>NZ_RSDW01000001.1:0-4800000 GCF_003945235.1 Edaphobacter aggregans
TGTTGCCGGGAGTGCTCGCGGTTGGGCTGCCGGTGGCCGTGGGGCTGATCTTCCGGCACTTTAGCGCGAGTTATCAGGCGAACTCGGCGATCTATGCACCAGGTACTGTACTGCCTGTGCCTGCGATTGCCGGGGTTCCGGTGAATCTGGCTGGCGCTGAGGCTGTGGCTGGGTTGCTAATGGTCGGGACGATTGCCGGTGTTCTGCTGGCCATGCTGATGAATAACGGCGGCGGGGCCTGGGACAATGCAAAGAAGTTCATTGAGACCGGGCAGTATGGCGGAAAGAAGAGTGAGGCGCACAAGGCGGCTGTCGTTGGCGATACGGTCGGCGATCCATTCAAGGACACGGCTGGACCTAGCTTGCATGTGCTGATCAAACTGCTGGCTACGATTACTCTGGTGTTGGCTCCGCTGTTTGTGTAGGTAATTTCGTTGGATTGGGTGGGCGGCCTTTTGGGTCGCCCATTCATTTTTTAGGAAGTGAGTGGTGGTCTGACTTGTTAGTGGAAATCTGGGCTTGTTGTGCGGGGAGTCAAGCTGGCTATATTCCCGGTACAATCTTGTTCGGCGGCATGCGTTTGAGCTGCTGAGGGTAGGTGCATGGCTCGACAGTCGGGATCTGGTGTAGCAGAGAGAAAAAAGACGGCGACCGCGGTTGCGGGAACATCGCTGACACGCGAGCAGCTGGTGGAGTTCTACCGGCTGATGTACCTGTCGCGGCGGACGGATGATCGCGAGATCGTGCTGAAGCGGCAGCAGAAGATTTTTTTTCAGATATCGTGTGCGGGGCATGAGGCGTTGCTGGTGGCGGCTGGCATGGCGATGCGGCCGGGATATGACTGGTTCTTTCCGTATTATCGTGACCGGGCGATCTGCCTTGCATTGGGGAATACGGTTGAGGAGCAGTTGCTGCAGGCTGTGGGGGCGGCGGATGATCCGGCTAGTGGTGGGAGGCAGATGCCTTCGCACTGGTCGAGCCGGAAGTTGAATATTGTGAGTCCTTCTTCTTCTACGGCGACGCAGTGTCTGCATGCTGTGGGGTGCGCGGAGGCGGGGAGGTACTTCTCGCGGCATCCGGAGGCGGCGGCGAAGCATGACGGTGATTATCGTGAGTTCAAGGATGTGAAGTTTCAGGGCGACGAGGTTGTTTACGTCTCGATCGGCGAGGGATCGACCAGCCAGGGAGAGTTCTGGGAGTCGCTGAACACGGCGTCGAACGAGAAGCTGCCTGTGCTGTATGTCGTCGAAGATAATGGGTATGCGATCTCTACTCCTGTCGAGGCGAATACTCCCGGTGGAAATATCTCGCGGCTGGTGGCGAATTTTCCTAACTTCCACTTTGCTGAGATTGATGGCACCGATCCGATTGCGAGCTACGACGCGATGGTGGAGGCAGTGGCGTATTGCCGCGCTGGGAAGGGGCCAGCACTGGTGCATGGACATGTGATTCGGCCGTATTCGCACTCGTTGAGCGATGATGAGCGGTTGTACCGGTCTGCTGCGGAGCTAGAGGCGGATGCGCTGCGCGATCCGATCTCGCGGATGCAGATGTGGCTGCTGCGCGAGGGCATTCTGGATGCAGATGCGATCAACCGGCTGGAGCGGCAGGTGGATGAAGAGGTGCAGAGGGCTGCGGACAGGGCTGTGATGGCTGCGCTGCCGACGGTTGATTCGATCATGCGGCATATGTATTCGGAGGACTTGAGTCCGATGGATGCGCGGTTTGCGACGGAGCCAGTGGCGACTGCGGATACATCGGAGCGGACAATGGCTGATCTGATCAACTGCTGCCTGAAGGATGAGATGCGCCGGGATGAGCGGATCGTCGTGTTTGGCGAGGATGTGGCCGACGCAACTCGTGATGAGGCGCTGCGGGCGGGGAAGATCAAGGGCAAAGGCGGTGTTTTCAAACTGACGGCTGGATTGCAGACGGAGTTTGGCAGTGACCGCGTGTGGAACTCGCCATTGGCGGAGGCGAATATTGTAGGCCGCGCGATTGGGATGGCGACTCGTGGGTTGAAGCCAGTAGTGGAGATTCAGTTCTTCGACTACATCTGGCCTGCGATGCACCAGATGCGGAATGAGCTGGCGTTGTTGCGGTGGCGTTCGAATGGTGGGTTCAGTTGCCCCCTGGTGGTGCGGGTTCCGATCGGTGGCTATTTGACGGGTGGGTCGATCTATCACTCGCAGTCGGGCGAGAGCATTTTTACGCACACGCCTGGGGTGCGTGTGGTGATGCCGTCGAACGCGCTGGACGCGCTAGGACTGTTGCGGACGGCGATCCGGTGCGATGATCCGGTGCTATTCCTGGAGCATAAGCGGCTGTATCGCGAGACGTTTGGTCGGGCGGCTTATCCTGGGCCGGAGTATTGCATTCCGTTTGGCAAAGCGAAGATTGTGCGGCCCGGCAAGGGCCTGACTGTGCTGACTTATGGTGCTGTCGTGCCTCGCGCTTTGCAAGCTGCGCAGAAGATTCACCGCGATAAAGGGGTCGATGTGGAGTTGATCGACCTGCGGAGCTTGTCGCCGTATGACTGGGAGACGATTGCGGAGTCGGTAAAGAAGACGAGCCGCGTCATTGTTGCCCATGAGGACATGTTGAGCTGGGGATATGGAGCAGAGATTGCCGCACGGATCGGGGAGGAACTGTTTGAGTATCTCGATGCTCCGGTGCGGCGTGTGGCTTCGATGGATGTGTTTGTGGCCTATCAGCCTCTACTGGAGGATGTGATTCTGCCGCAGCCTGAGGATCTGTATCGTGCGATGGCGGAGATCGCTGCTTTCTAGGTGATGTAAGAATACGGCGGCGCGCAACTGCTGGTTCAATTGAGGGTTTCTAATTACGCGGTTGCTGCGAGGGGATAAGGCTTCGCAGCGCGGTTGGAGGAGTTTGCTATGACGTTTGCAGGATCTTCTGCCGGACGATGTATGCGGTTGATGAGGGCCGGGGTTGCGGGCGGACTATGTTTGTTGCTTGCGGGACAGCCTCTGGTGGCGGCTGTCGCGACGAAGAAGACCCCTGTCGCGAAGGAGATTCAGGGCGATGAGCGAGTGCTTCATGCGTTGAATCGATTTACGTTTGGACCGCGGCCGGGCGATGTAGCTGCGGTACGGGCGATGGGATTGCAGGAGTGGTTCGAGCGGCAGCTGAATCCTTCGAGCATCGATGACACGGCGCTGGAGAATCGGCTGGGGATGTTTCCCGCGATGAAGCTGCAGCAGGCTGAGTTGATGCGGCGGTATCCGAGCCCTGTTGTGCTGCGGCAGATGATGCAGACGAATGCGGCGCTGCCTTCCGATCCAGTGGAGCATGCGATCTATGCCGACCAGATCGCTCTGTACAAACTGGTACAAGCCAAACAAGCGGCAGCGCAAGCCGATGCTTCGCAGAAGATGGCAGGTGATGGTGCGGATTCAGCGAGACAGACAGCGCTTCCAGGAGACGGGGTTGATCCGGCTATGCCCGCGATGTCGGCGCACGAGGAACAGTTCTATAAGGGGCTGGATGCGGTGCGGATCATCAACCTGCCGCCGGATCAACGGGTGCAGCGGATTCTGGCGATGCCGCCTGAGGAGTTGATCGCATTTCGGCAAAGCCTAAGTGCTGGTGAGCAGGCAGCGGCCGGTGCGGGGTTGAGTGCGGAACAGAAAGAGATAGTGGCGTCGCTCGCGGGCTCGCCACGGATGATTGGTGGTGAGTTGCTGCAATCGCGGATGATCCGCGACATCTTCAGCGAGCGGCAGCTGGAGGCGGTGATGACCGACTTCTGGCTCAACCACTTCAACATCTACGTGAAGAAGAATCAGAATGAGCCGTACCTGCTGCCAGCCTACGAACGCGATGTGATACGGGCGAATGCGCTCGGTAAGTTTGAAGATCTTTTGGTGGCGACGGCAAAAAGTCCGGCGATGCTGATGTATCTGGATAATTGGCAGAGCATTGGGCCAGAGTCGCAGGCGGCAGTGCGGGTGACAAAGCTACAAGAGGCTATGCCGGATGCGAAGGTTGTCAAAGCCCTGCCGCAAGGACTTAACGAGAATTACGCGCGCGAGTTGATGGAGTTGCATACGCTTGGAGTCAACGGCGGATATACGCAGACCGATGTGACACAGGTGGCCAAGGTGTTTACGGGCTGGACGATCGAGCAGCCCTATCGCGGCGCAGAGTACAAATTTGAGGCTCGGCGGCATGAGCCGGAGGCGAAGACTGTGTTGGGGGCTTCGATACCCGAGGGTGGTGAAGCTGAGGGGCTCCAGGTGCTGCATATGCTGGCGAGTAGTCCCGCGACAGCACGGTTCATTTCGAACAAGTTGGCGGTACGGTTCGTGAGCGATACTCCTCCACCAGCGCTGGTCGACAGGATGGCTAAGGGGTTTCTGGCGAGTGATGGCGACATCAAGACGGTGCTACGGACGATGTTCGAGTCGCCGGAGTTCTGGTCGCCTGAAGCTTATCGCGCGAAGGTGAAGACACCGCTTGAGTTTGTCGTGTCGGCGGTGCGTGCTAGTGACGCGGGTGTCAACAACGCGCAGCCTCTGGTTGGGGCGTTGGATAAGCTCGGGATGCCTCTCTATGGTATGCAGACGCCGAATGGGTATAGCTGGGTTGCGGAGCCCTGGGTTAGTACGAGTGCCCTGGTGAGTCGCATGAACTTCGCGCTGGTACTGAGTAGTAATCGCCTCATGGGGGTAAGGACCGACTGGACCCGAATGTTTGGGAGGGATGGATCGACCGTGGTGCCGGCGTCGATCACCGAGAGTGACGATGATCCTTTGGTGAAGGCGAAGGAGATGCAGTTGGAGACGTTTTTGATGGGGCAGCCTGTGAGCGAGAAGACCAGGGCATCTGTGCTTGATCAACTCAGGTCGACGGCCGCGCAGCAGGAAGCAGAGAAGAGCTTTGGGATAAGGCCTCGCGAGATTGAGCCGATGGCTGCAATTCTGAATGCGGGAGCGCCTGTAGAACCTGGGCCTCCGTTGGATCGTCAGGCGGCAGTGATGGCTGGATTATTGCTTGGTTCGCCGGAGTTTCAGCGCCGGTAAGTGTGACTGCTTGTGGACTTGAAGGATGCTCGAAACTTCCTGCTCCGATTGGCGTTAGATCAGAGTAGGCTAGGTTGCGCGAGATGCGCAGGTTTTGGGTGAAGGAGCGCGAGATGGGAATCACGAGACGAGGCTTTATGAAGGGTGGCGCCCTGGCAGTGGTCGGGACCTCGACGATTCCGAGCTTTCTGACCCGGAGCGTGATGGCGGAGATGACGACCGCTGCGGCGAATAAAAAGAAGTTGGTGGTTCTGTTTCAGCGGGGCGCTGCGGATGGGTTGAATATTGTGGTTCCGTATCAGGAGAAGAACTATTACTCGATGCGGCCTTCGATTGCGATTCAGAAGAATCAGGTTCTGGATCTGGATGGCTTTTTTGGGCTGCATCCGTCGATGGCTTCGTTCAAGCCACTGTATGACCAGGGGCATCTTGCCATCATTCATGCAGCCGGATCGCCTGATATGTCGCGGTCGCACTTCGATGCGCAGGACTACATGGAGAGCGGTACGCCCGGTGTGAAGGTGACTGAGGACGGTTGGCTGAATCGGGCGCTACAGGCAGAGATTCTGGTGGGTAAGCCTTCGGCGTTTCGCGCTGTTGCTTTGGGGACGCAGGTTCCTCGGACGTTGCAGGGCAAGGTGCCGGCGATTGCAGTGAATAATCTGGCGGATTTTTCGGTTGGAGGGCGCGGGCCGCAGACGTCGCCGATCAGCAATGCGTTTCAGGCGATGTATGACGAGAGTTCGGATGCGGTGCTGCACGGGACCGGGCAGGAGACCTTTGAGGCAGTGAAGATGCTGAAGGCAGCCGATCCGTCGAAATATCAGCCGGCGGCGGGGGTGGATTATCCGAAGACACCGTTTGGCAATAGCTTGAGGCAGGTGGCTCAGTTGATGAAGGCGAATCTTGGGGTAGAGGCGGCTTTTTCTGATATTGGTGGCTGGGATACGCACCAGAACCAAGGGAATACGAATGGGCAGTTGGCGAACCGGTTGAAAGAATTTTCGGACACGGTTGCGGCGTTCTGGATGGATATGGGGGATGAGGCGGAGAACATTACGCTGGTGACGATGTCAGAGTTTGGGCGGACAGCGAGGCAGAATGGGACGGGTGGTACGGATCATGGTCACGCGAATGTGATGTTTGTGCTCGGTGGCCAGGTGAAGGGTGGGAAGGTATACGGGAAATGGCCCGGGTTGGCGAATGAGCAGCTGAATGAGGGGCGAGATCTGGCGGTGACTACCGATTTCAGGCGGGTGCTTGGCGAGGCTGCTTATAAGACGTTGGGATCGAAGAACTTGGAGATGGTATTCCCGGGATCGCAGGTCAATCCTGGGCAGTTTTTAAATTTCGTCTAAGGTTTTGCCATGGACCGCGTTTGTTTGGTGGTTCTGGCTGTGGAAAACTTTCCGTTGCCGGGTGACCAGGTGGGGTAACGAAATAGTAAACCATCACGGTTTTCGACAGGCATTTTGACCATTGTGCGCGTCATTCGCAATACGACGAAGGTCTAATACGCGACTCTATTCGAGTTATAAATGGCTGAAAATGTGATGGATGACAGGTTTTTACATGCTTTGGCGACTGGTTCGAGCTTGTTCTGTTTTTAGAATATTAAAAATATTGCTTCTACAAAAAAATGTACGAAATCCGTACAACTTTTCTTCCAAGGTTGCGTCTTATCGAGTGTAGTAAGCAAGTGCCGGGCTAGCAGTTCCCACGGTTCCGGCTTCCCTTATCCGCAATAGAACTCCCCACCTTATACGTAAGGCTCCCAGTGTACCGGGAGCCTTCACTCCTTAAGGCTAAAGATTGTGGTTTTCGTGTGGGTGGTTCGGGGGGTTGAGGTTAGGCGAAACCTATTTTTCGGTCGAGGGCGCAGGCACCGGCTCCGTAGAAGAAGAGCATGAGGGCGATTACGAAGAGGGCCAGCGCGTATTCGGAGCCAGAGTAGCCGTGGTGGCGGGTAACCATGGCGAGCGCTACGAGCATGTTGCAGGCGATCAGGAAGGCGGCGAAGCGGGTGAGTAGGCCGAGGAAAATCAGGATTCCGCCGATAAACTCTGTCAGTGCAGAGACATAGCCTAGCCAATAGGGCAGGCCGAGGGCGGCTACGTAGTGGCTGTGGTGGTCGAGCGCGGAGAAGGTGTTGCCGTGGAAGCTGGCGGGAATGACTTTGGAGTAGCCGTGATAGATCATGGCGATGCCTAGGACCAGGCGCAGGAAGAAGGCTCCCCAGGGTTGCAGGTTGTTCAGGGATTTGGACATACGGGGAATGCTCCTAGCTTCGAGGGTATCGTTTGGGGTGGTGGGAGGTAGATTTTTATGTGTACGGGTGCCCTGGTAGGTAAGGGACGGAAGGGGGATTTACTTTGGCCAGTTTCAGTGGTCAGAAGGTGGAGATAGCTGGTTACTAGACGGCGGTTGCTGGTTGGTTGACGACAGGTATTCGTCGAGGAAGCGGGTTAGGGCGGGGCCGAAGAAGGCGTCGGTGGGGGAGGAGAGTTCGACGGTGAGCTTGGGGTCGGCTGCGGTGCGGAAGGCCGGGTGTGTGGAGTTGGTGGTCGAGATGAGGAGCTTGGGGGTATGGAGGCCGGCGAGCAGGTCGGTCAGGGGGAACTGTTCGTGGAAGAGGAGGCGGGTGGGCAGGAGGGCTGAGCGGGGGTCGTGCAGGGCGTTTTCGAGGAGGTCGGCCTGGGGGGCGTCGAGGATGAGGGCGGGGATGTCGGGGTGGGTGAGGGCGAGGTGTGTGGCGAGTGAGGCTCCTACGCCGGTGCCGTAGGGAATGATCTGGTGGGCGGGAATCTTGCGGGAGGTTTCGAGGTACTGCCACGCGGAGTCGGCGTCCTGGGTCATCTTCTGCTGGCTGGGGTGAGTGTCGGCGCTTTGACCGTAGCCTCGGTAGTCGAAGGCGAAGACGTTGATGCCGAGGTTGTGAAGGGCGGCGAGCGTGGGGATGGAGTTGGCGACGGAGCCGTCGGCGCCGGGAAGGAAGAGGATGGTGGATTGAGCGTAGCGGGCGTTAGGTGCGGCTGGGATCCACCAGCCGGTGAGCTGGGGGATTGCGGACTCGTCGAGGCCGAAGTGGACAAGTTGGTAAGGGGCTCCGGCGATGCTCGGGGGAGCGGAGGTTGTCCGGGTGGGGTGGAGGACGAGTTGCCATTGGCCTCGGTAGAAGAGGAGGTTCAAGGTGAGCCAAGCGCAGATGAGGGCGACGAGGATGGTTACGCCGATGGCTTTGAGGAGCCACAGGGGGTCGACGGTCTCTGGATGGCGGGATGGTTTTGGGGTGGGGTGAGGCATGTTCCTATGGGAACTTTAGCATTTGTGCGGGAAGAGATGGCGGATCGTAGACAATCGGGTGAACATCTGATCGCTGGAGAGCAAAGTGGAAATTTGCGATGACGAGCTTATAAGGTTTGAGGCGGAAGGGGCTGTGCCGCTGCCGGTCTCAAAGGATCAAGGTTACGTTGAACACGATGGAGCTCGGATCTGGTATGCCAGCTATGGGGATGGCTCGCCTGTGATCCTGCTGCATGGCGGCAACGGCCACAGCGGCAATTGGGGCTATCAGGTTCCGGCGCTGGTGAACAGCGACTATCGTGCGATTGTGATCGATAGCCGGGGCCACGGACGCAGTACGCGGGATGCGCGACCGTATACGTATGAGCTGATGGCGTCCGACGTTGTGGCGGTGATGGATGCGCTGCAGGTTGAAAGGGCGGCAATCGTTGGATGGAGCGACGGTGCGTGTATTGCTTTGGTCCTCGCAGACAAGGCTCCTGCACGGGCTGCGGGCGTATTTTTCTTTGCCTGCAACATGGATCCGAGTGGGGTAAAACAATTTGAACCCAGTCCAATTCTCGACCGGTGTTTCAGCCGACATACGAAGGACTACGCCCAGCTATCGGCCACGCCAGATGAGTTTAAAACGTTCGTCGAAGATGTCGGCTTGATGCAGCGAACGCAACCTGATTACTCGGCGAAGGATCTGGCGGAGATTGAAGTACCTGTCTCGATCGTACTGGGCGAATTCGATGAATTCATCAAACGAGACCACGCCGAATATCTTGCGCGGAGTATTCCGAATGCGGAGTTTGTCCTTTTGAAAGATGTGAGCCACTTTGCACCGCTGCAGAGGCCTGAGCGATTTAGCGCCGCTGTGCTGGCGTTTGCCGGGAGGATCCCAGCGTCATCCGAGAGATGAGTGGTTGGCTTTCCTGGCAACAACGAAGGATTTCGATATTGGTGTGTTGAGGTGTCGTCGCGATTCAGGCTTGCCAGAGCCATCTGGCTGTCTCGACGTGCCTGCGGGAGACTTTGGTGTCATCGAAGCACCATGCAAGAGTTTGAACCAATGCCCATAGACGGCAACGCTCACGGTCGAGCCCTAGCGATGAAGTCAGCTTGTCGAGACGGTGAACAACGGCAGAGCGACTATGGCCAAACTCGTAGCTGCGTATGACGGGCGCAAGAGAAAACTCTCGCTCTCCTACCAGGGGTTTGGGGTCGATCACGAGCCAGGGCTCGCGCATGGCTCGCAGAACGTTGTCGCCGTGTAAGTCCTGATGCAATAGGACCTGGTCACCCTGTGCGCTACTGAGCCGGTCCATCGCCTCAAGAGCCACATCGAGCAATGCACGCTCAAAAGGGCGCTGCGCGAGCTCCCAACATGACGGCAATTGCTTCCGCCATTCGGCACACTCCTCGGCAAGACTCCTGAATGGCTTTCCGGCGGGCATCCAAAGCCGGGGCAACATTTCCACCAGGACATCGAGTGCTTGATCGCTATCGATGCTGGAGAGGTGGTCGCCCGGCTCGCAGCGTTCGATTAGTAACGCGTGTTCCTGAGGATCGAACTCGTATAGCTGGACCGCACCACGACCCTTCCAAAGCCGCAGTGCCTCGTGCTCGTATTCGGATTCCGCGTGTGGCCACTGAATTTTCAGAACGGCTGGGAATCGATCCCGCAGGGTGACGGGAAAGACGATCGATACGAAGGATTGTGAGTACGGCGGTTGTAGTCTCAGCTCCCATTTTTCTGTGCATCTTGATACACGGGAAGGCAGCTCAAAGAGCCATTCGCGGCCATGCTCAACACTTTCGAGCCATGCCAATCTGGCTGGGATCTGGAGGGACATGTCAAAGACAGTTTAGTTGGGCTTGTTCTCGACAGGCCTATGGCGGGTCAGGGCTGGTCAGGCCGATTCCCCGCCGCAGGGCGAAGAGTCGTGGGCTATGCTGTGCCCTTGAGCGAGGCCATGTCGATGGAGAAGCGGTATTTGACGTCGGCCTTCAAAAGCCTGTCATAGGCTTCGTTGACCTTCTGGATGGGGATGACTTCGACGTCGGCGGTGATGTTTTTCTTGCCGCAGAAGTCGAGCATCTCCTGCGTCTCGGCGATGCCTCCTATGGGCGAGCCGGAGAGACTGCGGCGGCCGAATATGAGATTGAAAGAGGAGACGGGCATGGGCTTTTCGGGTGCGCCTACGAGAGTGAGGTTTCCGTCGCGGCGCAGGAGGCCGAGCAGAGCGTTGATGTCGTGATCGGCAGAGACGCAATCGAGGATGAAGTCGAAGCTGGCGGCGTGCTTGGCCATCTCGTCGGCGTTCTTTGAGATGACGACCTCGTCGGCGCCGAGGCGGAGGGCGTCGTCTTTTTTGTTGGGAGAGGTGGTGAAGAGGACGACGTGGGCTCCGAGGGCGTGGGCGAACTTGACGCCCATGTGGCCCAGGCCACCGAGTCCGACGATGCCGACTTTCTTGCCCTTGGTGACTCCCCAGTGGTGGAGGGGCGAGAAGGTGGTGATGCCGGCGCAGAGAAGAGGTGCGGTTCCGGCGAGCGAGAGGTTCGAGGGGACTTTGAGGACGAAACGCTCGGTGACGACGATCGAGTCGGAGTAGCCGCCGTAGGTGACGCCTCCGGTGTGTTTGTCGGGGAAGTTGTAGGTGAGGGTCATGTTGGGGCAGAACTGCTCGAAGCCTTGTTTGCACTCGGGACAGGTGCCGTCGGAGTCGACCATGCAGCCGACAGCGGCGAGATCGCCGACTTTGAATTTGGTTACGGCTGAGCCGACCTTTGTGACGCGGCCGACGATCTCGTGGCCGGGGACGCAGGGGTATACGGTGGGCATGACGCCGCTCCACTCATTGCGGGCTTGATGGAGGTCGGAGTGACAGATGCCGCAGAAGAGAATTTCAATTTGTACATCGGTCTCGGTTGGATCGCGCCGCGCGATCGTGGTGGATGCTAGCGGCGATTTCTCACTGTTGGCTGCGTAAGCCTTTGCGTTGTACATGGGTCTAATGTAGACCGTTTGGTAGCGTTAGCGATACGCCATGCTTTGGGTAAAAGTACCCAAGAAAATCGATTCGTTAAATTCAGAATAAAGTTTCCTGCCGACGGTCGTTCTTGCCTGTACCTGACTCGTGATTTAGTAGCCAGGATTTGCGATGGATTCCGCCGCCGTAGCCTGTGAGTGAGCCGTTGGATCCGATGACACGGTGACAGGGAACGACTACTCCGATGGGGTTGGAGCCATTGGCTAAGCCGACCGCTCTTACTGCGGTGGGGTGGCCGATTTGTGCGGCTAGTCTGCCGTAGGAGGTAGTTGCGCCGCAGGGAATCTTTCGCAATGCGTTCCATACTTTGCGCTGGAATGGCGTTCCTGCTGTTTTTACGGGCAGGGTGTCGAGGGCTGTTAGATCACCGGCAAAGTACTTTTCTATGGCGTGCGTTAGGTTGTGGGGGGCGCGGCCTTCTTCGAGCGTGAATCCATGTTTGCCGTATTGACGTTGTAGCAAGCGAGTCATGCGCGGGTCATATTCTGCCCAATCGATGGCACGGAGATTGCCTTCGGTGTCGGTTGCGACCAGCATTTCGCCGATGGGGGTGTGTAGATGGTCGAGTAAGAAGCGTAGGGGTTCAGGCATGGAGGCTCCTCGATGCGTGGTTTGTCCATAAGTGTTGTGCGGCGTAGGCTCGCCATGGCCGCCATGATTCGGCGCGTGCTTCAAGATGGGCTGGGGTGGAACATGCTGCATCGATTCCTGCTATGCCTCGAAGGAGGCCGACGTCTGTTGATGGGAAGGCATCCATCTCCCGCATGGCGCGTAGAGCGATGTAGTGTGCGGTCCATTCACCTACTCCTCGGATGGTGCGTAGTCGTTCGATTGCGGTGTCGATGGTGCCGTGGGGCCAGAAAAGATTCGGGTCGGCTGAGGCGGCTTCTGCTAGTGCTCGCAACGATCTTTCCCGGGCGGCTGGCATTCCCAGGCCAATTGATTTTGCTCGGGCTAGATGGATGGCTGTGGGGAAGACATGGGTCAGGGCTGGATGAATTGCGTAGGCCGTGGGTACGGGTTTTCCGTGACGCGCAACCAGCTGCTCCGCGAGACGGCGGGCGGCGGCGACGGTGATTTGTTGGCCAAGAATTGCGCGTACGGCTAACTCAAAGCCGTCCCATCCGCCGGGGGCGCGCAGGCCGGGACGTTCTGCTACGAGAGGAGCGAGAAGGGGATCGCGGGAGAGGTGGCCATCGATCGTTTCGATGTCGGCGCCCAGGTCGAAGAGGCGGCGCACGCGACTTACGATTGCTGGCAGAGCCTTGACTTCGGGGAATCGGATGGCGACGGAGAGGCTTTGGTGACGCGGCGAATGCGATACTTCGACGCTGCCGATTCGGCCGTCGATTTCGACTGTTCGGGCGTACGTGCCGTTATCGACTATCTCCAACCCTAGGATGGCGCGCGCCTGTAGAAAGCGGAGCATTGACTCCCAGTCGTAGGGAGGCCGATATCGGAGGCGCAGTTTTACTTGTGCTTCTGCGTGGCCGCCGGCGGAGGTTCGATGGCGTAGTGCGCTCGGAGGACGGTGAAAGAGATCCTGAAAGGTCTCGTTGAATCGGCGCACGCTGCTGAATCCCGATGCGAAGGCGACCTCCGTCATGGGCATTCCTGTTTCGTGAATCAGCTGTTTGGCGAAGAGGACTCGGCGGGTCTGGGCTACTGCGATGGGAGAGGCGCCGAGGTGCTGAAGGAATAGTCTGCGAAGTTGGCGTTCGCCCAAACCCAGGCGTTCGGCGAGTTTTTCTACGGTGGCGCCATCCCCGTCGAGGGCTCCGTCATTGATGAGTGCCAAGGCGCGGGAGACTGAGTTTGATGTGCCTCGCCATGAGGCAAATTGCGGAGCTGTCTCGGGGCGGCAGCGAAGGCAGGGACGAAAGCCTGCTTCCTGCGCTGCGGCAGCCGAGCCAAAAAAATGGCAATTCTCAGATTTCGCTGTACGGGCTGGACAGACGGGGCGGCAGTAGATTCCGGTTGATCGAACGCCTACGAAGATTAGGCCGTCGAAACGGGCGTCCCGGCTTTGTAATGCTCGATAACAGACTTCCGGAGGGGGCAGTTCCATAGAGAGATTTTCTCACTCGGTGGAAGGCGAATTAGCGGTTTTCGGACATTGTCACCAGGTGATCTGAGCAGGATTACGACGGGTGTGGTTTTGATGCGAGAGCGCATCGGTTCTGCCAAAGAGAAGGTTCTTCTTATAATCCGTCTATGTCGCCACTCAGGAAGCTTTTGCTCGCTCAGACCGACTACTCCGCTTGGGCTACCCGGCTGGTGCTGGATGTCTGCTCGCAACTTACGCCTGAGCAACTCGATAGCGAGCTTGGTGCTTCGCACTCGAGTGTTCTTCGCACTCTTCGTCATATCCACGATGGCGAACGGGTCTGGCTGCGGCGTTTGATTGAGGTTGATAATGTACGACTGCCTCCGGGGCCTGCTCCTGAGCACAGCTTTGAATTGATTGTGCAGTCGTGGCCTGAGCTTTGGCGGGGTTATCGCGAGTGGATCGAAGCTGCGTCGGAGGATGAGTTGACGGAAGAGATCTCCACGCTGTTGCCTTCGACGGTGCTGGCTGGCGGGGCTGAGCTTCGGGTTCCTCGGTGGCAGATTGTGCTTCACGCGGTGAACCACTCTACGTTTCATCGCGGGCAGATTATTACTATGCTTCGCTCGCTTGGCGTTACGCCACCTGCTACGGATCTGACGTTCTACTGCCTGACGCTCTAGAAGTGGTTTCCAGATGCTGTTTCTGGAGGTTGGCGGCCATCTCGGCTAGTTTGGCGATGGTGTTCATGTTGCGGGCTGTGCCTTCTTTAGCGGCGGGGATCTTGAGGCGGGAGTCGGCCATGCCGGGGCCGTAGTGGACGTAGATTTCTCGCAGGCCTAGTTGAACTTTTTCGTCCTTTTGCCCGGTGGCGTAGTGGAGGGCGTCGGCTGGCGGCTGCAGGTCGAGAAAGATGGCGACGGTGCAGTTGCGTGGGGTGTTGGGAAAGGGATTTGCAGCGAGGACTGCTGCCATTTCGGCTGCGGTTCGGATGAGGACGCCGACGGGTTTGCCGGCGTAGGCGGCGAGGCTTTGCTGGAGGGCCGATTTGACCTTGGCCTCGGAGAGGCGGCTTTCGAAGACGACATTGCCGCTGGCGATGAAGGTTCGGACTTTGGTGAAGCCGGACTTCATACACATCGACTGGAGATCCTGCATGGGAAGTTTGCCGGTGCCGCCGACATTGACCGCTCGGAGAAGAGCGACGTATGCGTTCATGTTGCCGTTAGATGCCTATAGCATGGAGGAGAGGTGTTTTTGAGTGGCTCAGTGGGTCAGGTTGTGTAGTTTGGCGGAGGCTCCGGCGGTGGGGCAGGTGATGGAGGCCGAGGTTCAGGGCGTTGGGGTATGCCTGGCGAACGTGGGTGGGGAGCTTTCGGCGCTGGATAATGTGTGTCCACATCGGCAGGGGCCTCTGGGGCAGGGGTGGGTGGAGGGCGAGATGGTGGTGTGTCCGTGGCACTCGTGGGCTTTCCATGCGAAGACGGGGGTGGCGGAGTATCCGGAGGGGGAACGGGTGGGGTCGTTTGCGGTGCGGGTTGAGGGGCAGGATGTGTTGGTGGAGATCGGTAGGTAACTTCCGGCAGGGTTAGTGTTCAGGGACTATAGGCAACGCAGGTCCCTTCGACAAGCTCAGGGCAGGCTCTTCGACTTCGCTAGGCTTCGCTCAGGTGACACCTTTTCGCACTGAGTATCAGGTGTCAGCTATCAGGTGTTGGTCGTCAGTTCCGGGTGTTGGAGATGAGCGGTGTTTCGGGGGAATCAAGGGGGGAACATCGGGGAGATAGAGACATCTTTTCAGTGGAAAGCGTGTTAACAATGAGTAGCCGCTGAAGAACGGCGGTTGAGATAGGGAGAGGCTTTTACATGAAGATGCGCAATGTACTTTTGGGTGTTATTGCACTGGTCATTCTTGCAGGCATGGCTGTTCCGGCAAACGCCGCTGTTCATCACCGTCATCATCGTCACCATCATCACAAGAGGTAGATTTTGATTGATTGTTCACACGGGGGCTCGGCGAACCTGCCGGGCCTCTTTTTTGTGTTGAGGGAATTCGTGAACAAGTGCCGTACGGGGGCGCGGATACTGATAGAATCTATTAAATCCACTCCTTCGGAGAGGCAATGCAAGCAATACTGGCGCTGGAAGACGGGCGCATTTTTCGCGGCAAGAGTTTTGGCGCACGGGCGGAATGCTCCGGCGAAGTGGTCTTCAATACATCATTGACCGGGTATCAGGAGATCTTTACGGATCCCTCGTATGCGGGACAGATCGTCGTTCTTACGAATCCTCACATTGGAAACTATGGAACCACACCGCATGATGCGGAGGCGAAGAGACCGTACATCGAAGGGCTGGTGACGCGGGAGTTTTCGCCGATGAGCTCGAACTGGCGCTCGACGCAGGTGGCCGATGAGTATCTGGAGCGCTATGGCGTGCCGGTGATTGCAGAGGTGGATACGCGAGCGGTGGTGCGGCATCTGCGGGCCAATGGCGTGATGCGTGGCGTGATCGCTTCGGGCGACAACCTTGACGTGGATGCGCTGGTGGCGCGGGCACGGGCGATCAAGAAGATGGAAGGCACGGATCTGGCCAGCGTTGTGAGCACGAAGGAAGCTTATACGTGGGATGCGACGGAGCCGAAGAATCAGACGGGGGATTCACTGCTGAAGTCCACTGTAGATGGGGCCGACCCGCTGCATGTGGTGGCGTATGACTTCGGGATCAAAGAGAACATTCTGCGGATGCTGGCGCGGGAGAACATCAATGTGACCGTGGTTCCTGCGCGGACTCCGGCGGAAGATGTGCTGGCGATGAATCCGGATGGGGTCTTCTTCTCGAATGGGCCGGGTGATCCGGAGCCTCTGGACTACGCGATTGAGACGGTGCAGAAGCTGAAGGGCAAGAAGCCGCTGTTTGGAATTTGCCTGGGGCATCAGATCTTTGGGCTGGCTCTGGGCGGCAAGACCTACAAGCTGAAGTTTGGGCATCATGGCGGGAACCATCCGATCATGAATCACCAGACGGGCAAGGTGGAGATTACTGCGCAGAACCATAACTTCAATGTCGATCCTGACTCGCTGCCTGGAGACGTGGAGAAGACGCATACGAATCTGAATGATCAGACGCTGGCGGGGTTGAAGCACAAGACCGACCCGATGTTCAGCGTGCAGTATCACCCAGAGGCTAGTCCGGGGCCGCATGACTCGCATTATCTCTTCAAGGATTTTCGGAAGATGATGGAAGAGTGGAAGAGATAAACCGAAAAGCGTGGCTTTGGTCACGCTTTTTTGCAGGAACAAATCCGCGGGGTAAATAGAGGCATGGCGAGCCGGAGTGACATCACGAGCATGATCACGTCAACTGACAGTTCAGCATTCAGTCGACGCACGGAAGGCCTCTTCCGTGGCATCGCTGCAATGGCGATTCTGATCTGGGTGTGGCGGATTGTTTCGGTTTGGCATTCCCCCTTGAGCTATGACGATGCGTATATGTTTTACCGTTATGCGGAGCAACTGCGTCCCGGTCATGGATTCTCGTGGAATGCTGGAGGCGGTCCTACGTATGGGCCAACAAGTCTGCTTTGGACAGCGACCATATTTCTGCTGAGCATGCTGCCACTAGCACCGGGGAAAGTGCTTCTGCTGGGGTCGTGGTTGTCGGGCGGGGCCGCTGTGGGTACGACGGCGTGGGCCGTGTCTGCGAATGCGACAAGTTCCTTGCTCAAAGGGGTAGGTCGCGTGGCTGCGATTCTCGGCGTGCTGCTGATGCTGCTCTCGACCTTCCGGCTAAATGTGATAACCGGCATGGACACGATGGAGAGCGTAGCGGCTAATGCTCTTGTTGCGGGAATGATTCTGCTTTGGACCCGAGAGCCGACAAAAGAACGGGCCGGAGTGGCTGGGTTCTGCGGCGTTCTGGCATTTCTCGTGCGGCCGGATTCGGCTTTGCCTGTCGTGTTACTGGCGATCCTGGCAGACCGGTTGCTTGTGGAACGTCAACAACGAGGCCGTACGTTGTGGTTGCTGCTGGGCGTGTTTTTTGCGGGCATGGGATTGGACCTGTTACTTTGCCGGCTTTATTTCGGAACGGCGGTCCCTCTGAGCTTTTACGTGAAAACTGGTGCGGGATATGCGGGGTACATTTTCGACTGGCAACCGGCGCTTGCGGGCTTCAACTTTTTACGTTGGGCCGTAGTCTTTTTGCTGCCCATTCTTGTTCTGATCGACCGGCAGAACTGGCGCATCGCGGTGACGTTTCTGGTGCCGATGGCCGCTGGATTTACGTACTTCATGACGCTGGTCCAGCAAATCATGGGTATGCCTTCGAGGTATTATGCTCCGCTGTTTCCATTTGTGGTGATACCGGCGATGTTGATGATCGATAAGGCATTGCTCCAGTGGCCGGAGGGGCTGCTGCGAACGGCTACTATTCGAGTCGCAGTGGTGGCGGCGCTGGTGTTGTCGCTGGGACCGATGCGGACGGTACGACTGGTGGATGCGGCTTTGCTGGGACACAGGACCGCTTACCGTGAACCTGTACGCCTGACCGATGCTGGCAAGCCGTTGCCTTCGATGGGCTGGTTTGAGGCTCAGGTGGCATTGGCGGATGACGTAATCGCTGGACTACCTACAGGTGCGCGGGTTGCGAGCACCGAAGTAGGTTATATGGGCGCTAAAGCTCCTCAGGCAGATGTGATCGATCTGGCAGGGTTGAATAATACGGAGATTGCGCGGCACGGTTTTTCTGCACAGCGGTTGTTTGCCATGAAGCCGGATATCGTATGGATGCCACTGACGGACTATTCGTATATGTGCGGAAGCGTCTACAGCGCGCCAGAGTTGCTGCGCGACTACGACGTATGGGATGGAGCGTTTACGTTCGGACTGGCAGTGCGGAAGGACAGTCCGTATCGCAAAGAGATTGATGAGGAATTGAAGGCGGCCTTTGCAAAGATTTATCCAGGGTTGGAGATGAAGAGGTATCTGGTTCGCTCGGTGGAGTGGAATCGCGAGCCTTACCGATGGCCGAGTTAGAGACGGGCTCGAGATAAAGCAGAAGTAAGGGCCACAGGCTAACAATATAGAAGGGTAGACAGGAACAACAAAGATATGCCGCGTAGGAATGACATTGCGAAGATTTTGGTGATCGGCTCGGGGCCGATTGTGATTGGGCAGTCGGCGGAGTTTGATTATTCCGGCACGCAGGCTTGTAAGGCGCTGAAGGCGGAGGGGTATGAGGTTGTTCTGATCAACTCGAACCCGGCGTCGATCATGACCGATCCTGAGGTGGCGGATCGGACTTATATTGAGCCTTTGAATGCTGCTTATCTCGAGGAGATTTTGCGGATTGAAGTCGAGATGATGCAAGAAGGCTCCGGCAAGTTTGCGTTGCTGCCTACGGTGGGTGGGCAGACGGCGCTGAATCTTGCGGTGGATCTGGCGGATTCGGGTGTGCTGGAGAAGCTGGGTGTGGAACTGATCGGCGCGAAGCTGGAGGCGATCAAGAAGGCCGAGGATCGGCTGCTATTCAAGGATGCGATGAACAAGATCGGGCTGGATATGCCGAAGTCGTCGCTGGTGAATAATATTCGCGATGGGTTGGAGTTTGCGGCAAAGATAGGGTTCCCGGTAGTGATTCGGCCTTCGTTCACACTGGGTGGTTCAGGTGGCGGGATCGCGTATAACCGCGAGGAGTTGATGGAGATTCTTTCGCGCGGGCTGGATCTTTCGCCGGTGCATGAGTGCCTGCTTGAGGAGAGCGTGCTCGGGTGGAAGGAGTATGAGCTGGAGGTGGTGCGTGACCTGAAGGACAACGTCATCATCATCTGTTCGATTGAGAATTTTGATCCGATGGGTGTGCATACGGGCGACTCGATTACGGTGGCTCCGGCGCAGACGCTGACCGACCGCGAATACCAGGTGATGCGCAATGCGGCGATTGCGGTGATTCGCGAGATCGGCGTCGAGACGGGCGGCAGCAATGTGCAGTTTGCGGTGAATCCGGTGACCGGGCGGATGACGGTGATCGAGATGAATCCGCGTGTGTCGCGGTCGAGCGCGCTGGCGAGTAAGGCGACGGGGTTCCCGATTGCGAAGATCGCGGCACGGCTTGCGGTGGGCTACACGCTGGATGAGATTCAGAACGATATTACGAAGGCCACGCCGGCTTGCTTTGAGCCGACGATTGATTATGTCGTCGTAAAGATTCCGAAGTGGCAGTTTGAGAAGTTTCCGGGCGCCGATGAGGGGCTGGGGCCGCAGATGAAGTCTGTGGGCGAGGTTATGGCGATTGGGCGCACCTTCAAAGAAGCGATGATGAAAGCGGTGCGGTCGCTGGAGACGGGCAAGAAGGCCACGGCGGATGATATTGAACCGCGACGGCTGACGCAGCGGCTGGTGACGCCGCATCCGGACCGGTTGGCTTATATCCGGTATGCGTTTGAGAAGGGAATGACAGTGCGCGAGGTTGCGCGCATGACTTCGATGGACCCGTGGTTCCTGTATCAGATCAAGCAGATTACGGATGAGATCAAGGCTGTTGCCAGCGTGGGGATTGATGCGGTGACGGCGGATCAGTTGCGCGCGGCGAAGCGGATGGGTGTTTCGGATGAGCGGCTCGCGGCTAACTGGGGTTTGACTGGAGCGGAGGGCACGGCTGCGGTTCGTGCGCTGCGCAAGAAGCTGGGTGTGATGCCGGTGTACAAGCTGGTGGATACGTGCGCTGCAGAGTTCGAGAGCTATACGCCGTATCTGTATAGCTGCTACGACGAAGAGGATGAGGCGGCTCCGACGGATAAGAAGAAGATTCTGATCCTGGGTAGTGGGCCGAACCGGATCGGGCAGGGAATTGAGTTCGATTACTGCTGCTGCCATGCAGCGTTCGCGCTGCGTGAGGATGGCTACGAGACCATCATGGTGAACTGCAATCCGGAGACGGTTTCGACGGACTATGACACGAGCGATCGGTTGTACTTTGAACCCTTGACGCTGGAGGATGTGCTGGGTGTGTATGAGCACGAGGCTTCAGAG
The DNA here is from genome assembly GCF_003945235.1 of Edaphobacter aggregans. Taxonomy (NCBI): domain Bacteria; kingdom Pseudomonadati; phylum Acidobacteriota; class Terriglobia; order Terriglobales; family Acidobacteriaceae; genus Edaphobacter; species Edaphobacter aggregans. The sequence continues at coordinate 20,465 of NZ_RSDW01000001.1, forward strand.
GGCGCGGAGATCGGGGTGATTGTGCAGTTCGGCGGGCAGACTCCGCTGAATCTTTCACTGCCATTGAAGAAGGCGGGCGTGCCGATTATTGGGACTTCACCGGAGTCGATCGACCTGGCTGAGGATCGTAAGCGGTTTGGGAAGTTGATTGAGGAGTTGAAGATTCCGCAGCCTGAGGGCGCGATGGCGACCAGTGTGGAAGAGGCGGTTGCGGGCGCGAATCGCGTGGGGTATCCGGTGCTGGTACGGCCTTCATATGTGCTGGGCGGACGCGCGATGGTGATTGCGTATGACGACGCTGCGGTCGTGCAGTACATGACGACGGCGATTGAGTTCTCGCAGGAGCGGCCGGTGCTGATCGACCACTTCCTTGAGGATGCGACAGAGTGCGATGTGGATGCGCTGTGCGATGGCGATGATGTTGTGATCGCCGGAATTATGGAGCATATCGAGGAGGCTGGGATTCACTCGGGCGACTCGTCGTGTGTGCTGCCTGCGGTGGATTTGAGCGAGGACGTGCTCAATACGATTCGGGAGTACACACGGAAGCTGGCGATGGCTCTGAATGTTCGCGGGCTGGTGAATCTCCAGTTCGCGATTCAGCGTGGCAAGGTGTATGTGATTGAGGTGAATCCGCGGGCTTCGCGCACGGTGCCCTATGTCTCGAAGGCTACGGGTGTTCCGCTGGCGAAGATTGCTTCGCGCATCATGGTTGGTAAGAAGCTGAAGGAATTGCTGTCGGAGCAGGTCAAGAGTGGCAAGGATCTTGAGACGGGGGCGCACTACTTTGTGAAGTCGCCGGTGTTTCCGTGGGGCAAGTTCCAGGGCGTCGATACTGTGCTCGGGCCGGAGATGAAGTCGACTGGCGAGGTGATGGGTGTCGCGGATAACTTTGGCGAGGCCTTTGCCAAGGCACAGATTGCTGCTGGGCAAGTGCTGCCGCTGAAGGGAACGATCTTTTTGAGCGTGAACGATCATGACAAGGAAGGCGTCGTGCCGCTGGCCAGGCAGTTTATGGAGATGGGCTTCCACCTGGTGGCCACGCATGGGACGGCCAGCGTGCTGGAGGACGCTGGGCTACAACCGGAACGCGTCTACAAGGTGAAGGAAGGCCGGCCGAATGTGGTGGACCTGATCAAGGGCGACCGAATTCAGTTGATTGTGAATACTCCGCGCGGGCAGGATACGTTCTTCGACGAGAAGGCGATTCGGCGGGCGGCTGTGTTGGCGCGGATCCCGACGATTACGACGCTGGCGGCTGCGAGGGCTGCGGCGGAGGGGATTTCAGCGCTGCAGCAGGGGACGCTGAATGTGTTTGCTTTGCAGGCGCTGCACGCAGACCGGGTGGCGGAGCGGGTCTAGGTCGCTTTTGTTTGCGACGGGGTGAAGCGGTGGGCTTCGCCCCTAGTCAGCGAGGCCGAAGCGGGCGCCGACGGCGTAGCCGATCATGGAGAACGGAATCCAGGTGCCGAAGAACAGGCCGTCTCCGGCCATCAGACCACTTCCGTGATTGATCGAGAAGAAGGTGCGCCAGAGCTTTTCGACTGCGCCGCAGTCTTCGCAGAGACCCGGGCCGGTGGGCAGGTCGAGCACCCAGACGCAGACGATGGAGAAGAAAACGAGGCCCGAGATCCAGACGTAACTTGCGACTTCGTTGCGTCGCATGCGGGCGATGAAGAAGCCGCCCACCATGGGTACAAAGAAAGCCAGGATAGTGGCAAGGATCTTAGGATTGGCGGACTCGGGATCGGGTCGATTCATCGTCATGACGCCCATGACGAGGCCGAGGAAGGCGAGGGCAAGAAAGGTGTGAGTGAGGAACCAGAGCGCCTCGCGGCCCAGTTCGCCGATTGATTTGCCCTGCGAGATGTCCTGATTGGTGTTCATGTGGGTCATAGCGAGGGTATCGCAAATCGGGGTCGCAGCGGGAGTGGGTGGTTACGTCTTTCGTGGCATAAGTGGGGTGCGACCGCGGATTTTCGCGGATGGCGCCTATTTAACGGAACAACGAAGGAAGTCGGAGTTGATCGAAGTTTCTCTTAGAATAGAGGGATGCTGCTTGAAGGACTTTTTATCCCACTGACCACGCCGTTCTATCCGGACGGAAGCCTCAATCTACGCAAGCTGGAGCACAATGCGGACCGCTATTCGAAGACGCCTGCCGCTGGGTTGGTGGTGCTGAGCGAACAGGGAGAACCTTCGATGCTCTCGGATGAAGAGACGCGGAAGACGTTGCTGACAGCTACGGAGAATGCGGGTGCAGAGAAGGTGCTGCTGGCCGGGGTGTCGCGGGACAGTGTGGCCGGGACGCTGGAGTTGGCGGAGTATGCGGCGAGCGTGGGCTATGATGCGGTCCTGGTGAAGCAGCCTTCTGTGGTGAAGAACAGCAGGGAGTTGCTGACGTACTTTAGGGCAGTTGCGGATCGTACTGCGCTGCCGGTGGTGTTGTACAGCCCTGATGGTTTGTTGCCGGTGGATGTGGTGGTGGAGCTTGCAGCACACGCTCAGATTATCGGGCTGCTGAATGGCGGGGTCGGCGAACGTGTCGTGCAGGTGAAGGCCGGAACTGCGTATGTGCGGCGTGAGGTAACGGTGACGACAGTCTTCGCTGCGGTGACGGGAAGGATGCAGGCGCAGGAGCCGGCGGGGGCGGGGACGTTTATTTCGGCTGATGTGCTGACGGATGGCGGAGCAGCGCTGGCGGTTGCGCCTCCTAAGCCTGCGCTCAAGACGCGGACGAAGGTGGTTGGGTTTCAGGTGCTGGGTGGGGCTTCGGCGGGGATGCTGGAGGCGCTGCAAGCTGGCGCTGTAGGCGTGGCTCCGGGATTTGCTGCTTGCGCCCCGCAGGGATGTTATGAAGTGTTCGCCGCGTGGAAGGATGGGGACTTGGCGCTGGCCGAGGAGAAACAGGTTCGGCTGCGCGATGCGATTACTAAGGTTGAGACGGAGTTGGGTACGCCGGGGATCCGGTTTGGTTGCGATTTAAATGGATATTTTGGTGGGCGGCCTCGGCTGCCGCTGCTTCCGATCACGGGAGAGCAGCGGGAGGCCATTGAAGGGCTGATGCGCGGGGTGCGGAATTAGTTCTTAGGCAGATCTGCGCCAAAGCCCGCCAGTAAGACAGTCGCTGCGAACAGTAACGTGTCGCCTACGTAGTTGATTCCTTCCACTGCGAGCGGGGTATGGATCTCCATGACGAGGATTGGAACGTAGAAAAACGCCGTGAGCAGCAGGAGCACCATTCCTGAGCTTGCGGCTGCGACGCGGATCGTGCGGGGGACAAGCAGCCCAATACCGGCGAGGAGCAGGGTTGTTCCCATGAAATACGAAAGCAGCGTCGGCGCGGGCACCCACGCGGGGATCATCTTTTCCAGCGGGACGCCGGGTACGAATTGTGGGAAGAGAAAGTGCTGGATCGCGTAGAAGATCATCGTCGCGCCAACGAATACTCGGCCGAGTCGCATGAGCATAGTGCCGACTAAGCTTCCGCGTGGCCACAGGCTGCCCGACAGGACCATTGCTCCGGCGCCGAAGGCCGTCTCGCGTGCGGTGAGCGTCCAGAAGAGGCGCTCATGCAGACGCGGAGGCAGGTTGGGCAGGTCGACTGTGACGACGATGAGAAGAAAAAAAAGAGCAAGCAGCAATGCCGACCACCGCACATAGCGCCAGATTATGAAACTGACGGCTGCAGCCAGCAGAGCCACGCCAAAGAAGTAAGTCCAGAACAGAGGACCCGGCAGCCAGCGCGGCACGATGGGCATGAGATCGCGTGCGGCAAGGAAGTGCTCCGCTGCAAAGATTGCTAGCGCGACGGCCTCGAAGGGGGGTCCGAGCACTATTACCTTGTCTGCGCCGCAAGCTGCGCGAAACCGTGGCTGGACAAGGACAAGTCCCGCGACCAGCGCAGCGATGCCCGCAGCAAGCATCCCCCATACCTCTACAGACATACCCGTCTCCCGTGATCAAGGACCCAAACAGAGACTATTTCGAAGGGGCAACAGAATACCATGCGCCAGCGCGTCGCTTAGAACAAGCGCAGGCCCCATCCCTTTGGTGATGGGGAAGTTCCTAAATGTCGAAGGGCTGTGGGAGATGCTGGCAGAGACCTTACTGGACGGGGCGTTTTGGGGTGACAGGGATGCCCATGCCGCTGAGCTTGCTGCGGGCCTGCATGGCCTCGGGCGAATTGGGGTAGCGCTGGATGAGGGAGCGCAGTTCGCGGACGCCGGCGTCGGCTTGCTTGAGGGCGATGAGCGCCTGACCTTTGTGCAGGTGGGCTACGGGGACCTTGCTGCTGTCGGGGTACTGTTCAATGACCTTGTCGTAGGCCTTGACGGCGTTTGCATACTGGCCGGCGCGGTATTCGATCTCGCCCTGGTAGTAGTTGGCGTTTCCCGAGAGGGGATGGTCGGGGTAGAACTTGATGAGATCGCCGAACTCGGAGGAGGCGAGCGGATACTTGGCGGCCATGTAGTCGCCTAGCGCCGTTTTGTAGAGATCGTCGGCAGGAGGCGCGGCTGTGGCTGCCGGCGCTTCAACTGGAGCTGGTGCCGGTGCGACTGCGAGCGGTGTGCCGGCGGATGGCTTTCCTTTGCGGCCTGTCGGTGCGGGTGGGGGCGGAGCAGGCGTTTCGACCACTGGGGCGGGAGTGGCAGTCACAGTGGCAGGTGTTCCGCCCGGCAGACCCTGCATGTTGGCGCTCATGGATTGCTGCTGGCTTTGGACGTCCTGCATGAGTTTCTCGAGACGGGCTAGGCGGGCCTTCATCTCGTCGAGCGAGTCGTTGAGGGACTGGATCTGGCCGGAGACCTGATCGACCTTGCCGGTCTGCGCCTCCGTCTGGGTCTGCAGGTTCTTCTGCAGGGTCTCGACTGTAGTCGACATGCGATTGATGGAGTCGGCGTTCTGCTGCATGAGGTCCTTCATGACGCCCATGCGCTCGTCGTTGGACTGCTGGAGGCGTGCGACGGCATCCTGCAACTGCTGGATTTGGGTCTGAAGCTGAATCATGTCCTTGTTGACGGCGAAGGCAGGCGAGGACCAGAACAGGGCTCCAGCGAGAAGGGCCGAGGCAGTGAGTCGGAAAGAGATTGGCTTGCGTGTGGGCTTATACATGGCGGAGTCGGCTCGCCTTTCTTGTGGAGCTGTCAGGCCCCGCGCAGCGGTGTACGCGAGGCCTGAGGTTGGTGGATGGGACCAGGGGTTAGCGGTCGATGGAGAACTGGGCGCGGCGGTTCTGCTGCCAGCACTCCTCGTTCGACTCGGTGCAGAACTGCTTCTCCTTGCCAAAGCTGATGACGCGCAGACGGTTGGCTGGGACGCCAGCGTTGACGAGGGCAGTACGAGCGGCATTGGCGCGGTTTTCGCCAAGGGCCAGGTTGTACTCTGCCGATCCGCGCTCGTCCGCGTAGCCGCCGATGACGATCTTGAGGGTCGGGTGAGCGATGAGGAAGGTAGCGGCTCCTGAGGTTGCGGCGACGGCGTCTGGGCGCAACTCGTAGCTGTCGAAGTCGAAGAAGGCGTCCTTGACGTTCTGCTTGAAGAGCTGCTCGCTAGTCATGTCTGTCTCAGCAGGCGGAGGAGTTGGAGCTACAGGAACGCGAACGGTTACACGAACGTTGGCTTCCGTAGAGCCGCCATCGCCCTTGGCGGTGAGATGGAAGTTGGTGGAGCTGGAAGGCGCGACGGTCTGGGTGCCGTTGGCTGGGACCTCGCCGATGCCGTCAATGGTGACGACGGTGGCGTTCTGGGTGCGCCAGTTGAGGACTACCGATTGGCCGAGGTCGACGGCGAGAGGATCGGCGGTGATGGCTGCAGTGGGGGCTGCCGCTGGGGCCGGAGCAGGAGGGATAGCGGCGGGGGGAGCGGCCGTGTTCTTGTGGCAACCGGTGGCGGTGAGGATGGCTAGGGTCGAGGCCAGCGCAAGGGCTTGGCTAAGGCTGGGGCGTGCGTTCATCGGATGCTCTCCTGTTCAAATCATAATGAATCAAAAAACCAAGGTGGACTGCGAAGGTTGTTTCGCAGGGCAGGACTGCAATTATTTCCAACTCCAGTTTGGCATGTCGGCGCCGGGGCCGGTAAGAGCGCGGCGTTGCGTACCGTCGGCCAGCATAGTCCAAATCTTCATGTGGGCGTCTTTGCCGTCGGCGGCGTTAGCGAAGACGATATGGCGGCCGTCGGGCGACCAGGAGGGGAAGTCGCAGGGGCCTATGTCGTGGGTGAGCTGAATCCAGCGCTTGGTGGCGACCTCCATGACGTAGATGTCACGGCCGCCGGGGGCGCCGGGGCCGTACTTGCGATCCCATGCGAAGGTGAGGAAGTGTCCGTCGGGTGACCAGGAGGGTGAGGAGGCGTATCCGCCATCGGTCATGCGGGTGACGGCAGAGCCATCGGTGTCCATGATGTAGAGCTGTGGAAGGCCGGTGCTACGAGCGCTGATCCAGGCGATCTGCGAGCCGCTGCGCGGATTGTAGACGGGGGAGACATCCGGGCCGTGGAAGCTTGTGATGCGGCGCGAGAGGCCGCCGTTGACGTCGGATATCCAGATTTCGGGGTCGCCAGTGCGCGAGGAGGAGTAGGCGATCTCCTTACCGCTGGGAGACCATGCCGGAGAGAGATTGGTGCCGCCGCCAGCGGAGGGGAAATTGACCGGCCGGCCAAGCAACAGGGAGAACATACGGATCTGGAAGCCGTCTTTGCCGAGCGAGGAGAAGGCGACGCGGGTGTTGTCGGGCGAGACTCGGGGCGAAATGGAGACAGTGCCGAGTTGCGTGATGGGATGCTGGTTGGCTCCGTCGTAGTCCATGGCCCAGATCTCTTTGGTGCCGCCGCCGAGCTTGACGTAGAAGATTTTGGTTTCGGCGATGCCCGGGACGCCGCCGCCAAGACGGAAGATGATCTCGTCGGCGAAGCGATGGGCAATCTGACGGGCGGAGTCTTCGCTGGGGTCTTCGCTGTACTGCTTGGCGAGCACCTGCGGGTACTGGGTGTTCTTCGCATCGAAGAGGTAGCCGTTGACGGTGACTTTGCCGCTCTGAACGCCGAGGGCTCCGAAAGCCACCATCGCGGCGGATGTGGGAGCGTTGGACCACTGCGGCAGGTTGATCTCGTTGGGTGCGCCCGGAGTGGTCTGGGGCTGGAGGCTCTTGGAGACGATGTCGAAGATGCCTGAGTTGGCGAGGTCGCTGTAGAGCGTGGCGTCGAAGGTGCTCTTGAGCGCTGCGGTCTGCGCGTCGGTGAGGGAGGGCTTGAAGTCAGCGACGGCGATGCGGATGTTGGAGGCGCCGCTGGAGGTCTCGGTCTTGAACCAGTCCTGAGCGTGGAGGGCTGAGGTCGAGACGAGCAGAAGAGTCAACGCTGCGAGCCAAAGTTTGAGTTGCCGCGCGGTGTGGGCGAAGGGGAGACGAGTCGAACTGAGCATCATCATCTTCTATGGTAGACGCAAAGTCTGTGAGATGGGCTGTATGATTTGCCGGTTTTGAGTAACCAAGCTAAGCACTTCCGTTATTCGCACATGAATACAGCGTTATTTTGGTTGGTAGTGGAAGGTGTATTCGACGGTGATGTGATCGCCTTGCGGGAGCGGCCCGAAGCCTTCGACTCGCTGCACGGCGCGCATGGCGGAGAGATCGAGTGAGGGTGAGCCGCTGCGCTCTTCGACACGAGCGTTGGAGGGTACGCCATCGCGGTTGATGTCGAAGACGATCGTGGCACTCTTGCCGACGGAGGCGCGAGGGTCGGCTTCTTGCGTATACCAGTTCTGCGCGACCTTTTGATTGACGATGTTGACGTAGTAGGCGAAGCGCGCTCCGAAGGTGCGATCCTGCACGGCTATGCTGGCGGTGCCGTTCTTGAGCTCCATGACTGCCTGCGGGATGCGGACGCCAGCGGTTTCTCCGGTGGCTGCCTTGGTGGGCTGCTCGGGCGCGGGCTGTGGATGCTTCGGCGGCGCGGGAGTTGGCTTTTCGGCTGTCTTGACCGGTTTGGTGATCTTGTCGGGGATGGCGACTGTATTGGGTTCGGGTGGCGGCTCGGTCTTCTCCTTGGCGGTGACTGGCGCGGGACTGGGCGTTTCGGAGGTGAGGACACCGGTGTCGAGTTCGCGTTGCTTCGGAGGAAGAGGTATAGAAGAGACCATCGTGGCCTGAATGGCTCCGGCGGTGACGGCGCTCTCGCCCCAGCTGGTGCCCTTTTTGTGGAAGACGAAGGCCGAGCCGACGACGGCTCCGGCGACTAGGAGGTGCAGGACGATGCTACGGGCAAAGTTGCCGCCGAGGTTGTCGTCGAGGAGGTCCTCGCTGCGCGTGAATTTGACGTGAGTGGCTATGGCTGCCTCCTCACTTCTGCAACGGCTGGGTGACGATGCTGATGTTGGTGATGCCGGCCTGTTTGACGGCATCCATGACCGAGGCGAAGGCCCCGAAGGGAACACGCTCGTCGGCGCGCAGGTAGATGATGCGCTTGGCCGGATCGCCCTTGCCGGTGCTCTTGAGCAGGGCGGGAAGGGCATTGACGTTGACGGGCTTGTCCTGCAGGAAGACGTTCTGCTCCTTATCGATGGTGACGACCATGCGCTCATCGGTGAGCTGATTGACGGTGCGGGTCTTCGGAATCGCAACCTCGACGCCGGATTGGAGCACGGGCGCCGTAAGCATGAAGATGAGCAGAAGCACGAGAACGACGTCGACGAGAGGGGTGATGTTGATCTCGGCGAGCGTGGTCTGGGTGCGTCCCTTGGAGGAGAAGGCCATTGCTAGAAGGCCCTCCGGCGAGGTTCTTCGACTGGCTGAGCATGCTGCAGCGGCTGCGTGGGAGGTGCCACCATGGCGGCGTTCTCGATCGCATTGAGGAGCTCGCGTCCGAAATCGTCCATACGCGCGCCAAACTCGCGCAGGCGGGCGGTGAGCTGGTTGTAGCCGACGACCGCAGGGATGGCGACGACGAGGCCTGCTGCGGTGGTGATGAGAGCTTCAGAGATGCCGGGGGCGACGGCTCGCAGGGTGGCTGCGCCCGCGGTGCCGAGGCCGTGGAAGGCGTCGATGATGCCCATGACCGTGCCGAAGAGGCCGATGAAGGGAGCGATGGCGGCGATGGTCGCGAGCCAGGTCATGTGGCTCTCCATGGCGGTGAGGGCTTCGCTGGATGCGGTCTGCGCGGCACGCTCCAGAGCGACGGGGTTGCGCGGGAGGCCGCGGCCTCCGTTCTGTCGTTGGTACTCGTCGTGGATCTCGTTGAAGACGGCGACGAGGGGGCTTGGCTTGAACTGATCGGCGATGGCGGCGATCTCGCTCAGGCGGCTTGATTTTCGGAATTGGCGGAGGAAGCGCAGACTTTGCGTATGGGCCTTCGAGAAGCTGGACCATTTGGAGAACATGATGGCCCAGGAGAAGACGCTGGCGATCAGCAGAAGAACGAGCACCGTGAAGGCGACGGGGCCGCTGTTGTGAATCATCTCACCGAGAGCGCTCGTGCTGGAGACGGGCGGTGCGGCGGAGGTGTCTTCCTGGAGGAAGTGAAGAGCAAGGGCGAGGTTCCAGACCATAGTTGTTGTATCCACCTTGGTCTAGTGTAAATCGTGATTGCGGTGGAGGCGGGCGGGAGCATCTGCCGAGGTGCGGGATTTGGGCAGATTTGAGATGGTTATGATGCGTTGGTGCGAGGTTTGCTATTCTCGCGGTACGTCGTTGCCTGAGGCCCTGAGATGCTGCTCGAACTACGCGCGGAAAATTATGCGGTAATCGACCGTGCGGTCGCCAATTTTGGATTGGGATTGAACCTGCTGACCGGTGAGACGGGCGCGGGGAAATCGATCCTGATCGATGCGCTTGCGCTGCTGCTTGGCGGCAAGGCTTCGACCGATGTTGTCCGGCATGGAGCCGAGAAGGCTGTGGTGGGATGCGTCTTCGAGTTGACGCCGGGGGCTGAGGCGATCCTTGAGGCCAATGGCATTGATGTGGAGTCGGATCACATCCTCCTGCGGCGCGAGATTCTGGCGAACGGCAAGGGACGGGTCTTCGTGAATAACCAGCCGGCGACCGTGGGAGTGTTACGACAGCTTGCTCCGGAGCTTGCGCTGGTGCACTCGCAGGGAGAGACGATGGGCTCGTTCGACCAGGCGCAGCAGCGGACTCTGCTGGATCGCTTTGGCGGATTGAGCCACGATGCTGTTGCCGATGCCTTTGCAGCGTGGCGAGCCACGAAGGACAAGCTTGAGGAGTTGCAGTCCGCCGAGCAGGATCGTCTGCGGATGGCCGATCTGTGGCGGTTTCAGAACAAGGAGATCGAACAAGCGGCGTTGACTGCGGAGGATGAAAACGTACAGCTCGAGGCGGAGAAGCGTGTACTGGCCAACGCTGAGAAGCTGTACACGGCCGCCATGAGCGCTCATGAGTTGTTGTATGAGTCGGAGAGTTCGGCAGAGACGATCCTGGGCGGGGCGTTGAAGAATCTTGAGGAGCTCGCTCGGTATGATGTGCGGTTTCAGGCTCCGGCACAGCAGTTGGCAGCGGCCAAGGCGATCGTCGAGGATGTGGACGCCGAGGTGCGTGACTTTGCCGACAACATCAATGCGGCTCCCGGGCGGCTGGAGGAGATTGAAGACCGGTTGGCTGCGCTCGATCGATTGAAGCGGAAGTATGGGCAGACTTTGGCTGAGGTGATTGCGTTTGGAGCTGATGCTGCTCGCAAGTTGGCGGAGATCGAGAACCGGGATGCGCTGGTGGTGGAACTTCAGGCAAAAGAGGCCCAGGATGCCGCGGCTTATCGGGTGGCGTCTGCGCAGTTGAGTTCAGGCAGGGCAGAGGCCGCGAAGAAGCTGGAAAAGATGGCAGAGGCACAGATCAATGATCTGGCGATGAGCACTCGGTTTCGGATTCAGATTACCCCGGATCAGACACCGGCTAGCTGGACTGCGCATGGGTGGGATCAGGTGGAGTGCCTGATTGCGACCAATGCTGGGGAGCCGCTGAAGCCGCTCCACGAGATTGCCTCGGGGGGTGAGATGTCCCGCGTGATGCTGGCCCTGAAGGTTACGGTGGAGGAGGCTGCAAGTGGAGCGGGACGTAAGAAGAAGTCGCCGCTGCCTCGTACGCTGGTGTTTGACGAGATCGACATCGGCATCGGCGGGCGGGCTGCGGAGGCTGTTGGGCGAAAGCTGAAGACGCTGTCGCGTGGACAACAGGTGCTGTGCATCACGCATCTGCCGCAGATTGCTGCGTTTGGCGACCAGCACTTCCTGATCGAGAAGACTGAAAAGCGCGGGCGTACCCAGACCGAGGTTCGACGCATGGAAGATACGGAGCGGACGCAGGAGATAGCCCGGATGCTCAGTGGCGCAACGCTGACTGAAACCAGCCTGAAACATGCCGAACATCTGTTAGCAACCAGCCGATAGTGACACATCCCCGACCGACCGACCCGCATCCGACAGTTGCAAATGGAGGTGCCGGGCTATGACAACACCATCAGGTCCCCAGAAATGCGCAAAAGAAGGCTGTAGTTGCATGGCGGAACCGGGTAGCAAATATTGTTCAACGCAGTGCCAGGATGCGAAGAAGTTTATGACGCTGAAGTGTGCTTGCGGCCATCCCGAGTGTTCCCATTGATTCGAATGAATTATTAGCAGGAGCCTTAAAGAATGAGGCTGTTAGCGTGATGTGGGTGGAAATGACCCGGCTCCGTGAGCGCGGCGTGGAGATATCCTCTGTTGTTGCACCACGGTTGGTTCAATTCTGGGCCTCGGCGGCCCCAAACGGGGTATACTTGATAGGTGACCACTACCACCCTTGACCTGGCTGTAACAAACGAAAACGGCAACACGACAAAGACCAAGCGCGTACTTCTCCTTAAGCCCCGTGGCTTTTGTGCGGGTGTTGTGCGGGCTATCGACATTGTCCAGATTGCGCTCGATACTTTCGGCGCGCCGATCTACGTCCGCAAGGAGATTGTTCACAATAGCTACGTGGTGAATGACCTCGCCAAAAAAGGCGCAATCTTCGTTAACGAACTGGACGAAGTGCCTGAAGGCGCACGGGTTATCTATTCGGCCCACGGTGTCTCTCCGGCAGTTCGGGAGCGTGCCAAGGAGCGTGGGTTGAAAGTCATCGATGCGACCTGCCCGCTGGTGACCAAGGTGCATGTTGAGGCGATCAAGTTCGCCAAGCAGGGTTATTCGCTGGTGCTGGTTGGGCATCGCGATCACGAGGAAGTCGAGGGAACCCAGGGTGAAGCCCCGGATGTGACGCAGGTGGTTTCGACCGTCGAAGAGGTTGCGGCTCTGGTTGTTCCCGACCCAAACAAGGTCGCTTATCTCACGCAGACGACGCTTTCGCTGGACGAGGCTCGCTACATGATCGAGGCCTTGAAGAAGAAATTCCCGAACATTATCGGGCCACACGCGCAGGATATCTGCTACGCGACTGAGAACCGTCAGACTGCGGTCAAGAATGTCGCTCATGGAGCCGACCTGGTTCTGGTGGTTGGTTCGCGGAACAGTTCGAACTCCAATCGTCTGGTCGAAGTCTCGAAGAATCTCGATACGAACTCTTACCTGATCGACACAGCCGATGCCATCCAGCCTGATTGGCTCGACGGCGTCGATACGGTCGCTGTGACCGCGGGCGCTTCTGCTCCCGAGGTGCTGGTGAAGGATGTTGTTGAGTACCTGCAGGCGAAGGGCTATGGTTCGGTCGATGAGGTGGAGGTCATGCCGGAGAATGTCCGCTTCGGCCTACCGCCCGAGATCGTCCAAGCTATAGCGTCCGCTCCGCCAGCAGCACGGTAGACGGCCAGAGTTATCCAGAGAGTTTGCCTCAGATGAGTGGTCAATCTTCACGCAATCCGCAGACGGTCACCCAGCCCGCGCAGCCGCGCTTTGGGCGTATGGACCTTGGCCTGGAGCATGTCGCCAACGGCATCGCTCGCGCCAAGGAGTGGCTGCTTGGCCAGCAACATCCTGACGGGTACTGGTGTGGAGAGCTTGAAGCGGACAGCATGCTCGAGTCCGACTACATCTTTATGCACACGCTGCTCGGTACCGGCGACCCGGGCAAAATGGAGCGTGCCATCAACGAGATTCTCCGCCACCAGAATGAAGACGGTGGATGGAGCCTGTATCCGGGTGGACCTTCGAATATTAACTACGGAGTCAAAGCGTATCTGTCACTGAAGCTTATGGGCTGGTCGAAGGACCACCCTGTGCTGGTGAAGGCGCGTGAGTGGGTGTTGGCGCACGGTGGTGTGACCGAGTGCAATACCTTCACTAAGATTTATCTCTGTGCGTTGGGTCAGTATGACTATGACGCTGTGCCGGCTATTCCGCCCGAGATCGTTCTCTTTCCTAACTGGTTCTACTTCAACATCTACGAGATCTCTTCGTGGTCACGCGGCATTTTGGTTCCGTTGTCGATCATCTACGCGAAGAAGCCGTTCAAGAAGCTTGCACCAGAACAGGGCATTGAGGAGTTGTTCGTCGGTGGCCGCGAGAACTCAAACCTGCATCTGCGCTGGGACAAGAAGCGTCCCGTCAGTTGGCGAAATTTCTTCCTCTTTACCGATCGCATGGTTCACTGGTTTGAGCGCGTACACATTCGCCCGCTGCGTAAGGTCGCGATCAAAAAAGCTGAGAAGTGGATGCTCGAGCGATTCGAGAAATCGGATGGTTTGGGTGCGATCTATCCCGCGATGCTGAACTCCATCGTTGCGCTGCGATGCCTCGGGCGTTCTGTAGACGATCCGCAGATGATCCGTGCACTCGACGAATTCGAAAAGTTGGGTATTGATTGCCCCGACGGTACGGAAGACTACCCAACACCCACTTTCCGGATGCAGCCTTGCTTCCCGCCTGTATGGGATACGGCTCAGGCGATGTATGCTCTTGGCGAGGCAGGAGTCCGAAAGGATGATCCGCGCATGCTGAAGGCGGCTGACTGGATTTTGTCCAAGGAAGTACGTCAGAAGGGCGACTGGGCCGAGAAGGTCAAGAACGTCGAACCGGGTGGTTGGTACTTCGAGTTCAACAATGAGTTTTACCCGGATGTTGATGATACCGGGCAAGTTCTGCTGGCGTTGAACTGCGTCGACAATCCTCGCGAGCGCTATCAGTATGACGCTTGTCAGCGTGCGCTGAACTGGATATGGGCGATGCAGTGCAAGAACGGTGGATGGGCTGCTTTCGATAAGGACAACACCAAAAGCATCTTCCAGTACATCCCGTTTGCCGACCACAACGCGATGCTTGATCCACCGACTGTCGACATCACCGGCCGCATGCTGGAGATGTTGGCGCAGTACGGATTTACGAGAAAGGATCCGCGCGTCGAGAAAGCTGTTCAGTTCATCCTGAAGGAACAGGAGCCCGACGGAAGCTGGTTCGGGCGATGGGGCGTCAACTATCTCTACGGCACGTTCCTGGTTCTGCGCGGCCTTGAGGCGATGGGCTTCTGGAACCATGAGCCCGCAGTGCAGCAAGCCGCGGAATGGATTCGCATGGTGCAAAACGCCGATGGCGGATGGGGCGAGACCTGCGGCACGTATGACGACCCCAACCAGCGCGGCATTGGGCCGAGCACGCCATCGCAGACGGCATGGGCGGTTCTTGGGCTGCTGGCTGCGGGTGACACGCGTTCCGATTCTGTTGCGAAGGGCGTTCGTTGGCTAGTGGAGCGCCAGCACAAGGACGGAAGTTGGGATGAACTCGTGCCGGGACGCAACGGCGAGAGCTACTACACGGGAACAGGTTTTCCGCGCGTCTTTTACCTTGGATATCACTTGTACAAGCAGTACTTCCCCTTGCTGGCGCTGACGACATACGAGCGCGCCATGGGGCGGGAAGAGGCGGCAGCGTAGGCCGTTACATTACAGACTTTTTTGGAGGAGACAACGGATGGCAGTTCCAGTCTCGCAAGCTTGGACAGTTGCAACGTACGTTTTAAAACAGAAATTGATGGGCCGGAAGAGGTATCCGCTCGTGCTGATGCTCGAACCGCTCTTCCGCTGCAACCTGGCTTGCGCCGGCTGCGGCAAGATCCAGTATCCGGCACATATCCTGAAGACCGACCTGTCGCCCGAAGAGTGCTTCAAGGCAGTCGAAGAGTGCGGTACGCCGATGGTCTCGATTCCTGGCGGAGAGCCTCTGCTGCATCCTCAGATGCCGGAGATTGTTGCCGGTCTAGTTGCGCGCAAGAAGTACGTCTACATGTGCACCAACGCCCTGCTGTTGAAAGAGAAGCTGCACCTCTTCAAGCCGAGCAAGTATCTTTCGTTTTCCGTTCACGTCGACGGCCAGCGCGAGCATCATGACTTCTCCGTCTGTCGAGAGGGTGGGTACGATATCGCGATGGAGGGAGTTCGTGCTGCGGTTGCGGCAGGATTCCGCGTTACTACGAACACGACGCTCTTCGATGGTGCCGACCCCAACTCCGTGCGCGCACACTTTGACGAGTTGATGGAAGTTGGTGTCGAGAGCATGATGGTCTCGCCCGGCTACACCTACGACAAGGCTCCTGACCAGAATCATTTTCTGGGCAAGGCGAAGTCGCGCAGGATGTTTCGCGCCATCCTTTCCAACCGTAAGAAGTCCTGGCGCTTCAATACGCATCCGCTCTTCTCCGAGTTTCTGATGGGCAAGCAGAACTTCGAATGCACACCTTGGGGCATGCCGACGTTTTCGATCTTCGGCTGGCAGAAGCCGTGCTATTTGCTACAGGATGGTTACGCCGATACGTTCCAGGAACTGATGGAAACGACGAACTGGCAGAACTACGGTGCAAAGAGCGGCAATCCACAGTGTGCTAACTGCATGGTTCACTCCGGACACGAGGCCTCAGCAGTGGATTACAACTTCGGCTCATTGAAGGGGTTCCTGATTACAGCAAAGAAATACATGTTCCCATCGACCTATCCAGACGAGGGCGCGATGAAGCTGTTGAACGAGTGGCGGCCAGAACATGCCAGCCCGCTGGTCCAGATTAAGGCCTCTGCCGGTACGGCCAACAATGAACTGCAGTCAGTTTCAGGAGATTAGGCATCATGGCGACTGAGCAACAGGAGCACCTGAAGATCGAACAACTGCGGCACCAGAGTGCCGACGAGCTCGAACACATCGAAGGTCGCGAACGCGAGAACCTTGAGGGATGGGTTCCGGCACTGGCTACGGATGCTGAGATTCGTGAGGCGTTGGAGAAGGCCTTTGATTATCGTGGCGATATCACCATCACTCGGAAGGATGGTTCGCAGGTCACAGGCTATCTCTTCGACCGTCGCTCAGGCTCTTCGCTGGCGGACTCCTTTGTTCGCATCATTCCATCGAACGCACCGACAAAGGTGAACGTTGCCTACGCTGACATTGCCGCGCTGGCGTTTACCGGTCGCGACACTGCAGCCGGAAAAACCTTCGAAGCCTGGGTCAAGAAGTACTGGGAGAAGAAGGCAGCGGGCGAAAAGAACATCCAGATCGAACCCGAAAAGCTGGATTAATTTCCGCTGCAGGGTGAAGAACTCGCTGAATCCGTTCGTCTGCAAACTTCGTTTGCTTCACACCAGAGAGACTAAGAAGTGCGCGTATTTATTACGGGAGCGACGGGCTTCGTCGGGGCTCATGTGGCCCGAAAGTATGCGTCCGAGGGCGCAAGCCTTCGTTTATTAACCAGGCAGACGAGCAGGCTGGATGCACTGGCAGGTCTCGATGCAGAGACCGTGGTAGGCGATTTGCGCGAGCCGGAGAAGCTGCGCTCCGCACTTACGGGATGCGATGCGTTGGTTCATGTCGCCGCCGACTACCGGCTGTGGGTGCGCGATCCGCAGCAGATGTACGCCGCTAACGTCGATGGGACTCGCGAATTGCTCCGGCTGGCGCGTGAGACCGGCGTACGGCGCGTGGTATACACGTCGAGCGTCGCCACCATGGGGTTCAAATCCGACGGGACGATAGTGAACGAGGACACGCCCGTCTCGATCGTCGATATGATCGGCCATTACAAGCGGTCGAAGTTTCTCGGCGAGCAGGAGGCCATTAAAGCTGCAAAGGCCGGACAGTATGTGATGATTCTGAATCCGACCACACCCATCGGTCCCGGTGACGCGAAGCCCACGCCGACAGGTCGAATCATCGCCGACTTCCTGAATAAGAAGTTTCCTGCCTATGTAGATACAGGCCTCAACCTTGTTGACGTCGCTGAGGTGGCACGGATGCATGTTGAAGCTCTGGACCACGGAACTCCGGGCGAGCGGTACATCCTCGGCGGTGAGAATCTGACCCTCAAGCAAATTCTCGACCGTATGTCCGCGATCACCGGCCTCCCTTCGCCGACCATGAAAGTGCCGCATTCCGTTGCGATGGCGTTTGCTTTCTTTGACGAGACATTTACAGGCAAAATGCTAGGCAAAGAGCCGCGCGCTACAGTTGAGGCTGTGCGCATGGGGAAGAAGATGATGTTCGCCACCTCGATGAAAGCTGAACGCGACCTCGGCTTCAAGGTGCTACCAATCTACAACGCGCTGCGCTCCGCAATCGAATGGTTCGTCGCTAACGACTATGCTCCTCCTTTCTCCAAGCCCACCCTATGAAAGAGTGTCCCGCCATCATCGCCGCGTTGCCCCGCGAGGTGAAGCATCTGGTACGAGGCTGGAAGCGGGAGCACCTACCTGGCAAGATCCATGCCTATACCAACGATTTTGCGGTTGTCGTCTGCGCTGGCATGGGACCTGCACGCGCCACACTTGCCGTTCAGGCGGCGATGTCGCTTAAGCCTGTAACGGCGCTGCTCTGCGTAGGTGTTGCAGGTGCGTGCGATCCGTCCCTCGCTGTAGGAGACGTCGTTAAGGCAGGTGTTGTCGTAGACACACAGTCGGGCGAACGATTCACAGACTCGCCGTTCAGGCAGGTGTTGGTCAGTACGCCAGCCATCGCCAGTGTTCGGGAAAAGCAACGACTCCATGCCTCGTATGGCGCTGCTGCCGTCGATATGGAGGCTGCAACCGTGGCGCGAATCGCTCAAGCGCACGATCTTGCATTTCATGCGATCAAGGCCATCTCCGACGACGCGTCCTTCGAGCTTCATGAACTTGCTCGTTTTGCTACAGATGACGGCCAGTTTCGCGAGGCAGCATTTGCTGCACATGCGCTTCTGCGTCCACAGCTTTGGAGCAAACTGATACAGCTTGCAGGCAATAGCAAGCGTGCGATCAATGCCCTGACGAAGGAGCTTGAATCGCAGCTAGACTGGTATAGGCGGAGCGCTTAAACGGATGTCAACAGATCAGAACCAGCAAGACCTTACAGTTCCCACAACTATGCGTGCAGCCGTCTACCACGGCGTTAATGATGTGCGCGTTGAAACGATTCCAGTTCCTGAAATCAGCCCTGGAGAAGTGTTGGTTAAGATTCATACCTGTGGGATCTGTGGGACCGACCTCAAGAAAATTCACACGGGTTCGCACAGCGCGCCGCGTGTCTTTGGGCACGAGATGTCGGGAACAATTGTTCGGGTGGGTGAAGGTGTCACAGGCTTCGCGATTGGCGATCGGGTGATGGCTTATCACCACATCCCTTGCGGCGAGTGTTACTACTGTCGCAAACAGACGTTCGCGCAGTGCGAGGTCTATAAGAGGGTCGGTTGCACTGCTGGGTTTGCCCCTTCGGGTGGTGGCTTTGCGGAGTACATTCGTGTAATGGATTGGATCGTCCGGCGCGGGTTGGTGAAGATACCCGACGGTATTCCCTTCGAGCAAGCGGCCTTTATCGAGCCGGTGAATACCTGCTACAAGGCGATCCAGTTGCTCAATCTTCAGTCTGACGAGACCGTGTTGGTCATCGGCCAGGGTTCGATTGGGATTCTTCTCGCAGCGCTGGCAAGAAAGACTGGCGCGACGGTGCTTACCAGCGACTTATATCCTGAGCGTCACGCTGTTGCTGCAAGATTTGGCCTTGATCATCCGCTCGATGCACGAGGCGATGTCGTGGCGGCTGCTAAAGCAGTTACTGAAGGTCGCGGCGCTGACGTAGCTCTGCTTGCAGTAGGGGGCGACGCGCTCATCAAGATTGCAATGAATGCGATTCGACCCGGTGGGCGCGTGATGCTCTTCGCGGCGACGCAACACGGTGAGTCTCCGTTCGATCCTGCGGCCGTATGCATGGACGAGAAGACCCTTATGGGGTCCTACAGTTCATCGGTGGCGATCAACGACGAGGTTGCGCAGTTGGTGCTCGATGGTTATGACAATGGCTTTGACCTGACGCAGCTAATCTCTCACAGGTTTTCGATTGAGGATGCTGTGGCAGCAATTGAGCTGGCCTCTCACCCGCAGGCTGATTCGTTGAAGATCGTCATTCAACCTTCGACTAATCTCGTGTCCGCTTCTTGACCTCAACGCTGAGCCGCTTGATCTTCTGGTTCAACGTTGAAAGCGGAATCCTGAAGTACTCGGCTGCTTCCGTCTGGTTCCAATGGCAGCGTTCCAGGCGATCTGCAATGATGCGCCGCTCGATCTCCTCCATCAGGTCGAAGAGGGAAGCGTCGGGCTGATGCTCCAGCAGTGTTGCCGAGTAGGTGTTGCCTGTCAATTGCGCTGGAAGCAACTCGGGCGTGATCATCTTCGAAGTAGAGAGTACGACGCCGCGCTCCATCGCGTTCTCCAGTTCGCGCACGTTGCCGGGCCACTCGTAGTCCATCAAGACGCGCATCGCCTCCGGTGACAACACCCGCTCACCGGTCTCATTCTCCTCGCCGTAGAACTTGAGGAAGTGTGCCGCCAGAAGAGGAATATCCTGGCGCCGCGAACGCAGTGGTGGCAGCTCAAGACAGATGACGTTCAAGCGATAGAAGAGGTCTTCCCGGAACCGACCGGCCCGCACCGCTTCCTGCAGGTTAACATTGGTCGCCGCGATGATCCGCACGTCTACCTGAATCTCCTGCACGCCGCCCAGGTGCATGAAGCGCCGATCCTGCAGCACGCGCAAAATCTTGGCCTGCATGTCGAGGCCCATAGTGCCAATTTCATCGAGGAACAGCGTCCCGCCATTAGCGACTTCGAAGAGGCCTTTCTTAGCAGAGATCGCGGACGTGAACGCACCCTTGACGTGGCCAAACAGCGTGGACTCCAGCAGCTCTGACGGTACGGCACCGGTATTCACGGGAACGAACGGACGATCTCGGCGCGGAGAATTTGCGTGGATGGCCTTAGCGAAGAGCTCCTTACCTGTGCCGCTCTCACCCTGCAACAGCACGGTCGAACGACTTGGAGCGACCTGTGCGATGAGGTCGAAGAGGCGTAGCATTGGCTCGCTCTTGCCGACAATGTTTTCGAAGTTGTACCGCTGCTTGAGCGTCCGTTTAAGCTGGATTATCTCTTCTTCGGCGCGATGCTTTGCGATGGCGGTGCGAATGTCCGCGAGCAGCTTCTCGTTGTCCCATGGCTTCTGGACGAAGTTCTCAGCGCCTGCGCGAATGGCATCGACCACGTTACCAACTGTGCCGAATGCAGTGATCATGATGACCGGCAGGTTGGGCTGCATCTCGATGATGCGGGGCAACAGATCAAGTCCGCTCTCACCGGGCAATGCAAGGTCCAGCAGCAGCAGATCGAACTCATTGCGCGAGATCAGATCCATGCCCGTCGCGCCATCGCCCGCCATACTGACGGTGAAACCTTCCAGCGTCAGCAATGTATCGAGCGATTCGCGTATGGCCGCCTCATCATCGATGATCAAAATGCGGGGGCTGCCGGCGATATGCGCCGTATCTTGCGGGCGGGCGGACTCTGCGGCCACCGCGGTTGTTTCAGACATGAATCGTCTTCCTCTCCAACTCCTGCGTATCACTTGCGCGCGCGGGCTCGGGGATCACAGCAGTCCGGCCGCCGGAGGTAGGGAACTCCAGCTGGAAGGCTGTGCCGATGCCAACCTCGCTCTCGACGTGGATCTTGCCGGCATGCTCCTGCATGATCCCATAGCTGACTGCCAACCCAAGGCCTGTGCCTTTATGCGCGCCTTCCTGCGGTTTGGTCTTCGTGGTAAAGAATGGATCGTAGATGCGGTGCAGATGCTCGCGTTCGATACCCCCGCCGGAATCCTGAATGCGAACGAGCACCCGTCCCGCCCCACTGAAGGTTGCAATCCGCAGCGTTGCATTGGGGGTGCCTAGCATAGCGTCCTTCGCGTTCAGCATCAGGTTCAGGATGACCTGCTGCAGCTTGCCGCGGTTTCCATGGATACGCGGGAGCTGCGGGTCAAAATTGGTCTCGACACGAATCTTCGCCGTCTTCAGCTGATGGTCAAGCAGGGCAATCGTATCGCGTAACAGTTCGTTAAGATCGACGTCGGTGAACTCCGTCCCGCTGGTGCGAGAGAAGTTCAGCAGTCCGTTAACAATCTCCGACGCGCGGAAGGTCTGCTGCGTAATCTTCTCGAGCACCGGCGCGAGGCGCTCGTCATCTCGCATATATTTGGTCAACATTTGGGCATAGCTGGAGATGACAGCCAGCGGTGTGTTGACCTCGTGCGCGACCCCGGCGGCGAGCAAGCCGATCGAAGAGAGCTTCTCAGATTGTGTAAGCTGAGCCTCGAGCTGCATCCTGTCTGTAATGTCATCGACCAGAATGATCCGTCCGACAGTGATGAAGTCGCGTGTGACCAGCGGCGCGATGGCAATATTGGCGGTCCGCACCTCACCGGTCGGCAGTGCTAGACGGAACTTGTAGAGTGTATGCGTCCCCTGCTCGTCGCGCACGCTGTTGAATCGTGAGACGAACTCCGGCGGGAAGACAGAGGAGAGCGGCTGGCGCAGCGCATCGATCCGAGGCTTCGCGTACATCGCCTCCATCTGTGCGTTCCAGCTTTCGATCCTGTCGTCCAGATCGACCGCGAAGATGCCAATGTTGATCGATTCAACGATGTTCTCGTTGAACTCCTTCAACCGCTCGAAGTCGCTGATCTTCTGCTCAAGCCGACGGTAGAGCTGCGCGTTTTGAATAGCGATACCGATGTAGCCGGCCAGCGACTCCAGCAGTTCCATGTCTTCGCTGGAGAGGAAGTCTCCGTCATCCGTGCGTCCCAGACCGATCACCGCGACCGTCCTGTTGCCGCCTCCCTCGCGATTGGCAACGCGGCAGGGCAGATAGTAGTTCAGGTCGAGCCTGCCTGCGCTTGAGCGCTGCGCCTCCGGCAGACGTAGTACCTGCTGCGGATTCTCGAGGAAGATATGATTGTTTGCGCCCGGCCGGTCGAAGTCGAAAAAGCGCACGTCCAGCGCCTTAAGGTCGGTCGCCTGCAGGTTCGTCAGTCCGTGTGATGCCGCCAGTTCAAAGTGTCGCTCGGCAAACGTATCATCGGTCTCCTTAGCAAGGAAGACCGCGACTCGCGTTACCAGCAGCGTCTGCGGCAAACGCTCGACGATGGAATCGACCAGCGCTCGCAGATCGGTCTGCGAGTTCAGCCCTCGGCCAAACTCCACCAGGGTCTCGCGGTAGTCGAATCGCTTTTGATCAAAGATCCGATCGACTCGCGCCTGAATCGCCCGCTTCAGCGGATCAAAGACTAGGCCGGTTACGATGACTGCAGCCAGAAATCCCCACGTACGCAGGCTGGGATTGTTTAGCCGTGCACGAACGACCTCTGCCGTTAACGCAATCACGCCGAAGTACAAGCCCACGAGCGATGCCGTAGCCAGCGTGTAGGTCACACCGCGCTTGAATATCAGGTCGACGTCCATCAACCGGTAACGCACAATCGCCCAACTGAAGGTCAGCGGAACAAAGACCAGCGAGAGCCCAGCTAACTTCTGCAGCAGGGTCGGCACGGCCGCATCCGACAGATAGGGGATGACATAAAGGACCGTGAACGGCGTAATCGCGATCATCGTGCCGCGAGTGAGCCACTTCAATTGCTGCCGCTCCAGCGCAGACTCAGCTCTCTTGTATCGGAACTGGAAGACGATTCCTGCGATAACGTAGTAGAGCGCGAGATATCCGACCGCGATCTGGTCTAGACGATGGCGCAACACCTCGGTCGCCGACCAGTAGTGAAGCGCGACAAACTGTAACCCGATAAGAAAGATTCCCGGCAGGTAGAGGGCTACCGTCAGGAGGCGTCGGCCAAGGCGTTTGCGCTGCTCTCCTGAGGCAAAGCTAATTGCAAAGTGCAGGAAGAGCGCCGGTTGTAGCGCTCCGGCCGCAATGCGACCCCAGTAGATGATCGAATCAAAGGTGTCGAATTTGGTGGTGTAGTTGAAGGAATACAGCACAAACGAGACGAGACAGAAGACGTAGAAATGCGTCGATTTGGGCGCAGTCCATCGTCGGAACAGGACGTAGATCCCGATACACAGGTACACCAGCGCAATAAATCGCAGGCCGAGGTTGATGGACCGATCTGTCGGCTCCAGAATCACCTGAATATCGAGCTTAGCCGCACCCGAAAGATCGCTTGCGTGGGGAAGCGGCCTGAGAATCGAGTAGGTCGCATGGGCCCAGATGCCGCTGTGGAACATCTCGCGGACAAACGGAGCCAGCCGCTCCGTCGGTCTATCGTTGATGCTAACCAGCACGTCCCCGGCGCGTACTCCGGCCCGCTGACCTGGTGAATCGGGGGGAACCTGCTCGGCTCGTAGACCACCCTGGGTTTCAACCCACCAGATGCCGTCCGTCGGTACGTCAAAGCTGCTTTCGCGCTCGAAGTTCATCGCGGCGAGCACACAGGCCGCCACCGTCGCCAAGGCGAGTGCGATAGCCAGAATGCGCGTTTGGGCAGCGTTCTTCATACAGCGTCAACCACGTATAAGCACATCGAGTTCCAAACTCGCGTGCAGCCATAAAGCACGGTTGAGCAACAATTCCCCGTGCGATAGCTACAGAAAATCATAACCGATTCCGTAATTCAGAGATTGGAACTTTGGCCGCTTGTTTCAATAAGGTAGACGTTTTCTGTGAAGGCCGGGCCTACACGGCGGCTATTCCTACCCACGGGTGAAACAATACCCTCAAATATGTTTTAACATTGCTGTAACATTGAGTGGATGGGATCGCGAATCAAGCTTTGGCGTGACCGAATGGCTAGTCCTTAGGGCAATGGCGATGACATCACGGCATACAGATATCGTTGAAGGATTTGTGTTGGTGGATGGGAAGAAGATCCACTACCAGCGCGCTGGCCGCGGACGTCCGCTCCTCCTGCTACACGGACTGGTCGGTTCTGCCAGAAATTGGCGCCTGAACATCAGCTTCCTCGCAAGCCACGCCACCGTCTATGCCGTTGACCACTTCAATATGGGCGAGTCGGAGCGCGTTCCCGGTCTCGATGCCAGCCTTGCAGCCACCGCCGATCGCGTTGCCGCTTGCATGGATGCCCTAGGCTTGGCTGAGGCCGATATTGCTGCCCATTCGCACGGTGGCGCCGTCGCCATGATGCTTGCCGCGCGACATCCTGACCGTGTCCGCCGGCTCATTCTTTTCGCTCCAGCAAATCCCTTCTGCGATCTGGGCCGTCAACTTATCCGCTTCTATCAGACGCGTTTTGGCGTGTGGTTCGCCCGTCAGATTCCCCTCGCTCCAAGAATGCTCAAGGCGACCGCGCTAAGCCGCATGTACGGCGATCCATCGCGCGTGGAGAAGGGCGCTCTTGAAGGCTACACGGCTGGTCTGCGCGTGCCGGGCACAATCGATCATGTGCTGCAGATCGTCCGCCGCTGGTCGGTCGACATGGGCCTACTTCGCGAGGCGCTGCCCGTAGTGGCGGAAAAGCCAACGCTGCTCATCTGGGGAGACCGCGACCGAGCCGTCGGCCTATCCTCGGCCCGCGAGCTTCAGCGCATTCTCTCCCGCGCCAGCCTCATGGTCATTCCCGGGGCCGGGCACATCGCCTTCGAAGAGATGCCGGACGTATGCAACCGTGCCATGCAGGATTGGATATCGAGCCCCTTGCCCGCCGAGCAAGGTTTTTCTCCAGCCAAAACAAGCGCAGCCTAGTTCAGGCAGAAGTGAGTCCAAACGTCTCCTGCATCCAGGAACGGATCGCTGCCTGCATCTGGTCGAGCTTCGGTCCCGGAGATGAAGCCGTCCCCTGAAAGAAGTGCTCCGCGCCCTCGATCCACACCATCCGTTTCGGGTCCGCAGCCCTTGCGAGCATTGGCTCGACAGCATCACGCGGCCCGAACTGGTCTTCCGTGCCGCTGACGAACAGCTTTGGCTGCGTGCAGTGCGTCAGAAACTCGTACGTGTAACTCCTGCCCTCGGCGCGGTAGGGAACACCCAGGCCAATCAAGCCTTTGACCCGCTCATCACCGCAACCAGCACGCATTCCCACGAACGATCCAAACGAAAATCCCGCCAGCAGAATCGGCAGTCGAAGATTGCTCTCCATCCACTCCAGCACCGCGCGGGTATCGTCCAATTCACCCAGACCGTCGTCAAACTCACCCTCACTTAGCCCAACGCTGCGGAAGTTGAACCGAACCACCGGCAAACCAAACGACGAGAGTGCCTTCATCGCGTGATAGACAACCTTGTTGTGCATCGTCCCGCCGCCCAGCGGATGCGGGTGGCAGACAAGTGTGGCATACGGAGCATCTTCGCGCCCAGTGTTCAACACTGCTTCCAGCCTGCCCTCTGGCCCCCGCAGATCATCGATCGATCGAATATGTGACTGTGTCATCCACCCCAGTTTACGAGGTGCCAGCCCGTCGAACCTATCGGACGAACCAAATCCGTATCGTATGCTGGAGCTATGCCCATCGATCCTATTCAGCTCACCAAGCAGCTCGTGGATATTGAGTCCACCACCTATTGCGAGGGGCCAGCGGGAGCTTTTCTCTACGAATACCTAACCGATCAGCGTTACGCAGTCGAGCGCACCCGTGTCGCCCAGCCCGACCACTCCTGCACTCCCGGCGCCGGCAACGGAGATCGCTTCAACGTCTACGCCGCGCTCCCCGGCGTCACCCCGGACGTCGTCCTCTCGACCCACATGGATACTGTCCCCCCCTACTTTGGCTGCACCGAGGACGATGAGTTCCTCTACGGCCGCGGCTCCTGCGACGCCAAAGGCATCATCGCCGCGCAGGTCGCCGCAGCAGATCGCCTCCGCGAAGCCGGAGTCAAAGTAGGTCTGCTCTTCGTAGTCGGCGAAGAACGTGACTCCGCAGGCGCCGCCGTCGCGAATCTCCATCCAAAGGGATCGAAGTTTCTGATCAACGGCGAGCCCACAGACAACCGCCTCGCCCTCGCCTCCAAAGGAGCCCTGCGCGTCGAACTCCGCGCCAAAGGCAAGATGGCCCACTCGGCCTACCCGGAGCTGGGCGACTCTGCCATCGACAAACTCATCGCCGCTCTCCACGACATCCTCGCCATGCCGCTACCCGTCGAGCCTGATCTTGGAGAGTCCGGCGCCTCCACCCTGAACATCGGCCTCATCGAAGGGGGCCGCGCTCCCAACGTCATCGCCGACAAGGCCGAGGCCCACATCCTCATCCGCCTCGTAGGCCCAGCCGACGAGACCAAGCAAAACATCATTAAGACAGTAGGCGACCGCGCCGATGTAACCTTCTCACTCGAACTACCCTTCGTCCGAATGCGCAAGGTCGGTAACCTGCCGACAATGGTCGCAAAGTTCACCACGGACATCCCTTCGCTGACGAACTGGGGCGAACCGTTCCTGCTAGGCCCCGGCTCCATCCACGTCGCGCACACACCGAACGAGAAGATCAGCAAGAAAGAGCTGCACGAGGCTGTCGATCTCTACACCGATCTGGCCGTCAGCCTCGTCAGCTAAAAAGAGACTGGCCCTGACTTACTTTCCGAAAGACTCAGCTTCAATCGACTGCACTGTAAGGTGAGTTTTCTCCTGCAGAAGAGCAAGAAGCGTTGGATCAATCTCTTTTTGCCGTCCGCGATTGTCGGCAGATGACCAACGGCTGCCATCAGCGAATTCTAAGACGATGGCAGGGCTGTGCTGGAGAGTGCCATCTCGAAGACGAACTCCGTCGACTGTCAAGACGGTTTTTATGTCGGAATAAGGATGATAGGTGGAGCGTAAGGATGCATATCCGCCGATCTTGAGACCATCCTGGTCAAACGATGTATGCAAAGGCAGAGCCAGTAAAGTCAAACAGCCGATTGGTAACGCGACAAAAACTATCAGAATCCTCAAAACGCGAGTCGCATTGAAACCCATTTTAGCGTTAGACCAAGCGGCATATTTCATTGCTCGCTGTCTATTTCCAAATGTCGACCAGGCGATAAACGTCAGTTCCCATGTCAACGAAGCAGCGCCGAATAGGGGAAAGAAACACCATATAGCCCTTTCGGGCAAAAGGGTAAGAATGGCGGGATTGTCTCGACCAGCCAATAATCCATTAGCCCAAAGAAGGAACGTATAGCTCCCGTAGGCAAACGTTGCCGCGACAAGGATCATTACTAGAGCCAAACCCCACTGCAGTTTAGAGAATTCCTCTGTGAGTTCACTCGAGACCTGAGTGCTTTCAGGAGGAGGCGGCATATACTTGCGGGCTAATGCAAAGACCAAGGCAACCGCAGCAGGCACAGCAATACGTCGGGCGATTTCAGCGAAGGCTTGGAGATGACTCATGGAATAGCTCGAGTCTAACCGAAGGAAAGTCAATCACCAATGCAAGAAGAAGTCCGTAAGCGCCGACTTCAGCCTAGTCAGCTAGAACCCGCGTCGATACCGGCTGAATTAGGCCCCCGTTTTCCTCACCCGACAGGGGCTTAACATGGAACTATGGCAGCAGAGTTCACCCACCTCCATCTTCACACCGATTACTCCCTCCTCGATGGTGCCTGCGACGTAGACAAGCTCGCCTCCCACCTCAGCAAAATCGGCCAGACTGCTGCCGCCATGACCGACCATGGCAACATCTACGGAGCCGTCCACTTCTTCGACGCCATGCAGAAGAAGAACATCAAGCCCATCCTCGGCTGCGAACTCTACCTCTCCGAGACCGACGACCACCGCGAACTCAGCGGCGGCTATAAGCACTTTCTAGTTCTCGCCGAGAACGAAACCGGCTACAAGAACCTCGTCCGTCTCACCAGCGAGGCTGCACTCCACGGCTTCTATCGCAAACCCCGCGTCTCCAAAGAATTTCTTTCCCGGCACTCCGAAGGCCTAATCGGCTTCTCTGGCTGCCTCGCTGGCGAACTCAACCAGAACCTGATGGCGGGTAAGTACGACGAGGCCAAGCGCACCGCAGGCCGGTTCGAAGAGATCTTCGGCAAGGGAAACTTCTTCCTCGAGATCCAGGACCACGGCCTTCAACCCGATAAAGCCGTCTGCGAAGCGCTCTACAAACTCGAGCGCGACCTTAACATCCCGCTCATCGCAACCAACGACAGCCACTACGTCGCCGCAGACGACTCCCGCGCCCACGAGATCCTTCTCTGTGTCCAGACCGCCGGGAGCATGAACGACCCCAACCGGTTCAAGTTCGACACGCAGGAGTTCTACATCAAGTCGGCCGACGAGATGCACCGCACCTTCCGCGAGCATCCCGAGGTCTGCACCCGCACCATGCAGTTCATCGACCGCTGCAACCTCAAGCTCAGCAAGGTCGACAACCCATTCCCCGAGTTTCCCGTCCCCGAAGGCCACACCCTCGACAGCTACTTCGAGGAGGTCTGCCGCGAGGGCCTCCGAAAGCGACTCGACACTGCCGTCGCCCACCTGCGCGAACGCGGCCTCCTACGCAAGACAATCGCCGACTACGAAGCGCGCCTCAACCGCGAACTAGACTGCATCAAACAGATGAAGTTTCCCGGCTATTTCATGATTGTCTGGGACTTTATCCGCTACGCCAAGGAGCAGGGAATCCCCGTAGGACCGGGCCGTGGTTCCGCCGCCGGCTCGCTCGTCGCCTACGTCATGGAGATCACGGACATCGATCCGCTCCAGAACGAGCTGCTCTTCGAGCGCTTCCTGAACCCCGAGCGAATATCGATGCCCGATATCGACATCGACTTCTGCATGAATCGCCGCGGCGAGGTCATCGAGTACGTCAAGCGTCGCTACGGCACCGATCAGGTTGCGCAGATCATCACCTTCAATACCATGGCCGCAAAAGCAGCCATCAAAGACGTAGGCCGCGCACTAGAAATGCCCTACGGCGAAGTCGATCGCATCGCGAAGATGATCCCGACGACCATCGGCATCACCATCGACGAAGCCCTCAAAGACAAAGGCCCGCTCGCCGGCGCCTACGACGCCGACCCAAAGATTAAAGAGCTCATCGACACGGCAATGCGCCTCGAAGGCCTCGTTCGCGGAGCCGGTGTTCACGCTGCCGGCGTCGTCATCGCACCCAAGCCCCTCACCGAACTCGTCCCCGTAACCCGCACCAAGGACGAGGCCATCGTCACCTCCTATGACATGAAGGCCGTCGAAAAAATGGGCCTTCTGAAGATGGACTTCCTTGGCCTCACCACCCTAACCGTCATCGACGACTGCCTCAAACTCATCAAGCAGACCACAGGCGAAGACGTCGACATGGCCAAAGTCCCGCTCGACGACCACACCACTTACGAGCAGGTCTTCCACCGCGCCCTCACGTCCGGCGTCTTCCAGTTCGAATCCGGCGGCATGCGCGACGTGCTCCGCCGCTACAAGCCCAACACCGTCGAAGACCTCACTGCCCTCAACGCGCTCTATCGCCCCGGCCCCATTCAGGGAGGCATGATCGACGACTTCATCGAGCGCAAATGGGGCCGCCGCGCCGTTGAGTTCCTCTTTCCCGAACTCGAACCCATCCTGCACGAGACCCTCGGCGTCATCGTCTACCAGGAGCAGGTCATGCAGATCAGCTCCGTCATTGGCGGCTACTCCCTCGGTGGCGCCGATCTTCTCCGTCGCGCCATGGGTAAAAAAGATCCCGCCGAGATGGCCAAGCAGCGCGACATCTTCATGGCCGGAGCAGCTTCAAGCAAGTTCCCCAAGGACAAAGCCGGTCAACTCTTCGACCTGATGGAGCAGTTCGCCGGATACGGCTTCAACAAGTCGCACTCCGCCGCCTACGCTCTGCTCGCGTATCACACCGCATGGCTTAAGACGCACTACCCCGTCGAGTTCATGGCCGCACTCCTCACCAGCGAAACATCAAAGCCCGAAAACGTCGTCAAGTACATCGGCGAGTGCCGCGAGATGAACATCGCCGTCGTTCCGCCCAACGTCCAGATATCCGACGCCAACTTTACCCCAATCGTCACCGACAAGGGCAAGGCAATCGGCTTTGGCCTCGCTGCTATCAAGAACGTCGGCCACAATGCCATCGAATCCATCATCGCCGCCCGCGCCGCACTTCGAGCGGAAGGGAAGCAGGGCTTCGCCAGCCTCTGGGAGTTCTGCGAAAAGGTTGACCTAAGCCGTCTCAACAAGCGCGTGCTCGAATCGTTGAACAAAGCCGGAGCCATGGACGCATTCGGAGCCCGAGCACAGATCGCCGGAGCCCTCGACAAGGCAATGGAGCGTGCTCAAAAAGCACAGCGCGACGCCGCAGCCGGACAGCACGGCCTCTTCGGCATTTTCGACTCCGACATCAGTACCGATGCCAGTAGCGAAGACGCACTCCCATCCGTAGCCGAGTGGGACGAACATACCCGCCTCCAAAATGAAAAAGAAGTCCTCGGCTTCTTCGTCTCCGGCCACCCCATGGACAAGTACCGCGAAAAGCTTCGCAACATGAAGGTCGTCGACACCGCCACCGCAGTCGAAATGAAGCCCGAGCCGCAAGTCTTCCGTCGTGGCAATCAAGAGCCGCAAAATGAGATCGCCATCGCCGGAGTTATCACCGGCCTCAAAGTCGCCAAATCCAAGCGCTCCGGCGAACTCTACGCCCAGGCCGCACTCGAAGACACCACCGGCAAGATCGAGCTCATCGCCTTCCCGCAGTCCTACGAGAAGCTAGCCGAAAAACTCAAGATCGACGTTCCCGTCCTCGTCCGAGGCGTCCTGCGCGGCGAAGAAGACTCAGCCCCCAAACTCGCCATCTCCAGCATCCAGGCCCTCGAAGACGTCAAGCTCAAGCTCCCCGAAGCCCTGCGCATCAAGGTACCGCTGCACAATCCCGACGTCGCCCTGCTCGACAAGCTCCACGCCATCCTCGTCAACGCCCCGGGCAAAGGCAAGCTGCTGCTCGACCTCGAAGAGCCCGGCGAGTTCTGCGCAGTCCTCGAACCCCACGACGTCATGGTCGCCGCCGACCGCCTCTTCATCGACCAAGTCGAAGAGCTCGTAGGCCAGGGCGGAGTCCGGGTCATCGAATAGACGATCGCGGACCTCACGGATGAACGCGGATCAAAGCCAGTATTTAAATCGTTTTTAATCCGCGAGATTCCGTGAAGATCCGCGGTCGACCATGTACTGTGTCAGCATGGCCCGTACAGTGAAGCTCTCCGCACTACTCTGCGCCGTCCTGCTCGTCTGCCTCCAACCAGCTCACGCCGCATTCGATCACTCGAAACTTGAAGCTCTGAGTGCCTCTTTCTGGCAGTGGCGAGCCACCGAGCAGCCCTTCACCAACGACGACATCCCCCGCATCGAACGCGCCCCAGACTTCGTCGTCGACTGGTCACCGGCGGCCGTCAAACGCTACCATGCCCGCATCACCGACTTCGAAAAGCAATGGCGCACAATCGACATCACCGGCGCGTCCATTCAGGATCAAATCGACTACCGCCTCCTCGGCTCTGCTATCGCCCGCGTCTACTGGGAACTCGACGTCATCCCCGACTGGCGCCGCAACCCCGGCTTCTACGTCGATCAGAGCCTCGGCAGCGTCTACGCCGTTCTACTCCCGCCGCCTCCGATTCAGGCAGACCGTCAAAAACAAATCATCGCCCGACTGCAACGCATCCCCGCAACACTCACCATCGCTCGCGAAAACCTCGACGACATGCGCGGCCCCTACATGCGCATCACACTCGACTCACTCCAAAACATCGAAACCCGCCTCCAGACCTTCAAGTCCGCGCTCTTGCCGGAGTTGGCTCCAGAAAATCGCGCTCCCTTCGAGAAGGCCACCGCCGCCGCACAGGACGCCCTCGTCAGCTATCGTCAATGGCTCCAGACCAAATCCGCGGGCCTGCCCGAGAAGACAGCAGTAGGCCGCGAAGCCTATCTCTACTTCCTCCACAACGTAGCCCTCATGTCATGGACGCCCGAGCAGATGCTCACCGCCGGTCGTCAGGAGTGGGAGCGTTCTGTCGCCTTCGAGAGCCTCGCCCAAGCAGCCAACACCGGCAAGCCGCAGCCACCACTCTTTCACAGCCTCGAAGCCCAAATCGCCAGCGGCGAAAGGGAAGAGCTGGCCATGCGCGAGTACCTCGTCAGCCACGGCATCCTCTCCGTTCCGTCAGACGTCCAGCACTATCACGACATGGCGATGCCCGCCTACATCGTGCCGCTCTCCTTTCTCGGAGTCACCGACGACCTCACCGGGCCATCCCGGCTCGATCAAAACAGCGTCAGCTACAAGCGCCCACCCAGCACAAAGCTGGGCTTCTTCGCACTGGTCAGCGCACACGACACCCGCCCACTTATGATCCACGAAGGCGTCCCCGGCCACTACTTCCAAATGGCCTGGAGCTGGCACCACCCCGACCCCATCCGCCGTCACTACTACGACTCCGAATCGAACGAAGGCATCGGCTTCTACGCCGAAGAGATGATGCTGCAAGCCGGTCTCTTCGACTCCACGCCCCGCATGAAGGAGAGCATCTACAGCATGATGCGGCTCCGCGCCCTCCGCGTCGAAGTAGACGTCCGCCTCGCACTAGGCGAGTTCACACTCGAGCAAGCCGCAGACTATCTAGCCTTCACCGTCCCCATGGACAAGGGCACAGCAAGCAGCGAGGCTGCCATGTTCGCCTCCACCCCCGGCCAGGCCATCACCTACCAAATCGGCAAGCTCGACATCATGCGCATGCTCTCCGAAGCCCGCCGCAAACAAGGCGACAACTTCAAACTCCAGACCTTCCACGACTTCATCTGGCTCAACGGCAACTTACCCTTTTCGCTCCAACGATGGGAGATGCTCAACGATCCCAGCGACATCCCACCGATCCCCGCAAGCTTCTCCTGGAGCGGCCGATAGCGTTCTCCAGCTGGCAGACACTTCCAAGTTGCGCAGACTTGCTATTCCACCAAAGACGTAGGGAATGGGATGGGCAGAAAAACTGTCTGCACACAACTTCTTCTTTGGCGCTGTGTACTATCAGTGAGCGCAAAAGCAGGCAACTCATTGTGCAGATCGTCCAGTCGTTAGAAAGGCCCATTACGTGCGTTTTTTTAAATCTCTTATCGTCGCTTTACTCGTCTTCTTTGCCGCTAATCTCTTTGGCGGCCGTGCTCAGGCCCAGCAGGTACCCGGTCCACATCCGGCTTATCTCCATGCTTTGAGCGATCTCCGTCTTGCCCGTGCGTATCTTGATCAACTGGGACCCAATGGACGCGTTGATGACCGCGAGGCTCGGGCGATCGAGCAAATCGACGCTGCTATTGGCGAGATCAAGCGCGCCTCCATCGACGACGGCAAGGACCTGCGCGACCATCAGCCGATCGATGCACACCTGGCCCGCACAGATCGCTTCCACAATGCGGAGCGGCTCCTCGGCAAAGCGCATAACGACCTCTCCCGTGCCGAAGACGTACCCTCGTCCCGTGGACTCCGCGACCGCGCTCTCGATCACATTGATCGCGCGTGGCACAACACGCAGGAAGCGCTCAACAGTGCCCTCCAGTAACGATCACTGACAACCGGAACATCCATGAGCATCGCCACCGCGGTGCTCATGCCGTTTAAACTCAACTTTTTTCGGCAGACTCTGAAACCTGACGTACCGCCCCCGGATATTCTGCTCCGCCGTATACAATCAAATCTGAGCTTTACCGAAATCGACATGGCAGAACACCAAACCAGCAAAGCAGGCCACCACTCTCCCGCTCCGGCTCCTGTTCCCGAGGCTTGGGTCAAAACAGAGCTGGCGCGGCACCCGCAACGCCCATATCCAATGGACTTCATCGAAGCACTCTTCACCGACTTCAGCGAGATCCACGGCGACCGTGCCTTTGGCGACGACGGCGCGATGTCCTGCGGTATGGCGAACTTCAACGGCGAACCGGTCCTCGTCGTTGGAAACCTTAAAGGTCGCACCCTCAAGGAGCGCGTAGCCCGCAAGTTCGGCTCGCCCGATCCCGAAGGCTATCGCAAAGCTCTCCGCTGCATGAGGATCGCCGAAAAATTTGGCCGCCCCATCTTCACCTTCATCGATCTTGCAGGAGCCAACCCCGGCATCGGTGCCGAAGAGCGTGGTCAGGGCGAAGCCATCGCCCGCAACCTCATCGAAATGTCGCGCCTCCGCGTCCCCACCATCGCCACCATCACCGGCGAAGGCGGCTCAGGTGGCGCCCTCGCTCTGGCCGTAGCCGACCGGGTCCTCATGCTCGAGAACGCAATCTATTCGGTCATCTCCCCCGAAGGCTGCGCCTCCATCATGTGGAAAGACGCCGCCAAGAAACAGCAAGCAGCAGCCGCTCTCAAGTACACCGCAACCGACGTTCAGCTACTAGGTTGCGTCGACGATGTCATCCCCGAGCCCGAAGGCGGCACGCAGAACGACCCCGCCGTCGCCATGTCCATCGTCGGCGAAAAACTCCGTTACCACCTCGGCTCCCTTCGCTCTCTGTCGCTCGATGATCTTCTCGAGCAGCGCTACCAGAAGTTCCGGAATATCGCGCAGTTTTACACCACCGCCTAGCGGTCCAGCACCTCCACGGAGCACTTGCCGTTGTCCGCGCCCGATTCGAATCTGCCAGGCCGCACCACCAGAACGCTGCAGCTTGCGCTCTTTGCCACATCACTGACATGGTTCGTCTCCTCCCATATCCTCGCGGGGCGGGCTGCACACGGCATCACCCGGCAGTTCAATCTGGAGCCGGGACGCCCACTTCTTTCGGCCCTTTTCCTGCTCTTCCTGCTCGCCGTAGGTTTCTCGCTGCTCAACACCATCGCCCGTCAACACGGGTCTCTTAGCGCCGTGCTTGGACTGCCCAAGCGTCCCACTGCGCGAATCGAGTGGACACAGGGCGCCGCAATCGGATGGGGTATGGCCATCCTCGCCGTTCTTCCGCTTGCTCTCACCCGCTCTCTGCACGTCAGTCTCTGGATCGCGCCCCGAGCCTTTTGGCTTCTCCTCCTCAACCTCGCGGCCATGGCTGTCGGAACCCTCGCCGAAGAGGTCGTCTTCCGCGGCTATCCTTTCCGTCGCCTCATCGCGGCCATTGGTCCCGTCGGTGCCACTCTCATCATGTCGCTACTCTTCGGACTGGCCCACGCCTTCAACACCGACTCCAGTTGGAGCAGCGTCCTTCTCACCATGCTCGCCGGCATCCTGCTCTCGGTCGCATGGCTCCGAACCCACGGACTTTGGCTCCCCTGGGGCATCCACTTTGCCTGGAACGCGAGCCTCGGCATTCTCTTCGGACTCCCCGTCAGCGGAGACACCAGTTTCGCGACCATCGTTCTCTCCACCACTCACGGCCCCCTCTGGCTTACCGGCGGAGACTACGGCCCTGAAGCCGCCTTCTTCACAGGCCTGGTTCTCATCGCTGGAATCATCGTCCTCATCCGCGTTACCCGCGACTACGCATGGGACTACACCCATGCGCCCATCGTGCCCGGCGGTTATCCCATGGACGTCGCTCCACCCCCGGCCCACGCCGCAATGGAACAAGAGGCCGCCGCCCGCCCTCCAGCCCTCGTCCAAATCCTTCCCACCACCCCGCAGAGCCGGTCAGTCGACGAAGAACCAAAGCCCTAACCAGCCTTCAGCGCATCACTTCGTCACAAATCTGCCAGTATTTTGTCAGCAGATTGCAATATCGTTACCGCCTCATCAAACTAAGCACTTGGTCCCCTTGTCAAAAGAGAACGGAAGGCGCAAGCTGTTGTGTATCTGAGGTGCACCCATGAAACTGCGCACGCACAGATGGGCTCTCATCACCGGTTGTCTGGCCATTACCATCCCGACGGCCTGCCAGGTCTTTGTCGTTGGCGAAAAGTCCGCAACCGCCGACATCGTCACCGACTTTACCCCCACCAATCTTCCTCTTTCTACCGAGCAGCTCTCCGAACGTGGCCGCCGCGAACTCGTCCGCAACCTCGAAGCCGAACAAGGATTTGCGCATCGAGCACTCCCCATGGGCGCCGGCATCACTCTCCACGCCAACGGAGCGCTCAGCCCCAGCGCCGCCGACTACCGCAAGATGATCTTTGAGAAGGGCCAGTCTGCCGCTCCTGGCGACCGAGTCATCATCACCGCAATGACCATCAAGGGTGATCGCATCATCTTCGACCTCAACGGCGGCCCCTACGCCAAGCACCGTTTCCTCAGTCACGTTCAGCTCAACGATAACCCTGTCGTCGCCTCGAACGGCGAGCAGCCTACCGGAGCTCGCGTCACGCTCGTCTTCAACGGAGCCGTTCCTGAGATCTCTGCGCCCGAAGTCAAAGCCCTCCTCGATCCCGTCATTGATTTCGGCGTCAAATCCTCCGACCAGGCCTACGCCGACACCCTTCCGTCCAAGCTGAAGGAGGCCATCGCTGCACACGAAGTGCTCGTCGGCATGAACCACCGCATGGTTCTCGCAGCCCTCGGCGCGCCGGAGAGCAAGGTCCGCGAACAGCAGAGCGGCGACCCCAATGGTACCCGCTACGAAGAGTGGATCTACGGTCATGTCCCCCAGACCGTCCGTTTTATCCGCTTCGTCGGTGACCGCGTCACTGTCGTTGAGATCGCCGCACTCGGCAAGCCCGTCGAAATCCACGATAAGCCCGAGATCCAGGACTCCGATATCCCCGCTAACATGCGCGAAATTGCCATGGGCGACCGCAAGCCCGATGGCCCCGAAGGAACAGCCGCCCCCGCACCACCCACCCTGCGCCAACCCGGAGAGGCCGCGCCTTCACCCAGTCAGGGCGGCCAGGGTCAGGTTCAGTTCCCAAAGGCAAAGAACAACCCCGTCGCGTCGGCCCCTACGGATCCCTCGGACACGACCGGACCTACCAGCCCTACCGCTCCCCAGACCACCCGGGGTGGTCCCCCATCGCTTGGCCAGCCAGGCGATCCGAACCAGCCTCCGCACCTCCTATAGTGGCTTCAGTCGTGTAAACTGGTAGGGAGCACCAACCGCAGTTCTTCTCTCCGATTACCGCCCAGGCCTGTCCCGGACGATCCACACGAGAAGTTCCGGATGTCATCGAGTCTGCGCGGCCCAAAAGCCCGCAACTCCTATCTCATCCAGCGCGCGAGCCAAACATTAGCACCAGGGAGAACAAGTATGGCAAAGATTGCCAAGACCGGCGACCGTAAGAAGGTCATGGATACCAACAAGAGCACCGATTGCCCCAAGTGCTCCAAGCCCACCCGCATCGTCAAGCGCGTCAAGGACCGCGAGCGCGGAACCCCCGGCGGAGTCTACATCTCCTGCTCGACCTGCGACTTCTACGAGAAGCTCTAAGCCTTCAACTCCTTACGCAACGCACACGACCAATGGCCCGGCGACGGGCTTTTGTCGTGTGCGTTTGCCTGCGTCCGGAAGGCCAACCTGAAGCCCCCAGGTTGTATCTCACCCTTAGGTAACGAAAACGCCATGCTCCTTTCATCTAGCGGTTGTCAAGCTGTTTTGAGCGTGTTTCAGTCGAACCAAAGTTGTACAAAAAATTACTGTTGCACCGCTTGACGATCGTCCCTTCAGAAGGGCAGACTCTACAGCGGAAAGTAGGAACTCGGCTTTTATGATTACCAGCAACCCCGTAATATCCACAGTAGTATCCTCCCCCTCGCACCTGGCCTCCCTCCCACATTTTGATCGCCCCACTTATCTGATGTGCCCACCCCAGTTTTACGACGTCAACTACGTCATAAACCCCTGGATGGCCGGCAATCTTCACCGCCCTTCGCGCGACGCAGCTTTCGCCCAATGGAACAACCTCCACCAGCATCTGCAGCGCATCTCCGACGTCCGTCTCCTCCAGGCTCGTCCCAACCTGCCCGACATGGTCTTCGTTGCTCACTCCGCCCTCGTGCAACACGGAGTAGCCGCCGTCTCCAGCTTCGCCCATCCACAGCGTCAGGCTGAAGAGCAGTACCTCCGCCGCTGGTTCCAAACCGCTGGCTTCCTCGTCTGGGAGACCCCCCGCGAGACCGCCTTCGAGGGCGAAGGTGACGCCCTCTTCAACGCCACCGGTGACCATCTCTGGGCAGCCCACGGCGTCCGCACCTGCCGCCAGAGCCACCGCCACGTCGCCGACGCCTGGCACACACCCGTGACGTCACTTCACCTCGTCGATCCACGCTTTTACCACCTGGATACCTGCTTCGCACCACTCAGCGGAGGCCACCTGCTCTACTTCCCGGCAGCCTTCGACGGCCCATCGCTGGCAAAGATCGAAGCTGCCTACCCAGTAGATAAGCGCATAGCCGTCACCGAGACCGAGGCCACTCACTTCGTCTGCAACCTCATCAACACAGGCAAA
Source organism: Edaphobacter aggregans (assembly GCF_003945235.1). Taxonomy (NCBI): domain Bacteria; kingdom Pseudomonadati; phylum Acidobacteriota; class Terriglobia; order Terriglobales; family Acidobacteriaceae; genus Edaphobacter; species Edaphobacter aggregans. Next base: position 58,993 of record NZ_RSDW01000001.1, read on the forward strand.
AACATCATCATGGGCACCGCCGGAACTGACTTGGCCACCCGCCTCACCAAACTCGGCTACGAGGTCGCAGAACTAGACCTCAGCGAGTTCCTACGCGGCGGAGGCTCAGCCAAAGCTCTGGCCCTGCGCCTGAGCGACACCACCGTAACGAACGCCTTACCCATCAGCATGTAACAAGTAAATACGGATCACCACATAAAGCAGTAAAGTGAGCTCCCGATCAGGGAGCTCACTTTATTGGAAAGCAATCAAGATCGTTGGCGAATACGATCGGCCCCGAAAACCGGCGCCTTATCTCGGCCTGAGTCTCATTCTCTTTCCCCAAAGTCCGCAGCATCCGATGCGACAGCACCAATTGCTTCACATGAGCATTCGCAGCGGTCGTTCCAATGACGGAAGGCGGCATATGGAGATGCCTCTCCACCCCGGTAGCGCCCTCCGGCACGGCATTATGAGCGACAAATAAATCCGCATTCAACGCCAGCTGAGTCAGGCCCTCTCCTTCGCCGTTCGTATCTCCACTAAAGACAATCCGCTTGCCGCCAATCTCCACTCGCCAAGCCAGCGCAGGAAACGCACCATGAACGACGCTCACTGCATACAGCGCCATATCGGCATTGCGAAACACGAGAACCGGCACTAAGGTAGCCGCAACATCATGCGGCTGCAATTTGTAGCTTCCGTCGGCGCCAGGATCCACGAGGTCGCTCAGATACCGATAAGCTCCATGCGGATCACTGAAGAGATCGCGCACAAACTCGGTGGTGGAAGGCATGAACTTGTTCCCCGAAGGGCCGTAGATCGGCAGCGGGCGATTGCGGTCTTCAAACCACGAAGAAAAGATCAAAGCAGGGAAGTCGCTGGTGTGATCGACATGAAAATGGCTGAACAGAAAAACGTCCACCTGCGACATCTGCGCTCCACTCTCCCCAAACCGAAGAGCGCTGCCGCCTCCTGCATCAACTATCACCCGCGCCTTACCGTTCTCCCATACCAGATAGCTGGTCGACGCCCGCTTATCCTGCGACTCCGGGCCGCCTGAGCCGAGCACCTGCACCGAAACACCTACAGCGCCGCATGATTGCGCCGTTACAGGCGAAGCCTTACACACACAGAGCAGGGACACAAAAATAAGGAGACCTTTCACCGATAGTCCCAGCGAGTCCATATCAGAATCTCAAGCACCATTCGTCTGTCCGAACTTTACCCGCAGCCTTCTCGTGAGCCGGTCTAGATTTCTCGGATGGGTTCCGATCCCAGTAAGCCATTACATCAGCTCGGTCCTTCGTCATACGCATACCAGCGCCCATCAAGCTTCTGGAATGAATAACCTTCCTCTCTCGTATCTGGGTCGTACCGTCGCTCGTCCTTTTCCTTATTCAACATGCAAGGGTAATAGCGATTGGCATTAGGAGGGGCCGTTGAAGCGCAGTATACATAGCCGCTTGCGTGGCCTCGATTGAGCAGGCCGACTGAGTCCACCATGATGAACGCATCGCGCGAAGCATTACGCTGAATGCCAAGCTTTATTCCGTTCCGACTATAGATCCTGCGATATGCGCCCCAGCGTGACTCTGGCAGTCCCGCTTTTGGATCGTTCTTCATATAGCGTTCAAAATCGTTTGGGCCATCCGGAGTGCGGTCTAAAAAGTCAGGGGCAATGCGGGAGAACTTCGCATCCTCGTCGGACATGCGCAGAATTGTTTCGAGATCACCACGCTTCGATGCGAACTCTCGTTGCAGTTCTCCTAACGTAGGTGGCTCTTTTCCGAAGGTGAACCACATAAAAACGCCGAATGCCAAGATCAGCCAGATAGGGATACTCACAACCCCGGTGCCGATACGAATGTTGCGACGACGAGGCTGCTGTCGCGTCGTAAAGCTCAAAACGAGTCCAGTCACAAGAATCAAGAGATAGGCAAGAATTAGAACAGCTGGCCAAGTAATCACTGTGAGAATATTACTGCGGCAATCAGACAGTTAGGGCGTGACGGATTTAGATTGACTCGAAAGTTTCTGCAACGAGTCATCTCCGCGCCCATCCGCGTTAATCGGTGGTCGCTACAACCCGCCCTATCTCTTTAAGAATCGCCCGCGCCGCAGCCCCCGGATCTGCCGCCTTCGTAATCGGCCGTCCCACCACCAGCATCGAAGCCCCCCGTGCAATCGCCACCTCGGGCGTAGCCACCCGCCGCTGATCCCCTATGTCGCTCCCCACAGGACGAATCCCAGGAACCACCAGCATCGTCTCCGGCCCCATCACCTTCCGCAGAGCCTCCACCTCGCCAGCTGAGCACACCATCCCATCAATCCCAGCCGCCTTAGCCAGCCGAGCCAACAGAAGCACCTGATTGCCAGGAGAAGCCGCAACCCCCACCCCCGCCAACTCCTCAGCATCCATGCTCGTCAGCACCGTAACCGCCAGCAGCCTCGGGCCACCCGGCACATTCGCCGCCTCAGCCGCAGCCCGCATCATGGCCGCCCCACCCCCGGCATGAACCGTAAGCAATCCAGCCCCCGCCCGCGTCACCGAACGCACCGCCCCGGCAACCGTATTCGGAATATCGTGCAGCTTTAAATCCAGAAAGACGCTGTACCCCCGCCCCCGCAAAGCCTCCACCAGCCCATTGCCAGCCGCGTAGTACAGCTCCATCCCAACCTTCAGCCACTGGCAGGCCCCCTCGAGCCGATCCACCAACTTAAGCGCCTCAGCCGCAGAAGGGAAGTCCAAAGCCACAGTAAGCCGGTCCTTCGCCTCCTGAGCCCCAGGCGGACTCACCAGATCGCTGCTCAAGCCATCATGCAGAACACTTTTTGTCATCGTCTCACCCCAATCAGTCTAGAGCAGGTCACTGATGCCAGAGTCTGGAAAAGTAAAGTCTTTCTGAGGCCACCCCAGCTTCAGAAAAAACCTGTCAAGCCCTCACCGGGCTATCTGGCTGATTCAAAATAACATCGCAGTGCCCGAATAATTCCACCCGATTCGTTAGAATAGAAATAGCAACGAAAAGAGCCTCGGAAGGTTCACTCCCGAGGCTCTTTACTTTTTAACCAAACAGAACACGTCGAACCTAAGGTCCGGACTTATACCTTTTCTTTCTAAGACTTTAGGACTTCAAGTACCCTAGGGGGGAGTAGTCAAATGCAGACACAACCACTTACTCGCCGTAAACAGGAATCAAAGGCATCTTGAGCTGAGCCAACAAAGCCTCGGTCATCTCCATATCGCCGCTCCGCATAGTTTCCAGCTTGACCTTGCCAATCCCTGCCAGACCGACCGCCTTCGCTGCAGCGTACGACAGGTCGACAATTCGGTTCTGCGGCACCGGTCCACGGTCGTTGACTCGCACAAAGATCGATTTGCGGTTCTTGAGGTTGGTTACCCGGATCCAGCTATTCAACGGAAGGCTCCGGTGCGCGCAAGTCAGTCCATTCATATCGAACTGCTCGCCATTCGCGGTGGTGTGTCCCTGGAAGTGACGCCCGTACCAGGACGCCTGCCCAATCTGGAACCACCGGCGTGGCTTGGTAGTCTCAGGTTTAACTTTTGCATCAGGAGTCGTGTCGGTAGCCGACGCCGCGCTCCCCAGCGTGAAGATGAGCGTCACCGCAGCAACTCCCGCCTTCACCATCGAGATACTCTTCTCTCGCATATCAGCTGGAATCATTTTCATAGTTAGCTCCATCTCTATTGTCCCGACTTGAAACAGCTAAGTCAATCAATGGATGCCACTTAAGACTCATCTCGGCTTGATCGAATCAGGCTCGTGTGGTAAAGAAAAACCAAGGATGGCCGTCCGTTATTCGCCCGGATTGAGTCCAATTTACCCTCAAAATCACCCTGCAGAAGACATTTCGTCCCAGTCCTGCTATTTTTTCGAAAGTTGCAGAAAAAGGCTGATTCCTGCCCCTCGCAACCCCAAAACCAGGTTTGGAGCCTCCTAACAGCCAAACCTCCTTCTTCATCCTTAGATGCAAACTGTTCTCACTATCGCCGGCTTCGATCCCTCCTCCGGTGCCGGAGTCACGGCCGACCTTATGGTCTTCGCCGCCAACGGCTTCTTCGGAACCTCTTGCATTACCAGCATTACGGTTCAATCTACCCTGGGTGTAGAGGCCTCTCACCCGGTCTCAGCCGAAACCGTCCGCGACACCCTAGACTGCCTCCACGACGACCTGCCTGCCGACGGTATCAAGATCGGAATGCTCGCAACCGCTCCCATCGTAGCCGCGGTAGTCGACTTCCTCACCCGCATCCGCAGCCTTACCCCACGCATCCCCATCGTCTTGGACCCCGTTCTCCGCTCCACTTCAGGCAGGGAACTACTCTCCCAGGAAGGCCTAGCCCTCCTCCGAACACGCCTCGTGCCCTTGGTCGACTGGATCACCCCGAACCTGTCCGAACTGCATCTCCTGACCGGCCTGCCCGTCACTGGCCGCGATGACCTCACACCAGCTGCCCAGGCTCTCCAGCAGACGTTCCGTGGCCTTAACGTCCTTGCCACCGCCGGTCATCTGGATCCACCCAACGACCTCCTCCTCACCGATACCGGTGAAGCCCACTCGCTCCCCGGCGAACACATCCCGACCACCTCCACCCACGGCACAGGCTGCACCCTCTCCAGCGCCCTCCTCAGCCGCCTCGTCCTGGGCGACGATCCCTACGATGCCGCCCGATCCGCCAAGCAGTACACCACCCAAGCCATCCGCACCGCCCCCAGACTAGGCCACGGGCATGGTCCACTGAACCACCTCTGGCCCTTACGCCACCCCTAAGCCGATCACCGCCGCTGAAATTCAGGTGATCCAAACAGTAAGCCCGCCGCTAGGGCAGACTGACTGTCGATCCCGCTCATGTCCTCAGGGCGCCATGCCTTTCCGCTCACCACAGCCAGCGGATCTCTCTTTCGGTCTTTTACGGTGACCTGCTTCAGGCTAGCCTCCTGCTGATCGGCGTCCGTACTGATCTGCATCAGGATGGTCTGCCGCGTACGCTCTCCCACGGAGATGTGAAGCAACTTGTCCTCAAGCTTCGCCTCTTTGGTCTCTGGGGTAAGCGTCCCGCCCTGGTTACCCAGCACTGCAGCCCAATCAGTCGTCACGCCCGCCACCCGGTTCGACGACAACGCCAGCGCAAAGTTCATCCGCTCGACCAACGATACTGTGTTATTCCAAGGGTCCGCCTTCATTGAGTACCCGTTCGGCGTTTGCATCCCATACAGCGGCATTCCCAGGTCAGCAATCACATTTACTAGCGCGCCGGGACTCTCCACTTCCGCACCCGAGGCTCGAACCGCCGAGACCACAAAGTCCTGCGGTGTCTTTACCTTCGCCCGGTAAGTCTCGCGCGACCAGAACTCCGGCGAGTTGATCATCGCCATCAGCACCCGCCGGATATCGCCATTCGAACTCGTAAACGTCTTGGCCATCCGGTCTATCATCGCCTGCGGAGGATTGTCGCTCACAAACCGCACCGCCAGTTTGGTCGAGATGAACTGAGCCGTCTTCGGGCTCGTTGCCAGCATATGAAGTACTTGGAGGCCCTCCTTCTCTCCGCCCTCCTTGATCGTGAACCCCATCACCACCTTCGACCCCGGCTCATGTTTGGTCCAATCGAACTCAGGTACCACCTGCTCGGCCCCGTTCTCCTGCATCACCATCCGGGGCCAGCGCGGGTACGCTTCAATACGCATATTCCGCTTGCCTCCAACAGTCCAACCTGTAAAAACCTTCGCCACCTCCGTGACGTCCTTCTGGGCGTATCCGCCGTTCACTCCCACGGTGTGCAACTCCATCAGCTCTCGGGCATAGTTCTCATTCAACCCATCCGGACGTTTGGCGTTTTTGTCATTTCGCGCTGGCCGATTTGCAAACTGAGACCGGGGGCCCACACTCAGCGAGTTGTCCAGGTAGTTCATCATGGCCGGGCTCGACGCCACCGCCACAAGCAGATCCTCGAACCGTCCCAGGGCTCGCGGACGAATTACGTCCCGTTCATAACTTGCAATGTAATAAGGAGCTTGTTGCGATTTCCTGATGTAAACATTGAAGTGATTGAGCCAGAAGTCTGTCATCACCTCGTTCAACTGACGTTCGGTATAGATATCTCTTAGCAGTTTGGTCTGCACGACCTCAGCAGCTACGACGCCTTGGGGACTATTGAACGCCGCCAGCATCTCAATCTGCTGAGCAGTAAAGCCCTCCGTCAGATGCTCCCTCTGGTCCCGGTTCAGCGACTGCCTGAGCTGTCTCAACTCCTGCGGCCTCATCCGGCATAAGGCAGAAAATCGCTTGTCGGGCGGCAGGGCCAGAATGGCCTCGGTCTGCTCCTGCGGCAGACGAGGGACATCTTCGGCCATGTCATCGGGGTTCTTCCCCTTCTTTTTGTCCTGCTGCCGCGCCATCTGGTCTGCGTAGATCGCCTTCTCCGCCTCGCCACTCGGAACGCCCGGTCCGCGGCCGTTCATCGTGGCGCGAACCATCCCTTGGGTCGGATACATCTCCATCAACTGCGGTAGCGAGAGCCGCATCGCAGGATAGACCGCAAGCCGTTCCTCCAACGCTCTGTCGTCAATGCTGGACGGATTCAACTGCTGGCTGAACCATGCATTCAGACCCATCGCCCGGACGCGTTCCAGATCGCCGGCACGCGGCCCATAGGTGAAGCGGTCCAAGGCGTGTAGGATCTTCTCATCCCCTTCGATCTTGCCCTGCGAACTCTTCGCCGAACCCTGAGCCATCGAGGCTTCCTTGCTCTGAGCAAAGATCTCGCTCGGCGCGGCCATCATCACGGCCAAAAGGCCAGCTGTCCCGCAACGCAGACTCCGCAAAGCGATCGAAGAAAGGGAACTAGCCACAGGAGACTCCTTAGGCATCGGTTCTATAGCCAACGCTGCTCCAGTAGAACCCCAAGGCCGCCCGCTTGTCTCGCCCTTTCACGCACATTTCCTAACGCGCCCGCCCACATAAGCCGATAGGGAGATCGACGGAGGAGCCCAACTGTCATGTCCACTTCACCCATTCCCAGTGTTTATCCCTCAAGCCGCGGCGCTACTGTCTCGAATCCCTTACCTGCGCCATCACCCGTCATTCGTCGTCGCAGCAGCCCCCAACAAGGCTTTGCCATTCAGATTCTAGGCAACGCTGTCGACCACCTGCTCCGGTCTCGCATGTTCCTCATCGACGAGCCACCCAGCAAAGCCGATGCCGATGCCATCCACCTCCTCATGCGTCTTAAGCGTGCCGTCTTCTCGGAGTGTGAGCAGGTTACCGAAGCCAACCGCAGCCTTCGCCAGTGGATGGCTCGCACCCTGACCCGATCCGCAAACTAGCCTCGTGCCTGCTACGCTTAAAGCGTCATGTCTCTCACGCTAGTTCTCAACGGCCAGACCCGCACCTTTGCCACGCTTTCGCAACCCTCAAGCCTGGATCTTCTCATCGCCGAACTCGCCCTCAAAGGCGACCGCGTAGCCGTCGAGCATAATGGCGAGATCGTCCCTCGCGCCGCGTGGCCCCAGACGCCCCTCACTGAAGGCGACCGCCTTGAGGTCGTGCACTTTGTTGGCGGCGGGACCTAGGACTTCAGCGGGACAGCAGGACTTCCCCGAGGATACATTTTCGTGCAAAGTCTTCCATCAACAAGGGTTATGGGTGGACTTGTATGTCTTGGGAGAAGGGAAGTCTCTTGATTCAAGGGGTTGACGGTTATCGCCCTGAATAAATTGGCGGATTAAATTAAATAGAAGAGCCCCGGCCGAGGAGCTGGGGCTTTCCTCTTTTCAAAGCTATATCCAGTATAACAAGACGGAGGAAATTATCTGTCACATGGATGTTATTGATTTTGTTGCGGATAGTGGATTTGGGGGCTTGACATCTTTTCGTGTCTTCTTCCAGAAGCGGTTGTTGTTCGGATGGAAGAACGAGCAACGGCAATGACAGAAACAGATCCCCTTCGGGGATGACAAACAAAAAGGGCAAATTCTAGAGCCTAAGCTCGTCCAGTCATCTCTCGAAGCAGCTGTTCCCAGGCATCTCCGTACTGCTGCCATCCACCCAGACCCCGGACCCGTGCCAACGCAGCCTCGCTCATACGCTGCTGCAGGGAATTGTCGTCGGCTACCTGCTGCATCCGGTCGCTCAGAGCGTCCGGATCGCGAATCGGCACAATGAACCCCTCAACCCCATCCGTAAACAAGTCTTCCGCGCCTGTGTTCGTGGTGGCGATCACCGGGCATCCGCAAGCCATCGCCTGCCCCTGGACCAGAGCCATGCCTTCATCCAGACTTGGCATTACCATCACGTGGCTGCGGCTCATCCGATCCTTTAGCTCCAACTGAGGAATTGGTCCGGTAAACGTCACCGACTCGGTGGGCAGCTTTGCTAAAACGCCCTTCATCTCCGACTGCATCGCCCCAATCACTGTGAGGTGCTTGTTCGGCACCTTCAGCCGTGCAAATGCCTCCAGCAGATAGGGAAATCCCTTAGGCAGCGACACGCGCCCCACATACAGCACCTCAAACCGGTCCGCAGGAGGATCCCCCACCTTCCTGAACCGATCCAGAAGCACCCCATAGGGGAGCACATGGAGCTTCTCCGCCGACATTCCGCGCTCTACATACGTCCGAGCCGAGTAGCTCGACGGCACGGTCAGCGCATCGGCCCTCTCGTATATCTCCTCCTCGCGGGCCAGGTCGCGCGGGTCGTTCTGTGAACCCTCCGGAACCCCCCATCGCAGGTGTTCTTCCTCTACCAGCTCCGCGCGGTACCGGATATGCGTCGAGCCACGATCGCAGATAAATCGCCCACCCATCCGCTGCACTTGAATCCCGGTCTTCAATCCGGCTCCCGAGATGGCAATAAACGCGTCGCACTCCGGAATCCGGCGCAACGTCCACTCATCGAAGGCCAGCGCGTTGGCGTAGCCCAGCTGGTCGTACATCCACTCGCCCCGAACCCCACGCTGCCGGAGCAGTATCTCCGGAACATGCAGCCACGGAAAGGTCTGTACCTTCTCACGCGGCAGCCCTTCACGTTTCACCCGCAGCCAGGGAAACGTCGAGTAGATTGTCGAAAGGTGACCCCGCCGCTCCAATTCACGTGCAAGCTCAAAATGATGGAATACGCCAAAGACAGCTTGTACGATTTGCATGAAGTTGCGTCGATACTATCAAACAGTTCGGAGGTCTCCAAGACGTCGGAATACGTGAGGGAAACGGGTACAACTTCAACCGCTGGCGTCAACTGTACATAATATGTGTTATCAGACATACCGCGGAGCGTTGAGTCTAGCAACCTTCATTCAATAAGGACTCCACAGCTCTCCAACCATGGCCTCTCGCAGTCTCATCCCTGCAACTGCAACAGTTATGAGGTATCGTTTCGTGTCACCAGCAGGCCGTTATATCTTCCGATGTCGTGTTCTCCTCTGCTTCGTCTGTCTGATAGCAGAAAACGCACTGTCGCTTCCGGCACAGATATCCGGCAGTACCCCTCCCACTGCAGCAGCCTCATCGAGCTCTACCACCCCTATTACCGTCGTCGGTCAGGTCGTCAACGCCATCACTGGTGAACCGATCCCGCGCGTTCTCATCCGCATCAACGATCGCGCCGCCCTCACCACGCACGAAGGCAAGTTTGAGTTCGACCAGTTCACCGGAACCAGCAGCAATCTTCAGGTCACAAAGCCTGGCTACTACTTCTCAACCGATCCTTCTGAACCGTCGGCTCTTAACCTAACGGCTGACCAACTCGTCGATCCCATCGAGATCCGCCTATACCCAGAAGCCTTATTCACAGGAACCGTCACTGCACCTGACGGTGAACCGATTCCCCATCTCCCCGTATATGCCCGCCGCAGCCTCTTCGATGGCTTCTCCCGCCGCTGGATTCCGAGCGCCCAGAGCCAGACCGACTCCCATGGCAACTTCCGTTTGCCCGTCTCCCCCGGCGATTACCGGCTCGAAACCAGGTACACTCCGCGCAACGGTCAATCGTCTGAAGCTATACTGCCTATATCGCTTCCGGATAATACTTCAACAAATACATCCAATATCATCCATATCTCTAGTGGCGAACAGCAACATTTTGATCTCCACCCGCAGACCAGCCGCACCTACGATATCGTCACCAGCATTGACGGGATGCCAGAACGTGCTTATCCCGCGATCATTGCGCGGTCCAGCAACGGCTCGACTATTCCTGTCGCACTCAACCATAATGCTCCATCCGATGAATTCCGAATGCAGCTCCCTTCGGGAAGCTATTCGATCACCGCGACAGTCAACGGTCCAGACTCCTCAGCCTTCGCCCAGGCTCTTGTTACTGTCCCCGATCACGACATCTCCGGTCTGATTCTGCACCTGACTCCCAACCCCAGTATTCCGGTTGAGCTTCAGCTCGATCAATCCTCATCCGCCACCACATCCACAACGTCTGATAACGTGACACCTCCTAATCTCCAACAGCTTAGCCTCGCTCTGATAGGTATGGAATCCGACCCCGACCGTGGCAACGCAATCGTCGGTCTTACCCCTACTCGCAACCAGACTTTCAACTTTGTCGCATTTCCCGGTACCTATCGCTTGCAAGCCCGCAGCCGAGGCCAGTGGTATGTCAAAGCGGCCAACTATGGGACCTCCGACCTCCTCCAGCAGGATCTTGTCGTTGGCGCCGGATCCAGCGGCACGCCTATCCGCATCACTGTCAGCAACGAGACATCTGCCCTGCAAGGCACCCTACGGCTCAACGGCAAGCCCGCCTCCTGCTGGCTCTACCTCATTCCCACAAGCCCTAGTGCTGATCCGCTCATCTTCCTTCGTAGCAGCGCCTCCGGCAGTTACAACTCCGTTTACCTGCCACCTGGCGGATATCAGGCCGTCGCCTTTGAACACCGCTACTCTGCCGATCTACGCGATCCCGAGACGCTGGCACGATTCTCCACCTACGTTCACTCCATCACGGCTAATGCCGGAGATAAGCCTACGCTCGACCTCGACGCCGTTCCTGCCGCGGAGATGCTTCCATGAGCCAGCTGGCCGCCAATCTCCGCATCGCTCTACTGACTATTCTTGCCCTCTGCTGCGTCGTAGTTCCTGACGGCACGGCCTCGGCACAGACCACGACCAAGCCATCTCCATACAGGATTACCGGCACTGTTGTTAGTAGTACAGACGGCTCCCCCGTTCGCCACTGTCACCTTACTCCCAGCCTCGCAAACGCGACTGCTCCTGGTCCTGGAGTTATGGGCGCGAGGGCCACCGGTCGAGGAGGCGGCCCTCCTAACCGATTCTCCCCTGTGGTTGCGAACAACTCGGTGGACGCGGATGACAACGGTCATTTCTCCATCACACTTCCCTCCCCTGGCGCCTGGACCCTCACTGCCAATGCCCGTGGATACGCGAGTGGAGCCTATGAGCAGCATCAGGAATACTCTTCTTCGATCGTTCTCACGCCTGAAGCTCCCACATACGACCTCGTCTTCCATCTATCTCCCGAGGCCAGCATCACCGGCATCGTGCTCGATGAGGCAGGCGAGCCAGTCCGCAACGCCCAGGTTGCGCTTCACATCGTCCCCGCACCGTTGCCCGACGGCTCGCAACCACAGGTAGGGGGCGTCCGCGGATTTACCCAGACCGACGACCGCGGCATTTATGAATTCGCCAATCTTCTTCCAGAAGACAACTTTCGCATCACAGTACAGGCCCGCCCCTGGTATGCCGCCACAGCCCAACAGGGCCGAGGCAACAACGTAACAGACACTTCATCGACACTCGACCCATCGCTCGATGTCACTTACCCCCTCCTCTGGTTTCCCGGTGTCGATGACCCCACTCAGGCAGAGACCATCACAGTCCATGCTGGAGAGACCTACCAGGCCGACTTTCACCTGACCCCCATTCCTTCCATTCATCTACGCATCCTTACGCCAGCCAGCGTTGACGCAAATGGTCGTGCCATTCCGGCCTTTCCCGTATTTGAGCGAATCATTCCCGGAGGCGGAGGCAATTTCGGCGGCGGCGGCCTCATGCCGATCGTCAACATGAACCAGCCAGGAGGCCAGATGGAGGTCTCGGGCCTCTCCCCCGGAACCTATCAGGTCCGCGTCCAGAGCCAGAATGGAGGCCCGCCCCGCTCCGCAGTCGTTGAAATCACCTCTGGCTCCGTCCGCACTCTGGATATGAGCGCCATCTCCTCCAGCACAGCCAACGTAACCATCCTTCTGGACGGTCTTCCCGATTCAGGCCCTGGAGAAAACTCCATCCAGGTCAGCCTCACTGATACCGAGACCGGTCAGCAATTCTTTCCTACCAACGGCCCTATGAACAATTTTGCCGGCCCTGCCAACCAGCGCCGTCGGCCAGGGAGTCCGCCTCCAGATCGCCCAGCTCCCCGTAGAGGTCGTGTCATCGAAGTCCCTCCCGGCCAGTATGAGGTCAGTCTCTTCGCCGGTCGCGCCAACGCCTATCTCACCGCAATCACAGCCCAGTCTGCCGACGTTCATGGCCGTCACGTCACCGTCCGCGCGGGTGACTCTACCCTGACGCTGCATGTGGCCGCCGGTCTCGCCACCCTCACCGGCAATGTTTCCCTGCACGACAAGCCCACCGTCGGAGCCACCGTTCTCCTCGTTCCCGCCTCGCTCGGTGACCCAGGTTCCTTTGCCTCCATTGGCCAGGACCAGTCGAACACCGACGGCAGCTTCGACATCGCCGGCATCACGCCCGGACAGTACATTCTCATCGCCATCGACCATGGCTGGCAGATTAACTGGAGCGACCCGTCTACCCTGCGCCGTTACCTCACGCAAGGTACTCCCGTCGATCTCACTTCGTCCGAAAAGCTCAAACAAAAGATCGAGGCCCAAACCCCCTAACCTTGCAACATTCAGCTACAAGGTTCAACGGCATTGAGGCCTTTCGTCTCGTCTACAAGCGTTACTTTCTCTCGCCTGTGACCCAAGCATAGTAGGGATTGTTCCCATCTATGGCGAGAACTTCCTGAATCGTCTGCCTCCACTTTTCTCGATCCCCGTTATATGCAGCGAGACCGGCTGCATAGAAATTCAACAACACCTGACGTTGGCGGTCGATCTCCGGGCGTAAATTATCATCGGCATTAACCAGCGGAGGATCTGTGCGAAGAGCAAGCAACTCTGGCAGAACGCGAGAGATCTCTCGCGGGCGCACCCATGCAGCATATTCAATGCGTGGGTGATCGTCAGTCACCGGGTTGGCGCGTGCTGCATAGCGTTCCAAGCCGTCTCTGCCAGTGACCCACGTCGCCAACAAAGCCGCTGGGGAAGAAATCCCAACTGCCTTCAGCGGAGTACTCACACTGCTCTGCATAAAACGGCTGGTTATTTGATGGACGTCGAGGTCGATGGGCGAATAAGAACCAACCAGAAGCATCTCGTGCATTTCTGTGGTCCACAGGGTCGCATAGGGGAAAACATCGAGAAAGCTGCGCACAAGAGAACGTGTGTCCTCATCGTTCTGAGTGGCTAGTGGCAGCCATTGCGCAAAGAGACCATTTCGCTCAAGACGCCTACTAGCGAGCTTATAGAAGTCCGTTGAGTAAAGGTTGACAACTCCCTCTGCAGAAGGCGGCGGTGGCTCCAGCGTGATCAGATCATATCGTTCTGAACTATGCAGCAACTCTTGCCGCCCGTCACGGAGACGAATCTGCATTCCGGGATCGGAGCCTGCCTTATAGTTCTCTGGAAAGAGTTCTCCTGCGCGTACTACGGCCGGAAGCAACTCAACGCAGACCCTTCGATACAACTGTGGATAGTGCAGGACAGCTCCAGCAGTTATGCCGGTACCAAAGCCAATCACTAATGCAGAGCGTGGCTCGCCCCGATGAATAATCAGGGGCAGCATGGCCTGTAGACGCATATAACGGAGAGATGGCATGGCATCGCCGGAATTGGAAACGCCCTGGATGTAGAGTCGCCGAAACACGTTGTCACCCGAACGTTGTTCGGCGACCGCAACTGTTGCGCCTCGGCTCTCCTGGTAGAAGATCAGATTACCTCCTCCGCGTGTTGTAAGGAGTAATCTTGCCAGACGATCCTGAGGCGCGAGGATGCCTCCTATGATGGCAATCACTCCCAGGACGCAAACTGCGAGTTGCATTTTTCTGCTGACTGCCGAACCCAGCAGCACGGCCAGGACGCCAACTGTGGTTGCCAAAATCGCCAGTATGCTTAGCGTTCGCACGAGTCCGAGAATAGGTACCAACAGAAAGCCTGTCAGTAGAGTTCCAGCGATTCCGCCTGCAGTGTTCAACGCAAGGACAATACCAACATCCATTCCGGCGCGCGTCTCTCTGGCTGCCAGTCGCAGCACGGCCGGAAACGCAGCACCGAGCATGACTGTCGGAACGAAGACAATTCCCGTTGCCGCAACCGCGAAGTGCGTGCCCATGCGCGCAAATTCGCTGCCGGTGGCTGCGAAGGCGACGTTACCCGCCTCAATCTGAAATCGTAACTGCCAGAGGTCTAAACCAGCAATCTCGAACAAGGCAACTACTGCAGCTGCCGCGATGAGAAGACCGAACACTCCCCAGGGATCGCGTACCTTGTGGCTAAAGCGGGCATAGAGCGCGCTTCCAACGACAAGCCCGGCGAGATATGTCGCCAGCACCACGGAAAACGCAAAGACACGAGTGCTAAGGAACTGCGCCATAGCCTGCGACCAAACCACTTCATAGCCAAGCGCGATACCACCTGAAATAGCGTACAAAACCAGGGCGATGCCCGAGTTGTCGGAAGGGGAGTCCACGGCTTCAGCCTCTTTTACCTCGGTTTCTGTAAGGTCTGAAACAGCGCGCCGGACAAGAGCCATCGCCATACCTGCTGCTCCGAGATTGAGGAGAGCTGCAGCCAATGCCGTGTTGCGTACACCCAACCATGGTAAAAGAGCGAAAGAACTCAGCAGTACACCAGCGATACCACCAGCCGTATTGGCGGCGTAGATCCAACCTCCAGTCCTCGCAATCTGCACGAACCCATACACCTGCGATCGAACGGCGACAGGCAATGTTCCGCCCATCAGAAATGCTGGTGCTCCAACCAAAATGAATGGAAGCACCCACGCAAGAAGACCTGCTCGCGCCTCGATCGTCACAAAAAGTCCGGCTGAGTGCGCGAGAGAAATGGTGCTGAAAATACCGAGCGCCGCGATTCCGCCTTCTAAAATTGCGTAGAGAACAAGAGGCTTCGAGAACCTGTCCGTGAACCGGCCGAAAACAGCGCCACCAAGAGCTAGTCCGGCAAAGAAGGCGCTCACCGCAACCGTGATGGAATAGACTTCTACCCCAACAATTAGCGAGAGCTGTTTGATCCAGAGAATCTGGTAAATCAGCGCGGCTGTACCGGATAAGAAGAGCAGAAGGCCAAACAATATGGGTTGTGCATTGAACCCAATACCATCTGCTTGCTCAATCGCCGGGGCAGGCTTGCTGACGTTGCGATCTTTTGATTTCTTCCTGGAAGCAGCGTCAGATTTCACAGCCGACATGCGGGGATCCCTTTGAAAAATCGACCGGGTTCATTCACCATGATGAACCCGGTTGACCTATTCTGCTCGTTGTTCGTTCTTTCTTCCATCAAACTTAGCGCACACTTCGCCCCGACCTCACTGTTTGGGCTTCGGAGCCAGGTCTACAAACGCACCCGGATCGATCGTAAAGCTTGCAGGCGCCTGGCTTGGTGGAAATTCCTTGAACGTTTGTAACAGTTCACCCGCAATAATCTGTGACTGTGCAATCATGTAGGCGTTATGCACCTGCCAGTCGTCATACTGGTCTGAGACGAGCGGCGCTTTTTCATACGGATCCATACGCAAATTGATAAACAACGGAACTCGGGTACAGGTAAAGGGATTCGACCACACCTTGTAGCCCCCGATCTCTCGCTGTTCGCAGAAGACGAACTTCCAGTTCTCATGCCTTACGGCGACTAACAGTCCGTCGTCATTGAAATAGAAGAAATTCTTGCGCGGGGAGTGCTCTTCCTTCCCTTCCAGGTACGGCAGAATGTTGTAACCATCCAGATGGACTTTTTGCGCCATGCCACCAGGTCCGGCACCCTTCAAAAGCTGCGCCGTTATATTTGGATTGCCCGCTGCTGCCACTAACGTCGGGAACCAGTCCAGTCCGGAGACGATCTCGTTCGACCAGACATTCTCTTTGATATGTCCGGGCCAGCGGATCATAGCAGGGACTCGGAACGCGCCCTCCCAGTTCGAATTCTTCTCGTTTCGGAACGGGGTCATCGCTGCGTCAGGCCACGAAAACATATTTGGGCCGTTGTCCGTTGTGTAGAGGACGATCGTATCATTCGCAATTCCAAGATCATCCACCTTCTTCAGCAACTTCCCGACATCCTGGTCGTGCTCCCACATACCATCCATGTACTCGTTGCCCGGCATCCCGCTCTTACCTCGGAACTCCGGCCGCACATGGGTAAAGACGTGCATCCTCGTAAAGTTCATCCACACGAAGAACGGTTTGCTGGCCTTAGCCTGCCTATCCATAAAGTCCATAGCGGCGTTCGACGTCTCGTCATCGATCGTCTCCATACGCTTCATGTTCAGCGGCCCCGTATCTTCAATCTTTCCGTCGGCGAACGAGTGAAGGACACCGCGCGGGGCATACACCTTTAGGAAGACCGGATCGTCCTTGGGCCAGTACGGCATCTCTGGCTCCTGCTCCGCATTTAAGTGGTACAGGTTGCCGAAGAACTCATCGAAGCCATGCGCCGTCGGCAGAAACTCATCACGATCCCCCAGATGGTTCTTGCCAAACTGTGCGGTCGCATAGCCCAGCGGCTTTAACGCCGCCGCAATCGTTATGTCCCGTTTCTGAAGTCCCACAGGAGCACCCGGAATCCCCACCTTGGTCAGTCCGGTTCTAACGGCAAGTTGTCCGGTAATAAAGGTAGCTCGTCCTGCGGTGCAGCTATTCTCTGCGTAGTAGTCGGTGAACGTCATGCCATGTTCGCCGATGCTATCGATGTTCGGAGTCCTCATCCCCATCAGGCCTTGCGTGTAGCGACTGATGTTGCTCTGGCCAATGTCATCGCCGAAGATGACCAGAATGTTCGGTTTCTTGCCTTGTGCATTCGCTAGCTGCGCTAGAAACCCAACCATGAGCGCCAAGCACAGGCAAACGGTTGCACGCCGCACAGGAAGAGTTCGCCTTTGCAGTGCGAACCCCCAGGATTTTGAAAGCATGACGACTCCCTTCTCATTTCAACGTCCACAAAGGATCGTGCGAGAAACGGCAAGGCGGCCCGTCGTTCGAGACTGGATTATTAACTGATGACCTGATCAATCCTGATCAGCACCCGTGATAGCTGATCCCGAGCAGCCTTGAATTGCAATTCAAATCAATTCGATAAGGGCCCTGGGAAAAACTTCTTCAAACGTCAGAAAACGAAGTAGGGAGCTAAGCACCCAGAGCGAGAATTCTGCCGCAGCGGACACATCAAGTCAAGCGGGCCACCCTTTATTGCCACAAACTTCTGCCTTAAAGCTCATCTCTTTCAGTCGCTTACAACTTCTTTTCTCAGAAACTCCTAAATAGGTTGTTAAACCCAACAATGAGCTAAGCCATTAACATAAAAGCCACTTCGGTCTGTCATATCAATTCCGTTCAATTCTCCAAAATAGTAATAGGGAAAGAACACACGACGACAACCGCAATTCTCTGTTTAAAATCAACACTTTGTGGATAAGTCAATAAAACGGAATACTTAGCTGCAACCCACCAAGTGTAAGAAATAGCAAGACCTAGATCTTGGAACTAGGGGAAAGAGTATCTCCATAGATAAATCTAAGAGCGTCCGTAGTTTGAATCATTGAGGTCTTTTGGATATTGTTCCGTTCTAGGAGTCGCAGCTCGTCGAGGCTCAGGTTAGGACATCTCTAAACCTTGGGGGTTGCGGTGGCGGCTCGCGATTCGCTCTTGGCATTACAGAAGCAAATAGGCCAAACCGTACTCGGTCAGGAAGCCATGATCGAGCGTCTCTTGATTGGCTTGCTCGCCAACGGAAATCTCTTAGTCGAAGGCCTGCCGGGACTAGCCAAAACGAGGGCGATCAAAAAGTTGGGCAAGTTCCTCGATGCAGGTCTCTCGCGAATTCAATTTACTCCAGACCTTCTGCCCTCGGACATTACTGGATCTGAGATTTATTACAGTTCGGAGGGCAAGAGCGAATTCCGCTTTCAACCCGGACCAGTCTTCAACAACCTTGTCCTCGCCGATGAGATCAACCGCGCCCCTGCAAAGGTTCAGGCGGCGCTTCTGGAGGCAATGGAAGAACGGCAAGTTACGGTGGCAGGTAAGCCTCATGTTCTGCCGAAGCTGTTTCTTGTGATGGCAACACAGAATCCCATCGAACAGGAAGGAACGTATCCGCTACCAGAGGCGCAATTGGATCGTTTCTTGATGCATGTCTATGTCGACTACCCAGAAGAAAAGTCTGAGCGCGACATCATGTTGCTGGTGCGTGGGGAGGAAGCGGATACCGATACCGCGCCAACAGACGCAGCGATCGGCGAACGCACCTCGCAGGACGTGATCTTCGCAGCGCGGGCAGAGATTCACGCTATACACATGGCTTCGGCAGTCGAGCAATATATCGTCGCCCTGATTGAAGCCACGCGCTACCCCGAGCGATACGATAAAGACCTTCGCAGGTGGATTCAGATCGGAGCCAGCCCGCGCGGGACGATCGGCCTGGATAAATGTTCTCGCACCTATGCCTGGCTGAAGGGCCGTGACTATGTGAGCCCCGATGATGTGCAGGCGGTCGCGCACGACGTTCTCCGGCACCGCATCATGCTTAGTTATGACGCACAAGCAGAAGGTATTAAAGCGGATCAGGTCATTAATAAAGTTGTCGAGATGGTCGCCGTCGCATAAACAGGATCTCTTGCCATGGGAGCCTATGCCGAACTCGATTCGCTGGTTGCCCTGCAGTTCAAGGCGGGTGGCTTCACTTTGACGCACAACCAGCCCGTACATAGCTTGCTCTTTGGCAGGCGCACTTCACACGTGCGCGGTCGCGGTCTCGACTTCGAGGAGCTTCGCGGCTACGTCGCTGGCGACGACGTACGCAGCATCGACTGGCGAGTAACTGCGCGAATGCAGAAGCCCTATGTGCGCGTTTATTCCGAAGAGCGCGACCGGCCCACCATGTTGGTCGTCGACCAACGCATCAATATGTTCTTCGGGAGCAAGATTTCCATGAAATCTGTAGTCGCGGCAGAGGTCTCTGCTCTCGCTGCGTGGAGAGTCTTCCATCAGGGCGACCGTGTCGGCGCATTCGTTTTCAATGATGAAGTCACCGAAGAAGTGCGAATGCGCCGCAGTCGCGCCACTGTGCTTAGGATTCTTGACCGCATCTCCAATCAGAACCATCTGCTACGCAGCGACTCTAGTTCGCAACCCCTCCCCCAACGCCTGAATGAAGTGCTTGAATCTGTCGCTCGGGTCTGCCACCACGACGCACTCATTCTTATCGCTAGCGATTTCGACGGCGCCGATGAGGAAACACGCGATCTCTTATTGCACCTGTCGGGCTCGAACGACATCATCTGCTGCCTGACTTACGATCCTCTTGCCGTCCGCCTGCCCCCCGCCGACCAACTCGTCGTCAGCAACGGCGAGTTGCAGGTCGAGCTTCAACTGGGACAGGAGAAAGTGCGCAAAAGCATTCTTGAAGCTTCCGATAAGCGAATGACCACGATCCTCTCATGGCAGCATGAGTTGGGAGTTCCAGTTCTTCCTCTCAGCACTGCAGAAGACGTTCCGCAGCAGGTGCGGCACCTGCTGGGAAAGATTGCGAATCGAGGCAGGCGAATATGACAGCTCCGCTCGACAAACTGCACGACTTCTATCAACCGCCTCCGCCCGCGTGGACCCCACAGACCATCGGCTGGTACGTTCTCTTTGCAATTGCCGGATTACTCGTTTTATGGATCATCATTCACAGCATTCGCCGATGGTTAACCAACCGTTACCGGCGAGAGGCTCTCCGCGAACTGGAGCTACTTCCAGCGGATCAGTTCTCAGGCCTTCTCAAACGCACTGCGCTCGCCGCATGGCCGCGCGAGAAAGTTGCCTCGCTCAGCGGCGACGAGTGGCTAAATTTTCTAAACGAAACCAGCGGTGATCCCATGTTTCGTCAGGCTCCTGCTAACGGCATCGAAGAGGTGTCACTGCGACCAGCATCACTATCCGGCGCGGACGAGCAGCAGATGAGAAAGATCGCCGCAGAATGGATTCGGAGACACCATGTACAGACTTGAATATCCGTGGCTGCTTGCCTTGCTGCCACTGCCTCTTCTCGTCTACTGGCTCTTACCTCCCTATAAGGAGGAGCAAGATTCCCTGCGTCTGACGTTCTTTCATTACATCAGTTCAAGCCTCGGCCTCACACCCGAACCTGGAGCGGTCGTCCCCAAAACAAACTGGCTACAGAAGATCGTCGCTCCAATTTGCTGGTGCCTGATTCTTCTGGCGCTGGCTCGGCCCCAGTTGATTGAGCCTCCCATCCAGAAAATCGAGCCAGGGCGGGACCTCATGCTGGCCCTCGACATCTCTCAATCGATGGAAACACCGGATTTTCGCACACCCGAAGGTAAACGTCTGCGCCGCGTCGATGCAGTAAAACAAGTCGTTAGCGAATTCATTCGAAAGCGAAAAACTGATCGTATCGGTCTCATCGTCTTTGGTCAGGCTGCCTATCCGGTTACGCCTTTCACGCTTGACCATGACGCATGTCTGAAGATACTCGGCCAGACCGACGCCGGCATGGCCGGTCCTCAGACGATGATCGGCGATGCTATTGGTCTCGCAATCAAGCAGTTCGATCATAGCGAAGCCAAACAACGCGTTCTGGTTCTCCTGACGGACGGCAACGATACCGGCAGCCGAATGCCACCACGTAAGGCCGCTGAAATAGCCCGTCAGAACGGCATCACCATACACGTCGTAGGCTTAGGCGATCCTCACGCCACTGGCGAGTACAAAGTTGACTATGCTGCGTTGAACGATATCGCCAAGGCAACCGGCGGACAGGTCTTCCATGGCGAGAATCGTGTCGAACTCGAAAAAGCTTACGCGACCCTCGATAAAATCACCCCACAGAATTTCAAGACCCTCAGCTATCAGCCCCGCCGCGAGCTCTTCATGATTCCACTTGCGGCCGCCGTTGTCCTACTCGTTGGCTATCACCTCCTCATGCTTATCGTCAGTCTGTTGGCGCGACTCTTCTCACGCCGCCGTGAATCGGATGAGACCGAAACCTCCGCCGTCTTAAAGGTGAATGTATGAGCGAGTGGTGGGCATCGGTGCATTTTCTGCGCCCACATTGGTTGTGGCTTCTGATGGCCGTGCCGGTTATCTATTTAGCGTTCCATATTCGCGACGACGTACGCGCCCGTTGGAAGCGTTATATCGACTCCGAACTTCTGGATCATCTGATCGTAGCGCGTAAGCAGCGCTGGCACTTCCGTCCTATTCACATGATCTGTCTCCTCATCATTCTGGGTACCGTTGCGATCGCCGGCCCGACTTGGAAGCGTGAACAACCTCCATTCACAGAGGACAAGGCGCCCCTGGTCATAGCGCTCGACCTCTCGCGGACAATGGACGCGATCGACCTCGATCCGACACGGCTGGAGCGCGCAAAGCTGAAACTACGCGATCTAATCAAAGCCAGAAATGGTGGACGCACTGCGCTCTTCGTCTATGCAGACACCACACACATGGTTCTGCCTTTTACGACAGACGATTCCCTGTTCGATCTCTATCTGAGTTCTCTCTCTACATCTTTAATCCCGGGTGGGGGAAAAGATACGGCAAAGGCGCTTCGCACGATCGAAGATTTTCTGAAAGACGAGCCCGTCCCCGGCACCATTCTTTTTGTCAACGATGGAATCGAGCCTCAAGCGTTACCAACATTCCAACAATTTACCGGGCAGGACGAAAACCAGAACGACATCCTCGTGATGGGTGTAGGCACTTCCAGTGGAGGCCCTGTTCGTACGGCGAACAATGGCTTTCTTACCGACCGCTTCGGACGCCGCGTCTATACAAAGCTCGACGTGAACACTCTTCGTTCGTTAAGCCGCATCGACATCTCCGCCACCACGCTCACACTCAACGATGATGACATCCACTGGATACAGCGCCGCGTACAGCATCATCTTCAGGCCGTACAGCAGCGCAACAGCAAGACGCGCTGGATCGATGAAGGTTACTGGCTCACTATTCCCATCACGGCTATTACTGTTTTCTGGTTCCGCAAAGGGTGGACTGTGCGCTGGACCTCAGCCGCGTTCGCAGTCCTCTTTATTCTTCCGTCTGCAGGCGCTCAAACACGCTTCTCGTGGATAGACCTCTGGATGACACACGATCAACAGGGCTGCTACTACTTCGAGAGGGGTGATTACCAAAAGGCCGCCGAGAAGTTCGAGGATCCACTCTGGAGGGGATTGGCTCTCGCGCGCGCAGGAGACTACGAGAGCGCGCTGAACGCCTTCGCCCTCAGTGATTCCCCAGAAGCCTGGTACAACCAGGGCAATGCACTCGCACACACGGGCAAATATCCTGAAGCGATACAGGCTTACCAGCAGGCGCTCGCACGACGTCATCCATGGCCCGAAGCGCAGGAAAACCTTACTCTCGTCCAATCGCTTATTCCAAAAGCAAAGAACAAAGATAAAGACAAAGATCAGCAGGAGACGGCACCCGATCTTCCGCCAGACCAGATGAAATTCGACGAAAAGGGTCAGAAAGGGAAAAAGACCCAACAGGTCAAACTCGATCCGAAGAAAATGGCTGACATCTGGATGCGCAATATCCAAACCAGCCCCGCTGAATTTCTCCGGCGCAGATTCGCGATTCAGGCTGCACAGGAGCGTCACCCATGAGACGCACTTTCATCGTTATGCTTGCGGCGATCTCATCGCTCACTGTTCCTGGGCAAATACCCATCGTCCGTGCGAAATTCGAACCCAGCAGAGGCATTCTAGTCGGCCAGCCGGTACGCCTTGTTGTTTCAATCTTCGTTCCCAACTACTTCGCCGGGGCCCCCGATTTTCCCGAATTCGAAATCGAAAACGCCATCGTGGTGCTGCCTCAGGACCGTCCGCAGAACTCCAACGAGCAGATCGGCGGAGTGACGTATGCGGGCATAACTGAGACCTATGTCGTCTATCCGCAGCAACCCGGCGATTTCAAGCTGCCAGCAGCGCAGATCACCGTTCCTTACGCTATTGCGCCGCCAAAGACCGCTACGGCTCACGTACCTCTTCCTGCTCTTACCTTCCATGCCGACGTCCCTCTCGCAGCGAAGAGCCTGGACTACTTTCTTCCCACCACAAGTCTGACGATTCAGCAAAAATGGTCAGCTCCTCTAAAGAGTCTCCGAGCCGGAGACTCCGTCGAGCGAACCATCACCGTGACGGCGACAAAGATGCAAGCCATGTTGATCCCGCCCCTCCCCCTCGAAACACCAGAAGGTATTCGCATCTACGAGGAAGAGCCAATCGTCCAGGATCAGAAGACGGATCGCGGCGAATTTGTTTATGGCCGCCGCACACAATCCGCAAAGTACTTTATTCGGAAGGCGGGCGATTACACGCTTCCGGCAGTCGAACTGAAGTGGTGGAATCTCTCCACAAATCGTTTGGTGACGGCCACGCTCCCCGCCATTCGCTTCACGGCTGCCGCAAATCCAGATTACGTCGCCGAACTGCCGCCAGAGCAAGAACCCGTGCCGGTGAAGCAGCTCAAACACGGCAGCCTATGGAGCAAATATAAATTCTGGATTCGAGTTGCTGCCCCATGTTTCGTGGCATTTATTTTTATACTCTGGATAGCTTGGCATTCTCTCCCACGCATCTATCGCCGGCTACAAGCATGGCATTACAAGCGGGAACATTCTGAGCCTGCGTATTTTCGCGATCTTCAGTTTTCATGCAGGCGAAGCCACGCAATGCAAGCGTACGATCGATTTTTGAGATGGCTTACACTCGCGCACCCAGGTATGCCTGTTCATGAGTTTTTGCGTCAGGCAGACGATCCCGTACTGTCCTCAGAAATAAACGATCTAAGCGCTTCACTCTATGCGAAAAACAATCAAGGTCCCCATCAATGGAACGGCGAGCGAATGGCTCATCACTTACGGCAGCATCGCAAGGTTCAAAATATCCGTACGATGAAACGACAATTTCTGCCGAAGCTAAATCCTTGATACCTACGTGTGCTATTTGGGTGATTTAGAAGGATTTAGGCAAAATTATGGCGGAGAGACAGGGATTCGAACCCTGGATACCTTGCGGTATACACGCTTTCCAAGCGTGCGCCTTCAGCCACTCGGCCATCTCTCCGCTGCGTTTTAGCGCTTTTTTGAATCTACCACAGTTACCACGTTGCCGTGACTGGGGGGAACAAAGCCACGGCTGCGGTTTCAAGCCAAAGAGCAGGACAGTCGCATAGGAGAAAGATAAATCCAACACGTCTCTTGACGGATGGGTGGCTGGCTATTAATAATCCCCAAACGACAGGTGTAATAACCTCAATCGCTACCTTCGTGGGATACAGCGCCAAAGGCATCGGCAAGCGCGTCAAATACATCTTTGACTTCAATAACTTCGAGCGATACTTCGGCGGCCTTGCCTCCGACAGCGAGCTCAGTTACGCTGTCCAACAGTTCTTCTCCAACGGTGGAACCGAAGCGCACGTTGTCCGTACACCAGGGCTTGCAAAAACTAGAGCGGCAAACAACTTGTAACTTTCGGCTCGGGATGAGCCTGAACCATCCCTCCCCACCCGAAAACGGGCCCAATTAGATTAGAAAAAGCGCCTCACCAAAACGTCTAGCCAAGGGAAGGCCGTCGTTTTGCCGATGCCAACCTACCGGAAGCCCGGGGACGCGGGCTCGGTCATACAATTCTCTTTCTTCGCCCCAAAAGAGCCTTCATGGAACGCGAACTTTCTGACGCTGCACTTCAGAGCCTCTTCGGCGACCTTGGATTCGTCAGCAACTGCGACGAACTGCTACCGCTGCTGCAGCGTGCCCGCAAGGCTGCGGAAATCAGCGATGTTACTGTTTTGATCGAAGGCGAAACCGGGACCGGCAAGCAGGTTCTCGCGCAGGCTATCCATCGGCTCGACCGCAAACGCAACCGTTTTGCTTTCATAACCGTGCACTGCAGCACCATCACCGAAGCCCTCGCCGAAAGTGAGCTCTTCGGCCATCAGCGTGGAGCCTTCTCCGGCGCCGTCGGTAGCCGCAAAGGCCTGTTCTGTTCAGCCCAGCATGGCACCCTGTTCCTCGATGACGTCAACGATCTGCCCGTTGCCCTGCAACCCAAATTACTAGACGTACTCCAGCGTGGCATTCTCCGTCCTGTTGGGTCGGACACAGAGATGCCCGTCGATGTCCGCATCATTGCCGCCGCTAACCGCCCGCTCGAGTCGCTGGTCCGCGAAGGCCGCTTCCGCCTCGACCTCTATCACCGGCTCAACGTAGTTCGCCTTGCACTTCCTCCCCTGCGCGCCCGCCGTGCGGATCTGACCGCACTCATCCTCGCCTTCGCCGATCGCCACGCTGCACTCTACGCTCCGGTCGTCAACGTAGAGTCCGAGCTGCTTCGCTTCCTTGAATCGCAGCCGTTACTGGGCAACGTGCGCGAACTCGAAAACGCCGTGCAGCGGATGCTCTTCCTCAAGACGGAAGGCTCCTCGCTCTGCATCGACGACTGGATGCGCCAACTCCGTTCCGACGTCACCCAGCAGGAAGTGGATCTGCTAGCCGATTCCGCCAGCGGCGTCTGGCAAAGCATCGCCAATGGCAGTCTCGGCTACGACCAAGCGCTCCAGGAGATTGAAAAGCGTGTGCTGCAGGCGGCCATCGCCGTTCCCGGATGGACCCGGCGCAAAGTCGCCCAGCGCCTCCATATGAGTGAGCGCGCCCTCTACTACAAAATGCGCGCCTGCGGCCTCACCGCCCGCTAGCACCTTCGACCGAAAGACTTCTTAGGCAGCTTCTCGACTTCCCTGGGCCAACCCTGTGTTGAGCCACTGCCACTTATTGCAGAGTCCTGCACAGACTTGCAGAAGGTTCCGAGGACACCACTAGCTAACTCAGGGTACTCGACTTGTACCCTGCTTCACCTTGTGTTTTCCTCTGCTTGCCCTCGATGCGCCTCCATTAGCCACTGCCAAATCCTGCGTATCCTGATTCGCTGCCCCGTCCTCAAAACGGCTCGTCATCTTGGCTTAAGAAATTTTTCTTCAAGCAAATTCGCCCACTTTTTACCGCTTTCTTACATTATTGGGCAAAATTTGGCGCTCCTTCTTCAAAGAAACAGCCGATTGGGCTCTCCCGTGCATTCGCTCTGTCGGCTGGCGCTGGATACTTGCGCTCCGCCAGTGAGGTGGACCCACTGATACACGAAGGAGATACCGTTCGTTTCCAAGTTGAAGATATCTTCCTGCCCGCAGCTGACGACCTGCCGAAATCACTCACCCCGGCAGATCAGCTGGAAGGCACAGTCGTGAACTTCTCCGACTCTGGATTGCTTCCTCGCGTCTTCGCCGTAGTCGATGTCATCGCGCGCCTAAGCGTCGTCGTACCGGTCGAAAAGCTTCAGCTTCAAAACCTCGGGAGGACCCCCAACATACTCTAACCCGCGCCCGGACGGAATCCGTGCACGGACGTGCCGTGCAACAGCTACCAATCGGAGCGTATTCGCTCCCTGGAAATGGAGAGAACCGATGCCAGTTACGCCAACCTATCCTGGTGTTTACATTGAGGAGCTTCCCAGCGGAGTCCACACTATCACCGGCGTGGCAACCTCCATCGCGGCCTTCGTCGGCTGGGCTCCCCAGGGGCCAACCACAGAAGCCACCCTCATTCTCAGCTGGGCAGACTTCCAGAGGCAGTTTGGCGGTCTCGATTCGCGTAGTCTACTCGGCTACTCCGTCAATCAGTTCTTCCTCAACGGCGGCCAGCAGGCCTACATCGTCCGCCTGGTCGATGGCACTGCCAAAACTGCCACGGTAACGATCGGCGCGGCCCCGAAATCGCTGATCGTCACTGCCCTGAACGCTGGGGCCTGGGCTAACGTCTACCAGGTCGCGATCAAGAACTCAACCGCATCTCCCGGACGTTTCCAGCTTCAGGTGATCTATGCGCCAACCGGCGCAACCCCGGCGGTGGTCGAATCTTTCCCTAACCTCAGCATCACCACGCCTGACCCGCTGGGACGCTACGTTGTGGATGTCTTAGCCAACGGCTCGAACTACGTCACGGCCTCCGTGCCAGCCGGAACAACGGATCCGCCTACCGACACAACCGTGGCGCTCGACAACACCACTGCAGGCGACGATGGCACCGTTCTTAACCCCAGCACAGCGGGATTTGAACTTGCCTTGCAAGCCGGGGGGGGCACCGCCGGCGTAAACCTGCTAGCCAATGTCGATCTATTCAATCTCCTGTGCATTCCGGGGGAGACCACCAGCGTCGTCCTCGGCGAACTCGATACCTTCTGCAAAAATAATCAGGCCTTTCTTATTGCCGACCCCGACCCCCTCATCACCAACTACGCGACACTCACCACCGGTCCCGGCTTTATCGGCAACAACTCCGCGTTCTACTTCCCCTCGCTGCTGGCACCTGACCCACTGGCCGGCAACGTCACGCGCACCTACCCGCCCTGCGGCTTCGTCGCCGGCATCTACGCCTCGACCGACGTCAATCGTGGTGTCTGGAAGGCGCCGGCCGGTACAGAAACTGCCCTGGTTGGGGTCAGCGGCGTTGCTGTCCCGCTGACCGACAAACAAAACGGCGAGCTCAACCCTGTAGCCGTCAACTGCATCCGCTCCTTCAGTGCCTACGGCACGGTTGTTTGGGGCGCGCGCACCACCGGCGGCAACGACGAAGCAGGCTCGCAGTGGAAGTACGTCCCCATCCGGCGTCTTGCCCTCTTCCTCGAAACCAGCCTCTACCGCGGCACGCAATGGGTTGTCTTCGAGCCCAACGATGCTCCGCTCTGGGGCCAGATCCGCCTCAACGTCGGCTCCTTCATGCAGACGCTCTTCACCCAGGGCGCCTTCCAGGGCTCCACGCCGCAGCAGGCTTACTTCGTCAAATGCGACAGCGAAACGACCACGCCCACCGATCAGGACAACGGCATCGTCAACATTCTGGTCGGCTTCGCCCCACTCAAGCCCGCAGAATTCGTCATCATCCAGATCCAGCAGATCGCTGGGCAGACCACCTAAGGAGAGCATAGATGCCACAGTTCAGCGTCAATCCAACCCGTTTCGACCCCTATAAGAACTTCATCTTCCAAGTAAAGTGGGATGGGCGATACGTAGCCGGCGTCAGCAAAGTTGGCGGCCTTAAGCGGACCACCGAAGTCGTCAAGCACCGTGTCGGCGGCGACCCCAGCACTAGCCGCAAGTCTCCCGGTCGCACAGAGTACGACGCCATCACGCTCGAACGTGGCGTCACTCACGACATCGCCTTCGAACAATGGGCTAACAAGGTCTGGAACTTCGGCGCAGGTCTCGGTTCAGAGGTGTCCCTCAAGGACTTCCGTAAGGACATCATCATCGAGTTTTATAACGAAGCCGGCCAACTCGCGATCGCCTATAAGGTCTACCGCTGCTGGGTCTCCGAGTACCAAGCCCTTCCCGATCTCGACGCCAACGCCAACGCGGTCGCCATCCAGCACATCAAGCTCGAAAACGAAGGCTGGGAGGCCGACACCAGCGTCACCGAACCCACAGAACCTAGCTTCACCATTCCAGCTGCCTGATTTCCTGGCTTATGCACATTCCCTCGAACTCGGATCTGATCGCAATTTGGGAGCGCGGCGCGGGCGAACACCCAGTCGACCGCGCCCTCACGCTGCTTTCTGCCTGCTCCCCGTCGGAGTCCCGCGAAGATCTCGCCCGCCTCAGCATCGGCACTCGCGACGCCCGCCTATTCGAGATCTACGAGCGCTTATTCGGTCCCGCACTCGACGCCTTCGCCCGCTGCCCTGCCTGCAACGAAGCGCTCGAGTACACCCTCTCCACGCACGAACTGACGGCAGCATCGACATCATCGCCTTCTGATTCCCCTTCCCTTACCGTCAACGATGGCCGCATCTCGCTGTGCCTACGCCTCCCCGACAGCCTCGACCTCCGTGCCGTCAGTACCTGCACTGAGCCCGAACTCGCCGCGAAGATGCTCGTCGAGCGCTGCATTGTCGAAGCAAACCTCGACGGCCAACCAGTCCCTCACGCTGACCTACCCCTGCACATCACCGACACCATCTCCTCCGCTCTCGCTACCGCCGACCCCGGAGCCGAGATGCTGATCGATCTCAACTGCACCGCCTGCTCTCACGCCTGGCAGGTCACGCTCGATATCGAGCGCTTCCTCTGGTCAAAAATCTCCGCAACCGCCAAGCGTCTTCTGCGTGACGTCCACGCCCTGGCCTCGGCCTATGGCTGGTACGAACCCGACATCCTCGCCCTGAGCACAGTCCGTCGCCAGACCTATGTGGAGATGGCATGGCCGACTTTCTGAACCGCCTCGCAGCGCGTGCGCTCGGTACGATTCCGCTCGCCGAGCCAGTCATCCCTGCACGCTTTAGCCCTGGAACGGAGTCAGCCGCGCTCGTCTCCGCTTTCCAACCCACGCCTGCCTTTCCCGAAGCCTCCGAAGAGCGTCCCAACCCTCTCCATATCGGTGAGTCTGAGCCGTACACGCGCTATGAAACCCGCGCTAAACACCCCGCTCCACCGTTTCAAAGTTTGGACGAAGCTCCGCACCTGATCCCATCGCGGCGTCCGCGCGCCTTCCCTCCGCAAGATCCTCAGCCGCCCCATGCGGAACTGGAGACGGCTCATCCGTCCCCTGAGCGCATACAGGTCCGCAGGCAACACCCCGCTCCAGCTCTGCCGTTGGAGCCGATGAACCCATCCCCCGAGGCACCCGGGGAAACCACCGCATTCAACCCACAAATCACCGAACCCGCTCCCGCTCCGTTTGCCGAACCCAAACTGGCTCCGCGCCTCACCCCGCTCGCTGAACCCATGCGCAGTTCCGCGCTGCAACATCCACAACCGCCTTTAGCGTTTCGCCCTGCCCCACCCATGGTCCGCGTCAGCATAGGCCGCATCGAGGTTCGCGCCGAAATCACCCCTCCCATGCTTACAACCCCCGCGCAGCGCCCCAGACCTTCCACACTCTCCCTCGACCAATTCCTCAAGCAGGCAGGCGGGAGCGCACGATGAGCAACTACCTCGCGATCGCCACCGTCACCGCCTCGCTCCAGCAAGTGCTGATGACGCCGGTGGGCAACGCCGTCGTCGGCGCCAAGGTCGGCTTCAGCCGCCCCGACGCGAGCAGTTCAACCACGCCGCTGGTCAACATCTTTCTCTACCAGATCACGCCCAACGCCGCCTACCGCAACGCCGACCTCCCCACGCGACGCTCCGATGGCTCCCTCGCGCAGCGCCCCACCGCTGCCTTCGATCTCCACTACATCTTCACCTTCCACGGCGATGACACCAAGCTCGAACCGCAACGCCTGCTGGGCGCCGTCGCCACCACACTCCATGCCCAGCCGCTGCTCTCGGCCGATAACATCAGCAACGCGGCGTCTTCCTTTGGTTTCCTCGCCGGCTCCGGGCTCGACAGCCAGATTGAGCGTGTGCGCTTCACCCCCACCGGGCTCTCGCTCGAAGAGTTTTCCAAGCTCTGGTCGGTCTTCTTCCAGGTCGAGTACAGCCTCTCCGCCGCCTATCAGGCCTCGCTCGTGCTCATGGAATCCGACGACACACCCGTGCCTGCTCCGCCAGTCCTGCAGCGCAACCTTTACGTTGTGCCGTTTGAGACACCCTACGTCAGCCAGGTCATCTCTCAGGACGCCAAGCCCATCACCTCCACGTCCACCATCCTCATCCAGGGCACGCATCTCAGAAGCCCCAATTCCTTCATCCTGATCGAAGACCAGGAACTTACCCCCGCCACTTCCTCCGACACACAAATCAGCCTTGCCCTGACCTCTGCTCTTCACGCCGGCGTCAAGAGCCTGCAGATTCTCCAGAATATGGACATGGGTACGCCCGCCGCGGCGCACCGCGGCTTCGAGTCCAACGTCGCCTCCTTCGTGCTGTGCCCCACGGTATCCAGCGCCACCGGCGCCCCCGCCGTCAGCGGCACCGACGTCACCGTCAACCTCGTCCCCAACATAGGCATCGGCCAGAGGGCTGTGCTCCTGCTCAACAACGTCACCTTGACTCCGCCCACGGCCTACGCCTCCACCGGCGTTGTCTCCACTGCCGACGCCCCTTCGATCGTCATCAACATCGCCAACGTCCCCACCGGCACCTACCTCGTCCGCGTGCAGGTCGATGGCGCCGAAAGCCAGCTGACCTTCAACGCCGTCACGCACGTCCTTGAAGGCCCCACGGTGGCCATGCCATGAGTGCACACATCATGACCGACGAAACGAGCGAAGAAAACATCATGGGCGGGGAAACCATGTCCGACAGTGCATCCGGCGCCAACGGAAGCCTCACCTGGTTCGAGGCGAATCAGCGCTACCTCGCCGCCGCTCTATCCGCACTCCGCGTCCATCTCCAGGCCACGCTGCGCAGAGCAGATGACTCAGCCTGCGAGCCCGGCACGCAGGCCGAAGACGCTCTCCTCGATCCAGGCGCCTGGACCTTTTCGCAACCTCCCGCGCTAGAGCAACTCTGCTCCGCATTCGAACTCTCCGCCTTTGAGCGCGGCGTCTTACTCCTCGCCGCTGGCGCCGAGATGGACTCACGACTCGCTGAACTGTACGCCTCGCTCGGCCCCAACCCCCGCTTCTTACCCACCCTCAATCTCGCCCTCACCACCCTTCCCGAAGCGCACTGGAGCGCTCTTTCGCCCTCGCGGGCGTTGCGTCGCTGGCAACTCATCGACATTCTTCCCGCCGACACGCTCATCGCATCCGCTTTCCGACCCAACGAGCGTATCCTGCATTTCCTCGCCGGGGTCTCCGGCATCGACGAACGCCTCCATCACCTCGTTCGGCCGGTATCTCCGCCGGACGCGCTGCCGCTCTCCTACGCTGACCTCGCCAGCCAGGTCGCAGCCGTCTGGACCGACGCCTCGCGCCACTCGGCCGCATCTTCCATGGCCCCGCAACTTCCGCTCATCGAACTCTGCGGCGCCGAGCCCGACGCAAACCGCGCCATCGCCGCCGGGGCTGCCGCGACACTCAACCTTCGCCTCTATGTACTCTCGCCCCGCAACCTTCCGCAGACCTCCAGCGCCGAAACGGATCTCCTCCTACGCCTCTGGGAACGCGAAGCCGTCCTCAGCGGGACCGCTCTTCTGTTCGAATCCGAAGACCTGCCCACTGCCGACACCACTTCAGCTACACTCGCGCTCCTGCTCGAATCCCTTCGAGCTCCGCTCATCCTCTCCTCGCGGCAGCCACATCCTACGCTCAGCCGTCCGCGCGTGGTCTTCTATACCTCCAGGCCAACGCGCGCGGAGCAGGCTGAGCTCTGGCGAACATCGTTGCAGTCCCCACACGATGAAGCAAACGAAACCCTTGTAGACACGCTGGTAGCCCAGTTCAATCTCGCTCCCGTCGCCATTCGCTCCGCCGCACAGCGTGCCAGCGGAACCGCCCATCACACCGAATCACTACACTCCCTCACGCCCGTGCTCTGGGAAGCCTGCCGCATCGAAGCCCGTCCGCGCCTTGAAGGCCTCGCGCAGCGTATCGAGGCGACCGCCACCTGGAACGACCTCGTACTGCCTGATAAAGAGCGCGAGCATCTGAGGCAAATTTCCCTGCATGTTCGCCAGCGCACTCGCGTATACGAAGGCTGGGGCTTCGCCGACCGCAGCTCGCGCGGCCTCGGCATCAGCGCTCTTTTCGCCGGCCCCAGCGGCACTGGCAAAACCACCGCAGCGGAAGTGCTTGCTCACGAGCTCCGCCTTGATCTGTTCCGCATCGATCTCAGCCAAGTCATCAGTAAGTACATTGGCGAAACCGAAAAAAACCTAAGCCGCGTTTTTGACGCAGCTGAACAAGGCGCGGCCGTCCTGCTCTTCGACGAAGCCGACGCGCTCTTCGGCAAGCGCACCGATGTCAAAGACAGCCACGACCGCTACGCCAACTGCGAAGTCAGCTACCTGCTCCAGCGCATGGAGGCTTATCGAGGCCTCGCCATCCTTACCACCAACCGCAAGTCCTCGCTCGACCAGGCCTTTCTCCGTCGCCTCCGCTTCGTCGTCGAATTCCCATTCCCTGAAGCCGCGCAGCGCGCCGAAATCTGGCGCCGTATCTTCCCCCCGCGCACGCCCGTCCACGGACTCAACATCGAACGCCTCGCGCGCCTCCGCGTTTCCGGTGGCAACATCCACAACATCGCCATGGGCGCCGCATTCCTCGCCGCCGATGCCGGCCAGCCCGTCCGCATGGAACACCTGCTCGCCGCCGCACGCACCGAGTTCGCCAAGCTCGAAACCCCACTCAACGATGCAGAGGTCGCCGGATGGATCTAATGGGTAGAAGCACACCAACTCGCCACGCCACCGTCGAGCTTCACATCGACGAGCTGATCCTTCATGGCTTCCCTGCCCGAGATCGCCATCGCATCGCCGCCGCGTTGGAGCGTGAACTCTCACGGCTGATCGCCCAGGGCGACCTCGCGCATCTGCCGACCAACTCAATTCAACTCGGCCATCTCGACGCCGGCAGTTTTCGCCTTGACCCCGCCGCCCAGCCCAGCCACATCGGCCGGACGGTGGCCCAACGCGTTTACGGTCAACTCTCACCGAATGTCAGCGTAACCACTGCACCAACCGGAGGCCAGAGCCATGCCTAACATCTCTCCCCGGCTGCAAAATGGTGCCATTCTCACCTTCGACCCCAACACCGGCGTGAAGCTCGGCACCATCATGCTGCAGTACAACCCCGACTCGCTCACGCGTTCGCTCAAACCGCAGACCGTAGGCGACGAGCCCGATCGCACTGAAATCCTGCGCCTCAAGGGTCCCCCCATCGAGACCCTGAAGTGCGATCTCGAAATCGACGCCACTGATCAGCTCGCGGCCGCCGATCCTACTGCCACCAGTCTAGGCATTCAACCCCAGCTTGCCCTGCTCGAGCTCCTGCTCTATCCCTCGAGCACCGTACTCACCATCAACGAAGTCCTCTCGCTGCTGGGCACCATCGAGATCCTGCCCATGGAGACCGCGCTCACCGTCTTCGCATGGAGTAAGAGCCGCGTGACGCCTGTGCGCATCACCGATCTTTCCATCACCGAGGAGGCCTTCGACGTCAACCTCAACCCCATCCGCGCTAAGGTCTCACTCGGCATGCGCGTGCTCAGTGTTAACGACGTTGGATTCCTGTCTCCGGCCGGCGCCATGTACATGATCTACCAGACCACCAAGGAAGCTCTCGCTCAACGAGCCTAACCAAACGGAACTGCCATGGATACTGCACTCTCCACTCTCATTCGATCCGCTGCCGGCACCGGCGCTCCCACCAACCAGAGCAGCCGTTACTACGCCGCTGCGATTAACACCTACACACAGCCCGATGGCACTCCTGTGGTCTATCTCGCGCGCCGCATCCTCCCCCAGCCTTCGGTCTACGTCTCTGTGCAGAACTATGCCGTGGTCGAAAACGACCGCATCGATAATCTCTCCGCACGCTTCCTCGGTGATCCACTGCTCTTCTGGATGATCTGCGATGCCAACATCGCCACCGACCCCGACGAGCTCACATCACAGAAGGGCCGTTCGATCCTCATTCCGCTCGCTTCAGCCATCCCTTCAGGTGTTCGCAATGGGTAGCCCGCTTTATCTCACGCTGCTGGCCGGGCCGGTCGAGGCGCTGCCCGTGCCCAAACCTGTCATCGACGCTCTCGTCTCCGTCGAGATCACCGAGTCTGCAACAGGCCGCAGTGGTTTTCAACTCACCTTCACTCTCGGCAACAACTCCATCCTGCAAACCATATTTCTGCTCGCTGCGGACGCTCCGATTCCCGTTCTCCGCGTCGTCCTCGTCGCCACGTTTGGGGGCCTCCCGCAAGTCATTATGGACGGTGTCATTGAGCACCAGGAAGTCGTCCCCGATGCGATGACCGGCTCCGCCAAGCTTGTCGTCAGCGGCCAGGACTTGTCATCCATCATGGACCTCATCGATCTCACCGGCTTGCTCTATCCCGGCATGAGTCCTGACATCCAAGTGCTCACCATTCTGGGCCGCTATGCAGCCTTCGGCATCGTGCCTGAGGTCATTCCGATCCTCATCCCTGACATCCCCGTACCGACCGAGGAGATCCCGGTCCAGGACGGAACCGACCTCAACTACATCAAGCAGCTCGCTCAGGAGGCCGGATACGTCTTCTATGTCGCGCCCGGCCCGCTTCCAGGTATGAGTCAGGCTTACTGGGGGCCGCAGCTCCGGTTCGGCATTCCGCAGCCAGCCCTCAACGTCAACATGGACTCCTGGACCAACGTGGAAAGTCTGAATTTCCGCTATCAACCGCGCAATCCGGTCACCCCTATGTTCTACATCCAGGACTCCACGACGAATCTTCCCATTCCGATTCTGGTTCCGTCGGTCACGCCGTTCAATCCTCCGCTGGGCCTGGTTGTCCCTACACCCCAGACCATCGAACCACTCCCCGACGCAGCCAATCTCTCACCTGGAGCAGCTCTTATGCGAGGCATCGCACGCTCCGTAGAAACCGCCGATGTGGTTACCGGCAACGGCACCCTCGATGTCCTTCGTTATGGCCAGATACTCCGCGCTCGCAGTCTCATTGGCGTGCGAGGCGCCGGCCCTGCTTTCGATGGTATGCACTTTGTCGACAGCACCACCCACAGCCTTAAACCCGGCGAGTACAAACAGAGCTTTGTACTCAAACGCAACGCACTGATCTCAAATGTCCCCCTCGTCCCAAACCTACCGTTCTAAGGAGGTCTGTCACAAAAAGCTTATCCCGGAGGCAACGTGCGGCACGACTTCACCCGCGCACTAGGTTTCTTTCACGAAATTGAGCTTTAGCTCCGGCCCCGGCCGCAACCCACAAAGGAACACGCGATGCGAAGGTACTACGGCAAATATCGTGGCACGGTAATCGACAACGTCGACGCGCAGAATCAGGGACGCCTGATGGTTCAGGTGCCCGCGCTCTCCAATGTCGTTCCGTCCACCTGGGCCTTGCCCTGTCTGCCTTTTGCGGGCATAGTTTCAGGTTTCTTCGTTTTACCCGCCCTCCAGAGTGCAGTCTGGGTTGAGTTCGAAGGTGGCGACATCCGCAAACCCATTTGGACCGGCTGCTTCTGGGCCGAGAACGAGATCCCTGCGCTCGCGCTCGCTGGGCCGCCTGCAGTTCAACAACTCGTCATACAGACCACCGAGGGCAACACGCTCCTTGTCAGCGACGTCCCCGGCCCCACCGGCGGCATTCTGCTCCAAACCTCGGCCGGAGCTTTTATCTCCGTATCCGACACCGGGATCATCATCGACAACGGCCAGGGCGCCACTATCTCCATGACTGGACCCGCTGTGACCGTCAACGAAGGCGCAATGGAGGTTATCTGACATGCCCGGCTTTCTCATACAACAAGGTGCCACCGTCCTCTGCACGCACGGCGGCCAGGCTACGCCCTCCGTTCCCAACCCCAGCGTCACGCTCGACGGGATGCCCTCCGCCGTCATCTCCGCGCCCTGGATCGTCGCCGGATGCCCCGGCATTCCGCCTGCCTTCATCCCGCCCTGCGTTACCGCGCAGTGGATCGTCGGCACCACCCGCGTCACCTCCAACGGCCAGCCGCTTGTCATCATGAGCGGCGTGGCCATCGCTACTCCTCCAGGCACACCGCTGCTTCCCCTCGTCACCCAAACCCGGGTCACCGCAATCTGAGTCGCGCCATGAACATTGCTTACCCATACAGCTTCGACGCAACCGGACACACGGCTCAGACCGACGTGCTGACGCACATCCGCGACATGATCGAGCAGATCCTTTTCACCTCACCCGGCGAACGCGTCAACCGCCCAACCTTCGGCAGCGGCACCGCTCAGCTCGTCTTCGCGCCCAACAGCGATGTGCTCGCCGCCGCGCAGCAACAGGCCATCCAGGCGGGCCTCCAGCAGTGGCTCTCTGACGTCATCCGCGTCCAGTCGGTCGATGTCACCGCAATCGACGCGACCCTCACCATCACCGTCGTCTATACCGTCCTCCAGTCGCAGCAACAGCAAACGGAGCAATTCGTCTACGGAGGGGCGCAGGCATGATCTACTTCTGCTCCGACAAGAACCGCCGCTCCCTCGTGCTCGCCAGCCCTGCTCTCAACGGCATCGATTTCCTCGAAGTCATCGGCCCCAGCGGCTGCGGCACGCAACTCGCCCTTACACTGCTCAAAGACGCCCGCACCCTCACACTCACCCCGGACAACATCGTCATCACCGGCGGCGCTCCCATCCAGGTCGTTTCCATTTCTTCCGCCACTGACGATGCCCCCTTTGTTCTCACTGTCAACCTCGCTGGCCCCGGCGACTTCTCCCTCTATCAACTCGCTGTCGTGGCCGGTCCAGGCATCTCCGATCCCCCCGACGGCTTTGACCCTCAACTCTCCACCGTCAGCTTCTCCTTCAAGGCAGGCTGCCCGACCCCCGCCGACTGCCTCCCCGATAACTGTTGCCCCGCGCCCGTCAGCTCCGCCCCGGATATCAACTATCTTGCCAAGGACTACGGAGCCTTTCGCCAGGTCATGCTCGACCGCATCGCCGTGCTCGTGCCCACATGGACCGAAACCCACGCCGCCGACCTCGGCGTCGCCATGGTCGAAACCCTCGCCTATGCCGCCGACCACCTCAGCTATCAGCAGGATGCCGTCAGTACCGAAGCCTACATCGGAACAGCGCGCAGCCGCATCTCGCTCCGTCGCCACGCCAAGCTTGTCGACTACACCGTTGGCGAAGGCTGCAACGCCCGCGTCTTCGTCGCGCTCACTCTCGCTCCTGGCCTCGACAACATCTTCGTCCCCGCCGGTACCACCTTCTACGTCCAGCAGCCCGGCGTTCCCGTCTCCGTGCGCTGGACCGACATCCTCGCCCAGCAGCTCACCTCCAGCCCGAACCCGATCTTCTCCAGCATGGAAGACTGCATGCTCTTCTGCGAACAGAACAACATGAACTTCTACACTTGGGGCGACACGGATTGCTGCCTCGCTCCCGGCGCCACCGAAGCGACTCTCCTCGGCCACAAACACACGCTACAACCCGGCGCTATCCTCATCTTCGAAGAAGTCCTCGGCCCCGCCACCGGTAACCCCGCCGACGCCAACGCCGCCAACCGCTGCGCCGTCCTTCTCACCGGGGTCTACACTACCGACTATAAGGGTCGCCCCCTCACCGACCCCCTCACCGGCTACGCCATCACCCGCATCACCTGGGCCGCTGCCGATGCCCTGCCATTCCCCCTCTGCATCTCCTCTACCACCGACAGCGACCACGGCTCGGTTCCCGTCTATGGCGTCACTGTCGCGTACGGCAACATCGTCCCCGCGGACCACGGCATCACTGTTACCGACGAAGCCCTTCCCCCCGTCCCCTCCGCGCCTCCTGCACCACCCGAAGGCAGCGGCTGCACCTGCGGAACGTCCACGCCCCCGCCAGCTCCCATCCCACGATTTCATCCGCAGTTGGCCAACGCTCCCCTCACTTTCAGCCCGAAGTTCAATGGCTTCAGCCCTGTATCCAATGGGCTTACATCAGCTACTGCTTTCCTCGCTCCAGACCCAAAGAGCGCCAATCCGCAGGTCTCCCTGAATAGCAGCGACTCCGTCTCCTGGACCCCGCTTACCGATCTTCTTTCCAGCTCCGACTCCGACCCCGTGTTTGCTGTCGAAGTCGAGCGCGACGGCACCGCCTTCCTCCGTTTTGGCGACAACCAGTACGGCCAGGCCCCTGACTCCGGCCTCACTTTTACCGCCACCTACCGTGTCGGCAACTACTCGGTCGGCAATATCGGCCGCAACACCCTCGGCCACCTCATCATTG
Source organism: Edaphobacter aggregans (assembly GCF_003945235.1). NCBI lineage: Bacteria > Pseudomonadati > Acidobacteriota > Terriglobia > Terriglobales > Acidobacteriaceae > Edaphobacter > Edaphobacter aggregans. Next base: position 98,106 of record NZ_RSDW01000001.1, read on the forward strand.
GTCCAGACTTCCCCTCGCCGCCGGGCACAATCGTCACCGTCCGCAACCCCCTCGGGGCGGCTGGTGGCGTCGACGCGGAGAGCATGAACCACATCGTCCAGTACGCCCCCTTTAGCTACGAAACCCAGCTCCGATGCGTTACCGAGGCTGACTACGGCGACGCAGCAGCTCAACTCCCCGGCATCAGCGAAGCCCGCGGCACCCTGCGCTGGACCGGCAGTTGGTACACCGCCTTCGTCTCCGTCGACCCCGTTGCCACCATCACCACCGCACTCGTCAAAGAGACCACCTCCGGCCTCAACCTCCTGCGCATGATGGGCACCGACCTCTCCGTCGAAGGTGCAAAGCTCGTCGGCCTGCGCATCGAGATGGAAATCTGTGTTGACTCCAACCACTTTCAGGGCGATGTCTTCGAAGCCCTCACGCAGGTGTTCATTACCGGCAATCGCTGCAACGGCCAGCCCGGCCTGCTCAACGCTACCAACTTCACCTTCGGCGAAACCGTCTACGCCAGCCCGCTCATTGCAGCCGCCCAGGCCGTCGAAGGCGTACTCGCCGCCATGCTCACCGTCTTCGCGCGTATGGACGCACCCGTCGGCGCTCCTGACGGTGTCGCGACCGGCTACCTCACCATGGCCCGGCTCGAAATCCCGCGCTGCGATAACGACCCCAATCACCTCGACCTCGGCACCTTTGTGCTCCACATGGATGGTGGCAAATGAGCAGTGCCTGCAACCTTCCCGAAGACGTCCTCTGCGGCTGCTGCGCGGGCCTCACGCAGGAAACGCCCCAGGCTATCACCAACCGGCCTGCGCTCTCCGCGGTCACCTACCGCGCTGGTACCTACTCGACCTTCCTCGGCAGCATGCTCGCGTCGCTCTCCGATCCTGGCCTGCCCGCGCTCTCCGCTCTCCGCACCCGCGATAGCTCCGACTTCACCATTGCTCTGCTCGATGCCTGGGCCGTCAGCCTCGACATCCTGACCTTTTACCAGGAGCGTTTCGCGAACGAAGCCTTCCTTCGCACCGCAGTCGACCAGCGCTCCGTCTTCGAACTTGCTCGACTCATCGGCTACGTCCCATCCCCTGGTGTCGCCGCCTCCGCCGTGATCGCGTTCACGCTTGCCACCGCCGCTGGCTCGCCCGACAACGTCCTCATCGCTGCCGGCACTCGTGTCCAAAGCATTCCCGGTCCCGGCCAGATGCCCCAGGTCTTCGAGACCTCCTCTGATCTCACCGCAGTCATCGCGCTCAATGCCCTTCCTGCGCAAACCGAGATCCCCTGGCAGCTCAACCCCGGCGACACAACCACCTGGATCACCGGTTCCTCCAACAACATCAACGTCGGCGACGCGCTCCTATTCATCGCTACCTCTTCCTCAGGCAGCCCCATCGCCAATGGTCCCGCCGACCTCCGCTTCGTCTCCCGGGTCCACATCGACCCTGTTTCCGGCAACACACAAGTCTGGTGGAACGCCGGCATCTCGAACACTGCCACCATCGCAACCAGCGACGTCGCGATTTACATCTTCCGCAAAAAAGCTGCCCTCTTCGGCGCTCAAGCTATTAACCCCTTCCTTCTTCCCCCCGATACACTTAAAAACATCCCCGGCCACCCACCCGCCCCTGCAACAACCTCGACGCTCCTATCCGCGATCCCCGCAGCCGAGCCCAAGGCGATCACCATCGCAGGCACCATCAGCACCTCCCTCCTCGCCACCCGCTTCGTGAAGTCCCCGACCGACTGGATCTTCCAGCCCGTGACGAACGGTGTCATCAACCTCGACGCCGCCTACACTGGTCTCTCTCCCGCGGGCACCGCTCCCGCGCAGCTCCAGTGGCTTGTGCTCACCAACTCTAATGAAACCGCAGTCTTCCAGATCAGTAACGCTTCAGAATCCAACCCCAACCTCTACGCTCTTACCGCCAAAACCTCCCAGCTCACCCTGTCCACTCTCGCGGTTCTGGGCGGCAACCCCGGTTCGGGACTGAACGACGTCCTGACGACCTTCTCCAACGACACTCGCATCACCACCGCCTACGTCAGCAGCACCCTCCTAACCCCCGCCACCCTCCCCATCACCCAGTGGACCGGCCCAACCACCTTCACTCTCGCCCCTGGCATGATCGTCCCCGTCCAGGGTGGCTCGGTCGCTGTGGTGGGCGGCCAGAACATCGCCGCCCACGGGCCAATCGGCATCTCCGGCAAGCGGGTGCGCCTGCAGGTCAGCTCTGGCAGCCTCGCCATCTTCGGCCCCGCCAACTCCTCCGGCGTTCTTCCTGTCTCGGACAACCAGATCTTCCTCGTCAACGTCTTTCCACCTACGACCGACTCCACCGGCCTCCTGCTCTGGTCAGTCAGCACACTCTCGGGCGTCTCCGGTACACTCTCCCTCGCCGCTAACAACCTGCAGCTTCTTCCCGCCGACAAAGCCGACCCGCTTGCAAGCGAAGCCTCCCTCGTCGATGTCGTTTCCGTCACCGGCGACATCACGACGCTCAGCCTCCACTCTGCACTTTCCGGCATCTACGACGCCACCACCGTCACCGTCAACGCCAACGCTGTCGAGTCCACCCACGGCGAAACCGTACAGGAACTCCTCGGTAACGGCGACGGAACCAACAGCGCCCTTCAGTTCACGCTCAAACAGTCGCCCCTCACCTATGTCACCGCCGCCACTGGCAACGGCACCCAATCCACCTTGCAGGTCTGGGTCAACGGCCTCCAGTGGCACGAGGTCGCCAACCTCCTCACTGCCGGTCCCGCCGACCGCGTCTTCACCAGCCGTGTCAGCCCCGCGCTCAGCCGCATCGTCCAGTTCGGCGACGGCACCGACGGCGCCCGCACCCCCACCGGCCAGATGAATGTTCGTGCCGTTTACCGCAAGGGCATCGGCAGCGCTGGCATGGTCAACGCCAACCAGCTCTCCCAGCCCCTCGACCGCCCCCAGGGCCTCAAGTCCGTCACCAACCCCAGCCCCGCCTCCGGTGCCGCCGACCCCGCCACCGCCGCCGCCGCCCGTCAGAGCGCCCCCCTACCCACGCTCACCATCGGCCGCATTGTCTCGCTGGAGGACTACCAAAACTTCGCCCTCAACTTCGCAGGCATCGCTAAGGCACTCGCCACCTGGACCTGGTTCGGCACCCGCCGCGGTGTCTTCCTCACCGTCGCTGGCGCCAACGGTGCAGTCCTCCAGGGCGACGACCCGGTCATCCTCAAGCTCATCGCCGCCATCCAGTCTGGCGGAAACCCCTTCATCCCTCTTCAGGTCGTCTCCTTTGTCCCTGTCCTCTTCCAGATCGGCGCCTCCGTTAAGGTCGACACCTACAACTACGACTCTGGCCAAGTGCTGGCCCAGGTTTGGTCGAACCTCCAGACCGCCTTCGCTTTCGCGCAACGCCAGCTCGCCCAGAACGTAGTCGCAGGCCAGATCGTCGAGCTCATCCAGAACACGCCCGGGGTCATCGCAACGCAACTCGCGTCCCTCAACCCCAGCGGTGAGCCCTCTTCCGGCTCACCCCCTGCCATCCTCTGTGCCTCCGGCCCACTTCCCCCGCAGGGCGCGCAGATGCTCCTGCTCGACCCCGCCTCCCAGGGCATGATCGGAGTCTGGTCATGAGCCTCAACGCCGAACAACTCTTCGCTCTTCTCCCCTCGGTCTACCGCAACCGTGACGGTGACATCGGCGACCCGCTCCAGTCGCTCTACGCCGTGCTCGCCCAACAGCTCGGCATCGTCGAAGACAACATCCAGCAGCTCTACGACGACCAGTTCATAGAAACCTGCGCGCCCTGGGTGATCCCTTACATCGGCGACCTGATCGGTTACAACTCGATCTATGAGATCGCTACTACCTCCGACAGCCGCGCCGAAGTCGCCAACACCATCGGCTACCGCCGCCGCAAAGGTACCCTCCTTGCGCTCGAGCAGGTCGTCGCCGACGTTTCCGGCCGCACTACAGTAGCTGTCGAAGAGTTCCGCCGCCTCATCACTACCGAAAGCATGCGGTTGGTCCGCCCCCGCCACGACTCCACCCTCACCCTCCGCCGCACCTCCGCGCTCGACCGCCTCAACACCGCCTTCGACCCCGCCAGCCGCACAATTGACGTACGCCGCATCGCCCCTCGTCTCCGTATTGCGCCCGACCCCGACCCCGCTCCGCTCGACATCAGTCTGCATGGCCCCGGCCGCTCCAACATCCCGGACATCGCTATCCATCTCTGGCGCCTCAAGAGCCGCCCCGTCGTCAACGCTCCCGCTTTCCGGGTCGGAGCAGGGCGCTTCATGTTCAGCCCCCTCGGCGCAAACCTGCCGCTCTTCTCAGACCCACCCGCCCGCGCCTCCTTCAGCGGCCTCACCACCCGCATCGACGTCCCCGAACCCATCGACCGCATCGAGTTCGCCCGAAGCCTCCACCATCCTCACTCTCCCCAGTTCTACGGCTCCGCTGCCAGCATCCTCCTCATCGCCGACGGCGTTCCCATATCCGCCTCGCAGATCGTCTGCGCCAATCTCTCCGAACTCACCCCGGGCGGCCCCTGGTGCACCGTCCCCGCCGGCCGCATTGCCATCGATCCCGAACTCGGCCGCATCGCCTTCGCGCGCGATCTCCCCCTCCCACAATCTCTCCGCCTCAACTACTCCTTCGGCTCCGCAGCCGAAATCGGCGGTGGTCCCTACGACCGCTCTGCCTCGCTCACCGCTCTCAATCCCGCCCAGGCCTCCTTCTTCTCCCTTATAGGCACAACCACGCCATCACTCGAATCCGCCGTTGCCGAATGGAACATTCTCGTCGCCGCCACCCCTAACTTAACCGGCATAATCGTCCTTCCCGGCTTCGAGCAGTTTGCCATCGACCTAACCGGACTGGCCGCCATCCAGCTTCCTGCCGGTTCTAATCTCACCCTCGTCTCCGGCCAACCCGTCCCCTCCGGCGGCCTCTTCGACATCATCTGGAATCACTCCTGCGCCACGCTCACAGGCAGCATAGAAATCGTCGCCTCCGCCGTCCCCGTCCAGTCGACGGGCGAGGGACCAGCCGCCGGTCAGCTTCTTCTCAGCGGCCTCTGGCTCGCCGGTCAGATCTCAGTCTCCGGCGGCACCGCCACCGTCCAGGTCCTCGACTCCACCCTTGTTCCCGGCCTCGCCCTGACCCCCGCAGCCGATCCCGTCTCGCCCGGCGACCCTAGCATCTGTGTCACTGCCGTGGAAGTCAGTCTCACCGTCCTGCGCTCGATCACCGGCCCCATCGCCGCCGACTCGGGAGGCTCCACCCGCGTCTGCTCCAGCATTGTCGATGCTACCTCGCCCTGCTGCGTCGCCTACGCCGCGCCTGACCTCGCCTCTGCCGGCGCTGACCTCCACATTGAAGACAGCACCGTCGTCGGGAAAGTCCACACCCGCACCATTCCGCTCGCCTCCAACACGATCTTTTTTGCCCGCCGTCCGTACCGCGACCCCTGGCCCGCCGCCGTCTGGGCCAGCCGCCGCCAAACCGGCTGCGTTCGATTCTGCTGGCTCCCGTTCGACTCCATCACCCCGCGTCGCTATCTCTGCCTTCCACCCGACGCCGCGAGCGAAGCCTCTCTTACGCCCAAATTCATCAGCCTCCGATTCGGTCAGCCGGGCTACGCGTTGCTCAGCGGCGACGTCCCTCTCGCGATCTGGCATGGCGCCGACAACGGATCCCAGATCGGTGTGTATTACCAGATTCAGGAAACCGAGGCTGTTCGCAACGTCCAGCTCCGCGCCCCGGAGTACCTTCCCGTTGCGCTCGAGAGCGGCATCTTCCTCCACCCCTCGCACCCCCTTCAGCGCGAGGGTCGGCTTCCCAGCATAGTTTATGGACGGCTCGTTCCGCCTCCGCAATGTTGTGACGACACAGACAATGACAGGCCGGCGTTCTACGGCATTGGCACTGCGCTGGTCTAAGGGCCCGCAAGAACCGGGCAGAATTTTTTCATCAGGAATGGTCAGGGGGTCTTATGAAAGGTGACTTCAGTCGAATCCGGTTCAACCCAGGCAAGCAATACACCGCTGTGCTCGAGCAGCAGGGGCGCGTCTCCCTCGATGCTGACACTAACGAACAAGCCGCGATCAACGACTATCTCCGCCGCACTGAAACCGTCGACGTAATCGGTGCCTTTGGCGCGCCCGAGCACGACCCCGGCTTCGCTATCACCGTCTCTGGCAACGAAATCCTCATCGGCACCGGCCGTTACTACGTCCAGGGCCTGGTCTGCGAGAACCGCGTTGACGCATTGCCTTATATCAGCCAGCCCTTCCTGCTAAATCCCTCCCCGACTGACTCCACCCTCCTCAACGAACTCGCCCAAGCCGACGGCAACAGCGCCATCCAGGTCTATCTGCAGGTCTGGCAGCGACTCGTCACCGCGCTCGACGACGCCTGTCTCCGCGAGCCCGCGCTCGGCCAGGCCGACACCACCGCGCGCTTGCAAACCGTCTGCCGCGTGGTGGCCAGCCTTGTTCCGCCCCCGCAGCCTTCGCAAATAGTCAACAAACTCCCCATCTCCAGCATCTTTCGCGAGCCCATCCTCGAGGCCCGGCAAAACCTTGCCGCGTTGATAAAAGAAAACGCTGCCCTCCTCACCAGAGCAGTCACGACCCCGGCCGCTAATACTACGTCTGTCACCGCACTTGTGCCGGCTGTGGACTGCTGCACGTCGATGTACGGCCTTATCCCCACCCTCAGCACCGGCACCATGAGCGCCAGCACCGCCGCCGCCGGCTCCGACTGCTCCTGTCAGCCCATTCCCGCCGCAGGATACCAGGGCCTCGAAAACCAGCTCTATCGCATCGAGATCCACAACGGTGGCACCGAGGCCACGGCCTCCTTCAAGTGGTCGCGCGAAAACGGCTTCGTCGTCAGCGCCATCACCACCTTTACCGGCAACACGATCGTCGTCGAATCACTCGGTCCTGACGCCAACCTCGGCTTCCAGGCCAACCAGTGGGTAGAAATCACCGACGACTCCGACCTCTTCGGTGAAACGCCCAACAGCCCCGGCCTCCTCTACCAGATCCAGAGCATCGACTTCACCGTCCCTTCCATCACCCTCACCTCCCCGGTCATCGGAATCAACACTGCGCTCAACGCCCGCGTACGCCGCTGGGACCAGACTGGCCCCTCCGCAACCAGCGCAGGTGTTCCCCTCTCCATTAGCACGCCGCTTATCTTGGAAAACGGCATCGAGGTCACCTTCCGCGCCGGCACCTACCAGGCCGGTGACTACTGGACGGTCCCCGCCCGCACCGCCTCCGGCCAAATCGACTGGCCCCCCTGCGGCAGCAACGGCGACCTCTTTCAGCCGCCCCACTCCACGCTCGTCTACAACGCCCCGTTGGCCTGCATCCACTGGGACCCCAAGCAGCAGAAGGCGCTTGTCGAAGACTGCCGCCGCTTCTTCTTACCCCTCACAGAAATCAACGCTGCCGCTGCCTCCAATGCGCTTCATGTCACCGCCATGAACTGGTCCAACGACTCCCTCATGACCGCCGACGTATGGGTCGCCCAAGGCCTCACCGTCACGCTCGACGGAACTCCGACCAGCCCCATCTCGAACGGCGACTTCATCGTCACCCTCGAAACCATCTTCGATCCCTTCCAGGCGACGAACACCGGTATCGGTCTCGCCAGCCGCGCAATCAATCTGCAGCTCCCCTCTACTTACATCCGCACCTGTTTCGCCCTCGACTCGACCATAACGGTCAAAGGCCCATCGATCTCCTGGACCCTACCCTATCTTCAAGCGGCACCACTCCAGATCCTTACCGTCAACGCCATCAACACCGGCCTGCTGTTCGGTGCCGCGTTCGGTCAGTATGCTCGCGTCAGGGTCCGGCTCCTCGGCAATACCATCTCCTCCGGAGTAGCCAATGGCCAGCTGTTTCTTGATGGCCAATGCCTCGGCCAGCCCATAACCAACGCGGATGGCACCACCCGCATCGACCTGCAGCTTCCTTCCAGCACCGGCGAGCGATACAGCGACTTCGAGTCCTGGTTCTACCTCGCTCCTACCCTGCTCATCGCAGACCTCACCGTCGCTTATCCCGCCCTCTTCGCCATTGCACCGAACGGCAACCTCATCGGGGTAGCAGCAACTGGGCCGGTCACCGGCTTCGAAAACGGCGTCAACCCTTTCGCGACGATCACTGCCAACTACCGCGCCCTCGTCGATACTCAGGTCACTCTCTCCCTCCTGGACGCCAACGGCCAGGCTTCGCAATGGGCCAATATCGACTCCCCCGTAACCATCCACGCCGGCGAAGTCTTCACCAACGCCGCCATCAACGTCACCGGAAATCCAATAACCAACGGGCAATTTACCACCGTCACCATCACCGTGCAGGCCAGCATCACCACCGCGATAGGCCCGCTTCCAGCCACTCCGGTCACCTTCACCCTGACCGGCGGCTCCTACGAACAAATCAACTAGTATTCGGAGAAATCGACCCCATGCGCGCTGTCTGGTCCTTCTGGAGCAAACCCTTCCAGGGCGAAAAGGGCCGCTCCTGGCAAAGCCCGCTGCATCACTTGCTCGCCTGGGGTCTATCCATGCGCCTTGCGCGCAAATACTTCCCAGAAACTGCCCTCGTCACCGACACGCCCGGCAAAGCGCTCCTGGTCGACGCTCTCGGCCTCCCCTTCACCCACGTCTCCACGGAGCTCGACGACTACCGCCGCTGCGACCCTGGCTGGTGGTCGCTCAGCAAAGTAGTCGCCTACCGTGCCCAGCAACAGCCCTTCATCCACCTCGATACCGACGTCTTCCTTTGGAAGCCCCTGCCCGCCGCCATGCTCGCCGCATCGGTCTTCGCCCAGTGTCCTGAAGACCATCCCCCGCTCGACACCTATTGGGGTCCCGATGAAGTCGAGCGCGCCTTCACCCAGCACAACCTCACCGTGCCCGTCGAGTGGGAGTGGGTGCGCTCGCGCTCCCCATACGGCTTCCGCGAGGCCAACTGCGGCATCATGGGCGCAAACCGCGTCGACTTCATTCAGTACTTCGCCAGCCTCTCGCTCGATCTCATGACCAACCCCGCCAACGCTCCTGCCTGGGCCGAGTTTCCCTATCTCAGCGGCTACATGATGCTCACGGAGCAATTCCTTCTCAACGCCTGCTTCGAATTCCATCGCTCCCACCCCCAGTCGCCCTTCCGCGGCATGCACATGCGCTACCTCTTCCCCTCCTTCGGCGAAGCCTACAACCACGAAGCTGCCTCCCGCGTCGGCTTCACCCACCTCCTCGGCGACGCTAAGCGCGACCCCGCCATCGCCCGTCGCCTTGAACAACGCACGGAACAGGAAGACGGCAGCTTCTACCGCCACTGTGTGCAGCTGAGCCGCCACAACCCTTTCTCCCGCCACGCTCTCTGAGGACAGACCAGATGTTCGCCGCCAAGATCTCGCGGTCGCCTCTAAAAAGTGACAAGCCTTCGGATCGCCGGTTTGGGCAGCTTGGCCTGGTTCCGTCTAAGCAGCTATCCCCACTTGTTCCAGATGAACCCACGCGCAACCCTCGGCTAGCGGCTGGCGGGCCCATTCTCCCAGGTTCGTCCTCACCCCTCGCCGCTCCACTGCTTAAGCTGTCACCGCTGCGGCCAAACCTGATCCGTCGGAAGCTGGAAGTTGGCGCTACGAATGACCCGCTCGAAGCAGACGCCGACCGCGTCGCAGACGAAGTGCTCGGCATGCCTCACCCGGGCAACTCGGCCGGGTCGCATCCCAATTGTGCTGCAGGCCAATGCGATTGCGCCAAATGTAGCGCGAAGCACCATGAAAATGGCAGGCTCACACGCAAAGCGCCAAGCGGCACACCAGGCTTGGCCGCCATTTCCGCCCCTCCGCTTGTTCAGCGGGTTCTGAGTCAACCCGGCAAACCACTGGATCACAGCGCCCGTACGTTCTTTGAGCCCCGTTTCGGCTACGATTTCTCCTCCGTTCGGATTCACAGCGGAGACGAAGCAGCCGAGTCAGCCAGTTCCATCGGCGCGTTGGCCTTCACCTCCGGCCATCACATCGTTTTCGGCCGTGACCAATACTCGCCCGCCAGTTCAGCCGGATCGCGCCTGCTCGCACATGAACTCGCCCACGTCACCCAGGATTGCGGAACGATTCGCCGCCAGCCTGAACCTCACCGCAACGCGCAGGTTGCCTGCGTGGTCCGACTCGGAGGCTGCATCCAGACTCGCGATGCTGGTATTCCTTCCCCTGACGACATCACCCGTTACAACGCCGAATGCCGCAGTAAGTCCCAATACACCGGTGCCGATATAACACCCACCGACCAGGAGTGCGCCAATCCTCCGAAGGAAGAGCTCTCAACCGGAGAAAAGATTCTGCTCGGCGCTTTCATCTTCCTCGGTGCTGCTGCAGCTGCAGCTGTCATCATTGTGGCCGGCGAGGTGATCATACCCATTGTCGTTTCCAGCGTAGTAGAAGCGGGCACGACGGCGTGGGTCTTCTATCTCGCAAATGCCATCGCCGTGAACGAAATCGGCGTCTTCGCGATAGGTTTGGTCCTGGCCTGTGAAGGCAACATCGTAGGATTAGCCAAAGCCATGGTAGACGACCCCGCTCAGGCAGCCGTTCTGCTCGCGCAGATTTATATCCTCCACGTCCAGATCTCGATCGCAAATGGCCCACCCCGCAACGCCACCGTGCCCGCTAAACTGCTGCCCCCCGACGAACAGACCGAACCCAATACGATCAAGTTCAAAACTGCCGGTCCACCCCAGTTCGAAGACAACGAAGGCACGACTGGACCATCTCCCTCAAAGGCAGGCACCACAACGGCCCCTCGGCCATCTGCCCAAAATCCAGCAGTGGCGGCTGATCAAGCCGAGTTCGACTCCCTCGAACAGCGCATCCAAAACTACCGCTCCAATCCCAAAACTCCGGGACGCGTCGACGTTCCCGCGACGCCCAGGGTTCCCGGTGATCCCAAAGCCCCAAACACTCCAGTGCAGGGTGGAACCGTTGCGGTAGCCAAAACAAACGTCACTGGATTGGGGCAAAAATACTACGGTGGAGCATCCCCACAAGCTCTGCCGCCAGGGTACAAAGGGCAGCCCGGCACATCTGGCGGTCAAGTTCTTACTCCGACCAACCCGCTCTCCACAGATCACGCCGAACAAGTTGCCCTGAACAGCCTTCATGGAGACTTAAGCGCTCTGCTCAAGGACGCGACGCCCGCGCAACGCGCTGCTCTCCTCCAGGGCAAAACCGTCTGGGTTCTCGTCGAGCAGGAACCCTGCTCTTCCTGTGCATCCGGCGTCGGCACTCAGGCCTCACCTGGCGTTCTGAAGCAGTTCAGCGATCTCTACCCAGAGCTGAAAATCGAGATCAGAAATCTGAGAACCTCCAGCCGCATCGTGTTGGGCGGCGGCTCCGCTACCGTGAAAAAGCCATAGCTTCGCTGTAGCCTTCGTCGAGTAACATCCGTGCAATTTCCCTTTCCTAAGAAAACCAGATGGAGACCCTGACAAAGCAGCAAACCGAGTTCTGGTAAGAACAACGGAACCAGCTTTATCTGCACCCAGCTTTACCCGGTTTCCCCTGATGGAAGGTAAACGTAATGCCGGTCGGAGAAAACGTCAGCGCCGACGATCCGCCAGGCGTGACACCTGCCTGCACGCCGGTGCTGAACCCAACTCCTAACCGACCGCCGTCGCAGAAGGTATGCACCGTGGCCTCCACCGAAGCGCCCAGACCAAACTGGAACTGCGTCGGCTGTGGGACCGAAGGCCCTCCCGCTCTCGGCGCAACGCTGCCTGCCTGCACCCCCGCTGTCGCCGATCCCAAATTAGCCGTAAATCTCGGATCCTCATCAGTGCCCACTTGAACCGTTGCCAGCGACCCGCCGGCCGCAATCGAAGCCTGCTGTACATTGCTCGGCACACCCTTGTTGTTCTCCGCCGCGGGTTGGGGAAATCCTTCGGTCTGCGCCTGGATCGTCGGCGCGGTCAGCAGCGATAGCGTAACGTCGCCCGAGGGGCCATGGCTGCCAGCCCATTTGAACTGTTTCGCCGACGCATCCCACTGCGCTGCCGCCTGGTCGACCACCACGCCCACCCCAGACCCACGCACATGCTGCGAGTGCGGCGAAACAACCGTGTTCTGCGGGTCGTAACCCACCAGCGTTTGGTGAGTCACATCCGGTCCCTTGTCGTCCGCCCCACCGGAACCCGCCTTGGGCTTCGACAGGTCGTCCCGGAAGTCCACCGCGCCTCCACTCGTCGGCGCAGGCTGGTCATGCGCACTCCCGGCGTCTGATGCCTGCGCACGGAGAAACGAATCAATAACAAACTGCCGAAAACTCTGCTGTTGAAATCCCGGTAGCCACAGGCTGCGCGCCGTGTCTTCCACTAGCCGCGGCGAGGGGCGCTCGCCCAGTCGCAATGGAGGTAACGTTGGCGCAGGTGCAAGCACCCCAGGCAACAGAGATCGCCGCAAAGCCTCCAGATCCGCCGGCAGCGGAAACAACGTCACCGGCGTTAGCGCTGCGGGAGTCCGCAGCCGCGTGCTGGGCTGTGGGTCATCCGTGCCCTGCCGTTGCACCAATGCTTGCGAAGCGGCCTGCGGTCCCGCGTTTCCAGCCAGCACCGCCTGCGCATTTCGCTCCAACGGATGGTCGCGACCTGAAAGCTGCACCTCGCCATCGCCCGCGCTTGCCCCGCGTTGCTGTGCGACATGCACCAACTCATGCGCGAGCAAAGCCTGGCCCGCGGGCGTGCCGGGCTGGTATCGGTGCCCACCAAAAACCACGTGGTCCTTCCATGTAAAGGCAGCCGCCCCCGCAGCCTCTGCCGCTGCAGCAGCCTCCCTGTCCGTATGAACCCTTACGTGCCCTAGGTCGCCAAAATGCGGTTCCAGTCGTTGCCGAACGTCCGGTTGGAGCGGCGATCCCGGCGACCGCCAACCCTCCCGCACAGTTTCCGGAACACGGAGGCCGGCGTCGCTGAACCCTGAACTGCGCTTCGGTTGCGGGGCAAACGCCCTCAGACTGCCTGGACCGGCTGTCTCTCGCCAGATCCGCCGTGCAAACGCCGGCGCACCCTGCGACCTCATCCTTTCAGGCCTGGAAACGAGTGCGCCCATAGCACACCTCCGCTAAGCCTTCCGCCTCAACCTTAGTCCCCCAACACGTGAACGGCAAGGCTTCACTTATTGCCGTCGGCCTAAGTCCCAGAGAGTACGGTCTAACTCAACGCACCGGCACCGTCTCTGGATCGACCGCTGCGCTCGCCCCCACGGCCGACACTCGCGCCAAAGCAATCTTCGCCATCGGATACACGTCGCTCCCAAGTACGAAATCAGCTCCCCGATGCGCCAGCACAGTTTGAAAATCAGCAACGGCCAGCGGACCCTTATCGATCCCCACATGTGCCAGACCCCGCAAATAAGGCGTCAGCGACACCTGGTCATACTGCTCAACTCGAGTCAGCGCATTCAAAGCACCAGCTGGGTCCTTCACGCCAAGCGCCACGGCTGCCTCCATGTCCGGAACGTAATATTCCATCACCGCCGTATTCTGCGGATAGCTTTGGAGCAAGTCGGTCATCATCTTCTCTGCGTACACACGATCGCCACACAGAGCCGATGCCATCCCCGCGTTGAAGCTCGCGATTGGCCCACTGGCCAGTTCCTTCGTCTCACGAACCATCGTAAGAGCTTCGCCGCAACTTTCGGCGAGTGCACGATCCAGTGCACCCTGCGCCAGCATGTACGCTCTCGTCCCTGTGGTATCTGGAAGCCCTCCCGTCGTCTTCCACACCGCTGCTCCTGCGACCATCTGTTCCGTATTGTCCAGATAGAGCCCGTAATCCACGAGTCGCCCATAGCTTGTCGCTTCGCCTCGATGCAATGCACGCGCCTCAACCGCGACAATATCGTCTTTGCCCGCGAGATAAGCCGCTGCCAGCGAACTCCCACCCGACGCAACTCCCAACCGCTGGCTCTGACTCTCCAAATGCAATGCGTCATCGGAACGGTCCAATCCAATCATCGCCAACTCCGCTTCGCGATACGCATCCGCCCGATAAGGATCCTCCCCATATGCCTGTTGCGCAGCCAGCAATGCCTCTACGAAATGTCCTTCGGCACGAAGAACCCGTGCCAAACCCACCATCCCTTCACTATCGTTTGGATAGAGCTCCGCATACTGCCGAATAGACGTCGCTGCGCGGCCATAGTCCCCACTGGTGTTCATCTCATAAGAGAACTCAGCCAGTCGTCTCACACTATCGCTCGCCTGCCTGGCCGCATCCTGTGCCAAACTGGCCGCACTCGCCGCAGCTACCTCCGCCTTCTCTTCCCGATACAACCAGGCCAGCTGCATTTGGGCCTGGGCAAATCTCGCGTCAAGACCCACCGCTTGCTGATACGCCATAAGCGCGTCCGCTGTTCGCCCTTGTCGCATCGCGGTCTCGCCCAGAGCATAAGCATGAAGCGCAGCGATATTAACTGTCGCCTCATTCTCCAGCGAAACGCTCGTCTCTTCGATCGTTCCAGTAGCCTCACCCATCTCCGCTCGCATCGCGCGAGCAAGCTTTCCGATCGCGGCAGGAATCTCTGCCGGTGTATCTGCCGTCTCCGCAACACTGGCAAGCTTATCGTTCGACTCGGTACTCAACACATCCACGCTGATGACGTAAGGTTCAGTTCCTCCACCCCGGACCTCTCCATACAGATAAGCCTTCGCCCCCGTCATCTGCGCTACCTTCCGAGCCGACACATTTGCTGCAGCTTCCCCATCTTCAGCTTCTATCTGCCGTGCTCCCGCCTGATACGCATCACCCCCACGTACCTTCAACGCCTGGGACTGCCTCAGTTCAATCTCCAGGCCCTCCAATACCGCACCATCCAACATCGAATCGTTTGTCTTATTCTGGACAACCGTAAGCAGCAGGGCCTCGTCAGGACTCAGCACCGCAGGCCGGAATCGTCCACTCCGCACTAGCAGAAAAGCCCCAACCACAACCGCGGCAATCACCACCGCAGCAAGCGCCACCTTCAGTATGATTCTGCCTCCCGACCCCGACAGCTCGGGAGCTACTTGCTCCTCCACTTCAACCTGTTCGACGTGAGTTTCATCAACACGAACCTTGGTCTGAATCACTCCTGACTGGCTCTTCGCTGTAACAGCGACGCGCTCCTCGGCCAGTACCGTGCCAGAGTCGGCATCGGCCATTCCCTGCGAAGAGTTTGAAGCACCCACCTTCCAAAGCCGCGTGCCGTCGTCACTAGGAACCGGCATGCCCCCACTTTCTGTTGCCATTGCGGCTGTCCTTGCAGGCAGACGCAACGGACGAATCACTATGTCGCCCGAACTCGACCCACTTCCATCGGATAGAGCCGCATATTCCCCGGAATCTCTACGCATCGGGCCCCTAGGCCGAGCTGTCGGCTCCGGCGCTGGTACCAGAGGAACCGCTCCGGCCCCTCTTTTCAGCCACCCTCCCTTGCCGAGTTTCTCCGCAATCTTCTCCAACGCCTCCCGCAACTGCTCTGCCGTCTGAAAGCGCTCCCTCTTGTCCTTCAACAAGCACCGAAGAATCAGACGCTCCAGTTCACGCGGGATCGACTCATTCCAACTCCGCACCGGCTCGGGATCGCGCTCCAGCAGTTGCACAAACAACAGGGCGCTCGTCGTTCCCCTGAAAGGAACCTGCCGCGTCGCCATCTCATACATCACTACGCCCAGCGAGAACAGATCTGACCGAGCATCCAGTGCCTCCCCCCTGGCCTGCTCCGGCGACATGTAAGCCAGCGTCCCCACCGTCGACCCGGCAACCGTCAAGTCCAACGACCGTGACGCCCATCCCCCATGCTTCTCCAGGTTGATCTTCGCCAGCCCAAAGTCCAACACCTTGGCCTGTCTTGAGCCATTCGACTTGTTCACTAGAAAGATATTCGCCGGCTTGATATCCCGGTGAACGATTCCCTTCCCATGCGCCATCGTCAACGCATCAGCCACCTCCTGGGAGTACCGTACGATCTCTTCCGCCGAAAGCGCCTTACGCGCAATCTTGTCCTTTAGCGTCTCCCCTTCCATCAACTCCATCACGAGGTAGGGATCGCCATCCCGCTCACCGATATCGAAGATCGTGCAGATATTCGGATGGCTCAAGCCTGATGCCGTCCGCGCCTCTTGCAGAAAACGCTCCCGCATCCCCGGCATCTTGTAGTCATTATGCAGCAGCTTTACCGCCACCTCGCGATGCAGCCGCCCGTCCCACGCACGAAAGACCAGGCCCATACCTCCACCGCCCAGTTTGCCCAGGATCTCGTACGGCCCCAATCGTTGGCCTATCTCCGGACTCATGCCTCTCGATTGCCTTCCATCTTGATCTCTCAAAGACGCCACGTATGTTGCGATCACTGCGCAATCATAGCCACGGCATCTTTCTGTTCTCTTCTTTACTTCTGACCCGTTCCGCGCATCAACAACCCGTACCTCCCAAATTGAAACGACTTAAGATGCGTCACCTCGCCTCTATAACGCGACACCTCGAATCAACGATTTACCAACATGGTATGCACCCCATCTCCTCCGGTCTCTACAACCATTGACGTAGAAAGACATTCCAGTTCCGTGCCACACCAACCCCTCCTATAATCACAATGTGCCCGCCCCCGACCAACGCATGCGCCAACCCGCCAACCAAACGCTGCTCATCGACGCAGACGATACCCTGTGGGAGAACAACATCTACTTCGAGCGCGCCATCACCGCGTTCATCTCCTATCTCAACCACCGCACCTTCTCAGCCGAGCAGGTCCGTGAGCATCTCAACCACTGCGAGCACGCCACCATCAAAGCTCACGGCTACGGCCTCAGCAGCTTCCGGCGTTCGCTGATCAACTGCTTCGAGCAGCTCAGCGACTCTCCCATTACCCCCGAAAAGCACGACCGCATCGTAAGCTTCGCGCAGGCCATCGCCGATCAGGAGATTGAGCTCCTCCCCAACGTCGCCGAGACCCTCGCCGACCTCGCCACCCGCCACCGCCTCATCCTCGTCACCAAAGGCAACCCCGACGAGCAGGCCGACAAACTCCGCCGCTCCGGACTGGCCCCCCATTTCGCCGCCGTCGAAGTCCTGCCCGAGAAGCACCACGAAGCCTACCTCTCTCTGGCCAGCCATCACGGCTGCGAAGCCTGCATCACCTGGATGATCGGCAACAGTCCGCGCTCTGACATCAACCCCGCCCTCGCCGCCGGACTCCACGCCATCTTCATCCCGCACGACTTCACCTGGGTCCTCGAACACGAGGTCGTCAACCAACCTCCCGCCGGCCAGAATCTCCTCGAATTGGCCGCCTTCGCCGATCTCCGTCGTTTTTTTTAGCGCCTATCGGTGCGAAAAGTTGAAGAACTGTAATGTTCCGCCGACTCATCCGTCAGCATGAGTGTTCGGAGCTGAAGCCCCGACAATTTAAGGAGCATAAAATGAACAGCACAATCTGCCCTTGCGGATCAGCCTGCACTTGCCCAAAACCCTGCCCATGCAACGAAGACTGCAACTGCCCTGCATGCAACTAACATCGTGCGGTGCGGACATCCTCCGCACCGCTCCTCTTCAAAGGATTCCATGGCATCAAGCCCAATCACCGGCCTAATCGACCAGAGAAAGCAGTTCCTCAACTTCGTCGAACGCCGCGTAGCCACCCGTGCCTGCGCCGAGGACATCATCCAGGCCGCGTACATTCGCGCCATGGAGCAGGCCTCCACCCTCCGCAGCGACGAATCCGCCGTCGCCTGGTTCTACCGCATCCTCCGCAACGCCGTCATCGATCACTACCGCCACCTTTCCGCCGAAGATCGCGCTCTGGAGCAATGGGCCCGTGACCTATCCACTGAAGTTCAACCCGACTCCTCCACCCAGAAGATCGTCTGCCAATGCATCGACAGCGTCCTCTCCACCCTTAAACCCGCCTACAGCCAGATCCTTCGCGAAGTCGACCTAGCCGAAGGCTCCCTCGAGTCATTCGCCAAACGATCCAGCATCACACCCGGCAACGCCGCCGTCAGAGCCCACCGCGCCCGTCAAGCGCTCAAGAAGCAGCTCATTCAAACCTGCCGCACCTGCGCCAAACACGGCTGCATCGACTGCACCTGCCCCTAAGCCCTGCACTTCATCGCAGGATTATTCATCCCACCAAATAACTCCGCCTGCTTCAGCAGAATCGCCGCCTTCGTCTTCAAGTCCGACTGCAGATTCCAGTCCCCCATCTCATGGGTCCCACCCAGCAGCACACCATCTCGCCGCGAAAACATATAGGTATTCTCATAAAGAGTCGCATAGGTCACCTCCGGCTGAGGAACCAGAAACGTAAGCTGTCCACGAATCGGCGTTAACTCCGCATCGTTGAACAGCGCCTTAGCGCCTAGCCCCGTGCAGTTGAAAACCAACCGCTCCGACAGCGCCTTTACCTCATCCAGACTCCGCATCTCCCGCACTACCACCTTGCCGCCAGCAATCCGAACGTCCGTGAGCATCGCCGGCAGATAGATCGGCGGCTCCACAATCATCCCATCGAACTGCCGCACAAGTTTTGTCCCAAACGGATGTTCCCCTACGCTCAAATCTTTGATCTCAGGCAACAAGTCCTGAATCAAGCCAAACTGCCCACCCGTAATAGGCGAACGCCAAGGCTGATTCGCTATGAAGTAATTCCGCATCCACCGAATCCCATACCGCGGGTCCGTCATAATCTGATACCGCCGATACCCATACCGAGCCGCCTTCACAAACTGCTCCGTAAACTCCGGTGTAAGCGTCTTGTCCGGGTCATACACGCTAGCCGGAAACCACTGTCCTCCCGCAATATTCGAAGTCGTCTCCGGTGGCAGAACCTTCGCATAAATCGTCACCTCAAATCCAGCCTCTTGCACCAGCCGAGCCGTAGCCAACCCCACCGCTCCACACCCCAGCACCGCCACCGGCCCCACATGGCCAGGCAGTCCAAGATCAACCGCCAACTTCGAAGTCCCCCAACTCAACGTGATCCCCCCGCCGCCGTGCCCGTAGTTATGCACTACCGCAGTCTCGCCCACCATCTCCTTCGCCACTCTGAAACCCGAGGGCCGAAATGGCCGCAGTCCCACTACGGTCCGAATCTCCCGCTCCGGCGCAATCCGCACGGGAGGCAGGTGACAAGCCCGAACCGGCAGATTTTCCGGCACCATCATCCCAGCCGTTATCGCTCCTACCGGCTTCCTTACACACCCCACAAGCCCGCCGCCCGCCGCAAGAGACACCGCCGCCAAGTTCGCGTTCCGCAAGAAAACACGCCTGTTCATCATTCGATTGCCCAAGTATGAGATTCGTGCCCTACCTCCACCCTACACGAACCTCCCTACACCGCCGCAAACCAAAATCCCAAGCGAATCTCTACGGATAAGGAGGCCCTTTCGCCAGCACAGCCTCCAGCTTGCGATCATGGCCATAGAGGTCATCGAAGAAGTGAACGGTCCCATCCTCCTCCGCCACCGCTGTCACATACAGAAGCAGAACCGGAACGGGAGTCTTCAAATTTACCTGCTGATTATCCTTTCCCGAGTCCATCGCAGCCTGCGCCCTCTCCACCGTCCACTGCTGCCCCCCGTCTGGCTGATCCCGCAACAAAAACGCCGCCAACTCCGCGGGCTTCTCCACCCGTATGCACCCCGAACTGAAGTCCCGTCGCGACTGCGAGAACAGCTCCGTAGACGGAGTACTGTGCAGATACACACTATGCGAGTTCGGAAACATGAACTTGATCAACCCCAACGAGTTCTTCGGCCCCGGCTTCTGCCGGATCGAATACTTCCCCGACCTCAACCCCGCCGCCACATCGCCGCTCGCCGCAACCGGCCGCCCACCCGAATCCGTAACCTCAAACCGCTGGCTCTCAATGTAGCCGCTGCTCTTCTCGATCCCCGGAATCACCGACCTCCGCAAAATGCCCGGCGGCACATTCCAGTAAGGCCGAAACACGATGAACTTGATCGTGTCCGTAAACACCGGCGTCTGCGTAGGAGCAGCCTTCCCCACCACAACATTCATCGCCAGCGCGACCTTCTCCCCGCGCTCAAAAGCCCTCAGCCGAAACTCCGGAATATTCACCACCACCGGGGGCTGCGGAAACTCCGGCGGCAGCCACCTCCACCGCTCCAAAGCATTCGCCAGCTGTTGCACACGAACCGCCAGCGGAACATTCAACGCCTTCACCGTAGCCGCCCCCAGTTTCCCATCCGCCGCCAACCCATGCCTCACCTGAAAGCTCTTCACCCCATCAGCAACTGCCGCGTCATAAGCCTGCACCTCTCCACCCGCCAGCATATCTCCCAACAACCGCAGCCGAGCCACCAGCGGCCCAACACCCGCATAGGCATCGCCCACCCCAACACCTTTCGTCACCTCCGGAACCTTCGGCCCATCACCCTTACCTTCAAGCTGCAGATACTGCTGCAGCGCCGCTTCCGTCCTCCGATACCCATCAAAAGGAGGCTCCACGCTATCCAGCACCGCCTGCACATCCGTCGCACGTACCACTTGCTGCAACACAAACTGCGGCAAATCATACTTCTTAGCCTGCACATCGATCCCAAAGTTGAAATGCTTCGGATTCACCCGCCCAATCCGCAAATCCGAGATATACCGCATCGCCGCAACCGTCAGCGCCGCATCGAACTCCGCCTTCTTCGCATCCGTAGCGCCACCCAGCGCCCCAACCCGCCCACTCCACCGCGAAGCATCATAATCCGCAGGATTCAATCCCTTCTGCACACTAGCCTCAACCGCCTGAATCACCCCCAGAGCCGGCGCAGTAGGTTGATTCCCATTCAACCAAAGCGGAGCATAATTCGTAGCCTCATACACCGCTTGAACATGCTTGCGATAGTCGGAAAAGTTAGGCCGCTCCATTCCCTCCAGCCGCCCACTCGCTGCAATCTCCCTTAGCCGCGCCGACATCGCCGCCGAAACCGGAGCCATATCCTGTTCCTGCGTGGCTGCAGAAGCGCCCTTTGCCGCCGAACCGGCAGTACTTGCAACCTCAACCGGCCTCGAAGTCTGCGACGAAGAGCTGCACCCAGCCAGCCACACCACCATCACCGGAACGCGAAGAAGCACCCCACGCATCGAACCAATCATGCGCACATTAAGCACACTGCACCTCACAAAGGTTGCAGTTTGCTTTGACCGTGCTTTTGCCTCTGCAGTTGCTTCTGCCGTTGTCTTTGTTTTTCTCGCTTGGCATCCCGCAGGGATCTGCTTGGCCGTCGCCTTTGTTTTACCTACTTCTCATCCCCATAAATTCCCACCTCCACCGTCCCACCCTCAGCAATCTTCGCCCGATACATCCCCTGCGTATTAAAACTCCAGGCCATCTGTCCATCCGGAGCGATCGCAATCACACCGCCATCTCCATGAATCGCGCCCAACTCCTTCTGCACCACTTCATCCACCGCAGCCTGCAGCTTCATACCCTTGTACTGCACCAGCGAGCAGATCGTCCGAGCCACCGTCAGCCGGATAAAGTACTCCCCCGTCCCTGTAGCCGAAACCGCACACGACTCATTCGATGCATACGTACCCGCGCCAATAATCGGCGAATCCCCAACCCTATTCCACTTCTTTCCCTGAGTCCCACCCGTCGAAGTCCCCGCCGCAATATTCCCCTCGCGATCCAGCGCGACCACCCCGACTGTCCCGTACTTGTGAGCATTCGGTGGCTCAATGTCCGACACCGGAGCCGCAGGCTCAGGCGGAGCACCCGCAGGCCGCTGCGGCAGCGGAGCCCCCTCCTTCTTCAGCTGCTTAATCAAGCTCTGCCACCGCCGCTCCGTAAAGAAGTAGCTCGGATCCACCTGCTCCACCCCAACTGAAGCCGCAAACGCATCCGCCCCGCTCCCAATCAACATCACATGCGGAGAGTTCTCCATCACCGCCCGTGCCAGCGAGATCGGATTCTTCGTCCGAGTCACCCCCGCCACGGCCCCAGCCTTCAACGTAGCCCCATCCATCATCGCCGCGTCCAGCTCATTCTTCCCATCCGCCGTAAACACCGCACCCTTCCCGGCATTGAACAGCGGATCGTCCTCCATAATCCGGATCGCCGCCTCCACCGCATCCATCGACGAGCCGCCCTTATCCAGAACACTCGCCGCAGCCTGAATCGACCGCGTCAGCGCCGCCCTATAAGCCGCATCCGTCTCCTTGCTCATCGACTTCCGCTCGATCACCCCCGCGCCCCCATGCAGCACCACCGCCCAGCGATGATCGCCCTTCGCCGCAGCAGCCGAAGCAGCCATCACCGTCGTTCCCGGCTGCACCATCACACCTGAAGCCACCAGCCCGACAAACACCAGAAAAGCGCAAATACGCACATAGCGATTCATACCAACTCCCTCAAAACGTCCAAATGAATCCACGAACCAGCAGTGTAACGCGCATCCTTGCTCTTCCCCACATTCCCGGGCGGCATTCCTTATCTCACGCGGAAACTGTACTCTTTCCCCATTTTCATCTAATGTATTGCCGTACCTTGTTTCCGCCGTTCCGGGCCTGAGTGAAGCGCGACCGCGTTCCCCAAAATCTCTAGGAAGGTATATCCATCATGAAGAAAACCGCATTGCTCACATTGCTTTGCATGAGTGCGACCCTCCCGGCCCTGGCGCAAACCAAATTCGACGAACGCCTGGGCACCTCAACCGAAGTGCTCCGCCAAATGCTCGCCAGAACCGACGCCATTCCAAGAGATCTGCTTAACGAGGCGAGATGCGTCATGGTTTATCCCAACGTTAAAAAAGTAGGCGTCGGCCTGGGCGTAACCTACGGTCGAGGCGTACTCACCTGCCGCACTGGCCCCCACATGCAGGGCGAGTGGAGCGCTCCCGCGATGTACACCATGGATGTCGGCAGCTTGGGTGTGCAACTGGGCAGTTCCTCAACCGATTTTGTATTGCTCGTTATGAGCCAGCAGGGCGCGGACAAAGTTCTCGCTGGCGGGTTGAAGCTTGGCGCGGACGCCACGGCCATCGCTGGTCCATCGGGGGCCAGGGCAATCGGACACAACGACGTTAACGCGGATATCTACACCTACTCCAGGGCAAAAGGCGGCCTGTTCGCTGGAACCTCCTTAGGGACCGCATCCATGAAGTCCGACGATACCGCGAATAAGAATATTTACGGCAGGCCTGTCGATGTACAGCAAATTGTCCGCGACGGCGCTGTTACCACTACGGCAGCAGGACAACCTCTGATCGATGTCCTGGAAAAGAATATCCCGGGAAGAGAAGAGACTCATAAACACAAGTAAGTTCAGTAAAGCGGTGCACTCTGCATTGGGTTGGATGTCGTCAATCAAGACCGTCCAACCCTTTTAATTCCTGATTCGACAGAAAGCACCAATCACTTCCCTGCCAACTCAAGCCCAACGAGACCGTCTGGTGTACGCACGGCTGCGACCAGATGCGATGAAGTTATCGGTCATCAACTGGTGTCCGTAAGACATTTATTTCCCATAATTTGCAAAGTCTTTCATCTTGCGGTGAGGGCAGGAACGGGGTACGCTTGGCCACTTCCCCTAATCTCGAAGTTCGGAGTTTTTGGCCTATGATCGTCAACTTAAGTAAGTGGATCACTGCTTCACTCCTTGCCGTGGCTTTGCTCACCTCTAACCCAGCGCATGCAGACAGCATCTGCACTGGCATCGCTGGCAACCTAGTCGCGAATTGTGGCTTCGAAAACGGATCCTCCGCTGGTCCGAATAGTTCAACCACCCCTGTGGGATGGACTGTAACTAACCCTTTCACCTATGAACAAGTCGTCAATTCTGCCTCGCTCGTCAACAGCGGGTCGTATGCGTATCGATTCGGGAATTTCGAGTCTCAGGGAGCTGCCACCATCGCGCAAACCATCACCGATATCGCAGGGGACGACTATACCTTCAGCTTTTTCCTTTTGAATGAGGCGGGCGGCGAATCTCCCAATGTTCAGGTCCAGGCCTTCTGGGATTCGACCTCCGGAACCCCCTTACTTTCGTTGACAAACACAGCTCAACCGAGCTCCTACACCAAGTACTCGTTTACCGTTCTCGGTACGGGATCCGACACGATCACCTTCAGCGCCTACAACGATCCTGCGGAGTTCTATCTGGATGACGTCTCGGTCGTCGATGCTGGTCCATCTGTCCCGCCAACCCCATCCGCCGTACCGGAGCCATCAAGCCTTGCGCTACTTGTCACGGGGATCCTGGGAGCTGCGGGCACGATCCGTCGGCGCCTGGTTGCTTAGACAGTTTCGTTCAAACCCAATAGAGAAGGCCACTCAGCCGGAGTGGCCCTTTCCATCGCCTCACTAGTTTAATCCATGATGAAGTTTCACCTGTTGTCTGGGCGATAGCCCTCCAGCGTCAACTTCAATCCCTCCGCATAACTCGTCCTGTGCACCGAGCCGAGCAGTCCAACCAACGCGCTGTCATCCAGCAACACTGGCGTCGTCAGTAGGTAGTTCATCTCCACCAGTTCGCGCATAACCGGCTGAAACAGCCCCATCACCCAAAGCATCGTCTTGCCCGCGACAAGAGTCTTCGGCTTGCGCCCAGCCATCGCAAACACCTCATCCACAATCTCCCGCTGAGTCATCACACCCGATCCGGCAAAGTGCCACCATCTCCCATAGGCCTCCGGCTTCGCTGCAAGATCTAGAACCACCGGTCCAACATCCGGCACATAAACAAACTGATGCGGCGTATCGATCGGACCCAGCATATTCGCAGTACCACCCTTCTTCGCCGCTACCTCGAACAACGAGTGCAGATAGCTCTTCTCGGTCCGTGGCCCATAGAAGTCAGGAAGCCGCAAAATCGTCCCCTGAATCTTTCCCTCCGCATGAGCCTTCAGCAGTACCTCCTCCTGCGCCTTCCGCATCTTGCCCTTGTACGTATGCGGATCACGAGGATGCGTCTCCGTCACAGGAGTCGTCACCGGCATTCCATACGGATAAACTGTCCCAACCAGGACCAGCCGCTCAACCCCTTCCGCAATCGCTCCGTCCAAAGTCTTCTGCATCACCAAAGGATGTAGCTCAAACTTGTCATAAGGAACTCCCACCAGATAGATCAGTGTCCCTACGCCGCGCGCCGCCGCTCGCACCGACCCCGGATCATCCGGATTCCACGTAACGATCTCCGCCAGCGGATCACCTCCGAAAGTCTTCTCCAACTCCCCACGATTGCGCCCCACCACGCGATACTCAATCCCCCGCGCCCGAAGCGCATCAGCGATACTCTTCCCCACCGCACCTGCAGCACCAAACAAAGCAATCTTCTTCATGTATCTCCTGTCCTACGAATAGATGACTCCTTCATAAGGACGACTCATAACAAAGTCCTCCAAATCAATACAAGGCAAGCCCCTGCCCCCGATTCACTCCATGTTCTTCCTCCTTTGTCCGCGGTCGTACCTTCTTCAGCACTCCGCAATACCACCCGCACCCGAGTCGATGAATCCGTCGTCAGATGGTATACTTGTCTTCGGATTGCTCACCGCTACCCCGCACTTGTGTGCAGGGCTCAACGCGGAGGTGGCGAAATTGGCAGACGCACTAGCTTGAGGTGCTAGCGCCGCAAGGCATAGGGGTTCAAGTCCCCTCCTCCGCACCAATCCAAAGAATCAATAAGATGCGAGAAGGTCAGCCCTCGGTGGCTGGCCTTCTTTTTGCCCACTGTAACCATTATTGTAACCATTGCGTTCCCTTTTCTCTTTTCAAAAACACACCTCTACTGGGTGGTCGGACGGCGGCCTGGAGATAGGGACGCTCCAGGCCATCCTGAAACGCTCCGGCCAAGGAGCGCGGCTGCAACCGGATGTGAAGATGCTGCCGACACGGGAAGACGTGGGACGGGCGATTACCGCGGAAGAGGAGCGGCCCTCTTACAGGCTTGCGGGAAGTCCCGTTCTCGTTCGCTCGTTCCGCTTGTGACGCTGGCAATCGAGACGGGAGCGCGGTTTGGAGTGGTTCGGACGCTGCAATGGGGGAGCGTTGATTTCGAGAACCGTTGCCTCCGTTGGGGGAGGGACAAGATGGCTTCCGGCACAGGCCGAATCCTCCGCTAAACCAGTGTGCGATGGCCTCCCTTGGCTTCTGGGCAACTCGTTTCCCGGAGCCCAAGGACAGGGGACACTACGTCTTCCCCTCGGAGGCGTTACGGGGCCGCTGGTGACAAGTTCTGTGCTAAGGCATACGACCCAGACCCAACCAAGCCAATCGGGAGCATCAAGGAATCCGGGGATGCTACAAAGTTGAGAGCAGCGCGGATCTTAGAGGGAGACGTATTCCACGGGGAAGAGTGTTCCGCAACCCTGCCGATTCCATGACCTACGGCACACCGCCGTGTCGCGGATGCTGACTGCCGGGATTCCTATCGCCAAAGTTGTAAAGGTCGGCGGATGGAGCACGGCGACAATGGTACGAATGGCTGGCCGTTATGGGTACTTCCCTTTGAATGAGTTGCGGGGTGCTGTGGAAAGCATCAGCACAACAATTCAAACGGAGTACCCGTAAATTCACCGCTCTCGGAAGCGGCTGCCGGAGAGGGTCGCCCTAACTGATTTGAAAGAATGGCTCCTGAGGTAGGACTCGAACCCTACAACCCTTCGGTTAACAGCCGTCGAGCTGGCGGCTTGCCGGGTACTATCTGTCGCTATAAGCTGCTATTCATCCGATATTTACGGCCGTTTGTTGATAATGTTCTTTACTACTCATGCTGCCTGTTTTACTACCAGTTCCTGAGTTTTGTGCGCTTCATTGATCTCACAAATGTAAGAATTTTCGAAGTCGCTGGCCTCGATGGCCTCGCTCCTGTGCCGATGCCCCGGCGGCTAATACCCAGCGACCAATAGTTGTCGCACAAGCCGACGAGGAACGGATTGAAACCTTGGTCAAAGCGGTCCGTGCTCGCAATAACGCGCTCCTGCTTGGAGCGGACGGACCACAGCTTGATGTCGAGCTTACTATCGTCGAAATCAACTGATTCAAGCGCAAGACTCAGGATCCGGCCGCCGATCCGCATTGTCGAAGTACCTGTGAACCTCTAGCGCGCGTACCGCGATTTTTGGCATTTTCTCTAACATTCTGCCTAGTGGTCAAAGTTTTTGCGACGGGTCATGATGGACGAATGAGCCTCTCTCCTATCGATGCGCTCCCACTGTTCTTCGCCATGCTTCTTCTAATTGAGCTGGGTCGAAGGTTGCATGCCCGATCTCCCCATCAGAAGTCCAACTCTGCTATCGAAGGCGCGATCTTCGGGCTTTTCGGTCTGCTTCTTGCCTTCACCTTTTCCGGAGCTATCGCCCGCTACGACACCCACCGCAAGCTTGTGATTGAAGAGGTCAACGATATCGGCACTGCATACCTCCGTCTCGACCTCCTGCCGAGAGAACTCCAACCCGAATTTCGAGATAAGTTCCGCGATTATGTCACCTCCCGACTTGACCGTTTCGATTCTCCGACGAATATGCCCGTCAGCGAAGAAACCGTTCGTCTTCAAAAGATCATTTGGGCAAAGGCAATCGCGGCAACTACAACCAGCGACGGTCACTCGGAGGGAGGAAGGCTGCTTCTCCCTGCCCTGAATCAAATGTTCGAGATCACCATTACTCGCAAGAACGCCTTCGATATGCACCCACCCCTGATTGTTTACCTACTACTTTTTGCACTCAGCTGCGGCTGCGCTCTTTTTGCCGGTTACAACATGACTGACCCCCACCGAAATTTGCTTCATATCATTGCCTTCGCCGCTGTCTTTTCTCTGACCATTTATGCCACTCTCGAGATCGAATATCCTCGCAAGGGCCTGATCCGCCTCTCGAACACTGATCAAGCGTTCATTGATCTCCGTAACTCGATGTAGCGCCCTGTCGGCCCGCCGGGAAATGACTTGAGATTCCAATCTGCGATATTAGATACATCTTTAGATCACCCAACTTAGCGCAACGTTTTGTTTTCTATGGCGTGTGAACGTATCGGTGTTGGCAGATTACGCCACAACGTCCGTCACACTGATGGCAGGGTTACCTTTGCTTCCCATTGCCGGTCTCGTATAGCTGACATCCATGTAAGTTGAGTAGGGCCTTTGGCATGGATGAGCACCTTAACGGCGGAGGCCAAGCGATGGGTCAGTAGACACTCGAGGTCAAGAAAAAATACGCGCAGTCCTTCAACATACCGAGTGCGACCATCCCCCAGCGTGCGGAACTCGAGGAAATCGACACGGTTGGATTCATCGTCGAATCCAAGACTGACCTCCGCTGGACTCAGGTGATAGACATGCTTGGCGTACTTCGCATCGAAACGCTGTAGGCCGAGCTGCAGAGAACTGCTCGCGAAACTCCAGGGAGACGTCCGCCATGCTCTTAGCGGACGCAAACTAACTAACCGGATGTTGGCAGAGGTTCGGGGATGGCAGAGGCATCCGCAAGCGATCGGCGCCGTGTTGGCTATCGCTGCGAGTTCACGTCGCCGCTTCCATTAACGAGCACCCCCTTCTTTTGATCCCTCGTAAAGCCACGCTCCTTTTCGATTTCTTTTTGTTATCTGAACCCCTCAGCCAGAACCAGTTCGCTGCTTAGGGCGATTGCCTGAGTGTAGAGAATCGATTTGCGGTCGGGGGAGACGGCGAATCCGAAATAGCCTTCACGGATCGGTGCGATCACGTCGATCTTGCCAGAGGCCGAGTTGAGGAGCTCAATCGCGAAGCCGCGCCCGGTCCTGGTTACGAAGTAGACGCCGTCATCGATGATGGCAAAGTTCCAGCGAGTGACCGTCGGCAGAACCCGCGTCTGCGAACCACCGCCAACAGGCATCCTCCACAGGCTGGCGTCAGTGCCTTCGCCCGCGAAGTACAGCCATTTGCCATCGGGCGATTCAGAACAAGCTAATCCACCACTGCTCGTTACCTGAACCGCCTGCCCGCCACTCGAAGGCATCTTCCAAATCTGAGATGTCCCACTTTTTTTAGAGGAGAAGTAAATCCATTCACCATTTCGCGACCAACTAGGGAACATTGCGCCGGAGCTTTCAGACGTGAGACGGCGCGTGGCTCCGCCCCCTGTCGGAATAACATAGATTTGCGGTTTGCCGTCGATGTTGGTGTAGAACGCAATCTGTTTTCCGTCGGGAGACCACGTGGGCACGCCTGTGGCACTAGCGCCAATTGAGGTCAGTTGCGTGCAGTCCTGCCCTTTGCTGCTGCAAACCCATATCTCAAGGTTACCGCTTTGACTCGACTCGAATGCAACCTTCGTGCCGTTAGGAGAATACTGCTGGGCAAAGCCTCCTCCAAGAGAGGTCAGCAGTTTTGTCGGAGGTTCAGGTTTCTGGTGCGCCGAAGGGATCTGCATCCGCCAGATATTCTGACCGCCTCCGCTCACCAAAGCGTAAGCCAGTCGGGCTGAAGCGCGAGAAACAGTTAGCCAGTGGACTCCACCTCCAGTTTCGATTGCCATTGTTGCCTGAGTGCGGATTGGGGTCCGACTTCCCACCGAAACCGGAGCCGTCCAGAGCCCGAGACCGTAAGGAAAGAGCAACCGCCGACTATCTGCTGTCCACACTACGCACGACCAATCAAATATATGATTCTGAAGTACTGGGCCAGGTTCGGGAGTTACCTGTCGTGGGTCGCCGCGAGGTTTCAAGTCGTTGTCGAGCTCAAGCACGTAGATCCCTCCCGTCCACTGACCCGCGGTGTTGGCGCGGCGGAAAGCGAGCGCCGTGCCATCGGGGGGGACGGCGACGCAAGAATCGCCAAAAACGCCGGACGGAGGAAAGGTCAGTTGCTGCTTTTCGCCTGTGCGCGTCGAGAGAAGATAGAGGGCCGTCGGATGCTCGGGCGATGGTTGGTCGGTAATGACTAGCGACTGATTGTCGGGCATCCATGCAAGGTAGGGTGCGATCAACCATCCAGTCTCCGGAATCGAAACATCTGCCAGCTCCCGTTCCGGACCGCCCAGAGCCGGTATCAAAAGAACTTTGAACTGGTTCTCTGGGTTGATCTTTCGCAGGAAGGCAATTGAGCTTCCGTCGGGTGACCACACTGGATCGATGTCGTCGGCTGGGTCGGTGGTAAGCCGTAAGGGAGGAACTGCCCCCGCAGTTCCGGCCGCCGCGGTCTTCACATAGATGTCAAAGTTTCCCTCGTCGGGCCCATTCCATGAAAATGCTACCTGGCTACCATCCGGAGATAGGGACGGATGCTGTGCAATGCCTGGGTAAGTGGTAAGCGGAATGAGTCTGACGGACACGGCCGCCTGTGCGCGGCGGTGTTGTCTCTGCCAGAACCATCCGAAAACCGCAGCGAAAACGGCGCATGCCGCGAGCGCGGCGATGATTGCGATTCTCCGACCAGGTGTTACGAGCGTAGCAGGCGTTGTTTGAGCCACTTGCATGGATGCCGAGGGCGCTGCATTGGCCGTCCACGGTACGGCGAAACCATCTTCGGTGACCTGGACATCGCAGATGAAGCGATACCCAATGGTGGGGACGGTGGCGATGAAGCGCGGTTCATGGATGTCGTCACCGAGCATTCGCCGCAGAATCGCAACACTTCGCGTGAGGGAGCTTTCGGAGACGGAGCAGTCGTTCCAGACCGCGTTCAGAAGTTCGTCTTTCGTCACTACACGGTCTGCATGGTGCAGCAGAAATTGCAGAACCCTAAAGACTTTCGGCTCGACGGCCAACACTTCTCCCGCCTTGACCACTGAAAAATTCCGCTCGTGAACCTCCACGTCCGCAAACCGAAAGATGCAGCCCTGATCTTCCATATATCCCTCGTAAAACCATCATCGGTTTCTAGGGGAATGAGAGGAAATCCGTAAAGACCATGCGAAGCCGTAAGCGGAGAGTTCACTCAGCCAACCAGGTTGAGGTGATCTCCGATGACAACACTCAAATGGCTTGCATCCGCCAGTCTCGCGTTAGCCATGGTTCCCGCGCTCTATGGCGAAGCGCACTGTCCGGGAAACGTGGCCAGTATACGCCTGCGTTTCGTCGGTCGCTCCCTTATTACTGTTCCGGTAATGCTGGACAACATCGGCCCTTATGATTTTGTGGTGGATACCGGGGCGCAGATCACGACGATCGACCCGAAACTGGCCGCAGAGCTTCATCCTTTGCCACTGGGTGCGACGCACGTGACTGGGGTCGGGTCTTACTTGCGAGCTGCCTATGCGCAAATGAAGCTGCTACAGGTCGGGGCGTATTCGACCAAAGACGCGCTCATTCTGATTCAGGACCTGAAGCAGATACAGCAGACCGACCCGCGCATCCGGGGAATCCTGGGCGAGAATTTTCTCGGACATTTCGATCTGCTGATCGACTATCAGCACCACATCATCTGCCTGGATGAGACGAAGGAACTGCAACAACAGGTCAAGGGAGAACGAATCGCGCTGACGCCACCACTGCATGCAAATGAATACTTGCCGTTCACGCTGCCGATGATCCTTTCGATTCGCGTCTCTGGGATCACCGACCGCCCCCTGCTTCTGCAACTGGATTCGGGTATCGATGTTCCGGTTCTGTTTGAGTGCGGGAAGCGGGTGACGCCTGTGCAGATTATGGGCGCGTCGCAGAGCCATCGCAAGGCTGACGAAGTCGCACAGGCGTTTGCCGTCCTCATGCCGCAGGACATGCAGGTTGGCCATCTCTTTTTTCATCAAATCTCTTTTGTTACGCCGGTGGCGGCAGGCAAGGAAGTTCCCGTTAAGCCCGATGTCGATGGGGTGCTGCCAACGGCGCTCTTCCAGAGCGCATTCATCAGCTATGCGGATCATTTTGCAGTTCTTCATCAGTAGTCGAGGGCTATCGGTGACGCCACATTGTGTGGCGACTCCAGCGGCAGGCATAGCTGAACCATCGCTAGCCAACGATGGACTCAAAAACCAGGAGGTGTTCTATGTCAATCATTGTGCAGGATTGGCAAGGAGTTGGGTCAAGGCCACGCCTCAGGAGGAACAGGGTGGTCGACCACATCGCTTATCTCGCAGTTCTAGTGATCCTGAGCGCAATTTCAATCTTGGTGCTGTTCGTTTATTCCATTAGGAACGCCTATGAGCACCTGCCCGAGCGGCTACACGTCAATCGTAGGAGAAAGTGTGCGCGCGACAGCAAGTCGGAGGAAAGAAAGCTGATCATCGTCGAGCTCAACTTCCTCGCAGCATGCAGGAGTTCGAGCCGGACCAAAACCGATCTCGACGGCGCGTTCCAACTTGTCGATCACTTCCTGGGTCAGACCGGCATGCTTCAGCAAATGAAGAAATGCCAGATCACTCTGATAAATCGCGATGACATGCTCCGAAGCACGGCCAACACTCGCGCTTACCCTTAACAGACCATCGGCCGTCCTGGTGAATGACAACTTGTAGAGCATTTCAAAATGCTATCACCAAGTAAATATCTTCGACCTCTCTAAGAGATGTCGTGCATGCTCGCGAGATTCTTTAGATCCGATTTCGCATCTTATGTATATTGCGTGAACGTGCTGGCCGCAGGCCACACCACTTCCGGCTGGAGCATCTCCAGCCTTACCTTGAGCTTTCGCGCGCCCCAGGACGGATGCTTGGCCCGAAGCACGAGGATGGTGTCTCGATCGGCTCGAGCGTCGCGTGGGAGCAGCCATGTGGGCGACGGCTGGGGATCCACGAGTCCTTCCGGCCCAGTCTCGTTGTAGCGATTGATCCAGCGGTAGGCCGTTGGACGTGAGATCCCATGCGTGCGACACAGGTCCGCCACTGACATCTCTTCCTTCTGATAACTCGACAAAAACTGCAGGCGTTGATCCAAGATCCTACTCTCTTTCAGGGCATACAACATCGTCGTGCGTTACCCAATGCTGAGGAATTGTCGCCGTCGAGCTCCGCTGTAAACCATGTCTCCGGTCTGTTTTGTAACGCAAGTGCTAAGTACGCTCAGGGGGTGAGTGTACCGGGACATGCGTTACGCTGTGGACCTGAGACATCCGTTACAAGCCCCTTGCGGTCTAAAAGGCCTTGGCTTCGGTCTCTCTCATGCTCTTACACCTTGAAATATGCCAGCACCCGAGGCCGTGGGAATGTGGAAAGGGGGGAAGGCCGGCTTCTTGGCTTTCCATGCTTTCCATACTCTGTCATTTCCACGGCCCGCTTTGGAAGCGCGTTTCACAACGTCACAATCACCGCGAAGGCCCGTTTTGAGAACAGGAACCACACATCATAAAAGGGTGCCCGTTTCTGGAGTAGGTTTTGAGTGCACGGCTCAACCTCTCCAGAAAGGAACACCCTTTATGACGAGTACTAAGAAATATACCGTGATAAAAGTACGACATTTATTGTGATAAACGACAGCCTGATCTCTACGCAATTTGAGTTTCCCGGCCATACGCCGTTCTCGTCCGCCGAAAAGGCTTTCGATCAGGTCTGAAGACAAGCCACGAGTTTCCAAATCTTTCGTCCGGCGCACGTGGTCATCGCGCGACACAGACATAAGTTAACAACGTGTTTTCCGGTGACAGACGTGTCCGCCTCACGCCCTGTAGCCGTACCGCCGAATATGACTTCAAGTTTGTTTCAGATTCGGCTATGACGCATCTTCGGCAAAGGCCAGCGAACCGTTCGCAATGTCCATCACTCCGTCACAACCTAACAACACGCCGATTGCGATGGCGCCTGCCGGCTGGTTGCCATCCTTCCCTACAATGGTTAAAGGCTTCATCGCAGTAGGTACGGGCGCGATGCCATTCTGTACCCAGTACAAGGCATTGTACTTACCTGTCGAATCGTCGCTCTGCTCGACGCTGGTTGCGATGCCCATCGCAAACAGGAAAACTCCAGTAGCGCACGTTAGCCACAAGCCGAAGTCCTGGTTGAATTCCGCGAGCTTTTTTACATCCGAACCCACGGTGAACACCAGCCCGCTCAGAACCGGTATAAAATTCAATGACCAGAGCGCCAAGGTCATCTGCTCGGCTGTCGTCGATTGCGACACGAAAATATCGAATGGGGCGGTGAGCCACTGGCTTACCATCGTGGTTACGATGCTGGCCCAACTGAAGAACGTTGTAATCGGATCTGGTGCCAGCGTGGGAGTCGTAGCCGCGGAGTAGGCCGAAAGGTCATTGAGCGCGTCGAAGATAGCGTAAGTCAGCGCATTCAATACCATCAGGGCGCCCGCCCCTGGAAAGGGAGCGCCCCCCAACAACCCGGCCGTCAGGGAGACCCCGGAACTGCCCCCCGCAAACGCAGGCCATGGGAAGTTCGAGGCATATGTATTCTCCAGCTCCTCGGCCTGCGCCGGAGTGAACGGCGGGTTCGCATCCGGCATTCCGAAAGTCAGTTTGTATACGATGGTCGCCGGCACAGCCCCACAAAGGCACATGAGATCCAGCAACGAAAGTGGGTCACCTGAAACCTTCTTATAAATCCAGCTGATTATAGGGATGTCGATGGTCTTATTCATTACATCCTGGAAGCCCGTCAACGCCATGCCTCCCAGATCAATCAGTGAATCGAAGACGGC
The DNA here is from genome assembly GCF_003945235.1 of Edaphobacter aggregans. Classification (NCBI taxonomy): domain Bacteria; kingdom Pseudomonadati; phylum Acidobacteriota; class Terriglobia; order Terriglobales; family Acidobacteriaceae; genus Edaphobacter; species Edaphobacter aggregans. The sequence goes on from NZ_RSDW01000001.1 coordinate 132,666, forward strand.
TTCGATGGTATCCAGAATTGCGAGTACCGCGTCTTCCATCGCCGTGATGATGTCGTACATGGCTACGTCTGCAAAACTCTTCGGATTCGCGAAAAGGGATTGAAGACTTCCTACAGTTTCCATCGGTTGAAAATCATTATTCTGAACCAGATTTTGGGTGATGTTGTTATAGAGCACCGTAAACAGGTTCGTCGGATCACTGCTCATCTGCTGCGGAGGGAACGTGCCCCCATTGCCCGTGTAGTTCGCCACATGCGTGTTAACGTAATTGGTCTGCGTGCCGTTATTGGTTTGCGAACCAGAGACATTGGTCGGATGCAGCGCATCCGGCCCGGTGGGGGAATTCGACGGAAAGGGCGCAGCGCTGCTGATTGTGGACAGGCTCTTCCCCTGCGCAAATATCGATGAGATGTTATTAAATGCGTTTTTGACCTTATCCTTTACGTCCTCGTCATAATAGGTATTGAAGATCGTTTTCGCATAGTACGGCGATGCGGGGTCGGCCAGGTTGGTCGCCAACTGGGTCATCAACCCGTTAATGCCGGCTTTGAGCACACGCTTCGTGTTGATCACATCGCCCCAATCGAACAGCGCCTTAAGCCAATGAATCGCGTCGTCGACGGCACGCCCGATGGCGCGGATCGCAGTTTTCACGGCAGAGACGACGTCTTCGAATGTGGCGATAACGAGGTTCATCAATTGATTCATCCCGTTCGCCAGAACCATCGTCACATGCAACACACCCTGTTCAACATCCACAGCAACATCGGACACTGTGAGTGCGGCCGTCTTTATCGCATGCATGATGTCGTGAGGAAACTTGCACAGGTCATGCCAGAACGGCGATGCGCCCAGGTCGCCGGCAGGGGGATCAACCGGCGACCATTGACCCGGTGTGCCCCCGCTTTTCAGTGGGACAGTATAAGCGCTGGTGATTGCACTGGCTGCCGCCCCCGTATTGCCGACGTAGTCGGGCTGCACGAATGCTGTGGTCGAGTTCGGCTCCCAATCCGGTAGGGTCTGCATAGTGGCGGCAGAGAGCGTATTTCCTGCTGAGTCAAACTGCGGGCGCCCGGGCAACGCGGCAGCGCTTCCCGAGAGATAGTCATTCACGTTCTGGGCCGGATAAACCGCAGGTGGGTTTACCAGGTTCGGCGCGCTGAACGAGAACGTCGGTGTGTCAAGATCGCCTGCGAAGAACGCGAACGTTATTTGTCCCGCCTGGTTGGTGGTCAGCTGCACTGGTTCATCGGGAGTAACGTTGTACAGCGTTTGTCCCACCCATACGCCTGTCGCCTGGTCCGCCGTAATCGAAATCTGTACGCCGGGCTGCGGCGACGAGTTATCGTCGGTAACAGTCAGTTCACTGACATAGCGGCTGACATATTCGGCGTCCTCATTCGTGCCGGCCGGTTTCAACATCACAACGTCGGTGAGCGCGCCTGTGATGGCGTCCTCGGAAAGTACGTTTATTTCATAACCCGAATCGAGGCTGAACAGATCCACCGGCGGCGTATTTGCCACGTTCGGCGCCGACATCGTGCATCCCGTCGCCAGTACCGCGCACTCATCGCCAAGAGGATGGAATTGGGACCAGCCGAATTGAGGCGGTGTACCTTGAGCTTCGCTAACCTGCCGGATCACCCAAAGCGAATTGTTGATGTCGCGTGCGTAAATCCGCGCGCCGGAGCTGGCCGTTGCGATCATGCCGGTGGCACCGGTAATCGTTCCGATGGGATCGCTGCTGGAGTCAGTCAACTGCTGGACGTTAAATGTTTGGAGGTCGGTCATTACGGTCCAGATCTGGCCGCTGGTGTCGAGAACAGCAAGTAGTGAGGCCGAAATGCCCTGAGGATTCGTGGCGAATGGAATCACCGACGCAAGCGTCGGCAGCCCGTCCACTTTGGCAAGCTTCTCCGCCGGCGGGCCTATCACCAGGTCTCCGTTTACGATGGCGCACGTGACCCACTGCCCCCCACAGTTGAAGTATTGCTGCGGGCCTGATAGCGAGGTCTTCATCGAATGCTCGCCGGCAGTCCAGGTTCCTTCTACGTTCTGCACCAGGACGAAGTCGCCATTTGAGTTAAGCCCATAAACCATCAGGTTCGAATCGGCTGTGGGGTCGTTCACTACCCCGATGTTGCTGATCCCCGAATACACCGGCGTCATTGGCGTCCAGTAACCTCCAAACACGCCTTCCTGCTCCTGGAACACCGACCAGTTCAGGTCGCCGTCAATCACGTAAAACGCATACTGATGGCCCATCGCGTGCCGGCCCGTGACAACTTCGCTCACGCTTAGTCCACCGGTTGTACCCGAAAGATCCGTTGGCTGGATCTGCCGGATCCATGTGCTGTCGGCATAGCGCCACACGGTTCCGGTTGTGTCGAGACCCCATAGGCTCCCGTCCATCCCGACTGAAATCCCGTTCAGGGGACGTCCGGTAGGCTGGGGGACGGAAGTGTTGTTGCCATTGCCGTCACAGGAGTAGAGTGTGATCGCGCCGCTTTGCTCCCTACTCAACGCGTAGAATTGATTGGCATTCACGGGCGCGAAGCCGAACATGTCCTCCGGCACCTTCAATTGGTCCCAATAGATGCCGTCGCTGTCTAGTGTATAGAGCGTGTTGGAATCGCAAAGGGCCCAGACGGCTTGGTCGGCCGAAACAAACATCTGCTCCGGCGTGTTGTTGGGCTGGCTCTGGAACACGGTCCACCCCTCCACCCCGTCAGTTGCCACAATCGCACTGTTATCGTCGATCGACCAGAGATTGCCCGTACTTCCGACGGGCGAGGTTGAATACAGAACCAATTGCTGCTGCACGAACGAGGCACTGCCGGGGTCGTAAGCGTAAAGGACGTATTGCCCGTTTTGTTGCGCCGTTCCGTATATGGTCCCGTCGGTCAGCACTGAGATCTGCTGGTTGCCGCCCGGCAGATTCTGGATCAGGTTCCAATGGCCGGCATTGCTCATCCAGATGTTCTGGTCGTAGTCCGTTATCCAGACGTTCCCGCTGTTTGCCGCACTGATCGTAGCAACCTGAGCGCCGATGCCGATGATATTCCAGCCGGAGCTGCTAAGCGGTTCGCGCTGCAAATGACAGAGCTCTCCATCGTCGTGAATCACTAATGCCTCCGATTGATTGCTCGAGTTCAGAAATGTAGCAATCGGATTCGCTGCGGTCGACGAGGCCAAAATCGATTCGGCGTGGATGAAATCCTCGGTTAACTGAGTGTTGTAAGTGAGCGTGTAACTAGACATATTGATCCTCTTCTGCCCGGTGTACGGGCCAGTGCTACCGGGTTATGGTTCAGAACCTGTACTTCTCTATACGGCCGAGGTTTCGTGAAGGCGTTGCGCGAGCCGCTCCCGCAGTGCTTGTTGCTGTTGGTACTAAATCTTGAGATTGAACTTGGCGCCCGTTGCAGGTGACCTGACATGTATAGGTTGGTGTTGCGTCTGTTAGCTTTGCCGAAATTGTCGTTTCGGCGGTGACGCTTCCCTATGGCGGAGAACTTAGGCCGCGATTAATGGTTTCGTTTTGCATTTTGCCTCTCCTGTCGATATGTCGCGATAAGTTGAATTGCATGAAAGTTTCCGGAAGGTTTGCCGACCAGTACAGCGCTCCTGAATCGTTCGTCGGAAGCATACGCTCCAGGTGCACGCGTCATTGCTTTCTCCTTCAAAGTTTTCTTTTTGTTAATATAGCCACTGTCAACATCAACAATATAGATGCATCTGGTCACTGTTAAGATTCTTTGTTAATCCGAATTGTTTTACTGCAGATGTCGCTTTGGTCGTTGACCCTTTGCTGGCTTGCCAGCTGAGGCGACCAAGTGCCAGGGCCAGATCACACGTGGGATTCCGACAAAGAGCCGAGATGGCCTGATTCGAAGCCCTGCGGAGGGCACACCTTGAAAGTCTCTCCCAGTGCTGGAAGACGACACCTCGCATTGAGAATGCGATCTCTCTAAATAATAGCGCGCGTATATTGACAGTGACAACATAAAATTTAAGAATAGATTCATGAAGACGACTCGAATTCAGCAGAATACGAAGCCCTATCATCACGGAGACCTGCGCGAAGCGTTGTTGCGATCCGCTGAGTCCATTCTGAAGCGCGACGGACTGAGCGCATTATCTTTACGGGCAGCGGCTCGGGCCACGGGGGTTTCGCATGCTGCACCTGCAAATCACTTTACGGATTTGGGTTCACTCTTGAGCGCATTGGCGGCTGAAGGATTTGACCGCCTCTCTGACAAACTCATCGGGGCAGCCAACAAAGAAGGAGATTCCCCCCTTGAACTGGCTAAAACCTACATCGCGTTCGCTAAAGCTAATCCGGCGCTGTACCAGCTGATGTCGGATCCGATCCGTCTCGATTCGAAAAGCCCTGCACTACAATCAGCCAGGAAACGCGCAATCTCTGTATTGGCCGGGACACGCGGTGTAAGTATGGAACAGCCAACGCTGTCTCAAGTTGGCGCAATGGCTGCGAATTGGGCGCTGGTTCACGGATTATCCCTTCTGTTGTTAACTGACCGCCTCAAAGCACTTGTTCGTATCGCGCCTGAAGGAACCACGGAAATGGATCTTGTCGAATCGGCCATTCACTCAATGAAACGGCCGATTTGAATACCATTTCGCATGGCGAGATCAGACTACTCTCCGCGCAGCTCTGAAGCGAAGGTCTTCCACATTGAGCTCTCCGATCTCCATGTTTCGAAAGAAGACTCTGTAAAACCCTGGTGTGATCAACTCGAATGCCAACTCTTCGAAGCGGAATACCTCGCTGATGAAGACTCTGTTTTTGTGCCAGCTGATGTCGCCGCTATTGTTCACCCGTCGCAGAAGGAGACCCTTGCGATACGTGAACTCCGGCAACTTGCGTGGCAGTCGGACGGAACTGGCGTGATAGAGACTCGCTGGGACTTGGTTGTTCAGGCCCTCATGCGGGCGCTCGTTATTGAACACATAGCGAAAGTTATCGAAGCGGCTCTGTTGTGCACGAAGGGATGCCGCAGGCGGTTTCGTCGTGTCCTCCTTCAGCGTGCGGTGCATCCGCTCATGGCGACCGTTTTGTTGCGGCCGACCTGCCTGAATGCGCTCATGAACAATCCCCAGCTTCATCCAGCCGAGTGAGAGCTTTGACAGCCCCAATAGCCCGGTGCCCGCAAACGGTGCGCCGTTGTCGGTTCTGATCCGTGCTGGCACTCCGTACTCCCGCATTGCTGCTTCGCAGATTGCCCGGACTTGGCTGAGGTCCATACGCGAGACGATCTGGCAACGAATCAAATAACGGCTGTGCGCGTCTGTTATGGTGAACGGATCGCAGCGCTTGCCGTCACCAGTGGCGAAGTAGCCTTTGAAATCCATGCACCATAGCTGATTCGGACCAGTAACCATAGAGAACGGCTCTGAGCATGGCGTGGTTCGTTTTCTTTTCTTCTGCGGACTGGACAAGCCCGCTCGGCTCAAGATGTTGCCAAATGTGCTGGCCGCAGGCCACACCACGTCCGGCTGTAGCATCTCCAGCCTTGCCTTAAGCTTCCGCGCGCCCCAGGACGGATGCTTGGCCCGAAGCACGAGGATGGTGTTCTCGATTGGCTCGAGCGTCGCGTGCGAGCAACCATGCAGGCGGCGACTGCGATCCACGAGTCCTTCTGGCCCGGTCTCGTTGTAGCGATTGATCCAACGGTAGCCCGTTGGGCGGGAGATTCCATACTCACGGCACAGGTCCGCTACCGACATCTCTTCCTTCTGATAACTGGACAGAAACTGCAAACGTTGATCCAAGATCCGACTCTCCTTCCAGGGCATACAACATCGTCGTGCGTGCCCAATGCTGAGGAATTGTCGCGTCGCGCTTCGCTGTAAACCATGTCTCAGGGTCTGTTTTGTAACCGAAGTGCTAAGTACGCTAAGGGGCGCTGCCCCGATCGCGCGGCGCAAGGGGTCTCCCCAATCTTCCGCGCTGCGCTTGTGCAGACCTCCGCTGCGCTTCGCCCTTTCCGTTCCGCCTGCGGCTCCCTCTCCAAGGGTGGGAGATCCCCCTCCCCGTTGCGCCTTGCTACCCCCGCCTTCGCCAGGAGGCGTTCGGCATGTAGGTACATGCCACGCATGGCATGAAAAACAACGGCCAAGGCCAAGGAAGAAACACCATGAAGACCACCACCAGCACCGTCACCCCCATCAGCGAAAACTTGACGAGTGACTCGTCCTGAAGTCAACAATTGACGAAAAAATCCTTCGGCGTTCAAAATCTTTCTCTTCCCATAGAACGGAATCAAGCGTTACAGAAACGAGTGATGACGGGTTTGTCGAGACTTCAGAGCACCGCAAATTTGTCGAGTTCAGCGACGCTTGCAAGGCCTACCGGTATATCGGCCTGTGCTACGGACCACCTGGTGTGGGCAAAACGCTTTCAGCTCGACGGTACAGTCGCGCAGACTCGTTGGCTGACTACGATCGATGGAGCGAAGCAACGATGCCTTCCATTATGTTCGACACGGTCATGAATACCGCTGAGGTCGTCAACACGCCCTCGAGAGTCGCTTCGGACTTAGGCAGAGCAAGAGAAAAGTTGACCGGAATTGCCGTGCGGCCAATCGAGCGGAAGCTCGTACTGTACTCGAAACGATCAGGCTTCGAGATGAGGCAAGGCGGCGCGAGATCCTCGATAGACCAGGGTGCTCGCCCTGTGATCGGCCGGCTGTGGACCCCATCTATTTTCAGACGTACCAGTACTATCAGGCTCGCCAGAAGGAGGTTTCGGACCCAACAACCCTCATCGTCGTCGACGAGACCGACCGACTGCTGATGAACAGCCTAGAACAAGTGCGCTCCGTCTTCGACAGCGGCGACATGGGCATGATCCTGATCGGTATGCCCGGCATCGAGAAGCGCATTGCTCGCTTTCTTCAACTTTACTCGCGTATCGGCTTCGTTCATGAGTTTCGGCCGCTCGGGGCTGCCGAGGTCCAAGAGCTTCTTGAACGATGCTGGACACCACCCGGCGTGACCTTACCTGACAGCGGCTTCACCCCCGAAGTCGTAGCTCGTCTAGTTAGAATGACCGGCGGCAACTTGCGACTTCTCACACGGCTGCTCACTCAGGTGGAACGCGTCCTAGGCGTCAACGACACCCAGGTAATCTCGGTCGAGATCGTCGAAGCAGCGCGGGACAGCCTTGTCATCGGCCAAGCCTGAAACTCGCCACCCTACGACAAATAATTCCTCAAGAGTTACGACAAATAATTCCTCACGCTACAGCTCAAGCGCGCCGGAGGTATCGAGTGAATCGATTCTCGTCGCTTGCGGTGAGCGTTCATTGGTGCTTGATTACGTGAGATTGGGGGAGGTCAAGGTCGCGGATATCACCACTTGGAGTTCCCGGCAGACCTCTGCCTTGCGGCAGCAGTGCTGTTTGCTCAAGCGGCGGGAGGCCTTATCTCGGGATAAGGCGATGATCACTCACCGACGTCGTCAAAATTTGACTTTCACCAACTGCTCCCATCAGCGCTGGAGGACGCATGTCGCCAATCCGCAAGAGAAGATCTTTGGGACTAAACCCACTGAGTTTTTGAAAGTCTTTAATCATGTGCGTCTGATCGTAGTATCCAAACTCATTCGCGAGATTAGCCCAGCCGGTATCCTGGCGATGGATTCTCATGTCAAGCGCAGCCTGAAATCGCGCTACTCGCGAATACAGTTTGGGACTCAAACCAATTTCACTCAGGAAATTGCGCTCAAACTGCCGCAGTCCCAGGGACAACTGATTAGCAACGTGATCCAATCGCAAAGTACCCTTCGCTCGAGATATATAGAGTGCTGCATTCATGATTGAGCTCTTTCTTCCAGCATTCAGCGCTTTCGGGAGCAGATAAGCTTCTGCAAATTTGACTCGCTCAGCAAACGTAACGGCCTCGGCCAGCCTGTTCCATAGTTGATCAGCCTCGCGACCCAGCACGGCATATCCCTCGTAGTGTTGATTCACGAAAGAATCCATAGGCAATCCAAAGAGTTGCCAGAAAGCCAGGGGCTGGAAGAATATCGCGAAACTTTCCACCCCGCCATAGAGATGCATATTGAACGGGCGATAAGCACTTGCCCCAACGATGCTAAGCCGATTGAGCGTGAATCGCCTAGCATCTCCTAATTCTCCAATAGGGTGGATGCCGAATTCAAAGTTAAATATTTGCTCCAGACATGCCGGCACAGGCTCTACAAGAGCCGCACTGTCTTGCTCTAGCCTTCGCTGCGCAAAGGCACAAACGTAGTTCTTCAATTCAAGACGAGGAGAAGCTGAATAGGTTTCATGCACGGAGATTTGCCCTCAAAACCCCTGGATCTCTTGCGCAACGAAAGACAAATGGCTTTTGCTGGAATCGGTTTATCCGAGCGTCAGGCGTAACGCAGAACTCTTCTTAAATTGTGACGGGGCCGCAAATGCCGGGAGGACATAATCCTCTCATATTTTTTACGGAATGTCGCGTTTTTACTATACCGTCGCGGATGTTTTAGGTATTTTCGACGAGATGAGAACCACCAATGTATAAATCCATACCTAGGAAAGAGGAAACTGTATGGCATCTACGCAAGCTGATTGGCGTTTCTGTTCGAAGTGCTTCAGTCTATGGTTTAATGGGCAGCCGACGAACGGTGTCTGTGCGGCGGGTGGTGAGCACACCGATGTAGCAAGCAACGCGGGTGCCTCTACACCATCCGCGGCACCTCAAGGAGGCCCGACCAGCGGCAACTATATTCTACCCTTCATTCATACTGGGACAAATACGCAATCAACACAAGATAATTGGCGTTTCTGTTCAAAGTGCTTCAGTCTATGGTTTAATGGGCAGCCGACGAACGGTGTCTGTGCGGCGGGTGGTGTGCACACCGATCGAGAAAGCAACGCTGGTGCCTCTACGCCACCCGAGACACCTCAAGGAGGCCCGACCAGCGGCAACTATATTCTACCCTTCATTCATACTGGGAAAAATATCCAATCAACACAAGATAATTGGCGTTTCTGTTCAAAGTGCTTCAGTCTATGGTTTAACGGGCAGCCGACGAACGGTGTCTGCGCGGCGGGTGGTGTGCACACCGATGTAGCAAGCAGCGCCGGTGCCTCTACACCACTCGAGGCACCTCAAGGAGGCCCGACCAGCGGCAACTATATTTTGCCCCTCGTTTTTTGAAAAATGCAATCGCACAGACCGCCCGGCGATATCGCCGGGCGGTCCTTTTGGCAGGATATGCGAGATCGGTCCCGGGAAAATCTTGTTGGCTGGCTGTGGTTTGTGGAATTGTTTGTCGTAGATTTGTCGCAGCCGAGCCTTTGCTGCGATCCGTAAGCGTAAGAACAGCGACTATCCCTCACAAACCTAAGTTGTCATTCACAGCCACGGCGATTTTCTGTTCAGAACCGAGGTAACGCTCAGTAGTTTGAATTGAGCTGTGCCCAAGAAGAAATTTGATCTGTTCGAGGTCTCCTCCGTTCTTGCGGCAAAGCTTCGCACAGGTACGGCGGAGATCATGAGCGCCGAAGTGCTCGATCCCAATTTGTACTCTTTCGCTCGCTCGCGAGCTCAGGGTATAGCCCGCACCCCACCTGAATCTCAGCTCAGCGATATCAAGTTCGCCCAACTCGATGTCGCGGAAGTAGACTCTGAAGAAGTCTTCACCAACATCGATCCAGGCTACTCAGAAAACCGCAGCGAAGAAGCTGACGACTAAGAAGGAAGTTGCAGCCTAACCCGCAGCGGGAGTCAGCTATCCGGCTCCCGCTCTTTTCTTTAAGGAGGGAGATCATGTTTCAGTTCAACTACAACTCAAGATCGTCGAGTGGGTGAAGGCGAAGTGTGAACGCGTCCACGTTACAACCCGGAGCAGCCGAATCCACCAAACCACCTGCGTCACCCAAGCGATGGAAGCTGGTGTGACCGATCACGTCTGGTCAATTGCGGAGATTGTCGGGCTGCTCTCCCGATAGTCTTACCTTGCACTCCGCTAGGAGGCTTCGCGACTGCCGCCGCTGTGCATGTATTTTGGGTGGCTCTCTCGGTATCGTCGCCGCTCTTCTACATTCGCTCGCCATTTCCAGCCAAGCCAGAAGAAGAATGAGGCAAACAGGATAAGGAACCCCACGAGGATTGCGAGGGCGACCATGGCCTATATTACTTCTCCATTAGCGCAGATTCAAACTGACCCATTACCGGTTCCCTGAGTGACTGGCCGGGGCAGAATCGTGTGCGATCATGGTTGGCATTCCGTCGCACTGCGAGGAGCGAGTATGCCGACGTTTCTTCAGGATTTCCTTTACTCTCTGCGGCAACTCATCAAACATCCAAGGTTCGCTGTGACGGCGATTCTCTCCCTGGCCCTGGGCATCGGTGCAACCGTCTCCGTCTTCAGCGTCATTTACGGCGTGCTGATGCATCCCTTTCCGTATGCGAATGTCGGCCGGCTCGCCAACTTGAGCGTCAGCGAGCCGCGCGGCGACATCTCCGATGTCTGGTTTTCGGGGTCGCAGTTGCGAGAACTGCGCAACTTGAACACCTTCGCGAGCATCGCAACCTGGAGCGCGCGCGATTTGATCGTCACCGGACGCGACATACCCGAAGGTGTCATTGCTTTCTTCGGAATCGGCGAGACTTTCCCGACGCTGGGCGTTCCCCCTCTGCTCGGCCGCAATCTCGGCCCCTCCGATTCCCCGGACGGTCGGGAGCCGCAACCGGTCGTGATGCTCCACTACCGGTTCTGGCAACGCCATTTCAACGGCGACCCCACCGTCGTCGGCAAGATCCTCGAGCTGGATCACAAGCAGTACACCATCATTGGCGTCACCCGTCCCAACTTCACGTGGGGCTGGGGCGCGGACGTGTATCTGCCACAGGAAATTGGTAACGCCCAAGGTGGCGGGGTTGTCGTGAAACTGCGTCCAGGAATTAGCCTCGCCGCCGCAGATGCTGAAATGGAACCGCTCCTCGATCAGTTCGCGAAAGAACAGCCGCACGACTATCCGCCGAAATTCAAGGTCGACATCCGACCGCTTCCATACGAGACCACGCGCAATATGGGCTCCACACTGTACCTTCTTTTTGCTGCAGTCGGCATGTTGTTGGCGATCGGCTGCAGCAATGTCTCGATCCTGCTACTTGCCCGCGGTGCGGCGCGGCAGCATGAGTTTGCTGTGCGATCCGCGGTGGGCGCCAGCAGCCTGCGGATTGTGCGGCAGTTGCTGACTGAGTCGCTTCTACTGACTCTCACCGGAACGGTTCTCGGCATTGTGCTGGCCCACCAACTGCTAGCTCTGATCGTTGCGTGGCTGCCGTCCCACGGATGCGGCCGGATGCGGCCATTCGCATTAATGCACCGGTGCTCCTTTTCAGCGCAGCTCTCGCCCTGGTAACCTCGGTGATCTTTGGACTAGCTCCTGCTTTGCAGATGGCGAAACCGGAGATCACTCAAGTTATGCAGTCCAGCTCACAGAGAACGATGGGCAGTGCGCACGGTCGCCGACTGTATGGCACACTGGTCGCCGCACAGATTGCGTTGACGCTGGTGCTGTTGACCGCTGCGGGCGCGGCAACCCAGCACTTCGTGCGCCTAATGCGCGTACCGCTCGGCTACGATCCTCGCAATGTCGTCGCGGTCGGTATTCCGCTGCATGACAACACGTATATGACCTGGCAGGCGCGGACCAGCTATCTCGAGCAGCTGCGCGCCAGTATTGCTGCGTTACCCGACGTTGTCTCTGCGTCCATCGAAACGGGTGCCACCCCGCCAAGCAGCGGTTGGGATCAGCGGTTCGAACTGCTCGGCAAACCAGCGCCCTCGGAAGCGCAGACCGCCCGAATTAATCTCGTCGATCCCGACTATTTTCGTACTTTGCAGACGCCCCTCATAGAGGGACGTATCTGGACTACCGCCGAAGTTGCCCGCGCGGCTTCCTTCGTCCTGGTCAATCAAACCTTCGCCAAGGACTACTACCCCAACGGCGACGTCGTCGGCCATTCCCTCAAACTCCCGCTCCTCCAAAGCAGGCCGCCCAACGTCCTGGCTGCTCCCGGCGCCGACGGCTGGATGCAGGTGATTGGCGTCATGGCTGATCTCCGGAACAACGGCCTTGCTCGGCCGGTCCGTCCCGCGGTGTTTGCCCCGTACAGCACGCAGCTATGGATGAGCGCAGAAATCCTTGTTCGCAGCCGCGTCCCGCCGGAAACTATTCTTCACAGCATCCGCAGGCAGATCGCAGCGGTCAATCCCGACCAGCAAACTTTTAACACCATCGGCGACCTCGAAACATGGATCAGGGACGAGCCAGAATGGGCAAGAGGAAGACTGATCTCCGGCCTCTTTGCTGGATTTTCGATTCTGGCTCTCGTTCTGTCAGCGGTCGGATTGTATAGCGTCGTTTCTTACTCCGTCGTCCAGCGAACCAATGAAGTCGGCATTCGCATAGCTCTGGGCGCGGGACGCTCTCATGTTCTCAGAATCGTGATGGCTTCGGCGGCTAGGAGCGTTGGCCTTGGCATTGCTGCCGGACTTGCCTTGAGCCTCGGTCTGAATCGCGTCATATTGAGTTGGGTGGGAAGTACCGACCATCATCCGCTGGTGGTGCTGAGCGTTTCGTTTCTGATCCTCGTCGTTGCAGCGATGGCCTGCCTTGTGCCGGCGCGCAGGGCGTTGGCTATCGATCCTATGGCCGCTCTACGTTGTGAATGATTTCAGAGGGAACTTGGCCGGAAATGAAGATTAATATCTACTGCTGATAACGGGCCATAACGTTCAGCGAGCGATACCATCGCTGCTTCGATTCCCCTGGTCGTTCTTCCCTGTTGCATTGGGATTGACTGTTCTAGATTCTGAGCTGGCTTCTGCTACTCGCGCCATGAGGGAAGGTCGTTGAACAGGGCGGCTCCCTTCCGGTTTGCCTTTCTATCTGCGTTCAGCGTGCCGCGCTCAAGGTACCCCCGCCCTTCGGACGCACGCTCTCCTTTCCAAAATCCGCTGCGCGCCTCTGCAAGGTGCGGACTCCTGCCCCAAAGCAAGTTTGGGTCCCCTCCCGCAGATTCACCCGAGATGTCCAGCCCAATGAGGCGGTAAACTGTCGCCATGAAAATCGCCTTTGACCCTCCTCACACTGCCCTGCTCGCCATGGATTGCCAGACTGGCATCGTGTCGGTCTATGCGACGTCGAACGACGATTTCATCATGCGAGCCTCGGGCGCCCTGACCGCGGCTCGGACAGCGGGGATGCTCATTATTCAGGTTCAGGTGGGATTTCGGCCAGGCCTGCCAGAGGTCAGCAGTCACAATAAGTCATTCGCGGCAGTCAAGTCTTCCAAGCCACACCAGGAGTTCTTTCAGGGCACCTCCGGCGCGATTCACCCGGCACTTGGGCCGGAGCCTACGGACATTATCGTGACAAAGCATCGGGTCAGCGCGTTTGTGGGAACAGATCTCGAAATGCTACTTCGCGCGAACGAGATTGAGACGATTGTCTTGTTCGGCATCGCGACGAGTGGGGTCGTACTCTCGACTTTGCTGCAGGCCAGCGATGCGGACTACCGACTCGTCGTGATTGCGGATTGCTGCGCGGATTTGGACATGGAGCTCCACAGGACGCTACTGGAGCGGTTCTTTCCCACGCGAGCGGAAGTGATCACTACCGAAGAATTTCGCGACTGCCTGAACTGTACAAATTGACGAAATGTCGAATACGATTGTCGGACTGCCTGGAAAGTCGGGTTTGCGGCAAGTTCGCTGGTAATCGGGTAGCCGCGACAGCCAGGAGGCAGAAAGCCCCGAGTGCGATTAGTGGATGCGTTCATGGGTGAAGCGGTCGCGGCCCGCCCAATACGGGCAGTGCGGGCAGGAGTGGTCTTCGGGGTAGTCGATACCTTCCTCGTGCGGGCAGCCGATGACGCGGTCGATCACGACCACGGAGCGAGCCTTATGCTGGCGAAGGAAGGCTTGGATCTGCTCGCCGACAACCGGATCGCGGCGTACATCGATGTCTTCGGAGAACCAGCGTTCGAGCACGTCGGGCGGTTTGCGTTCGTCGGGGATGACGGAGACGGCAATCTTGGTGGCCAAGTCCGCAGTCGGGCCATAGAGTGCAACCGTCGCGATAGGGTAGCCCCGGAATCCGCGCCGAGCATTCTTCGCCAGCCAGGAAGCAGACCGTTTTCTGATCTTCTTCATGTCCTGATGAAATACCTTGAGCTACGGGTGTCAGTCAAGGTGTAGGACCGCTTCGCCGTTTTCTCTGTCACTCTTGGCTGGCGAATCCTGAGGGACGAACTTTCTCAAAACCCCGTTTTGCGTTCATGCGAATGCTTCGGCTAGTTGATCGCGGGTTGACCTACAGACGGGTGCGCTCGCTTTCATGGACGGAGATGGTCGTCAGATATGCGGAAATGGGGTGTTATTGACTCGTGAGATGGAAAGTGACTAGCCATCCGACTACCATCGCCACAGATAACACCACGGGAATGGTTGCTTGTGGTTGAGACTTCTTGTTCGAGGACCAAAAGAGAAAGTACAGTGTCACGATTAATGCGCAGCCAAAGAACAGAATTACGGACGCCCATCCATACGCCTGCGCAACCAGAAAAATGGCTGCAGCCTGAGCAACAGAGACGATTATCGTGGTGACAAGCATATAGGGCCAAAAGATATGACGGATGCGAAGTGGCCGTATCTGCGATGACTGTCCTCTGGATGCACCGGAGTCCGAAGTCCATCCCAGTGAAAAAAATGCCTCGACATAGAAATTGGTGCTTTTTCGGAAGACTGCGTTTGCCGTCTTGAAGTCTTCACCTAAATAACCCTCCAACAGCTGTTTCTGCAGCCCGTGGCCTTCCGCGTATAACGTAAGCAGGTGCCCGAGCTTCATGAAGTAATACAAAAGCAACGCCAGATCGACGGCGGCAATCACCTTCTGATCGTATCCTCCATGAATGAAATAATTTGAAAGCAAGTCTCTAAAACTTCCAATATGAAAAACGAGGGCGAGCCCGGTGGCGGCCAAGATCAGATGGGCGATCCAGTTTTTCTCCAACGCGTTTTCGAGCCCGTTCACACGTTCTGAAGTCAGCTTCAGAAGGTATTCCGTTCTTCCATTGTCTCTTTCGGGCGTCGGCCCCGATTCGTCCGCCGTGGTTAGCTGCGGTTCGTCCGCCATCATTTCCCTCCATGACATGCTATTACTATTTGCCGGGACCGCGCGGACTTGCACTGCTCGTTCCAGGATCGATACCGGGCACGCACAAGTCTGCATGACCTGCAAAGTAGGGTTCCCGAAATGACTACAAACCGGAAACCAAAGTGCCCGTAAAGTCAGGTGGTCTCAATGGGCCGACGCAACACTCAGCTCAGACCCACATTCAATGAAAACAAAAGCTAAAAGCGCTGGCTAGGGTTAGATCAGCCGGAACCTTGCCTGGCTAGGTTTTGGCCACATCAGCCAAACAGATCGATTCTTCAGGGTAAGCATTTGTGGATCAGCTGATTAGATAGTGCTGCATCGACCGGTTGAGCTGGCATCGTTTTTCGGCATCTACCTGAGCCACTTGTCCGAGATGCCGACTATTCGGCAACTTGCCTTGAGATCATTTTGTCGATGAGTGATATGGTGATTTCCAACATTTGAGATAGCAAAGCGAAGTCTCGTGTTCCGGTTGGCGGTTATCCACCCTGGTCATGGGTCCGAGACGGGTGTCCTCGGCTTTGTACACGACTCCCATGCCGCCGCCCAGCTTCTCAATGATGCGGTAATGCGAGATGGTAGTGCCAATCATGTCTGCGGGCCCCGGCTTAACTTAAGTAGGAAACGCGCCCGGCCTCGTGCTCTCCTATTGTATTTCGGGCGAAGTCCAACCTACGATGCAGCGATCAATATTGGCTCGATAGAATCTCCCGGAGGCATCTTCATTTTTTGACGGTCTGGTTTTGTACATTCGATATCGGCACGTCAAGAGACGATCCCAAAAAGACTCACAGAAAAAGCATCAAAGCCAAGGCTTTTGCAAAGAGCGCGTTGTCCGCTGGTCTCATACCGTTTTTCCGCGATTTCATAGTGCCTCGACTTCTCGGCATTTGGCTGTACATCTCATGTTTGCTTTTGTACGCTCGCGACATGCACGCGAGCCTTGTGAGAGCGTGAAGGCGTTAATTGGATTGCGTCTGTTGCATCCAGCTTCGACGTGCACGGAGCAATCCGATATCAGGCTCTACGATGCGCTCGTCGGCAGGTGAATCGCCAGTGAACGGCTCACGGCTCACACTTCCTAATAGACCATCGTGCTTGCTAAGTGACATGGAATTTATCACTAAGCGACATCCGCAACATGGCTCAAGTCTGATTGCCTGACAACTTAACCAGAAAGACGGGCCGATGCTTGTGAGCCGCTACGGTTTTGCGGACGGCGGCTTCGGATTCCGGAACGTCCATGAGCCGCCGAATACGAAAGTGCGTCCCTGCGGACGAGCTTTGGCCGAATATTCGTCGTAGTACTTGAAGAAGAAGATCAAGGCCTTCGGCGGCAGAACAAAATTGGACTGAACGCCAATGCTATGGACGGAATAGTACGGAAGCACCCTCGCAGGGACAGGAATACCGGCAACGATTATCGTCCCGCCGTTACTCGAAACCTGCCATTGGTCATACCCAACCACTCCGAGTTGCGCTAGCATACTGAGGTCCTTCTTCAGCGGGAGGGCCTGCCCAACTCCCCACTCCATCGTGAATGCCTGTCCGGGTGTTTTGTTGCTGACCGGGCTCGCAGGTGTATTAGCGACTTGTCTTTGTCCGTGGTTGAATTCCCATGCCGTCGCCAAATTTGCCGTGGTTCCCTTGTTCTTGGTGATGTAGTACGTGGTGCCGGACGTCATAATGTTGCCCCAATATCCGGAGCCAATGTTGTCGGTCGCTCCCGGCGTGTATCGACCAGTAGGAGCGAAGAATGCATATCCCGTGTTGAAGTCGACCCGCTTCCCAAAGTGCCAACCCAGGTTCACTGGCTGGAAGTACATATCGGCAAGACCTGCTCCCCCTCCGTTCACACTGAGGTTGGTCCCCGGTATGTCGGCCACCAGGGAACCGTTCGCAACGTTCACAGCAATATAGGGCGCGTAATAGCCGCCAAGGAACTTATGATCCGGGACGCAGTAGAGAATATTTTCGTTCGCCCAGAACGCATACGTCCCGGTCACATTCTGAAGAATGCGGTTTCCGTTGGAGTCGTTCAATCGACTGGCGGAATAATTCACGGTCAGGTTCCCATACGTGATTCCGGGATCGGGAACCACACCGGCATTGAGGCCGAACTGTCCGGGCACCCACTGCCCCTTCTGTTGCGCCAACGCGGACGCAATATGGCAAAGGATAATTCCAGCTAGAAGTACAACTCTGCTCGTGTAGCGCATGTGTTCTTCCTTTCCGGTTTGTGTGGCTGGACCCTGGAGAAACACCGAGTATCCACTCAGAACTTTGGAAGATTGGCCCTAGGAGGGGTTCGGATGGATGAGCGCCGTTTTCTACACGGCTAAAAATAGAGATAAAAGCGCCATCCCAACCGCCGTCTTCGGCTGGTTGGGATGCTTGCCGGTGTTGTTCTCGTGCTCATAGTACGTGTTGAATTGGACGTGCTGTCTCAGTGGGAAGAGGTCCATGCATAGAGTGCGATGGTGCTTTATTTGCTGTACTGGCTCGTGTAATAGGGTTCGGCGGCCACATAGGTATTAGGTTTTACGTCTTGATTGAAAAGGTGCGTTGCACCGCTAATTTGTTCCGGCAGCGCCCGGTGGATGCCCCGTTTGTCCAAAGTATTACCCGCAAGTGTCCAAGTTGGCGACTATTCGGCCAAGTGGATAAGTTCCGGTTTGTCGACCATCCGGCAGTTACGATAGTGACAAAAGGAGATGAAGCAAGGGAGCGCTGGGAGGGCTGCCCTCCTCTTTTACCGGTCAGCCACTTGCTGGCCTCTGCCAAAGCCGCATCAATTAAGTTGGATGCTATAGAGTCAGTCTACGATCGCTGCCGCCTCATCCTCGGCGTCTTCTACAGCTTTCTGATCGGCCGCACTCAACCCCGATGGCTTCGTATTGATTGTGATCTTGAGGATCTTGCCGGTGAACTTGTTGTCTCCCTGCTTGTAGTCGTTGGATACGGCTGTTTCACCGTCCATACCTACATCCGCGCCCTCGTCGCCGGAAAAGATGAAGGGCTGGGTCTTCGGTATGTGTCCTTCCGCCACTTGCTGGCCGTCAATGTAGAGGACCGATCTGCCTCCAGCGCCCGGTTTGGGAGCATCGGGGATGAACTCATACTTGATCTCGTGTTTACCCGCGGAGAGTGGCGCCGGCCCGACGATATTGGTCCTTTCCACCCCGAAGTAGTTGTACTCGTGATGGACTTTGCCGTCTTTCATGTAGAGGGTCCAGCCGCCGAATGCGCCCGCTTGTGCGATGATCACCCCATTGGTGTTGGCGTCCGGCAGTTCCACCGGCGCTGTGATGGTGTAAGGGCGGTTCTTGACGTTGATGAAGGCATTTTCCGTCATCCCTACCATCCCCGGATAAACCGTCAATGAACTGCGACCCGCCATCAAGTCGGGTCTTCCAGCCATAGCTGGGACAAAGCGCTCGAATCGCCGGTCGTCGATGGGCAACACGTGGTTCTTCTCCGCCTCCTTCATGAACAGGGCCTGCAGTTCTTTCAGCTTTGCAGGGTTCTGGGCAGCGAGGTCCCTGGCTTCGCTGAAGTCGTCGGCAACGTGATACAGCTCCCAGACGTCCTGTGAAAGCGGTGGATTGGGGGCATCCAGCCAGGGAATGGAGTGGCGTGTACAAGCCACCCAGCCGTCATGGTAGATGCCGCGATTTCCGAACATTTCGAAATACTGCGTGGTATGTGTCTCCTTCGCGTTGGCGTTGTCGAAGGTGTAGATCATTGAAGTTCCATCGAACGGCAATTGCACCGTCCCATTCACGCTCTTGGGAAACGGCAAGCCCGCCGCTTCCATCACCGTCGGCGCAATGTCGGTAACGTATGTGAACTGGGAACGGACCTCCCCCTTGGCCTTGATGTGCGCCGGCCAATGGATCACCATCCCATTCGTAGTTCCGCCGTAGTGTGACGCGATCTGCTTGGTCCACTGGAAAGGAGTATCGCCCCCCCATGCCCAGCCGATGGCGTAATGGGGGAAAGTGCTGGGGTCGCCCCAGGCGTCCAGATGAGGCATGTTGATCTTGGCATCGCTGATGATTCCATTGAGCGCCATGATCTCGTTGTAAGCGCCCTCCGGTCCCCCTTCTGCACTGGCACCATTATCGCCGGCGATGTAAATGAACAACGTGTTGTCCATCTCGCCCATCTCCTGCAGGGCATCGACCAGACGTCCTATTTGCTCGTCGGTGTGCTCGGCGAATCCGGCAAAGGTCTCCATCTGCCGGGCCTCCAGTTTCTTCTGTTCCGGAGTCTGGGAATCCCAGGAAGGGATCTCCTTGGGTCGCCTGGTCAGTTCCGCATTCTGCGGGATGACCCCCATTTGTTTCTGGCGTGCAAATGTCTTCTCGCGCAGCACGTCCCATCCCTCATCAAACTCGCCTTTATAGCGCTCAATGTATGACTTGGGTACGTGATGAGGAGCGTGCAGCGCACCCGTGGCGAAGTAAACAAAGAAGGGCTTGTCGGGTGTCAGGGAGTGCTGTGCCTGCATCCAGGCCACGGCCTGGTTTGTCATGTCTACCGTGAAGTGATAATCGGGGTCAGGCGGGTGCTCCACTCGGACAGTTCCGTCAAAAATGGCAGGCGCCCACTGGTTGGTCTCGCCCCCGATGAAACCGTAGAACTTGTCAAAACCGGAATGTGTGGGCCAGCGATCGAACGGTCCGGAGACCGAAACCTCCCACGCCGGGGTCTCGTGGTACTTGCCGAAGGCGGCGGTGCTGTATCCGTTCAGACGCAGCATCTCGGCTAACGGTGCGACGCTCTGCGGACGAATGCCGGTGTTGCCGGGAAATGCAGTCGCCAACTCCATAATGGCTCCCGTATTCGTGACGTGGTGATTACGGCCGGTGAGCAGCGCCATCCGCGTGGGTGAACAGAGTGCCGTGGTATGAAAGCCGTTGTAACGGAGGCCCCCGGCAGCCAGCTTGTCGAACGTTGGCATTCTGGCTGGTCCACCAAAGGCGCTGGGCTGACCAAAGCCAATGTCGTCCAGCAAAACGATTACGACGTTGGGTGCGTCCTTCGGAGCTTTGACCTCAAAGCGCGGCGGTGCCTTGGCGTTACGGGCATCCAATTCCGTGATAGCTGGGGGCTGAGGTTCGGGGATTGGCAACACGGTCCTATCAACTTGCTGCGCCGCCATCGACAGCGGCAGCAGGCCCAAAATAGCGACTAGCAAAGATATTAACGACAAGCCTTTTTTGAGCATCGCTGCACTCCCCATTATTTAGTTTTACTTTGCAGGGTCCCCAATTCTTGGGGCCAGTATAGGCTCCGTCTCGGAGGGATAACTAACGATCTGCCAGCCCGCATGGAAATCAGGGGATCTTGACGGGATTGCTCCCGAGTGACGGCATATCGGAAGTTATTCACTTGGCCGAAAAACCGGCTTAGCACTCATTGAGCTATTCAACTCGATCAGTGTTCTCAGCAGGTGGATGAAAAACCGACTATCCGGAAAGGTGAACCGAACTGCCTGAGAAGTCGCATTATCGGAAAGTTCAAGCATGGAAAACGAAGTTTCCGACAATCCCGTTTTCCGTGAAGCTCTTTACTTTTGGAAGACCAGGATCTGATAACGTTGTCGGTGCTTCTTCCCTAAGGTAAGCTCTGGCTATGAGATTTCGACAGAGGTTTGCGTGGAGTCAGTTCATGTGGGCGGTTCTCTGCCTATGTCTAAGCTACGCCTGGATGAACAAGCCCTCCACGAGCCCAGGATTCCACTCTGCTTGGATGACGCTAGGAGCGATATGGCTCCTTCGGGCCTTGTTCTGCGTGCTGAGCTATTACTTTGTTTGGTGGGAAATCGGTGAAAGCGGACTCACAGAACGCCGCCTACTCTCCACAAGAGCCATTCCATGGACGGAACTGAACCGGGTCGGCCCTTGGGTTAGGGGCAAGAGACGTAACATGCGAATCGTAGAAGTTGAGTACTATCGCTCCGCTCCGATGTCCAGCTCCGGACACCTCCTCCTGCAACCAAACAAAAGCGACCACAAAGACCTCTTCGACCAGCTTTGCCATTACGCACCTCAGGCCACGTTCGAACGACCCTAGGTGCAGCGTGGTGCCTATAGGGAGATAGTTTCCCGAAAGTCGGCTTGCGGCAACTTGGACCCGAAGTTGCCGAAAACCCCGTTTTTCATGTACTGCGATCCAACAGATGGGATGGTCGCAGAAAGTTGGCATTCCCCAGAACGCAAGAATGCTATTAAGGCGCTATATTCCTTTCGCCGACCAAGCTGCCATGAGCGACTCGGACCAGAGTTCTACCTTGTCGGAGATTCTGTCCCCCAACCATTGTCCACTAAGACTAATTTTGAAGTTTTGTGCCGGATGTACTTGCCAGCGACAAACCTCCGTCAACTCTGCAAACTTTGCGTTTTCGCTAACAGCAATCTTCTACTTCTGTCCGCACGTCACCTGACGATACTCGATGGTCTCAACCTTATAGCCCTGGGGCGCCTCGAAGAGCTCCGGATCGGGATCCCCCCGCTGCAGATCGGATAGTTCCACACGCTTCAATCCGTACCTGGGACCACTCGTCACCTTAAGCAGATCTAGATCGAATTCTTTCGATTTCCAGAGTTCGGTAGTAGTTTCCGGTATGCCATACGGCCCAACACTTTCGAGTGGCGTAATGGTCCATCGCATGCCATATGCAGTTAAGCCGTGAATTTCCTTCTGGCCAAGATTCTCCGAAACATAGCGCGTCTTGGTCCGCTTATTCCCTGACAGATCGGCCATCGACCCAATCGTCTCCAACTTTCCTTGCCCAGGCGACGCGGGAACCTTGTCCCAGTCATCATCATTCGGAAACCTGGATTGATGCTGCCCATGCTCGTCTGCCCAGCAGCCTTTGCGCCCTGACCAATACGGCCAATGCGCCAGGACCGCTGTCTGACTTATCGAGTCCCAAGTTAGCGTCTGCCGTTTGGCCGGGTCCTGCACAAAAAACGAAAACCGTTGCGTCCTCTGGCCGCCATTCTGAGATATGTGCTCAGTTCTCTCAGAGATTCTTCCCTGCCGATCGCGGGCAATCACCTCCGCGGAAACGGCATCCCACGAGGAGCCACCAGTCAGAACTCTATTTTCCGTCACGGTCAGATGTGCCGTGTAAGGCGCAACTGCTGCTGAACTTCCACCATAGATCTTGCTCCGCCAGAAAAGCAAAACAGCAGCAACACAAACGATCGACAATGCCAGAACTAAATATCGATGACGCATATCCGTCCCTATTCCTTACAGCTAAGCGCAGCAGTCGCTAGACGCCTGCTCCTAGTGAGGTGGTGGTCAGTCATTGCTCCCTGCCTCTTCTATGTCAGACATCATAATCCGTGCGGGAGCGGCGGTGATCTTAAGTGATCCACTATGCCTGGGAAGTCACGTTTTCGGCAAGTTCCCCGCCCGACGATTCTCAAAACCCCGTTTTCAGGACAGTTCTACGGCGATTTGTCGACAAGTGAAAGAGCTAAGGTCCTGATGTCGGCTAGGTACTCGGCGAACCAAAGGAAGAGATACCTCTGACTCGCCGAGCAATTTGCGTTTACGACTTTATGAATTCGAGAAGATCAGCATTGATCTGATCTGCATGCGTCGTCGGCATCCCGTGCGGCAGGCCTTGGTAAACCTTCAGCGTGCCGTTCTTCAGGAGCTTGGCGGCCAGCGGGCCTGCATCGGCGAACGGCACGATCTGGTCGTCCTCGCTATGCATCACCAGCACCGGAACGGTGATCCTCTTGAGGTCTTCCGTGAGGTCGGTCTCCGACAGGGCCTTGATGCAGTCATATTGGGCCTTGGTTCCACCCATCATTCCCTGACGCCACCAGTTATCGATCACCCCTTGCGAAACCTTCGCGCCGGGACGGTTGAAACCGTAGAAGGGACCCTCGGGCACATCACGGTAAAACTGGGCCCGGTTGGCCATGCCGGCGCGAAAGCCGTCGAAGAACTCGATCGGCAGGCCGCCCGGATTCGTCGCCGACTTGATCATCACAGGAGTGATGGCGCTGATCAAGACTGCCTTGGCGACGCGGCCGCCGCCTCCATACTGGGCAACATAACGGGCCACTTCACCGCCGCCGGTCGAGTGGCCGACGTGAATGGCGTCTTTCAGGTCGAGGTGCTCCACCAGGGCGGCGCTATCAGTCGCATAGGTGTCCATGTCGTTGCCGAGATCGGTCTGGCTCGACCGGCCATGCCCGCGGCGGTCATGCGCGATGACTCGGTATCCGCGCAGCAGGAAGAACAGCATCTGGCTGTCCCAATCGTCCGCGCTGAGCGGCCAGCCGTGGTGGAACATAATCGGCTGACCTTTTCCCCAATCCTTGTAGTAGATCTCTGTACCGTCCTTCACTGTAATGCTGCTCATGAATCGTTCTCCTGTTGCGGTTGTGTGCTCTTGTTAGTTGAGCCGGATACATGACTCGTTACCGTGGCTACGGTGAACGCCGGGTAAGTTGACGATAACAGGGGCTGATGAAACCTGGGTTAGGATCCGATCTTCGGTTCAGTCCTCGGAAACGCGATCCCCTTTACCGATCTAGCCTAACGTCTCAGCATTGATCCGCAGTTCTCGCAAAGTCGGCTTTTGGGAAACTTCGGTCGTAGTTGCCGAAAACCCCGTTAATGAGATGGTCCGCCGCTTGATCTCCACAGTGAAGTGAGTGATCTTTTGGCAGGTTCAAGGCGGATCATCGACATGCAGATACGTTCGGTTGGCATCGATCTCGGCAAGACGACTTTTCACGTCGTAGCCCTGAACGCAGCAGGCAAGGTGCTGTTGCGGAAGAAGTTCACCCAGAAGCAGCTCATCACTTTTACCGTCAACATGCAGACTTCCTTGATCGGGATGGAGGCGTGTTCAGGGGCGCACTTCCTCGGACGTGTGCTGCGCGAACAAGGCCATGACGTGAAGCTGATTCCAGCCCAGTTCGTGAAGCCGTTCGTGAAGTCGAACAAGAACGACTTCCTCGATGCCGAAGCCAACGCCGAGGCGGTAGACCGGCAGAACATGCGTTTCGTTCCGATCAAGACGGACGACCAGCTTGATCTCCAAGCGATGCATCGTGTGCGCGACCGGCTTGTCGCCCATCGAACGTCCGTAATCAACCAGCTGCGAGCCTTCCTGCTCGAGCATGGCATGGTCTTCGCCAAGACTCCCTTCAAGCTGAAGCAGGCGATGCCTGAGATCCTCGAGAACGCAGATGCGAATCTCACACCACGCATGCGTAACCTCGTCAGCCTGCTATGGAGCGAGTGGAAAGACCTGGAGCAACAGATCGTCGCGATGAACGAAGAGGTTGAACAGATCGCCTCTTCCGATCCAGCCTGCCAACGACTCCGGCAGATCCCCGGCATAGGCCCCTTGGTTGCGACCGCGATCGTCGCCGCAATCGGCAACGGAGCGGCCTTCCATAAGGGCCGGGAGTTCTCTCCTGGCTGGGACTTGTCCCAAAACAGCACTCGACCGGCGGCAAGGCAAGGCTGTCCATGGCGCTCGATCTGCCGTCCTCCGCGTCAAGCGAGAACGATCGCCGTTCGGTCCCTGGCTCAACGCTCTTGAGCGTCGGTCTCCGGTCAAGGTAGTGATCACAGCCGCAGCCAACAAGCTTGCCCGTATCGCGTGGGCCGTTCTCTCGAGCGGACAGGACTATCGAGCGGTTCCGGACGCAATAACTGCCTAAGCAAGATTAACCACCACCGGCATCAAGTTCTCCAACCAAGGTCTGCACCGGATAACTAAGACGAACGAACAGTTCCCCAACGGCGCGCTCGCAACCTGAAATGGTCTTCCATGACCGTCCCGTTTATCAGGAAGAGCACGCAGTGCAACTCATCATGGCCAAGAGAGACTCCTCTCCACCTGTAGGCCGAATACATTTGCGCAGACCTGTCGATCGACCCTTCGCTTTTCCCTTGCAGTCGTGCGGCGGACCATACATTTTCAGGGAACAAGGCTGATTACTGATTAGAAGCCGACTTCTCGGTACTTATCTTCCTCGCCGAGTGCATTGGCGATTGGGCGCTCATAGACATACACGTCGCGAAGTTCGGCGGACCGAGCACCGTTTATCACGAACCCTTTCTTGATCGTCATTGATTGATCAACTGAAGGTGGACGCGCCCCGTCTCGCGTGAGAGTTCATACTTCTCGGCTCGCTCTGCTATTGATCCCCTGGTCGCATCATTTCGATGCCTGCTCTTGCCGTTGTTGCGCCTCGGAGAGCCACTGCGCCATCTTCTCGTCCTTCGCTGCGTGATATGCCCAACCCTCGGCCGTCCCGCCCCAGCGATAGTCGACGATCGTCATGTCGATGCCTCGGTCGATGAGGAATTGCATGGCTTCGTAATTCTTGTGCCACACCAACTCGTGCAGGATGCTGGCTGGCTCGTGCGAGCTCCAGCGCGTATTGATGTCGGCACCGTGCTGGACAAGGAAGTCGGCGACCTCGAAGTGGTTGTTGAGGACTGCCCACGCGAGCGCGGTGTCGAGAACCCGTTGCACGCTTTGCGTGCTCCATTGGCGTGCATATTCCTCGACTCGGAACTTCGGCATGTACGGACTGCAAGGATAGTGATTGCCGACGTCGCCCAGCGCCGGCGCTCCAGACGCGTCGAACCATCGCCTGACGCGCGGGAGGTTGCCCATGCCTGCCGCATGCGGCAGATCGTCGGGCAGGGTCCAGATGCGGGTGAGCAACGGAATGAGGTGTGTCCTCACGCAAGTGAACGCGAACTCGATGGCCTGGGACGGAGGAGGCGGTTGATGCCGCAGGATCGCAGGATCAAGGTCAAAAAACGCATCGATCAACCCAGCGCGGTCGTTCAGCACGCCCAGCTCCATCAGTCGGGCCTGGAACGTCCGGCTTCCGTCTGACAGCAGCCACGGTTCGCGCCGCAACCCATCGATAAAGGATGTCAGGTCGCCGTCGCGCATCGCGAGGTCGACCTTCCGCTTAACATAAGCCTGCCAGGGTCTCGTGGGATCGGGGTCATAGAGAAGATCGGCCCCGTTCGCAATGAAGTATTCGATAAAACCGGAACGTCCAGGACCGTCATCGATCCGCCTTCCCATCTCGGCGTCGAGCGTGATGGCCCGGTCCAGCAGAAGGGCCGCTGCGGCTTCGTTCCGGGGATGACACGCATACACGAACGCTTCGTTCACAGTGGCGAGGACGTCAGCATTCGTATCGAGAAGCGCACGAATCCCACCGACGTCGCCGAGGGCGCCAAGGAACTTCAGTGTTTGAGGGAAAAGGCCTCGGCGGCGAAACAGATCGATCAGCTTCGCGGCCCCTGACACAATGATGCCATCGCATACCTGCGGCGTGACGACGGCCCCGGCATCGAGCAGGATCTCGGCACATGCCAGCCGCGTAAAGTGCTCCTCGGTGATCGGGTTGCTGGCGTCGCCGTAAGAACTGGTAGCCATCCCGAGCAGCCCGCCATCGTTTTCATCGTCCTTCCAGGACAATAGCGCTGGATATTCCGCCAGCAACCGTCGCAGGCCTTCTATGTCATTGTTATGAATGACGCGTCGGGCTTCGGACACGGCCCACTCAAGTCCTCTGCCGAAACGTTGTTCTACTTCTTTAACCAGGTCCTTCCAGCCTGGAAACCCATATTCGCGCGCCAGGACCAATTGGGCATCACGCTGTGACAGAGGCAGCCCCGCCTTTGGCAACTGTGCACGCACTCGGGCGATGGCGTCTGTATTGCCGGCAACAACGTCGCGCGCCAGTTTCTTTGCTTGCTTGCGAAGGGATTCGAGGGAAGGACGAGCAGGAAGTTTCGATTTACTCACAGTAATCTCCTTTCATGAGCGCCTGTGACCCGCTGATACAGGCTGAAAGAAGATTCAAAGCATGTTGTCTGAATCGAAGCAGGTGGGATTGTTCCCTTGCCGCGGGTCGGGGGTGCCCTGTCGCACGCTGTGGTTAGTATCGGCTATTTGCAAACCTGCGGTCAAACCGGTTTTGCTTGACCAGCCGCATCAAGGCAAGACATCAGTCTCCAGCTATTCGGCTGATTTGATTGTCAACCGTTGAGAACAGGCCAATGCACTCGTTTAGACAGCGGAATGCGATTAGTCCTCATAAACGCGCCTCTGTTGACCGATGCCCGCTTCGTTCCTGAAAAGTCGCATTTTCGGAATGTTCGTCATCCCCAACGGCTACTGATACCTTCGGTAGTCCTTATGTGACTTGGGCTGAAGTTTGTTCCACTGGCATAATGCTGAGATCGCGATACTGCAATCAAAGCGAGGTTTGTATGGAATATGACGAAGACAAGGTTGACGAAATGGTTCTCGCGCTCCTACACCTGACAACTTTCAAGGAAGGTATGGTATACGAGCCTGGAAAGGACATGACTGGAACGCTATGGATCGCCTTTACAAGAGAGGGTACATTTCCGATCCTCAGAACGCAGCAAAGTCCGTGAGAATGACGGAGTCGGGAGCCCAGAAGGCGCAAGAGCTTTTCCAAGAACACTTCATTCGGAAAGTGTAGTTTCGCTACTGCGAACTTACCTAGAACCCCGTTTTACGTCCACATCAGCGCGCAGTTTGTCGGCCATCTTTGCGATAACTCAGGCCCTGCGGACTAGCTGGTCGACGAACTGTTGCAGTGAATCAGGGTTACGAAATACATGGAGTTCCGCGCTCGGTGCGTACTCGGCGATCGCTTTAAGGAGAACCGGACGGCTTTGCCGGCGGTAGGCCAAGACCCACCACCAGAAGTCGATGCGCTCGCGCGACCGTCGAATCGCGCGATGAGCGCAACACAAAAAGGAGAAGTCCAGAAAGATGACCGTGTCCGCGGCGCGAAGACGTGTCTCAACAACGTCAAATTGCCCCAGATCACCATCGATGATCCATCCGTCTTTCGCGACGAGCAGGTCCTGGGCGGCTACCCACTCATCGCGAGGCGTAGCAACGAGGCCGGGTCGCCAGAAGATTTTGTCCAACTCCACCACAGGAAGGCCGCTGATTTCGCCCAAACGTTTCGCGAGGGTCGATTTGCCTGACGCCCCGCGACCGAGGATCACCACGCGCTTCATATTCTGCAGCGTACGCTACCGGTGGTTGAACTGCCTGCAATGTCGCATTATCGGCAAGTTCGTGACGTCTGAATCGCCGAGACGGCGAAGTTGCCGAAAACCCCGTTTTGCGGGATGGTGATGTTTTTCACGCTGCTGAGTTCCGCCTTTCGTGCGGGCGGCACAAAGATAAACTGAATGTATGAAGCGCATTATTCTCTTGGCAGTCGCATCGTTACTGCTTCTGTGGCTGCTCGTTCCAACAACAGACATCGTCTCGCCCGAGTGGACCGTGCTAGTTACCGATACAGCAGGGCACCCGGTCGAAGGCGCAAGTGTCACTGTGTTTTCGCAACAATACACCGTTGAGTCTCACGACACAGAAGTAACGAAAGTCACGGGCGAGGATGGGCGGGTACATTTCCCCGAGCGGAAACTTCACGCCATGGGTCTAATCAGACTGCTTGGTGCAATTCGCAATCTCGATCAAGGAGCGCACGCCAGCTTTGGCCTACATACTCATCTGGCCACGAGTAAAAGGGGCTATGGCGACCCAAGTACTCTCGACTTGTTTGCACAAAATGAGCGGTTAGATAGCTATCGATAAGCTCCCAGAGTCAGAGGTCTCCCGGTTGCCAGTTTAGTTGACGTTGCTAGAGCAAGGGAGCGTATGGACGGCGTTGAGGTTATCTCCAACAATCTCCCCGTTCAGCTTCAGGGAAACTTAAGCTCAATTCGCGAAAATAACTCCGTATTCTTCCTAAAACTCAATGTTGGCATGGGCACGGTTACGCTGTACCTTCATCTGCTTCAGATATTTTCCAGCTGACAAGGAGCTCCTCTATGCGCTATTGCGTATTTGTCCTCACACTTGCTACAACTGCACTCGTGCCGCAATCACCTTCCGCGTATCGCATTACCCATAACTACGCGTTGGGTGGTGATGGGAGTTGGGACTACATTGTGCCCGATCCACCCAGTCACCGCCTATATATCGCACGCCAAAATCGAGTAATGGTTGTCGACGAAGATAGCGGCAAGCTGATTGGGGAAGTCACCGGCATTCAGGGTGCGCACGGAACTGCTATTGCAGAAAATACCGGACACGGCTTTGCCACTTCAGGTAAGGATCAATCCGTGCTCATGTTCGATCTCAAGACCTTCAAGATTCTTGGTCGGATCCCAGCCGCTGAAGATGCCGATGCGATTCTTTTTGATGGAGCGTCAAACCGCGTGTTCACACTGAATGGTGACGCGCACTCCTCGACAGTAATCGATCCAAATGCCGGGACGCTCATCACGAATATTCCTCTTGGTGGCAAACCGGAATATGGCGTTTCCGCGGGCGACGGAAAGGTATATGCAAATCTGACAGACACCAGCGAAGTAGTAGAAATCGATGCGAAGACCGCTACAATCGCTCGCCGATGGCCCACCGCTCCGTGTAAGCAGCCAGTTGCCATGGCCATCGATACCATCCACCACCGACTCTTCAGCGGTTGCCGCAGCGGAGTGATGGCGATCTCTGATTATCAGGAGGGCAAGGTTGTTGCTACAGTCCCGATCGGCGCAGGCGTTGATGGCGCTGGGTACGATGCGACGACAGGCAACGCTTTCGCGTCGAATGCGGATGGCACCCTTACGGTTATTCATCAGGATAGTCCGGATCAATATCACGTTATCGAAAACCTATCTACGCCTGTAGGGTCACGCAACATGGGCCTCGATCCCTCAAACCAGCGCCTGTTCGTCGTTTCGGCAAAGTTCGGGTCTGCTCCAGCGGGCGGTAGAGGGAGAGGACCGGTGTTGCCTGGATCATTCACTTTGATGACGATTGAACACAGTTCGTCCGCGCACTGATTCATCCAAAAGCCAACAAGACATTCTTCATGCGGGTGCCTTCCGACACGAACAGGTGTTCAACGTCATTTGTCTCGCTGGTAGCTGGTAAATGAGTGCCTTGGCGATTTGTTACTCACCGAGAATCAGATGCAGTGTCACTTCCGGTCGCCGGACACACGTGAATAACCGACGACAGGAGCGCTTTGAGGTTTAACGACTGTGTGGAAGAAGCCAGCATTTGTCATCGCATTGCGAGGACCGGCATGCGTAGCGTGACGCGAGTTCCATGGCCGAGTTGATTGGTGATCTCCGCGCTGCCGCCGTGAAGCGCCAGGATGCTCTGCACGATAGCCAGGCCCAACCCCGTGCTACCCGATATCTTGGAGCGCGATGGATCGACGCGGAAAAATCGATCGAATACACTGGGTATCGCTTCGGCGGGAATGCCGACGCCAGTGTCGGAGATCTCGATGCGAATCACGGCGTCCTCGTTTGTTGCTGCCAGCGTCACGGTTCCTCCTGGCAACGTATGTGCAATGGCGTTCGAGACTAGATTGCTCACCGCCCGCAGCATCAGTGAGCGATCCAGTTCCGCATTGAGCGGGTGGGCCCATTCCTTCACGACAAACGATATTCCTGCGTCGGTCGCAGAAGCTTCATAGTAGTCGCGAACCGTAGTCAGTAACTCGCTGATGTTCATGTTCTCGCGATGCAACTCGGTTAAGGGGCTCTCCGCGCGGGCCAGAAACAGAAGATCGCCGATCAGTTCGGAAAGCCGGACTGCTTCTTCCAGTGAAGACTCCAGCACGTCGCGGTACTCGTCGACCGTCCGTGCGCGGGCGAGAGCCACTTCGGCTTCTCCGCGGATATTGTTGACCGGCGTACGTAAATCGTGCGCGATGTCGGCCGTGAACCTCGAGATTCGCTCGAAAGATTCCTCAAGCCGCTCCAGCATTTCATTGAATGTCCCGGCCAGCGACGCAAGTTCTGATGGATAGCCTTCCGACCCGATCCGTTCGCGCAGATTCGTCGATGTGATTCTCCGCGCGGTTGCAGCGATCTCTTCGACGGGCCGAATGCCATGCCGCGCAATCCGGTACCCCACCAGCGGGAAAAGAATCGATGTCGCCAACAGAATGCCCCAGAACCACATCCGATAACGTGCCAGCAGCTCCACTTCCTGCGAGACGTCGATGGCTATTTGAACGGTGTCGCTGTGAGTCGGCAGCGTGCCGACGGTAACCGTAGCGCTAGTGACCCGCAATGGTTGCCCATGTCTACCCGCCATCGCAATCGAACGCTCGGAGCGGCCGCGAGTTCGGCTCGCGAGCTCCGCAAGATCTAACTGTTCGTCCATGCCGGGCGTCGTCATGATCGGCACGCCATGTTCATCGAGGAGGCGAATGTAGAACTGCTGGTACCGGCGGGCCTCAGACTCGAGTTCAATCTCTTCGCGCAGCCCATCCTCGTCGTCCGGCCGTTCCCGCAGCATGGTGCGCAGCACGTGCAGCTTGTCGGCAAGGAACAGCTCTGTGCTTCGATCCAGCTCTGTCCGTAGGACGATGTAGAGACTCGCGGTGATCCACCTGATTGCATAGCGTCCATTGTTGCATCCAGGCGACATCCTGTAGATTCGACGCATGGCGCTTAAACGGCTGGATAACATAGGAATCGTCGTCGACAACCTCGAATTGACGATTGATTTCTTTCAAGAACTCGGTCTTCAGCTCGAGGGGCGGACCACGATCGAAGGAGAATGGGCAGGACGCGTCACCGGACTTGCCGATCAGCGCGTCGAGATTGCCATGATGCGCACCCCGGACGGCCACAGCCTCTCGAGCTGTCCCGCTTCCTCACGCCGCCTGTCGTCGCGGATCACCGCAACGCTCCGGTGAACGCTCTAGGCTATCTTCGCGTCATGTTCGCCGTTGAAGATATCGACGAAACGCTTGGCAGGCTTAGCAAGCGCGGCGCACAGCTTGTAGGCGAAGTAGTCCGGTATCAGGATTCGTATCGGCTCTGCTACATCCGCGGACCTGAAGGGCTTCTCATCGGACTCGCCCAGGAACTCAACTGAGCGCGATGCGCACGGCTATCCGAATGTTGAGCCGGATCGGTCCTCAGAAGTCGGTCTACAGGCGTTCTGCTCAGGTGAAGAGAACGGCGTTTATGAGGACTCATTGCGCATCACCCTGGCATGAGTAGAGTGCGCATCGCTGGAGGACAACCCTTGAGCTGCCCCCCAGATCGAGAGCAACCTGATGGGCGATGCGATGCGACCACTCACGATAAAGACCTTCGCCCGGATGAAATCGATCTTCTGCCAGCTTTGTTCTATCCGCCGCCCATTGAAGCGAAATATAAGAAACGTCGGACCGTGTTCGAATCCATTGTTGAAGTCTCCGGTCCAGTTCGTGAGCACAGATGCCGAGGAACAATGAAGTGGCTGCGGGTGTGGTGGCATTTTCAGGCAAGATCTTTAGGTGAGAACTACAATCTTTCCGCCAGCCTTGTTCTCCTCCATTAGGCGATGGGCCTCTACAATTTCGTCCAGATGGAAAGTCTTGCCTACCTGAATGTGCAGCGTGCCCGCCTCGATCTGCTTAGCCAGGTCATTGAGGGGCGTGCGCATGAAGTCCTCTGACTCGCCGGCGTAGACCGTGAAATAAACCGCAGTGGGGATAACGTCCATAGGATTGAACTGATCGAAGGACCACTTGTTTCCGACGATGCCGGTCATACAAACAATCCCACCCTCCTTGGCACAGTGCAGCGAGTCCTCAAGGGTCGTCGTGCCAATCATCTCTAGCACCTTGTCGACGCCTCCGGGGTATTTGCGCTGAATTTCGCTGGCAATAGAACCGGTGTCCACGATGACATCGTTGGCACCGCTTGAGCGAAGCAACTCAGCGCGGTCGGGATTACGTGTGGTGGATGCGACGATCGCCCCGCTGTTTTTGGCTATAGCCGCTGCAGCAAGCCCAACCGAAGTTGTGCCGCCGCGGATCAGAAGCCGCTCGCCCTTTGCCAGTTGCAGCGCGCGGAACAGCGACCCCCAGGCGGTCTCAAGCATCTCCGGCATCGCACCCAGCGTTTCCCACGGCAATTTCACCTCGATCTTCTGCACCTGGCTCGCAGGCGGGCACGTGTACTCCGCATACCCTCCGTCGAACTCGCGACCCATGCCGCCCATCGCACTCGCCACTACTTCGCCTTTCTGGAACTGGCCGCCCGGCGCCTCCTCCACCACGCCGACAGCTTCAATCCCGAGCACTCGCGGGAATTTCACTCCCGGTGAGTGGCCCTGCCGCGTAAAGAGTTCGGAACGGTTCAATCCGAATGCCTTGACGCGAATTAGTACCTGTTCGCTGTTCGGAGTCGGGATGGGGCGGCTCTCCACCTTCAGGACTTCTGGTCCGCCCGCCTCGTAGATCACGATGGCTTTCATCTCAGCCATGAGTCGGCTCCTTCCAGACCTAATGTCTGAGCGGATTCGTAGAAGAAAAGCTATATCGCGCGATCTTCCAGGAACCATCCCTGTCTTTCCTAAAAATGAAGAGCTCCTGATTTGCCTCGGCGCTTCTGTTTCCCGTCGCGTGGTCCAACGTTGTTCCCGCAGAGTTGGTGCGCGCGAAAGCCCACTCTGGCGTTAACTCGACGATTTCAGCGATAGTGAACTTTACGTTCAGCGTAATCGCCTTAAAAACCGCGTCGTAGGCTTTCCTGAGCGCCTCTGAGCCAACTGCAGACGGACTGTACGGAGGCATAAAAACGCCGTCTTCCGCATAGAGGGGCATTACTGCGTCGGGACTCGATGCATTCAAGGCATCGTTGTACTTCGCGAGTAGGGCAGTCACTGCTTCTTTCGTAGCACTCATTTGCGTGTCCTGAATTTCTGAATCTACATTCCGCCTCGAATATAGACTTTCCCGGCTCGTACAACTAGGCGAATGACTGGAAATGTATTTTCCAAATATGGAATAATTGGGCCCCACACGACTTGACTAGGCGGGTAACTTGGGAAAAAGCTCTGGGGCCATTTTGGCTGCGAATTCCTTGAACACTCGTACAACTCGCGGCATGTGGCGAGTGCCTGCATGAACCAGGGAAAGATCAAAGTTTCGAAACTTCCACTTTGGCATGATCTCCACCAGCCGGCCCTCGTGCAGCAGGCATGGTTCCACCACCGGCGGAAGATCACCTATGCCGACGCCCGCAAGCAGCGCCGTCGCAAGTCCGGCATAATCGTTCATTGAAAAATATGGCTGAAACGTTAGAGTTTCCTTATCTTTGCCGTTTACATGAATGAAGTCCCAGTGGCATTTCGGTTTCCAGAAGGAGAACGCCAGCAGCCTGTGTTGAAGGAGGTCTCCCGGATTCCTCGGCGGTTTGTGTTTCTTCATGTATGCGGGACTCGCAACAAGCTGATGGCGATATTTCAGGATCCTCCGAGCGACAAGGGAAGAATCTTCAAGATCACCGACTCTGAAGGTCAGATCGACACCTTCGGAAACATGGTCGACGATTCGATCGGTGATGAAAATCTGAACGCGAACCTCGGGATATGCTTCTTGGAACGCCCCTACGATCGGCGCCAACAACGTGTCGGAAATGCTGGGTGGAGATGCAAGTCGCAGCGTGCCTGAGACGTGCGACAGGAGATTGAAAGCTGCATTGTCGACGGCACCGCTGAGTTCAACCATCCGCCGCGCATGTTCGAGGACCTCTGAGCCGGCGTCGGTCAGACGCAGTTTCCGCGTTGAACGTTCGATCAGACGCATTCCAAGCTGATCCTCCAACTCGGCGATGCGCCGGCTTACAGTCGAGGTCGGCATTTTGAGAATGCGCGCCGCTCCCGAAAAGCTGTTTGCCTCGACAACATGCGCGAACACAACAAGTGAATTCAGATCTGCCATGATCTTCCCAAAGATGGGATTATAGCCTTACCATCCTATCGCCAATGGATTGTTTGAGAGATCGGCTGCTATGTGTCTGAGAGAAGAAGTGGTGATGAAAATTGTCACTTGACACTAACAGTCAGTATGGAGTGACCGGCGCCGATGCGCTGATCGTGGTTTAGGCTGTGTGTTTATTAGGGCACGCAGTTCAGAGCCACAGGCGGAAGGGAGCCGGTCATGAAGGAGAAGGTACGATTTATAGGTTTGGATGTCCATGCCGAGACCATCGCCGTAGCGATAGCCGAACCGGATGGTGAAGTACGGAGTCTGGGAACGATTCCGAACCGTAGCGAGTCGCTCCGCAAGCTGGTTAGGAAGCTTGGTCCAGCAGAGAAGTTGAGAGCCTGTTATGAGGCAGGACCGACGGGCTACGTGGTGTATTGGCAACTGACAGAACTGGGTGTACCGTGCGAGGTGGTAGCGCCTACTCTGGTACCGGTTAAAGCGGGTGATCGAGTAAAGACGGATCGGCGAGATGCGGAGAAGTTGGCACGCTGCTACCGATCTGGAGATCTGACAGCGGTATGGGTTCCGGACGAAGGTTCCGAGGCCTTACGCGATCTCGTGCGTGCCCGCGAAGCAGCCAAACAGGATCAGATGCGAGCGCGGCATCGGTTGAGCAAGTTTCTTCTTCGCTCCGGCCAGCGTCCACCAACCGGAGTTCGACCATGGACACGCCCCTATCTGATCTGGATCGCGCAGCTACGTTTCACACAGATCGCCCAGGAATCCACGCGACAGGATTACCTGCACGAGGTCGAGCACATGCGGGAACGGGTAGCGCGTCTGGAGCAAGCCATCACGGAAGCGGTGAAGCTGGCCTCCCCCGCGTTGCAGCAAGTCATTAACGATCTGCAGGCACTGCGCGGTATCGCGGATATCTCAGCTGTAACCATTGCGGCCGAGCTGGGCCAGGTATCCTGTTTTCACAGTGCCCGGCAACTGATGGGCTATTGCGGTGCTGTGCCCAGCGAAGACTCCAGTGGCAAGCGAACCAGACGCGGTGGCATCACTAAAACCGGCAACGCGCATTTGCGACGAATCGTTGTCGAAGCAGCCTGGAGCTATCGTCGTCCTCCATGTATCTGGTACGGACTGCGCAGACGACAGGAGAGCATCTCAGAAGAGGCGAAAGAGATTGCGTGGAAGGCGCAACACCGGCTGCATAAGCGGTATATGAGGCTGGGTGCAGCCGGCAAGGACCAGAGGAAGATTGCTGTTGCAATTGCTCATGAACTGCTGGGCTTCATCTGGGCTATTGGAGCCAGAGCGGAGACGATCGTCAGGCATCGAGTTGCAGCCTGAAAAGAACAACAGCAAAGACAACAACTTTCCTACAACGAAAAAGCAACAACAATGCAATCGATGAACGGTGCCACCCATCTCGAGCACAGAGCCAGCAGCAGCCGAGGCAAGCACGAAGGGAGAATCCTCGTTTGCCCTATGCGACAGGCTCGCCCGGACTCGCGATAACAGTCAGAGGCAGCTCCCGACGGATCATGATTATGCGGTTCCGACCCGCGAATATGAGACTGATCAATCGTCGCTCAAATCTACCCAGACTGCTGCTCGCTCTGTCATCGGGAAAAGAAAACGCAAACCACCACACAATCCCACAGATCTCGCCCAGTTGACACGGTCACTCCATATCAGGGCATAGCACTCCTTGAGCTATTCAGAGCGGCCTGTATCTTCGGCAAGTTGCCGTAAAACCGGCTTTCCGGAGAAGTGGTTCCCGAAATTGCGGTTCCGGTTGCAAGTGTCCGATATGCCGACTATTCGGCCAAGTGCTCTGCGTTCCATGCTCGATGAGCGCATTGGCGATTATGTACTCATCGAGATCGTCCACGAGCCCGCGCTCATGTCGAAATTGTTTGTAGAAGCCAAGTGGCGAAAAAATAAATGAATGAGCCAACGGTCTCACCGGAATCGACCAATGGCCCGCTTCTAGTAGATACGTAAACACATCGCGACCAGGGGCGGCTCATTACGTGTATCAGGCCACGCCGAAAGGCCCGGTCATTCTCGGCGGTGTCATTCTCACCATGCTTTGCCTAGGCTCCCAACTGTACGAGATGCCGACTTTTCGGCCAGGTGCTGCGCGTTCCATTCTCGATAAGTGATTCGACGATTTATTACTCATTGGCAGAAGGGGCCTTGGGGTGTTTGAAAGTTCAGCGGAACTAACATAAGCGTAAGCAAGCCTTGAATAAGGACGTGAAGGTAATAGGGTCCACTGCGACCGCCCGTCGATTGATTGCTTCCCGCAAATGGCTACATTCTCGACTGCTGCGCAAGACATGGAGGCTCCTTGATCACATTAGAGGTCGAAGAACTAGATTTTCGATTGGGAAGATGCGCTTGGCTAAGTCCTGAGAACCAAGCGCTGGAAAGTCCGCTCATGGCCACCGCAAGGAACTTCAAAAGAACGAGTGTCGCGCACCCTCTCCCGCAAGGCCTTGACTACACAGTGAGCCATGACTAGTCCGACATCGGCACCAATTGCAAGATAGAACAGACGCAACAATTGATTGAGTTCCGAATTGAGGAGGGCATTGACTGGTTGAACTTGACCGGATCAATCGAGCGAGAAATATCGTGTCTTGTGGCGCGAAAGAATTGGTGGCGTCACTTCGACGGCAACGCCGAATCTAATGACTCATCGACGACGTCTCTAGGCACTTGACGTCGGGGTTCCATGGGGCAAAAAGACCGCTTGGACTCGGCTTCCAGGTCCAGACGTGAAGGAACCAGAAGCCGATCGAATCTGCTTTGATGAGAGCTTGCCCCATGATGCGCGGCGGGTCTGTTGATTTCCAGGCAGAGATCGGCACAAGGAACTCGACGCCATTCAATTGAAAGGTGCCGTCGGGCATCTTCTCGTAGACCAGCACCTCCGGATGCTCCAGGTCGAGCGTTGTGTCTAGAAGATCGTTGTTCTGAAAGTGATAACCCATCGCACCTGCTGGTTGATGTTGGACGCAGCCTGTGACGCGCTTGTAGCCAGCCGCTTCGGCAGCCTCGGTCGTCTTGAACTTGGCGGTCGCGTCACGAATTGTCATGATGTCGCGATCAACTGCTTCGCCAAAGCTGGTTGGAAGAATGCCCGGCGCTTCGCCCTTGTCCTTTGCGAGGGTTTGCGCCGCGGTTCCGCTTACCAATACCAATCCCGCCACCATCACTCCGAACATCCACGCTATCAGCAAAGTCCTCATTGTTCTGCTCCATTCTTGCTTCGGATTTGGTTCTTACCTTTCGCTACGCAGCCATCCTAGGGGCGCTGCGGAGGATGCAACACGCGTTTTTGACAAACAGTCCCGCGGAGATGCCGAACTGGATTGACGTCCTTGCGAGCGCGGTTGGCCATCGCGGTAGGCCGCTTCATCAAAAGCACGTTAAGGCGGAGGGTCAGGCGTGGCAGAATGAAGGAGTAATGTCGCCTCGGATGCGTCAACGGATACGGCTGATCGCGGGAGTCTGGCTCGGCTGGACGATTGCTGGGCTTTTCTACATCATCCAGGACACGGTGCCACGACTCTATCGAGGCGGTGCCGTGCCGTGGAAGTATGTGTTCGTCGGCTGGATGACCGGGGTGTATGTTTGCGCCGCGCTCACGCCGGCGCTTCTTTGGCTTGGCAATCGGTGGCCGATTGAACGGCGAGTCACCTACGCCGCATTGCACCTCTGTCTCAGCGTGGTTTTCTCGATCCTAGCCTCGACAATCGAAGTTCCAATACTGTTGCTGCTTGGCGTCTTCCCAGCGCTGCCTCCTCCTCCGTCGATCGCAGCGGGAGTCCGAATCATGTTGTCGTTCGGCCTGCAGGGCGGTGTTATCCGTTATTGGGCCGTGATCGCGCTCCATGCGGTGTACCGGTCGCAGAAAAACGCCAAGACTCGCGAACGGGAGGCATTCACGCTGAAGGTGCAAGCATCCGAACTCGCCCAGCAACTTGCAACGGCGCAGCTGAGTTCCCTGAAGATGCAGTTACAGCCGCATTTTCTGTTCAATACGCTTGGTGCCATCATGGTCCTGATTCAGCAGCAGAAGACAGCGCAGGCCGAAGGCATAGTTGAGAAATTAGGAGATCTCCTCCGCCTCACGCTCGATGACGTGGAGGCCCAGGAAGTTCCGCTGTGGCGCGAGCTCGAATTCCTGCGGTTGTACCTCTCGATCGAGCAGGTTAGGTTCGAGGACCGGCTGCGGGTGCGCATTGCCCCGACGACGCTGTCCGAGGTTCTCGTGCCGCATATGGTGCTGCAGCCGATCGTTGAGAACGCAGTTCGTCATGGTCTTGGTCAGAGCGAGGAGGCGGTGACAATCGAGGTGGTGGCGAACAGCTCGAATGGGTCACTTAACCTCATTGTGTCCGATGATGGACCCGGACTTCTCTCGCCCAGGCCCGGTCGCCCCGGAATTGGGTTGACGAATACTAGAAACCGATTGGCACGGCTCTATGGCGATAGCGCGCATCTCGTCATCGGGCAAGCAGAGGGCCGAGGTGTGCGGGTTACGATCACACTACCGATCCGGACGGTTCCACCCGAGGGCTCACGGTGCGATTGAGCGTCCTCGTTGTGGATGATGAGCCCATCGCGCGCGAAGGGCTAAAGCTGTTGCTCGGCCGTCAGCCCCAGGTCGAGTCTGTCTCGGAAGCGCGAAACGGACGAGAGGCGATCGCTCTTATTCGTAAGCAGAGACCGGATCTCGTACTTCTTGACGTGCAGATGCCGCGGACCGATGGCTTTGCGGTGGTCGATGCCGTTGGAGCAGAGCTTATGCCGCCGATTATCTTCGTGACCGCGCACAACCAGTATGCGATCCGGGCGTTCGAAATCGCAGCGATCGACTATCTCCTCAAACCGGTAACCGAGGAACGATTTGACCTTGCATTCAAGCGGGCCGTTGACAGGCTACGCGCGCCTCACGAGGATGCCACAAAGCAATTGATGACGATGCTCGATGCCATTGCGAATCCGCCGCGGCAACTTGAGCGATTCGCGGTTCGATCCGGCGAGAACACCCTTTTCGTGCCAATCAACGAGGTGGATTGGATCGAAGCCTTCCAGAACTACGTCCGACTCCACGCGGGTCCGGCAACTCACCTAGTACACGTACCGATGAACACTCTTGAGGGTGT
This sequence comes from Edaphobacter aggregans, assembly GCF_003945235.1. Lineage (NCBI taxonomy): Bacteria > Pseudomonadati > Acidobacteriota > Terriglobia > Terriglobales > Acidobacteriaceae > Edaphobacter > Edaphobacter aggregans. Next base: position 172,883 of record NZ_RSDW01000001.1, read on the forward strand.
GCTCGATTCCAACCGCTTCCTGCGTATCCATCGATCGTACATCGTCAACATCCGGCGTATCGCGCAGCTGTGGTCAATGGCGCACGGTCAGTATGCGGTCGAACTGAAGTCGGGGCAACGTCTGCAATCGGGGCGCACCTACAACGAGCGCATCCGCCGCGTGCTTACAAATCCATTCTGACTGCATCGCGGATTTCCATGGAGCAACTTCGGCGGGTCGCAAGTGCGCCAAAGCGTCAAAGTGTTCCTTCAAGCCAACGCTTGATCAATTCGCTGCATGGCCTCGTCATTACTGACATGTATCTACTCGCGAGACAATCATGCGCGAAGCACAATTTGAGGGCGATCTGGGCCGCACTGGCGACGACGGAACTGATCTCCACACCGCCACCGAGAAGAGATTTGACGTGACGTTCGGCAACTCGGAAACAGGGATAGGCGAGACATTTCGACCTCCGGCCGAATGAATATCTGTTCAATTGCGAGGGCTGAGGTCAATCCCCAAGCGAAATCTTCTCTTGGTTTTCAAAGGGACCGCCCGTGGTTCGCAAGTTTACCGTCGGCGAGCTATCTATTTGAGGTCGTTAGGCGAAGGCCAACGATGGCTATGCTCATCAGAGGCAGTTTTCCTGTCACCGTCAAACCGGGAATTACTACTTGATCAGCAGTTCAGCCGGGCCTTCTTCCGGACCACAGGATCACTCCCGACAAGTCGGCCAGGGTGTACCTAATCCCGGAGCCTGAAATGTCAACTGTTGCCACAGGGCAACGCACTCATTGAGCTATTCAGAGCTGTCTGTCTCTTTACCAAGTGGCCGATAAACCGGTTATCCGTTGAAGTGCTTGTGACGTAGTTCGTCGCTCCCAAAGTGTACGAGATGCCGACTACTCCTCCATGTGCCAGCTTCTCGTTGGCCGACCACACGGACACCATCGCCGCATTCACTTCAAGACACAGTGCGTCACACGGCCGCCTCGGGAAGAAGCGGACGACGGGCCTTGACGGTTTCGACGAGTTTTTGACCTTACGGCGAGGCCGGAGAACTGCGCACAATGCAAGCGTTATGATGGTCTCTCGAAGCTATGCCCGCGACTGTACGTCTGAAAGACAGCGTCGGAGCTCTGGGGATTCAATTCGGCGAGCCCTCCGTCTTTTTGAATTTCGACTCCGGTCAGGTCGAAGCCGTCTCCCATACTCTTCTGCGTGCGGCAGAGGACTCCGGCGACGAGGAGCCGGATCTTCCTACATGGCAGAAATACGAATGAGAGATTGCCAAGCGAAAAAGTCGCCTGAGCGACAAAGAGGCTCGATCTCCAACCCGGCCAAAGATTTTTCGATGTGCTACTTCTCCGACATCGCTCGATCGGGCATCAATCGAGCAGCGCCAAAATTGACGCTGAACCGTTTGCACCACACCGAAACTGCGCGATATTTCGACAAGTCCACATCGGAACCGAGGATATAGTTTTGGTCGCCCATATTCCCCTTGATGGCCCCCAAGTCGATGAAACCCGCGCGCAACACGCTTGCGCTGTCTTTTGCATCGTCGGAGGCAACCATGTAGACGTGCACATCAGGACCGTTTGATGTGCTAAAGCCCGTAAAGCGAAGAACGCGACTGCCATCTCCCATCTGGTAAATGGTTGCTGTACCTGCCGTTGGGTGCAAGATGCTGTAGAACTGCCCGGCGACAAGAGGTTGCGGCGACGAGCTACTTGGCGCGGCTGGCATGGCTTCATCGACACGCCGATTAACTACAAGTCGTTCGGGCCGGAATGCATACCAAGCGAGGACAGCCGCGACCGCGGCGATAGGAATCACAAGTTTCCACTTTTTCATTTCCGCGTCTCCTTTATTTCTCTAGCTTTTTCTCGATGCTGAATCCTAGTTTGCCGAGCACTCTTACGGCGCCGGTCTTCCCACACTCGAAGTCACCAGAGCCAAGTTGTTGCCCTGTGGCGAACTCATAAGCTGCGCCCAAGACTGCCTTCGGCGGGTAACGGCGTTTATCCCAGACCAACTCATAGGTCGTGGTAGGGGCGAAACCATGCTCAGAGAAGAACTGTTTTGGGCCCAGTCGATCGTACTCATGTATCGCGCGTAACACGTCACGACGGGTCACGCGATCCCATGCCACCATATGTTTTTCCTCTCCTTTCGCGATGCGGGCCTCAAGGCAGAAAGGAACTTCTTGACGAGAACTGCGGTGTCGTCAAGGTTCTCTTCCGGGAAAAAGTGTCCACCCTTCATCGCCTGCCCTTGCGCGCCTAGTGCCCATTGTCGCCAAATGCCCAGCGGACCTTCGTCTTTCGCATAGAAGGTGTCGAGCGGACCATCCTCCGCCCTTAGATGAAGCATCGGGCATTCGATCTTCTTCGACGCTTCTTTATCTGCGCGATCGTGTTCGATATCAATCGTCGCTGCCGCTCGATATTCCTCGCAGATTCCATTAACACGAGCCTGGTCGCGTTAAGTTGAAACGTATTCTTCGAGAATCTCTGGGCCGAACGAACCTTGCCCGAAGGGATTATGGAAGACGGCTTCGGGCGCTCCGAGAAGATACTTCTCTGGAAGCGGCTCCTTCTGCGACAGCAAGATCCAAGGCCAATAAGTCTGCGCGAAGCGTGCATCGGACCGGCTCCATGCTTCGAGGATGGGAATCACGTCGAACACAGCGAGTCGCTCCACTTTCTTCGGATAATCCAAGGCCATGCGGTAGCTGACGCGTCCTCCGCGGTCGTGGCCGATCAGCGTAAAGGTTGGAAAGCAGAGTTTGTCCATCACCTCAACCAGTTCCTTCGCCATTGCGCGCTTGGAATAAGGGAAGTGATCGCCTGCGGAAGCGGCTATCCCACTGCGGCCGTAGGCACGCAGATCTACGCAGATCACGGTGTGATTGTTCGCGAGCTTCGGCGCAAGAAATCGCCACATCAGGCTGGTGCGTGGGAAGCCGTGCACCATGAGAATGGCCGGTCCATTTCCATAGCGGCGCACGAAAATCGTGTTTCCTGAAACTTCGACTTGAGAAGTCTTGAAAGAATCTTGGCGAGCTAAACTTACCCGAGTTTGTGCTTGTGACGGGTCGGTGAAAGAGTTCTCCCGCGTTACACCGAAAGATGCGGCTGTGAGACCGCCAAGAAAAGTGCGACGCTCCATTGCTTGTCCTCCTAAATGCCCTTGATCTCGCCGCCGTCCATACGCACAGAAGAGCCAGTCATCCACTTCGCTGCTGGGGATACCAGGTAAGCCATTAGATCGGCAACCTCTTCCGGATTTCCCAAGCGGGTAATGCCGGCTTGCTCCGGGAATTTCTTGATTGCTTCTTCGACTGTGAGATTGTGCGCAGGCGCCCACTTTTCAAAGAAGGATTGCCGGCGTCCCGTCATAACCGCTCCAGGCGATACGCTGTTGACCTGCACGCCGTCTTTGATTCCTTGCTCTGCGAATGCCTTGGCGAGAGCGTTAATGGCTGCATTGATCGCCGCGACTGCCGCATATCCGGGTTTGGGGGCAAAGGCGGCGCTTCCGGACATGAACACGACCGATCCATTCGAGGCCTTCAAAGCGTCCCAAGCCTCTATGGTCAAGCGACGCGCGCCGTTCAGCTTGAGCGCCATGCCGTCGTCCCACTGCGCGTCGGTCATCTGGAACAAATCGATTTGCGGCACAGCGCCGGCGATGTTGAGCAGCGCATCGATTCTGCCAAAGCGTTCGAGGGTTCCTTCGATGATGCTCTTGGCTGATTGTGGTTGCCGCAGGTCGAGAACAGAGGCCGTTGCTTCAGCCCCAAGAGACATTATCTCGGTCGCAGTTGTTTCCAGATTGTCCTTATCTCTTGCCACCAGCACAATGGCCGAGAAATCGCGCGCCAGCCGGAGAGCTGTGGCTCGGCCTATGCCCTGACTTGCGCCGGTGATGATGGCGAGAGATTTTGTATTGCCCATGTCCCTGCCTTTTCCAATAAGAAATTGCGCGTTCGTTTCGGCAAGAAGCTACGACGAGAGGGTCTCACGCGCCGCTTCCAGGATTATGTTGATCACAAGATTTGGCTCCGTGTACATCGGGCTGTGGTCCACATGATGCGAATGAACCTTCGCCCGCATACGATCAGCCATGAAATGCTGCGTCTTCGGATTGATCATTCGATCCTCTTCGGCGATCAGGAACCATGACGGTTTTGCTTTCCACGCCGGCGTCGAGGCCGCCTCTTGAATGCACTGAACCGCGATCGGTCGTTGTACGGCAGTCGCAATGTTTGTTTGTTCGGCAGAAGCCTTATGGGCAACCGCGCGTTGAAAGCCACCGTCCGGGATCCAAATAAGGCCATGTGCATCGGGAGCTAACTTCGGCGATTCCGGAGGCTTTGGGTCACGATAGAAAACCTCAGCTACGGTCTCGCCCTCATCGGGCGCGAGCGCCGCGATATAGACAAGAGACTTGACCCGGTCTTCTCGCACTGCAGCGATCACGGCGCCAGAATACGCATGTCCCACCAGGACCACCGGGCCCCTTGTCCGTTCCAGCGCCCAACTCAGAGCAGCTGTGTCGTTGGTTAAGGACGTGAGCGGGATCGGCGCGCAGATGACGTGCAGACCGCGCCGTTCTAAAGGCAGAATCACGTTGCGCCAACACGAGCCGTCGGCCCACGCCCCGTGCACCAAAATTATGGTTGAGTTCGGAGGGAATCCACTTGTCTTGGAAGCCTGCGAGTTCGTGGCAGCCTGTGCGATGTTTTGCGCTCGCGCAAGTTTAACGAGAAAGCCATCGAGAGCAACACCTAGAGATGCAGCTGTGAGCGCACCAAGAAATCTTCGACGTTCCATATCTTCTCCTCGTCCCAATTACCTTCTGTGAGGAAATGAGCAAAAGGTATTCATCGTTAAGCCGTTCGTTCTGCTTTTAAGCGGCCGACGTCATTCGCGGCGAAGAAGTCCTTCATCGCAGCGGCGATTTCGACGACGTGGGTCTCAATTGCAAAATGCCCCGTATCGAGGAATTGGACCCGCGCGGTCGGCAGGTCCTTTCGAAAAGCCTCTGCTCCCGCAGGAATGAAGAAAGGATCGTTCTTGCCCCAGATCGCAAGCAAAGGCGGTTTGGACCTGCGAAAATACTCCTGGAATTTCGGATAGAGCTTCACGTTAGACGCATAATCCAGAAACAAATCGAGCTGAATCTCTTTGTTTCCTGGCCGTTCGAGCAGAGCCGTGTCCAAGGTGTATGACTCAGGCGGAACAGCCTCCGGATTCGCCACGCCATGGGTATACTGCCAGCGCGTTCCCCCCGCTGTCAGAACTGTTTGGCGAAGTATGTCCCTGTTTCCTGCTGTTGGCTCCGCCCAATATTTCCGGATCGGGCCCCAGGCATCGCCAAGGCCTTCTTCGTAGGCGTTCCCGTTCTGCGAAACAATCGCTGTGATCCTCTCGGGATGAGCCATCGCCAAACGGAAACCAGTCGGCGCGCCATAGTCGAATACGTAGATCGCGTACCGGTCGACCTTAAGTACCTGTGTGAAGGCATCGATTGTGAACGCCAATCGATCGAACGTGTGCGAATATTGGCGTTCCGGCGCCACCTCGGTGAATCCGAAACCTGGAAGGTCAGGTGCGACGACGTGGTAGTCATTCGCCAGGCGCGGAATGAGTTCGCGGAACATGAAAGATGAGGCCGGGAATCCGTGCAGTAAAAGAACTACGGGCGCGGTTACGTCGCCAGCCTCGCGATAAAACACCTGGACGCCATCGGCTTCGACCCTATGGATGGACGTAGTAGGTACGTTGAATCGGGCATCGTCCTGACGCGGCACTGAGCGTTTTGTCGGTGTTTGCGACGTCGCATCACTCATAGAATCCTCTCCTCACTTCTGCGGCGTTTAGTGCAGGTGAGATACCAAAAGGGGCACAGCTCGGTCGAAGAGAGCACATTCAGCGCAAATCATTCTGACAATTGAAGTTCGTAAGGAAGGAACTCGACGGATCTCAAACCGTAGCTGACAAATCTCTGACGGATGTCCGCCGCTGACGGATTTCCGTCGGATCCACTGCTACAGGTAGGAGGCTTGCTGAACGGCTTGGAAAGTCAGTTTTCGCCAGCTGCGCCGCCGATGCTCCCCTTCTGCGGCACCGCGGCAGGCCGACCAATACTAAGCTTCTTCATCCTGTAGGCCAACGAGGTTCGCTTCATCCCTAAAAGCGCTGCCGCGCCACTGATCACCCAATTGCTTGCTTCTAGCACATGAAGGATATGATCGCGCTCTACCTCCGCGAGACCATTTATCGGGACATTGGATCTCTTGTTGGGCTGGAATGGCTCCAGTTCGGAGGTTGGCGCGCGTAATACCGATTGTGGCGAGAGAATCACAGCACGTTCAATAAAGTTCTGCAATTCACGGACGTTTCCTGGCCATGGGTATCGCACCAACGCCTGCATCGTCTCCGGAGGGATTACGTCAATTCGTTTGTTCATGCGCTGAGAGTAGAGCCCCGTGAAGTGCCGCACCAATCTCGGAATATCCTCTGTGCGTTGTCGAAGGGCTGGGACGTGGATCGGGAATACTTTCAGACGATAGTAAAGATCTTCGCGAAACGTCCCTTGTTTGACCATGGCGGGCAAGTCGCGATGCGTGGCTGCGATTAGGCGGACGTCAACCTTATGCGTACGGTTGCTCCCGAGCCTCTCGAATTCTTGCTCCTGCAGAACGCGCAGCAGTTTCGCCTGAAGTTCCAAAGGTATATCGCCAACCTCGTCAAGAAACAGAGTGCCTTTATCGGCGAGTTCGAACCGTCCCGTTTTTTGGGCGATCGCGCCTGTAAAGGCTCCTTTTTCATGGCCGAACAGCTCACTTTCGAGGAGGCCAAGGGGAATCGCGGCACAGTTCAGTTTCACGAATGCCTTTTCGCTGCGACTGCCCAGCTTATGTATCGCACGCGCAACCAGTTCTTTGCCGGTGCCCGTCTCTCCCAGAATCAGCACGCCCGAATCAGTAGGGGCAACGACCGATACCATGCTCAGCGCGGTCTTCAATGCTGGGCTCTCTCCGACGATTTCTCCTAACTCGGCGCGAATTTCCTCTTCCAGATAGCGTCTTTGTTTCGTCTCCTTGTCTCGATCCTTTGTCGCCTGTTCGTACTCCAATGTGTTCTCAACGGCAATCGCTACCTGACAGGCCACCTGTTCGAGCAAGATGACGTCGTCTTTCGCAAAAACATTGTCCGAACGCCTACAGAGCATCAGAACGCCAACCACGCGATCGCGGCCTATGAGCGGAAGATAGCACCCCGTCCTGAGGCCTTCCTCGATCACGCGCTCATAAAGAAGCCGGCCGTCAGGATTCCCAAAGATTTCAGGATCGTCGCGGACCTGTTCGAAGCTATCGATCCGGATGCTCTTGCCTTTCCGCAATACCTGACCCGAGATCGAACTATTCATCGGCACCAACGATCCCTCACGGAAGGGTCCTTTCGCATCCGGATTGTGCAAGATAGTGACACGCAACGCGCCGCTCTCGGAGTCGGGTATCAGCAGAGCGGACACGTCACATTGCATTACCCTGAATAGATTCGTCGACAGCGCCTCAACCATTTGCCGGAGATCCAACCTCGACGTGACGCTGCTTGTGATTTCCAGAAGCAATCGCAGCCGATCGCGTTCGCGCTGCAGTGCTTGTTCGTTCAGGTGGCGCTCAATCGCGATCCCAGTGATGTGGCTGGCATTCTCGATCAACTGGAGTTCGTCGGTACTGGGCCTGCGTGGTTCACGATAGTTGATAGAAAATGTGCCGAGAGCTTTGCCTTCGCTCGTGAACAACGGGCGTGACCAAACTGAACGAATTCCATAAGGCAACATGCGGTTGCGATAGTGCTCCCAGATGGGATCGGTCAGGATGTCGGTTACATACACCGGTTCCTTCCGATAAATGGCTGTGCCGCAAGATCCGCCTTTCGGACCAACAGCCATGGCTCCTACGTGAGCGATGAATCCAGGAAGGCTGGGCGCAGCGGCACAATGGAGTTCCTTTCCGTCTTCGTCGGGAAGCCAAATCGTGCAAGACATGCCCTCGGCTTGCGATTCAACCAACTGAGCAATGTTCGCTAGAACCTCGGACAGAGGAGAGCCCGCAAAAATCAATCGTTGCAGGTTGAGGACAGACTCAGTCGAAAATAGCCCCAACTCGTGTTCCGACGGTGCGTCCCGCGATAGGACTTTTGCGGGAAACTGTATTGCTCTCTCCATGAATTATCCTTCCCGGTCCTAATTAGATTCGAGAAGTCGAGGTATGTCCTATCACAGGCCGACTTCATAGCGCCGATTCCGGGCCGCGTCAGACATTACTTTAAGCCGGAAAGGGGCGAAACTGCCACTGTTTAGATGAGCGAGTGAGCGGTGGAGGGGCTTTGCAGTTTGGTTTTGGGGCAGACCAGTTTTGAGATCGCTCGTGATCGAAACACAAATAAAGGAACTCACCCTGCCGAAGAGTCGGTACGTCGTCGAAGTGACCCCACCACAGATGCTTGTACCGCTGAACTGATGCGTCGTGGAATTGCGCCCCGGCAACGGGTAAATCGGAAGTTATGGCGGGCGACCGACTCTAACGGACGTTAGCCAGAAGTCGGCTTCGAGGAGATTACGATTGATCTCCTACAAGCCCTTTTCTGGATAGCTTCCGGTTAGTCGACCACTCGGGAACTCTGGTGCTGGGGAGCCTTCTACGGCATCATGCGGACAAATCGCCTTGATTTGCCGGGGCAGCTGCAGTCTCGCGGCGGCCTTCCACCAGAAACACATGGAAATCCGTGGCCAGAGGCTCAACGTTGAGCTGCCGCATCATCAGTGCGATTTGACCTCGATGGTAGGTGGAATGGTTCGCCAGATGTTGCATCAAGTGCGCCAATCTGACTTGTGTTTCGCGAAAAGGCAGCATTGTTTCCAAGGATTCGGTTGTTATACGATTCACGAACTCGGTTTTTTCCTCCTCGACTTCCGCCCACTTTAACTGCACCGCAGCGACGTTGGGAAATGCATCCGGTTCGAACAGGGCGCCCCGTCTCGTTCTCAAATCAGTCATGAATGCGGGACTAGGGAACGGCTCCTTCCAATACGCAAGCCAAATCCATGCGCCTCCGATGATGTGCAAAAGCGTGTCCCGCACGGAACGGAAGCTGCCCCCCAAATCTCGCGTGAACTGCTCAGCGGTGAGCACGGAGACCGTTTGCAAGACCCTGTTGTTGGCCCAGTGGTCGTATTCGTAAAGCAGGTGGATGTCATCTTTAGTCATCGTGGTAGCAGGTGGCCGGCCTTCTTTTTGGGGAATTTTACGTTACCCTCGGTGTTCTTCAAAACCGGAGACGAAGGTATTTCTGGTATCACAGGCAATCATTGTCGCTCTGGTTGGACTGGTGCTGAGACAACGGCAGGGGTCATCTGTTGCAATCTGTGAGCGAAATGGCAGTGTTCGTAAGCTTCTATCTTCCTCCTACCTGCAGGAGGACAATGTCCTCCTGCTTTCACTCCGTCTTCGCGATGAACACCTTAGGCGCTGGCCTGCTGAACGGTGCCATCGGCTGGACTATCATGTTGTTCACTCTGGTTACCGGACGAACTGATGGCATGCAGGCTTGGGCCATCATGAACTGCAAGGCATTGTGCGCCAGAACGAGGCAGACGTACCGCGACGTGAACGAGCTGAGATTGCCATGACTTTCTCCTAGGTTGTTGGGTGGGGGGACCTGAGCAGGACTCAGGCGCGCGATGCGACCCTTCTCGCGGGGGCAGAAAGGGTCGGTACATTAACGGGCCCGCTATTTTCTTTTGGAGTTCTCCGGCGAAAACGAAGAAACTGCTTGGACTGGCTGTTTGTATCTGCCGCGAACGGTAAAATCCTTCTCCAAGCCGGAAAGGCGCTTCATGGAGAAGAAGTCGACGCCAAAGCGGTTGACGATCTTTTCTTTATCTACTTCGCAGAACAGCTCTTCACAGATCAGCCATGCGGCGGGGCGGTTGCAGAGCGAGCACTTGTGCACACTCATAAGGGTTCCTTGGTTGGGGTTAAGAGAAAGAGCCTGCGCTCCGGTAGAGTGCAGGCTCCGGTTTCGTATCTGCCTCAAAGGGCAGACCGAGGTAGGTTGAGGTTCAGGCAGCGACTCCTTGTGTCGCGTTTTGCAGGTCAGTGACGACTGCCTTCAAGACTTCGAACGATGAGATCTTGTCGATCGACTGGACCTTGTGCGCATCAAGCACGCCGTAAAAGACGTTCTCGTGCACGTCTTCAGCAAGAACGCGCACCCGCTGGATACCCCGTTCGATGGTCTCCAACTGTTTCACCACCCAGTGTTGAGCATCCACGCTGGGCAGTTCACGCGCATTACGAGCGGGTCCACCACGACGAAATACCTCGAAGTAGAGAGCGTCGCCGACTCCCTGACGAAAGCCCTCGATTCGCTGCGTCAGACCTACATCCAACCCAGAGGCAGCTGGCTTGGTTTTCTCGGTTGTCTTCGCTGTACTCGGCTGCGACCGCGCCGGGGCCGCCGACTCAGTCTTCGTCGGAACCACACCGGCTGGAAGCGCCCACTTGGGAAGAGTGGGAATACGAAGCGGATTGCCATAATCATCCAGATCAACCCACATCTCGGCGAAGTCGTAGAAGTAACGACCAAGACCAAAGCAGCAGCAGGCGCGTTTAAATGCCTGGGCTTCCGCGCGGGTCATGGCATTATCGTCATCCGCCCACATCTCACCGCTTCCGCTATGTGAACCAAGACCGTGAATCGTTACCACGCAGGTCACAATCACCTTGCCGGTCTGGATTGCGACGTTCTTTTTGGTACGGGTGACTGGCGAGAGCGTCGTCACGTTATAGACACGCGTCCAGCCAGCGGGGGTGAAGACTCCGTTGAGCCGGTCCGTGTAGGCGCGCTGGTCGCCGTACGGGATGACACAGCCTCGCTTCCCGTCTTTGCTCTTATTGGTGACGCGCCAGCTGATCGCGTCGGGATGGAAGGGGATGTTGAGTTTTTCGAGCAACTGCTGTTGCTGCTCGGCTGAGAATTCGTTCTGCATTGGAAATTCCTTTCATTGAAGTGATTGAGGAGAGACTCCTAATGAGCGCCCGATACTTTTCGGGCAACGAAAAAGGCGCTCCTGAGAGCGCCTGCATTGCTGTACCGGACCTTCTCGAGCGAGAGTGGACTAAAAGGGCACGTCTGCATCAGTGATGCCGAGATCGCCGTAATCTTCGTGGCGCTGACTGTAGCCTTGCTTTCGGCTGTTAGAAGAACCGCTTCCCTTCCCTGCGTTGGCGCTATTCGAAATTGTTTGGGACGCGCCGTTGCCGTTCTCGCGTTCCTGGCCGCCGCCAAGCAGTATCAGATCGCTAATCATAATCACGGTCTTGTACCGCTTCTGACCAGACTCTTTATCGTCCCAGGACTGGGTTTGCAGCTTTCCCTCGATGAGGATCTGCGATCCCTTTTTGACGTAATCGCGCACGACCTCCGCTGTCCGTTGGAAGGCGACGAGGTTGTGCCATTCGGTATGATCCACCCACTCATCGCCTTGCTTGTAGCGCTCGGAGGTTGCGAGAGATAGATTTGCGACGGCGGTGCCGCCCTGAGTGGCGCGGATCTCAGGGTCTTTGCCAATGTGGCCGAGCAACGTGACTTTGTTTACTCCTTTGGGCATGTTGTTTCCTTTTTTGTGCGATTTGCCTGCTTTCTTACTGCGCGGCGATGTCGTCCCCGCGATTCCAAATTTCGTTGAAGTTGCGATCGAAGCCGCGATCTGGCTCGGATCCCTCGTGATGGTCACATCGTTTCTTGGTGGCACGCCGCCGACACCGACCAGTCTCTGAGCCGCAATTCGGCGCAAGCGCGCCAAACATAACACCAGGAATAAGCGCGTTGACTCTAACGCGGGAAAGTTATGCTAGCGCAGGCTTTCATAGCCTATTCGACTTGATTGAAGCTGACGACTCAGGCAATGCAGAGCCTGATCGCTATGCATTTGTCGGTTATGAGAGAGGCCGTCGGGGCGAAAACGCGCTTCTGCATCCTTGAATGCCTTTTAAGCAAGGCTTAGATTTGCATAAACTATCGTTGGACTAAGTCAGTAGCTTTGCTTGCTGTCCCTGTTTAGCAATCAGTGAGACAGCCTTCTTATCAAAGGAAACGAAGGTCTCGCCACCCAGCCAATTGCCCTCATAGGCGATCAGGCCGTCGGCGAAGTCTCCGCTTTGATTGAGAATCGCCAAGCCCGCATCCGCAGCTAGACGATTGACGGCGACATTGCTGGCATTGAGCAATGCTTCGATTGCCGCGGAAATGTCCTGGTCCCCGAAGTTGTAAACCCGACGCAGAACCCAAACAAATTCGCATAGGCACGGCAGGGGAACTGCAATGAGTTCGGCTTCCTTGAGAAGCTTCGCTGCAGCCCGCGCCTGTCTTTTATCGTCGCGCACCACCGCACGGACAAGTATGTTTGTATCGACCGTAATTTTCATTTCCGTCCGGCCCAACCGGCCGCTGCAGCCTCATTGATCTCGTCCAGCGTCGCAACCTTCTTGGTCTTGCCTCCAAGCAGACCAAGGAAGTTGTCTATCTTTCCAGAAGGCCGCATCGCCTTGAGCGACACTCGTCCATCTGGCAGCTTATCCAATTCGATTCTCTCTCCGGGACCGATGCCGAGATGTTGCAGCACATCTTTACGGAACGTGACTTGCCCCCGGGCGGTGACTGTCAAAGTGGCCATGGCTAGAATCCTCAAACACCAAATTACATGGTAATGCAAAAGTGCATTACAAACAATCCGATGGTCCTAGGGGCTATATCCAGAACAAACGATAACCGTCATCAGGCTAGCTATTGCACGGCTGGGCTAGACTCCCACTTCTGAAAAGCTCTGCTTCAGGTAACAAGGCCGCGCCCCCATCTCGAGCAGGTGGGAGTGCTTGCACCCGACGCAGCATACTGCTTCCGTTACTTTCAGAAGCGCATCGAGCACGGTGGCCGGCGGAAGCTCTTCTTCCCCATTCTTCTTGAAGAAGCGGGGCCGGGCGCCGCCGCGAAAAGCAGAGTCCTTGCCCCATAGCTCGGTCGTGAGAGTTCCGGCCCGGCGAAAGAAGACGATCTTGCTTTCAATCTGTGGACGCGTGTCCTGGTGAGGGGAAAGAGTGTGCCGGGTGATCAACACATCATAGGTGTTCTCGTAGCGAAACATCTCCAAACGACATAGTTCCGGAGTGATGATTACCACGTGGACTCCATTGGGCATGAAGTTCTGGATACGCTGCGTACAGGGAAGAGGCTGACCGTCTGCACCAGTGAACCCGACGTAGTGTCCGATGCTCGCGACTGCCCCGCCTGCTTCCTCGCCGCGCAGCGCCCATCGTCGGGACTGTTGCTGGTAGACCAGCTGAATGGTGGCGCGGCAGTAGATACCTGTCTTCCGTATCTCCTTCCGCGTCGGTTCGGGCAAGGTCAGGCCGCGCAGGGCCATGGTCGCGAGCTTCGTGTCCATTGTGATCTCCTTGTGTTTACAGCGAGCGTTGACGAATCGGGACACCGAGAGCCTCCCGAATCATTTCTTTCGTGCATCCTGCCCAGCACTTGTAGAAACGTGGATCTCCGACCGAGATGGCGAGGTTATCTCCGCTCCGGTCGTGACCTTGCCGGGCGCAGGAAGGACATCGTGTCCACCAGTTTTTGCTTGCCTTCCTCTTGACCTGGACGTGTTCAAGAATCTGAAACCCATTTGCGGAATCGAATGAGACGGTTGGTTGCTCGCCCTTGAACCGCGACTGAAACCCCTCGGGGATGGTGAGTCCTTCGGTGAACGTCGTCAACTCTGCCGCCGTGAGTCGTTTGAGACTACGCAGGTAAGCGAACTGGGAAACCAGGTCCGGCGCAGCCTCCTCAAACCAGTAGCGATGCATATTGGCCCGATGCACACCGAGCGGGGCTCGGATGGCGTTACCGAACTCCCCTTCGCGCAATTCGTCCTGCCGGGGGAAGATCTCGATTCCGTCCAACTGATTGAAGGTCCCTTTGATCGGAACGCCAAGCCGGAGCGCAAGATTGTATATATAGATACGGCAATCTTTCGCCGGCAGGGGTTTCTCGCACAGGATCCAGAGATGAGCTCCCCGGCGGGACATCTCGGGGGCGGCCTCTACTCCGTCTTCCTTGAGTTCCAGCTTCAGCGCGGCTAGGTCACGATGTGCCCGCGAATAATCCGCGTCGATTGCCACCCACTTTGAGCATTGCGTCTCAGGATTGATGGCGTACAGGCCGATGGTCTGGATCCCGCTGAGGTGCTTCCGCACTGTGGCGTCATTCACCGCAAGGCGCGTCCGCGTCAGCCGTTCCTTTGGCTGGTAATAGTAGTAGCGCCCGTTATCGGGATTGGGATTGTCGGATTGGCGGGTGTAGGCCTTTCGGTTCACAAACCACGTCATGTACTTGGGAACCAACGCCGGATCAACACGCAGAATCTCGGGAGTCGGTCTGGGCGGAATCCAGGGTGTCGATGTGGCGGCTGTCATGGTTTGCTCCTTTCGCAGAGTGTTTTTAAGGTGGATTTGAAATTCAGTCAAATGGGAGAAAAACTCTTCGTTTAGAAGGGTCTTTCTCCCGTGACCAAGACCGGAAATGGAGTCTCGGATACTCAGGCGTGCCCCACCCGGACCAGACGATGGCTTCCCAGGTCGACCCACTTCAGAAGCCGGTACGCCCACACAGCGCGGTCGAAGTCCGGGCCGTTCAGGTCGTCGTCCCTGTCGAACCGGAGCCAGAGGAAGACGCGAAGCGATTCGTTGTAGACATAGATCGCTCCCGTATTCGGCCGCTTGGGAATACTTTGTAGGAAGATCATGCCACCTTCGGTCTTGATCAGGCGTTCCGCTCGGGCATCCCTGGCCTTGAGGAAGGTGGCAAGAACCTCCCAGCGCGAGGACTCCGGGGTGATTCCGGGGAGCTGGTCGTTGGAGAAGAGGTAGTCGATACGGAGCCGGCCGAGCAGCTCCCGTTTGGAGTAGCGACGTTGCGTATGCATGGAAGTGACCTCGTTTCGGATGGAGTGAGCAGAGATTGCCGCGGTGAACATCAGAGATCGTGCGTTTCCTGTTGCCAGTCAGCCGGCGCGTTCCGTTGGGATAAAGCAGATTTGGGGAGAGCTACAAACGGAAGAAGGACCTCGCATCGAGGTCCTTCTGGGCATCGTCTTCCGATCTGTAGTAGCCGGATTCTCGAGAATAGGGTCCGAACCGCGCCGTAAGCAACTTCCGGATTGAAGTAGCCTTTGTACTATGGAGCCTATTCGCACGCTATTCGCAACTCAACCCACTGAGCCGTCGGGAACAACCCTCCCCGAGGGTCTTAGCGCCAGATACGACGGAAATCTTTCTTTTCCACCCGCTCCGGAAGAGCGTCCCTATTGCATCGCAAACTTCGTGTCGACACTCGACGGTGTCGTGAGCTTCAATTTGCCGGGTCAATCGGAAGGAGCTCAGATCAGTAAGTCGAACGAAGAAGACCGGTTCATTATGGGTCTGCTGCGGGCCTCAGCAGACGCGATTCTAGTGGGCTCGGGGACTCTTCAAGCTGTTGGTCCACATGGTTCCTGGCTTCCCGAAGCTGTCTATCCGGCAGCGAAAGATTTATACCAAAAGTATCGAACCGAGGTGCTCCGAAAGCTGGAGTATCCACTCGTAGTGATTGTCACGGGAACGGGCGGACTGGACCTCACCAGCACCGTGTTTCATACACCGCGCACGAGGGTGCTCATACTGACTACGGAACAAGGTAAAAGGAGGTTGTCGCAAGGTGGCTCGGGGGCGCTCGCCTCAGTCGAGGTGAAGGCGCTTTCTGCGGCAGAAGAGCGCATATCTCCTTCCGCGATCCTTACGTTGCTCAGGCAGGAAGCCGGAGTGGAGTTGCTGCTACACGAAGCTGGCACGACGCTCTTTGGCGAATTTCTCGCAGGTGGGTTCATGGATGAACTTTTCCTGACAGTGGCGCCTCAGATTGCGGGGAGAGACACAGTCCACCCCAGACTAGGCCTGGTTGCCAACGTTCAGTTTTCTCCCGCTACGGCTCCCTGGTGGAAGCTTCTCAGCACAAAAAGTGCAACAGACTACCTCTTCCTGCGTTATCAGGTGTTAGATCGGGGTGCATAGAAAGCCTGTACCCAATCGCTCGTGGGGATGGTCGGCAACTTCAACTCGCGGGGGGCGCCACACCCTTTCGTCCACTTTTTCGAGACCAGCTACTTCGGTGTCAGTGGGAGTTGGAAATCGACGCCTGCATCGTGATTCACTTTCTGTGTCGCAGCGAGATCAAGTTGATCGAGCGCTATATCGCGGCGCTGTTGATGCCGGACATAGAGTGTGGCGCGCGTCAGGAGGTAGTTATGAATCTGCTCTGGCGGCCCGACCGTCGTTGAAGAGAAGCGTGATAGCATCCGCGTTCTCCGCTAGAGACGGATACGGCAGCACAAACCATGTTTGATATGGATTGTAAGGCGTAGGCAGACCTTCGTCGGGTGGTTGCGACCCGTCCGATCCGCCATAGCTCGGCAGGGTCGCCGAATCATCGTAGCCGGCGGTATCAGGGTATCCAAGAAAATCAGGACCGGCCCATCTGCTAGTTGAATCGGCCCGGTTAATCGTGGGGAGCCACTTGATTTCATCGCTAATCTGTGTATACTCAGTATACACGTTATGCTCAGAGAACCGTCCAGCATCGTTCTGTCCCAGACCGGTGGGCCACTCTACCAGCAAATCGTGAACCAGATCAGAGAAAGAATCGCTTTCGCTGAATGGGCGCCAGGCGAGGAACTGCCCTCCATCCGCCAGCTCGCCGCCGATCTCCGCGTCAGCGTCATCACCGTCAAACGCGCCTACCTTGAGCTCGAGCGCGAAGGCGTGATTGTCACGCAGCAGGGCAAGGGGTCCTTCGTTACCACCGATGTCGAGATCGGGGCCCAGCTCTATGAAGAGAAGATGGCTGGCCACCTGGAACAAGCCGCCCGCCTCGGCGCCACCCTCGGCATGAGCGACCGCGAAATCGTCTCGCGCCTGCGCAAAGCCCTGGACGAGGTCGAAGACCCGCGACCCGTCGCTCCAAAGACCTCTAAGGAGTCCCAATGAACGAACTCAGCGTTCGCATGGAAGGCGTGAGCAAGCGATATGCTCACTTCCTGCTCGACCACATCAGCCTGGAATTGCCCGAGGGCAGCATCCTGGGTTTCATCGGCGCCAATGGAGCGGGGAAGTCCACCACCATCCGCATCCTGATGGGCCTCGTGCGTCAGGACGGCGGCTCCGTCGAGGTGCTCGGTCACCGCATGCCCGCCGAGCAGACCGCGGCGAAGCTCGACATCGGCTACGTCTCGGAAGATATGCGCCTCTACGGGGCGGCCACCCTTGCCTGGCATATGAACTTCATCGCTTCCATCTATCCGCGCTGGAACCAGGCCTACGCCGACGCGCTTTTGGGCCGGTTCGACCTCAAGCCGCAACAGAAGATCAAAGGCCTCTCGCATGGGCAGCGCGTGAAGGCCGCGATTCTACTGGCGCTGGCGCGCGAGCCGCGGCTACTTCTCCTCGACGAGCCCACCACGGGCCTCGATCCGGTCGCGCGCCGCGAAGTGCTCGCTGAGCTCATGGCGGTTCTCACCGATGAGCACCGCACCATCCTCTTCTCCTCGCACAACACCCTCGACGTCGAGCAGATCTCCGACCGCATCGCCTTCATCGATCGTGGTCGCCTCATCGCCCTTGAGGACAAGGAAGACCTCCTGGATCGCTGGCGGCGCATCCGCCTCCTTGTACCTCCCAGCGCGGTGCTGCCGCAGCTTCCGGGGGTCGTCGAAATCAGCGGCAGCGAGCGGCTCCCGGTTATCACCACCAGCGAGTTCAACCCCGCCGTGGTCTCGCTCTGCAAGGATCGCGGCACCACCGTCCAGTCCGTCGATCCCATGACTCTCGAAGAAATCTTCGTCGCCAACGTCCAGAGCAGAAGGGAGCTTCAGCCCGCATGAAATCCCCACGCACCAATTACGCCATGGTTCGCACCCTCATCCTCAAGGATTGGTACCTCAACCGCTGGCTGATTCTCGGCTCCATCCCTGTCGGACTCGCCTCGCTCGCCATCGTCCTCACCGGCAAACAGGTCGCCTTCCTGCTCAGCATCATTTTCCTATGCATGGTGATCATCGGTGTGGGGGCGCAGCTAGCCACCGTCACCACCATCAATGAGCGCAAGGAACAGACTCTGGCCTTCATCATTAGCCTGCCCGTCTCCTGGCGCGAATACACCGCCGCCAAGATTCTGGCCAACCTCATCATCTTTTTAATACCCTGGTTCATCGTCAGCGCGGGCGCGCTCCTGGTACTGCTCCTTCCCGGTGCCACCCATGGTCTGATCCCCTTCACCGCCATCATGGCGGTAGAAATGCTCGTCACCACCTGCCTGATCATCGCCGCCGGCGTCATCACCGAGTCGCAGGCCTGGGTGACCGTCGCGATCGTCTGTTCGAGTCTCGGCATCAACATCCTGGGCTACGTCTTCGCGCACCTGCGCGGCATATCCGCGTACATGTTTGGTATGCAGGTGCGCTGGACCGCGACCGCCTGGACGGTTCTGATCGCCGAAGTGCTCATGGTGCCCCTGCTTCTGGGGATGACCTTCTACATCCAATCCAGGAAGGCCGACTTTCTGTGAGATGAAAACAGGCAGAGTCACTCATTGAGCCTCTGCAATCAAGCGCAAAATGGCCTTGCTTGAGCAACGCACGTCCGAAAAAATGTGCTCCGGAACAAGCCTCCAGCCCTATCAGCGACGTCTGCATGTTGGCGGTGTAGGTCAGCAGCTGTCGTTGCGTGAACTTCTTTCGCACTAGCACTTTGCCGGCCACACCAAGCGCTACCAGGTGAAACGTTGTCTTGCCGAGATCGATGCCAACCGAAGCTATTTGCATATCGATGATCCTCCTTCTTAGAAGCTGCCACCACGATCAACCTGCCCGCGCAGGTGAATTGAGCGGCGGACCATCTCATTAGCCGCATCTCGTACAGTTGGGAGCCATGAACTCCGTCACAAACACTTCAACGATTAGCCGGTTTTACGTCCATCTCTAACAATCTCGGCTGTGTCAATGTATTTTTGAACGTAAGACGGCACTCACTCCGAGGAGCTGTTTCGTCACGCTTTGGTGGAACAAACTCATCATCGCCGACAAAGGTTTGCATGTAATCTTTCGGGCGGAATTCGGTCCGACCCAACCATCTCTCCGATCGCACGTTCGACCATGATTACTACTTCGAACTCCCTGGATAGGGAGCGGGATGCCCAATCAAGTGGGCGGTGATTTACTTCACACCATGGACGTAAACAGGCTTTCCCGCGTGCGAACCGAACTGCAAAGTCTGTGGGTATCGAATCCCTTACGCCACATCCAGTAGAGGCTGACGGCCAGTTTGCGTGCATGGCAACCTTAGCGATGCGACGGTCGCGACGCATGGCCGGATGAACGAAGCGGCGTCGCCAGTCGGGGTCCCAGCGGACAGCAGCCTGGGCTGCCTCCGTCAGTAGAAAGCGCAACAGAGAACTTCCTTGTTTGGTGATGTGCCCCAGTCGTTGACGATAGGCGCTGGAGTCCTCACAGGGAATGAGGCCCAGATAGCTACCTATCTGATGGCCGCAACCGAATCGATCCGGAGATCCAAGCACCAGCACAAAGGCCAGCGCTGTGATGGGTCCCACGCCGGGATGCGTCATCAACCGCAGTGCCTCGGGCCGTTTGCGTGCCTCTTGCTCGGCTGCGGCGGTAAGCTCGTCGATAGTTGTGTTCAATCGATCCACCAACTCCAGCAGGTCCTGTCGGCGCCGTGCGGCCCACGGAGCAAGCGGGAGTATCTCCAGTTGCCTTCGTCCGGTCTTGCTCCACAGTGTCTTTTTGCGCCGTACTCCCTCGTTCATCGCTGCAGCCTGGATTTGGTTCATGGCCCGCGTGCGCATCTGCACCAGGCGATGCCGATGCCAGATTAGCTGGCGTAGATCACGGTTCTCCGGAGTCGGGACCCAGATCCGGGGAAAGCGACTCTCTGCCAGTAGCCTAAGCAATAACTGAGCATCCTGCCGATCGGTCTTTTGCTTGCGTACCCGAGCTGCCTTGATCTTGGCCGGATCCCCAATCCACAGCTCGAACTTCAACTCTGCCAGCAATCGCTCAAACCAACGTGCATGTCCGGTGGCCTCTATTCCAACACGCACCTTGACCTGTCTTCGCTGTAGATCGCGATAGAACGCTCTGCCTCTCCATCGCTGTGGTTCAGTCGCCGTTCGCCGGTCTCGCCCGTCTCCGTATCTAAAAACGCTACCTGCTGAGCGCTTGGATGAAAATCCACTCCTACAATGATCATGTTCGGCTCCTTCTCCCGAACCTTCTGTCGTCGATGCCCAGAGTCTAATCGCGCTTCGACAGAACAAACACTGTTATGAAATCAAGTGAACTGGATTTCTAAACACCGGCCGACTTCCCGTTACCAAGCGCTCCTCGATGAGTGACTCGGCGATTCATCGCTGCTGAGCTTGCGCGAGATTGCTCTGAGTTGCCCCGGCTATTTGCTTACTTATGAGATAGATCATCATCTTGCCACGGCGTCATAGAACACCGTGAATGCAATGTGGGGGAGATTCACAACTTGAAGCGATAGCTTGGATTTGTCTCTCGTCGACAAAATGATTACAGCAAGTTTGCATTCCGGTGACGCACTCAGAGTTCCTGCCGCAATATAACCTCCGCAGGGCCCCCCAAAAAAATTCATACCTTACCGGGAGAGAACTGCGCATGAAGAACCCCATCTTGACTCGTTCTCATGGGAGACGGGTAGCTCGCTATTTGACTCAGATTGGTTACCGGATCACCCTTGCAGCGACGGCTTTGCTCGCGCTGGGTTCCGCTCAGCGAACCGAGGCCCAGACCACGATTCAGGTCACAACCACGCAGCAAGGTGTCACCGACGCCAGTCATTGCTCTCTGCAAGAAGCGATCTATGCTGCGGAATTTGCGAGCCCCACAGCATTGAATCTGACGGATCCAGACCGTTTTTATACATCTGGATGCCTATTACAAGGCGCGAGCGCGCCATTCACGATCGTCCTGCAAAAGGCGGCGGTGTACTCCTTCAACGCTTCCTGGGATCGCGATGCGCATAACCCGTTCGGGTTCACGGCGACGCCGATTATCTTCACCAACATCACCATCCAGGGAAACGGAGCAACCCTGCAATGGACCGGAAGTGGAAACTCCCGATTGTTTGCCGTGGGAAGTGCATCTATCTTTGACACTTTGGATAACAAGCCGGTTTCCGGCACGGGAGCGTTGACGCTCGTAGGCGTTTACATCAAGGGTTTCAGAATAAAAGGTGGCGACGCAACGGAAGGAGGCGGCGGAGGTCTCGGCGCAGGGGGAGCGATCTATGTCGGTACGGTTGGTTCCGGCGTCCCAACTCTCACGGTCGAAAACAGCACCTTCGATTCCAACTTCGCCATTGGCGGCCATGGCGGCGGTTTCGGTGGAGGTGGCGGCGGCGGTGGTCTGTCCGGCAATGGTGGTACGGGCGGCGGAGGCGGAGGCGGAGGCGGTGGCTCCAGAGGACATGGTGGAAATGCAGCTTTTGTTGATGCTAACGGGGGTGCTGGTGGTGGAGGCACCATCTTCGATGGTGGAGACAGTACTAACACAGGGGGCCCTGGCGCATACCTCTGCGGCGGCTCAGGCGGCGGCGATAATAACAACGGCCATGCCGCCACTTGCCCCGGCGGTGGAGGCGGTGGAGGCGCACTGCACGGTGGTGGCATCATAGATTCCAAAGATGGAGGCGATGGAGCCGATGGCGCCTATGGTGGCGGTGGGGGTGGCGGCGGCGAAGGCTTCGACCTCCAGAGCGATCCTGGGAGCGGCAGTGGTGGTAATGGCGGTTTTGGCGGCGGCGGCGGCGGCTCAGGGACCAAGCGGTCTCTCATCAGTGGCAGTCATGGAGGAAATGGTGGATTTGGAGGAGGCGCAGGCTTCGGCATCGGCACCGACATTGATGAGCACGGCGAACCCGGAAACGCGGGCCGTTTCGGTGGAGGTGGCAACGGCAGTTGCTGTGGCGGTGGAGGCGGAGCCCTCGGAGGCGCCATCTTCAATCAATCCGGTACTGTCGTGATCCGCAACAGCACCTTCACCGGTAACGATGTGGACAGGGGGGAGGGCGGCGTCAACTTCGATGATCCCACGGACAAAGCGAGCAATGGCGGGGATTCCGGCGCGGCGATCTTCTCTCTGAACGGTTCGCTTACTCTTGAGAACGCGACCATCAGCGACAACTTTGCCACCGGTGCCGGCGGTGGTGTCGTGGTCGTGGCAGACCCCTTGGGAACAGGTGTCCCGGCGAGGGCGTCGTTCATACTCTTTAACACGATCATTTCTCGAAACGGCTCCAATGAGTGCATACTCGAGGGCACTTCTGATCCGACCAGCGGCAATGTGGGCACTGTCGATGCCAACGGCAGCGGCAATTTGATCCTGGCCAACAACGGATGCCCTGGCGTCGCAGTCAGTGCCGATCCCGAACTGGCGCTTCTGGCGGTTGACCCGCAGAGCACCATAGGGACGCCCACCATGGCGCTGCCGGCTGGCAGTCCTGCGATCGATGCCGGCGATGATGCCCATATCCTGGCAACAGATCAGCGGGGAATCACGCGCCCTCAAGGCCCGCACGGTGACATTGGAGCCTTCGAATTCAAATTGTTCTCCGCGGATTTGTCTCTGACCAGTCAAACGTCAGCAACACAGATTGTGGCTGGCGAACCCTTCACCTACACCGTCCAGTTGGCAAATTCCGGACCAGACGATGCACAAAATGTCGTCTTTACCGATCTCGCACCCGCTGGTGTAACCTTCGCTTCCTGCAGCTCCACGGTCGGAACCTGTACAGCGTCCGCCGCGGGAGCGAGCCTTAATCTCGCAACTCTTCCTGATGGTCAAACTGTCACAATCACCATTCAGGCCACGTTGAGTACTACCGTTGCCGACGGCACAACTCTGGTAAACGCCCCATCGGTAACTTCCAGCACCGCCGACCCGAACACCGGCAATAACACCGGATCGGCCGGATCGGCAACCATCACGGTGCAGAACAAGTCCGACCTGCTCGTGACCACGACGTCCAGCCTTAACGTTGTCAACTTTGGAGGGACTCTGACCTACACCGTGACTGTAACGAACCAGGGTCCATTCCAGGCCTCGGCTGTCACCTTGGTCGATCCAGTGCCCGCAGAGTCGATATTTCTGTCGATGAACTCAGGCGGAGCCTTCTGTACAGCTCCACCACCAGCAATGGGCGGAACCGTTACCTGCAACTTTGGAAACATGGTTAGTGGAGCCTCGGCGACAGTGAGCTTCACGGTGCGGGTTTCGAAACCGCCGGTTCCCGCGTCGACTACGAACACCGTGGTTGTCAGTTCGCCTAACTTCGATCCTAACCCGGCCAACAACTCGGCAACTGTAAAAACATTGGTCTTCGGCAACAAACGCCTATAGAGAATCACCGTCGGCGCGGACTCCCACCCCCGGAAAAGGGGGTGGGGGCCAGTGCGTGTGGCTGGTGTTGTCGCACTAGCGCGACGGAAGGGTGTTCTGAGGTGATGACAAAATGCTTCGATGTTGCCCCTCCATCAATAAAATGGGTTGAGTCAATCTGTGACCGTTCAGCACAGAGGGTCTTCACCGCTGCGTCTGCCATCCTAATTGCCGAGCGTGGGCAATATTCACGCGAAGTGAATGTTTCATCTACGGAAGGTTAGCGGGAGTCACCTCTACTGTTTGGTGTCACCGATGGTTCGATGAGGTCCCGCGCTGTCTTTTCATGGGAACAGTCTCTTCCTTCGAGGACATGCTCATCCCATTTATCGGAAACTACGACCTACTACAGAGCGAACTTGCCGAAAACCGGGGCAAGCCCACAACAATCTGGCCAGGCGGTACAACGCAAAATTGCTGGAAATAGCGGCCATGCGCGTAGCGAGCACGAATAAGGAAGAAACGACAGTGGCCAAGGAGAGTGTCGAAGAAGCGGAGAAGCTCCGCACCAAGAGATCGAAGCTCGCGCGGGAGACGACACCAGTGGAGACGAACATCGTGGGACAAGATTCGAGTGGCACAGATAACGTGCTGGAGAAGAATCTCGAGGAGGATTTTGAGGGCGAAGATGTCGAGGAGTTCAAGGAACGGGTACGGTCTTTGTGCGGAGCAGAAGGCGGACCTTTGGCACCGTTGGAAGTCTGGAGAGTCGTTGCATGAGATTGGTCGTGTCTTCGACAAGGACCATGGCTCGATTCATTTCCTGTTATCTCGACACGGTGGGATAGCTCCAGCCATTCGTCGCCGTTCGCAGCGAACGCTCACGTTGGCCGAGCGGGAAGCCATCTCACGAGGCATAGCTTCCGGTTCATCGATCCAGGAGATAGCGAGAGGGTTGCGACGGGCAGCGTCGACGGTGAGCCGGGAGGTGGCGCGTCACGGTGGGCGCCCGGTGTATCGAGCCAGTGAGGCCGATCATCAGGCCTGGAAGTCAGCTCTGCGACCTAAGACGTGCCTCTCGCTACCCATGTAAAGCTGCGGACGATCGTGGCCCGTAAACTGATCCTGGACTGGTCGCCGGAGCAGATTTCCGGTTGGTTGGAGAGACGATATCCCCGCAACGAGAGCATGCGCGTGTCCCACGAGACGATCTACCGCAGCTTATTCATCCAGGCTCGAGGAGTGCTGAAAAAGGAGCTGATGCAGCACCTGCGACTCGCTGCCGCAAGAACTGAAGGCGCTCTTCGTTTGTGGGTATGAGACTGGCATACGGTTCGGCGAGCTAATCGATATCAGGTGGAGCCAGGTGGATTTCGAAAGCGGACTTATTGTTTTGGATTCCGACGAAACTAAGAACCGAGAAGGCTGCCAAGTCCCCATCCTTGAAGGCGATATGGAAGATCTTCTTCTTGAAGCCAAGAAGGCGCGCGACGACGGCTGGCCAGATTCTGAATGGGTCTTTAATCGTCAAGGAACGCAGGTCAAGGATATTCGAGGTTCCTGGAGGATTGCCTGCATCGCCGCCGGCGTTCCCGAGCTCAATTTTCACGATCTGCGCAGAACGGCGGTCCGAAATATGCGGCGGGCCGGGGTACCTCAGGTAATAAGAATGAAGATCAGTGGACACAAGACGGATTCGATGGAAAGGCGCTACAATATAGTGGACGCAGACGACATCAACATCGCTAAAGAATTCATGGAACGGCGAAGGAAGTCTGCAAAAAAACTGTAACCATTTCTGTAACCACGGTGGGATAATCGGCGATACTAGGCGATACACCCACTACAACTAAATCAACGACTTAGGTCGTTACGAATGCGTAGGAAACACCTTGTTTTTGCTTGAGGTGCTAGCGCCGCAAGGCATAGGGTTCAAGTCCCCTCCTCCGCACCAATCCAAACATTCTTCGGGGAGACATCCTCTCCGCGTTCGAGGTCGCAAGCTACTCCCGATGGTCATTCTTCTCGTTATTCTGCACGTCATCGTTTCGCTCTTCCTCGTCGGCGTAGTCCTGCTCCAGCAGGGCAAGTCCGCCGACCTCGCCGCAGCCTTCGGCGGCCAGGGATCACAGACCGCCTTCGGACCCCGCGGAGCAGCCAACCTCCTCACCAAGCTCACCACCTGGTCGGCCATCCTCTTCATGGTCACCTCCATTGGCCTCACTATCCTGCTCTCCCGCGCCAGCGGCGACCACTCCGTCCTCGCCGGCCACCCCACAAGCCAGAGCAGCCCAAAGAAGTAACTTCAAATTCCATCTCACCAAAATGCGCAGGCCAATGGCTTGCGCATTTTTACGCCCAAATCATCGCGCTAAATCGGTGTTTAAGTCTTCCCTTTTAACCGCAAGTTCCACGCCAATCAAGCTTATCCACGAAACGTCGTGAATATCCGTGGTTGCTTTAAAATCGGTATCATCGGTGAAAATCGGTGTTAAGCCTTTAGTCTTTAAGCCAAATGATCCACGAAATCCTCCCCGTCGGCCTCCTCCAGTGCAACTGCTCCATCCTCGGCGACGAGACCTGCCGCGAAGCCATCGTCATCGACCCCGGCGACGACATCCCCCGCATCCAGGCCATCCTTGAACGCCACCACCTCACCGTCAAGCAGATCATCATCACCCACGCCCACATCGACCACATCGCCGGAGCCCACCGTCTCAAGCAACTCACCGGAGCACCCATCCTCTACAACCAGCTCGACCTCCCGCTCGTCCAGATGATGGATATCCAGGCCGGCTGGCTAGGCGTCCCCACCCCGAAGGTCGCCGCCCCCGACGACAATCTCACCGACGGCCGCACCATCGCCATCACCGGACTCACCGGAACCGTCCTCCACACCCCCGGCCACACCCAAGGCAGCAGTTGCCTCTACCTCCCCGACCACACCCTCCTCATCGCCGGAGACACCCTCTTCGCCGGCTCCATAGGCCGAACCGACCTTCCCGGAGGCAACACCCGCCAGCTTCTAACCACAATTCACCACCGTCTACTCACCCTTCCCGACGAGGTCACCGTCATCCCAGGTCACGGCCCCAAAACCACGATTGGAGCCGAAAGAGAATCAAACCCATTTATTAATTCAAGTAATTTCAATTAGATAGACTACGCAAATGAATGCAATACATTACATGCATCGCATGAAGCATTAACCATCTTGGTTCGCACGACTCAGGCAAAATCACTCATCTAAGCATCAGGTCAACGATACGATTCAATCCCAATGAAAAATCGCTACTTAGGACGATTAGACTGACAACTACCCTTCCACCCTCTCCGATATCGTAAAACGACCCAGGATGAACCACCGTATCGGCCTCCCGTAAAAGTCTCTCTGACACATCCTCCATTCCAACCTGAGGCAGCCGCAACACGCCGCTCCATCCCGCCTCTGTCCGAAGCACCTCCAGTCCACTCCCTTCCGCAAACGCAAGATTCCCCCGCGCCCGCTCCAGTATCTGCCCCTGAATCCCCCGTCTCCCCGCCAGCCACTTTGGCAGAGCCAGTTGCACTGGGGCATTCATCGACAAAAAAGTATCTGCAATCACCTCAAGCCGACCAGCCGCCTCGACCCTTCCCTTCTCCGGTCCCAACCCCACAATCCACCCAACCTTCATCTGCGGAAGCCCGGCGATCTTGCTCATCCCGCTCAGCACGAAAGTCAGCACCGGATGCGGTCCAACCGCAAAACTCGTCAGACGCTCCCCATCCCGCAGCGGATAATCCAGAAACACCTCATCCACAATCAACGCCAGCCCATGCCGCGCGCAGATCTCCTCCAGTCGGGCCCTCTCCGATACCCCCGTCGCATGACCCGTAGGATTATTCGGATGCACCACTACAATCGCCCGCGTTCGCGGCCCGATCCTCCGCTCCAGCTCCGCAAAATCGATCCACCAGCCATAGTCATAGAACAGCGGATAAGGCCTCAGCCGCACATCTTCCAAATCCGCCAGAAAATCAAACAGCGGATAACTAGGCTGCGCCACCAGTACCTCATCCCCCGCATCACAGAGCAGTCGGAACAGATACCCATAGCCTTCGCTCGTACTGGTTGTCATCCCAACGGCATCGGGATCAACTTCAGCTCCATGGTCCCGGTAATACCCCGCCACTGCCTCTCGAGCCGACTGCATTCCCCGCGGATCAGGATCGTACGTCAAAGCGCGCCTATCTCCGAGTGCTCCAAGAATCCCCTCTGCGTCATAACAAAACCCACACACTGTAGGATTCGAAACCGTAAGGTCATACAACCTCCGCCCCGCAGCGCGCGCCTCGCGAATTGCCTTCGCAAACCCGCTCTCCCCCACATCCCAACCCGTCCGCGCCGAAAACCGATAGCTCACACCTCTATGCTAATCGCCACCGCCGATCGGCAATAAAAGAAGCGGCTGGCGAAAAACTCTTTTGAAAAGAGAGGGACGATGGTACGTTGGTCGCCTCAATAGAAAAGAGAGACGAGCAACACACATGCGAATGATCTTGGTCCTTCTTTGTGTTCTTGAACTTCCCTGCGCTTCCCAGGCCCAAGCCAATCAGTCCTCCTGGGCGCTTTTAGGTAGGTTGCAAGCGGTAAAAAATATTCAAGTCGTCGACAACACATCCAAGAGACACTCCGGAACCTTCATAAGCGTCTCCGATACCGCAATCTCGTTCAGGGCGGCCGCTGGCGAACAGTCAATTCAGAAACAGGACGTTCGCAGCGTTCGACTCATGAAAAACACACACCGTTTACGCAACACTCTTATCGTGGTTGGAGTGGGTGCCGGTGTCGGTGCCGGCATAGGCGCAGCGACACACAAATCATGCTCTCAGGGACAATTTTGCTTAGATATTGGCGGTAGAGGCCTGCCAGCCGCAATCGGCGCTGTAATCGGTGGCCTGGGGGCGCAGCCGTCGGGGCACTCTTGCCTTCTCACAGCACCATATACAGTGTGAGTTCGCACTAACGCAGAATCAGCATCCCTGACGTACGAAAACAATTCACAACTCGCCCCTTCAAGCTACCGTCGTAATTCCATATGTAATAATTTGCGCGTGATTTGGCTCGGAGACAAACGAGGATTGCTAAGCGACTGGGTAACCCAGCAATGGGTACGAATTACCGGGCGCAGGATCAGCCTCGACGCGCACCCTTGGTTGGATGGCCCGACGGGCAACACCCGGCAAATCGGTAAGGATTTTTTCACCGACTATGCGCGCAGCAATAACCTCGAGATCGTTAAAAGCGGAGTCCGCGGATTAGTTGAGGACCTGTCTTCCTTATCCGGAAGCTCCGCTGACTTCAGCGCCGTGGCAAAGCCTGTCAAGGACTTCTATGAGCGCACCTCCGAGTACACACTGGACGCATGGTCAGAGTGGCACGGGCTGTTCCGGCCATTTGGACGAGCACTCGCCGTTATATTCAGCCGACGCCTCCAGCAGTTGAATATCCCCCTGTCCCCTCTTGATAGCTGTAAAGGGATGAGCAGCAGCGTTGTCCAGCTGCGAGATCCGCAGTCCGGATGTGTGATTCAGACTGCCTGGGTACGAGAGCTAACGGCAACCAATAACGTTCTCTATGCAGGCAGCTACTCGATCTGCAGCGTGCCGGGACACCCGTCTCCATGCATAAGGGTGGTCTTTCCTCTACCCAACGGCAGAGCAATTGTCCTTATGAGACCAGAGATCCATAAGGACAGTTCGTTCTCCGTAACTTCGGCCGGTAATGCATTCGGTGATCCCGGCTTCTACTTTGTGGTTCAGGGCGAAGGCGGAGTCGCATGGGCTCGATATGTCCGCAGCATGAAAGAGACCATCCACGTATACCCTGCAGAATCAGGCGTCGTGCGCGCGGATCACATCCTCTGGCTCTGGGGCAAAGAATTCCTTCGTCTCCACTACCGGATGCAACTGCGGCACACCGATCAGGCCGAACCTGAATCCAAATACTTGATCAGCAGCACCTCATTCCCAATCTCACTGTAGATCAACTCATCCACAGTTCCAGCCGCCACGAGAAGACCAAATCCCCCGGGACGCATTCCCTCTTCTTCGCGCAGCACAATATGAGCCGTCGGGTCCTGAGACGAATCGGCAACAGCCGCATGGCTAAGCGATTCGCGCCGGAAGCCAGACCCAGGATCACGCACGTAAAACACATAGGCTCTCCCCGTTCGAACGCCGGTGACCTCAATCACCTGTTCGGGATTGAACGCCGCTCCGTGCTCCATCGCATTCATCAAGATCTCTCGCAGTGCCTGCATCATCTCCCACCGGGTATCCTCCGGCAACTGAGTGCTAAGCTCTTTCGCAAATGTCAGGAGACGCTCGGCAGTAATGAGGCGGCAATTTACCCGGACCGACACCCAGCCGGGCCTGGCCGACAGCACATGTATGTCCTCCCGCCATTCATTGTCAGACGCTGCGCTCCGAGCCAGGTTCACGATCTCACCCGAATCAAACGGAGGCGTGAAGCAGGCAAACACCCGAGCCCGCAGCGCAGCAATCACTTCATCCGGAGTGCTGTGCTGAGCCAGAACGATGCACTTTACCCCGGGCCTGATGGCGCGCATCTCCTCCAGGAGTGCAAGGCCTTCATCCAAAGAGCTGTCGGGATTAGTAATGACGACCCCGAACGATCGCGCGCGCAATCGGTGCAGGGCATCAGCGTGCCCAGCCGAATACTCCATGGGAAAAGAGGCTGCTGTGAGCGCATCGCCGATCTCGCGGCTCACGTGGTTGTGATCTCCAATAACCAGGACCCGGCTCATAGTGTGCTCCGAGGCGATGAACTAACTAAATTCTAGACCATCACTTACTCAACCTTGTCAGATCGAAGCCGCTGACATCCTTCCGCAGCTACTTCTCTTCCACAATCGCCACATCCCACGGCTTTACCTGTAACGTCGCCGACGGCTGAATCGCTGCGCCCGAGATCAGATCCACCCCAGCCCCATAAGCGTAAGAGACCGGCTGCTCCTCACTCGAATAATTCAGGTAGTAGTGGACTTTCTTCCCCATCCCATTAGTCCCATGCTTCACGCGCACCGAAGCGGGTAGCGACTGGTCAGCCCCCGTCAGCCCAGCCTCTTTCAGCACTCCAAGCAGCACGCTCTTCTGAAGCGCATTAGTCAAAAAAGTCCCTTCATAGGTCAACGAACCCGCGCCAAACTGGTTCTCCGTAATCGCCGGCCAGCGGCCAAAGAAAGGATGGTCATAGTAAGCCAAAGCCTTGGCATGTTCCGGAATCAAAAACTCCGCCCAATAGCTCACCTTGTTGTCCGCCCCGGCATGAAACGGATCATCCTTCAGCGCCAGCGGCTTTTCCAGATTCGAGAACTCCTGATAGCTAAACCCCGCCGCCTCCCGCAGCGGCCCCGGAGCCCGCACCCACCGCACGGCATTATTCTCATTCGTAAACCCGCTCTTGAAGGTCATCAGAACTCGGCCCCCACCCTTCACAAAGTCCGAAATCTTCTGCAGCAGCGCATCATCCGCGACATAAAGGGCCGGAACAATCAGCACCTTGTAGCGCGAAAAATCCGGATCATCGGCAAAGACGAAATCCGTCCCGACATTCAACTCATACAGCGAACGATGCAGTTGATTGATAAGGCTTGTATACTCCGGCCCCGTCTTCGCCGCTGGCCACGGATCATTCCCTTGCCGCACAATCGGCATGAAGTCCAACCCATTCGCTGAATCCACGCTATAAAGAATCCCAACCTGATTCGCAATCTTCAGGTTCACCAGATGCGTCCCAATCCGGTTCAACTCATGCGCCGTCTTCGACACCTCCGCATAAGCCCTGTTCGGCTCCAGATCATGCCCAAGAACGCCCTTCCAGTAAACCTCCTGCCCCGAAGGAATCGAGGCCCAATGCCAATACTCCACCATGTTCGCGCCGCTCGAAAGATGCGTATAAACATCCAGCCGAATCTGGCCATCGTACGGCGGATACTGAATCGTCGAGTCCCACCCAATCGTCTGAGCGTTCGTCTCCGTAACCAAATAATTCGCATGCTTCAGCGAACGCGCCAAGTCCCCCTGAAACGCCTGCGCGGCCCCATCCATGTGGTCCTGCGTCCCGTGATATGGATTGTCCGCAACCACATCCAGTGACTTGGCAACCTGAAACTCATCGACGTCCCGCCTACCAATGCCGCCAAAATCCTGCGTCACAAACTGATCCGGCCGTCGGTACTCGCGTACAATCCCCGCCTGCCAATTCAAAAAGTCCGTCACTCGCATCTGCGACCAGCGCGACCACTCCAATTTGTAACCCGTACTGATCGTGCCATCCCGCGTAGGCAGGTTCTCCCACCCATTGACATCCTCACCCCAGTAATTCATTCCCCATGCCTTATTCAGAGCATCCGTAGTGCCGAACTTCTTCTTAAGATGATTCGTAAACCCCACAAACACATCATGGTTCGTCGCCCCATACGCGCCCGTCTCGTTATCAATCTGCCAGCCAATCACCGAAGGATTATCGCGATAATGCTCCACCATATTCCGAATCAGCCGCTGCGCATAAAAACGATATGCCGGACTATCCGTATCCATGTTCTGCCGCATCCCATACGAGGTCTCCGCCCCACCGATCGGCCTTGCCAGCACCTCGGGATGCGCGTGATACATCCATGTTGGAATCGAATAAGTCGGCGTGCCCATAATCACCTTGATCCCCGCCTTGCCCATCGCATCCACCACACGATCCATCCACGCATACTCGAACTTGCCATCCTCCGGCTCCCAAAGGCTCCACGTGGACTCCCCCATCCGCACGACGCTGATTCCCGCCTCTTTCATCAACGCCACGTCTTTGTCGAGTCGTTCATACGGCATGTACTCGTGATAGTAAGCAGCCCCATACAACACGTTAGTGAAAGGAGCATTCGCCGGAGCAATATTCGACGGAGTATTCGCAGGGGCAGCCTTATCCGAAGCCGCGCCCGCATAAGAAATTCCAACAACAGTCCCAACAGCGACAAACAAAGCTCTCTGTAATCTCGAATTCAACGTTTTGCTCCCTCTAAACTTCAGCATGAATAGGTGGCTAGGCCAAACAGAACGTTCACTATAGCGGTTCATCCACTCGGAAGACCACCCTTGAGCACATCGAATACAAACCGCTCCCTTACAATCAACACTAATGACACAGATTCAAGCCATTCTCTTCGACTACGGCCAGGTCCTCTCCACCCCACCCGATCCCGCCGCATGGCAGCGCATGCGTACCATCACCGGCCTCGATGAAGACACTCTCCACCGCGAATACTGGGCGCCCCGCCACGACTACGACCGTGGCGACCTCACAGGCGAAACCTACTGGAAGCTCCTTACATCCAAAGCCGGCCTCTCCATCACACCCGAGCAACTCACCGCCCTCATCGACGCCGACACCGATCTCTGGGCCCAACTCAACACCCCCATGGTCGACTGGGCTCAGCGTCTCCAGCGAGCCGGCATGCGCACCGGCATCCTCTCCAACATGCCCGACGCCATGGAAGCCGGCCTCCGCGCTCGTCATCACTGGATCGAAGCCTTCGACCACAACACCTGGTCCCACTCCCTCAACCTGGCCAAGCCCGAGCCCGAAATCTACCATCACGCCGCCGAAGGCCTCCGCACCCCACACGCCAACATCCTCTTCATCGACGACAAACCCGAAAACATCGCCGCAGCCATCGCCACGGGAATGCAAGCTATCCAGTACAGCGACCACGCCACCTTCGAACACGAGATGGAAACCCGCGGCCTAGACTACCTCCTACAACTCCAGGGGAGTACCGATTCCCAAATCGGGAAAATATAGTACCTTCGTAACGAACTCCAACATCAACGAACCTAAACTCACCTCTCACCATTAGATAGTTAAGGGCAGGCTGCAACCTGTGCACCGCCGCAGCCAAACTTCATAATGACGAAGACCAAGTTCGCGCTCCGACTCCTCCTCGCCGGCCTCTGCACCCTCGCCTCCGCAACCCTGGCAGCCCAGAACACCCAACAACTCGTCTTCACCGGCCTCCGCTCCGTCGCCAGTCAGGGTCAGTTCAACGCCGTCCAGACTGACACCTCAGGCAACCTCTATCTCCTCCTCGATCAAAAAGACGGCGTCCGCCTCCTCAAGACCGACCCCACCGCCACCAACATCCTCGCCCAGGCCCAAATCGGGGCCACCGGAGACATCGGCCTCGCCCTGGCCCTCGATCCCACCGGAAACCTCTACGTTACCGGAACCACCACCTCCGGCTCGCTCGCCACCACCTCAGGCGTAGCCTTCCCCGCGCGCGCCGATACCTCCACCAACTCCTTCATCGCCAAATTCGACCCTAGCCTCAACCCCCTCTTCGTCACCTACACCGGCAGCGGACGCACCGCCGTAACCTCCATCGCAGCCACCGCCGACGCAGTCTTCATCACCGGAAGCACCTTCAGCACCACCCTCCCCGTCACTCCTTCCGGCATCATCCAGTCCCCCACCTCCGGCAGCTTCCAAAACGGCTTCGTCGAAAAGTTCAACACCACCGGCACCACTCTCCTCTACGCCACCTATCTCAGCGCCCTCAACGGAGACACCGCCCCCTCCGCCATCGCCGCCGACTCCAGCGACAACGCCTACATCGCCGGATACACCACCTCCACCGGCTACCCCACTCTCAACGCCCTCGTCCCTGAAATCATCGCCACCCCACCCAGCACAACCTCCGGCTTCCTCACCAAGCTCACCCCCGCAGGCGATGGCATCGTCTTTTCCACCTTCATCCCCGGAACCGGCATCACCTCCCTCACCCTCGACCCCACCGCCCAAAACCTCCTCCTCTCTGGAACCATCGCCCTCGGCCAGTTCCCCATCGCCAGCGTGCCGATGCCGCTGGTCAATACCACCTACCAAAGCGTCATTCGAATTCCCCTCGACGGCACCACCGTACTCGCCTCAACCGTCGCCGCCCCCGGAACCCAATCCACCATAACCCCCGCACCCAGCGGAGCAGCCTGGATCGCCGGCCCCCTAACCACTCCTCTACTCCCCATCCAAACCCTCTCTAACTTCGGCAACGCCTACGCCCTCCGCGTCACCGCCCAAAGCACGGTCGACCAAACCCTCCGCTTCGGAGGCCTACCCACCAGCAATCCCGCTTACTCAAGCGCCCCCGCCACCCTCACCTCAGTAGCCGTTGACCAAACCGGCCAACCCATCTTCGCCGGAAGCGCAGCCCCCACCACCAGCTCCAGCCTCCTCACCACCCAAACCTACGACCTACCTCTCTACAACTCCCCCACTACAGCACTCCCCTCGACCCTCCACAACGCCGTCCTCGCTTCCGGCACCTGCAACGGAAGCGCCTGCGCCGGTTCAGCCGCATTCCTCTCCAAGCTGAACCCCACCACCTCCGCTCCCAGCCTCGCGCTCTCCACCGACGCCTCCCCCAACATCACTCTCCGCAACCTAGGCTCAGCCACCGCCACCGACCTTCAGATCACCACCACCGAATTCACCACCTCCACCACCTGTTCCACTACGCTCCCACCCGCCTCCGACTGCGACATCGTCCTCACCGGCACAGGCCCCGGCAGCATCACAGCCCAAGCCAGCAACGCCACAACCCAAACCATTACCGTCCCCGCAATCACTGCTACAGCAAACCCCATCGTCCTCACCCCAAAAGAGCTCGACTTCGGCATTCAGACCTCAACCAGCCCCGCGACCACCCGCACCATCACCATTACCAACCTTGGCACGCAGACAAAAACCTTCGCCTCCAACCTGCAAGCCATCGGTACCCCGCCTTACACCATCACCCAATCTGCCAGCGACTGCCCTCTCGCCACCTCCACCACAAAATCTCTCGACCCCGGCGCCACCTGCCACATCACCCTAAGCCTCACCACCTCTTCCGTAGCCACCAACGACGGGCCCATCCAGGCCAACTGGACCATCGGCACCGGAGCAGTCCTACTCACCGCCTACTCGCAGGCCGCATCTCTCAGCGCATCCGCCTCCGAGATCGACTTCTGCACCCAATACACCCCCGCCTCAACCCCCAACCTGAACCTTCCCCGCTATCTCTATCTCTCAAACAACTCCGCCGCCTCCATCCCCCACACCCCAGTCACCCTCCCCGCATCCTCACCCTTCACCCTCACCGACTCCTGCCCCACCCAACTCGACCCCCACACCATCTGCCAGATCAAACTCACCTACTCGTCCCCGCAAACCTCTACCGACTCCACCACCCTCACACTCGACCAAGGCATCACCGTCCTGATCACCGGCAAAACCATCCCCCAACCCGGAGCCACCGGCTCCACCACGAACCCCAACCTAAGCGTCACCCCCGCATCCCTCACCTTCCCCAATGCTGTCCTGGTCACTTCAACCTCGAGCGCGCCGCAGAACGTCACCATCGCCAATACCGGCACTCAGCCCTTCACTCTCTCCCTCACCCTCACCGGCGACTTCACCGACACCAACAACTGCCCCTCAATCCTCACCGCAGGAACCATCTGCACCGTCTCCCTCACCTTTGCCCCCTCGCAGCCCGGCACCCGCCAAGGCCTCCTCACCGTCTCCACCGGAGCAGGCACCACCCCCGCCTACGTCACCCTCACCGGAACCGCCACCGCCATCCTCACCGCCAACAACGGCACCGTCGACTTCGGCAGCGTCATCATCGGCCAACCCTCGGTCCTCTGGTACAAGATCGCCCAGCCTTTCAGCCAATTCTCAGCCACCACCTCCACCCCCGACTTCACCGCCATCCTCGTCGAAGACATCGGCTACGGCCACGGCCAACCCCCGACCACAGCCTTCTCGACCACCGTCACCGGCACCTGCACCAACTGCTGGCTCGGCCTCCAGTTCATCCCATCCAGCACATCCCTCGAAACCGCGAATCTAACCCTTACCTCCGCCACCGGAGGCAACCCCTACGCCCTCAATCTCACCGGCACGGGCCTCGCCCTCACAGGCCTCCTCCTCACCCCCGCCTCGAACGACTTCGGCCCCATCCCCATCGGCAGCACCAGCGCCCCCGCCCTCTTCACCCTGACCAACGCCACGCCCTCGCCCATCACCCTCAACTCCACCACCGCCACCGGAGACTTCGCCCTAAGCACCGCCGCCTCAGCCGGAGCGCCCTGCACCGGCACCCTCGCCCCCAACGCCTCCTGCAACATCCAAATTGTCTTCACTCCCTCCATCACCAGCACCCGCACCGGAAACCTCACCCTGGACACCAGCTACGGCCCCGTCACCTCCGACCTCACCGGCTTCGGCTCCCCAAACACTGGCCTCGCCCTCAATCCCACCTCCCTCATCTTCAACAACGTCCCGGGCCCCGCTGCCACACAACAGACCATCACGCTCGCCAACACCGGCCTCTACACCCTCCAGATCGGAACCCCCACCAACACCAACACCAGCTTCACTCCCACCAGCGCCTGCACCACCCTCGCTGCGGGAGCCGTCTGCTCCATAGCCGTCACCTTCACCCCAGCCAGCGCCTACGTCAACGACACTCTTTCGATCCCCGTTACTTCCGCCGCCCCCGGCAACCCCACCAACACCTACACCGTCCCCCTGAGCAGCACCTACACCACACAAAACACCGGCCTGCAGATCACCCCAACACAAACCAACTACGGCCCCACGCCTGATTCCACCCTCGGCCTCACCCGCCAATTCACCATCAACAACCTCACCGCGAAATCCCTCACCCTCGCACTCGCACTCCCCCGCCAGTTCATCCTCGCCTCTCCCCCCTGCGCCGCCCTCGCCCCCAACGCCTCCTGCGACTTCAGCGTCACCTTCCTCCCCCTCACCAACGGCGACATCACCGGAACCCTCTTCGCCCAAGCCACCCCCACCGACGGCACCCCGGCCCTCAACGGCCTCGCCTACGTCGAAGGCTACGGCACCGGCACCGGAACCCTCGCCATCACCGGTCCCATCTCCCCCGGAAACCTCGTCAACTTCGGCCAGGTCACCTCCGGCCAATCCGCCACCCAGACCCTAACCCTCACCAACACCGGAGCCGCGCCCATCACCGTCCGCCGAATCACCTCCGGATGGCCCTTCCTCGCCACCTCCACCTGCGGCCTCACGCTCACGCAGAACCAAAGCTGTACCGTCACCCTCACCTACACCCCGCTCAACCAGCAAGCCACCGGAACCCCCTCCCCCCAGCGCAACAACGACGCCGGAGCACTCATCATCGAGAGCGACGCCCTCTCCAGCCCCGACGTCCTCGATCTCACCGGCGAAGCCGCACCCCTTCTCGTCTCCTCCCCCACCAACACCGCCCCCCTCATCTCCTTCGTCGCATCACAAAGCTCCCTCACCTTCGCCCCCACCGGAGTAGGCAACGCATCAACCCCGCAAACCCTCACACTCGCCAACACCGGAACCACCACCATCCACATCACCGCCCTCCAATCCACCCCAGACTTCACCGTCACCAGCACCTGCGCCACCCTCCTCCCCGGAGCAAGCTGCCCCATCACCGTCAGCTTCACCCCACAACTCCCCGGCACCCGCATCGCCGCCCTCGAGATCACCTCCGACTCCACCACCCCACTCGAATTCATCAGCCTCCTCGGCAACGCCACACCCGCAATCATCACCTTCTCCCCCACCTCGCTCGACTTCGGCACCGTCCTCGTCGGCACCACCTCGCAACTCCCCATCCAGATCACCAACAACAGCACCACTCCCGCCACCTTCACCAGCCTCACCGCAACAGGCGACTACGCCGTCACCGGAAACTGCCCCACCGCCAACAACACTCTGGCACCCAACACAAGCTGCACCGCGCAAGTCATCTTCACCCCCACCACCACCGGCACCCGCTCCGGCACCCTATCCCTCTCGAACTCCCTCACCACGCTCCCGCTCACCGTCCAACTCACCGGCATAGGAGCCCAATCCCACCTCCAGATTGCCCCGAGCACTCTTACCTTCGCCTCACTAGCAGTAGGCTCCTCCGCCAACCTCACCCTGACCCTCTCGAACACCGGCACCGCGACCCTCACCAACATCGCCCTATCCATCACCGGCGACTACGCCGTCACCACACCCTGCGGCCTCACCAAGCTCGCTCCCGGAATAAGCTGCGCCGTCACCATCACCTTCACCCCCACCACCACCGGAGCCCGCACCGGAGCCCTCACCATCACCAGCACCGACCAAAGCTCCCCCGCCACCATCCCGCTCACCGGAACCGGCATAGCCAACGGAACCTTCACCCTCACAGTCAACGGAGCCGCAGCTTCCACCGCAACCGTCAAGAGCGGCGAACCCGCCAATTATTCCCTCACCCTAACGCCCCAAAACACCTTCAGCGGAACCGTAGTCCTCAACTGCACCCCCATCAACCCCGGTCAATACGCCACCTGCTCGCTCCTCCCCTCCAACATCACCCTCGACGGCGCCGCGCAAAACGCCGTCGCCACCATCAACACCGTCACAGAAGTCACCACCTCCGCCAACCACCCAGACCACAACCCCAACACTCGAACCACCCCCTCGCTCCTCTGCCTGCTCCCCGCCGCTCTACTCTTCTTCTGGAGAGCCCGTCACCGAACCGCAAAAGTAACTCGCACACTACTGCTACTAACCCT
Organism: Edaphobacter aggregans; assembly: GCF_003945235.1. Taxonomy (NCBI): domain Bacteria; kingdom Pseudomonadati; phylum Acidobacteriota; class Terriglobia; order Terriglobales; family Acidobacteriaceae; genus Edaphobacter; species Edaphobacter aggregans. Next base: position 212,109 of record NZ_RSDW01000001.1, read on the forward strand.
CCTCACTGTCACCACTCTTCTCTCCTCAAGCTGTGGAAGCGGCGGCTCCGTAAACAGCAACAACACCAACCCCAATCTCCGCTACACCCCGCCCGGAACCTACCAATATCAAGTCACCGCCACCTCCACCACAGGCATCCAGATCACCCAAACCGTGACTCTCAACCTCATCGTTACCACCCAGTAGCCATTGTTTCTCGCAGAACACCCTTGCGAGGCAACCCGACTGCCCAGTCGTATGATCTGACGCCTTGTCAGAGCCAAGGGGCAATCGATGCGTTCCTATACCACGCGTGTGGCTGTTTGGATCGTCCTGTATCTGCTGTTCATTCTCGCCCCCCTCTTCGCGCTCCTCGCGGGTTCGTTACCTCCCGCGCGTGATTTCTGGACCGAGTTCTCCGTCGCCATCGGCTACGCCGGCCTTGCGATGATGGGCCTGCAATTCGGCCTCACCGCGCGCTTCCGCTACGTCACCGAGCCCTGGGGCGAAGACGTCATCTACCATTTCCATCGCCAGATCTCGCTCATCGCAGTCGCCCTGGTCATAGCGCACCCGATCATTCTCTTTGCCGTCCGGCCAGAACTGCTCGTACTCCTCAACTCCTTCACAGCCCCCTGGCGAGCCCGCTTCGCAGCAATGTCCGTCTACTCCCTCATCGCGCTCGTAGTCATGGCCATCTGGCGAGTCAAGCTGAAGATCAGCTACGAAACCTGGCACATCACCCACATCCTACTCGCCATCATCGCCGTCGCAGCCGGACTCGCCCACATGGTGGGATGGGCCTTCTACCTCGTCTCCCCTTGGAAGCGCACCCTATGGATCTGCATGACGATCTTCTGGATCGGCCTGCTCTTCTACGTCCGCATCATCAAGCCACTGTTCCTCCTCCGCCGCCCCTACCGCATCGCCGAGGTCCACAAAGAACGAGGCGACACTGCAACGCTGGTCATGCAGCCCGAAGGTCATTCCGGCTTCCGCTTCACCCCCGGCCAATTCGGCTGGCTCACCGTCTGGGGAAGCCCGTTCAAGATCACCGGACACCCCTTCTCCTTCTCATCCAGCGCCGCCGCCCCCGACGGACGCGTCGAGATGACCATCCGCAACCTCGGCGACTTCACCAGCACCATCCACACATTGCCCGTCGGCAAACGCGTCTACCTTGACGGCCCATACGGTGCGTTCACCGTCGGCAACCCAGCAGATATGCACGTACTCATCGCCGGCGGCATAGGCATCACCCCCATGATGAGCATCATCCGCACCTTCGCCGACAACGGCGACAAGCGCCCCGTCATTCTTCTCTACGGCAGCAAGGACTGGGAATCAATCACCTTCCGCGAAGAACTAGACGCGCTAAAAGACCGTCTCAACCTGACCATCGTTCATGTCATAAGAAACCCACCAGCCGACTGGACAGGCGAGCGCGGCCACATCACAGCAGAAGTATTCAAACGCCATCTGCCGCCACCCTACGCCGACCACGAGTACTTCATCTGCGGCGCAGACGTAATGATGGATTCAATCGAAAAAACTCTCGACGAGCTGCACGTGCCAATCTCAAAGTACCACTCCGAACGCTATAGCTTCGTCTAAGGAGGCAGCCATGCGCCGTCCACTCGCCAACAAGCTCGCCATAGCCACAGGAGTAATCGTCATCCTGATGTCCGCTCTATTCGCCCTCTGGCGCATATCCAGCTAAGCAAACCACCTCCACCAAGTACTCGCAGGGGTCACAGTGCATCGACAAGGGGCAACGCCAAACCGTTGCCCCTTGTCGATGTCATTCCTGCTCGCTACTTCGTCGATGGGGCAGGTGTTTCAATGCGAGGCAGCATCTCGGCGCGAGTGGCTGCGTTGTAAGCAAACCATGCTTCGATCATCGCTCCCTGCATCACATCGCCCTTCTGCACACGGTCGTACAGATCCATATTGGAATGGTGCGTACGCGTGCCGTATTCAAGCGGATCCTGCATGAAACCCACTCCGTCCAGGCCAATCCACGAGAAGCTGGTCGAGTCCGTGCCACCGGGCTGCAACGTCGGGCCGGCGGTCAGGCCCGTCACAGTCTCGATGCCAAGGTCCTTGATAGGTGCAATCCACGATTGGAAGATAGCGGCGAGCTGCGCATTCCCCAGTGCCGATACAGCCCGGAATTTGCCCGAGCCCGAGTCGTCATTGAAGTACACATCCAGCTTGTCATACTCCGGAGTCTTCTTCATCGTGTCGCGTGGAGCAAAGTGCTGTTGCACATACGCCAGCGAACCGTAGAGCCCTTCCTCTTCGCCGCCCCACAAGGCCACGCGAACAGTGCGAGGCATAGGCTTGTGCATCGTAGCCAGAATACGCACAGCTTCCATGGCCACCGACGAGCCTGTGCCATTGTCGGTCGCCCCCGTGCCGCCCTGCCAGCTATCGAAATGCCCACCCACCATCACGACCTCGTCAGACTTCGTCGTACCAGGAATCTCTCCGACCACGTTGAATCCCATCTGATCGTCCTTCTGGTATTCGGTCTCGATGTCGAAGGTCAGTTTCGGTGTAATGGCGTGCTGCAGCAGGCGGCAGATACGGTTGTACTGTTCGGGCGTAATCGCTGCCATCGGCGGTCCGACTGGATCCTTGGGATCCTGTGATCCGCCGTACGAGGCAAAGATCGTGCCCCCGTCGCCGTTGTATCCCGGTGTCAACGCTACGGCCACACCCTCTTCCTTCAGGAAGGCATTAACCTGATTACGCAGAACACGACCGCTCGGCGCTGCCGTGGAAAGCGTCGCAGGCGTGTACTCCCCTGGCCGAGGGGCTGCAGCTCCTGGCCGGCCACCACCGCCAAAGCCGTTGCGTGAAGGATCCGGCGTCTTCGTACGTGCTTCGATCTCCGCATCGGTCAGGCGATGCGCTTCTGCCTCCGTATGAAGCTCCAGCTCGCGTGGATCGAAGATCAGTACAATCTTGCCCTTCAACTTGCCTTTATATTTGGCAAAATCTTCCTTGGAGTGCAGCGGCGCCAATACCGCTTCAGCCGTTACCGGTCCGTTCGTCCCCGGCGTCCACGCTAGAGGGAAACCAAGCAACGAGGCGTATGCTGGAGTTTCCAGTGCGCCATAGTATTTCTTGATCTGCCAACCATCGCCGAACGGACCCCATTTTTCCAGGTGCACATTCTGCATCCCCCACGATTTCATCTGCTGCATAGCCCACTCTGCGGCCGCTCTATGATTGCGGCTATTGTTGACGCGCGGTCCATAAACCTCAGAGATGTAGAAGAGGTTCTCCATGACCTGTGAGTGCTGAAAAGCTTCATTCTTGATCTGATTCAAAGCGCCCAGATCAACCTTATCTCCATCTTGTTGCTGTGCAGGCGCGACCGAAGTGAATAGCAAAGTCAGGGTGCAGGTGGCGGCAGCCAACCTGAAGCGAAGCAGGCTCACAGTATCTCTCCTCCTCAAAAATGAGGTTTGGTTGACGATCGATTGGAAAGGAAGAACCTGGCCACTCATCCGAACGGCAGGCTTTCCGACACACTCTTTGAATTTCGAGATGTGACAAAGCTATTGAATTCGGATTCACAATGCAACACAGTTGTTGGGGCGGTGGCCGATTTCATTACACCTCGCAAATCGAATGCCCGATCTGCTGCGCGGCTTCTGCCTAAGGTGAGTATTCGCGCAGAAGCGCAAACCACTCCACAACCCCACGTCCAACCACCTACTCCCCGCACCCAAAAACGTGACACCCACTAAACCACACTTGCCACACTTTTTACCGCTAACAAACCACCAAAACACCAACGCAACACACCACTTTTCGCAAATTCTCTACGAAAAAAACAGGCTAAAAAAATCGCACAAAAAGACTACGCCTGCTCCACTTTCAAAGACACCGGAACCTGCTCCACAATCTCAATCCCGAACCCCTGCAGCGCCGGCACATGCGTAAGCGTATTCGTCAGCAGACGAATCTTATGAATCCCCAGATCCGATAGTATCTGCCCACCCAAACCCACCTGCCTCAACGTCCGCTGCGTCCTGTCCTCATGCCCCTCCCGAGCCCGCTGCTCGCGATGAAACACCACTCGCGACGGAGTCACTCCCCGATCAATCCCAAACCCCTTCGTTCCATTATGCAGATACACCAAAGCCCCGCGCCCAGCCTCAGCAATCATCCGCAGCGAGTTCGCCATCACCACCCTGCAATCACACAATTTAGTCGAGAACACATCGCCCGCCAAACAATGCGTATGCACCCGTACCGTCACCGGCTCTTCACCTGTCACATCGCCATAAACCAGCGCCACATGCGACTCATCGCCCTCTACCTCGCTCTCATATGCAATCACGCGAAAATCCCCATGCTCTGTAGGCATCAGCGACTCCGCCACACGATGGATATACCGTTCATTCTGTAACCGGTAACGGATCAAATCCGCCACCGTCACCATCTTCAATCCATGCTCTTCGCAGAACTTCACCAGGTCCGGCACCCGCGCCATCGTGCCGTCATCGTTCATGATCTCGCAGATCACACCCGCCGAAACCAGCCCCGCCATGCGCGCCAGATCGACCGAAGCCTCCGTCTGCCCCGCCCGCACCAGCACGCCACCCTTGCGAGCCCGCAGCGGAAAAACATGCCCCGGACGTGCCAGATCCTGCGCCGTAGATTTCGAATCAATCGCCACCTTGATCGTATGCGCCCGATCCGCCGCCGAGATCCCTGTCGTTACACCCTCCCGCGCCTCAATACTCTCCGTAAACGCCGTCCCAAACCGCGAAGTATTCTCCTGCGTCATCGGCCCCAGCCGCAAATAATCTGCCCGCTCCTCCGTCAGCGTCAGGCATATCAACCCTCGCCCATACTTCGCCATAAAGTTGATGGCCTCCGGCGTAACAAACTCCGCCGCCAGCGTCAGATCGCCTTCGTTCTCGCGATCCTCATCATCAACCACAACCACCATCCGTCCAGCGCGTATCTCGGCGACAGCCTCGGCAACCTCAGCAAACATGATGCATACCTCCAACTCTTTCGACTACCCTCATCATAGTTCCGACGCAAAAAGAAAACGCCGCCCAAATCGGGCGGCGTCGTAACATCGATCGCTCTACAGAGTCGACTCAATCTCAAATCCCCAGGCCTCTAGCAGAGCCTCAGGAATGTACTTCGAATTCTTGTTCCGCCGAGCCCACTCACGGAGCCGGGTAGACCGGATGTACTGGTCCGGTGTCAGCTTGAACTCTTTTACGACCTGCTCGAACGATGTTACCGTCGGGACAACCGGCCCAATCGGCTCAGGCTTGCCCCAATTTGGATTTCCACGACGCTTCGCCATATTTTTACCGTACCTCTTTCCAATGATCAGCCGCACTTCATCTGCAACCTGGAGAAAAACACACCAGTCTTCATTCTAAGGCAGTTATGCCCACAAATCAAGGAGAGAGCCGCGATTCGAAAGCCCCCTTTCGGAGGCCCTTTTCAGGCTGCACACAAGCCTAGATATTGCCTCAGTTATGAAGCGCGGAGGCGTAAAACTTCACCATATCCGCCTTCATCTCCTTCAGGGCATCTACGTTCAAATAGACCATATGCCCCGCCGGATAGTAACCATATTCCACATTACCAGTCAGCTTGCCTGGCAGACTCATATGGCCCAGATCGTACTCAGTAGCAAAGAACGGAGTAGCCAGGTCAAAATACCCATTTGCCGAAAATACTCGCAGCTTCGGATTCTTCCGAATCGTATCCGCAAGATCAATAGCAGTATCCGGAGCCGTCTGTTCTCCCCGCCCAGGAATCGCCCCAGCCGGTTTGTGCTTGAAGTCCCATGCCTGATTCAGCCCAGGCCCAGACGTATAGTACGTCTCCTGACTCATGTACTTTAGCTCTTTCTGAATGTAGTCATGGAACGCTCCAACATACACCCCACTGATCCCCGTGTCGGATGGATCGTATCCAGGATTCTCACCCGCCGCATCCGGGTCCCACCCCGTGAATCGTGCGTCGTAACGTCCGAGCGTACGTTCATCATCCCGCAGCAATTCCTTGCGAAAGCGCGTCGCCGAAATCCGCAGCTTTGCCTCTTTCACATACTCGACACTCAACCCTGTAAACGCCGCCACCTTAGCCGCAATGGCATCGAACTCAGCCGGCGGTAACTTATCCCCTTGGGCCAGCGCCTCCGCATAAGGCCCACGCGCAAACTGCCGAGCCTGTTGCACCCACTCCGGCATCGACACCGAAGGCTTCACCTTCTTGTAGTGATAAGCAATCGCCGCAAACGAAGGTAAATATCCGATAGCCTCCGAGTCGTACCCCGGATTTCGAATCCCATAGTTCATGATCGACGACAACAGCACCACGCCGTTGAACTCCACCCCATCGCCCTGCAGCGCCGCAACTAACCCGCCTGACCGAGTCGTCCCGTACGACTCCCCAAACAGAAACTTAGGCGAGTTCCACCGTTGATTCGCCGTAATATACCGCTCAATAAATTTCTTGAACGCCTGAATATCCTGATCCGTCCCGGCAAAATCCTTCACTGTCCCCTTGCCCACCGCACGAGAGAACCCGCACAAAGGCGCATCGATGAAGACCAGATCGCTCTTATCTAACAGGCTGTACTGGTTCTGCACCCACTCAAACGGAGCAGGCTGCGTGGCATCCGGGCTCTGCGTAATCACCCGTACCGGCCCAAACGACCCCATGTGCAACCAGATCGTCGCCGCTCCCGGTCCGCCGTTGTAAAAGAACGTAACCGGACGGTTCTTCGCCTCCACCCCATCCTGCGTATAGGCCACATAAAAAATGCTGGCATTCGGCTTTTCCTGCTCATCTCGAATCAGCAGGTTCCCAGCCGTGGCCGTGTAATGAATCGTCTGACCACCCACCGTCAGATCATGCTTGGTCGTCGAGGTCGTCTCCGGAGGAACTGGAATCCCAGCATCTTCCTTCGCTGCTCCCTCACCAGAGCCACGTGGTCGTCCCTCAGGAGCCTGAGCCGAAGCCGTCACCGCCATCAAACCCACCATTATCATCGCCGTCGCGGGCCGCAACATCTTCAACATCCTCAAGGCAAACTCCTGTACATTTTCCAGTGCGATTCGAATCGCTAATTTTCTGTATGAAAACATCATACCGCCAGCACTGTTCCTTCCATCCCGGTCAACGGGCATCTTTTTTAACCAATCATTCGTCTACATCCACTAACCGCGTCAGCGGATGACCACTCGACGGCGAAGCCTTTAACCAACCCCCTCCACGAAATCCAGTTCGGACGACCCGACGCTTGAGAGGCTACTGATGAGCACACCGCTCTGCACCCCCGAAGAAGAACTCCTCGAACAAAACCCCACCTCCGCCGAGATTGAGATCTCTCGCCGCACCTTCGTCAAAGCAGCGGGAATCCTCGGCGCGGGAGTCGCTACTGGCATCCCAACCCTCGCCTCCGCTCAAGACGCGCAGGACGCAGCCGCAACCACTCCCCACACTGTTAACCTGACCCTCAAAATCAACGGCAAATCCTACGCGTTGACAGCCCTCGACACACGTACCTCCCTCCTAGACGCACTCCGCGAGGACCTCAATCTCACCGGCAGCAAAAAAGGCTGCGATCACGGCCAATGCGGAGCCTGCACCGTCCTCGTCGACGGCCGCCGCGTCAACTCTTGCCTTACCCTTGCCGTCGCAGCCGAGGGCGCCGAAATCACGACCATCGAAGGTCTCGCTCAGGGCGATGTTCTTCACCCCGTCCAGGCCGCCTTCGTCGAACACGACGCCTTCCAGTGCGGCTACTGCACTCCCGGCCAGATCTGCTCCACCGTAGCCCTCATCGAGGAGCACAAAAAAGGCACCCTCAGCACCGTCTCATTCGAGACCGGACAGACCGTCAATCCCCAACTCACCGACAACGAGATCCGCGAGCGCATGAGCGGCAACATCTGCCGTTGCGCCGCCTACCCCAACATCGTAGCCGCTGTCCGCGCCGCAGCCATGGGAGTCCGCGTATGAACCCATTCAGCTATCAACGAGCCGCTACATCCGACGCCGCCCTCCACGCCATCACCGCTCGCGGAGCCAAATTCCTCGGCGGCGGCACCAACCTCGTCGACCTGATGAAATACGGCGTCGAAACCCCGACGACCCTCATCGACGTCACCCACATCACCTCGACCGAGATCACAAGCGCGCCCAACGGAGTAACCACCATCGGAGCCGGTGTCCGCAACAGCGACCTCGCCAACCATCAGATCATCCGCACAAACTATCCGCTCCTCTCACACGCCCTGCTCAGCGGAGCCTCTGCGCAACTCCGTAACATGGCCACCACCGGCGGCAATCTCCTCCAACGCACCCGTTGCTACTACTTCAGCGACACCGCCTTTTCCCAGTGCAACAAGCGCACTCCGGGCAGTGGCTGTGCAGCAATGAGAGGCTTCAACCGTATTCACGCGATCCTCGGGGCCAGCGAAAGTTGCATCGCCACCAATCCTTCCGACATGAGCGTGGCCCTGGCCGCCCTCAACGCCACCATCCACGTGCAGGGTCCCAAAGGCAAGCGCGCCATTCCCATCGTCGACTTCCACCGTCTTCCCGGCACCACGCCCAACATCGACACCAACCTCAAGCCCGACGAACTCATCACCGCCGTCGAACTCCCTGCACCCAGATTCGCCAAAAACTCCTTCTACGTAAAAGTCCGCGACCGCCAGAGCTATGCCTTCGCGCTGGTCTCCGTCGCCGCCGGCCTAGAACTGGACGGCAACACCATCAAATCTGCCGGCCTCGCACTAGGGGGCGTAGCCCACAAACCATGGCGCTCCGCCGAAGCCGAAAAAGCCCTCATCGGCTCTCCCGCTACCCCCGAGACCTTCCGCAAAGCCTCAGAGCTCGCCGTAGCCGGAGCCCAGCCCCATGCCCATAATGCCTTCAAGATCGAACTCGCCAAGCAAAGCATCGTGCGCGCCCTCACCCTCGCCGCACAAGGAGTCCAGGCATGAACGCCACGCATGATCACCAGCAAAGCGCCCAGCAGCTTGACCACCGCTACGAAGCCCGTCTCAAGGTAACTGGCACTGCCAAATACGCCGCCGAGTTTCAAAATGACGTTGCCCATGGCTACATCGTCCAGAGCACCATCCCCGCTGGAACCATAACCTCCATCGATCAGGCGGCAGCCGCGAAGGCATCAGGCGTACTTGCCATCATCACGCCGTTCAACGCGCCAAAACTCGGCGAACTCGGCAACGTCAACGTCCTCCAGAACACCACTGTCCTCTACAACGGACAGCCCATCGCTGTCGTCGTGGCACGCTCTCTACTCGAAGCCCAGCAGGCCGCAAAGCTCCTCCGCATCGAGTACAAACAGCAGCCCGCAAAGATCGACTTCAACGCTCTCGCCGACGAGGCGCGTCCGCCCAAGCGTGGTGGCAGCTCTCGCCGCGGAGATCCCGAGGCCTCCCTCGCCAAGGCAACCACGGTCATCGAACAGACTTACTCCACCCCCATCCAGAACCACAACCCAATGGAACCTCACGCCACCATCGCCACATGGGACGGCGACAAACTCCACGTCTTCGACGCCACCCAGGGAATCACCGGTGTCAAGCAGGCCCTCGCCCGCGCCTTCTCTATCCCCCAGGACAATGTGCACGTTCAGTGCCCCTACACGGGCGGCGGCTTCGGCTGCAAAGGTTATGTCTGGTCCAACACCATCCTCGCCGCGATGGCTGCAAAGGTAGCCCAACGCCCCGTCAAACTCGTCCTCGGTCGCGAACAGATGTTCGGCCCCGTAGGCTCCCGCCCCAACACCCTCCAGCACATCAAGCTCGCCGCATCAGCCGACGGCAAGCTCCTTCTCCAGCAGCACGACTCCACCTGCTACGTCTCCTTCATCTCCGAGTGGATCGAAAGCGCCGCCAATCCAACCACTCTCCTCTACGACAGTGAGTCGCTCATCGTCAGCCACCGCGTCGTCGACCTCAACCTCGGCATGGGCACCTGGCAGCGCGCTCCCGGCGAAGCCACCGGCAGCGTCGGCTTCGAAATCGCCCTCGACGAGCTAGCCGAAAAGCTCAACATCGACCCCATCCAACTTCGTCTCATCAACTATGCCGAAAAAGATCCTCGCCAGGGCCACCCATGGTCCAGCAAGCATCTTCGCGAATGCTACACCCAGGCCGCCGAACGTTTCGGCTGGTCCAAGCGAACCCCACAGCCGGGCCAACACCGTGAAGGCAACAAACTCATCGGCTATGGCATGGCCACAGCTAACTATGGAGCCTCACGCTCACCTTCCTCCGCCGTGGTCCGCTTCCTTCCCAACGGACGCGTCTTCGCCGGCATAGGCACTCAGGACCTCGGCACCGGAACCTACACCATCCTCGCCCAGGCCGCTGCCAACGCCCTCTCCATGGACCCGAATCTCGTCGACGTCCAGCTCGGCGACTCCGCCCTGCCCCGCTCCGGCGGCTCAGGTGGCTCGACAACCGCAGCCTCCGTCTGCCCGGCAGTCCATGACGCCGCAATCCAGGCAAAACTGAAACTCGCGCAGCTAGCAGTCGCCGACGCCGCCTCTCCCCTCCACGGGTCCAACCCCGAAGATCTCGACACCCGAAGCGGTCAACTCTTTCTCAAATCCTCGCCCGACAGATCCGAGAACATCACCACCCTGATCGCCCGCAACGGCAATAACCCAGTCGAAGGCACAGCCACCTCCGAGCTTCCCAAGGATCGCGACACCTTCTCTTCCCACTCCTGGGGAGCCATCTTCGCCGAGGTAGCTGTCGACGCCGACACCCGCATGGTCAAGGTCCGCCGTCTCGTTGGCACTTACGACATCGGCACCCTCATCAATCAGAAGACCGGCACCAACCAACTCATCGGCGGCGTTGTCTGGGGCATCAGCATGGCCCTCCATGAAGAGGCTGTCATTGATCCCATCCACGGCCGCACCGTTAACGAAAGCTTCGCCGAGTACCACGTCCCCGTCAACGCCGACGTCCCCGAGATCGACATAACCTGCCTCAACATTCCCGACTACAAATTCAACCCACTAGGCTCCCGAGGCATCGGCGAGATCGGCATCACCGGAACCGCCGCCGCTATAGGCAACGCCATCTACAACGCCACCGGCAAACGTGTTCGCAACTTCCCCATCACCCTCGACAAACTCATGGCATAAAACCCAAACTAAGTAGCGGTATCCAGGTGAAAGGACTCGGTGTACGACTCAACCGAATACCCTTTCGCCTTCCATGCCGCTAGCCCGCCCCGAAGCAACTTTATCCGCGAGAACTCCAAAGCCAAGGCCCGCCGCAGAATGTCTCGGCTCGTCTTCTCGCTGTTGCAGGTGCAGTAGACGACCGCATCTTCCTCCTTGGGAATGAGCGATGGATTCGCAATCACATCCTTCGGGGGAATCCTCGTCGCGCCTGGAATAATCTCCGCATAGGCCAACAGATCCAGTGGCTGGCGGACATCGAATACGTGAACTCTCTTACCCAGGCTCAACCACTCGTGGAGTACTTCCGGCTCAATATAGTGCTGCGTAAACTCACGTCGCTCCCGCAAGCGTTTCATCCAGACGATCGCAAAGATCAGGACAACTACCGCAACAGCGCAAATAACAATCAGAGCCATATCATCCCTCCCTGCAATTCGTGCAGATATATCAGATTCTCGACAGTTCAGAAAGATCCTTCGAAGCACGAATTGGCACCCGCAACCTATCGACTTCCTTGCCATTCCGTATTCGCCTTAGCTGGCGCTTCAGATGCGCAGTAGGATCTTTTGGCTCTCCCTCATCATCCTCATCTTCATGCTCATCAAGCTTTTCTTCAAGAACATAGGCGACTCTAGGCTCAGCAATCGCTTGCAGTGTATGAAGAGCATTCCCAAAAGAAGCAGAACTTGGATAAAACCCCAGATGCCTCTTTCCAAGCCGCCTTCTAAGCTTCCAGCGAACGCGCTGAAAATAGAACGCGCAAAGAATCAAACCAACAAAGAACAAAAGGCCTTGGCTAAATACAGCATTAAAAATATCCATACACTTCCCCCATTCGACAAAGAAATCGCCAATAAAAACAAAGCGAGCGCAGGTCAAACACACTAACCGCGACACGCACCGCGCTGTTGGGATTTATGCGAAGAGCGAAGGGGGAGGACGTTGAAAAAGCGAAGCCGAAGCAGGAGCCTGTGGAAGCAAGACTCTGCCTAATTCCGCGACTGTCCACAGCGAACGAGGAATGTCTACCGTTCCGAAGAGAAACTCCGGAACAAGCACAACACAGGCGACTGCTCCGCCGTGCTGGATAGAAGAGTGAGGCAGCAGCAACAGCAACAGGGCAACTACAACCGCGATAGCGGCAAAGGTTCTCAGCCAACGTTGCTGCAAGTTCTCACGCACTGCCGCAAAGTATACAGCGCGGCATCCTATAGCCTCGGTATAGATTCAGCCAACAGAATCACCAAAGAAAGTCACGATACACTCTCTTCAATCCAGGAGCGGCAGCGATGGCTACTTTTATCCGACTCTGTCCTGCATTATTCCTTCTCAGTTGGACAACTATCGGCACAGCTTACGCGACCAGCCTAATGGCAGATGACGTGTTGTTGCAGACGACTTCTCCTCATCCTGGCGTGACGAAACAACAATCGCCGGCACAATCCGCACTTCCGACCCCTGATCCCGACGCACCGTCCAGTTGCAGCCGCGGCAAGGGCATTGTTCCCCCAAAACTTACCTACTCTGTCGAGCCGTCGTTCCCTGATAAGGCGATCAAACGAAAGATTGGAGGTAGCTCCACGGTTCAGTTCGTGGTTGACACGGACGGTCATGTTAAGGACGTCCACATCATCAAATCCAGCGCCGACCAATATACCAACAAGAAAGACCAGGAAGCTGCCAGAACTCTCGACGACCAAGCCATTCAAGCCGCAAGACAGTACCGGTTTGAACCCGCAACGCTTCAAGGCAAACCCATACCTTGCACTCAGACCGCTGAAGTTCAATTCCTGAGGTACTAGCGCCTCGTCTTTAGAACGGTATCTCCCTTTATTCCCCTCCACCCACCGTACAACTCACAGGCAAAGAATATGCGAAGATAAGCAGGTCCATGGACCTGAACCAACTCCTCCACAAGACCTTCGGCTTCCCCAACTTCCGCGCCAACCAGGAAGCAGTTTGTCGCGCCGCCACCGAAGGCCGCGACGTCCTCCTCGTCATGCCCACCGGAGCAGGCAAATCCCTCTGCTACCAACTCCCCGCCATCGCCCGCGGAGGCACCGCCCTCGTCATCAGCCCCCTCATCGCCCTCATGGACGACCAGGCCGCCAAACTCACCGCCCTCGGCCTTCGTGTCGCCCGAATTCACTCCGGTCTCTCCCGCGACGAAGCCCGTCAGGCATGCCGCGACTACCTCGACGGTACCCTTCAGTTCCTCTTCATCGCCCCCGAGCGCATGCGCGTCCCCAACTTCCCCGAGATGCTCGCCAAGCGCAAGCCCGCCCTTATCGCCATCGACGAAGCCCACTGCATATCGCAATGGGGACACGACTTCAGGCCCGACTACCGTACTCTCGGCGCCTACCTCCCCTCCCTGCGTCCCGCCCCCGTCATCGCCCTCACCGCCACTGCCACCCCCACCGTCCAGAAGGACATCGTCACCCAACTCCAGCTCGCGCAACCCGCCCTCTTCATCCATGGATTCCGCCGCCACAATCTCGCCATCGAGGTCGTCGAGCTCTCCAAGCCCCGCCGCAACCAGTTCACCGTAGACCTCCTCAAATCCCCCGCCAACCGCCCCGCCATCGTCTACGCGCCCAGCCGCAAAGCCGCCGAAGAACTAGCCTCCACCCTCGGCGGAAACGCCGCCGCCTACCATGCAGGCCTCGACCCCGGCACACGCGAGCGAGTCCAGCGCCACTTCCTCTCCGGCAAACTCGAGGTAGTCGTCGCCACCATAGCCTTCGGCATGGGCATCGACAAAGCCGATGTCCGCACCGTGGTCCACACCGCCCTTCCCGGTAGCGTCGAAGCCTACTACCAGGAGATCGGCCGTGCCGGACGCGACGGCCAACCCTCCCGCACCGTTCTCCTCCACTCCTTCGCGGACCGCAAGATGCACGACTTCTTCCTCGATCGCGACTACCCCGCCCCCACCGAACTCTCCCGCGTAGCCGCCGTACTCACCGGCGACTATCAAATGCCCGACATCCTCCGCCAACGCCTCCACATGGATGTCGAAACCTTCGACAAAGCCGTAGAAAAACTAGCATCCCAGGGCGCAGCCTCCATCAACATAGAAGGCAACGTCCGCAGTACCGGCCACACCACATGGCGCACCGGCTACGACGCTCAACTCGCCTTCCGCCGTAGCCAGATCGACCGCATGGCCGCCTTCGCCGAAACCCCGCAATGCCGCATGACCGCCCTCATTCAGCACTTCGGCGATACTGCAGACGGCCTCCGCCCCTGCGGCCACTGCGACTTCTGTTCCCCCGAACGCGCCACCGCTCAAACCTTCCGCGCCCCCAGCTCACAGGAAGACCGGCAACTCCGCACCATCCTCGACGCCCTGCAAGGCGCAGCCCCCCGAGCCACCGGCAAGCTCCACTCCGATCTAGCCCTAGGAATCGACCGCAAACACTTTGATTCATATCTCGAAGCCTTAACCCGCGCCGGTCTCATCACTCTCACCACCGACACCTTCACCAGCAAAGACGACGGCCGCGAGATCACCTTCAAACGAGCCGCCCTGACCCACGAAGGCCGCACCCTGGGCACACACGAACCTCTAGCTGTCCATATAAAAGACACCACAGCATCCACCACGCAAAAATCCCGCAAGACCTCCAGTCAAAAGCCTTCCTCAACTTCACGCAAAGCTGAAAAAGCCGAATCCATCGCCGCCTACACACCCAATCAGAAAGATCTCGATGCTCGCCTCCGCGAATGGCGTAAAGCCGAAGCAGCCAAAACCGGCAAGCCAGCCTTCATCGTCTTCTCGGACACTGTCCTCAACGCCATCGTCCAAACTCACCCCACAACCATCCCACAACTCCTCAACATCTCCGGCATAGGCCCTGACAAAGCCGACCGCCACGGAGCCGCCGTCATCGCCATCTGTACCTCAAAACCGATCCCCGGCGACTACGGCGTCATACCGACACATGCAACCCCGCCGAAAACGAAGCAGCCGAAAACAGCGCGTAGCATCGCTTCTAGGTACCCCAAGACTTCAGCCTTGGGTCTCTCAACCGGTCACGAAGAAGGAGTTTTAGCCCCTGGGGCAACACTCCCCGTCGAGACCTTCACCCGCCCTCGCCTCGCTGCCTCCGAACCAACCGACGCCCTTACCCCGTCCCAACAATCCCTCGACCAGCGCCTCCGCGAGTGGCGCAGATCAGAATCCGAAAAGCTAGGCCTCCCTCAATTCTTCGTACTCGGCTCCTCTACCCTCCGCAGCATCGTCCTTAACCGCCCTCAAACTCTCACCCAGCTCAGATCGATCACAGGCCTCAACCCGGAGAAAGCCGAAAAGTACGGCCCAGCCATCATCGAAGTCTGCACAGCCTGACCGCAAGTGAATACCTATTCATCCACGCTGTAATGTGCTAACGTGCAAATCACGAAGCCATGCCCATACCTGACACATCCCGCCACACTCCCGCATCCATGGATGCAAACCCAAACATCGAGAAGCGAGCCAGCCACTGCTTCGGCTGCGGCCCTGCCAATCCCCAAGGCCTCCATCTCGTCTTCACCACCGATACATCCAACCCCGACATCCCCGTCGCCACCACCCAATTCCAGCTCGACCGTCTACACGAAGGCCCCCCCGGCTACATCCACGGAGGCATCGTAGCCACACTCCTCGACGAGGCCATGAGCAAGCTCAACCGCCCCCTCAACGTCCTCGCCATGACACGCCACATGGAGATCGACTACCTCCACCCGGTTCCGCTCTACCAGTCGCTAGTCCTCACCAGCCGTCACCTCAGCCGCGAAGGCCGCAAGCTCTTCCACCGGGCCGAAATCCAGCGCCCCGACGGGACCGTCCTGGCTCGCGCCAAAGGCCTCTTCATCGTCATCGACGCCAGGCTCCTCGCCCTCGCCGGCCTCACCCAACCCGAATCCTGATTTGTCTTTGCTCTCTATTCCCTATCCCTACCCCCTGCTTCACCCAGCCTCCCCCCAATACCCCTGATCGCGCAGAAAATACCCATCATCCCAGCTATGCACCATGGTCTTGAAGAACATCCAGACCATCCGGCCATGCCCCAGTTTTTGAAACCGCCGATTCGTAGTCAGTATCTTTCCCCGAACAATCCGAAACCGCAACCGCGCCACGCCCTTCGACAGCAGATAATCCTCAGCAAACAGCGCCCGCTCATTGAATCCACCCAGAGCCCAGAAGGCCTCGCGGTCGAACAGCATAAACATCCCTGTAGCAAATGGCTTCAAAAACGACCCGACGTGCTGCATAAAGTTGTTCCCCGCATACAGCGCATCGTCAAAGAAATTCCCTTCCCTGCAAGCGATACTCGTCGTCACCAAGTGCAGATTCCGCCGCCGCATCCTCCACAAAGCGCGCCGCAGCAGTGTAGGCTCAGGCAACTCCACATCGGCATCCAAAAAAAGCACATATTCTGTCGTAGCCAGCTTCGCCCCCGCATTGCGCCCCACAGAAGGTAGCCCCCCCGGAATCACCTCCACCGCCAAACGATCCCGAAAACTCAGCGCAACCTCCACGGTCCCATCGGTCGAACCCGCATCGGCCACAATCACCCGAGTCGCACCCATTCCCTCATAATCCTGCCGGCAAAGCGACCGCAGCAGCTTAGGCAACATCTCCGCTTCATTCTTCGCGGGAATCACAATCGTCAGTTCAGCGTCCATCCGCACCTCCAGCGGTATGCCCACACCGCTCCGTAAGCGCAGCTTGAGCCCTCAACGCACTCTTGCCGATAAACCACAGTTGAATATTCAGCAAATTCCGCCCATCACGTCCATGGCTCATTAACCCTTAAAGAGAAATTCATCAACGCCCAACAAAGCTGATAAACTGTAGATTCTCGCGGTCCAACGCCTAAAACACAGCACAGCAACCGCGGCTCCCAAGGAGATTCGTCATGGCAGACCACACCACCAACGGCAACTTCAGCAGCCCCTCCCTCCGACTCAAGACCGGCCTGGCCGAGATGCTCAAAGGTGGAGTCATCATGGACGTCATGAACGTCGAGCAGGCGCGCATCGCCGAAGAAGCCGGCGCCATCTCCGTCATGGCCCTCGAGCGCGTCCCTGCCATGATTCGCGCCGAAGGCGGCGTCGCCCGCATGGCGAACCCCAAGCTCATCAAGCAGATAATCAACGCTGTCTCCATCCCCGTCATGGCCAAGGCCCGAATCGGCCACTTCGCCGAAGCCCAGGTCTTGCAGGAACTCGGCGTCGACTTCATCGACGAATCCGAAGTCCTCACTCCCGCCGACGAGACCTTCCACATCGACAAGCACGCCTTCACCACTCCCTTCGTCTGCGGTGCCCGCAACCTCGGTGAAGCTCTCCGCCGCATCGCCGAAGGCGCAGCCATGATCCGCACCAAGGGCGAGCCCGGCACCGGCGACGTCGTCCACGCCGTTCAACACATGCGTCAGATCGTTCGCGAGATCAAAGCCCTCACTGTCCTCGGCGACGAAGAGCTCTACAACGCCGCCAAGGTCCACGGCGCACCCTACGAGCTCGTCCGCATGGTCGCCAAATCCGGCAAGCTGCCCGTCCCCAACTTCTCCGCTGGTGGCATCGCTACGCCCGCAGACGCCGCCCTCATGATGCAGCTCGGCGCGGAAACCATCTTCGTAGGCTCCGGCATCTTCATGAAGGAACGCGCCACCCCGCTCGACGTCGAAAACGATCCAGCCGAACGCGCCGAAGCCGTCTCCCGCGCCAAGGCCATTGTCATCGCCACCACCCACTTCAACGACCCAAAGATCGTCGCCGAGGCCAGCGAAGCCGTCACCGGAACCATGAAGGGCCTCGCCGCCGCCGCCATTGAAGAGTCCCAGCTCATGCAAACCCGCGGCTGGTAACACCAGCCGCAGCGACCAGAAAGCCCAGCGGAGTATCAGGTGTTGCTTTCATGACGAACAAGTCAATCGCTCTCGTCGTGCCTGTGCTGCCTGTAAGCGACCTCACACGCGCCATCGACTTCTACCATCGCCTCGGCTTCACCTCCAAACGTTATAGAGATGGGGACTTCTACGCCTTCATCCAGCGTGACGGTCACGAGCTCCATCTCCGCAAGTTCAGCACTCTCAATGCTGAGCAGAATCCAACCAGCGTTTACTTCTATCTGATCGAAGGCACAGCCGCAGCCCTTGAAGCCGAATTCCGCGCCTCAGGCATCACCATCCGCGAGCCTCTCGCCCCACGCGAATGGAAGATGAACGAGTTCGTCCTGAACGACCCCGACGGGAACCAGCTAGTCTTCGGCGAAAACATCCCATCAGCCTGAATAAAGCCTCGCTGTGCAAATAGCCGGACGATCGAAGGACAACTTTGGCGAACTAATGAGGTCCATTCTCGGATTGGGAAATTGGCGTCAGCGTCATCAAATTTCTGAGCTTTACTTCCGTCGCACGGCATCTGGGTCAGTTTCCCGGGCCTGAGAAGTTTAACCGCAACACCTGTGCCACCGCCGTTGGTTCCCCATGCCACAATAGGCTTTAGTATCGGCTCGTCCGGACCCTTCTGAATCGCGATCGGCTTTTGTCGTATCTAAATCAACAGAGCGCGAGTCCACCGTTCCAGGAAGAAGGCCAATCCATAATGGCCCATCAGTTCTCGACCCTCACCTTCACCGACGACATCAAAGCAGTCCAGCGCGAGATGGGCAGCCGCTCAGCCAACGAAAAACTGACCGAGCGAGGCCCAGCCAACGACACATTGAGCGACTTCGAAAAAGACTTCATCTCCCGTCGCGATGGCTTCTACATCTCCACCATAGGCGAGTCAGGCTGGCCCTATATTCAGTTTCGTGGCGGTCCTGTCGGCTTCCTCCACATCGTCGACGATCGCACCCTCGCCTACGCTGACATCACCGGCAACCGCCAGTACATCACCACCGGCAACCTCCGCACCGACCATCGCGCCGCCCTCTTTCTCATGGACTACCCCTACCAGAGCAGGCTCAAGATACTCTCCAACGTCGAATCCATACCCTGGGACGAAGCGCCCGATTGGAAGAACCAACTGAAAATTCCCCTCAAAGGTCGCCCCGAGCGTCTCATCCTCATTCACCTCGCCGCCTTCGATTGGAACTGCCCCCAAAACATCCCCCAACGCTGGACTCTGGATGAACTGAAACAAACTCAACTCTTTGACCGCATTCAATCTCTCGAAGACGAAGTCCGGAATCTTCGCACAGAACTCGCCCAGGCACGTTCAGATGCCCCGCCTGGTCATCCGCAAGGGTCCTGATCCTCACCAAAACCCTTTCGCTGAACGCCTACCTCGACTGAGATGTAGGTGGACCTTGCGCATCGGCATCGGTCAGCGTGTTCAAAAAGGCCAGGACATCGTCGATATCCCGCGCATTCCAAACCGGAGCTTGTCCCGGATGCCGTGTCAGCGGCTCGTCCACCACATCGACGTTCCCGCGCAAATACGCCGGCAGATCGTCGAACTTCTCTACTCTTCCACCCGCACCCTTGCCATACCACTTCTCCGGGTTGGTATCGCGCTCGACATAAAACTCAAGCGCCTCCCTCAGAGAATGAAACCGTCCATTATGAAAGAACGCGCCACGAGTAGCGATATTCCGCAGCGTCGGCGTCCGAAACATCCCACAAAACCCACGTTCTCCCCGCTGATCACTCCGCACCGGCCCACACAGCCCCATGTCGTAGTAGCTCGCCACGCGATTAGCCTTCAACTCGCGGTTCCGCGGCACACCTAGCGCCTCAAACTGAAAATCCGTGAAGATCGGATGAGACCCATCCGCCCCGCGCTGACTCAGGTGACAGCTCGCGCAGTTCCCCCGCGCCGGATCATTGAACAAAGCAAACCCACGCTGCTCGGTCTCCGTTAGCTGAACCTTCCCATCCATCCACTGATCGAACCGGCTGCTGAGCGGATAGAAACTCGGATCCTCAAACTGAAACCTCTCAACCGCAGTCCCTACTGCTGCCAGAGTCTTCTGCGGATCCTCCAGCACATGTTCCCCAAAGACACGCCGGAACTCTGCAGCATAGGGTGCTTTCCTTACGGCCGCAGCAACATGCTCCGCATCCGGATTCGCCATCTCGTCAGGGTTGAGCAGCGGAAACGCAGCCTGCGCCGACGGTGTATTGAACCTGCCATCCCAACCCAACCCACCCGTCGGCGGATTATCGCCCTTGGCCAGCTCTTCAATCCTCTCAAAGCGACTAGCTGCCCATTCCTGATGCCACCGCGGCACATGCAGCAGCGTATACCGCAGCGAAGGCACAGCCCGCGCCCCTTGTCGATCTAGCTTGACCCCACCGAACTGAACCGCCATTGCATTCGCTGGCCCATACGCATGCTCTGGATCATGGCAACTCGAACAGGACACCCGGCCCGAAGCCGACAGTGTCGAATCGAAAAAGATCAGCTTCCCGAGACTCGCAGCCGGAGACAGCTCATGAACCGCGGGTTTGACAGCATCCACCTGTCGCAGCTTCGCGGGTCGCGAAGCACACCCGACAAGCCAGAGAATCGCCACCAGAGTCATCGACAGTGCCGTCAAAACTGGACGCACCCTGCCAATCGATTGCAGAAAATAGTTCGACTTCAACAAAAACAAAAACCTATCGCGGGGATATCCCCGAAGTGCTTAGCAATTTTGAGTGCAATCAACATGATGAATCTGCGGCGCCGCAAGCTAGACGCCGCAGATTCAATTCAGATCACAGACCAGTAAAGACATCCGCACCGAACGTGCCCGCACCCGGCTCCTGAGCGTAACCAAGATGACCTAGCCCAAAGATGTCCTCGATACTGCGCAGCATCGAGTAGTGGTTGTATCCCGTCGTCGTGACGGTGCCTCCCTTGATAAATGGCGAAAGCAGTACAGCGCCAGTGTTGTCTCCACCGTAGCTCGTATAAGTCAGAGTGTACGTGGCACCTCCCGACTTGATGCTGCTGCTCTGCGGATACGCCGGGAGATTCGGCCCGGGCTGCTCGTTGCAGCACACGCCTCCGTTGAAGGTAATAGCAACGCCAGTCGACGACGGAACCACACTGCCGTAGGTACTCTCATCGAAGTTGATGATGATCAACCCATCGGCCTTGTACGCCGCCGAAGCGGTAATGATGGGAATCCATTTCTGCAGGAAGGCATCGGCTGAAACCAACCCACCCGGTCGCCCATCGACGCACGGAGCATCGTGACCGTCATCGCACAGGCTCGGCGTGATGAAGTTGAAGTTCGCCGTAGTCGATGCGCTCGCCAGGTCGTTCTGCAGATTCTTGTCCAGATTCACAACATTAGACTGGCAGTCCGGCGAATCGATGATCGAGTGAAAGTACATAAACGGGTTGTGCCGCGTCGCGTACTGATCGCCCAGAGGAACCGCAGCCGACGGAGCCTCGGCGGTCTGTGTCAGGTCTGTCGTATTGAGCGCCGGGTGACCGCAAGTCGCCGACTCACGCGCCGGGTCGTTCCCCATGTCGCCCATGTAGCCCTTCCACGTCAGTCCTTTCCCCTTCAGCTGGTCAGGCAGGGTCTTCACACTTGCCGGGTAGACACACCCTGTACCCACGGCGAGCTGGTCCTGAAACGTAGTGCTCGTCTGCGCAAAATCTGCATACGTAATGCAGTCAGAGATCGTCTGTGGAGTGCCGGGCTGTCCGCTCAGCATGGAAACGTAGTTATCCAGCGATACATGGCCCGTCCCGTAATAGCCACTGAGCAGCGCTCCCTGCGCCGTCAAAGTCTTGGCAAGGTAAGGCGACGGCGTGCTAGCACCAAAGGTAGTCGAATAGTTCTCGTTCTCAAGCGTAATGACCCAGACGTGCTTGACCTTGCCCGACACCAGGCTAGCGTTTGTACTTGTGCTGTCGCCGTTAGAGCATGCCACGATCACCGCGCCAATCCCCGCTGCGATCAATACAACTAGAGCCGTAATCCATCTCTTCTTGTTGAACATCATGTATTTAGGTTCCTGCCTCCGTATAGCTGCAGTATGCTGCCCCCTCATTAACAAGAAATAAAATCCGAGCGCCGAAGCCACCAATTACGGCCATCCCAGCATCAAATGCGCCCTTCACCGCTAACTTGCTCCCCATAGCTATACTGAAGAGAAGCGTCTCAGCTTATATCCCGGTCGGCAATCAGTCTCACTCCTGTCTGCCGACCCGACGAGTATCCGTTCGATGTCCTCCAAGCCGCTCACTATAGGCATTCTCGCCCTCCAGGGCGCCTACGAAGCCCACGCCAAAACGCTCCGCACCCTTGGCGCAACACCCAGGCTCGTCCGCCTCCCAGCCGACCTTGAAGGCATCGACGGCCTCATCATGCCCGGCGGCGAGTCCACCACAATGCTCAAATTTCTTGAGCGTCACGACTTCTTCGACACCCTCAAAACCTTCGTCCAGACCACCCCTACCTTCGGCACCTGCGCCGGAGCTATCCTCCTCGCCACGGACGTCGAAAACCCCACCCAGAAATCCCTGGCCGCCCTCGACATCACCGTCGAGCGAAACGCCTATGGCCGCCAGATCGACTCCACCATCCTCCACGCCGACTCAAAGCTCCCCGGCGGCCCCCTCGAGATGGTCTTCATCCGCGCACCCCGCATCACCCGCACCGGCGAAGCAGTAGAAACCCTCGCCACCCGCGAAGCAAACCCGGTGCTCGTCCGTCAGGGACACATCCTCGCCGCCACCTTCCACCCCGAACTCAGCCACGATACGCGCGTCCACGAGCTCTTCCTGAACCTCGTTCGCCACCACTCCCATTAATCATTTCTTGCGCGTCCCCGGAGTGCAAGGCATGATGTACCATGCCGCGACGGCTTTTACGGAGCTTTCAAGTGTTAAGGCAATCTCTCCCCACGGCAACGTCCAGCCGCTTCCGGCTGGCAGGCATCCTCTTCGGATTGCTCTGCGGATTGCTCTGTCAGGCTCATGCACAAGCGCCAGCCACCCTCGCGACACTGCTGCAGGAGTGCATGGATCGCGCCAACGCCGGCGACAGCTCCGCCGCCTTCAATGCCGTCCTCAACCTTGCCGAAGCGCTGGGCAAAGCTCCTCTCTCCGAAGTGAAAGAGGTTCTTCCAGCAATCATGCAAGCGGTCGACGACAAGAACCCCGCCATCCGCACGCTCGCGCTCAATAGCCTCGTCGCCATCCAGAGCCGCTCCAATCCGGACCGCACCCTCCGTGGTGACGCCCTCCCTCTTCTCGAACCCGAAATCCCCCGCATCGCCGCCCACCTCACCGACGACGACACCCACATCCGCAGCACTGCAGCCAACGTCCTCGGAGGCTTCAGCCCCAAACCGCCCGAAACCGTCTTCCCCCCACTTATCGCCTACCTCAAGCGCGACGACGCCGTCAGCTCCGTCGGCTCCAGCATCGTCTTCCAGCTCGTCCGTCTCGGCCCGCAACGTCCTCCAGTCGCAACAGCCATCACCGGCTTCCTCAATCGCAACGACCAGACCCCGGACTGTCTCATCAGCTCGATCGACGCCATCGCTCACGCACCCATCCAGAACGAAGCGATCGACACCGGCGTCGTCCATAACCTCGACCCCCCGCGTCCCACCGCCGTCCGCATCGCGGTCATCCGCGACTTGCCCGAACTCCAACTCCCCGGCGACGTCTTCACCGCCACCCAGGCCCGTCTCCGCCAGATTGCCGCCAGCGAACAGGAAGACGCCACCGTCCGCACTGCCGCTAACTCCATCCTTCCCTGCTGGACAAATGACCGCCACACACCCTGCCCCGCCTTCACTCTCCCTCCCCCCACGCCCGAGTTACCCGATGAATCTGCCTAGCAACCTCATCGCGTTATCCTGAACTGTGTCTCCCATCCCCCAACAGGCAGCGATTCTCTACACGATCCCCTCGTGGCTGCCCACCGACGCCAGTGCCCACGGCCCCGCCCTCGACCACCATCTCCTCCTTAACCTCTGGCTCTTCCTCGCCCTCGCCACTCTCGCACACCTCATCCTCCTCATCGGCCTCATCGCCAGCCGCACCGTCGAGCCCAGAAACCTCTGGCGCGTCGAATATCTTCCGCTAGCCATCCTCACCATCCTCTTCGCCACCCTTACCATCAAGGCCGAGCGCCTCTGGGCAGCTGCCCGCTACACCGGAGCCTCCCCCGCCGCCCTCCAGGTCGAAGTCACTGGCATGCAATTCGCCTGGTACTTTCGCTACCCCGGCCCCGACGCCATCTTCGGCATAACCCGCCCCCAACTCGTAGCCCCCGGCGAAGGCAACCCCCTCGGCATCGACCCTACCGACCCCCACAGCGCCGACGACACCGTCACCTCTGAACTAGTCCTGCCCTCCAACCGCGAAATAGACCTCCGCCTCCGCGCACAGGACGTCATCCACGGCTTCTCCATTCCCGAACTCCGCCTCAAGCAAAACGCCGTCCCCGGCCAGACCATCCATATCCACTTCACCCCAACTACCCCCGGCACCTACGCTATCCTCTGCACCCAACTCTGCGGCCTGGGCCACTACCGCATGAACGCCACCCTACGCATCGTCCCCCCGGACGAATTCGCCACATGGCTAGCCGAAAAACAAAAGGCGGCCAAGCCATGAACCCAAGCAATCCAACCAACCCACAGAAGCCAAACCCCGCCACGAGCCCCCTGCTCCCTGTTCCCTACTCCCTGTTCCCTCGCCTCACTGACCACCGCACCATCGGCCTCCAATACCTGGCCCTCGCCCTCATCTCCGTCACCATCGGAACCCTCCTCTCGCTGCTCATGCGCATCCACCTCGTCTGGCCCGCATGGTCGCTGCCCCTCCACGGCCCCATCCTGCCGGAAGACTACCTAGCCCTGGTCACGATCCACGGCACGATAATGCTCTTCTTCGTCCTCACGACGGCCCCGCAAGCCGGCTTCGGCAACCTCATCCTTCCTGCGCAAATCGGCGCCCGCAGCATGGCCTTCCCTCTGCTGAACGCCGCCAGCTTCTGGCTTACCGCACTGGCTCTCATCATCCTCCTGTCTTCCACCTTCGTCCCCGGAGGCTCCGCCATCTCCGGCTGGACCGCCTACCCACCCCTAAGCGCCGTCGCAAGCGCAGGCCCAGGCCAAGCCCTAGGCATGGATCTCTGGCTAGCGAGCATCGCCCTCTTCGCCATAGCCTCCACGGCAAGCTCCATCAACACCCTCACCACCATCATCAAAAACCGCTGCGAAGGGATGACCTGGGATCGCCTCCCCCTCACGGTCTGGGGATGGTTCACCGCCGCGATCCTCAGCATCATCGCCTTCTCCGTCCTCCTCGCAGCCCTCCTCATGCTCTTCTGCGATCGCCACGCCGGAACCAGCTTCTTCCTCCCCGCAGGCAATCTCGTCAATGGAGTCCTCCGCACCAAAGGAAACGGCACCCCCCTCCTCTGGCTCCACCTCTTCTGGTTCTTCGGACACCCCGAGGTCTACATCGCCATCCTCCCCGGCATGGGCCTGACCTCAATGCTCCTCGCCAACTTCAGCCGCCGCCGAGTCTTCGCCTACCGCACCATGATCATCACCACGCTCATGATCGGCTTTCTCGGCATCCTTCTCTGGGGACACCACATGTTCGTCGCCGGCCTCAACCCCTTCGCCAGTTCCGCCTTTTCTGTCACCACCATCGCCATCGCCCTCCCAGCCTCCGCGAAAGTCCTCAGCTGGCTAGCCACCGTATGGCGCTCGAAGCCCCAATACACCTCCGCGATGCTCTTCTCCCTCGGCTTCGTCTCTCTCTTCATCACCGGAGGCCTAACCGGCCCCATCCTCGCCCAACCCATCCTCGATGAATACCTCCACAACACCCTCTTCGTCGTTGCCCACTTCCACCTCATCATGGCGATGGCCGGCATCTTCGCTCTCTTCGCCGCCACCTACTACTGGTTCCCCCTCATCACCGCCCGAAGTGGCAAACCCGGCCGCCTCATGTCTGAACCCCTCGGTCGCCTCCACTTCTGGCTCACCTTCCTCGGAGCCTACGCCACCTTCCTCCCCATGCACCTTACAGGGCTAGCTGGAGAACCCCGCCACTACTCCCAGCTCACCGGAGTCCCCGGCCCCGCAGGATTGCTCAGCCCCGCCGGTCACCTTCTTGCTGCAACCCTACCCCTCAACCGGCACATCACCTACGCGGCCATCTTCCTCGCCACTGCCCAAATCCTCTTCTTCGTAAACCTCATCCGAAGCTTCCGCCACGGCACCTTCGCCTCGCAAAACCCATGGCAGGCAACAACATTAGAATGGCACCCAGTCTTGCACCCAAATGCGCCCGTCGAAGCATCTGAAACAAAAGTCGTCGTCCATCGTCAACCATGTGAGTACCTCTCGGCCCCCGCCACAGACTCGTTCCTCCCACAATGGATCGAGACTGCAGACACAAAACCGGAGTAAGCTCTTCTCAGCGTCAGCGCCTGCCATGAAAGGCCGCCATGCCATCCACCATTACGCCGATCAACACGGAACGAGACAAAAAGCGCCGGGTCGAAGATCACGATCATGGCTCAGGCCGCCGTCCACCGACTGACAAGCGTACCGGCGGAGGCGGCGACAATAACGACAACTGGAACGATCGATCCGGCAGCAAAGGCCCACGCGAGCGCCTAAGCCGTTACCGGCTCGGCCTCTTCTGCGCACTCGCAGGCGACCTCATGTTCTTCGTCGCCCTCGTCAGCGCCTTCTTCGTCTCCCAGTCCACAGGCCGCTACAACGTCTACAACCAATACGTTAACGAGTGGCTCCCCACCGTCATCCCACCTATCCTCTGGCTCAACACCGCCGTTCTCCTCCTCAGTAGCGTAACCATCGAGATCGCCCGCCGCCACATGTTCCGCGAAAACGACGTCATGGACGAGTGGCTCGGCATCGGCAAACCCATCACCCGCCGGGCCTTCCCCTGGATCGCCGCCACCAGCTTCCTCGGCCTCGTCTTCCTTGCCGGGCAGTCGCTCGCATGGCATCAGCTCGCCCTCCAGCACGTCTTCTTCAAATCAAACCCCAGCAGCCACTTCTTCTACCTCATCACCTACACCCACGCCATCCATCTGTTCCTGGGCATCACCGCTCTGGCCACCACCCTGATCGCGCTCAAAGTCTCCCGCTCCCTGGAAAGCCGCCAGATCCTGGTCGACTGCACAGCATGGTACTGGCACACAATGGGCCTCTTCTGGATCTTCCTCTTCGCCTTGCTGGCCTTCTTCCAGTGAACCTCCGCACCCTCACCCTAAGCCTCACACTCGCCGCCACCCTCCTCGCGCCCATCCCAACCCACGCCCAGGGTTGCGCCCAATGCCGCGACAACACCGCCGCCACCCCCCCGACAACACAGAGAGCCTACCGCCGAGCCATCACCCTCCTCACCATCACGGCAAGCGGCATCTTCCTGACCACACTTACCTTCCTTAAACGCCAGCGCTAACCAGAAAACACCACCTTCTGACACGCGTTTTTCAATCGAGTTACCAACACCGGCGCTCCATTTTGGCCCGGGATATACTGTGCTGCTAGCCAACCCAAAATAAGGAGCCACTCCTTGAAGCTGCTGGTCAAGTTTAACATTCTGCTCATCGCCGTCTTCAGTCTGGGCCTCGGCCTGATCGCACTCGAAGCCCGTAGTTTCCTCGAGAGGCAAGCCCAAAACGAAGTCCTCCAGGAAGCCGGAGTCATGGCAGCCAGCGCGATGGCAACGCGCAACTACACCGATCACGAAGTTTCCCCACTCCTCGAAAAAACCGCAGAGCACGAAGAAACCTTCCTCCCCCAAACGATCCCATTCTTCGCCGCAACAAAGACTTTTCAGGCAATCCGGCAGACCTATCCCGACTACACCTACAAAGAAGCCGCCCTCAACCCAACCAATCCCATCGATCGCGCAACCGATTGGGAAGCAGACATCATCAACTACTTCCGGAACTCCCCCAAACAGACGGAGCTAATTCGCACCCGTGAAGCAGCCACCGGAACAAACCTCTACATGGCGCATCCCATCCGAGTCGAAACCGGATGCCTCCCCTGTCACAGCACGCCGGACGCCGCCCCCAAGTCCATGATCAAGCACTACGGCCAGCAGAACGGCTTCGGCTGGAACCTCGGCGAGGTCATCGGAGCGCAAATCATCTCAGTCCCCATGACCGTCCCTCTGCAAAAAGCACGTCAGGGACTCAACGAGCTGCTGATCGACCTAGCCCTGATCTTTCTGCTCGCCATCATCCTGATCGACGTAGGCCTATACTTCATCGTCATCCGGCCTCTCAGAACCATCTCCATCTCCGCAGACCTCATCAGTCAAGGCGAGCTGAACCTGGAACCCTTGCCAGTAAAAGGCAACGACGAAGTCTCCATGGTCACGCGATCCTTCAACCGAATGCACACCAGCCTCAAAAAGGCGATGGACCTGCTAAACGGCTAAGCCAATATCCCTCACCGAGGCCGGCTGCGCAGAAATTTCTGTCGATCCGCATCGTTCTCTATGTGTTTGGAAGCTTCGGTATAAATCTTGTCGAGATCCCCATACTGCTTCGCCAACCGGTTCACCACGACCTTCGCAATCGGCCCGATGTACGCCGCCAGAGTCCGAATAACGGGCTCAAGCGGCAGCGAAGCGACTCCGCTAGACGGCTGTTTATTGAACTCATCCGTACTGATGCGCTGCCAACTCGGCGCCGGGGTCTCTGTCGTGCCTTCAGTCGAAGCCGCGACATTATGAAGTCGAAGTTCAGCCAAAAACTCCGCAGCCGTCACAAACTTCCGCGCCGGATCCTTAGCCAGTGCCCTGTCAATGACGTTCGAAAGATGTGCCGGAATATCAGGCCGCAGCGTGCTCAGCGACACTGGAACCTTATGGATATGAGCCATCATGAGCTCATACGTATTTGCCCCCTGCAACGGCGGCTGCCCTGCAATCAACTCATACAGTGTCACTCCAAGCGAGTAAAAATCGGATTGCGCCGTCGCTCTCTCTCCACGAAACTGCTCCGGCGACATATGCGTCGGCGATCCAATAAAAGATCCCGTAGCGGTCAGATCCGTCGCGCGTTCCTTGGTCGCAATCCCGAAATCCAGCAGCTTCACCGAACCGTTCGCGCCAACCATGATGTTCGACGGCTTGATATCCCGATGCACCACGCCCGCCTGATGAGCATAATCAAGTGCGGAAACCACCTCTGCAGCAAAATCCACCAGATGCCGGATAGGTATCCGCATGCGGAGACTGCGAGACCGCAGATTCTCGCCCTCCACCAACTCCATAATCATCACAAGCTGTTCGTCAAAGTAAAACGCATTGTGGAGCCGAGCAATGTTCGGATGATTCAGCGATCCAAGCAGCTGAATCTCGCGCCGAAATCGCTCCGTCATCTCGGGCGTATCCGTCTGCTCAGGCCGGAGCACCTTGAGCGCCTCAGGTCGTTGCGAAATCAGATGCTTGGCCTCATAGACCGATCCGTGCCCACCGCTTCCCAGCACCCGGACGATCTCGTACTCCCCGATCACCTGCCCTGCTTCAAAGGCCATCGGCTAATAATATAGCCAACGAATGGCATGTCCACATCAACGTCAATAACCACATGCATCGACCAGCGACCGGCCGACGAGGTATAACTTGCCGCCGCAAAAATGCCATAATCTCTGTGATCTAAGGATCCAACCAGCTTTGACCGACGCCAACCCCAACCCGCCGTCCCAACCCCCAAACAACCGAGGCCTCCTCGTTCCGTGGATCATCGCGGGGCTTCTTTTCACCGTCTCCATCGTCATCTCGATGTACACCATGATCCGAGGCATGGCCTACGCTCGAGCTAACCAGGCAGCGCCTCCCTCTTGGTTTCACTCGCTCCTGACGTTCAGCCAGTACGGACTCTTCCTAAGCACCGCCGCCGTCCTCATTCTGGTAGCCATCTCCCTCCGGCGAGCTTTTAAACGCAAATAACAGCTCACATCACGAAATCTGTCTACACCAACTCAGCCACCCATCACAGCTCTACGCAACGCCGCCCGCGCAAGCAAACGGGTCGAATCCAGCGTCGGCAGCGGAGAATTCGAATCATTCATAATCAACGGAATCTCTGTGCAGCCAAGCACGACGGCATCGCAGCCATCCTCGCTCATCCGCCCAATAACGTGCTGAAAAGTAGCAACCGCCTCCGGACTGAAGACCCCATAAACTAGCTCATCAAAGATGATCCGATTGATCTCCTCCCGCTCATCCGAGTTCGGACGAACATACTCAAGTCCACGCGCTGTCAGTTTCTCCGGGTAGATCTCACTCTCAACGAGCCAACGAGTCCCCGTCAACCCAATGCGCCGAAACCCGCACTCAACAGCCTGTGCAGCAACGACCTCAGCAATATGCAACCAGGGCAACGGCGACCGCGCCTCAATAAAAGGAAGCGCTTGATGGATGGTGTTGTCAGGACAGATAAGAAAATCAGCGCCGGTCTTCGCGAGCTTATTCGCGGAAGAAAGCATCAGCTCCCCAACGCCGTGCCAATCTCCGTGATAGATGCACTTCATGTACTCGCCGAGCGAGTGCGTGTGCATCGAAACCTCAGGATGATCATGCGGACCGCATAGCTGCGCGCCCTCCACGCAGATGGTCCGATAACAAAGCGCCGCGCCTTCCGCAGAACAAGCAACGATACCAATATGCTGGGGCATACGCCGATTCTACAAAGCCCCACCAGCTAAAGTATGAGCCAGACCCCCAAAAAGGTTTCCGACGTAAGTTCGTTTTTGCCTGGTTTGCTTAAGGGCACGCCTTCAGCCGTGCCACAGATAGTTCGCTTCCACAGTGCGGCTTTAGCCGCTGAGGTCCTGCTTTGGGCTGCTGAGATCGCAGCCTTCCCCCAAAAGAACAGAACCCTCAGCTAGCGATGCTTCTTAGCCGGAGCCTTCTTCGCGGGCGCTTTCTTAGCGACGACCTTAGCCGGAGCCTTCTTAGCCGGAGCCTTCACCGCAACCTTCTTAGCCGGGGCTTTCTTGACAACCTTAGCCGGAGCCTTCTTAGCCGGAGCCTTGGCCACAACCTTCTTCGCGGGTGCTTTCTTAGCGACGACCTTAGCCGGAGCCTTCTTAGCCGGCGCCTTGGCCACAACCTTCTTAGCCGGAGCATGCGCAGCCTTGGCCGGAGCCTTCACAGGAGCAGCCTTCGCAGGCGCTGGTGCCGCTGCCTTCTTCTCTGCAACCTTTGCCGGAGCAACAACCTTCGCCGGAGCCTCCTTCTTAGGAGAAGGCTTCGCCTCAACCGCTCCCTCAGCTGGAAAAGCACCTTCGGTCACAGCCGCCTCGCCGTTTTCTTCGGCCACGGCAGCCTTCTTCCGGCTCTTGGCCGGCTTGGCATCCTTTTTCGCCGCACGGGCCCGGCGCAGATGAACCGGCGGTGGCGGAGCAGGCGGCGAGTGAGGCTCCAGATAAGCCTTCATCTCTTCCACAGTCCCAAGCTTGTTGTCCATCAGCTCAAAAAACAGTTTATCGAGTAGGTCATCGTACCCCGGAAGCTCCGGAACAATCCGCATCTCCTGCATCAGCGTGTACGGCAGCTTCAGCTTAGCCTGCGGCCACTCTGTATAGAAGGCCTTGAACTTACCCTGAATCGGCCCACTCTTGGTCGTATGCGCCACCCAAAGCACCGACTCCGGCTTAGCCGAGTACAGCAGCTTCCACGCCTGCGACGGTGCCGCGGCCCCCTTGCCTGAAAGCTGAGCCGCAAACTCTTTGCCTTCGCCCTCAAGCGCTTCAATCTCATGCACAAAGCCCTGTCGCGGGAAGCTCTTCTTCAGCGCCGCCACTTCCTTCGGAGCCATCTTCGCCGTCAGCAGCGGGAAATTCGCGGCTGAAGCCTCCGCATGGATGCCCTGCATCTGCAACTGCATCTGCGCATCCCGCAGCCGCTCCAACTCCGCCACATTCGCCTTCGACGACGACAGCGCCGCGCACAGATACTTCATCCACCCCTCGGACTCCAGACGCTTCAGCACTCGCAGCGGGTCTTCTTCATGGAAGATCTCCTCCGTCTCGTACCCGCGCTCAAAAGCCCCCATGGCCGAGATATAACCTTCCTGCTTGCCCGTCTCATACCGCCCCTGGGTCTTCTCGTCCATCTGCCAGCCCAATCGAGCCATAAACCGTACCGCCCGGATCATCCGCACCGGATCCTCGATGAACCCGTAGTTGCTCACCAGCCGCAACTCCCGGTTCTCAATGTCCGCCACCCCATTCAACGGATCCAGTAGCAGCCCATAGGATGACCCCATCGCATCGCTCCCCTGGTTGAGCGACAGCGCCATGGCATTCGCCGTAAAATCCCGACGCCTCAGGTCATCCAGGATCGTCGCCGCCTTAACCACCGGCTTGCCCGGCTTCGGATAGCTGACCGACAAAGTGCTGCCAATCTCCATCCTCACACCACCAGGAAACCGCACGAAGAACGAGTGCATCTCCTCCCATTCTCCGGTGACGACAGCGCCAGCTTTCTCTATATCTTTCTTTAACTTGAGAGCATTTCCCTGAACCACTACATCCAGATCGCGCACTGGCGACCCACTCGTCAGGTCCCGCACCGCCCCACCCACCAAAAACAGGTTAAGTCCTTTAGAACGAGCAACCTCCTGCACCTTCGACAGTGCAGCTTGCTGACTTTTGGACAGACGGTTTTCAAGTAAATAGATGTAGTCGGCCATATCTTGTTGATTTCACTCCGAGCCGGTCTTAAATGGGATTCGCCAGCGAGCATAAGCTGAAACGAATCAACCCTTTAGAAATATAGGTAAAGCAAGACACAAAATGTGAATGTAACACAGCGTTAGTAAATTGACTACTCTTCCCAACCTTTTTCGCCCCACTCCCATCCCCACATGCGACAATCCGCCAGAACCATGTCCTCCGCACACAAAAAAGTTATCGTGCGCCGCTTCACAGGAGAAACCCTCCCCGGCTACCTGCCCCTGACCAACTTTGTCCGTGGCAAAGCATCCGAACGCGCCCTCGATCTGCTCGACCTCACCGGCCGCGTTATCCCCCTATCCCTCAATGACATCAAGCACATCTGCTACGTCCGTGACTTCAACCTCACAGACCCATCCAACCCCGAGCGCCTCACCCGCCGCACGTTTCTGGCCCGCCCCAGAACGGAAGGCCTCTGGCTCCGCCTGACCTTCCGAACCCCCTCCCCAGAGACAGACCAACTCGAAGGTCTCGCTCCCATCGACGCTACCCTCCTCGACGACCTCGTCAACGACGCCGGCCTCTTCCTCACCCCACCCGACAGCCGCTCCAACACCCAGCGCATCTACGTCCCCCGAACCGCCATAGCCGACCTCCAACTAATCGCTGTCATCACCACACCCTCCCGCAAAAAAAACCTCCCCGCCGCCTCAGTCCCCACCATGCAGGAAGACCTCTTCCAAAACCTCCCTCCAACTACCCGCCCCAACTAAGCATCTTTGCCAGCTACTCCCTATCCCCTACTGCCTACCCACTGTCTTATACAATCCCCACCATGAAGCTCGCCGACCTAGCCAAGCATCTCGGAGCCACCCTTCACGGCGATCCCACCGCCCTAATTACTGGAGTCGCCGGCATCGACACAGCCGCCCCGGGCCACCTCACCTTCGTCGCCAACCCCAAATACGCCTCCCTCGCCCGCACTACTAAAGCGACCGCCGTCCTCGTCGAACCCACATTCGCCGAGATCACCGCCGCCACCCTACGCATCGAAAACCCCTACCTCGCCTTCGCCCGCGCCATCGAGCTCTTCTACCAGCCCCCAACCTACGCCCCCGGCATCCACCCCACCGCCGTCGTCGCCCCCACCGCGCGCATCGGGTCCAACGCCCACATCGGAGCCTATGTCGTTGTAGGCGACCGCGTCGTCCTAGGCGACAACGCCACCCTCCTGCCTCACGTCGTCATCTACCCCCACGTCCACGCCGGAGATAACCTCTTCGCTCATGCCCACGCCGTAGTCCGCGAACACTGCCATCTCGGCGACAACGTCGTCCTCCAGAACGGAGCCATCATCGGAGCCGACGGCTTCGGCTTCGCCCGCCAATCCAACGGCGCTTGGCACAAGATCCTCCAATCCGGTCCAGCCATCCTCGAAGACGCCGTCGAAGTCCAGGCCAACGCCTGCATCGACCGCGCCTCCATCGGCGAGACCCGCATCCATGCCGGAGCCAAAATCGACAATCTCGTCCAGGTAGGCCACGGATCCACCGTCGGCAAAGACACCCTTCTCTGCGCTCAGGTCGGTCTCGCCGGCTCCACAACCATCGGCAAATCAGTCATCCTTGCCGGACAGGTCGGCGTAGCTGGTCACTGCACTGTAGGCGACGGAGCCATCGCCACAGCCCAGAGCGGCATCCCAAGCGACGTCGAACCAGGCAAGGTCGTCAGCGGGTACCCCGCCATCGACAACCGCCAATGGCTCCGCTCCGTCGCACTGGTAAATCGTTTGCCCGAACTCCTTCGCAGCCTTAAATCCTCAGCAAAATAACGCTTTCCAGAGGTGACTTCTACCAGCCCCTGAGCATCTTAACTACCATGATGGTCGAGCCTCCCGACCCGCGCAGTAGTGTGTCCAATGGTGCCCCGACCGTGCGCGTCCTTCTGCTCGACGACGAACCCTCCAACCTCCACCTCCGCACCGCCATCCTCCGCCAGCACGGCTATGAGTGCATCCCAGCCTCAACCGTCGAAGAAGCCACCGAGCTTTTCCATAACGTTGACATCGCTGTCCTCGACTACCACCTGGGCTCCGGCCAATTCGGCACCGAAGTCGCCACCCGCCTGCGTCGCCGTCGCCCCCACGTCCCCATCATCATTCTCTCCGCCACACTCGACCGTTACTTCGGCGGCGTAGAGGATATGCACCTCCTCAAGGGCTACAGCTCCGTCGAAGACCTCCTCTCCGCCCTCAGCTCCCTCAACGCCAAACGACGCGGCCATCCCGTCGTCGTCGACGCCCGTGACTTCTTCTACTCCCGCATCAGCATGGCCATCGGCTCCGATGTGCTCGTCCAGATCTTCGACGACCACGGTGTCTGGCTCTACTGCAACGACGCCGCCGCCGACTACCTAGGCCAGCCTCGCGACTGGTTCCCTGGCCGCAGCGTCTTCGACGAAATGCCCACCCTTATGCGCGACTGGCGAGACGTCCTCCAGACTGTCTGCCTCACCCGCGAGACCTACATCGACCGCACCCGCCGCGGCCTCCTCAACATCCCGAAGCCCTCCGAGCACAACGTGACCTGGAGCGTCCTTGCCTTCCCCATCACCCTCCACGACAACCGCTGCGGAGTAGTCCTAACCGCCCGCATCCTGGACCGCTCTCCCGCCCTCTACGCCTAGCTCTGGCTTTTTCGACGTCATCCTGTTCCGTCACAAATATTCGTCATCTCGACCGAAGGTGGCGCATTTGCCGCCGCAGTGGAGAGACCCCCGCATTTTACTTCTGTCTTCGAAATACTTACCCCGTTCATCCGCCCTGATACCCTTAACCCATGCGTCATCTCCGCATTCTTGCGCTCCTCCCGATCCTGGTCATCACCGGCTGCCACTCCCCGTACGTCGAAGCCACCGTAAGCAACCGCACCCCGCAGCCCATGCGCCTGCTCGAAGTCGACTACCCCAGCGCCAGCTTCGGAACCCAATCTCTCGCTCCCGGCGCGGACTTCCACTACCGCTTCAAAGTCCTCGGATCCGGCAACATGAAGCTCATCTATACCGACGCTGCCCAACACGAGCAAAAATCCCAAGGTCCCTTCCTCAAAGAAGGAGCCGAAGGCCCAGTCACCATCACCGTCTTCCCCGACGGCGTCCGCTGGCAGACCAGCCCCGGCACAACCCTCCACCCATAACCTGAACCTCCCAGCCGCCGAAGCCATCTAACCCAACCATGAGTGTGCAAAAGGTCAAGCTAGGTTCACAAGGCGCAATCGTCTCCCGCATGGGACTCGGTTGCATGGGCATGAGCGAGTTCTACGGCGAGCGCAACGACGAAGAGTCCGCCGCAACCCTCCTTCGTGCACTCGATCTCGGCATCAACTTCCTCGACACAGCCGACACCTACGGCATCGGCGACAACGAAGAGTTAGTAGGCAAAACCATCCGTCCACGCCGCGACGAAGTCTTCCTCGCAACCAAGTTCGCCAACATCCGCACTAAAGCAGACCCAACTAACTGGTCCATCAGTGGCAAACCCGAATACGTAAAAGCCGCCTGCGACGCATCCCTCAAGCGCCTCGGCATCGACCACATCGACCTCTATTATCAGCACCGAGTCGATCCCCAAACTCCCATCGAAGACACTGTCGGCGCGATGGCGGACCTTGTAAAAGCAGGCAAGGTCAAATACCTCGGCCTATCCGAAGCCTCCCCCGCAACCATCCGCCGCGCCCACAAAGTCCATCCCGTCACCGCCCTCCAAACCGAGTACTCCCTCTGGGAGCGCCACATAGAATCCGAAATTCTCCCCACAATCCGTGAACTCGGAATCGGCTTTGTCCCCTACAGTCCCCTGGGACGCGGCTTCCTCACCGGAGCCATCACCAAACCCAGCGATCTCGGCGAAAAAGACGCCCGCACCCAGCGCTATCCACGATTCGCCGGCGAAGCCTTCGACAAAAACCAAGTCCTCGTCAACCGCGTAAAAGCAATCGCAGACCGCCGAGGCGTCAAACCCGGACAACTAGCCCTCGCCTGGGTACTAGCCAAGGGCGAAGACCTGATCCCGATCCCCGGAACCAAACGACGAAAATATCTCGAAGAAAACGCAGCCGCAGCGGACATCAAACTAAGCCCAGCCGAAGTCGCCGAACTAGAAGCCGCCGTCCCACAAGACGAGATCGCAGGCGAGCGCTACGCGCCAGCCAACTTACAAGCCATCGACCGCTAGGCGGTATCGACCCTAATCGTCGCCAACTCCGAGCCTGCGTCTGCGGTCAGGATCCATGCTGATGTCATTCGAAGACGCCTTGCTCGCAGGTATGTTGTCGGGTTGTGGAGCTCTGTATCTTGTCGATTCCTGCCGCCCTGAAAGAGCCACGACTGCGAGTGGGACCAGGAGCACCGCAAGTCCCATCATCACAAAGATGAGCATAGGTCCTCCTACGGGGCCTCACATAAAACATCAATGTCCATATTCTTTAGATGCGTTTCCGCATAGGCGGGTGACTGCTATGGAGTGAGCTAATCTCTGCCAAATTCTATTCAGACTCCAACAATTTCCCCCACACTGTTTCCGGAGTTCGGAAGAACGGGCCAATTTCGAGCGATAACGTTCAAAACAAGCGAGGCCCAGCTCGAAGTGAGAGTATGATCGTTGACCTGATGAAGACTGCAACCGCAAAGTCGGGTGCAAACATTCCCTTTTTGAAGCACTTGCCGATGCTTCAAGGACTTCTGCCGTTGACCAGCAGCCAACTTGGGCCGGATATCATTGCAGGGATCACACTTGCGGCACTCGGCATTCCTGAGGTAATGGGCTACACCAAGATCATTGGCACTCCGATTGTCACTGGACTCTATACGCTCTTTTTACCGGTGCTCGCATTTGCCGTGTTGGGTTCTTCTCGTCACCTTGTGGTCAGCGCAGATTCTGCAACGGCCGCCATGGTTGCCGCAAGCCTTGTCGCTCTCTCGTTTACAGCGAATACTCCGCGGTACATCGAACTAACAAGTTTGATTGCGCTGGTGACAGCCGGAATCCTTATGCTGGCCAGAATCCTGCGGCTAGGCTTTTTAGCCGATTTCCTTTCTCGTACCGTACTTGTCGGCTTTCTAACAGGGGTTGGCGTGCAAGTGGCTGGTGGAGAACTGCAGGACATGCTCGGAATGGAAAAGCAGGGACACGGCTTCCTGGGTCAACTCTTCCACACGTTTTCGCACCTCGGAGATACGCATCTGCCGAGCCTTTTCATTGCGCTGGCAGCGTTAGCCATCATCATTGGGTGTGAATTCCTCGCACCGAGATTTCCCGGAGGACTCCTTGCTGTCATCGGGATGACGGCGCTGAGTGGGTTCTTCCACTGGGGCATGCGAGGTATTCATGTGGTGGGAGACGTGCCCAGCGGGCTACCGCATATCGGCCTTCCTCATATGACGGTGCGCGATGTGGTCATGGTCGCGCCGATTTCATTCTCGTGCTTTATCGTCATTCTTGCTCAAAGCGCAGCAACATCCCGCGCCTACGCTTTGCGCTATCGCGAGACATTCAATCAGAACGAGGACTTGGTCGGACTATCGCTCGCAAACGCTCTCGCAGGCTGCAGCGGTACCTTCGTCGTGAACGGCAGCCCGACCAAGACCGCCATGGTAGACACGGCTGGCGGGCGCAGCCAATGGTCGCACGTTACTACCGCTGTCGTCGTAGTGATCGTTTTGTTGTTTCTCACCCGGCCATTGAGCTTTCTTCCCAACGCCGTTCTGGCCGCGATCGTATTTCTCATCGGCGTGAAGCTGATCGACTACCGAGGCTTGGCTGCAATTCGCCGCGCTGCTCTTGGCGAGTACATTTTGGCTCTGATCACGGCAGCTACTGTGGTCTTCTTCGGGGTCGAACAAGGCATTCTTTTGGCTGTGATTCTCTCGCTACTCATGCACGTTCGTCACAGTTATCGACCCCACGTTGGCGTCCTTGTGCACGATGATGCAGACCACTGGCGAATTGAGGAACCAATTCCGGGCACGCTGACAGAACCGGGAATGGTGATGTTTTGGTTCGGAGCGGGCCTTTTTTACGCCAACGCACCCTTTTTTGCAGAGCAGGTCCGCAAACTCATCGAGCGGCCTCCCTCACCGATACGTTGGCTGGTGATCGATGCCAGGGCGGTCACTGAGCTGGACTACTCAGGGGGACGCACGGTGGCAGAACTGCATCAAGACTTGTCAAAAGCAGGTATCGTTCTTGCAATAATCGTCGTTCAGGCACAACAAAAGGAGAACCTCGAGCGCACGGGAATGCTTGACCTGCTTGGCGCTGACCGGATCTTTGAATCCCGTTACGACTGCATCCAGGCTTACCGATCCGAGATGTCGAAATCGGCATAGAGGCAACGCTCAACTGGACTTCGCGACTATCACATAGTTGGCAATCGGAGACCGTGACCACGCTGCGATAAACTCCATCCATGTCTCGCGGTTATTTCATCACCTTCGAAGGTCTCGACGGCTCCGGCAAAACCACCCAACTCCGACGCCTCGCCGCCTCCCTTGAGGCCGAAGGCCACAAAGTCGTCACCCTCCGCCAGCCCGGCGGCACTGCCCTCGGAGACCGCATCCGCTCCATCCTCCTCGACTCAAAATCCGAAGCCACCCTCGGCCCAATCGCCCCCGCCGCCGAGATGGCCCTCATGTTCGCCGACCGCGCCCAATCCATCGCCGAAATCATCCTTCCCGCCCTCGAAGCCGGCAGCATCGTCCTCTGCGACCGTTACACCGACTCCTCCGAGGCCTACCAGGGCGGCGGCCGCCAGCTAGGCAGCGAGCGCATCCTCGCCATGCACCGAGCCGCCTGCGACAACCTCCAGCCCGACCTCACCCTCCTCCTCCTCCCATCCCTCGAAGCCTCCCTCCACCGAGCCCGCCGCCGAAACCAGCGCCATATCCATCAAAAAGGCGCCGACGAGAACCGCTTCGAGCGCGAGTCAGACGACTTCTACCGTCGCATCTACGAAAAATACGAAGAGATCGCCGCCCGCGAGCCCCACCGCGTCATCCCCATCCGCGACGAAGCTTCCATCGACGAGATCCAGGCCCGCATTCACGAAATCGCCGCCGCCCGGATCCCCGCCCCCGTCGCCACACCATGAACTCCCCGCTCCCCATGCAGGAAGCCTCCCCTCCGCAACCCGCGCAGGAGTCCCCAAACGAATACCGCCTCCCGCCCGGCCTCAAGCGCAGCCTTCCCTTCTATGCCCATAAACCCTGGGTCAAACTAGGCTGCCCCATCCTCCTCTTCGAACACCTCCTCCGCACCTACGGCAACATCGCCCACTACCGCTTCATGGGCACACCCATCGTCTTCATCAACGACCCCGACTACATCCGCGAAATCTTCGTCACCCAGGCCTCCTCCTTCGTCAAAGAGCGCACGGTCCGCCGCATGAAGATCCTCCTCGGTGAAGGCCTCATCACCTCCGACGATCCCATCCACATCCGCCAGCGCCGCATCGTCGCACCCGCCTTCCATCGCCAGCGCATCGCCGCCTACGGAGACCAGATCGTCACCAGCGCCGCTGCCCATCGCGACCAATGGCAGCCCAATCAAACCATCGACATCAGCGCCGCCATGATGTCCCTCTCGCTCGAGATCGTCGCCCGCACCCTCTTCGACACCGAAGTCACCGACGACATCCGCCGCATCAACGACGAGGTCAACACCATCATGGACCTCTACAACTTCCTCGTCGCCTTCCCCCGCATGGAGTCCGCCCTCCGCCTCCCCATCCCCGGCATCATAAAATTCCGCCGATCCAAAGCCCGCCTCGACGCCGTAGTCAACCGCCTCATCGCCGAACACAAAGCCGCCAGCGTAGACAAAGGCGACCTCCTCTCCATGCTTATCTCTAGCCGAGACGAACAAGCCGACGCCACCGGCCAGCACACCGGCATGTCCGACGAGCAAGTCCGCGACGAAGTCCTCACCATCTTCCTAGCTGGCTACGAAACCGTAGCCAACGCCCTCACCTGGACTTGGTACCTCCTAAGCCAAAACTCCGAAGTCGAAGCCAAACTCCACGCCGAACTCGACGCAGTCCTAGGCACCCGCCTCCCCACCCTCGCTGACTACCCCAACCTTCGCTATACCGAACAAGTCTTCGCCGAATCCATGCGCCTCTACCCACCCGCCTGGGCGATGGGACGCATGTCGACCAAACCCGTCACCCTGGGCCCGTACCGCATCCCCGCCGGAGCCCACTTCTTCTTCAGCCAGTACGTCATGAGCCGCACCCCCGAGTACTTCCACGACCCACTCCGCTTCGACCCCAACCGCTTCACCCCCGAAAACAAAGCCGCGCGACCAAAATTCACCTACTTCCCTTTCGGTGGAGGCAGCCGTCAGTGCATTGGCGAATCCTTCGCCTGGATGGAAGGCGTCCTCTCGATCGCCACCATCGCCCAGCGCTGGCGCATGACCTACGCCTCCGACACTCCACCAATCCCGCAAGCCAAGATTACCCTCCGACCCCGCGGCCCACTCCTCATGAAGCTCACACCACGTTAAAAACGACGAACCCGCGAACCCAATTTTCATTTGACACTGCACCAACGCATTGCTACTGTTCCCATCCATCCGATAAAGCTGCGCAATCCAGCAGTTATCCTTCCCCATCGATTCGCACTTCGGGCCCCTTGAAAATTCGCCCCCAAAGGAGAGTCCCGCATGTCCATCCGACGTTTCGTCTGTGCAATCGCCTTCGTCCTCCTGGCCCTTCAG
Organism: Edaphobacter aggregans; assembly: GCF_003945235.1. NCBI lineage: Bacteria > Pseudomonadati > Acidobacteriota > Terriglobia > Terriglobales > Acidobacteriaceae > Edaphobacter > Edaphobacter aggregans. The sequence goes on from NZ_RSDW01000001.1 coordinate 253,745, forward strand.
CCGATCCAATCGCATGCAACTACATCCGCCTACGATGCTATCTACGTTTTCGGCGACAGCTACTGCGACGTCGGCAACATCTTCGCCGTCACCACCGCCGTCGGTCAGCCAACGCCACCCTCACCCCCGTACTTCCACGGTCGATTCTCCAATGGCCCCATCTGGGTCGAACACATCGCCAGTTCCCTGGGTCTGCCCATGGTGGCCTCCCAGCTCGGTGGTACCGACTACGCCGTCGGCGGAGCCGAAGTAACCGCCCCTGTAGTCACAGCCGGAGGAACCATCCCAAGCGTCCCCCAGCAAGTCCTGCTCTATCTAAGCCAGCACGCCGGCAAGGCTGACCCCAAAGCCCTCTACATCCTCGAAGGAGGCGGCAACGACATTCTCAACGCCACCGGCGGATCGCCCCAATCACTCGGATCCCAGATCGCACTCGGCATCGCCAACAGCGAACTCATCCTTCGTCTAGCCGGAGCAAAAAACTTCCTTATCCCGAACCTTTTCGACGTAAGCCTTCTCCCCGCTGGCCGCGCCAACGCTGCCTTCGCCCAGCAAGCCTCTATCGCAACCAACAAATCCCTCAACCAACTCCTCGCCATCGAGCAGTTACTCCAGGGAATTAAAATCCGCCGCACCGACGTCTTCAGTCTCCTGCAATCCGTCGCCTCCGACGCCACTCACTACGGCTTCACTGACATCGTCAACCCCTGCATCAACCCCATCACAGGCACGATCTGCGACGATCCCGACCATACCTTCTTCTGGGACGTCGAGCACCCCACGGAGTTCGGCCACGCCTTCTTCGCCGTCATCACTGAAGCAGCACTGTCGCAATAAATAGCAACCTCCACAGGCACAAATCCAAAAGCCCCGGCATCCTCAAAGACCGCCGGGGCTTCGTGATCCTTCTAAATCCGCGGATTCAACGAATAAGTCCCCATCAATTTCGCCTCCGCGAGCACATGTCCATTCAACGCCGCCTGAACATTCTCCGCCGTAGGCTCACCCTTCACCTCAAGCCGATCCACATCCAGCGCATACACCGTAAAGATGTAGTGGTGCACGATCGAATCATTCCACGGCGGACAAGGCCCGTCATATCCGTAGTAATTGCCCTTCATATGCGGATCCCCCGCAAACCACCCCGTATAGCTGTTGATGCCATGTTGCATCCCACCCGGAGCATCAGGCCCCGGTTTCCCATGCGGAGTTATCCCGTCGCTCTGACGTCCCGCGGCAATCTCCCCCACGGACGCCGGAATATTCCAAAGCAGCCAATGATAGAAATTCACGCGCGGCAGAGAAGCCGGAACCTCCCGCCCTTCCTTATTCACATCATCGCCCTTGCTCGGCACATCCGGATCATGGCAGATCACCGCAAACGACTTCGTCTCCTCCGGCACCTTGCTCCAAGCCAACTGCGGATTACGGTTCATGCTCAACGAAACATGGTTCACCGGATCAACCACCGCAAAACAAAACTCCCCCGGAATCGCCTCACCCTGGCTAAAACTGCTACTCGTCAACCTCATCGAAATCCTCTCCTTAAAACCTATGCCGTTGGATGCAGAACACACCGCAGAACACAACATCCCAATACTACAAAGCAACTCGTCACATCTTCATAGCCGCTCGCTCTAAACCGGAGTATCCTGACGCCAAGAGGTGCACCTATGCTCCGCAGAGACTTCCTCCGCCGCAGCGCCACAGGCCTCGGAGCCGCGTGGCTATCCAGCACAACATCCCTCGCCTCCATCCTCGCCTTCGAAACCCCCGCTCAAAAATTCAACGCCCACGACGAGATCACCCTCGGCAAAACCGGCATTCGCACCAGCCGTCTCGCCATGGGGACCGGCACCATCGGCTTCGGTGGCTCCTCCAACCAGACCCGTCTCGGCATGAGCTCCTTCTCCCGCCTCCTCGTCAACGGATACAACGAGAACGGCCTGCGCTTCTTCGACACCGCCGATTCCTACGGCAGCCATCCCTACGTCGCCACTGCCCTCAAGCAGCTGCCCCGCGACAAAGTCGTCGTCATGACCAAGTCCGACAACCGTGACCCCGCTGGCCTCCGCCGCGACCTCGACCGCTTCCGCAAGGAACTCGGCATCGACTACATCGACATCGTTCTCGTTCACTGCGTTACCGAAGCCGACTGGACCACCCGTTACCGCGGCGTCATGGACGTCCTCTCCGAAGCCAAACACCAGGGCACCATCCGAGCCCACGGCGTCTCCTGCCATTCCATCGAAGCCCTCCGCGCCGCAGCCGCATCCCCCTGGGTCGAAGTCGACCTCGTACGCCTCAACCCCGCGGGCGCTTACATGGACGCCGACCCCGGCACCGTCATCAAGATCATCAAGCAGATGCGCGCCGACGGCAAAGGCATCATCGGCATGAAGATCCTCGGCCAGGGCAAACTCCGTGATCGCCCATCCGAAGCCATCCGCTTCGCCCTCAACACCGGAGTCCTCGACGCCTTCACCATAGGCGCCGAATCCCAAAAAGAACAAGACGACCTCACCCAAAGAATCGCCGCAGCTTAAGCCAATAAAGGGGCCGCCTCGATTCCAGAGACGGCCCTTTCTACTACTCGATTATTGAGCCGGAGCAGTCCGCCTCCGCCGCCCACTGATCAGATAAACCGCAGCCCGCAACTCCAGCAGAGGATCATCCGAAGGCTCAATCCCATCCACTCGCGGAATCGGATCAAAGATAATCTGCTTCTGTTCCGGAGCATCATCGGCCACCTGTTCGGTCAACGCAATCGTGCCCACCTCCACCACCTTGCGCTCCGCCGGCCAGTGAACCGTAGCGTCATTCACGTTGTCGCCGTCTTCAGCAACCTGCACCGTAACCTTCAACTTGATCGGCCCCTTTGCCAGCCGCTCCGCCAGCTCATCAAAGAGATAGTTCGGCCCCTTACTCGCAACCGCGGCAGGATCCAAATGATCCTCACCCGCCTCAGGAGCGATCGTGTACCGTCCATATCGGCTCACGCCGTCCTTGTTAATAAACTTCATCGCCGTCAGGCCGAAGTAGTTCTCCCGCGCAAAGCTCGAAGGCGTCGGCCCCAGCACCGACACAAACGCCAGCGCCTTCGGGTGGCTCCCGACAAACTCCTGCACCTTCGCCGGATCGCTCTGCGTAACCCCCTTCAAAAACTCCAGAAACTCCTGCCCATTCGAAGCCGGAAACGCATTCGCCGAGTGCGCAATGATGTCCGTGTGCACATGCTCCGCCAGATTGAACCGAATCGCAATCCCCCTCGGATTCGCATTCGGATCGTTATCCGGAATCAGCGGAATCCCTGTCGAGTCCGAGAACCTCACCGTCACCGGCGTCGACTCCCGCGTAGCATGCGGAGCCCGCGTCAACCACGTTGCATCCTTCGAAGGCGTAAACGTTCCCGTGAGCAGCGTACCCTTCGCATGCACAGGACGAAACCCAGGATGGAGTCCAAAAATAGTCTCAAACTCTTTCAACAGCGCTTCACTCAGCGCAAGCACCTTCTCGTCAGTCGTTAGTGGCATTCGTTCCTCCTTCGAAAAGAATGCCCTAAATCGTCACCCATGTCAGCTTTGCGAACTTCCCGTTAATTTCTCATACTCATCAACTCACCCACGCCCACGAAACCGAATAATCACCCGCCGATCCCGCTTCGATGGCCTCCCCGCCGGCATCACCTCAAATTGAGCCATCGCCTTCCGCTCCTCCGCCACCTTTATCCGCAACTCTTTGCTCGCGTCAGTCTCGCGATAAAGCGTCTGCGCCACCGTCGCCGGCCCGCGCACTTCACTCAGCAGTAGAACCTCAACCTGAAAGTCCCCACCCTCGTTCTTCACCTGCAAAACATCTCCCACCCGAACATCCCGCGCAGCCTTCGCCACCTGCTGATTCGATTGAATCCGCCCCAACTCACAAGCCTTCGCCGCCAACGCCCGAGTCTTGAAAAATCTCGCCGCCCAAAGCCACTTATCCATCCGTACCGAAGTCATGACCTCATTCTCGTACAGAGCCACACATAAATGAACTCCAACGCCTACTTCTTCATTGCCTTCGCATCATGTCCATTCTGATGTAACACCATATACGACACCTCACCCTTATCGTTCGTAAAGAACTCCGTCTCCGCATCCACCACCTTCAGAAAAAACTTAGTGTCCGACTCCGGAAACATCGGATACTTCCCCTGATTCGTGGCCTGCGTCATCAACTGATCGCCCTCCAGCGTGCACGTAATGCTGAAGTTCGGCGACAACGCATACGTCCCCACATACCGCGCAAGAACAGCACGATCCACCTTCACCGCCGTCCGCACAACAGAACGAAAATCCGGCCACCCATACTCCGCCGCAATACTCTGCATGACCTCCTGCGCTAGTCTCGATCCACCCTGCGCGTTCGTCATGACCACCGCGCCATCACCGTGGTTCTCATAGGCCACGAACAAGCTCTCGAACCCCGCATTCACTCCTCCATGTGAGAAGTACCTATCCGAAGCAGGGCCTCCAATCTGAAGCCCCAGCCCCCAATTCCCTTTCCCCGGCGTAAGCATCTGCTCGGTCATGGCCTTCGAGAGCACATGATTTGCCTTCCCCTCCAACGAACGTTGATCCTCCATCGCATAGCGCGCCAGATCCGAAGCCGTCGTCCACAGGCCCGCAGCAGCCATCTCCGGATACGTATGCGCTCCACCGGCCACAGCCGTACCGTCCGCGTTATAAGGCGTAGCCGCCATTGCCCTGAGTTCAGCAGGCAGCGGTTGCTGATACGTACTATGGCTCATCCCAATCGGCACGAGCACCGTATCGTGCAGCAACTTGGGAAACGGTTCCTTGGCAACATCCACTGCCATCTGCTGCATGATGGTGTAGCCTCCACCCGAATAGTTCCACTTACTCCCTGGAGCGGCTTCCACCCGAATCGCATCTGTATTCGCAGGCTTCTCTCCATTGAGCACCTGAACAAGCGAAGGCACCGGCGCATCCTGCGCATATCCCGGAAACCCATGAACGGTCGTCCCGCCGGTATGCGTCAGCAATTCACGCAAAGTTAATGGCGCACCATTCGCCGCAGAACTCGCCGGAACCTTCCAGCTCACCAGCTTTGCATTCACATCTTCATCGAGCGAAAGCTTCCCCTCCTGCACCAACCGAAGCACCGCCATAGCCGCAACCGGCTTGCTGATCGATCCAGCCTGAAACATCGTGTCAGCCGATACAGCCGGCCCTCCCACCCGCTCCACGCCGAACCCCCGAGCCCACTCAATCGTCCCATTATGAATCACCGCAATACTCACTCCGGGAACATGAAACTCGGCCATCCGAGCATCGAGCCGCACACACGGGTCACTCTTCTCTATAACCGGCCCATGCAAACAGCCCACCACTCTCTCGATATGCCGCTGAACGTCAGGAGAATCCACAGCCGGAGTAGTTACAACCTGGGCCAATGCAAGCTGACTCGCAAACATCGCCAGTGCAGCATTCAAAACAACGATTCGAGTCGCAGTCATCGTGTTCCTTGCAAAACAGGGATTGACAGCCCAGCCAGCTTACAACATCGATCCAGGCCCACTAGTTGCACTTGTCGACCCTCTTCTGGACCAGAAACAAAGTCAACGAGAGCATGGCCAGAACCCTCTTCTTTGAAACCGACGATTGAACAATGCCAATCGCTCCCAGCCAGCAGATCAAACCTGAAACTCTCTCGTTCGCTTGACAAATCCCATCCCTTAAATCCGGTATCCTTCAGGAGTGAACAAGAAATCAACGGCAGGTCTGACACGTAATCGATTGATTTCAGATACTTTATAGTCAAAGTATCTGAAATCAATAGTTTACAAATAAAGTCCAGACACAACTCACGCCGAATGAATACTTTACGACTTTTCGGTACAGGGCAGAGACACTAGGGAAAACGATGACGCAACCGGCAACCTTCAATGACTTTATTGGTAACACCGCCGCAGTCGAACACCTCCGTACAGCCATCGCCGCCGGTCGCCTTCCCCACTCCCTCATCCTCGCGGGCCCCGCAGGAGCAGGCAAATACACCCTCGCTCTCATGCTCGCCATGGCCGTCGAGTGCGAGCGCCAGCCACGCGACCTCTGGTCCAACGGCCAATCCCTGGCCTCCTTCTGCGGAGTCTGCCGCAACTGCACCCGCATCGCCTCCGCCTCCAACCTGGAAGAGCAGGTCGATCAAGCCGTAGCCGCGCGCGAAGACCTCCGCGAGGCCGATAAGAAGGACACCCGCGTCCTCATCCAGCCCCACCCCGACGTCCTCATCATCCCCCCCGACCCCCCACAACTCCTCATTAAACTCGGCCAGGTCCGCACCGTCATCCAGCGCTCCCATTCACTACCGGGCGAAGCTCCGCGCAAAATCTTCATCTTCTCCGCAGCCAACTTCATGAAGGAAGCCGCCAACTCCCTTCTCAAAGTCCTTGAAGAGCCACCCGACACAGTCCACCTCATCATCCTCGCCGAAAACCCCGGAGAACTTCTCCCCACCATTCGCTCCCGTTGCGCAATAGTGCGTCTGGGAGCATTACCGGTGGAAGAGATCGAAATGCTCCTCGCCGACCGCCGCTCCGACGTCCCTCCAAAGCAGCGCACCCTCATCGCCCGCCTCGCCCAGGGAGCCGCTGGCAAAGCACTCGGCTTCGACCTGGCCGCCTACACCGCCGCCCGTGCCGACGCCCTCCTGCTTCTACGCAACGCCGCCAGCGAGCCCGACCACACCGCCCTCTTCAAGATGACCGAGACCTACCGCGCCGGAGCCGAAGGCCAGCAGAAGACCTCCGACCTCCTACGCACCCTCTCCCTCCTCCTCGAAGACATCCTCCTCCTTCAGTCCGGCACCCCCGAACTCCTCCGCAACACCGACCTCCGCCCCGAACTCGAACGCTTCGCCCAGACCCTCACCTTCCAATGGATCGAGCAAGCCTCCCGCGGTCTCGACCAGGTCCAAAGCGGAATGCGCCGCAACCTCCTACGCTCCCTTTCTCTCGACGCCTACGCCGGCCAACTAACCACCAACGCCCGGTAGTCGAAGAACTGCGCGATCCGTCTTCTCTTACTTATCCCGAGCCGCCTTTTTCAATCGGTCCCGAATCGCCTCCCCAATCCCACCCATCTCCGGCACCGGACAAATAATCACTGCGGCCCCCGCCTCATCTAGCTCACGCAAACCGGCAAACAATCGTCGCGCAAGCGTCTCTCCGTCACCCCAAGGTCCCCATCGATAAACCAGAGGAGCGTAAGAAGCATCCCACCCATCTGGCAACATAACCCCTGTCTTACCGGCTGATTCAAACACATCGTCGATCGTTGAAACCAATCGTTGCTCAATCGGCCCTCGATGCCTGGATATCTCCGAAACCAGCACAAGCTTCGCTCGAGGCGCATAATGACGGATCCCAACGCCAGGCGAAGGCATGCTCTCCGGAACATGTGCCGTCGCTGCTGGTCGAAACACCTCTACCATCCCGGTTCCGCACACGGATTCCAGCATGTCCTTCGACACACCGCCCGGGCGGTACATCGTCCACCCCAAACCATCCTCCGAAGGGCCAAGCACCGTAGACTCTACCCCCACCATCGTCGGCCCACCATCCAAGACAGCATCAATGCTCCCATCCAGATCCTCGAGCACATGCCCCGCAGTCGTAGGACTCGTCCTTCCAAACCGATTCGCACTAGGCGCCGCCACCGGCACACACGCCTTCCGTATCAGTTCCAGCGCCAACTCATGCGCTGGCATCCGAACCCCCACCAACGGCCGACCCGCAGTCACCGCATCCGGCACAGCTGCAGTTCTGGGCAACAGTAGGGTAAGCGGACCCGGCCAGAAAGCCGCCATCAGCGCCTCCGCTCTACCAGCAATCTCCCCCGAAACTTTCGCCACCCGCCCAACCATCTCCCGATCACACACATGAACAATCACCGGATCCCAACTCGGTCTCTCCTTCGCCGCAAAAATCCTCTCAACAGCCGCCGAATCAAGCGCATTTGCTCCCAATCCATACACCGTCTCGGTCGGAAACGCCACCGTACCACCCTCACGCAGCAACTCCGCCGCCCGTAGCACTCCAGCCTCACCTGCTAATCGTTCCGTTTTTCCACTGGACATATCTATCCATCCTATCGCTCCGAAGAGCCTCCCTAGCCGTATACTCACCCCATGCAAAACGCCGAGATCGAACTCAAGTTCCCCATCTCCGATCCCGCCGCCCTCCAGTCCCGCCTCCCCCAGCTAGGCTTCCACCTCGACACGCCCCGCACCTTCGAGCACAACACCCTCTACGACACCCCCACCCGCGACCTCCGCGCCAAACGAGCCCTCCTTCGCCTCCGCCAGTACGGCTCCCTCTGCACCGTCACCCACAAGCGCATCGCCGACGATCAGGAAGATCCATCCGGAAACCCGCGCTACAAAGTCCGTATCGAGACGGAAACAGCCGTAGCCGAAGGCTCCGCTCTCGCTGAAATCTTTCACCAGCTCGGCTATCTCCCAGCCTTCACCTACGAGAAATACCGCACCGAGTGGTCCCACACCGTCGAGCCTTCCGTGCACCTCGTCATCGACGAGACCCCTATCGGCAATTACGCCGAAATTGAAGGCCCTCCCGACTGGATCGACCGCACCCTTGCCACTCTAGGTATCGACCACGCCACTTGCCTCACCGACAGCTACGGCAAGCTCTTCCTCGACTGGAAACAGCGCACCGGTAGCCCCGCCAAAAACCTCACCTTCGCCGAGATCGCCCCCGCCCTCGCCACCCGCTAAAGCCCCCGCCACATCCGCCGATACAACCTCCATACACACCGGAGGTTTCACTTGGCACCCTTATCCCGTCCTGTCCGTTCTCTCCTTCTCATAGGAAGTTTCTTCCTCTGCGTTGGCACTGCCTTCGCTGGCAACGTTCATCGAGCCATAGTCACCCGCACCAATCCCGTTTATCCCGAACTCGCACATCGCATGCACGTCGGAGGCAAAGTCGTGCTCCTGGTCACCGTCCAGCCCGATGGTACCGTCTCCGACACCAAGGTCGAGTCCGGCCACGCCCTGCTCGCCGCAGCCGCACAAGATGCCGTAAAAAAGTGGCGCTTCGCTCCCAACTCCGAGGTCTCAGAGTCTGAGGTCGAAATCAACTTCAACATCGACGGACAGTAGGCTCTCACCTCGCTGTCGATCTCCCACCCATCACTATAGCCAACCACCGCGTAGGTAAGGATCATCATGAAACTCGAATCAAAGCTCGGTCTAAGCACAGGCATTCTCGTCATCGCCATGCTTCTCAGCGCCTACACGGCAACGATGCGCATCCAGGAGGCGAACCACCTCGCCTCCACAGCCACCACGCAGCATATCCCAATCAATCAGAATGCCCGCGACTTGCGAATCCAGATTCTCTATAGCATTCACGCGCTCGAGTCCTACATGCTCTTTGGCATCGATCCTGCCGCCTCCGCCAGCTTCCGCCACACGCGCCAGCAGAATCTCGCCCAGGCCGATACCTCGATGTCCAAGCTCAAGGAGTACGCCTCTCTCTACCCCCTGGGCTACGACGCCACGCGTATCAATGAGATCGATACCGATCTCGCCAACCTGAAAGCCCTCGAAGATAAGGTCGAGCAGCTCAACGAATCGAAGACCGCACAGGGCACCGCACAGGCATACGACACCTTCCAGAATCAGATCCTGCCACTCGAGAAATCTCTCTTCGCCACAGCAAGCGATCTGGGCCAGTCTCAGATGACGCAGGCCGACGACGAGATCGTCCAGCTCAAGCACGCCAATGCCGCCACCCTCTACACTCTCTGGCTGGCCACAATCCTCGGCGCACTGATCGGCGGGTCCATCTCGGTTCTCCTCGCACGCCGCGTCACCAAGGGCATCGATCTCGTAGCCGAGCGCGCCAACGCCATAGCCGCCGGCGACCTCACTGGAGGCCCCCTCAACGTCCAGAGTAAGGATCAGATCGGAACCCTCGCTCACGCCATGCAGCAGATGCAGACCAACCTCGGAAACATCATCGGCACAGTGGTCAACACGGCAGGCTCATTGACCGGAAGCGCGGCCTCTATGCGCTCTGCCTCTGATCAAATGCATCGCCGCATCGACCAGCAGAGTCAGCAGACCCAGCAAGCCGCCACTGCAATGCAGGAGATGTCCGCCTCCATCGCCGAGGTCTCCCGCCACACCCAATCCGCTGCCGAAACCGCACGCAGCGCCGCCCAAACAGCACGCGACGGCGGCACCATCGTCAAAGAAGTCCTCGACAGCATGCACTCCATCGCCACTGCCGTTAGCGAAACCTCGTCCACCGTCGGCCTCCTCGGCGACGACTCCCGCCGCATCAGCCAGATCGTCACCGTCATCGACGAGATCGCCCGTAAGACCAATCTTCTGGCCCTCAACGCAGCCATCGAGGCCGCACGCGCCGGAGAGCAAGGTCGTGGCTTCGCCGTCGTAGCCGGTGAGGTTCGCCGCCTCGCCGAAAGCACCGCCCAGGCCACAGGCGAGATCGCCAGCATGATCCAGGGCATCCAGGACCGTACCCGCACCGCCATCGCCAGCATGGAGAGCGGCACCGGAACCGTCCAGCAGGGTGTCGTCACCACCACCCAGGCCGGCGAGGCCCTCGAGCGCATCATCGGCATGGCCGAGCGCGTCGACAAAATGATCACCCAGATCGCCATCGCCGCCTCGCAACAGGCTGTAGCTGCAGACCAGTCCAGCGCAAGCCTCGACTCCATCCACTCCCTCAGCCACGACAACCTCACCGAGATGGCCACAACCGCAGCAGGGGTCGAATCCCTCCGCGCAACAGCCGTCGCGCTTGAGCAACAAGTCGATCGTTTCAACCTTCAGTCGACCATGCACTCAATGAACACGCGCTCGATTACTCCACCCCTGCACGTATCGCAGGCCGTTTGAAAGCAACCCACGCACGCCACAAAAAATAAAAAGGGCCCGCTCCAAGAGCAGGCCCTTTCTACGCATAACCAGCCGTTAGAAGATCTGGAAGTTAACCTCGACGTTCAACTCCACCAGCACCGGCTTTCCATTCTCCATCGCAGGCTTGAACTTATACTGCTTCACCGCCTCGACGGCTTTCTCATCCAAACCCATGCCAACACCGCGAATTACATGCACGTGGCTTGGATTCCCACTCGTATCGACCCACAGGTTCACCAGAACATTTCCGGCAACCTTAGCCTTGCGAGCCTCTTCCGAGAACTCCGGCTCTACCGAGAAGATCAACACCGGAGCCGAAACTCCGCCGCCGATACGCCTTGGTCCACCGCCAATATTGCCTCCCGACCCCGGCCCGATACCAGAACCATTGCCCGAACCCAGCCCAGTTCCGCTGCCATTGCCCATCGACATGCCAACCAGTGGAGAATTTGGCACGCCAAAATTCGGAAGGTTGGTCGCCATCTTGACGTCTTTCTGCACCTCGACCGTCGGCTCAATCTTGATCTTGGGCTCAATCAACGGGGGCTTATTCGGCGGAACAATCTGCTGGTCCGCAAACTTCGGCGGCGAACCCTTCGTCACTGGCGTCGGCCCTTTCTGACCACCGCCACCACCCATCGCCTGAGCCTTTGCAGGGGCCATCGGTGGGATCGCAACCTCTGTCACCAGCGTCGTTTTAGCCGGAGCCGATAGCGGAATCTTCTTCACCAGAATGTAGGCAATCAGCAGAATGATCAACCCATGGACAACCACAGCAATTGCCGTCGAAGTAGGGTCCCGCTTCACCTTCATCCGGTCAACAACTGCGACGGGCTTCGATTCCAGTTCCAGCGGTGGCAGCTTTTCCGGGAAAAACACATCCCGTACGCTGCTCCTCAAGGAGGAAAAGACGCCCTCTTCTTTGATAATCAGATCATTGTCCGCGGGCCGCGACTCAAGCTTTAGCGGAGCTTCACGCGATGGATTGAAAACGTCGCGCAGGTTCGAGAACAGCGAGGCCCACATCGACCCTTCTGTTTCCTCATTCAACTTAGGCGCTTCCGCCGCCGGATGCAGCGTGGGGCCTTCATTCCTGGGATCAATCTCCGGTGGTGGTGTCAACACAGTATTCGCCATAAGCTGCTTCGCCTCGGTAGCCGATGCTCCAGAGCATCTGCCTGCTCTTCTCTAGAATCGCGCGCCACACACACTCTCTCTTATCTACGTTCCCGGTCTGTTGCCGGTTTCATCTTTGTTACAGCGGCGGAAGGCATCTGGCTCCAAGAACATTCTACAAAGATTCACTTGCCTGCGCTTGCACATTGGACGCAGCTTACACCACGAAGGTCTCCTTTCTGTCACCGTCCCGTCACCTTTTCGCCAGCTACAATAGATATTTGGCACAAACTGCAATTCTGTCTACAGGATCAAAGAGGAAAGAATGTCGGAAGCAAACCAGCCCGGACCGGAAAAAAAGCCCCTAAAATCGACGCTAAATCTGCCCCAGACCGCCTTCCCCATGAAGGCAAATCTGCCCCAGAACGAGCCTGCCCGCCTCGCTGACTGGCAGAAGAGCGACCTCTACGCCCAGATCCGTTCCGCCCGCGCCGGCTCCCCCAAATACATCCTCCACGACGGCCCCCCCTACGCCAACGGAGCCATCCACCTCGGCCACGCCCTCAATAAGTGCATCAAGGACTTCGTCGTCAAAACCAAGACCATGGCCGGCTTCGACTCCCCCTACGTCCCCGGCTGGGACTGCCACGGCCTCCCCATCGAGATCAAGGTCGACGAACACCTCGGCCGCAAAAAGCTGGACATGCCCCCCGTAGCCGTCCGCAAAGCCTGCCGCGACTACGCGCAGAAGTACGTCGACCTCCAGCGCAGCCAGTTCGAGCGCATCGGCGTCTTCGGTCGTTGGAACACCCCCTATCTCACCATGTCCTTCGGCTACGAGGCCAGCATCGTCGAAACCTTCTACGACTTCTTCGAGAACGGTTTCGTCTACAAGGGTCTCAAGCCGGTCTACTGGTGCATCCACGACCGCACCGCACTCGCCGAAGCCGAAGTCGAGTACGAGATGCACACCTCCCCCAGCGTCTACGTCCGTTACGCCCTCACCAGCGACCCTGCGCAGATTGACCCCGCACTGACCAATGCCGCCGGCGGTTTCCCTGGTTCAACGGCATCGGCAGACGCACCTGCTTCAAAGGGATCAGGTAAAGAGCAGGTCTACACCATCATCTGGACCACCACCCCCTGGACGCTCCCCGCATCCCAGGCCGTAGCCTTCAACCCCGAGATGGACTATGTCGCCCTCCAGAACACTGACGGCAATGTCTATATCGTGGCCGAAGCCCTGGCCGCCTCCGTCAAATCAGCCTGCAACCTGCAGGAAGCTACCGAGATCGCCCGCTTCAAAGGCGAACAGCTCGACCGCACCACCTTCCATCACCCTTTCCTCGACCGCCAGATCGTCGGAACCCTCGCCACCTACGTCACCGCCGATCAGGGCACCGGAGCCGTCCACACCGCCCCAGCCCATGGCGTAGACGACTTCGCCACCGGCAAGCGCTACGACCTGCCCGAGATCCAGTACGTCGACAATGCCGGCAAGCAGCGCAATACCGGCACCTTTGGCGGAGGGGGCGAGGCCCAGCCCTACGAAGGTCTGACCGTTTTCAAGTCCAACCCCATCATCATCGACCTCCTCAAAGAAAAAGGAGCACTCCTAAGCGCCACCAGCTTTGAGCACTCCTACCCCCACTGCTGGCGCTGCCATCACCCCATCATCGTCCGCGCCACCGAGCAGTGGTTCATCGGCATGGAAACCCCCATGCACAACCCCGACGGCACCCCCACCACCTTCCGTCAGCGTGCCCTCGACGAGATCGCCGCCGTCACCTGGGACCCCGCCTGGGGCCAGGACCGCATCTCCAACATGATCGCCACCCGTCCCGACTGGTGCATCTCCCGCCAGCGCATCTGGGGCGTCCCCATCGCCGTCTTCCTCTGCGAACAGTGCCACACCCCGCTCAACGACAAGGCCATCAACAAAAGCATCGTCGATCTCTTCAAAAAAGAAGGCGCCGACGCCTGGTACATCCACGACGCGGCAACCCTCCTGCCCAGCGGCACAACCTGCTCCTGCGGCGGCAAAGAGTTCCGCAAGGAGATGGACATCCTCGACGTCTGGTTCGAGTCCGGAGCCAGTTGGCACGCCGTCCTCGACCTCGAGCCCGAACTCCACGCCCCCGCCGACCTCTACACCGAGGGCGGAGACCAGCATCGCGGCTGGTTCCATTCTTCCCTCCTCACCTCAGTAGCCGTCCGAGGCAAAGCCCCCTACAAGATGGTCGCCACCTCCGGCTGGACCCTCGATGAGCAAGGCCGAGCCTTCTCCAAGTCTCTCGGCAACGGCGTCGACCCCGTCGACATCGCCAACCGACTAGGCGGCGAGATCGTCCGTCTCTGGGTAGCCTCCGTCGACTTCCGCGAAGACGTAGCTGCCAGCGAAAACCTCATGCAGCGCGTCAGCGACAACTACCGCAAGCTGCGTAACACTCTCCGCTTCCTCCTCGGCAACATCCACGACTTCTCGCCCGCAGCCGACACCGGCCACTTCAGCCAGATGGAGCCGCTCGACCAGTACATCCTCGCCCGCACCGCCGAGCTCACCACCAAATTCCGCGCAGCCTACGACGAGTTCGAATTCCACCGCGCCTATCACGCCCTCAACGAGTTCATCAACACCGACCTCAGCGCTCTCTACCTCGACGTCCTCAAGGATCGCCTCTACACCTTCGCCCCCAACCATCCCGCACGCCGCAGCGCCCAAACCGCGCTCTGGCGCATCGCTGAAGCCGTTACCCGCCTCATCGCCCCCATCCTCAGCTTCACCGCCGATGAGGTCTGGCAATTCCTCCCGCAACTCCCCACGCGCGAGTCCAGCGTCCACCTCGCCCTCTTCCCTGCCATCACCGACCTCATCCCCGGCGCCACCACCCACCTCGTCGCCGACTGGGAGCAACTCCTCCACGTCCGCGACACCGTCCTCGTCTCCCTCGAGGCCGCCCGTCAGAACAAGCTCATCGGCAAAGCCCTCGACGCCAAAGTCCGCATCGAAGCCAACGAGCTCGTCCACTCCCTGCTCAAGAAATACGAGCCAAGCCTCAAAGAACTCTTCAACGTCTCCCAGGTCGAGCTCATCCACATCGACCACGGCGACAACCAGGTCCACGTCACCACCACCACCGCCGATGGCCTCAAGTGCGAGCGCTGCTGGAACTACACCACCGACGTAGGCCAGGATTCACGCTTCCCAACCGTCTGCCTGCGCTGCGCCGACGCCCTCAACGCCATTGGCTATCCACCATACAACAACCCGGAGCCCCAGAACTAATGTCCGCCCAATACGAATACCCACCCACCGAGTTCGACCCCAAACCCAGCCTCGCCAACGAAGCTGGCAAGCGTAGCTATTTCGGCCTGCTCCTCGCGATCTCTGCCCTGGTCGTCTTCATCGACCGCATCACCAAGCATGTCATTATGCACAGTCTTCCCGGAGCTCCCCGCGTAGTCATCCCCGGTTTCCTGCGCATCACGCACGTCGAAAACACCGGCGCCGCCTTCAGCATGTTCGCTGAGAGCGCCACCCCCGCAGCCGTCCGCAAAGGCCTCATCCTCTTCTCGCTCTTCGCCGTCATCATTGTCCTGGTCATGCTCTGGCGAGTAGGCCGCAGCATCACCCTGACCTCGGTCGCCCTAGCCCTCATCCTGGGCGGAGCCATCGGCAACCTCTACGACCGCATCGTCTACCACTACGTAGTCGACTTCATCGAGGTTCACATCGTCCACTACCACTGGCCCGACTTCAACCTCGCCGACTCCTGCATCGTCATCGGAGCCTGTCTATTGATGATCGAAATCTTCCGACCTCAATCACAAGACTGATACAGCGGACCGGAGTGAGTCTTCGTCGAGTCACGTGAGGCATGAGGCCAGCGCGAGGGACGTCAGGCCATTAACCTCCATGATTCATGGAGCGCACGCCTTTCCGAGCGTGTGACATACAATTTGCGATCATGGGCCACGCAGAGCTTAATCACACCGCCACTCAATCGGAAGAAGCACGAGTTCCAACACCACTCAATGCCATTGCGTTGCTGGTTTCGCTGTTAGCCGGGATAGTCGTATTCCTTCCCTTCGCGCTCAATACATCCCCCTTGAACGCGGTAATGCTAAGAGTTCCCGGAAACCAGGGTAATTGGTGGCATGCACTCATCGGTGCGCCGTTCTTTCTGGCATTTCCTATGATCTGGCTCCGCCTCCGGGCATTCTTTTCATCGCAACTGTCTACCCCTGCAGAACGACGCATCATCTGGATCGCCGTGAGCCTTTCGATCTTCGGAACCATCTTGGTTGAGGCCCCATTCTTGCTCCACCTCGCCGGAACGAGCGCATGGCAACGCCTTGCAGTCCTCAGCTTGGGACTTGGTATCGTAATCGCCAGCGCGACAATTTTGTTTCTGCGCCGTCGGCATATATCTCCAACGCGCGCATGCCTTGTCGGCCTTAATACCGCCTATCTGGGCAACGCAGCACTTTGCCTGATTGTCTACAGCTCTGCAACTGGCCCTATTCACTCAAGATCCGGATGGCTGGTCACAATGGTGATTGTGTGGCCCATGATATTGGAGATCCTTTGGATCTTCACCCGACCTTCAAAAACACAAACCTTAGTTGTGGTCGACCGTTAGGAAAAGAAAACGCTCTAAATCTCCATAACCTTTGCCTTACGGAACGAGTTAGCGCACATAGGCGAACGTACCGCACAGATCCGTCGAATTCGAGATCGCTTCCAGCGTAAAGACCGGCTGTTTCTCTCCTGAAAAAAACGCAACCTGCAACGAGCGGCCCGACACATAAGTGACCATCCACTGCGTATCCTCAGAGCCGCACAAACTGTTTTTGTGCAGGAACTTCTTTGTAGCCGGTATGTTCAGCCGATAGAGACTGCCGGTCCCACCCGCACTGCTGTCTACATCGAAGACCGCGCTCACCTCTCCCTGATCGAGACTGCGTATTGGAGCGATCGTAAAGGTCGAGAAGTTGATGGCCAGCTTTTCATCAAAAAGCGCCACATCCCCTGTGGTCGACTTTGCCGTCGTGCTCGCAGCACGCCAATTTCCCTTATCCTGTGCCCCAGCCGAAATACAGCAAACCAGCACCAACCCCACAATTACGCGTCTTAATCTCTCCAGCTTCATCTCTTGAGGATGACATCGCAAACCCCTTTGATCAAATCGGTTACCGATTCCACAACGTATAGATCTCAGCAGTCGCAAAACTTAACTCGAAGCACTGCCATGCTTTGCCCAACCTTTATTGGCTTAACTCGCGCTCAAGCGCTTAATGCCTGAAAATAGAAGTTTGGCCATGAGCGACCCGACACACGAGCAGAAACTCGATCAAATCACAATTCGCGGAGCCCGCACCCACAACCTCAAGGGCATCGACGTCGACATCCCGCACAATGCACTCACCATCGTCAGCGGTGTCAGCGGCTCCGGTAAATCCTCGCTTGCCTTCGACACCGTCTACGCCGAAGGACAGCGCCGCTACGTCGAATCCCTCTCCGCCTACGCCCGCCAATTCCTAGAGCGCATCGAAAAACCAGACGTCGACCACATGGACGGCCTCGCTCCCGCCATCGCCATCAAGCAAAAGAACCAGACCCGCAACCCCCGCTCCACCGTAGCCACCGCCACCGAAATCTACGACTACCTCCGCCTCCTCTACGCCCGTTGCGGCACCGTCACCTGCCTGCACTGCGGCGGCATCGTCAAGCACGACACCGTAGACGAAATAGTCTCCACCCTCCTGGCCCTACCCGAAGGCACTCGCACGTACGCCCTCTTCCCCATCGTTCGCGCCGAAATCAAGCTCGAGCCCATGCAGGTCGCCACCACCGCAGACGCCGAAACAGAAGCCTCCAAGCCCGCAAAGAAACCAGCAAAAAAAGCCAGCAAGAAAACCACCGACTCCCCAACAGCAATCAACATCACCGACGCCCTCAAAGACCGCCTCACCGAGCTTCGCCGCCGAGGCTACAATCGCCTCTACCAATCAGGGAAAATAGTCGAGTTCTCCACCCCAGAATCTCTCCTCGAACTCGACTTCACCGCGCCGATCTTCGTCCTCGTAGATCGCCTCGCCCTCAGCCCAGAAATTCGCTCGCGCCTCGTCGACGCCATCGAAACCGGCTACCGCGAATCCGGAGAAATCCAGTTCCACACAGTTCCACGCGAAGGCGAAGCCGAGCCCCAAACCCTCCGCTTCTCCGCCGCATTCGAGTGCACTACCTGCCACCGCGCCTACCGCGAGCCCGAACCTCGCCTCTTCTCCTTCAACAATCCCTACGGAGCCTGCCCCCGCTGCCAGGGCTTCGGCAACACCATCGACTTCGACCCCAACCTCATCATCCCCGACAAATCCAAAACCCTGGCCGCCGGAGCCATCGCCCCCTGGACCACCACCAAGTACCGCCCTCACCACGGCGAAATGATCCGCGCAGCCAAAGCCGCAGGCATCCCCACCGACATCCCTTGGTACGATCTAACCCCCGACCAGCAGCGCTTCATCGAAGACGGCAACAGCGCCTTCCCCGGCATCCGAGGCTTCTTCGCCGCCCTCGAACGCAAAAAATACAAACTCCACGTCCGCGTCTTCCTCTCCAAATACCGCGGCTACGCCCTTTGCCCAGACTGCCGAGGCCAACGTCTCCGTGCCGAAGCCCGCGCCGTCCTCATCAACAATCAAAATATCTGCGAAGTCTCCGCCCTCACTATAACCGCCGCCCAGGAGTTCTTCGACAATCTGCAACTCTCCCCGGCCCAAACCGAGATCGCCGGAAAGATCCTCGAAGAAGTCCGCCAGCGAATCCACTTCCTCCACCAAGTCGGCCTCGACTACCTCACCCTAGACCGTCTAAGCTCCACCCTCTCCGGCGGCGAATCCCAACGCATCCAGCTAGCCACATCCCTCGGCTCCCGTCTCGTCGGAGCCCTCTACGTCCTCGACGAGCCCTCCATCGGCCTCCACACCCGAGACACCGCCAAGCTCATCCGCATCATGGAAGAGCTCCGCGACCTCGGCAACACCATCCTCGTCGTCGAGCATGACCCCGATGTCATCCGCGCCGCCGACCACCTCCTCGACCTCGGCCCCGGCGCGGGCGAACTCGGCGGCCAACTCCTAGCCTCCGGAACCGTAGCGGAAGTCACGCGTAACTCGAACTCCATCACCGGCAAATACCTCTCCGGCCGCGCCACGATCCCCGTTCCCAAACACCGCCGCGAGCCCGGACGCGAACACCTCAAGCTCACCGGAGCTCGCATCCACAACCTCCGCGGCGTCGACCTCGACATCCCCCTCAACCTCCTCTGCTGCGTCACCGGAGTCAGCGGCTCAGGCAAATCCACCCTCATCCACCAAGTCCTCTACCGAGCTCTCATGCAGTCCCTCGGCCAGGCCGACGGCAGCGGCGACTCCACCCACCTCTACCGCGAACTCAGCGGCGTCCACCACCTGAACGAAGTCGTCCTCGTCGACCAGTCTCCCATCGGCCGCACCCCGCGCTCCAACCCCGTCACTTACATCAAGGCCTTCGACGATATTCGCGCCCTTTTCGCCGCCCAGCCCGACGCCAAGCGCAAAGGCCTCACCGCTGGACACTTCTCCTTCAACGTCCCTGGCGGCCGCTGCGACGTCTGCGAAGGCGACGGCACCGTCACCGTCGAAATGCAGTTCCTCGCCGACATCGAGCTCCCCTGCGAAGAATGCAACGGCACGCGTTACAAATCCTCTATCCTCGACATCAAGTATAAAGGCCGCAATATCCACGACGTCCTCAACATGACCGTCAAGGAAGCCCTCGTCTACTTCGCCGGCCATCCCAAGATCATCGACAAGCTCTATGTCCTCGACGAGGTCGGCCTCGGCTACGTCCGTCTCGGCCAGTCCGCCACCACGCTCTCTGGCGGCGAAGCCCAACGCGTCAAACTAGCCTCGCACCTCGCCACAGCCCGCAGCATCACCAACCGCTCCGGCAACGAGGCCGCAGCCAAAGCCCGCAGCCGCACCCTCTACATCCTCGACGAGCCCACCACCGGCCTCCACTTCGACGACGTAGCCAAGCTCCTCGCGGCCTTCCGCAAGCTTATCGAAGGCGGCGGCTCCCTCCTCGTCATCGAGCACAATCTAGACGTCATCAAATCCGCCGACTGGGTCATCGACCTCGGCCCCGAAGGCGGCTCTGGCGGCGGCCAGATCGTAGCCACCGGCACCCCAGAAGAGATTGCCGCCAACCCACACTCCCACACCGGCCACTGGCTAGCCCCAGTCCTAAAACACACTGCCACCAAGCCCGAACCGGAACTCCAAGTCACCGCCTGAAGAAATCGGCCAATCGGCCCATCATTCAGAGTGACGTGAAGAATCTCAGCCGCCCCTCGCCTGTACGAGACCTGCATAAAAGATGGGGGTCAGGCCGATGGCCCTAAACGTCACAAATTGTAACTATCGCCATGCAGAAAGAAGACGAACGTCTTACTTTCGCATGACAACAGGCGTTTCTTTGCTCCTCTACTATTCGGGCGCAGTTAAATCCGTCACGAAGAGAAGCAAACTGAAAGGAACGCTATGAAACCGTCCTGCTGGAAAGCCTCCCCTTCCAATGTAACGATTCTCATACTTGCCCTGATCTTCTCCGGCGCCAGTGCATACGCACAAACCAACGGTCTCAAGGCTGATCTGCGGAGTTCCGCAGCGGTCCTCACGCCTCCCATCGCAGGTGGAACCCTTCCCACAGCTCCTGCCGGCGGTGTTGTCGTTGCAAACCAAACATGGGTCTGCGATGCATCAGCCGGATTCGCACCTGTCATAAACACCGAGCCCGGTGTCATCGATTCGTTCCTTGCCATCGGAACTCAAGGCAATATCAAACTGCCCATCTCTGCAACGACCGTGCCCGCAACCTGCGGTCAGTCTGCCTTCCACAGCGACGGCTTCGCCTACGTTACCCAGGCCGTCGTAGATACGAAGAACACTCCTTCAACCGCGCGCGGCGTGCTTCGTGTCGATCTCGATCCCAATACTGGCGGATTCATCGGAGTGGCCAGTTATATCGCAACAACAGCAGGCCTGGACGGGAATCAGCCCACCGCGGCAGCGCTGGGTCCCGACGGCAATCTGTATGTTGGTTTTCTGAAGAACGGTAACGTCAAGAGAATCATCAATCCTGACCTTGGCTCTGCGCAGACCGTGGAAAGCGTCGGCAACACACCGCAAGGCCATCCCGCACGAGCCTTCGCCTTCATCGGTTCAGACCTCTACATCGCCTCCGTGGACGCTCTCTCTGTCATCCACAACGCCACCAGCGCCTCCTGCACTGGAGGATGCAATGCTGTCACCATCGCCGACGGCTTTGCAGGTGTCTCGCATACTGGCATAACAAGCGATGGCGTGAACGCAGTGTACTTCGCCGTTGCCGGGTCATCGGATACCAGTCAGATCTGGCGCTACACCCCCTCAAATGCATTCTTTACCTTCGTCTCCAGCAGCGGAACTGACAAGAACGGAGCAAACTCTTCAAGCTTCAACTTCGCAGCAGGCAAAACCAACCTACTCACACTCGACCCGACCGGTAATCTCTGGATAGGAGACGATCCCAGCAACACGGGCACCACCGGCGCAGGCCGTCTGTGGACCATCAGCGCGGCCTCGTTAGCCACCCTGCCCGCCGGTTCGTCCATTGGAGGCACGAATCTACAGGCCATCCTCAACGTACTTCGCGGCCCATGGTTCATGGGATTCACGCAGTCGGGGTTCGAACCCACATTCAACGCCGACGGCACATTCACGGCCACGATTAGCTCCAGCACCGGAGTCACCACTGTCTCAGGAACATGGACGCTCACCCCGCCAGTCGTTCCCCAGCCTTTCGCCAACCCCCAAGGTCAGCTCACGTTCACCGATTCAAACGGAGTCGTTCTCTTCTCCGCGAACTTCCTCCAGACAAACGTAGACACACTAGTAGCCTTCCAACCCTGGACGACAAGCCTGGGAGCACCCATCAGCGGAGTTCTCTCGAAAGCAACCCCTTAACTTCAACACAAAACGAATACATCGCCGTCCCCTTCATGACACACAACTACACAAAGGGGTACGGCTGTGTTCGGTCACGCAGTCGGGAGTGCAGATCGTAGAACCGGCGTCCGAAGAGACACCTCCCGACATTGACGTCAGCAGTTAGGAAAGCTAGATTTCATGGATGGGAAATTATTCTTCCATTGAAATATCACCGCTCCCTCGTCTTACGCGCAGAAGCTTCATTGCAAGCGCCTTCGCAACCGGCACCGCCTTCGCTCTCGGTGTGGACAAACCAGCCACACGCCACCCGAACATCATCTTTATCCTGGCCGATGACATGGGCTACGGCGACCCCAGCATCTACGGGCAAACAAAAATCCGTACCCCGCGCATCGACCGCCTCGCCGCCGAAGGCGCGCGTTTCACTCAAGGCTATGCCGGCGCTCCAGTCTGTGCGCCATCACGTTGCTCCCTGATGACCGGCATGCACGCCGGACACGCACGTGTTCGCGACAACTTTGCATTAGCCGCAGGCCACGTCGGACACAAAAAGAAGGAAGAGATCCGTCGCGCCAGCCTCACTCCGCAAGATCACACCATAGCCGACTATCTCCACACAGCTGGCTACCACACCGGCCTCATGGGCAAATGGCACCTCGACGGCTACGATCCCGAAGCCATCCCCACGAAACACGGCTTCGACGAATTCAAAGGCTGGCTGACCCAGATAGAAGAGACCCAGGGCTACTGGCCCGAAAAACGTTGCCACAACGAGCAACTCATCGACATCCCCGAAAACGCGGGCGGCAAGCATGGCCGATACGACACCACCATGATCACCGAAGACTCCATAGAGTTCATCGAGCGCCACCATACCGAGCCCTTCTTTCTCTACGTCGCCTACGACAGCCCTCACAGTCCCTACACAGCACCCGACTTCGGCCCCTACGCCAACCATCCCAACTGGGCCGACGACGAAAAGACTTACGCCGCCATGATCTGGTACATGGACAAAGGCATCGGACAGATCCTCGACACCCTCCACCGCCTCAACCTCGATCAGGACACCGTCGTCTTCTTCGCCTCGGACAACGGTCCCCGCTCCGAGCCCACCGTGCAACAAACTCGCGTCATTGACTTCTTCGACTCCAACGGCAACCTCACCGGCTACAAACGTGACCTCTATGAGGGAGGCATCCGCGATCCCTTTATCGTGCGCTGGACCGGCCACATTCCCGCCGGTTCGGTCAGCCAGGTGCCCGTATACTTCCCCGACGTCCTTCCCACCGCGCTCGATCTCGCCGCGGCCCCTCCGATCCAAACCGACGGCATCAGCCTTCTTCCCTATCTGCTCCATCCCAATCAAGCAGCCAACGACCGCTTCATGTACTGGGAGTTCTACGAGCCGGTCTACCGCCAGGCCGCACGTTTAGGAAAATGGAAGGCCGTGCGCTTGAAGCGCGGCGGAAAACTCGAACTCTACGACCTCTCGACCGATCCCTGGGAGAGCAAAGACGTCGCCGCTGACCATCCCGATGTCATCTCACGAATTGAACAAGGTATGGCCCGTGAACATCAGTCCTCAGCCGAATACCCTGATCCCGACAAAATCGCACATCCATCCTTGTCCATGGTTGATTGAACGTTGCTTTTAGTCGGCTGAAGCAACCTCTCGGATTCCGTGCGGTATACTTCCGCCCAAGTTCGTACCGGGATTAGCGCCGGCCGCGGATGCAGCACTTATTCTTTGCTGCATTCGCCGTCGCGGGCCCTGTAGCTCAGGGGGACAACTTGCTTCGCCCCGTTCTTATAATTGCGATCTTCATCCTTGCGAGCATTCCCACTGCGCCGGCACAGGTGCAAACTGTGGGCGCGGTCTCCTTCGCTGTCCCTGATGGATGGCAGTACAAGCAGGGGCCTGACTTCGGCGCGATGACAATGAAGGCGGACACCCGATTCTGGGTTGTCGCCGTGTACACCGACATGCCTTCCAGCGGAGACCCCAATGCCGACTTCAAAGCCGCCTGGAAGCGCGTCCTACTCGCCGGACCGGACTACCGCGGCGTTCCTAACTACGACCCATACAAGCTCACGGAGACGGTCGGCTACCCGGGAAAATACTATGATGGGTCGAGCGTCAACCAAACCACATACACCCGCCTGTACGTGCTTGAATCAGGCAAGACCTTCGTTCCAGTAGCCTTCGTAAGTCTGAACCGTAATGTGCTCGACAGCATGGAGCACAATGCCATGGCCGTTGTAGGCAGCGTACGCGTAGCGCCACTCAAAGCCTCCCCCATCAAGTACTCAATCAACCTGACTGACCTCACCGGAAACTGGACCAACGGAATCGTCACCAGCATTGACTCTTACAACCACGCGGGACAATACCAGAGCAACTCTCTTACTGCTCTGCGGTACGGATATACGATCGCTCCCAACGGCAGCTACACCTACAAAGCAGGTGGCCTCCTCAACAACCAGATGATCAATGACGACGACTCCGGCGTTGTCGAACTGGGAGCCGGATTCATAACCTTCAAAGGGCATCGGCACGTCAATCAATACCGTTTTGTGAATCTCCAACAGGCGCTCGATGGTTCTGCTGTCATCACGTTATGGCCACCCGTCGATATGTCGCAGATCAGCTCAAGTCGAGACAGCATGTATTTGACCCGACCAGTAAGGAAGTAAACCCTATAGAAGCCCGGGCTCCGTCCGAACTTAGCCGATATCCAGGACCACACGCCACCGAATGAAGCCCACCCATGCTACTCTCACCACAGAACGTGGAGAGTGAATGCCATGAAACCTCTATGGCGATCAGGCTGCACGCTTGCCTTCGCAGGACTCCTTCTTGGCGCGCTATACGCCCAGCGCCCCTTCCGCCAATATCCTTCTGTTGAAGGCTACGAACAAGACCCCCTCCCACGTGACTACCAACGCCCCGCGGAGTGGTCCTTCGCCCGCCTCATGTACCCTCCCGGCCCGCTCGACGGCTACTACCCGCGTTTTCAAGGCCCTTGGCAGGAAGGCCTCTCCCTCTGGACCCAGGACTACCCCCGTGCCGACCGCGCACTCGCAGACTCAGTCAAGCGCCTCACCCGCGTCGACGCCCGCTCCGTCGAACAGCCTGTCAATCTCGACGACGGCGACGAAGTCTACAACTGGCCATGGCTCTATGCCGTACAGGTAGGCGAGTGGGGCCTCACCGAACCCCAGGCAAAAAAACTCCGCGACTATCTCCTCCGAGGCGGCTTCTTCATGGCCGACGACTTCCACGGCTCCGAAGAACAGGCCTACTTCGAAAAAACCATGAAGATGGTCTTCCCCGACCGCCCCATAGTCGACATCCCGGATGACGACCCCATCTTCCACACCGTCTTCGATCTCGACGAGCGTTACCAAATCCCCGGCGCCGAGCACCTCAACACCGGTTTCAAAAAGGATGGCCGCGTCGCACGCTGGCGAGGCATCTACGACGACAAGGGTCGCATCATGGTCGCAATCTCTCTGAACTCCGACATCGGCGACTCCTGGGAGTGGCTCAACAACCCCCGCTACCCCCTACGCTATTCCGACCTGGGCATCCGCCTAGGCGTCAACTACGTCGTCTACGCCATGACTCACTAACTTCCCTAAGCCGGCTTTTTACTTCGGAGGATAATTCTTCAACAGCTTCGCCATAGCCTTATTCAGATTCTTTTCATTCTTTTCCTGGTTCGAACTCGGATCCAGCGTCTTAGTCGCACTTCCAGTCCAGACGAGTTGTTTCGCACCCGGATCATACAAATCAAGAACGAGAGTCCCGACATTGATCGTCGAGCTCGTAGCAGTCGCCATTCCTCCCCAGCGAATGCCACCACCCATCCCATACCCGTTCCACTGCTTCTCCTTATCGGTAGCAATCTGATAGGCGACATATAGATCGGCCTTATCGTTATCCGTCTTAGTCAGTCCCTTAGCCGCCAGTTGTGAATCGACCGACTGCTTAATCTCCGCATCCACAATCTGGTTAGGGTGCGAAGCTCCCTCAATCGAAACCCATTTGTAGGTGTGATACTTCGAAAAATCCGTCCCCGGCATGTAGTTGGATTTGACGTCCTGCGCGACAAGTGTTGTCGCCGCCGCAAGCAGTAGGACCATGGCCAGAGAGTACAAAGAAGCCCGACGAACATGTCTTCCGTGCATTTCAACCTCCTAACCAGCCGAGCGAATTATACCGCCGGACCACTCGCGAACGTCCTTGCTCCACCACAGAGAACATATCCTCGCCCCCCAGCCAAAGGTCACACCTCTCGCTTGTCATTCTGACCCCGAGCAAAGCCGAAGGAGAAGAACCCCCGCATCCCGTCTCCTCCAATCTTTTCCACACGGCTCCTTGCGCGCCTGATACTCTTAAATCAGGAGAAAGTAGCAGAAGCCCGGCCATTCGAGGCCGGGCTTCCGCACTTAAATCCAGACCGAAGTCCGGACTTAGGTCTTTTACTTTGAAGACTTTGCATACTTTAACCCAGGAGAGGGAGTCCAACCGATGCCGGAGAAAACACACCCTAGAATGAACCGCATCGCCTCACGACACCGCACCCTCCCCACCCTGATCCTTTCAGCGGCCCTCTTCGTAACCGGGACGCTACACGCTCAGCTCCCCGCCGGAACCACCGACACCACCGCCCAGCCCCAAACCCAGCAAGACCCCCTCCGCGCCCAGGCCAGCGAAGCCCTCGCCAAGCAGGACTACCCCACCGCCCTCAAGCTCCTCACCACCCTCGCCGAAAAGAACCCTCACGACGCCCAGATTCTCTACAACCTAGCCTCCACCCAGGAGGCCCTCGACCAGCCAGCCGCCGAATCCACCTACCGGCAGGCCATAGCCGCCAACCCGAACCTCCTCGAGCCTCACCTAGCCCTCGGCCTTCTGCTCGCACGCTCCGGCAAGTCCTCCCCGGCCCGCACCGAGCTAGCCGCCGCTTCCATCATCCCCGACGGCGACCCCGCTCTACGCGCCCGAGCCTACCGTGCCCTCGCCCGCCTTGACCAGCAGTCCAACCCCTCCGGTGCCAGCGAAGAGCTCCTCGCCGCCCTCAAGCTCTCCCCCGAAACCCCCGACGACATCCTCCTCTCCGGCGAACTGGCCGAGGCCGCCAACGACCCCGCAGCTGCCGAATCCGCCTACCGCCGCCTTCTCGCCACCGACCCCCAAAACTCCCAGGCCACCGCCGCACTCGTCCACCTCCTTATCCAGCAAAAGAAGCCCGACCAGGCCGAAATCATCCTCACCGCTGCCCTTGCCAAAAACCCCGACGACCCAACCCTGAACTCCCAGCTGGCCAGCCTTTACCAGAGCCAAAACAAGCCCGATCAGGCCCTTCCGATCCTGGAAAAGCTCCACGCCGCCCACCCCGAAGACCCGAACCTCGCTCGCCTCCTCGCCCGTCTTTACAGCCGCAGCGGCCAGTACGACAAAGCCGATGCCCTCTACGCCACCCTCAGCACCGCATCACCCAACGATCCAACCCTCCTCGACGACCGAGCCGACGCCCTCATCCACCTCCGCAATTTTGCCGAAGCTGAAGCCCTCCTCAAGCGCGCCCTCGCCGATCCCAAGGCCTTCCCCACCAGCGACGACCTCGGCGCGGCCGCCAGCCACCTCGCCTTCGCCGCCTCGGCTAACAATGACCCCACCACCACCTTGCAAGCATTAGAGATTCGTGGTAGAGTGCTGCCACAGTCTCCGTCCTCGCTCTTTCTGGCGGCTACCGCGCACGACAAGCTCCACCAGGCCAAGCAGGCAACAGACCTGTACAAACAGTTCCTCTCCGTGGCGAACGGCCAGTTTCCGGACGAGGAGTGGGAGGCCCGCCACCGCCTCATCGCCCTCGAACACACGAAGTAGTCAAGCGCTCCCTACGAGGTGCGTTATGAGATTTCATCTTCGACCCGCGATTCTCGTTCTTCCTGTCCTTCTTACCCTGCCCATCACCGCACGCGCCGCAGGCATCGACAAAAGCCTCCTCCTCGACGAGCAAGCCATCAGTCAGCTCGAGCAACGCGCCCAACAGGCCAACCCTCGCGAACAGTGCTTCCTCTACACCGAGCTCGTCTCCGCGATGACCGAAGTCGCCGGCAAGGAGATGCTCGACGGTGATCCCGACCGCGCCAGCGCCACGCTCAAGAAGGTCGAGCACTACGCACAGCTCATCCAGCTTGGTTTGGCCAAGGACACCAAGCGCCTCAAGAACTCCGAGATGCTCATGCACCGCACCACCTACCGCCTCAACGAGTACCTCCACCGCGCCTCCACCGAGGATCAAGCCACCCTCCAGGCCACCCTCAAGCGCCTCGATCAGGTCCAAAGCGATATCCTTACTCAGGTCTTCAACCACTAAATGCGCCCTCGTCTACCGTTCCTTCTGGCCCTCACTATAGCTTTGCTCGTCCCGCCCCTCCACGCCCAACGAGACGACTCCGCCCTCTCTGAAGGCGAGGTAGAGCAGCTACGCGAATCCGCCTACTTCCCCAACGACCGAGTTATGGTCTTCATCAAGCTCCTCGACACCCGCACCAAAGCCATTCAGGACATGTACGCTCGCCCCCGCCGCCCCGGCCGCGAACAGGACACCCACGACCTCTACGAGCAGTTCACCTCTATCGCCGACGAACTCGACGACAACCTCGACGACTACGGCCCCCACCACCGCGACATCCGCAAGGCTCTTCCCAAGCTCCTCGAAGCCACGGATCGCTGGGCCACCATCGTCAAGAGCCCACCCGACAACGAGACCTACAACGTCTCCCGCAAGATAGCTCTCGAGGCTATCCGTGACCTCCGCGAAGCCGCCACCCAAATGATCGAAGAGCAACGCACCTGGTTTGCGGCCCACCCACCCGCCAAAGAAGACCCAAACCAGCGACCCGAACCCGGCATGACTCCCCGTTAGCGGATGCTAAGAAAATTTTAGGCAGCGCCATGGAATGCGACCTCGGCTGCTGTCAGAATTCCTTCCGGCTGGAAAGTTCTGCGGCACGCGCCACGCCTTGCAATGCCCCGCGCCGCCCGGGGGCAGTTGCAAGTGCGGTCTGAAATTCTTTCAGAGCCAAACCTGCACGATTTTGTTCGACCAACAACCAGCCGAGCTGCTCGCGGGCCGGAACGATCGGCCCCGGTGTCACTGGGAGCTTCTCGACTGTGTCTTCCTCATCGGCTGACGCGCGCATCAAAGCCGCGGCTACATCCGGCTTCCCCTCCGCTTGAGCCGACCACGCCATCACTTCACCCGTCAGAATCCCCACCTGAGTGGCCCAATAGTCATTACCTGAGGTACGAAGCTGTTCTTCGATCTGCCGCAACCTATCAATTTCGGCGCCGGCCTGTGCAGCGTGTCCGCTCCGAGCGAGTCCCACCCCGCGAGCCCACACCGCAACAGCAGACACATGAGGCGGGGCATCTGCCGGAGCAACGATGCCTGCAGCATCGCTCCACTGTCCCCTCTCAACCGCGTAACGAACCGGCATCGCTATAGAGGCATACGCTATCTTGAAATCGCTTGAGTTCAACTTCGACATGTTCTTAAGTTGTTGAATGACCAAAGCAGCCTCTTGGTCGCGTCCACTCTGCAAATACGCATACACCAAATAATCCATCGCGTGCAGCTCTTCCCCCGTATCGCCCTGCTGACGCGCGGCTTCCTTCGCGGCAAGATTGGAAGTGATGGAGTCATCCCATAGGCCAAGTTGCGTGAATATGTGTGATGGCATGTGCAACGCGTGTGGCGCTGAGGGTGCAATTAGGGCATAGGCTCTCGCCGCCGCAAGACCCTTCGAAGCAAGCTCCGGATTGTCATAAGCATGGATGAGATAGTGGGGAATTCCCGGATGCTGCGGATAAGTGCGATCAAGCGGCTCAAGCAGATCGGCCGCCTGCTTCTGCTTCTCATGCGTTTTGTCCGTAGGAGATGCGTTCGCCAGGAGAGCCAGCGCATAGAACACTTGTGCTTCGACATCGTTCCTGTTCGCTGCGGCCAGATCGCTCATCGCCTGCTCGTAATTCAAAGCCCGTGTGCGGTACGGAACAGTAGCAGCATCCTTATAGATCAACCCCAGCGCATGGATGAACTGGCGCTCGCGTTCCGAACCCGCCCCAATCCGCTCCGCCCGCTGGATCTCCCTCTGCGCAGTCGTGATTGTCGCAGGCACAATATGCGGCTCCCATAGCGGATGAAAGTACGTCATGGCCATCCCCCAATATGCCATCGCACACCCCGGATCCACCTCGGACACGCCCCGAAACGCATCTTCGGCGGCGCTATAAGCGAAGGAGTGAAGCAGAGCCACGCTACGATTGAACTGCTCCTGAACAGCGGGCGCGCAAGATACCGGAAACGATACGCGGCCCAATTTTTCAGGCACGCCGTGGCTGTGTATCTCTTGTGCTGACGAGAAGGAACAGAGGACCAGCAGGGTGAGCGATACTCGCCATAGATCGGGCATCCCCTATCTCCAAGGGCGCGTGTGCTTGGTAACATCCGAATTCTACATTGAAGCAATAGCCGCGCCACCCAGCCCGACAACCCACGACCCATCGTGCTAGCCTTAACCATAGTGTCCACCACACTCATCCCCATATTTGAAGAGCAGTACCGAGACCTTCGCCCCCGGGCGCCCATCCCGCCCTTCGACATCCGTTTCCGCCGCTTCACCTCCCTCAACACCACCATCCGTCTCCGCGAAGGCCGCCTCCACGTCCGCCTCTCCGACGTCCTCGAGCACGCGCCCGACTCCGTCCACCACGCCATCGCCCACATCCTGCTCGCCAAGCTCTACAAGAAGCCCATCGCCCCCACCTACGCCGACCGCTACCGCCGCCACGTCTCCTCCGAAGCCGTCTCCCGCCAGGCCGAGCACATCCGCCAGACCCGCGGCCGCAAGCGCATCCTCACCCCCGTAGGCCACCACTACGATCTCGACGAAGTCTTCGAGTCCCTCAACACCCGCTTCTTCCACGGCCTCCTCGGCCGCCCCACCCTAACCTGGAGCGCCCACCACGCCCGCCGCATGCTCGGCCACTACGACGCCGCCCACAACACCATCGTCGTCAGCCGCGTCTTCGACCGCCCCGACACCCCGCGCTGCGCCATCGAGTACCTTCTCTACCACGAGATGCTCCACCTCAAGCATCCCGTGCGCGTCAAAGCCGGACGCCGCTGCGTCCACTCCCGCGAGTTCCAGGCCGAAGAGCGCCTCTTCCCCGAACTAGACGAAGCCAAAGCCTACCTAAAGCGCCTGTAAAATCTTCGCCGCATTCGTCTCGCCTCTATCAGCCTTTATCCCTAGATCACCGTTACGCAGTTCATCCGCGTCCATCCGCGCATATCCGTGGTCGCCTCAAGGCAGCGTAGCCGCAGCGCTATGCCCAATCTTCCCGTCCGCCCACTGAATGAAGTACTTCATATTCGGAGCGTCCGTATGACCGCCATCATGCTGCCGCCAAGCCAGATCCCCAACCATCAGCACGCCCGAGTTCACCGGAGGCATCTTCGCCGCATGATAGTCATCCGGCACCCCCAAATCCTTCGCACCCAGCAGCCGGAACACAGGCTGTGAAGCCACCGCCGCCATAAAACTCCCCTGATGATCCAGCCACTTCGCATCGCCCTGCTCAGGAATCCCATAGCTGATAAACACCAGCCGCGGCGCAGCGAGCGCAATCAGCTCATGCGAGTCCACCGGCAGATCGCCCGGATTCTTGCTCCCAAACGACGCCTCCGAAGCGCCATACTTGATGAAGTTCCCAGCCATCCAGTAATACTCTCCACCAGTCAGGCTCTCCACCGCCTCGCCCCAGTTGCGCCGCAGCAGAGTCGTCCCACCCTTACCCGACGAGCCGATCAACCCCATCGCAAACCGAGGCTCAAACGCCAGCGTCACCAGTGCCGCCTTCCCATAGCGCGACACACCCTCAATCCCTACATGCTTCGCATCGACAGCAGGATCCGTCTCCAGATAGTCGAGCCCACGAGCCGCACCCCACGCCCACGCTCTTAGCGCGCCCCAATCCTCCGGCTTGCGTGGCTGGCCATGATTCACCAGCCCAATAATCCCCTTCGTGATCCCGGCCCCGTTATCCGCCTGAATACTCGCCGGATCGATCGCCACATATCCCCATCCATCCGCAATCAGTTGCGTCGTCGACGGAGGATCGCCAGCAGGCCTCGGCCCAA
The DNA here is from genome assembly GCF_003945235.1 of Edaphobacter aggregans. Classification (NCBI taxonomy): domain Bacteria; kingdom Pseudomonadati; phylum Acidobacteriota; class Terriglobia; order Terriglobales; family Acidobacteriaceae; genus Edaphobacter; species Edaphobacter aggregans. Next base: position 286,087 of record NZ_RSDW01000001.1, read on the forward strand.
ACACAAACGGCGGAACCTGCGAAGCAATCGGATTGTAAGCAGGATGCTCCGCAAAGATCGCCTGCAACTCCGGATCATCCTTCGCCATCAGCGCCTTCAGCTTCGCATTGATCTTCTCCAGCTCTTCCTCGGAAGGCTGTGCAGGCGAAGGCAGAGCACTCCGGCCAAACATCATCAGCACCGGCACAGGCCCCTTCGCATTCGCCGGGACCACCACCGTCATCGCAATATCAACATTGATCCCCGGATACTCCGAGTTGTCCACATGCCCCACCAGCCGCTTCGCAATCACAGGGACGCGCCCCACAAACTCCTTGTCCGTCACCTTCACCGTCCACGTCACCTTCGGCACATGCGCCGGCACCCGGCCGTAGACCTCTCGCTCCAGATCTTCAACGATCTCAGGACGCCGCTGCTTCCACCACATCTCCGCAGTCGTCACCTTCGTTCCATTCTTCAGCGTCAACACATCCGGCAAGTTGGGATAAGGATTGGCCAGCGCCGGATCATAGTTCGCATGGTTCGGAGCAGCCTCATCGCCACTAGGCCCTGGCCGCAGAGCCTTAACGCCAAGCTGATCCATCATGTTCTGGTGATCCTGATCCGCAGTAAAGTTCACCGGGGCAGGCATCGTCTTCGACCCGCCCTGCTGCCCCAAGGCTGCAATACCAATCCCACCAAACACCACAGCCGCACCCAACCGAAAGACTTTCATCAACCCTTGCACGAACAAGACAACCTCCCGACAAATTACCGACACCTGATCTAGAGTCTGGCACGAATCGAAGTTTTAGGCACCTCCAAAACTAAACCTCAGGACCCCATCCCACAAGCGTCGTGTTGCTGTAGCCATTGCTGTTGTTGTTGCCTTTCTTCTTTGTCGTCCCATGTGGGGATATGCTCTTGCATTCCCTTTTCTTGTAGTCATGAACAAAGCCGAAAAGGGAAAGAATCCCCACACTTCGCTGGTGCCCATGCATGACGCAGCATCATCGCGGCATGCATGGATCATTCGCCCAAACGCGCGAACCCGTTTTCTTTCCCCGGCCCAAAATCTGTCATATTCGACCAGAGCCGCTATTAGAGCTTCCCCCCGCACTGTGGTAGCATCCTCCCGTCCGCAGTCTCCGGCTCGGTCGCACATCGGCCCCCCAATCAAGCACGCCAATTTCATAGCATCTGGAAAGGATGAGGTAGTCACTATGCCGCTGTCCAAACGTGCATTAGCTGAATTCTTCGGGACCTTCTGGCTTGTCTTCGGTGGTTGCGGAAGCGCCGTTCTTGCCGCCGCCTTTCAACCCCCAGGGCCGCCCGTACCAGGAGCTCCTCATCTCGGTATCGCCTTCGTCGGCGTTGCCTTCGCCTTTGGCCTCACTGTCCTGACCATGGCCTTCGCCATCGGCCACATCTCCGGCTGCCACCTCAACCCCGCAGTCTCCATCGGTCTCGTCGTCGGCAAGCGCTTCCCCGCCTCTGAACTTGGCGCCTACATCGTCGCCCAGGTAGCAGGAGCCATCGTTGCCTCCGGAGTCCTCTACGTCATCGCCAGCGGCAGGCCAGACTTCGTCCTCGGTGGATTCGCTACAAACGGCTTCGGCGACCACTCCCCCGGCGGCTACTCCATGCTCGCCTGCTTTCTCATCGAAGTCGTCCTCACCTGCTTCTTCCTGTTGGTCATCCTCGGCAGCACAGACGAGCGCGCCCCCAAAGGCTTCGCCCCCATCGCCATCGGCCTGTGCCTCACCCTCATCCACCTGATCAGCATCCCGGTCACCAACACCTCGGTCAACCCAGCCCGCAGCACCGGCCCCGCTCTCTTCGTCCACGGAGCCGCCCTGAGTCAGTTATGGCTCTTCTGGGTAGCCCCCATCCTGGGAGCCATCATAGGCGGCTTCATCTCCAACACCTTCTTCGCGGCCCCACAGCCACCCCTCCGCGAAGAAATGTCCCGATAGCAAAAGCGGTTACGTCCGCGGAAGCCACCTTCCGCGGACGACCCAACAACCCGTCATCCTGACCGCAGCGCAGCGTAGCCGAAGGACCCCGAAGAACTCAACATCACCAAAACCGCCCAATCCTTTCAGCCGATAAAGCCATTGCTCGCGTCCCTGCAGTCCATCTCTCCAGCCCCAACACCCGCGAAGCACAGCGTTAGCCAAAGGACCTGCGACTGCCGGCGCACCCCGCGACCTTCAACAGAAATAGGAAATCGAAAGATCTCTAAACCGTAGAATCCCCCACCAACTCTGGCGCCCACTGCACATTCTTCGCCTTCGCCACCCCAATCAGCACCAACCCGACCACCACCGACCCGAGCGCCGCCACCTGAGCATTGCTCATCCCCCAGTGGACCCGCGGATTGATCCTGACAAACTCCACCAGAAACCGCCCAATCCCACTGAGCACCAGATACTCCCCGGTAATCACACTCACCGGCAGATGCTTCTTCCCCCGCTGCCAGAGCCACCACGCCAGCGCGAGCGAAAACAGCAGCTCATAGCAAGGAGTAGGCTGCACCAGATCCGTAGTCGGCACCAGAGCATCCGGCCTCATATGAACGCCCCACGGCAGCGTCGTCTTGATCCCATAATCCCCATCGCCCGACAGCAGACACCCGATCCGCCCCACGCCATACCCAACCGCCGCCGCCGGAGCCGCCAGATCCAGCATCCGCATCGCCCCTACCGGCTTACCCAGGGTCCCTTCCAGCGCCCTCTTGAACCGAACCGCTCGCCCCTGCCACATCAGCACGGCAATCCCGGCGACCATCCCCCCAAACCAGGCAAACCCCGCTTGAAACCAGTGCAGGAACCCCATCACCACATCCATCGGATGCGACCATCCCGGAGCCACAATTTGCCGCATAGCAAACCGCAATTCTCCAACATTTTGCAGCTCATGCCAAGCCTTCGCACCGATTACCCCGCCGATAACCACAAACGCTACAACACTCAGCGCATCGCCATCCACGCCATTCCGCAAAAAATTCCGGTGCAACACCACAGTAGCCGCCACCGCAGCCAGCCAAAGTAAAAGCCCAAACGTACCCAGATGTACCGGGCCAAGATCGATATAGGGAAACATAATCCTCGCTCATTTTAAGTATAGCGGCCCTTTGCCTGAGTCCCGGTATTCGCGCTACCCTTTACCTCTATGTCCAATAGCACGCCCACATTCCCCCCCGCCGAAACCATGCCGATCCTGTTCACCAAAGACCAAATCGCCGAACGCACTAAGGCCATCGGCGCCCAGATCACCGCCGACTACGCCGGCCAGTCCATCGTCCTCATCGGAGTCCTCAAAGGCGCAGCCATCTTCCTCGCCGACCTCGCCCGCGCCATCAACGTTGACAACACCTTCGACTTCGTCGCTGTCTCCAGCTACGGCCGCGCCCGCGTCTCCTCCGGCGCCGTTAAGCTCATCAAGGACATCGACAACCCTATCGAAGGCAAGCACGTTATCATCGTCGAAGACATCCTCGACACCGGCCTCACTCTCAGCTATCTCCGCGGCCTGATGCTCCAGCACAAGCCCGCCTCCCTCAAGATCGCCACCTGCCTCGACAAGCCCGAGCGTCGCCTCGTCCCCATCGAAGCCGACTACGTGGCCTTCAAAATCCCCAACCAGTTTGTCATCGGCTACGGCATGGACTTTGCCGAGCGCTATCGCGGCGTAGACGACATCCGCCTCTTCCCCGAAGAAGCCGCAGGCCACTAACACCCAAGGCGCTCAATGAGTCGGCACTCTCATCCTCCTGAGCTGAGAATGCCTTCTCAGTTCATTCGCCCAAATTCCCTCTGGACTTGATTTCAACCTCTTGCTAGGCTAAAACCATCTCTTTGGCAGCCACGTTCGCCGGGGCAGTGGATAGTTCGGTTCGCCAACTTTATTCGACCTTGAACCACGAAAGATAGCAGGTTCAGGCAGACAAATATCTTCGACCGTACGACACAGCGGCATGACCGATCCGCGGCAGCTGCAGATAAAACCTTATTTCCTCCCGAGTCTGAGATCTTCAGATTTCTGAACTTAAAGATCGATCTAAAGGCGGAGACAAGATATGCTTACTCTCGACCCCCAGAAATTGCTTGAACAACAACTTGCGGAGTCACACAGACGATTTCCTGGCCCGGACTATCAGAAGGTTCTTCGTTGGGTCCATCAAACACTGAAGCCATCTCTTTACATCGAAATCGGAGTCGAATGCGGAGATTCGCTCCTCAACACCCTTCCCACCACCAAATCGATCGGCATCGATCCATCTCCCAGATGTAAATCGCGACCTAACGTAGATATCTACGCCATGACAAGCGACGACTTCTTCGCTCAGGTCGAGGCTGGCACTATATCCGGGGTCAGTGGTTATTCCCTCGCGTTCATCGACGGTCTCCACACCTACGATCAGGCTTTACGCGACTTCATCAATCTCGAGAAGCTCTCTTCTACAGACTCCGTCATCATGCTTCACGACTGCATTCCGCTCGACGAGATCTCCGCATCCAACCCACGCGCCTCGCAGTTCTACACCGGCGACGTATGGAAGACGCTGTTGATCCTCGTCCGCAACCGGCCCGATTTGAAAATCTGCATCATCCCGACCTGGCCTAGCGGACTCGTTTTGGTTAGCGGCCTCAACTCCAAATCCGAAGTTCTCAACGAGAAGTTTTCAGTGCTTGTCGATCAATATCGGCCGCTCAGGTTCGCTGATTACTCTTCAACGACCAGTGAACTTCCCTCTCCCACTCCGATCAAAGAAGCAGCCGTTAAGCAATTCTTGCAGGCTTCCTGAAGTCAATCAGTCGTCCTCACTGCTCGCCATTCGGCATGCCTACCGTGAATCCCATAAAGTCCCGACATATGGTTTCCATTGCAGATCACTCTAATCATGCCCAGCCAGCAACTCATAACTCCGAATCCTCTTCGCATGTTCCCAGACAATCGTATTCACAACCAACTCATCAATCCCCAGTTCCCCAGACATCTGCTCTAACTCCTCGCGCACCTTAGCTGGGGTCCCCACAAAATACCGCGGCCACTCCCCTTCCTCCATAGGCACATCTCCAAGCAGCCGCAGCTCCCGCAAAGCATCCTCAGGCGAGGACACCGGCCTCCGATCCCCAAGCCGAATCCGCCGCTGCAGCAACCTCACGCTCGAAGCCAGAAACTCCGCCTCCTCCTGTGTCTCCGCACAAATAACCCCCACAGCCACCGTAGCCTCGGGTTTCTCCCGCCGAACCCCGCCCCGAAAGCCACGCATATAAGCCTCAATCGCCTGCCGCGTTTTTACGGGCGAAAAGAAGTGGGCGAAGGAATAAGGCAGCCCAAATTCAACCGCAGCAGCCGAACTCCACATGCTCGACCCCAGCATCCACACATCCGGCCCACCCGGCATAGCCGGCATCACTCTCACTCGATCAAAAGGGTGCCCCTCCGGAAACTCCTCCTCCAAAAACGCAAGCAGTTCCCCAACCTGCTCGGGAAAATCATCCTCCATTGGAGTTCTTCTGCTCCGCCTCAGCGCCAACATCTCCGTCGGGCCACCCCCGGGAGCCCGCCCAATCCCAAGATCCACCCGCCCCGGATAAAGCGCATACAAAGTCCGAAACACCTCCGCCACCTTCAGCGGAGTGTAGTGCGGCAACATAATCCCACCCGACCCAATTCGAATTCGCTTCGTCTCGGCCCCAATCCGCGCCAACATGATCTCTGGAGCCGTACATGCCAGCGTATCCATCGCATGGTGCTCCGACATCCAGAACCGCCTATACCCGAGTTCATCCACCCGCCGCGCCAACGCAATCGAGTTCTGCAAAGCCTCAGCCGGCGTACTTCCCGCCGGAACCGGCGACTGATCCAGCACAGACAGCCGCAACCCACCCGTCCCTTTACTCATACCCGTTAGATGACCCACCCCAACCCAATGAACCACTCCGTCGTGGACAACCCATTACTCTGTCGTCATTGCCTGCTGTTTCCCGTTCCCTGTTTTTCTGTCAAGCCCCAAATAGCAAATCCCCGCGTCAATCAAGGACAATCCCGTGCACAGTAATTAGCTCCAATTCGATATAATGGTTATAGAGAACAAAGAAGCCCCGCTTCGGTGGGGCTTTTGCTTTGGCTACAATTAATCCTTTTGTAATGAATACCTTGAAAGCGTTGTCATTTAGAATCAATAACTTAGGGAGACAAAACCGGGAAGTCCAGCCATAACATTCATAAAATCAATACTTTGCATACATAAGGTACCCCTTGGGGATACCACAATTTAAGCCAGCCGCAACCTCCGTATGATAGAAACAGACCGGCACAGACGACCGCGCCGAAGGAGTAACGTTGAGCACCCTGACCATCTCTGAACCCCTACCCACCGGCCCAGGAAAATTCGAAGCAACAGTCTTCGCAGCCCATGCCCTCTCTTCGCCCCAGAATCTCGCGGCCATCATCGACCACACCCTATCCAAACCGGACGCGACCCGCGCTCAAGTCCTCCAGCACTGCCACGAGGCCGCCGAGTATCACTTCGCCTGCGCTATGGTCAGCCCTACCTGGGTCTCCCTCGCCGCCTCTGCCCTCCAGGGCACCGGCGTCCCCGTAGGCGTCTTCATCGGCTTCCCCCTGGGTGCCACCCTCTCCGCGTCAAAACGCGATGAAACCATCCGCGTCCTCAAGCAGGGCGCTCATGACATCGACATGGTCATGAACATCGGCCTCCTCAAGTCTGGCGAGTCCAGCGACTACGAGGCCGTCAAGCAGGACATACGCGGAGTCGTCGAGCTCGCCCACGCATCCGGCGCCATCGTCAAGGTCATCCTGGAGACCTGCCTCCTCACCTTCGAGGAGAAGCTCCGCGCCTCCGAGCTCGCCCTGAGTGCCGGGGCAGACTTCCTTAAGACCAGCACTGGCTTCTCCACCGGCGGAGCCACAGCCGACGACATCTCCCTGCTCCGCGGCGTAGCCGGCCACCGCGCCGGTGTCAAAGCATCCGGCGGCATCCGCTCCCTGGCCGACGCCACCACCATGCTCCGGGCTGGAGCCTCTCGCATTGGAGCCAGCGCCAGCGTCAAGATCGTCACTGAACTCAAAGGTCAGGACACCACATCGTCCGAACCTGCATCCTCTTATTGACAAGGAGCCCGCGGTCAGAAAAAGTCGATGCTAACCCGTTGCGAAGTAGTTGCGTGGCCAAAGCAACTGCTCGCCCACAACCCCGGCAGTAGTATCATCGGCTCTTCGAATGTCCATGGCTAACAAACCACGCCGCGCAGAACCGCCTGCCGCGCCAGCGCCGGAAGTATCTCCCGAACACCACTTCGAAGGAGACTACCGTCCACGCGAGCCGGAGACCGCGCAGCCTCCCAATATCCGCGTCGAGCCGCTCCAGGTGGACTTTCTTCACTCACTCGCCGACGCCCTCAACTCCACCCTCGACCTCAACACCCTGATGCATCGGGTGGCCGACCTCGTCCGCGCCGTCATCGACTACCGCATCTTCGCGATTCTGCTGATCAACGACCGTACCCAGGAGCTCTGGATGCGCTTCCAGATCGGCCACACCCCCGAGATCGAGCGCACCCGCCTCAAGGTAGGCCGGGGCATAGTAGGCCAGGCCGCCCTCCAGCGCCGCTCCCTCCTCGTCGAAGACGTCTCGAAAGACGAGCACTACATATCCGCCAACCCCAACGTCCGCTCCGAGCTAGCCGTCCCGTTGATCGTAAAAAACAAAGTCATCGGCGTCCTCGACATCGAATCCGAAACCTCCGGCTTCTTCACCCCTGAACACCAGCGCTTGCTCGAGGTCGTCGCCTCGCGAATGGCCGTAGCGGTCGAGAACGCTCGCCTTTACACCCGCGTCTCCCGCCAAGCCCAGACCCTCACCGTTCTCAATGAGATCTCCCGTGAACTGACCAGCATCCTCGACCTCGACGACCTGCTAGAGCGCATCGGTCATCTCCTCAAGCGCGTCATCGACTTCCAGATGTTCACCATCCTGCTCTGGAATGAACGCACACAGCAGTTCGAACACCGCTTCTCCACCCGCTACGGCGAACGAGTCACCCGCGAACGCAACGTCACTCTCGGTAGAGGGATCATCGGCACCGCAGCCGAGCAGCGCGAACCGATCCTCGCACCGGACATACGCAAGGATTCGCGGTACGTACTCGAGAACCCCGAGACCCGTTCCGAACTCGCCGTCCCACTCATCTACAAGGGCCAAGTGATCGGCGTGGTCGACCTCGAGCACACCCGGGTGAACTACTACAACGAAGACCATCTGCGAACCCTGAGCACTTTGGGAGCACAGATCGCCATCTCCATCGCCAACGCCCGCCTCTACCAACGCATCCATGAGGAAGAGCAGCGCATGGAACGCGACCTGGAGATGGCGCGCAAGGTCCAGCTTCGGCTAATGCCCTCACGCCCGCCCAGGCTCGAACGCGCCGAGATCGCCACGCAGTTCCTCGCCGCACGGTCGATCGGTGGAGACCTATACGACTTCCTCGACTACGGCCCGGGACGCACTGCCGTTGCCGTAGGAGACGTCAGCGGCAAGGCCGCCCCAGCCGCCTTGTATGCAGCCCTGGTCAGCGGTATCCTGCGCTCGCTCGCACCACAACATCTATCCCCTGCCGCCCTGCTAACAGCCCTCAACGACCAGCTTCAGGAACGCAAGCTCGACGCCCAGTACGTGACGATGCTCCTCGCCGTTTGGGACGACTCAAACCAGACCTTGCAGGTCGCCAATGCCGGCTCGGTTCAGCCGCTCTTCGTTTCCATGAGAGCCAAAGGGCCAGAGGTCAAGACCATTCAGGCGGAAGGCTTCCCGCTGGGACTCTTTCCGAACGCGGAATATGAAGAGTTCACGCTCTCGACTCGTCCGGGCGACCTGATCGTCTTCTTCTCTGATGGCATCGTGGACGCTGTAAACGCCGCGGGCGACATGTTCGGCGACGCTCGCCTCAATGCGGTGTTGCAAGCTCAGTCGCATGCTACGGCAGCATCAACTGTAGAAGCCGTCCTGAAGGCCGTGTCGGATTTCCAGTCTGGTGTAGATCACTTCGACGATGAGACTGTTGTGGTTCTTCGTGTACTCTGACAAAGCCCCCTTATAACTGGCTTGTTGCCCACTGCTGGCGCAAAACCATTTAAGCTAGAAGCAATGTCTTCCATAGCGACTACTCAGATCATCCGTCCCGCCCGTACGCTGCAAGGTTCTCTTACCGTTCCTGGCGACAAGTCTATTTCTCACCGTTACGCGATGCTTGCCGGTATTGCCGAGGGCACTTCGAAACTTTCGAATTTCTCTACTGGGGCTGATCCTCACTCTTCGTTGGGGTGCATGGAGGCGCTGGGAGCTACCGTCGTTCGAGGTGCGGATAAGACCGTTGAGGTGACTGGGACTGCGGGGAGCTTTATCCAGCCTGCGGGTGCGCTGGACTGCGGGAACTCCGGGTCGACGATGCGCATGCTGGCGGGCCTGATTGCTCCGCATCCGCATACGTTCACCATGATCGGCGACCACTCGCTGACGATGCGTCCGATGGAGCGGATTCGCAAGCCGTTGATGCAGATGGGTGCGAAGATCGACCTGGTGGACGGTCATGCTCCGATTACTATTCACGGCGGCCCGTTGACGGCGATCGACTTCGATACTCCGATTCCCAGCGCGCAGGTGAAGACTGCGGTGCTGTTTGCCGGTCTTCAGGCCGAGGGGACTACCAGCCTGTCGGAGGCGGTGCGGACGCGCGACCACTCTGAACATGCTCTGCGGGCGTTTGGAGCTACGCTTACTCGGACGGGCGAAAGGCTCAGCATCGCTGGAGGCCAGAAGCTGAAGGCTATTGAGGCTACTGTTCCCGGTGATCTCTCCTCGGCTGCGTTCTTCCTGTGTGCTGCGTTGTTGTTTCCCGACTCGAATCTTGTTCTTGATTCGATTGGAATGAACCCTACCCGGGCAGCGTTGCTGGATGTGATTGTTGCGCTGGGGGGTAGGATCAAGGTGCTCCAGGTTGAGGAGCATCATGGCGAGATGATCGGCACGATTCAGGTCAATGTTGCGCCGGGCGGGCTGAAGGGTGCTGAGATCTCTGGGGCGCTTTCGGCTCAGATCATCGACGAGCTGCCGGTGTTGGCGGCGATTGCTCCATACACTCGTGACGGCATCACCATTCGCGATGCGAAGGAGCTGCGCGTGAAGGAGTCAGATCGTATCGCTTTGGTGGCGAAGAACCTAAAGGCCATGGGGGCGGAGTTCACCGAGTACGAAGATGGTCTTGCGATTCCCGGCAATCAGAAGCTGCATGGTGCGGTGATCGACTCAGGCTTCGACCATCGTATTGCGATGGCTTTTTCGGTTGCGGCTCTAAGGGCTAGCAGTGAAAACGAGATTCAGGGCGCTGAGGCGGCTGCGATCTCGTTTCCAGAGTTCTTCACCTACCTCGATTCATTGTGCCAGTGCTGAGACCGGACTTACGGGTACCCCCCTGGGGGTACTTGTAAGTCCTAAAGTCTTCTTTCTACTTCGCTTAGCTTTGGACTTCGTCTGTCATTGTTGCTCATTAACCTTCCCAAAGACCGAGGCTAAAGCCTTTGTAACCGGCTGATTTTCGCAGGGCTAAAGTCCTGCGCTTCCACCGAAAGGCAAAAAGCAGGACTTGCCATAGCCTTAGCCTTGCACTCCTACCGAAAGACAAAGACAAGGATTTTCTGCGGCTTGGGACATCACCTTCAACCAGCGATCAGGGTAGAGGTTCGTTAGCGACGGAAATCTATGCCCTCGGCACCGCAAGTCCTAAAGTATTCTTTCTACATTACTTAGCTTTGGACTTCCTTTGTCGGGCATCCAGGCCACTAGCGAATTTCCGTCCTATTTCTGTTGTAGGAAATAGAAGGTAATTGTTCAGCATGCGAATCTTCAGTGTTGGTGCGGGTTTTGTAGTTTTGGGGCTTGACAGCGCGAAAATGGGCTGTTTTTGGGCGAAAGAATCTTGAAGGCTTGTCGGTCAATGGCAGGAACAGCCGATCCCCTTCGGGGATGACAACAAGAAAAGCAACGGCAAGAGCAACAACAGGGTGGTCCGTTATTGGGCGAGCAGGCTTGTGAGCGCCGCTTTGACGTCGTCGATGGTGACCTCGTCGATGATGTAGTCCGGGGTTGCTGTAGGCATGTCCGCATTTTTCAGGATGCGGAAGCGGGTGTCGCCGACGGGGAGCCACTCGATTGGCGGGGACCAGGCGGGGGCAATGATGACCATGGGGAGGCCAACGGCTCGGCCGATGTGCATTGGACCGGTGTCGAGGGTAAGGCCGACGCGGCAGAGACTGAGTAGCGCGGCTAGCTGAGGGAGTTTTGTTTTTCCGGCGACGCTGATTGTGGGGAATGGCAGCGGGTTGCGGAGTTCGTCGATGGCTGGAGACTCGGCTGCGGTGCCGATGAAGAGAATGTGAGCTCCGTAGTGCTCGGCGAGGAAGGTCGCGGCTGCACGGAAGCGCTCGCTGCGCCAGCTTTTGCGCTGGGTCACGCTGGTCTGGGTGATGAAGGCGGCGACGGGTTGGCCGGGTTGGACTCCGGCGTCGGCCAAGGTTTGCTGGGCACCAGCGAGGTCTTCGGCAGTAAAGAAGACCTGGGGCTCGAAGTGCTGCGAAGGGTGGCCGAGGGATTCGATGATACGGAGGTTGTTGGCTATCTGGCTTAGGGTGGGATCGAAGGATAGCGGGACTCGGTAGAGCTGAGGAGCTAGAGTAAAGCCTACGCGGAGGGGGGAACCGCTGAGGAGTGCCTGGGCGGTGACCCGGGTTCGCTCGTTGCCCGTTGAGGTGATGACGGCGTAGGGTATTGCTTTGAAGGGATTTTGCTGGCGAAGGGATTGGACGGCACTTTTTAAGTCGTCGAGGGGGCTTGGTGTCGCGAAGAGATGATCTACGCCGGGGTTGTTACGGAAGACCTCTGTTGCGAAGCCACTGGAGGCTACGACTATGCGGGAATCCGGCACGGCGTGGCGCAGAGCTGGGATGAGGGGTGTGGCGTGAATGGCTGTGCCGAGGGCCCGGGGATATTGGAGGAGGAGAAAGTGCTTGATTTGGTGGAGAGGCGTTGCTGCGATGCCGTTCGATACGAGCCGTTCCGCTGCTGCGACGCTGGAGAAGATGCTGCCCTTCACGGTCTGAACAAGAGCCAAGCGCGAATCCTTATAAAAGGTGAAGTGAATCAGGTGGTACAGCTACATCTTATAGCGGCCCATCTCGTCGTCGTTGAGATTTTCTAGCCAGCGGCGCATCTCGTCGGCGGTGACGGCCTGGGCTCCACTAGCGGCTTGCTTGGAGTTTTCGAGGACTTCGCGGTTGACGTAGATGGGGCAGTCCCAGCGGAGGGCGAGAGCGATGGCGTCCGAGGGGCGGGCGTCGAGGGCTACGGTTTCACCGGCGTGATCGAGCCAGATGACGGCGTAGAAGGTGTCGTCGCGGAGTTCCGAGACGACGATCTTGTTGACCTGCGCGTTGAGGCCGCGAGCGAGGTTCTGCAGGAGGTCATGGGTCATGGGGCGTGGCGTGGCTGTCTTTTCGAGCTCGAGGGCGATGGCGTTGGCCTCGAAGATACCTACCCAAATGGGGAGGACGAGGTCACTGGCTATGTCCTTGAGGACGATGATGGGCATATTGGTGATGGGGTCCATCATGAGGCCACGAATCTGCATCTCGACTTCGTCGGAGGTCTGGGTTGCGGCGGGTTGGGTCGAGGTCAGGGACATGTTAGTTGAGGACTACAAAGTGCGGGGTACGGTTGATGGAGATGAATGGGGTCGCGTCGCCTGCGGGTGGAAGGGCTTCGCCGATGAGGCAGTTGGGCATGGTTTGTGTGATGCGGATTGGGAGGTAACTGCCGATGGGTGGCGTTGAATTTTCCAACTGCGCCGTGGTGAAGTTGACGGTCTTGTTCTGCGAGCTGCGGCCGATGACCTGATTGCGGGTGGGATTGTAGCCTTCGACCATAATCTCGACGATTTGGTCGAGGTGGCGGGCGTAGTGGGTGCGCTGGATTTCGCGCTGGCGGTCGTTGAGGATGCGTAGACGCTGGTCTTTGACGGACTCGGGGGTACTATCGGCCATGTGGACGGCGGGTGTGTTGGGTCGGGGGGAGAACTTGAAGGCGAAGATGGCGTCGTATTTGACGGCGTCGATGAGGGTAATGGTCTCTTCGAAGTCAGCGTCGGTTTCGCCGGGGAAACCGACGATCATGTCGCTGGTGATGGAGATGTCGCGCTGGGCGGCATGGATCCAGCTCATGCGCTCGAGGTACCAGTCGCGGGTGTACTCGCGGGACATGGCCTTTAGGACAGCGGTTGAGCCGGATTGTACGGGGAGATGGATGTGGTCGCAGAGGGCGGGGGTGGCATCGATAGCCTGGACGATGTCGCGGGTGAAGTCGCGAGGGTGCGAGGTGGTGAAGCGGACGCGGCGGATGCCAGAGATGTTGCCGATGGCGGTGAGGAGTTCGGCGAAGGACATGCGGCCGGAGGGGTCGCGCCAGGAGTTGACGTTCTGGCCCAGGAGCTGGATGTCGGTGTAGCCAAGGTCGGCCATCTTGCGGGCTTCGACGAGGACGGAGGCGGAGGTGCGGGAGCGCTCTTTGCCCCGGGTGTAGGGGACGACGCAGTAGGCGCAGAACTTGTCACAGCCTTCGATGATGGTGATGTATCCGCGATGAGGGTTGGAGCGGGAGGTGAAGTCGGTTTCGAAGGTAAGGTCGGTCTGGCGGTCGTCGAGGCCGGTGATGCGGGTTTCGCCGGCTTCGAGGCGGGCAAGCATCTCGGGGAGGTTGCGGTAGGAAGCGGATCCGGCTACGAGGGAGACGTAGGGGGCCTTCTCGAAGATGCGCTCGCCTTCCTGCTGGGCGACGCAGCCGAGGACGGCAAACTTTTTGCCCTCGCCCTGGAGGCGCTTGTACTCGTTGAGGCGATGGAAGACCTTTTGCTCGGCTTTGTCGCGGATGGAACAGGTGTTGTAGAGGATCAGGCCGGCGTCGGCTTCGTCCTGGACGCGGGCGTAGCCCTGGTGCTCAAGGGTGCCGATGACTTTTTCAGAGTCATGGACGTTCATCTGGCAGCCGAAGGTTTCGATATAGAAAGTCTTGCTCACAGAGAACAGTATATCGCCGCACGGAGGACGACTAAACGGACATGGTGGCGAGGGCGACGGGCTCCCGCTGCATCATTTGTTCCGTGTGCTCGATATAGTCCCTGAGAAACTTGGCTCGCGCGTTCAAGGCGTTGATCGCTTGTTCGACAGCATCCAGCTCGCGCTGAGTCTCGTCAATCGCGTTTTGGTAGACAGAGCTCATGTAGCCCGAAAGTTTAGCACGAGATTGTGAGCTGAGTAATGCAAATTCGCGGGAATGTGCGAAATATTGCGGCTTAGGGGGACGATGAAGAGATTTGGTAGCGCCAACGGGGATCGAACCCGTACTCTCAGCCTTGAAAGGGCCGCGTGTTAACCAGTTACACCATGGCGCCAAACACTAACTGAAGAAGGGTTTGGTAGCGTCAACGGGGATCGAACCCGTACTCTCCGCCTTGAGAGGGCGGCGTGTTAACCAGTTACACCATGACGCCAAAACGAGAGGGAATCCCTCAGTTGCGATAGATCCATTATAGCAGCTAAGTGCGTTATTTTGGGCGACGCGAGGATGCGGAAAACAAAAGTCTAGAGGCCGAGCTTTTTGACTTCGTCGTTGTAGTACTTGCGGTAGAGGATGTCCCACTCCTGCGAGCCCTCGAGGATGATCTTGCGCTGCGAGGCGATCTTCTGGCGGGCGGCGGCGTCGATCCTGGTCTCTTCGAGAAGGAGCTTCTCGAGTGCTTTGCGGGCCTCCTGCCGGATAGTGTTGCGGTCCTCAAGGAAGTCGCACTCCGGGATCTCGGCGAGGGTGTCGGCTACGGTGTGGGCGAGTTTATTGAGCTTGTCGCGGGAGATTCTCACAGCACCGCCTTGTATTTGCGGGCCAGCTCGTTCTTCACCTTTTTGAACATCTCGGGGTAGCTGGCACCGGTCTTACGCATATCATCCTGAAAGGCTTCGAGGATGACGCGGACCTCGTCATTGATGCGGTCTTCGAGAGAGAGCTCATCGACCATGGCGGCTGCGACACGTTCGTCGAGGATGGCCGGTTTGCTAGTTTCGATCATCTTTGCGCTGACGAGGTGTTTCACGGTCTGGCGCGCCAGGTATCCAACGTAATCTTTAGAAAAAATCATTGACTTTCCTTCGAATATATCATGCTGGCGCGCATGGGCTTATGGCGAACTACTTGTGTTTTGTGGCGGGTTTGTGGGGGCAGTGCTCGGTGTTGAGGCAGGTGTCGGGAAGGCGAAGGCGTTCAACGGGACGGTTGTGGAGGAGGTGTTCAGTGACGATCTCTTCGACGTCGCAGACGTGGACGTTGCCGTACCAAACAGCTTCGGGATAGATGACGACGACAGGACCGTGTTCACATTGGTCGAGGCAGCCGGATTCGTTGGCGCGAATGTGGTGCTTGAGGCCGGTTTCCTTGATGGCATCTTTGAAGGCTGATTTGAGCTTCTTACTTCCCTGCGGGAGGCAGCTGGGACGGGTTGCGGATTCGTCGCGCTCGTTCGTGCAGATGAAGATGTGGTGGTCGAATTTTGGCAATCGGTGATTCCTTATCTATTGACGCTCTGCAATTCCTTATATTTGTTTAGTTTACCGGAGGTGCGATGCACAGGGGTTTTTGAGACAATAGATGCTTGATGCAACCCGACAATTTAATTTCGCTTAAAGACGACATGGTGGCATTCATCGCTGGGCATGGTATGCGGCGGCTCAACGCCTTTGTGCCTGAAGATGTGCCGACGGTCATCTTCGAGAATGAACATGCAGATAGCTGGAAGGACTTCGTGGAGCATGCGAAGGCTGCCGGGGCTCCATTTTTGACGATGAGCGAGGTGGTGCTCGAGAAGAGCGACGTTGCGATTCTAATGGAGCAGATCCGCGACCAGACATTTCCGGATGACGCGGCAGAAGAGCTTGAAGATGCAGAGTACCTGGTGCGGCATGTAGGCAAGGTGGGATATTTGCAACTTGGGTTCGCGCATCAGGGTGTGATGTTCATCTTCGAGATTGCGACGGACTGGTATGACAGCTTCCAGGATCTGATGGAGACGGTGTCGGAGTTGGGCGGCATTGTGGTGGATGACCGCGAGAGCGACGAGTAAGAGAGATGGCCTCTGCCCAGCGTGGGCTCGAACGGGAGTGGACGATACAGGCAGTCGATGCTGAGGCCGTCGTGCATCTGGCTGGGGTTGTTGGGTGTCCCGTTGCTATTGCAAGTCTGTTGATTGGGCGTGGGATTACGGGGGAGATCGAGGCTCGTCGGTTTTTCTATCCTTCGATAGACGACCTGCACGATCCGACGCTGATGCTGGGAATGGGCGCCGCAGTGGCGCGCGTTCAACAGGCAGTGCGGGCGGGTGAGGCAATTCTGATCTATGGCGATTACGACGTAGATGGAACGACCGCTACGGTGCTGTTGAAGACGGCTATCGAGCGGATTGCTCCGAAGGATACACCGGCGAAGGTGACCTACCATGTGCCGCATCGCCTTCGCGAAGGATATGGGATGCAGACCGGTGTGCTGGGGCAGGCGGCTGCGGCAGGGATCCGGGTGGTAATCAGCGTGGATACCGGCATTCGGGCATTTGCGGCTGCCGCGGAGGCGAAGGCGCTGGGGCTTGATTTGATTGTGACGGATCATCACCTGCCGGATGATGTGGTGGGAGTTCCGGAGGCGTTGGCGGTGGTGAATCCGGCGCAGGAGGGGTGCCCGTATCCCTTCAAATCGCTCTGTGGAGCGGCGGTGGCGTTCAAGCTAGCACATGCCATTCTTGCTGCAGCGGCGGCGACCGATGCCGAGCGTGATGTATTGAGAAAGAAGTTGATTCCTTCCTTTCTGAAGATGGTAGCGCTGGCTACCATCGCTGATTCGGTGCCTCTTGAAGGGGAGAATCGGGTGATTGCGGCGTTGGGTTTGCGTGAGCTGCGAAATCCTGTGCAGGCGGGGCTGCGAGCGCTGATGGAGGTGGCCAAGATACCGCCCGATCGCGCTCCGACGGCAACCGAGGTAGGGTTTCGTCTGGGACCTCGTATCAATGCAGCGGGCAGGATGGATATTGGCAGTGATGTCGTTGAGTTGTTCCTGACGCGGGATTCGGCGCGGGCGATGGAATTGGCGCAGAAGCTCGACCGGCTGAACGATGAACGGCGGGCGACGGAGGCCAGAGCGCTCGAAGCGATTGAAGCTCAACTTGAGACGATGCGGGGACAAGATGGCGTTTTTCTGCCGGAGTGCATCATCCTTGATGACGCGGACTGGCATCGCGGCGTGCTGGGGATTCTTGCTTCGCGAGTGGTGGATCGTACGGGACGGCCCGCTTTGGTGATGATGCATGAGGATGGACAGGCGCATGGGTCGGGCCGGTCGATCGCGGGCTTTCATCTGCTGGATGCGTTGACGTGCGTGCATGGGGTCGATGGAAACGGCGCTTCTGCGGGAGAGAATGGCGTTCTCTTTACGCGGTTCGGGGGCCATGCTTATGCAGTGGGGTTCTCACTGCCGTCTGATCGAGTTGATGCGCTGAGAGAACGGATGCGGAGTTATGGCACTTCCCTGCTGACCGGGCCTGTGCTGATGCCGCCGCTCGAATGTGATGCTGAGGTGCGGCTTTGTGATTTGACGCAAGAGTTTTTTGACTGGCTCACACGATGCGGGCCATTTGGCAATGGAAATCCAGAGCCAGTATTTGTAACCAAAGACGTGACGCTCGGTGCTGAGGTGCGCATCATCAAAGAGAGACACATCTGCCTCGAGATTGGAGGGGATGGTGTGGCTGGACGGTTCAGCGCGCTGGGATGGAGCCGCGGTACCGAGTGGGTGGAGAGTTGCAGGACGTTGGACCTGAGGCCTGGATCGTGCGTTGATATTGCCTATCGATTGAAGGCAAAGACAAACCCGCAGTTTCCGGGGCTTGAGCTGGAACTGGTTGATCTTCGGCAGACGCGTGGTGGTGTAGGCGTCGATTAAGGCAATACCAGCATCTGGAGCGTTCGGAATTTACCATGCATGAGCTTGTGCGGGATCTCGATTTATAGAAGCACAGGTGTGCCGCAGCAGGTTCTCTTATTAGAGAAGAAATCTTATGGTTCGTTTAAGGTTGAGGAGCGTCTTATATACTGACGTTTCAACCTCATGCCGACGATCGAGACAAGACGCCCAAATCCTGTTGTCCTCCTGGGCATCGTGCTCGCGGTTATTGCCCTGGCTGTGGTGGGTATTCGCTCCTTCACACGCGAGACGGTGGAGATCCGCGCGGCGGCTGTCGATCATCAGAACCTGCTGAGGACAGTATCGACTAATGGCAGGGTGGAGCCTGTGGAGTACTATCAGGCGCATGCTTCAGCGCCGGGAACGATCGCCAAGATCCATGTAGAGGTCGGCCAGAAGGTGAAAAAGGGAGATCTGCTGATCCGGATGGATGACGCGGAGGCTGTCTCCCGGCTTGCTACTGCAAATGCCACTCTGCGAACAGCCGAGGCAAATCTTCATGACATACAGCAGGGTGGAACGCAGGACGAGCGCATCGGTCTGAATAACGACCTGAACCGGGCGCAACTGCAACAGCAGCAAGCCACGAAGGACCTGGCTGCATTGAAGCAGTTGCAGCAGAAGGGTGCTGCGTCGGCCAGCGAAGTGGCTTCAGCCGAACAACGATTGCAGGCTGCAAATGCGTCGCTTGACGTCCTCAAGACAAGAACGACACAACGTTATGGCACCAGCGACCTCGCGCGTGCTCAGGCGCAGGTGGAGGAGGCCAAAGCGGCTGTTGCCGCGGCTCAAAGTGCCTATGCGGCGGTTAATATCCGGTCGCCGCTGGCTGGGACGGTGTATTCGATTCCGGTCTCGACCTATGACTTTGTGCAGGCAGGCGAGGATCTGATGGATATTGCCGACCTGAATCGAATCCAGGTACGCGCTTACTTCGATGAACCGGAGATCGGCAAGCTCGCGGTCGGGCAAGCCGTAAAGATTGTGTGGGATGCCAAACCAGATCTGACCTGGCATGGTCACATCAGCCGCGCACCGTCGACTGTGATTACCTATGGCACTCGTAATGTTGGCGAATGCATCATCACGGTGGATGACGCTCAGGGAGACCTGCTGCCGAATACCAACGTGACCGTTACTGTGACGGTATCGCAACGGTTCAATGTTCTGAGCGTACCGCGTGAAGCCCTGCATACTGAGGGGACGAACTACTTCGTGTTTCGCGTGATCGACGGCAGACTGGTAAGGACGCCGGTGCAGATCGACGTGGTCACGCTAACACGGGTTGAGATTACTGGCGGACTCACCGAGAAGGACACCGTCGCTACGACCGCCACAAGCAACCGCGATCTGTCCAACGGGCTTGCCGTGAAGATCGTCGAATAGCCATGGCCCTTGCCTCACGTCTGATTGTCCGGTTGGCTTTGCTCTTGTTGGTTCTGACCGGCGGCGTCTGTTCAATGTATGCGGACAATGTCCAAGCGAACGCTCTACTGCAGCAGGGACGGGTCGATGAAGCTAGCACAGTGCTTCAGGCTATCTTGAAAACACAACCCAACGATGCGAAGGCTCGTCAACTTTTTTGCCGTGTCTATTATTCGCAGGACATGGCGGATGGCGCGGTTCGAGAATGCGAGGCTGCCACGGCCAGTGCTCCTTCCGAGAGCGATCATCAGGTCTGGCTAGGGCGCTCTTATGGGCTGAAAGCATCGCAGGCGAATCCGCTTGTTGCATTCGGAATTGCTAAGAAAGTCCGTGTTTCGTTTGAGCGTGGGGTGGAGTTGAATCCGGTGAGTGTTCAGGCGCTGAGCGACCTTGGGCAGTTTTATGTAGAGGCTCCTGCGATCGTCGGCGGTGGGCTCGATAAGGCCGCTGCGATCGCTGCTCGAATGCGTCCTCTCTCGGCGGCACGTGCGCATCGTCTGCTAGGGATGATCGCGAATAAAAAGAAAGATACTGTTACGGCCGAAGCCGAGTTTCAGGCGGCGGTCGCGGCTGGAAGGGCCCCGGAGGCTTACGTCGATCTTGGGAGTTTTTATCAGCAGCACGGACAGAATGACAAAGCTTATGCGACGCTCCAGGCGGCTATCGCGGCAGACCATGCGAAGGGGCCTGCGCTGGTCGATGTGGCGAGCGTACTGACGCTCCTTAACCGTTCGCCGGAGCTGGCTGAGCGGTGTCTGCGCGACTATCTCTCTTCCTCCGCCAAGTCGGATGATGCTCCGGCGTTCAAGGTACATGTACAGCTTGGCGACCTGCTCCTGCATCGCGGGGATGTAGCCGGTGCGCATCGGGAGTACGCCGCCGCGCTTGCGCTTGCCTCCAACTACCCCCCTGCCATCAAAGCTATGCAGGGGAGGTAAGCAAAAGACGATACCATGATCTTCAGCCGATGTTGCAGGAGCTTCTCTCGACGTATGACCCGCCTTCTTCGATTGCTCGTTGCGTCTTGCGCGTTTGCCCTTGCGGTGACGCCAACGGTAGCACAGATCTCCTTCACGACAGCGGTGGATTTGGCGCTGAAGAACAGTCCCAAGGTCATGATCGCGCAAGCCGACGTAGACAAGGCGCTGGCCGTACTTGAACAGGCTCGGGATGTGTATATCCCGACGCTGGCGGGAGGATCAGGGCTTGGCTACTCCTATGGCTTTCCACTGGGTCAGCCGTCAGTCTTCAACTTTACGTCGCAGTCGCTGCTCTTGAATTTTTCGCAGAAGGATTACATTCGGGCCGCTGAAGCTTCGCTGAACGCGGCAAACCTCGCATTGCGCGACGCTCGCCAGGCGGTTGCCGAAGATGCAGCGATCACCTATCTGGCGCTCGGCTACGACCAGCAGCGACATGCGGCTCTGGGAGATCAGGCGGGCTTTGCGGCAAAGCTGGTGAGCATCGTGCAGAATAGACTTGATGCAGGCCAGGATACGCCGATCGATCTGACGACAGCGAGACTTTCGGCGGCTCAAATTCGACTTGCCCGGCTCCGTGCCGAGGATGATGCGATGGCTGATCAGGCGCATCTGGCGCGGCTTACCGGGCTGCCCGCACAAGGCCTGACTGTTGTCCCTTCGAGCATTCCCCAGATCACACCGCCGCAGACAGGGGACGCCACAGGCGAGGCACCGCTTACCAGCCCCGGGGTCGAGTCGGCCTATGCCATAGCAAAGGCGAAGCAGCAGACTGCGTTTGGTGATTCGCGCTATCTCTGGCGTCCGCAGGTCTACTTTGTCGCACAGTACAGCCTGTTCGCAAAGTTCAACAACTACGATCAGTTCTATCAACACTTTCAGTACAACAACTTTGGAATCGGCGTTGATATCAGGTTTCCGATCTTCGATTCGGTTCAGCGTGCCAAGGCACATGAATCAGCAGCGGAGGCGGTGCGTGCCCAGCATGAGGCAAATGTTGCTCGCGACCAGTTTTTCGATGGCCGATTGAAGCTCCGACATGCGACGGCGGAGCTGGCCGCGCGGGCCGAGGTGGCCAGTCTCGACCGGCAACTGGCGCAACAGCAACTGGCTGTGATGGAAGTGCAGTTGCAGGCTGGCAGCGGCAATCCATCGGGCCCTCCGATGACGCCGAAGGATGAGCAGTTGTCGCGCATTGCGGAACGAGAGAAGTTTCTGGCGGTTCTCGATGCGGAATTTCAGGTGCGGCAATCGCAGATCAATCTGATGCGGCAGACCGGCGACTTAGAATCGTGGCTGAAAGCTGCTGCACAATCACAACCTCCGGAAACCTCGAAACCATAGCAAACATTCAGGTAAAGGGCCGTAAGAGGGAACCCGGATTGGAACACCAGAAAAGCCCCCTCTGGCCGTAACTGAATGGTAAAATTGAACTATTATTATGCCACTGAAGACATTGTTTCTGAACCCGCCCTCCTTTGAGAACTTTGACGGTGGTGCCAGCTCCCGCTGGCCCGCTACCCGCGAGATCGAATCTTATTGGTATCCGGTTTGGCTGGCGTACCCCGCTGGCATGCTGGAGGGCTCCAAACTGCTGGACGCTCCCCCGCACCACGTCTCGGCGGAAGAGACCATCGAGATCGCAAAGGGCTACGAATTTTTAGTGCTATTTACGTCGACTGTAGGCTGGAGCGGCGACCATGGGCTAGCACGAGCGATCAAGAACGCTAATCCTTCTATAAAGATAGCGTTCGTTGGGCCGCCGGTCACGACAGACCCGGACCGTGCGCTGAATGAGTGCGAAGTGATCGACTTCGTCTGTCGGCGTGAGTTCGACTTCTCTGTTGTGGAGTACGCGAACGGTAAGCCACTGAATGAGATCCTCGGCATCAGCTATAAGGATGCGAAGGGTGTGATTCAACATAATCCGGATCGTCCACAGGTTGAAGATCTGGACGCAATGCCCTGGGCGACAAAGATTTATGCGCGCGATATGGACGTCACACGGTACAACGTGCCGTTCCTGCTGCATCCGTATATCTCCCTCTACTCCACGCGTGGCTGCCCGGCCCAGTGCACCTTCTGCCTCTGGCCGCAGACGCTCTCGGGCCATGCGTGGCGTAAGCGCTCGACCGATGATGTGGCTGCTGAGATGAAGTGGGCGAAAGAGAATTTTCCTCACGTTAAGGAATTCTTCTTCGACGACGATACCTTCAACATCCAGAAGGCGCGCACCATCGAACTCTGCGCAAAGCTGAAGCCGCTGGGATTGACTTGGTCGTGCACCTCTCGTGTAACGACGGACCGCGACACCTTGAAGGCCATGAAGGAAGCCGGTTGCAGGCTGTTGATCGTGGGCTTTGAGTCCGGCGACCCGCAGATTCTGAAGAACATCAAGAAGGGTGCGACGGTTGAACGTGCGCGCGACTTCGTGAAGGACTGCCACGATCTTGGGCTGATTATTCACGCGGACTTTATCCTTGGGCTGCCGGGCGAGACGAAGGAGTCGATCCGTAACACAATCAACTTCGCCAAGACGCTGGACTGCGAGACGATCCAGGTTTCGGTGGCGCACGCCTATCCAGGGACGGAGTTCTACGACTTCGCCAAGCGCAACAACTTCATCACCAACGAGAAGATGGAAGACGGCGGCGGCCATCAGATGGCGCACATTGAGTATCCGGGGCTGCCGACCGAGTACGTCATGGAGATGGTGCACAAGTTCTACGACGAGTACTACTTCCGTCCGAAGGCCGCGTTCCGCGTGGTGTGGAAGGCCGTTGTGAACCGAGATGTTCCGCGGCTTTATGTTGAGGCGAAGGCTTTCATGAAGCTTCGTTCCCAGCGTAACAAGGCTGCGCGTGCGAAGCGTGAAGAGAACGCTTTGAAGCAGCAGGAATCCGTCAGCATGAACGCCTAATCGGCGTCGAACCGAAGCGGTCAGCCTTCTCGCTGGCCGCTTTTTTCTTGAGTGGTGGGCTTCCACGATGAAACATCGACTTTCTTTGCAGCGCTATCTTGTTCTGCTGGCCGTGATGCTCACGGCGTCGGTGGGCGACACGTTGCTCTCGCATGGCATGACGCAGGTTGGGCCTGTATCGTTGCACAATCTTGGGATGCTGTTTGTTGCACTTAGAAATCCATGGGTGATCACCGGGATTCTCTGCTTGCTGGGATTCTTTGCGAGTTATCTAAGCGCTTTGAGTTGGGCGGACCTTACGTTTGTTCTTCCGGCCACGGCGTTTGGGTATGTTGTGGTTGCCCTCCTCTCACAGTTCTGGCTCAAGGAGTACCTCTCGATTTATCGGTGGCTGGGCATTGTTCTGATTGTCTGTGGCGTGGGGTTTGTGGCGAATGGGCCATCGCTGACTGAGCATGCGCCACATCCCGGGGCTGACATTGATCCGTTGATTGCAAATACTCCGGAGCCAAACGCATGAACGGGCATACCGCTGGGCCTTTGCTTACTTGGGCGACGATTTTGTCGGTCGCGATCACGGCTGTGGCAGGAGACGTTTTGACTGCGGGTGCGATGAGGCGGCTGGGGGATCTTGATCTGATTCGCGCGAAGTCCGGCTTGATGGGTGCGATCAAGGCTGTAGTCTCCAGCCCGATGTTTCTGCTTGGCGTGCTTTGTATGGCACTTAGCTTCTTCACGTTGCTGCTTACGCTGTCGCATGTTGATGTTTCGCTGGCTGCGCCTGCCAGCGCTTCGCTTACATTTATTGGCAATGCATTCGCTGCAAAATTTTTCCTGCATGAGAACGTTGATCGGCGGCGGTGGTTCGCGGCAATTTTTGTCTGCATCGGCGTCGCTCTGCTGGCGAAGTAGATGCCAAGTTATTTCGAGAGGAAACGCATCATGCCTGTGGCGGGGCTTTCTGCTGCCATGAAGCGGTGGGTGTCACCGGTCAGGGCTCCGGCGGCTAGTCTGCCGCTGCGGACAGCGCCTTCCATGGTGGAGGGCCATTCGGTGGCGGTCCAGTCGCCGGCGATGTAGAGGCCAGTCCATGGGGTGGTTTGCTGCGGCCGGTAGCGGTCGAGTCCGGGGGTTACGGAGAAGGTTGCGCGGGCTTCTTTCAGGACGCTGGTCTTGAGGAGCTTGGCTTGTTTGGCAGCGGGAAAGAAGGTCTCGAACTCCTGCAGGGCTGATGCAAGGATCGCTTCCCTGCCCATTTCTAGCTCGGGCCAGGAGGCGCTGATGACGAGCTCAAGGTAGCAGCCACGCTCTGCGGACCAGCGTCTGATGCGCGACTTCGCGAAGACCCATTGGATGCGCGTGTCGAGGAGAACCGCATGGTCGAGTCCGATGACGTCGCGGTCGTACCAGAGGTGGACGGTCGTGATAGGCGCGGGGATGAACTGGTCGAAGACTCCGAGCTGACGAGCGGCATCGGTTGCCGGGGAGGGTAAGGTTGCCAAGAGGTTTCGTGTCTGCTTGAAGTCGCTTGCGAGGATGATGGCTGAAGCGGAGTGGAGTTCGGTGGCTGTTTGGATCTGCCAGTGGCCGTCGGGGGTATGCTCGATGCGGTCGACTCCGGACTTGAGTTTGACGGTGACGCCTTGTCGCTGGGCGAACTCCGCTATGGGGGCGAAGAACTCGCTAAGCGGGGCGGCCGGGATGCCGAGGCGACCGGCTTGTGGGGAGCGTAGGAAGGACTCGTGGAAGACCTTGCCGGCGTATTTGACGGAACAGCGCTCGAAGCCGTCGTTGAGGGCTCCGACGACGACTGGCTCCCAGAAATGGCGAATGGCGCGGTCGGTCTGGCCGGTTCGTTTGAGCCAGCTGGCAAAGCTTTCGGTGTCATCGGCTGGGTAGCCACCTAGAAATCTTGCGAGGCCGGTAGCGATAGCGGCCTTGTCCCGCAGGCTGAGCATCGGTGCATGGAGGAAGCTGATGGCCTGGTGTGCAGGGGCTGGCAGCCAGCTTGAGCGAAGGAGGGTTCGGCGACCGCTCGGTTCGAGGAAGGTAAGCTCGTCGTACCAACGGATCGTATCGGCCATACCTGCCTGTTGGCAGAGGTCAAGGATGTTGGTGCAGCAGCCCAGAACGACGTGCTGGGAGTCGATCGTTTCTTCGAGCGCAGGGTGGTCGTAGGAGTAGGCTCGGCCGCCGATGTATGGCCTGCGCTCGAGGAGAGTCACCTTGGCGCCCGCTCCGGCTAAAGCTGCAGCGGCAGAGAGACCCGCTACGCCTCCGCCGATGATGACGACGTCCTGGTGTTCGGAGTTCATCGCGAAGATATCCGGTTGCGCATGGTCATGCCTGCTCCCTGCGCGAGAATAAACAGCTTCTCCGGAGTCGGCACGCTTACACGCTGGCTAAAGACGTCGTTGTTTACGGCGCGGATCTTAAGCAGCAGACGGTGATAGATGGTGACGAGTACCCATAGTGCGGCGCGACTATCAGGATCGATCAAAGGCAGAAGGCGGTCGGCGGAGGCGTAGTAGCGTTCGGCCTGAGAGCCCAGCGAATAAAGGGCCGAACGTTCATTTTGACGGAGCTCTGCGCCGTCTGCCAGGGCCAGAACGCGGTCGAGGCTTATACCGAACTCGCCGAGTATATCCAGCGGCAGATAGACGCGCCCCCGCTCGGCGTCTTCTTTTACGTCGCGAAGAATGTTGGTCAGTTGGAAGGCCACGCCAGTCTCTTCGGCTAGCTTTTCGGCGCGGGGATCGGTGTAGCCGAAGATGCGGATGCAGACCAGACCGACCACGGAAGCGACCAGATAGCAGTAGCGGTAAAGGTCTTCGAAGGTGGCGAAGGTTTGGATCTTGTTCTCGAGCTCCGGGTGGGGCTCGAGGTCCATGGTGGTTCCCTGCACCAGCTCTTCGAGTAGAGCGTCTGGGATCGTGAATCGCTTCTGTGTGTCGTTGAGGGCGAGGAAGACAGGGTCTTCGGTGATGCCGGAGGTTCGTGCAGTGCGCCAAGACTCAACCCACTTTGTCATGACGACGCGGCGCTCAGGGATGGGTAGGGATTCGTCGTCGGCGATGTCGTCGGCGCGGCGCATGAAGGCGTAGACGGCACACATGGCGTTGCGCTTGTGCTCGGGAAGGACGCGAAAGGCATAGTAGAAGTTCTTTGCCTCGCGTTGCGCTATGTTGCGGCAGATGGAGTAGGCTTCGGCAGTGGTCAACGTGACATCCCCGCGCGAATCTTCGCTCCCAGCGCCCCGGCAAGCAGGCTCAGCTTCTTCGTCTTCGACACGACGGGCCTTCCGCGCAGGACATCGAAGTCTTCCGCGGCAATACCAGCGAGTATGGCTTCGCCGCCTTTGCGGAAGAGGTCGAGGGTGACGGAGAGATCCCTGTCGACATGCTTGCTGACGGTTCCACCTTCACGCAGCATCTGGCGGGTGCGGAGGACGAGGTGCTCGACCATGGTGCGGAACTCAGGGGTGAACACTCGTCCGATGATCTGACCCTCCTCGACGCCGAAGCGCTCCATGGCATCAGCGGGCAGGTAACGGCGGCCACGCTCGGCGTCTTCCACGACGTCCTGCCAGAAGTTGGCGAGTTGCAGCGCAGTGCAGACCTTGTCAGAGAGCAGCGCGATGGACTCCTCCTTGTAGCCGCATACCCAGAGGACGAGGCGACCTACGGGGTTCGCGGAATAGTGGGAGTATTCGAGCAGTTCGTCCCAGGTGTTGTAACTAGTCTTGACCTGATCCATGCGGAAGGCGTGGATGAGATCGGCAAAGAGTTCGCGGGGCACGTCGCACTCGCGAATAGTCTCGTGCAGCGCCACGAAGACGGGATGCAGGGAACGCTCGGGGGTGTCATAGCACTCGTCGAGCATCGAGCCCCAGGCGTCGAGCAGGCGCAACGCAGTGCTGGGGTCAGCTACTTCGTCGCCCAGGTCGTCGGCGACGCGGCAGTAGGCGTAGATGCTTTCGAAGTGGGGGCGTACCTTGTTGGGCAGGAACCAGGTGGCGACGTGGAAGTTCTCGTAGTGCGTGGACGCGAGGTGACGGCACCAGGCCTTCGCCTCATCAAGAGTTGGGCGCTCAATCGGGGTGAGGTACTCGTGGGGAGCGCCTAGCAGTGCGTGTTGCGATACGGTCATTTCGCTCACTGCGGCACTCCGTCAGGAAAGACTGCTGTCTTGATATCGCGGGAGTTACGGGTCATCATTCGGGCAAAGACCTCAGGGACCTGATCGAGGCCTACGCGGCCGGTGATGTATTCGGCACACTTGAAGCGGCCGCTTGTCACCAGGTCGAATGCCGTGCGGCAGGTCGCCGGAGTGTGGTGGAAGCTGGCCTTCAGGGTGATATCGCCATAGTGGAGACGGTTGGTGTCGAGCTGCACCTTGGTACCGCTAGGCGGCCCACCGAAGAAGTTGACGAGGCCACCTTTTCGGACCATGTCGACGGCCCACTCCCACGCTACGGGGGTAGCAACAGCTTCGACTACGACATCGGCACCGCGGCCTTCGGGGGTAAGGGCTCGGGTTGCAGCGATGATATCGCTGACAGCTTCGACCTGGACGACCTCACGAGCGCCAAAGAGCTTCGCAGCGGCGATCTGGTCCTCACGCTTGACGACGGCGATAACGTTGACACCGGCCAGCTCGGCAACATGCATGAACATGAGCCCGATGGGGCCGGCACCGATGACAATCATGGTGTCGCCGGGGTTAGCTGCACACTCTTCGAGGCCGCGAACAACGCAGGCCAGAGGTTCGGTGAGCGCGGCGTGTTCGAAGCGGACACCGTCGGGAATGTGGAGAGTATTCTTTTCGACAATACGGTCCGGGATGCGGATGTATTCGGCATAGGCTCCGTTGTTGAAAAGAAGGTCCTCGCAGAGGTTCTGCTGGCCGTGACGGCAGAAGAAGCAGACGTCGCAGGGGGCTGAGTTGAGGGCCACGACTCGATCCCCCTCGCGAAAACCTGTAACCCCTGCGCCCACTTCAGCGATCACTCCGGCCAGTTCGTGTCCAAAGAGGATGGGTGGCTTGAGCATCATGGCGTGGTAACCACGGCGGTAAACTTTGAGGTCGGTCCCGCAGGTGAGCGCGGCGCGCACCTGGACCACGAGTTCGCCAGGAGCGGCCTGAGGGGCTGCCACCCTCTCCATGCGAAGGTCTTCCTTACCGTGCAGCACTGCCGCCTTCATCTGAGAGGTCATCCTTTCTATTTTCTCATTCCGGAGGGCTCTCCGCATCATGGGATGGCACCCTGTAATCCCTTTATAAACAATGCAATCGCCCGGCGTCGTCCTGCATCTGATACATTGAGCCTGATAACGACATGTCCTTTGTCTCGCCAGAAGTCTTCGCCAAAGAGAAGATCGCCGCCGTGCAGGAGTACTCAATCCTGTCGTGGCGGGCTGTCATCAACATTTTTTCCGTTCCGCGCTACTGGGCTGATCTGTACACACAGATGGACTCAATCGGGGTCGGTTCGACACCAATCGTGGTGCTTACGGGCTTTTTTACGGGTTGCGTTCTCGCACTGCAGTCCGCGACGTCGTTGCAGGCGTTCGGCTCGGTCAGCCTGACTGGAAACCTCGTAGCGCTCTCGATGGTGAAGGAACTTGGCCCAGTGCTGACCGGTCTCATGGTCTCCGGGCGCAACGCGTCTGGGATGGCTTCGGAGATCGGTTCGATGAAGGTAACGGAGCAGATTGACGCGATGCGCGCCCTGGGTACAGACCCCGTGCGTAAACTCATCACTCCGCGGCTCTACGCTACGATCTTCATGCTGTTTTTTCTGACTATTCTGGCGAACACGTTCGGTATAGCCGGTGGCGCACTGGTGAGTATCGGGCTGCTGGGACTCAACGGGTCGTCCTATTTTCATAATTCTTATCGCGCACTTGCCTATGGCGACGTCGTTCAAGGGCTCACAAAGCCGCTTTTTTCGGCGTTTATCATCGCCACTGTCGGCTGCTACTTCGGCATGACCACGAAGGGCGGAACCCAAGGCGTCGGCCGCTCCACGACACAAGCCGTGGTTGTCTCCTCCGTCTTTATCATCATCGTCGACCTGATCGTCACGCGCGCGATGATCGGCATCTTCGGCAAGTAACTCCAAACCATGCCAGACCTTATCAGCAGCGACGTTTTGGAAAGACCGCAGGCCGAGGAAGCCGGAGCACCCGTCGTTGTCTTTGACGATGTCTCGATCAGCTTCGACGAGAAGCCCGTCCTCGAAAATATCTCATTTAGCGTCGCACGCGGAGAGACGAGGATCATCCTGGGACCGGCCGGTGGGGGCAAATCGGTCCTGATGAAGCTGGCCAACGGACTGCTACGGCCTGACTCAGGGACGATTCAGGTCTTCGGCGAGGATATTACGACCATGCGGGAGGTCGATCTATTCAAACTGCGAGCGCGCATTGGTATGGTCTTTCAGGAGTCTGCGCTATTCGATTCGCTCTCCGTCGAAGACAATGTTGCGTACCGGCTTCATGAAGAAGGGATGCCCGAAGAGGAAGCGCATGCGCGCGTTGTGGAGGCGCTGCAGTTTGTCGAACTGGAACAGGCGATTGCGAAGTTTCCGCCTGAGCTCTCTGGAGGCATGCGCCGTCGCGTATCAATCGCACGGGCCATCATCACCAAGCCAGACCTGATCCTCTATGATTCTCCGACGGCAGGCCTTGATCCGATTACGTCAACAACCATTGTGGAGCTCGTGATCAAGCAGCGGGATGTCTCCCATACGACATCGCTGATGATTACACATAGGTTACAGGATGCGTTTCTTCTGGCCATGCACAGGTTCGACGAGAAGACGGGCAAGATTGAGCCGATCCCAAATGGTGGAATCGATGACAGTACAAAGTTCCTGGTGCTGAACGAGGGGAGGATCGTCTTCGACGGTACGACGCTGGAACTGGTTCGTACGGACGATGCATGGCTGAAGGAATATCTTGCCTGAGGCTATCGCTTACCTTGCTTCCATTCTTCAAACGAGATGCGTGGGATCGTCAGGAAAGAATCGCGAGTTTTGACGTAGGAACCCAGGCCGTTCATGCGACCGATGGCGTGAAGCTCTTCGGCACGTATGTAGGGGCCAGCAGGGTCGACGAACTTGTCCTCGATGTAGATGGAAACGACCCTCCCCAGGATGATGCGCGAGCGTCCGATCTCCATGGTCGTGTACTCGCGGCACTCAAGTGCAGCGTGGGCCTGCTCGATGCGCGGCACCTTCACGACCTGTGAGGGCGCTGTGGTAAGGCCAGCCACATCGAGTTCCTCAACATCTGAAGGAAAGTCCGTAGCACAGACGTTCATCTGGCGGGCCAGGTCTTCCGTCACGACATTGACCACGAACTCGCCCGTGCGGCGAATGTTACGCGCGGTGTCTTTGGGGACGAAACTCGCAGTGGGACGGTCAGTTACGCCTACACCGATGATCGGTGGATCCGTACAAAGATAGTTGTAAGCACTGAAGGGTGCGGCGTTCAAACGCCCATCCTCGCTCATGCTTGTGATCCATGCGATGGGCCTCGGCGCTACCAAACCGATCAGTAGATTGTAAGTTTGGCGATGTGTAGCTTCTTCCATGTTGAACTTCATGAACAGGCTCCATGGGCATTCGCTGGCTATCTTACCGAGGATTCGGTTCAGCTGGCATCGAGATTGTCTATTGTTTGGACGTGCTGGCCGGGACGGATACCGTGCTTGCGGGTGTCGTGGCAGGCATGGTGTAGATCACCTCACCCGGACGGGTGTAGTGCAACTCCTCACGGGCCTGGTGCTCGATCGCGTTAGGGTCGTTCTGCAGCCGATCGACATGCCCCTTGAGCAGCTCGTTTTCTCTTTGCAGATCGTGTAGCTGGCTGTCCAGCGTTCGCGCATCCTGGCGCTTCTGTTGGTACACGGTAAGTCCGTTCTGCCCGAAGATGACGTGATAGCCCATCGCAATCGCAAGGACAGCAGCCGCTCCGGTAGCGATCCTTCGCCAGCCGGCGTGGGCGCGGCCATACAGACGCACGATGGCGGAGGACCGACCTCCATCTGAGCGTGCTGTGATTGAACGTGACATTCCATTACAAGTGGAAATATCGCAGTGAGTACCGTCAAGTGGAAAACCTCCTTGCTCGGGACGCGAACCAAGTTCGTACTGATCTTCCATTCCTGAAAACTGCCCCACAAGAGTTATTGACGGTTATCTGTCATGCGTATTTTTCTGCTCTAAGTGTCGAGAAATCGCTCATTCTCTGGCAGAATCCTGCGCAAATTACCGGTAGCGATCGAATAAAGTGCATAAGCCTTTGCACCTTGGTATCCTTCTCTAGACTCATGCAGATTCTGTTTGCCATTTCGATTCTCTGTTTCATGGCCCTTCTGTGGGCAGGATTTGCAATTGCTCGCCATATTCGTCGCGGCCACGAACGCACTGAGGTACATACGTCATCGCGGCGCGACTTCGCCCAGCATCTCTATACGGCTGCAGAGGAAACACGCGTGCCCCGTGCTGTTCGTCATCAGTCAGTGCGCGATGTAACAGCCAGAAAGAGTTGGAACACTGCGGCGACTGCGGTTCAGATTCCGCCATCCTTCGATGAAGAACGTACCGGAACAATGGATGGCTGGCGCAAGTCGCCTCAGTCGTCGCAATCCCGTAGCCCTGAACGGTTAGACTGGGTTTACTTCAACAAAGACGCTGGCGATCTCTCGGACCCGTACCAGCCCAGGCACGCTCGGGGAGCTTCGAGCACCCAGGCAACTTCAAACAGGCGCTACTAGCGCGAAAGGACCTGCTGCATGCAATCCGCCATCTCTTCTCCCTCCGGTCTCGCGCACAGTTCAGCCTCTTTCCAGAAGACGCTGACTGGAAGAATTATCCTTGCCGTTGCGGCCACTGGACTTGTCGCCGTGTGCGCGCATATTTCGCTGCCACTTCCCTTCACTCCCGTGCCGCTTACGCTCCAGACATTCGCCGTCATTCTTGTGGGCATGGCTCTGGGGCCTGTTGCCGGGTTCTCGGCGATGGTTCTGTATCTTGCTCAGGGTGCTACGGGTTTGCCGGTATTCACCCCGCATGGTCCAGGTGGCATTGCCCAATTGATGGGTCCGACGGCTGGTTTTCTTTTCTCTTATCCGTTGGCTGCGGCTTCTGCCGGGTGGGTTGTTCGCGCGCCAGGTAGTCGGGCATCGCGATTTACGCGAGCCGTATTTGCGGGCTGCGTGGCCAGCTTGTTCATCTTCGCGCTTGGCGCTGGTTGGCTGGCGAGCCTGCTCCACCTGAATGCATCAGCGACCTGGCATCTGGCAATCGCGCCCTTCCTTCCGGGCGAGGCGATCAAGATTACGGCAGCGGCCGGCATCTACAGTACATTCGAACGCTGGCGCCGCTCCTGAAACTAGGCCCCAAAGTATTTATCTCGCTACTCTCCGCGCCGGGCGATCAGATCCGGTTCAGCATTGAACACTTTCACCTCTCCCCAAGGATTACTGCATCATGAGCACAACCAGCACCGCGATTCAAGAAATCAGCATTGCCCACAGCCCCGACTCCGATGACGCATTCATGTTCTACGGACTCGCAACCAACAAGGTCCGTGTTCCAGGTTACAAGTTCACCCATACCCTGACCGATATTGAAACGCTGAATCAGCGAGCCATCAAAGAAGCCTTCTATGACGTAACCGCGATCTCCTTCCACGCTTATCCCTACTTGCAGGACAAGTACACCTTGATGGCCTGCGGTGGGAGCGTCGGCGAGGGTTATGGGCCGATGATCGTCGCCAGCCGTAAGCTATCGCTCGATGCTTTCAAGAAGACGAAAATTGCTGTTCCGGGGACTCTGACGACTGCATATTTGACGTTGAAGTTGTTCGCGCCAGAGATCGAAACGGCAGTCGTACCGTTCGATAAGATCATCCCGGCCGTTGTCGCGGGCGAGTATGATGCCGGACTCATCATCCATGAAGGACAGCTTACCTATGCAAAGGACGGCCTGGTAAAACTGCTGGATCTCGGCCAGTGGTGGAGAGAACAGACTGGCCTTCCGCTGCCTCTGGGCGGCAACGCAATCCGCCGATCGCTCGGAGCGGAGACGCTGCTGACGACGACCAATGCACTTCGCGACAGCATTCAGCATGCTCTCGACAACCGCGAAGAGGCGTTAGCCTATGCGATGCAGTTCGCGCGTGATCTGGATACATCGCTCGCCAATCGCTTTGTGGGCATGTACGTAAACGAGCGCACGTTGAACTATGGACCCGACGGAAGAGAGGCCATCAAAAAGCTGCTTGACATGGGCTTTGAGCGCGGCATCATTCCGCACAAAGCGAATGTTGATTTTGTTGGCTAAGAAACAGCTTGCAGCGCACCTGTAACGCTGCAAGCTGTGTTATTCTTGAATAGTCGATTGATTGCAGTCAGGCTGGTTTCAAAGGCGTGTCATAGCTCTCGATGACTTCTCAAAACCTGGACGCGTAGCTCAGCTGGTAGAGCATTCGACTCTTAATCGACTGGTCGTAGGTTCGATCCCTACCGCGTCCACCATTTACCCAGATAGATCACCTTTCGTGTCGTGCGCCTTTCACTTGTAGGGAATGCCATCTGGTTAATTTTTGATGACATCCCTAGAACTGGAACCGAGCCGACACCTGCATACGCCGATACTGCGTCAGCGTCGCGCTATAAACACCCATCTGAGGCCCGTCGGTTGATCCGGTATCAAGTGAGTGCACATCGAACCGTGTGCTATTCGTCAAATTAAACACCTCACCCGCCAGATTTAACAGATAGCGATCGCCAAAATGAAACCCTTTATGCAGTCCCAGGTCGACATCAAAGTACCCGTCGCCACGGAACTGGTTCCTCTGGCCCGCCTCGCCAGGATAAGGACTGCGCATGTTGGCAGCTGCAGCAATAGGATCGTCGAACGCCTGTGGACTGCCGTTTGCATCTTGATGTTTCCGCATCTTGATCGGGCCGGTCTGCACCATGTTGCTCTGCCACTCCCAGTTTGTCGACCATCCAAGGCCATCGGAGATACCGAACGGCAGCCCGCTGGATACGCGCGCAATTCCTGCAAGGTTCCAGTTGCCGATCAGCGCATCCACAAGATGGCTCACATTGCCACCATAATGCTGTCCACGGCCGAACGGCATCAGCCATACCCAATCGGCCGTCAACAGATGTGCGGTGTCAAAATCCGACACAGCGTAATTTTTACGGGGATTCCATGCGTCCAGAATCATGCCGAAGTTCGCTGCGGCTCCACTTGGAAGGAATACGTTGGTCGGATTGCTCTCTGAGTCAGAACCTAAGTCGAGCGACTTCGAATAAGTGTAGCTCAAATCGATCTGCACATTGTGCGCCATTGGATGACGAAGAACGAACTGGCCCGCGTGATACGAACTCGTCCCGTTGGACGAGGTCACATACAGCGAGGAGTACTGTAGCGGCCAGAAGCGTCCAGGTCCATTGGGGCAGCCCATGGTGCACGCAATATCAAGATCGTACAAAGCTGCTGTCTCGTTTCCACGGGCAAACACCCACTCGTTGTCGTAGATGTTCTGCGTCGCAGAAGAGCCTACCGGTCCGCCGCCAGACGGTCCCGCTGCCCCCGGAAAGAGGTTCTCCCAATAAGGGATCGTCGGCACGTCAGTACGTCCCTGATCGACGAACTGCGACATCATCGTTCCGGCGGTGTAGTAGTCCATGCCGGATTTTGGGTCCACCAGATCGAGAGGCTGGGCAAGATCGATCGATTGGAGGAGGTGTCTGCCCAGCCGGCCAACATAATTGGCTTCAAGTGTGAACCCGCCAGGAAGTTCGCGCTGGAAGGAAAGATTGAAGACATGCGAGTACGGCGTCTGCAGATGATCGTCCAGGCCGTATGTGATCGCAAACCCCGTACCGCTAGGATCGTTGGAAGGCGTCTGCGGATATCCGATACTCGATGGCGCGGAAGGAACCAAATTAGGAAGATTATGCAGCCCGGTAAAGCGCGGCGTCGTGTCTGCCGTCTGGACGCTCGCGGGGTTAGTAATCGAACTCGACAGCGAGAACGATCCTGACTTGCTGTAGTTCGTCACCAGGCCCTGCCCGTAGTGATCGTAGTACATGCCATAGCCGACGCGGATCGAACTCCTTCCAGCTCCGCCCAGCAGTTTGTTCAACCACGTGCCTCCCTCAGGCGCGGGCGCAAACGCGATGGCAAGGCGCGGTGCGATATTGTGCCAGTTCATCGGATAGAAGGGCTTGGCGCCGCGTGCCTGGCCAGAGGGCGCAAATGAGATATCCGGCTGTACGCTGTTGCCGACCGCTGCCTGTTGGCCACGCGTTAGAAACCATTGGTGCATATCGATCGTCGGCTGGACCTGCTGTCCGTTCGTCTCGTATGGCGTCTGCAAAATGGTGTGGCGAAGGCCTGCAGTAAGCGTCAGGTTCGGCAATGGACGAAAGGCGTCCTGCACGTAATACTCAAACTCATTCGAACGGAAGCTGCGATCCACCGGCACTCCAACCCCAAGTAGCGTTCCCGTCGTGCCATCGGCAGAGAGCTTGTAGTTGAAGTTTGCCGTCTCCTCGTTTGTCAACCCGGCGAGCATGCTGACCGCAAGGTTGTAGTTGGTCCCGAAACCATCCGATACGTTGGGGAAACCGAATGCAGCAGGATCGAAGCTGCCACCGATCCCGGCGAAACCAGATTCCAGCATCCACGCATAATTCGCGGACGCGCCCGAATAGGAGTTAGCGTTCGTAGTGTTCTGATATGTGAACCGTCGATAGTTCACACCCACCTGCACCGTATGCCGGCCCCTTGTCCAGGTGTAGTCGTCGAGGATGTTGTGTGTCGGCACGATCGTCGCACTGCTGCGCGTCCTTGCCTCAGGCGTATCCAGCGATCGGAAGGTGACATACTGCCCGTTGCCAGCGCCTGTCGATGCAATGCTCTGGCGAATGAATCCATACCGCAGGTTGTTCACAATGTTCGCGGTTGGCGTCCAGGTGTAGTTGGCAGAGATGCCCTTCGAATTGTCCGTGTCTTTTTGGCTCGCCGGCTGACCTGGATAATAGGGAGCAAACGAATCGGCGTCGTTCTGCATGCTCGCTCGAACATAGATCCGGTGCTTCTCGTTGATGTTGTAATCCAGCCGCGCGATGTAGACATTCTGTATCTCCGGCACCGAAGCAGCGAAGCTATACGAGCCGGTGTTAAGACCATCGCCTTCTGTAAACCCATTGCTATGTGGGTACAACTGGAACAGCGCGATGGAGTTCGGGTTGACACCGGGGCCCCATGGGCAGGTTCCATTGGCGAAGCAGTTGGGATCCATGCTCGCAAACTGGCTCGGCGTCAGCGTCACATTGCTTCCATCGTCAGCCGTGTACATCAGGTTTCCCGCTCGTAATGAATCCGTCGGAACCGTTCGAACCGTAGGCGCCGCTTCGTTCTGCCGGTTGCCCTCATAGTTTCCAAACAGGAATATCTTGTCTTTCTTCAGCGGGCCGCCCAGCGAAATTCCATAGGTGTTACGGATCAGGTGGCCCGGCGTATTCGGCAACCCGGAGTTGATCTGCGCCGCCTTGTTGAACCAGTCGTTCGCAACGCCAAGATTGCTGCGGTTATACCAATACGTCGACCCATG
Organism: Edaphobacter aggregans; assembly: GCF_003945235.1. Lineage (NCBI taxonomy): Bacteria > Pseudomonadati > Acidobacteriota > Terriglobia > Terriglobales > Acidobacteriaceae > Edaphobacter > Edaphobacter aggregans. Next base: position 323,170 of record NZ_RSDW01000001.1, read on the forward strand.
GATCTGGTTTGTTCCGGACTTCGTCACCAGATTCACTTGTCCCCCCGAAGACCGTCCGGTATCAGCGTTCGAGCTTGAGGTCGTCACGCGAAACTGCTCCGTCGCGTCCAGGCTGTTGCGAAGAACACCGCTGAAGGCCGCAGGATTCACCTGATTGTTGTTATCCACGCCGTCCAACGTAATATTCGTCTGGTCGGATCGCGCTCCACTCACAACACCGTTCCGGCTCTCTGTCGACTGCGTGTTGCTTCCGATGAACAGAACGCCCGGTTGCAGCGCGAGCAGAGTCTGCGGATTGCGGCCCTCGCTTGGCAGCTGCATGATTGTCTCATTGTTGATCGCGTTGCCGATCGTAGCGTCTGTCGTATTGATCGTTTCCGTCGCAGCTGAGACATCCACCGACACCACATCTGCACTCACCTGCAGCTTCATGTTCACCGTCGCAGGCTGAGCTACCAGCAGTTGCGCAGTCGTGGTGAACTTACCGAACCCTGGAGCCGTCGCGGTAATCGTATATGTGCCAGGCGCAATCTGCTGAAGGGAGTACTCTCCCTGAGAGTTCGTCACCGCATCGACCCTGACCCCATTCGCTGCGTTCACGATAACGACCGAAGCCCCGGGAATCGCAGCTCCCGCCGGGTCGGTCACAAGTCCCCGCAACGAGGTGCTGGCGTTCTGGCCAAAACCTGCGTACGAAAGACACAAAACTACAAGAACGAGGGAATATCGAAGAAGTCGCACGTGGCCTCGCGAGAAATGCGATTACACCAACGCCGTTCGCGCGAACCTGAGAAGTCTGGATCGTGCGTATATTTTTACCAAGCAGAACTGGAAAGGCTCTCAGAAATAGCGTGGCGTGCACCTAATATGTCAGAGGCGTTACATTCAGGCAACAAAAAACGTCTTCCTGCCCCAGTTTTAGTGCAATTCGTCCCAGATCTGGTGATACAGAAATTCAAGCATCGAATCGGTTCATCAGTAACGAGATCTCCTCGGGTGGTTTCTATACAGCACGCTTCGATTGCCGGCCGATCGAGCAGATCTATCCCTCGCAACAACCGATAGGCCCTACGGCACAATCGAAGTCGTTGCCGTATTGATTCAAAATTCGCGACAACAAACAGACAAGTGAAGAGGAGATCAATGGTCTCCGGCGCCCATAAGAGCCATCCTAAAATGTGCCGGAACCATCTATAGAACGGTGTTGGTATTGGATCTTCCGTGTCCCGTGGATCATCTTTTGCAGCGCTAACGGTGTCATAAACCCCGACAAACTTATGTAATAAAGCGGAAGCGTTTCGAGGTAATTTATGCGATTTCTGAATCTTTCAAATAGGCTGCCGCGTCTAAAAGTCCAATTATCGATAATTTTGAGTTATCCAGTTATCGATGAAACGCGCCGACTGTTACCCCTTGTTTTCCATAACCCACTGGTTCGCAATGCGATTACGAACCAGTAAACATGTTCACAAGGAAGTTTTATGTGGATTGTTCGTTTAGCCCTACGGCGCCCGTATACCTTTGTCGTCCTGTCAATATTATTGCTGATCATGGGGCCTGTAACGATTTTGCGGACCCCAACGGATATCTTTCCCAACATCGATATTCCGGTGGTCAGTGTTGTATGGCAGTACTCCGGCCTGTCGGCTGAACAGATGTCATCCCGTATTGTGATTCTGACCGAACGGGTGTTGAGCACCACGGTCAACAATATCGAGCATGTCGAATCACAGTCCATGACAGGCATCGCTGTCGTGAAGATTTTCTTTCAGCCGCATGTGGACATCAGCACAGCAATCGCCCAGGTTACAGCAGTCTCCCAGACGCAGTTGAGACAACTGCCAGCAGGAACGACTCCGCCTTTGATTATCGTTTACAACGCGTCCAGCGTGCCGATTCTTCAATTGGCCTTATCGGGAAAGGGGATGTCGGAGCAGGAACTCAATGACTGGGGGCAAAATTTCCTTCGCCCGCAGTTGATCACGGTCGAAGGTGCGGCTATTCCCTACTCTTATGGCGGCAAGCAGCGTCAGGTGCAGGTTGACTTGAACACGCAGGCGTTGCAGGCTAAAGGGCTTGCGCCATCCGATGTGACGACAGCGATTGGCAATCAGAACCTGATTCTGCCCTCGGGCACGACCAAGATGGGGCTGTTCGAATTCAACGTCGAGACTAACGGCAGCCCCGAGGGCATCGACGACCTGAACGAAGTTCCAATCAAGGTGGCCAACGGCGCAACAATCTTCGTTCGCGATGTCGCCCATGTGCGCGATGGATTTCCACCCCAGACCAACATAGTCCGATCGGATGGGCAGCGCGGTTCGCTGATGACGGTTTTGAAGAACGGAAATACGTCAACGCTCGACATAGTGAAGGGAATCCGTGGGCTCCTGCCGCAAGTGGCTGCGACGCTGCCTGAAGCGCTGAAGATCACTCCTATCGCCGACCAATCGATTTTTGTGCGGGCCTCGATCAATGGCGTAGTAAGAGAGGCTATCATTGCCGCCTGCCTTACCGCGATCATGATCCTGATCTTCCTGGGAAGCTGGCGGAGCACGATCATTATTGCGGTATCTATCCCGCTGTCGATTCTGTGTTCGATCATCACGTTGAGTGCGCTGGGCGAGACGATTAACATCATGACGCTGGGCGGTCTCGCGCTTGCCGTTGGAATTCTGGTCGATGACGCGACTGTTGAGATCGAGAACATCAACCGCAATCTGGAAATGGGGAAGGAGACCGAGCAAGCCATTCTGGATGGCGCAGCCCAGATCGCGGTGCCGGCCTTTGTCTCAACGCTGAGCATTTGCATTGTGTTTGTACCGATGTTCTTCCTAAGTGGGGTGGCCAAATACCTCTTTGTTCCGCTAGCGGAGGCCGTGGTATTCGCTATGCTCGCGTCGTACCTGTTGTCGCGAACAATAGTGCCGACCATGGCGAAGTATCTACTGCAAGTGCACAACGAACAAGAGGTAGAAAAGAAAAAGGAGAGCCGTAATCCGCTTGTGCGTTTCCAACTCGCCTTCGAACACGGCTTTGAAAAGCTGAGAGGCGGATATCACAATCTCCTGAAGGGCGCGGTTGCGCATCCTGTTCTGTTCACGATCTGCTTCTTTGCGGCCTGCCTTGCATCCTTTGCTCTGTTCCCGTGGCTTGGGCAGGATTTCTTTCCAGCGGTTGATGGTGGACAGTTCAAGTTACACGTACGCGCACAGACCGGGACCAGAATCGAGGAAACAGCTCGCTTATGCGACTTGATAGAAAACAGTATTCGCAGGGAGATTCCTGCGAGTGAGTTGTCCAACATTCTGGACAATATCGGCCTGCCTTACTCCGGCATCAATACGTCCTACAGCAACTCGGCCGCTATAGGACCCGCCGATGCGGATATCCAGGTGTCTTTGACGGAGAAGCACAGGCCCACGGACGAATACGTTCATGCGCTGCGCGGGCGGCTGGCGAGAGAATTTCCCGGGCTGACTTTCTACTTCCTGCCAGCCGATATCGTCAGCCAGATTCTGAACTTCGGTCTGCCCGCGCCTATCGATATTCAGATTGTCGGCCAGAATGTTGAAGCAAACCGCCAGTACGCCAATAAGTTGTTCAATCAGGTTAAATATGTGCCGGGCATGACGGATCTGAGGATCCAGCAGCCGTTCAACTCACCGAAGCTCCAGGTCGATATCGACCGGATCAAATCGCAAGGTGCTGGGTATACAGCGCGCGATGTGGCGAGCAACCTGCTGATTGCATTGAGCGGAAGCTTTCAAACCGCGCCAACGTTCTGGCTAAATCCGCAAAATGGGGTGAGCTATAACATCTCTGCCCAGACTCCACAGTTTAAAACTGATTCGCTCCAGGGCCTTGGCAATATACCGATCAACAATTCGGCTGGCACGCCACCGCAGATTTTGAAAAACCTAGCGTCAATCAACCCCGGTCAGGAACAGGCCACGGTATCGCATTTCAACGTGCAGCCGGTGCTGGATATTTATGGATCGGTGCAAGGGCGCGATCTCGGCGGCGTGTCGAGGGAGATCAACCGGATCCTGGCGGAGACCAAGAATGATCTGCCGCGGGGAACGCGAGTGATTGTTCGCGGACAGGTGCAGACGATGAAGGCATCCTTCGTGGGCTTGCTGGGCGGACTAGTTTTTTCGATTGTGCTGGTCTATCTCTTGATCGTCATTAACTTTCAATCCTGGATGGATCCGTTCGTTATTATTGCCGCTCTGCCAGCTGCTCTGGCAGGAATTGTATGGTTCCTCTTTCTTACGCACACCACGCTGAGCGTACCGGCGTTGACAGGCTCGATTATGTGCATGGGGGTAGCGACAGCAAACAGTATTCTCGTTGTGAGCTTTGCTAAAGAGCAGATGGAAGAAAAGAAGACCGCGACAGAAGCTGCGCTAGAGGCTGGGTTTACGCGTTTTCGTCCTGTGCTGATGACGGCGTTGGCGATGATCATAGGCATGGTACCAATGGCGTTGGGACTGGGCGAAGGGGGAGAGCAGAACGCTCCGCTGGGACGCGCCGTAATTGGCGGATTGCTCTTAGCGACGTTATCCACATTGTTTTTTGTGCCGACCTTTTTCAGTCTTGTTCATGCGAAGGACAAGCCCAAGGTAGTTGAGTACAATGACGAATTTCGTACTGGTGAATCGGCTGGAGAAATATCATGACGAACAATGCTGCACAGAAAAACTCGAACGGCCGAACAGGTGTCCAGGATCCTGCGGCGGTGAACCGGAACCATAGCGAGACGCCGGAAAGCAAGGGTTCACGGATGCGCTATGTAGTGATCCTGATGGTCCTTCTGGTCGTAGTTGCCATACTCGTGATTACGGGGATCGTTCCCAGGTTACGTGCGAGTAGGGCTCTGGCTGCAGAGACGAACGCACTGGCTGCACCGACTGTTCTGGTGATTCAACCGAAGCCGGGCGCACCTTCGCAGGAGATTGTGCTGCCGGGCAATATCGAGGCCTTTGTCGATTCGCCTATTTTTGCCAGAACAAACGGATATCTGAAACGCTGGTACTTCGACATTGGTTCCCACGTCAAACAGGGCCAGTTGCTGGCCGAGATCGAATCACCTGAGATCGATCACGAGTTGTCGCAGGCGCTGGCAGATCTTGGAACGGCGCAAGCGAACGAACATCTCTCTGAAATTACCGCAAACCGCTTCTCAGATCTGATCAAGCAGGACGCCGTCTCGCAACAGGACACGGATAATGCAGTGAACGACCTCGCCGCAAGGAGGACGGCAGTGAAGTCCGCTCAGGCGAATGTAGATAGGCTCAGACAACTAGTAGCCTTTGAAAAAGTTTTCGCACCGTTTGATGGTGTCGTGACGGCGCGCAATACGGATATCGGACAGCTGATTGACTCCGGTGCCGCTGGCGGACAAGCCCGCTCTCTGTTCCAGATGGCGGCTATCAACAGACTGCGTGTGTTCATCAGCGTGCCGCAAATTTATTCGCAGGCAGCTACACCTGGGCTTACCGCAGATTTGATGTTTGCCGAGTTCCCAGGACGGCGCTTTCCGGGCAAACTGGTGCGGACTTCGAGGGCGATCGATCCTGTCTCTCGAACATTGAATGTTGAAGTAGATGTCGATAATACGAAGGGCGAGTTGTTTCCCGGCGCTTATGCCGAGGTTCACCTAAAGCTGAAGGACGGCCTAAGATCAACGTTGGTTGTCCCTGTCAGCGCGCTCTTGTTCCGTCGCGAAGGGCTGAGGATCGCCGTAGCCAAGGGCGACAACACTGCGGAATTGTTGCCGATCACGTTGGGGCGCGACTTCGGAGATGTTGCCGAGGTCACAACCGGACTAACGGGAGAGGAACGCGTGATCACTAATCCTCCCGATTCGATCATCGATGGGGAACAGCTTAACGTTCAGGTAGAAAACCAGCAGGCGACTAAAGCGGCGGGAAGGGCCGGCGGGAAATGAAGCAGCTAGGGAAATTTCACCGCACCGCAGTTGCCGTGGCTTCGGTGGCTTTGGTTGTCTTGAGCGGATGCAGAGTTGGGCCAAACTACGTTCAACCTACCGTACCGCCAGCACCTCCGGCATTCAAGGAGACGCCGTCCAATTGGAAGCAGGCAACGCCACAGGATCAGTTGCCAAAAGGTAAGTGGTGGGAGATCTATGGGGATGAGAAGCTCAACTCGCTTGAAGAAAAGATCGCAGTCTCCAACCAGACTCTAAAAGTGTCGTACCACCAATATATGAGCGCGCGTGAGGTCGTCCGGCAAGCTCGTTCACAGTTCTTCCCCGCACTCGCAGTGCAACCATCGGGTTCAAGAAACCAGTTGTCGCAAAACAGGCCGAACTTCAACACACTGACCCCAAGTCAATATAGCGACATAGCTCTAACGGGCGATATCTCATACGAGGTCGATCTTTGGGGACAAGTGCGTCGAACTGTTGAGTCGGCCCAGGAAAACGCACAGGCTAGTGCGGGCGATCTTGAGAATGTCAGCCTGAGCCTGCACTCGGAGCTTGCTGTCGATTACTTCTCTCTGCGCGGCCTGGATCTGCAAAAGCAGTTGCTGGATGCGACGGTCATCGACTTTGAAAAGGCGTTGCAGTTGACCCAGAGGCGCTATCGTGGTGGTGTCGCGTCCGATGTGGATGTGGCGCAAGCCGAGACCCAACTGGAAACCACGCGCGCTCAGGCCATCGAGACCGGAGTAGCACGAGCGCAGTTTGAACATGCGATTGCCGTTTTGACCGGGGAGACAGCTTCTACGTTTTCGATTACACCGTCGCCCCTTGCTGCGACTCCGCCAGAGATTCCCTTGGGGGTGCCCTCGGAACTTCTGGAGCGGCGACCTGATATCGCTGCGGCAGAGCGCAGGGTCGCCTCTGCCAATGCTCAGATCGGTGTAGCGATTGCGGCTTACTACCCGCAGATATCGCTCTCTGCGGCTGGCGGATTTGAAAGTGCTGCTATCGGGACGTTGATACAAGGGCCGAGTGCGCTTTGGTCCGTCGGGGGCTCCGCGGTACAAACGGTGCTCGATGGAGGGCGTCGGCGAGCTGTTACCCAGCAGGCGCGTGACAACCATGAAGCGACCGTCGCGAGTTATCGGGAAAATGTACTCGAGGCCTTTCAACAGGTAGAAGACAATTTGGCGGCACTACGACTGCTGGAACAAGAGTTAACGACCCAGCAGGTGGCCGTGGCTTCTGCGCGGAGATCGGTCGATTTATCGACGACACGGTATAAACGCGGCATCACAACCTATCTTGAAGTGCTCACGGCGCAGAGTACGGCACTCTCGAATGAGCGAACAGCAGCCGACCTGATGACGCGTCGGATGACGGCTAGCGTCCAGCTGATCAAGGCACTTGGCGGCGGTTGGGATAGAAGTCAACTTCCAAAGATGTAGACCATGGTTTCAATGAGTATGCCTAAAACACCTGCAGCAAAATCGAAACGTGCCTCCAGGGTGACCCCGAATCCGGAGACCTTTCAGGATTCGACGCGGATGACGCACGGCACGACGATCGAGATACATCGGTCTACGCGTGATCGTATTCGATTAGCTCTGTTGAAAAGGATCTCCGAAGGCACATATCTACCCGGAGAGCGTCTCAAGGAGTTGGCCCTGGCGAATGAATTTGAGGTGAGTCAGGCACCTGTACGGGAGGCATTTCGCGAGTTGGAAGCGCTTGGTGTGCTGGTTTCAGAGCATTATCGCGGAACACGGGTCAGAGAGATATCAACACGAGAAACAAAGGACGTTTATCAACTGCGCGGATACCTGGAGGAGATCGCGGCACAACTCATTCCCTTGTCGAAGCTACAGGAAGAGATGGGTTCTATTGAGGCACAACAGATGATAATGCGGACGGCTGCACGAAGTGGTGACTTGGATCGCTTTGCCCGCGCCAATGTACAGTTTCATCGAAGTATCGTCGGCTTAGCGTCGAATCAAATCCTACCGAAGATCTGGGATTCTCTCGAGATCGGGATGCGGTCTCGGCTGAACTTACAGAAGAACGAAGACCGACTGCTCTCCCTAGCGGAGATTCATCAGCCTATTGTGGATACGTTGAAGCTGGGAGATTTGAAACGAACGGGAGTGCTGTTGCGGGAACACGCATTTTCCTTTTTAGACAACCTACCTTAGGGATGTCATCAGACAAGTAAAAAAACTAATTACACCCGAAGCTTGCGAAGATAGGCACGGCTGACCTTGATGCTCGCCACTACCGGACCACTGGTCTCGTCCTGATCGAGAAAGGCATATCGAATCCCCTGCGCGCGGGCTTGTGCCAGCAGCGCCGGCCAATCGATCGTGCCTCGTCCCAACTCCGTGAAGTTCTCTGAGTGTTTATCCATGTCGTAGGTCGTCGGTGCACCTGCAATCCGGTCCTTCATGTGCACCAGGCGCACACGGTCAGGATGGCTCTTCAGCACCTCCATCGGATTCTGTCCGGCCTGCGTCAGCCAGTACATATCCAGCTCTAGCTTTACCAGCTTGGGATCTGTATGGTCCATCAATTGACGGAAGCCATTGCTGCCATCAATTGGCTTAAACTCATAGTCGTGGTTATGGAAGACAAACTCCATGCCGCGCGACCGCGCTCCCTCGCCCACACGGTTGAAGAGCTCGGCGGCCTTCCGGAAGCCTTCGAGCGAGGTCCATTGATCCTTCGGCAGCATTGGACACACAAAATACTTCAGTCCGAGTTGTTGCGCGAAGTCCAGCTTCTCTTCGAGACCGACATAGTCGAAGTGCCCTGCCACCGCACCAAGCCCCGCGTCCTGCACCATGCGCCGGAGTTCTGTTGCTGACCGGTTGTATGCGATGGGGTAGAGTTCGACCTGCTCAAATCCTGCGTCGTGAATCTCGCGCAGAACACCAACGAGATCACTCTCCGCCTGACGCCGCAGCATGTAGAGCTGCACCCCGTACGTCATGCCACCACCATCACCGAATGCAACGCCCCTGCCAAGTACACAACCCGCCGCCGCTGCAGCAAGCGAAGCCTTCAAAAAACTACGTCTTGAGCTCATGCCACTCCTCTTTGATTTTATTTGTCTTCTTCAGCGCTGGGATGCTTGCCCGTAAACGGTGAGCAGCATGGTTCCTTCGATGGTGTGAATTCCATGTACTCCACCCGCGTAAGGTCAGGATCGAAGAGATTGAGCTGCACTTTGCCGTCGCGTCCGTCCTGGGTCTTCGTGCAATTTGGTCCCTCACATTTGTTCCGTTGCAGCGCGGCGACAGCATCGCTCATGTGCACTACACCGAGCGAGAAATGATCCATCACACCAGCTTGCCGCAGACTAGGTGACGGATCCGCGTTCAGCATATATTCCAGCCAATCCGTGCCCTCAGGCACCTGCAGGCTGACCCAATCTGTGCTTTGCTCATTCCGCCCGCCATGCCAGTACGGCTTGAAGCCCAACACCCCCTGCCAGAAGGCATTCTCTTTCTCGCGATCCCGTACGATAAAGCCAACGTGGATGATGCGCCCGCTGGTCGCGTTTGGTGAAGACGGTGCGTTCGCTACCAGTTTATCGGAACCGCTCTGCACGAAGATAACCAGATTGCCCTCGGGATCCCGCACACCGAACTTTCCAGCCTTCAATGGTATCTCCGCCTTGATGCCATGCGCCGACAGGTAACGCTCCAGTCCGGCTGCATCGCGCGTAGTGAACGCGACCGCGGCCATGCGGACATTCTCCTTGGGAGGCGCAGATGGCACCACTTCGATCCATTGCGAACGATTCACAGGGTAGAGCCACTCGCCGCCCACCTCATGTCGCTGAAAGCCCAACGTATTCCCGTAGAATTTCTCGGCTCCGGTTGGATCTGTCGTATAGAAGCGTGCAAACGCGATTCCAGTGATTGCTGGACGCTTTGCCTCCTGCGCCAACATAAAAGCGGAAGTAGCAATGACACACCCAAGCAACAAGGTTCGTTTCATAAGTCGAAACTCTAGCGGATACGGGCTGCTTCGGTCAAAGCATTCGTTAAAGATCACCCTCTAATCTTTTTCGCACTCGCATCCCAGGCCGCAATCGTCTTGTTGAAGTAAGCGTAGTTGGCAAGGTGGCAACCGATAGCCGCGTTGTTTCCGAACACCTCGTTTTCTACCGTCGGTTTCCGTGTCCTCACCGCCTGAAAGAAGTTGGCCTCGTGATCTGCAACATCGCTGTATTGGGGCGGTGTCGTGTACTCTTCTACAGAATCATCCACCTTGTAGTTGAGCGGCATTTGCTGCGGATGCTCTGCCTTCCATTTCGCCATATACTCGTTCCGCATCTCTGCAGGCCAACCCATAACTGCATAGCTCTGTGGCTGTTCGCGCGTATCCTGGGGTCTGTATGTCAGCGTCGAGCCTCTGATGATCAACGTGCCCTTGGTGCCATAGAATCCGATAAACTCTCCACCCTCGTTGTTCTGATTGCAACGAATCGAGACCTTGAACTTCGGATAGTCATACTGAGTCTCCAACAGATCAGGAAAATCCCGGCCATCCTTCCAGCGATACAGACCGCCCGTCGATTGGGCCCTGCTGGGCACCGTATTCGTGCCTGTGATGAAGTGGATCCCAGAGATGAGATGGACAAACAAATCTCCACCCAAACCTTCGCCGTAGTCCTGGAAGCAGCGCCATCGGAAGAAACGAGCCGCATCGAAGGGCCGCTTCGGCGCGTCAGCAAGGAAGGCCGTCCAATCAATCGTCTTTTCGCTCGCATCGGGTGGAATGGGATATTGCCAGGAGCCTCCGGATGAATTTCTGTCCCAGTAGGCCTGGATGTAATAGACGTCTCCAAGCCTGCCCGAGTCATAGATCTCTTTGGCCTTGACATATAAAACGGAACTAACCCGCTGACTCCCGACCTGCACTATGCGGCTTCCCTTCTGTGCAGCTTCAACCATCGCGAAACCATCCTCGACATTATGAGACATCGGCTTTTCGCAATAGACATCCTTACCGGCAGCACAGGCATCCACGACAACTCTGTGATGCTGGTGATCAGTGACCGCCACAATGACGACATCAACATCCTTGCGGTCGAGGATCTCTTTGTAATTGCGCGTGACATCGACATTTTTCTGAATAGCTTCTCTGGCAGCATACTGATGGCCGTCATAAAGATCGCAGGCAGCCACGCACTCAACCCCTGGAACAAGCAGCGATGCTCTGAGCAATTCGCAGCCACGTATACCCGTACCGATTGCGGCAAAGCGCACTGTGTCACTGGGTGCGACCGCACGGCCTGCGCCCCACATGGCAATAGGCTCCAGTGCCATCGCTCTAGCAACAGCCTGGGTCACGATAGATCCTGCGCCAAGCCGCACGAGACTCCTGCGTGTCAAAAAATAATTAGCCATGAGATCCTTTCTTCCTGAAAATCCCCTCACAGCACGATCAGTTTGGCGCGATCTGAGAGCTGTGTTTTTTCAAGGATGATTCTCGCACGGGACAAGCAACGTGTGCGGACGAATTAAGTCGATAAGCAGCAGTTGTCTCCCGGGGGCAGATCGAAAAAATTGCGTCTTCGGACAATCGTCAATACACTTCTCTCCGAGCAGGATTGCTCTGGCTGCTGTGTGCTGAAACGATTTTCCAGTTTTTGCAAGCGAGGCTGCAGCAAGCTGGAGCATCGACTGAAGCTCCTGTAGCGAGACGCTTCGGGCACGACCTGATTTTTCAAGCTTGTAAGGAGAACTCTTGCGCCACTCTCGGAACCTTCTCTTCCTTTCATTCGCTCTATTCAATCTTGGAATCTTCCTTCAAACCTGCTTTGCACAGCAACAAACGGCACAAAACGTTGCGGTGCCGCCCCCGCCGCATGGTAAGCAGATCCACTTGAAGCACGTTCTCGTGATTGGTCAGACAAAGGGGTTTGAGCACGATTCCGTCTCGCCCGCGATGGCCGCCATCTACACCATGGGTAAAGATAGCGGACTATGGGACACAACGATGCGGACCGACACTGAACTGCTCACAAAAAAAGAACTCACAAAAAATGCTAAAAACCTGAACTACTTTGACGCTTTGATCTTCGCAAGCACGACGGGTGAATTGGATATGGATCCAAGCCAGAAGCAGGACATGATGTCCTTCATCAAGGAAGACGGAAAGGGCTTCGTCGGTATCCATGCGGCACTTGATACGAACTACACATGGGCAGAGTACGGAGAGATGATTGGCGGGTGGTTTGATCAGCATCCATGGATGACATTCAATGCACCGATCATCAACGAAGATCCGAACTTTCCTGCTGTACGTCACCTTCCAAAGGAATTCGTAAAATACGACGAAATCTATCAGCCCAAGGACTGGTCACGAGACAAGGTCGACGTTTTACTCAGCCTAGATCCGACAAAGCTCGACTATACGAATAACCCGCGCATTCACCGAAATGATCATGACTTCCCTGTGGCTTGGAGCAAGCCCTACGGCAAAGGTCGCGTCTTCTACTCAACACTCGGCCACACGGAAGAGTCCTGGGAAGACCCAGACATCCGGAAGATGTATTTCGAAGCGATCAAATGGACGCTCGGCATGACAGAAGGAAACACGTCATCTCATCCGCGGCCGGCGACGTCCACGCAAAGCCACTAAATAAGTTTGATTTGAAGGAGCACACAGCATTCAATGAAGAAAACTGGTATGGGCCTGATAGGCCCCGGATTCGTGGCAGCTCATCATATTGACGCAGTCCGGCGACTGGGCGATGTGGACGTAGTCGCCGTCGCAGGTTCGTCACAGGAGTCGGCCAACAAAAAGGCAAAAGAGTACAAAGTCGACCGCGCGTACGGCGACTTCCATACACTGATCGCTGACCCCGACATACAAGTGATCCACAACACAACGCCGAACTACCTGCATCTCCCTGTAACAATGGCTGCGCTCCAAGCCGGCAAACATGTCATCTCTGACAAACCGCTGGCAATGAACCCGGAGGAAGGACGCAAACTCCGCAATGCCGCCGTTGCCGCGAAGGTGGGGAACGTTGTCACCTTCAACTATCGCGGGAACCCACTGGTCCAGCAGGCACGCGGCATGATCGCAAGAGGCGAAACAGAAGGCCTGAGCTTTATACACGGCCACTATCTGCAGGACTGGATGACTGACCCGAACGTCTATTCCTGGAGATCTGATCCTGCAAAGGGCGGCGTGAGTTCCGCTCTGGGCGACATCGGTTCTCACTGGTGCGATCTCGCAGAGCATGTATCTGGATTGAAGATCGACTCTGTGCTGGCTGATCTCACAACCGTCATCCCGATTCGCTACTCCTCCGGAGCTTCCGCTGAAGCATTTTCAAAGGAGAGTACTGGGGAGCGCACGCCTGTGCGGGTGCAATCGGAGGATCTAGCCAGCGTACTGCTCCGATTTGAGAATGGCACGAAGGGATGCTTCTCGGTAGGGCAGGTTCTACCCGGCCACAAGAACGATTTGCAACTCGAGCTGAACGGACGGGCCTTCTCCCTGAAGTGGAAGCAGGAGGAGCAGAATGAGCTTTGGATTGGCCGACATAATCAGCCAAATGGGGTAATGATGAAGGACCCTTCTCTGGTGTCGCCTGATGCGCTCCGTTACATTCATCTGCCTGGCGGACACCAAGAATCCTGGGCGGATGCATTTTTCAATTTGATCCGAGATGCGTATGAATGGATCTGCGAAGGAGCACCACCCGATGCAAAGCCCACAATGCTCCCTACCTTTGAGGATGGCTACCGTTCCACATGCCTTATAGACGCAATGCTGAAAAGTCACGCTGCGGGCGGTGTATGGGAGAAAGTAAAGCATATATCGGTGGGTGAGTAGACGCATTCTTCGAAAGAGACGATTTTAACCAAAGGAAATCAGGAGTCATCGCATGAAACTGGGAGTATTTACGCCACTACTGTCGCAGCTGTCATTGGAGAACGTACTTGTGAAGCTGCAATCCCTCCAGGTCAGCACCGTAGAACTAGCGACGGGAAACTATCCGGGTAACGCGCACTGCAAGTTATCGATGCTGGAAGATGCGGTCGCACTGAAAGACTTCAGGCGCCAGTTGGAGGATAACGGCACAAGCATCAGCGCTCTCAGCTGTCATGGAAATCCCCTACATCCGGATCCAGTCCAGGCAAAGCAAGCGCAGGAAGTGAATCGCCAGACAATTCTGCTAGCGGAGGAACTGGGCGTGCCAGTCGTGGTCGATTTCTCCGGCTGCCCCGGTGATTCACCAGGTGCCAAAGCACCCAACTGGGTAACCTGCCCGTGGCCACCGGAGTATCTCGATGTACTGGCGTGGCAATGGGATGAAGTAGTGGCGCCATACTGGGCAAAGCGCGCAGAGTTCGCCGCGCAACACGGAGTCAAGATTGCCATTGAGATGCACCCCGGATTTGTAGTCTATAGCCCTGAAACCATGCTTCGCCTCCGCGCAATTGCAGGCCCATCGATAGGCTGCAACTACGATCCGAGCCATATGTTCTGGCAAGGCATAGATCCAATCGCGGCAATACGAATTCTAGGCGACGCGATCTTCCACGTTCATGCAAAGGACACACAACTCTACCCAACAAACATGCCGCGCACAGGTGTTCTCGACACCAAGCCTTACACAGATGAACGGAACCGTGGATGGATATTCCGCACCTGTGGTTACGGACATGGCGCAGCATGGTGGAAAGAGTTCGTATCCACGCTAAGGATGTTTGGCTATGACAATGTGCTCTCCATTGAACATGAAGACAGCCTGCTGTCTCCAGAAGAAGGTCTTCGAAAGGCCGTCCAGTTTTTGAACGAGGTCGTTATCAAAGAGGAGCCTGCATCCGCATGGTGGGTATAACACTTGAGCTAGAGGAATTCGGCAATTGCAATCCTTCCAATGCATGGCGGCCCGCGATATATGAATCGTAGAAGCTTCATCACATCGACAGGCGCACTGCTTGCCAGCAGATCGCTCCATGCACTTCCGATACAGAAAAAGCAGAGAGAAGCCATTCCTGTTGGAAAAGCCGATCATAGCCTCCGTATCGAACCTTGCACCCTCGAGATTGGCCCAGGTGTAACGATCAAAACCCTTGCCTATAACAGGCAGGTCCCTGGGCCGCTATTACGATTACGCACAGGTGTGCCAGTAACGATCGATGTTTTCAATGCCAGTCCAAATGCCGACCTGGTGCACTGGCACGGCCTGGCGATCGATTCGCTAAACGATGGCGCAATGGAAGAAGGCTCGCCGATGATTCCAGCCGGCAGCATGTATCGATATACCTTCACTCCAAAGCCCGCCGGTACCCGCTGGTATCACACCCATGCCTCGGCTTATGAAGATCTTTCTGCCGGTACCTACAGCGGGCAGTTCGGGTTCCTTCTTGTGGAAGGCAAGGAACAGCCTGCTCAGTATGATCAGGAGATCAACTTGGCAATTCACCACTGGGAACCCTCATTCGTTCCAATGGTGCAGATGATGCGCGAACATTCGTCCAACATGCCACTAACCGCCGGCTCCGACGTCGGATACAAGTACGCGACAATCAACTCGCACATGCTGGGTACCGGAGAACCGATACGTGTCAAGCAAGGTCAGCGTGTTTTGATGCGGTTGCTGAACGCCAGTGCGACCGAGAATGTAGTCCTCGCGCTTCCGGGCCACAGCTTCAGGATCATCGCCATGGATGGGAACCCTGTCCCAAATCCCAGGCCGGTTGAGTTGCTTTCGCTGGCCGTCGCAGAGCGTATCGATGCAATTGTCGAGATGGACGCTCCCGGCATATGGGTGCTCGGTTCTATCCTCGAGAAGGAACGTCAGATGGGCCTTGGCATTGTCGTCGAATACGCAGAAAGGACAGGCTCACCGGTGTGGAAAGACCCACCAGCAGACGAGTGGGACTACACTCAGTTTGCCAATGTAGTGGAGGCCCCGAAACCGGATGAGACGTTCGTCCTGACATTTCGCGATAGCGGCCCGCTACATGGCTCCAAATTCGACACTTGGACCATCAACAACAAGTCCTGGCCCGACATCGAGCCATTGACAGTGCAACAAGGCAAGCGTTATCGGATGGTCTTTCGTAATGGCAGCGGAGACCAGCATCCAATTCATTTGCACCGTCACACCTTTGAGGTAACTCGTATCGGTAGCAAGCAGATGAGCGGACTGATGAAGGACGTCATCAATGTCATGCCTCTGGATACAGTCGAAGTTGACTTCGTCGCAAATAATCCTGGCGACACACTTCTGCATTGTCATCAACAGCTGCACATGGATTTTGGATTTATGCAGCTCATTAAATATTCAGGATAGTTAGCCGTCTTCTTTCCGGCTCGTTTACGAGACCAACGCCTCTTCACGCGCGCGGCGGAGCGTCTCAACAACATCGCCCGTTGGATAGAACTCCATGGCGATCACGCCCTTGTAGTTCAGTTGCGCAAGCTTCCGATAGATATTGGCGTAATTCACCTCGCCGGTGCCGGGTTCATGCCGCCCAGGAACATCCGCAATATGAATCAGCCCAACTTCAGCAATGTTCTTGTCCAGCTTCTCGATAAGGTTACCGGACTCACGCTGCTCGTGATACAGGTCATACAGTACCTTGATGTTCGGACTGTCCACCGCACGAACAATATCGAATGCCTCATTCACACCATCCAGATAGATCGAAGGGTTCTCCAACCGGTCGATCGGTTCAATCACGCCCACAATACCCGCTGCACGCAACAGTTCCGCAGCACGCTTCAGCGTGACGACCGAAGCAGCATGCTGATCCTCTCGGGATACCCCCTCAATCCGCTTCCCCGAAAGCAAAATGATCTGGCCAGCTTGCAATCGCTGCGCCACCGGTAGTAATCCTTTTAGCTCAGAGAGGAAAGCATCGCCTCCCGAGGGATCTGCAAACCCCGCCGTCATACCCGCCATAGCATCCACAGAGATGCCCAGCGCCTGCATTCGCGCAAGGATACGGCGAGTGTCCTCTTCCGACCATTTCTTGAACTCGTTCACCAACTCCACATGGTGGTAGCGGGCCTGCGCAACCCGCTCCAGGTTTTCCTCAAAGCTGCCATGATCCCTCAGCGTCCACATCATGACCGAGAACTGCGGCCCTACCTTGCCAATGTTTTGTGGCTGCGCCTTCAACACAATTGGGGAGAATGCGCCCGTCGCCAGAGTTGCCGTCATCAGTCTCCCAAAATCTCTGCGAGTCAACATGCGGAGAATGGTAGCAAACTACCTCGCCGAACGGACGCTAGAGACTTCGCAAGGCTGCACAGGCTCGATCCAAATCTTCCGGCTTCTTCCCAAAGCAGAATCGAAGGATGTTCTCTCCCCTGCCCTGTGTAAAGAACGCAGATCCAGCCACCGCAGCTACGCCTGTAGCTGCGAGCAGATGACGGGCTTTCTTGTGTGCTGTTTCACCGGGAACACGCGAGGCGTCGGCCAGCACGTAATAAGCTCCTTCAGGAATAGAAGGCGCCAGACCAGCATCCGCGAGCGCACTGCACAACTGGTCACGTTTCTGCTGGTACTCCGTAGAAAGCTCAGCATAGAACGAATCGGGAAGTTCGACCAAACCCGCAGCCGCACCATGCTGAAATGGCGAAGGACTGCAAACGTAGGTTAGGTCGTGAAAGTAGCCGATCGACGGAATCCACTGCCTGCTAGCCGTAAGATAGCCGATTCGCCAACCTGTAATGCTGAATGTCTTCGAGAGGCCTGAAATCGTAATCGTCCGCTCAGCCATCCCAGGCAGCGTCGCCATGCTGATATGGCGAGTGCCATCGAAGAGGAAATATTCATAAATCTCATCGGTGAACACAAACAGGTCATGCTGGATAGCCAGGTCGGCAATAGCCCGCAGCTCATCAAGATGAAAGACCTTACCCGACGGATTGCACGGTGTATTGACGATGATAGCGCGGGTACGGGACGTGATCGCACTGCGCAGAGCATCGAGGTCAAGCTTCCAGTCAGGTGCCGTAAGCGAGACCGGGATAGGCTGCACCCGGAGCGAGAGCAGTGTATTGACGTGATAACCGTAGAACGGCTCGAAGAGGATGACCTCGTCGCCTGGATTCAGCAGCGCAAGACTGGCAGCATACAACGCCCCCGTGGCTCCCGAGGTCACCAGCACCTCGGAATCAGGGTCGGCAGAGATGCCGTTGTATCGCTCGAGTTTAGCCGCGATTGCCTGTCGCAGCGACTCAATACCGTCCAGCCGCGTGTAGATGTTGTGGCCCTGCTGGATGGCCTTGATCGCCGCATCCGCTACGAAATCAGGCAGATCGGTATCGCATACTCCCTGCGCGAGATTGATGCCGCCGACACGATCGCATTCGACCGACATGGCACGAATCTCAGACTGAACAATAAGCGGCGAAATATCACTGACGTGGAGTTGACTGTTGGCAATCGGCATATCGCTTCGTAACAACGATGGTATACCTTTTGGCTCTTCTGTTACGTCCGGGAGGAAGCGTTAGAAATTGAAAGCCAGCCCTGCCTGTATGGTCCTGGGAGACTGCGCCAGAAAGAGGGTCTGTCCGTCAGCCGACAGGAATGGGCGGTAGCCCTGCTCCAGCAGATTTGTCACGTCCACCGTCGCCTCAAGCCCTGGAGGCAACAGGCTGCCGCAATGTACCGGCTGTCTGAGATAGAAGCTCAGATAGGCCTGATCGCCAAAAGCCTCATAAGGATTGACCTCTGTAACAAACCGCTCTGGTTGCCAGCGATAAGCAGCCCGTACGCGAGTTCCAGTGTGGATGACTCTTCCCTTCACTGCAACCGTAAGCGACTGCGATGCCATCGGCTTTAAATCCGTTGCAACACTTGGCAACGTCATCGTGGCCCCTTCGCCAGCCGTCAGCGCGGCACCAGTGTTGTACTCAACCGCCACCCACATGGCCGGAGTGATAGGCTCCGTCAGCAAGAGGCTGATGCCCTGTGTCTTGTATCCGGCGCCCATCAGTCGGAACGTATCCGTGCTTGTATCGGCCAGAACGCCGCTCGTCGATCCCGGTCCATTGGCTGAAGCAAAATCTGTCGGGCTCAGCACGCCTCCACCAGACACAGCGATGCGGTTCAGATTATCGCGATAGAGTGCAGCCTGGACGAGCCCTTTTCCTAGCTTTCGACCAACAGTAATCTCTTGATGCAGTCCACGCTCGGTCTGCATCCTGCCTCCCGACAAAACCGCAACTGGCAACTCCATCTGCACCGCGTCCAACCCAGCAAACGATTGGAGATCGCGAGACGTTGCCATCCGGTATCCGACCGTCACCGCAGAGGTCGGATGCGCCGTAACCCGCAGGAAAGGACGTGCGGCGAATGCAGAGTTAGCTGTGCGAACCACATAGACAGCGCTGCCAACTTCAAGATCGACCGAATCGCCCAACTGCGTCTTCTGTGCGCTGGCCAGTTGCATGGCCTGAATACCCGACACAGCGCCCGAGCCGATGATTTCGGGATGAGCCTGGTAGCTTACGACTGTTCGTGCGGCACCTGCGAACCCGAGCCGTTTTTGATAGCCCACCTGAACGTCCGTTGAGGGCGCACGCAGTGATGATCCGGACGCGCTGCCCATGTCCGCACGAAGCGTCATGCCCGCCCCGTCAGCAAGAGACCGGTCGATGGCAAATACATTGTGAATTCCACCAGTACCAAACCCGCCGTCACCGGAGGTCATCGATGCCCGGACACGATCTGGAGGTGTCGGGGACTCAGCGCTCGACGAGACAACGATCATCTGGTTATCTTCGACAAGGCGTAGGATAGGGCGATTTGCAGCCGACCGTAACGTCCACGTCCAGTCATCGTTCGGTTCGTCAGCCTTGCGCCGTTCCGCCGGCAGCCACGAAGCCGCATCGAAGATCGCATTCAGAGTGAGATTAACCACCGCCTTAGCGCCTGGCCGGAGTTGCAGATTATCCCGCATCGTTGGCACAAACAGCGCCGCGCTCGCCCGAACCTCGTATTTACCGGGAAGCAGGTTGGCAATCAGATATCGTCCGTGAAGGTCGGTGAACGCCGTGCCCACCATGGCGTCGTTGGCCAGAACCTGAACCAGTGCGCCCATCTGGGCCACACCCTGCGCATCGCGTACCACGCCTGACACGGCAGCGACTGGACCGGCTGCTCTGCTTGTGGCAGTCACCGTCAGCACTAGGGCCAGAATCGCGATTTTCACCTGGGATCGTTGCACAGTTATGACACCTGGCGCCGATGGCTTCTCCAAAGATGACGCGCCCGGAAAAACTGTGGGTACGCGTTTAGAGGTTGCGCTGGAGATCGGTTATCGCATGTTCGAGTCCGCGTACCGTATCTACTTCGTCTAGCGCATGACCTTAATCGACTACAAACGGCGCAGATTCTGCGATCTG
Organism: Edaphobacter aggregans; assembly: GCF_003945235.1. Classification (NCBI taxonomy): domain Bacteria; kingdom Pseudomonadati; phylum Acidobacteriota; class Terriglobia; order Terriglobales; family Acidobacteriaceae; genus Edaphobacter; species Edaphobacter aggregans. The sequence goes on from NZ_RSDW01000001.1 coordinate 343,520, forward strand.
CTGCTTGGTAATACCATCGTTCACCTTAATAGTGATCTGGTACTTGCCCGGCTGCAGGCTGGCCAACGGCATCGTTCTTTCCAGCGTGACCTGATCTGCATTCGGGTTAGTCTTCGACGTTAGTTCCTGAGTCTGCAAAATGGTCTGATTGGTCGTCATGTTCACCACGTCGTACTCGATCGTGGCTCCATTCTGTTTGCTCTTTTCGTCGATACCGAGGTTATACACCTGCATCCAGAAATTCAAGCTCTGCGAGCGATGAAAAGTGACTGGCGTTGCAACACCGGTTGGAACTCGTGGACGAATATGGGTGTTCCCGATAACAAAATTCCCTGCTCCGATCTCCTTTGACGGCACTCTGGTCATCTCGTCAGCCAGGATTAGCGATGAAGCCGCCAATTTGTCATCATCGTATTTGGGAACATTAATACTGCGTCGCCAGGTACCGATATGGTCAGGATTGTTGACGTCCTTGATCACGATATCGATCTTGTACAACCCCGGACGCAACGGTAACGCCTTCCAGTAAACCGAAGCCCTGTTCTGCGCCTGGGCCAGCAACTCAGTCGGCTCCTGGACAGTCACGGTTTCCTCAAACGTCTGAATCGCCCTGTGATTCAAGTCAGAAACCCGCCCGAGGACATTTACCGTTCCCGTAGCTACGCCGTCCTTATTATTGAACGTAATATCCTTATTTCGAATCTGCAGCGTCACCGGCACAATGACCGTATCGTTGGTCACCTTCACGTAATCGGTACGAACATCGAAGAGGAATGGAGGTCCAGTCAGGATCTTCGAGCTCACCATGTAGGATTCGAGGTCCTTGAACTTAATCTCGGGCGGAGCCATCAGCTTTGCAAATGTATTTAGCCGGTCGAACTGCTTGCTCTGGTTCTGAGACGACATCGGCCCATTACCCAACTGCTCCAGCCCACCACCAGAGAAGCGGTCCGCCTTGGAGGACTGCCCTTGCTGCTCGTACAGAGTCTCGCCCGCGCCAGGAACGTGTTTCAGGGCATCTTTCTCCGACCGGTCAATCGTCATGTGGTAGTCGCCGCACATGCAGCTATCCACAAACTCGATGTCGATGTTGTCGCCTATGCCCTGCAGGTAGCGATAGTGCCAGATCTCAAACGGATAGGTCGAGGTGTTGCCACCACCCTCATCCATCGGACGCTCGTAGCTTCCTCCACTGGGGTGGGAGTCGATGCTGTCGGGCTTACCATAGGCGATGTAGATATGGCCACGGTCAGTCTTCCAACCAGGCTTGCCAGCAGCGAAGTGCTCATTCGCATACGCGATTCGAGCATAGTGCTCTTCACGGTATTCGTTCTCAGGAGAGTCCGGGTTAGGATTCCGGCGCAGCCAGAAGTTCTCGATGAACTGATCACGTTCCTCGTCGTTGGCCAGGCTCTTGAATGCCTGCATCTCCTGGTCGGTGATGATCCAGCGAACATCCTGATCGAGCCAGGTCTTGTACGACCCCTTCAACTCTTTTCGGAGCTCCTTCTGCTGCTGGATCTTCTCCTTGTCGCTGGGCGGACGCTTTAGGGGATCCGGCTTTTCTTCAGTCACAGGTCCGCGCGTTACGCCATCGGGCGTCGCCTGGGTTGCCGGAGCGGTCGTGTTCTGCGCAGGTAGTTTTTGTCCCCCCATCATCGCCAAAACCAAAAGTAGTAGAGATGTGCCGGATACGATCTGCCGCGACGTCGTCATAATGGGGTGGAACTCCTTACCAGTTCACATTGTAGAGCGGGAAATCGACGGTTACAAGCGGGTGAATTAGACCCGCCCCTGCTATCATCACCTGCACAACAACAATGACCTAAAGCAGTGCGTCCAAATCTCACGGATGGACATCTGCTAGCTAGGCGGAGTCATACGGAACGTTAGACGGTTGAACCCCGTATATGTCCTGAAACAGGTTGAAAATATCCCTAACCGCGCCCGGTTCTTGGCGGAGAAGCGAAGAGAAAGCATCAATGAACGCGAAGAAAATCATTCTGATTGCGGTAGCTGTCCTCGTCCTGGCAGGAATCATCGTTGGTTCCATCCTCAAAAGTCAGTCATCCGTCACCAAAGTGGCCACCGCCAAGGTAACCCGCCAGGATCTCGTCTCTATCGTCAACGGCACAGGCCAAATCAAGCCCAAGACTTATGTAAACATCGGCGCCACAGCCTTTGGCCGAATCACTCACCTCTATGTCAAAGAAGGTGATCACGTTAAGGCCGACCAACTCGTCGCCACCGTCGAGAGCGAACAACCTGCGTCTGCCGTCGAGGCCCAGCATGCAACCATCGCTTCGTCGAAGACTGACGTAGACTCCTTCATTGCCGCCGAGCGTACAGCGGAGGCCAATGTTGAGCAGGCTAAGGCTGATCTCGAGCAGAAGAAGTTCGACTACGAGCGCGCCCTCGCCCTTTACAACGAAAAGCTGATCGCAAAGCAGGACTACGACGCCAAGAAAGCCGCCTACGACGTTTCAGCGGCCACGCTGCAGCAGCGCATCGCAGCCGTCGCCCAGGCAAAGGCGCAAACCCTCTCTGCAAAAGGACACGTCGACCAGGCCGTCGCTACCCTGCGAGGAAGCGACTATAACCTCGGCCTTACCCAAAGCCGCGCTCCCTTTGACGCCCTCGTCACCAACGTTCCCGTCCGCGAAGGTGAGACCGTCGTCCTAGGTATCCAAAACGCAGAAGGATCCACCCTAATGACCCTCGCTGACATGTCCGTTATTACCGCCGAGGTAAAAGTCGACGAGACAGACATCGTTAACGTTGCCATCGGCCAACCCGCCGATGTAACCGTCGATGCCCTGCCCGGTCGAAGCTTCAAAGGTCACGTCACCCAGGTCGGCGATCAGGCTCTCCTCCGCACTACCGGCATAGCCACCAGCCAGAGCACCACGGGCACCGAAGAGGCCAAGGACTTCAAAGTCGTCGTCACGCTCGACCAGCCATCGGATGATCTGCGACCGGGTCTCTCCACTACTGCAAAGATCACAACGGCCCATAAACCCAATGCCCTCAACATTCCCATCCAAGCCCTCGTCCAACGCGATGTGTTGACCGAGAAGGCGTTGTTCACCAACGGCGGCAAACCGCCAACCGGAGTCGCCTCAGCCAGCACCAGCAAGCCACAACTGGTTCAGGGCGTCTATGTCCTTCAGGCCGACAGCAAGAACCGCAATAAGCTTCGCGTCAACTTCGTCCCGGTCGCAACCGGAGTCACGGGTGCCACAGACATCGAAGTGCTCAGCGGGCTCAAGGAGGGTGACGAGATCGTTACCGGCCGCTATAAGATTCTGCGTGCCCTAAAAAGCGGGACGATCGTCAAAAAAGATAACTCGGTCGAGTCAGCCGACGCCGACAAGTCGTAAGATCATGCGTAGGGCTCGGCGAGGCTCCTGGCCAGAGTGCGGATACACGCCTAAGCCCAGGGAACCAATACAGCAGCATAAACGTACTAACCCTCGAACTCACACGACCGGAGAACCGGATGGCCATCGAAACCGCAGTTGAACCCACCGTCGGCAACATTACAGGTCCGCACCCAGGCGACGTCATCGTCACCGACAATCTGTGGAAGACCTACGAGATGGGCGACCAGCAGGTACACGCTCTCCGCGGCGTCAACCTGCGTATCCGCCACAACGAGTACGTCGCGATCATGGGTCCGTCCGGTTCAGGCAAATCGACCTTGATGAACCTCATCGGCTGCCTCGACTCTCCCTCGCAAGGTAAGTACTGGCTCAATGGACACGACGTCTCCGAGTTGAACGATGACGAACTTGCCCGCATCCGCAACAAGGAAATTGGCTTCGTCTTCCAGACCTTCAACCTCCTTGCCCGTGCTACGTCGCTGCACAACGTCGAGCTGCCGTTGATCTACAACGGCACCCCTGCTGCAGAGCGGACCGCCCGAGCCAAAGCCGTCCTGGAGTCGGTCAACCTTGGCGCCCGCATGATGCACAAACCAAATGAGTTGTCCGGAGGCCAGCGCCAGCGTGTCGCCATCGCTCGCGCCCTGGTCAATCATCCCTCCATCATCCTCGCCGACGAACCCACTGGAAACCTCGACTCCAAGACGGGCGACGAGATCATGGGACTCTTCGACGAGCTTCACGCCAAGGGCAACACAATCATCGTTGTCACGCACGAGCCCGACATTGCTGAATTCGCTCACCGAATAATCACGATCCGCGATGGTGTCATCGCAGGCGACCACGCATCGCCTCGCCGGCAAAACCAATCACAGTAACGAGTTACGCACCTCTATCAGTCATCGCATCCGCTTCGGTGCTGGCAAACGTCTAAAATGGAATGATGGCAACGGAATCTCTCCGCCTGCGTTCCATAGGCATTTTTACAGTAATCTTTTTTGCCTGCTGTAACTTACTCCCTGCGCAAGCCTCGGCGCGCTTCGACCTTACTGGCCCCAAAATTGAGGTCCATGTCACCCGAGCCGGCAAAACTCTGCCTATCGCCGCTGTGCCTAACCTCCAGGCAGGCGATAAGCTCTGGCTACACCCCGACCTCCCGCCTACCCAGTCGGTCCATTATCTCCTCGTCGCCGCCTTTCTGCGCGGAACCACCAACCCTCCCCCTGACAACTGGTTCTTCCGCATCCAGACCTGGGACAAGAAAGTCCGCGAAGAGGGCGTTACCATCACGGTTCCTGCGGAGGCCCAGCAAGCCATCCTCTTCCTCGCTCCCGAAACCGGCGGCGATTTCAGCACCCTCCGCTCCGCCGTCCGTGGCCGCCCCGGTATCTTCGTCCGCGCCTCCCAGGATCTTGCTGAGGCAGGATTCGAACAGGCTCGCATCGAAAAGTACCTCGCTTCCATGCAGAAGGTCCCGCCATCCGATCCAAAGGCTCTGCTCGATCACTCCACCTTCCTGGCCCGCACCCTCAACCTCAAGCCCAACCAGGACTGCTTTAGCCGCCCCGTCGACATGCAATTCAACTGTCTCACGCAGAGCGGCACCCAGACCCTCCTCGACGATGGCCACGCCCAAACGATCGTCGCCAGCCTCTCAAGCGGAGATACCTCAAGCTTCATCAATGCCGCGAGCTATACCGGGATGGCCGGCGGCGGTCTGTACAGCGCCTACGTGGGAGCGGTCGTCGATCTCATCCATCTCATGAGCGGCCTCCACACGGCGCACTACCAGTACATCCCCGCCATTGCCTTCCCCACCGACGAGAGTCTCAACCTGCGTCTCAACACCCCTCCTTCCTTCAACAATCCCAAGTCGGTCATCGTGATCGGTCTTCCGGCGATCCAGGCCTCTATCCCGCCGCCGCTCCGTCCAGCAGACCCAAAGCAGATCAGCTGCCTGCTGAGACCCACGCTCGTACTTCCCGTCGAAGGTGCCCCCCTCGTCTTCTCGACCGCGTTCGCACATGATCTGGTTCTGCACGTTCCCCCTATCCACGGCACAGGCCCAGCCACCGAGATACCGTTAACCCCCGACGCCTTCCAGGGCGGCTTAGTTCTGGCCCACACCCCCGAGCGGAAGGTTCTTACGGCCCCTGACGACTCCGGCAATCCCGCAACGCCTGCACCCGCTTCCAGTACGACTCCCGCCCCAGCCCCCCAAGCGGCCTCCACCTCCAGCACAGTCGTTACCGGAACCATCTCCGGCTACTGGGGCTTCGATGCCTTCACTGGCCCATCCATTCAGCTCCAGGTAGTCCCCGGGACAGACTGGAAGCTAGCCGCCGGTGATCTGCTCATCGCTGGCCGCGAGAATCATCTTTCGCTCAACTCAACCGGCACTGCCTGCATCGCGTCCATCACGCTCGACACCGAAGCCGGAGAAAAAGTCGCCACCCAATGGAAGCTCGCAGACAAGCCTAACCTGGTCGATGTCAAGGTCTCGCTCCAGTCCTTAGCCCCTGGCGCGCTTCACCTCTCCATCCACCAGCACGGCGAACCCGAGGTCCACACCGTCGCGGCTGAAACCTTCTCCGAGCCCGCGCGCCTCAACGCTCTCGAACTTCACGCAGGCGACACCGTCGCGACCCTCACCGGCACCAGTCTCGATCAGGTCAAGAGCCTCAGTCTCAGTGGGCTGGAGTTCGCTCCTATGCCGCCCGCCGCGGACGCCCCCCCGTCCGAAGCCTCAAACACAACCCTGAAACTCACCCTCCCCCCCAACACACCGGCTCCCAAATTCCAGCATGGCGATAATCTCACCGCCCACTTTACCCTCAAGGACGGCCGCAGCCTCGCACTTCCCGTAACAGTAGCCCCGCCGCGTCCCATGGTCACGCTCCTCAGCAAGAGCGTTGCCCAGCCCGGCATCTCTCCCATCCATCTCGCCGATGATGACGACATGCCCGTCAACCAGCAGTTCACCTTCTCCCTGCGCTCCCCGACGCCTTTCCCGCGCACCGGCCAGATCGAGGTCTCAAACGCCGACGACTCGCTCCGCACCACGCTCAGCGTTCCAGCCGGCACCCTGGTCCTGCAGAACCCGCACACGCTCCTCGCTACACTCGACCCACTCAAGACCTTCGGGACCTCTGCCTACGGCCCTCTGCGCGTGCGAGCGGTCTCTCCTGAAGGCATCGCAGGCGACTGGCTACCACTCGTCACCCTCGTTCGCCTTCCTGTCCTCAAGGACCTCCACTGCCCCTCTGAAGCCACTCAATACTGCACGCTCACCGGCTCCAATCTCTACCTCATCCAGCAGATCGCTACCGACGCCGACTTCACCAACCCCACGGATGTGCCAGAAGGCTTCGTCGGCACAACCCTTACGCTTCCCCGCCCTGGCAAGTCCGGCTTTTATCTTCGACTCCGCGATGACCCCTCGGCCGCCAACACCGTAGTCATGCCCATCGCGCCCACGCCAACCACCACCGCCGAGCGCAAAAACAAAGACGCCCAGCCATAGCTGAGCGTCTCATCCAAGCCGCTAACTAATCCTTTACACTGACTCGCGCCTCGCCGAGTTGTACCCGGCTGTGCTTCACGCTATAGGTAAAGTAGACGACCAGCCCGATGACCAGCCACACAATCAGCCGCGCCCAGTTTAGCCATCCCAGCTTCACCATCATGTAGCCATTGAACAGGATGCCCAGAACCGGAACGATCGGAACCCAGGGCGTCCGGAACGGTCTCGCCTTGTTCGGGTCGGTCTTGCGTAGAACCATGATCGCGATACACACAATGACAAACGCCAGCAGCGTACCGATATTTACCATCTTGCCGATGTCATCGATCGGCGTCAGCGCACCGACAATTCCAGCCAGCGTACCCACCAGAAACGTGTTCTTGAACGGCGTCCGAAACCGCGGATGCACCTCAGCAAAGAACTTCTTCGGCAGCAGGCCATCTGAAGCCATCGCGTACAGGACACGAGTCTGACCCAGCAACATCACCAGCATCACCGAAGTGAGCCCAGCCAGCGCGCCGAGCGTAATGATGTCACTAGCCCAACCAAGATTGCGGTCAGCAAATGCCCGCGCAATTGGAGCCTCAATGTTCACCTGCTGCCACGGCACCATACCTGTCAGAACGGCCGCAACCCCGATATACAAGAGCGTGCAGATCGTCAGCGAGGCAATGATTCCAATCGGCAGATCACGCTGCGGATTCTTAGCCTCCTGCGCCGTCGTCGACACCGCATCGAAACCGATATACGCAAAAAAGATATAAGCGGCACCAGCACCAATTCCGCCAAACCCGTACGGCGCGAACGAGTGCCAATCATGTCCCCAGTTCGCATGGCTGATGTACTTTGCGCCAAGCCCGAGGACGAACAACACCACCGAAACCTTAATCACCACGATCGTCGTATTGAACTTCGCCGATTCCTTGATTCCAATCGCCAGCACCGTCGTCACAATCAGCGCAATCAGAAACGCTGGCAGATTGATCCCGATCTCATGGCCAAACAGCACCGGAGCGCCCAAAACCTGGTGAGCCCTTGCCATCATCTCCGCCGTCGGAGCAGCCTTCAAAACGCCGAGTTGAGCGATATACTCCTGAGTCCCTGGCAGCAGCTTCGCATAGGACGACGCCATAATCTCCCGGCCAACCGAGTCCACCGCGACTCCCAGTCCGGTCCAATGGTCGTACGCCAGCCACAGTGGAAACTTGATATGAGCGATATTCATCAGCTCGATAAAGTGATTCGACCATCCCGAACTCACCGTGCTTGCGCCCATCGCATACTCGAGCGTCAAATCCCAGCCAATAATCCATGCAATCAGCTCACCCAACGTCGCATAAGCATACGTATAAGCCGACCCAGCCAGCGGAATCATCGCTGCAAACTCCGCATAGCAAAGTCCGGCAAAAGCGCATCCCAACCCGCTCAAAACAAACGACAGCATCAATCCAGGCCCGGCATAATGAGCACCCAGTCCGCTCAGTACAAAGATGCCTGCGCCGATCACAGCGCCTACCCCCAGCGCCGTCAGCTGAAATGGCCCAAGGCATCGCTCCAGCGTTCCTTCGCCTTCAGCCTTAGATTCGGCCAGCAGTACATCCATTGATTTTCTTGCAAACAACTTCGACATCGTAGCCTGGTTCTCCTTTACGTCCCGGTCACTTCAACATCAAGCTCTTTTCCTGCAACGGCAATGCCCTGCCGCTTCCACACCAGATACACCGGCACGCCAAGCAGAACGATAATCAGCCCCGGCCACGTATATTGAGGTTTGTAACGCAATAGTACGACACAAATCCACGCCGCCATCACGATATAAAGCCCCGGCAGCACCGGATACCCAAACGCCTTATATGGCCGAGCCGCATCTGGACGCGTCCGCCGCAGCACAAACAGCCCCATGATCGTCAGAATGTAGAAGACCAGCACCGCAAAGATCACATAATCCAGCAGTTGCCCATAGCTGCCCGACAGGCACAGCAGGCAAGTCCATACACACTGTACCCACAGCGAATTCACCGGCGTCTTCGACCGCTCACTCAGCCTTCCCACCGACTTGAAAAACAACCCATCGCGGCTCATCGCGTAATACACACGAGCCCCAGCCAGCAGCATCCCGTTCACGCACCCAAATGTGGACACCAGGATCGCCGCAGCCATCAGCTTCGCGCCCATCCCGGCAAACGCGCTCTCCATCACCGCCGTGGCTACCCGATCCTCAGCCGCAAACTGAATCCCTCGCCCCGCAATCGTCGTTGCCGCAGGATCACCCACCATCGGCAGCACGCTCAGATAAACAAAATTGCAGAGCACATACAGCAGCAACACAACGCCCGTCCCAATCGCCAGCGACAGTGGCAGATTCCGTCTCGGATTCCGAATCTCTCCCGCCGTAAACGTAACGTTGTTCCACGCATCCGAGCTGAACAGCGAGCCCACCTGCACCACCGCCAATATCGTCAGCACCCCAACAAAAGCCGTCGGCCCACCCACACCCACCTGCACCGCATGAACCGAATGCCACCCAGCCCCAGCCCAGAAATTCTTCCACCCCGCACCAAAGTTAGCCGCAACAGCATCCGCATTCTTGGCGAACACTCCCACCAGCACCACCGCAGCCAGCGCCAGAACCTTCGCGGAAGTAAACACATTCTGCACCGCCGCGCCCATCTTGACGCCCAGCGTATTCAGCACCGTCAACAACACAACTACGATAATCGCCGCCAGATTCGCCGTATTCAGCCCGATGTCCATGTTGCCCAGCACCATCGGCCCCACGTGCCATGCCGGCACATGCCCGATATGCCACAGCCAGTTCTGTGCACTTACACTAGGAAAGAAAACCCCCAGAAACTTTCCAAACGCCACGCCGACCGCGGCAATCGTCCCCGTCTGGATCACCAGAAACAGCGTCCACCCATACAAAAATCCCCAAAGCGGCCCTAGCGCCTCGCGTAGATACACATACTGGCCGCCAGCCTTCGGCATCATCGCCGCCAGTTCCCCATAGCTCAGCGCACCAATAATCGTCATCAGCGCCGTCACCAGCCACGCCGCAATCAGCAGCGCCGGCGACCCCAGCCCCCGCGACATATCCGCCGACACGATAAAGATGCCCGACCCAATCATCGAGCCCATCACAATCGCCGTCGCCGAAAACAACCCCATCCCCTGCACAAACTGAGGAGTCGTCGAAACCGATTGGCCCTGATCCCGCGCCGGAGCAGAGGGATCTGCTGTTGTATTTTTCAAACTAGTCACGTTCGTCATTTCTACCGTAAAAGATCGAGAAAGTCTCCAGCAACCTTCGCGACCGGCTCCCCTTCAACCAACAGCGCGCTGATAACCGCAACAGAATCAGCCCCAGCGTCCATCACGCTCTTGGCATTGGCGCGTGTAATTCCCCCAATCGCGACAATCGGTTTCGCAGTAAGCCCGCGCGCCCGCATCACCCCTTCGAGCCCGATCACAGGCTCCGCATCCACCTTCGTTCCAGTAGCGAACACCGGCCCCACCGCAACATAATCCGCACAACTCAACTCCGCCAGGCGAACTTGCTCGTCCGTATGCGTAGAAACCCCAACTATCCTCCGGGCACCCACCACTTGTCGCGCATCCTCCGGCGACAGATCCCCCTGACCCACATGAACCCCATCCCACCCAGCCAACAAAGCGAGATCCGCTCGATCATTCATGATCAGACGAGCTTTCTCCCACGCAAAAACCTCGCGAATCAACGCAGCATTCCGCAGGACATCCGACGGGGCCGAACTCTTATCTCGAAACTGCAACAGCGTCACGCCCGCATCAAGCAAACTTCGCGCAAAATCCTCCACCCCGGCCCTGCGCGACCCAAGAAGCCCGGCATCCACAATCGGATACAGCCGAGGCAACGTCAGAGAACGTAGCGATACAGCGCCTTCCCCCACTAGCCTATCCCTGCTGTCGCTCAAGAAACCGTTCCATAAACTTCGTATCGAACTGCCCTGCCCGGAACTCCGCATCCGCAAATATCTTCTGGTGCAGCGGAATCGTCGTATGAATCCCCTGCACCACAAACTGCGACAGGGCCCGCTGCATCTTGTCCATCGACTCTTCGCGATCCTTCCCATGGCAGATCAGCTTGGCGATCATGCTGTCGTAGTACGGAGGGACCACGCCCTCGGCATACTGCGCCGTATCCACGCGAACCCCGTTACCACCTGGAATATTGAACGCCGTAATCTTCCCGGCGCTCGGCGTGAACTTCTCCGGATGCTCCGCATTGATCCGGCATTCAATCGCATGCCCACGAATCTCCACGGGCTTCGTAATGATCGACGAAAGTTTCTCCCCGGCCGCAATCCGCAACTGCGCCTTCACGAGGTCGATTCCTGTAACCATCTCGGTTACACAATGCTCCACCTGGATACGCGTATTCATCTCGATGAAGTAGATCTTCCCATCCTCATCCATCAAAAACTCAATCGTTCCAGCATTCCAGTAGCCGATATTCTCCAGCGACTTCTTGATCGTCTTCCCCAACTCCTCGCGAAGCTTCGGCGTCACCATCAAGCTCGGAGCCTCTTCGATCAACTTCTGATGCCGTCGCTGAATCGAGCACTCCCGCTCACCCAGACTCATCACATTCCCATGCTCATCCGCCAGCACTTGGAACTCGATATGCCGAGGCCGCTCGATGAACTTCTCCATGTACAGATCGCCATTGCCAAACGCATTCGCCGCCTCAGTCGAAGCCTGCTGATACAACCCCGGCAACTCCTCCGGGCTGCGACAGATACGCATCCCACGCCCGCCACCACCCGCAACGGCCTTCAAGATCACGGGGTATCCGACACTCTTAGCCCACTCCAGAGCCTCACCCTCGCTCTCGATCACGCCGTCAGACCCCGGCAAAATCGGCACCTTGGCCTTCTTCATCGTCTGCCGCGCCGTGGACTTCTCGCCCATCATCCGCGTCACCTCAGGCGGAGGCCCAATAAACTTGATGTTCGAAGCTCGGCACACCTCGGCGAAGTTCGCATTCTCGCTCAGCAGCCCGTACCCCGGATGAATCGCGTCCACATCCGCAATCTCCGCCGCCGAGATCACCGCCGGAACATTCAGATAACTCTCCGCCGACCGAGCCGGCCCGATGCAAATTGCCTCATCGGCAAACTTCACATGCAATGAGTTCCTGTCTGGCTCGCTATATACGGCCACCGTACGGATACCCATCTCCTTGCACGCGCTGATCACGCGCAGCGCAATCTCCCCACGATTTGCAATCAATACCTTACGAAACATAGATGCAGATGCCTTCCGTCGTTCTCGTCGCTGTCTCTTTCAATGCCATTCCGCACCAAAAGAATTGTCATTTCGACCGGAGCGCAGCGGAGTGGAGAAACCCGCTTCTCTACCGATACCCTTCATACAAAAGCGATTCCTATCGCGCCCTGATCGCAAACAGGGGCTGTCCATACTCCACAGGCTGCCCGCTCGTTGCAATCCGCTTCACCACTTCGCCGGCAACATCCGCCTCGATCTCATTCATCAGCTTCATCGCCTCGACGATGCACAACACCTGGCCGACCTCAACCTGATCGCCGATCTTCACAAACGGATCCGCACCCGGCGATGGCGACTCATAGAACGTCCCCACAATCGGCGACTTCACCTCATGCAGCGCCTCCTCAACTGGAGCAGGAGCAGCAGCGCTGACAGCCGGGGCAGCAGCATGCGCCGGAGCGGCAACTGCACCACCAGCGGGAGCCGAAGCCATCAACCGGCTCAACTGTGCCAGATCAATCCCACCAGTCGGAGCAGCCGCAACTGCGGGCTCCCCGGCAAACTTGATCCGCACCTTCAGATCGTCTTGCTCCATGTCGAACTCGGCAATCTCATTTGCCTTCAGGAATTCGACCAGCTCGCGCAGTTCCTTCAACTTATTTCCGTCCATCATGTCTCTTCCCGTGCCTGTTGCGGCACTGTGGTTCATTTGTTTACAGCTCGATCCAGGCCTTCACACTCGGCGTCAGAACTTCTCCACTTGTCGCCGTCACCAACACCATATCTTCGATTCGTAATCCGAACTTGCCCTGCATATACACCCCAGGCTCGATCGTGATCACCATCCCTTGCTCTAAAACCTGCGTCTGCTTCGCTGCAAGCCTTGGCCCTTCGTGAATCTCCAGTCCAACCCCATGACCCGTCGAGTGACTAAAATACTTGTCCAGTCCAGCTCGTCGCAACACGCTGCGTGCCGCCTCATCCACATCGCCCGAGGTCACGCCCGGCCTCACAGCAGCAACTGCAGCCTCCTGTGCTTCCAGAACCGCATCATACACTTCCCGCTCGCCTTCGAGCGCCCGGCCCAGGTGAACAGTGCGGGTCATATCACTGCAATAGCCATCCAGCACCACACCAAAATCCAGCGTCACAAACCCACGCTTAGGCAGCTTCACCGTCGAAGCCCGTCCATGTGGCAGCGCACTCCGCTCGCCGCTCGCCACAATCGTCTCAAACGACATAGCCTCCGCACCAGCCAGCCGCGCCGCATGTTCCAACTCCGCGGCCACAGCCACCTCCGTCAACCCCGGCTCCAGATAATCCAGCATCCCATCAAACAACCGGCACCCCAGATTCGCGGCCGAACGCATCAAAGTAATCTCGTCCGAATCCTTCACCTCGCGTAGCCGAGCAATCAGCGACCCCACCGAGACAAACATCCCCCGCCGCACACCCGACGAGACCGCCTTCCGCATAGACTCCAGCACTGCCACCGTCGTCTGCGCTGCATCGAACCCACACCGTCTGATCCCCGCCGTCTCCATCCACTCGCACGCAGCCGCCACCGCAGGCTTCTTCGCAATCACCACCCGCGTGCCTTTAGCCTCAGCCTTGGCCTGCGCGGTATATCTCCCATCGGTAAACAGCGTCGCCCCCCCGCGAGCCAGCACCAGCGCCGCAGAAGATCCCGTAAACCCACACAGGTACCGCACATCCGGCAGATGCGTCACCAGCAACCCATCGACGCCGGCAGCGGCCACCGCAACAGCCGCTCTCTTCTTCCGCGCTCTAAAATCCATTCCTTTGATTCTACCCAACTAATTCTCTCTTGAGCACTTATCAGCCACTCTTCTAGCCTGGTTCACCTCCAACCCGGTATCATGAACTATGTCCGGTTTTTTTCGCGACCAGCCGTCGCGTTTCTCCCGTCGAAAATTTCTTATTGGATCTGGTGTTGCCGCCGCGGGTCTCACCCTATACTCCGGCGCGATCGCACGCCACCAGCTCGAAGTCGTCGACTTCCCCATCCACATCGCCGACCTGCCCGACGCCTTCCGCGGCTACCGCATCGCCCAGATCAGCGACATCCACCTCGACGAATTCACCGAGCCCTTCTTCGTCGAGCATATCGTCCACAAGATCAACGCTCTGGCCCCCGACCTCGTTCTCATCACCGGAGATTTCGTCACCCGCGGCTCCCTCAACTTCATCCTCGGCGAGCACCCAGCCCATCGTTGCGCCGAAATCCTCAGCGCCCTCGCCTGCCCGCTTCGCTACGCGATCCTCGGCAACCACGACGTCGCCGTCAACGCGCCCCTGGTCATCGATGCGCTCTCCACCCGTGGCATCCCGGTCCTCGTCAACCAGCACATCCCCATCGAACGCAACGGAGACCGCTTCTGGCTCTGCGGAATCGATGACGCAGCCGCCAGCCATCCCGACCTCAACCTGACGATTCCGGACAAGCCCAACGCCCCGGTCATCCTCATGGCCCACGAACCCGACTATGTCGAAGCCGTCCTTCAGCACCCACGCGGCCCACTCGTCGATCTCATGCTCTCAGGCCACACTCACGGAGGCCAGGTTCGTCTCCCCATCGGAGGTGCACTCGTCCTCCCGCCCATGGGGCAGAAGTTCATCGAAGGCTATTTCCGCCTCGACCACTTACAGCTCTATGTCAATCGAGGCGTAGGAACCGTAGGCCTTCCCTTCCGCCTCAACTGCCCACCCGAGTTGACGATGTTCACCCTGCAGCCAGCCTAACCACTCATCAAGCTCGTTTCTTGGTCGTCATCCCGCCGTTGCCGTTGCGTTTTTGGGTTGTCATCCCGTGGGGATCTGCTTCTGCCTTTTGTCTGTTCTCGCCGAGATCAGCTTCTACGACGCAGGCACCAACCAACCGCCCGGAGTCGAGCGCGAAATCTCCAACTCCTCCTCCGTCATATCCACCGAAACATCCGCAAACAGCGGTGTACTCAAATAGCGCTCGCCCGTATCCGGCAACATACAAAGAACCGTCGATCCCTCCGGCGCCTCTTCACAAACACGCAAAGCCGCCGCAAAAGTCGCACCGGAAGTAATGCCCACAAAAATTCCCTCCTTCCGCGCAAGCTCCTTGCTCCAACGCATAGCCTCTGCATTTTCAACACGCAAAATCTCGCTGACAACCTTCGTATCCACGGCATCTCCTGTCAGCTTCGCGATGAAATCCGGACTCCATCCCTGCAACGGATGAGGTTTCCATGAAGGATGACCCGCCGCCGCCGATCCATCAGCATTTCGCGCTTGCTCAATCCCGCTCGAGAGCATCGGCGCATCGGCCGGCTCGCACACCACAATCTTCGTCTCAGGTCGCTCCTTCGCAAGCACACGCGCGACACCCTTCAGCGTCCCTCCCGTACCAAACCCCGTAACCCAATAATCCAATCTCTCACCCTTGAAATCGTCCACGATCTCCCGAGCCGTCGTCCGCGAGTGCATATCCGCATTCGCTTCATTCGTAAACTGACGCGTCAAAAACCATCCATGCGTCTCGGCCAACTCCACCGCCTTGGCCACCATTCCCATCCCTCTCGCAGCCGCGGGAGTCAACACAACCTTCGCCCCCAGGAACCGCATCAGCTTGCGCCGTTCCACGCTGAAAGTCTCCGCCATCGTCACAACAAGCGGATACCCCTTCTGCGCGCACACCATCGCCAGCCCGATCCCCGTATTCCCACTCGTAGCCTCGACCACCGTCTGTCCGGGCTTCAGCTGTCCAGTCTTTTCAGCATCCTCAATCACACCAAGCGCCAGACGATCTTTCACCGACCCCAGCGGATTGAACGCCTCTACTTTGACATAAAGATTCACATGCTGCGGAGCCAACCGATTGATCTTAACCACCGGAGTCCTGCCGACTGTCTCGAGAATATTGGCATATCGTCCCACGTCACCGCTCCTTTGGGCGCACCTTGGCGACCCACTTCATTCACCACAATTCAGCCTGTCCAAGATAACGCTTTTCTGAACCCTTCAGAACTAACGCCGAAAACAATCCAGCGAGTGATCGTTCACAATCCCCGTCGCCTGCATCCACGCATACACAATAACCGGCCCAACAAATTTGAATCTCCGCTTCTTCAGCGCCTTCGACATCTCCTCCGAAAGCGGAGTCTTCGCCGGAACAACGCCAGTCATGTTCTTGATCGTCTTACCACCCGCCAGTCCCCAGACAAACTTCGAAAAATCCTCGCCATCATCCCGCATCTTCAAATAAATGCGAGCCCCGCCAATCGTAGCCTCAATCTTCGCCCTGGACCGAATAATCCCCGGATTCTCCAGCAGCCGTTTCACTTCCCGCTCACCCATCCGAGCCACGGCCTCCGGATCGAACTTATGAAACGCCTCACGAAACGCGTCACGCTTGCGCAAAATTGTGATCCACGACAGCCCCGCCTGGAACCCCTCCAGCATGAGCATCTCCCACAGAGCGCGGCTGTCATGCTCAGGGACTCCCCACTCCTCGTCGTGGTACGCCTGCATCAGCGGATCATTCTCCGCCCACGCACAGCGATGAACCTTCTTCATAGCCAACCCCACCGTCCGATTGTTACCGAGCCCGCCCCACCGGCTTCTTCTGCTTCGGCGCCACCACCACAGGAGCCGCCACCTTCACCCCGGACTTCTCATCCATCCATGCATCCAGCAGGCTCTTCTTGAACCGCCACCGATTCCCCAGTTTGAACGCAGGAACGAAGCCCTCCGAAGCATACCGGTACAGCGTGTCTCCGCTAATGCCCAGATACTCCGACGCCTGCCGGATATCCATCACCTCGCGGGGGACGACCTGAGCTATACCAGCCATACGGAGCACTCTCCTGATTGCAGAAACGAACGGGCGAAAAACCGGGAAGAGCGTGCCAAACCCGGCACACTCTTTGTATTCCCTTTCTCTCGCCCGTTCAACAAAAATCGCTTGCTATTAACCAGCAACTAACTGATAACCAAACACTAAACAGTTTTATTTCGAGCCTTTAGGCGGCTGCAGACTCGTCATCACATCCAGCAGATCCTGCCCGACCGTCCTGGTCTTCGCAATCGCATCTGCCAGCGGAATATCCGATATCTCCGTCCCCTTCAGCACTACCAGCCGGCCGAACTTCCCTTCATGAACCAGATCGATAGCCCTCACGCCATACCGGGTCGCCAGCATCCGGTCGAAAGCCGAAGGCGTACCGCCCCGCTGCGTATGCCCCAGGTTCACGCTGCGAGTCTCGTACTTGGTCCGCTTCTCGATCTCTTCAGCCAGAGCCTGCCCAATCCCGCTCAACCGAACATGGCCAAACGAGTCTACCGAAGTCCCCACAGTCGCCTGGTCCGACTCCGGAAACTGCGCACCCTCCGCCACCACCACGATCGAGAACTTCTTCCCATGCTCCCGCCGATACGTCACCAACCGGCAAACCTCCTCGATATCGATCGGCACCTCTGGCACCAGAATCGCATCCGCGCCGCCGGCAATTCCAGCCGTAATCGCAATCCATCCCGCATCGCGCCCCATCACCTCGCACACCAGCACGCGATTATGCGCCTCCGCGGTCGAGTGCAACCGATCCACCGCCTCCGTCGCAATCCCCACCGCCGTATCGAACCCGAAGCAAGCATCGGTGCCACTCAAATCGTTATCAATCGTCTTCGGAACCCCAACGCACTTCACCCCGCGCTCACTCAGCGCCAAACTGATCGACTGCGTATCGTCCCCACCCAGCGCAATCAGCGCATCCAACTTGTTCTTCTCAATCGTCTCAAGACACTTCTCAAATCCACCAGGAATCTTCTTCACATTCGTCCGCGACGACCGCAGAATCGTTCCACCCTTCTGCAAAATCCCCGATGTAGTCTCCAGCGTCAGCGGCATCGTCACATCATCGATAACCCCGCGCCACCCTTCCATGAACCCAACAAACTCGTCCCCATGATGCAGGATCCCCTTGCGAACGGCCGCCCGAATTACCGCATTCAGTCCCGGGCAATCACCGCCACCAGTCAACATTCCAACGCGCATTAAACTCTCCTTTGAACAACGGAAAAATCATACCCCACCAACCACCCCCAATTGTCACCCCACAAAAATCTGGCCTCTGTCGTTGCTGTTGCAGTTGTTGTTGCAGTTGCAGTTGCTTGTCATTCTGAGCGAAGCGAAGAACCCCCGCATTTCCGAAGGGAGCGAAGCGGCCCGAGTGCCTTGGCTACTTCTCCACCCACCAATCCGACCGAACCTCCACCCCGCGCACAACCTCCGTAGGCAACCCCGGCTCCGGAGACCAAACCTTAATCCCTCGCTCCCCCGCAACCTCCATAAACCGCTCGATCGGCTGCCGCCAGCCATGCAGTGCCAGATCGAACAGCCCCCAATGAATCGGCATCATCACCCCATTCCCACCCATAGCCTCGAACACCCGCGCCGCCCCATCTGGCCCCAGATGAATACTCGCCCACAACTCATTGAACGCCCCAATCTCCAACATCGTCAGATCGAATGGCCCATACACCGCGCCGATCTCCGCGAACCCCTCCCACCACCCCGAGTCCGCGCCATAGTAGACGTTGTGCCCCTTCCCCTTCAGCACGAACGAAGACCACAGCGTCTCAAACCGGTTAAACATCCCTCGCCCCGAAAAATGCCGAGCAGGCACAGCCGTAATCTCCAGCGCACCTCCAGCAACACCCACACTCTCCGTCCAATCCAGTTCCGTAATCTGCTCACGACGAACCCCAAACCGTCGCAGAATCTCCCCCACACCAAGCGAAGTCACCCACGCCGCCCCGCGCATCGACTCAAGCCTCGCCAACTCACGAATCGTCGACTCCCCAAGATGGTCATAGTGGTCATGCGATACCAGCACGACATCAATTTCGGGCAACTCCCCCAGCCGCAACGGAGCAGCAAAGAACCGCTTCGGCCCCACCCAGCGCATCGGAGAAGCCCTCTCGTCCCACACCGGATCGATCAGCACCCTCACCCCATCAATCTCCACCAGCATCGTTGAGTGCCCCATCCACGTCACCCGCAGCCCACTCGCCGGAGCCACACCATAAACGGAAACATCAGTAACAAAAGGCCCCAGCCTTCGTCGAGGCACCTTCTCTTCCTTGGTATTCAAATACAGCGGAAGCACCTTGAAGATCGTGCTCCAATCCCCCACAGACGTCGGGACCGGATTCAGAAATCTCCGCCCCGCCTTCTCCGCCCGACGCAAACTCGTCGCACCGCGCCCTACACCTAAATCCACTGCAAGACCCATCAGTTCACCCCAGCGTCACGGCAAATAATAGAACGGATTCGGCAACTTCACACTCACCTCCGCCGTCGCCGTCCCCTTCAAGTCACTCCACTGATCTCCAACACTCATCACAATCCGATATCCCTGCGCCACAATCTTCTGTCTCTCCTCGCTCTTGTAATCGATCGTCGGCATCGTCTTCTGGGGCCCCGTACGCAACGCCAATCCCCTCCATCCCTTATAACCCGCTGCAGCCAGATTACGCTCGGTAGCCTGCCTCAACTCATCTGCCCTGCCCGTGATAAAGAACACATCCACGCCCGCAGCTCGAGCCTTATTGAACAGCCGCAGAGCTCCCGGTATCACCATTGCTGACTCAGGCGACGCCATCCAAACGTTATACATCTGCACGATGAACCCATAATCCTCTCGCCTCATCTCGCAATAGTTCGTCAACGAAGTCTCATCGATATCCAGCACAACCGCCAGCTTCTCGCCCTCCTTCCGCCCAGCCAGCACATGCTCCAGAGCAGCCTCAGCCCGCACCCACTGCGCATCCAGATCGGCCCAGTAGCATCCGTTCTCGCCGATACACTCCGCATAGTCCTGCAGTCGAAACCGCGCCACGCCAAAATTCGGCATGGGCTCCGCCGCAAGCAAAAACGTCGGATCCCCCGCAGCACTCGCAGCCGTAGCCCGAATCGAAGCATCCGTAGGCCGCCCCGGCCGCACTCCGCCACCGGCACCACACGCCGGAGGCCCCACCTGCGCCGCACACATCCCACCCGTCAGCGCCCAAACGCCAATCAATCTCAAAAAATCACGCATACTCACCTCCAGCGACTATCAAAAAGTCAGCGCTCTTATCCAGTGGAAGCGCAGTGCTTCAGCCCTGCAAAATATCAGCGACTCGACGAGGGGCTTCAGCCCTGGGCCTTTCACCTGTTCCGCCGCAGACCTTTCAACGTCAACCAATCCCTCCTCAACCAGCCCCGGCATAGTCACATACAAGCAGCGTCAGATCATCGTTTTGTGCAGCAGCCCATCGCTGCACCGACGACAACACAAGATCAGCAGCCTCAGTGTGCCCCAGCCCCGCACTATCCCGCAACAACGCGCAAAGCCGCTCCTGTCCAAACTCTTCCTGTTTCCCATCCTCCGCCTCGACAATTCCATCGGTATAGAGCAGCAACCGATCCCCTGCCATCAACGGAAGAACCACAGTCGAGTACTCAGCAAAATCAAACGCCGCCAGCATCAGCCCATTCTCCACCACTGGCATCACCTCGCCTCCGCGCAACAACAGCATAGGCGGATGTGCCGCAGCCGAATACCGCAGCTCCTGCGCCTCGGCATCAAGATGAACATAAGCCGCTGTCACAAACTGATTCTGAGTAATCCCGCACAACGTCGCATTCATCGCAGCAAGCAACTTAGAAGGATTCGCCGTATTCACACGCTGCGACGTCGCCGCAATCTTCACCATCGACGCAATGAGCGCAGCCGGCACACCATGTCCCGAGACATCCGCGATCAAAAGTCCAGTCTGCCGCTCGTCCGAAATCAGAAAGTCGTAGAAGTCCCCAGCGACAGAAGTCATCGGCACATATCGCGCAGCGACGCGAAAATTTGCATTATTCGGAAACTCACCAGGCAGAATCGACATCTGAATCCGCCGCGCCACATCCAGCTCTTTCTGTATTTCGACCAGCTGCTGATCCCGCTGAATCGTCCGCCGCGCAGCCACATATCCCAAAGTCGCAAGAAACACCGCAAACCCCAGCGACTCCGTCTTCGAACCGCCTCGGAATAGCCCAATGATGTTGTCGTAGAGAGCAAAACCCACAAAAACCAACAGCCCCCGCCGAATCACAACAAAATCCCGGCTGATATTCTCCCCACGTTTCGACTGCACGATCAACGCAATTAGTCCGGCAATGATGATGACGTTGTTGATGATCAGAAACTTCAGCGAGGGCCCAAACACAAACGTAGCCGCAACCAGGCACAAAAACACAACGCACAATACGTACCCAATCACTCTCGCGCCTTTATTCAGAAACCCCGCAGCCTCGAAGAAAAAGAGCGCAGGGATAGGAACCACGTAGTCGATTGAGAACTTCAGGTTTCGAAAGAAGATCGAGTCCGGCACCAGCAAACTCAGCAAGCCTGATTGCATCCACAATCGACCGCCATACAGAATCGCGAACAGCGCCAGCCACACCAGCAGCGCATCGAACTTACGCCGCAACACACAAAACGCTCCAGCAACCAACCCCACTGTTACAAACGCCGCGCCCAGAAACAGACGCAACTCATCGTGATGAAAGACTCGCAGAACCTGACTGGCAGTAAGTTCTCGATCGATCCCTTGCATGCGACAGATGCTACATCATCCCCACACCGCAGCCATGTGCACCTCTCTCGACACATAGCCCATCTATCTGCCGATCCAAGACAACCCATAGCTATCGCCCCGCATATTAAAGGCATCACGACTCCGGGAATGAGGGAGACGCAATGCGTTCAGTCGTCGCCGTGTTCTTCCTCCAGATGACCTCGTTCCTCTGGAGCCAGACCCCCACACCTCCTCCTGCAGCCCCAGACACAACCTCACTCGCCAAGCAAACCCAAAACCCCGTAGGCGACATCGTCTCGGTCCCCTTCCAGTTCAACTTCAACAGCGGCGGCGCCTATCAGGATCAGACCTTCTTCAACCTCAACTTCCAACCCGTCATCCCCATTCACCTCACCCACAACTGGACCCTCATCGCCCGAACCATCGTCCCCATCGTCAGCATCCCTACTGGCAACGGCGTCAGCTACAGCGGAGTAGGTGACATCCAGCAACAAACCTTTTTTACCCCCGCCCACCCCCGCAAGATCATCTGGGGAATTGGTCCGGCCTTCTCCTTCCCCACCGCCACCGCATATCCAGCCAAAACAGGCACTTGGGCCATGGGACCCTCCGTCGTCCTTCTCGCCACCCCTGGCCCCTGGGTCCTGGGCTCCCTCTTCGTCCAGTTCTCTCCCCTGACGGACGCCAACGGCCCCCCACGCACCAACAACTTCCTCTGGCAGTACTTTGTTAACTACAACTTCGGCAAAGGATGGGCCCTCAGCGCCGCCCCCAGTATCACCGCCAACTGGGACGCCTCCCGCAGCCAGCGCTGGACCGTCCCCGTCGGCGGAGGCATCAGCCGCACCCTCGTCTTCCAGCGCCAGCCCATGACCCTCGGATTCCAGTACTACTACAACTCCATCCGCCCCGACAGCGCCAACTCCACCACCCTGCGCTTCAACGTCGCCCTCATTTACCCCCAAAAACCCTCCACTAAATAAACCCAGCCCACGCTAACCCGTCTTGCAGCATCCAACAATCCACTATGGATTTCTTCGTACCTCCACAAGAGATCTTGTATCGCTACAGCGACTACATCGAAGAGTTCCAGGCGATACTAGCGGCGAGCAAAATCAAATTCGGCTCGCCCGACAACTTCACTGCGTTCGCACGCCGCCTGCAATCCGACGACGTCCTCTCCGCCGATCTCGACCGCATGGTCCGCTCCATCATCCAGCGCGAAACCGGCAACATCTCCCTGCGAACCATCCTCACCATCATCGCCGTAGCCAGCGGAGGCCCTACCGCAGCCGACCCCAACCGTGACTTCAGCAAGCCGAAGCAGCTCGTCATCGGCGCGATGATCGCCTCTGGCGGCTGCAGCCCCGCTGACGCCGAGCATCTCGACGGCCTCTGCCAATCCGCCCCAGCCATCCAGTCAAACGAAACCACCCTACCCAACGATGCCTCTCCCGATATCACCGGATCCCTCACCCGCCTCGAGCTCAACGCCTCCGAAGCCATGCACTACCTCGACTCCATCGAACAACGAATCGCCCGCATGGAGCCCTTCCTCGAAGCCCTCCCCTTCAGCGAGACCCCAGCATCTTCGCCAGCCGTGGCCCCTGCCCCACCCCCTCTCGTCGAACCGCCCTTCATCCCAGCCGAACTGCCCACCAACACCAGCCACATCAGAATCACTCTGAACGATTCGATAGACCGCTTCGCCGACTTCCTTTTCACCCGCAAATTCGAATTCCGCAATAACTTCTTTACCGGCACATTTACCCGTAGACCGTTCGGTGTCACATTCCCGAGCAGGTTCTTCAGCTATACATTCGCCTATAAATTCTTCAGGTACAGGGTCACCGACAAGCTCTTCAGCTACCCCTTCGTCCATAAACTTTTGCACTACAAATTCAGCGATAGACTTTTGAGCAACAATTTCAGCAATAAACTCCTGACTTACAGAGTCGACAACAAATTCATCCAGAGAGCCGTCGCCGTTCCCCTATCTTTGGCAGCAGTAGTCGGCACCACCCTCCTCTACCTCAGCATCGAACACAACCACCACCCGGTCATCCAGCCACCCACCGCGCCCACAACCGAAGCCTCCGCCATCCCACCCATCAAAATAACCAATAAGCCTCAGCTAACCGTAACCGCCGACCCACTAGACAAATCGACAAATGAACCCACCGTCAAACAGCAGCCGCACAAACCCTCTCCCTATCTGTCACAAACCTCCACCGTCACCCCGAGCCATCCTCAACGCCTGACGGAGCCCGCCCCGGCCAGCCCATCGTCCTCCGCCGCGGCAGCCATCGCACCTGCAGCATCCCACGCCACCACCGAAGACGAGACTCCAACCCCAACCGCCACAACGTCTTCCCACAGCGTCAGATACGCCTTGACCAGCCTCCCCTCGAAGCTCCGGCTATCTCCCTCCCACACCATCGACGTCTCCTCCGGAGTCATGGCCTCCAACCTGGTCTCCGCGACCCCACCCACCTATCCCAAGCTGGCCAGCCTCACACACATGCAGGGAAAGGTAGTCATGGAAGCCATCATCGCCAAAAACGGAACCGTCCAGAGCCTACAGGTCCTCGAGGGCCACCATCTCCTACGCAGCGCCGCCAAAAACGCCGTACGCTCCTGGCGCTATCGCCCCTACCTCATCGACGACAAACCCGTCGAAGTCGCCACCATCGTCACCGTAGACTTCAACCTCCCACACTGACTCACGCCCTCAAAATTCGTGAGGCTTACCTATAAACCAAGCAACCCCGTGCCTCAAGATCATCGATCCATCCATAGAACGGCAGTGAGCTAACCCAACGCAGGTCCAGCTTCTCAAGCCTGGGCAGCTTCGCGATGCCTGACGGCAAACTCGTCAATGGATTCCCGCGCAAATCGAGCTGCCGCAGTTCTCTCATCTCGCTAATCGAAGCAGGCAACGTAGTCAATTCATTATTTCGAAGGTGAAGTTCACGGAGACTAGACAGCTCTTCGATTCTGGAAGGAAGTTCTGAAATCTGATTGTCGGTCGCTCGAAGCTCGATCAGCCCAACCATGCCGAAGACCGCCTCCGGAAACTCCGAAAACTGGTTCTCGCTGACGTTCAGGTATCGCAGTTTTTTTAGATGACTCATCGACAGCGGCAACGATGTCAGTCGATTGTCATGCACGTAGAGGAAATCGCGCAGCCCTACAAGCTCTCCCACACTATCCGGTAACTTTGTCAGCTCGTTGTGCCCCAGATCAAGCATGCGCAGTCGTTGCAAATCGACAATTCGCTCTGATATCTCGGCCAATCCGTTATCAGCAAGAACCAGCGTCTCCAGCTCCGTTCGTTGCCAGATCCAATCCGGTACTCGACCAAGGTTTTTCTTCCAGAGATTTAGATCGATGCCGGAGTCTTGATGCATCTACGCCTTCGCAACCGCCTCATCCGCATACAGCCGAGCAATCTCATCCGCGTACTTCTTCTCCACAACCCGTCGTTTCAGCTTCAAACTCGGCGTCAGCTCACTCGTCTCCACGCTCCACTCATCCGGCACCACACATACCCGCTTGATGCTCTCAAAATGAGCCAGCTCCAAATTCACCCTGTCCACAATCTCCTGATAAGCCTTCACGACCTTCGCATCCTTCACCATCGCGCCGCGGTCTGCCTTCATGACACCATGTCCACTCGCCCACTCCTCCAGCGCCGCAAAGTTCGGCGAGATCAGCACACACGCAAACTTATGCTTGTCACCCACCAGAGCCGCCTGCGCCACCAGCGTATTCGCCTTCAACTTATTCTCAATCGGCTGCGGAGCAATCATCTTCCCGCCGCTAGTCTTCAACAACTCCTTCTTCCTGTCCGTAATCGAGAGGAACCCATCGGCATCCATATTCCCGATATCCCCGGTCTTGAACCACCCATCCGCCGTAAACGCCTCAGCCGTCTCCTTGTCCTTCTTCCAATACCCAATAAAGATCGAAGGCCCCCTTACCTCCAGCTCTCCATCCTCCGCAAACCTGCACTCGACATTCGACATCGCCTTCCCCACCGTCCCAATGCGATGAGCACGCGGATAATTCAACGAAATCACCGGCGAAGTCTCCGTCAACCCATACCCCTCAAAGATCCGGATCCCCGCATCCGCAAACCACCCCGCCGAATCCATCCCCAGCGGAGCCCCACCCGAAACAAACACCTTAGCCTCGCCACCAAACGCCTCGCGAATCTTACCAAACACCAGCTTGTTTGCCAGCTTCCACCCCAACCCTCCCGGAGTCTTCCCCGCCAGCGTCTCCGCCCTGTGCTTCTTCCCCACCCCCAGCGCCCACTTCAAAATCCGCGACTTCACCGGCGACGCAGCCGACTTCCCCTCCACCGCCTGCCTGATCTTCTCGTACACACGCGGTACAGCAACAAAGATCGTCGGCTTCACCGCCTTCATCGCCACCGGCAGCAGATCGAACCGCGGACAATACGCCAGCCGCGTCCCGCAACACATCAGCGCATAGTCCAGATGCCTCGCCGTCACATGCGACAAAGGCAAAAACGAAATACAACAGTCCTGATCGGTAAAGCTGAATGGCCCCGTCGACACATTCACATTGCTCGCCAGATTCCCATGCGTCAGCACAACACCCTTTGGCTCACCCGTCGTGCCCGACGTATAGATAATCGTCGCCAGATCCTCCGGCCGTGTCAGCTTCACCATCACATCAAACTCAGCATCACGCTGCTGCTTGGCCGGCGCCTCCGCCATCAAAGTCCAAAAGCTCTCCGCGCCTTCATACTCACCGGCGTCCATCACAACGACATGCTCCAGCTCCGGCAACTCCCCCGCGGCGGCCACCTTCTCATACATCTCCCGCGACGACACCACCGCCACCCGCGCACCCGAATCCTTCAACATGTATCCAATCTGTTCCGGCGTCAGCGTCGGATACAGCGGAACATCCACCCCGCCAATCGCCATCGTCGCAAAGTCAGTCACCGGCCACTCCCACCGGTTCTCACTCAAAATCGCCACCCGATCGCCCTTACCCAACCCCCATCCACGAAACACATCAGCCAGCGCCCTTACCCGTCCATAAAGCTCGACCGAGCTAATCGGCTTCCACTCCCCCGCCGAATCCTGCCAAAGCATCACCGGCCGGTCACCCCGCCCCGTCGCCCTCACCAGCACATCATTCATCGTCTTCAGATCAAACATCCGCAACCTACCTCTTCCGCATCAGCTCCACTGAGCCGTAGAACCAACCCCGATACCTGACACCTGATACCTGATACCTGATACCTGATAGCCAAAACCCGAATAGCTATAAACCGTCATTCTGAGCGTTTCGTCATTCTGAGCACTTTGTCATTCTGAGTGCTGCGAAGAATCCGCGTATTTTGTTCGAAGCGCCACACTCCTACTCCCTACCCCCTACTCCCTATTCCCTGCAACAACACATCCATCACCTGAGCCGCCGTCACCTTCGCATCATAAACACGCCCAGTAAACACAGCAGAACTCAACAACTCATCGATCGCCCCAAACATGCAATGCGCGACCACCCCATCTGAAACATCGCGCCGAAAAATCCCCTCCTGCTGCCCCCGCCGAACCACCTCCCGCACTACCTGGATGTACTTCACCAGATGATGGTGCGAGAACTCCGCAATAAACCGCGCACTCTGCCGAACCTCCGTCTGCATCAGGATCGCCATGCTCCGGTTCACCGAGTGGCTCTCCAAATGCACCTGTGCGATGTACTCCAACTGCTCCCTCGGCCCCTTCACCGTCCGGAACGCCTCTTCCACCTGCTTATAGAACTTCGCAAACGTCGTATCGATCGCCGTCCGCAGCACATCATCCTTGCTCTTGAAGTACAGGTACACCGTCCCGTCAGCCACCCCAGCCCGCTTTGCAATCTTGCTCACCGGCGAGTTGAAGTACCCATGCTCCGCAATCACCTCTACCGCCGCATCCAGAATCCGCTGATACTTCTCGCTCCCCGGCCCCGTCGCCGGTACTTGACCACTCGTCTGAACCCCACCCTCAACTGCCGCCTGTCCCACCGCTCGCTTCCTTTCAACCCCCGCTGTCATCTCTTCTGCCTCAGTCCGCGTCGCAACCCGGAATCTTCCGTCCCGCCACTCTAAAGAAACCGAGCCGGTTTGCCAAGAATGAACTGTGATTCACTCACCAAAATGCATCTTTATACATTACCCACGTTTTTCCACAGCCGGATCTGCTCTAACTCCTCTCCACCCCACGGAGGGAAATCCACACCTCCCATCCACCAAATCCCTACCGCCCGTCATCCTGAGCGAAGCGCAGCGGAGCCGAAGGACCCCGACACCTCCCAACCCACCAAAGCCGCCAGACCCTTTTCAAGCAGTAATACCGTAGCTCGTCCCTCCGCATGAACCCCAAAGACAAGAACGCGGCCTCCTTCATCCAGGAGACCGCGTTCAACAAACCACACTTACCAGACTTCTCACCAGCTAATGACCAGCAAACACCATCGTCTGCCACCCACTTTTACAACCGAACAACTAGTGCTGAGGCTTAGGAGTCAGCCGGACAAACCCCTTCGCCAAGTTAGCCCAGTCCGCCAGCATAGCCTTCGCTAACCCACTGCCCGAGTGCTCCACGTGCATCTCAATCAACGCACGCAAGCTCTCCTGCGACTCAGCATCAACCGCATCAAACAATTCAGGATCAACAAAATCCGGATGATACTTCTTCCCCGACACGAAGGTTCCATCAGCGTCATACACCCACGCCAACCCGCCCGTCATGCCAGCCCCAAAGTTCATCCCAACCTTGCCCAGCACACCCACAAGGCCACCCGTCATGTACTCGCACCCATGGTCGCCAACACCTTCAACCACAGCCAAAGCACCCGAATTCCTCACAGCAAACCGCTCTCCAGCCCGACCAGCCGCAAACAGCTTCCCGGCCGTAGCGCCATACAACGCGACATTGCCCAGAATCACATGCTGACCGCTGTTCTTAGCCGCCTGACCGCAGGCCTTAATGACGATCTCGCCACCAGATAAACCCTTGCCAACAAAGTCGTTAGCCTGTCCTTGGAGCACCAGCTTCATGCCCTCCACAGCAAACGCTCCAAAGGACTGACCGACAGTACCGTGCAGGTTGTAGGTCACATCCACCGGAAGATCGCCCTGCGCTCGACGCAACGCAATCTCGCCAGCCAGCCGCGAACCAACCGCGCGATCGCTGTTAGCAACCTTAGAATCAACAACATAGGGCAATCCAGCCTCAATCGCCGTCATTGTCGGAGCCACCCATGCCTCATCGATCGGAGGCTTCGGCAACGGCTGATCATTCCTGATCCCCATCCAACGACCCGGAGCATCGCCCACCTTCGCGAGCATAGGCTCAAGGTTCAAATTGCCGTCAAACCTAACCTGCTCAAGCAGATCCACGCGCCCGACCGCCGCCTCAATCGACGGCAATCCATACCGCGCCAGCAGGTGCTGCAGATCAGCCGAAAGCTGCTCAAAAAATCTAACCACATGCTCCGGCTTCCCTCGGAACTTCGCCCTCAACTCCGGCTTCTGTGTAGCAATGCCAGTCGGACACGTATTCAGGTGACACTGCCGCGCCATATCGCAGCCCAGCACCACCAACACCGCCGTGCCAAAGGCAAACTCATCGGCCCCCAGCAACGCAGCAATCAGCACATCCCGCGCCGTCGCCAATCCGCCATCGGTACGCAGCCGGACACGCCCACGCATGCCATTCTGTACCAGCACCTGCTGCGCCTCAGCCAGCCCAAGCTCCCACGGATTTCCCGCATACTTAATGCTCGAGAGCGCCGCGGCACCTGTTCCACCGGTATTGCCGGCAATCACGACATAGTCCGCATAGGCCTTAGCCACGCCCGCAGCCACGGTTCCAACGCCGCAACCCGAGACCAGCTTCACCCCAACCGCAGCGCGCGGATTCACACGCTTCAGGTCATAGATTAGCTGCGCCAGGTCTTCAATTGAGTAGATGTCATGGTGCGGAGGAGGCGAAATCAGAGAAACACCCGGCTGGGCATGCCGCAACCGCGCAATCATGCCGCTGACCTTGTGACCAGGCAGTTGTCCGCCCTCTCCCGGCTTCGCGCCCTGAGCCACCTTGATCTCAATCTCTTCGGCATGCGACAGGTACTCAGCAGTCACGCCAAATCGCCCCGAAGCCACCTGCTTGATCTTGTTATTCAGGGACACATGCACGGCAGGGGCTTCAACCACCGCCTCCGCAACTGCCGTACCGCCTCCCGCGTGGGCCTGCAGACTCGTTCCGCCAGCCGAAGGTCCATCACCAGCTTCCACAATCGGATGAACACGGTACACCGCAGCGTCCTCGCCACCCTCGCCCGTGTTCGACCGGCCGCCAAGAATATTCATTGCAGCCGTAATCGTCTGGTGCGCCTCAGGGCTCAGCGAGCCAAGCGACATAGCGCTCGCCACAAACCGTTTGCAAATGCTCGAAGGCAACTCAACGTCGCTAAGCGCAAGCTCAGGGCCAGCCGGACGAATCTCCAACAGATCACGCAGCACCGCAGGATCACGGGCGATCACATCCCGCGTGTAGATCGCGAACGCTCCAGCAGGATCAACCGGCTGCGGAACATTGCGAGCGCTTCCAACCACTGATTGCAGCGCCTTGACCGTCGGCGGTTGCCACGCATGAGGCTCCGACACATCAGCCTTGCGGAACCGCACCCAACCATAATCCGGCAGATCAGCAGACACCGGGACATTCTGATCAACCGGCTGCCAAGTCTGCCGAAGCTGACGCTCGACCTCGGTAAATCCAATTCCCGAAAGTGGAGCCGGAGTATCCACAAAGCACCGCTCCACCACGCTCGAGTGCAGCCCCAGGATGTCGAACAGATGCGCCCCACGGTAGCTGTCCACCACCGAGATCCCCATCTTCGACATCACCTTCGCCAAACCAGCGTCGAGCGACTTCAGCATCTTCCGCTCCGCCTCGGACGCATCCGTCCCGGCAGGCGCAAGGCTCATTCCAGTCTCCAGCGCCAGCCACGGACACACCGCTCCCGCCCCGTACCCAATCAGAACAGCGGCGTGATGAATATCGCGGCAATCTCCCGCCTCAACCGCCAACCCGGCAAGCGTGCGCAAACCGGCCGAAACCAGCGCC
This sequence comes from Edaphobacter aggregans, assembly GCF_003945235.1. NCBI lineage: Bacteria > Pseudomonadati > Acidobacteriota > Terriglobia > Terriglobales > Acidobacteriaceae > Edaphobacter > Edaphobacter aggregans. Next base: position 374,476 of record NZ_RSDW01000001.1, read on the forward strand.
TGATGCACCGCTCCCGTAGCCATCGCCATAGGAACCGGCAGCTTTTCGGCGCTAGCCGAACGATCCGAAAGCAGCAAAATCCGCGCACCATTTCTGACCAGCTCAATCGCCTGACCGCAAAGATCATCAAGAGCTTGAACCAGCGAAACCTCAGGCCGGAAGACGCACGGAAGCTCCGCCATCCGAAGGTCAGCTTCATTCGGATACTGACGCTGCCGCAACGCCTCAACCTGCCCCAGCGAGAGGAACGGCGACTTAATCGAAACACCCGGCAACGGAGCATTCTTGTCCAGCATGTGGGGCCAGGGCCCCAACCGCGTATGCAGCGAAACCACGCAAGACTCGCGCAACGAGTCAATCGGCGGATTCGTCACCTGCGCAAACCGCTGGCGGAAGTACGCATAAATCGGCCGCGGCGACTTCGCCAAAAATGCCAGCGGCGTATCGTCTCCCATCGACCAGACCGCGTCTTTGCCCTCAGCCGCCATCGGTTGCAGGATCATCTTGACGTCTTCGCGCGTATACCCAAAACCCCGCTGAGTGGCTGCCAGTGTTGCCGCATCGACAGGATTGGCCGTTGCAGCAACCAGCGGAGTGTCCTCCATCAGCGTCGCGTACGTAGCACCCGCATCGAACAGTTCCAGCAGAGCCTCATCCTCATAGACCTTGTGAGTGACCAGGTCAACCAGCAGCATCTGCCCCGGCCCCAGCCGTCCGCTATGCGTTACCTCTTCCGGATCGAGATCGACCAGCCCAGCCTCAGAACCAGCCACCACCAATCCCTTGTTCGTAATAGCAAATCGACAAGGCCGCAGCCCGTTCCTGTCCAGAGCAGCACCAACCACCTTGCCATCGCTGAACGCCAGCGCCGCAGGCCCGTCCCATGGCTCCGCGCAGTCCGTGTGGTAACGCAAAAATAACGAAGACTGGTGCCCTTCTGTAGCCGGCGGCAGCAGCATCCGGATCGCCTCGGCCAGCGTCCGCCCATTCTGTGAAAGCAGCTCCACCGCCTCATCCAAGCTGGTCGAGTCCGTCCCGCCCTGTGTCAGCACCGGCTTACACTCCACCGGCAGCGTAGAGTCCCGCGCCGTCATACGCGCCCGGTTTCCCCACACGGTATTGATCTCGCCGTTATGCCCCAGAGTCCTGCCCGGCTGCGCCCGATGCCACGTAGGCAGCGTATTCGTCGCATACCGCTGATGAAACACCGCAAACGGCGTTACGAAATCCTCCGAAGCCAAGTCCGGATAAAAATCCGCCAGAAAACTCCCCGCAACCATCGCCTTGTAGACAATCGTCTGCGACGACAACGAACAAATATAGCCAGTCACATCCCCACGTTCATGCGACCGCTCAAACTGCTTTCGCGCCAGATAGAGCCTGCGCTCCATCGTCCCCTGCTCGGCGCCTTTCCCATCGACCACCAACACCTGCCGAATCTTCGGCATCGTGCCCAGCGCCATCGCACCCAAAAATTCCGTCTTCACCGGCACATCGCGCCAACAAAGCACCTTAAAATCATGCGAAAGCAGACACCGCTCCAGCAAGCCCTCCGCACGTGTCTCTTCGTGAGGGATCAGCAGCATCCCAACCCCAAGCACCTGTCCCTCATCAATCGACAGATCCGCAGCCTGAACCAGCAAATTCCGGGGAACAGCGACCAAAACACCCACACCATCGCTGCTCTTACCATCCGCAGCCGTCGCCCCACGATGAGCCAGCCGCCCCAACGCCGTCAACGCCTGCTTTAAAATCTCATGATCAGGCGCACCATCCACCGCCGCAACGAATCCAACTCCACAGGAGTCATGATCAAAGCGTTCATCAATCAGAGACGGCGAAACCCCGCGAGCCGAAGCAGAAGCTACGCGCACAGGGTTAAAAGCATTAGCGAGAGACCAATCCATGCTTCACTATACGTCGGACAAAACACGAAAACCACGAAAAATGCCCGTCCAACGCACCTTCCCTAGGAGTAAATAATTGTTCTTTGAATCTCTATGCATAAATATACATCAATAATGTATATTTATGCATAGAGATTGTTCCTGTCTGTTCAGCGCCGGTCCAAGATTTAATTGGTGACTGAAGAAGGTAAAAAATATTCATGAAACAACAGCGTCATACCGTAATCCGTGAACTCCTGACCAGAACGGCGGTTCCCAGCCAGGATGAATTACGGCGAAAATTAGCAGGACGTGGATTCCATGTTACACAGGCAACGCTCTCTCGTGACATCCATGAGCTGAAATTATCTAAAGGTCCAGATGGCTATTCCCTACCAGCAGGAATAGATGCGGAAGAAGAATCTTCTCTACCAGGAATCCGTGAAGTACTTGAAAGCTTCGGTTTAGAAGTGCGCCAGGCAAAAAATCTTCTTGTACTGGTAACAACAACTGGAAGTGCCCAGCCAATAGCAGCCGGCATCGATTATGAAGACTGGCCTGAGGTTGTTGGAACGATCGCGGGCGACGACACTGTGCTGATTATTTGCCCGGATGAAGAGCAGGGTACAACATTGAAGGTACGAATAGAAGGATACATTGGCTAATTTGGCTATACCAAGCCCATCAACGGGCACAGTGGACAAACCCATAGGTGAAACTGTATCTGCCCCACCACGCACGGCGGTCGCAGGCGTGAGTGGGTTTGCTGGCGGTGAACTTGCGCGCCTCCTGCTAAATCATCCTCGCCTTCAAGGAGAAACGCCGGTCTTCTTTGGCCGTGCAGGCGAGGCAGAAGTGGGGGCATCGACCTATCTTCATGATCTCCATCCTCAGTTAGCCACTGCAGGAAATATGCCCTCAAACCCGGTTCTGCCCTTCAGTTGGGACCGAATCGCCGACACCGGTATAGAGGTGCTGTTTCTAGCAACGCCACATGAGCAATCGCGCGAGTGGGCTCCTGAGGCCATCGAGCGTGGAATCAAGGTAATTGATCTAAGCGGAGCATGGCGTTTACAGGAGACGCGGAATCGCGATGTCTATCGGCTGAAGGATACAGACCCTACGGCCGCTGCGGCATTACAGTCCGAGGCCGTCTACGGTTGTCCCGAACTCCATCGGGATGCGATCAGGAAGGCGCGTCTGGTGGCTAATCCAGGATGCTACGCAACCTCCATCATTCTCGGTCTGGCTCCGTTGCTACAGGCGGGACTGGTCGATCTTGAGTATGGAATTATCTGCGACGCGAAGTCAGGCGTTAGCGGGGCCGGCAAGGCGGCAACTGCCAAAACTCACTTTATGTATGCGGCAGATAATCTCTCTGCATATGCGGTTTTCGGACATCGCCACACTGGCGAACTGCTCGAACAGCTTCATCTGGAGATTAACCAGATTCAATTTACGCCGCACCTATTGCCGATCCCACGTGGGATACTTTCCACGATTTACCTGCGGTTCAAACAGACAATGGCACCAGCAGGCGTCAGCGCTCTTATTGGGAAGTTTTATCAGGATAGCCCAATGGTTCGTCTTCATTCGACGCCCCACTTGCCGCAGATCCAGCACATCGTTCGCACGAATTTCTGTGATCTCGGATTCGAGCTCGGCCCCGACGGCAAACGGCTGGTGATGGTCTCATGTCTTGACAATCTTTTAAAGGGCGCAGCCGGTCAGGCTGTGCAGAATATGAATCTTATGTGTGGGTGGAACGAACAGGAGGGCTTGCTTTGAGATTTGTCGTCAAACTAGGTGGTGCGGCCCTTGAAGACAAGAAGCTACTTCATGCATGCGGCAAAGCAATCGCTGAGCTTGTAGCTGACGGAAATCAAGTTGCGGTCGTCCATGGCGGCGGGGTCCAGCTGACGCGGACGCTGGCTCAACTCGGAAAGAAGAGTGAGTTCGTTGCGGGCTTACGAATCACGGACGCCGAGACGCGAGACGCCGCACTCATGGTGCTGGCTGGAAGAGTCAACAAGTCGCTGGTCGCGGCGATTGGGTCTCACGGTCAATCAGCTGTAGGCCTCTCCGGAGGCGACGGACACGTGTTTCGCGCCCGCAAGAAAAAAACGAACCCGGATCTCGGTTTCGTTGGCGAGATAGCCGCTTCAGATCCGCGCTGGCTCGAGGCGATATGGACGATGGGTGCAGTACCAGTTATATCGTCGATTGCATTGGGCTTCGATGGCGAGTACTACAATGTCAATGCCGATGAGATGGCCGCTTCCTGTGCCATCTCAACCCGTGCCGACACGCTTGTCTTCCTTACCGATGTGCCAGGAGTAAAAGGCGCGGACGGGAATGTGATGCGCTGGCTATCTCTGCCTCAGATCCCGTTGCTGGAGAAGCAACAGATCGTCTCTGGCGGAATGCTGCCTAAATTGAACGCCTGTCGCGAAGCTCTCCTTAATGGAGTTAAGCGCGTGCGTATCCTGCCTGCGGAATCGGCATTGCTGTTGCCCGATCTCTGCTCAACACGGGTGAACGATGGAACGGAGGTCATGGTCGCATGAACTTGGCATCAATTCAGGCCGCAGAGAAGAAGTTACTTCTCCAGACATACGAGCGGAATCCCTATCTTTTCGTAAGCGGAAAAGGCGTCTATCTGCGCGACGAAAACGGCGATGACTATCTTGACCTTCTAAGCGGCATCGGCGTGTCTGCACTGGGTTATGCGCATCCCGCGATTGAAGAAGCAATTCAACACCAGAGCGCTCGCCTGCTGCATACCTCTAACCTCTACTATCACGAAGGCACAGCGAATCTCGCGCTACGGCTGACGGAGATCAGTGGCCTTGATCGCGTCTTCTTCTGCAACAGCGGCACCGAAGCATGGGAAGCCGCACTAAAGCTGGCACGTGCCCACGCACTACGTCTGCGGACGAACGGCAAGCATATCGGTACCAGGTTTCTAGCGCTCGAACATAGCTTCCACGGGAGAACGATGGGTTCCGTTGCAACGACCCATAAGGAAAAGTACCGCGAACCCTTCGCACCCGTGATGCCGGACGTGGAATTTGTTCGGTTCAACGATGTCAGCGACCTGAAAGCAAAATTCTCCTCTGAAGTCTGTGCAATCTGTATCGAGCCCATTCAAGGAGAGGGCGGCATCCGTCCCGTCTCCCACGAGTTCTTTGCCGCTGCACGTGAACTCTGCAACTCTACTGGCGCTCTGCTGCTTGCCGATGAAATCCAAAGTGGCCTCGGGCGTACAGGAAAGTGGTTTGCCTATCAGCACTACGGCATACAACCGGATGTCACAACACTGGCGAAGCCTATCGCCGGCGGCATTCCAATGGGCGCGATGCTCTGCACCGAAGATGCTGCGCTCGCCTTTACGCCTGGGATGCATGGTACTACCTTTGGTGGTGGACCTCTTGCCTGCAATGTCGCGATTGCCGTCATCGACACAATGCAGCAACGAAACCTGCTGGCACATATCAACGACGTCGGCGCATTCTTCCGTGCAGAGTTGCAGACACTGGCCACACGCCACGATTGCGTTGTAGATGTTCGCGGTACAGGTCTAATGCTGGGTCTCGAACTCAACTCCGCAGATCTCGCGCAGCGAGTGGCCGCCCAGATGATGGAGCGACGCATCATCATCAACAGAACCAGCGAAACCGTTCTTCGCTTTCTGCCTCCTTATATTCTCGAACGGAAACACGTTGAGATTGCCATCAACGCATTGGATGAACTATTGAAGCTCAACGCAGCATACGCTGGCGCCTCGCCGGCAGGAGAACAAACTCATGGGTAGCAAAACCGTAGTGATGAAGTCCGCAGAAAACGCAGGCGAGGAGATTGCCCCTGCAAAGGTACACGCGACCTTGGGCATCCAATCGGATACTGCTTTCAATGAAGCTGCCAAGCGTCTCTGCGGTCGCGACTTGTGCTCCATCGCTGACCTGACGGTACAGGAGATGGCCGCAATCATGGATCTGGCGCACGCCGTAAAGAACCACCCAGACGACTTCCGCCACGCACTCGATGCTCGACAAATGGTCATGTTTTTCGAGAAGGCATCGCTGCGAACTCGTCTGACTTTCGATACAGCGATCAACACTCTCGGCGGCAACGCCATCTTCGTCGACCAGACGCAATCTCCTCTCGGCGAGCGCGAATCACTGGCCGACATGGCGCGCAATCTTGAGCGCTGGATGAATGTGATTGTGCTGCGCACATATGCACACGAAACCATCACCGAGATGGCTGCTTGCTCTAAAGTTCCTGTGATCAACGCACTCTCCGATCTCGAGCATCCCTGTCAGGCCATCGCAGATTTCTTCACTCTGGAAGAGCGGTTTGGCTCGGCTGAAGGCTTGCGCTTTGCCTACGTTGGAGACGGCAACAACGTCTGTCATTCTCTGATCCTCACCGCCGCTCAGCTCGGAGCACATTGCAGCGTAGCCTCACCCAAGGGCTTTGCCCCGAAGCTCGAAATCATCCACAAAGCAATCGAGATCAGCGAGCAGACCGGCGGCAGCATCACCCTGCTGCACGATCCCATCAAAGCCGTCACCGGCGCCGACGCGGTTTATACGGACGTTTGCACCAGCATGGGCTTCGAACATGAAGCCACCAAGCGCGCGCCCATCTTCAAGCCTTATCAGGTCAACGAGGCTCTGATGGCGCATGCTCAACCCGATGCAGTCTTTATGCACTGCCTGCCAGCCCATCGCAACGCCGAAGTAACGGACGCCGTGCTCGACGGCCCGCAATCCGTCGTCTTCGACCAAGCAGAAAACCGTATGCACGCTCAAAAAGCACTCTTGCTCATGCTCCTCGGTGGCGCTAAGCGAATCACCAACAACCGCGGACGTGGAATCCAACCGCGCAAACGCTCCTAATGCCTGGTCCTTCGGCGCATCTGCCATCATTGAGGTCTGCATCACTATGTCCATAATTCTCGAATCCCTACCCCTCGGTCAGAAGGTCGGCATCGCCTTCTCCGGCGGGCTCGACACCAGCGCCGCGCTTCACTGGATGAAGCAGAAGGGCGCAGTTCCCTACGCCTACACTGCCAATCTCGGTCAGCCCGACGAAGCCGATTACGACGAGATCCCGCGCAAAGCCCTCGAATACGGCGCTGAAAAGGCACGCCTCATCGACTGCCGCGGCCCACTCGTTCGCGAAGGTATCGCCGCGCTGCAGTCCGGCGCATTCCACATCACCACTGCCGGCGTCACCTACTTCAACACGACACCCATCGGCCGTGCGGTCACTGGCACGATGCTGGTAAGCGCCATGAAGGAAGACGACGTCAACATCTGGGGCGACGGCTCGACCTTCAAAGGCAATGACATCGAGCGCTTTTATCGCTACGGCCTGCTCGTCAATCCCGACCTCAAGGTCTACAAGCCATGGCTCGACTCCACCTTCATCGACGAGCTGGGCGGCCGTGCCGAGATGTCGGCCTTCATGCAGAAGTCCGGTTTCGCCTATAAGATGTCCTCCGAGAAGGCCTACTCCACCGACTCCAACATCCTCGGCGCAACCCACGAAGCAAAGGACCTCGAACTCCTCACCACCAGCATGAAGATCGTCGCCCCCATCATGGGCACCGCCTTCTGGCGCGACGACGTGGAGATCAAACGCGAAGAGATCACCATTCGCTTCGAAGAAGGCTTTCCCGTCGCCCTCAACGGCACCGACTATTCCGACCCCGTCGCCCTGATGCTCGGAGCCAACAGCATCGGTGGCCGCCACGGCCTCGGCATGAGCGATCAGATCGAAAACCGCATCATCGAGGCCAAAAGCCGCGGCATATACGAGTCACCCGGCCTTGCTCTCCTGTTCATCGCCTACGAGCGCCTCATCACCGGAATCCACAACGAGGACACCATCGAGCAATACCGCGAAAACGGTCGCAAACTCGGTCGCCTCTTGTATCAAGGCCGCTGGTTCGATCCCCAGGCCATCATGCTGCGCGAAGCCGCCCAGCGCTGGGTTGCCAAGCCCGTCACCGGCGAAGTCACCCTTGAGCTGCGCCGCGGCAACGACTACTCGATCCTCAACACCGCCTCGCCCAATCTCACCTTCCATCCCGAGCGCCTCACCATGGAAAAGGGCGAATCCACCTTCTCCCCACGAGATCGCATCGGCCAACTCACCATGCGCAATCTCGACATCACCGACACCCGAGCAAAGCTGATCACCTACGCCGAGACCGGCCTACTCACATTAAGCAGGGGCTCCGAGATGCCACACCTAAACAGCGGGAGCGACAAGGAGTAGCCGCATTCATCGATTACTCAAACTACCGGGTGGCCCATCCTTTCACAGTCTCATCGTGAACGGGTGGGGTATAGAGCGAAGCTCGACCGCGCTCCTCCACCCGCAACAAACTCGTCATCCTGAGCGAACCCTGAGCTTGTCGAAGGGGAGTCGAAGGACCCCGATACACTCGACCTCACCCAAATCGCTCGAACCATTCAGCCACCTAGCCTTCTTCAACCGCAGCAAGAACGTTAAGGGCACTCCTTCAGCCGTGCCACAGCCACCAACCGCGACTCTAGCCGCTGAGGTAAACGAGGATATGGTTTCCAGCCCTCACCGACGCGCTGGAACTTGGTTGGATTACGTTCGGAATTCTACGTGCGCTTCGCTACTGCTCATCTGCTCTTCTGCAATGAGTGGAGAGATTGTTCGAGTACGCGTTCTGGATGCACACAATGGTCGACCGGTACACGCAGAGAAGGTGAACGTCACGATCCGCGGCATGCGGGATGACGTTACTTACACAACCGATGCAAACGGAACCTTTGTTATCGATGTGGGCCCAGGCAAAGAGCTACGGGCTAGTACTGAGTGGAGAATCACTTGCCGTGATAAGCGAAGCACCGCGCCGCCCATGTTTGACGTTGAAGAGATCCTTAAACGAGGTGTCATCGAACCGAATACCTGCGGGAATGCGAAGACTGAGCTGATCCCAGGAACTATCACGATCTTCACGCGCAAAGCTACCTTCTTCGAAAACATGGCAAGATAAGACGCTTAACAACTAGTGGCACAGAACGAGAGAAAATGTCCGAACAACAACAACCCGCAAAGATGTGGTCCGGCCGTTTCCGCGAACCACTCGATCCAACCTTTGAACAGTGGCAGCGCTCTTTTCCCTTCGATGTGCGACTACTCCCTCAGGAAATAGCCGCATCCTCCGCCCATGCGAAGATGCTCGCTGCTGCCGGGGTACTCACCCCCGATGAACTCACCAAAATGATCCACGGACTCGAGCAAGTTCTCCCCTCAGCGACCGACCAGGCGGAGAAACTGATCGAGCCTTTCTCGGACCACGCGAAGAATGCCCTTCACTCCAAGGTTGGCTTCAACATCCCTCTGAACGAGATGATTGTCGCTCTCAATCCTGATGCTGAGGACATCCACCACTTCGTCGAGCTCCAACTCACCAAGATCATTGGTGGCCTCGCACTCAAACTCCACACCGGTCGCAGCCGCAACGAACAGATCGCCACCAACATGCGTCTCTTCGTACGCGGCGCCATTGACTCAGCCCTTGAGGACCTCCTTAGCTGGCGCAAGGCTCTGATCGATCTTGCCGCTGCCGCCGGAGAGGCAGTCATGCCCTCCTACACCCACCTCCAGCGTGCCGAACCCGTACTAGTCGCACACTGGCTGCTCGCCTACGTCAGCATGCTCGAGCGCGATAGCAGCCGTCTCGCCGACTGCCGCAAGCGCATGAACCTCTGCCCTCTCGGCTCCGGCGCCGTAGCTGGCGCAACCCTCGCTCTCGATCGCACCATCGCAGCCAAAGCGCTGGACTTCGACGCACCCACCCCAAACAGCATGGATGCCACCAGCGACCGCGATTTCGCACTCGAGTTCACGCAGGCTCTCTCCACGCTCGGCATCCATATCTCGCGCTTCGCCGAAGAGCTTACCCTTTACTCGACCGCCGAGTTCGGCTTCCTCGATCTGCCTGAGGCCTTCTCTACTGGTTCAAGTGCGATGCCGCAGAAGAAGAATCCCGATCTCACCGAGTTGATCCGTGGCAAATCGGCTCGTCTCCTCGGAGCTGCTGTCACCCTGAGCACGCTAATCAAGGGGCTTCCGCTCGCCTATAACAAAGACCTTCAAGAAGGCCAGGAACCTGTCTTCGATGCTGCCGACACAATTGACGGCATCCTGAAAGTAATGCCCTCGTTTACTCGAGCACTACGCTTCCGGTTCGACAAGATGCGTACCGCATCGCAAACTGGCTACCTCAACGCGATGGCTGCCGCGACTTATCTCACTGAAAAGGCAGTTCCCTTCCGAAAGGCTCATGAGAAGATCGGAAACGCTGTCCGGCTAGGTCTTGAGACCGGCCGCGAACTACAGGAACTCACTCTCGACGAGCTTCGTGCCTTCGGACCGGAGTTCGGAGAGGACTTCTTCGCCGCGATCACTCTCGAAGCCACCCTGGACTGCCACGACGTCATCGGCGGCACAGCGCGCACCCGGGTCCGTGCTGCACTGGAAGATGCCCGGCGAAAGATTGCGGCAGAGACGGAAAGCAATCTGCGAAAATAGCTTAGGAGCATATTTCCTTTGTCGAGTTATTCCCCCATGGCCGTGAGTGAATCGACTTCGTCGTCGCGTCCACGTGTGGGCGGAGCCGTAGTGCGCAAGGCCAAGCTGCAGGACGCCGTAAACATCTTCGAATTGGTCAACTCCCTGTCCGGTGATGGGACCCTGCTGCGTCGGAGCTACGCCGAGATCTGCGAGAACGTCCGCGACTTCACGGTCGCCGAATCGGAGAGCGGCGTGTTTCTCGGCTGTGGGGCACTGCATCTTTATGGGCCGCATCTGGCTGAGGTGCGCTCGATTGTCGTAAAGCCAGAGGCGAAGGGCCAGGGCGCCGGCGGCAAGGTGCTACGCGCGTTGCTGACCGAGGCCGAAGATCAGGGAGTGACCGCTGTCTGCCTGTTCACGCGAATTCCCGACTTCTTCTTTCACTTTGCCTTCCGTGTAGTTGATCGAACCGCTTTACCGGACAAAATCTACAAAGACTGCCAGACCTGTCCGCGGCTCTATGCGTGCGACGAGGTTGCCATGGTACGCGGCCCCCTGCCAAAGATCGCGGTTCTCGGGCCCAGTCGGTTTTCCCAACCTGAGCTTGTGAAGTTGCAGACTGGAACGTTGACCTCTACCGTCGGAAAATCTGACTCGTAGATTGATCTCCCTCGCCCATTCCGCCCGAGTAAGGCGGACGAATCCCCCTTATAGGTTCACTCAGTTTTCCACAGCGGATTTCTGTCAAGCCCGACACCAGACTATCTCCCTTTAAATCAATGACAAACGCTTGCCGGATGAGTCTCCTAAATCAGCTAAACTAGAAGTCGAGCTAAAAAGAAAGCCCCGGTCCGCTAACCGGGGCTTTCTATTTCTCTAAATATCCCTACCCGAAGTCCGGACTCATGTCTTTTACTTTGAATACTTTAGCACCTATAGTAGGGATGTAGAGTACTAGGATGCCAAAGTCTGCAATTTCAGCTCGCGGCTTCAGACCGGTTTTACGCTCGCCTGAGCCAAGCGCACAAAACCAAAGGCGCCCCTCGCGGAGCGCCTTCGTTGGCACCATTGATTACACAAAGGATTAGCGAGTACCGCCACCTTGAGGAGCACCAGAGCCCGGACGACGTCCGCCACGACGGCGACGCCCACCCGGACGACGTTGCTGCCCACCAGGCCCGCCATTACCCTGCGGACCCTGGCCGACCTGATTGCCAACAGGAGCATCGACCCGATTGAAATTCGGCTCCTCGGCAACATCATCGCCCTCTTCGTCGAAGTCTTCTTCCTCTTCGCTCGAAGATGCCTCGACCTCAGCAGCGCGTCCACGCGGCACACCAGCTTCAGCACTCGCACCATCGGCTCCAGCCTGCGCAGGATCCGGCAGACCGAGCTTCGCTCGCTGTTCACGAAGAACTGCCTTCCTCGAGAGCTTGATGCGGTTGCCCTCGATCGCCAGCACCTTCACCAGGATCTGATCGCCCTCACGAAGCTCGTCCTTGACCTCTTTCACGCGATGCTCTGCGATCTCAGAGACGTGCAGCAAGCCGTCCGTTCCCGGAAAGATCTCGACAAACGCGCCGAACTCGGCCAGACGAACCACTTTGCCCAGATACGTCTTACCAACCTCAGGAACAGCAGTCAGGTCAGTAATCATCTGGATCGCGCGCGCCAGACCATCAGCATCGCTCGAAGCCACATTCACTCGGCCCGAATCGTCAACGTCGATCTTCACACCGGTCGCATCGATGATGCCCCGAATCACCTTGCCGCCCGGTCCGATCAGGTCACGGATCTTATCGGTCGGAATCTGCAGTGTGTGAATCCGCGGAGCAAACTTGGACTTCTCTTCATTCGCACCAGCGATCGTCGCATCCATCGTATCCAACAGCGACAGCCGTCCACGACGAGCCTGCTCAAGGGCCTCACGCATGATCTGTGGCGTGATTCCCATGATCTTGATGTCCATCTGCAGCGCCGTAATACCCTTGCGAGTACCAGCCACCTTGAAGTCCATATCACCATAGTGATCCTCAGCGCCCGCAATATCGGTGAGAACTGCATACTTATCGCCTTCCTTCACCAGCCCCATAGCCACACCGGCAACCGATCCCTTAATCGGAATCCCAGCCTGCATCAGCGACAGAGACGCACCGCATACGGTAGCCATAGAAGACGATCCATTCGACTCCAGAATGTCGGAGACGACGCGCAGGGTATACGGCGACTCATCTTCAGCTGGCAACACAGCCTCAATCGCTCGCGAAGCCAAAGCGCCATGACCAATCTCACGCCGACCAACCCCACTCATCCTGCCCACTTCTCCAACCGAGAACGGCGGGAAGTTATAGTGCAGCATGAAGCGACGCTTCTGCTCACCCTCATAGCTCTCCAACCGCTGAGCATCGTCAGTCGTACCCAAAGTCGCACTCACCAGCGCCTGCGTCTCTCCGCGAGTGAACAACGCCGAACCGTGAACACGCGGCAGAACTCCAACCTCAACCGTGACTTGACGAATCTCGTCAAAAGCCCGGTGGTCGGGACGAATGCGCTCGTTCAAAACTTGATCGCGGAAGATCTTCTCGCGCAGCACTTCGTAGTACTTGCTGAGCTTCTTCGCCGCCGCGGCATCTCCTTCGGGCAGATCCTTTTTCAGCTCATCCTTTATGTTCTTGATCAACGCATAGCTGTCGAACTTCGGATGCTTCTTCGTGTCGAGCGCGTCCTTCAACTGCGCACCGATCTTGCTGGTCAACTCGTCGAGATACGCCTGGTCAACCTCGGCAGGTGTAACCGTACGTTTCGTCTTCCCTGCACGACTGACCAAGTCTTCAATAGCAGCACAGATCTTCTTGATCTCGCCATGCGCAAACTCGATAGCATCGACGACGCGGTCTTCGGCAACTTCCTTCGCGCCGGACTCGATCATCACAATGCCATCCTTAGTCCCCACAACCATGATGTTCAGCGAACTTTTCTCACGCTCGCCATAGGTAGGGTTCACCACGAACTGATCATCCACGAGTCCAATCCGCACAGCTCCTACTGGCCCATGGAAGGGAATGTCGCTCAGGGCAAGCGCACAGCTTGCACCATTGATTCCGAGCACATCCGGATCATTCTCCTTATCAGCGGAGTAGACAAACGCAACCACCTGCGTCTCATTCCGAAACTCCTCTGGAAACAGAGGACGGATCGGACGGTCGATCTGGCGGCTCGTCAAAATCTCCTTCTCGCTGGGACGACCTTCGCGCTTGATAAATCCACCCGGAATGCGGCCACCCGCGTAGGTGAACTCGCGGTACTCAACCGTCAGGGGGAAGAAGTCAATCCCTTCCTTCGGGTCCGGCGAAGCCACAGCCGTTGCCAGAACTACGTTGTCGCCGCTTGTCGTCAGCGCCGCGCCCGAGGCTTGCTTCGCCATCCTACCTGTCTCAAATTTAATTTGCTTGCCACCGGCAAGCTCAACTGTAACGTCCTGCTTCATGTTGCCTCTCTTCTCTTTTCACTCGGTATATGGAAACTTTTTGAACGCGCCGTCCATTCTGCAGGCGCGAAAAAGTGCAGTTCGGCTATGCGGCTTTTGAGCCACAAGCGAACTGCACTGATATAGAACGATCAACTAACATCGACCGACGTCGGAAAACAATGGGAGCTATGCCTACGTCCATCGTCAGCAACTCCCGTCGCAAGATCTCTTCTGACCTTGCACGAAGTTTGCCACCCGAATGAGGACGGGCTGTATGTGCTTCCATGGTTTGTATGGTGTCTCCGGAGTCGATGCGTTTACTTGCGGATTCCCAGTTTGCCGATAACGTCGCGATAGCGATCGGCATCGCACTTCTTTAGGTAATCAAGCAAACGGCGACGCTTGCTCACGAGCATCAGAAGCCCGCGGCGCGATCCGTGGTCCTTCTTGTGTGCTTTGAAGTGTTCCGTCAACTCGCCGATGCGCTCGCTCAAAATCGCAATCTGAACCTCGGGACTCCCGGTATCTGAGTCATGGGTGCGGAACTTCTCAATAATGTCTGTCTTTTTAGCGGATGCCAACACAGCTGTTTCTACTCCTAATCTTCTAGTCCACTCTTAGTGTCTATGTAAGAATAGCACCGCAAGCGAAAGGGGGCAATAAAAGCAACCCCTCCTCGTCCCAAAAAGTGCTTCTTAAAAACAACTTACGCGACATGAGTCTTTAGAAAGAACAGCGTCCGTTCCCTCGCTAAAGCCGCCGCCGGTGCATTGAAGTCAACGCGGGCATCACAACTGAATCCATGCCCGGCATTGTCATACACATAGATCTCAACTTCGGGATGCGCCGTATGTACCGCCTCCACCTGATCCTTCCCGATATGGGTATCGTTAGCTCCAAAATGCAGCATAACCGGACAACTCGGCTCCTCCGCAGCAAACTTCCCGATTCCGCCCGGATAGTAGCCCACGCAACAGGATGGCTGGATCTTCAAGTCCTCACCACGCGTAGCAGTCAGCCAGCTCATTAAGCCGCCAAAGCAGTACCCAACAACGCCAATACCCTTCCCAGCTTCCTTCGCCAGTTCATAGGCGGCAGCGATATCCAATAACGCCGTATCAGGCCGCAGCTTTCCCATCAACTCATACGCATGCTTGGCGTCTTCGCCTTCATACTTCAGATCTACTCCCTGTTCATACCGATCGAACAAGGCTGGCACCACCACTAGAAACCCATCATTGGCAAATCCGTCCGCAACTCTGCGAATATGCCCGTTCACTCCAAATATCTCGTGAATCAACACCAGAGCA
Organism: Edaphobacter aggregans; assembly: GCF_003945235.1. Taxonomy (NCBI): domain Bacteria; kingdom Pseudomonadati; phylum Acidobacteriota; class Terriglobia; order Terriglobales; family Acidobacteriaceae; genus Edaphobacter; species Edaphobacter aggregans. Next base: position 389,709 of record NZ_RSDW01000001.1, read on the forward strand.
CCAATCGGCTCGCTCTGCGGACGCGCGACATAAGCGCTCAGGACATGTCCATCGTTCGAGTTCAACTTCACCCACTCGCTCATCGTTTCTCCTTTGGTCAGCTATGCAACATAACATGGCCGCATTAAATCCGGCTTGAGCGCGCCCTTATTCTTCCTTATTCGAGCCCGCATAGCCCTTGATCTCCCCAGTCCACCGCAGAAACCGGAAGAATTGCTGTTTCTCTCTCCAGAAGAGATTCCAGAAATCCCGCGCACCCACCGTTTCGGCGCGCTTTCCCGAGTAAGTCTCAAGCCGCCACCGAAGATAGGGGCTACGCCATGGCCTTAGCCGTTCACCCCGCGTCGCGTTCCACAAAAACCTGATTCCTTCGACCATCTTCTTAGTATAGAGAAAGCGCCTTCCTTATCTTTCCGGAACGCGCTTAGCGAGTGAGCACGTTCAATCCCCCTACTGCAAATAATCGAAAAGATCATTCTTCCCTAGCGCACTCATCACACTCATCAATGCCTGATTTTGTACCTCAGCAGAATTTAACTGGGTTGCAACAGTCGCCGTGTCAGAAGCGACCAGAGTGCTCTGCTGCACCTTCAAGTGGGCTTCTTCGGTCTGCGCATATGTGCTCGTCGCCTGCAACCTGCTCAATGAAGAATCCAGAATGCTCCGCTGATCCGATAACTGCCCAAGCGCCGTTGTCAACACAGACGTATCTGCCACCGAGGTAGGTCCAGCCGTACCACTCGAGAAGTCCGCAATCAATTGGTTCAACGCTCCTAACACTCCAGCGCTACCCGTGCCGAAGATGGCCGAGCCTGGAAGATTGACCTGGATCTTCTGCCCAGCTGGCGTAGTCACGTACTGAACATTCGTATCGCCTACGTAGCTTACCGTTGCAGGAGAGGTCGAAGTATCCAGCGTGAACGGCTTCGTCGAACCCTGGCTGCCGGCAAACGAATAGTTCCCCTGATAGCTCGTATTCGCCAGCGACAGCACCTGGTCGCGAATCCCCGTCAACTGCTGGGCGATCGTCGACAGATTCGCCGCATTCAACGTCCCATTACTCCCCTGCACCGCCAGTGTCAACGCGGACGTCAGTTGTGTCACCACCTCACCCAGCGTCGAGTCCGTAACCTGCAACATGGAACTATCGCTCGATGCAGTCTGGACATAGTTGTCCTGCTGCGCAATCTCGCTGCCGATCATCGAAGCCTGCGCAGCCGCCACCGGATCATCAGCAAGCGATGTCACTCGCAACCCGCTCGACAGTTGTGCAGTCAAACTGGTTTCTACGCTCTGCGACTGATCGAGCGCGCCCGACAGATTCGTGACAAAGTTAGGATCTACTCTCAAGCAACTCCTCCTTCTTCTCTTGACATACGCGTAAGACAGCTCATCGACGCTACGAGACCGTCGTCTCCACACCCAGATTGAGCGCGCTCGCCATAATCTGATCGGCAACCGAGAACACCTTCGCCGCCGCCTGATATGACCGCTGATACTGCGTCAGGTTCGCCGCCTCGTCATCGAGCGACACTCCGGAGAGTGAATCTCGTTGCGTCGTCAGCTGCGTCAACGTGGCCTGCTGCGCTGCATTGTCTGTAGTTGCTCCAGCCGTGGCATTCCCGATGCGTGCCAGTAACGACGCATAGTAGCTCGATGTCGTCTCTCCACCGACAATGCTCGTCGTTGAAATGCCAGCCAGCAGCGTAGCGTTTCCATTTCCCGTCGATCCCTCTCCCATCGCTGCAGCCGCGATCGCCTGCGGATCGGTCGTAGCAACTGCTATCAATCCCGCCGCACGGCCCGAACTGCCAGGAAGCGTGAAGATAGCTTGCCCGGAATTCCCATTCCCATCTATTCCCTGTTCATTCTGCTGATTCACCTGTGTCCCGATCGCATAAGCAAGACTGTCAAGTGTACTCACAAACCCAGGCAACTCCTGGTCTCTGGCCTGCAGAACTCCACCCAGCGAGCCTCCGCTCAGACTCGACGTCACATCCTCCGCATTGGTTCCTACAAAGATATGCGTCACCCCCGACACCTGCGCCGTCGTCATGCCATAAGACTGGTCACCCGCCACCACAACAGCGCCGTTGCTGGTCGTAAGCGTAATGTCGTTGTTTTCTGTCGATATCTGATTCAGTCCAACGTACTGTGACAGCTGTGCGATCGCCACCTGCCGTTGGTCCTCCAGAGCTCCCGCATCCTGATTCGGGCTCATGCTCGTGATCTGCTGATTCAACGAAGCAATCGTCGCCGTCAGCGTATTCACCTGGTCGACGATGCTCCCTGCCTGTTGATCGAGGTTCGATGAAACCTGAGCCAACTGATCGGAAGCCGAGTTGAATGCTCCTACCAACGTCTGCGCCGCCGTGATAACACTCTGCCTGATCGACGCATCCGACGGATCGCTCTCCAGGGTCGAAAGCGAGCTGGAAAACGAGTTCATCGCCGATCCGATATCCGTCGTAACCGCCGAGGTCGACGTCGACGTCAATCCGAATATGTTCTGTACCTGTTCCAGTGCTGCCTCCAGCGCTCCGCTCTGCGCCTGGGTTTGCGTCTGTGTCTGCACCCGCTGCTCTAGAACCCTATCCCGTTGCGACACAGCAGTCACTCCACCCTCTGTACTGTAGGTATTTCCGTTGATCGTCACCAGGTCGCTCGATTGCCACGTTGCAACCTCGCGTGTATAGCCCACGGTGTTCTGGTTCGACACATTGCTCGAAGTGATATCCAGTGCCATTTGATCGGCCTGCATCGCCGACCGCGACATATCAACTAATGATGTCAGTGTTCCCATTGGACAGTTGCTCCCCTCTCATACAGTCGCTCGAGCAACCGCAGATTCGATTCGCTGTTCTCAAGCAAAACTTCAAGCACACGCTTCTTAGCGAGTGCATTCTTCCCGTCGTCTCGACCGCAGACAACATTAACCTGTGATAGCAGCTCAACCCTCTCTCCCAAAGTCTCCAGCTTCTCCGCATCCATTAGCGCAAGAGCAGCAATCGTCTCATCCAGCAAATCCACCAAAACATGATCGGTCGTCATCATCGCTCCAGTTATCGTTACTCCAACAAAGAATCGATCATCTTCTCGGCAACATCCGACGACGAGACGCTGTAGCTTCCACTGGTAATCGCCTGTTGCAGCTTCGCCACCTTGTCCATCCGCACATCCGAGCCTCCAAGTGCCTGCGACACCAGGCCTCCCATCAAACTCAGCTTTGCCTGATCGACCTGCTCCGTACTCGCATCGTTAGTCTTTGTTGCAGCCGCTGGCGTATTCGTCTGCGTCGTACCTGTGGCCGCAATCGGATTCAACCCCCGTTGCAATCCGCCGATTTCATTTGAATAACTCATTTACTTCCTCCGTTACTTGAATCTATCGGCCTCACATCCGTGCACTTTAGTACCCAACCCAACTATTTTTTGGAATTCTTCTCATTCTCCATCGTGACCTGTCGAATAATCTGCCGTGCAATCCCAAAGCCGCCCCCTTTGGAAATCGCTTTCGCCACCGCCTCGGTCCCAAAGCTGCTCATCGTATCTTCGCCACTGTCATCGCTCTTCTCCTCACCACCCCAGCTGCCTTGCCCTGTGCGCATCGGCTTCAGCAACTCCTGCAGCATCATGGCCTCGAACTGCTGTGCCGCATCAGTCAACTTCGCGCGGCTCTGTCCATCGCTCCCACTCGCAGACTGCACTCCGATAAGATTCGAAACCGAAGACTCCTCCACAATTCTCATAGCACCTCAATCTCCGCCTCAAGCGCACCAGCCGACTTCATCGCCTGCAAAATCGAAATCACATCCCGAGCCGAAGCCCCAATCGTCTGCAGGCTTCGCACCAGATCATCAACCGTCGCACCCTGCTTCAGTTCTATCCGGTTCACTGGCTTATCCTGAGCACTTACCCGCGTCTGCTGCGTCACCTGCGTCGTCCCGCCAGAAGAAAACGCATTCGGCTGCGACACCAGAAAATCACTCACAACATTCACCGCCAGCCCGCCATGCAAAATCGACACCGGTTGCAGCACAACTGTCCCGCCAATCACAACCGTTCCCGTACGCTCATTCACAATTACCTTCGCCCGCGGAAACACCGGAACCTCGATCGACTCCACCTGTGCCAGCAGCGCTGGAATCTCCTCCCCACCCGCAACCGTCAGATCAATCCGTCGGCTATCGAGCACCCGCGCCGCAGCCCGCCCCAACTCATGATTGATTGCCTGCGCCATCGCCTCCGCACTGCGAAAATCCGCATCGTTCAGCAGTAGCGAAAACCGATTCCTCCCCTCCAGATCCAGCGGAACCCCCTTCTCCACCATCGCGCCAAACGGGATCCGAGCCGTATTCGGATGATTCAATTGCTTCACATTCCCGTTCACGTTCACGGAATAGCCGCCAACCACCAACGGCCCCTGCGCCTGCGCATAGATCTTGCCGTCTGCCCCATACAGCGGAGTCATCAACAACAAACCACCTTCAAGACTCCTCGCGTCACCCGCGGAAGACGCCGTCACATCTAGCTTCGTACCCGGCCGCGCAAATGGAGGCAGCGTAGCCGAAACAAACACCGCCGCAAGATTCTGCACCCGAATCGAAGACGCCGGCACACTTACCCCCATACGCAGCAGCGTCGCCGCCAGCGTCTGCGTCGGAAAGCTAGTCTGCTGGCTATCGCCCGTACCCGCCAGTCCCACCACAATCCCATACCCAACCAGCTGGTTATCCCGAATCCCTTCAATCGAAGCGATATCCTTTACCCGCGCCTGATGGGGAGCCGAACCCACTGTATCCGACGCAAAGCCCACCACACCGCAAAGCAGCAGAATCCCAATCAAACACGCCTTCTCAATCAAACTCCCCACCCTGTCTTTTACTTGCACCATCGCAACCTCGCTCTCATTACAAAACGCATACATCCTCAGCTAAAAGATCAAAATTTTCTGCAACATCCTCACCAGCGCATTCTGCCGCCGCGTGTAATCCGAGACAATTCCCTTCCCGCGCACCTCAAGCTCCAGACTCGAGATCGCCGTCGAAAGCACCTGGTTCTGCTGCGAAATATCCTCCGGCCGCACCAGCCCGCGCAGCACAATCGTCTGCGTCTGTTGGCTGAATTCCACCTGTCGCGCCGCCTCAATCACCAGCGTTCCATTCGCAAGCACTTCGATCACCTGCCCACCAAACGTCGTGCTCAAACTCGAGTTCGTCGCACTCGTACCCTGCGCATTTAATCCGGATGAAGAGTTCTGATTGATCAGATTCTGCATTGCATTGCCAGCGTGCAGCAGCCCAAACAAAGCCGATATCTGCGAGTTCGCATTCGAAGCCCGCGAGTTCTTCACCGTCCCATCCGTCGACGCAGCCAGGCTCTCCGATACCACGACCGAAATCAAATCGTGCGGACGCATCGCTCGAACATCCGTCGTCATCCGAGTCAGCCGTCCGCTATCCGTCCATATCGATCCCGGCGCAGCCTGCACATTTGAGTTCTCCGCTCGCACACGCTCCAGATAAGCCTTCAGCGAAGTCGCCGCAACATTCGGTTCCTGCCCCAACAGCTTTGCCTTAAGCCCTTGGTTCGCCGGCTCGGCCCCGGTCTGCGCCCACAGCGCCGATGCCGCCAGCAGCAGCAACCCAGCGGCAAACCATCCGCAAAATCGAACCCAGTAATTACCCGCCACGCTCTTCATCGCTGCATCTCCACATCCTCCGGTCCGCGCACAACACCGACCATCTGACGTTCTGGCTGCCCATCCACACCCGCATGCATCAATCGAACCCGTATGCTCTTGCCCAAGCCACCGCTCTCTTCCGCAATAGCAGCAACCTCAATTCGCAAGTCATTCTCCCGACGCCACAGCCGAACCGTATCGCCCGCCCGCACAACAAGCGGCCTATCCACAACTTCGATTAGCGCAGTCCCTTCCTCACGCCTCAACAGGTTCGACACACGCGTCGGCAACGCAACCTCCGGCCACTCTGGATGCCCACACCGCGCCACCATCGCCCAACCCTGTCGCAGCAACGGATCCCAGCGCACCGATGTCACTCGATATCCATCCTCGCCCTGCATGATCTGCCCAGCGATCGTCTCACTAAGACTCACCGCAGCAGCCGGCGTACTCGCACAAACCGCAGACGCCACGGGAACCACCAGCGCCACACAAGAACCCAACACCATAACCCGATTGGATAAATTCCATCTCATGCTCGTCCTTACCGGATCATGTTGTTGATCTGCGAGTACATGTCATCGGCCACATGCACCACCTTGGAATTGCTCTCATACGCCCGCTGCGCCAGGATCATCTGCACAAACTCCTGCACCACGTCCACATTCGAGTTCTCGAGATACCCCTGCTGGAGAGTTCCCATTCCGCTCGAGCCACCAGGAAGATCCGTAATCGCATTTCCCGACGACCCCGTCGGCAAAAACAGGTTGCTCCCCATCGAGTTCAATCCGCCCGGATTCACAAACGTCGCCAGTTGAATCGTCCCCAACTGCGCCGCCGCCGTCTGTCCAGGAATCGTCGCCGTCACCACCCCATACTGCGAGATCGTCACCGCCGTCGCATTCGAAGGAATCGTAATCGCCGGTAGCACTGTATTGCCGTCCGCCGTCACAATCGTCCCTTGATTGTTCATATGAAAGTTACCCGACCGTGTATAAGCAATCGTCCCATCAGGCATCGACACCTGAAAGAACCCCGCACCCTGAATCGCAAGATCCAGTGGATTGCTCGTCTGGTTGAAGTCCCCTTGTGTCATGACCATCTCAGTCGCCGCCGAACGCGTTCCCAGACCGATCTGCAAGCCCGCCGAAACCGTCTGCTGGCTCTGCGCCGACCCCGGCGTGATCATGTTCTGGTAGATCATGTCTTCAAACTGCATCCGCCGCCGCCGAAACCCAGCCGTAGCCGAGTTCGCAAGGTTATTCGCCACCGTATCCAGATTGGCCTGTTGTGCACTCATTCCACTTGCTGCTGTATATAAAGCTCGAATCATCTCAGTTCTTCTCTCTCGCAAAGTCCGTCAAGGCGACTCTGCATTCATCTCAATCGCTGTCAAACACGCGGCAATTCTTCAGCCGCCGTTTTATCGAATTCGTTATTGAAGACGCTCAGCGCCTTCTGCATCATCTCTGCCTGCCGCTGCACTAAGACCAACTGCATCGTTCCGTGAATCGCATCCTCGTTAGCTCCTTCGATCGACCCTTGCAACACGGAAGCATCGCCCGCAACTGGCTTGGCCCCACCCGCCGAAAAACGATTCGTCCCATCCGCAGTCAGCGCCGACGTGTCGGCGAAATTGAAGACTCCAACCTGCCCCACCACCACAGTGCCATCCGGTGTCGCCACCGACACGCTTCCATCGCTCGAGATGTGAACCGTCCCTGTCGGAATCGTGATCGGCTTCTGGTTCACATCCATCACCGGCTCACCCAGACTGCTCTGAAGTACGCCCGTCGTAGAGCGCGTAAATGCTCCATCTCTCGTATAGGTCAATCCATTCGGCGTCTGCAGCGCGAAGAACCCCTGCCCTTCAAGCGCCAGATCAAGCGGATTGCCCGTAGCCGTAAGTTGTCCCTGTCCCAGGTCGAGCCTATTGCCACCCAGCACTCCAAAGCCATTGACCGACTCCCCAACCTGCGAGTCAGCAGGAGCCTCTCGATCGAGCCCCCCCGCAAACACACCGCGGAAGTAATCTTTCTGAGAGCGAAATCCGCTCGTCCCGACGTTAGCTAGATTGTTAGCCGCAGTATCCAGCGCCTGCGTCCGCGCCATCAATCCCGTATAAGCCGCATAGAGTCCACTGTCCATGCACGAGGCTTATGCACCCGTCGGGCCAAATTATTGGACTATCTGGTTAGAGGACATTAAGAAGTTGCCCCACACACCGTCATCTCTTTTGTTATCGCAATTGTCTTGTTTGTCATCCCCGAAGATCCTGCCCTGAGCGAAATCGAAGGGGGATCTGCTTTTATGCAGAGGATCAAAAGCCTTGTGCTTAAATCCTGGTGCCTCAAGCTTCCCCACCAACCGCCGATACAGGCACCAGACCACAAGAACACCGGAGGACGAGTTGCGAGCTCTAATTATTGATGATTCGGCAGTCATGAGAAAAGTAATCGAACGGGCACTTCGCCAGGCTGGCCTTGATCTCTCCGAGGTCCTGCAAGCCTCAAACGGTGAGGAGGCCCTACAGGCACTTCGCAATGAAAGCAGTGCCTCCAGCCCGCTAGCACTCATCGTCAGCGACATTAACATGCCCGTGATGGACGGCCTTCAGTTTCTCGAGGCACGACGCAGCGAGAACCTCGCGCCCGGAGTCCCCGCCGTCATGATCACCACTGAAGGCAGCGAGCCATTCGTCCTGCGCGCCATCGCAGCCGGAGCCCAGGGCTACATCTGCAAACCATTCACCGCCGACCAGGTCAAAGCCCGGGTACTCCCGCTGCTGGCCGCGGCATAACACGAACCAGAAAGGAATCTTTGAAAGGATGCATGCTGGCGGCTGAAACCACGGTTGCTTTTTGGTTTGTCATCCTTCGCTGAACTCCTAGCCGGGTCCGCAAGCTGTCGCCCAAAAATCCTGTCAAGCTCCAAACGAAGCAACCCATTTATAATCAATTAGATATCCGTGCACATTAATTCCACTCACCTTGCTAAACTAGATTAACAGGATTAAACAGGAAGCCCCCGGACCATAGAACCGGGGGCTTCTTCCTCGTTCAGTCTCCACCCATTCCAGAAAGAAGACTTGTTCAGCAAAGATCATTAAATCAATACTTTACAGCCACGTCATCCACCAAGTCCCTGAATCCAGAGACTTTCTCTCTCATCACGCACGCAAATCCGCACGTAACCCCTATCGATGGAACACTTTGCGCGAAAAGTGCCACACGGAGGTTCTACTTCACAACAGACTGAAATAGAGGTGAAGTAAGCAAGCTGGCAAACTGACTATCCGAAGAGGAATACGAAACCGTCAAAGTGCCGGAGTTCGAATCGATCGTCGTCTGATCCAAAGCCGACTTTTCGAGCGGGGTTCCTGACGTCTTCCTCATAATCGAAACACCCTTCATCAGCGTTGCAGCCGTCGCGGCAGTCAGCGTGTCGGACATCACCACAGCCATGTCGAACTTCACCCCATTCTGGAAGTCCATCGTATAGCGGCTGCTCTTCATGCGATTGCGAACTGTGTCATAGTCAGCCAACTGCGCCGCATCGCCCAGAACACTACGCATCATGGTCTGCGTTCCCTTCTGGTCGAGCAAACTCCAGACAGCTTTCGTATCCACAACGATCATCTCGTTCATCATGTCGCTATTGTTCAGGAAGCTGCTCGTGATTCCGTCCCGCGCATCGAGCGAGGCCTTCACCGCATCACGATCGCCGAAGACCATCGTCGTCTGATTGACGAAGACAACGCTCATGCCATTCGAACCCATCGGATAGATGCTGTTGTTGCGGACCATCACGGGCTTAGTCTTCGCCTTGGTGAAGCTGGCCAGAATGTCACGCGTGTGGAACTGTCCCTGTGCCACACCGACAATACGGGTTCCCTGTCCGCCAGCGTCCCGGAAGGCGGCAAAAGCGAGTAGATCGGTGTCCTGATCGACCTTCAGGCCAGATGTCTTCAGCGCCGTCTCCAACCGCTTGAGTTCCGGCGGCAGAACACGGTCCTTGAGCTCCATTGCGGCCGATGAGTTCTGCATCGCCCGGTAGTCCACCACAATGATCTGCTGGATGTCGCGTGGTATGGCGGCCTTTGCATCACCGGAGAGCTGTGCAGCTGAACACAACGCTGCGGAGAGAGCAAGAGTTACAACGGGGAGAAACGACTTGGTAAGAATGCGCAATGAATAACTCCTTGACCCAGGCTTTAGCGGATCAACTCTTCTATTCTTCCGTGAATAACAGCTACAGGCAAGTGTCTGCCTATGCCACTTTGGACGTATGGAGTAGGAGAACGTTGGGTGAAATCCTCCTCAATCAGGCATTTGCGAGGGAGCAAACGCTCAAACGTCACCCAGAGTTCACCATTCACGTCTTTAGCCAATCGAGCGGCCGCTCAAGGCGACGTTCCAGCACTTTCAATGCGGGATCGAAGTTCGGAATATTCCGCGCCCACTCCGCATTAGCCTCGTAGGCGTCCTGAGGAATGAGGCCTATCAGCTCACCATCTTCGATCACTGCGCCGTGACGATTAGCTAGTTCAAGAATGCGCTCGTAGACCTTGCGCATCGGCGTCGTACGGTGATCGGTGATGTTCATGCTGACCTGTGCACGCCCATTGGCAAGCACTCCCAGAGCTTTGACACCGTGAAGACCTCCGTTCGAGGCGCGGATGTCGCGGGCGATCGCGCGGGCCGCGGTCACGTCAGCATCACGCAGGTGAACGTTGTAAGCAATCAGGAAACTGCGGGCTCCGACGGCGCTGGCTCCTGCGGTCTCGTGAAGCTCCGGTCCACCAACGTCAGGTCTTCGAGCGGCATCGCGGCGAGCAGCATCTCTGAGGCCTTCGAACTGGCCTTTGCGGACGTCTTCGAGTTGAACGCGATCAGGGCGTGCAGCGGCTGCTCCATAAAAGTAAACAGGAATACCGTAGCGGCGCCAGATCAGCAGACCAGCGTTACGCGCGAGCAAGGCGCAGTCCGCAAGAGAGGCTCCGCTCACTGGAATGAACGGGATGACGTCTGCGGCGCCGATGCGCGGATGCACGCCGTGCTGCTGGGTCAGGTTGATAATCTCTGCGGCCTTACCCGCTGCGCGGACGGCGGATTCGACGACGGCATCAGGTGAACCCGCAATGGTGACGACCGAGCGGTTGTGCGCAGTGTCGAGCGACCAGTCGAGCAGGCGGACGCCCTCGACCTGCATGGCCGCAACGATCTTGCTCACCTTGGCTGGATCGGTACCTTCAGAGAAGTTTGGAACACACTCGATGATGGATTCTGAGTTCATGACTACAGTAAGTTATTGCCAGTGCACAGACGGTTGTTAAAGTTGCTCATCTTACTTCCACCAGGTGTAGCCGACTGTGAATTGTACGCTTGCGTTGACGCCCGGGTTTTTGTCGCCAAGCGAGGCACTGGAAATGTGGATGGCATTGGCACCGAAGTCAATCGAGCGTCGCGGACGGATGAAGTACCGCATACCGACGCCGAACTGTGGGGTGAAGTTCCAAACGCTTGTATCCGCATTCGGTCCATCGTTGTTGGGGTTGTAAGGCGGGCCACCGAAGGCCGGATATTTGTGGTTGGTCCACACAAGGCCTCCTGCTCCCTGCACCCATGGTGAGATGCGTTTCGACCCAGCGAAGTTCCAGCGGAGGACGATCGGCGTGATGGAGACTCCGGTGAAGGTGCCGCCTACGGTGTAGGGGCCAGAGCAGGGGCCCGTAGTAGGACAGAGTTCGCGCTGAAACTTCGGCGTATAGGACTGCCAGAAGGGGAAGAGCTGGACGCCGTACTCGAAGTTGCCGCGGAGGAAGCCGGAGCCGTGGTTGCCGGTGAGGACTTTGCCAGCTTGCGCACCTGCCATGAAGAACTTGAAGTCATTGCGGTTTTCGGTGACGCCGAAGCCTCCCTGCACCAGAGCACCGACTTCGAGGGGGCGATGGCCCGAAAGGGATTGCATGGGGTTTAGCGCTACCGGTGTTGCCTGCGCCAAGGCAAGAGACGTGGATGCGACGAAGGTGAGAGCCAGCGTGCAGAACTTTCCAATGCGCCGAATCGGTTTGGTCACTGCTTGGCTCCTGATGCGAATTCAAACTGAGTTGCAGAAGAAAGGCCGCCGGGGATGGCGGCCTTTACAGAAGGTTGACCGCTTGGGTTAGCTTGCCACGGGAGCTTCGTCCATGTCGAAGTTCGAGTAGACGTTTTGCGTGTCGTCGAGGTCTTCGATGGCTTCGAGGAGACGAATCATGGCGTTGGCCTGAGCGCCTTCGAGCTTAGTGTAGGTCGAGGCGATCTTAGTGACTTCGGCATGCTCGGGCGTGATCTTGGCGGCTTTCAGGGCTTCGGTTACGGCTTCGAAGTCCTTGGGGTCGCAGAGAATCTCCCAGTTTTCGCCTTCGTCACTGAGGTCTTCGGCTCCGGCTTCGAGGACGATTTCAGTGAGCTTGTCCTCGTTAGCGGCCGACTTGGCGATGGTGACTACACCTTTTTTCGTGAACATCCAGGAGACGGCACCCTCTGCGCCCATGTTTCCGCCGTTCTTCGAGAAGGCATGGCGTACTTCGCTGACGGCACGATTTTTGTTGTCGGTGAGGACCTCGACGATGATGGCTACTCCGCCGGGGCCGTAGCCCTCGTAGGTGATCTCCTCGTAGGAGACACCCTCGAGCTCGCCGGTACCGCGTTGGATCGCTCGCTTGATGTTGTCGGCGGGCATGTTCTCGGCCTTGGCTGCCGCGATGGCGGTGCGGAGACGAGGGTTGCCGTCTGGGTCTCCTCCGCCGCCGGTTTTGGCTGCGATGGTGATTTCCTTGATCAGGCGGGTGAAGATCTTGCCACGTTTGGCGTCAAGCGCGCCCTTCTTATGCTTGATTGTGGCCCATTTTGAATGGCCGGACATGAACTACCTCAGTGATGATTTGTGCCGATTGCGACCTTGCGATTTTAGCACGTTGCGGGAGAAGGTAGAGTACCCTCCCCACCCGTACCGAATGGATCTAAAGTATTCCATCGAAAAGGTTTAGGTTCAGACTTGGGACGTAAACCCTTCATTCTTTGTATTACTTGCGTGTAAAGTATTGATTCTAAAAGATACCGTTTGATGACATCGATGCCGGATTGCCCGCAGATTCGTTGTTTATCACTTACTTCATCATAACTGTTCGAACAGGTTAATAGGCAAATGCAAATTATTGATTATGCGATGGATACACGGCTTTCGGGTTGACAAAATCGATGTGGAAAACTCCGGTAGCTAACCGAGTAGTTCAGGGGCCAAAAGGTCTCGAATGGTCTCGCGTCGGCGGATCAGTTTCGATTTGCCACCGTCGATGAGTACCTCGGCAGGGCGAGGACGGGAGTTGTAGTTCGAGCTCAGGGACATGCCGTAGGCTCCTGCGTCGAGGAGCAGGACGAGGTCCCCGGGCTTGACCGGAGGGAGTACGCGATCGCGGGCGAAGAAGTCTCCGGACTCGCAGACTGGGCCGACTATGTCGGCTGTGAGCGTCGACTTCCCTGCTGGTCGCTTGATGGGGATGATCTCGTGGTGGGCGTGGTAGAGGGCGGGACGGATGAGGTCGTTCATGCCGGCGTCGGTAATGACGAAGGTCTTGGCTCCGTTTTTCTTGACGACGAGGACGCGGGTGAGGAGCGCTCCGGCCTGGGCGACGATGAAGCGGCCGGGTTCGAGGAGAAGATGAGCCGTCTCCTTGGCGAGGCCCTGCGCGAGGGCTGCGGCATATCTCTCAACCTGATGGGCGGGGTTGAAGGGACCGTCGCCGTAGTCGATGCCGAGGCCGCCTCCGGCGTCGACGTAGCGGATGTCGTGGCCGTCTTTGCGGAGGTCGGCGATAAGGCTGGTGACTCGAGCCAAAGCTGCGGCGAAGGGATCGACCTTGCGGATCTGCGAGCCGATGTGGACGCTGACGCCTGCGGGATCGAGCCATTTGGATTTGGCGGCCTTACGGTAGATGGAGCGGGCGGCTTTGATGTCGATGCCGAACTTGTGTTCGCTGAGGCCGGTGGAGATGTAGGGGTGGGTCTCGGCGAAGACGTCGGGATTAACGCGGAGGGCGAAGCGGGCGCGGATGTTGAGAGCTTCGGCGCGGGCGGCGAGGAGGTGGAGTTCGGTCTCGGACTCGACGTTGAAGAGAAGGATGTTGCCTTTGAGGGCGGCATCGATCTCCCATATTTGCTTACCTACGCCTGAGAAGACGACCTTTTTGAGTACGGGTTTGTGGGCTTTGCGGACACGCTCGAGTTCGCCACCGGAGACAATGTCGAAGCCTGCTCCCTGTTGCGCGAGGAGGCGCATGATGGCGAGAGACGAGTTGGCTTTGACGGCGTAGCAGATCGTATGTGGACGGTTCGCGAAGGCCGTTTCGAAGAGCTGGAAGCGGTGCGAGATCTGCCGGGCCGAATAGACATAGAGCGGCGTGCCGTACTGGTCGGCGAGGGTGGAGAGGCTGGCTTCGTCGCAGTGAAGAGTGCGGTTGCGGTAGGCGAATGGGCGGGCGCTGATCTGGTCTGGGGCTGTCTTTTTAGTCAAAACTTAAATGCTCTTTGTCGGGAGTACCAGGGGTTCTTCCGGGATGATGACCCAGGCCGCGATGTAGGCCAGTGCGCCGACTCCGGTGAGGACGATCAGCAAGGCAGTCACGATGCGGACGACTGTGAGGTCCCACCCGTATTGCTGGGCAAAGGCAACGCAGACTCCGGCGACCATGCGGTTGAGGCGCGGCCGCACGAGCTTGCCGGTGGATGAGAAGAGATCGACGAAGGGAGTGGCCGCTAAGGGGACAGACGTTCCACAGGCGGGGCAGAAGCGTGAAGAGGGATCCAATTTATTTCCGCAGTGAGTACAGAACATAGGAGTTCTCCGGAGAGATTCTATTTTGCCACATTAATGTGGCAATGACAGCAGAGGCAGATACGCGAAGTTAGCGGAAAAGGTTCGGAAATTGGAAGAGTGCCAGGAGCTATAAAAATAATTTTGCTGCAGCCGCATCCATTTCCATGTATATACATCTAAATTCCAACAATCCGGAGGTACCAGATGAGTTTGATTCGATTCATTTCGCTGTGCAGCGTCTTGAGCTTTGCCACGCTGGGCTATTCGCAGACGCCGTCGATGCTGCAGGTACCGACGACAAAGGTGCTGGCCATTGGCCATATCGTTGGAACTCCTACCGGGGACACCATGCGGCAGGTGATGCCGTCGGAGGTAAGAGATACGGTGAATCTCTACCTGGCTGGAAAGCTGGATCAATGGTTTGTCCGAAAGGATACAAATGGGGTGGTGTTTCTGCTGAACGCTGCCTCGGTTGATGAAGCGAGGGAGATGCTGGCGAAGCTACCGCTGGTGGAGTCGAAGCGGATGGAGTTTGAGCTGATACCTCTGGGGCCGCTGAGTCCGCTGCGGTATCTACTGCAGGAGCCGAAGAGCGATGCCAAGCCCTAAGGGTGGCAATCCTTTGAACTGCATGTGCTCGTCGATGCGACGCGCGACTCGGCTGATGACCCGAATGTATGACGAGGCGCTGTCGGCGGCTGGCGTGAGTGCAAGCCAGTTTGAGCTGCTGGCGAATATTCGCGGCAGGCAGCCGGTGGACCAGCGGACGCTGGTAAGGGCGATCGATAGCGACCAGACGACGCTTTCGCGCAATCTTGCCGTGTTGCTGGAGCGTGGGTGGATCGAGCTGTCTGCAGATGAGAAGGACGGGCGGAAGAGCCTCTATCGCCTGACGAAAACGGGAACAACGACTTTGAGCCAGGCTTTTGCCTGCTGGGAGGAGGTGCAGACGAAGTTGCAGCAACGAATAGGTGCCGGTCAATGGAAGGAGCTTATGGACCTGTCCAATGATGTGGCCAATGCAATCACAGAGCTGTAATCGCAGAAAGGACTCGTTATGACGAAGGTAAATTATGGAAGACTCACTGCCGGACTGATCGCGGTCTGGTTTCTCTCGGCCCTGATGGCTTCGGCGCTTCATGTTTTCAAAACGCCTGCGGATAAGCCGCCACTTCCACTTTTGCTCGCGGTGCTTATTCCTCTTGGTGTCTTCTGGGTATGGTATCGGAGTTCGGGATCGTTCAAAGCTTTTGTGCTGTCGCTCAATCCGGGCACTTTGACGAGCATCCACTCGTGGCGGCTGGCCGGATTTGCCTTTCTGGTGCTGTACACGTATGGCATTTTGCCGGGTGTCCTTGCGTTGCCTGCGGGATGGGGCGATATTGCGATTGGAGCGACGGCGCTTCTGGTCGGGATGAAATTTTCAAGCCCTAAGCACAAGAGAAGTTTCATTACGTGGCAGTTGCTGGGGATGACGGACCTCGTCACGGCGATTACGCTTGGTGCGGCTGCTCGATTCATCGAACCGCAGGTGCTAGCTGGGCCACATGCGATCACGACGAGTCCCATGACCGTGTTGCCTTTGAGCCTGATTCCAACCTTCGCCGTGCCATTGCTGCTGATTCTTCATATCATCTGCATTGCCCAGGCTATGCGCTGGTCCGAGCAGAGATATGGAAGCATCGGGCAGGCGGAGGGTTCTTTTGCGGCATAGGGCTTAGACGCTATTTGGCCGTGTAGGGGGTCTTGAGGTAGCGGCGTGCGGCGTCGGCCTGGGATTGGTCTCCGCCGCCGGCGCTAGCTTGCTGGTATTGCTCGACGGCTTTATCGCGCTCGTGGAGAAGGTCGTACATCTGGCCGGCGTTAAGCTGAGCGCGGCGACGGAGCCAGTCGCTGCACTTAGGCTGAGCGGCGGCGTTTAGATAGTTCTCGGCGGCTTCGGAGATGAGGTTCTGGCCGCGCTGGGTGTCGGCGAGGCCGAAGTAGGCCATCTGCAGACGAGGGTCGATAAAGTAGTTGGGCTTGTGGGAATCTTCGAGGACTTTCTTATAGGCGGCTATGGCTGCTGGGCCGTCACCTTTGTCCTTGGTGAGGTTGGCTTCTTCGAGGCGGAAGAGGTAGTCGCGTGGGTACTCGACGGCGAGGCCGTGCTGGACGGCGAGGGCTTCGGGGTAGCGGGCGTCATGGCGCAGAAAGAGGGAGAGGGCGGTGCGGGACTCGATGTTGGTGACGAGACCCTGAGCGGCGGCATCGCGGAGGAGGTCGAGGCCTTTCTCTTTGTTGCCGGTGACACCGGTGATTCCGATCATGATGCGGAGGATACGGGGGAGGCTGGCGACGGCGAATTGCTGAATACCCATGGCCATCTTAGCGTCGGCGTAGTCGGGGTCGATCTTGAGGGTTTGTTCGCTGTCGTTGCGTGAGGCGAGGCCTTGACGGGCGGCGGCGACGTAGCTGTGGTCGACGAGGGTAATGAAGGCGGCGTGCATGCCGCGGGCATATCCGCGGGCGAAGTATGCGTTGGCGTTATTGGGGTCGTCTTTGATCTGCTGATCAGCCATGGCGATGGCTGAGTTGGTGAGCTGCTCGATGTGGTCGCGGGTGGCCTGGGGAACGGGAACGCTACGCTTGGAGGTGAGGAAGGAGTCGTGCGCGTAGTAGGTCGTATCGAGGAGGTCCTGATGATAAAGCTCGCGGAAGATGAGCACCATCAGGACGTAGCCGGTGGCGATGACGCTTTGAGGGTTGGCTTTCTGGATGGCTTCGAAGCGGGTGAGGGCGCCGTCGTAGTCGAGGTTGTAGAAGTGCTCGTGAGCCTCGCGAACCTGCGGGGTAAGATTGATGGGATCGGTGTGGGGATTGATGGGCTGGGCGAGGGCTGGCGACGCAATAACTGGCAATGCGAGGGTGACGACTAGAAGGACGGCGGTGAGGACGGTCGTGCTGCGGGACTTCAGAATCATTCGCTCCCTGATGGTGTGCGCAACGGGCTTGAGCTGGGACCCGGGCACAGATTAAGTTTCGGCCAAGACGGCGAGCCTGTACGGTTATTAGACGGTTGTCATCGTAAACTATACCCTTCTGCTGCATGTGATTGCCTGTAGTATGGCTGCACTGCTCTGCTGGGATTGAACGGATTCTATGACACGGTTTGAGTTACTTCAGTTGCTGGTAGGTCAGGCGCGGGCCAATGGTTTCGAGTTTCGGCGGTGGTACGTCGGTAAGCTTGGGCTGCCATGGAAAAGTGCGCTCCAGGCCATTGAGACACTGGCCGCGGGACGGCGCTATTATGCGCTGCTGTTCTCACATGAATTTGCCTCAAGCTTCTGGAAGCCGGGGGAACTGATGACGTTTCAGGTGCCGACCCAGACGTTTACGCGGAAGATGCCGGATGGGACGATCGGCACGGTGTATCGCAAGGCATATACACGGCGCAGCACGCGTGAGGATGCCTGGAAATATCATCTGCGTGAACTTGCAGTAGCTGAGGAGCCGCTGCGATATATGCGGCGCTATCTGCGGGTGGAAGATGAGCTGGACGACGAGCCGGAGACGGTTCCACGGCAGGAATTGGACGACGAAGACTAAACGCGGTGAACGGTTCGGATGGCGCGGATTTGCCGGAGATGGTGGCGGCCATGGATGAGGTGGAAGCGGCGCCACTGGTAGATACTAAGCGGCCCCAGGACGACGTGGCTGATGGCTCGGCGCGATCCGAAGAGGGATTCGGCCTGGGCGAAGAGCTGGTCGATACGGGCGAGGCCGACAGCAGCTTTGTGGGAAAGTTCTTCCCCGGAGAGTGGCAGCGAGCAGTCGGGAGGGCAGACGGGTGAGGGGGCTTCGCGGCCGCCTGGGAAGTATCCGAGAGTCGTGACCGCATATTGACGGATACGCTGCTGGAGCGTTGGGTGAGCGCGGGTGGGAGTTCCCTTGGTCAGGCGACCGTTGATCGCTATCTCGGTGTTGGCATAGGTGAGGATGAGATGCTGGACGATTTTCTGGATGCTCCACTTATCCGGATTCGCCGTCGAGGGGCGAATCTGGGTTTGGGTGGCGTCGAGTCCCTGGAGGGAGATGGCTATCTCTCGCTGGAGTTGCTGGAGAATGGGATCCATGGCCGCAGGATTACGGTACACCGGAAACGCGAGTTTCGCCGGAGTTATTGAAGTTGCGTCAGAGCTTTGCGGGCTTGTTTGACCTTGTCGCCTTCGGGTTCGATCTTTAGGTAGTTGTTGAACTCGGCGATGGCTTCGTCGCGTTTCTGGAGCTTCTGGGCCAGATGGGCCAGGACGAAGTGGGACTCAGCGTCGTTCGGCTCGGTCTTGACTGCGTCTTTGGCGCGTTGATAGGCAGCGTTGAGGTCGCCGCGGTCTTCGTAGAACTTCGCTACGCTGATGTCTTCCGTGACGCGTTCGTCGTCGGTCTGGAGATTCTGGACCTTGGGGAGTTTGCGACGCGTCCGCGTGCTGGCAGCGCTATCGGCCGAAGGCGCGGGCTTTGAGGGGGCATCGGGAGCGGCGTTGCTGTCGCTGGGGCTGCTATCGCTCGAGCTGCTGCTGGAACTGGAACTGCTACTGCTACTCGAGTCGGTATCGTACATCGGCGGCGGAGTCTGGGTGGGGAATGGATGCTCGTCGGCTGCCGCTGAGTGGGGTTTCGTGGGCGTCGGGGCGTCGGGGGCTGCGTTGCCGCTGTCGCTTGAGCTGCTGGAACTACTGCTACTGCCCGAGTTCGAATCGTACAACGGGGGTGGGGTCTGGGTTGGGAATGGGTGTTCGTCGGCGGCGGTTGCAGGGGGCTTTGAGACACAGGGTTTGTCGGTTGCGGGCTTGCCCGTGGTTTGGCCCGGAGACGGGCATGGAGAGGTGTCTGTGGGTTTCTGGGCGGGCGTCGTCTGGGCTACGCAGGCAGCTGAACACAACACTGCTGCCAGCATGGCGTGGAAGATAGACCGGTTTGTAGGGCAGAATTTCATCCGTAACTAGATTACTCGTCTTACGTGTACTGATGCTTGGACGATGTGGAGCGGAGGTTTGTTATAGTCAGCTTGAAGATGGTGGGCGTTGGGTGAGGTTGGGGCTGATTCCCTGCTCCGAACGCAGTCATTACTGAATCTCTGTGAGTGTGTTTTGCTATGGTCAATGGGCTTGTCGTTCGTTCTTCGTCGATTCATGCAGCCGGCTGCTATACGATGCGGGCTATCAAAAAAGGCGCGCGGGTGGTTGAGTATGACGGGCCACGCTTTACCAAGAAACAGGCGGATGAGCGCTATTCTGATCGACTTATCACTTACTTGTTCAGTTGCGGAAAGAATATGGTGATTGATGGGTTTGGGACGGCGATGTTCATCAATCATTCGTGCGACCCGAACTGCGAGAGTGAAGACTTCGATGGGCGCATCTGGGTGACGGCGATCCGCGACATCGAACCTGGGGAAGAGCTGACGTACGAGTACAACCTGCATGACAGCGATGATGACGATGCCGATTGCTACTGCGGCGCGGGGAGCTGCCGTGGAACGATGTTCAGCGCAGATGAGGTGAAGCGTCGCGCAAGGCGGGCTAAAAAGAACCAGGTAGACAAGAAACAGGCGAAGAAATCCTAAGGGAAAATCCTGAGGGCCGCGAACGCTACAATAGCGGTGCGGCCCTCGGTCGCTTCTTATGGGATATCAGGTTCTTGCACGGAAATACCGGCCACAGCGTTTCGCGGACGTCGCGGGACAGGATCACGTCACCGTTACGTTGATGAATGCGTTGACGCAGGGACGCATTGCGCACGGCTACATCTTCAGCGGACACAGGGGTATAGGAAAGACGACTATTGCCCGCATCTTGGCGATGGCGCTGAACTGCCGGAATGCGATCGGTTCGGCCCAGCGGGCTACGGCGGAGCCTTGCGAGGTCTGCGACAGCTGTGTGGAGATTCGCGCAGGCAATGCAGTGGACGTGATCGAGATCGACGCGGCGACCAATCGCGGCATCGACGAGATTCGCGAACTGCGGGATGCGGCTCGATATCGTCCGGCGCGGGACAAGTACAAGATTTACATCCTGGATGAGGCTCACCAGATTACGGATGCGGCGTTCAATGCGCTGCTGAAGACGCTGGAGGAGCCACCAGATCACATCGTCTTCATGATGGCGACGACGCAGCCGGAGGATATTCCGCAGACGGTGCGGTCGCGATGCCAGCACTTCAGCTTTCATGCGGTGAAGCTGGTGGACATCCTGGGCGAGCTGCGCGGGATTGCAGAGCGTGAGGGCGTGGTGGCCGATGAGGCGGCGCTTGCTCTGCTGGCTGAGGCAGGCGATGGATCGATGCGAGATGCGCTCTCCATCATGGATCAGGCGATTGCGAGTGCGCCGACGGAGGATGGGCGGCCTCGGCTTGATGCTTCGCAGATTCGCGAGTTGATGGGGACGGTGCCGAATACGGTCTTCGAGAAGATCCTTGAGGCTGTGGATGGAAATAACAGCGCCGAAGTGATTACGGTCGCGAATCAACTGCTGGATGCTGGCAATAGTCCGGCGCAGTTGGCTCGGCAATTCGTACGGTATCTGCGGAACTGTGTGATCGCGAAGATTGCAGGTATTGGAGCGGATGGTTCGGGGCTGGACGGTACGGCGACGGAGCTGCTACAGATCTCGGCAGATGAGCAGCGGCGTACAGGGCGGTCGGCTGCGCTGTTCGGCGAAGAGGAGTTGACGCGGTTTCTGCAGGTGATGCTGCGGACCTTCGATGAGCTTGGATATAGGCAGGAGCAGCGGTTTCACTTTGAACTTGGACTGCTGAAGCTGGTACATCTGCGGCGACTACTTCCAGTGGAAGAGGTGTTAAGTCAGTTCCCTGTCGGTGGCGGATCGGGGCAAGTAACGCCGAGAACAACGGGTGCGACTAGTGCTTCTGCCCAGCCTGCTACTGTTCGTGCTGGCGCTCCTGTGTCTAGTTCGGCGCCTGCGGTAACTACTGCGAAGCCCGCATTTTCCCCGTTCGAGGCGGATCGGAGTCGCAAGCGGTTTGAAGGGGACGCGATTGTATCGGCTCCAGCGAAGGGCGAGATTCCCGCTCCTGTGAAGGCTGAGGCGGCTGTTGTGCCAAAGAATGTGGATCCTGTGCGTGTCACGGAAGCCGTTGTCGTTGAGCCAGAACCAGTGGACGAGGCTTCGGTAACGACGATTACTGCAGAGATTCTTGGCACGGGCGCTGTTCCTGCTGCGGCGCTTGAGCCAGAGATTCCTCTGGTGGTAGAGAGTTCGAACTTGCAAACTTCATCCCCTCCTTCTGCATCCGCTGAGGAGTTTCAACGTGTCGCGACGGAAGCTCTGATGAATGCCAAGAGCCAGGGTTCTGCGGCTGATGCTATGGCCGATTCTGAGTGGAAGATTGAGGGCGGCGAGATTCGTGTGCAGACAGAGTTATCGAAGATCATGCTGCCGATGGTGGTGAATCCCGAGGCGGACAAGATCGTTCGCGCCGCCCTACGAGAAGCTGGTGCGGGAGCACTGAAGCTAGTGCTGCTCCCCGGGACGGCGGCCGCAACCGAGAAGAAGAAGCCCAGGGCGGCGAAGACCGGCAGCGCGCAGGCAAAGGCCATGGAGCATCCCGTCGTCCAGCAGGCACAGCGGCTGTTCAATGCTGAGATTCGTAACGTGATCGATCTGCGGGACAACGACTAGCGAGGAGGAGCGCATGGATTTTTCCGATCTGGGAAAGATGAAAGAAATGATGGGGCAGGCGCGCCAAATGCAGGAGCAGATGGAGCGCAAGCTATCGGAGACTGTGGTTGAGGCGTCAAGCGGCGGTGGTGTGGTGACGGTTCGGATGAACGGGAAGAAAGAGGTTCTCCGGCTGAAGATTGAGGCGTCGGCGATTGGAAGCGCGGGGAGCGATCTGGAGTTGCTGGAGGATCTGATTACGGCTGCGGTGAATGAGGCGGGCCGGCGTGCGGATGAAGCCATCAAGGCGAGCGTTGCGGGGATGATGGGCGGGCTTGGTCTGCCTGATCTGCCGGGGTTGCGTTGATGGCGCGGTTTGCGGAGCCGATGACTCGGCTGATTGATGAGTTTAGGAAGCTGCCGGGGATTGGAACGAAGAGCGCTCAGCGACTCGCGTTTCATGTGCTGCGGTCTTCTTCGGAGGATGCTGAGAAGCTTGCGGTTGCGATTCGGGAGTTAAAGGCACATCTGCGGCTCTGCTCAGTGTGTAACAACATCACGGATGTCGATCCATGCGGGTATTGCACGAGCCCGGTGCGTGATCAGCGAGTCGTTTGTGTGGTCGAGGAGCCGACGAACATCGCGACGATTGAGAAGACGCGGAATTATGGAGGCGTGTATCACGTGCTGCATGGAACTCTGTCGCCGATTGGTGGGGTGGGACCAGAGCAGTTGCGGATTGCGAATTTGTTGACTCGGCTCGGTGACGTGGATGAGGTGATCCTGGCTACTTCACCTACTACCGAAGGTGAGGCTACGGCCGGGTATCTTGCTCAGGAGATTCGCAAGACGAACGCGGACGTGAAGGTGACTCGGATTGCTACTGGGGTTCCGGCGGGAAGCGATATTGAATATGCCGATGAGGTGACCATGTCGCGAGCCATGGAAGGGCGTCGGGAAGTTTAGCCACATATTCAAATACGATTTACGTGAGAGTGATATAAGGCCATTATGAACGGGTTGCTGAGTCGTCGGGGTTTTCTTCGTCAGAGTTTTGCATTTAGCGCGCTTGCCAGTCTGGGGTCTCTGCCTTCGGTTGCTGCCAAATCTGGCCATGAGCCGAACGTTGCGGCGAAACAATTGTTGATCCTTGGGGACTGGGGGTATGAGGACTTTACAGCACAGAGCCGCGTTGCTGGTGCGATGCAGCGATATGTGAGTGGTCATGGGATCAAGACCGACGCGCTGCTGATGCTGGGGGATAACTGGTATGGACCGCTGCCTGGTGGAGCGGAGTCGTCGCGGTGGAAGACGCAGTTTGAGGAGATGTATCCGAAGAGTGTGTTCGATTGCCCTGCGTACGCGATCCTCGGGAACCATGACTATCAGCGTATGCCGGAGAGTAAGGTTGACGCTGAGTTGGAGTATGCCAAGAAGGCAGGGACACGGTGGACATTGCCGTCACAATGGTACCGGTTCGAGTTCCCGGCGAAGAAGCCTTTGGTGACGGTGATTGCACTGGATAGCAATGTGCCTCATCCAGAAGGCCCGCAAGCCAAGGGCGCGAACTTCACACTGACAGTAGAGCAGCAGGCGGAGCAGTTGGTGTGGTTGAAGACAGAATTGGAGAAGCCTCTGCGGACGCCGTTTTTGATTGTGATGGGGCATCATCCGATCTACTCGAATGGGCCGCATGGGGATCATAAGGTTCTGCTTGCGGACTGGGAGCCTTTGCTTCGGAAACATAAGGTGCATATGTATCTGGCGGGGCATGATCATGACATGCAGCATCTGGAGTTTGATGGGCATCCGACTTCGTTTGTTTTGTCGGGTGGGGGTGGGGCGGATCTGTATACGTTGAAGATTGAGGAGGCGCAGCGGGGACCTTATGCCTCGAAGGTATATGGGTTCAGCCGTCTGGAGGTTACGCCGGAGCTGCTCCGCCTGGAGCATCTGGATGAAACGGGTCGGGTGATTCATGGATTCACGAAGTCACCCGATGGAGCTGTGCAGATTTTGTCTTGAGTCAGTCTTGAAGATCTTCGCCTGTCATCTCGCTGGGTTGGTCGAGGTGGAGGAGTTTGAGGATAGTGGGAGAGATGTCGCGGAGGCTGCCGCCTGGTCGCAGGATTGCGTGATCGGAGGGAGTGGCATCCGGTGAGATCAGGATGAAGGGGACGGGATTGGTGGTGTGGGCGGTGTGGGGGCCACCGGTCAGCGGGTCGATGAGCATCTCGGCGTTGCCGTGGTCGGCGGTGACGAGGAGATTGCCTCCGCGCTGTTTGACGGCTTGGTAGATGCGGCCCAATTGGGTATCGACCGTTTCGACGGCGCGGATGGTGGGTTCGAGCTTGCCGGAGTGGCCAACCATGTCGGCGTTGGCGAAGTTGACGATGATGACGTCGAAGGCGGTGTCGTTGACGGCTTTGACGACGGCGTCGGCGATGCCTGCGGCGGACATCTCGGGAGCGAGGTCGTAGGTGGCCACTTTCTGCGACGGGACTAGCGCACGGTCTTCGCCGGGGAATGGCTTTTCGATTCCGCCGTTGAAGAAGTAGGTGACGTGAGCGTACTTCTCGGTCTCGGCTACACGGAGGTTGCGGAGATTGGCGTCGGCCATGACGTTGGCTAGCAGGTTGTCCATCGACTCGGGCTGAATGACCAGTGGCAGGTTGAAGTTCTTGTCGTACTGGGTCATGCAAACGTAGTGGATGTTGTTCGGCGCTTGTGCGCGCGGGATTTCGAGTTCGAGTTCGGCGGCTTTAGGCAGATCGTTGGCGTTGGCTTCGGTCAGGCCGCCGGGCACGTCGCAGTTGCGGGCGAGAACGCGGGTGATTTGGCGGACGCGGTCAGCGCGGTAGTTGAAGTTGATGCAAACGTCGTTGTCGTGGATGGGGCCGATGGGATTGCCGTGGGCGTCGATGACGGTGAAGGGTGGGATGAACTCGTCGGTGATCTCGTTATTGTAGAGCTCGCGGACACGAGCGAGGGGGTCGGTGTAGGTACCACCCTGTGGTGCTCCAGTGACCATGGCGTCGAAGGCCTGACGCTCTTTTTCCCAGCGGAGGTCGCGGTCCATGGCGTAGTAGCGGCCGGAGACAGAGGCTATCTGGCCGACACCGTACTCGCGTAACTGCTGCTCGAGGGCTTCGAGGTGGCCGAGGCCGCTGGTGGGCATGGTGTCGCGGCCGTCCATGAAGGCGTGAATGAAGACACGGGTGAGTTTGTGCTGCGCGGCGAGGCGCAGGAGCGCGTAGAGGTGGCGTTGGTGCGAGTGAACGCCGCCGTCGGAGAGGAGGCCGAAGAGGTGGAGGGCGCGATTGTCCTGATGGGCGAGGTGGATGGCATTAAGGAGGACAGGGTCGGTGTAGAAGGTACCATCGGCGACGGCGGTGTCGATGCGGGTGATGTCCATGCGGACGATACGCCCGGCGCCGAGGTTGAGGTGGCCGACCTCGGAGTTACCCATCTGGCCGTCGGGCAGCCCGACGAAGCGGTCGCTGGCGCGGATGAGGGTGTTGGGGTAGCTGGCAAGGAGCTTGTCGTAGATGGGCTTGCGGGCGAGGGCGATAGCGTTGCCGTGGGTCTCGGGGCGATAGCCCCAGCCGTCGAGGATGGTAAGGACGATGGGTTTTGGCATATGCAAGTGTCAGGATAGCAAGAGTTGGCGGCGGCCTGAAGCGTCTAGGCATCACAAAGCGAAAACACCAACTGGAAAGTCGTACCCTTTCGTTCTTCGCTGGCGACGGAAAGATCAGCGTGATGTATCTCCGCGATCCATTTCGCAATCGCAAGACCCAGCCCGGTGCCTTCGACCTGGCTGCGGGATGGGTCAGCGCGATAGAAACGATCAAAGATGTGCGGCAAATCTGTCTGCGCAATGCCGATACCGGTATCGCGCACCATCAGGGTTGCTTGTCCGGAAGCCGCACTCAGAACTACGTCTATTTGCCCTGGCGAATCCGTATATTTGAGCGCATTGTCGAGAAGCACCCAAAGCATTCGACGAAGGCTTTGGAAGTCTCCCAGTACCGTCATCCATTGCTCGGAAGCGCAGGAGACCTCCAAAGCGAGCCCTCGAGCATCAGCTAGCGGACGCGCCATTCCACAGGCTTCTTCAACAACAGCAGTTAAGTCCACCGGCTCCAGGACTCCATCGAAGGTCACGGCATCCGCGCGAGCCAGAGTAAGCATTTCTTCCAGCAGCACAGCGGCTTTGGCTGCCTCATCGGCTATATCTTCGAAGGCGCTTCGACTCTCCGGGTCCGCATGAGGATTCCGGAGTGCCACCCCGGCAACAGTGCGTGTAAACGACAGAGGACCGCGGAGTTCGTGCGAAGCATCGGCTGTAAACTGCTTGATCTGGTTTACAGCGGATTCCAATCGACCCAGCATGGCATTGCAGGTCTCCGCCAGCCTTTGCAGCTCATCTCCGGAACTCGTCACAGGTATACGCTCTGAAAGATTCCTAATACTGATTGATCGGGCTGTCGCCGTTATTCGATCCACAGGCCGCAGCGCCCTACGGCTCACCCAATAACCGCCTGCCGACGAAATGAGCAATAGAATCGGAGCCGACGCTAAAAGGGCCCGCCAAAAGCTCTGAAGCACTACAAGGTTCCCCGCCTCGGGCGCTGCAGCAAGCAGAAACAGATGCTGCCCATTCAGCGAAAATGAACGTGCAAGTACCCAGTAGGGCTGTCCCGCAGATTCAATATGAACGAATCGCTCTAAATCATCCGAAGCGACGGTTGGCCAAGGAAACGCTGCCGCAGAGGTAGAAGGGGAAGGATAAGCACGATGTCCGTCGGGGCGAAAGACTTCGGCAAGACCATTGCCCGTTGCGTGGGCAAAATCAGCGAAGTCCTGATAGCGTGCTGTCTCATCTTCGTCCTGATTCTTCTGCAGTAGCTCTTGCAGCCGATCAACACGCCTGGCGAGCGTCTGGTGGCGTTCTCCTGTGAGCGTCCGCTTCAGGTTGCGTGGATGGTCCCAGGCTCCGTTCTCTCATCGACCTACACACTGCAGCCAGCGACTTTGCACAGCGCACGCCGGCGATCGCAAGAATGCAGGCATCGAATCTGCTCGATCACATCGATAAAGCTCTCGAACAGATCGTGACACACCGATCGATTCCCGGAACTCCGAGCAAGCCCACTGACCGCGCACTCTTCCTGATCGGACACGATACCAATCTATCGAACATAGGAGGCTTGCTCGATATGACATGGATTATCGACGGACGTCGCGACGATACTCCCCCGGGAGGAGCTCTCATCTTCGAGCTCTGGAAAAACCATAAGTATGATGGCTACTTTGTACGCATCTACTACACGGCACAAACCCTTGAGCAGATGCGGTCAACCATCATTCTTACACCGACTAATCCGCCTCAACGTGTACCCGTTTTTATCCCTGGCTGCAGCAAAGAAGATTTCTCCTGCACATGGCCAGCCTTCTCAGAAACCATCCGGAAGACAATTGATCCGCAATATGTAAGCCCAAAATAAGACTCCCTACTCGAAAAATGGATTCAAGCCAAAAAGAAGCCCCGGAATCAACCGGGGCTTCTCTTAATCCATAACTGACCAGCGGAATTACTTGTTCTTTCTGTATCTCCGAATCAGGCTATTGGTCGAACTGTCATGACCCAGCTTCGGCTCGTCGGGGCTCTCCAGTTCGGGAACGATCTTCTGAGCCAGCACCTTGCCCAGCTCCACGCCCCACTGATCGAACGAGTCGATATTCCAGATCGCGCCCTGCGTAAACACCGCGTGCTCGTACAACGCCACCAACTTACCTAGCACCTCCGGCGTCAGCGTATCGGCCAGAATCGTATTCGAAGGACGATTGCCCTCGAACACCCGATGCGGCACCAACCAGTCCGGCGTACCCTCGGCCTTCACCTGCTCCGGCGTCTTCCCGAATGCCAGTGCCTCGGCCTGCGCAAAAACATTCGCCATCAGCAGGTCATGATGATTCCCCAGCGGATTCAGCGTCTTGTAGAACCCAATGAAATCGCAAGGAATCAGCCGCGTCCCCTGATGAATGAGCTGATAGAACGAGTGCTGCCCATTCGTCCCCGGCTCGCCCCAGTAGATCGGCCCGGTCACGTAATTAACCTTCGTCCCCTCAAGCGTCACATGCTTGCCGTTCGACTCCATCGTCAACTGTTGCAGGTACGCCGGAAACCGTTTTAGATACTGCTCATACGGCAGAATCGCGACCGTCTGCGCATCGAAGAAGTCCGTATACCAAACCGTCAGCAACCCCAACAACACAGGCAGGTTCTTCTCAAACGGAGCCGTCCGGAAGTGCACATCCATCTCGTGAAATCCAGCCAGCATCGAGCGGAAGTTCTCCGGCCCAATCGCGATCATCGTCGACAACCCGATCGCCGAATCCATCGAATATCGTCCGCCAACCCAATCCCAGAACCCGAACATGTTCTCTGTATCGATGCCGAACTTCGCGACCTCCTTGGCATTGGTCGAGATCGCGACAAAGTGCTTCGCTACCGCCTTCTCATCACCCAGCTTCGACAGCGACCAATCCCGCGCCGTATGCGCATTCGTCATCGTCTCCAGCGTAGTGAACGTCTTCGAGGCCACCAGAAACAGCGTCTCCTCCGCATCCAGATCCTGCACCGCCTCAGCAAAGTCCGTCCCATCCACATTGGACACGAACCGGAACGTAAGATCGCGCTGGCTGTAATGCTTCAACGCCTCATACGCCATCACCGGCCCAAGATCCGATCCACCAATCCCGATGTTCACCACATTCCGAATCCGCTTGCCCGTATGGCCTTTCCAGGCTCCACTGCGCACCCGATCCGCAAACGCCGCCATCTTGTCGAGCACCGCGTGAACCCCCGGCACCACGTCCTCGCCGTCCGCAAAAATCGACTCGCCCTTAGGAGCCCGCAGCGCAACATGCAGCACCGCACGATTCTCCGTGATGTTGATCTTGTCCCCGCGGAACATCGCCTCAAGCTTCTCTCGCACACCGGACTCCTCTGCCAGCGCGACCAGAAGCCTCAAAGTCTCGTCAGTAATCCGGTGCTTCGAGTAGTCCAGAAAGATCCCGACCGCCTCAGCGGTAAAGCGCCCGCCCCGAGCCGCATCCTCCGCAAACAGCTCACGCAGATGTTTCCCCTGAATCTGCTCAAAATGGGCCTGAAGGGCCTTCCACGCCGCCCGTTCGCTAAGAGGTACGAGTTGTGTCGCCATACGCTGTGCTTCTCCTTTATTGATTCCCACTTTTTGATGCGTCGATAGGTAGGTGGTGTCGGGTTGTATCTTCTCACAGCATCAAACACGCCTGCATCCCAGCGATGCAACTACGACATCAACTTGCCGTAATCCCGTTTGTGCGTTTATCGTAGAAGGAGTACGGCTATCGCGCACGCTCTTGATAGCCGCGGAAAGGGATTTCATGAGCCTCACCGCCCGCCGCCCACTCCTCCCAGTCGATCCCCCCGCTGTACCTGCTCCCACGGCACCTGCCTCGCCCAAGCCCACCCCTGCCGCCGCCCTCGATGCCTTCACCGGCGACCCGAATTTTATGACGTCGCTTGCCCGCGGCCTCGTCGTCATCCAGGCCTTCACCCAGCAGAACCCCCAGATGACCATCTCCCAGCTCAGCGTCCGCACTGGCCTCTCCCGAGCCGCTGTCCGCCGCTGCCTCTACACCCTCACCAAACTGGGCTTCGCCGGTGCAGAAGATGGCTCCCGCTACTCTCTCCGCCCGCGCATGCTCTCGCTCTCCAACACCTTCACCGCGACCAGCACCCTCTCCACGGCAGCCCAGCCCATCCTCGAGCGCATGTCCGCCGCCCTCCGCGAGTCCTTCTCCGTCGCCACCCTCGACGGTGAAGACATCGTCTACATCGCCCGCACCACCGTCGATCGAGTCATGGTCGCCGTCGATCTGCACATCGGCAGCCGCCTCCCCGCCTACTGCACCAGCATGGGCCGCGTCCTGCTCGCCTACCTGCCCAACGACCAACTCGAGCACTACCTCTCCCGCGTTAATCTGATCCCCCACACCACCCGCACCATCACCAGCGTCGAGAAGCTCCGCCTCGCCTTGCGCAACGTCCGCCGCAACGGCTACGCCCTCGTAGACCAGGAGCTCGAAGTCGGCCTGCGCTCCCTCGCCGTCCCCGTATACGCCCCCTCCGGCCGAGTCGTCGCCACCATCAACCTCAGCGGCAACGCGCCCCGCATGTCCGTCCTCGAGATGCAGACACGCTTCCTGCCCCACCTCCGCAACGCCGCCAACGAACTAGGAGTCTTCCTCCGCTAACCAAATCATCACGGAGCCGGAGCAAAACACCGCACAAACGAAGCCCCCCGCTCCGCTTCCACAACCACCTCTGCAAACCCCTTCGGAATCACCACCGCCTGCCCCGGCACCAACTCCACTTCATCACCCGGAGTAATCACCGAAACCGTCCCCTTCAACCCCACCAGGCAGCCCTGCCCCTCCATCGACACCCTTGCCTCGTCCATCTTGCCCAGCTCAAATCGATCTACGGCAAAATACTTCTGCTCAATCAACCGAGTAAACCCATTCATCTCCTTGGGCTTCACCTTCCCAGCCTGCGTCTTCGCCTTCATCACAGCAAGCCCCTTCTCGAGATGCAACTCTCGCGGCCGCCCATAATCGTAAAGCCGGTAGGTAACATCACTCGTCTGCTGCGTCTCAAGCAACACGACTCCAGGCCCAATCGCATGCACCGTCCCCGCATCCACAAACAGCATGTCCCCTACCTCTACAGGCACCCACTCCATCAACGACTCCATCGTTCCGTTGGCGATCGCCGCTGCAACCTGCTCCTTCCCCGCACCGTCCTTCAGTCCCAGGGCGACAGCAGCTCCCGGCTCAGCCTCCAGCACATACCAGCACTCCGTCTTCCCTCGAACCTCCCCAAAGGTCTTCGCCTGCGCATCGTCAGGATGCACCTGCACCGAAAGCTTCTCATTCGGAAACAGCAGCTTCACCAGCAGCGGAAACTCCCCGCCCAACTCCTGCGCCACCGAAGCAAACGACCGCCCTTCCAACTCCCCGGTCTCCACCACACACTCGGGGCCCGTCAGCCAGGCCTCTCCCACTAATTCTTTCGTTCCCGTATCCGCATACCACGGCCGCAGATCCCGCTTTCCCCACACCCGCTCACTAAACCACGGCTTCAACCGAAACGGCGCCAAATCCATCCCTCTCTCCTAAAAGCACTCACAAGAAGCATATCTGCTTCGAAGCCAGATCACCGCAACCATACCTATTCTCTATCCCTAATCATCATCGTCATCTTTCTTAGCCTTCTTCCGACGTTCCTTCAACTGTGCCGGAACAGGCTTATCCCCCATCGCATCCTGCCACAGAATGACGTTCAACTTCTGAGCATCCGCTCGATCCGCATGACGAAAATCCATCTTGCTCGATTCCTTCGCACCGGGAGCCGTCTTCGCATTCGCCGTATAGATCAACCCATTGTCGCGATTCATATAGTTTGCAGTAAATGGCGCCTGATCACCCGGCCCCGTAAACATCGATTCCATCGCACTACTGAACGCATCATTATTGTTCATCGGCGGCAGGCCCAGCACCATCTCCATCGTCCGAACCATCGACACCGTCGTATAGAATCGGCTATCCACGAACGCCCCGCCATCAACTGCTCTCGGCGAGTACTTGCTCACAACCAAAGCCAGACTCCGATGAGCATCCACATGGTCTGCGCCGTTCTGCGCATCATCCTCCAGAATGAAGAACGCTGTGTCGTCCCAATAAGGCGAGTGCGAAATCGCATCTACCGCACGCCCAATCGCCAGATCGTTATCCGCAACCGAAGACTTCGGCGTCGGCGAACCCGGCGTTGTCCCCGCCGTATGATCATTCGGGAACCGCAGCATCACGAAGTTCGGCATCGTATCCTTGCCCGCCTGCTTATCCGCGACCCATCCCTTCAAGTGCCGCAGAAAAACCTCCGCCCGAATCTGGTCCGGAACCTTCAAATTAAAATCCGCCTGCTCCTCAGCGTAGTGCCCCACTAACTCCGGCTTCGTGGCCACATTGCGAGCCAGCAGCGGAATCGCCCACGGCCACTTATTCACGCCGCCGCCCCACACCTCCGGAATCGCCTCGCCCGGCTTGATCTCCTTAGGAACACACACCTTCGTCTCGCCGGGCATCGCCCCTTCCTGCGAGTTCACGGCCGTCATCGCATTTTTGTCGCTGCAGAAAGTCGAGGAGATGTACTCCCCAAAGTGATACAGCGTCTTTCCATGCGAAGCCAGGTTCCCCCACAGATATCCGCTCGTCGGCTCATTCACATCCGGAATCTTCTGCTGAATCGGATACCCCTCCGCCACCATCCCTTCGAAGTCGTAGCTCCTCTGCCCGCCTCGATAGTTCTGCTGCCACGCCTTCTCCAGGTAGTCGCTCCCAATCGCTGCATTCGACCACACATGCCCGCCGCCCGATACCTCAGCCGAGTCGTAGAAGTTATCCATCACTCCGAATTGCAACGCCATCGCATGTTGATTCGGCGTAATGTCAGCCCCAAACATCGTCAAACTGTCATCGCCATTCCCGACTCGCTTCCCATTCTGCTTCAAATCCCCAAACACCTGATCGTAAGTCCGGTTCTCCTTAATGATGTAGATCACATGCTTGATGTGGTCCTGACTGCCATCGGCAAAATGAATCTTCTCCTCTGCAGACTTCATCCGGTTCGACTCCAACACCACCGCAGTCCCATGCGGAAGGTCACTCTCAAGCGCAGCCGCATCCAGCACTGCCAGCGACCCATACAGCAAAGTCGCAATATACGTGAAGTTCTTCTTCAACTTCGCCGGAGTAGAATCAGTCACTCGTTGACCGAAGTTATTCGGCCCCGTTCCCTTTCCCTTCCCCGTAGCGACATAGAGCTTGCCCCCAGTAAACGCCATCGACATCGGCATCCACTCCGTCGGCACAAACCCAATCGGCTCGATCATCCCCTTCGTCGCCGCCTTCGCCGTCAGCTTTCGCGTATCGATCACAGCAATCGCATCTGTCATCGCATTCGCCGCATACAGCCGCGACCCATCCGGCGACAAAGCCAACGCACTGGGCTCCGCACCAAAGTAGCTCTGCCCCGGCAGCCGCGTATCAAAATATCCCTTCACAGAAAACTGACCAGCCCCCAAATCAACTGCCGCGACCGCATCCCGATTCGCCAGCGCAACATACATCGTCTTCCCATCCGCCGTAATCTCCAGCGCACAAGGATGCGTCCCCGCAACCGTCGCCCCAGTCGGCTTCAATAAAGGCAGCTTTCGCCCGACAGCATTCTTCTTCAAATCCAGTTCCACAACCTCAGACGCATTCCAAAGCGCCACAAACCCCCGCGCCCCATCCTTCGACACCGCCAACGCCACCGGATACGTCGAAGGCACAGCATCATTCTCAGCCAGATCGAACCGCTTCTCGATCATCCCGGTAGTCGCATCGATCAACAGCACATCGTCAGAAAGATTATCCGCAACCAGCACCTTCTCCCCACCGCTCGCACCACGAACCACCGCAATCGCCGCCGGAAACGGTACCCCCATGTCCCCATCCACCCCGCCCACCAGCTTCGTCTTCCGTCCCGGAGCCAGTTGCTGCAACGGAATCTTAATCATCCTCTCGGGAACAATCTTTCCTTCGCTGAACCCATACACCACCACACCATTGCCAACCTTCTTCCCACCATCTCCCAACGGGTCCGTGGTCGACCCCATACTCGCGTACACATGACGCCCATCTCCACTAAATGCCAGCCCTGAGTACAGCGTCTGCTTCGCCTCCACAATCGTTCGCCCATCCGGAAAGTCGGCAACCGCCCCCGTCATCGTATCCAGTACCGCCAGCGATTGCATATACTTCGACTCGAACGTGCCATATCCCGCATTCACCGTCACCACGTAGCGTCCATCCGGCGACACTGCCATAGAGATCGGCAAAGTATTGAGCCGCTGTGGATTTCCCGGCACAAGCCCCACAATCTGCTTGCCCGTCGGGAGATCGATCGCTTGCCCACACGCACCAACCGCGCTCATCCCTACCAGTCCTACCACCAACAAACCGGTGATCTTTTTCATCCCTACACCCTATCAACTTCAGGGCTGACAGAGCATTACAAAAGTCTTACATCCACACCTCCTAACCCCTGTTAGCGTTCTTGTTAGAAGTTGTTTAAGGACAGCGATACACATGAGCCCCTCCGTTATCACCCCCGAAGAAGTCACGACAGCCCAGGCTGCCGCAGCGCGCACTGCCACCATCCCGGCCGTCGTTGAAGTCAAGATGAAGGTCAAGCAGGACCTGCGCATGGGCCGCGAGTACCAGCAAGGCCGCATCAACTGGATCACGACCATCGCCATGGGCCTCTTCCACGTCGGCGCCGTTGCAGCTCTCTTCTTCTTCTCCTGGAAGAATCTGGCCGCCTTCGTCATCATGTACTTCTTCGCCATCAACGTTGGTATCGGCGTGGCCTATCACCGCCTGCTCACCCATCGCGGCTACAAAACTCCCAAGTGGGTCGAGTACTTCGTCACGATGTGCGGCTGCCTCGCACTCGAGGGCGGCCCGATCTTCTGGGTAGCCACTCATCGCGTCCATCATCAGAACTCCGACCAGGAAGGCGACCCACACACACCCCACGACGGCACCTGGTGGGCACACGCCGGCTGGATCCTCTCCGGCCGCGCCATGCACTCTGAGACCGCTCTCCTCGGCCGCTACGCCCCCGACCTCACCCGCGACCCAGTCCACGTCTGGCTCAGCAAGTACCACTACATTCCTCTGGTCGTCACCGGAGTCCTTCAGATCATGATCGGCGCTCTTCTCAGCCCTGCTCATCCCGTCATCGGCGGTCTCGGCATGGTTCTCTGGGGAACCTTCCTCCGCGTCACCGTTGGCCTCCACGCTACCTGGCTCGTCAACTCCGCCACGCACCTCTGGGGCAAGCGCCGCTTCGAGACCAAGGACGACTCCCGCAACAACTGGTGGGTCGCCATCCTCACCGGCGGCGAGGGCTGGCACAACAACCACCACGCCCACCCGGTCAGCGCCCGCCACGGCCTCGAATGGTACGAGTTCGACATCAACTACTACTGCATATGGGTTCTCTCGAAGCTTGGCCTCGCCGAAAAGGTTCAGATCGCCAAATTCGACAAGAACAACCCCAAACCCGCCGGCGCATAGCCCGCGAACATTGCAAACTCCAGAAGGCGCAGAGTTCATCCTCTGCGCCTTCCCTTTTTAACGAGATCTCGACTTCGGCGGCGTGTCGCGCGTGACGTTACGCTACTTGGTGGGCTTGTTGATCCCGCGATGTCCGCCGCTCTCAAACCATTCAAAGAGCTTGGGCGCATGACTCCGCATGTAGTCCGGATCGGAACGCCACGAAGAGTAGCACTGAACCAGAAACTCCTGCGGTTTCTCCGGCCAGGAATGCGCTACGTAGTCGGTGAACGGAGCAAAGCTCGGGTTATTGAGCCTATATTTATTAACGATGCCAATAAAGCTCTTCTCAATGTCAGCAGGCAGACTTTCTATCTTCTGCTTCTCAGTCGCCCACACCTTGACGGTTCTGGCATATTCTTTCAGGCGGTCGTAAGCATCAAGCCAGGGCTTTGAATGCTCCCCTGCCCGATCGTGATCCGCTTGGCCTTCAGCCACGCTCAGTCGGTCTATGTTGTCTTGTACCGACTCCGGCGGAACATCAACGAGAGCAGCTACGGCGGCCACCATCAGGTTCACGGAGCTAGCAAAGTCCGGGTTCGCGCCAGGGGTCTTCGCTGCTTCCTTAGCCGCGTCGTTGGACTTTAGCCGCGCCGCTTCCATGTCCGTAAATGTCTTGGACGCGCGGAGCCCTTCCATGCCCGCAATAGGCTGCTTCTGCTGTATCAGGTGACCCGCCTCATGAAGGATCGTGGATCCTTCGCGGGATGGATTGCCGAATGCACTCTGGGTTAGCTGCATGGTGTTGCCGCCACTGGTAAGTCCCGCGATTTTGAACTTCTTTCCGTGCCGCTCTTCGGCAGGGATCTCATTCTTCCGGATCAGATGGAGTCCGTGGAGCATCTCCTGGTCGGCTTTGGACATCTTCGAGAAGTTGCGGTCGGCAATCACCAGTTCATCTTCAGTCCATCGGGCGCCGTCCTCGGAGATCTCGCCGAGACCGTATTTCTTTTTGAGTCTCGACATCCCCGCCTTGAGTCTCGACATCCTCGCCAGTACCCTGCCTCGCGGGTCCGGATCCAACAATGCCACGCATTGGTCATAGGAAGTCGGGTCCAGAATATCCGCGAGCCTGTCAAAAACATAGGAATTACGGTAGACATATCGCTTTTCAACCGGTCCGGAAGTCCGGATAGCGTCCTTGTATAAAGCGGAATCGAGATTGCCCTTATCCGCCAGTTCGAGAATTTTAACGGCAAGATCGTCTCCTACGTGTCCTTGGAATTGCGACCGTCCAGTGGTTTCGACTGGCGTGTCCGGTACTTGTACGTCCGGTGCTTGTACGTCCGGCGCGGACTGACGCCGCAATACAGGGGAATTCGCTGCAAAGCGCTGCTGCAGGAAATGCGCCAGTTCATGCGCGATAAGGTGGCGAGAGGAAGGAGCCGTTGGTGAATACTGATTCGCACCAAACACCAGGTGATGGCCTGCACTATAAGCCAAAGCGTTTATCGCACGTGCAGATTGCCCGGCTCGCTGGTCGGTATGCAGACGCACCTGGCTGAAATTTTGACCGAACCGAGGTTCCATGAACGCGCGTGTCTCGGAATCGAGCGGATGCCCGGGGGAGCGAAGAACTTCATGAACGATGGGCGGAGCAAGCGGCGGGGCTGCTCCTGCACGTTTCGTATGTAGATATTCGCTCTTGCCGTTGTCGAAGCCGCCCGTAGATACGGAAGGTGGGGAGCCGAACCGCTGGTCAGGCATACGGAGAATCGCGGATGCAACTCGATCCGCCTCGCGCTCGAGCGGGTCATCGGTTCGGCCGATCTTCAGTTTCGCGTATGCCAGTTCGGTAGCAGGACAAATCCGGCTCATTGCCTGATTCCCTAACAAGTTCGGAAGAATCTGTGGTTCTGCTGCGGCAGACTGGCCGGGTCGCTGTGCTGAAACCTGGCTGGCTGGCTTCGTCTTCGGCTTCGCGAGCAGCGGAGCGAACATCGTTGCAACCTCTTGGTCGACGCCTCACCCGCCAGTCGCGGTGCCCAATGCCGCGTCGAATCGAAGTGTAACAGACAACCCAATGGCAGGTGGGTCGCAAGACTCGTATCGAAACGCCGCATCCGGCGAATCCTCTGAATCCAGACCATGTACGGCAACCCGATCACATCGATCAGCCAAACATGTCATGTAGGAATCCGCGTCACCTCCCACAAAAATCGCATCCTACTCGACAAGTCCTGAACCACCCCGCTATCCTCTTGCTCCACCGCAATACCGGGCCTTGAACTTTCGATTGTTGTTTCCCCAGAAACAAAATCAATCCGAGAGAGGCAAAATGAAACTCACGTCACAACTTCTCCTGCTCTTCGCACTCCTTGGCTGTTACTGCCAGTGTCAAGGACAGACCATCACCTGCTCCTCCAACGACGGCCGCCGCAACTTCTGCAGCGTCAATACCCGCGGTGGCGTCCGTCTCTCCCGCCAGATCAGTGGCTCCGCCTGCATCCAGAACCAGACCTGGGGATGGGACAACAGCGGCGTATGGGTCGACCGCGGCTGTCGCGCTGAATTCGTCGTCGGGGGCGGCGGCGGCAACTGGGGCGGAAATAATCAAGGCCAGACCGTCACCTGTTCCTCCAACGACGGCCGACGCAACTTCTGCAATGTTGATACCCGCGGTGGCGTCCGCCTCAACCGTCAAATCAGCGGCTCCGCCTGCGTTCAGAACCAGACCTGGGGATTCAACAACAACAGCATCTGGGTCGACCGTGGCTGTCGCGCCGAATTCATCGTCGGAAGCGGAAGTGGCGGCGGAAACAATTGGAACCCTGGACGTCCCGGTCAGGGAGGAGGCCAAACCATTACCTGTTCCTCCAACGACGGCCGACGCAACTTCTGCAATGTTGATACCCGCGGTGGTGTCCGCCTCAACCGTCAAATCAGCGGCTCCGCCTGCGTTCAGAATCAAACCTGGGGATGGAACAACAACAGCATCTGGGTCGACCGCGGCTGTCGCGCCGAATTCATCGTCGGTCGCTAACCCAGGAACAAACCGCCACCTCTACCCTCTTAGCGAGTTAGCAAGTCAGCAAGCCACCAGACCAGCTGACTCGCTAGCCCGCTGACTACCTGCCCCGCTGTCCCATTTGCCCCGCTATACTTCCCCCAGAGCCCATGAACATTAACCGACGCCGCGGAGCCATCGCCACCTTCATCACCCTCGGCGTCCTCCTCGTTGGCCTCGCCGTCACCCAGAGCGCCTGGATCCTCCTTCACGAGCGCACCGTCGCCCTCGCCGTCCTTGCCATTATCCTCTTCTCACTACTCATCGCCGGAGTCGTCCTCAACACCGTCTTCCTCGTCCGCGAAATCCGCCGCAACGAGCGCCAGGACTCCTTCCTCAACGCCGTCACCCACGAGCTCAAAACCCCCATTGCCAGCATCCGCCTCTACCTCGAAACCCTCCAGCGCCGCCCCGTCGACGAACACCAACGCCAGCAGTTCTACTCCATCATGCTCGCCGACTCCGACCGCCTCCTCGCCACCGTCGAACAGGTCCTCAAAGCCGGTCAGCTTGGCCAAAAGCATCGCCAGCAGAACCGCACCCTAATCGACCTCGCCGCTCTCGTCGCCGACTGCATCGACATCACCCTCCAGCGCCACCATCTCGAACCCGACAGCATCGTCCTCGAGCCCGTCCCCGGAGCCGTCCGCCTTCACGTCCAGGGCATCGCCGAAGACCTCCGCACCGCCGTCCTCAACCTCCTCGACAACGCCGTCAAATACTCCCCCAGCGGAGTCCACGTCCGCT
Source organism: Edaphobacter aggregans (assembly GCF_003945235.1). Classification (NCBI taxonomy): domain Bacteria; kingdom Pseudomonadati; phylum Acidobacteriota; class Terriglobia; order Terriglobales; family Acidobacteriaceae; genus Edaphobacter; species Edaphobacter aggregans. The sequence goes on from NZ_RSDW01000001.1 coordinate 428,937, forward strand.
GCTCCCTCGCCATCACGCACTACACCTGGGCCACCCTCCGCATCACCGACACCGGCCTCGGCCTCCCGCCCAACCAGAACAAGCGCATCTTCAACCGCTTCTACCGAGTCCCCGGCCGTTACACCGTCAAGATCAAAGGCACCGGCCTTGGCCTCTTCCTCGTCCGCAACATTGCCCGTCAACACGGAGGCGAAGCCACCGCCACCAGCCCGGGCGTCAACCAGGGAACCACCATCACTCTCACCCTTCCGCTCGCAACCCCCACCGCAACTCCGTCGCTCGCCACATCATCGGAGAAAGCATGACCGAAGCCCCACTCATCGTGGTCGTCGAAGACGAAGAGCACCTCGCCCAGGGCCTCCTCTTCAATCTGCAAGCCGAAGGCTACCGCACCCACCACGAATCCGACGGCGATTCCGCCCTCACCTATCTCCTCGCCACCAAAGAGCCCATCGCAGCCATCGTCCTCGACTGCATGCTCCCCGGCCAGGACGGCTTCGCCATCGCCCGCGCACTCCGCGAAGCCCAGCACTACATGCCCATCCTCATGCTCACCGCGCGCTCCCGCCCCGAAGACGTCCTCGAAGGCCTCGAAGCCGGAGCCGACGACTACCTCCCCAAGCCCTTCGACCTCAACATCCTCCTCGTCCGCATCAAGTCCCTCCTCCGTCGCACTGCTTGGCAGCGCCCACAAGTCTCTGACACCGCCGAACCCGAGCCCCCTCCGCCCAACGCCGAATACGCCTTCAACCACCGCACCATCCGCTTCGACACCCTCGAGCTCATCGCCCCCAACCGCATCACCCAGCTCACTCTCATGGAGGCTGACCTACTCCGCTACCTCACTGACCGCGAGGGCCAGATCGTCTCCCGCAAAGACATCCTCGAACAGGTCTGGCGCGTCCACGAAGACACCGACACCCGCGCCATCGACAACTTCATCGTCCGCCTCCGCCGCTACATCGAAGACGACCCCTCCAACCCCCAGCACCTCGTCACCGTCCGAGGCGTAGGCTACCGCTTCCTCGCCAACCCTTAGCAGATTCACTCGTCAATACCCTGTTGATCGAGAACGTCCATGTTCAAAACGACCTTAGCGTTTCTCACACTCCTTCCTTCCATCGCCATCGCGCAGCCAGGCATCCGCGTCCTCAAAATTGCGATCGATCAACCCGTCTACACGAACCAGCCGCTATGGATCCGGGCCCAAGCTACGCCCAGCGACAACATCCGGTACCCGTTCCACGCCGCTATGGAAGACATCGGGTGCAATCGTCTTGAAGTGAAACGAGACGGCGTTCTGCTCAAACCTCATCCGCTGAGTGGCACTACTAGCCTCGACGGCATCTTATGCGGTTCTGCTGCGCCTTCTGGTTCTCCGGAAGACCGTCTTCCTATACATGTTCTCTATCCGCTGGACAAACCCGGTACCTACTCCATCCGGTGGACCGTGATGATGCCCAATTTTAATGGGCACCCGGATGTTCTGGAACCGCAGGCCCAATCGGAATGGCTCACCTTCGAAGTAAAACAATCAACTCCAGAGCAACAGGAAGTCTGGATTCAGACCATGCTCGCGAATCCACCCACCGGCCGTGGCCAGCTTGCAGGAGACTATCTACCGTCTATCCTCGCCGCCGCTCCCGATCCTCGCGTACTTCAAGTCTTCTTGAAATACCTCCACTCCCAGGATTCAATGGTCGCTGGCATGGCCGCATCGGGCATCGAACGCCTTCCTCTGTCCGAGGTTCTGCCTGCGGTTACGGACTCCATCGAACACGGCGACCCCAGTGACGAGCTCGCCTATTTTGGCAGTTATCACAAAGGCTGGACGCAGGAGCAACAAAGCAGAATTGTCCATGCCATGATTCCGTTCCTGCAGCCTTCCACAGCACTCCAGAGCAATCAATCACCGCCCTACGCGTCCACACCAGTTTCAGCAGCGATCAAGATGCTTCACTTCATCTTCTACATTCCCAATCATGCATGGCCTGAGAATCCCAATCTCGCTACCTACGCCGACTCGCAGGTCCTTCTGGCCGCGCCAAACATAATGGCCCGCGCAAATGAAAATGCCGTACAAGAACTGGCCATATACCTCGGTTCGATGCAGTCCTCTGCGCACGCCCATGATCTCCTGCTCGAAATTGCCAAACGTACAGACACCGCCGGTAAGCAAGCACAGATCTGCCTCAACTGGCACCGTCAGTAGTCTCTTCCTTTAGCACCAAGCTCATCCCAAATAACCCGCCATTCGTCACAAAACTCCACCCTCCTATTGCTATCCAATAGAACCATATGCCATATTCCTATGGCAGACCAATAGGAGACCGCATGGGCGACAAAACCGACGTCTGGCAAGGCACTCTCGCACTGATGGTTCTCAAGACTATCGAAACCATGGGCCCGCTCCACGGCTACGGCATAGCCCGCCGCATCGAGCAGACAAGCGGCGACATCCTCTCCCTCAACTACGGAACCCTCTACCCCGCCCTCCTCAAACTCGAGCAGGAAGGCGCCATCGCCTCCGAATGGGGGCTATCCGAGAACAACCGTAAAGCCAAGTTTTACAAGCTCACCCGAGCAGGCCGCCGCCAACTTCATAACGAAACCCGCAACTGGGAGCAGACCACCGCCATCCTCGCCCGCTTTCTCGCCGTCACGGAGGACCCATCATGAACCGACTACGTGCATGGCTACTCAAACTCGCAGGTGTCGTCCCAAGCCAGCAAAAAGAACAGGAGTTCGCCGACGAGATCGACAGCCACCTCCAGATGCACATCGACGACAACCTCCGCGCCGGGATGACCCCGAAGCAAGCCCGCCGCGAAGCGATCCTCAAGCTCGGCGGCACCGAACCAACAAAGCAGGCCCACCGCGAAGGACGCACCATCCCCTTCCTCCAAACCATGCTTCAGGACATCCGTTACGCCCTTCGCCAGCTACGTCACAGCCCCGGCTTCACCGCCACCGCCATTCTCATGCTCGCCCTCGGCATCGGAGCCAGCATCGCCATCTTCGCCTTCGTCGATGCCGCCCTCCTCAAGCCCCTCCCCTACGCCGACCCCAACCGCCTCGCCGACGTCTCCGAGCGCAGCGTTGCCTTTCCTCGCTCAAACCTCTCCTATCAGGACTATCTCGACTGGAAGCGGCTCAACAAAGTCTTCTCCTCGCTCGACGCCTACACCGGCAGCGGCTACCTCCTCAGTACTCCTTCTGGCGTCGAGCCAGTCCCGGCGATCCGTGTCAGCGACGGCTTCTTCCGCACCCTCGGCGTCCGGCCGATACTCGGACGCGACTTCTACTCCGGCGAAGACCAACCCAACGCCGCAGCCACCGTCATCCTCGCCTATAGCACCTGGCAGCAGCGATTCGGCGGACGCAAAGACATCATCGGCCAGACCATTAGCCTCGACTCCACACCCACCACCATCATCGGTGTGCTTCCCCAGGACTTCCAGTTCGCCCCGCGCGGCAACGCCGAACTCTGGGCAACCCTTCACCAGCTCAACAGCTGTGAGAAACGCCGCAGTTGCCACAACCTCTATGGAGTCGGTCGTCTCAAGGACGGTGTCTCGGTCGAAACGGCCCTCGCCGATATGACTTCCATCGCCAAACAGCTCGAGATACAGTATCCCGGCCCGAACCGTGGCCAGAGCGCCCAAGTAGGCCCGCTCTCCGAACTCATCGTCAAAGACGTCCGTCCCATTCTGCTTGTGCTCTTGGCAGGAGCCGGCCTTCTGCTCCTCATCGCCTGCGTCAACGTAGCAAGCCTGTTGCTCGTTCGCTCTGAAGGCCGCCGTCGCGAGTTCGCCGTGCGTGGCGCTCTCGGAGCTTCACCCTCTCGCCTCGTCCGACAATTCATTACCGAAGGCCTCGTGCTGGTCACCGCAGGTTTGATCTCCGGCCTCGCCGCCGGCTACGGAGCGATGCAGCTCCTGCTACACCTCGCCTCCAAAGACGTGCTCACCTACGCGCCATACCTGCGCAACATCAGTCTCAACTCGCACGTATTGGCCTTCGCCGCCGCTGTTGCTCTGCTGGCAGCTGCAATCTTCTCCCTCACGCCCGTCCTTCGCCTGCCGCGAGCAGCCCTGCGCGAAGCCCTCAACGACGGCGACCGTGGATCCGCCGGAACTCTCTGGCGCCGCTTTGGCTCAAACCTCGTTGTACTCGAACTCACCATCGCCGTCGTCCTCCTCGTAGCCGCGGGCCTGCTAGGCAAGAGCTTCTATCGCCTCCTCCACGTCGATCTCTCCTTCGACCCCGACCACCTTGCTACACTGCAGCTTGCCTTGCCCACCACCACCTACGACAAAGACGAAAAGCTCGTCACCGTATCGCAAAAGATCATCGACCGCGCCAGTCATCTTCCCGGCGTCACCGCCATAGCCACGTCCACTCTGCTTCCGGTCAGCGGCAACGGCAACACAAACTGGATTCGTGTCGTGGGCCATCCTTTCCACGGCGAGCACAATGAAGTCAACGAGCGTCAGGTCAGCTCCGATTACTTCAAAACCATCAAAGCAGGGCTCGTGCGCGGTCGTTTCTTCACCGAACAGGACGATGCGACGAAGCCACACGTCGTCGTCATCAATAAAGTCTTCGCGCAAAAATACTTCCCCGGCGAAGATCCCATCGGCAAGCAATTCGGCGACGGCGACCTGACTCCAAAGTCGCTCGTTCAAATCATCGGCATCGTCGACAACATCCGCGAGAGCGCCCTCGACAACGAGATCTGGCCCGCCGAGTACACTCCCCAAAACCAGGATGCCGATTCCTACTACTCCCTCATCGTCCGCACCTCACAGGACGAAAAGACCATCCTGCCCAGTCTGGCCGCAGCCGTCCATCAGGTCGATCCCGGCATCGGCACCACCAATCCATCCTCCATGACGCAGCTCATCGCCGACTCCCAGACCGCCTATCTCCACCGCTCCGCCGCCTGGCTCGTAGGAGGCTTCGCCGCCCTTGCCCTGCTGCTCGGCGTAGTCGGCCTCTACGGAGTCATCGCCTACTCCGTCAGCCAGCGAACCCGCGAGATCGGCGTCCGCATGGCCCTCGGAGCGGCCCGCAGTTCCGTCTACCAACTCATCCTCAAAGAAGCCGGCTGGCTCACCGCCATAGGTATCGTCTCTGGCATCGTCTGCGCGATAGCCGCCGCTACCCTGATCCGCAAGCTCCTCTTCGGCATCCACACCTGGGACTTCCAAACCCTCGCCGCAGTCGCCACACTCCTCGGCATCTCCGCACTCCTCGCCAGCTTCATCCCGGCCCGACGAGCAGCCTCCATCAACCCGGTAGAAGCCCTGCGAGCGGAATAGCCTTCGTCAAATCAACGTCCAAGCCATGCTCCGAGTGCCCTCACGCGGTAAACTAAGTGAGGGCACGAATCACCCAGCATGCGCATCTTCACCCGTTACATCCTTCGCGAAGTCATCTCCCACGGCCTCCTTGGCGGGGTGATCTTCACCTTTGTCCTCTTCACGCGCGACCTCGGCAAGATCCTCGAGCTCATCGTGCGCGACTCCGCATCTGCCGCCGACGTAGCCCGCATCCTCGCCTACACTCTCCCCAACGTCCTCATCGTGACCATACCGATGGCCGTGCTGGTCGGCATTCTCCTCGGCCTCTCCCGCCTCGCCTCCGACAGCGAAATCACCGCCATGCGTGCCTCCGGCATGGGAGCCCTCGACTTCGTCGGCATCGTCGCCATCGTCTCCGCCATAGCGCTGGCCCTCGGCCTCTTCAACTCCCTTTACCTCGCACCCCGCTCAGCTGCCGCGCTCCTCTCCCTCGAAGACTCCCTCAAATCCTCGCAAGCTTCCTTCGAAGTCGAACCCCGCGTCTTCTACGAGGACTTCAAAAACTACGTCCTCTACATTCAGGACGTCCGCCCCGCCGCCGGAGCCTCTCTCTGGCACCACGTCTTCCTCGCCGACCTCACCCAACCCGCCACCCCTCACATCACCACCGCCGACGAGGCAGTAGTTGTCGCCGGCTCCGACGCCACCGGCGACGCCCAGACCATCCGCCTCCACCTGATGCACGGCGGCCAGCACCAGACCTCATCCTCCGACCCCAACCAATACAACATCTCCACCTTCAACACCACCGACCTCCCCATCGAGACAGGCGCCCAGGAAGACGCCCACCTCGGCCACGCCGACACCCCCATCCTCGCCCTTCCCCTCTCCGAGCTCTGGCGTCTCGGCAACGCCCCCGGCAACGACGTCCCCGGCCATCCCAACCGCAGCTACCGCATCGAGTTCAACAAGCGCTTCTCCTATCCCTTCGCCTGCCTCGTCCTCATGCTCGTCGGCGTGCCCTTAGGACTCTCCTCCAAGCGCGGCGGAAAATCCACCGGCTTCGTCCTCACCATCCTGCTCGTCTTCGTCTACTACTTCCTCTCGTCCGTCGGCGTCGCTCTCGCCCGCAACGGCAAGCTCTCGCCCTTCACCGGAGTCTGGGGAGCGAACCTCATCTTCGCCGCCGCCGGCGCCCTGCTCCTCTATCAAATGTCCCGCGGAGGCATCGCCCTCTCACTCGTCTCCTCCATCGGCGTCTGGATCAACAAGCTCATCGCCCGCTTCTCCCGCAAAAATAACAATCATTCCCCCCAAACCAAGTTCGACATCGCAACCATCCTCCGCCGTTTCCGCAGCACCACACGCATGCAGTTCCCTCTCCTGCTCGACGACTACGTCATGCGTGAATACGCCACCAACTTCGGCCTCGTCCTCTTCTCCTTCTCCATCCTCTTCATCATCTTCACCTTCTTCGAGCTCATCGGCGACATCATCCGCAACCGCACTCCCCTCGTCACCGTAGGCGACTACCTCATCAACCTCATCCCCTTCATCGTCTACCAGGTCACGCCCCTCTGCGCCCTCGTCGCCGTTCTCATCACCTTCGGCTCTCTCAGCAAAACCTCCGAGATCACCGCCATGAAGGCCACCGGCACCAGCCTCTACCGCATCATCACGCCAGTCCTCGTCACCACCCTGCTCATCTCCATCGGCCTCTTCGCCTTCGACGAGTTCTATCTCCCCGCCGCCAACCGCCGCCAGGAAGCCTTGCGCTCTGTCATCAAGGACAAGCCCGCCCGTACCTTCCTCCGTCCCGACCGCAACTGGATCTCCGGCCAGACCAACAACGCCGGCGATCCCGCCCGTATCTTTTACTACCAGTACTTCGACGCCAGCAGAGACGCCTTCGCCAACCTCACCGTCTTCGAGTTCGAGCCCAACACCTTCATCCTGCGCCGCCGCATCTTCGCCGCCTCCACCCACTGGGACGACCAAACCAATCGCTGGATCTTCGAAAACGGCTGGGAGCGCACCTTCTCCGGCGACACTATCGCTTCCTACAAGCCCTTCACCCTCGCCACCTTCCCCGAGATCCACGAGCAGCCCGCCTACTTCAAAAAAGAAGACCGCCCCTCCCAGGAGATGTCCTACAACGAGCTCTCCACCTACATCGCCGACCTCAAGCAATCCGGCTTCGACACCAAACGCCTCTCCGTCCAGCTCAACAAGAAGCTGGCCTACCCACTCATCACCCTAGTCATGGCCATCCTGGCCATCCCTTTCTCTCTCTCGATGGGCAAACGAGGTTCGCTAGCCGGAATAGCCATCGCCATAGGCCTCGCCATCGCCTACCAGGTCGTCGCAGGCCTCTTCGAAGCCATGGGCAACGTCAACACCCTACCCGCCATGCTAGCCGCCTGGACTCCAGACCTCCTCTTCGGCCTAGCCGGCACCTACCTCCTACTCCGCTCCCCCAGCTAGCCGCTGTTAGTCGCAGCCGCTCACTGCCTCAGAGTGTCGTTGCTAAGTCGTTGTTCTTGCTGCTGCCTTTTTGTCGTCCCGCAGAGATCGTCTGCCTTTCTGGTTGTCATCCCGCAGGGATCTGCTGTTGCCCTTGCTGTTGCTCTTCCTTTTCAACCACCCCAACCGCAAAGGGTGCCCCATCTTCGGCGCAGCTTTATCGCGCCGAAGGTGGGAATGTATACCGTCGCCCAGCCAGCTCTTGCTTTTGCTGTTGTCTTTCCTAACCGCAATTGCCAATCGTTTCCCCATCTAATAACCACCAACCACCACAACCCACCCACCGAAACTTACAAAATCTGCCGGTCGTCCTTCTCGATCTCCAGATCATTAATCCCGGCAATCCGCCGCTTCATCAGCCCATTCGCCGCAAACTCCCAAAGCTCATTCCCATACGAGCGGAACCACTGCCCCCCAACCGACCTCCACTCATACCGGAAGTTCACCGCAATCCGATCCACCCCCCAACACCACAGATCCATCCTGATCCGGTAATCCAGCTCTTTCAACCACTTACGCCGCAAAAAAGCCAGAACCTGCTCATGCCCCTCAATCAACTCCACCCGGTTGCGCCACTTCGCATCCTCCGTACACATCGCAGCTACGCGTTCCGGATCCCGCGAATTCCACGCGTCCTCGACCTCTTTGATCGTCGCCCTCACCATATCCGCCGTAAAAGGCGGTATCACCAACGCCATCCCAACCTCCGACTTCAGCGTGAATATTTTCATTAGATGGCATCAACACAAACCCAGCCGCCCACAGCAAAAAAAAGCCGGAGCGAACGCCCCGGCTAAGTCTCTGCCTTACAAAACTTTGAGGGAAATCACGCCTCAATCTGTGCCGCGAAATCTCCAGCACATCACCATCTCGTATCGCATCAAAACCCACGCCGATCGCGCGGAGAATCGATACCTCCTCAAGCAAGTCCCTGGCCAAACCGCCCAGCCAATCCCGCAAAACGCCAACCTGAGCCCGACAGCCCCTTAGCGATACATCTTCTGGACCGAAACAGCACCAAAAAAAATCACAACCTGCAATCACCTGCGCACCTAGTAGAAAACCTTCTCCTGTTGCCTCCGATACGTTCACCCAAAATGCTCTAAAACGTCCTAAACTGAAACCACGATGACCCTCAAGCTTTCTGCGTTCGCCCTCCTGGCCACACTCATCACCGCCGCAACCGCCCAAACCACCACCACCCCGAAAAAAACCACAACAACCCCCACCCACCACACCGCCACGGCAGCGGCAAAGCCTGCCGCCCCTCCGGCAAACCCCGCTGACAACCCTCCCGGCGTCCCCAAAGTCGAAGGCACCCCCAAGCCTCTCTACGCCCTCCGCTACATCGACACCGTCATCGGCACCGGCCCCCTCGCCGAGTCCCGTAAGTACTACACCGTCCACTACACCGGCTGGCTCACCGACGGCACCAAATTCGACTCCTCCGTCGACCGCGGCACACCCATCACCTTTCCCTACGGCGCCCGCCAGGTCATCCCCGGCTGGGACACAGGCTTCGAGGGCATGCACGTCGGCGGCAAGCGTCGTCTCTTCATCCCCTACCAACTAGCCTATGGCGAGACCGGCCGTCCGCCCGTCATCCCCGCCAAAGCCGACCTCATCTTCGACATCGAGCTCGTCGACCAGTCCGACACTCCACCTCAGCCCAAGCCCGCACCGGCGCCAACGCAGCCCGACACCAAGCCAGCCGAGCCCACCGACAAACCAGCCAGCGGAGCAGCCCCAACCTCAGCAGCACCCAGTTCCCAACCCAAAACTACGCACCCCGAGGGACTCTAGTCTCATCAAAATACCGTCGTTGTCTTCGAAAACAATATGTTCGAAAAACTTAGACCTCTCACCCCATACCTCAGGCGATATTGGAAATCACTCGCCTGGGGCGGGGTCGCGGTCGTTCTCTACAACATCATCAAGGTGCTGCTCCCAGCCGTCATCGGCCACGCAATCGATGACATGCAGCACCACCTCACCCAGACCATAGTTCTCCATCACGCCCTCCGCCTCCTGCTCATCGCCGCACTCTCCGCAGTCTTCCTCTACATCACTCGCCAGGTCATCATCGGAGCCTCCCGCGAAATCGAGTTCGACCTCCGCAACGACCTCTTCGCAAATCTTGAACGGCAAGCTCCCGTCTTCTACCACACCCACCGCACCGGCGACATCATGGCGCGCACCACCAACGACCTCTCCGCCGTCCGCCAACTACTCGGTCCCGCCATCATGTACAGCGCCAACACCATCGTCTTCATGGCCGCCGCGCTGCCTTTCATGTACCGCATCAGTCCGAAGCTGACCTTCTTCGCCTTCGTCCCGATGCCCGCCGCCTCCGTTCTTGTTCAGTACTTCGGCAACCGTATCCATCGCCGCTTCGAACGCATCCAGGCCATGTACTCCGACATCTCCGCCAAGGCCCAGGAGAACTTCTCAGGAGCCCGCCTTATCCGCGCCTTCGCCCAGGAAGACGCCGAGATCGCCTCCTTCGAGACCGCCAATCAGGAATACATCCGCCGCAGTCTCCATCTCGTTCGTCTCATGGCCATGCTTTGGCCCACGCTCGAGTTTGTCCTTGGACTCTCCCTCATGATCACTCTCCTCGTTGGCGGTCACGAGGTCGTCTCCCACCGGATCTCCGTGGGCCAGTTCACCGCCTTCAATGTCTATATGGTGCAGCTCACGTGGCCGCTCATCGCCGTAGGCTGGGTCGTCAACCTCTTCCAGCGTGGAACCGCCTCCATCGTCCGCATCGATGAGCTCCTTAAGGAGCAGCCCACTATCGCCGACGAACTTACCGATCAAGAGCTGCAAGACCGTAACATCCGCGTAGGCGCCAATTACTTCGACATGAAGGGAGATATCGAGTTCCGCAATCTGTCGTTCTCCTATGAAGGAGGATCAGAGGTTCTCCACAATATCTCGCTCAAAATCCCCGCAGGCTCTTCCCTTGCTATCGTCGGACCCACCGGCTCCGGCAAATCTACCCTCGTTAGCCTGATTCCGCGCCTCATCGACGCTGCTCCTGGTATGGTGCTCATCGACGACGTTCCTGTCCGCAAGTGGTTGCTTGATCCCCTCCGCCAAAATATAGGTTTCGTCCCCCAGGAGACATTCCTCTTCTCCGAGACCATCCGCCAGAACATCGCCTTCGGTGTCCCCAAGGCAACCGCCGATCAGGTCGAGGAAGCAGCCACCATCGCTCACATCGCCACCGAGATCCTCGAGTTCCCCAAAGGCTTCGACACCATGGTCGGCGAGCGCGGCGTAACCCTCTCCGGCGGCCAGAAGCAGCGCACCTCCATCGCCCGCGCCATCATCCGCAACCCGCGCATTCTCATCCTCGACGACGCCCTCGCCAGCGTCGACACCTACACCGAAGAGCGCATCCTCCACGGCCTCCGCAACGTCATGGAAGGCCGCACCACCGTCTTCATCTCCCACCGCATCTCCACCGCCCGCAACGCCGACCAGATCGCCGTCCTCGTAGCCGGCCGCATCGCCGAGCTAGGCACCCACGACGAACTCCTCGCCCGCAACGGCTACTACACCAGCCTCTTCGAAAAGCAACGCCTCGAAGAAGAGCTCGCCGTAGCCACCTGACATCTTCCGCGTCCTACGCCGACCAACGCGAAGCCGCCACCTCATCCGACCCACCGCACACAGAAGGAGCAGGTAACGATCCAAACCTCTCCTCCCGCGTCCGAAGCTCACGCGGCAGAACCCGCCCAGCCTCAGGATCGCGCGCAACGATGATCCACGCATCGCGAACATTTCGGATACACGAGATAACTTCCAAAAACTGCTCCGTCGATTCAAAGTGAGACGCTTCAAGCGTCAACGTAAACATCGCTGCGTAAAAGTCGCTGAGCGAAGCCGCAACACTCCCTCCAACATCTGGTCGAAGACGCGCCTGAAGATACGTCAGAATATCGACGACCTTCTTCACAGCAATTCTCCGTCCATGCATGTCCTGAGCTTCGACACACTGCATCGCCCGATAGAGAAAACGAATCGCCCCGTCGTACAGCGCAACCACCAGTTCTACTCCGGTCGCCCCCGCCAAAACCTGCTCCTGATAACTCATCTGGCTCACGCTCACCCCCCGTTCCCAGTGTTGTAGCCCGTAATCGCGCTATACATTTCGTTGACCTCGTTCAACTGGCTCGGGATCGACTGCAGAATCTCGTTCGCAGTATTCAGCTCATCCGTGAGTTGCGTCTTCTGCGCAGCCAGCACAGCATCCTCATTGCTGATGTCCGTGTTGAGCGCCGCTTCCTGGGCACTGTTCTGCTGCTGGGCCAGATATACAGCGCCATTCGGTGCCTGCGTGCCTAGGTTATTCAACGTTGTGGCCATCGTCTGAGCAAAGCTTCCAGAGTTCTGCAGAAAACCAGTCACATCGGAGAAGTTTGAATTCAGTGCACCATTCAACGTGTCGGCATTTAAAGTCAGTGTTCCATCATCGTTCATGCCGATGCCCAATTGAGTGATGTTGTTGATCGAACCGCTCGCCGCCCCCGCAAAAAGCGATCCCGTGAGCTGACTCTGGATCATTGCCAGTGTAGGATTTCCATACAGTGGTTCCGGATTGCCGCTCGAGTCCTTCCCCTCCTGCGTATTGATGTCTTTGATCACCGCGTTATACGCAGTCACAAAACTATTCACGGCAGTAGCAATAGCCGTATTGTCATTCGTTATCTCCACCTGCACTTCTGTTCCTGCCGATGAACCCAGCAGTTGAAACGTAACCCCGGAGATCGCATTGCTCACTGTGTTGGACGAGCTCGTTACTGAAACTCCATCCACCGTCAGGCTGGCATCCTTTCCAGTCTGACCAACCTGAAACGCTATAGCTCCAGAAGACGCACCCGACAGCGAACTGGTGACATCCAGTTGACCAGCCGCTCCACTGGTTCCGCTGACTAGTGAAAGCCGCGATCCCGAAGAATCAGTGATCACGCTTGCTTTCACACCAATGTCGGCAGCATTAATGGCAGCAGATAGAGTCGCAAGCGTATCGTCGCTGCTGTCGATGTCAAACTCCTGTCCTTGAATGGTGACACTACCGGAAAGCGTATCGCTCGCATTCGAGATCGCACTCGAAACCTCCGACGACGTCTGCGCCAGCGAATTAATCACGACAGTGTGACTACCCGCCACTGCAGTCGAATCCGCAGCAGTAAGACTTAGCAGATCGGTATTCGAGCTGGACCCCTGCTTCTCCGCAAAGACCCCTTGAAAGTCGGTAAGGGCCTGCAAACTTGTCGTGAGCGTCGAGAGATCCGTTCCGAGCGAAGTGAAGACCGTATCTTGAGCTTGCAGTGCGGTCAGCTGGTTCTTCCACGGAGTCTCAATCGCCTGCTCTGACGCCTGAATCTGCGTTACAGTCGACGCTACGTCAAATCCCTGTCCGCTCGTTGCCGCCCCAAAACTTAATCCAACTGTGCCCATATCACCTTCCAGCTCTGTCCGCCCTGGCCCGTAGCAATAGCCGTACCACTCTGGCTCCCCAAAAAATTAGAAGCGCTTAAGCCTTCTTAAAAATCGGAGGCAACGGTGACCAGGCCACATCGCCCGGCCACCGTCGCTTCCAAAGAATTACTGCAGCAGCTTCAGAATCTCCTGCTGCACGCTGTTCGCCTGCGCAAGAGCGCTGATACCGGTCTGGCTCAGCACCTGGTACTTCGCCAGGTCGCTGGTCGCCTGACCATAGTTGGTCGAGCGGATGGCACTCTCAGCAGATGAAAGATTGACCTCTTCCGAACTGGCAACGTTGGCAGCTGCGTTCAGCTGGTTGATGCTGGCACCGATGGCACCACGCTGGCTCGCGATATCGGCAATCGCCGTCGTGATCTTGCCCAGCGCAGTCGTCGCGGCTGCGGCACTCGTAAGTACCTGTGCCGAGAGATCGATGCCGGTTCCGCTACCCACGTTGGCCTTCGACAGAGCGCCGGTTGTGGCGGCGACAGTCGTGGTTCCACCCGTGGTGCCGTCACTGACGACGAAGTTTGTCGCTGTCGCCGAGAAGACTGCGGTGCTGTTGAAATTCGTCGAACTGCCAATGTTGCCGATCTCAGTGAGGATGCTTTGAAACTCCGTATCTGCAGCAGTCGACTGAGCAGTCGTCAAACCGCCGTTGGCAGCTTCGGTCGCCAGCGTAACGGCGCGATCAAGCAAGTTCGTCACCTGCGAAAGAGCGCCGTCGGCGGTCTGCAGCAAGCCCACGCCATTCTGAGCATTCTGAGCCGACTGCGTCAACGCCGCTTCGTTTGCGTGAAGGCCGTCTGCAACGGACAGACCGGCCGCATCGTCCGCGCCGCTGTTGATGCGCGAACCCGAGGAAAGCTGCTGGAGAACAGACTGCAAGCTGCCCTGCGTCTGGTTGAGATTGTTCTCTGCATAAGTAGCTGCAACGTTGGTGAGAATACCCAAGGCCATGTAGAAACGCTCCTGTAACGACTCGATTTGAGTTACCGCGCTGCCTGGCCCAGCAACTGACCCCGGTAGACCACAACGTTTACGACCTCTATGGCTTCCAGTTCATCTGGCGGAAGGCTCCGCGTTCCCACACCTCATCGGCCTGCTCCACCGGCACTTTAGCCGCATCCATCATTCCGTCTTTCTACAAACGCTATCCGCGAGACCTCTATTGAAGAGACCTCCGCCGCCGATGAGAGACGTGGGAGGAATTCCTCGCATGATTGAACTCACACGTCTGAACGGCGGACACCTCACCGTAAACTGCGACCTCATCAAGCACGTCGAGGCCGCGCCGGACACGGTCCTCACGCTAATCACTGGCGAAAAACTTGTCGTCCTGGAACCATGCAGCGAAATCGCCGAGCGAACGCTAACCTATCGCGCGCGTGTTCTGCGAGCTGCGTGGCCTGAGGCCGCAACCTCCCTTGGAGCCAAAGCCGCACATGACGCTTCGGCCTTCCTGCGCGGAATCAAACACGAAGTTTCGGAAGACTAAGCGAAAACTCGCTACTGGAAGGAAGTCTTATGGATATAGCCAGCATCGGCGGCATCGCTCTAGCTATCATCGGCATCCTTGCCGGCATGATGATCGAAGGCGGCAGCGTCTCTCAGATCACGCAGCCAACCGCAGCCCTGATCGTCATCGGAGGTACTGCAGGAGCCGTGCTACTGCAGTTCCCGCTCAAGACCTCGCTCGCTGCCCTGAAACAGGTGATGAAGATCTTTTTCTCCAATGGAGCCGACGGAGAAGGCACCCTTCAGCAACTGGTCAAGTTTGCCAACAAGGCGCGCAAAAGCGGCATCGTCTCTCTCGACCAGGATCTCTCAACCGTCGAAGATCCCTTTCTCAAGCAAGCCCTGATGCTCGCCATCGACGGGACCGAACCGAGCGAGGTCCGCAAGATCATGCAGATGGAGCTCGACAACAAGACCGAGATGGAAGAGAAGATCCCGCAGGTCTTTGAAGCAGCTGGCGGATACTCGCCAACGGTCGGAATCATCGGTGCTGTCCTAGGCCTCATCCAGGTGATGCAGCATCTCGACAACATCGACGAGGTCGGCCGCGGCATCGCCGTTGCCTTCGTTGCAACCATCTACGGCGTCGCACTGGCGAACCTCATCTGTCTGCCGGTAGCAGGCAAATTGAAGATCCGTCATCGCGAGGAGCAGATGATCAAGGAGATGATGCTCGAAGGCGTCATCTCCATCCTTGAAGGAATGAATCCGCGCATGATCGAGACCAAGCTCCGCACATTTCTCTTCGATAGCAAACCGGATGCAAAGCCAGTAGAGGCCACAACATGAGCCGCAAGAAAAAACACGAGCACGTCAACCACGAGCGCTGGCTCGTCTCCTACGCGGACTTCATCACCCTGCTATTCGCCTTCTTCGTCGTTCTGTTTGCCTCCAGCCAATCGGACAAGAAGAAACAGATCCAGATCTCAACGGCGATGCAAGCAGCCTTTAAGCCGCTTGGGATCTTCGAATCGCACTCAAAGACTCCCGCGCTGACCGACGTCAGCAACGCCGCAGCAAATGTGCCGCCTGCCGCACTGACGCTGCCTCTGACTTCAGCTGGCACGGAGTCACCCGAAGAGACAGAGAAGCATCTTTCGCAGTGGCTACAAGCAAAGATCGCGGCCGGCCTGATTGCGCCAGGAAGCGTCACAATGCGCATCACAGGGGAAGGACTGGTGATCTCCTTGCACGAGGCGGGATTCTTCCCCTCGGGATCAGCCGAAGTGCGCCCCGCGTCGCTCCCAATGTTAATGAGCCTTGCTGCCACTCTGTCTTCAGGCCCACTCCGAGTCGAGGGGCACACCGACAATGTACCGATTCACACGGCGCAGTTCGCCACGAACTGGGAGCTTTCAACGGCACGGGCAAGCGCAATCGCTCGGCTGCTGCTCGAACATGGCTCGATTGATCCTGCGTCTCTATCAGCTGCCGGTTATGCCGAGTTTCATCCAGTAGCTGACAACTCAACAGAGTTGGGACGCGCGCAGAACCGCCGCGTCGACGTCATTCTTTTGCGACGCCCAGCACTTTCACGATGACCCGCTTCCGGCGCTGACCATCGAACTCGGCGTAGAAGATGCGCTGCCACGTTCCAAGGTCGAGCCTCCCTTTGGTCACCGGCAAGGTCGTCTCGTGGTGCAGTAGCAATGCTTTGAGGTGCGCGTCAGCGTTGTCTTCGCCGGTGCGATGATGCTTGTAGTCTGGCTTGGCCGGAGCGAGTCTTTCGAGCCACGTACTGATATCTTCGATCAGACCGTCTTCATGATCGTTGACGTAGATGGCCGCGGTAATGTGCATCGGAGAGACGAAGCAGAGCCCATCGTCTATACCGCTGCGACGCACGATCTCGTCAACCTGTGGCGTAATGTGAACCATCTCATAACGCTCTTCCGTATTGAAGGTCAGGTATTCGGTATGAGCTTTCATATTTGCCATGTTCGTTGCATCCCCTTAGATCAATTTATAAATCTTGCGAGTCGCCTTTTAGATTTACACTCGAATTATTGGATCACGGTCTGCTGTGCGGATCGTCTAACGACACAACGATGAGAAAGACTTTCTACAGCATCGTAGCGATTGTTTGCCTGCTTACATTGTTTGTCGGCTCGACTTGCGTGCTCGCGACCGCTCAAGGTGCCGTCTCAATAGCCGAACATCAGCAAGGTCCCTGCAGTCACTGCACAAAGCATGCGCCGACAAGGCAGGACACGAACAACTGCTGTGTCGCGCATCATCAACCCGGCTCAACGACTGCATGGACAGAGGTGGAACAACCCGCCGCTGCATCCGTAGTCGACATTCATGATCCCCTATCGCTCACCGCACCCATCGCTCCTGCCTGGAACAGTTTTACCTCCCCTCCCCCAAACCCTCCTCGTATAACCCTTCGAATCTGATTCCCACTCCTGACTCTTCGCCATACTGCGACGTTCGTTAGCGTCGCTCGCGAATCGATGCATCTTCAGGAGAAATACCCGCTATGCCCCGTAGCCTGTCTACGACCTTGCTCTTATTTGCGTTTCTGTCGCGCGTTGTCGTTTCCCACGCACAGCAGCCGACGATGCCGGACATGCCCGGAATGGATATGGGTTCGATGCATCACGATCAACCCCAAGCTCCCATGAACATGATGATGCAGCCCGCCAACCTGATCGAGGCACAATTGAATCATCTCTCGTCCGGTACGAGCATCGAGCCCACATCAACCCCAATGCACATGATCATGTCGCACCGAGCCGGTTGGATGCTGATGCTCCACGGCACAGCCTTCGTCGCCAACATACAGCAGCAGGCTAGTGAGCCACAGGCCGATGCTGAGACCGGCGAGACTCAAGCACGGCGCGGCGGGAACAAATTTTTCTCGACCAACTGGATCATGCCGATGGCGATGCGGCAAGTCGGGCCCGGACAGCTTACGCTCCGTGCAATGTTCTCGCTCGAACCAGCGACGATCACCGACCGCCAGTATCCGTTGCTCCTCCAGCAGGGCGAGACAGCCTTCGGCAAGCCGATCATCGACGGACAACACCCCCATAACTTCTTCATGGAGGTCGCCGCCCTCTATGACATCCGCACAAGCGAACACACCCTACTAAGCTTCTACGCCGCACCGGTCGGCGATCCCGCGATTGGACCAACCGCCTACCCTCATCGCATATCGGCATCAGAGAACCCTGTCGCAGCACTGGGCCACCACCAGCAGGACTCCACCCACATCGCATTCAACGTATTGACCGCAGGGTTCACCTGGCGCAGCCTCCGCATAGAAGGATCAGGCTTTCACGGAGGAGAGCCGGGCGAGCAGCGCTGGCAGTTTCAGCCGTCACCGAACGGGCTAGCCATCGACAGCTACTCGACACGCATAACATTCTCCCCATCGCCAAACTGGAGCGGCCAATACTCGATCGCGCATATCACCAGCCCCGAAGCCCTCTACCCCGGCGAAGACCAGCAGCGGCAAACAGCATCGGCGATGTACAACCGACCCTTCGGCGCAAAGGACAGCAACGGCAACAGCTCGGGCAACTGGGCAAGCACACTCCTCTGGGGACGAACCCGTTCACTCTCCGACAACGCCAAGACAAACAGCTACCTCGCCGAGTCACTCGTAAAATTCGCGAGCCGCAATTACGCCTGGACACGGATTGAAAACGCAGGCCGCTCCAACGAGCTTCTCATTTCACCGGGCAGTCCGTTGCCACCAAATTTCACCGAAGAACCGATCGGCCACGTGCAGGCGTACACCTTCGGCTACGACCGAGACTTCCGCGTGGCCACTCATCTAATGGCTGCTCCCGGCGCGCAATTCACAACCTACACAACACCAGAGCCTCTCCGCCCAACGTACGGTAACCATCCATTTGGTGTCGTCATGTTTGTCCGGTTTCGACTAGTCCAGTGATCCGTTACACCCGAAGCATCTACAGTAAAAAGCATGACCATCTATGTAGCCACGACGAACCCGGGCAAGCTACGCGACTTTGCCGCCGCCGCCGATCCACGCATCACGCTGCTCCCCCTGCCGGGATTGAAAGAAATAGACGCGCCCGCCGAAGACGAACCGACCTTTGAAGGAAATGCTCGCGTAAAGGCGATCTACTACTCCGAACGAATGCTGGGCGAGATCATAATGGCAGACGACTCGGGCCTAGAGGTCGACGCACTAGGTGGCGCCCCCGGAGTCCGTTCGGCCCGCTACGCCGACGACGTAGGTTTTGCTCCCGCAGAGCCCCTCAGCACGGATGAACGCAACAACCTCTGCCTCCTGCACGCGCTGGAAGCAATCCCGCAGGAGCAGCGCCAGGGACGCTATCACTGCGTACTGGCAGCAGCACGCGACGGACAAGTTCTGGCAATCGGAAGCGGAACCGTAGAAGGAAGCGTTCTGCCCACCCCACGCGGAACAGAGGGCTTCGGCTATGACCCGCTATTCCTAGTCCCTGAGTTCGAAAAAACAATGGCCGAGCTGGATATGAAGACCAAACTGACAATCAGCCACCGGGGACGAGCCTTCAGCGCACTAACGAAGGCACTGGCGAAGGTGGTCGATCTCAATCCAACAAAATGAGTTCGGACGATTTCGCACAAATCTAACGATAACCGCACAAAACAGGGCAGTTTCCTTGACGCTGGCAAGACGAGAGCGGAATAATCGCGATTGCTGCACAAATTCCGTCGCAGTTCATTCCCTTACTGATCGAAGGAGCCTTTCATGGCCGCAGCCGCACCGCCATCACCTCCCGCCACACCGACGCTCCGAGGCGTTCAACCGCTCCGCGCCGGCGAGGGACACTCCTTCTTCTGGCGCAAACTGCACTCGCTCACCGGCATCGTCCCCATCGGCGCCTTCCTCATCGAGCACATCGTCTCCAACTTCGAGACCCTCAACGGCCCTCTCGCCTACGCCCAGCAGGTCAAGTTCCTCAACTCCCTGCCCCTCGTCCGCGTCCTCGAGTGGACCCTCATCTTCATCCCCCTCGCCTACCACGCTATCTACGGCGTCTTCATCGCCATCCGCGGCCGCAGCAACGTCAACGTCTACCCCTGGGCCGGCAACTGGATGTATCTCTCCCAGCGCGTCACCGGCATCATCGCGCTCCTATATATTGCCTACCACGTCTGGACCCAGCGCTTCAGCGGCGTCTCGCTCCCCGAGCACCCCGGCGCGGCCTTCCACAAAGTCCAGGCCGAACTAGCCAACCCCATCGTCCTAGCGGTCTACATCATCGCCATGATCGCCACCACCTGGCACTTCGCCTACGGCATCTGGCTCTTCGCCGCCAAGTGGGGCATCACCCCCGGCGAAAAGGCCCGCAAGAAATTCGGCTACGTCTGCGCCATCGTCGGCATCGCCCTCTGCCTTATGGGCCTAGCCAGCATCTACGCCGTAGTCACCGCACCCGAGGCTCCTGAAGACGTAATGCCTGATCAAACCGCAGGTATCTCCCTTCCAGCACCTACGACTGCGCCTCCTAGTTCAACAAATCTTTCTCAGACAGGTGACGTTCAGTGAGGGTCGTCAATGAGTGCGCTTCCTTTTTCGGAGTGGTCCCTCCCATCCAAAATTTTTATCGGATCTCTTGGGGTTGGGATTATTTCTCAGATTCTCTTAGAGCGCGATCTGAAATCACACAACGCATTACCTCAGTGGAAGCTCTGGCAATCGAATGTCGGCCATCTCCGTCGGTGCCTACAAACGCACAAGACTTTGTTTCCCAAAAGTCCCCTCAGAATTCTCTGCATCGCTTCATTGGGACTATGTTTGGCCTCGCTTCTTATTCAGTTTGTCTTAGCATGACTGATCGCTCTCGTCTCTTTGCCCGAAAATAACCTCGAATAACGATCGCTAAGTAGGTACTTCATGGCAGCAACACCCCGAATCATCGTAGTAGGCGGCGGCCTGGCCGGCCTAGCCGCCGTCATCAAGATCGCCGAAGCCGGCGGCAAGGTTGACCTCTTCTCCATCGTCCCCGTCAAGCGCTCGCACTCCGTCTGCGCCCAGGGAGGCATCAACGCCGCCAAGAACCTCAAGGGCGAGGGCGACGACGTCTTCAAGCACTTCGACGACACCATCTACGGCGGCGACTTCCTCGCCAACCAGACCCCCGTCAAAAATATGACCGCGCAGGGCCCCGCCATCATCGACCTGCTCGACCGCATGGGCGTCCCCTTCAACCGCACCCCCGAAGGCCTCCTCGACTTCCGCCGCTTCGGTGGCACCCTCTACCACCGCACCGCCTTCGCCGGAGCCACCACCGGCCAGCAGCTTCTCTACGCCCTCGACGAGCAGGTCCGCCGCTTCGAAGCCGAAGGCAAAGTCACCAAGTACGAAGGCTGGGAGTTCCTATCCGCCGTCCTCGACTCCAAGGGAGTCTGCCGCGGCATCTGCGCCATGGACCTCCGCACCATGGAGACCCGCACCTTCCCCGCCGACGCCATCATCGTCTGCACCGGCGGCAACGGAGCCATCTTCGGCAAATCCACCAACTCCGTCGTCTGCACCGGCTCCGCCCAGTCCGCCCTCTACCAACAGGGCGCCTTCTACGCCAACGGCGAGTTCATCCAGGTCCACCCCACCGCAATCCCCGGCGAAGACAAGCTCCGTCTCATGTCCGAATCGGCCCGCGGCGAAGGCGGCCGCGTCTGGGTCCCCAAGGACAAGAACGACAAGCGCGTCGCCAAATCCATCCCCGAAGGCGAGCGCTGGTACTTCCTCGAAGAGTGGTACCCCAAGTACGGCAACCTCGTCCCCCGCGACGTCGCCACCCGAGCCATCTTCAAAGTCGTCTACGAACATGGCATGGGCATCGACGGCCAGCCCATGGTATACCTCGACCTAACCCACATCGATCGAGCAACTTTGGACCGAAAACTTGAAGGCATTCTCGAAATCTACGAGAAGTTCGTAGGCGACGACCCCCGCGAAGTCCCCATGAAGATCTTCCCTGGCATGCACTACACCATGGGCGGCCTCTGGGTAGACTTCAACCAGCAGACCAACATCCCCGGCGTCTACGCCGCAGGCGAGGCCGACTACTCCATCCACGGAGCCAACCGCCTCGGCGCCAACTCCCTCCTCTCCTGCATCTACGGAGGCTTCGTAGCCGGCCCGCAAGCCATGGCCTACGCCAAATCCCTCCCCGCACAGGAAGGCGACGGAGGACACGCCGCCGAGCTCCAGCGCCAGAAGGAGTTCAACCAGCTCCTCCTCAACAACCCCGGCACCGAAAACCCCTTCAAGATCTGGCGCGAGCTCGGCGAAACCATGACCAAGCACGCCACCATCATCCGCTACAACGCAGGCCTCGACGAAGCCGACGCCAAGATCGTCGAACTCCTAGCCCGCTACCGCAACGTCAACCTCTCCGACAAGAGCCAGTGGGCCAACACCAGCTTCGCCTTCACCCGCCAGCTCTGGAACATGCTCCAGCTAGGCCGCGTCATCGTCCAGGGCGCACGCCTCCGCGACGAATCCCGCGGAGCCCACTACAAACCCGACTTCCCCGAACGCAACGACGAAAAGTTCCTCAAGACCACCAAGGTCAGCTTCAAAAACGACGCCCCCGCCTTCGAGTTCGAAGAGGTAGATATCCAGTACATCAAACCGCGCCCACGCCGCTACGACGCCACGGCCTAGCTTTATCTTTTGTTGTCGCCTTTTGTTTTTCTTGTTTGTCATCCCGTAGGGATCTGCTGTTGCACTTGCTTTTCTTGTTTGTCATCCTTCGCGAAGCGGAGGATCTGCTTCTAGCCTTTGCTTGTTTTTATCTTTTGCACCTGCTTCGCCTTTGCCGTCATTCTGAGCGCGTCTTTCGAGCGCGAAGAACCCCGAGAGAGCTCCGAGCGCCACAACAGCTCGAACCTTTCTCCCCCAAATTTCGCTTTAGCTTTTGCTGTAAATTATCGAGGGCAACCAACAATGCCAAGCACCATCAACCCGCACCGCTACGACGCAACTGCATAAGGATATGAAACCCGTTCTTCAAGCTAATGAAGTTGCGAACTTGATCGAGCGCTTTTTGGATGGCCATTCATCCTACCCGCAGGAATGGAACGATTTTGTCGAAGCAGGTCGAGTCGAGAATCACCTCAAAATGATTCAGAAAAAGTGTTATGAGTTGGACCCATTAGTGAATCGGCCAGGAAATATGGACGTTGAAGCAGTTACCGAACTGCGAACGATTGTCTCAACGTTACGAGGAGCACAACCAATGCCAAGCACCATCAAAGTCGAGATCAAGCGTCAACCCAACCCCGACGCCCCCGCAACCACCGAGAAGTTCGAGGTCCCCTACCGCCCGGGCATGAACATCACCTCGCTCCTCGGCGAGATCGCGCTCAACCCCGTCGACGTCGCCGGCAAGCCCACCACGCCCATCACCTACGACTCCAACTGCCTCGAGGAGATCTGCGGCTCCTGCGCCATGCTCATCAACGGCAAAGCCGCCATGGCCTGCTCCGCGCTCGTCGACAAGCTCACCGGCCCCAACAAAGACCAGACC
This sequence comes from Edaphobacter aggregans, assembly GCF_003945235.1. Taxonomy (NCBI): domain Bacteria; kingdom Pseudomonadati; phylum Acidobacteriota; class Terriglobia; order Terriglobales; family Acidobacteriaceae; genus Edaphobacter; species Edaphobacter aggregans. The sequence goes on from NZ_RSDW01000001.1 coordinate 452,284, forward strand.
ATCACCCTCGCGCCCCTCAGCAAGTTCCCCGTAGTCCGCGACCTCGCCGTCGACCGCTCCGTCCTCTTCGAAAACCTCAAAAAGGTCAAAGCCTGGGTCCCCATCGACGGCTCCTACGACCTCGGCCCCGGCCCCCGCCAGGCCCCCCAGATTCAAGAGCAGCGCTACCCCCTCTCCAATTGCATCAGCTGCACCATCTGCATGGAGGTCTGCCCCCAATTCAACGACGCCACCGGCTTCGTAGGCGCCGCCACCATCGCCCAGGCCAAGCTCTTCAACATGGACCCCAGCGGAGCCGTCCTCAAAGAAGAACGCCTCCGAGCCCTCTCCGGAGACGGCGGCATCCAGGAATGCGGCTTCGCCCAAAACTGCGTCCAGGCCTGCCCTAAGCAACTCCCCCTAACCGAAGCCATCTCCGACATGGGCCGCGACGTCTTCGTCCAACAAGTCAAAGACCTCTTCGCGAGATAGGCCATGCTCATCCTCAAATACTGCTGGATGGCAGGATTGACGCTTGCGGTCTTTAGCAACCTTGTCTTGCTAAAGACTGGTCGAATCGGTCCATGTGCAACCAAAACCCAGTTGGCTGCTATGCTCGCGATGTATCTCTTTGGTGTATGTGGAATTGCATCGCTTATATTATGGGCGACTCTCCGCCTACGAAAAGTCGTTGCCAATCGTTCAAATTGAAGGCCCCGAATTCATGCCGGGTGCCGGGTGCCCCATATCTCGATTTTGAGATGTGGGATATTCGCGCAAAGCGCGAACCGCTTTCTTGCCCGGCACGTCCTCTCGAACGACTCCGCTCTAACACCGGCATCCAAAATCGAACCCGGTTCAGTCGGAAAAAGTGCATCCCGCAAACCACGTTTGCCACACATTTTTCCATCAGCTATCCACAAAACACCACGCACAAACACCTGTTTTTCCCAAAAAATCCAGGCATTCACCACCCCAAAAAATCCGGACACAAATCCATCCAAAAAACAAAAAGAGACCCGCCATTTTCGACGGGTCTCTTTCTGCTGATTCCTCTTACTTCGAAAAGATCGAATTCCCCGGAGTCGTCTCGTCATTCGACTTGATCCGGTTCTCCGCCCGCTTGGCGCTCTGCATGGCGATGTGATCCATCTTCTCCTGCTTAGTCTTGCCGACCATCGTGGCATCAGCATTCTGCTCAATCGCCTCATGCGAAGGCCGTGCGCCTGTCTTGGTCGAATTCAGTCCTTGTGCCATTTGCTTCACCTCTTCATAGACAGATGGCCGCCTGAAACCCTCGGTTGCCCTTATTACAGAGTTGCTACAATCACCGTATTCATGCGCGAAACCACCGCACCCAACATGACCCGATCGCCAATGTTTGCAGCCACATCCACGCTGTTCCTTCTCAGCGCATCTTTTATGCACGCCCAGGCAACCCCAACAGGAAAGAAGCAGATGACCGACCCCGCAAAAGTCCACGCCAGCGCCATAGTCATCGACACCCACGCCGACACGCCCCAACGCTTCGTCGACGAGCACTGGAACTTCACCGACCCGCTCAACGGAGGCATGCTGAACTACGACAGCGCAAGGAAGGGCAACCTAGGCGCGCAATTCTTTTCCATCTGGGTCGACCCCGGCCAATACCCCGCCAACGCCTCTGCTCGCCGCACACTCGAACTCATCGACGGCACGCTCGAACAAGTCCGCAAAGCACCAGACAAACTCCAGCTCTGCACCACCCCCGACCAGATCATCGCCGCACACAAAAGCGGAAAATTCGCCGTCCTGATGGGCATAGAAGGCGGCCACTCCATCGAAAACTCCCTGGGCCTCCTCCGCAATTATTACCGCCTAGGCGTCCGCTACATGACCCTCACCTGGTCAAACACCAACGACTGGGCCGACTCCTCAGGAGACATCGACGACGCCACCGTAAAACACCACAATGGCCTAACACCATTTGGCAAAGACGTCGTCCGCGAGATGAACCGCATCGGCATGATGGTCGACATTTCCCACGTCTCCGACAAAACCTTCTGGGACGTCATCGAAACCACCAAAGTCCCCGTCATCGCCTCGCACTCCTCTGCCCGCGCCCTCACCAACGCCCAGCGCAACATGACCGACGACATGATCCGCGCCGTCGCCAAAAACGGGGGAGTCGTCATGGTAAACTTTTTCCCCGCCTTCATCGACGAGCAGTGGCGCCAAGCCTGGAACGCGCAGAAACCCGACCGCCAGAAGGCCCAGGACGCACTAGAAGCCGAGTACAAAGCCAAGGGCCTGCCCGTCCCCTACGCCGCCTCCGACAAGATCGACCGCGAGTTCGCCGCAAAAATCGGGCGCGCACCGTTCAACTCACTGATCGACCACTTCGACCACATCATCAAGATAGCGGGCATCGATCATGTAGGCATCGGTACCGATTTCGACGGCATCCCCGTTCCCCCCGATGGCATCGACTCCGCCGCCGACCTCCCCAAAATCACCACCGCCCTCATGGGCCGCGGCTACTCAGCAGATGACATGAAGAAACTACTCGGCGACAACCTGCTGCGCGTATTCGGCGCGGTGCAAGCTGCCGCAGAGAAGCCTTGAGCCAAACCCTGAAAGAGCCTACTTGCTACCGAGAATGTCGATCTTATTGATGTGAATCGGCTCGGCGAAAAGCTCGCTGGCCTTGGCCATCAGGGCCTTGGCAATCTCTCCGTTGAGATGCGCATCGCGGCCCGCTTCATCGTTGAAGGTGTCGAACACACTGTACTTCCCGCCACCTTCATTGAGACCGTACCATGTAACGGTGCCGGGCTCCTTCTTCGCCATCTCGGCGCCTTGCTTCAAAAAAGCTTCGACCTCGGCTTCCTTCCCCGGTTTCGCCTTCAGCGGCACATAGAGCGCTAATTTCGCCATTTCGTTCATCCTCCGGCTATTTGGATGCTCAAACCTGAACCGGCCTCATTCGCCTTTCTTGAAATGAGCATCAAAATCCCTGGAGGCACCTATGCGCCGAGACAAACCTTCCGTCCTCCGAGGCGTCGTAACCGGAATCGCAGCCGGATTTGCCGCAACGCTCGTGATGGATCAGTTCCAGAAGTTGATGAGCGCCGGCGAAAAAGAGCTCGATAAGCAAAAAAAACTGGCCGACCAAGAATCTCCTCGGCTCATACCGCAGGAACAAGCTCAGAAAGAGCAAGACGTGGCCCATCAGGAAGGCTCCACGGAAAAGGTCGCACGCAAAATCGCCGAAGCAACCGGAGCTACTTTGGCAGACGAGGACAAAAAGAAGGCCGGGCAGGCAGTCCATTACGCCTTTGGCACCTTGATGGGCGTGGTCTATGCAGTCTCGGCAGAACTGATCCCCGAAGTGACCACCGGCGCAGGGACGGCCTACGGCACGCTTCTCTTTCTGAGTGCGGATGAGGTTGCGGTGCCGGCGTTTCAGCTATCGCCACCGCCAACGGAGGCAGATCCGAAGGACCATCTAGAGCACTGGGCCTCCCATGTGGTCTACGGCGGGGCGTTGGAACTGACTCGCAGCCTTATACGGCGCCTGATGTGAGTGCTGCACGTTGCCCCATGCAGTCGTCTACGATAGCCTGTTCTATGGAGTGATACACACCCGCATGATGCTTCGTTACCTTGCATTCGCTTTAGCCTTCAGTGTTTCGGCACTCGGACAGTCGCCAGCCTCACCGTCATCCGACCAACTTCCGGATGCTCCAAGCACCACAAGCCAGGCCAAGCCGCCGGTGGCTCCAACAGGACCAACTGCTGTGATCGACACGACCATGGGGCGGTTGACCTGTAAGCTCTACGACCAGCAGGCTCCTGTAACGGTGGCCAATTTCGTAGGACTTGCTGAAGGAACTAAAGACTGGACCGACCCAAAGACTCTCAAGAAAGTCCACAACCAGCCGTACTACAACGGCACTACGTTCCATCGAGTAATTCCGGAATTCATGATCCAGGGTGGCGACCGAATGGGCACGGGTGCCGGCGATCCGGGTTATTTTTTCCAGGATGAGATTGATCCCTCACTGACCTTCGATCAACCCGGACGTCTCGCGATGGCTAACGCCGGCCCAGGACCTTCTGGCGGCGGTACCAATGGCTCACAGTTCTTCATTACCGAAACACCGGTGCCGCAGCTAAACGGCAAGCACACCATCTTTGGCCAGTGCGATGCTCATTCTGTTTTGCTCGTGGCGTCCATCGCCCGCGTGGAGCGCAACAGTGAAGACAAGCCCCTCACCCCGGTGGTCATCGACCGCGTGACAATCGTACGGGAGGGCCAACCCATGCCTCCGCTGCCCGCAACTCCAGCCACACCCGCCGCGACAACAGCACCGGCTGCCGCGCCCCCAAGATAAATTTCCCCTGCTCTTCGCGATCTTGGCGAAGATGCTTCCTGCTCGCATCTCATAACCTGAAATAAGCTTGTTAAGGAGAACAACGAAATGGCAAAGAACCCCGGCACCTATGCAACATTCAAAACATCCGAAGGTACCATCGTCTGCGAGCTCTTCGAGAAGGACGCTCCTGAGACGGTAGCCAACTTCATTGGTCTCGCCGAAGGCACCAAGGACTGGAACAGCCGCAGCAAGAAGGGGCCGAAGCTCTACGACGGAACCATCTTCCATCGCGTGATTCCACAGTTCATGATCCAGGGTGGGGACCCCGAAGGTACCGGCATGGGCGGCCCCGGCTACAAATTCGCCGACGAGACCCGCGGTTCGAAGCATGGATTCCAGCAGCCCGGCAAACTTGCCATGGCCAACGCCGGCCCCAACACCAACGGCTCGCAGTTCTTCATCACCGTCACCGACACCAGCTGGCTCACCGGCAAGCACACCATCTTCGGCCAGGTAACTGAGGGCTACGATATCGTCGAGAAAATCTCGAAGGTAAGCCGCGACGGCATGGACCGCCCCAAGACCCCAGTCGTCCTCGAGTCCGTAACCATCGAACGCGTAGCTTAATCCATCTTCACAACAAAACAGAAAGGCCCGCTCATCCTCAAGCGGGCCTTCTTCGTTCTTATCGGTGAAATCTCTGCAGATCGGTGCTAAGTCTTACGCCACACCAATCACAGTGCAAAGCTCCTTCACAGAATCTGCGCTCTTATTCAGCGCAGCCTGCTCCTCAGGCGTCAGCTTGATCTCAATGATCTGCTCCAACCCCTTCGCGCCAAGCTTGCAAGGCACCCCTACGTACAACCCGGAAATCCCATACTCACCCTGCAGATAAGCAGCACAAGGCAGAATCTTCTTCTTGTCCTTCAGAATCGCCTCGACCATCTCCACCGCAGCAGCCGAAGGAGCGTAGTAAGCTGAGCCCGTCTTTAGGTGCTTCACGATCTCCGCACCACCATTGGCCGTACGCGTCTCCAACTCCTTCAGTCTGTCCGGAGCAATCAGCTCCGTAATAGGAATCCCCGCAACAGTCGAATACCGCGACAGCGGAACCATAGTATCGCCGTGTCCGCCCAGCACAAACGCCGTGACGTTCTCCACCGAAACATTCAGCTCCTGAGCAATAAAGGTCCGGAACCGCGCCGAATCCAGCACTCCGGCCATGCCGATCACGCGCTCGCGCGGCAATCCTGCCTGCTTGAACGCCGTCTGCGCCATAGCATCCAGCGGGTTCGACACCACAATGATGATCGTCTCCGGCGAAGCCGCAACTACCTTCGAAACCACATCGCTCATGATCTTGTAGTTCGTATTCAGCAGATCATCGCGGCTCATACCCGGCTTGCGCGCTATACCCGCCGTGATCACCACTACATCCGAGTTCGCCGTATCGGCATAATCATTCGTGCCGATGATGTTGCAGTCGCGCTTCTCAATCGGCATAGCCTGCATCAGATCGAGACCCTTGCCCTGCGGCACGCCTTCGACCACATCGAGCAGCACAACATCGGCCAATTCTTTCGCAGCAATCCAATGTGCTGCCGTCGCTCCAACGTTACCCGAGCCGACTATCGTTACCTTCTTTCGCATTCCTTCTCCTTGTTGTTCCTACTCAAAATTTCTTACGACCACTTCGCAGATTCCCAGAGATAAAGCTCGTTCCCATCCGGATCATTGAAGTGAACGAAGCTACCACCTTGATCGCGCTGAACCTCACCGACATTCTTGACGCCCAGCGACTTCAGCCTCGTCGCGGCCACCTCAATCGGTTCGTCAATGCCCAATCCGATCATGATCGACCCCAATGTTCCCGGGGCAGGATACTTATCCGACTTCGGATGCAACCCAATCATGAAAGACCCTGCTTCAACCGAAGCCCAGTGACCCCCATAATGGCTACTCACCTTCAGTCCAAGAACGTCTCCATAGAACTTCAAAGCCGTATCCATGTTCGCTACAAAGATGGTTGCATTGCCGCCGGTAATCATCGCGAACCTCCTGCGATCTACCCCATATTCTCAATCATACGGCTAGCAAACTCACTCGTCTTGGCTTTGGTCGCGCCCTCCATCTGACGCTCGAAGTCGTATGTAACAAACTTCTGCTGAATCGTCTTCTCCATCGACGATTCAATCAACCGCGCAGCCTCGCTCCAACCCAGGAAATCGAACAGCATCACACCAGACAGAATGACCGATCCGGGATTGATGACGTCCTTATCCGCATACTTCGGCGCGGTACCGTGCGTGGCCTCAAAGACCGCATACCCGTCGCCGATATTAGCTCCCGGAGCAATCCCAAGCCCGCCAACCTGCGCAGCAGCAGCGTCAGAGATGTAGTCACCATTCAAGTTGGTAGTAGCCAGAACGGAGTAGTCCGACGGACGAATAATGATCTGCTGAAAGATCGAATCAGCAATACGATCATTGACCAGAATCTTCTTCTTCCACTGTCCGTTACCATGCGACGTGCCGATCGCGGCAAGTATGCTCTTGACTTCGGCAATAACCTCGTCGCCAAACTCCTTCGGAGCAAACTCGATACCCGGCTCAATCAACGCAGCGTTCTGCTCCGGCGTCAGGCCCGGATTCTGCTCAACGTTCCCAAGAATCCAGCTCTCACGCTCCGTAACCGTATGCTCGCGGAACTCCTGCGTGGCAACCTCATACCCCCACTCGCGGAAAGCCCCCTCAGTGAACTTCTGAATATTTCCCTTATGCACCAGCGTCACGGTCTTGCGTCCATTGTCCAGCGCATACTGGATCGCCGCTCGCACCAGCCGCTTCGACCCGGTAATCGAAATCGGCTTCACCCCGACACCAGAGTCCAGCCGGATCTTCTTCTTGCCGCCCTTCAACATGTCGTCGTTGACAAAGGCAATAAACTTCGCAGCCTCAGGCGTACCCTCGCGGAACTCGATGCCTGCGTAAATATCCTCCGTATTCTCGCGGAAGATCACAACGTCAAGCTTCTCCGGATGCTTCACTGGACTCGGCACGCCGCTGTAGTACTTCACCGGACGCACGCACTGGTAAAGATCCATCAACTGCCGCAGAGCCACATTCAGCGAACGAATTCCACCACCCACCGGCGTAGTCAGCGGCCCCTTGATGGACACCCGAAAATCAACCGTAGCCTTCACCGTATCGTCCGGCAGCCAGTTCTGCGTCTGCCGATACGACTTCTCTCCGGCCAACACCTCGTACCACTTCACCGAGCGCTTGCCACCATACGCCTTCTCAACCGCTGCATCGAACACTCGTTGTGAAGCCTTCCAAATGTCGCGGCCCGTGCCATCGCCTTCAATAAAAGGAATAATTGGATTATCGGGAACAGTGTACTTACCGTTGGCATACTGAATTCCCTGACCGTCCGTCGGGACGGTGATACCGTTGTAACTTGCCTGCATGTGTGTTTGGCTCCACGTGAAGATTACGCGAAGGCTATCACCGCCACGATACGAGTGGCAACCTAAGGGTGCGCTTATCGAACGAGATAGTAGTCAATCGTAGAAACTACACGCACCTTCTTCATCATGCTGGCATCCGCTTGCTGTTCCCCGCCTCCGCCCACCTCTTCGTTCGGAGTAGAAGCGCCACCAGCGTCCGCCGCGGAGATCGAAAACACCCCTTGATTCGCCGACCTGATAGCCCCCACATGACTCCCCGAATCCGCCGCAAACCGATCTGCCGCTGCCCGCGCATTCTTCGTCGCCTCAGTAATCATGTCAGGCTTCAGAGCATTGAGCCCGTTGAACCTATACCCAATTCCCTGCCCATAACCACCTCCGACGACAATCCCAGCCTGCACCAGTTCCGCCGTCTTTTGTCCTGCACGCGCAATCTTGTCCACGTCCGACGAATGCACCGTAACCGTCTGCTGCACAACATAACGCGGTCCGGTGGGATTATTGCCAAATTCATTGGCTTGTTTATCGGTCACCTGAATCTGACCGATCGTGATCTCCTGCAGCGTAATTCCCTGGTCCGCCATAAACTTCAAAACAGCATTCTTATCCGATTCGCTCTTGGCAAAAACCTGCGGCAGATCGTTACCCGCCTCCTTGAACATCACCGGCCAGATAGCTGAGTCAGACTTCACCGTCCGCTCCACCAACCCCTTGACCGTGACATACCGGTCGGCAAGCTTGATGTCCCTGATCTGCGAACCAAGCACCCAGCCACCGATCGCCAACCCAAGCAACAGACACAGGCCAAGCACAGTAGCAGAAGCAAATGAATGAGAAAATCGTTGGTTGTCCAAAGAGATTGCCTCCGCCGAACCGACAGCAGAAGAATGCAGCAGCCTCGCTACCTTGTCAACGCCACAAACAAAAAGCCCCGGCACATACCGGGGCTCTCGTCATAAGGATTCTCCCGAAGCTAGAAAATATTCCAAAGCAACTGATTGTAAACATCGTGGTGGAACTGCACCTCAGGTGCCTTGACGATCGTGCCCAACAGACGCGGGCAGCGATCCGCCGAAGCCTGCTTCAGGTCGGCATAACGCCCCTTCACATCCGCACCGAGCAACTTCGTCGTCCACTCCGCCGCACGGAAATTCTCAAGAGCGGTGTAGACGTTGTCCGGCAAGTACCGTTCCGCCTGACGCAGATTCTTGATCTTCGCCGTCTCGCCATGCAGGCCGGTCTTGAAGATCGAGTACAGCACCAGGTAAGGATTCGCATCCGGCCCAACCGAACGGACCTCAACGCGCGCCGACTTCTCGTTGCCGATCGGAATCCGGATCATCGAGCCGCGATCCACTGCCGAAGCCTTCAGCTGGTTCGGAGCCTCAAAGTGAGGATCAAGCCGCCGATAAGCATTCACGCTGGCATTCAGCAGCAGGCAAAGATCGTTGCCATGCGTCAGAATGCGATCCGTAAACTGCCAAGCGAGCTTCGAAATCTTCTCCTCGCCCTTCGGATCCCAGAAGATGTTCTTGCCGTTCTTCGTAATCGAAACATTGGTGTGCATGCCGCTACCGTTGACGCCGACAACCGGCTTCGGCAGGAAGCTCGCCGTCATGCCCATCTGCGTAGCAACCTGACGGCAGATCAGCTTGTACAACTGAATCTGGTCGGCAGCAGCAACCACTTCACCATAGCTGTAGTTGATCTCGAACTGCGAAGGCGCAACCTCAGGATGGTCCTTCTCGTTTTCGAAGCCCATCGCCCGCTGAACCTCAGCCGTCGTATCGATGAACTCACGCAGCGGATCGCCCGGCAGCGAGTGATAGTAGCCGCCCTTGTTGACATACTCGAACGCACCCGTCTCATGGTAGCGGCGCTCAGCATCGATACCCTCAAACAGGAATCCTTCAATCTCGTTGGCTGCGTTCAGCGTATAACCCTGGGTCTTATAGAGCTCCGTAGAGAGCTCTTTCAAAACGCCGCGAATGTCCGCGCTATACGTGGTGCCGTTCTTATCGATCACCTCGCCGAACACCATCACCTTGCCTGCGCCAAACACGTCAGCCGGAACCCAGTAGAACGCGCTCCAGTCGATGCCCAACCGCAGATCGCTCTCACGCTGCGCGGTAAAGCCACGGATCGACGAGCCGTCGAACGTTAGGTTGTCATAGCTCTTGACCAGGAACTTCTTGTCGTAATCGAGCATGTGCAGGCGGCCTTCAAGATCGCTGAACAGCACGGTAACGGCCTTAATCCGCTTCTCGTCGGTCAGGTACTTCAGGCGCTCTTCCTGAATCACATCGGCGGCGACGCGCTTCTTGCGCTGCTCTTTGGCCTGCAGGTTCAGGTCTTCCAGCTCTGCGTACGGAAGTTCCAGAAATTCACGAAATTCGCTCAACGTATTGCTCCTTCTGCAATGAAATACACGGCTACCGCAACGGCTGGGACAAGATAATTTTCAGGTGAGTTGAAGAGGGCCCGCCCGACGCTGCGCCAGACGGCTCTACACCTCAAAACTAACAGAAATTCGCACACGAAAAAAGCAATATCCCTCAATTTTCGCCGCAAACCGTCGTCCTATCCCACAACCGTCAAATCTCTGCCGTAACCAGGTCAGTGTCGAGACGAACTTTCACCATGGGAAAGGAGGCGTCACATCTGTTTCAAGCTAGCTTTACTTCGCCGATTTCTTTGTTGCGCTCGCCTTAGGCTTGCCTCCTGTTAAGTTTCAGCAAGAAGCGCCATGCGCCACGTTGTCATAACGGTCCAGCCTATAAAATAAACAGGATTGCCATGGCTAAAAACTCGACCAAACGCGTCGCCCTCATCCAGATGTCCTGTGCTCCGGACACCCAGCTCAACCTAGACAAGGCCGCCGAGCGCGTCTACGAAGCCGCCGCCCAGGGAGCAACCCTCGTCTGCCTCCCCGAGCTCTTCCGCGCCCAATACTTCTGCCAGCGCGAAGACCACGCCCTCTTCGACCTCGCCGAGCCCATCCCGGGCCCCTCGACCGACGTCCTCACCCGCGTCTGTTGCGAAACCGGCGTCGTCCTCGTAGCCTCCCTCTTCGAGCGCCGCGCCCCCGGCCTCTACCACAACACCGCCGTCACCATCGAAAAGGACGGCCGCATCGCCGACATCTACCGCAAGATGCACATCCCCGACGACCCTCTCTACTACGAGAAGTTCTACTTCACCCCCGGCGATCTCGGCTTCAAATCCACGCAAACCACGCAAGGCCCCATCGGCACTCTCGTCTGCTGGGACCAGTGGTACCCCGAAGGCGCCCGCCTCACCGCCCTCCGCGGCGCCGAAGTCCTCTTCTTCCCCACCGCCATCGGCTGGCACCCCTCCGAAAAAGAAGAGTACGGGAGCGCCCAATACGAAGCCTGGCAGACCGCCCAGCGCGCCCACGCCATCGCCAACGGAGTCTTCGTCTGCGCCGTCAACCGCGTAGGCCACGAGCACGGCGACGTCAAATTCAAAGCCCCCGCCGCCGACGGCAACCCCGCAACAGTCGAACTCCGCGGCCCCGGCGACCACACCCCCCACTCCGGCATCGAATTCTGGGGCGGAAGCTTCATAGCCGACCCCTTCGGCCGCATCATCGCCCTGGCCAGCCATGACAAAGAAGAGATCCTCTACGCCGACCTCGACCCCAAGCTCATCGAAGTCACCCGCCAGCACTGGCCCTTCCTACGCGACCGCCGCATCGACGCCTACGAAGGCATAGCCAAACGCTTTCTCGATTAGCTAGCTGCTAAGTGAGCTTTTAGTGCCAGACCCATACAAAACATGCATGCCACAGGACGAGCGTCTGTGCCATGCACGTTTGTATCCTTGTCTATTAGATTCCTCACGTACAATTGCGCGGTGCGAGATAAGACTTTCCACCTCTTACAGCCGATAATGACATCCTGCGCCATCATTGCGGTCATCTTTGGTCTGATGGTTCCAAGGTTAGTAAAAGACACTTCTACCCGGAAAGCCATCATCATGGTGATATCTATCGGAGGTGGCAGCGCCTATCTCTTTGCGCGCCGTAAATATCTAAGTTAAGCCGGGTGCCCGATTCATGCAGTCTCATCGCATGAGTGGGACATTCGCTCGAAAGCGAACAGTTTCCCTAAGCCTGCGACATAGTTCGTGGCGCTCATCTTGAGCGCGCATGATCGCGCGAAGGTGGGGATGTATCTACTTTGGAGCGGGAAACGAACCGCCTAGCCTAAACCAATCCAACCTCACGCTCCGCCTGTCTCCCCCAAAAACGCAAACTGAGCGGGTGCCCGTTCGTGCACTCTCATCGCCTGAGTAACATTCGCTCAACGCACGAATAGCCTTCCCTAAATCACACCCGAAACAGTTCGGATGCCCATCATCACTAAGGGTAGGCATCAGCGTCAGGGCCACAAAACCTGTCAAGCCCTAATTCCACCTAAACCACATAAAATCATACACATCCACCTGGCCGAGTAATTCCCCCAGCTAGTTATACTTAAACAAGTAGAAGTAAGGAAGGCCATATTCAGAACAGATTTTTCTCCTTTGCAATGAATACTTTACGCAAGACCCATCGACTCAAGTAACTGATTGTAGATACTTTACCTACTTTAACCCAGGGGTAAGTATACCGAAACGGACGGGTCGAGAATCATCCATCATCAGGGGTCTCAGGAAGAGAGCGAAAGCGACACGTCATCCTTGAGTGGATGCGTAGGACGCAGTTTGGTAGTGGGAGCCGGTGGTCATGAGGTTCTCTATTTCTTCCAGAGCTTGAATGCCACCTCGTGCTCCTATGGCGGTGCAGTTGAGGGCAGCGGCGGCGCAGGCGAAGTCGAGCTGGCGATCGAGGGACCAGTCCTGAAGGAGTCCGTAGATGAAGCCAGCGTGGAAGATGTCGCCGGCTCCGGTGGTATCGAGCACGGGAACGTGGTAGGCGGGGGTATGGAGGAGCTGGTTGCCATCCCAGGCGAGGACGCCGTCATGGCCAAGGGTTGCAGCGGCAAGGCGGCTTCCGTAGCGGCGGTGCATCTGGCGCAGGGCCTGTTCCAGGTCAGCCTCATGCATGAGGCGTGTGGGAAAATCGCGGCTGACAATGAGGTAGTCAACGTTGGCGAGGAGGTCTTCGACGCCAGGATAGAGTTCGTCGAGATCGGCGATGACTGGGACTCCAGCAGCTCGTGCCCAGGCGGAGGCCGTAATGGCGGCCTCGGTGTCGAAGCCGTCAACGTGAAGGGCGCGGGCGTTGACGATCCATTCGCGGTCGAGCTCGGCGGGGCGGAGAGTCAGGCGTTCGTCTCGGCGGCACAGGACGGTGCGCTCGCCTTCGGCATCGACGAGGATGAGGGACTGGGCGCTAGCTCCGCCGGGGACGGTAATAATGCGGGTTTCGACGCCCGCGTGGGTGAAGGCTTCGCGATGGAGGGTCGCAGCGAGGTCGTCGCCGAGTTTGCCGACGTAGCGGGTGCGCATGCCCCAATGCTGGCAGGCGACGACGGTGGTCGCGACTTGTCCGCCGGGTAGGGTGCTGACGGCGGAGTATTCGGTCTTGGAGCCGCGGGTGGGGTATGTGGAGAGAGGGATAACGGTGTCTGTTGCGTTCAGTCCGACGCCGACAAGGTCAACCTTCGACGCTTTCGCCATGGTTTTACTGTAAATGAATTGGAAGTGTCTTGCGGGTCCGTGGTGGCGGATTGGACGGGTTATGCCTCACCCAGTCGTTCGGCTATGGCGGGGAGGGCTTGGGTGGCTGTGCTGAGGATGACTTCGTCAAAGGCATCGATGTTTTGCGGCTCCTCGGGCCCCACGTAAACGGTTCGGATGCCTCGCTGGTTGGCTAAATGCACGAAACCGGCGGCGGGATAGACAGAGCCGGAGGTGCCTATGACGAGGAGAATGTTAGCGCGGTCCAGTTCGCGGTAGATGGCGTCCATGTCGAGAGGGATTTCGCCAAACCAGACGATGTGCGGGCGTACGGTGGCGTGGCAGGTCTTGCAGACGGGAAGATCATTGGGGTCTTCGTAGAGCGCGTGGTCGGAGAAGTGCTCGTTGGAGCGGGTGCAGCGGGATTGGAAGAGACTGCCGTGCATGTGGTGGATGCGACGAGAACCAGCACGCTCATGGAGGTCGTCTACGTTTTGGGTGCAGAGGTAGAAGTTGTCTGAGTTGATTGTGGCGAGGTGTTGCTCGATTTGGGCCAGAGCTTTGTGAGCTGCATTGGGCTGTGCTGCGAGAGCATCGCGGCGACGCTGGGAATAGAAGCGCCAGACGAGGGCAGGGTCGGCTTGCCACGCTTCGTAGGTGGCCACTTCTTCGACGCGATGGCCATCCCAGAGGCCTCCGCTGCCGCGGAAGGTGGCGAGGCCGCTTTCCGCGGAGATGCCCGCTCCGGTTAGGACGAAAAGACGGTCTTGGAGAGAGAGGTGCATGAGTTGTCTCTTCATTCTAATGATGGATTTTTGAAGAGAACAATCACATGGGCCTATTTCGATCAAACGGCAGATTCCTACGCTGCGCTGCGGAAATGGCAGCAAGCAACGGCGAGGGATAACGCGAATTTCCCGTATTGCAAATGCGACTCGGTGACGGCGATTCTCCCAAAAACCGGAAGCGGGCGGTGTCGTCGATATCGGAGTCTAAGGGGACGGCGTTGGGATCGTGGTCGGGTACAGCGACAAATTGATCGCGGAGACGCGAGCGATTCGAGAGCCGAAGCCTCCGGGGAGGCTTGCTGAAGCACCGTTTTCGAGAGTGCCCTTGAGACCGGAGAGATCGGCATAGGAGCCAACACGGCTGTCGGTGCGACGCCAAGCTTTTTACCGCGATATCTGGGGCCCCACTGCGCCACTCACGATGAAACTGTGAGTGGCTTCGGTCGGAATGACGTGGTTTTGCGGTGGTAGCCGGTTTGGGTTGACTGAGCTATTATTCGCCGAAGTTTACGGATTCTATGCCGAGGAATTCGGCCGATTGGCCTAGCTCTTCTTCGATGCGAAGGAGTTGGTTGTATTTGGCGATGCGGTCGGTTCGGCTGGCGCTGCCGGTTTTGATCTGTCCGGCCCCGGTGCCTACGGCCAGGTCGGCGATGAAGGTGTCTTCGGTTTCGCCCGAGCGGTGGCTGATGATGCTCGTATAGCCGAAGCGGCGGGCCAGTTCGATGGCGTCGAGGGTCTCGGAGATGGTGCCGATCTGGTTGACCTTAATGAGGATGGAGTTGGCGACCTTCTGCTCGATTCCCTGCTGGAGGCGTTTGGTGTTAGTGACGAAGAGGTCGTCGCCGACGAGCTGGACGAAGTCGCCGACCTGCTTGGTGAGGAGTTGCCAGCCGTCCCAGTCGTCTTCGGCGAGGCCGTCTTCGATACTGACGATGGGGTACTGGCGGACCCAGGACTCCCAGAACTCGGCCATTTGGGCGGAGGTCTTTTCGGACTTGTCGGATTTTTTGAAAATGTATTTGCCGCTGGCCTTGTCGTAGAACTCGCTGGAGGCGGGATCGAGGGCGATGGCGATGTCTTCGCCTGCTTTGTAGCCGGCGAGTTCGATGGCTTCGAGGATGAGTTCGATGGCTTCGGCGTTGGACTTGAGGTTGGGAGCGAAGCCGCCTTCGTCGCCTACGGCGGTGTTATAGCCCTTCTTCTTGAGGACGCCCTTGAGGGTGTGGAAGGTCTCGGTGCCCCAACGGAGGGCGTCGGAGAAGGTTTCGGCGCCGACGGGCATGACCATGAACTCCTGGAAGTCAACGTTGGAGTCGGCGTGGGATCCACCATTAATGATGTTCATCATTGGTGTGGGGAGGATGCGGGCGTTGACGCCGCCGAGGTAGCGGTAGAGCGGGAGCTTGAGGGCTTCGGCGGAGGCGCGGGCGACGGCCATGGAGACGGCGAGGATGGCGTTGGCGCCGAGCTTGCCCTTGTTGTCGGTGCCGTCGATGCCGATCATGGTGGCGTCGATGAGGCGCTGGTTGGAGGCGTCCATGCCGGTGAGTTCGGGGGCGAGGATGGACTCGACGTTTTCGACGGCATTGAGGACGCCTTTGCCGAGGTAGTGATCTTTGTCGCCATCGCGGAGTTCGACGGCCTCGTGCTCGCCGGTGGAGGCTCCGCTGGGAACGGCGGCGCGGCCTTTGGCTCCTCCGTCGAGGATGACGTCAGCTTCGACGGTGGGGTTTCCGCGGGAGTCGAGGATTTCGCGTGCGTGGATGGAGACGATCTCGGTCATGTTGCTCCTATGGCTGGATGGTGCGGGATGTTGTGCGACGACGCGGTGCATCAGGCGCTCATTGAGCTTGGGGCGGCGATCGACGGGAACGGCGCGTCCACCAAGGGAAGCGATTGATTGCACCAGTTTTGCGTCGGAGGAACTCACCAAAGGGATTTTAGCAAAGGGATTGCGGAGTTGGCTGAACGGGGGATGAATCGCGGGGGAGTTGCGCAAAGTAGGCCAAGAGGAAGATATTAGCAGGGTCGATTCCCTGCCGAGGATTTCGCTCCGAACGGCTTAGGCGGGCGGCTACCCTTTTAGCAGAGATTCGAGCGCGCTTAGTTTGGGACTCGTGTCTGGATTTCCAGTTCTTGATTGAGGGTGTTGCCATGAAGGTACAAATCGCTGCTGCTGCTTTTGTTCTTGGATCTGTTCCCGCGCTGGCTCAGATGACGGGAGTTTCGCATCCCGATCCTGCGGTGATTACGACGACCGATGAATCGACTACGCCTGCTGCTCCGGCTAGTGATGCCACGACGCGACGACCTTTGAACGCGAAGCCCGCGGCGGGAACTCCTGCGACTGCCCCTGCGTCTACGAGCGAGGTTTATGGATCTTTTGTGCCGTATACGGGGCCTCTGCTGAAAACGCCTGTGGCTTCGAGCGCGACTGCGGTTGTCGATGACCCTGATGGTCAGATTGTTACGAGTGTTCCTGAGCGTGAAGGTGAGTTGCGTGAGGGCACGCTGCTTCGGGTGAATATCAAGGAAGGCATTTCGACTGCGAACACGATGCCGGGGGCGAAGTTCACGGCTGAGATTGTCGAGGCCGTGTCGAAGGATGGCCGCGTGATTATTCCTGTTGGGGCGATCCTCGATGGGCAGGTGACGGAGGTACGGAGTGGGCGGCGTGTTCTGGGGGGAGCGGCGCTGCATCTGGAGCCGCGGAGTATCACGCTGCCGGATGGGACTCATTATGTTGTTCACGCGCAGTTGATTGATGCCAGCCGGGGGAACTTCAATGTGGACTACGAAGGGACGTTGAAGTCGAAGGACCAGATGAAGAAGGCGCTTGCGGTGATGACGCTGACGACGGGCGGCGGCGCTGCTACGGGTGCGGTGCTTGGAGGGGGCGTGGGTGCGCTGGTGGGCGCGGGTGTCGGGGCTGGCATCAGCACGTTTATGTGGCTGAAGTCGGATCGGCAGGCTACGCTGGATAAGGATGATCGGCTGGTGTTTAGTTTGACTACGCCGATGATTTTGACGCCGATTAGTGATGCGGCGGTTGGGCCTGTGGGTGGGGCAGCGCAGTAAAGTACGGCCAGTGATGTGGAGAGGGGCGGCTCTTGGATGAGCCGCCCTTTTCTTTGCGGTCTTAGTCACGGACCTGAGCCAGGAGGCGCTTCCAGTTTTTTTGGTTGCGGCGGTAGCTTTTTTTAAGGTCTTCAAGGATGCGCTCGAAGTCGGCATGGCCGCTCATGTTGCGCCAGGCTGGATTTTTGCTGAACCACGGGTAGTTTTCGTTGCCGAGGTAGATGGCGCGACGGAGCCAATGCAGGGCTTCAGACTCGTCGCCTTCAAGGGCGAAGTAGGTGGCAAGACGGTAGGCCATCTCGCTGTCGGCTTCGGCGGCGGAGAGGGTCTCATCGACGATGAAGGTGGCGGCTTTTTCGCGCTCGCCGAGCTGGACGTAGCAGAGGGCGATGGTCGGGAAGACGATGCGGAGAGATTTCTCGTCGCGGATGACGTTTTCGAGGGTCTCGATGGCTTTAGGGAGATCGCCGGTGCGCATCTGCTGGTAGCCGAGAGAGATGCGGAGGAGAGGCTGGCGGGGTTCTAGGGTGAGGCCTTTTTCGATCTCGTCGGCGGCGAGTTCCATCTGGTTCTGGTACTGGTAGACGCGGGCGCGGTGGTTGTAAATCATAGCCGCGTTAGAGGGGTTCATGCGCAGGGATGCGTTGAACTGCTCGAGGGCTTCTTCATACATGCCGTCAATGCGGAGGGTTATGCCGGCGACCATGCGAACGTTCCAATCGTTGCCGGCGGTCTGGAGGAGGTTTTCGATGCCGTGGCGGGCAGACTCTTTTTCGCCGCGCGAGAGGAGCATGTAGACGCGGTAGAGATTGGCTTCGACGGAGCCGGGGTCTAGTTGGAGGGACTTGTCGAAGGCGCGGCGGGCTTCGAGGACATGCATCTGGCCTCCGAGGCCGTGGCGGGTGTATTGCAGGTGCGTGATGCCGAGGCCGGACCAGCCGGGGGCGTAGTTGTCGTTCTGCTTGACGACGGACTCGAAGAGTTCGCGGGCGCGGTCGAGGTCGTCGCGGCTGCCGGTGCGGGTCATAAACGAGGAGAGGGTGGCCCGGGCCTGGAGATACTCCTCAGAGAGGTCTTCGCTGAGTGAGGGGGAGAGTGCGGCTGCGCGATTGTTTTCGTGCAGGCCCTGGAGATCGCCGAAGCCCTGGAGGGTGCTGAAGACTTCGTTGCAGATCTCGGTCTGGACGGAGACCAGATCGAAAGAGGCTACGTTGATGGAGCCTCCGGCGCGGACGCTTTGGGTGGAGACGTCGAGGAGCTGCCAGTTGAGGTCAAAGCCTTTGTCGGAGCGGAGGAAGTTACCGGCGAGGACAAAGTTGACGAGGAGTTTTTTGCCGATGCTGAGGGGATCGAGTTGCTGGGTGGCGACGGTCATCAGCGAGCTTGATGGGCGGACTACGAGCGATGGCATGCGGGCGAGACGTGCAGCGATGGCATCGGCGAGGGCGTAGCCGTAGAGAGGGGCTACGTCGGCGGGGCCGTAGTTGATGAAGGGGAGGACGACGATGCTGTCGCTTTGTTTGCTTGCTGCGCTGGTGCCGGATTCGCGAAAGCGTTCGGCAAGCATGGAGAGGATGCCGGTGGTGCGTTTTTCTTCTTCGGGGGTTTCGAGAGCGAGGCGGCCTTGTGAAGGGAGCAGCGTGAGAGATTCGCCGCCGGGCATGAGGGCGGAGTCGAGCTGCATGGAGCGCATGATGGTCTTGAGGGACTCGCGAACGTCTGCGGCGGAGGAGAAGCGGGCGGAGGGCTGCTTTTCGAGGCAGCGAAGGATAACGCTCTCGAGCTCGACGGGAAGGTGTGGGGCGATCTCGCGGATGGAGGGCGGGTCGGCGAACTGGATGGCGCGGATGGACTGGAAGTCGGGTGCGTCGGGGCGGTGGAACGGGTGGCGGCCGGTGGCGAGCTCGTAGAGGATGAGGCCGAGGGCGAAGATGTCGGACTGGACGCTGGATTGGCCGGTGACGAACTGCTCGGGAGCCATGTAGGCGATGGTGCCGCCGCGGGCGGTGTAGGTGGCTCCCGGGGCGGGCATGGCGCGCTTGCTGGCGGGGCCGGAGGGGTCGAAGTCGGCCTGGTCGAGGGCGAGGCGACGGGCGAGGCCGAAGTCGAGGATCTTGATGAGGCCGCCGTCGGTGAGCATGACGTTGGCTGGCTTGAGGTCGCGGTGGAAGATGCCGAGGGAGTGGGCGGCGGAGAGACCGTCGGAGATCTGGATGCCGGCGGAGAGGACGAGCTGCAGGCTGGAGGGGCCCTCGGCGATGAGCTTGTCGAGGGACTTGCCGGGGATGTACTGCATGACGATGTAGGCTTCTTCGGAGTCGCCGGATTCGGCTGGGGCTTCGCCGACGTCGTAGATGGCGCAGACGTTGGGATGGTCGATGGCGGAGGCGAGACGGGCCTCGCGGAGCTGGGTGGCGCGCATCTGCTCGATGGTGAGGTTGCCGCGCTTTAGGAGCTTGAGCACGACGGGGCGCTGGAGGAGCGTGTCGTTGGCGAGATATACGACGCCGCTGCCGCCGGTGCCGATCTTACGGATGAACTCGTATTGCTTGATTACGCGCCGCTTCATGATTTCATTATTGCAAGGGCGGGCGTGGGAAAGATGATTGCGGAGTTATTTGCGTTGGAGGCTGGTTTCGAAGGGGGAATCAACGGCAATGAATCGACTGGATGATCGCGTTGATCTGCGGCTGTGTGATGGATGCGGACGAGGTCTTGTCGCTCCGGATCCAGAGTTCGATCCGTCGATCCTGTGGATCGAAGAGGTCTAGCTTGACCTTAATCGGAATATTCGGCGCATCACCTTCTTGAAAACCGCGCATTTCGCCGAAATGAAGCTCATAGAGCGAACCTTCCATCAAAGTTATCTTTTGGCCTAGGAGAAGCATGGTGCGGACGTTGTGCTCCCTGGTTGCGAAGATGCTTGCGTCTTGGGGACGGGTATAGGCCGCAGCGCGCATGAAATTGAATTTAGAGGCGAGATTCTCTGCGCCGATCAACTGCACGACTTTTTTGCCATTAGGATCGCGCTCAGCCGATTCGCGATAGATTTTGGCTGTATCTGGTTGAAACTCCGGAGCAGAGAACATTACCCAAGTCTTGTCTGCAAGGGACCTCACCGCAACCATCCGGCCGTCACGATCCTTCTCCACATTGGTCCAAGGAAGCTGGGCGGTGCAGCCGAACCTCTGCCAGGTTGAGCCGCTGAGAACGGCGATATGGGTGTCAGGGAGCTGTTTAGGAATGTTGCGCAATTGCGGCGAATTGCGCATCACACTACGGACAAAATACCAAGTGGAGAGATTAAGAGCCTCGTAGCCGGCGAGAAAGATGAGACAAAGGCAGAATTGAGATGGCGATGATGGGCCTGAGCCAACTGCGATGGATAAAGGGCATGGTTGAAGGTTAGTGTCGGGGACCTGCGCCTTTTTCCCATGGGCGGGGATTGACGGGGTCGTCTTGCCACTTTTGGCGGCGGCCTACTAGGTACATGACTAGGCCGAAGACGAACATGATCGCGCCCCAGGTCAGGTTGATGTTGATATCCATCGACTTCTCGTAGATGGCGGAGTGGCGGGTGAAGAAGCCGTAGATGCTGATGATGCCGCCGGTGATCAGGAAGATGAGGCCGAGGGGGATGCGGATGTCGAGTCCCATGTTTGTTTCCTTTCTGGCTCGGGCGGCGAAACGTACCTCAGGGGCTAAAGCCCCCTTGTGCCCGGATGTTGTCACGGCACGGCTGAAGCCATGCCCTTAAGCACGCGAAAGCAGGTCGTCACGCGAAGACGAGGTTGAGGACGATGAGCATAGCCAGGACGACGACGGCGAGGGTCGCGGGCTTCTGGTACCAGCTCAGGTCGGTTTCGACTGGCTTCGGGGTTAGTGAGTAGACGAGGCCGACGAGCTCCGGCTCGGGGCGCGGCTTGGTGACGAGACTGATCGCGATCGTCACGATCAGGTTGACGGAGAAGGCGAATATGGCGGTCCAGAAGTTCTGCGCCATGTCGCTGGGGTAGTGGTGGACGATGGCGATCCAGCCGCCGTGGATGCCGGGAGAGGCGCCGTCGGGGATGGTGAGTCCGTGGTGGATGAGAGCGGCGAGGGTTCCGGAGATGAGGCCGGTGAAGGCTGCGTGGCCGGTGGTGCGTTTCCAGAACATGCCGAGGAGGAAGGTCGCGAAGAGAGGCGCGTTGACGATGGAGAAGACGAGTTGCAGCGCGTCCATGATGTTATTGAAGTTGGTGACGAGGTAGGCCGCGCCGATGGAGAGGGCTACGCCTCCTATGGTGGCCATGCGGCCCATCCATAGATAGTGGGAGTCGGTTGCCTTTTTGTTGATATAGGCCTGATAGATGTCGTAGGTCCAGACGGTGTTGAAGGCGGTAACGTTGCCGGCCATTCCGGACATGAAGCTGGCGAGGAGGGCGGTGAGGCCGAGGCCGAGGACTCCGGTTGGAAAGAAGTGCAGGAGCATGACCGGTATGGCGAGGTCGTAGTTATAGACAGGGTTGCCGTTGGAGTCGAGGACAGGTTGATTGTTGATGGGGTCGGTCTTCTGCGGGATGATGCCGTGGGGGCGTTGGTCATTGAGGGGAATGGTGGGAGCGGTGCTGGCAACGACGGCTGTGGGGCTGGGCGCCATGTGCGACGTCACGCTGACGGCAATGATGCCGGGCAGGATGACGAGGAAGGGGAAGAACATCTTGGGAAGAGCGGCGATGAGAGGAACGCGTCGAGCGGAGACCTCGGAGTCGGCGGCCATGGCGCGCTGGATCACGAGGAAGTCGGTGCACCAGTAGCCGAAGGAGAGGACGAAGCCGAGGCCCATGGCGAGACCGATCCATTCGACGCCGAGGGTATTGGTATTGGCGTGGGCCATGCCGCGCCAGGAGTGCGTCATGTTGGAAGGGAGGGTTTGCTTGATTCCCTGCCATCCGCCTACGTTGCGCAGGCCAATCCAGACGAGAGGAGCAAAGCCCGCGACGATGAGGAAGAACTGGAGGACTTCGTTGTAGATGGCGCTGGTGAGGCCGCCGAGGAAGATGTAACCGAGAACGATGATCGCAGAGAGAAAGACCGAGACGTGGAAGATGTAGGCGTCGGGGATGATGCCATGGAAGAGGCCAAGGGTCTGGATGAGGAGCGCCATCGCGTACATGGAGATGCCGGAGGAGAGCACGGTCATGATGGCGAAGGAGAATGCGTTGACAGCGCGGGTCTTCTCGTCGAAGCGCAGGCGGAGGTACTCAGGGACGCTTCGGGCTTTCGATCCGTAGTAGAAGGGCATCATGAAGATGCCGACGAAGATCATGGCGGGGATGGCGCCGATCCAATAGAAATGACTGGTGATAATGCCGTATTTCGCCCCGGAGGCACCCATGCCGATGACTTCCTGGGCTCCTAGATTCGCGGAGATGAAGGCGAGGCCGCAGACCCAGGCTGGGATGGAGCGTCCTGCGAGAAAGAAGTCATTGCTGGTGCGCATGTAGCGCTTGAGGGCAAAACCGATTCCCAGAACGAAGACGAAATAGACCAGCATGATCAGCCAGTCGACGATGGACAGAGACACGGGCACCCTTGGTAGAACATTGGATTGGGAGTACTTCGGCCAACTCTAAACCGTTTGTTCAGCTCAGTCCAGCGTTTCGGACCAATGAGAAAGGATGTTCGAGATTTTTTCAATGGGGAAAGAAAACCCGAAATGATTGGTTCTGCATCGAATGGGTAGTTGTGAACAGGACTTACGTGCAGTAGAACTTGAACGAGCCTTTCTCAGACCAGTCACCGTCGCAGGCTTCTGTGGCGAACGTGAAAAGGTCTGAATGAAGTACTTGCAGGGTTTTCTTCTCCTTGGAGCTGTCAACGCTGATGACCGATACCCTACTCTTGATCGATGACAATGCAGTGCAGGCGGCCACCCGTCAGACAATTCTGAAACGGGCGGGATACTTTGTGATCGCTGCGCTGAATCCGGGTCGTGCGCTAGAACAGTTCAGGACCGGAGAATGTCTCGACGATGTGCAGTTGGTGATCACAGACCACGTCATGCCAGGGATGAATGGATCGGAGTTTGTTCGTGAGCTGCGGAAGACGCGACCGAAGCTTCCTGTGTTGGTGATCAGTGGGATGGAAGAGGCAGAATCAGAGTATGAAGGCATGAATGTGCTGTTTCGGTTGAAACCGCTTCTGCCGGAGAGCCTGTTGGCGAGCGTGCAGAGTCTGATCCAGGTGGGACGGATAGAGACTGCCGCCGTCGGTGCGGTAAACGATGCTTTATTGCTGTAATGGGCTGCCCTTGAGAGAATAAGGGTAGAGGAATCCCATGCAATTGCACCCTATGCCGGAGTTCGGTAGTTTTACGCTGCTTCTGGCTCTGGCTTTGAGTGTCTACACCCTGGTGGCGGGGGGGCTTGCGCTTTGGCGTGGCAAGACTGTGGATGGGGCGGGACGTCTGGGAGAAACGGCTCGGCGTGCTGGTATCGGCAGCTTTGTTGCCCTGAGCTGCGCGGCGTTCGCACTGGTGTGGGCCTCGTTCACGAATGATTATTCCGTCTCTTACATCCTGCACCACACGAATAAAGACCTGCATACGGCGTACAAGTTTTCGGCGCTTTGGTCAGGCCAAGAGGGGTCGCTGCTGCTTTGGGCGTGGCTGCTGAGTGCGTATGGGTTTGTATTGCGGATACGGCATAGGGTGGATGTGCGGCTATCGGCGTATGCCTCGACGATCCTGGCTGGGGTTCAGGTTTTCTTTTTGCTATTGCTGAATTTTGCGGCTCCGCCGTTTGCGATTCAGCCGGGGCCTAAGGCTCTGGATGGCTTCGGGTTAAATCCTCTGCTGCAGTATCCGGAGATGGTGATCCATCCGCCGATGCTTTACCTGGGGTATGTGGGGTTCGCGGTGCCGTTTGCGTTTGCTCTGGGCGCGCTGATGATGCGGTATCCGGGGGAGAAGTGGATCCACATTACGCGTCGGTGGACGATGGTGACGTGGCTGTTTTTGACGTGCGGAATTTTTCTAGGCGCGCACTGGGCTTATAGCGTGCTCGGATGGGGCGGGTACTGGGGGTGGGATCCGGTTGAGAATGCGAGCCTGATGCCCTGGCTGACGGGGACGGCTTTCTTGCACTCGGTGATGATGCAGGAGAAGCGCGGGATGATGAAGAGCTGGAATGTGTGGCTCATCTTCTCAACGTTTTTGCTGACGATTCTTGGGACGCTGCTGACACGGTCGGGGATTGTGAGCTCGGTGCATGCGTTTGCTCAGTCTTCGATTGGAAGCTGGTTCTATGGGTTCATCCTGATTATGTTTGCGGTGTGCCTGTTTACTTTCTTCAAGCAGAAGGATCATTTGAAGTCGGAGAATAAGCTCGAGTCGCTGGTAAGCCGCGAGTCCAGTTTTCTGTTCAATAATCTCGTCCTGCTGGCGGCTTGCTTTACAGTTTTGTGGGGCACGCTCTTCCCTGTTTTGAGCGAGTATGTGCAGGGATCGAAGGTTACGGTGGGAGCTCCGTTCTATAACCGGGTGAACCTTCCGATTGGCTTGTTTCTGCTGTTTCTGACGGGCGTTGGGCCGCTGCTGGCTTGGCGGTCTACTTCGCTGCGGTCGATCCGGCGGAACTTCGTGTTACCGGGGATTGCGATGGGCGTGGCGCTGGTGGGGCTGATTACGTCAGGTATCCATCCGTGGAGCGCTGGCGACGATATGCAGGCGGAAATCTTTTCGCTGATTACCTTTTCGCTGGCAGCGGGTGTGATTACGGCGATTGCCTCGGAGTTTTTGCGTGGGGCTGCGGTGGTACGGACGCAGACGGGGAAGAATCTGTTTGCTTCGATGATTTTGCTGGTGCGTAAGAATACTCGGCGGTATGGCGGGTACATTGTGCACTTCGGCATTGTGGTGATGTTTATCGGGATTGCAGGTGGCGCATTCAATCAATCGCGCGAGCAGGAGATGGGCTTCGGCGATGAGATGAGGATAGGGCCGTACCGGCTGGTTTGTCAGAGCTTCACGCAGGACTCGAATCCTAACTTCGATACGGAGTATGCGCTGCTCGATGTCTATAAGGGCAATAAGAAGATTACGCAGCTTGCTCCGGAGAAGCGGTTCTATACGGCGAGTCAGCAGAATTCGACCATCGTGGCGAACCACTCGACGTTGCAGCGCGATCTTTATGTGATTTATGAGGGAAAGAATCCGGATACAGACAAGCCGATTATCAAGGTGTTTTTGAATCCGCTGATGAACTGGATCTGGATTGGCGTGTTGATTGTCGTGATTGGGACGTTTGTGGCCCTGGTGCCTAATCTGACGCGAAGTACGGTTCGGGCGCGTGTAGAAGATGAAGCGCCCGTGGTGGAAGAGGTTCATCATGCTTAAGCGATGGATGCAGGCGGGGATGGTTGCGCTTCTTGGTGTGGTGATGCTGGGAGCGGGTGATTCTTCGTCACGGTTCAATCGGGTGGGGCATGAGATGATCTGCGTCTGCTCTTGCAACCAGATACTGCTTGAGTGCAACCACGTTGGCTGCCCAGATTCTGACCGGATGATCGGCGAATTGCGGGAGCAGATGGCGGGTGGAGGGTCGGACACTGCCATCATGAACTGGTTTGCGGCGAAGTATGGACCTACGGTGCTGGCAGCTCCCATTCGCGGAGGGTTTGATAACGTTGCGTGGATTGCTCCGCTGGCGGTGTTTTTGCTAGCTACGGTTGGGACGGGATTTTTGATTCGAGTGTGGAAGCTGCGGTCTGGGGCTCGTGTGCCGGTCGGGATTCCAATAGCACATGATGCGAGCGGCAATGAACTGCGGGAGCGGATTCGGCGGGAGACGGAATACTAATGGGCATGATTGCGGGTGTTGTGTTGACGTTGGCGCTGTTCGCGTTTATCTTCTGGCCGGAGCGGAATCCGTTCCAGCAGGCAGATAAGACGCGGGTGGATTATCTGCGCGAGCGGAAGGATACGATCTACGAGAATCTGCGCGATCTGAACTTCGAGTATCTAGCCGGGAAGTATCCGGAGCAGGACTATGCCGATCAGCGGGCTGGGCTGGAGGATGAGGCGGCGCGGGTGATCGCTGAGATGGAATTGCTCGAGGCTCGTGGCATGGTTAGCAGGCGTAAGGCCTAACACCGATTCCACCGGTTTTTCCGCGATGGGAAGCTGATTGCGGATTCGTCTTGGGCTCATGTCGTTAGGAATGCCTTGTTTGACGTAGACTTTAAGGGTGACTTCTCTTCTCTTTTCTCTTCGACGCGCTGTTGTGGTTGCCGTGGTGGCTGTGGCTTTTTCCGGGTTTGCTCTGGCTGATTCGATCACTGGAACTGTAACGAATAAGACGACTAATAAGCCTGCTGTGGGTGATGATGTTGTGCTGATTCGCCTGGCACAGGGCATGCAGGAGGCGAGCCGCACGAAGACCGATGCGAAGGGGCGCTTTACGCTGCAGGTTCCGGACGGCGATAGCGGAATGCACCTTGTGCGGGTGACGCATGATAAGGCGAATTACTTCCGGCCGGCGCCTCCGGGAACACAGTCGGTTGAGGTGGAGGTGTTCACCGCGGCTCCGAAGGTGGAGGGGATCAGCGCAGAAGCGAATGTGATGCGCCTGCAGACCGATGAGAGCGGCAAGTCGCTGCATGTGGTTGAGAACTTCTTTGTGAAGAATGAGTCGAATCCGCCCAAGACGCAGTTTAGCGATAGACCGTTTGAATTTTTCCTGCCGGAGGGTGCGGTGGTGGAGGGATCTGCTGCGCTGGGCCCGGGCGGCATGCCGGTGCAGGCTTCGCCGGTGCCGCTGGGTGATCCGAATCATTTTGCGTTCATCTTTCCGATACGGCCGGGAGAGACGCGGTTTCAGATTACGTACCATTTGCCTTTTAGCGGGAGCTTCAAGTTTTCGCCGCGCATGTTGATGCCGACCGATACGGTCGCGGTAATGATGCCGAAGAGCATGAAGTTCGAAGGTGGGCCAGCGACGCCGTTTACGCCAGTGACGGAAGAGACTACGGCGCAGACGTTTGTGGCGCGGAATGTGGTTCCGTCAGAGGCATTGAATTTTACGGTGTCGGGAACGGGTCAACTACCGCGGGATTCTGAGGCTGCGGCTACGGCTGGCTCAGGTGGGCAGCAGCAGGCAGATGCTTCGGCACCGGCCGGCGGAAGTGCGGCGACGGATACTCGACCGGGAGGCGGATTGGGGAATCCGATTGATCCTGAGGGGACGAATGATCCGTGGGCGAAGTATAAGTGGTGGATCCTTGGCGGACTTGGCTTGTTGCTGGCTGGAGGCGCGGGGATTCTGATGAAGGGGAATACCGTGCAGCCTGTTGCGGCGGGACCGGTTCCGGCTGGGCCGAATGCGCTGCTGGCTGCGATGAAGGAAGAGCTATTTGTGCTGGAGACGGACAAACTGCAAGGGCGGTTGAGCGAGACGGAGTATGAGGCGCAGAAGAGCGCGCTGGAGACAGTGCTGCGACGGGCGCTTGTGCGCGGTGAAACGGAGCGCTGACGCGTCCAAGGTAACGGGACCGGCTGGATGAGGGTTGAGCGATGAATACGTTCAAATCGACGCTGCTGCTGGTAGTGATGACGCTGTTCCTGCTCTTCATTGGAGACATGTTCGGCGGACGCAATGGGATGGTGCTGGCGTTTGTGCTGTCCGTGGTGTTCAACTTCGGGACTTACTTCTTCTCCGACAAGCTGGCGTTGAAGATGTACAACGCGCAGCCGGTGACTCGGGAGCAGTTGCCGAAGGCGTATGAGGTGGTGGAGCGGCTGACGGCAAAGCAGGGGTTGCCGATGCCGAAGATGTATGTAATTCCGATGGATTCTCCTAATGCATTTGCCACGGGGCGAAATCCGACGCATGCTTCCGTGGCGGTGACGCGCGGAATTTTAGAGCTGCTCGACGATGAAGAGTTGGAGGGTGTGCTGGCGCATGAGTTGGGGCACGTGCGGAATCGGGATATTCTGACAAGCTCGATTGCGGCGACGCTGGCGGGAGCGATCACAATGGTTGCCCGGATGGGCATGTGGGCTTCGATGTTTGGCGGAGGTGGAGGCGGACGTGACCGGCGCGGTGGCGGTGGGCTGACTGCGCTGCTGATGCTGATTGTGGCTCCGATTGCGGCCACGCTGATTCAGCTGGCGATCTCGCGGTCACGGGAGTATGAGGCAGATGCAACAGGGGCGAGGGAGACGGGAAATCCCTATGCTCTGGCGCGGGCGCTGCAGAAGCTGGACGCTTATTCGAAGCGGATTCCGATGCAGGCTTCGCCTTCGACGGCACACTTATTTATCGTGGCTCCGTTTCTGGGAAGTGGAGGATTTGCGAATATGTTTTCGACGCATCCTCCGATGAAAGAGAGAATTCGACGGCTGATTGGAAGGGACCTGGTCTAGCATGCAGACGGTTTTGAGGGCCTTGCGGTTGTTTGCGATGGTTGCCTGGGTTGGTGGGCTTATCTTTTTTGCCTTCGTGGTTGCGCCGGTGGCGTTTCATAGTCTGCCGAGCACCCATGAAGCGGGCATTGTTGTAGGCGGGACGCTGCGGGTGTTGCACTGGATTGGCCTGATCGGCGGCGCGGTCTTCTATGTGGCGACAGCGATCCTTTGGCTGCGGGCGGAGGTTTCGGCGCGGGTTGCATTTGCGATTCAGTTGACACTCACGGGGATCATGCTGGCGGCGACGGCTTACTCGCAGTTCAGGATTTTGCCGGCGATGGATCGCGACCGCGATCTGGCTGGCGGTGTGGTGGAGACGGCGCCTGCGGACAATGCGGGACGGGTGGACTTTGAGCGGCTGCACGTTCTATCGGAGCGGTTGGAGGGAGCGGTGCTGCTGTGCGGGATTGGTGTGGTGTTCCTGCTGTCGCGCGAGTCGCAGTGACCGGAGACGGGTAGAATCAAGAGGATATGAAGATCGATGTTTTTGGCCTGCCACGATGCAGTGGGGCTTCGGCGTTGCCGTGGCTGGTGAATCCGATGAAGGGTGGCGATGTGTTGACGACTCGCCATAACGGCTGACTGTGTCGGCACTTTGGTTGAGCCTTACGCTGGGACTGGTGGCTGGTCTCGCTGATGTGTTGGGTGGAGTGCTGCTGGTGCGGCGATCGCCTTCGGCTCGGGCACTGCGATACTTTGTGGCGCTGGGTTCAGGCTTTATGATGGCGGCGGCGCTGCTGGAGATGGTGCCCGAGGGTTTAGCGCTGAGTCCGAAGTGGGCTCCGATGTTGATCTTGGTGGGGTACTCCGGGGTGCACCTGCTGGAGCATACTCTGGTGCCGCACTTTCATTTTGGGGAAGAAACGCATCATCATGAGTTTGTTTCAGCGCGGACGAGCTACTCGGTGTTGATGGGACTGGCGACGCATACTTTTTTCGATGGAGTGGCCATCGGGTCGGGTTTTGTTGTGTCGCATTGGCTGGGGTGGATCATCTTTGTTGCGGTGTTTCTGCACAAGATTCCGGAGGGGTTCACGGTTGCGAGTGTGATGCTGGCGGGTGGGCAGGGGCGGAGGGCAGCGCTGAACTCGGCGCTGTTTTTGGGAGCGACGACTCTGCTTGGTGTCCTGGTGATTAATCTGCAGCCGACGTGGGTGCGGGTGGGACTACCTGTGTCGGCAGGCGTAACGATCTATGTCGCGGCGACGGACCTGGTTCCAGAGGTGAATCGGGAGCCGGGGATCAGGATGGCCTTGGTTTTCTTTGCTGGGGTGGTGGTGTTCTTTTTGCTAAGGCTGCTGGCACCTATCTAGTTTGATGGCTGCACAACGAGGGTGACGGTTGCTGCGTGCTGGAGGATTGTTCCGGTGGAACTGGTGGCGGTGCCTGTGACAGTGATGGTGTAAGTCTGGCTGGGGGTGGCACTTTCTGACTGGACGCCGGTGTTGATGCGGGCTCCGCAGCCCAGGCAGAGGACGAGGGGAAGGCTCAGTAGGCAGATCGTTAGGAATTTTATGTGCCGGTTGCGCAGCCTGAGCGTGATGGCTGCGACGGGAAGCAGGAGGAGCGCGAAGGCCGTTGTTTGGGGTGCAGAGGTGTGGTTTAGGGTGGTAGCTTTTGGTGTTGTGATGGTTAGGATGACGGTGTTGGGGGTAGATAATCCGGGGAGGAGGTAGGTGGGATTGAATGAGGCGGTGGCCAGGTTTGGAAAGCCTGTAGCGGCCAGAGTGATAGGGCTGGAGAGTGTGGTCGACCCTGTAGGCTGGATGGCGAAGGTAAAGGTGGCGGAGGCGCCGTAGAGGATTGTTTGAGTGGTGTTGCCTGTGGCGGCCACGGTGAAATCTGCGCTGGACGTGGGACCGCCGGCGACTCCTACACCAATGATTGTGGGCGTGGAGGTGCTGGAAGCGAAGTTGCCGTCGCCTTTGTAGAAGATGGTTAGTGTGTGGGAGCCGGTGGAGAGGGCGCTGGTGGTGAAGGTTGCGTCGCCGGTTGTTGAGATGGTTGTGGTGAGGATGGTTGTGGTGCCATCCATCAAGACGATGGATCCAGTTGGCGAGCCGCTTGTGGTGCTGGCGACGTGCGTGGTGAGGGTAAGGGGTGAGCCAGGAGAGACTGTGGCAGATGAGGCGGTGAGTGTGATCAGGGTGGGGGTTGGGGCGATCGTTAGGGTGGGGTTGTTCGAGAAGATGTAGTTCCCTGCTGCTCGACCCGTAAGAGTCGGGGTAAGAGGATAGGTTCCGGTTGGGGAGAGGTTTGTGGCTGTCGTGTTGAACGTGACGGTCAGGTTGCCGGTGTCCTGCGGTAAGAGGCCAGTCAGAGTTGCGGTAAGAGATGGGATGGGCTGGCCGTAGAAGATCGTCGAGGGCGAGATGGAGGCCGTGAGCTGCTGCGGTTTGATAGTGAGGGAGATGGCGGTGCTTTGGGCAGAGGCGTGGGTCTGATCTCCGGCGTAGGTGGCGATGATGGTGTGCACGCCCGTCGAGAGAGTACTGGTATCGAGAGTTGCGGAGTTTGAGGTGATTGGGGTGGTCCCGAGGGTGGAGGGGGTGGAGGTGTCGAGGAAGGTGATGGAGCCGGTAGCTGGGGTAGATGTAGCCAGAGTCGCGGTGAGGTACCCGGTTCCGTAGGAGATGACTGCGGGAGCGGTCAGGGTCAGGGCTCCGGGGATGGTAACGCCGAGGCCGGCGATGGTGTGGATGGTTTTGTCAGTGGAGATTTGGCGGATGCGTTGGTTAGCAGTATCGGCCAGAGCGATCAGGCCGGTGGAAGTGAGGGTGGCGGTGCGCGGGGAGTCGAGCGAAGCATTGACGGCGGGACCGTTATCGCCAGCGAAGATTTGGGTTCCTTCTCCGGCTATGGTGGTGATGGTGCCGGTGGTGTCTATACGACGGATGCGGTGGTTGGCGGTGTCGGCTATGTAGATGTTGCCGGTGGCGTCGAGGGTGAGCCCGTGTGGTAGCGCGAGGGATGCAGCGCTAGCAGGTGCGTTGTCACCGCTGAAACCAGAGGTTGATCCGGCTATGGTGGTGATGGTGCCGGTGGTGTCTATACGACGGATGCGGTGGTTGTGGGTGTCGGCGATGTAGATGTTGCCGGTAACGTCGACTGCGAGGCCCGTTGGAGAGTCGATGGTGGCGGCGATGGCCGGGCCGTTGTCGCCGGAGAAGCCTTGTGTGCCGGTTCCGGCAATGGTGGTAATGATGCCGCTGGTGGCGGTTATTTTGCGGATGCGGTGGTTTTGTGTGTCGGCGAAGTAGAGATTGCCGGTGGTGTCGAAGGCGAGGGCCGTGGGGAGGTTGAGGTGGGCGGCTGTTGCGGGGCCTGCGTCGCCGCTGAAACCAGGAGTGCTCGTTCCGGCAATGGTGGTGATGATGCCGGTGGCTGCTGTGATCTTGCGGATGCAGTCGTTGTGGGTGTCGGCGATGTAGATGTTGTTTGCGGCATCAAGAGCCAGGCCCTGAGGGGAGTCTAGCTGGGCTGCGGTGGCTTGGCCGTTGTCGCCGGAGAAGCCTTGTGTGCCGGTTCCGGCGATGGTGGTGATGATGCCGTTGGGATCGACTTTGCGGATGACGTGGCTTGCGGTTTCGGCGAGGTACAGGTTTCCTTGAGGGTCGAAGACGATGGCGGTGGGAAGGATGAGTGGGATGGTTGTGGCGGAGCTTTGGGATGGAGCAGGGATGGGTAAAAGTGCGATGAGAAGCAGGAGGGCGATCGCGAGAACGCGAGAAGGATGATATGGCTTGATGCCGCTCTGCTTGCCCATGTACCTGCGTGCCGCTCAACTTGCAGAAGTGTGTTCTATACGAGATGGATTGAGCGCATATACCCAGCAACGCGTCGTAGAACTGTCCTCACATTGTACGGTAACGAGCTGGCGAAGGAAGAGGCTGGCTTCGGGAGACTCGGGGAAAAATTCTTCGTAGCGATCGAGCCGATGAAGGAACGTCGGATCGGAGGGGATCTCGAAGATGTGACCTGTGATTTGTTCGGTTGTTGCTTCTTCGAGAAGAACGCCGGGGTAAACTCCTAGATCGAGCAGCTTGCCGCGAATGGTTCCCTTCCCTATGAAATGGAGGCGGCGCACGTCTGCGCGGATCGCCTGCGGAGCAATGTCGGGATGCAGTGTGCCGTAGATGAAGAGCTTTTGCGGCATGCGGATTTAGGTGAGCTGCCTATTCGAATTGGTAAACAGTAGCTTTTTCGGTTCGGATCTGACGGGGGTCGAAGCGCCAGTAATTGCCCTGATCGTTCTCGTCGCCGTTGAGGCGGCGGCCGGGAATCCATTTGCCTGATTCGAATTTTCCTTCGTCGATGGAGGCGATGCCGACGCGGGGGTTGGATGAGCGGGATGTGAAGGAAACGCGGAACCCTTTGCCTGCGCCGATGAATTCGTCGGGACCGGTTGCCGCGATGAGGCCGAAGCCTTTTTCGGAGTGGTAGCCGAATATTTGGTCGAGACTTACGTGAGCGATGTATCCGTTAATGGGGAACTCGACGGAGGGGTGGGTTTGGTCGAGGAGGAAGCCGTGTACGTTTGCTTTGGGTTGCTGTTCGAGGATGATGGGCAACAACGGGGTGAGGACACTGTAGCTGTTAGCAAGGTCCTTGTTGGCTTCGTCGAAGTCGTCGATGGCGAATGGGGAGAAGCCTAGAGCGCCGTGTTCCCCGATGGCGTAGAAGACGTTAGCGGCACCGGCAGCGCCACCGACGGTTTCGGGTATAAAGAGAGGATTGTCCGGGCGGTGGTATCGGTTGGACCACCAGGTGAAGTTGGGTTGATAGAGATCGGGGGCGTAGATGTCGATGGCAGAGCCTGCGGCCTTCCAAATGTCGATGACGCGTGGCTGCGGGCCACCGCTTGGGTAGTCGCCGGGGGTGCTGTTTTCGCCTGCAAGCCATGCGTTGACGTACATGGGCAATGGATATGCGGCTTTGCCCTTGGCGGCTACGGTCTGGACGTAGCGGGCGTAGTTCCATGCCATGAAGATTTCGTCAGCTCGGGAGGTGTTGCCGAAGACCTGGGCCCATGTGCCGGAGGTCTTCTGTCCGTTGGCTACCCAGAGATCTCGAAGCTCGGGGTCGAGAGTGTCCTTGTGGGTTTTGAGGTAGGTGATGAGTTCGGCGGGGACGGTGGAGTTGAATGCCTGATTGGCAGCGGCGGAGTGGTCGCGTGTGTCGCCCAGGATGCCGACCTCGTTTTCGACCTGCATCATGATAACGGTGTGGTCTTTGCTGTCGACTTCCTTGAGGTGTTGCATGACTGCGGTGAAGGCGCGGGCGTCGGCGTCCAGAGTTGCCGGGGAGAGCGTGCTTAGGGTGTTGATGGGATTTCCGTTTCGCATGGCGCGCGGAAAGCGGTGCGCTTCGCGCTTGACCCATACGGGTGGATAGCTGGATTCGCCGTTCTTCCATGAGGCCAGCCAGAGGAAGACGACGCGTTGGTGATGCTGGCGGGCTTGCGCGAGGAGGCCGTCGATGAGAGCGAAGTCGTAGTGGCCCTCGGTGGGTTCGACCAGTTCCCACGAGATGGGAGTGACGACGGTGTTGAGCGACATGGCTGCGAGCTTCGGCCACGATGGCTCCATATAGGCGAGGCTGGAGGAGCTGGAGTTGTGAAGCTCACCGGAGAGCATGATGAATGGCTGGCCATCTACGATGAGCTGCGTTGCCTCGCCGCGCTTTTCAAGATGAGGTAGTGTTTCCTGGGAGCGAAGGGTCTTCGCATTGAGCCCCAGGAGAATCAGGATAGCTGGCAACACACGGAGGCGAAATCGCATATGGGTTGCCAATCTAACACGATTTCAGATCAGAAACCTAGGATTACTCGGCAGCGGTAGGGTTGCGGAGCGCGCCGAGTTTTTCAATTGTGATGATGACCTCTTCGTTGGGTTTGAGCCAGCGGGGTGGGGTGCGACCGAGGCCGACGCCTTCTGGAGTTCCGGTGCTGATGATGTCACCTGCTTCGAGCGGGGTTGTGCTGGAGAGGTATTCGATCAGTGCGGGGATCTTGAAGATGAGATCGCGGGTGTTGGCCTTTTGCAGAGTTTCGCCGTTGACGGTGAGTTCGATGTCGAGGGCGTGGGGATCGGGAACCTCGTCGGCAGTAGTGATGGATGGACCAACGGGCGAGAAGGTTGGGAAGGACTTGCCGAGGGTCCACTGCGAGGTGGAGAGCTGAATGTCGCGGGCGCTGACGTCGTTGAGGATGGTGTAGCCGAAGACGTGGTTCATGGCGTCGGCTGCAGAGATTTGATAGCCAGGTTTGCCGATGACTACGGCGAGTTCTGCTTCGTAGTCGGGTTGGGTGCTGATTTTGGGAAGGATGATGGGAGTGTCGGGGCCGACGACTGCGCTCGAAAGCTTCATGAAGACAGTTGGGACTTTTTGGACGGCCATCTTGGATTCGGCGGCGTGGCTTTGGTAGTTGAGACCGATGGCGAAGATGCGCGGAGGACGCGGAATGGGAGCCAGCAGGTTGACTTCTTCAAGCGTGAGGCGAGGGGCCTTGGCGATGGCGGCGTGGATGGCTTCGAGGGCTGCAGAACCGGCTTCGATAATGGCCTGGACACTGGGATAGCCAAGGCTGGAGAGGTCAACGATCTCGTGACGGATGGCGCTTCCCTGCACTGGAAGAAGAACGCCGGGGGTGGGGATATCGATGCTCAAAACCGCGTTGCTGCGGGTGGAGGTATCGCTTGGCTTCGCGGTGAAAGTGACTAACTTCATGCTGGCTTGCTCCAGGCTTCGCCGGTGGGGTAAGCGAAGCGGGTTAGGGAATCTTCTCGGATTTGAATGCTGTAACCGGGGGCCGTGGGTAGGATATATCGGCCGTTGCGGATTTGGACGGGCGTGAGGAAGTGCTCGTGAAGATGGTCGACAAACTCAATGACACGGTCTTCGAGAGAGGCTGAGACGGAGAGGAAATCGAAGGCTGAGAGATGCTGGACGTACTCGCAGAGGCCGACTCCACCGGCGTGGGGACAGATAGGGGTTTTGAATTTGGCTGCCAGAAGGATGATGGCGAGGTTCTCGTTGACGCCAGCTACACGGCAGCTATCGAGTTGAAGGACATCGATAGCCTTGGCCTGGAGGAACTGTTTGAACATGACACGGTTGTGGCAGTGCTCGCCGGTGGCGATGCGAACGTCGGGGACTTCGCGGCGGATGCGGGCGTGGCCAAGGATGTCGTCGGGGCTGGTGGGCTCTTCCATCCAGTAGGGCTTGAGTTCGGCTAGCTGGCGCGTGCGGTCAATGGCCTCGAGCACGCCCCACTTTTGATTGGCGTCAACCATGAGCTTGTTGGTCCAGCCGATCTCTTCTCGGACGATGTGGCCGCGGCGGAGATCTTCGGCGGGGTCGCCACCCACTTTGAGTTTGAAGTGCGTCCAGCCTTCGGCGAGGGCTCGTTTGCTGAGGCAGCGGATCTTTTCTTCGCTATAGCCGAACCAGCCTACAGAGGTGGTGTAAGCGGGGTAGCCTTGCTGCTGGAGTAGGGCGAGACGTTCTGGTTTTCCGATGAGCCGGGCTTCGTCCAGAATGTCTAGAGCTTCCTGCGGACTGAGTGCGTCGTCGATGTAGCGGAAGTCGACGGCTTTGAGGAGTTGGGTAGGCTCCATGTCGGCGAGCAGCTGCCAGAGAGGTTTGCCTTCGGCGCGAGCGTAGAGGTCCCAGACGGCGTTGATGAGGGCGCCGGTGGCGAGGTGGATCACTCCCTTTTCGGGGCCCAGCCAGCGAAATTGCGTGTCGTCGGTGAGTTGGCGGGAGAAGGCTCCGAGGTTTTCGGTAATGGAGTTAAGGGTACGGTTGACGACGTAGCGGGAGAGATAGCGAACGGCCTGGACGACGAGGTCGGTGCCACGACCAAGGGTAAAGGTGAGTCCGTGGCCTTGGAGGCCAGAGTTGGTCTCGAGGATGCAATAGGCGGCGGAGTAGTCGGGATCCTTATTGACGGCATCGGAGCCGATGTGGTCGCGGGATGTCGGGAAGCGCAGGTCGATGACACGGACGCTAGTGATAAGAATTTCGTTCAAGTTGGCGGCTTCCCTTTCGTCAGTGTATGTAATTTAGCGACGTTATGCTGCAGTCCAGCCACCGTCGATCGGAATGACGGCACCATTAATGAACTCGGCTTCGGCCGAACAGAGATAGCGGGCGAGAGAAGCAATGTCTTCCGGGGTTCCTAGACGGCCAATAGGTTGGCGGGCGACGAGTTCGGAACGGACTTTTTCTTTTTCGTGAGCGTGGTATTTGTCCAAATAGCCTTCGACGAAGGGAGTCTGCACGGTACCGGGAGCGACGCAGTTGATGCGGAGTTCTTTGGGGTAATCGACTGCTATCTGGCGGGTCATGGCCTGGACAGCTCCCTTGCTGGCGCAATAGGCGAAGCGCTGCTTGACTCCTACGGAGCCGGCGACTGATCCAATGTTGACGATACTGCCGCGCGAGGCGAGCAAGAGCGGGAATGCTGCCTGGGTAACGAGGAAGATGCTGTTCACGTTTACGCGCATGACGCGGCTGAAGTCTTCCTCAGAGGTGCGGGTGATGTCGCCAACCAAGCCAACGCCGGCGCAGTTGACGAGGATATCGAGCGTGGGAATGTCTTTGAAAGCTGTGGCGATGGAGCTTGAATCGGTGACATCCATAGCGACGGCCTTGGCGTTGGGAAGTTCCGCGGCAAGCGATTGTGCCGCGGCCAGGTTTAGATCGGCGATGAGGACGTGGGCTCCGGCACGGGAGAATTCGCGGACGGTGGCTGCCCCGATGCCGCTAGCGCCTCCGGTGATAAGTGCGATCTTGTTTTCCAGGTGAAAGGCATTAGTCATGGTTGAAATATCCGGTACATGGAAAGGATACCGCGTTTGAATGGGGAGATTGAAAAGATAATCTGTGTGCCGTGAGGGGGCGGCGCCTTCGGCAACCGAGACGAGTCGCTTTGTGACGTTCGATGGTACTCTTCGATTGAACTTTGTGCGGCTCACCGCGCGGAGGTATACACAACACGAATGCGGAGGAAACATGCCACGCCATTGTCTAACGCTGGACTTGAAGGATGATGCAACAGCGATTGCCGAGTATAAGCGATATCACGTAAAGATCTGGCCGGAGGTCAAGCAGAGCCTGCTGGACGCTGGCGTCGTAGAGATGGAGATCTATCTTCTTGGTACGCGCATGTTCATGATCATGGATGTTAATGACAAATTCTCGCTATCAGCGAAGGCCGCTGCAGACGCTGCAAACACCAAGGTACAGGAGTGGGAGGCGATTATGGGCGGGTTCCAGCAGCCCTTGCCACAGTCCAGGCCCGGTCAAAGATGGGTCGCGATGGAGAGGGTGTTCAGCCTAGCGGAACAATAGGTCCAGCGAAATTGAACAGCGCAGAAGCGCCAGTCAACATAAGGGTTAGAGAATTTTGCCGGAGAAAGCAAAAGGCCTCGGTGCTGTTCGCGCCGAGGCCTTTTGCGGTGAGAGTGTTGCAATTTAGGGGACGGTCTGGAAACGGGTGTTTGACAGACCAAGGGCGTAGGGTTGGTAGATCGGAACTCCAGTACCAACGATCTCCGTGACAAAATTGGACGGGTTGCCCGATGTGCCGTCTCCCGCGATCCATACGTTGCCAGATTGATCGATGATGATAGAGCGCCCACCCGAGAAGCTGGAGGACTGTTGGAGGCCACCATTGGTCGTGCCGTTCGGGGTTAGACTAACTCCGAAGATGCTTATCTCGCTGATGGTATCCATGCCGCTAACAGAGTCATTCGAATTGTTAGCTGTCCAGACATTCTGTGCACCATCCAGTACGACAGATTCAGGAGTGTTGATGCCGCCCAGGCCGGCCGCAGTCGGCCATCCCGGGGTGGTTGCATAAGACACGCCCGATCCGGTGAGGTACGACAGTGCGCTGCTAGTTCCGTTCGACGAGACGAAAACGCCGTTGCTTTGAGTCACGGCAATCCCGTAGGTGCTGTCGAGGGTATTGAAGGCAGTCGTGGAGAAACCATTTAGATAGTTCGGATCCCCTACATTGCCGGTTGTGACCCGCGAGACGAAGTTACTTCCCGAAGACGCCCAGATGGATCCAGTCTTGTCGGCCATGAGGCTGATGGGAAGCGGCCCCAGGACGGAAGAGATCTGAACTGGTGCTACGACGGCAGTTGCAGTCGCAGCAGCTGGGATTTCATACAGTGAGGTATCCGCGACCGTTGAGAAGTAGACGTTGCCCGAACCATCAGCTGCTACCGCTAGCGGAGTCTGTGTGGTGGGAAAGGCCAGAAGCGCCTGTGGCACGCCCGGGGTCGTGCCAGGACTGTAACGATAGATATTGTTCGAGTCAGTGCTAGCGTACCAGACATTACCAAGTGTATCGATCGCAGCGCCGCGGGATGCCCCAAGAGGAAGGCAAGTGGTTGGAACGCCACTGGCAGATATCTCAGTGAGATTGCCCGTACCGGCCTGACCGTTAGACATCCAAACGTTTCCGTTGACATCGATACTCAAGGCCTGAGGTTTGTAGATGAAGTTGCCGTTATTGGTTCCGCAGGTGCTGTTGCTGCTGTAGGTAATAGAAATGGTCCAATCGGTCGGTGCCGTGGACAGGGTTGGTTGATAAGGCGCACCTAATGCGGGGGAAAGGCTGAAGAGATTCTGCAGGTTGGTCGTGCCGCCATTGGTCGGATTGGTCAGCATGTAGTAAACAGCCTGAAGAACGTCCGTAGCTGGAGCAAAGGCAGGGGCGTGATAGGGCCTTGAGGTCGTAGAGACGTTGGGAGGCGTGGCGTTGGCAAAGAGGGTGGTGCAAGCAGACGCACTCGCAGCGGCATTGTTGACGCAGGCAGAGATGATGTTCGCCAACTGGTTGATCTTTGCGGTATCTGGTGTCGCAGTAACGGTGACTGCCGTGGCTCCATTACCGAAATACGCAGATTGACTGGATATCTGCGAAGCAGACCGTGCAGTTCCAGTGGCGAGATTGACCAAGTTAGAGATTGTGGCAATCGAGTTGACAAGAGCCTGCTTGGAAGCCGCGATGCCATCGGCACCGATGCTCTCAGTCCCTGGATTGAAATACTGTTGGAGAGCAGCCATCGTGGCCACGGTGGTGACCTCGGATAGATCGATAAAGCTGGAGTTCGCGATCTGATTGCAGAGACCGTAAACCCCTATAAATACGGATGCAGCGTTATTGACGCTGGAATCTTGCGTATTGAGCGTGTTGCCGCCACGTGCAACGACGTAAACGATTGGATTATTTACCGGGCAAGAGAACGTATTGCCCGTGGTCGTTTCCCCATTGATCGGATCCTGGATGAAGCTGAAGGAGCCAGTACCATCGTTTGCGCTGGTTGTGGTCGCAGCAAGGATGGGGGCTCCCAGACCGGGACCAGCGGATGGATCGCCGGAACCCATACCGGTTTGACCGGCGTAGTAGAGGTTGACGACAGCACCACCCACAGGCTGGTTGCCGCCATGCACCCTGCCGCCAATGGCAGCAGCGACGTCAAGCGAGTTCGAAGAGGTTGCCGTTGTCGCCATATTCGCGCAGCCGGCCATAAAGACGGCACTCGATGCAAGCAAAGCGAGCAACTTTCGCTTTGAGCCCGTTAGACGGGTGAAGTAATTGCAGTTCATGGGTAATCCCTCCGAAGGGTAGTGATGCGGTTTTCGTGACAGTCTGGTGAGTGAGTAATGGAGCATGAAGGAAATCAGAGGACAGGCGCAGAAGGTGGACCGTTGCTGGCATGGGGAGAAAAGTTCAGAAGAACTGCCCTGAACGACAAAATGGTAATGTCGCGAATGGCAGATTCGCAGGGGGAGGAGAAGTCGAACAATGAGAAGTTATTCATCATGTCTTGGAGGAGCATACCCGACGTTGGTGCTTTCGGATCGCAAATACTCCTGCCACTTTTGGGTGATAACTGTAGTAAGGAGACTAGAAATCGACGTGCAAACGAGTCGTGAGCTGAAGGCTTCTTCGTGCAAGCACGCGTTCGTTGCATCGTTTCAATTGAAGATAAGTGGCAAGTGTAAGAAGAAGCTCAGAAAGCTTCGCGCTGATAAGGTCCGAGCAATAAAAATCCAAGGCAGGCGAGCTTTGCATACAACTCTGCGAGCGCAACTGGACTCTATGCGGAGTATAGTGCTAACACAGATTTTGCAGTCTTCGGGAGACGATCTATGCGCGTGAAGTCAGTGTCCTTTGCAACGGTCCTCGCTTTGTCTACGGTCCTAGTGATTAGCGGATGCAAGAACTCAACGCCAGCGTCAGATACGACGGCACAACAACCTGCCAGTCAGCCAGCGAGTCAGCCTGCAACTGAACCAGCTCCGACTCCGGCGGCAACTCCTACAGCTCCGGCAGCTGCTCCAGCAGTTGCTCCAGCCCCAGCTCCTGCTCCGACGCCTGCGCCTGCTCCTGTGGCACAAGCGGCACCTGCTCCAGTCCCCGCCCCTGAACCTGTAGCTCCTGCTCCTCCACCACCGCCTAAGAAGTTGACGGTTCCGTCGGGAACAGCGATACCGGTCACAATCACCCAGCAATTGAGCGCGAAAAGTGCAAATGTTGGTGACAGCTTCTCTGGCGAGCTGGCGGGACCGGTGAAGACGGCCGGCGGGGCTACCGTTTTCCCGCGCGGTGCGCATGTACTCGGGACCGTGGTAGGAGCTAAGGGGCGTGGACGGTTCAAAGGAGCGGGCGATCTGGCCATTCAGATAACGTCCATCAGCGGAACACCAGTTAGCGTGGGCATCTATGAGAAAGAAGAAAAAGGTAAAGGTAAGCGGACGGCCGCCATGGTCGGCGGTGGCGGTGGCGGTGGCGCGCTGATCGGTGGCCTGGCTGGCGGCGGAAAGGGCGCGTTGATCGGCGGTCTTGTCGGCGCGGGCGCCGGCACTGCAGCATCCGCGTTTACCGGGAACAAGGATATTGTGATTCCGGCGGAATCCGTTGTTAACTTCACCCTGACGGCACCGGTTACGATTACGGTCAAGCCTAAAGAGCAATAGCTTGTGCAGAATATTGCCAGAGGCACCTGTTCTCCACGGACAGGTGCCTTTTGTTATGCGGCCTGCATAGTGCTTAGACGTGTTGACGGTAGACTGGAGCTATGCGGCTGAACCCTGTATTTCTGTTGTCGGCGACCGATGTCTCGCACTTCCCTTCTGAAGCCAAGACTTATGGAGCGCCGGAGGTAGCGTTTCTTGGGCGCTCGAATGTGGGCAAGTCTTCTCTAATAAATTCGTTACTGGGCTCGAAGCAGGCGCATACGTCGTCTACTCCGGGGCGGACGCGGGCAATCAACTTCTTTGCGCTGCATGAGGGTGCAGGGGCGAAGATGAAGGTCAAGCCGACGCTGATCTTCGCGGATCTGCCGGGGTATGGGTACGCGAAGATATCGAAGTCGATCTCGGCGGAGTGGCCGCAGTTTATCGAGCCCTATATCGCTGACCGGGAGACGTTGGCTCTGTGTGTCTGCCTGGTGGATACGAACATTCCTCCGCAGGCTAACGATCATCAGTTGATTACTTATCTGAAGCAGACGCAGCGGCCTTTCCTGGTCGTCGGGACGAAGGCTGATCGACTCTCAAATAACGTGCTGGCGAAGAACATGGCGGCACTCAAGCGGGAGCATGAGATCGACGAAATCCTACCGGTGTCGGCTAAGACAGACTCGGGAACGAAGGCCCTTTGGCAGCGGTTGATGGCTGTCGCGGAATAGGTACCCCATCTCCCATACTTATTTGCGCAAAGTCCAACAAACATGAGACTTAGGTCCAGACTTCCGGCTTAATGTTCGATAAAGTGAAAAGCCTCCGTTGATCTTCGGAGGCTTTTTTGTTCTGGTTCTATTTTAACGAATAGGCTCGAATTAATATGCACTCATTATCTTATTTGTATTCATAGGTTTATGCCACAGCGGGGCTTGACAAGATTTCATGGAATTCGGATTCAGTGAGCCAGAGGGAGCGTTGGGGAGGGCGCTGGCGCTGGAGGATACGAGGGGCGGCTTCGAGCCAGCGGCTGCGGAGGGCGTCGTCGGGGGCGAGGAGAGCGAGGGCACGGGCGTCGAAGGTGCGGAGGGCGGTGGGGCTGTCGAATGGAAAGGTTTGGAGGGTCCATTGGCGCTCGGCCAGAAGCGGCGTTAGTAGTTTGTCGCTCGGAGTGAAAGGGGTGGTGGGTTCCCTGTTACTGAAGGCGATCAGGGAGGCACCTTTGGATTGGAATTGATGGACGGCGTAAGTGAGGGTGCTGGTCTGTTCGGGCGTGAGGGTGGATGGCGGCAGGAAGGTTGAAAAGAGTTGTGGGATTAGGCCGCGGCCGAGGATCTCATTGAGAGCGAGGAAGGGGTCGGCGTTCAGGGCTACGGAGAGCGGGGTGTGTTTACGGACCTCGTTCTTCATGACGCGGATGGCTTCGTCAAGGGTGGTGACGACGAAGTCGCAGGCTCCGGTGCGGACGACCTCGCGGAGATGGACAGGGTTGTTGTCAATGGCGAGGGAAACGGCTCCGGCAATATTGGCAGCTATGGAGAGCGCTGCTCCGTGAGGATCAAGACCGAGGGAAAGGATCAGGGAGCCTCCCCAAATTGGGCGCAGTTGGTGGAGGGTGGTAAAAGTACGAAGGATTTGGGGTTGGGTCTGGTCGGGATTGGGTGATGGTGTCATTCGTAGAGAATCGTATCGTCGTCATGGCGGGTTGGTGGCCCACCTAGCAGGTATCTTTCGATCCTAAATTGAACACGACCGTGAAGACATTGTTCGCAGCCGCCTTCTGAGTTTGAATCGCTGAATATCCACGCAGCATTTGCACGGAGAGGATAAAGGCGTGGGGAATTCAGGTGGATCAGTGTTTGGTTTCGACCTTGGTTAGTTGGGTAGCGACAGAGACCCAGCGGCCGTCCCGATTTTCCCAGACATCCAGCCAATTGTAGGTTCCGCTGTTGACTTTACCTTTGTAAGAGCTGATTTCATCATCTGAGCCTTGCACGAACGCTACGTTGCCGAGCACGCGGACGTGAACGTCGTGGAGTTTGAAACTGGTGACGACGAGCGCTCCGGATTTCACATCGTTGATGAACCCGGCTTTGGTGCCGATCGTGCCGCTGTCATTTTGTATTGTCCAGTCGTCCGCCACCAGGTTCGACAGGGTAGCAATATTTTTGTCGATCATCGCTTGCCCTAAGGAGGCTTCAAAGTCGGTGATCTTCTTCTCTGTCGCCGGGACGTCTTTTGCCGCTGCCGCACAAGTGAGCAGAACACTTGCTGCGATTATCGAGACGACTCGTTTCATAGGTGTTCCTCCTTTTTATTTGACAGCTGAATTGCGGATAGCTTCATTTGCCGTGCTGTTGCTGGTAGTAGCGACGCGCTTTCGCCCTGTTGCCG
Source organism: Edaphobacter aggregans (assembly GCF_003945235.1). Classification (NCBI taxonomy): domain Bacteria; kingdom Pseudomonadati; phylum Acidobacteriota; class Terriglobia; order Terriglobales; family Acidobacteriaceae; genus Edaphobacter; species Edaphobacter aggregans. The sequence goes on from NZ_RSDW01000001.1 coordinate 496,435, forward strand.
CAGTCCTTCATGTCGCACCAACGTCTCCGTTTGCCGCGGCTTTCATCGATGAAGAGCCACCCGCAATGGCCACCTTCGCAGATGCCGAGACGCGAAGATCGTGGAGAACAGAAGAGAGACAGCGCCTCGGTGGCGAGGATGGCGCGTAGCTGCTGCGCGGCGCGCGATGAATCAGGGCGCCAGCGGAGTCCATCGACGCCTGCGAGGACTGGTGGCTTTGGCGCTTTTGCCTGTTTGCGAATGACGAGGAGATCGCGTTGAGGTATCGGGGTTCCCCGGGAGATTGCGAGTCCGACGCGGTAGATTGCTTCGCGAAGCTGCACAACCTTTGCGATCGGCGAAGGGTGGCGCAGCAGTTCAGGATAGATTTCAGGTCCGATCAGTCCGATCTGGGCCGACCACCGGACAAATGATTCCCACTCGAGAAACATTTCGTCGGGCCTGGGGGCAAGATGCTCGCCGGTGGTATTGCAGAAATCGAGCGCGAGATGGCCACCAATCTGCGAGGCAATAGGCCTTGCTAGTGCGGTTCTTGCGGCGATATCGTCCCGGCGATTGCGCACAGGCTTTTCTCCTGTTTTCGTTTAATACTACATAACCGGTTAGATAGTAAATATAAAAATCATCTCGTCCGTTCGACAGACATGTTGCGTGTAATAATCGGTATCGTCTCGCTTAGAGGGGATCTCATCGAATCTATGAAGAACTGTTTCCGTCGCTTCGGCGTGCTTTCGTTTGCAGTGATGATCGTTTTCTGCTGTGGGCGTAGCGCTCATGCGGCGCCGTGCACGACGATGCCCGAGGATCAGGCCAGTGTTGTAGAGGTCATGAGGCAGATGTACGTGGCGACAACAAAGGGTGATCTAGATGGTTTTAACAAGATCGCTTCGCCAGAGTTCTATGCTTTTGATGGGGGCAAACGATTTGACGGCGATGTGTTGAGGAAGTTGATCAAAGCGGCACACGAGGCGGGTAAGCGTTCCGGTGGTTCATTTGACGTGGAATGATGCGTGGATTACATATACTAACCGGGGCTCGCTGCAGGATGAGTCAGAAACGAAGAGTCTATCTGGCTGGAGTCGGCGTTTTTGCATCAAGAAGAGGGTGTGTGGAAGATCCAGTTCTTCCATAGCACTCGCGTTCCTTAGCCCAGGCTGATTAACTGAGCTGTGCCGTCAATTGTGACAGTATCGGCGATTGATGTTCAGGGTTCTGATGGGACGTGAGTGACAAAGGAAATTACTGCTGGTACGATTTGCGGGTTAGCGCGATTAAAGGCCATCTCTACCGCTTTACTTCCATGGGACAAGCACTGCGACTGTCGTTCTGCCTCTATTTTTCCAACATAGGAGGAGAGTTCTGTGATCAGGAAGAATCTTCTAACGATCAGCATGGCAGCAATCGTGATTTTGACTACCGGCTTCGTGCGTCAAAGTCCTGCTCAAACGCCGTCCAACAGCTCGGGCCAGAGCACTGTAGATCAACAAGTCGACTTACTGCGGAGGGACATTCGCTCGGAGAAGAAGCAGATTATCGCTGCTAACATGCAGCTTACGGACGCAGAGGCGGAGAAGTTCTGGCCGGTCTATGACCAATACACTGCAGAGCTGGTGAAGATTAATGATACGAAGTATGCGGTTATAAAAGAATATGCGGCCAACTACAACACGCTTACTGACGAAAAGGCCGTGGCTTTGACTCGCCAACTGCTGGGCGTCGATCAACAGGTGGCAGAGTTGCGGCTGAAGTATGTGCCGATATTTGGCAAGGTGGTATCGGGCAAGAAGACCGCATTGTTTTTCCAGTTGGATCGGCGGCTGTTGGCGCTGATTGACCTGCAGGTGGCTTCGGAGCTCCCCATAGTGCAGCCTTAGCGTTGAGCGGCGCGAAGGTGACCTCCGTAGCCTTCGCGTCTGCTTTACCTCATTGTTTTTACACGTGTTAGTGGGAACCGCAGAAAGAAGGAGTGCACGGGTGCTTGATTAAGCTATAATCCCGGCACCATCGGCTCAACAGTTAGGGAAGTCTTTTAGTTATTCTCCGAGATTCGACGAACGAAGGTTAAGGTACCTTGGGCCCTTAGTCACGTACGTAAATTGAGGAGGTCACATGAAGCGCTTTCTTGCCGCGTTACTGCTCGTTCCGTCAGCTTCGTTTGTCGCACATGCGGAGCAGCTGATTCCAGCCGGTTCTGTTGTGCAGTGCATGGTGTCCGAACCCCACCTCTCATCTAAGACCGAGCATGTCGGAGACCCGGTGCTGTGCCAGATGAGCCACAGTGAGATGTACGGTCGATCTGTGTTTCCGTATGGGGCGTATCTGGTCGGGCGCTTCGAAGATTACAAGGACCCCGGGCACTTTGTTGGCAAAGGTTGGATGGAGTTGAAGTTTGACCGGATGGTTGTGGGCAACGATACGGTGATCCCTATTTCGACGCGCGTGGTTGCTACCTCGGGAAAGAATCCCGTGGATAAAGATGGCAAGATTCATGGGACGGGGCACGCGGTTCGCGACACCGTCGAGTGGATGATTCCGGTGTTGTGGCCGATCGACCTGATCAACCTGCCACGGCGTGGACCGTATCCGGAGTTGAAGGCGGAGACTCGTCTGACGGTCCTGATGTTGAATGACTTCGGGATTCCTACGAAGAACGAAGTGCAGAAACAGCCGGAGATGATCTCGAAGTATAACTATGCAGATAATGAGCCTCAGCAGCAGGCGGCGGCTCCGATCGAACGAGCGTATCCGCAGCAGATGGCGGCTCCGGTCCAGCAGTCTTATGCCCAGCCCTATGCTCAGCCGAGCCCGACGGTGGTTGTCGTGCAGGCTCCAGCGCCGACGATCATTCAGCAGGCGGCCCCGCAGCCGGCGGTTTATGCGTATCCTCCTGTGGCTTACGCATATCCAGCTCCGCCTCCGCCGGTGGCTTATGCGTATCCTCCGGGGTATGGATATCCGCCGGTCGCGTATAGAGGGTATTACCGACCTTACGGCAGATAACGGCTAACGAAAAGATAACGGCGACTACGAGAGTGTGATTCGTAGCCGCCGTTTTTTGTGTTGAGAGCGTTGAACTACTCGCCGTAGTAGTCGAGGCCGAGGTGGGTGATGAGGTCTTCGCCCATGATGTGGCGGAGGGTGTTCTTGAGCTTCATGTGCTGGATGAAGAGGTCGTGTTCGGGGTAGACGCCGGGTGCGCTGTCGGGGTCCTTGAAGTAGAAGCTTAGCCATTCCTGGATGCCCAGGCCACGCAGGCTGGGTGTGCGGGCTGCGAGATCCATGAAGAGAATGAGATCGAGGGCCAGCGGTGCAGCGAGGATGGAGTCGCGGCAGAGAAAGTCTACCTTGAGTTGCATTGGATAGCCGAGCCAGCCGAAAATGTCGATGTTGTCCCAGCCCTCTTTGTTGTCGCCGCGGGGTGGGTAATAGTTGATGCGGACCTTGTGGTAGATGTCCTTGTAGAGGTCGGGGTGAAGCTCGGGCTGGAAGATGTGTTCGAGGACGCCGAGCTTGGAGACTTCTTTGGTCTTGAAGGAGTCTGGATCGTCGAGGACTTCGCCGTCGCGGTTGCCGAGGATGTTCGTCGAGTACCAACCACTGACGCCGATGTTGCGGACCTTGAACGCAGGCGCAAGGACGGTCTTGATGAAGGTTTGGCCGGTTTTGAAGTCCTTGCCGCAGATGGGAGCATTCATCTTTTTGGAGAGCTCCTGCAGGGCGGGGATATCGACGGTGAGGTTCGGTGCACCGTTGGCGAAGGGAATGCCCTCCTTGAGGGCGGCCCAGGCGTACATCATCGACGGGGAGATGCCAGGGTCGTTTTCGACGAGACCGCGCTCGAAGGCTTCGAGAGTCTGGTGGACGGCGGTCTGCTCGAGGAAGATTTCGGTGGAGCCACACCAGATCATGACCTGGCGATCGGTCTTGGTCTTGAACTCGGCGATATCGTTGCGGATCTGGTTGGCGAGGTCGCACTTGTTCTTGCCGATCTTGACCTTCTTGCCTTCGAGACGCTTGACGTAGTGCTGGTCGAAGACGGCGGGCATGGGCTCGATGGACTCGAGGAAGGGACGGATTTGTTCAAGCTGATCGCGGTCGAGGACTTGGGCGGTTTTGGCGGCGTCGTAGAGGTTGCCGCCAAAGATGTCCCAACCGGTGAAGACGAGGTCGTCGAGGTCGGCGATGGGAATGAAGTCTTTAATGAGCGGAGTGCGAGCGTCGGTGCGCTTGCCGAGACGGATGGTGCTCATCTGCGAGGTGGAACCGATGGGCTTGGCGAGGCCGCGGCGGATAGCTTCTACGCCGGCGATCAGAGTCGTGGCAACAGCTCCCATGCCGGGGATCATGACACCTAGTTTTCCTGTTGCGGGCTTGATGCTCGCGGCTTCTTGGCTGGCTGAGCCGGTTGTAGACATGCTTAGGCGATACCCTTCTGTGAGGCAATTTTCCGTTGTGGGCGGAAGAGTCAGTATCGCTCACAGGAAAGAGGTGGCGCAAATGAAAGGGGGGAATCAGCAGGCGTTAGCGGTTACGCAATTTTGCACGATTGGAGCGGGTTTGCGCTTCTTTGGTCTTGGATGCTCGAGGATACCTTTGATCAGGAAGTGATTCTCACGCGGCTTCGATACGAATGCGGTTCTTCCAGTGGGAGATGACGAACCAGAGGAAACCAGTGATGATGATGAGTTCGACGCCGAGATGGAAGCGGTGGAAGATAGCTTTGAATCGGGGGTCGGAATTCCACTCGTCGCCTAGCTTCATGCCGACGTAGGCCAGCGCGTAGCACCAGGGCCAAGAACCGATGAAGGTGTAGATGTGGAAACGAACCTGGTTCATCTTGGCAACGCCTGCGGGAAAGGCAATGAAGGTGCGGACGATGGGGAGCATGCGGCCGATCAACACAGCGATAGAGCCGTAGCGTGCGAAAAAATGATCGACGCGGTCGAGGTCGCGCTTGCTGAGGAGCATGTAGCTGCCGTAGCGCTCGACCATGGGGCGCCCGCCACGTGCGCCTACCCAATAGGCGGGGACGGAGCCGAGGTTCGAGGCCAGCGATGCGACGGTCGCCAAGATGATGAGGTCTAACTGATTGTGCGCGAGGGCGTAACCGGCCAGAGGCATGATGACTTCAGACGGGATGGGAATGCAGGCGGATTGGATCGCCATGAGGAGGATGACGGCGGGGTATCCGCCGCTAGTGATGAGGCCGACAAGGATTTCGATGAGTTTTTCGGACATGCAGGTGCAGTATAGCGGGAGGAAGGATGCGTTGGGATGCGCTAGCATTGAAGTGTCAGGAGAATCAACATGTCGAACCCCGCTACGCCGGCCATTGAAACTGCATCAACAACAACACACGCACCTGCTGCCGCTGGACGTCCGGCTAGCAGCTATGGTGCGGTGCCGCATGATCCATCCAAGCCGCCAGTGAAGCGGCAGATCGTGTGCTTCAGCTTTTACAAGGTAATGCCGGAGTGGCGTCGGCTTCCTGCAGAGGAGAAGGCGGCGCATAAGGCTGCGTTTGCTGAGGTTCTGGCTAAGTGGAACAAGCCGGGGGAGTTTTTGTCGATGACGTATTCGACGATTGGCACGCGCGGCGATGTGGATATGTGCGTGTGGTCGATTGGGTATGGCGTGGATGAGCTGAACCAGATGCGGAGTGAGTTGATGCGGACTCCGCTGGGGGGGTATTTGAACTCGCCACACAATTTTTTGGCGATGACGAAGCGGTCGCAGTATCAGATTGACAGGCCGGATGAGAGCGAGAGCGAAGGGCGCGGGGCGATTCGTCCAGGGGGGCAGAAGTACATTTTTATTTATCCGTTCTGGAAGACTCGGCCTTGGTATCTGCTGCCTGCCACGGAGCGGAAGCGGTTGATGGATGAGCATATTCGTGTGGGGCTGTCGTATCCGCGGGTGAAACTGAATACTACTTATTCGTTTGGCATTGATGATCAGGAGTTTGTGGTGGCGTTTGAAACGAATTTTCCTGAGGATTTTCTGGACCTGGTGCAGCAGCTTCGGGAGACGGAGATCAGTATGTATACGCTGCAGGACACGCCTATTTTTAGCTGCGTGAGGGTTCCGGCCGCGGAGATGCTGGATCGGCTTGGGTAGAGAGATCGACCACGGATGACACGGAAAAGCGCGGATAAAAGACTTGTGAAGAGAAGGAATCCTACGGATCCTGTGCGGGTCGCGGCGATTTTGAAGGTGTTGCGGGAGACGTATCCGGGGGTGGTGTGTGCCCTTAACCATAAGAATGCATGGGAGTTAACTGTGGCGACGATTCTGTCGGCACAGTGTACGGATGTGCGGGTGAATCTGGTGACTCCGGCGCTTTTTAAGACGTTTCCTACGCCTCAAGCTATGGCGAAGGCTTCTTTGCCGGAGTTGGAGGAGTTGATTCGGACTACCGGATTTTTTCGGAATAAGGCGAAGTCGATTCAGGGGGCGTCGCGGGTGGTGGTGGAGGAGTTTGGGGGCAAGGTTCCGCAGACTATGGAGGAGATTCTACGGCTGCCGGGGGTGGCTCGGAAGACGGGGAATGTTGTACTCGGGTCTTGGTTTAAGATTGCGGTGGGAGTTGTTGTAGATACGCATGTTATGCGTTTATCGCGACGGCTTGAATTGACTCGGGAGACGGCTCCGGAGAAGGTGGAGCGGGATCTGATGAAGATCATTCCGCAGGATCGGTGGATCGATTTTTCGCATGAGCTGATTCATCATGGGCGGCAGGTTTGTGTGGCTCGGAAGCCCCGGTGTGTGGACTGCACGCTGGAGACGCTTTGTAACTCTTCGGATAAGACGTGGAGCTCGCATTAGGCGTGTAGCTTGTGGTTTTTGATGGATAGCTAGTGGAGGAATGGCTGGATAGTGTGGTTTGTGGTGGTGCTTGTTTTGGGGTTGGGCGGAGAACAAGCAACGGCAGAAGCAGATCCCCTGCGGGGATGACAAGCAAGAAAGGCAACTGCAAGTCCAGCTTTTAGAGGCTTTGGGCCAGGATTTGGACTAGGGCGGGGATGGTGGGTTCGGGGGCTTCGAGGGTTGGGGGATGGCCGAGGTCACGGAGGGTTTGGCTGGTGATCGGGCCTATGGAGGCTAGCGTGATGGCTGGGGGGAGGGTGAGGTTGGCGGCTTCGAGGAGAGCGAAAAGGTTGCGGGCGGTGGAGGCGCTGGTGAAGGTGATGGCGTTGGGGTAGGTGTCGGGGGTGGCGAAGAGACACTGGAGGGCTGGGATGGAGTCGGGGGGGATTTGGTTGCGGTAGGCAGGGGCTATGGTGACGGTGGCTCCGGCTGCGGTAAGGGCTTCGGGGAGGGTGTCTCGGGCTTCGGCGGCTCGGATGAGGAGGAAGGACTTGCCGGGGGCTTCAGGGAGGAGAGCTGCGGCGAGGGACTCGGCGACGTATTGCGGGGGGACCAGATCGACTGTGAGACCGATGGCGTTGGCGGCGCTCAGAGTGGCGGGGCCGATGACGGCGATCTTTTGGGGTAGTTGGGTGAGACGGTGAAACTGGGCTCGACGGTGGAAGGCTTCGACTGCGTTGGCGCTGGTGAAGATGAGCCAGTCGTAAGTGCGGAGGCAGGTGAGAGTGGCGTCGAGGGCGGAGAAAGAATCGGGCGGAACGATTTCGATAGTGGGGATGAGAATGGGGGTCGCGCCGAGGGCTTCGAGTTGAGCGGCGAGGTCGGAGGCCTGGTGGCGGGTGCGGGTGATCAGGATGCGTTTGTTTTGGAGGGGCATCTGGTTTTGATTGTAGTTGGGTGTTGGTCTGGATCGATTCGTGATGAGGCAAGGCGTTGCTTCGGACGCCCCAAAATACCGCTAGGTCAGTAAGGGCGGCTGTTGTACATTTGACGCGATCCAAGTTCCCTAAAACATCAGAGTTACGTCGCCGGCAGATATTTCTGGTGGTGAAAGAGAGTGATTCTTTGCCCGAAAATCCTCAGTTGCCAATTAATCTTTCTGACCCTCCAAGATCTCGCGCGACTGGGTACAAGTCGCGGCATGTCGCCAAGCTCAGCAATTTCCCCTTGTTGGGCCGCAGTGCCTTTATGTCGCGGATTCAACAGGTCGCCACTCAGGCACCACCGGACGCGAAGTTCCCGCGATTGCTCGCATTTCTTCAATTCTGGAAGTGGCTGCTTCCATACCTTCGCGATTTCATTCACCAAGATGCTCCGTATCAGACTTATCCCAACGGCAAGAGCGGAATCTTTAGCGTCGCCGCTCCGCCGGGAGACGGACCGATGCGGATTGCGGTGGCTGCTGACTGGGGCACCGGTACGTTGGAGGCAGAGACTGTCGCGGAGAATATGAAGGCAAGTTCTCCCCATTACACGTTGCATCTAGGGGATGTGTACTACATGGGGGAGGCAGTCGAAATCGCGGAGAATTGTCTCGGAGTGGCGACGAAGAACTACACCGGAGTGCTGTGGCCCACCTGTTCCCTAGGAAGTTTTGCCTTGATGGGAAACCACGAGATGTATTCGGGAGGCCAAGGCTACTTTACGACCTTCCTGACTACGCTAGGACTATTAGCTCCCGATAAAACAGTGCGAGACCCACAAAGTGCAAGCTACTTCTGCCTTGAGGCGGAACATTGGCTGGTGCTGGGACTGGATACCGGCTACCACTCCGGCGGAGTGCCCGCATTTACCGCTATACCAGGCTTGAACAGCATACCGTTCTTCAACGTCGATGCGAGATTTGATGACAAGATGCTGGCTTGGCTGAAGCAGACGATGGACATACTCCAGGCAAAGAGCAGCACTAAGAAACCCATTTTGCTGCTGACACATCATCAACCAATGAGTTCCTTCGAACATGCATTCAAGAAACCAGTTAAACAATTAGCGGAACTGGGATTTTTGAATGGGCAAGAATTTGTCTGGCTCTACGGTCATGAACATCGCTTAACGGTTTATGAGAAGCAGACCCTCGGGAATGGTCTAACAGGCTATCCACGATGCATAGGGCATGGCGGCATGCCAGTTGAAATTACCAAACTGAGTCAACCAGACTCCAAGATCCGCTTCTACGATCCGAGACAGCACCCCATAGACCAAGAGGATCCGAACACCAAGGTTGGCTATAACGGCCACATTGTTCTTCTCTTCGATGGCACTAAGTTGACGATCGAATACCGTGACATACTCAACAACAACCTTCTTCTTACGGAGACTTTTACGCCAAACGGAGCTGGCGGACTTGAATACTTGCCTGTCAAACCTGCGGATAGTGCATTGCTCTCCGGACAGCAGATAAGTTGATTCGAGGCAACGCCTTCCATTCCAGGAAGAGGCGCTTTGATGAGTTGATTGGTTCGTCGTCTCGAGATAAGACATTGGGAGTCAATTGCAACTGGCTGTGCTGGCCGCTTTACTGCGTGCTTCAATTGAGCGTTGACTTTGTTGGAGTTACGCGCCTAGGATGCCGCAACACGAGGTAATGTATGCCAACTTATGTCACGCTTGCGCGTTGGACTACGCAGGGAGCACACACAGTTAAGGACAGCCCAGCCAGACTGGATGCCGCGAAGAATGCCCTTGCAGCGGAAGGCGTCAAGGTACTGCACTTCTTTATGACAACGGGAGCGCACGATATGCTCATCATCACGGAAGCGCCGAATGATGAAGTAATGGCGAAGGCAATGCTAACGCAGATTTCAAAGGGAGGCATTACTACGCAGACTTCGCGGGCGTTTACGGAGGATGAGTATCGGAAGATTGTCGGGAGTCTGTAGGTCAAGCCGGCGTTGGATCGAGGCACACCACCCGAAATCGCAACCTGTTGGGTGGGGTGGTGTTGGCCTGATGGTGGGTGAGGCGTGCATCCGCGGGCGTGAGACGGATGAGGCTGATATGCTTTCGGCTACGTGAACTTGCGGACAGGCCGTAACAGGGAGCCTCGTTCCCACTTCGTGCGGTACAAATACGGCAAGGGCAAAGCGCAGACTATGAGTGTTATGAATACGACGATCGTTGCAGGGGAAACGGGTTCGATGGTCAAGCCGGGGCGGCTGCTCTCGCTGGATCTGTTGCGCGGGCTCACGATTGGCTTCATGATCCTGGTGAATAACAACGGCTCGGAGGCGGCGGCTTACTGGCCGCTGAAACATGCCGCGTGGAATGGGTTTACGCCGACTGATCTTGTGTTCCCGACGTTTCTGTTTCTGGTGGGGATCTCGACGGTGTTCTCTACCGCTTCGCGGTTGGCTCAGGGAGCGACGAAGCAGTCGCTGTTTTTGCATACGCTGCGGCGAGCGGTGATTTTGTTTTTGCTGGGGCTGCTGGTGAATAGCTTTCCGCAGTTTCATCTGCATACGCTGCGGATTTATGGGGTGCTTCCGCGGATTGCGGTCTGCTATTTCGTTGTGGCTACGCTGTACCTGGTGTGGCCGGGGTGGAAGGATAAGGTGGTGCTGGTGGTGGCGGCGCTGGCTGGGTACTGGATCATCATGCGGTTTGTGCCGGTGCCAGGATATGGCGTTCCTACACATGATGTTCCGTTGCTGGATCATGATGGGAATTTGGTGGCTTGGCTCGACCGGCAGATATTTTCGGCTTCGCATTTATATGAGCGGACACGCGATCCTGAGGGGCTGATCAGCACGCTGCCTGCGCTGGGGACGGCGCTGATCGGGATGCTGACGGGGCTTTGGCTACGGACGGAGAGGACGCTGAAGGCGAAGGCTCGGGGGATTGAGTACGCGGGCTTGAGCGGGGTCTTGCTGGGGTGGCTTTGGAACGTGTGGTTTCCGATCAATAAGAAGTTGTGGACCAGCTCGTATGTGTTGTTTGCGGCGGGGTGGAGTCTGCTGCTGCTGGCATTTTCGATCTGGCTCGTCGATGTGCGAGGCGTGCGGCGTGGGTGGTGGACGACGTTTTTGCAGGTGTTTGGGACGAATGCGATTGTGGCGTATGTCTTCTCGGAACTGCTGGCCGGGGCGATTGGCAGCATTCATGTTGCTCCGGGAGTGAATCTGGGGCGATGGATGTACAACGGGATTCATAGCGTGGTGCCAGATGCGGCGTTCGCTTCCCTGCTTTACTCGCTGGGTTTTGTGTTGGTGTGCTGGCTGGCGGTGTATCCGCTCTATCGGCGGCGGATCTTTATCAAGATTTGAGAGCGCGGTTTGTCGGAATCAGGAGGAGATGATTGCTTTCCCGCATGTGGGGATGGCAACAAAAAAGCCGCACAAAGTAAGGTGACTCGGATCATCACTGCTCAGCGCAGGGATAATGCGAGCCACCCCTTTTAGAATTATTCGGGTGGGCGGCGGGGTTTGCGGCTCTTTTTAAGCGGCGGGGCGGAGCTGGGTGGGTGTTGCTTGCCGTTTCCGTTTCCATTTCCGTTGACTGAGAGCTTGACGCCGGGGGTTTCAATGACGGCTCGCATCCAGTAGTTGCCTTCGGCGTCGGTTTCGATGCCGTGGACCTCACGTTCAAAGCCGGGGAAGCGCTTGCCGAACTCTTCGGTGGCGAGGATGAGGCGGATGACGGGGCTTTCGGGACCTCCGAGGCGCTCGCCAGGCATACACATGGGGATGCCGGGAGGATAAGGCACGAGCATGACGGCGCCGATGCGGCCGGCCATGTGGGTGAAGCGGATTTTTTCGGTTTCGGCGCGCAGGAGCTTCTGGTAGGTCTGCGCCGGGGTGAGGACGGGGTCGAAGTCTTCGTCGCAGGCGTCGCCGACGAGTGTGGGCAGGTTGAGCTGCACCATAGCGGCGTGCATCTCGTCCGAGAGTTCTTTGAGGGTAGTGTTGCGGTAGCGGTGGGGGTACTTGGCTACGAGTTCGGGGAGCGCTTCTTCGAGCGGAGCTTCGCTGTCGTAGAGGCGCTTGAATTCGAAGAGGTTCTCGAGGAGGCTTCCCCACTTGCCCTTGGAGGTGCCGACGGAGAAGAGGACTAGGACGGTGTAGTCGCCGGTGCGGGCGATTTCGACGCGGCGGGAGTCGAGGAACTCGGTGAGTATGGCGCCGGGGATGCCCCAGTCGCTGACCTGACCCTGCGCGTTGACGCCCGGCATGAGGATGGTGACCTTGGTGGGGTCGAGCATGCAGTAGCCGTCGGCGATGTCTTCGTCCTGGAAGCCGTGCCAGTCCTCGCCGGGCTTGAGTGTCCAGGAGTTGGGGTCTTTGGAGAGGAGCGAGTCTGGGGCTTCTTCGAAGACGTGCATCTGGCCGTCGGCGGGGTCGATGACCTGATCGGGCTGGAAGAGGCGGAAGAACCAGCCTTCACCACCTTCGGCGGCGCGGAGGCGGTGAGCGACTGAGGACATGGCCTTGCGGAAGCTGATGGCGTCCTGGATGGTGTCGTACATCAGCGTGGGACCGGCAGGTTCGTCCATCATGGCTGCGGCCACGTCGAGCGATGCGATGAGCGGGTAGAAGGGCGAGGTGGTGCCGTGCATCATGAAGGACTCGTTGAACTGGTCGAAGTCGAGCGGAGCACGGGGGCTGAGCTTAATGTGGACCATGGAGCCCATGGAGAAGGCCGCGAGCATCTTGTGTGTGGATTGCACGGCGAAGATGGCTGGACGGCCGGGCATGTCGTCGGGGACGTCCATGGCGAAGCGGCCGCGGTAGATTTTGTGGAACTTTGCGTAGGCGTACCAAGCTTCGTCGAAGTGGACGCGAGGGACGGATTTGGAGAGCTCTTCAACGACGCGGTTGACGTCGTAGCAGAGGCCGTCGTAGGTGGAGTTGGTGACGACGGCATAAGTCGGGTTCTGGTTTTCGACACCCTTGGTGAGCGGGCTGCGCTCGATGAGGCCCTTGATGAAGTCGGGGTGGAAACGCTTGAGCGGGACGAGGCCGATCATGCCGTAGCCGTTGCGCGTGGGCTTCATGTAGACGGGGCGCGCGCCGGTGACGGTGAGGGAGTGACAGATGGATTTGTGGCAGTTGGCGTCGGCGAGAACGATGTCGTCCTGAGCGATGACTCCGTGACCGATGATCTGGTTGGAGGTGGAGGAGCCGCCGAGGACGTAGAAGGTCCAATCGGCGCCGAAGATGCGGGCGGCGTTGCGCTCGGATTCGCCGGCGGGCCCGAGGTGATCGAGCCATGAACCGAGGGGCGCGGTGGAGATGCCGAGATCGGAGCGGAGGAGATTTTCGCCGAAGAACTTGTGGAACTCCATGCCGACGGGGTGCTTGAGATACGCGACGCCGCCCATGTGGCCGGGAGCGTCCCAGGAGTAAGCGCCCTGGTCGGTGTACTTCTTGAGTTCGCGGAAGTAGGGCGGGAGGAGCTGCTCGTGGTAGCGCTCGACGGCGAAGTCGACACGGTTGGCGATGAAGGCCGGGGTGTCGCCGAAGAGGTGGATGTACTCGTGGACCTGCTTGACCACTTCGAGGGGGAGTTCGCTGACGAGGGTGCGGTCGGCGATGAGGAAGATCGGGATTTTCTTGTTGCGATGGCGGACGGCACGGAGGATCTTGAGTGCGGCGCGCTCGTCGAACTGGTTCTCGCCTTCGAGGTCCCAGTCGAGCAGGATCGCACTGTGCGACGGGTCCGACGTTACCAGCGACAGACCATCTTCCGGCGTGGAGGTGCGGACGACCTCGTAACCCTCTTCACTAATTGCTTCAACAAGCCTCTCCATGGCGCGGTCTGAGACCGAGTCGGTACCACCCACTTCGCTTGCAATCAATAAAACCCAACGACCTTCGTTCATTCCACCTCGCTACTTCCATTTGTCAGTTTATAGCGATTCGACACTGGAATGTGTGAACGCCGTGAATATGTGGGGACGGTGTGACGGGGCGATTTGACTAGCTTGCGCTGAGCGAGAGCAGGTCGAGGGCGCCTTTGGATTTGAGGTCGTCGGCGACCCACTGGCCGAGGGTCTCGGAGCTGGTGTCGAAGGTGGCTTCGGTCTCAATCTGTACCATGGATTCGCCGTCGGGCGCGACGACTTGGGCGAACATACGCCACTTGTTGAACTCGGGAACACAGTGAGCGCCGACGGGGAGCGAACAGCCTCCGCCGAGAGCATCGAGTGTAACGCGTTCGGCTTCAACGCAGAAACGGGTCTCGGGGTGGTCGAGGAAGGCGATGGCTTGGCGGATGGCGCGGTCGCGATCGGTAAAGGAAGAGCGGGTCTCGATGGCGAGCGCTCCTTGCCCCGGGGCGGGACATATCTCGTCGGGGGAGAAACGTTGGTGCACCCACTCGGCGCGCTTGAGGCGGTCGAGGCCAGCGGCGGCGAGGACGAGCGCGTCGCATTGACCGGCGGCGAGCTTTTTGAGGCGCGTGTCGATGTTGCCACGGACGTCGACGAATTGGACGTCGGGGCGGAGCGCCAGGAGTTGTGCTCGGCGGCGTGGGCTGGTAGTGCCGATGCGGCCTCCCATGGGGAGCGTATGGAGGGCCCAGTAGGGTTCGCAGACCCAGACGTCGCGGGCGTCGGCGCGTTTGGGGATGGCGGCGAGGGTGAACTGGGGGGCGAGTTGGGTGGGGAGATCCTTGAGGGAGTGGACGGCGAGGTCGATGCGGCCTTCTTCGAGGGCTTCCTCGATTTCTTTGATGAAGATGCCTTTGCCGTCGAGGTTCGCGGGTGGGACGAAGCCGGGCTGCTGCATACGGTCGCCGGTGGTGCGGATGATTTCGATCTCGGCGGCGTGGCCGGCGTCGCGCAGGGCGTAGAGGACGTGGTTGGCCTGCCAGAGGGCCAGCTGGGAGCCTCGGGAGCCTATGCGGATGGGTGTGGTGAGGATGTCGTGCTCTTTGCTCATGACTTCTCTAGGATACGGGATTTTAGCGGCCAACAATTTTCGATACGAGGCGAAGGAGTTCGTCGCGCTCGTTGGGGGCAAGCTGGAGCAACATGAGACGGCAGTTTTCAACCTGGACATCGCGCAGCTTGGCCGCTAATCGAAGACCTATGGAGGTCAGCTCGATGTATACAGTGCGGCGGTCTGAGGGTCTTCGCTGGCGAACGACGACCCGACGAGCTTCGAGGCGGTCGAGCGCTGAGGAGATGGTGGTGATGGGAGACTGGAGCGCCTGGGCGATTTTGCGAACGCTCCAGTCGCCAGGCTCTGCCAGCACCTGGAGTAGGCCTATGTCGTTCGCGTGGAGGTCTGCATAGGCGCTGCCGGCCAGGATGCCAGGTTCGAGCTTGAAACGGCGCAAAAGGGTGGCGATGCACCCGTGGAGCGTGATGGATTGAGAATCGTCAACCTTCTGGGGGTTTGCGGGGCTTCGTTTCATTGCTTGGCCATCATAGTTTATCCATTGCAGTTGTCACAGACCGGAAGAGACCTCTTGACGATATAGAACGATATTCGTATATTACGATAATCGGAATATACGAGGTGCGGATTATGGGTGCGCTGCGGTTCTCGATATCACTGGTTTTTATACTCTCGGCGGGTGTGGTGGCTGTTCCCGCACAAGTTTGTGCTCCACCACCGGGATTCGTTGATATTCCCCATCCGGCTATTGCGAATGCGGAGGAGTTGGTCTCGCACACAGAAGAGGTCACTATCAATCGGCCGCTGGCTGCGGTGCTTCATGGTTCCAGCAGGCCGCTCAAGGACATCATTCATAAGTCGGATTCGTTGCCTGGTGTTACGGGAGAGCACATGCTAGTCCAGGATACGTTTGGAACACCGGGTTCGCGACGGCTCACTTGTCTTACGGATGGCTCCACGCTTGAGGAAGAGGTACTTCAACGAGAGCAAACAAGCAATTCCTACCACTTCCGCTATGTGGTGTGGAATTACACGAGTGAGACGGCGCGTCCGATTGTTTATGGCGTTGGTGATTTTCACGATACCGATCTGGGCGATGGGCGGACGCACGTGGTCTGGACCTACTCGTTCATGCTGAATCGAGAGCGGTTCCCGGGAGAGCTTGGGAGCTTTGGGCAGTTCCTTTTTCGCGTGGGATTTCTGGACCGGCAGTATGCGGATATGATGCGCGCAACTCTGAATGGGACTAAGGCAAATGTTGAGCGATAGGAATCGATAGACGCTCGGTTAGTCGTTGTCTTTTTTGCGGGCGGATTCGCGCAGAGCGGTGAGCTGAGGGTGAAGGAGCTTGGCGGTGAGGCTGCGGGTGAGGGCTTCTACGGCTTCGCGCTGCTCGGGGGTGAGCGCGGCGAGACGTTTGGCGGAACGGGCTACTTCTGCTTCGCGGATGGCCTCGGCGTTTTGCTGGAGGGCGATGATGGCGGGCACGGCGTCGCGAGACTGGAGGCGTTCGTGGTATTTGTCTACTTCCCTGCTGACGATTGTCTCGGCCGCCTGCGCTTCGCGGCTGCGGTCGGCGAGGTTGGCAGCGGCTACCTGCTGGAGGTCGTCGATGTCGTAGACGAAGCAGCCCTCGACTTCGTTCATGCTGGGGTCGACGTCGCGGGGGACGGCGATGTCGATGAAGAACATGGGACGGTTGCGGCGGCGGTGGAGGAAGTGCTGTCCATGGGAGCGGTCGAAGAGTTTTTGTGGGGCTCCGGTAGAGGTGATGACGATATCGGCGCGGTCGGCCTGGGCGTAGAGGTCATCGAAGGGGATGGCTTCGGTGTGAACCGCGGGACCGCTGAACTGGGCTGCGATCTTTTCGGCGCGGGAGTGGGTGCGGTTGGCTACGAGGATTTTTGAGGCGCCCTGCTGGATGAGATGGCGAGCGGCTAGCTCGGACATTTTGCCGGCTCCGACGAGGAGGACGGTTTTGCCTTCTAACGAGCCGAAGATTTTGCGGGCGAGATCGACGGCTACGCTCGCGATGGAGACGGAGTTGGAGCCGATCTGGGTTTCGGTACGGACTTTTTTGGCTACCGTGAAGGCTCGCTGGAGGAGCGTGTCTAGCTGGCTTGAGACTGCGCCTACTTCGCGGGCTACGGTGTAGGACTCTTTGACCTGGCCGAGGATTTGCGGCTCGCCTACGACCATGGAGTCGAGTGAGCTGGCTACGCGGAAGAGGTGGCGGACGGCTTCGCGCTCGCGGAACTCGTAGAGGTGCGGCTGGATGGTCTGGGCGGGGACGGCGAAGTACTCGTGGAGGAAGCGGAGGAGGTCGATTCCGGCGGAATTGTCTTCCTGCAATGTGACTAGTTCGACGCGGTTGCAGGTGGAGAGGATGAGTCCCTCGCGGATGCCTGGCTGGTGCAGGAGGGTGCGGGTGGCGTCGGCGAGGCGGCCTGCAGGGATGGCGAGGCGTTCGCGGACCTCGATGGGTGCGGTGTTGTGGTTGACGCCGAGGAGTACGAGATTCAGGCTCATGGCGTTGTGAACCTGTGTACGGCGGAGAATTGGTTGGCCGCCCAGACGGCGAGGACGACGAGGAAGACGAAGCTAGAGAGATAGACGGCGCGACGTCCGCGAAGACCGGCGTGGCGGCGGATGTAGATCATTCCGACGTAGGCCAGCCACATGGCGAAGGAGAGCAGGACCTTGGGGTCGAGGAAATAGGTTGGGCCAATAGTCTGCTGGGCAATTAGGGAGCCGATGAGAAGGCCGGCGGTCATGCAGGGCAGGCCGAAGAGGAGGGTCTTGAGGGCTATCTGGTCGGTGGTTTCGAGGGGCGGGAGCCACGTGGGGGTTGGGGCTTTCTGCTTGAGGCGGCGCTCTTGAATCAGGTAGAGGAGCGAGGCCAGTAGTGAGAGGAAGAGAGCGGCGTAAGCGGCTAAAAGGAGCGCTATGTGGAGAAAGATCCAGCCGGTGTGGAACTGCGGGAAGGGCGTGGTCTCCTGGCCGGGACGGAAGGCGGGGACGATGCCGAGGAGGAAGCAGATGGGCAGGATGAAGATGCCGAGAGAGACGGTTTTGTATCGCCAATAGACGAGCAGGAAAGCCAGGGCCAAGAGGAGGCCAAGTAGGGCCTGGGTTTCGTGGGTATCGACGGGGAGGCGGTGGTGGGCGGCGTTGAGCATCTCGGCGAGCGAGACGAAGTGGAAGATGAGTGCGGCAACAGTGGCAGGGATGGCGATGTGCCGCCAGCGGGGACGGTCGTAGAGGGCCGCCGGGAGGACGGCCAGCGCGGCGATGCCATAGAGGAGAACGGCGACTCTGAGCCAGAGAAGGGACATGAAATAGAGTTCGTCCGCTTAATTGCGGCGAATCTTCAGTATATCGAAACGGCAGTGTAGAGTACTGCTCATGCTTGGCTTACTGACGGCGGTTATGCTCACTTTGCCTGCTTTTATCTGGCAGGAGGCTCCGGGTGTTACTGGGAAGATGGGTACTATCAACACCTTCAGCGCGGCGATGGCTTGTTCTGCAGGGGTGGGAAGCAAAGTTCAGACGAGCGGAGTTCGCGGCCCGGATGGAATTGTCGTCGGGCTAGCGATCACAAGCGACGACGATCACCGCAAGATGAGCCATGAATGCGAGTCGGCATACTCGCTTCTTGTGACACTACCGGGCAAGCCCGTTCGTTCAGTTGACCTAGGTTGGGACGCCATCGATGTGTACGGGCGAAGGCTCGAGGTGAGAGCTGAGGGCTTCTCTTCGGATGGTAAGCGATTCTTTGGATTAGCTTGCGAGAGTGATAGCCCGACGCTGGGCGAAGCGGGGAAAAACCCTTATAGGAGGCCGGGAGCGTATTCAATACTTATCGAATACCAGGTGGGCTCTGATCGGGCTTCGACGTTTTACTTGAGTCGATTTGTTCCTTATACGGTTGGGTGTGGGTCTGAAGCTCTCCGCGTGGTGGGGGCTACATCGAGCGGTGAGGCTGTGGTGGCGCTGAAGGATGGGGAATCCACTCGGCAGTGGGCTATTCAACCGGAGAGTAACAGTGCACGGCCGTTGCCGAAGAAAACGAGCTTCTTGCCGCTCATTCGAGAGCAGTAACCGTAGAGCCAAGAGAATATCGACAATGCAGTTGGTGACGGTGCGGTATTCTGGCCTTTCTGCTTATGGGGAATGAGACGACAGCGGTTTTAGGGATGGATGTGGCGGGATTGACTCCGGTGATGCGGCAGTACCGGGCGGCTAAGGATGCGCATCCGGATGCTTTGGTGTTTTTTCGGCTGGGGGATTTTTACGAGCTGTTCTTTGAGGATGCGGTGGTGGCCGCGCGGGAGTTGCAGCTAACGCTGACGTCGCGGGATAAGACGAAGACGGTTCCGATGTGTGGGGTTCCTTACCATGCGGCGGAGGGGTATCTGCAGAAGCTGTTGCGCAAGGGGTACAAGATTGCGCTGTGCGAGCAGATGGAGGATCCGAAGCAGACGAAGACGATTGTGCGGCGTGAGGTGACTCGGGTGCTGACGCCGGGGACCGCGCTCGATCCGGCGTTGGGGGCGGAGCAGAGCAATTATCTTGCGAGCATTGTGGTGACGGGGTCTGGAGCGGGATCGGTTTGTGGGTTGGCTTTGCTGGATCTTTCTACTGGGGAGTTTCGCGCTACGGAGTTTGCCGGAGTTGGGGCGTGGGCTCAGTTGGTGGATGAGTTGGGGCGGGTTCGTCCGGTGGAGCTGTTGTATGGGCAGGGGCTGCTGGGTGGGGTGAATCTTGCCGGTGAGGCTACGGAGGAAGCTTCGGCGGGGGTTGAGGGGATTCGTACGAAGACTCCGCTGGAGGAGTGGGTGTTTACGGCTGAGTATGCGGTTCCGTTGCTGCGGAATCACTTCAAGGTGCACTCGCTTGATGGGATGGGGTTGGGTGGGCACGATGCTGCTGGGGTTGCGGCGGGTGCTCTGCTGCATTACATGCGTGCGACGAAGCAGGGTGGGCTTGAGCATGTCGATGGACTGCGGTTCTATGAGCGGTCGAACTCGCTTGAGCTGGATGCTGTGAGTGTGCGGAATCTTGAGCTGATTGAGCCGCTGTTTTCGGGGGAGAGTTCGCAGACTACGCTGTTCTACACGCTGGATGCTTGTTGTACGCCTATGGGTAAGCGGCTGCTGCGGGCTACGCTGTTGCGGCCTTCGTGTGATCGCACTGAGATTGAGTTGAGGCTTGAGGCTGTTGCGGAGGCTACGGGTGATCTGCGACGGCGTGAAGGTTTGCGGCGTGGGATGGATGGGGTGCTCGACCTTGAGCGGCTGTTGGGGCGCGTTGCGCTGGATTCTGCGGGGCCACGTGAGGTGCTGGCGTTGGCGGCTACGCTTGGTTGTCTACCGGGGTTGTTGGGTGCGCTGAAGGAGTTCGATGCGCAGCGGTGGGCTTCTTTAATGAATGGCTTTGATGCGATGGAGGATCTGCACGAGATGATTGTGCGGACCATTGCCGATGAGCCTCCTGTGTCACTGGCGGATGGGGGTGCGATTCGCGCGGGCATTGATGCTGAGTTGGATGAGCTGCGTGAGTTGAGTCGGAGTGGCCGGCAGGCGCTTGCTGCGATTGAAGAGCGGGAACGGACGCGTACCGGCATCGGCAGTCTGAAGGTTCGATTCAACAATGTGTTTGGGTATTACCTTGAGGTGACGAAGGCCAATGCAAAGGCTGTTCCTGCGAACTATGAGCGCAAGCAGACGTTGGTAAATGCGGAGCGGTTTACTACTCCGGAGTTGAAGGAGTATGAGACCAAGATTCTGACGGCGCAGGAGCGTAGTGCGGAGATTGAACGGCGGTTGTTTGCTGAGCTGCGGCGGCAACTGCTCGACGCGGCCGGGCGTATGCGGGAGACAGCGCGACGTGTGGCGGAGGTCGATCTGCTTGCGTGCTTTGCGCATCTAGCGACGTTGCGTGGATGGGTGCAGCCTGAAGTCGATGAGAGCGGTGTGCTGGAATTTATCCAGGCGCGGCATCCGGTCGTAGAGCGGCGGCTTGAAGAGTCAGGTGGCGGAAGGTTTGTGCCGAATTCTGCTCATCTAGATGCGGATGCGGGGCCTGCGGTATTGCTGATTACGGGGCCGAATATGGGTGGTAAGAGTACGTATCTGCGGCAGGCTGCGCTGCTGGTTGTGATGGCTCAATGTGGATGCTTTGTTCCGGCAGAGCGGATGCGGCTTGGGTTGGTCGATCGGATTTATACGCGGATTGGGGCCAGCGACAATGTGGCGCGTGGGCGATCGACGTTTATGGTCGAGATGACGGAGACTGCGGCAATTTTGAATACGGCGACTTCGCGCTCGCTCGTGCTGCTCGATGAAATGGGGCGCGGGACGGCAACGTATGACGGACTCTCGTTGGCTTGGGCTACGGTGGAGTATCTGCATGATCGCATTGGGGCGCGTACTTTGTTTGCCACTCATTATCATGAGCTGACGCTTCTGGCTGATCGGCTGGAGCGGCTGAAGAATCTGCGTGTGACGGTGAAGGAGACGGCTGGGGGGATTGTCTTTCTCCACACGGTGGAGGCGGGTCCGGCGAGTAAAAGTTATGGCATTGAAGTTGCGCGATTGGCGGGACTGCCTACGGGTGTCATTGCGCGCGCGAGAGAGGTTTTGAAGGTGCATGAGCGGACGGAGACGCAGCAGGTGCGCGAGGCTTCTCCAGTTGCAACACAGCAGCTTCAGTTGACGATGTTCACTCCGCTTTCGCAACGCATTGTTGATCGCTTGGGCGAGGTGGATGTGGATGGACTGACTCCGCGTGAGGCTTTGAATCTGCTGGCGGAGTTGCAGCGTGAGTTGAAGGGATGATGGCGATGAAGGCGAAGTCCATGGTGGTTGCGGGTGTGATGAGTGGGACCTCGGCCGATGGCGTCGATGTTGCGCTGTGCAAGATTTCGCCGTCACAGGTAGAGGGCGATTCTCCGCAAATCAAGTTGATTGGCGCGGCTGGGTTCGGTTATTCAAAGGCGGTACGGGCGGCGGTGTTGCAGGCTATGGATGCGAAGGCTGTCTCCGTAGCGGAGATTTCGCGGTTGAACTGGCGTCTGGGTGAGATTTATGCAGATGCTGTTGTCAGTGCGCTGGATCAGTTTGGGGTGAAGGCTGCGCTTGTGGGATGCCACGGGCAGACGATTTATCACCAGGGCGTTGCTTCGCGATATCTCGGCAGTGATGTGCGATGCACGTGGCAGATCGGTGAGGCTTCGGTGATTGCGGAACGTCTGCGTGTGCCGGTTGTCAGTGATTTTAGGCCCGCTGATCTTTCTGCGGGTGGGCAGGGTGCGCCGTTGGTGCCAATGTTGGATTATGCGATGTTTCGCTCGGCGAAGGTGAACCGTGTGCTGCAGAATCTCGGCGGCATTGGGAATATGACGGCGATTCCTGCGGGCGCTTCGGTCGATCGGGTGATGGCGTTCGATACGGGACCGGGAAATATGGTGATTGATGGATGCATGGCGCGTCTGTATGGTCGTGGATTTGATAGGGGTGGGACGGTGGCGAGGCGAGGAAAGGTGATTTCTGCTGTAGTGGAGCGAATTTTGCGCGAACGCTACTTCTCTGCCCTGCCTCCTAAGAGCTGTGGACGAGAAGAGTTTGGTGAGAAGTTTGTCGACAGATTTGTGGGGATGTGCAGGAAGGCAGGTGCGAGCGATGCGGATGTAGTGACCACTGCAACTGCTCTGACTGCGCAGTCTATTTTTGATGCTTATCGGAGATTTGTGTGGGGACATCTGGGACAGATTGCTCCGTTGGCTGTGCGAACGGAGTATGTGGTCGCTGGTGGGGGTGTAAAGAATGCGACTTTGATGGAGATGCTGCGGCAGGGGTTTGAGCCGCTTGGTGTGCGGGTTCGGTTAATGCAGGAGTTGGGGGTTCCGGCGCAGGCCAAGGAGGGAGTGGCGTTTGCGCTGATGGCGTGGCTAACCTGGTTTGGAATGACGGGGAATGTGCCTGCGGCTACGGGGGCGTCGCGGCCTGTTGTGCTGGGAAAGGTCACCCACGGATGACACGACGCGACTGTCCGGCGATGACTTTTTCAACGGCTGTTCGCCGTTGCGTCTGGTCGATTATCGTGATCTGTACGGGGCTGCTGACGGGTTGTCGCCAGAGAGTCGAAGAGGCTGGTTCTGTGGTGATGATCATCGAGAGTAGTCCAAACAATCTCGATCTTCGTCAAGGGACAGATGCACAGAGCGAGCGTGTGGGTGGGCTGATCTTCGATGCTTTGGTGAAGAAGAACGAGCACTTCAATTTGCAGCCGTGGCTAGCGACGAGTTGGGAGCAGCCCGATGCTCTCACGTGGATATTCCATCTGCGCGGTGGGGTGCGCTTTCATGATGGGCGGCCGCTTGAGGCCGAGGACGTCGCCTGGACGATACGTAGCATGGTCGATGGCACGTTGATTACGGCTAAGGGCGGCGCCTTTGCTGCGGTCGATCGAGTGGAAGTTCGTGACAGGCTGACGGTAGTCGTGCGATTGAAGCGTCCGGTTGCTGGACTTCTGTTCAACATGAGCGATGGGCTGTTCGGCGTTGTGCCACGTGGGGCGGGCCGGGACTTTGGTTTGCATCCGGTGGGTAGCGGGCCGTTTCGATTTGTGAGCGCGGTGCAAGATAAGGAGGTCATCGTCGACCGGAACGAGAACTACTGGGCAGAGAACGCGGGAGCTCCGGCTGGAGCCAGCAGGATCAGGCACATACGCTTCGCGGTGGTTCCGGATGCCATCACGAGTGCGCTTGAGTTGAAGAAGGGCTCGGCTGATCTTGCGAGCAACGTCGTGACGCTCGACATGGTGCACACGCTTGCGCAGGAACCTAATCTGGAGGTCAAGAGCAGCGCTGGAGCGCCGATCATTTATACGAACTTCAATGTTAATGATCCGGCTCTGAAGGACAGGCGGGTGAGGCAGGCTATTGCGTGTGCGATGGACCGGCAGGCGATTGTGGATGCAATCTGGCGCGGACAAGCGCGGCTGGCTAACACGCTGCTGCCCATTGGGCATTGGGCTGCGGCGAGTGATGGTGAGATGGCTCAGTATCCGCACGATATTGCGCGTGCGCAGCAGTTGCTTGATCAGGCTGGCTTTCATGCGAACAAGGATGGCATCAGGTTGCGGATTACATTGAAGACTTCAACCGATGAGACGACTCGGTTGATGGCGGCGGTGCTTCAACAACAGCTTCGGGCGACGGGGATCCAGCTCGATATCCGCTCCGCTGAGTTTGGGACTTTCTATGCAGATGTGACGCGGGGTGCGTTCCAGATGTATGCGCTGCGATGGATTGGAAGCAACGAAGATCCGGATATCTTCCGCTACGCGTATGGATCGGATGCGTTTCCCCCCAAGGGTGGTAATCGCGGCAGATACTCGAATCCACATATTGATGCGTTGATGGCGGCTGCAGCGATCGAAACTGATCAGCAACGGAGGCGTGCAGATTATGTCGAGGTACAGAAGATACTGGCTGATGACCTGCCGGGGATTCCACTCTGGTATCCGAATAATCAGGTGATTCATACGCGCCGGATTGAAGGTGTTAAACCGGACGCGTCGGGGACCTTCGATTTTCTGCGGAGTGCCTGGATACAGATTTCGTCCCACTGACTTACGTTGCGGCTTTATTGCCCGGGGGGTTGAAGGTTAAGGGTGATCGTTGGCTTGCCGTCGCCGACGTCGCCCATCTGGAGGCCCGCTGTTGAGATGTTCGCGGGTATCACGAAGTCAACATCGCCTTCTTTCGCGCTGTGTGATGACACGAGTTCATTTAGATCGTTTGCTGGTGACTGCAATGATCCGTCCACCAAGAGGCGAAAAGAGGCTGCCCAAAAATTTGCGTCGAAGCGATCGTTGTTCGTCATGCGAACAGTAAGGTGCAAGGAGGCCTTACCTGGCGAGTAGGGATCGAGGCGTGCCAATAACAGTTTGAAGACAGCTTGCCCAGACCTTACTTCGGCGTTTTCCGGAAGAGTCAGGGACCGGGAGGCTGAAGTGCCGACTGCAGGGGCTGCCGCTGCGCTTTCCGTTCGGATTGGATGTGAGCTGTCTGTGGGATGGGGCTCGCTTCGTGTCTCAGAGACCGGTTGAGGGCTACGGTCAAAGAAGCCTGTCTGATGAACAGCCACGAGAAGTCCGGTGAGAGCCGTGATGATTCCAGCGGCAGCGGTTAATAGGCCGGGAAGAGTCCGCCACCATCCTTTCGATTCGGACTCCGGGTCTCGACTCATGCGTTATTCTCCGGTGTATTGAGATTGACGATATTGTGTGATCGACACAATCGTCTGGGGACATCATTCTATTTCATTGAATTGTATCGGGAAGTTTTTGGGATAGATGGAAACGAGTGGTGCAGAGGTTCTATTTCTCTGCCACCACTCGCTCGCCTATTTGTGCGTTGCACTCCGTTCTACTCAACAACAAGTGCCCATGCTAAGGATTAGGCACTGTGTCGTTGGACGGTGTGGTTGTGCTGCTGGTCACGAAATAATAGTCGTTCCAGCCGGTGAGGGACGGAGTTGCGCCTATGTTGGAGAGCTCCAGGCGCAACGCATCATCGCTATTTTGTGTGTTCGTCCCGGAAACGCTGGTAGTGATCACGTTGTCCGTGCCTTCGGGATTGAGAGCGGAAGTAGGCCATTGGAAGGCAACCCACTGGGTATAACCACTGAGTCCTGAGCGCTGGACTGCATCGCTATTGAAGCTCGAGGGAGGCGAATAGGAGAGCGAATTGCCGTTGAGGGTCACCGTCTCCCGGCCTTGCGATGCGGACAGGGCAAGGGAGAGGATTACGTAGGCCTGAGACGAAGCGCCGTTGGGTGTAGCGAAGTGAATCTGCCAGGGAGGCGTCGGCGTAGTAGTGCCATTGGTGCCCGAGTGCCCAGGTAGCGTATTGACGTATGCGGGGATGCCGATTGTATCGCCGAGACTGGTGCATCCGGTGTACTGGTACGCGTCGGTTGTGTCGTCAGATGCAGCGCAAGCGCCGCCATAGAGTCCAGGGTTGAAACCGCCCCAGTGCGCGTAGTTCCATGCGAGAGGATTGTTGGTCGCGGTATAGCCGGGTCCATCGGTGAGGTTGTAAACCGGGGCTCCGGGAACCGGCGAGTTCGCCCAGTCGGCCCAATAATTCCAGGCGCCATAGTACTCGCGATCGTCGTAGCCCAGCGGCCCATCAGCGTAATTCTGCGTGTAAGCACCATGCAGGAACTCGTGCGACGAGCGGTCGGGAGTTCCAATGGTCCCGACGACGGTGCCAAAGTTTTCCGGAACGAACGCTATCGTCGGAAGCGTGTTAGTGTTGCCTGCCGTGACTACGACGTTGTCCTGCCGGTATTCGCCCCACTGCCCAAAGTCCCACACCGACAGACGGTAGGTTCCGGGGACAACGTTGGTGAAGGTCCCGCTTCCCGTAGCACTGATATCGATCGTGTACTGGTAGCTGAGGGTGCTGTTTTCCTGGTTCGTCTTGTTTTGGCTGAGGACAGCCCACGCCGTTCTGGGAGCTCCTGCGACGCCGTTGACCTGAACCGAAACCGAACCGCGAGAGCTAGTGGGAACATAGCCTCTGGACAGCAGCGTTGATTCGTTGTCATAGAAGTGAGTGAAGCTGGCCCCTGCAGCCACGGCATCGTTAAACATGTCGTCGGGCGTCTGAATGACGCCGCCGTTGATCGAGGAATCGGTGGCCATGCCGAAGTGGTTGATGCGCACATAAAAGGGGCCATAGAGGCGGCTTCCGGCCGTGCCTGCAGGGATCGATGTGGTCCCAACACCTCCGGTCCTGTAGTGGTTTGAGTTGGGCTCAATGGTAAGGATGTTGCCCGTCAAGTTGAGGTTCTCTTTCGTCGGCCCATCGATCAGTGTGTCATGGCCGGCAGTGAAGACCACCCACTGGCCATACTTGTTGCCAAAGAGTCCGTGCGCCTGGTGAATGTACTCGTAGCTGGAGAAGTCATACTTCACACAATAGTGGCGATGAAATCCCTGCGGGATCTGGCTGGCTGGGTCGGGATACGGGGAGAAGGCATTCTCCACTCCTACCTGCGGATGGAGATCGATGGTGTCGCGGCCTGTCACGTCCTGGTCGTTGCGGCCGTTGTCGCCGGAGAAACAATCGTCAGTTGACGGAAGCGGTGTCGTCACGCCATTCACCATGCTCAGGTCCGCCAGTTTCTGGTAAAAGTTGGTAAATTCGTTGACGTTGCCTCGCCAGATCCACTGCACTTGGCCGCCAATAGTTCCGGCGGCGTTGTTCACCAGAGTGCCGCTGGAGTTCATAACTTGTGCGGGATGGTTAAGGCTGAAGTAGATGTGAATGCCGGGGTCGTTCGGGGTCACCACGAAGTGTTCTTCGTATGCAGTCGTGTTCGTGGGGGCAACGCCCGAGGCGGGAAAAGCAACCCACCAGTCGAGATAGGAAGAGGTCAGGGTGTAGCTGGGAACGGCGGTCACCGTGCTGAAGCCGGACGGGTCCATGTAGAAGCCCTTGGGCTCCTTATTGGCGAAGCTGGCGGGGAGGTTGGGGATGCCGGAAGGACCAGTCCAGGTACTCGGTATCGTTGTTCCGCCAATTGCGCTCTCTCCGTCCGCCGGGTCGTAGACAACGCCGTTGATAGTAGCGTTGCCAGGGCTGAAGTCGATGAGTTGGTCTTGAGTTCCTGTAGGTACGATGCTCCAGATGGCGCCAGACGTGGAGTTGTAATCGATCGTCATAGCGCCGTTCTTGATCACCCAGTCGACAGGGTTAGTCGTATCGATGCTCAGGGTGGACGACGGTCCGCCGACTACATTGACCGTCGAGCAGGTGCTGCTGCTGAAGCTTACCGCACCCGAGCTGACGCCGCTGACCGAAACGAAGTAGCTTCCGGAAGCAAGAGACGAAGGAATCGTAAACCCGATCTTGTCACTCGTTCCAATAACGGTTTGCACGGTGGTGACGGTTGCCACTGCAGGCGCTCCTCCGCACGTTGAAGACAACGAAACGGAGGTGCCCGCCGCGGTGACTCCCGATGGAAAGCCCGTGCCGGTCACGCTCACCACTCCTCCCGTCGCACCGGAACTCGGACTAGTCGTTGCGTTGAGCTTGACCACAGTTTGGGCCTTTGATGTGGCTGGAAGCAGCGACAATGCAAGGACACCGCCGAGACCAAGCGCGGCCCCCGAAAAGCGACGCTTCACCACGCCGGCACCCATTGCAGTGATCAGGCCGAACACTCCTGTTCCCAACAAAGTCCAGGTCGCCGGCTCAGGCACAGTAGTCGCATTGATGACGCCTAGATCTCCATCCGACAACCCACCGGGATCGCTGATCGTCGTGCTGAAATTGGAACCTAGATACACCACAGTTCCATCGTTCAGTGTCACCTGCGATGAGTCGAAGACCCCTGTCAAGATGGCATCGGTCGCGCCAAAAAGACCGGTTGGTGCACCGCTCAGGGTCGAGAGTTGTTTTCCGTCGAAAGAGAGACCGTCTCCATCCAGGGTGAAGTAGGAGGAATCGAAGACCTCCGAAACGCCGCTAGCAAAATCAACGGTCAGACTGAGGCCGGAAAGAGATAAAGGAGTTGAGATTGGAAAGGTTGTATCGGGCAGGGTGGATGCATTGGGACCCGTAAAGTTGACAATATCGAATTCCGCCACGTTCGTACCGGTGACGTTATAGCTGATGAAGCCAACCGGAATTTGGGTCCCGACTGGAATTTCTGTGGCGTGTGCAAAGAGGGAGAGGGCGACTACAAAGGTCGCAGGAACGAAACGTACTAACACTCTGTACATAAAAGCTCTCCAATAGATAAGTTAGTTCTACAATGGTTTGTTGCATTTGAGAAACAATTTCCAAATGCCGAATAACGCTAGCAACGTCGCCCAAAAACTGTCAAGAGCAAATTCTGGTGGGAGGTGCGATATCTTCCCGATGGCGTTGTCAGGGATTTCCTAAGTCTCTTTGTTCCGTCTTTTCAAGTGCTTTTGGACTAGGGAAGATCAGGCTATCCGGAAACACTATTCAGCCATCGTTCGAGAAACTCAATTAACCCCAGTGGAGGCTTGATCCAGGCTTTGGCGATAGTTTCGCGATAATCAGCTTTCACGAGGACTGACAGGCCATGTCCATTCAGGCTATGAAAAGCATCTTCATCTGTAAGGTCGTCACCTAAATATGCGGTCGGCACATTCGAGTCCAGTCCCGCAAGTATCGATCTCACCGCATCACCCTTGTCCGGATGTGATACGCGCAGTTCCAATCCGGCTTCAAATTGAAGCAGTTTAAGTCCTGATCTTTCAGCCAACGCTGCCCAGTCGCGCTGAGTCAGAGCCTGCACTCTCGCTGCCTCGGCAGGTGACATTCCACGCCAGTGGATAGCAATCCCACCAGGCTTGATCTCTGCGCTGGATAACAGCCCTCGCGCAACGACCCACTCCTCGGCCTCCGCCAGGGACTCTGCGTTCTCCTCGCTCACCTGAACGCGACTGTAGCTTCCATCGCTCAATTGATGCTCCAGACCATGCGACCCCCATATCTCAAGATTGCTTATTGAGCCCAGGAGGGTCCTGAGCTCCGCGATGGGTCGTCCCGAAATGATGATTACGCGCGTCTTGTCAGACTGCACGATTCTTTCCAGGATCGAGATGACCCCAGGGTAGGGATAGGCGAGGTTCCGGTCCACATGAAACGGTGCCAACGTACCGTCGTAGTCCAGCAGTAAGACCGCTGTCTGCGCTGTCTTGGTCTGTTGCAGAAACGCAGTGAGCTCAATTGCTGTCTCTTTGTCCTGCAAGCTATCTCTCCACCTGAGCTCTGTTAATCACAGAGATATTCGTGCGATTTTGCCTTAGCCGAACTGAGCAGAGCTGACCGATCAGGCTGCCCGCCCACCAATATATGTTGTGCTCCATGACCGACCTTCTCATTCGCCTCATTCGATCAGCCATTTCGCTCACATTCATTTCGAGTGCCTGCGCAATTGCCTCGGCGGTCGATTCAACGTCGTAGGGATTCACGATGATCGCATCGTGCAACTCTCTCGCCGCGCCAGTGAACCGGCTCAGGATCAGTACGCCGCGTTCATCCTGTCGCGCTGCTACGTACTCCTTCGCCACCAGATTCATCCCGTCATGCAGGGACGTGACCATGCACAAATGGGCAGCTCGATAGTAGCGCTGCACCTCCTGATGTGTATGCTCGCGGTTCTGGAAAACGATCGGTTTCCACTTTCCCCGTTTGAACCGTGCGTTGATCCGCTCGACCTCGTTTTTGACCTCCACTTGAAAATCGACGTACCGTTTGATGCGGCTGCGAGTCGGTGCACCGATCTGAATGAAGGTGAATTTGCCCTGATATTTGGGATACCGTTCCAAAAGTGACTCAACCGCCCGAAAGCGTTCCAGTATGCCCTTGGTGTAGTCCACACGGTCGACGCCTACACCGAGGAATGTCGCTTCAATTCCTAATTCGAGGAGCAACGTGCTACGTTCTTCCTCTGCACTAATTTCGTTCCGTGCATCAAAACGGTCTTCAACCAATTCAACACTAATCGGAAACGGGAGCACAGAGGATCGATGTTGATTGCGTTCTATAAAGAAGTGCTCCCAATCAACCTTGGCTTCGAGCACATGGTCAACCGTATGAAGGAAGTTATTACAGTGGGCTTGCGTATGAAAGCCAATCAGGTCCGCTCCCAATAAACCGTCGAGCAGTTCCCGTTGCCACGGACAGATGCTAAATGATTCGGCATTGGGCCAGGGGATGTGCCAGAAGATAGCGACTCTCGCGTGGGGCAACCTTTCCTTTAGCATTCGGGGCAAGAGTGCAAAGTGGTAGTCCTGGATCAGCACAGTCGGATGTTCCTCGCTACCTATCTCTTCCACGAGAGCGTCGGCGAACTTCTTATTGACCTTGTTGTAGTATTCCCAATCTGACGTGCGGAAAATCGGGCGCGTGTGAGCGATGTGGCAAAGTGGCCACAGACCTTCGTTCGCGAACCCGTTGTAGTAACCATCTTCTTCTTCCCTGCCGAGCCAGATGCGACGAAGCGTATAACGTGGGTCATCTGGTGGTACCTTCAGTCGGTCATGGATGTCTACCGTTTCTGCGTCCGCATTGCCGCTTCCATGAGCTACCCAGGTTCCGTGACATGCACGAAGAATCGGCTCAAGTGCAGTGACCAACCCGCTGGCTGGCACAGTGACATTTACCCTCTTGTCTTGTCGTGTGTGCGTGTACGGTTCGCGGTTTGAAACCACGAAAAGGCTGCTGCCATTTAGCTTATTGCGTACGTGATCCGCGAGGCGCTGCGCAGTCCAAAGAGATTCGTTGATGTTCCTCAATCTGGCTTCCGCTTCTGCCGCGGCACGCGCTTGCCGCATACTCTCTGCCAACGGAGCTACCTCATTCGCGAAGGGCAAAAGAAAATTCAGATCTTGGGGTGTGGGCTGAACAGCGTGCCGTCCGGTGCGGAGCGCCTTTATCCATTGCGCCACATGCGCAATCGGTCCTGCAAGGCTCCAACGCAAAACAAGAAATGTGATAACTGCAATCACCAACACTTGAATCGCGATGCGAAGGAAAATTCGGCTCCAGATCCGAAGAATCTCGGTCCTTATATAGGTCGCGTCGTGGATGACGACGATTTCTCCGACGACTTTATTGTCTGCTGTGCGTATAGGCGTGACTAGCATGTGGGTACGCTTCAGACGCACCCGGACAAATTCACTGACCGTGCGATTACCAACAAGGGCGTCCGTCATGAGTTTTGGCGCGCCCGCTAGCAGAGAACCGAGACCTGGAGTTGCAACCAACGGAGTATCATCGCGGCTGTAGATGCCAATTCCAAGGAGATGGTCGCGCTTGGTGAAGTGCTGAACCATCAATTCCAACCTGGCAGTGTCCCCCGCCAGTAAGGGCGACTCCGCACCTGCGGCTAAGCTCTGGCCGAGAGTTTCAGCTTTGCTCTCGAGCTCCTGACGTAGTGCATCTTTCGTAGTCCTTACCTCATACCAGGACGAAGCCAGCGAAACGAAAGTCACACCAATGATCAACGCGAGGATCAATCGCAAACTCAGGATCTTCATGAAGCGCGCCCAGTCTTTCCGCAGAAAATTCAAGAAACCAATTGAACAGAAGCCTCCTGATGTAAGGAGCTCGCAGTGAATCTCCCCTCGCATCCAGTCCCGCTGAATTTCCAGGGGCTTCAGCAGATCAACTCATCTGATTCATTATCGTTTGATGCGAAAAAGCCCGTAGGCGTGCTTCAGCCTGAGGGAAAATCCCCAATCTGAATGAGAGTCGGTCGTCATTTTCCTCAAATTCAGCATCAGCTTGATGACGAAAAACCAGTTCGCTATTGCATGAACTCGGTGGCGCTTCATTTTGTGAAGTTCGCTTGATGCGAGTGAGGGACAATAGGAATGTCAAATCCAGCCCTTCAGGAAATAGTTTCGGAAATTAGGCATTTCGCGACGATAGCCAAAGACTTTGCTTCGCTCCAGGAGTTCAGCGTCGCCCTTATTGCCGAGCGTCTGCCAAATTACAACTGGGTAGGGTTCTACATGCTGGATCCCAGCGACGACGGTGTTCTTGTTCTCGGGCCATTTCGAGGCGCACCTACGGAACATATTCGCATTCCGGTAACGCAGGGCATCTGCGGAGCCGCAGTAGCGCAAGGAGAAACCGTGATCGTAGAGGATGTCTCCTCTGATCCGAGGTATCTCTCCTGTTCGATCGACACGAAGTCGGAAATCGTTGTTCCTATCCGTCTCAATGGGAAGATTGTGGGAGAGATTGACATCGACAGCCATACTCTTAATGCTTTCGGATCGGCCGACCGGACTTGTCTGGAAGAATGTGCGGCTGTGTTCGGTCAGTTCCTCGAACATAAGGAAAAGTCTGCGACTTAGGCAGAATTTGCGAAATAAAACTGGTAATGATTGCGACAGCCGGAGTTGAAAGCAACGCCAGTATCGGGCATTTAGCCACTTGCCATGTACTGCGCGATGGTTAGCTCCTGTCCGCACGCGCCGCAAAGCACGGCAGGCTGGCCCCATTTCGCTTGGGGCCAAACCTCGATCGGATGATCCGAAAGGGCTACATGGTTATAACCAACAGGTCCCATCCCCTTCCTCTGCCATTGATTAACGTAAGCGACTACATATCACTAGCTTTTAAGCAGGTGCTCTTGGTGCTCCGATCCGATCGATATGGCCTGAATTATGACCGACCGTAGTCAAAAATTGGGCGCAGTTTCCAACCGTGTTTCACCCTCCACCATCACACGCATGCGACAAATGATATCGTCCACCCTCCGGGAGACTGTCGGTATATATTTATCATCGATTTTGGATCGCCCGGGCCATTGATGCTGCCAATTTCGACTGTATCGCGGAGTTGTGGGTCAGCACACCTGCACTACATCAACATTCAGAAGGGCTCCGAGTTTTTCGAGTTTATGCGCGATATGCCCGACTCCAACGGCACAATGATGTGCCGGACCGTGCTCATTCCACCGCTGAATGAATTTGCGCGCTCCGATTGGAAAACGATAGCGGCTATTCGTATTGCCGATCTCGAGAATCGGCCCAGCTTCGATACTGCATTCAGCGACAAGCAATTTAAAGCCGCGCCTCTTGTTCTCGACCACAGACAACAAAGTAACCGGGCCCGCCTTGACACTCATTTCGACGGAAAGTCCTCGTCCCACTTTGCCGTGATAGACGTCTAACGGTCGAACCCTTGTCTTTCCATCCGCGATGCCTGGGTGACCGGGGCCATCATGCCCCATCAACACAATATCGTCTGTGTAATCGACCGCATAGTATTCCGTGAAGGATCCACCGGTTCCAAAGCTGTCCATGATCTTCATAGCAAGCGCGTTCTTGATCTCGTATTCTCCGGCGACGGGGATGCCGCGCCTGGTCAGCAAAGACGTGCCAAGAATTATCGAGCTCATAGTGTCTTCATTCAATTCAGAGCCGGAGCCTTTGTAGTAGTACGCCAGGGCGCCAAGAGAATATTTCTTTATGAACTGCTCCAGCGCAACAGAGGTTCGGGCAGCACGGTCCAGTTCGAAGAAGGAACAGTCCTCTTGTATATCGAAGGCGTCCCTTAAGACCTCCACTTCTTGCCGAACTTCCGTATCCGACACATTGAGGCGAATGCTGCTCAATTCATCTACTTCCAGTTGCTCGAAATGCGTCCCGAAGATATAGCTCACCGCCGTCAGGTCCGTTGCTATATCGAGCATGCCGCTGTAGTAGTGGCCCATCAGACCTAAGCGGAGATGGCTGAGTCCATGCATAACCTGCGCAGCGTCCATCCACTCATGAATCTCACGCCAGCATTCGGGATCATCGTCCAGTCTTCCGTTCACCTGATGGAAAGGAATTTCGCAGCGCTCAAAGACGTTGGCGATCTCCGGCATAGTACAGGCCGAACAGTATGCAAGCCATTCGCCAGTCATTGTGGTCCGATCCTGCAGATCGTTGAAGCGCGCGTAGTCCAGCGCGGCTGTTGGTTGTAGATTCAAGACGAGTACGGGAACCTTCGCTTTGCGAACGATCGGCAGGACTATAGCAGAGAGGGCATAGGTCGTAACATAGATGACGAGAAAGTCGATATCCTGCACCCTCGTTTCATGTCCGACAATAGAAGCGCGTTCCGCGGAGTCGACAAGGCCGAAATTGATGACTTCGCGTGTGGGGTCATAGAGTCTCTCCGCCACAGTATCGAGGTATCCCTTCAGGCGCTCTTCGAGACCATCGAACTGTGTCCAGTACGCCGCCAACCCGATTCCAAGCAGACCTACTCGCAACTTCGGCAAATCGCTCATCCCTGGTCCTCTAATTATTTAAGCGGCAACCGATATACCGGTTCCAGTACAACGGGACCCAGCATGCCTGATGGTAGAAGTGGAGAATCTTTTGTGTATTTGCGGATGTTGGTCCAGGTGAAGTGCTTGTCCGCGGGGGACTGAGCGTCGCCGATTAGCCGGTTCGGCCAGAGATTTGTGACATCGACTTCAACGGTGTTCTCGCCAGCCTTCAAAAAGCCATCGACGCGCACAGAAAAGGGCTTCTTCCAGAGAGTACCTGCGGGCTTGCCATTAATGCGGACAGCAGCGACTTCATGGACCTCGCCAAGATTGAGCCAGATAGCGTGGCCGCCCGCGAGTTGGGATTGGGTCAGGTTCAACTTCGTTTGATACGTTGCAGTACCCGAGAAATAGCGAACCCCGGAGTTCGGAGATGTCGTCCAGGACTCGAGGTTCGCGAGTTGAACTTCCGAGGGTGCTCCCCAGTCAGGTGGAAATCGGAGTGTCCAGGGGCCATGAATGCTAATCGCATCAGCGTGGCTCGTGCTGATGTGCTTGGTGTCTCCGTTGCTGAACGTGATGTCGTAGTCGCCGGGCAGCGCTGTGTTGAGGATGGGAACATCGTCGTTGCTTTGTATGTTGAAGCCTTCGGGCAGCATTGCTTGATCAGGATGTGCAGCAACGTAGAGGAGTTTTCCATTGCGGACGATGCTGACAACAGAGTTCTTCGCTGCGGGATGTCGAAAGATGACGAAGATTGATCCGTAAGGTTCGAGCGAAAGTTGTATGGAGGTGCGATGGTCGGGAGTTGGGGTGAATAGGAGAGATTTCTGTACCTGGCCGGTAACGGCATCGAATATCTCAGGTTGTTTGCCGCTGACTCGCAGTGTCACAGACGTATACAAAGGCTGCGGCTGCGTATTCCGGATGAAGTAGATGTCGGCGTCTGCGGAGCGGCGGTGGACGTAGTCAAGAGAAGAGTTCTGGCCTTCCTCGAAGTCCGGAAGGATACCGTTAGCCTGCATCGCTTCGCGGGCATTATCGATGCAGAAGAGTTCACCCTTGCCGATAGCGACGTGGTGCTCTGGCTTTTGTTCACAGTTGCCCCATAGGCCCTCGGCAATTGAGGCGAATTGTTTCCCTTCTGCATCCGAAACGATTCCTTGGCTACGAAGAGGACGCAGACCGATGAGGGTACCACCAGCCTGTACGTAGTGTTGGGCCAACTGCAAGGCGACTAGCGGGAGTATCCGCGAGCGAGGCAGAACAAGCGCGCGGTAGTGGATGTCTTCGGGCGTTTGAATGGCGCCGGACGCGATGACGAAGCGATGCAGGAGGGCGTCAGTGCTGGTGACATCGTAGTCATAGCCGGGGAGGACTTTAGCGGGATCGTCGCGCTTGAGGCGGACGAAGTTGGGTACGTTGTCGCCATAGTAGTAGAGGACGTCGTTGACGGGTTCTCCCATCTGAAGAAGAAACTGAGCGCGGTTGAGGTAGAGAAAAAAGGCATCGGCATCGCGCCACCATGTGACGTTGGGATTGAGGTGAGTCCCGGCAAAGTACTCCTGCCCTGGGAGGCCGAGTTCAGGCGGAGAGGACGTGAACTCGTGCCAGACGAGACGGTTCATACCTTCGGTAAGAGCCTGGTCATACGAAGGCTTGAGGTTCATTCCGAGTGATTCGTTCCAGTGATTGCCGATCGACGTCATACCTTCAGCAGCTGCGAGTGGCCGGCCGTAGATGTGTGCCGCGCTGGAGGCTTCCTTCGCGAAGAACCGATCCGTATCGGCCGAGCGATGCTCTGGCGACATGGCCCAGTATTCGGTCTGGGGAATACTGCTGGAACGAAAGGTCTCGAGTGCGTCGAAGGGGGCGCCGTGCGGGCCTCCGGACTCGCACTGAATGCCCAGGCCGAATTTCGCTGATAGCTGCGCGAGATGGTCGTAATGACCATTGACGAGATCGGCGACGGTGCGACGGAGATCAGCGAGGAAGCGGGTGCTGAGATCGCGGTCGCCAAGGATGCGCCCGGCCACGATGGGAAGATACGGCACAGGATCGTACCCTCGCCGCCGCTGAAACTCTTCACGGAAGTTTCCGGTCCAGTTGGTGCCGCCCAGTTCCCAGCTATCGGTGGCCAGATATTTCAGACTCTTACCAACATAGGGACGGCCAGCCGTGAGCAGCGGAAGAACGGTCTTCTGCCAATAGAGATCGAGAGCCGTAGGATCAAGATAGTCGATGGCCAGTCCTTGCCATGTACCACTGGAAGTTGAGACGCGAGCGTCGGAACTGGTGTAACCGATACGCAACACCTCCCAGCTTTGTGTGCTACCTGAGGGCGGATTCCAATGCAGTGATCCATCGGGGTCCACTTTGCTGCTAATGTCGAGCACCTCGTTTATATTGGCATCCTCATCATCCTTGCGCGGCGATGAATCTGTAAGGAGTGAGGTCAAGTCCGGCATGGAGAAATTGCCTTCAGCGGCGGCTGACTTGAGCGCCAGATTTGCTATGGGTTTGCGGGTGGTGCCCTCCCGGCCGGGTAATGGAGCCCCTTGATGGAGCGGATAGGCGAGGACAGCAATCTGGCGATAAAAATTATTCTTTACAGGTGGGACAGGGAGTTTGATTGTGACGCCGGCGCCTGGTTCGATGGTGGTATGTGACCAGGTGAGAAGCTTCGAACCTTGTTCGGGCTGGACCCAAGGAGCGCCTAGATTCCACCCACTTGTGATGTTGAGAGTAACCTCGAGGCCGAGTTGGTCTGCGAGCCGCAAGGCGTGGAGATAGAGTTCCGTCCAAGCTGGACTACCGAACTCAGGGCCGGCGGGAACGCTGTCATTGCCATTCTGATTCGCACCATTGGCATCTACGAGCAGTACACCGCCATAGCCTTTGCGCTGCATCTCGGTCAGATCACGAGTAATGGTCTCTTTGGTTGTGTGACCGTTAAGCCACCACCAGTAACAGCGCAGACGAGCTGTTACTGGTGGGGTCTGGAAGCCCTGGATGAGGAAGTCTCCCTTGGTAGATGATGACTCGGACTTCCCTTGCGCTTGCGCGACAACCGCAGCGAGGGCAGTGGAAAGAAAAACCGCGGCTGCGATTGCCGGGTACCTCTTCGCGATGAGCAGGGTCCAAGTGACGCGCATTCTTTTCCTTTTTCAAACGATGTTAGCTTTGATTGTGCTGGTTCCATTTTGCGACTAGAAAGAAAGACGCGCTGCGAAGCTTGAATTGCCTCTCAGCGCGTGTACTTTCAGGCGAGTTAGAAGTTGATACGCGCCGTGAGTTGGGTCAAACGAGGATCGTTTGCCTGAGTCAGCGTTACGACACCGTAAGAGCTTGAGCCAGGCGTCGTGCCTGGACCGCCGAAGTTAGGTGTGTTTAGGACATTGAAGAACTCGCCACGAATCTCAAAATTCAGCCGCTCACGCAATTTGAATTGCTTGAACAGGGAAAAATCCACCAAGGGGTGAACTCTCTGGCGAACACCATTC
Source organism: Edaphobacter aggregans (assembly GCF_003945235.1). Classification (NCBI taxonomy): domain Bacteria; kingdom Pseudomonadati; phylum Acidobacteriota; class Terriglobia; order Terriglobales; family Acidobacteriaceae; genus Edaphobacter; species Edaphobacter aggregans. The sequence goes on from NZ_RSDW01000001.1 coordinate 534,475, forward strand.
ATGTACGGTCCAATGTTGTTCAGCGTAAATGCAAGATGCTGTTGGAACGCCGGTGTGGAAGAAGCGCTGTCGCAACCGGGTGCCGAAGCAGTCGTCATCACCAACGCTCCAGCTGCATTTTCGTAACAGGTATTGAAATACCGTCCATAGGTGGCATTTCCCAGACGTGGTGTGCTGAGCGGCGTGACATTTCCGGGGGTTGCAACAAGGCCGCCATTCTGTGCGCGGAGCACGCCGTTCATCTGCCATCCTCCAAACGGTACCCGCACATAGCCTGGTTTGTCGGACAACGAGGAGAACTGATAAATTCCGACGAGATTTGCTACGAGATTCGGATTGGAATCCTCATAGCGGAATGGAGAGTCGAAATTGTCCTGCGCGTTCAGATAGGTGGTCTGATCCATGATCTTGGACCACGTAAAGTTTCCCTGGATCGTCACACCGTGGCCTGCACGCTTGGTCACGGTCGTTTGCAACGCGTTGTACAGAACGTTGCCCGTGGAGGCGTAGTTGGCGGTTACACCCGTGAATTGAGGAAATGGCGTAAGCAGGAACTGCCGTTGAACCGTTGCTGTGTTCAACGAGGATCCAGGCAGCAAGCCAGCCATAGGATTGGGAACCTGGGTCTGCAGGTAAGTGATTCCTGCTGCACCCTGGTTGTAATACTGAGCAGGCACTGCGTTAATACTCTTGTTGATCTCAAGCTGAGATGCTTTATTTCCTACATATGCGACCTGGAGCACCAGGTTGGCCGGTAACTGCGTCTGGACGCTGGCCGAATACTGGATAATCTTCGGTTGCGTATGGTCTGGGTAGGGGAAGGTCACACTCTGGCCAACCTGCGTCGCAAGCCCCAGCGAACTCCCTGTCGGAAGATTCGCTCCATTGGGAAACGGGTTGCTTAGACTAATTGCGGGATGAGTATTGTCCAGTGTTGCTACATAATTGGTGGAAGAGCTGAACCCCTGGCCTAATGGGCTTTCTCGCGTGTTGAAGTAGATAATTCCGAAGCCGCCACGAAGCACCATGTTGGAGCTCAATTGATACTCGGCACCAAGTCTCGGCTGGAAGTTATTGAAGTCTTTGGGAAAAGGATAACGATTCGATGAGCTTGCAAAGAGCAAGCCGCCGTTCAGCGTAAGGCCGGACACAGATGACTGGAGTGGGTTCTGGCAAGTTGTGCAAAAGCCAATGTTCTGCCGGTTGAATCGCTCCGTAAACGGAGACTCATAGTCCCAACGAAGACCTGCGTTTATCGTCAGGTTCCTGCTTACGCGCCAATCGTCCTGCACATACAGTGCGTAATAAAGCTGCTGCAGCGCATAGGCTACTTGATTGGTGTAGCTCCCGCTCGTCGAACTGGTGTTTGAAGGATAGCCAAGCAGTAATGATGCAAAAGGATTTCCGGAGGCCGAATCACCCCCAACGGTGCAAGTTGAGGACGTCGAGCAGCTCGAATTCTTTTGAGTGAATTGACGATTGAAGAGAAAGGTGCCTAAACCACTCTGCGGGTTCTGCACGTTGTATCGGATGATATTGCCCTCGAATCCAGCTCGTAACGCGTGCCGCTGGATCGTCTTCGAAACCAACACCGAGTACGATCCAAGTGTATCCGTGCTGATCTGTCCCGAACTTCCCGCCGAGAGCCCGCTATACGGCGTCGATGAACCCGGACTGGTGCCCGAAGCCGAGCCAATGGTTGTGCAGGCATCACAACCATAGACGCCGGGGAAGGATTGATACGGGAGCCCCGTTCCGTTCATGTTTATCGTGGAAAGATTGAATGTGTTTCCTGGATAGATCAGCCCAAATGGGTGATAAATAACCCCACCACGAGCATCTACAACGAGCGTCGGCGAAATCACTGTGACGTAATCCAAACTACCACCCATGTTATTGCGGTAAACCGTGTAGCCAACTCCGGTTGGAGCAACCAGCTTGGGAAAGCCCGCGTGCGGTTGGATTTGATTGAGAACAGCTTTAAAGAAGGTGGCGTTGAATTTGTTGCGATCTGAAATCGAGTGATCTACCCGCGTTACAAATGAATAATACTTGTTTGGCGAAGATGTGTCGGACGAGATGTAGTTCACGGTGGCGCTTTGACTGCTATTCGGTACCGGATAATAGCTCATCAATGCTGCGCCCGCTGCATTGATTCTCGAAGTAGGAATCTTGTTGTTTGCGAAAGGCGTCCGATTTCCGGAGGCGTCAGCCGTTAGAGGATCATAGATTTGAACGCCTGCTCCCGGAAGACAGACTCCATTTACGTCGTAGCTGGAGCAAAGGCTCGAGAAATCTCCACTAGCCTGCGCAGCCGTTGGCACCAGCCCCGAAAAAGGAACCGGTTGATGCAGTTGGAGCCGTTCGTAAGCAGCCATGAAGAAGGTCTTGTTGTGGCCGTTGTAGATATGCGGGATGTCCAACGGCCCATTGATCACAAATCCCGGCTGGCTCCACTGATCGTTCACTCGGTGCGTTGGATTGACTGCAGCATTTTGTGTCGGTACGCGCTCATAGGTATTCGCGTTCAAATATGTGTTCCGAAAGACGAAGTAGGCGGAGCCGTGGTACTCGTTCGATCCGCTTCTCAACACGGTATTCAAGACGGTGCCGTTACCATGTCCGTACTGTGCGTCGTAAAGCGCTGTCTGAGTCTTGACCTCCTGCACCGCCTCGGGCGAGGGCACAAATCCGGTATAGCTCGCGCCTGAGAGCCGTTCTGCCGGATCATCGGGGATACCGTCGAGGGTCAGCCGATTGTGACCACTGCTTCCATTCGCAATGATCTGCACTGCCGTTCCACTGAAGGGATTCGTAAAGCCGCTCGCCTTCGATTGCATATAAGCGCCGGTCGTAACGCCGGCGGCCAACGTAGAGAGCACGAATGGGTTGCGCCCGACGTTCGGCAGGTCGGTCACCTCCTTCGTTCCGAGTGTCGTCCCAAGATTGGCTGAACCCGTATCAAGCAGCGCCGTCTCTGCGGTAACTACTACCTGCTCCCCAACTTTACCGACCGACAAGGAAAAATCGGCCTGTACATTCGCCCCGGCTGTTAGAACAATTCCCGTTCGGGTCTCAGCTCGAAAGCCCGAACCTGCAACGGTCACGCTGTAGGTTCCAGGGGTAAGAAACGGGATCGAGTATCCACCAGAACCGTTAGTGACTACCTTGGTAACGAACTTCGTGGTGGCATTCGTTGCCGTTACGTCGGCCTTGGGGATCACAGCTCCCGACAAATCGGTGACCTGACCGGTCAGAGTGGCGAGATATTGCTGAGCCTGAATTGGCGCGTCCGACAGACAACCAAAAACCAGCACGCAGACTATTGTCAGCAGCCACGGTTGGCCAGGTACTGAGACCACTCGATTCTTCATTCCCTGTATCTTCTTCATCCTGTCCTCCAAGCCGTTCTCATACGTTTTTTCCCAGCTTCCCTGCCCGTCATCAGGCGTCCATGTGCAGGTCTCTGAAAAGTTGGGATTTGAAACCGGTTGCAAAGGTAGTTCCCCATCGCGTAGTTTTGCAATTGGTTTTCTCTTCTCTTCTCGTAGATCTCGATATATGAGATAAATTTTTTGAACTTACATTGAAATATAAGAAATTATTGGAAGAGATAGATTATTTGAAATTGTTGTTTGTCTCGCTTATTGAGACAAATAAAAAAATAGAAAGATCAAATAGAAATAAGTTGTCTATTGACGGAGCGCTTGTGAAAACTTCCCGAGACCTCAAGTCGGGTCCACCGAAAGAAACGGAGTCTGTCGCCAAGGCATGTCAGATACTGGCAGCACTTGAAGCAGAAGAGAAGCCACTACGGTTGAGGGATGTGGTCGAACGAACAGGCATTCACCGGGCGACGGCCTTCCGTATTCTTGCAACATTGCAACATCACGGACTTGTGAACAAGACACCGCTCAGGACGTATCGCTCTGTCATCAGGAGACTTCCACTACGGAACATTCGCATTGGCTACGCCGCCCAATCAGACGAATTCGCATTTTCGAGAGCAGTAACCGATGGTCTCATATCGAGTGCGAAAAAGGCAGGCATCGAACTGATTGTTCTGAACAATGCGTACAGTCCCATTGTCGCACTCCAAAATGCAGAGGCTCTCGTCAAAGAAGATGTACAGCTGGTGATGGAGTTTCAGACAGATTCGAGCGTCGCTCCGCTCATTTCTGCGAAATTGCTGGAGAAGCGGATTCCCCTTATCGCAATCGAAATTCCGCACCCCAACGCAATTTACTTCGGCGCGAACAACTCTCAAGCTGGACTGATCGCAGGACGATATCTCGGTAGATGGGCTGAGACTAACTGGAGAGGAAAAGTCGACGAAGTGATTCTCCTTGGACTGCCGATGGCAGGCTCTCTACCGGCTTCGCGTCTCACAGGCGCATTGCTGGGCTTACGCGAGATTATGCCCGGCGTTGCAGACAGCCAAGTCCGGGTGCTCAGTGGCGACGGGAAGCTGGAGGCAAGCTATGACGCTGTTAAGCAGTACCTTCGAAAGAACAAACGGGAGCATATTCTCGTGAGCACGATCAACGATACAAGCGCAATGGGAGCACTGCTGGCGTTCAAAGAAGCCGGTCGAGAGAAACACTGCGCGATCGTAGGTCAGAATGCAAGCAGTGACGCCATCCTTGAATTGGGCCGCCCGAAGACGAGACTGATTGGCTCTGTAGGATACTTTCCGGAAAAATATGGGGAACAGCTTATTCGACTCGCACTGCAGTTGCTGGAAAAAAAACAGGTGCCCCAGGCAAACTTTGTGAAACATCACTTGATAACACCGAACAACCTTCGCGAATATTATCCCTTGGTGAGAGGCTTGTCATAGGTTGTTGGAACGTTGAGGTGGTTCGGAATTTCGCCTTGGATTCATCTTCGACTGTATTGCGAGCAGGAATTGGAGGGACGCAACTGATGCCGCCAAAAGGCACCCCTCGCCCCCCGGGGATTACAGGTTGAACACTCCACGCTCCTGACGCCAGCTGATCCTCTCTAATGCTGAACCCGGAGCAGAACAATCGGAGGATTCGGACGGAATCGCGATGCATTGATAGACGGATCGGATCCGTCGGGCGGTGGGCCAACCGCCGGGCGTCCCGCTTCTTCTTTCGGGGGAGTCGGCCTCGGGAATCCACCCGAAGTTGTTTGTTGCAGCTCGATCTGCTCGCCCTTCAGCATCCCCGTGTAGGTGTTGTTTCCGGCTTTGAAGGACACCTGATCGCCATCGATCTTGCCGTCCGTGATCGGGGCCGGTACATCGGCGCCGCCAAAGAACCCGCCGCCGGTGCCCTCCACGGTGCCGGTTAGACTGCTCCCTTCCTGACGCAGAGTGTACACACTGCTCCCCGCCCCCCTCAGAAGCGCGGCGATGCCGGTGTCGCCAGCGGTTGGCGGAACCGGCCGCCACAGGCCAGTGATGCCTGATCCCGTCGGAACTTCACGCTGCCAGAGCGCCACTTGCGGACGAAGCGTGACCCCTTTCACCGTAATCGTGACACTGGCCGGTGCCAGTCCTGGAGACGTCGCCTCAACCGTGATGTTCCCGGCTGTCTTCATTGACTGCACAAGAGCCATGCAGAGACCAGCGAAGGCCTTCCGCGATGTGCCCTTATCGGATCCGTGATCCGTGGGGTCGCCGTTGCCCACACCGATCAGCTTCCCCTCCCCTGATACCCGGAATGTCACTTCGTTATCGGTGATGGGGACGCCTCGGCCCTCGGCATCCTGAACCTCAATTGAGAGCATGGCAACATCCTCGCCATCGGCGGAGACCTCCCTGCGGTCCGCATTCATCACCAACCTGGCAGCAGCCCCCGTGGTTTCCCGTTTGTCCGTCATCACGACCTTGCCGTCTTTGTACCCGCGTGCCTCGATGGCTCCGGGAGCATATCTGACGACCCACGCCAGATGCGAATCCTTTTTCATATCCTTCGCGCCGAGACTCTGGCCATTGAAGAACAACTCCACCTTGTCCAGGTTCGAATACACCCAAACTGCGATTTCCTTCCCTTCCATCCCCGGCCAATTCCAATGCGGGAAGAGATGCAGAAGCGGCTTGGCAGTCCACCACGACTGGTAGTAAAAGAACGTGTCCTTGGGGAAGCCGCAAGTATCGATAATCCCATACTGCGAGCTGATGTTTGGCCACTCATATGGCGAAGGCTCCCCGCGATAGTCGAACCCCGTCCATACAAAGCCTCCCGAGCACCACTGCCGCGAATTGCAGAACCGCCACCAGCCTTCCGCCGATGCGCGGCCCGTAGTGGTGTACGGATCATACGAGCCGACATAGCCTTTCGTCGGATCGGTAACATAGATGCCGCGCGTCCCGACGGCGCTCACAGTCTCCGTGCCAATGATTGGGTGTTCGGGATGCGCCTTGTGATATTCCTCCGCCTGCGGGTCCATGTAGTTGTAGCCCATCACGTCACACACCACCAGGCCGCCAACTCCAATCGCACGGATAGGAGCGATCGACACCGGCCGCGAACCATCGTATTCCGTCGCAACTGCTTTCATCGCCGTCAGAATATGCAGTCCCGTCTCCGTGTTCGCTTGGCCTTCTTCATTCCCCATGGACCACATAAAGACGCTTGGATGATTCCGGTCGCGCCGCACCAAGTCCCCGAACTGGCTCAAGCCTTCTGGATTGGACGACATCATGCGAGTCTCATCAAACACCAGCATCCCGAGCTCATCACAGGCATTGAGCAACTCCGTAGTGGGAGGATTATGTGACGTGCGAAGGGAGTTGCAGCCCATCTCCTGAAGCTTTCGTATGCGGTAATACTGAACCGCATCTGGCACTGCGGCGCCCACTCCGGCGTGGTCCTGGTGATTGCAAGTCCCTTTCAGCTTTACGGGGTTCCCATTCAGAAAAAATCCCTTCTCCGCGTCGAAGTTCACGGTGCGAATCCCAAACGGTGTCTCGTAGCGATCGACAACCTCACCACCCGCTTCCACTTCAGTCACCAGCCTGTAGAGATTTCTCTCTTCGAGAGACCACAGGAGAGGCCGACTGACCGCGATCTCCTGCTCGTACGTCTTCTCTCCTCCTTCCGGAATTGCAGCGGCGGATGTGGCTGCTTTTCCCACTGCCTTGCCAGAGGGATCGAGCACCGTCGAGATTACACGCGCGTTCTGTACAGACTTGCCTTGGTTGTTCACCTCAGTGTCGATAGAAAGAGTGGCTTTGCCCGGTTGAACCTGGCTCCTCACAAACGTGCCCCATTTCTTTAGGTGAACCGGATGCGTCTTCACCAGCCACACATGCCTGTAGATTCCGGCTCCTTCATAGAACCAGCCATCGCTCGAGGTCGCATCAACTCGCACCAGCAGGACATTCCTGCCGCCCGGCTTCACAAAATCGCTCACATCGAAGCTGAACGGATCGTATCCGCCGCTATGTAGGCCGATGTAAAAGCCATTGAACACTACCATCGTCTCCCGGTATGAACCATCGAACTCAAGCGTGATCCGCTTGCCAGCGTCCGCAGCGGGAAGGTCGAAGACGCGGCGATACCACCCGACGCTCGTGGCGGGGTAGTTCCGCCCCAGCGGGTAGAACCCTTTGCTGGATAGGGCGGGATCGTTTTGGAAAGGCAACTCGACAGCCCAATCGTGCGGTAAATCGATAGTTCGCCAGTCGCCATCGTCGAACGCAATAGCTCCCGCGGGCAGGAAATTCCCCGTCTTCTGGAAATTCCCGGTCCTTCCGCTCCCGAATCCGAAGTCCTTGGACGGGTCGTCTGCATTCCCCGGGCTGAAGCGCCAGCCAAAATCCAGCAAAAGACGTTCGCGTCCGCCGCCAACACCAGGAGCAGTGTTTTGACTTGTAGCTGGCCCAGAAGCCTCTGCGGCAGCCTCAATCGTGGCGCCAAGCGGACCCATTCCGTGAACCGCGGCCGCGGCCGGCACCAGCAGCCCGCTCTTCAACACATCGCGACGTGAAACCGATTTCATTTTGACCTCATAATGAACCCTGTGAGCGCCACACACTCGTGCCGTTGTTAGGTGTTAAATGCGCCAGAGTTTTGTCCAACATTTCAGAGCCACGCCAGTATAAACGCCTCATCGACTTGTCCGGACATTTAGCTAGGGAGCCAGAGCGGCGCGCTGACCCGATAAGACCACGCCTTGTTCCCTCGCGCGATGTCACAAGCATTCCTCTCAGTTGTGCCAAATCGCCGGGTCACTCATTTGAGAGTGCTGAGAATTCCCATGGTCAAATTTTCTGTCACCAATAACAGTACTTAGCGGACAGATAGATTGGCGGTGTGGGAGACGCAGGAATGAAAGCTCGCATCACTCATGGAAGGTGGTGGAACAGCCTGTCCCCACGTTGAGGGTGCGGAGCCCATGGTAAAGACAAAAGTAGCGCCATCTTTAATCTGTGCGTGGCGGAACCAGGAGTTAGGAAGATCAACACCATTAAGCGTGACCGACTGGATGTAATGGTTCAGTCCAGACTTGCCGAGATTCTTTGCGATGATCCGAAGCCTCTTTCCATTACTTAGAGTGAGAGATGCGTCCGGTATGCTCGGAGTGCTGATGAGATAAACATCCTGGCCCGCAACGGGGTAGAAGCCAAGTGTCTGAAAGATGAGCCAGCTCGACATCGCACCCGAGTCGTCGTTACCGGGAATCCCGGCACGAGAGTCGGTGAACGCCTTCTCCAATAGGAGTTGAACGATATCCGCGGATTTATCAGGGCGGCCAGCATAGTTATAGAGCACCGGCATGAGAAAGCCGGGTTCGTTGGTGACGTCAAAGTGCCCGCGCGAGAAGATAAAGTCCAGGCGGCGATTGAAGAGATCAGTTCCACCCGCCATTGCGATAAGGCGCCGCATATCCTGTGGTGCGTACAGCGAATACGTCCAGATATCTCCTTCATACATGAAGTCCGGCCACGTACCGCGCACTGTCAGATAAGGGTCGGCCCAGGAACCATCCGGCTTGCGCGGACGAAGAAAACCCTCGAAACCAAGGACGGTCATATCCTTGTCCCAGAGATGTTCGAAGTTATGGGCCCGGCTGGCATAGAGCGCCGCTTCGGTTGTCTTACCTAGACCACAGGCTAGTTCAGATATCGCGAAGTCGTCATAAGCATATTCGACCGTCCGAGAGCCAGAGCGCTCGTCCGCAAGGGTGATGAAGCCGCGTTCGTTGTAATCTTTCAAACCGCCGCGGCCTTCCTTTTGAGCGTTTTCCGGCGGTACCGTGGCATCGTGTTCCATGGCCTTGAATGCGGTCTCGTAATCAATACCCTTCAATCCCTTGACCCATGCATCGGCGACGACCACATTCGCGTTCGAGCCGCCTTGGGTACGCCCATTGTCGTTGCCACTGCGAGCATCGGGCATGTAGCCGGTGTGCCGGTAGATGTCGATGAGCGAGCGGATAATGTCGCGCTGCCGATCCGGAGAGATAAGCGTGAGAAGTGGACTTGAGCTGCGGTAGGTATCCCAGATGGCGTAGTAATCGTCGTAGTACGGCTCGGCCGATTGCCAATCGGGATTCTCACCTGTACGATCTGTCGGCATCAGCATGACGTGGTACATCGCAGTATAAAGTTCGCGGCGTTGAGCGTCAGTCTCTCCAGAGAGGTTAAGCTTGGCGAGTTCGATATTCCAAAGGGCTTTAGCCGCAGCGCGAACGGCGGCGAAATTCCACCCCGGAATCTCCTCTTGTACATTGCGCCTAGCCTGATCGACGCTGAGAAAAGAGATGCCGACCTTGACCTGAACAACCTGGCTGGCCTTCGTTGAGAGATCGAAGGTGGCCCCAATCGATGGGCCCTCTGGCGTCGTAGCAACTACAGATGCGTCCTTTGCAGCGCTCAAAGTCGTGCCGATCCAAGTCTGTGTCGAAGTGGCAGGAGTATCTAGCACGAGGTAGTAATAAACCTTGTACTCACCACCCTCGTTCCAGCCACCCTTGAAACGCGCAACACCCTGAGCCTCGTGATCGGATGGCAGGTGGATCTCGGCCCCGAGAAACTTCTGTGCCTCGATCCCCGTGCCAAGGCCAAGTGCCGAGGCCACATTGACAGTGATATGTGACTGCTGCGAAGCCGGGAAAGTATAGCGGTGGAAGCCTACACGCCGACTGCTGGTGAGTTCGGCGTCTACGTGATAACGCGTGAGCTTTGCCCTATAGTACCCGACCTCTGCGACCTCGTTGGTACGTGGTGTCTTTATATCGGCCAGATCAAGCGCACCTGTGACTGGTGCGACCATAATATTGCCATACTTGCCTTGGGCCCCGCTGAGATGTAGATGCGAAAAGCCGAGAATGTTACCCGCGCTGAAATAACCAAAGCCAGAACGGCGGTTGTCGAAGGTCACCATATCAGGCCCGAGCTTGACCATGCCATACGGGATCGCGGATCCGACGAACGTATTCCCTCCCCAATCGACCCCGATGAAGGGGTCCACGTTATGGGTAAAGTCTTGCGTCCCAGGCCGTTGCCCAAGCACTGCGGCGCTTACCAAAAGCCAGCTGAGAGAGAAACACCTGAAACGCCATGAGATAGAACCAACCTTATTCCGCATCGTTACTTTTCGCACCATTGTGCTGAAAAGTATAGCTATTCACTTCCACGATTGACGTGAGGCTTCCGAGACCACTTGTACGATTAGCCGACTCTTCGGGCATGTGGTTTGCTCTTGCTGTCCGCTAAGATGGACTTTTCGCGTGTGGACGTCGGCACGGAGGACAGTAATAAATGCAGGAAGTAGCGATTTCGCAGCATCTTGGCGGACCCAACGCAAGGTTGGTAGGAAAGCCGTGCAGCTTGCCCGAACTGACGACGCCGGCCCTAGTTTTGGATCTGGAGACTTTCGAGCGAAACATAAGAGCCTATCAGCACCAGGTAAACCTCCACGGACTGCAAGCACGCCCTCACGCCAAGAGCCATAAATGCGCAGAGATCGCTCAGCGTCAAATAGCCGCAGGGGCTGTCGGTGTTTGCGCCGCTTCTCTCCACGAAGCGGAAGCATTGGTGCGGCACGGAATCAACAACATATTGATCACCTCGCCGGTGATAGGGGCCGGCAAGCTGGATCGGCTGTTGCAACTGCTGGACCACGGTGTTTCGGTCGCGGTCGTCGTAGATGACCAGGAGAGGGCGGCATCGATGGCCGCTGCTGCGCATCAATCTGGGCATGTTCTTGATGTACTGATCGATGTGGACCTTGGCATGGGCCGAACGGGCGTCAGCAACATCGAATCGGCACTTCAACTGGTGAATGTGGTCTGCGATGCCGAAGGAATTTCGTATCGAGGAATTCAAGCGTACTCCGGATCGGTGCAGCATATCGAAGACTTTGCCGCGCGAGACCGGATCTATACAGGACAGTTACGCTTCCTCTCAGGGTTGATCGCGGCGCTGGACAAGCGCGGGCTCAAGCCTGCAACGGTGAGTGGCGGAGGCACGGGCACGCTGGCACTCGACTGCCGCGAGGGCATCCTGACCGAGCATCAAGCTGGTAGCTACATCTTCATGGACGTGGAATATGGTGCCGTCACGTTGCGAGCGAACGACGACGATGCCCGGTTCGCCACGTCATTGTTCCTCCACAGCACAGTGATTAGCAAGAACGTGCCCGGCACCGCCACGATCGATGCTGGGCTGAAAAGCTTTGCTACAGATGGACCTTTACCGCGCGTGAGCAATGGGGCGCCAGCAGGAACAACGTATGCATTTTTCGGAGATGAACACGGCCGCCTCACCTTTCCGACTCCGACTCATAGCCTGCCGCTTGGCAGCATTGTCGCATTTGTAACGCCCCACTGCGATCCAACGGTAAATCTGCATGACTACTTGCACATCGTGCGGAATGACACGATTGTCGACATATGGCAGATCGTTGGTCGTGGGGTCCTTTAGACTCTCAGCTATTTCCTTACGTAGCCGCATTTACCGCTGCTTCAAGCAGAACTGCCTGCTTCCTCGCTAAAGGTGGTATACGTATTCCCGACAGAAAATTGGAATAAATCAGGTCTCAAAACCGAGAAGACTCGTTTGGAGCCCAAGAGAATCCTCGCAGCAGATCAGGATAAGAATGAAAACGAAAATCGATTTTGTCCTTAGGCTCGCGCTCATGTTTATGGTCGTGGGCGCCATCTTCGCAATTGCGCAACAGTCTCCTACGAGAAACGACGTTCCTTCGCACAGACCTCAAGGCCCGTGCGACATCTACGCAGCTTCCGGTGCCCCATGTGTCGCAGCACATAGCACTACACGCGCGTTATATGCGACCTATAACGGCCCCCTCTACCAGATTTTGCGCCAATCGGACGGCAAGACCCTGGACATTGGTATCGTCCAATCTGCTGCTTCATCGGTTAACGATCCAGGTGGATACGCTGACGCAGCCGCGCAGGATAAGTTTTGCGCCGGCACCTATTGCTGGAACAGCATCATCTATGATCAATCTCCCAAACACAACGATTTGACTCAGGCTCCTCGTGGCGGATTCGGCGGCCCTGCCCTGGGAGGCTTCAACAATCTTCCGATCGCTGATATGGCGCCCATTACCATCATGGGGCACAAGGTCTACGGTGTGTTCATTGAACCGGGTATGGGACTCCGCCAGAACGATGCGAAAGGCACCGCAGTCGACGACCAAGCCGAAGGGCAATACTGGGTCGTCAATGGTAAGCATTTCAACGCCGGTTGCTGTTTCGATTACGGCAATGCGGAGATTGACAGTCGCGATGATGACAACGGCACCATGGAGACACTCTACTTCGGTAACGCCACACCGTGGTACAGCGGGGCTGGAAAAGGGCCGTGGATTATGACCGATCAGGAAAATAATCTTGTCGGATGCGTCAACGATGATGGGACCAAAGGCTGTCCCAATTTACCCAGCATCCCCTGGCACTTTGTAACTGCAATCGGCAAAGGAGAACCACACCATTGGACATCCATGGGTGGGGACGCGCAAAAGGGCGCTCTGTCAGTCATGTTCGATGGGCACCGTGTGAATTCTACCTATGACCCGATGCGAAAGCAGGGAGCTATTCTTCTGGGCAACGGCGGTGACAATAGTGTTGGGTCGCAAGGAACGTTCTATGAAGGAGCGATGACAGCAGCTGGCACATTCCCATCGAACGCTATTGACCAGCTTGTCCAGGCCAACATCGTAGCTGCTAGGTACGATGTCACTCCACTTAGTTTGACACCTACGGCGACACCAACAACGCCTGCGGGGCCACAAACGTTCACTCCGGCGTCTTCGCGGGACTTCACCGTGACATTCACGAATACAACAGGAACACCTGTAACGGACGTTTCGTTGAGCATTTCTGTACCCAGCAAGCAGTGGGCCTCGGTTGTTTCAGGCACTACCGAAACGTCAAAAACATTCGCTCAGCAAATCGCGCCAGGTGGGAGCGTGAGCGCGACTTTCAAAGTCACTTCAGGGCCAGCGGCCTTTAACGGTGATCTCGTTGGCAATGCATCCTGGATGAACCCCACCAGCGGCAAAAAGCAAGTAGAGACGACTGTTGGAAAGGTTCGCAATGCCAGACCAGTTAAGATCAACGAGTTCCGCGTCACCTCAGGCTCGCCTCGCAACCCAACAAATTCATTTATAGAGCTCTACAACGCAGGTCCCCAAAGCGTCGATATCTCCAACTGGACGTTGACCGAGCACCCAGCTCGTCAGGCTATCTTTTCGATGGTAAAGATCCCGGCTGGAACGAAGCTTATGGCCGGCGGTTTTTATCTGCTCGGACTCTCCAACTCCGGGTTGGCAGTTCCCGCACGAGCAGGCGACAGCATCATCCAGGTCAGGAACACGGAGGGAATGTCGGTTGGAGACACAATCAACATTGGTACCGGCTCCAGCGCAGAATTGCGTAAAATCGCAAGCCTCGGGACACCTGCCAGCGATCATACAATGTTGTGGCAATCACTCCCCGAAGAACCGGTGATCACCGTTCCTGCCGGTTCGACCAACGTGCCCGTCGAGAATGTATCCGGCTTTGCTGTTGGCCAGAAGATTGCGCTTGGCTATGGCTCTACCTACCCGTTCGTTGCAAATACAGTGGAGCAGTACGAGATAGCCACGGTGACTGCAGTCGGCAAACCAGGGACACAAGCGTATCTGGCGATGGATGCGCCTGCTGGAGCCACCAACATTAAGGTGACCTCTCTCTCCAATATCTCCATTGGTGACAAGATTAGGTTGGATATCGACAGCGTTGGCCATGGAATCGAAACCGTTACGGTGACACAGGTCGGGTCAGCAGCAAATCAGACCAATCTCTCAGCTCCTGCGAGCGCCGGGGCGACCCGGATCAGCGTGCGCCGAGGGGATGGTTTCGCCGCAGGCGACAGGATTACTGTCGGCACGCCTGCAAGCAAGCAAGTCGTTACCGTCACCGCTGTGGGCTCCCCAGGGTCGGATGGTACCCCCATAGACTTTACCCCTGCGTTTATCAAATCTCACGGAGTCAGTGAATGGGTGGTAGCTCCGGGCACTGGCCTGGAGCTGGCAGCTCCATTACGGTTCAATCATGCAGCCAACCTTCCGTTCAGCGATCGCGGAACAGGAATCAGCTTTCAGCCGGCGACTGCCTTTGCCCATTTGAGCAACGAGCCAGTCCAGGCTCTTGGGACAGGCATAACGCTCGACAGACCGCTGACCGACAACCACGCGATCCACACGGCCGTACGCGATGCTGAAGTCAAGACGGCGGGATACCAGGGTACGCCCACGCCAAACCAGTGGTTTGGCGGACCAGAATTAACCACGAAGTCTCCACAATTTGGCCGTACCCTCACCGTCGAAGAGGGTAGCTTCGTGCTGCGTGACTCTTCGGGAGTGGTTGCGGACAGCCTTAACTATGGAGGCCTTGTCGATCCATGGGCCGCCGAAGGGGATCAGGCTGTTTCAGGAGCCGAGTTGAGCGGCTGCTATGCCCCAGCGCCTGGTTCAGTGTTTAACCCATGGTCAACTGTTGTGGCTCCTGTTGCCATCAATACAAGCGCAGGACGTTTCCCTGACGGCGCCGATACCGACAGCAACTGTTCCGACTTTTTAACGCAGGCCGGCGCCTCGTTTTCGGCTGCTTCGGCTGCGGGTGCAACCAACATCAAGGTCGCCAGCACGGAAGGCTTCCGCCCCGGCCAGACACTCCATATTGGCTCTGGTGCGAATACTGAAACCGCCGTCATCGCTACGGTAGGCACAGCAGGCGCCACGACGGTACGCACTTCCACTGACGTCGGAGCAACTGTTCTCCCGGCCACAAGTGTGACTGGCTTTAATAAAGGCCAAACAATCACCATCGACGAGGGAGCAAACTCCGAAACGGCTGTTGTCTCCTCTATTAGAGCCCGCGGCGTCGCAACTATAACGGTCGCCGCACCGCTCACTCGTGAGCATTCGGCTGGCGCGCAGATTTCGGGCAGCGGTATCACCCTCAACACTCCATTGACTCGGACACATATTGATGGAGAGCAAGTGTCGGACGACGTTCCAACTCCCGGCGCGCCGAACCGATATCACGGGATAAATCGTTGAAGGGCTAAGAACAGGGAATATAACTTGATCATCCCGTCCATTTGGGACGGGGCTATTGCGCGCATTGATCTTTACATGGAGAAGTATGCTGGTCCCTTGCGGACCATTCAGTGAAGCTGTGCCGGCTCGAGCCAAAGATGGACAATACCCACACTGGCGATCCCAACACCGAGCACAAAAATTACAGGGCCGAAGCTGTGCCCTGATTGAGATGCAGTTGGCCTAACACGGCGTGCATGTTCTCGAAGTCTTGTCGCTCAGGAAAGCCTACCCGACAAGAGAGTTCTAGCTATGCGGTGCATTTGCCCTGTTCTCGACATTTGACATTCGGGGTACGTCTCATCTGGAAGCTTCGAGGTGACCGCGAGTCCAATCACCGCTCTTAAGACTTCTGTGTGGTCGATTTCTTGGATCGCAGCAACCAGATCCACATCATAATGATCGCCGACGCGGCGACGAAGAGTTCTGCCCATATGAACGAGAAGTAGTCTCCGAGCACACCCACCACCGGAACACCCGGCTGGATGCTTCGCAAGGCCGGCAATCCAAAGATCAGCGATATGGCCAGGGACAGGGGTAAAAGATCAGACCTATCCTGTGCCGTGATCCGGTTGATGACCATTGCAACGACAGCTTGTGCAAGGCCCATCATCAGAATCATCACTGTAATGACGGTATTAATCACATTGAAGGGGCGTGTCAAGTTCAGGTGAACCCGTGTAACGGTGGAATCCTTGTTACGGACTACCTCCCCAGTGTATTTCACTCCCGTGGTCGAAGCTGAGAGGGCGATTGAGAGTGGTACAGGCACATTTTTCTGCAACGAGTCCTTGTCAAGAGCCAGTTCCTCGTCCGCGGCACCGAGTCCGTGTTTGACCTGCGGGGGCTTGGCTTGTGGAACCTGTGACGCCTCAGGAGCTTGGGGTGGCGGGGGCGTGTCTGCGTAGAGCCATATGTCGGATTCGTATCGATCGAAGGGATATCGGTTGAGGTTTCCCCTCAAGGGGGCTTTACTCCCTATACCGCTGGGATGACTGGTTGGGTACCGATGGTGCAGGGATATATCGCTTTTTGACGATCATCTGTCTCTGGCTGCCACACGCGTTTGAGGCGTTGAGGTCAGTACGGGGATTATTCTGGAGCAAATGGAAGTGGGTGCGGGCGGAGGGACTTGTCGCACTGCACGGACGCTAGACGGGCGTCGGATTGTGCACAAGGTCGCGAGCGTTCAGCTACTCGGTTCTGCCATTGACTGCCGAAACTGGTTCTCCTCGGTGTGATACCCAAGTCCAAATTCCAGCGGTAAATCCCTGCGGAAACACAAACTCCAAAGTGGTCCCATGAACTATCTCAGCATACAGACATACATGGTTTCTATCAGAGAAGATTCCGCCTGACTTCAATCAAGATTCACGTTTGGCGAGCCCTAACGCCCTAGTCTTTCGGTGACTTAGATGTATCTATTAAATTTTTTATTGAGATAACACTCTATAAGTCATTTAATATAGAACACTTAGCAATGACTGGTTGCCCCCCAGGGATTCGAACCCCGATTGATCGGTTCAGAGCCGACTGTCCTACCATTGAACGAGGGGGCAACAGATTGATGGAGTCGCGGCGATAGTGCTCGCTGACGGCCTTTTAAGAGTGTACGGGGTGGGTGCTGTTAGGTCAAACTTTGAGAGGGATAGGGGGATAGGAGACGCGAAAAGTGATCCTTCCAAACGCGTTCCCATTACAAATTCGGGGGAGGACGTTTGTTGCTGGTAGGTGAGTGAATCGTCCTGTTATCGATCCAAAGCCGGCCTATTGCCAGTAGACATTAACAGCTCGACCACGCCGACGTCCGTTAGTGATTTTGCTCTATATACTGCAGCAAAAATCATTCCGATCACTCCACAGACGCGTATAACTCGATCCGGCATGACGAATCAACAATTGACCGGCCCATGTTCCGACACCCGTCTTCTCTAAACCGGCGCCAATTGCGAGTAACGAGCCAATCACAGGACGACGACCGGATCGCCAAACCCGTTAAAGAGTTCACGCATCGTCAGAATGCCTGCGAAATACAACGCAAGCGACGCACCGATCGTCACGATTGCGGTAGGTAGAAAGTTCCAGACGAAGAACACCATGGACAGAGCAAGAATTAGCAGCGTAATTGTAATCTGGCTCATTCCGTTGCACTCACCGTTTTATCTGCAAACCTTTACAAAAGAATCAATAGCCGAGTGCCGCCGTCGTCACGCGGATCGGATCCAGCTTCGAAGAATCCGGATCCGTGGTCAATTCGGATCGCGCTCGCATGCCCCATGTTGTCGTTCCAGTCGGTAACCATTTGCACGGGCTGTCCACGTCGCTTCAACTCACGCACAACCTCGTCGGAGATACGCCTCTTCGAGCGACATATTGCGCGATTGCGTGCCCCAAGTGCGGCCCATCACCACTGTGGAGCCTCAATCGCTTGCTGTACGTCATAGCCGAAATCTATGATCCGAGTTGCCAGCGCGACTTGGCTTTATGGTTGGCCTTCACCCCCATTGCTCCAAAGGAACGGTCGCCCTTCGTGCGTAATCAACGCCGGGATCAAAGTGTGGAATGTGCACTTGCCAGGCTGCAACTGGCTGGGATGTTTCTCATCAAGAGAGAAAAAGGCACCGCGGTTCTGCATAATGATGCCGTGTCACCATGAATCACGGCACTGCCGAAATCGTGGTAAATAGATTGGATAAGCGAGACGACCATTCCATCTCGATCAGCGGCACAGAAATAACAGGTATCCCCTATGGTTCTTAGCCATAATCATTCGCACTGCAGCATCAGCGTTATCAGTTCCTCTGCCTCAACTAACGACAGGGCCACCTCTTCGACGGCACCCGCAGATATCATCAATGATTTGTCAAATGAATATCTATATGACTATGACTGACCGACCTCCGTAGTCTTGGCGATCGAAAGCATCTACCGATTCCTCGCCCCGTCAAGCTTTGCGGTCATATTTGGGCGTTAGAATGCTCTTCATGGACAACGCGATTGCTGCTCTGTTTCTGGATTACTCGTGCAAGAAGCTGGATGGGATGACGGAGAACCTGCGAGTTTGTTTGAGTAAATTGACGGATGCGCAGATTTGGGAGCGGCATGGGGCTCATGAGAATGCTGTCGGCAATCTTGTGCTTCATCTTTGCGGAAATATGCGGCAGTGGATTATGCATGGGGTGGGTGCGGCTAAGGATGTTCGAGTGCGGGATGCGGAGTTCAGTGCGGCGGATGGTTTGAGTGGCGCTGAGTTGATGGAGAAGTTTGCGGCTACGGTGGCGGAGGCGAATGGGATTATCGCTTCTGTGCCTGCGGAGCGGTTGGTGGAGAGGATTACCCCACAAACGCATGAGGTCAGCGTGCTGGATGCGATCTACCAGGTGGTCGGGCATGTGCAGCAGCATGTGGGACAGATCATTTTGCTGACGAAACAGATGACAGCGAAGGATCTGGATCTGACGATGCCTCGACCACGGTAGGGCTACTTCATTCCGTTCAGAATGGAGCCTACGATGCCTCCTACGACTCCGGCTTCGGTGTTTTCCTGGACGCGCTCGACCTTCAAATATTCCTGAAGCTGGTGGGCCAGTCGGGAGATGGGTAGCGTCTGGAGCCAGACTCGGCCGGGGCCGGTTAGGGCTGCGAGGAAGATGCCGTCGCCGCCGAAGATCATGTTGCGGATGCCGGGGATGCTCTGGATTTGAAACGAGACGCTGCCCTGGAAGGCTCCTACGTGGCCGGGATGGACGCGCAGGGTTTCGCCGAGGGCCAGGTCTTTAGTGATGACTTCGCCGGAGAGCTCGAGCCAGGCAATTCCCTGCCCCGAGATCCTCTGGAGGCGGAAGCCGTCGCCACCGAAGATGCCGGCGCCGAGGGATTGCTGGTAGCCGATACCAAGTTCGATGGCAGGGGTGGCGCAGAGAAAGCCGTGACGGTGAACGAGGTACTCCTGGCCTTGCGCGACCTCGACGGGGACGATGTGGCCGGGTACTCGGGTGGCGAAGGCGACCTCGCCGGGGGCTCCGTAGGCGCGGTACTCGGTCATGAAGAGGGAGCCGCCGCCTGCGACGCGACGGATGGCTCCGAAGATTCCTCCGCCGCCGGCGTGCTGGGTGTGAGTGGTCATCTGGATGGACTGGGTCATCCAGGAGAGCTCGCCTGCCTCGGAGATGATGGCGTCGTTATGGTCGAGGGCGAACTCGAGGACGGGCATGGTGGTGCCGACGATGCGATGTTGCATAGCTCTCTCCTTGTGCGACGATGGCCAGTATAGACTACCCCCATACCCCTACTAAAGTATCCAAAGTATTCAAAAGAGATACTTTAGACCTGGACTTCGACCGGTTAGTCCATGCGTTAAATTGTGAAGCCCGGCTCATGCCGGGCTCCACTTTCTCCTGATTTAAGGTTATCAGGGGTGTCAAGGATTGATTGTGGAAATTGGGACTTCGGTCAGAAGAACGTGCAATGATTTGACGGATCATTCCAGCGTGAACTCTATATCAGACAGGAGAACCCAAAAATGAATCCCTTTCTCGGTCAGATTTTGATGGTTGCCTTTAACTTCGCACCGCAGGGTTGGGCGCTGTGCAACGGTCAGCTGCTGCCCATAGCGCAGAACCAAGCCCTCTTCTCTCTTCTCGGAACCATGTATGGCGGCGACGGTCGAACCAACTTCGCGCTGCCCAACCTGCAAGGCCGCATCCCGATCCATCAAGGCAATAGCGTTGGCACCAGCAACTACGTGGTCGGACAGAGCAGCGGCGTCGAGAATATCACGCTTCTCGTTAACAATTTGCCGGCGCACAGCCATACGGCTAATTGCAGCACTATGCTGGGCACGAGCTCTGACCCCGCCAATAATTTCTGGGCTGAAGCGAATACGGGTGGCAAAAAACCGACTGCCACGCCTGCATATGCGACCAGTGCCAATGCACTGATGGCGCCCACTGCCATCGGTCCTACGGGTAGCGGTCAGCCCATAACGGTCGTGCAACCCTATCTGTGCGTTAACTTCATCATCGCGCTGGCCGGTATCTATCCGTCGCGTAATTAGCGATGTTCGCCGCTTCGCCGCGGTTCTTACAGCAACTCGTTCGACTTCGATCACGGCAGACATTGAGTTGCAAAATAAGATGTAGACCCGATTCCTCTTCACCACAACTCCTTTCACCCGCTCAAATAATAGATCTGGATTTGGGTGCGGTTGAGGTTAAGCGACGAAACCCGGCTTGATGCCGGGCTTCGCTTTACTTCGTGATTTGAGGCTCCTAGAAGAGGAGTTTGAGAGAGAGTTGACCGATGCGTGGATCACCACCATAAGTGGCCGTGGACGTGATGCGGCCAAAGGCTCCGTTAGTCACCGACGCGGTCGGATCGCCGAAGTTGGTGTGGTTCAGTACATTGAAAAACTCCGCACGGAATTGAAACTGCACGGATTCATGCACGGGGAAGTAGCGCATGGCGCTGACATCCCAGTCGACGTTCCGTGGTCCAACGAAGCTGCCCTTTACGATGTTGCCGTAGGACAGGGGTAGGTTCACGGTATAGCTGGGATTGGCTGAGAAGTTCGCCGTATTCAGAAAGGACTTGCAGGCGGTGGTGACCGTTCCGCAGGCGTTGCCGCCGTAGGGGTTCTGACCGTTCCACACGCCACGTTCGCGACCCAGATTTGTTCCGCTGTTGCCGGCGCCTGTTATCGTGAGCGGATCGCCACTGCGGAAGGCAAAAATGCCGTTGGTCTGCCAGCCGTTCGCCACATAGCGCAAGACAGCATTGCCATCCGAAAGCTTCGGAAGAGTCCATACGTAAGACATCGATATTACGTTGCGGTGGTCGTAGTCCGAAGGACCGTAGTCGAGCCTCTTGAAATTGGGCTCGTACACCGGGAGCGCGTAGCCGGATCCGGGCACGACAGCCGTGGCCGATGCTCCGAACGGGAAGTTATCGATCGCCTTCGACCAGGTGTAGTTGAAGAAGAGGGTCAGGCCGTTGCTAACGCGCTCTTGAAGCGAGCCCTGCAGCGAGTGGTAGGTCGCGTTGCCGCCGGAGTCCGTCAGGGCGATCTGCTGCGTGTAGTTCTGCAGCGTATTCGTGGAGTAGTAGATGCGTTTGCCGATACTCGGGCCCTGGTTGTAGGTCGGGTTGATATCGGATGGCACGTACTGATGATTGCTCCGCGAACCGACGTAGGCGATCCGGCTGGAGAGGTTGTTGGTGAGTTGCTGCTCGACGGCAAGGTTCCACGAGTAGGTTACAGGAAGCCGCCACGTCGTGGGATTGAACGTGGTGTAACTCGAGTTCTGATAGTTGGCCGTAGTGAAGTAACTGGCCGGCGGTGGCTGCGGAGCTGGAAAGGGATTGCCGCCAGTGATATTCGCATAGGGGTTCGAGAAGTCGGCCAGTGCAGTAGGCAGGAACTGGACGTTGACCGAGGCAACGAACGGTACAGAGTTGGCGAAGATGTTGTCGAATACACCGGGCAGGCGCGTGTCGAAGAACTGACCGCCGCCGCCGCGAACGCTGGTCTTGCCATTGCCGATGGCATCCCATGCGAAGCCGAAACGCGGCATGAAGTGCGTGTAGACGGGATAGACCATGTTCTCGACAAAGCCCTGATCGCCGGGAAAGAGCAAGCCGGCGAGGGCGGTCGGATGGGTCGTCGAGATGGTGCCAGCGGTACGTGCGGTGGGGCTGAACATTCCCTGTCGCTCGAGCTTCTCATGCTGGGGAAAGAAGGGCTCATAGCGAACACCGTAGTTCAGAGTCAGGCGACGGTTCACTCTCCAACTGTCCTGCCCGTAGAAGCCCAATACGTGATAGCGGTTATTGAAGTATTGTCCGGAGGCTTGCTGAAAGTTGGTCAGGCCGCCGAGTAGGAATCCAGCCAAAGGGTTCGAGATGGACGAGTTGCTGTTGAACACGAAGATGCCCGGTTGCTGGAACTGATTGTCGACGTCAACCTTGGACAGTTCTCCATGAAACCCGAAGCCAAGGGTGTGGCTTCCGACGACCCAGTGCAGATCGTCACCAAGCGTGTAGTTGTTGCGACGGAAGGTAGCTGCCGGGTTGTCTCCGATGGTAAAGAAGCCTGCAGCCTGAATCTGGTTGATTTGCTTGAACGCAGGCTGCCAGACATTTACGCCAAGGTCATTTACGTTGGGAGCTCCAGGCAGCGGGCCACGCGAAGCGTTCACAATCTGGTAGCTGAGGATAAGGTTGTTCAGCACCCGGTCGTTGAAGATGTGCGTATGCGAGATCAGCGCGTTGTGGTAACGAATGGCCGACTCGTCGGCGTAGCTGAGTAGATCCGACGTATCCAGTACACCAGCATTGTCGAAGCTATCGTAGAAATAGCGCAGCGTCAGGTGGTCCTTTGCGGTCAATGTCTGGTCGACGCGGGCTGTGTACTCCACGAAATTCTGACGGACAGGACGGAAGAACTGGTACGTTCCATCATTGCCGCTGATGGTCGGCAGGAACTTCAACAGAGCTAGAGAAGACTTGTTGTAGTCGTTCGGATTCAGGTTGCAGGTGAAGGTGCTGCCGGTTGGTGTGCAAGGATACGGCGCAAGAGTCTTGGGGTTCAGGACACGGCTGGCGAGGCCGGTAAAAGTTCCTGCGAGTTGCGCGGGCGTGGGAAGAAAGGCAGTGCCACCTACGCCACTCGTGCGAATTCGTGTGGACTGGACGCCAAAGAAGAAGAACGTCTTGTCGCGGCCGTCGTAAAGATGCGGAATCCGGACCGGACCGCCAATGGTGCCGCCGAACTGGTTGCGCTTGAGAGGATCGC
The DNA here is from genome assembly GCF_003945235.1 of Edaphobacter aggregans. NCBI lineage: Bacteria > Pseudomonadati > Acidobacteriota > Terriglobia > Terriglobales > Acidobacteriaceae > Edaphobacter > Edaphobacter aggregans. The sequence continues at coordinate 557,857 of NZ_RSDW01000001.1, forward strand.
GCGTCTTCACGCCATTCACGTAGCTGAAGTAGTTCGCAGCATTGAATTCTCGGTTGCGGAGGTATTCGAAGGCGCTACCGTGAAACCTGTTGGTTCCGCTACCAGTGACAATGTTGACTACGCCGCCGGCGTTCTGACCATACTCGGCGTTGTAGTTGCTGGTTTGGACGCTGAACTCCTGTAGGGCATCCGGCATGGGAAAGGGGGCGTTGACATTGGTGTATTCGTCGATGTTGTTGCCGCCATCCAACATGTAGTTCACCTGGTTAGCGCGGGTACCATTGATCGTGACGGCGGCGACTACCGGAAATGTCTTGGTCTGTCCCTGGTCGATGTTGGCGCTGGATGCGACGACCACGCCAGGCACCAGAGTGGTGAGTGTCGCAGCGTTACGACCGTTGAGCGGCAGATCGTTGATTCGCTTTTGGTCGATCACCTGCGAGAGCGTACCCGTCGTGGTGTCGATCTGCGGGGGCGCGGCAGAGACGTCAACGGTTTGTGTCGTGCCGCCCACCTGGAGTGCGACATTGACAGTCACGGCCTGGTCGGCCTGGAGGACGATGTTGTGCTGGATGAAGTTGGAGAATCCAGAGGCTGAGACGGAGATGTTGTATTCGGCGGGGGCGAGCGACGGGAAGACAAAACTGCCGTCGCCACCGCTTTCGACAGTGGTCTGGCCGTTGGTGGCCACACTAGTTGCAACGACGTGGGCGTTGGGCACTGCGGCACCCGTGGCGTCGGTGACGGTTCCGGAGATGCGCGCGAATCCCTGAGCGTATGCGGTGGACCCTGTCAGAAGAGTCAGGCAGACTGCGATCAGGAAGACGACTGTTGTGTGTGGAATTGTTCGTGAGAGAGCGATTTTCATGCGATCAGCCTCCGCTATACAGACCTTTGGGAAACGCCGGAACATTCAAATTAGAAACAAATTCATCTCGGAACACCGAGATGCTAACCCTTGATTATTTCGACTGTCAAATTTAAAGTGACGAACGGCTTTGGCCCGGTATCGCGATGATAAAGACCCGGCCGTGGTGATCCATTCGGATGCTGTGACCAGGCCCGATTACACTTCCCTCGTAGATGAAATAAGGGGATCCCTAATGCTGAATCGCCGAACATTCCTTAAGACTGGCGCAGTTGCTCTTCCGTTGGCGACCGCGCTCGACGCCATCCCTGCTGCAGCGCTCTCCGCAGAGGAAGTCGCTGCCGTTGCGACTGGTGGCCCCGCACCGAAGCTTGTGTCTTTGCCGTCGCGCCTTGCTCCGCTTGATCCGGCTACTCAGCCGTGGCAGAAGAGGGTTCGTCGCGTTGGACAGAGCAACATGACGGAGCACGATCCTGCTGTCATGAACATCGAAGAGTGGGCTGACTATTGGCACTCTGCTGGCGCCGACCTCGTCTTCGTCAGCGTGACGGGCATTCTTGCGTTTTATCCGTCGAAGGTGCCGTTTCATCGACATGGAAAATTTTTGAACAACCGGGATTTCTTTGGCGAGTGCACCGCCGCTGCGAAGAAGCGCGGCATGCGAGTTGTTGCGCGCATGAGTCCCGATCTCAACTGGGGCGATGCGCTCGAGGCTCATCCTGAGTGGGCCATGCGAAACAAGGATGGCTCCGTTCAGTTCAACGGCGAGGAACCGCGACTCTTCAAGACCTGCATGTTTTCTACTTACATGGATGACTATGTGCCTGCCATCATCCGCGAGGTTAATTCGCTCTACGATGTCGATTGCTTCTATACGAACGGATGGCCGCCACTGGGTAGCCTGCCTGAGTGCCATTGCTCTGTTTGCAGCAAGCTGCCGCCTACGGGTACTCCAGCTTATTGGCGGGCCTTCAACGATCGTCTCTTTGATCTTTGGCAGAGGTACGATGCTCTCGCGAAAGAGAAAAAGCCGGACAGCTTCTTCTTTGCCAATCTCGGCGGCAACGTCCATGCGGGGCCTAATCTCGATCGTCTTGCAAAGATCGCCGCATGGTTTCAGGGCGATAACCAGGGCCGCACCTACGACGACCCTGCCGTGTGGGGCTGCACATTGCAAGGTCGCGTTGCCAATGCCGTTCAGGATGGCAATCTTGCTGCGGCCAATGTGACGGCCAGCTATTCAACCGGCGTGGTTCGCTGGCGTAACGCTTCGAAGACTCCCGACGAGGCGAAGATGTGGCTGAACGAAACCCTTGCCAGTGGAATGATTCCCTACTTCCACTTCATCGGCTCAGAGGCTGGCCTGGGCGAAGACCGGCGCTGGCAGGCGGTTGGCAGAGACTATTTTCCATGGACCGCCAAGCATGATGCCCACTTAAAATCGCGACGCTCTGTCGCCAACATTGGCGTTGTCATGGGTCAAAGTACGCAACTGCTTTACAAAGGCCCGGAGACGGCACGTTCGCGGGAGTACATGCGAGAGACCACGCATGGAATCTACGATGCTCTCCTGCGGGGTCGATTTGCTTTCGACCTTGTGCATGAGGATCGTCTTGATCGCGAGCATCTTAGCAAGTATCGCGCTCTTTTGTTGCCCAACATCGCCATGCTCAGCGATCGTCAGTGCCAACAGATTCGTGACTATGTGAGTTCTGGGGGATCGATCATGGGCAGCTTCGAAACTGGTCTCTACGACGAGGAGTTGAAGCCGCGCTCTGACTTCGGTCTCGCTGAAGTTTTTGGCGTCAGCAAGGCGGGTGACGTTATCGGCACGAACGGCAATGCGTACTACGGACGCATCGAGCGCCAGCACTCCATCCTTGCGGGGTTCGCCGACACCAACTGGCTTCCGGGCGCGCAAAATCGGATTCCGCTCAAGCCTGTTGCGGATCCTGTCCTCACTGTGGTTCCCGGCTTCGTGCAGTATCCGCCAGAGCTGGCCTATCCTCCCGTATCGCACACGGACGAGCCTGCTGTTGTCCTTCGTGAGATTAGCTCAAGCCGCGTCGCGTGGTTTCCGGGAGACATTGAGCGGACATACTGGCTCACCGGCCACGGCGATCTTCTTCGACTTCTTCACAACACAATTCGATGGATCACGCGCGATGAGAGCATCGTGCATGTGGAAGGCGAAGGGTTCATTGAGATGTCTGCATGGGAGACGGTCCCAGGCTACGCCGTCCACCTGCTCAACTACACCAACCCCAACGCGCACCATGGCTGGATGCAGGCGATCTACCCGCTTGGTCAGCAGATCGTCAGCATGACACTGCCGGCAGGGGTGAAGGTGAAGTCCGTCGAACTACTGAGCGCCGGAAGCGCAGTGCCTTTTCGTGTGGAAGGCGAGACCCTGCGCTTCACGATACCGCGCGTCGATGATTACGAGGTTGCGGCGATTACCGTTGGGTGAACTCGCCGCTCTCGATGCTCGCCGTCGCCGACGGAGCAACGTGGATTTTAGCTCACGTCGCGCCAGTCGAGGATGACTTTGCCGGAGTTGCCGGAGCGCATGGCGTCGAAGCCTTGTTCATAGTCGCGCCAGTTCATGCGGTGTGTGATGACCTTGGAGATGTCGAGGCCGCTTTGGAGCATGACCGTCATCTTGTACCAGGTCTCGTACATCTCGCGCCCGTAGATGCCGCGGATGGTGAGTTGGTTGAAGACGACCTGGTTCCAGTCGATAGAGATGTCTTCGGATGGGATGCCGAGCATGGCGATCTTTGCGCCGTGGCTCATGTTGGCGAGCATCTCGCGGAAGGCGCTGGGATTGCCGGACATCTCCAGGCCGACGTCGAAGCCCTCATGCATGTCGAGTTTCTGCTGGATCTCTTTGAGCGGTGTGGCACGCGGGTCGACGGCGAGGGTGACTCCAACTTTGGTGGCGAGCTCGCGGCGGTACTGGTTGGGGTCAGAGATGACGACGTAGCGGGCTCCGGCGTGGCGAGCTACAGCAGCCGCCATGATGCCGATGGGACCGGCTCCCGTGACGAGGACGTCTTCGCCGAGGACGGGAAAGGCGAGCGCGGTATGAACGGCGTTGCCGAGGGGGTCGAAGATGGCAGCGATCTCGTGGGAGATGCCGGGGGAGTGGCTCCAGATGTTGGACATCGGGATGACGACGTACTCGGCGAAGGCTCCGTCGCGATTGACACCAACGCCGAGGGTATGAGCACAGAGGTGACGGCGGCCGGCGAGGCAGTTGCGGCAGCGTCCGCAGACAACGTGGCCTTCTCCGCTGACAAGCTGGCCTATAGGGAGATCGGTGACATTGGAGCCGACGGCGACGACTTCGCCGACAAACTCGTGGCCGATGACGAGACCCTGGCGGATGGTGGAGCGAGCCCAGGCGTCCCAATCGTAGATGTGGAGGTCGGTGCCGCAGATGCCTGTGTAGAGGACGCGGATCTTTACGTCATTGATGCCCATCTCGGGCTCGGGTACATCCTGGAGCCAGAGGCCGCGTTCATCACGGCTTTTTACGAGTGCCTTCACGGGGAGTGCCTTTCCTGTCTGGGGAGCAAACAGTGGGTTGATTCGGTCTCGCTACACTTTTTCGATTTGCGTGACCCTCATTGATTTTACTCGTCGAGGCTATTCAACCGGGGAGTGCCTGGTCCAATCGAAGCGACGGCCGACGATTCCCTTGACAATGAGGTGATCGGTGGCGGAGGTGGGGCCGATGCCGACGCCGAAGTTGATCTCCCATTTGGGCGAGAGGTTGAGGTCGGTGACAGCGAAGACTTGCTGCTGCTGATTGCGGAGTGTGTCGGGAGAGGTGATGCGGCCGTAATCGGCGTAGTATTCGATGCCGCCGCTGATCTTGCGTGTGAAGTCGTAGCCAACTTTGACGGCGGGGGCGAAGGCTACGCCCTGCGAGACATCGGGGCCGTGCCACGTGCGCTCGAGGGCGGGGTTGAAGGCGAAGTACCAGTGACCGACGGCTTTGTCGACGATGGGACGGATCTCCCATGTCCAGGTGTCGGGAGAGTAGATGGCACGCTGGTAGCCGACTTCAGTGGAGAGGCTTACGCCAACAGGCCAGTGCCATGAGTCGGGGACGCGGACGCGGGGGCGGATGTGGTCGCCGACCCACTGGACGCCGTGTCCATCCTGCGCGCTGGTGAAGATGTAGAAGCCGACCTCGGACCAGCTGGTGATTCCCTGGGTGATCTCGATGGTCTCGTGGAGCTGGTGGTTGGTGGGGTAGACGCCGTCGATGGTTTTGACCTGGCCGTCGGGCGTGTAGTTGGAGTGCAGCTCGAGCATGGTGTTTTTGGCGGGCACCGTGTCGGCACCGTAGACCTGGATCTCGTAGTTCCCTTGGGCAGCGAGGGGAGAGGCGCAGAGGATCATGGCTGCTATGCAGAGCAGGAGGCGGAAGCGTGGAGGGCCGAGGTTGCCATGTGTCATGCAGTCAGGCATAGCGGAACAGCATCATGAATCCCATGTCCATGTGGTCCTGCTGGTGGCAGTGGAAGAGTGTTGGGCCGGGGTTGTCGGCTGTGAACTCTACCTCTAGCTGAGTGCCGGCAGGAACAAGGACAGTGTCCTTCATGATACCGTGCGTCTCGGGATGACCCTGGATGCGGCGGAGTTCGAAGCTGTGACGGTGCAAATGGACAGGGTGGTCGTCGGTGCTGCGATTTTTGAAGAGGAGGCGGTAGGGCTGGCCGGAGGTGAGGGTCGGGCTTTCGGTGTCGGGGTAGGATTTGCCGTTGATGAGCCAGCGGTCGAGGTCTCCGTGGCCTGCAAATTTAGATTCAAAGACGAGAGGGATTTCGATGGCTTTGGATTCGGGTGGCGGCGTGGGGTTGGCGAACTGGAGGTAGTCCCAGTTGAGGCTGGACGGTTGCTGCCACTGAGGCTTGCCGCTGCTGCCTGCGTATTCGACGACTATGCCCATCCCTCGGGCCTGGACGCTTTTGCGGACTTCGCCGAGGATCCAGACGCCGGGGTTGTTCATCTCGACGACTGCGCAGATACGCTCGGCAGGAGAGAGGTGCAGCATCGGCACGGTCTGGGGCTGGGGTACAGGGTTGCCATCCAAAGCGACGACGCGAAGCTGATGACCGGCGAAGGCGATCCAGTGAGGATCCGTGGCGCTGGTGTTCACGATGTGCAGCAGGATGCGCTGTCCCTGCTTGACGCGCAGAGGTTCACCAAAGCCCAGAGTGCGACCGTTGATGGTTGAGACGTCGTACGAAGGATTCATGGAGCCGTCGTCGCTTGCGAGCAGGTTGCCGTTCCAGTCGTGAAGTGCGAGGAAGAACTCCTGGTCGTAGGGCGCAGGATTCTGGCGTGGTTCGATGTACAAAAAGCCGTGTTGACCGGTGTATTGGGCCCTCTTTAGATCACGGCCAGCGAAGGTGTGGGTGTGGTACCAGCGGAATCCGGCGGGCCGGGGTGTAAAGGTGTAGCTCGCAGTGTTGCCGGGGGCGATATGAGGTGTGCCCTCCTCCATTGCGCCATCGACCGCCGGAGAAAGAAAGAGACCGTGCCAGTGGACGATCTCGTTGTTTGCGGTGTGGTTGGTGACCCGAATCGTCACGGGCTCGCCTTCTTTGAGGCGCAGCAGAGGTCCCGGCACTTGCGCGTTGTAAGCGATGGTCTTGATGGTGCGGCGGGGCGCGACCTCTAACGCGTAGGGAGCAATGTCGATGTTGTAATGCGGGGCATCGAGAGCACTGGCTAGGCCAGGGAGAGCAGCGGCGGCGGTTGCTGCACCTGTGAGCCCGATAAACTGACGTCTAGTGACCATGCCATTTCATGCTAGCAGTAGATTTCTAGGCGATGCCTCGTCGGCCGTGGATGCTGGAGCGATTGTTATGATTGTGTTTGCGATGACGTTGCACATAATGGGCTTCCGTATGGAAACCTGTTTCTGCGTAGTGGACTCAGCGAGAGGATTGCGCTGACCGCTGTGCTGGATGGCTCTTCGCGGGACACTCGATGAATTTATATCTTGCGGCTTTGCTTCTCTACTCAGCCTTTCTGATGGCGTTAGGCGTCCTTATGAGTAGGAGGGTGAAGAACTCCTCGGATTTTCTTGTGGCGGGCCGGAGCCTTGGCGCGGGACGTTTGTTTGCGACGTTTCTTGCCGCGAATATCGGCGCTGGATCGACGGTGGGGGCAACGGGGCTGGGCTATCGGTTTGGGATGTCGGCGTGGTGGTGGGTGGGTTCGGCTAGCATCGGGTGTTTTCTGCTGTCGCAGACGCTGGGGCCGAAGCTTTGGACGATGGCGAAGCAACATGGGCTGGCTACGCTTCCTGACTTTCTCGAGTTTCGTTATGGCAAGGCAGTGAAGGCGGTGATCGCGGTGCTGTTCTGGTTAGGGGCACTGTCGATTCTGGCTGGGCAGATTATTGCCATTGCCTGGATTCTCGATACGGTCGCGGGCATTCCCAAGTGGGCGGGCTGCGTGATCGGCGGCGCAGTTGCGATTGTGTATTGCACGGCGGGTGGGCTGATGTCGTCGGCATTTGTAAATATGTTCGAGTTGGCGGTGACGATGTCCGGCCTGCTGCTTGCGGTTCCCTTTGCACTGCACACGCTGGGAGGCTGGTCGCATGTGCAGGAGCTTGTGGCTGCGCAGAAGGGCGGCGCGGCGGCAGATTCGATGTTCAGTATGGTGGGTGCGGGTTCAAAGCAGATCTTCGCGTGGATCGCTATTCTTGTGCCGTCGTTCATGGTGTCACCAGGGCTTGTGCAGAAGGTCTATGGCGCGCGGGACGTGAAAACTGTGCGCCTTGGAGTGGGACTTAACTCGCTGGGGCAGGCGTTGTTTGCCTTTGTTCCGGCGATGCTTGGGTTGTGCGTGTTGGCGGTGTTGCCTCACCTTGCAAACCCGGAACTGGCGCTGCCGACGGCGATGAAGCTGCTGCTTCCGCGATGGCTTGGCGTGTGGACCCTGGCATCGATCTTCTCGGCTGAGCTGAGCGCGACGGATGCGATCTTGTTTATGCTTTCCACGTCGCTCGCTGTCGATCTTTATAAGACGTTTCTGAATCCGCAGGTCTCACAGCGACGACTGCTCACGGTCAGCCGCGCTGCTTCAGTAAGTGCAGGCGTGCTGGGGCTTCTGCTGGCGATTGTGCTGCCTTCAATCATTGCGGCCGTCAAAATCTTTTACGGGCTGATCGCTGTCTCGCTTTTTGTCCCGGTGATTGCTGGGCTTTATTCGAAGCGTGTGCTTTCTTCCGCGGCCTTAACGAGTATTGCTGCTGCCTTGATCGCTACCTTAGCGACGATGCTGGTGACGGGCGGACGAGGTCTGGGGCTACTCTCTCCAGAGGCTGTTGGGATAGGAACGGCAGCAGCTGTGATGATTGGGTTCCGCATCTTTTATCCTCGCCGCGCTGAACAGAATGTTGCTTTTGCTGGCGGCACAGGTTCTCGGTGATTTTTTGAAAGAGGTACTCCATGCTTCGTCGTGAATTTACTCGCAATCTCGTGGGCTTGCCTTTGGGAGCGGCTCTCCCTTCGGTGGCATATGGGGATGATGCTGCGCTTGATGCGATGCCCCAGGGAGGCTCCATCACGGATGTTCCAGGGTTGAGGGTTGGGCACCATACGCTGAGCGAACGGCCTACCGGATGCACGGTGATTTTGTGCGAGGCCGGTGCGACGGCTGGGGTGGATGTGCGCGGCTCTGCTCCGGGAACGCGTGAGACGGATCTGCTGTCGCCGACGAACGCGGTGGAGAAGGCGCACGCCATTCTCCTCTCAGGCGGGAGTGCTTTTGGGCTGGACGCAGCAAGCGGCGTGATGCGATATCTCGAGGAGCACAACATTGGTTACAAGATTGGCGAGCTCGGCGTCGTGCCGATTGTGCCTGCTGCGATTCTGATGGATCTTGGTGTGGGTAATTTCAAGATTCGGCCTAATGCTGACTCGGGTTACAAGGCTTGTGTAGCGGCTGGCACTGGACCGTTGGCAGAAGGAAATGTCGGCGCAGGAGCTGGCGCGACGATCGGGAAGATGTTTGGGGCGAAGTTTGCAATGAAGTCTGGATTGGGTACAGCGTGCGTCAAAGTGGGTGACACGGGGATCGTTGTTGGTGCCTTGGTTGCCGTGAATGCTGTCGGAGATGTGGTGCGTCCGGAGACGGGGAAAATTATTGCCGGTGCGAGGAGTGAGGATGGAAAGGGCTTCCGCGACTCGATGAACGCAGTCATGAACGGATATCGCGTCGTTATGAAGAGCGGAGAGAATACTACGATTGGGGTCGTCGCGACGAATGCGCCGTTCAACAAGACACAGATGACGAAGATTGCGCAGATGGCTCACGACGGCTATGCGCGCTCCGTCAACCCGGTGCACACGATGAGCGATGGGGACACAATTTTTTCGATGTCAACCGGTACAGCGAACGTAAAGGCTGACGTCTCAGCCATTGGCGCAGTTGCTGCTGTGGTGATGTCACGGGCGATTGTGCGAGCAGTGATGCAGGCGACGGGTCTACCGGAGCTTGGACTACCGGCGTATCGGGATTATGTTGCGCGACATTAGCGATTAAAAATCTTCGTGAAAGGCCACCTCTCCGGCAACGGCAACCTGATAAGCGGAGACGCGGCGCTCGAAGAAATTGGCGAGTTCCTGCACGTCTTGTAGCTCCATGAATGCGAATGGATTCTTGGCGCCGAAGATTGGCTTCATGCCCAGTCGAACGACGCGAGAGTCCGCTACATACTCGAGGTATTGGCGCATCTCGCGTACGGAGAGCCCGGCGACGCCACCTGAGAGCAGGTCTTCGGCGAACTGCAGCTCGCAGTCTACTGCCTCTTTCATCATCTCGACGACTTCGCTTTCGAGTTGTGCGTCGAAGAGCTCTGGGTGTTCGGCGCGAACGACGTTGACTACTTCGAACGCGAACTCAAGATGGCAGCTCTCGTCGCGAAAGACCCAATTAGTGCCCGCCGCGAGTCCGTTGAGCAGGCCACGAGAGCGCAGAAAGTAGACGTAAGCGAACGCTGCGAAGAAGAAGAGGCCTTCGATGCAGCCGGCGAAGCAGATAAGGTTGAGCAGGAACTGTCTGGATTCGGATAGGGTGCGCAGCTCGTCAAGCTTTTGGATGGAGTCCATCCACTTCATGCAGAACTGCGCCTTCTTGGTGATGGAAGGAATGTTTTCGACTGCTGCGAATGCGGCTGCGCGAGCGTCAGGATCAGGGACGTAGTTATCGAGCAACGTCAGGTAGAACTGCACATGAACTGCCTCTTCAAAGAGCTGGCGGGAGAGATAGAGGCGCGCTTCGGGCGAGTTAATGTGCTTGTAGAGATTGAGCACGAGGTTGTTGGAGACGATGGAGTCGCCCGTTGCGAAGAAGGCTACGAGACGCTGAATCAGATGGATCTCAGCCGGTGTAAGCCGAGAGCGCAGGTCGACGAGATCGGTTGAGAAGTCAACCTCTTCGACGGTCCAGGTGTTGCGGATACCGTCTTTGAACATGTCGAAGAAGACGGGATAGCGCATGGGACGCAGGGTAAGCGATAGGCCTGGATCAAGGATGGAATGGGGCGTTTGTACTGACATGATGTTCTCCGTTACTGGCAGGCTTCGCAGGATTCAGGGTTGTCGAGGGAGCAGCTGACGTTCGCGTTCGCAGAGATGTCGATGCTCTCGCGGCTAGCCACAACTGTAGTTTTCGCGATTCTGGTGGCGGGACGAGAGCGCAAATAGTAGGTGGTCTTAATACCGCGCTTCCACGCGTACATGTACATGGAGCTGAGGCGGCCGATGTTTGGCGACTCGGCAAAGAGGTTGAGGGATTGGCTCTGGTCGATGTAGGCTCCACGGTCGGCGGCCATGTCGATGAGCGAGCGCATGGGAACTTCCCATACGGTCCGGTAGATGAGCTTGACCTCGTCGGAGATCTCGTTGATCTTCTGGATCGAGCCTTCGGCCAGCTTGATGCGCGAACGCATCTCTTCCGACCAGAGGCCTAGCTGCTTGAGTTCGCTGACGAGATATTTGTTGATCTGCATGAACTCGCCCGAGAGGGTTTCGCGCTTGAACATATTGGATATCTGCGGTTCGATGCACTCGTAGCAGCCAACGATAGAGGCGATTGTTGCTGTGGGTGCAACGGCAATCATGAGCGAGTTGCGAAGTCCAACGGTCTTGATGCGCTCGCGCAGATTGTCCCAGCGTTTGGTGTCGGGCGGGGTGACTCCCCATAGATCGAACTGGAATTCGCCTTTGGCTGCACGGGTTTCCGTGAATGCCGCGTGTGCGCCGTGCTTTTCTGCGAGGTCGCAGGAAGCCGTGAGCGCGTGAAAATAAATCTCTTCCTGGATCTTCGCGGAGAGGGCGCGGGCTTCTGGTGAGTCAAAGGCGATGCGCATCTGGAAGAACACGTCCTGCAGGCCCATGACGCCGAGGCCGACGGGTCTCCAGCGACTGTTGGAGGAAGCGGCTTGTGGGACGGGGTAATAGTTGATGTCGATGACGCGGTCAAGCATCGGGATGGCGTGGTAGACGGTGGCGGCAAGCTTCTCGAAGTCGAAAGCTCCGTCGCTGAGATGGCGCACGAGGTTGATGGAGCCGAGGTTGCAGACAGCAGTCTCGGCTGACGAGGTGACCTCGGTGATCTCGGTGCAGAGATTTGAGAGATGAACTACGTTCTCGGGAAGGCCGGTCTGGTTGCACTTGGTGTTGCAGGCATCCTTGAAGACCATCCAGCCATTGCCGGTCTCGGCGAGCGTGCGCATCATACGGGCGTAGAGATCGCGCGCCTTGACCTGGCGGATGTACAGGTGTTTCTCTTCGGCTTCGATGTAGGCCTTTTCGAAGGCTTCGCCATAAAGATCAGTAAGGTGTGGAACGTCCTTCGGGTCGAAGAGCGACCAGGTGCCGTCCTCGTCGGAGCGACGCATGAAGAGATCGGGAATCCAGTTGGCGAGGTTGAGATTGTAGGTGCGGCGGGCCTGATCGCCGGTGTTGTCGCGCATCTCGAGGAACGATTCGACATCGGCGTGCCATGGCTCGAGATAGACGCAGCAGGCTCCCTTGCGCTTGCCTCCCTGATTGACAGCGGCTACAGAAGCATCGAGCGTGCGCAGCCAGGGGACGATGCCATTTGAGAGGCCGTTGGTGGCGCGGATGAGCGAGCCTTCGGACCGGATGCGGTGGAAGGCTAGACCGATGCCTCCGGAGAATTTGGAGAGGAGCGCGATTTGTTTGTAAGCGTCGTAGATGGAGTCGAGCGAGTCTTTTGGCGAATCGAGCAGATAGCAGGAGGACATCTGCGAGTGCTTTGTGCCGCTGTTAAAGAGGGTCGGAGAGCTTGGCAGATAGTCGTGCGACGCGAGTAGATTGTAGAAATCGACAGCTTCGTTGACGCGAACGGAGAGGCCGGCAGAGACGCGCATGAAGAAGTATTGCGGCGTCTCCATGACCTGCCTGGTGATGGGATGGCGCAGCAGATAGCGGTCGTAGACCGTACGCAGGCCGAAGTATTCGAAGCGATCGGACAGGCGGTCGTCGATGGCGCTATTGAGCTTGCGGGCGTTGGCGCTGACGAACTCAGCAGTGTCCTTTGAAATGACGCCTTCGCGATGGCCGGTCTCAATGGACTGTGAGAAGGAGTAGATGTTCTGGCCGGCGACCTCTTTGGCGATAGTGGCCAGCAGCAGACGTGCCGCGAGGCGGGAGTACTCGGGCTCCTCGGCGATGAGCGCGGCTGCGGTCTGGATCGAGATTGAGTCTAGCTCGCGTGTGGATGCGCCATCGAAGAGGCCGCCGATAGTCTTGCTGGCGACACGAATGGGATCGACGTGGGGCAGGCCGTGGCAGCAGCGCTCGACGGCGCGAACGATCTTGTTAACGTCGACGGGCTCGAGCGATCCGTTGCGCTTGCGCACTTGCATCTGCGGCGCTGCTTCGGCTGGAGGAAAGTTCGGGTCGAGTTCGGTGAGCGTCGTCTGAAGAGTGGCCACGGAGCGTCCTTTCGCTCCGAGTGAAATAGATGGACGATCGCTGGAATAGACTGCGATCACCGCATCCTCCCCTCGGAGGTGTGTGAGTTCGTGCCCTTTCGGCACGGCTCCATGGCAGGTCTTCGGACTTGCAGGCTACCTACTTGCTCCAGCTTCCCAGTTCACGGCTGAACCAGTGCTTGTGTGGAGCGTTCGTTCCTGCTTACCGCTGCGGGGCAGTTCCGGATTTTCACCGGATTCCCTTTTCAGTCTGAATCTCTCGAATCAGACACCGTGGAGTGAACTGACTATAACAAGGGTCTGCGATGGGGTCAACATCGATATGTTGGGGTGGGGATGTAATTCGACCCACTCCGTCACAAGGCACGCCCGTGCAAGACAATATTCATGAAAATGGCTCAATAGTGAGCTTATCCGGGGTCAGCAAGAGAGGCCTAGCCCTTCCGACTCGGCCTTTGCACTTCCTTGCGAAGTCTTTTGATCGCTATCTAAACTTTTTTTCCACCGACAAAGTTCATGATCAAAGAAATCAACGCAAAGATAAGAAGCAGATGAATAAGGAAGCTGCTTACGTGCAAGACGAAGAACCCACCCAGCCACAGTACGATCAACACAATTGCGAGAATAAGAAACATGGGAGACACCTGCTTTCTTATCGATGAAATTGACCGCGGCCACAGCTAACAGATAAGAGAGCAGATATGTCGGATTCGTTGCACGGCCACGAAACTTAGATACTCTCTCAGTGCAGTGAAAAAGCAAGAGGCGTGCCGATAAATTCAGCACGCCTCTTATCCCATGTTCTTTTCTTTGACGGGGTTCGACTTAGACAGTGCCACCCGCGATGGAAGGAATCAACATCACCTCGTCACCATCTTGGAACGAATAGGTCTCCCCACCGAGAAAGCGGATGTCTTCATCGTTGACATAGATGTTGATGAAGCGGCGGAGCTTGCCGTCGTCATCCTTGATCTGCGTTCCCAGCGCGGGGAAGGTCTGCTCGATATCGGCTATCAACCCGGGCAGATTCGTAGCAGTGGAGTCGAACTGCTTACGGCCATCAGTGTGGCGGGTGAAGGCGGTCGGGAGCACAACTTTGATTGCCATTAGATGATTCCTCCTGCAACAACCAGTTCGGGTTCGGTCGTGCCATCCAGCTCTCGCAGGTAGGCATCGAAGTCTGCCAGTCGCGGACGGACGGCGCGTTCCTCAACATAGTGATTGGTCAGGGCATCGGTCGTCTTAAGCCCGTTGCCGGTGATGCAGGTCACGGTGAGTTCGTCGGGCGAGATGCGTCCGTGAGCGTAGAGGCGCGCGGTGACGGCTGTGGTGACGCCGCCGGCGGTTTCGGTAAAGATGCCTTCGGTCTCAGCGAGTTCCTGCATGCCCGAGACGATCTCGACGTCCGAGACATCCTCGGCCCAGCCGCCGGAGTCGCGGATCATCTTGGCTGCAGCAGGTCCATCGGCGGGGTTGCCGATCGCCAGCGAACGTGCAATCGTGTTCGGGCGCTGAGGCTCGATGTAGTCCAGACCCTGCTTGACGGCCTGCGAGATAGGCGAGCAACCCGTGGCCTGTGCGCCAAAGAAGCGAACTGGTTTGTCCTCGACGAGGCCGAGATAGACGAGTTCCTGGAATGCCTTGCGAATTTTGCGAATCAGCGATCCACCAGCCATGGGGACAACAACGTTGTCGGGAAGCCTCCAGCCGAGCTGTTCGGCGATCTCGTAGCCCACCGTCTTCGAGCCCTCGGCATAGTAGGGGCGGAGGTTTACGTTGACCAAGCCCCAGTTGTACTCATCGGCAATTAGCGTGCAGAGGCGGTTGACGTGATCGTAGTTGCCATCAATGCGGATGAGCCGTGCACCATAAACCTGTGTGTTGAGAATCTTGGCGGCCTCGAGGTCAGCTGGCACCAGAATGCATGCCTTGATACCGAGACGAGCGGCCTGTGCGGCGACGGAGTTGGCGAGATTACCGGTCGAAGAGGCGCCGACGGTTTCGAACCCGAAGCGCTGCGCGTTGGCAAGGGCAACCGAGACGACGCGGTCTTTAAAGCTGAGAGTTGGGAAGCAGACTGCGTCGTTCTTGACGTAGAGATTGCTTGCACCGATACGCTTGCCGAGATTGGTCGCCTTGACCAGCGGAGTAAACCCGACGGGGAGGTCCGGCTGAAAGCCGTCAGGAATCGGCAGCAACGAGGCATAACGCCAGATGTTTGCAGGGCCTGCTGCGATTGCCTCGCGGGTGAAGACACCGCGTACCGCGTCCAGATCGTAAGCAATCTCAAGTGGAGCCAGACAGTCTGGGCAGGCTGAAAGCGGTTGATTGCCGTACCGCTTGCCACACTCGTTGCACTTCAGCTCATACCGCGTACAGGAATAGTTCATTACGCTCTCTCCGAGAGGAAAGAGGGTATGGCTTTTTGACGATCTCTCTTTGGAATTGCCGGCTGGGAAGGTGAAATGCGGCTGCAGACCCTTGTGCCGGCTGCGTGGTCCGAATCTCATGTTCCCTGTCTCCAGGAGAGAGTTGACACCGGTACGTCTTTGTTCTGTCCGGTTGTCGTGGCGTCAAAGGGCTCGTCCCTCAACCACTCTGCATGAAATTCAAATTTGCCCGAAGGCAAACTGGAATAATTCAGTTGTAGCACAGTGGACCTGCCACTGCAAGTACGTTAGTTTTGCGCCCGATCGAGCAATCTCAGACGCCGATATCTAGTGCTTCTCAACGCTGTCTCGAACTCCCTGGACGAACGCTTCCGGGTTGAACTCTGTGCGCACAATCTCGTCGGGGCAATCCGTCAGAATTGCTACCCGCCAGTTGCAAACAAAGGCCACTAGCTGATCCGGCCGGGCCTCCTTGACTGCCGAGCAGAGTTGCTCCGCTGCATGTATACCTGATTCACCCTCTACGTCGATCAGCACCAGATCGTAGTGTCGCCCCTCGAACATCGACAGACCTTCGGTGTGAGTCAGGGTAGAGTCCACATCGAAACCCGATATGCGAAGGATCTGATCACGCAGCGGCCTCAGGTTCTCCCGGTTACAGATGTGCAAAACGGTATTTTTTTTATCGGTCGAGGCTTCCATGAGGCTATACGAGGTTCGTCCAGTCTGACGCTTGAAGCCCGCGGTGACGCGAACAAGAAGCCTGGGAGTCGAAATAAAGCTACGACTCCATTATCTCCTATCCAGCCAAGGGTTGCATCGTGTCAGTGCCGCAGCGCCTGCTTGAGAACCTTTTATCCCGGTTCGTAGTTCAGGTTTTGCCCTAGCCACCGTTCGACCTCAGCCACGCTCATCCCTTTGCGGACGTGATAGTCGGCGACCTGATCGCGATCGATCTTACCCAAGCTGAAATATCGTGATTCCGGATGGGCGAAGTAGAGCCCACTCACGCTCGAGCCCGGCCACATTGCGAACGACTCGGTAATCAACATACCGGTGTTCGCCTGTACGTCGAGCAGACGCCAGAGTATGCCCTTCTCCGTGTGATCCGGGCACGCCGGATAACCCGCAGCCGGCCGGATTCCCCGATACTTCTCTTCGATCAGATCCGCATTGCTCAGGCCTTCTGCGCAACCGTAACCCCATTCATCGCGCACCCGCTTGTGCAGGCATTCGGCGAACGCTTCTGCCAGTCGATCGGCGATAGCTTCCGCCATAATCGCGTTGTAGTCGTCGTTGCTGGCCCTGAACCGATCGCACAGCTCCTTCAGGCCGATACCACTGGTCACGGCGAAGGCTCCAATATGATCGCGCAGGCCAGTTTCCTTCGGAGCAATAAAGTCGGCGAGCGACCGGCAAGGCTCGCTCCCTTCCCTGTTCGCTTGCTGGCGGAGGAAGTGGAATCGCTCGAGCGCCTTGTCGCGCGCATCGTCCGTGTACAGTTCCACGTCATCGCCCACTGCGCTGGCCGCAAAGAAGCCGTAGACGCCACGCGCCGTGATCAGGTTCTCTTCAATGATGCGGTCCAGCAGAGCATTGGCATCAGCGAAAATCTGGCGCGCCTGTTCCCCCTGCTCCTCATGCTCAAGAATGCGTGGGTAAACGCCTTTCAACCCCCATGCGTGGAAGAGCGGCGACCAGTCAATGAACTCGCGCAGTGTCGCCAGAGGAAAGTTGTCCAGCACGCGCACACCGGTAAACACGGGTGTCGGAATATCTTCGGCACGCCACTCAATCGGAGTCCGCCTTGCGCGAGCAATCTCAAGCGAGACGACCTGCTGGCGCGGCGCGGAGTGGGCCTTGCGGAGCGCCTCATATTCGGCGTTATGCTGTGCGACGAACGCCTCTTTCCCATCCTCGCTGAGGAGGCTGGTCGTCACGGGCACCGCGCGGCTGGCATCCAGGACATGGACCACCGGCTGGCTATAGTGCGGCGCAATTTTGACGGCAGTGTGTCTCCGGCTTGTCGTTGCCCCGCCGATGAGCAGCGGCAATTTGAACCCCTGCCGTTCCATCTCGCGGGCTACATGCACCATCTCGTCAAGTGATGGCGTGATAAGGCCACTGAGCCCGATTAGGTCTGCCTTCTCCGCCTTGGCGCGTTCGAGGATCTTTTCGCTGGGAACCATCACTCCCATGTCGATTACCTCGTAGTTGTTGCAGGCGAGAACCACGCCGACAATATTCTTGCCGATGTCGTGAACGTCACCTTTGACCGTTGCGAGCACGATCTTGCCCTGCGCTTTGACCACCTGGCCCGACGCGGCCATTTCGGCTTTCTCGGCCTCCATAAACGGCGTCAAGTGCGCCACAGCCTTCTTCATCACGCGGGCAGATTTGACCACCTGGGGCAAGAACATCTTGCCGGCTCCGAACAGATCACCCACCACACCCATGCCGTCCATCAACGGCCCTTCGATCACGAGCAGCGGGCGTCCCAGTTTGACGCGGGCTTCCTCGGCGTCAATCTCAATATAGGTGTCGATGCCCTTAACCAGTGCATGAGAGAGACGCTCCTCGACCGTACCGTGGCGCCATTCTTCGGCCTTCTTTTCGCTCACGGCCGCGCCAACGTTCTTTAACGTCTCGCCGAACTCCACCAACCGCTCCGTCGCATCGGGACGACGGTTTAGCAGCACGTCCTCGACCAGCACCTTCAGCTCGGGCTCGATCTCCTCATACACCTCGAGCATCCCGGCATTGACGATGCCCATGTCCATGCCTGCTGCAATGGCGTGATAAAGAAACGCCGAGTGCATGGCCTCGCGGACCTTGTTATTGCCTCGAAAGCTGAACGAGATATTCGAGACGCCGCCGCTGACCTTCGCGTGGGGAAGGTTGGCCTTGATCCAGCGCGTGGCGTTGATGAAGTCGACAGCGTAGTTGTTGTGCTCCTCCATGCCGGTGGCAACGGTCAGGATGTTCGGGTCGAAGATGATGTCTTCGGGCGGAAAGCCAACCTCGTCGACTAGAATCCGGTAGGCGCGCTCGCAGATGCGGATCTTTTCGTCGTACGTTGCGGCCTGGCCCTGCTCGTCAAAGGCCATCACCACCACCGCAGCGCCATATTTCCGTACAGTAGCGGCGTTCTGGCGGAACTTCTCTTCGCCTTCTTTCAGCGAGATCGAGTTGACGATCCCCTTACCCTGCAAGCACTTAAGTCCGGCCTCAATGACCTCCCATTTCGAGGAGTCCACCATGAATGGCACTTTGGCGACTTCGGGTTCGCTCGCCAGCAACTGCAGAAAGCGTGTCATTGCAACGACGCCGTCGATCATGCCTTCGTCCATGCAGATGTCGATGACGTTGGCGCCGTTCTCGACCTGCTGCCGGGCTACGCTGACCGCTTCTTCGTACTTGCCTTCTTTGATCAGCCTCGCAAACTTGGGCGAACCGGCCACATTCGTCCGCTCGCCGATCATGATGTACACGCCGGACTGCTGCGTGAATGGCTGAGACCCGGACAGACGGAGAGGCTTCGTCTCCGTAACCCCGCTCACGCTGCAACCTCAACCTGACGCAGCTTTCGCGGAGCCTTGCCTTCTAATGCCTTGGCGATAGCCGCGATGTGTTCAGGTGTATTTCCGCAGCAGCCGCCGGCAATATTGATCAGGCCGCCTCGCGCAAAGTCGCCCAGGTAACGAGCCATATCTGCCGGCCCCAGGTCGAACCCGGTCTCCGAGAGTGGATTTGGCAAACCGGCATTCGGGTAGCAGGAGATCGCCACATCCGCCTTCTCCGAGAGTTCCTCCAGAAACGGATACATTAGATCGGGACCGAGAGAGCAGTTGAGCCCCACCGACAGCGGCCTCACATGCTGGACTGCATTCCAGAAGGCCTCAGTCGTCTGCGCGGAGATCAGCGTCTCGCCCCCCCGCCCCACTGCGGCCGAAATCATCACGGGCAGTTTCTTGCCATCCTGATCGAATACTTCGCGGATGGCAACGAGCGCCGCTTTGGCGTTCAGTGAGTCGAAGATAGTCTCAACCAAAAGCAGATCTGAGCCTCCAGCGATAAGCGCACGCACCTGTTCAGCGTAGGCCGCTTTCACCTGATCGAACGTGACCACACGGAAGCCCGCGTCATCGGCATCGGGTGAGTTCGAGAGTGAGACCGTCAGCGGCCCAATCGCCCCCGCCACGAAGCGTTGACGTCCGGTTGCGTTGCCTACACGATCAGCCCATTCACGGCACTGCTGTGCCGACTGTTCATTGATCTCCCACGCAAGGCTGCTGAGCTTCGAATCCTCAATAATCTTCTGGTAGAACTCTGGATCCTTACGGCCACCATGCTCCCGCGGATCATCCACAAAGAATTCACTCTGGGTAATGCTGGTCGCGCCAAAGGTGTTCGTCTCGATGATGTCCGCCCCGGCCTCCAGAAATCTCCGGTGGATATCGCAGATCATCTTCGGCTGGGTCAGCGAGAACAGGTCACCGTTGTTCAGCAGGTCTTTCGTCGAGTCCTTAAAGCGCTCCCCACGAACATCGGCTTCCGTCATGCCATAGGTGCGGATCGTCGTTCCCATCGCTCCATCGATGATGGCAATTCGATCCTCGAGAATCGTTTCAAGAGGATGTCGGTTCGCTGTAGTCATCTCTATTTGATGTCCTTCATTCGTCGCGCGGTGCACCTTCGCACCTTTCGTAGTGCGGAGAGCCATCGAGGCTCACTTCAAACCTGAATCTCTTAAGCGAGAACTTCTGCTTCATCCTTCGCCGACTGCACGGCATCGGGAAGCGTATGCGTAGGAACCAGCAGGTCTTCCTTACGCATGACCAGATTGGTAGCGTTCAGCGACGCGAGTTCGAAGCCGTGACCATGCGTAATAGCGTCCGTCGGGCAGGCCTCGACACAGTAGCCGCAGAAGATGCAGCGGTTGTAATCGATGTTGTAGACCTTGGCATAGCGCTCGGCTGAGGAGATGCGCTTCTCTTCCGTATTCTCGGCCGCCTCGATGTAAATGCAGTTGGAAGGACAGGCAGCCGCGCAAAGGAAGCAGGCGACACACTTCTCCAGGCCGTTTTCGTCGCGCTGAAGCTGGTGCTTGCCGCGGAAACGCTCCTGAAACTTCGCTCCACGCATGGGCCCTTTGCCGTCGGGATAGTTTTCGACCTCAGTCGGCTGGAAGATCTCCTTAAGCGTGATGCTCATTCCCTTGGCAATAGCTGCGGCGTCGCGAAAGTTCGGCATAAGTTGAGTATACGACGTGGGCGCGATAGGCTGGAAGCCATGAACCGCACGTCTGCCCTCTCCGGCCTGGTCGCCCTCTGCTTCGTATGCGCGAATCCTGCGCTCTCCCACGGCCAGTCCGCGCCTGCCGCACCCATGGCCGAGCACGCCCACGCCCCCGCCTCGCCATCCACCAACCTGACCATTTCTGTCGAAGGCAAGGAGGCGAAGTTCTCCGTTGCGGACCTGCAAGCCATGCCGCAGAAGACGGTCACGGTACATAACGCGCACACGAAGCAGGATGAGACGTACTCCGGCGTATCCCTTGGAGACCTGCTGGCAAAATCCGGCTTTGCTGTCGAGCAGGCGACCCATCGCCAGATGCTCCGCAGCTACCTTAAGGCCGAGGGCACCGATAAATACTGGGTCCTCTACTCTGTAACCGAAGTGGAAGGCACCGAGCACAATAGCGACGTCATCGTTGCCATCGCACAGGACGGAAAGCCGCTTGGCGAAGACGGTCAGTTCAAACTGATCGATAGCGGAGACAAGAAGCCACAACGGTGGGTACGAAATCTCAATGCCATTACCCTGAAGACCGCCGAATAACGAAAGCTACCTGCCAAAGGCGTACGAGAGCTTGAGTACTCCATTGTCTATACCAGGGTTCACATCGGCCGTGTAGTGGTTCGATATGTGGTGAAACCGGTATTCAACCTGGATGGAACGAGTTCTGTTGTGAAAAAATTCGATTCCGGCGCCGAAATCGAAGGTGAAATTGAAAGAGCCTGCCTGGCTGGTGGGGATGGGGCGGGTCGAAAAGATATAGCCGGCGGTCGATGAAACAAAGGGCTGAATGCCATGCCTTGGCCGAAAGCCGTACTGTAGGCCAACCGGTGAGAACCCCTGGGAGTAGGTCCATCGCCTGCCGCAAGTCGTCGTCTCCACGACGGAGTAGGACTGCGTTGGATCCTGGATCGTCTGCTGGCTGCTACTTGGCTTGCACGCAAGATAGGACTCGCTGCTGGACGTAGATGCCGATGGCGGTCCAGGGGGACTCACCGGGGTAAAGACATACGTGATCTGAAACACCGGGTCGCTCACCATGAGCACGGGACGAATCTCCGCGATGTACCGCAAGTCTCCGGAACGGAACATCCAGAGCCTTCTCGCATAGGAGCCTCCAAAGGCAGCTAGCTTGCGGTTTTCCGATACACCCATCAGGATATGACTTGAATTGTTCGAGTATTCGGTAAAGACAGTGAAGGTATTCTTGCGGGTGAACCCGCTTGCTTCGCCCGCTTGAGCATGGGCAATCGAGACAACTAGGAAAAGCAATACAAAGGTTGCAAATGCCGATGGCTTCATTCAGGTCCGGTTTGCTGGAAATGTCGTGATTCTATCGTGGATGTCTGGAGCACACAGTAACACTAAGGCCACAATCAGCCCTCATTCGATACCTAACTTGCTCCAGATCGTATCAACTCTGGCCTTCACAGTTGCGTCCATCGTCAGCATCGGAGGCCACGGACGATTGAACCCCTCAGCCGGCCATTTTCTTGTCGCATCGATCCCCATCTTGCTGCCGTAGTTTGGCAACCGGCTCGCGTGATCCAGCGAATCGATCGGCCCCAGTGTGAACTGGATATCCCTCTCCGGGTCGATGTTGTTCGTCGTCCGTAACGTCACCTCGGCCAGATCCTGCACATCGCAGTCCTCATCCACCACGATGATGCATTTGGTAAACATCGCCTGTCCCATCGCCCAGATGCCGCTCATCACCTTGCGCGCCTGCCCGGCATAGGACTTCTTGATCGACACGATCATCAGGTTATGAAACACGCCCTCCGGCGGGAGATTCACATCCACGATCTCCGGCAGCGTCAACTGCATCAGAGGCAGAAAGATCCGCTCCACGGCCTTACCCATCCATGCATCCTCCATCGGAGGCTTACCCACGATGGTCGCGGCGTACACAGGATCGCGCCGATGCGTAATGCAGGTGACGTGGAAGACCGGATAGTCGTCCTGCATCGTATAGAAGCCCGTGTGATCGCCAAACGGTCCTTCGGTACGCAGCTCGCCCAACTCGACATATCCCTCGAGGATGTACTCCGCATTCGCCGGAACCTCGAGATCGACCGTCTCCGCCTTCACCAGCTCAACCGGTTTCTGCCGCAGGAAGCCCGCGATCAGGTACTCCTCAACGTCAGGAGGCGCGGGCACAATAGCAGAAAAAGTCGTAGCCGGATCCGTCCCGATCGCCACAGCCACCTCCATGCGGTCGCCGCGAATCTTCGTAAGCGTCGCAGCGTTCAGTGTCTCCAGAGATGACGCAGCCGCCGTCCCCCCGCTCGTGATCGCCATCAGGTCGACGTTGCCCGCAGCGTCCGGAGTCGTCGCACGCAGCCGTTCCCGCATATGCTCCGCCGCCACCTTCTGCCGCTGCCAGTGCATTCCTGTCGTCTGGCCGTCGTAGACCTGCATCCGATACATCCCCACGTTGCGCTTACCCGACTTCGGGTCTCGCGTCACAACGCACGGCAGCGTAATGAAGCACCCACCATCCTGCGGCCATGTCTTCAACACAGGAATATCCAGCAGATTCACGTCCGCTCCGCGCCGAATGACCTCCTTGCACGGCGCGTCTTTCGCGGCAATCACCTTCGGGAAGAAACTCCCCACCTCGGCCAGCATCGGAAGCATCTTCAGCTTGTCCATGAAGCTGGTCGGCATCTCCGGCTTCATCAGTGTGCGAATACGATCGGCAATACCATCCAGCGAATCCGTCTCGAGCGCCAGCTTCATGCGGCGTTCGCTGCCGAACTGATTCATCAATACCTTTGCGCCGGGATACCCTTTGACGTTCTCGAACAACAGCGCCGGACCACCTGCGTTCGCACTTCCCTTACCCATCTTGGCCGCACGGTCGGCAATCTCGGCCATCTCAAGGATCGGGTCCACCTCCACTGTAATGCGCTTCAGTTCGCCAGCTTTGTGGAGTGCATTGATCCAGTCGCGTAAGTCGTTGTAAGCCAATTCCCTCTCCTGCCGCAGTCTGTCGCGGGACGAAAGTCTATGGTAACGGTTCGCAAGCCACTTCGATGAAACATCCTCACACCGAGGCGGGAGCCGGCCACGGATCAGCGCGGATTAAACACGGATAAAACAGAGTGCCACTACTTCATGTCGTTAGATCCGTTTTAATCCGCGTCAATCCGTGGTCGTCCTCAAATTTTCACGAAGATGCGCTTCCGCCACAAAATCCAGTTGGGAATAAAACACATCAGGACAAACCACAACCCGAACGCCAGTGACGTCAGGTCGGTCGAATTTCCTCGCGCGAAAAGGTTGTTGTAGATCCATCCCCAGGCTGTCACCGGCTTTCCGTTCGGCCCCAGAACCGATGAAATCCTGATAAACAGCAGCGTCTTCACCAGAACAACGGACACCGTGAAGGCAACAATAGCGTTCGAACCGAAGACCAGCCACGGCCACGTGAGCCAGCCCCCGACTCGCGTCTCATGCAACCGGCGAACGTCGATGAGCCAGTAGCAAGCCGCAAGCCCCACCAGCGAGCAACCCGCCGCAAACAGCACATAGGAGCTAGTCCAAAGATTCTTATTGATCGGGAACCAGACGTTCCACAGCAGCCCGGCAGCCATGTTCATCAGGCCCACCAGAAAAAGGGCCGTCGCACATTGAGCCTTGGTCGCCGGGAACGCAGCGCCATTGCCCTTCGTCGCCTCAACCCGCCGCAGCCACAATGCAGACACCGCTCCCAGCAGCGTCGTCGCAATCGCTGGGATCGTGCTCAGCAGCCCTTCAGGGTCGCGGGTCTTCTCGTACAGATACCCCGTATGAATCGTCCGCTGAATAAAGCCGATCACACTGCGGTCAAGCCATGCGGCAAGATTGCAATCAGGATCCAGCAGCGGAATATCGCGAACCGGAATCCCACACCCCGGAACAGGCACAAACCGCATCAGCACCCAGTAACCGACCAGCAGAACGGCCACAATCGCAAGCAGATCACGCGCCCGTTGTGTAACCAGGCAGATCAATCCCGCGCACAGATAGCAAAGCGCAATGCGCGGAAGCACCCCATACAGCCGCAGATGCGTAAAGTGAAAGTACGGAACAATATTCAGCACCATCGCCAGCACATAGATCGTGACCGACCGGCGCACGATATGCACTCCGAGGTCGCGGCGGCTGTCTCCACGCGCAACCCGCGAGTACAGCGAAAGAATGATCGACGCCCCCACAATAAACAGAAAACTCGGAAACACCAGATCGGTCAGCGTCCATCCGTTCCACTTCGCATGATCCAGCTGCGCGTAGGTGTGGCCCCAATCGCCAGGATCATTGACCAGAATCATGAACGCGATGGTGATACCCCGGAGGACATCAATCGAAAGAACGCGGCCTGAGGGTACAGAAGTGGTGGTTAGGGGCCTGTCGTGCATGATGATCCATCATCTCCCAGCGAGCGGCTTTGTGAAACTCTTTTGCGGGAACAATCCAGCCGCTGAGGTGTCTAACTCAGTACGGACGCATTCCTCGCAAATGCGCACCTGAGAACGAAAAGGGGTGCCTTATGTTCGAGGACAGTCTTGTAGAGTCGCGTGTCGCCCATCTTGCCCCAGCCAAGCGCTGGACGGCCATAGCATCAATAGCCCTTCAGTCCTCCGTGGCTGCTTTGCTGGTAACGATCCCGTTACTACACCCAGAGCGGCTCACCCTCCGAATCGACGCTCCACCGGTCCTCGTGCCTTTCCTCCCCAAGCCGCCCGTAAAAATCGAGCCAAAACAAATATCCACGGCTACATCGAGCACAAGCCCGGCCACGCCATCGACCGCCCAAGCGGAAGCACACCCTGTGGTGTTTCCAACCAGCGATCCAGCCCCGGGCGACACCCCTCCTTCAACCTCTCCCATCAACTTCGGCATGAACGCCATCCCAGACGCCCTCCGAACCGCAGGAGACGGACACGGCGCTCGCGTCTCCGAAGCTCCAGCTCGTCCTCCCGCTACACGCCTCCGTATCTCGGATATGTCGCCAGGTATGCTGATGACGCCTATCCGGCCCATCTACCCAGCTATCGCCAAAGCTGCGGGAGTCCAGGGAACGGTCGTCGTCGAAGCCGTCATCTCGCGCACCGGCACCATCGAGAGCCTACACGTCGTCAGCGGCCCGCCGATGCTCCGGGAGGCCGCAATGGAGGCCATCCGAAACGCCCGCTACCAACCCTATAAGCTCAACAACGAGCCCATCGAAGTCGAGACCATGATCACAGTGAACTTCAAGATCAGCGGATGAGAAGCTGCCGTCTTAAACCAGCGGCAGCGCCTGCGAACTGGACGGAGGAAGCGCGTTCTTTGCACCAGCGCCGTTCGGCGAGTCCGCAACGTAGTCCTCAAGCGGATACCCGGCCTCTTTCCACCCGTCGAAGCCTCCACGCAACGGTCGCACGCGGTAAACCCCGAGTTTATGAAGCTGCAGAGCCAGCTTCGCACTGGTCTCCTCGCTCGGGCAGGTGCAATACAACACCACGTCACGGTCGCGAGGAATGATCTCGCTGTGCTCCTTCAACTCGTTCGGTCCGATACGTAGCGCACCCGGTAGAACCCGCGGATCCGGCATATAGTCCAGCGGATGACGCAGGTCGACGATAAAGGGAGGAATATTCCCCTGCGACTCCGCGTTATCCATCATGAATTTGAGCTCGTGCGGCTCCAGACGAAGCGAACGAACCTGCTGCAGGAACTTCCGCTGCTTCCAGATGCGATGCGCCAGGAAGCCCATCACCATCAGGATGAAGATCGCAAAGGCGAAGCGCCCGAGCCAATGGAAGAAAGGAGCACTCCTCTGAGCAAGATCCCCGAAGAACCGCCCTGCCAGAAGGAAACTCTCAGCCCACAGAATCGACCCGGCAAGATCCCATATAAGGAAGCGCGGATACGGCATGCCGGTCTGCCCGGCGATAGGAGCAGCCACCGTACTGAGCCCGGGCACAAACTTCGCAAACAGCAGCGTCACCGGCCCCCGGCGAGTGAAATAGCCCTCCGTCTTGCTGACGCAGGTCGAAGCCTCAAACGAAAGCTTGCACAGCAGCTTCAAAACACTGTTGCCGTAACGCCGCCCCAGAGAAAACCACATCGTATCGGCGATCATGCAAGCCGCCAGAACCGCGAAAAGAACATAAATATGGTGAATCCGATGCGTCGCCGTAAGTGTCCCGGCCGTCAGCAGCAACGGGATGCTCGGAATAGGCACACCAACCTGTTCCACCAGGACCCAGAGGAAGATGATCAGGTACGCGTAATGGATGAAGAAAACTAACGCGATTGGCATGACGGTATATCCAAAGAGTCTTAACAGTAGCTCATGGGGACTGTCAATTGGATGCAAAACAGACCTTAAAGATACAGAGCCGCCGATGAGCCAGTCAGGCCAACTCTCCCCTCAACAACAAAAAGAAGAAGCCGCCCACAAAGGTGAGCGGCTTAGCGAAAAGTCTTTGCCTTGCGGACCCGACTTATTTGACGGTAACGTCCGGAGTAACCGAGAACCCGGGCCGAAGCGCCAGATCGCTATCCTCCTGCTCGAAATTTGTGAAGTCGACGCGCACCGGAATACGCTGTACAACCTTCACAAAGTTACCCGTAGCGTTCTCAGGGGGAAATAGTGAGAGCCGCGAACCGGTAGCTCCGCCGATCTGCGACACCTTGCCGTGGAACCTGCGGCCGCCCAGCGCATCCACCCGGATGACGACCGACTGCCCCGCACTCATTCTCTCCAGCTGTGTCTCCTTGAAGTTCGCCGTCACCCACAGGTTGGTCAGGGGAACGATCGTCATCAGATCCTGCCCGACAGAGAGGTTCGCCCCTGCGTTCACATTCTTCCTGTTGATGATTCCGGCAGTCGGCGCCGTGACACGCGTGTACGAAAGGTTCAGCTTTGCCTGATCGACCTTGGCCTGCGCCTGTCTGACATCCGCCAGCGCTGCCTGTGCCCTCGCCTGCTGTGCCTTGACCTGCTGCGGCCCATTCTTTACCGACTCAACCGCCTGAGAACGCGACTGCGCAAGCTTCTGTTGATACTGGCGCACGGCCTCCTGCTGAGCGATCAGCGTCGACTCTGCCTCGAGCACGGCCGCGCGATTCGCCGCAGCCTGCGCAACGGCAGCATCAAACTGCTGCTTGGAGATAACATCCTTCTCCACCAACGGCTTGTACCGATCCACATCCAGGTCCGATTTGATTGCATTGGCCTTCGCCTGGTCGATCCGCGCCTGGGCTGCCTGCACCTGCTTCTGCGCCTGAGCCACCGCCGCCTGCGAACCCTGCACGTCAGAACTCGTCGTGCTGATGCTTGTGCTCGACGTGATGCTCGTAATCGGCACAGTGACATTGGCCTGAATCGCAGCTGCCTCGGCGCTGGCCAGGTTCGCCTGCGCCTGCTCGAGCGCCACCTGATAATCCTTCGGGTCGATCTCAAGCAGCAGATCGCCGGCCTTCACCTGCTGATTGTCCTCGACGTAGACCTTGATCACCTGTCCGGCGACGCGCGAGCTCACCTGATACAGAACCCCATCGACCTGCGCATCATCCGTGCTCTCGGTAAAGGTGGAGTGCCACCAGAAGAGACCTCCTCCAATCAACAGAACCACGATCACCGCAATAACAATCAGCTTGCGGCGGGACTTCTTCTCCGGTGATTCTTCTTCTGTAACAACGTCGTTATTCTGCACCGCTGCGTCTGCCAAGTTACTTCCCTCCGAGATAGTCTTTGTAATTCGTCTGCGCGACACCAAGAGCACGGGCCAAGGCCAGCTTGGCAACGTTGTGCTGGTACAGTGCGCTAATGTATTGGTCGTTCGCCTGTTCGGTCTGCGACTGAGCCTGCGACACAGGCAGATTGTCCGAGACCCCGGCGTGGAAGCGCTGCTGCGCCTCGCTCAAAGCCTCATTCGCCAACTCGACATTCGAGTGCGTCGCCTCAACCAGCTTCGAAGCCGCCTGAATATCCAGCAGGCTGTTGCGAACATCCTGATTGATCTGCTGCGCCTGATCCGAAAGCTTCGCCCGCGCCTGCTCAAACTGCGCGCTGGCTACTTCTTCCTGTCCCTTCGTCTTGGCAATCTGCAGGATCGGCATCGTAATCTGCCCCGTAGCGGTATAGCTGCTGTGGGAATGCCCCGGCGTAGTACCCAGTGCACCAAAATCACCCGTGAAGCTCGCCACCGGAAGCTGGTACGCCCACGCAGACCTACTCTCCGCGCTCGCCGCCAACACCTGCTCCTGCGAAGCCTGCAAATCCTTGCGAGTCTTCAGTGCACCTTCAAATGCCGTCTGCGGATCAACCTGATCGAACGCGGCATAGGGCACACGGTCGGTCAGTTGGAACTCCTGTGCCAGCGGCAACCCGATCGCCCGTGCCAACGCAAGCTTGGACTTCTCAAACTCGTTCTTCGCCGAAATCAGGTTCTGCTGAATGTTCTGATAATCAACCTGCGCCCGCAGCACGTCGAGCTTCGGGCTCGTACCTGCATCATGAGCGGCCACGGCCTGATCCAGCGTCAATTTCGACGTCGCCAGCTCCGCGGTCACCGCTTCGATCCGGGCATTGTCGGCAATGGCAAGCAGATAGGCATTCCCAACCGTCAGCACCACAAGATCACGCGCATCGGCGGCAGTAAGCTTCGCCCCGGCAAAATTATGCTTCGCCGCAATATAGTTCTGCAGCGCCGACACATTGAACAAGTTCTGCGTCAGATACCCGCGAAAGTCCACGACCTGAAACGGCCCGACGATCGGGTTCAGCCCCGGAAACTTCAGTCCATAAGCCGCAAGGTTCACCTGCTGCACGTTGATGCTGACCGCCCCGGTCGCCGTAGGCAGAAGCGCCTGCAACTGCTCCAGCCGCTGACCATTCGCGCTGCTCTGAGCCGAATCCTGCAGGATCAACCCAAGATTCGCCTTCAATCCTCGCTGAATCGCATCATCAAGCGACAGATCGAGCACCGTCCCAGTCGCAGTGCCCTGAACCACACTGCCTTTGAACGAGTCCTGCGACGGCTGGGCCCCGTTCTCGCCCGCTGCCTCATAAAGATTCTGCTGCGCTCCAGCGATGGCAGAGCTCTGAGTCGGCGTACTCGGCCCCGTCGCTGTAGGCCGCGGCTGGTTCCCCGACGGCTGTGCCACCGACTGCGCGAGCGCCGGAAGTCCCGGCACAATCAGGCACAGTCCAAGCGTCATCTGCATCCGGGCACGGCTCACTGCTCTGTCTTTACTCATTGAGTTGTTCGTAACCTGCATATTTTCAGTTTATTTCAGTTCATCGCCCGCATACCCGCTGCAAACCGGTGGCTGCGAAAAAACATCTGCGTATTCTTGAGATGCTCTAAGTTGTGCAGAATCTTCAAAAAACATTACAGAAGTGAAAATCTTTGCCGCCCAATGGGTAGACGCGAGCTATCGGTCCGCCCGACACAAATCATTGGACTTATCCCCTTTTAATATCCTCCCGGATTCCAGCCTCCGGATACACTGCTCCAACGAACCATTGCAGTGGGAGAAAGCAGCATGATTCTCGGCATCGATGTAGGCACCGGAGGCACACGAGCCGTCTTGATCGACCGTCAGGGCAGCATCCTCGCCTCCCATGCGAGCGAACACGCTCCCGTCCGCTCCGAGCACATCGGCTGGGCCGAGCAGGACCCCCAGGACTGGTGGCGTGCCACCCGCGAAGCCATCGCCGGGGTAATGGCGGCTAGCGAATCTGCCGGAGCCGAGATCGAAGCCGTCGGCCTCACCGGCCAGATGCACGGCTGTGTCATGCTCGACGCTGACGGCGAAGTCCTCCGCTCCGCGCTCATCTGGGCCGACCAGCGCACCCAGCCCCAATGCGACTGGCTCACCGAAAAAATCGGCTTCGAGCGCCTCATCGAGCTCACCTGCAACCCCGCCCTGCCCAACTTCACCCTCACCAAGCTCCTCTGGGTACGCGACCACCAGCCCGAAATCTTCGCCCGCATCGCCCACGTCCTCTGCCCCAAGGACTACGTCCGCTACCGCCTCACCGGCGAGTTCGCTATGGACATGCAGGAGGCCAGCGGCACCCTCCTCCTCGACGTCACCAACCGCCGCTGGTCCCCCGAAGTCGCTGAAGCCGCCGGCATCCCCATGGAGTGGCTCCCCCGCCTCTTCGAAGGCCCCGAGATCTGCGCTCGCATCAGCACCGAAGGCGCCGCAGCCACCGGCCTCGCTCAAGGCACACCCGTAGCCGCCGGAGCGGGAGACCAGGGCGCCGGAGCCGTTGGCATGGGCATCCTCTCGCCCGGCTCCGTCTCGGCCACCATCGGCACCAGCGGAGTCGTCTTCGCCGCCACCGACGCCCCCACCAAAGACCGTCTCGGCCGCCTCCACACCTTCTGCCACGCCGCGCCCGGCCGCTGGCACGTCATGGGAGTCACCAACGGAGCCGGCCTCAGCCTCCGCTACTTCCGCGACACCTTCGCCCCCGAAATCGACTACCAGAAGCTCTCCCTCGAAGCCGCGACAGCTCCTCCCGGCTCCGATGGCCTCCTCTGGGTCCCCTACCTCTTCGGCGAGCGTACCCCTCACCTCGACCCCAACGCCCGCGCAGCCTTCATCGGCATCACCGCCTCGCACACCCGAGGCCACTTCATCCGCGCCGTCCTCGAAGGCGTGGCTCTCAGCCTGCGCGACACCTTCACCCTCTTCCACGAGCTCGGCGTCCCCATCAAAGCCATCCGACTCGGCGGAGGCGGAGCCCGCGGCCCACTCTGGCGTCAGATTCAGGCCGACGTCTACGGCCAGCCGGTCGAACTCCTCGAAGCCGAAGAAGGCGGAGCCTTCGGAGCTGCTCTTCTAGCCGGAACCGGTATCGGAGTCTGGCCCACCGTCGACGCAGCCTGCGCCGCCACCATCCGCGTAGCCCAGACCATCCCCCCGCAAAACGCCGAAGCCATGAACGCCGCCTACCACCAGTACCGCAAAATCTATCCAGCCCTCAGAACTATCGCAAAAGCCTGACCGAGCGCACTCACCCAGTCAACACCGAGCATTTCTTCAGAAAATCAGGATCGATATCCACCCCGAACCCCGGCCCCGACGGCACCTGAATAACGCCGTTGCTGTCGCTCCTAAGGCTCGATGTGTCACAGTGATAAGGCAATTCGTTATTAAACTCCTTGAACTCGTGATACGGCCCCGAGTTCGATATCGCCGATACAAAATGCATCATGTACACATACCCCAGTCCCGTCGATGAGATATGCGGTATGCACTGCTTCCCAAAGGCATTCGCCATCCGCGCCACCTGCATGCAGCGAATCATGCCGCCGAAGTAAAACATATCCTGCTGCACAATCGAGAGACCGCCGTTAGCAATCAGCCAGCGGAAATTATGGGTGCTGGGCTCCTGCTCTCCCCCGGCAATCGGAATATCAAGAGCATCGGCAACCTGCCGAGTCTCCTCATACCAGTCGAACGGAACAGGCTCCTCATAGAAGGCATACTTGTACTCCTGCATAAGCTTACCGATGGGGATGGCTTCAGCGGGCGTATAGGATCCGTTGGAGTCGGCGGAGATCACCATCTGATCGCCGAAGGTCTTGCGGACAAGCGGTATCAGCTTCTCGCTCCGTCCCACCGGATACTCCGCATGAGACATCCGCCCGCCAAGCTTGAACTTGATTGCCTTGGCATTCGAGATCGCAACGTCACGCTTCAGATGATCAATAGTCTCTTCGGCCGAGATATCGCGCTCCCCATTCGCCTGGTATACCGAAATCCGGTCGTTATAAATCTTGTCGCCGATCAGCAGCCCTATCGGCTTCTTCGCCATTTTGCCGAACATATCCAGAATCGCGAACTCAATCGTCGCAATCGGAACCCAGATCGCGAGTCCCTGCGCCTTGTAGTTGTTTTCATACACGGTAGCGGCAGGAATCAGCTCCTCGATGTCACGCGCATCCTTCCCAATAAAAAACGGAGCGATATGCTTCACGAACATCGGGTACAGCACCTCCATCTGCTGCGCATTCGAGACGGACAGCCCCTCATGCCCATCCTTGGAACGCACGCGGCAGAGATACTGCTTCTTGTTGTGCAGCAACTCGATCGACTCGATGATGACCGGATCGGCAAAAAGCTCGCGCTTGAAGACCGGCTGTTTCAGGATGGCGTCAAGCTTGGCATACCTCTCTTTGAGAGTCCCGGGCAAACCATGCCGTGGTGCATTGAGAAACTGAGCCCGCGCTGCAGTAGGGATGGCCCCTGCAATCGCGCCACTTGAAAGAGTATTCGTAATAAAGCGGCGCCGTGTGGTGTTCATGATGATGCGATCTCCCTGAGCGGGCTGGTCGATTCAGCCCTCGATGCCAGTCTAACGAAAGACCATCAAGGCACGCCGACCGAACATAATGTCTTGCCAATGCGTGTACGCTAAGCGATGCTTAGAGCCGATGCCCGCTAAGAACACTCTCGCGTCGCCCTCTGAGGAGGCGACAAATCCGTCTTCACAACCCGGAAAACGCATAAGCGGCACAGGGCAGATGGCAGACCTCGTCCGGACGCACGATTGGAGTTCTACCGCCCTCGGCCCCATCGATACCTGGTCGGACATTCTCCTCTGCTCCGTCAATCTCATGCTCTCCTGCCAGTTCCCTACCGTCATCTTCTGGGGACCGGAGATGATCCAGTTCTACAACGACGGCTACCTCCCTCTCATGACAGAAAAACACCCTCGAGCACTAGGCCAGGCGGCACCCGAGTGCTGGAGGGAGGCTTGGCACATCGTCGGCCCTCAGGCTGAGGCTGTCATGATGCGGGGTGAGACCACCTATAAAGAGAATGTCCTCATCCCCGTAACACGCAACGGCCGCCTCCAGGACATCTACTGGACCTACAGCTACAGCCCCATCTACAGCTCACACGGAGAGATCGACGGCATATTTATCGCCTGTCATGACGTCACCAATGAGTTCCTCGCAATGCAAAAACTGCGCGAGAGCGAGGAGCGTGCCCGCCTCGCCCTCGCAGCCGCCGACGGTGTAGGCACCTGGGACTGGGACGTACCCAACGACCTGGTGTATGCCGATGCCAGTTTGGCCCAACTGTACGGCGTCGATCCGGCAAAGGCCGCTGCTGGGGTTACCATCACCGAGTTCACCCAAAATATTCTCCCCGACGACCGGGAGCGCGTCGAGGCGGCAATCCAGAACGCCCTCCACCGCTGCGAGGAGTTCGACGCCGAATACCGCCTGATGCAGCCAGACGGCACCGTCCGCTGGGTCGAAGCGGTGGGACGCTGTAGCCCCGGACCCGACGGTGCTCCCGCACGCTTCCCCGGCGTAACTATCGACATCACCGACCGCAAGCGCACCGAAGAAGCTCTTCGTGAAATCGAAGCGAGGTTCAACTCGATCTACAGCACCAGCCTCGAATACATCGGAATATTGACTCCCGACGGCATCCTCCTCGATTGCAATCGTGCCTCGCTTCAATTCGGCAACAACACCCGCGAAGAGGTCATCGGCAAGCCCTTCGCAGACACACCATGGTTTGCCTACACACCCGGCGCTCCAGAGATGGTGCGTCAAGCAGTCGCGCAAGCCGCAACCGGAAAGTTTATGCAGCAGGAAGTGTCCCTCAACCGGCCCTCCGGCGAAACCATCACCTTTGATTTCTCCCTTGCCCCGGCTCGCAACTCAAAAGGCGATGTCATATTTCTCGTTCCCGAAGGACGGGACATCACCGAACTCAAGCGAGCGGAGGCAGCGCTGATGAAGAGCGAAAAGCTCGCCGCCGTCGGCCGCCTCGCAAGTTCCATCGCGCACGAGATCAACAATCCGCTCGAGTCCGTCACGAACCTCATCTATCTGGCGCAACAACATGCCACTGCCCCGGAAGTCCAGAGCTTTCTCAATACGGCGGATCAGGAGCTGAGACGCATATCGGCCATCGCGAACCAGACATTACGCTTCCACAAGCAAGCCTCGAAACCTCAGGCTATTAGCTGTGTAGAGCTTTTCTCAACCGTGCTCAGCATCTTCGAAGGCAGACTGAGAAACTCGAACATCACCGTTGAGAAACGAAAACGCGCGCTGCAGCCGATTGTTTGCTTCGCAGGCGACGTTCGCCAGGTGCTGACCAACCTGGTCGGCAATGCCATCGACGCCATGCCGACAGGCGGACGCCTCCTGATTCGAAGCCGTAATGCGACGGACTGGACCACAGGACGAAAGGGGCTTGTCCTCACAGTTGCGGATACCGGATGTGGCATGGATTCATCCACTTTGGAGCAAATCTTCGAGCCTTTCTTCACAACAAAAGGCATCGGAGGAACTGGCCTGGGACTATGGGTAAGCCAGGAGGTCGTAGCGCGCCATCACGGAGCACTTCGCGTCCACAGCAGCCAACGCGAAGCCAACAGCGGGACTGTCTTCGCCCTCTTCCTCCCCTTCGATGTCGCCGTCCACTAGCCGGAAGAAGCTCCGTATAAAATCCCCGACGTAAACTCCCTGATCGACTCAGCGCTCTGAACCAGCATCTCCCTCTCGTTCGCGGTCAAGCCGCCGACTCCTTCAGGCTGCCACCCTGTTCGACTCAAAGCGACCGGCACCCCGCAGACTCCGCCTATTCCCAGAACCTCACCCTCCAGCAGCACCTGTCCATGGATACGTCTGCTGTCATTCGCAAGCACTGCTTCAAGACAGTGCAGCGTCGCATTTGCCGTCGCATTCGGCGTGGAATGCATGCATTGCATCGTAATGAACGGCTCAACGAAGATGCGCGCATCCGGCAGCGCACGCCGTGCCACTTCATAGGCCTCCGGAATCTGATGCGTCTCCAGTAGTTGAACGACCTCCGCCTGCAGTCTCGCAACGCGCTCCTTCAAAGGCGCATTCCCCGCCCTTTCCCTCAGATCACGAAGAGCATCCAGCAAGGAAGGACTCGCCAACATCAGTTCCACCGCACTCCACACCGGAACCATGGCCTGCCCATGTTCCCCCAGCACGCTGGCGCGCACATACCGCCTGCTGATTCCCAGGTCTCTTGCAATCGCCCTCGCAAACCGTAGTGAATCCTGCTCCGCTCCCATCCCCACCACGCGCCTGCGATCAACACTGTTCGCCAGAATCTGCACCCCCAGTTCCACCGGATTGCTCACAACAATGAAGAGCGCGTCCGGCGAACTGCTGGCGCACTCTTTAGCAATATGCTCGAAGATCGGTCGGTTCTGCGCTCCCAGATCACGCCGGGTCTTCACCTCCGGAGAGAGCGTAGCCCCTGCCGTCACCACGACAATATCGGCGTCGACATCGCCGATATTCGGCACCATCTCAATCTCGACACGCTCCTCATCGAACGCATCCAGCAGATCGATCCTCGTACCAAGCAGCTTCTTTTCGCTTGAACTCGCCCCATGCCCCACAAGCTGGAGCCTGTCCCCCGGTTCCAGCAGATCGCTGCGCAGAATCTGCGTCGCCAGCATCCCTCCCACCGCGCCCGAAGCTCCGAGGATGGCGACCGAGATCGACATGCAGTCAGTATGTCAAAATCCCAATCACAGAGACATGGCAAAATGAGCAGACGGCAATAGCCTGTTCGCTGGAGATTCCATGGCAGATATAAATGTAGCGGTTATCGGCTTCGGCCTTGCAGGACGAGTCTTTCACGCCCCCTTCGTCAGCGCCGTACCCGGCCTAAAGCTCGAAGCCATCGTCCAGCGCCGCGGAGACGAAGCCGCCAAAGCCTACCCTGCCACCCGCCTCCTGCGCTCCGCCGAAGAGGCATTCGCCGATCCGGCCATCCAACTCATCGTCGTCGGCACCCCAAACGAGACCCACTTCGACCTCGCCAAACGCGCCCTCCTCGCCGGCAAGCATGTCGTCATCGACAAGCCCTTCGCCGCCACCAGCGCCGAAGCAAAAGAACTCGGCGACCTCGCCGCCGCCCGCAACCTCGTCCTCGCCCCCTTCCACAACCGCCGCTGGGACGGCGACTTCCTCACCGTCCGCAAAGTCATCGAGGGCGGTAAGCTCGGCCGCATCGTCACCTATGAGTCACACTTCGACCGCTTCCGCCCCCTTCCTCGCGAGGCCACATGGAAGGAGTCCGGCAACGACGCCAACGGCCTGCTCATGGACCTCGGCCCCCACCTCGTCGATCAGGCCCTCGCACTCTTTGGCCCACCCGAAGGCATCACCGCCAGCGTCCGCCGCGACCGCGATCAGACCGACATAGAAGACGCCTTCGACATCACGCTTCATTACCCGCGCCTGCTGGCCCACTGCCGCTCCACCATGCTCGCCTGTGACGCCGCCCCGCGCTTCCTCCTGCACGGCACACGCGGCAGCTTCAAGAAGTACGGCCTCGACCCCCAGGAACCCGCCCTCGTAGCCGGAGCCCGAGTCCCCCGCATGGGCGAAGGCGACTGGCTGGCCGAAAACGAAGCCGACTGGGGAACCCTCACCGTGGCCCCGGTCCCAGCCGACCCCGCAACCCTGGTGCGAACCCCCATCAAGACCGAATTCGGCGACTACCGCAACTACTACGCCAACGTTCGCGACGCCATCAACGGCACTGCCCCCCTGACCGTAACCCCACAAGACGGCTACCGCGTCATCCGCCTCCTCGAACTAGCCCGCCAAAGTAGCAAAGAAGCCCGCACCTTACCGGCCTAAATCTAGATCACGATAGAAAATAAACGGTTGGTTTATATATTGTTATCTCAATTTCTGAAAGCAATACTTTAGCCTACGAAGGTCGCAATTGCCGAGATATCCACAGCTCTTTCGAAAATAAAAGCCTCAAAAGTGCCGAAATTCTTGCTGTCAGAAAAGTGCCGTCCACTAACCAGCATTGCCACACTTTCCACCGCTAAGTGACCACAAAAACACCACAACTACCACCCATTTTCCTCAAAACCCCCAGCAAAAACGCAGAAAACCACCGCTAAAAAAAACTGCACAAATTTACCGCTGCCCGTACGTCGCCTTGGCCCCATGCTTCCGAAAATAATGCCGGTCCAGCAGAGCCTGCGACACTCCCTCCGACGTAGCCTTCAAAGTCAGGGTTCGATAAGCCATCCGAGCCACAGCCTCCAGCACCACGGCGTTATGAGCCGCATCATCCGGGTTCTTCCCCCAGCAGAATGGCGCGTGTCCAGCCACCAGCACCCCAGGAACCGCCATAGGATCAATCCCCTGTTCCCTGAACCTCTTCACAATCGCCACGCCGGTCTCATGAACATACTGTCCCGCACAGGCCTCATCGCTCAAAGGCTCAGTCACGGGCACAGCCCCATAGAAGTAGTCCGCATGCGTAGTCCCCAACGCAGGAATCGCCATCCCCGCCTGCGCAAAGCTCGTCGCATACTCCGAGTGCGTATGAACAACCGCGCCAATACTGCGGAATTCGCGATACAGCAACGTATGCGTATCCAAATCCGAAGAAGGTCTCAGATCACCATCAACGATCTTGCCATCAAGATCCGTTACCACCATGTGCTCAGGCCGCAACTCGTCATAATCAACCCCCGAAGGCTTGATAACGACAAGCCCACGCTCACGATCGATGCCGCTGGCGTTCCCAAACGTATAGAGCACAAGCCCGCGCTTGACGAGCTCAAGATTGGCTTCAAGGACCGCGATACGCAGATCTTTCAACATCATGATTCAAAGCTCCGGCCACAGAGATGGAATGCTTACGCACAGATATTGCAGTGCGTTGGTTACAGAATAGACGACCACCCTGAAATGGGCATTATCACAGGGCTTTGCTTGTTAGAGTTAATGACATGACGAGTGAGTTGAAGACAAGTGGACAAGCCCTCCCGCGAGGCTTTCGGTGGGCCGCCGTGAAGGCTGGAATCAAAGCGAGTGGAAACCTGGATGTAGCGGTCGCTGTTGCAGACAAGGTAGCAAACGCCGCAGCGATGTTTACAAAAAACCAAGTCGTAGCCGCACCTGTAACGGTGGGGCGGAGGCATCTGATCTCGACCGATGGGCGTGTGAGCACGGTGCTGGTGAATGCAGGAAACGCAAACTGCGCTACCGGCCAGCCGGGGATCGACGCCTGCCTAGAGACCTGCGTGGCCGCAGCTGAGATGTTTCACTGCATCTTTGATGAGGTCTTCCCTTCCTCGACGGGGATAATTGGCGTGCCGTTTCCGAGCGATAAGGTGGTTGCTGCGTTGCCCGCCGTAGAAGCTGCGTTGGGATCTACGGCGGCACATGCCGAACTTTTCGCGCAGGCGATTATGACCACGGATACGAAGATGAAGGTGGCTCGCGCTGTCATCGATGTGGATGGGGTGGAGGTTGTCATCTTCGGAGCAGCGAAAGGGGCGGGGATGATCCATCCGCAGCTGGGTGGTCCGGTGGGGCCTCCGCATGCGACGATGCTGGTCTATCTGTTTACCGATCTTGAGGCAGCGAGCGCGCAGTTGAGGTCACTGCTGGAGCCGGCTGTGGAGCGCAGCTTCAACTGCATCTCGATTGATGGCGATACTTCGACGAACGATACGGTGCTTTTGCTTGCGAGCGGGGCCAGCGGAGTCAGGCTGGACGATCGGGTTTGCGAAGCGTTTGAGAACGCGCTGAAGCTGGTTTGCGGATCGCTGGCCCACCAGATTGTGGACGACGGCGAAGGTGTGACGCATGTCGTGACGCTCCATGTGACGGGAGCCCGGACTGAAGCTGAGGCGAAGCAGGTGGCGAAGGCGATTGCTCACTCACCGCTATGCAAGACGGCGTGGTCGAGCGCTGATCCGAACTGGGGACGGCTTCTGGCTGCCGCCGGATATAGTGGCGTGGAGTTCGATCCGACTTTGGTGACCATTGCGATTGGAGAACAGCCGGTGTTCGAGGGTGGAATGCGGTCTCCGGCGTTCGATGAGGCGGCTGCTCACGCGGTCATGAAGCGGCGGGAGTACACCATTGCTCTGGATCTTGGCCAAGGGAATGCCGAATGCCGTTTTGTGACGTGCGATTTCACCGAGGAGTATGTCCGGATCAACGCGGACTATTCGACTTAGCGCGGTAATCGCCTCAAAAGAGGCCTATCCTGAAGCAATAGATGACGTTTGCGCCTAAGACGGATTATCTTTAGAGACGGCACGTTGCAACGCCCATTGATGACCCTCGTGAATATAGGGATATAAGGATTGCTTATGACGATGAAACTTGAAACTCCGTCCAAGATTGATTTCTCCGCGGAGGTTTCCGAGTGGATTGAAGCGTTTGACGATGTCGTTGCAGAGGATTGGCAACATGGCGCAGAGCTGCTGGAAACCCTGCGGCAGCGGGCACGCGAGGCTGGCGTTCCAACACCCAGTCAGGTGACGACCCCGTATCACAACACGATTCCTAAGCATGATGAGGTGCCGTACCCCGGGGACAGGCAGCTGGAGCGGAAGATCGAAGCACTTATTCGCTGGAACGCTATGGCGATGGTGCATGGTCAGAACAAGAAGGACGCTGGAATCGGCGGGCATATTTCGACCTATTCTTCGCTGGCTACGCTGCTGGAGGTTGGCTTCAATCACTTCTTCCGTGCGAGCTATGGCGATCAACCGGGCGACTTTGTGTACTTTCAGGGGCATGCCTCGCCCGGCGTTTATGCACGAGCCTTTCTTGAGGGGCGCTTCGATGAAAAGAGGCTGAAGAACTTCCGCCATGAGCTGCGGGGAGA
Organism: Edaphobacter aggregans; assembly: GCF_003945235.1. Classification (NCBI taxonomy): domain Bacteria; kingdom Pseudomonadati; phylum Acidobacteriota; class Terriglobia; order Terriglobales; family Acidobacteriaceae; genus Edaphobacter; species Edaphobacter aggregans. Next base: position 598,076 of record NZ_RSDW01000001.1, read on the forward strand.
GCCGGGATTGAGCAGCTATCCCCATCCCTGGCTGATGCCAGATTTCTGGCGCTTCCCTACGGTGTCGATGGGGATCGGGCCGCTGAATGCAATCTATCAGGCGCGGTTTATGCGATATCTCGAGAATCGCGGGTTGATTGAGAAGACGGATCGCAAGGTTTGGGCGTTTGTCGGCGATGGCGAGACGGATGAGGTCGATACGCTGGGTGCTATCTCGCTGGGTGTACGGGAGAAGCTGGACAACCTGATTTTTGTAGTCAACTGCAATTTGCAGCGGCTGGATGGGCCGGTGCGAGGGAATAAGCGCATCATCGACGAGCTTGAAGGCGTGTTCCGCGGTGCGGGCTGGAATGTGATCAAGGTGATCTGGGGTTCGGATTGGGACGCGCTGTTTGAGCGCGATCACAAGGGCCTGCTGCTGAAGCGCATGGAAGAATGCGTCGATGGCGATTACCAGGCCTTCAAGGCGAAGGGCGGCGCTTACATTCGCAAGGAATTTTTCGGTAAGTATCCCGAGCTCCTGGAGCTTGTCGCGGACAAGACGGATGATGAGGTCTTCCATCTGCATCGCGGCGGGCATGATCCGGCGAAGATTTACAACGCGTACAAGCGGGCTCTGGAGCATAAGGGTGGCCCCACGGTCATTCTGGCCAAGACCGTGAAGGGCTATGGGCTGGGATCGACTGAGGCAAGAAACGCTTCGCATCAGGAGAAAAAGCTGAGCGATGACGCTATTGAGGCGTTCATCAAGCGCTTTCAAATTCCGCTGCCTGAGAGCGCGGCTAAGAATGGTGCGTTCTTCCGTCCGGATGAATCAACTGCTGAAATTAAGTATCTGCACGAACGGCGGCAGGCGCTGGGGGGGTATTTGCCGAAGCGTGAGGTGTCTAAGCTGGACTTCACGGCTCCGGAGTTGTCGACCCTCGGCGAGTGGACGGGTGGATCGAATAAGCGGGCTGTCTCGACAACGATGGGCTTTGTCAGCCTGTTGCGGCATCTACTGAAGGACCCGAAGATCGGCAAGCTGATAGTGCCGATTGTGCCAGATGAGGGACGTACCTTTGGGTTGGAATCTGCGATCCGGCAGGTTGGGATCTATGCGGCTGAAGGGCAGAAATACAATCCGCATGATGCTGACATGCTGCTCTACTATCGCGAGGACAAGGATGGACAGATCCTCGAGGAGGGCATCACGGAAGCTGGTTCGATGGCTTCGTTTACCGCGGCGGGCACGGCATATGCGAACTATAAGGTGCCGACTATACCCTTTTACATGTATTACTCGATGTTTGGCTTCCAACGCATCGGTGACATGGTCTGGGCGTTTGCTGACTCGCGTGGCAAGGGCTTCCTGATGGGCGGAACGGCTGGACGAACGACGATGCTCGGGGAGGGACTGCAGCACCAGGATGGACACAGCATTGTGCTGGCTAGCACGGTTCCGACCTGCGTCACGTACGATCCGGCATACGTGTATGAGCTGGCGGTCGTTGTGCAGGATGGCATTCGGCGGATGTATGAGAAGGGCGAAGACCTCTTCTACTACATCACGATGTACAACGAGGACTACGTCATGCCGGCGATGCCGGAGGGTTCCGCCGAGGGGATTCTGCGTGGCATCTACAAGCTCAAGCCGGCTGCGGGCGAAGCAGTGGCTCAACTCTTTGGCAGCGGGCCGATTCTGAACGAAGTACTGCGAGCACAGGAGATTCTTGCGACTAAGTATGGTGTTTATGCGGATGTGTGGAGCGTAACCAGCTATACGGAGTTGCGTCGCGATGCGTTGGCGGTGGAGCGCTGGAATCGTCTGCATCCGGCTGAGAAGGAGCGCGTGCCGTATGTATTGAGCGTTCTGGCCGAGTCGAAGGGGCCGATCATTGCTACGAGCGACTATATGAAGTCTGTGCCGGATCTGCTGTCTCCATGGCTGCCTTCGCGATTGGTTTCTTTGGGTACCGATGGTTTTGGACGAAGCGACAATCGTGAACATTTGCGACGACACTTTGAGGTAAATGCCGAGTCGATTGTGGGCGCTACTTTGTCAAAGCTGGCTCGCGAGGGCAAGTTCAAGCCAAAGGCGGCTCAGAAGGCTTTGGCCGAACTGGGATTGGATATTGAAGCTGCTGATCCCGCTCGCGCTTAGTCTGCAGTTGTTCTTGAAATAAGTAGAGGGTTCCTTCTGGAACCCTCTACTTTTGCTCCTGTAGCTTGTGAAGTCTTTATGGAGGGTTGTTTGAGCGAGACTGTGCCGCATGAAAATCCATTAGTAAACAACAAAAAATTGCGCGAGATGTTTGTGGCTATGGTCGAGGCACGTGCTCTTGATGAGCATGTTTCCAGATCGCAGCGAAGGAGGAAGACACGCCTTCGGCTTGATTCGATCCACGGTCAAGAGGCTTGCCGTGTCAGCACGGCAATTGACCTGGGACAGGGCGATCTGGTGAGTGATTCGCAGGTTGGCGTGGCGATGGGGCTGATTCTTGGAGTAGATCCCGGTTTCCTGCTGAAGCGGTTAGCCGCGAGTGACTCGGATACCAAGGCGCACGGTAGCGTCTCCGAGAAGCAGCTTCCCTGGATCGAGGATGTTGAGGATCGGCTACGTATAGCGATGGGTGCGGCGCTCGCGTTCAAGACATTGAAGCGCGCAAACATCGTGGTGGCTTATGTACAGGGTCGCGAGGCTACCGGCGGTGTCTGGAGACGAACGCTTACGCTGGCGGCGAAGCTGGATTTGCCGATGATCTTTGTCATTCTTCCGGAGGGAGAAGGCAAAAGCAAAAATATCAGCCGAAAAGCGCGGTCGTGCGGAATACCGGGGATACCGGTGGACGCGAATGATGCCGTGGCCCTTTATCGCGTGACACAGGAGTCGGTCGGACGGACTCGCGGTGGCGACGGACCGGTGGTCATTGAGTGCGTCATCTATCGACTGAAGGGCAAGCAACGTATTCCTGCGCCTGATCCTATCGCACAGATGAAAGAGTTTCTGCTCGCCCGAAAGGTGAGCGACCAAGCCTGGATGGCTCGGGTGGAAGAATCATTTCGTAAACGCCTTGCGACACAAAAGTTGTAGGTGATGCCACTGATGATGTGGCATCAGCTGAAAGAATGCGACCTACACTGAAACAGGTGTTGTAGACCTGTTTGAGGTGTAAGTGCGGACTAGGGCTTTTTTCTCCTTTGCTGGTCTGATGGTTTGTGCGGCTGTAACTTTCCGGGGGCAGGGTCTTACGACTTCCGGCTTGCTGCCAGCCTCCTCTGATGAACAGAGCAGGGCTCTCCATGCGTGGCCGATCTATGCGCTGTCATCGTACACACTGTCTTCGACGCGATCTCAAGTTGTCCTGCCTTCCTCGATTGCGGCTCGACCTGTGCCAACGGTGGAGCATACCTATCCGTCTGTTACTCCTTATGGGCCGATCGATGATCGGAGGAGCCCCGATCACGATGGATCGGCATACATACCGGTGGACAGCTGGGTGTATCCGGCGATGACGCGGCTGTACTCGATGGGTTACCTCGACAGCATGTTTCTCGGTATGCGGCCGTGGACGCGCCGAAGCGCATTGCATATGTTGCAGCGGTCGCAGTATGCGATTGCGGCGAGCGATAACCTCGAGGCGCAGGAGATTCTGGACAAGCTTCTGCGTGAACTTCGTCTCGAGCTTCCCGATCCACGCGGTACTGTATACGGGGTGGAGTCGGGTTATGCGCGCTTGATGGGCATCGGCGGGCCGACGCTGCGGGACAGTTATCACCTGGGCCAGACGATCAGCAATGACTATGGACGGCCTTACCAGAGCGGGTTCAACAGTGTTATGGGCTACTCGACACTGAACGAATCGGGCCGGTTTTCGCTGTATGTGCGCGGGGAATATCAGCACGCTCCGGCCGGGAGCGGATACTCTCAGGCACTGGCGTCGCAGCTATCGCTACTCGAGATGATCACCTACGCTCCGCCGAATGCGCCACAGACAACGATTCCTGCTGGCCCGATAGCGGAACAAAACCAATTCCACCTGATCGAGGCGACCGCTTCGTTCCATCTGCTGGGCCATGAGATATCGGGAGGCAAACAGGATGCGTGGCTTGGACCCGCGTCGGGCGGAGCAATGGCGTGGTCGAACAACGCGGAGAATATTTATTCGTTCCGAATCAACCGCGTGGAACCGCTGAATATCTTTCTCGTATCCAAGTTACTTGGCCCTCTGCGGTATGACTTTTTTATCGGGAGTCTCAAGGGGCATAGCGCGCCGAACGATCCGTGGGTGCATGCCGACATGTTCTCTTTCCGACCGACGGTAAACTTCGAGTTTGGATTTGAAAGAACGATTATCTGGGGCGGCAAGGGACATGAGCCGGTGACGCTGCATACGTTTTTCAAGGGCTTTTTCGATCCCAACGATACGACTGCGGAGGAGAAGTTTTCACGCGATGATCCGGGAGCGCGCTACAGCGTCTTCAACTTCTCGTACAGACTTCCATTTGTGCGGAAGTATGCGACTTTGTATATCGACTCGATCGCACATGATGACGTCACTCCGGTCAGCGCTCCTCGACGCGCTGCCTACAGAACCGGACTTTATCTTTCACAGATTCCGAAGCTGCGCAGGCTTGATTTCAGGGCTGAAGCTGTCACTACCGATCCCGGCGTGGCACGAAGCCACAGCGGCACGTTCAATTACTTCGAGGTTGTTCAGTTACAGGGATACACGAACAACGGAACCATCATGGGTGACTGGATCGGGCGTGAGGCGAAGGGTGGACAGGCGTGGCTTACCTATCACCTGTCCGGCAACGAGTGGATCCAGCTTGCATATCTGAATAAGAAGACTCCGAAGGACTTCATTCCTGGCGGCACGACTCAGAATCAGTTCACGGCAAGTGTGATGAAACGGTTCGGCAAGGACGTGGAGATGAAGAGTTGGGTACAGTATGAGGGCTGGAAGGCTCCCATCTACAAAACCGGGCTGCAGAAGAACGTTATCAGTGCGGTCCAATTCACCTGGTATCCGCAGTTGCGCAGTACCTCGGAGCGGCCCTGAGTCTTCTTCGGTGGCTTGTAGGGTGGGGAAGATTTCGGGTTTGGTTTCGGGTTGGGGTTCTTGGGTGGGTTTGTCTTGGGCGAACTGGTCGAGGAGTTGGCGCATGATGCTCTTGGGGCGGCCTGTGGCGGTGTCCTGGTCGTACTCGGATTGAGGGGCGAGTAGGCCTTGCTCGGGGTCGGTGGTGATGTCTTCGATGGAGGTGGATGGGGCTTCGTCTCGGGTGTTGCGTGATGGCTTGGTTTGGCGGGGTAGGTTGGTGCTGGCGATTTGCAGGCCGTAGAGGAGGAGGCCGGCGCGGCGAGGGTCGATTTCGTTGCGGGCGATGCGGCGGAGGACTTCGCCGATGGAGAGTTGGATGGCGGCGCGGTCTTCGGGCATGGGCAGATCGAAGAGGGCGGTGCGGGCTGGGCGCTGGCGTGGGTCTTGCACGGGGCGGCGGGTGGTGTGGTGGTAGTAGCAGAAGTCTTCTCCGCGCAGGCATGGGCTGCCGCAGCGGTGGCCGTCGGTGAAGATGTGGCGGCATTGGTAGCGTTTTGGTTCGGTCATGATGGGTACTCCCTCCTGGGGGACGTAAGGTCTCAAAGTCTTCGAAATAAATGGTTTATGTCTGGACTTCTGGTTTTTTGTCTGTGGGTTAAATGCAAAGAGCCCCCGGCTTTCGCCTGAGGGCTCTTTTTGTGTCTGGTTCTATTTTAGCGGGTGGAGGGGAATGATTCGGCACGGGGATGTGCTTTGGAATGTGGGAGATAAGTGGGTCTGGGGGTTGACAAGAGTTTGGAAGGCATACTCCAGGGGCTAAAGCCCCTTTTTCTTGCTCGAGGAGAGAGACCCAAGGCTGAAGCCTTGGGGTACCTCGATGCAACTGCAACTGCAAATGCAACGGCAGAAGCGAAATACTGGGATTCTTCGCTGCGCTCAGAATGACGAGCAAGACAACTACAACGGCAACAGCAACAGCAGATCCCCTTCGGGGATGACAAACAAGAACTGCCACTGCACTGGACCGCAACAGCGACTGTAGGGTACTGCTACAGCAAAGGCTGAGGCATCTGCGATGGGGTTATGCGGTGCAGTCTTTGAAGTATTGAAGGGATTTTTCGAGGCCCTGGCGGAGGGTGATCTTTGGCTCCCAACCGAGGAGGTTTCTAGCTTTGGTGATGTCGGGACGGCGACGGGTGGGATCGTCCTGGGGGAGAGGTTTGCGCTCGATCGAGGACTTGGAGCCTGTGACGGACAGGATCTCGTTGGCGCACTCGAGGATCGTCCACTCGACGGGGTTTCCTATGTTGACGGGCAGATGCTCGGAGGAGCGGGAGAGGCGGACGATACCTTCGATTAGGTCTGACACGTAACAGAAGCTGCGGGTTTGGGAGCCGTCACCGTAGATGGTGAGTGGTTCGCCGCGGAGGGCCTGGATCATGAAATTGGAGATGACGCGGCCGTCATTGGCCTGCAGACGCGGGCCATAGGTGTTGAAGATGCGGACAAGATGCGTGTCGACGCCGTAGTAGTGGTGATAGGCGGTAACGGCGGACTCGGAGAAACGCTTGGCCTCGTCGTAGACAGAGCGCGGGCCGATGGGGTTGACGTGGCCCCAGTAGGTTTCGACCTGGGGGTGGACTTCGGGATCGCCGTAGCACTCGGAGGTGGAGGCGTGGAGATAGCCGGCGTTGTATTTGCGAGCGAGATCAAGGGTGTTGATGGTCCCGGCGGAGCCAACGAGGAGGGTTTCGACGCCGAGACGGGTGTAGTCGACTGGGCTGGCGGGGGAGGCGAAGTTGAAGATGTAATCGACGGGACCAGGATCGAAGGGCTTGCAGATGTCCTGCTCGATGAGGCTGAAGCTGGGCTCGTTAGCGAGGTGGGCGAGATTGGCGTGGTTTCCGGTCGAGAGGTTGTCGAGGCCAACGACGGTGTGGCCTTCGGCGAGCAGAGTGTCACAAAGGTGAGAGCCTAGAAAGCCTGCGGCTCCGGTGACAAGAATCTTCTGAGACTTCATTCGCTACCTTTCAAGAGAGCAATTCCCGGTCACTTCATTTGAACCCTCACGGAGAGGCGCGGACAAGAAGCGTCTCCGGTGACCGTGGAGGATCGAGTCTAGTTGTGCGACGAAGCCGATAGCTCACGCACCGGATGGGCTGTGGGGCGACCTACGCTGAGATAGGTAAAGCCGTTTTCAGTCATGACGGCAGGATCATACATATTGCGGCCATCAATGATGATGGGATAACGGAGGGCCTGATTAAGGCGCTGGAGGTCGAGCGCGGCGAACTCAGACCAATCGGTGAGGATGAGCAGCGCGTCGGCGTCGGCCGCGGCGGCGTAAGCATCATCGACATATTTGAGATTTGGGCCAGCGGGGAGGATCTCTTCGGTGCGCTGGATGGCGGCCGGATCGAAGGCGGTAATGGAGCAGCCCTCGCCGAGGAACATTCGGACGAGTTCGATGGCAGGAGATTCGCGGATGTCGTCGGTCTCACCCTTGAAGGCCAGGCCGAGGACGCCAAGCCGTTTGCCGCGCAGAGTCCACAGGGCGGAGCGAACTTTGCTGAGGAAGCGGCGCTTCTGTTGGACGTTGATTTTCTCGACTTCGGTAAGGAGGCTGAAGTCGATGCCTAGCTGCTCGGCGACGGAGCGGAACGCGGCGACGTCTTTGGGGAAGCAGGAGCCTCCGTAACCGATGCCGGGGCGCAGGAAGCGGGGGCCGATGCGGCTATCGAGGCCCATGCCACGGGCGACCTGCTCGACGTTAGCGTTGGTGGCTTCGCAGAGGTTGGAGACGGCGTTGATGAACGAGATCTTGAGGGCGAGGAAGGCGTTGGAGGCGTGCTTGATGATCTCGGCGCTCTTTGTGGAAGTGAGCAGAAAGGGTGGGGGCTGCGAGACGCTGCAGACACCGGGGATACCGCTGGTGCGCTCGTAGTACTCGCCGCTGGTGAGGGGAGCGTAGATGGCGTTGAGGACGGCGGCTGCACGTTCGCTGTCAGCGCCGACGACGATGCGGTCGGGATGGAGGAAGTCGCATACAGCGGTGCCTTCACGGAGGAACTCAGGGTTAGAGACGACGTCGAAGAGGTGCCGGGCGACGCCGTTGCGCTCGAGGGCGCGGCTGATCCACTCGTTGGTATAGACGGGAACGGTGCTCTTTTCGACGATGACCTTGTAGGTGTCGATGGAGCGGGCGATCTCGCAGGTGACGGCCTCCACGTAGGAGAGGTCCGCGTCACCTGTCTCGCTTTGCGGCGTGCCGACGGCGATGAAGATGGCCTGGCATTCGCGGGTGGCCTCGGCGAGGTCGGTGGTAAAGCGGACTTTGGTGTTGCGGTAGCGTTCGAGGAGCTCGGGGAGATGGTTCTCGTGGATGAGGGTATCGCCACCGCGGAGAGCGGCGACCTTGCGCTCATCATTGTCGACGCAGATGACGTCGTGTCCCATCTCAGCGAAGCAGACGGCAGCGACCAGGCCAACATAGCCTGATCCGACTACAGCGATAGGAATGTGTTTGCTCATAGGCGAGTGTCGATGTCCTCACGGTCAGAATAGCTGAAGATTGGTTGAATTCTGCTTAATTAGGACGCAAATTGGAGGCCATAGGGGTGCCTTGACACTAACGGGGGATATTCTTCCCGGTATAAAGGTGTCAAGTTAGACTAAAGCCAATGGGTCTAGAAAATCCGCAGCAGCCGGGGCCGGGCGCTCCTGAAACGAATCCTACCGGGTTCAGCACGACGGTCACTGATACGACGCTGTCTGAGGCGCTGATAACGCTGCGGAAACGGCGGTGGATCCTCATCACTTCCGTGGTATTGGGTATCGCCTACGGAGTTTACAAGGCTGAGACGCAGCCGAAGCTATTTGAGGCCTTCGGGCGAATTGAGGTTCGGTCGGGCTCGTCGAATGAATATCGTGTGAGCGCCGTGCAGGGCTACGCTTCCGATACAGCAGCTTCGAAGATGCTGACCGAGGTTGCGATCCTGCAGAGCGATTCGTTGATGCTGACGGTCGCGCGCGAAATGGATCTTTCGAATAACCCTGAGTTTCTTGAGGTGAAAGGGCCGGTGTCGCATACGACGCTGGACGACGCGGGGGTACGGCAGTCGACAGTGCACCGACTGCAGAGCAATCTACACATCACGCTAGTACCGAAAACGGACATTATCCGAATCAGCTACACCTGTCTGAGCGCGAAGCTGTCTGCCGACATCGTGAACACGGTCATCGCTACCTATGTTCATCGCAGCTACCAGACGCGGTTCGATTCGACGCAACGGGTATCGCAGTGGCTCTCCGGGCAACTGGACGATCTGAAGCAGCAGGTGCAGACGTCTCAGGAAAGGATGATGGATCTGCAGCGGCGGCTGGGAATGCTGGGCTTCGATCCGTCTCATAATCAGATCAGCACATCGCTGGAGGATCTGTCGAAAGCGGCCGGGGATGCGAGAATCGCGCGGATCGTTGCGGAGTCGCGGTATCGCATGTTGGCGGGGATGGACCCTAACACGATGGAGGGGTCGATTGAGACAACGCCGGGAACAGCGCCGGGCGAGCTGAATCTGCTGCGTGGACAGGTTGCCAGCGCAAAGGCGAACTACGCGCAGATGGAGTCGACGCTGGGGCCGAATCATCCACAGGCGCAGGCGCTGAAGGCTCAGATCGACGAGTTGGAGAAGGAGATTGACGCGGAACAGAAGCGTCTGCTGCTACAGGCCAAACAGAACTATGTCGTCGCGCGAACGAATGAAGATCAGACATCAGCGGCTCTAGAGAAGCAGAAGTCGGACGCTTACAAGTTGCGGGATGATCTGGTGGAGTATACGGTGCGGCAACGGGACTTTGAGTCGAACCGCACCCTCTATGAAGGACTGCTGCAACGACTGCGTACGGCCGGCGTGCAGGCGGGACTTGAGTCGCTGGAGATAGACGTTGTGGACCAGGCGCTGCCGCCGGCGAGCCCCATGCTTCGGCCTCAGTCGACGATCATCATGACGTCGTTCGTGTTTGGTCTGCTGGGCGGTATCGTTCTAGCGTTTTTGATGGAGAGCCTGGATACGGGGCTGCGTAGCGTTGCGGAGATCGAGAGCATCACGGAGCTGCCGTCGCTGGCTGTTATTCCGCGGTCGCGACGTGCAGGAGTGTCAGAGGCCGCGATGTCGACGGCGCAGCGCAACATCAGTGTGTTGACGCAGCCGAAGTCTCAGTTTGCCGAGGCTTTCCGTTCCCTACGGACAGCGTTGCTGCTCTCGAGCGCTGGGCACCCGCCGAAGTTCATCCTGTTTACCAGCGCTACGCCCTCTGAGGGCAAGACGACGACGGCCAGCAACTTGGCGTGCATTCTGGCGCAACGAGATGCGCGGGTCTTGCTGATCGACGCCGACCTCCGCCGGCCCAACGTGCACCATCGTTTTGGGTTGAACGGCAAAGTAGGCCTGACAACACTGCTGACCGGCGCCAGCAAGCTGAAAGACACTGTTCAGAACATCCCCAATGTGCCCAATCTGGACATCCTGCCGAGCGGGCCTGTTCCTCCGTTCCCGTCGGAGATGCTCAGCTCGGAGGCGATGGATGCATTCCTGAACCACTGCGGTGATCTTTATACGCATATAGTGATCGATTCACCACCGATCCTGTCGGTGACTGATGGAGTCATTTTGGCGCGCAGGGCCGATGCAGTCGTGCTGGTGATTCGTCACGGCAAGTCGAGCAAGCATGTCGTGCGGCGGGCCCGGGACATGCTGCTACGGTCGGGCGCACCAATTACAGGCATCGTGCTGAATGCAGTGGATCTGAGTTCACCGGAGTACTACGGGTATTACGGGTACTCGGGATATTCGTATTCAAGCGTGGACTCGGAGAGCTGGGAGTCACAGACGGTCTCGGCGAGTAGCAACGGCGCAGGTGGGAGAGTCTGAGCGAGATGAGACAACGGCAGGATCTTCTTTGGGGCGATGAACCGCGGAGTAATTTGCGGAACCGCAGGGGCTTGGGTTTGGTAACAGCGGCTTCCCTGCTGCTGTTAAGCATACTGTGCGGTTCGGCCGAGGCACAGTTCAGCGGGCCAGCGTTGGGGGCCTCGGTTCCGGTCAACTTGCCGGTGACGCCGACGACCGATCCGGCGATCCTATATCCGACCGGGCGGGACATTCGTTTGGGAGAGGGTGACCTTCTCACGATTCATCTTTACGGGGCGCCAGAGTATGCTCCCCCTGTCCGAGTGAGTCTCGACGGATCGATCCAACTGCCTCTTATCGGAGTCGTGCGGGTCGAAGATCTTACGATCCACCAGGCTGAGAATCTGATTGCGGAGCGCTTGAAGGGCGCGGGGATGTATCGCAGTCCGCAGGTGACCATTCAATTGACGGAGTCGCCGAATCAGAGCGTCACCGTGACCGGAGAGGTTCATGGAGTCGTTCCTGTACCGGGACAGAAGCGACTGTTCGATGTGCTGGCAGCTACAGGAGGATTGCCCCCTACAGCCAGTCATACGGTGACGATCAGCCGACCGGGAGTCGCGCAGCCGATTGTGGTCGATCTCGGTTCGGATCCTATGCTGAGTAAGCAGGCCAATGTGCCTGTATTCGCTCGGGACACGGTGATTGTCTCTCGTGTAGGTGCGGTCTATCTGCTGGGGGCGTTCAAGACACAAGGAGCGATACCGATACAGCAGAACTCACCGCTGACGCTGATGCAGGTGGCGGCGATCGGTGGAGGACCGGGATTCGAGGGCAAATACAACGATTTGCGGATCATTCGTATGGCCGGGCTGGATCGCAAGGTGGTTCACGTTGACATCAAAAAGGTGATCAATGGCAAAGAGCCCGATCCGGTATTGCAGGCCGATGACATTATCTTTCTGCCCACTGATTCAATGAAGGCGGCGATCAAGTCGGGAGGGATCTCTACCTTGATGGGCATTGCTTCAATTCTGATTGTCGCCGCTCGCCCATAGCGACGGTTGCCTAATATGCCGTACGAACCTGCTGCCTCGAGAACCGCAATCCTATGGCCTCCCTCCCCTCCGGAACGACGAAGAACAAAGTAAGACTTGCGTATCTGGTGAGCCACCCGATTCAATATCAGGCGCCGTTATTACGGCGGATAGCGCAGGAGCCTGATATCGATCTGACTGTGTTTTTCGGCTCGGATTTCTCTGTTCGTGCGTATCAGGATGAGGGGTTCGGGGTAGACGTAAAGTGGGATGTTCCACTGCTGGATGGTTATCGTCACGAATTTCTACCAGTGATCCGAGACAATGGGACGCAAACCGTCACGACGCCTCTCAATCATGGCATCACGAGCCGGCTTCGCGGATATGGCGGAGCACCACCATTCGATGTGCTCTGGGTCCACGGTTATGCGATGGTAAATGCACTGCATGGAATCCTTGCGGCGAAGTTACTGGGGATTCCTGTGCTGCTACGCGGTGATATGTGGCTTCGGGACCGCCCGAGAAGCGGAACAAAACTCGTGCTCAAGAGGTTTTTCTTTGAGGGCTTGAAAAAACTGGTGGATGGGGTTTTGTCGGTCGGGACGCTGAATGAGGCCTATTGGCGTCACTATCTTGGCGATGATGTTCCGCTGTTCCTGATGCCATATGCGGTGGACAACGATTCCATTCAGGAACGAAGCGTCGAAGCGCGGGCAGGACGAGACGAGCTAATGCAGGAACTCAATCTGGATACGGGGCGACCTGTCATTCTCTTTGCATCGAAGCTGCAACGCCGAAAGCACTGCAACGATTTATTGGAAGCATATAAACGCCTGGTGATTGACTGGACGGATGGTCCGACACCCTATCTGTTGATTGTTGGCGATGGAGAGGAACGAGCAGCGCTGGAAGAGGAGGCAGCACGGAGTGGATTGGATGGCGTTCGATTTTGCGGTTTTCGCAATCAGTCTGAACTGCCGAGGTTTTTCGACATCTCCACTGTATTTGTGCTGCCGGCCCGTCACGAACCCTGGGGTTTGATTGTGAATGAGGTGATGAACGCAGGAAGGGCGGTTATCGTCTCCGACGATGTTGGGTGCCAACCAGATTTGATTACGGACGGTGTGGAAGGGTACGTCTACCCGGTTGGCGATGTGAATGCACTCACTGAGGCGTTGAGACGCACACTGAATTCTCCCGAAGCTACAGCAGAGATGGGCCGGAGGGCGCTGGAGAAGATCAGGACCTGGAGCTTTGAAGAGGATGTTTATGCTCTACGTTCTGCGATAGCACAGGTGACTCACAAGATTACGGCGTGATGAAGCGACATCTCCAAATAGAAAGGAATACGGGGCCTGAAAATTATCGAGATGCATTGCGAGACCCCTGTTCACGCATGAAACTTCACTCTTCAGAGACGGCGGACGATACGAGAAAGGTGAAGCTCGCTTATTTGGTGAGCCATCCGATCCAGTACCAGGCACCTTTGCTACGCCGCATCTCTGAGGAGCCTGACATCGATCTGACGGTTTTTTTTGGATCGAGTTTTTCGGTTCGGGAGTACACGGACAAGGGGTTTGGCGTTGGAGTGAAGTGGGATGTGTCTCTGTTGCATGGTTATCGTTACGAGTTTTTACCGACGATTCGAGATGGTCAAAGGACGGGTATGACCTGTCCGATGAACTACGGCATCCTTAGCCGTTTGCGAGGGAACGGCCGCAAACCAAGGTTCGATGCACTTTGGGTGCATGGGTATTCCACTGTGAATGCGATGCATGCGATCCTGGCTGCGAAGTCGCTGGGGATACCGGTGTTATTGCGGGCGGAGTCGTGGCTGAAGGATCGTAAGCGGAGTGGGAGGAAGCTCGCGGTGAAGCGGCTCTTCTTCAAGGGATTGGGAGAGCTGGTCGATGGAGCCATGCCAATCGGGACGCTGAATGCAGCGTATTGGCGGCATTATCTGGGAGATGACTTCCCTCTTTTTCCGTTCCCTTATGCGGTTGACAATGATTATTTTCAACGACGCAGCCGGGAGGCGCGGGATGGGCGTGCAAAGCTCTTGGAGGAATTGCAGCTGGAGCCTGGGAGGCCGGTGATCCTGTTCGCCTCAAAGTTGCAGAGCCGCAAGCGGTGCGGAGACCTGCTGGAGGCTTACAGAAACCTTACCATCGGACCGAGTCATAAGGCTCCTCCTTATCTTGTGATTGTGGGGGATGGGCAGGAGCGAGCGGAGTTGGAGAGTCGCGCTAAGGCAAGCGGTCTGGATGGGGTTCGATTCTGCGGGTTTCGGAACCAGTCAGAGCTGCCGGGATTCTTCGATCTTGCGACGGTGTTTGTTCTGCCGTCGCGGCATGAGCCATGGGGCTTGATTGTGAATGAAGTGATGAACGCGGGACGGGCAGTGATCGTGTCGGACGACGTGGGCTGCCAACCGGACCTGGTCACGGATGGAGTGGAAGGGTGCGTTTTTCGTGCAGGTGATGTTACTTCGCTAACGGATGCGCTGCGAAGAGTGCTGGCGACGCCGGAGACCGCGATGAGGATGGGAGAGCGAGGGCTCGAGAGGATCAGGACGTGGAGTTTTGAAGAAGATATTCGGGGTGTCAGGCAGGCACTGGCCGAGGTTACACGGAAGATCACAGCATGACGGTGGGAGTGCCAATGGTGTCAATCAGGGAACGAGGAATCTGCTGCTATGCTCGAGGACGGTAATCAATAGCTGATGCGTATTTTGCACATTATCGCGACGTTAGACCCTGCGGCGGGCGGTCCAGTCGAGTCGGTGCGGGTGCTGTTGAGCTATGGCCCGATCGGGTATATGGGCGAGGTCGTCACGCTTGACGATCCGGACGCGCCATTTCTGAAGAACGTCGGGTTTCCGGTGCATGCGCTCGGGCCTACGCGGACCGTCTATGGCTTCAATACCAAGCTGCTGCCGTGGCTGAAGACGAACCGGGACCGCTTTGACGGCGTGGTCGTGAATGGGTTGTGGCAGTACTGTGGATTTGCCGCGTGGCGGGCCCTGGCGGGAAATACACCCTATGTCGTGTTCACGCACGGGATGCTGGATCCTTACTTCAAGCATGCCTTCCCGATGAAACATATCAAGAAATGGCTGTATTGGATTCCTGTGGAGTACAGGGTTTTACGGGATGCCTACCGGGTTCTGTTTACCTCGAAGGCGGAGAAACGACTGGCAGAGCAGAGCTTCCATCTGCACCGCTGGAATCCCTACGTAGTGCCCTATGGCGCGAGCGGGCCTACGGGTGATCCTGAGTTATTGAAGGAAGCGTTCTTTGAGCGATGTCCCGGGACCAAGGGGAAGCGGTACCTGCTGTTTCTCGGACGCATTCACCGAAAGAAGGGGTGTGATCTGTTGATCGATGCTTTTGCCAAGATCGCCTCCAAAGACCCAGAGCTTTACCTGGTAGTGGCCGGCCCGGATCAACAGCAGTGGAGCGAGCGACTACAGCAGACTGCGGCGAGTAAAGGTATCGCCGGGCGCATTTATTGGCCGGGCATGGTGACGGGAGATGCGAAGTGGGGAGCTTTTTTTGCTTCGGAAGCGTTTATCCTGCCGTCTCACCAGGAGAACTTTGGGATTGCGGTTGCCGAGGCTCTGGCATGCGGCAAGCCGGTGCTGCTGGCCAACAAGGTAAACATCGCAGAAGACATCGCCGAAGATGGGGCAGGATTGATGGAAATGGACACCATGGAGGGGACACTGCAGTTGCTGGAACGGTGGATCGCCATGTCCCCCATCGAGCGAACCGAGATGGCAGAACGAGCAAGTAGCTGTTACCAACGACGATACGATATGCGAGAAAACGCCAAGGCCATCATCCGGTTGTTTGAAACTGCTACCGTCACGTCAGAGGTAGCAACACTGACGAAGTGACAGAGGACAAATGCCAAGGGAGATACATTACAACGCGACTGAGCATATTTCGGAGGAGACCGCAGCAGACCCATATCTTCGGCCCGCGTTTTCATTGGGCGATCGTCTGAGGCGGCTGGTGTGGAATGCCTGCTGGATCGCGCTGTATCGCATGTCACCGAGGCCGTTCCATGCGTGGCGATCATGGCTACTGCGCGTTTTTGGAGCAACGATGGGGACTAACTGCCACTTCTATCCTGGATCAAAGGTGTGGGCACCATGGAACTTGATATGCGCCGATCAGGTAACCGCCGCCGATGGAGCCGAGATTTACAACCCAGCTCCAGTGAGCTTTGGGTCACATGCCATCCTGTCGCAGGAAGCCTATGTGTGCGGGGCGACACACGACTACGATGATGCGAGATTTCCGCTGATCGCTTTTGCAATGCACATCGGGCCGTATGCGTGGGTTTGCGCTCGCGCCTCCGTGGCACCTGGAGTGAATCTTGGAGAAGGAGCTGTGCTGGGGCTGGGTTCAGTTGCGACGCGCAGCCTTGATGCCTGGGGCGTTTATGCGGGAGTACCTGCCCTGAAGATCAAAGACAGACAACGATTCCTCGATGCTATGGACCAAAGAGAAGAGCCGACAGCCCTTCAAACACTTGTTTAAGGGGTAGGAATCGGCAAGTCTTCAGAAGTCTTAGAGTTTTCTAGCCGCGCAACTTTGCTAGGAGGTCCGTAGGGTGGACGGGCTTGGCAAGGATCTCAAACTCGTGACCCTGCGCGCGGGCTTTCTCAAGAAGGTCGGCCGTCGCAGCCTGCCCGGAGAAGAGCAGGATTTTGCACTTGGGCAGGCGTTGCCGGGTGATGATGGCGGCCTCTATGCCGGTCATGCCGGTCATAATGACGTCGCTGATGAGCATGTCAGGTTGAAAGCTGTCGAGCGACTCGATAGCCTTCTCGCCACTGAACACTGCACGGGCTTCAAATCCTGCTTGATTCAGGATGATCGCGAGAGTGTTGGCAATCACCTGTTCGTCGTCCGCTACGAGTACTCTGGGTTTTGACGTGGTGGTGGACGTTGTATCTGCCATGCTGAAATTCCCCAAAAAGTTAAGAATCAAAAATCAGATGAATTACGGTCAGTGCGGGCCCTGTCGGACTATTTTTGCCTACACAGTAATGATACGCTGACCGCAGAGCTTAAGACTGGTAAGTCATCACAATTTCAGCAGATACACCCAATATTGTTACAAGTTGGATCTTATGCAATCTACTATCATACGTGCTGAACGAGTCGAAAAATATTATGCACAGCCGAGCGAGAACCGGATCCAGGTAATCTCGCCTACGGACCTCTCGATCAGCGAGGGTGAGATTGTTGCGCTGCTGGGACCTTCGGGTTCCGGTAAATCGACACTGTTGCGTATGCTTACGGGGCTGTCAACCCCATCGGCAGGCGAAGTGTACTGGCACGAGAAACCGATTGCAACCGCAGATGTTAATGTTTCTATTGTGTTTCAGAGTTTTGCCCTGTTTCCCTGGCTTACTGTGTTTGAGAATGTCGAGGCGCCGCTGAAGGCCCGGGGGATGGATCCTGCGGAGAGACGAAAGCGAGCACTGAAGATCCTGGATACGGTTGGTCTGGATGGATTCCAGGCGGCTTATCCGAAGGAATTATCGGGTGGAATGCGTCAACGGGTCGGCTTTGCACGGGCGCTGGTGGTCGAGCCGGAGGTCCTGTTCATGGATGAGCCGTTCTCTGCCCTTGACGTGCTAACGGCTGAGAACCTCCGTAGTGAACTGCTGGAGTTGTGGCAGAAAAAAACGATTCCGACCAAGGCTATTTTTATCGTTACGCACAATATCGAGGAGGCGGTCCTGCTGGCCGACCGGATCGTTGTGCTGGGAAGAAATCCGGGGCATGTCCGGACGGACTTCAAAGTTGCGCTGCCGCATCCCCGGGACCGCAAGGGAGCCGCGTTTACTCAGTTGGTCGACTATATCTACAAAGTGCTGACGCAGCCGGATTCGCAGCCGCCAGCGTTGCCATTGACGCCTGCCGGAAAGCCGGTTCGCGACCAGCGTCAGATGCATTACCAGATGCTGCCTCATGCCAGGCCAGGCGGTATCGCCGGATTGCTTGAGCTGCTGCTGGACCACAATGGCAAAGATGATATTTATCGGCTGGCCGACGATTTGGCATTTGAGATTGACGACTTGTTGCCTATTGTCGATGCCGCGCAGTTGCTTGGATTTCTGAAGGTGACCGAAGGTGATGCCGCGATTACACCGACGGGCGCCGAGTATGCGAACTCGGAGATTCTGCGGCAGAAAGAGCTGTTTCGAACAGCAGCGGTGGAGAATGTTCTGCTGCTGCGGCAGATTGTGCGGGCGATTGAAGCCAAGAGCGACAGAAGCGTTCCCGAAGAGTTCTTTCACGACATGCTGGATGAGCAGTTCAGCGAAGACGAGACGCAGCGACAGATGGAGACGGCGATCAACTGGGGTCGTTATGCGGAGTTGTTTGATTTCGATGCATCGCGCAGGAGGTTCATCCAGCCGGAGAAGCTGCATCACGATACCGACGCAGGTGTGACGCCGGGAGTTGAGGCGTGATGAATTTTCCGGAGAGCTTCAGCAATATTCCCGGGCGCGAGACGCTAGCACGCTCGCAGGTGCTAAAGCGCAGTTGGCCGGTGGTACTTGACCTATGCGTTGCAGGTATAGGGCTGGCGTGCTTCTATGCTGTCGTACGGATTGCGAACTACTGGTTTGGACATCCTGTTCCCGAGATTGTCATTTCACTTAGTCCGCGGGCACTGCCGCTATATGCCTTCTATTCGGTGGTTCGGATCGGACTGGCTTATTTATTGAGCCTTGTGTTTGCCGTGGGCTATGGCTATGTCGCCGCTTACAGCAAACGTGTCGAAGCACTGATGATTGCAGGGTTGGATATTCTGCAGTCAATTCCGGTGCTGAGTTTTTTGCCTGGCGTGATGCTGGCCATGGTGGCGCTGTTTCCGACGCGGCAAATCGGCGTGGAGATGGGAGCTATTCTGCTCATCTTCACCGGCCAAGTGTGGAATATGGCGTTCAGTTTCTACTCGTCGATCAAGAGCATTCCGCGTGAGTTGAGTGAGGCTTCAAGTATCTACAAGTTTTCACGGTGGCAACGGCTGGTGCAACTGGAGCTTCCGTATGCTGCAATCGGGCTGGTGTGGAATTCGATGGTTTCGGTGGCGGGCGGGTGGTTTTTCCTAATGGCCTGCGAGATGTTCGTTCTGGGGACGCGGGACTTCAGGCTTCCGGGCCTTGGGTCATATCTGCAGACGGCTGCGGGCACGGGGAACCTGACAGCCATCATGTGGGGACTGTTGACGATGATAGCGATCATCGTCGCTACGGATCAGTTGATCTGGCGACCGGTGATTGCGTGGAGCGATAAGTTCAAGTTTGAGCAGGTGGAGAGTACTGCCCGGGTGCGTTCTCCGTTGCTGCACTTGCTGCAGCACTCGCGTGCGCTTCAGGCGATAGAGAGAAGTACAGTGCGTCCTCTAAGCGAACGGATTTACCGTAGTCTGGCCGAGGCACGGCAACACCGCGCGGCGAGGATGATGGCTGAGGACGCGACCTCGGACTCCGGCCGGGATGGAGTTGCGACATGGTTGCGAGGAGCTGTGCTACTGGCTATTGCGGTTGCGGTGGTGTATGCCGCGTTTCGTGCTTTGGGTCTGTTGCGACAGGTGCAGGGATCTGAATATATCCAGATTCTGAAGGGAGCATTTGCGACGTTTCTGCGGGTCAATGTATCGCTGCTGCTGGCCTCGGCGTGGACGATTCCTGCCGGGGTGGCGATTGGATTTCATCCCAGATTGGCGCGCATTGCACAGCCGATTGCGCAGATCGCGGCCTCGGTTCCGGCTACTGCACTGTTCCCCGTCCTGCTGTTGGCGCTTGTGAGAATGGGCGGTGGACTCGGGATCGGCTCGATTGCGCTGATGATGCTGGGGACGCAGTGGTACATCCTATTCAACGTAATTGCGGGGGCGATGGCGATTCCTTCCGATTTGAAGGAGGTGGCTACGCTGTTTCACTTTACGACGGCTCAGCGCTGGCGGACAGTGATTCTGCCGGGAATCTTTCCGTTTTTGATTACGGGATTGGTGACTGCTTCGGGTGGAGCTTGGAATGCGAGCATCATCGCGGAGTATTTTCATCTAAAGAATCAGACGCTGCAGACGGTGGGGCTGGGTGCCCAGATCAGTGCTGCAACCGATAGTGGACAGTTTCAGATTCTGTTGCTGGCGACGATCGTGATGGCTCTGATGGTAGTGACTATCAACAGACTGGTGTGGCGGCCGCTGTATCGACTGGCTGAGACCCGGTATAAGCTCGGAGGTTGAGGCCGGCTATTGGGGTTTGACTGGTGGCTGTCGTTTGAAGGCGAAGATGATGGCTAGCAGGGGCGGGGCCAGCAGAACTCCCCAGAATGGAATGATGAGGCCGAGTACGATCGGGCCGAAGAAGGCTGCCCACCATGGGACCCTCGTTGTACGATGCAGGACGTAAGGGCCGATGACCAGGCCTTCCAGAATTGCGATGAGGCCATAGAGACCAAGCACCAGTCCTAAGCGCCACTCGTCGTGTCCGCTGAAGGCTACGGCGAGAACCGGGCCGATGAGGGCAATCATGCTGCCGAAGGTGGGGATGATCTGAAGTATCCCTCCCAATAGCGCCCACATCGGAGCGAGAGGGACGCCGATGAGTTCGAGGCCGATGAGCCAGAGTACGCCGACAATGAGAGCGTCCAAAATGGCTGCTCGCCACCAGTTCATCAGTGCGCTGCCGGCTGTCCGGAAGGGAGATTCGGGCCGTCCCATACGGCTGTTCGTATTGTTCTCTGTGTCCATATGGAATCCATACCACTGCGAATCATTGTGGTGCATCTGAATGGCTGAAGACAGTGCACATTGGCTACAGGCATCAGTTTGATTCTACTGGCGTGATGTGCGGGTGGCTGTCCATCGAGCGAAATGGAGAACAAACGAGATGGCTGTGATGATGCAGGCTTTTTACTGGGATGCGCCTATCCAAGAAAAGAAAGAGGGCGAATGGTGGAATCATATCGCCGAAAAGGTGGAGGATCTTGGTAAGGCGGGTGTGAATGCACTGTGGTTACCGCCGGTTTCGAAGGCTTCTGACAATCGGTCGAATGGATATGACCCGTATGACTATTTCGATCTTGGCGACTATGACCAGAAGGGTGGAACCAAGACGCTGTACGGGAATCGGGCCGAGCTTGAGGCCCTGATTGCGAAAGCTCATGCGAACAATATCGGCCTGTATGCCGACATGGTGATCAATCACAACTCCGGCGCAGATGAGGAAGAGACGAATCCCCTGGATGGTCAGAAACGATGGACGAAGTTTAAGCCGAAGAGTGGACGATTCCCGCGAGACTGGAATTGTTTTCATCCAAGCCGGTATGAAGAGTTCATGATTGAGGGGGAGAACTATGCGGGATTTCCGCACCTCTGTCATCGAAATCCTCTGGTCTATGCAGCGATGTACGACTATGCGCGCATGCTGATTGAGGAATTGGGATTTGATGGGTTTCGCTTCGATTTTGTGAAGGGCTTCGGTGCCTGGATGATTGGCAGGCTGGCCAAGTATCGATATGTCAAGGACGGTGCCGAATTTACTCCATATGTGGTGGGGGAGTATTGGTCAGGCACGGAGGATATCGATGCGTGGCTGGAACACGTGAATCAGTTGACGGATAACCAGATTGCAGCGTTCGACTTCCCTCTACGCTACAAGCTGAAGGATGTGTGCGATACGCCAAACTATGATCTCCGCAATCTTACGGATGGAGGAGCGGTAGTCATGAAGCGGCCTCTGCATGCTGCGACGTTTGTCGACAACCACGATATGGGTGACAACGTCATCGTCAACGACAAGATGATGGCTTACTCATTCATCATGGTGCATGAGGGGTATCCCTGCATCTTCTGGTACGACTACTACAACAACGGGCTGGCGCGGCCGGGTACGCCGAATGGTATCGATGCGCTGATTAAGGCGCATGATAAATACGCCGGTGGTGACTCGGAGATTCTTCATGCCGATCCGGACCTGTACATCATGCAGCGTGTGGGATGGAAGGACGAGAAGGCCGAGCAGGCGGGGCTTATTTACGTGCTGAACAATCTGGGGGACAAGTGGTCGGGGACGTCCGTTAAGACCAAGTGGCCGAACCAGAAGTTTGCACCGATTGCGTGGGATGGGCATGACACAGCGCTCCCGGATGAACGAACAACAGACGGCGAGGGCAATGCCGAGTTCCCTGCTCCGCCGCGAGGGTTCGCAATCTACGCTCCGGTTTAGTGTGCTCTGGAGATGTCCTGGGCCGTTGGACGTGATGCGCCGAATGCTATTCTTAAGGCATGAAATTTGGCGTTCTCGTGTTTCCGGGATCCAATTGCGACCATGATACTTACCATGTGGTCGAGGCGCTGGCAAAGCAGCCAGTGACGTATCTTTGGCACGCTTCGGAGGATCTTCAGGGCTGCGATGCGATCCTGGTGCCTGGCGGGTTTGCTTATGGCGACTACCTGCGGACGGGCGCGATTGCGAAGTTCGCTCCGGTGATGCAGTCGGTGGCGAAGTTCGCGAAGAGTGGTGGGTTGGTGTTGGGGATATGTAACGGATTCCAGATTCTGTGTGAGGCTGGGCTGTTGCCGGGTGCGCTGATGCGCAATGCAGGTCAGCACTATATCTGCAAGCAGACTTATCTTCGCACTGAGACGACAGACTCTCCTTTTACGCATCCACTTTCGCGTGGACAGGTGCTCCAGATGCCGATTGGGCATATGGAGGGCAACTACTTCTGCGACGCCGATACGTTGGCTGCGCTGAAGCGGGATGATCGAATTGCGTTTCGTTATGTAACTGCGGATGGTGCGGTGACGGCTGGAGCGAATCCAAATGGGTCGCTTGAAAATATTGCCGGCGTGCTGAGCGAGGGGCGCAACGTATTGGGGATGATGCCGCACCCCGACCGGTCGAGCGAAGAGTTGCTTGGGTCGGCGGATGGACTGCTGCTGTTCAAGGCGATGGCTGAGTCGCTGGCAGCTGCACAGTAGTATCGGTGGTAATCTAGCGACGATGATTGATATTCACCATCATCTTTTGTGGGGGCTGGACGATGGTGCTTCCGACTTAGAGACCTCATTGGCCATGGCGCGGATTGCGGCCAGGGATGGGATTACCCATATCGTCTGCTCGCCACATGCGAATGGGCAATATGTTTACGATCCTCCGGTTGTTTCCGAGAAGATCTTTGAACTGCAGCGCCTTCTGGATCAGGAGCGGGTTGCTCTGAGGCTCGGCCAGGGGTGCGACTTTCATATGAGCTACGAGAATATTCAGGAGGCCAAGGCTGAGCCGGGACGGTATAGCATCAACGGGCTGGGCTATCTGCTGGTCGAGCTTCCTGATTATGGTCTGCCACAAGGGCTGACGGAGGTTTTTTACCAACTACAGCTGGCTGGGTTGACCCCGATTCTGACGCATCCGGAGCGCAATCCTACGCTGCAAGCTGACCAGAAGCGCCTAGTAGATTGGCTGCGGGGCGGGGTTCTGGTGCAGGTGACAGCCGGCGCCGTTCTGGGCAAGATGGGTAAGGCGGCGGAGAAGATGGCGCATCAGCTTCTGGCGAACCGATGGGTCCACTTTCTGGCGACCGACGCACATAATGTGACCTCTCGTCCGCCCAGGATGCGTGAGGCGTTCGATATTGTCGCGGAGAAGTATGGGCCGGACTATGCCCATCTGCTGTGCGTCTCGAATCCTTTGGCCGCTTTCATGGGTAAGCCCATGCCTGAGCAACTGGAACCGCTGAATCTGTATTTGGACTCCCCGGGCAGGAGCTGGTGGCGTCGATTGATTGGGTGATATTCCTCCTCTCATTGATAATGGTTTATTTAGACTTTTAGCTTTTGTTTACTTAAAGATAAAGTCCCCGGTTTGGGCCGGGGATTATTGCTTCTATTTCTAGTATAGAGTTTGGCGAGGTATTAATGCCACTTCTATATCATTGATTGACAATGGCTTAAGCGGGTATGGGGCTTGACAAGTTTTAGAGCTCTCGAAAACGATGGGATTAGCCTTGTAGAGAAGCGGTTTGTCCGCTCCGATCGAACTGACAGGTTTGGGGTCGTGGTCTTCAAAGACAAAAACAGACCCCTCCGGGATGACAACAAGAAAGGCAACAACGGCAACGACGAGAACGGCTGAGATGACGAGTTTAGGTTAGAGGCCTAGACCGCCGTCAACAGTGAGGAGTTGTCCGGTGATAAAGGTGGGGGCTGTGGCGAAGAAGAGGGCGGCGGCAGCTACGTCAGCTGCTGTTCCGTTTCGCTGCATGGGGGTCTTGTGGATGAAGTGCTCGTAGGCTTCGTTGATCTCGCCCTGGACGATCATCCCGGGAGCGACGCAGTTGACGCTGATATGCGGCGCCCAAGCCTTGGCCATCGTCTGGGAGAGCATGTGCAAGGCCGCTTTAGAGGTGCAGTAGTGGCCGTGGGTGGCCCAGGGGTGTGAACCGCCGAGTGAGCCTATGTTGATGATGCGTCCACCGACTGCGCGGAGGTGAGGGTAGGCTGCTCTGGCCATCAGGAAGGGCGCGCGCGCGTTGGTGGCGAACATCGCATCCCATCGTTCGACGGAGATCTCTTCGAGGGCGGCAGATTCGAAGACGCCAGCATTATTCACGAGGATGTCGAGGCGACCGAATTCTTCCACTACGGCTGCTACGGTCTCGTCGATGCTTTGGGGGTCGTGGAGATCGCAGCGGACGGCAAGTGCGTCGACGTCATGTGCGGCAAGATCGCGGATGGTGGACTCGGCCTCGGACTGCGAGCAGAGATAAGTGATAGCTATATTAGCCCCACTCTCCGCGAGAGAGAGGGCGATGGCACGGCCAATGCGCTTGGCCGCTCCGGTGACGAGCGCAGTCTTACCTGTGAGGGGCCGTGTCATCGTTTGATTATTGGTTCGGCGCGGGCTTTGCAGGTTGTGTTGAAGGGGTTGTCTGGCTGGCCGGCGGGGTCTGCCTCTCTGGCTCCTGTACGCCGGGTTTGCGGGTAGATACCTTGCCCGAGTTGTCGACGTAGGAGGAGACCTGTTCCTGCGGACGAATCATGGAGACCTGGATCTCCCGGTTGGACTCGTCGATCTGGTAATCCTCGGCGAACGTGGCGAAGCCGTTGGCGATGATCTGGACGCGAACCACGCTGCCGGTAGGAATGATGTCTACGATCGCCTTTCCGTCCGGATCGGTCTTGACCTCAAGACTGCCTTCGTCCTTGCCGTCCTTGGAGGGGTTAAGGATGACGGCGGCATTCTGGATGGGCTTGCCGTTGGACTTTTTGGTGACCTGGATTTCGATGTGCGAGGTAGCCGGTGGCGCCTTGTACTTGCGGCCACGGTTGACAGGCTTGTCCTGCCCCATAGCCGGCCAGGAAGAGAGGAGCACGATACCCAAGATAACGACGAGGTGGAACCAGATAGAACGACGCGACAGCATGGATAACATTCTACGACGATCTGGACGGAATGCAGCAGCAAACAAAGGGCTCGGAGGATAGGGCAGAGCAGTTGACGATGAAACCGTAGGCAGGTTTCGATCGAATTCGCGGTTTTATGGGTGGGAAAAGAAAATGGCGGCAAAAACGGGATGCTTGCGTGACTTTCACTCACATTTCACGGAGACGGGTTGACAGGGAGGAACGGGTGGCCTATCGTTAGCAATCGGAAGGCTAGAGTGCTAACGACCGTGAGCTTTGAGCTGTGAGCCCTGGGCCAAAGGGTTCCAAGGCGGCGGTTGGCGAATTCCACCAACTTCTTTGTGGCTTGACCTGGCGTACGTGGCCCGAGCTTGCCGCGCAAGAGAAACGCGGACGATCTTCGTCTGCCAAATCGCACTAAGGAGATGTAAGCAATGGCGACAACATCATTTACACCACTGCACGACCGGATTCTGGTTCGTCGCGTGGAAGAGGGCGAAAGCATTCGTGGCGGCATCATCATTCCTGATTCCGCAAAAGAGAAGCCGCAGCAGGGCGAGGTCATCTCGGTCGGCAAGGGCAAGTCGAACGACGAGGGCAAGGTGTTCCCGCTCGACGTGAAGGCCGGCGACAGCATTCTGTTTGGCAAGTACTCGGGTACGGAGATCAAGCTCGATGGCGAAGAGTTCCTGATCATGCGCGAGGAAGAAGTCCTCGGAATCCTCAAGAAGTAGGCACTTCGTGCCGTGTACCGCGGCTTCGCCGCATAATCGGCGCTTCGGGCGCCTCACAATTCAACTTTGATCGGCGAAAGCCGATAACAGGAGTAACACAATGGCAAAACAGATTCTGCACGGAGAAGATTCGCGGCAGGCGATTCTTCGCGGCGTCAATATTCTGGCTGACGCAGTGAAGGTGACGCTTGGGCCGAAGGGTCGCAACGTTGTTATTGAGAAGAAGTTTGGTTCGCCGACGATCACCAAGGACGGCGTGACGGTGGCCAAGGAGATCGAGCTGTCGAATGCGCTGGAGAACATGGGCGCGCAGATGGTTCGCGAGGTTGCTTCGAAGACCTCGGATGTGGCCGGCGACGGTACCACGACTGCTACGGTTCTCGCCCAGGCGATCTATCGCGAGGGTGTGAAAACGGTTGCTGCCGGTGCGAATCCGATGGCACTGAAGCGCGGTATCGACAAGGCTGTCGAGGCGATCATCGGCAAGCGCGATGAGAATGGCGTTGCCCAGGGCGGCGCGTTGAGCAAGTTCTCGAAGCCGGTTTCGGGCGACATGATTGCCCAGGTGGGAACGATCTCGGCCAACTCGGACGCGCAGATCGGCACCATCATTGCCGAGGCGATGAAGAAGGTCGGCAAGGACGGCGTGATCACTGTTGAAGAGTCGCGCACGATGGAGACGCAGCTGGATGTGGTCGAGGGTATGCAGTTCGACCGCGGCTATCTGTCGCCCTACTTCGTGACCGATGCAGAGCGGATGGAAGTTGCTCTGGAGAATCCCTACATCCTGATCTACGAGAAGAAGATCTCGTCGATGAAGGACCTGCTGCCTCTGCTCGAGCAGATTGCACGGACTGCTAAGCCGCTCGTCATCATTGCTGAGGACGTGGACGGTGAGGCGCTGGCGACCCTGGTGGTCAACAAGCTGCGTGGCACGCTGAATGTCGCTGCAGTGAAGGCTCCTGGCTTCGGCGATCGTCGCAAGGCGATGCTGCAGGATATCGCCATTCTGACGGGCGGCAAGGCGATCACTGAGGACCTCGGCATCAAGCTCGAGGGCGTCAAGATCGAGGACCTGGGCACTGCGAAGCGCGTGACGATCGACAAGGACAACACGACGATCGTTGACGGCGGTGGCAAGGATGGCGATGTCGAAGGCCGCGTGAAGGAGATTCGCGCTCAGATCGACAAGACCACCTCGGACTACGACCGCGAGAAGCTGCAGGAGCGGTTGGCTAAGCTGGTTGGCGGCGTTGCCGTCATCAAGGTTGGCGCTGCGACCGAGACCGAGATGAAGGAAAAGAAGGCTCGTGTCGAGGATGCGATGCACGCAACCCGCGCTGCCGTGGAAGAAGGCATCGTCCCGGGCGGCGGTGTGGCGCTGGTTCGTTGCGCTGCTGCTGTTGAAGATGTCATCAAGGGCCTGGAAGGCGACGAGAAGATCGGTGCAACGATCATTCGCCGTGCGCTTGAAGAGCCATTGCGCATGATCGTCTCGAACGCGGGCGAAGAGGGCGCTGTGGTGATCGGCAAGATCCATGACTCGAAGGAGCACAACTTCGGCTACAACGCCGGAACGGGCGCCTATGAGGACCTGGTGAAGGCTGGTGTCATCGACCCGACCAAGGTTACGCGGACGGCGCTGCAGAACGCGGCTTCGATCGCGGGCTTGATGCTGACCACCGAGGCCATGATCTCGGAGATTCCTGAGAAGAAGGAAGCTCCAGGCGGCGGCCATAACCACGGCGGCGGCATGGATGGAATGTACTAAAAAGCTTGAGGTTTCGGCTTTGAGCTTTGAGTGAAGGAAAGCCCCCTTTTGGGGGGCTTTCCTTTTTAACGGCGGAGGGTTTTGGGAGGCCGTGTAGCATTTTGCGGATTTCTATTGTTTTGGTTGACAGGTTTTGGTGTTGTTCTGGTTGGATGTAGTTTAGGTCGTTGGCTAGTTGGAGTAGGTATTCGACTTCGGAAGTTGAGCCTTTGGCTATTGTTAGGAATCGGGCTAGCTCGGCTTCGCCGTCGCGGCCGCAACCTTCGGCTATGTTGGTTGGGATGGATGTCCCGGCGCCCCTTATTTGAGAGGTCAAGCCGAATAGTTCGCTCTTTGGTAGTGATTCTGTGGCTTGATATCACCTCAGGGTGAGGTGGTGGGATTGCTTCCATACTCCAAGGTTCTGAAATCTTTCACTGATGATTGGCTTCTATCCTGCTCGGGGTTGTTCTCTGAGGTGGACTGGCTCGTTCATGGTAAAGCGGTGGTCTGCGTGGCTTTAGCTTATGGCTACTTGGCCTTCGTGTAGCGGTTGTTGGCAACGGGAAAAGCCTTTTGTCACCCCTAGTCTTTCGGAGATCAAATTTTTGCCAAACAAATGTGTTTTTCATACTTGACAATTGTGTAGAGGCTCTCATAACGTACGCGGCCAGGGGAAAGCGTATGGATGCGCGCGTTTCCTAAGAGCAGCTTGTGTTGGGGGAGGTGAAGCTGCCATTTGATTTGGGTCCCCTGAGCGATTAGGAGGCACGAAAATGCTATACCGCAAAGTTCTTTCCGCTTGCTTAGGTGTCGTTGTAGCTTTGGCGTCGGCGATGGCGTTTGGACAGCGAACGACAGGCGTCATCAACGGTACGGTCAGCGATTCGTCCGGGGCTCTGGTTGTGGGTGTCGCGGTTACGCTGACCAATCAGGACACAGGCATCGTGAGCCGCGCAACGACGAACGCGACTGGGGCGTTCGTGTTTTTGAATGTCGATCCGGGGCCATACGCGCTGACGTTTGCCAAGCAGGGATTCAGGACGATCTCGATACAGCCTTTTACGCTGACTGTTAACCAGACGCTGACGGAGAACCAGACGATGACGGTGGGGGCTACGTCGGATACTGTCGAGGTCGATGCCAGCCAGTTGGGCATCATGCTGCAGAAGGGCTCGTCCGAGTTGGGGACGGTTATTCAGACGAAGGAGATTCAGCAGTTGCCGCTGAATGGGAGGAACTTCACTTCCCTGCTGATTCTTTCGCCGGGGGTGACGCCTGTCTCTACGGCGCAGGGTTCGGGTATCAGCACGACGGACGCGGGCATCACCGCGATTCCTGGCACGGCTTTCTTCAAGGTGTCGTTTTTCGGACAGCAGAATCGACAGACGTTCTACCTGATGGACGGGATTGTGAATACGGACCTTCGCGGCGCGATCTATGGGTTTCTGCCGATCATCGATGCGATGAGCGAGTTCAAGGTGCAGTCGCACATCGACAGCGCGGAGTATGGGGTGGTGACGGGCGGCATTGTGAACATGCTGTCGAAGTCGGGAACGAACAGGTTCCATGGTTCGGTATGGGAGTTTGTACGGAATAACATCTTCGACGCGCGAAACAGTTTTACGGACTTCTGCACGGTGGGCCGGTGCGCGCCGGGATCGCCAGTGACGGCACCAGCTTCGCCAGGACACTATACGCAGAACCAGTTTGGGGGTGCCCTGGGTGGACCGATTCTGAGGGACAAGTTCTTCTTCGAGGGTGCTTATGAGGGTTGGCGCTACTCGAAGCCGACGCTGTCGACGACGCTGGTACCGACGACGCAGGAGCTGAGCGGAGATTTCTCGAACAGCGCGTGGTCGTTTTACCAGCACAAGATCTATAACCCATACTCGACGGTATGCACAGGAGGAAAGTGCACGGTACAGCAGTTCCAATGTGACGCGAGCGGGAATCCGCTGGCAGCGCCGAACAATGTGCAGCCTGCGGGGACGCCATGCCTGAAGATTCCGTCGTCGATGTTGAATTCTGTGATGGTGCCCTACCTGAAGTCATATTTCGGGGTGGCGAACTCACCGGCGACTGAGGCTTCGGGGTTCAACTTTGTCGAAAATCGACCTCAGATCGATAACAATAACTCCTACCAGGTGCGACTGGATTTCCATTTCACGGACAAGAACTTTGGATTTGCGCGTGTCAGCCAAATGTGGGTGTCTGACACGCAGCCAGTAGCTGGGACGATTGCGTCGAACGTCTCGAATTATCACGCGTATAACTTTGGCGGCGGATTTACGCATGTGTTTACACCAAATCTGCTCGCCGATGTTCGCGGCGGCGCTATGTTGAAGCCGTATGTATTCAACCCAACGGTATCGAAGCTTGGATCCGCCGGTGCGACCTCGGCGGGATTCCAGAATGTTGAGCAGTATGGCGGCATGTACATCACTCTGGCCGCGCCTTACAGCACAAGCGATGTCGGAAGCTCAGGAGACTCGGAGCGTGGCAATCCAGTGGTGAATGCCGGCGGCAGCGTGTCGTGGATTCATGGCCGGCACACGATGAAGGCCGGAGTGGACTACATCTATCAGAACAGGCTGCAGCGCAATTTATACCAGTCGTTCGGATTCAGCGATTCGCAGACAAGCAATGTCAACCAGACCAATACCGGAAACTCACTGGCTTCGGCTTTATTGGCGACGCCCGCGACGTTTACAGCGCAGACGCCGAGCTTCGCGGAAGACTACTTCAACATGCAGCTGTGGGCCGGGTATGTACAGGACTCGTGGAAGATGACGCCTAAGCTGACGCTGAACTTCGGGCTGCGGTATGAGTTTGTTCCTCAAATCAGCATGCTGGATAATCGGCTGGCAAATGGGCTGGACATCCCGAACCAAACCTATACGATCTCAGCGTCGTCAGTGGCAGCTTGCACAACGCCATTTGCGAATCCGTGCATTCCTGGCGGCATTGGAGCGGTACCGTTCAACAACCATATTGTGTTCGCCAATAATCAGCAGCAGGTGGGGCCATCGATCAGCGACAACATCGCACCGAGGCTCGGCTTTGCGTACGCCTGGGGCGACAAGACGGTAGTCAATGGCGGTGCAGGCATCTTCTACGACAGCATCACAGCACGAAGCCAGTGGGTGCAGAACAACATCGAAGGGCCGACGTGGCCGTGGACCACCGGCATCTCGAATCAGCAGACGAATATTCAGCAGAACAGCTTCTGGCCCGGCAGCTCCCAAAATCCGTTGACTCTTATTACGAACCTCGTGGGCAATTTTCCGAACCCAGTGGTGGCCTCAAGCCCTTGGCTGACGACCGGCGGCGGCTATGTGTCGCAACCGAACTACAAGAATCAGCGGGCAGTGCTGTATAACCTGCAGGTGCAGCAGCAACTGGCGCCGACAACACTGTTCTCGCTGGGCTATGCAGGGTCGAAGAGCACGCGGTTGAACTACACAGGCTTTGCCAACACAGGGCAGCATGCATCGAATCCGGCTACCACGACGGCAGCGCAGGTCGATGCTACAAAGTACATGCCGTGGATGGCTCCGGGTTGGCACTACTCGCTCGACAACGGCTATGCGAACTACAACGCTCTGCTAGTGGAACTGCAGCGGAGATTCTCGAACTCGCTGAATACGATTATTTCGTATACGTGGTCGAAGTCGATGGATAACAGCAGCGGATGGTTCGCTGCGGAGAATGGCACGGGCGGCGGCTCAGTAGTGCAGAACTACTTCGATCCGCGCAATGCTTATGGCATCTCGTCGTACGACCTGCGGCACTATTTCTCGTGGAGCACGCTCTATGTGCTTCCGTTCGGAAAGGGCCAGAAGTGGCTACAGAGCGGATTTGCATCGTATGTGCTTGGCGGATGGAGGGCAAACTACCTGTTCCAGATTCGCTCGGGGCAGCCTTTCAATCTGAATGTGGGTGGCGATCCGGCGTTCATCTCAGGAAACAACGGGTCGGTGACTAGCTACTCACGTCCAAATGTTGTGGGGAATCCACTGCAAGGTGGATGCGGTACGACGCCGATTGGCACGCGAGGAACGAATGGCTACTGCATGATCAATCCGACGGCATTTGCTGTGCCGGTGGGATCATTCGGAAACATGGGGAAGATGCCGTTCCGTGTGCCGTCGTCGAATGGCATGGACTTTTCTCTGGTGAAGGAGACGCCGATCTGGGAGAGCGTGAATCTGGAACTGCGGGCAGAGTCGTTCAATGTGTACAACGTTGTGATTCCTGGGAATCCGGGGACTACGATCGGGACGGCTTCGGCAGGATTGGCTACGACGCAGGGAAATACTCCGCGCGAGCTGCAGTTCGGGGCGAAGATCATCTTCTGAGCTGAGAGCAAGGCGACAGACAGAGCGAAGACTGCAGGGTTCTGGGACTCACGGCTGGAAGGCAAAGATCTGCTTCCAGTCGTCTTTCATGCTGACCACGGTCCAGCCTTTGGCATTTGCCTCGTCGAGAGCTTTGTCGAGTTTGCCGACGGATGATTTGCGGTCGTAAGCGTACTCTCGTTCGGCGTCGGTGTGGTGAACGAGGAGCATAAAACGAGGGCCTGGACCAGCGGCAGTCCATTCAAGCATCTGCTGGTCGCCGTCGGAGTTGCCGAAGGCAGCGATGGGGCGTTCGCCTATGAATGTGTCGATCCCGACGGGCTTACCGGGACCATCGTCGACGAAGCTGATCTCGGGCAGGCGCATGATGACAGGTTTTCCGTCCTGTGTCTCAAGCTGCGTCTTCATGGTGGTGCCGACGACCTGATCGGGTGGGATGCCATAGGCCTTCTCGGTCCAGGGGCGCATGAATCCGACCTCGCCGCCGGACACGATGAAGGTCTTGAAACCGTTGCTGCGAAGGTACGCGAGTAGCTCGACCATGGGTTGATAGATCAGTTCTGTATAGGGGTGGTTGAACTTTCGATCACGTGCCTGGGCGATCCAGTCGGAGACTGTCTGCTCGAATTGCTCGTTGGTCATGCCTGTGCTGGTTGCGACGACGATCTGAAAGAGTCCCTTCTCGCCTGTGGCGGCAACGGCTTTCATGTCACCTTCAAGGATGCCTTTGAACGGCTGCTGTGTCTTCCACTCGGGATGCTGGGGAGCCATCTGCTTTACGCGATCAAAGGCGAAGGCTACCTGGGTGTAGACGGGAGACTCAACCCATAGAGTGCCGTCGTTGTCGAAGGTTGCGACACGGTCGGCTGGAGGCACGAAGTCGGGGCCACCCTCTTTGGTGACGCGGTCTACGAAGGCGATGATGGCTTTCTTGGGTGCGGTATCGTTCCAGGAAGGAAGCGGATCCGATTGAGCCCACGCCGGGCAAGAGATAGCAATGGGCAGGTAGATGTAGAGGAGAACGCGCAACAACTTCTTCATCGGATCCCTCCTGAAAAGATAGATCGTTCAGTGCACTATGAATCGATCAGGTTTGCGGGGCCGATTTCACGCAGCGAAAACCGAGGTGGTTCGTGCCGGTGGTAGTCTCACCCTTGCCGCGGGTTCCCACCATATAGCGGGAGCAGTACTGGTCGGTGCAAAGATACGAGCCGCCGCGCATGGAGTGTTTCTGCACTCCGCGCTCTTCCGGATCGAAGGAGGAGTCGGGACCGGTAGGGTTTCGGGCTACGCCGCCCTCGGAGGCTAGTTGGCTGTAATAGTCAGCGCGGTACCAGTCGGAGGTCCACTGCCAGACGTTCCCCGCCATATCGTAGAGGCCATACCCGTTAGGCGGAAACTTTGTGACGGGTGAGGTAGCCGCAAATCCATCGTCGTCGGTGTTCTTATCGGGGAAGTGGCCCTGGAAAGTGTTGGCCATGTACTTACCATCGGGCTGGAAGGTGTCGCCCCATACGAAGGGTTTGCCGGTGAGACCTCCGCGGGCGGCGAACTCCCACTCGGCCTCCGTGGGGAGACGCTTGCCAGCCCATTTGGCATAGGCCTGCGCGTCGTCGTAGGAGACATGGACGACGGGATAGTTCTCCTTGCCCTTGATGTCGCTGCCGGGGCCGGTCGGGTGACGCCAGTCCGCTCCCTTGACGTACGTCCACCATTGGAAGTGATCGTTGAGGGAGACCGGGTGATCGGGGGCGGAAAAGACGACAGAACCGGCGACTAGGTTCTCGGGGGGTGCGTCGGGGAAGTCCTCAGCTTTGGGTGTGCGCTCGGATTGGGTGATGTAGTGGGTGGCGGCGACGAAGCGAGCGAACTCGGCGTTGGTGACGTCGGTCTTATCCATCCAGAAGCCGTCGACGTAGACACGGTGGATGGGCCGGGAGTCTTCCGTGGCCTTCATGCCTACGTGGTCGTGCTCCATGTCCGGTGGGTTCTGGGCCCCCATAGAGAATTCTCCGCCGGAAATCCAGACCATGCCCGATGGAGCTTTCTCCGTGGGCATTGTCTTGTTGGGGATGGTGGGGGCGAAGGCGACGGTTCCTGATGCCATAGGCATTGCGGTGGGCGCAGGCATGGCGTTAGGTGTAGGTTCTGGCGGGGCTTTTACGGCGGATTTGACTGACGATGGAAGGACAGGTGCGGCCACGGCGGCGTTGGTCGAGGAGATCTTCCAGATGGCTGCACCCGCGATGGCGATGACCAGAAGTGCGAGTAGTACCAGGTGATGCGTTTTGTATCGGGCAGAGCGGACCTGTTTTGCGGCTTTATTTGCTTTCGGCATCAGGCTCCTCGTAAAGAAAGCCCTTAGACGGCAACTGACTGATCTTTGCGCTGTCACCCTTGGGGAGTAGAACGGGCTTGAGAGCAAAATCTATCACAGGGCGTTCAGCGGGTTCAAACTGTCTAGAGACGGGAAATTCATGGCTTTGTAATAAAGGGTTGCGGCCTGGGGGCTTTAGACTTGCGGGCATGAGCGATCAGGCGTTGACGTACAGCTCCAGCGAGACCGGCCGGGAAGGTTTTGTCTTGATGAAGCTGGTTGGCCCGTTGGTGCTGCCGAACATCTTTTCCCTTCAAACCGAACTGAAGACGAACAAGCCACCGGTCATGATCTTCGATCTGAGCGAGGTTCCTTATATGGACTCGGCAGGAATTGGGGTTTTGATTAATTACTACGTTTCGGCGGAGAAGAACGACCGCAGGATGGCCCTGGTGGGGGTTAATGAACGGGTGGATGCTCTGCTGGTCCTGACGAAAGTTCAGGCATTGCTGCGGAAGTTTCCAACGGTGGAAGAAGCCGTAGCCAAGGCTTGAAAGTCGGCTTTCAGTGTAAGGTTTTGAGTGCTGCAATGATGCGTGTCTTACAGCTGGCACGTTAACTGGGCAGGACTACCAACACAGGAGCCACAATGAGAATGTTTGTAGCCGAACGGCAATGAAAGACTGTTCCCGACCGAAGACTTTGTTGTTTTCCTCCGATGGGGTATGTGTCCAGGCCAGCCGGGCAATGATTGTGCCGTCCGGAAATGGAAGAGTTCCAGCGCGATAGGCTGAAATTGCCGGATCGTGCCCAGGATAGCGCGAAGATCGTTAAGATTGCCTTCCTCGTGGGCCACAGAGATCAATCTCCAGTCGCGATATCCGGGAGGAAGCTGAATTTCGGAGATGGAAGGTATTTCGTTAGCAGCCACTCCTGGTGTGAGTGCCTTGGAAACGATAGCGCCGACCATTGCTGCCCCCGCTAACCTTTCTTTCGGTTTATGCACCAGCGTGGTTCCTGTAACCAAACCGCCAGACTAGTGGCAATGTGAATCTCAAAACAATAGAGTTTCGTTTAGCCGGATGGCCCATACCTTACCTTCACCATAAATCGGGTGCCCAATATCTCGATTCTGAGATGTGGGCATTCGCGCAAAGCGCGAACCGCTTTTCCTTTCCCCACAGGAATGCCTCAAGCTTGGATGAAATATCAGGACAGATCAAAGTGGCTTCAGCCCCAGCCTCCGCCTAATCGCCCCAGATGCCCATTCAAAAATATGTCAATCCCCAAACCCCACTAACTTGCTGCAAATCTGCAAGATAGGGGTGCGTAGTAATTACGTCCATTTCTCTATATAATGGATATAGAGCCCAAAAGCCTCGGCGTTAGCCCGAGGCTTTCTTTTTTGGAAGAGGTATAGTTTTCAGAAAGCAGGTACCCACCGAAGTCCGGGGCTAAAGTATTACTTTTGAATACTTTGCAACCTTAAGTAAAGGAGGGGAGGTACTAGTTGCATAGAAAGCAAACCGTCTGGATCGGCTTTCTCCTGCTCTGCCTCCTAAGAGCAACCGCGTGGATAATTCCCTCTAATCCGGACTCCCTACCCGCGGCGGAACAACAAGCGCTCCTGTACGGTATCGCCGGAATCGGAGCGTTCCTCTTCGCGAGACGGGGACTAACCCACCGCCTGGGAACTTCTGCCTGGGCTTCGCTGTCCATCACTAGCGTGGGCTTGCTGGGACTGCCAGTTGTGCTGATCGGCTGGGCTCAAGGAAGCATCACGGAGACCGGAATATCCGCGTTATTCGCAGCGGTCCCCGCAGTGGTAGCAATCGGAATGGCCACGGGAACCGAGGGAGCAGGACGCAAATTCCTGACCCCGGCACTAGTCGCATTCGGAGGCGCTTTATTACTCCTGCCGGTTGATCTACCTGGATCACTCTCGGGCGACCTGAAACTGGCCGGATTGATCTTGGCGATTCTCTTGGTCGGCATCTGCAGCGTGCGAATGTTCCGACTCCTACAGTCGGTCGCCTACCTGGATGCTGTCGTGATCATCGGGCTCTCAAACGCAGTCTTCCTGATGATCTACTGCATCACAAACGGCTCGTTCCTATGGCGATGGAACCAATTGGCCCCCATCACCTCCATCGCATCGTCAATCGACCTGATCGAAATAGCATTGCTGGTCTGGCTGCTACGAGAGCTGCCACCGATCCGCCTGTCTGCCCGCTATCTGGTGATTCCTCTCCTCACCGTGATTGAGGGATACATCGTATTGCAACCACAGATCACCGCGAGGCTAACCGTCGGAACCACCCTACTCACCGCCAGCGCCGCATGGATACTGTTCGCCCGAATCGAAGAGAATGAGCCCGTGTTGTCACTCTCCTGATGTTTTTCTACAGGAAGTTTGGAGGTAAACTGCGAGGGATGGCTGCTTCCATGTACATCGTAGTTGAGGGTGAAGACCCCGGGTTCGACATCTTCGTAAACGGTCGCTCCCTCGCACGACACGAAGACGCACTCGAGAAGCTCGCCCTCCGCCAAGGAGTGAAGCCCCTCATCGAATTCTTCTCCGCCGACGAAAACTCGATGTCCCTTCTCATCGAAGAAGGTGCAGGCAACAAGGAGTTGATCCAGCGACTGCCACCCCCACAGTGGTATTCGCCAGACGACGGACTCATCACCGTGCAGGCGCTGGTTCGAGCCCTTGAAGATGAACCACAACAGCTCGGCTCCGAGGGCGAGCAGGTACTCTCCGAACTCCTCGAATATCGCAAGGTACTCGAAAAAACCAGATCCCGCGATCTGCGTTGGCACCTCGCCGTTAGTTGGCGATAAAGATCTAAGTAACTCCGCCAGTGCGATTTATTTGATGACCTGAAGACTCGGTTGGAGGATCTTGAAGATGCTCCCGCCTATCTCTGGAAACTGGTAGGCAAACCAAGTCAGGACTGGTATGGCTCCAAAGCTGATGACGCGGATGTAGAAATCGCGGCCGAGTTCGTTAGGCTTGGTGTCGGTGATGCGGCTGAGGATGGCGTTGCGGTGCATCTGTGCAAAGACCCAGATGAAGCCACAGCCGAGGAAGACCATCAGAAGGGTGAAGCACCAGTCGATAAGTTGGTGGGGTTGGAAGGGGTAGGAGTTCCAGGCGATGATAGCGAATACGAAGGCCGATGAGACGAAGAGCATGAGATACCGGGTGTTGACGAGGACCGCGCGAATGAGTGCGACATAACGAATGGTGAGGAGCTCTTCGGCCAAACGAATATGAGTGGGGTCTTCCGGTGCGTCGGGATCGGGTATGGATTTGGAGCTATCGGAACCGGGGTGCTCCCCTTCCCCCTCCTCAACGAAGCCAACGCGCCGCTCATTCCAGTAGGGGATGAGGAGGTAAGCGAGGAGATGTTCGCAGAATTTCGCATACAGCATTTCGATTCTGTAGATATAGCCAAGATCGTAGCGGTGATCCTCTTCGGGTAGATCGTCATCACCTGGAGGAGCGGCGGGGGGGTTGGGTTCAGGTTTCGGCGGCGGTCGCATGGTGATGCGCTTACGCAGTTCCGTGATCTGATCAATGAGCTCATCATAAGTATCTGAAAGGTCTTTCCAATGGGCCCCCTCGCCGATTGCTTGGGCGAGGTCAGGATTATTGATGAGTTGGCGCAGGGATTCGGTGGAACGAGCCATATCGCGCCACCGGAAATGGAGGCTGCTCTGGGAAAGCATGGTCATCCAGCCGACATCCTTGAGGCGGGTAAAGGCAAGACGGAGAGGTGTGCGCTCGAGCGGTTCCAGAAGGCCACGACTCAGCGCACCCCAGATGAAGATCATACGCAGCCAGCCAGTGAGCGCGACCATGATGAGTGGAAAGAAGAGCGTGGCAATGAGGAACTCGTATGCTGTGGGCCAATGTCCGGGATGTAGAAGGAAACGTTCCAGGCTTTGAATATGACCGCAGAAGATGCAAATCGCGAACAGGCCGAGGTAGATGGCGAAGAAGATCGCGTTCAGTTTGGTAGCCGACCAGCCGGTGAATCGGCGGATCGTCTCTCGCGTGATCAGAAGACATGTGACGTTTTCTATAAGACAGGAGTCGATGGGGGTTTTACATTGCGTCAGAGCGCTGTCAGAGACGAAGAGTGGATAGGGGCTTTTGGTCGGCACATTATCTGGAAGCCTTGGCCTGCTCATCGTGGAAAAACGGAGACGAGCGGTCTGGAAGACGGACCAGAGATACCAACTGAAGAGAAGAAGGAGGATTGGGACTACGGGAGAGACTCCGCTTGTGGGATGAAGCGAGCGGTAGCTGAAGAATGGTCCTACATAGGATGCTGTGCCGTCTACTGTCGTCCGAAGACATATCCATATCCACAAGAGAGGGACAGCGACAACCGTAATAAGTGCCACCAAATTGAAGTAGGGATAGAGGCGAGTAGTAGATTCAGGGTTGATGCCCTTCGCGCGCCCGGAATGGGGAAGGGTGCGGCTTAGGGTGGCTATAAGAGCGGCGAATCCGGAGAGTAATGTGATGGATGCGACGGTGAGGCTAGGAGTATCTACAAAATAAAAACGGTCTGTCGAAAACAAGGGAAAGAGCATGGCAAAGAGCGGAAATGACACCACGAAAGCCATGGAGAAGAGAACAGATGTGCCGATGTTGATGTAGACCGATCTTCGGCGAGGTTGGTCGTTCTGGCGAACGGCGAGATCGCGGGTAAAAGCTGACCAGTATTCGGCAGACAACATGACGGTGGTGTGGCCGATGCACAGACTGGTAATGAGAGTGCAGAGGACAAACCAAAAGAGCGAGGGAGCAGAGTTGGGAGACGCTGGGGCAAGACGGGGCCTGAACTGACCGTCTGTCTGCGAACAGACCTTGAGGCTACCTTCAACGATATTGGGCAGGATAGTCCGTGTATCGCTTGCGCATGGACTGAGAATTCCAAGGGGATAGTAACCATCCCCGCCGACGGTGGTGGCCCAGAGTGGAATCTGCATCGTGTCGTTCGCTGTGCGTTGATAACCGGCGAAGGTTGGCTTCGAGTTTGAGGTGCCGAACCAGAAGATGTAGCTTGCTGCATTGTAGGCACGCTCGGCGTGCGCATCGGAGAAAGCACGTGCGGAGCCATTGGCGTTCTCGAGATCGATCAAGGTATAGGGAGTGATGACAATAGAGCCAATGTAAGGGACGTTGTCGACGTCGCGCTCAATAAGCAGGTCGCCCCCGTTGTAGAAGACGAGTCTCGCATCGGGGCAGGCGCGATGGAGGAATTGAGCGAGAAAGATCTCGTCGAGGATATTGGAACCGGCGATAAGGATGTACTGCGTGCGGTTGCGCTGGAGTTGACGGGCGATGGCCATCAACTCGGCCTCCTGGGAGAGTGGAGTTTGGGCACTGGAGAAGTGAGGAACCGTGTCGTCGGCGTCAGAGTCCTTAAGCGAAAGGTTGAGATAGGGACTGGGGGCGGCGCTGGACTCGCCGGATGACTTTCCCCCTTGGTC
Source organism: Edaphobacter aggregans (assembly GCF_003945235.1). Lineage (NCBI taxonomy): Bacteria > Pseudomonadati > Acidobacteriota > Terriglobia > Terriglobales > Acidobacteriaceae > Edaphobacter > Edaphobacter aggregans. The sequence continues at coordinate 638,171 of NZ_RSDW01000001.1, forward strand.
GATCTGAGCGTTACGCAGTAGTGATATCTCGCGAGGAAAGCGGATCTGAATTCCGCCTTGCTTCCCACTAGCATTTGCGTCACCGAATACTGTTCCCTCCTCTACGAGAATCGCGATGCGTCGGACATCGTAACGGGATTTATTAAGAGCGTCGAAGAGTCGCGACAATTCGAAGCCTGTGTTTTCGGCGAAAGAGACATAAGTTATCTTTTGCTCACCCTTCTTCTGCGAATTGAGTTCGCTGTTTGCGATTCCAGTAGAGGTCTCGCCAGCAACAATGATTTCGGGAGGAGCGTGATCAAACTTCGCGTTTTCGAGACCTTCTCTGAGTGATGCCGCTGAACCGGAAGAGAACGGGCCTATGATGGCAAGTCGATTCCCTTCTCCCATGGAGAGCCTGGCTTTGTAGTCTTTCTTGAGCATCGCCTCATACCGCAGTGCGTTGCGAAGCTGAGTTCCATTCACGCCGAGTGCGGGGGTTTCGCCAACGAGAAATAGGTAGATAACGCGGTGATAGCCGGACCAGGCTACGTCGGATTCTCCGGCTCCAGCTTTCGGGGCGAATTTGAGAATGATGAGACCAGGCTGCTGCTCTCGTTTAAGGTCCTGCTCGCTCTCGGGTGGGATCGTGGATGAGTCTCCAGAGGATGGCGGAGCGATGCGACTCTTCCAAGGAAGCCAGTATTGGCTTTCTAGAAAGCGATTGTCGGATGCGGCCTGCATGAAGGCATCGATGGTTCGGTCAAATTCGAGCGCAAAGTGGCTGTGGATGGGGTCGGGAACGGTTGCAATGATGGCACGGATGTCTGGCTCGTGATCGGGTTCTGGAGGGGGAATGCCCCAGTTGTCACTGGCGCAGCTGGTTTCGGGGTTGTCTGTAGATGCGGTTGCTGGAGAATCGGCTTTGACGGCGGCTTGTTTTATGGATTTAGTCGATTGTGGAGGCTTTTTAGCGGTTGGAGGTTCTTTCCATCGGGCGGCGCTCCAGTAGCTGCAGGAGGCGAGCCAGGGGCCTTCGCCGGTGACTACAGATTGAGCAGATATGGGCTGTGATTTTGAGGCACTGGAGTTTCCATCACGACTTATGGTGGCGTGGAACATGGCTCCAGCCAGAGCGGCTGCTCCGATACCGGCGGCTCCCAGTCCTCGCTTCATCTCCATTGCTGCGCTCGCATGGCTGCGTTCCTCGATGATTCTGGATACGGGCCCGACTGCGTTAGAGAGGATCTAGCCTTTGGTGGAGCGAAGTTTAGCACAGGCCCATCGTGCAGGATGAGTCTTTCGTTTGGTTCGCCTGTGGTGCAGGGCTACCAGGCGTGGTGGAAGCCGTCCTTTTGCGTGAGGTGGACTTCAGTCCTGAAAAGAGCGCTGAGGTGGGGGGCGGTGAGGAGTTCAGACTTGGGGCCGTCGGCCACGATGCGGCCATCCTTCATCATCAGGATGCGGTCGATCTCGGGGATGATGTCGGAGACGTGGTGGGTGATGAGGAGGATGCCGGTTCCCTGCTGGGCCAGGCGGCGTAGGAGGTCGCGGAGGTCTTGCTGGGCGGCGATGTCGAGGGCGTTGGAGGGCTCGTCGAGGAGGAGCATCTGGCGGTCTGAGCCGGTGCTGGAGGAGCCTACGAGAGCGCGGCCGATCATGATGCGGCGCTGCTGGCCGGCGGACATTTCTCCTACGGGTTTGTTGGCCAGGGGGACGGCGCCGATCTGCTCGAGGACTTCGTCGGCGCGGGTGCGCATGGCTTCGGTGACGGTGAGGTTGGGCCAGAGGGTCGAGCTTGAAAAGAAGCCGGTGAGGACGGCGTCGCGGCCGGTGGTGGTCAGGGTTTGGCGGCCGGGGAGCTCAGCGGAGACCACTCCGAGGCGTTTCTTGAGCTCGGTCAGGTCCCAGCGCTCACGTCCGAAGATGCTGACGGTTGTGTCGGGCTGGGCGATGGGGTAGCACTCGCAGGTGATGGTCTTGATGAGGGTCGACTTGCCGCAGCCGTTGGGGCCGAGGATTGCAATATGCTCGCCGGCGTTGACTGAGAGGTTGATGTCGTGGAGGACGATGTTTTCGCCGCGAGCTACGTTTACATGGGCCAGGTGCAGGAAGGGTGTCATGCTCACCTTAGAATACTGTTCCTCGTGGCGACTGCGGATCTTCAGGCTGTGTTGTAAATTAGCAGACTTCAATGGACTCCCAAGGGGTACATTTTCGCGCAAAGTATTCAATATAAAAGGTTTGGCTTTGGACTTCCGTTTACTGTGATACGGAAAGTCTCTGGATTCAGGGGTTTGATGAATATGGCAGACGCAAAGTATTGATTTAATGATCCCTAGCGGGTAAGTCTCCTTTTGGATTTGAAATTAAAGAGAAAGCCCCGGTGGTTGGCCGGGGCTTTTATCTCTATATCTAGTATAGCGAATTGGGTGGAATTACTATGCACGCGAATCTTCGTGATTGGTGCGGCGATTTGCTATTTGGGGGCTTGACAGGTTTTGCTGTGGATAAATTTTCGGGGTTGGGGAGCGATTCCAAGGACGAAGGACAATTCTGCCCAGATACTTGCTCATGCCGTAATCAGGCTGTTGAATAGGGGATGGTGAATAGCCGGCAGTATATCTAAGGATCGGATAATCAACAGTTGAACAAGCTCGGTGTACTGACCTTACTCTCGATCGTCGTTGGCGGGCCGGCTGTCGGCCAAACACGTGACTCCCATGCAGGACTACCGCACCTCGAAAAGCGTGGAGGTGCAACCCAGCTCATCGTTGATGGCAAGCCTTTTCTGGTTCTTGGGGGAGAGCTGCATAACTCCAGCTCCTCCAGCGTTGCGTACATGAAGCCGGTTTGGCCGCGGCTCACAGCAATGCACATGAATACAGTGTTGTCGCCTGTCGCATGGGAGACGATCGAACCTGAAGAGGGGAAGTTCGATTTCAGTGTGGTGGATAGGCTTCTAGAAGGAGCACGCGCGAACAACCTCAAACTTGTAATTCTGTGGTTTGGCGCATGGAAGAATACGTACTCCAGCTACGTGCCAGCCTGGGTCAAGACTGATACGGAACGGTTCCCTCGCGTTCAGACCAGCGACGGCCGAAGCACAGAGCGACTATCGCCTTTCAGTACGGCTGTTCGGGATGCAGACGCGCGCGCCTTCGCGAGACTGATGCGTCACCTGCGAGAGGTGGATGGAGATACGCATACTGTGCTGATGGTGCAGGTCGAAAATGAGGTCGGTGTGATTCCTGAATCACGGGATCATTCGGCTGTCGCGAATGCCGCTTTCTCGGGAGCGGTACCATCAGCCCTCATGAGTTTTCTGCAGAAGCATCGGACAACATTGGATCCGGAGTTTCGCGCAGCCTGGGAGGCGGCGGGCGGGAAGACCGCGGGGACGTGGCAGGAGGTGTTCGGCAAAACTTCTCTGACAGATGATCTCTTCATGGCCTGGCACTACGCCACCTACATCGAGCATGTAACGGCAGCAGGCAAGGCGGAGTACCCTCTACCGATGTTCGCGAATGCTGCGCTGATCCGGCCTAATTATGAACCAGGACAGTACAACAGCGGTGGTCCGCTTCCCCATTCGATGGATGTATGGCATGCCGGAGCGCCGTCTCTTGATCTTTTGTCGCCCGACATCTACTTCAATGAATTTGCGCTGTGGGCAGGCAGGTATGCGCGTCCTGACAACCCGCTCTTCATCCCGGAGGCGCAAGGGGGGGCAGCGGGCGCCGCTAATGCGCTTTATGCTTTTGGACATCTGTCGGCTATGGGATTCTCTCCGTTTGGCGTCGACGATCAAGGTAACGCTCCGCTCGACCTGGTGGGTATCACCAATTCTTCGGAGCGCCCGGATAACTCCGCTATAGGCAACGTGTATAGCGAATTGTCCAAACTGGCGCCGATGATTCTGGAAAAACAAGGAACGGGTGGCGTCACTGCCGCGCTCATGGAAGGCGAAGCACAGCGGTCGGCGAGGCTTTATCTCGGTGACTATACAGCGACCATGACTCGGGCTGGAGGTTCGTCCGGCGCGGGAGCGCGACTGGCTGCGATGTTTATTCAGACGGGCCCGAATGAATTTCTGGTTGCAGGCAGCGGCGATGCTCAGATCACCTTCTCGACGGACAAACCCGGGCTACCCATTGTTGGCATTGAGAGTATCGACGAAGAGTTCTTTGAGAATGGAGCCTGGGTGCCGGGAAGGCGTCTGAATGGTGACGAAAACTCTCAGGGGCAGGCCTTGAGACTCTATGCTTCTGATTTGGCTCAAGGCAAAATTTATCGAGTGCGGCTTTATCGCTATCGCTAGCCCAGAGGTCACGACCTCGTTAGCTACTCTACGGCTTGCTTTGCGTTGTAGCCGTCGCGGGCGATGACGGAGTACTTGAGGGGCTTGTGCTTCTCGTCCTGCATCTGGAGGGGGTGGCCTTCGTTGTCGACCAGGAGCACTTTGATCTTGCGGTAGGAGCCGTCGTTCTTGTTGTTGGTGGGGCGGTAGGTGAGGACGTACTGGTTGCGGATGGAGTCGTTGATAGTGCCGAAGACGTCGGGGAGCGCACCCTGGAAGACGGGTTTGAAGCTCATGCCTCCGGTCATGCGGGCGAAGGTTTGCATCTGGTTGTCCGCCTGGAGGTAGTTGAGGTCACGGATGGCGCCGCCCATGCCGCCGTGGCCTTCGGTCATCTCGCGGACCATGCCGCCGGTGCTGATGGTGAAGATGGTGACGTTGGGAGTGGCCTTGATCTTGGCGAGGATCTTGTCGAGGGTGATCTTGGAGAAGGTGTCGCGACCGGTGCCGATGAGGATGATGTACTTGCGGCCTTCGATGCGGCTGGTGCGGTCGAGTGTCTCGTAGAGGGCGTCGAACAGGTTGGTGTCGGAGAAGCCAGGGATGATTAGCGATCCGAGGGCGCTGCCGATGACGTTTTTGTCGTTGGTGAAGTCGGTGAGGATGTGGGTGCGGAGGTCGTAGGTGACGACGGCGACGTAGTCGTCTTTGCGCAGAGTGTTGAAGAACGTGAAGGAGGCGTTCTGCATGTCGTTAATGAAGTAGTAGCTGTTGGCCGCGAACTCGAGCAGCATGACGGCTGTGATGGGGGTCTGGGCCATGTGAACGCTGGTGACGGTCTGGGGAACGCCGTCTTCGAGGACGAGGAAGTTGGGGGCTTTGAGGCCGGGGACGAACTGGTGGGTCTTGTCGAGGATGACGTTAACGTCGAGGTTGACGATGGGGACGTCGACGCGGAGGGAGTAGGTTTCGTTATTGGGGTTCTTGACCTTGGGCTCGGCGGGAGCGGCGGGGGGTGGGGGCTCGTCGGCCTCTTTCTTTTTCTTCAGGACGATGGTTCCGGAGTCGGTTTCGGGCCCAGCGGAGTCGGAGGGTTGGTCGGGCTTCTGCTGCTGAGCCGGGGGCTGCGTCGCGGGAGTGGTCTGACCGTGAGCAGAGGGCAGGGCGATCAGGGACGCGAGAATTAGCAGGAAAAGTGCCGAGGCCGGCTTGCGGGAGGCGCTGAATCGACGGGAACGGTGAGTCATCATCTAAAACTTTACTCCGAATGTTGGACGCTCACGGGGGTCTCTGGTGAGAGGAGAGCGTTTTCGAGAGAATATCCGTCTAAACAGGTGCGCCCGCTATACGTAGAGATGCGGGACGCTCTAATCTGGTAGACGTGAATATTCGGCTAAAGACGCGATGGGTGGTGCAGGGTCTGGCTGTGTGCTGGATGTTGACGGGTTTGGCCGGTGTTTATGGGCAGGGTGTGGCTATTCCTGCGAGTGCTGCCGCCGCTATGGGTGCTGGGGGGCAGCGGATCTTTCCGCTGGCTGAGGTGAAGCGGGGGCTGCATGGGGTGGCGTATACGGTTTTTGAAGGGGTGAACCCGGAGCCTATGGAAGTGGAGATCCTTGGGGTTCTGAAGGACTCCCTGGGACCGGGGCAGGACATGATTCTGGCTCGGCTGCATGGGGCGAAGCCGGAGTATACGGGCGTTGTGGCAGGGATGAGCGGAAGTCCGGTGTATATCGATGGGCGGCTGGTGGGCGCGTTGAGCTATCGGATCGGGCAGTTCAGTAAGGACCCCATTGCCGGGATTACGCCTATTGAGTACATGCTGGAGGTTCGTGACGGTGCGGTACAGGCCGCTGGGTCGGGTGGGATCAGGCAGGCTAGTACGGCGGGTGGGCAGGCTGAGGTGCAGCCGATGGAGACTCCTCTGGTGTTTGGGGGGTTCAGCCAGGAGGCCGTGGATCGGTTTGGGGATCGTTTTCGGGCTCTGGGGCTGACTCCAGTGGCGGGACTGGGCGGGTCGGATGCTAAGGCGTTGCAGCCGGAGCCGGTGGTACCAGGCTCGGCAGTGAGCGCGGTGCTGGTACGTGGGGATCTGTCGATGGCGGGGACCTGTACGGTGACTTATGTCGATCCGACGCAACTGCTGGCTTGCGGGCACCCGATTACGCAGTATGGGCCGGTGGACATGCCGATGACCAAGGCGATGGTGGTGGCTACGCTGGCTTCTCCGCTGAATGCTTTCAAGATTGTGAATACGACCGAGACCGTTGGGGCGTTTACCGAGGACAGGGCTTCGGCGATTTTGGGGCGGTTTGGGGTGAAGGCGCGGATGATTCCAGTGACTGTAGAAGTGGTGCCTACACCGATGGATGGTAAGGGGCGGCCTCCACGGACGTTTCATTTTGAGGTGCTGGATAATCGGCAACTGACTCCGTCGGCGGTGCTGGTGTCGGTATATCAGAGTCTGCAGGGGACCAACGCCGCGGCAGCGGAGACTAGCTTCCGGCTTACGGGGGAGTTGGCGGTGGAGGGTCAGCCGCCTGTTCAGTTGAAGGCGCTTATTGCGCAGAACGATTTGAACTCGGGTGCTATCAACACTGCTCTGTTTGTGGGAGACCGGTTTGGAAGGCTGTACGGAAATGCCCTGGAGCAGCCGGTGATTACGGGAATGCAGTTGAAGATGGAAGCGATTGCCGAGCGAAGAACGGCGCTGATCGAGTCGGCGAGGCTAAGCAAGATCGAGGCGCTCCCGGGTGAGACGATCGAGGTGGAGATTACGGTGCATCCGTATCAGGCTGCGGCTCGCGTGGTGCGAGTACCGGTGACTCTGCCAGCGGAGCTGACGCCAGGAACACTGCGCGTGATGGTGAGCGATGGAGCTTCGGTGGACAAATTGACCACGCCTCCGGGGGGTGCGGCGCAACGGGCGTCGGGAGTATCCGACACGGTGGCGCAGATCAATCGACTGCATGATAACGACCGGGTGTATGTGACGCTGCTGGATCATGCGGCGCAGGCGGTACTGGAGAGCGAGACGCTGCCGGAGGTGCCGTTGTCGATGGCCAATGTGCTGGGGCCGCTGAAGGATGCACAGAAGATGCAGCTGACGGGGGAGAGCGTGGTGGAGTTGGGGTCGTCTGAGACGGGGTATGCCATAGCGGGGTCGCAGACTCTGAACCTTGTTGTACGGTAAGGAGTTGGACGGCATTACCGAAGTAAGGGTTGATGCTGCCCTTGTTCTCCGACGTGGGTGACGTTCGGGTGGGCCTTTCGTTCGAGGCTTTATGTGGAGTTTTGCGCGAGGGGATGTTGTAGCATCAAACAACAGCGCGGACGACTACGTTGGCGCTCAGAAGGAAACAGATTTCGAATGAGTGAATTTCATGGGTTGGCTGTGCATGCGGCCGGTGCACATTTGCTGCCGTATAAGTACGATCCCGGCGAGTTGCTTGCAGATGAGGTTGAGATCAAAATCTCGCACTGTGGCGTGTGTCATAGCGATATTCATCTGATCGACAACGATTGGGGCTTCAGCAAGTATCCGTTTATTCCTGGCCATGAGGTCGTGGGGACCGTGGTGGGGGTAGGCAGCGATGTGAAGAGCCACACCGTGGGCCAGCGGGTCGGCGTGGGCTGGCAGTCCGATAGCTGTGGGATATGCGAGTGGTGCCGACAAGGTGATGAGCATCTCTGCGCGAAGGCTCAGCCGACGTGCGTGGGCCGGAATGGCGGCTATGCGGACCGGATCCGCGTGAACTGGCGGTTTGCGATTACGATTCCTGACGCGCTGGAGAGCGAGGGCGTGGCTCCGCTGCTTTGCGGGGGGATTACGGTGTATTCGCCACTACGGAACCATGGGGTGCGGCCGTCGTCGCGGGTAGGTGTGATTGGGATTGGCGGTTTGGGCCACATGGGTCTGCAGTTTGCCAAGGCGTTCGGCGCTGAGGTGACAGCGTTTTCGACCTCGAAGGACAAGGAAGCTGAGGCGCGGGAGCTAGGGGCTCACCAGTTTGTGAATACGCGAGATACGGGCGCGCTGAAGAAGGTTGCGGGATCATTTGATTTCCTGCTCTCGACGGTGAGCGCGGATCAGGACTGGCAGGGGTATGTGAATGCTCTGCGGCCAAAGGGAATGATGTGTGTGGTTGGGGTTCCTCCTTCTCCTATTCAGCTTCAGGCATTTGCACTTCTTGGACAGCAGAAGGCGGTTTCGGGAAGCCCTACGGGCAGCCCGCGCGATCTGTACGAGATGTTGGATGTGGCGGCTCGCCATGGGGTGAAGGCCATTACGGAGCGGTATGCCATGGCCAAGGCGAACGATGCGGTTGCCAAGGTGAAAAAGAACCAGGTTCGATACAGAGCCGTTCTGGCGAATTAGTTTTTGGCGTGATTAATCATGTGGGCGGAGGCTTCGGCTTCCGCCTTTTTCTTCTGCGTGCTTTAGACTCAGGAACACGATGATGCGACAAGGATTTGTAACGGGTTTGGTTGTGGCGGCTTCCCTGCTGCCTGGATTTTCTGGCGGATTTGCCGAGGCGCAGGGGACGAAGCTGTGGAGCGTCAGCCGCTACGACGAGATGGAGAAGGGCTCGGCGGATGGAGTGGCGATCCGAAACGATGGGCGGCTCGAAGCTGGGCCGGCTATCTCTCTGCTGTATGCGACGGGGAAGAACTATGTGTGGTCTCTGGCGGCCGATGCTGCGGGGAATGCATATCTTGGGCTGGGCGGGACGTCCGCTGGATCGGCTGAGGTGATGCGGGTTTCGCCGGATGGGAAGTCAACGAAGGTCTTCGAGGCGAAGGAACTTGCGGTGCAGGCGCTTCAGGTTGTCGCAGATGGCAGTGTGCTGGCGGCTACTTCTCCTGATGGTAAGGTCTATCGGATTTCCGCAGGTGGCGGGACGGCGTCGGTGGTGTTCGATCCGAGCGCTACGGAGGAGAAGCCGAAGTATCTTTGGGATCTTGCTGTGAGCAAGACGGGCGCTGTCTATGTGGCGGCTGGGGCTCCGGCGGTGGTGTATCGGGTGCCCGCGGGTGGCGGTAAGGCGGAGGTATTGTTCAAGACCGCCGACCAGCATATCCGGTGCCTGTTGCTGGGAGCGGATGGGATGCTTTGGGCGGGGACAGATGGCGCGGGTGTGATCTACCGGATCGACACGAAGGTTGCGGGAGCGAAGCCTTTTGCGGCCTATGCGGCTTCGCGGCGGGAGATTACGGCGCTGGCGATGGATCCTGCAGGGAACGTCTATGCTTCTGGCGTTGGCGCGAAGGGCGCGATGACATTGCCGCCTCTGCCAGCGACGGGAAATGTGGGCGTGACCGTGACGTTTGTACAGCCGGGGTCTTCGACGGCGGCTGGTGCGAATACGCTGGTTCCCGATGGAACCGAGATTTATAGGATTGCCACGGATGGGACTCCGCAGAAGCTGCTGACGCTGAAGGATGATGTCGTCTATGCGCTGACGGTTCGGGATGGGAGTCTGTTGGCGGCTACGGGCAATCGGGGGCGAGTGTATCGGGTGGATGTCGGGATGCCGGGAAGGTTTACGGATGTAGCGCATCTAGAGGCGTCGCAGGCTATGGCGTTTGCCGCTGTGAAGGATGGTCTGTTGGTCGCGACGAGTAATAGCGGGAAGGTTTTTCGACTGAAAGATGTAGTTTCGCAGGATGCGACTTACGTCAGTGATGTGTTTGATGCGCAGGGGTTCTCGCAGTGGGGGCGCGCGGAGGTACGGGGTGGGGCTGCAGCTGGATTTGATTTGTATGTGCGGAGTGGGAATGTGGAGAGTCCGCTGATGGGGTGGAGTGAGTGGGCTCGGGTGGGGGCGGATGGGGGAGTGAGTGTTCCTGCGGGGAGATATGTGCAATGGAAGGCGGTGTTGCGGGGTGGCGGTGCGGTGGAATCGGTTGGGTTGAACTATCTGTCGAAGAATATGGCTCCGGTGGTCGATGATGTGGTGGTGCAGCCGGGGGCTCGTGTGGCTGCGGGTGGTAGTGCTCCACCGAGCAATACGGTGCAGGTGGCGTTTCCGACGGCTGCGGGAGCTTCGCCCATGCTGAGTTTTACGCAGGATGCAAGTCTGGCTCCCCTGACCGCACAGAAGGACAAGAACGCTGTTACGGTGCGCTGGCTGGCGCATGACGACAATGGCGACGACCTGATGTTTTCGGTCTGGTACAAGGGCGTCGGCGAGACAAACTGGCGGTTGCTGAAGGACAAGCTCAGCGACCGGTTCTATAGCTTCGACGCTTCCCTGCTGCCGGATGGGAGCTATCAGTTGAAGGTGGTGGCTAGTGATGCACCTGAGCATACCGATGCCGATACGCTGTCGGGTGATCGGGTGAGTAGCGTGTTTGTGGTGGATACCACTCCACCGGTGCCGGGGGCGTTGGCGGCTTCGCTGGTGGCGGGATCGCTGGACAAGATTCATGCGACGCTTGAGGCCCGGGATGCTACTTCGCCGATTGCTCATGCGGAGTATTCGATTGATGCCGGGCCGTGGCAGTATCTGGAGCCGGTGGGGAAGGTTTCGGATGCGCTGACGGAGCGGTATGACTTTACGGTGCCTGTTCCGGCGACGGTTGGGCCGGTCACAAATGCGAAAGAACATGTGCTGGCGGTGCGGGTGTATGACCGCTACGAAAATATGGCTGCGGTGAAGACGGTCGTTCGGTAACGGGAGAGGCGGATAGTAAGCTGGGAAACCGATGCGATTTGAACTGTTTATTGCGGCGCGGTATCTGCGGGCCAAGCGGCGGCAGGCGGTGGTGGGGGTAATTACCGCGATCTCCGTGATCGGGGTGGCGGCTGGCGTGGCTGCGCTGATTATTGCGCTGGCGATTACGAATGGGATGCGGCGGGATTTGCAGGAGCGGCTGGTGGGGTCGACCGCGCACGTGGTGCTGATGCGGGTGGCGGCGGATGGGATGCGAGATTGGCGGCCTCTGCTGGAACGGCTGCGGAAGGTGCCGCATGTGACGGCGGCGGCTCCGGGGCTTTATGGGCAGGTGTTGATCTCGCGGGGGGCGAGGAGTGGTGGGGCGTTGATCAAGGGGATAATCCCTGCGGATGAGAAGACGGTGGGGGATTTGCTGCAGGCGACTAAGGAGGGGTCGGCGGATGCCCTAGCGAGCCAGCCAGTCAGCGAGGCAGCGGGGCAACGGGCTGTGCCTCCGATTGTGATTGGGGGTGATCTGGCGGAGACGCTTGGGGCGAGGGTGGGGGATACGGTGCTGGTGACTAGTCCGCAGGGTGAGTTGACTCCGCTGGGATTGGTGCCTCGGTATCAGCGGTTCACTGTGGTGGGGATCTTTAAGTCGGGGTTTTATCAGTATGACTCGAGCTATGCGTTTACTCGGCTGGCGGATGCTCAGCGACTGTTTAGCGAGCCGGATCTGATCTCGGTGATCAGCTTCAAGGTAGATGATCTTTATCGCGCCGATGTGGTTGGGCAGGCGATTGAGGCTGAGGCGGGTAAGGGATTTCAGACGACAAACTGGATGGAGCAGAATCGCGAACTGTTCCGAGCGTTGAAGCTGGAGCAGGTGGTGACGTTTATTGTGCTGGCGCTGATTGTTTGCGTCGCCGCGCTGAATATTCTGATTGCGCTGACCATGATGGTGATGGAGAAGACTCGTGATATTGCCGTACTGATGAGCTTTGGGGTGCGGGCGGAGCAGGTGCGGCGGATTTTTCTGCTGCAGGGTTTGTTGATCTCGATTATTGGTACGGTGCTGGGGTTGATTGTGGGGTATTCACTGAGCTGGGCAGGTGGGCACTACCGGTTTATTCATCTGGATGCGGCGGTTTATTCGATTGATTATCTGCCGTTTGCGCCGCGAGTTTTAGATGCCGTGATTGTGGCGGCTGTGTCGCTGGGGGTTAGTTTAGTGGCTACGATTTATCCGAGTGGAAGTGCGGCGAAGGTGCTACCTGCGGAGGCCTTGCGGTATGAATAAACCAATTTTTGCCACGATTGTGTTCGTTCTGATGGTTGTATCTGTCCTTGGTCAAGGGCCAAACGAAGGGTACGTGATGGAAAGTGAAGCCACCCGCCACCTTCTTGCACATATGGATCCTATCTACCCTGCCATCGCTAAAGCAGCCCATGTGCAGGGAAATGTTCTGCTACACGCCGACGTGACCGAGCATGGAACTGTAACGAAGGTTGAGGTGATTGGTGGTCCGCCGATGCTGCGGCAGTCTGCTATAGACGCTGTCAAGCATTGGACTTACAGTCCATTTGAAGTCAATGGCGTCGCTAGCAAAGTTCAGATCGTCGTATCAGTTGCATTCTCGCTCGGTATTCCGCCAGCCACCGAAAAAAGCGACGACGCGATAGGTCAGGCATATTTTCCGAAGGCAACAGAGTGTCGGGCTGCAAATGCGTCCGGGCGCTGGAGCGAGGCTGTGAAATCTTGCGGAGACCTAACCCTCATTGCAGATCGTTTTCCCGATCCTTCGATGCGAGCCAACGAGATCCGTGGAGCTCATCAGGAGTACGGCGAGGCGCTGGCATTTTCAGGCGATCTTACAACGGCCTTGGCGGAGTTTCATCGAATAACCGAACTTGCGGAAAAGTCTTTGACGTCGAAAGACGCTGAGTACGGAACGGCCTATTACTGGCAGGCGTTTGCTGAACACGCGTCAAAGATGCCTGTCGAAGCGGACCACGACTATAACGTCGCCGAAGATAGTTATCGCAAGGCTATGGTGAACCTTCCCGATATGAAACAAATCTATGGGCGTTACCTCGCCCATACCCTTGTCTATCACTCAGTCTTGGCGAAGCAGACTGGACGCGATGAAGTTGCCGCGAAGATGCAAGCGGAAGCGCTGCAGCTTGATCCCAAAGCATTGGATGGACTCGGGGGGAAGAAATCATGAGTGAACCGCGATTGAAGTATGGGCAGCTGGCTCCCGAGAGCCTCGCGAAGATGCGGGAGTTGGAACACTATCTGAATACAGGTACGGGCTTCGAGACTTCGCTGAGGGAGTTGGTGCGGCTGCGGGTTTCGGTGATGAATGGATGTGAGTACTGTGTCACGTTGCATACCTCAGAGTTGAAGAAGGCGGGGGAGACGGACGAGAGGATCGCCGAGGTGGTCGAGTGGCGAAACTCTGATCTTTATACGAAGCGGGAGCGGGCGGCGCTGGCGTGGGCTGAGGCACTGACGAATATTCAGGACGGGCATGCTCCTGATGTGCTGTATGACGCAGTGCGGGCGCAGTTCAGTGATGTGGAGACGGTGAATCTGACGCTGGTGATTACGACGATCAATGCCTGGAACAGGATTTCGATTGCGCTGGGGTCGCACTCGCACCGGAATGCTGGGGTGAAGTCTTGAGCGGGGGTGGCGTTTCGTTCGAAGACGGCTCGCTACAACCCTTACCCGCGATGATTGGTCGGAAAGTGGTGCTGCGCGCTGAGGGCTTGACGAAGATTTATGCGGCGGTGTCGGAGTCGGGGCGCGGTGGTTTGGAGCTGTTTCGTGGGTTGGATCTGACAGTCTTTGAGGGCGATATGGTCGCGATTGTGGGGGAGAGCGGCGCGGGTAAGAGTACGCTGCTGCATCTGCTGGCTGCGCTGGATAAGCCGACCGCCGGTGAGGTTTGGTGCGGGGAGAGCCGGTTGAGCTCGTTGACGGCGAATCAGGCTGCGGATTTTCGGAATCGCGATGTGGGGTATGTGTGGCAGTTTCATTACCTGCTGCCAGAGTTTACGGCGGCGGAGAATGTCGCTATGCCGCTGCTGGCTCGGGCGATGGGTCGGGTTTCGGCTTTGGAGCGGGCGCGGTACTGGCTGGGTGAGGTGGGGTTGGCGTCGCGGGAGAAGCATCGGTCGGGCGAGTTGAGCGGGGGGGAGCAGCAGCGGGTGAGTCTGGCGCGGGCGCTGGTGACGGAACCGAAGATTCTGCTGGCTGATGAGCCTACCGGGGATCTGGATGGGAAGACTGCGGAGGGGGTTTTTGAGCTGATTCAGGGGCTGCATCAGGCCCATGGTCTGACGAGCGTTCTGGTGACGCATAATCTTGATTTTGCAGGGCGTTGCGGGCGGGTTCTGCGGCTGCGCGAGGGGCGGTTGGAACAAGTAGTGATTTAGCGCATCTAAATAGGAAAGCACCGTAGAGGGTGCAATGCACCTAATTTGGTGCTCGTTTTGCACAACAGGCGTCTAAAAAGATGCTAGGGTATCCATAACTTTCGAGGGATTTTCATATAAGTTGGGCAGGCGACTACACTGTAAGGAAAGTGGGATGGATGCTTCGCAGTTTGAGGTAGCCTGATTTGTCTTCGTGAGCACGCAGCACGGAGATGGTATGGGACCAATGGCGCTACCTGGCCTTCGGGCTGGGGAGTTGCCGGCTTGAGGGGGAACATGTTCGAACGCTATACAGAGAAGGCGCGACGGGTCATCTTCTTTGCGCGGTATGAGGCCAGCCAGTTTGGCTCGCCTTATATCGAGACGGAGCACCTGTTGCTGGGGCTACTGCGTGAGGACAAGGCGCTAACGAATCGCTTTTTGCGGTCGCATGCGTCGGTGGAATCGATACGGAAACAGATTGAAGGACATACAACGATTCGGGAGAAAGTGTCGACTTCGGTCGATCTGCCGCTTTCGAATGAGTGCAAGCGCGTGCTGGCATATGCGGCTGAGGAGGCTGAGCGGCTCTCGCATAAGCATATCGGGACGGAGCATTTGCTGCTTGGTCTGCTGCGCGAGGAGAAGTGCTTTGCAGCGGAGATTCTGCAGGAGCGTGGGCTCAGGCTGCCTGCAATTCGTGAGGAGTTGCAGCGGACGACGCAGGAGAAGGCTCCTACGGCACAGAGCGGAAAGGGTCAGCGGAGTGAGCAGAGCATGCTGGCGGAGTTCTCGCGTGATTTGACACAGTCGGCGCTGGATCAGCAGCTTGATCCATTGGTTGGGCGCGATGCCGAGGTGGATCGTGTCATTCAGATTCTTTGCCGACGGACGAAGAATAATCCTGTGCTGATTGGCGAGCCGGGTGTTGGTAAGACGGCTATCGTGGAAGGGCTGGCGCAGAAGATTGCCGACGGCGAGGTGCCGAGCTTCCTTGCGGATAAGCGAGTGCTCGCGCTGGATCTTTCGCTGATCGTTGCGGGAACGAAGTATCGCGGGCAGTTTGAAGAGCGGTTGAAGACGATTATGAAGGAGCTGATGGAGAATCAGAACTCCATTGTGTTCATCGACGAGCTACATACGCTGGTGGGCGCTGGGTCGGCGGAGGGTTCGCTGGATGCAGCGAACATTCTGAAGCCTGCGTTGAGCCGTGGCGAGATTCAGTGCATTGGCGCGACTACTCCTGCGGAGTATCGGAAGTCTATTGAGAAGGATCGGTCTTTGGAGCGGCGGTTCCAGGCTGTGAAGGTGCCTCCGCCGAATGAGGAAGACGCGGTCAAGATCATCATGGGGATTAAGGACAAGTATGAGAAGTTTCATGCTGTCAGCTATACCGATGATGCGATCACTTTCTCGGTGTCGCACTCTAGCCGGTATATTCCGGATCGGTTCTTGCCAGACAAGGCGATTGATTTGATCGATGAAGCTGGCGCACGCGTGAAGCTGCGGCAGACTTCCCTGCCAGAAGAGTTGACCGAGGTCCAGAAGCGGATCAAGTTTATCGTGCACCGCATGGAGAACGCGATTGCGAATCATGAGTTCGAGAAGGCGCGGTTCTACTCGGACGAGGAGCGCAAGGAGCGGGAGAATCTGCGGGCGCTGCGGGACAAGTATCACCTGGATGATTCGTCGGCGGGCATTGTGACACGCGAGGATATCGAGGATGTCGTGAGCCGCTGGACGGGTGTTCCTGTGACTTCGCTGAAGGAAGAGGAGACGCAGCGGTTGCTTCGTGTAGAGGAAGAGCTGCACAAGCGCGTGATCTCGCAGGACAAGGCGATCTCGGCGCTGGCGCGTGCGATTCGTCGGTCTCGTGCGGGTCTCAAGAATCCGGCGCGGCCGATTGGAAGCTTCCTGTTCCTTGGGCCTACGGGCGTCGGTAAGACGGAGATGGCGCGGACGCTCGCGCAGTTCCTGTTCGGCAGCGAGAAGGCGCTGATCCGGTTCGATATGTCGGAGTTCATGGAGAAGCACTCTGTGAGCAAACTGATCGGTTCACCTCCGGGATATGTGGGCTACGAAGAGGGCGGTCAGCTTACCGAGCGGGTAAAGCGCAATCCGTACTGCGTTGTGCTGCTGGATGAGATCGAGAAGGCGCATCCTGATGTCTTCAATCTGCTGCTGCAGGTGTTTGAGGATGGTCAGTTGACGGATGGCCTGGGCAACACGGTCGACTACAAGAACACGATCATCATCATGACCTCGAACATTGGGGCGAAGCACCTGCAGAAGCGACAGGGGCTCGGCTTCCAGAGCGAGAAGGAAGACATGGTGATGGACAAGATGGAGGAACTGGTGCGGGGCGAGGTCAAGCGGACCTTCAACCCGGAGTTCCTGAACCGTCTGGACGAGATCATCATCTTCACGTCGCTGTCGGATCAGGACCTGATGCAGATCCTCGAACTGCTGGTGCAACAGCTGAACACGAACCTGGTGCACAAGGCGATCACGATCTCGGTAACCGACGAGGCGAAGAAGTGGATCATCGAGAAGACGGCTTCAGATCGCACGTATGGGGCTCGTCCTCTGCGTCGCGCGCTGCAGAAGTTCGTCGAGGATCCGCTGTCGGAAGCTTTGATCGGCGGCGGTATCGCTCAGCGGCCTGCTTTCCTCGAGGTCTACATGGAGAACAATGCGCTGTACTACCGGCCAGTCGCGGCAGACGGCGAAGAGAAGGTTGCGGGGCTTGCACTGACCGCGGTTTAGTTCGAATAACCGTTAGAACAATATGCCCCGGCGATGTTGCCGGGGCATATTGCTTTAACGGAAGTTCTTAAGCGAGACGTCCCGGCCTGAACCGGGACGTCTTGTTACACGGTGAAATCTAGACGAGTGATTGAGCATTCTTTACTGCACTCGAGACGACATCACCGGCTTTGTCCACCACTGAATCTACCTGATCTTTGGCACGCTGTACGGCCTTGTGCGCTTCTGAGGCGAACCGCTCGGCCTGGGATTTCAGATAATCGCCAGCATCTTCGAGGTAGTCTCCCGCGTCTTCAACACCTTTGCGGAGTTGCTTACGTGTCTTTGCGCCGCTCTGAGGAGCACATAGGAGCGCGACGGCAGCTCCGGCGGAGGCTCCTATCAAAAAAGCCAACCAGTAGTTCTTAGCGCCCATGCAAGATACCTCTTTCCTAAATTTCTCCTACTGTTCTTTAGGATTCAGGCAGTTGTGCATTGGTTGGCTTCCGACGTGAACCATTGCCGGTAATGGCTAAGGCAATGCCTTGCTTGAGATAGGCTCAGCGAATCACATTTTTGCAGGCTACAGTTGGCCTTGAGGTGATGTGTGAAAGAGATTCTGATTGCGCTGTTTTTCCTTGCGCTGGTGGTGGCACCGGCGTTTGCTGCCTTGAATGTTTTCACCGAAAAGAATCGGCTTTAGATTAGAGGACCGGGAAGAAGTCTGATTCGACAGGGAGAGATTTCCTCAAGGACTAAAGTCCCTTGACTTGATTCCATTTGTGGCGCGGCTGGAACCGTGCCCTTTGAAAGTTTTTTTTGCAGCTTGATCTAGGTTTTGAGGCCGGCGAGTTCCCGGGCGCGAAGGAAGATCTTGGCGAACATGGTGCTGTTTAGCCGACCGGTGTTGGTGTTCCGCAGCGAGGGGTGGTAGCTGGAGAGAAGACGGAGTCCGTTAGGCAGCGTGTACTCGGCTCCATGGGCGAAGGTGTACTCGGATTTGCGTTCTATGACGCCCGTCTGCAGGAGATACGCGAGGTAGCCATCGAAGGCGATCTTTCCGAGACAGACGACTACACGGACGCGTGTGAGGGCTTCGATCTCTGCGGCAAGATTGGTGGCGCAGTTGCGAATCTCCTGCGGGGTGGGCTTGTCGCCGGGCGGGGCGCAGCGGACGACAGAGGCGATCCAGGCGTGACGTAGCTTGAGGCCGTCGTCGCGGGAGACGCCTTCAGGTTGGTTGGCAAAGCCGAGCTCATGCAGCACGGGGTACATGAAGAAGCCGGAACCGTCGCCGGTGAAGGGACGTCCGGTACGGTTGGCTCCGTGGGCTCCTGGGGCGAGGCCGAGGATCAGGACTCGGGCGAGGGGGTCTCCAAAGCCGGGAACGGGACGGGCCCAGTAGGTCTGGTCCTGGTAGGCGCGGCGGCGGGTCTCGCCAATACCTTTGCAGTAGGCACGGAGGCGAGGGCAGCGTTCGCAGTCGATGATGGTCTCGCGGACCTGCTGGAGGGCGGGGTTTACTAGTTGGGCGTTGGAACGTGGCACTTCTCCCATGATAGTGGGATAAGCTGCTGCTGGCGATTTTCTGGCATTGTGGCGCTTGTTCCGTAGAATGGTCTTGAGTCAGCGAAATTAGAGAGAAGCACAGGCGGTACGTTGGAAGATCCAAGACTGAGTCGGATGTATGCTGCGCTTCTGATTAGGACGCTCGATCGGTGGCGCAGGGGCCTGTGGCACGTTGCCGTGATGCGCTCTGGGCTGCTGACGATGATCCTATTGACGGCTGCGTTGCTAGGCTTGGCGTTTGGGTGGCGAGCGCACACACGGGGAGAATTCGCACGGCTGAAATCGGAGTTGAACAGTAAGCCGTTGGTGACTCCTACGACAGTGGTGCGACCCGGGGGACAGGATGCGGTGGTGTTGCAGCGGTCGCAGATCGCAGTGGGGACTGCGCCGGAGTTTCTTTCGGCTACGCTGCTGCCGGGGCGCGGAATGAATGTGCTGCAGATTACGGCGTACCTTCCTGGCAAGGGTGAGGTGCAGTTGCTGGCTTCGCCTTCTCTTAACGATATTGAAAAAATATTGGACGGGGCTGATGCGACTGGAGGCACGAATCTCAGTTTAGGCGGAGCCTTCGAAGCTCCCTGGGCAAACCGGATCTCTGGTCCCACATCTGCTGATGGCAAGAACCTGACGACGAGTTGGGACGGGCGCATTCTCAGCCTGCCGGTGACGTCAAGAGAACATGGCACCGATGCAATCGCTGCGAACGGGCTGCTGCTGAAACGGGCCTCCGACACCGTAAAGACGAACGTGATGCCGGACGGCGGCGAGGCTGTGGGGGTGTACGACGCTGGCGATTTCGACGGCCATTGGATATCGCACACCGAGATTACGACGTCGGTGCAGTTGAGCAGCCGGACGCTGGAGATGAAGATCTCGGCGCGGAACACAGGAAATGAGGCGGAGCCTGTGGGGATTGGATGGCATCCGCGGTTTGTGATTCCGAGCGGCGATCGCGGACAGGCGACGTTGCAGATACCAAATGGATTGCGCGTCGAGGTTCGTGATCGCCGCAGCGGGCTGCCAAGCGGACGGCTACTACCGGTTGCGGGCACCGAGTACGACTTCACCTCGCGAAATGGGGCTCGATTAGGCGAGATGAGCCTTGACGACTGCTTCGTTCATCTGAGGGCTGGTTTGCTGGATAACGGACCGATTGCGGAGCTGCGCGATCCGAAGAGCAACTACGGCTTGCGCATCACGGCGATGACTCCAACGATCAAGGCGATGCGAGCCTATGCTCCGGCTGGGGCGGGGTTTGTCTCAATTGAGCCACAGTTCAATTATGACGATCCGTTCGGGCGCGAGTGGGCTAGGGATGAGGACACCGGGATGGTCGTGCTACAGCCCGGTCAGACGGTGGAGTGGAAGATACGACTGGAGATCCTATCGCTAAGTCGGGCTGAGACGGATCGGCTGTGAGAGGACGGCGCTAGTGGGTGGTTGACTCGAATGTAGCTGGCCGAGGTTTGACCCCTCACAACGAAGACTCGTACAGTAGTAAAGAGGCGTAGACCGTACGGAGGGCTCCATGAGCGACCGAGGCGGCATTACACAGACGCCACGACTGGAAGGCATTGCTTTGACCCCGACTGAGACAACAGAGACGAATGCGACTGCCGAGCTGCAGTCTGAACAGACACATACCCACGACCACGCGCATGATCACGACCATGAGCATCATCATCATGATCACGCCCCCTCGCTGAACCCTGAACTGACGCGCGAAATTGAAGTGGAAGCGCCGGCTGAAGAGGTTTCGAAGGCCTTCAAGAAGGTGGTGAAGCGTTACCAGAAGCTGGCGCGGATTCCTGGATTCCGTGCGGGCAAGGTTCCCGAGTCGCTGATCAAGTCGAAGTTCGCCAAGGAAGTGCGGCAAGAGGTTCTTGAGAGCCTGGTGTCCGAGCGCTTCCGTAAGGCGATCGACGAGCAGAAGCTGCAGCCCGTGTCGGAACCACAACTTCTGGACCTGCAGCTTTTCGATGAGCAACCGCTGAAGTTCAAGGCTGCGTTTGAGGTGGCCCCGGAGTTTGAAGTTGCGGGCTATGACAGCGTGAAGGTCGCGAAACCTGAGGTTGCGCTGACGAACGACGAGTTCGATGCCGAGTTGAGCCGCGTGCTCGACAGCCATGCGACGGTTGAGCCGGTGGAAGAGGATCGTGCGCTGGTTGATGGCGACTGGGCCGAGATCCAGTTCCGCGGCGAGGTGCAGGACCTTGCGCAGACCGTGACTGAGGAAGGCGTTGCCAATGCTTCGAAGAGCGAGCCGATTACGGGCGAGGATGTGCTGATCGAGATTGGCGGAAAAAATACGCTGCCTGCGTTCAACGAGGCTCTGCGCGGTACCAAGCCTGGGCAGGAGCTGAAGTTTGAAGTGTCGTATCCGGCTGACTTTGGTGAGCAGCGGCTTGCTGGTCAGACCGTCAGCTACGATGTGACCGTGAAGAGCATCAAGAAGAAGACCTACCCCGAACGCGATGCTGAATTCGCCAAACAGCTTGGCGACTACGAGGGCTGGGATGACTTTGAGACCAAGCTACGGGAGTACGCATCGAATCGCAAGAAGGACGCGCTGGAGAGCCAGGCGAAGGACAAGATGCTGGAAGAGCTGATCGGGAAGTACCAGTTCCCTGTTCCTGAGTCGTTCGTACAACAGCAGGTTGATGCGCGGCTCGATCGCGGTTTGCGTGCGCTGGCTCAGCAAGGCATGAAGGCCGAGGACATGCGCAAGCTGGACTTCGGCAGACTGCGGGCCGCTCAGAGGGACCAAGCGGTCAACGAGGTGAAGGCCTCGATGATTCTCGATAGAATTGCGCAGGCCGAGAATGTAGTGGTCAGCGACGAGGATCTGGACCGCGAGTTGCTGATGTTGTCGATTCAGTCGCGCGAGCCTCTCGAGGCCTTGCGTGACAGACTTGCCAAGGACGGCGGCCTGGACAGGATTCGCGAGCAGATGCGGCGCGAGAAGACCGGAAGCGTGCTCTACGAGAAGTTGTCCGCGTAGATCGAGATAGTCTGATTGCCTAACCGATAAGAAAGAGAGAGCTATGGGACTGGTACCAATGGTGATCGAGCAGACGAGTCGTGGCGAACGAGCCTACGACATTTACAGCCGTCTGCTCCGGGACAACATCATCTTCCTGGGAACGCCGATCGACGACAACATCGCCAATGTAATCATTGCGCAGATGCTGTTCCTGAGCGGCGAGGACCCGGAGAAGGACATTCAGCTCTACATCAACTCGCCGGGCGGTTCGATCACGGCCGGACTCGCGATCTACGACACGATGCAGTACATCAAGAATGACGTGGTGACGTTCTGCATCGGACAGGCTGCCAGCATGGGGGCATTTCTCCTCATGGCCGGCAAGAAGGGTAAGCGGTTTGCCTTGCCGAACTCGCGCATCCTGATCCACCAGCCGTCCATGGGCGGGCTGAGCGGACAGGCGACCGACATCGACATCCACGCGCGCGAGATTCTTCGCATCCGCGAGATCACCAACAAGTTGATGAGCGCCAGCACCGGGCAGTCGCTTGAACGGATCGAGAGGGACGTGGAGCGCGACTTCATCATGACGGCTGCGCAGTCCAAGGAGTACGGAATCATCGACGATATCATCGACCGCCCCCGAAACTGATAAACACCCTATACAATTACGACGAAAGCCCGGATGGTCAAATATCCGGGCTTTTTGTTGTATAGCAAACCGATGTACTAAGGTAGACACCTGGTCGCCGGTGGCGATCTTGAATCGGGTGTAAACTGGTATTAATACCTTTTTGTACTGCTTTGCCAGGAGCTGTAAGAACCTATGAAAACGTCACGGGGCTCAGACGAATCTCTTCGTTGCTCGTTCTGCCACAAGTCGCAGGATGCCGTTGCTAAATTGATCTCGTCACCCTCGGACTATCCGCGAGCTTACATCTGCGATGAGTGCGTGGCGGTGTGCAACTCGATCCTCGAAGACGATCGCAGCGAAACCCAGCCCGGTGCAGCCCCGGCCCATCTGCCGAAGCCGCAGGAGGTTAAGGCGTTTCTCGATGAGTACGTCATCGGGCAGGACACGACGAAGAAGAAACTGGCCGTAGCGGTCTACAACCACTACAAGCGCATCCAGATGAACAAGACTCGCGGCAATGAGGTAGAGCTGGCGAAGTCGAACATTCTTCTGGTGGGGCCGACGGGATCGGGCAAGACTCTGCTGGCGCATACGCTGGCGAAGATGCTCGATGTACCGTTTGCCATTGTCGATGCGACGACATTGACCGAGGCTGGATACGTTGGCGAGGACGTTGAGAACATCATCCTCAAGCTACTGCAGGCCGCTGACGGAGACGTAGCTCGGGCGCAGAGCGGAATTATCTACATCGACGAGATCGACAAGATTGGGCGCAAGGACGAGAACCCCTCGATTACGCGTGATGTCTCGGGCGAGGGCGTACAGCAGGCACTCCTGAAAATTCTCGAAGGCACTGTTGCCAACGTTCCGCCACAGGGCGGTCGCAAGCATCCGCACCAGGAATTTACAGCTGTGGACACAACAAACATCCTGTTCATCTGCGGTGGAGCGTTTGTTGGGCTCGAAAAAGTCATTGGGCGTCGCGTCGGCAAGAAGGCGCTTGGCTTCCGCGCTGTCGCCGACCCGGACGCGAAGGATGGCGACGTAACCCCGATCCGCGCGCAGCGTGACTCTGAACTGCTGCGTCAGGCTGAACCGCAGGATCTTCTGAAATACGGGTTGATTCCGGAGTTCGTGGGACGTCTGCCAGTGATGGGCATTCTGGACGAGTTGGACGAAGCTGCGCTGATTGAGATCCTCACCAAGCCGCGCAACGCCATTCTCAAGCAATATGCGAAACTCTTTGACTTCGAGGGCGTGAAGGTGACGTTCTCCGACGAGGCAGCTCGGGCTATTGCGCGTGAGGCTCTGATGCGGAAGGTAGGTGCGCGCGGCCTGCGCATGATCATCGAAGAGCTGATGCTGGACCTGATGTATCACGTGCCTGGCAACAAGAAGGTCAAGGAGATCGTAATCACAGAGGCGATGGTGAAGAATCGCGATCTTACGCTGCCCATGCTGCTGGAAAAGGCAGGTTAATAACCGTTGCTGCGCGTATGACGGCGTAGATTTGTTCTCGCGAGCTTGTTTTAGCACTCCTTCTGACTACGCTTTAAGCGCCTAGTGGCGTTGCTGGATCTTACTTCCCTTTTATAAAAGTGGGACGTGGACCCGACGTTGTTCTATGCCCTGGAACCCAAATAATTCAACCCTGAAATGCCCTACCTTCTGTGCGTCCGAACCATATGAGGCATCGAATGGGTCTTACGCGTTCTTTTGAGCCAGTAATTTCCTGATTTCCCTAGATAGCTGGTTTGTCTGTCGTTTCGACCAAGCAATTTATCTTCCACTCGACTTTGATCTCATCGTGGTTCCTTCTTTTCTTGAGTATTCGCACAGGGCTTCTGAGGCATTACAATCACGGAAAGCCGCGAACGCCGAGCTTGCATCGTTGTCGGCGTTTCAACGTCTAATTGGGGAGAACAATGACAAACCAACCAAAAGAAACGCTGAGCGGCGAAGTTCGCAAGCTACCAATGATGCCCATTCGTGACATGGTCATCTTCCCTCACATGATGACCCCGTTCGTCGTTGGGCGCGAATCCAGCGTACGGGCTCTTGAAGAAGCGCTATCCGGCGACCGGAAGATCTTTCTGGCGACCCAGCACGACGCCTCGGTCGACGAGCCAAACGCCGACGACATTTATCAGACCGGCACGATCGGCAATATCGTCCAGAGCGTAAAAATGCCGGATGGCAACATCAAGGTCCTAGTAGAAGGTGTTGAGCGGGCGCGTGCCACTGAGATCAACGACGTTGATGGCTTTTTTGTCGCGACGGTTCGCACGGGAAAGACCCAGCTCGAGCAGACGCCGCAGGTTGAGCAACTGATGCAGCGGGTCCACTCGCTGTTTGAACAGTACGTAAAATTGCAGCAGTCCTTGAACTACGAGACGATGGCCGCGAGTGTCCGCTCCGACGAGCCGGCCAAGCTGGCTGACACCATCGCCGCCAATCTGCAGCTCTCCATCGAGGAGAAGCAGCAATTGCTCGAGGTCTTTGATCCGGAGACTCGCCTGGCGCGCGTGGCTGATGTTCTGGATGTCGCCATCGAGAAGCTGAATATGGACCGGACGATTCAGTCGCGCGTGAAGCGGCAGATGGAGAAGGCCCAGAAAGAGTACTACCTCAATGAGAAGATCAAGGCCATCCAGAAGGAGCTTGGCCGCGGTGAGAAATCCGAGTTTGATGAGCTGAAGAAGAAGATTGAAGCTGCAGGTATGCCGAAGGATGTTCTCGACAAGTCACTTCAGGAGCTCAAAAAGCTTGAGGCGATGCCTCCGATGTCTGCCGAGTCGACCGTATCTCGGAATTATCTGGACTGGCTGCTAGCTGTGCCGTGGAAGAAACGCTCGAAGGAGATTCGCTCGATTGAGCACGCTGAACAGATCCTCAACGAAGATCACTATGGGCTTGAGAAGATCAAAGAGCGCATTCTTGAGTTTCTCGCCGTACGCCAGCTCGTGAAGAATCCCAAGGGATCTATCCTATGCTTCGTCGGACCTCCGGGCGTCGGCAAGACGTCGCTCGGCATGTCGATCGCGAAGGCCACGGGGCGCAAGTTTGTGCGGATGTCGCTGGGCGGCGTGCGTGATGAGGCGGAGATTCGCGGGCATCGGCGCACCTACATCGGCGCACTGCCTGGACAGATTATCCAGTCGATGAAGAAAGCGGGCACGAAGAACCCCGTCTTCATGTTGGACGAGATCGACAAGATGGCTTCGGATTTCCGTGGCGACCCGGCTAGCGCGCTGCTCGAAGTGTTGGATCCTGAGCAGAACACCTCGTTTCAAGACCACTATCTCGACGTCGAATATGATCTTTCGCAGGTGCTGTTTGTTGCAACTGCGAATGTGCTTCACACCATACCCGGCCCACTTCAGGACCGCATGGAGATTCTCCGGCTGCATGGCTACACGGAAATAGAGAAGCTCGAGATCGCCAAGCAGTATCTGGTGAAGAAGCAGCGCGAGGGCACGGGTCTGACAGAGAAACAGGTCGTCTTCGAAGATGATGCGTTGAAGCAGATCATCCGCGCCTACACACGCGAGGCCGGCGTCAGGAATCTCGAGCGCGAGATAGGGAATGTCTGCCGCAAGGTGGCGCGACGCGTTGTGAAGAACGGGGCGGACTACACCGAGACCATCACGGCCGAGAACATCGGCGACCTGCTGGGCGTGGCCAAGTTTCGTGATTCGCAGGTGCATGAGAAGAGCGAGGTTGGCCTGGTCACGGGCTTGGCCTGGACGGAGATGGGGGGCACGATCCTGCAGACCGAAGTTCAGGTGCTGGATGGCAAGGGCAAGATGACCGCCACCGGCCAGCTCGGCGATGTAATGCAGGAGTCTGCGCAGGCTGCGCTGAGCTATATCCGTTCACGGGCGCATCACCTTGGCCTTGCGAAGGACTTTTACCGCAACGTCGACATTCACGTCCATGTTCCTGAGGGTGCTATTCCCAAGGATGGCCCATCAGCCGGCATTACGCTTGCGACCGGGCTGGCCAGCGCACTGACCAAGATCAAGGTGCGGCGCGACATCGCCATGACCGGCGAGATTACGCTACGCGGCAAAGTGCTTCCGATTGGCGGCCTGAAGGAGAAGCTGCTGGCGGCACATCGCGCCGGGATATTCGAGGCAATTCTGCCGGAGGAGAACCGCAGGGACCTACCCGATCTGCCGGAACTCTTGAAGACGAGCATGCAGCTGCACTTTGTCGAGGAAATGGATCAGGTGCTGCAGATTGCATTGGAGAGTAAGCTGCCCGAGTTGACCGAAGAGACTCCTGAAGGACTGGCAGCCTCCGTACTTCCGGCTGAGATCGATATCTCTCAACCGCGCGCTCATCAGTAATTGGCAAAACTAACAGCGGTGTGACATAGGGGAGCCTCTCTTCTCTCACGCCGCTGTTACAAGCGGAGCCGTAGCCTTGGCTACGCTTTCTGACCTTGTCTGCTTCTGGAGCGCTAGATAGTGAGTCTGGAACCCCGTTCCTACGTTCGAAACTCTGCGTCTTAGCTGCCTTGAATCCTACCTAGCCGCCTGATAAAACAGACGATCTAGCACAGTCGAGATGTTTACCTGATGTACTCCTCCGTCTGATAGGTGTGTTTGTCCATTTCACCGCTCTTCTGCTGTTGTCGGCGAGAGCGCCGGACCACTTTCACTCAAGCCTCTCCTCCACACGTTTGGGCCAAGCAGCCAAGAAAAGAGCTTCATGTGAAGTTAAGGTTTCTCGCTTATCGTTAACCTTCGAATGATATTTCGACTCGGTTTGACAGGACATAGATCGCGGCAATACTGCGGTGCAGCTTTGGCGTTGAGTCTGCTCTTAGCAGGAGGGGGTAGCGAGTATGCTTTGGCACAGGCGGCGGCTACCTCTACATCGCCAGCAGCTACCGTCTCGATCAGTTTGAATGATGCCATTCAGCGCGCTCAGGCGAACGAGCCTGCGTTCGCGGCTATCGCGGCTGAGACCAAGGCAACGCAATTGGATCGATCCATTGCAAAAGCCGCTTTGTTGCCGAGCCTGGATTATCACAATCAGTTTCTCTATACCCAGCCGAATGGCGAGGTAACGCAGGTCGGAGGCCAGGCAGCTCCCCGCTTCATTGCAAACAATGCTGTTCATGAGTACACAAGCCAGGCAACAGTCAATGAGACTTTGGGATTGCAAGGAGTCGCGGGAGTGCAGCGTGCCTCTGCAGCGTCGGCGCGGGCAGCTGCCGAGTTGGAGGTAGCGCGCAGGGGGCTGGTCAGCGCAGTCGTTGGGCTGTACTTTGGAGTTTTGGCGTCGGAACGAAAATTGACCGTATCCCAGCGGGCTGCCGGGGAAGCCGACGCGTTCACGAATCTTGCGCAGAAGCGGGAGGCCGCGAGAGAAGTTGCCCATGCCGACGTGGTGAAGGCGGAGCTCCAGCAGCAACAGCGGCAGCGCGATCTGGCCGATGCTCAGCTTGCGTTCGATCGGTCTCGACTTGAGCTTGGGATACTGCTCTTTCCCGATCCACGTACGTCGTATACGCTTCAGGCTGGAGACACCTCAGCTGCGCTGCCCACGCGTGCAGAGGTTGAAGCGGCTGCGGGGCGCATGAATCCTGAGTTGAAGAGCGCGCTCGCTTTGGTGAGACTGAACGAGATCGATGTTCTGGCTGCGAAAGCGGCTTATATGCCTGATCTCGCACTTAATTTTACGTACGGCATTGATGCGCCGCAGTTCGCGGTGAATGGACCTGATGGAATTCGAAATCTCGGATACTCGGCGAGCGCTACGCTGGATATTCCAGTCTGGAACTGGCTGTCGACGCAGAATAAGGTTAAGCAGAGCCAGATTCGCAGAGATGCTGCACGTGTAGCGCTTACCGCTACACAGAAACGCTTGATAGTTGCACTGGATACTTTCTACGCCGAAGCTGTTAGCGTTCGTACGCAACTCGCTTCGCTCGATGCCAGTGTGCAGACCGCGGCCGAAAGCCTTCGCCTTACGAGGCTGCGCTATACGGGCGGGGAGGCCACGGTGCTGGAGGTCGTTGACGCGGAAAACGCACTGACGGGCTCCGAGATCGCTCGGGAAGATGGCCTGGTTCGCTACCAGGCAGCACTTGCAAATCTGCAGACACTAACAGGAACCCTGTGAAGCGACCCATGAGAACACACGACCAATACAGCGCACGTTCAACGCAGAACAAACAGTTTCGCTTGTACCGCTCGCTTCTTCTTTGCTCCGCGACGTGGGCTATCGTTTCAGCGATCGGTTGCACGAAGAAAGAGAGCTTGCCCGAGACAGTGGTGACGGTGCAGGCAGAGAAGCCTGAGCAAGGCTCGATCACAGAGCACATTACCGTAGATGCAGCTCTTTCGCCATTAACACAGGCTGCGCTTTCGCCGAAGATCACTGCGCCAATCAAGCATTTTGATGTACAGCGAGGGACGCGCGTGAAGGCCGGACAGTTGCTGGCGACACTCGAGAACAAAGATCTGCAGGCGGCTGCTCTAGATAACAAGGGTTCGTTCACAGCGGCACAAGCGGCCTATGATACGGCGACTCAGGCACAGGTTCCAGAAGATCTACAGAAGGCGCAACTGGATCTTGCTCAGGCAACGGCCAATCTCAAACTGAATGAAAGCATCGTCACAAGCCGCAAGCAACTCTTCGCCGAAGGAGCGATTCCCGGGCGTGATCTTGATACCGCCACAGCTGCGCTTGTGCAAGCTCAAGCTGTGTACGACATTGCGAAGCAGCATTACGACTCGATGCAACGCGTCAGTCACAAAGCAGCACTGAAGACTGCCGAAGGGCAACTCGCTTCGGCAGAGGGCAAATTGCGCGGAGCAGAGGCGCAGGTTAGCTATTCCGAGATCAGAAGTCCGATTGATGGAGTCGTGACCGATCGATCTCTCTTCGCGGGTGAGACGGCTCCGGCGGGTACGCCTTTGATTACAGTGATGGATACCTCGTCCCTCATTGCTAAGGTCCATCTTGCGCAATCCGTGGCGCAGCGGCTTGCAGTGGGTGATGAGGCAACTATTACGATTCCTGGCAGAGAAAAAGATGTACCGGCGAAGGTCTCGTTGATTAGTCCTGCACTTGATCCCGGCAGTACGACGGTTGAGGTCTGGCTGCGGATCGACAACAAAAAAGGCGAACTTAAAGTAGGCACTCCCGTTCGGGCTTCAATCGCGGGTCGCAGTGTGGCGAATGCATTGAAGATACCCTCGGCGGCGGTTCTGACGGCGCAGGACAACAGCAAGTCTGTGATGGTGGTTGGAGCCGATGGAGTCTCGCATCGCAAGCCCGTGGAGGTCGGCATCCAGAATGACGGCGATATCCAGATCGTTAGTGGGCTGACGGCGAATGACGTTGTCGTTACCGGAGGAGCCTATGGCCTTGAGGACGGCACGAAGATCAAGGTGGGCGCTGAAGGAGACGATGACAAGGAGAAACCGGCGGCGGGCAAGAGCGGGGATGGAGACGAAAAATAATGTCAGCTCCCACTTTGCCCCAGACTCTCGTACCGAAGTCTCCAGAACGATTCTGGTTGGCGGACTATGCGCGAATCATCTTCTTCTTTGTCATCGCACTGACCATCATCGGTATCTACGTAGCGTTTCAGGTGCCGATCTCTGTATTTCCGGAGACTAATTTTCCTCGGGTAGTGATTGGTGTCGATAACGGCGTGATGCCTGTCGAACAGATGCAGGTGACCATTACGAAGCCAATCGAGGATGCCGTCAATAGCGTGCCTGGATTGACGACGGTACGGTCGACGACCAGTCGCGGATCGGCCGAGGTGAGCCTGTTCTTCGATTGGAACCAGGATATGTTCAAGACGCTGCAGTTGGTGGATGCGGCGTTGACGAAGGTGCAGCAGACGTTGCCGTCGACCGCGAAGATCACGACCAATCGTCTGACCTTTGCGACTTTTCCGATTCTTGGCTACAGCCTTACCTCCGATACGGTGCCCCAGACGCGGCTTTGGGAGATTGCAACGTATGATCTGAAGCCTTCATTGAATCGCGTGAGCGGTGTCAGTGCGGTGACTGTGCAGGGGGGTAAGGTTCCAGAGTTCCACGTCGTGCCGGATATGGCGCGGCTGCAGATTGCGGGCGTTACGATTTTGGATCTCGTTAACGCTATGCAGGCTTCGAACATAATCGATTCGCCCGGCCTGTATGAAGCGAATCATCAGCTTGTCCTTGGGCTCGTTGGAGCTCAGGTTCACGACGCCGAAGGCTTGAGCCAGCTTGTGGTGAAGGTCTCTCCCGCAGGGGTGCCAATACGTGTTGGGGACATCGCGACAGTGCAGCAGGCTACGATGCCCGTTTACACCGCCGTTACTGCAAATGGTAAACAGGCTGTATTGATCAACATCACGCGGCAGCCTTCGGGCAATACGGTCGCGGTGGGCAATGCGGTGGCCGCGGAGATCGAACGGCTGAGGCACACGCTTCCTGCAGGCGTGAAACTGGAAATTTATTACGATCAGTCTCAGCTTGTGCGCGACAGCATTTCGAGTGTGCGCGATGCGATTCTGGTCGGGCTGGTGCTGGCTTGCATCATCCTTTTCCTGTTCCTGCACGACTGGCGCTCGTCGCTAATTGCGGGGCTGGTCATTCCGGTCACGATCTCTGTCACGATTCTGTTTCTCTGGCTTCTGGGTGAGAGCTTCAATCTGATGACGCTCGGCGGTCTGGCTGCTGCGATTGGGCTCGTGATCGATGACGCAATTGTCGTCGTCGAGAACATCGTGCTGCATCGAGATAGTGGTGAGAATCGCTTTGAGGCTGTTCGTAAGGCGCTGCGCGAGATTACTGTACCGTTGATCGGTTCGACGATTACGCCAGTCGTGGTCTTCCTACCTCTAGTCGTGGTCACAGGAGTGACGGGGAGCTTTTTCCGCGCGCTTGCAACGACTATGACGGTGGCACTGCTTACGTCACTGATGCTGGCACTCACCTGGACACCGGCTCTTAGTTTTGTTTTGCTGCGCGACGACTTAGGTAGTGAGGATACGGCTGAAGAGCCTGCGCACGCTGCTCCCGGCAAGCTTCTGAAACGAGTTATAGAGTGGCATAGCCGCGTGCTGAACTGGTCATTGGCGAAGCCGATACTGCTTGCTCTGGCCTGCTTGATTTTGGTGTTTGGGACTTGGTTTGCATATCAACATCTAGGTTCTGACCTGCTGCCTGAGATGGATGAAGGCGGGTTTGTACTGGACTACATTATGCCCGCGGGCAGTTCGCTGGCCGAAACCAATCGGGTGCTCGAGCATGTTCAGCGCATCCTGGAGGCGACTCCGGAGGTCGAGAGCACTTCGCGACGAACTGGCCTACAGATGGGTCTGGCTGCGGTGACTGAGGCCAATACCGGCGACTTTACGGTGAAACTGAAAAGCAAGCGCGATCGTGGCATCGATGAGGTGATCGCCGATGTACGCGAGAAGGTGAAGACTAGCGAGCCCGCGTTGGATGTGGAGTTTACGCAGGTATTGCAGGACATGATCGATGATCTGTCGAATGCTCCGGAGCCAATCCAGATCAAACTGTTTTCACAAGATCCTGCATTGCTTTCGCAACTGGGACCGCGTGTTGCCGGTGCCATCGGCAAGATTGACGGCGTCGTCGATGTGCAGGATGGGATTGAGAACACGATCAGTGGACCTGCGACTAACTTCCACGTGAATCCTGCTGTAGCAGCACGGTTGGGCTTTACGCCGACGGAGGTGGCAGAAGATGCTACTTCGATTCTTGATGGCGTGACGACGACTGATCCATTAATTGCGAACGGACGTCCTTATACGATTCGGGTTCGGCTGGGTGATGAAACTCGAGGCTCACTGGACGCGATTCAGAACACGGTCTTCAATAGCAGCACGGGTAAAACGGCGAACCTCGGATCACTGGCTTCGATCGAGCAACTTCCACCTCAAGATGAGGTAAGGCGCGAGAATCTACAGCGGCTGATCGTGGTTACGGGAAGGCTTGAAGGGTCGGACCTTGGCTCTGCCATGAAGCGAGTTCAAGCGGTCGTCGACGGTTTGCATCTGCCGGCAAGCGTTCGCGTGGAGTACGGCGGCACATACGCGGAGCAGCAGAAGTCGTTCCATGACCTAGAAAGGGTTCTGCTGCTTGCGCTGGTGCTGGTCTTTGGCGTGTTGCTGGCGGAATTTCGCAACTTCTGGGCTCCGATTGCGATTCTTACATCGTCCGTGCTCTCGATCTCGGGTGTTGTGATTGGGCTGCTGATCACGAATACGACCTTCAATGTTGCGTCTTTCATGGGTTTAATCATGGTCATCGGCATTGTGGCGAAGAACGGCATTCTGCTGCTCGATGCGGATGAGAAGGCGCGGGCAGACGGCGCTAAGGTGCGCGAGGCGATGGTGCATGCAGCCCAGCGGCGGTTGCGGCCGATCTTAATGACGGCAATTGCTGCGGTTTGCGGAATGCTTCCGCTAGCGTTCGCGCTTGGAGCTGGGTCGCAGATGCTGCAGCCTCTGGCCATTGCTGTGATCGGTGGGCTTGCTGTCTCGATGGTTCTAAGCCTCGTGGTTACTCCTGTTGTGTATTACCTGCTGACTCGGAATCGGCACGAGGTAACTGCTTAACACCGATCTGCACCGATTTGGTTTGGGAGGGGTGGAGTATCCCCTTCCCCCATACTTTTTGGGGCAAAGTATTCATTGTAGGAAGCTTAGGCCTGGACTTACAGCTACCGCCCCTAGCAGGCAGGAGAAAGGCTTGACACGAACTTTGCGGACTTGTTTCTTGCTGGTTGATGTCACCCTCCTTTCCTATACTTTTTTCGCAAAGTATTCATTGCAAATGATTTAAGCTTGGACTTGTTTTGTTTGGTCCAATTGAAAAGCCCCAGCCGCTGGTGCCTGGGGCTTTATCTAACTCTCTATCTAGTTTAGCTGGTTGGATGGAGCAGATCGGCAATGCGGATCTTGTTTATTTTGTTGGTTTTATGTGAGATTGTGATTTGACAACGAGTTTCGATCGTCAGTCCTAAGTTGGCGGGATGGCAGTTCGCAAAAGAGCAACGCTCATGTCGAAATGACAGGTGGGAGGTGGCAATAGAAAGAGCCAGCGACTAAGGTCACTGGCTCTTTGTTAGGGGAGGGCTACTTGCGTCCGACCACCAGGATGGTGAAGCTGCCGGGGATCACCTGGGCACGAGGGCGGGGATTCTCGGCGGTGGCTGCGGGTTTGGGGCCGAACTCGGCGGCGACGAGGTAGATGCGGCCTGTGCCTGAGTCAAAAGCCATGGTACGGGCGCTTTTCTGCGTCGCCACATTCTGCAAGACTTTATAGACCGGGCTGCTTGTGTCGACTACGGTCAACGTGCCGTCGCCGTTAGAGCTGAAGGCCAATTGATGCTTTGCGTCGTAGCCTGCAGCGTCGGGCGAGTCGCCTATTTCAGGTGTCGCGATCACCTTACCGGAGGTGTAGTCGGTGACAGCCATCTTTTTACCATCGCAGACGGAGAAGAGACGATGGTGATCGGTGTCGATGGCCATGCCGGAGGGAGACTCGCATCCGGTGAGCGGCCACTCCGCTGTGACGGTCTTGGATTTCGCATCGAGCTTGACGATGGAGTTTTTAGTCTCGATGTTGACGAAGACGTTGCCCTTGCCGTCGACGGTCGGGAACTCGGGCTTGCCGGAGAGCTTGATGGTGGCGACAACTTTCTGTGTGGCTGTGTCGATGACGCTGGCGTCCTGGCTGCGGCCGTTGAAGGCCCAGACGGTTTTAGTGACGGGCTCGTAGACGATGCCGTCGGGGTTGGTTCCGGCGGGGATGGTGGCCACGACTTTGAAGGTGTGGCGGTCGAAAGCGTCTACGGCGTTACCAGCTCCGTCGCTTACGTAGCCATACTGGCCTTTGTCGTCGAGGGCTACGCCGTGAGTGCTCTTGAAGCCGGTGAGCGCGCCTGCGGGCTTGCCAGTTGTCGTGTCGATCACCTCAACGCGCGGGCCGTGGGTGACGTAGAGGAGATGTGCGCCGGGATCGGCAATGAGATAGTCCCAGCCGCCTTCACCGCCGATATTCCAGCGATTCTCAACCTGATACTGTTGTGCGAAAGCGGAGGAGCAGGTGGCCAAAAGGCCGAGCGAGAGTCCGCTCACGAGGGCCGTACGGCTAAAGAAGCGGCGATAGGACGAGGACAGCATGGAGGCTCCAGAGATAGATTTGTCTGGAGACAAGTATGTCAAGAGCGGGTTAAGAGAAGCTGAAGATTGGCGACGGAAACACTACTCGTAGCGGAGAGCCTCGATAGGATCCAGATTCGATGCCTGAATCGCTGGAATCATGCCGCTTATCATCCCAACCAGCACAAGGATGACCGTCGCAACGATAACGCTGTTGGGCGAGATGAGCAGATGAATGTCCGCGGCATCAGCATTTGAAGCGATCGCGCTATAGAACTTGATGCTAACTATCGTCTTGCTTACGGCGTAGGCCAATGCGATGCCAGCAACTCCGCCGATGCCGGTGATGACCATGGCTTCGGCAAGAAACTGCATCAGGATGTGGCGTTTTCGCGCGCCCAGAGCCTTCTCCACGCCGATCTCACGCGTGCGCTGCTGTACGCTGACCAGCATGATGTTCATCAGGCCGATGCCCGCAATACCCAGCGTCAGCGCACCGATGAAGAGCAGGAGCGCCTGTAGTCCAAGCGATATGATGCGGAATTGCGAGAGCTGCTCCATGATGTTGGCAACGTAGATGGCGTTGCGATCCGAGGGCCGGAAGCTATGCGAGGACGCGAGGGTGTTGCGCAGCGCGCGCTCCACTTCCGTGTGGTTTCCGTTGAAGTTCATCCAGATGCCGTCGATGTACTTGATGTCCTTTAGGTCGCCCATGGTGCTGAAGGGAATGTAGACGATGCGGTTAATGTTGTCGTCACCCTCCTGCATCTTGGCCTTAAGGACGCCTATCACTTCGAAGCTAATACCGTTCAATCGGATCTTTTGTCCGAGCGGAAACATCCCGGAGTAAAGCTTCGATTTCGCTTCGGAGCCGATGACCGCAACGTGGTTTCGCTGCATGAGATCGGCTGCGGTAAGGAAGCGGCCTTCGCTGACCTCCATTCTCTGGATGTCCTGAAGCTCGGCGGTGACGCCGTTAACATCCCATGTATAGGTG
Source organism: Edaphobacter aggregans (assembly GCF_003945235.1). Classification (NCBI taxonomy): domain Bacteria; kingdom Pseudomonadati; phylum Acidobacteriota; class Terriglobia; order Terriglobales; family Acidobacteriaceae; genus Edaphobacter; species Edaphobacter aggregans. The sequence goes on from NZ_RSDW01000001.1 coordinate 673,614, forward strand.
TGGAGATCGTTCTGCACAGGGACTTGCTTCCACATCACAGGTGAGACGTGGAGGATGCCGGGGACGGTCTCTTGAATGCGTTCGACATCGTCCATTTGGAAACGCACCTGAACGCCTGCCTTGGAACCACCTGCCTGCTCACTGGTACGGCCGGGGAAGACGCCGATCATGTTCGTACCGAACTGGGCGAAGATCGTCTCGAAGGCGCGACCGAATCCGGCTCCATAGGCCAGCAGAAGGACAACTGTGGCGATGCCCCAAGCCATGCCGATGATTGTGATGGCCGTGCGGCGGCCATTATGTTTCATCGCTTCCATTGCCTGTCCGAAGATGTCTCGCAGCATCGTCTACTCCTTTCGCAGCGCTTCAACGGGCTGCAGCATCGCAGCTTTAGTTGCGGGGTAGAGCCCGGCGACGACTCCACAGAGCGTCAGTGTGACCATCGCCATCGCGGCCGACCACGGAACGAGCCGCGGCGGATCGAATCCCATCTGGTTGTCGCCAAGGGCCTGGCCAAGCAGGAACATGAGTCCGCCCGCGCCTATGATGCCGATCATTCCGCTGATCGCCGTCAGTAGCAGGCCCTCCAGGAAGAACTGCATCAGGATGCTTCGATTAGTTGCTCCCAGAGCTTTACGCAAACCGATCTCGCGTGTCCGCTCCGTCACCGTCACCAGCATGATGTTGATGATGCCGACAGCGCCGAGCGCAAGCGTTACGATCCCGACGCCGCCGAGGAACACATCCATTGCGGTGAAGATTACGCCGACGGTGCGCTGTGATTTGATTGTGTCCCACTCTTCGAATGCATCGGTTAGGTTCGGGTCAAATCCGTGTCTGCGCCCAATAATCTTGTGAACCTCGGCCTTTGCGGTCTCGTTCTGGTCCGGAGTCAATGGCTGGTACTGGATCGAGTAGATCGAATCCTGTGGAATGTTGTCGCCCTTCATCGCGAACAACTCCATCATCGTCGACAGGGGAATGTAGATCTTCTGGTTGTCGCTATCGTTGTTGCCGCGACCAATCTTATTTGCGACGCCGATCACCTGGAAGCGGTAGCCGTTCAGAGTAATGTATGCGCCCAACGATGGACGTCCGGGGAACAGAAGCTTGTTGTTCTTTTGCCCGAGTACAACAACTTGCCGGCTCTGCGCCAGATCGTCCTCGTTAAGGAATCGTCCCTGGGCAATGGGGAGGTGGCGAATCTCAGGGAAGTTCACCTCGACGCCCATTACGGGCCCACCTGCGCTCGAGAACTCGCTGACTTCCTTCAGGTCTCCTCGATTGATCAGCGCAGTCGTATTGCGAACATGCTGGGCTTCGGCACGGATCGCATTCGCATCACTCAGTGTCAGTTTGTACGGCTGCATTCCCGTATGCTGACCTGGCAGCGCTGGGATTGTGCCTCCAAACATCATGATGAAGTCTGTGCCAATCTCCGACAGACTTCTGCGCTGCCCAGAGCGGAAACCCTCCCCCAAGCCGATCAACAACAGCAGTGACGCGACACCCCATGCGATCCCGAACATTGTCAGAAACGACCGCAATTTATTGGCCCCGATCGAGCGGAAGACCTGGGCGAAGATGTCGAGAAGCGCGCGCATGACAGTAATTGGACTACGTTATTCAGTTTCTGTTACGCAGAAATGTAGAAACCAGTTCCCTTTGTGACAAGGGAACAGATTTTGGCGATTAGATGGTCCTCACCGCGTTTTTCATCAGGACGGGAACGTCAGGATCCGGCTCTTGTTGCACGTTTAGGCCCATCGCACGTAGAAAACCTCCGACCGCTACCAGCGTCTGCGTCGTCGCGCTCACCGGATATAGCAGCCTAACCGCGCTGCCATTTCCACCGATTAGCTTCCCCCTCACCGCAACGCATCGGTCGGGCCGGTAGACGCAGGATGCGAGATCGGTGATGCTCAGCGCGTAGCTTGGCGTGCATAGGATGGTCTTCGGGGGCGCCATGCGGTCGATCATGCTGAATATCTCCAGCTTTGATTCCAGTTCGTCCGGAACGAAGTCGACGGCGATGTCAGCCTCGCGCACGGCGTCCTCAACGGTCGAAGCCAGCTCCAGTGCCCCGTAGGCTCCGCTGAGGCTAGCATCGGCGTACTCGGCTTCAGCTCGCCTGAGTTTCGCAGGCATTACGTCTTCCAATACAACGTAGAGACCAGCCGCAGCACACGCCATTGCGAAGCTGCGGCCTGCCTCCCCAGCCCCGATGACCGCAACCGTCCGTATAACGAACGAGGGTTCGGGTGCTGCCGTCTCGGTCACTTTTTGCTCGCGACGGCGTTAATGACAGCTTCGTAGCTTGGTTCAGCGTGCTTGATGTGCTCGGAGACACGCTGCCGTTCATCGTCTGTCAGTGAAGGCAGAACCGCAAGAATACGGCGCAGCGTGACCGAGATATCGTCTACATAGTTCATGGTGCGGATGGCTTCGCCGGAAAGAGGCATGGATACTCCTGAAAGATGGAATGCTACTCCTCCAGTCTAAACGTTCGAGCCCAACTCCGCCCGTTTGGACGCTTCCTCCACGGGCTTGCCGGCATCGATTCCCTCTTTCGGCTCCTCGTACCCGTCTCGGTCGGTCATCTCCATGAGGGCGGCCAGCTTAGTCGCGAAGTCTGGATGGAGCGCATCGGAGCGGTAGCGCCACGTCCAGTTCCCTGCCCCAGCGGCCGGGGTATTCATCCGGCACTCACTACCCAAGTGCAGGACGTCCTGCATGGGAATGATGCAGAGATTGGCGACAGAACGGGCGGCCGCACGGATCATTGCCCAGACAATCTGGCCTTCGTGTCTGATCTGCTGGAGATAAACCTGGGCGTTCTTTCGCTCGATTGGGGTCGCCTCTTCACGCCACCAACCCAGGGTCGTGTTGTTGTCGTGGGTACCGGTGTACACCACGGTGTTCGGCACGAAGCGATGTGGAAGATAGAGATGACTGCCTCGGCTCGAGAAACCGAACTGCAGAATTCTCATTCCCGGCATACTGTAGTGCTCGCGCAGTTCATCAACCTCCGGTGTGATCAGGCCAAGGTCTTCGGCGATGAATGGCAGGTTTCCGAAGACTTCCTTCAGCCGATGGAAGAGCTCGTGTCCGGGCGCTTTCACCCACATTCCGTTGATGGCGGTCTCCTCTTCGGCTGCGATCGACCAGTAGGCCTCGAAGCCACGGAAGTGATCGAGCCGAATGGAGTCGTAGAGCGACAGGGCTCGACGGATCCGCGCGACCCACCAGTCGAAGCCACGTTCGCGCAGCTCGCCCCATTTGTAGAGTGGATTTCCCCAACGCTGACCTGTCTTTGAGAAGTAGTCCGGAGGGACACCCGACACGCGGATTGGCTTCCGCTGCTCGTCCAGTTCGAATATCTCCGGATGCGTCCACACATCGGCGCTGTCGTAGCTCACGAAGATGGCCACGTCGCCCATAATGCGGATCTTGCGCTCGGCACAGTAGCTTCTGAGGGTGCACCACTGCTCGTTGAAGAAGAACTGGATCGCCTGTTCCACAGCTAGCTCGCGGCCGAACTGATTCATCACTGCCGTCATGGCATCGTGCTTGCGTTGCGCGTACTCGACGGGCCACTCGTTCCAACTGACGTAGTTGTACCGCCGTCGCAACACGTTAAACATGGCGTAGTCAGGCAGCCACGAGATATTGCTCTTGCAGAACTTCTGGAACCGCGCACGCTTATCGTCCGGCGCCCGGTCCAGAAAGTTTCTTGCCGCCTCCTCTATCAGGGGTAGCTTGAGTCGGGTGGCACCTTCGAAGTCCGCCGGCCCATCATGCCCCGGCAGGCCCTGAATGCGATCCCCTGCGATCCAACCTTCGTCGACCAGCCGCTCCAGGCTGATCAGCAACGGATTTCCTGCAAATGCCGACAGAGCCGAGTAGGGTGAACTTCCGTATCCTGTGGGGCTCAGGGGCAAGACCTGCCACAGGCGCTGCTTCGCCGCGGCGAGAAAATCGACGAAGGCATACGCTGCGGGGCCAAGATCGCCAACGCCCCCATAGGACGGCAATGACGTTACATGCAGCAGAACTCCTGAAATTCGCTCCTGATTGCTGACTTCCCCACTCATCGCTCCCCCTCATGCCGCTCAAAACGTATGATGCCCAAATCATACGGTAGCGAGTTGGCGATCGAGTAGTAACGGACAGCTAAAGGAGCGTACAAAAGCAAACCCCCGAGGGAAAAGCCTCAGGGGTCCATGCTGCGATTTGTCGACTGTCAATTTCCGGCTGGAGTTCCCGGAACGGTCGGCGCCTTCTTCGAGTAGCGAACCGCGCCACCCTTCTCGTACTTCTCGGTCAAGTTACCGATGTATACGCCGAAGAGCTCTTTGCGCTGCGCGTCCAGCAACTGCTCGCGAGTCTGGGCAAAGTTCTTTGCGATCTCTTCGGCGGTTGGCTCCTGCCGGTCGATTACGCTGAGAACCACACCAACTCGACCTGCGTTGATCGGCCCCGAGATGCCTCCCTTCGGCAGATCAAACGCCACCGAGCCCGGACCACTCATTGCACCCAGATCCGGCACCTGTCCATCTTTACCTACCAGATCACTGGTCTTTACGGGAATGTTCATCTCGCCGGCGGCCTTCCTCAGATCATTGAGGACCTTGGCGCGGTCGGCAAGCTTGTTCAGCTGCGTGTTCAACAGTTGGGGAACCTGCTGCTCGCGGTAGTCGTCGAGGATGTGCTGTTTGTAGTCCGCAAAGTCGGGAGCGTGTGCAGCCCTGATGTCGGCTACCTGGAAGACGGCAAAGCCATCCCCGGTCGAAACCGTAGCCGGATCGGCTCCCTTGACCACAGCAAACGCCTGCGTCAGCAGACCGGAACCGTCAGCCAGCCCGGCAATAACACCGTCCTTGGCAATAAAGTCGGTTGTGACGACGTGCAGCCCGTGGGCCGCAGCAGCCTTATCGAGGCCGTTCTTTTTGGCATCAGCTGCAAGCTGCGACGCGAACGTCTGCATCGCCGCTCCGGCCCGTTGCTGTTCGAGCACCGGAACGATCTCTGCCTTTACTTCAGATAGGGGGCGAAGGTGCGCGGTCTTCTTATCTTCAACCTGCAGAATGTGGAAGCCGAACTGCGTCTTGATCACGTCCGAAGTCTGCCCGGGCGCCAATGTGAACGCCGCCTTGTCGAACTCTGGAACCGTCTTGCCGCGATCCAGCCAGCCCAGTTCGCCACCCTGGGTCTTGCTGCCTGGGTCATCCGAAAACTTCGTAGCGAGTTCAGCAAAGTTGCCGCCTGCCTTGATCTGCTTCAGCAGGTCTTCGGCCTTAGCCTTCGCTGCCTCTTCTGTTTTGCTGTCTGAGCCTGCCGGAACAGCAATCAAGATATGCCGTACCTTGACCTGCTCCTTTACCTGGTACTGATTCTGGTGCTGGTTGTAATAGGCCAAAACGTCTGCGTCAGAGATCTGTGGCTTGCCGCCGGGCAGGTTCGAGATATCGAACGCCACGTACTGAATCTTGCGCGTCTCGGGAATCGCCGTTGCGTACTTCGCCTGGTTCTGCTTGAAGAACTCCTGCAGTTGCGCATCCGTCGGGTTGATCGTCTTGCGCACGTCATCGGCCGAGATCACGGCAAAGTCGAACTTCACCTTTGTTCCCTGTACCCGGAAAGCCTCGCGCACTGCATTGTCCGACACCGTTACTCCACCGGTGATCAGCGCCTGCAGGCGATTCAGCTCCATATCGCTCTTCACCTGCGACTCAAACTCGGCGCGGCTGGTCTGGAAGTAGTTCTGGACGAAATTCATGTAGGCGTCGTCGCCAATGTACTGTCCGTTGGGGAACAGGTATTGCGAGAACGGCCCCGTCTGTAACTCGCGGCGCAGGTCTTCGTCGCTAACCTGCAGGTTCATCCGGTCGGCCTCGTGCTTGAGGATGGCCCGCTGAACTAGGATCTGCCCAGCCCGCTGCGAGACGTAGGGCATCAGAAAGTCGGGAAGGCGCTGTTGCTGCAACTGCCGCGCGGCAAGCTGGTTCACTTCAGTCATCTTGATGGGTGTGCTCTCGCCGATCAGGCGGCCAAAAACTCCAGGCTGCCGCACCGTCGCAAAGACAGTAGGATTGTCGGCCGAAGCATTGTCAAAGATGCCAGGGACAAGCGTAATCACCATCGTGACGACAGCGAACCCAATAATGACGGCGAAGATGATCTTCGTGATGCGGTTGTCTTGCTGCAGAATACGAATCATGCTCGAGTAAGAACCTTCACTTCGCGCGCTCACCCCTCTCATTTCGAAAGGTAGCGCGTGCCCGGGATTTTGCGTGACCTGGCTGGCAAGTCATTTGAACTCGCGCCACGCCCATTGCAGGACAAGCTACAAGTGTAAATCAGCACAGGCTCGAACTCATAACTCTATGAATTTTCATCCTGTGCGAAATTTCGACAAGCAGCTTTCTAAATGCCATTAATTGGACGTTTTGATGGATAATTCGTCTAGAATTTGCTCCCTTTAACTATAAGGATCTGTGGTTCCAAGGACCCATCGCCCGATGATGGGTCCAGCGAGCATCCACGACGCACTATTTCCCTTGTAAGGTCACATCGCCGTCCGGGCAACTGCTCGCCGGAACCATCTGGCTTCGTTTCAGCGTTGCCGTTGACCCGCTGAAGGTGCCCTCCATGATGCAACCCATCCGCGTCATTTGCACCTTGTTAGGGGTCATCACCGCGAGCATGGATGGGACCGGCAGCTTTGGATCACGCAACATTGCGACAACGGCATGATCCGCCAAGCCGTCGTCTTGAATCGATGCCTGTTGCAGGGTGTAGCTCGTGCCCGTGCTGGTTGTAGCAACCCAGGCTTTGTGGTTGATAAATTCGTGGAGCGAGGCAGTGATCTTCGCAATGTCGACGCGGTTCTGTTTGTATGAGATCAAGGTCGTAACGTTCTCATTCTGAGCGAGCCCGCGCAAGGTTATCTGACACTGGCCATCTATGTCGGAAAGGCTGATGTTTATATCGACCTTATAGATGGCGGGGCTAACCTGCACGGCAGTTTCGGGGGCATGACAGGGATTCTGCATGTACACCGAAATTCCCTTGGACTCATCGAAGTTATTTAGCTTGAATTGCAGCGACACGTTAGTGCCTGACGTATACGTCGCCGGATTGAGCAAGATGACCTCGGCGGTGGGCGGCTTCTTTCGCTTGACGCCAAAATCGATTTTCTTGCCACCGAGGCTGAGTTGGGCAGAACAGCTTGCAGCAAGAATGACCAAGGCAAGTGGGAGAGTAAGCAGGCGCATTGAAGGGATCCTTTCGTCAGTAACCAAATGTGGGAGTTGAAGTGGATGCGACCTGCTCCAGACGCAGTTCGCGGGACCATGGAAATTGCTGACGCGCGGTGATCAACTCTTGCTGCGCGGATTCGTCACGGCCTAGCGCCTCTAGAACGCGGACCCGTAAGAGATGAAGCTCCGCTTCGTTCACCCAGTGCAATGCGCGCTCCGACTCGGCCCAGCAGGCGCCGTAATCACCCGATTCGCAAAGGACACGGACCAGATCGAAGTGCGCATCTTGCGCGGCAGGATCAACCTTGAGGGCAACCCGTAACCAGTGCTCTGCTTGCGGCCACTGGGCAAGCTGTTCGGCGTGTTCCCCGGAATAGATCGCGTAGCTGCAAACCGCATTGGCGCAAGCGACTATAAGAAGCGCGACGGAGCAGAGCGGCAGCATGTTATGCGTCCAGTTTTGTGATCGCCCGGAGGAGTATGTTGGGGTAGACGAGGGATGCTTTCCGCTGCACAGATACGGCACGGCCATCCAGCAAGCCAGAAGCAACACGCCTTCCGGTCGGCGTAAAGGATTGTCGAAACATGCAGATGCAAGAAATGCTGCCGTCCCCGCCAACGCCCCGCGGACTTCTATCCGGCTTCGGTCTTTCGATGCAGAACTGAACCAGACGGCTAAAAAGCCGACGAAGGCAATCGCCCCGAAAGGACCTGCCTCCACAATCTGCTGTACGAATAAGTTGTGCGCCTGATTTTCGAAGGCCACGTATACGAAGTTTGAAGCGGGTATGTAGGGCGCGAGATCGCGAATATTCTCAGCGTAGTGACCGGGAAAACTGCCGGCTCCAGCTCCGAGCGGAGGCAGATGATGAAGGCTGGTCTTCCAGAGAAAGATGCGTCCATTTGCAGCGGTCCTTAGGCTACGAGGATTCAGTGCTTGCGTTGCTGCAAACAGGGCAACCACTGCGATAAGCGCGAGCATAATCTGCAGCTTCGCGCGTTTTGGTCTATGTCGTGCCGCCGACGCCAGCCAGCACGTAGCACCTGCCAGGAGACCCGCTATGGCAGTGCGCTCTCCAGTCGCTGCGAGCGCCAGTAGGATGAGAAGCAGCAGACTAGCTCGCCAGACTATGTGAAGTCTCTGCAAAGCACAGACGCTCCACATCGCAGTGCTCATAAAAGACGCGACGAATAGTGGATTCCCAAGAGTGGCTGCTGTTCGCATCCTGCCCGGAGCGGTAGCGCCAGTCAGTAATCGAGGCAGATCGTACCCCGCCCAGCCTGCAAGCACCAAGCAGGACAGCACTGAGGCGGAGATAGACATCCACAATAGAAGCTTGCTGCGTTCGACGCTCAACCGAATGAGCGCCGCAGCTACAGCCATGGCAGAGCCATATTCAGCCATCGGTCGCCACGCCGTCGCCCATGCATGCGCATGCGCCGTCGCGATGCAGGTTGCCAGAACCCAGGCTCCAAAGCAGACCGGTAGAACACGATGTCTTACACGATCAACTTCAGGGTGAATGGCTCCAGAGACAGAAGTCGCTTTCGGCAGCAGCAGACAAACCACCGCTCCGAAGCCAAGCAGCACGGTGAACTTGGCGGCATAGAAGGGTGAATCCATGACTGGGCAGACAGCCAGCGTGACGACGGGAAGTGCACCCAACGTCAATACGCTCCGCATTCGATAGCTGTAGATAGAAACCTGCATGCATCTTGATTTCGTCTTACGACGCCAATTGGAAGAAAGCTGGGTTGCCGGCTGCGTTTTTTTTGCGCAGAGCTTTATTCCACGTTTCCTTGCGGCACGAATAGCTCTTTTAGAACGCGCACCGGAACCGTTTGCAATTTTCCCGTGCGCCAGGAGTGAGCCCATTGAAACGTATACGCAAAACATTCGCCGTGCTCGTGCTGCCGGTACTCATAACGGCAGTTGGCTGCAAAAAGAATGCCGCAACCCCACAAGCGGCGGCAGCGGTTACAACCCCGGCATCCAACAGTGCTGCCTCAGTTCCAACAGCATTGCCTAACTCTGCACCTGCTTCCATGCCAGGGCTAACGGTCGAAACAACATCTGGACTCAAAGGCGCGGACTGGGCGATGAAGCAGGATGCCATCTCTAAAGAGGCCACCGGGCAGTGGGCGGTGACCGCCTCCGCTTCGTCCGCCTACAACGACGCTTCTGGCCATGATGACAGCTCGCCCTTTCAAGCCACGGGCGCTCCCAACGTGCAGACAGAGGGTGACAACGGCAATGCCTGGACACCCAAAGATCCTGATGCTGGATTGGAATGGCTGGATCTGGTTTATTCCAAGCCAGTCTTTGCGAATGCCATCCGTATACGGGAGAGCGCCGGCGCGGGGGCAGTCGCCAAGGTCGATCTCTACGATGAACAGGGGCAAGCACACACGATCTGGACGGGAACCGATCCAACGACTGGCCTGAACTACTTCATGCTCAACCTTCCGAAGACCGCATTCAAGAGCAACCATCTCCGCCTCACGTTGGCCACAAATGTGATCTCTGGCTACAACGAGATCGATGCGGTGCAACTGGTAGGCACTGAGCAGTAATTCGAGAGGACAACAAAATGAAGAAATACCTTTTCTCAGCGACTCTCATTCTTTTTCTCATACTGAGCGGACTACGTACCGCATTCGCTCAGTTTCAACCCTTCAACGCGGCGGACACCAGAGAACTCCAGGCCTTTCGATTGACCGATGATCTGGTAGAGCATTATCGAAGTGCGACTGTCGCACTCATGGAATACGTCAAGGCACATCCGTCCGAAAACGAAGATGACAACGACAAGGACTCGAAAAAGGGCGATGTCACCCTCAGCGATATGGTCAACGGGATGTCCAAGGCACATTTCTTCGCGTCGATACTGCAGAGCAAGGGTATCTCGCCACGGCAATATGTCGAGACCATGCTCATCCTCGTCGGCGGATATAGTGCCATCGCCATGCAGCGTGAAGGTCAGACGGCGACCGTAAGATCTTCGCCGGTTGTCTCTGCGGCGAATATGGACTACATCAAGCGCAACTACGATCACATCTCGACTTTGCTCGCAAGCACGAACGGTTCGGACAACTAACTCATGCTTCGTCGGACCTCGATTCCCGCTTTGATTCGAACCAGCATGACCTCAGCGGTTCTGATGAGTTGCGTGCCGGTGTTCGCGCAAAGCCTGCCGACGGCGCCATGCAACTTCCTTTCGGATTCGGGGGGATCGACAGCCGATTCCGGGACCTCCATCTCGCTCTCGTTCGATGGGCGAGGCGGCCTTTCTCAGGATCCGGTTCGGTGCAGGTGCAGGATACGGGCACCTATTCTGTGTCGGGCAATTCGATTACTGTCTCCCTGCCCGGCGTCGGCAAGTCGGCGCATGGATCATGGAGTCTGAGCGCGAATACTCTGCGGCTGCCGTTTCAACTGTTTTCGAACGATGCTGGTTCTTCGTTGTGGTCCTGTATCGCGGCAGCGAGTAACCCGTCGGGAGAAGGATCTGGCTCCGGAGGCGGCGGTTCTCACTCGACCAGCGGAGCAAGCGGCTCGGGCGGGCAAAATAGTAATGGCAGCAACAATGAAAAGGGCTCCAACGGACACGGGAATAGTCTTTCTACTACCGGCAATAAGAAAGGCAGCGGCCCAGCTGGGCCGACTCACCAGCCGAATAATCCACCACCCGATAATCCGCCGAACAATCCACCAGACAATCCACCAGACAATCCACCCCCGGATAATCCTCCGAACAACCCTCCGGACAATCCGCCCGACAACCCGCCAAACAATCCTCCAAATACGCCGCCGAACCAGCCAAACAGCTGGCAAAATAGCCCGGTTGCGCCCTATGTCGGCGACTGGGTAGGGATTGGGTGGGGGTGGGAGGTTCGCTTTCAATCGGGCGACTGGAATGGGCATCCCGATGAAAAGAACAGTGTGATGACCCTTACGGTTCGTCATCTTGCACGTTTCGATTTCACCGTTGACGCAAAGGGGCAGGTCGTGGGAAACGGCGAAGTTACTTATGACCTCGACCCCAATCTCTGCGGAGTTTATCGCGCCGCAGAACAGATCAATATGGCGATTGACGTACTCAAGAACTTCAACAGTGCGTTGAGCAAGATGCGTTCGTACGCGACCCAAATTGACAAAATCTTCGGCATGAAGAGTCAGATCGAAGCATCCGAGGCAAAGGACAAGATCGAATCCTGGAAGAAGTTCAAGAACGCCAACTCAGCCCAGCAATTCGGAGTAACGCAGACCCATACCTCTCCCTGGAGCAATATGGGGCACAACGCCGAAGACACTGGCGACCTTGCTGCCTCTGTCTGGTATGAACGGTGCAGTAAAGGCGCTCCCGTCTCGATCGTAGGGGGTCTAAGCTGCGAAGACTTGCTTGGCGGACCACCACTGACCGTACCAGGCGAAATGCAGAGTACGGAAGAGAAGCTGGCTGAATTCGCTAAAGATCAGGGGAAGGATCTTGCAAAGGACGCATGGAAGAAGTTGCAGGAGAAGGATCCCGGCTTTTGGAATCACGATGCCAATTATCTCTATACGACTGTATCCGGCGAAGCTGTCGATGCCGCAGCAGACGCTCTCAAAGAAAAGACGCTTAAGACCCTTAATGTCTTCGATGTTCAGGAGCAACCGGGCAAGGATGAGTGCGCGGGCATCCCTTCCACGCGTACAGCCGGCAACTCTTTTAATACTCCTACGGCGGAGAGCCTCATGGCCAGTTGGAAGGAATTGGGAGACAGTATCAAGACGATGAATCCCGATGTTGCTGTCAATGTGCTGATGAACGCTCCCGGAGTCACAAAGGTTCAGTACGACTACAAAGGGCTGGCGAATGGACCGGAGTCGCGCCGGTTCAAGATTCGTGGCTATGTCAGTGGCAACAAGTTGGTGCTGCATCAGGATGGCGATGTCTACGGTGGAGACAAGAACCTTCCGGTGCAGTACACGGTGAACATGGTGACCACAAAAGCGCAATTCCCTACCTGGAGCCCGTTCATCGACAACGACAGTGCCGACCTCGCCACATCAGGAAAAGTGAAACAGCTCGAGCGCAAATCGGTTACTTGTGATGTGAAGAGCGGCAAGACCGGCGGCAAGGAAGCGCCAAGTACTGCCGGAGGTGCGAGCAAATGTACTCCGCACGAGGAGTTAGTAACAACGGTCTCGGATTCATCCACACCGTTCGCCATTTATTACAAGAGTGGAGAGCATCGCAACGGCGTCAAGGTGTGGCATGAGTATGAGTACTACTGGAACGCATACAAGGTCACTGAGCCTCTGAGCATTACCGAAAAGTAAGGAGAACGTATATGCGAAAGATTTACGGCCTGGTAATCCTGTCTCTGGCAACTGCCTTGGGAGGCGCTGCACAGACCTCCCACTCATCCGGTCTTGCGACGCTGAAGTATCAATACAAAGTAGGTGTCTTACCCTTCGTTGATACCACTGGCAATCTCGAGGACAAAACGACTGCGATTGCTCGTCTACTACAGTCCGAGTTAACGCACAGCTCCGACCTCGAGGTTCGATTCATCAAACCAGGAGACGATACAGGCAGCGATATTGATTCCGATGCTGCGGTCAAATTGGCGCGTGATCACAAGAACGACGTCATAGTCCTCGCCACCATCCTCTCCGCTCAGGTCGAAGAGTCGGACCATAGCGCGCAGGGACCAAGCATCTTCGGCCAAACACTTGGCGGCTCCAGTCATTCCGCAAAAGCGACTGTTGAGTTACAAGCCGATCTGTACAGTTCGGTCACAGGCAAAAAGCTCGACAGTATTCGTGTAACAGGCGAGGAGAAGGCCAGCAAAATCTCCGGCAACGTCGACACATCTCTCGGAGAGTTAGGCAGCGACGGGCAAGCTCCCGACTCCCCCCTAGGCAAGGCGATGCAAAAAGCAATCCACGGCGTGGCGACGCGCATTGCAGCGGATGAGCCCAAGATGCTCCGGTACCAACCTTCTGGCGATGCTAACTCTCCTGCGCCATAGAGAAAACGGGGCCTAAGCGAAATCTAGTGTCCGAAAACTTTCTTCCGTAATACCCGCGCGCGCGAATGCATAAGTACACAGCATCACGCTGTAATCACTTCTTATTAGGAGTTCATGCCATGCAATGTCCGGTTTGCAATACAGAGACAGGAAGCACTTCCGCATTCTGCCCACACTGCGGGGCAAATACCGGCACTGGCGCTGCCCAGGCGATAGCAGCACAACCAAGCGGACTCTCGGACACTGCAGCCGGCACTATCGCCTACCTCACATTTATTCCAGCGATCATCTTTCTAGCAATGGAGCCCTACAACCGCAGCTCTTACGTGCGGTTCCATGCATGGCAGTCGATCTTTCTTGGGATCGCCATCATCGCAATCAATACAATCCTGGGGCTGATCCCGATTGTCGGATGGATCGCAGCGCCAATCGTGAGCCTGGGGTTTTTGATTTTGTGGATCATGGTTCTCATCAAAGCCAGCAAAGGTGAGCGCTACAAGGTTCCGTTCATTGGGAACTTTGCTGATCAGCAGGCAAAGTAGTACTGCAATAGCGCTCGAAGGAGAAGTGTCAGGGATTCTAACGTTTTTCCAATCCCATCGGCACACCCCTACAACATCCCGGATGAGGCAATTCACATCTCATCCGGATCACCCTAATCTTGATGACCGAGACACGATTCCGGTAACGTGGATGGGGCGCGGCCGGTATGATTTCCCCGTTCGGACGCGAGAGATGAGGCCCGATGCAGTCGAGTGGCTCGATGCGCGCGCAGATCGGAACGCTCATCATCGCGACGAGCCTCATCCAGTTTGCAAACGGATTCTTCAACACGTTCATTTCCTTGCGAGTGGCGAGCGAGAATTTTGGCGCGACCCTGGCCGGTCTCGTGCTCAGCAGCTTTTTCGCCGGCTTCACGCTGGGCGCGTTGCGCTGCGCGAAGATTATCGAGCGTATCGGACACATTCGCGCCTATGCAGCCTTCGCCGGTCTGGTTGTCGCGGCGACTGCGGCGATGCCACTAAAAATCGGGCCGTTGCCCTGGTTGCTTCTGCGCGGGGTCATCGGGTTTGGTAGTGCCGGGGTTTTTGTCACGACGGAGAGTTGGCTCAATGCTAAGGCCCAGCCATCGGAGCGCGGGCGGGTTTTCTCGATCTACATGGTAGGCACCTTCTTGGCTCTTGCAGTCGGCCAACTTTTAATAGCCCGAGCCGAGCTTGAGGGAGCAGCACCATTCAATGCGATCGTCGCCCTGTTCGCTGTGGCGTTGATCATGGTAAGCGCGACTCGAGCCGAGCCTCCCCTGACAGCCGCCGCAGAGAAGCTGACTTACGGCGAACTCGCCCGTGGAGCGCCTGTCGCTGTCGTCGGCTGCGTAGTGAATGGGCTTGTAACCAGTGCGTTCTATGCACTCGTTCCGGCGTGGATGCAAGATAAGGGCGTTGATCGCGGCCATATCGCACTATTCATGCTCGTAGCTGTGGTCGGCGGCCTTGCGTTTCAAGTCCCGGTAGGACGGATCTCGGATCGCTTCGACCGGCGGATCGTACTATCGGTACTAGGCCTCGGCTTCGCAGGTGCGGCCGCTGCACTCGTCTTGCTTCCCCGCTCCTCCCCAATGATTTTGCCGACCGCAGCCGTGCTCGGCGGCTTTATGTCGACCCTCTACCCGGTCTGTGTAGCCAACGCGCACGACCGCATGCCGGCCGATAGGGTCGTAGCGGTAAGTGGTCAACTCATTCTGGTGAGCGGGCTCGGCTCAGTGCTCGGCCCTCTTATCGGCACGAGCCTCATGGCGCGATTCGATATCGACGGGGTGTTCTACTTTATGGCCGCCGCAGCGCTCCTTTTGGCACTCGTCGCCGCAAGCGGAAGCTTGATGATGAGGGCGCCGCGACACCTGCGACGACCTTTCGAGATTTTGACGCCGTTGGCAGCACCTCTCGCACAGGATTCGCTCGGTTGCTCCGACGACGACCCCTTCTCGGTGGACTCTATCGAGGTAGGCTCGAAGGAACACTGAGCCACATCGTACAGCTAGTGCCACAGAACGAAGCGATGCTGCGAGGAGGTGTCCGCGCCGCGGGTCATCGCAAGACTCTCCTCCACAGTCGACTTTCATGCTGCTACTTCATCGCAATTCTTACGGTGATTATGGAAGTCCAACCATTTCTTGCTTGGCTGTCAGAATCCATGGTAGGATTCGTTCTCTGGCGCGAGCGTGGTGAGCAAGTTAGAGCGTCAGATAAGCGTAACAATGGCAATCGATTCCTGCACGACGACGTGCCACGGGCCCTCAACTCGGGAAGCGGCTCCGGTGAAAAGTGAATGTTCTGCCTGGGTCCTCTCGATGATCAAACTTAGACCGCCGTTTTTTTGATTCGGTGAATCGTCCCGTGGAATCCAGGCCGATCGCTGATAGTAAAGATCGTCATCGGATTCCCCTAGGGCCGCGTTTTGCAGACACTAAACGGAGGCTTGCATGCCTATAGGGAAGGCGCAGCTGGGGCTGACGGTCGCTTTGTCAATAGCCTGTCTCGTTGTCGGATGTTCGTCCGGTCCTTCGAATGCTCCCGAGGAGGCCCGGCCCGTCAAGACGATGGTCGTGGCAGCCGGCGATACACCGACTGTGCGATCCTTCCCCGGACGGGTCGAAGCGTCGAAGATGGTCGACCTCGCATTCCAGGTATCCGGCGTACTCGTCAAACTGCCATTCAGAGAGGGAGAGCGAGCCTCCAAGGGCGCGATGATCGCCCAACTCCGGCAGGACGAATTTCAAGCCCGTCTGCAGACCGTGCAGGCCACACTCGACCAGGCCCGTGCTCAGTTGGGCGCATCCGAATCAAGACTCGCGAACGCCAAAACAGAATCGGAACGCTTCGGACGCCTTGTCGACTCCAGCGCCGTATCACGGTCTGATTACGATCAAGCTCAAACAACCTACCGCGCGGCCCAGGAAGATTACACCGGCCAACAGGCAGGAATTCGCGGACTCGAAGGCCGCCTGGCAGAGGCGAAGCTCCAGTTTGGCGACAGTACTCTGCGCGCTCCCTACGACGGCGTGGTCGCCCAGCGGCTCGTTGACGTGGGACAAAACATCGTCGCAAACAATCCCGTCATCCGCTTTCAGAATGTCAACGACATTGACATCGTCGCGGACGTGCCGGAAGGATTCATAGCCGCCGATATTCGCTCGTCCAACATTCAGCAGAGCGTCGCAGAACTCAGCACAGCGCCTGGGCGGCAGTTTCCAGTACACATCAAAGAGGTCGCACAGATAGCGGACCCGAGGACTCAGATCTTCGAAGTTCGCTTTGCTCTGAAGGCTCCTCCTGGCATCACGGCGCTTCCCGGCATGACGGCCACCGTTACCATCACCACCCGAGGATCCAGAACTCCGGGCAACCTCCTTCTTGTGCCAGTCTCGGCCATCTCCAAGCAGGAAACTGGCGAGCAGGTGGTGTGGGTCCTTGGGTCAGATCAAACTGTCCATCGCCGACCGGTAAAGATGGGCGCTCCTACTGGCGACAGGATTGAAATCTCTGGCGGGGTGCAACCGGGCGACCGCATCGTTGTGGCGGGAGCGTCATTCCTGCGCGAAGGCATGAAGGTTCGCGATCTGGGCGACGCGCTTGGAGGCGGCCAATAATGAGCCCAGGCGTCTACTCCGTCAAACATAGCAGGATTGTTTTCGCGTTGACGTTTATCGTCATTGTGGGCGGGATCTTCGCATATCAAAATCTCGGGCGTCTGGAGGACCCGGAGTTCACGATCAAGCAAGCCCTGATCGTCACACCGTACCCGGGGGGCTCCCCTCAGGAAGTGGCCCAGGAGATCACTAACCCCATTGAAAACGCCGTTCAGCAGATGGGCCAGGTTGACTACGTCGAATCGGAGTCCACGCGCGGACGGTCATTGGTCCGGGTCCACATCAAAGATCAATACCACAAAGACAGAATCCCTCAGGTCTGGGACGAACTTCGTCGCAAGGTCAACGACGTCCAACCCAGATTGCCGCCTTCGGCGCGCGGCACATCGCAGGTAGTCGATGATTTCGGTGACGTTTACGGCATCTTTTTAGGGATCACTGGCAAAGGATTCTCGCAACCCGAGCTTCGTCGCTACGCAGATGCCGTCCGTCGCGAGTTGCAGTTGGTGGATGGCGTCGCCAAAGTCGATCTCTTTAGTGAGCAACAGGAGGTTGTCTTCCTCGAAATGTCGCGGTCGCGGCTGGCGCGGCTTGGCATGAATGAAAACCAGATCTATGCCCAGTTACAGGCGAGGAATGTCGTCGCAGACGGCGGACGCGTGCGTGTAGGCGGCCAATATGTCGTGATCGATCCGACGGGCGGTTTCCGCTCGGCCGAGGACATGCTCAATTTAGTGATCGGAGCGGATACAACCGGCCGCCAACTCCTACTTCGAGATGTAGCGACGATCACACGTGGTTATGAAGATCCGCCGCGTCGCCTGTTCCGTTACGATAGCCAGCCAGCCATCGGTCTTGGCGTCTCCACAGTACCAGGCGGAAACGTAGTTACGATGGGTAAGGGCGTCCAGAAAAAACTCGATGAGATGGAACAAAACCGGCCCGTCGGCATCGAGATCCACCACGTCAACTTTCAGCCCGTCGCGGTCTCCGAAGCCACGAGAGCCTTCACTTTCAATCTGCTCAAGGCTGTCACTATTGTCTTTGTCGTGCTCCTGTTTGCGATGGGGCGCAAGGCCGGATTCATCATCGGCTTCGTGTTGTTTCTTACGATCATAGGGACTTTTCTGGTGATGAAAATCAAGGGAGGCCTCCTGCTTGAGCGTATCTCTCTTGGCGCTCTCATCATCGCGCTGTGCATGCTCACCGACAATGCGATTGTTATCACCGAAGGGCTCAAGGTCGGAATCGAAGCGGGCAAGGACAAGCTCGAAACAATTCACGATGTGGTGTCGCACAACCAGTGGCCGCTGTTCGGGGCGACAGCCATCGCAGTTTTGGCCTTTGCGGCCATCGGACTATCGGAGGATTCAGCCGGCGAGTTGCTTAGTTCCCTCTTTTGGGTCATATGCATCTCCTTGGCGCTGAGTTGGGTGGCGGCAATCACAGTCACTCCGCTGCTGGCTTACTTGTTTCTTAAGCCGAGCGCCGATGGGCATTCGGAAGAGCACGCACACGATGGCAAATTTTTCCAGATATACCGTCGCTTCCTGGTATTCGCACTTCGTTTCCGGCTCATCGTGGTGGCAGCAACCGTTCTGCTCTTTCTCGCTGCGCTGTATGGCTTCACGAAAGTCGATCAAAGCTTCTTCCCGCCCGCGACCCGTCCGCAGTTCCTCGTGGACACCTTTTCGCCGTCCGGCACCTATATCCGCGTATCGGAACAATTTGCCGGCGAGGTCGAAAAATTCCTCCTGGCCCAGCCCGGCATCACCCACGTGTCAACGTTCGTCGGTGGCGGCGCTCTACGCTTTCTATTGGTGTACTCCACAGAACAGCCGAACACAGGTTATGTTCAGTTCCTGGTCGAGGTCGATGACTGGAGAAGGATTGACGGGTTGATTCCCAAGGTCCAAAGCTACCTGGAGCAGCATTATCCGAACGCGAACGTAAACACCAAGAAATTTATGCTTGGCCCCGGCAGCAGTGGACGTGTCCAGGTACGTTTCAGCGGACCCGATCCTGCAGTGCTGCGCGACCTTGCAGGTCAGACTCAAAACATCATCATCAACACTGGCAACTCGTTGGGTGTGCGCACCGACTGGCGTCAACCTGAAAAGGTGATCCGTCCGAAGGTGCTCGAACTCCAGGCGAACCGCAACGGTCTCACCCGCGTCGACGTAGCGCAGGCCTTGGAATCTGGCTTTGCAGGACGTACGGTCGGCTTCTACCGTGAACCGCCCGGCTCCAGCGTGGGAGTATTTCCACAAGACGCAAGGCTGCTGCCGATTATCTCTCGCCCCCCTTTGGATGAGCGGAGCAACGTCAATGAGATTAACAACTTGCAAATCTGGAGCCCTGTCGCCAACAGGATGATCCCCATGAGCCAGGTTGTCTCGGGCACCGAGGTCACATGGGAAGACCCGATCATCATGCGCCGCGATCGCATGCCGACCATTACCGTGTTTGCCGATGCGCGTACAGGTCTGCCAAGCGTATTGATGAACTCTGTGCAGCAAAAAATAGAGCAGATCAAATTGCCTCCCGGATATTCCATGGAATGGGGCGGCGAGTACGAGGATTCCAACAGAGCCCGGACCAATCTTGCCAAACCGCTCCCGGCGGCATTGTTGGCCATGGCGTTTATCGTCGTATGCATATTCAATTCCTTCCGTGCCATGGTAGTGGTCTGCGTCGCCGTGCCATTGGCGATCATCGGCGCCGTCGCCGGACTTCTCATAACCAACAATCCATTCGGCTTCATGTCTCTCTTGGGACTGCTCGCCCTGGGTGGCGAACAGATCAAAAACTCGATCGTCTTAGTCGAGGAGTTTTACATTCTGATGGATCGAGGGATGGAACCATATCCAGCGATCCTGCAGGCGGGCGTAAACCGGTTGAGGCCGGTGTTACTGGTAGTCATTACAACGGTGCTTGGAATGATTCCGCTCCTACTTGATCCATTTTTCGCAGGGATGGCGGCCGTCATCATGTTTGGACTGGCCTTTGCCGCTGTTCTGACCATGATCTTCGTCCCCGTGCTCTACGCCATCGTCTTTCGCGTCCCTGTTCCCGACCCGGAGAGAGCAGAGGCGCAGTGACCAGTTCAGAGGAAGGATCCGACCCATGAACAACAAAGGATCAAACTCGAGCGCAGAAACACCGCACAACGTTCGCCGTCCGATTTTTGCCTCTTCCGTCGGATTCGCGAAACGAAAAAGCTGCTGGCCCTTTAATCCTCGCCCAGCACTCGTCCTTCCCTTGTTCTTACTCCTGCCGGGTTGCGCCGTCGGCCCCAACTACAAGCGTCCTCCCGTAGCCGCCCCGACAGTCTTTCGAGGCCCCACCGAAACAGCACAGGCACAGCAGGCCTCCTTCGCCGACCTGCCGTGGTGGGATATCTTCCACGATGAGACTCTGACAGCACTCATCAAGACCGCGCTGGCCAACAACTACGATCTTGCCGTTGCCGTTGCCCGCGTCGAACAGGCAAACCAGATTGTCGCCCAAGCCAGGTCGCAATACTTCCCCACTCTTGGCTATGCGATCTATCCAAGTTACGGCCACAATCAGTTCATCTATAGTCCTATCGCCCCACCCAGTGGAGCTCAAGGATTCCTGATGGCCATAGCCCGCGCATCATGGGAGCCCGATCTCTGGGGCCGTATCCGCCGCACGAATGAGGGCGCACGGGCCCAGCTTCTCGCGACCGAGGAAGCCCGCCGCGGAGTCATGCTGACCTTAGTCAGTAATGTCTCCCAAGCCTACTTCGAACTTCTTGGACTCCGCCTTCAGCTCGAGGTCGCCAACGAGTCCAAGCAGTCATTCACCACCACCCTCACACTCGTGACACAACGTGTCCATGAAGGCCTCGGCAATGAACTGCAGACATCGCGCGCTGCAAGCGATCTGGCCAGCGCTTCCGGCAGCATACCGGAGCTCGAACGGCAAATTGCACTCAAGGAAAACCAGCTCAGTCTATTGATGGGCAAGGACCCCGGCCCGATCGACACGAAACCAAAATTCCTTGGCGAAATCCCACCCGAAGTCCCAGCAGGATTGCCCTCCACCCTGCTCGAGCGCCGACCCGACATACTCGCAGCCGAGGCAGCGATGAAGAATGCAAATGCCCAGATCGGCGTAGCGCAGGCAGCATTCTTTCCAACCTTTGGCCTCTCGACATTCTTCGGTAAATTAAGCACGCCGCTGGAGCGGCTCTCCTCCAGTCAGACGAACGCCTGGAGCCTCGCCGCAAGTCTGTCAGGCCCCGTCTTTACTGCTGGCGCTATTACGGCTCAGAAACAACAGGCAATCGCTTCTTGGGAACAAACGAAGGCGCAATACAACCAAACCGCGTTGAGCGCTTTTCGTGATGTCTCCGACGCCCTCATCACCCGCGAGAAACTTGACGCCACCCGAGCCGAACAAGCCAAGGCCGTGCAATCGAACGAAGATGCGGTTCGTCTTATGTCGCTGCGTTTCACAAACGGAAGGGTCAGCGGTCTCGATGTTCTCGAGTCCAAGCAGCGACTCTATTCCTCCCAGCTAGCCATTAGCCAGACCGAGATCAACCGCCGTCTCATCATCGTCCAGCTCTACAGAGCGTTGGGCGGAGGATGGAACCTGACCGACGCGCAATGGATGGCTGCCAACTCCCAGCCCAGTACGCAGAATCCGCCGCCAAGCACGAAACCGTAGAATGGCTATTTTTCTTTCAGCGTAAGCATGGGATTGCTCCTTTTGCGCTGATTCGAACTGCCCTCGCTGGATCGGACACGTAGTCTTTTCCCAAGACTTCATCACTTCGTCAGCGTAGCTTCACCATTCATACATTTCAGGAGTAGTAGTCTGTCTAAGCTACTTTGAAGAAGACGTCGAATCTACGTCAGGGAACCATCAACTATTTGAAAAGGGGCGAATATGCAACTTGGAATGGTAGGCATGGGAAGGATGGGAGCGAATATGGTTCGTAGGCTGGTAACGCACGGCCACGAATGTGTCGTCTTCGATAGGTCTCCCAAAGTAGTCGAGGAGATGGCGAAAGAAAAGGGAATTGCTGGCTCCTCCTCGTTGCAGGATCTTGTAAACAAGTTGGCCAAACCACGCGCGATCTGGTTAATGATTCCGGCGGGAGTCGTCGAACAAACAATTGCGGAGATCGCTCCTCATCTCGAGCCAGACGACATCCTGATCGACGGTGGCAACTCCTACTACATTGACGATATCCGTCGTGCCAAAGTACTCGCTCCGAAAGGTATTCACTACATCGATGTAGGAACCAGCGGAGGCGTATGGGGATTGGAACGCGGCTACTGCATGATGATAGGCGGGCCAAAGGCTGCTATTGAGCATCTCGACCCTATCTTCAAAACAATCGCGCCAGGAATCGGAGATATCCCGCGCACTCCCGGTTTTGAAAAGATAGGTGGCACAGCAGAACTGGGCTATCTGCACTGTGGAGATAGCGGCGGCGGTCACTTCGTCAAGATGGTCCACAATGGTATCGAGTACGGCATGATGGCCGCGTATGCTGAGGGTCTGGCCGTATTGAAAGCCGCTGATATTGGCAAACAGACGGGCGAGATCGATGCCGAAACGACACCGCTCCGCGACCCCGAAAACTATCAATACGACTTCAACTTGACTGAGATCGCTGAAGTCTGGCGTCGAGGCAGTGTGATCGCTTCCTGGCTGTTGGACCTGACCGCAGCAGCACTCGCACAAGACCCTGCACTCACGAAATTTGGCGGTAGGGTGTCAGATTCCGGAGAAGGTCGTTGGACGATCAAAGCCGCGATCGATGAGGGCGTGCCGGCTCCAGTTCTCACTACAGCTCTCTACGAGAGATTCAGTTCTCGAGGACAAGCAGACTTCTCCGACAAACTTTTATCCGCGATGCGCTATGAGTTCGGTGGTCATCTTGAGAAGCCAGCCGCCAAGTAACTTCGCAAGCATGAAGGGAGAAATATGAGTCAACCGCATTCCGACGCGCTGGTCTTCTTTGGTGCTACCGGCGATCTTGCCTACAAGAAGATCTTTCCTGCGCTCCAATCGATGATCAAGCGTGGCAATCTCAACGTCCCGGTCGTCGGCGTAGCAAAGGCCGGGTGGAATCTCGATCAGCTCAAGGCACGCGCCAAGGACAGCCTCGAACAGCACGGTGGCCTCGATCCCGCGGCATGGGCAAAGCTCAGTTCCCTGCTCCACTACGTCGACGGCGACTACTCCGACTCCGCCACCTTCACCGCAGTACGCAAGGAGCTTGGATCCGCCGAGAGACCCGCTCACTATCTTGCAATCCCGCCTTCGCTCTTTGAAAAGGTCGTGGAGCAGTTGGTGCTATCGGGCTCTGCCAAGGGAGCACGCATTATCGTCGAGAAGCCCTTCGGTCACGATCTTGCCTCCGCCCAGGAACTAAACCGGATCTTGCTCTCAGTGTTCCCGGAGTCATCGATCTTTCGCATCGATCACTACCTTGCGAAGGCTCCCGTCCACAATATGGTGTCCTTTCGCTTCTCCAACTCCTTTCTGGAGCCGCTCTGGAACCGGGATTACATCGAGAGTGTGCAAATCACAATGGCGGAGAATTTCGGCGTGCAGGGCCGGGGCTCTTTTTACGATCAGACCGGTGCGATTCGCGACGTCGTTCAGAACCATATCTTCCAGATCATGTGCAATCTTGCTATGGAGTGCCCTGCACGAAGCGACAGTGAGTCCATACGCGATGAAAAAGTTAAGGTGTTGAAGGCAATTCCGCCTGTGGACCCGAAGAACCTCATCCGTGGCCAGTTTCGCGGCTATCTGGAAGAAAAAGGTGTCGCACCGAACTCACAGGTGGAGACCTTTGCGGCCCTCCAGCTTGAGATCAAATCGTGGCGATGGGACGGTGTGCCGTTCTACATACGCGCGGGGAAGAACCTGCCGGTTACCTGCACGGAGGTAATGGCTCGCCTCCGCAAGCCACCCACGACCAATTTGACCGAGATCAACGTGCAACAGAACTACGTTCGTTTCCGCATCAGCCCGGAGATGACAGTAGCGATGGCGGTTTCAGTCGCCTCGCCCACTGGAGCCAGCCCACGAGAGGAGGTCGAGATGGTAGCCAGCCGCCACCCACGTCCTGAAGAGATGGAAGCATACGAGCGTGTCCTGAGCGATGCCATGGCAGGGGATGCCACGCTGTTCGCACGACAGGACTATGTCGAAGAAGCTTGGCGAATCGTCGATCCTGTCCTAAAGGCGTCAACCCCGATCTACGTCTATGAGCCGCACACATGGGGACCGCAAGAGGTCGAACAGACCGTCGTCCCGACCGGAGGATGGGACGAGCCGCAAGCCGAAGAATTGGAGGACTTCCGGTTGGTCGGACAGTCTAAACAGCCTCCGATTGCTGAACCCCATGTACAGCCGTTGACATAAACACTCGTCAGGCAGCTGGTTAAGGGATGATTTTGACTTGTATCTAAGCTTGTCTTCGAATTCCATCCTGAGCCAGCCAGGATGCGTTCGCTGCACCCCCCGGATTCCAGCGAAGATATCCAATCCCAGCCCATCCCTGATGTTGATCCTGGATCAATTCTTCCGACTCGTACTGAGGCTTAATCTCCGACCAGAAACGGTCGACCTCACAACCTGTCGACGGGGGATGTGCGGCAATATCGTGGAAAGCGATCAGTCCGCCAGGGGCAACAAACCTGCTGTAAAACTCGAAATCCTGTTTCACATCCTGATAAGTATGCCCTCCATCAATGAACAGAAAATCGACTTGCCTTCCATTGAGAAGTTCGGCGGTTTTTTCCAGGATCGATTGACTGTGGGAGTCGCCACGGAGGAGATCTATGCGTTGCCGACCCCGTGCAAAAGAGCGATAGATCGGACTGCGCCATACGCCATAACCGTCGCCGAAGTTGCCAGCCGGCAGATCGATACTAATCAGATAGGAGTCTTCTGGAATAACCCGGGTCCAGCAGAATAGGGTGCCACCTCTGGCCGTCCCGATTTCCAGCACAGTCTGAGGCTTCAGTTCCCGCACTACTTTCAGCAGTGACAGGAATTCCGAACGCACTTGGATTGTGTAAATGAATCCGTGGTAAGCGGAGTTCGTAAAATCCATCAGACTATCAAGATCTTCAAACGCCGGTTGTCCTTTGAGACCCCAGTACGCAGAGGTCGTTCCCATAAACTCGTTCGTTATTCGCTGTATCACAGGACCCACACCGTGCGTTTTCAGGACCCGTCTAGCTTTGTGTACGGTGAGCAACATGATTGCCTAACCGTAGCCAGGCCGAACCGACGAAAAGGCCGTCCCGCTACTCAAAGTTGATTTCCAAACCTCAGCACGACATGGGAAGAATCAATTCTGTAGCGAACAAAACGATAAAATCGATAGAGTCTGGATTAATTCTACTTTTCACGAACGTATCACGTCAAGATAATTCCTGGAATTTGCCGTATTGACGCCGAGCCGCCGACTGTAGACATGTTGCGTCCACTGTCGGAGCAGAGCCAAAAAACGTATGCGTCATACTTCAGGTGAACGCAAACCATGAACACCCATAGCTACACTCAGATGCGTTCCAAACGCAGAGCGAACACCAAGTCGTACAGATGGTTGCCTGTAAAGGGGGGAGTTATCGGTAGTATGTAAAACGATAGCCAAAACAATAGAACCCCACTCTCAGGCGGGGTTCTATGGGGTGATTCCCTAAATGGTTGCGGGGGCAGGATTTGAACCTGCGACCTTTGGGTTATGAGCCCAACGAGCTACCGGGCTGCTCCACCCCGCTCTTTGAATATACCGTGACTACGCCCTTCGGTCAATGGTTCGACAGCTGCATTGCCCGCATCCCCTTGCATCGATAATCCATAGAGTTGGCCGTAACTTTTGCCAGAAAATGGAGTCTGCATAAATGTAGGAATTGCGCGGTGAAACCAACCATCGCGCAATGGGTCACGGAGGACCGATGGAGAAGAGTACCAATCTCTCTACACTTTCAAGAGTGGCATCTTTTGCCGTTCTGCTTGTACTATCTAGCATTGCCTTTGCGCAGGCCCAACCGGCGACTGTGCCTGATGCTCAGATCGAATCCAACGTTCTGAAGGCCTTGGCGAGTTCATCCACATTAGCCGATCAGTCCATCAGCACGACCACCGTGTACGGCACCGTCACGCTAAGCGGCACCGTTCGTGATGAGGCATCGCGAGACTTGGCAGAAAAGGTCGTCTCCACCACCGAGGGCGTGAAAAAAGTAGTCGACGAGCTGACCATCGGAACGTCGGCTCCAGCAGCCGCTGGCGTCCCACAGCAGCCCGAGAACCCCGCCGACCAGGGCACGAACCCCAACCTCCAGTCCGACGGCACTATGGCTCCCTCAGCGCCTCAGCAAACGCAGACTGCGCCGCCTCAACAGACACAGTCCGCGCCGCCTCAAAGCTATCCCAACGACTCCGCCCCGCCACAGGCGTCAGTGCAGCAGCAGCCCCCGCCACAGGCTCCCTATGGCCCCTATCGCCAACCATATGGGCGCCCATATGGACCACCACCCTCCGGTTACAACCAGCCACAGCCCTATGCCTATCCCCAGCAGCAGCCAATGGTCGCACAGAGGGGCGGCGATGCGGTCATTGTTCCCGCTGGCACCGTGCTGCGCGTGCGTATCAACCAGGGCATGGACAGCCGTAAGACTGCTCCTGGAACCCCGTTCGATGGAATCGTCCTCAGCGATGTCATCGCCGGTGGATCGATCGCCATCCCGCGCGGTGCTACCGTCCAGGGCGTCGTGACCGACGTTCATGACGCAGGCCAGTTCAAGGGCCGCGGCGGGCTCTCCCTGCAACTCACGCAGGTAGCCTTGGGCGGCCAGGTTTACCCGCTCGTGTCGAGCCTCTGGTCGCAACAGGGCGCAGACAAGACGGGATCCACCGTCGGCAATACCGTCGGTCTCAGCGCAGTCGGCGCAATGATCGGCGCGATCGCTGGCGGCGGCGTCGGGGCAGCGGTCGGCGCTGGCGTCGGCGGAGTCGCTGGCCTTGGCGTCTCCTCGGCATCGCGGCAGGGAGAGGTGATGATACCTGCAGAAGCGATCCTGAGCTTTAGTCTCACCCAGCCAACAGAGTTGACCACTGTGTCCCAGGCCGAACTGAACCGTCTAGGTGCCGGCGTTCCGGTCGGAGGACAACCGGCCCAATTGCAACGGCGCTACCCACCACCGCCACCCCCGCCCTATTATTACGGACCGGCCTACTACTATCCGCGTTACTAACGCTATTCGAAGGGAAGCAGTTGCAAAGCTGCTTCCCTTCCTTTATCTCAGCGCTCAAGCAACTTAAGAGCATTCTCCCTGTACACCTTCCGCAAAACCTCATCCGGCAAAAATATCCCATAAATATTCCACCGCCCTTGCCGCGAGGTATGTGATGGATACTCGAAATATTCGTCCGCTGTCTCGAAGAACCGATAGTGCAACCGATACATCTCGATCGTCGGTACAAGATCAGTACCAAACACGATCCGATCCGGATATCGCAGAAAGAACTCACGCGCCGTATACGGCTGCCGACCCAATTCTGGGGTCCGAGAGCTCATATCAACGCACACATTTGGATAGCTATCCAGCATCTTGCTCACGAAGGCCAGATCCTCGGGGCTCTCCCCCATATGCGCCCCAACAAACGTCGTCCGCGGATGCCGTCCGAACACCACATTTCGCTGCTCCAGCAACTCTCGCTTGCCCACCGGACTTCCCTGAAATCCCCACTCAGGATGCGCCGCTAGCTCCTCATACCTTTCATTCGCAGCATCGATCGGTCGAAAGAACGCAGCTGGATCTGCGGTATGGAACATCACCGGAAGCTTCCAGTCCGCGGCCTTCTCGAAGATCGGCGCAAAGCGCTCATCGTCGACGCTCAGCAGCTTGCCCTCAGCATCTCGTACGGTTAGTCCAAAATCCTTCCAGAACTTGATCCCACACACCCCATGCTCGACGAGCCGTTCCAGCCGATCCAGCGTAACAGCAACGAAATCATCGCGCTCAACCCCGGTCCAATCCATCCACCCCATCGTGGCAAACCGATCCTTATCAGCCATGTGAAACTTCCGGATCGATTCAAGGGCCGCGTCTCCAGTCAGCATTGTGATGTTCACAATCTTCTCGACACCGCACGCGTCCATAATGCGCAGCATCTCTGTAGGGTCCTGCGAATCAAGATGATTATGATAATCAATCACAGGAAACCGCGGCTTCTCGACCATATGCTCCGTCGTCCGCAACTCCGATACCGGATGAAAATCACTCAGGCGAAGATCCACCCTCGCCTCGGCGTTCATCATCGCTACAAACTTGTCTTTGATCTGCACCTTGCGATCCAGTGTACTGCCCTCCACATCCCGCGATGCACTGCACAAACCAAGCTCCGACCTCCACCGAATGCCGATTCTCACAGACACATACGCTGTGGTATCGTGAGCGGATGGTTGGCCAGCCCAACCTTTCCCGAAGGAGCACCAGCAACGGAGAGCCCTATTTCCCGGTGAATCCATCCACCGCGTGATATAGAGTTGCAACTGTAATTTCCCTATGGCCCATATCGTTTCGCACTCCGCGCCCTCGTCCGCTGTCCCCGACATCAAGCCCAGCTACAACCGTTTCCTTCTGCTCGTCGCCGGACTGGGCGGCCTCCTCTACGGAGTGGACGTAGGCATCATCGGCGGCGCGCTGCCCTATCTCGAAGCGACCTCGCACCTTAACGCCGGCCAGCTCTCTGTCATCGTCGCCGCCGTCCTTCTGGGTAGCGTCTTCTCGACACTCTTCGCCGGCCTGCTCGCCGACTGGATGGGCCGCAAGCCCCTGATGGTCCTCAGCGGCATTACCTTCGTCTTGAGCATCCCTGTCATAGCCCTCGCCCACGGCTACGGACCGCTCTTCTTCGGACGGCTCCTGCAGGGCATCAGCGGCGGCCTCATCGGAGTCGTTGTTCCTCTTTACCTTGCAGAGTGCCTCTCGGCGGCGCATCGCGGCAAAGGCACCGGCATCTTCCAGTGGCTGTTGACCTTGGGCATCGTCGCCGCAGCCATCATTGGCATCTATTACAGCTACCGCGTCGAAGCTGTCGGACGGATCTCCGACGCCGCCACTCTCTTCGCCTTCAAGGACCAGGCCTGGCGCCGCATCTTCTGGGTCTCGCTTCCACCCGGGCTCCTCTTCGTCCTCGGTAGCCTCTTTGTCTCCGAATCTCCGCGCTGGCTGCTTGCACGCGGCAAAAAAGACCTTGCCCACGCCGCGCTCCTTCGCTCCCGCTCAACGGAACAGGCCGACCTCGAACTGCGCGAGATGGAAGAGGCCGCCCTCGCAGCCACATCCTCCGGGAACTCGAGCGGGAAAGCTGTGAAGGATACCCTCCTTCGTCGCAAATACGTCATCCCCTTCATCCTGGCCTGCATCATCCTCTTCTGCAACACCGCGACCGGCATCAACTCCATCATTGGCTACAACACCAGCATCCTGCTGCAGAGCGGTCTCTCGGACATCCGCGCCCACTGGGGCTACGTCATCTTCACCGTCATCAATTTCTTGATGACCCTGGTCGGCATGACGCTCGTCGATCGCAAGGGACGCAAATTTCTGCTGACCCTCGGTACCTCCGGAATCATCGTCTCCCTCATCACCGTAGCCCTGCTGTTCCGCACTACGGAGAAATTCAACATCGACTCCAGTGGCGCAGTTCAATCACTCGTTGCTCCCGACCAGACCCTGACCCTTCCCTTCGACGGAGCTCAGGCCCAGCGCCTCCTCGCCGCGCAGGGATACTCCGGCAGCGAGATCGACAGCAGTCGCGCCTCCCTTGCCGTCATCTACTCCTTCGGTGACTTCACCTGCGCCACCAGCTACGTCCGCTCAGACGACCGCGGCGCCGCTCCCATCCAGATCAACCGCGAGGGCTGCGTCCCAGCCAACAAAGTCGAAGCCATCTTCAAAAACCCCTTCGCCAATCTCGAAGCCGCGCGTACTGCGCCCCTCAAAATTGAGCGTGCGCTCATAGGCAGCGTCCCCAACTCAACTCACGGTTGGCTCGTCGCCCTCGGCCTCTACTCCTTCATGGCCTTCTTCGCGATCGGCCCAGGCGTCTGTGTCTGGCTCGCCCTCTCAGAACTGATGCCCACACGCATCCGCTCGAACGGCATGAGCATCGCGCTCGTCATTAACCAAATCGTTTCAACCACGCTAGCCGGCATCTTCCTTCCCGTCGTCAGCAAGTACGGTTATTCGACGATGTTCTTCCTCTTCGCGAGCTTCACGGTTATCTATCTGATCACCGCAGTCTTCTTCCTGCCCGAGACCAAGGGCAAGACCCTCGAAGAGATCGAGCTTCACTTTGAAGGGGCAGGGGTTTAGTTCGGAACGCTGCATCTCACCCACAGCGACGCGACAAAAGTCCTACTCCTACGCGGCTGCAAGCATGAGCTCGTACAAGTCGGCTGATCCCGTGCCCGCAAAGCGTTGGGTCCCTCCTGCAGAGCCCGTCATGCTACAAAAAGGAGCCAGGCATTGGCCTGGCTCTATGGGGAAATCCCGCTGCCTCATGAAGGACAGCGGGCACAACCTCCGACACTAACGGGTTGATGAGAAGCGGAACTGATCGCGGATCTGAATGAGTGCGATAACGGCAAGAGCAACCATGGCGGGCGAAAACAATAGATACATAGCAGTTCTCCTCTTTTGCGAAATGTGAAATGTAAGCTTGGTGTTTGTGATTCCCTGCTGCGGAGGAAACGGCAAATGCCAGCCTCCGCAACAGGCCTCAGTCGCAATTACCTATGCGCGAACCAGTTTCCGGCGAACCACGCCCCCCAGACCCACCAGTCCCGATCCCAACAACAGCAGGCTCGACGGCTCCGGCGTCGGTGCAAGCCCGATCATCTCCTGCGGAAGGCCCAACCCACGGCCATCAGCAATGTCGTTTCCGGTCGGGATATAGAAGTTGTAGTCGTCCAGGAACGAGCTCGTGTAGCCGCCGAACGAGTAAGCGTTGCTCACCAGGGTCGAGGCATACGAATCCGTGTTCGCACCATGGTCAAAGATGTACCAAAGTGCTTCCTGAACATCGGTGGCGTTGTAGGTATGACCATGACCATTCGAAACCCCAAGCATGCTGTAGATGTAAGCCTCTTCCTCATACTTGAAGCCGGTTGAGCTCTTAGAGGAGTTCAGATAGGCATCGCCGTTCACGATGTTTACCTGCCAGGACTCTCCAACCTGGACCTCCCGCTGGTCATCGAGGCAAAACAGGCTCACTGGCGTCGTTCCATCGAGTTGCAACTGATACGGGCCAGTCTGTCCGGTCGCGGCTCCGACCATCTTCAGCGTGTCAGCCTTTGCTGAACCAGAGAACAACGCAAGACAGATAGCAGGCAAAAGATAAGCAATTTTCTTCACTTCGTTTCTCCTTGCTCGCCGTGCGAGCGTTTGTTCCAAAGTGTCCATTCATCTGGTCTGCTTTGCCGTCGTTGTAACCGCGGCCTCGACTCACCGATTGAACACTCTGCTTTCACGAACACACGGCTTCGCGAAAGAATCCATAGTTCTGGCCACGCGTCCATTCAGAAGATTGGGCGCCACAGCCGCTTCCATTGCTTTGCTGGTGCACTATCCCTTATTGCAAGCAAGAGGCCATTCGCAAAATTTTGCATATTCGCAGAAGAAACGCCGTTTTCAGCTGGGCAGGACGTTCGGTGTACCAAAAAGCGACATCGTAGACAAAGCGATTGCCCTCCCCAGAGGCAAAAGTTTTCCCTCGCGTTTCCCCTGATAAGTATTTCGCTTCACACACTTACGGAACGAAGCCGAATCTCCAAACAACTCGTACGCCAAAAAAAAGCCAGGCTAAAAAGCCTGGCTTTTACAAACTTTAAAACTGACCGATCTTTAACGAGGAGACGAAAAGCGAAATTGATCCCGAAGCTGGATCAGAGCAATAACAGTGAGAGCAGCGAAGGCAGGCGTGAAAAATAGATACATGGTGATTCCCCTTTGCGAAAAGATGAATGAACTTCAGTACTGCATTTGTTTCCCCATTGCGAAGGAGTTGTACAACCCCGCCGCAACAAGCTCTTCAGAATCTCGCCTTCCTCGAAAACACTCCGGGAAGACTCCCTTACTTGTTATCACGTAACCCGGCTCGTTTAAAGCCCAAGCATGGTAACCACTTTGATTACAAGCTGATACAGCATAGTTACCAGCAAATAAGCGGCCATTTGCGAATATGCAGATTTCAAGGGAGAATCGCTGTTTTTAGCCTGGAGAGTGACCCAACTATGCAAAACAAGTCGCATTTTGGGAAAACTATTATCTACTGCAAAATGGCAAAGATTTTCCCACATGCAGCAACTTGCACGCACAACCCTGCGCCCACATACGCAAGAAAATGCAAGGCGGCTACTTCAGAAAGGCAATTAGGGGATGCCGAAAAGTAGGTCCTTCAAGGGCCGCTGAAACCTCAGCGCAACGAAACATCGCCCGGGCTAAAGTCGAACCTTTAAACCGCAACCGTGAACGTATCCTCGCTCCGTGTCACCGCGCGATACATCGTGTCCCGCTCGAAAGGCTCTCGTCCAGCCTCTGTAATCAGCCGAACCAGATCCTTCCTTCGCATGCCCTGCGGGGTAGTCGCTCCCGCATCGTGATAGATCTTCTCCTCGACAACCGTGCCATCGATGTCATCAGCGCCGAACCGCAGCGAGATCTGCGCCATCTTTGGCGAGACCATCTGCCAATAGCTCTTGATGTGCGAAAAGTTATCCAGCATCAACCGGCCCACCGCAATCTGCTTCATATCGAGCATCCCGGTCGTCCGCGGAATATGCGCCAACGCCGTATTGTCCGGATGAAACGCCAGCGGAATAAATGTCTGGAATCCGCCTGTCTCATCCTGCACCGCCCGAAGCTTCAACAGATGGTCGACGCGATCCTCATCGTTCTCGACGTGCCCGTAAAGCATCGTCGCATTCGACCGAAGCCCGATCTTGTGCGCCGTCCGAGCCGTATCCAACCATTCGCTACCGTCGATCTTGTGGTCGCAGATGATATGCCGGATCCGGTCAGCAAAGATCTCCGCGCCGCCACCCGGCAACGAGTCCACGCCGGCCTCCTTCATCCGCTCCAGCGTCTGGGCAATCGTCATCTTGCCGCGTTTGGCCAAAAACGCCACCTCCACCATGGTGAACGCTTTGATATGTACCTTCGGAAACCGCTCCTTCAACCCGCGCACCAAGTCCATGAAGTATTCGAAAGGAAGGTCAGGATGCAGTCCGCCGACAATATGAAACTCGGTCACCGCCTCCGAGTAGCCAGAGGCCGCAGTCTCCCACGCCTCCTCAAGAGCCATCGTATATGTCCCAGCCTCGCCCTTCTTCCGCCCAAACGCACACAACCTGCAAGACGCCACGCAGACGTTGGTCGGATTGATATGCCGGTTCACATTGAAGTAAGCCGTGTTCCCATGCAGTCGTTCGCGCACGAGGTTCGCCAGCCAACCCACCGCCAGGATGTCTCCGCTGCGATAGAGAGCCACGCCATCCTCAAAGCTGAGCCGCTCCCCTGCTTCCACCTTTGCCGCAATCGGCAAAAGCGCCTTGTCGTCTGTCTGGAAGGAGTGTCGTGGGCGCGTGCTCTTCGATTCAAAGCTCATAGTACGATTCTATCCTCCGCGGCCATTCCCGTGAGACTCTCAATGCGCCGCCGCGTCTACCGAGTTCACCATCTCCGGCTGAATGACGACACCATCAAATAGAGTCGCGCCCACCAGATGGTTCCCCATAGGCCGCACCAGTCGCAGATTCCAGCCCGTGTTCCAGTAGCTCACCTGCTTGTCGGGTAAATGCGCCGAGAACACAAACGTCGTTGAGCTGTTGCCTGTAACCAGTACCCGTTCGCCGCGTTCGTCATAGAAGAGACTGTTCACATCCCTAACGTAAAGGTTCTTCACCGACTGCCACGTCGCACCCTTGTCCTGCGA
Organism: Edaphobacter aggregans; assembly: GCF_003945235.1. NCBI lineage: Bacteria > Pseudomonadati > Acidobacteriota > Terriglobia > Terriglobales > Acidobacteriaceae > Edaphobacter > Edaphobacter aggregans. The sequence goes on from NZ_RSDW01000001.1 coordinate 707,556, forward strand.
GTTATAGACACCCTCGCGGCCACCAATCCAGAGACCGCCAAAACCATCTACCGCAACAGCGGCCGCCTGCGTTAGCTCTGTCGGAGGCTTCACCGGAGTCCAGGTCTGTCCGCCATCGGAGCTGACGACCGCGTTCCGTAAATTGGCCGCAAAGATCAGCGACTTCGCAGCTGAAACAAAGTACCACTCCTGCCCCTCCGGATTGTTAGCCAGCGTCCAACTCGTTCCCGCTGTCCCACTCTTCAATAGTCCCGCAGAGGTCGCCGCGTACATCGTGTCGCCGTCACGCGCAAACGCAAAGACCGTCCCATCAAACACCTTCGCCGGCACAGTCTTTGCCGTCGTACGACTCGCACCAACGCTGCTCGTCGCAGTCTTGCCTGCAGTACCTGTCTTCTTGCCAGCCGTCGTAGGTTTCTTTACCGGAGCGGCCGTTGCCGCTGCACTCGTCACAGGCAACGCCAACGATACCTGATCCGCCTTACTCCAAAATTCACCCGTGAGCCGATATATCCCGTGCCGCGTACCTGCCAGTACCGTCCCATCCGATGCCTGCCCCAGGCTGAAGACATCATGCTTCTCCAGTCCGTTGCTCTTCTGCGTCCACGTCAGGCCGCCGTTATCGCTGACAAATACTCCGCCCCAGGCCTTATCATTCACCACGCCAACATAAATTGTCGAAGGCTGTCGCGCATCCCCTACAGAGGACGTAATCTGTCTCGCCGAAAACCCATTGTTCGACGGCTGAAACGAATATCCGCCGTCATTGCTGACCAGCACGCCACCACGGTCAGTCGCCAGCATGACTCGATTCGAATCGGTAGGGTTCACATACACGTCATTGACGATCAACTCCGGCCCCGACATACGCACCCACGTCTTCCCGGAATCCGCCGTCCGGTACAACCCTTCCGTCGTACCCGCGAACACGATATTCAAATTGGACGGATCTTGCATCAATACCCTTGTTCGGCGTGCAGTATTGGGAATTCCTTGAATCTTGTGAAACATCGCAGCCGCGTTTTCACTCTTATAGATTCCCGAACACGCGCTTGCGTAAACCACATTCGGATCCTTTGGATCCACAATGATCGAGAAGACGTCCGAATCGTCGATCAGACCTTCCTTGGCTCCAATGTTGGACCAATGCGCTCCGCCGTCCGAAGTCTTCCAGGGAAGATGCCACGTCCCCGCATAGATAATCTGCGGATCCTTCGGATCAATCGCAATGGATTCGACCTCGTGCAACTCCCGGCTGCCTTCAGGGCTAATCAACTGCCAGTGGATCCCACCGTCCGTCGAGCGATAGACGCCCTTCAGCGTACCCGCCACTACCGTCTTTGGATCGGATGGCGCACTCGCAAGCGCACGGATGGATTGCCCTTTCAGCTCAGCCGAAGCATTCCATGTCACCCCTGCATCGTCACTGATGTACAGGCCGCCATCGCTGCTGCTCAACACCCACGCGCCAACCAGAATGCGCCCCGGCGCCGCCGCATCGACGACGATCGAATCCAGCACCAGGTCATCGCGCTTCCCTACCCTGGCCAGCCGTTTCCAATCCGCGCCGCCGTTACGCGTTTCGTAGATCCATCCATTGGCCGTCCCCATATAGAGGTGCATCTTGTCGTGCGGATCGGCAGCGAACGCCCGTGCATCTCCCCCGTTTGGCCCAAAAGGCAACCAATCGGCCGCCTTTACCCGAAGGCAGGTAAGGGAAAGGATCAAGGCAAGAAGAGAGACTTTAAATCTATTGCGTTTATTCAACATATCCGTCCGTCCGTAGCTTGGTTTAAGCATAAACCGAACGCAGCCGGTCGTCAGGAGCATTCAATAGAAAGGCTGACTGGGAGATTCCCAGTCAGCCTTTGCCATTCACTGCAAGTTCTACTTACTTCTGTGGTGCCGGGCTGGTGCCGACCGAGGCACAGCCTTCACTGCGCTCTCATCCACAGCGGTTAGACCGGTCTGGTCAAGCGTTGCTCCGGTCGGGATCAGCGTCGAGTTCACAGTCTGACCGTCTTGCGAACCGGTGAAGACCGAGATACGGCTTGCATCAACACCCTTCTCACCTACCAGGTAAGCCTTGGTATTGACTGCGCGTGCTGCTGCTGCCGCGCTGCCTGCCTTCTCGCTGCTGCTCGCGTTGCCGACGACGGCAAGCTTCGCATCAGACGACCGCTGCATGTTGAGGGCGATATCGTCAAGGCAAGCCTTGGCTTCGTTATCAACCCGGTTTGGCCGTCTCTTGTCACGATCAAACGTGATCGAGCAGAGGCTGGTCGTCGTCACCGCTGGCGGAGGCGTCGGCGCAATTACCGTAACGGTAGTTGTGCACGATGCAGACTGGCCCTTGTCATCGACCGTGTTAGCAGTCACCGTAATGGTTCCGGGGGCCGCTCCTGTCGTATTCAGAGTCGCCGTTGAGGTATTGCCGCTGATCGAACCAGCCGTTGCGCTGTAGCTGTACGTCAGAGGACGGTTCTGCGGGCTCACGCCGTTCGCGGTAATCGTCGAGGAATCCCCAGGAGATACCGTCGAAGGATTCGCCGAGCAACCGATCGTTGGGGGCTGGAACGCCTGAATGGTGAATGGTGCCGAGCAGTCAGCGCTCTCACCGGGCCTGTTGCCCTCAGTCACGTGCCCCTTGGCGGTGTAGCTGCCAGGAGCCGCGTTCTTCGTGTCGATGTTGGCAACGTTGGAGGTTCCCGTAATCGTACCGCCATCCGTGGTCCAGCTATAGGTGGCAGTCCTCTTCGGGTTCAGATTCAACGCTGTTCCCGTAACCGTCAAAGGATCGCCAGGGAAAACCGTCGAAGGCGAGACCGAGCAGGTGAAAGTCACCGGCGGAGGCGGAGTGATGTGGCCGAAGTGCGTCACAATGCCGGTGCTCAACTCAGCGCCGTTCAGGTTCGCACGTCCACCTGTGATACCGGCCGTGGGAGGCGGCGTGAACGGCCCGAAGTTCGCGTGAATGTAACGGAAGTCCGCCTGGAACAAGCGCAGCGAGAAGCGATTGTCGTGCCATGGAATGTCATAATCCATTCCGCCGCCAACATTCAGCGTCGGGCCCCACGTGCTGGGATTGTAGGAAACGTTCCGGGAGTTCGGCCCGTCGAGACTTGCTGCACCGGCACCCGCGTGGGCAAACAGCGTGAAATTCTGCATTGGCGCGCGGAAGATGGGACCACCCGAGATCGCGTACATATCATTGTTTCTGCCGCCCGGGTGCGCCGCGTAGATAATCTCTCCACCGAAATACTTGTTGAAGTAATACGCTCCGCTGCCTATCGCGCCCACATCAATCGAAGAATAATTGATGCCGGCAGGCTTCAACTGTCCATGGGCTCCCCAGTAGGAATAGCCCGTGAACACATCGACCCGCGAAGGGTTGACGCCCAAGGGGGCGGCTGTGCTGGGAGTCTGAGCACCCAGACTCGCGACTCCAAGACTGACTGCACATGCAGCCAGTACGAACCGGCCAAAATGACGTAACGGGCTATAAACCATTCGACTTCCTCCGCTCAAATTCTTCAAGTGTGGTGAGCTTCTAAAATTAGCTCGATATGTTGTTTCGATTCAGTAAAGCTTACCGCAGTTGCTAACCGTACCGGTAAAAAATTACTCTCTTGCAACTATATTTTCAATAGTTTACCCATGGGCCCGCTCAAACTGCACTGGGGAGAACCTTCCCAGTTACCAATGTCTCAAATCCTAATCAAGATTCAGCGTCTTTCGCAGCGTGCCGCGCTCGTGCTGAATCTTCTCCTGCAACAGCGTAATCGCGTACAAAAGCTGCTCCGGACGCGGTGGGCAGCCAGGGACATAAATATCAACAGGGATCACCTGATTGACCCCCTGAAGCAACGCATAATTGTTGAAAACCCCACCCGAAGTCGCACATGCCCCCATCGAAATCACCCATTTCGGCTCAGGCATCTGCTCATATAGCCTCCGGATCACCGGTGCCATCTTCTGCGAGACGCGCCCTGCAATAATCATCAAATCGCTCTGCCGGGGCGACGGGCGAAATACCTCTGCTCCAAACCGCGCAATATCGTATCGCGACCCACCCATCGACATCATCTCGATCGCGCAGCACGCCAGCCCAAACGTCATCGGCCAGATCGAGTTCTTCCTCACCCAGTTGATCGCCGCATCCATCGACGCCAGAACGATCCCCTCCGGTTGGTCATATCCCCAGCTAACCTCTCTCAGCTTCTCCCGGTTCTTGCCAAAACTGTCCAGGCTACCGAAGAGGTAGCGGTCATCCTTCTGCGGAACCGTCGTGGGACGGCCGTTGCTCGTCGTTTCGTCTGCAGCTGTAGTCATATCACTAATATAAAACCGATTCCCCGCCGGAAAGCTAATTTCCAGTTTCGATCAGAAATAGTTTGGCCCGGGGACATGAATTTGGATGCGACTCCGCGCAATAGGTTGGCTGGCAGTTACATACAGCTCGACCGCTCCAGCCGAACGCCCTTATCTGGTCGAAACCCCACCGGAAGCTCCAGACTGATCCGGAACCGCATCCACGTCACCCGCCCTAGCGGCGTAACCTTACCGTCCGCAGGCTGTTCTATCCGGTGTGCCGTCGACCCGAAATGCGAAGCCACCGTAGCCGCCGCCTTCGCCTGATCCGCCATTCCCGGAACCAGATGAGCGTCTAGTATCTCCAACCGACCTTGAGGCGCCTGGCTGACCCGCTCGGCTAACCTGCCCTTCACATCCTCCGACGGAATCGCGGACTTCCGGTACTCGCTATAAACCTCAGCCAATTGAGCGAAACTCCGCCCATCAGCCGCAAACCGGAACTCCCGCGGATTCCACCCCACTGCATCCTGTGCCCTAAAACTATAGTCCGTGCTAATCAACAATGGGCTAACCGACTGATAAGGTGGGGTAGCTAACTCCGCATAATCATGAGCAGGCCGCGGTCCCCCAGCCGGCAGCACCCGCAGAATCCACCCGGAAGCCAACGGCTCCAGCATCACCTCAAGCCCATTCCCAATCGGCCGCACAAACTCCTTACCGGCGCGAACCTCCCCCTCCAGCACCCCCCGAACGCAAGTCTTCCCTGATGGCCCCGCCGCCCACCCCACCCCGACACCCAGCACAACCACCCAGACCACCGCCACAACCCAAAACCTAACGCGCATTCTCCTCCATCGCCTCAATCAGTGCCCGCCCCAGAGCCTCTTGCTCATCTTTCTCCAGCTTCGCCCCATCCTTGGTCAGATAAAACACGTCGATCGCCATCTCCCCCTCGGTATCGATCAGCGCCACCTCGATATTGCATCCAAACCCGGCCAGTGTCAGACTCAACGCCCGAAGCAGCCCGGGAACGTCCTGCGTCACCACCTCCACCAGCGTGCTGTGCGACGACGCCTCATCATCAAACTCGACCCGTGTCTCCACCACCACCTTCGGAGCCTTGCGCCGCCCCCGTTTCCGCCCACTCAATAGCTTCTCGACCGACACTGTCCCCGTCATCACATCGTGGACACTCTTCACAAACCCCACATGCTCCGAAGCATTCATCTCCAGCGTCCGGAAACTGTCCGTAAACCGGAAGCTATCCACTACCACCCCCTGCCGGTTCGAAAACGCATCCGCCGTGACGATGTTCATCCCCCACCCAGCCAGCGCACCCGACATGTTCGCGAACAGCAGCGCCCGATCCGGCGTCACCACCGTCAGCTCACTCACTGCTGGCGAGTACCGGAAATCCAGCTGCACCGCATCCTCCCCCAACCGCTGCGACATCTGGAAGTGAGTCCGCACTTGCTCCGGCGTACGCGTCCGCACATACCTCTCTGGAAACCCCTCAAGATACCCCGCCACCGCCGCCCGCTGTCCGGGCAGCAACGATGCCACCCGATGCACCAGCTCGCTCTCCGCCTGCGCTCCCACCCGCTCCTCATCCACGCTGCGATCCAGATGATTCGCCGTCGCCATATACAGCCGCCACAGATTCTCCGCCTTCCAGGGCGTCAAGGCATCCGGATGCACTGCGTTAATGTCCGCATACGTAAACAGCGTCAGCATGCGAAGCATCTCAGGCGTCTGAACCTTGCCCGCAAACGCCCCCACCGTCTCGGCGTCGAAGATATCCCGCCGCAGCGCAGCCGACATCTCCAGATGGTTCGCAATCAGCCCCAACACCAATCCGCTCTCATACGAATCCAGCTCCAGCCGAGCCAGCACACTCTGCGTTAGCCGAACACTCTCCTGCGCATGACTGCCTGTCTCCCGCCCCTTACCCGTGTCATGCAGCAAAGCCGCCAGATACAGGAGCCCCGGATGAGGCAGCTCCCGCAACAAACCTCCGAACCGCGTCGACCACTCCGCCTTCGCTCCCGTCTGCGCATCCTCCAGCGCATGCAGCGTATCGATCAACACAAACGTGTGCTCATCGACCGTGTACCGGTGGTAAGCATCGCGAATCACCAGCGCATCGATCCCATGAAACTCCGGAATCAGCAGTTCCAGCACCCCCAGCGCATGCATCGAGCGCAGCGCCGCCCCCGCATGCCGCCCCGTCAGTATGGCCTCGAGCTTGTGCCACAGCGTCGGCCCCTCTTCCAGATCCGCCGACATCAACGGCAGAGCCTCCGAGATCCGCTCCTCGGCCTCCCTGCCCAGCGTGCACCCCGTCCGAGCCATCGCTGCAAATACCTGCAGCACGACATCCGGGTCGTTCGCAGGATCCTCACCCGCTGCCGTCACCACATCCAGCACCACCCGCCCCCGCTCCAGGCGAAAGCCCTGCTGCTCCGTCCCCTGCGGCTTCCGGTCACCCTTCAAACCCAGCAGCCTGGACGAGGCCTTCGCAACCGGCGCAGGAACCTCCTCCATCATCTGCTTCACCCTTTGCTCCACGCTCCGGGCATGCCTGAAGTAGATCCGCATCCAGTACGCCGCATCCACTTTCTTCGGGCGGCGTCCCACCAACCCGATCTCCCCCTCAGCCGCAGCATCTTGAGCCTTCCAGGCCAACGTATTGTCATCCCGCTCATGCCGATAGTGCAGAAAGCACCGCACCAGCCGCAGAAACTCCACCGCCTGCCGAAACTCCCGCCCTTCCTCTGCATCCCCATTCTTGGTCTCGACTCCAACCCCCTGCAGCCGAGCCAACCACCCACACACGTTCACATCGCGCAGCCCACCCGGACAGTCCTTGATATTCGGCTCCAGATGAAACAACGTATCCCCATACTTCGCATGACGAGCCCGCGTCAGCTCCATCAACCGCGCCACAATCGCCTTCTGATCCCGCTGCAACAGCTTCGGCACCACCTGCCCCGACAGCTTGTTGTACAGCTCCGTATCGCCCGTAAGCAGACGATGATCCATCAGCGACAGGGCAAACTCAGCATTGTCCTCATCAAACTTCTCGCACTCCGCCAGCTTCCGTGTCGCTGGCGACACCCGTATCCCGCAGTCCCAAAGCTCCTGATTCACGCGCCGGATCGCGTCCTTCACATCCTTCTCAACCACCCGGCCATCCAGCAGAAACAGCAGGTCCACATCCGAGTAAGGAAAAAGCTCCCGCCGTCCATACCCACCCACCGCCAGCACTGCAATTCCGCTAGCCAGCCGTGCATCCTGCTCAATAACCTGCTGCCAAAGCCCACCAACCAGTTCGTCAAGCGCCCGAGCCCGAGCCGCAATCGTCACCGACCCCGACGCACCCGTCTCGAACGCGCCACGAATCTCCAGCATCATCCGCTGGTACTTCCCGCGCATCCCGCTACTTGTGGATTCGTTTACCTGCATCTGTCTCTTTGCTGTCGGAGCCTCCAGCATACAACCAGCGGGGCACCTTGCTCGACTTAGTAGCAGGAGTTAGGGAGAATTTTCGAGAAGGGGGCAGAGTGCCTGTTGAAGAGAAGTAGCAATCAACAGAAGGTAAATGTAACAGAAGTTCTGAAAAGAGATTCAACGCGGATATTCCCTCAGTAGCTAATAACTACCGAGAGAATATCCGCCACAAGACTAACTTTGCGAACCGGCCTAAAGCGCAATCTCTCCGCGCTCATCATTACGAATCCGGATCGCCTCATCGATCTTCGAGATAAAGATCTTCCCATCCCCGATCGTTCCCGTTCGTGCCGCCGTAATGATGGCGTTCACCGTCTTGTCGACCATCTCATCGGTCACCACGATCTCCAGCTTCACCTTCGGCAGCAGGTCAACCTCATACTCTCTTCCGCGGTAGACCTCCGTGTGGCCCTTCTGCCGTCCATGTCCCCGCGCTTCCATAATCGTCATCCCGTCGATGCCGACTTCCACCAGCGCATCCTTCACCGCATCCAGCTTCGACGGCTGAATCACCGCTTCGATCTTCTGCATATCCTCTTAGCCCTTCCTCATAGCTCGCAGCCTAACGCCCGTAGCTTAGTGCGCCCAATCGTACCCTTCTTCGCCGTGTTGCGACAGGTCCAGACCTTCGCGCTCATCTTCCTCACTCACCCTAAGGCCAATCGTCTTATCTACCACGAACAAAATCACCAATGTACCTACAATAGAAAGGCCCCACGCAATCGCCACGCCACAGGCCTGATTCAGCACCTGATGCGCGTTGCCCTCAAGCAGTCCAGTCGCCTTCCCTGCCCCAAAGATCGGATTGATTGCGCTGTTGGCGAACACGCCCGTCAGCAACGCTCCCAGCGTCCCGCCCGCACCATGCACGCCAAACGCATCCAGCGAGTCGTCATACCCGAACCACGCCTTCACCTTCACGACCATCAGATAACAGAACACACCGGCAAACAGCCCAATCCAAAGAGCCGAGATCGGCGTCACAAAACCAGCCGCCGGAGTAATCGCGACCAACCCGGCCACCGCGCCCGAGATCGCTCCCAGCGCCGAAACCTTACCCTGCCGGATCCACTCCGCGCCGCTCCATCCAATCGTCGCCGCAGCCGCGCCAAAGTGCGTCGCCACGAAAGCCGAGGTCGCCAGCGTTCCAGCAGCAAGCGCCGACCCGGCATTGAACCCGAACCAGCCCACCCACAGCAAACAAGCCCCAATAAAGCTCAATACCACCGAGTGCGGAGGCATCGGCACCTTCGGATACCCCAGCCTCTTGCCCAGATACAGCGCCGTCACCAGCGCCGACACACCCGAAGTCACATGCACAACCGTCCCGCCCGCAAAGTCCAGGCAAGGAATCCGCCCACCCAGCGAAGCATTCAACAGTCCACCCTTGCCCCAGACCATGTGCGCCATAGGGCTGTACACCATCAACGCCCACAGGATCATGAACACCAGCATCGCCGAAAACTTCATCCGTTCTGCAAACGCGCCCGTAATCAATGCCGGCGTAATAATCGCAAACATCAGCTGATACACCATGAACGTCTGTAGCGGAATCGTCGCCGCATACTTCACATCCGGAGCCAGCCCCACTCCATGCAGCAGCACATTATGCAGCCCACCAATAAACCAGCTACCCTCGCCAAACGCTAGCGAGTACGTCACCAGCGCCCACAGCACCGTAATCACGGCCATCATGGCGAAGGTCTGCATCATCGTTCCCAAAATGTTTTTCTTCCGTACCAATCCGCCGTAAAACAGCGCCAGCCCCGGCCCGCTCATCATCAGCACCAGCGCCGCCGAAACCAGCATCCACGCGTTGTCCCCGGAGGTCTGCGCCGCGGCAATCGCCGTAGCATTATCGGCAGCCTGCTTCTCCAGAGCCGCAATCCGGTCCGGCTGCGTCGCACCCGACTGAGGCGCAGTCGCCTGCGCCACCGCCACCGGTCCACTCACGACCGCTCCGCCAAAGATCAGCGCCAACACCAGAACCAGAAACACCTTCACTGCTGAAAAACGCATGGTTCAATCACCCGTTTCAAAGTTAGTAGTTATAAAAACTTGTAGGTAATGACAAAAAGAGAAGATACTTCGGCGATCCCGCAAACTCGCGGTCTACGACGATTTGACTTCAGGAAAACGCGGGAGCGAGGCTTTACATACCCCGATGCGCTTAATCTACACAAGGTAGCGCACAACACAAAGCAAGAAATTAACATTCACTTCAAACCACACATGCGAAAGGCTCCCGCCCATGTCCGCACCCACCCTCTATAGCTGGTCCGACGTCGAAACCGAACAGCTCAACCCCCTCCTCCAACGCCAGTTCGTCACCGGGGATCAGTCCATGTTCGCCCGCATCCTCCTCAAAAAGGGCTGCATCGTCCCCCGTCACTCCCACCCCAACGAGCAGATCACCTTTATCATCGAAGGCGCCCTCCGCTTCGACTTCGACGATGGCACCTCCCACACAGTCCACGCTGGCGAAGTGCTCGTCATCCCTGCCGACGTCCCCCACTCCGCCACCGCTATCGTCGATTGCGTCGACTTCGACGTCTTCACCCCACCCCGCCAGGACTGGATCAACAAAGACGACGCCTACCTCCGCTAAAACAACCACTCCTCTAAATGAGCAGCGTTGAAAGTTGAAGTATTGTCATTCTGAGCGCAGCGAAGAACCCCCGCATTTTGCTCGCTGCGCCACAGCATCCCAGATCGTCACAAATCCGGTTGCCCGATCTTCGCGACGGCTTCATCGTCGCTAAGATCGGGCATTCGTGCAAAGCACGAACCGCCTACCCCCGCCCCAGCATCTCCCCCACGATCCCTTCCCACTCCACCCTCAAATCCCCACGAGCCACCTCCCGTCCAGCCTGCCGATACCAATAAGCCGCATTCCCCAAATCCCCCTCCTTGCGATGCAGATACGCATGCACCCACGCTCCATCCGCACCCGAAACATCCTGCGCAACCTCATGCGCTCGTTCCCAATCCCCCTTCGCATCCCACCAAAGCGCCAACAAAGCACCCTCAAACTTCCCGGCCGCCGCCTTCTCAAACTCCATCACAGTCATCAGTCATCCTCCTTATTACGCAGCGGCCATATACCCTCGCTCCCGCATCCACTTCGCTACCAAATCCGGCCATACGCTCAATTGAGGATTCGCCGCCGCCAACCCCACCCCATGCGCCCCATGCTGAAAGATATGCATCTCCGCCGAAACCCCAGCCTTCACCATCCCCTCATAAAACATCACGCTATTCATCACCGGAACCGTCTGATCATCCGTCGTCGAAAACAAAAACGTAGGAGGCGTGTCCGTCGTCACCCGAGTCTCAGCCGACAGCGACCGCACCAGTGCCGGATCAGGATCATCCCCTAACAAATTCTTCAGCGAACCATGATGCACATACGGCTCCATCATCGTAATCACCGGATAAGCCAGCACCAGAAAGTCCGGCCGACTCCCCTGCCGCTCCACCACATCCGCTGAATCCGCCTTTCCCCAATCGAACTGCGTCCCCGCCGTAGCCGTCAGATGCCCGCCCGCAGAGAATCCCCACATCCCCACATGGTCCGCCGCAATCCCATACTCCGCCGCATGAGCCCGCACCATCCGGATGGCCCGCTGCGCATCCCACATCTCCACCGGATGGTGGTACTTCGGCCCCAGCCGATACTTCAACACAAACGCCGCCACCCCTCGAGCATTCAACCACTCCGCAAACGCGTACCCTTCCTTCTCCATCGCCAGATGCTGATATCCACCCCCCGGAGCCACCACCACCCCCGTCTTCGTCGCATTCACGCCCGCCGGTAAAAACACCGTCAGCGTAGGCTTATCCTCATCCGCATCCCCCAAAGCCCCCGGAGCACCCGCAGGCCACAACAAAACCACCGGCTTCCCTGCAGGCGCTGGCGCCGTCCCAACAACCTCCTGCCCACGCACCACACCCACACCCAACACCGCCATCACCAAGCCACAAGCAATCCACATCCTCATCCTCAACCCTCCTTGGCCATACTAAGACCTAGCCGCCAATAACGACCTCAATTCCCCCCTGAACAACTCCTTCGACTTCCCACCCCACATCTCGTACGCTTGCAAAAGTTCGACGAGCCACGCATCACAGGAGTCTCCCCATTCCATGAAGCACCTGGTCCAGAAGCAGCTAGCCCAATCCATCGCCACCATGCAGGCCACACTCGCCGATCTCCACATAGCCGACACTATCGCTACCATCGCCGAACTCACCGCCAACGCCATGCAAGCCGGCCGCAAGCTCCTCGTCGCCGGCAACGGAGGCTCTGCTGCCGACGCCCAGCATCTCGTCGCCGAGTTCGTCGTCCGCCTCGTCGGCAACCGCCCCGCCCTCCGCGCCATCGCCCTCACCACTGACTCCTCCATCCTCACCGCCTGCGGCAACGACTTCGGCTTCGACCAGATCTTCTCCCGCCAGATCGAATCCCTCGGCGCCCCCGGCGACGTCTTCCTCGGCATCTCCACCTCCGGCAACTCCCCCAACATCCTCCGCGCCCTCGAACAAGCCCGCGAGATGGACATCACCACCATCGGATTCACCGGCAACGGCGGCGGCCAGATGCGCGACCTCTGCGACTACAACGTCATCATCCCCTCCGCCACCACCATGAACATCCAGGAGTGCCACCTCGCCCTCGAGCACATCTTCTGCATGCTCGTCGAGTGCCACTACTTCGCAGAAGTCTCCAGCTACGCCGCGAAATAGCTATTCCCTTCGAACAACGGCAGTCCGTCGCTTATATTCAATTCATCCGAATCTCAAGAGGTCTATCCATGTTCTTGCCCTGGCGTAGTCATCGTTCATCGTTCGTCTTGCTAACGGTGGCAGCAATCTCAACCTCCTTTTCTCCCTTCACCATCGCGCAGGACAAGCCTGACGAGAAGCCCGTCTCCACCGCTTCCGCCGCCCCGGCTCACGCCGCCACCACACCCGACTCCATCACCGAAGGCACCGTCACCGTAGGGGGACAACCCATCGCCTACCGCGCCATCGCCGGCACCCTCACCGTCGGCGGCACCGACCCACAGGACGCCACCCTCGGCTTCGACGGCAAGCCGCTCCCCGACTCCGGCGTCAAGCTACCCGAGAAGGCAGAAGACGCCCCTCCGACCGCGCGCATGTTCTACGTCGCGTACCTCAAAAAGGATGCCCCCGCCGGCCAGCGCCCCATCACCTTCATCTACAACGGAGGCCCCGGCTCACCCACCATGTGGCTGCACATGGGAACCTTCGGCCCCAAACGCATCGTCACCCCCGACACCCAGCACCAGGAAGGCGCCCCCTACTCCATCGTCAACAATGAGGACTCCCTGCTCGACGTCAGCGACGTAGTCTTCATCGACGCTCCCGGCACCGGCCTCAGCCGCACCTTCGGCAAGAACAAGTCCGAGGCCTTCTACGGCGTCGACGCCGACGGCCACGCCTTCGAGCGCTTCATCCGCCGCTTCCTCTCCAAATACGACCGCTGGAACTCCCCCAAGTACCTCTTCGGCGAAAGCTACGGAACCCCACGCTCCGCCGTTCTGGCCGCTGATCTTCGCAGCGTCGATCTCAACGGCATCATCCTGCTCTCGCAGATCCTCAGCTTCGACAACAGCGTCGACGGCCCCACCGCGAACCCCGGGGTCGATCAGGCTTACGCGCTCGCACTTCCCACCTTCGCCGCCACGGCCTGGTATCACCACAAACTGCCCAACCAGCCCCCAGCCCTCAAGCCCTTCCTCGCCGAAGTTGAAAAGTACGCCCTCGGTGACTACATGACCGCCCTGCTCCAGGGCAGCGACCTCACCGACGCCCAGCGTCAGGCCGTAGCCGAAAAGCTTCACAGCTACACCGGCCTCCCCGTCGACTACCTTCTCCGCGCCGACCTCCGCGTCACTGGCGGCGAATTCTCCAAAGAGCTCAAGCTCGACGAAGGCATGACCACTGGCCGTCTCGACTCCCGCTATCAGGGTCCCGACGCCGATCCCATGGGCGCAACCTCCGGCTACGATCCCCAGAGCGACGCCATCACCTCCGCCTGGAACACCGCCATCAACCAGTACCTGCATGACGACCTCAAGTACGCCACCCAGGCGACCTACCTCCTGTCCGGGCGCCAGGGCGGCGAGTTCTCCTGGAACATGACCCACACGCCCCCAGGCCGCGGCTTCGGTGGCGGCGGATCCGCACCCGGAACCGTCGAGACCGGCGCCAACGTCATGCCCGACCTCGCCTACCGCATGAAGATGAACCCGAAGATGAAGGTCATGCTAGCCGGCGGCTACTACGACCTTGCCACTCCCTACTTCGAGGGCATCTACGAGATGCACCATCTCCCCATGCCCCGCGGACTGCAATCCAACATCAGCTATCACTACTACGAAGCCGGACACATGATCTACGTCAGAGAGGACATCCTCAAACAGTTCCACACCGACGTAGCCGCCTTCATCAAATCCACCGAAAACGGCAAATAAACCAACGCACCAGAAACACAGAGGCCGGGCACATCAAGTGTCCGGCCTTTTCATTCCTCCAAATCCCTCTTCAATCGCCCCAACAACTCCACCGAAGGCCGAGCGAACCGGCTGATCCACCGGTCATAAATCTCCTGCACCGGAACCACATTCAAATAATTCCACCGCACCCGCCCTTCCCTCTTGGCAATCACTAACCCCGCCCCCTCCAGCACGCCCAGATGCTGCATCACCGTACACCGGTCCAGCTTCCTAAACCGAAGACAAATATCCCCCGTAGTCAAAGGACCATCCCGCAACAGGTCGAGAATCTCCCGCCGCCGGTCATCGGCCAGAGCCTTAAAAACCGCCCCCTGTTTATCTCGCCTTGACATGTTATAAAAATACAACATATAAAAACCCAGGTAGAGGCTTTTAGAATTCCACCCACCACGAGGAACCACCCCATGCAACTCAAATTTCAGGTCCACACCAAGATCCAGAAGCCCATCGCCGAGGTCTTCGACGCCATCTACAATCCCACCAAGCTAAGCGGCTACTTCACTACAGGCGGCTCCTCCGCCCCCCTCAACGAAGGCGCCACCGTCACCTGGCGCTTCGCCGACTACCCCGGCGACATTCCCGTCACCGTCAAAAAACTAGTCCCCAACCAACAGATCGTCCTCGAGTGGGACGCCTACGAACCACCAGACAAATCCGCGAACCCCGCAGACAAAACCCCACCCCCGACCAACTACAAAACCACCGTCGAGATGACCTTCGAATCCCTCGACCCCAACAACACGCTCGTCAAAATCTCCGAATCCGGCTGGCGCGAAACCCAGCGCGGCCTCGACGGCTCCTACGGCAACTGCATGGGCTGGACCCAGATGCTCTGCGCCCTCAAAGCCTACCTCGAGCACAACATCAACCTGCGCCAAGGAGCCTTCTAGCGATCAGTTGAGGAGATTGAACGTATTCGAAGCGTCATCCACGAAATAAACTCCTTCGGGAACCGCAATTAAACCGAATAACGCTCCCGACCCCGGAGGCGGTCCTCCCGTGTTGTCGACAAGTTTGACCGCCACCTGTTTGCCGTTTACAGGATTTATTTCGACAATGTTTCCGTCATCTCCATTCGCAGCCACAAGGTGATGATTTGGCGTGAGCGCAAGTCCCAGCGGGTCGTTCAACGCTCCCCCCTCTGACACCGTAAAGCCAGTATTCGCCGAGCTCCCCCGAAACAGCGCATTAGGAATCGCCGCAATCCGATTGTCGAGGCTGTCCGCTACGTACAGAATCCCCGTCTCACCATCAAACGCGACACCAGTCGGCCCAATGACCAGCGCATTCGGGTCTGTGCGCTCCGGGAAGCCTGACCCGACCACCGTGCTATCGAGTAACTCAGGCTTGGCATCGTCAATGTCCAGCAACAAACGCACCACCGTCCCTCGGTTAACAATGTTGCCGTTCGCCGCCACGGTGCCATTCAGCACGTTGGTCACAAACAATACCGCGAGGCTCCCGCCATCGACCGCAGTCATGTCCCACGGCCCATTGATGTGATGACCCGAAATCGTCTCAATCACCTTCCCCGCGCTGTTCAGCACGATAAGACACCCAGCCTCCGCAGTCGCCGAAGTGCCATCGGAAGTGGGTAGACTTCCAACGATCACCAGTCCACTCTGCAGCGCCACCAACGCCGTGGTCAGCCCAATGCCCCCGGGACACGACACCTTGCTCGCATCAATCTGGGCGAATTGACTGAATGTACCGTCGGGCGCAATTTGTACGATCGTTGTTCCTGTTCCCTGTTGGTTTCCGCCATTATTGAAGTTGCTGATCAGGAAGTTGCCCTCGGCCAGCTTTCCCTTGCTTCGGGGAACCTGTGCCACCCCATACGGGTTTACGTCACCATTAAGCGGCACGGTTGAACTAACGACAGTTACGGTGTTAAACGCCCCGATAAACGAATTGCCCGGGGCATGGTCGCCGTTACTGGCGGCGCGGGCAGTGATAGTCGTAGCGGACATGATCAACATCATCACGCTCAGCGCGCCGGCTCGAAGCAACAATGAGTGGTTCCGTTCCATGTTGTCCTCCTGGATTGCGCGCACAATCTCAGGCCCAGAGCTATGCGCTCTCCATGCAGCGCACCAGTCTAGATTTTTCACGTGGGAACGTTTGTCAGAGAAATGTCTCACCGCTGTAATTTCTTTCGCAGGAGCAAATCGAGCAAGAAAAGCCATCTCCCATGCTTCAAATTCAACCCGCCCCGCTGCCGGCCAACGGCACTACTTGCTCTTTGAAGCCAAAGAGTTCTACCATCGAATTCCTTCCCAGAGCGACACCCAGAGCCACGCTCCTTGTTGGCATGGCGCGATTCTTCTGAGGGCCATCGGACACGCGCCCACTCGAAAATCGGGGGTTACCGATGAACCCGTCCCGTCCGCATCACCTGATCCTGAGCATCGCGCCCATCCTTGCCATCCTCGCGGCAGCCGCGGTCGCGCAAGACATCCCCATCGGCGCGACCTACGTCTGCAGCGGCGAGCGTATCTTCGCCGAAAGCTGCAACATCCGCGACACCTCCGACACATCGCGCTGCATGATGGGCCATCCCGACCACGTCATGCCAAACGGCCTCATGCAATACACCTACATGACCCGCGGCGAGTTGAAGAAGCTCCTTCCCACCTGCACGCAGCCATCAGCCAAGGAGCTTGCCGCCGCCGTAGCCTTCCAGAAGAAGCAGCAGGACATCTACAACGCCAACGTCCAGAAGGCCGAAAGCCAACTCAAAGCAGCCAACCAACCCGTAACCTACGGACAGCCACAGAAACCGAGAACCCCCGAAGAGCGAGCAACCAACCGCTGCGTCACCTCAGGACGACTCCCCTCCTCATGCCTCGGCAACTCCCTCCTCGGAGCCTTCGGCCAGATGCTCTCCTCAGTCCTTCCCGGCGCCGACAAACAGCCCGAACCCGGCCCGAACATGGCCGGCGTATTCGTAGGCACCGGCAACTGGCGTCTCGACTTCATTGACAACGGCGTCCTCGTCAACTGCTCCTTCCTCTCTCCCAATCAAGAGGCCTACACCGTCGACTTCAAAAACGGCCGCACCGTCCTCACCATCAACACCACCCCCAAACCTCTCGTCCTCACCGTCCGTGCTGACAACACCATCGTCGGTCCGCCCGGCCCCGTCATCATCGACGGAGTCGTTCCCTCCGGAACCGGCGGCGGCGGATCAACCCCCGGCCACTACGAGACCCAACAAGTCACAAACCATCAAGAGATGACGGCGCTGGAGGCACAAACTCACGCCGGTGAATCCGGCCTCTCCAATAAAGGCGGGGGCGTCTACGATCTCGCCACCACCGGCACCAAGAGCACCTACGTCCCTGGCACCGCCGCTCCCACCTACACCACCTTCGCGAACAAACGAGCCACCTGCCCCGCCATCAACCTCTCCACCAAGGGCGCCACCACCGGCATCCAGACCATGCAGACCGATCTCCTCAAAACCATGTTCGGCGGCGACAAAGGCCCACCAACGCCCGCTGGCATCCGCATGCACGGCATCTTCGCCGCACCCACCGGCTTCAGCGTCCAGTTCTTCCCCGAGTCCGCAATCCTCGGCTGCGGCCCCGACGCCGCTCGAGCCTATCCCTATACCGTCGAAGCCGACGGCTCACGCGCAGTCGTAAAAATCAACGCACCCGACCACCCCCTCACCCTCGCCTTCAAATCCGACGGCTCGCTCGACCCCGGCGACTCCAGCCCCTATCAGGTTCACGGACGCACCGTCACCGGCCAGGACAACAACGACAACTTCACCTTTGCCCCGTACGAACAGACCTGCAATCTCGCCGTCCTCACTCCGAGCAAAACCATCCCCTCCAGCGGCGGCACTGCAGCAACCATGGTCGCCTCCGCAGGAGCCCCCGCAGCCCGCGCACCCGCAACCCCCAACCCAGCCACCCTCTCTAGCCCCACCGCGCCTCTAGGCAACGCCATTCTATCCATCGTCTCCGGATTGCCCGCACAACCCGGCGCTCCGAATCCTCTCGCCGGACGCCCCTACATCCTTCTACGCGACAGCTACGCCAACGCACTCGCAAAAGGTGGAGTCACCGTCCCGCCAGGAACATCGCCCTACAAATTCGTCGGCACCACCTGCGGCCCCAACCCCAAAACGCCCGAATGCCAACAGATCTCGGACGCCATCAAAGCCAGTGCCGCCTCAGCCGTCCGCGCCGACGCCAACGGCAGCGGAACCTTCCCCGGCGTACCCCCCGGAACCTACTACCTGATGATCTCCACCCGCTACAACAACCAACCCCTCATCTGGGGCCAACCGATCCAACTCAAACCCGGCCCAAACACAATCACGCTCAATCAACAGAACGCCGCCCCAATCAACTGAGTCCCGCGTCGGCGACTTTTTGAACATGCCCCGGATTCACACACAAACACCAACGATCCGGAGTCACGCGTGTTGACAAATTAAACAACGCGGTGCAAAAATCCGTGCCGTCTTTCTAAAAGAAAGGACAGGCTCCGTCACCGAACAGGAGTCTCCCCGCCACAAGAATTCAATCTCTTCCCTTGCGCCGGCCGGACTCCGTCCAGGTGCTGCTCTCCATCGGGGCCAGCAGAGAGGAGATAAGACCATGAGTTCAACAGACGTTCTCAATCGCAGGCAATTTGTCTATCTGACAGGTGGAATGAGTCTTGGTTTCCCGTTGTTGTCTGGCAACCATTGCTTTAGTCAGGATCTGCCGTCGTCAACCCAACAGGCCACCAACAATTCAGTGAACGACGACACCCAGCTGATCGCTCTCGCAGATACCTATGTCCAGAGTGCCATCGCAGGAGCCTCTTCCATAAGCGGCAATGTCGACCTCTTCCATCAACACTTCAAGGAAGGTCGATCCATCTTCATCATGGCCCAGCGCAGACTGGATGACTTGGGTTACAACATATCCCTTCCCGACGGTCCAATCGATTTGGATACGCCTCCCATCACCTTCGCCGAGTTTTCAAACTTCGAGCAGATCAATATGGCTGCCCTCACTGGCGAAGGCGACACTCCCCGCAAAATCCTCTCCAAGATACTGGCGTTGTTCGGCATCAGCGAGTTCGCCGAAGTATTCTCAAAGCTCCTCGCTGCCGAAATTGAAGGATTAGGAACAGCCGTCCTCGCCAGCAACTGGCGACTAGTCACCACGCTCTTCTTCAAGCTCATCGACACCGTCTTTTCAAGAGCCTTCCTTACGCTCTTGGGTGAAAATATCGGGGCCAAACTCGCTGCCAAACTTGCCGCTAAGATCGCATCGCGGTTCCTGCCGTTCATAGGCTGGGCAATACTCATCGGCCAACTACTCTGGGCTCTGGGAGAAGAGTTTGCAACGAAGAGCTCCTAAGCAGGGGCAAATCTAGTACAACCGCAAACCGGTGGCCCCATCTTAAGGCGCAGCTTTATCGCGCCTAAGGTGGGGCGATCGCGCAGAAGGGCGGTCCCGTACACAACGCTGTGATAAGATTTCGCGATTCAGGAGCGGACATGGACATCACCTCGCTTCAATCGCAGTTTCGCGGAGAAATCCTCACGCCTGGCTCCGCCGGATACGACGAGTCCCGTAAAATCTGGAACGCCATGATCGATCGCAGGCCATCCGCCATCGCGCGCTGCACCGGCCCTGAGGACGTCCAAGCCGCAGTCCGATTTGCTCTCGATCACGACATCTATCCCGCCATCCGCGGCGGCGGTCACAACGTCGCCGGCCTCGCAATGGTGGACGACGGGCTTGTCATCGACCTGACACCCATGAAGAACATCGTCGTCGACCCATCAAACCGCACAGCGACCGCACAAACGGGCCTCACGTGGGGAGAATTTGACCGCGAGACCCAGCAACATGGGCTTGCGACAACAGGCGGACTCATCTCGACCACAGGTATCGCCGGACTAACCCTCGGCGGCGGTGTCGGCTGGTTAATGAGCCGATGTGGCCTCGTCTGCGACAACACGCTCTCCTACGACATCGTCCTCGCAACCGGCGACTCGATCCAAGCAACCGCGGACGATCACGCCGACTTGTTCTGGGCCTTGAAAGGCGGCGGCGGCAACTTCGGCGTAGTAACCTCGATCACATACCGCATGTACCCGATCACCACCGTGATCTCGGGTATGGTGCTCCACCCTCTCGCCGAAGCCCGAAAAGTGCTCGAATTCTACCGGGATTTCGTAACGTCGGGACTCCCGGACGAACTCACCGTATACGCTGCGTCCTTGTCGACCCCCGACGGGCATCCTGTGATCGCGTTCATCCCCTGCTGGTGCGGAGACGATCTCGCCCAGGGAGAGCGTGTGCTCGACCCGCTTCGGAAATTCGGCTCTCCCATCGCCGACCTGATCAACACGATGCCCTATTCAGCCATGCAGCAGATGATCGACCCCGGCGCTCCATTCGGCCTCCGAAGCTACTGGAAAAGCCGCTTCCTCCGCGAGCTGCCCGACACAGCAATCGACACCTTCGTCCAGTTCGCCGAGACTCGCACCTCACCGCGCTCCTTCGCAATCCTGGAACACGCCCACGGAGCCGTCTCACGCGTCCAGCCCAATGCCACCGCGTTTCCAACCCGCAGCGACGGCTTCGACCTCGTCCTGATCAGCCTGTGGGACAACGCAGAAGAAGACCCACGCCATATCGAATGGACGCGTACCTTCCACTCCGCCATGCAACCCTGGTCGGCCGGCTCCGTCTACGTCAACAGTCTCGATCAGGATGACGCAGCACGCGTCCCAGAAGCCTACGCCCAGAATTACGCCAGGCTGTCCGCTGTTAAAGCTACCTACGATCCCGGCAATCGTTTCCGCCGCAACCAGAACATTCAACCGCACACCAAAGCTTCCGAAAAATAATCACCACGTTGCCCGGCGGAAATGTCCTGCTCGTCTTCGCCAAGAAGATGACTCACTCGCACAATTGTTTTGATCTGTTCCAACGTTGAGCCGATACAGCGTCTTCGGCGGCTCGTCTTTCTAACCCGAATGCATCTCCATTTGGAATGGCTGGTATTCTCGAAAATATTACGTCGAGTTGCAAGAATCGCACATCGGATAAAGATCTGATAGGTCCTATCTAGATCGCAGTCAGTTAAATCACTGAAATGCCAAATTGTTCACAGAAAACCAAGGAGATCCCATGTCTAAATTAGCTAATAGAGTGGCACTCGTTACCGGTGGTTCACGAGGTATTGGTGCAGCAATCGCAAAGCGTCTGGCCTCAGATGGAGCAAGCGTGGCCATCACGTATGCCAAGGATGCCACCGCAGCCTCCGCCGTCGTCAAAGCGATCGAACTCGCCGGCGGAAAAGCTGTCGCGATTCAGGCAGACGCCGCCGACACCAAGGCAGTCAATGACGCTGTCGAAAAAGCCGTTGCAACCCTCGGTCGGCTTGATGTGCTTGTGAACAACGCCGGCACGGCCATTCCGAAGAAGTTTGAGGAGACCACGCTTGAAGAGATGGATCGCATGATCGACATCAACCTTCGCGGCGTATTCGTCACGACCCAGGCGGCGCTCAAGCACATGAACGATGGCGGCCGCATCATCAATATCGGCTCGTGCGTAGGCGAGCGACTGATGACACCGGGGCTGGTGCCTTACGCGGCCACGAAAGGCGCCGTCAAGATGTTCACTCAAGGGCTGTCCAGAGAGGTCGGAAACCGGGGCATCACGGTCAACAACGTCCAGCCGGGTCCCATCGACACCGATCTGAATCCCGCTGCGGGCGATTGGGCCACGCCTCAAAAGGCCGCCACAGCGCTCGACCGCTACGGCAGCGTAGATGAGGTCGCCGCATTGGTGTCCTTCGTCGCCGGTCCGGAGTCCTCATACATTACCGGCGCGAATCTGACTGTCGATGGCGGAACGAACGCCTGAACCAACCCACAAACTCAGTCCATGGATCTGAACAAAGATGCGTCCATGGCGACATTCAGAGGCAGTGGATCGAAAACCAGGTACCCCATCTTAGGCGCGGTTGCATTGCTCCTAAGATGGGGTACCACCCGACCGCGCGATCCCCGAATAACCTGAATCTAAGGAGCAGGAGGAGCACTCTCCTTCGTCACCATCTCCGCACTAAGCCGAATCGCCCCACTCCCCACCATCATGCTCCGCGTCCAGTCCTGATACCCAGTCTTCTTCACGACAATCTCATGCTTGCCCGGAGCAAGGTTCAACGTCGAAGGCGTACTCCCCACAAAATTTCCGTCCACCTCGATATCGCAGTTCGGCACACTCGCTTCAATCGTGAGACCAGATGCAGCGCTGGCAACAGCGGCGCTACTCGCAGCGGCCGGTGCAAACTTCGCCATATCAAGCTTCATGTCTCCTGACACAAACGCCGTAACCTCAGTCCCCTTCGGAATCGTGATGTCCTTGCCGTGAATGAATAACAGAAGCGGGGCCGCAGGGAAGAAAACTATCGCCGTTCCTACCATCCCGGCCGTCATCGCCCCGGTGTGTCCGCCACCCTTCGCATTCTGCGTGGCGCTCAGCGCAGCCTTCTCTCCGTCGATCAAACGCACCGAGTCGATATTCACATCCAGCTTGCCGCCGCGGCCCATACTCTTTTTAGCTTCGGCTGTAGTCACTGTTGCCAGCGCCTGCGCACCCTTGGCGATCACCGGCACACCTTCAACATCAACCTCTTCCAACACCTCAAACGAGACCTGTTGCCCGGCCTTCGCCGTCGCCGAAGTCAGATTCTCCGCTAACCGCAACTTGATCGCTGTCCCATCCTGCAAGGTATTCGGTGGAGGTGGCCCACTCACCACCGGAGCCGCAACCGGAGCAACTGCCGGAACCACCGGAGCCTTATCTTTTTGTCCAAAAGCACTATCGCCCAATGCAAGAAACACAACAAGGGATGTTGCAAGCAAACGCCGCATGTTTTTCAACCTATTTTTCTAGTTTTTAGAAGCCACCCAAAGGTACTTGTAAAAGTGTGACCCAACAAGTAACAAATTCGTTAGCAGAAGAATCCGGTGAGCGTCGCAATGCGACAGCTCCTGATTCGTCAGCAATCGAATGGATGACACTCTCCGACGTGCATAAAGTCAAACAAGAACCAGGCCCGGCGCTAAGCCGGTATATCCTTTGTTTTAAAGACATTGGGACTTTTCAACCAAGAGGGAGAGAGGGTACACATGCAGCACAACACAACGCGTCGCCGGAGCACTCACACTCTCCTCCTAAGCCTAGCCGCGCTTTATTTACCCACAGCCTTCGCAGCCCACGCACAAGCACCCAATCCCAACCTGATGAAGTACAGCTGCGGCCCAGCCAACCGCCTCTTCGCGACCCTCTCCCCCACCTCGCGCTTCACCGGCACCAACTCCGGCTTCGACCTAATCGACTCCCCCACCATCTCCGACGGCTCCTGCCACAGCGACAAACCCTTCTTCTTCTCCGTCGCCATCCCCGAAGGCAACTACCACGTCGTCCTCACTCTCGGAGGCCCGCAAGCCTCCGTCACCACTGTCCGAGCCGAAGGCCGCCGCCTCATGCTCGAGAAGATCCCCACCGCCCCCAACGCCTCCGTAACCCGCACCATCGAAGTCAACGTCCGCGTCCCCGAAATCGCCGGCGACCCCAACCATACCGTCAAGCTCAAGGCCCGCGAACAAGGCATCCTCAACTGGGACCACAAGCTCACCCTCGAGTTCAACGGCGACAACCCCAGCGTCCGCTCCATCTCCATCGCGCCCTTCTCCAAAGCCGTCCCCGAGCCCACCATCTATCTCGCAGGCGACTCCACCGTAGTTGACCAGTACTACGAACCCTGGGCCGCCTGGGGCCAGATGCTCCCGCGCTTCTTCACCCCCGGCGTCGTCATCGCCAACCACGCCGAATCCGGCGAGACAACCCGCTCCTTCGTCTCTGAAAACCGCCTCGCCAAGATCATGTCCCTCATCCAGCCCGGCGACTACCTCTTCATCCAGTTCGCCCACAACGACCAGAAGCCCAATGCCGTCTCCCTCGACGACTACAAAAAACTCCTCGCCGACTACATCGCGCAAACCCGCGCCAAGCAAGCCACTCCCGTCCTAGTCACCAGCATGAACCGCCGCACCTTCGACGCCGACGGCAAGATCACCAACTCCCTCGCCGCCTACCCCGACGCCATGCGCGAAGTCGCCGCCGCCCAGCACGTAGCCCTCATTGACCTCAACGCCATGTCGAAAACCCTCTTCGAAGCTCTCGGCCCTGAAGCCTCCATGAAGGCCTTCATGCACTATCCCGCCAACGCCTACCCCAACCAGACCGAAGCTATCAACGACGACACTCACTTCAACAGCTACGGAGCCTATGAACTAGCCCGCAGCGTCGTCCACGGAATCCGCGAAGCCAACCTCCCCATCGCAAAGTTCCTCACCCCCGACGTCCCCGACTTCGACCCCGCCCACCCCGACTCTCTCACCGACTTCCATCTACCCCCCACCCCCATCCTCCTAAAAACCGATCCCACCAAAATCGGCCAAACCTAACGACATCGTCGCTGTCTCTTCTTCTCAAACCACGCAAGAATCGTCATCTCGACCGAAGCAGCCCACAGTCTCATCGTGAGCTGCGCAGTGGAGAGACCCCCCATTTGCTTTTGCGTCGCCTTTACTTTTCTGTTTGTCACCCCGTAGGGATCTACTTTTGCCGTTGCCTGTTCCTTTCGATACAGTTGCCTCGAATCACATCTCCGCCAGCAAAGCCATCACATCCGCCCGAAAATCCCTCTCCCGCACAACCCCAACATAAGTCTTCGCCACCTTCCCATTCCGATCCACCAGAATCGTAGTCGGCAATCCCTCCATCCCATAAACCATCTGCGACATCGCCGCCGGAAACACCACCGGATAAGGCACCTGAAACTTCTCCGCAAAGTCCTTCACCTTATCTCTTCCACCCTCATCCATCGCAACCCCAACAACCACCAGCCCCTTCGGCCCCAGCTCCTGCGACAGCCGTATCAACCCCGGAGTCTCTTCCCAGCAAGGGGAACACCAGCTAGCCCAGTAGTTGATCAGCACCACCTGCCCACGATGCTCCGCCAGCCGCCACGAGCCTCCTCCAAGTTGCTCCAGCACCAACTCCGGCATGTGCCTCCGAGCAGCCACCGGAGTCAGCCCACCCGACCGCCGCGGTTGATGCGCCAGCGCAAACACCAGCAGCACCGTCCCTAGTACTGCAAAGCCATACTGCATCCACCGAGCCCGTCGCCCATCCACTCGACTCTCCATGCGACCCTCTCCCAGATCATACCCACCGCAAACCACTCGCTCACCAGTCCCCGCATCGGATACAGTGAACACTAGCGAGAGCTCAGAGGCCAACCAGACCCACATGACCCAACGCACCACCCTACTCAAAACCCTGGCGCTCCTCGCACTCCTCCTCATCACCACCACCCAGGGCAACCCCTACTCCGTCCAGACCCACGAAGAGATCATCGACCTCGCCTGGAAGAACTCCATACGCCCCGTCATCCTCAAGCACTTCCCCAACCTCACCGACGCACAGCTCAACGAAGCCCATGCCTACGCTTACGGCGGCTCCGCCATACAGGACTTCGGCTACTATCCCTTCGGCAACGCCTTTTTCTCCGATCTCACCCACTACGTCCGCTCCGGCGACTTCGTTATCAGCCTCCTCCGCAACGCGCAAACTCCCGACGACCTCGCCTTCGCCATCGGCTCCCTCTCCCACTACATTGGCGACAACATCGGCCACAGCTACGCCATCAACCACGCCGTCCCCATCGAATTCCCCAAGCTAAGCCAGCGATACGGCCCCATCGTCAACTACGCCGAAGGCCCACATCAGCACGTCCAAACCGAGTTCGCCTTCGACATCAACCAACTCAGCAAGGAACGCTTCGCCCCCTCCCGCTACCTCAAGCACGTCGGCCTCGAAGTCCCCCGCCCCCTGCTCCGCACCGCCTTCTACGAGACCTACGGCCTCAACCTGCCCGACATCATCGGCAGCAAAGAGACCTCCATCCGCGTCTACCGCTTCGCCGTCCGCAGCTTTCTTCCCGACATCGCCCGCGCCCAGACCATCCTCCACAAAAACAACTTCCCTCAAGACACCCCAAGCGACGATCTCACACAATTGCAGGCCGAACTCCTCCAGATAGCCACCGAAGACAACTGGCAAGAATACCGGCACAAACCAGGCGTCGGAAGTCATCTCTACGCCGGCTTCATCTACATCGTTCCCAAAGTAGGCGTCCTCAAGATGCTGGACATTCGTGGCCCCAACGTCCAGACCGAAGACCTCTACATACACAGCATCAATCGTTCTCTCAAAGCACTCCGCCTCGTCATGGCCAACTACGATCGCATCGACCACTACATCTCGAACCGAGACCTCGACACCGGCGTCGTCGTCAAGCCCGGCGGCTACCCCCTCACCGACAAAACCTACGCAAAACTGCTAGCTGAGCTAACACGGAACCCCACACGGCCCATCCCCATCCAGCTCAAACACGACATACAGGACTACTACGCCGATCCTCTCGCCCCCATCACCACCAAAAAAGATCCAAAGCAATGGGCAGCGGTCCAAGCGAACTTGAAGACCCTCGACACTATGAAAACCCTCGGAGAGATGGACCCCATTCCCGACGAGATTCTCGACTCAGAGTAAAACGCGCAGCCTCACAGCAAGGCTCCCCCACGCACGTCCTCGCAACCCGCGCTAATGCTCCATACTGAAATGAAAATTGATATACGTCATGACCTCCACCGCCTTCCCATTCATCAGGTAGGGTCTGTATCGCCAATTCCGCATCGCATCCACCGCAGCCTGCTGCAGCCCCGCCGGCCCGCTCACTGCCGTCACATTCTCGATCTTTCCATCTTCCGCGATCAAAGCCCTCACCATCACGTCACCCTCTGTTCGCTGAAAGTGCGCAACCTGGGGATAAGTGGGCTTAGGCGCCGCAATCACATAACGCGTCAGCGTTGAAGCAGACACAAATACAGCTTTAGAAGTTGGTGGCGCCGCCGGCGGAACTGCCGCAGGCGGAGGCGTGACCTTGGCAGCAGTAGCACTCACGTCCGGCCCCGCCCTCAGAATCGATGGGGATCTGGCACTGGCAACCGCCCCCAGACCTGCCGTCATGCGCGGCGCATCCGAAGAACCATTCGCTACAACCGGCGGCGGCGCATCCACCTTCGCAACATGGATCTTCCCCGGCTGATTTCCAAACTCAGTCCGCACCCCTGTTAACGGCCGATTTCCCGGCCCCATGTAATTTTGCCCTGTCTGATTCGGCCCGTTACGATCTGGCCCACTTACCAGTCCACCCGAACTTCCCTGCCCACCCTGTCCCGCTGCTGCCAGTACTCTTAGTTTCTCTGCTTGCCGCGCAGTCGCTTCCTGCTTCTCCTGCGCCTTCAGCCCAGGCCCAGCCGCACCGTTCCCTCCTCCGCGCCCCGGCGGATCCAGGCCATGCGTCCCACCCACCCCGTCGTGCAGAGCACCAGTAGCCGCCACCGCTGCAGCAACCCGGCTCTCACCAGAATCCTGCCGCCGGCCACGATAGAAAAACACACCCGCAGCACTCGCCAGCACAAACAAGAGCACCCCCAGCGCAGCCAGCACCCAGTAGAGCCGTCGCAATTGTTTAGGTTCCGCCTGCTTCCAGGTAGCTGGCGCGACGACCATGCCGATCTTCGCCACCTCCACTCCACGCCCCGCAATCGCCTGCTCCCCTGATCGAGGCTCCATAAGCTCTGTCTGCGAAAACCGCTGTGCCGGAAGCTTCGACCGCCCATTCGTCTCCGCCCGCGGCAAACTCTCCGCCGTCGAACTGATCCGCGCCGTCAGGTCATCCAGATGTGGCTCAATCCGCTCCATCCGATGATCGATGCTATCCAGATGCAGCTTCAGTTCCAGCGTATTCAGCTCCAGTCTGCTCAGCGCCTCCTTCACCGCAGGCCCACCGAACAGCGATGCCGTCAGCCCCTCCAGATCACTCTGCGGCCCCCTGCTCAGCCGATGCTCCAGCTCCAGCGCCTCTTTCTCTTCACTCTCCTCATCCTCATTCGCAACGACAGCAATCCCGCCCTTCGTCTCTTCACGCTTGCTCGCAATCTGTTCCACCTTCGTCGGCACACCCTCCGACTCCGCCTCACACCACCCTCCAATGCCAGCCAGAAACACCACCACCAGGCTGATCGACACCGCATTCTTCTCCAGGCTTTCAATCTCCAGCCCAGCTATCGCAATCGCAATGATCGTCAGCATCCGCGTCAGCGTCAGCCGCCCCGCCGCCCGCTGCCCGGTCGACTTCGTCAACTTCGCAAAGTCCAAGCGGAACTTCTCGTCATACGCCAGCTTCGGAGCCAGCTGCAAAAAATCCTTCGGCGTTCCAAAGCTCACCTCATGCTTGCCGAACAACTCCTGAAACTCGGCAATGTACCCCCCATAACGGCCAAAGGTCTCCTGCGCGTTTGAGAAGAAGGACATGATGGAGCCAAATAATACGCCAACTTCGAGTTACTTTCTAAATCCCGCCACATTCTGAATAGGCAAAACATTTCATACTAGCGTACAACTACAACAGTCCATTCACGATGCGTGACGCATCCCGCACCTGCATCCAACTAAAGACATATCAGGAGAAGCGATGACACTCGCTCGCAAAGCATCAGCAGCAACTCTCAAAGCAGCCGTGGCGCTGCTGGCCATTACCCTAAGCTCCACCATCGGATGCAACACCAAAAACAAGCCCACGCCCGAAAACTTCATCAGCACCCTCAACGCCTATTTCCTCGAGCACCCCGACTGTCTCCTCGTCGACACGCGCTTCCCCTACGAGACCAGCGACCCCGCAAAAACCAAACAGCTCAACACCCTCGTTAAATCCCAACTCCTCGAAGTCAGTGTCGAAACCGCAATCCACGCCAGCCGCTTCACCGTGACGCCCACCGGAGCCCGCTACGCTCCGCGCTTCTGCTTCGGCCACCGCGTCGTCACCAGCATCGACAGCCAAACGCCCCTCACCGTAGTCAACGGCTTCCGCCAAACCCAGGTCACCTACCACTACAAGATGGAAGACGTCCCCGTCTGGGCCAAATCCGACGACGTCCTGGCAGCCTTCCCCAAACTAGCCGCCGCCACCAGCGGCCAGGCCTCCGACAACGCCACCCTCGCCCAAACCATAGCCGGCTGGCAAATCCCCGACTAGCGCATTCGCTCTTCTGTTTGTCATCCCGGAGAGATCTGCTGTTGTCGTTGTCGTTGCCGAAGCAGCTCACAGCATTATCGTGAGCTGCGCAGTGGAGAAGCCTGCCCTGAGCGAGGTCGAAGGGCCCCCACATTTGCCTTTGCTTTTCTTGTTTGTCATCCCCGAAGGGGATCTGCTTTCGCACTTGCCATTACATCTAGGAACCCGAGGCTTCAGCCTCGGGTACCAACACCACAACAAAAGGGCTTCAGCCCCTGGAGTATCCTCTCTCAGAGTCCCACGCAGCCGCCGAGAGGAACCATGTCCAAATCCCGCCGCCAATTCCTGACCGAGACCACCCTCACCCTCTTGGCGACCGCCGCAGCCGCCAAAGCCCAGGCCCCCACCACCTCCACCACCCCCGGAGCACCACCCGCCTTCGGCACCGCTCCAGCCGTAGGCCCCGAAGTCACCCCCGCCACCTTCGCCGAAGCTGAAAAGCTAGTTCAAGCCCCGCTCACCGAAGCCGACCGCGCACAAGCCGCGGGCAACTGGCGCAGCGCAATGGCCCCTCTCTACGAGCGCCGCGTAGGCCCCCACAAGATCGAAATCCCCACCGCCACCGCGCCCTACACGACGGTTCACTCCATCCTCCCCGGCCAACCCTCCGGCCCCGCAACAAACCAATTCATCCGCACCAAAGCCATTCCAGACAACCTCCCCGCCACCGACGAAGCCATAGCCTACTCCCCGGTCACTCACCTCTCCCACTGGATCGAAACCCGCAAACTAACCAGCGAGCGCCTCACCCGCATCTACCTCAAGCGCATCGAGCAGTTCAATCCAAAACTAAACTGCATAATCACCCTCACCGCCGATCACGCATTATCCCAAGCAAAAGCCGCCGACGCCGAAATAGCCGCCGGACGCTACCGAGGCCCACTCCACGGCATCCCCTGGGGAGCCAAAGATCTCCTCGACACCGCCAACATCCCCACCACCTACGGCGCCGAGCCCTTCCGCAACCGCATCCCCACCGCCGACGCCACCGTCACCCAGCGCCTCAACCAAGCCGGTGCCGTCCTCATCGCCAAACTCTCCCTCGGAGCCCTCGCCCTCAACGACATCTGGTTCGGCGGCCAAACCATGAACCCCTGGCTCCTGGAAGAAGGCTCCTCTGGCTCCAGCGCAGGCCCCGGAGCCGCCACCGCCGCGGGCCTAGTAGCCTTCGCCATCGGCTCCGAAACGGGAGGCAGCATCGTCTCCCCGTCCATGCGCTGCGGCATCACCGGCCTCCGCCCCACCTACGGCCGAGTCCCCCGCACCGGTGCCATGACCCTCTGCTGGTCCCTCGACAAGCTAGGCCCCATGGCTCGCCGCGTCGAAGACACCATGCTCGTCCTCAACGCCATCACCGGCCCCGACAATCAAGACGTAGCCAGCGTCCCCAGCCACTTGAACTTCGACGCCAACGCACCCATCACCGGCCTAAAAGTCGGCTACTTCCCCCAGTGGATGAAAGAAGCCCCCGCCACCGACGTAGACCGCGCCGCCCTAACCGCCATCAAGACCCTCGGCATGACCCCCGTCGAAGTCACCCTCCCCGACTGGCCCTACGACTCCCTCGACCTCATCCTCTTCGCTGAAGCCGCCGCCGCCTTCGAAGAAATCACCCTCAACCACGCCGTCGACCAGCTCAAAGCTCAGGTCCCCGACGCTTGGCCCAACACCTTCCGCCAATCCCGCTTCCTCTCCGCCGTCGACTTCGTCCAGACCGACCGCTTCCGTCGCATGGTCGCCCTCGAGATGGCCCGCGTCATGAGCGAAGTCGATCTACTCCTCGTCCCTTCCCTCCGCGACGAGATGCTCACCCTCACCAACTTCACCGGCCACCCCTCCCTCACCTTCCGCGCCGGATTCGTCGAAGTCGCCGAAGCCCGCAGCGACTGGGCCCCCGACCCCGCCAAACCTCTACCAAAATTCAATCCACCCCGCCGAGTCCCCCACGGCGTCACCCTCATAGGCCGCCTCTTCGACGAAGGCACCATAACCCGCGCAGGCATAGCCCTCGAACAACACTTCAACGTAGCCGCCGAAACCCCACCCGGCTTCTAGCAACGATCAAGCCCGACAGAGTATTTCGCGTTTGCCGTTGCTTGTTTTCTTGTTGTCATCCCGTAGGGATCTGCTTTTGCAGTTGTCGTTGTTCTTGCTCTGCAACTGCTCTTGCCTTTCTTGTCTGTCATCCCCGAAGGCGTAACATCGCCACCAAAGCAGTAGAGAGCAGCGCTGAGAAAGCCATCATCGAAAAGGGGCACACATGGCTATCCCAGCTCACTGCTCTCTACACACTGGACAATTTAGTCAGCGCAGACTACTTCACAACCTGCGGCGAATCCGGCGAGATCCCCTTGCAATCCGCCCCCTGAAACACGCTCTCGAAGTTCATATCCATCACAATCGGCTTAGGCTGCGACGCCATCGTCGTCTCCATATGCGCCTTGCCGGTAGCCTTCTCCGTGCTCACAAAAGTCACTTCCAGGTGCCCCGTCGAACTACTCCGCCCATCCGAAGACTTACACGCAATATCAGCCGACATCCCCGCCGAACTCGTCTGCTGGTTCGACAAATTGCACTTCTGATCCCGCTGCTGCTGCATATCGCCAAACATCTTCTGCCACTTCTCCGCCGTCAGGCACGACTGCAACACCGTCGTATGCGGGCCACCCGGCACCGGCCTGCCCATCGCCTGCAGCCGCGCCACCACCTCCGGCGGAATCTGAATCCCCGACATCGTAACCGTGCTCGTCGACTGCCAAAGCCCCACCTTCACCGGAGGCGTCGCCGGAGCCTGCGCAACCATAGCAACCGGAGCCACCAACATCGCCATCACCAGACAAATCCGAATCTTCATAACACTCCTCTTCTCCGCCCGCTGAAATCTCCCCAGCAAAGCCCTGCCAGTATCGTCGTAATCAAAGCCCAAACGGAAGAAAAAATCTCCGGCTCGTCTATTTTCCAGAGCGAACCTCAACCCACCATCACCTACACTAAGCACCAAACCGAGCCAGCCCCCGAGCCCGAGCCTTCTCTGCCTCCTCCTCACGATTCCTCGGCGGAGCATTCGTCTCCAGCGAAACCAGCAGCTCCCGCGAAGCCTCAGCCACCGCATCCACCGCTGCCTCAAACGCCGCTTCATTCGCCTTCGAAGGCTTATTGAACCCGCTGATCTTCCTCACAAACTGCAACGAAGCAGCCCGAACCTCATCCTCCGTCACCGGCGGATCAAAGTTGAAAAGCATCTTGATATTTCGGCACATATGCAACACCTCAATCGCCAGCGCAGCGATGACCACCACTTTACCCAAAATGCAACAAAGCGATCCAATGCTTAGGAGACAGTGATCGCTTAAAAAGATCAGAGCAGTTCCTCCGATCTCCCGGAAGCGCCTAAAGACGCATCACTTTAACGTTCTTAGCCAAACCCAACAGCGACAGCAGCCGAATCCCCCAGTAGTTGAAATCCACCTCCCACCACACCAGTCCATGCCTCGCCGACACCGGATGCGCATGGTGATTGTTGTGCCAGCCCTCGCCTCCGGTCAGCAGCGCCACCCACCAGTTGTTAGTCGAATCATCGCGGGTCTTGAACCGACGCGTACCCCACATGTGCGTGACCGAATTCACCAGCCACGTAACGTGGAAGCCGACAGCAACCCGCAAAAACACGCCCCACAGCACCCAAGACACACCCAGCCTCCATCCGCCCAGCGCCATCCCGCCACCCAGCAAAGCAACGCCGGTCAGCGTAACGGGCAGCCAATGCCACACCGCCAGCCACCGATAGAACGCATCTCGCTGCAGATCGGGCGCGTAGCGGGAGAGCGTAGTCGTCTCGCTATGAAGCGACCCGTGCAGAATCCAGCCCATGTGCGACCACCACTTACCATCGCGGGGAGAGTGCGGATCACCAGGCTTATCCGTGTACTGGTGGTGCATGCGATGCACCGCAACCCAGTAGCTGGGACTCCCCTGCAAAGCCATCGTGCCGCAGACGGCCATGGCATACTCCAGCCACCTGGGCGTCGTGAACCCACGATGCGTAAGCTGGCGATGATAGCTGATGCCAACGCCCACGTTCTGCGCGACGAGCCACATCACGACGAACACCACAACCGAAGACCAATGGAACGTGAACAGCGCCGCTACGGCTCCCAGATGAAACGACGCAATCACGACGAAAAACACCCAGTTGAATTCATCCGACTTAGCCTGTACCAAGTCAGCAATTTCAGAAACAGCTTGTGGCGGATGCGCTACAACAGAAGCCATGGCATGCCTGCTTTCGGTCTAAAAACTAAGCTCGGCAAATGGCCACTGGCTATGGGGCGCGCGTAACAGTTCGGTAATACTTTCAGTGCCGCGCAGCGTACGAAGCAAGCAACATCGATCGGTCGCACCTCTCCGAAGACACTCTTTCCGTTTAAGGTTCTAGCTCCACGAACAAATCACCGACAAACCTGAAGTCACACCCCGCGCTATCTGCTGCGTTAAGAGTATGATCGCGCTACACCCAATTGAAGTTTCGGAGGCAGAGATGTCACGCGATTGGATTCTCTTCGTGCTTTCATTCCCTTTCGGGACGCTCTCCGCACAAACCACCCCTTTAGCTCTCACCGGAACCCTGATTACCCCAGATGGCATCGTGCAGAACGGAACGGTGCTGATCCAGAACGGCAAGATTACAGCTGCGGGAGCGCAGGTATCACTACCGGCGGGAACCAAAACCGTAGAAACCCACGGCGTCATCGCCCCTGGCCTGATCGACCTGCACAATCACCTCACATGGAATGTCTTCCCACGCTGGAAGCCAATCACCGAATTCGGCAACCGCTACGACTGGGAGCAGAAACCCATCTACAAGCTCCTGATGGACGCACCCCATGAAGCCCTCGTCCAGCAAGGCCTCGAGTGCCAGATGGAGCGCTACGCCGAAGTCAAAGCCATCACCGAGGGTGAAACCTCAGTCGTAGGAGGAACCTATACACCCTGCGATCAAGGCCTCGCCCGCAACCTCGACTACGACCCCCAACTAGGCACCGGGCTAGGCACAATCCTCTACTACATCTTTCCCCTCTCCATCAGCGAGAGCGAACTCGCCGCCGCCAACGCCGCGCTCTCCGCCAAACCGCGAGGCTCCCTCCTCATTCATCTAGCCGAAGGCGCACCCAAAAACGCATCCGCCGCCGAAGAGCTCTACACCCTGCAAGGCCGTGGCCTGTTCAAGCCAGGAGTCTCCCTTATCCACGCAACTGCCTTGACCCCAGCGAACTTCGCCGCCATGGCCAAAGCCGGAGTCGGCCTCATCTGGTCGCCACGCAGCAACATCGAGCTTTATGGAGACACAACCAACGTCGCCGCCGCAAAGACCGCCAACGTGGTCATGGCAATCGCCCCCGACTGGAGCCCAACCGGCAGCGTAGGCTCGCTAGGCGAGTTGAACTACGCCTCCGTATGGAACCAATCCCAGCCATCATCCATCTTCACCGACGCCGAACTAGTCGCAATGGCCACGGCCAATCCCGCCACTCTCGTAGGCCTGCAGGATCAAATCGGATCTCTCGCCCCCAACCACGTCGCGGACCTGCTCATCATCCGCGACACCGGCAAAGAAAACAACAAAGACGCCTATTGGTCCCTCACTCACGCCACTCCAGAAGACGTCGATCTAGTAATGATCGGAGGAGCCGCAACCTACGGCGATCCCCAACTCATGCGCCAGCTCTCCAACGGCCAAACCGAGACCCTCCACATCTGCGGAGCCGAAAAAGCAATCTCCTTCGCCAGCGAAACAAATCCACCCGGCACTTTCGCAGTCACGCAATCCAAACTCGATCACGCACTCCGCCAGCAAGGCCGCCGTCTCGCCCCATTAGCCGAGTGCGGCCAATGAATCTCGGAGAATATGATTGTGAACATCTTTCCGGTCCGGTCCTGTCATGGGTTTGCGGCCAAACGCCAAATCTGGAGGACAGCGATGAGCAATCGACTGAATCCCGCAACGAACAACAATGGATCAACCCGGCGACAAGCAATCATCGGTGCTGCACTGGTAGCCAGTGGCATCGCACTACGCCCTGCGAAGGCTTGGGCGGATGCAAATGACGAAGTCTCGCGCACCGCTGAATCTATCCATCAGGAGCCGGTATTCAAAGCAAGCCGCGCACAAATCTACAAGGCACTCACCGACACCAATCAATTCGATAAAGTCATCCAGCTCAGCGGAGCGATGAAAGCAAACCCGTCCTTGGGAACCAGGCCCACCGCAATCACTCGTGAAGTGGGCGGCCCCTTCGTAATCTTCGGTGGATACATCACCGGACTACAAATCGAACTCGTCCCCGACGAACGAATCGTCCAGGCCTGGCGAGTCGGCAGCTGGCCCCCCGGGGTCTATTCCATTGCCAAGTTCGACCTCGTAGAGCAGAGCTCCAGCACAAAAATCGTCTTCGACCATACCGGCTTTCCCACCGGCGACGGAGAACACCTCGCACAAGGCTGGAGGGCCCACTATTGGGAACCACTCGAAAAGC
Organism: Edaphobacter aggregans; assembly: GCF_003945235.1. Classification (NCBI taxonomy): domain Bacteria; kingdom Pseudomonadati; phylum Acidobacteriota; class Terriglobia; order Terriglobales; family Acidobacteriaceae; genus Edaphobacter; species Edaphobacter aggregans. Next base: position 743,698 of record NZ_RSDW01000001.1, read on the forward strand.
TCCTGACCTAGCTCCGCCTCGTCCGCCGAAGCATCCCAGCCAGCGCTACGAGTCCACTCCCCACCAGCGCCACGCTCCCCGGCTCCGGAGCAGCCGCAGCCTCCGCCCCCCCGGGAGAAAAAGCCGTCAGCACCCGAACATAGTCCCCCGGCGAGCTCGCAACCGTATCGAACAGAATCGAATCCGGACCGCTGATCGTCACCGAATCACCCGCCTCCAACCCCCTGTCCGTCGGATTCAGATAATTCACACCCGTATGAGCAAGAAAATCGCTCGCTGCAAGCGTCTCCGTACTCGTCAGGATTCCTAGGACCTGGGAGTCAAAAGTGACCGTTCCGATGACCTCTTGGGTGGGGCCAGGGTCGAAGAAGATGTAATGGCTCGCCACAACCGTTCCTGCTGGTATCGGGCTCGCGCCCACATTAACCACCAGCGGAGCCGTCAGCAAAATGTTCTGATCCTCATCGAATCCATACAGGTCGGGACTCTGAAAGTTGTCGTTGCCAACGCTATTGGGCGGCCCAAAAGGATTCGCCAGCGGAACGGTCAACTTTACGAACGTCCCACCAGCCGTAAAGGCCGATCCACCCGTAACAACTCCGCCAATAATATCGGCACTAGACGGCAAGGATCCCGCCGCCAACATCAGCATGGCTATGCCAGCACACAGCTTTTTCATCTCAGGGGTCTCCGTATCAAAAAATCGGAAATGCGCGGCCCCACACCCCACAGCAGAAAGCGAGTCTAACACCGCAAAATCAACTCCGTGTAAAGCCGCCGTCTTCAGATCTCCCGATGAGATACATCGCTATCCATAATCCTCCCTTGAAACATTCTCCCAAATGAACTAACTTTGGCTGCGTCACCAAAAACCCTCACCCAGATGAACCGAACTCTCCTCACCGCCCTCCTCGCCCTCGTCACCTTCCCCGCCATCGCTCAGCCCCACCACACCTTCGCCACCCAAGCCGACCACTTCACCCTCGACGGCAAGCCCTTCAAAGTCATCTCCGGCGAACTCCACTACGCCCGCATCCCCCGCGAGTACTGGCACGCCCGCCTCAAAATGGCCAAGGCCATGGGCCTCAACACCATCGCCACCTACGTCTTCTGGAACGTCCACGAGCCCACCCCCGGCCACTACGACTTCACCGGCAACAACGACCTCGCCGCCTTCATCAAAGCCGCCCAGCAAGAAGGCCTCTACGTCATCCTCCGCGCCGGCCCCTACTCCTGCGCCGAGTGGGAGTTCGGAGGCCTCCCCGCCTGGCTCCTCGCATCCCCATCGCCAAGCCAAACCAGCGCCACCACAAATAATGCTGTCATTCTGAGCGGCGCGAAGAACCCCCGCATTTCGCCCGAAGCGCCACAAACCTCTCCAGAGGCCACTCAAAACCCCGGCTTCACCCTACGCTCCAACGATCCCGCCTTCATCACCCCCGCCGAACGCTGGATCCACCGCCTCGCCCAAGAAGTCGCCCCCCTCCAGATCGGTCGCGGCGGCCCCATCCTCATGACCCAGGTCGAAAACGAATACGGCAACTTCGGCTCTGACCACGCCTACATGGCCCACCTCAAGCAAATCTTCCTCGAAGCAGGCTTCACCGACTCCCTCCTCTACTCCGCCGACAACTGGCGCAACATCCCCAACGGCTCCATTCCCGACCTCTTCGCCGCCGTCAACTTCGGCATCGGCAACCATCAAGGCGGCATGGACGCCCTCGCCCGCGTCCGTCCCGACGCCCCGCTCTTCGTCTCCGAGTACTGGCCCGGCTGGTTCGATTCCTGGGGCCACCCCCACGAGACCCGCCCCATCCCACCCCAGCTCGAAGACCTCGACTACATCCTCCACCGCGGAGCCGGAATCAACATCTACATGTTCCACGGAGGCACCAGTTTCGGCTTCATGTCCGGAGCCGGAAGCGACAAAAACGGCTACCGCCCCGCCGTCACCAGCTACGACTACGACGCCCCCCTCGACGAATCCGGCCGCCCCACCCCCAAGTTCTACGCCTACCGCAAAGTCCTCGCCCAATTCACCCCATGCCCACAGGCTGCTCAAAATTCTGTCATTCTGAGCGAAGCGAAGAACCCCCGCATTTCGCCCGAAGCGCCACCACTCTCCAAGCAGAGTCAAGACGCACAAACCGGCAACGAATCGTGCCTCCCCCCCATCCCGACCACCCCACCCATCATCACCATCCCGCAAATCACCTTCACCGAATCCACCCCCCTCTGGCTGAACCTCCCGCAACCCATCCCCAGCCAATCCCCCCGACCCATGGAGCACTTCGGCCAATCCTACGGCTACATACTCTACCGAACCCAAATCCCAGCCGCCATCACCGGAGACCTCGTTCTAACCGACCTCCACGACTACGCCCAGATTTACCTCAACGGCAAACTCACCGGAACCCTTGACCGCCGCCACCACTTCGAAAACACCCTCCCCCTCACCACCACAGGCCCTACCCAACTCGACATCCTCGTAGCCAACGACGGCCGCATCAACTCCACCAAACTCATGCGCGGCGAATCCAAAGGCATTACCCAATCCGTCACCCTCGCCGGAACCCCCGTCACCAACTGGCAGGTCTACCCCCTCCCCATGACCGCACTGCCGCGCCTCTACGCGGGGCCTCGTACCCTGTACCCTGCGGGAGACTTTACCGAGGACGCTCGTGAAAGTGTCGGCAAAAAGGTCCCCTTTACACCGTTCCCCCGCGACACCCCCGCCTTCTTCCGAGCCCACTTCACCCTAACCCAACCCTGCGACACCTTCCTCGACACCCACACCCTCGGCAAAGGAGCCATCTGGATCAACGGCCACCCGATAGGCCGCTTCTGGAACGTCGGCCCCCAACAGACCCTCTACGTCCCCGGCCCATGGCTTCGTCAAGGCACCAACGAGATCGTAGTCTTCGACATGATCCCCCAGCCCAACCCCCACGTCTCCGGTCTCGACCACCCAATCCTCGACGGCCCAGTCCCCGACCAGACCAGGAGCTCCCAGCAATGAGCCGAAATCCACAAAGCGAGCCCAGCAACATGCCACGTTTTCCATACTTTTTACCGCGTGCTAACAACCACCTAACCACCAAAATCGCCACCACGATCACACTGACAGTAACGCTATCAACCCCATTATTTTCACAAGTTTCTATAGACAACTTAAAACAAAACTTCCAAAATCCACCAGCCGACGCAAAACCCATGATGCGCTGGTGGTGGTTCGGCACAGCTGTGGAAAAACCCGAGATCCTCCGCGAACTCAAGCAGATGCAAGCCGACGGTATAGGTGGCGTAGAGCTAGCCTTCGTCTACCCCCAGGTCGTAGACGATCCATCCAAAGGACTTATCAACCACCCCTTCCTCTCCCCCGAGATGCTGGACAACGTCCGCTACGCCCAATCCGAAGCCCGCAAACTAGGCCTCCGCGTAGACGTAACCCTAGGCAGCGGCTGGCCTTACGGAGGCCCCGCCACCACCCTCGAAGAAGCCGCCACCCGCCTCCGCACCGTCGAAATCCCCTTCCCCGCCAACGCCACCATCCTACCCCAGCCCGACCTGGCCGAAGGCGAATCCATCATCTCCATCTCCCTCGTCAACGGCGAACCCAAGCATTGGGACGCCGCAACCACCCAAACCATCATCCCAAGTGAAATCAGTAGCATAAACGCATCCACCACCCCCCGCACTGCCCTCTTCTTTATAGCCAGCCACACCCGACAGCAAGTCAAACGCGCCGCAGTAGGATCAGAAGGCTACGTCCTCGACCCCTTCAGCCACCAGGCCGTAGCCACCCACCTAAAAACCGTAGGCGAACCCCTCGTCAAAGCCTTCGGCCCCACCCCGCCCTACGCCGTCTTCTCCGACTCCCTCGAAGCCTACGGAGCCGACTGGACCCCCAACCTCCCCGAAGAATTCCACAAGCGCCGAGGCTACGATCTCCTCCCCCACCTCCCCGAACTGGTAGCCGGAGGCACCCCAGCCGCCGAAAAAATAAGGCACGACTGGGGCCAAACCCTCACCGAGTTGGTCGACGAAAACTACCTGACTCAAATCAATAACTGGGCCATCGAGCATCACACAAAGTTTCGCTCGCAAACATATGGAGAACCAGCAGTTACTTTATCGAGCCAACACCTCGTCACGCTCCCTGAAGGGGAGGGTCCCCGCTGGCGAGAGTTTTCCACACTCCGCTGGGCTTCCTCCGCCAACCACCTATTCGGCAACAAAATCACCTCCGCCGAAACCTTCACCTGGCTCCACTCCCCCGTCTTCCGCGCCACTCCCCTCGACATGAAGGCCGAAGCCGACCTCCACTTCCTGATCGGCGTCAACCAGATCATCGGCCACGGCTGGCCCTACTCCCCCCCGCAGGCCGGAGAACCCGGCTGGTCCCTCTACGCCGCCGCTGTCTTCAACGACAACAACCCCTGGCACCCCGTCATGCCCGACGTCACCCGCTACATCCAGCGCATCAGCTACCTCCTTCGCCAGGGCGAACCCGCCAACCAGGTAGCCATCCTCCTCCCCACCGACGACGCCTGGGCCCACTTCTCCCCCGGCAAAGTCACCGTCACCGGCGAGATGACCCACCTCATCACCCCCGCCCTCATGTCCGCCATCCTGAGCGCCGGTTACAACGTCGACTTTATCGACGCAGACACCATCAACCGCCAAGGTATCCACTATCCCATCCTAGTCATTCCCCCCACTGACCGGATTCCCGCTGAAACTCTGCAGCGTATCCTCAGGTACTCCTCAATAAATAGGGGTAAGGTTCTCTGTCTTGGGCACACGCCCTTGCACGTTACCGACGGCGCGCTAGCCAGTTTCGTCTGGAGCGGCCCACACCAACTGATCCCACCCACAATCGTTCCAAACGAGTCCGCACTTATCGAAGCCCTTCACACGGCCTCAGCCCCAGACTTCAGCCTCCACACAAAGAGCAGCGTCGCCAGGGACCAAATCGGCTTCATTCGTCGCAGACTTCCAAACGCAGACATCTATTTCGTCGCCAACGCCAGCAATCACCCAATCCAAGCCACTGCCACCTTTGCCACCGTCTATCCCAGTGGCGAGCAGTGGGATCCCGACACCGGCGTTTCTCTATCAATCTCCTCCACTGATGTTGATCTCAATTTGGCTCCCTACGAATCCCGAATCTTTGTCTTCGCGAAGACAGGCTCGCAAAGTGGCCGCCCCACCTCTACGCCTCGTACTGATTCGACCAACACGTCCCATCCGGGGATTATCGACCTGTCGAAGAATTGGGAACTCCATTTCTTAGACACCAACAAGACCGAAACCCAACCCACCCTCACCGACTGGACCGCCAACCCCGACACAAAGTTTTACTCTGGAGAAGCCGTCTACACCCGAGACTTCACTCTCACTGCAGTCCCTACCAAGCCAGTCAGCCTCGAAATCGAAGGCGGCACCCCCACCACGCCTCAGCCGCTAGCCCAGCCTGACCGGCCAGTCGGAGTCCGCAATCCCCTCGTCACAGGCACAGGCCCCGGCATGCGCGCCTGGTACGACCCACCCATTCGCGAGGCCGCCATCGTCTATATCAATGGCCAGCGAGCCGGCTCCCTCTGGCACCCGCCCTACCGACTCGACGTGACGCACCTTCTCAAACCCGGCCAGAACCACATCGAAATCCGCGTCTACAACACAGCCATCAACGCCTGGGCTGCCCTTCCGCCCCATGACTACAAACCCCTCATCGAAAAATTCGGCGACCGCTTCCAGATGCAGGACCTCGACAAAGTAAAACCCGTACCCTCCGGCATCCTCGGCCAAATCCACCTTGTCACCGAGATTTCCCAGTGATGCACTTCCCGGTTGAAGAAGAAGCTACGCCTTCAGCCTTCAGTACGAACGGAGGCCGCCTCCCGCCAGCGCCACATGAGGAGCCCCGCGAGTCCCAGCAGCATGAGCGCACCCGTTCCCGGCTCGGGCACATCGGCACCTGTGCTCGGCTCGGGCGTTCCGCCGCCCGTACCTGGCTGGGATGCATCGATAAGCGTGATTGTCTGGCTCAAATTGCCGCTGACGGGCTCCCCGCCGAACGGGTCGCCTAAGAAGGCGTAGTAGCCTCGTTCGAAGCCATGTGTTGTGCCTTCTGCCGTGAGCGTATACACCCAGGACACGATGTCCCCTGCCTGGATATCATGCATCTCCAGGTCAAACGACACGCCTTCGAGGGTAAAACTCGGGTTGAAGTCATCGCCGTTAAACGTCAAGTGGGGAGTGAAATCCAACGGATTTGGGTGCTCGAGGATTTCGTCGTCCACCAAATTCAACAGGATCGTGCCCGAGGGGACTTGCGTTTCAAATTCACGTATGCCGAATTCGAATAGGCCCTGGGTTATGCTGCCATCCGGATGTGTGACAACTTCGTCTACTCTCGCATCGGCCTCGGCCGTTTCGGTTGCGCTTGGCCCGGTGCGTCGCGGCGGCACTCCAAGTAGCCCTACCTGCAGCGTCGGAATGTTCAGATGCAACAGATCGTGTGCGGGGGGGCCGTCGTAGAGGAAGGTATGCGTCCATAAAGATTGCGCGAACAATTCTCTGACGCCGTCGCCGGACCCATCCGGGCTCCCGAAGATCAGCTGGCTGACGCCCACACCGCCATTACCGTCCGACTCCGCAAGTGAAGATGCAAATGCGCCCGAGATGTTGGTTGACCGCCCTGAGGCGTTGACGCCGACCGGAGAAACGTAAAGAAGTTGGCTAGTCTGTATCGGGTCTAATGTAGCGCCGAACAACGGAGCGGAGTTATGAAACACCGTGCCGCCCGGCACAATCGACTCGATCACATTGGCGGAGAGATCGACCGGTATAACAGAATCGGCGTGTACGGTTTGAATGGAAAATACGGAAACGGCCGCAGTGAAAGCGGCCAGCATAATTTGCTGGATTCTCATCTGGGAACCCTCCTGTCTCGGAATCAGGATGGCCCGCAGCCACAGAAGGCATGCAACTGGCGATATGCCAGCGATTGACAGTATATGCCTATCGCGACGAAGAGGAGGACAATCGCGCAATCTATCCTCCAATCCACAGCTCAATGCTTGACGCCCACGATAGACTTAACTCAGAGAAATACAGTCCGGCGCGAGCCGGACTGTATGCTTTAACCAGACTAGAGTCCTGACCGAAGTCCAGACTTAACATCTATTTTTTGAAGACTTTGCACAATATCCCGGGAGGGGGAGAGTACATGTCCGTAGTCCGAAAACACCTCAGCCGAGCCGCACTTATCGCTGCTCTTACCCTCTCCGCGCACGCCCAGACAAAAGTATTTTCGGCCAACACCTTCGGAGCCAAACCCGACGGCGGCACGCTCAACACCACCGCTATCCAGAAGGCCATCGACGCAGCCGCCCCAACCCACGGCACCGTCACCTTCAACCCCGGCACCTATCTCACGGGCTCCCTCTTCCTCAAATCCGGAGTCACCCTCGCAGTCTCCGAAGGCGTAACCCTCATCGGCTCCCAGCGTGTCGAAGACTACCCGATGCTTCCCACCCGCATCGCTGGCATCGAGATGACCTGGCCCGCTGCCCTCATCAATGTCCGTGACCAGCAAAACGTCACCATCACGGGCCGTGGCACCATCGACGGCGACGGCCCCATCTGGTGGAAGTCCTACTGGGACCTCCGCGCCACCTACGAGCCCAAAGGCCTCCGCTGGGCATCCGACTACGACGCCCGACGCCCCCGCCTCATCCTCTTCCAGAACTCCTCCAACATCCACCTAGGCGGCGGCATCGTCCTTAAACGTTCCGGCTTCTGGACCGTCCAGATCCTCTACTCCCACAACGTCACCCTCGACGGCGTCACCATCCGCAATAACGAAGGCGGCAAAGGGCCCTCCACCGACGGCATCGACATCGACTCATCCCGCGACGTCCTCGTCCAGCACGCCGACATCGACGTCAACGACGACGCCCTCTGCCTCAAAGCTGGCCGCGACTCCGACGGACTCCGCGTCAACCGGGCAACGGAAAATGTGGTGCTCCGCGATAGCATCATCCGCCACGGAGCAGCCGCCGTCACGATCGGATCCGAAACCTCCGGTGGCTTCCGCAACATCGAAGCCTACAACCTCACCGCCCTCGCCGGCGTCCCCTCCGGAGTCCTCTTTAAATCCGCCCGCACTCGCGGAGGCTTCGCCGACGACATTCGCATCCACGACCTCACCCTCGAAGGCGTAGCCGTCCCCATCCACATCACCATGAACTGGAACCCCACCTATAGCTACGCCACCCTCCCACCCGACCTAAAAGACCCACCCCCGTACTACATCACCCTCACCACTCCCGTCACGCCACCCGAAAAGGGACTCGCCCACTTCCACAACGTCCACATCTGGAACATCAAAGCCACCGGAGCCAAGCGAGCCTTCGACGTCAGCGCCTACCCCGCCGCCCCGCTCGAGAACTTCAAAATCGACCACCTCAACATCGAAGCCCAGACCGCTGGCACCATCGCCAACGCCAAAAACTGGACCCTCACCGACAACACCATCCAAACCGCCGACGGCTCCAAAGTAACACTCACCCAATCCACCCGCGAGCCCGACAACCCCAAAGACGTCCCCTTCGGAGAACCAAAATAAACCTCCGTGAGGTTGCTGAAAATACTCTCGTTTCGAAAGGGGTGCGACTTGCCTCTACCCAAAGCGTCATCCTGAGCGGAGGCGCGCGCTTTTTGCGCGTCGAAGTCGAAGGACCCCGAAGGTTAACAACCCACCTCAGATCTTCATACCTTTCAGCCACAACAACCTGGAACCCCACCCTACGCACGCCCAAAATCGATAAACGCATGCTGCGGATTGGTATGCAGCAGGGTCACATCCACCATGTCCCCAACATCCAGCCCATGCTCGCCCCGCACCACCTTCCCCTCAACCGGAGGATCGAACACCCGTACATAAACTCCCTTGTCGTTAGCTCCTGTAATCACTCCATGGAACGTCTTCCCGATGCTCCCCGCCAGTGCCACCGCAGCAACCCGCTTCACCATCGCCCGTTCCACCTTGCGCGCCGCCGAGTCTCGCTCATTGCAATGCTTCGCAATCGCTGCCAACTCGTCGGCCGTGTAGGGCGGAGCCTTGCCATCCAGCCACGCGTCCACCACCCGCTGCGTTACGAGATCAGGAAATCTCCGGTTCGGCGCCGTTGAGTGAGCATAATCCTGAGCCGCCAGCCCAAAGTGCCCCGGGGGATCGTCTTCATCACCCTTAGCCAGCACATACTCCCCCGGCCCCATCAGCTTAATAATCGACAACGACAGATCCGGATAGTGCACCGCATCCGCCGCCCGCTGCGCCTGCAAGAACGCATTCAGAGCACCCGAATCAGGTTGCGACGGCAACACCGTTCCATGCCGACCCACCAACTCCACAATCCGAGCCCATCGCTCCGGAGACCGCACCACGCGCTGAATACACGACCGTTTCGCCGCCCGCAGCGTCTTCGCCATCGTCTCGTTCGCGGCAATCATCAACTCCTCAATCAGGTCCGCCGCCCGATTGTGAAATACCGCCTTGATCGACTTCACCTGACCATCCACCATCACCGGATCAGCCTCAACCCGGTTGAACTCCAGCGCTCCCATCCTCACCCGCTGCCCATGCAGCGCAATCGCCGCCTCATCCTGCAGCCGCAACTGCTCCTGCAACTCAACCGATGCCGCGACCTTCGCATCCGCCGCACCCGTACCCTCCAGCCACGGCCCTACCCGGCTGTAAGCCAGCTGCGCCTTGTTGTTGACGAGAGCCCGATAAATACTAGTTTGCCCCACCGCACCCTCACCATCCACCACAAACTCGACGACATGCGCCGCACGATCCTGCCCCTCATTCAGCGACGTCAAATCCGTCGAAAGCTCCGTCGGCAGCATCGAGAAATTCCGCACCGCCGTATACACCGTCTGCGTCTGTTCCCGCGCAAACTCATCCAGCGGAGTGTCCTTCAAAACCCATGCCGCAACATCCGCAATCCCCACCCGCACACGGATGCCGCCCTCTACCCGCTCCGCAACCTCAACCTGGTCGAGATCGCGCGAAGTATCGTTGTCAATCGAAGACCACATCAACCCACGCAGATCGCGCTCACCAGCATCGGTGGCCTTCGCCTGCGCCGCACGAATCGCAGCCACCTGCTCGTCACACCCATCAGGATATCCAACAACAAACCCCTCGCGAATCATCTCAGCGGAGGCAGCAGCAACCAGATCAAACCCATTATTATGCATGCAAATGGAAGCCTACCACGCAATCCATCACAACAACTTCAACAAGCCGGACTCCGTCGATATACGGTCCGAATGACATAGTCCTTCTGCGGCCCACGAACCTCATGCCGCACCTCAAAGCTCCCATCAGACCGAACCATATACCCAGAGAGATAAAGATCATTCACACACACATGACGAGCCTCACCCACAAGATCATCGCCACTCGTCACAAACCGCATCACATGGAAGAGCTCACGCGTATCGGCAAACCGCACCGCAAACCCATCATCTCTCTTCTCATAGACGTAGCTCTGCCGGCTATGCAGCGTCTGTCCACCCTTCAGACAGAGCTCACCCGACTCCTCATACAAAGCCGTCTCCCCATCCAGCCGTGTGAACCGCGCATAGCCTTTCATGCAGCCACACCCCGAAATCTCGCGCTCCAGGCTCCACTCTCCAAGCAGCCCCTCGAACACTCCACCCGCGACGCTCATCACTCGTCAGCCTATCGCGCCCACAAACAACCCAGCCCACCGCGAAACCTGCTCCGCATAAGCCCCCGTCACCGCATCCCGGCCACCCTCCAGCACCGCCAGCTGCACCGCAAAGTTCCCCACCGTCGAACTCTCCGCCGCCCCACGAAAGACCTCCAACCCCGTAGCCTCCGCCGTAAGCCGGTTCAAAAAATCATTCTGACTAGCCCCACCCACAACAAACAACCGCTTCAACTTCTTCCCGCTATGAAGCGCAATCCTGTCTAGCACCTTCGCATACCGAGCCGCCAGACTATGAAAGATCAAGCTGGCAAACACCGGAGCATTCTCAGCTCCCTCATCCAGCGCCTCATACCCCTTCCTCACCCGCTGGGCATTGATTCGCTGCGGCATCCGGCCAGCCAGCAGCAAATCCGGATCATCAACATCCAGCAACCCGCGCGGCTTCGCAGTCTTCTCTGCCGCAGCCACCAACTCCGGCACAGTCCAAGCCCGTCCGCCCGCGGCCCACGCATCCATACACTGCCGAATCAGCCACATCCCATTTACATTCTTGTGAAAGCAGATTCTTCCCCCAACAGCACCCAGATTCGTAAAATTCTCCTCACGCGCCTCCTCCCCATTGCGAGGCTGCTCCAGCACCGTCCCCACCAGCGACCACGTCCCCGAGCTGATATAAGCCCAGTCATTCCCTGTCGCCGGAATCCCCGCAATCGCCGAAGCAGTATCATGGCAAGCCGGAGCGATCAGAACCGCATTCCGCAACTCCGGAAGCTCTGCCAACGGCCCGCTCAATCGCCCCACCTCCGTTCCCGGTGGAACAATCTTCGCCGCGCAGGCAAGATCAAGCTCAGCTGCCTGAAATATCTCCCGGCACCACTGCGGCTTATACAGCTCCACCATCTGCGTATGTGTAGCATTCGTATGCTCAGCCACGCGAGCCCCACCCCACCGCGACAGAATGTACTCCGGCAGATTCAGCCACTGCCGTCCCTCCGGCACTCCATCCAGCGCGTCCGCATAAAGCTGATACAGCGTATTGATCCGCAACAGCTGAACACCCGTCAGCTCCCGCAAGCGCTCCGGCCCGATCTTCCGATGCAGTGACCGCTCCGCCTTCACCGTCCGCTCATCGCGATAGCAGAAAGGATCGCCCAGCGGCAGCCCCTTCGCATCGAGCCGAACATAGTCCACCGCCCACCCGTCGACAGCAATCGACCGCACACCCTCCGTCGCAATCGAAGCACATCGCCGAACCCCTTCTTCGAGTCCGTCGACAATCATCGCCAAATCCCAGCGCAGCCCCCCATCCACCTCACGCGGAGCATTCACAAACCGGTGCACCAGCTCAATCGCCGGCTTACCCTTCACCCACCGCAGCAGCGAAACCCGGCAGCTCTCCGCCCCCAGGTCCACCGCAATCGAAGCTCGCTTATCCTTCGGCAGTAACGCCATCCCAGGCGTTCTCCTCATCGCAAATAGGCCTCGGTCAACCCGCCGTCCACTGGAATCAGATGCCCCGTTGTGCACCGTGCCAGCGGCCCGGCAAGAAACATAATCGCCTGCGCACAATCCTTCGGATCGATCGGCTGATGCGTCAGCGTCCGCGTGGCATAGAACTTCGCCAGCTCATTCCGCAGCCCGTCATCTGTGTCCTTCTCATCAAACGGCAGCTTGTACTTCTTCAGCGAAGCAATCACGCGATCCCGCGGAAACATCGTCGACCCCTTCACCACCGTAGCCGGCGAAATCCCATTCACCCGCACCTTCGGAGCCATGCTCACCGCCAGCTCCCGCACCAGATGGCTCAGCGCAGCCTTGCTCACGTCATAGGCCTCGCTGCCTCGCTTGGCCACAACCGCATTCGCCGAACTCGTCAGCACGACACTCGCGTCAATTCCCTGCTCAGCAAACACCTTCGCCGCCTCATCGGCCAGCAGATAGTTCGCCGTAACATTGACCTCCAGCGTCAACGCCCACTGAGCATCGCTGATCACGCCATCCGGCGAGGAAGGAAACAACGCAGCCGTATTGATCAAAATATCGATCCCGCCAAACTGATTCGTCGTAGCCTCAAGCGCAGCCTTGATCGCCTTCCTATCTCGAATGTCGATGCTAGTCCAGCTAACCGCTTCCTTACCGGCAATCGCCTTGATCTCATCCGCCACCTTCTCCGCACCGGCAACATCGCGGTCCGCAACCACAACATGAGCCCCACGCTCAGCAGCCAGCAAAGCCACCTCACGCCCAATCCCGCTGCCACCGCCAACAATCAGAGCAACCCGCCGGCTCAACTCCTTCTCAGGAGGCTGCCTGCGAATCTTAGCCTCCTCCAGCTTCCAGTACTCAATCCGGAACGCCTCACTAGGCGGCAACGCCACATAATTCGAGTACACCGTAAACTGATCCGCCGAAGCAGCCGGTCCAGCCTGAGGAATCTCCTTGCAATCCACACCAGCACCCAGCGCACCAGCCCCTTGCATCACGCCTATCGCATTGATGTAGAACTCACCCGTGATCCGCGACTCAGTCTTATTCTTCCCAAAGCTGAACATCCCCACGCCCGGCACCAGCACCACCGTAGGACTCGCGTCGCGCACCGCAGGCGAATCCGGCAAAGCATGCTTCTTGTAATACTCCGCATACTCCGCCCTGTACGTCTCCAGAGCCATCTCAATCAGCTCCTTCAACTCCCCAGGCTCTCCCGCAGGATTCCACTTCACAAACATCGGCCGAATCTTCGTCCGGATAAAGTGGTCCGGGCAACTCGTCCCCAGATGCGCCAGCTTCTCCGCCTGCGCCGAGTTCACAAAATCCAGCACCTGTTTCGAATCCGAAAAGCTCCCAATCCACCGCTGCTTCCGCGAAACCGCGCCCCGCAGATACGGCATAATCCCCGCAGCAATCTCCGCGCGATCCTCCCGCGCCTTCACCGCCTCCCCACCGAAGTGATTATGCCCAGCCACCGCTCCATGCCGCTCAATAAACTGCCCCAGCTGATCGATGATCGTGATCGTATTCAGATAGCTCTCACGCTGCGTATCGCCCCACGTAAACAGCCCATGCCCACCCAGCACCACACCATCACAACCGGGCGTCTCGGCCACAATCTTTTTCAACATCATCCCCAGCTCAAACCCTGGCCTCTGCCACGGTAGCCAGGCGAGCTTATGTCCAAACTCCTTATTGAACTCCTCCATCTTCAACTTCCCATTCGCCGAGGCCGCCAGCGCGATCCCCCAGTCCGGATGCAGATGGTCCACATGCGCAAATGGCAAAAACCCATGCAACGGAGTATCGATCGAAGCCGCCACAGGATTATTCCCAAACGTACACAGCGGATACATATCCACCATCTCGTCTTCCAGTTCAACCCCGCGATACATCTTCTCCAGCGCCAGCAGCTTATCCAGATACAGCGTCGCAAACCCCGCTCGCTTGATGCTTCCCAGGTCCCCCCCACTACCCTTCACCCAAAGAATCTTCTTCGTCTGCCCATCCACCGGATCCACCTGCTCCAGCTTCGAACTTGTATTGCCCCCGCCAAAGTTCGTAATCCGCAGGTCCGAGCCCAACAAATTCGATCGATACCTCAGAAGCTCAGGCTCATCCAGCTTCGACGCCACCGCGTCATCCCAACGATCCTCCAAAAACTTCAACCCACTCTTCGCCGTCATCTTCAAACCTCAAATCTTTCGTTTCGCCGTAACGCAGGCGCACTACCACGCCGTCCATCATTCCACACTCAAGACCAATACAGCAACTATTTCCAATGTGAAAAACGTCTAGGACCGCCCACTATTCAACTGCAAGCAACGACTCCCGCGTCACCATCTTGTGAGCCACATAGTTATAAGGCGGCACCGTCTGCCCACGCAACAGCGATAGCCCCAGGTGAATCAGGCTCGGCCCATACGACCCAGCCTCATGCGACACAGATCCAATCAGCGGCGACTTATCTTTCTTCATCTCCGATATCACCTCGGCAATGCAGTCCTGCCCCACAATCGCCACATGCTTCTCGCGTTTCAGCTCTCGCACCGCTTCCACCGCACCCAGCGCACTCGAGTCTGTCGCCGCCGCAATCAGAATGTGTTTGTCCTTAGGATGTCGCTGCAAAAAGTCCGACACCAGCTTCTTACTCTTGTCCCGCATTCCGCGCCCGTCGATCCGCACAAACGACTCCACCGGCAGCTCCGGAATCCCGCTCCTCACACCCTCAAACGCCCCCGTGATTCTGCTCTGCACCAGCGGCCCGGCCTCCTGCAGATCAAGCCCCAGCACCCACTGAACGGTGCCCTCCCAGTTCGCCTTCGCAAACGCCGCCAGCGTCTGACCAGCCTCAATCCCAACCCGATAGTTATCCACCCCAAAGTAAGTCGCATGAGGATGCGGAATATCGATCGCGATCAGCGGAATATTCGCCGCCGCAATCCTATCGCCGATCATCGGCGCCACCTCCTGCTCCACCTGGAACTCAATCACAAGATCAACCTTGCTCCGGACAAACTCGTCGGCATTCTTCAACGCCGTGGGTCCGTCGTATCGATTGTCCAGCACCATTAGATCCACGCCCACCGAAGCCGCCGCATCCCTCAGACTCTCCGTCACCTCATTCGAGAACGGCATATCCGCGCTTTGCCCCGCGAACCCAAACCGCATCTTCTTCGGCCGCGTCACCTGTCGATACATACCATCCGGCGACTGCGACAGATACCCTCGATGCACAAACGTCTTCAGCACCCGGTACACCGTCGTCTTCGAGATTCGCGTCTGACGATGGATCGCCTCCAGCGTCATTGGCTGATTCTCTGCCTGCAGCAATTCAAGAATATCCAGCGCCTTCGAAAGCACTGGAATCAGATACAGTCTCTTCGTCGTCTTCCGTCCCGCCATAAGCTCCTTGGGCAGAGGCATAAGCACTCAGCCGCTCCATTATGCGGCACAAAGACTTATTCCGCTAATGGAATTCGTACGATTCGCGTTTCCAAATCGTCAGCAAGCCCGAAAACTTCACGCATAGCTGGAAACACTACGAGCATTCCTGCTGCTGCGTTCCTGCGTCACCCTCTCCACATACCCGCCCTCTGCCAAAGCCTTCAATGGATCAACCGGGAGTCCCCGTGCCACTCTCCACTCTCGGACAATCGGCCGCACATCCTGCCAGAACGCCCCACGGAAGCACTCCTCCGCCTCAACCAGTCGGCAAGCATCCTGCAACTCCGCCAACCGCACCTGGTCGATCAGCGCAGCCTTCGCATAAAGCTCCTGAGCGGTCACGACCGTCTGGACCATTGCCTCCATCTTGCCCTTCAGGTTGTGGCTCTGATCGATCATGAACGCCACCTCTGCACGTTCATCCTCCCTCGCACTCACAATCTCGTGGAATATCCGGAACACCTGATAAGGATCGATCGACCCCAGCGTCAGATCATCATCCGCATACTTTCGGTCGTTGAAGTGGAAACCACCCAACGCTCCCAGATGCAGCAGCCACGCCACTACCTGCTCGATGTTTGTTCCCTGATAGTGATGCCCCGTATCCACCAGCACCTTCGCCTTCGGGCCAGCTCGACGCGCCAACTCCAGCGCCATCCCCCAATCCGCGATGTCCGTATGATAGAAAGCCGGCTCAAACGGCTTGTACTCCACCAGCATCCTCTGGTCCGCTCCCAGAGCAGCGTGCGTCGCTCCTAGCACCTCCACCATCCACTCAATCCGCCGTCTCACGCTCTGCGTCCCCGGATAGTTCGACCCATCCGCGATCCAAAGCGACACATCCTTCGATCCCAGCGCCCGCCCGATCTCCACCGAATCCAGCAAATGAGCCAGCGCCCGCCCCCGTATCTCCGCACTCGGATTGGCAATCGACCCGAACTTATACTCCTGATCCTGGAAAAGGTTCGGATTGATTGATCCCGACCTCACCCCATACTTCTTTTCAAGCTCTCGAATCGTCGCAACATCCTTCACCCCACCCGGCAGGTCCCAAAGCACATGCAGCGCCACCGTCGGACTCGCTCCCGTCAGGGCATTCACCTGCCCGGCGTCGGAAAACTTCTCTTCAATCGTCGTCGCCGCCCCACCCTGCACAAACTTGCCAAACCGAGTCCCCGTATTCGCAAAGCCCCATGACGGCACCTCAATCCGAAAGCCATCCAGGGCACGCCAAATCTTCTCCGCATCCCGCTCCGCTGCGCCTGCCCCGTTCACTGTCATCGCACCCCTCCAGCCCTGCAAATCGTACTTAGAAATATACTCTCTATTGAAACATAAGCAGACTGCACCATCCCCCCAACCCTTGTCAAAGAGTTTCTTCACCCATCAGGCCATTCCGCCAGAGCAAATTTCGTGATGAAGAGCAAATTCGCGATTAGAGATGGAGCAAACTTCTCGCAGTGAGCGCCAACGGTGCAGCCTATACCAGCCTGGGGCAACGCCCCATGTCTACGGATTTCCCCTAGCAACGAGGGCTGAAAGCCCGACCCATATCTTCTTCCTACTCCCTGAAATGCACGTCGGGAGATTCGTCATAAGCCTCGATTCAAAGCTCCCCAGTGAGCACCACATCGAGAAACCTCGGCCCGTGTACTCCCTTGATCCGCGTCATCTCGATATCCGCCGTAGCCGAAGGCCCCGAAAAGAACGTCGTCGGCAACTCAGCCGTAGACGCCAACCGATCCATCGCCTCCGGAACCGTCTCCACCACATCCTCCACCCGCACCACACAAAGGTGATAATCCGGGACCAGCGTAGCCGCCCGTTTCCCCTGCCCCGCCACATTCTGGAGCACGACCGTACCCGTCTCCGCAATCGCCACCGTCGAGCCGGTCATCACCCCATCGAACCCATCCAGTTCCGAAGCCGACAACCCCTCATCCACCACAAACTCAAATCCCGCCGGAAGCAACTCCGCCTCAATCCCTACCGGAACAACCATCCGTCGCTTACCACGTTTAGCCAGCATTTCTCCAACAGCTACCGCAATTCCACCACGACCTACCCGCACAACATGCGCGTCATAATCCCTCAGCCGATCCTCCAGCAACTCAATCACCGCCTGCCGCTCAAGCGAAGCCTTTCGCCGATACCCCCGCTCCACGCCCGCCCACGCGGCCCGCACACCAGCTTCATCGCTAGCCCCACCCTTGGCCGCACAAATCCGCCGCAAAACCTCAGCCCTCGCAGCCGAATTTGTAACTATCTCAGTTGCCATTCTTCCCCCGGCTCTCCCACCACTCACGAAACGTCTCTTTCGGCATGGCCTGCAGATCCCTCACCTGCGTCCACCCACCCAAAATCCCCGGCAACCAGCCAATCCACCCCTCACCCTGACCATCCTTCCGCACCAGCGGAGCCTCGGCCATACGCCCAAGCCGTTGCGCCGCCCTGAATCTTGCCTCGCTCCGGAAGATCATCCCCATCGTCTTCATCGCCAGCGACTCGGCATTCAGCCCATTCTGTTTCACGACCTTATTCCGCAGATGAATCAATACCTCCGGAATATTGATCTTCACCGGACAAACCTCATAGCAAGCCCCGCACAGCGACGAAGCATAAGGCAGCGACTGCGCATGATGCATCTCCTGCAACTGCGGCGTCAGAATCGCACCGATTGGCCCCGCGTACACGCTCCCATACGCATGCCCACCCGTCTGTCGATACACCGGGCAAGCATTCTGGCAAGCCCCACACCGAATGCAATTCAGCGTCTGCCGCCCCTCCTCATCCGCCAGAATCTCCGTCCGCGCATTATCCATCAGCACCACATGAAACGTCTGCGGCCCATCCCCCGCCCGCACGCCCGTCCAAATCGAGTTGTACGGATTCATCCGCTCGCCGGTCGCCGAACGTGGCAACAACTGCAGCACAACCTCCAGGTCCTGATACCGCGGCAACACCTTATCGATCCCCGCAATCGTAATCAGCGTCTCTGGCAGCGTCAGGCACATTCGCCCATTGCCTTCGCTCTCGACGATGCAAACCCCGCCAGTCTCCGCGATCAAAAAATTCGCCCCGCTAACCCCCGTCTTAACCCGCAGAAACTTCTCTCGCAGAAACCGCCGAGCCGCATCCGCCAGATCCTCCGGCTTCTCACCCAACTCCGGCAGATTCATCTCCCGTTGAAAAATCTCCCGAATCTGCTGCCGGTTCTTATGCAGCGCCGGAACCACAATATGCGAAGGCTGATCACGCCCCAGCTGAATAATCAGCTCTGCCAGATCCGTCTCATACGCCCGAATCCCCGCCGCCTCCAGCGCGTCATTCAGATGAATCTCCTCGGTCGTCATCGACTTAATCTTGATGACCTCATCCGATCCAGAAGCCTTCACCAGAGCAGTAACAATCTGCCGAGCCTCCGCCGCATCCCGAGCCCAATGCACCACCCCACCAGATCGCGTGCAGTTCCGTTCAAACTCCTCCAGATAAAAATCCAGATTCTCCATCGTGTGCTGACGAATCTGCTTCCCCGCCTCACGCAACTGCTGCCAATCCGGCATCTCGTCCACCACACGAGCCCGCTTAGCCTGAATCACCTCCGTAGCATGACGAACATTCTTCCTGAGCTGCGTATCCCCCATCGCAGCCTTCGCCGCCATCGGAAACGCAGGCGAAGTCGTTGGGTCCAGCACCGCTCCACTCATCGCGCACCCTCTTCCCCAGCCAGAATCTCCGCCAAATGCACCGTCTTAACCCCCGTCCGCTGCCGATGCAGACCCCCCTGAATATGCATCAAGCACGAGTTATCGCAAGCAGTACAAGCCTCCGCCCCCGTATTCAGCACAGCCGTAGTCTTCTCCGCCAGCATCGCGCTCGAAACCTCCGCGTTCTTCACGGCAAACGTCCCACCGAACCCACAGCACTGCTCCAGCCCCTCAATCTCGACGAGATCAATCCCCCGCACAGCCTTCAGCAGCCTCTGAGGCCCATCTCCCAACCCAAGATTCCGCAACCCATGGCAGCTGGCGTGATACGTCACGCGATGCGGATAATAGGCCCCCACATCCTCCAGCTCCAACCGCTTCGTCAAAAACTCCGAAAACTCAAACACCCGAGGCACCAGCGCCTCAACCTCAGCAATCAGCTTCTCGTCTTTCAGCGAAGCCGCCATCTTCGGATAATGATCACGAATCATCGCCACACAAGAAGAAGAAGGCACCACCACCGCCTCCGCCCCCTTGAACTGCTCCACAAACCGGGCCACCAGCGGCAGGGCTTCCGCCTGATACCCTGTATTCCAATGCATCTGTCCGCAGCACGTCTGACCCGCGGGAAACTCCACCGTATGCCCCAGCCGTTCCAGCACCCTGACTACGGCCTTGCCAGTCTCAGGAAACAGCGTGTCGTTGTAGCAGGTAATAAACAGCGAGACTCGCAGAACACCCTCCGCAATTCAATAGAAATTCAATTTCCCCAACGCAACTCGCGTCAGGTACGATAGTACGCGCTAACGATCCATTATTATTCACCGAACGAGGACTCGTGGGACCTAATCCGTTTATTGGCGTTATCTATCACTGGATCGGCGGTTTCGCCTCCGCAACAAACTTCATCCCCTTCCGCGGCATCAAGCGCTGGTCGTGGGAGATCTACTGGCTCATCCAGGGCTTCGCCGCATGGATCGTCGCGCCCACCCTCCTCGGCTCGATCTTCGTCCCCAACCTATTCGGTATCATCCACCAGGTCTACGTCACGAACCCCAAAAACGTCCTGCTCGCCTTCCTCTTCGGAGTTCTCTGGGGAGTCGGCGGCATCACCTTCGGGCTCGCCATCCGTTACCTCGGCATCGCACTCGGTTATGCCATTGCGCTAGGACTCTGCGCTGCGTTCGGCACCGTCGTTCCGCCGATCGCTCATGGCCAGTTCGGTGCCATCCTCCATTCGACCGCTGGCCAGATCATCCTGCTCGGCGTCCTCGTCTGCCTCATCGGAGTAGCTGTCAACGGAGCTGCCGGCGTCTCCAAGGAGCGCGAGATCACCCCCGAAGAAAAGGCCGAGGCCGGCGAAACCGACTACAACTTCGGCAAGGGCATCGCCATCGCCATCCTTGCCGGATTCATGAGTTCCTTCTTCGCCTTCGGCCTCGACGCCGGAAAGCCCATCGGCGACCTCGCCCGCACCCAACTCCTCGCCGCAGGCAGACTGGACCTCTGGCAAAACCTCCCCATCCTCGTCGTCGTCCTCTGGGGAGGCTTCGTCACCAACTTCATCTGGTCAGCCATCCTCATCTTCCAGAACGGCTCCGTCCGCCAGTTCGCCGGCGAGCCCGGCAGCAACCCCATGCGAGCCACCCACGCCACAGGCCAGACTCTGGTCGACTTCGACCCTCTCGACCCCTCCACTTATGACCGCCTCGCCCCGCGCACACTCATCGCCAACTACATCTTCGCTGCGCTCGCCGGAGTCATCTGGTATTTCCAGTTCTTCTTCTACTCCATGGGCCAAACAAAGATGGGCAAGTACGACTTCTCCTCCTGGACCCTCCACATGGCCAGCATCATCATCTTCGCCACCCTATGGGGCCTCTTCCTCAAAGAGTGGCGCGGAACCAGCCGCCGCACCAAAACCCTGGTAGCCACCGGCCTCTTCCTCCTTATCAGTTCCACAGTCGTAGTCGGCTACGGCAACTACTTGAAAGCCAACCAGGACGGCATCAAAATCATCTCCACCCAACTAATCCTGTCAAGCCCCAAAACGCACTAAGCCTCATAGAATCATTCAGATCCCTCTGGCATATCAATTTCCCTCAACCCGATATACTGGAAATAGCGACAAAAAGCCCCGGCCACCACCGGGGCTTTTTCATTATGCAAGGAGGAAGTCCAGACCTAAGTCATCTGTTCCGAAGACTTTAGGACAATAAGTACGGGAATGGGGTACTACCGCAAAGCAGCCCGCCGCAGCGTCTCAGCCGCCGACTCAGGAGTGATATCCCGCTGCGGCCCGCCCAGCAACTCAAACCCAACCATGAACTTCCGGATGGTAGCCGAGCGCAGCAGCGGCGGATAGAAGTGAACATGAAAATGCCACCCTGGATGCTCCTTCCCATCGGAAGGCTGCGGATGTAGTCCCATCGAGTAAGGAAACGGCGTATCGAAGACCTTGTCATAAGTCGCCGTCACCTCCTTCAGAATCGCCGAAAAGCAATCCCGCTCCTCTGACGTCATCGCTTCTAGATCGGCGATGTGCCGGTCAGGAAGAATCATCACCTCAAAGGGCCAAACTGCCCAGAACGGAACCACAGCAACGAACGCATCGTTCGCCGCCACCACCCGTTCCCCCAACGCAACCTCCATCGCCCGATACTCGCAAAGCAGACAGCACCCGTGTTCCTTCAAATACGCATCCTGCCCGGCTTGCTCCGCGACAACCTCATTCGGCAACGACCGGCTCGCCCAGATCTGCCCATGCGGATGCGGATTGCTGGCCCCCATCATGGCCCCGCGATTCTCAAACACCTGCACGTAGGAGATGTCCTCCCGCGAAACAAGCTCCAGCGACTGCTCAGCCCACACATCCACCACCGCACGAATCCCCCCCACCGACATCGTCGCCAGGGTCAGATCATGCCGAGGCGAAAAGCAGATCACCCGGCACACCCCACTCTCCCCCTCAGCAACAAGCAGCCCCTTACCCTCTTCATCGCTCGAAAATCGAGGAGTGTCCGGCTTCAAGGCCGCAAAGTCGTTTTCAAACACATAGGTGCTCGTATACTTGTCCGTCCGAGCCCCGCCAGCCCGCACATTCCCCGGACACAGATAGCACTCCGGATCGTACTGCAGCGCCGGTGGAGCAGCCGTCTTCTCCGTCTGTCCCTGCCACGGCCGCTGCGTCCGATGCGGCGAAACCAGCACCCACTCCCGCTTCAAGGGATTGAACCGCCGATGAGGATTCTGCTGAGCCAGTGGATTCAAGCTGCCCCCACCTTCGCCGCCAGCGCAATCGCACCATCGGAAGGCTCACACACAAAGCACTGCGCTTCGATCCCAGTAGCCGCGGCATACTCGCGCCGCACTGCCTCCACGAACTGCTCCGTCTTCTCTACACTCACCACATTCACAGTACAGCCCCCAAACCCGCCCCCCGTAATCCGCGCTCCAAAACACCCCGATTGCCGCATTGCAATCTCGACCAGCGTATCCACCTCGGCGCAACTTGCGGCGAAATCATCCCGCATGCTCGCATGAGCCTCAACCATCAACTTCCCGAACCGCTCCATATCCCCATCCAGCAAAGCCTCCCGAGCCGCTATCACCCGCGCATTCTCGGTAATGATGTGCCTGCATCGCGCAAAGCTCTCCGGAGTCATCTTCCCTCTACAAGCCTCCAGATCCTCAAGCGTCGCATCACGCAGCAGCTCAATTCCCTTGCGTTCTCGGCGCAACACCGCCTGCCCAGCCTCGACCTCGTCACTCCGATCCCCATACTCCCCCGCCGCCACGTCATGCTTAACCATAGAGTTGCAGATCACGACGCGCTCCTGCTCGGGCAGAGGCAGTAACTCAAACTCCAGCGATCGGCAGTCCAGCAACATCGCGCGATGCGCCACCGCACCCGTCACCACAAACTGGTCCATGATCCCGCTCTTGGCCCCCACATACTCGTTCTCGGCTCTGCGGCAAAGCGTGGCGATCTTCTCCATCGGCAGCGTCACCCCCGCATGCCCCAGCAAGGCCATCGCCGTGGCCACCTCAATCGAGGCGGATGAGCTCAGTCCGGCCCCCAGCGGCACATTCCCCATCAACGTCAAGCTGAAGCCCCCCACGTCAATCCCCTCCTGCAACAGGCACCACAGCACCCCCGCCGGGTAGTCGCTCCACTCCCCTCGCGCACGTCCCAGCGAAGCAATCTCAAAAGAGGCTTCTTCTTCAAAGTTGGCCGAGTAGAACACAGCCCTGCCATCCTCACGCGGACTGACGACAGCCGCCGTGCGGAAGTCAATCGCCATGGGCAACACGAACCCACCCGTATAGTCCGTATGTTCTCCAATTAAATTCACACGCGCCGGCGCCGAAAACAACTGCCCATTTCGATCAAACCGCTGTCGATGCGCCCGCAGCGCCTGCTCGTCATCCACCCTCATTCAACGCACCATGCCGTATCAAAAATTGCAAGACAAACTCATCCTACAACGTCCGGCCCACTTCAATGTAACCGATTTCCTCAAACAAACACGCCACCCCGAAGACAAACTATCGAAAACTGAAAATCCCCGGACCAGATGCGGACAGCTGTGCATCTGACCCGGGGATAGTGAAAGACAGCAAGACTAGAAGACAAACCTTCCAGAGAACTGGAACGCCCGAGGATCGCCGCTGGCATTAGCGACCGCGCCGAAGGAGGCGGTATCTACATTGACGCCAATTGTGTTGTTCGAAGCGTTATTGCCAAAATACACTCTGTTCGTCACATTCTGACAATCCACACCGAAGATGAACTTCGCACGCTCCGTGATGTCAAACTGGCGCCGCAAAGCGCTGGTCCAGTTGTAGACACCCATCCCGCGCAGAGCATAAGGCGCGATACGCGGCGCATCGCCGATCATATAGTTCCCCACGTCGCAGAATGGACCCGATGATGTGAGGCACGGAACCAGGGTCGTCTTTGTAGACCCGCTGCCGCCCCCAGCAATCTGGTTCAGACTAGTTGCCGAGGAATTGCCTGGATTCGCCGTCATGTACTTCATCGTACCGAGCGTCGCAGCCGTCACGCCCTTACCCCAGCCTCCGTTAATCCGCACCGAACCGAGGTAGTTCGGGTTGACGTCCGGCATACACGTACCCTGCCCGAGACTCTGGTTACCACCGCAAGTGGCAGTAATCGCCAGCGGCAGGCCCGACGTGTACTGGAAGATGTTCGAGAACGACCATCCTCCGGCAAGCGCGCGGACAAGGAAGTGCTCGCCGCCGATCTTGCCCTTTCCGAACGGAAGCTCGTAGACCCCAAAGATGCTCAGGTTCTGCGGCTGGCTATTGATACTCAGCGAGCGGTCGATGCGGTTCTGCGCCCAGGCATGCCCGGCGAGCGTCGCCGAGGCCGGAATCGCCCACCCGCTACGCGCTGTGCCGGCATCGTCGATATTCTTCGAATACGTGTAGTTGATATTCATCGTCAACCCATGCCACGAGCGAGCACCGACCGAAAGTTGGAATGCGTTGTAGTTTGCGTTGGCGATATCGCCCCACGTGTCCGTCGTGCCGGAGTACTGCGGCATCCACGTCAGCATATGTGCGATGGTTGCATTCGAGTTAACTCCTGCTGCCGCGACGTAACCCGCGTACGGAACCGGCAGCGTAAGGCCGGTTGCCGTCTGTGCCGCATTGATGTTGGCCTGCGTTGCCGGCAGACCGAGGTATGACTGCAAAGCAAACCACTTCGGATCGAGTTGCCCCGCCTGCAGACCACGCATATTGTTCGCGCCAGCGAGGAAGTGACTCTGGCTGCCGGCGTAGTTCAACGAGACTGTAATGGCGTTCGTGACTTCTTTCTGCATGCCGAAGTTCCAGAAGATGAACTGTGGCGCACGACCGGCCAGATACGGATCGGCATAAGCGATGCCTGTGCCATTCCCGCCGGACTTCCCAGCGGAGGTTACGTAGAAGCCCGTACCCTGTCCTTGTGTTGCCGCGCTAATCGGCGCTGGACTCGGCAGTACATATCCTGGTCCGCCGTAGTTGGCATTCGGTGACGAGAATGCCGGATTATTGTTCAGCCAAAATGCAGGAGCTGCAGTAGGCCCGGCGGCAACGTCCGTAAATGACAGCGCCGTATTGAATCCAGCCTGTCCCGTTCCGGTGCCAGCCCCGGTCGCTCCGCCCGTGCCGCCAGCATGCGAGAACAACACGCCCCAGCCTCCGCGGAAAACCGTCTTGTCGTCAGGTGAGTAAGCAAAACCGAGCCTCGGGCCGAAGTTCTTATAGAAGTTGTCTACTGGCGTCCGGCAGTTGCAGCTTACGCCCGCACCGCCATGGTTCCCGGCAAACTGCAGGGCTCCTGGATTTCCAGTAATTGGATTGGCGATGTTCGGATTGAGGAACGACCAGCGATCCTGACTTTCCGTATAGGTCGGTATCCAGTCCCAGCGCAGCCCGAGGTTCAGCGTCAGCTTCGGGGTCACCTTGTAGTCATCTTGGAAGTAGAACGCATAGGGACGGAAGCGTCCGCCTACCAGGCTGAACGGCTGAAGCGTCGTGCTCGAAGCGTTCACCGCACCCAGGAGGAAGCTGGCGTACGAGTACCCCGTCGTTGAGTCATAGCTGAAGCTCGAACCGCTCTTCGTAATATTGCCCGTCTCATTTGGACTCCAGGTGAGCGAAGTGGGCGTGGAAGGGCCGTCCGCCGTGCTGGCGTTGTTCTGCAGCCACTGGAGCTGCCCGCCGAAGTTCATCGAGTGCTTGCCCTTCAGCCAGTTCACGTTGTCCACAAGCGTAAATGTGTTCGAGACATTGGTCGTCGTTGGCGTATTGCCCACCCAGCCAAAGGACGTTGCGGAGGTAGTCGGACCCGCAGGAGGATTATTGCCGGTGAACGTGGTATTGGCTGCATTCTGCGAGCCCTGTCCCGCTGGCAGTCCAGTAATGCCCGAAGCCGCGAGCCCATACTTGCTGGGGTTCGTGCTCCCCGTAATGTTCTGAACGGGAGGGCCGCCAAAATTCATGAAACCAAATTTGAACTGGTTTACAACATGCGGAGTGAAGGTAAACGTGTGCTGTAGATCTGCCCAGTGCCCGCCGACGGTCGAGATCGTGGTCGCATAGTACGGAACTGGCAGCGGCGCCGCAGTGGAGCTGGCCGTATAAGGAGAAGCGTGCCGGTTCCCGCCTGTAATGGCAAACGAAAGCGTCTGCCGGTCCGAGATGTTGTAATCTACGCGGCCCGAATAGAGCCAGTTGTCGTACCCCTGCGGTACACCACCGAGATAATTGTTGACGGTGCCATTATTTGTGCCTGGGCTGTTCGGCGCAGGCAGGAATTGCTGCTGGTACTGGGTGATCGGCGAAAGATAGCCAGCCGGAATGACGTTCTTGGTAGGGATGCCATTCTTCATGCCCATGAACTGCTGGCGCGCACAGGTTTGGCTTGTCCCGGATCCTGTGCAAGCGGTGGTTGTAGGGTCGTAGATTGGTGTTGAGAGCTCAGTAAAATCGCCCTGCCGCATCAGCAACGTCGGAACCGTGGTCGCACTCGGGTTAACGCCCTGATGCGAGTGGAATCGGTCATACGTCGCAAAAAAGAAGAGCTTGTCACGCCCTTTGACGATGAACGGGATCTTGACCGGGCCGCCTACCGCGAAGCCGATTTCATTCTGATTCTCCGCCGGCTTCGGCCCCGGGACCGTCACCAACTGGCCATTCTGAACCACCTGCTGCGTGTTGCCGCCGCCTGGCTTTGACGAGAACGACCAGGCATCAAACACCGTATTCCGGAAGTACCCGAAGATCGCGCCATGGTACATATTTCCGCCCGACCTCAGGTTGTAGTTCTCGAGCCCCGCGCCCTGATACTCCGCCGAGAAGCCGCTCGTCACCACCTTCACCTGGTCGATCGACTCCAGCGGAACGATGTTGAACACCGGACGATTGTCGGCCTGCTGGCTCAGCGTCGTTATCGGCAGACCATCGACATACAGTTCACCGAGCCGCTGCGCCGTTCCACCGATGATCGAAGACCGGCCTCCCGGAGGCACCTGCGCTCCGGGCAGAAGGTTCGAGAACTGCGTGATATCGCGCTGCTGCAGGCCAGTGATCATGATCGGCAGCTTCTGAATGTAGTTGTTGTCGATCGTGCCGCCAAGCGTTGGGTTCGTCGTCTCGAGCGCCGGTGGTGCGGCAGAGACGGTCACCGTCTCCGCCTGAGTGCCCGTCTTCAGGCTGATATTGAGGCCTACGTTGCTCATAGCATTGACAACGAGGTTTTCCTGCAGGAAAGTGGCAAACCCGTTGGCCGTGACCGTCACGGTATAGGTGCCGGGGTTCAGCGGGGAGATGTTGTAGAGACCACCGGAGGACGACGTGCGCACAGTCTCAATCCCTGTGGCAACATTGCGCGCGGTAATCGAGGCGTTCGGGACGACAGCGCCTGAAACGTCCGTCACCGTGCCGCTGATAGCGCCTTGACCACCGGTCTGCGCCACCACAGGAATAGCCATCAGCCCGCATATCACCAGAACAACCAGCCCAGCTACCCGATTCATCCAGCCAGTACTCCACATCTTTGTTACTCGCATCGCCAACCTCCTGGAAGCCTTCACTCTGTCGCCCACGCATGCATGTCTCGGCCAAATGGTTCGACCACGTTATGTACGTTTTTTGGCTCGAACGAAAATCTACGGGAACGAGAAAACAAGTGTCAATAGAAAAATTGTTCCCAAATCAAAATTTGACAAACAAATTTCTCGTAAGCAGCTATGTTGAAACCGCTCGACGTCTATTCTTCCCGCAGCACTTCCAGCGGTTTCTGCCCCAGTATCCGGTGACTCGCCACCCATCCCGTAACCACCGTTAGGGCCGCAGTAGCCAGCAACGCCGCCCCATTCCACACCCAATGGAAGTGATACGCCGCCTCCATCCGCACTAGCAGCGTCCTAGCAATCAGATTGGCAAAGCCAATCCCCACCAGCCCCGCCACCAGCCCCAGCACCGCAAACTCAATCGAAAACACCGTAGCAATCCGAGCCCGCGTAGCTCCAAGCGTCTTCAGCACCACGACCTCACGAATCCTCCGATACCGCGTTCCAGCAATCGAACTCGCCAGAATGATAATCCCCGCAAAGATGCTAAACGCCGCCAGAAACTGAATTACATACGTGATCTGCAACACCACCGACCGCACCGTCTCCAGCGCCTGCGCAACATTGATCACCGTAACCGTCGGATACGCCGCATACAGCGCCCGCTGCAACTCACCCACCCGTGCCGGATCGACATGAATCCCCCCATACCAAACCACCGGCAGGCCCTTCAGCGGAGCGGGCGGCAAAATAAACTCCGCGCGCGAATACGCATGTTGCCCATCCGACTTAATCAACGGACCCACCGTAGCGACAAACTGCGTATCCTGCGCGGCAAATGTAATGTGCGAGCCCAACTTCACTCCCAGTCGTTGCGCAGTCCGTTGCCCGATCGCCACCATCGGCTGCGTCTCCTTCGGGTCCCACCACTTCCCTGCCACAATCGTCGTCCCCGGCGGCGGCCCCTCCGACCACGTCAAATTAATCGACTGCAACATCCGCTTCGGAAAATTCGAAAGCTTGGCCTGATTCGCCGGAACCCCATCAATCGCGATAATCCGCGACGACACCACCGGCAGCAACTCCGGCTCCGACGTCACACTCTTCTGCGACTTCAGCAGCGCTCGCATCCCGTTTATCTCGTCGTTCGTAATGTCGATAAGAAAGACATTCGGCAGATTAGGCGCACTCGAAATATGCAACTCCGTCACCACCGCCTGCTGCACCAGGTAAACCGCCATAATCTGCATCACACCCATTCCCAGCGCCGCCAGAAGAGCAGCCGAAGGATTCCCCGGCCGATACAGATTCGCCAGCCCATGTCGCACCGCCGAAGGCAAACTCAGCCGTGTCGTATTCAAAAACCACCGCAACCCCGCCAGCACAGCAGCCGAAGCCGCCAGCAACACCGCCAATACCCCAACCAGTCCCAGCGAAAACACCTTCCCCACAGTAGCCGAGTCCGAAAGCGTAGTAGCAATCGCCGCCAGCCCAGCCAGAATCAGCGCAGCCGCAGCAATCTGGGCCAGATTCTTTCGAAGCTTGCGAAAGATCGCCGTCACAAAAGGATCGTCGTTATCCTCCACCGCCCGCCGCAAGATCAAAATCGGCCGCACATTCCGAATATCCAGCAGCAGAGGCAGCGTAAACAGAAGCGTAGTCAAAACACCCGCGCCCAGCCCCGTCAAAACAGTACGCAACTGAATATGCAGATCCGTTTCAAAATTAACAAACTTCGAAAGGAAGTACGGAAACGCCAGCTGGACTCCCACACCAAGCGCCACACCCAACAAGCCCCCCAGCAAACCCAGCATCAACGTTTGCAGCAGATAGATCTTGATAATCTGCCCGGACCGCGCACCCAGCGACTTCATAATCGCAATCGTATCCAGCCGCTGCTGCAGATGCGCCCGCATCGCCATCGCAACACCCACCGCGCCCAGTACCAACGCCACCAGACTCATCAGCGACAACAAACTTGTCGCCCGATCCAACCCCTGCGTCAGCGCCGGATTCGTCTCACGATAGTCGACGACCTGCGACTCCGGCAGCAACTTCACCAGACGATCCTTCAAGTCCCCCACAGCCTTGTCCGATATCGGCGCGCCGCCAGCAGGCTTCGGAACCTTGAACAAAAATCTCTGCCCTGCGTGACTCCCCGGAGCCAACAGCCCACTAGCCTCTAACCCCTCTCGCGAAATGAGCACGCGAGGCCCCGCAGCAAAATTCCCCGACAAACGATCCGGCTCATTCACCACAACCGCCGCAATCCGAAACAGCTGATTGCCAATCTTTAGCTGATCGCCCAGATTCAGCTTCAGCCGAACCAGCAGATCATCCGCCACCGCCACAGCATCCGGCTTCAGCGTCTCCCTCAGCGATGCCTTAGGCGACAGCTCCACTTCCCCATAAAACGGATACAGCTCCGGATCGACAGCCTTCAGCGAAACCAGCAACGGATCAAGCGTCTTCGCCGCCGAAGCCATCGAAAGCAGCTCCGTCACAGGCGTCATCTCGATTCCCTGCTGCTCAATCTCGTCCAACCCCTTCTGCTGCTCAGGCGTCGGCTGCATAAACATCCGCGCCGAAAGGTCCGCCGCCATAATGCTCCGCGCCCGATTCAGCAGCGTCGCCCGAAACGAAGACGAGAATCCCCGAACCCCAGTCAGCGCAGCCACGCCAATGGCCACCGACAAAATCACAAAGAAGAACTTACCCTTCGACGAGCGCATCTCGCGAACGGCAATCTTGGCAGCAGAACGATAAGAAAGGGTCGCCATATCAGGACCGCGCGCCCACAGCAGCCACACCCGGCATCTCCGCAGGCTGCGCATTCATCTCATCCGAAATAATCAGCCCATCGCGCAGCGTAATTCGCCTGTTCGCATAGCTCGCAAGCATAGGATCATGCGTCACCAGCACCAGCGTCGTTCCCTCCGTGCGATTCAGGTTCAGC
Organism: Edaphobacter aggregans; assembly: GCF_003945235.1. NCBI lineage: Bacteria > Pseudomonadati > Acidobacteriota > Terriglobia > Terriglobales > Acidobacteriaceae > Edaphobacter > Edaphobacter aggregans. The sequence continues at coordinate 774,635 of NZ_RSDW01000001.1, forward strand.
AGCAGCTCCAGCACATGCGCCCCATTCACCGTATCCAGATTCCCCGTAGGCTCATCCGCCAGCACAATTGGAGGCCGCAGAATAAAAGCCCGCGCCAACGCCACCCGCTGCTGTTCCCCACCCGAAAGCTGCACAGGATAGTGCTCCATCCGATCACCCAGACCCACATTCACCAGCAAATCCCGTGCCCGCGCCAAACCAGCCTTCGCATCCTGAGCCTCGGCATTCAGCTCATACGGCAGTAGCACGTTCTCCAGCGCCGTAAGCGTAGGAATCAACTGATACGACTGAAAGACAAACCCGATCGTCTTACCCCGCACCTGCGCCAGCTTGTCCTCCGGCAGATAACTAATCGCCGCGCCATTCAGGTACACATTGCCCGTGCTGGGAGTATCCAACCCCGCCAGCAACCCCAGCAACGTCGACTTACCCGAACCCGACGAACCCATAATCGCCGCAAACTGTCCCTGCGGAACCGTAAAGTCCAAGCCCTTCAAAATGTCCACCGTACGTGGGCCATTGCGAATCGATTTACGAAGTCCTTCTACTGCAATCATAGGAGCCCCTTGAGGTTCACCTTGAAATACGGTCTCAACTGCGGATTGGTTCACCTGTCAGATCTCCCTTGCGTCTACATCATTGGAGGTTTGGTAGATTCATAACGATGCGGCGAATTGGATTTCTTCTTATACTAGCGGGTCTCTCTCTCAACACCATCGGATGCAAGCCCGACCGCGCCACGCAACAATCATCGACCATTGACGCGCGCCCAACCGACCTTCCCCGCCAGGAGACCGCCTACCCATCAGTCGCATCGGCCTCGCCCGCCTCTGACTCCGATGCCGCAAAAGATCCCCGACCGCGCATAGTCGCCTTCGGAGACAGCCTCACCGCAGGCTACGGAACCGAAGCTGGCCAGAGCTACCCCGAGTTCCTCCAGCAGGACCTGGACCGTCTCGGCTACCACTACCGCGTCATCAACGCCGGTATCAGCGGAAACACCACCAAAGACGGGGTAGAACGCATCCCCTCCATCATCGCCATGAAGCCCGCCGTCGTCATCGTCGAGTTCGGCGGCAACGACGGCCTGCGCGGCCTGCGCATCGAAGACTCCCGCGCCAACCTCGACAAGATCGTCTCCACCCTCCAGGCCAGCGGAACCAAAGTCGTCCTGGCCGGCATCTCCCTGCCCCCGGACTACGGCCCCGATTACATCCGCCAGTTCAACGAAACCTACACTCTGCTCGCCAAGAAGTACCACGTCCCCCTGCTTCCCTTCCTCCTCAAGGACGTCTATGGAGTTGACGGCATGATGCAACACGACCGAACCCACGCCACAGCCCAGGGCAACCAGGTGGTGGCCCAAAACGTCCTTCCACTGATCACCCCACTCCTCAAAAAATAGCCCTCACCGTTTTGGCCGCTGCTTTTGCCGTTGGTCTCGCTGTTGTCAACCCCATCCCACCCTAACCCATTCAAAACCAATAACATCCAAGTGCCAATCCATTACTTCCTCGCCGGTATAATAGAAATAGAAACAAAAAGAGCCCCAGGCAATACTGGGCTCTCCGTATTTAACCTGATACCTGATAACCAGACCAAGTCCAGACTTAAAGTCTCTCAATCGAATACGTTAGAACCAAAGTATAGGGGGAGGATACTTACCCCATCACCACCGTAGGCTGCATCAACGTTCCGGCGACGCGACGCACAATAGCAATCAACTCCGTCGGGCTAACAAAAACCTTCACCAAGGGAGCCGAGGAAAAATCCGGCAAGTTTACCTGCATCCCGTTCCTCAGACGACCCGCCACCTGATCGTCCACAGTCACGCAGGGCATCTCTGGCAAAAGCGTCCGCGGATGCGGCAACAGACCAGGTATCTCGTCGACAGAAGCCTGCTTCAACTGCTCCACCGTAATCGCCTCAGCAAGCGTAAAAACCCCCGCCCGCGTCCGCCGAAGCGAAGAAAGATGAGCGCCGCAACCAGCCAGTTGACCAAGCTCATGTGCAACCGAGCGAACGTAACCACCCGCCGAAACTTCCATCTCAAAAGCCGCGACATTGCCCTCAAGCGACGTCAGCTCAAACCGATGGATCGTAATCCGTGCCGCTTTCACCGGAACCTCGACCCCCGCCCGCGCCAACTTATGCGCCGGCACACCATTAATCTTCTTAGCCGAGTAAACAGGAGGAACCTGATCAACCTCATCCTTGAACCGAGCAGCCAACTCCCGCAACTCCCTCAAAGACCGCTCCAGCGGCACCGGAGAAGCAGCAGGAACTCCTTCCGCGTCGAACGTATCCGTAGCAAAGCCAAACCGGATATGGCCCTCATAATGTTTCTCCGCCTGACCAAAAAACTGAGCAAGCCGCGTGCACTTCCCCAAAAGGAGCGGAAGCACACCCGTAGCCATAGGATCGAGCGTGCCAAGATGGCCAATCGATTTTTCGCCAGTAGCTCGGCGAACGATTGCAACAACGTCGTGTGATGTAAGACCGGAAGGTTTATCGAGTACTAGAAGACCATTCATTCAACTTCTAGTTTAGCGTCTAGAAGCTGCTCCCCTGGCGCCGGACAAGAGAAAGGAACTCATTCCGCGTCTGCAACTGCGTCTTGAACACACCCAGCATCGCGGAAGTAACCGTGCTGGAATGCTGCTTCTCCACTCCACGCATCATCATGCAAAGATGCTGCGCCTCAAGGATCACCGCAACGCCCTGAGGATTGATCGCCTCCGTAATAGCTTCACCAACCTGAGTTGTCAGCCGCTCCTGAACCTGTAGTCGCCGCGCAAACACATCCACCAAACGAGGAATCTTACTCAGCCCGATGACCTTGCCATTTGGAACATAAGCAATATGAGCCTTGCCAAAGAAAGGAAGCAGATGATGCTCACACATCGAGAAGAACTCAATGTCCTTGACGATCACCATCTCGTCATAATCAACATCGAAGAGCGCATCATGCAGCACATCCGTCACATTCATCGTGTAACCGCGCGTAAGGAACGCCATGGACTTCTCCATACGCTCCGGAGTTCGCAGAAGTCCATCGCGCGTGGGATCTTCGCCAATGCGGGTCAGCATTTCACGATAGAGATCCTGTGTGGAAACAGCTTCGAGGCTAGTTTCAATTGTGGCTTGCGTACTTGCCATGTTGAACCTTTCTAAAATGCACCTGCAAAATCAAAGGAGTTATTACTCGTCTCCTCAACGTGAACGCTCTCAAGATGAGCAGCGGTGAACTTCGAGAAGATGCGATAAATCTCGATGCTTAGATTTTCGGTAGTTGTAACCGTATCCCGAAAGCAATCGAGCGTATTGAGATTCATCTGATCAAACTGTGCAATCAGATTTGTTTGCGCAAAATCATCAAGCTCCGCAAGGTTGCAAACCATGCCAGTAACTGAATCGACCGGGCCGCTCAGCGTGACCTGAACCATGTAGTTATGTCCATGTCCATGTGGGTTATTGCACTTGCCATATACAACACGATTCCGATCATCATCATAAGCCTCAGCATGCAGCCTATGCGAGGCCGAGAAGTGGTAGCGGCGCGACAGATGAGCCTTCACGATTGCTCTCCATAGTAGTCAGCGAAGAGATCAGGCATTTCATATATCCGAACACGGTGAAGCTTCGCATTAGGAATCTTGTTCTCCAAGCGATTCCACACTGCGATAGCAATGTTTTCGGTCGTAGGTATCGCCTTCGCGAATTCTGGCACCTCAAGATTCAAGTGACGGTGGTCATAAACGCTGACGACCTCTTGCTCAAGAATGTCCTTGAGCTGCTTGAGGTCTACAACGAAGCCAGAAGTCGGATCCACCTCACCCGCGACGGTAACTTCGAGCGTGTAGTTGTGGCCATGACCATTGCGGTTGGCGCATTTGCCAAAAATGCGTTCGTTCTCCTCAAGCGACCACGCGTCGTTCCAGTAGTAGTGGGCTGAGGAGAATTCGGCTTTGCGAGTAAGAAAAATCATCGTTGCTCTTTCATTAGACGTGCATTTGAACCATGCGGATGCAAATCGCAGCCACGCTAGCGGCCAACATTGTAACTGCGTCCCTTCCAGCTCACCGACTTTTTGATGTGATGTTGCATAACGCTGCGAAGTAAAAGATATACGAACATCGGTATACCCAGGATAGACATTGCAACATCGAGCGTCGGAAAGTTGGAGCGGGCAACTCGAGCATAGAAACGCCAAAGCGTACGAGCCCATAACAGCAATATGGCCGCACGCTGCCAGGTCACAAGCCACGGAAGACCAAGAGCAAGCGCAGGCAGCCCAACGAAGAGCAGCAGATCGAGTATGCGCCACGCAGCGAGATATATCGGCCGAGGAAACAACAGGGCAAGATTCTTCGTCCACCCTTCAATCATGTCCGCGGTACTGCGGTACATCCGCGTTGAGAGCGCTTCAGGTGCATATCGAAAGCGAATCACACGCTTTGCACGCTTGATATTACGTGCAAGCGCTACATCCTCGAGGACGTTCATGCCAACCGCACGATGTCCACCAATGGAGAAGTAGGCATCGGACTCGACCAGCAGAAACTGACCATTTGCTGCCGCCAGACCCCGCCCAGGGTCGTTGACCTGGTTTGAAGGATAGACCGATGCCAGCTCCGAGAACACCAGCGGCATCAGGGCGCGCTGCCAGAAGCCGCTAACGATCTGGCGCGGCGAGTACGATAGCAGGACTGCCTTGTGCCTCTCGGCCTCGCGGAGTGAGCGCGACAGAGAGAGGGGCTCATGGATCGTGTCGGCGTCAGTAAACAACAGCCACTTGCCATTTGCGATCTGCGCTGCTGCCCAGCAGGCGTTGTTCTTGCCCGTGAAACCTCCTCGCGAGCTCAGATCGAGCGGAGGCGCGTCGAGGACTGTAATGCCTTGATGGTTTGCCGCGAACTCGGTGGCGATCTCGCGAGTTCGATCGGTCGAGGCGTCGTTGACGACGATGATCTCCCATTGCAGTCCGAGCGCGAAGCCAGGTTCGGACTGGCTCACGAGGGAGGTCAGGCAGGTTGGCAGCGCCTGTTCTTCGTTACGTGCGGGGATGATGACGGAGAGCTCAAGTTCGGGGCTTGGGTCAGGATTCTGGTCGGTTGATTCCACGACTTCGTATTATAGGAAGTGGAGTCAATTGTGCGTAAATTTTGGGCGAGTGCTGTTTTGGTGGTGTTGTTGGTGACCGGGTGTGACCGTGGAGATCATCCGGGGAACATCGGCAAGGCTGCTCCGCAGTTTGTGATGAGCGATGGGACGCGAACGGTTGACCTGAGCAAGCTTCGCGGGCGGGTTGTGCTGCTGAACCTCTGGGCGACGTACTGCGCGCCATGCATCGAGGAGTTGCCGAGCCTGCTCGCATTGCAGAAGAAGATGCCCGATATTGCTGTGGTTGCGGTCAGCATGGATCAGGATCCCGACGTCTATCGGAAGTTTCTTGTTGACCACCATGTCGATGTGCTCACCGTGCGAGACGAGGAGATGAAGGTCAATGCCTTGTATGGAACGGTACAGATTCCTGAGACCTACGTGATCGACAGGCAGGGGGTTCTGCGCCGGAAGTTCGTTGGCGCTCAGGACTGGACCAAGCCGGAGATCATGGATTTTTTGCGGAAGATGTAGCCAGCGGCGCTTCTTTGCGAATGTCAATGGCACGTGCGCCTGCTCGATGAGCTGCTTCGAGGCCCTCGTCTGAGTCTTCGAAGACGATGCACGCTGCCGGATCGACCTTCATGCGGCGCGCAGCTTCGAGATAGACGTCTGGCGCTGGCTTTCCGTGCTTCACATCGTCGGCCGTGACGATGTAGTCGAAGAGAGACCGCAGTCCAACGTTGACCAGAGTGGCTTCCACGTTCTCAAGAACTCCGTTCGATGCGACCGCCATAGGCACACGACCGTGCCAGACGCGAGCGATGTCCGCGACAAAGGTGATCTCTTCGATCAGGGGAATCGCTGCCTGGTAGGCGATGTTGTTGCGCGCGAAGAAGGCTGCGCGATCGATCGGCGGAGGGTTGAATGCTGCTTCGTACTCGTCGATCAACGGATCAGGACCGAGTCCGTGTCTCAGGTGGTACCAGTCGGCGGTCATGGTAAGGCCAAGCGGCTTGAGCGCCTGCTGGATCGAGCGAAGATGCGCGGGAGCACTGTCGACCAGCGTCCCATCGCAGTCGAAGATCAGCGCGGAGAACGTCCCTTCGATAAGCGAGATTGCCATAAGTTGATTTTATGGTTTCGGAGGTCTTCTTTACGCGTTGAAGAGGTCGCACCCGGGAGAGCGACCGCGGATTTGCACGGATAGACGCGGATGGAAGGTGAAAAGGCATAACAGCGATTTGCACCGATGACACCGATGGAGTTGGTGGGTTTTCTGCTGTGGCTTGTAGGGTGGGGAGGATTTGGGGTTTGGGTTCTTGGGTGGGTTTGTCTTGGGCGAACTGGTCGAGGAGTTGGCGCATGATGCTCTTGGGACGGCCAGCGGCGGTGTCCTGGTCGTACTCGGATTGAGGGGCGAGGAGGCCTTGTTCGGGGTCGGTGGTGATGTCTTCGATGGGTGTGGCTTGGGTTGCGTAAGGGTCGGCGGCGGGTGGTGTGGTGGTAGTAGCAGAAGTCTTCGTGGCGCAGGCATGGGCTGCCGCAGCTGTGGCCGTCGGTGAAGATGTGGCGGCATTGGTAGCGTTTTGGTTCGGTCATGATGGGTACTCCCCCTGGTGGACGTAAGATCTCAAAGTCTTCGAACGAAATGGTTTAGGTCTGGACTTCTGGTCTGTGGGTTAAATGCGAAGAGCCCCGGCTTTCGCCTGAGGGCTCTTTTTGTGTCTAGTTCTATTTTAGCGGGTCGAGGGGAATGATTAGGCACGGAGATGTGCTTTGGAATGTGGAGGATACGTAGGTTGGGGGCTTGACAAGGTTTTGGGCTGGGATAGGAAGGCATACCCCAGGGGGCTAAAGCCCCTTTTTCTTGCTCGAGGAGAGAGACCCAGGGGCTGAAGCCTTGGGGTGCCTAGATGCAACGGCAACTGCAACGGCAACAGCAGATCCCTGCAGATCCCTGCGGATGACAAGCAAGAAAGCACTGCAAAAACGAGAGCTGGCGGGGGTAGGGGGATACTTTTACGCGGTGTCGAAAGCTGCTTCCGCCATCTTGATATGATCGATTGCATGACACAACTTGATGTTTTGTACCGGTATGGAGTGCCACCGACGGAGGCTGCTGCGCTGGCAATTGCCCGGACTCGCGAAGTCTATGGCGTGCGACGGGTTGAGTTCAACGAGGCGGAGAAGACCGTCCGGGTAGAGTACGACGCAACGCGGCTGAACGAGGCCACGATTCATCAGCTGCTGCGACGCGCCGGGTTGGACATCGTGGAGAAGATGCCAATGTTCGCCGCGCCCGTAGAAGAACCTGCTCCTGCCGCTGCCGTTGCAAAATAGTTGCCGTTGATGTCGTTTTTCCGATAGCTTGTAACGAGTTGCTTCCCTGTTTTTCCGCGCCCGTAGCTCAGCTGGATAGAGCATCTGGCTTCGAACCAGAGGGTCGGAGGTTCGAATCCTTCCGGGCGCACCAATCGAATCAATTGGTTAGAGGGTTTTGACCCGGAATCGAGTCACGATAAGGCGAGATTACAGGGGGCTCGAGGAAGAATGGATTCAACGTTCCCTGGGGTCTCCAGCTATGGAGGGTGACCAGAGTTGACCTATGACAACTTGTTTGCTCTCTCAGGGCGAATTCTCGTCACCGGCGGCACGCGAGGGATTGGCCGCGCTATTTCACTTCGCTTTGCAAGAGCCGGCGCATCGGTAACTGCGAATTATCTCCGCAATCAAAAAGCTGCAGACGAGTTGAAGGCCACCGCAGAGCAAGAAGGTCTGTCGATTGACCTGTGTCGTGCCGACATCACCACCCCCCGCGGCCTTGAGCAAATCGAAAGCTCCGTCCACGACACTGGTGGATCTCTTTCCGGGCTGGTTCATTGTGCGGCGACGGGTGTGCACCATACTCTTTCCGAACTCAATGTGCGCCACTTCGATTGGACGTTCGCACTTAATGTGCGGGCGTTTTTTGAATTAATGCAGGTCCTCATGAATCGGTTTTCGGAGCGATCAAGCGTGGTGGCGGTCAGCTCGATCGGTGCTCAGCGTGCTTTGCCCTATTACTCTCTGGTCGGTGCATCGAAAGGTGCGCTCGAGGCGTTCGCCCGACATCTCGCGGCGGAACTGGCGCCGAGAGGGATTCGCGTGAATATTCTTGCCCCCGGCATGGTCGCGACCGAAGTCTGGAAGGTCCTTCCGGAAGCAGAAGCCCGCGTTGCCGCCGCAATCAATCACACTCCGATCCGACGTTTGGTGACTCCCGATGAGGTGGCATGGGCCGCCCAATTCCTCTGTTCCCAGGCATCGATGGGAATAGTTGGACAGACCTTTGTTGTTGATGGGGGAGCAGCGATTGTGGGGTAAGATCGTCAACGTCACTTGAGTGGATGAGGAGGGAAGATGGAGAGTGTTCTCGTCAGGGTTCAGGAGGTTTTCCATGAGACTTTCGGAATAGACTCGCAAATGATTTCTCTGGAAACCACTCCCAACGACGCGCCGGCATGGGATTCGGTGGGGCACCTGGATCTTGCAAGCAGGTTGGAGCAGACTTTCGGCATCAGTTTCGACGTGGATGACCTGATGGAGATGGAGAACGTCCGCGAGATCGTTCGGATCATCAATGAGAAGCTATAGTCGCTGGAGTGTGGGAGATGGCTGCGGTTCCTGGGAACAATTTTTCAGGACGGTTAGTGAACCGGCTAGGAGAACATTCCTGCCTCATTGACGCGAAGACTGGCAAAACGACACTCCCCTCGGACCTTCGTCGAGCCATAATCAGTTTTGGCGCCAGCCTCCTTTCCACTGGATTGAAACCCAGCGATCGGATACTCATTGGCTGTACCTTGTCACCGTCCAGCAGCATAGCCTACCTTGGCGCGATGTACGCAGGCTTAGTACCGGTCCCACTAGAGGAGGCGGTTCTGGTCGCTTCCATCACTAGCTTGCTAAACGGAACCGGAGCAAGAGCAGTATGGACAGAAAGAAGTTTTCCGGTTGATGGGATTGAACCGAGAGTCCTGGTTTTCCATGGTCTCACTGCGGAGAAAAAAGCGGACGAGCTAGCACCTGCCCCTTGTGAGAAAAATGATGTCGCTGTGCTCTTTGCCACTTCGGGGTCTACCGGAACTCCTCGTTTCGTCATGGTCAGTCATGGGAACCTTGTCGCCAACACGGAAGCGATCATTCGCAGTCAAAGTCTTTCAAACGACGAACGAGCCATGCTCATCTTGCCGCTGAGCTACTGCTTTGGTGCAAGTATTTTGCACACGCATCTGTATCAAGGTGGAGGGGTAGTATTCGATCGCCGCTTCATGTTCCCCGATAAGGTGCTGCATGCTATCGACAAATACGCATGCACGACGTTTGCCGGTGTTCCCACCGTCTTTAACATTCTTCTGCGGCGATCGAATATTCGATCGATCGCGATGCCCACACTCAGGCGATTCCTGCAGGCAGGAGGTTCGCTCGCCCCGCAGCGGATTACCGAGATGCGCGCTGCCGTTCCGAGGCCGGAATTTTACGTCATGTACGGTCAGACAGAGGCGACTGCTCGAATCTCCTGTCTTGAACCGGAGCGCCTGGACGAGAAACTGGGTAGTGCAGGCCGTCCATTGGACAATCTAGCGGTTCGGATTGTAGATGAAGATGGGAAAGACCTCCCCGCCGGCGAAGTAGGCGAGATCGTGGTTAAAGGCCCATCGATCACCCTGGGATATCTCAATGAACCGGAAGAGAGCCGTCGTGTGTTCGATGATGGATGGCTCCGCACTGGTGACCTGGCTCATCTGGACGCGGAGGGGTACATCTGGATCGATGGACGCATGGGCAGCTTCCTCAAGATGCGCGGGGTGCGTGTGAGTTTTGAGGAGGTCGAAGCCAAGGTAGCGGCGGTTCCTGGTGTTTACGAATGTGCCGCTGCCGCAGTTCCGCACCCGGAGGTTGGTGAGGCGCTGGCTTTGTACATTGTGCCGGACAAAGGAGCAGAAGACATCATCGATCGAGTACGCCGCAGCGTGTCCAGCAACTGGACATGCGAATCGATTCAGATTGTTTCAGAAATTCCTAAGACAGCACGCGGCAAGGTTTCACGAGCTTCTCTTCGATCGATGGTGGTGGGAACCCATGGATGAAATCGGACAGAGGATCGATCAGTTATTAGCCATCCCACCCTATGGCTTGCCGCCGGAAGAGCGACAGGCTGCACTTCTGGGACTTCTGAAGGATGAGTTAGAGGACGCATCCAGCAGGAACGCCGGGTATCGAAATTATATTGCGCACTGGCCTGTTCCTCCGCGTTCGGCAAGCAGAATTTCTGATCTTCCCTATTTGCCTGTTGGGCTGTTGAAAGCGCAACCTCCCTTATCTCTGGTGGAGGCGCAAGAGATCAAAAGAGTCTTGACGTCGAGTTCCACGACGGGGCAAATGCCGAGCAGGATTACTCTGGATTCGCCGACGGCGAGGCGTATGACGAAGGGCGTTGTCGCCATCGCTCAGGACTTTATCGGCTCGAGCCGCCGACCTTATCTGATCGTCGATGTGCCGGGCTCCACCAGAGGCGGTCCAGAACTGGGAGCTCGAGGCGCCGCCATACAGGGCCTTCATCCATTTGCGAACGAGGCCACCTACTGCCTGGAACTTGATCAGAATGGGGATCTCACACTGGACCGGGACAAACTCCGCCGTTTTGCGGAATCGCAAGGTTCGTCTTCTGTGCTGATTTATGGCTTCACCTACATCCTTTGGAAGTACCTCGTAAAACCGCTGATGGCGGAGAACATCAGCCTCGGGATGCCCGACGTTCATATCCTGCATAGCGGCGGTTGGAAGTTGCTACAGGACGAAGCCGTCGATAAGAAATCCTTCAACGATGGCGTAGCCCGCGTCTTTGGGTGTTCCGCTGATCGTGTGATCGATTTCTATGGCATGGTGGAAAATGTAGGCGTCATCTATCCCGATTGCCCTGAAGGCAACAAACATGTTCCGGCATTTGCAGATGTCCTTGTACGGAATCCGTTGACGCTCGAGCCAGTTTCTGAGGGGGAACAAGGAATTGTTCAAGTGTGCAGCGTGTTGCCGACGAGTTTTCCCGGTAACCTGCTTTTAACGGAAGACATCGCAGAAATCGTGTCATATGATGGGTGCCGCTGCGGGAGACGAGGAACCTGTTTCCGGTTTGTGGGGCGGGTGGCGAAGTCGGAGCTCCGCGGCTGTGGGAATATCGACCGGAAGAGACAACAGGCCGCCTAGGTCAGGGTACCTTGATGAGTGAGATCATTCGTGTCATCGACTCAACCGAGGAGATCTCAGCCCTGGCGACGGAGCTCCGTGAGACGGTTAGTGCTTCGGAGATCGCCACGAATGCGATTTTAGATAGGTTCGAAGCCTGGGGCGCCGCTTTGGGAGAGCGAGAGACGGCTGATATACCCGGCGTTCAGTTCCTACGCATGTGGCTAAGGCGCGGGACTCTCGATCCAATCATTGCTCGGGAACTGGGCCGCAATGCGCTCTGCGGGGGCTGGATGGAGGACGGCCATGCCCGACTGAAAGCGTATCCTCTGGGTATCGTTGGCCACTGGCCGGCCGGAAACATTGAGATCCAGCCAGCTCTCTCGATGACCTGTGCCCTGCTCGGGGGCAATGCTTCCTTGGTGCGTGTGCCCAGCGGGCTCGACGAACTGACGCGGCTCATCATGGGAAAGTTGGAACAAAGTGATAGCGCGGGTGTTTTGACAGGACGCGTTCGCATGCTCGTCTTCGATCACACACGTAAGGACCTGCAGGAAGCCATGGCTCGATCTGTCGATGGAGCCATGATATGGGGCGGTGAGGAAGCCGTCTTAAACGTACGCGGCCTGCCGTTTCCGCATTGGGCGAGGTTGGCCATCTTCGGACCAAGAATCTCAATCGCAGCGATGGACGCGGATTCCTGGTCCGACACCGAGGGGGAGGAGTCCTGGTGCCGGCGTATTGCACGAGATGTATGGCAGTTTGATCAGCAAGCGTGTTCCTCGCCACAAGTTCTTTTCCTGGAAAAGAAGGCTGGCCATTCGTCCCAAGAATTCGTGCAATCACTCAAGAAAGCATTCGAATCAGAGAATCAGCTCCATCCGAGACCAACGATTCATGCTGGATTAACAACAGTCATATGTCAGGCGCGTGCCTCCTGGTTGCTCGATAATGCAGCGAACAGCGCCGTCTTCACTCAGGGGCCAGACTGGACAATTCTTTTGGGAAGCGGGTCGGAGATCCCCAAGCCTACTCAAGGAAAAACGCTGGCCGTACTGGAGGTGGACGACCTGCTCGACCCAATTGGAAAGCTCGACGGCAACGTGCAGACACTGGGGCTGGCCATGGCGGATTCGACGAGAGAGATACAGCTCGCGTCGTTGGCGGCTAGAAGAGGGGTGGACAGAATCGTAAAGCTTGGACGCATGCACGTCTTTGCCCCGCCGTGGGACGGCGTTGACCTTATCAGGCCTATGGTTCGTATGGTTCGACACGTGCCTTCGGTCGACTAATGGAACGATGGAAGGAAGGAACTATGGTAGACACCGCAACATTTCTGGAGGCGCTGGACCGGAAGGCGAAGATGTTTGCACCGACGGCACGGGCGACTGTTGAGGCCAATCAGGATCTGTGTTCGTGGGTGCTCGACCCGTTGGCGCATTGGGCGCAGGCTGCCTATGGCGACCGCGCGTTTGAAGACGCGGCGCGGGGATACGCTCGGTATTGCTTCGGAGTTGCCAAGTCGCAACAAATCTATGAGCAGGCGGGCAGGTATACCCCGCAAGCGTTGCCCGATGTGATCTCGGAGGTCTATGAGGATGAAGGGTACATGGTTCCATACATGTGGGCAGCGATCCTCATTTACCCGTTCTGGCCCTCGATGGTTAATCACATCGCTCTATATCGAGATGAGTTTGTGAAGGCATTGCCTACGGATGCCCGGGTTTTGGAGTTAGCGTCAGGGCACGGTGTTCTCAGCTTGCTCGCTGCGGAGGAACGGCCGGACCTTCGGCTGGAGGGGCTCGATATAAGTCCGCCAGCGGTTGCCGTTGCCAATCGTCTCCTGTCCGTCTCAGGACACGACAGCCGGGTTAAGTTCGAAGTGAAAGACGCTCTCGCCGTGGAACAAGGAGATGGGGAGGGAGAGTATCAAGGGATTATTGCCGCGATGCTCGCAGAGCATTTGGAAGATCCAAAGCCTCTCCTTCAAGCCATCTCACGCCTTCTTGCTAAAGATGGTCTGGTCTTTTTCAGCACGGCAATTGAGTCGGCTCAGCGTGACCATCTCTATGAATTCAACCAGGAGAGCCAGGTGGTGAAACTTGCGGAAGACGCAGGCCTTCGCGTAACCCGGCTCGTCAGTGATGCCAGCGCTCCGCTTCCTGGTACTCGATTTCTTCCCCGCGCCGTGGGCATGATTTTGCGCCGGCGCTGAACCCTGCAGTGTCGGCGATTGGATTCGAGGTACACACATGACGATGGGCTTCGAAGAGATTACAACTCATCTAAAGCAGCGGTTTCCTATGCTCATGGTCGACAGAATTTTGGAGATCGAGCTGGGCAAGAGCATCAAAGCACTCAAGAATGTCACAAGCAACGAGATCCAGTTCCCCGGCCATTTTCCCGGCTACCCCATCATGCCGGGGGTCTTGATTGTCGAAGCAATTGGACAATGTGCTTCGATTCTCTTCAGTCGAACCACCGGCCAGGGTCAGCATCAGGGCGAAGTTCTGGTCCTCGGCTCAATAAGCGAGATGCGATTCTTCGTCCCCGTGCTGCCGGGACACACCATGATCCTGGATGTCACTATTTTAAAAATGATGCCTGGGGTCGCGCTTGTGGAGGGGATCGCAACAGTGGACGGTACTATGGTCGCCAAAGGTAAGCTTAGCTTCGGCAGGAAAGTGTTCTGATTATCTTCTCGGTGGGCCCGCAACCGAGAGAAGCAACTCGACACTAACTCTCACGCAACTGTCTCAACCTCGTTTGACACATTCGGAAAGGGCTCTCGCAAGAATGATGATCATTGACGAGTACGGCCTATCGCCCATGCAGCAGGGCATGCTGTTTCATCATTTGGCAGCAGAGCACAGCGGGGTCGACATTCAACAACTCGTAATTAGTTTCAAAGAAGCTCCGGATGTTGCGATCCTGGAGCGGGCATGGCAGGCAGTAGTGGACAAGCACCCGGCCCTGCGTACCTCCTTTCGGTGGGAGGGATTGCTGGAGCCCATGCAGCAGGTGCACGACGAGGTGCCCATACGGATTGAACAGCATCAGGACTGGGATGAAGCAACTTTTTCGGCGTTCCTGGCTGCCGACCGACGGCGAGGCTTCGATCTCAAACAACCACCGCTCATTCGGCTCACGCTATTCGGATCGGGTGCAGGCCCCATGCGTCTTGTTTGGACCTTGCATCACATCCTGATGGATGGCCGCGCTTGCACCGTAGTTCTCAATGAAGTCGAGCAGTTCTATGACGACCTTCTACGGGGTGTTCCAATCAAGAACACTCTCGGGCTGCCATACAAGCCTTACACGAAGTGGGTTGAGCAACTCGATCTGTCTGACGCCAATGATTTCTGGCGCGAGAAGCTCCGAGGATTTATCGCACCAACGCCGCTTCCCTGTGAACCTGACGGGCTGCCGAAAGACACTTCAATTCACGGTGAAATCGAGATCAAGCTAGCTGAGGATGTCACGTCGCGGCTGCGAGATATAGCCAGGCAATTCAAGATAACCCTGAACACCATCGCCATGGGAAGTTGGGCTATTCTGCTCGGCCGCTTCAGCGGTGAATCGGAGGTTGTATTTGCTACTGTCAAGACGGCCCGCGGAAACTCCGTTCCAGATGCTGACTCAATCGTTGGCTTGTTTCTGAACACCATACCCGTGCGTGTTGCTGTGAATCCCGCAACGCAGGTCGGCGAGATGCTGAAGCGCCTGTACGCCGAATGGATATGGATGAGCCTCCGGCAGTACGACTTCACGCCTCTCGTCCAGATCAAGCGGGTGAGTGATTTCCCGAAGTCCGAGCCTATCTTTAACAGCCTCGTCGTATTCGAGAATCAACAGCTCGGCACAGCACTCGCGAATTCCCAACCGCGTTGGCGGGGACGTGAGTTTAGTTTTCATGAACAAACCGGACTCCCATTGGCTTTGTCGGCATTTGGAGACGTGGAGATGGTGCTGAAGCTGGAATATGACGTTCACCGTTTTAGCCGAGCAACTGCGGAGCGCATCTTAGTCCATCTCGTCCAGATCTTCACGAGCGTCGCTGATGATCCTGATGAAACCATAGGCAATCTGAAGGTTATCCCAGACGTTGAACGGCATCGGCTGTTGGTGGAATGGAATGCGACGGAGCAGGTATATCCGAAGGAGACACCGCTGGCGGTATTGGTGGAAGCGCAGGTAGAGCGGACGCCGGACGCAATCGCAGTGGCTTATGGCAAGCAAGAACTTACCTGCCGAGAGCTGAATGAGCGGGCGAATCAACTGGCAGAAGAGTTGCGCAAATTTGGAGCGGGCCCGGATCAACTGGTGGGCCTTCTCGTCGAGCGCTCGATTGACATGGTGGTTGCACTGCTGGCGATTATGAAGGCAGGAGCGGCATACCTCCCGCTGGATCCTCTGTTCCCGCCCGAACGGCTTGGCTACATGTTGGAAGACAGTGGCGTTCGGATGCTCGTGACCCAGCAGAGCCTGCGCAAGGAACTGCCAGCGTTTGCTGGAGAGACGATCATGTTGGAAGACACCCGCTGGCAGGGAAACTCCAGAGATAACCTGGCGGTAGCAGTGAGGCCCGAGCATCTGGCCTACGTGATCTACACTTCGGGTTCGACTGGCAAGCCTAAGGGGGTGCAGATCCCCCGAGGGGCGCTGACAAATTTGTTGTGGTCGATGCGCGAGTGGTTGCAGTTGAGCGAGCGGGATAGACTGCTGGCGCTGACGACCATCTCGTTTGATATGGCGGGTCCTGATCTGTGGTTGCCACTGCTTGTGGGGGCACAGATGGTGGTGGCCAGCCGCGAGGAGGCCGCTGACGGCATCGCGTTACGAGGATTGCTAGAGAGCCATGGCATCACCTTCCTGCAGGCCACTCCTGTAACCTGGCAGCTTCTGTTCGATGCAGGCTGGCGCGGCAAGCCGGATCTTCAGGCGGTGTGCGGAGGCGAAGCGATGCCGCAGGAAGTGGCGGCGCAACTTGCACCTGCAGTGAAGAAGTTGTGGAATCTGTACGGGCCAACGGAGACGACGATCTGGTCCACCAGGTATCTGGTTGAAGACGGGCTGGCGCCGATCCTGATCGGTCGCCCCTTGGCCAACACCCGATGCTACATCCTGAACGGACAAGGCCAGCCGGTTCCGCTTGGAGCTACAGGAGAGCTGTACATTGGCGGAGACGGGCTGGCGCGTGGATATTTGAATCGCCCGGAGCTGACCGCAGAGAAATTTGTGCCTGACCCATTTCGCAGAGGCGGGACACGCATGTATCGCACAGGCGACCTTGCGCGTTATCGGGCGGACGGCAACATGGAGTGTCTGGGACGAGTCGATCACCAGATTAAACTCCGTGGCTACCGCATCGAACTGGGGGAGATCGAAGCAGCCCTGAAGGAGCAGCCTGAGATTAAGCGGGCTGTAGTCATCGCGCGTGAGGATAAGCCGGGGGACAAACTGTTGGTCGCCTACCTGGTGGCCACCAATAGCACCATTCCTGCGACGTCTGAGTTACGGATGCGGCTGAAGCGGCAGCTACCGGATTACATGGTGCCGAAGGCCTATGTTTTTCTTGATCAGCTTCCGATCTCACCTAACGGGAAGATCGACCGCAGGGCCCTCCCAGCACCTGCTGAGATCCGCGTGGCCCCAGTGGATACCTATGTTGCTCCACGAAACCAGCTTGAAGAGACGCTCACTGGAATATGGGCCGAGACCTTAGGAGTACAGCGAGTCGGAATCCGAGATGACTTCTTCGAGATGGGCGGGGACTCGCTCGACGCGGTTCGACTTCTTCTTAGAATTCTCGCTGCGTTTCCTGCATGCCAACCCTCACTCGCCGTACTACTGAAGGCTCCAACTGTAGAGCAGTTCGCACGCACTCTCAACAGCGGGCAAGCCGATTGGTCGTGTCTGGTGGCGGTGCGGGAAGGTAACGAGCGGCCTCCATTCTTTTGTGTCCATGGTGCTGGAGGGAATGTGCTCAGCATGCGGGATCTGGCGATGGCTCTTCCACCCAGCCTGCCGTTCTATTGCTTGCAGGCGCGAGGACTTGACGGCCACGCCGCTCCGTTTTCCAGCGTCGAAGAAACAGCGGAGTTCTATATCGACCAGATCCGGAACGTGCAATCCCACGGTCCTTACTACTTAGGTGGTGGATGCTACGGAGGTCTGGTCGCCTTTGAGATGGCCCGCCGTCTTCGATCCATGGGTGAGACTGTTAGCGTGGTGGCGCTGATGGATACCTGGAATTTCGCATACGGACGTTTCATCTCGAAACCGAAGCTGTTTTACTTCAACTCGCGTTTTTTCCTGCGGAGAACCCTCCACCATATGAGGACGCTCAGCGAGGTAAAGCCGCGAGATTGGGCAGGTTACTTTTTAGGTCGCGCCAAAACCTTTCTACAGCTGGCGAAATCTGTGGCCCGAATAGCCGAAGGCGGAGACGAGACTCAGTTTCCGGTTAGCCTCGTGGACACTAAGCTTCAGGGACTAGAGAGCCATGGAGAATTGCGGCAGATTCTGGAGCGGGTTCGGAACGCAAGCCACGTGGCAGCACTAAATTTCATTCCAAAACCCTACGACGGTCATCTCCTCGTGTTCAGCGCAAGAACGCGAGTTGATGACCCATATCGCGATGAGGCGCTTGGTTGGAGCCCTGTGGCACTGTGCGGCGTGACGTCCCATGTAATCGATGGGGACCATCTATCGATCTTCCGCAGCCCCGCGGTAGGCGCGATTGCCGAGAAGTTGGACAGGGCTCTTCAAGATGCGCAGCAGACTAGCCAGGAGAGTATTCAAAGCCGGGAAGCATTTCTTGTACAAGAACGATCAGAGGCTGAACTGGGAGAGATCAAATCCGCTGGGACGCAGATGTAAAAAGTATCTGGGCCACTCACCCTGCGAGAATCGGAGGTCCGAATCCTTGCGGGCGCGACCCTCTTGCAAGCTCAGGGCTGGGCCACCTCCATCAAGACATCGAGCTCTTTTGCAACACCCGAATCCGGATCGGAGAAGGGGAAGACGCCTGCCAGCCAGGAGACCGGATTGAAGGTGGTGGCCATGGTGAGATTGAAGGACGTCGACCATCTGTTGTTTACGTAATCTCCGAATCGATAGGTTGCACCCGCGGGCAGTGCGACCGACACGGATGGATTTTCACTGGTCAGAGTGATCCAGACCGGACTCGTCGTGAGCGTGATGTTAGAGCCGGACAGAGGGTTTACTGAAGTTTGTGCGGGGCCGGGCGCATTGGTCGAAACCTCCATCAGGACATCGAGTTCTTTTGCAACGCCTGGATCTGGATCGGAGAAGGGGAAGACGCCTGCCGGCCAGAGGACCTGGTTGAAGGTCGTGGCCGTAGTAAGAGTGATGGGCGTCGACCATCGGTTGTTCGCGTAGTCGCCGAATCGATAGGTAGTGCCTGCGGGTAACGAGACCGATACGTACGGGTTCTCATTGGCCAGAGTGATCCAGACTGGACTCGTCGTGAGCGCGATGTTCGAGCCGGACAGAGGATTTCCTGAAGAGGGTGGAGGTGTCGCCGGCGGCTCGGGTGGCGGAGGAGATGGCGGGGGCGGAGATGGTGGAGGTGGCGATGGAGGAAGTGGCGGCGGAGGAAGCATCCCTGTCTGCAACTCCACCGCGCCGATTGCGGGCGGGTTTGGCCGTGGGTTTCCATTGAAGTCGGTGGTGATGCCAGTGATAGCGACTCCGGTGCCGATGGCAGGACTCGTTGATGACAAGTTGAAGTTAAAGTTATCGAGTTGCGACTCACTCACCAGGGTCAATGGGGGTTCATTGACAAACAATGGATCAGAGCAAATATCTCCAGGCGAAGAACAACTGCCATTTCGCATATTGAAATAGAGGTTGTGATCTTCGGTCACGCCATCGGAGCTATCGCTGAAGTAGTACAGACCTGGAACATTGGCATTCGTCGGGTCGTATGTTGGTTGCAGAAAGCCGACCATGATGTTGTCGCGGAAGATATACGGGGTGGAACTGCAGGTGTTTGTCGTGTCGCAGGCCAGATCGAACATCGTGGCGGAGTAGCCCACAGTTGTATTGAATGCAAACAAGACTGAGCTGTTGGCAGCACTGTAGAACGAAAATATATCTCCGGCCGCACGGCAAAATGAGCTAAGGTATGCTCCCTGCGTTCCCGTTGCGGCGTTGTAGCTAATTGGGGCTCCGGGAAGATGCTGCGACATTCGCTGACAATTTCCGATGGTCAGATTATTGGCGAAAGTCGTGGTGGAGTTTGGGCTGGTCCCCCACTTCCACTGCTGCCCCATGTTCCCGTAAGACTGGGAGTTGGTGATGGCGAGATTTGTAATTTGCGTGTGCGGGCCGATGAATCCGTCTTTGGTGTTGTATGCCTGAATGCAATGGTCACAGGTAAACGAAGCAAGAGGCGTATCCTGTCCGCTCCATGAGTCTCCGAAACCGCCGCTGTTGCTGTCGTAACAGGAGACGGCGGGGAAGGCATGCACGATTGGATATTCCTGATTGCAGCCATTTCCGATCATGGAGACATAGCTGGCGTTGATAGAGGAACCGGGAGCATCGGGAGTGTCATAACCGTCGTCGAAGTTCCATCCGGCAAAGCCGTTGAAGCTTATGTTTACGCGGCTCAGGGTTATTGCGCCGCCGATGGGGCCCTGAATGCCGGTCAGGGGAAAGCCGTGAATCCAGAGGTCGGTGAGGGTTACATTTTGTGTGGTCGTGGTCATCACAATGCCGTAGGACGCGTAGTCGTCGATGCCGGGATAGTTGGTGTTGCACGGACTCGGGTAGGCTGGTTGGCCGGCTTGAATGCACTGCGAGTGACGGGTTAACTCGAGACATGCGACATCGACATATTGCGCACCGCTTAGATTGAGTGTAGTTATATCGCCGAAGCCTCCAAAGAGTTGCGTCATGTTGGATTGGCCGCATGATGCGTAATTCTCGCCCAGGATACGAGTGTGCTGGCTTGCTGTTCCGGCGGGGATGGTCGGGTTGTAGCAGCCGTAAGGAACAGAGGCGGAACCAATGCACCAGCTTTTCCCGTTGGCGTTTGGGGCGTTTGTGGCGTTGTCGACGCCGACGCGATAGGGGCCCCCGCGAACGATCACCGTGTCGCCACCTGCGATTACCCAGGCCCAGTTCTGCGAGGTTTGATCGTCGTAGAGAAATCGAAAGTCGTTGAAGGCGCAATGCTGATTTGCACCTGAGCCGGGATAAGAAGCGTCGCTCATGCCGTCACACTGCCCTGCCGGAACATTGGCATCGAAGCGGGTTCCACCATCAGGACGGATGTACCAGGTCGTCTGAGCACATGCCGTTGATGATTGAACATACAGAATCAGCAACAGCGATATGACCCATCGGAGGATAGTGCGCATTGTTTACTCCACAGGTTATTGGCGCGACTTCAACGGCTGAGAGCGCTTATAGCAACGTGCGCCGCCATCGAACTGTCTCTGCTTTGTCGTCACGTTTTCCACCATCAGGTCAACGTATGGGGAGTCCTGAGGTGAGCATCGGGCCCGCCGGGTTCATATTTCACCGTGGTCTTCGGCAGCAGTGTGGAGTAGTGCAGGCCCGCACAAAGAAGCTTCTAATGCAGAAGCTGGTTGTATCGGCTATTCAGCGCGAATCATAAACCGCGCGGGTTTTGCTTGTCCCAAACATTTTTAGATCAGGTATATATTTTTGCGGGCACGGGCATCTGGGCTTCGAAAGGAGAGGGTGAGTTCATTCACTATCCAGCTAAAATCCGCGCAGACACAGGAGATTTGATTGCAGCTATGGGCAGATCAAGTCGTTGAAAACATTGAGAACGATTTGGCGTCGGCACAAAAATGCGATTTTCAGAGGACTACCTTTTGATTCCGTTACGGCACTCGACTACGTATTGCAGCGCCTGCTCCCATGTCATACCCATGGACTTGGCCAGTGCCATGCAGTGGTTGAAGAAAGGTGTGTCTTCGGGCGTAGGGCGAGCGAGTGCTTCCAGTTGGCGAGCGCGTTCTGCAAAGTCCGCGATAGTTTGAGGAATCATGTCGAACAGCGTATTAAGATGCGCTTCTATCGGCAAATCACCCAAAAGATGTATGGGATGCGTGAAGGTTGATTCGTTCAGACTCGACTGATCTTCCTCAACGAGGTCGACCACTCACACGCTTCCCTGTCGTTGACATCTCTGCTTTCCAGTGGGAAAATTTCTTCCTTCCCCGGGTGAATCAGGAAAAGAGGCTCCAATGCCGATACCTGTCCCAACCACCATAGCCACGGGTTATTTCGACGCCGGAGGCAGCGACTATAGGCAGCTCACCGACCAACTCTATATCGCGGATGCAGGCGCCAACACCATCAACGCTCTTACGGCCCACACCCACGTAAAGACGGTTCTGGGCACCGGCTACAACGCACCAAGCGACATCGAACTCAGTAGTGACGGCATCCACGCTTACGTCACCGAAAATCCCGGCACGCTGCTAAAGCTCAGCCTGACGAACCTCAATCGCGCCGCCGCTACAGTCGTCGCCTCGGGCTTCAACGGTATCGACCAAGTCGCGCTCGACGAGACCCACGGCTTCGCCTATGTGTGCGAGTTCACCGCCAGCCAGATCCAACGCGTCAATCTTGCAACCGGCATAAAGACCGTCGTGGCCAGTTCCTTCGCACCTCGCGGCATACTCGTCACCTCAGACGGACGCTTCCTCTACGTCAGCAGCGACGCCGGCACCATCACTCGCTTCGACCTGTCCACAAGCACGAGCGTCGTCGTTGCCAGCGGCCTGAACGGCCCTCGCCATCTCACCTGGGCCGACGCCGGAGAGAGCGTCATCCTCTTTCCGCAACCCAACCCCACCGGCACGGTTCTCAAGCTCGAACTTACAGCAACGCCACCAAAAGTCACCGCCATCGCTGGTCCCGCGGCTGCCAACCCATACAGCGTCACCGTGCTCTCGCCCAATCAAATCCTCGTCACCAGCGCGACGACAATCGGCGAGGTCGATCTCACAGCGTCCCTCTTCTCTCCTGCCGGCCCTATTCTCCTGGGGATCGGCTTCGTCCCCGCCGACGCGGTTCATCTCCCCGGCGGCTTCGCCGACACCACAATGGACCCGACCTATTTCTTTCAGGTGAAGGACTGTCCCTTCGGAGGCACCCTTCCACTGATGATCAATTGGGAGAGCGCCCGCGCCATGGGAGCCAGCTTCTATCAGGTCTTCATCGGCGGTGTCATGGTCACTCAGCCCTTCGCCGACTATCTCTGGAGCGTCCCGCTCAATGTCTTCGAACTCCAGACCACAGTCCCCACCAGCGGCTATTACCCCTTGCGTTCAGCCGGTCAGATATGGCTCAACTTCTGGCTAGGTATGCTGCTCAACACCACTGGCCAACCCAACGGACTCAACACCATCAGCATCAAGCTCTTCTCAGCCATGAGCCCACTCAGCGAGATCGGACATGCCACCGACCCCGGCCGTTTCGCCACGCTCATGATCGACAACACCCAGCCCACCGCCGTGATTGAACAGATCCTGCAGCAACCCGGCAATGTTCCCATCAACACCTGCGCCATCGTTACTACGGGCGCACCGACATTCACCTTCCAGATCACCGCCTCCGCTCCGGCTCATCTTCTAGCCTGGAGCCTCACCGCTTACTGGGGAGATAACAAGTCGTTAGGCGTCTCCTCTGACAGCTACGCCAACCACATCACGCCATCCCGCATCTGGACGGGAATCACCAGCGTCGCTGTGCCGCCGCCGGGCCCCACCCCATGGAACGCCACAGTTACAGGCGATCCCACCTCGACCCACTGCGCCCATTCTTTCTTCCTTTATGCATGGGACCGCGTCATCAATGGATGGGGATATATTCACGGCCCTGCCAGCTATCAGAAATCCATCACTATCATGCTCTAAACGCTGACCATGGGTTGCTTGGACGGGCGAAATCCGGTATCTTAAGAGAGTTGCATTCAACGCAATGTGCGCCCGTAGCTCAGCTGGATAGAGCAACTGGCTACGAACCAGTAGGTCGGAGGTTCGACTCCTTCCGGGCGCACCATAATCCACATAAATCAATACTTTACGCGAAGCAGCGCAAGCTGCTTTTTTCTTGTTTGCAGCAGAATGCAGCATCATGTCTGCAAATAAAGGGCTTTTTGAGGTCAGCCGCTGCGACCGACCGGCGGCACGTTGGTGCTGGAGGGCCGATTCGGATTGAGTTGTGGAAGCCCAACAGCCGTTTCTCCACGAACGAATTCAGTTTCGATATTCATAGCTTCCTTGTAACTGCTCGTCGCTGCAAATCAAGCGGTCGCTCACATAGACAGCGAACTGATCGCCCGAAGGTTTCCGGAACGATGGCTATCTGTGTATCCAGCGCAGAAGTTACTTTGCAACCTTCTGAGACCCCGATGCGAAGATAATGCGGAAAGCATAAGCCGGTTGCTCGGAGAGCTTATCTGACAACTTGATATGCAGGCCGTCCTGCTTCTGTTCGAAGGCGAGTTTGGAGTTCGCGCCAAGCATTTGGACTGACTGAATCGGCTGCGATGTTGCCGCACTCGTTCCGAGAGACTGGATAACAGCTTCGCCGGAGGTTGGCCACGCTAGTTCGATAGCGTAAAGGTCGGGACCCTTGGTTGTGAAGCGGAAGTCCTGCGCGGTATAAATCTGTGTCTCCGTATCGTGGAATGGTCCCGCCTTGACGAGAGTTGGGCCTTCGCCAAAGATATTCCAAGGCCGTGTGCCATAGATAGCGTCTCCATTGACCTTAAGCCAGTCGCCGACAGATAGCAGAACCCTTTGCACTTCAATAGGAATAGTGCCATCGGCGCGTGGACCTATGTTCATGAGTAGATTGCCATTTTTGCTGACGACATCGACAAGCTGATGCACGATGAAGGCCGGCGATTTGAAAGTATCGTTCTCTATATAGCCCCAGCTCTTATTACTGACAGAGGTATCCGTCTGCCAATAGTCAGGACTAATGCCTGCGAGTTGACCGCGTTCCAGGTCGAGCACAGCAGAGTTCTTCTGCATGGCTACATGCTTGTAGGTGATGATCCCAACGGGACCGTGTTTGAGTGACTCGTTGTAGTAGTAAGCCGCAAACTCAGCCAGGAAGGGACGGACGGACGGCTGGCCGATCCACCAGTCGAAGAAGATGATCTCGGGCTGGTACTTCTGCACGATCTCCGCATTTCTCGCCACCCAGTCCTGTGCGTAGGCGGGACTTACATACGTCCAGTCAGTAGAAAGATCATTACCACCAGGCGCAGGCGCGTCCTGCAGTTGGATCTGAGCCGGGCCGTAGAAGGCAGCGTACTTAGAATCGTTCACGTCGGAGGGCTGCTTGCGACCGCCATCAAGGAACCAATCGTGCTCGATTCGGTGGGATGAGGCGCCGAGATGGAGGCCCTCAGCCCGGACAGCTTTGGCCAGGTCGCCGACGAGATCACGCTTAGGCCCCATCTTCGCAGCGGTCCAGTCGGAGAGATCGCTGTCATACATGGCAAAGCCGTCGTGATGCTCAAAGACCGGAACTACATATTTAGCACCGGAGTCCTTGAAGAGCTTCGCCCACGCCTGGGGATCATAGTGCTCGGCCTTGAACATCGGGATGAAGTCCTTATAGCCGAACTGCGTCAGAGGGCCATATTTTTCAACGTGGTGCTTATTGATAGCAGAGCCCGCAACGTACATCTCGCGTGGATACCACTCGTTGCCGAAAGCAGGAACGGAGTAAAGGCCCCAGTGGATGAAGATGCCGAATTTCGCATCTTTGTACCAGTCAGGAACCTGATAGCGCGAGAGAGTATTCCAATCGGGACGGAAAGGACCGTGCTGCGCATCCCGATCGACCTGCTGCAGGATTATGGATCTAGCCCCGTCATACTTGGAACTGGCCTTGATCCACTGCGCGGCTAAATCTTCAGGTAAGTCTCTGGCCGTGGGGGCGGCGGGAGACGCTGCCTGCGCGTGGGCTACTCCGCGACAGACGAGAGCAAGTGAGACTGATGCAAAAAGAAAGGCAATGGCGGAAATTCGGAGTTGAGACATATATTATAGCAGTGAAAACTTAGTTTTCACGATAACTCTATCGATAAAATAAGGGAATTGCACTCTTTGAAACGGAAAATCATCTTAGGGATAGTGGTTTGTTGCGGAACGTAGATATCCTTCCAAAACAAAAGGAGACGCATGCAACGTCGCAAACTTGGGAAGACAGCGTTGGAGATTTCTGTCCTTGGATTTGGAACGTCACCGTTCGGAAACGTATTCGGGGATACAGACCCGCAAGACAATCCGGACGCTGTAGACGCGGCAGTCGATGCCGGCGACGCTGGAAGCAACGATGAAGCGGCTTCCTCCATATCAGATCGGCAAGTATGGCCAACTACAGGAGTGGTATGAAGACTTCGACGAAAACCAGCCCGGTCAACGGCACATGTCTCATCTTTATCCGGTATATCCAGGGTGGGAAATCACATCGCACAAGGGTTCGTTGATATAACGCACCAAGCTGAAACCACGGGCCTCTTTGGCCAGAGTTAAATTATTTGAAGACGGAATCCGGTACAGATAGGCTTCTGGTGGTTTCCGTGGAAGGTACACAAATCTAAAAGCAACCCAAAACAATCCAGCGGCTTCCAAAGATTCGGGGCACAGACTGAATCACTGCAGAACCTGCAATGTTTTGCTCAAACTGCTGCGGCAATAGTCAGTCGCAACGTAAAGGAGCTTTCAATGAAGGATCATTACAAACTCTCCGCTATGCCCATGTTTCCCACCGAAGAGTTCTCAGATCACCTACTCGTCACTTTCACTGCTTCCAATAGTGTCAAGGTGCGGAGAAGGTGGACTGTTTATTGCGGCGATCTAACAAAACTATTTGGTCGTATCGTCGGCCGGATCGAGGCGGAGAAGATTGTTTCTGCCCTGAGTAAGGGGCTGGCCGTCGACTTCGGATGCACCTTTACACCTCGACAGTTGCGTCCACTTGGCTTCCTCGAACTGGAATAAGCCATCTTATCGAGGCATGGATGACGCCAGGCAGAGTCTTCTGAAAACGATAGAGCGCCTCGGCAGAGAAATCGTGACGTGTCAGAACTCCATGGATGCCGGACGCCCCTGCCTTGGCACGTCGGCAGACCATCGGGAATGGCTACACAAGCTCCAGACAGAACTGTTTGAGGCCGAAGCCGAACTAGCCAAGCTGGAACGATGATGGCGTGTTCCCAAGTGCTAGCCAGTTGCAAATGATCGCGAAGCCCTGTGACTGGCCTGTTACCGTCAATCTAGGATTCGACTGGCTGGTTTCCTATCTATTATTCCAGCGGAATCCTATAGAGATTTCGTTGTACGATCACGCGGGTATAGGCATAAATGGAGGGATTCGGCCCTGGAGCGAAGACCCCCTTCCCTGTCATGTCAATTTCGGAAGCCGCCTTCAATCCCTTAATGTCTTCAGCGGATTTCAGACCCGACGGTGGTAGCTCAGGAAGTTCTTTGCCAGGACGTAGCTCGAAAGCCAAAGTTTTTCCGCCTCCCATCGCACCAACGTCGCGGAACCTCAGATAGAAAAACTTGTCCCCGGGCCCCCAGCCAACACCGCAAAAAGTGCAAATCTGAACCGCAGGCCCTCCCTGTATGGAATGGGCGATGATTTTGCTAACGGTGCCGAGGGCGGTAATCCACAATTCGCCCCGAGGAGAAATGCCTTGATAGTCCCGAATGGGTTCAGGCTCTACCTTTCGTGGTACCGTCTCATTCATTCCTATCCTGTACAGATATTCGAGGGTGCCCTCACTCATCAGAAAGTAAATATCTCCTTCGGGTCCAAAATTTGGATGCGTGGATACGGACGAAGTCAGCTGTCTCGGCGGTGTCCGACGATCGAGCAACGAGACCCATACATGCGGGGAGCCATGCGCATCACGAGCCGTGAACACCACACGTTCGCCATCTGGCGAGATCCGGAACTCGCTCATCAAAATGCCTGGTAAAACAACCTGGTTTTGACCCGTCTCTAAATCCGCCATCCAAAGTTCTCCCGAGGCGACCTCCCGGGAACCTTGCTTGCTCACCAGATAAAACAATTTCTTCCCGTCCGGCGAAAACAGAGAAATAGAGGCGGAGCCGCCGCCGCTATATCCGATGCCGGGCAGCCGGGCGTTACCTTCTCCCGAGATCTGGCGGTCGCCATGTGAGTCGTGTACCCAAACGGTGCTTTCCCGGATACCGGCTGACGTGATCAGCATGCGGCCATCGGCTGAAACGGCGATGCCCTCTTCTTCGGTTGGGCCGAAGGTCAGTTGTTCCGGAACGCCGTTGGGAAAATGCTGGCGCCAGATGTGGTATCCGTCGCCCGCGTCCGCGCTGAAATACATCGTCCTTCCATTCGGGCTCCAGCCTGCGTTGGTGCATTGGGCTGGCTTCGGGCCCACCGTTTCACCAGTGGCGCTCCCATCGAAGGGCAGCACACGGCAATTCCACCCGGATAAACCCATTTCGGAGACCAAAATCCACTTGCCATCGGGAGAAATCCAAGAGCGGTGCGCCATTCCGGTTGCGCTGGACGGCAGATAGACATCGCGCTCTTCCGCCCGACTCTCTGCTGCGGTAACTATGTCCATGCGTACTCCCGTCTTGATCTCCGAGAAGATCACGTGCCCCTTGTCATTCCAGGTGAGGGCCGCTGCGTTCGGCAGCAGTTCCTTGGATTCGCCACCCAGAACCGGCACAACCCAGGTGTTCCATCCGAAACTTCGATCTGTGGCCGTGAACGCAACGCGTGATCCATCTACCGAAAATGCAGGAGCCATCTTCGGCATACCGTCATGGGTTAGCTGAATCGCCTCGCCATCCGGCAGGATCTTCACATAAATCTCCCCAGGAGTTACAAAAGTTTCGGGCCCACGAATAAACGCGACCATGTGCCCGTCGGGCGACAACACTGGCTGGGTTGCGGAGTCAGGGAAGTTTGTGACTTGAACCCATTCGCGGGATGCGGGATGGAACTTGTTCCGCCCAACAAACAACAGGACAGCCATCACCAGCAAAATGACGGCGGCTCCGGCCGCTGCAGTCATACGTCGCCACCTCTTGGCAGTGGAAGTGGAGTTCGGCGGCACAATCTCAATAGGAGACGCGGCGGGAGGCAGCTCCGAGGGTTCGACTTCCTTTGGACTGCCGCAAACCTCCGCTCCCGAAACCGGAGCCAGCAACCGATAGCCTCGTCCCGGCAGTGTCTGGATGAGCCGCGGATGTTCTGAATCATCCTGCAGCGCAATGCGAAGTTTGCGCACAGCCGTATTGATTCCCTGGCGTGTGTCGACGAAGATGTTATCGCCCCACAGGCGCTGGATGATCTGTTCGCGGCTGACCATCTGGCCCTGCCTTTCGGCCAGCAGAATCAGCAACTCCATTGGCAACTTTTCCAGCTTGATCAGGCGACCCGACTTCCGAAGTTCGTAGGAAATCAGATCCAGCTCAAATTGATCGAAGCGAAGGACTGAGGTTTGCATGGGGCCATCCTCTGAAATAAAGGGCCCGCAATGCAGCGAGATTAAGCCAGGCGCTGCTGGCTGTCAATTTTATTTCAATGATTTAGCGGTCTATTCCTTCTTCATTTTTTCTCTATCGGCTGTCTATTGCTGTATGCGAACCGCCGCTTCTAAGGTGTCCGCTACTAAGGCGCGATACGTCGCCGGTAGGAGGATTCTTTATGAAGATCACAGATACTTTCTCGCAACGAACGCTTACGCTGGCACCCAGTTTGCTCGTACTCGCCCTTGCTCTTGCCGGATGGCAGTCGCAGGCGCACGCCCAGAACCCCGCACCGGACACGGCGGGGAAAATACAGGAGACACCCGCGGGCCAGATCGTCTGGCATCACGTAGGAAGAGTCTTCATCAACCCGTCCAACGGCCAGTTTGTGTATGTGGGGTATCTGGTTCACATTGGCGGAATCGATAGCTCGCTCTTCAACGGCTCCCCTAGCGAGAGCACCGCCTACTTCACGTTCAGCACGGACGTCGCACAGCTCACTCCCTTGCCCAATAATGGCGACGTCGCACTTGATCTTGTCTCGGCTGGAACTTTCAGCGTCTACTACAACGCCAAACCAAATGGCGACTGGAGCAACCCCACCAGCTTTTCGAGCGGAAAGCTGATCGCTACCTTTCAGCGGAAGGAGAGTCTTTTTCCGCAAATCGGACCTATTTCATTTCACAGTCTGTCCGAGACACTGCTATCGAGCCACAGCTTTGAATTCGATGGCCAGACCTGGAATTTCAGCCACATCGCCCCGCACGGTATTACCTTCGCCCAGTTCTTCAGCACAGCGCCTCAACGTGGGGCCGCAGAGTACCCTGTGGCGTTCTCAGGCGCAGGCACGGTAATGGCAATCGGCGATCCAGAAGACCGTCGCTGAATGAGTAGGTTGCGATTAGGCGCTTATCGACGCCGGTTGCCCGTCCCCGAAACTTGTTCTCCTCACGCTCTCGGCTTCGTTTGGATGACTTGGCATTCGGTGAGTACCACCGGCGTAGCGCGCCTTAGCGTATTGTGTATCTCCGCAACAGTGTCCGTATAACGCATCAGTTCGAGCACTTCTCTTTCGCTTCCTTGCGCTTTGACCGATGCTCGATACGTAATGTTCCGGGCGGGCTCCCCCGGAGCGCCGAACCGCCCGGCGACCTGAACCTCGACCGATTCGACATCGATTCCTCGTGTCTTTGCTTCGCGGTAGATGTCATTGCAATAGCAGGTGGCAAGCGCCAAAAACAACAGTTCGCCGCCATTCACACCTGAGCCAAAGCCTTCAGCCTTGGCGGGAATAGACAAAGACTGCGCCTTATCTCCGGTCCTAACCATCGACTGATGACGTCCATCCTGATTGACTACAGTTGCTGAGATCTCCATCACTGACCTCTCGGCTAGTACATTCCTATGACACCGCGGTCAGTCTCCCCGTGATTCCGGCGATCCAAACCTCAACTGGCAACTTCAGGGTTATGCACTCATTGAGAATAATTTATGTGGCGAAAGGCTGATTAGTAATGAAAAACGCACTTCTGTTGACCGAGCAGCGCGCAATCCAACTAGACATACCTGGAGACGTTGAGCCAAGTAGCCACATCGTTTTCTACTTAGCGATGCGGCGGAGGACGGTGACGGGAATGGAACCATCGGGACGAGCAGGAACTCTCCAGCTGAGAATGTCGTCCTTAAGTTGGTATGCGCGCACTTGAGTGGTGTCGTCATAGTTCGGAAAGGTTGAGCGATCAATCTTCATCGTGACCTTGCTGGTCGTCGGATCGACGCTGTAGGTGCCGAACGAGCAGCTGGAGCTAAGGGCCGCATCTTTGTACTCGTCGAATGTGCCCTTGGCTCGATCGTTCCCGGCGAATTTGCCGCGGACATCGCGGAAGACCTCAATCATCATGCGGCCGTCGGCAGTAAAGATGGCCATACCGTGTGGCTGAGTTCCATAGTCGGCGACGCGAGTGCCGTCTGGAAGGAGCTTATCCGCAGCGATAAGTTTCCAACTACCGACAAACGGATTCGTGGTATCCACTTGAGCATGCATGGAGGAGACAGCCAATGCCAGGGTAGCGATGAGCGAAAGAATGCGAGCGGTCATGAGTGCACCGTATCAATCCCATAGACGCTGCACAATTTGATTGTTTTTACCGATGAAGTGAGCGGCGCTTATGCTTTTCGCAGGATGCGTGGGCGTTGCGGATAGGTAAGGTCGGCAAGGATGCCTTGTGTGGCCATGCTGAGCAAAGAATGCAGAGCGTCGACCGCAGGTGTAGCGGTGGCGTTTTGGCCCCCATGCGGTGCCCGGTGCAGCGCAACCGGAAAACTGGGGAGAACGGGAAGGCGATGCAGGGATTTATTCGCCATGAGAGGCGCCGGTAATTGCATCGCGGTACGTGCGGTGATGCCAAGCCCCCCTTGTAGTGCCGCCCACAGGCCGTCCAGGCTTGGGCTGGTGGCCGCGATACGGTACGGGATGCCAGCAGCTTCGAGCTCTTGCACCGCAGCCTTGCGGAAGGCGCATTGAGGGCCTAATACAGCAAGCGGGAGTGAAGCATCCTGCGTGCGAAAGGTACGGCTGGCGATCCAGAGCACAGGCAGTTCGCCCAGGAGCAGCGCGTCCTTCCGGTCTGCGAAGCCGATTGTCAGTGTGAGGTCAAGCTGCCCTTTGTCCAGAGCTTCGATCAGCGCTCCGTTACCCTCGATACGCAGTTCTACCTGCGTTCGCGGATAGAGCGCCGCGAACTGCCGCAAGGCGTCAGGCAGCACAGACGCGAAATCCTGCGGAGCACCGATGCGAACGGTGCCGGCCAATGTCACTCCCTGCATGGTTTGCAGGAGGTCATCATTCAGCGCAAGCATACGGCGAGCGTATCCGAGCGCTGTCTGCCCGGCCTCTGTCAGTTTGAGCGCCCGGCCGTGCTTGCGAAAGAGCGGTGTTCCCAGCTCCTCTTGAAGACGCTTCATCTGCAGGCTGATGGCAGATGGTGTGCGCCCAAGACGATCTGCCGCCTGCGCGAAACCACCAACATCATGCGTCGTGACGAGAGTCCGCAGGGTGTCGAGATCGAGATTACGCAGAAGCATCCTGCGTTGAGGTTACACGAGCCGCGGCAGGGATCCTCCAGAAGTGCGCGCAATGGCATCATCAACATATCTGCAGGCGGTAGCAGGAAAGCATAAATCCCGCTCAACGATGTGTTGAGAATTATCAAATTGTGCGGTCGCCGTTCTAAGGCTACGTTGATCGCATGACGATCAAGCATCTTTCCCTGTTGGCAGTCGCGCTGATAGGTTCTCTGACAGCTTCAGCGCAAAGAATAAAACAGATTCCGCTGCCGCCCAGCCAAAACCCCTCGAACGCAGACCTTCCAATTTCGGGGGCGGTGTGGGCCGGAGATACGCTGTATGTGAGTGGATGGCTCGACCCGGACATGAAGACACACACCGATACCACGTCACAAACCGTGGGGCTGATCAAGGACCTTCAAAAGCTCCTCGAATCGCAGAAACTGACGCTCGGCGATGTGGTGATGATGCGTGTCTACCTCGGGACCGATCCTGCGAAAGACGGCAAGATAGACTTTGCCGGGATGACGGCTGGATATACCCAATTCTTCGGCACCAAAGACCAACCGAACAAGCCCGCGCGCACCACACTGCAGGTGGTTCTGCCCGCTGCTTCTCGTGGTGCTTTGGTAGAAATCGACCTAATCGCAGTGCGCCCAAAATAGCAGTGCCACTGCCGAAAGGTTCGATCTCAAACCCCATCTGCTCCAGTGCTATGCTCGCTGTGTCATCGGCAATTGCAGTTATCGAAAGGCCTGAGGGGCATCTTTCGAATGACATACTATCGAGAGATCACACCGGAGGAAGACTACACGTGTGTTTTTCAGCGACAGCGAATTTTGTGGGCAGCGGCGTTTTGGGCGCGATCGGCGTAGTGACATTGACACGAGTGAAACATAGGCGGGAGCTTCTGTTCGCGTCGCTGCCTACGCTGTTTGCCATTCACCAGTTCATTGAAGGCTTCGTTTGGCTTGGGCTGGACGGGGTCCTGTCGCCCGGGGTTACGCACGGTATGGGTGCGGCATTCATGCTCTACGCGCAGGGACTCCTTCCATTCTTGCTGCCACTCAGCGTGCTGCTGTTTGAACCCGATGTCAGAAGCCGTCGCCGCATGCTGCCATTCCTTGTTGTTGGCGGCTTGACGACGCTCTTTATATTGTGGGCTTTGACCGCTTATCCGCTGGAGATTTCCGTCAGAGGTAACAGCATTGTGTACCTCAATCAGGCTACGAACAATACCTTCGTCGCAGTTCTCTACGTGATTGCAACCTGCGGCTCGCTGTTGTTTTCAAAGGTGAAAGATATGGTGATCTTCGGTGTGGCGAACCTTGCGATTCTGCTGATTGTGATGGCGGTCAAGCGGTATGCCTTCACTTCCCTGTGGTGCGCGTATGCGGCGGCCGCGAGCATCATCATTCTTGCTTACTTCTGGAAGAGCAGTGGGGAGCGGCCTTTCCGCTATGCCGAGTCGATATAGCCGGCAAAAAACTAATTCCCTCCCCGATAAAACCGCGTAAGGGCCAAGCCGCTGAAAACACTGAAAACAAAGCGGCTACGAATCAGCAGTCGGGTGGGTGGCAAGATTAGGGCAGGGGTAATTTTTCCAAGCCCGAACGAGACGCCGGAGAACAGCGGCTCGCAGACGAAAGAACGGCCTCCCACACAGGAGGCCTCTTCTGTTTTTGGTGATGCCTGTTCCAGGCACTTGCTCAACATCTTAGGGCGGGTAGCTGACTTCTCAACGTTCTCCAAATACGACTGAAAAGTCGGTAAGAATTTCCTGCCGTTGATCGCTTCGGGGAATAAACCTTGTGTTTCTATTCGTAGCATTGGTATTTCGATTGCTGTTAGTAAAAGGGCAAAGCCGGTGCGGCAGACATTCGCTCGGTGGTACCAATGTCCCGTACGGAAAGATGGGTGCAAAGCCGTATGAGCAAACCAGTGGTTCGGATTGAAAATTGGTCGGTTGTGCAAGACCTGATCTCGGAGAGATACCGCGAGTTGCAGCCGGGCAGCCATCTCACAGGCTATGCCTTCGGACATGTGACCGTTCCAAACGCTAAATTTATCTACACCTCTCGCATTGTGAGTATAGATCTGAGTAAGGGGCTGGTTGAGACGCTCAACACCTCGTACCAGTTGGGTGAGGTCAATCCGGAATATAAAGAATGGGATTGGCGAAGAGCGGCGGCTGCTTAGATGATCCGCGATGAGGCCGGTATACGAGCGGTGGTGTAGTCGAAGGAGCTTTCGGCCAAACGCGCGTACCATCTGTGTATCCAATGGGTGGGATCAGTTTCGGGATAGCCGACGGTCAACGCAACCCCCCAAAGCATCGCCACGCCATTCATTGAGCGTTAAGCCTGTTATCGCCAAGTGAATCATGAGGGCACTTGGCCTACCATGTCGCTAGGCAATGAGGGGCTAATATCAAAGGTGGGCATTCGTCCCCGCGTGCCAACAAGTGATTGCCCATTTGGGCGGTGATGCTGGATCCAGATCGTGCCGAGGCGTCACCATGATCGAATCTTCCGATTTTCAGATTGCGAGAATACCGCTCAACAACGGAGGCGGCCATATCCCCGCGATCGGGTTTGGCACCTTGATTCCCGATGCGGCCGCGACGATAAGCGCTACCAGAGACGCGCTGGAAGCCGGATTTCGACACTTCGATTGCGCGGAACGATACCGGAACGAGAGTGAGGTAGGCGAGGCATTGGAGGCAGGATTAGCCGCTGGAGGAATCGCCCGCGAAGACATCTTCGTCACCACAAAGTTGTGGAACTCCAATCACCGGCCCGAGCGCGTCGAACCGGCCTTCGAGGCCAGTCTGGACAGACTCAGGCTCAACTATCTGGATCTCTACCTCATCCATACTCCGTTTGCATTTCAACCGGGAGACAACCAGGATCCGCGGGATCAAAACGGCAATGTCATCTACGATCCCGGCGTGACTTTGCTCGACACCTGGAGAGCGATGGAAAGTCTCGTGGACCATGGCAAATGCCGAGCCATTGGACTATCTGACATCACCTTGAACGAACTGACCCCCATCTACGAATCCGCGAGAATCAAGCCAGCCGTCGTCCAGGTCGAATCCCACCCGTATCTGCCCGAGACCGAGCTTCTGGAATTCTGCAAAGACAAGGGCATTGTGCTCCTGGCTTTCGCGCCATTAGGTCACGGAATGAAGCCGGGGCTGCTCGAAGATCCAGTCATCTCGGCAATCGCCGCCCGCGTCGGAAAGACACCGGCACAGGTGCTGCTTGCATGGGCAGTACAGCGCGGCACGGCTTTGCTTACCACGCCCAGAACTGCGGCTCGCGCGAGGGAAAACTTCGACATCTCCGCTCTTCCGGAAGACGCATTTAACGAAATCAATCGCATCCAGACCAGACAGAGGCTCAACGAAGTAGTGAAGACCGGCGTCCCCGGTTTCATCCCAGCGAGGTAGACCAACATGGAAACCGAACAGCGCCCAATACAGTCGATCCCAGACCAGTCCACGCAAGAGGAACAAATACGCGAAGCCCTCGATCGGCACTGGCGCGCGTCGGCGGCCGGCGATGCGAACGCCGAACACGATATTTACGCCGACGATGCCATTTGTGATTATCCCCAGTCAGGCGAGCGAATCCTCGGGCGAGCCAATTTGCAGGCCTTGCGGAGTCATCATCCCGGCAAGCCGTCAGGTTTCACCGTCAAGCGAATTCTCGGAAAAGGCGATCTCTGGGTCACAGAATACACAATTACTTACCAAGGGCGACCAGCATACACGGTGAGCATCATGGAGTTCCGCAACGGCAAGATCGTGCACGAGACACAGTATTTCGCCGATCCCTTCGAGGCACCGGCCTGGCGGAGCCAATGGGTTCAGCAGATCGCGTGACCGAACCCAACCCGCGCCAGGACATCCCGATTATGGTCTTCACGCTTCGTCAGTGGGAATCGCCGGGAAGCAGGTTATGGGGCAAGTCTGTCAGAGTGGCTTTGCCATCCTTGCCATAGTCGATCCGCCAGATGCGGTCGAACTGCTCGTCGGGCCACTTGGCGTAGGGAGGCTGGGCTCCCAGCGCGGTCACGAGCGAAGGCAAAACGCCATGGTGCCAGGCGATGAGCACCACCTTGCCGGCGTACTTTCCGCTAAGCAGAGAGCGGGCAAGCGCAGCATAGTCCTCACTCATATAGGTGCTGTCGATTGGGAGATGAAGCGCCGCAGCCAGCGGAGTGATCGTCTGAACTGGCCGGTTGGAATGCGCGCTCTGATGGGCAGCGATAAGGACCTGCGGCGTGGGCAGATCAGGGCGGACGCCGGCAGGCACAAAGAGGCTCGTGAGCAGGTCGGCTCGCTTGAATCCAGTGGGTGAGAGGTCAATTCGGCCATCAGTCAGTTTTTCCGCGTGACGGATGACGAGAATCGTAGCCGGAGGCTGCCCGGTGATCGGTACGGGCTGAACAGGCTTGTGCGGCTCCTGCGCCGCTGAAGCCGTCAGAGCGACAAGGAACAGAACAACAGGCCGGAGTGCTTTTGCGATAACTCGTTTATGCATAAGGGATAAGCATCGCCGATGCGCCCTGGAAGTTTTGTGAATGGTGGAAGAATTCTAATTGCGCTGTAACGAACACGCACACGTATTTACCGCCGCAAGGTTCGAGCGTACATTTCTCTACGACCAATTAAGTCCGAATGATTGACGACCAATTTAGTCCTCAATAGACTAGATGGTGGTACGAGAGTGACTTCAGCCCACGTTGAGACGGGGGATCGAGGCTTGGGCAGACGGTTGACCGCCCTCCCTCAGGGAAGAGAAAGACCTTATGTTGCAGGCATTTATCATCACGCTCCGCGAAGGTGTCGAAGCATCGCTGATCGTCGGAATCGTGTTCGCCTACCTGACCAAGATCGGGCGGGTGGAGCTGAAGAAGACCGTCTTCTGGGCGCTGGGTGCGGCGCTGGCAGCGAGCGTGGCGGTGGCCGTGGTGCTCGCTCGGCTGCAATTCAATCCGGACATATTCGAAGGCTGGGTGATGCTTGCGGCAGCGGCGTTCGTCATCAGCATGATCTGGTTCATGCACAAGACAGCCCGCACCATGCGCGGCTCCATCGAAGAGAAGGTCGCAAAATACACAGGGGGCGAGCGCGGCGTCTCGAAATTTGGCCTGTTCTTCTTCGTCTTTCTGCTCGTTCTGCGCGAGGGCGTCGAGACCGTTCTCATCCTCTCCGCCGTAACCCTTAACTCCACCGAACTCCTCAGCTTCACCGGAACCCTCCTCGGTGTCGCCGTATCAGTCGTCTTTGGCGTGCTCTTCATCCGCGGAAGCGTAAAGATCAACATACAGCGCTTCTTCCGCGTAACGACCGTCATCCTGTACTTCGTGGCCTTCCAGTTGTTGGTCAGCGGACTGCATGAGCTAAGCGAGAACGGCGTCCTCCCCTCCAGCACCACCGAGATGCGCCTCATCGGCCCCATCGTCCGTAACGACCTCTTCTTCTTCGTCACCATGCTAGCCCTCGCCGGTCTCATGATGCTCCTTGAGTACAAGCGCCGCGCCCCCGTATCCCTCGGCCCCAACGCCACCGCCGCCGACAAGCGCCGAGCCGAGTGGTCCCAGCGCCGCGAAAAGATGTGGATGACCGCCGTCGTCGCCACCAGCTTCGTCTTCATCTTCCTCTCCACCGCTGAGTTCATCTACGCCAAAAGCTCCACCGCTCTCTCCCCCACCGCTGCCGTAACCCTCGTCGGCAGCCAGGTCACCCTCCCCACCGCCGACATCAACGACAACCAGCTTCACCGATTCGGCGTTCACGTAGACGACGGCAAGGGCGGCAACGTCGAAGTCCGCTTCCTCCTCTTCCGCAAACCCGACGGAAACATCGTCACCGTAGGCGACGCCTGCCGCATCTGCGGCCCCGTAGGCTTCTACATCGGCAGCCAGGGAATCACCTGCAAGATGTGCGCCTCCCCGCTCAACGCAGCGTCCATGGGCCAGGAGGGCGGCTGCAACCCAATCCCGCTGAAGTCGACGGTAAGCGGTGGCCAGGTAGTCATTCAGGCGGCAGACCTCAAGACACTCGTCTCAGTCTTCGAGCGATAAGGCAGGCACCTCGATGTTCTTTCGATTGCTGATGGAGAGCTTCAGACGGCAGCGCCGCCGCAAGGCGCTGGCCGGCCTCGCAATCCTGCTAGGCACAACTGCCGTCACAGCAATGCTGGCCCTAGCTCTCACCATCGGCGACCGAATCCACAATGAACTAGCCGTCTACGGCGCAAACATCATAGTCTTCCCTACCGCCGAACAACTCGATGTAAAAATCGGTGGCGTGGATGTAAAACCCGCTTCAGGCTCCTTTCTCAAGGAGACCGACCTCTCCAAACTAAAGACCATCTTCTGGGCCAACAACATCACTGGCCTCTCCCCTGAACTTCCTCTCACGATTAACACCTCCACCGCTGGCGGCTCGCCCATCGCAATATCTGCGCTCGGACTCTGGTTTAACCATCCCTTTACAGACACGCTCAAGACTGGCGCACCCTCCCTGCATCCGTGGTGGAAGATCAACGGCGCATGGCCCACCTCAAACGATCAGGCAGTAATCGGCAGCGCTCTGGCAACAAAACTCAACCTGCACACCGGCGACACGCTCGCTCTACCTGAACTTGCGTCACATCTCACGATCACGGGAGTCGTCTCCACCGGCGACGCCACAGAAAATCAGTTGCTCCTCCCCCTAAGCGCCGCGCAAACCTTCGCCAATCTTCCTAACTCCATCTCTCGCGTCGAAGTAAGCGCCCGCACCAAGCCCGAAGACGCCTTCGCCCGCAAAGACCCCGACACCCTCTCTCCCAAACTCCGCGAAGTCTGGTACTGCCGACCCTACGCCAACTCCATCGCCTACCAGATCCGCGAAGCCATCCCCGGCTCCCAAGCCGAGCAAGTCCGCCGCGTCGAGCAGTCCGAAGGCACCGTCCTCGCCCGCATCAGTGGCCTCATGTGGCTCATCTGCGCAGCCGCTCTCCTCGCCGCAGGATTCGCCGTAAGCGCCGCCATGGCCACCGCAATTCTCGAACGCCAGGGCGAGATCGGCCTCATGCGCTCCCTCGGCGCAAGCAAAGGCGCAATCGCCATGCTCTTCTACGCCGAAACCGGCCTCCTCGCTATCATCGGCGGCACTCTCGGCTATCTTCTAGGCTCCGGACTAGCCGCATGGCTAGGCGCACGAATCTTCGCCAACGAAGCCGCAGTCACCCTCGGCACCATCCTGAACCCAGTCCTCCTCCCGGTAGTCATAGCCCTCGCACTAGTAGTAGCCATCGCCGGAAGCACCCCCTCCATCCGTACCACCCTAAAGATGAACCCCTCCGAAATCCTGCGAGCCGACGCGTGAAGACAACCGTGAAGACCCATCTCACCTTCACCACGATGCTGCGCCGCTCGCTCATCCACCGTCGCGGCCGAAGCTTCTCTGCGCTCGTAGCGATGACTGTCTCTGCAGCCGTAGCCACCGCCCTCCTGACCCTCTACGCCGACCTCGACGCCAAGCTCCACAAAGAGTTCCGCAGCTTCGGCGCGAACATCGTCGTCACAGCGCCCACCGGAAGCAAGGGCCTCCCCGAAGACGCTCTAGCCCGCATCAAAACTGCC
The DNA here is from genome assembly GCF_003945235.1 of Edaphobacter aggregans. Taxonomy (NCBI): domain Bacteria; kingdom Pseudomonadati; phylum Acidobacteriota; class Terriglobia; order Terriglobales; family Acidobacteriaceae; genus Edaphobacter; species Edaphobacter aggregans. Next base: position 814,237 of record NZ_RSDW01000001.1, read on the forward strand.
GCAGGTCCTGACGCCATCGCCGCCGAGTTCGCCTACGCCGTAGCCACAACCGACCGAGGCACATCAGTCGTCGTAGCAGGCACCGACTTCGACGCCCTCCGCCGCCTCAACGCATCATGGCAAGTCGACGCATGGCCCACCGCAGCCGACACCAACGCAGCCCTCCTGGGCCAACGCGCCGCAAACTTCATAGCCGACGAGCGCGCCGTCAAGCTGACCTTCGCAGGCAAAGACATAACCCTCCGCGGAACGGGTCGCCTCAAAACGGGCGGCGACGAAGACAGCCGCATCTACATCCCAACGTCCGCCTTTCACGCCTGGACCGACGTCGCCCCCACCGTAATCGAACTCCAAATCCCAGGCGGCGCAGTCAACGTCGAATCCGCCCTGACCCGCCTGCAGCACGAACTCCCTGACGCAAAGGTCGAGCCCGTCCGCCAGCTCGTCGAAGGCGAATCCCGCATCGTCGACAAGACCCACGCCCTCATGTACGGCGCCGTCCTCCTGATCGCCCTCACCGTAGCGGTCAGCGTCCTGGCCACGCTCTCCGCCAGCGTGCTCGAACGTCGCCGCGACTTCGCCCTCATGAAGGCCCTGGGCGGCTCGCAAACGCAACTAATGGGAATGTTCCTACTCGAAGCATTAGTCCTGGCACTAGCAGGTGTAGCGGTAGGCTTCGTCATAGGATCGGCAGCCGCATGGATCATCAGCCAGGTCAACTTCCACACCGCATCGCAGCCTCGCATTGGAGTTCTTCCGCTGGTCCTGCTCCTGAACGTGCTGATCGCGGCGATGGCAGCCCTCTTCCCCGTCCGCGTCCTTCGCGGATTGCAACCCGCAGCGCTGTTGAAAGGGGAATGAGAAGATGAATCTAGTGACCGACAACCCAATTGACCTGGAGACCCGCCCCGACTGCGCCGTCATCGCCCTGCACGGCGTCACGCGCGAATACGTTGGCCACGCCGGCGTCGTCCGCGCCCTCGACCACGCCTCCTTCTCCATTGTCGCCGGCGAGTGGGTCGCCATCACCGGCCCCTCCGGCTCCGGCAAGAGCACCCTGGTCAATCTCATCGGCTGCCTCGACTGCCCCACCGAAGGCGAGCTCCGAATCGATGGCGTCGACGTAGCCACCATGTCCCCCACCGAGCTCGACCGCTTCCGTGCCGACAAGATCGGCTTCATCTTTCAGCAATTCCACCTCATCCCCTACCTCTCGGCGCTCGAAAACGTCATGCTGGCCCAGTACTTCCACTCCATGACCGACGAGTCCGAAGCCCGCGCCGCACTCGAGCGCGTAGGCCTAGGGAAGCGAGCCGAACACCTCCCCAGCGAGCTATCCGGTGGAGAGCAACAACGAGTCTGCATCGCCCGAGCCCTCATCAACCACCCCCCCATCCTCCTGGCCGACGAGCCCACCGGCAACCTCGACGCAGCCAACCAAAAAATCGTCGCCGAACTCCTCGAAGAGCTCCACAGCCAGGGCCACACCATCGTCATGGTCACCCATGACCCCGAGATGGCCGCCCTCGCCCAACGCAAGATCGCCCTAAGCCACGGCAAAGTCTTCTGCCACCCCGTAGGCGGCCCAGTAGTCACCCTCCGCCGCTAACTCAACACCATACAAACCTCTCCCCCCAAAAACCCACTACCCCGTCATCCTGAGCGAAGACGTGCAGCATTTCGCACGTCGCAGTCGAAGGACCCCGACACCGCGAACGCCCACCCATACCCTTCCCAAACCCAAAAAACGCAACCGGTTACATTTGTGATAGAAAAAGTCGACTGTTCTCACTCCATAAATCGAGCCCCCAATGTCCTATCGCACTCGCATCGCGCTGGCCGTACTGCTCTTCTTGCTGATTACCTGCACTCCATCCATCCTCGCCGCTCCCCCCGCCATCACCTACGACAGCGCCGCCAAAACCTTCCGCCTCGACGCCGCCTCCGTCTCCTACATCTTCGGCATCAACGATCGCAACGAGCTCCAATCCCTCTACTGGGGCAATCGCCTAGCTCCCACCGACCGCGTCGCCGCAGCCCACTCTCTTCCCGAGCAGGCCTCCTTCGACCTCTCCCAAACCACCACCCCGCAGGAGTTCGCAGGGTGGGGCTCCGAGCTCTACGACGAGCCTGCCCTCAAAATCACCTTCCCTGACGGCAACCGCGACCTCGTCCTCCACTACGCCTCCCACACCATCGAAGGCAACACCCTAACCATCGTCCTCCGCGACATCTCCCGCGACGTCTTCGTCACCCTCCGCTACACCATCGATCCCGACACCGGCATCCTAGGCCGCTCCGCCACCATCGAAAACCGCACCTCTACCCCCCTCACCATCGAGCAAGCCGCAGCCGCCAGTTGGAACCTTCCTCGCGGCACCGACTACACCATGCACTACCTGAGCGGCCGCTGGGCCGGCGAGTTCCACTACAACTCCCGCCCCGTCCAGCCCGGCAAAACTGTCCTCGAAAGCCGTCGCGGCTCCACCGGCCACCAGAACAACCCCTGGTTCGCAATCAGCCAGGGCACCGTCACCGAGCAGAGCGGCGACGTCTGGTTCGGCGCCCTCGCTTGGTCCGGCTCCTGGAGCATCACCCTCGAGCAAGACCAGCTCCAACAGATCCGCGTCACCGGCGGCTTCAACCCCTTCGACTTCGCCTACCCACTCGCCCCCGGCCAAAAGCTCGAAACACCAGTCTTCTACGGCGGATACACCAACGAAGGCATGGGCGAAGCCTCCCGCATCTTCCACCGATTCCAGCTTGCCAACATCCTCCCCCGTCCCTCCGGCCAGCCACTTCCCCGCCCCCGCCCCGTCCTCTACAACTCCTGGGAAGCCACCGAATTTAACGTAGACGAACCCGGCCAGACCGCCCTCGCCGAAAAAGCCGCGAGCATCGGCGTCGAGCGCTTCGTCATGGACGACGGCTGGTTCGGCCAGCGCAAAGACGACCACGCCGGCCTCGGCGACTGGTACGTCAACCCGCAAAAATTCCCCAACGGCCTCAAGCCCCTCATTGACAAAGTCCACTCCCTCAACATGGACTTCGGCCTCTGGGTCGAGCCTGAGATGGTCAACCCCAACAGCGACCTCTACCGCAAGCATCCCGACTGGGTCATCCACTTCACCGGCCGACCCGAGACCGAGGGCCGCCAACAACTCTTACTCAACCTCGCCATGCCCGAGGTTCGCGACTACGTCTTCGGCTTCCTCGACAAGCTCCTCACCGAAAACGACATCGCCTTCCTCAAGTGGGACTACAACCGCAACTGGGCCGAACCCGGCTGGCCCTCCGCCCCACTCGAGCAGCAGAAGTCGCTCCCCGTCGCCTACGTCCACAACCTCTACTCCATCCTCGCCGAGCTCCGCGCCAAGCACCCCAAGGTTGAGTTCGAGTCCTGCTCCGGCGGCGGTGGCCGCATCGACCTCGGCATCCTCCGCTATACCGAAGAGGTCTGGACCTCCGACAATACCGATCCCTTCGACCGCCTCTCCATCCAGGACGGCTTCACCCACGCCTACACCCCCGGCGTCATGATGGCCTGGGTCACCGACTCACCCTCCGGCGGCCCCAACCATCAGGTCTTCACCACCGCCTACCGCTTCCTCTCCTCTATGCAGGGAGGCCTCGGCATCGGCTCCAATCTCAACAAGTGGTCCCCCGACGACTTCGCCACAGCTAAGAGCATGGTCGCCGCCTACAAATCCATCCGCGACACCGTCCAGCACGGCGATCTCTACCGCCTCGTCTCCGCGCAGGCCGACAGCAACTTCGCCGCGACCGAATCCGTCTCCCGCGACCGCAAACAAGCCGTAGCCTTCGCCTTCCTCCACACCAGCCAGATGGGCTACCCCACCCCGCGCCTCTTCCTGCAGGGACTCGACCCCGCCGCCACCTACCGAACCCGCATCATCCACGGCACCCTAGCCCGCGGTACACCCGAAACAGCCAGCGGAGCCTACTGGATGTCCCACGGCCTCGACATCAACCTCCGAGGCGACTACGACGCCGCCGGAATCATCTTCGAGCAACCCTAATTGCCTTTGCTCTTTTAGTTGTCATCCCGTAGGGATCTGCTTCTGTCGTTGTCGTTGCCCTCGCTGTTGTCGTTGCTCGTCGACGTGCCTCGCTCCGTCAGGAAAGAAGCCTTTAGCGAACCACCAAGAACCGGAGATTTACCAAATGATCCCAACGTTTCGCCGCTTACTAACCACCGTTTTTGCCACATCCCTGCTGACCGCAACACTCCCCGCCCAGCAAGCCCCCGCCACCCCACCACCCCTCTACCTCGGCACCGCCTGGTACCCCGAACAGTGGCCCGAGTCCCGCTGGGAAGCCGACCTCACCCTCATGGAGCAAGCCGGCGTCCGCTTCGTCCGCATCACCGAATTCTCCTGGTCCTCCATGGAGCCCACCGAAGGCCACTACAACTTCGACTGGATCGACCACGCCATCGCCGCCGCCGCTAAACACCACATCGCCGTAGTCCTCGGCACTCCCGGCGCAACCCCGCCCGCATGGCTCACCCAGAAGTACCCCGAAGTCCTCCGCATCAAGCAGGACGGTCAGCGAGACCAGCACGGCAACCGCGAGCAGTTCAACTGGTCCAGCCCCAAATACCTCGAACTCACCCACGACATCGTCGAGCGAATGGCCAAGCGCTACGGCCACAACCCTAACGTTATTGGCTGGCAGATCGACAACGAATACGCCAACCTCTCCTACGGCGACGACGTCAAAAAGCAGTTCCAGGACTGGCTGAAAGCCCAATACAAAACCCTCGATAACCTCAATGCCCGCTGGACCACCGCCTACTGGTCCGAGTCTTACTCTGACTGGTCCCAGATCCCCATTCAGGAGAACTACGGCAACCCCGGCCTCCTCCTCAACTGGAAGCGCTTCGTCTCCGACACCTGGCGCGCCTACCAAAAAAATCAGCTCGACGTCATCCGCCCCAACAGCGATCCACGCCAATTCATCACTACGAACATGATGGGCTGGTTCGACGGCTACGACCACTACACCGTCTCCCAGGACCTCGACCTCGCCTCATGGGATGACTACGTAGGCCGTGGCCACCTTGACGTCTATCGCAACGGCGCCGCCCATGACCTCACCCGCGGTTTCCTCCGCAAAAACTTCTGGGTCATGGAGACCCAACCTGGCTTCGTCAACTGGAACGCCGTCAACACCGCTCTCGACAAAGGCGAGGTCCGCGCGATGGCCTGGCACGACGTTGGCCACGGAGCCGACGCCGTCAGTTACTGGCAGTGGCGCTCTGCCCTCAACGGTCAGGAAGAACTTCACGGCACCCTCGTAGGCCCCGACGGCACTCCCGTCCCCCTCTATGGTGAAGCCCTGCAACTCGGCAAAGACTTCGCCAAAGCCGGTCCCGCACTGGCCGGAACCAGCCCTCACTCACAGGTCGCCATCCTCCACTCCTATGAGAGCCGCTGGGCCATCAACTGGCAGCGCCATAACCAGAACTTCGATCCCATCACCCAGATTCTCAGCTACTACAAGCCCCTCCGCGATCTCAGCCAATCCGTCGACATCGTTCAGCCAACCGCGCCCCTCGACAGTTACAAATTAGTCGTAGCCCCTGGCCTCGCCGTCCTCACCGAGGAAGCCGCCAAAAACCTCATTACCTACGTCCAGAACGGTGGCCACCTCGTCCTCGGCCAGCGCACGGCCATGAAGGACGGAGACAACAGCCTCCAACCCCATCGCGGCCCCGGCCCCCTCACCGACATCCTCGGCGGCCGCGTCGAGCAGTTCTACGCCATCGACGACGCCGACCCCAGCGCCATCGTCCCTGTCGAAGGCAAATGGGGCAACACCACTTCCAAAATCTGGGCCGAACAACTCAGCGCCAGCGCCCCTGACACTGAAGTCCTCATGCGCTACGGCAAATCCAACGGCTGGCTCGACGGCCAACCCGCCGCCATCACCCGCAAAGTAGGCAAAGGCCGCATCACCTACATCGGAGCCTGGATGGACGACGCCACCCTCCTCACCGCCGCCAAGTGGATGACCGAGACCAGCGGAGTCACCGCAGCCTTCGGCCCCGTCCCCGAAGGCGTAGACGTCTATCCCCGCGAAGGCAACGGCAAAAAGGTCTTCATCCTGGTCAACTTCGCCAAAACCCCACAATCAATCAGGCTACCCTCGAAGATGTACAACATCCTCGACGACAAAGATCTAACCACCGTCACCCTCGACCGCTACGGAGTAGTCATCCTCCAACCCCGCTAGTCACAACCTCATCGTGAACCCGCAAATCGGGTGCCCCATATCTGGCGGCCTTATCGCCAGATGTGGGCCATTCGCGCGAAGGCGCGCGAACCGCTTCACTAGTCATTCCGACCCTGAGCGAGACCGAAGCAGTAAGCCAGCCAAAAAGTCGAAGTACCCCCAAAGACAAGCCAAGCAAAATCAATACTTTGCAAGACACCCATCCCGCAACCCCGCAAATCAAGAGACTTTCAGCACCGCACCAAAATCAAGTCCAAAGCTAACTCATTATTATCGAATACTTTGCGCAAAAAAAAACAGGGGTAGGGGTCATGAAAACCGCAAAAGAAGGGCCGGAATCACCGGCCTTCTTCCTCAAAAAAAACGCAGCTACAGCTTGTAAGCCTTCTTGACCAGATTCACGGTCAGGTCCTTCACCACCTCGAAGGCCTCTACCTCATCGAGCCGATGCTCCGCCACAAGCCGCCCAAGGAAGGCACAATCGATCCGACGCGCCACATCATGCCGAGCCGGGATCGACAGGAACGCCCGCGTGTCGTCGTTGAACCCCACAGTGTTGTAGAAGCCCGCCGTCTCTGTAGCCTGCTCGCGGAACCGCATCATCCCCTCAGGCGAATCGTGGAACCACCAAGGCGGACCAAGCCGGAGCGCCGGATAGTGCCCCGCCAGCGGAGCCAACTCGCGCGAATAGCTCGTCTCGTCCAGCGTGAACAAGATGAAGGTCAGCCGCGTATCGTTGCCGTACTTGCTAAGCAGCGGGCGCAGGTTGCGGACATACTCAGTCGGAGAAGGAATATCAGCGCCTTTATCCCTGCCGAACTTCTCGTAAAGCTTCCGGTTATGGTTCCGGATGCTCCCGGGATGCAGTTGCATCGTCAACCCATCCTCCACGCTCATGCCAGCCATCTCGGTCAGCATCTGCGCCTGGAAGATCTCCTCCTCCTGCGGCACCGACTTCCCCGAGAGTATCCGCCCATAAAGCGACTCCGCCGTAGCCGCATCAAGATCCGCAGTCATCGCCGACAGATGCCCATGGTCGGTAGCCGTAGCCCCCATGGACTTAAAGAACGCTCTCCGGCTACGCAGAGCATTCAAGTAGCCCTTATATGTACCAATGTTTTCGCCAGTGATCTCGCCAAGCTTCTCGATGTTCTGGAGAAAACCCGCGTACTCGGCATCAATCACCGAGTCAGGACGGAACGTCGGCACAACCCGCCCCTTCCAGCCGGACTCCCGGATGGCCTTGTGGTATGCAAGCGTATCCAGCGCCGTATCGGTAGTCGCCAGCACCTCGATATTGAAGCTCTCATATAGCGCACGCGGCCGAAACTCCGGCGTCTCGAGCTTCTTGGCAATCACGTCGTAGTACTCGTCCGCATTACCGGGCCCTAGCCGGCCCGTAAGACCAAATTGATTCTCCAACGTATAGTCGAGCCACAAACGAGTCGGCGTCCCGCGAAACAGATAGTAGTGTTTCGCAAAAATACGCCAAACCTCGCGCGGATCGGCACTCTGGCTGCCATCGTTCTGCGGAATCCCTAGCGACTCCAGCGAAACGCCCTGCGAATAGAGCATCCGAAAGATGTAATGATCCGGCTGAATCAGCAGCGCGGCAGGATTGGGAAAAGCCCCATTCTCCGCAAACCATCGCGGATCGGTATGGCCATGCGGCGAGATAATCGGCAGGCTACTCACCGCCTCGTACAATTTCATAGCCACACAGCGCGCCGCGGAATCCGCAGGAAACAGCCTGTTGTCATTCAACATCGCTTCAACTCCTTCAATCAGATAACGGTCGTGTCGTAACACGATAACCTTTGAAGCCTATCAAATTTGGTCGTACCACGAACAAATACCTTTTCCCACAAATAGAGAGAGGCACCCCGAAGGGTGCCTCTCTCTGCAGGACAACGCTTTACGGAATGTAGTAACGCATGCTGGTGAAGACCATGTTATTGGTCGCATTGGCACCGCCGCCAACACCGGCCCACGCCTTACGAGTCAGATAGCTGTACTGCAACTGATACTGCAGACGGCCGTACTTAGGATTGCTGTACACCCGATACGTAAAGCCAGCCGTACCCTGCATAACGTAGCGCGTAGCACCAAGGCAGTTCGCCGGAGTGCCCGGAGCATACGGCGCGTTGCCCGCTACGCCGATGCTGCCAAGGCCCGAGCTGGGATTACCATTCGGAGGCAGCGTCTCAGTACCGCATCCGGAGTTGTTGCTTGTCACTGGAGCATAGCCAACCAGCACTCCCTTGGAGTTCAGGTAGGTCGTGCGTTGTGCATACTCACCACCCGCATAGCCAAAGAGGTCCAGCTTGGGTGTCGGGTGCAATTCGATCGACACCAGCGACTGGGTTCCCTTGATCGGCGCAAGCGTTCCATCCGGACGAACTGTGACGTCAGGCAGCGTGGAGGTACCGTACCGGCCTACGCCAGTGCCCGTAAGTACGTGGAAACCGAGATCGGCATAGTGCGTAGCCGAGACGCGGGCATTGGCATAGAATCCGCCGGCGGCCCTCGTATCGTTCGTAGCTCCGGCAGTCGTCGTCACAGCCGGGTAGTAGCGGCTGCGGAACCAACGTGCCAAACCGCCAATCTCGAAGTGGCCATACTTCGCATCGTAAGTGCCCTTCACGATCACGTCAGGCGCAACGTTGTTCGAGTAGTTCGCCGTCAGGTTGTAAAGACCGCCACCCGTGCCAGCGTTTCCGATGAAAAAATTCGTAGGTGCATTGGTCGCCGAGTAAACGAACTCCGCCTGTTCAAGCGACGCCGCCGCCGTGAAGCCGTTGTTGAACTTCTGCTGGAACCGAATGCTTGGCTGACGCTCCCAGCTGAAACCGACGTGGTACTGAGCGTCAATCGTCATCGGCAGGTTCTCGGTCCGGTTATCCGTCGACTTCTTGGTCTCGGTTACGAGCGACCACATCTGACCACCGGTGAGGATAAAGCCACTCTTCATCGCGGCCTGACCCCAAATCTGACGCTGCCGCAACGTATAACTGTTGCTCTGGTTATCGTTGCTGGTGGCACCAGCCGAGAGGAAGTCAGCCTCGACATAGCCCGACAGCTTGAACGGTCCGGTATTGCCCTCAAACAAGGAACCGACGCGGCTCTGACGTCCCGAGAAGTTCAACTCGCTGACATGCGCCATTCCCGCTCCATTGAAAGGAGTCGAATTGAAGGGCGTATTGACGTCGGAAGCGAGCGACCGGGTGCGGTACACCGTTTCAAACGCAAAGAAGGCAACCGGCGTGATCGTCAAGCCCTTATAACGGATGGCCAAAGGAGAGTCGATCTTCTCGAGAATATCCTTCTTGGTGTCGCTGATCGTCTGCGCGATACCCGTAGCATTGCTCTTCAGGTCGGTGACAGTACTGTTCAGCGTGGTGACAGCCTCCGAGTTCGCCGCAACGCTGGTGCTCACACTCTCGGCCTTGGCGTTCGCTGCGGCGGCAGAAGCCTCGGCACCCTGAACAGATTGCTGCACGGTAGCCAGCTTCGCATCGCGCTCAGCAAGCTGCGTTTTCAACGCATCGATCTGGCTCTGCTGGTTCGCCATCTGCTCGCGCATCTCACGAAGTTCCTGCTGCAACGGCGTCTCGGCCGGTGCCTTCCTCGCAGCCCTCTTCGCTGTAGTCTTGGCCGGCGTAGTTGCCGTACCCGTCTGCGCCTGCATCGATACTGTACTCAACACCAGTACCGCAGCTATAGCCGCTCGCAAATGCTTCGTCATGGATCCTCGCAAAATTAGAAAGGCAAAGGGACAGATAAGACAACAGATCGGGCTGGGTTCCCAAATCGGTTACCTTCCGTTTGCTCTTTCGCACATGCTCCCAGACTCATGTAAACAGAAAAATAATTTGCGCGATCTTCGCCTAAATCATGACTTTTTCACATTCCTTTAACATTTCCCGGCGCCTTCGCCAAACGGAATTTGGCTCCCTATGCTCCCACGTTTCCCCTAACTCATTTACCGTTATTGATATGCAATATCCCCGCTTTGCCGCAGCCCTGCTTGCCTTCTCCACCCTGCCGTTTGGTCCGGCCATGGCCCAGCCCGGTAGCCAGTCGCTCCATTTGATCCCGGTTCCACGCGAGGTGCGACCTGCGGCAACACAATCTCTGGCTAACGGAGTACAAATCAACTGTTCGTCACCCTGCCCCACAGAGGATGTCTTCGCCATCGATGACCTGAAGACCTACCTCGCCTCGCAAAGCATCGTTGTCAACGCTACGTCACCAGTGAACATCCTGGTCACACGCTACGGCTCGACCCTCTCGAAATCGATCTACGCAGACGCAGCCGGGCTGAAATCAGCCTCTGACTCCCCTTCCGATCTCCCGCAGGAGATGAAGGCTGAGGGCTACGCCATCATCCCGGACGGTAAGGGTCTCGCTATCACCGCGGCCACCGACTCAGGCATCTTCTACGCGCTCCAGACAGTAAAGCAGATGGTGATTGGCACAGGCAGCACCGCTGTCCTCAACACCGCCTCGATTCGCGACTGGCCAGCCTTGAAGTATCGCGGCCTCGACGATGACCTCTCCCGCGGTCCAGTTCCGACGCTCGAGTTCCAAAAGAAGCAGATCCGTACCATCGCAGCCTACAAGATCAACATCTACTCGCCCTACTTTGAGCACACAATGCAGTACACCGGGCATCCCCTGATGGCGCCTCCCGGAGGAACGTTCACCCAGGATCAGGCGCGTGAACTGGTCGCCTACGCAACGAAGTACCACGTCACCGTCATCCCCGAGCAGGAGGCCTTCGGGCATCTCCACTACCTCCTGAACTGGGAGCAGTACACTCCGCTGGCCGAGACGCCACACGGACATGTGCTGGCCCCAGCCCAACCCGATGCACAAAAGCTAACCCACGACATGTTCTTCGAGCTGGCCAAAATCTATCCCGGGCCATTCCTCCACCTCGGAGCCGATGAGACCGTTGAGTTGGGCAAAGGCCAGACCAAGCCACAGGTCGATGCACAGGGCCTCGGCGCGGTCTATCTCGGATTCCTGCAGCGCATCGTCTCCGATCTGAAGCCGCTCAATCGCAAGCTGCTCTTCTGGGGCGACATCGCCATGCACGATCCTGACCTGGTCAAGCAACTCCCTCCCGACTTCAAGCAGGCCACCATCGCCGTAGCATGGGAGTACAACCCACAGCCCAAGGGCTTTACGCGGTTCATTGCTCCCTTCACGGACGCAGGCATCGAGACCTGGGTCGCGCCGGGCGTCAACAACTGGTCACGCGTCTATCCCAACTTCAACAACATGTTCGCTAATGTGCAGCAGTTCACCGCGCAGGGCCAGCAGATGGGAGTAACCGGCCAGCTCAATACAGTCTGGGACGACGATGGCGAGGCCCTCTTCAACTCCAACTGGTACGGCGTGCTCTTCGGAGCCGAAGCCGCCTGGCACAAAGGCGAGGCATCCATTCCTACCTTTCAGAACAGCTACGGCGCCAACTTCCACGGAGACCTCACCGGCTCCATCGATCTCGCCCAGCAGGAGATGATGGCAGCGCACCGGCTTCTCAAGGATTCGCCTCTTAAAGCGGATGCATCCAACCTCGTATTCTGGGTTGATCCCTGGTCTCCCGACGGCCAACGTCAGGCAGCACAAATAAGGCCCCTCCTCTCCGAACTGCGTCTACACGCCGAACGCACTCTTACCCTCATCGCCCAGGCGCGCAACGCGAACCCGAATCTCCGCGAGACCGATGCAATCGACGCTCTCGAACTAGGCGCTCGCCGCATGGACATGATCGGCTTCAAGTACCAGATCACCGACGAGATCGCAACCAGCTACGCCAATGCCTATGCGCTTCAAGGCTCGAAGAACAAAGACGACCGCATGGAAGTATCTCGCAGTCTGGGTGACATTAATGGCGTCAACGGCAAGCTGCAGGATATGCGCAATAACCTCTCCCTGTTGCGCGATCTCTACGAAGCAGCATGGCTTAAGAGCTACCGACCCTACTTTCTGCACAACAACCTCGCACGCTTCGACCTCACGACCCAGATGTGGCTCGAGCGCGTCGACAAAGTCCGCTCGGCGCAACGACAGTGGGCGAACTCGCAGTCTATCCCGCCAGCCGCTGACCTTGGGATACCCCCACCACCAACAACAGCACATTAGTCCAACAAGTCCGACATGATATGAACTGAGCGCGGAAAAGTTCCGAGTATCCGCGCCCCAAAGCCTCTCGTAGCACTAGACTAATCACCGATGATCCAGACACTAACCGCACGACGCCTCCTTACGCCGCAAGGCGCCCTCGATCATCCCGTCATTACCATCGCTGACGGCCTGATCCAGTCAATCGAGTCCACCGCCACCAGCAGCGAAGACACGACCTTGACGCCTGCCTTTCTCGACATCCACACCCATGGTGCTGCCAATCACGACGTCATGGAAGGCACCCCTGAAGCCCTCAGCGCCATCAGCCGTTTTCTGGCCACACGTGGCGTCGGGCAGTACCTTGCAACCACGGTCACGGCACCCGTCGACAAAACACTGCGTTCTCTCGAAGGCATAGCCAACGTCATCGAATCCCACGACCACAACGGGGCCACTCCTATTGGCATCCATCTTGAAGGCCCCTTCATCTCGCACATCAAACGAGGCGTGCATCCGCCGGCCGACATCCTTCCGCCCTCAATCGAACTCTTTGATCGCTTTCAGCAGGCCGCCCGCGGACACATCCACCTGATGACCATCGCGCCCGAGGTTCCCGGAGCAGTCGATCTGATCGCCCACGCTGCAAAGCAAGGCGTGCGACTCAGCTTAGGCCACAGCAATGCCACCTCCGCAGAGACAAAGGCAGGCATCACCGCCGGAGCCACAACCGCCACCCACACCTTCAACGCCATGCGATCCCTCGACCACCGTGAACCCGGCATCATCGGCACTGTCCTCGACGACGATCAACTTTTCGCCGAGCTGATCTGCGACGGCATCCACGTGGCTCCCGAGTTAGTACGCCTGTGGCTTAAGGCCAAGGGAGCAGAAAAAGCCATCCTCGTCACCGACAGCATGAGCGCCACCGGCATGCCGGACGGAGACTACATGCTCGGCACCTTCCGCGTCACCGTAGCCAACGGCCGCTGCTACCTTGCCGACGATCTATCTCGCGGCACACACACCCTGGCGGGCAGCGTCCTCACCATGGATCGCGCCGTCGCTAATCTACAGGCATTCACAGGGATCCCCTTCGCAACAGCCATTCGCCTCGCAACCACCAACCCCGCCACCATGCTCGGACTCCATTCACCACTCGCTCCCGGCCAGCCGGCGAACTTCAATCGCTTCACTCCAGACGGCCAACTCAAATCCACGATCCTCCACGGAGTGCCCGTCTAAGCATCCTCCACAGCCAGAACATCTCTCAATCGGCGTTTAGAATAAAACGTCTGAGCCATGCCCTCCCCGCACACCACACAACCCTCTATAGGGATCGACTTCGGCACCACCAACAGCTCCATCGCGCTCGCCCTACCCAACGGCGAGATCGACCTGGTCCGCTTCCCCACTGCCGCCGCAACCACCGAATCCTTCCGCTCCGTCCTCTACCTCGAACAGCACAAGCAAGCCGGCCGTTCCCAGGTAAAAAGCTTCACCGGTCCCTCCGCTATCGAGCACTACCTCGAAGCCGAGCACAAGGGCCGCCTCATTCAGTCGCTCAAGTCCTATCTCTCCAGTCGCACGCTCACCGGAACAGAAGTCTTCGGTCGCCGCTATCTCCTCGAAGACCTGATCTCGCGCATCCTCACCGACCTGCGCCTCCACGCCGAGCGGCAGTTCAACCAATCCATCCGTCACGCCACCATCGGCCGCCCCGTGCGCTTCGTCGGCGCCGACACTCCCTATGACGATGCCTTCGCTCTCGCTCGCCTCCAACAAGCCTTTCTCCACGCAGGCTTCGAATCCGTCGACTTCGAAATGGAACCCATCGCCGCTGCCTACGCCTACGAAGCCACTCTCGACCATGACGAACTCATCCTCATCGGAGACTTCGGCGGCGGCACCAGCGACTTCTCTCTGGTAAACGTAGGCCCCGGCACGCGAACAGCATCCGCTCCCCAACGAGTCCTCGGCAACGCAGGCCTCGGACTAGCCGGCGACGCCTTCGACGCGCGCATCGTCCGCAAACTTGTCTCACCCGCCCTCGGTGCCGACTCTCTCGCGCGCTCACTCGGCAAGCTACTCCCCGCCGTTCCCGCCTGGATTTACGCGAACCTCGAGCGCTGGCACTACCTCTCCTTTCTCAAGACCCGCAACGTCAGCAACATCCTCAAAAGCGCCCACGCCAACGCGCTCGAACCGGAAAAGATCGAAGCACTGATCACCCTCATCGACGAAGACCTTGGCTACCAGCTTCATCAGGCAGTGCAGCGGCTGAAGATCGAGCTCTCCCGCAACGAGACGGCGCAGTTCCGTTTCCGCGACGGCAGCATGAACATCCAGTCCGTAGTCACACGCGAGGAGTTCGAGTCCTGGATCACCGACGACCTCGAATCGATCGAGCACTCCGTGGACGACCTGCTCGCATCCACCAACATCCCTGCGAAACAGATCGACCGCGTCTTCCTAACCGGAGGAACCAGCTTCGTCCCCGCCGTACGCCGCATCTTCGAATCGCGCTTCACCGCAGCCCGCGTCCGCACGGGCAACGAGTTCACCTCAGTCGCGCGCGGTCTGGCCTTGCGAGACCAAGAGTCCTCGCGCCCATAACTTCAGTGCAGCCGATAAGCCTTGTCGCCCGTAGCCACGGGAATGTCGTCCCCGACCTTAGGTGCATCAATACTCGCCGCTCCTGCCAATCCCGTACCGGTCACATTGTTGATACTCAGCAGCGGCCCCGAGTAACCCGTCACATGAATATCTCGAATCACCGCATGGTGCACATTCGCCAGCGAGATCCCCTTGGCGCACGTCCCACTCACATTCACCAACGAAAAACCCTCCAGCGGCTTCCTAGGATGAATGCCAGTACCCTCCACCAAACTGGGACAATCCTTCACACGAATGTTCGAAAAGCGAAAGTTTTTGATCGTAGGTATTCCCTCGTCGCCGCCAACCGGAAACTCATCCTGAATCCCACTCGCAAGGATATTGAAGCGAAGGAAACCCCCAGTCATGCCTGAGGCGTCGAGATCATTGGCAACGATATCCTCAATGAATGCACCACGCCCAGGACGACTCTTGATGTAAATCGCGAATGTCTTCGCCCCCGTAAACTTGCAGTGCTCAATCCTCACATTGCGAATTCCCCCCGAGGTCTCACTCCCGATGCCGATGCAAGCGAAGATTGAGTCAGCAAACGTGCAATTCGTGATCTGGATGTCCTCGCTGGTCTTCAGCAGCGAATAGGCCTCACTGCCCCGACCAGACTTGATCGAGATGCAGTCATCGCCCGTAGCAATATCGCACCCGTCGATAACCACGCGCTTGCAAGAGTCGACGTCGATCCCATCGCCATTCCCTCCCGTGCTCCGAATCGTCAGATTACGAATAACAACGTCTTCGCAATAAGTCGGGTGCAGCGACCACATCAAATGGTAGTCAGTAGAGAAGTCCTCAAAGCGAAGATGATTGCATCCCATCGGCTCGATCAACGCAGGATGCCGCAGCGGATTCTTTGCATTGGGCCTGCCTCCAAGCGCATAGTTGCCGCTGATCTTCCCGGGGCCAACAACACCGGTATGGTCAGCCTGCACAGCATAGATAAGCCCAACGTGGCCCGGAATCCACTTGCCTTCCCACCGCACCTGCATCACCGGATAATCCGCGAAGTCCGGCGACCCGACGATCACCGCATCCTTTTCCAGCCGAAGCAACACGTTCGACCGAAGAGCAATCGCCCCCGTAAAGTAGTTCCCTGCAGGAACGACAACCTCGCCCCCACCAAAGACCCAGCAGCGATCAATCGCCTGCTGCAGCGCAACGGTGTCCTTGGTAGTGCCGTCTCCTACTGCTCCATAGTCACGCACATTCAACGTAAGAGCAGGCTTGGCCACTGCGGGCTGAACCGCCTTGCGAGACTGAGCAGTCGCAGTTGCTTCAACAAGCGCCAAGGCCCCGCTCGAACAAATCGCAGGAGCCAAGAGGGCACTCTGCCCTGCCCTCTTAAGAAAGCTTCGACGAGTACTACCATCCCCGTTACCGACACGATCGATCAAGCTGGCCCCTTCCAATTGGGAAAAAGATTGGGCAGCCCAAAGCGCCGCCTCTCTATTTACGCTGTCACCGGCGCGCAGGTTTCATTTGCCGCCCCTCGCCCGCCATAACGCACCCTCGAGCGAATCAGCCGCCGCCTCCATCACCTTCACATTCGGAGCGGACTTCTTCAGCACCGCCACCATCGCCGCGCGCACCGGAGCGATCTGAGCAATCACGCCGCCCGTATACGCCACTTTGATCCTGTCGTCGCCCCCTGACTCCTGCATCTTCAGCGCGACAAGCGCCACCTGTTCGGCAAGTTCGGCACCGGCACGCTCTAGCACCGCAGCAGCCAGCTCATCGCCGCCCTCCGCACATCTGGCCACCAAAGGAGCCAACGCAGCAAAATCGGGACCTGGCCGCTCATTCGCCTTCTCCACAATCTCACCCAGCGACCCTACCCTCCAGAACTCACCAATCACCTTCAGCAATTCCGTAGGGACACCACGGTCCTTCGCCCAGAACCCAGCACGCAAAGCCTCCTGGCCAATCCAGAAGCCACTTCCCTCATCTCCCAATGCCGGTCCCCAACCACCAACGTTGTATATCGTTCCATCGGCAGCGCGTCCAACGAAGTTCGAACCCGTACCGGCGATCACGAGAATACCCGGGCCGCCTTTAAAAGCTCCATCGAGCGCAATCTCCTCGTCACCGCACAGCAGAAGTTCGCCACCCACCACATCGCTAATCTCGCGCTCGGCCCACTCTCTCACCGCCTCGATCGTGAACCCTGCAAGGCCGATGCAGGTCCTCGCAACCTCTCCCAGGCCCACGCCCGCAGCCAAAGATACCTCGGCCAGCATCGCCCGCAGCCGTGCCGAAGCCTCCGCCTCGCCCACCCGCATCAGCTTTATGCTACCCGTGACCGCGCGCCCCAGAACACGCGTCTCATCGGCCAGCGCACACGAAGTCTTAGTCCCACCTGCATCAATCGCCAAAAACAAGCTCATATCCAAGCCATCATAAAGGCTCGGTGCCGCTTCTGGCCTATTCTCGTCCAACTACAGGAGTAAAAAATCGACCCACCGCCGGCACTCTCGAAAACCTCCTCCTCAAAAATCTGCTCCACCGCTATAAACTCGCTTTCATGCCCCAAGCAGTACTTCCGACACGCCTGCATACGGTCGATCTTGCCCTCATCGCCATCTACCTGATTGGGATTACCCTTTTCGGCCTCCGCTTTCGTAGCAAAGATCCCACGACCCGTTCACTGCGCAGTTACTTCCTCGCCGACCAGAAGATCCCATGGTGGGCGATCGCACTCTCCATCGTCTCGGCCGAAACCAGCACCCTCACCATCATCAGCATCCCCGGCGTGGCCTTTGCTGGCGACTTTGGCTTCCTCCAAATCGTCATCGGCTACATGATCGGACGCATCGTAGTCGCTGCGCTCTTCCTCCCCCGTTATTTCCAGGGCCAGATGCTCACCGCCTACCAACTGATCGACCAACGTTTCGGACGCAGCCTGCACAAAGTCACCGCCGGCCTCTTCCTTCTCACCCGAGCCGCAGCCGAAGGCGTTCGCGTCTTCGCCGTCAGCATCGTCGTCGGCATCGCCATCGGCACCGGAGACATCCTGTCCATCGGCATCATCTCCGCCCTCACGCTGCTCTATACCTTCGAAGGTGGCATGGCAGCCGTCATCTGGACCGACGTCGTTCAGATGGCCATCTACATCGGCGGCACCATCGTCGCCATCTCAACATTGGGCAGCCACATCCCAGGCGGATGGTCGCAGATCCACCAGATCGCCGGAGCCGCGGACAAATTCCGCATCTTCCACTTCGCCCTCAACCTCACCCAGAACTACACCTTCTGGGCTGGCGTCCTCGGCGGAACCTTTCTCACTATGGCCTCACACGGCACCGATCAGCTCATGGTCCAGCGTATGCTCGCCGCCCGCAACCTTCGCGAATCCCGCCTCGCACTCCTCTCGAGCGGAGTCGTCATCTTCCTTCAATTCACTCTCTTCCTGCTCATCGGGGCGGGCCTCTATGTCTTCTACGGAATGCATCCCACAACCTTCCGTACCAACGACTACATCTTTCCCACCTTCATCGTTCACGAGATGCCCATCGGCATCGCCGGCCTTCTCATCGCCGCCATCCTCGCCGCAGCCATGTCGAACCTCAGCGCCGCACTCAACTCCCTCTCTTCGACAACGGTTGTAGACTTCTACATGCACTGGCGCCCCCAGGCCAATGACCGCGAACGCATGATGATATCCCGCTCCTCCACCGTATTGTGGGCACTCGTCCTCTTCGCCGTCGCCGTCTACAGCGTCTTCGTCGGAGGCAAAGGACACGTCGTCGAAGTCGGTCTATCCATCGCTTCCGTAGCCTACGGAGCCCTGCTCGGCGTCTTCCTCCTCGGCACGCTCACACGCTACGCAACTCAAACAGGAGCCATCCTGGGCATGATCTGCGGCTTCACCCTTAACGTTGCATTATGGCAATTTCCAGGCCGCATCTTGTTTAGCGGAATCACAAACACTAAAGGAATCAGACCAGACGGCACGATTTTTCAGAGCTACCTCATACCGCCGATCACCATCCCCCACATAGCCTTCACTTGGTACGTACTCATCGGAGCCATCGTGACCTTCGCCATCGGCAGCGTCGCCAGTGTTCTGCTCCCCACCAAGCCTCGCGCCAAAGCCATTGCCGCCGCCCTGATCCTGTTACTCGCGGCGAATCAACTCGTCGCTCCCGTTACAACATCGGCGCAAACAGTTCAGACCCAACCCTCAGCCACACCCGACTTCACCCCCATCACCGCTCTCATCAACCAGGCCATCGCCGCAAAAAAACTTCCCGGCGCAGTAGTCCTGATCAACCACAACGGCAAAAAAGTCTTCGAGCAGGCCTACGGGAACCGCGCCATCGAACCCACCATCGAACCCATGACCGAAGACACCATCTTCGACATGGCCTCGCTCACCAAGTGCCTCGCCACCGCCACGGCAATCATGCAGCTCTACGAGGCAGGCAAGTTCCAATTCGACGACCCCGTCGCCAAATATCTTCCCGCCTTCGGCGCCAACGGCAAAGAAAACGTGACCATCCGCGAGCTTCTCACCCACTACTCCGGTCTACCCGAAGACGTCGACCTCAAAGACCCCTGGGGCCTCGCCGCACCCGACAAGGCCGAAGGCATCCGCCGCGCCATGAACGCGACCCTCTACGGCCCTCCCGGCCTCACCTTCAAATACTCCGACATCAACTTCATCACCCTCGGAGCCCTCGTAGAAAAACTCAGCGGCCAGCCTCTCGATGTCTACGCGCAAAAGCACATCTTTACTCCGCTCGAAATGACCCACACCCGCTACCTGCCGATAAACGCAGCCTGCGGAGAATCAAACTTCATTCCCTTCCCGTCGCGCGAAGACTCACTGACCGCGATCCTGCACACCGGCAGAGCCGTCGACAAATTCTGTACCGCATCGTCATGGAACGCACAGGATTGGGTTCCAAACATCGCCCCCACGGCCCACGACAACGAACTCAACGCGCAGGTCAACCCTAATTACGATCGCCTCCTCCGAGGCACCGTCCACGACCCCACCACACGCCGCATGGGCGGAGTCGCCGGCCACGCGGGAGTCTTCTCCACCGCCGCCGACGTCGCCCTCTACGCCCAGGCCCTCCTCGACAAGCTCCTCCACAACACAGGCGACTTCCCCCTCAGCCAGGCCACACTCCAGCTCATGACACGCCCCGAGCAGCCGCCCACCGCCGTCAACACCGCCACCACCTTCACCCCCGACGGCCAACCCACCAAGGGTGTCGCTACCCGCGGCTTCGGCTGGGACATCAACTCCGCCTACTCCCGTCCGCGCGGCGAAATCTTTCCCATCGGAAGCTTCGGCCACACCGGCTTCACCGGAACATCCCTCTGGATTGACCCACAGTCCAACACCTTTGTCATTCTCCTAGCCAACGCCATCCATCCACGCGGCAACCCACCTATCTCCGCCCTCCGAGGCCAGGTAGCCACCGCCGCCGCGAAAGCCCTCGACCTGGAAGGACTCTTCCATTCCAAGCCGGAAGGTAAATGCACCTGCACGCACTGCCCAGGCTGTCCCGGATTGTCGGTTGAATCAGACGTAGCCCCTCAATCAAACCCTGAGAGTCATTTGCTAGTTGCTTCCAATAACACCACCCTAACCGGCATAGACGTCCTCACCTCCACTCACTACACCGCCCTAGCCGAAGCCGCCCGCCGCCACAACAACCGCCTCCGCATCGCCCTCCTCACCAACCACACCGGCCTCGACTACCAGGGCCGCCGCACCATCGACCTCCTCTACACCGAAGCCCCCAAGCAAGTCTCCGGCCTCCAACTCACCACCCTCTTCTCTCCCGAGCACGGCATCTTCGGCAAGCAGGACACCACCAGCATCGCCGCCGAAACCGACCCCACCACCCACCTCCCCGTCGTCAGCCTCTACGGCCCCAAAGACTCCGACAAGCGTCCCTCCCACGGCCAGCTCAAAGACCTCGACGCCGTCCTCATCGACCTCCAGGACGCAGGCGTCCGCTTCTACACCTACGAAGCCGTCACCGGCTACTTCCTCGAAGCCGCCGCTCAGGAGAAAGCTCTCGGCCACAACCTCGAGATCATCGTCCTCGACCGCCCCAACCCCATCGGCGGCGTGCAAGTGCAAGGCCCAGTCTCCGACGCAGGTCGCGACTCCTACACCAACTACATGCCGCTCCCCGTCCGCCACGGCCTCACCCTAGGCGAACTCGCCCGTTATATCGACGGCGAGCGCCGCCTTCCCACTCCCGGCTCTCCCAATGTGCAATCCCCGCTCAACGCCCAACTCACCGTCATCCCGCTCGAGCACTGGACACGCGACCAATACTTCGACCAGACCGGCCTCCCCTGGACGAACCCCAGCCCTAACCTCCGCAGCATCACCGCAGCCACGCTCTACCCCGGCGTCGCCCTCCTGGAGACCACCAACGTCTCCGTAGGCCGCGGCACCGACACCCCCTTCGAACATTTCGGCGCGCCCTATATCGACGCCGCCGCACTATCTGCCTACCTCACCAAACGCAACATCCCCGGCGTCGCCTTCACCCCGACCACCATCGCCGTAGCCGAGGACGCCAACCACTACCCGTACCACGGCCAGACCATCCCCGCCATTCACCTCACCGTCACCGATCGCAACGCCCTCGACTCCCCAGCCCTCGGCATCGAACTGCTCTCCGCCCTCCAGCGTCTCTACCCAAAGCAGTTCAATCTAGCCCGCGCCGACCGGCTCCTCGTCAGCGTCAACACCATGCTCGCCCTTCAGAACAACGAAGACCCCCACAAAATCGTCGCCTCCTGGGCTCCAGACCTCAACACCTTCAAAGCAAGCCGCAAGCCCTACCTCCTCTACTAAAGAACCGACATCGGCGATGTAAGATCGTGTGTTTTCTGCTCCCTACTGCCTATTCCCTGCTTCCCGTCCCTCAAAAGATGTATCTATTTGGCAACACCAGCAGTCACAAATTCATACCCTCTACAACTTCTTTACGTCACAATAGGTAGATATATATGTAGAGGGACTCCCCAATGCCCCGGATCAACTTCCAGCAACAACTCGTCGCACTGAAGGACAAGCTTCTTGCCATGGCCGCTCTCTCGCAGCAGGCCCTCTCCCTCGCCCTCGAAGCCTATCTCACCGGCGACATGGGCCTCTGTGACCACGTCAAAGAGATCGAAGCCGCCATCAACACCGCCGAGCGCGACGTCGACGAGATGGCCTACGATCTCCTCGCCAAAGAGCAGCCCATGGCCATCGACCTCCGCTTTATCCTCTCCGTCATCAAGATCAACGGAGACCTGGAGCGCATCGGCGACCAGGCCTCCAACATTGCCCAGCGCGCCCAGGCCGTCGCCGGAGAACCGCAGATCTCGCTCCCCATCGACATTCCCGACATGGGCGAGAAGGTCGGAATCATGATCCGCCGCGCCGTCCAATCGCTGCTCGAAGCCGACGCCCGCCTCGCCGAATCCGTCCTCGCCATGGATGACGAGATCGACGACATGAACCGTGACGTTCAAAGCGAGCTGGTCGACGTCATGCAGCAGCATCCCACTGTCAGCAGTCAGGCCCTCAACGCGATCATCATCTCGCGCAACCTCGAGCGCGCCGCTGACCACGCCACCAACATCGCCGAAGACGTCATCTTCTGGGTCCGAGGCTCCGACGTCCGCCACAAATTCTCACTCGCCGAAGCCGACTAACGGCTCCTTACAGTCAGCGCAACGGCACGGCCTGTACCAGTCTGGCTACGCTCCACGTCTGCGATTCTCCCGCCACATGAGGGCTGAAAGCCGGATCCATATCTACGGAAAATTCACCTTGAGCGCGAACCGTAACGCTCACGCCCACTCGCATCCACCCATAAAAGAGCCTTTGCTCTTTGCCGCCTTTTAGTCCAAAATTCGATAGACCCATTGCATCACTTGAGTGCTCCGACAGCAGAACCGCAATCCATTCGCTCCGTGAAAGGTACTCTGCGCATGCTCACGACTGTCCTTCTCTTCTGTTTTTTTATCGGCTGCATCGCAGGCCTGCGATCCCTTACCGCCCCCGCCGCCGTCTGCTGGGCAGCGCATCTCGGCTGGCTTCACTTCACGGGAACAAACCTCAGCTTCATCGATCACCTCCCAACCCTGGGGCTCTTCACATTGCTGGCGCTCGCCGAACTCGTCACGGATAAACTCCCAAAGACACCCGCACGTACAGCAGCCCTCGGCCTCATCGCCCGTATCATCATGGGCGCATTCTGCGGAGCAGCTCTCGCCGTAGCCACTGGCGGCGGCTTCCTCGGTGGATCCATCATCGGCGTTATCGGCGCCTTGGTCGGCACCTTCGGCGGATACCACATCCGCCGCGCCCTCGTGACCCAGGCCCACCTCCCCGACATCGCCGTGGCCCTTGCCGAAGACCTCGTCGCCATCCTCGGCGCTTTCTACATCGTCTCCCACGTCTAAACAAGCATCCCACTTGCCTAGCCTCGTAGTAGGTCCCGCGCGAATTCAGCGCCGAATAAACATGCTTTGCTCTTTACTGTTTTTTAGTTAAAAATGCGATAGATCAATCAGTTGCACCTCTCTGCTAGACGCAACGGGACCACAATACCTTTGTTCAAAGAAAGGTACCTGCATGCTAACCACTATCATTTTCTTCTGCTTTCTTCTGGGCTGCGTAGCTGGTCTGCGCACCTTCACAGCTCCAGCGGTCGTCTGCTGGGGCGCACATCTCGGCTGGCTGCACTTCGCCGGAACCGGCTTCGGTTTTATCGACTACATGGTGACGCTCATCATCTTCACTCTATTGGCGCTCGGAGAGCTGATCTCAGACAAGCTGCCAAAGACTCCAGCCCGCACGACCCCGCCCCAATTGATCGGGCGTATCCTCTTTGGCGGATTTGCTGGCGCGGCACTTTCGGTGGGCGCTGGTGGCGCCCTTATGACGGGACTCCTTGCTGGAGCGGTCGGTGCTGCGATCGGAACATTTGCCGGCTACCACATGCGCCATGCTCTGGTCACTCAGCTGAGACTGCCGGACTTGCCCGTCGCAATCATGGAAGATCTCCTCGCCATCGCGGGCGGTCTTTTTCTCGTCTCTCACATCTAGCCTTACCGTAACCTGCCGGGCTTCGCTGCAGCACGGCGCAAAGGAGCGACATGCCCGAATCAACAGACTTTGACGCCATCATTATCGGCTCTGGCCAGGGCGGCAACCCTCTGGCCGGAGCCCTCTCAAACAAAGGCAAGCGCACCGCAGTCATCGAGCGCGCCGAAGTAGGTGGCACCTGCGTCAACACAGGCTGCACCCCCACCAAAACCATGGTAGCCAGCGCCGAAGTAGCCTACCTCGCACGGCGCGGAAACGACTACGGCGTCCACACCGGCGAAATCTCCGTCGACATGGCAATAGTCCGCGAACGCAAGCGCAACATCGTGAAGCAATGGCGCGAAGGCAGCGAAAATGGCCTGAAGAGAGCCCAACTCGTCGAACTCATCCGAGGCCAGGCATCCTTCGTAGGACCAAAGCAGATCAACGTCCGCCTGAACGAAGGTGGCGAACGAACCCTAACCGCCAACTGGATCTTCCTCAACACGGGCCTCTCCACCAGCAAGCCGCCGCTCACTGGACTCGACACCGTGCCCTGGCTCGACAATGCCAGCATCATGGAGCTCGACACCGTACCCCAACACCTCATCGTCCTCGGAGGCGGCTACGTCGGTCTCGAATTCGCCCAGATGTTCCAGCGTTTCGGCAGCCGCGTCACGGTCATCCAGCGCGACCACCAACTCCTCCCCGCCGAAGACACCGACGTAGCCGACGAGATCACAAAATTCCTCTGCGAAGACGGCATGGAAATTCTCCTAAATGCCAGTGCCGAATCAGTCTCCTCCTCCGGCAAAGCCATCACCCTGACCGTCCAACAAGACGGCGCAACCAAAATCATCGAAGGCAGCCACCTTCTCATCGCCACCGGCCGCCACCCCAACACAGCCGACCTCAACCTCCCCGCCGCGGGCATCACTACCGACAAACACGGCTTCATCCCCACAAACGACAAACTCGAAACCACCGTCCCCGGCATCTATGTCATCGGCGACGTCAAAGGTGGCCCTGCCTTCACCCACATCTCCTACGACGACTTCCGCATCCACCGCGACAACCTCCTCGAAGGTCGCAGCGCGAGCATAGCCAACCGCGTCATCCCCTACTGCGTCTTCCTCGACCCCCAGCTGGGCCGTGTCGGCCTCAATGAAAAAGAAGCCGCCCAACAAGGAAAGAAAGTCCGCATAGCTCGCATCCCCATGACCTCCGTAGCCCGCGCCGTCGAAACCGACCGCTCCCGAGGCTTCATGAAAGCCCTCGTCGATCCCGAAACCGATCAGATTCTGGGCGCCGCCATCCTCGCCGAAGAAGGCGGCGAAATCATGGCCATGATCCAGATCGCCATGATGGGCAAACTGAAGTACACCGTCCTACGCGAAGGCGACTTCGCCCACCCCACGCTATCCGAGTCGCTCAACACTCTCTTCAGCAACTTCCAGCCCGATTGACCTAGGTCATCTGGTCAGTTGCCCAGAATAACCTCGCCTGACAAGGCGGAGCATACCGTTGGAAAGTCCAGTCCCCACTAAAGCCGACCCCATCGCCGAGCCGCGCCGATGGCTCCGCATTGTCGAGTGGATTCTGTTCGCATTGCTGGCGGGCCAGACCGGCGTAAAGACACTGCCAAGCGCATGGCGAACCCTCAACACCGACTTCTCCAATTACTATCTGACCCGCGCTTCGACACAGCTTCCGTGGCGGCGGATAGTCCTCATCAACGTGTTTGAAATGTCTTTCCTACCGAACGGAGATCTCATATTCACCGCAAGCTTAGGGAGACGGCCAGGCTTATTCACCACCGATCAGGCAGGAAGCATCAGATCCCTCGGCATGGATGACGGTCGCTATCCTTCCGTCTCGCCAGACGGCCATTGGCTCGCATCCAGCCACCTGCAGAGCGGAAACTAGAATCTTTGGCTCCGCAATCTGGACGGGCGGCCAAACGCACAGATTCACCGCCCCCCTGCAACAATATCGAACCCACCTGGACCACCGACTCGCAAACCTTGATTTACGCCAGCGACTGCGGGCGAGCCCTTTGGTTTACCATACTTTGCAGACGCAACATCAACGGCGACAGTCCGGATTCGCATACTAAATCTGCAGAGACCTCCGCTGCCGAAGTTACCGCACCGAACCACACCATTCCCGTCGCCCTTGACTCCACCCCAATCCGCCATTAAGCTTTAAGCAATGGCGATTCTCCGCACCTTGCGCTCCTCAGCCTGTCGCATGTGTTGTTGCGACCCTGTGCGCCGTCGCCTTTGCCTCGATTCGTAGACTTCCAAGTCCCGAACATCCCAGCAAAGTCACACAGCGCCCACCTACCCAGTGGGCCTTTCTTATTTCTGGCCGACCCAAAGGATTCCATCATGTCCACCACACCAGCACCGGTAGTCAAAGAAACCAAGGCCCAGCGCTCCGAACGCCTCAAGCTCGCCAAAAATCCCTGGGAAGCCTGGGACGAGGTCCGCGAGTTCGCCCGCAACGGCCGCGACACCGTACTGCCCGAATGGACCGGCCTCTACTTCAAGTGGTGGGGCGTCTACACCCAGGGCGACGGCCTCGGTGTCACCGGCGGAGCCAACGGCGAAGGCAAAGCCACCGAGTTTTTCATGATGCGCATCGGCCTCCCCAACGGCATTCTCACCAGTGAGCAGACCCGCGTCATCGGCCAGCTCACCAAAAAGTACGCCCGCAACCTCGCCGACATTACCACCCGCCAGAACATCCAGCTCCACTGGCTCACCCTCTCCGGACTCGTCGAAGTAGTCGACGCCCTCACCGCCGTCGGCCTCTCTCCCAAGGGAGCCTGCGGAGACGTCGTCCGCAACGTCACCGGCTGCCCCCTCGCTGGACTCGACCACACCGAACTCATCGACTCCAGCCCCCTCGCCGTCGAAATCGCCCACCACCTCACGGCAAACCCGGAGTTCTACAACCTCCCGCGCAAGTTCAAGATCTCCGTCACCGGCTGCCCCGTCTGGTGCACCTACCCCGAGATCAACGACGTAGCCCTCACCGCCATCAAGCGCACCGTCGATGGCAAGGAAGAGATCGGCTACACCCTCCGCGTAGGCGGCGGCCTCTCCACCGAGCCCCACATCGCCGAGCGCATCCCCGCCTTCATCCCGCAGGACAAGGCCCTCGAAGTCGTCACCGCCGTAGTCCGCATCTTCAAGGAGCAATCCGAGCTCCGCGAAAACCGCACCCGCGCCCGCATCAAGTACCTCTTCATGCGCCACGGCTGGACCGCCGAATCCTTCCTCGTCGCTCTCGAAGAAAAGCTCGACTACAAACTCGATCCCAACCCCGCATCCGCCGACACCGTCCCCGCCGACATCTACCGCGACCATGTCGGCATCACGTCGCAGCGCCAGCCCGGTCTCTCCTCCGTCGGAGCCTCCGTACTCAACGGACGTCTCTCAGGCGACCAGCTCATCGCCCTCGCCGACCTCGCCGACAAGTACGGCAACGGCCAGCTCCGCGCCACGATCGGCCAGAACATCCTCATCGTCAACGTCCCCGATCGCGAGACCGCGGCCCTCGTCATCGAGCTCAACACCCTCAACCTCCACGTCGACGTCTCGGCCTTCTGGCGCGGCGCCATCGCCTGCACCGGCACCGAGTTCTGTAAGCTCGCCATCGCCGAGACCAAGGGCTTCAACAAGTGGCTCGTCAACGAACTCGAAGACCGCCTCCCCGGCTTCGACCAGCAGATCCGCCTCCACGTCACCGGCTGCACCAACTCTTGCGGTCAGCACTGGATCGCCGACATAGGCCTGGAGGGCAAAAAAATCAAGAAGGACGGCCAAATGGTCGACGCCTTCTTCTTCTGCGTAGGCGGCTCCGTCGGCAAGTACGCCCGCCCAGCCCGTCCCCTCGGCTACCGCGTAGCCGCCACCGAGGTCCCCGACGCCATCGAGCGTCTCCTCACCGGCTACCTTGCCGTCCGCACCCCCGGCGAAGACCTCCGCTCCTACTTCGACCGCACCACCGACGACACCCTCCGCGCCCAGCTAGCCGGAGCCATCATCGATCCCGTCGAACGCGACGCCCCACCCGTAGGAGCAGGCCACCTCGCCCCCGGCGAATAATTTTCAAACCGACATCTGTCATCGAATTGAATAGCCTGCTTGCTATCATCAAGTTCGTTAGCAAGTTCCCATGAAATTTATCTGCCTATTTTCTCTCCTTCTCTCTGCTTTGGGCTGTAACAACCGCATAACGAGTGCGCACGTACTTAGCTCAAATCATGCGACCACCTCGACCGTGAGCACGGGAAAGGAGGGAGATGCAGTATTTCCTGTCGTCGATAATGGCAAGTTTTACGTCCTTCCCGATTACCACGCAGACGACGAGAAGGCTGTAAACCTGACGCTAACCGAACACATCGTGACCCAGGTTCGCACTGATCAGGAGTGCTGTTCTTCCGAGATAACGTTGACAGAATCGATCAACGACAAACCCACGTGGATCTTGAAAAAGAAAGCGACCCGCGCCGACATGTTCGATCGTTTCTACCGAACAGTCTCTCCAGGATGCTGCGGTTCCGCGACCCGCTATGCCTATTTTGATCTCCTTACCGGGAACCAGTCTTATATCGCCACAGAACCAATCGCATCTCTGGGACTCGTAGGGAGCTTCACACTCTCGCGCTATCTCGCTCTTAACCGTTTGAGTGAGCCAGGTGACGAGTTGTTCGTCCTTCAAATTCAGTACGGTCCGCAATCCGGCCCGAGCCAGATCGCATACCTTACCCGTTCTGGCGAAGACATTGCAGCCGACTCCACCACCGTGCAGTACTTCAAAGACGGAAAACTCGAACCAAGCACAATATCGGGGCAGGACGGAACATTTCCAATTGATTTCATCCTGTTCCCTCCCGGATATCCGTCCAATACTCATGTCTCCAAAGACGATATAAACGGATTGTCATTCGTACTCAATGTAGAGGGCAGCCATCTCATTAAAATTCCCTTGATCAAAGACCATCTCGACTTCAGTCACGCCGTACTTCCAAAGGGCTTCCAGATTAGCGAAGCTTTGCCTGCTGGCTTCGAAAAATATCTTCAGGAAATTCGTCAATAACCGTCCCTTGTCTCTTCTGCGAGGGGTGCCCCACTGGCGCATACAAATCTTTTCTAACCCAGCCCCTCTGCACCCACACCTTGTAACTCCTGTCAAGCCCCCAAACTCTAGTCCATCACAAATCCCCAACAAAGACGTACCCTTCCTCACCCCACAAACTTTGCCGAATCACCCTCATTCAACTCGTACAATAGAAGTAGCTACCAAGACAGCGAAGAATCGGAGGCTCCGCTGTCGACCACCCATAACTACCCTGAATCGAATACTTTGCAGAACACGGACCCAGTAAAATCAGGACTTCCAGACCTGAACCAACTCGAAACCCAGACTTAACTATAATATTTAGAATACTTTACGCGAAAGCAAGGGGATGGGGCACCCTGTCCATCCAAACCGGAGAACCAAGATGAGCCTCTTCCCGATCTTCCTAAAACTAACCGGCCGCCCCTGCATCGTCATCGGCGCAGGCCACCTCGCCGAGTCGAAGATCGAGTCCCTCCAGGCTGCCTCCGCCAGCATCACCGTCATAGCCCCGCAAGCCAGCCAGCACATCCTCGACTGGGCCGCATCCAGCGAGATCCAATACCACCCCCGCCCCTACCAACAAGGCGATCTCGCAGGAAATTTCCTCGTCGTAGCCGCCACCAACGATCCCGCCGTCAACCGAGCCGTCTTCGCCGAAGCCACCGAAAAAGGCGTCCTCTGCAATGCCGTCGACGACCCCCCCTTCTGCGACTTCTACTTTCCTTCCGTAGTCCGCCGCGGAGACCTCCAGATCGCCATCTCCACCGCCGGAGCCAGCCCCGCCCTCGCCCAGCAACTCCGCAAAGACCTTAACACCCAACTCCCCCTCGACCTCGGAGACTGGCTCACCAACCTCGGGAACCTCCGCCGCGAAGTAGTGGCCGCCGAACCCCTCAACGAATCCCGCCGCCTCCTGCTCCATCAGCTAGCCCAACGCGAAGTCTGCGGCTACGACCAGTGCCCCTCCCGCCAGCTAGCCCGCGAACACGCCCGCACCAACCCAATCCAACTCGAGAAAAAATCGTGAGCACCGAAGCCCAACCCGGCACCGTCTATCTCGCAGGAGCAGGCCCCGGCGATCCTAATCTCCTCACCCTCCGCACCGTCCAACTCCTTCAAACCGCAGACGTCATCCTCCCCGACGACCTCGTCACCGACGAAATCCTGGCCCTCGCCAGCCCCACAGCCGAGATCATCCCAGTCGGCAAACGCTGCGGCCAGCCACGCATCACGCAAGCCGGTATCCACGCCCTCATGCTCGAGCACGCCGAGAACGGCAGCTCCGTCCTGCGCCTCAAATCCGGCGACCCCCTCATCTTCGGCCGCGCCAGCGAAGAAATGGCCTTCCTCCGCGAGCACAACATTCCTTTCGAGATCATCCCCGGCATCACCGCAGCCTTCGCTGTAGCGGCCACCCTCCAGACCCCCCTGACCGATCGCAGCGCCGCCTCAAAACTCATCCTGGCCACAGCCCACCATGCTGCCGGCAAACTCGAAGTCACCCCCAAGTGGACCGGAGCCTTTCCCGAGGACGCCACCCTCGTCATCTACATGCCCGGCCGCCACTTTCGCGCCCTCGCCGACGATCTCATCGCCTCCGGCATCGCCCCCGAAACCCCATGCGTAGCCGTCAGCAAAGCCACCACCCCTCAAGAAAAAGTGCACGCAACCACCCTGCACCAACTCACCGACGACGCCGTAGGCCCGGCCCCAGTCGTCCTCCTCATCGGCCACGCCATCCAGCCGCTCACCACCTGACAACGCAAAAACGTGGCCTCAGTGATGCTCTCTCGGAACAGCCGCAGCACGCCCAACCGTGACGCTGACCGGCGCCGACGCTGCACCTTCTCCATTCGAATTCGAAGCGGAACCACAAAATACGTAGTCCCCTTCTCCGCCGGAATCCCGGTAAACCCAGGCGAAGTCAGTCCACTAACAATCGTCTGAAACGGCCCATTCGCGCTGGTCGAAGCTGCAACCCGATACGTCCGCGCCCCCGCAACCGCAGCCCACGTCACAGAAACCGCATCATCCGCAACATCGGCACTCACCCCCGCAGGAGCCCCAACCCTGAGCCCACCTGGCAGCAGCCCATACACACAAAACTGCCCAGTTCCGACATTCTCCGTACCAAAACTTGCAAGATAAACCTTCCCATTCGCAATCGTTGGCGGAGCCATCTTCGAATAATTGCCGCAGTCATCATGCACCGGATTCTGCAGCGAGTTCCAAAGCTCCCGCTGAATATCATCCGCATCGTAAGCATGCAGAACGCCCGGCCTCGACTCATGCCACGAATCCCCCGTCGCATGAATCGCCGCCCACAAAATCCCATCCCTCGAACCATTCGCCGACAGCGACAGCATCGCCCCGGGATGCCCTTCGTTCACCTCCGGACGCGTCATGACAGGAGTCTCTTCAAGCCTGCCCCCCGTCAACCGATACACACGAGCCTTATCCCGCTGCCCCCACACAAAGAGCAACTCGCCCCGCTTGGCACTCTTCCAATACACAAGGCTATGTAGATGCGAAGCCGTCGCCTGAAAGTGCTGCACCGCATGCTCATCACCGAGATGCCCAAGCGCACCCGTATTGAGCACATAGAGCACGCCCTCTTTACCGCCTCCCATGACAAGCCGTGTGCCCGGAATCAACGTAGCTCCAGACGAATTGAGATCGATGTCCTTCTCATCCAGAAGCTCATGATTAGTCGGCGTAAACCAATCGAGAAGCTTCAACTGCGGATCGAATTTAAGAAAGCTCTCGCTGAAATTCGCCGCACCATCCCAGTTACCATTGCCGGTCACAGCATAGATATTGCCCTGCTCATCAACTGCCGGAGCCTGCCCCGACTGCCAGATGCTCGCACCCTCACCCGTTGGAGACGTATTAAAAACCGCCGTCTGTTGCAGCGACTTCGCATCATAAGCCATCAGGAAGCCGTGATACGGTCCCTTATCGCAGTGCGACGCATACCCAACAACCACCGAACCACCCGTAAGCAACAGAGCAGGACGCTGATTCTGCAGCAACGCATCGAACCCCGGAGCCGCAATTACAACAGGACTATTCGCAAGATCTGCTCCCGTCGCAATATCCAACGCATGAAGCCTCTGGATAAAGCCATCTCCCACCCTCGTCAACGCCACCACATACAGCGTCTCACTCTCCACATCAATCACCGGCGTGCCGATAATCCCCATCTTGCCATTGATGTCGAGACACCCGAACTTCGCATCATGCAGATTCGCCGGCGTGCCAAAGTTCACATGCCAGATAGGCGCAGCCGCACTCTCATCATTCGCATCGAAAGCATAGACGCTGTTATTCACCGTCGTCACATAGACAACGTCATGCGTACCACCAATCTTCACGTTCGACACATAAAGCGGCTGGCCATAGACCTGATCATCGACAACGCGCTTGAACAGCATCCCAAACTGCTTCACATTCACATTCGCAGGAGTAAGCACTGTCTCCTGGAGATTAGCTCCCGTCCGCAGTCTGTCATTGTGCTGCGTGAGAACGTTGACTTGCCCCCATCCCGAAGAAGACGCCATCCCCACCGTTGCAAAGACAATCAGCCCACGCCAATAGCGCTTTAGATTCATTCTCTTTCCATCTCCATTCCCAGCGCGTCAAGGCCCCCGCACGCCAGAAAATTATAGCTGCGCTTATCGCCTTTCCTAACCTTTCCGCTCATCCATACCAACCATTCGCCGATAAGGAAAAGAGCAGCGATCTAAGGAGACCGAAAAGCGTGAGCCTGGAATTGATCGACGAAACAATACAGAGTGCCTTCCTCTCACCCATCACCGACACCGCAACCCTCGATCAGAGCGTCGAAGAGGTTCTCGGCCTCATGCTCGGCGTCCCCGTCAGCGTGGCTGAAAATACCGTCGCCGAATCCGACTCAGTTACCCTAACCGCTGTCATCGGCCTCGCCGGAGCGCTCAGCGGCGCCTATACCGTTCTCGTCCCATCAGAAGCCGCGATGCAAATGACGGCCTGCATGGCTGGCATCGAGATTACCTCCGTCGACGAGACCGTCATCGACGGCCTGGGCGAGATCACCAACATGCTCGCAGGAGCATGGAAATCCAAGATCGCCACCCTCAATGCCGCCTGCCTCCTCTCGGTTCCCACCGTCGTCACCGGCACCCAGTACGAGGTTCACAAGCGCACCTCTTCCTTCCGCCTCTCTCGCAGCTACCGATTCAACGATTCGCTCTTCACTGTCAGCATCTATGGCGAAAACCCATAGCTAAAATGACACGGCAAGCTCCTTCCTTCGTTGTAATCACCCACCTCCAAAATTGACACCGGACGAGCAGCGGCGCATGATGATTTTGTCCTTGCGACCTCTTCGTCGGACCGACCGGCCCCCTGACAAACAATTCAGTTTCAGGAGCGCGTCCACATGTATCGAGACACCGCACGAATCTATTCCGTCCAACCCACCGCTAGCGCGCCCCAAGCCAATAAAGGTCGCATTCTTCTGATCGCCGCTACAGTTCTTGCAACGACCGTGCCTGCAATCGCACAAGCAGGCGGAGATCTCCAGCAGAAACTAGCGGCAGTGAAACAATCGGCTGCCGAGAACCAGCAAAAGCTGCACAAATATCAATGGACGGAGACCACCCAGCTAAACCTCAAAGGCGAGGATAGACCCCCGACTCAATCGATGTGCCAGTACGGCCCTGACGGGAAGGTACAGAAGACCCCCATGAGCGCCCCGCCACCACCGCCAACCGGAGGGAGACTCAAGCAGAGGGTAGTCGAGAAGAAGAAAGAAGAGATGAAGGATTACATGGGACAGGTAAAGACCCTGCTCGCCATGTACGTCCCGCCCGATCCCCAGCGCATGCAACAAGCCTTCCAATCCGGCAAAGCCTCACCTAGGGGCGCGGGAGGAATCATATTCAAAGATTACGCTCTACCCGGCGACCAAATGACGATCTCTTTTGACCCTGAGGCTAAGAAAATCAGCTCGGTGAACGTCAACACTTACATGGACGATCCGAAAGACATCGTCACACTGGCAGTACAGTTCGCCCAGCTGCCCGACGGCACCAACCATGTACAACAAAGTGTTCTAGACGCGACCGCCAAGCAACTCAAGGTGACAACCACAAACACCAACTACCACCCAATCTGAGCCTATTGACATCCATCTCTCAACCAGATTTATCCGCAGTCGCCTCCAATGGAAGCACCGGTGCAGACCGATGTTAAGCCCTCATCTCTGCTAGCATCGAAGTTTGGCCACCATGATGACTAGCACCAGCACCGAAGCCCCCATCCGCGTCCGCATAGCCCCCTCCCCAACCGGCGATCCACACGTCGGCACGGCCTACATCGGCCTGCTCAACTACATCTACGCTCGCCAGCGCGACGGCAAATTTGTCCTCCGCATCGAGGACACCGACCGCACCCGCTTTGTCCCCACCTCCGAGCAGATGATCTTCGACTCCCTCCGCTGGCTCGGCCTCACCTGGGACGAAGGCCCAGACGTCGGCGGCCCCCACGGCCCCTACCGCCAGTCCGAGCGCACCGAAATCTATCGCGAGCACGCCAACATCCTCCTCGCCAACGGCACCGCGTACCGCTGCTTCTGCACCGCCGAAGAGCTCGAAGCCGTCCGCAAGCAGCAAACCGCCGCCAAGCTTCCCCCACGCTACCCGGGCACCTGCCGCCTCCTCACGCCCGAGCAGATCGCCGCGAACGAAGCCGCCAACAAACCCTTCGTCATCCGCCTCGCCGTGCCTCCACGCGCCAACGACTCCACCGCCTCCACCACCTTCCGCGACGAACTCCGCGGCGACATCACCTTCGACCATAACAACGTCGACGACCAGGTCCTCATGAAGTCCGACGGCTTCCCCACTTATCACCTCGCCAACGTCGTCGACGACCACCTCATGCAGATCACCGACGTCATCCGGGCCGAAGAGTGGATCTCCAGCACCCCCAAACACGTCCTCCTCTACAAAGCCTTCGGCTGGCAGCTCCCTCGCTTCTGGCACATGCCGCTCCTGCGCAATCTGGACAAGTCAAAAATCTCCAAGCGCAAAAACCCCGTCTCCCTCATCTACTACCGCGACTCGGGCTACCTCCCCGAAGCCATCATCAACTTCCTCGGCCTCATGGGCGGCGGCATGCCTGCCGACATCAACGGTGGCACTGAGCAATTCACACTAGCCGAGATGGTCGAGCACTTCGTCTTCACCAACATCCGCCTCGGCGGCCCAGTCTTCGACCTCACCAAGCTCAAGTGGCTCAACGGCGAATACCTCCGCAAGCTAACCCCCGACCAGTTCTACGCCGAGCTACGCAAAACCGTCCTATCCGACGCCTACCTCAGCCACATCGCGCCCCTCATCCAAACCCGCATCGAAACCCTCGCCCAATTCGGCGACCTCACCAGCTTCTTCTTCCGCGACGACGTCCTGCCCTCACAAGAAGTCTTCCTGCCCAAGAAGCGCACCCTCGAAGAGACCATAGCCTTCGCCACCGACCAGCTAGCCGTCCTTGAAGCCACCGACTGGACTCATGAAGCTCTCGAGCCCGCGCTTAAAAAACTAGGCGAAGAAAAATCCTGGTCCGTCAAAGAAAACTTCATGCTCCTCCGAGCCATCATCACCGGCAGCACCATGTCCCCACCACTCCTTGAAAGCATGATCGTCTTCGGCAAAGCCCGCAGTCTCGACCGCGTCCGCCGCTTCCTCGATGCGCAGAAGAAACAAGCCACG
Organism: Edaphobacter aggregans; assembly: GCF_003945235.1. Taxonomy (NCBI): domain Bacteria; kingdom Pseudomonadati; phylum Acidobacteriota; class Terriglobia; order Terriglobales; family Acidobacteriaceae; genus Edaphobacter; species Edaphobacter aggregans. The sequence continues at coordinate 850,237 of NZ_RSDW01000001.1, forward strand.
CAGAAGAAGTAGCTCTCTCGCTATCACTCCAGCAGTCAAAACATAGCCCCGGGAGCGAGCCTGGGGCTATCTCATAAGGTCACTTCACTCAAGCTACGTTCTCGATCAGGTACGCCTGAATCTCCGCGAACTCCTCCTCCGAAAGCCGGAACGTAGCCGCAGGAATCACGCCCTCGACCTGCTTCGCATTCCGTCCGCCGACGATCGCCGCGGTCACCGCGGGATGATGCAGCGTCCAAGCAATCGCGATGACGCCCGCGCTCACTCCATGACGCTTCCCAATCTCGCCGATGAAGTCCGCCACGGCAAGGTTCCGCGACAGCAGCGGCTCCTGGTAGTTCTTGGCATTGCGGCGGAAGTCGTCCTGGGGAAAGTTCGCCACGCGCTCCTTCGTCATCGCTCCAGTCAGCAAACCCGAGTGCATAGGAGCGTAGTTGATCACCCCAACGCCGTTCTTCTGGCAAAACGGCAGCACCTCAGCCTCAATCGCGCGGTTCAGCATCGAGTATGGCGGCTGGCTCGACGTAATGGGAGCGATCTTCATCGCCCGTTCCATCTGAACAACACTGAAGTTTGAGACGCCAATCCAGCGCACCTTGCCTTCCCTCCGAAGATTGGCCATCACGCCCCACGCCTCTTCGATCTCTTCGTCCGGCTTCGGCCAGTGCATCTGGTACAGGTCGATCGTCTCCACCCCAAGCCGCCGCAGACTATCCTCACACTCGCGCCGAACCTGCTTCAAATCATTCGACACCTCACGCTTTTCGTTCCACACCAGACCGCACTTCGTGAACACATACGGGTTCTGTGAGGCCATCTTCAGCGCGCGCGCAACAACCTCCTCCGAGTGGCCAAGACCGTACACGGCAGCCGTATCGATCCAGTTGATCCCTAGATCCAGCGCCTTATGGATCGCCGCAATCGAATCGTTATCGTCCTGCGGTCCCCACGCAAACTGCCAGTCACCCCCGCCGATCGCCCATGCTCCAAATCCAATCGGCGTAAGCTTCATATCGGAGTTGCCAAGCGTCTTCTTTTCCATATCTTCATTTTAGAAGCTACAGTCGTGGGACTTTAGACTTGTTCATCATCTATTAACCCTCTATAACCTCGAGCGTCGATTGAACTCCCTCCATCAACGGGTTTAAAATCCCGTTGAACAAGCCCATGGGAGGTTCCCATGCCTCACTACGAATACTTCTGCAAAGTCTGCAACAAAACATTCACCCTAACCCTGCATATCGCCGAACACGACGCCGAAAATCCCGCCTGCCCGCATTGCGGCAGCCACAATATAGAACAGCGCTGGTCAACCTTCTCCGCCGTCACCTCACGAAAGAGCGCCTGAGCCAACGGCACTAGAGCCGCCGCCTTCGCTTCGTTGCAAACTTGTCACTCTCCCGTCACGTCCCAGCAACAACCGCCAGCTAGCCTCACCTCGCAGTCGACTTCAACTCCAAGCGAGGCTCTCCCCATGGCAACTGACCGTCGCACATTCCTGCAACTCCTCTCCACCTCCGCCCTCACCGCCGCCTTCCCCGCAAGCATCGCCCGCGCGCTCTCCATCCCCGCCAACAACAGCACCGGCACCATCAACGACGTCGAGCACATCGTCTTCATGATGCAGGAGAACCGCTCCTTCGATCATTACTTCGGCACCCTCCGCGGCGTCCGCGGCTTCGGCGACCCTCGCGCCGTCACCCTCCCCTCCGGCAATCCAGTCTGGTACCAGCCCAATGGCGGCAGCAACTACGTCCTTCCCTTCCACCCCGGCGCGCCTAACCTCGGCCTCCAGTTCCTGCAAGACCTCGCCCACGACTGGACCACCACACATGCCGCCTGGAACGAGGGCAATAACGATCAGTGGGTCCCGCAAAAAGGCACCACCACCATGGCCCACCTCACCCGCAGCGACATTCCCTTCCACTACGCCCTCGCCGACGCCTTCACCGTATGCGACGCCTACCACTGCTCTCTCCTCGGCCCCACCGACCCCAACCGTTACCACATGTGGACAGGCTGGGTCGGCAACGACGGCAAAAACGGCGGTCCCGTCATCGACAACGCCGAAGCCGGCTACGATTGGTCCACTTATCCCGAACTCCTCGAAAAAGCCGGCGTCTCCTGGAAGATCTATCAAGACATCGGCGAAGGCCTCGACGCCAGCGACTTCTGGGGATGGACCGGCGACAACCCCTACATCGGCAACTACGGCGACAACTCACTCCTCTACTTCCACCAGTATCAAAACGCGCCGCAGGGCTCGCCCCTCGCCGAAAAAGCCCGCACCGGTACCAACATCCTTAAATCAGGCACACTCTTCGACATCTTCAAACAGGACGTAAGCAGCGGCAATCTCCCACAAGTCTCCTGGGTCGTCGCGCCCGAGTCCTACACCGAACACCCCAACTGGCCCGCCAACTACGGCGCATGGTACGTCTCCCAGATCCTCGATATCCTCACCGCCAACCCCGATACTTGGAGCAAGACCGCCTTCTTCCTCATGTACGACGAGAACGACGGCTTCTTCGACCACATGCCTCCCCCCGTCCCGCCGTCGTCCAGCGCCCAGGGCAAATCCACCGTCCCCATCACCAACGAAATCTTCGAAGGCAACTCCGAGTACCCCGCCGGCCCCTACGGCCTCGGCCAGCGCGTTCCCATGGTCGTCATCTCTCCTTGGAGCAAAGGCGGCTACGTCAACTCCGAAGTCTTCGACCATACCTCACTCATCCAATTCGTCGAAAAGCGCTTCGGCGTCAAACAGCCCAACATCACCAAATGGCGCAGAGCCGTCACCGGAGACCTCACCTCTGCCTTCAACTTCACCTCACCGAACGCCGCCACCGTACCGCTACCCAGCACCGTAGCCTACGTCCCACCAGACAACGCACGGCACCCCGACTACATCCCCACCCCACCCACCGACCAAGCCATCCCAATTCAGGAGTCGGGAACGCGACCAGCCCGAGCCGTCCCCTACGTTCTCAACGCCCAAGGAGAGGCCGGCTTCCTAAACCAAACCTTCCGCATCGACTTCAACAACATCGGCAAAGCCACCGCCGTCTTCCACGTCCGCTCCGGCAACGCCCAAAACGGCCCATGGACGTACACTTTAGAACCCGGCACCCTTGTCTCCGATCGCTGGAAGCTTCAATCCACCCAGGGCGTCTACGATCTCTCCGTCTACGGTCCCAACGGCTTCCTACGCGTCTTCAAAGGAAGCACCGCCAGCACCGATAAAGCGAATCTCGAGATCACCACCCTGTACGATGCCGTCCGCTCCCGCGTCACCCTTGAGATCGTCAACCGCGGCCCCGCCTGCCAGTTCACCGTCTTCGACTCCTACACTGGCGAAACAACAACGCACACACTTAAAGCAGGCGACACCATCTCAACCCACTCGCCACGAAAACAGTTCTACGGCTGGTACGACTTCACCATCGAAGCCAGCTCCGACACTACCTTCCAGCGCCGCATCGCAGGCCACGTCGAAACCGGAGAAGACAGCATGACCGATCCTGCTATCGGCACAATCCGCCTGTGAATCATCCCAACTCAAAAAAGCGGGCGCGATATGCGCCCGTCTCTTTTTTTGGGACCAGACCAAGCCTATGCACTAATCCTGCGCCTAAGAGTACCCGCCAATCCAACCAGGCCCGTACCCATCAAAATTAATGAACCCGGTTCCGGGATTGGAGCGAAGTCCCCATCCACTGCCATGCCCGAGGCTGAGTCGCCGAGCTTCACACCCGCAAGCGAATCGCCTACCAGGTACCATAACCCACAGCTGTTGCTGAACTTACGAGACACCTGCGCAGTTTCCCGATATCCTTTCAACGTCGAGCAACACCCGTACTTCAGGGCTGCATGCTCAGCACGACCTTCATCTCGACTCACTCAAAGGAGAACGGAATGGCCGACAGCACTACCCTCATCCCAGCAACCGAATTGGCAGCAAAAAACAAAGCCCACTTCCCTAACGAAAGCAGTGAATATCGACAAGCGCGCAACGCCCTCCTCGCCGAGGAGCTCGAACTCCGCCGTCACATCGAACGAGTCGCCGCGCTCCGCCGTGCCCCTCCCCATGGCGGCACTGTGCCCGACGACTACCCCCTCGAAAGCGAGTATGGCACCGTCCGCTTCTCCGACCTCTTCGGCGACAAGCAGACTCTCGTCATTTATAGCGCCATGTTCGGACCACAACGCAAGCGCCCCTGCCCCATGTGCACTACCCTGCTCACCTCATGGGACGGCACAGCAAGGAACCTTCGCGAGCGCGTCGCTCTAGCTGTCACTGCCCGTTCGCCCATCGAGCGCCTCCTCGACTTCAAAAAAGAACGCGGCTGGCAGAACCTGCAGCTCTATTCAGACACAAAGGGCGACTACACGCGCAGTTACGTCAGCGCCGAAGATGCGGACATGCCGGCCGTGAACATCTTTACCCGTCGTGATGGCACGATCCGTCATTTCTGGGCCGCCGAGATGAGCGGCGACACAGCCGACCCCGGGCAGGATCCGCGTGGAGCTCCGGACATCGACCCCTCCTGGACCGTCCTCGATCTCACACCCGAGGGCCGCGGAGCCGATTGGTATCCAAAGCTCGAATACACCCCAACCCACTAGCTGCACCGAATTGATACAGATCGGATACCCCATCCTTTGCGTTTTTGCAAAGGGTGGGTATCGAACCGCGACGGAAAGTCGCACTCCCCGTGAAATCGTATCCTTGTAAATCTTCCCGTCTTTCATAATCACCACGAAGTTCGTAGCCGGATCCCCAGCTTCATAGATGCAAAAAAAAACGGTCGTACCGACCTACCCGAGAAACCTTACCCATTCCGAAACATCTGCTTAATCCCCCGCAGAGCCTGTCGAGTCCGCTCCTCGTTCTCAATCAGCGAGAACCGGACATGACCATCACCATGCTCACCAAACCCAACACCCGGACTAACGGCAACCTTAGCCTCAGCTAACAGCTTCTTCGAGAACTCAACCGACCCCAGCGCCCGATACTGCTCCGGAATCTTAGCCCACGCAAACATCGTGGCCTTCGGTAAGTCCACGGGCCAACCCAGCTTATTCAACCCCGGCACCAGAACATCCCGCCGGGCCTTGTAGTTGTCGCGAATCTCAGCGACACAATCCTGCGGCCCTTCCAGCGCAGCAATCGAAGCCACCTGAATCGGCGTAAACGTCCCATAGTCGAAGTAGCTCTTGATCCGCCCCAGCGCCCCGACCAGCTTCTTATTTCCCACCATGAAGCCGACGCGCCACCCCGGCATGTTGTAGCTCTTCGAAAGCGTAAAAAACTCAACCGCAATATCCTTCGCCCCCGGAACCTCCAGGATGCTGGGCGCGCGATAACCATCGAACACAATGTCGGCATATGCCAGATCATGCACGATATAAATTCCGAGTTCCTTGCAAAGAGCAACAATCCGCTCAAAGAAAGGAAGCTCCACACACTGCGCCGTAGGATTCGCCGGAAAGTTCAGGATCAGCAACTTCGGCCTCGGCTCCATGCGCGGAAGCTCATACTCCAGCGCAGCCAGCACCTGATCCGCACAAGCATCCGGCACCGGAATACTCTGCACCTTCGACCCCGCAATCACCGGCCCAAAGATGTGAATCGGATAACTAGGATTCGGCACCGCAACAGTATCCACATCATCGAGTACCGCAAGACAAAGATGCGCAATCCCTTCTTTCGAGCCGATCGTCACAATCGCCTCGGTCTCCTGATCGAGATCGACGTTATAACGCGTCTTGTACCAGTTGCAGATCGCCCTGCGCAGCCGCGGAATTCCTCGCGAAAGCGAGTAGCGATGCGTCGCCGTCTTCTGCGCGGCCTCAATCAGCTTGTCGACAATAGCCTTCGGAGTAGCACCATCAGGATTCCCCATCCCGAAGTCGATAATGTCCTCGCCCCGCTTCCGAGCCGCAGCCTTCAACTCGCTCGTTATGTTGAACACATACGCCGGCAGCCGTGTCAGCCTTCTAAACTCGTCCATCGCGTCCCGCTTGCCCCCAACCAAGTCTCAATCCATCATGCCATCATCGGCCGAGCAAAACTCCACACGTGCCTCACTCGACATCACCCAAATCACTTCGCCGTAAACACCACCTGCACCGGCAGACTCTTCGGCGGATAGCAAGCCGCATGATCGCAAGCCTGATACTTCAGCACCCCATCCACCGTATGCTGCCCAGCCTCAGCCACCACCGGTACCTTCACCGTAAATGCGCCCGAGTAAACATCCAGCTTCTCCGAAGGGTCAAAGCTGAAGCTGTAACTCGTACCCGCCGGATACTCAACCGCACCAACCTTCACTCCATCGACAGGCTTCATCGTCACCGCCGTAGGAATCAGCAGCTCGGACTTCGGCGTATGCGAGTTCACATGAAACCCATCCATCACTCGAAAGTTCAGCTCGACGACACTCTTCGCCCCAGCCTTCAAAGTCTGAGGCTCAGCAGCAAAAGACACATACTGTTTCGGCTTGGCGGCAGGAGCATCCAGACTCCCAATCTGAGCCACCAGCGTCCCCGAACCCAAAATCAACCCCGCCAGCACGACACCAAACCGCATCACTGCCCCCCCGCCGCAACCTGCTTAGCAGGGGTGCCCGCAGAACTACCCGAAGCAATCGTCTTCTTGATATTCGCCTCGATCTCGTCCTTCGTCCCCAGCCCCGCGGTCACTTCCACCACCAAACCATTCTTGTCCACATAAAACGACATCGGCAGAACTTCCAAGCCGCCGTAAGCCGTCTGAACCTTTCCATCCGTCAGCAGAATCGGATAGCTCACACCCGTCTTATGCGCCACCTTGGCGATCACGTCCTTGCCCGCATCGACATCATCGGCAAGCCCGAGAATCTCAAACCCCTGCCCCGCATACTGCTTCCGGAACTCCTCAAACCAAGGCATCTCCACCTTGCAAGGCCCGCACCATGTCGCCCAGAAGTTCACCAGCACCGGACGCCCCTTGTAGTCGCTCAGCGAGACCTTCTTTCCCTCCAAACTCGTCAGCGCAAACCCAGGCGCCGCCTTCCCACGCAGTTGCGGCTCCTCGCCTTCGACAGTCGACTGCCCACTCTGCGCCGCCTTATCCGGAATCAACTCGACCCTGTTCTGCTGCGCCCGCTGCATCGCGAGCTTCCGCTCCCGCAGGTTATGCCAACCCGCCCACAACAGCATCGAAATCCCAACGACGATCAAACCAAGAAACAGCGCACTCCGCTTCACTTTGAGAATCCTTCCGGCCAGCTCCGAATAAGCTCGAAGAGCCCGCCCACGGCTTCCACTAGTCTATCGCCTTTCGGACCTTCGCCATGTCGGACACCCCGTATCTGCTTGACGAGCCTTCCCCCCAGGCAGATACTTCTCCAAATTCATCTCCCATTTTGCGAGGCAGGTCCATGAATGTGCAGTCCGCAATCAACGCAGGCCTCTTCGTTCAATTTGTCGCAAACACCTGGCAGGATGCCACCGGGAAAAACGCCGACCTCGACGACCGCCCTATCCTAAACACCACCGGCCAGCCCATCATCCCAGGCAAAAACTACACCGTTCTCAAGACCCTCTACGCCTGCGACCTCGCCACCGATATCCATCCAAACCGTCCATGCGACGACGGCTGGAAGACCATGGGCATCCTGGCCACAAACGACAACGACCCCAACGATGTCTTCATCGCCATACGCGGCACCCTTACCATCTGGGAGTGGATCCAGGACGTAAAATTCTTCCCAAAACCTTTTTCCAATGTCACCGGCAGTGGACTAACCGAAGACGGCTTCACCGACATGTACCAATCGTTCTCCCTTAAACCATCCGCCAATCCAGGAGTCTTCATCAACGATCTGATCGCGCTTATCCCGGCGCAGGCGACAGTCACCGTTACAGGCCACAGCCTCGGAGCAGCCATCGCCACCCTCTTTGCGCTTGACCTCGCCGCCCACTCCAAATTCCCACTCACGGTCTATACCCTCGCCAGCCCCCGCGTAGGCGATCTCACATTCCACAATGTCTTTGACTCCACAATCCTCAATGCCTTCCGAGTCGTCAATCGGCTAGATATCGTCCCCAAAACACCTCCGCCCCCTTTGTACATTCACGTGGGCGACGAGAGCGAACTCGTTCCAAAAGGACAAGTGAGCCCAACCATTCCCTGCGAGCACCATCTCACGACCTATCTCAACCTGCTCGCCACCGAAATAGGAACACAAGCCAGCTATCCCATCGAGGCTGATTGTGTACCAGGAGCAAAAGCTATCCCCCTGACAAATCCCAGAGCATCGACCCCCGCTCAAGTCTGACCCGCAGTTCAAAAATGAACCTGGCCCTCCTAGCTTCGGGCACATTGAAAATGTGAAACAAAAACTGTTTGATTTTCTGCCCCTGAGCGTAGCGAACGGAGAAGACCCCCGTATTTCGCTTTGTCTTTGCTGTCGTTCGTTCCTTGGTTCTCTAGATCAACCAAATTTCCTCTAGCCTCGGGCCTTCTCTTCAAGCTCCACGAATCACCACCTTCAACCATCGAACCCAATCGCCCCTACACCCGCTCTGCTAGCATCGACATGGTCCGGTAACCATGTCCAACACACCCGCCAACCCGGCAGACCCCCTTCTCCCCTCCGACTTCGTCCGCATCGAAGTCGCCGCCCTCAACGAGCTAGCTCTCCGCCTCGACGGCCCCATGCTCGCCCCCTTCACCCAGGCCGTCAATCTCCTCCTCCGATCCGCCATCACGCAGAACCGCATCATCGTCACCGGCATTGGCAAAAGCGGCATCATCGCTCGCAAGATCGCAGCCACCCTTCGCTCCACCGGAACACCTGCCCATTATCTCCACCCGGCTGACGCCCTCCACGGCGATCTCGGCATGCTCTCCCGCGGCGACACCGTCCTCGCCCTCTCCGCCAGCGGCGAAACCGAGGAGCTCCTACGCCTCCTTCCCCTCCTCAAGCGCCTCGCCGACAAGCTCATCACCCTCTGTGGCTGCGCCACCTCTACCCTCGCCCAAGCCAGCGACATCACCCTCGACACCAGCGTCTCCGTCGAAGCCTGCCCCCTCAATCTCGCCCCCACAGCCTCCACCACCGTCATGCTCGCCCTCGGCGACGCCCTCGCCCTCGAAGTAAGCCGTCGCCGAGGCTGGAAGGCCGAAGACTTCGCCGAACTCCACCCCGGAGGCCGCCTTGGCAAACGCCTGGCCCGCGTCCGCGACCTCATGCACTCCGGCGATGCCCTCCCGCAAGTCTCCCCAGCCACGCCCATGCCCCAAGTCATCTACGAGATGTCCCGCAAAAAACTAGGCATGACCACAGTCCTCTCTATCGAAGACAGCAACGCCGGCCAACTCCTCGGCATGATCAGCGACGGAGACCTACGCCGCCTCCTCGAGCGCGACGGCCCCCACGCCCTCGAGCGCACCGCCGGCGAGATCATGAACCCCAACCCCCTCACCATCGACGCGAACGCCTTCGCCTCCTCGGCCCTCGCCCTCATGGAAGAAAAGAAAATCACCTCGCTGATCGTCACCACCCCCAACGGCCAAGCAGAAGGCGTCCTGCACCTGCACGACCTCTGGACCCTCGAACTCATCTAGAGCCGACACGATTCGCAAGAGCGAATTCAATCCATGTGCGGTGCTAGGCTAGGATGGAAGCCCCTTGCCCATGAACGAAACAGTACTGATTCATCTCTCTGGTCCAAATCAACCGGGACTTACCGCGGTCCTGACCGCAATTCTGGCCAATTACCATGCCTGTGTGCTTGATATCGGGCAGGCTGTTGTCCATGAAACGCTTGTCCTTGGCCTTCTCATCGAGATCCCGCCCGACAATCTTCTCCACCTTCAAAACGCTCTGGTTGAAAAATCCAGTGAGTTGAACCTGCAGGTCAGTTTCAAGCCTGTAAGCAAATCAGATCTGGAGCATTGGATCTATTCGCAAGGAAAGGATCGCTTCATCATCACCATTCTCGGACGAGCGATCTCCGCGAACCATCTTGCCCGGGTGAGCGCCATCATCGAGGAGCATGGCCTGAACGTGGACCGCATCGAACGACTCTCCGGAAGGAGATCGCTTGCGGTGCATAGCTCCAAATCAAATGCTTGTGTCGAGTTGCATGCGAGCGGAAATGCTACTTCCGAAGCCTCCATGCGAGCCGATTTTCTTGCGACTGCCCATGATCTGCGAATTGACATCGCCTTCCAGCGTGAGAGCATCTTCCGTCGCAACCGTCGCCTCTTCGCCTTCGACATGGATTCCACATTGATCCAGGGCGAAGTCATCGACGAACTAGCAAAGATGGCAGGAGTAGCCGATAAGGTGGTGGCTATTACCGAATCAGCCATGCGCGGCGAGATCGAATTCCAGGAGAGCTTCAGACGGCGCGTATCGTTGCTGCGCGGACTTCCAGAGCAGAAGGTGCATGAACTACTGGGGACGATTCCTCTGGTCGAGGGAGCAGAGCAGTTAATTAGCACGCTCAAGTTGCTTGGTTATAAGACGGCAATCCTATCGGGAGGCTTCACTTTCTTCGCCCGGAATCTACAGCAGCGCCTGGGAATCGACTATGTATTCGCCAACGAACTGGACATCGTCGACGGTAAGGTCAGCGGGCAAGTCAAGACCGAGATCGTGGATGGTGCACGAAAGGCCGAATTGTTGCGCCAGATTGCCCGCAAAGAGAATATTTCGCTCGAGCAAGTGGTTGCAGTAGGCGACGGGGCCAACGATCTCCCCATGCTCGGAATAGCAGGAATGGGCATCGCCTTCCGGGCAAAACCCATCGTTCGGCAAACAGCTGGCCATGCGGTCTCGTTTCTGGGACTGGACAGCCTGCTCTATTTGATCGGGGTGCGAGATCGGGATTTTGATGAATTTCTATCGACTTCTCTCGAGAGGAGGGATTCATTCCAAACATAAGCATTTTGTAATCAGCATTATGCCAATGCTCATTTGAGATATGCCTCCACTTTGACTCTGGTTTACGGTCCCGGCTTCGCTTCCCGTCGCGACGGCTCTTCCGGAGCTCTGCCAAACCCCGCGAATCACCCCCTGCACTTTAATTACGTGTCCGAAGATGTCCAATTTCCGCTCATTGATCTGCGACTACACGCCACTGTTCCTCAAGGACGCCGCCGTTGCAGCCATTTGCATCTACCCCTTGACACCGCGATAAAGAACTCTGTAATTTCCCTCCTGCCACTTGTTGTCCGCTGGGCGTGATCCGAATCGACGTTCAGTTACCCGGGCCCTTTGCTAGATGGTCGGGACAGGGCAAGGTCCTCATCTCCTCTGAGTTTTCTTCTTCTCCCTTCGATCGCGTACCTGCGTGAGGAAGGCTCCTGTCAGGAGGAACGAAATGAAAGCGTTCAAGTTGCGAGAGCTGATGATCCATGTGCAGCCAGCTATTCCATGTAATTTGCCAAACACAATAATCTGCCAAGCAGCCTGCTCCGTGGTGGCAAACACCGTAATCTGTCAGGCAGCCTGCTCCGTGGTGGCAACGGCATGCCATCCTTGCACGGCTGTACACACCTGCGCCGGCTGCAGTGTAGTTGCCTGCACTGCACATCCGTGCAGCGCCTTTGCATGCAGTGCCAATGCATGCAGCGCTTTCCCGTGCAGCGCACATCCCTGCAGTGCCAATGCATGCAGTGCGTTTCCATGCAGTGCTCACCCGTGCAGCGTTAATGTGTGCAGCGTTCATCCGTGCAGCGTTAATGTGTGCAGTGCAGTCGCTTGCAGTGCTGCCGTTGCATGCAGTGCTCGGGTCTGCACCGCTGCAGTAACTGTGATCTGCAATGTCCCTGCAAGCATCTGTGGGGCAGTAACTGTAACTCCGCCGATCGACATCGATCCTGGCGGTCCAGTGGAATCGATAGCCAACCTCGCAGCGCTGAAAGCACAGCTCAAACAGCAACTCGCCGCTGTTGAAGAGCAGGAAAAATCTGTCGGAGAAAGTCTGAAGCCTCAGACCGTCGCCGAAGTCGATGACCTTCAGGCAAAGCTGCAAGGAGCTATAGAAGAGCTAAAGGCTCGTCGCGCCGAACTTGAGAAGCAGGAAAAGAGCAAAGGAAAGGAGCCTGCAAAATAAAAGGAAAAGAATCAGTTAAATCATCGGCCAACGGGCCACTTGGAACCTTCTGATGGATGGCGGCCGTAACAGCACGAGTGTTGTTCCCCTGCGCGACATCCTGGCGGCGAACTTCTGCGCCAACCGGGAATACACACTCGTCTTGTTTGACCGCCTTCCTTCCGATCAGCAGGAGCTTCTCCGCGATCTGACCAAAGATCCTGAGTTTTACGGCGTACTCCTTCCGCCCTCAAACACACAGCGCAAGCCCAAATCCACATGTCAGAGCACGGCTCTGCTTCTCTACTCTCTGATGGAGCCTGGTCCCATTCCCGCCTACGTCCAGGCCACACTTGGTGCCAGTGCGAATCAAGCTATCGCCGAGCTCGTCCTCGATGAGGTCCTCATGATCGAGCACGAGGGTGCATTTGTCTGCGGCAGCGCAGCCTACGATCTTCTTTACAGCGAGCCACATTCTCACCAAACCCCTACCGCGCTCTCCGATCTCACACGCAGCGCTCTCGAGTACGGGCAGATGCTCGGCCTCGAAGATCCCACTATGCTCTCCGCGCGCCTCTACGCCTACAACCGCGTTCCTTTATCCCCTCGCTGGAAGCGCCTTCTCCCCGATCGAGACGGCGCGGCAAAGTGGCTCGGCATCGACCGCAAAGGAGAGCTGCGCCCCCTGCTTGATGATCGATGGGAACTCATCGCTCCATCCGCCGAGATGGAGGGCTGGTTCCAATGGTCTCCGCGGTCCAAACCGCCCCGCAACGGGGACACCGAAACAGGCTACAAACTTTACGTAAGCCCCACCCCCGAGGTCACGCAACAAGCCTTCAAGGCCGTCGTCGACTGCCTTGCCAACTCCGAAGCCTACCACTTTAAAGCCGGCGACGATGGATATGGCCTGCTCCGCCCCGATAAGATCGTCCTCTACTTCCGAAGCTTCGCCGCCCTCGAGAAAGTCGCACACAGCATCGCCGAATGCCTTCCCGGCTGCCCGGCCCAAGGGGTGCCCTTCACGGCCGCCTTCAACGGCAGCAGACTTCTCTCCTGGGGGGTTGATCCCCCTCGCCAAAGCGGCGTTCTCGCGTGGCAGGAGCGTGAAAGCTGGCGCCTTTGGATCACCAACCGCATCGCCGTCGCCATGATCGCTGCCAGCCAATCCCAGAATGGCCGCCTCGCTCCGTGGCGTTTTGCCCTCGAACGTCTTCGCCTCGATGCAATCGACACTGACACCTGGACGCCACTCGCAGCATTTGGACACGCACCTGCAATGGAGGCGAACTAGCCATGCAGATGACCGAGCCCATGGTTCTTCCAATTGACCTGCTCATCCTTCCGGTTCAGGATCTGCCTGAGCATGTACGCCAGCAGGTTAAGGCCGAGGAGGGTGACTTTGCCCTCACCCGCCCAAACTCTCGCACACCATCCCGCATTATCGATGCCGCCGCCGCCGATCTGCTCAAAGAGTTCCGCAGCCCCGTCACTATCGTTGAAGCAGTTATCCGCTACAGCCGCGAACGCAAAATTGACCCTGAACAGATTCTCGAAGAGGCATATCCCTTGCTGGAGCGGCTCGCAGGCAGCCATCTCCTCGTACCGTCGTCCTCCGAAGAAGCCAAAAAGATTCAGGCCTCGCTCGAGGTCCCCTCCCGTTTCCTGGAGTTTGAGGTCGTCCGTTGCCTCCAGTCGCTAGACGACACCGAGCTCTATCAACTCAAGAGCGAGGACGGCCAATTCGTCGCGCTCAAGCTGGGCCGCTCCGATGCCCGGGACCATGCGTTGCGTATGTTTGATCGCGAAGAAGCCATGCTCACCCGCCTCCACGGAGAATCTACCCCACGCTTATTGCGCAGTGGAAAGACTGACAACGGCCAACGCTATCTCGTCATGGAGTGGTGTCCTGGACAAGACTGCGCTACCGCCGCAACGCACCTTCGCTCGCAGGTTGGCATGGCATCGCGTCGCAGGCTGCTCGCTCTTTGCTCTTCGATCCTCGAAGCTTACGTCAGGCTTCACCAGAAGAACGTGATTCACTCCGATATCCATCCTCGCAACGTCCTCATCGACAACTCAGGCGATCCTAACCATCCCGGCCAGGCAAGAATCATCGACTTCGGATTCGCCCGCATCTCCGGCATCGAGCACGAGTACCGCGCCGCCCAACGAGCTGGCGTGGCCTTCTTCTTCGAGCCCGAATACGCCCGCGCTGCCCTGCGCAAACAGCCCCCTCCCGCCTCTTCCGCACTCGGCGAACAGTACGCTCTCTCCGCTCTGCTCTACTCCCTCATCACTGGCAACTACTACCTCGACTTCTCTCTCGAGAAGGAAGAGATGTTACGTCAGATCGCCGAAGATCCTCCTCTTCCCTTCATTCGCCGAGGCGTCTCTGCTTGGCCTGAGCTCGAGCAGATTCTCGCCAAAGCCCTCAGCAAGCACGCTTCCGATCGCTTCCTGACTCTTGCCGAGTTCGCAGCCGCCATCAACGCCCTCGCGCAAAGCCAGGACGTCGCCATCGACGAAGCCGTCCAACCGTCGGCTTACCCCGATGCGCAACAGATGCTCCGCTCTATCATCGAGCGCATGGACGTCGGCGGGAGCCTCTTCGACGCAGGGATCAATGCCGCGCCGAGTGTCTCCGTCACTTACGGTTCGGCAGGCATCGCCTACGCTTTCTATCGCATCGCCTGCACCCGCGACGACCCCCATCTTCTCGCTACGGCCGACCTCTGGTCTGCACGCTCCTCTAAGGATGTTGGCCGGCCCGACGCTTTCTACAGTACCGAGATCGAGATCACCCCCGAGATCGTCGGGCGCATCTCTCCCTACCACACCGCCAGCGGAATCTACGCTGTACAGATGCTCATCGCTCGCGCCCAGGGCGACCTGCTTACCCAGCAGCAAGCAATGGAAGCCTTCCTCTTGACTGCGCGGCAAGCCCCGTGCGAGAGCCTCGACGTCACGCTCGGCCGGTCCGGTCCGCTGCTCGCAGCATCCTTCTTACTCAATGCAATCCGCGGCTGCAAATACATCGAGGCAACTCCGCTCACCACCTTTGGAAATCAAGTCTTCGAAGAAATCTGGGCCGAACTCGATACCTTTAAACCGATCCGCGAGTGCAAGCAAATCGCCTACTCGGGAGCCGCCCACGGATGGGCCGGCATCCTCTTCGCTACCTTGAATTGGTGCAAGGTCTCCGGCGCTCCCTTACCTCACACCTTGGAAGAACGACTCGACCAGCTCGCACGCATGGCCGAACACTTCGGCCGCTGCACCCGCTGGAAGTGGAGCATCCGCCCCATGAGCGCCGCCCAAGGTAGTCAATACATGGCAGGATGGTGCAATGGAAGTGCGGGCTTCGTCTTTCTCTGGACGCTGGCCCACCGCATGCTCGGCCAACCCGAACACTCCCGCCTCGCCGAAGGCGCCGCATACGATGCCTGGGAGTCCGAGAGCCCGCTCGGCAATCTCTGCTGCGGCTACGCCGGACAAGCTTACGCCCTCCTGAACATGTACAAGCACTCCGGCGAACCTGTTTGGTTGTACCGTGCCCAAGCTCTCGCCCAGCGTGCCGCACGCGCCATCCTCGATATGCCCCACGGCGAAACCTTTCAGGACCTCGTCCTCCGCGGCGACAGCCTCTACAAGGGCGAAGTAGGTGTAGCGCTTCTGACCGAAGAACTGAACCGCCCCGAGTACGCGGCCATGCCCTTCTTTGAGTTGGAAAGCTGACCTCCGACACCATTTCCACCGGCCTTGCTCTTCTTGCCCGATCGGGTTGCCGAGACGTTAAAAGTAGATAACCCCAGCGTTGCTGGGGTTATCTGTGTTCCTAGATGTCTCTGGACGCCCTAAAACAATCAAATAGCGGAGGACGCAGTCTGCAGCGAACTGCCCTCTGCGATTATTTCCCGATAACAGGGATAAATAAGGGAATCTTCCTTATTTGGGCTAGATACTTCGGCGGGAACCGCTTCTATCGATTTGCATTTAGGACATTTACTGCACTAAAGCTCTCAATTCCGTCCCCTAGGAACAGGGAACTAAAAATACGTACCAGGGAATTGCATTCCCTGATAGGTATTTGAAACTCGGGTGATCAACTCCGGTTCCGATCCTGCGCGGGATCCATATCGCCGAGCGTGATGTCAGATCTAATTCCAATTCGGCGGGTATCTTGGACGGTAGAGTGACTACTCCTAATTCGGAAATGCGATGGCTAAGCAGCTTTCTCCAAAAGAAACTTTACGTGTACCGGTTCATCTCACAGAACGAGAGAGAGGCAAGACGTACGACACCGGCAAGATCACCTGGCACGACAGACCCTCAAGGGCAGCCACTTTCTTTCACGGAAGCTGATTTTCCGAGTAGAGTGTTGTACTTGTCAAAGAGGAACCGAGAGATGAACTGCACGAGGAATGAAGCTGTGCTGGGTTCTAAAGCGGTGGTACCGCAACCGCTCCAACCTACTTCTAGCCTTTCAGCATCCGTCAATACGGAAGCCGTTCGCATGAGAGGGCTGATTTCCCGTGTGGACGCTTCTTGTTTGTGAGCAAGTCGTGTAGTGTTTCGATACAGTTCGACTTCACTGTGTTTGAGTACGAAGAGGGCACAAAGGAAGAACTGACGCAGGGGGAAACCACAAGGTTCCTTCTGTCGTCTCCGATTGCAGCTGCATACAGAAAAGGCAATGGCAGCACATCTGCTGCCACTGAACTTGCACTAACCGTCCTCAGCATCACGGAAAACAACTTTTTAGGCTTGGAAAAAAATCGATAGAGGCCTCCGCATTGGGATACTTCGCCATGGAATTTCATATTGCCCGAGCCGTTCGAGAAAAACTAGATATTGGTGGACTCATCTTTGGTTATGCCGGCAACATAGTTTTCGGTGATGTAGCGGCAAGCCGCGAACTGGCACGTCGGCTCAACGACCTTCGCGGACCTGAAGCAGATCCGGGGAACCCGATCAATGCGGGTGCCCTGTTCGCAATGGGCCTGATTGACGAGCTCAGTCACGCCCTGGTTGCCCACTATCGCAAAGAAATCGATCCATCTGTCCACTCGGAGGCGATCCGCTGGTTTGCGTCGAAACTGGAGCCCACTAAGGTGGAACAGTTACTGCTTGCCTTCGTTGAACAATTTCCTGGTGTCGAGGTGTATCGCCAGAAATTGACGGCGCAGGAATGGCTGAACGGAACCACGGAGGGAATGCCGAACCGCGAAGCGGCCCTCGAGGAGATCATGCTATTGTGGCTGGCCAACAGCAATCCTGCGTTTGGCCCGTTCCGCGACTTGTTTGACGATAAGGATCTGAAGTCGCAGACGATTTATCAGGGCCTGACCTCGGTCCTTCCTGACTATCTGGCCACACGGCCGCCTGTTGCACCTGAGGTAGGAAGCCTCTTGGATGCCCTGCGTGCGCCAATGCTTGCCTCGCCAGACTCCATTGCCGGACAGCTTGAGTTCATTCGTGAAAACTGGTCCGAGTACCTACACCAAGATCTGCGCAAGATTCTGCTGGCGATAGATGTACTGCGTGAAGAGGATGTCGCTATCTGGCTCCGTTTTCATCCGCCCGGACCCGACAGGCACCGTCACGGCGCGCCGATGTGGGGCGGCGAAGGCTTTATTGGCGACGAGTTCGTCGGTTTCGACCAAGACTTCGCCAGATCTGGCGCAGATCGCCGGTATCCCGTCGATTATCAAGCTCCTTTGCAAGAGTACGAGGCCTTTAGCTCCGATTACGCCTGGATGCCCAACGTGGTGTTGGTCGCGAAGAGCACATATGTCTGGCTTGAGCAGCTGTCCAAAAAGTACGGACGACACATCCACCATCTCAACCATATTCCCGATGAGGAACTGCGGCTCCTCGCCGACAGAGGTATCACTGGGCTATGGCTCATCGGCCTGTGGGAAAGAAGCATCGCCTCAAGGACAATCAAGCGGCTGCGGGGGCAAACCGATGCGGTGGCATCTGCCTATTCGTTAAGGGAATACAACATCGCCGAAGACCTCGGGGGAAGGTCCGCCTATGAAGATCTGCGAGACCGTGCGGCCGCCGTTGGTATCCGGTTGGCGAGCGACATGGTTCCAAACCATATGGGAATCGACTCGGAGTGGGTCATCGAACATCCAGACTGGTTTATCTCCAGATGGAATAGCCCCTTCCCCTCGTACAGCTTCTCAGGGCCCGACCTTTCACCGGATAGCCGAGTCGAAATTAAGATCGAAGATCATTACTACGACCAGAGCGATGCCGCGGTGGCATTTCGCCTGCGGCATCATCGTGATGGAACGACGCGCTATGTCTATCACGGTAACGACGGGACATCCTTTGCATGGAATGACACAGCCCAACTCGACTACTCCAAACACGAGGTGCGAGAACAGGTCATTCAGACGATTCTGCACGTTGCCAGACAGTTCCCCATCATTCGCTTCGATGCGGCGATGGTGTTGGCGAAGCGCCATGTTCAGAGGCTATGGTTCCCATTGCAAGGTACCGGCGGATCGATCCCTTCACGTGCCGAAAGCGCGCTGTCCCAGCAAGCGTTTGATGCTCTTATGCCGCATGAATTCTGGCGTGAGGTTGTCGACCGTGTCGCTGCCGAAGTTCCCGGAACCTTGTTGTTGGCGGAGGCTTTCTGGCTTCTTGAGGCATACTTCGTTCGAACCCTTGGAATGCATCGCGTATATAACAGCGCATTCATGAACATGCTGCGAGACGAGGAGAATGCGAAGTATCGATCCTATTTGAAAAAGACGATCGAATTCGACACTGATGTCCTAAAGCGTTATGTCAACTTCATGAGCAATCCAGACGAACGTACAGCCATTGACCAGTTTGGGACGGGCGACAAATACTTCGGGGTATGTACGCTACTAGCTACCCTCCCCGGTCTACCCATGTTTGGCCATGGTCAGATAGAGGGCTTCACCGAGCGCTACGGTATGGAGTTCAAGCGCGCTCGCATGGACGAATACCCGAATGATGGACTGGTCGCGCGCCATCAACACGAGATTGCTCCCTTGCTCAAGGACCGCAGACTCTTCGCTGAGAGCACCAACTTCGTACTCTACGATTTTTGGACTGAGCACGGAACAGTCGATGAAAATGTCTTCGCCTTTTCCAACCGCTGTGATGGCCAACGAGCGCTCATCATTTACAACAACAATTACGGCACAACCCATGGCACCATCCACGTGTCGGCAGCTTTCATGAACAAGGCTGACAACCAATTGATACAAAAGAGCCTTGCTCATGGCCTAGCGATATCGTCGGAAGACTCGGTGATCTACGCGTATCGTGACACAGCCCGTGGTCTTGAATACCTTCGTCGCTCAACGGACATGTGTCATCACGGTTTATCGATGGAATTGCGTGGCTATCAATATGTAGTCCTGCTGCATTGGCGCGAACTTCGTTCCTCTGCGGATCAGCCCTGGGCAGCGCTCTGCGATGCCTTGCATGGCGAAGGAGTTTATAGCGTCGAGGAGGCGCTTGCGAAGCTTCGCATGCGCCCCGTTCATGAGGCGCTTCATCGGGTAATCAACGCAAACAACGTTTGTCTATTTGCAGAAATAGCTGGAAAAGATACGAGGCAGCACCTCGCCGAAACTAGCAAAAAGTTTCCCGCAGAAACTCTAAACATGACAATTGAACCGCCTAAGGAGGCACCCATAGAAGTAACGAGAGGGCAAATGATCAATGCCTCCAAAAAGGAGTTGGGCACTCCCACTCTCGATCCGAAACTTCACACGTTCCTTGAAAAAAGCCAGCTATTCTTCGAAAGTGTAATCAATACACTTTCTGCCGAAGATCAGGAAGCTATGGCTTTGCAAATAACGACGATCTCGGACGATATCACGAAAGACCCTGCCGTAGGACACGCCTCTGCATTCGATCTCACACTGAGCTTCAGGAAAGAGTGCGAAGCGCTATCCTCTGCCGCTATTCATCTGCCTCGGTTAGAACAAGGCTTTTCAAGCGTGTGGCCCGCGGCTGTCCGCTACATGCTGCCGAGCAATGAACCAGGGATATCTATCGAACAAACATGGTCCCCTGTGCTTGCGTGGATTCTTCTCCGTAGTTTTCCGCCGCATGGGATGAGCGCCTCCCTGTTCGATAGGCTTCAGTTGCGGTCGGCTCTGGCGGAACTTTTTTCATCCCTGGGAATGGAAGGTGAAAAAGCGTGGAGAGCTGCTGCACAAGTAAGAATTCTGCTGTCACACGCAGATTTTTCCTCCAGTTCGTTGATTGACTCAGAGGCATTCTGGGCCGACCCCGATGTTAGATGGTTTACAGGCATCAACGAGGTCTCGAGCACCATCTACTTCAACAAAGAACTGTTCGGCGAACTGCTAAGTTGGGTTCAACTACCCACGTTGTTAAACGTTGTGCGGCAAGATGGAGTCATACTGTTCTTTATTAATGAAATTGAACTCACTGTATCGAGAGCTTGTTCAACGGCAAAAGATGCCGGGTACAAGTTAGATAGATATCTCAACCTCATGAACCAGCAGGACCCCCGCCTAAGCTCTGATTAGCCGACGATACGGATTTAGCATTCACAGTTCATGCGAAACTCTATTCTCGCTAACGCGAGCTGGACGTGAGCAGATCGTAAGACATTAGCCAGGTTATCGTTACTAATTGGACCGACAATGGACATGGATTATTTCTGAATTCCGGTCGACTGCCTGGAACACCGAAGTAGCTCTAGTATTGGCTCAATAAGCGACGTAGTCCGAGTTCGCCCTATTGTGATGATGCCAGCTGAATCTACCATCAAGTGGAATCCAGAGCGATTTTTGATTCACAGCGAACAGTGCAGGAGTTAGATGCTGGAGCGTCATTCATCCTCTGGCATCTTGCAATTCACGGACTGACGGGTGACGATAACCTGCATAGGTGGTTGTAGAAGTTCCGAAAGTGAACGACGGGAAAGCATTCATCGTCAACAATTTGCAATCTAGCCGGCGATCAGAATATCTCAATAGATAAGCTTCAAAGAGAATTGAATTTGACGTGAGTTCCCTGCGGTTTTGCTGATTACACCGAAACCGGCACCTTCAAGTGTGTTCGCGGGAAGCCCCATCGTCACTATGTTGAAGATGTTGAAGAACTCGGCACGAAATTGCAGGCTGACGAGGTCGCCTCCGCTCGATCGCTTACCGAACGGCGTGTCCTTGATGAAGGCAAAGTCATAGTTGTAGAAAGCTGGTCCGCGAAATGTGTCTCTGCCTAAGCTGCCAAAGCGTCCTTTATTCGGGCCCGTGCCGTCGGGCAGATTTATTGGGATTGAAAAATAAGAGGTATTATTTGCGCCCATTCCGAAATAGTCTTCCCGAATCTTCCTCGCCGTAGAGAGGTTCGGCGTCGCTATTTGATCCGGGCGATCTGCGCCGTTAGAACCGGCGCCTGTCTGCTGGACTCCGGAGTAGACGGTAAAAGGTAGGCCACTGTTGATCGTCGAGATGCCCATGATCTGCCATCCCCCCGTGACCTTGGAGGTGACACTATCAAGAGCAGACCAATCTTCGAGATGAAGGTCCTGCACGGCGCTCAATGTAAATGCATGTCCGACATCAAAGGTCGACGGGCCTTTTTCAGGGCGAGTGTTGAAGGGGTCCTGTGGATAGGCTTGCGCAACCGCACCGGTTGCTCCCAAACCACCCGAAACGGAGCTGGTGTCATCGAGAGACTTCCCCCAGGTATAGCTGGCAGAGAGACTGGGTCCACGGCGGCCAAAGTTTCCAGAGAGTGAAGTTTGGAGTGCGTGATAGGTGGAGTGGGACGAGGCGGTGATGATACTCTCGAGGCCAAAACCACCGATAGGCACACCTGAAGAATCAAACCGCGTGTGACTGGCAAACTCAGGACCTGCTCCGGGATAGGCGTTTGGAAAGCTTGTGCGGGGCAGTTTTACTCCTGCCGTTCCAACATAGTTCACGTCGGCCGTCAGGGTTCCAAAGGCTCTCTCGAGACCTGCGGTCCAGGTATAGAGAGTGCCGTTGCCGAAAGATCGATCGATTCCGCTAAGGCCAAGAGGGCTTACCGCATGGCTTGGTGTAAGGGCGGCAACGTCGTTCTGATAGCGATCAATATCCATGACCGTATTGGGTGCGACATCCTTTGTATTGCCGCTCGCAAAGATATCTACGCCAGCCGGCGTATACGCGCGCGGCAACTGCGCCGGCGTGATCTGGAAGCCAAACGGAACGGGGGCGCCCTTCGCCGCAACCAACCTGGGATAGACGGCAAATGGCGTAGAGCCTGTAAGAAAGTTGTCCTGCCAGATGTTCGGCGGGATGACCGTAATCGCGCCCCCAACATGAAACTGCAAGAGCTGTGATGCGTGCCATGTCAGCTGTGCCCGGGGGCCCCAGCCATTGAGGTTGAGCTTATATCCGGGCTGAGGATTGACCACGTATTCCTGCACATTACCCGTATTCAAGAAGCCTGATGTTCGTTTTGCGCGCTCCGTGATCGGCGTGTAAATCTCCCATCGGATTCCGTAGTCGAGCAGGAAACTAGGATTCAACTTCCAGCTATCCTGCGCATAAACAGCTCCAGCGTTGCGATTGATCGCGGCCGGTCCGATGTGTTCTCCGTTGGAGAAATAGCTGGGGGCGACGGCCACCGTATAAACAAACGGGCTTCCCGAGAGTAGTCCCGTCAATGTATCAGGCAGTGGATCGCCGGCATGGATATCGTGAGTTCCGCTCACAGACGGGATATCGGTTCTCGCATATGCCGTTCCGCCGCCGAAGTCATACTCTCCGTTCGGGCTAATGCCGAAGTAGGTAGTATCTCTGTTGAATCGAACCTCGCCACCAAACTTCAATGTGTGGGATCCCGTCGCTACAGTGAAACTCTGTTGCGCTTGGAACAAATTTCCAAACGCTGTCATTACTGATCCAGCAGCCGAATTGAACGCTTCGTATGACCCGTCACTGAACTTCAAAGCGGGGTCGGTTCGGTTCGGCGTTGGGAAAGAGGGTGTGCTCCGCGTGACACTTATGGACGAGGCCATCGACACGTCGGGCGATATCGTCCGAGTAAAGTTGAACACCAGATTTCTCTGTCGATCAATGTACTGCACTCCGAACGAGGGATCTATGGCAGTCTGGTCAGGATTCGTCGTGGGGCCAGTCAGATTGTTGAAATTGAACCGCACTAAAAAATGATTCTTATCGGAGAAGTCGTGATCGAGTCGGATGGAGAACTGGTCCGCATCGGTCGCCACCTTGGACGAAGTCGCATAGGTATGCACGCCGTAAGAACCGGTCGGGAGATTGGGTAGAGGATACCGTGCCAGAATCTTCGCGATTCCGGCGTCCACCGGCACGATAAGCGTATCCCCTGGATAAGCCGTCGTGTCTATCCCCTGGCGCTCTTCAACCGTTGGAACGGGAAAGACCTGCGTGGTCCCGAGCACCTGGCGAAATCCCTGATATTGCCCAAAATAAAACGTCTTTCCCCGGCCGTCGTATATGTGAGGAATCACAACGGGACCGCCATTGGTAAAGCCAAACTCGTTGCGTCGAAAAGGCGGGATTCGTTCCGGATGCTCAGCCGTTGCATGGTCAAAGTAGTTGCGCGCATCGAAGGCCGAGTTTCTGACGAATGAGAAGACCGATCCGTGAAATCCGTTGCTCCCAGACCGGGTGATGATGTTCGTGAAGCCGGCTGCGCCTCGGCCGACCTCGGCGGGCATCCAGCCGGAACTCGACTTTATCTCTTCAACCGCATCAACGTTGAAGTTAGAGAAGGTCGAGCCGCCCATCTCGGGATCACTGATATCAGCGCCGTCCATCGCAAATACGGCTTCCACGCCGCGTTGGCCATTAATCGCAAATTGCTGCGTGAAGTTCGTGGCGCCGTTTGCATCGGTCATCGTGCCGGCGGCCAACAACAAAAGCTGGCTGAAGTCCCGCTTGTTGAGCGGCAGCACACTCACCGTCTGGCTCGATAGCGCTTCCCCACCAGTGGATGTACCCAGATCTGCCGCTGAAGTTACAGAGAGGCTTTTCTGGGCAGAAAGCGTAATGGCAACTGTAGGAGACGTGCTCACTACGTTGATGGGGACTGCATATTGAATCTTGTCGTGATTCACATCGACTGAAAGCCGATACTGCCCGGCGGGTATCAGTTCAATCCGAAACTGCCCGCCTGTTGCCGTCGTTGCATTGAAGGTTCTGCCCTGCCCTTTAAGGTGAATCTCTGCACCCGGAATCGGTACACCTGCAGTATCGCGGAGCACTCCCCGCCAGAAAGGAAGTGCCGCATTCTGCGCCAGGATCCCCTCCGAAAATACAAAACAGGCTACAACTGCCGCGGCCAGGATTTTGGAATACCACATCATCACCAACTACGAAGCCTGAGATTTTGCGTTTGCATCATTCACGAAAGTTTTCCTTTACTCGTTCCTAGAGAAGAGTTCGGCTGCTCCATATTACTTGTCGCGTACGTATCATAACGAGTCAGCCCAAGGTCAGCCAGCAAGTCTTCTCGTTTGCAATCCTCAATCCTTCGACTCGGATGAACAAAGTGCCTCACAGATACGGGAGAACCCCCTACGCTGCCATAACCCATCGGCCACGTCCTATGGTCCTGGAAAAGATGGAGGCTCATCGTCGCGCCCCACACCCCAACTCTTGTTCGGAAGATCCCCTAAATCGAACTCGAGGGTCCCGCCTTTGAGCGAAAAGCTTTCTGGTAGCCACGTTTTTGAACTCGACTTTCCGTTGACCTTCACCCCTTGGACATAGAATCTGTCCGTCGATGCGCCTGCGGCTCGGATATGGATATCTCCATTCGGTCGATGGATTGTCAATTTTGAAAAAAGTGGACTGGCAAGTACGAGCTCTGCCCGGCCCGGGATCTCGGGGTAGAGTCCCATCGAAGCGAATACAGCCCACGACGACATCTCTCCGAGATCGTCGTTACCAGGAATGCCGTCCGGGGCATCTTTCCAGATCGTGTTGAGTACCTGTCGTACAAGTTGCTGTGTCTTCCAAGGCTGCCCTGCAAAATCGTAGAGCCACGGCGTCTCGATTGACGGCTCGTTGGCTAGTTCTGCATGCAACGGCCCAGCCTTGGTTACCGCCGGAGCACCTTTCTCGTCATAAAAGAATTTGTCGAGTCTAGCGACTGCCTTGTCTGTTCCACCCATCTGTTCAAACAATCCGGCAACATTGAATGGCACCATCCACACATATTGCGCAGCACTGCCCTCTACGAACCCAGCGCCGGTTGACGGCGTAAAGGCATGTGGCGTCGGATCGTTATCTTCGTCGTCATCTTTATGAACCGGTGGCCAGTTACCATCAGCGTTGCGGTTCATGAAATACCCACCATCCGGTGCAGCGTTGGGGTTCCAGATGTTCTTCCAATACTGGGCTCTGTCTGCAAATCTCTTCTGCGTGCCTTCATCGCCGAGATGCCCTGCGAGCGCGGAGATCGAAAATTCTGCGGTTACGTCTTCCAGCGTATCAGCTGCCGGACCCCAGGCAGGTGCGCCCACTGGAATATAGTGCAGCTTCAACCATTGATCGAGCCCGGGACGCTGACCCACGCACTCCACCGGACATCCGTCATGACTTAGATCCTCTTTGGTCGGAACATCTGCTGCTTGGACTAATGATGCGAGCGCTGCCTTGGCATCGAACTCCCTTCCTCCAAAAGCCCAGATATCCGCGATTGCGGCGGCCGCCGGGTCGCCGTTCATGACGTGGGTCGCACCACCCATGTGAGTCCAACGATCCCATCGCCCACCATCCTGCATCGACTGGTTATAGAGGCTTTGCGCAATATCGCTTCCCAGCTTAGGATCAAGCCAGGTCAGCAGTTGGAACTGCGATCGATAAACATCCCACCCGGAGAAGTTAGCGTACTGCACCGACTGTGGCGGCGCGACTCGGTGAACCTTGCCATCCATTCCCATGTATTCACCGTTTATGTCGCTGTACGTGGTGGGAGTCATGAGAGCGTGATACAGCGCTGTCGTGAATATCCTTCGCTGCTCTTCCGTGCCGCCTTCAATCTCGATCTGATCAAGACGTTTGTTCCATGCCGTCCGGGCTCGCGCTGCAGCCTGCTCGTAGGTTGTGGCGGTAAGACTTTCCGCATCGAGATTGGCCTTTGCGTTGGCCTCACTTACGTAGGAGATTCCGATCCGAACGCGAACCACGCCACCGGTATCGAATGTCACCCAAACCCCTGAGCCACGACCAGTCTCTGGGATTCCCTTCGGTCCGAATCCTGTACCACCTTCGGACTCGGTCGCTCCTGGACTTACCCTTTCATCTCTCCATGAACCGGAATCAGTAATCGGTCGATCGAACTGAGCCACAAAGTGGAGCGTGTAGTAGGGTCGACGGTCTTCCGTGCCGATGTACCCGCAGAAGTTGCCGCTCTTTACTGACCCCGTAACCGTTCCTGTCTCCAGATTGATTCGGGTCTTTGCTTCGGCGGACCCTGCCTCAGAGTCGGAAGTCCTCACCAGCACTCGTGCCGGTTTACCATCTGGAAACCGGAAGGTTGCGACGCCCATGCGTGTGGCCGCCGAAAGATCCACCTCAACTCCGTTGTCCAGCTTTACCTGATAAGAACCTGGCTCAGCCTTCTCGTGCACGTGACTAAACCCCGATGAGTACGCATGCCGGAAGTCAGAAGAAGGTGACTTGTCTACTATCTCAGTGATCGGCATGAGCGGCACATCGCCGGAACCGCCCGCGCACCCCCAACCCTCGACATTGGTAAGGCTGAAGCCTCTGATTCCGGTGGCGCGATATTCATAGCCACCCGGAGCGGCAATCATTCGCTTGGTATTTACCGGAGTAGCCTCAGGGCTGAACTGCACCATACCAAACGGCATGGTGGCTCCAGGGAACACATTCCCTCCATTTGTCGTTCCGACAAACGGGTTGGCCTCTGAGGACCTATCGGCATAACCAAAGACAGTCTGCGACGGAATCGTGGCTCCCACGATCAAGGCGGTAGTCAATAGGCGAGAGAGCAGAGAGCGGTGTGTGAGGAACATTCGTGAAGCGTAAGGCA
This sequence comes from Edaphobacter aggregans, assembly GCF_003945235.1. NCBI lineage: Bacteria > Pseudomonadati > Acidobacteriota > Terriglobia > Terriglobales > Acidobacteriaceae > Edaphobacter > Edaphobacter aggregans. The sequence continues at coordinate 877,402 of NZ_RSDW01000001.1, forward strand.
TGCTCTATCTTATTGTCACGATCTTGAAAATTTGAGGATGAATCCAAACCTTTGCCTGGGGTCGACGGAATATTTCCGCTTTATTGACCGCCGTGGCCACTCCATCACCGCTCGCAAAAGTGACAGCCGATAGAGATCAGGGATAGCCATCCACTAGGCAAGTGGTCTGCCTTTTGTCTCGGGAATCCAAAACCAGCAAAGCGCCGCCATAACGAATGCGGTTCCTGCTGCGGCAAATGCAATGCCAAATCCGTGTTGTTGGGCCATGCTCCCAACCACAAATGGCGCGGCGGCGCTTGCAACGCGGCCGATGTTATAAGCAAAGCCTTGTGCTGTAGCGCGGATTTGGGTTTCATAGATCTCTGCTGTCACGGTGGCGAACCCGGTGTAGTACCCGGTTCCGAAGAACGCAACTAACGGACCGAGTGCTATGAGTAGCCACGGTGTATGGACGCGCGCGTAGAAGAACATGAGGAGTGCCGCTAATATCAGATAGAGGACATAGCAGCGCTTGCGCCCAAAGACGTCGCTCAGAAAGCCGAAGCTGACGTAGCCGAGCCACATGCCGGCCTGCATGGCGATCACGGTGGCAGACATCGCGTGGGTGGACAGTCCAACTCCACCTCGGTCGCTGGGCAAGGAGAGATAGGCGGGGACCCAGAGATTAAAACCCCACCACGCAAACAGCGTACAGGAGTTCATAAGGGTGATGGCGATGGTAATAGTCCTCAGATCGCTCCGAAAAATGTGACGAAAGCCGTGCAAGGGTCCCTCGCGAGGAAGAGTTGCGCTGCGCTTCCATAGTTCGGGCTCTGCCACGCGACGGCGAACGGTCAGCGTAAAGAAGGCAGGCAGAATTCCCACAAAGAAGACTGCACGCCATCCCTTCCACGGCAGGACCAGACCGGCGACCAGAGCTGCGAGGGCATAGCCGACGGCCCAGGAGCTCTGCATGATTCCGAGAGCCTTGCCGCGGTGTCGGTCGGGCCAGGTCTCGGATACGAGCGCCGCGCCGCTTGCCCATTCGCCACCCATGCCGAGGCCAAGCAGGATACGGAATATTGCAAGTTGGACGATGTTTTGAGCGAAGCCGCAGGCAGCCGTGAAGATTGCGTAGATGAGCACGCTGCCGATGAGAGCTCGCACGCGACCGTATCGGTCTGCAATAACGCCGAAGACCAAACCGCCCGCTGCCGCAGCGAGCAGTGTGATGGAACCGAGGACCCCGGCTGTTTGTTTGCTAATCCCGAGACCGAGGATCAGCGAGGCCAGGACAAGCGCATAAAGCATCACGTCAAAGGAGTCCAGCATCCAGCCGAAAGAGGCTGCGACGAGCGCGCGACGTGCTTCGGGGGGAGCGTGGCGCCACCAATCAAAATGGGTTGGTCGTGATGTTTGACTCAGCTGCGATATCTCGCTCATGTCGTACCCTTGGCGGTCGCTGGCCCGAATCCGCCTCCACCGGGCGTCTCGATTCGAAGGCGATCACCGGGTCTGAGTTCGAGCCACGCTTTGGCGGGAACGGGCTCCACGGAGCCGTCAGCGCGGATGACCGTGTTCCTTCCGCAGCCGCCGGGCTCGCCCCCCTGCGCTCCGTAGGGATGGCTGGTGCGGCGTTCGCTGAGCAACGTGATGGAAGTTTCGGTCAACATCTCATACTCTCGCAGGATGCCTTCTCCGCCAGGATAACGGCCGTCTCCGCTGCTGTCGTGGCGCAGTCCATAGCGATGGATGCGGAGAGGAAGATAATGTTCGACCGCCTCGATTGGCGTATTGCGGGTGTTGCTCATGTGGGTATGCACACCGCTGAGGCCCGCCAAGCCGTTGCGCCCCCCCATACCGCCACCGATGGTTTCGTAGTAGGCGAACGGAGTGCCATCGTCGGGTCGTCTCCCCCCGAGTGTCACGTTGTTCATCGTTCCCTGGCTAGCTGCAGGAATGCTGTGCGGGAGCGCCTTTGCGAGCGCTCCAAGCACGACGTCGGTAATTCGCTGCGAGGTCTCAACATTGCCGCCTGCTACTGCCGCCGGACGCACAGCGTTTACGATCGTCCCCGCAGGAGCGATGACACGGATAGCGCGCGAGATGCCGGAGTTGTACAGGACATCCTCCTGAACGAGACATCGAAAACAATAGAGTGTTGCTGACAGGGTGATGGCAAAATTTGCGTTGACACCGCCGCTAGTCTGGAGTTCTGTGCCCGTGAAATCGACCTCGGCCTGATCGCCCGCAATGCGGACTGTAGCGCGAATGCCTATGCGCTCACGGCGGAAGCCATCGTCGTCTACTACGTCTTCAAAGCTGTATTCGCCGTCGGGAATAGTTGCGATCGTGCGACGGAGGATGCGCTCGGCGTAGTCCTGCGCTGCGCGAGCATGGCTTCGTACTCGCTCAAGCCCATAGCGTGCGACGAGTGCACGCAGACGGGCTTCGGCGACCCGGTTGGATGCGATCTGCGCGCTGAGGTCGCCCTCACGCTCTGCGGGCGTGCGCACATTTGCCAGGATCAGCGCCATGACATCGGGACAGATCTCACCGCGGCGCACGAGTTTGATTGGGGGAAGAATGAGTCCTTCCTGGAAGACCTCCTGCGCAAGCGGCATCGAGCCGGGGCTGATGCCGCCTACATCGGAGTGGTGAGCACGATTAGCGACGTAGAAGGCTGGAGCAGCTTCTTCATCGAGAAAGACGGGCTGTACCAGAGTGATGTCGGGAAGGTGGGTGCCACCGCGGAAGGGATCGTTGAGAATGACCACGTCGCCCGCCTCCATGGTCACGTGCTGGATGGCTGCCTCGACGGAAAGTGGCATGGCGCCCAGATGTACTGGCATGTGATCGCCCTGCGCGATGGTATGGCCATGTTCATCATAGATGGCGCAGGAGTAGTCCAGGCGTTCTTTGATGTTAGGTGAGAAGCCAGTCCGGCAGAGTGTAATTCCCATCTCCTCTGCAATGGAGATGAAGATGTTTTTGAAGATTTCGAGTTCGATGGGATTAAGCGTTTCTTGACGGGAATTACTCTGCTCTGCTGCAGACTTCTCCGTGAGTTGATTACGGTCAGCCGCTTCGGCACGTGTCGCAATCAGAATGCCTGCGCCGTCGATCCGGAAACGATAGTGCGGCGTGATGACCACGGTGGACTCGCCGCTCGTGATGATCGCCGGGCCCTGTCCTTCCATGCCGGGGAGCAATGTCTCTCGATGGTAGATCGCGGTCTCCCACGAGCCGCCAGCAAACCATGTCGAGCGGACGCTGACAGGTAGTGGCAAGGGCTGGTTGACAGCAACTGGTGAAGGCAATGTGGGCTTCTGCGTTATGCCAGCGGCGTTGACCCGAACGTTGACCACCTCAGTGATTCGCGACGGGTTCGAATAGCCATAGAGCCGCTGGTGCAGGCGGTTGAAGTCCTCGTTGAAGTCGGGAGTAAGGGGCACATTAATCTCGAAGGCTTGTCCCCGATAGCGCATATCGAGCGAGCACTCGATGACGATGCTCTGCTGCTCAAAACCCTCAGTGGCGAGGTCTGCCTGAGCTTGGCTGATCAGTGGCGCCAGATACTGCTGCAGATCAGAGAATGTAATGGTGTCTGACTGCTTCAGGATAGTCTGCGAGTAGTCTTTTCTCACATCAGCGAGTAGCATGCCGAGTGCAGAGAGAACGCCACCATGCTCCGGGATAAGTACGGTTCCGATTTCGAGCGCGTCTGCAATTTCGCAAGCGTGCATGCCTCCTGCGCCACCGAAGGCCAGCAGTGCGAACTCACGCGGGTCATAACCGCGCTGGACTGAGACGGTCCGAATCGCGCGCTCCATGTTGGCGTTGGCAATCTGTACAATTCCCTCTGCCAGTTGCGTCGGCGTGATCCGAAGCTCGTCTGCGAAGATCCGGGCGCGTTCCGAGGTGCGCATGATGTCAAGCTGCATGCGGCCACCGAGAAAATATTTTGGATCGAGGCGACCTAATAGTAAGTTCGCATCGGTTACGGTAAGTTCGTCGCCCTTGCCATAACAGACGGGACCTGGCTCAGCGCCTGCGCTGCGGGGGCCGACGCGCAACGAACCGCCACTATCTACATAAGCGATGGAGCCTCCACCGGCGCCAACTGAGTGGATATCGAGAATTGGCAGCCGCACGGGAAAGCCACCCACGGTGGATTCATTCGTCGTACCGAGTTGGCCGTCGACGAGACTTACATCGGTGAAGGTGCCCCCCATGTCGAAGAGAATCACTCGATCAAAACCGGAGCCGCGTGCAACCGCTTGGGCTCCTATAGCGCCTGCCGCAGGACCGGAAAGGATGGTGCGCACCGCGGAATTGCGGGCTTGAGGTGTGGAGATGGAGCCGCCGTTCGATTGCATGATGTGCAACCGCGTTCCAGCGAGACCCCGCTCCAGCGTCGTTAGATAACTTGACATCATGGGCGTGACATAGGCGTTGACCACTGTCGTGCTCCAGCGCTCGTACTCGCGATACTCGGGCAGAACGCTGTGCGAGGACGAGACAGTAAAACCGGCCTGCTCAAGGTGACGAGTAACCTGCTGTTCATGGATCGGATTTGCGTAAGAGTGAAGGAGGCACACGGCCACGCACTCAACTCTTGTCTGAATTAGCTTTCTGGTCAGCTCTTCCAATTCCTGAGCATGCAAAGCCTCCAGCACATTCCCGTGACAGTCAATCCGTTCGGCTACGCCATAGGTGAGGCCGTCATCAATCATGGGCTGGTTGCCGCGCACCTGAAAACTATAGAGTTCGCGTCGAGTCTGTCGCCCGATTGCAAGAACGTCTTCGAATCCTTTGGTAGTGACCAATGCGACGCGGGCACCCTTGCGCTCGAGCAGCGCGTTAGTGGCCACAGTCGACCCATGAATTATTTCGGAGACGGGATCGCTCCCCATCAACTCCCCGATACCAGAGAGGATGGCACGAGCCGGATCGTCCGGAGTAGAGCGCACTTTGTGAACTGTAAGCCCGCGAGCATCAAGTCGCACCAGGTCGGTAAATGTGCCGCCTGTGTCTACACCAAGTCGGATCATTTGCTGTCTCTGCTAACCACGGCTGCTGTGAAAACACTGAAGGAGGCAATTTCGGCGCAACCAAACGGATCGTACTGATGTGCGGAGGATGCAGACTTGCCTAATATTTTGATTGAGGTGTCGCATCAATTGAGAGAAATATAGCATTGGAGCTCAGAATTAAGAGCTGCGCCACTTCTGTGATGCCTGGAGTCCCGCCACAATGGCGCGATTCTTGGCAATTTCACCTATATCTCCCTCTGAAGTTGAACAGAGAAGACGAAATGGCGGAAGAGGAGGGATTCGAACCCCCGATACCCTTTCGAGTACGCCAGTTTTCAAGACTGGAGCCATCAACCACTCGGCCACTCTTCCTTTCTGCAGTTTAGTACGTGGCACCTCGCAGCGCAAAAATGATCGCAATTCCAAACAGCAATACAGAAACTGGTGTTACGTTCCAAACCGTGTGTCGCGTAACTCTTCGAAACTGTCCACTGGATGAAAGAGCTCGCCAAACGCTCTCAGTAGCCATTCAAGTCATATCGCGTCACTTCCTCCAGAAGTCAGAGCAAAGCAAGCTAGCAGCGAGCGCCAACGACGTAGCCTATCCATATTCCTCGCTCCCTGCACAGCGAGCTACGCAGCTACGGAAAACTTGACTTAACCATCCCGGAAACCAGCAGCACTCCCCAAACAAGCCAAGCCCGCACCGCCAATGGCCCTAGACCAGGTCCGGACCTAAAGTATCTATTTCAAATACTTTAGGACTTTGAGTCCAGGGTAGGGGGTACCACAAAGTCTAACCGTTCCCAACGCCACAAATCCTTCGCGAAGTTAGAATAGACAAGATAACCAAAAAGCCCTCGCTCGAAGAGCCGGAAGGTCCCACAACTCAATGCATCGCTGGTCGCAACTCTTTATCCCCACCCTTCGTGAAGCCCCCGCAGACGCCGAAGTCGCCAGCCACAAGCTCCTCCTCCGAGCCGGTTACATCCGCCAGCTCGGCGCCGGCATCTATAGCTACCTCCCGCTCGGCAACCGATCCATCAACAAGATCATCGCCATCGTCCGCGAAGAGATGGACAAGATCGGCCAGGAGTTCCTCCTCCCCGCGCTCAATCCTCGCGAGCTATGGGAAGAGTCCGGCCGTTGGTCCGTCATGGGCGAAAACATGTTTCGCCTCAAGGACCGCAAGGGTGCAGAGCTCTGCCTCGCCATGACCCACGAAGAGGTCATGACCTCCATCGCCCGCAACGAGCTCCGCAGCTACAAGCAGCTTCCCCAGATCTGGTATCAGATCCAGACCAAATTCCGCGACGAGCCTCGCCCCAAATCCGGTCTCCTCCGCGTTCGCCAGTTCATCATGAAGGACTCCTATTCCTTCGACATCGATGACGCCGGCCTCGATCTCTCCTACCAGAAGCATGACCAGGCCTATCGCAACATCTTCACCCGCTGCGGTCTCGAATTCGTCGCCGTCGAGGCGGACTCTGGAGCCATGGGCGGCTCTGCCTCCCAGGAGTTCATGGTCTACACCGATGCCGGCGAAGACCTCATCGCCAGCAGCGCCTCTGGCTACGCCGCCAACATCGAGAAGGCCACCAGCCGCCTCGCGCCTGTCGAAGACCTCGCCCCCACAGGCGACGGCAATCCTGAACTCGTCCACACTCCCGGACAGCGCACCATCGAAGAGGTCGGCGCTTTCCTTAATACGCAGCCTCAGCACCAGATCAAGACCATGGCCTACATGGCCGAGCTGCCAGAAGCCGACCACACAAAGCTTGGCAAGCTCCGCCCCGTAGTCGTCTTCCTCCGTGGCGATCACTCCCTAAATGAAGCCAAGCTCCTCCTCATCGCCGGCGGTGAACTCCGCCCCATGACGCCCGAGGAACTCCAGACCACCTTCAATGCTCCCGCAGGCTATCTCGGCCCCATCGGCATCGAAGCCGCGCCTCATCCTAAGAAGCCCGGAACCCTCGTCATCCTCGACAAAGCTCTCGAAGGCCGCACCAACCTCATCGCCGGAGCCAACAAAGAGGAGTTCCATCTCCGTAACGTCACCCCAACGCGCGACTTCAAGCCCACCATCATCGCCGACGTTCGCAACATCAATGAAGGCGAGCTCGACCCCATCGGCGAGCAGCCTCTGCGCCTCGGCAAGGCAGTCGAGATCGGCCACATCTTCAAGCTCGGCTACCGATACACCAAGTCCATGGGCTCCACGGTCCTGAACCGCGACGGCAAAGAGACCACCCCCATCATGGGCTGCTACGGCATCGGCATCGAACGCATCCTGACCGCCGCCATCGAGTCCTCCGCCGCAGCCAACGGAGGCTCCGCCTACGCCCTCCATCCCTCCATCGCCCCCTACCAGGTCGTCGTCACCATCACCAACATCGGTGACACAACTCTCCTCGCCGCAGGAGAAAAAGTAGCCGCCGACCTGGCCGCCGCAGGTCTCGACGTCCTCCTCGACGACCGCGACGAGCGCGCCGGAGTAAAATTCAAGGACGCTGACCTCGTTGGCATCCCCTATAGAATCAACATTGGACGCGGGGTAGCTGAAGATAAAGTTGAACTCGTAGATCGCCTCAAAAACCTCAATCAGGACGTTCCGCTGAATCAGATAGCATCCACCGTAGCTGATCAGATAACATCCGCCCTGCAAACCTCGCTCCCTGCATTCGCAGTCTAATCGTCTAAACGAAAGAGCCCTTTTTGCCAGTCAAGCTCAAATACGGCAGCACTCGCGGTACAACAAAGTCTCACGACCTCCGTAACCGTCTCCTCCGCGGAGCCCTCGTCGCATGTCTAGCCGGAGTCATCGTCTTTGCCGCCGTCTTTGGTTACTTCTATCATCACTACCAACAGGTTGTAGATGACCGCCTGGCCGCCGGCCCCATCTTCGCTAGCGTCTCTCAAATCTACGCCGCTCCACGCGAAGTCCGTCCCGGCCAGAAGCTCTCTGCCGCCGCAATTGCCACCGATCTGCGCCAGGCCGGTTACAACGGCAACCCGGAACTCGGCACCTTCCAGCTCAACGGCGACAACATCTTCATCAAGCCCGGGGCCCAGAGCTTCCACACGACCGACGGCGCCACCATCAACACCTCCGACGGTGTCGTCAAAAGCATCACGGCCGAAAACGGCGTTGCCCTAAGCGCCTACGAGCTCGAGCCGCAGCTCATCACCGCACTCTCCGAAGACAAGAACCGCACCAAGCGCCGTCTCGTCTCGTTCGACGAAATTCCACCGCACCTCGTCCACGCCGTGCTCGCCATTGAAGACCGCGACTTCTTCAACCACGGCGGCATCAACTATCTCCGCACCGCCAAGTGCGCTGTTATGGATATCATCGCCCGTCATGCTTCCTGCGGTGGATCCACGCTCACCCAGCAATTAGCCCGCGGCTTCTTCCTCTCACCAGAAAAGCGCGTCACTCGCAAGCTCCGCGAGATCATCATCAGCTTCCAGCTCGAAGCCCGCTTCAACAAAAAGCAGATCTTCGAGATGTACGCCAACCAGATCAACCTCGGCCAACGCGGCAGCTTCGCCATCAACGGCTTTGGCGAGGCCGCCCAGACCTACTTCGGCAAAGATCTCCGTCAGCTCAATCTCGCAGAATCTGCCCTGCTAGCCGGCATGATTCAGCGCCCCAACTACTTCTCTCCCTACAAGCATCCCGAACGCGCCATGGAGCGCCGCAACCTAGTCCTCGACTCGATGGTCGAGACCGGCGCCATCACTGCAGCCGAAGCCAGCCGAGCCAAAGCCGAACCCCTCCGCCTCGCTCCACCTAACGTAGACGCCAGCGAAGCCCCCTACTTCGTCGATCTCGTACATGACCAACTCGTCCAGCGCATCGGCGACCAGGGCCTCGCTCATCAGAGCCTCCGCATCTACACCTCGCTCGATCCCGAACTCCAGCGCGCCGCCTCCGAGGCCGTCGAAATCGGCATGCAAAACGTCGACGAGATGATCCGCAAGTTGCACGGCAAGAGCACCGCGCCCATCAACTACCCACAAGTCTCGCTCATTGCGCTCAACCCTCACACCGGCCAGGTCCTCGCCCTTGTCGGAGGCCGCAACTATGGTGTCTCCCAGCTCAACCACGCGGTCGCCGAGCGGCCCACTGGCTCCATATTCAAGCCTTTCGTCTACGCCGCCGCCTACAACACCTCGCTCAACGGCACCGACCTCGACGGCAACGGCGTCTTCACCGCACTCACGCGCCTGAACGACGACCCCACCACATTCACCTTCGACAATGGCCGCCAAACCTATAGCCCCGGCAACTTCGAGAAGGGTGAATATCCCGGCATGGTCACTGCGGTCCAGGCCATCGCTCACTCTCTCAACATCGCAACCATCAACCTGGCCCAGATGGTCGGCTTTGAGAACGTAGCCGCCCTCGCCCGCAGCGCCGGCATTACCAACGCCCGCGCCACCCCGTCCGTCGCCATCGGCACCTACAACGCCACCCCCCTCGACATGGCCGGAGCCTACACCGTCTTTGCCAACAACGGCGTTCACCTCAAGCCGTGGATGCTCGCCAGCGTCCGCAACGCCAACGGCGATATCGTCGCCGACTACGCGCCCGAAGCCAAGCAGGTCCTTGACCCCCGCGTCGCCTTCCTCACCCAGTCCCTGCTCGAAAACGTGATGACCTTCGGCACCGGCGCCGCCGCCCGTCGTCACGGCTTCACCGCCCCCGCTGCCGGCAAGACCGGAACCTCCCATGACGTCTGGTTCGCGGGCTACTCCTCGAATCTGCTCTGCGTTGTGTGGGTCGGAAACGACGATTACACAGATATCTCGCGTGGACTAACACACCCGCTCCAGGGTGCCGACGCCGCCGCTCCCATCTGGGCCGAGTTCATGAACCGCGCCATCAAACTCCCCCAGTACTCCGACGTCAAATCCTTCTCTCCGCAGGAAGGCGTCACCAGCGCCCGCATCGACAAGACCACAGATCTCCTTGCCGACGCTACTTGCCCCGGCAACGCCTTCTATGCCGCTTTCCTCGACGGCACCGCCCCGGTCAACAGTTGCAGCCAAATGTCCGAGAGCCCACAGAACTTCCTCCAGAAACTCTTTGGCATTGGCGGTCATCCCGCCCCACAACCCAACTCCCCGGCAGCCCCGGCTACAACGCCCCCCGCAACACCGCCCGCTTCGCACAACGCCCCCAACACGCCTCCGGACGGCAACGCCCCCGACACCACGCAGCCCAACCAACCCAAGAAGAAGAACTTCTTCCAAAAAATCTTCGGCGGCGGCAACGACAAAAACAAACAGCAACAGCCAACGACAACACAACCGCCTCAGCAGTAACAAGCCAGCACGAACATCCGAGTGCCCCATCCTGAGCACCCCTGATCGCGCGAAGGTTGGAGAGTCACTCTGCCACGCAATCCGATCTACCTCATAGGCTGGCACTCCGGACACCAGTAAGTAGACCGCACCTGCACTCCCTGCTTCCTCATCATCACCGCTACCCCACACCGCCGACACTCCTGCCCCTGCCGCCGATACACCCAAAGCCGTTCCTCCCGATTCATCGCATGTGTCGTCTGCCTGTTCCCCGATGTCGTCACAATTCCCGCACCAGTTCCCTCCGCAACATTCGCCTTCATATACCGCTGCGCAAAATCCACCATCCTCTCCATCTCCCGCTCCGTAATCGTCCGCATCGCCCGAAACGGATTCACCCCTGCCGCAAACGCCACCTCGCTCTTATAGACATTCCCCAACCCAGCCATCACCCGTTGATTCAGCAGCACCACCCCAATCTCTGCATTAGGATTCTCCCGCCCATAAGCCGTCAGCCGAGCAACTCCACCCTCAACCGTAAACTCATCCGACAAAATATCCGGCCCCAGCTTAGGAACCTGCGAACTCCTCTCCAGCGACCGAGCCGTATAGAACTCCGCAATCGGCACATTGAAAGCCACCGCCTCCCAGTCTTCCGTCCGAATCACCACCCGCATCCGCGAACGCCCCATCTTCCACTTCTCACCCACGCGATACAGATGCCAGCTCCCACTCATCAACATATGCGTAACCAGAATCAAATCGCCGCTGAAATAAATCAGCAACCACTTCCCTCTTGACTCCACCTTCTCCACCACCCGCCCCACCAGTGGCGAATCATCATCCACCCGAGCCAGCTTTGCCAGCCCCGTTTCAAACCCCGTCACCACCTTCCCACCAATCGTCCGCTGCAAAGCCCGCGCCGCCCAATAAATCGTATCTCCCTCAGGCATGCCCACCACTCCCCACTACCTGCCGCTTCCGCACATTGAACCCCATAGGCGCAGCCGCAAACCCAGCGTCCAACAAAAACTTGCCCATCGGATGCTCCGCAACCGGCACTCCATTCACAGTCGTAATCAACATCCCCGCCCGCACGTCCCCCTCATCGTTCCTATCCTGCACCCGCTCCACCAAGAACTCAGCAAGCGATCTCCCCACCTGCGACCGCTGCGGCTCTTCCTCTGGCAAAAACACCTGCATATTCGGATTCCCTCGCCGCAGATAAGCCACCAGCGCACCATCACACAAAATCACCCGTGCCCCCACACTCCGCGTCATCGACGACCCCGCATCCGCCGCAGGCCACCGCAACAACGCTCCATAGGGATTAGCCGGATCGGTAGCCGCCAACTGCAGCATCTCCGGCTTCTTCTCCTCTGACAAAACTCTCAGCGACCGCAGCAGATCCACCGCCGCAGGCATAGCAAACTGCGTAGCCCCCAACTCCGCGGCAAAATATCCTCGCCGAATCCTCCCACTCTCCTCCATCGCCTTCAGCACATCGTAGACAGCCGAAAACCCACCTGGCAGATTCTCCGCATGCGCCGTCTCGCGAAACACCACACCATATCGAGTCAACAACTGCTGAGCCATCGCATGACTCCACTCAGTCCCCGACCTCCCAACATCAAACGCCGCAGCCTGCAAAGCCCACCGCCCCTGCCCCGTAGGCGGAGTCGTCCTGCGCGACCGAAACGCCACCGCGCCCTGCTTATGCACCCTTCGCGCAGGCTTGCTCGCCCCCGAGGATCGTTCGCAATAAGCCCGCAACGCCGCCACGCCATCGTTTGTTACCATGCCCTTCCAAACCAATCCCCACAAAGCATCCAGCGTCTCCCCCGGATATCCACCGCCAACCCCCTCATGCAAATCCTGAAAGAAAGATGCCCCACGCACCTGCAGATAAGCCACAATTGCCGCCTCTTTCTCAGAAAGCTCGGGCACAACCCGCGGCGGCCAGAGCATCGAAAGCTTCTCCGCCAAATAAAGCCCCATCCGCCCATCCCGCTCCCCCAGCGGCTCAAACCCTACCCACACCACCTCACCCGCTGCAATCAACAAATCCAGATCGCTCGCCTTATACCCCACCAACCTCGCCGGCAAAATCTCCGTCTCCAGAATCGAAGCCGGTATCGGAGCGCCCTGCAAATTCTCAATCACATCCAGCAGCGCATCCAACCCGCGTCTAGGCTGCACCACACCCTGCCACCGCGTAAACAACCGAGCCAGCGTCCGCTGTTCAACCGGCTCAACCTCCTTCCGCAACCGCGCCAGCGACTTCCGCCGAATCGTCCGCAACACCTCTTCATCGCACCACTCGCGATGAATCCCCCCCGGCCGAAACCCACCCTCCACCACACGCCCAATCTGTACCAACCGCTGCAGCACCGCTTCCACACTCTCAGCCGAAAGACCAAACCGCCCAGCCGCCTCCTGCGTCGTAAACGGCCCATGCGTCCGCGCAAACCGCCGCAACAAATCCACCATCGCATCCGGAGCCGCAGTCAAAAAAGCAGTCGGCAATCCCGGAGGCAGCGGAACCCCCAGCGCATCCCGATATCGCGCCGCATCCTCCACCGCAATCAACCTCTTCTCCCCCGCAATCCCAACCTCAAGCACGCGCCGTGCCTTCATCAGCCGAGCCACACTCTCTACCACCTCATCCGACACGCACCGCACCCGCAACTCACCCCGCGTCAGATCCCCAATCCGCAGCAACAGATCATGGACCCCATCCATCGTCCTGACCTTGTAGTCAGAAACTGTCCCCTGCAACTGCTCCTCAGTCTCCTCAATCGCCCCGGCGTCCAGCAACTCCCGCAGATCGGCATCACCCATCAGCTCGCGTAACTGATCCTGATCGATCGAAAGCGCCTGAGCCCGCCTCTCCGCCAGCGGAGCATCTCCGTCATAGATATAGTTCGCCACATAACTAAACAGCAGCGCCGAAGCAAAGGGGCTAGGAGTCCGCGAATCGACCGTATGCACCCGCAGCGAACGATTCTCAACGCTTCTCAGAATCTCCATCAAAGCAGGCATATCAAACACGTCCCGCAGACACTCCCTGTAAGCCTCCAGCAGAATCGGAAACGAAGCATACTGACTCGCCACACTCAACAAGTCATAAGCCCGCTTCCTCTGCTGCCAAAGCGGACTCCTCCCATCCGCCCGCCGCCGCGGCAACAACAACGCCCGAGCCGCACTCTCCCTGAACTTTGCCGCAAACAAAGCTGTCGATCCAAGTTGCCGCAAGACCAGATCCGCAGCCTCCACCGGCTCCAACAGAATCGGCTCTATCGAAGGAGCCTCATCCGTCTCCGGAAATCGCAGCACAAAACCATCTTCACTCCACATCGTCTCCACATCTTGTCCACCATTTGCACGCACTTTCGCCACCACAGCCATCGCCCAGGGCGCATGAATCCTGCTTCCAAACGGAGTCAGCACGCACACCCGCCAATCCCCCAACTCATCCCTAACTCGTTCAATAACAATACTTTGATCATCCGGAACCACCACAGTAGCCAGCTCCTGATCCGCCAAATACCGCAGAACATTCTCCGCCGCCAAAGGATCCAAATCATGCTCCCGCGTCAGCCGCGCAATCGCCACACTACGCGGCACATCGCGCAACTCCCGCACCAGCGCACCAATCCGCCGCCCAAACTCCAAAGGCCGTCCCGCCTGATCCCCATGCCAGAACGGCATTTTCCCCGCCTCACCCGGAGCAGGCGAAACCAACACCCGATCATGCGTAATCTCTTCAATCCGCCACGCCGAAGCCCCCAGCAAAAACGTCTCTCCCTGCCTGCTCTCAAACACCATCTCTTCGTCCAGCTCACCCACCCGCACTGGCTTCGACCGCTCCCCAGCCAGAAAAACGCCATACGTTCCGCGATCCGGAATCGTCCCTCCATTCAAAATCGCAATCCGTTTCACCCCTGCTCGCGGAGTAATCCAGTTCTTCGCCCTATCCCACGTAATCCGAGGCCGCAGATCGGCAAACTCATCCGACGGATACCGCCCAGCCAACATATCCAGCACCCCATCGAACACTCCCCTGTTCAATCCCGCAAATGGAGCCGAACTCCGCACCAGTGCAAACAAAGCCGCGTAGCTGATCCCCGGACTCTCCTCCTCATCACTCCCACGCTTACTTCGCCTCTCCGCGTCCTGCACACCCAATGGCGGATGCGCCACCACCGCAACCATCTGCTGCGCCAGCACATCCAGCGGATTCCGCAGAAATCGCGTCGGCTCCACATGGCCCTCATGCATCGCCCGCGTCACCGCCGCGCAAGCAACCAGATCCGACCTGTACTTCGGAAAAATAATCCCATTCGAAGGCGCACCCACCTGATGGCCCGCCCGTCCAATCCGCTGCATCCCACTAGCCACGCTAGGCGGAGCCTCAATCTGAATCACCAGATCAATCGCCCCCATATCAATCCCCAGCTCCAGCGAAGAAGTAGCCACCAGAGCCTTAATCTCCCCAGCCTTCAGCAGCTCTTCAATCTCCGTCCGCTGCGTAGCCGCCAACGACCCATGATGCGCCCGCGCCAACGGCTCACCCGCCAACTCATTCAGCGCACCAGCCAACCTCTCAGCCACTCGCCGGGCATTCACAAAGATCAAAGTAGAAGTCCGCTCCTGAATAATCTCAAGCAACCGCGGATAGATCGACTGCCAAATCGAAGTCCGCTTCGGCCCCTGCGAAGCAGGCCCACTTGGCTGTTCCTCAATTTGGCCCAACCTTGCCATATCCTCGACGGGAACCTCGACCCTCAACTCCAAAGTCTTCCGCGCCCCCGCGTTCACCACCGTCACCGGGCGAAACCGCACAGCCACCTCAGCCGCATCATCATCGCCGGAGACATCCGTCAACAACGCAGCATCACTCTCCGCCTTCCGCTGACTAGCTGACTCGCCACCTTGCCGACCCGCTGACTTCCCGACTCGCTGACCAACCCCTTCCGCTCCTCCCAAAAACCTCGCCACCTCTTCCAGCGGCCGCTGCGTAGCCGACAACCCAATCCGCTGCAACCGCCTTCCCGTAAGAGCCTCCAGCCGCTCCAGCGACAGCGCCATATGCGCCCCGCGCTTCGTCGGCACCAATGCATGAATCTCGTCGATGATCACCGTCTCAACGCTCCGCAGCCCCTCCCCCGCCTCCGAAGTCAGCAGCAGATACAAACTCTCAGGAGTGGTAATCAAAATATCCGCAGGATGCTTCCGAAATCGAGCCCGCTCCTTCTGCGACGTATCCCCCGTCCGCACGCTGATCTCAGGCATCCGCACCGCAAGCCCCTCGCGCTGCGCCATATTTGCAATCCCCACCAGTGGAGACCGCAAATTCCTCTCCACATCCACAGCCAGCGCCTTCAGCGGAGATACATACACCACCCTGCACCCACGCTCCGCCTCAGGCGCCGTCCGCATCATCAGCTTGTCGATGCACCAAAGAAACGCGGTCAGCGTCTTACCCGTGCCCGTCGGCGCCAGAATCAGAGTCGACTCCCCACGAGCAATCGCCGGCCATCCCTCCACCTGCGGAGCCGTCGGCCCATCAAACACCGCACGAAACCACTGCGCCGTTATCGGATGAAACAGCGAAAGCGCATCCTCCGCCGCAGTGGCAGCCGAGTCATGCGCCTTCGTCTTCGCTCGAACCTTCTTCGGACTGGATAGTGTACGCGGCATCGCCTCTATGTATTCTCAGCAGCATACCTGCCGCACACATAGGATGCGCCACGCCTCACTCACGTCACGACATCTACTGCCATCAATAGCCAGGCACAGGTCGATAAAAATAACTCCCCTCAGCAAACTCCACCGCAAACCTGCTCGTCGAATCCTCTGCCTGCTCCACATTCCCCAATACCAGATATCCATCCTGCGCCATCTGCCGATATACATTGCTGAACAGATACCGCCGCCCCTGCTCCGGAAAATACAGCAACACATTCCGCAGCAACACGAGGTCAAACACCGGCATCTTCGGAAACGGCGAGCTCAAATTCGCATATAGAAACTCGCACATCGACCGAATCCGCGGAGAGATCTCCCACTCCTCTCCATCGCGCACCATATATTTCACCAGCATCCGCGCCGGCAATCCGCGATTCACCTCCAGCCTCCGATACCGCCCCTTCCGCGCATACTCAACCACCCGCCGCGAGATGTCCGTCCCAACAATCTTCACGTCCCATCCCGACAGCGACGGAAAATACTCCGCAATCAACATCGCCAGGCTATACGCCTCCTGCCCCGTCGAGCTCGCCGCACTCCAAATCCGAAGCGTCCGCTCTTCCGTCCGCTGTTCAATCAATCGAGGAAGAATTGTCTCTCGCAGCATCTCAAACGGCTTCAAATCACGGAAGAAGCTAGTCTCATTGATCGTCATCGCCTCGGCCACCGCACGATGAAGATGCGCCGGCCGATCCGCCTTCAACATCCCAACTAGATCCTCCAGGTTCGCCGCACCCGCCATCCGCGCAATCGGCGTCAGCCGCGTATCGAACAACGCATTCCGCGATGGGTCGATCATGTTAGCCGACTGCGCCAACACCAGCTCCCGAAGATACGTGTAATCCGAATCAGAGCAAGCCATGAATCACCTCTCTCCGCGCAATGGAGATCGCCGCATGATGTTGCACAGGCATCCTTCTCACTCTGCCTGCATAAGTCCTTTGCATCAACTCATCCGCCAGCGCATCCAGCGGCAGCGTCGCACTCGCAATCCCCGCCTCCGATACGCGCCCCGGCATTCCCCACACTGCCGATGTCGCCTCATCCTGCGCCAGCACTACGCCTCCTCTCTCATGCACCGCCTTCGCGCCATCCAACCCATCCGATCCCATTCCCGTCATCATCAACGCCAGGGTGCCCGCGCCATACATCCGCGCAGCCGAGAAGAACAGATAATCCACCGACGGCCTGCAATGATTCAGCAACTCTCGCTGATGCAGCTTCACCCTTCCCCTGCGCTGCGCTTCTTCGCCTAACACTCCATCGGCCACTTCCATATGCGAGTCCCCCGGAGCCATCCACACCGTTCCCGGACGAAGCACCGCACCGTCATACGCCTGTTCCACTCGCAACGAGCAGCATTTATTCAACCGCTCCGCCAGCGGCCCAGTAAACAACTTCGGCATATGTTGCACGATCATCACCGGCACCGGAAAATCCGCCGACAGCTTAGGCAACATCTGTTCCAGCGCAGACGGCCCTCCCGTCGACAACCCAATCACCACCAGCTCAATCGTCGCGCCGGCACTCATCCGCACAACACCAGCCTTCACGTGGCCACTCTTGCTCGTCCCCCGCGTCTTCCTCGTTCCCTTCGCCAATGCCGCCACGCTAGGCAACAACTGCTGAGCAAGCGACAGCAACGCCGAAGCAAAATCCTTCTGCCCGACTGGCTTCATCACATAGTCCGAAGCCCCTCTCGCAAGCCCCTCCAGCGTCGATCGCGCCCCATGCTCCGTATGCGAACTGCACATGATCACCGGCAACCCCGGGCTCTCCCGTCGCAACCGTTCCAAAACCTCAAGCCCATTCAGCCGAGGCATCTCGAGATCCAGCACCAGCACATCCGGCTTAAGTTGCTGCACAGCCTCCAGGCACTCTACTCCATCCCGCGCCACACCGCAAAGCTCCATCCGCGGCTGCTCGCCCTTCGGATTGCCCCCATGCGTCAAAAACAAATGCCGCATGATCCCGCGCATCACCGCCGAATCGTCTGCCGCAAGAATACGGAGCGGACGTTCACCAAAATCTCTCATGACAAGTCTTCCCTCTCGCTCTCAAGCAACCGATGCAAATCCCAGAAGTGCCATCTTTTCCTTCAGGCTCTCCGGCGTAAAGGGCTTCATCAAAAACTCATCTGCGCCATTGTCCAGCGCCTTCAGAATGAACGAGTGATCGGCCTCGGTTGTCACCATCATCACCTTCATCTCCGGACTCAACTGAGCCTCGCGCAGAGCCTTCACACACTCCAGCCCATTCATCACCGGCATATTCACATCCAGCAGCATCAGGTCGAACGTCTTCTCAGCCGCCAACACTGTCAACGCATCGCTGCCATCCACTGCCTCTTCACACGCAATGCCCATCCGGTCCAGCAGGTGCCGCAGATACTCCCGGATAAAGCTCGAATCATCGACGATCAGCGCTCTCATAGTGGCTCTCCGTTTCCTCTCTGCACGTTCTCCCGCTGTTTGAATAACCCCGTCTCAGCCAGCCGCGAAGGCCTCAGCTTCTGAGGATCCAGTTGCACAAGCAACCCGGTCTGCGTCTTATAAGCTCCATCGAACAGCCACTTCCCCTGGACCTCCAGCGTGCAAGGATTCGCCTCGAGCATCTTCCGGCTCACCGTCACCACACCGCCAACCGCATCAACGACCAAGCCAAATCGTTCCCCACCAGCTTCGTCTTCGAGCACCAGCACACAGCTCGATTCCGCATATTCGCTCATCCCTAGAAGCGCTCGAAAGTTCACCGTCGTCAGCACCTCACCGCGATACGGCACCACACCACCGATATACGTCGGAGCCATCGGCACTCGCTGCAACTCTCGCTTCCCCAGCACCTCACGAATCTTGCCAGTATCGATCCCGAAGCTATCGCTCCCCGCAAACATCGAGCACAGCGAAACCGCATCATCCTCATCCTGCAACTCAACCTCTTCCCGCCCCAGTATCTTCACGCAACCTCCTTCCACTCCGGTGCGCTCTTCGCCTCGAACTCACGATGAATCGTCGTCAGCTTCTCCTTCACTAGCGCCAGTTCCATCTCGCCCGTCGCATCGTCCTTCTCAAGCAGCGTTCCGCCTGACACATCGAGAACCCTCCGCACCACCATGCCCGTGCGCCGCACCGCGCTCTTGCGCGAATTCCGGCAAATGAGCACGGTAACCGTTGCCTCTTCGCCGCGCTCTTGCTCGGCTTCAAGCTCCGCCAGCACCCGTCCCTCATCCCGCAGCGGCAGCAGTTCGCCGCGATACTGTAGCAACGGCCGACCTCCCGCATACTCAATCTGACTCAACGGCACGCTCTCAATCCGCTCCACTACATCCAGCGGCAGCGCCGTCCGTTCTCTCGCACGATCCTCAAACACCAGCAGCGAAACCTCAGCCCCTTGCACGACCTTCTCTTCCATCTCGATCTCGTCCTGCGCCTCCTCGACCGGCTTCACACCCGCGCGAGCCGCCGTAGCACCGATATCCAGAATCAGCGCCAACGTCCCATTGCCAAGCACCGTCGCTCCCGAGAACAACCCAATCTCCCGCAACACAGCTGACAACGGCTTCACCACAATCTCTTCCGGCGCGAGCAGATCATCCACTACCAGCCCATACCGGCAACCTTCAGCTTCCAGCACTGCGAGATAAAAACCGTGCGACTCCGCAGCATTCCTCTTCTCCAACTCAAGCAAACGCTCCAGCCAGACAATCGGCAGCAACCTCTCTCGCAACCGATAGACCTCCGCCGCGCCAACCCGCTCCACCGCTGTCTTCGCATCGCGCTGCGGAACATACACCAGCTCCACCAGAGCACTCTGCGGCAGCGCAAAACTCTGTCCTCCACTCCTTACCACCAGTGCCGGAACAATCGCAAGCGTCAACGGAACACGCAATCTCAGCGTGGTCCCCATCCCCACCTTCGACTCCAGCTCTACACTTCCGCCGACTTTCTCCACATTGGCCCGCACAACATCCATGCCAACGCCGCGGCCCGAAACCGTCGTCACCGCCGCCGCTGTTGAGAACCCAGGCAGAAAAATCAGCTGCAACGCCTCGCGTTCCGTCATCTCCGTCGCCTGCTCAGGCGTCACCAGCCCGCGCTCAACAGCCTTCGCCAGCACGCGCTCCATCGCAATGCCCGCGCCGTCATCCGCGACCTCAATCACCACCGATCCGCTCTGATGAAACGCTCTCAGTCGCAGACATCCTTCCGAGGGCTTACCCGCCATCACGCGAACTTCAGGCGCTTCAATCCCATGATCCACAGCATTCCGCACCGCATGGGTGAGTGGATCCTTGATCGCCTCTAGAAGACTTTTATCCAGTCCAGTCTCCTGACCAAAAAATTCCACTCGCACCTCACGCCTGCAAGTCCGCGCCAAATCCCGAACCATCCGCGGAAACTTCCCAAACAGATGTCCCACTGGCTGCATCCGCGCCTGCATCACGCTCTCGCGCAGATCCGCGGTCACACTATCCAGCCGCCGCGCCAGCTCCGGAAAATTCGAAGCATCCATATTGCTCTGCAGCATCTGATTCCGAGTCAGCACCAACTCGCCAACCAGATTCATCATCCGGTTCAGCACCTCGACATCGATACGCAGCGTCTTCTCACTAGCAGCCGAACTCATCGAAGAAGCCGAGGCTTCCACCGGCATCATCTTCGGCCCGCTCACCGCAGCACCAGAACTCACTACAGGAGCAGCATCCTCATTCAGAGCGGCCAGCACGGTAATCAGCTCACTGTCTTCATCGCCAATCCGTGTACCCTCGCCACCCGTCTCCTCGATCAGCATCAAAATCTCACGCAGCCGATCCAGCAGACTCAGCAATCCACTGATCAGCTCCGAGGTCACTGCCAACTTCCCATCGCGCAACGAGCCCAGCAGATGCTCTCCCGCGTGAGCAAGCTTCTCCAGCCGGTCGAAGCCCAGAAATCCTGTCGTCCCCTTGATCGTATGCACCGCGCGGAAGATCTCTCCCACCAGTTGCTCGCCATCGCCAGGCCGCACCTCAAGCTCAGTCAGGCACCGTTCCATCCGGTCCAGCCCTTCCTGGCTCTCCGCAATAAACTCTTTAGTCAGGTCGTCCACAACCCTCTTATCGGGCAAAGCACCCTAAGCCATTAGCACCACCCCACTTGCCATCGCTCCCGCACACCCGATAGCCTCACTCTTACCATGTCGTCTCTCACACCAGCTCAGATCGCCGATCTCCACCAGCGCGCCATCGCCGTCGCCCATCACGCCTACGCCCCCTACAGCAACTTCCGAGTAGGCGCTGCCCTCCTCCTCGACAACGGAGCCATCCTTACCGGCTGCAACGTCGAAAACGCCTCCTACCGCCTCACCACCTGCGCCGAGCAATCCGCCATCGCCGCCGCCGTCAGCCAGCATGGCCCAACCATCCGCATCCGCGCCATCGTCATCGCCAACCTAAACGACACCGCCAGCCAACCTTGCGGAGCCTGCCGCCAGACCATCCACGAGTTCAGCACGCCCGACACGCAAGTCTTCTTCCCCGCCGAAGATGGCACTCTCACCTCATCCACCATCGCCGACCTACTCCCCGCAGCATTTCTTCTGAGCAAATGACCCAGACCATCCACCCCATTGACGTCATCATCCACAAGCGCGACGGCCTCACCCTCACCGATGCCGAAATCGAAGCCTTCATCCGCGCTATCGTTGACCGCACCCCTGACAACCAACTCGTCACTGACGCCCAAATCGCCGCCTTTCTCATGGCCGTCTTCCAACGCGGCCTCTCCCCCCACGAGCTCGCCACCCTCACCTCAGCCATGCGCTACTCCGGCGAGACCTTCGACGCCACGTCCCTCCACACCTTCACGATCGACAAGCACTCCACCGGAGGCGTCGGCGACAAGACCTCCCTCCTCATTGCCCCCATCCTCGCAGCCGCCGGCCTCGCCTCGCCCACGCCCGCCGGAGTCCCTGGCATCTGTGTCCCCATGATCAGCGGCCGCTCCCTCGGCCACACCGGTGGCACCCTCGACAAGCTCGAAACCATCCCCGGCTTCAACACCCAGCTCAGCCTCACACAACTAGCCGACACCCTAAAAAAATGTGGAGCCGCTCTCATCGGCCAAACTCCACGCATCGTCCCCGCCGACCGAATCCTCTACGCCCTCCGCGACCACACTGGCACCGTAGAATCCGCCTTCCTCATCACCGCAAGCATCATGAGCAAAAAGCTCGCCGAGTCCCTCAACGCCCTCGTCCTCGACGTCAAAGTAGGCTCCGGCGCCTTCATGCCCACCTACGAAAGCTCCAAATTCCTCGCCAAACTCATGGTCCAAACCGGCGAAGCCTCAGGCACGCGAACCGTCGCCCTCCTCACCTCCATGGACGAGCCCCTCGGCCGCTTCTCCGGCAACTGGATCGAAGTCTGGGAGTGCATCGACATCATGAAGCAGGACCGGCATCCCATGTCCGCCGACCTCATCGAACTCACCAACATCCTCGCCGGCTGGATGCTTTACCTAGCTGATCATGCCATTACGCCAGAAGACGGTGCCGTACTCTCTGACGAGTATCTCCGCAGCGGCGAAGCCTACAGCGCATGGCTGAAAATCGTCGCCGCGCAAGGCGGAGACACCTCCCTCTTCGAAGACCCCGCCACCCACCACAAACCCACCGGCACCCGGACCATCACCGCTCCACAAGACGGTTACCTCACCTCCATGGACTGCAAGCAAGTAGGCTGGGCCGTCCAGCGCCTCGGAGCAGGCCGCGCTAAACCCGGCGACCCCGTCAGCGCCCACGCCGGCATCGAAATGCATGCCAAACTAGGCGACCGCATCACCGAAGGACAACCCCTGGTCACCCTCTTCGCAGAAGACCCCACCCTCCTCAACGAACCCGAACACATGCTGCGCGAAACCCTCAAGATCACGCCAATGCTCGCCCCAAAACAACCTCTCATCCGCGAGGTCGTCACCATGTAGCTCAGGGTTCAATGACTGGTGATGATCAACTCTCCATAGGTCGTCTCGCACATCCCGTAGATCGCTCCAGACACGCACGCACCAGCAGAGTATTTGTAGCACCCAGGCGTCTTTGCCACGACCGTAACATCCTTGGCCGACCCGCCAATGATCGCCCCATCCGGATCGAATGCGGCTATCGGTCCGACATCAACAAGGAAGCCGGTATTCCTCCCCGTACTTTTCCAGATCACCTTGGTGCCCGGCTTCAGGCAGAATAGCGAACCACTCTTTGCGTCGGGAATACTTGGTGTAGAGGAAGCCGAATTCCCGGTCCGTTTCACATTCACAGTACACGGCTCCGTAGCAGATCCGCACGTATTGCTAGCAGTACAGAGCTGCTCCGGGTGTGCTTCCTTGCAAGCGTACTTGTTCTTCGATTGCGCCATGGCAGATGCAGCCAGAACGAGGGGGAACGCGAACACAGCGCACCGCATTGCGAAACATCCTTGATTAATCAAAGCGTGCCTCACGAGATTAATTTTTCAAAACGGCCCGCATTGCTGGAATGGCTACCGCCAAACGAAGCCCCATAACCTTCGCGCGAACTCAAATCGCCGAACTAGTTCTCACCTTTAGTTCCAGCCCAATCAATAATCCCGCTAAGTCTCCACGCGTTTTGACGCAGTTCGATTTGGAGCTGTCCTTCTTTATCGATGACCAACTGAGCTGCCGGATACAAAATGCCCGAACTCTTGCCCTTGTCCTTATCGTTCAGGTCGAACTCACCCGCCGTCAGGTTGAACGCCTGTGATTGAGAGTCGGCCCATGCTTCGCCAAACCTGATCTGCCGGTTGGTGACGAAGCGGATCTTCCGTCCAGTCGGAGTCGGAATTTCCCGAATGAAGCTGAGGTCATAACCAAGAGTCCCCGTAATTGCTATCCGACCCACTGCGGGCATCTTGCTCAGAGCATTCACCAATCCCTGATTTTGGCCTTTCATGTAGGCCTCCACCAGAGCTTGCCGGCTCTCCTCTGTCGAAAATTCGAAAATCATGACCTTAATTCCGATGTTCTGGCCCATCTGTGTACTGGTGCCGAATGCCTGGGCTTCAATCGTTTCGTATTTATCTCTCGCGAAACCCGTAGTAGCCGCGATCGATAGTAGAACCACAACCAACACGCCCTTTGCCGTAAGCAATAGAAGTTTTGCCGCTCTGGTCATATTTCGCTCCAGTCTCGCGGTGTTGGCCCTCACCGAAATCATTCCATTTTCTGGGGAGGATTATAGGCTTCTCAATCCAATCGCGAACAATCAGAGCCATTAGTTTCGAGTAAACGACGGATGAACAACGTCGGCCCTGAAAATTCCATTGCACAGGACCATCCATCCACGGCGTCAACTATTCCCTGCCCTTCTATAGAAGGCTCAAAGCATACAACTAAGGGGTGCCCCACATCTCGATTCAGAGATGTGGGTTTTCCAAGACGCCGAATAACGCCACTAAGGCGTAGTCATCTTCAGATTCGTCACTACCGCATCCGTATTGTGCGCGAACCGAAGCCCGTACACACCATCGGTCGACTTCAGCTTCCCCGCCGTCACCAGTTCCGACTTATCAAACGTCTTGACCACAGTCCCATTGATGATGCACGACACCTTGTCGCCCTTCACCTGCATCGCAATGTCCTGCGTCACCGGCTGCCCCGGCCCCGCCGCTTTATGAACCGCGTCACTCGCCTCGCGCCTTCCATTCATCTGGAACGCATCCGGCCCAAACCCGCGTACGATAAAGTTCCCACTCCCATAAGCCGCACAGTACAGATAGCTTTGCTGGCCTGTCCCCAGATCATTGCCCGCAATCACAATCCCATAAGGATGCGGATGCGTATTCAGGTTCATAAACTTCGGCTCAGTAAATGTAGCCGACACCGTGTAATCGCCCTTGGCCACATTCTTCGGATTCCAGTACGTGATCGCCGGCCCCGTCGTCACCTTAAGGTCCTTGCCCTCCATCACGAGCTTCGCATCACTCACTGTCTGCCCGGCCTTCTCAGCGTCAGGGTCAATCTTTCCCTGCCAGCCCGTCGCCTGAATGCCGCCCCCTGCGACCTTGCGGTTAGTATCCGGCGACTCCTGCCCATAAACCAGACCACTCAAAACAAACGCCACAGCGGCAACTCGAATCACAGTCGGAACGCGGTACATGGAAACTCCTTCGCAACCTAAAGTAGGAACAGCCCGATTATATCCAGCCGCCCGCCACAGCCCCCACCACCAGAAAAGGTTCCTTCCCTTTCACCACCGCTTCCGGCAAAGGCGCATCCGGCGACTCATGTGACAAATCCTCCTCACACGCAAAGAACCGCAAAAACGCGCGCCGCTGCAGCGTCCCATGCTCCCGAATCGTCCCGCACAACATGGGATACTGAGCCTCCAGCGCGTCGAGCACCGAACGCTGCGTCACCTCGCCCACCACATCGAGCGTCACCTCGCCACTCACCCTCGCAAGCGTCCGCAAATGCGCCGGAAGCACCACACGAATCATGACAGCGTCTGCGACCCCGAAGACAACGTCTGCACCTCAACCGATAGCACCGCCGGCAAATCCCGCACAATCGGCATCCAGCTGCTGCCACCATCCGGCGAACAGTACACCTGCCCGCCCGTCGTCCCGAAGTACACCCCGCACTCCTCCAGCGAATCTACCGACATCGCATCGCGCAGCACATTCACATAGCAATCGCTCTGCGGCAGCCCCTTCGTAAGCGGCTCCCACTCATTCCCGCCCGTCTTACTGCGATACACCCGCAGCTTCCCGTCCAGCGGATAGTGCTCCGAGTCGCTCTTGATCGGCACTACAAAAATCGTCTCCGGTTCATGCGCATGAACATCGATCGCGAACCCATAATCCGTCGGCAGATTCCCGCTCACCTCCTGCCACGAATCACCCGCATTATCACTCCTCATCACATCCCAGTGCTTCTGCATAAACAAAGTGCCGGGCCGTGACGGATGCATCGCAATATGATGAACGCAATGCCCCACCTCAGCCGTCGGATCGGGAATATGCTCCGACCGCAGCCCCTGATTAATCGGCCGCCACGTCTTCCCGCCATCGTCCGTCCTGAAAGCCCCCGCAGACGAGATCGCTATATAGATCCGCGCAGCATCACTCGGATCCAGAATGATCGTGTGCAGACACATTCCGCCCGCACCCGGCTGCCAATGCGGTCCCGAGCCATGCCCGCGCAAACCTGACAGCTCCTCCCAATTCTTCCCGCCATCACTCGACCGAAACAAAGCAGCATCTTCCACACCGGCATACACCGTCTCCGCATCCGTCAGCGAAGGCTCCAGATGCCAGACTCGCTTGAACTCCCACGGATGTGGCGTCCCGTCATACCACTGATGCGTCCCCGGAACACCGTCGTAAGCAAACTTGTTCCCCATCTGCTCCCACGTCTTGCCGCCGTCATTCGATCGCTGAATAATCTGCCCAAACCACCCGCTCGACTGCGACGCATACAAACGGTTCGGATCGACCGGCGACCCCTTGACGTGATAGATCTCCCATCCGGCAAAGTGCGGTCCACTGATCTCCCACTTCTCGCGCTTCCCATCCGACGTCAAAACAAACGCGCCCTTCCGCGTCCCAACCAATACCCGTACCTTGCTCATACCGCACTCCTTTCCGAACTTTCCTCATAATCGATACGATCATCCGCCCGCCTGGTTCGAGTCAATGTATCACCTCTATCCCAAGGAAATCCTAGGTGGCACCGCCTTTTAACCATTACACTCAGCAGATAGCCACATCACCGTAACAAGCGCAGGAGAGCAAACCCTTTGGCACGATTCACCGGTCTTCTCGGACTCATCACCTTCCTCTCCCTCGCCTACGCTTTCTCCACCAACCGCCGCGCGATCAAGTGGCGCACCGTAGTCTGGGGCCTCGGCCTCCAGATCTTCTTCGCCTTCCTCGTCATCAAGTGGACCTATGGCCAGACCCTCCTCCACAAAGCCAGCGTAGCCGTCACAGCCCTGCTCAGCCACGCCGTCGACGGCTCCTCCATGGTCTTCGGCCCCCTCGGAACCCCCGGCAACCCCCTCGCCGTCTTCGCCTTCGCCGTCCTGCCGACCATCATCTTCATCTCGGCCTTCTTCGCCATCCTCTATCACATAGGCTTCATGCAGCAGGTCATCCGCGTCGTCGCATGGATCATGCAGCGCACCATGGGCACCAGCGGCG
Organism: Edaphobacter aggregans; assembly: GCF_003945235.1. Lineage (NCBI taxonomy): Bacteria > Pseudomonadati > Acidobacteriota > Terriglobia > Terriglobales > Acidobacteriaceae > Edaphobacter > Edaphobacter aggregans. The sequence goes on from NZ_RSDW01000001.1 coordinate 904,672, forward strand.
CCGAGTCCACCAACGTCGCCGCCAGCATCTTCATGGGCCAGACCGAAGCCCCCCTCACCATCCGCCCCTTCCTCAGCGGAGCCACCCGCTCCGAACTCATGACCATCATGACCTCCGGCATGGCCCACGTCTCCGGCGGAATCATGGCGGCCTACATCAGCTTCGGCATCAACGCCCAGGACCTTCTCTCCGCCGTCATCATGACCGCCCCCGGCACGATCCTCGTCGCCAAGATGCTCGTCCCCGAGACCGAGGTCCCCGCCACCGCCGGCACCGTCCACATGCCCCCCAACGAGGAGCACAAAAACGACAACTTCATCGCCGCCATCGCCCGCGGCACCATCGACGGCGGCCAACTCGCCTTCAATGTAGCCATCATGCTCATCAGCTTCCTCGCGCTGGTCGGTCTGCTCAACGCCATGATGCTGGGCATCAGCAACTTCCTCTGGGCCCACGGCCACATCCCCTTCCCGCACTCCCTTAACAGCGTCCTCGGCGTCATCGGAGCCCCCGTAGCGTGGCTCATCGGCATCCCCTGGCACGAAGCCCCCGCCATCGGCAACCTCCTCGGCACCCGCGCCGTCCTCAACGAGTTCGTCGCCTACACCCAGCTAGGTCTGCAGAAATCCACCCTTACCCCACGCACCTTCTCCATCGCGACCTTCGCCCTCTGCGGCTTCGCGAACATCGGCAGCATCGGTATGCAGATCGGCGGCATCGGAGCACTCGCCCCCAACCGCCGCAACGACCTTGCCCAACTAGGCCTCCGCGCCATGCTCGCCGGAACCATGGCCAACCTGATGTCCGCCAGCATCGTCTCCATGCTCATCCACTAGTCGGATAGGCAGGAGGGCTTTCGTCTCGTCATGATGTTCTAATAGCTGGCATGTTCCTCAAACAGTACTACCTCGGCTGCCTCGCCCACGCCTCGTATCTGATCGCCGACGAAGCCAGCGCCACCGCAATCGTGGTCGACCCGCAGCGCGACATCCAGCAATACATCGACGACGCCGAAAAACTCGGCGTACAGATCCGACACGTCTTCCTCTCTCACTTCCACGCCGACTTCATCGCCGGCCATCTCGAGCTGCGCGACCGCTGCGGAGCAGACATCCGTCTCGGCTCCCGAGCACAAGCCGAGTACAAATTCATCCCCATGAAAGACGGTGACACCCTCGACCTCCCCGGCCTCCGTCTCCAGATCCTCGAGACCCCCGGCCACACCATCGAGTCCATCTCGATCCTCGTCTTCGACCTCCAAAAGTCCCACGACAAACCCTACGCCGTCCTCACCGGAGACACCCTCTTCATCGGCGACGTCGGCCGCCCCGACCTCCGCGCCTCTCTCGGCTGGACCGCCCAGGAACTCGGCGGCCATCTCTACGACTCGCTCCACAACAAGCTCCTGCCCCTCCCCGACGACACCCTCGTCTACCCAGCCCACGGCGCCGGCTCTCTCTGCGGAAAGAACATCTCCTCTGACACCGTCTCCACCCTCGGCGATCAGCGTCGCTTCAACTACGCCCTGCAGCCCATGACCAAGGAGCAGTTCATCCGCATCGTCGCCGCCGACCAACCCGACGCCCCAGCCTACTTCACCTACGACGCCATCCTCAACACCCGCGAGCGCGCCACTCTCGAAAAATCCCTCGAACAGGTGCTGCAACCGATCGAACTCGATGAAGTTCTTCGCATGGGCGACACCGGCTCTCAAATTCTCGACGTCCGCGACGCCGCCGAATACGCCAAAGGACACCTCGCCGGCAGCATCAACATCGGCCTTGGCGGTCAGTACGCCACCTGGGCCGGCTCTGTCCTGAACTCCACCAAACCCATCGTCATCATCGCCGAGCCGGGGCGCGAACAGGAGGCCGCCCTCCGACTCGGACGCATCGGGTTCGATCACGTCAAAGGCTACCTCAAACATGGAATGGGAGCTCTAGCCGAACGCCAGGACCTCGTCTGGCCCACCGAGCGCGTAAGCCCGCCCATGCTGGCCGAAGAGCTCTCCTCCCAAGATCCCCCCGTAGTCATCGACATCCGCACGCCTCGCGAATGGAACGTCGGACACCTCAACGGCAGCATCAACGTTCCGCTCGCCCATCTCCAGCAGCGCATGGACGAGGTCCCACACGACCGCAGAATCGCCGTCCACTGCGCCGGCGGATACCGCTCCTCCATTGCCGCCAGCATCCTCCACCAACACGGCATCACCAACCTGATCGAGCTTGCAGGCGGCATCACGGCGTGGGAGGCGGCAAAACTCCCAGTGATTACCAGCTAAATCCGATACGCCTGTCGCCGATCCTTAAAATAGAAAGGCACGGCTTCAGCCGTGCCACGCCCCAAACCCAGGAGCGCCTGCTCTTCGAGCACCTTTCTTCAGATCTTTGGCGAAAACGTCACCAGAATCGTGACGAAGAGCAACCCAAAAAGAATCAGCAGCGGTTGCCACCACCGATCCAACCAAGACGATTCACTCGACGAGCTCATCTCAACATCCTCCTTCCCCGATCCTAACTGAGAACGAAGCCACTCTCAATCTTCTCCTCGCAATCGCGGTTATGCAGTACCCGCCATCACCGCAGCCCCAACAGCAGAACTCACGGCTTCGTCGTCATCGCAAAATCTGTCAAGCCCATCGCCTGCGGAAAACACATCTTCAAGCCCACATAAAACCGCATCAATCCAGCGATTCGAAGTCTGAAAAGAAATCCTCAAAACCTGCCAAATGATTTCCCTCAACTCGCTAAACTGTTAATAGAAGTAATTCCGACCAATTTTTTTAGACACGAGGAAAGGTAAACCCTAAAACCTTTATTTGGAATACTTTGTGGAACGACCGCGAATAGAATCAATACCTCGCAAGCGAAGTATAACAGTAAGTCTTTTATCTCCAAGACTTTAGACCAAACAAGATAGCCAGGGGATACCGCTTCAAGCTTCAGCCGGGACTAGGAACCGCCAATGACCGATCTCTACTCGCAAGCCCAATCCGCAGCCGAATACATCCGCAGTAAGGTCTCGTTCCGACCAGAAATCGCCATCATCCTCGGCTCCGGCCTCGGCAACTTCGCCTCGCAAGTCGAGAACCCCACCATCATCCCCTACGCCGACATCCCCAACTTCCCCCAATCCACCGTAGTCGGCCACTCCGGCAAACTCGTCCTCGGCACCATCGCAGGAATTCCAATAGCTGTCATGCAGGGCCGCGTCCACGCCTACGAGGGCTACTCGATGGCCCAGGTCACCTTTCCCACCCGCGTCCTCGCCCTCCTCGGCGTCCAGCAGCTCATCGTCACCAATGCCGCTGGCGGCATCAACACCCGCTACGGTCAGGGAGCCATCGTAGTCATCTCCGACCACATCAACCTAACCGGCACCAACGCCGCCCTCGGCACCAACGATCCCCGCTTCGGCCAGCGATTCTTCGACATGTCCGCTGCATACTCCCCCGCTCTGCGCAAGCTAGCCATCGCCGAAGCCGGAAAACAAGGATGGACTCTCGACGAAGGCGTCTATCTCGCCGTCCTGGGCCCCAGCTACGAGACCCCTGCCGAAATCCGCGCCTTCCGCACCCTCGGCGCCGACCTGGTCGGCATGTCCACCGTCCACGAGGTCATCGTCGCCCGCCACATGGGCATCGAAATCCTCGGCCTCTCCGTAGTCACCAACATGGCCGCCGGAGTCCTGGACGAACCCATCAACCACGAAGAGGTCATGGAGATAGGCCGTCGCATCGAAGACCAGTTCACCACCCTCCTCACAGCCCTGATCCCCCAACTAGCAATCCAAACCAAATAGCGCCACAATCGGGTGCCCCATCTTCGCGACAGTCTCATCATCGCGAAGGTGGGCAATCGTGCGAAAGCGCGATACGCTTTTTGCCTAAACTCATAGATACCGCCAAAGAAAGGAGCAGATCATGCCAGACCAACACGCCCAGCAACTTCTGCTCCCGCAACGCCCACTCATTCTCGGCATAGCAGGCTGCTCCGGCTCCGGCAAAACCACCCTGGCCCGCGAACTCACCACCCAATTCAACGCGACCCTACTCCCCCTCGACTTCTACTACACCTGCCTCAGCCATCTGCCTCCAGCCGAGCGAGCCCTCCAAAACTTCGACCACCCCGACTCCCTCGAGCACACCCTCCTCGTCGAACACATCAACACCTTAGCCAACAATCAACCCATCGAACGCCCCATCTACGACTTCGCCACCCACACCCGCATCCCTAACCGCACCGAAACCATCCACCCCGCCCCCGTCCTCATCGTCGAAGGCATCCTCGCCCTCCACTACGAACGCCTACGCCCCCTCTACGACTTCAGCATCTACGTCAACGCCCCCAACAAAATCTGCCTCAACCGCCGCATCTATCGCGACATGCGCGAACGCGGCCGCACGGAAGAGAGCGTACGAGCCCAGTTTGAAGCCACCGCCAAGCCGATGGCCGACCTCTACGTCCTGCCCTCCGCCGCCCACGCCTCCATCATCGTAGAAGGCACAGACGCCCTCGACTGGTCCGTCGAGCAAATCCTAAAACGCCTCCACCAACTCAACCTCACCCGCAACCTCTGATCCCGCATACAACTCCCCGACAGCCTCCCGCGCCCTCTCCGACAAAACAAACCGATCCCGCCGCGCTGCCACCTCGCCACCAAAACAAATCTCAGCCCGAACGTCTCGCAGCCCAAGAAGCCGCCAAAGATGCGGCGCAAGCAAAGCATCGCCCCACCAGCAAACATCCTCCTCCACCGAACCACTCGCATCTTCCAGCGAATACCGCAAAGCCGCCACACGCAGTGGAACCCCTTCATTCAGCACCGAGTGAAACAACCCTCGCCGAAACGGCAGCACCTCTGCCCCATCCGTCGTAGTCCCCTCCGGAAAGAACAGCACCGGCAAACCACTCCGATAAGCCTCCGCCATCGCCGCATTCACCGCCGGATAAGTCGACGGCCCACCTCCTCGAGTCACATACACCGTCCCCGCCCGCGAAGTCAGCCACCCAAACAGAGGCCACCCACGCACCTCCGACTTAGCCACCATCACAAACGGCCTCACAGCCGAGTACAGCAGCACATCCAGATAACTCAGATGGTTTGACACCACCGCCCCACAAGTCGGCAGCTCCCCCACAACACGCCACTCCACACCGACCACCTTGACAATCCGCCTGCACCATCCATGAATCCAGACAGCCCCCTCCGCCCCCACCCGAGGCCGCCGCACCCACCAGTCCACAACCGCAGCCAGGAGCAGCGCCACAACGCGAATTATCTTGAAAAGCGACCGCACCACCCTCACTCAGCAGCCCTCAAGAAATCTCGCAGCCACCCGCGGATGAAGCATCTGCAAATCCAGCAACGTTAGAAAATCAATAGTCTTGAAATCCCGATCAATCGCCGGCTCGCTGCATATCTTAGCCCCAATCGTCAGGTAAGCCCGCAGCAACTTCGGAGCCCGTTCTTCCGGCAATTTCACCGTGGATGAAGGCAAAGCAAACGCAGGCGTAGCCACTGTCCGAAGTTCCGGCTCAACCATGCAGTTCTTCAGCGACTCATACACCGCATGACCCATCGCCGGATCCTGCGACGTCAGTGAGCAGCATCCCATCATGTACCGTCCTCCACTTACCAGCGCATACCGCGCAATCCCACGCCACAGCAGATGCAACACCTCCGGCGAACGATGCTCCCGATGAATGCAAGCCCTCCCCAACTCCACAACCTGGCCCGCATCGCCTCATAAGGAGCAAAGCAGAACTCCTGCTCACTGTAGTAGCCAAAGTATTGACCCAGCTACATCACCCATCTGCAGCCGGTACGTCCCCACAATCTCGCCCGTCGCACGTTCTTCAACAATCAAGTGATCGCATACATCATCGAAGTGATCTTTGTCATACCCATCCACATAGGCCGACTCCAACCCCTCATTCATCTCTAGGTTGAACACCAGAAACCGCAATCGATACGCAGCCGCCCGTTCCTGTTCCGATAACGCCAGACGCGCAACGTACGCCCCCGCTTCCAACCTGATATCTCGCTTCGATGGCAGTTGAGGCGCTAATGCTCGATTAGGCAGAAGTACAGCGGGCGATGACGCAGTTGCTGTAGGCATCGACTCTCCTTGCTACGTCCAGGAATGTTTGCGTTTCGATGCCAGTCTGCGTTGTCTTTTGTTACAGCATGTTCACAGCACATGAACATTTGTTGAATCAAAAACGGTGCAACTCTTGAGTCCTCCAAACGGACTCTACGTCGCGAGAACCCTTTGTTCCCGAACATCACCCAACGCCGCGACAGCAGCTCGAGCCTCAATCGCGGCCTGCTTCCTGTGCAGCTCATCTGTCGAAAACGCAATCGGCCGGTCTGCAAACCGCACCTCTGCCCTCAGTCCTCGCAATCCAAGAAGTTTGAAGATATGCGGCAGCATCTTCGAGTCATCCCACCAGCAAACATCGTCCGCCACATTGACATCCACCTCGTTCTCTTCCGTCAGCGAGTATTGGATATGTGCTGCCGTAATCGACCCGCTTCCCATCGCCTGTGCCAGCAACCCGCTGTGAAACTTCAGCAAGCCGCTTCCATTGCTTGTTGTGCCTTCAGGAAAAAACACCACCGGCAGTCCCGCATCCACCGCTGCCTGCATCCCTTTACGTGCCTTCAGCGCAGATCCGCCACGTCCACGCGCAACATAAACTGTTCCCGCCATCGTAGTCATCCATCCCAATACCGGGACCGATGCAATCTCTGCCTTCGATACGAAAACACACGGATGCACCGCCGAGAACACCACGATATCGACATAGCTCAGATGATTCGAGATTACCGCTCCACGTTCGGGAAAGCTACCCACCACGGCAACCTCAATTTTCAGTCCCTTCAACGCTGCAGCGCAAAATCGATGCAGCCAGTCCGCCCTGGCCTCCCGCGTCGTCGGCCGCTTCACCAGCAGCTCAGTCCCATATCGAACAAAGTACCCAGCTAACTGAACACCTCGCGTCAAAGACCTGAAAAAACTCGCCACGTTACTCTTCGCCTTTCAATCAAGCCCCACGATCCAACAAATCCTTTTCCGGCAGTCTATCCTGTCAACAGTGAATCCGAACGAATCCATTCTCGCCAGTATCGAACCAGCTTCAACACCAGTCCATCACAACTGGATCTACCGCCGCGTCGCCCTTCCCATCTTGGCGCTTCTCCGCATGGGAGCAACTCCTGAAAAGCTCGCCTGGAGCGTCGCCGTCGGCCTCCTCATCGGTGTCAATCCCATCCTCGGCAGCACCACACTCCTCTGCCTCGCGGTAGCCCTTATCTTCCGCCTCAATGTTGCAGCATCGCAGATAGGCAACCACATCGTCTATCCGCTCGAACTCCTGCTCGTCATCCCGTTCATGCGCCTTGGCAGCTTCGTCTTCCATACCGAGCCAATACCGCTCTCTCCCAAATCTCTTCTCGAATCGGCCCGCTCAAACCCCATCGCTCTCACGCGGCAACTCTGGCATTGGGAGTGGCACGCCTTCATCGTCTGGGCCTGCATTGCCACCATCGCAATACCGCTCATAGCCTTCGCCCTTACCCCTCTATTCCGCAAACTGCTCCTCCGCATCGAGCACAACCAATACCCCATCATCTCTGGCACTTAAAAAGAAACGGCGAGACCGAAGCCTCGCCGGATTTCTTTCACGAAAATCCTCTCGCTAGTTCCCGTGGAACTCCTGCACTGGATCGCCACTCCTCACCCATGCTGTGTAGATCATGTCGCGCAGTTGAATCGCACCTGCCGCCAGCCGTTCTTCGGTAAACGCCTTACCCTCCGGCGTCCCAGCATCGGTGAAACCGCCAGCCTTCTCGATCTGGTAAGTCTTCTCCACTAGCGTTCCCGTTTGCCGCAGATAGGCCATATAGTCGCTCCACTCATCCGTCAACACCTTCGGCTGAGCAGCCGCGACCAACGGAGCCACATCTGCAGGCTTAATATTCGCGCTCACAAAGCTCGACTCGAACAGCGAATGAATCTTGTGCTCCGTCGTATACGCATTCGGATTCGGCCCGGTCCATCCGTTGTACTGCATCGTGACATGGAGTGGCTGCGATCCATCGGCCACATAATGCCCTAGCCATGCGGCGTAATACAGAATCGCCGTCTCAGCCGGTTTCGTGTCTTCACCAGCAGCCAGCAGCCTGCGATACTCCCGCATCCCCACCTTCAGCCGCTCGAACACCTCTTCAGTCACATACGGCTGAAGCCCCACCTTCTCCGGAGTCAACTGCAACTCTGGATGCGCCGCCTGTGCCTTCTCCAACGCTCGAATATAGTCATATCGCTTTTTCGGCAGCGGCCCTATCAGATCCGCCCACTCCAGATCGATAAAGTGCTCCGGAGCTTGCGCCGCATTAAGCTCGTCCTCGGCCCTGTTCCGCCACCGATCCGGTTCCGGCCCCAGATACTCCATCGTATCCAGCGCATTTCCGTTGCGCAGAAAAGCAGGCACATCCTTCGGCAGATTCGCTGCCGCCAGCCGATTAATCATCTTGTGCCCATCACTACCCCAGGCAAGCGAGGGCTGCACCATCATCACAGGCACCAACGCAGCAGCCACTACAAAGCGAACCGCACTACCAAATTTCGTCATAACTGCAGTATATCCGGGCGAATCAGGCACATCACACCAGCACCGCCGCCCCCTCCACGGCCACGCTGCCGAACACCCGGCGATATCGCTCAATCTCCTCCACAGGTCCCGTCGCCTTCCGCACATTGTCCGAGAGCTTCACCGCCGGCCGCCCCTCAACCGTCATCAGCTTGCACACCAGGCTGATCGGATCGAGATCGCCCTCACCCCGAGGATGGCAGCCGCGAAAATCATTCGTCAGCAGCGTTCCCCATCCGGCACTGAAGCGAATCCGGCCAGAAAAGTACTCATGCAACTGCAGAATGTCATCGACATCCAGACCATCCGAGGCAATCAGCCGTTTCCTGCGAGGATCCCTCCCGCGCCCCTTCAGCCACGCAATGTACTCATCACCAGCAACAAAAGGATCCTTCGAATCACACCGCTGCCCCGTCCAATCCGCCACCCAATCCGGAGCAGCCGCAAGAAACTGCGTCGTCCCAAACGTATCCGGCAGCATAATCAACAACTCGCCGCCATAGCTCTTCTGCCAAAGCTCCAGCACGCGATACTGCGAAGCATTCAGCTCCTCATCAGCAGCAGCAAGCGCAGCGAGAGCCATCGGCAACTCATGAGCATTAGTCCCCATCGCCTCCAGGTCGTGCTTATACGCAAGAAAAGTATTCGACGTCCCCGACAAACTCGTCCCCAACGCCGCCCGCATAGCCTCGACAACATACTCCTGCCACAAAAAACTATGCCGTCGTCGCGTCCCAAACTCCGAGATGCTCACCCCGGGCACTCTGCGCAGTATTTCAATCTTGTCCCAAAGTTTCGTCTTGGCCCGCGCATACAAAACATCCAATTCCAACTCACTCAGCCGCCCCAGTGCCGCTCGAGTCTTCATCTCACTCACCAGCGCAAGCCCATAGACCTCCCACATCGTCACCTCGGTCCACAGCCCCTCGAACCGCAGTACCAACTGCCCGTCCTTCTCCGTCACCTCATATTCGGAGAGCCGAAAGTCATGCTCCAGCCAATCCAGAAACCCAGGCTCGAAGATGCTCCGTGTCCCATAGAACGTATTACCTGCCAGCCAGATCAGTTCACTCTTGCGAAACCGAAGCCCCCGCACATGTTCCATCTGCTCAATCAGCGCTGAAATCGGAACATGCTCAGCCAGCCGCACAGACACTGTCCGGTTCGTCGTCTCCGAGCTAACATGCACCTGCGGAAAGTTCTTCCAGATAAACTGCAGCATCAGCAGCTTGTAGAAGTCCGTATCCAAAAGCGACCGCACAATCGGGTCCAGCTTCCAGTTATGGTTATGCGCCCGTTCTGCAAAGTTCACATTCATAGCAACAGTTTCGCCCCGGCAATCCGATCAAAGCAACTACTTCAGGTCAGACCGACGCAAATCGAGTCCGCCGCAATCCTCTGTACATCGAATCATCAGACAAGTCATGATGGGATCACGCGACGCAACCTTACCAGGAGATCGCTTGAAACCTGAATCCTTAAAATCAGAATCCGAAATTATCCAGCCGGCCCCGGACCCACGCTTCGCCCTGGAGACGCTCCAAGAGCGCGGCTGTCCCGAGTGTCCCTACCTGCGCCTCTTCAAGTCCACCGTCTATGTCCATGACCACGAAGAAAGCCTCCGCTTTTACGTCGAGCAGCTAGGTTTCAGCATCGTCGCCGACGTCGCCTACACAGCCGACGGCCGTTGGGTCGCCATCGCCCCTCCCGACGGCGCTGCTCTCCTCGCGCTCGTCGCACCACGCCCCGGCACCGAGAAAGCCAGACTTGTAGGTCGCGCAACCCAGATCGGCTTCATCTCCGAAGACATCAACAGCACCTACGATCTCTGGCGGGCCCGCGGGGTCCACTTTCAACATCCACCCCAGCAGACCATATTCGGAGTCACCGTAGCCATCTTCCAGGACATCGACGGCAATACCTTTGAGCTCATCGGCTCCGATCAGTTCACCCGCGAGATCGAGCAGCAGCGCCAAATTGCCTCTGACCGTATCGAGTCCGAACGCCGCACCGCGCAGGAGTTGGAAATCGCCAAGCAGGTCCAGGCACGTCTATTCCCTCAGTGCCAGCCCTCGCTCAATACCCTCGACTACGCCGGCCTCTGCATCCAGGCTCGTCACGTCGGCGGCGATTACTACGACTTCCTCGCACTGGGCAATGAGCGTCTCGGCCTCGTCATCGGCGACATCGCCGGCAAAGGCATCGCCGCCGCGCTGCTCATGGCGAACCTCCAGGCCAACCTGCGCAGTCAATTCACCCTCGCCCGCGAGCAGCCCCAGCTCTTCCTGCGGTCCGTAAACCGCCTCTTCTACGAGAACACCACCGACTCCGCCTACGCCACAGTCTTCTTCGCAGACTACGACGACGCAGCACAGCGTCTGCGATACGCAAATTGCGGGCATCTTTCGGCAATTCTGCTGCGGCGCAACGGCACAGTCGAACTACTCCATTCGACCGGTACAGTCCTCGGACTCTTCGAAGAATGGGACTCACCCATCGTCGAATGCCAGCTCGCAGCAGGCGACACGCTAGCTCTTTACACCGATGGAGTAACCGAATCTTTCAACGAAACCGGAGAAGAGTTCGGCGAAGAACGACTCATCGACACCCTGAGGCAAAGCGCAGATCTGCCTGCCCAGCAACTCCTCACCTCCGTCGTCGAACAGATACAGAGCTTTACCGCAACCGAGCAGCACGACGACATCACCCTCATCATTGCAAAATGCATAAGCTCAGTCTGAAAAGTAACCCCGCGCCTACCTGAAATTCTTTAGCAAAATTAACGAAAACCCAAGCCAGACCTGCTATTGCGCTTGATATCCTATAGAGGCTATGCCTACAAAAAAAGAACTCCTCCAGCGCCCCATCCAGCACATCGACATCAAGCAGCATAACGTCGTCGCCCTCGTCGACGCCATGAAGGACATGGCCTACAGCTCGCGTGACACTGGCCGTGCTGCTGATATCTACGAGATGATGCTGCGCGACACCGACTGCGGCGTCATCCTCTGCCTCGCCGGCTCCCTCATCTCTGCCGGCCTCCAGAAAATCTTCGTCGATCTCATCCGTAACAACATGGTCGATGCCGTCGTCTCCACCGGCGCCAACATCGTCGATCAGGACTTCTTCGAGGCCCTAGGCTTCAACCACTACGTCGCCGGTGACGAATACAAGTACGGCGCAGGCGACGCCGATCTTCGCGAGCTGATGATCGACCGCATCTACGACACCTTCATCGACGAGGAAGAGCTCCGCATCTGCGACGAGACCACCCACCAGATCACCAACTCCCTCGAACCCCGCCCCTACAGCTCCCGCGAGTTCATCCGCGAGATGGGCGCCTATCTCTCCAAGAACGGCAAGACCCCGCAAGCCGGTGGCCGCGACTCCATCGTCCTCGCCGCCTACGAGAAAAACGTCCCCATCTTCTGCCCCGCCTTCTCCGACTGCTCCGCCGGATTCGGCCTCGTCGCTCACCAGCACGCTCGTCAGGGCAAGCCGCACGTCTCCATCGACTCGGCCAAGGACTTCTACGAGATCACCCAGCTCAAGATCGCTAACCCCACCACCGGCCTCCTGATGATCGGCGGCGGCGTCCCCAAGAACTTCGCGCAGGACATCGTCGTCGCCGCAGACATCCTCGGCGTCGATGCCTCCATGCACAAGTACGCCATCCAGATCACCGTGGCAGATGCCCGCGACGGCGCCCTCTCCGGTTCCACCCTCAAGGAGGCCAGCTCCTGGGGCAAGGTCGACCTCACTTACGAGCAGATGGTCTTCTCCGAGGCCACCATAGCCCTACCGCTCATCGCGGGCTACGCCTTCCACAAAAACGCGCAGGCTGCGCGCAAGGGCAAATCCTGGACCCAGATTCTCGATCAGGTTCCAGTAACCGCATAAGCCGTTCTCAAGTCACATTCACCCAAAGGCCGCCTCTTCAGAGGCGGCCTTTCTCCGTTTATTCGCTATAAATGCCCGTTACTACTCCTGAAATGTTGTCTTTGCAGATAACCCACGTCTGTGTTATTCCCGCTGCAACTTATTTTCTGTCATTCTCACCCTGCTAACAAAAATCTAATTGCCCCGTCGTAAGCTGCATTTCCGATGGCAAACATCAACTGTGACATTAACTCCCGTGGCTAACTTTATATCTTGTTAAGCCTTTGAAATATCTGGTCAGCAAGGATCAGTTTTCGCAAATACTGCAGCACAAAATTTTTCAAGAGATAAGAAATCACTTATCCACCGATGGTCACCACAGAATAGTTACGATAAGGCTTCCGAACGGTTACTAAAGGGCCAACCCATAAATGCACACCTTTCCGATTTTTGGTTTTCTTTCTCTGCTAAGTGCCTGCGCGGTTCTCCTGATAGCCTTTTTTAGAGAACAACGCACTGCCCGTGAGTTCGCAGCACAGTTGACACACGCGCGCGAACAGCAGCATCACCACAAAATGCAGCTCACCGAGCGCTCGCAACTCGATACGCTCAAGGACGAGTTCATCTCCACCGTCTCGCACGAGCTCCGCACCCCCCTGACCAGTATCCGGGGAGCCCTCGGCCTTCTCTCCTCCGGCGTCATCGGAGACGTGGACCCCAAAGCACTGAACCTCCTCCGCATTGCAGTCACCAATACCGACCGACTCATCCGCCTCATCAATGACATCCTCGATCTGGAGCGCATGGAATCCGGCCGCGCCCCGCTCCAGATACGCCGCTGCTCCCTGCAAGATCTCTGTGAGCAGGCCATCGAGACCATGACACCCATGGCCGACGCCGGCACCGTCTATCTCGAACTCGTCGGCTCCACGGGCCTCGGCGCCGCATCCTCAGAGACCCTCTTCTTCGACGGCGACGCCGACCGCATCCTCCAGGTCCTGACCAACCTCCTCTCCAACGCCATCAAGTTCTCTCCCACAGCCTCCACCGTCCGCATCCATACCGACGCCACTGCCGACTCCATCATGCTCAAGGTTGTCGATGAAGGCCGCGGCATCCCCTCAGACAAGCTCGACAGCATCTTCGACCGTTTCCAGCAGGTAGAACCCTCCGACGCCCGCCAGAAAGGCGGCACCGGCCTCGGCCTTGCAATCTGCCGCAGCATCGTCCAGCAACACGGCGGCTCCATCTGGGCTCAGCGCAACATCGGCGTCGGCACCACACTCTACGTCATGCTGCCCCGCACGACCCGCGCCTCCGACCTGCCTTCGGTCTCTACGCCTGCCGCTCTTCCTGCCTCTCTTGCCCATCGTGGCGAAGGCGCCATCCTGGTCTGCGATGACGACGCCGGTATCCGAACCGTGGTCTCCGAACACCTCACACGCCAGGGCTACACCGTCATCGAAGCCGTCTCCGGCGACGAAGCCCTCGTCCTTGCTGCCGAGCACCACGTCGAAGCCATCCTCCTCGACCTCTACATGCCCGGCCTTAGCGGCTGGGAGACCCTCCAGCGGCTCCGCAACCAGCCGGCAACGGCCAACATTCCCGTCGTGGTCCTGAGCGTCCTCTCCTCCACCCTCCGTCCCCAGCTCACAGGCGACGCTCAGGGATGGGTCCAGAAACCCTTCAACGAAAATCTCCTCTTCGCCGAACTAGGCCGCGTCCTCCATCAAGGAGAAGGCCCCGCCTACGTCCTTCTCGTCGAAGACGACGAAGACCTGGCCAGTGTCCTCACCGCCAGCTTCGAAGATGCTGCGGTCCACATCGACCACGCCTCCACCCGCCAGCAGGCCATCCGGCACTGCATCAACCGCCGCCCCGACCTGCTTATCCTTGACCTCACCTTGCCCGACGGCGACGGCTTCTCGCTGGTCGAATGGCTCCGCCAACAGCCTGCCCTACGAACCCTCCCCCTGGTCGTCTACTCCGGCCGCGAGGTCTCCGACGTCGAGATGGCCAAACTCCGCCTCGGCCCCACCGAGTTCCTCACCAAGGCTAAGGTCCAGCCGCAGGAGGTCGAAGAATTGGTCCTTTCCATGGTCCAGCGCATCCGCTCCCGGTTCTCCGATCTCGCCACTACTGCCCAATAAGCAGGAAGAAACTTCCCAGTTACCTCCAATAACTTCCATCGCATGAGAGAATAAGTTCGCTCATGCGACGCATTCTGATCATTGATGACGAGGACGACATCCGCGAAGTAGCGGCCCTATCTCTCGAAGCTACAGCCGGCTGGGAGATACTCACCGCCAACTCCGGCGCCAAAGGCATCGACATTGCCGTCGCCGAACAGCCCGATGCCATCCTCATGGACGTCATGATGCCCGAGGTCGATGGCCCCACCACCTTCCGCAACATGCAGCAAAACCCCGCCATCTCCAGCATTCCCGTCCTTCTACTCACCGCAAAGGTTCAGGGAGTCGATCAGCGCCGCTTTGCTGGCCTGGGCGTCGCCGCCGTCCTCTTCAAGCCCTTCGACCCGCTCACCCTCGCCGACCAGATCTCCGAGGTTCTTGGCTGGAGCAAAAACAGCCACTCAGAGCAACCTGTACCTTCCGAACCAGCCGTCTGATCCAATCAGCTCCACTCATCTCAGCCAAGGCCCCTCCCCCTATGTCCGAGAACCAACCCAGAAAACAGACCAATAGCCCGTCCGAAGATTTCAGCGAAGGGATCGACGATCTCCTCGCAGACCTTTGGCAACGTCATCTCCCCACCCTTCGGGAACGCCTCGATCTCCTCGCCCGCACCGCTGCCGAAGCCACAACAGGCACTCTCAACGAAATCACCCGCGCCGAAGGCCAGTCAATCGCACACAAACTCTCCGGCAACCTTGGCATGTTCGGCCACCACAAGGCTGGAGACCTCGCCAGTCAGATCGAGCACATCTTCAAGGCCCCCACACCCGAGACGCTCCCTCTCCTTGCCGGCCTCACCCGAAATCTGCGCGAAACCCTCGCCGCCAACCTCTGACGGCTCTCACTTAGCCTGCCGCACCGCCCACCCAGCCAGATCGATCGCCGCGTCAAACCCGTCATAATCCAACGGCAGCTTATTCCGCCGATCCACATATTCGTTGTAGACCCACGGATCGACCACGGCAAACACAGTCCCCTTCCCCATCTTCGAAACCGCCATCAGCACATCGCCCTTATCGGTCAAGATAGCCTTCGCCGGACCCGAAACCGTAATCGTAGAAATCTCCTTCAAATAAGCCTTATGAGGATGTTCAAACATGCCCGTTCCCGCAGGAACCATCACCGTCGCCTGCGACCACGTATTGTTCTCCACCGTATTGCGAAGCACCGGATTGAAGTGAATCCCGAACCGCTCACTCATCGTGTTGAAGTGCTCGAACTCTGAGTTCGTTACATCGTTCTGCATCAGGATCAGCACGCCGCCCGCCTTCACCCAGGCCTCAATCGCGTCCCCACTGGCCTTATCCATGTAATGCGGATTTGGATTTTTCGCCGGAATATCTGGCGAAGCCAGCACAAAAATCTGCGCCTTCTTCAAATCAGCCGCTATGGGCGCAGTCGTCTCTGTAGCCAGCTTCACGCCATACCGCTGAAACGCCCGCCCATAAAACGCGAAGCCCGAATTCGCATCATCATCCCACTTGTAATGAAACAGCTCCGGCTGCCCCGCAGCATTCTTCCGCGTCTGCGAGTTGAACCAAGCATCTACCAGCACCGTCTTTCCCTGCCCCAACGCCTCAGTCGAAGCCTGCGCCATCTCCGACCCCGCCAGCATAAAAGCTCCGATGCCCTTCGCATCGTTCGCAATCGTCTTCTCGCCAACATAGTAGTCAAACGTCCCCGAACGATAAGGCGTCCCACCCAGCCCACCAACCTTCACCGTCCCATTCAGCACCATCAAGCCATCAGGCCCAGTCGAAACAAACGCCTTCTGAATCCCCTCCCATCCGCGCCGAGCATTTGCCTCATAGCTCTGCGGCAGATACCCCATCCGCACCCCCTTCGCCAGCGCATACACAAACATCGAGCTAGCCGAACCCTCCGTATAATTCCCCGGCTTCCCGCCCTTATCCATCACCTGCCACCACAAACCCGTCTTCTTATCCTGATAAGCCACCGCCGCCGTCGCCGTCCTATTCAACGCAGCCACCAACTCTGCCCGCTTCGGATGATCCTTCGGAAACCAATCCAACACATCCACCAGCGCCATGGCATACCACCCCATCGCCCGCGCCCAAACCTCCGGCGACAACCCCGTCGTCTTATCCGCCCACGGCATCTGCTTCGACTCATCCCACCCATGCAGCAGCAAACCCGTCTTCGGATCGCGCATCTTCGTATCCATCAACAGCAGCTGCTTCGCAATATCGTCAAAATCCCCCGGCTCCTGAAACGTAGCCGCATACGCCGCGCGAAAAGGCTCCGCCATATAAGCCCCATCCAGCCACATCTGGTTCGGATAGATCTGCTTATGCCAGTACCCACCACTCGCCGTCCTCGGCTGCGCAGCAAGCTGCTCATGCAAAAACTTCGCCGCCTTGTAGTACTTCGGCTGTTGCGTCACCCGATACACCAGCAACACCGCTCGGCCCATTTCAATGTCGTCCAGCGTATGCCCGTCAGCCTTATAGCCCTTAATCGTTCCATCCTCGGCGACATACTTATCCACCGCTGCCTTGATGTAGCGAAAGTCATCACCATTCGCGGTAGCGTGCCACTGAGCTGCCATCCCATCCAGAAGCACACCCTCCTCATACGCCCACTCGCCCGGATGATTCTCAGTCGTCACAACCCCCGCAGGCCACTCCTTGATCACTGACTCCGCCATCTTCGCCGAACTTGCATCCTGAGCCCACAAACCCTGCGCCACCGCACAACCCATCACAACCGAAGCCGCAAACAACCGCATTCCAAACCCTCACAATCATCAAATCGAGACCACACCAGCATATCGCCCGCACCCATCCATAGGCCAATCAAAACAAGCCACAGAGATCTTTTATTAACGAAACTAAAATTTCACAAACCGGATCAATCGCAAGCCAAAGCCGTCCACACCCCAGCCGCCGTCCCACTCGCCCCACTGATACTCAGGTCCACAAAGTTTCCCGCCGCCACCGCCACACTCCCCGTAGCCGTACACATCCCACCCGAAGCCGCCGAGCAGCCCAACCCCGTATCCGCCATCGCTCCCGGCGTCCCCTGCCGCAGCATCACGCTAATAGCATTCGTCTGCTGCGAAAACACCACCAGCTTCGTGGCTACACACCCCGCCGGAACCCACGTAAGCTCCGCCGTCCCCTCCGTCAACGCCGACCCCGTATTGTTCACTGAGTAGTAGACCGAATTAAACGAAACCGCGTGGTACATCGAAGCAAACGGAATCCCGCTCGTCCCCCCACCTCCGCCACCACCCGTCCCATTTGCTCCAGGAGCACCCTGCGGAATCGTAAAATTCAGCACCGCAGCACTCGCCGTCCCACTGTTCGTCACCGAAGCCTGCGTCCCCGCCGCCCCCGTCGTCACCGTCCCGACACTCACCGCAGCAGCAGCCCCCGCCGGCCCCGTAGCCCCTGCACTCCCCGCCTGAGCCAGGACCCCCCAAACCGCAGGCGAAACATCCGGCTCCGACTCCAGACTCGTCCCCAACGCCAGATAAGTCGTTCCCCCAAACACCACCGCATCATTAGCCACATACCCCACACTCGCCACCCACGCACCCTTATAGCTCATCCCCACCGTCCCAGCCGGCCCCTGAGGCCCCATCGGCCCAGCCGCACCCGCGGCCCCCGAAGCGCCTGTCTGCGCCAGCACCCCCCAGTACGCCGGACTCAAATCCGGCTCTCTCCCCACATTCCCCACCAACGCAACATAGCTCGTCCCGCCATACCCAACCGCAGCGCCAACCGCGTAGGTCTGCCCAGCCACCCACGTCCCCATAAAACTCACCGGAGGCCCTTGCGGCCCAGTCGCGCCCGTGGCACCAGTAGCCCCCACCGGCCCCTGAGGCCCCGCAGCACCCGCCGGCCCAGCAGGCCCTTGAGGCCCCTGGGCCGCCAGCACCGTCCAATACGCCGGACTCAGCCCCGGCGTATTCCCCACATTCCCCGACCCCAACGAAACATACGTCGACCCACCATAGCTCACCGCATCATGCAGCCCATAGTTCGTCGCCGAATCATAGTTCCCCGTGTAGTTCGCCACCGCAGGCCCCTGAGGCCCAGTAGCTCCAGTCGCACCCGTAGCCCCCGTAGCACCCTGCGGCCCCGTCACCCCCTGCAAACCCTGCGGCCCGGCCAATCCCTGAGGCCCAGCCGGCCCTGTCGCACCCGCCGCCGCAAACATAGCCCACTGCCCCGGACTCTGATCCGGCGTATTCCCATGATTCCCATCCACCAGCGAAACATACCCTGCACCGCCATACATCACGCCATCGGCCAGAGCATAGTTCGTTGTCGAAGAGTACGCCCCCTTAAACGACAGCCCAACTGGCCCCGCCACACCCTGAGGCCCCATCGGCCCCTGAAGCCCCTGCGGCCCCGTCGCCCCAGTCAACCCCTGAGCCCCCGCCTGCCCCGGAACGCCCTGCACCCCTTGCGGCCCCTGCTCCCCCGGAGGTCCCACCGCCCCCTGCAACCCCTGAGGCCCCTGTGCCCCCGCCACGCCCTTTAGCCCCTGAGGCCCAACCGGTCCCTGCGCCGTCAGCACACCCCACCACGCCGGACTCGCATCCGGAGTATTCCCGTGATTCCCCGCGCTCAACGACGCATAACTAGCCCCCTGCCAAAGCACTACATCCCCCAGCGCATAGTTCGTCACCGACGAATACACCCCCTGATACACCAACCCCGGACTCCCCGACGCGCCCGCAGCCCCAGCAGCACCCGTCGCCCCCGTAGCCCCAACCGGCCCCTGAGGCCCCGTCAACCCCGGAGGCCCTTGCGGCCCCGTTGCTCCCTGCGCCCCCGTAGTCCCCACCCCTGCCTGCGCCACCAACCCCCACTGCAGCGGATTAAGCCCCGGCGTATTCCCCAAATTCCCAGCCGTCAGCGAGATATAGCTCGACCCCTGAAACACCACCATATCGTTCACCGCGTAATTCGCCGTCGAGTCATACGTTCCCCGATACCCCAGCCCCGAGCCATTCGCCGCAGGCCCAGCCGGTCCCATCGGCCCCGCAACCCCCGTATCACCCTTCGCCCCCTGAACCCCCTGAATCCCCTGCGGCCCCGCCGGTCCCGCCACACCCTGTGGCCCTTGAGGCCCCGTGGCGCCCGTAGCCCCAGCCGTAGCCAGCACCACATCCAACTCAGCCGCATGGCCCGTCAGGTCATTCTCCTTGCTGTCGAATTGCACCACTGCCGTAGCCGCCGTCAGCGCCACCCCAAAATTGGTCGCCGGAGTCGTAATCCACCCCTGCACCAACGACGTGACATCCACCGTCACATACGCCCCAGCCTGGCCCACCGAAAACACCTGTGAAGCACTCCCCAGGGAAGGCAGCGTTGAATACGTCACGCTATACTCCCCCCAAGCTCCCCCCAGCGGCTGAACACTCACCAGTCCCGCCGTATCCATCCGGTTGCAAAACAGCCGCAGCACCGCCCTCGACACCTGCGAAGCCGTAGTCCCTGGCGGCAGTGTACCCAAGTCAAACTGCAGCAGAGCAGTATACCCACCACCTACATTCAAATTCGAAATCGTCCCACTATTCACCGCTGGCAGAGCCTGATTCACATGGGCATCCGCCACCAGCGTCGCCTCGACGGCACGAGCCTGCCCAACCGTCGCCACCAGCAACGCCGCCACCCCTAACCACGGCGGCAATCCCCCCTTGACCAGCCCCATCAAACGTCCCAAGACCTTCCCCAAGCAACTCAACGTTACAGAGACACAAACCAAAAGACCCGCACCCTCCGCCTGCTTGCGCAAACAGAGGGCCGGTCACTTCCACTCAACGATCGAAACTCTACAGTGCACGTTGCGCTGGCCATGGACTGACCATGCAATGTTCATTTTGGGAACAGAAACTGGGAGCCTTCCCGTTCTAGAACAAAGGCTCACAAAACACAACCATATTACACGTCGCCCTCTACAACTTCCGTGTCATTACCCCCGACATGATCCCTCCCCCTGTTTAGGACTTAACCTACCCATCGCGATACCATTACAATCCGCATCCCATAGAAAGCAATCGACACTAAAGACGAGGACACCCCCATGAGCGCCACCCCAACCAACCAGCCCGGCCAACTCCCCTTCCCCGAAACCCTCGTCGACATCCCACGCCTCATCACCGCCTTCTACTCCCTCCACCCCGACGCCGCCGTCCCCGCCCAGCGCGTTTCCTTCGGCACCTCCGGCCACCGCGGCTCCTCCTTTGACGCCTCCTTCAACGACGACCACATCGCCGCCATCACCCAGGCCATCGTCGAATACCGCGCCACCCAGCACACCCTCGGCCCCCTCTTCCTCGCCAAAGACACCCACGCTCTCTCCGAGCCCGCCTTCACCACCGCACTCGAGGTCCTCGCCGCCAACGACATCGAGACCATCATCGACGAACACCTCGGCTACACCCCCACCCCCGCCCTCTCCCACGCCATCCTCACGCGCAACCAAAACTCCAAACTCCACCGAGCCGACGGCATCGTCATCACCCCCTCCCACAACCCTCCCGAAGACGGCGGCTTCAAATACAACCCACCCACCGGCGGCCCCGCCGACACCTCCGCTACCAAGTGGATCGAAAACCGCGCCAACGAACTCATCGCCGCCGGCCTCAAAGGCGTCAAGCGCATCTCTTACTTCCGCGCCCTCTCCGCCGACAAGACCTACCGTCACGACTACATCACCGCCTACGTCGACGACCTCGCAAACGTCATCGACTTCGACGTCCTCAAAGGCACCGACCTCAAGTTAGCCGTCGATCCACTCGGAGGAGCCGGAGTCCACTACTGGCCTCGTATCGCCGAAAGGTACAAGCTCCCCATAGAAATCCTCAACCGCCACGTCGATCCCACCTTCCGCTTCATGACCTGCGACTGGGACGGCCGCATCCGCATGGACTGCTCCAGCCCCTACGCCATGGCCAGCATGATCGCCAACAAGAACAAATACGACGTAGCCTTCGCCGCCGACACCGACCACGACCGCCACGGCATCGTCACCAGCACCACCGGCCTCCTCAACCCCAACCACTATCTCGCCGTCTGCATCCAGTACCTCTTCACACACAGACCGGAATGGAAGAGCAGTGTCGGCATCGGCAAAACCCTCGTCTCCTCCAGCATCATCGACCGCGTGGCCAAAGGCCTCAACCGCCCCCTACTCGAAGTCCCAGTAGGCTTCAAGTGGTTCGTCGACGGCCTCCTCGACGGCAGTCTCGGCTTCGTGGGCGAAGAATCCGCCGGAGCTACCTTTCTCCGCCGCAACGGCCAAGTCTGGACCACCGACAAGGACGGCCTCATCCCCGGCCTCCTCGCCGCCGAGATGACCGCCCGCACCAGCAAAGACCCCGGTGACATCTACCGCGAACTCACCGCAAAATACGGCGCCCCCACCTACCAGCGCATCGACGCAGCAGCCACCAAGGAGCAGAAGGCCAAACTAGCCAAACTCTCCCCATCACAAGTCACCGCAAAAGAGCTCGCCGGAGAGCCCATCACCGCCATCCTCACCGAAGCACCCGGCAACCACGCCCCCATCGGCGGCCTCAAGGTCACAACCGAGAACGGCTGGTTCGCCGCCCGTCCCTCCGGTACCGAAGACGTCTACAAGATCTACGCCGAATCCTTCAAGGGCGCCACCCACCTCAAGCAAATCCAAACGGAGGCCCAGCACCTGGTCACCGCCGCCATCGCCTGACAAGTCCACTCAGCACTCATAAAACTCAGCACGCATAAATGTGACGCATCAGCGTCTTTGCTTCTAGGTACCCCAAGGCTTCAGCCTTGGGTCTCTCAATCCTGCAAAGAAAGAAGGGGGCTTCAGCCCTGGGTATGCCTTCCTGTCACAGCCCAGAGGATAGAGGGACTGCACGAACGATCCGCCGGGCGTTACCTGGTAAACCGCAACCCACCCAGCACAATCCGAGGCGCGCCCAGCGTAAGCAGAGGCGTACGCCCCGCCTGAACCTGCTGGTTCGCAAGATTCTGAACCGAACCATAAACCCGGAACCTCTGCCCAAACGAGTGCTCTGCATAAACATCGACCTGGACGAACCCATCCAGCTCAAACTGATTCGCCGAGTCATCATACTGCCTGCCGCTCATCCGCAGAGCGACACTCATCGTCCCAACCCGGCTCTTCTCCAGCCGAGCCTGCAAAGAAGCGCTGTTCCTCGGAACCTGCGGAGTCCACTTACCGACCAGCGTAGGGTCGGCCTGGAACTGCGTCACCGTCGAGTTCGCATACTGATACCCCGCCGTCACCATCAAAAACGAAACCGGATGCATCTCCACTTCAGTCGTGACGCCCTTGCTCACCAGCTGCCCCAGATTCTCCCGCATTAGCGTCTGACTCGTCGGCGTCGAGCTCAAAGTCACCGTAGACACCGGACGATTCACCTCCGTCCAGAAGTAGCTCGACCGAACCGAACCCAGATGCCGCACATTCACCAGTCCACCAAACTCAAACCCCGTAGCCCGCTCCGTCCGCAAACTGGCATTCGGAAAGGTAATCTGCTGGCCCACCTGCCCCGTCCGGTAAAGCTCATTCATAGTCGGCCCACGAAACGCCCGAAACGCCGAGCCAGTCAGCGACAACCCATGTCCAAGCTGTTTCACCACACCCAGCCGAGGATCGAACACCATCTCCTGAATATCCGGCAGCGTCTTCGACGGCCCACCCCCAACCTGCCGCGCATCGAAGGTGTCAAACCAATCCACCCGCGACGACAACGCAATCGACCAACTCGAAGGCTGCCAAAGCGCCTCACCATAAATTCCGGTCCCGCGCTGCCGAGCGCTCGTACTCACCGTAGGCTTCAACACTCCATTCGTCACCCCGGTCTCGTTGTCGGTCGCCCGAGTATCCAGCACATCGCTACCAGCAACCACAGTCAGCGCCCGATAACTCCGAGCCCACTGCACCGCTCCACCCATCTGCTGCGAAGGAACCTGCTGCAGATTCGTAAGCTTCTCCGAAGCCCGCCCCGCCGCAACCGACGAAAAGCTCTGCCGATAGTTCTGGTTTGTCCCATACAGCCGCAACATCAGCCGCCCAACATCCACCGGCGACCAATCCCCCCCACCCACATACCGCCAAATCCGCGTAGCATTCGTCTGCAACGGCGTCCCATTACTTCGAGCCTCATTCAACAAGTTGCCACGCAGAAACACATTACCATCGCCTCCAACATCCCGGCGAAACTCCATCCTCCCGCTCTGCGAGTGGACATTCGACGGCACATCCACCGGTCCCCGCACCTCTGGAGCCGTCAAAATATATCCATCCGTTCGAAAGAATGTAGCCGCACCAAGACCGCTCCAGCCGCGCTCTCCACCTGCAATCAAGCCATTCACAATCGACGTTGCCTCGTTGGCGCCCGCCGCATCCACGGCATAATTGAGCCCTTCCGGCTTCACCGGCAACACATCGATCACGCCCCCAATCGCACTCGACCCATAAAGATCCGAAGCCCCTCCTCGCATCAGCGCGACATCCCGCACCGCCAGTTGCGGAATTTCATTCCAATGAATCCACCCACCAAAGGCATCGTTCAGCGGCACCTGATCACTCAACACCAGCGTCCTACTCGCAGCCGTCGACCCAAGCCCCCGCAGTGTCGTCCCCTGCGATGTCGGATTCGCAACCCACGAACTCGTCCTCCGAAACAACTGAAATCCCGCAACCTGCCGCAACCGGTCATCCAACACAAACCCCGGAGCCTCTCGCAGCTGCTCCTGCGACATCGTCCTTACACTGCTCGCACTCGCATCTAGCGCCAGCGGAACGCGCGCAGCCGTCACTTCCACATTTTCCTGATTGGCTGCAAGCGCCATCACGATATCAAGTTCCGGCGCATCACCTATTGCCTGAGTAACACCGCCGAATCCTTGCCGCGTCACCCGCACTTTGCCCTCTACATCAGCCTCTATCTCCAAGTTTGCGCATCCCGATCCATCGCTGGTCATACTCTTCGATGATTCCGAAACTGGCTGAATCTGTGCCCCAACGATGGCCAGCCCTTGCTGATCCCTGACGCAGACTCGCACTGTCCGCTCACCCACAAAAGACGCCGCCTGTATGACGCCACCCGCGAGCATGTAGCCAATAAGCGCAATCGCTGTATGGAAGTAAGCTGGCACGCCCCTCTATCGTATCGCGGTTTGCAGACACTATGACCTTGCCGTGGATAGCGCCAGAACCACCCAGCGATCTCGCTACTTACGAGCCTCAATGGCTTTCATCAAAGCGCCGCCAACTTGCGCGTCATCGACCGCAGGACGGATATCGATCTCGAGCAGATCACTCCACTGCGCTGCAAAGTCGGCCAAGAGCTGTGCGTCATCGCATTCCAGAACATGCACGCCGCCAGACCCATCCGCGTAGTGCCACCGCCCGATGGTCTTGATGCCTTCCGGCGGTTGAGCGCCACTCTTTAGAAATCGCGCAGTCGCTTCTTTATAAGTATCCGTACGCAACGACCAGGTCGAAACAAATTTCATATTCTGCTCCTTACACTGCGCGAGGAATTCTACAGAGTCCCAACGCATGCTGTCGCAAACTCTTCTGCATGCACCACCTTCCCAAGCCGTGATACTCTTCCGCCTACTATGCCCAGCACACGCCGGACATTCTGCTCTCAAGCAGCTTCACTCCTGATCGCCCCCCGCCTTCTCCTGTCTCAGACACCATCCTCCCCAACAAAATCCACGGCACGCCCCGACGTTGCCGCCATTGACCACGACCGCATCCTTCACGCCGCAGACGACTATCTCAAGCAGCCCCCCGTTCCCCTCACCGAGCTCTCCTCGCCACGCAGTCCCGGCACACCACACGACTTCTTCTCCGAAGCCGAAAACTACTGGCCCGACCCAGCCGACTCCAACAACCCTTACATCCCTCGCGTCGGCCAACCCAACCCCGACGCCTTCACTGCCCATCGCGACGCGCTCCTCAACCTCAGCCTCTACGTCCCCGCGCTCACCGCCGCCTTCGTCCTCACCAAAGACGACCGCTACGCCAAACACGCCGTCGCCCATCTCCACGCATGGTTCATTGACCCCGCCACCAGCATGACCCCGAGCCTCCTCTACGCGCAGGTTATCCAGCCAGCGAAAACCGGCCGCCCCGAAGGCGTCGTCGAAGCCGTCCATCTAGCCGAAGTCGCGCAATCCCTTCCCTTCCTCTCCATCTCGGAAGCCCTCTCCGACACCGACCTCGTCACCATCCAAAAATGGTTCGCTGACTACTTCGACTGGCTCACCACGTCCCGCCTCGCCGGCCTCGCCCGCGACACCCGAGACCACAACGGCAGTTCCTGGCTACTGCAAGCTGCCGCCTGCGCCCACCTCAACACCAAAGACGACCGCCCCCTCACCGCTCTCCGTCACCAGTTCAGATCCACCACCCTCCGAGCCCAGATCTCCGGCGAAGGCACCTTCCCCCGCGAGCTAACCACACCCACACCCTATCGACTCTCTCTCTTCAACCTTGATATGCTCGCCGCCGTCTGCGATCTACTCTCCACCCGTTTCGAAAGCGTCTGGGAGTACGAGCTCCAGGACGGCCCAAGCATGCGCGTCGCCATCGCACGCCATTTCCCCTTCATCCTCCATCGCGGAGCGTGGCCCTACAAAGCCGACGCCACTCTCTTCAGTGCCCTGCCTCTCCGCCAGCCCAGCCTTCTGCTCGCCGCCCGCGCGTACAACCGCCCCGAATACGCAGACCTATGGCGCACCCTACCGCCCGATCCCACCGTCCCCGAACTCCAGCGAACCTTTCCCATCCGCCAGCCCTTACTCTGGGTCACCCGCCCTCACCCATAGCGCGACGATCAAAAGAACAACGGCGAGACCAAAGTCCCGCCGCATCTTTCTACTTCAGACTTCATCAACGAGCCTAAGCAGCCCCCTTCGACTGAAACTCCTTCACAATCGCCAGATACTTCTTAGCGCTCTCGGTCACGACTTCGGGCTTACCCTCCGCCATGGCCTTCGCATTCACCAGATCTGCACCCACACCAAGTGCAAACGCACCAGCCTGCAGGAACTCCGCTGCAGTAGCCAGCGAAACCCCGCCCGTCGGAATCATCTCAACATGTGGCAGCGGAGCTTTCAGAGTCGAAATATACTTCGCACCTCCCATCGCGCTAGCTGGGAATACCTTCACTACATCCGCGCCCGCCTGCCACGCCGTGACAATCTCCGTAGGAGTCAACGCACCCGGCAAAACAGCAATCGAATACCGATGGCACATCTCAATCGTCTGCAGATTCAGCGCCGGACTCACTACAAACTTCGCGCCCTCCAGAATGCACATCCGCGCCGTCTCCGCATCCAGCACCGTACCCGCGCCAATCAGAATATCCGGCCGCTGTTCTGCCAGCTTCCGCATCACCTGAATCGCGCCCGGCACCGTCATCGTGATCTCGAGCACCGTCACGCCACCGGCGGCAATCGCCTCAGCCAGCGCCAGCGCCTTATCCACCGACTCCGCACGCAGCACCGGAACCAGCCCAATCTCCTTCAGCGACTTCAATACAGCAACCTTCTCCATCATCTCTCCTATTCCCTACTCCCTATTCCCTGTCTTTTATCGCTGCACGCGAGCCCCGCCGCCCTTCATGATGCGCTGCACCTCATCGAAGGTAGCCATAGTCGTATCACCGGGAGTAGTCATCGCTAACGCACCATGCGCGCAGCCGCAATTGACAGCCCAATCCGCGCCCTTGTCATTCAGGAAGCCATAAATCAATCCCGAAGCAAACGAGTCCCCGCCGCCAACGCGATCAAATATCTCGAGATCGGGCATAGGCCGCGCCTCATGGAACTTGCCTTCGTAATAGCAAACGGCTCCCCAATCATTCACACTCGCCGTCTTCGCATGACGCAGCGTAGTCGCCACTGCCCTGAAGTTCGGGAACGTAGCCACCGCCTTCTCGATCATCTTGCGGAAGTTCGCCGAATCAAGCTCACCCAGATCCTCGCCAACGCCCTCAATCTCAAATCCCAGCGCCGCCGTAAAGTCCTCTTCATTGCCGATCATCACATCGACATACGAAGCCAGCTCACGATTCACCTCAGTTGCCCGAGCCTTCCCGCCAATCGACTTCCACAGCGAGTCGCGATAATTCAAGTCATAGCTGATCATCACGCCATGCTTCCGAGCCGCGACCATCGCCTCCTTCGCCACCTCAGGCGTAGTCTCGCTCAGTGCGCAGAAAATCCCGCCCGTATGAAACCAGCGCGAACCCTCCTTGCCAAAAATCTCATCCCAATCGATCTGTCCCGGCTTCAACTGGCTCACCGCAGTATGCCCACGGTCCGAGCAGCCCAGCGCCGCACGCACACCAAACCCACGCTCGGTAAAGTTCAACCCATTGCGCGTAGTCCGTCCCACACCGTCATACTTCGTCCACACCACATGCGACTGATCCACGCCGCCTTGCAGCATCAAGTCCTCAAGCAACCTGCCCACCGGATTATCCGCCACTGCCGTCACAATCGCAGTCTTCAATCCAAAGCAACGCCGCAGCCCGCGAGCGACGTTGTACTCACCGCCACCCTCCCACACGTTGAACTGCCGCGCTGTCGCCACCCTGACATCACCCGGATCCAGCCTTAGCATCACCTCGCCCAGGCTCACCAGATCCCACTTACACTCTTCCTTCTTGCGAATCACCAAACTCTTCGTCACTATTTCAACTCCGCGATGGCAACACCATCCATGTCGTCGTACGCCTGATTTTCTCCGCCCATACCCCAGCAGAATCCATAGTTCTTCGTTCCAACTCCAGCATGGATCGACCACCCCGGAGACACCACGACTTCTTTGTCCGCCACCACTAGATGACTCGTAGCATCCGGAGGCCCCATCAAGTGCAGCACCCTATGCGCGGGGTCAACATCAAAGTAGAAATAAACCTCGCTGCGCCGCATATGTGTATGCGGAGGCATCGTATTCCAATTGCTCCCCGATGACAGCAGCGTAAAACCCATCACCAGCTGGCAGCTCTTGATGCCCTCTTTGTAAATAGCCTTATAAATCGTGCGCTTATTGCACGTCTCCACGCTGCCCAGCTCAAGTCCCTTCATATCCGCGAACTTCACCATCGCCGTCGGATACTCCGCATGCGCCGGATAGCTCAACAGATAAAAGCAAGCCGAAGCCGAAGCGTCTGCACTGGCAAACGTAACCTCTTTGCTCCCGCGCCCCACATAAAGACAATCCAGCCTGTCCATCGCGAAGGTCTTGCCATCGACAGTCACCGCGCCCGGGCCCCCGATATTCAGCACCCCAAGCTCACGCCGCTCCAAAAAATAATCAGCGCGCAACTCCGGCTCCGTCTCCAGCTTCAACTCATCGGTCGTCGGAACTGCAGACCCAATCACCGTGCGGTCAAGATCCACATAAGCAAACTCAATCTCTCCCGGCTGAAACATCCCCTCCAGAAGAAACGTCTCTCGCAGCTCTTCGGTATTCATCAACCCATACCGAACCGCATCTGCCATCTGATACAGCCTCATTCAACTCCTCCAAACCTGCGTTCTCAGTATAGCCATCTCAACCTGTCTCCTACTTCGTCTGCGGCGTGGAAATCTCCTGCTATCATTGCCCTGAATTTCAGCGCCGAGGAGACTGAATGCAGAAGCTTCGCATCGCAACACACCTCCGCCACGCAGCCCTCCTTCTTACCGCGCTCCACACTCTTCCGGCGTTCACACAACCTTCGCCCGATCATAGCCACGTTCACTTCATCGTGCATGCACCCTCCATCCTTACCGCTCCGATTAGCGGACGTCTCCTCATCTTCCTCAAGCCCGGCACCGGAGACAACGAAGTAAGTACAGACGAACTTCGTCCAACAGCCGCCTGGGTCGGAGCAAGAGAAGTCCAGAGCCTCAGCGCAGGTGCGTCCGTGGAAATCGACCCCGACGCCGAGGACATGGCATTCCCCTCTCCCTTCGCCTCCATCACCCCCGGCGACTACGAAGTCCAGGCCGTCCTCGACATCGACCACACCTACAACTACAGCGGCCGAAGCCCACAAGACTGGATCAGTCCCGTCCTCGATCTTTCCCACTGGACTCCCGGCGAAGGCCCCGAACCTACCCTTGAACTCACCCAACACCCCACAGAGGATCCCGCCCGTACCGCCTCCCTCGCAAAAGCCAATGCTCAGGTAGCCCCTGGAGTAGTCCAGCTCGAACAGCTTCAAAGCCCGCTCCTCACCCGCTTTTGGGGTCACCCTGTCAACCTCCAGGCATGGGTCGTCCTGCCCCCCGGCTACACCGAACACGCCAAAGAACGCTACCCCACCGTCTATTGGACCCACGGATTCGGCGGCAACTTGGAATACTCCCTCGCTAGCGGGTTACGCCTGCGCGACCGCATGAACGAAGGCAAAATGCCTCCCATGATCTGGGTCATGCTCGACGAATCCTGCCCGCAAGGCACCCATGAATTCGCCGACTCCGTAAACAACGGCCCCTGGGGCGCAGCGCTAACAACGGAGCTCCTTCCTTACCTCGAATCCAAATACCGCATGGACGCCCGTCCCACCGGACGACTTCTCAACGGCCACTCCAGCGGCGGCTGGGCCACCCTGCAGCTTCAGGTCAACTATCCCAAAATCTTCGGCGGCACATGGTCCACCTCGCCCGACCCCAGCGACTTCCACGACTTCACCAACGCCGACCTCTACGCTCCCAACGCAAACCTCTACCGCACCCCCGATGGCGCACTCATCCCCATCATGCGCGATCACGGCAAAGTTCTCTCCACGCTCCAGGAGTTAGCCCAACTCGAGCAGGTCCTCGGCCCCTACGGTGGCCAATTGGCCTCGTTCGAATGGGTCTTCTCGCCCAAAAACAACTCCGGCGCTCCCCAGCAAATGTTCAACCGCGCTACCGGCGCTGTAGACCCAGCCGTCGTCTCCTACTGGCGCGATCACTACGATCTCGCACACATCGTCGAAACCAACTGGCCCATCCTCAAGCCCGACCTGAAAGGCAGAATCCACCTCATCGTCGGTACCGCCGACACCTTCTACCTCGACGGAGCCGCGCACAAATTCGAAGCAGTCCTCAACCACCTAGGCGCAGACCCGCACTTCACCTATCTACCCGATCGCACACACTTCGATCTCTATGCCGTCAACCAGGATCGCTACGCACTCTTCGACCAGATCAGCGCAGAGATGTACGCCGTCGCTCGGCCAAATTCACACTGGCAGCCCCATCCTCCTACAGCTTCGACACCTCAGCCTTCACCACAAAGCAAGTAAACCGTCACATTCAGTAACGACGCCGTCTGATACAACATCCCTGCAAGCTCACGACCGCCCCCAATACATCGCACCCATCCCATGCGATACATTGGCTTAACATGCAAAACGCACTCGATCTCTTCCGCCTCGACAACAAAGTCGCTCTCGTCTCCGGTTCCGCCAGCGGCCTCGGAGCCGCCATCGCCACAGCACTCGCACAAGCCGGAGCAACCGTAGCCTGCCACGGCAACCGCCGCCCCGCCGATGATACCGCCGCCGCCATCAATGCCGCTGGCGGCAAAGCTCACGCCTTCCAAGCCGACCTCTCCGCCACCGACGGAGCCGAGCACCTCTTCAATCAAGTCCTCGCCTCTCTCAGCCGCGTCGACATCCTCATCAACAACGCCGGCACCATCCACCGCGCCGCCGCCGAAGAGGTCGCCCTCGAAGACTGGGACCGCGTCCTTCAGGTAAACCTCACCAGCCCCTTCCAACTCTCCCAACTCGCCGCCCGCAACATGATCCCCCGTGGCCACGGCAAGATCGTCAACATCGCCTCGCTCCTCAGCTTTCAGGGAGGAATCCGCGTCCCCGCCTACTCGGCCAGCAAAGGCGGCATCGCCCAACTCACCAAGGCCCTCGCCAACGAGTGGGCGCCCAAAGGCATCCAGGTCAACGCCATAGCCCCCGGCTACTTCGCCACCACCAACACCGAAGCCCTCCAGGCCGACGAGACCCGCAACCGCCAGATCCTCGAACGCATCCCCGCCGCCCGCTGGGGCCAGCCGCAAGACCTCGCCGGAGCAGCACTCTTCCTAAGCTCCGCCGCCAGCGACTACGTCACAGGAACCATTCTCACCGTAGACGGCGGCTGGATGGGCCGCTAGCCCTCCAGTCGCAAAGGAGAAACACCATGCCGCAAAGCCCACACGAACGAGCCGCCGAGTTCCACAACAAAGCCGCTCACGCCCATCAGGCCGCCGCCGCATCACACAATAAAGGCGACCACCTCACCGCCCACGAACTCTCCAAGCAGGCACACGAGCACTCCGCCAAAGCTCTGGAGCACTCCAACGAAGCCGCCTCCCACTTCAAAGCAGGCAAAGATCTAGGCCATCCGTAACCAAACACTGATGTCCCAGGCGAGCGAATCCCTGCGCTCATCTGGGACACCAACAACTACTCAATCCCCGGCAACTCCACCCCGCCCCGCTCGCTCGAAAGATAAGCCGCCTCCACCGTCCGCATCGTATCCATCGCATCCTCGACGCTGGTAGGCAGAGTCGTTGCCTCACCCTGCACAAAAGCCTGCAGCGACCCCATCGACCCCATAAACGCATCCGGAAACCAATTCCCGCTCACCGGCCCATCCTTCCACCCGCCATCCCCGCAAACGATGTACTCCAAATTATCCGGCAACCCAACCGGATAATTCAGATTCACCCCCATCTGCGCCCGCATCGCACCCTTCATTCCCTCCCACTGCACAAAGCTTCGCTGCATATTCGGATCAAAATCATGGCTATGATTTGAAGCAATAAACACCCGCTTATCATCCCCATAATCAAACGTGATCACGCTCTTGGTCGCCGCCAATTCCGCCGTACGCGGACTCTTCACCGTCTTTGCGTACACACCCCGCGGATTCCCAAACCAGCTACGCACCAGATCCACATAGTGAATCGAATGGTAAAGAATCTCCAGCCGCGGAGCCGTACTCAAAAAGCTCCAGAGCTCCCAAGGCATATGCACACTAACCGACACTTCCATGTCGTGCAACTCACCCAGAGCACCCGTCCCATGCAATGCCCGAGCCGCCAGCATATTCGGAGCCCACCGCAACTGAAAATTAATCGCCGCAACCAACCCCTTCGCCCGGCATATCTTCAAAATCTCCACCGCCTCAGCCAGCGTCTCCCCCATCGGCTTCTGGATCAGCACCGCCGCTCCATCCGGCAGCTGTGGCAGCACCCCCGCAATCGCCTTAGCCGGCAATGCTACATCGAATACCGCATTCTTCGGAGCATACCGAATCGCCTCTGCAATCGAAGTCGTGGCAAACGGAATCCCAAAGCCCTTAGCCAACCCCTCCGCCTTCTCGAGGTTCACATCCACCAACGCCGCCACAGGAAACCTAGCCTTCTTATAAGCCGGCAGATGCGAATCATGCACAATCCCACCCGATCCAATCACCACAATCGGCCGCGCCACCTTAGGCCTCGGAGCCACCGCCTCCCGCATCACCTTCTCCAAATCCATCCAAACCCCTTTCAAATATCCAACCGCCATTCTATTGCTAAAAATTGACACCCTAAAAAATCGGGCCACGCCATCACCCACCTTGCGTCCGCTCGAACCAGCCCGTACCCTACCAGAAGACATGCCGTCGAGCCTCGAACTCGCCCTCCTCTCCTGCGCCCTCCTCGGACTCCGTCATGGCTTCGACTACGACCACCTCGCCGCCATCTCCGACATCACCTCCGTCCAGCGTACTTGGCGCGAAGGCATGCGCCTCGGCCTCCTCTACGCCCTCGGCCACGCCTTCACCGTCGCCATCCTCGGAGCCGCCGTCATCTTCCTCCACATCGGCCTCCCCGAGCACATGGACGCCATCGGCGAGCGACTCATCGGCGCCACACTCATCGCTCTCGGTATCTACGTCCTCATCTCCTTCCTCCGCCGCAAACCAGGGCACCATCACCACCACGCCACACCGCGCAGTCGCATCGCCCTGCTCATATCCGGAGCACGCTACACCCAATGGCGCATTCGTCGCCTCGCCAATCCCACGGCCCCAAAACCCGACCCCTTCACCTTCCGTTACGACCGCACCTCAGTCTTCACCGTTGGCATCATCCATGGTCTTGGCGCCGAAACCCCCTCGCAACTCCTCCTCTTCCTGCTCGCCGCGAACCTCGGCGGAACCAGTCTCGGGTTCCTCGGACTCCTCTGCTTCATCCTCGGCCTCCTCCTCATGAACACTCTCATGACAGCCAGCGCCTCCGGCATCTTCGCTTCCAGCACCCATCGCCCACGCGTCCAGACCGTCGTCACCTCTCTCACCGCCGCCTACAGCTTCATCATCGGAGCCATCTTCCTCTTCGGAGCCAGCGACAAACTCCCACCCCTCTTCCACTAAGCGATGCCAAAGGAATCGGCTTTCGCTTCTAGGTAGCCCAAGGCTTCAGCCTTGGGTCTCCTCGGGTCTTTCAAGCAGCCACAACAAAAAGGGGCTTTAGCCCCTGGGGTATGCTCTTCTATGTTGTTCCGGGGCCGTCAATCGATCGTTAGACCTAATTCCCTATGAACCCACCCAGCATCTTCGCTACCTATCCAAGCCTCGCCGACAAAGTAGTTCTCATCACCGGAGGCGGACAAGGCATCGGCGCCGCCGCCGTCGAACAATTCGCCCTGCAAGGTTCCCGTGTAGTCTTCCTCGACGTAGCCGACGACCCCTCCACCACACTGGTTAGCAATCTCACTCCCCGCTCCACACACGCACCGCTCTATCGTCGCTGCGACCTCACCGACATCCCCACCCTCCAATCCACAATTGCTGACATCTCTGCCACCCTAGGCTCCCCGCAAGTCCTCATCAACAACGCAGCCAGCGACGAACGTCACCACATCGAAGACGTCACCCCCGAATACTGGCACCAGCGCATGTCCGTGAACCTCAACCACCAGTTCTTCGCTGCACAAGCCGTCATCCCCGGCATGAAAGCCGCAGGCCAAGGCTCGATCGTCAATATGAGTTCCATCTCCTCGTTGATCCCCACCCCCGACCTCACCCTCTACAACATGGCCAAAGCCGCAATCGTCGCCATGACACGCTCCCTCTCGCGCGATCTCGGCCCCTTCAACGTCCGCGTCAACAGCGTCCTGCCCGGAGCCATCTTCACCGAAAAACAAAACCGCCTCTACATGTCTCCCGCCTACAAAGAGCGCATCTTCGCCGCTCAATCTCTCAAGCGCCACATCCTTCCCGAAGAAGTCGCCCGCCTCCTGCTCTTCCTCGCCGCCGACGACAGCGCCGCCATCACCGGCCAAAATCACATCATCGACGGAGGCTGGATCTAAACCCACATGCTCCGAGTCCCCTACAACGACCTCTACGAAGCCCTCCACCGCGCCATGCTAGGCCTCGGCCTCCGCGAAGACCGCGGCGCCCTCTCCGCCCGCCTCATCGCCGAAACCACCCGCGACGGCGTCTACACCCACGGCCTCAACCGCTTCCCCCGCCTCGAAGCCATGGTCCTCAACGGCAGTATCGACATCCACGCCGAACCCACCCTCACCGCTTCCTTCGGCAGTATCGAACGATGGAACGGCAACCGAGGCATCGGCAACCTAAACGCATACGTCGCCATCAATCGCGCCATCACCCTCGCCAAACAAAACGGCATCGGCGGGGTCGCTCTTGGCAACACCAACCACTGGATGCGCGGAGGCACCTATGGCTGGCTAGCCGCCGAAGCCGGCCTCTTCGCCATCTGCTGGAGCAACACCCTCGCCAACCTGCCCGCCTGGGGAGCCACGACCCCCACCCTCGGCAACAACCCCCTCGTCATCGCCATCCCCCGCGTCTCGGGCGAACACGTCATCCTCGACATGGCCATGTCCCAGTTCTCCTACGGAACCCTCGCCTCCTATGCCAAGCGCAACGAGCCCCTCCCCGTCGACGGCGGATTCGACACCGCAGGCAATCTCACCCGCGACGCCGCCGCCATCGAAGCCTCGCAGCGAGCACTCCCCATCGGCTACTGGAAAGGCTCCGGCCTCGCCCTCGTCCTCGACATGATGGCCACCATGCTCTCCGGAGGCCTAGCCACCCACCAATTCTCCCCCGATCCTCTCCGCGAAACCGGCCAATCCCAACTCTTCCTCACCATCGACCCAACCAACATAACCAGCGCAGCCGAACTCACCCACATCGCCGACGCCATCATCGACGACCTACACCGCGCCACCCCCGCCGACCCCACCAAACCCACCCGCTACCCCGGCGAACAGACCATCCAACTCCGCGAAGAAAATCTCCGCCTCGGCATCCCAGTCGACCCCGAAATCTGGCAAAAAATCACCAGCAAGCACTAATCAAGAAGAGCTGTGTCCACCACACTGCAACACCCCAAGATACACGCTCCACGGACCCACAGCCTCACGGTACTGATGAGCCATAATCCGTGAGATTTGGTGCAAATGCGTTAAATCGTGAGTCGCCCAAGTCGCCAGCAACTCCGAAAGAGTAACGACACCAAAGCTAGGATGCCGCCCACTCCGCTCAAGGTCCACTTGCCGCAGATTCAGAGCACGCAGTTCACTCAGGTTTTCAGACCGCAAACGAGCAAATTCATCTAGTAACTGCCCCAGCGACTTACCCTGACTCTCCCGCACCTGCCCCAACCGATCAAACGGCTCAAACGTCCGACTCTCGCCGAATTGCAATATCATCCGTGCCCGCGACATCCAATCAGTTCGCTCACCATGCACCAGATGGCCAACAACATCAAATACGTTCCAAGTATTTTCACCTTCGTTTCGAAACGTCCAAGTCTCCGGCAGATCACGCAGAAGCACATCAAGCGCAGCGGGAGTGCGACTAAGAAGCGACACTGTATCTTCCAGGTGATGTTCCATCCCGCACCTCAATTCGCAGCCACAGCCTTCTGCCCAGCCATGTACTCCCGAGCATGCGCCATCTCAGCCATCCCTTGATCCCCATCCTTCCATGCCGCAACAAACCTCGCATACTCAGCCCGAGCCGCCGCCGCATCCCCCGCCGCCTCGCTACTCCGAGCCATCCCATACAGCGGAAAGCCCGACTTCGGCCTCTCCACCAACGCCGCTTCATAAGCTTTATGCGCACCGGCATAATCGCCCGCCCGCATCAACACCGCACCCTCCGCTTCACCCACCGGCCGGATATAGTTAGGAGGCTCACGATAACCCAGCCCCTTCTCCTCCTGTGCCGCCTCATCAAACAAAGCCTTCGCCTCGCTCAGCTTCTTCTGCTCCGCAAGAATCGCTCCCCGCAACTCCAGCGACATAATCGACAAACTAGACACCAGCGGCCCCGGCAAAGCATCCGGCATCACCGCGGCCATCATCGGAGCCTTCGCCTCCTCCTTCTTTTTCTTTGGAGCATCTTTCACCTTCTGCGACATACGCCACAGCTCCGCATCCAGCCTCGTCGAAGCCGCCTGCGCCGCAACTAGATCCCCCGCCTGCACTGCAATCATGCCGCGAGCAAACTCCCCCAATTGCCCCGCAAGGAACTTCAGATTCTCGAGCTTCTCCTCTGGCTTGGCCCCCTCTAGCATCTTCTGCACACTGGCCCAATCGCCCGTCCGCAGAGCCACCGGAAGCTTCGGATCCAGCCGAGTCATCCCATCCCTCGGCGTACCGATGTACAGTGTCTCCCGAAACTGCCCTCTCGCCCCCGAAAGCTTCCCCGACAACTCCGTAGCCTCCCGCAGCTTCCCCTCTTCCATCAAATTCGCAATGCCATACATCAGATTATGGACATAATTCCAGTCATCATCCACACCCACATTCTGCGAGCGCATATATTCCTCATCTACCGCCGTCGAAGCCGCAAACCAATGCTCCGCCTGCGCATAATCCCCCACCCGATAAAAAATATGCCCCGGCATATGCACCATATGTCCCGACGCCGGAGCCAGACTAGCCAGCACCGTCGCACTCTCCAGCGCCTTCTCCGGATGCGCGCTCGGCTCCATCGCATGAATCCAGTAGTGGTGCGCAGCCGAATCATTCGGAGCCGCCTTCAGCACCTCTTCCAGAATCGCAATCTCTTCTTTCGTGCCCTTCTTCGGCTCCCCAGCCTCGTCATACCCATCGCGAAGACTGCCCGACAAAAAGATCTTCGCTTGCAAATCCGTCGGATACTCCTTCACCAGCTGCCGCCAGATCGCAATCTCCTTCGAGTCATCGGGCTTCGCCCCGGGCTCTGCAGCCTTCGCCGCCTCATGCCCCGCAACCGCCGCTTCGATATAAAGCTGCTCGTTCTTCCCCGCGCGACTCTTCAGCCGCACTGCATTGGCTAACGCCTGATCTGCATAAGCATTCGCATCGCTGCTCCTGAAGATCAAAGCCTGATACAGCCCCCAGTAACACATCGCGCAATCCGGATCCACCCGCACCGCCTGCTCAAACGCCCTCAACGACTCGTAATCCCAAAAATCATGCAGCAGATTCAGCCCCTGATCAAACCAAACCTGAGCCTCAGGCTTCGCCGTAATCGCCAGATGGCTGTTCCCTATCCCAGTCATCTTCACCGGAACCGGCAGCTTCTCCGGCGCGGGAATCTCCTTCATCGCCCCCATGTCATGCCCTGCCATATTCATCTGCGCCACAGCCGGACAAGCAGCCATCAGAACCATCGAAGCAGCAAAACTCAAGCAACTAACCAGCATCGGACCCTCTTTCACCGAACAATCGGTGTAATCAGCCTACGCACATCTCGCCCCTTCGTGAAGGCACACGGTCTGCATTTAATCGGTGTCATCGGTGAATATCGGTGTTAAGCCTTTCCGCCACCATGGCGGCACCCTCAATCTGTCCTACAATCCAGACAGATGGATCTCGCCGCCAAATCCGCTCTCCTCCAAGCCACCCTGCGAGATCTCGGCAGCGTGATGGTCGCCTACTCCGGCGGCACCGACTCCGCCTACCTCGCCTACGCCGCCCGTCAAACCCTCGGCGACAAAATGCTAGCCGTCATCGCCGATTCCCCCTCGCTCCCCCGAGCCGAACTAGCCGCCGCCCTCGCCTTCGCCGCCGAACACTCCATCCCTACCCACATCCTCCAAACCGCCGAACTCGAAAACCCCGACTACCAGCGCAACGACACCCAGCGCTGCTTCCACTGCAAAGACGAGCTCTTCACCCAGATGGAGCAACTCCGCGCACAAAAAGCCTTCGTCCACATCGCCTATGGCATGAACCTCGACGACCAGGCCCCGTCGGTAGCAGCCTTCCGCCCCGGCCAGCAAGCCGCCGCCCAGCACCACGCCGTAGCCCCGCTAGTCACCGCTCAGCTCACCAAGTCCGAAATCCGCACCCTCGCCCGCGAAGCCGGCCTCACCCTTTGGGACAAGCCCGCCAGCGCCTGCCTCTCCTCGCGCATCGAGTACGGCCGCCCCGTCACCCGCGAAAACCTCACCCAGGTCGAACAAGCCGAAGCCGCCCTCCACGCTCTAGGCTTCCAACAAGTCCGCGTCCGCCACCACGGAGACCTCGCCCGCATCGAAATCTCCCGCCCCGAACTCCCCCGCGCCCTCAACATCGAAACCCTCGACCACATCACCGCCGCCCTCCGCCCCCTCGGCTTCCTCTACATCACCCTAGACACCCAGGGCTACCGCTCCGGCTCCATGAACGAAGTCCTCCCCGCCACCGCCATCACCCCCGCCACAAAATAAGCCCAGCCTTTCGTCATTTGTTGTCATTCTGAGCGGATCGAAGCCCCGCATTTCGCATGTGCAACCACTACGACTCCCTCAGTCACTGAAATCGGCGTTATCGGTGACAATCGGTGTTGAGCCTTCCACCCTCTCGCATGAAACAATAACCACTATGCGTATCGCCTACCTCGACTGCTTCGCCGGCATCAGTGGTGACATGTTCCTCGGAGCCCTCATCGACGCCGGCCTCGACCCGCAGATCCTCCACGACGCCACCGCCGCCCTTACCCTCGGAGCCTCCCTAAAAATCGAAAAGGTCGATCGCAGCGGCATCTCCAGCACCAAGGTCCACGTCCTTGAGAACGGCAAGCTAGCCGAAGACCCACACACACACCACCCCACCCACACCCACCCTCAAGATCATTTTCCCGGCAAGATCCAAGACCAGCGCCCAGCCGAAGACCACGCCCACCATCACCATCCCAAGACCCAGCACCTCCACAAAACCGGCCAGCCTCATACCCACGAAGAAGAACATCATCACGACCACCCTCACACCCACGAGCACACCCACGGCCGCTCCCTCACCAACATCCGCGCCCTCATCCAATCCGCCAACCTCGCCCCCGAGGTCAAGCAAACAGCCATCAAAACCTTCGAACTCCTCGGAACCTCCGAAGCAAAAATCCACAACATAAACATCGAAAAGATTCACTTCCACGAAGTAGGCGCAGTAGACGCCATCGTCGACATCGTCTGCGCCGCCGCCGGAGTCCAAGCCCTCAACATCGACAAGTGGCACGCCTCCCCCCTCAACGTAGGCGGAGGCATGATCGGCTGCGCCCACGGACGTTTCCCCGTCCCGGCCCCCGCCACCGCCGACCTACTTCGCGGCCTCCCCACCTACTCGGCCCACATCGAAAAGGAACTCGTTACTCCCACCGGCGCAGCCCTCATCCGCACCCTCGCACCAACCTTCGGCCCCCAGCCCGCCATGCGTGTCCAGCAAATCGGCTACGGCGCCGGAACCCGCAACCCCAAAGACTTCCCCAACGTCCTCCGCCTAAGCATCGGAGAAGCCGCCGAAGCCCCCACCACCACCCACTCACACCCAAAAGAAGTGTCATCCCGACCGGAGGCGCACTTTGCCGCCGCAGTGGAGGGACCTGTTTCACCTTTGCAGGATGCCAACGCAACAACCGTAACCATCCTGGAAACCGCCATCGACGACCTCTCCCCCCAAATCCTCGCCCACGTCACCGAGTCCGCCCTCCAGCAAGGAGCCTTCGACGTCATGTGCACCGCCGTCCAGATGAAAAAGGGCCGCCTAGGCACCCTCATCACCATCCTCACCGACGACGCCCACGCCTCCACCCTCGAACGCCTACTCCTACGCGAGACCAGCACCCTCGGCGTCCGCATCCACCAGGAGCGCCGCTCCTGCCTCGACCGCACCCACACCACTGTCACTACCCCCTACGGCGAAATCCGCATAAAAATCGGCTCCCGCAACAACGAAGTCCTCAACGCCGCCCCCGAGTTCGAAGACTGCCGCACCGCCGCCGCAAAGCACAACGTCCCCGTCAAACAAGTCATCCAATCCGCCACCGCCGCATATCTTCAGGCGAAGCAATGAAGGAAGCATCTCCACAAATCTGGGTGCTCCATATCTCGATTTTGAGATGTGGGCATTCGCGACGCGAACCGCACTCCTACACCCGAACCGAAATTAATTCGTAAAGCAAAATGAATCCCACGACCCTCCTCCATCTCCTCGCCGAAGTCCAACGCGGCACCCTCACCCCCGAGCAAGCCTCCGCCCGCCTAGCCGACCTCCCCTTCGAAGACCTCGGCCACGCCAAAATCGACCACCATCGAACCCTCCGCAGCGGGCTCCCCGAGGTGATCTACGCCGCCGGCAAAACCCCCGCCCAAACCGCCGAAATCTTCTCCCGCATGGCCGCTACCGGTGTCGACGTCCTCGCCACCCGAGCTGACGAAGCCACAGCCGAAGCCGTCCTCACAGCCATCCCCGCAGCCATCCACCACCCATCAGCGCGAGCCATCACCCTCCGGCAATCCCACGCCGCCCCTCGCGGCCACGTTGCCGTCCTCTGCGCCGGAACCAGCGATCTCCCCATCGCCGAAGAGGCCGCCATCACCGCCGAGCTCTTCGGCACTCACGTCACCCGCCACTACGACGTAGGAGTAGCCGGTCTCCACCGCATCCTCGCCCAGCGCGAAACCATCAACCAGGCCAACGTCGTCATCGTCTGCGCGGGCATGGAAGGCGCACTCCCCAGCGTAGTCGGTGGCCTCGTCGGCGTCCCCGTCATCGCCGTCCCCACCTCTGTAGGCTACGGAGCCAGCTTCAACGGAGCAGCCGCCCTCCTCGGCATGCTCAACTCCTGCTCCCCCAACGTAACCGTAGTCAACATCGACAACGGCTTCGGCGCCGCCTACACGGCCACGCTAATCGCAAGGATGGCCCACCACCCATAGCCGTAAATCACTAATCCACGACCAGAAGCGATGTGCTACCTTCCCTCTATCCCTAGCAGGTGCTCCTACATGTCTAGAACACCCCGTTGGCCCCGTCCGGCAGCACTCCTATCGTCCGCCTTGATCCTCATCGGCTCGCTGCACGCTCAGAACTCCCCCAAGTATCCGAACTACCCAAGCGAAACCCCCGCCACCTTCCAACAACCGACCTACGGCATGGACTACGCCCGCCGCGAAGTCATGATCCCCATGCGGGACGGCGTCAAGCTACACACCGTCATCCTCTTGCCTAAAGGCGCAAAGCGCGCCGGCATTCTGTTGACTCGCACGCCCTACAGCGCAACCACACTGACCTCCAACGGCTACAGCACCCACCTCGGCCCCACCCTCTGGGGCTACGACAACGCCACCGAAACAATCCTCAAAGGCGGATACATTCGCGTCGTGCAAGACATCCGTGGCAAATACGGCAGCGAGGGCGACTACATCATGAACCGCCCCATCCACGGCTCCCTCAACCCCACCCCAGTCGATGAGTCCACCGACACCTACGACACCATCGACTGGCTAGTCAAAAACACACCCGAGTCGAACGGCAAAGTCGGCGTCCTCGGCATCTCCTACGACGGTTTCCTCGCCCTCATGCCCCTCGTGCATCCCCATCCCGCGCTTAAATGCGTCGTCCCCATGAACCCCATGGTCGACGGCTGGCGCGGCGACGACTGGTTCCACAACGGAGCCTTCCGCCAGCAGAACATGCCCTACATCTACGAGCAGGCCGGAACCCGCGACAACAGCGCCCACTGGCTCACCAGCAACTTCGACGACTACGACACCTACATGAACGCCGTCTCCGCCGGTGAGCTCGGCAAGCAACGCAACATGGACCAGCTCGGCTTCTGGAAAAAAATCACCGACCACCCCGCCTATGACAGCTTCTGGAGCGACCAAGCCGTCGACCGCGTACTCGCCACCGAACCCCTCACCGTCCCCACCATGCTCGTAGCCAGCCTCTGGGACCAGGAGGACATCTACGGCGCACCCGCCGTCTACAAAGCCCTTGCACCCAAAGACCCCCAGCACGACAAGCTCTTCCTCGTCTTCGGTCCCTGGCATCACGGCCAGGAGATCATGGACGCCGAATCCCTCGGAGCCATCAAGTTCCGCAGCGACACCGGCCTCTACTTCCGCGAGCAGATCCTCGCGCCCTTCCTCGCACACTATCTGCACGACGACGCGCCCCCACTCACCGTCTCGCCCGTAACCGCGTTCGAGACCGGCACCAATCGATGGCAAAACCTCAAGTCCTGGCCCACAGGATGCGAGGCCGGATGCGTGCCCAAGTCAACGCCACTCTACCTCCAATCCTCAGCCAAGCTCGCCTTCACCGCCCCCCCAACCACCGAAACCTCCGAAGCATCCTTCGACGAATACATCTCCGATCCCGCCCATCCCGTGCCCTTTCGCACGCGCCCCAGTCAACCCATCGGCTACACGCCAAATCTCTCGTGGATACGTTGGCTGGTAGATGATCAGCGCGAATTCTCTGGCCGTCCTGACGTCCTCACCTTCCAGACCGACACCCTCACCGCACCCGTCAAAATCAGCGGCGAACCAATCGCCAACCTCATAGCCTCCACCTCCGGCACCGACAGTGACTGGGTCGTCAAGCTCATCGACGTCTAC
Organism: Edaphobacter aggregans; assembly: GCF_003945235.1. Lineage (NCBI taxonomy): Bacteria > Pseudomonadati > Acidobacteriota > Terriglobia > Terriglobales > Acidobacteriaceae > Edaphobacter > Edaphobacter aggregans. Next base: position 948,299 of record NZ_RSDW01000001.1, read on the forward strand.
CCCGACGAGGTCCCCGGCCAGCCCGAACTCGGCGGCTACCAACTCCCCATCTCCATGGACATCTTTCGCGGCCGCTATCGTCAAAGTCTCTCCCAGCCCGCCTCCATCACCCCCGATGCACCCCAGCTCTACAAATTCGCTCTACCAACCGCAAATCACGTCTTCCTTCCCGGCCACCGCATCATGGTGCAGGTTCAATCCAGCTGGTTCCCTCTCTACGACCGCAACCCTCAAACCTTCGTGCCGAACATCTTCTTCGCCAAACCCGCCGACTACAAGAAAGCAACCCAACGTATCTACCACGCACCTACCAACGCCAGCTTCATCGAACTTCCTATCGTGACAAATCAGCCCTGAGTGAAGTCACCTTCGGCCAAACCATCTGACCCGCCTGTCACCGCATCCAAATCACCAGACAGGGGGTTCAGATGGAACGCCGCGACTTCCTAAAATCCGCCACCGCCGCCGGAATAGCCGCCACCACCTCCAGCAGCTTCGCCCAAACATCAACCCCGCCCAAACGCCCCGAAGCCCCCGGCATGATCTACCGCGAACTAGGCACCACCGGCGAGCGAGTCTCCGCCATCGGCCTCGGCGGCTACCACATCGGCAAGCAATCCAACGCCGACGAGAGCATCGCCCTCATCCGCAAAGCCATCGACAGCGGCATCACCTTCCTCGACAACTGCTGGGACTACAATGACGGCCTCAGCGAAGTCCGCATGGGACAGGCCCTCCGCGACGGCTACCGCTCCAAAGCCTTCCTCATGACCAAAATGGACGGCCGCACCAAAGACTCCTACAACAAGCAGCTCGAACAATCCCTAGGCCGCCTCCAGACCGACACCATCGACCTCGTTCAATTTCACGAAGTCATCCGCATGGAAGACCCCGACCGCATCTTCGCCCCAAACGGAGCCATCGAAGCCGCCATAGCCGCCAAACAAGCCGGCAAGATCCGCTACATCGGCTTCACCGGCCACAAAGATCCCGCCGTCCACCTCCGCATGCTAGAGACAGCCCAAAAACACAGCTTCCACTTCGACACTGTCCAGATGCCCATCAATGTCATGGACGCCCACTTCCGCTCATTCACCAAAGAAGTCATCCCCGTCGCTCTCAAGCAGGGCATCGGCATCCTCGCCATGAAGACCTTCGGCGACCATCACATCCTCGACTCCAAAACCGTCGAGCCCATCGAAGCCCTGCACTACGGCCTCACTCAGCCCGTCTCCGTCGTCATCACCGGCATCGACTCGCCCACGATCCTCGAGCAAGCCCTGACCGCCGCCCGCACCTTCAAACCCCTCACCGAAGCCCAGCAGACCGCCATCCTCGCCCGCACTCGCGAAGCCGCCCTCGAAGGCCGCTACGAGCTCTTCAAAACCTCAGCCCAATACGACGGCACCGCCGCCAACCCCAAGTGGCTAGGCTGAACCAGCCCGGACCATCTCTACTGTCTGCCGCTTCGTTCGACTTGAAGCCCAAACTGACGCAGCATCTCACGCTGCCCTACACCAGTAACAGCAAGAGCCCTGCTGTCTAAATCCTGCGTCACCCACTTCTTCTTCAGTACAACCTTCAACAAAGCCGCCCCCAGCCCGCCGCCCAGATGAGGACGCCGCTCACTCCAATCCAGACACGGAAACGCGAACCTTCGTCGCAAACTAAACGTCGCCTCAAGATCGACACCCAGCGACTCAAATAACTTCACTCCCTTCGGCGTCAGCTCATACGCACGCCCACCATCCTTCTCCCTCAAACATCCCATCGCCTTCAAACGATCATGCAGCGAAACACCCACCGTACCAGCCAGATGGTCATAACAGGTACGCGCCGCACACAAGCGGCTAGGAGTATTAGGCACAAACTTTTTCCTCGGAGTACCCACAAGAACACTCAGCGCCTCCAGCATCTGCGCAACCTCGCTCCCATCCAGACTGTAGTAGTGATGCTTCCCCTGCACCGCCACCTTCACTAGACCAGCCGCCTTCAACCGATTCAAATGGACACTCGCCGTGGACGGACTCACATCAGCCACCACAGCAAGCTCCGTACTGGTCCTGGCATGCCCATCCATCAGGCAATACAGCATCTTCTCCCGAGCCGGCTCCCCAATCGCCGCTGCAATCACATGCACTGTCATAGTGGTTTACCCCTCGACATTCATTATTTGACAGCAAACGAATCATGAATGTCCAGCAATCGCCATACTGCGTATATGCCCCCCGCAAAGCCTCATCTCGACAACCAAATCAATCGCCGCGAGGCCATAAGCGCCCTCGCCGCAGTCTTTGCCTCAACAAAGCTCGTGTATGCGCCACAAACCGCAGTCCCCACCGAAAGGAGCTCCATGAAGATCACATGCTTCATCCGCTACCAGATCGACCCATTCCAAAGAGACGAATTCCAAAAGTATGCAGAAAATTGGGCCCGCATCATCCCCCGCTGCGGAGGCCATCTCATCGGCTACTTTCTTCCTCACGAAGGAACCAACGACATCGCCTGGGGTTTGATCGCCTTCGATACTCTTGCCGCTTACGAAACCTACCGAGCCCGCCTGCGATCCGATCCCGAAGCTCGAGCAAACTTTCTCATGGCACAAACAAAGCGCCTGATCCTTCGCGAAGAGCGAACCTTCCTCGAAATCGTCGAAGGAACCTTCTCTCTTCCATCAACCCTCACTGAACACACTTAATACGCACCTCGTTAGTGACCCCATTCCAGCCTCCGCAACAGTTAACATGATTGTTTGCGACCAATTTCCAACCGAGGGATTCAGCGAATGAACAGGAAACATCTTTGCGTCGCAATCGCGGCCTTTCTGTGCGCCACTCTTCAAGCACGCACCCAGACCACACAACAATACAAAGGTCCCATCATTGATGCCCACGCACACCTCCGCCTCGGCGAAGCTGACGGTCTCACACCAACCCAGCCCATCGGCACCGATGCTCTTCGAACACTGGACACCACTGCCGGAGTAGCCAAAAGCGCGCTCATCGTCATCGCTCGCCAGGGACAACCCGAAAAGACCCGCCAGCAGAACGACGCCGTCCTCGCAGCAGCCGCCGCATCTCCTAATCATTTCTACCCAGTCGTCTCCGTCCATCCAGCCGACAAACAGACAGCCCTCAGCGAACTCGATCGCGTAGCAAAACTAGGCGCAAAAGAGGTCAAGCTCCATCCCAATACCCAAAACTTCGACGTCTCCGACCCCGACGTAGGCACGGTCGTCGAAAGGTGCGGTGAACTCAACCTCGTCGTCCTCTTCGACTCCTACAAGCCATGGGACGCAAGCGAGATGGGCAAGTTCCTACTCCTCGCCGTCCAGCATCCCAAAACCAAAATCGTCCTCGCCCACATGGGCTTCTCTTACTTCCGCGAGGCCGTCTCCTTCGAACTCATCCGACGCCTCGGCATGGCCGACAACGTCTGGTTCGACATCTCCGCCATCGCCGCCACCTACGCTGGCTCTCCCGTTCAGCCCGAACTCGTCTGGACAATGCGAAAAGTAGGCACCAACCACATCCTTTTCGGCTCCGATTGGCCCGTCTACACACCTGATGAAGCCATAAAAGCCGTCCGTTCCCTGGGCCTCACCGCCGACGAACAAAAACAAATCTTCCACGACAATGCAGCTCAACTACTAGGACTCGAAGCGCTAAAACCCTGACGTCACAAAAACAGAAAAGCCCCGGCTCAGTCCGGGGCTTCACCTGCAAAAAATAAACTACTGATTCACACCACTGGCCAGGAACCCGCCATCCACCACCAGAATCTCTCCCGTAACAAAAGCCGAAGCATCACTGGCCAGATAGATCGCCGCCCCCACTAGCTCCTCTGTCTTCCCAAAGCGCCCCATCGGAGTCCGCATCAGCAACTCCTTACCCCGCTCGCTCTCATCCAAAAGTTTTTGATTCAGCGCCGTCCGAAACACTCCCGGAGCAATCGCATTCACCGTCACACCCTTTGCGCTCCACTCCACCGCCAGCGACTTCGTCAGCGCACCCACCGCCGCCTTGCTAGCCGCATAAGCCGTCACTTCCTTCAACGAAACAAAAGTATTCAGCGAAGCGATATTGATGATCCGCCCATACCCACGCTCCAACATATGCTTCCCGAAGATCTGGCAAGCCCGCAGCGTCCCGGTCACATTCGTATCCATGATGTCGTCCCACATCTCTTCCGATACCGTCAGCGTAGGCTCCCGCTTGATCTTCCCCGCCGAGTTGATCAGAATATCGACCTTCCCAAACTCTTTCACCGTTCCATCCAGCAGTGCCTGGAGCGAAGCCCGATCGGCCACATCCGAAGTCAGCCGCAGCGACTTCCGCCCCTTCGCCTCAATCGCCTTGGCGGCCTCTTCCACCTGTTCGGCACGGCGCGAACTCGCCACCACATCGGCGCCAGCTTCTGCCAGACCAATCGCCATCGCCAGTCCAATGCCGGACGTCCCCCCCACCACCACTGCCGTCTTGCCCTTCAGATCAAACAACGGATGCCCCATCGAAAAATTCCTCTCTAACTTTGTAATCTTCTCTGTTACCAGTCTTCACTCAATCTCACTACCAAATCGGCTCCGACGAGACGTACTCCAGAATCTGGCTCACAATCTCCTCTGGGCTACGATCATTCACTATACGCAAAGCATCCTTCGGTGGCTCCAGCGCCTCAAACTGACTCTCCAGCAGCTTCGGATTCATGAACTCATGATGCCGCTCCAAAAGCCGCTCCGAGATCATATCCCGGGATCCATCCAGCCAAACAAACTTCACCGCTCCCGTCGGCATTCCCGCTGCCAGCGTTGCCCTATACCTTTCCTTTAGTGCCGAACACGCCAGCACTCCATTCTTTCCCGCATCAAACCACCCGCGCATCAGTCCATTCAGAGTCTCCAGCCACGGCTGCCGATCCGCATCATTCAGCGGATGCCCCGCCGCCATCTTCTCCTTGTTCGCCGCCGGATGATAATCGTCCGCATCGGCAAACACCGCACCAGTACGCTCAGCCAGCAGCGTCCCGATCGTCGATTTCCCCGACCCGGTCACCCCCATCAGCACCACAATCATTCAGACAGTCCTCTCCGTCTTTCTACTCCCTATTCCCTACTCCAGCCTTTTATTGTCCTAGAAAAACCGGCTTGATATGGCGATCAAAAAGGTTCGTCGTAACATTACGCGCCACCACAGCTTCATTGGCCTCGAGCGCATTCAAGTACCGCTCACCCATCTTAGCCGCCACCTTGAAGCCCACATGCAGCAGTTGCCGGAAGCTCGGGTTATACGCCTTGTTGCTCTGATCATGGCGCAACGCCGACGTGAACTGCTCACTGGTCCAGCCATTCACCTCTTCCGGAGACGGCAGCTTCGCCGGATCGATATCGATCACCGTCGCATAAGGAGCGCACAACTCCTCACGATGCGAATACGCCTCCGCATAAACTTCCTTGGCAATCTCCAACCCCGATCCGCCAGCCTCAGCCAGCCCGATCAGCTCTTCCAGCCAGGTCGTCCCAGCCGTCTTCAAATGCACACCCGCGCCAAACCTCTTCACCGCGTCATGAATCGCCTGATAGATCGAAAACTTGTCCGACCCCGAGTGAACGCTCAGCTTCAAATTCTCAGGCAGCCCATACGTCTTGATCGCAAACGCAATCGCCGCAAGGTCCTCGTTGAACTCCTTGGTGAACTGCGGCACATCCCCTACATAGTCCACGCCCTTGTTGAACCGTCCCGTAAACTTCGGCGCAATCGTCTGGATCGGAATCTTCTCATCCGCAATCGCCGCCAGAATAATCAGCAGCTCTACCGGAGTCTGAGGATAGTCCGTCTCATCCATCGAGACCTCAGGCACGAAATTCCCCGCACCCTTCTTCTCCACCAGAAACCGATAAATCCGCCCCGCATCCTGCACCGCAGCCAGAAACTTATTGGCCACGCCCGTCACAAACGCCTCATCCGTCTTGAAAGGCTCGTCGATATGCGGAATCGTCACCGTCCCCACCAGCTCCGGATGCCGATTCACAAACGCCGCCACATCCTTCGCGTCCGCCGGCTTGCCAATCATCTCCGCCACATCCAGCGTAAAGAAGTCACACGGCGCCAGAAACCGCTCCACCGTATTCAAATTGATATGGTCCGCATCCAGAAAATAAGGCTTAGTCCACCCCAGCTCCTTCACCGCCGCATCGGCGGCCACGCGCGTCTGGCTCGGCTCGGAGCCGATAATCATGTGCTCGCGGTTCGACTTGTTCCACACCGGTGAAACCTCAACCCCCGCGTTGGCGGCCATCACACAAGCCGCAAGCTGCGCCTTCGCCTGATGCGCAAACCGGTCACCCACCCCTACTGAAAATTTAGGAAGTTTCAATCCTTCAGCCATTGCCAACACCCTTCTTCATCACAAAATCGATTGGTCTAACCACTTTCAACCGTCCCAGCATACTCACTCTAGCCCACAAAGGGCAACTCCCCAGTGAGCTTTAGCATGTACCATCCTTTTTTCTTGCTTTTATCCGCCTTATCCCCTGATCACTGTTACGCCTTTGCTCCGCGCACCTCCGCGTCAATCCGCGGTCGCTAGTAAGCAAACAGTGAAAGAGGAATAGCCTCTCCCATCACCCGATACCCCGCGGCTGAGGGATGAAGGTGATCGCCCGAGTCATACGCAGACAGCATCTGCTCAGGATGAGCCGGATCGCGCACCACCTTGTCGAAATCCACCACCGCATCAAAGTTCTTCGTCGTCCGAATCCACTGATTGATCGCCTGTCGGTCAGCATCACTCGCCGGACTTGCGCGATAGTACCCCGACCCGCCAAACGGCAGAATCGTCGCCCCAATCACCTTGATCCCATGCGCATGAGCCCGCAGCGCCATCTGCTCATACGCCGAAAGGATCCGATGCACCAGAGCATCATGCTCCGCCTGCCCCACATTCCCCTCGCGCGTAAACGTCCCCAGATCGTTGATGCCCTCCAGCACAATCACATACCGCACTCCCGCCGGAGCCATCACATCGCGATCGAACCGTGCCAGCGCATTCGGCCCCAGCCCATCCAGCAGCACGCGATTCCCGCCTGTACCCGCATTCAAAACCCCAACCGTGTGCGTCTTCTTGTCCGCCTGCAGCCGCCGCGCCAGCACATCCGGCCATCGATCATTCCCATTCGTCGTCGAGCCACGACCATCCGTAATCGAATCCCCCAGCGTCACAACAGCAGTACCCGGCACTGCCACATCCACACCCGAAACCTGATACCAGTGCTCCACCTTCTTAGCGTCAGGCAAGCTTACCGCCGAAACCAGGTCCCCATGCGCCACATACGAAGTCGCCCGCGACCCCGGATGCCCCGTCTGCGAAGCAGGAGCCGCATCCATATGCAGCGTAATCACAAGGTCCGACAACGGCCCTACCGGAAACGCAACCGGATCAGAGATAAACTCCGCGCCCGCAGGCACCGTAACATCCTGAGCCCCGCCAAAAGTCAGAGCCTTATCCGTAGCCGGATCGATCGCACCACCACCCGCAGCCGCAGGCCGAGCCACATGTACCGCAGTCAAATGCAACGGAGCCGTCCCAAACGCATTCGACACATGCACCCGCAACTCAGGCCCACCCACCGATAGATGAACAATCTGCCGCAGCGTAGCATCCCGGAGGTCCTCCGCCGAAAGCGAGTTCTGCGGCTCAGGCAACTGCTGCGAAGCAGCCCACGAGCCAACCCAGTTCGCAGGCGTGGTCCCCTGCCCCACCGCGGCCACGGGAGCCAAAACGAAGGCCAAACCTAAAATGGAAAGCGACCCAGTTCTCTTCATCATTCGGTAGCTAGTCCTTAAACCTTCCCTCATAAGCCCAAAGCCCAAGCCCCGGATTCGAGATATAGAAAATCTCCTCCCCATCCACAACATTCCACCCATCCTTCAATTTCTCCGGATCATACTTGGCCGAGTACTCCGCCAGATCCCCATACTCAAAGTGGACGCTCTCGATCTCCTCGTGCGTCAGGTGTCCCGGACAATACCGAATCGTGAACCGCCCCTCGCTCGACCCGTGAATCAAATGAGCCGCCGCGCTCAAATTCCCCGCCAGCGCCGCATCCTCCTTCACCAGCTCTAGCGTCTTCGGAGTCCCGCAATACCCATACTTCCGAATCAGTACATCGATCGCCGCATCCTCGCCAAACTCATGCACCCCCGGAGCCAGCACAATCAACTCCGCATCGTCAGCCAGAGCCATCCTCGTCCGGTACACGCTCTTATTCCCCAGCCACGTACTCCGAAACTCATGCGGATCAAGAAACACCACAGCTTTCTTGATCTCCCGATCCATCATCTTAAAGTTAACCTTCAAACTCAGTGCTGCAGCTAACTCAAAACACTCGACATCATCGCCAATATAAAGCCCGCGTATCACCAGCTTGCCAGCGTCATTCTTTCCCACCACCGACTGCACATACACAATCGGCAGATTCGTCGCAAAGTGATCGCTCGCATAATTCAGCACCCGCCGCACCGGAGTATCGGCCCGCCCCATCATCCGTTCCATCCCATACACCGCCCCCAGAAAGTGGCTGCGATGAATCCCAATCGACCCACCCGTCCCCACAAAGATGTTCTTGTTGTAGTTCGCCATCCCCACCACTTCATGCGGAACCACCTGTCCGATCGACAGAATCAAATCGTGCCCACCATCGCGCAACAGCTTGTTCACCTGCGCCGGCCAGCAGTAGTCCACCTTGCCCTCGCTCACCTCATACAGAAACTCTCCCGGCACATCCCCCAGCGTCACGACATCATGCCGCCAGTCATGCACTCTGAAAAGCTCCCGCGGAGTAGCCCCATACATCGTCGCAATCTCGCTATCGGTCATCGCCTTATGCGTTCCCAGCGCCGGAAGCACATCCGTCAGACGATCCCCGTAGTACTGCCACGCCAGCTCCGTCAGCACGCCGCTCTGCGAATGAAACCGCGTAAAGTCCGGCGGTACCGCCAGCACCTTCTTCCGCTCACCCAGCTTCTCCAGCGCAGAAAACAAACCAGCCTTCACATCGGCGGCAGACATCTCAGTTATCGGACTTCCAGCAGCAAAAAATACACTCATGGCAACCAATCTTACTTGCACCGGACCATGATCCACCAGCCAGCCTTCACCCACGAATCACCACCAGGTGATACCCTTCTCAGCCAAAGAGGTCCAAAGAGCCAGAGACGCAGCCAGAGACCCCACCCGGGCCCAGTAAGAAAGTTTTCGACGGAGACCGTAGCCACCCATGAAGCGACCATCCATCCTCAGGCCACTCCAAAGATGGATCACAGCATCCATCCTTCTCGGGTTCCTCGTCGCCCTCACCGCAGCCATCACTCTGCCCACACACGCCCAAACCACCGACACCCTGCATCAAGTCAAAAAGATCTACGTCGACCCCATCACCGGAAAATCCGACTCGACCGCCGCACGCAAGCTAATCATCGATAACCTGCAAAAAGACCACACCGTCCAAATCGTCGACGATCCCACCCAGGCCGACGCAATCCTGCAAGTCAGGATGGAGACTTGGGTCCGAGGCTATGTCTCCGTCAACCCGCGGTCCACCAGCGGCTACCCCGCCTATGGCGGCTTCCTCTCCGCACAACTCCTCGGCAAAGGCGGCGATCTTCTCTGGTCCAATATCGTCACTCCCAGCCGATATGCCTCCTCCGGCATCCGTCACGACCTCGCCGACCAGATCGCCCACAAACTCCTCGTCGCCCTCACCAGCTCGCCCTCCAAAGGCCCTGTCCGCATCCTCAAGGCCGCCGGCGCCACCTTTCCCGCGCCTCTCTACCTGGCCTGGATAGAGTCCTTCCGCCAGCACCGCCCCGACATTCAGATCACCTACAACAGCATCGGCTCCGAAGCCGGCCTCGAGCAGCTCCACGACAGCAAAGTCACCTTCGCCGCCTCCGATGTCGCCCTCTCCGACGCCTACATGCGCCAGATGCCCGTAAAGCTCCTCCAGTTCGCCACCGTCCTCGGCGCCATCGTGCCCGTCTATAACCTGCCCCAGATCGGCAACAACCTCCGCTTCACGCCCGAGATCCTCGCCAACATCTACCTGGGAAATATCCGCTCCTGGGATGACCCCGCCATCCGTGCCGTCAACCACGGCGTCCCCCTGCCCAGCGCTCCCATCGTCATCATCCACCGCAACGACGGCAGCGGTACCACCTTCGCCTTCACCGACTTCCTCAGCAAAACCAACCCCGACTGGAAAGCCACCGTCGGCAGCGGCACCACCGTCAAATGGCCCGTCGGCAAAGGCGTCCAGGGTAACGACGGCGTCGCCGCCAGCGTCGCTGAAACACCCAACTCCATCGGCTACACCGAGCTCACCTACGCCATCCAGCGCCAACTCAGCTACGGAATCGTCCGCAACGCCGCCGGCAACTTCATGCAGGCCAACCTGGCCACCCTCGCCGCTGCCGCTATCGCCCCTCACGGGACCTCTGCCATCGCCTCCTCGCTCACCAACGCCCCCGGCAAATACGCCTACCCCATCACCAGCTTCACGTGGCTCCTCGTCCCCGAATCAATCCCCGATCCTGTCACCAAATCCGCCGTCGCCGACTTCCTCGAATGGATCCTCACCGCCGGCCAGAAGGAAGTCTCAGCCCTCGCATACCACCCCTTACCCAAAGAAACCGTCACCCGCGAACTACAAATGCTAGCCGCCTTCAAAGCAAAGTAGGTCTTTGGTCGGAGCGCAGGTCTTTAGCCCTGCGAAATATCACCCCCGATGAACGAGGGGCTTCAGCCCCGGCCCCTCCCCCGCGCCACAGCAACCAAACGAGACTGTCACAAAACTCTGCGCGGCCCCATTCCCATCGCCGGTGTAACCTCCGAGTTGCCCCACAATACGGCAACAACTATTTTTTCGGGGCGTAGGGGCCAGCGGTGGGTTTGCCTTGCGTGTCTTTGAGGGGTCCGAGTTCATCGCCAACTCCGCGGCCGATCGCGACGATCTCACTGGCGCTCTGGAAGCAAGTGAAATCGGGCCGATCGCGCCATGCAAATGGGCCACAGAGCCGTTTGCCTGCGCCGAGCGCGGCGTCGTGCACGATGTTGATCAGTCGTTCGTAGTCGGGTGAACCCATCTTGTAGCCGGAGAAGTTTGCCAGGTCTCCGCTTGCGGCGAAGATGGCGGTGACGCCTGGAATCGCGGCGATTGCGCGCGCGTCCTTGACGCCTTCGAGGGTCTCGATCATTTCGACGAGGACGACGTTCTTGTTGATGGTGTTGCGATAGCCGCCAGGGACGTTGCCCCAGACCAAGGGATCGAAGGCCTGGCCGCCGCCCAGGCTGCGCTTGCCAAGCGGCGGGTACATTGTCCAGTCGCGCGCGGCGGTGCCTTCTTCGACGGAGCGGACGGTTGGAATCACGATGACGAGCGCCCCCAGATCCATGGCGTGCTGAATTTCGCGCTCGTCGGTATAGGCGACACGAACGCCGGGTACCGCTTTGGCGTGGGGACAGGCCTTCCACATGCGGCCGACGGCATCCCAGTCGCGGGCGTTGTGCTGCATCTCGGTCCAGATGAAGTCGTAGCCGGCGTTGGCCATGGCACAATAGGTCTCCGGAGTATCAGTGCTGAAGACTGTGCCACCGGTGATCTTATCGCCCTTTATCATCTTGATCATCACTGGATTCCATATGGGTGTATCGGGCGAGATATCGTATGCCGGGCCGTACTTCCATTTCGCCGGATCGAATGGGCCCTGGTTGATGGCGGCTGGGGGGGCTGTGGTGATGGCGCCGGAGTCCTTACCGGCGAGTGCGGCGAGGGGGAATTGTGTTTTGCCCGCGTCGGCGTTATTCGAATAGGGATCGGCACTGGCGGTGGTTTGCGCGTAGGCCTGTAAGGTGATGCACGTGAGTACCACTGTGAGTGCCGCAGCTGAAAATCGACTCATTGCAAACTCCCTTTCTTTGCGAGATGACGATACACGAGGAGGTTGCAGGCAGAATAGACGGGAGACCCAGGGTATCAATCGAGGGTGAGTCGGTAGAACTATTGCAGAACGTTGTTCCGCGCGTCGTTGCCTTGGCGCAATTATTCCGTTGTCCCTTGCGATTGTCGATTGTGGACGAATTACCGGCAGTTACACCGGCGATGAACTGGATTCCCGGATTGAGTTTCGTAACAATCTCAAACTCACACACGCATCCCCACCACCACCTTCGCCGTAGTCACCAGCTGCCCAACATGCCGCTGCGTATGATCCGCGCAATGAACCAGCAACCCACCCACACTCGTAGGCAAATTCTTCCTCCCCACCCCACGCCTATCACCAAAACTCTCAGGCGAGATCGCAATCACCCGCTTCACCGCCACCTCCACCCCTTCAGCAAACTCCATCAACGAAGCCTCTCTCCCAGCTGACTCCATCTCCGTCTTCAGAGCCTCCATCTGCCGCTCACTCAACTGCTGCCCCTCCGCATACGTCAGCAGCCGATCCAGCGACCGAGCCATATGCCGCAAATGGAACCCCACCGAAGGCAGCCCCAGCGGCCTCGCCTCTAGCTCCTCATCACTCAACCCCTCACACCACTTCGCAACATCCTCCGACGCCAGTTCCAGCGCATGGATCACCCCACGCCGAACCGCATCCACCTCCAACCGAGTCCCTCGCAACCAAGGCTCAACCATCAACACACCTCCCTCCAATCAACTCTTATTAGCCTTTATCTTTCTTATCACCGTTACGCCGTTAATCCGCGCAAATCCGCCGTCACTTCAAAGCCCCTTCCCTTTCCGAAATTCCCGCACCACATCCCCCACATCCCGATGCTGCCCATCCACCGCATCATTCATTCCCTGCACCTCCTCAGCGCTGACCCTGCCCGCCAACCGATCCATAGCCACCTGAATCCCCGGATGCCGCTGCAACGAATCCGCCCTCACCAACGGCACCGCCTCATACGGAGGAAAGTAGTGCTTATCATCCTCCAGCGCCACAAACCCCAGCGCCCGAATCGGCCCATCGGTCGAGTTCCCCGCCACCATATCCACCTGTTCGTTCTGCAGCGCCCGATAAAGCAGCCCCAGATCCATCGTCCGAGGAGCATCCTTGAACCGCAGCCCATACGTCGCCTCCAGCCCCCGCAACCCATCCGGCCGCTGCTCAAACTCATACCCCACCCCCAGCCGCCAATCCGGAGCATGCGCCACAGCATCCGATATCGTCCTCACCCCCAGCCGCCGAGCATCGTCCCCCCGAATCACCATCGCAAACGTATCCTCAAATCCAAGCCCCCGCCCCACCTTCACCCCATACCGCTGCCAGTACAGCCGTCGCACCGTCTGGAAGACCTGCGCCTCATCCCGCTGCCCCACCGGAGGCAACGGCTGCTTCAAAATCGCCGTCAGCGCCGTCCCCGAATACTCCACATACCCATCAATCCGCCCACTCACCAGAGCCTGCTGACAGATGTAGCTCCCCGCCAGATAGAACCGCCGCTCCACCCTCTGCCCCGTCACCGCTTCAATCTCTTGAGCCAGCAACTCCCCCAGCACCACCTGCTCCGTAAAGTTCTTCGCCCCAATCGTCACCCGGCTCGACCTCGGCGGAGCACACCCCAAAAAACAACCACCAAAAACCATCCCGCAAACCACACTTGCCAGACAAAAAACCGCTAAGTAACCACCGTTTTTCCCAGAAAATTGGCGAAATCTCATGCTCGCCGCACCGACATTTTTTTCTCCACCCACCCCAACCCAGCATCCGCCACCAAAGCCAGCAGAGCCGCAGGAATCGCCCCCGCCAGCACCAGCCCGTTATCCACACTGGCCACCCCCCGAAAGATCAATTCCCCCAACCCACCCGCTCCAATCGCCGCCGCAATCGTAGCCACCCCCACACAAGTCACCGTAGCCGTCCGCAAACCCGCCAAAATCACGCTGGCCGCAATCGGCAACTCTACCTTCACCAACCGCTGCCACCCCGTCATCCCCATGGCATTCGCAACATCTACCAAAGCCTCATCGACACTCCCAATCCCCGCATACGTATTGCGCAAAATCGGCAACAACGCATACCCAGTCAGCGCCACAATCGCCAGCCGAGCCGCATTCTCCCCCAGCCAGGGCACCGGCAGCAGCAACCCAAACAGAGCCAGACTAGGCACCGTCTGCACCACATTCGCAAACCCGATCACGGGTCCAGCCCACCGCCGCTTCCGTGTCAGCAAAACCCCCAAAGGCAGCCCAATCGCCACCGCCAGCATCATCGCCGAAAGCGTCAGCCAAAGATGCTCAAACGTCAGCCGAGCGATCCCCCACCCCTGAGCCCGCAGAAACGCCATCATGCTGACACCACACGATGTACCGCCGAAACATAATCTTTTACATAAGGATTATTCGACCCCACAATCTCCTCCGGAGGCAGGTCCGCAGCCACACTCCCATCCGACAAAAAAATCACCCGACCAGCCAAATAGAGCGCCTCATCCAAATCATGCGTGACCAACACAACCGTCTTCCCCACCCGCTCCAACAAACCCCGCAACATGGTTTGCATCTCAGCCCTGGTGATTGGATCCAGCGCCCCAAACGGCTCATCCATAAGCAGCACCTTAGGGTCCAGAGCAAGCGCCCGCGCGAGCCCGACCCGCTGCCTCTGCCCCCCAGAAAGCTGCCAAGGATACCGCCCCCGAAACTCCTCAAAATCCATCCCCACCAACTCCACCACCTCACGAGCCCGAGCCGCAATCTCCCCCTTTGACCGCCCAGCCAGCTCCAGCCCCATCCCCACATTCCGCTCTACCGTCATATGCGGAAACAGCCCCGTCTCCTGGATCACATACCCAATCCCCCGCCGCAGAGCCACCACATCGGACGCCCCTACATCCTCATTCCCCACCAGCACCCTGCCCGACGAAGGCCGCACCAGCCCATTAATCATCCGCAACAGCGTTGTCTTACCCGACCCACTCCGCCCCAGCAAAGCCGTAGTCGTCCCCGCTTCCAGCCGCAGAGAAATATCGCGCAACAAAACACGCCCACCAGCCAACGTGTAGCTCACCTTCGCGAACTCGACGCCAACCGTGGGCATGCCCTCTACTCTAACTTGTCACTGAACTTACTGTGCAGTCTCCGGGGCAGGCTCAACCGCAGCAGGCTCGCTACCCGGCTGCCCCTTCACTCTGACAACCGTAATCTTCTCGAAGCCTTCCTTGAACGTAGGCGGCTTCAGACGCTCAGCCATCTTCTGCATCACTTCATCTGTGACAGCCCGCTCGCGCTTCCGATTCCGCTCCATGCAGACAGCCAACGGCACATCAAAAAATACCGCCTGCACCTCATACCCGAAGCTCTTCGCCATCTTGATCCACTGTCTCCGCTCATGCGGCGAAAGGTTCGTGGCATCCACGTAGTTCCAAGGCATCTTGGCAATCAGTCTCGCCCGCAGCAGACTCCGCAGCGTCGAAAACACCAGTCCCTGATACCGCTGCTCCGTAATGTCATCGAACAGGAGCGTCCGCAGCAGATCGCTCGACAGCGGAGTAACCCCCCGCCGCTTATACCAGGTCGTCTTCCCCGACCCTGGCAACCCGATCGCCAACACCACATATCCCTTAGGAGATTTAGCCGCAATCTGTTCCGCCGGCGGTGTAGCCAACGACTCAGGCTGCGTCTCCACCACCATCCTCGGCTCGACCGGCACACTCTCAGCAGCCACCGGCACGTCAGCAGGCTCAACCGCAGCCGCAACAGTCTCCGCAGCGACCGCAGGCTCAGCGGCACGAACCGGCGCAGCATCGGGGTACGATGGTCTTAGGGGAGCAGGCTGGTTAGCAGGCAGCTCTTGCCCGCTCTTGCCCGTGGACTCCGAGTCATTCGGTCCACGTCTAGGGCGTCGTCTCATTTTTTCGCGCATCCAATCGCGCAGTTCGCGCATATGTCGCTTGTAACACAGCGTCGAATCCCCCCGCAAATCCACTGCACCTCGGTCGATACCCCGCGCAACTTTCCGCCTGAAAATTTGCGCCACCCCTGCCCCAGTGTTAGCATCCCGTCCTGATGGCATGCACGCCATTCCTCTGCGTTCTACAATAGATAAAACGCATAAATACTTCGCACCACCACGACAGGAGCAACCGAAATCATGGCAGTAAAGGTAGGCATCAACGGCTTCGGCCGCATCGGACGCAACGTCTTCCGCAGCGCTATCGGCAACCCGGACATTGAATTTGTAGCTGTAAATGACCTCACCACTCCGGCCACCCTCGCGCACCTGCTCAAGTACGACTCCATCCTCGGCAACCTCAAGAACGAGATCACCCACGGAGCCGACTTCATCGCCGTCGACGGCAAGCAGATCAAAGTCTTCGCCGAGCGCGACCCCGCCAAGCTCGACTGGGCCAGCGTAGGCGCCCAGATCGTCGTCGAATCCACTGGCTTCTTCACCGACGCTGAAAAGGCCAAGGCCCACCTCGGCAGCACCGTCAAGAAGGTCATCATCTCCGCTCCGGCCACCAACGAGGACCTCACACTCGTCCTCGGCGTCAACGACTCCAAGTACGACGCGTCGAAGCACAACGTCATCTCGAACGCCTCCTGCACCACCAACTGCCTCGCGCCCGTCGTCAAGGTCCTGAACGACAGCTTCGGCATCACGTCAGGCATCATGACCACGATCCACAGCTACACCAATGACCAGGTCATCCTCGACACCCCGCACAAGGATCTCCGCCGCGCCCGTGCCGCAGCTCTCAGCATGATCCCCAGCTCGACTGGCGCAGCCAAGGCCCTCAAGCTCGTCATCCCTGAGATGGACGGTAAGCTCGACGGCTTTGCCATCCGCGTCCCGACCCCCAACGTCTCCGTCGTGGACCTCACCTTCGTCACCGAGAAGCCCATCGACGTCAAGAGCGTCAATGCCGCTCTCAAGACAGCCGCCGAAGGCGAACTCAAGGGCATCCTCGGCTACACCGATGAAGAGCTCGTCTCCTCTGACTTCAAGGGCAACGCACTCTCCTCTATCGTCGACTCCAAGCTGACCAAGGTCATCAGCAACACCGGCAAGGTCATCAGCTGGTACGACAACGAGTGGGGCTACTCCAACCGCGTCAAGGACCTCATCACGTTCCTGGTGAAGAAAGGTCTGTAATTTCTTTCCAAGATGAAAGGGCGAGACGTTAGTCTCGCCCTTTCTCTTTTAAGAGAAAAGAAGCCAACCCACAAATCACCGCGGTGAACTAAATCGCCACCACAAATGAGGCTTCACCATCGACAGCAGGAGCACCCTCCCCTATCGTCCGTGGCTCAAGACGACGCTCCTGAAGCCAGCCATGAACACCCAGTCCAATCATCAGTAAGACGACAGCCGAAAGCTCCGAAAATATTCGCACCTCCCGCAGAATCCCCACCACAGTCATGGCAGCGCCCCACAAGACAAAGACGGCAATCGACGTGACCCTGACCCGCACCGGAACAAACCTCCAGAACAGAATCGCTGCGACATACGCGAAGCCGAACACCGCCGACTCGGAGAGCCAAAACAGCGGATTGAACATCTGATGAACGTTCTCTGAAAACTGATTCTGCGTCATTCCCCCACAGGACGAGCAGAGGTGCTGAATATAAGCGCGTTCCGCCAGACGGATCGCAACCACCAGCGCCCCCATCCCCGCGCACAACGACATCAGCCGAAGCAGAGAGTACCGTCCATACTGCAAGCCTAGAAAGATGAAGATCGCCACTGCCGCGGTTTCTTTGTTCAAAAAAGCCGGAATGAGAACCAGAGTGAAAGCGACAGGTCGCCCCTGATAGGCCAGGTAGACCAGCAAGGTAAAGAAGAAAAGAGCAGCAACATCGTATGGGTAATAGAGATTACGGTTCAGCACCAGCATCGTATCGAAGTAGGCAGCGTACCCCATGCCGAGTGCCATCCATTCGAACCCGCGGTGTGAGTCGATACTTCGCAGCAGACGACGCGCAACCAGAAGCGTCCCAAGCATTGCGGCGAAGGTAAGCAAAACGACAAACCAATCTTCCTGCGACGTAAAAGGACGATTCAGGTAAGGCATGTGCAGCCTGGGAAAGCGCAGGTAAAGAGGGTGCAGAAGGGCCGTAGCCGCCTTCCACAAAAGAGCGGGCAGCATACGATACGCAAACGGCCCACCATCTCCCTTCAGGTCCTTATAGGTATGAAAGGGAACCATTGCTGATGTCAAAGTGTTATAGGCAATCGCAAAGTGCGCGGACAGCAATACACAAACAACCGTCAGCAAAGGCTGGCGGCGAACACCCTGGACCTCGGTCATGTGCCGTAGTATACATTTGCAAAAATCTGCTCCAAGAGCGACCCTACTTGCTCGCCGATAGCCATATCTCGCCCCGACCATGACCACCCAGCCAGCACCTGGATTGGTGAAACTCAATCGATCTGAGGTGGTGCGGGTGGAGGAGGTGGAGCATTCACTGCTCCGCCGGCTATCACATTTGATCTTCTAGTATCTGCCGTCGCCTGCTCGCTCTCAAAGCTCTTTTGGATTCCCTTCGATACCACGTAAGACCCACCACTGATGCCCATCAGCCCCAATACTCCCGGAGGGATATCGGGAAACTTGCCGTCTCCGTTATAGAAGAAGAGATAGACCCACATCAGCACAATCACAAAGGTGAAGACCAGAAATTGAAACCGCGACATACTGGCATCGCCATTTGTCTCGCTGACAAGTTTCGTCAAATCGATCTTCCCGGTCAGTATCTTCCAAAGGATGATTCCAACAAGCAGCCCTACAAAAACCACCAAGCCCCATGCTGTGATTACCTTGAGAGCCATCTGTTCCCCCTGCCAAGCTTGAATTTAATTTCGACCAGTTATCGGCCCGCTGACTCGTTTAGAAACTTGCGAACGACATAGAACACATTGCTCCCACCGAGGGCCGCGCCAAGCTCTGGAGGCACAGGAGCAAAGCCCTTCAATTGGTAGCATCGGTACGCGTAGTAAATTGCAATCACCAGCGTGGACAGAAATAGTTGAAGTCTAGCTGGACTGTAACTACCGTCGGGCCCCTTGGTGCTAAGCAAATAATTCGTATTAATGACCCCGTTAAGCAGCCGATAAGTAATAATGATCGCCAGTCCCCCCACAAAAAACCACAGTTCATAGCGCAGGACGACAAGCACAGGCACGTGTCTCATTTGCCTCCCATCTTTGAATTCACTCGGAGGATGATACTCAGAAGGATCTGTTCTTCCGCTCCAGGTCTTCAGATGAATTGGACTGAACCGGCAAAACTCATACTGGGGCCGAATGGCAACGAATGTATGTTCCGTTCAAGAGAAAAGCAAGAACTTTAAACGAGAGTTCCTCCCAAACAATGTCGCTTTCAGCCAAACTGAAGACCGCTCTCAGAAAATCGGTAAACTAGCACCATGACGCGCACCAACATCCCCGGCACATCTCCGTACGAACCCATCATCGGCTTCTCCCGAGCCGTCCGCATCGGCAACCACATCCACGTCTCCGGCACCGGACCAGTCGGCGCAGACGACGGCGACATCGCCCAGCAGACCGAGCAATGCCTCTCCCTCATCGTCACCGCTCTCAAAAATGCTGGCTCCTCCATCGAGCACGTTTACCGCACCCGCATGTACCTCACCCATACTCAAGACTGGGAAGCCGCCGGCCGCGTCCACGGAAAATTCTTCTCCATCATCCGCCCTGCCGCCACCATGGTCGTCATCAAGGAACTCCTCAACCCCACCTGGCGCATAGAAATTGAGGCGGATGCCTGGATTCCCTACTAAAATCGGAACCGATGCCAACACCTGCTGATCGTCGCGCCAACGTTCTGCTGGTCATCGCCGGTGCAGGCCTTCTCATCGGCACCCTCGACCTCCTCGACGCCATCATCTACTACGGCACTCTAGGCGTCCCCCCCATCAAGATTCCCCAGTCCGTCGCCAGCGGCGTCCTCGGCCGCATCGCCTACGGCGACGGCATGGTCACAGCAGCATTCGGTGTCGCGCTCCACTTCTTTATCGCCTTCGTCATCGCCGCGGTCTACATCCTTGCCAGCCGCAGTCTCCCGCTCTCGCGGCGCCCCATTCTCTCCGGCGCCGCCTACGGAATCTGCGTCTATTTCTTCATGAACTACATCGTCCTTCCGCTCTCCAACGTCTATCCTCGCCCGCACTTCGCGACTGGCCCTTTTCTCAACGGAATCATCGGTCACATCCTGCTCATCGGAATCCCCGTCGCCCTCATCGCCCGCCGCTGTGTCGACTGCAAAAAGCCGCTCCTATGATCGACGTTTCTCAACCGCTTCAAAATCCCTACCCATGCCTGCCCTTAACATTCATGCAAACCAATTAGACTGTTGTCACACATAACCTCGAAGGAAATCGAATGTCCAAGCTGTCCATCCGCGATCTAGACCTCACCGACAAGCGCGTTCTCATCCGAGTCGACTTCAACGTCCCCATCAAGGATGGTGAGATCACCGACGACACCCGCATCCGTGAGACCCTCCCCACCATCGAGTACGCTCTCCGCCGCAACGCCAAAGTCATCCTCTGCTCGCACCTCGGCCGTCCCAAGGGCAAGCCCGTCGCGACCATGAGCCTCCGTCCCATCGTCGATCACCTCCGTCACCTCCTCGACCACATCCTCGACGAAGACGAAAACGTAGCCTTCTCCCCCGACTGCGTAGGCGAGATCGCCACCGAGATGGCCAACAACCTCGAGTCCCGCCAGACCCTCCTCCTCGAAAACCTCCGCTTCCACCCCGAAGAAGAAGCCAACGACCCCGCCTTCGCCAAACAGCTCGCCTCGCTCTGCGATATCTACATCAACGATGCCTTTGGCAGCGCCCACCGCGCCCACGCCTCCACCGAAGGCATCACCCACTTCGTCAAAGTCTCCGCCGCCGGCCTCCTCATGGAGAAAGAGCTCACCTACCTCGGCAAAGCTCTCAGCGAACCCGACAAGCCCTTCGTCGCCATCATCGGAGGAGCCAAAGTCTCCGACAAGATTCAGGTCATCGACAACCTCCTCGACAAAGCCGACGCCATCATCATTGGTGGAGGCATGGCTTACACCTTCCTCAACGCACAGGGCCAGCACACTGGCAAATCTCTCGTCGAAACCGACAAGATCGACATAGCCAAAGCAGCCCTCGCCAAGGCCAAAGCCAAAGGCGTCCGCTTCCTTCTCCCCATCGACCACGTCCTCGCCGACGAGTTCGCCCCCGACGCGAACACTAAGATCTTCTCCGGTCACGGCGCATTCCCCGCAGAACTCATGGCCCTCGATATCGGCCCCAAATCCATCGCCCTCTTCGAAGACGAGATCGCCGACGCCCGCACCATCATCTGGAACGGCCCCATGGGCGTCTTCGAAATGCCCGCCTTCGCCTACGGCACCAACGCCATCGCCCACGCAGTAGCTCGCAACCGCGACGCCACCACCATCGTAGGCGGCGGAGACTCAGTTGCCGCAGTCCAGCAATCCGGCGTAGCCGACCGCATCACCCACATCTCCACCGGAGGAGGAGCCAGCCTGGAATTCCTCGAAGGCAAAACCCTCCCCGGCGTAGCCGCATTAACAGACAAGTAGAACAAGCCCGAGACCCGAGACCTGATACCCAATACCTAATACCCGATACCTGATACCTGATACCTGATACCCAAAATCCGCCGGACACTCAAATCCGGCGGACAAACCCACTAAGCATCTTCTTCACAACAATCACGTCCTCACTCAATCTTGTAAATTCGGCCTCTGGCAGATATTCAAGGTCTCGCGCAAGCAAGAGTAGATACTCCAGTTCAGAAGCCGCAGCCTTCGATCGCTGAAGATACCCGCCGAACTCCACATCGCTGTCGACCCCGCAACCCTCTGCAATCCTCGTCGCTACAGCAGTCCCAGCTCTTCGAAGTTGGACCGTTAATCCAAATATCTCTTCCTTCGGCAATCGCTTTGTAGCACGATACACAGCCTGAACCAACTCATGCGCTCTGCGCCAAACATCAAGCTCACGAAAATTCCTCACTCGTACTCCTTCTCCGCAGTTATCTCTGATCGAGAAAATTCCTTACCGGCCACAAGAAGACTAATCCACTGGTAGAGCATCTCTTCGAAAGAGGAATACTGGTCCCTATCATGCGCAAACCCCTTATCGCCGCAGTCGCCTTCATCGTGTCCGCCATCTTCGCTCCGGTCTTGCTGTTGATTATTGTCATGTTGATCGGCTACGTATGGATGGCTCTTGCTCAACACAACCAGTCAGGGCTCGGTGCCGTAGCCGGTGGCATCTCGGAGGCTGCCGTACTTCTTGTGCCTATCCTCTGCGGCATCATCGGCACGCTCATCGTGCTCCACCGACTCGACCGTCGAGAGCCGTAGCCCCAGGCGGTCTCTTCACAGCCCCGTTCGAAAATGGAATACTGATCCCCACATGCGCAAACCACTAATCGCCGCCAACTGGAAGATGTACAAGAACCCCACCGAGTCCACCGCCTTCCTCACCCACTTCGCCCCGCTCATCAAGCATCACGACAAAGCCGAGATCGTCCTGTGCCCTTCGATGACCTCCCTCCCCGCGCTCGTAGATGCGGCCCGCGGTAAATCCATCTTCGTCGGCGCTCAGACCATGCACTGGCTCAACGAAGGCGCCTACACCGGCGAAACCTCCCCCACCATGCTCACCGCCATCGGAGCCACCCACGTCCTCATCGGCCACTCCGAACGCCGCCAGTACTTCAACGAGACCGACACCACCGTCAACCTCAAACTCAAAGCCGCCCTCGCCCACGGCCTCATTCCCATCGTCTGCGTAGGTGAGCATCTCACCGAGCGCGAAGCCGGCCTCACCGCCAACGTCCTGGAACTACAGACCTCCCTGGCTCTCGAAGGAGTCGACCCCGCCGCGGCAGCACCTATCGTCTTTGCCTACGAGCCCGTCTGGGCAATCGGCACCGGCCGCACCGCCACCCCCGAGATCGCCGCAGACGCCCACAAGATCATCCGCGCCCAGATCGCCAAATCTCTCACACCTGAGCTGGCCGCTTCCATCCGAATCCTCTACGGCGGCTCCGTCAAACCCGACAACGCACAGAGCCTCTGCTGCCTCGAAGACATCGACGGTGCACTCGTAGGAGGAGCCAGCCTCGACCCCACCTCCTTCGCCCAGATCGTCACCAACGCCACCAACTAAACCTCTGCCACAAAGGAAGGCCCGCCATCTTCAAGGCGGGCCTTCAGTACGGCGCTCCGGAGTCATCCGCGTTCTCTATTCCGCAGCCAGAATTTTCCACAGAAAAATTTTAAAAAGTGGCATTTTTCGAGTGCTAAAAAAGCGACCTCCAAAAAACCACGTTTCACCACCAATCCACCGCTAATTCACCACCAAAAACCATCAGCAAGACACAGTTTTTCGCGAAAACACCCCAAAAAACACCTATTCACAACACCAAAAAACTGCGGGAAAACCTACCGCACCACCCCAACCTGCTCCATCGGCCAATAAACAAAAGCCGCCTTCCCATAGATCAAATCCTGATCTACCGGCCCGAAATCACGACTATCACTCGAAATCGAACGATGGTCTCCCATCACAAAATACTCATGATCCGGCACCATCATCTCCGTTTGCGAGCGATCATCCTCAAACCGCGCCGGAACATATTTCTCCTCAATCGCCTTGCCATTCACATAAACCTGCCCGCGATCGATCCGAAGATTATCCCCCGGCAACGCAATCACCCGCTTGATATAGCTCTTCGTGTGGTCATGCGGATAAAGAAACACCACCACATCCCCACGAT
Organism: Edaphobacter aggregans; assembly: GCF_003945235.1. NCBI lineage: Bacteria > Pseudomonadati > Acidobacteriota > Terriglobia > Terriglobales > Acidobacteriaceae > Edaphobacter > Edaphobacter aggregans. Next base: position 972,120 of record NZ_RSDW01000001.1, read on the forward strand.
GAATGTCCCCTACCTTGTAAGCCATCTTGTTGATGAACAGTCGGTCCTGATCCTCCAGCATCGGCAGCATACTCGTGCCTTCCACCCGCACTGGTTGGTAGAGAAAAACGATGATAAACGCCGACACCACCACCGAAACTACAAGATCCCGAAGCCACGAACGCACACCACCCTTATCCGCAGCCACCGGCTTCTTCTCAGACTCTGATACCGGCTCCTGCGTCTTCTGCTCGTCCATCTCCACGTCCTATTCCTCACCCATTATTTAGACGCACCAGCCGCCTCACTGGCAACCGGCCCCGCCAAACCCAACCCAGGAATTAGTGTCTTCCCATCCAGCCCCGCCGGCGACCACGCCTCAACAATCGTCTTCGCCAGCCGCCCAATCAACACTTCTCCTTCATTATCAACCGTCCAGCTCTTATCCTCATTATCAAAAGTAAAAATCGACAGCACCATTGGCCCCGTCTTTCCCGCGACAATCGCCACATCGGCTCGTACCGCGTTCAAACTACCCGTCTTACTGGCTATTCCCGATCCCGTCTCGCTAGAATCCAGCTTCTCCAAATACCGCGGAATCGTCTCCCGATAGAACTGATTCCGGAGCATCTTCAGCGCGACCTCACAGATTGCCGCATCCCCCGCAAGCATCGGCTCTCCCCGCTCCGCCAGTTGACACCGCCCAATCCGCTCCATCACCATCGCCATCTCTCGAGCAGTCGTCTTACCCAACCCAAACTTTGGCTGATCCGCAGGCATCGGTCCCGTAGCTGGCTTGCCGATCTTCTTATACAGATGAGTATCCTTCAACCCCATCCACGCGATTCGCGCATTCACGGCATCCACCCCAAACCGGTCGATCGCCAAATTCGTAGCCGTGTTGTCGCTCACAATGACCATCATGGTCAGCACATCCTTCAGCGTCAACATCAGCGGAGTATCAAAAAACGTCAGCACCCCCGACCCGCTCACACCATCACCCTTGACCAGCGTAAGCTTCTCGTCCCACCGAGCTTTACCCGCCCGCACCTGCTCCATCGCTTCAAACAGAATCGTCAGCTTGATCACCGAAGCCGTCTGCACCGGCCTGTCCGCATCGATCGCCACACTCTTGCCCGTGTTCAACTGTGTCGCATAAAGAGCCACTTTGCCATGGTGCTTCTCAACCAACGCAGCCAATTCCTGCTGTAATCCGGCATCGGCCACACCCGTCTGCTGAGCCCACGCTCCCCCAACGATCAACCCGAACAAGACGACACCCGCCGTCATAGCCCACCCAACAAACCTGAATCTCATGTCATGCATCTTACAGGCGCTCTTCTATCGACGGTCAGTCAAACATTGAACCTCATCCGGCGTACAAAATCGACCTGCCTTAAATTCGTATCGACAAGTATTTCAAAGTGAGGTATCCACTCCAATTCTGCTCAGTCAACATCAATGTTTTCTTTCCGCATCTAACAGCGATAGGACTAGAATTGCACATGTAGTGCAGCAGGATCTTCATATGGCAACCCTCACAATGATCGAGCAGGTCTCAACACCAAAACACGTCAGCAATCGAGGTCTGTCCGACCTCCAGGAACTCACCACCGAGACGGCAAACGCCGCCTCCGAAGGCCTCGATACCAAGTCTGCCATCGAGATCGCCCGCATCATCAGCCACGAAGACGCCAAGGTCGCCGCCGCCGTTAAGAAGGCGCTCCCCGAAATAGCCATCGTTATCGACACCGTCGCCCGATCCCTCCGTGATGGTGGCCGTCTCATCTACGTGGGCGCCGGCTCCAGCGGGCGCATCGCATCCCTCGACGCCTCCGAGTGTCCCCCGACCTTCTCCACCGCCCCCGCACAGGTTCAATACATCATGGCCGGCGGCCCCAAGGCACTTGCCTCCGCATCTGACGTCAACGAAGACTCCCCCGAACTCGGCCAGCGCGACATCGCACGACGGCGCCCCACCCGCAAAGACATCGTCATCGGCGTCTCCGCCAGCGGTCGCACCCCTTACGTCGTCGGCGCAGTCGAGTACGCACGCGCCCGTGGAGCCAAAACCGCCGCCGTCACCTGCAACCTCAACACCCCACTCGCTGACGTCTCCGACACAACCATCATCGCCGAGGTCGGCCCCGAGGTCATCTCCGGCAGCACACGCATGAAGTCCGCCAGCGCACAGAAGATGATCCTCAACATGATCACCACCGGCGCCATGACTCGTCTCGGCTACGTTTACGACAACCTCATGGTCAACGTGCACATGAAGAACGCGAAGCTCGTCGAGCGCGGCATCCGTGTCCTCATGAAGGTCTGCGACATCGACCGCGACACCGCCATTCGCACCATCAAGTCCGCGGGCAAATCCATTCCCATCGCTGTTGTCATGCTCAAGGCCAACGTAGACAAGATGGAAGCCGTCCGCCGTCTCGCCAAGTCCGACGGCAACGTCCGCCTCGCCATTGACGACTCCAGGTTAGAGCTGTAGTCAGTATCTACCCATTTTTGCTGAAGCCCGCACCTCTTTTGCCAGATTCGACCGTCTATAGGTAAGTACGACCGAGTCGCCCATGAAAATTCGTAACATCACATATCACGATCTCCGGACAATGTTCTCCGCTTGCGCCGCCTTGGCCGCAGTGCTCTTTTGCGACGAACGAAGACACTTCACTATCGTCCCTATGCATCCTTCATCCTGGCTCGTTGCGACACAGCATCGCTGTGGCCTGCTCGCGATCGCAATGTTAATGTGGTTCGTTTGTGAATCAACAGTCAACATCTGCCTCGGCATCACTGCGCTAGGACCTCATCGCAGCTAATGAGCCACGCTTTCGGCTGAGAATCATCCGCGAATATAGAAGCAACACCATTCATCCTGCACTCAGACGAACTCGCAGAGACTCCGGCGACCGAAAACCCGCGCCGCCGCGCCATTCTACAGGCTCCACCAACGCCGCCCCGGCAAACCGCTTCAACAACGATAGGTAATCGTAACGGCCGCCATACGAATCAGACTCGCGCCTACGCACGAGTGTGAACCAGCGCCTAAGGCAAAGTGCCCTGTGCTCCTACGCGTGACGTAGATCTCATTCGCGTCAAAAAAATAGTTCGGGTCACGCTTCGCCGCAATAATCCTTAAAATGACGCGGTCTCCCTTGCGAATAAGAGTCCCGTTGAGGGTCACATCCTCTGTCGCTCTTCGGAACAGGACCCGCACCAGTCCGGCATACCGTAGCAACTCCTCGACCGCCTGTTCCATCAGTTCAGGATGCCGGTGCAGCAAGAGCCACTCTTTCGGACGTTGCATGAGCGCAAACCACGCGTTTCCCAGGATGCAGGACATAGTCTGCGACAAAGCGACGAACCCTGAATCACGCAAGGCCGCAGGTCCCGAATGAAAGCACTTCTGAAGCGCTGCATTGGCAGCCTTCGCACAAGGCTGTAAAGCCCTATCGTACGGATCGGCCGAAGCCACCGATATCCGCTGGGCTTTTTCCTGAAGACGTTCAGCATCCTGCAGAGAAATGCCTGTTACCGTCGCCGCGAACGAAAGACAAAGCGGTCGCGCATAATCTCCTATCAGATCTACCGTCTCTTTATTCCAAGACAATCAGCCAGAGCATGTACCTCCAGTGTTAGTCTCTCGCGCCACACACGCAGATGAGTTGGAGTAAACGCCTCCCAACGTGTCCACCCGCACCTTCAAGCGGACGCTTTCGTCGGACGGCTCAGAAGCCTCGTTATGAGGCCCGCATGGAGAAAGAACAGCAGACCGAAAAGCCGCCAGGACATCCGCATGCCTACTTAGCACACATGCTCCGAGGCCGCCATCAAAGTAAGGAGCCTCGATCTCCGGAGGACAAGCAGAGTCAAATTGATCGCTGCTCCAGGCAGGTATCGAAGCTTCCTCTCGTCTCGCCAGCACACGCCTCCCGACAAAGGTGAGGCTCACAGCATAGCCAATCGTTCAGCGCGGATTGTCAGCAACTTGTAACGTTCTGGTCATCCGCCGCCACTATCCGCCTTCCTGTCGTTGGCGACGACAAAAGGTCGTTCTTCATTCACATGACACACATTCTGAACGGCAGCTATCGATGTGACTTCTTCAAACTCGCGAACCAGACGAACTACTCGATTCTTTCCCGCACGTCATCCCCGCTTGGAAAGGTCTGTGTGAGCCGATAGTTTCGGCTCACGTAAGCCTGAATGGGGGAATTGACGAGGGGCCCAAGTCTAAACCCAGCCATCACCTTCAATTCCCATCGTGGGCGGCTTCATCATCGGGCGGGAGTCCGGATTTCAATCCACCGACAAGACCGACGCAACATCTTCGACGCCGTTTCATCGCGACTAAGATGGGCTAATCGCGCCACCGCTTAGCGACGGCTACTGCTAAGGTGAAATCCTCCGAAGTACCCTCCGCTCTTGTACCGGTGAATTGCAAAAATCTGCACATATCGCCCAACTGCAACATTCTCCAGGAAACCGCGTCTATTCCCTCAGAAAGCGGCGACGCAAACCGAGCCGCGACAAGGAGCAGCACTCATGAAGCGAATTCTCCTCTCAGCATCTCTCGCTCTCGCCCTCTCTGGCGGCCTCGCCTTCGCCCAATCGGCCACAACCCCTGCCCCTGAGGGAAAGCACTTCCACCATCACCGTCCTAACGCCCAGCAAGAGGCCGCCTGGCTCAGCACAAAACTCAATCTCTCTTCCGACCAAACTGCAAAGCTCGAACCCATACTCGCCGACCGCGACCAAAAGATGAGCGCATTGTGGAGCAACACCTCACTCAGCCCGGACGAAAAGAAACAGCAGATGCGCACCCTTCATCAGGATCTCAAGCAGCAACTCTCCACAGTCCTCACACCCGACCAAATTGAACAGATGAAGTCCCTGCATCACGGCCGTCGCGGTCCGCACCATCCTCAATCCCAGACCGCCCCGCCTTCGGGCCTCTAACGAAACAGGGCAACAGAAGAAGCTGTCAAGCCCCAAACCCCGTAAGCCTATGCTAATAAACGGGATCGACATGGCATATGAATTACCTCCAATTCAGTAGAATAGAAACAGAAGAAATAAAGAAAGCCCCGGCCATCCGGGGTTTTCTTTATGGTCGTATAACTCGTTTGAATAGAATACTTTACATGTAAAATATCTATAATGAATACTTTACGGAAAAGTTATTCCATAAACTATTGAAAATGGATACTTTATGGGAACAGTACAGGGAAGGGGTACCAGTACAAAATTCAGAACCAGCCAAGCCACTCATTTCCACGCCAAATCCCCGTAAACTCTCATAATGGATAAGTTTGTAGTACGCGGCGGTAATCCCCTTCTAGGCACCATCAAAGTCTCCGGAGCCAAAAACTCCGCGCTCCCCTGCATGGCCGCCGCCATCCTCACCGAGGACGAAGTCATCCTCGAAAACATCCCTCAAGTTAGGGATATTGAGACCGAACGCAAGCTCTTGGCCAGCATGGGAGCCGAGGTCGAATTAGGCTACGGCCGCGCCCAGCACCGCACCCGCATCCGCTGCGCCGTCCTCTCCGATCCGGTCGCCAAGTACGAGATCGTCAAGACCATGCGTGCCAGTTCCCTCGTCCTCGGGCCGCTCGTCGCCCGCACCGGCATCGCCCGAGTCGCCATGCCCGGCGGCTGCGCCATAGGAGGCCGCCCCATCGACCTCCACATTAAGGGCCTCGAAGCCATGGGTGCCACTATCACCCAGGAGCACGGCTACCTTGAAGCCCGCACCGACCGCCTGAAGGGGGCCCACATCGTCTTCGACAAAATCACCGTCACTGGCACCGAAGACCTCCTGATGGCCGCCACCCTGGCCGAAGGCGAAACCGTCTTCGAAAACTGCGCCCGCGAACCTGAGGTCACCGACCTCGCTGCTCTCCTCACCGCCATGGGAGCAAAGATTGAAGGCGCGGGCACGGGTACAATCCACGTTCAGGGCGTGAGCAAGCTGCACGGTGCTCGCCACCGCATAAACCCCGACCGCATCGAAGCCGGCACCTTCCTCATCGCCGGAGCCATCACCGGCGGCGACCTCAACGTCGACTGCTGCGAGCCAAAGCACCTCGGTGCCGTCATCTCCAAACTGGAGCAGTGTGGCGTCAAGCTCGACGTCGGCACCGACAACATCCGTGTCCGCTCCGGCGACGCAGCAGGTCTCAAGGCCTCCGACATCTCCACCGAAGAGTACCCCGGCTTCCCCACTGACATGCAGGCCCAGTTCATGGCTCTGGCCACCCAGGCCGAAGGCACCACCACCGTCACCGAAAACATCTTCGAAAATCGCTTCATGCACGTCCAGGAACTTATCCGCATGGGCGCAAACATCACCGTTGCAGGCCGCACCGCCACCGTCCGCGGCAAGACACCCCTCCAGTCGGCGGCGGTCATGTGCTCTGACCTCCGCGCCTCTGCTTCCCTCGTCCTCGCCGCCCTAGTGGCTGACGGAGAGACCATTCTCGATCGTGTCTACCACCTCGATCGAGGCTACGAACACTTCGAAGAGAAGCTCCGAGGGGTAGGCGCCCAGATCCGCCGCATGGGAGACGTCTTCGGCAAGAAGTAATTTATTTCCGTTAAAACGCTGCAAGCTCTTTGCGATATAAGAACGCATCCAGTCCCGCGACACGATAGAATCGGCGCCGCACCCCATGCCGGCTATACCCCAGACGCTCGTAAAAGCGGATCGCACCCTCATTCCCCGTAAATACGTGCAGCGCCATTTGCTGCACACCCATCGCCCCCGCGCGACTCTCTGCTTCCAGCATCAACCTCGACGCAACACCTTCCCGTCGATACGTCTCCGCGACATCCAGAGTCACCACATATCCTTGCAACCCGGTCGTCCCGAAATCGAGATGGACGATTACAAATCCAGTGATGCCGCCGCCACCTCTCTCGGCGATCAGACAGATTGCATTTCGCGCCTCCGCGAACTCCTGCATCGACTTCCGACCAAAATCGAAATGCCGCCGCAAAACAATCCTCGTCCAGCCGGTAGATGGCCTCCAGGTCAGTCCGGCGATACTCCCGAAGAACAGTCTCCCCTAGGCTCATCCTCACCAGCATAGTCTGCCTGATAAAGGGTCCCTCGCCCAGCCTTGCGGAGCGGGTTTGCATCGGTATGGGTGCCCCACGTGGTACCGTTTTGTGCAAAGTATTCAATAGAAATGGCTTATGGGTGGACTTCTATGTTTTGTGAGAAGGAAAGTCTCTCGATACAAGGGTCCAGCGGGAATAGTGCCTGTAAAGTATTGATCTAAAATACCTTGACGGATACCACCCTGACCAAGTTTTGGACTTAAAAGAAAAAGCCCCGCTTCTGGCCAAGGCTTTTCTTTTTATCTCTGTATTGTTGTTCGTGGATCTAGAAGTTGATCTTCGCGGCAAACTGAAGCTGACGGGAAGATCCAGCGTCGCCAATCGCTCCGCGGGTCGCCGTAATATTGCCGAAGCTCGTGCTTCCTGGTGTCGCCGTCAGGTTCGGATTACCGAAGTTCGACTGGTTGAAGACGTCGAAAGCGTCCATCCGCAGTACGAAGGCTACATTTTCAGTAATCCGTGTGGTCTTCTGCAACGACATATCGGTGTCCGAGAAGCCCGGTCCGGTCAAGGAGTTTCGCTGCATCGTTCCAAAGCCAAGCGTAGGAGCATAGAACACACAGCCCGCGGTTGGCGTCGAGCATGCCGATCCGACTATATAAGGAATACTGAAGTTGGCTAGTGCAGTATGGAAGCCAACGCTCGGCGTGCCCAATAGCGAAGGTCGGATGTTACCCGAAGCTCCCGTATAGGTAGAACTCGTAACGACATTCAAAGGATTGCCACCCTGGATCTGCGTCACGTTCGCCACCAGCCAGCCGTCCTTCAGGCGATTGCCCTGAAACGGCAGGTTCCATATAGCGCTCAATACGAAGTGATGACGAACATCGAAGTCCGACAGACCATAGCTTCCGGCCGGATTGAAATTATCCTGCACGCCATTGCCCGACTGTGAATTCTGGTCCATTGATTTCGAGTAGGTGTAAGTCGTGTTGAACTCAAGCCCTCGGCGCAACGTCTGACGGAATGTAAGCCACATAGCGTTATAGCTCGACATACCCGAGTAGTCGTTATAGGTAATGTTCCCTAGCGAAGTCCCTGCAGGAACACCTGGACTTGTCCCAAATCCAGGCCCCGCAACCAATGTCTTCGGATACGGACGGACACCCGTTGTAGCACCGGGCGCGTAGGTGAGCTGGTTGATATTCCTGTTCAGGCGAAGGTGCCGTCCCCCTGATCCGATGTAGCCAACCTGCAGCGCAGCTCCGTGCCCGAGATCCTGCTGCACATTCAGGTTGTAGGACAAGACGTATCCGTTCTTAAAGTTCGGATTTACGGAGCTGGGATTGAGTCCAGAGGCCGCAGCGCTTGCAAACGCCGTCGCGACGGAAACCGAAGTCGTCTGCACTGGCTGTGAAAGCGGCGGATTTGTTGTCAAACCCGTCACATTACTGATGATCGGCTGGTCAACCATATATCCGAAGCCGGCGCGAACGATAGTCTTAGTCTTGCCCATCACGTCGTAGGTAAAACCCAGCCGCGGTTCATAGTTATTGTTCTGTTTATAGGGCTGGTTCACCTGCTTGAATCCAACGATCGTTGGATCAAAGGTGATGAAACGATGACCGCCTTCAGCCGGCGTTCCGTTCCATTCGTAGCGGAGACCGTACTCCAAAATCAGGTCAGGCCTGACCCTGTAGGTGTCCTGAACAAAAGCGCCTACAGCGCTAATGAAGATTCGGCTGCTTACAGGATTCACGCCATTGGCGGCGAAGGAATTTGCGAGGCCGTTGATGAAATTCTGGGTTGTACTGAAGCTGATAACGCCGGCGGTATTCGAGAAATTGCTGCCTATGAACCGGCGGAACTCGCCTCCAGTTTTAATGGTGTGCTTGCCCTTGACAATGGTCAGTGTGTTGGAGAGAACGCCCGTCGTTACAAAGCGTCCCTGGGGAAAGCCGGAGGGCCCGCCGAAGTTGAGGCCCAGGTCGCTCACTGTTATCTGAGGCAAACCGATCGGGATGGTTACACCATTCGGGATTCCGTAGTCGCTTGAGAGTGCCGTGAAATTAGGTGAGAAATTGATGGCGATGCGATTGAAGCCGAGACGGGCCTCGTTCACAACGTTCGGAGAGAAGATGTGAACATCGTTGATAGTGCCGATCTGTCGGTGAGCTGTGCGATGGTCGCCGAATCCTGCGATTGTATTGCCCTGAAGGTTCGGTTCGGTGCGCGCGTCCTGCTGCCATGCATAGTACAGATGCAGCGAATTTGCCTTCGTGAGAGTCGCCAGCAGATCACCACTGTACTGATCGGTCTTCACCGGTCCAGGCGATGAGCCAGTGGCCACTGCTGTGGTAACGCCATTAGTCGTTGATTGGACACCAACTGGAATGAGATTGATGAGCTTTGCATAATTTGCGCCAATTGGGCTTGCCGCAAAGGCTGTACGTTGCGCGGCGTTCGGCACCTGGCTGGTGAGCAAAAGCGCCTGCGTCTGACGCAGCCCTTCGTAGCTGACGAAGAAGAAGAGCCGGTCCTTCATAATAAAGGGCACGGGCCCGCTGAATGCTCCGCCAAAATTATTGCGGATGAACTGATTCTGTCGCGATCCTCGGCGGTTAAAGTAGTTGCGCGCATCGAAATAGTTGTTGCGCAGATAGTTAAATGCTTCACCGTGATACGTGCTCGCACCCGAGCGCGTCGCCACATTAACCACCGAGCCCGAACTGCGGCCATACTCCGCACTGAAGGTTGAGTTAATGAGCTTAAACTCAGAAGTGGTGTTGATAGAGGGCTGGAAGGTGATCTGGTTCTGAGTCATGTCGTTCAGGTTGATGCCGTTGATCTGGAAGTTATTTGCGTCTTCCCGAGCACCAGCAGTATTGAACGAGTTTGCGCCGAGGCCACGGCTTGTGCCGGTGAGAAAGCCGTTCGCCGGCGCAACGACAGCGCCTGGAGTCAGGTTGGTAAGGTCAAGGAAGTGTCGCCCGTTCAGTGGTATATTTTGCACCGTGTTCCGGTCGATAACCTGCCCCATCGTCATGGTTTGCGATTCAATCTGACTCGAAGCAGCTTCCACCTGAACCGTCTCGCCGGCTGAACTGACTGCGAGGGCCATATTGACCGTCACTTGCTGGTCGACGCCCAGAGTCACTTTCTTCACTGTAAACAGGCTGAAGCCCGACGCTGCGGCCTGTACTTGATAATCGCCAGGCTCAAGGGAAGGAACAACGTAGACGCCTGCATTGTCAGTTACGATGACACGCTCAATTCCAGTCGCGAGAGAGTGCACTGTTATACGCGCGTTCGGCACTACAGCCCCACTTGGATCAGTCACAGTTCCAGCCAACGTCGCTGTCGATTGCGCCAACCCCGAACCCACACTTACCAGCACCAGAACAACAAGAGCAAACAGACCCTTTAGGAACTTTACTGAGTACTTCATTTACGCCTCCTAGAAAGATGAATCTCCGCGGCTTTCTCCTGCCGTCGGCCAAGCTGGTAAAACTGTTTTTTTCTCATTTGGCGTACAGATGCGCCTCATTGACGCTGGGTATCTCGGTCGTACAAATGCTCGCCCCTTTAACGAAAGGGCGAACACAACCAATGCCACAGTAAGACTTGTATCAATGTGCTGTAAGGTTTTCATGGTCTGACCACGGTGTCAATGGAGTCTGTCACTTCCGTTGTCATCATTCAGTCGTAGAATTGTCACTTCTTTGTAACTACGAAGAAATTGACGATGACTCGAGCATTTTCGCCCGTATCGCTCTCATTTTCTGCATACTTAGACGAGGGCTAACATTTGCACGTGTTCTCAGTGGAGAAAAATGACAGCAAAGACGACTATCCCTGGCACAGCCAAGCCAACGACCCTGAAGATCCTTGCCGAGTATCTCGATCTTTCTCCCGCTACGGTCTCGATTGTTCTTAACGACTCCCCCGTAGCCAAGTCAATTTCGCCTGCCACCCGCCAACGTGTCCTCGCCGCTGCCAAGAAGTTTGCCTATCGGCCGAACATGCACGCACGGATGCTCCGGACCCGCCTCACCAATACTGTTGGCGTCATCGTGCCGGAGCTCAGTGAAGGGTACTTTACCAACGTCATGCTCGGTGTCGAGCAGTTGCTGCTGCAGGAGGGCTATCTTTACTTCACCGTTAGCCATCTCTGCCGTCCGGACCTCATCGAAGAATATCCCGAACTGCTCATGAATCGCGCCGTGGACGGTTTTCTCCTCGTCAATACCGAGTTACGCAACAAAGTCTCTCTGCCTGTTGTCGGAATCTCATCGCACAGCAAGACCCCAGGCGTCACCAACGTCGAACTCGATCATAATCGCGCCACCAAGATGGCTCTACGCCACCTCTACGAGCTCGGCCACCGGCGCATCGCCTTCATGAAAGGTCAAAGCTACTCCCTCGATTCGGAGGTCCGCTGGCACACTATTGCCAGCATCGCTCAAGAGATTGGAATCACCATCCGTCCTGAACTCTGCATCTACCTCGAAAAAAACTCCTGGTCACCCGAGCTCGGCTATCCTCCGGTTCGCGACCTGCTCCAGCGGACACGTGATTTCACCGCCATGTTCTGCTTCAACGACACCGCTGCAATAGGCGCCATCCGCGCCATCGAAGACGCCGGTCTCAACTGTCCTCGCGACATCTCCGTTATCGGCTTCGACGACATTATCGTGGCCGAGTACTTCAACCCTCGTCTCACCACCGTTCGTCAACCGCTTCACAAGATGGGATGGACCGCCGCGCAACTATTGATCAAGCGCATCCAAGCGCCCGAGGCCCCTTACCCCGAGACCGTCTCCTTCGAACCAGAGCTTGTCGTCCGCGAGTCGACCGCCGGTGTCCCCAAAAAATCAGCGCGCAGCAAACACTAGCAGGCCGTTTTGCACCGACTTCAACAATCCGACCGATCTCCAGAACTAGAGCCGGCGTTGGGCAGCAGCGATCCTGTCGCCATCTGGGCTTTCGCTCCTATTTTTCTTTATTTTGTCGTGGCTGGTATCGCTACGGTCATGCTTGGACCTCTGCTGCCCGGCCTTATCTCTCGCTGGAATATTCAGGATGCCCAGGCTGGAACACTCTTCACCGCTAGCTTCGCGGGGCAGTTTATAGGCGCATGGTTTGCTGCGCGGAGCCTTCGTGCAAGCGTCGTGTGTGGTGCCGCTCTTAGCGCAGTTGGGTGCGTCGCTATGGCATGGGCTAACTTCGATGTTGCCCACCTCGCACTCTTTTGTGTCGGTCTTGGTCTTGGCGCAGGACTCACTGCGGGAAATATTATCGTCGGAACTGCTCGTTCTATAAGCCGCGCGCGGCTTTTGTTGATGCTCAATGTTTCCTGGAGCATCGGAGCCATTTCCTGCCCACTGCTGGTGCGTGCATGCCTCTCGGCTGGTATGAGTCTCTTCTTTCTCATACTCTCATCGGCACTGGCGGCGGCAACCTGCTTGTTGCTCGTAATTCCGCGTCATGCGTTCGCATCCCCGCGCAGCATCTCGATTCCTGAACAACGTGAATTCCGGCGCGCACCTTTACCTTTCGTTCCTCTCGTTGTTTTTGCTGGTGTTCTTCTGCTGTATGTCGGGGTCGAGAATGCGTTGGGAGGCTGGCTGCCTAGCTATGCCGCGCGGGTGCATTATTCGCTTCAGCCGTCTGCGATTGCGTTCTCCTTCTGGATCGCGGAGCTTGCAGGGCGTCTTATGGGCACTGCGCTTCTCATGCAATTGAGTGAGCGTGTGCTTTATTTGCTTTGTTTATCGGCTCTTATCTTTGCTGGGGTCGTGCTGTGTGTGGCGGGGAATCTGTCGGCGGGTGGGATTGTGGGGCTTACGCTTCTGAGTGGGATGGCTATCGGGCCTGTTTATCCGCTGCTTGTTTCGTTCATGCTGGCGCGGACGGGACAGCATCCTCGGCTTGGCTCTCTGTTTGCTTCGGCTAGCCTGGGCGGGGCTAGTTTGCCCTGGCTTACAGGGGTGGTTTCGACGCATTTCGATAGTCTGCGGGCGGGGCTTATTGTGCCGGCTGGCGGGACGGTTCTGATGCTTCTGCTCTCGCCTGTCGTCACTCAGGTTTTCGCGAAGGACGAGGTCTAAGGCGGTAATTTTTGCGCGTTTTTTTCTGTGTGGTGTTTCTTCGTTTTTGCTGGGGGTTTTGGCAAAAACGGTGACAGAATGTGGTGGTTTTGTGGTCAATAAGCGGCAAAAAGTCTGGCAAAGGTGGTTTGCGGACGGTCACTTTCCGGCGACGAAAAACTTGCCACCTGTTCTGTGGAAATCTGAAATTATTGTTCGCCCCAGCTTAGCTTGTTTCGGAGGACGTTGAAGAGGCCGTTGGGGCGAGGTCGGAGGAGATGCACACTGTGCTTGGAACGGCAGCAGTTGATCTCGTCGCCGACGTGGAGTTCCACGGCTTCCTGGCCATCGACGGTGAGAAAAGTGTTGGGGACGCCGTCCATGTGGATGGTGATGGTGGAGTCGCCGGGGACGACGATGGGCCGGATCGTCAGCAGGTGGGGACAGAGGGGCGTCACGACGAGGGCGTTGACCGTGGGCATGACGATGGGGCCGCCAGCGGACAGATTGTAGGCAGTCGAGCCGGTGGGGGTCGAGACGATGATGCCGTCGGCGCGCATGGCGGCTACGAACTGGCCGTCGATCTCGACGGAGAAGTCGGCCATACGGGCGATGGAGCCCTTGGAGACGGCGATGTCGTTGAGAGCGTCCCAGCGGCGGAGAACCTCGCCGTTGCGGCGCAGCTCGGTGTGCATCATATCGCGCACTTCGATGCCAGCGCAGTTGGCGCACCATGCCTCAAGGGTGGTGTAGAGGTCGGAGAGAGGGATCTCGGTGAGGAAGCCGAGGGAGCCGAGGTTGATGCCGAGGATGGGCGTGGGAGAGTGCGCAAAGGCGCGGGCTGCGGCGAGAAGCGTGCCGTCGCCACCGAGGACGATGACGAGGTTGGGTCTGTGCCGCGGGAGCTCGGAACGCTCGATGGGGTTCGGGTCGTTGATGTAGGCGGCGCTATCGGGGTCGAGGAGACAGCGATAGGCGTGGCCTTCGAGCCATGTGATGAGTTCGCGCAGGATGACGGCGAGCTCGGGCTTCTGCGGCTTGGAGATGATGGCGGCCTGGAGCATTGATGTCTAGTGTAACGGCTGGGATGGGAAGATCGGTGACGCCAGCTCGCTGCTTTCTCAATTTGGGCTAGTGTTCTCTGGCTGCTGTCCGGGTCCTTGACCGCCGAGCCTGAAGTTGACGGTGATTTGCGTTTCCACTTCGATCGGTTCCCCCTTGAACGAATAGGGAGGATATTGCCAGGTCTTAGCTGCGTCTAGCGCTGCCTGCCGCAGGAGCTGCGGTCCTGAGAGAACCCTGAGGTTTTCGATGGCGCCTTGCCTGGAAATCGTAGCCTGAAGAACGACCGCGCCCTCAATATGGGCTGCCCGAGCGACTGTGGGATACTCGGGAGTCATTCCGCTAATCCGGTTACCAATCATGTCAAACGGCACGCTCAATTTGCCATCGACGAGCGTTGGGTTGATGGAGGACGTATGTGCCCTTCCTTTTGCAACCATATGGGCCGTCATTGCCATGGCATAACCGTTCTCAACGCTGCAGGGTTTATCTGGCACAATTGGCTTGCCCATGAAATCGCGAGACGGACCTGGAGGGGCTGCATTTATTTGGATTGCCTTTTGATCGATTGCTCCTTTTGTCTCTCGAGCAACATCCATTTTTTTGGCGGCTTCTGACCAATCCGGGATCAATGCTCCACTGTCCTGCAGCTTGGATGTGCAGATTCCTGCTTTGAGCCCCCGCAATGCCTCCGACGTGAGGGTGCAGAACGCTGAGCAGGCCGGAGGGTCGCCGCAATCAGCAGAGGAACTCCCGCTTTTGCATGCCTGGTACTTCGCGTAATTCCGCACACACGACTTGGCCGGCTCCGCGCAAAGTTCCGCGAACCGCTGATTCAAATCGCTGAAGAGCGCCATCGCTTCCGGTGGATCTGACACTGTAGGCTGGTTCTTCGGAGTAACTCCGACTCTTATCCGTGCTGCGATGTCGTTGATATGCCTGGAAACCGCGTCGAACTGAGTCAAGCTCTCTTTAAAGTCGCGATACTCGCCTTCTAATTGCGTTGACTTCTTTGTATCTATCGGGGAAGTGCCCGGCGTGCATCCGAGACAGATCGACTGAAAGGCAAATCCGTAAGTTCCTTCCTTCGTGCGAAGCGCTGCCACCGCATGTGGGGCGTCGTATTGAAAGACGGTTTCCTTTGAGGGTGCGTCCGGCATAAGACTGGTGTTTTTGGAATCGTTCGGGATAAATCGGACGAGCGAGGCCGACACCATAAATACGCCGGCTACCGGAACTGTACTCTTGGCACTACCACTCACCATCTGTGCTTGCGCCATTAATGCTGGCCAACATAACGCAGGAGTCGTATCTGTTGGTGATGGGGCGCTACCGGCATGGGGAGCGTTCCCAAGAGGCATTTTGCAAGGAAACACATAATGGAAGTATCCCGGAGCTTCTTCATAGCGTGCCGCCACGCCTCCCGAAAAGAAGGCCGGCTCCTGGGCCATAACGGTGTCGATCTCGAAGAGAACGAAGAACAGCAAGAACGATACCGCCGTACTCCATTTCATACGCCCGCTCCGGAACAGCTGATACCACCACACGATTGACGCCAATGCTTAGTTGAAAGTGCGATTAGCATTTCACTCGATCCGAGGATGGTCAAGGTATTTCCAAAGCTCTCTGGAGAAATCGAGTGTGACGGCAGAGGCTGCGTCCTCGGGAATCGAATGCGAGGATAGATGGTGACCGCTTCGGGCCTGTGGGTCTTAAGCTGTGCTTAAGTTTTCGCGCTGATTCGTAAACTAAAATTGACCTGCCATACATGCGATCCCTCCGGAGATTCAATTAGTTATTGAGGCCGGAGGTAATAATGAAAAATGTAATTGCTCTCCTTGCCCTCGCAACTGTCTGCTCTGCAGGCACCGCAGTCGCTCTGGACGACCACCATGACGACCACGGCAACCATGGCCGCATCAAGCGCGTTCTTTTGATCAGCATCGACGGTATGCACGCCGTAGATTTCGCGAACTGCGCGAAAGGCATCAGTACAGTGAACAGCGGTGCTCCCTACTGCCCGGCGCTTGCTGCGCTCGGCAAGACCGGGGTGAACTATGTTGCAGCGAGTACCTCAAAGCCCTCCGATTCGTTCCCCGGTTTGACAGCGATCATTACTGGCGGCAGCCCTGCGCTCACAGGGGTTTATTATGACGTCGCTTACTCGCGGAACTATAACGCTCCGGCGAAGACCACCGGCAACGGCGTCGCGGCTGGCTCGTGCACTCCCAACACGGCCCCGACCGGCACGACCACCGAGTACGAGGAAGGCATCGATATCGACCAGACCAAGTTGAACGGTGGCGCTCCCGGCGCATCGCTTACCGATGGCGGTATCAATTCGATCGATTCCACGAGACTGGTGCGCGACCCGAAGAATGGCTGCAATCCTGTCTTCCCCTGGCAGTTCGTCCGGGCCAACAGTATCTTCAGCGTGATCCACAAGAATGGCGGATACGCGGCGTGGTCTGATAAACATCCGGCTTACTCGTCGGTTGCGAGCGGCATCGGCCCCTCTGCCCTCGATGACTTCTACGCGCCTGAGATCAATTCGAATGTGATTGCTCTGCCTGCCGTGCAGACGCCTACGGGCCTTTCGTGCAGCACGATTCCTGATCCCGGCTCGGACCTGACGGCCTGGACCAATAGCTTCCTGAACATCGAGTGCTATGACACGCTGAAGGTCAACGCGATCCTGAATGAGATTGATGGCAAGGATCACCTCGGTCAAAAGAAGACCCGGGTGCCGACCATCTTCGGTATGAATTTCCAGGCTGTCAGCGTCGGTCAAAAGCTTATTGAGAAGAGCAACAACACTAAGGGCGGTTATCTCGATGCAGCTGGAACTCCGTCGGAGGCGTTGCTGGGTGACATCAAGTTTGTCGATGCTTCGATCGCCAAGTTTGTCGACGAACTCAAGGATAAGGGTCTCTATGATTCGACACTGATCGTGATTACGGCCAAGCACGGGCAGTCGCCGATTGATCCGAACCGCTATGTCTCTAATCTCATCAATGGCTCTTCGCCTGCGACGCTGCTCTCGAATGCGGGCTTCATTCCAGACTCTGAATCGACCATCGGTTCCGGCATCGGGCCTACGGAAGATGATGTCTCGCTGCTGTGGTTGAAGAGCTCTTCAGATACGCTTGCCAGCGTTAAGATTCTTGAAGACAACGCAGCCTCGATCGGGCTTGGGCAGATCTATTATGGCCCGACGGTCACGGTGAACTACAACGACCCAACTGTGGACCCGCGTACTCCGGATATTATCGTGACCCCGAATGTTGGAGTCACTTACTCCGGCAGCACCGCGAAGCAGGAGGAGCACGGCGGGTTTGCCCATGACGACACCAATGTGATGCTGCTGGTGGTCAACGCCGAAAGCCAACCCCAGACGATCTATGCTGAGGTTGGGACTGCCCAGGTTGCGCCTACTATCCTCAAAGCGCTCGACATCGATCCCTCGGAACTCGATGCAGTTCGTGCTGAGGGGACCGGTGTTCTTCCGGATCTCAACCTCTGGTAGACAGCTCACAAGAACCATGACAGTTGACGGACGCTCTTTCACGGAGCGTCCGTTATTTTGTTGCGGTGGATTTCGCTGACTCGTTGCTACTAGGTGATCTTTAGTTCCATAGCCACGATCGCGCGTTGTGGAATTGAAATTTCTACTCTGTTGTTGCGAACAACGACCGGGAGAGCGGACAGCTTGATTTCATTCGGCCTGTCCAATGTGTTGCCCGCGGTCATTTCTGTATGCGTCAGAATAGTTCCCTTCCCTTCGGTGATGCTGCCGCTCGTGAGTCGAATTTGCGCGGCGACGGGTGCGTCTAACGATGGGTTGGTGAGCGTCACGGTCAACGTTTTTTCTCTCACGGATGCGGAGCCCGACAGTCCGGGAATGGTTGCACTGCCACTTCGCGATGGGACCTTCAATTCGTCAGCGCGGATGTTCATTGCGGCGAGCTTCGATTGCATGTGGTTGCGATACATCTCGAAGACGTAATAGACCGGGGTGCGCGCGAAACGATCGCCCTGCGCGAGGAAAAGAGAGTGGATGCAGTTGATCGTCTGGGCCACATTTGCCATTGCGATTTTGTCTGCGTGCCGATTGAAGACATCGAATGTGACGGCTGTGTGCAGCGCGTCGCGGAGCGTCAGCGGCTGGCTGAGTATGTACGCCGGGGTGATCTCTTCACCGGGGCGATACCAGACGCCCCACTCGTCCACGATAAGTTTGGTGTGGCGATCGGGATCGAACTTGCCCATTGCGGCCCAATGCTGCTCGATGACGGTTTCTGTGCGCAGGCCCTCGCGAATGACGTCGTACCAGCCTCGTGCGTCGAAGGTCGATACCTTTTCCGGGCTGTTTCTGAAGTCGGTGTAGTAGTGGATGGAGAGGCCGTCTACGCGTGTTCTGTGTCCCTGCATGGCTTCAAAGAAACCGTTTGTCCACCCGAGGTCGAGGTCTTTGGAATGTCCGCGCGGACCCACGGCGATGAGAAATGGTTTGGGAGGAAATGCCGGGAATTGTGTCACGAAGCGGCGGTACAGGGAGGCATATTCCTGTGGCGTCATGTCTCCGCCGCAGCCCCAGGATTCATTCCCGACTCCCCAGAAACGCACGCCGAAGGGTTCTTTGGAGCCGTTCATGGCTCGTTCGTTTGCAAGGGAGACGGTGCCGACGGGAGCGTTGGTGTAGGACACCCAGTCGTGGAACTCCTGCGGAGAGCCCGAGCCCATGTTTGCTGCGAGGTACGGTTCGGCTCCGCTTAGCCGGCAGAGATTCATGAATTCGTGAATGCCGAAATGGTTGGGCTCGGTGTCGTCCAATCCTTGCGGCATGCTGGCTTGCCAGTAGTTGTAGGTTCGTGGCCGCCTGGATGGATCGCCGATTCCATCGCGCCAGTGATAGCCGTCCGCAAAACAGCCGCCGGGCCAGCGAAAGTTGGGAACTGCGATGCGCTTCAGGTCGTCGACGAACTGCTTGCGAATGCCGTCGATGTTGGGGATTTTTGAGTTGCGGCCTACCCAGATGCCGTCGTAGATGACGCCGCCTAAGTGCTCGATGAATTGCCCGTAGATGTGGGGGTTTATTTCAGGGCCGGTGTCTTGAGGGGTTATTTCGATTTCGGCTGGGGCTGACGAGGCACCGGTCATCAGCCCTACGGAGGCGAAGGCGCTGGCGCGAAGAAAGTCTCGGCGATCCATTCCGTAAACTTATATACCATCGCGCCAGCTTTAGGTTGTTGTCCCTGTACCTACCAGTCTTTGTTCCAGACTGCCAGTACGGGGTAGCGATTTGCCGCGGAAGGCTGATAGTTTGAGCGCGCAACCCACCAGTCGACTCTTGCCTGCGCATCGGCGGCAAACTTGGGGTCGCTCTCGACTTTCTTCTTGAATTCCGCCATTAGCTCGGGCTTTTCTTCGGCCACTTTGTTCGCGATTGGCACCGTTAAATACTGGGCTGCGCCGATCCGGCCCATCGGCTGAAAGATGGAGCTGGCGAATCCCCAGCGGATAAGCGCGTCGGGAGCGGCGGGATGGAGGAGCTCCATGATGAGACGCGCGCGTTGCTGGTTTAGCGGCACCCAGTAGGATCCTGCGGGGACGAGGATGCGCTCACGGACTGGATGCAGGGTGTAATCGGGCATGATGCCACCTTCAAATGCGGCTTGCGCGTACTTGACGTCGGTAAAGCGCCAGGTGTCGAACTCGCGGTCTAGCGGTTTGGTGGTGCGCTCCATCTTGACGCCGTGCAGGGCCAGCTCGTCGGCGATCTCCTTCCATGCGAGCGGAATCAAGAAGCCCAGCGGTTCCTGCGCTTCGGCGGTTGTGTCGATGCCGTCGTGGATTACGGTTTCGAGGTCCTCTTTCTCCGCTGTGTAATGCGTCACCATGGTTCCGGTGATTTCTGACTGGAAGGGCTCGGACTTCAAGGAGTGGTAGACGAGCGGGTGGCCGGCGTCGCTGGTTTTGCCGGCGAGATAGACGGGCGGCGCGTTGCGGTCTCCGGCCATGGCGGCGTACTTCGCATCGGCGTCGCGGACGGCTTTTCGCAGGGCCTGGGGGTCTTCGGTGACGATGTCGATGGAGTGCACCAAGATGTCGTAGTTCGACCATGCGCGGGTCTTGGGATCTTTCAGGCTGTGGGTTTCAACGAGAAGAGATGGGCGATTCAGCGCGGCTGTGTAGAGGTGGGAGTAGCGCGGGGAGAAGACTTCGACGAAGAACTCTCTGTTGCCGCTGGGCCCTTTTCTTAGAGCGCCATAGGGCGAGACGAGGTGGCCGCTTGCTTCCATGCGCTTGTTCAACTGCGGGATGAAGCGATCGTTGACCCAAGTGCGGGCTGGTTCGCCGATGTCGCCGTGGTGCGCCATGTCCCAGGTGACGTCGTACTGATAGTCGGCTCCGTCGGTGACGTGGTTGTCGAACATGAAGTCGGGCATCCAGGAGTGATAGAGCTTGAGCCAGGCCTGCATCTCGGGCGTGGCTCCCTTGACGTAGTCGCGGTTGAGGTTCAGGAGTTCGGCGTTGGGACGGGTTCCGGCGATCTCGGGGCCGTTTTGGTTGGGCCGGTTGAAGGGGCTACGCGATTCGTGTCCGTCGATGTTGAAGACGGGGATGACGACGAAGATAGCTTTGTCGAGCCACGCGGCCTGATGCGGCTTTTTGGTGATGACCATGTCGCGCACGAGCATGAGCGCGGTATCTTTGCCTTCGATCTCGCCGGAGTGAATGCCGCTTTGAATCAGGATGACGGCCTTGTCGGTTTTGGCGGCGGCGGCGGGCGTGAAGGCCTTGTCAGAGGAGACGATCATCGCGTACATGGGACGGTCTTCGGCCGTGGTGCCGAACTGCACTACTTTGACGTAGGGGGAGCGCTTCTCCATCTTTCGCATGATGGCGATGACTTCGTCGTAGAGGCCGGTCTGGCGCCACTGCGTCTTCTCACCCGTTGTCAGTAAGTCTGCCGGCACGTTCTCTGTGCTCGCTGCAAGGGAGGCTGCGGCTTTGGCGGCGGGCGGCTCGTACATCGAGTGAGGTGACAACGGGCTTTGCTGTGCGAAACAGCTTGCGGTGAAGATGCAAAACGACACAGCGGCAGCGCGAAGACGAAGCATGGAATCTCCACAAATCAGGTTGGGTTTTGACCGGCTAGAGTGCAGTCGGGGATTGCACTCTGGAGTGTCTAGTGTAGCGCGTGGGAAATGTTGGGCGGTGGTTTCTCTCGGGCAGTGCGAGATGAATCAGGACGCTTCAAAGATGGCTCGGAGGAGGTATTCGTGGTTGCCTTCCATGCCTGTGATGGGGGAGTCGATGACTTCGAGGTTGGTTGCGCCGAGTTCGGCGGCACAGTTTCGGAGTTTCTGGATGGCGTCTTTGCGGGCCTCGGGGTCGCGGACGATTCCTCCCTTACCGATGTTCTGGCGGCCTACCTCGAATTGGGGCTTGATGAGGATGATGGCGGTTCCCTGCCATGGCTTGTCGGGCGTGCTGAGGGCTGCGATGACGGCGGGAAGGACCAGGGTCGCGGAGATGAAGGAGACGTCCATGGCCAGGAAGGTGGGGGCGTTTGGCGTGAGGAGTTCGCCCGGGGTGAGTAGGCGGGCGTTGGTGCGTTCGCGCAGGGTGACGCGGGGGTCGTCGCGGAGCTTCTGGGCGATTTGGCCGTAGCCGGTGTCGACGGCGAGGACGGTGGCGGCTCCGGATTGGAGCATGCAGTCGGTGAAGCCGCCGGTGGAGGCGCCGATGTCGACGCAGGCGAGGTTGGTGAGGTCGAGGTGCCAGTGGGCGAGGGCGTGTTCGAGTTTGAGGCCGCCGCGGCTGACGTATTTGAGGTCGGAGCCCAGGAGGCGGATGACGGCGTCGGGTGGGACGGGGGAGCCGGGCTTGTCGACGCGCTGCTCGTTGACGAGGACGCGGCCGGCGAGGATGAGGGCCTGGGCGCGTTCGCGGGAGGCGGCGTGGCCCTGGTCTACGAGGAGTTTGTCGAGGCGGAGTTTCATAAAGGCAGGGAGTAGGGTTTAGGGAGTAGAGTGCGTCGCTTCACTTTTAGTAAGGGTACATGAAGCTGATTTCGGTTAGAGTGGCTAGGTGATGATGTTGTGCAGTAAATAGTTGGAGTTGGGAGCAATCCAGCGTTGAGTTTGAGTGCGTTTTATGTATAGAGATATGGGACTCGTGAATACTCCGCCACTGTCCGCGCAGGATGACGCGGCGCTGCTGGCGCTGGTAAAGCGAGGCGATGAACAGGCGATGGCTACGCTGTTCGACCGGTACTCGAAGGTGGTGTACTCGGTGGCCCTTCGTGTGTTGCGAGACCCGGCTTCGGCAGAGGACATACTTCAGGAAGTGTTTATGCAGGTATGGCGTAGTCCAGATGGGTTCGTTGCGACGCGGGGCAGCCTGGGCGGGTGGCTGGCGGTGGTCGCGCGGAACCGATCAATTGACGCGCTGAGACGGAAGAAGCCGATGGATCAGGTGGAGGATATGGCTCTGGCTGCGCCGTTCAATCTGGCGAATGAGGCCGAGCGGAACAACATGATGGAGCGGGCTCGGGGAATCATCATCAAGCTGCCGGTGGAGCAGAGGAAGACTTTGGAGATGGCGTTTTTTGATGGACTGACCCACTCGGAGATTGCAGAGATGACGGGCGATCCACTGGGGACGGTGAAGACGAGAATACGCAGCGCGCTGACTACATTGAGAAAGGCGTTCCAGGCATGAGCGCGACCAGACATATCGAACGGGAAGATCTGGCGCTGTTTGCCATGCAGCTGCTCCCGAAGGACGAGCATGCCCTGATTGCGGCCCATGTTGCGCAGTGTGCTGAGTGCGGACAGGCACTGGCCGAGGTTCAGGGGGATTTGGCGGTGTATGCCCATACCGTGGATATGCACTCGCCGCCGGCTCAGGCTAAGGAACGACTGATGAAGCAGGTGGCTCGGGAGAAGAAGACGGTTCCGGTGGAACGGGTGGCGACTCCTCCGCTGGAGTTTGTGGGCCGGAGTGAGGGGACGTATCGCACTGGGTTGGGCAGTGGAGCTTATTTAGCGGAGGAAGAGCCGAAGCGTAATTGGGCTGCGAAGGTGTTTCCGTGGGTGGGATGGGCTGTGGCGGCGGCGGTTGCCGTGGTGGCAGGGAATCTTTACCACGAGCGCGATGCGTTGCTTAGCCGGATGACCGCGCAGGCCGGACGACTGGATCAGGTGAGTGCCGATGCGGCGGCGGCAAAACAGGTGATGGAGGCGATGACCGATCCTGCGGCGAAGCATGTGACGCTGACCAAGGCTCCGTCGACGCCTACTCCTCCGGTACCTCAGGGCCGAGCGACTTATGTGGCGGAGAAAGGTACGCTCATCTTCCTGGCCAGCAATATGGAGCCGCTGCAGCCTTACAAGACGTATGAGCTTTGGCTGATTCCTGCTGACGGGCGCGATCCGATTCCGGCGGGGACATTCCATCCAGATGAACGCGGGAATGCGAGCGTGATTCTGCCTCCGCTGCCGAAGGGGATTGAGGCGAAGGCGTTCGGGGTGACAGTGGAAGATGAAGGTGGGTCGCAGACGCCCACGATGCCGATCATCATGGCGGGGAATTAGCCCTCCAGCTTTCAACTAAAAGCTAAAAGCTGGAGGCGATGGCTGCGTTTTAGGGTTGCGTGCGGACCATGACACCCTTGCCCTGGAGCGGGATGGTGGTGTCGACGACGTCGGTGTCGGTGCGGATGACGGTCATCGTCTCGCTTTCGGGCGAGGTGACGTAAACCTTGCCGGTCGGCGTACCCGCGATGACGGCGATAAAGTTCGGGTGGATGGTGGCGGGCACGGGGATCGTCTTGGTGACGGTGTTGGTGGTGAGGTTTACCACCGAGACTGTGCTGTCTCCCTGATTGACCACGTAGGCGCGAGTGGCATCCGACAGAACGGCGACCATGCGAGGGTTGAGTCCGACGGGAATGTTCGCCAGAACCTGACCGAAGCCAGTGGCGTCGGCTGGGTTGGTCGGGTCGCAGTTGGGATTGGTGGGCAACGCGGTGGCGTTGCAGAGCGGGATGTTGATGATGCTGACGGTTCCCGGGGTGTTGCCGCTACCGGCGTTGGCAACGACGAGCTCATTCCGCGTGAGTGCGAAGTCGGCCCAGAGCGGCGCGGTGCCGGGCAGCCCCGTCTGCGGGTCTATCAGTTTGATGGGATTGGTGGCTCCAGCGGGAACGACGTCGAGAGCATTGGTCTGGACGTTGAGGACGGACACGGTGTTGTCGCCCTGGTTCATGATGAAGGCGCGCTTGCCGTCGGCGGTCATGACGCCGTAGACAGGAGTAGCGCCGACGGGGATGGTGCTGGAGAGGGTGTTGCTCGTGGTTTCGATGGCAGCGACCTGACCGTTGCCGCCGCCAACAGCCTGATTGATGGAATAGGCGCGGCTTCCGGTGGAGTTACCGACTACGTAGACCGGCGAGAATCCAGCGGCGATTGGAAGCTCCTGCTTGAGCGCCGGAGGCGTTCCCAGAAGTACGGCGACCGCGTTACGGCCCGGCTCGGGGATGTAGCTGTTAGTCGACTGAGGGAATATGCTGACGGGATTGGCTCCCGCGATCAGCGTGGTTTGCAGAACCTGGCTGCTGAGGAGCGAAGTGGAGATATCGAAGCTTGTGATCGATCCGTCGCCGTTGAGGGTGTACCCTGTGTTACCCGCCGCATTGGTAGCGAAATAGTACGGGGACACGCCGATGCTCGCGGTGATGAGGACCGTATCTCCTGCGAAGTCGACGATGGTGGCCAGCCCGGGAGACGTAGTGCCTGTCGTGGAGACGACGATGGCGAACTTTTGCGGTTGGGCCGCGGGACCAACAGGATTGATGGCAGTAACAACAGGGCGGTAGGTGTTGCCGCAACCCGTGATGGAGGCCAAGCCAGCAACTGCGAGGGCGAACATGGATACGGTCAAGGATCGAGACCGAGTGACGCGCCGGTTGGACCGGGGCTGGGTGGTTCCTGCTGCTTCGATTCTTGCTAGATGCAAAACTGCTCCCGCGTGGTACTGGTGTTGGCTATGCTCAAGGTTTGATTGTAAATCACTACGGGCGATGAGGTAGGCCATGGGTGAGGAAATGGGAATCTGGAGGAAGACGATCCCGGTGGCACGGGACCGGCGGCAGTCCAAGGTGCTGGCCTGGGTGGTGGGGATGTTGCTGGCGGCGTTGTGCTTCCAGACGGCTTTGTTTGCCTATGCTTTGGCGGAGCGGTTTCCGGGATTTGTGTGGGGGGTGGTGGGAATCAGCTTGGGATTCGCGGTGGTGGCGTGGGGTTTGCGGGCTGCCACTCCGGCGGGCGCGGCCTGCGGGGGTATGGTTTGCCTGCTTCTGGTCTTCTGGATGGGGCGGTTTGAGGACTCGCCGCTACGAAGTGGATTGACGCCGCTGGTGCTGCTGTTTGTGCTGACGTTCCTCGCGACTCGGCTGGGAAAGAAGCGCAAAGTTGCGGCGGGGCTGGCCGAAGGGCACCGGGGGCGGAGGGCGTCGCAGGTGATTGCGAACCTGGGCGTGGCGGGGCTGGCTTCGTCGTGGATTGGCGCCGCTGCGCTGATCGAGTGCATCCGGGAAATGATTCCTGACTATGATGCGCCGTTGCGTTTGGTCGGGACGGTGGTGTTGGCGGCGCTTGTGGAGGCGACCGCGGACACGGTCTCGTCGGAGATCGGGCAGGCATTTGGTGGGCGCCCTGTGATGCTGACGACGATGCAGCGAGTCGAGCCGGGAACAGATGGTGCGGTGAGCGTGCTGGGGTCGGTGGCGGGAGTGGCTGCAGGGGCGGCTGTGGGGCTTGCCGGGATGTGGGCAGTTCGCTTGCCGCTGCGAGACGCGATGATTGCCATGGTAGCCGGGGTGGCGGGTTTGTTCTTCGACAGCCTGCTGGGGGCTACGGTGGAGCGGCGCGGATGGCTGGGGAACGATCTAGTGAACTTCGCTTCGACCCTGTTTGCGGCTGCGGTGGCGCTGTGGCTGATGATCGTTGTGGGCTAGAGGTCTTCCCTGCCTCAAGCTAGCGATCGAAGCCAGCTGAAATTGATGCCGAGGCGCCAGAAGGTGTAGCTGACGATCTCGTGGAGATGACGGCTGAAGAGGTCGTAGTTGCTGATGTGGCCTATGGTGGCGCGGGGGGAGGTGTAAACGTCGAGTCCGGCGTCGCGGCTGATCTCGCGGATGCGGAAGAGATGTGTACCGTCGGAGACGACGACGATATGGCGGAGATTATTTTCGTGGGCGATGGCGGCGAGGCGATGGACCTGCTGCTCGGTATTGAGGGAGCGGGTCTCTACGATGATGTTTCCGAAGGGGATTCCGTTGGCCAGAAGGAAGTCACGCCCGACACCGCCCTCGGTGTTGCCGGAGTCTTTGTCGCTGCCGCCGCCGAGGGTGATGATGAGCGGGGCGATCTGCTTGCGATAGAGATCGACGGCGTGGTCGAGGCGGAAGTGCAGGGTCGGTGAGGGGCGGCCGGAATATTCTGCCGCTCCGAAGACGGCGATGGCGTCGGCCTGCTGGGCCTCGTCGCGGTTGGCTACGTCGTCAATCTGCCGGTAGACGTAGATGAACCAGGCGAGGGTCCCCAACAGGAAAAGGCCGAGGAGCCAGCGCAGGAGGGTGCCCGCTGTGGAGGGTCGGTTGCGGCGCAGATTGGAGGCAGAAGCGATCATTCGTTCAGGCGAAGATTGAGTGTACGCTATCGGGGATTTCAGACGGCTAGTGCTGGAGGGTTAAGGCGATTTCGTGGGTCGGAATGGCGCCTTCTCGCAGGATCATCCAGGAGTTACCGCCACCTGAGAGGTCGACGATGGTGGTCGCGGTGGAACGGGCGGTAGGGCCGCCGTCGACGATAAGGGGAATCTTATTACCGAGCTGGTCGCGGACGCCGTTGGCGTAGGTGCACTCGGGGAATCCGGAGAGATTAGCCGACGTTGCTGTGATGGGCAGGCCGAGCCGGGAGACTACAGCGCGGGGGATGGCTGCTTCGGGGACGCGCAGGGCGACGTTGCCGGTGTTGGCGGTAACGCGAAGGGGCAGCTTGGAGCCAGCCTTGACGACGATGGTCAGCGGGCCGGGCCAGAACTTTTCCGCAAGGCGGTCGAAGGCGGAGTCCACCTGACGGACGAGTTCGTAGGCCTGGGCCATCTCGGCGATGAGTAGAGAGAGCGGCTTGTGGCGGGCGCGGGACTTGATCTCGTAGATGCGATCGACGGCCTGAAGATTGACGGGGTCAACGGCGAGTCCGTAGAAGGTGTCGGTGGGGAGAGCTACAACCTTGCCACTGTGAAGACTGGCGACGACCTGGTCGATGCGGTCAGGTTCGGGCTCGTCGGGATGGATGCGGAGGGTCTCGGCCGTCAATTCATGGGCTCCTGTGCCGGGTGTGCGGCCATCTCGCAACATAGCATAGTGGGGCCGGTGGCTCAATGGCGAGAGGTCGGTCGGGTATATTCGATCTCATTCGAGCAGGGGAAGGGCTCATGACGGTTCTGCACCGCATTTCACCGGCGATGGCTTCGCACTATAAGGCGGTTCGGCTGCGGGCGCTGCTCGATACGCCTAACGCGTTTGGCAGCACGTATCTCAGGGAGTCGCAGTTCACTGAGGAAGAGTGGAGTAAGCGCGCTGCGAATCTGGACGGTGAGCGGGCGGTGGGTTATCTGGCGTTAGACGGCGGCCAATATTGCGGCATCGTGGGCTGTTTTATGCACGAGGATGATCCGCTCAAGGCAAATTTGGTTTCTATGTGGGTTGCACCGGAGTACCGGCGGCTGGGCGTTGGCCGGTTGCTGGTCGATGCGGTTCAGTCGTGGGCGGCAGATCGTGGGGTGAAGACTCTGCTGCTGATGGTAACCAGTTGCAATCAGGATGCGATGGAGTTCTACAGGCGCATCGGGTTTTCGATGACGGGCCGTACGGAGCCTTATCCAAACGATCCGGCGCTCATCGAGCATGAGATGTCGACGCAGCTTGCTTAGCCTTCGCGGTGCCGTTTTGTGCGGCGTAAGATTCTGAGAGATGGCTACTTCAGAAATACTGGTTTCGAGCAGGGCGAATGCGCGGGTGAAGCAGCTGCGGGCGGCGTTTGCCGGGCAGGCGCGGCTGAGTGGTGGCATGGTGGCGATTGAAGGTGACCATCTGCTGGAAGAGGCTTTGTTGAGCGGGATGGTTTTGGAGACGGTGTTTGTGAGCGAGCGCCGGGAGGTTCCGCGGATGGTGCCGCGTGCGGTGGAGGTGCTGCGCCTGACCGAGGAGGTCTTCGGGAGCGCGGTGGAGACGCGGTCTCCGCAGGGAGTGGCCGCGCTGATGGTGCCTCCCGCGCATCGAATGGAAGATGTGATGAAGGGGACACCGTTGATCTTAATTGCGGCGGGATTGCAGGATCCGGGGAATCTGGGGACGCTGATTCGTTCGGCGGAGGCCTTTGGTGCTTCGGGTGTGCTGACGACGCCGGGAACCGTGAGCGCGTGGAATCAGAAGGCGCTGCGGGCAAGTGTTGGAAGTGTGTTTCGCATGCCGGTGGTTGCGGCAACGGAGGTTGATGTTGCGGGGTTGAAGGAGTGGGGCCTGCGCTTGCTGGCAGCGGTTGGAGGCTCGGACGCGACGGCGGCGCAGGATACGGACTTTGCCGGGTCTTGTGCTCTGATGATTGGGAATGAAGGCGCGGGGCTGGGCGCGGAGTGGATGGGGATGGCCGATGAGCGGGTGACGATTCCCTGCCCCGGCCCAGTGGAGAGTCTGAACGCGGCGGTGGCGGGGTCGTTGCTGTTGTATGAAGCTTCGCGGCAGCGGGCAGCGGCTGGAGCGGCGCGATGAGCCTGTTCGACACCAGTCCGATTGCTGCTGCCAGTGGACGCGCACGTCAGGCTCCGCTGGCCGAGAGGATGCGGCCTCACACGCTCGACGAGTACGTGGGGCAGGAGCATCTGCTGGGACCGGGCAAGCCGCTGCGGCTGGCGATTGAGAGCGATGATGCGACGTCGATGATCTTCTGGGGGCCTCCGGGGACGGGTAAGACGACGCTGGCGCAGATTATTGCGCGGATGACACAGGCCAGCTTCATCGAGTTTTCGGCGGTGCTCAGTGGGATCAAAGAGATCAAGCAGGTGATGGTGGAGGCTGAGAAGGCGGCGGGGTTCGGATCGCGCACCATCCTGTTCGTGGATGAGATTCACCGGTTCAACAAGGCTCAGCAGGATGCGTTTCTGCCGTATGTCGAACGCGGAACGATCCGGCTGATCGGAGCTACGACGGAGAATCCTTCGTTCGAGATTATTGCGGCGCTTTTGTCGCGGTGCAGGGTTTACACGCTGGTCGCGTTGACTGAAGAGCAGATCGTCTCTCTGTTGCAGCGCGCGCTTACGGATGCAAAGCGTGGCTTGGGAGCTTCGGGAGTTGAGGCCGATGAAGATGCGCTGGCGACGATTGCGTCGTACTCCAGTGGTGATGCGCGGAATGCTTTGAATGCGCTTGAAGTAGCTGCGAAGATCGCTCAAGGGCGCGGCGAGCGCGTCATCACGAAGGCGATTGCCGCTGAGGCGTTGCAGCGGCGGGTGCTGCTGTACGACAAGAAGGGCGAGCAGCACTATGACATTATTTCGGCGCTGCACAAGAGTGTGCGGAACAGCGATCCCGATGCCGCATTGTACTGGCTGGGGCGGATGCTCGAAGCTGGCGAAGACCCGATGTATGTCGCGCGGCGTGTGGTGCGAATGGCCGTGGAGGATATAGGGCTGGCGGCTCCTGAGGCGCTGAATCTTTGCCTGTCGGCGAAGGATGCGATGCATTTTCTGGGGCATCCCGAGGGCGAACTGGCGTTGGCGCAAGCTGTGGTTTATCTCGCGCTAGCTCCGAAGTCGAACGCGGTGTACACGGCCTATGGTGCGGTGAAGGCGGACATTGAAGCTACGGCAGCAGAGCCAGTGCCGCTGCATCTGCGCAACGCTCCGACGAAGCTGATGAAGGAGCTCGACTACGGCAGGGATTACCAGTACGCGCATGATGTCGAAGGGCGCGTAGCGGATATGGAATGTCTCCCGCCATCGCTGGCGGGACGGCGATATTACCAACCGACGGGCGAGGGGCGCGAAAAGCTGCTGGTTCAACGGATGGATGAGATTGCCCGGATCAAGGCTGACAAGAAGGCTGCCAAGCGGGAGTAAGGCGTTATCTAGTCCTTATACTTCACCGAGCAGCCATAGGGGCGCGTGCTGGACATTGGGACCGGTTTACCGGCCATGGCAGCGTTGAGCGCTTCGTTCAGGTAGTTGTGCGCGTGCTGGACATCTGCTAGATCCGTCGTTGGCCTGTCGTCGATGGCACCCTGATAGATGAGCTTGCCCGTGGGATCAATCACGAAGATGTGCGGCGTTGTCTTGGCCTGATAGAGATGGCCGATGGTTCCCGTCGGGTCGAGGATTGCTGCGGTTGGTGCGGCGTGCATGGTCTTGAGGTACTGGTTCTCTTCGGCAGGGGTTACGTTGCCCTGCTCGCCGGGCGCAGAGGATAGGATGGAGAGCCAGACGACACCTTTGTCGGTCCACTCCTTCTGCAACGCCTCCATGTTGCCGCTGAGGTAGTGCTTCTGCTCATAGGGGCAGCCCTTGTTGGCCCATTCGAGCACAACGTACTTGCCGCGATACTGGGAGAGTGTGTGGGTGACGCCGTTGGAGTCGGTGCCCTTGAAGTCGGGGGCCTGAGTTCCGGGCGTCAGGGAGAGTGCGGGAAGGA
Source organism: Edaphobacter aggregans (assembly GCF_003945235.1). Lineage (NCBI taxonomy): Bacteria > Pseudomonadati > Acidobacteriota > Terriglobia > Terriglobales > Acidobacteriaceae > Edaphobacter > Edaphobacter aggregans. The sequence continues at coordinate 1,003,089 of NZ_RSDW01000001.1, forward strand.
CACACAGTGTCAGGACGAGGGAGAGAAGATTGCGGCAGGCCATGCAGTCACCTCCACATCTGCTGCTTCGATATTTTGCGACTGGAACAGGACGGTGTGCAATAGCCGCCCGGCAATGCTAGGCGGGAGCGAGCATGTTGGCGTCGCGCCAGATGCGCCACCGGCCATCGTCACCGCGGCGAAGAACGGTGAGCGTGTTCCCGGCGCGCTTGACGGTAGCGCCTCCAGCAAGTGGCGTAATTTTGACTTCAAGCAGGTTCCAGCAGACGGCAACATCGCCGTTAATGCTGATCTCCTGTATGTTAGAGCGCGCTTCGATGTTGACAGCCTCGATCATGGATTTGAAGCCAGTGGCGAAATCCTGGCGGCGCATCGGTATATTGCCGGCCGTCAGAAAGACGACGTCTTCGGTCACTAAATGAAGGAGGGCCGTGAGATCGCCGTCACGGGTAGCCTCGGCCCAGGTGTCGATGAGGGCGCGAATCTGCTGCTCGTCTGTCTTGGTGCTCATTGTTTCGTAACCCGTTGAAGAGCGGTGAGAACGATGTCCTTGGTGAGGAGTTCAGGGAGGACGTCGGCGTTGCCGGTGGCGCTGGCCGGATAGATCACGTAGGTGGGGACTCCACTGCGGCCTACCGAGGCGAGTCGCTTGGTGATCTCGGGATCGTACTGGGTCCAGTCGGCCTTGAGCAGGGTGATGTTGTGCTCGGCGAATTGGCGCTGCACTTCGGCGGACCGGAGAACGAGGCGCTCGTTGACCTGACAGCTGAGGCACCAGGCGGCGGTGAAGTCGATGAAGACGGGATGACCTGCGGCGCGTGCCTGATCGAGTGCCTGCTGCGAGTACGGCTGCCAGGCGAGGGTGGTGTCCTTGGGCTGGTAGAGCGGAATGGCCAGCGCAATGGTGGCGATAAGGACAGCAGCGATTGCGCTGGACCAGCGCGCAGGCCATCTGCCCAAAGCCCATCCGGCGATTGCGATCATCAGAAAGCAAAGCAGCAGTTTGGCGAGGTGGTCGATGCCCTGACCGGTCGCGGAGAACAGGTGTCCGTAGACCCAGGCTAACCAGATGACGGTAGCGAAGAAGATAACGGCGGTGATCTGCTTGAAGATCTCCATCCATGCGCCGGGACGTGGGAGAAGCTTCGTCCATGCGGGCTGGAAACTCAATAGTAGATAAGGTGTGGCGAGTCCAAGAGCGAGTGCAGTGAAGACCGCAACAGTGATCCACGCGGGCTCGGCAAGGGCAAAGCCAATGGCCGCGCCCATCAGCGGTGCAGTGCAGGGAGTGGCCACGATGGTGGCGAGAACTCCGGTGAAGAAGCTGCCGGTGTAGCCCTGCTTTTGAGCAAGTTCGCCGCCGACGCTGGTGAGCGAGAGGCCGATATCAAACTGTCCTGCAAGCGAAAGAGCGAAGAAGAAGAGGCCCGAGGCCAGAATAACGAGAAAGACTGGCGATTGGAGTTGGAAGCCCCATCCAGCCTGACTTCCCCCGGCGCGCAGAGCCAGCAGGACGGCAACAATGATCCAGAACGAGACGAGGATGCCGAGGGTGTAGACGAGGCCGTGGCTGCGGAGACGGCTGCGTTCCTCGTTCGAAGACTGCACGAGCGCAAGGCCCTTGAGGAAGAGCACAGGGAAGACGCAGGGCATCAGGTTGAGAATGATGCCGCCCAGGAACGCGAGACCGATGGCAGTCAGTGTAGTGATCCCACTCTCGGCGCCTGCAGGAGTCTTACTGCGTGAGGCAGCGGGGATCTCGCCGGGAGTGACGGGCGCGGTAATCTCGTAGGCCACCTTATCGGAGAGCTTGATTAGACCGTGAAGCTGCGCGGGGAGCTTCGTGAGCTCAGGAGAGCGCGGGACACGGAGACGGACGCCGTTGGGGAGCGGCTCGATGGTCTGGTCGGCGGCATTGGCGATCTGCTCCTGATCGAAGGGGTAGAACTCAGCATCGGTCACGCGCTCGCCGGTGATGAGGTCGAGGACGAACTCCGATTTGCCGCCAGTGATGGTGAGTTTCGCATCAGACGGCAGCGGCTGGGGCAGAAGAGTCAGTGCCTCACCAAGCGCGCCTACAGGCTGGGTGGGTGTGGTTGCTGCAGGATCGACGGTGAGGCTGAGGCCGAGGTGAGCCTTGCCGGGAATGCAGACTTCGCGACAGACGAGCCAGTTAACCTTGGCGTCGAGATGGATGGGGCCGGGCTTGATGTCTTTTGCTGCGGTGAGCAGAACGGGAAAGGCAACCGAATCTTCGTAGCCGAAGTCCATCAGTGGGCCGAGCGGAAGTCGGCTGGGGATGGGAAACTGCATGGGCCCGGCCGTGATGCCTGGAGGCAGCGTCCAAGTGATTTTTGGTGGATCCCCGGAGTCGCCGGCGTTGACCCAGTAGACGTGCCAGTGCTCCTCGAGCGTGAGGACGAGGCCGACCTGAAGGGTTCCGCCCGGGGCAATAGAGGGGGCAAGCGAGACGAGCTCGGCGGTGAGGTGCTGGGCCTTGACCGGGCCGGGGCCACCGTCGCCGACAACCTGGATCTGCGCGTTTGCGGCAGTGCCAACTGCAAAGAGGGCGCAAAAGAGGAGCACGAAGATGGCGAGGCGGTGGCGAATGTTCATGAACCTTAATTGTAGGCTGAGTGTTGGACGTCAGTGAACGGTTTAAGCGAGTTCGAACTGCGAGAGCCCGGCGCGGCGATGTTCGACCATGATGCAGCGATCCATAACGACGTGAATTCCACCGGCTTCGGCGCGAGCAGCCGCTTCAGGGTGAATGATTCCCTGCTGGACCCAGAGATTTTTGAGACCAAGCTCCAGCATCTGATCGACGATGGCAGGAATGAACTTCGGCAGGCGGAAGACGTTCACGATGTCGGGTTTGATGGGTAGATCACTGAGGGTGGCGTACGACTTTTCGCCGAGAACAGATTCGACCAATGGATTGATCGGCAGAATGCGATAGCCGTGCTGCTGCATGTAGGTGGGGACATAGTTGCTGGGCTTGTCCGGATTGTCGGACAGGCCAATGACGGCAATAGTGCGGGGGTGTGCAGCCGGGTTGCCGAGCATTTCGCGGACGATCTCAGGTTCGTTCATCGCTGTCCTTTTTCTCTTTGATTTCTTCCGAACCAGTTTACTTGTGCCATGCCCCGAGAAGGCGGCGCAAAACGACGAGTTCTCCGAGGTGGTAGGCGGAGTGATCGGCGACCAGCAGGGCTTCGCGCAGAAGATTTTGCCCGTCACCCCAGCGAAAGGGCTTGAAGAGATCGGCTTCGGGTTTGCTGATGAGCGCCTCGAAGTGTTCGAGGTCCTTGCGGATAGCGGCGATCGTCGCGTCCCAGGCATGCGCGGAGGGTGGCTCGGGAGACTCCGGCCAGTACGCCTCTGGCCACTTGAGCGGATGATAGCCGCCCGTCGGTGGGGCGCTGAAGTTCAGGATGTCGCGCTGGGCGATACGGAGATGCTCAAGCAGCTGCCACGCCGAATAAGGCAGATTGGGTGGCACAGTGCCGCGGTGCTCGATCGGAAAATCTTTAATCGCGTCCTCAAACGTGACGTGGGCCTCGCCTCCGCGAAGCAGGGCAACGAGCTGTTTACGCAGCTCGGCAGATGTATCGGCTTTGGCAGGGGCTTTGGTTGCGCTCATAGGTTTCCTCAGCAGTTGGATGCTTTAGGGCAGCATAAAGCTCCAACTGCGTGAGGATGTTATGGGAACTGCTTAGGGCACATCGTCTTCGGCACCAACCGCAGCAGGGATTCCTCCCTCGCGGCGCGCTTTGAGATAGCCGCGGATGAAGGGCTCGAGATCGCCATCGAGGACGCGATCGACGTCCCCCACTTCGACGCGGGTGCGGAGGTCCTTCGCCATGCGATAAGGCTGCAGGACGTAGTTGCGAATCTGCGAACCGAAGTTGATATCCAGCTTCGAGTCCTCAAGCTTCTTGCTCGCGACCTTCTTCTTCTCGAGTTCGTACTCGTAGAGGCGCGAGCGCAGAAGCTTCATCGCCTTCTCTTTGTTCTTGTGCTGAGAGCGCTCATTCTGGCAGCCCGCGACAAGGCCTGTAGGAATGTGCGTGATGCGAACGGCCGAGTCGGTAGTGTTGACGTGCTGTCCGCCCTTGCCTCCCGAACGGTAGGTGTCGATACGCAGATCTTCGGGCTTGATGTCGATGACGATGGTGTCGTCGATCTCGGGCGATACGAAGACACTGGCGAAGCTGGTGTGGCGGCGCTTGGCGGAGTCATACGGAGAGATGCGCACGAGACGATGGACGCCGGTCTCCCCCGAGAGCAGACCGTAGGCGAAGTCGCCCGAGATGGTAAAGGTGGCAGATTTAATGCCGGCCTCGTCACCGTCCTGCACTTCGTTGATCTCTACCTTGAAGTTCTGGCGCTCGCCCCAGCGGATGTACATGCGCATCAGCATCTCGGCCCAGTCCTGGCTCTCGGTGCCGCCCGCGCCGGGGTGGACGACGACAATGGCGTTCAGCGGATCGGACTCCTCTGAAAGCATTGTCTTGGACTCTAGCTTCTCGACGAAATCGACCAGTGAAGGAATCTCGCGAGCGAGGTCGGCCTCGGTGTCTTCGCCTTCTTTGGCCAGTTCGAAGTACGCCTCGATGTCGTCAGACCGGCGCGCCAGTTCAGTATCGTCGGCCAGCAGGTTTTCGATGCGCTTGCGCTCGCGCATCAGCGGCTGCGAACGCGCAGGATCGGCCCACACGGCGGGGTCGGAGGTTTTCTCTTCTATGGTGGCTAGTTCACGACGGAGGCGGGCCGAGTCAAAGATACTCCCGCAGATCGCGAACCTTTTCGCGGACCGGGGAGTAGGAGTATTCAAGATCGCTAATCATATTTTTAGTTTACGGCAATTTGGTGCGGAGGCTGAAGGCCAGCGCCAGAGCGGTCGCCAAAGCGCAAGCATAGGCGAAGATATCGCCGTGCGCCGCGTAAAAGGTGAGGTCGTGCTCGTACGCAAAGCCGACACGAATGCTCGTGCGGATGTGGCGAGGCGCTGAAGCGATCACGCGGCCGTTAGGACTGATTGACGCCGTCACTCCCGTGTTCGTGGCACGCAAAATCCAGCGATGATTTTCGATGGCACGCATCCGCACCATATTAAGGTGCTGCCAGGGTGCACTCGTGTCGCCATACCATCCATCGTTGGAGATATTGACTAGCACCTCGGCCCCCATCTTCGTAAACTGGCGCACCTCATCGGCAAAGATGGACTCGTAGCAGATGAAAGTTCCATAGGTATGGCCATTGGTGGTGAAGACGGTACGCTGCTGGCCGGGATCGAAGAGGCCAACCTCGACGAGGAGACTCTTGGCGAAGAAGAAGAGGTGCTTATAGGGGACGTACTCGCCAAATGGGACGAGATGCATCTTATCGTAGCGGCCAACGAACTCCCCCTGCGCTGAAACGAAGGACGCGGAGTTGAACTGGAAGTACCCGCGCTCGTTCTCGGTGGTGCGGTCGATGCCGATGTTTCCAGCGATGATAGGAGCGTTGGCGGCACGTGCAAGCGACGAGAGGGTTGCGCGGAAATCGGGATCGTGCTCCTGAAAAGGCGCGGGAGATTCGGGCCAGACGATCAGATCGGTCGGTGACGGCGCCGAAGTAGTGGCCTCGGCTCCACCTCCAGGCTGCCGTTTGAAGAGAAAGAGGGATTGCGTGCCGGGTAGTTCGGGGATTCCAAGGAGAAAGTGGCTGGAGGGGTATCGACTGAGGTACGAGAAAGACTCCAGAAGCTGCTGCGTCGTGGGTTCTGGCCCCGTATTCGCCGCGCCGACCTCGAGATTCTGCTGAACCAGCGTCGCATGGGCATCAGTCGCGATGGTCTGGGGACTACGGATTCGGCGTAACCCCAAAACATAGAGAACAATAATAACGACCCCTGCCGCGGTGAGCACAACGCGGGTGTAACGGTGCTCCCGGATGCGGATTCGCACGAGCCAGAGCGCGTTGACCGCGGCGATGACGAAGGAGAGCCCGTAGGCTCCAGTGATGGGCGCAAGCCGGATGAGCAGTGGATTGTCGACCTGCGCAATGCCGAGTAAGTCCCAGGGAAGCCCCGTGATGTGGGCCCGCGCCAGCTCGACGGCAACCCACGCAAACGGACTAAGCAGGAGAGCAATCTGTCTGCCGAAACGCCGCCTGAAAGCGGCAATCAGGAAACCAAAAAGCGCATGATATAGCCCAAGGTAGAGGCAGAAAAGAATGAGAATTCCAGCGGCGACAGACCTGTCCAGGCCGCCGTATAGGTACATCGTTTGATATATCCAGTAGCAATTACCTAAGTACCAGACGAAACCGCAGACGTAACCCAACGCCGCACCCTGGCGGAAGGTAAGTGGATTTCCCTGTTTATTATTTGCAAGAAGTGCCCAAAGAAGAGGGAGAAGCGCAATCCAGCAAAAAGCGGTACGCCACAGCGGCGTTGGGCCGGCAATAGGAAAGGGCAGAACCTGTAGGATGCCGGACAGTACGGCCATGGCCCAAAGCCGTGCGGGAATAAGTCTCATCGCGTTTGAAGTCTAACATCGGGTTATCAATTGAAACCTATTTCGGGGATACAATTCATTTGGTATGGATTTAGTCGTTCGTCTAGTCGCGAAGGTAGTCGTGCCGCTCTTCTTCGTCGGAATGGCGGGTTCTGCCATCGTGGTCGTAATTAGTTTTATAGAAGATCTGAAGGAGTTGCTGGAGGATGAAGATTAGCCGTCTGATGCTCTAGATCACTCGGCAGAGAAATGGTCTTCAACTAAGGATCAGCAACTCCAGTAAAGGCATCGGTTGGTTCGATGTCAGACATGGAGTGCAATGCTGAACGCAAACCATAATGGCATCCAAACAAACTACGCATAAGCCGCAATCGAACCGGGTCCGCCTGGTCGTGGCCTCCTCGGTCATGCTCACCTTTATTTCTTTCTGGCGAGCAGCGGCAATTGTTCTCAATGACCTCGGGTCCTCGGCCTTTTATGCGGGTGGAATCGCCGAAGAGGCGGTAGGTAAGTCTGCGCCGTGGTTCATCCTTGGCGTCATGCTGTTCAGCTTCGCTGTGCGCGCGGTCTACGTCGAGAGCTGCAGCATGTTCACGCGCGGCGGGGTCTACCGCATTGTGAAAGAAGCGCTGGGTGGAACGTTCGCCAAACTGAGCGTCTCTGCGCTGATGTTCGATTACATCCTGACCGGCCCGATCTCCGGCGTGTCTGCCGGGCAGTACATCGTAGGGCTGCTGAACGAGTTGCTCCGGCTATGCGCGGCACATCATTGGATGCACATGCTCGTCGCACATGCCGATGGCACCGCCCGGCAGCTTGCAGTCGATGGAACATCCGCGACCATCGCCGCTATGATCACCATCTATTTCTGGTGGCAGAACACGAAGGGCATCGAAGAGTCGAGCGACAAGGCCCTGAAGGTGATGAAGATCACCACCGTAATGGTTGTGATTCTCCTAAGTTGGAGCATCTTTTCCGTGTTCCGCACGGGAGCACACCTGCCTCCGCTGCCGACGCCTGACAACCTGCACTTCAGCAAGGACGCTCTAGGGTTCCTGAAGCACACCAGCTTCGCCCGAACCCTCGGACTCTTCGGTATCATCATGGCATTTGGACACTCGGTACTGGCGATGAGCGGCGAAGAATCGCTGGCGCAGGTGAATCGCGAGATCGAGCATCCGAAGCTCAAAAACCTGAAGCGCGCGGCCATTGTGATCGCGATCTATAGCTTCATCTTCACCGGCATCGGCTCACTGCTGGCCGTGATGCTGATTCCTGACTCGGTGCGCGTCCCGCTATATCGCGACAACCTCATCGCCGGTATCACGATGTACGTCGTAGGCCCCCTGGCGTTGCGTATCGGCTTCCGCGTCTTCGTCGTCATCGTGGGCTTCCTGATTCTAGGCGGCGCAGTGAATACGGCCATCGTCGGCTCGACCGGCGTGCTAATGCGTGTAGCTGAAGACGGCGTCCTGACAGACTGGTTCCGCAGACCACAGCGAAAGTACGGGACGAGCTACCGCATCGTAAACCTCGTCGCCGGACTGCAGATGTTCACGATCATCGTGACGCGCGGCGACGTGATCATGCTCGGCGAAGCATACGCGTTCGGCGTGATCTGGAGCTTCACCTTCAACTCGCTGGCCATGCTCGTGCTGCGATGGAAGTACCACGGCGAGCGCGGATGGAAGGTTCCCCTCAATATCCGCATTGGTAAGACAGAGATTCCTCTTGGGCTTATTTCGGTCTTCCTCGTCCTGCTAACTACCGCTGTTGTCAACCTATTCACAAAATCGGTAGCTACAGTAAGTGGCGTCATCTTTGCCGCGGCCTTCTTTGTTATCTTCTCGCTATCCGAGCGTGATAATAAACGGCGGCATGATCTGACTACCCGTCAGATGCGGGAACACTTTCAACTAGAGCATCAGGACACGGTCGGCCGTGAAGCGCTCGAAATTCGCCCCGGCGCGGTCGTCGTTACCATGCGCGATTCGGCCACCCCCTTCGCGCTGAAGTGGGCGCTGACTCATACTGATACCGACTCGCAGGACATTGTGGTTCTAGCCGCCCGTATGATGGGCGTGGGTGGCCCTGAATATCTCGATGCTTCCGAGCAGTTATTCAGTGAACACGAGCAGATGTTGTTTACCAAGGCCGTCTCGATCGCTGAAAGTTTTGGAAAGCATATCTCCCTGCTGGTAGTTCCTGCCGGCGATATCTTCGCGGCGCTCGTGCAGACAGCTAACTCACTGGATGCTGCGGCGGTAGTGTCCGGGCTTTCGAGTAAGCTGACGGCAGAAGAACAGGCATATCACGTAGGTCAGGCTTGGGAGGCGTTACCAGAGCCGAAACGTCAATTTACTTTTTATGTCATCAAACCGGATGGTGATGCGCTGAGCTTCCATATTGGACCTCATGCTCCTGCAATCCTGCCTGATGAAGTGCAGCTTGTCCATCGTCTATGGCTGAACCTAAGACGTGCACCTGAGATGAAGGACCTGCACCACAGTGACATCGTCACCTATGCTCTGACCCGCATGGCTGCTGAATTTGCACGTGATAAGCAAGGAACATTGAAAGGGCTGGAGAAGTGCATGCAGGAGATCCACAGCCGTCGCGGCTTAGGCGCTTCGCACTATGAAGAGTTAGACGATACCGGACCAGGCTACGCAATTCGGGCACGCGCTCATCTAAGTCATGATGATTCCGAAGCTACTTTCAAGCAAAATAACTAGCATTCGACTTACATATCGTTTGCCAGTTCATGGTCGGTTCTGTATCGTTGCTATGTAGCATTTTAATAATTTCTCTCCGGTTTAATTAACTGAAAAAATCTAAGCTCAGATTCTGAATGGAGGTAACACGTGGAAGTTAGCCGTATCATCGCCGAACTTGACGCACAGATATCGAAGTTGCAGCAGGCCCGCGCATTGCTGGCGGGAGCATCAGCGCCTGTTGCACGCAGCGGTCCGGGTCGTCCAAAGGGAAGCAAGAACGCTGCTGCAGCAGCCGCGCCGCGCAAGCGCAAGCTGAGTCCCGAGGGACGCAAGCGGATTGCCGATGCGATGAAGAAGCGTTGGGCTGAGCGCCGGAGACAGAACGCGAAGGGCTGATTCTTCCAGGATTTGTAAATCATAGAGCGCGAGGCCCATTTGTCGGGGCTCGCGCTTTTCGTTTGATCAGCTGAGACCTACACCCGGCTAATACTCTCTATCGGGTGACAATTACTTCACGGAGACTATCCTTCGCAAGGAAAAATCGATAGTTACTGAACGCGCTCAGCATATTTTCAATCTTTCGATTGCTGTAGATCTGCAGCAGAGGGTAGTTCCCCGCCTTCTGCATCTCGACGAACTCAGTATCCGTAAGGTGATAGCGACAGAAGGAAGTTCCCGGATCGGTCGTCGCATGGAAGAAGGCCAGCATCAGACCACCAGGCTCCATAACCTCATGGAGCCGTGAGAGGACAGCGATCAGCAGAGGCTCCGGAAGATAGTCCGCCGTATCCCAAAGAATAACAACATCAAAGTGGCGGCCCGAGAAATTGAGATTGGCCGTAAGAAACCCTTCGACGTCGTACTTCGGCGCCTCCCCGGCTTCTCCTGGGATCATCCACTCAGGCTTCGACGCCTCTTCCACCAGGTTCGCCATGTAGATGCTGTGGCCAAGGCTGGTGATGTAGTTGATGTTGGTCGAGGACGTCGGGCCGATGTCAAGAATGCGTAGCGACTCCTCCGATCGAAGGTGCTTGAGCAAATCCTTCCATCCGCTGGAGTGGCGAGGTACCCGAGCCGCATTGGCCCCACGCGTGCTGCCTGAACTGTCACTGCCGCCGAAGAGATTGCGCATATCTCGCTTCCCTTCCGCTAAGCCTTCGGCTCGAGGACGAGAGTCTGCTGCGTATCCGCAGGAGCATGGGATGAAGACTGCCCTTCCGCTCCCTGCAGTTCTACCCGGCCCTTGACTGTGGCGCTCTCCTCAATGGACAGCCTGCCAGCGAAAATATCTCCACTGACGGCAGCCGTCTGTCGCAGTTCAACGCGACCCGTAGCATGCACGTTGCCGTTGACCTTTCCCAGGATAATCACGTCGCGAGCGCTGATATCAGCGAGAATGCGTGCGTTGGGCCCGATGGTCAACCGGCTCTCCGGCAGGGTAATGGTTCCTTCGATGTCCCCGTCCATGTAAAGGTCTTCCTTGCCGGTAAGTTCTCCCCGGATAGTGACCGACTTGCCAATGGCGGTGGCTCCCTCTGCTGGATTCATGAGCTTCTGTTCTCCTGGCGGAACTTTTTGTTGTTCATACGCCTTGCCCGAACTATACCCAAGGCGATGCTGTGAGGCAAACGGGAAAACTTCGTACGAGGTCCATACGTCTTACATAAGATAAACGGAACATGTGTGTCTAGGCGAGGAGCATTAGTTTGACGACAGGGCGTGCGGATGCAAGGAAGAGTACTCTGAGGTGCGCATCGCGTGCTCGACCGGCTTCGAAGCTTGTAGCATTGCCGCTTTGGCTGCTTCTAACCGCGCTCGTCGTGTCGCATACAGGCTTCACCCCTGCTGCGGTCGCTCAGAGTGTCGCGGCATCCGCATGGGCCTCTGGACCGAAAGGTATTGCTCCAGCCGAACCCCTGTCGATACCGCCGCGCTCATGGGTCGTCGATGTCGTTACGAACGAGGCGGCAGCCATCCACCACAAGGATTCCTATATCCGCTATCGCATGCATGTAGTGGACAGCAAGGGCGATCAGGTCCGCGATGTCATCGAGAGCAAGGACGGTACCGTCGCCCGGCTCATCATGCGCAACGGCAAGCCGCTGACAGACGAACAGGACAAGGCAGAGCGCCAGCGCCTGAACGACATGCTGGAATCACCCGACGCCTACCTCAAGCATGTGAAAAATGATACGACCGAAAAGAAGCTCGCAGAATCGCTGATGCGAGTGATGCCCGACGCCATGATCTACACCTATGTTCCGGGGCAGCCGCAGACCGGCAAAAACAAGGACGCGCTTGAGATCGTGCTCGACTACGAGCCGAACCCGAAGTTCCATCCGCCAACGACCTTCGCCGAAGCGCTGTCCGGACTCAAGGGACGGGCCTGGGTCGATGCCAAGACCCGGCAGCTGGTGCGCATGGAAGGAACCGTCTTCCGGCCAGTCAACTTCGGCTGGGGCATGCTCGCGCACATTTATCCCGGTGGGAAGCTGACGTTCGATCAAACGGATGCTGGCAATGGCCGCCAGATCTTCACGCACTTCACCGAGCATCTGGCGGTGCGGGCGTTGATGCTGAAGACAGTCAACGTGAATGCTGACGTAGAGGCAAGCGACTTCCAGACGGTCAGCCCCATGAACTACCAGGACGCGATCCATGTATTGCTGAACACGCCTCTACCCGGCCGATAAACTCTCGCACGGCTCAGACAGTCACGCGGGCCTTTGCATGGAACGACTGACGTCGAACGGTCAGCCTCTCAATGCGGTCCTTCTGCACCTCAAATCCGCGCCCGGGAGTAGTGGGGACGGTAATCTCGCCCTTGGAGCTGACAGTCACTGCTGGCTCGATGATGTCCTGCTCCCAGTAGCGGCTGGAGGCAGAGACGTCGCCGGGCAGCGAGAAGTTAGGCAGCGACGACAGCGCGATATTGTGAGCACGCCCAATGCCGGTCTCCAGCATGCCGCCACACCACACAGGAATACCCCGCTCCGCAGCAGCATTGTGAACCGCAACAGCCTCGCAGAAGCCCCCAACGCGGCCCACCTTAATGTTGATAATGCGGCAGGACTCCATGTCGATAGCAGCGAGCGCATCGCGACGGTTACGAATGGCTTCATCCAGACAAATCGCGGTCTCGATCCGCTTCTGCAACATGGAGTGGAAGTAAAAATCGTCATACCAAAGAGGCTGTTCGATCATCAGTAGTCCGAACTCGTCCCAAGTGGTGATGTGGTCGAGGTCCTTCATACGGTAGACGGAGTTGGCGTCGCAACTGAGCAGAATGTCGGGCCACACCTTACGTACCGCTTCAAAGATGCGGTTGTCCCAGCCAGGCTTACACTTCAGCTTGATGCGCTGGTAACCCGCATCGAGCTCAGTAGCAATCTTGTCCATCAACTGTTCGAGCGAAGGCTGAATGCCGATTGAGACGCCGCAGGGGATGACCTTACGTGTACCGCCGAGCAGCTTCGCCAGCGGGACCCGCTCAACTTGGGCCTCGAGGTCCCAGACCGCATTCTCGAAGGCCGCTTTGGCCATACGGTGGCCGCGAACCTGCTTGAACAAGGTGGGGCAACTATTGCCTCCCTCCAGATCCGCTTCGAGCAACCGTGGCGCAAGCTCCGTCTCGGCAATGATCCAGGCTGTATCGACCATCTCGTCGCTGAAGTAGGGGTGTTCGCCTGCGACGCACTCGCCCCAGGCAGTCAGGCCCTCGGCTTCGATCTCGACCAGCATGATGCGGCGGCCCGTGGTAAGGCCGAAGCTGGTCTCGAACGGATGAGCCAGAGGCATATTGATCTCGCGCAAGTGAATGGCATCGATAGTGAGCATGTTGGTACGTCCTGTCGTTCCAGTATTTGGTGGTTTGCCTGGTTGGGCGGTGTCGATGCTTTTTGCTCTGGGTCTTATCCTTTGCCCGTGCCTTCATTCCAGTGTCCGAGCAGGAAGCTGCCGTCGCCGCTGGCATCGCGCTCATAGCCAATGATGGCGAGCCCGCGGTCAAACGCAGACAGAAGTGCATTGCGATTATTACGCTGCAGTGCCTCTGCCAGACTTCGCTGCTGGGGGTCCTGCTTCCACTGGTAGATGGCGTGCGGGACAGTGACGCGTTCGATGACTTCCATTGGCTGAGGCTCTCCGCGCAGCAGATTGACGACACGGGGAGAGTTCAGCCACCATTCCGCGTATAGCCTATCTGTCGGAAGCCCGCCCTGCAATGGGGATGATGAAGGCCCATAAAAATCTGGCTGATACCGGCGCGAAATCGCCCCCAGCCGAGCGATATTCAGGTGGGCATTTTTGATCTCCAGCGGGTCGTAGGTCCACTCCATCAGCTCAAAGCCCCTGGCGATGGCATCGTCGCGCTGGGCGAGCTTTAGACGGCGGCCCAGGCCGAAGTTACGGTACTCCGGCAGTACCGCCAGCATGTGCGAGTGGAGATAGGCTCGCTGATTGCGGAAGCCAGGCAAAGCCATGGCGAAACCGACGATCGTATCCCCGTCAAAGGCCCCGATCACCTGCCCCCCGATCTTCTGAGCAAGCAAAAAAACGCGCCGGGGAACAAGATCGCCGTCACTATAGCCCCAAACCTCAAGCTGCAGCACGACGCAGCGCTCGAACTGTTCAAGGGTCGTCAACTGGTGAATCTGAAGATTGTCGTGCGGAATGATATTCATGACTTTGGCGACTTAGAGGCACTCATCTTCGCCTCGTTCCATCTTTCTTCGAGCTGCGGAGGCGTATGCGAGGCCAAGGCATCCGTTCCCCCCGCGGCCTCTTCCATCGCCCGAAACCGGCCGCGAAACTTTGCATTCGAAGCGCGGAGAGCTGCTTCGGGATCGACCTTGAGATGACGCGCAAGATTGACCGCAGTAAAAAGCAAATCCCCCAACTCCTCTTCGACAGCGAGTGGGGGAGTTTGGCCAGTCTGAGACCCGTTCAATTCAGCTTGAAGTTCACCGATCTCTTCCTGCAACTTGGCGAACAACTCACCCGCACGGCCATCAGCGTTGGGCCAGTCGAAGCCGATCTTCGCAGCGCGTGAGCCCAACTTATTAGCCTCCAGCATCGCAGGCATAGCGCGTGGCACATCGTCCAGCAAAGAGCGCGCAGAACCCGCCGTCGCCTGTTTCTCCTCGCGCTTGATCTGCTCCCAGTTGCGCAGAACAGCGTCAGCATCGCTGGCATCTACATCTGCAAAAACATGAGGATGACGGCGGATAAGTTTCGCATTCAAATTGGCAGCGACATCGGCAATATTGAAGTAGCCCGCCTCCGAGGCCATCTGCGCATAAAACAGCACCTGAAGCAGAAGGTCTCCAAGCTCATCCTTCAGATCGGGCCACGCACGTCGCTCAATGGCATCGAAGACCTCATAGGTCTCTTCCAGCGTGTATCGCTTGATGGAATCAAAGGTCTGCTCGCGGTCCCACGGACAGCCGTCCGGCGCGCGCAGACGAGCCATAATCGCTACGGCCTCAAGAAGATGCTGGGCGACCTCTTCACTCGTTGGCGACGCCATATCTCCACTTTACTCGAACACGCGAACGATGGCATCTACCGTGGTAGCATCATCCACAAACACGATGACGACGCCGCCAAAATACAAGCGAAGCCGATGGACGCTCCTTCTTGCACTACCCTATCTGGGATTGTGCTTCCCTCAAATCTACGCGCGCGCCACACCCACACTATGGGGATTTCCATTCTTCTACTGGTACCAGCTTGCCTGGGTCATTCTGGCTTCGGCATTAATGGGCTTCGTTTACCGTAAGCTGAAGACTTAGCAAACACATTCTTTTACAACAGACCGAGAAAGCTGGCAGGGCGTACCTATGCTGCCCTGCCGACCTGGGAGAGGGGAGGCCGCGCGTCCAGCAGCATAACCGGACGCGCCGTCTTAGGATTGGATAGTAGTGCGGGTTGGTGGTGCGGAAACTCGCAGCAGCTGAATCTACGTAACCGTGACAGTTACATTTGGCCGTTCGGCGGCGTAGCCGAAGAAGCGGTAGTCGGCTGATCCTTCATATTTGTCATCAGCTGAATTTCAACCCGGCGATTCTTCGCCCTGCCCTCAGCTGTGCTATTGCTGGCAACCTGCTGATCCTTACCGATGCCGATCAGATAAAACTTACGCGGCGCGATGTTGAACTTCGTCGACAAATAATTGACCACAGCATCAGCGCGACGCTGGCTGAGTTGATAGTTATAGTCGCGGTCTCCAACAGAGTCCGTACCGCCAGTCACTGCAAGAATGTAGCTCCGGGCGTTGACAAGCGACGCAGCAAAGTCATCCAGCTGCCTGCGAGTCTCAGCAGTCAGCACATACTTATCGAAAGCGAAATTAACACTCACATCCGAAATCGGTTTGTAATTATCCAGATTGGCGACAACGCCAGCCAAGCTATCCACCCGGTTATAAGCGTCCTTTGCCGAAGCATTCGCCGTATCCGCAGCCTGTCCTGCAGCAAGAGCATGCTGGTCCGCAGTCTCCGCCGCACCTTGGGCTCCTGCAATGCCCTTCTGAGCGCGCTCATCCGTATCAACGATGTTGCGATGATCGGTAGCCGTCTTCGCATCCAGCTCATTTGTCTGCTGCACAATAGGAGCCGTCTGGGAGCGAACATAGTTCTTGCTGGAGCAACCCGTAGTGCAGACGAGGGCGAGCGCACTAGCCACAAACGCTGTTTTTATTGCGGCACTTGTGCAAGTATCGAATCGAATATTGGAGCTCATTGAGTTCATCTCCTTAGAACAACCATTCAGAACAATCTTCAACATACGTAGATATAGCAATTGAGCTGCCAAAACCGCAGCCAAGATAAGCTGCTTATTTACATAGACATAAATCGAACACTCCCAATCGCGCTGTCAGCAGCCACATAGCCGATCCCGAACTTTTGACAGGGAGATGAGTCAAATCTACTCAGACAACCTTCCGCCCATCTCCTGCAGCTGCAACAGCTAAACTAGACCCGGGCGTTTTCTCCAGCATGGATCTCTACCAGAAAATCCGAACCATCCCCACCCAGCCGGGCTGTTACCTCTACAAGAACGCCGAGGGCGAGGTCATCTACGTCGGCAAGGCGAAGAACCTCCGCGCCCGCGTCCGCTCCTACTTTCTTGACGCCTCGCAGGCCAACGCCAAGACCGGCTCCCTCATGCGCGAGGCCGTCGACGTCGAGTACATCACGGTCGCCAACGAGCACGAAGCCCTCGCCCTCGAAAACAACCTCATCAAGCAGAAAAAGCCCCGCTTCAACATCCTCCTCCGCGACGACAAGACCTACCCCTACATCAAGCTCACGCTCAGCGACCGTTACCCCAAGGTCTTCGTCACCCGCCGCCTCCGCAAAGACGGCAGCGCTTACTTCGGCCCCTACTTTCCCGGCAACCTGGCCTATCGCCTCGTCGACCTCATCCACCGCACCTTCCTCATCCCAAGCTGCAAGGTCGATCTTTCGCGCTACCACCCCCGCGCGTGCCTGCAGTACTACATCAAGCGTTGCCTGGGCCCCTGCGTCGAAGGACTCACTACGCCCGAAGCCTACAGACAAACCGTCCGCGACGTACAACTCTTCCTCGAAGGCAAGCCCAACGAGCTCGAGCAATCTCTCACCACAAGAATGGAAGAGGCCGCCGAAACCCAGCAGTTCGAACTAGCCGCCCGCCTCCGCGACCAGCTCGTCACCCTCCACCAGATGCAGGACAAGCAGCGCATCGCCACCACCGACAACGAGGATGCCGACGTCTTCGGCTACCACTACGAAAACGAGATGCTCGCCGTCAACCTCTTCCACATGCGCGGAGGAAAGATCGTCGACCGCCGCGACTTCTTCTGGGAAGACCTGCCCGAGTTCCTCTCCGAAACCCTCAACGAAAACCCTGACGAAGCCAACCCCAACCTCGAACCCAACCCCAAAGTCTCGGCTCCCGAGATCGACGAAGACGCACCTGCAGCCCTCGACATAGTCCAACACACCGCGGTCTCGGAGCTGGGCGGCACCTTCAACCCGGCAGAATTCTTCTCTGCCCTCCTCAAACAGCTCTATCTCGATCAAAGCTACGTCCCGCGCTCCGTTCTCGTCCCCGTCGAGTTTCCTGACCGCGTCATCCTCGCCGAACTCCTCACCGAAAGAACTGGCCGCCGCGTCGAAATCCTCGCCCCCCAGCGCGGCGAAAAGCGCTCCCTCGTCGACCTCGTCTGCCAGAACGCCAAGCAATCCTACGACCAGCGCTTCCGCGTCCTCCAGCCCAGCATCAAGGCCATCCAGGAGGCATTGCAAGACGCCCTTACCCTCGAAGAGCTCCCGCGCCGCATCGAATGCTTCGACATCTCCCACATCCAGGGCGCCGAAACCGTAGCCTCCATGGTCGTCTGGGAAGACGGTGCGATGAAAAAATCCGACTACCGCAAATTCCAGGTCAAAACCGTCACCGGGGTCGACGACTTTGCCAGCATGCGCGAGATCATCCAGCGCCGCTACAAGCGCCTCCTCGACGACAACAAGCCCTTCCCCTCCCTAATCCTCATCGACGGAGGCCTCGGCCAGCTCCACGCCGCCTATGCCGCTCTCGAAGAAATCGGCGTCACCCTCCAACCGCTCGCATCCATCGCAAAAAAAGAGGAGATCATCTACGTCTACGGACAGGAGAACGAACCCGTAGTCCTGGACCGCCGCTCCCCCGTCCTGCACCTCGTCCAGAAGATCCGCGACGAGAGCCACCGCTTCGCCGTCACCTACCACCGCAAGCGCCGCGAGATGCGCGACCGCGACTCCGAACTCCTCGCCATCCCCGGCGTAGGTCCCCGCACCCGCCAGCGCCTGCTCGAACACTTCGGAAGCATCCGCGGAATCAAACAAGCCAGCCCCGACGCCCTCACCGCCGTCGTCAGCACCGCCACCGCAGAGAGTATTCGCGCCCACTTCGATACCGAATCCAAAGCCACTGCCCTGCCCGTCCTCAACGACTAACGTTGCCGTGGCTTTTGCCTGACCCGAATTGAACCGAAGGAAAGAAACCGCATCTCCGCCGGGGCGCGCCACTAAAGCTCTGGCAGGGCAACATCAATTTCCTTGTCAAGCCCCCTAACCTCATAAATCACTGACAACAAATGACATCCGCGTAGCCGAACAACTCACTCCACCAGCTATAATAGAGATAGAGTGAAAATAAACAGCCCCGGATCAACCCTCCGGGGCTCTTTCATTTAAAGCGTCAGCACATAAGGAACCTAAGCAAAATGAAATGAGTACTTTACAAAACCAGACCTGCGAATCCAGAGACTTTCCGTATCACGGAACCCACAAGTCCAGATCTAAAGTATCTGCATTGAATACTTTGCACAAAATCGCACCCTCGGGGGAGTATCCTCTACAATCGGACAAAGCCATGCCAACCGACAATCATCCAGACACGAAACAAGCCCTCCTCAATCTCATCGCGACCCTCTCCTTCCGCCTCGGTGACTTCACCCTCGCGAGCGGCCAAAAGTCCGACTATTACATCGACTGCCGCACCACCACCCTCCACGCCGAAGGCGGCCGCCTCTCCGGCCTCCTCCTCTACAAGCTCATCCGCCGGCACTTCCCTCTGGCCGAGGCCGTTGGCGGACTCACCATGGGCGCCGACCCGCTGGTCTCGAACACTGCCAGCGCCTCCGCCTGGCGTCCCGCACTAAGAGCAGCCTTCCAGGAAATGATGGAGTATCCGGAAAAACTTGAGGGTACCGGCTTCCAGGGAATCGGCACGTGGGATGACAACTACCCCACCCATCCCATCCACGGCTTCCTCGTCCGCAAGGCCGAAAAGACCCACGGCACCGGTCGCCGCCTCGAAGGTTTCCACAAACTCGGAGCCCACGTAGTCATTGTCGACGATGTCTGCACCACCGGAGGCTCCACCATCGCAGCCATCGAAGCCACCCGCGAATCCGGCATGAACGTGATAGGCGTCCTCTGCCTCGTAGACCGCGAGCAAGGAGGCCGAGCCAACATCGAAGCCGCCGCTCCACACGCCCCCTTCATCTCCCTCTTCACCGCCACAGACGTCCGTACCGCCCACATCGCCCTCAATAAATCCACCTAGTCCCACTTCGGAACACGCCTCAACAAAAATCACCGAAACACCTGATGATCACGACGAATTGCCTCTACCGTAGCAAGTGGAGGCATACGAAATGTACCGCAAGAAGAGGTGCCCAACCTGCACCTCGAACCAAATCCGCCGCTCGCACCGCCGCGCCATCGAGAAAGCTCTGCTCTTCCTGTTCCCTCGCATCGTGCCGCACCGCTGCAACGAGTGCAGCCGCCGCTTCTACATCCTGAACCTCCGCTCGAACCGACAGAGCTCTCTCGAACAGAGCATCTGACGCCGGGCAAGCATCTTCAGCCCGCCTCCGATAAACTAGAAGGGACATGATTCCCACCCTAGAATGGCTCCCCAACGGCGTTAACTTCCTCGACCAAACCAAGCTCCCCCTCGAAGAGACCTACGTCCTCGCAACCGACTACAACCAAGTCGCCACCGTCATCCGCGACATGATCGTCCGCGGCGCACCAGCCATCGGAGTCAGCGCCGCGATGGGCGTAGCCCTCGGCGTAAGCCAGAGCACAGCAACCGACATCGCCAGCCTCAACGCCGAAGTCGCCACCATCTCTGACACTCTCGCCGCGACCCGTCCCACAGCAGTCAACCTCTTCTGGGCCATCCAGCGCATGCGCGACCGCTACAACGCCCTCGCCGCAGCCAACACTCCGATCCCCGAGATCAAGGCCGCCCTCATCGCCGAAGCCCAGCAGATGTACGACGAAGACATCGCCGCCTGCAAGGCCATGGGAGCCCACGGAGCAGAACTCCTACCCCAGGAAGGCACCGTCCTCACCCACTGCAACGCCGGAGCTCTCGCCACATGCGGCTACGGCACAGCCCTCGGAGTCATCCGCGCCGCCATCGAACGCGGCCACAAGATCGACGTCTTCGCCGACGAGACCCGCCCCTACCTGCAAGGCGCCCGCCTAACCGCATGGGAGCTCCTCCACGACAACATCCCCACCACCGTCCTCTGCGACAACATGGCCGGCGCCCTCATGCGCCAGGGCAAGATCCAGGCCGTCATCGTCGGAGCCGACCGCATCGCCGCCAACGGCGACACCGCCAACAAGATAGGCACCTACTCCGTAGCCGTCCTGGCCAAAGAACACGGCATCCCCTTCTACGTAGCCGCCCCCCTCTCGACCATCGACCCCGCCACCCCCCACGGCGACGGAATCCCCATCGAGCAGCGCGCCGCCACTGAAGTCACCCACTCCAACGGCAAGCAGATGACCCCTAATGGCGCGGCCATTCAAAACCCTGCCTTCGACGTCACGCCCGCCAAATACATCACCGCTATCATCACCGAGCACGGAGTCCTACGCGCTCCTTACGAGCAGTCCATCGCTCAGATGGCCGCCGAAGCCACAACAAAGCGCGAACTGACGACCGCATAAATCCGCAAATCTCCGGCGGAGATCGCAACCGCATAGTGCATACTGTGTTGACAAGGTTGACCGCCGGAGACCCCATGCAGCGTTTGCTTTCTCTGATTTTTTTTCCTGCCCTCACTTCCCTCGCCCTCGCACAGACTCCCGCTCAACAACCAGCGCCCAGCGAGCCTGTCCCTACCATTAAGGCAGGCACGCAGATCGTCATTGTGGACGTCGTCGTCACCGACGCCAAGAACCAACCCGTCCGCAATCTCAAAGCCTCCGACTTCACCGTCCTGGAAAACAACATCTCCCAGCCCATCAGGAACTTCGAAGAGCACACGGCCCTCTCCGCCGCCGACGCAGCAAAGCTACCTCCCATGCCCAAGATGCCCCCGGGCATCTTCACCAACTACACACCCGCGCCCCCCAGCAGCGCCGTCAACGTCCTCCTGCTCGATACGCTCAACACACCGATGAAGGACCAGTCCTTCGTCCGCGACCAGTTGAAGAAGTACCTTAAGTCAGCCCAACCCGGCGCCCGCACCGCCATCTTCGGCCTCACCTCGCGCCTCTATCTCCTGCAGGGCTTCACCTCCGATCCAGAGATCCTGAAGACCGCCCTTAACCAGAAGGACCTCAAGTCATCGCCCCTGCTTGACGACCCGGTCGGCGGCGGCACTGGCCCCGAGTCCATGTCTGACACGATGAGCGACAGCATGGGCAATGACCCCAGCACAGCCCAGGTCGTCGCAAATCTCCAGCAGTTCGAGGCCGAACAACAGTCCTTCCAATTGCAGCTTCGCGCCCGCTATACCCTCGACGCCATGAACCAGCTCGCCCGCTATCTCAGCGGAATTCCCGGCCGTAAGAACCTCATCTGGTTCTCCGGCTCCTTCCCTATCAGCATCCTTCCCGACGGCGACCTGCAGAACCCCTTCGCCGTCGTCGCCGACTCCGAGGATGAATTCCGCGAGACCACAAACCTTCTCTCAACCAGCCAGGTCGCTGTCTATCCTATCGATGCCCGCGGCCTCATGTCCTCGCCCAGCTACAGCGCCACCAACTCAGGCAGCAAATACGCCCGCAACCCTACGGCCTTCGCCAAAGACGAAACCAAGTTCTTCCAGCAGACCACCGCCGAGCACAGCACCATGCTTCAAATGGCCGAGCAGACCGGTGGCCACGCCTTCATCAACACCAACGGTCTCAGCCAGGCAGTGGCCAGCGCCGTCGACTCCGGCTCGAACTTCTACACCCTTACCTACTCCCCCACCAACACGAACTGGAATGGCGGCTTCCGCAAGATCCAGGTCCGTCTCCAGCAACAAGGCCTCACCCTCGCCTATCGCCGCGGCTACTACGCCGACGACCCAAAGACTCCTCCCAAACATAAAGAGCCTGTGCCCGCCATAACCACACCCACTGCGACCGTCAACGCCATGCGCGTGGCCATGATGCGCGGCGCCCCTGACCCTACCCAGATTCTCTTCAAGATCCTCGTCCGTCCCGCCACTGCGTCAACTGAAGACGCTCTCGCCCCGGACAACGCTCCTAATCCCACGACCAAAGTGAAGCCTCCCTATCGGCGCTACAGCATCGATTTCGCAGCCAACCCACGCGACATCACCTTCACCCGATCCCCCGAGGGCAACTACCAAGCTGACATTCAGTTCCTCGCCTATCTCTACGATCAGGACGGGACCCTACTTAACACTACCGGTGCCGCTGTCAAGGCAAACATGCCCCCAGCAGCCTACGCAGCGAGCCTCCGCGGCGGCCTACAGTTTCACCAGCAGATCAGCGTGCCCGCCAAAGGCGCCTATTATCTCCGTATCGGTATCCACGATGTCACCGGAGACCGTGTGGGAGCGATCGAGATTCCGGTGGCAGCAGTGTCCAAAATGCCTCCCGCCGACACGCCCGCCACCTCATCAACCCCGTCCTCAACCAAATAGGCTGCTGGTACCCAGCTATTGAAAGCATCAAACTTCATTGTGAAGAAGCCGACGATCCAGAGGAAGAAAGGCCTCCGGAGGATGCCTGGGTTTGCTGGAGGAGACGATATCCATCCCGAGTCCGTATGTGATACTTCTGCAGATCCTTCCCTACCAGCTTGACCGTGATCGAACGCCAGCCATGATTTGGATTTGGCTGAGGATAGTAACTGAGCGCATAGAGATGGGCCAAGTCATCACGGATGGAGGCAAACGCTTGCTTCTCATCTTTCCAATCCTTTGAAAAATAGGCTTTGCCACCAGTAGCCTTGCTCATTCTCTCAAAGACAGCGGTAGAAACCGGCTCCTCTTCCGCTTGCCGAGTGCTGATCATGTAAATGATCGTTCCGGTTGACTGGGCCAACTCCGCTACATCCTCAGGGGGTACCAGGCTGGCATTGTCAGGGCCATTAGAAAAGACAACAATTGCCTTGCGCCCGGTCAATTGGGCTGCGTCCTTTACCGTCATCAAGAGGCAGTTATAGAGTGCTGCGTCATCACCGGCGACCGTATTACGCACTCCACGTAACACCTGGGAGCGGTCGGGGGTAAGCGCGGAGACCCGTGAGAGATCGCGGCTATAAGAATACAAGGCCACTTTGCTCACACCTTCCAATGACCGAATGAAATCGGCGATAGCATCCTGCGCGAATACAAATCCCCGGTACATGTAGTTACTGGTGTCAAAAAGAATAAATACATTAGCTCCGGCAACTGACGCTTGAAACTTTCCCTGGTCGCCCGTCATCTCCGGCGCAACTGGCTCTGATGCCTTGACCACACTCTGCGCTGAGTGACCGCTATCGGGTCCAATCAATCTACGCGTGGGTTCGTTACCTTCTTCGAAAGTCGCGAGCTTTTCCGGAATCTTGTCCTCAACAATCTCAAAGTCTTCTGGACGAAGGCCGCTGACGTAGTTTCCCTTACGGTCAGTAACAGCTACATTCAGCTGCACCAGCACGACGTTCACACGAATACGTGACGCGTCATCCTGCGCCCCTGCCCCCCCGCCGAAGAAAAGAACTGAAGATGCACAGAGAAATAGAAAAACTCGCTTTGCCATGATCCCCCTATTGTGCGTATCCATCTCTCACCGTCCGCTCTAATGAAGTGGTGGCATTCGCCATTGGTGGCAAGGCGATCTTGCCTTGCCGAAGCTCTTCTCCGGTCTCTTCCATAGCGCGCAGCATTGCCGGCCAGTCCTCGAGGTCCGTGGCAAAAATCTTTGCAGTCATCCGACGCGTTAGCTCGGGAGCAAGGCGGTTCAGCATCACCGGGGAATATCCCATCTCATCCGTCAGGCGAGCCCAATACAAATTGCCGGACTCCCACGACTCGCCGAACAGGCGGCTGGAGTACGCTCCAAAAAACGGGAATGGTTTTACATTCAGCAGCTCGCGAGAGTACGTTCTAGCCAATGTCGGATGAGGAACACCGAAGTCTCTCGATAGACGCTCATAGCTGACCTCCGCAGGATATTGCTGCGAGAGACTCTCCAATTGTTGACCCGCTGGCCCCAACGAAGTAGCTTCTCCAGGAAATCTCGTACGAAACTCCGCGGCCAGATAAAAAGTCTCTGATGGCATCATTCGAAGGCGAATCGCAGCCGGATCTTCCCCGCGCTGCAGGGCATGTTCGGTCTCTTCCAATCGTTGCGGCGACATACGATCCGAAAGAATACTGATCACCTTGCCCCGCAGCTGTACATCCTTTGTCGATGCGACCAAAAGCTCTTCTCCCGATCGTTGATAAAGAGCGGCGGCATGAAGTTCATTCGGACTCACAGCCCACCAGCGTGGGAGCGTCGCACTAACGAGAAGATCTGGCACCAACTCCTTCCAGATCAGGGCCTGAATGTTTTCCGGCGCAATGAAATCCTGCTCTGCCATCGCCAGTGCATAAGGCAAGTCAGCTAGCGAGCCCATTAGATACGCCCCACCACCAGCCGGCGTACCGACCCCCAACAACACGGGAGCCTGCCAGAGCCGCTCCGAGCCAATCATGGATATTCCCGAAAAGTCATGCGCACGGATGAAGAGCGGATTATTGTGAAGAATTTGAGCACCGGGCGGTTCATAGTAGGCATAGTTCAAGCCCACCAGGGTGTCTCTCAAAAAAGGCGCAAGTTGGCCGCGAGCGGCTTCCAGTTGTGCGTGCGTACTGGGTGTCTTGATCACCTTTGACAGATCCGTCTGCACCTGCAATTCCGCGTGATGGGTACTGTAGACTCTCGGCGCCCAGTCAATCTTCTCGCTCTTGGTAAAGATCGGACGAGGCATCTCGAACTCTCGAAGCTCACCGGCAAGCCCGAGCATCTTTTCGTTCCTCGGTCGCCCCTGTTCCATATCGCTCAAACCATCGCTTAGCGCGAACAGTGTATCGATGGAGACTAAGTGCTGATCGACCAGCACTGCACGAATCTTTCCGGCCAATTCTTCATGCACGCGTTGGCCGTCCGGGTTCTCTTGATGAGGTCCCGCAAGCAAATCCACGATCTGATCTTGCGGACTGTCCGCTTTAGCGCCGGCAGCAAGAAGAATTTCCCCAAACGAGTTATGAGCTGCATCGAAGAGCTGAGTCGTCGAAGAAATCTTGGCAAAGGGATCGATCATCTTCTGCCATGAGGCATCCAGTTGGTCCTTCGGGATCTCTCCCTGACGCGCAAGTATCTGCCAAAGTCCGACGTTTGCTTGAAAGGCCCCAAGGACATTTCCACGCAGAGTCGAATTTGAAATCCCGTCTACCCCGTCTGCCACATTCACGAAGCGGGCAATGGACGCATCGCTCAACTCTGGGAACTCAGTGAAGATCAAATACCAACTACTGAAGTCTGAAAATCTATCAGCCAGCAGGCGTACGGTTTCTGGGGACAGGCGCTTTTCCGGCGGACGCGCGCTGTCTAGTTCGCTTGCCATGAGGTAGCTCTGCAATGGCCCGCTATCCGTCACCACACGAGTTAGCGCGGTCATTCCCTCAAGCAACTGCTCTGGGTGATCCCAGCTATGTGCACGCTTGCCCCAATCACGAATAATTTTTGAGTCGGTCTTCTGGCGAAAGATCTGTTTCCAAACCTCCAGATTCCCGGGAACGTGCGGATCGCCGTTAGGTTCCCACTCGACGCGGGTGAACAAGACCAGGAGATCCGGACCCTGTCGAAATACGCCTCTCGTCGCGTCTGCATCAGCGCCAGGTGCTCGAAAAGCCTCATACAACCGCTTCATGCGCGGAGACTGAGTAAGGTGCTCCTGCTGTGTATGACTGACGCGCGACAGAACATCAAAATATGCAGCCATCCAACCGCCGTCCTTCGCGAGCAAGTGCGCAACGAAGTCTCCCGGCGAATCAGGACTAGCTCCCACCATCTCCTTCCAGACAGGTTCGGCATTCGCTCCTCCAGGCACAATCACGCGTCCCGAGCGAATGCTTATCTGATTTCCATAAAAATCAAGTGCCGCAGCATAGGGAAGCAGCCGCCTGAGCCCCAGCGACTCGTGTAACACAATCCTGGTTTCGGCATTATTCTTTGCTAAACCCCAATAAAGACGGGCTATTGTCGGATCGTTTATCAGTACATCTACGACACTTCCGTAGTTTTTTCGATTGCCCGCGCCCAGCGTAATCCAGTCGTTCTCCGTAAACAGCACCGGGACCTTCGACACCGGATACGAATAAGAGAAGGGAGTTCCTTTCTGGAGCGCCTCTTCGAGTTCCGTGAGAGGAAAGCCCGAGTCGATCGTGAGAAATGCTCTCTCCGGATTAGCGGTCTCCAGAAAGACATTCTTCTGTCCGCAGCCTTCCCGTAGCCGATACCCAAGGATCTGGACCAACGTGCCCGCATCATCACAACTGGCAACACGAATCGTACTGCTCGGTCCAGCCAGAATCTGAAGCTCTCTTGCCTGATGTACGTAGCGGTCCAGCAGAATCAGGAACTCTGTTTGATTGCCGTTCTGATAGCCCTGCATGTAAACATTGCGAGCCAGCAACGGCAGAACATCGTCAACAGGGACCTTTTGACTGATAGCAGCCATGCGCATAAAAGATCGCAATGGGCCGGGAATGATGATCGTCTCTACCTTGTCCACCCTTGGTGCGACCGGTGCCGCAACGGCAGAGGTGACCGGTGCCGCAACAGCAGGTGTGCTAGGCCGGGCCGACGGATAAGGCGCAGGCACCTGGCCATCAGAGTAGCCGGACGAGCAAAGACACAGGCACGAAGAAAGAGCGAGAAGAAAAGCAAACGGACGAAAAGTAGGCTTCATCACTGGATACCTCTTCCGAACTTTTAAGACTTGCGGTGGCCCACAGTCCGCATCCCAGAAGCGACGCTTTCGGGAGCAAAACTAGGGAACCGCAAAATTTAGCACAACTTTGGTCTAAACCGCGCTTATGCCGTTGTCTAACGAGTTCTTACTTTTCGCGGACGAGATATGCTATCGGTCCCCGTATCCAGGTCTTTTCAATCGTTCAAATCAAGAAGCACGTCGGTTCTACCTAACCCGATCGCCAATACTGTACTCCCGTCCGCAAGGATTTACTAGAAAAGAAGTTATAGAAATCGACTGTACACATTTAAATTACAACTGGGCGCGCCATACCCCGATCATCCTTGCTGTCCGCGCCGGATCTGCCATAGCAGTCCGTTTGCTTTGACTCGACTAATTGAATGATCGAACTCTCGGGCCAGGAGCACGGTACAACTTGTCCTCGGTTGCTCAGGGGAGCGCGGCTCGCATTGCCGTTGCCTTGCTTTGTCGTCCTTTTGCCGAGACCTGACAGCAATACCTGACACCTCTGAAATCTATCCCACCAGAATCCTGTCAAGCCTTAAACAACGAATCCCCATGCAAATCAAGGAGATTCGCGTGGTGTACCAATTCCACTCGAGCACCTATAGTAACGGGAGATTAAGGCCCGGCACACCGGTATTTCTGCCTTTCTTTCATTTCAAATCGACGTAATTGCGAAAATTAGCATTGAGTTTTTAGAATGAATATTTTGCCGGCAACTATTTTGTTTGGAATATCTTAGTGACGCCCGTTTTGCATTTATCCGTAAACAGGAGTCTTACAAATTGATCCTAGGGGTATGACCGGTTTTATCCCATGCCTATATACGTCCTGTAGGCGGAGTGTCCTGGGCGTCAAACGGAACGCGCTCCTGCTCCCATAGAACCGACACATAAGCAGGGGTTTGGAGCAACCGCACACAGCGATTCCATCGAAGGATGGCGTCGTCGTTTCCTGTCGGACGGATTTTTTCGGCCTCCGCGAAGGACCGCAGAGCCTGCTCGAAAAGTGGTAGCAGCGTATGAGGAGGCTGACCAGCATTGAGCTGCGCCTTCGCTCGCCGTTCATACAGAATTCCTGCGTAGTAGAGCCGTTCATATGGATCGATGAGTTTCTGGAAGGCCTCTTCCGCCTCTCGATAACGATCGGAGGCACCGCCAATGAACTGATCCGTAAGCGCGAGCCCGAGTAGCCGCAAGGCAAGTTGATGCAGCGGTGCAATCGTCAAGATATCGCGACAGATTGATTCCGCCTCTTCCGGCTCATTCAGAGAGCGGTAGAGTTCTACCTTCGCAATGGCTTCGGTGACCCCCGCCGTCGAGATGCATTTGAGTTCGTATTCCATAGCTTCCCTCCCGTTTAGCTTTTTGGAGCGCTGCGAATCTTGCGAACAAGCATAAGCAGCGGATCGTAGAACTCATCCACCACCCGCTCTTTCAGCGGAATGATGGCATTATCAGTGATATGGATGTCTTCGGGGCAGACCTCAGTACAACACTTCGTGATGTTGCAGAGACCAATCCCCAACTCGTCCTTTAACAAACGCGCACGCGAGGCACCATCAAGCGGGTGCATCTCGAGCGAAGCCGTACGAACGAAGAACCGCGGTCCGCCAAATTGCTCCTGCTTATCGTGATCACGCAAAACGTGGCAGATATTCTGGCAAAGGAAACACTCAATGCATTTGCGAAATTCCTGTATGCGATCCACGTCGCGCTGGTCCATCTTCCACGCAACCCCGGGCCGCGGCTGAAAAGGTGGAATCTTCCGGTTAACCTTGAAATTCCACGAAACATCCGTAACCAAATCCTTGATCACTGGGAAAGACTTCATCGGAAAGATGTCGATGGGCTGATCAAGCGGAAGAGAATCCATCCGAGTCTTGCAAGTGAGCCGCGGACGGCCATTGACCTCAGCCGAACACGAGCCACACTTTCCCGCCTTGCAATTCCACCTCACAGCAAGATCAGGAGCCTGATGTGCCTGAATCCAATGCAGCGCATCAAGCACCACCATACCCGGAACGAGAGGCACACTATAGTCGGCAGGCGCTCCACCATCCTTGTCGCCTCGGAAGACCCGCAACGTTACCTCTGCGAACGAGCCCTCAGCCATCGCCAGCCTCCGCTACTTCGCTCCACTATCATCTGCCAACAGTTGTTTCAGATCGTCCGGCATCTCAAGGACAGGCGTTTCGGCGAGACTCATCATGCCAGCCTTCTTGACCACGACATTATGCTTCTTTCCCCAGGCATCGTCCAGACCGGGAAAATCAATGCGGCTATGCGCTCCCCTACTCTCGCGACGAGCAAGCGCACTCCGCGTCACTGCTTCAGAAACAGTCAACATGCTCTGCAAGTCCCTCACCAAATGCCAGCCCGGATTGAAGAGTCGTGAGCCTTCAACGCGCACATACGCCGCACGCTCCTTCAGTGCCTCGATCTCCGATAACGCTCGCTGCAGATCTTCCTCGTTGCGAAAGATGCCCACAAGGCTCTGCATCGTAGCCTGCAAATCCTCATGAATACTGTACGGACTCTCACCTTCCGATCGCTCGAACGGCGCAAGCATCTGGTGCACAGCCTTCTCAATCTGCGACGAATCGATCTCAGGCATCTCACTTCCCTTGGCATGTTCCGCAGCCGCCAATCCCGCTCGTCGCCCAAACACCAGCAGGTCGGAGAGCGAATTACCACCCAACCGATTCGCCCCATGCAGCCCCACGGCAGCCTCTCCGGCCGCAAAAAGCCCTGCAACGGAAGCCTGCGCCGTCTCTGCATCCACACGAATGCCACCCATCATGTAGTGACACGTCGGCCCAACCTCCATCGGTCCCTTAGTAATGTCCACATCCGCCAGTTCCAGAAACTGGTGATACATACTTGGCAGCTTGCGCTTCACATAATCAGCAGGCTTATGCGAGATATCGAGGAACGCTCCCCCATGCTCAGTACCGCGACCCTCACGTACCTCAGTGTAGATAGAGCGCGCAACCACATCGCGCGTAGAAAGCTCCATCTTCTTAGGATCGTAGCGCTCCATAAACCGCTCGCCGTCCTTGTTACGAAGCACCCCACCTTCACCACGCACAGCTTCCGTCACCAGAATCCCTTGCACACCAGGCGGCCACACCATGCCAGTGGGATGGAACTGTACAAATTCCATATCCATCAGATCAGCACCCGCATCATAAGCGAGCGCCATGCCGTCGCCCGTATATTCCCAGGAGTTCGAGGTTATCTTCCAAGCCTTTCCAATTCCACCTGTACAAATGATGACTGACTTAGCCCTGAACACCACAAATCGCCCCTGCTCGCGCCAATATCCGAAAGCACCGGCAATACGGTCACCGTCTTTGAGCAGTTGAGTGACCGTGCACTCCATATAGACATCGATACCCAAATGCACACCACGATCCTGCAAGGTGCGAATCATCTCTAGCCCAGTGCGATCACCTACATGGCACAAACGCTTATAGGTATGGCCCCCGAAAGCTCGTTGCAGGATGTCGCCATTCTCAGTGCGATCAAACAAGGCGCCCCATTGTTCCAACTCGCGCACGCGTTCCGGGGCCTCCTGGGCGTGGAGCTGCGCCATGCGCCAGTTATTCAGAAATTTTCCGCCACGCATTGTGTCGCGAAAGTGCGTACGCCAGTCGTCAGACGTATCCACGTTGGCCATCGCCGCAGCGATGCCGCCTTCGGCCATCACCGTGTGTGCTTTGCCAAGCAGAGACTTGCACACAACCCCGACCCTTACACCTTGTGCCAACGCCTCAATCGCAGCGCGAAGCCCCGCACCGCCAGCGCCGATGATGAGCACATCGTGTTCGTGTACTTCGTACTTTGAATTCACAGTAGCCGAATATCCTTCAGCACACCCGAGGAGACCATGCGCACATAGAGATCAGCCAGACCCACTGAAAAGAGACTCATCCAGGCAAAGAGCATGTGGCGTTCGTTCAGCCGGCTAAGCCATCCCCAGGCACTATGGCGCGAAGGACCAAACTGCGTGCAGGAAAAGCAATCCAGCTTCCCTCCCGCCAGATGACGCAGGGAATGACAAGAGAAGGTGTAAAGAGTGAGCAAGACGATATTCGCCAGCAACACTAGTGAACCCACACCAATTCCAAACCCATCCTGAAAAAAGAAAGCGCGAATCGCATCCCACCAAAGAAAGGCGAGAAACACCAATGCAAGGTAAAGGAACCAGCGATGAAGGTTTTGCAGAATGAATGGGAAGCGCGTTTCACCACGGTAAGCGCCTCTGCCTCCTTCGCTTACACCGCAAGCTGGAGGGTGCAGGAAAAACGCCCGATAGTACGCTTTTCGATAGTAGTAGCAGGTCGCCCGAAACCCGAGTGGACCGGCCAAAATCAGAAGTGCCGGCGAAAACCGCCACCAGCGATGCTCAGGATCGATCAGCGGAGAATAAAACGGTGAAAGGTAAGGCCCCCACGCATAGAACTTCCCTTCGAAAGCCCGAAAGGTGGCATAAATTCCAAATGAACTCAGAATGACGATGACAGGCAGAAGTTCAACCCACCATGCGTCTCGTCGCAACGTACTGCCGAAGACATTGAGTCGACGATCCGCAGAAGATCCCGCCATGGGTACCCCTCACGTCCGTACTAGAGTAGTCATAAAACCTGTTTTTGCAAATCGGAATTTCAGAACATTACTTTCTACCTATCTCAACCTTTTGGTGGATGTTGAACCTGTGAAGCTCCCGGTACGATGTTGCCTCAATGGAACAGCATAGGCAGCTGGGGTTGGCAGCTACGATCGCCGTCGTTACAGGAGAATCCATCGCGCTCGGCATCTTCCTGACGCCAGCTGCCATGGCAAAGTCCTTAGGATCTCCTCTGCTGCTCGCAGCAGTATGGTGCGGTATGGGACTGATAACAATGTGCGGCGCGCTGTGTTATTCGGAGTTGGCCGTACGCTTCCCCCACGCTGGCGGCGAATACGTCTACCTTCGCGAGGGCTATGGCAGTCGCGTGGCATTTCTCTACGGTTGGATGTCCGCAGCCGTGATGGATCCGGGTATTGCTGCAGCGCTGGCCATGGGCGCTACGCCCTATCTGTTTTCACTCTTCGGCGTCTCCCCGCAGGTCAGATTATGGATTCCTGCCGTTATTCTCCTTTGTCTCGCGGCGTTGAACTATACCGGAACTCAGTTCAGCCGACGAATCATGGCGTCTGCAAACTTGCTCAAAATAGCAGTCTTGTTGTGTCTGGTCGCATGGGCTTGGCTCTCAGGCCACGCAACCACGGCTAACCTGATGCCTCTCGCAGAACGTCGTAGCGGATCAGAGCCCATCTTTGGCGCGATTGCCGGAGCGACCGTCAGCGCATTCTTCAGCTTTGGTGGATGGTGGGAAGCAGGCAAAGTGGCCGGAGAGGTACGCAACCCACGACGCAATCTTCCACTCGCCTTCACCTGCGGAGTATTCCTGGTCACCCTGGTCTATCTATTAGTGAGCTTCGCATTCCTGTCGGTCGTGCCGCTTGAACGCATTGTCTCGAACACCGCCTTCGTTGCCCAGTTCGGCGAAGCACTCTTCGGAAGTATCGGCGGAAAAGTCCTCTCCGCCTGCGTGCTGCTATCGGTTTTCGGCGGCTTGATGGCACTCACTATGGCTGCGCCGCGCGTCTACTACGCTATGGCGAAAGATGGCGCATTCTTCTCCGCCTTTGGACGACTCCATCCGCGCTTCGGCACACCGGCCAACGCCGTTCTATTGCAGACCGGTCTTGGCCTTCTCGTCATATGCTTCGGCGCGTTCGACCGCATTCTCTCCTTCATCATCTTTTCGGCGATCTGCTTTCTAGCCCTGTCTGCCGCGTCTCTCTTCCGGCTCAAGGAGCCTGTGACACGCTGGTGGTACCCCATCGCTCCCATACTCTTTCTCGTCGGCTGCACCATAATCAATCTGCTCATCCTGATGCACGATCCTGTCCCCGCGCTCGTGGGTTTGGCCGCAGTACTTTGCGGAGATCCCATTCGACGTCTCTTTTTCTCTACACCAAAGATTTCTGCTACAACTACCGCTTAGCAAGCCTAGCTGAAAGGATGTATCACCATGCCTCACATTCAACTACCCGAAGGACTACCTGGCATCCGCGGCGCAATGGCCTTCCGGCCTGAAACAGCGAAGCCTCTTAACGAGCTGGTTGAGATTCTCCTCCACGGGCCCAATTCCCTCTCGCCAGGAGAGCGCGAACTCATCGCAACCTACGTCTCATCAGAGAACGATTGCTACTACTGCCAAACAATCCACGGCTCAATTGCAGCCGCCAGCCTGAACGACGATGAAGCCCTCGTGAAGAAGGTTAAGCATGATTTTCAGAGTGCCGCTGTCTCCGACAAATTGAAGGCACTCCTCGTCATCGCTGGGCAGGTGCAAAAGGGCGGCAAGCACGTTACAGCAGAAGCTGTCGCGCACGCCCGCGATATCGGCGCAACCGATTTCGAAATCCATGACACTGTCCTGATAGCCGCTGCCTTCTGCATGTTTAACCGTTATGTCGATGGCCTTGACACGACGCAACCAAGAGACGAAGCGATGTATCGTGAACGTGGCAAGCGTGTCGCTCGTGAAGGATACGTTACTGTCAGTAAAGAATATCTACCCGCGGAAGTTTCTAGCTAAAACATCAACAACACCCAGAGGATCAGCGAACATGCCACACATATCACTTCCTGAAGGGTTGCCAGGCATCAGCAGCGGCTTCGCATTCCGTCCCGAAACGGCCAAGCCAATGCGCGAGCTGGCTCACATCCTTCTGCACGGACCCAGCACTCTGACACCGGCAGAACGCGAACTGATTGCAACCTACGTATCGAGTCAGAATGATTGCTATTTCTGCCAGACGAGCCACGGCGCTGCCGCAGCCGCTCATCTCGGCGATGACTCGACTCTTGTGGAGCAAGTAAAACAGGACTTTCTTCATGCCGACATTTCGGACAAGCTCAAAGCGCTCCTCGTAATCGCGGGCCAAGTCCAAAAAGGCGGCAAGAATGTCCTGCCACACAGCATAGGAAAAGCGCGCCGGGAAGGTGCGACTGACCTTGAGATCCATGACACCGTACTCATTGCTGCGGCCTTCTGCATGTACAACCGTTATGTCGATGGGCTCGCCACATGGCAGCCCCGCGATCCGGCTATGTATTCCAGCGTGGGAGAACACCTCGCCACACATGGATACCTAACGCCTTCAGTGAAGGCCCCAGCTCTGGAGGTTACGAAATGACCCACCCGTTCCGTATGTTCCTGTCAGTAACGTTTGTATCCATCTCCTGCTTCGCCATGGCCGCAGATCGCGGCACCGACGTCACAGTATCCGGCTGGGTCATCGATTCGGCGTGCGCCTACACGAAAGGTCTCGACAAGCCAATTGGCCCTGCCTGCGCCAAAGCATGCGCCCGAAATGGTTCCCCTCTAGTTATTCTGCGAGATGATGGCACCATCTTCATGCCCATCGACAGCAAAACACCCTCCTCTTCCCAGAATCCGCGGCTGATGCCATTCGCGGGTGAACGTGTCACAATCACGGGAAGAGACTACGTTCGCAACGGTTCACACGGTTTGGCGATAGACAAAATCTCTAAGTAAAGAAGCAGCGCCCAACATGACGCACCAAATCGTTTAGCTCGCTTGCCAGCAAGCATCGCACCAACAAATAGACAGACTTAAGTCAAAAAAAGGATGCTGCAAGAAAAATCCTGATCTGTCGAACAAGCTGAAGTTTCGACATTCGCCAGTAAAGACCGCGCCCAATGGTGTCAACGCTGGCACAACTGTGTGAGGCGAAACGAGAGACCAAGTAAACGAAGTATTGCAGATAGGGGTGTAGTTCGCGTGATTGCGTCGCTCGATCGCTGACCATTCGAACCAATGGCGTATTCATCCGCGCGAAGTGGGTGGGGATTAAAGTTCGTTTAAGCAGTTTTAATTTTGCCATAGGGGATTTCAGAAAGCTCATGTGGAGCCATAGGAAATCCTTATTCATATGCGACATATCTTCAATGGAAGACATCGCAAAACGGCGCAACCATTGCCGCTGCAATGATGGCAAACTTTCGATTGCTTTCAGAACGTGTGGGTTGAGATTGCAACCAAACAAAGATCGAGCGTAGTAGAAAGCGATTGCCTCACAGGATTGAAGAGTAGCATCATGTGTCTCGGACCAGGCCGCCCAGAAGGTATCATCTTCGGCTCGACGATGAAGAAAAATAGCCAACTCGTAAACGTGATGAAGGATCGTATCTCGCAGGAAAATATTCCGCAGTATATGAAGAGCAAGATAACCGAGGTTATCGACAGGGGAAAGAGAAGTAAAGGTAAAACCATCGATGGCCCTCATGGTGCGTCGATCCCAGAAACGGTCGATCGCAGCTACGTGAAAATAGGAAACGGATCGGTTCCAAAGGCAGAAGTGCAACTCGATGGAAAGTGGCATCTCAGGATCGAATGAATTTTCTCTCCAGCGCCAGTCGCCCATACGATTCATGGTGCGATCATGGTCGGCGTAGGTGTAGCTCTGTTGGTCGTTCGGGGTGTAACCAATTCCTTGCAAGGCGATTCGCGCGGATTTGATCATCTCTGGTGGACAGTAAAGATCAAGATCGGATTGTGCTCGCAGACGCGGGTCTTCAACATAGTCAGGAGCCTGAGTGAATCCCTTAATCACAACATGGTTGACTCCCGCCCTGTCGAGCGCTTCTGCTGCTTCCCTGTAGGTGGCCTTTACGCGCTCGAAGCGCAAGGCGTTGTCAGCGACGTTCGTCTTGAGCCTTTCGACAACCCACGATGGAAAGCCGTCTTTTGGAAGCTGTGCAAGCGATAGCGTCAGGTGCCCCAGGTCGCAAAACGCGAGCAGGCTGCCCCACTCATGATCTTCCAACTGCGCCAATGATGCTATATCCGGTTCGCGCAGATGAAGTGCCCTTATGAGAGCAGCGACCGCTCGAGGGACCTTCAAAGGAGACACGTCAGATGTAATCGTGTGTGCATTCATAGAAGGTCTACGCCCTTAAGTGTCAATTTCGGTAGCGCAGGTACAAAGTAGAACGAGAATTTGGTATCGAGGTCGGAGACGACAAGGTTGTGGTCGTCGGCGATACAGTCGAGCCGCATAACCCTAGTCCGTGACGTGAACGGTAAAGACCATCGATCCATGGCCGCTTCCGCAAAATCTTCCGCACACCCCATGGAAGTCTCCGGAGCGATTTGGCGCGACAGTCACATCGACCGGGTGTCCCTTGAGCATTTCTTGCTTGATGTGCAGGTCGGGAACAACAAGACTATGAGCAACATCGTCGGAGATCAGTCGAAGTTTGACGGTCTCTCCTTTCTTTAGCCTGATTTCGGCGGGGGAAAAGGCAAACCGATGCGCATGTATCTCGATGGTGCGAATCTGCTCCTGCGCCAACGATGTTGATGCTTCTCGTATGACAAGACCAAGCATCAACATCGCAGGCAAGACTCTCCGTATCCACTTCACTGTTCAATCCTCTATTTCCGTTTTCAACCTATCGGTACTTGTTAATCTCTATGGGCCCGGTCGGACAAAGAGACCTTCAGATATGCCGATCGGCTGTCCGACGGTCAAGTAGACTGGCACTCCAAGGACTTCGAACGAAGTCGAGTATAGGAACTATCGAAACTCGATTTGTCACTGCAATGTCGACAATTTGTCAAAGTCTTTAGCGTGACGAACTTCGCGCCAAATCCCGACAAAGTCGTGACAAATAGAACGACGCGGCTGGTCAATACTTGACCTGTATTCCTAATTCCATAACGAAGCGCTGAGGCGAGATCAAGAATCGTTCACTGGCAGGATGCTCTCAAATAGGCCGAATTGGATTCGGCTTCTGGCGAGTGGTTCATAAACTTCCCAGAGCCCCGGGGAAGGCAATCGTACGATACTTCTGGTCTGTCACGACACAAGGTAACAAAAGACATTCTCCTGATAAGCACCATGAGTCAGAGCTTTAGAGTCGAGTTGCATTTCAACATTTCGGAGAGACAACAACCATGCTTACCCTGTCACGATGCACGACCGTCGTTACACTGATCAGCGCTCTGGCTGTAACAGCCATGTACGGACAGGCTCCTGGAACCGGCGCCATAAACGGCCGCGTCTTTGATGCAGCACGATTGCCCATCGTGAACGCGCAGATATTTGTAGTGAACGAATCAACGCACACATCGAGAATAGTTGCTACCACTGCTGAAGGCTTCTTTTCGGCGCCTCTGCTTACCCCGGGATCTTATTCGGTGACAGTGCAACAACCCGGCTTTGAAGGGAAAGAAGCACAGAAAATTCTCGTAGCAGTGGGGGAGATAACTTCACTTGCGTTCACTTTATCGGTCGCGCAACACCATGAGACTGTGCAGGTGAACGCGGATGTAGAACTTGTGCAGGCGCAGAGCGCGACCCTGGGCCGCTCCGTAGATGACCGGGCCATCCAGGCCTTGCCTCTCGCAAATCGCAACTTCACGCAGATTCTTTCGCTTTCTCCAGGAGTCATTGTCTCGCTGCCCGATGCCACAACTCTTGGACGGGGCACCCAGAACGTCGCTACCAACGGAAATAAAACGACAGCCAACAATATTCAGTTCAATGGCATTGATGCCAACAATCTTTCGCAAAACTCTGCTGAGAGCGACGGCGAAGAAGTGGGTGTCGCTGTTCCAGCCCCCGACTCCATTCAGGAGTTCAAGGTACAGACTGCAAATTACGATGCCACGTATGGCCGTGGTACCGGTGCAAACGTAGATTTGGTGAGCAAGGCTGGAACAAATCAGTTTCACGGCAGTGCATGGGAGTTCATTCGAAATGACATCTTCAACGCCAACACGTTTTTTCTAAAGCGTTCCGGCCAACCTCGCCCGGTGCTCAAGCAGAACCAATTCGGGGTCTCGCTCGGTGGCCCGATTTTCAAAGACAAGACCTTTTTCTTTGCCGCCTATCAAGGACTCCGCTCCAGCAATGGCCTTGGCAACACTTCGACTGTTTTTCTACCGCAGTTGACCTCCGATCGATCCGCCGCGACGCTTGGAGCTGAGTTCTGCTCGTCGGGGCCGACGAACGCTGGCGGAACGCAACTGGCCTGTGATGGCTCCAACATTAATCCTGTAGCGCTGAAACTGCTCAATTTCAAATTCTCGAATGGCCAGTTCGCTGTGCCGGCTCCGCAGATACT
The DNA here is from genome assembly GCF_003945235.1 of Edaphobacter aggregans. Classification (NCBI taxonomy): domain Bacteria; kingdom Pseudomonadati; phylum Acidobacteriota; class Terriglobia; order Terriglobales; family Acidobacteriaceae; genus Edaphobacter; species Edaphobacter aggregans. Next base: position 1,041,283 of record NZ_RSDW01000001.1, read on the forward strand.
GCTTCCGGAAACTCCCGGACAGACACCTATCGGCCAAAGTACATTCTCGATCCCGGCAACCTATAAGGAGGACCAGTTCACCGGAAATCTGGATCAGACGATTGCCGCCAAGGATCAGGTGATGGCCCGATTCTTTTACTCCCACGCTCCTACGATTCAACCATTCTCTTCAAATGCTGCGAATTTACCTGGATGGGGAACAAATGAGCTAGATCAAAACGCCATGCTGGTTCTGGGATACACCCATGTCTTTAATTCGAACATGGTGAATCTCGCGCGGTTTGGCTATATGCGCTTCGATGGAATCGCGTCCATTGCCGCTCCCATCTCGACCGCCGATATTGGAACTCAGTCGCCTTTGGGTGTCTCAAGTACGAACGTTACCGCGCCCTACATCAGTGTCAATGGGTTATTCATTGTTGGCGCAATAACCCCTTTTCAAGACCAAGTCACCAACACGTTTGTCTGGCAGAATACGCTTTCGATGACGAGCGGGCGCCATTCTCTGCGCATCGGTGTCGAAGCAAAACATCATCAGGTCATGGTGAACCCGCCATTCGGCATTGCAGGTGCCATAGAGACGCGGACCTTCAATGATTTTCTGCTTGGTCAGAGTGCCGCGCAGAATGGGAGCCCGAACGGACTCAGCAATGTGCAATTGAGTAATGGCGCTTCAGGAATCTTTCGAAGGGATGAACGTTACAACGATTTAGCCGCATTTGTGCAGGATGACATTCGTCTCTCCTCACGGGTATCCATCTTTGCTGGCATACGATACGAGATCTTCGGTGCTCCTACAGAGGAAAACGGACGACTTGCGATCTTCGATCCCTCTATAGCGTCACCCACCGCGCCTCCAAGTGGAACTTTCAGCGGGTTTGCAGTTACGAACAACTTTCCGGGCGCCATACCTGATGGCGTCCTTCGTCTGAATCGCAATGGCCTATGGCCTAACAACTACTTCAATATTTCACCGCGAATAGGCTTTGCTGTTCGGCTTACAGATAGGCCAACAATCTTGGTACGCGGTGGTTATGGAATCTACTTCGATCGATTATCGGCGGGGCTAGTAGAGAACCTGGTAAATCAACCTCCATTCGCACTAACACAAACTCTCTCAGATGCACAGAATGGCGCCGCAACTGAACAGCAGCCATTCAATCCGATACTGCCTCCAACGAGCAGTTATCCAATCTTCATGCCGCGCGTCCCGGGCGGAGCTCAGTCACTCTTTCAGGTTGACCCCAACGTTACCGATCCTTACACGCAGGAATACAACCTGAACATCCAGTCCTCATTCGCTCGCGACTATCTGTTTGAAGTGGGCTATGTGGGAACTCGCTCGCTGCATATTCCTGGAGGGGTCGAATTCAATCAGGCTCTCCTTGCAAGCCCTCAACATCCAATCAATGGAGAAACTACAAATACCGTTGCTAATATCACGAACCGTTTACCCTTTGATGGCGTAAGCACTGGGTCGATTATCTTTCAAACCCGGTTTCCATCGAACTTCAACTCACTGCAGACGAGTCTCACCAAACGCATCAGTCATGGCTTACAGTTTCTCGCCGGCTACACGTGGTCGAAGAGTATGGACGAGACGAGCGGCACTGGAGGCAGCGAAGTCTTTGAAGAGTGGCTGTTATCGAACGATCAGAACAACCCTCGACAGGCCTATGGCCCCACAGATTTTGATCGCACCCATCGCTTCGTATTCAGTCTTGTCTATCAAACACCATCTTTTTCTTCAGCCCCCCGCCTGACTCGAAATATATTGGGCAACTGGCAGGCATCGGCAATTGCCGTTGCACAGTCGGGATCAGCCCTGACAATTCTGGACAGCAACGCGGGACTGGTCTATGGGAACTTTGAAAACCGCGCGCAGAGACCTACTTCCAATCCATTAACACCGGGTTCGGTCTACGATCGCGCGTTGGGGCACTATCTGGATGCCAACGCGTTCCCTTCCGCTCCCATGGCTCCCAACGGAGTAACAGCGTCGGATACAGATTTCGGCAACAGCAGTACTGGCTTCTTGCGCGGCCCCGGCCAGCGCAATCTCGATCTGGCGCTGGAACGTTCCTTCCCGATCTTTGAACGGATGACCTTTCACTTCCGCACGGAGTTCTTCAATATTACGAACACCCCTAACTTTGCGAATCCGAACAACAATCTCAGCTCAGGTCAGGCATTCGGAACAATAACTGGCACTTCAAATAATCCACGCATCATTCAGTTTGCGGGAAAAATCCTCTTCTAGCATGCAAAAACACTCGCGAAACGGTAGAGAAGAACAGCGGTTGCTGACAATTCCAGAAATCGAAGCTATATACGCAAGGTCGGAGCTGATACCTCCCACCGATCCTGTCTATGCTCGAATGGAGTTCCCCTTCAAGAGAAGGTTTTATCCACTCGGATTTCCAGTAGATATATCTACGAATACGGAGGAGGTATTAGAGGCTGCCGCGCAGAGTTGGGCAACCTTCACAGAGGCCTTTCAGACTCCGCCCATCCGAATCCAGATAGGCGTTATGGAAGGACTCTCTTCCGAGTGTCCTCCAGCACCAACGTGCCGGGTACAACAACATCTCTTTTCGTACGTTGCCGATCAAGAAAACTTTGGCATGAATGATATGGCTCGCGGCTTTTCCTGTATCTGGCTGACGGAAGCGGCAGTGAGACACCGTAGTTACTTACGGCATTTCTTTCTCGATTGTGCGGTCTTTTGCCAGATTGCGACGCGATGCGCAACTGGAGTGCACGCAGCTTGCGTGATCCGCGACGGCATCGGAGTACTGTTGTGCGGCGACTCCGGCGCTGGGAAATCGACGCTGTCTTATGCCTGCGCCAAAGCTGGCTGGACCTACGTGACAGATGATCTGAGTTTTGTAATTCATGACCGCGACGACCGTTTGGTGTCAGGTAACTGCCATCAGTTACGTTTCCGACCATCCGCGGGCTCGATCTTCCCGGAGATTGAAGGCCGCGAGATCACGCAGCGCGCGGAAGTTGGCAAGCCATCGATTGAGTTAGGGGCAACGGCATTGCAAAACATAGACCGATCCCAGACAACCGAAATTAAATACGTAGTCTTCCTGAATCGGCGAGATGGCAACAACGCGGCAATCAGGCCCTACTCAAAAGAAATCGCCAGGCATTTCATAGGACAAGGGCGATTCAGCCCACTGGATTTGATGCCTCGACATTACGAGGCTATTGACAGACTCCTTCAGGCGGACGTCCTGGAACTGCGCTATCGCGATCTCGATTGGGCGATTGAACAACTCGAAGCACTGGTGGAGACCGCGCGTCCATGATTCCGGAGCGAACGGTGCACAAGGCTTCTGGTCGCGATCTCTCCCTATGGCAGCGCGCACAATCTCGCCTGCGGCACTTGCACAGTGGCTTCTGGACCTTATATGCATCGTCATTTCTGATTGACCTCGGGCTTTGTCTTTATCTCTTCATGTTCAGCCTCTTTTTGGTGGAACATCACTTCACAGAGCGAGTCATCGGATACATCACTGCGGCTTTGACAATCGGCACCCTAGCCGGCACAGTGCCAAGCAGTCTCCTGGCAAAACGTCTGGGACTGCGGACCATGTTGGTGGTGTATATCATCGCTGTTCCTCTGTGTTTTGCATCGCGTGTTTTCCTTCTACAGATGCCGGCACAGTTGTGGTTAGCATTCCTGAGCGGAATGGCGATGAGCATTTGGTCCGTATGCTTTTCTCCAACGCTTGCAAAACTAACAACGCACGAAAACAGAGCATTCGGTTTCAGCATATTTGTCGCTACAGGAATAGGCGCAAGTGCGCTGGCGGGGTTACTCGGCGGTTATCTTCCTGATCAGTTCCAGCGTCTCGGCCGAGCAGGTTCTCAAGTGGATGGAATCAGAATCGTACTGTTGCTGGCCTGCATCATCCTCGCTCTTGCCTTGTTTACGATACTCAAACTGCATTTACGTTTGGATGAAACCGGGCAGACGAGCGGCAAGGTGTTCAGCGGATTCCTTCTGCGCTTTCTGGTAGCCATTGCAGTTTGGAACTTCGCACTAAATTTCTTTACACCCTTTGCAAATGTTTATCTCTCAAGGCATCTTGGCCTTCCGGTGACGCGTATCGGAGCAATATTTTCGTCTTCCCAGCTGATGCAGGTGGCCGTCATCCTGATGGCTCCTCTTCTTTACCGCAGGGTGGGGCTTGTCACTGGACTTGCAATAACACAACTGGCCACCGCTTCGTTGCTTTGGGGACTTTCGCGGGCATCTGGACTGACGATCGCACCCTACATCTATCTGCTATTAGCATCGGTGCAATGGACTGCTGGCCCTGGAATTGCTTCACTCTTAATGAATCGCACACCCGAGAAGCACAGAAGCCAGGCTACCGCGATCCAGAATATTGTGAATCTGGCAACGCAAGCGGGCTCTGCGGCGCTAGCCGGAAAACTTTTTGAGCAATATGGATATTCCAGGCCGCTCGCAGCAAATGCAGGAATAGCCGTTCTGGCTGCCGTCCTGCTGTACACGCTGCTTGGGCGGAATAATCGAAATCATCGCATGGCGCAGACAGTATTGATGGAAAGCTCAGAAGTCCGGCCCTAAAGACCACAAAAAAACACGTTTAACCACTCGTAGATTGTGCGCGGCGACGAAAGCCGAGACCAGTGCCAGCGCACGTCTCGGCTTACGGTCGATAGCGGCACGTTCATCTCAAAACGCAAGTGACAATCAATTGACAAAAAACAGACTCTTAGAGAACACATCCGAAGACGCGTATCGCTAATGTAATGCTATGCAGCGATCGATACTGAGCTTCTCTTTTCTAAATAGGATGCGGACTATGAGGCGAATCGCTCTCGCTCTGGTTTTGTTTTGTTCTATGAGATACGGGACCGCACAAAACACGCCACTAATCTCCGGCGGAGTTGGTTTTTTGACATCTACAAATGGTGGTAATACGACATATCTACCAATTATCGAACCTCTTTTCGCCGCTCCAATTGGTAACCATTTTTTTGTCGAATCGCGAGCGGCATTGGTCGAGGTCTTTTTCCCGAATGGCAATGGTTACGGCCACACCCATTCCATCGGGCTTACATATCTGCAGGGAGCCTACCTCGCTTCTCCGCATATCACCGTAGTCGGCGGCAGCTTTCTAATTCCGTTTGGCACCTACAATGAGCGTCTATCCCCTGTATGGATCAACAATTTACAGGACGGGCCATTGATCTCCAGTCTGGGCACCATGTCTACTGGCACTGGTCTGGGCGGGATGATGCGCGGATCGGCCATCTCGCGACGTAAATACTCCATCGATTACGCCGCATACTTCTCCGCCTTAAGCCAAAACGAACAGTTCAATGCCAGGCGTTCCTCCGGTGGCCGGGTCAACCTTTACCTCCCCGAAAGTCGTCTGGAGATCGGGTTCTCTTATAACCGTCTACTGCAAGGCACGCAGGAGAACTTTTATGGCACACACGTTTGGTGGCAGCCAAAGAACACCGCCCTTCGCCTGCGCTCCGAGTTCGCACGCGGCGGTCACGCGCAGGGCTACTGGATCGAAGCCGACTATCGCTTGCAACGGTTCGGTGGCCCCGATAGTTGGATTGGCCGAATCGAGCCCGTGTTCCGTATGCAACAAACTTTTCGCCTCGACACAAGCGCCAGCGACGGTCTCCCCCTTGTAAACACACAGCGGGCCGACTTCGGGTTGAACTACAATCTGCCGCACAACACGAGAATACTTACCAGTTACTCAAGGCAGTTCTCTTCCACCGGCAATACCAATATCTGGGAGACAGGAATTGTCTATCGTTTCCTGTTTCCCGCCTGGAAAGGAAAATGACCATGCGCCAGAGATATCTTTTCGCTGGCTGCCTTGTCTTAGGGGCTGCCTTTACCACTTCGCTAGCTGAGTTACAGGCCCAATCGCGCCACACTCCACCACCCACCGCCCAAACAGACAAAAAACAGACGGCCTCCACACCAGGCTCTCAGCAGCAACAGAATGAGGGAGCGCGCATCTTCGAACAGAACTGCTCACGCTGCCACACAGCTCCGGATGGCTTCTCGCCACGTATCTCCGGTACGATCGTTCGTCACATGCGGATTCGGGCATCGCTCAGCCAACATGACGAACAGGAGCTACTGCGCTTCTTCAATCCATAAATAGATCCTGTGATGAAGCCAGGTTCGGGCTACAGAAAAACTCTCCACAGATCCAGCATGATAGGCTGCACCGCCAGTTGCCATCGATGATCTAATATTTTCTGAATGACCAAACACAATATTAGCCAGGGACTTACGCGCCGGGATCTCCTGCGCCTCTCAACCGCCGGAGCAACTGCATTAGGCGCTAAACTCGCATTTCCCGAGTGGGTCTCAGCAGCAGTCGAACAAAACGGCACTCCTCAGACGGCCACAACCCTCTACGCCCAACTCCTGCAGACCTGGTGCGATGGTCTGCTCGAACATCAGGTCACAGAGATTCAGAATCCGGCCCTTCACGGAGCGCTTCTCTGCCCTGCCTGCGCGCTCATTCACGGACGCTGCGGTGACGCCGTCTACCCTCTTCTACGCGTAGCCCACACAACCGGTAACGCGAAATATCTCAACGCAGCTCTCCTCGTGCACGAATGGTCAGAACGACAGGTAAGCCGCGCCGACGGTAGTTGGATCAACGACGTTACTCTCAGTTCGTGGAAAGGCATCACCGTCTTTCACGCCATCTCTCTCGCCGAAGCGCTCCGGCACCACAGCGCTCTCCTCGATACCGCCACCCACCAGCGCTGGACCAACCGCCTCGCCCGCGCTGCGAAATTCCTCGACACCTTCATCTCCATCGAAACCGGCAATATCAACTACCCTGTCACCTCCTCCTTCTGCTTCGCCCTATGCGGCCAGGTCCTCGGCAACGACCACTATCTCGACCGTGCCCGCCAGCTAGCCCACACCACCCTCGATTACTTCACGCCCAACAACTTTCTCTACGGCGAGGGCCACCCCCTCAAAGGCCTTACTGCGAAACACTGCCATCCGGTCGACCTCGGCTATAACGTCGAAGAGTCCCTTCCCTCCCTCGCGCAGTACGCTCTACTCACCAACGACAAGCTCGTCCTAGATCAGACCATCGCCGCCCTACGCACCCACATGGAGTTCATGCTCCCCGACGGAGCCTGGGACAACAGCTGGGGCACCCGCAACTACAAGTGGAGTTGGTGGGGAAGCCGCACCAGCGACGGCTGTCATCCCGCCTACGTCCTCCTCGCGCCACACGAGCCAAAGTTCCGCGAAGTCGCCTACCGCAATCTCGAATTCATGGCCGCCTGCACCCACAACAATCTCCTCTACGGCGGTTCCGACTACTTCGCCCATGGCGACCTTCCCTGCATCCACCACACCTTCACCCACGCCAAAGCCCTGGCAACCGTACTCGATAGCGGCGCCGACGACCTTGTCCCCGCACCGCGCCTCACACTCCCACGCGACGAACCCTACGGCGTCAAAACTTATCCCGAGATCGGTACTCATCTCGCCGCCATCGGCCCGTGGCGCGCCACCGTCACCGACTACGACTGGGAATACGTCGAACACGTCCAATCCGGCAGCGGCGCATCAGGCGGAGGCCACGTCTCGGGCGGAACCCTCTCCCTCCTCTTCCATCGCCAACTCGGCCCCATCCTTACCGCCAGCATGACCGAGTACCAGATGATCGAAATCTCCAATCAACAAACCTTCGGCGACTACCCCCACATGTCACTCGCCCCACGCATCGAGCTCATCAGCGACAAGACCTACACCAGCACAACCGACTTCGCCGCAACTCTGACCTCCACCAGCACACCAGCGAAAATCACCTTCGACGCCAGCGGTCGCCTGCTCACCGCCGCTCACCAACCACCGTCGACAGGAGACCTGCACTACCACCTCACATACCGTCTCAACGACACCGCCATAGAAATCGAAGCCACCGCCGACGCCGCAGTTCCCCTCCCCGCCCCGTTGCGTTTCATCCTTCCCGTCATCTCACGATCCACCGAATCCATCAATCAAACCGACCCCAAAACCATTCGCATTGCCAAACCAGGCGGAACTCTTATCGTCCGCACCGACGCTCCCCACGGCTTCGAACTGATACCGAACGAACGAACATTCAATCTAGTTCCAGGCTTCGAGTGCGCTCCTCTAACAATCGCCATGCAACCCAGCAAGCCGATCCGAATTCAAATGGAATCTCAGCTCCCGTAGCGAATCATCAACTCCCGTGTTGTGGCCAGAGGCTGCAAGCTCGTAGCCTCTCGCTGCAAAAAACTCCACGCTTCCTGCAAAGCGCTGGAAGACAAGCCAGAGCTACCCCATGCTTGGGGCATGAGAATTCCTTACTGCTTACTCACGCCCACCCTGCTGATTGCTCTCGCTACAACTTCGTTCGCACAACGATCAAGCCTGTCGGAATTGTCGCAGGCGCAATCGTTGAATGAACAGGGTCAAACCCGTGCTGCGATTGCGATCCTAGAACCACTACTGCAACCGGAATCGCACATGCTCGACCCGGCCAACACCGGAATCGCCTGGAATTTGCTGGGTTCCGCCTATAGAAGCTTCGATGAGTACGACAAAGCGCGACGCTGCTACGAGACTGCATCCCAAATCCTAAGTGCCGTCCCGAACGAACAGTCAGAGTACGCCTCGGCGCTCAATAACCTTGGCGCAATCGAGGAATTCAAGGGGCAGTTCAACTCCTCGAAAACTCTGCGAATCAAAGCCAAACGTCTTTATGAATCAGTTGGCGATCACGCCGGCGTCGCCGTGGCCTCCAGCAATCTTGCGCAGCTAGCCTTCCATCAGAATGATCTGCCTACAGCTCGCAAGAACATGGCCGAGGCATTTCGCGAAGCACAACTCACAAATCAGATCACCGACAACAATCTTGCAGCAATGTACACCGTGAAGAGCGCCCTCTCATATATGGAGAAGGACTTCCACGCGGCGATCGCGGCAGACCAGCACGCCATAGATATCTGGACTCGTGTCCACGGCCCCGAATTCTACCAACTAGGACTTGCCTATAGACTCCGCGGCCAGGCATCCAGTCAACTCGGTGATAGTCAGCAGGCGATCTCCGATCTCCAGCATGCGCTGAAGCTTTTAGAAGGAATCCCGGGCAAAAATAGTCAAACCTATTTAATGACAGAGCTCATCTACGCGCGCATGCTTCGCGATGCAGGATCGACCCAGGAGGCCGAATTCCTTGAGAAGAAGGCGCAGACTGCTCTTACGACCGTTCGCATTCAGCAGTGCGGCGGTTGTACCATTAGCGCAGAAAGCTTCCGGTAGGGTGACAATGAAGCAGCGACGCGAAACCTACACCAACGGCATTTCATCCGCGCTTGAATTAGGCTCGCTGCACCTTCGCGGAACATTTGTGGCGCTTGCGGCGGCGGTAATCATGTCTTTCCTCACCGCCACCGTCTGCCACGGGTTTGTTAATTCGACCCACTCGGCCCCCATGACCCCCGCGCTGCTCTTCGGTGCAGCCTTCTGGCTCTGGTGGGGAGTCGTCGCAATCGCCATGTGGTGGTTTGCGCAGCGATGGCCCTCCCTGCTCACTTGCACGGCGCGAAGCCTTTCTCTTCACGCCGTACTTGCCTGCCTGCTGGGTCTCGCACACCTGGCATTGTTGCAGCAAATGCTCAACTTCGCCGCCCGGCATTGGCCAGCCTGGGCCCCCGCGATGGACTACTTTAATCTCATGCGATTTGGATTCGAATTCCTGCTCTACGGATTCGTCCTCGGATTCTCCGGGCTGCTCCATGTGCAATCGCAGGCCCAGCGAGACGCAATGCGCTCCCTCGAGTTGGAAAAGCAGCTCTCGCAAGCTCAACTCAAAGCCCTGCAGATGCAGCTAGAGCCGCACTTCCTCTTCAACACGCTCAATGCGGTGACCACGCTGGTCGAGCTAGGAAGAAACCAGGAAGCCTCCGAGACACTCGCACACCTCAATACCATTCTGCGAACAACCCTGCAGCGAAATACCCCTGAAAAAGTCCCCTTCGCACAGGAATTGCAAGTGGTCGAAAGCTACCTGGCAATCCAGCAGGTCCGTTTTGCAGACCGTCTCCGCGTGCAGTTCCATACAACACCCGAAGCGCTCGACGGCCTCGTCCCCTGCTTCATCCTGCAGCCCATCATTGAGAACGCCATCCGCCATGGAATCTCCCACCGCGAAAGCGATGGCCTGCTCGAAACCTCTGTCGAACGCATCGGCGACAAACTAAGCCTGCGCGTCCGCGACAATGGCCCGGGCCTGAACGGCTCCTCGAAGCAGAGCAATGGCCATGGCATCGGCATGCGCAACACGCGCGAGCGCCTCTCTTACTTCTATCCCGGCGCATACGACTTAGTTGCCGTCGAACCCGAGACCGGCGGGTACGAAGTCACCATCCGAATTCCCTACGAGCGCCAGAGATCACGCGCATGAAGCTCAAAACCATCGTTGCGGACGACGAGCCGCTGGCAAGAGAGAGGCTCAAGCTCCTCCTCTCACACGATGACGAGGTCGAAGTCATCGCCGAATGCCGGAACGGTAAGGAGACCATCGCACGTCTGAAATCCGCTCCGGCCGACCTGCTCTTCCTCGATATCCAGATGCCCGGCATCGGAGGTTTCGACGTCATCGACTCCATGGGTCTTCCTCATATGCCCCCAACCGTCTTCGTAACCGCGCATCACGAGTTCGCAGTCAAAGCCTTCGCCGTACAAGCCATCGACTACCTCACCAAGCCCATCGAACCCTCGCGCCTGCAAGACACACTCGCCCGCGTAAAAGACCGAATTGCCGGCAACGCAGCGCTCCAAACCAAAGAACAGTTGTCCGACGCCCTGGCCGCCTTGCGAAACCCAGCCCGCAACGACAGACCTTGGCAGGAACGCTTCATCGTTCGAGACGGCGCCAAAGATGTCCTCATCAACGTCAGCGACATCGATTGGATCGAAGCAGCAGACTACTACTCCTGTCTGCACGTCGGCGGCAGAAAGTACATGCTGCGCGAGAGCATCAAGCAGTTAAGCACCAAACTCGACCCCGCCAGATTCGTACGTCTTCATCGATCAGTCATCGCAAAAATCGAACAAGTTAAAGAGATTCATCGAGACGGCCGAGCCGAGTACTTCGTCGTCTTGGCCAGCGGTCAGCGCCTAAAGATGAGCAAGGTCGGCTGGAAAAACCTCACCACAGCCAACAACACCCCGTAATATGGTGCGCATATGGAGAGGCATACTTTTCGTCACGACGGACTGCGGCTCTCGTATCTCGATTCGGGCGGTACAGGCCGAGTACTTATTGCCCTGCACGCGCACATCATGGAGGCCGTAACCTTTGCCCCTCTGGCCGAGGAGTTGGCCCCCAAATGGCGCATAATCGCACTCGACCAACGCGGCCACGGACACTCCGACCACGCCCCTACCTACACGCGTGACAACTATATTCGCGATCTGGAGGCCCTCTTCGAGCACCTGAGTCTCACCGATGCCGTTCTCCTGGGCAACTCCCTCGGCGGAGTCAACGCATATCAGTTCGCCGCACGGCATCCCGACAAGATCCGTGGCCTCATCATCGAAGACATCGGCGTCGAAATTGGAGATGACTTAGGTTTCGTGCTCGCCTGGGACGGCGAGTTTGCAACCCGAGAGGCCCTCGCGGAGTCTATAGGCCCACGCTTCTTGCCCTACCTCAAAGACGCGTTCCGCGAGACCCCCACCGGCTGGAAACTAGCATTCGCCCCCCACGACATCGTAGCCTCCGGAAGATGCCTGGCAGGGAATCACTGGCAGGACTGGCTCGCCACCCAGTGCCCCGCCCTGTTCCTCCGCGGACGCGACAGTAACGTGACGACCCACGCCGCCACGGAGCGGATGGTCGCCCGACGACCGAACACGCTTCTGGAAACGCTCGACGGCGGACACATCCTCCACTTCGATAACCCGATGGGCTTCGCAAACGCGGTACGAGAATTTCTACATCAGTTCGAATAAAGGCAGCGCGGACTCCCGCGTAAACGACAGTGGAGCACTTGACACACCCGATACTCCTACTAGCCATGGAAAGAGAAGCCCGCCAAAAACCCGACCCTTTCGTTGGACTAAACTCGCACGGAAGTCCGACATTAAGCCCATTACTTTGAATACTTTGGAACTTTTTTGTATACCAGGGGGGAGGCCCCCCGAAAGTCACAAGTCAGCATCCGCAGACGCCAGTTCCCTCACCCCCGACTTGAGCGCGTGAACGATGCCGGCAACGCGTTCCACGATAAGGCCGACCTGGTGGTCATTGTGGTAGCCATCCCGCTGGGCACGAGCATGTCCAGCCGCAGCAATACGGTTCCGCGCAGCCTCATCCGGCAGGTAACGCCGAATCTTCTGGACGCACTCCTCGAAGCTCGAGAAAAAGACAGCCTCTTCGTCCTCGCGGAACCGCTGCAGATGACCATCAGAGCGTTCGGCCAGCAAAAATCCCCCGCAGCCAGCAATCTCGAAGCTCTTATGCACAAACTCGTCCTGATTGGAACGAGTAATGAAGCTGAGGTTGATCTTCGAGCGCCAGATGGCCTCACGGTACTGCTGCTGATACAGTTCGCCCCCGCGATAGAGACCTGAAAAAGCCTCTGGCGAGAGCGCCCGCTGCCACGAACGCTGATTGCCCGAGATGACAACCTTGAACTCACTCGAAAGCCTGCTGAGCGTCTCGGCGCGGTCATCGTAAGGAGTACCCACAAAGGAGACCTCACGATTACGATCCTGATCGGACCAACCGCCCGGCGACGGAAAGTGGATCGTAGGCTCGTAGGCGGTTTGGATCTTGATGACGTCCCGCGCCCCCCGGCTTCGGTAGTCAGCAATGTTCTTGTCACGCTGGACAACGTGAAGATCGTAATGAGGAATGTCCTTCATATATAGCCGCCAACCAGGATCGCGTCGTGGGCCGAAGGGGTTGTCGATCATGTAGCTGACAGTGACAATGCCCAGTGCGCGAAGTCGATCGAGTGTGCCGGGCCGCATGGAAAGAAGCTTGTCGGCCCAGAGGATGTCAGGCTTCTCCTGCTGGGCGAGGCAAAGGATGTCGTGATTGAGGCGATCGACCGAGGGTCCAGCAGCAAGACGAAAAGCGATCTTGCGAAGCACCGGATTATGCGGTTCGTAGTCGAAAGCGTTCAACGGGATAACGTGATGGCCGAGACGCTCCAAGGCCCACAGGCGATAGAGCGAGGAATCGTTTGGGGAGAGGCCCGTAGCGTAGAGAATCTTCATCCAGCCCTAGTGTAGCCGTAGCCAACGTCCGCCGAAATCAGGGAAGAAGAAGGTGGCACCTCTTGCTGCAACGCCCCGGAGATCACCTTAGGACTCACGGTTGGCGAGCCCGCCAGTTTTGGGAAGTCTCTCAGTAGAAGATGGAGGTAGTCAAAACCTCGCTCACCAACGTCGAGCGAGGTCTCGAGCTAATCCAGCAGGGTGACGCTGCCAGCGCCGAGGTCATAGTACCCGGCGACGACTTTAACCTTGCCTTCTTTCACCATAGCTGCGATGACAGTCGACCCCTCCCGGAGCAGCGCGGCCTGAATCTTTGCGTTTGCCTTGGTAACGGCTACAACGTCCGGTCCTGCCTGGTTTACGGCCGGCCGGATATGCGGGAATAGTGCGCTGATCTGTCCAGGAACTTCATTGTTAGCGATTGCCGCCTTCATTGCTCCACACCCGGCATGCCCGAGTACAAGGATCACTTTTGTGCCCAATACGGCGGCACCAAACTCGTGGCTGGCGATGAGTTCGGGGGTGACAACATTGCCGGCTACACGGGTAACGAAGATATGACCGATGGTCTGATCGAAGATCAATTCGATCGGCACACGTGAGTCGGCACAAGAGAGGACTGCTGCAAACGGCTCCTGCCCTTCTACTGTGTGTTGCCTCAGAATCGCGAGATCCTTTTCGCAATGAGTCATGTTGTTCGATATGAAACGCCGATTGCCGTCCATGAGTTCCTTCAACGCAGCATCGGGGCTAGATATAGTTTGCGCGAGCGCCTGAGTGGGAAAGACGGATCTCATCGCTCCTGTTGTGAACAATCCCGCCATGGTTCCGGTCAGCGTGGTTTGCAGGAACCGCCGCCTGGAAGGACTGGGCGCGGTATGTGCATTGAAATCCTGATTCTCGTCGGAATGCTGTTCGCTTGCATGTTTCATCTTTTCCCCTTCCGATACACGTTGTCTTCTGGTTGTCCCGGTCGGATTCTTTAGTCGCATTTAAGTGAGTCCTGATGGGTAAGTGATTACAAGGCATAAATCAGCGGTGTCAAAAAAACAGGCGTGCACGGAGACAAGGCCTATATGGTGTACAACTAGAAAACCACGCGAAACTTTATGCTCCGAACCACCATGTGATCCACCGTAGGGTTGAATGAAGGATTGAATATGAATTGGCCCCCTGGCGTATTTTCATTGCCGAGATTGCGTTGGTTCGTCACTTTTTATGCGTCAAATATTCGAGGCGACATGCCTAATTTTTCGCCTGTTGTTAGACGAGAGGTGACGGGTGTTCGATTCGTGTGGTCACTACGAGTGGAGTGATATTGGAATAAGCCAAAAGAGTCAGGCTGGCGAATCGACTAGTCTGCGCCCCTTAAGACCCATCATGAGGCGAGTGAGACCTGTCAGAAGCATGCTGATGCCCACCAAGGTCCCCAAAGCCCAGAGAGAACTGACGGGCCAATGCTTCCATATCATCACGCCGAGGAGGAGAGTTACGATTCCGTGCAGCAGCAGCCATTCGGAGCCAACACTCTTGCGGGACCAAATAAAAGTGCCGATATCCGTAATGCCTTCTATGAAGAAAAAGACGGCAAGCATGAGGGTGAGACCGGCAAGTCCGATCAAGGGATGCACCAACAAGTACCCTCCGACAAAGATGTACAGAACGGAGACCAGAAGCTTCCAAATTTTGCTTCCGACACCTTCAGACTTGAAGGCATACACGAGCTGGATAATGCCCTCGAAGAGAATGAGCCATGAAAGCACCCTGGCGACTCCGATTGAGGCGAGCGCCGGCAAACTGATTGCGAGTATTCCGAGGACTATGAGAAGAATCGCAAACCAGACGGATGATTTATAACTTTGCCGGGGCTCCGCACTCATATCGATGTGTCTCCTGCTGGTATTTATGTCGACGTGTTTACCGGCTCGGTAGTGACGCTGGTTGCTGCAAGCGGAATTCGAGCAATGTGCCGGCAGGAATATTGATCTGCTCTCCTCTCGAAATCAGAGAACTCGCGCCTCCCCCAGCAGCACCGATCGCCGCTCCACGCCCTGCGTTTCCTCCGATCGCACCGATCACCGCCCCAAGACCAGCTCCGCCTGCGGTGCGCCGTGCTGTACCGCCGAGGGCATTGGCTCCCTGAACGCTATAGTCGTTGCTGAGAATCGGAAAGCGTGTGTTGTTGATTACAATGTCAGTTAGCTCCAGCGACAGTTCCGATCTCCCGGCTGCGCGTCCAGCGCCTGACGATTGAATGATTCGACCGTGAACCACGGCTCCAGCCGGGGCGGCAACAGTATTTCCAGACATGACATTTGTCTCGAGGCGACCGGTAAACAAAGTACCGGCACGATTCCTGCCCGAGCCAATCGAATCCGTCATACGGATCAAGAGCCGTGTTCCGGCTGGAACCGATATCATTCCTTGTTGTGCCCTTGCCGATGTGATCGCCGCAGCGCACAAAAATATCAGAAGTGTGGCTAGCGAGCTTTTACGGAATTGCAATAACTTTTTCATCTCTCAAATCCTTCCTGCCTTAGCGTGGCTGTGGGTTAATCCCGTTTCGATCACGATTGATTTGCGGGCAGCTTTGAAGCAACTTGAAGATCGTAGATGTGCTGCAGCTGGCTATCGACTTCGAAGAATTTAGTGGCGATTTCTGCGGACAGGGCCTTCTTCATGGTGTCGTAATACTTCTTCCGCAGTTCGGCACGCTGTGTTTCTAGCTCAAGCGACTTACTCATCACTTGATCGGCCGCATCATCGGAAATGCTCGGATAATCCTTGGCGTAATCGCTCATTAGTTGAGCCTCGGCGTCATCCAACTTCGCCCGCTCCGCTTCATAGTCCTTGTAAATCGGCCAAAATGTTTGGGAATCTGCGTCGCTAAGGTGCATGATCTCCTTGACGAGCATCTCCCTCTTCGCATTGACGTCCATCCTGAGGAGCTTCTCGTATGCCTGGAGATTGAGTTCCTTATCGCTAGTCGTCTTCGGATCTTTCGCAAAAGTAGACTGTGTTGCCAGAAACGGCAAAGCGACGACGCAGACTAATAGGGTTCCTTTGATTGTTTTCATGCCGTACCACCTTTCACAAGATTGTTAGGGCTTGTGTGTCCCATCTCACGAGACACGGTTTTGCTCTCGCAATCTTCCAGCCGCAGGCAGACTGCGAGAGCGTCACGTGGTTATTCATCTTTCCCCCGCCGCCGGCACCCATCCGCTATCAGCGGATATCAACTCCACGCCGGCTACGCTGGTGCTTATGTTGAATGATCGCAAACCAGCCCGCCTATCGGGTCGGGCTCCAAACTCCAGGAGAAACTGGTTATCGAGGCTATTTTGTAGACGATCCAGAAATGGTCTGAAACTGACCGGAGCCTGGAGTCCGAGGAAGAAAGCTTCACCGCCGGTCCGATCTGACAACTGTGCCATAGCATTCTGTCCGTTGGTTGCTTCCCAGAAGTTTCGATGCATGTGTCCAACCCCAGGGGTGTATAGCCCATAGATGATGGTTCCTGTCCGTTGGGCAATATTGGCTGTGGTAGTCACGTCGGGAATAGTGTTGAGACCGCGAGTGGGTGTTGTACGTCTGGCCCGATCGATTCCGTCCGTGATCATAACCAGTGCCCGACGGTTCGCATGTTGAGGCCAACGATTCATCAGGTCGTTCGCAGAAAGATAGGGACTGCCGAACGCTCCCGCATTACGCAAAGGCAATCGCAGGGCGTTGGCCGCCAGAGCATGATCCGTTGTAAAGTTCTGGGCGATTTGCACCGTGGCATTCCGCATATAGCCAACACCGACTGACGTAGATGGCGGCTGAGCGTTGATAAAGGCGCGTAGGTCGTTGAGCTGAGACCCCAAGCTCGTGTCGGAAGCGTCATCGATCAGGATAAAAAGATCGAGTCCGGCTGCCGCTCCGCGCGCAGGCACCCATTTGGTGACGCGCAGTGTCTCTCGGCGCTGCCTCACGCTCACATCATTCTGGCTTACAGTAGGCGCGCTCCCATCACTCAAACCGGATGCGGTTACGGTCATTCGCACAGGGACTGTAGGCCCAGCTGCCTCTTGCTGTGCAGTTTCCTGCGCGCGCGCCGCAAAAACGGTCGCAAATATCAAAATGAAAAGAGTAAGAACCTCACGTCTGATACGGTACTGTTTCATCCGATCCTCCTTCATCTCTCATCCTCCGCAGCGCCCAAACGTCGCTCTGAACGGGATTTGTAGAGGCCGGTTCCACTGGAGTGGCCATCGAGGAAATCTCCCGCCAAGGCTTCACGTCGCGCTGAGTTGAAGCCGCGCTAACTATAAAAACCTTTGTTAGATAGGGCAATTGGACCTTAGTCCAATCGGCGATTCAGGCGTACGCAAAAAGCTCACGTGCCACTGCCAACGGCAGTTCCACCCTGAAAACAGACCCTCCTTCAGGTCGATTATCGAAGGTAATACGGCCTCCGAGAGAGTCAAGGATAGAACGGCAGATCGACAGTCCCATGCCGAGGCCTTCACTCTTAGTCGTGAAGAAAGGCATAAACAATTTCATCTTGTCCTTTTCGGCGATGCCCGGACCATTGTCTTCCACAAGGATGATTCCACAGTTTGCGTCCGTCCCCATGCACGTCGTCACAGTGAGGACTCTTCCCTCTTGCGGTATATTTCGCATAGCGTCCATGCCATTGTTGATCAGATTCAAAATGACCTGTTGCAATGGAATTTCATCACCCAGCACCTTCGGTACGGCGTCTGAAAGTATCAAGCGAAGCTCGACACCACGAAGGAGCGCATCTTTCCGCACAAGTCGGCTTACACCAGTTGCGATCTCATTGAGGTCTACCTCGTGACGAGCGATCGTTTGCTTCTTGAAGAGTGCCCGCATGTTCTCCAATACTGCCCGTGCCCGCTTATCATCCTCTCGAATGTCGGCCAACGCTGCTCGGATTTCCAGCATGTCGGGCGAAGGCCTGGTGGCAAGACGTTCGGCTGCTTGCGCGTTCCCGAGGATCGCAGCCAATGGCTGGGCTAGTTCGTGCGCAAGTGAGGCAGCCATATGACCCATCGACGCTACACGGTTTAGATGAGAGATCTCTTCCAGTGCCAGTTGGCGTTCCAAAAGCTGCTGTGCCTTGGTCCTTCGTTTGATCAGCCAGATCAATAGAAATACTAGCGCCGTCTCAGCAACTAAGAAACCGAGCAAAGCGATAATTCTATATTTGTATTTTTCCCAATCCGTCGGCTGCCGAAACAGGATCGTAGATTCGGGTGGAATCTTCGACTCCGAAATATCCCAGCGTCGTAGTTGCCGTGCGTCGAAGATGAATCCATTGGTGCCCACTACGGCAGGTATATCCTGCGGTTTCTCACCGCTCAGAATTCTGGATGCAATTTTGCCCGCCTCCCGGCCCTGGCCTGCAAAACTACTCACATAGCCGCCAACCGCTCCATGACCTATAAGAGTGTCAAACAGAACAAAGATCGGGGCATTGGCCACACTCGTTAGCATCTCGAGTGACGTAGCTCTTGGAAAATAAGTTTCGGCTGCATCTCGTTCGAGTGCGGTGTACAAGACGATCGTGTCACTGGGCAGGCGCTTCAGTCGCTCAATGAGCGCGGGCATGGCGAGGTCAGTGAGGTAGGTTATTTCAAGTTGAGATTCGTAGGTGGTGAGACTCTTTTTGACAGCGGCCTCAAGCTCTCTGTCATACAAGCCTGTGCCACCAACCACAACGACGTGTCTGGTAGTTGGAAGCAAACGCAGAGCCACGTCCAAAGTTCTTTCTGGCTGCCTGTTTAGCCAAACCCCTGTAAAGGAAGGGCCAAACTGCGGATTGCCTGCTTCCTCTTTTGTCGCGCCGCTGAAAACCACCGGAGTGTTTTTGAAGTAGGTTTCATGTGCCTCAACCATGAACTGAATCGGCGATGGCCCGGCAGCGATAATTAGATCGAGTTTGCGATCTTTATATTTGCGAATATAGGTTTCGCGGATCTGCTGTTGTGAAGCCTCATCTGGAAATAGACTCGTTTCCATCGACTCGGTATAGAGTTCAACCAGATAGGGTGATTCTTCATCCAGAGTGGCACGCAACTGAGGGTCAATCAAACGGAATGCGAGCGCCGAGGGCCCTGTCTCATAGATAATGAGGATCTTACGGACGCCATGCGCGGCTGTCGCTGCGGTCAGTTGAATTGAAAAAGTAAACGCTAGAAGAATGAACACCGTGGCTGCACGCCACCGGCGATCGCGCTTGTCGGCAGAGATGCGCGATAAGAAGTGCCGATAGACGAGTCGTTCAACGGCCGGTATTCGATTATCCAGATGGCCGGCCAACGATGCACCTCCGACCCGCTTCGTAATTCGATTACAGACCTAGCAATGTCCACTGACACATACAACAAAATCAACAAGATACGACGTCAACGATCTTTTGTAACCGACTGCAGGATTGTACTTATGAAGATTCTCTTCCTGAAGAAAAGGTTGCCTTTGCGCGCGCTCTTCATCCTGCTCTGAGGTAGAGAAGCAACTCGGCGTGTTCTAACGTAACCGGACAACATTTATTGTGAGCGTCACTATCCTTCGGAGATAGGTGGTGTCGAATTGCGAAGCGAACGAGATCGGAATTAGTCTTCAGGTCAAACTCTTCCATGATGCGGTATTTGTGAAAGCTACGGTTCGCACAGCGATGATTAAGGACTGCCGCCACCTCTTTCATAGAGTGTCCTTCGGCTAAGAGCCGTAACACCTGTCTCTGACGTTGCGTAAGCTCTTTGGTGCGATCATGATGGGGGTCACGGACAAACTCATTCATCAATTTCTGCGCGATACTTTGGTGTCACATAGGTTCGTCCACCCAAAACTTCTCCTATAGCTCCATACCGGCGGATTTCTTCAAAAGATATCCAGACGACCAATGGCGCAAAGCCATAGAAGCAACGTCGGGGTCCTCATTCATCGTGAGAACGATAAGCTTGGTTTTGGGTAAGAGCTTTTTCAACTGCTGTCCAGCATCGAGTCCATTGAGCAATGGCATGGCATACTAAGATCCAACAAAAACAATATCGAGTTTCATCTCCAACGCAACTGAAAGCATGCTTCGACCATCCGACACCATTTCGACAACGTGGCAATCAGGCTCGAGCAGGCTCTTGAACGCCTCGGCAACCATTGTGTGGTCATCTGCGATCAGAATTCTTGGCCTGTCCATTCGCCCCCGAACCCTGCTTTACTAGACATGTTGTCCTAAAGAACCAAGATGTGGCTGCCCTCAAGACCTCACGAGCTCTAGTCACTTGCATTTCATAGAGCCACAATTATGGGCGTCCTAAATGGTTTTCTCATCTGCTAAATCTGACAGGATTCCCGGAGCATTCTCCAAGAGCTACCGTAGCAGACTGAATATGTCGTCCCACTTCAGTAAACTACGTTTGCAGTTGGATACATCGTGATTTTCAAAAGCCTCACAAGGCGACACGCTTCGTGAAAATGCACAACTCTCGAGCCAATAGATAAGACAACAGGATTCGAGAAATTATCCAGTATTCCAGCAAACACCGCTATCTTGAAACTGATCCACAATTTTTTTAGGAGGTGCTGCGTGCCAGGAGTGGACTCAATATCTCTTCGCCTTCGCGAACCATACAGGCTGGTAGGAGTTTACAGAGTTCGCTTTATGAGCTCGTGCTTGGGCCTATTACTCTGTACTTGCCTCTGGGGTGTCTTTATGCCCGAAGTGTACGGGTCCACTCGCTTGAAGACCGATGTTGTCTACATGAAAAATGGAGACAAAATCACGTGTGAGATCCGTTCGCTCGAGCAAGGACAATTGACGATCAAACAGGAATATGCCAATTCCACAGTGGCCCTTGATTGGGAGAAAGTTGATCGAATCGAGACGCAGCAGCCATTCGTGGTAGCTGACACCCGAGGCAATGCCTTCAACGGAATTCTCTCAGAGAAAACTGATCAGAGTTTCCTTACCATCGTTGGAAGCACCACGGGCAAAATCTCACACGATGAGGTGGTCAGTATTCAGCAGACAGGAGAGACTTTTGTTCGACGACTGAAGGGATCGATCGACCTGGGGCTTGACTTTGCTCAATCGAACTCCCAAAAGAACCTGACACTACAGTCCGATCTCACCTACCAGGCCACGAGACAGTTCTTTGCAGTCACATCCAGTTCTCAGTTCACAAGTCAACAGGAGACCAACAATACCAGTGAAACGACGGTCAAGAGTGAGTATTTTCACCAGCTTCGCAAGTCAAACTGGTACGGAGGAGGAATCGCAAACTTTCTTTCAAGCTCGGAGCAGCAGATCAGTTTACGTTCTACATTCGGGGGAGCCCTTGCGATCCGGCCTGTTTACACGAACAAGACGAATCTTTCGCTCATTGGTGCTCTCGCCTATACCTCTGAGAAAGATGCATCGAATGCCACATCGACAGCAAGTACTCAGGCGCTCGACTCTGCTGTTGCGGTCCAATTTTCAACGTTCCGGTTCGACTCAACAAACTTTGCTACAACTGTGTGGATTTATCCGAGCCTGACTTCCCCAGGTCGGGTACGTATGACCATAAATCAGGACGTATATTACAAGTTCTACAAAGATTTCTATGTTCGTGCGAGCTTCTACAGTAACTACGATAACCGCCCCGTAGTAGGAGCTCCTTCGAATAACCTGGGTGCATCTTCGACAGTCGGATGGTCTTTTCGGTAAAGCTCCAGACTTGTCTTTTACAACGACGGCAGATGGCCGCAAGCGCGCAAGCGTTCAACTAGTCGGACGATGTCAGTAACAGACTGTGCACCTAGCTTCTGCATGACCCTGCCACGCTGCACCTTGATCGTCTTTTCTGCCGTACCGAATTCACCGCCAATTTGCTTGTTCAGCATGCCTTGCGCCACGCGCACACATACCTCCCGCTCTCTCAGAGTCAAGGTTTCGAAGACCGCGCGATCGCGGCCGAGCGTATCGAGACGAACACAGGCTTGTCGCGACCTGGCGAGCGCTGCATCCACGGCAGCAAGCAGTTGACTCGCATCGAAGGGCTTCGTGAGAAAGTCGACAGCGCCCGCTTTCATGGCGCGAACAGAGTCGGGGATATTAGCGTGACCACTGATGAAAACAATCGACATGCTTTCATGTGCTCGCGTTAGCACTTGCTGCAAATCGAGTCCGCTCATCTCAGGCATCTGAAGATCGAGGACGACACATGCTGGGTCGGAATCGAGTTGCTGCCCCAGGAACTCTCGAGCGGAAGGATAGGTTCGGACCTGTCTACCGTGCGAGCGAAGAAGTCGCTCCACCGCACAACGAACACTCAAGTCGTCGTCGATAACGTGAACTGTACCTTCTGTCATGGATCGCGCTCCATGGGTATTTCGCCAACTGGCGTCTTACATGGGCCGAAGGGTTCCCGTCTGACGCCTAAGAGTCTAGCACCAGGATTGCTATGTGATCACCTTGTTGATTAATGAAATCAATTGATTTTCATCTACGGGCTTTCTCAAGTAGGGGCTATCACCGATTCGGACACTCCAATCGGCGAAGTCGGACTCAGAGTGTGCGGTGACAAAAAGATGCGGAATCGGCGAGCCTAGTTCAATCAGGCGATCCCTCAGTTCAAAGCCATTCATCTCTGGAAGTTCAATATCAAGAATGAGGCAATGTATCTGCAACAGTTCGGGATCAGCTAATGCAGCTTCCGCGGATTCGTACGTGACACACTCAGAGCCACGAGCCCGGAACAAGCGGCTCATAGCTTTGCGTACAGAAAGGTCATCATCGACCAATCCAATGCGCGTCGCAGTTGGAAGACAGTCGATCATCAATTATGTGCAGCTATGCCCAGAAGTAGAAATATACAACGAGTGATGAAATGTGCAATTGGCCCTTCTGCTTACGCAGCCTTCTTTTTTGTAGGGACTTCGTATCGACCGTCGATGATTGGACTAAGGTCCAATTGCACCCCCTCCGAACGGGTTGTTATAGTCCGTTTCGGCTTATAGTGTAAGAAACCCCGCGATTCGCTGGTCGCGAGTATAAGTGGACTTTCTAGCTCGATTTAGTCACTACAGGTGACAGCGCCGTCGGCGCCGTCAGCGGAAAGGCGGCGAAAGTTACGCGATGAAGTCTTATCGGCGACTCGAACGTGTCTTGTTGATTGCGGGTTTGGCCTTGCTAATAGTAAGCATCGTTGTGCGACTCAACGGGTTGGTGATGGCACGGGCCGGGGTCTGGAGTTTTGAAGCGCATCAATCGGAGTCGGCGGACTCTGCCGGCGGGAAGCCAGAGAATTCTTCGCTCGATTTCAGCCTTTGGTCGGAGAAACGAGTCCGCGCATACAAGGCTGCTTTGGGGATGAAGTTTGATGCGCCGTTGGCAGTTCTCGCTATTCCAAGGATAGGACTTGAAGTGCCTGTATTCGACGGAACTGACGATCTGATTCTCAACCGGGGAGCGGGCAGGATTACAGGAACAGCAAAGCCGGGTCAACCAGGAAATATCGGCATAGCCGCGCACCGCGATGGTTTCTTTCGCGGCCTGAAGGACATTCGCGTGGGGGATCGCATCGAACTTCGGACACAGGGTGATGCGGCCCTCTACGCAGTCGACGATATAGAGATCGTGCAGCCTACCGACGTAACCGTACTACGGAATCGTTCAAGCCCTTCACTCACTCTGGTGACTTGCTATCCGTTCTACTTCGTCGGGGATGCCCCGCAACGTTACATAGTCCATGCATCAATTGTGGATTCCGACAAAACCGCCGCGTCTAAATTCAATTCTGCAGTTCAGAAGGAAAAGGAGCATACACAATGAACTTAAAAAATAGCTGGGCACATATTGGGCCGGTGCTTGCGGTGGGGACTCTTTGCGTAGTCCTCACTCCTAGCATAAGCGCTCAGGTACAAACGGAAACCGAAACCACCCATGGAAAGGCTACGCATGATGTACAGGTCGAGCGCGGCGAGGTCGTCATGGTGTCGGGCAATGACCTTATCGTAAAGAAGGATGATGGTCAGATTGTGCACATTCCCAATGTCCCGGAAAGCGCCCGGGTCAATGTGGATGGAAAGCAGCTTAGTGTTCACGAGTTGCAACCGGGCATGAAGTTGCAACGCACAATCACGACGACAACGACTCCCCAAACCGTTACGACAACGCAAAACGTAACAGGAACCGTATGGCACGTCACCCCTCCAACCAGTGTGATCCTCCGGTTGGAAGATGGTACCAACCAGCAGTTCACTATCCCCAGGGGTCAGAAGTTCATGATCAATGGGCGGGAGACTGATGCTCGGGACTTGAGAAGGGGCATGACGATTACAGCTACCAGAATCGTCGAGGAGCCAATGACGGTGGTCACGCATCAGAGGGAAGTGACGGGCACGATGCCGCCGCCTCCACCTGCTCCCCCTGCAAACACTCCGATCCTGATCGTTGTGTCGCGACCGACACCAGCACCTGCAGCCGCTGCCGAGGCTGAGGCGCCGGCCAAGTTGCCTAAGACTGGATCGATTGTGCCTTCCATCGGGCTCCTGGGGATCGTGTTCCTGGGCGCGTCGTTTGGTTTGACGATGTTCCGGAAGTTACGCGCTGTGGCTTAGGAAGTATATGGCCCTCTGGTAAGTACGGTGGGCCGTTCTTCTCTTCTCAGTTAGAAGTTATTTGACCCTTCCGTCCGCAATGGATGGAAGGGTCAAACAGCGTACCTTCATGGGAGCTTTAAGTCTCATTCTCTTATTCCCATTGGAGATTGAAAGACGTTTCGTGGGTGAAGCGTTGGTCGCTTTGAGAAGGGAAATACCGTTGAAATTCAAACTTCGTCCATCATTAGTACTTACGGTGCTCCTGGTTGGGCTTTGTCAGACGATCTTCGCGCAAGACTTCGACTTAGCAGCACCAGGCGCGGTGCCTCCTCCTACCTTGGCCACCGGCGGCGCTGCCACGCTATTTCAGAATGTCCGCATCTTCGACGGTAATAAGTGCCACGCTCTCAGCTCCCTCCAACGTGCTGGTTAGAAACCACGTCATTGAACTCATATCTGTAAGTCCGATTCATTAATCCTTATCCCGGCAAACTGGGTGTCGTCGAAGAGGGCGCACTTGCAGATTTGATGTTGATCGATGGCAATCCCTTGGAAAACATCAAGCTCATCGAAGATCCTGGCAAAAACTTATTGGTCATCATGAAGGATGGCACGATCAACAAAAATACGCTGCCTCGGTGAGGACATTTTCATAAGAGACTCAGACCGCATCCAAATCATTATGAGCGAAGAGCCTGCTGTCATAGCAGCCGCGAAGATTGACCAGAGAGACTCATGGAAGGCGATGACGATTATTGGCCTCGGGCAGGGGCTGATGACGTTCAATGTCAGTGCACTGCCCATCTCCATGAGCGGCATTGTTGGAAGCTTCCACGTTCCACCTACCGCCGTGGGTACTGTGATTGTCGTTCACTCGTTGTGCGTCGCGGCCTTTGTCATGCTGGGCGCCAAGCTCGGGCAGATCTACGGATCGAGAACAGTGTTCCGGGTGATGAGCGCCGTCTACGCCGTCTCAATGGTGATGACGACGTTTGCTCCCAATATAGCCGTCATGCTAGCGGCCCAGGCCATCGCCGGAGTGGCAGCCGCTGCCGGCGTTCCCACGCTGGTCGTTCTGATCGCCAATAACTATAGAGGCAGGCAACAAGGCCAGGCACTCGGTTTGTTGGGCGGTATTACCGCGCTGGCAGGGATGCTGGCGTTCTTCGCAGCCGGAGCACTGGAAACCCTGGCGACATGGCGTTACACCTTCGCAATTCTCATCCCATGGTCGATTGGGCTAGCCTACTTCGGACGCCAGCTTACCCCGGTGGACAAAGTTCCCGGAATCAAGATCGATTTACTGGGCGTGGTACTCTCCGCGTCCGCCATCATCCTCATTAGTCTCGGCTTCAACAATCTCAACTACTGGGGTGTCCTTCTGGCGAGACCCGCCGCTCTGTTCAATCTCGGTGGTCTGTCGCCGGCACCGGTGATGATCCTGTTGGGCCTTGTATTGGGCCAGGGATTTTTCGTGTGGTCGCAGCGTCGCGTCGCGAGCGGAAAGACGCCTCTTCTAGCGCTTCAGGTTATCGAGGGACGCCAGGAGCAGGTGACGGTACTGGCTATGCTGATTATCGTCCTACTCGGTAAGGCACTGACTTTCCTCATGCCGCTTTACATAGAGATTATTCAAGGTGGATCGAGCTTCCAAACCGCGGTCTACCTCATTCCGTATCAGCTCTCGCTCTTCGTTGCTGCGGTGTTCATCGTCCGCTTGTATGGCACACTGTCGCCACAGGATATCGCTCGCTACTCTTTCGTCATTGTCGCCGTTGGGTTTGTAGGCTTAGGAGTGACGTTTCAGAACGACTGGAACAATCTGGCAGTCATCTTTTTTCTTATCGTGATCGGCATCGGCCAGGGTTCACTGGCGACACTCCTGTTCAACGTCCTGGTAACTTCTTCGCGGAAAAAATTCGCGGGTGACGTCGGTTCGCTGCGGGGCACTACCAATAACCTGGCCTCTGCACTAGGTACCGCAATTGCGGGCGCACTTATGGTTGGCGTTTTGAGCCTTAACGTCGAACGTAGTTTGATAGACCACCCAACCCTTCCACCGGAATTGATCAAGCTGGTGGATCTCGACACCGTGACGTTCATCAGCAACGATCATCTTATCGACGCGCTAAAAGCCATTGGAACAAAGCCCGAACACATTCTCGAATCAGTACGCATCAACGCGGAAGCGCGGCTGCAGGCGCTGCGCCTGTCGCTATTCTTTTTAGGGGGCTTGGCGTTTATGGTGATCATCCCTACCAGAGGTTTGCCCAAGCATATCGCCGGTCCCGAACCGAGCGGGCACGAAGAAACGTCAGAGTCTGGCGACAAGTGACTTGTGCCCACCACGAAGACAGCTAATGCTGGGCCCGCAGCAGCGCGATGACCTGCTCAGCGTGAACGACACCCACAAGACGTTTGTCACGGTCGACAACAGGCAGTGAATGAAGGTTGTATTTATCGAAGAGCTCCGCAACCTTGCGGCCGTGAGCGTCCGCATCGCAGGTAACCAGATGGCCGTGCGGCAGTTCGTCGAGGACAGACTCAGGAGCCGCCAGCAGCAGCCGGGCAACCGGAATGATTCCAGTGATGCGTTCGTCAGCATCAAGCAGGTAGACGTCAGTGATGATCTCGATATCACCCTCAAAGTCGCGGAAAGCCTGCACAGCATCCCCCACAGAAGAGGTCACGGGCAAAGCAATGTACTCAGTGGTCATCCGGCCTGCAGCAGAGTCCCCCTCGAACTCGAGCAGTTCCTCAACTTCTTGGCGCTCTTCTGGATCCATCTCTTCGAGAATGGCCTCCGAACGCTCTTCAGGCAGTTCAGCAAGCAGGT
Organism: Edaphobacter aggregans; assembly: GCF_003945235.1. Lineage (NCBI taxonomy): Bacteria > Pseudomonadati > Acidobacteriota > Terriglobia > Terriglobales > Acidobacteriaceae > Edaphobacter > Edaphobacter aggregans. The sequence continues at coordinate 1,069,020 of NZ_RSDW01000001.1, forward strand.
CCGCTGCTGCGCCTGGATCCATCTCCTCGACGATGCCCGCAATCTGCTCGGAGCCCAGCGACTCGATAAGCGACTGTTGCATCTTCGGTTTGATCTCTTCGAGAGCCTCGGCAGCGACCTCCTCGTCAAGGCTCTCAAATAGTGCCTGCCGTTCCGCAGGAGCCAACTCTTCGAGGATATCGGCGATATCAGACGGGTGCATCTGAGATAGTCGATCCTGATCGATCTTGAGCCGAACGCGACGCTCGGGGTCGATCAGGTCCACGAAGTCCCAGGGAATCACGCTGGGGCTGAAGCGATCCGCGAGACGTTCGACTGTAGTGGCTGGCAAGCCCTTCAGCAGACGACGAACCGCTCCACGCATCCCGACTTCGACCTCGGCAATACGCAGCGAGAGGTCAGGACTGTCCTCCTGGGCTGGCTCCCATGTCAGATTAACGTCATTGACGCGAACGACTTTGCGCCCATGAACGTCGATGATCTGCTGGTCAAGCAGGTCGCGTTCGAGCAAAAGATAAGTCTCGTCATCGGACAGCGGCGCGGGAATAGCGCCCTCTCGAAGCTGAATCGCACCCGACGGCGTGTGGCACAGTTCATTGACGTAAACAAAGGAAGGCCGATCACCGCGCTTGCTCGCGACCAGCTTGAGCACAAGACCGTAAACATGCGACGCATTGACCGAAGGAGCCACGGCAAACTCGCGCACATGGCCGACCGCACTCCCCGTCGCATCGACCACCGGAGTCCCCATCAGCGAGGCGATGCTCGTCGTCTTGTGATTGTCATGCTTGGTCACGGTCGAGTTTTCCTACCAGACCTTACATACTTGCGCTTTTACCATCCGCTGTCCAGCCTTGCACCCAAATGCCGTCGCGAACTGCGGCATGTTGGTCACAATGCCATTGATCCGCGCAAACCCCGGCGAATGCGGATCGGTAAGCGCCTGCAGCCTGCTGTTTGCCTCACGAGTGTTCTCGCACGCCCACTGGGCAAAGCCGATAAAAAATCTCTGGTCAGGCGTAAAGCCCTCCTCCGGCTTCAAGTCAGCCCCGGCCGTAGCCTTCTTCCACGCAATGTAAGCAATTAGCGTCCCGCCAAGATCAGCCACATCCTCGCCGCTAGTCAGCTTGCTGTTGATATGAATGTCATCGACCACAACATACGTAGCGAACTGATCGCGGAGGCAGTTGATGCGGTCCTCAAACCCCTTCGCATCGTCCTTCGTCCACCAGTCCTTCAGGTTGCCCTGAGCATCGAACTGCCTTCCCTCATCGTCGAAACCATGCGTAAGCTCATGCCCAATCGTTGAGCCAGTATTCCCATAGTTAGGCGCATCGTCCAGCTTCGCGTCATACAACGGCGGCTGCAACACGCCAGCTGGAAAATTAACGTCATTCATCTGTGGATTGTAATAAGCATTCACCGTAGGCGGAGTCATATCCCACTCATTACGATCCACCGGCTTGCCAACCTTGGCCCAGTCCCGAGTATTCTCAAAATCCGCCGCACGCACCGCATTGCCATAATAATCATCAGGCTTAATGGTCAGCGACGAGTAATCCCGCCACTTATCCGGATATCCAATCTTGTTCCGCACCGCATGCAGCTTCCGCAACGCCTCGGCTTTCGTCGCCGGACTCATCCAGTTAAGCTGCTCGATCTCGCCCTGCATCGCCTGCTCGATCTGGTCCGTCATCACGACAGTCTTCTGCTTCGTCTCTGGCGAAAAAGTACGCCGCACAAACTCCTGCCCTAACGCCTCACCCAGCGCACGATCAACCTGCCGCACGCACCGCTTCCATCGCGGAGGCATCTGCTGCGTCCCACGCATGTAGCGGCTGTAAAAATCAAAATTCGCCGTCTCAAACGGGGAAGAAAGCGAAGGAGCAGCCGCCGTCACAACATGAAAGCGCAGATAAGCCTTAAGCGCATCCAGTGGCTCATTCATAAGAATGGCATCGACAGCTTTCTGAAACTCCGGCTGCGAAAGATTCAGCGTCGTCACATTCGGAACACCCTGCGCCGCCAGATAATCCGGCCACGAAACAACCGGGCTGCGAGCCGAAAGCTCAGCCACAGTCATCTTGTGGTACTGCTTATACGGATCGCGCCGTTCCACACGCGTCAGCGAAGCTTTCGCCAGCGCCGTCTCAATGCGCATAACGGTAGCCGCATCCTGTTTTGCCTGCGCAGCCGGAACCCCAGCCAACTCCAGAATCTGCGCAACATAGGCTAAATACTTCTGCCGCGTCTCCTCGCTCTTGGCATCGGTCTTCAGGTAGTAGTCGCGATCAGGCAGACCAAGCCCGCCAGCAGCGATATCCGCAATCACCTGGTTCGAATCCCCCGGATCCTGCGTCGAGCCGGAATTAAAGAAAAACGTCCCCCGCGTATGCCGATTCAGCGGCCCAAGATACGCAATCAGCGCCTTGCGGTCAGAAAGCTTGTCAATCGCCGCCAACTCCGGAGCCAGCGGAGCGGCCCCGCGCTTATCGATGGCAGCCGTATCCATGCAAGCCGCAAAGTAGTCGCCGATCTTCTGCTGGAGTGGCGTACGATCACTCCCCTTCGCGTCAGCCTCCAGAATCCCCCACAGAAACTGCTGGTTGTCATTGGCCAGCTTGCTATAAACGTCCCACCGAGCCTGATCGGCAGGAACGGGATTATTCTTCATCCACCCGCCGCAGGCAAACTTGTAAAAGTCCGTACAAGGGTCGACAGACTTATCAAGCGAGCTCACATCGAGACTCGGCGAGTAAGGCATGGCCTGCAGGGGCTTAGCTACAGACGACTGCTGGGCAAACGCGTTTGCGCCAGCCAGAAGAACGGCAAAAAGGGGGGCGAAGGCAACTCGCATCGCAATATTCCTCGTCTTCGCATAGTAGCTCACCGAATCGGCGATTTGGCCGATTAGGTGACAAGGTGATACCAATGTGCTGTAAACGGAGGCGATCTTGGGAAGAAAGACGAAGCGACCATCCTTGACATTCGAGGCTTCCACAAGCACACTGCCATCATCGCTGGTGTCTGCCGTTGACGACTGGCATACAGAAACTGCAAGGACAGCCTTGGCCGACTCAACGACAAGCCGTATGACCTTTACCCTTGACTCGTCCCTCGATAGCGTCAACAAGATTGAGCAGATCGCAGAGCAATACGCCTCGCGGGCCGGATTCGACGAAGACACCATCCCTCACATCGCCATGGCCGTGCGCGAGGCAGCCGTCAACGCCGTCCTCCACGGCAATGCCTACGACCCTCACAAGCACATCACGGCCGCATTCGAGACAACCTCTGACGCGCTCACGATCCGAATTACCGATCAGGGCCCAGGCCTCGACCCGGACACCCTCCCCGACCCCCTCGCGCCAGAAAATATCCTCCGAGGCTCCGGTCGCGGCATCTTTCTGATACGAGCCTTCATGGATGAGGTACACTTTCGGCAGCTACACCCTGGCACCGAACTGACCCTCATCAAGCATCGCACACCCGCGCAGTCGGGGACTTAAGGAGAAGACGACACATGAGCATGAAAGTATCTACTCGCCAAGTGGACGGCGTTACCATTCTGGATCTTAGCGGACGCATCACCCTCGGCGAAGGCAGCGTAACGATTCGCGACGCCGTTCGCGACGTGCTGGCCAAGGGCTCCAACAAGATTCTGCTTAACCTCGGCGATATCAATTACATCGACAGCTCAGGCATCGGCGAGCTGGTCAGCGCCTTCACCACGGTGAAGAACAGCGGCGGCGAGCTGAAGCTGCTCAACCTGACCAAAAAGGTCCATGACCTCCTCCAGATCACCAAGCTGTACACCGTCTTCGACGTGAAGGACGACGAGGCTTCCGCAATCTCCTCTTTCACCAAGTAAACCAGTCCAGCCGACATCAAAAGAGGCCGCCGCATCCCTTTGCGACGGCCTCTTTCTCCTGTCCCCTACTTCGAAAAATCAACCTTCGGAGCCACACTGTTCTCCGGATTGCCCTTGAAGTACTCGTCGCGATAGTGGAAGCCCGCAATCCCAGCCCATATGCTATTCGGGAATTGCCGCACGAAGACGTTGTAATCCTCCAGCGTCTTGTTGTATCTCTGGCGTTCCACAGCGATGCGGTTTTCCGTTCCGGCCAGCTCATCCTGCAGGCGCATGAACTGATCGTTCCCCTTCAGGTTCGGATATTGCTCCTGCAGCCGAAAGAACGGTCCCAGAGCAACGTCCATCTTGGAATTGGCGTTGATACTGCTCGCACGGTCGGACCCCGCAGCCAAAATGCCAGCACGCGCATTGGCAATGTTGGTCAAAATGGTCGACTCTTCCGCTACGTATCCCTTCACCGACGCAACCAGGTTCGGAATCAGGTCCAGACGCCGTTGCTGCACCACGCTGACCTGCGAGTACGCCTGATTGATGGCCTCATTCTTCTGCACCAGCGTGTTCTTTGTGCTGATGTAGCTGCCACCGGCAAATAAAAGCACCAGTATAAGAAGACCGACAACACCAAGTACAACCCATAAAGATTTCATGTTTCCTCTATTTCCCTTCATCTGAAGTTGCGATGTACTTCTTTGGCAGGTCTATCGGCTGTACTGTATCACTACCGCCGAATCAGGCTGCCCTTCCTAGCGAATAGTTGGTCTACATAGGTACCCTCAAAAGTCTCCGCTTGCGCCACCACCACCGGAGCTTCCCCCGCCGAAGCCGCCAAAGCCGCCGCCGCCGCCGCCGTCGTCCCTGTCCCGGCCTCCTCCACCATAACCGCGGCCGCCACCCCCGCCCATCAGGTTCCCCAGCAGGAAGAAGATCAGACCGACATTACCGGTCTTCACCAGGAAGAAGAGGATCAGCAGGATTGCGCCGCCCCCAAGCATAATCTGAAACAGGCTCAGGTGAACCGGCTGCGACACCGGCTCTCGGCGATAGCTGTGAACGGGTTGATCCAGCGTCAGGGTGACACCGGCATCCTTGGCAATGACCTGGGCAATCTGCTGCACCCCCAGCGGAATGGCCGTGTTGTAGTCACCCTGGCTCGCCGCCGGAACCATAGAGCGGCCAATGTCCCCCACCTTGGCATCATTCAGGATGCCCTCAAGGCCGTACCCGACCTCGATGCGGCCACGCCTGGGAGTCATCACCAGCAGCATCAAGACCCCGCGATCGGTGCCCTTGGCCCCCACCTTCCACTTCTCTTCAAGCGCTGTAGCGAACTCCTCGATCGAGGAATCATCCTCAATCCTTTTGATCGTGACCACGGCAATCTGGGCATGGGCCTTGCGATCCACCTGAGCGCAAAGGTCCTCCACACTCTGCTTTACCGAAGGCGAAAGAACACCAGCAAAATCATTCACATAACCGGTAGGAGGCGGAAGAGTCGCGACCGCCTGGGCGTGAACCGCCCCAGCCGGGGCTACCAGCAAAAGAACGACAATCAACCATCTTGCAACACGGGTCATTGATGGCCATTCTACGCTCTACGCTTGCAAAGCCGGTTTACCCCTTTTCCGCGCCAGCTCTTGTCTTTGTCTTCGCCTTTCTTGGTTGTCATCCCGTAGGGATCTGCTTCTGTAGTTGTCGTTGTTCTCGCATCTAGGTACCCAAGGCTTCAGCCTTGGGTTTCTCTCCTCTATCAAGAAAGGGCTTTAAGCCCTTGGGGTATGCCCTCCTGACCGCCCCCGAAACCTTGTCAAGCCCCCAAACCAAGCATCCTACACATTCCAAAGCACATCCTCGTGGCCTAATAATTCCCCTCCACCCGCTATAATAGGAACAGAGATAAAAAGAGCCTCGGCAAAGCCGAGGCTCTTCGCACTTAACGTCCGGACTGCCGCCTACCCGAAGTCCAGACTTAACTTACTTGTTTCTAAGACTTTAGAACCAGAAGTACCCCAGAGGGAGGGGTTACTTTACCGAACCAGCACACTAATTGTTCGAAGGCGGTGCAGGCTTGGCGGAGCCGTGGTCGGGGATAGTAAGCCCCTTGGCTCGAGCCAGCTTGGCCCCTGTAACCAGGTGCAAATGGATCACGCTCGCGCCGTTATCCACAGCAGCCTTCAACTCCGGATCGGAGGTGCTGACGGCTTCCACGCGAAACTCGCGGAGGGCCTCGTGGTGATCCTTCACCATGTACACAAGGTATTCCTTGTCGAAGTCGTCCCCCGACATTCCGTTGAGCTTGTCGTATTCAACCTGGTCGTCTTTGGCCATCTTTTTAGGCAGCATGACCCCCATGGAGCCTGCGATGGGTGCCATATCGTTATTGAGCTTGGTGTGGTCATCCACCATCTTCTGCCCATAATCTTTGACATCCTGACTGTTGGCCTTCACAGCCGCCAGCTTGCCAAGTTGAACTTCACCCAGACCGCCCTCGGCGGCCTTACGCAGAAACATCTTGTCCTTCATCTCCTGGGCCGTATCGTTCGGCCGACCGGTCGAGTCCTGCATCGAGGGCAGCGTCGTCGGCGACTGTCCAGGACGATTAGGCTGCTGCGCCTGAGACGGAAGGGGGCCCATAGGATCAGCCTGAGCCAAAAGCGCAGCCGGACTAACGACCATCGCAGCTCCTAAAAGAATGACGCAAACAGTGTGGGATTTCATTATTAACTCCTCTGACGGCTTAGTTCATGGATCATGAAGCCGCCATGATCGCATGTAGTTTTGGTGTCCGTGCATCCTGCGAGGTTGCCTTCAGACCGCGCCGATGCTGTTGCACTGTCCTGCACTGTATTCTGTCGTCTGGAGTTCGATCAATGACCAACAGTGTTATAGCGCCGCCCATCGCCCGCAAAGAACCCTCCTCGACAACGCTGCATGGGCAGACCCTTGAGGATAACTACGGCTGGATGAGGGACAAAAGCTCCCCCGAGGTCCTCGCCTACCTCACTGCGGAGAACGATTACACCACCGCCGAAATGAAGCCGACCGAAGAACTGCAGGCCAAACTCTACGCCGAGATGCTCTCACACATCAAGGAGACCGACGTCTCGGTCCCCTACCGCGATCACGGCTGGTACTACTACACCCGCACCGTCGAGGGCAGCCAATACCCCATCCACTGCCGCAAGCTCGCCCTATCCCCCCACTACGACGACTCCCAACCCGAACAAGTAATTCTGGACGTGAACAAGCTCGCGGAAGGTCAGCCGTTCATGTCGATCGGCGGAATGAGTATGAGCCCGGACGGCCACAAACTCGCCTACTCTACCGACAACACCGGCTTCCGGCAATACACGCTGCATATCCGCGATCTCGAGACCGGCGTCGATCTGGCCGATACAGCCGAACGCGTAGGCTCTCTGGTCTGGGCAGCCGACTCGCACACGCTCTTCTACACCACGGAAGACGAGGTGACCAAACGCCAGGACCATCTCTTCCGGCACCGACTCGGTGACCCAGTCGAGGAGGACGCCCTAATCTACGAGGAAACAGACGAGCGCTTCAACCTGGGAGTCGGCCAGACCCGCGACGGCAAATACCTCCTGATGGAGGCAGGCAGCCACACCACCAACGAATGCAGCTACCTCCCCGCCGACACCCCCGGCGGAGTCTTCCTGGTGATCGCCCCCCGTCAGGACGAACAGGAATATTACGTCGACCACCGGCACGGCTTGTTCTACATCCGAACCAACGACACGGGAAAAAACTTCCGTGTCGTGACGATTCCGGTCGATGGCGGAGGCCGCGAGGCCTGGAGCGAGCTCATCCCGGAAGACAAGGATGTGCCACTTGAAGATTTCGATTTATTCGATTCATTTTGCGTTAGTTCTACGAGAGAGCTTGGCCTCACCTCGCTGGAGGTGACGCAGTTCAAGGAGGAAGGAACATTAGGGGAGACAAGGAAGATCAGCTTTCCAGAGCCTACATATACCGCTCAGAGTCATGTAAACCGTGAATTCATAACGGACAAGTTTCGATACAGCTATCAATCGCTCGTCTCTCCAGCCTCAGTCTACGACTATGACGTAAAAGCGGGCACGTCCGAGTTGCTGAAGCAGCAGGAGGTGCCGGGTGGGTTCGATTCGTCGAGATACGCATCTGAGCGAGTGTGGACGACGGCAGTGGACGGGGTGAAGATTCCTGTATCCGTTGTCTACCGACGCGACTTCTTCCAGAAGGACTCGACTAGTCCGCTGTATGTGTACGGATATGGGTCGTATGGGTATCCGCTGCCCGTTGGGTTCAGCCCGGCGCGGTTGTCGCTACTAGATCGCGGGGTTGTGTTGGCTTATGCCCACATACGTGGTGGCGGCGAGATGGGCGATGTGTGGCACGATGCTGGCAAGATGATGGTAAAGCGCAACACCTTCTCCGACTTCATCGCCGTCACGGAGCACTTGGTCGCCGAAGGATACGGAGCGAAGAATCGGGTTGCGATTGAGGGTGGCAGCGCCGGCGGACTGCTCATGGGTGCGGTGGTAAACGAACGTCCGGACTTGTTCCGGGTGGTGCTGTCACATGTACCGTTCGTGGACGTGATGAATACGATGCTGGACGCTTCCCTTCCCCTGACTGTGGCCGAGTACGAAGAGTGGGGGAATCCAAATGAGCTTCCCGCGTTTGAGTACATGCTGTCTTACTCTCCTTACGACAATCTGAAGCCAGGAGCTTATCCAGCGATGCTGGTAAAGACGAGTTTGAACGACTCGCAGGTGATGTACTGGGAGCCAGCAAAGTATGTCGCAAAGCTAAGGACACTGAAGACGAATGATGCGCCTTTACTCCTTCACATCAATATGGATGCGGGGCACGGCGGAGCCTCCGGGCGGTATGACTACCTGAAGGAAATTGCTTTTGACTATGCGTTTTTGCTGACACAGTTGGGGGTGGAGGGGTAGCCTCCATCAGGCCTTGGCGGTGACATCGTCTTCGATGAGCTTGTCGCCTTCCCCGGGGGCCAGGAAGAGGTTGGTTTCCAGGCCGTGCTGGCGGGTGTAGAGGTCGTAGTAGCGGCCGTGGAGTTCGTAGAGGGACTCGTGGGTGCCACGTTCGACGATTTCTCCCTGCTCGACGACGAGGATCTGATCGGCTCGGCGAATGGTGGAGAGGCGGTGGGCGATGACGAAGGTGGTGCGGCCCTGCATGAGGTAGCTCAGACCGTTCTGGATCATGGCCTCGGACTCGGAGTCGAGGGAGCTGGTGGCCTCGTCGAGGATGAGGATGCGTGGGTCGGCCAGAATGGCCCGGGCGATGGAGATGCGCTGGCGCTGGCCGCCGGATAGCTTGACGCCGCGTTCGCCTACGATGGTTTCGTACTGCTCAGGAAAGCGCTCGGCAAACTCGTCTACGCGGGCGATACGGCAGGCTTCCATTAGCTGCTCTTCGGTGGCGTTGGGGCGGGAGAAGAGGATGTTCTCGCGGATAGTGCCGTCGAAGAGGAAGGTCTCCTGCAGGACCACGCCCAGCTGTTCGCGGTAGCTGGAGAGGCGTATGGTTGCAAGGTCGAGGCCGTCGACCAGGACCTTGCCGCTGGTGGCGGTGTGGAAGGCGCAGATCAACGAAATAATTGTGGATTTGCCTGAGCCGGAGGAGCCTACGAGGGCGGTGACGGTGCCGGGGGTGGACTGGAAGCTGATGCCATGGAGGACGGGCTTGTCGGTCTCGTAGGCAAAGGTGACGTTCTGGAAGGCTACATCACCGTGGATGGGGCCTAGGACCTCGGTGCGGGCGGGCTCGTTGTCCTCGGCTCGCTCGGAGAGGATCTCGTTGGTGCGGTCGAGTCCGGCGACGGCTTCGGTGAGCTGGGTGCCGATGGCGACCAACTGCGCTATCGGGGCGATCATGAAGGCTAGGAACATGACGTAGGTGACGTAGCCGCCGGTGGTGAGGTGGCCAGCTACGACCTGGTGTGCGCCGAGGTACATGATCAGCGCGCCGACGATGCCGAGGACTGCGGTGGAGGCCAGCGACATCAGGGATTGCGCGGTGAGGGATGAGATGACGTTCTGGAGGAGGCGATTGGCTCCTGCGGCGAAGACGTTGGCCTCGTTCTCTTCGGCGTGGTAGCCCTTGACGACGCGGACTCCGCCGAGCGACTCGGTGAGACGTCCTGTGACCTCGGAGTTGATCTTGGCGCGTTCGCGGAAGATCGGACGGATGGTCTTGAAGGCCTTCTGGAGGATGAGTCCGAAGATGACGAGGATGACGAAGGTGACGAGCGTCATCTGTACGCTGAGCTTGATGAGGTAGCCGAAAGCGAAGAGTGCTGTGAGCAGGCCGCCGAAGAAATCGATGACGCCGGTGCCGATGAGGTTACGGACGCCTTCGACGTCGGTCATGATGCGGGCGACGAGGGTGCCGGTACGGTTCTCGTCGTAGAAGGCTACGGGGAGGCGGCCGATGTGGGCCTGGACCTTCATGCGCAGCTCGGCGATGAGGCGTTGACCCTCTTTTGACAGGATCTGCGTAAGAGTGAAGGACGTGATGCCCTGGACGAGAGTGGCTACGGCGACGGTGCCGACGATCCAGGGCAGGACGTAGAGCTGGTGCTTCCCCATGACGTTGTCGATGAGGTAGCGGGTGGAGGCCGGCAGGACGAGTCCGCTGGCGCGGTTGATGATCATCAACAGGAAGCTGCCGCCGAGGAGCAGGCGGCGGGGTTTGACTAGCTTCCAGACCTCGGGGAGGACTTTCTTCAACTGGGGCTTGGGCCGGGATTTGGTGAGATCGGATGCGATTGCGCGGCCGGTGCCACGGGAGGGCCGGTCGGCAGCCTTCATACCGTGGCCAAAACTGGACTGTCCTAGGGGAGAAGCCATAGTTCGAGTGTACGCCTGTGGCTTCTTCCAGTCGCGGGTGGCGCGGGTGTCATCGCAGAGGATACAAGGCTCGTCCATAGCAGCCCCTCTTCCAATCTCAACTGGTTCTTAGACGTCGGGCGTTGATGAAAGACCGGACGCAGGCGAGGACGTAGAGGAGGCAGAGGAGCGAGAGCGCTCCCTTTTCAAGGATGGAAACCGGGTGAGGGAGAGCGTCTCCACGGGCGAGTCGGATGGTCTGGATATCGGCGGGGATGGTGCCGAGGAAGACGAGGAGAGCGACTGTGACCGAGATGTGCATCCAGAGCATGCGCTTCTTTGAGTCCTCCGTGTTGGCCATAACGCCGAAGAAGACGAAGAAGGCGCCAATGACGCACGGGATAAGCGCGGTAGGGTGGGCGCTGCCGGTGTAGACGAAACCGGCGATGCCGAGAAGGGCGAGAAGGACGCCGAAGCCGATGGTGAGTTTTGCCATGATGCAGTGACTCCTTTGGGTGAAGGATCAGGATACTTGATGATGGGGTCGACCGCGGATCAGTGCGGATAGGCGTGGATGGGAGGCGAAAAGGCTTAACAGCGATTTTCACCGATGACACCGATGGGGTTGGTGGGTTTTCTGCGGTGGCTTGTAGGGTGGGGAGGATTTGGGGTTTGGGTTGTGGTTTGGGTTCTTGGGTGGGTTGGTCCTGGGCGAACTGGTCGAGGAGTTGGCGCATGATGCTCTTGGGGCGGCCAGCGGCGGTGTCCTGGTCGTACTCGGATAGAGGGGCGAGGAGGCCTTGTTCGGGGTCGGTGGTGATGTCTTCGATGGGGGTGGCTTGGGTTGCGTAAGGGTCTTGGCTTTTGCGGGCGGGTTTGGGGTCGCGGGGCAGGTTGGTGCTGGCGATCTGCAGGCCGTAGAGGAGGAGGCCGGCGCGGCGGGGGTCGATTTCGTTGCGGGCGATGCGGCGGAGGACTTCGCCGATGGAGAGTTGGATGGCGGCGCGGTCTTCGGGCATGGGGAGGTCGAAGAGGGCGGTGCGGGCGGGGCGTTGGCGTGGATCCTGGACCGGGCGGCGGGTGGTGTGGTGGTAGTAGCAGAAGTCTTCTCCGCGCAGGCATGGGCTGCCGCAGCGGTGGCCGTCGGTGAAGATGTGGCGGCATTGGTAGCGTTTTGGTTCGGTCATGATGGGTACTCCCCCCTGGTGGACGTAAGGCCTCAAAGTCTTCTAACGAAATGGTTTAGGTCTGGACTTCTGGTCTGTGGGTTAAATGCGAAGAGCCCCCGGCTTTCGCCTGAGGGCTCTTTTTGTGTCTAGTTCTATTTTAGCGGGTGGAGGGGAATGATTAGGCACGGGGATGTGCTTTTAAATGTGCGAGATAAGTGGGTTGGGGGCTTGACAAGGTTTTGGGCGGGGACAGGAAGGCATACCCCAGGGGCTGAAGCCTTGGGGTACCTCGATGCAACGGCAACTACAAATGCAACGGCAGATCCCCACGGGGATGACAAATAAGAAAGGCCACAGCAACAACAGCGACAAACAGTAACGGCGGGTTAGCTGGCGGCTAGTTTTTTGATTTGGGCTACGAGGTCGGCGGGTTGCCAGTCGTTGGTGGGGTACCAGGCGGCTACTTTGCCGTCTTTGCCGATGATGATGGTGGAGAGGGAGTGGGTGAGGGATTTGGCGTCACCGGGGGTGATGCCTACATTGAAGAACTGGGTGACGGCGGGGAGGTCTTTTTCGGACGGGGCGGCGAAGTCCCAGTGCTTGAAGGTCTCGGTGGTGTAGTTGCCGGTGTAGGCTCCGCCGTAGCTGCGGAGGACTTTTGGGGTGTCGTAGGTGGGGTCGAAGGAGATGCTGAGGAGGTGGGTTTTGGCGTAGAGGTCGGGGTCGGCCTGGAGGGCTTTGTCGATCTCGGCGAAGTTGCGGGACATGCGGGGGCAGTAATCGGCTAGTGGGCAGCGGGTGTAGACGAAGGTGGCGACGAGAACTTTGCCTTTGAACTGCGAGAGGTGGAGGGTGCGGTCGCTTTGGTTGAGGAGGGCGAAGTTGGGGACGGCGTCTCCGGCTTGAGGGACGTGGTACTGGACGGCGGGCTTGTAGTCGGGACGGCCCTGGGCTATGACGACGATGTTGTCGAGGAGGACGTCGCGGAATTCGGCACCGTCGGCGGTGGCGAGGATGGTGGCGGTGATGAGGTCGCCGGGGTGGAGCTCGCTGACGACGGAAGGGTCTTTGAGCTTGTAGGGCATGGTCATGGCGTCCATGAAGCCGGGGACGGCCTCGTGGTCGAGGGTGACATGGGTGGCGTCAGTGGCGATGATTTTGCCGCGGACGGGGAAGGCCTTGGTGGGAGATGTGGCGGCTGCAGGTGTGGTGGATTGGCGGCAGCCCTGAATGGAGAAGATGGAGAGGGCAAAGAGGATCAGGGCGAGAGGCTTGCGGGGCACGAGTTACTCCTCTTTTGATGATAACGGGTGGGGGCATGAGACTGTGTTTTGTGGGGAAAGGGGACGGTTTTTTCAGAGCCGCGGCGGGCGTATAACCGAGAGATGGATATGGGTCTGCCGGTCGGGATTGCTGAGGCGCTGGAGCGGGGCGCGACCGTGGTTACGGGGAATCAGCGGGCGGCGCGAGAGCTGCGGCAGGCGGTGGATCGGCGGAATCGGGCGCGGGGGATGGCGAGTTGGCGGCCTGCGGCGGTGATGGCCTGGGATACGTGGACGGCTGGGCTTTGGCGGGAGCTGGTTGTCGAGGGGCGTGTCTCGGAGATTGTGCTTAACCGGACGCAGGAACATGCGGTGTGGAAGCTGGTCCTAGAGGCGGAGGAAGAGCTGGCTACGCTGCGGTCGGTGGAATCGCTGGCAGAGATGGCGATGGAGGCGTGGAAGCTGCTTTGCGCTTACAACGGCGAGAGGCGGCTGCAGAACGCGGCGGTGAGTGATGATTCGCGGGCGTTTCGGCGGTGGGCTCGGACGTTTGAGCGGGTGTGTGGGGCGGAGAGGTTTCTGGCACAGGCTCAGGTTGAGGGGGTTCTGCGGCGGGCGGTGGGCGAGGGTTGGATTTCGGGGGTGGGTGGGGAGATTGTGCTGGTGGGGTTCGATCGGCTGACTCCTGCTCAGATGGGTTTAGTGGAGGCTTTGCGCGGGGTCGGGGTGGTGGTTGAGGAGATGCGGCTTTCGGTGGGGGAGAGTGCTTCGCGGATGCTGATTGGTGCGGGGGATGAGCGGGAGGAGTTGTCTGTTGCTGCTCGGTGGGTACGGGGGGTGTTGGAGGAGAGGCCGGGGGCGCGGGTTGCGGTGGTTGTTCCGGGGCTGGAGGATCGGCGGGCGGAGATCGATAGGGTGTTTCGTGAGGTGCTGGCTCCGGAGTTGGAGGATATTGCGGCGCGGGAGGATGGTGCGCCGTATGAGTTTTCGGTGGGGAGGGCTCTGGCGGGTGTGCCGATGATGGCGGTGGCGCTGGATCTGCTTCGGTGGGCTGTGGGGGCGTTGCCGCTGGAGCGGGTGAGTGGGCTGCTGCTCTCTCCTTACTTTGGGATGGTGGAGGAGGAGCGCGGAGCTCGTGCGGCGTTTGATGCGTTTGAACTGCGGAAAGCCAGGATGCTGCGACCGGAGATTTCGCTGGAGTGGCTGATTGTTCAGATGGCGAGAGCCAGGCGGCGTGGGGTGTTGACGGGATTGCTGGGAAGGCTGCGGGCGATGCGGGTTGTAGCGGCGACTCGCCTTGCGGGAGATGTGGAGCGAACGCATGCGGAGTGGACGGTGCGCATTGGGGAGTTGCTAGAGGCTGCGGGTTGGGGTGCGCGTGAGGAGGATAGCGTTGCGTTTCAGACGCGGAGGAAGTGGGAGAGTGCGCTGGATGAGTTGGTGACGGCGGACTTCGATGGGGTGAAGGTCGGGTTTGGGAAGGCGTTGGAGGAGTTGGAGTGGATTGCTCGGCATACGATGTTTGCGCCGGAGTCGCGGGATGCTCCGGTGCAGGTGATGGGGCCTCTGGAAGCTGCGGGGAGCACTTTTGATGCGCTTTGGTTTTTGGGTGTGGGAGATTTGAGCTGGCCGATGGCGGCGCGGGGTAGTTCCCTGCTACCGTGGCAGTTGCAGCGGGAGATGGGCGTGCCGGGAACGGATGTGGCTCGGGATGCTGAGGACGCTCGGCGGATGACGGAGAGGATTGCCTGGAGTGCGGGAGCGGTGGTCTTTAGTTATGCGAAGGAGACTGCGGAGGGACGACAGCGGCCTTCGCCTGCGCTGGTGGGGTTGGGGCTTGAGAGTAGAAGTGCGGCGGGGCTTGTGCATGAGGATGCAGCGCGGACAAGTGTGTCGCTGGAGGAGATTGAGGATGGGGCTGGGGTGATGCCGTTGCCGGATAGGGTGGTGCATGGCGGGGCGCGGATTTTGGAGCTGCAGGCGGACTGCGGGTTTCGTGCGTTTGCGGAGCGGAGGTTGTGGTCGGCAGAGCTTGAGAGTGTCGACCTCGGATTAGATGCAAGAGAGAACGGCACTGTGGTGCATACGGCGCTGGAGCTGTTCTGGAATGAGATGCGGACGCAGGCGGCTCTGAAGGCGATGCCGTGGGAGGAACGGGAGAGACTGCTTCGCGAGTGTATCGAGTCGGCTTTGAGCAGAGCGGATTCGGTGAGCGTGACGGCATGGGATGCGGCGTATCTCGATATGCAACGAGAGCGGTTGCAGCGGCTTTTGCGGCAGTGGCTTGACCTGGAGATGCGGCGGCCTCCGTTCGAGGTGAAGCTGAGTGAGAGGAAACTGGATGATGCGCGAATTGGGCCGCTGCGGCTGAGTGTTCGTGTGGATCGGGTGGATGTAGTGGATGGGGCTGAGCTGATCATTGATTACAAGACGGGGCATGCGACGCCGAATGAGTGGTTGACGGAGCGGCCTGATTCACCGCAGCTGCCGCTGTATGCGGTGCTGTCGGCGGGGCCGGAGATGCAGGGGGTTGCGTTTGGGCTGGTGCGCGCCGGAAAGAACATGGAGTTGAAGGGATATGCGGGGCGGGATGGGATTCTGGCGAAGGCCGCGAAGATGAGGCTCCCGCTGGAGGCCCAGGTGGATGAGTGGCGGAGAGTGTTGGTGCAGCTGGCCACGGAGTTTCAGGAAGGGCAGGCGCGGGTTTCGCCGAAGAGGTATCCGGCTACTTGTAAGCATTGTGCGCAGCGGGTGCTTTGCAGGCTGGATGTTTCGGCGCTGGAAGAGGAGTTGGAGGAGAGCGACGGATCGGCGGCGGAGGTGGGGCATGGCTGATCTTTTTGTTGTGCCATCGGCTTTGCCGGTTGAGAGAAGTGATCGCAGGCCGCCGGATTGGGAGGCTCGGGAGCAGGCGCTGGATACGCGGCAGTCGTGGATTGTGGAGGCTCCTGCGGGGTCGGGTAAGACGGGGCTGCTGATTCAGCGGTATCTGAAGTTGCTGGCCGAGGAGAGTGTGGAGAGGCCAGAGCAGGTGCTGGCCATCACGTTTACGGTGAAGGCTACGGCGGAGATTCGCGAGCGGGTGATGGGGCATCTCGAGAGCGCTGCTCGTGGGGAGGCGCTGAAGCGGGATAGTGAGGTGGAGCGGGAGACTCGGGCGCTGGCAGAGGCGGTGTTGCAACGGGATCGTGCGCTGGGTTGGGGGTTGCGGGATGATCCGCGACGGTTGAGGGTACGGACGATTGATTCGGTTTGCGCGGAGATTGCGCGGTCGCTGCCGGTGTTGTCGGAGGGAGCTAGCGGGTGGGCTCCGGTGAATGATGCTTCGCCGCTTTATCGCGAGGCGGCGCGGCGGACGCTGATGTTGCTGGGTGGGGAGGATCCTGAGCTGAACGATGCGCTGCGGACGGTGCTGCTGCATCGCGATGGGAGTTTGGGGGAATGTGAGCGGTTGCTGGCGGAGATGCTGCAACTGCGGGATCAGTGGGGCGAGATTGTTCCGCGTGGACGGGAGTATCTGGATGATGCGTATCTGGATGGAACCGTGCTGCCGTGGCTGGAGAGCACGCTGGAGCAGGCGGTGTGCGCGGGTTTGACGGAGTTTGCCGCGGTGATGCCGGAGGATTTTTTGCGAGAGGTTGCGTCGCTGGCTGCATCGCTTGCGGGAAATGTGCCGCATGGGCGTGATCGCTCGCCGGTTGCGGTGTGTGCGGGGAGAGTGGGGATTCCGGGGACGGATGCGGCGGCGCTGGAGCAGTGGCGGGCGCTGATTCATTTGATGGTGACTCCGTCGAGCGGGCAGTGGCGGCGGGGGTTTGCTAAGAACACGATGGGCTTCGAGATGTCCCCGGCGGAGAAGGCGAGGTTGAGGCGGGTGCTGGAGCAGGTTGCTGGGCGGGACGATTTGTTGTGGGCGATCGAACGTGTGAGCAGGCTGCCGCCGGCGCGGTATCCGAAGGAGCAGTGGGTGGTGGCTAAGGCGCTGTTTCGTGTGCTGAGCCGTGGGTTGGTGGAGTTGCAACTGGTGTTTGCGGAGCGAGGGGAGTGTGACTTTGCGGAGTTGGCACTCTTGGCCAAGGGTGCGTTGCGACGGGGAGGAGTGGAGGCGCTGACGCTGGGGTCGGGATTTGAGCTGCGGCATCTATTGGTGGACGAGATGCAGGATACTTCGACGGGCCAGTATGAGTTGATTGAGTTGCTGACGCAGGGGTGGGATGGGCGGAGCCAGACGGTGTTTCTGGTGGGCGATCCGAAGCAGTCGATTTATCTGTTTCGGCAGGCGCGGGTGGAGCGGTTTGTGAGGACGATGCAGACGGGGCGGCTGGGGGAGTTGCCGGTGGGGTGTCTGCGTCTGACGGCGAATTTTCGGTCGCAGCGGGAGTTGGTGGAGGAGTTCAATGAGGACTTCTCGCTGCTATTTCCGAGAGAGGTGGATGCGGCGAATCCGGAAGAGGTTCCGTATGCGTATGCGGTTGCGGTGAATGGGCCTTCGGGTGTCGTGGGTGGGGCGCGGGGATTTGTTTGGCATACGGAGGTGCTGACGGCTGGCGAGGGGGTGCAGGGGAAGCGGCGAGTCGCGAAACAGACTGCGAGGATGGTGCGGCAGATTGCTGCGGAGTGGCGGGCGCGGCCGTTGCCTGAGGGCAGAAACGATCCGTGGAAGATTGCTGTGCTGGTGCGCAGCCGGAATCATTTGATTGATATTGTTTCGGAGCTGAAGCGAGATGAGGGTGCGGGCGCGATTCCTTTTCGCGCGGTGGATATTGAGCCTCTGGATGAGCGACAGGAGGTGCTGGATCTTTTTGCGTTGACGCGGGCGCTGCTGCATCCGGCGGATCGTACGGCTTGGATGGCGATGCTGCGGGCTCCCTGGTGTGGGCTGGAGTTGGCGGAGCTGCATGTGCTGGCTGGGGCGGATGATGACGGGTGGAAGGAATGGACTGTTGAAGATTTGATGGCCGAGCGAGGGCATCTGCTGAGCGAGGAAAGTTGTGCGAGGCTGCAGCGGATTTGGCCGGTGCTGCGTGCGGCGGAGGGGCAGAGGTCTCGGGTGACGATGGCGCAGTGGGTGGAGCGGACGTGGCGTTCGTTGGGGGGCGATGCTTATCTGACGGCAGAGGAGATGGGGAATGCGCGACGGTATCTGGAGCTGCTGG
Source organism: Edaphobacter aggregans (assembly GCF_003945235.1). Lineage (NCBI taxonomy): Bacteria > Pseudomonadati > Acidobacteriota > Terriglobia > Terriglobales > Acidobacteriaceae > Edaphobacter > Edaphobacter aggregans. The sequence goes on from NZ_RSDW01000001.1 coordinate 1,087,332, forward strand.
ATGAGATGGAGGAGTCGGGTGGAGGAATTGATTTGACTCTGCTGAAGCGGCGGCTGAATGGGCTGTTTGCGGAGGCGGCGATGTGTGCGGGTGCGGTGGATCTGATGACGATCCATGGGGCGAAAGGGTTGGAGTGGGATGTGGTGATGGTTCCGGGGCTTGAGAAGAAAGCTGCGGGCAATAAAGGGCGGTTGCTGACGTGGAGCGAGATTGGGGATGGAGATGGCGACGCGGCACATGTTTTGCTGGCTCCGATTGCGGGTAAGGGCGAGGAGTCGAAGGAACTGAATGCGTGGCTGAAGGGGATTCATGATGCTCGGGAGGCTGCGGAGAGGAACCGGCTGTTCTATGTTGCCTGTACGCGGGCTCGGGAGGAGCTCCATCTTTTCGCTTCACCTGAGGCTAAGGCGGATGGGTCGGTGAGTCGGGCTGCCGGGAGTCTGCTGGCGGCTGCGTGGCCTGCGGCGGAGAGGCGTTTTGATGCGCCCCGGGGTGAGGTGCTTGCTATGCCGGGTATGCCTGTGGTGGTGGATGAGTTTGTGGGGGATTTGGCTGCTGGTGGGGTTGAGCGTGCGGGTGCCCGGCTTCAGCGACTGCCTTTGGGATTTGCTGCGGGCGATAGGTTTGCCGGGGTTCGGCGGCTGTCGTATGGGGAGGCTGGGGTTTCGAGTGCGTCTGCACGGTTTGAGCGGCCTGAGGGGTCGTTTGAGGCGCGGGTGTTTGGCAATGCAATGCATGCGTTTGTCGAAGTGCTGACGAAACGGCTCGCGACGGGAGAGCAGGCGGATGCTTTGTTGCGCGAGGTTTCGGGGTGGGGACAGCGGATTGCGGCGGTGCTTCGCGGGGATGGTTTGCCGGTGAAGGCTGCGGGGACGCTTGCTTCACGGGTGAAGGGTGCGCTTGAGAATATGCTGCGCGATCCGCATGGGTTGTGGGTGCTCGGGGCGCGTCAGGATGGGGCTAGTGAGTTTGCGTTGACTTCGTGGGCTGAGCGACGCAGTAGCGTGCGGCTGGATCGGGTGTTTCGTGCGGGGCGGGAGCCTTTGGTTGAGGGGGATGAGTATCTTTGGATTGTCGACTACAAGACGGCTACGCATGGGTTGGAGGGTATCGAGGCGTTTCTGCTGGGGGAACGGGCGAAGTATGCGGGACAGATGGAGGCTTATGCTCGCGTGATGCGGGGTGAGAGGGAGATTCGGGTGGGGCTTTATTATCCGATGTTGACGCGGCTGATCTGGTGGGTGCCAGAGTTGAATTAAGGCTGCCAAAGGCAACGACGACATGCGGGAGTCTCTTCACTGCATAGCTCACGATAGTGCTGTGAGCTGTTTCGGTCGAGATGATGATTTTTATTCGTGTGGGAGTGAGAATCGGGCAACTGCAACCGCAACGACAGAAGCAGATCCCCTTCGGCTTCGCTCAGGGCAGGCTCTTCGAGGATGACAACTAGAAAGCAACGACAACGGGAAACAACTGCAAACGACGGCAACAACGGCGACTTCGCGCTAACAGCTACACTGCGTGGGGAGTGTGGCGGATATCGGCGCCGCGGACCCAGAAGATGACGTCTTCGGCAATGTTGGTGGCATGGTCGCCTACGCGCTCGAGGTTGCGGGAGATGATGAGGGCGTTGAGGGACTGCGGCGTCAGTTCGGGTTTTTCTTTGATCAGGGTGCTTAGGGAGTAGAAAGCTGCGTCGTTCATCTCGTCGACCTGATCGTCGAGCAGGAGGACGGATTCGGCGAGTTCGGCGTCGGCTTCGATGAAGGCCTGGAGGGATTTTCGCACCATCGCGGAGGAGAGCGAGGCGAGCTTGGGGATGTCGACGGGGAGATCGATGTTGGCGAAGGCTCCCATCTCGCGGACGCGGACGGCGATGTTGACGGCCTGATCGCCTACGCGCTCGAGGTCGGCGTTGATGCGGATGACGGCGAGAATGAAGCGGAGATCGACGGCCATGGGCTGCTCCATGGCGAGGAGGTCGAGGGCCATCTGGTCGATCTCACGCTCGAGGCGGTTGATGGCGGGCTCGGAGTGGAAGACGAGTTCGCAGATGCTGAGGTCGCGGGTGCGGTAGGCCTCGATGGAGCGCTGAATGGCTTGTTCGGCCATGCCTGCCATGACGAGGAGATGCTCTTTGAGCTCGTCGAGGCGCTGCTGGAATTTGATGCGCATCAGCCAAACCTCCCGGTGATGTAATCCTCGGTGCGCTTGTCGCGGGGGTTGGTGAAGATTTTGTGGGTGGAATCGAACTCGACCATTTTCCCGTTGAGGAAGAAGCCTGTGTTCTCGGCCACGCGCGCGGCCTGCTGCATATTGTGCGTCACGATGACGATAGTGTACTGGCTCTTGAGCTGGAAGATGAGGTCTTCGATCTTCGAGGTGGAGACGGGGTCGAGTGCAGAGGCTGGCTCGTCCATGAGGAGGACTTCGGGATCAACGGCGAGGGCGCGCGCGATGCACATGCGCTGCTGCTGGCCACCGGAGAGGCTGGCGCCGGACTTCTTCTTGAGGTCGTCTTTGACCTCTTCCCAGAGAGCGGCCTGCTTGAGGGAGCGCTCTACGGTTTCGTCGAGGATGCGGCGGTTGCGAAAGCCATTGAGCTTGAGACCGCTGACGACGTTGTCGTAGATGGACATCGTCGGGAAGGGGTTGGGGCGCTGGAAGACCATGCCTACGCGGCGGCGGATCTCGACGGGGGAAGCGTCACGATAGATGTCGACCTCGCCCATTTTGACGACACCGGTGGCATGGGCGATGGGGTTGGTCTCGTGCATGCGATTGAGGCAACGAACGAAGGTGGATTTGCCGCAGCCGGAGGGGCCGATGAGCGCGGTGGCGTGGTTCGCGGGGATATGCAGGTTAATGTCCTGCAGTGTGTGGTTCGAACCATACCATGCGTTCAGATCTTCAACTAGAATGCCGACTCCCACTAACTTCCTCCCTTGAGTGCACCGCGATTGGCAAAGATGCGGACAAGCGTGACTGAGACCATGATGAGAACGATGAGAACGAGCGCGCCAGCCCAGGCCAGGCGATGCCACTCGTCATATGGCGAGTTGGCATAGACGAAGATCTGCAGCGGCAGGGCGGCGATAGGCTCGTTGAGCCTGATGCTCCAGAACTGGTTACCGAGTGCGGTGAAGAGTAGAGGGGCAGTCTCTCCGGCGACACGGGCGAAGGCGAGCATGCAGCCGGTGATGATGCCCGGAGAGGCTGTTCGGAGACTGACTGAGAGGACGGTTCGCCACTTGGGAACGCCCAGACCGAGGGCGGCTTCGCGAATGGCGTGCGGCACGGTGGCGAGCATCTCTTCGGTGGTGCGGGTGATGGTCGGAACCATCATGATGGCGAGCGCGACGCCTCCGGCAAAGGCGGAAAAATGTTTTTGGGGCATCACGATGAGCGAGTAGACGGAGATGCCCATGACGATGGAGGGGACGCCGTTGAGGACGTCTGCCGTGAAGCGTATGGCATTGGCGAGGAGTGTGCCCTGACCGAATTCTGCGACGTAGACGCCAGCAGCAATACCGATGGGAATACCCATGAGGCTGGCGAGGGTGAGGATGATTCCCGAGCCGACGATGGAGTTGGCCATGCCGCCGCCCTCTTCACCAACCGGAGCGGGAATGTGGGTGAAGAAGTTCAGGTTGAGGGAACTCGCGCCTTTGTAGATCAGGTAGAAGAGAATGGCGAGCAGCGGTATGAGGACCACGATGGTGGCGAGGATCGACAGACCGGTGACGAAGTAGTTGACCACAGTGCGACGGGTGCTGTTGAGCCGCATTCCTCTGGTTTCGAAGTTCATCGGCGGGCGGGGCTGGTTGAAGGGCTGGGTGCTCATGCTTAGGCCGCCCTTCCCGGTGCGCCGCGTGTGACCGCCCAGACCATGAGGCGGGCGATTGCGTTGACGACGATAGTGACGAGGAAGAGGGCCAGACCGATCTGGATGAGGGCACTGAGGTAGAGATCGCCGGTAGCCTCGGAGAACTCATTGGCGATGACGCTGGCGAGAGTGTAGCCGGGGGAAAAGAGGCTCTTGCTGATCTCGGGGTGGTTGCCGATGACCATGGTGACGGCGATCGTCTCGCCCAGGGCACGACCGAGGCCGAGCATGATGGCTCCTACGATGCCGATGCGGGAGTTGCGAAGGACGCCGATACGGATCATCTCCCACTTGGTGGCGCCGAGGGCAAGGACGGCCTCGCGCTGGCTGTTGGGCACGGCCATCATGATGTCGCGGGTCAGAGAGGAGATGATGGGCAGGATCATGATGGAGAGAATGATGCCGGCCGTGAGGAAACCTACACCGAAGTTCGGGCCGGTGAAGAGGCCTGTCCAGCCCAGCGTCTTGAGGAGGAAGGGGCCCAGAATCTCGCGCATGATCGGGACGAGCACGAAGACAGCCCAGAGACCATACACGACGCTGGGAATGGCGGCGAGGAGTTCTGTGAGAAAGGAGATTGGAGCGCGTAGCCGTTGGGGGCAGAGTTCGGCGATAAAGACTGCTACCCCCAGAGCCAGGGGGACCGCGATGGCGAGAGCAAGAAACGAAGTTACTAGCGTTCCGTAGATAAATGGGAGGGCACCGAAGTCGCCGGAGACAGGGTCCCACGCCGAGCGGGTGAAGAACCTCCAGCCGAACTGCGCGAAGCTGAGGTGCGAACGAAGAACAAGGATGGTGAGAATGAAGAGGACGATGACAAAGATGCTGCAGGCGCATAACAGCATGACAGCTGCGAAGCTGTTGTCGGCCAGACGTCCGCTGCCGCGCTTGCTGAGGTATTCGCGGATCGGGGAGAGTGTGGTTACTGCGGGTTGCGGCTCGGCTCCTGCGGCAGGAGTCGGGGTGACCGCGAGCGTCGCCGGCACAGGGAGGGGAGATCCGGGTTCTCGTTCGGTCGTCATACGAGTTGAAGACACAATCTTGGTTTCCTGGAAGTCAGAGTCCCCGGGCTGATTGTATTCGCCCTGAGGTAGTTTATGCGGAGAATGAAAATCGCCGCACGGAGGCAAGGAGTGCATGTCTCCGTGCGGCGAAGTAGTTATTTGATCTGCGCGATGCTCTTGCGGACCATGTCCTGCACGGGCTTCGGCAGTGGAGCGTAGGTCAGAGTGTTGGCTTCGGACTGGCCGTGATCGAGCATCCAGCCGAGGAAGTCAACGAGCGCCTTGCCCTTGGCCGCGTCAGCCGAGTGGGTCGGGATCAGCAGCCAGGTAAAGCTGGAGATTGGATAGGAGGTTGCACCGGGAGCGTTGGTGATCGAAACACGGAAGTCGGCGGGCATTGTCTTGGCAGCCGCTGCCGCTGCAGCGGTTACACCGTCGGTCGAGGCTCTAACAAACTGGCCGGCGGCGTTCTTCACGGAGCCGTAGGACATCTTGTTCTGGGCGGCGTAGATCAGCTCGACGTAGCCGAAGGAATTAGGCGACTGGCGAACCATTCCTGCGATGCCTTCGCTGCCCTTTTGGCCGATGCCTGTGGGCCACTTCACGGAGGTGTTCTTGCCTACCTTGCTGGCCCAATCGGGGCTGACCTTCGAGAGGTAATCGGTGAAGATGTAGGTGGTTCCGCTGCCGTCAGAACGGTAGACGGGCAGGATCGCATTGGCAGGAAGATTGACGCCGGGATTCTCTTTCACGATACGAGGGTCGTTCCATGTGGTGATCTTGCCGAGGTAGATGTCGGCGATGACGTCGCCCGAGAAGTTGAGCTCCTTGTTAACGCCGGGGATGTTGTAGATCGGAACGACTGCACCGAGCACGGTAGGAATGTGCATCGTTTTAACCTTGGCGCTTTTGATCTGCTCGTCATTCATGGGGCCGTCGGTGGCACCGAAGTCGACCGTACCCTCGGAGACCTGACGGATGCCGCCGCCGGAGCCGATGGACTGATAATTGATCTTTACCTCTGGATGGGCCTTGCTGTATTCGCTGAACCATTTGGAGTAGATCGGGTAGGGGAAGGTCGCCCCTGCTCCGTTGATGTTCTGTGCGCTGGCTCCAATAGTTGCCAGTGCCAATACGCCTGCTGCAATGAGTTTCACGTTCACTCGTTCCCCCTCGGAAATAGGCGCGTTCTATGCACCTATATAGAGTGTGCGGGGTAATTGTTACGGCCAAGTTACATTGGAGTCAAAACGGCAAAAATGCGCTCAAACTACGGAGGTTTTTGCCTTGGGGAGGGTGAAAATGAAGGTACTTCCGGCGTTCAGCTCGCTTTCGGCGCGGATGGATCCGCCCTGCGATTGCACCACATATTGGGCAATTGCGAGGCCGAGGCCGGTTCCTCCGGACTCCCGGGAACGGGCTTTGTCGACCCGGTAGAAGCGTTCGAAGATGCGGTTGAGGTGTTCGGAAGCAATTCCCTGGCCAAAGTCGCGGACACTGAACTCGATGGCGTCGATGGGTTCGGAGATTTCGCGGGCGCTGACGATGACCCGGCAGTGGAGCTCGTCGCGGGCGCGGCCGTACTTGATCGCGTTCTCGATGAGGTTGCTGAGGACCTGGAGGATGGAGTCGGTGTCGGCGAAGACCTCAACGTCGGTGAGTTGGCCGATCTCAAGGACGGCGTCTTCGTCCTGAACGAGACCGCTCATAGCCTGGACGGCATCGCGTACCAGGATATCTGCTCGAACCGGGGCAGGGTGGAGCTCCTGCTCGGAGGATTCGACGCGCGCCATGACGAGAAGGTCTTCGGTGAGGCGGTTCATACGAGTGGCGTTCTTGAGGATGGTGGTCAGGAACTCGCGGGCTTGCGGGCTTAGTGAATTTTCGTGGTCGAGGAGGGTTTCGACGTAGCCTGTGATGGAGGTCAAGGGCGTGCGGAGTTCGTGGGAGACGTTGGCGACGAAGTCCCGCTGGGTGCGCTCGACCTGCTCGATGCGGGTGATGTCGTGGAGGACGGCTACGGCGCCTCCGCCGGGCATGGGCGAGGCGGCTACCTCGAAGATGCGTCCGGGTAAGAGCGAGGTTGAGCGGCGCTCGCTGACGACGCGGTCTTCGAGAGCGGTTTTGACGCAGGCGAGGACGTCGGGGTCGCGGATGGTCTGGACGAGGGCGTGGCCGACACGGACGGCGCTGCTGAAGGACGTGCCAGGGATGAGCCGCTGCATGCGCTGATTGGTCCACTGGATGCGTCCGGCCTGATCGACGGCGACGACGGCGTCCTGCATGCTGTCGATCATGGCTTCGAGTTCACGACGGCTCTCGGAGGCATCCATGAGGACCCGCTCAACGTGGCCTGAGGCGAGCGATATGGCTTGGGCGAGGCCGTCGAAGTCGCTGTACTGGTACTTGAGGGCGCCGACGGGGCGGTCGGGGATCGCGGCCGTCGAGGTCTGGAGCAGGGCGATGCTCTGCCGGACTGAGCGGGACAGGAGAAAGGCGTTGATCGCGGCCCAGGCCAGGACGAGGATCGTGCCGAAGATCCATCCTCGCGGCGTGAACCAGACGCGCATCAGAGCGACGAACGCCAGAGCAATCGTCATCCGGATGAAGAACGAAAAGAAGAGACCACGGGTCACGGACTGTCCCTTCGCTAGGCCTGTGCCGTCTTAGGAATTTCGAAACGGTAGCCGGCCCCGCGCATGGTCTTAAGATAACGTGGGACTTCGGCGTCGGCCTCGATCTTCTCGCGGATGCGGCGGACGTAGACATCGACCGAGCGCGGCGTGACGAAACGGGCGTCTCCCCAGACGGCGTCGAGGAGATGGTCGCGGCTGAAGACCCGGCCTGGATGGCGGGCGAGATAGTCGAGCAGGCGAAACTCTGTGGCGGTCGTGGTGACCAGCTCGCCGCCGACACGGAGTTGCATGGCACCAGCGTCGATCTCGATGTTTTCGAACTTGACGAGGGAGGGGGTGGTGGGCCGCTCGAACCGGCGCAGGACGGCCTTGACCCGAGCTACTAACTCGCGGGTGCCGAAGGGCTTGGTGATGTAGTCGTCGGCACCTACCTCGAGGCCATGGACGCGGTCGTTTTCGGCGGCGCGGGCGGTGAGGAAGATGATGGGAACGATGCTCAGGGTGGGGTTTTGACGCAGCCTGCGACAGAGGTCAAGGCCATCGCCGCCGGGGACCATGATGTCGAGCAGGAACAGGGCTGGAGGCTGGCGCTCGGCGTCCGGTAAAATCTGGCCGATCGTGAGATAGGAACGCACCGTAAAACCAGCGCTTTCCAGGTGGTACTGGACGAGCCGCGAGATATCGGCATCGTCTTCCAACACAAAGATCGTCTGACTCAAAGCAGTAAACCTCAACTTATACGGGACGTTAACACAAGGTTAGCCTAAGCCGCACTGCGGATTGCGAATGTACGATGAATCGTAATATCCGGTCCAGAGGTTGCGCAGGTTTGTATACTCTAGGTAATTCTGTAGCGTCGTACCTTTGCTGCTTGAGAGGTTTATGGCACAAGAGTCCCACCTCGTTTTATGCGTGGATGACGAACTGGTCGGCCTTCGGGTTCGAAAGATACTGCTCGAACGCGCCGGCTACAGGGTTCTGACTGCGCTGGACGGGGCGGCCGGGCTGGATCTGTTCGCCAGCGAGCCGGTTGAGGCCGTAATCCTGGACTACTCCATGCCCGGCATGCATGGCGGCGAGGTTGCGGCCAGGATGCGTCAGGTTAAGCCGGAAATTCCCATTCTTTTGCTGTCCGCCTACATCGGTCTTCCTGCTGAGGTTACTTCGCTGGTTGATCTTTATATGACCAAAGGTGAGGGTGCGCCCATTCTTTTGAAGAAGTTAGGCAGCCTGCTTCATCCGATAAATGCATCTTAGCGAGAGGACGAAGACGGGGCCGTGAACCTAAGTCAATTCAATCGCATCCTGCTCCAGGTGTTTCTGCTGCCTGTCATAGCGCTGTTGCTGGTGGCCGGCGCTCTGTATTACCAGATCCGAGCGGCCAATATGACGGTGAATCGCATTCAGGAGGCAGATGCGTTTATCTCCCAGACGACCCTGGTCGGAAAGCTGACTATCGATGAAGAGTCCGGGCTGCGCGGCTACGAGACCACTTTGGATACTCGTTTTCTGCAGCCTTTCGTGGATGCAGAGGCACGGCTGCAGAACGAGTTCCAAAGGCTGGAGCAGATGGCAGGAGACGCGGAACAGAAGCGGCTTATTTCGGATCTCCGGAGCAAGCATCAGACCTGGCGAGATGCCTTTGCTCTGCCTGTTATTGCTACCGTTCGCGCCGGCGGAAAGACCAGCGATGTGGACCTGAACCTACAAGGGAAATCCCTGATGGATGATGTGCGCGAAGACATCGTCGCGATTATCCAAAGTGCGGGAAGGCATCGGTCGGAGCGCATCGCTCTATGGCATCAGCAGGTACACCACATGCTGGTGGTGCTACTGCTTCTCGCCCTTGGGATGGGTGTGCTTATTGGTCTGTTTACGCGGAGCCGTCTGCATGCCGTCTCGAACGCTTATAAGACCTCGCTGGACGTGCTCAAGCGCAGAGCTGAGGAGATCTTCGAGTCGGAACAGAAGCTGCGAACCACGCTGGACTCGATTGGCGATGGCGTGATCACATGCGACGCCGATGGCAGAATCCAGATGATGAATCCGGTTGCGCAAGATCTGACAGGGTGGAAGCAGGCAGAGGCTAACGGACTGCCGCTTGAGGACGTCTTCCGCATCGTCCACGAGACGACCCGCAAACCGATTGAAAATCCGGTCGCAAAGATGAAACGGCTCAACAGCATCATCGACCTGGCCGACCATACGGTTCTGGTTCGCAAGAATGGAGCGGAGCTTCGCATCGCCGATAGCGGCGCGCCGATCCGTGACCAGACGGGCGGCACGGTAGGCATGGTGCTGGTCTTCCGCGATATCACGATGGAGCGCCGGACACAGGAGGCATTGCTGGCAAGTGAAAAGCTCGCAGTTGCGGGGCGGCTGGCAGCTACGATCGCGCATGAGATCCACAACCCGCTGGACTCGGTGTCGAACCTGCTTTACCTCATGCGGACGGGGGCGACGGAAGATGAGTCAAAGCAGTTTATGGATATGGCCGAGCAGGAGCTGACGCGCGTTACCCAGATCAGCCGCGCCATGCTTGGCCTGTATCGAGAGTCCAAGGCGCCGGTGCTTGTGGACCTTAGGGAGATGATGCAGGAGATTCTTCTGCTGATGGAACACCGGTTCAGCGAACTTCGTGTGACGGTGCATACCGATCTGCCGTCTGTGGTTACGGTCGATGCCTTTCCTGCGGAGCTACGGCAGGTCTTCACGAATCTCATCACTAACGCGGCGGAGGCTACCAGTCCGGGCGGCGATGTGCGGATCAGCATCTCAGCTCTTGCGCCGGGCGTCGGTGCGAACGGGCAGAGGATGCAGGCTGGGGCATTGATTGCCATCGCAGACAACGGGCCAGGGATTCCTGACGATGTTCGGCCGCATCTATTTCAGCCTTTCTTCACGACCAAAGGCGAACGCGGCACTGGGCTAGGCTTGTGGGTTAGCCGCGGCATCATCAACAAGCATGGCGGCACGATCGACCTGGCCAGCGACGTTGGCGACTCTTCGCACGGCACTGTCGTCAGTGTCTTCCTTGCATCCAAGCCGATTATTAGCGCCGGTAGCGCGTAAGGCTAAAAGGAACGCAACAACGCAACGATGATGGAAGCCGCTTCTTCGCAGGCGGATCGATCGACGTCGTAGTGCGTCACGAAGCGTACCGAATGTGGGCCGACAGAGCTTGCGAGTACTCCCTTCTGCTTGAGTGCATCACAGAAGGCCGAAGCATCGCCGTTGTTACGGAGGGTGAAGATGACGATGTTGGTCTGGACTGCGTCCAGGTCGATCTCTGCCGTTGAATCAGCGGCTATGGCTTCCGCTATAAGGCGGGCGTTGGCGTGATCGTCCCCGAGACGAGCCAGCATCTCTTTCAGCGCGATCAGTCCGGCAGCGGCAAGGACGCCTGCCTGACGCATGCCTCCGCCAAGTGCTTTGCGGAAGATGCGTGCGCGGTCGATCGCTTCCCTGCTGCCGACCAACATGGAGCCTACGGGCGCGCCCAGGCCCTTCGATAGGCAGAACATTACCGTGTCGAACCCGCGAGTGAGTTCTGCGACTCCGATGCCAAGCGCGGTGGCTGCGTTGAAGACTCGTGCGCCGTCAAGATGTACCGGGAGGCCGGCGTCGCGGGCGCCGGTCCAGATTTCCTCGAGGATTGGGAGCGGCGTTACGGTACCTCCGGCCATGTTGTGCGTGTTCTCGATGCAGATGAGGCCGGTTTGGGCGCGGTAGTAGATCTTCGCTCCGATGGCTGGTTTGATTTGTGACCAGGTGAGGATGCCGCGTTCGCCTGCAACGGTGCGGGCCTGACAGCCGGAGAAGGCAGCGGTCATGGCCATCTCCCAGTCGAGAATGTGCGAGCGGGCTTCGCAGATGACCTCCTGGCCGTGCTCGGTGTGGAGGCGAATGGCGATCTGGTTGCCCATGGTTCCGGTGGGGACAAAGATCGCGGCCTCCCTGCCGAAGATCGTGGCGGCCTCCTGTTCGAGCCGGTTGACGGTGGGGTCTTCGCTGTAGACGTCGTCGCCAACTTCGGCTGCGGCCATGGCCTGACGCATGGCTGGGGTCGGTTGGGTAACGGTGTCGCTGCGTAGATCGATCATGTGGCTGATTTGCTCCTCAGTTCTAGGGTTGAAGGTTGTGTCGCTATGCTGCCGCTGAGACAAGTACGCGGCTGAAGACCTCATTCGAGACCATTCGTCCGCGTGGAGTCAGGCGAATTCTTTCTGCATCTATTTCGAGGAGACCGGCGTCGTGTACTTCCTGCAATGATTCCATCGTATCTTGCAGCATTGTCTCGCCGAACTGCTGGCGGAGACTTTCGATGCTGACACCCTCGTTCAATCGCAGGCCGAGGAAGAGGGACTCTTCGAAGGCTTCGGTGTAGCCGATGATGTCTACTTCGTTTGCGTTCGCGAGTTTTGCGAGTTGGTGCAAGCAGGGCGGATTCGCTGTGGTGGTTTGGTTGAGATAGACGTCCAGATCGCTTGTGTTTGCAAACCTTACTGCGGCCTCGTTGGAGAGGAGCATAGAGTGTGCGTCGAGACCGAATCCGATATAAGGCTCGCGATGCCAATACTTCAGGTTGTGGCGCGATGCGTGGCCGTGTCGGGCGAAGTTTGAGATCTCATACTGCGCGATGCCGGCTGCGTCGAAGGCTTCGCAGGCGATCTGGTACCAGACGGCCGCGTCATCTTCGGAGGGGACGGCTGATGCGTGGTAGCGTGCTCCGCCAGCGAGAATCTCCTTGCCTAGGCGCGACTCTTCGTCCACTTCCAGCATGTAGACGCTGAGGTGAGGGACTCCAGTGGCGATGGCCTGATCGAGTGAGTATCGCCAGCTTTGTTCGGTCTGGTGCGGCAGGCCTGCAATTAGATCGAGGCCGATTTCTTCGATGCCGACAGATCGCACACGGGCTATCTCCGCGATGCACTGCTCGGCGGTATGCAGGCGACCGACTGCGGAGGACTCACGGTCGACGAACGACTGGACTCCGAAGCTGATGCGGTTCATGCCCTGGCGGAGTAGCTCGTCAAGCGTATCGTTGGCCAACTGTCCGGGGGCGCACTCGAGTGTGATCTCTGGATTGCGGGCGACTTCGAATTGGTCGTGCAGGGCTTCGAATATCTGCCGGAATTGTTCTGGTGTGAGGAGGCTTGGGGTTCCTCCGCCGAAGTAGATTGAGTCGACCTGGTGCGGCAGGATAGCACTCATCTTTTCGGCTGATGGCCGCGACTCTCGGATCTCCATGCATAGGCGGTCGACGTAGCCCTGCATCCGACCGGAGCCAAAAGCATCGGACGCGAAGTTGCAGAATGTGCACTTTGCCTTGCAGAACGGCACCGAGATGTAGACACCGGCAGGGGTGGTCACGCTAAGAAAGCCTCAAAGATTATTGTTTCACGGGGATTCACTTTGTTCACTTCCGCCATTCGTCACTATGTATGCGATTAAATGTGACGTAGCTTCCGCGCTGGCGTCTAAAGGTACCAGAATGAAGAGTTGAGAAAGCCTACGGAAAGGAACAAGGCTACGTCATGATTTCAATCCTTCGTCTTCGCCCTTTCGCCTCCCCCGCACTGATCACGTTGTTTGCCCTTCCATACCCAACGCTCGCGCAAACTACAGGGCAGCCAGCGCAGGGAAAGACGCCTGTTCTGGTTGAGCTATTTACATCCGAGGGCTGCTCCAGCTGTCCGCCTGCGGATGCCTTGCTGGGTCGGCTCGAACGTGAGCAGCCGGTGAGCAATGCCGACATTATTGTTCTGGAGGAACATGTCGATTATTGGGAAAAGGACGGCTGGCATGACCGATTTTCTTCAAGCGAGTACACCGAGCGCCAGAAGGAGTATGGACCTCGACTGAAGTTTGATGACGGCTATACTCCGCAGATGGTCGTCGACGGATCGGTGCAGTTCGTTGGCAACGACCCGCAGAAGGCCCTGACGAGCATCACAGAGGCCGCACAAAGTCCGAAGGTCGCGCTTTCGCTCTCGGCGCCGGTGGTGGACGGCAAGCGGATTGGCTGCTCGGTGTCGTCTGTCTCGTCTTCGCCGCTCCCCAAGGCCGATCTCTACGCTGCTGTCGTCGAGCCGACCGCCTCGACCGAGGTAAAGCGTGGGGAGAACAACGGGCGGCATCTGGATCATGTGGGCGTCGTGCTCTCGCTCCAGCGTATCGGTAAGTTACAGGATCTGGGCTCCGGACCGCTTAAATTCAACTTGAAGGCGCCGGCCGATGCCGCTCCGGAGAGCCTGCGAGTGGTTGTCTTTGCCCAAGGCCCTAAACAAGGACCGATCCTCGGAGCGGCATCTGTCCTGGCGAAACATAACGAAACAATAGTTGCAGTGGAGGGGGAATCCCAGCTGCGACTGGAGCATCTAGAATAGAAGTAGATGGCCGATCAGAAAAAAGCTAAGGATTCCGAGAAGGAGCCTGCTAAAAAGCCGCCGCAGGACGACGATGTCGTCGGCAAGGCTTATGATGGCCGGCTCATGCGTCGTCTGCTGATATATCTGCGGCCCTACAAGCTTCAGACTATCCTTTCGGCGTTCGCCATCTTCTTCAAGGCCGGTAGCGACGTTCTTGGGCCTTATCTCGTAAAGGTCGCGGTCGATACGTACATGACTGATGCGACCCCGGCGAAGTTGTCGTGGCTGGCACGCCACCTCAGCCCGACACCGATAACTGGTATCACACAGATTGCGGCGCTCTATCTCGGCGCGCTGCTGCTGACTTTTGCGCTCGAGTTCATGCAGACGTATCTGATGCAGTGGACTGGTCAGAAGATCATGTTCGACCTGCGCAGTCAGATCTTTCGGCATTTGCAGCGGATGCATCCTGCGTTCTTCGATCACAATCCTGTCGGTAAGCTGGTGACGCGGGTTACTTCGGATGTGGATGCGCTGAACGAGATGTTTACGTCAGGGGTGCTAGCCATCTTTGAGGATGTCTTTGTGCTGGCGTTCATCGTGATCATCATGCTGCGGATGAACTGGCCGCTTGCGCTGCTCACGATCTCGGTTATCCCGGCCATACTCTATGTAACGAGGATCTTTCGCAGGCATGTGCGGGATAGCTATCGGCGACAGCGTGCTGCTACGGCGCACATCAACTCCTTTACACAGGAGTATGTGTCGGGGATGTCTGTTGTGCAGCTGTTCAATCGCGAGCGAAGAGCTTTCAATGACTTCTCTGCCGTCAACGCTCAGAACAAGAAGGCGTGGGGCGATGCTATTTTTGCGTACGCACTCTATTATCCGATTGTGGAGTTTCTCAGCTCGACTGCGATGGCGCTGGTTATCTGGCGAGGCGGGTACAGCGTGCTGCATCGCGCGGTGACGCTGGGAGTGCTGATTGCTTTTATGCAGTATGCGCAGAGATTTTTCCGGCCTATCCAGGACCTGAGCGAGAAGTACAACATCCTGCAGGCCGCCATGGCCGCGAGTGAACGCGTCTTTAAGCTGCTGGACTCGGAGCCGGCTATTCTTTCTCCTGCGCGGCCGGTTGGTGGCGATGGCTCGGGCCGCGTCGAGTTCCGGAATGTCTGGTTTACCTATCAGAAGCTCGACGATGCGCAACGTGCCCGCATTGCTGCGGCTTCCGACGATGAATTGAATAGTTACGCCGATATCGAGTGGATACTGCGCGGTGTCAACTTCACCATTGAGCCTGATGAGACTGCCGCCATCGTCGGCCATACTGGTGCGGGTAAGACCACGATTACTGGGCTAATGATGCGGTTTTACGATATTCAGCGTGGGGCGATCTTCGTTGATGGCGTGGACGTCCGCGAGCAGGATTTACAGCAGCTTCGTCGGCGCTTTGGGGTCGTGCTACAGGATCCTTTCCTCTTTACTGGCACGATTGCCGATAATATCCGGCTGGGATCCTCGTGGATTACGGACGCACGGCTTCAGCGTGCTGCGGATGAGGTGAATGTCGGTGACTTCATCCGAACACTGCCGCTACAGTTTGCTGAACCTGTCCGCGAGCGTGGGGCAACGCTTTCGACGGGGCAGAAGCAGCTCATCAGCTTTGCGCGCGCGCTGGCGCATGATCCGGGGATTTTAATTCTCGACGAGGCTACGTCGTCGGTCGATACGGATACAGAACTTCGCGTGCGGCTTGCTCTTTCGCGCATGATTACGGGCCGGACTTCAGTGCTCATCGCGCATCGGCTCTCGACGATTCAACGGGCCGATACGATTCTTGTGATGCACAAGGGGCAGCTTCGCGAACGGGGGACGCATCAACAGTTGCTCGCTCAGCGGGGACTGTACTGGAAACTTTATCAACTGCAATACAAGGATCAGGAGCTTGGCACGGATACGACCGTGTCACTACAGCCGCTTAGCGCTGACTAGTCTCCGCCATGCGTAGCGCATCTTCGACCAATTTTCTGACACGCTTCTCGCGGGCCTCGGGGCTTTGGTAATAAAAGACGCCAAGGAGGTGTCCGCGTCGCTGTGTTAAGGTCATCGCCTCCCAGCCCTTGCGCGCGGCAGGAGTTCCACGGAATGCTACTTCGAGAATCGGCGGGAGGACTTTTTCGCTCTCCATTGTCAGCATGAGGCGTTCGGCCATTTGTTCTACGCGTCGCTGCCTTGCTTCGGGGCTCTTTACGCCTTCGATCCATTTGCCGATCTCCCAGCGGGTAGACTCGCTGAGTCCGGTGAACCATCTTGCTAATGCCTTTTCCGTCTTCAGTAGCTTTGCGAGCTCTGGTGGCATTGCAGGCGAACGCTCTTCAAGGTCAGGAGCGATGCTGAAGTCCACCATTGCACCAACTCTTGCTGCGGCGGCCTTCTGCATCTTTTTGTTGACGAGAAGAAAGTGGCCGCCGCGGTGTGAATCTGCAAAGAGGGATGTGCGGAAGGCCTCGCCGCCGACCTCTACCTTAACGCGCAGCCGCACCATGTTCTTCCATGTCGTCTGGACATCGAACGGAAGGCGGATGATCACCCAGCCCAAGCCACCCTCTAATGGTTCCAGCATTGCGCGGAATCGTTTTGCCGCATTTCCTGCCATGCAATCGCCTCGAGAAAAATCTACACTGGTTCTATCGGGACCACATCCAATCCGCGAATCTTCCTCTCCGCCGGTGAAGCCAGTGGTGACCATTATGGCGCGCAGATCATTGCTGAACTGCGTGGGCGCCATCCGCAGGCGGAGTTTTTTGGCCTTGGCGGCCGGGAGATGGCGGAGGCTGGGCTTGACCGGGTGGTGCGCGCGGAAGATGTGGCGCACATGGGCATCACAGAGGTCATCCGGCATGCGCCGCGTGTCTATGGTTCCTATCGGCGCCTGGTCGCTTCGATTCGGGAGCGACGTCCTGATGTAGCTGTTCTGATTGATTTTCCTGATGTGAATTTTCGACTGGCCCGTGAATTGAAAAAGCTTGATGTTCCAGTTGTTTATTTTGTCAGCCCGCAGCTTTGGGCCTGGAAGCGTAAGCGGCTGCGCTGGGTGCAGGAGCGGGTTAGCCGGATGATGGTTATTTTTCCGTTTGAGGAGCGTTTCTACCGAGCGCGTGGGGTGGATGCGGCTTTTGTTGGGCATCCGCTTGCGGAGCTGCCGCTACCGACCGTGTCTCGGGAAGACTACGCAGTGGAGCAGGGGCTTGATACCACGAAGCAGTGGGTTGCGCTGTTGCCCGGATCGCGCTCCAAAGAGGTACGTGCCAATCTGCCGGTTATGCTTGATGGTGCGTCCTGCCTCGCCGATGATTACGAGTTCCTATTGCCGGTGGCCTCCACGCTGGATGTGGACTGGATAAAAGCCCAGATTAAGCATTGGTTGTCACCCTACGAGCGCAACACGCCGCCAGCGCTGTCCAACCTCCATCTTGTTCCCGACGCTCGCGAGGCGCTGCACCATGCCAGTGCTTCCGTTGTGGCGAGCGGGACGGCTACAGTGCAGGCTGCGGTCATCGGTAATCCGTTTGTGGTCGTGTACCGGGTGTCTCCGCTGACCTTTAGGCTTGCGAAGCAGCTTGTCCGGTATCCGGCTGAGATTCCCGCGCAGGAGGACGTCTACGGCAATCTGCCTATCGCCATGGTCAACCTTATTGCTGGACGGCGAGTGGTGTCGGAGCTGATTCAGCAGCAGTTTACGGCTGCCGGGGTCGCCGACGCGCTACGTCCCCTGCTCGCCGACACGTCTGAGCGCGCCCGGATGATTGCTGATCTGGCCGAAGTCCGCCGGATGCTGGTGCCTCCGGGTGGTTCCGGCTCTATCCGGCGGGTTTGCGACGCGGTTGAAGCTTTGATGGGGCAGGAGATACCCCGGAGTGGCCGAATTCCGATCCCCAGCGTCTAATAGGCTGACGGCAGTACCATAGTCATTTGAGGACCTTTGCCCGTATGTACCCTTTTGTCCGGCACCTTCGCCTTACGGTTGCGACCTTGTCCTGCTGCATCCTTACAGCCACTGTCTGGGCGGCTCCGGCCAAGCCGCAGCTGCAGGTCACCGGTTATGTGATCAATGCCGAGCTCGATCCAGCGGCGAATAAGCTCTCGGCGACTGCTGTGGTTAGCTTTACGGCACTTGAGGACCTGACGGCGCCTGTATTCGAGCTCAATAATGGCCTGCAGATCAGCAAGGTCACTGATGCCAACAAGAAACCTCTGGAGGCTGAACGACTTACCAACAACTCCACCGTGCGGTTCAATCTGGCTACGCCCATCCCTAAGGGCAGCAGCACCTCGTTCACGTTCGAGTATGCGGGTACGCTGAAGGGGGCGGAGACCAGCCCGGTTGAGGGCATCAAGCTCGCCTCGGTCGAGGATCCGATTAGTATTCTGCTTTACGCTGGGCGGTGGTTCCCAATGGTAGGGTTGTTCACCAATCGCTTCACTGCGGAGATGCATATCCGCGTTCCGGGTAATGAGCGGGTGATTGGCAGTGGCAGCGGCGTGGCTGCACAGAAGAGTTTGCCCGGCAACAAGACCGAGTACACCTTCAACTGGAGCAAGCCTGGATTCCCCGGGACCATCATTGCCGGGAAGTTTATTGACCCTGTTACTGCAGGCAACATGCGCGTCTATGTGACTGAAAAACACAAGGACTACGCCCATGATTTTGCCAGCCAGGCGGAGCGCGAGTTTCTCTTCATGTCGGGCACCTTTGGCCAGCTCGATTCGAGCCGCATGAATCTTGTCGAGCTTCCGGACGATGCTATTTCTGCCGCGTGGGCTCCCGAGATCACTGCTGTTGCGGGGAGCCGCATCGCTGCACGCAATGAGCAGCGGCTGCTTTCAAATACGCTTGCCCATCAGTGGTGGGGTGGGCAGATTTCTCCGGCAACGCTGAATGACGCTTGGATCACGAACGGCATGTCGCGCTATGCAGAGCTGATGTATCTCGAGGATTCGGCTGGTAAGACTGCCTTTGAGTCCGCGGTTATGGATGTTTCTGCGGGCGCGCTGGCGTATGACACAGAGCCGCTGAGTACGCTTGGCAGGCTCGATCCCTTTTCGCCACAGTTCCAGTCCATGACGCTGGAAAAGGGAGCGATGGTCTTCCATATGCTCCGGTGGGAGATGGGAGACGAGGTCTTTAATAAGTTCCTGCGCGCTTTACTCACGCAGTATGCCGATAAGTCTGTTCGCGGCTCCAATGTGGAGGCTGTCGCCTCGGCACAATCGCAGGAGCAGATGACTCCGTTCTTTGCGCAGTGGGTTGATGGCACCGGAGCACCGGCGTTTACGAACAAATACACCGTCTTCCGGCTTGGCGATAACAAGGGCTTTCGCACCATCGGCTCTGTCGCGCAGGACCTGGATCTTTTTCGTATGCCGGTTGAGCTGCGCATCGAGACCGATGGTAAGACGGAGACCCGTCGCGTCGACTTGAGCGGCACCGAGAGCCAGTACTCCGTCGAGACCTTCGGGCGGCCGCGGCGGATCAGCATCGATCCGCAGAACTGGCTGCTGAAGAGCACTCCCGATCTGGCGGTGCGGGTTGCTATTTTGCGTGGGCAGCAGCAGGTGGCTCAGGGCGACCTGACCGCAGGGCTGATCGAGTACCAGAAGGCGCTGGATGCCAATAAGAACAGCTCGCTGGCTGCTTATCGTATCGGCGAGGTTTTCTTTATGCAGCGGAGCTACCAGTCGGCGGCGAACTCGTTCCGCGATGCGCTGCGGGGAGATGGCGATCCCAAGTGGGTCGAGGTCTGGAGCCACATTGAGCTGGGGCGAATCTTTGATCTGACCGGCCAGCGTGACCGAGCCGTCAATGAGTATCGACTTGCGGTTCAGACGAACGACAATACGCAGGGCGCGGTGAATGAGGCTCGGGCGTTGATGCAGAAGCCCTACAAGCGGGAGCAGACGGAAAACTGAGGACTACCCGCCGTAATTCTTACTGTAAAGTATTCCATTCTCATTGGTTATGGGTGGACTTGGTTGTTGAATGAAGCGGAAAGTCTCTTCAATCAAGGGCTCTGTGGGTTTGATACTTGTAAGGTATTGATTTAATTATATTTATTTCTGACTTATAGGTATCGCTCACAGAAAAGCCCCGGCTTCGGCCGAGGCTTTTCTTCTTTTCTTTACTGTCTTCAGTTTAGCAGATTCAGGAAAATTATTTGGCACTTGGATGTTGTTTATTTTGCTATAGATAGCTGGCTTCTGGGCTTGACAAGCTTGCACTTAGAGGCCCGGGCTAAAGCCCTCGTAATTGCCGATTTTTCCGCAGTGCTAAAGCCCTGCGCTCCCGGCTATGGGGAGGTTTACGGTGGCAGTGGTGCCAATGTTGAGGGTGCTGGTCATGGTGATCTGACCGTGGGCTGCTTCGACGATGGCTTTGCAGATGGCCAGGCCGAGGCCGGTGCCACCGGTTTGGCGGTTGCGGGAGGGGTCGCTGCGGTAGAAACGCTCGAAGACGAAGGGCAGCGCTTCGGGGTCGATTCCCTTCCCCTGGTCTTCGATCTTTAGCTCGATTTGCGTTTCTTGTTTGGTGATTGTGGCGGTGATTTGGGAGTTGGGGTTGCTGTGCTGGATGGAGTTGAGCAGGAGATTGGAACAAAGGACTTCGGCGTCTTGTGGTGAGAGCTGGACTGGTGCGGCATCGAGGTGCGGGAGTTGGATGGTGATGCCGCTTATCTCGGCGACCGAGGCTAGTTGGTCAGCAGTGCGGCGGAGGCTTTCGGATAGGTCGGTTTGTGGAGCGGGTTCGTGGGGGGAGGGTTCGCGTTCGACGCGGGCGAGGGTGAGCATCTTGCCGACGATCTCTTCCATGCGGACGGAGTCGGTGTGGCACTGGTTGAGGCCGTGCTGATACTCCTCGACGGTGCGGGGCTTGAGGGCTAGTACCTGAATGGAAGATTGAACGACGGCTACGGCGGTTTTGAGTTCGTGAGCGGCGTCGCTGACGAAACGGCGTTGCTGGGTGAAGGAGTACTCGAGGTTCTTGAGAACGGCTTGAATGGTGCGGGCGAGGGGGCTTAGCTCTTTGGTGGCGAGTACTTCGTCGGATGGTTCGAAGGTCCAGGACGTGGCGGAGACGGTGGATGCTTTGGCGGCTAGCTCGCGGAGTGGGGCCATGCCCCGGTTGAGAAGCCAGATCATGGCGATGCCTGTGACGGCGAGGAGAAGGAGGCTGGTCGTGGCGTAGAAGGCCACCTCTTCGAGGATGCCGTGCCATAGCCGGTGCGTTGGAGAGGCGTAGATGATCGTGAATTTGTGGCGTTCGCCTCCGCCCTTCTCGTCGGGGTCGATGACTCTGGTCGCGCTGGTGCGGATGGCGCGGTAGTGTCCTCCGTTGAGGATGAGGCTGAAGAAGCCTTCGGGGCTGTGCGGGTCGCGACGATGCTCCTCAGTGCGGGAAGATGGGCCTTCGCCCCAGTTGGGGGACTGGCCGATGATGGCGCCGGTCTCATCCTGCACGTGGAAGACATCGCGGGGGGGAACGTTGAGGCCAGTTTTGTCGATGACGAGGTTGTCGTGTTCGTCTTCCTGGATGGCACCGAGGAGGGAGTCGGCGTGGCCACGGAGGGTGACGTCGAAGGCCATGAAGCGCTCGTGGCGCTCGTGGAAGAGGGCCACGGTGGAGAGCGCGACCACGGAGACCAACTCCAGGAGGAGGATGGTGATGATGAGTCGGCGAACGATGGAGCGTGACTTCATGCGGGGATCTCGCGCAGCGGCATGGCGAGACGGTAGCCGCGGCCGCGAAGGGTCTCGATGCTGGGCCGCTCGCTGACGGCGTCGAGTTTTTTGCGGAGGTTGGAGATGTGGGCCTCAATGACGTTGGAGTGGTGCTCCCAGTTGTAGTCGTAGAGGTGCTCGAGGAGCTCGCGCTTGGAGACGATGACGCGGGGGCGGAACATGAGGTACTCGAGGATGCGGTACTCGGTGGGGGAGAGATCGACGAGAGAGCCGGAACGGTGGACGGTTTGCTCGAGGGTGTTGAGCTCGACGTCGGAGGCGCGGAGGGTTGGGTGGGCTGCTCCTTTACCGCGGCGGATGAGGGCTTTGGCTCGGGCGAGGAGTTCGCCGAGGTCGAAGGGCTTGCTGAGGTAGTCGTCGGCGCCGGCGTTGAGGAGGGTGATGGTGGAGTGCTTGTCGGCTACGGCAGTGAGGATGAGGACGGGGGTGCGGTCGCCGCGCTGGCGAATGCGCTTGAGAACGCCAAGGCCGTCGAGCCCGGGAAGCATGAGGTCAAGGATGATGACGTCGTAACAGCTGCCGTCGGCGAGGTCGGCTCCGGTGAGGCCGTCAGGGGCGCAGTCGACGGCGAATCCGGGGCCTTCGCGGAGGGCCGTGGAGATGTTCTCGGAGAGTCTTACCTCGTCTTCGATGAGAAGCGCACGCATATAAGGACAGTTTCGCCTATTGCGGCTTAAGCTGTCCTTAAGTGCGGGTGGGCCGGCTGTCTCCTAGAAGGTCTTCAGGAATTCGATCAGGGCTCGTTTGTCGTCGTCGCTGAGCGGTGGCTCCTGGGCAAAGGAGCTTGTGCCGAAGTAGTGGCCTCGGTTGACGACGTAGTCTGGGCACTTGCTCAGTTCCATGAGAGGGCCTTTGAGATTATCGAAGACTTTGGCTGCGTCGGCGTCGGTGGCGTTGGCGGGAAGGCTCTTGAGGTCGTGCTGGGCCTTCAGGAGGAGGTCGAGAACCTTCTGCTTGTACTGCGCCCGCTGGATGGGGTCGTTGGTCTCGGGGAGGAGGTTGAGACTGGCTATCAGGCCGACGGGGGTTCCCTTCGGGATGGGGCCGATCTGGATACCTTGATCGTTGAAGAGCCAGTCGAAGGTACCAGAGAGCGGGCCGCGCAGGCGCTGGAGGAAGTCGGGCAAATAGCCGTTGGCTACGCGGAGATAGCTGGTGTCGGTGGTGCGGTCGATGGTGCCGGGGACTTTGTCTCCGAGGACAGAATCTTTCTCGCGCTTCTCGGGCCAGAGGAGCTGTTCGATGGAGTCCTGGAAGGAGTCGAGGCGGGCTTCGACGGAGGGACTGGCGTTGAATTTGCCCAGGCTGTTGTTGAGCAGGAATGGCGCGCTGGACCAGACGCTGATGAGCGACGGCGGGCGGGTGTAGCCGCGGCCTCCGGCGGGCAGGACGTAGGGCTTGGGCTCGCCGGTGAAGGGGTCGTAGATGGTGGCGGTTCCTGCAGAAGGGAGATCCTTGTAGGACTGGGAGGAGAAGTTGTCCCAGATGTTGTTGCCGAGGGCGTTGGTGGCTAGTGGGCTGCAGGCGTTGGTCTGGAGGAGCGTGACGGGGACGCGGAGTTCGGTGGAGAGATAGTTGCCCTGGGTGAAGTCGGGGGCGAGGACTATGTCGCGCATCTTCTTTTTGAACTCGTCGGTCTTGGTCCATTCCCAGTAGCGGTTCCAGCAGTCCATGTAGCCGGAGCCGGCGCAGGCTGCGGGATCGGCGTTAGCTGGCGGGGGGGGGAATTTGCTGGAGTGGCAGCGGGCGCAGCGCTCGGCGAAGGCGATCTTGCCGCGTGTGAGGACGGCTTTGTCGGTAGTGAGGTGCGCGGCTCCGCCGGGGGCGTCCTTGAGGAGGTGGGGTTCGGTGCTCTTGAGGAAGAAGAGCGCCATGTCGACGGTCTGGGCTTCGGTGGCCTCGAAGTAGCTGGAGTTGGCTCGGGCTACAGAGACTGGGATCGGGGTGACTTCCTGGCCGCCTACGAGGGCGTTGAAGTGGAGGAGCCACTCTTCGCTGAAGGTGCCGATGTTAAGGTAGACGCGGTTGAGTGCGGCGAGTGCGCCTACGGAGTCGGAGCCGTCCTTGAGGACGCGCGGGGTCTGGACGATGTCAGGAGGGGTGAAGAAGCGGGTGAGGTAGCCGGAGGGGACGTAGTTGTTGAACTGCTTGTTGTCTTTTTGGCCGTCGGCTAGTTTCTCTTTGCCCCAGACCAGCGCTTGATCGAGGCGAGGTTTGAGGGAGTAGACGGCGTTCATGGTGCGGGGATTGTTGATGTTGTCGGTGGAGATGAGCGAGGTGTCGAGGGTGCCGGGGCGCGAGGTGTGGAAGAGCTGGAAGACGTAGCTATCGGCAGAAGGGTTCCAGTCGAAGATGCGGTCGATCCAGAAGTATTGTGCGCCTACGTTGGAACTGAGGTTCTCCCATTTGGGGGCATCGGGGTTGTCGGGGGGCTTCACGGGGTTGGGACCGACGTGGCAGAAGGCGCAGGACATGCCTACGCGATAGGGCCGGACGAGGTCCTTCGAGAGGTAGTACTTGCTGTCGGTGTAGTAGCGGACGGGGTCCCACTTTTTGGCTGCGGCTTCATCAAAGGCGGGGTTGGGGAAAAGGCGGAGGCCGACGATGCCGGTGCCGTATCCATAGAAGGAGCCCGCGTCGATGTTCTTGCCGCGTGCGCCAATTTTGACGCCGGGATATTTCTGCGCGTTTTCGAAGGGATCAGGCGGGCAGCTGGGGTCGCGCTGGTCGAGCCAGAGGCCGAAGCGCTTGGGGTCGGGCCCGGTGGCCTTGATGTAGCAGGGTTCGTTGACGAGGCCGAGGTATTCCCAGCGGTTGTCGCGGCTGGCTTTGAGGGCAGGATGGCTGCCGTCGCCTGGGTAGGAGGAGATGGTTTTGAGGAAGTCAAGATTACCTACGCTGGTGACGGAGAGGACGTCCCAGAGGCGGTCATCGCCTGCCGTCCAGACGAGCCAGGTGTTGCGGCCCTTGATCTCGTCAGCGGTGAGCTGGATGCCGCCATCCATGTCGTGGAAGTAGTCTTCGTCGGCGGCTGGGAAGGAGCTGGCTGGGCGGTTGGCGAGTTTGGCTTCGTCCAAGACCTTGCCCGGGAGGCCGGGAGTGGTGTTGCAGCCTTGTGGCAGAAGGGCCAGCGCGATGAGTACGGCGATGGCGGCAATGGCGCGAAGAGGCTTGAGTGCTGCGAGTCTGTACCAGGAGAACTTTTGCATCGTTGTCCCTCGTGTTCGATCAAACTCTGGCGGCGCGTGCAAGATATCGTAACGC
Source organism: Edaphobacter aggregans (assembly GCF_003945235.1). NCBI lineage: Bacteria > Pseudomonadati > Acidobacteriota > Terriglobia > Terriglobales > Acidobacteriaceae > Edaphobacter > Edaphobacter aggregans. The sequence goes on from NZ_RSDW01000001.1 coordinate 1,112,293, forward strand.
ACGCAGGCCGGGCAGGAAAAAATATGCTCCGCCACGGACAGTGGTGAAGCGCGGCACGTCTTGAAGTTGATGTCGTACGGTCCCGGCGACTGGAATAGAGAACGTGCTGGCGGGGCAGCCGGCTATGGGTTCGCGGTTGCCTAGCAGCGGGTCAGTCTCGCTGTCGAGGCCGTCGAATTTGGTGTTGTTGAGCCACGCGGCCTGGATGAATTCGAATTGGCGGCCGATGTTGGCGTTGAGACAGACGAACTCAAGCCCGGTTGGAGGTTCGTTGGGCGGCGCGGGCTCGAGGCGCTCGGCGGGGGAGAGTTTCGGGCCATACTCGCGACCTCTTCGCAGCAGACGATGGAAGCGGGTGGAGGCGATGAGGTCTTCGCGGATGGTCTTCTGGCCAAAGCCCAGTATGCGGATGAGCTTTTCCAGAGGCTCGGATGATGTGCCCGGGGGAAAGTCTGCGTTGCGTGGATTTGCGCGGCGGATGTGTGCGCCGAATGGGCAGCGGAAGCCATCTGGATCGTCGTCGAAGGTGAACTGGTTCTGCTGGATGTCTGTAAGGTCGGGGCCTACGCCGGGGATGCTTTGGCTTGATTCGGGAAGGAGCGAGTCGCCGGACATTTTGCGACCGACTATCTTCTCGGCAAGGTCCTGACGCTGTGTGGGATCGGAGTTCACCTGCTGGTCGATGAATCGCCAGAAGCCGCGGACGTCCTGCTCGATCTGGCGGATGACGAGGTAGGTTCCGTTGCGGCCAATGTCTTTGTAGCCGGGAGAGTCTTCGGCGTCGGGGAGGTCGGCGTTGGAGTCGACGATCTTTGGGCGTCCTGTGTATTCGCCGTACTCGTTTGGATAGCCCAGGACGAACTCGCCGAGCATGGTGATGTTTTCGTAGGTGAGTTTGTCGCCGGAAGGGTTTTTTTTGCGGTCCCAGTCGACGGTGGGGGTGCTGACGCCGTCGACGAAGCCGAAGGGCTCGACGCCGCCCATGTCGGAGGTGGGCAGGCATTGGAGGAGGGTGAAGCCGGAGTGGGTAAGGCCGGAATCGATGGTGCTCTTCCAGGAGTCGAAGTGGCCGGGTAGTGCGTAGAGCATGGCGACCATGTCGGGCACGCCGGAGGGGCCGCCCCAGTACCAGTGCTCGGGTGCATTGGCGCCGATGTCGCCGAGGCGGCGGGAGCGGTTGTCTTCGCCTGTGATGCCGGAAAGGAACTCGGCGGAGAAGCCGTTGAGGATCTCTGGGGAGATGCCGAGGCGTTGCAGTCCTTGTTGTGTGAAGGCCAGTTGCAGGGCGCAGGTGGGAGGGGGGTTCTGGATTTCGGCGGTGGAGACGGGAGCGGTTTGCAGCCAACGGGCAGCGGCAGCGGGGTCGTCGATGCGCAACAGGAGGAAGCAGGCCTCGGTGAGCTTGGCGTAACCGAAGCGTAGGAGTCCCTGCATGTCGCGATAGTCGACGTTTGTGAGAGGAGCCATGCCCTTGTTCTCGCTTCCCTTCTGCGGATTTAATTCGCAACAGCTAACTGCTATTCCTCGACGTTTTAGAAGATCTTGATCCAGTCGTCGAGTTCTGAATCTGAGATGGTGTTTTGTTCGAGCCCATTGCGTATGAGTGAGTTGCGTTGCATGTCGTAGGCCGTGACGCCGGGTGCTGCGGTATACCAGACCTGTGTGGGTAACTGGTGACGACGGAGGTAATCCTTGAAGGGCTGCTCGGCTCTGGCGCCATCGAGGATAAGCCAGTTGGTTTTGGGGTAGCCGAGGCCGTTGCTGAAGACGATGTTGAGCCCCCAGTAGACCTTGTTGATGAAGTCGCCGTTGTACATTTCGAGACTGCCGTCGTAGTTGCTGGAGAAGTAGACACGGGTCTTGTCGATAAACACCCAGCGCGCGAATTGAATGGTTTTTACGCGACCCAGGAAACCGTGGGTGAAGATGTGACGCGCGGTGTACTCGATCGCGAAGAGGACGGCGATGATTGTCCAGCGTCGGAAGGGGCCGGGCTTGATGCTGCCATAGGCGCTGAACTGATTGATGATGATTCGATCCTCAAGCTCGTCAAGGGAATGGACGAGGGCTGTGGTGGGGCGGGGCGCTATGACCGGATCGCGCAGCTCCTTCATGCGGAGTTGGATGAGAAAGAAGGGCAGATAAAGGACGATGAGCGGCAATAAGAGGAACAGCACAAGGGGAATGCCGATGCAGTGTGCGAGGTTCTTGATCTGCCAGGACAAGGGTGTAGGTTCGGGCGGCGTGAGAGTGAGTCGTCCGGCGGCTTGTTCCTGTTTGACGAAGGTGCGCAGCTCGTTCCATATCTGCCGTGGGGTAGCGCCGGTTGAAGCGCGTTGATTGAGATACCACTTTATTGCCATCCACAAATCGTTCTCTTCGCGAACCTGAACGACGGTTCGGCCAACCCAGTTGACGTAGTTTGCGGATGGAGGACGCTCGTTATCTTCCATCCAGCGCAGGAGGTCGGCGGTGGGCGTGAAGGATTCGCAGAAGGAGAAGATTTGACGCAGGCCGGGTTCTGCTTTGGCGACGAGTTCGCGGCGGAGGGCGTCGGCTGGACCATCGAAGTCGCAGAGGAAGGCGAGAAAGTTGGTGGGTGGGGGCGGCGTGGCTCCGTAGACGCGGAGGTCTTCGCGGGTATCGTCTTCAAGGATGACGAAGCGGGCGAAGTGCAGCGTGGCGAACTTTTCGAATGGGACGAGCGTGTTGGCGGGATTGGCTACGCCCGGCTCAAGATTCATGGTCGCAAGAAGCTGTCGCAGCGCGGGCTCGCGGCTCGCTACGATCGGTGCAACGACCATGATGGTGGATTGTGGAGTCATCGTATCCCCGTAGACGATCAGAACTCCAGCGCGAAGTGGATGAGCCGGTCCTTCTTCCAGTAGACGAGGCCGAGGTAGAGGCCTGGCGAGATGAGGCGAATTTCGTCGCGGACCCAGTGGGCGACCATCGATGTCTCGGAGTAGTCGAGGACGACGCATTCTTTGTTGTCGAACCAACTGGCTCCCTGATAGACCTTGGCCACGATGGCGCTGATCCCGAAGACGGAGATGCGGTTGCGCAGCACGCCGGCCTGAGCGTCAAAGGTCTTGCCCTGCCAGGTGAAGATGCTGATGAACGCTGCTGTCTCTTTGGTAAAGACGGTGCCGGGGGCCACAATGGCGGTGCCTTTGGCTTCACCGTTGGGGATGGGGCCGGGAGCACCGGATTTGAAACAGTCGTCGAGCTGAGCACTCGTCATCTTGAGTAGTTGAGAGACGTCGTAGGGCATCGCCACCTTCGTCTGGACGGATTTTTAGAGTGGAACCAGCGGCTCGCAGCAGAAGCGGACTTCCGCTACTCGCGTCAGTGCAACACTTTCCGGGGCCCTGTTGATGATGAGATGAGACGATATCGCCGTTGACCGGGCTTGTCAACGAATGTTTGCAGCAAGATCAGCCTCGCGCGCGGCCTGGAGGATTACGTCGGCGGCCTTCTCGGCGATCATGTAAATGGCGCTGGTGATGAAGAAGCCCGGGGTGCGGGGGAAGACGGAGGCATCGACGACGCGAAGGCCCTGCGTGCCATGAACGCGGAAGTCACTGGTGAGAACTCCGTTGTGTTCACGGGGGCCAATGGCGCAGGTGCAGGAGGCGTGATGGCCCCAGGCTTGATTGCGGATGAAGGTCTTCAGGTCTTCGTCCGACTGGAGGTGATCGCCGGGCAGTTCTTCTTCGGCGATGAGCTTGTTGTCCTTGAAGTGCTGGGTGATCTTGCGGACGAAGCGTATGCCTTCGACTACGGAGGCGAGGTCTTCGCCCTGGGTGTCGCTGCCCTCTTCGAAGTAGTGGAAGTTGATGTCTGGCGTGTCGCGTGGGTCGGCGGAACGCAGGGTTACTTTGCCTGCGCGATTTTTGGTGTGAGCTTTGAGGACGACCCATGTCATGTAGTTCAGGTTTTCGGCGAAGAGCGCGGAGTAATTTGGGAAGTAGCCTCGGAAGAGTCCGAGAAGGCCGAGGCAGAAGATGTCGGGAGTCTCGCGGTCAGGGAACGAGCGCTTGAATGCTGTAAGCACTCCTCCGTTGGTGATGTATGGGCCGCATCCGCGCTGCCATTGTTCAAATTGCGGGTCGTCCTGAGCGAAACGTGCGCCACGAAATATTCTCCACTGGCTGAAGTTCATTCGGTTGACGACACCGACTTCGTAGCGGTCCTGCAGGTTTGTGCCGACGCCCGGAAGATCGACGCGGAGAGGAATGCTGTGTTGGACGAGCTGCTCTGCCGGGCCTATGCCGGAGAGCATGAGGAGTTGCGGCGTATTGAATGTGCCTCCGGCGAGGATGACCTCGCGAGTCGCGTAGGCTGTGCGGAGCTCACCCGCCTGCGAACTGGGTGCGGCGTGGGCGCGGTAGAGGTGTTTGCCCTTGAGGTACTCGACGCCGATGGCTCGGTTATTGCCGTCGAACAGGACTCGGGTGGCGAGGGCATCGAGCTCGATTCGGAGGAGTTCTGGGTGCTTCGTGGCTACTTCGAGAACGCGCTCGCGGGCGCTTGTGCGTGCGTGGTTGGAGGTGCTGAGAGGTATGTAGCGGACTCCACCTGCAGCTTCGCGAACGAGGCGCCAGTCGTTCGGATCGAAGGCTCCCTTCCACAGCCAGCGTAGATGGTCGCGTTTGCTGCCTGCGTTTTTGAAGGCCTCCCAAGCAGAGAGGATGATCATTCTTACGAGGGGGTGATCGAGCAAAGCTGAGAGGGGTGTTGCGCGTTCCGTGGAGAGCCAGCCGCGCCATCCGTGTCGCGTGGGATTGAATCCAAGGGCGGCGAGGAAGCGATGGAATTTACGGTGATGACAGTTTTCCAGGAGTTCGAAGTATCGACGCATTTGGGGTGCGCGCCAGGATTCATCGCCGGTCAACTCAGCTATCTCGTCCCAGTCGGTGTTGTGTGGATAGACGATGATCATCGCGTTGTGCGCTGTGCAGCCGCCCAAGGTTCCTGCGCGTGGGTAGAGGACGCCGTCTACACGCTGACCATCGACTGTCTCGAAATATTTGGGGTCCTGACACTGTTGCTTATGGTTTCCATAATGACGAACATAGAAGTCCCACTTGATGGCGTCGTTTTCTGAAGCGAGGCCATGGAATACGGGTACATCGTACTCGTTTGGCATGCCTCCGCTGGGTGGGACGGGCTGCTGTTGCTGGGCGGTTCTGGGATCGCCGCCCGCTTCAAGCAGAAGGACGGTTCGTCCGGACTCGGCAAGACGAGCAGCCAGGATGCCGCCACCGGCCCCGGAGCCGACGACGATGTATTCGGCGGTTACGTTTTGCGGATCTGCGCTGCTCATGCGCTCGTCGATTGCCCTCTCTTCATCAAGTGCATCCCATCGTAGCTGTAGTGGATGTCGGCTGACTATGGATGTTCGCACAAGGTTTGACGTCGTGCGAGATGTATTCCTGATTGACAAAAAGACGGGGCGCGGTCATAGTTGGCGGTATTCTCACCGGGCCCCCACACAACATCGACTACGCTACTACGACCGATACGGTGGCGTATGAGGAGACCGAACTATGGCGTACACCGCACAACAACTTTTGGCGATGCCCGAAAAACAGCTCGACGATCTTTTCTCCGCGAGTCCGGCAGGCGATATTCCTAATGGCGAAGCGGACGGGACGGCGATTGTCGCTTCGGACACGCCGTTTTCTTCCGAGATCGCTGCGATAGTCAATATCTTTAACTGGCAGGGCAAGACCTTCGACGCAGCTCATGGAACGCTTACGAACCGCATCCTTGCCTTCGGAGTGAATGCGATTGTGGCCCAGGTTTACAAGGGCACGAGCTTGTTTGATGGGAAAGAATGCATTGTGCTGGATTACTCGAAGACCTCGATTCTGGCCAAACATATTCGCGACGAGATTCGCCTGATTGGACCTGGGCAGTATCTGGGACTTGTGTACTGGGACACGAAGAAAACAATTCACTTTGCGCTGCAGTTTCCTGTCGCATGAGCCGACGAGGTAAGTGGTTTTCATCTTCATCTCTGAATGGATGGAAGAGCCTTGACTTCAAACCCTGATCGTCCGATACCGAAGGCTAATACTGGCTCCGCGTTTCTGAACTTTTTCTCTGATGCATCGATGGCCTTTGTGCATCTGGAGCGGCGGTTCGATCCGATCTTTCGGCCGGCATTCGACGCGTTGCTTCGCGATCCGATCGCAGCGCTCGTAACCGCTGTGATAAACGCGAAGCGCCCGAATGATGGATTGAAGATCGCCGAAGAAAAGCTGATGCCGAACGAAGAGGCTTACCTCGATTCGATCATCAACAGCTTTATCGCGCAGATGCGAGGGTTGTGGAAGCCGGGGATGTTCGAACGCGGGGGGAACACGAAGACTCATGGTATCGTGCGTGCCGAGTTTATCGTTCACGATGGCCTTGCGCCGGAGTTGCGTCATGGCATCTATGCAGAGCCACGGACGTATCCGGCATGGGTGCGCTTCTCTGGCCCGGGCCCTTATATAACGCCCGATATCGACGACGTCGGTTTTATGAGCATCAGCATCAAGCTGATGGGCGTACCTGGGCCGAAGCTGATGGAGGAGGAGAAGTTTACGCAGGATATGTTCGGAGTCTCGACACCGACCTTTGTGACGCCCGACACCGAGGCCAATGCGCAGTTGCAGATCAACAGCCTGAAGAACGCGACGATCTTCCATTTTCTGAACTTGCATCATCCGCATGTGTTGGATCTGATTATGCAGGGGTTGTGGACCAAGACGCAGAGCAGTCCGTTTGAGGCTCCCTACTTTAGCTGCGTACCTTATTTACTTGGAGAGGGGCAGGCGATGCAGTACTCTGTGTGGCCGAGATCGGCTCGGAAGACACCTATACCGCGCCTTCCGTTCCGGCCCCCTGACGACTATCTGCGCAATGCGATGGTTGCGACTCTCGCAAATGAAGACGTCGAATTTGATATTCGCCTGCAACTGCAGACGGAACCGTTTTTGATGCCGATTGAGAACAATGGTGTGCTGTGGCCGGAGAAACTCTCGCCGCGGCGATCGGCGGCCACGCTGCGAATTCCTCGGCAGACGTTCAACTCGCCGGCGCAGATGGATTTTGCGCGGAAGCTCTCTTACAATCCTTGGCACTGCATTGCAGAGCATCGTCCCCTGGGGAATCAGAGCCGCGCTCGACGCCGAATGTACGACACGCTTTCAAGGTTCAGACATGAGATGAACGGCGTTCCGCTTTATGAGCCAACGGGAGATGAGGTCTTCGACTAGGGAAAGGTTACGGTGCTATGGACTCCGACTCGCGTAAACCTGCGCTTCAACTCACCGAAGGAGGTCCCCTCTATCGTATTGAAAAACGATTGAAGTTTATTCGGGAGAGATCACCGCAGGTGCTTACGGTGGCCGGCTTGTCGATCCTTGTGACGTGGGTGCCGCTGTTCCTCCTGTCCGCGGCGCAAGGTTCGGCATACCACACAACAACCGTAATGGTCCCGTTTCTGCGTGATTTTGCGACATATACGCGGTTTCTTATCGCGATGCCCATCCTTATCCTGGCCGAGACATTCCTTGGACCACGGTTGGCCAAGGCTGCGGAGTTCTTTGTAACGTCAGGACTTGTTCTGGAGAAGGACTACACGCGCTTCGATGCAGCGGTGGAGCGCGGGCTTCGACTGCGAGATTCCACAGTAGCGGAACTGCTTCTCGTTGCCGGAAGTTATGCGATCTCTTTGACTGCGCTACATAGCATGGCTGTTCATGCTGCGACGTGGTCCGCGAGTTATTCGGGGGCGGGCTTCCGTTTGACGTGGGCTGGATGGTGGCTCGTGGGATTCTGTGCGCCGTTCCTCAATTTTTTGTTACTGCGCTGGGTATGGCGGCTCTTTCTATGGGGCCAGTTTCTATGGAGCATGAACAAACTCGATCTGCAATTATTTCCACCACACCCGGACGAGTCGGGAGGATTGGGATTTATTGGGAGAGCGCAGCAGTTTTTTGGGATCATCCTGTTTGGCTATTCAGCAGCCACGGCTGGCGTTCTGGCCGATACAGTGATCTATGACAAGGTACCGTTGCAACACTTTGCAGGGCCGCTGGTGGCCTACGTTGTCATCGCGGTAGGAATCGTCATCGCTCCCCTTCTGGTGTTCGCTGTACGGATGCACGAGACAAAGATCCACGGCCTCTATCAATACAGTTCGTTGGCCACCAGTTACACTTCGGCGTTTCATCACAGGTGGATCAACAAAGATCCGGAGGCAAGCGAACCTCTGCTTGGGACCTCCGACATCCAGTCGCTCGCCGATTTAGGTAACAGCTTCGGCTTTATCAAGGGCATGGATGATCTTCCTATGAATCCGCGCACTCCTATCCATCTTGCTCTTGCCTGTCTGATACCGATGGCGCCGTTGTTGCTGATCGTCATACCGTTGAAGGAGATGGTGAAGCTACTCTTCAAGGCCGTGCTTTAGGTCGGTAGGGTGGCTGAGTTCTGGAGAGCCTGCTTCATGCCCGCCCAGCTTTGACGGGAGGATTCCTCCGGTGTTGAGGCGCCGTGCCAGTGGGTTTCGAGACTAACGGCATCGCGGTATCCAACCTTCGCCAAGTCGCGGAACTGCGCAGTCCAGTCGATGAAGCCTGTGCCTACGGGAGCCCATGCGATCTTGCCGTCACTACCCTTGACTGCGTTCTTGACGTGGCAGTGGCGAATGCGATGTTTGGGAAGTAGCTGCCAAGCCGCGGGATAGGCATCGAGTTCGCCGCGCATAACGGCGTTGGCGGGATCCCAGTTGAGCGCAAGATGAGGCGATGGAACGGCGGCGAGAGTTCTTACGGCTTCTCGTCCAGTGGCCGTGTTGCACTCGAACTCGTTTTCGAGAACCAGAAGGATTCCTTGTTTCCCACAGACGGTTGCGGCATCGAGCAGCTTCGCGTCGATTGCTGCGCGATAAGGCTTCTGATCTTCGACACGCCAGAAGTCGAAGCAGCGGACTTTGTCTGTCTTGAACTGTTTGGCGAGACTGATGCTGCGTGCGAGAACTTCGTCCTGCTGCTTGAAGGTCTCGACAGCCGTCATCGAGTGATCCGGCTTGGTGTGAGACGTTCGAGGGGCGTCGGGCCAGTCGACCTTGAAGAGCGGGCTGGCGATGTCGGTTACGGCCAGGTTGTATTTCGCAAGGATCTTTTGCGCGTCGGCGATTTCGGAGTCGCTAAGGTCCTGAAGGCTCTTGTTCCACATGGCGCGGAGCTCCACCCACTGCAGGCCGAACTCCTTCGATGCAACCGAACAGGCGTGATCAAAGTCCTGGGATATTTCATCCGTGATCACTGCTACTTTGAAGCCCTGCTTCGCCACCATTGCAAGCATAGGGGATGCCACATACGCCGCTGCAGCTATCCCGGCACCGGCAAGAAAACCACGTCGCGAAAAACCTTCCATTACAATTTCCTCTTCCCTTTCAAAAACCTGACAACAGTTGACGTCCTACACTGACAGACCGGCTACCTAACGAGAGTAGCCGGCCCGATCAACTGCAGTTTACTTTAGAACAAAATCCTCGCCGACGCCTGCAAACTGCGTCCGCCACCGACTCCATTCACGCTGCCCTGTCCACTACCCAGAGTGCTCGTGACCTGTCCGAAGCTGGTCGCTGAACAGCAGTTGTTGCTCGTCGGATTCGCGAACTGCGGTGTATTGCTCAACTGGAACGCATCGAACCGAACCTCCGCAGAGGCTTCCCGGACGATTGGGAAGCTTTTGAAGATGGAGAGGTTGTCCTGAATGTAACCGGGCCCTCGGAACTGATTTCTTCCTGTATTGCCCACACCGACGTTCTGCGGTGTGCAGGCACCCGACGTTGGGCACCCACTCGGAACGGAGAACGCAGTCGGATCAAACCAGTGATTTGCTGAGCCGACCCCGTGGGTTACATGGTAGGTACCCGTCAGGTTTCCTGTTTGGGTCGTTCCGGGAGTGTTGAGATTTGCCCCGTTTGTGGCAACAGTAAACGGCTGACCGGAAAGCACGGAGATGATGCCCGCAAGCTTCCATCCACCGAGGGTCAGAGCTCCGATTCCCGAGTTCAGAAGGTTGTGGCCGCGCCCGAACGGAAGCTCATAGGTAAAGCTCTGTTCGAAGTTCAACGCTCGGTCGTAGTCGTTGGGAGCGTAGTTCCTCCGTTGATCGACAAAGAACGACAAACCACCATCATCGCCGGCGGTGTATCCCAACCCCTTGCCCCACGTAAACGCCGACGTCAAAGCAAGGCCCCTGGTGAAGCGCTTGTTTAACTGGGCTTGCATCGACTGGTAGTTCGATGAGAATCCGTAAAAGATAACGTTGGTCGCAGCTGTGCGGCTATAGGGAGCCACATTTTCCGGATCCGATGCCGCGCCTCCGCCATACGTGCTCGGCAGATTCGAGTTCTGATTGGTTGGAATACGAACGCCGTGATTGGCGACATACGCTATCTGCATCGACATGCTATACGGCAGGGCTTGCTGCACTGCAACATTCCACGACACTGCATAAGGGTTTTTGAAATTTAGGGGAATCTGATAAAACGTCTGAGTTTTCAGCGCCTGAGTCACTGGGATGATTCCGTTAGAGGGAATTACGACGGGGATTGGAGCCGGGAAGCCAGCGCCGAAAGTCGCAGGCGTGACCCCATCCGGGCCAACTGCCGGAGTGAAAGCACTCGATCCGACTGGTCCGTAACTGTTGTTCGCTCTGACCGGGAAGTTATAGGCGTAGCTATTATCCGCATAGGGCATATAGCTCATGCCAAAGCCTGCGCGAACGACAGTGTTATCCGTCACACGATAGGAAACCCCGGTGCGTGGAGCGAAATATCGGTATTGCGTCTGCATGCCCAGGTTGCTGGGGTTGCCGCCGACGCCGGCGATGACAAGGTTGTGATTGATCGGATCGTAGTTGGAGAAACCACCAGCCTTTCTCGGGGTCGCTGGAGGATAAAACTCCCAGCGCACGCCAAGATCGACAGTCAGCTTCGGAGTTGCCTGCCACTTGTCACTTGCGTATGCGAAGAACCACCACTGCCGGTATGCAGGGAAGTATGTATTCAAATCTCGGCCCACCGAACTCGGCAGGTCAAACAGGAAGCTGGCGACGTCGTTTGCAATGTTTGTGGTTCCGCGTTTATCCGAAGTCTGCACGTCGGAAAAGGTAAACGCGCCGCGTGGGCTGAAGGTTTGGAACTGCAAAAGGTCATCCCGAACTCGGCGAAGGTCAACTCCGGCCTTCACAGTGTGGTTATGGACAACCTTGGTCCAGTTGTTGACGAAATCGATATTGGACTCGCCGCGAATCCATGGGACCGAAGCCGAATATCCGATCAGGGTCCCTGTGAATCCTCCGTTGATCGTCAGTCCCACCTGTCCGCTGGTGTACTGGTCGATATTGACCCCCGGAACTCCGAGCGTCGTAGCATCATTCGAGCCGTAGTCGCTGGGCTCTGCATTGTTGCGCAGATGGGCGACACCAACACGCACCTCGGTGAACAATGTTGGAGAAAAGACGTGAGTGTAATTTACGCCTGTGCTGTATGACGTTTGCGCGCCTGTTCCTTCGAAGCCACCACCTGCAGGTCCGCCAAGAAACGCGCCAAAAGCCGGCGCCTGGTACGTATTCACACGCTGGAAGCTGTAACGTCCACTAATGTTGTTCCTTTCATTCAGCGTGAAGTCGATCTTTGTGTCGAAACTGTCCGTCGACTTTGTGAATGGGAGAACCGTCGTGTAGTTGTTGGCGGGATTCGACATCGGCAGAGTAGCGTTCAGCTTCCCGTATTGCTGCGCCGCCGCGTTAAGCTTCTGCAGGATAGCCAGCGAGACTCCGTTGACACGGTTGGCCGGAATCATGTTGTTCGCGAAAGGTGTCCGCGGACCGGTTGCAGTGCCGTCACCAGTGGCCGGATCGAATACCTGCCCTGCCTTAAAACCATTCGCATTCACCGCCCCGAGCGTCGAACTGAGATCGATAAAGCCCTGTGCATTCGGTGTGTAATATCGCGGATCGGGAATCGTAAAGGTGCTGGCGACCGACTCATGGTCCGAGGAGTGCACATAATCGCCAAAGAAGAACAGCTTGTCCCGGAAGATCGGCCCGCCTATCGAACCGCCAAAGTTGTTGTACGAGAGATGCCCAAGCGGACCTCCGAAGTACGAACGCGCATTCACAGCATTGTTCTGGATATACTCAAATGCTGTTCCGTGAAACGCATTAGTGCCCGACTTCAGCGTCACGTTTGTCACGCCGCCCATCGCACGCCCAAGCTCCGCCTCAAAGTTGTTCGTTGAGATATCGACCGACTGGATTGCATCCGCTGGCGGAATGATGATCTGTAACAGCCCGGTGCGCTCGTCGTCGTCAACACCTTCGATCTGGTAAAGATTGCCCATGCGCGGCAGCCCATTCACCTCCGTCTGCAACGAACTCTGCGCGTTGAAGAACTGGGAATGCTGAAAGACCGCCGGCGCCGTTCCCGGCACCAGGTTCAGCAAGGACTGGAAGTTGCGGTTCGTACCGAGGGGTAGCTCAGCGACCTCGCGCGCTTCTATCTTGGTGCTGATGTCGGCGCGGTCGGTCTGGAGCATGGGTGGCGCCGTCGTGACGAGAACGGTCTCGGTGACGCTGCCGGTAACCATATCGACATCGACACGAGTGGAGGAGTTGCTGAGCACGTCGATATTCTGATGAGTCTCTTTCTTGAAGCCCATGGCTTCGACGATGACGGTATACGTACCGGGCTTTATATCTGGAAGGGTGTAGTTGCCGCTGTCATTGGTGATGGTTTGATAGACGACGCTTGTCGCCGTCTCGGTCGCGGTAACCTTGGCCTTTGCGATGGTTGCCCCACTGGGGTCCGATACCGTACCAAGCAGAGTTGCGCTTACAGCCTGACCAAAAAGGAGAGAGGAAGAACTCAAAAGAAGAAGGATAACGACATAGCCGAAGAACTTGCGTGCGAACACAGACAACCTCCAAGTCGTCATGAAAAGACATGGCGCTAAAAAACTTATTGTTTGAAGAGCGAACGAACATTACAGATAACGTTCCCATTAGTCAACAGATTTAAATCGACTGCCAATGAAACGAATGATTGCGGTTACCTCTGGGAAAACAATTGAAGTGGACGACCACATACGGAGGTCGGTAGTATGCGCAGCATGAACTATTCCATGACTCGCCGTAACCTGCTGCGTGGGGGCACGATGCTAACTGCCTCCGCATTCCTTTCGTCGACAACGAGCGCGCTGGCCTACGATAACCACTCGACTAATTCTTCGCCGATACGGCTTGGCATCGCCAGCTATACGTTCCGGAACTTCGACGCAGATCACTTGATTGGGTTCATGAAGGAACTGAATACTCCGTATCTCAACCTGAAAGATGTGCATCTGCCGATGACACCTGCTGATCAGGTTGCCCCGCGCGCTGCGAAGTTCAGAGATGCGGGCTTTAAGCTGACTGCGGCTGGGACGATCACTTTTGCGAAGGATGAAGATGACGACATTCGGATGAAGTTCGAGTATTGCAAGGCTGCGGGCATTCCTCTGATCATCGGCGCACCGACGCATCAGGTGCTTCCGCGGCTGGAAAAGTTTGTGAAGGAGTACAACATCGGAGTTGCTATCCACAATCACGGCCCCGAGGACAAGAACTTCCCTTCTCCGCTGGACGTGTTGGCCGCAGTGGAGAAGCTGGATCCGCGGATTGGCTGCTGCATCGATGTAGGGCACACCATGCGCGCTGGCACTGACCCGGTTGCAGCGATCCGCAAGGCTGGGCCGCGTGTTCTCGACATTCACATGAAAGATCTGGCCGACGGAACCAAGAAGGAGAGTCAGGTCGCCGTGGGTGATGGAGTGATGCCGGTGCCAGCTATCTTTAAGGCTCTGATCGACATTCACTACGCGGGCAACGTGGACCTGGAGTACGAGATCTTCCCCGACAATCCCATGCCGGGCGTGATCAAGAGCTTTGCGTTTATGCGCGGCGTGCTTGCTGGGATGGGCTATAAAGGCTAGCCAGCCCTACTTGCCCACAACCTCGATGATCTCAGAGTCGGGCTTCGTCCATGCTTTGGCTCCCGTCGAAGTAAACTTGCTTGACGCATCGGCCCAGTGCAGGTGCGTCAGCTCTGACTTTCCTTGTTCGTAGTCGTAGGTCTTGCCGTCATCCCGATAGAGAAGGAAGTCGGCGTCGGCTCCGGGATAGATGCGGAGACGGGCAATATTTTGTTGTTCGTTTGTACTTTCTACCGGCTCGCCAAGAGGCAGGATGGAGCCGGCGCGCACGAACAGCGGAATGGTATCGATGGGGGCGTTGGCTACGATGGTCTGGCCGCCCTTCAAGCGTTCGTTTGTCCAGTAGTTGTACCAATCGGAACCGGCGGGGAGATAGACGGAGCGCGTGGTGGCTCCCTGTTCGGTGACGGGGGCTACAAGCAGCGCGGGGCCAAACATGTACTCGTCGCCGAGGTTGATGACGTTGGGATCGTGGGGGAAGTCCATGAAGAGGCCACGCATGAAGGGTGCTCCTGTCTGGTGAGCGCTGTAGCCTAACGAGTAAATGTAAGGCATCAGTTGATAGCGGAGCCGTAGGTACTTTTCGAGGATGGGCTCGGCCTGCTTGCCGTAGGACCAGACCTCGTTGTGATTGCGGCTGCCGTGGCTACGGAAGTTCGGCTGGAATGCACCGTACTGGAACCAACGCACATAGAGTTCAGGATAGTCGTCGTAGTGGCCTACGTTGTCGCGAGCGTCGGAAGGATCGAGCAATGGAGGATGGTCGGGCGTGTGCGAGGAAGGCAGATACTGCCAGCCGCCGATATCGGTGCTCCAATAGGGCATGCCTGAGGCGGTGAAGTTAATGCCGGTTGGCACCTGCCGCCTCAGTGTGTCCCAGTTGGGAGAGATATCCGACGACCAGAAGATGGCTCCATTGTGTTGCGCTCCGATGTAGGAATCGCGGGCGAGGATGAGCGCACGTGTCTTGAGGTCGCGTCGAAAACCGTTGTAGAACGCGGCAGTGTGAAATAGCGGGTAGACATTGAAATATTGCGTGCCCGGACCGATATGGAAGAAGCTTCCGTTTGGCGGCAGGTCTGGCTCTGTCTCATCGGCCCAGAACGAGTCGAAGCCTTTGGTGACATAGCTGTCGCGAACCGTGTTCCAATACCATGCAGCCGCATCGGGGTTGGTGGTGTCGATATCTGATCCCGCGCGATCATAGGGCAGGCCGTTGGTCGGCGTACCGTCGGCGCGATGGATAAACCAGCCGTTCTTCTGAATCATGTCGTAGTAACGCGACTCGGGGACGAAGCGCGGCCAGACACTGATCATGCTGTGGAAGTTCATCGCGTGTAACTGCTGGTTCATCGCGGTGGGGTCGGGCCACTTCGCAGGGTCCATGTCCATCTGGCCCATCTTTGTGTAGTAGAACCAGTCGACGACAATGACGTCTGCCGGGAGGTGACGATCGCGATAGCCCTTCGCTACATCGAGCACCTCTTGTTGTGAGGTGTATCGCTGCTTGCATTGGATGTAGCCATAGGCAGATTTGGGTAGCATGGGGGTATCGCCGGTCAGAAGACGATAGCCGGAGTAGATCTCGTTGTAGGTGTTGCCCGCGATGACGAAGAACGAGACGCGCTGGCCAACCTCGGAGGTCCAACGTGTCTGGTCGTTGAAGCCGAACGCGACGTTGGTCTTCGATGGATTGTCCCACAGCAGACCGTAGCCGTAGTTCGTTACGACGAAGGGGACACAGACGCTTTGGCCTGCCGGAGCGTTGTAGTCGTGGGCGCACTCGAGTGCGTGCCCACGACGATCTAAAAAGCCTTCCTGGTTTTGGCCGAGGCCGTAGTAATGCTCGTCGGACGGTGAATGAAATGTTGCGCCAATCTGGTAGAAGGGCGGGTCAGTGGGGCGACGGTCATAGAGAACACCGGCGTTGCCGTCCTTATAGTTGGGGACCGACATCTGCCATCCCTGCATATCTAAAAGGGTTTTGCCATCGGGGGTTTTGAAAGAGATACCTACTCCCGGGGTTGAACCGTTGAAGAATTTTGCGATATCAGCCGCCGTTCCGGTGGGCGTCCAGTGGCCACCGGGGCGTACCGTGACCACCATGCGCGAAGACTTGAAGACGTCTCCCGTCTGGTCATGCGTCTGACTCCAGTCGCTGGAGGCTGCATGCGCTACGATACCGTAGCCCGGGCCTGCAACGGCATCGTCTTTTCGCAGGCTAAGCGTGACACGCATGATGTTGGGAGCGTATGGCTCAAGCACCACCGTCGCATCGTCACGGGTGAGGAGCAGCTTCTCTTGAGCTTGCGTCGTTGCTGTTGCGAGCGATGCAATCGCAAGTATCCAGAAGACCGCTTTCGACGTTGTGAAACTGTTTGCTCTCTTGCGATTGCTCTGGGTGTCGCTCCGCGAAAGCTGCATCTTGATCTGGACCTTTCACATCGATTGTTTGTTAAACACAAAGTAGCTTATGTCTCTGATCGAGACAGCCAAGTGGATCAGCACCTGGTGCTTTGATAAGGATAAGCAAGACTTCAAACCTTTTAGTTGAATGAGAACACGTTGTCAAAGACAGCTAAAGCCTGGCGGTTCGGAGCCTCAGAGAGTTGGCGATGACGGAGACCGAACTGAAGCTCATGGCCGCCGCTGCAATCATCGGACTCAAAAGCAGACCGAAAGCCGGATACAAGACTCCTGCCGCGATAGGTACTCCGGCTGCGTTGTAGACGAAGGCGAAGAAGAGGTTTTGCCGGATGTTCTTCATGGTCCGCTGGCTTAGCCGCCTGGCTCGTACGATTCCGCGTAGATCCCCCTTGACGAGAGTGATTCCTCCAGCCGCTATCGCTACGTCGGTGCCTGTGCCCATCGCGATACCGACGTTCGCCTGAGCCAGGGCGGGCGCGTCGTTGACGCCGTCTCCGGCCATGGCGACGACTTTGCCCTGTGCCCGGAGCTTCTTGATCACGTCACCCTTTTGACTGGGCGATACGTCGGATTCAAAGTCGACGCCGAGCTTGCCCGCAACCGCAGCAGCGGTGGTGTGATTGTCGCCCGTCACCATAACCACGCGGATGCCTTCGCTCTTCAACTGTTGAATGGCCTCGAACGAGGAGGCTTTGATGGGATCCGCCACTGCGATGAGCCCCGCGCAGTGGCCGTCGCTGGCAATGAATACAACGGTGTGGCCATCCTTACGGAGGGATTCAGCCTCATCGTGCAATCCGTCGCAGGTTGCTCCGATCTCCTGCATCAGGGCAGCGTTCCCGACTCCAATCCGCCTGCCCTGAACGAGACCGCGTATGCCTTTGCCGGTGCTCGACTGAAAATCGCTGGCTGGGGTGAGTTCCATTCCCTTCTCTTTGGCCGCAGCTATCAAAGCAGAGGCGAGCGGATGTTCACTTGAGTTTTCGAGGCTCGCAGCGGATTGAAGGATGTTTGTCTGATCGAAGCCTTGAGCTGCAATGACCGCTGTGAGGCGAGGTTTGCCTTCAGTGAGAGTGCCGGTCTTGTCGAGAACAAGCGTGTCTACCTTTTCGAAGACCTCGAGCGCCTCAGCGTTACGAATGAGGATTCCTTCGTGCGCTCCGCGACCCGTGCCAACCATGATCGCCATCGGCGTGGCGAGTCCAAGGGCGCAGGGACAAGCGATGATGAGCACAGCGACAGCATTGATCAAAGCATGCGCATAGGATGGTGCAGGGCCGAAGATGGACCACACGATGAAGGTGATAAGCGATGCGAGCAGAACCGCCGGAACGAACCAGGACGCAACCTTATCAGCGACGCGCTGAATGGGAGCGCGGGTGCGCTGAGCTTCGCCAACCATCTTGATGATCTGCGCCAGCAAAGTGTCCGCGCCAACTCGCTCAGCTTGCATGACCAGGGTTCCGGTACCGTTGATCGTTCCTCCAATGACAGGGTGGCCGGCTGATTTTTCGATAGGGACGGATTCGCCCGTCACCATGGATTCGTCGACGGAACTGCGGCCTTCGATCACTGAGCCGTCGGTGGGAACCTTCTCTCCGGGGCGAATGCGGATTCGGTCGCCGACTTGAATCTCTGACAGCGCGACATCCGCTTCGGTCCCGTTAGCAGCGATGCGGCGAGCTGTCTTCGGCGCGAGCGAGAGCAATGCTTTGATCGCGCTGCTGGTGCGACTTCGAGCTTGCAGCTCCAACACTTGACCCAGCAGGACGAGAAGGGTGATAACCGCGGCAGCCTCAAAGTATAGGCCTAGGTCGCCTTGCTCATCGCGGAACGACGCAGGAAAGATGCCGGGGACAACGACCGCGACAACGCTGTAGAGATACGCAGAGCCGGTGCCGATCGCGATAAGCGTGAACATGTTCAGGCTGCGATGGACGATTGAGGACCAGCCGCGCTCGAAGAATGGCCAGCCAGCCCATAAAACGACGGGCGTTGCGAGCGCGAACTCGAGCCATCCGAGAGACCTGCCGTTGATGAAATTGTGCAAGGGGTGGGATGGCAGCAGATCAGAGAACATGATCGCGAGAAGCGGAAGCGTCAGCACAGTGCCGATCCAAAGGCGTCTGGACATGCTGATCAGTTCGGGGTTAGCCGTATCATCATCTGTTGCGGTGAGGGGCTCGAGCGCCATGCCGCAGATGGGACAGCTTCCCGGCTTGTCGCGGATGATCTCAGGATGCATCGGGCAGGTATATTCGATTCCCGGCGTCGGCTCAGCGACAGGAGTGGATTGTTGCGTGTGCTGCTGAGTGCCATCGTACTTCTCAGGGTTGGCCTCGAACTTCTTCAGACATGATTGGCCGCAGAAATACCAGGTCTTACCGCTATGTTCGACTGACCACTTCGCGGTCTCGACAGGAACCTTCATGCCACAGACTGGATCGACGGAAAGAGTTGCCGTAGCGGGGACTACTGCGTGGTTGTGATGAGTATCCATGGCTTCGGTTCGATGATAGCTACTTCACAAGCCATTTGCGGCTGCCAGGGAATATAGCGCTCAATACTTGGGCGGCGGAGTAACCGGATAATCGTCGCCGAATTTGTTCTTATGATTTTCGATTGTGCTGGGTGTGCGATTGAAGACGATTTCACCCAGATGAACTGCGTCGGTAGATACCTGTACAGTTCGCTCAACATCGGCAGGATTTGCAGGCTGTGCATCTTCGCTCCAAGCATTGAGACGATAGGTGCCCGGAGGAACATTGTGGATGATGACTAAGCCGCTGGCAGTTGAGATGCCGTAGTACGGCGTGCTGAGCGAGAGCACAATGGCTCCCATCTCTGGATGAATGTTGCAGAAGATGTAAGACACTCCTTCACGGTCGAAACGTACGGAACGGCTGGTGCCGGATTCGTAGAGACCGAGATCGAACCGCTTGCCGTTGAAGAGCGAGAAGACGTTGTGAAAGAAGGGGTCCTCATTCGGAAATTCAACGCTGGCGCCGGTAGGAACGATCAGCAGATGCGGAGAGAACTGCTTGTTTTTTTGGACGAGCCGGTAGGTTGTCTGATGCGTGGGTGCCGGCCTTGCCTCAGTTGACTGCAGCGGAGTGAGCCACACGACAACCTTTCCCACGCTCGCAGGTTCCTTGTGTTTCGTCTCGACGGACTTGTCTGGCGGGTGCAGGATGATCTTCGCAGAGACATCGACTCCCTGAGCCTGGAGCGGCAGACTTGCTCCGGGTAGAGAGATGACGCCGATGAAGATCAGCCAGCAGAGCGCACGATGCACGATAGTTCCTCCTAAAATTGATATCCCATGGAAAGAGTGAATACGTCAGCGGTATTGCCCTGTCCGTAGATTGGCCACGTCCATATTCTGCGGTACTCGGGCGAAAAGATGAGATAAGTTTTTGGTCGGTAGATAAGATTGCCAACGATCATGCGGTTGCGCGCCCGGAGTTGCAGGGACGTGGCAGTCGAGGGAAGGATGATGGAGTGGAAGTCGTCTGCAAAACCGTTATCCTGGCCGGTCGCCGCGTTGGCTTCAAACGATTGGGTGAAGTGCGATTTGAACTGAGCCCAGCCGCCGATAGCGTTCAGCCCGACGAAGGCTGGCGCACCCGTTACGGGATTGGTGCCATATAGAACGTCCTTGTAAACCCCGCCACCAAGGCCACCCAACGACCGGCCGCGATACCCTTCTCCGCTGAACTCAAAGCGCGCGCCGAGAGGCACTCTCCAATCGACTGTAGCGGCCCAGGAGTCGTTGTTGTTATAGGGATAGTGCTGGCGGCTGTAGTATCCACCTAAACCAACCTGCAGACCTCGGTCCACAGAAGATGTTCCGTAGGACACGCGAGTCTCGTAAGCAGGTTGCCGGGACTGCTCGCTTGGACTGGGAGAGCGTAAGACATCGCTGGTGTTGTAGCCGGACGAGGGTGTATCCCACAGCCCGAACTCGAACTGAACGTGTTTGTCCTCCTGCAGAGGAAATTGATGCGCGTATCGCAACTGCGGCGCCCACGTCCATAGATTGCCAGCCCATGCCATGCCTGGCTCTGCAACAGTGGCATAGGACGTTGGCGACAATGGCGAGATGAGCGGGCCCACCAACCCGGCCTGCACTGAGTCTTTGGGCCAATCGAGGTTAATGCTTGCTGTTCGCATGCGTACGATACCAGCGCTGGTGCCAAAGTTGGCATAAGCCAAGCCGGCGAAGAAGTCCATATTCACATTAGCGGAAGTGCGAGCGCCTGCGATTCGAGGCCCGCTTCCCTCGATGCCGAGAATGGTCTGGCGTAGGCCTGCGCCCAGGCTGCCACCACTTGCTCCGTCAGGTTGGCTAATCGCGATCGCAGGAAGATCGATATTGTCTACATTGCCTCTGTTAGCAAAGGCATTGAACAAAACAAGACCGCTGAGATGTATGGGATACTTCGAGTCGCTCTCGACCTTGGTTTGATCGTGGAGTTTAACCTGCGCCTCCAAGGTATCCTGCCGCTCCTGTACATCAGTGACAGATGTCTTGAGTGCCGCCAGCGGGTCCGCAATGCTGCTGCTGGAGTTAGGAGGCACGGTCTGGGCCGATGGCAACTGTTGCTTGATTTCAGCGAGTTCCTGCTGCAGTTCGTGAATCTGTTGCAGGGATTGGTCCACTTGCTGGCGTGCGGCCACGAGCGCAGACGAGATGGTTTCGAGCCGCCGCTCCAACTGCACGGTACGTGCATCGGCAGAGATGACGGGTTGGGAAGTCGTCTGCGCGTTCAGAAAAATCGATGTTAAGGCGAGTAACAGACAAGCGGGTGGTTTGGACACAGAGGGTCTCATCGTTCAGCCTCATCTACGTACTGGATCGTGTGATTGCACAGTCTTCTTTTCTACGGTCTCGCCAAGCGACAGGAGGGCCGCCTTGGGGAGGATGATGGTGAAGACAGTATGTCCTTCTACATTCTCTTCCAGAGTGATACTGCCGCCATGTTCCTGAGCAATCTGCTCTGCAAGAGTAAGCCCGAGACCAATGCCACTCTCCCTCGCTTCGCTGACAAAGGGAAGAAAGAGTGTGTTGCGAATGGACTCCGGCACACCAGGGCCATTGTCAGAGATTCGAATGAGGATAGATCGTTCCTCGTCTTGAAGACTTAGCGCCACGCTTGCCGGGCCTCTTCCACGTCTTGCAGCCTGACAAGCGTTCAGCAGCAGATTATAGACGGCCCGTCCGAGCTTCTTTGAGTCGACCCAGGCTGTAAGCGGAGACAGACCATCAAGCGTGATCCTGACATCACGCGCGGCGGGATGTGTGCGGACCATGTTGACAGAACGCTGAATCAATAAAACTAGAGACGCGTTTTCGGGATAGAGCGCACGCCCGGTTTGGGTAAAGAGAAGAAGAGAGTCGAGAAGATCGGTCATTCCCTGCACCGCGGACTGAACATCGCGCATGAGGTCATCGCGCTCGGTCTGCGGGATCGTTCCGTCACTCAGAAACTCGGCGTTCGCATACATCGCGGAGAGATGATGACGCAGGTCGTGAGAGATAGAACTGGCCATTCGTCCAATCGTCGCCAGCCGTTCAGAGTCAAGGAGCTCCTTTTGTGTGCTGCGCAGTTCCACGCGCATGCGTTCGAAGGCGCGGCTCAGCTCGCGTATCTCCGCCGTTCCACTCTCGCTGAGTTGATATGCAAAGTTGCCCTGAGCGAGAGCGCGCGTACCTCCAATGAGCGTCTTCAGAGGTTGTGTGATCGTACGTGAGATCGCTACAAGCATCCCAGCGCCTACAAGCAAGGCAAGGAGCGCCAGGGTCAGTACCCATCGATTGACGCGGCTTAGAAGATCGGTCGCCTGATCAAAGGACTTGAGAACAATGAGGTGTGGGGCTGGGGTTGCGCCTTCTGCAATGCCAAGAGTCGCCAGATTGACCGACGCAGCCAGATAATCTTTGCCGCCCAGCTGAATGGGCTTGTTTTCGGCCTGAGATAGCAGGAGATCCCCTGCCTGGGAGACGAGCTGCTGCTGAAGCTCGGCATTGAGCGTGCTGGCGACCACTCGCCCATCTACGGCAAACGTCACCTCCGCAGCTGCGGCCTCGCTCACTTCGCGCGCGACCTGCTCATCGATAGCGTAACCAACGGCGACAAAGCCTAATTGAGTGCCTTTAACGCGCTCGCCAAAGTAAAGCGCCTGAGTGGATATCTCATATAGGCGATTGTCGAGGGCTAATAAGATCGACCCTTCGGGCCTGCGCAGGCTGGCACCCAGACCCTGCTCGACCATGTACCGATCAAGAGGAGCGCCGCGGCTATAAACTGCGATCAATTTGCCATCGGGATTCAGCAACGCGAAGAAGTCGCTGCCGCTTACCTTCCAGAACTCGACCCCAGCGTCCTCGATCGTGCGGTTATCAGGCGCGGTCATCAACGCCTTCAGGCTGGGAAGGTCGGCCAGCAAGGCAGACTCACGCGCAAGCAGTTCGCGGCGCTGACGTTGGAGGTTCTGATAAGTCTTTACGGAGTGCCTGAGGTCCGAATTGAGGTTGGCACGGACCTGTTGCTGAACGATTTTCTGGATGACCAATAGGCTGACGACCGTGCATCCGAAGGACAGAAGCAGGAGAGGAATGAGCAGCGTCGTTCGCATGCGCAACCTATCCATAGCTGACTCCTCCGTCCAGCCGCGAAACTTCAATTTCCGCTTACGAATTTATAACCAATGCCGTGCATTGTGCGGAAATAAACGGGCTTCGCCGGGTCAGCCTCGAGCTTCTGTCGCAACTTCATGACCTGGTTATCGACTGTACGAGTAGTCGGATAAGAAGTGTACCCCCACACATCATTCAGCAGCTCCTCACGGGTAACCACACGTTCAGGATGATCGACAAAATACTTCAGCAGCTTGATCTCGTGCGCAGTGAGAACGACTGGGGAACCGTTTTTGAAGACCTCCATTCCAGAGAAATCAGCCGTAATATTTCCGAAGCTCACGCGGTGATTTTCTACGGGCTTCTGGGTTCGGCGAATGGCTGCCTGAACGCGCGCCATCAACTCGCGCGGACTGAAGGGCTTGGTGACATAGTCATCGGCGCCCAGTTCGAGTAATAGCACTTTGTCAGCAACTTCAGAGACCGCACTCAGCACGACCACCGGAATATTCGACGACCATGTCTTGATCTCCCGGCAGACTTCGCGGCCAGACATGCCGGGCAGCATCAGATCAAGGACAACACCTGCGGGCTTCATGCTCTTGCAGGCTTCCAGACCTTGCATCCCGTCGCCTGTCACATGAACGTCGTACCCTTCCGAGGCGAACTGCCTGTGAAGCGCTTTCTGAATCCTTGGGTCATCTTCTATTACCAGAATCATGCTCATTTCATGCCATCTCCGGAGAGCGTTACAGCCCTGACTCTCAATGCCTGTCTCTTTATATAACGTTTAAACGTGACTGATTTGAGCCATCGCCCCCAGATGCAATTGGATACGATCAAATAACAACCTGGAGACATCGTGGTGACATTCGTCTTCAGGTTTTGACCTGTTACAGATATCGCTCGTTCAACGACATACTCTTTCGTTGACTGAACGAAGCCAAATCAAAGAAAAGCGGCCACGCTCGTTAGAGCAAAGCTGGCCGCTGTTCGATATCTGATATCCAACCTGCGATCCCTGGTCTCACAAACGGCGACACGGCCACCCATCCCATTGCCGCGCTGGAGAATGGCCCATTCGTGCTATGGAACTCGCAAGTGTTGGAAGAATATATAGTTAGGGGACACCTTAGCACCACTGCGCCTACACTTTGGGTCGCTGGAACCCTGCTCGAAACAACATGCACTCTTAACTGTCTTGGATGGGATTTGATGTTTGGTAAAGCTTTTGTTGTTTTGTCTGCCGTTCTGCCTTCGCGTGGGTTTGGACGCCGTCTTCCGCAGATTCTCTTCCCTGGGATCCTTCTTCCGTTCCTCTTCGCAGGCCATGCCAGCGCGGCGACGCTTACTGTCACCACTCTGAGCGATAGCGGTGCGGGCTCATTGCGCGCGGCCATCACCAGCGCCAGCCCAGGAGACACGATCGTCTTCTCGTCCGGACTTACTGGCACCATCACGCTCGCCAGTGCGCTGCCGGCGATCAACGCCAATCTCACGATTCAGGGACCGGGTGCAGGCAGCCTGACGATCTCCGGAAATAACGCCGTCACAGTATTCACGATCAATTCCGGAACGGTCGGCATCTCCGGGCTGAATATTGCTAACGGAAACGCCACCCACGGCGGCGGCATCTACAACCAGACAGGTACGCTTACGGTGAGCCAGTGCACCTTCTCCGGCAACGTGGCGAGCAGTTACGGCGGAGCCATCTTCAACGACGGCCCTATGACAGTGCTCAACAGCACCTTCTCCAGTAACTCCGCATTTGGTGGCGGGGCCATCGAAAACTATCCCTCTGGCACGCTGACGGTGAGTGGCAGCCTTTTCTCCAATAATTCAGCAGTAAGTTACATTGGCGGCGGTATTGCCAACGAGGGTGGCATCGCGACGGTGGTTGACAGCACTTTTGCCAACGACTCCGCAAATTACGGAGGTGGCGGTATTGCTAACGAGACTGGCACCGCGACAGTACTCGACAGCACCTTTTCGAGCAACTCCGGTGGGGCTATCTACAACACGAGCCTTCCTGGTCTACCTGCCACGCTGACAGTAAACAACAGCCTCTTCTCCGGGAACTCCGGACTCCTCAGCGGCTCCATTGAAAACAACACCGCTACAGGTTCTTCCATCGCTAACGCCAACTACAACGTCTATTGGCAGAACACCGATGTAATGGATTGCGATAACTGCACCTCTAACAACAATGCCATCAGCAACGATCCAAAGCTGACATCGCTCGGCAACTACGGCGGCCCGACCCACACGATGCTCCCTCAACCGGGCAGCGCAGCGATCTGCGCGGGCAGCGCGGCACTGGCCAAAGACGCCAATGGCAATCCTCTGACCATCGATCAGCGCGGCCTTCCGCTGAACTCCTCGTGCGTAGATGCCGGAGCCGTCCAGACCAACTACCTCCTGGTGAATACCACCAACGACTCCAACGACGGCTCCTGCGGAAGCACATGCTCTCTACGCGACGCAATCGCGCAGGCCAACTCGAACGGCGCCGGGGACATCGCCTTCCAATTGAGCACTCCAAGCACCATCACGCTGAGCAGCACGCTCGGCACGCTGACTTCAACCGCGCAGGTTAACATCCTCGGGCCGGGCGCGGACAGCCTCATCATCTCCGGCAACAACGCTGTTACCGTCCTCACGATCAACTCCGGCTCGATGACCCTCTCAGGAGTAACGATCGCCAATGGAAACGGAGTCGCGGGCGGCATCTTCAACTATGGCACGCTATCGGTGACCAACAGCACCTTTTCCGGCAACTCCTCTCCGTCCGGTGCAGGAGGAGGTATCGAAAATCAGGGTACGCTGACGGTGACTGGCAGCACCTTTTCCAACAATTCTGCTCTCTATGGCGGCGGCATCCTCATTAATGTTGGCACTGCGACCGTGCTCAACAGCACATTCTCCAACAACTCCGCTTACGAAGGTGGCGGCATCGATAACAATGCCGGTACTGCGACCGTGCTCAACAGCACATTCTCCAACAACTCCGCGTCCGGTTACGGCGGAGGCATCTATAACAGCGGTGTGTTGTCAGCGAGTAACAGCCTCTTCTACAACAATTCCACTCTCAATTGGGGTGCCGGCATCGAGAACAATGGCGGTACCGCGAACGCCAGCTATAACGTCTATTGGCAGAACACTATCCCCGGCGGTGGCACGAGCAACTGCAATTACTGCACCTCTGATAACAACGGCGTCACCAGCGACACGAAGCTCGCCGCACTGGGCAGCTATGGCGGCCCAACCCAGACCATACTTCCTCTGCCGGGAAGCGCAGCCATCTGCGCCAGTTCCACCGCACTGGTTCCCGCGAGCCAGACCACCGATCAGCGCGGTTTCCGGCGGAATAACTCCTCCTACTCTGCCAGCACCTGCATCGATTCGGGAGCGGTCCAGACCAACTACCAGTCAGTGCAGTTTTCTGGCGCCAGCTACAGCGGAGTCGTGAACCAGGCCGTCAGTCCCGCGCCAGTCGTCTCGGTCACCGAGAACGGACAGAACATCGCCGGCGTACCGGTGACGCTCTCCTTCAGCGGAACGGGCACCGCGACCGGTCTGGGACCTGCCACGACCGCAACTGGAGCGGGCGCAACCTTCAGCGGCCTCACAGTGGATACAGCAGGCAGCGATACGCTCTCAGCGACGCTTCAAATTACGCCAGCATACTCCATCACCACCAACCCCAATGCGACGCTTGATATCACGATAGCAACGCAAACCATCACCTTCCCCACGCTCGCGAGCCCAGTCACATACGGGGCTTCCCCAGTCACGTTGAACGCTACGGCGTCGTCTGGCTTGACGGTCAGCTACACCGTCTCCGGCCCGGCGACGATCAGCGGCAGCACGCTGACCTTTACCGGAGCAGGCACTGTCGTTGTGACGGCCTCACAGGCTGGCAACTCCAGCTATAGCGCTGCGACATCGGTGCCGCAGACGATCATCGTGAACCCGGCCACGCTCTCCATAACGGTGAACAGCACGACGCGCGCCTACGGAGCAACGAATCCGACGTTCACCGGAACTCCAACAGGCTTCGTCAATGGAGACACAGCAGTCTCTACCGGGCTGAACTACTCCTCAGCGGCCACCGCCGCCAGTCAACCTGGTACCTATACGATCACCGCCTCCTTGGGTAACCTCACTGCAGCGCAAAACTACTCGTTGAACGTAACGGATGGCACACTGACCGTCACTGCAGCCGCAAACACGATTACGTTCGCGCAGCTTACTCCGGTGCCCTACGGAACTCCGCCGGCCACGTTGAACGCCACGTCCTCGTCCGGACTACCGGTAAGCTTCACCGCATCCGGCCCGGCGACCGTGAGCGGCAATCTGTTGACGATCACTGGAGCAGGCACAGTCGTCGTGACAGCCACGCAGGCGGGCAATTCGGATTACTCCGCCGCCACACCGGTACTGCAGACGCTCACGGTAAATCCTGGGGCGGTCAGCCTGATGCTGACACCCTCGACGATCAGCGCAGCCTACGGAACGGCCATCACGCTGACCGCACAAACGACAGGAGTAGCCGGTGGAGCGTCTCCCAGCGGAGCAGTAACGTTGACGCTCGACGGAACAGCTCACACGCTGACGCTCGCCAACGGCACCGCTGCGTATAACACAGGCACCCTCCCCACGGGACAGCATACCGCCACCGCAAGTTACAACGGAGACACGAACTATCCACCGATCCCCAGCGGCGTCAGCACATCCTTCTTCATCACGCAGGGTACCCTCAACATTTCCGCAAACAACGCAACGAAGATCTACGGAACGGCGAATCCCTCGTTCGCAGGAAGCGTGACGGGCCAGTTGAGTGGCGACAGCTTCACAGAGAGCTTCACCACTGCCGCGACGACCGCATCGAATGTAGGAACATATGCCATCGTGCCCACAGCGAGCGGCGCCAACATCGCCAGCTACACAGTGAGCCCAACGAATGGCACACTGACGATTACGCAGGCAGCGAGCACGACAACCTTAAGCGCCAGCGCGAGTTCGGTGACCCCGAACCAGAGCCTCACACTGACCGCGCAGGTCAACTCCACCACTACGGGCACGCCGACTGGCAGCGTGCAGTTCTACAACGGCACGACCCTGTTGGGTTCGTCGTCACTGAGTGGCGGCACAGCCAGCTATACAGCCACTTCACTCACGCCCGGAGCCGCGCTCGCACTGACGGCGGTCTACCAGGGCGATACGAACTTTACGAGGTCGACCAGCGCCTCCGCAGTCAACGTCTCTGTCGCCGCGCTGGACTTCACCTTCGACACAAGCGGAACGATCACCCAATCGACCAAGCCGGGAACAGCAGTCTCCTACACCTTTCAGATAGCCCCAATCTACGGGGCCTATCCGGCGAGCGTAAGCTTTGCTGCGAGCGGCCTGCCCACCCTTGCGACAGCAACCTTCTCGCCAGCGAGCATCCCGTCCAGCGGCGGCGCACAGACGGTAACGGTAAGTGTGCAGACTCTCACGCCGACCATTTCGATGAAAGAACGTCCTTCGAGTGCTCGCAGAATGAGTTCGCTTGTACTGGCTCTGCTGCTACTGCCTGTCGCCGGTGCCCGACGGCTGCGACGCTCAGGGCAACGGATGGGTCGATATATCGCCGCGCTGTTGTTAGCCGCTGCTGCATTGGCTGGCTCGACCGGTTTATCCGGCTGCGGCGCTGGAGTGAACGATATTCCGGCGAACTACAGCATTACGATCACAGCCAGCAGCGGTGCAGTACAGCACAACGTTGCTGTCAACCTTGACCTGCAATAGTCTGAGAGGTGCGAAGCGCGCTCAAACACAAGAGATTGCTTTGCACCCCCAATGATCAGGTTCTCGACAGGAAACAAATAGAGTTCTTGCCCTGTGCGCCTTCCGCCTCGCCAAAAGCACTGGCCCGCGTCCAAGAATCAGCCTCTCTGGCTTGATTCCGGCAAAGAAACTATTTCCCAATTGCACTCGTCACACTATATAAATCTCTCGTGCCCAGGAATCTCAGCCGCCCCTCTCTGAACTCCTCCGCGCAAAGACACAGTCTCAGGAGCACCCAGCCGATGCCACGCCTCCTCACCCTTCTCACCCTCGCCTCCGCGCTCTCCCCATTTGCCCGCGCCCAGAACCTCCCCACAGATCTCCCCACCTCATGGGTCGACAAGGACACCGGCCACCGCGTCATCCGCTTCACCAACGAGCCCGGCTCCTCTGGCTTCTACTTCAACGTCAACGCCTACTCCCCCGACGGTAAGCTGATGGTCTACAACGCTCCCGACGGCATCCACACCCTCGACCTCGCCACCCGCAAGACTCGCCTCCTCATACCCAATCCGCCGCGCCCAGCCGACTCCGCCCCCGGCACTCCAGCCTACTTCCGCAACTCCGTCCACACCGTCGTCGTCGGTCACAAGACAAACAGCGTCTTCTTCACCAAGACCGACCCCGAGACCCACCTCAGCACGGTCTACAAGGCCGACCTCTACTCCGGCGAAGTCATCAAGCTCGCGACCCTCCCAGCGCGCGCCAGCATCGCCACCGTCAACGCCGACGAGACCCTCGCCGCCGGAACCTACAACGAGCACGAAGACGACTCCACTAAGGACTTCGGCCGCAACGCACCCGTAACTCCCGCCGACCACGCTGCCGCAACCAACAGCACCCGTCCCCCAACCCAGCCGGGTTTCCTCGTGCAGGCCGAGAACAAGGGTCAGATGATGGAGCGCCGCCTCGCCGCCCGCATTCCACTCGTTCTCTTCACCATCAACCTCCAGACCGGCAAGGTCACCGAGCTCCTTCACTCCACCGACTGGGTCAATCATCTCCTCTTCTCCCCCGCCGACCCCACCCTCCTCATGTACTGCCACGAGGGCCCCTGGCAAAAAGTCGACCGCATCTGGATGATCCACACCGACGGCACCCACAACACCCTCATCCACAAACGCACCATGCTCATGGAGATCGCCGGCCACGAGTTCTGGGGCCTCGACGGCAAAACCATCTGGTACGACTGGCAGCCTCCCAAAGGTGAGGACTTCTACCTAGCTGGCTACGACCTCGCCAACGGCAAGCGCACCGCCTTCCACATGCAGCGCAACGAGTGGTCCATTCACTTCAACCTCACCCAGGACCTCGACCTCTTCACCGGTGACGGCGGAGACCCCGGCCAGGTCGCCAAGGCCCCAGACGGCGAGTGGATCGAGCTCTTCCACCCCAAAATGATCACCGGCGAAGGCGCCCTCAACGACCCCACATTCTGGCAGCCCGGTGTCTTCCACTCCGAGCACCTAGTCAACATGGCCCACCATAACTACCGCCTCGAGCCCAACGTTCGCTTCTCCCCCGACAAAAAGATCGTCTTCTTTACCAGCAACATGTTCGGCCCCAGCTACCTCTTCGGCGTCGAAGTCAATAAAGCCTCCAACCCCAACCCCGCCGAAGTCCTCTCCACCCCCGAGCTAGCCGCCAAATTCAATCCCAACAAACCCACCCCGACCACGACCCCGAAATAATCGCAACGCCAACAAGCGGCAGGCAGCACCATCAGCCTGCCGCAACTACACTCGTTTCCAACCCGCACTTCTCAAGACGACAATGCCCTCTCTCCATCCGAAAGCCCTCCTAGCCGCACTGCTCTCTCTCACCCCGTTCCTCCAGGCCGCAACAACTCCTCGCACCGTCGAACCCTTCGACACTCAATGGCGCTTCCTCCAATCCGACGCCCCTCAAGCAGAGCAACCTGCCTTCGACGACTCCGCCTGGCTCCCCATCATCCTCCCCCACGACTGGAGCATCGCTGGCCCCGTCGAGCAGAAAAATCCCAGCGGCCCCGCCGGAGGCTTCTTCCCTACCGGTATCGGCTGGTACCGCAAGACCTTCACCGTCCCACGCCTTGACCCCACCCGTCGCACCTTCATCGCCTTCGATGGCGTCATGGCGAACTCCGACGTCTACCTCAACGGACATCTCCTCGGCCACCGCCCCTACGGCTACGTCAGCTTCAACTACGACCTCACGCCATACCTTCACCCCGGCTCCAACACCATCGCCGTCCGCGTCGATAACTCCCAGCAAACCGCCTCCCGCTGGTATCCGGGAGCCGGCATCAACCGCCACGTCCGCCTCATCACTACCAACGCTGTCCACATCGCTCCGTGGGGCATCTTCGTCACAACACCGCAGGTCTCAGCTGACTCCGCCACCATTCACGTCCGCTCCACCGGCATCAATCAATCCTCCGCAGCCGCCGGCATCTCCCTCGCCGTCACCCTCATCGCTCCCAACGGCCACTCCGTCAAAACATTCACATCGCCGCTCGCCACCATAGCCCGCGGCGCAACAGCAGACCTCGACACCCAAACCACCATCCCCACCCCAGACCGCTGGGACCTCGACCATCCTGCGCTCTACTCCGTCCGCGCCACCTTGCTCAGCAACGGCAAACCCATCGACGACGAAACCGTACCCTTCGGAATCCGTGAATTCCACTTCGACCCCGACCAGGGCTTCTTCCTCAACGGCCGCCACCACAAAATCTACGGCGTAGCCCTCCACAGCGATGCGGGAGCACTCGGCACGGCAGTCCCTCTAGCCGCCTGGGAACGCCGCCTCACCGAACTCCGCAAACTCGGCGTCAATGCCATCCGTACCGCCCACAACCCGCCCGCACCCGAATTCCTCGATTTAGCCGACCGCATGGGCTTCCTGGTCATGGACGAGATGTTCGACGCCTGGACCGTCGCCAAGAACCCCTACGACTACCACCTCTACTTCAAAGAGTGGTCCCTCCGCGACATAGCCGACACCGTCCGCCGCGACCGTAATCATCCCAGTATCATCCTCTGGTCCGCAGGCAACGAGATCCACGACACCCCCCACCCCGACATCGCCATCCCCATCCTCAAGTCCCTAGTAGAAACCTTCCACCAGAACGATCCCACCCGTCCTGTCACCCAGGCCCTCTTCCGCCCCAACGTCAGCCACGACTACGACAACGGCCTCGCCGACCTCCTCGACGTAGTAGGCCAGAACTACCGAGAGCAGGAGATCCTCGCCGCCCACGCCCAAAAGCCCACCCGCAAGATCATCGGCACAGAAAACACCCACGACCGCAACCAATGGGTCGCCATGCGTGACCACCCCGAATACTCCGGTCAGTTCCTCTGGTCTGGCATCGACTACCTCGGCGAAGCCGGCAGATGGCCCGGCATAGGCAGCGGCAGCGGCCTCCTGCTGAGCACCGCGCTCCCCCGCGCGCGCTCCTTCGAGCGTCAATCCTGGTGGACCGACCCGTCCACGGCCCCTATGGTCAGTATGGCCCGCCGCGTACAGCCCGCCCGCCGAGGCCCCATCGACCCCGGCTACCCATCACCCACCTCCAGCAACCAGCAGGCCCCCGCCAATCCATCCACCGCCGCACTCGATCCGACCACCCGCTTCACGCAGCCGCTCCTGCTCGACTGGAGCCCGCAAGACCAATCTCCCCACACCGAAAACGTCGAGGTCTACACCAACGCCGAAGAGGTCGAACTCTTCCTGAACGACAAATCCCTCGGCACTCAGAAGCTCCACGCCGACGCCAGCCCCATCACCTTCCAGGTCCCCTTCGCGCCTGGCACCCTCAAAGCTGTAGCCCGCATCGGCGGCAAAGTCGTAGCGCAGAACGAACTCCGCACAGCAGGCAAGCCTGCTCACCTCCTCCTGACCACCGAAACCCCAAACCTCACCCCCGACTGGAACGACATAGCCTATGCAACCGCCACCCTTGTGGACGCCAATGGCACCGTCATCCCTGACAGCGCCACGCGCATCCACTTCTCCATCGTCGGTCCGGGCAAAATCATCGCCGTAGACAACGGCAACATGACCGACCACGACCCCTTCCAGGCTACCGACCGCAAACTCTACAATGGACACGCAATAGCCATCCTCCGAGCTACAGAGCCCACCGGCTCCATCTCCGTCACCGCAACCGGACAAGACATCCCGCCAGCCACCCTCACGCTCAAAGCTGTTCCACCGGCGCCAACTCCCTCATTCCGAAGCTTTTAGACCACCCTTGTCGCCCCGCACGAAACATCGGCGCAAAAGCCTGGAGATTTCCACAGGCCGCCCAATTACCTTTCCCCAAAGGCTGCTAACTAATCCATTAGTTGTCCGTCTCAACTCCAGAGGGTCCCGATTCAGGTCCTATGCCGCCGAAGAAGTCCATCACACTGACGGAAGCTGAACTACGGCTCATGAAGATTCTCTGGCAGCGTGGAGAATCCCTGGTCGGAGATCTGGTCGCCGCCATGCCGCCGGACAATGCTCTTGCCTATACCTCCGTCCTCACGACGATTCGCATTCTTGAACAAAAAGGCTACGTCCGCCACCGTCAGGAGGGCCGGGCCTACCTCTACAGCCCCTGCGTCGCCGAGCACGAGGCCAGCCAGTTTGAAATTCGCCACACCATGCAGCGCTTTTTCGGTAACTCTCGCGAACGTCTCCTGCTCTCGCTGCTCGGAGACGGCGATGTAACCCCCGAAGAGCTCCACCGTCTCAAAGAAGCCATTGCACGCGCGTCGGACGACCGCACAGGAGAGCTCTAACGCCCATGGTGCCGACCGCAATGTTATCCCTTGAAAATCTGTCGCAGCTCGCCGCCAGTTCCCTTCTCTCCAGCATCTGGCAGGGCATTCTCTTAGCTGCGGGTGTCACCTTATTTCTACAGCTCGTTCCAAAAACAACAGCAACCATTCGCTTCACCATCTGGACCACTCTCTTTCTTGTCCTTGCTCTTCTCCCATTCCTGAACGCCTTCTCCGTCGCACCTACCCGAGCCCTCGGCACGCACAGCGCCGTGGTTCAGTTAGACATTCGTTGGAGCTTTGCCATCGCCGCTCTCTGGGCGTTGTTCTCTCTGGTTAGTGCAGTAAAGCTTGCGATCACCGCCTTCCGCCTCCGTCAGCTTTGGAAGCGCGCAACCCCGGTCGAAACCAGCGCAGACTGGAGCGCGTTACCCTCCAACTCGCGCTCCGCGCAGCTCTGCACATCAACCGAAATCGACCGCCCCAGCGTCATCGGCTTTTTCTCGCCCCGAATCCTCATCCCGAAGTGGCTCTTCGACAAGCTCACTCCATCCGAGCTTAAGCAGATCGTCCTTCACGAGCTGGGCCATCTCAACCGCGCAGACGACTGGCTCAATCTCATCCAGAAACTCGCTCTCGTCCTCTTCCCCCTGAACCCCGCTCTCATCTGGATCGAAAAGCGTCTCTGCTTCGAACGCGAAATCGCCTGCGACGACGCCGTCCTCCGGCTCACCAAAGCACCCAAGGCCTACGCAACCTGCCTCACCAGCCTCGCCGAGCGCACACTCGATCATCGCGCCATGTCCCTCTCACTCGGAGCATGGGAGAAGCAATCCGAGCTCTCCCGCCGCGTGCACAACATCCTGCTCCACGCCGAAGGCATGAGCCGCCCACAGGCAGCGCTCCTCCTCGGAGGCGTCTCCCTGGCCCTCGTCAGCGGAGCAACCGGCCTCCTGCACTGCCCGCAGTTCATCTCGTTCTCCGGACCGCAGTCTGCAATCGCCGCCGTCCGCGCCGAAGCGCAAGTATCGCCCGCAGCGGAGTTCCACGCCGTCGCATTCCACCCGTCCGCCGCAGGCCCACGCCCGATCCTCCTGAAGGCCTCGATGCCGGCCACTCAGCCTTCAACCCCCATCACCCTGACCAAGCAAAAACAGCATCGCCACACCGCACAGCGCCTGAAGAAGACCACGAACGCCGCGCACCAGGCATACATGCTGACCAACTGGCCAGAACAGGACCGTCCCAGAATCATCCTGACCGTGACGGACCAACATCAATTTCTCGCCCCCTACGCTGCTATGCATACCGATAGCGGCTGGCTCGTCATTCAACTCTAACCATTGCAATTCACTTTACGGAGAATCAGCATGTCATCATCAACTAATAAACTAGTAGCTAGCGCGAAGCGTGTAGCCGCCCCTGCCGGAGCAGCCACCACCATCGCTCTGGCAGCAGCCTTCCTCTTCCACTACAACGGCGTTCACGCGGCTGCCGGCGCCGCTGCCCCGCTTGACGACAGCGCCGTCTCCTCTCTCACCTCACTCGACAGCGCAGTCGAAGCAGTAGCCGCCCGCGTCACCCCCGCCGTCGTCAACGTCGCCGTCACCTCCACCGGTTCGGGCGAAGAGCAAGCCTCCGCCCAGGATCAGGACTCGCAGGAGGGCGGTCTGCCTCCAGGCCTTTCGCAGTTCTTCGGCCAGGGCCGTGGCGGTCGTCGTGCCCCCGAACAGCAGCAGCTCCAGCACGGCATCGGCAGCGGCATCATCATCTCTCCTGACGGCTACATCGTCACCAACAACCACGTTGTCGACGGTGCCGTCCAGATGAAGGTCACCCTCAACGACCGTCGCGTTCTCACCGCCAAGCTCGTCGGCGCAGACAAGCTCACCGACCTCGCCGTCATCAAGGTCGATGCTAAGGGCCTGCCCAGCATCCCCTGGGGCGACTCCTCGCAGCTCCACCCCGGCCAGACCGTGCTCGCCTTCGGCAGCCCCTTCGGCTACTTCCAGTTCTCCGTCACCCGCGGTATCGTCAGCGCGACCAACCGCCCCAACCCCTACTCCGATGACCCGCGCAAGCCAGGCGGCTACATCCAGACCGATGCAGCCATCAATCCCGGCAACTCCGGCGGTGCACTGGTCAACGCTCACGGTGAGCTCGTAGGCATCAACACCTTCATCATCTCCAACAGCGGCTCCTTCGCTGGCGCCGGCTTCGCCATCCCCTCGCAGATCGTGCGTGCAACCGCCGAATCCATCATCAAGACCGGCAGCGCGCAGCACGGCTACCTCGGCATCAGCATGAACGACGTGACGCCCGACAACGCCAGCTTCTTCCACCTGCCCGACACCAACGGCGCGATCGTAGCTCAGGTCTCCCCTGACTCGCCCGCCAGCCAGGCAGGCCTCAAGAGCGGCGACGTCATCGTCTCCCTCGACGGCCAGAAGGTTGCCAACGGCAGCGCTCTGCAGGTTGCAGTCAGCGGAATCGCTCCCGGTAACACCATCGCCCTCGGCGTCATCCGCGACGGCAGCACGCAGACCGTCAACCTCAAGGTCGGCTCCTTCCACAAGGACGGCGAAGTCGCCAGCAACGACGACTCAGCCCCTAAGAGCGGCAAGCTCGGCCTCGCCGTAGCTGACCTCGACAAGGACGCACGCGAGCAGCTCAACATCCCCTCGCAGGTAAAGGGTGTCGCGATCCAGAGCGTACGTCCCGCGAGCCCCGCAGAGGATGCTGGCCTCGCCGCTGGCGACGTCATCCTCGAAGTCAATCGCAAGCCGGTCTCCTCGGCTGAGAACTTCGTCAGCGACGTCCACGCAAACCCAGCCGGAAAGGACCTGCTCCTTCTCGTCTGGTCGAAGGGTAACGCAAGCTATCGCGTCATCCACCCCGACCAGGGCTAACCGAAAGCTACGTCCTAAGTCCGGCGTCACTCCCAGGCAGACGCCCCACATTGAGGACGAAGCAAAATGGCTGCAAGAGCAAACCAGCTCTGCAGCCATTTTCGTTTAAGCCTTGCCTACCCTCTGCTAGGAGCCTTCCCCAGCAGCTCCCTCGCAATCACCATCCGCTGAATCTCGCTCGTCCCCTCGCCAATCGGACACAGCCGCACATCCCGGTAAAACTTCTCCGCTGGATAGTCCTTGATAAACCCATACCCCCCATGAATCTGCACGCCCTCATCGCAGATTCTGCAAGCCGCCTCGCTCGCATACAGCTTCGCCATGGCCGACTCCATCGTCACCTTTTGCCCCGCGTCCTTCATCTTCGCCGCGCGCATCGTCAGCAACCAAGCCGCATCCAGCTCGGTAGCCATATCCGCAAACTTGAACTGAATCCCCTGAAACTCACTGATCGTCTTCCCAAACTGCCGCCTCTCCAGCGCGTACTTCCTCGCCGAATCCAAAGCCCCCCTCCCAATTCCCAGACTCAGCGCCGCAATCGAAATCCTCCCACCATCCAGCACCCTCATAGCATCCTTGAACCCATCGCCAATCTTTCCAACAAGGTTCTCCTCCGGTATCTCGCACTCTTCAAAGATCAGTTCCGCCGTATCGCTCGCCCGCAACCCCAGCTTGTTCTCCTTCTTCCCCGGCCGAAACCCCTTAGTACCCTTCTCCACCACAAACCCCGAGATCCCCCCGCGCGTCCCCTTCTCTTTATCCGTCACCGCCATCACCACCGCACAGTTCGCATACGTCCCATTCGTGATGAACGTCTTCGAACCATTCAGCACCCACTTATCCCCACGCTTCACGGCAGTCGTGCGAGCCCCACCCGCATCCGACCCAGACCCCGGCTCCGTCAAACCCCACGCCCCTAGCCACTCCCCACTCGCCAGCTTCGGAATCCACCGCTTCCGCTGCTCGTCATTCCCCGCCAGCATAATGTGATTCGTGCAAAGCGAATTATGTGCGGCGACAATAATCCCCACGCTCCCATCCACCCGCGACAGCTCCTCAATCGCCAGCACATACTCCACATACCCCATCCCCGCGCCACCCAGCGACTCCGGAAAGATCACCCCCAGCAAACCCATCTCTCCGAGCTTCTTCACCACCGCATGAGGAAACTCGCTCTTCTCATCCCACTCCATCACATGCGGAGCGATCTCCCGCTCAGCAAACGCCCGCACTTCCTTCCGCAACTGCTCCTGATCATCCGTCAATCCAAACATCGATCACCCCTCAACTTCATAACTAAAACTAATAACGCTATCACATAAATGCATACACTGTCTTGATCTGAATGCCAGTCAGTGATGCAGTTTATCCCAGTCGTACAATTCGAGGATGAAGGTCCAGTATGGCTAAACAGAGAGGGTCTCCCGACCGCCGAGGTATGGGAGCACAGAGCGACTTCATCAGCGAGCAGTTCGTACCAAGTGAAGCGTACAAAGCACAACAGATGGCCATGGTTCAGAAGTTACTCGCAGCAGGTGTGAACCCTGAACAAGTAACAAATATGTTCTTCGTTCCATTTGGCCTGCTTTCAGGTGAGAAGCCAAAAGATAAGTAACAGACTTGGAGGTGCCCCATTTCATGACGCAGCTTTATCGCGCATGAGTGGGGCATTCGCGCCACGAGCGAACCTTCTTACTTCCCCTCCGCAAATTTGCGGCTTAACCCGCCAAAGCCTGATCCAGGTCGGCCACAATATCCTCCACATCCTCGATCCCGACCGAGATCCGCATCAACCCATCCGTAATCCCCAACCTCGCCCGGCCCTCCGCCCCCACAGCCGCATGAGTCATCGTCGCCGGATGACAAATCAGCGTCTCCACCCCACCCAGCGATTCCGCCAGAAAGCCCAGCTTCAGCCGCTTCGCAAACGCATTCGCCCGCTCCAGCGACCCCAGCTCAATCGAGATCATCGACCCAAACCCACTCTGCTGCCGCTTCGCCAACTCGTGCTGCGGATGCTCCACCAACCCCGGATAGAACACCTGCTTTACAGCCGGATGCCCTTTCAAAAACTCAGCAACCACGCGACCGCTCGCATCATGCTGCTTCATCCGAACCGCCAGCGTCTTCACCCCACGCAGCAGCAGATAGCTCTCAAACGGCGAAAGAATCCCACCCGTGCACTTCTGCACAAACCGGAACCGCTCCGCCTGCTCCGGCTTCGTGCACACCAGCACCCCGCCTAGTCCATCCGAATGCCCATTCAAAAACTTCGTCGTCGAATGCATCACAATGTCCGCACCCAGCGCGATAGGCTGCTGTAAATAGGGCGATAAGAAAGTATTATCGACACTCAGCTCCACGCCCTTCGCCTTACAGATATCCGTCACCGCTCGAATATCCGTAATCGACATCATGGGATTCGTCGGCGTCTCGATATGCACCAGCTTGGTCTCTGGACGAATCGCTGCAGCCACATTCTCCGCCACGCTGCTATCGACATACGTGAACGTCAGCCCATAGTTCGTCAGAATCTTGTCGAACGTCCGCGCCGTCCCGCCATACACATTGTCCGAACAGACTACATGGTCGCCCGTCTTCATCATCGTGCACAGCGCCGTAATCGCGGCCATACCCGAACCAAACACATGCGCGCTCGTCCCACCCTCCAACGAGCACAAGCTCTCCTCCAGCGCATCCCGAGTAGGGTTCGTCAGCCTCGCATACTCATGGCCCTTGTTCTCCCCAATCGCCTCCTGCTGATACGTCGACGTCAAATAAATCGGCACATTCACCGCACCCGTCAGCGGATCCGGAGCCTGCCCATCATGAATCGCCCGCGTCGCAAACCCCATCTTCTTCGCTTCCATCATTCCTCGCTCTTCTCTCAATCTACTGCTTCTACTTTGCCTTCACCGGAAGCGGCCGTCTCGGCCTTTGTTTAGCCGATATCGACTTGATCACCAACTGGTACGTCACGGCATCATCGAATGGAACCTTCGCCATCTTCATCGCAGTCGCCATCAGAGCTTTCACATCGGCCCGATCCAGCGTCGTCTCATCTTTCATACGAATATGCCGCACAGCCGATCCTGCTCCCTGCAACAACCCATCAGGATCAGGAAGCTTCACGCCTTGCAGGAAGAACAAAGTCACATACTTCGGGTACACGGCAATAGAGAAGACCCCATCGGATGCTCGCCCATTTGGTGAAAACCCACATGCCAAAGCGTTGTAATTGTCATAGACCAGTTCAATCGCGTGCGGCAGACGCTTACGAAGTTTCGCCAAACTCTTTCGAGCGACATCCGCAACCTCGGGTGTAAATGCATCCAGAAAGCGATCGAGTTGCTGCTCTGCACTCTCTGTCTTCATCGTAATCTCCTCGCTCGCACGCGAAGCTACCCCAGCAATCCTTTCGACAAATACCGCTCCGCCGAATCCGGAATCACCGTCACCACTCTCTTCCCCGCGCCTAACTCCCGAGCCAGATCAACCGCCGCACACACTACCGCCCCGGCACTTGACCCGCCAAAAACCCCCGCCTCAGCCGCCACCCGCTTCACCATCGCAAACGCCGGATCATCCATCACCATCATGACGCGGTCGCAGACACTGCGGTCAAACGTAGCCGGCACAAACGACACGCCAATCCCCTCCACACGATGCGGCCCCGGCTCTCCACCCTGCAGCACTGAACCCTGCGTCTCGACCGCGACATTCACCACCCCTGGCCGCATCCGCTTCAAAAACCGCCCAACCCCGGTAAACGTCCCCGCCGACCCAACCCCCGAAACCCACGCATCCACTCGTCCATCCATCTGCTCCCAAATCTCAACCGCAGTCGTCTCCTCATGGAAGTCCGGATTCGCAGGATTCTCAAACTGCAACGCCGCAAACGCCCCCGGAGTCTCCTGCTCGCACTGCAACGCCCGCCGAATCGCGCCCGCCATCCCCTCGGCCTGAGGCGTCCGAATCACCGTCGCACCCAGCCCGCGCATCAGCATGCACTTCTCTTCCGCAAACTGCTCCGGAACGTACAGCACCACCCTGTAACCGCGATTCACGCCGATCAATGCTAGCCCCACGCCCGTATTGCCCGCCGTAGCCTCTACAATCGTGCCACCCGACTGCAGTACACCCCGCCGCTCAGCATCCAGAACGATCCCCATCGCAGCGCGGTCCTTCACGCTTCCGCCCGGATTCAGATACTCCAGCTTGGCCCAGATCTCCCCGCCGCCCTCCGGCTCTAATCCCACCAGCCGAACCATCGGTGTCTTCCCAACTAAATCAAGAACACTCTCCGCAACACGCATCATCAGGGCCGTGTCCCCGAATTGTTCCCGCCCTGCCCACTCAGCGCAGCGGACCCACCCTTCGCATCCCCCTCCTCGTGCACCTTCGGATAGTACCCACTCCGCGTCCTCACCGAAAGCCGCCCGAAGTCCTTCGACTTTGCATCCACATGCACCTGCCTGTACCCGCCCAGCGTTGGCGACTTCGTCGAGTGATACGCAATCGTGTACTGCGTGCGAATATCCTGCGCCACCTCCGCCGCAATCGCATCCACTTCCTTCAACGACCGCGGAAAATAAGCCGCCCCACCCGTCTGCTCACTCAGCGTCTCCAGCACTCTCTTCGCATGCCTCGACTCGCGCTTATCCGTATCCTCGCCAAACAGCAACCCTACCGAGTAGATCACCGGCCCATCTAGATCCTGAATCCTCCGGATCGCCTGCTCCAGCGACGCGCTCGAAGCATTGTCCTCGCCATCCGTGATCACCAGCAGCACCTGCTTCGGATGCTTCGCATTCTTCGTCAGATAATCCGCAGAAGCCACCAGCGCATCGTAGATCGCCGTCCCCCCGCTCGACTTGATATACCCCAGGCCCTCCTCAAGCTTCCGGATGTCGCTCGTGAAGTCCTGGTCGATGAACGCCTCCCACGAGAAGTCCACCACAAACGCCTCGTCATCATGATTCGAAAGCCTCACAAAGTCGAGCGCAGCCTTCTCCACCGCCGCCCGCTTGTCATACATCGACCCTGAACTATCGATCAATATCCCCAGCGATACCGGCAAATCCTCATGCCGAAACGAAGCAATCGTCTGCGGAACCCCATCCTCATACACACGGAAGGCGTCTTTGCCGAGCGTCTGAATCGACTTCCCGCTCCCATCAAATACTGAAGCATTCAGCCGTACTTCGTACGCGTCCGTACGCAGCGTGTACTTCCCCCCTGCGCCCTTCGAAATCGGCCCCAGCCCAATTCCCTGCGGAGCGCCCGTGGCAGGCTGTGGCGGCGGATCGACATCCGGCGAAGCCACAGGATCGCGATCCACCGTAAGTGGTGGCTGAGCTGTAGAGGGAGCAGTCTGCTGTGCCGCAAGTTGCTGCACCCCGCTCACGCTGCAGGAAACCAGTATCAATAATCCCGCTACCACCAGCGGCGAAAATCCCTTACTGCGAAGGTGCATAGTACCCCTGGCGATTGTGTACCGTCAGCGGAGGAAGCCCCGGTGGCGGCACCAGCCGTATCTTCAATTTACGCCAGTTCCCATCCCGCTTCACTTCCGACGGCCTATACCCGATAAGGTACTCATTCCGCAGCTCCGCGCTAATTCGCGAAGCGATATCTCCCAAATCTCCGATATCCATCACGCGGAACAGCCGCCCTCCCGTCATCTCGCAGATATCGGTCAGCAGCAGCGGCCCCAGCTGTTCTTCCTGCGTCGGCGCATACTGGTCGAAGATCCCGATCGAGTAGATCTGCACATCGCTCTCTCGCACAATCCGGCGCAGCTCGCCTTCCGTATACCGGCTCCGGTTGTCTCCGCCATCGGAGACGATCAGCAGCGCCTTCCGGTCGTACTTTCCCTGCCGCAGCTTGTTCACCGCCAGGTACACCGCGTCGATCAGTGCCGTCCGATTCTCCGGCTTCAGCATCACCATCCGCGCCTCAACATCATCTACATCGGAGGTGTAGTCCACAATCACCGCAGGCCTGTCGTTGAACCCCACCACAAAAAACTCATCCAGCGGATTCGATGTCCTCAAAAATTCGCTCAACGCCTTCCGCGCTCGCGCAAACTTCGACGTCATGCTTCCGCTCAGGTCAAACACAATCCCGATCGTCACCGGAGCATCTTCCGTCGAAAAGCTCTTGATCACCTGACCAACGTTGTTGTCGTAGACCTCGAAGTTTTCTTTCTCGAGCCCAGTGACCAGCCGGTTCATCGGATCCGTCACCGTCGCCGGCACCAGCACCAGGTTCACATCCACGCGAATCCGAGCATCCCGCCGCGAAGTCGCCAGCGCGGCAGCATTCTCCGCTCCCTCAATCACCGGCTTCGAATCCTCCGGCGTCTTCGGTGGAGGAGGTGGAGGCTGCGTATGCACCTCACCCAGAGGGTTCTCCTGCGCCCACCCGACGCCAATACCAACACCTGCCCACAACCCGGCGCAGACCGTCACCATTACAAGCGTCCGGATCGCCCGCGTCCCCATCGACCACCGTTGCTGCCTACTTTTGCCTCTCCGCATAAAGGGCCCTGCACCTTCTTTGCGACCTGACCCGCCTCTTCCGCAAGCATCGCACACTGACCTGAAAAGTCTGCATACTATCAGGTTCCGCAGATTAACATCTATGGCCCAACATCTATCAACGTCCCCGAATGATAGACCTCTTCAAGACCCCATTTGTCATCCGAATGTCACAACCTCATTCCGTTCCGTTGGATGCAAAGTCTTTAGCGATGTGTGCCTCACTTCCTCCGCCTATCTCGTTCCGTCTATGACCCGTACAATCACTCCAGACCACTCGTCCGGAGAGATCAAAAAAGCATGGCTCGCATCTACCCCTTCCGCGCCTTTCGTTACGATCCCGCCCGCGTCAACATGGAAGACGTCGTCACCCAGCCCTACGACAAAATCACCCCCGCCATGCAGGATCGCTACTACGAGGCCAGCCCCTACAACCTCATCCGCGTCATCCTCGGCAAGCACTTCCCCACCGACAACGAGCAGGAGAACGTTTACACACGCGCCGCCGATACCCTCCGCGACTGGCGTAAGCAGCACATCCTCGCCGAAGAGTCCGAGCCCGCCCTCTACGGCTACTCCCAAACCTACACCGTCCCCCACACCGACGAGGTCCGCGAGCGCCGTGGCTTCATCGCCCTCGGGCACCTCTACGACTACGCCGACAAGGTCGTCTACCGCCACGAGCAGACCTTCCCCAAGCACAAATCCGATCGCATGAGCCTCTTCAAGGCCACCCGCGCCTACTGCGAGCAGATCTACATGCTCTACTCCGACCCCGCCTTCACCGCCGAAAAACTCATCTTCGGCGCAAAAGGCCCCAACGGCTTCGACGACAACCCCGCCGACCTCTCCATCACCGACGAGTACGGCGTCGTCCACCGCGTCTGGAAGCTCACCGATCCCCACCTCATCAACCTCATCGTCACCGCCATGGCCGACAAGAAGCTCATCATCGCCGACGGCCACCACCGCTACGAAACCTCCGTCGCCTACGCTAAGGAGCGCAGCGCCCAGCTCAAGCTTCCCCTCAACCACCCCATCGACCCCGACCATCAGCTCCCCACCGGCCATCTCCCCACCCCGGCCTTCCCCGAAGCCGCCATGATGATGACCTTCGTCAACATGGACGCCCCCGGCATCACCATCCTCCCCACCCACCGCGTCGTCCACGGCCTCGAAGGCTTCAGCTCGCCCGACTTCATCACCCGTGCCAGCGCCTACTTCAACATCAAGGAACTCGACACCCCCGACCTCGACGCCCTCAACGACACCAAAGGCACCGCCTTCCTCGCCGCGACCGGCGACGGCAACTACCTCTTAACCCCGAAATCCGAAGTCATCGCTGCCGCCCTAAGCGACCTTCCCGTCCGCCAGCGCCAACTCGACGTAGTCCAGCTCCACCGCATCATCCTCGACAAGCTCCTCGGCCTCGACCAGG
Organism: Edaphobacter aggregans; assembly: GCF_003945235.1. Classification (NCBI taxonomy): domain Bacteria; kingdom Pseudomonadati; phylum Acidobacteriota; class Terriglobia; order Terriglobales; family Acidobacteriaceae; genus Edaphobacter; species Edaphobacter aggregans. Next base: position 1,156,877 of record NZ_RSDW01000001.1, read on the forward strand.
AAACGATCACCCGCCTAGGCAACGTCCGCTACATCCGCGAAGCCGATGAAGCCGTCGGCCTGGTCTCCAGCGGCGAGGCCGACATAGCCTTCCTTATCAAACCCACCACCCTCGACCAGCTCAAAGACGTCTCCCTCTCCGGCGACGTCATGCCCCAAAAATCCACCGACTTCTACCCCAAACTCCTAAGCGGCCTGGCCATCTACGCCCTCGACTAACCGAAAAGGCAGCCGCCACACCAAGAGGCAGCTGCTGTTGCCCTTGCTGTTGCCCATGCTTTTCTTGTTTGTCACCCCCGAAAGGGAATCTGCTTCTGTACTTGCCCTTGCTTCTAGGTACCCCGAGGCTTCAGCCTCGGGTCTCTCAGCCGCCGCCGAAAGGCGGCCACCGCCCTGCCGAAGGCCGGAGCGAAGTCCGAAGGACGAAGCGACTGAATCATTAGCCGTAACCACCCCAGACAATTTGCCTTCCCTCACCACCCCGTTACAATCAAATCGCATCTCCCCAAACCCGTGACCCCAAGCCGCAACCCAATCCTCAAGGCCGCGACCCATTGCCTCCTCGCCCTAATCGCCATAACGTCGCACGCCCAGACGCCAACACTCCAAGCCACCCCAGCACCCGCAGGCCCCACCCAAAGAGATCAATCTTTCTACGTACCGCAGCTCCCCAAACCAGCCCCCACCCTTTACCGCAACCTCATCTTCCTCGATCCCGCCCACGGAGGCGCCGACACCGGAGCCAGCCTCCCCAATAATCTCCTCGAAAAAGACATCACCCTGGCCCTCGCCTCCCGCATCAAAACCCTCCTCACCGCCGCCGGCTTCACCGTCATCACCTCCCACGAGACCGACACCGATCTCACCACCGACCAGCGTGCCGAGATCGCCAACCACGCCCGCCCCGCCGTCTGCCTGATCCTCCACGCCAACTCCACCGGCACCGGAGTCCACATCATCACCTCCGCTCTCACGCCCGCAGACGACCCCACCGCCACTCCCCGCATTCTCCACTGGGACACTGCCCAGACCTACACCCTCCCGCAAAGCCTCCGCGTCGCCAACCAGATCGGCCTGGCCTTCGTTGACGCCAAACTCCCCGTCATCCTCGCCCGAGCCACCGTCCCTCCCCTCAACAACCTCACCTGCCCCGCCGTAGCCATCGAGCTAGCCCCCAACCCCAACGGCTCAGCCTCCACTCCCGCCAGCGACACCACCTACCAGCAACAGGCAGCTCAGGCCATCGCGACCGCCCTCACCACCTGGCGAACCCGCAACGCCCCACCCCCTTCAACCACCACCGGAGCCCCCCGATGATCCCCCGCTACCAGCGCATTCTCTTCTGGAGCCTTGTCGGCGGCATCGCTCTCATGGCGGCCTTCCTCCTCCACGGCTGCCAGCAGGCCCACAAGCGCCTCACCTCCCTCAACGACGCCACCCCCATCGCCGCCCCCACCACCGCCAGCACTGAAGAAGTCGCCCTCTACCTCGCCAACGACGCCGAAGCCACCATCACCTCCACCCGCGACCAGGTCGCACTCCCGCAAGACCCAACCCTCCGCGCCCGCGCCCTCCTCGAACACCTCCTCGCCCAATACTCCAAACCCGACTCCACCCACCCCCTCCAACCCGGCCCGGCCATCGACGACGTATTCCTCCTCACCAACCCCGATCCCACCATCCCCGGTCAGTTAGCCGTCATCAACCTCCACAGCGCATTCGTCGACAACCACCCCTCCGGCATCCTGACCGAAAACCTCACCATTCAGTCCATCGTCGGGACCCTTCACGCCGCCCTCCCGCAGATCACCCAGATCCGCTTCCTCGTCGACGGCCAGCCCCGCGACACCCTCGCCGGCCACGCCGACCTCCGCGCCTCTTACCCTGCCACTGACACCACCACCAAACCCGTCCAACCCACCGAAGAAGCCACAGAACCATAACCAACCCAAACCCGATACCCGATACCTGACACCCGACACCTGATACCTGATACCTGATACCTGATACCTGACCTAATAAACTAACAACCAATAACTAAGAACCAAGACCATGCCCACTCCCACAATAGGCGTCTTCGACTCCGGCTTCGGCGGCCTCACCGTCCTCCGAGCCCTCCTACCACTCATCCCCGGCGCCCACTACATCTACCTCGGTGACACCGCCCGTCTCCCCTACGGATCCAAGTCCCGCGAGACCATCGTCCGCTACGCCCTCTCGAGCGCCCGCTTCCTCGCCGACCAGGGCGCCGACCTCCTCGTCATCGCCTGCAACACCGCCACGGCTTTGGCCCTCGACGACATCAAATCCAACCTCCCCATCCCAGTCATAGGCGTAATCCAACCCGGAGCCGAAGCCGCCGCCCTCAGCACATCGAAAACGCCTGCCATTCTGACCCTGAGCGAGCAGCGCGAGTCGAAGAGGAAGAACCCGCGCATTTCGCCCATGGCGCCCCCGCGCCCCAAGGGCAGCCACGTCCTGGTCCTGGCCACCACAGCCACCACCCAATCCCACGCCTACACCCAGGCCCTCACCGCCCTGGGCCTCCGAGCCACCGAAAAAGCCTGCCCCCTCCTAGTCCCGCTGGTCGAAGAAGGTTGGATCGACCACCCCATCAATGCCGCCGTCACCCTCGAAGTCCTGCGCATCTACCTCCTCGAAGCCCTGGCCGAAGCCCCCGACGCCACCACCCTCCTCCTGGGCTGCACCCACTACCCACTCCTCAAACCACTCATCGAGACCACCCTCCGCAACCTGCACCACCCCATGCGCATCATCGATTCAGCCGAAGCCACTGCCCAAACCGTAGCGGCCCACATCCACACAAACACCACCAACACACCACCAATAACCATCAACGAACCAGCAATAACCACCCCACCAACCTGCGATTTCTACGCCACCGACTCCATAGAAAAATTCCAGCGCCTCGGCTCCAACTTCCTAGGCCAGCCACTCAACAAAGTCCACCTCATCGACCTCGGCGGCTAAAAAACCTACCCCCTGCCCCCTACTCCCTATACCCTGTCTTCATGCCTTACCTTCTAAAAACCGAACCCAACAAATACTCCTTCGAAGACCTCGTCCGCGACGGCGAGACCACCTGGGACGGCATCAGCAACAACCAGGCCCTCCTCACCCTCCGCAACATGAAGAAGGGCGACAAACTCGTCATCTACCACTCCAACATAGGCAAAGCCGCCGTTGGCCTCGCGAAGGTCGTCTCCGTAGACGCCACCGACCCCAAAAACCCCAACGTCCGCATCGCCCCTGTCAAACCGCTCAAGCGCGAAAAGCCCCTCGCCGAAATCCGCGAAGCCGCCGTCTTCCAAGACTCCATCCTCTTCCGCCAATTCCGCCTCTCCGTAGTCCCTGTCACCGAAGACCAATACGACTGGTTAGTCTCCTAATTCAAGCTTCAGGATTTCCACAGAAATCGCTGTCAAGCCCCAAACCGCAAAACCCCGCACCAATCAAGGACATTACGCGGCGTAGCAATTCCATCCAACCAGCTATACTGAATAGTAGGTACTCAGAAAGGCCCCGGTCACAAGCCGGGGCCTTCTCGTTAACCTTAACCGGAACCAAACCAAAGTCCGGACCTAACCCAAATCTTTCGAAGACTTTAGAACAAAAAGTACCCCCGGAGGGAGTACACCTTCCTCAACCGCTGCTATCCTTACCAACGGAAACCAACAGGAGCGAAACAAAAAAAATGATCGACCTAAAAGGCAAAGTAGCCGTCGTCTTCGGCTTGGCCAACAAGCGCAGCATCGCCTGGGGTATCGCCCAGAAGCTCTCCGAAGCCGGCGCCACCCTCGCCATCTGCTACCAGAACGAACGCCTCCAGCGTGACGCCGACGAGTTGGCCGCCGACCTGCCCAACACCAAAACCTTCCGCTGCGACGTCTCCATCGACACCGACATCGACGCCGTCTTCGAGCAGCTCAAAGCCGCCTACGGCAAGCTCGACATCATCGTGCACTCCATCGGCTTCGCTCCTAACATCAAGAACACGGTCCTCCAGACTGCCCGCGAAGACTTCCGCATCGCCTTCGACATCAGTGCCTACTCACTCGTCGCCCTGGCCCGCGTCGCCCAGCCGCTGATGACGGACGGAGGCTCCATCCTTACCCTCACCTACTACGGCGCCGACAAGGTCTTCCCCAACTACAACATCATGGGCCCCGCCAAGGCTGCGCTTGAGTCCATCGTCCGCTACCTCGCCGCCGACCTCGGCCCCAGCAAGATCCGCGTCAACGCTATCTCCGCCGGCCCCATCAAAACCCTCGCCGCTCGCGGAATCAGCGACTTCACCAGCATCCTCACCGCCGTTGAGCAGCGCGCCCCGCTCCACCGCAACGTAGACCAGCTCGAAGTCGGCAACGCCGCCCTATTCCTCTCGAGCGACCTCGCAAGCGGAATCACCGGCGAAATCACCTTCGTAGACTGCGGCTACAACGCCACTGGCCTGTAAAAAACGCATAAACTTCACAAACCCTACTGACACAATGCTGTCAGTAGGGATTTACTATTCTGGTCGCCGTTACGAATCCGTACTACCCCCGCGAGATCCGCGGTCGAAAGGAACTCCAATGACGATCTCCGAAATTCTCCTCCAGGACTTCGACTCCGAGATGAAGGGCACCCGCACCACACTCGAGCGAATCCCCGAAGCCAACCCCGACTTCAAGTGTCACGAGAAGTCCATGCCCATGGGACGCCTCGCCGTCCATGTCGCCACCCTCCCCCGGTTCGGCACCACCATCCTCACCACCGACTCCCTCGACCTCGCCACCGAAAAGTGGCCCAACATGGACTTCGTGTCCCGCCAGAAGCTCCTCGCCGACTTCGACGAACTGGCCGCCAAAGCCCGCAGCGCCCTTGCCTCTGCCACAGACGAAGACCTCCAGAAGCACTGGAAGATGAGCTGGGGAGACAAGCCCATAGTCGACGCTCCCCGTGGCATCCTCTACCGCACAATGTTCTTCAACCACCTCATCCACCACCGCGCTCAGCTAGGCGTCTACCTTCGCCTCAATGACGTGCCGGTTCCGCCGCTCTACGGCCCCTCCGCGGACGATTCCATGGGCTTCTAAAAAGCTGACAGCTTCGCGGTATGCTTCTAGCACCATGAAGACTCTCGTCGGTGCTCTCGCTCTCGTGTCTGTGGCGGTAACCTCTCTTGCCCAAGCTCCCGCCGCGGCAAAACCAGCCTTCGTGCTCCACGCTGCACGGATGCTCGATGTCTCCGCTGGAAAGATCATCACACCCGGCGAAGTTCTCGTCGAAGGCGAGCGCATCACCGCCGCAGGCCCCAACGTAGCGCACCCAGCCGGCGCTAAGGTCATCGACCTTGGCGACACGACCCTGATGCCAGGCTTGATCGACGCCCACGTGCACCTCTTCCTCCATCCCGGAGCCGAAGACCTGCAAACCGTCGAAGAGAGCGTCCCGCAGCGAACACTGATCGCCGCCGACGCCGCAAGGCTCGACCTCCTCGCAGGCTTCACTGCCGAGCGCGACATGGGCACCGAAGGCGCAGGCTGTGCCGATGTAGCCGTACGCAACGCCATCAACTCCGGCCTGATCCTCGGCCCCCGCATGCGCATGAGCTGCAACGCTGTCGACATCCTTGGAGGCCACGAAGACGCAAACGATTTCAATCCGGCGCAACACGTACTCTCGAACGCCGACTACGCAAACTCACTCCAGCAGCTAGTCGAAGTCATCCGCCAGCAGCGCAAAGACGGAGCCGACTTCACTAAGATCTACGAAACCGGACCAGACTCCCTCCACAACGGAGTCTTCCAAACGCCCTACCAATACACCGAAGCCGAACTAGCAGCCGCCGTAGCCGAAGCCGCACGCACAGGCGGAGACCGCACCTCCGGACGAGGAGTAGCAGTCCACGCCACGGGAGAGCCCGGCACAGGCTACGCCGTAGCAGCAGGTGTCGCCTCCGTCGACCACGCTTACCAGCTAAGCGACGCCACGATGAAGGCGATGCACGACAAGGAGATCTACGCCGTCCCCACCTTCGCCATCGCCGAGTACTTCGCCGACCAGGCCGCCACACCCGAACGCGCCGCCTATCTCCGCGGCGAGCAGGCCTACCACGCCGCCGAGTTCAAAAAACAGATGGCCATAGGCGTTCCCTTCGCCGTAGGCAGCGACGTAGGTCCCTTCCCACACGGCACACAAGCCCGCGAGATGGAACTGATGGTTGAGTACGGCATGAAACCAGCGGATGTCCTCCGCGCAGATCTACTCCATGGAGCGAAGCTACTCGGATGGGGCGGACAAATCGGCGAACTCAAACCCAGTTACTACGCAGACATCATCGCAGTCCAGGGCAACCCACTGGACGACATCTCGACCCTACGCAAAGTCACCTTCGTTATGAAGAACGGCGCAGTCGTAAAGCAGTAGCTACCCGGCCTTCTCGGTCAACTCAGCCCACCGCGCATAGAGTCGATCCGCCTCTTCCTGCGCGACTTCCATCTCGGCGAGCGCTGCCGTCAGCTTCGTCGCATCCGTTGCCACGATAGGATCTTCAACCTTCGCCCTCGCTGCCTGAAGCTTTTCTTCAGCAGCCTCCACCGAAGCCTCGATCCCCGCAAACTCCCGAGCCTCCAGATACGACAGCTTCTTCTTCCCTGCTGGCGCAGAAGGCGACGTCACCGAAGCGACTGCCTTTCCTGTATTCCCGGGAGCAATCGGCTCCTCCACCGCCACCCCTCGCCACTGCTCCCACTGGGAGTAGTCCGCGAAGGTCTCCGCTCCACCTTTTCCGTCGAGCCCTAAGACGATGGTCGAGACGCGGTCGAGCATGTAGCGGTCGTGGGTTACCAGAACCAGAGCGCCTGTGTACTCGAGCAGGCTCTCTTCGAGGATCTCCAGCGTCGCAATATCCAAATCGTTCGTCGGCTCGTCGAGTAGCAGCAGGTCGGCAGGCTCCAGCATCAGCTTTGCGATCAGAACGCGGGCGCGCTCTCCACCGCTCAGCCGCTCGACTGGTTGATTTAACTGCTCGCTGGTGAAGAGGAATTTTGTGGCGTAGCTAGCTACGTGAATCACGCGACCCTGATAGACCACCGAGTCCGAATCGGGGGCGAGCGCTCGGCGCAGCGTCACACCTTCTTCGAGCTCGCGTGTCTGGCTGAAGTAGACGATCTTGAGTGAGGCAGCTTTCTTCACTTCACCCGCGGAAGCCGCTAGTTCGCCGGTCAGGAGGCGCAGGAGTGTGGTCTTTCCGCTGCCGTTCGGCCCTACTAAGCCGACGCGCATGCCGTTGGCGATCAGGAAATTCAACCCTTCGACGATCTTGCGATCACCGAGCGTGATGCTGACGTCTTCCAACTCAACCAAGCGCTTCGTCTGTCTGTCGGTCGCCGAGAAGTCGATTCCTGCCGTCGAAGTCTGCACACGTGCGTTCACGTCTTTCAATTGGCCGATCAACTCGTGGGCGTTGTCGATGCGTGCCTTTGCCTTCGTTGCTCTGGCCTTGGGTCCCCGACGCAGCCATTCGACTTCGGTTTTTACTCGGTTTTTCAGCGATTCCTGCAGCTTTGATTGCGCCTCTAGATACGCTTGTTTGCCTTCGATGAACTTCGAGTAGGTTCCTTTCACGCGCAGCAGGCCGTCGGCGTAGACACGGTTCAGTTCGACTATTTCCGTCGCAACATTCTCAAGAAAATAACGATCATGGCTGACCAGAACACAAGCAAAATCACCCTCATTCAGAAGCTCCTCGAGCCAGACGATTCCGGCTAAATCCAGGTGATTTGTCGGCTCGTCGAGCAGAAGCACGTCGGGGTGCGTTACGACGGCCTCTGCTATCGCCAGGCGTTTTCGCCAGCCTCCGCTGAGCTTCGCAGCCTGGGCGTCGAGCGTGGGGAATCCTACCCGGCCGCTGGTCTCGCGTAATCTGCCTTCGCGTTCGGCTTCTGCGATGCTGCCTTGCTTTAGTGCGGCTTCGAGGACGTCGCGGATGGTAAGGCCTGGGGCGAAGTCCGACTCCTGCTTTACGTAGGCGATGCGGGCGCGCTTGCGCACGGCGACGTCCCCTGCGTCGGCATCTTCTTCTCCTGCAAGGACTTTCAGCAAGGTGCTCTTGCCTGCTCCGTTCGGCCCGATCAGGCCGATGCGGTCGCCGTCGGAGACGGTGAAGGAGATTTCGCGAAACAGAGCCGTGGCGCCAAAGGCCTTGGTCAACCCCTGCGCATTTAAGATTGGTGGCATCTCTTCAGTTTACCGTGATGTTTTTGTGGTGATTTTTTTTTGAATAGGGCCGGGTGGTGTTTTTCGGGGGTTTTTCAAGAAAAACGGTGGTAGATGTGGTGTTTTGGTGGTCTGTTCGTGGAGAAAAGTGTGGCAAAGCTGGTAAGTGGATGCACGTTTCCATGAGAGTCGAAAATACGCACTTTTCTCAACTTTATTTTGCCAGGGCTTAGTCGAGATCGAAGTCTCGCAATGGACGTTCTCCGAGGGGGGTCTCCTTGGCCTTCTTGACCGCTTCGGCGAACTTTTTGGCCAGCACGTCGTCCTTGTTCTTCTGCGCCTCGACGCTTTGGGCGAAGATGGAATCGCGGCGGGCATCGCTCTCGCGCAGAGCCTTCGCCGCTTCGCCGAAGTCTTCGAACATCTTCTTCTTTGGAGCGGACTTGTGGGCGATGATTGCCCGCGTGACGGGATCGATCTTCAGCATCGCACCGCAGTCCGGACACATTACTTCAAACGGCTGGTCACTCAGGCCCATAACGATTCCTCACAAGCCATTGTAAGGCGCATGGCCGGACCTCTGGAAGAGGGGCTCTGATCTGTTCGTAAGCACCTTTCAGTCACTTGAAGGAGAACGGCAACTCCTCCGCCGGCTTCCGGGTCTCTGCTGAGACCTGGAAGCTGGCGTCAGCAGCCCTTCTTAACGTGCAGTCATCATCGTGCGGCCACGCCCTTTGCATATGCTTTTCCGCAGCATTGCCTTACCACGGTGAAGGTGAGCCTTCACCGAAGGGCGGGATTTGCCTCTTAGCTCTGCAACCTGCTGGAGGGAGCAGTCATTGAAAAAGTGAAGCGTAACCATGATGCGAGCCTCTGCGGGCAGGTTCTCCATGTGCTTGCGTACGAGCCACACCGCTTCCTGCCGTGCAGCGATCGTCTCCGGGTCCTCGACTGCAGCGCTGAAGCTTTGCTCGAAGTGGTGGAGATACTCAGGGCTATCTTCGAGAAAGACCGTTGTCTTTCTTCTCAACTTCCTCAAAGCCAGGATGGCACGGTTCGCGACGATTCTTGTGAACCAAGTTTTTATGGAAGAGTCTCCGCGAAACCTTCCCATCGCCATCCATGCAGCACAAAAGGCGGTATGGACAACGTCTTCCGCCTCGGTTCGGTCTCGCAGAATCGAGAATGCGATTCTCAGGAAATGGTTCTTTTCCTTGACTACGAGGTCTGTCAGTTCGTTTCGACGCAGTTGCAGGGTGAGGTCTGCATCTTCGTCCTGAAAGGAACATAGGGGAGAAGGGGGGAGAGAGACCCTATGGGTTTCAACCTGGGTGAGCATTTAAGTCTCCTTGATACGGTGTCGTTCACGCTTAGAAAGGGAGCCGCGTCACGCTAGGTGCGCGACAGAGAACGCCGAGAGGCGCTAAGCGAGGATGGAGACTGGGGGAGGGCGAAAGAGAAGCTGCGGCGACCAGAGACTTGGGCATAGGGAGCGTCGTATCGTCGGATACAGACGCCACGCCCTAACGAGCCTGAAGGAAAACGGGTTTGCGAGTAGCGTAAGAAGGATGAAACTCAGGATGGGTGACGGCGCGGGACGCTCGGCTCGAGTTGCAGCGGTAAGACTGCCGTGCGCTCCCATTGCCCTGCTGGCAGCCCGTTGTGGAATGTGCTCACCTTTGGAGCGTCTGGATGCCACACTGGAGGGAAAGATTCCCAGGAATAGAAGAACCGAGATCAAGATCCAATGAAATCGTCGATTTGGCGTGACGCGGTTCACGGCCGACCCCTACGCGCTGACGCTGCCCTGAAGCCCGCAGCTGCGTTCTTTCTGATGTAAGGATATCACCGCGTAAAGCTCAGAGCCTTACCACCACATGGCCCGGACACTGGTTTCCTGCCACACCGACCAGGCGCTCCACGAGGCCCTCGCCGTATCTCGCCAGAAACCATACCCCTGCCAGAACACGCTCCTGCGGGTGGCCGTCGGGATAGATGTTCAGCGTAATGGCCTCGGCGTGCTTGCGCAGGCTCGACTCCTTCTGGAGCTCGTAGGTTGCCGCCATGCGCCGCAGACGGTTCATCTGGTAGAGCATCTTCGACCCCGAGCTCTCCGCGGAGGTTCCCAGGCTCTCGTCGATGCCGCGCAGATATTCCGTAAGTGCCTCGAGTTCGGTATCGAGAGCGTTGCCGACCGCGGCCAGCTTTCTCTTGAGCGGAATGGGCATCGCACGTGCGCCGAGACGCTGTGCAAGCTCGTCGGCCGTGGTCATGGCGTCGGGGAGCTGCACCTCGTCCTTGTCCATGATGTCGGCGATCGCCGGCTCAATGAGCGTGGCACTGAGACGGGGCAATACAGGAGTGATTCGGCCCAAGATCTTGTCGTAGAGGACGGCACTCTGCGCGAAGTAAGCGACCTCGGCTGGACCACCGATGTAGGTAGCCGTCGGGAGCAGCGTGTCCTGAAAGACCGGTCGCAGCAGGGCGTTGGGACTCAACCGCTCGGGCGTCTTTTCAAGGATGCTCAGCAGGTCCTCAGAGCTGTAGATATGTCCGCCCGCCCGCCATTGTCCTTCTGCTGGCCTGCGCAGGGCGACACGCTCACCAGTCCCCTCGTCTACAAGGAAGAGGAGGGATGCGCCCTCGGCCACCATTACCTGGGCGTGGTAGCCATTGCGTACCAGGTCTTCGCTGCGAGCGATCAGGGCCTTCTGCAGCTCATCGGCGTGCTCGATTGCGTAGCGCAACGTGGACGCGCCCAAAGAGTGACACTCCCGCGAAGAGGCATCGATGACGATCAGCCCCTGCTCGGCGAATATCTTCGCCATAAGCCGTGCGAATGCGTTGGCGAGGGTCGGTTCGTGTCCGTCGTGTGCCTGGTAACACTCGCGCAGCCAGTCGGTGACCGGGGCGTAACCCAGAAGCTCACTGGCGCGCTCTAATAGCGACTCCATCTCCGGCCCCAGGGCCACTCCGCCCACAGGCACGGCATGAGAAACGCGCAACCCGGCACGAAGCGTTTCCACGGTGGTCTTGGTCAGTAGCGATACCTGGTCCACCTCGGCCAGATCGTGGTCTTCGGTTGCGAGCCAGAAGACCGGTACATGCTCGATACCGGTCGCCCGCGTAGCCTCTTTGGCACGCGCCACTGCAGAAGCCGCCTTCAAAAGCGTCAGTAGCGGGCCGCCGAAGAGCACCACCTGCTGGCCCGTGACCACGGCTCTTGCACCGCCGCGCAGCTTTTCGATGTTCGCCATCGCTGCCGCACCTGCGCCGAAGCTCTCGTTCTGCCGCTTCAGCTCGTCGGCCAACCGATTGGCGTCGGCCCCCACGGCCGCCTCGCCGATCCACTTGCCAGCAAACGGCTCTGCCCCGTACCAACAGCGAATCGCCGCATCGGCGGGTTTCTCGCCCATGGTCAGGAAGTCGCGGTAGATCTGCGACACATGCGGCAACACCGTTATCGGGTAACACTCAACGCTCATTGCGGTCCTACTGTCCTCAACTATCATTTGCAGACCGCAGTCCCGTTACCCGAAGCCGCGGACATTACTTGAACTTTTCCGTGCATCTCGTTGGATGCGGCCCACACAACTCCCGATGCAGGATGATACCGTAGCCGTATGGCCGCCCAGTCAAAGAAAGCAAAGAAATTAAACGCATCCGCGCCCTCCGTAGCCGCCAAACTCTCTTCCAAATCGAAGAAATCGTCGAAAAAAGCTGTTCTGGTGTCTTCGAAACTCTCCTACAAGGGTAAGGTTTTCTCCGTCTTTACGGATACCGTGATCGAGCCCACCGGGGTGACCAATGTGCGGGACGTGATTCGACATAACGGCTCGGTCGTCATTCTGGCTGTAGACGAATCGAAGGACCCCAAAGACCCCGAGATCATCTTCGAACGCCAGTACCGCCACGCCGCTGGTCAGTTCCTGTACGAGCTTCCGGCTGGCCGCGTCGAACCCAACGAGGCCACTCTAGCTGCCGCCAAGCGCGAGATGATCGAAGAGACTGGCTACCGCGCCAAACGCTGGACGCTGCTGACCAAATACTTCGCAAGCCCCGGTTTTCTTGGGGAGTGGATGCAGATCTATCTAGCCCGCGATATCCGCGAAGGAGTCTCGCAGCCCGAGGCCGACGAGCAGATTGAGGTCTTGCGGATTCGGCTGTCGGAGGCCCTGGCCCTTATCGCTGCGAACAAAATCCACGACGGCAAGACCCTGATCGGCCTTATGCTCTACGACGCCGCCCGACGTGCCGGCAAATTGTGAATATCTGGTGACAGATGATTTACAAAGTCGAGACAACGCCAGAAAACCCTAGCCGCAACTTCTGCGTCACAGTGAGTTGAGAGGTGTCGACTCCAGTCGGCGCAGCTCGACAACGAACATAGGGAGTTGGGCACGTGGCACAATACAGGGGAACAGTGAAGTGGTTCAACAACGCAAAAGGGTACGGTTTCCTCGGTCGCAATGAGGGCGCCGACGTATTCGTCCATTACACATCCATACAGCGCGAAGGGTATAAGAGCCTCAAAGAAGGCGACGAGGTTGAATTCGATATTGTTCAGGGCGCCAAAGGGCCACAGGCTGATCAGGTAGCCCGCATCGCCAATTAGTCTGTTGCTTTTCCAGGCTCTGGGACACCACGAACGGTGCATCACGCCACGAAAGGGCGTGTGCGCCGTTTTCGTTTGATGTTGCATACTGTCCACGAGCCCTGTTGCACTCTTATGGACAATATTTCCATCGCCCGCCTGCTTGACGAGACCGCCTCTCTCCTCGAGATCGACTCAGCCGACCCCTTTCGTGTTCGCTCCTATCGCCGCGCCGCCGAGGCCGTCGAGCAGCAGACCACCCAACTCGCCACCCTCGCGACACCTGACGCCGATCCTAAGGCGCTGCTCGCCATCGCGGGGATCGGCAAAGGCATGGCCGCTAATATCGTTGCCATCGTCAACACCGGCACTCTGCCCCTGCGCGAAGAGCTTCTGCAGAAGTACAAGCCCACCATGCTTGAATTGCTGCGCCTGCCCGGCATGGGTCCTAAGACAGTGGCGTTGCTTTGGTCCGCACTCGAAGTCGCCGATATCGATGCGCTCGAAGCCGCAGCTAAGGCTGGCGACCTTAACAAGCTCCCCCGCATGGGCGAGAAGTTCACCACCAAGCTGATCAAGGGCATCGAGGACTACCGCCGTAACTCCAGCCGCTTTCGTATCGATCAAGCTCGCGAACAGGCCGAGCGCATCTCCGCTCTCATCCGCGAGTTCCCCGGCATCGACGAGATCACTCCCGCCGGCTCTCTCCGCCGTGGCCGGGAGACCGTCGGCGACCTCGACCTCCTTGTCACCGGCCCCGCCTGCGAGGCCGACGTAGTCTCCGCCGCAGTCGATCACGTCGCCGCGCTGCCGTTGATCGACAAGCTCCTCGCCAAGGGTCAGAACAAGGTCTCCTTCACCCTTCGCAGCAATTTGCAGGTCGACGTCCGGCTGCTTCCCCGTGCAAGCTACGGAGCCGCGCTGCAGTACTTCACCGGCTCCAAGATGCACAACGTTGCCCTGCGCCAGAGAGCCATCAAACGCGGACTCACGCTGAACGAATACGCTCTAGCCCGGCTCGAAGACAACACGATCGTTGCCGCCGCCACCGAAGAAGCGATCTATCGCGCCCTTGACCTCGACTACATCCCACCCGAGCTGCGCGAAAACTCCGGCGAACTCGAAGCCGCCGCCACCCACGCGCTTCCGCAGCTCATCACCCTCACCGACATTCACGGCGACCTGCACATGCACACGACCGAGACCGACGGCGCCAACACCATCCGCGAGATGGCCGAGGCCGCTCTTGCCCGTGGCTTGAAATACATCGCCATCACCGACCACAGCAAAAATCTCGCCATGACCAACGGCATGGACGACAAGCGCGCCCTCGCTCACATCAAGCGCATCCGCGAGGTCGACGCTCAAATGCAAGGGCGCATCCGCGTTCTTCCCGGCATCGAGGTCGACATTCTCGCTGAAGGCCAGCTCGACCTCGACGACTCCACCCTCGCCCAGATGGACGTCGTCGTCGCCAGCGTCCACAGCCGCTTCGACCAGCCCATCGACCAGATGACCGACCGCATCCTCTGCGCGCTCGAAAATCCGCACACAAGAATCCTCGGCCACCCCACCGGCCGCAAGGTGCTGAAGCGCGACCCCTACGCCCTCCACCTCGACAAAATTCTCAAGCGTGCCGCCGAGCTGGGAGTAGCCGTAGAACACAACGCCAGCCCAGCCCGAGCCGACCTCAACGATCTCCACCTGCGACTGGCCAAACAACATGGCTGCAAAATCACCATCAACACCGACGCACATAGCACAGACGAGCTAGACCAGATCCGCTACGGCATCACCCAACTCCGCCGCGCTTGGCTGACCCCCGCCGACCTCATCAACACGCAGCCCACCGCCGAAGCCCTGCTAACTCAACTCCGCTCCAAACCGTGAATGCCCGCGGCAATGGTCTTCAACCCGTGCTTCCAGTTCACATCGGCAAGTAGCTTTATCCAAAGCGCTCCAGTGGCGATATACGAACAACACCAGCATCTCATCGATGCAAACGCGATATCCTAATAAACGTGGCTCACTCCGCGACAACCGATCACGTCCTGGCTCAAGCGAAAGCCACGCCCACGCTGCTGGCCGACTACGCAACCCTCTTCAAGCTCCGTGTCTCCACCATGGTCATCATCACTGCGGGAGCAGGCTTTTACCTCGGCTCACTGCGCAGCGGCATCAGCCCGTTCCATGCCGGCTTGATACAGGCTCTCGCCGGGATCGCCGTCGTCACCTGCGGCTCCAGCGCTCTGAATCAAGCCCTCGAGCGCCGCACCGACGCCCACATGCGCCGCACCTCCAACCGTCCCATGGCAGCGGGCCGTATCTCGCTTGCCCACGGCCTTCTGCTCGGATTCGCAGCTATCTTCCTTGGCTCTCTCTACCTCGCCTACACGACGAACCTTCTGACCGGAACCCTGACGCTTCTCACGGCTATCGGCTACGTCGGCATTTACACTCCGCTGAAGCGCATCACCCCTATCAACACCTTCATCGGAGCCTTCCCCGGCGCGCTTCCTCCGCTCATCGGCTGGACCGCCGCCCGCGGCGTGATCGAGTGGCCCGCCGTCGCGCTCTTCGCCATTCTCTTCGTCTGGCAGTTTCCGCACTTCATGGCCATCGGCTGGCTCTACCGCGACGACTACGCCGCCGCCGGCATCCGCCTCACCCCTACCCAGACTGACCCACAGGATGCCGCACGCTCCACTGTCATCCAATCGCTCTTCTACGCCGTCCTGATGATTCCCGTCAGCCTCTGGCCCACATGGCTCGGCACGACCGGCAACTTCTACGCCGTCGCGGCCACGATCCTCAGCGCCGGATACCTCTGGTACACCATTCGCTTCGCCCGGATCGTCCGCGCGCCGCTGGCACCCGACGCCCGCACCTATGCGCGTGACCTGCTCAAAGCCTCCGTCATCTATCTTCCCCTCCTCATGGCCGCCATGATGCTCGACGCGAAAGGACGCCTCCTCTTCTAATGCCCGGTACTACCTCAGCCAGCTCCCTGCCAAACAATCAGCTTCGTACGCCGCCCGCAATCATCGCCGCTATCATCGCGGTCAGCGCAGTTGCCAGCGCTTTCATCTGCTGGCTTGTCTACTTCCACGCTCCAACTGATGTCGCGGGAACCCAACTTCGCTCGCTTCCTCTCGTCAACGCAATTCTTAACGCGCTTGCAACCATCGCGCTGCTCTTCGGCTATCGCTTCATCCTCGCCCGCCGTATCCCTCAGCACCGCGCCGCGATGTTCGCCGCCTTCTTCTTCTCGTCGATCTTCCTCGTCTCTTACCTCGTCAACTTCAATCTCCACGGCGAAACGCACTTCAACCGGCTCAGCCCCTGGTGGCCTTTCTACTGGAAGCTCCTCGCATCGCACATTGTTCTTTCGGTGCTGGCGCTTCCGCTGATCCTCATCACGTTTTTCCTCTCGCTCACTGGCCGCTTTCCTATCCATAAAAAAGTGGCACGCTACACCTTCCCTATCTGGCTCTACGTCTCCATCACCGGAGTCATCATCTACTGGATGCAGTCCGCAATCCACTAACTCGGCAATCACATTCGTTCGCTATTCCTTAATCCAGTTCCCTGCCCTTATGCAGCCAGATACAAAAAAACTCCTCACCACCGGCCTCTGGATCTTCGGCACTGGAGTCCTTGCCGCTCTGCTCGCCTTCACTGTCTTCGGCGGAATAGGCCGCCAGGGTCCGCACACCAACTCTGGCTGGCTGGCGCTCGTCCTCGCGCTGGGATGCCTCCCCACTGGCTTCCTGACTCTGGTCCTCGCCGCTATGAAGCTCTTCGCCGACCGACGACGCTAACTCTCTGCTATCCTTTGCGTTACCCGGAGGGACCGCTTGCGCCGATTCGTCATCCAGTTCACTTTGCTCCTTAGTTCTGCTGCCTTCGCACAAACTCCTCAGGTCCCGCTGCAGCTCTCTCCGCAATCTGCTTACGAACAAGCGACTCGCCCGCTAGAGATCACTCGCCGGTCTATTCAGAATTGGTCCGACTCAGAAACCGCCGCTCTCAGCGTCGCCATCCAGCAAGCAAAGGACGCGTGCTCTGCACGTACCGCAAATCAATTCTCCGGCGAGGATCTCATCGCTTACGCTCGGCTCTGTTCGCTCGGGCTGCAATGGCCAACCGTGCAGGAAGCAGCGACCCTCTATCTCGACGCTACGCACAGAACAGGTCCAGAGGCCAAGCCCGCTGACGCCTTTCCCGGTCTTACGCAGGCCTATGGCTACATGATCGACTCCAGCCTGCACCTCAACGATCCTGCAGCCGCGCTTGTGGCGTCCTTCGAAATGCTCAAGACCGTTCCTTACACGGACCTCACCTCTCAATCGACAAATGAGACCATCCGTTACCTCCAACTCATACAGACTCCCGATGCGCTCAGCCTCCTCGCAAAGCGTCAGGCTGTCCTTCTCCCTTTACTCCGCTCAGCTGCAATCGCCAATCCCACGTCATCTCAACACCAGCTTTCGCTGCATGATCTCTACGCCGACGGCATCGAACTCGCCTCTCTCCAGCAGTTTGCCAACCAACCCGACGCCGCTGCAGCCACCATCGCTGAGCTCGAGGCTGCACTTCCGCCGAATCTCTCAACCGACGAGTCCATCCTGATCGCTGAATCCCGCCGTCAGTACGCGCTTCTGGGTACGCCCCTGCCGAACATCGCTTCTTCTGCTTATCTTCTTCGCGAGCCGGTCAATCATCCGCCCCACATTGAGACCTACTTCAGCGCAGCCACGGCGCTTCTCCTCTTTCCCGATTGGTGCGCGCAATGCATCCGTATGGGGCCGCAGCTCATGGGCGCACTCTCTCGCATTACGCAGTTCGATGGCCATTTCTTCGCTCTTCTCGCCCAGGCAACTCCATTTCCAACGCCAACGCCCATACCTGCCAGAACCAAGCCCGCCTCGGCCAAAGCAGCCCGTTTCCTCCCTTCGTCCGCTGCTCCAGATGCGGCCCTCGATCAAGCCCAATCTCTGCCCAAAACTCCCGCCGAACTCCTGCGCGGCACCCCAACCCTTGTCGTTTCCAACGATATCCTCACCCGCTTCGCTGCTAATGACTTCCCCGTCCTGATCGTCACCGACCACAATGGGATCATTCGATTTCTCCAAACTGCCCCGGAAAACGTCCTCGTCTCCGGTGGCCTCGCCGATCAGGTCGTCGCTCGCGTCATCGAACAGTGGCCAGCGCCCCCCGCCAAATAGACCCACATCCCCACAGGCCTCTCTCTGCTATCCTCAACCTTCATAATCTGCAACAAACCGGAGTATCTCGATGGCAAAAGGCGTCAATAAAGTTCTTCTCCTGGGCAACGTAGGCAAAGACCCCGAAATCCGTTCCACCGCCGGCGGCACCATAGTCGCCAGCTTCTCGCTCGCTACGGCCGATCGTCAGAAAGACCAGCAAGGTAACTGGCAGGACAAGACCGAGTGGCACAATCTCGTAGCCTTCAGCCGCACCGCCGAGATCGTCCGCGACTACGTCAAGAAGGGCACCCAGCTCTACATCGAAGGCAAGATCCAAACCCGCTCCTGGGACGACAAAGAGTCCGGCCAGAAGAAATACAAGACTGAGATCCTCGTCAACGAGCTCACCCTCCTCGGCGGAGCTCCCGGCGGACGCAGCGAAGGCGGCAGCGGCGGCTACTCCAAGTCCAGCACTGCCAGCTTCGACCAGCGCACCCCGTCCAGCCAGCCCGACTACGCCGACCAGGGCATCACCGACGACGACATCCCGTTTTAGTTTGTAAGAAAACCCGACGAACGATTTCAAAGCGTCTGCCACCATCGGCTTTATCGCAATGGTGGCAGTTTTACGTCTCCATAGAATAGTGCAAACGTCTTACGGCATCGTGACCCGTCGCTGACAAGTCCCTCCCACATACTCACTACTCTCCAATCAAGCCGGACAAGATCGCCTGTCCGGCGAGACCTCTGCGCATCCAGCAGACAGAGAAATGTGAGGAACAATGCAAAGCTATCGTCACAGGGAATCATCAGGCGTCAGGGCCACGTGCAACAGATTTTTAGCCCTCTGCCTCGCGCTCACGGCTTCATCGGGTCATGCATTCGCACAAGCAGCTGGGACCTATCAAATTACCAATCTCATCTCCGACGGCTCCGTACCGGCCATCACGACTGATCCCAACTTCGTCAACCCCTGGGGCATCTCCATTGGCACTGACTTCTGGATCAACACTGCCGCCACAGGCTTCGATTACGTCGCTCTGACGAACGGCACCATCCCTTTCAAGGTCGTCGTTCCAGCCGCATCTGGGGGCACCACCACGACCGGCACACCCACCGGCACTGTTTTTGTTGGCTCCGCAAACGGTTTTAACCAGCCTGACGGATCGAAGGCAGTCTTCCTCTTCTCCTCACTCGACGGCACAATATCGGCCTGGAACCCGGCTCTGGGCACCGCGAACAGTGTTGCCCAGATTACAGTCAACAACAGCGCCGCCGGGGCCGTCTACACAGACATGGCGCTGATGACCAACGCCAACGGCACCTTCATTCTCGCCTCCAACTTCGGTCCCAAGCCCAGCATCGACGTCTTCGACAGCAACTATCAAGCTGCCAAACTCCCCGGAACCTTCACCGACCCTAACCTTCCCGCAGGTTACGCACCCTTCGCTGTCCACACAATCGGCACGCAGGTGTTCGTTACTTACGCGATGCAAAGCGTCACCACAACCTCCGTACCGACTCCGACGTCACCAACGGGCTATATCGTGCCGCAAAGCGCCTCGGCGAATCCGCGTTCTGTCCAGCAGGTCCCCGGCCCCGGTAATGGTATCGTCAGCGTCTTCGATACCAACGGCAACTTTGTGGCCCGCGCCATCACCGGCGGCAACCTTAATGCTCCATGGGGAATGGCACTCGCCCCGTCCACCTTCGGCATCTACGGCGGCGACCTGCTTGTAGGCAACTTCGGCGACGGCATCATCAACGTCTACGACCCCAAGAGCTTCGCCTATCTGGGGCAGATTACCGACACCAACGGCAAATCTGTCATCTATCCCTCCCTCTGGGAGATCACCTTCGGCACCGCCAATTACGGCGACGTCAACTCTCTCTACTTCACCGCTGGCCTTTCGAGCGAATCCCACGGACTCTTCGGCGTCATCTCCAACAACCCAACCCCAACCGGCACGCCGACCTTCGGAGTTAGCGCTTCCAACTCCGTCTCCACCATTGCAGCCGGATCCTCCAGCCAGATGGTCGTCAGCGTGGCACCCACCAACAACTTCAGCGGGACCGTCACTCTCGCCTGCAGCGGTCTGCCTGCGGGTGCAACCTGCAACTTCTCGCCCAGCCAACTCTCAGTCTCTCCTATGTCCAGCGCCCTCAGCACCGTCACCATTCAGACGTCAAAGAGCGGCGCAATGCTGACTCCACCTTTTGGAATGTCGGCATCCCATGCAGCAGCAATCTCCGCAGCCCTGTTGCTTCCGTTCGGCTCGCTCATGCTCTTCACCAATCGCCGGCGGTCCGAAAAGCAGAAGCAGCTCTTTCTTCTAAGCCTCTCAGCCTTCGTTCTCCTGTCGGTGGGGGTCATCGCCGGCTGTTCGAACTACATGGCACCCGCGAGCGCCGCAATGACCCCTGCTCCAACGGCACCCACGACACCAACGACTCCCGGCACACCCACCGGTCAGTCCCAGGTCACAATCACCGCGACTGCCGGCTCTATCACGCAGAGCACCGTCGTCGGGCTCACTGTTCAATAAAGCGTTCCTCAACTCATCGGGCCGTCCTTCATTGGGCGGCCTTTTTTCTGCCGAACGCAGAAGTTCTGAGAAGAGTGTCCCTCGCGCACTCTCCAACTGCTGCCTTACACTAGCCATATGCTCGACGAATCCGCCTTCCGCCGCCACTCCGACGACGCCCTCGAATCCCTTAAGCAGTCCCTCATCGCCGCCGAAGACGACGCTGACGGCGCCTTCGAGTTCGAGGATAACAACGGCGTCATGAACATCATCTTCGGAGACGGCTCCAGCAAGTTCGTCGTCACGCCCAACACTCCTATCCGCCAGATCTGGATCTCCGCCCTCGCTACCAGCTACAAGCTCGACTGGTCCGAAGACGCCAGCGTCTTTGCCCTACCCAAAACCGGCGAAGACCTCAAGACCCTCATCCAGCGGCTGCTCCGCGAACACCTCAACGACTCCACCATCACCCTGACGTAGTAAACCTACAACATTCGTAGGAGCACGCAACCACTTGCAAACACGCGGCTTGCTGCTACACTACCCAACACTTAGAGGGAACACCGCTGCCGAACACGCCACTGCTCTCCGTCGCCATCATCACGCTCAACGAAGAGGCTAACCTCGCCCGCACCCTCCTGAGCGTCCAGTTCGCCGACGAGATCATCGTCCTCGACTCCGGCTCAACGGACCGAACCCTCGAGATCGCCCGCTCCTTCGACGCCACCGTCATCTCCGAACCCTGGAAGGGCTTCGCCGCGCAGAAAAACTCCGCCATTGAAAAATGCACCGGCACCTGGGTCCTCTCGCTCGACGCCGACGAAGAACTAACCGCCGAACTCCAGACCGAGATCCGCGCCCTGCTCCCGCGCAACCCCTCTGCCGACGCCTTCCTCCTCAAGCGCCGCAATCTCTTCCTCAACCGTTGGATCCGCCGTGGGGGCTTCTATCCTGACCCCAAGCTCCGGCTGTTCCGCCGCCATGCTGCCAACTTCGCCCCGCCCGCCCGCTTCACCGACAGGCCCGTCCACGAGACCATCGCCTTCACAGGCAACCTCGAGACACTGCACTCCGACCTGATCCACCACGCCTACCCCACCCTCGAGAGCTACCTCGAGCACATGGACCGCTACAGCACCCTCGGCGCAAAACTTCTCGTCGCCAAGGGCAAAACCAGCCGCTCCGTCGTCGCCTTCGCCTACAACGTCTTCATAATCCCTTTCTCCACCTTCGTCTGGAACTACTTCTTCCGCCTCGGCATCCTCGACGGCCGCGAGGGCTTCCTGCTGCACCTCTACCACTCCGGTTACACCAGCTGGAAGTACGCTAAAGCCTGGCAGGCCGCACGCAAACCGTAGCGTTCTCCGTGCTACAACAGAGGAATGCGCTCACGTCTGGCCCTCGGCCTCCTGCTCCTGGCGACCTCGTTCCCCGTCCTCACAGCCCAGTCCTCGACACCGACCATCGCCAGCAAAACCGCCGGCATGAACCGCATCGACGGCCTTCTGCCCATCACCTGGGACGCCAAAGCCGGCAAGCTCTACCTCGAGATCCCCCACTTCGACGCCGCTGGCAATAGCCAGGACTTCCTCTACACCCACTCCCTCCCCTACGGCACCGGCTCCAACGACCTCGGCCTCGACCGCGGCCAGATCTCCGAAGGCGCCATCGTCCGATTCCAGCGCACCGGCCCCAAAGTCCTCCTCGTCCAGCCGAACGAAGCCTTCCGCTCCTCCTCTACCGACTCCGCCGAACAACTCGCCGTCCGCCAGTCCTTTCCCGAGTCGGTTCTCTACGGCTTCAAAGTCGAGGCCGAAGACCCCAGCGGAGCCGTCCTCGTCGACGCCACCAGCTTCTTCGTCCGTGACGCCCACGGCGTAGCCGAAACCCTCACCCACCTCAAGCAAGGTACCTTCAAACTCGACGACTCCCGCTCGACCATCTCGCTCGACTCCACCAGAGCCTTCCCCCGCAACACCGAGGTCGAGGCCATCCTCACCTTCACCACCGACGACCCCTCCAAGGGCGAGTTCGTCACCAACGTCACCCCCGATCCCCACGCCCTCACCGTCCGCCAGCACCAGTCCTTCATCCAGCTTCCTGACCCCGGCTTCACCCCGCGCCGCTTCGATCCCCGCGCCGGCTACTACCCCATCTCATGGCGCGATTACACCGCCCCGCTCGGCGCGAATCTCGATCAACAATTCATCACCCGCCATCGCCTCATCAAAAAAGACCCCTCCTGCAAAACCGCCTGCGAACCGGTAGCCCCCATTCAGTACTACGTCGATCGCGGAGCACCCGAGCCCATCCGCACCGCACTCCTCGAAGGTGCTCGCTGGTGGGACCAGGCCTTCCAGGCCGCAGGCTGGGCTAAAGGCACCTTCCGTGTCGACATCCTTCCCGCCGACGCCGACCCCATGGACGTCCGCTACAACATCATCCAGTGGGTGCACCGCTACACCCGCGGCTGGAGCTACGGCGAGGGCGTTACCGACCCACGCACCGGCGAGATCATCAAAGGCAACGTCACCCTCGGCTCCCTTCGCGGCCGCCAGGACTACCTCATAGCCGAAGCCCTCCTCTCGCCCTACGTCACCGGCCAGACCATCACACCAGCCAACGACCCCATGCTCCAGATGGTCCTCCAGCGCATCCGCCAGCTAGCCGCGCACGAGACCGGCCACACCCTCGGCCTCGCGCATAACTTCGCCGCCAGCGCCTTCGGAACCACTCTGCCTAACGGCACCTCCGTAATGGACTACCCCCACCCCTACATCGCCCTCGGCCCCAACGGTATCCCCGACCTCTCCCACGCCTACGCCGTAAACATCGGAGACTGGGACAAAGTCTCCATCGACTACGGCTACCGCGAGTTCGACCAATCAGCAAAGCCCACCGAAGACACAGCCGCCCTCAACAACATCCTCGAAGCCAGCCAGAAGCGTGGTCTCATCTTTATCTCCGACGCAGACGCCCGCCCCCTCGGCAGCGCTCACCCGAACGCACACCTCTGGGACAACGGAGCTGATCCCGCAACGGAGCTGGAACGTATCCTGACCATCCGCAAAGCCGCACTCGCCCGCTTCGGCGAAAACGCCATCAAGCCCGGCACCCCCATGGCCCAGCTTGAAGACACCCTCGTTCCCCTCTACCTCCTACATCGCTACCAGACCGAAGCCACCATCAAGCAGATCGGCGGCCTCGACTACACGTACGCCCTTCGTGGAGACGGGCAGCTCGTCACAAAAATCGTCGCCCCCGCTGACCAGAAAAAAGCCCTCACCGCCGTCCTCGTCACCCTCTCGCCCGACTTCCTCACCCTCCCCGAGCCACTGCTCGCCATCCTCCCACCCCGTCCCATGGGCCTCCCCCACACCCGCGAGTCCTTCCCTTCGCAGACCGGCCTCACCTTCGACCCCATTGCCACAGCTGAGGCCTCCGCCGACCTCACCCTCACCGTTCTCCTCGACCCCGCTCGCGCCTCCCGTCTCGTCCAGTACCACATGCGCGAACCCGCCGCCCCCTCCCTCCGCGGAGTCCTCGAATCCGTCTCCAAAGTCACCGCCGAACGCACCGACGGAGGCCACACCATGTCATCCGAGGTAGGCCGCGCCGTCGAAACCCGCGCACTGGAAGCCATGTTCGCCCTCGCGATGAACCCCGTCGCTTCCAGCCAGGCCCGCGCCATCACCCGCTCGCACATCAACGACGTCTACAAAGAAATAACCACCGCCCCACCGCTCACGGACACCGCCGAAGCCATCCACCGCGCCGCCCTCATCGAACGCATCCAGGAGTTCCAGCGCGACCCAGCCAAATTTACCCCAGCCAAACCCATCGAAGCCCCACCCGGCATGCCCATCGGCAACGACGAAGAGATGTAATTCGGACGTAGCTTCGTCATCATCTTTGTCGTTGCCTTTTTGATTGTCATCCTTCGCGAAGCGGAGGATCTGCTTTGCCTGTTTCAGCTCGTCATTCCGGCATCGTCATCTCGCGTCCAAAAACACCCTTATAATTTGCTGCGAGAAGTGATTTGATCGTATTTGCTAAGCGGATTAGACGAGGCGGGAATTTCTATGACCCGAACGGCTCCAGCAGCGCTCTTGACTTTGATATCGATCTGTTTACCTGCTCAAGACAACACCGTACCTGCTCCCGAGCCAGTGGCTTTCTCATTAGTGGAGGGAAGTACGGATCTCAGCCCTCATGGGATAAACGCCAGTTCTTGCATCTCAGTTACCTCGAACGGGCACTTCCACATCGAAATGAGGTTCCAGCAACTTCCACAGGACTACGCAACGCTGCACATCTACGAGTCATCGCTCGATGATTTCCAGATGCAGCGATTGAAGAATCTATTGAACAGCCAGAGCATTCGCGATCTCGCCCCCTATACACACCCGATAACTCCCATGCTGGGCCGCTACTTCTCGGAGGTATATGTACACATTCCACGCGAGCACACATCACAAAACATCGGGTATCTCATGTGGGATGAACAAACGGCAACGCCGAACGCATCTCCAGAATCCACCCCAGCGGCGATTAAGGAAGAATGGCGTTCCGCCCGCACTACACTTGTGCCTCTGGTGCAATGGTTCCACGAAGTTGAGGGGATGAAATGGCCGGAAGTTCCCGCGTCCCGTTCCAATCTGTGTGGCCTGAATTTGGGCAATTGGTAGATCCAGCATCCCATGCAGTTGATTCCGACCATCCGCTGACATAAGTTGTTTGGATGAGAATTCCCGCTGCTGCACTACTCCTCGCGTCGATCTTTGGAACCTGGTTTACGTCCGCGCAGACTCCGAGCGCCACAATTGGGCCTGGAGCGTTCGTGGAGGTCGATGGAGCTCGACTCCATTACGAGGAGTGTGGCAGCGGACCTAAAGCGGTAATCCTGCTTCACGACGGGGTGGTCAATTCCGCCGTCTGGGATGACGTATGGCCCGCCTTCTGCAAACAGTTCCATACCATCCGTTACGACCGGCGAGGATACGGGCGCTCGACCGCCACCACCAAACCTTACTTCGAGGCCGATGATATCGCGGCTCTCCTGCTCGATCGCAAGATTAGTCAGGCTGCTCTTGTGGCCAGTTCCCATGGCGGCAATGTTGCTCTCAACTTTGCGCTCCGCTATCCCGCGCAGGTTAGCGATCTGGTGCTCGTCGGTCCGGCAGCGGAGGGCTTTCCCTACTCAGAACACTTCATCATGAGCCAGATGCCGTTTCAGAACTCGAAGGATCCGGTAGAAGCGCGCGCTCAAAGTACCTACTTTATCCTTCTGGGCCATGATGCTGCCCGCGAACACCTACGCAGTCTTCTCATGGCTTCCCCTCAAGACCACAAACACGACGATATGCCGTTACCGGAGAAGCCGGTTTTTCCGTATGTGCAGGACCTTCGAATGCCAACGTTGATTCTCATCGGTTCCGGCGACCTCGCAGACAATCAAGCCGTAGCAGGTGCACTCGTAATGGCAATACCGGGAGCTGCCCGCATCGTAGTACCCGATACAGGCCACTTGATGTATCTGGAAAAACCAGAGGAATTTTTCTCCCTGGTGAGCAGGTTCCTTATAGCTCACGGTTTCCAAACAAACGGATAAGGGCGTGCGAGGTGCCATCTTCGGCACAGCCCAGTCCTCACCTCACTGCGGCCATTCCATCTTCTCCCCCTGTTTCAGCGCGACCAGCAGCAGATCGTCGAGAACAACGTCATGCTCGTCCACTACAACACTGAATGTGCAAACTAGCGCTCAGCTCGACACTCGCTCAGACTCCCTCCACTTCGAATCGGCCAGAACCACCGAAGTCTCAATCTGCCGTTCAGGCACGGTCCAATACTTTTTGAGCAGCCGATTCTTCTCCTCAGAACCGACAACCTCGAAGCCATATCTTTCGTAAAACCGAATCGCCCACACCGCATCGGCCCACGTCCCAATCAATACGGGACCATCAGCCATTTCCCGCAGATGAGAGAGCAAACGCGCCCCGATCCCCTGCTTCTGGCTGCCGGTCCGAACATAAGCGTGCCGGATGAGGGTCACATCCTGAACCGGCTGAATCCCCATGACGCCTGCAAGTGTCCCATCCTCTTCGCAGCCCCAGAACACGACGCCGTCATTGATCTCATGCCGCAGCTTCTCTTGCGACATGTAGGGCTCCGTCCAACGATCCGCCGGAATGATCCCCTTATAAGCCTGCGAGCCGTCGTTGATGATGGTCCAAATCACCTCAAAATCACGGTCGTCACAGCGGCGGATCATGAATCTCGGCCTCCTGAACTGACATTTAGGGATGCACCCCTGATCGGTTAGACGATCATACCCGGCGCATAAACTCCAATTATTCGAAGACTTTAGGATTTAAGGTATGGGAGGGGATATACCCACACAACAAACCAGACCGTATACTCAGACCCGCATGACAAAGCCACCCATCCGCGTCCTCGTAGCCAAGCCCGGCCTCGACGGCCACGACCGCGGCGCCAAAATCATCGCCCGCGCCCTCCGCGACGCTGGCATGGAGGTCATCTACACCGGCCTACGCCAGACCCCCGAGATGATCGTCAACGCCGCCATCCAGGAAGACGTCGACTGCATCGGCCTCTCCATCCTCTCCGGCGCCCACAACGTCATCGTCCCCCGCATCGCCGAGTTGCTTCGCGAACAGAAAGCCGACGACATACTCCTCGTCCTCGGAGGCACCATTCCCGACGAGGATGCCCCCGCCTTAAAAGAAAACGGCGTCGCCGCCATCTTCGGGCCGGGAACGCCGCTTGAAACCACCATCAACTTCATCCGCGAGAACGTAAAACCCCGCGGCCTGCTTACGATCTAGCCCTTACCAAGGCAGCGCCTTCCCCATATGGAAGTACCCACCCGTAGGCCCATCCTCAGGCAGCGTCGCCAACTCAACCGAGGTCTTCGCTCCGTCCTCAATCTCAAGTTGAGCGCCCTCGCCACCCATATCCGTCTTCACCCAACCGGGGTGCGCCGAGTTCACCTTAATTTTTGTCCCCTTCAGTTCATGGGCCAGATGAACGGTGAAAGAGTTCAGCGCCACCTTCGACGTATCGTAAGCAAAGGTCTTTGCGTCGTAGATAAACGAGCCAGGCGTAGCATGAAGCGTCAACGAACCAAGAATGCTCGACAGGTTCACGATCCGGCCAGCCTCACTCTTTCGCAGCAACGGCAGCAACGCTTGCGTAAGACCTACAACAGCAAAGAAGTTAGTATCGAATGTCTTACGTAACATCTCAGGGGAAGTTGTACTCGTCTCATTCCCCTTCCGGTTATCGATCATGATGCCCGCATTGTTGATGAGGATATCGAGCCGTCCAAAGTCTTTCTCGATCGTCTTCGCAACAGCTGCGTAGTCAGCCGGATTATCCACGTCGATCTTGATGGCGCGAGCATCAACGCCGTCCTTCTTCAACTCCGCAACAGCGGCCTCGCCCTTCGCCAGGTCTCGCGCACCAACCAGAATCGTAACGTCCAGCTTACCTAACTGCCGCGCGGTCTCCAGACCAATACCCTTGTTCGCGCCAGTAATCAGCGCAACCTTCTTTGCATCAGCACTCATGTGATCTTTCCTCGTCTGCCACGAAATGGCGAATGACTATCTGATGAGATGCTCGGCAAAACGGTCCGCATATTTCTTCGGCAGCGGCATCCTCTTCATATCCTTGCCCACAACGATATGCACAGTCTCTCCCTCGCACAACAACCGATGATCCGCCGCCCTAACAATCCTGTAACCGAACCGGATCACCGGGCCACGAACCGCGAGCAGCCGAGTCTGTATCACCAGCTCATCGTCATACTGCGCCGGAGCCTTGAACCGCGCCGACACATCCGCCACCGCGATCCCGCACCCTTCCTCGCGCTCCATCGACTTGTAATCCAACCCTAATTGCCGGATGTACTCCACACGCCCCACCTCAAACCAAACCAGATAGTTCGCGTGATACACCACGCCCATCTGATCCGTCTCGGCATACCGTACTCGCACCTTCGTCTCGGCGACGAACGGCTTCGCTACTACAGCTTTACTCATCAAATCAGTCTATCGAATCCACTCATCTGACCACGGACAATCGGTGTCATCGGTGCAAATCGGCGTTAAGCCTTCCCCCACACTGGCTTCCGCTTCTCCAGAAACGACGTCACGCCCTCGCGGAAATCATGCATCATCTTCGCCTCCGAATTCGCCGCCAACGAGTGCGCAATCGCCGCATCCAGCCACACCTGGTTCTGCGCCGCCAGCAGCTTCTTCGTCGCCGCCATCGACTGCGGACTATTCCCCTTCAGACACCTCGCCAGGTCATACACCCTCGCCGACAGCTGCCCATCCGCAACTACCTCATTCACCAACCCGAGTTCCAACGCTTCCTCCGACTGGAACAACCGTCCCGTCAGCAGCAGTCCCCGAGCCTGCTTGTCCCCAATCTGCAGCGTCAAGAACGCCGACACCAGCGCCGGCACAAACCCGATCTTCACCTCGGTAAATCCAAACTTCACGCCCGGAGCAGCCAGCGTAAAGTCACAGATCGCTGCCAATCCCGTCCCTCCGGCAATCGCCGCACCATGCACCATCGCGATCGTCGGCTTCGGCAACTCGTACAACATGCGAAACAGCCGTGCCGTTCTCTCCGCATCCGCAACATGCTCCGCCTGCGACTTATCCGCCATGGACTGCAGGTGCACCATGTCCAGCCCCGCGCAGAACGCCTGCCCCGCGCCCGCCAGCACCACCACACGAGAATGCCCCACCGCAGCCTTCTCCAACGCAGCGATCAGTTCATCCTGCATCTCCGGCGTCATCGCATTCCTGCGGTCCGGACGATTCAGCATGATCGTCTTAATCCCATCTTCTTCCGTCACCAGAATCGTCTTGTAGCTCATTTGGCCCCTTCACTCCCGTGCTGAATCCTACTGCACTTTAGCTCCATACTTCCGAGAAATCTCCGCACTCGCCGACAATAACGAATCCAGCGGACCGAACGGAGGCAACTCCGCCCCCAGCGCCTTCAACTCCTCCAACACTACCTCCGTCGCGAGGTTGCCGACCAGCACATCCTGCGCAAACGGACACCCGCCCAGCCCTCCCATCGCCGCATCGAAGCGCCTGCAACCAGCACTATACGCCGCCCGCACTAACTCTCGCGCTCCGTCATACCGCGCATGTAGATGCACCCCAATCTCAATGCCATCATGCACGGCCATCACATCGCTCACCACATCGGCCACCAGCTTCGGCGTCGCCAGTCCCACCGTATCCGCCAGCGAGATCTGCGTGACCCCGGAATCCACCAGCAGATCGCACGCATCCACCACCTCATCGATGCTCCACGCATCACCATAAGGATTCCCAAACGCCATCGAGATATAAGCCACCACATCCAACCCTGCCTTATACCCCAGTGTCCCCACAGCCTCCAGAGCCTCCAGCGACTCCTCCGGCGTCTGATTCTGATTTCGCTGCAAAAATCCCGGCGATATCGAATACGGAAATCCCAGCGTCTGCACCGCCTCAGTCTTGATCGCCCGCTCCGCACCCTTCCCGTTCACAACGATGCCGATAATCTCCACATCATCCGGAGGATCGAGATACTCCAACACCTTCTCCGAGTCCGCCATCTGCGGCACCGCCGCCGCCGAAACAAAACTCACCGCATCGATATGCCTGAACCCAGCCGCAATCAAAACCCGCAGATAGTCCGCCTTCACCTCAGCCGGCATATGTACCGGCAACCCCTGCCAAGCATCCCGCGGACACTCGATAATCTTCACCATGAAGTCAGCCTCGTCCCTTTGCTGTGGACCCTTCTATCTCGTCACCCTGAGCGGAGCGAAGGATCCCCGTATTTCGTCTCCCTTGCCAAACATCTGAAATCAAACTGACGATAAACCCAACGCCCGATACCATCCAAACCAGCGCGCAGATCTTCGACCAAGGCGATAGGCCTTGCCAGAGCCATGTAGTACATGGGTTAATCGCAGCAACATACGTCCCATCCGGTTCACGCCACCCAGCAGTGTCGTCGTACGCGTCGCGAATATCACGATGTGCAGCTTTCCATTCACGACAGGGTCGAGCCCACATCCACTGCACACAACCAATAGCGAGAGTTGACGCAATGAACAATCCAAACCACACAATAGTCCGCCTAGAGATCACGTTTGCAAAACCCCCGGATTAAACCTAGCCACGTCAGGATTCAAACTAGCCGCCTCCAACGCCATCATTAACACATTCCGAGTCTCCACCGGATCAATAATCGCATCGATCCAAAGCCGCGCAGCCCCATACCTCGGATCAGCCTGCGAATCATACGTCGCTTTGATCTCGTCATAGATCCCCTTCCGCTCCTCCTCCGAGATCGTCTTTCCCCCGCGCTCCAACTGCTTCACCCTAACCTCCACCAGCGTATTCGCCGCCGAAGCTCCACTCATCACCGCATACCGGGCCGTAGGCCACGCAAACAAAAACCGCGGATCATAAGCCTTCCCGCACATCGCATAATGTCCTGCCCCAAAACTCCCGCCGACAATCACGGTAATCTTCGGCACCACGCTCGTCGACACGGCCGACACCATCTTCGCCCCTGCACGAATAATCCCGTTCCACTCCGCATCCTTCCCCACCATGAACCCATTCACATCATGCAAAAAAATCAGCGGCACCAGACTCTGATTGCAATCCATAATGAACCGCGCCGCCTTCTGGGCGCTCTCCGTATAGATCACCCCGCCAAACTCCGTCCGCTTACTTCCATCGAGAGCCGTCTGCGCTTGATGCACCTTCTGGTTCGCGACAATCCCCACGGCCCGTCCACCAATCCGCGCATACCCACACAAAACCGTCCGCCCAAAATCAGCCTTGTACTCATCAAACTCACTGCGATCGACAATCCGCGCAATCACCTCGCGCATGTCATACACATTCGTCGCAGCCTTAGCCGGATCGGGATCTATCAGCCCATACAAATCTTCCGCCGCGTACTTAGGCACATCCTTTACATCGTCGTAAGCCACAACACTAAACGGCGCACCCGTTCTATCACCGATCTTTCCTACCAGAGAACGTAACCGCGCAAGGCACAAATGATCATTCGGCTCTTTAAAATCAACTGTCCCCGAGATCTCCGAGTGCATCGAAGCACCGCCCAGTTCCTCCGCTCCCGTCTTCTGCCCAATCGCCGCCTGCACCAGCGAAGGCCCCGCCAGAAACAATCCCGAGCCTTCCGTCATCAGCACCGTGTCCGTCATCACCGGCAGATAGGCACCGCCCGCCACGCACATCCCCATAATTGCCGTAATCTGCGGAATCCCCAGCGAGCTCATCACAGCGTTATTCCGAAACACCCTGCCAAAATCATCCGTGTCCGGAAACACATCCTCCTGCAGCGGCAAAAACACCCCCGCCGAGTCCACCAGATACAGCGTAGGAATCCGATTTTCCAGCGCAATCGTCTGCGCCCGCAGCACCTTCTTCGCCGTCATCGGAAAGAACGCACCCGCCTTCACCGTCGCATCATTCGCGATGATCATGCATAGCCGTCCGCTCACCCTGCCCAGCCCGGTCACCACCCCCGCCGCCGGAGCCCCGCCATACTCCTCATACATCCCATACGCAGCCCAAAGCCCCAACTCCGTCAGCTCCGTGCCCTCATCCAACAACAGCTTCAACCGCTCCCGAACCGTCAGCCGCCCCTTGGCATGCTGCGCCTCCGCCGCCTTCGCCCCGCCACCCGCGCGAATCACCGCCTCCTGCTCTCGCATTCCACCCAACAACGCCGCCAATGCCGCCCTGTTCGCTGCAAACCGGGCAGCCTTCACATCCACCTTCGACCCCAACGCGTTGTCCAACGTCAAACCCTCCGCCATCCCATCATCCTCCAAAAACCCGTCAGCATAGCATCTTAGTCACAGATGGCGTTCGACGCTCAACACACCTCCCCACACAGGCACTTTGTAGCCTATCCTTGAAAGGAATAATCTAGGTTTTCAGTGGAGACGGAAATGAAAATCCGAACCCAACTAGCAAGCCTTATCGTCCTGATCTGCGTTCTCGTTTCTCCCGCGCTCGCGCAAAATACTCCTGCCGACCCCAAAAACGTAGACCAATCTATCGACACCTTACTCGGAGACCACACCAAAGTCCGTCAGCTCGTCACCGACCTCCAGCAAGCCGTGGCCAAACACGACGCCGTCGCCGTAGCCGCCCTCGTGCACTACCCCATTCGAGTCAAGCTCCACGGCAAGCCCACCTACTTGAATAACGCAAAAGCCTTCGTCAAAAATTACGACCACATCATCACTCCCGACATCGTGGCCGTCATTCAAAATCAAAAGTACGAAGACCTCTTCGTCAACTATCAGGGAGCCATGTTCGGCGAAGGCGAAGTCTGGATCACCGGCTTCTGCATCGACAACGCCTGCAAGCCGCCCGACATCAAGGTCGGCACCATCCAAAGCAACACCAACCCGAGCACGAAGCAGCCTTCGCCATAAATGCCGGGCACCTATCCTGAGCGCGACTAATCGCACGAAGGTTGCGTATCGCGCAAAACGACCGCGCTCCTTCCCGATGCAATACCATCTAAGCAACGATGCACATACTCCAGCCCACAGACGCCCTCCTCGTCATCGACGTCCAAAACGATTTCATGCCCGGCGGAGCCCTACCCGTCACCGACGGGGACGCCGTAGTCCCCATCATCAACACCCTCGCCCAAAAATTCGACCACGTCATCCTCACCCAGGACTGGCACCCCACCGCCCACATCTCCTTCGCCAGCACCCATACTAAACAACCCTACGAAACCATCGAAGCCCCCTACGGCCCGCAAACCCTTTGGCCCGATCACTCCCTCCAGCACACCGACGGCGCAGCCTTCCATCCCGGCCTCTCGATCCCCCACGCCGAACTCATCCTCCGCAAAGGCTTCCGCCGCCACATCGACAGCTACTCCGCCTTCCTCGAAAACGACCACACCACGCCCACCGGACTCGCCGGCTACCTTCGTGAGCGCGGCCTCAAGCGCCTCTTCCTCTGCGGCCTCGCCTACGACTTCTGCGTCCGCTACTCCGCCATCGACGGCAAACACGTGGGCTTCGAAACCATCGTCATTGAAGACGCCACCCGCGCCGTCAATCTGCCCAACAGCGTAGCCGAAACCAACGCAACCCTCGCCTCGCTCAATGTTCTACGCATCAACTCCCACGAGATCGAGTTCGCGTGACGTTCGCAACGATCGAACATCAATCTTGTTTACGGTGCGGAGAGCTCCGCACGAACGACACGATTAAGGTGATCACCAGCGCAAGGCAGGCGGCATACAACCCGCCAAAAAAGGCCCCCATACCCGCCTGCCCATCATGTGAGTTCCGTACCAAAAAAGTCAGACCAGCGCAGCCGATAATCCCAGTAATCGCGAAGGCTGCGAATGCTCGCAGGATAGCGGTCGCAATTCGCTCTGACATACCCATGAACGAAACTATATAACCGGCGAACCCTCCAACCCCAGGCACCCCGCCCGCGCCTGCATCGCCTGCAAACAATTCCCCAGATGCTCCTCCAGCGGAACACCAAGCAACTCCGCACCCCCGGTAATATCCTCCCGCTTCACCGCCCGAGCAAAAGCCTTATCCTTCATCTTCTTTTTTACTCCGGCAACCTCAACGTCATTGATAGACTTCGAGGGCTTCACGAGCGCACAAGCTGTCAAAAATCCCGCCAGTTCATCACAGGCAAACAGAGCCTTCTCCAGATGCGACGCCCGCGCAACACCCGAGTAATCCGCATGCGCCAGAATCGCCTGTAACACCGTCTCCGGCCACCCAAGCTCGCGCAGATGAGTCACCCCAACAAACGGATGCTCCTCCAGCGAGGGATGCCGTTCATAATCCATGTCATGCAACAGCCCCGCACAGGCATACGGCTCGACAAACGCCTCAGCCTCTGCGCCCGCTAGTCCAAGCCGCGCAGCCTCCATCCGCCCATAAGCCTCTGTGCAAACCGAAACTGCTATCCCATGCTTCCGCAGCGACTCACCCTTCGTCCACTCCTGCAACAAGGCCAGGGCCTCATCCCGTCCGAATCTCTCACTCACCCCGAGCTACCTCCAACCGTCATCTATGAGCGCCGGCCTAATCACCCAGACCATCCGTAATCCCATACTCCTTCAGCTTACGGTAGAGCGTCGTCTTTCCGATCCCCAGCAGCCGAGCGGCCATCAATTTATCGCCCTTGAGCTGTCGAATCGTCCCCAGAATTGCATGCTTCTCCATCTCCGCAATCGAGACAATCCCGCCATCGCCCATCCCAACACCGTTCCCCTCCACCTGCGCAACAGCATCGGTCTCCGAGCCATACCCCGTCGGCACCCGCTGCATGCGAAAGTCCTGCAACTGCGTCGGCAGATCGCCCATATGCAGCACCGGCCCTGACGACAGCGCACATGCCCTCTCAATCGCATTCTCCAGCTCGCGCACATTGCCTGGCCAGTCATACTCCCCCATCACCCGCAGCGTGTCATCCGAGAACTCATACGCCATCCCCGACTCCTTCTTCATCTGCTCCAGAAAATGCATCGCCAGCAACGGAATATCGCTCCGTCGATCCCGCAGCGGGGGAATTCGCAGATTCACCACATTCAATCTAAAGTAGAGGTCCCGACGAAACCGCCCCTGCTCTACCATCGCCATCAAATCGCGATTCGTCGCCGCCAACACCCGCGCCGAGATCGGCCTCGCCTGCGTCGACCCTACCGGACGCACCTCTTTCTCCTGCAATGCTCGCAGCAGCTTCGCCTGCAGATCCAGCGGCAACTCGCCGATCTCATCCAGAAACACCGTGCCGCCCTCAGCCGTCGCCAGCAACCCCTCCTTCGCGCGGTCAGCCCCCGTGAAGGCTCCCTTCACATGCCCGAACAGTTCACTCTCTATCAACGTCGGCACCAGCGACCCGCAATCCACCGGCACAAACGGCTTGGTAGCATTCGGCCCATTGAAGTGGATCGACCGCGCCACCAACTCCTTGCCCGTGCCGCTCTCCCCCAGAATCAGCACCGGATGCGTCGAAAACGCCACCTTCGACAGAATCCTGTACAGCTTCTCCATCTCCGGCGACTGCCCCACAAGTCCACCCGCGCCTTGCTGAGTTCGCAGCTTCTCCCGCAGCAACCTGCTCTCCAAATCGAAGTGCCGCCGCTGCGCCGCACGATCCAGCACCGTCATCAGCTCCTCAAGCGCAAACGGCTTCGTCAGATAATCCCCCGCGCCGATCCGCATCGCCTCCACCGCCGACGCCACCGTCGCAAACGCCGTCATCACCACCACAGCCGTATCGGGATAGAGCGTCTTCACCTGCTCCAGTAGAGCCAACCCGCCGCCATCCGGCAGCTTCAGATCCAGTAGCAGCAGATCGATCTTCCTATGCTTCAGGATCGCCTTCGCCTGCGCCACACTCCCTGCCTCACCCACCGCAAAGCCCTTGCCGCCAGCGATGACACAGCAAGCCTTCCGCACCGCCGCGTCATCGTCCACGACTAGCACATGCAGCGAAGGTGTTCCCTCCGTCGAAACTACTCGCGGCTCGCCATCGACCCCAAGCGGCGACACGCCCACCAACACCCCCGAAGGCGCGACATCCCGCGCTCCAGCACGAGTCGTCTCCCTCTGCTTCATCTCACTCGTATCCGTCCCCACCAGGACACTATTCATGGCTGCACTCCTTCGGTGACACACCCCAGCCGAGTTGCAGCCCGCGGCTCACCTGTCCAAGTGCCCCGCCATCCTGATCCCATGTTCCCTGAGCATCCCGAACTTCCCGAACACCCACAACTCCTGAGGCTGCTGTACTGCTCTGCGTTGCCTGCATCGATTCGTAACTCCACTCCGCTTGCTCTGCTGTTGCGCGGATGCACTTATGTAATCAATCCAAGTGCCAAACTGGGACATTTTCACTAAGTGTATGATCAATTTGAGTTTGGCCCCCATTCGCTGTCAACACAATAGCTCAATCCTGCAAGCCACAATTCCCAAATTGAAACTGCCCCGCCACGCTGTCCCAATAAACTCCAGCAAAATCCCCAAATCATCTTTTCCCAAAACGGAATCAATCCCATTTCAGAACAAGCCCCACGATCCAATGTGAACCATCCACAAAGCAATCCAACACCTGAAAATCCCGAGCCAAAAGCTATAATCACCGGATGTCCGCACCAGCCTCGCCGCTCTTCCGTCCAGACCACCGTCCCGCCGACGCCCTCCGCCCCACCCGCATCACTCCTAACTTCGTCGCCACCGCCGAAGGCTCCGTCCTCATCGAATCCGGCAACACCCGTGTCCTTTGCAACGCCACCGTCGAGCAGGGTGTCCCCGGCTGGCTCCGCAACTCCGGCCGCGGCTGGGTCACCGCCGAATACGGCATGCTCCCCCGAGCCACTCTCACCCGCACCCCTCGCGAATCCGAGCGCGGCAAAGTAGGCGGCCGCACCCACGAGATCCAGCGCCTCATCGGCCGGTCGTTACGCAGCGTCGTCGACATGAAGGCCCTCGGCGAACGCACCATCATCCTCGACTGCGACGTCCTCCAGGCCGACGGAGGCACCCGCACCGCCGCTATCACCGGAGCCTGCGTAGCCCTCGCCCTGGCCATCAACAAGCTAGTAACCGCCGGCACCCTCAAGACCTCACCCCTGCGCCAGATGGTCGCCGCCACCTCCGTAGGCATCGTCGACGGCAACATCCTCCTCGACCTCGCCTACGAAGAAGACTCCCGCGCCACAGTCGACATGAACGTAGTCATGCTTGCCAATGGAGGCCTCGTCGAAACCCAGGCCACCGCCGAGAAAGACTCCTACTCCCGCAGGCAGCTAAGCGACATGCTCGACTACGCCGAAAAAGGAATTCACGAACTCCTCACCGCCCAACGCGCTATCCTCAACACTTCCGTCTAACCGCACAGAGGTCATACTCATGCCAGGAAGCACCGAAGAACAAAAGGACACCAACGAAAGCAGCCTTCAAGGATTCGCCTCGCTCTGCGGCACTTTCGCTGTC
Source organism: Edaphobacter aggregans (assembly GCF_003945235.1). Classification (NCBI taxonomy): domain Bacteria; kingdom Pseudomonadati; phylum Acidobacteriota; class Terriglobia; order Terriglobales; family Acidobacteriaceae; genus Edaphobacter; species Edaphobacter aggregans. Next base: position 1,194,505 of record NZ_RSDW01000001.1, read on the forward strand.
GGCCTCTTCGTCATGACCTTCGTCTTTCAAAACTTCGCCATTCCCTCTGCTTCCATGGCGAGCACCCTGCTCGTCGGCGATCATGTCCTCGTCGAGCGAGCAACCCTTGCGCCTCCCGATTCATTGACCCATTTCATGCCCTACCGTGAGCTTCGTCGCGGAGAGCCGGTCGTCTTCTACAAACCCGTCGAAGACGCAAACGGCGAAAACATCCTGGTCAAGCGGGTCATCGGGATCCCCGGCGACCGCATCCACCTCCGCCACGGCATCGTCTATCTCAACGGAGTAGCCCAGAACGAACCCTACGCAGCCAAGCCAACCTACGCCAACTACGACCCCTACCGCGACGACTTCCCTTCCATCCCACCCGCCCGCGGATCCAACGTCACCGCCGAGTGGTCTCTCGATCTCCCCACCCACATCCAGGGCGAAGACCTCGTCGTCCCTCCCGGCAGTTACTTCGTCATGGGCGACAACCGTACCAACAGTCTCGACGGCCGTTACTGGGGCTTAGTCCCGCGCAGCAACCTCATCGGACGCCCCCTCTTCGTCTATTGGTCCTTCGAGACCCCGGAAGACCAGCAATACAAGATGAGCCCCTCGGAGCGAGCCAGCTTCGCGCTTCACGAATTCGTCCACTTCTTCGACCAAACCCGCTGGCGCAGAACCTTTCACATGGTCGAATAGCCAGCACCCATCTTCGCGACAGTTTCAACGTCGCAAAGATGGAGCAGCAGACCTCTACTTAAACCCAACCACCATCGAATCCGGCCCCACCAGATGCTCTACATACGCATCCTGGAACCCGGCCTCTTTCATCCATCCAATACACTCCGCACCTGTGTAGTCGAACCCTCCGGGGGTCTCGATTAGCATATTCAGGCTCATCAGCAACCCAAAGGCGTTCTTCGACCGCTCATCATCGATGATCGCGTCATACACCACGAACGCTCCTCCCAGATTCAGCGCGTCATAAGCCTTCTTCACCAGCATCTTCTTCTCGTCCACATCCCAATCATGCAGAATGTGTCCCATTGTGATCACATCAACGCCGTCCGGCAGCGCCTCCGTGAAAAAATCCCCCGACTGAAAACTAACCCGGTCACTCACTCCATTGACCTCTGCATACTCATCAAAGATCGGACCTACCGGCGGCAGATCAAATCCAATCCCCGTCAAATGAGGATTCGCCAATGCAATCTGCACCGCCAAATCGCCTTGCGCCGCTCCCACATCCACAAACGTCTTGTACTTCGCCCACGGAGCCTTCTTCGCAATCGCCATATTCGCGCCGTGGCTGACCCCCGTCATCCCCTTCAGGAACCCCTTCAGCCGCTCCGGGTCCGCATACAAAGCCATAAAAGGCGAATCGGTGGAATCATCTTTGGCCTCGTTCTGCAGCCGCCCCGTGCGCAGTCCTTCCGTCAAATGGTTCCAGTGCCCGAACAACCTGGCATTCGCCATCTCCAGAATCCCGCCGATATAACTCGGCTTGTGCCGGTCGAGAAATAGCGCAGTCTCCGGCGTATTCGAATACTCACCATCCACTCGCTGCAGAAACCCCAGCGCTACCAACGCATCCATAAAATCCCGCGCCGATCGCGGATGCAGACCAACTCGCCCAGCCAAATGATCCAACTCCGCGGGACCATGCGTTAGCTCCGTGAACACGCCCATTTCAACCGCACTCAGCAACGTCTTCGAAGCCCAAAAGCCCAGACCTACCTGCATGATATGGTCTGGTGAAAGACCTATCTCGTGACTCACTATTCACTCTCCTCGGATGAGCGAGAAGCATAGCACAGCCTCATAAAAAACTCGGATGACTCAACCGCACGACAGAGAACGGCCTTCCCTGGCACCGCTCGATGAGTAAAGTGTTGGCCAGGCGAGTTATACTAGCTCTGTTCGGGCTGCATCCGCTGCAACATTGGCGGAGTGGCACTGGAGAAGACCATGAGCCTCACACAACCTCGCGACGCAGCTTCTCAGCCTGCACGCAAAGTCACCATCCAACATCTCCTCGATAAAAAGCACTCCCACCAGCCCATCACGGCGCTCACCGCGTACGACTACCCCACCGCAAGGCTAGTCGACGAAGCCGGAATCGATATCATCCTCGTCGGCGACTCCCTCGCCATGACCGTCCTCGGCCACGACAACACCCTGGCCGTCACCGTCGACGAGATGCTCCACCACACACGAGCCGTCCGCCGCGCCGCACGCTCGTCCTTCCTGGTCGTTGACATGCCTTTCGGCAGCTACCACACCGGCACCAACGACGCCCTCCGCAACGCCACCCGCTTCATCAAAGAAAGCGGTGCCGAGGCCGTCAAGATCGAGGGCGGCGCAAGCCGAGCCCCACTGGTCGAGCAACTCACCCAAGCCGAGATCCCAGTCGTTGCCCACATCGGCCTAACCCCGCAGTCACTCCACCGCATGAGCGGCTACCGCGTCCAGGGCCGCTCGATGGCCGCCATCGACGCACTCATGACCGACGCCGCCATTCTCGAATCCGCCGGCGCCGTCGCCATCGTGCTTGAAGGCGTCCCCCGCGAGGTCGCAGCCCGCATCACCGCCGCATCAGGCATCCCCACCATCGGCATCGGAGCCGGCCCCGACTGCGACGGCCAGATCCTCGTCTTCCACGATCTCTTCCAACTCACCTTTGCCCCGCACGCCAAGTTCGTCCGCACCTTCGGCGACGCAGCTACCCTCTTCCGCCAGGGCATCGAGCAGTACCAGCACGCCGTAGCCAACCGCACCTTCCCCAGCGACTCCGAAAGCTACCACCTTTCCACCGAAGTTCTAACCAGCTTTTACCACCAGGAAACCACCGAACCGCAACCAATCTAAACCGAAATGCAGATACTCCAAACCATCAAAGAAACAAGGCAGGCCTGCGCCAAAGCACGCGCATCCGCAACAAAACCCACCGTTCTAGGCCTAATCCCAACCATGGGGGCTCTGCACGAAGGCCACCTCTCCCTCATCCGTACAGCAAAAAAACAGTGCGAAATAGTCGTAGCAACCATCTTCGTCAACCCCACCCAGTTTGGCCCCAACGAGGACTTCTCCCGCTACCCTCGCACCTTCGCCTCTGACTGCGCACTTCTCGAAGCCGAAGGCGTCGATATCCTCTTCGCCCCCTCCGTAGAAGACATGTACCCAACCAGCACCTCCCGGACCTTCATTGAGGTCCCTGGCATCAGCGACCGCCTCGACGGCCTCTCCCGCCCCGGCCACTTCCGCGGAGTCGCCACTGTCGTCGCCAAACTCTTCCACATCGTCTCGCCCGACCGCGCCTACTTCGGCCAAAAAGACGCCGCCCAGGTAGCCGTCCTGCGCGCCATGGTCCACGATCTCAACTTCCCCGTCGAAGTCATCGTTTGCCCCACAGTCAGAGACGCCGATGGCCTCGCTCTCAGCTCACGCAACCAATACCTGAGCCCCGAAGAACGCACCCGAGCCCTGGCCCTCTCCAGGTCGCTAGGCAACGCAACCGCTCAAGCCAGCAAAGGCACGCACGACGCTTCCCAGCTAAAATCCGCCATTCTGCAAGACCTCCAATCCACCCCCACCCTCAAGATCGACTACGTAGAAATCGTAGACCCTACGACCCTAGAACCCATCGCCGACCTCCAAGCCGGAGCCCTCATCGCCGTCGCCGCCTGGATCGGCAAAACCCGCCTGATCGACAACGCCCTCCTGTCCGCGACCCCTCCCCATCAAAAAATCACACCGTGACCGCCTCATGAGAATGGCTGTTGCTTCCATTGTTGCTGTTATTCTTGTCTTTCTTGTTGTCATCCCCGAAGGGGATCTGCTTCTGTTGTTGTTTTTGTAATCGCTATTGCTTTCGTCCGGTAGATCATCGCCGGCCTGCGCGCCACCATCTGCACAGTAACCTTTCTATCCGCAAGCGTAAAAGCCGCTGTCTCTTTTCTATCAAGGAACAACACCGAAGCCGCAATCTCCTTCGGATTCCAACCCGCTGGCAGCGTCGCTGTCAGCGGTCCATCCGTAACGCTGTACATCGCGATGCGGTCATTGCCCAGAGGACAAAATGTTGTATTGTCCCGAGCGACTTCAGCACCATCCAGCGTCATGCTATAGCTCTTCTTCTCCCAATCAATGTCAACATGATTGCCTGCACCCTCGAGCCGCGTCACCGTCTTCTCACCGGTGCGCTCGAAGTCCTCGATGTTCAACATGTGCTGCCGAAACCATGGCACCATGGCCAGGTAGAACGAGTCCAATCGCTGCGCAATCGAGGCATCGCCATTGAAGATACTGTGCTGCGCCTCGCCGTAGAACATCATCAACAGCAACGGAAGATCGCCACGGTTGCCCGCGCGTCCCCACGTCGTGCTCTTGCGATAAACCAGAGGCAACATCGGCACAGGCCTGCCGCCAAAAGGACACGGCGCAGGTCCACCCGCATACCAGCACATGCTCATCTTACCGACGTACGGATAGCGGAGCCCTTCCGAAGTCACATCGACGCCATGCTTCTTGAACTCCTTAAGAATCCTGTAACGTCCTTCATACAGGTTCCGAATACCACTTGCAGGCTTCTTCGGATCCCAATCATTGCGAATCGCAAAGTAGGACAACACATCCACATGGATTGTTCCGGGCAGCTTGTACCGTTCGATGGTATAGCGGATGCGCTCAACTCCAGGACCTTCCATATACTTCGCCAACCCCTGGATATAGGAGACCTCGCCTGTCCAGTTGCGGCTCTTCCACAGATCTCCATCCGGCTTACGTGCAATCATTGCCTCATCCCACGCCGGGCTGCTGCGATAAGCGTCGTCATAGTTGTCCGACAGACTCACCGTTGTATTCAACGGCTTAGCCCGCTCCATCAACCGCATCATGCCGTCATACCCACCGATGCGCTCGTCCACCACGTTCACCGCCGGATAACCCGTATCCTTCCCGCGGAACTGCCATCCCCACACATGCACAAGTTGTGGCGAACCATCAGTCAGCGCATGCATCTCGCGAATCATCTCCTCGGCCCGCTCAAACGTAGCCGAAGGCTTAGGAAACGTAGGCTCATCCGTCCGAATGCCATAGATGAACTTATCGTCATAGAAGTGGTTAGGAATCGGAGGCATCCGTGTACGAACCAGCTTGGCCCCGTCAATCCACGTCAGCTTCGTTCCGCCCTCTGGCTCCAGAAAATCCAGCCGCACCGCGGACTTCTGCTCCACAAGCATGTTCGGCGTAGCCTTGCCACCACAGCTCTTCGGAGCCTCGCGACCCAGGTTCATGTCGAAGCAAGCGATCCCATCCACACGATGAACCTTCGTCGTCCCCATCATGGCCCGCCGATTAGGAGCATCGCCCACAATCGACAACAGCGTTCCATCCATAAACGCCGTCGTCTCCTGCACACACACCGCACCCGAGTGTCCCGTCATAATGACCGGAAGAATGCCATTGATCTCACCCCAAAACGTATTGGGCTTTAGCTTCCCTGCCTTCGCATCGCGCAATGCCACCAAATCGCCGCCAGCATCACCATGCGCAAGCCACGTATCCTCTTCACGCTCATGCACCGTCACTATCGACGGCATAACAAGCGAGATGAACTCAAAACCCTCGCGCTCTTTCACATCTTCGAGCGTCAGCCGAAGCGTAGCTCCTTCCAGCGCATAACGCAGCGTAAAGTCCGCCGCTGGAGCATTCGCCGCATACATCGCCGTGAACAGAAAGTCGACAGCATTGCCCGAAACCCTACTTCCCTTAGGCTTCACCGTCACAGTCGCAAACCCAAAGGGCTCCTTGCAATGCACCGTAGCCCGGAGAGCCTCACCTAACCCCTCTCCGGCAAAACGCACGCCGCTCTTTCGCAGACGATACTCAAACGGAACCCCATCTTCCGCATCGAGCAACAACTCAACCGAGGCCGAACGCAGCATCAGCGGACGCGTCGGCGCACCTCTCGTCCCTATCTCTTCCGCTACCGCCCGCGACGATAGGCCCGCCGCCGCAAGCCCCGCAGCACTCAGCTTCAGGAACGCGCGCCGACTCAGCGCTTCATCAACAACCTGCATATTCGGTCTCCCAAGCTAAACGAATCGAAGACTAGCGCTACGAAAACCGAACTACTGCGACACCTTCAGAAACAGAACGCCATGTCCGGGAATCTTAGCCGTAAAAGGTGCGCTAATCGTGCCCATATCCTTCCCTTGCCAGATATCCCTCGCCTTCACTGCACGAGTAAATCCGAGCGCCTTGAAGTCGACCGTAGTTGTCAGCGGCGAAGGGTGCCGATTGAAAACTCCGACAGCCTTCGATCCATCCGCAAGTTGTCGCACCCAAATCTCAAGGGGCCCCTCCACCCACGCACGATCGCCCTGCTTACCCGCCGCATCCTGATCGACCGCAATCACATCGCGATTGGTTAGCATCGCCTTGGTCTCCGCCGTCATCGTCGACAGGTCGTTCCCCGCCAGCAGCGGAGCCGCAAGAATAGCCCACAAGCTCATGTGAGTCCTGTACTCATCCGCGTTCATACCGCCGTTGCCCACCTCCAGCATGTCAGGATCGTTCCAGTGCCCCGGCCCTGCAAACTTCGCCAAGCCCGCCTGGCTAAATCCAATCGCCTCCATGCTCGAATACTTGTCTGAGATGTCACCGGTCGTACGCCACAGATTCCCACCAACCTCCGTGCCCCATCTCCACACCGCATCATTGCCATACTGGCAAAGGCTATACACAATCGGCCGTCCAGTAGCTTTGAGCGCATCGCGCATCTTGATATACGCATCGAACATGATCTTGTGTGCTTCTTCCGGCGTCGCAGCCACCTTCATCTGTTCGCGCAGACCGCACAGATCGTACTTCAAATAGTCCATTCCCCAGGCAGCATACGTCCGCGCATCCTGCACTTCATGGCCGAGACTTCCCGCAAACTTAGCGCAAGTCAACGCCCCGGGCGACGAGTAGATTCCAATCTTCAACCCCTTGCTATGAACGTAGTCGGCCAATGCCTTCATGTCAGGAAACCTGCTGTTGGCCTGAATATTCCCCTGCGCGTCCCGCTCGCCTTGCCAGGTATCGTCGATGTTGACGTAGACATATCCCGCGTCGCGCATCCCACTCGAAACCATCGCATCCGCCTGAGCCCTTACCGCCGCATCATCCACATTGCGATGAAAGTGGTTCCAGCTATTCCATCCCATCGGTGGTCGCGATGCGAGACCATCCGTCTGGGCATTACCGATGAAGGAACCAAACATGGATAAGGCCGCAACGGAAAGGCAAGTCACGCGTAACGTGGACAATCTCATATCGATAACTCCTCAATCGAACCCATTTAGATTTCGTCAAAAAGTGTCTGGAAGGACAACAGCTTTATACGTGAACACAAGTTATCGTGCCAAGAGGTGCACGAGTAATTTTTGAATAGTAAAATTCTACTTTCACCATAGTTTGTAATCGAACGACTCATTACATACCCTCAAAACATGCCGGCGGCTCGCTAAAAGGTTCGCTCCGAGCATTTACCAATCTGGAGACCCGATGCGCCCGCTGCACAGACTCTTGTCAATCGCCTCCCTTGCAACACTCTCCCTCGGCTCTGCATTCGCTCAGGTCACAGTCCATCTAGACCCCCACGCCCCCGGCAAACCCATCCCTCAGAACTTCCTCGGCCTCAGCTTCGAGACCTCTGCCACCCTGCCCGACGCAAAGGGCCACCATCCCTACTTCGACCCCGCTAACCAACCCCTGATCCAGCTCTTCAACACCATCGGCGTCAAAAGCCTCCGCATCGGCGGAAATACCTCTGACCGCCCATCCGTGCCCATACCCGCAACGGTCGACATCGATCAGGTCTTCGCCTTCGCCCAAAGCGCCAACGTCCATGTGATCTACACCCTCCGCCTGCGTGACTCCACCCCGCCACAGGTCCAGTTAGCAGCCAGCCACATCATGGAACACTACCCCGACCTAGTCGACTGCCTCGTCGTCGGCAACGAACCCAACGTCTACGAACACACCTACCCCAAATACGCCGAAGACCTCAAAGCCTTCTATCCGGCAGTCCTCGCCGTCGCACCCAAGACGAAATTCTGCGGCCCCAGCACAACACCCGGCTCCGGCACGTGGGTCAACAGCTACATCAAAGACTTCCACCAGATGTCCCAGCTCTACCAGGTCGTGCAGCACTCCTACCCCGGCGGAAACAGCCGCAAGGTCACCGACCCGGCCGCAGCACGCGCCAACATGCTCTCTGCCAGCTTCGAGCACGACTACCAGCACCTCTACGACACCTTCGTCCCCACCGCTCTCTCCTCCGGCGTGCAGTACCGCATCGAAGAGACCAACAGCTACTACAACGGCGGGGCCAAAGACGTAAGCAACACCTTCGCCAGCTCGCTATGGGCACTCAGCTACATGTACTGGTGGCTCGCACACGACGCCCAGGGCATCAACTTCCACACCGGCGATCAAGTCGCAGCGGGCGAAACCCAAACCCCGTGCTGGTACGCCATCTTCTGGAACGCCCCGCAAGGCCTCGAGATCCATCCCATCGCCTACGCTCTCGCCGCCTTCCACATCGCAGGACACGGCAAGCTCATCCCAATCGATCTCTCGTCTAAATCAGACTCGCTCGAAACCTACGCAACGGCAGCCGATGACGGCAGCATCTATCTCACGGCAATCAACAAGAGCTTCGGAAGCACAGCCAAACCGGAAAGCCTCAAAATTCCTCTCCCGCAAGGCTATGCCGGCGTTGAAACCATGGCCCTGACAGCACCGAACGCAGACATAGCAGCCACCACCGGAATCCAGCTTGGTGGAGCCTCCATTCAATCGGACGGCCGCTGGTCGGGCCGCTGGACCAAAGTCCGCCACAATTCCAGCGCCCAGCTGACCGTAGCACCAGCAAGCGCACTCATTGTTCGGATCACTCCCTCAGCCACCAAATAGCAACCCATTCCCACTCATTCCCCGAAGGCTGATAGCCTAGAAGGGAGAGGATTTTTCGCGTCACCCTGGGCCAGCCCTTGGGGCTTCGATTCTGCCGAAATTACGACCTATGTTCTATCCAACTGACGACCTTCGCATTAAATGGACCAAAGTTGTCCTTCCGCCAATCTTTCTTGAAGAAGAGCTGCCGATCACAGAGACGGCCTCATCAACCGTCTTCAAGACGCGAAGCGAGATCTGCAACATCCTCCAGGCTAAGGACCATCGCCTCGTCGTAGTCGTCGGCCCATGCTCCATTCACGACACCGAAGCCGCACGCGAGTACGGCACACGCCTCAAATCAGCCATCGCCGAGTTCTCGCAGGACCTCTGCATCGTCATGCGCGTCTACTTCGAGAAGCCCCGCACCACCCTCGGCTGGAAGGGCCTCATCAACGACCCCTACCTCGACGAGTCCTTCCGCATCAACGACGGCCTTCGCAAAGCCCGCCACCTCCTCCTCGACCTAGCCGAAATGGGCGTCCCCGCCGGCACCGAATTCCTCGACATGATCTCCCCCCAGTACGTCTCCAGCCTCGTAAGTTGGGGCGCCATCGGGGCCCGCACCACCGAAAGCCAGGTCCACCGCGAGCTCGTCTCCGGCCTCTCCTGTCCCGTCGGCTTCAAAAACGGCACCTCCGGCAACGTCCAGATCGCCATTGAGGCCATTATGTCCGCAGGCCACCCGCACACCTTCCTCGGCCACTCCAAAAACGGCCAATCCGCCATCTTCGTCACCAACGGCAACCCTGATTGCCACATCATCCTTCGCGGCGGCCGTCAGACCGTCAACTACGATGCCGCATCAGTCGAAGACACGAGCCGCCAGATGGAAAAGGCCGGCATCCCACCACGCATCATGATCGACTGCAGCCACGCCAACAGCCATAAGGATCACACCCAGCAGGCCGCCGTCTGCAGCAACGTCGCCGGTCAGATTGCCAGCGGCGACCGGCGCATTATGGGCGTCATGCTCGAAAGCAACCTCGTCGCAGGAGCTCAGAAACTCATCCCCGGCAAGGAGCTCTGCTACGGCCAAAGCATCACCGACGCCTGCATCGGCTGGGACGAGACTCAAAACTGCCTGCGCGAGCTAGCCACAGCCGTCCGCTCAGCGCGAGGATGACATCATTCAATAGTTGAGATAAACAGGATTCCCAAGGATCAGAAGCGCTCCGGTCTCAGACCGTACATTCACACGTATCCAGTGCTTCGCCCCATCGCTCTGGTAGGTGAACTCCCTGGTCTGGTCCGCCAGTTTGATTGGCGTCCCATCCAACAGATCAGTTACCCGGCCATCCTGAATGATCTCGACATGCGCCCCTGCAAGCCCGATCGTTCTGACCGCAAACTGCACCCGTTCGCCAGAAGCAGCCCTCATGGCATCTCCCATCGAAGCAGACTGCGAGCCTACCCGCGCCGTAAATTCGATGACCCGATCCCTCGTTCCATCCACATCAACAAAAACATGGCCCGCGCGAATCCCCTGTAAAATCGCCCGCTCCGACAACTCCGGAGCATAGACCACCGTCGTCGGATGGCCCACAGCAGACCGCGCCTCTGGAGGCAGGTCCGCATTATGATTGTCACTCCCAGCGATCCCCGGTATCCGAAACCCCTTGTTCAACTCTTCCTGCCAAAAAGGAACACCGGAGTAAGGTCCCTCTACCGAACCGCCATTAACTATTTCAATCGAATCCACCTTGCTGAAGTCTGTATTGGGAACACTCCAACCACACCCCATGCACGCCGCTCCCGACGGAAGCCCCGGATGATTGATCGAAAACATTCCATGCACTTCCCTTACATTTTGCAGCAGAGTGTTGATGTCGGGCACTGACGGACTCGTCAGCCGAAAATCAAGGAACGCCGTTGTGCCAAACACATTCGCGTGCCCTTGAAACGTCGTAATCTCCCGCGCAGGCATTAATAGAAGGTTGTCGAAATAGGGCTGCAACTCGCGCATAACATTGAACTGCGAGGTCGTGTTGTGGTCACTGATAGCAATAAAGTCCAGCCCACGCGATGCCGCAGCCTCAACTGTCTTATAGAGCGGGCACGGAACCTTATGTCCCGAACGGCTGAGACATGACCCGTCACTGTGAGCATCGTGCATGTGCAGATCACCTCGGTACCAGGCATTGCCGGTACGTAGAGGCGCCGCACTGAAGGTCGACACTGCGGCGATATCGCCCTTGCGCTCGAAATGAATTCTGGCCGTAAACTCCGAGCTCACACCCTGCTCAATGTTCGGAACCCCCAGGATCAGCTTCCATCGCCCCGGGCGAATAGTCCCCGGCAAGTAAGAAGGCGTGGCATCCGTCTCTGAGATCGTGAACGAGCTCTTGTTGCCCCCACTCCACCCGCGAAAGCGCTCTCCGTCAAACATCCCCAGATCGATCACCGTGTGCTTCTCTCGTTCCGTATAAGAGCAGTCCACCGTGATCCGCGTAACGCCTTCTCCCACATCGAAAGGAACTTCAACATAAGTCTGGCGATCGGCGTAAGTAATCGGCCGATGAAGGACCATATCGGCAGCAGGCTGCTGAGCCTCCCCCACCGCGAGTCCCGCAGCCATTACAAGCGCCAGACCGAGCGCTCCTTCAACAAAACGGACTATCGTCCACCGAAATGTAGAACGTCCCCCCGAAGGAGCCGATGATCTTGAAAAAACACGAAGACCCGGCGTACAAGCGAAACCTCGATCCATCATCTTCACACCGCGAAGAGTATCAAAGTTCCTTCCATTGCGGGGCAAACTAAAAGCTAATAGAGAAAAAACAACCGACCCAGCCCACTGAGCCCGGAAAACTTGTCAAGCCCCAAACCGCAAATCTCCGCGTCAATCAAGGAGAATCACGCGCCGAGGAATTCCCTCCAATTCGCTATACTGTAGAGAGACAAGTAAGAGAGCCCGGCCTGCAACCGGGCTTTTCTCTTTAAACATGGATACTTAGCAAGCGAGCTGACGAATTTGAACTCTTCAGCACGAAACCAATAGATGGAACTTTAGCAATCAAGTCCGAACCTATCTCTTTACCCTAGAAGACTTTGCATGAAAAACACCCCCCGGGGGGTACTTCGGCGGCCTCTACTTCGGATCACCATCCATTGAGAAGTTTTCAACGCGCCACAGCTGTCTCTTTCTTGGAGCGACCCTTTGGCTTGCGAACCTGCTGTTCCTCCGCAGAGGAATGCGCGGAACGATGGTATCCAGAGTGGCGCTGTAGCACCAAAGCGGCCGCGCCCCTGAGCCTTGCTAACTCTGCGTCCGTCGTGACCATCAACCTGGGTGACACACCGGCCAGCATCTTGCCATTCAGTTCCGCCTCGACGATGGGACCGAACCTCGCCCATGAGATGGTTAGATCTCCGGTGAGCAAGATCAATTCAGGAGATAACGCGGTTGCAATCAGTCTTAGTCCCTGCCCCAGAAACATCGCCTGCCGGTTCAAGGCTTCGATTGCCTTGCGATCCCCATCCTCTGCTCGATTCAGCAACTCTCGAATGGTCAGCACAGGCGTCTTCGGAGAGAGCTCTGTATAGAAACGAAGAGCTGCGCGCGAGGACGCATACATCTCCCAGCATCCGTTGCGGCCACAACCGCACTGCGGCCCGCTCGGATTGAGCGGCACGTGGCCAAACTCGCCCGCTAAGCCGGCTTTGCCGGTCACTAATTGACCGCTCGCCAAAATTGCCGCCCCAACACCCTCCGAGATCGTAATGAGCACGGCATTGCGAATGCCATCCATTCGGCCAAACCAAAGCTCCGAAAGCAGACACGCATTCGCTGCGTTGTCCATCTCTACCTGGAGAGGGATGCGCTGCTCAATCGCCTTCTTGATGTCGTAGTCGGACCATTTCAGATTCGGCGCCAGAATCAGCCGTTGGGAGATAGGATCGACGCGTCCGGGAAGGCTGAGACCAATTCCTTCGAACGATTTCTCAGGGTGTCTCGCCCTCATCCTCTCCATGGAATCGATCAGATTGCTTACACCCCGTTCAGGATCCGTAAGGAGCGGCAGCGCCTCGCGCGACAGAAATCGTCCGTTCAGGTCGACAACAGCAATGATCGCCTGGTCAGGGCGTATATCGGCGACGAGAATCACCATGTCGCCGTTCAATGAGAGCAGTGTAGGCCTGCGACCTCGTGGCCGCCGCGCTGCAGCACCTTCGACGATCCATTTCTCCTCTAAAAGCTGTTCGACGATCGAGGAGACGGTGCTCGGCTGCAAGCCGGAACTGCGCGAAAGGTCTGCACGCGCAATCGGCTGCTTCGTCCGGATAAGCTCAAGAATCACGTCCCGATTGATATCGCGTGCGACCTCGCTCGACGCAAGCTCCACGTATGCCAGGTCAATTCGTCTGATGCCCTGTCTTCTTTGAGCTCGATCTATCTGCGTCTTCATCATCCCTTCCACTTACTGAACTCCATAAATGTATGCGCTACATCACTTGAATCTGTTCATGGTGTTGGATTGTTCCTCAGGTCTGACGGCCCGGTCACTGCGAAAAACTACTTCTCGCGTCTTCGAAGACAATGCGAAATGATCAAAGCGACGGACGTATCGGAATAAGATCACCTCGCGGATTATTTCCGAAGTTCGGCAGAAACAGTCCCTCGACTCCTTAAGCGAAATAAGCCCGTGATTACGTATATCTGAATTAAATATTTATTACAACAAAGTTTTTAATGTCATCTATGATCTGGCGATAAGACTCGAATATACATCTTCTGCATCATCCCGCCACAGCACCGACCGTTTACCGCTTCTACCAACATCTGCAATAGTCTACGACTATCTAACGTCAGAACTTCTCGTCTTTCTCTATTTGTCCATTCATATTTATTCGCATATACAACTATACCTATCAGGCATTAGCGTTTCCCCAATAGTGCAGAATGAAAGGCGCGTCAAACTTCATGCGTACATCCTCACCGTAGATGGGATGGCACTCTTTCCGTAAGCACCGCCGCAAAGCTCACAATCTAGCGTCTGGAAAGCATATGGCCCCTTTTGGATATCTGCGAGATAAATCATCGCCATCAGCCACCGGGACTTTTTCTTCATCTCCATCCCGGCGAAAACATGCACAATTGAAAGGTGTTCTGTTGCAAAGCTGCCGAAGAGCGCTTCGGTTGTCTACGGTATCACTTTCCCAGATATTAGGGTGACAATGTTGAATTATTTGTAGTACAAAACATAAGGACTTTTTAGCCAAATTCAGTTGTGCAAAGAGCATCGAGTGACTATGTTTGATCTCACGGCCAAGGTGGCAGTTGTTGTCGGGGGAACATCCGGCCTCGGCAAGGCCATTGCTCTTGGTCTGGCCGCGGCTGGCGCCGACGTCATTGCCTCCTCGCGGTCTCAGGCCCCTGTTGAAGAAATGGCGTTGGAGATCGAAGCCGCGGGAAGACGAACGCTGCGGCTGGCATCGGACGTCACCGACCGGCAATCTTTGGAGGCACTCCACGACCAAGTCATCGATACGTTTGGGGCAGTCCATATTCTGGTCAATGCGGCCGGTATTACAAAACGCATCGAAACTCTCGACTGCCCGGAAGACCTATGGAACAGCATCATGAACGTCAATCTCAAAGGGACGCTCCGAGGGTGCCAGATCTTCGGAAAGACGATGCTGGCACAGAAGTATGGCCGCATCATCAATATTGCGTCGCTCTCTACCTATGTTGCTTTCAATGGAGTCGCAGCCTATTGCGCCAGTAAGGCCGCGGTCGGAGCCCTGACGCGATCGCTCGCGGTGGAGTGGGGTGACCAGGGAGTCTGTGTGAATGCCATCGCTCCTGGGATATTCCCTACTGAGTTGAATCGCGTTCTTCTCGACTCCCCTCGTGGTCATGAACTTCTGTTGCGTACACCGATGCATCGTTTCGGCAACGTGGAGGAGGTCGTGGGAGCCGCCATCTATCTTGCTTCCTGCCAGAGTTCTTTCACGAATGGCGAAATCCTAACCATCGACGGAGGATATATGGCAAGCGGCGTGAATCAATAACTTTAAGCGACGAGAGCCTTCTTATCCGGAGACAAAATCCTTTCAAGATTCAGCAGACATCACGTCCTCAACTTTATTTGATACGAGAAATAATGATCATCTCATCGTCACATCTCTTTGACCGGAAACTTGACACTGTTGATTGGATGAAATAATTTCGCGTCGCATATTCTTTTTTGGCATTTACAGCTTCCTTACCGAAAGGACCTTCACGTGGTCAAGTTCCGATTCTCTGGTTCCGTCGCATTATGTTTCGCAGCTGCGCTGTTGATCTCACCTTCGTTGATGCCGGCGCAGTCAGGCCAGCTTTTTCTAGATCCATCGCAGCCGACGGACAAGCGGGTCGACGATCTCGTTTCACGCATGACCCTCGAGGAGAAGATCACTCAGATGGTCAACACCTCGCCAGCTATCCCGCGCCTTGGCGTACCGGCGTATGACTGGTGGAACGAGGGGCTGCACGGCGTGGCACGGTCAGGGTACGCTACCATGTTCCCGCAGGCGATCGGCATGGCCGCCACGTGGGACACCCCGCTAGTCGGCCATATCGGCGAGACCATTTCGACCGAGGCGCGTGCCAAGTACAACGAGGCCGTTCGACATGATATTCACTCGATCTACTACGGCCTGACCATCTGGTCGCCCAACATCAACATCTTCCGCGATCCGCGCTGGGGGCGTGGGCAGGAGACATACGGCGAAGACCCGTTCCTCACAAGCCACCTTGGCGTCTCCTTCGTCAAAGGCCTGCAGGGCACCAACCCGGATTTCTACAAGGTCATCGCCACGCCGAAACACTTCGCCGTGCATAGCGGCCCAGAGTCCGATCGTCACCGCTTCGACGCTACCCCAACGGCCCATGATCTTTGGGACACCTATCTGCCCGCTTTCCGCGCGACCATCGTCGATGCTAA
Organism: Edaphobacter aggregans; assembly: GCF_003945235.1. NCBI lineage: Bacteria > Pseudomonadati > Acidobacteriota > Terriglobia > Terriglobales > Acidobacteriaceae > Edaphobacter > Edaphobacter aggregans. Next base: position 1,210,425 of record NZ_RSDW01000001.1, read on the forward strand.
AGCCGGCTCCATCATGTGTGCCTACAACGCCATCGACGGCTTCCCTTCGTGTGCCAACCATGAACTGCTCGATCAAATCCTACGGACGGATTGGAGCTTCCAAGGCTTCGTCACATCTGATTGCGGCGCCGTCGATGACTTCTTCGAAGCGAAGGCCCACCACACATCGGCCGACAAGGCGACCGCGGCAGCCGACGGCATTAAGTCAGGAACAGATACCAATTGCGGCAAAACATATCTTGCGCTCGGCGAAGCTGTGAAGAGGGGCCTTGTCACCGAGGCTCAGATCGACGTTTCCCTCAAGCGCCTCTTCAGAGCTCGTTTCCAGCTCGGTCTATTTGATCCTCCGGCTCGGGTGAGTTACAACAATATCCCCTTTTCAGTTGTAGGTTCGCCAGAGCACCACGCGCTTGCACTGGAGACTGCACGCAAGTCCATGGTGCTTCTCAAGAATGAAGGCGGCGCGCTTCCCCTGAAGCGCACCCTCCGTACGATCGCCGTCATCGGCCCAAACGCAGCATCGCTCTCGGCGCTTGAGGGCAACTACAACGCTGTCCCACGCAACCCTGTCCTGCCGGTAGATGGCATCGCCGCTGAGTTCCCGGAAGCCAAGGTGCTGTACGCGCAGGGCGCTCCGTATGCAGAGGGCGTGGCAGTTCCTGTGCCCCGTACGTTGCTGCACCCATCCAACCAGCCAACGATCGAGGGGCTCACCGGAGAGTACTTCGACGGCGGCAACTTTGACGCGAAACCCGTCTTCAGCCGTGTCGATAAGCAGATCGACTTCGATTGGAACTCTGCCAGCCCTGTCCCCGGTGTTGCGCAGAACGCCTTTGCCGTTCGCTGGACCGGCACTATTACTCCTCCCGCGCCGGGCACGTACAGCTTTGCGATGCGGCTCGCCCACTGCTATCCCTGCGGAGATCACGAGCGCTTCTCGGTTTATGTCGACGGAAAACCGATTGCAGGATTTGCCTCGCCCGCTAATGCCGAATCCCGCGAGAGCGGCACTCCGCGCTTCACAGTCAACTTTCCTGATGGCAACCCACGCGAGATTCGTGTCGAATACACGCACACGGCCAAGCTCTTCGGCGCAGGCATCTCCATGGAGTGGGTGCCCGAACCCGAACCGCTGCGTAACGAGGCCGTCGCCATCGCGCAGAAGGCCGACGTCATCCTCGCCTTTGTTGGCCTCTCGCCTGAACTCGAAGGCGAAGAGATGCCGATCAAGGTGGAGGGCTTCGCAGGCGGGGACCGTACCGACATCAAACTCCCCGGTGCGCAGCAGCAGATGCTAGAGGCTCTGGCGGCAACGGGCAAACCCATCGTCGTCATTCTGATGAATGGTAGCGCGCTGGCCACGCAATGGGCGCAAGCGCATGTTGGTGCAATCCTCGAAGCCTGGTATCCCGGAGAGGCGGGAGCACAGGCAATCGCCGAGACGCTCAGCGGCAAGAACAACCCCGGCGGACGTCTCCCAATCACGTTCTACGAGTCGCTCGATCAGCTGCCGGCATTCAGTGACTACTCCATGGCCAACCGCACGTATCGTTATTTCAAAGGAACGCCGCTCTATGGATTTGGATACGGACTCAGCTACACCACCTTCCAATACTCTGGCCTGAAGCTTTCGAACAGCCACCTTCATGCTGGAGATACGCTCACCATCGAAGCCGATGTGCAGAACGTGGGCGCTCACGCGGGAGACGAGGTTGCAGAGCTTTATCTGACACCACCGCAGACCGAGGTCTCGCCCAAGTTCGCTCTCAGCGGTTTCACCCGCGTCCACATTGCTCCAGGGCAGAAGCAGCACATTCAGTTCACTCTCGATCCTCGGACGCTCTCACAGGTCGATGCGAAGGGTGTCCGCGCCGTTACTCCAGGCAGCTACAAACTTTCTCTGGGTGGCGGTCAGCCGACTGAGGCCAAGGACCTGAGTGTCGATTTCACCATTGAGGGAACGCAGGAGTTACCGCGCTAATGCGACCCCGTTCTCTGCTCCTGTTTCTGGCATGGGCTATACCTTATGCAGCCCATGCTGAAACAGGCGCGGAGGCGTGGCTTCGCTATGAACGCGTAGCCGATCCTGCAGCCTTGCAGCGCTATCATGAGCTTCCTAGCCGCATCGTTCAGCTAGGGGAAAATCCAATCGCCACGAATGCCGCCGTTGAACTTGCACGCGGACTGTCCGGTGAACTCGGACTTCAGACACAGCAAGCGACTACTTATGGAACGGAGGATGCCTTTGTTCTGGGCACTCCTGCCGAGCTCACGAACCTACTCCCCGGCGAATCTCAGCGACAATTGCCTCCCGAGGGCTTCCGCATCGCTCGCGAACGAATGGGCAAACATACTCTATGGATCATCGAAGGCGGAACGCCGCCTGCAGAGCTGTTCGCCGTCTTTCGCCTGCTTGAAAAGATCGCAACGCTCAATCCGCAACTCGAGTCCACCGAAGCTCCATCAGCGCCCGTCCGCTGGGTCAACCAATGGGACAATCCCGACGGCAGCATTGAGCGCGGATACGCTGGCCGCTCCATCTTCTTCGACGCCAGCCACGTCCGCAGCGACCTGACCCGCGCCGCAGAGTACGCTCGCCTTCTCGCCTCTGTTGGCATCAACGGCTGCACGGTCAACAACGTTAACTCCGATCTCCGTACACTCACACCAGAGATGCTGCACGAGTTCGCACGCATCGCCGATGCCTTCCGTCCGTGGGGAGTGCGTCTCTCGCTCTCAGTTGATCTCTCAAGTCCGCAGGTTGTCGGCCATCTTCCCACGTTCGATCCCCTTGATCCGACGGTAGCCACCTGGTGGCAGAAAAAAGTCGAGGAGATCTATACCCTCATCCCCGACTTCGGCGGCTTTGTTGTCAAAGCGGACTCCGAAGGACGAGCCGGCCCATCGCAGTATGGACGAACGCCATCACAGGCGGCCAACGTCCTTGCCCGCGCACTTCAGCCTCATCACGGCGTTGTTCTGTATCGCGGCTTTGTCTACAACCATCACCTGGACTGGCAGGACTTGAAGGCCGACCGCGCCCGGGCAGGTTACGATAACTTTGCCTCGCTCGACGGTACCTTTGAACCCAACGTTATCATCCAGGTCAAACACGGTCCCATCGACTTCCAGATACGCGAGCCCGTATCGCCTCTCTTCGCTGCGCTGCAACACACATCGCAGGCCATCGAGGTACAGACCACACAGGAGTACACCGGTCAGCAGCGCCATATGGTCTTCCTAATTCCGATGTGGAAGACCGCTCTCGACACCGACCTTCGAGCGCAGAATCGCAGCACCCCTGTAAAGGAAATCGTCACCGGCAAAAGCTTCCATCAACCTCTAGGAGGCTTCGTATCGGTCGTCAATGTTGGCCTCGACGCCAATTGGCTCCATCATCCCATGGCCATGGCGAACCTCTACGGCTTCGGCCGCCTCGCATGGAATCCTGACCTGACGTCCGAGCAGATCATCAATGAGTGGACACGCCTGACCTTCGGAAACAATCCCAAGGTCGTCGACACGGTGAACCATCTACAACTCGACTCATGGAAGGTCTACGAACAATACACCGGCCCGCTGGGCATAGGCACCCTCACCGACATCATCGGCGTTCACTACGGTCCTGGGATCGAGTCCGCTGAACGCAACGGCTGGGGTCAATGGCTTCGTGCGGACCACAATGGTGCCGGCATGGATCGTACGGTAGCCACTGGTACCGGCTTTATCGGTCAATACCCACCTGAACTCGCACGCGTCTACGAATCACTCACCACCTGTCCCGACGAGCTTCTTCTATTCATGCACCACGTACACTATACGCACGAGTTGCATACAGGAAAGACCGTAATCCAGCACATCTACGACTCGCATTACGAGGGCGCCGCAACAGCCGCAACCTACGCCCCACGGTGGGAGAGCCTCCACGGCCTCGTCGACAATCAGCGTTTTGGTGAGACCCTGAAGCTCTTTCAGTATCAAGCCGGTCATGCAATGGTGTGGCGCGACGCCGTTAGCGAGTGGTTCTTTCACCTCTCCGGCATTCCCGACGCCCAAGGGCGCGTTGGCCACCACTCCAACCGCATCGAGGCAGAGGCAATAACCTCGACCGGCTATACCGTCACCGATGTGCATCCGTGGGAGACAGCCTCTGGCGGCAAGGCGGTAATCTGCAAAGGCCCCGAGCCATGCATCCTGACCACAAAGCTCAACTTCCCTGCCGGACAATACGACATCGCTGTCCAATACTTCGATCTGCGCGGAGGAGTCTCGCACTACGATCTCCTGCTCAACGACAAGCCCATCGCCCACTGGGCTGCAGACGACACGCTTCCGCCCGCAGTCAATGATCGCAATCTCGACGGGCACACGAGCACACGCTTTACTGCGCCATCGGTTACCCTCGCGCCAGGAGACACGCTGACCCTCCGCGGCACACCCGGCGGAGACGAAGCAGCTCCCGTCGACTACATCGAAATCACGCCTGTCACCAAGGAAACTCCCAAGCCATGAAGATCACCGCCGCACGTCTCATCGTCTGCTCGCCGGACCGCAACTTCGTCACCCTCCGCATCGAGACGGACGAGGGCATCTACGGACTCGGAGATGCGACCCTGAATGGCCGCGAGCTCGCTGTCTCCGCTTATCTCGAAGAGCACGTGCTGCCTTGCCTAATCGGACGCGACCCCTTCCAGACCGAGGACATCTGGCAGTATCTCTACCGAGGAGCGTACTGGCGTCGCGGGCCTGTGACCATGACAGCCATCGCAGCCGTAGACGTAGCGCTCTGGGACATCAAAGGCAAAGCGCTCAACACGCCACTCTACAACTTGCTCGGCGGCCGCTCCCGAGATGGCGTCCTCGTCTACACTCACGCAAATGGTCGCGACATCCCTGAAACACTAGACTCGGTCCGCAAGCACATGGACGAGGGCTACCTCGCCGTTCGCGCGCAAGCCGGCGTCCCTGGAGTCGCATCCAGCTATGGTGTGCCAAAAGGCGGCAAGCCTTACGAACCAGCCGAACGCGGCCTCCCATCCGAGAGCCTCTGGTCGACGGAAAAATATCTCAACTTCGTCCCTTCGCTCTTCGAAAAACTCCGCGTTGAACTCGGCTCCGACGTCCATCTACTCCACGACGTTCACCACCGCCTTACTCCCATCGAAGCCGCACGCCTCGGCAAAGCACTCGAGCCTTACCACCTCTTCTGGATGGAAGACCCCTGCCCCGCCGAACTCCAGGAGGGGTTCGAACTAATCCGCCGCCACACCACCACTCCCATCGCCACAGGAGAAGTCTTCAATTCAGTGTGGGACGCCCACGACCTCATTCGCCATCAGTGGATCGATTACATTCGCATGACGATCGTGCACGGCGGCGGAATTACACACGCAAAAAAGACGGCAGACTTCGCTGCCCTCTATCATGTCCGTACCGGCTACCACGGCGCCACCGACCTTTCGCCGATCACGATGGCGGCCGCACTCCACCTCGGCCTAGCGATCCACAACTTCGGTATTCAGGAGCACATGCACCACAGCGCACTCACCGACGAGGTCTTCCCACATCACTATCGATTCGAAGCCGGCTACATGCACCCCGGCGATGCGCCTGGCCTCGGAGTCGAAATCAACGAGACGCTCGCCGCGAAGCACCCCTATCAACGCGCCTACCTTCCAGTAGCCCGCAAGCTCGATGGGACCCTCACGGATTGGTAAACGCTGAGTCTCTTCCGCAAGGGAAATTCAGCAGGTTTACTTAGCAGCATGCAGTGATGAGGCAATCTCTCGCGCCTGTTCAACGGTACCGTTCTGATACATCACTTCAACAATGCAGACCTTTGAGCTGCTGATCGGTACGATCCGATAGACGTCCGGCTTCCCGGTAATGGATTGCCCCTCCATCACGAATTCCGTAGGCGAATTCACCGTCACCTTGCTGTTTTTGTAAACGGTCTGCGCCGACTGTTTCGCCTCGGCATAAGAGTCAATCATCTTGGGCGAACTCACTGCCATCGAAACCTTATGATCCGGAGCGTCGGCCGAACCACCGATATCGCCCGGAACCCAGTTGGCAGGCACAGAGACCTGGCAGCTTCCATCCCTGCTCTTGATCGTCTGCTTATCTGCAGCCATCGTAAAAGAACTGGCAGCCAGAGCTACTCCAATCACCGCAACAACATTCCTGGTATTCATCGATCCCTCCGCTGGTTGCCTTCGGAAATCAAACAGGCAACTTCTTCCTCGCGAATTAATCGCTCAGGCGCTTGCATGCGGAATAAATTTGTCTCATTTTTTTGAACGGGTGGACGAGGCCCCCGAAACTACTGCGTCCTGCCTAGCCGACGATAATACTCAGCCACCGCATCCTGATACCCCGGCGGCACGGTCGGCGACTTACTCGTCCGCACCTGTCCTGGCTGCGGATCATCTGTATTGCGGCGCAGCTGCAGCTCCAGCTTGTCGACGTCGTTCAACACCTGCGTATGCAGTTGTTCCACCATCTCGGGATTCCCCGGAAAGCGACTCGGATCCAACCGCTGCATCTCCTTCACCAGGTCCTGAATCTCGCGAAGCGCAGCCGGATCATTCTTAGCTAACTGACGCAGGTGGTTCAGCTCCTGCAACCCCTGATTGATCACTAGCTCCGAGTCTGGAGGAACCGCACCATTGTTCTGTCCAGTCTGGCGTCGCTGCGTCTGATCGAACTTATTGTCCCCCGTATTCACGTTGTAAGTAACAATCCCTCCGCCACCACCACGGGGTTCATAGTTCCCTATATCTCCACTCTCCCCACTTTGGGGATCACCACTGCGTATCCCCGGCTGACCACCACCGCGAAGATCGCCCCCCCGCTGGCCCCCACCCTGTTGCCCTCCACCCTGCGCATCGCCACGCGCTCCTCCCTGACCCTGTTGACCTCCCTGTCCGCCTTGTCCCGACTGCTGCCCGCGCTGACCTTGTTGCGTTCCCTGGCCCTGACGCTGGCCTCCCTGTCCGCGCCCAGACGACAAACTCTGTATCTCACTGCGCAACCGCTCCACGTGATCAAGCGCCGCCGCCTGCGTGCCCTGCCCTGCCTTACTTTGGCCATCACGCTCTGCGCCCATGCCCTGCTGCGCCTGCCGGACTTCATCGCTCAACTTTCTAAGTCCAGACGCAATCTCCTCCTCGGTTCCGTTCGTGTTCGGATTGATCCCTCTCCGCAGCCAGTCCGCCGTTCGCTGCACACGATTCCCCAAATCCGACTGATCCATCTCGCCCAAAGCATCGCGCAGCTTCGACGACGTGCCTGGCTGGTTAGGCGCCAGCTCACGCGCCGTATCTCGCAAACCCTTCTCCAGATGCGAGAGATCGTCCGACAGCTGCTGCCGATCAGACGCCAACTTATTACGCTGCTGCGCTCGCGCGGCCATGTCCTCTGGAGTGGGCTCGTTATTCTCATCCTGCTTACCCGCCAGCGAGCGAATCCGATCCGCCTGCGCAGCCTGCTCCTTCGCAAGCCGCCCCGCCTCGCGCGACAACGAATCCAACTTGCCGGAAGCCTGCTCCTTCTGCGCTCCCCCTAACAAATTCGTTGCCTCACGAAGATGCTCCGCCGCCCGCCGAGCCTGCTCAGAGCCTTGCTGGCCTTGCGGCTGACCATTCTGAGGCTGACCGCCCGCGCGGCTCATTGCCTCATTCGCAGCCCGCAGACGATTCAAGGCTTGCTGCACTCGTGGATCAACACCACCGTCCTTCGAATCCGAATTCGCACCACCTTGCAATCTACCCTGCGCCTGTTGCGACTGACTCTGCTTCCCTTGGCCAGCCTTTCCCTGTCCTGAACTCCCGTCCGCGCTCTGTTGCCCACCCTGCTGCCCCTGCATCTGCTCCATCTCGCGCTGCAACTGTTCTGCCTCACGCCGCAACATCTCCTGCTGCCAACGCTGCTGGAAGGTCTGCGCCTTATTCTGCTCTTGTTGAGCCAACTCTTCCTGCCGACGAGCCAACGCATCCAACTTCTCCAGGGCCTCATCCACCTTCTTCGCTTGTTCCTCCGCAGGCGAGCCTGTCTGTGCCGTCTCGTACTGATTCTTCTCCGTATCCAATTCCAGATCGAACAGGCTAGCCAGGTCGCGCCCAGCACCGCCGCCTCCTCCACCACCGCCACCGCGCTGGCCAAACGCAACCTGAATCTGTCGGAACGTCGCCTCCGCTCGCAACAGTGCTTGCAGCGCTTTCTGTTCATTCGGCATCGCATCGCGCCACGCAAGCTGCTTCAACTTTTCCGCCGAAGGAGTCATCGCCGCAGCAGCAGCCTGCATGTCCTTCTCAAAGCTGTTGAACTCTTCATTCGCCGCCTCAAGGTCCCTGCTCTGCATCCTCCCCGACAAAGCCATCACCTGCTCTCTCAACTTCACTTGCGCCTCCGAGAGCACCTTCCCCATATCCTCCGCCTGCTTTGCCGTCGACGCCTTGTCGTTCAACTGCTTCCACGTCGCCGCAATCAGTTCTTTCTCCCTGCGCGAAATATCGGTCTGGTTACCCTGTCCTTGCCCACCTCCACCACCGCCACCTCCACCCATCTGCTGCGACTGCGAGAACTCCCGCTCGAACGGATCCGCCTGAATGAAGCTGATGTCTGTGCGTGACTCCGCATGAGCGTCTTTCGCCGTGGCATACAAACTCACCACATCGCCTGGCACAAGCTTGAAGTCCTCCAAGCTCAACGTCGTCGATCCTTTAGAACTCTTCGCGCCGTCCTCCTTCAGCAGATTCACCGTCTGCTCCGGCCCCCCGTTGACGGAGTAATGCAAGGTCATCTGATGAAGCCCAAACTCCGCGCCGGCCCTCACTCCAACCGTCACCTCTTCAATCGGACTCGCCCGATAATCCTGTCCCGGCCGATCGATAGCAATCTCTGGCGGATTCGCCTTGCTGGTCGAGATGAAGTAGTCCTCCGACAGCCTCACCTGCTGACCTTGATCAATTCCCGCCACATGGTACGCTCCATCCTTCTCCATATGGATCGTGCCCCGATACCGATTGCCTTCGCCCCCCGTCAGATGCAGCGGCTGCCCGCTGTCCATCACAAGCACGCCATCCTTCAAAGGCGCATCCATCACCACTGTCAGCTCCGCATCCGTACCCTCCAGCGCACGCAGATCGCCGCTATGCTCCTCCGACACCTGCTGCAAGCCCGTCCACTTCGGATAGTGATACGTCACCTCGATCTGTTTCACCGCGGGCAGATCCACAACGCGGAAATTAAAGTGCTTCGAACGAACCGGCCCGGCCTCCACGTAGTACTCCACGCTCTCCGGAAGCCCCGCAAACAGGAACTGATATCCCTTCCCACCCTCCTCAGCCTGCATCGCCACCGGCTCCCACTTCGACGTACTCTGATATCGCGCATACAGATTGACCTTGTTCGTCTCCAACCCCATCACCTGAGCCGTCACCAACTGATCACTGTTGCGCCGCACCGCCGCATCTCCCGGCGTCACGCGAATCTCATATAGTGGAGCCACATTTTTCTTCGGCCCAGTCCACAGCAACGAAGCCCCGTACCCCAGATAGCCCGGCCCAGCCGCAATCATCCACAACAGCACTCCCGCGCAAACCACCCCCGCACTCAACAGCACCAGCAGTCGCGTCTGTGGCACAAGCTGCGCCGGATGAGCATCTCCCGCAACCGAAAGCGTGTCCGCAGCCAGCAGTTCAATAAAAGGATCACCCGTCTGTTCCCGCTCTGCAAACGTCACCAGCCGCTGATCAAGCTCAGGAAATGCAGCCTCCGCTCGATGGATCGATCGCCGCCGATTCAACCGCAGCCACGGGAGTGCCAACCCAAATCCCAACGCCGCCGCAACTAGCCCTAGTAACACCAACCGCGCAGGAGTCAGCCAATGCTCCGGAAACGCATATCGATTCAGTATCAGTGTCAGAAGAACTGTCGCCACTAGCGCAACCGCGGCCACCCCAGCGGCACCCCGCACCGAAGCATCCAGCCGCAACCGCTGCTGCACTTGCCCGATGTAGAGGTTGAGCTGCTCTCGCCGGCTCATACTTCCTCCCGCTGCGTGCCCAGGTAGCGGCTGGCCACCACCGACTCAGCCACCGCCGCGATCAGTATCAAAAGCATAACCCACCACCACAGGCTGTACGCGTTCTTTTTCTCTTCCCCAGCCGCAGCGGCCACCCCCTGGGTCGCAGCCACATCGGCATTTCCACTCCCGCTCCAAAGCTTCAGTACATCCTGCGGAATCAAATCCAGCCCCGACTCCCGCCGATCCGGATTCACCGCAATCAGCGCATCCCGGCCATTTGCGAACCGTATCTGATAGAAACCAGCGCGCGTCAGCCGCAACGACTGCGCCGCAGCCTCCTCCTGCAGCGACAAAGGCCGCTTCCCATCCGGCCCCACGATCTCTACCGACGCTCCCTGATTTCCCTCATTCGTCACGCTCCGCAACTGCACAAACGAGTCCACGACCCTCGCTCCACTCAGCCGCTCCACGCCCGAAAGATACCGCGCCGACTGATCGACGAACGGCACAAACGCCGGATGCAGCGGAAGATCATTCGTCACATTATCGAAGCCCGATGCAAACACCAGCACATGCCCCTGCCCAATCTGCTTATCCATAAGCAGCGGAGTTCCATCAGCCAGCCGAGCCGCCACACGCGAACGACCCGCATCCACCACCGTCGCATAGTAAAACTTCGCATCCTTCCAACCCGCTGACTCCTTCATCGCAGGATGCGACCCATCCACCTGCCCAACATTCGAGAAACCTCCAGCCCGCGAATAAAACCGTGCGTCGCTCGCACTCTCTCCAAACACAGGAATCCGTTGACGATGTGCCTCCGAAGTCCCCACCGCAATCAGAACGCTGCCGCCATTCTTCACATACTGCAACAAGCTGTTCTCCAAAATCGACGGTATAGACACCACATCCGACAGCACCACAAATGCATACTTCGTAGGATCAGCATCCGCCGCCTGATCAGCCAGAATCGGCTGCAACACAAACGACGCCTGCGCAGCAGCTGCCAACGCCGAACCAAAATAAAGCGCGGACCGCGAGTCCCCCGCCTGATGCACAAACAACACCCGCTCCGGGTCAGCCCGCTTCACCGCAAAGCTGCTCGCATCATCCACCGGAAATCCATCCGCAGCATCGATTCTCACCTCGCACCGGTTCGCACCATAGGGCACGTCAAGCGACTCGAACGCGACCGTCGCCCGCCCATCCGCCGGCACCTCCACCTTCTTCATCAAAGCAACCGTGCCATTGATAATCAGCGACACAGTACGCGTCGCCGCCGGAGTCTGATGTCCCGCAATCACCGCCAACACTCGCGCCCTCTTAGGATCGACCAGCTGCCCCGGGGCCTCCACGCTCTCCACTGTCCAGTTCGGCACCGCAGCCTTCGCCACCGGATGCAGCACCAGCAAGACATTGCCCGGCATCACCATATCGGCAAAGTTCACCGGCATATTCGAAGCCTGCATATCGCTGAACAGATGCAAATCCACCGGCGTATGCACTGTCTCCGTCAGCGCCCTCATCCCGCGCCCCAACTCGCCGAAGTTGCTCCGCGAATCACCGGGCTGAATACTCTCAACCGCAGCCTTCAGCGCACCAGCATCCTTTATCGGCTGAGTCAGTACCTGCAACTCATCACTCAACACCATCACCTGCGCACGCTGTGACGGCTTCCGCGTCGCCAGAACATCCAGCGCTCCTCGCTTCGCATCGTCCAACCGCGTCCCCGCACGCATGCTGAACGAATTGTCGACCACAACCACTAACAATCGGTCGCTCGCAACCGCTGATGATCGCCGCAAAAACGGATTCGCAAATACGAGTGCCAGCAACAACACCAACAACGCGCGCAAACTGAACAGCAACAGATAGCGCAGTTTTCTGTGCCGCGTCGAACTCTGCGTTCCGCGCTCAAAGAACATCAACGAACTCACTGGCCTCGGCGTCGTCACATGCCGCCGAAGCAAGTGGATGTACACCGGCAGCCCCACCGCCGCCAGACCCGCCAGAAACCACGGGGCAAGAAAGCCCATCATCTTCCTCCCGGACGAAGGAACAGATACTCGCTCAACGCCGCATCCAAAGGCCGGTCCGTCACCAGCAGGTGATAGTCCATCCCTGCAGCACGAGTTCGCTCGCTCATCTGCTCGAGATGGCTATCCATCTTCTTGCGATACTCACCCTTCACATACTCCGGTATCACCTCAAGCCGCTGCTCCGTCTCCATATCCACCAAAATCGAAGGCCCGCGCAGCTCCGGCCGTATCTCCTTCGGATCCAACACGTGGAACAGCACCACATCACTCCCATGAAAGCGCAGCGGCTCGATCGTCTTCACAATAGTCTCCGGTGACTCATAAAAATCCGAGATCACCAACACCACACCACGTCTGCGCAGAAACTCCTGAAAGTGCGCCAACGGCTTCATAAAATTTGTGCGCGCCCTCGGCTCTGCCTGCTCCAACCCTGCAAGCAACCGATGCAGCTGCCCTTGTCGCGTCGAAGGCCGTATATAGTTCCGCACCTCGTCATCGAACACAATCAATCCCGCCGGATCGTGCTGATTATGAATCGCCAGATAGAACAGCGAAGCCGCCGTATACCGTGCATAGTCCATCTTCGACACTGCATGCGAGCCATAGTTCATTGAATTGCTCGCATCAAGCAGAATCGTCAGCTGGCTATTCGTCTCACCCCGATACCGCTTCAGATAGCAACGCTCTGTCCGCGCAAACAAATTCCAATCCACATGCCGCAGATCATCCCCCGGCGTATAAGCGCGATACTCCGCAAACTCCTGACTGAAACCGAAATCCGGCGAACGATGCAGTCCTGCCACAAAGCCGTCTACCACCGTCTTCGCAACCAGGTCCAGTCCGGAGATACCAGCCAGCACCGCGGGATCGAGAAACCGTTGCACCTTCACACCTCCTTCGGTGGCGGCATATGCGCCAGCAAGCGCTGCAGAATCTCATCCGAATCAATCCGCTCCGACTCCGCATGAAAGTTCAGCAGAATGCGATGCCGCAACACAGGAAGCACCAACGCTTGAACATCGTCATACGTCACGTGATAACGCCGCCGCGACAACGCCCGAGCCTTCGCCGCCAGCACAATAAACTGCGCCGCTCGAATGCTCCCGCCATAGTTCACATACTTCTTCACAAAATCCGGCGCGTTCTCACTCTTATGCCGCGTCGCCCGCACTAGATTCACCACATACCGAGCCAGCGATTCGGCAATCGGAACCATCCGCACCAGCTGCTGAAACTCCAACAGCTCCCCCGCACTCGTCACCGCGCTCACCTGCACCACCTTCGTCGCCGTCGTCAGATCGACAACCTTCAACTCATCAGTCGCACTCAGATAATCCAGCAACGTGTTGAACAGAAACCGATCCAGCTGAGCCTCAGGCAACGGATATGTCCCCTCCAACTCAATCGGGTTCTGCGTCGCCAGCACGAAGAACGGCGAAGGCAACCTGTAGACATGCCCGCGCACCGTGCACGACCCCTCTTGCATCGCTTCCAGCATCGCCGCCTGCGTCTTCGGCGGAGTCCGATTAATCTCATCTGCCAACACGACATTGCCGAAGATCGGACCCTCGACAAATGTCCACTTCCGATGCCCCGTCGTCACATCCTCTTCAATAATGTCCGTCCCAGTAATGTCTGAAGGCATCAAGTCAGGAGTGAATTGGATCCTCCTGAACGTCAACCCCAGCGTCTCCGCAATCGTGCGCACCATCAGCGTCTTCGCCGTTCCCGGCATTCCAGTGATGAGGCAATGGCCGCCCACAAACAACGCGATGAGTATCTGGTCCAGCACCTCATCCTGCCCCACAATCACCTGTCGCACCTGGGCAAGGATGCCATCGCGCACCGTCTGGAACCGTTCAATGCGCTGCTGCAGTTGGGCTACATCCGGCGTCAGTTCCGCAGTAATCTCCATCGATTAGCATCCCTCTCTAATTAGGTTTTTCAGATTTGTTTGCGTCCGTCCCTTTGCTCTCTTCCGACTTGATCTGCAACAACAACTTCTGTGCGGGCCTAAACCCCGGAGCAGTCTCCAGCGCCAGCAGCACGCTCTCCTCAGCCTTATCCTTCTCGCCTGCCGCAAAGTACGCCTGCGCCAGGTCAAACTCTGCCGACGCCTTATCCAGCGGCTTCAACGCCAGCACTGCCGAATACTCCCGCACCGCGCCAGCGTAATTGCCCTGCGCCAACCACAACTCTCCAAGATGCCGATGCAGCCCTTCACTCTCCGGATAGATAAAGTTAATCCGATCCAGCGTAGCCGCAGCCTCCTTCGCATGGCCCAACTCTTCTTCAAGAGACGCCAGCTTCGTCAGCGCCTCCGGACTCTCGCCGCCCATCTTCTCGTAAGCAGTTAGTGTAGCCATCGCGCCCTGCTTATCACCTTTCGCCAGCTGCGCCACCGCGAAAAACTCATACGCGTTAGCATCCCCGACATACTCCGGATACATCCGCAACACCTCCGGAGCAGCCTTCACCACAGCATCATTCTGCTTCGACTCGGCCAAGGTCGCTAGCTCCTTCAAACCCTTGCGCCAGGCGTCGAAGTTCGCCGCCGTCTGCCCGGCACGCTTCTCCAACCACGCCATATACGCCTTGTCGAACTCCTCCGGCGATATCTGCAAATCCTTCTGGATCACTTCCGGCGTTGTCTTCAGCGCCGCAAACGAGTGCACCATCTCCAGCAGCTTGTCATCGCCCCACCGCTGCTTGATGTAGTCGCAGATGCTCCCCGCCTGAAAGTACGAAACCACCACCTGCGACGGATACTCCGGAAAAATAAATCCCTGATCCATCTGCGCAACCGGCAGCAGTTTCTTGTCGCGTATCGCCAGCAGCACCTCCGGCGTCAATCGATCACTCCACTCCGGCGAAGCCTCACCCTCCTCATGCACCGCAAGCCCCTCCGTAAACCACCGCGGCACGCGATGATTCGTCGCCGACAAAATGTACACGTGGCTCATCTCATGCCACAACGTAGCGCCCCAATTGAACTCGCCCGGCTTCCTCCCCGACGGACTATCCATCGCCACCACCTCGCCAAACGTCACGCCCAGCGCGCCCAACCCCGGCATCCCCATCGTGCGCACCGCAAAGTCCTCATGGTCGGGATACACCTCCAACTGCACCGGCCCCGGCAACTTCATCTTGTACTTCTTCTCATACGCCGCCATCGCCTTATGTAACTCCGCTTCAAAATAAGGTCGCAGCAACTCCGCCTCATTCTTTCGCAACTTCAGAATCGTCGTGTCATCCCGAAAGATCACAAAATTCTTGTAGCTATCCAGCAGCCGCAGACTATTCACTGTCGCAGCATCACGCTGGCCGTTGTTGTAGCTCATCTCCAATTGCTTGAGCGGCTCCTCCTCCTGCCCAAGCCGCATCAGATTGATTCCCAACTGCGACCGCGCCGCCCACAACTTCGGATCAGCCTCAATCGCCTTGCGATAATACGCAACCCCATCTTCATACCGCCGATTCAGCACCAGGTGATAACCCACCAGCGCGTACCCTTCACCATAAGAAGGATTCACCGCGCGTATCTTCGCAAACCAGACATCAGGCGAACGATCCGCGAGCACCTCCACCGCTGCATGCACAGCCATCGCCTCCAACGCCTCGTTCGACAGAGCAATCGCCTTGTCCGCCTCCTCCACCGCCACCTGAGTCTTTGAATTCTCAAGCGCAAGATTCGCCTTCAACTCATGCGCCTCCACCAGCTTCGGATCAAGCATCAAGGCCTTCGCCGTATACTCCTCCGCCTTGCTATCAAAACCATCCGCACTCACCAGCGCCAACCCCAGATACGCCCGCGCGTTTGTCGAGTCCTGCTGCAAGGCCTCATTGAAAAGATCGACCGCCTCTTTATTGTTGAAGCGCTCATGCAGCAACAATCCCCATCGCACGCGATAGATCGCCTTACTCCCCGGCTGCGCAACCGCCGCACGAAACGCCTCATTCGCCTGCTCGTACTGCTCCAATCCCCAAAGCCCCTCCGCTCGCAGATAAGCATCGTTGCTTCGACTCAACGTCTCGTAGCAGGCATTTGCCTCCGCCCGCTGACCATGCTTACGCAATGCATCGCAACTCTCCAGCGTCGCCGCAGCCGCAGCCCATCCCGTGCCAGCCAAAGCCAGCACAAGCACAGCGCCGCATCTACCAAGCGAAATCACTTCTCCAACTCTCCTTGCACCGTCGCCAATTGCAATAGTGCCTCCGTCAACTGCTTCTTGTAATCCCCCGGATCCATCGCCGCCTTCTGATACTTCAATGCATCGATCTTCTGTTCCAGTTCCTCCTTCTTCATCAGCAAATCCCTCTTCGCCGGATCATTCATCGCCGCCTGACTCGCTCCGATCCGCACCACTGTCAAACTCGAAAGCAACGCTCCCTCTCTGCCCTGCACCGCAACTGCACGCACCGCTTCACCACGTCCCGTGTCTTCGAACACCGCATGCTCTGTAGCCAGCCGTTTTTGCGACTCATAAAATCCTGCCGTCTTGCGGTCAGCATACTGAAACGCCTCCATCGCGCTGATTGACTCGCTCTTGTCCACATCCGCCGTCGGATCCTGCAACGCCTCCACCCAGTACCGCGCGAATACCGTTGCATTCTTCTCCGTGCCCGTCTTCGTCGCCGCAATCACACCACGCCCCGGCCGCTCCAACGCCGCCACCGCCCCCCCACTCGCACTCGTCGTATTCACCACCAACTGACGCCGCGCCGGCACCTTGTCGCACATCGCCGCCAGCTCAGCCGCCGACACATCCGGGCCCACCAAATTAAACTTGTACTCCACACCATCAAACGACCCATGCCCAATCAGCGTCAGCACAAAATCATCCTCGGGTTTCGCATCACGCGCCACCGCAGCCATCATCTCCGTCAGCCGTGCCCTCGTCGCTTGATTCCCTGTCAACGTATAGACATGCGCACCACTTGAAGCCTTGAACACCTTGTCCAAATCCTTGGCCGTCGCCGTAAATCGCTGCTCATAATCCGGCTCACCCCCAAGTCCTGCCACCGTGACGTAGTACACACTCGCTCGCATAGGCGACACTGCCAACAGCACTCCGCACATTGCAAGCGCGAGCCTCATATCACACCCCACTTGCGCCGCAGCATCCATTGCCCCGACATCAACCCCAGCAGCAACAGAAACACAATCGGCATGTTCCAAAGTTCCTTCGTATCCCGCACCGAGATCCCCGCCTCCGAGTACGAAATCTCGCGCGGCAGCCGCCCCAGCTCATCCGCCTTCCAATACCTCCCACCAGTCTGCGACGATAACTTCTCCAGCAACTCTCGGTTCTGCTCTGTGTGAAAGTTCTCCGCCACACCATCCGTCCGCTCGAACGTCAGCACATCTCTTCCCAACTCATCCGCACCACGCCCAGCCGTCACCTCTGTCACATACGATCCCGGCTTTTCCGCCGTCCACTCCGCTTGAAATGTCCCGGCATTGTCCGGCACCGGCCTCATATCTACCAGCGCCGACGTACCCTCAGGCCCAATCACATGCGCCACAACACGCGCATCCGGAGCGGGCACATACTCCTTATCTCGCACCGTCGCCGTCAACCGCACTCGCCCATCATCCATCAACCTCTGTACTGGCATCGACGCCATCACGCGGCCCGGAGAATCAGCCGCCACCCATCGCAACAACTGCTGCCAGAACATATCGTGCGTCGGATCACCCAGCGCCTGACTCATCTGCCACCGCCACGTCCCCGACGTCGCCATCACCGCCGTCCGTCCCCGTCCGTAGTTCTGCGTCACCAGCAGCGGAAGTCTGGCACGCCCCACGTTCATCTCCGCCAGCACAGTTGCACCCGGCTTCGGACTCCCCGCATCCTGATAGTCCATCATGTAAGGCAGCTTCTTCCACCGCTCTACATTCTTCGTCGGATCATCCAGCAAACGCATCACCGCACTATCCGCACCCGCCGCCGTCAACTGTGCCGTAGCCGGATCGCGATGGAACGTATTCTTCCCATTCGGCAGAAAAGTCGGCAGCAACTCGGTCACACTCGAAGCACCCCATCCACCATCGGCCAGTGCAAATCTTCCACCCAGGAACAGCAGCCCACCGCCTCGCCGATCCACAAACTCACGCAGCAGTTCCTGCTGCCTCGGCGTAAAGTATCCCGCCTCCACCGATCCGATGATGATCCCGTCATAGCGAAACAGGTCCTCGGCCTTCACCGGAAAACCATCCGCCAACTCCCCCGGATCGCTGATCCCCTGCCGATAAATCTTGTTCTCCGTCGTCCGCAGCATTGAAACGATCTGCATGCTGTGGTCATCCTCCGCAGCACGCCGGATAAACTTGTACTCCCACCGCGGCTCACCCTCCACATACAGAATCCGCCGCCGATCCCCACTCACGCTCACCAGCCGAGCCGTCGCATTGTTCGCAACATTCTCCTCGCCCCCCAACGGCTCCAACGAAAACTGCACCTGCTTCACTCCAGCCGTTCCCGCATTGAAGAACACCGTCTCCGCCTGAATCGCCCCATCCGCGCCTAACGTCACATCCTTTGACGCCAACGCCTTATTACCATCCTTCACCACCAGCGTCGTCTTACCACCCGCATAACCGCGCTGATGAAAACTCACCGTAGCCTTCATCCGCGAATCCGCCAGCGCCCGCGAGGCCACACTCACATCATCCATCTCAACGTCATGTCCCGCCTGCTCCTTCCCAAACCCCACCGTATGTACCGGCAACCGCCGATTCCTCAGCGAGCTGATCGTCTCCAGATCAATCCCGCCGTTATTCTCTCCGCCATCACTCAGCAGCACGACTGCCCCCACAGGCAGGTCCGCCGTCTCTGCCACCAACTGCTTCAGCCCGTCATTAATGTGAGTAGCCGAAGCCGTCGCCTGCATCCCGTCCACCTTCTCAACACGAGCGATCCTCGAATCCATCCGATACACCCGCGTCTGAAACCGCTGCTGCAACCCCGCCAGAATCCCCTCGTTCAGTGAACGAATCGCAGCAGCCTCCCGCGCAGTCTTCCCATCACCGCCACTATCAGCAATCGCCATGCTTCGCGAGTCGTCCACCAACACAGCAATCAAATTCTGCTGCGACTTCAACTCCGCAACCGTAATCGCTGGCTGCCACAACAGCACCAGCACCAGAGTCACCAACAGCGACTGAAGCAGCCAAACCACACCCGCTCGCCAAGTCTGCATCTTCGGAGCTGCTTCGGGCAGCCGCGACCGTATAAGCCACCCCAACCCTGCCACCGACGCAACAATCAGCAGCAACAATACCCATCCCGGCCACGCGCCAAGCAGCACCAACCTGCCTTTGGTAAACACCGTGATTGGGTACTTGAAGAAAAATTCAAACATGCCTGGGGCCTGCATCTCGAAAAGCGGTGCTGCACTTCCATCAACGACAATCCATCAGACAATCAGTGCGTCATGCCATAAACGATATAGTTCAGCCCCACGCGAAACGCCATGGAAGCAAACTGCTCCGGGTACTCCGGATCGTCCGCCCACTCCCACGCATCGCCCAGGTGCATGTTGTGGCAAATCGCAACCACGATCCGTCCATGGTCATCGCGAATCGCCCGCCACTTCGCCACATAGCCGTCCTTCTCATACGTCCTGCCCGTGCGAATGTACTGCTCGCCCGGCACCTGAAACCGATCGTCCATGTCATACAGCACATGAAAAATCTCGTCCTTGTTCTCCAAATCCTCGACCGGCCGATCCGGAAAGACCTGCCGCATGCCATTCATGAAGTTCTCCCAATCGGCCGTCCCGTGGAAATCATCCACCATCAGAAATCCGCCCTTCAGCAGATACTCCCGTAGCCGCTTCGCCTCTTCCTCCGTAAACGACCACGTCTGCACCTGCACCGCATACACCCACGGATAATTGAAGATATCGTCCGAATCCAGGTTCACCACCTGCTCTGTAGGACGACCCTCAATCCGCGTCAGCCGATTCAGCGCAATCAAAAACTGCCTGTCAGCCTTCGGATAATCCCGCGACCAGGTCGCCCACCCGCGCCCATAGTACCCACCATATCCCCCATAACCGCTGCTCCCCAGGTTCGACGTATAACTCAGCCGCGACCACGCAAACTCAGCCTTTACATTACTTTGCTCCGGCTGATACCCCCAGTCCGCCACCCGCTGATACGCAGCCACCGCCGAGCAGAACACCACTGCGACCACGGCAACCAACATCGCCTGCACGACCTTCATCGGCGGACCCCCGGTAGTGGGTGCTAGTAGGCGCGAGAATATCAGACTTTCCGATCAATCCGTGCCCGGCAACGTTCGCCCCTACGGTGTTGCTATAGACGAAGCCCACCGGCAACATGTTGCGTCCACCCATCACGATTTCGCCCATATAATGGCCACGCTTCAGAAATCGCTTTCTCAAACGCATCTAGCAGGAGACAAACCACATGGCACATCATCATATCCGCCTACTATCCGGCATATTCGCTGCCCTGACCCTCCTGCCGCTCCGTGCTCAACAACAACCAGACCCCGCCACACTCCCCTACATGAACCCCGCGCTCCCCATTGACCAGCGCGTCGACGACCTCATCGGCCGCATGACCCTCGAAGAAAAAGTCTCCCAGATGCGCGACCGAGCCCCCACGATCTCGCGCCTCAACATCCCCCGCTACGACTGGTGGAACGAAGGCCTGCACGGCGTCGCCTTCGCCGGTAACGCCACCAACTTCCCGCAAGTCATCGGCATGGCCGCCACATGGGACACCGACCTCGTCCACACCATGGGCCAGACCATCTCCACCGAAGCCCGCGCCAAATACAACCAGGCCATGCGCGACAACGACCACGAGATGTTCTTCGGCCTCACCTTCTGGGCGCCCAACATCAACATCTTTCGTGACCCCCGCTGGGGCCGCGGCCAGGAGACCTACGGCGAAGATCCATTCCTCACCGGCCGCATGGGTGTAGCCTTCGTCTCCGGCATGCAGGGCGACGACCCCAAATACCTCAAGCTCGTCTCCACCCCCAAACACTACGCCGTCCACAGCGGCCCCGAGCTCCTCCGCCACCGCTTCAACGTCGACGTCTCCCCGCACGATCTCGAAGACACCTACCTCCCAGCCTTCCGCGCCACCGTAACCGACGCCCACGCTCAATCCGTCATGTGCGCCTACAACGCAATCGACGGCGCCCCCGCCTGCGCCAACACCATGCTCCTCCGCGACCACCTCCGCGACGCCTGGCACTTCGACGGCTATGTCGTCAGCGACTGCGCCGCCGTAGCCGACGTCAACACCGGACACCACTACGCCCCCGACATGGCCCACGCCGCCGCCGCCGCCCTCAAAGCTGGCACCGATCTCGAGTGCGGCTTCGGCCAGGGCCAAGCCTTCCCCGCTCTCGTCGAAGCGGTCAAACAGAACCTCATCACCGAAGAAGAAATCAACACCGCCTTGCATCGCCTCTTCCGCGCACGCTTCCGCCTCGGCATGTTCGATCCGCCCTCCACCTACGCCTACGGCCGCATCCCCTTCACCGAAGACAACTCCCCCGAGCACCGCGCCCTCTCTCTCAAGGCCGCGCGTGAATCCATGGTCCTCCTCAAAAACGAGAACCACACCCTGCCCTTGAAATCCGGCACCCGTCACATCGCCGTCATCGGCCCCACAGCAGAGCTCGTCCAATCCCTCCAGGGCAACTACAACGGACCGCCGCCAAACCCCGTCTACCCGCTCGAAGGAATCGAAAAGCGCTTCTCCTCCGCGCAAGTCGCCTACGCCCAGGGCTCAACCCTCGCCGAAGGCCTGGCCATGCCCATCGCCCACACGGCCCTCCACCCCAGCAAGGGCACCGGCAGCGGCCTCACCGGCGAGTACTTCAACTCCAAAGACCTCAGCGGCACCCCTATCCTCACGCGCACTGACCGCCGCATCAACTTCAATTGGGATAAAGTCATCCCCATCCCCGGCCTCGAGCGCAACAACTTCTCCATCCGCTGGACCGGCACCTTCACCCCACCCGCCCCCGGCGACTACAAGCTCGGTGTACGCGTCAACTACTGCTACGCCTGCGAAAACGCCGAAGGCTTCAAGCTCTATTTTGACGACAGGCTGATCCTCGAAAGCAGCGCGAAGAGAACCGGCGAGCGCGGCTCCGTCATCGAAGCCCCCATCACCCTCACCGACACCAAACCCCACCCCATCCGCCTCGAATACCTCCACGGCTCAGGCAGCGCAGGCATCGACCTCACCTGGCAAGCCCCCGCCGCCGCCCTCCGTGACGAGGCCGTCCAGGCAGCCAGGAGCTCCGACGTCACCATCGCCCTCATGGGCCTCTCCCCGTCCCTCGAAGGCGAAGAGATGCCCGTCAAGCTCGAAGGCTTCAGCGGAGGAGACCGCACCGCCATCAACCTCCCAGCCGTGCAGGAAGAACTCCTCAAAGCCGTAGCCGCCACCGGCAAACCCCTCATCGTCGTCCTGCAAAACGGCAGCGCACTCGCCGTCAACTGGGCGCAACAAAACGCGCAGGCCATCCTCGAAGCCTGGTACCCCGGCGAAGAGGGCGGCACCGCCATCGCCCAAACCCTCGCCGGAGACAACAACCCCGCCGGCCGGCTCCCCCTCACCTTCTACGCCTCCCTCGACCAGATCCCGCCCTTCGAGGAATACTCCATGAAGGACCGCACCTACCGCTACTTCCACGGCAAGCCACTCTTCAACTTCGGCGACGGACTCAGCTACACCACCTTCGCCTACAGCGCCGTCAAAGCCCCATCCGCCGCCGTCAAAGCAGGCGACCCCGTCACCATCGAAGGCACCGTCAAAAACACCGGCCCCGTAGCCGGAGACGAAGTAGTCGAGCTCTACCTAACCCAACCCCAATCCCCCGAAACCCCCATCCGCCTCCTCGCCGGCTTCAAGCGAGTCCACCTCAACCCCGGTCAATCCACCAACGTAGCCCTCACCATCGACCCACGCCAGCTATCCCAGGTCGACTCCAAAGGCACCCGCACCATCCTCCCCGGCGAATACACCATCTCCCTCGGAGGCTCCCAACCCAACGGCACCTCCACCACCCAAACCACCAAATTCACTATCACAGGCCAAGCCGAACTCCCAAAATAGGGGGTTCGGCTTCACCCAGCACCAAACTGGCGAGGTTGCCAATGACGAATCTGTTGACGTCAATACTTTTAGCTTGCGTGTTCTTGGCTCAAGCGGGCAAACCTTCTCAGGCGACCGACGTAATCGTTCGCTTGGTCTATCTAGACAGCGGAAAGCCTGCAGAAGGTCAGCAGATTATTCTCTATGAGGGAAATCCATCACTGGCCGCCACAAGTCGTTCTAAACAGATAACAGACAGGGATGGCGTAGCGAGATTTCGCGTGTCCACTCCCTTTCCTGAGAAGGTGTGGGTCGATGACAACAACGGGTCGATCAGAAACTGTGCATGGGAGGATCAGATTCCGCTCCATGAAATCCTGTCCGAGGGGGTGACTATTGGAAAGGATAATAGGTTCGGGTCATCCTGCAAGGGTGGGCAAGATACTATCGCCCAGCTAGGTGCGAAACCCGGTGAGGTCGTTCTTTTCGTTCGTAAGGTGAGCAACTGGGATAACATTCGCCATTACTGACCCTATGAATCAATGGCGCTCGAGTGGCACCTTCGGGCGGGTGGCCCATACATAAAAACCCGCCGACACATTGGGTGCCCCATTCATGCGGTCTCATCGCATGAGTGGGGCATTCGCGCAAAGCGCGAACCGCTCTCCCATCCCAGCCACAAGTCCCAGCACGCAGTCCGAACATTACAGAAACGAAGCAAAGAGCATCTAGGTAAGCCAAGCCTTCAGGCTTGGCCCTCTCCCGCACGCCTAAGAAAGGGGCTTTAGCCCCTGGGGTATGCCTTCCACCGATCCGCCCCCTAAAAACCTGTCAAGCCCCACTCCAACCTAACCCATTCCCCCACAACAACATCCATCTGCCAATTAATTACCCTCAACCAGCTAAAATAGAACTAGAGAACAAAAGAGCCACGGACAGCGGTGGCTCTTTGCCGTTAAAGAACCGAAGTCCAGACCTAAACCATCTAGTTCGAAGACTTTAGGACTAAAAGTACGGGGAGGGGGTACCACCCACACAAAAACAGATCCGTAAAATCCGTGCCTATCCGTGGTCAAGCCTTTCGTCTCCACCACAGGACCGAAGTCCAGACCTAACTCGCCTACTTCGAAGACTTTAGGACCGAAAGTACCCAAGGGGCATACCACCCAAACACTTGTAACTCCAACCAAGGCATGAGACCATCCCACCAGCAGGAGACCCATCCGTGCAGCGGCGTGACTTCCTCAGGTACACCAGCCTCACCCTGGCCCAGGCAGCAACAACCCGGCTCCTGCCCGCCCAGATGCCGATGGCACAGGACCACGGCTCCACTCCCGCCCCCGAGGGCAAAGCCGACTACACCCTCCACATCGCCCCCGTCACCGTCGAGCTCGCCCCCGAGCGAGTCATCAGCACCATCGGCTACAACGGCCTCACCCCCGGCCCCGTCCTTCGAATGAAAGAAGGCAAACCCATCACCGTCGACGTCATCAACTCCACCGACGTCCCCGAACTGGTCCACTGGCACGGCCTCCTCATCCCCGCCGAAGTCGACGGAGTCGAAGAAGAAGCCACGCCCTTCGTCCCGCCACAAGGTCGCCGACGCTACCAGTTCACCCCGCGCCCAGCCGGCTCCCGCTGGTACCACTCCCACGCCATGGCCTTCTCCGACCTCCACAAAGGCGCCTACACCGGCCAGTTCGGCTTCCTCCACATCGACTCCGGCAACGACCCCGGCCAGTACGATCAGGAAATCTTCCTCGCCCTCCGCGACTGGGAGCCCTTCTTCACCACCTTCATGGACGACACCGACGAGGAGGGCCAGAACGACCCGCAACTGGAGAAGCCCGCTGTCCTCAACACCGCCCCGAACGGCCTCGAGGTCAACTCCATGACTTACTCCATCAACGACAAGTCCCTCGGTGCCGGCGAACCCATCCGCGTCAAGGAAGGCCAGCGCATCCTCCTCCACCTCCTCAACGCCAGCGCCATCGAGAACCGCCGCATCGCCCTTCCCGGCCACAAGTTCCGGGTCATCGCCCTCGACGGCAACCCCGTCCCTTCACCCCAACTCGTCGAGACCCTCTTCCTCGGCGCCGGCGAGCGCATCGACGCCACCGTCGAGATGACCAACCCCGGCGTCTGGATCCTCGGCGCCACCGAAGACCCCATCCGCGCCGCCGGCCTCGGCATCGTCGTCGAGTACGCCAACCAGCACCATCCACCCCAGTGGATCAAGCCCTCCACCCTACGCTGGGACTACGCCATCTTCTCCGCCCCCGAAGGCACCCACCCCACCCCACCCCCAGACCACACCTTCGACATGACCTTCGAAAAAATTCCAAGCGGCTCCGGCAAATTCAACACCTGGCTAGTCAACGGCAAACCCTATCCTCACGAGAACGAATTCGTCCTCCAGCAGGGTGCACGCTACCGCCTTATCTTCCGCAACCGCACTGACGACGCTCACCCCATGCACCTCCACCGCCATCAACTCGAACTCACCGAGATCAACGGCCGCAAAACCTCCGGCATCATCAAGGACACCGTAGTAGTCCCCTATTACGGCCGAGCCAGCGTCGACTTTACCGCCAACCAACCCGGCCTCACCCTCTTCCACTGCCACATCCAGCAGCACATGGACTTCGGCTTCAAAGCCCTCTTCCGCTATGTCTAGATAAGTAACCGAGCAGCTAATTGCGACGACCCAGGGTTGGGCGATCGTCGGTGGTGCTGGAGCCGTTGCCGTTATTGGGGTTATTGGGATCGTTGTTGCCGCTCCCGCTGCTGGTTCGTCGCAGGGTGGGCTTGTTGCCGTTACCCTTGTCGTTGAGCTTGCGCTTGTTTTCGATGCGGGCGAGGCGGGCTTTGACATCGTCAAACTCGCTCGTGGTGACGATGTAGTCAGGCTTGGCAGGCATGATGGTCGCAATCTCGTCCTCAGAGTGTGCGATGCGATCCGGCGTCTGGGGGTGGTCGGCGAAGACCTTGGAAAGGGTGCCGGGTTTGTGCTTCTCTAGTGCGTCGATCTTCTCGAAGAACTGGATGAAGGCCTGTGGGTCGTAGCCAGCCTTGTACATGTATTGGAGGCCAAGCCAGTCGGCCTCAGCCTCATCGATGCGGGAGAACTTGAGGAAAGTGATTGGGATGGCGAGCTGGGTCGCCTCATAGATGCCGTAGCCGGTCCAGGTGCCCTGGGTAAAGATGATCAGGGGGATGGAGCCGATCTGGACGTAGTTCATCTTCGTCATCTGGCGGGCTGCGTGGTGGGCACAGACGTGGGCCGTCTCGTGGGCCATGACGCCGGCGAGTTCGGCCTCTTCATCAGCGGCTAGGATAAGGCCGGAGTTGACGTAGAAGAAGCCGCCGGGGAGCGCCATGGCGTTGATCTCATCGGAATCGAGAACTTTGATGGTAAAGGGAACCTTGCAGTCGGAGTTCTTGACGATGTTCTGGCCGATGCGGTTGACGTACTCGACAATGACGGGGTCGGTGACGAGATGGGCAGACTTCTCGATTTCCATGGAGTAAGACTTGCCGTTGCGGATCTCCCAGTCGGTGGAATACCAGTTTCCAATGCCGCGTCCGCCGATGTTGCGGGTGCCGACGGCGTTGACGTCATCTTCGCTGCCGGGCTTGATATGGGGATCGAGATGCTCACCGGGGGATGGGAGGGAATCGGCCTTCTTGCTGGCAGTGTCTGTAGCCTTGCTGTCAGTGGTCTTACTGTCGGCCTTAACAGTGTCGGGCGCCTTGGAGTCCGCGTCCACTGTGGTTGGTTTGGTGGTGTCAGGTGTCTTGGTGTCGGTAGTGGTCGACGTGGTGGTGTCGGGTGCCTTGGTGTCCGTTGCCGTGGGCTTGGTTGTGTTGGACGTCTTGCTGTCCGCTGGTGCGGTGGACTTGGAGGCCTTGGAGTTCCGAGGTGGTGGTGGAGTATCGGTTGGCTGTACGGAAGGCTCAGTGGTCTGCTGGTTGTCCGGTGACGCTGCCTGCGGATTCGTCGGTTGGGTGCTGCTTGGCTGGGTGGCCTGGGCATAGGAGAGAATGGTCGAGAGAGCGATGGAAGCGGCTAGACTGAAGCGCGCGACGTTACGCATAGGGTTTCTCCTCTGGGCCGCTTCCCTGTTTTTCGTGGCTGGATGCAGCTCGACACTTGCTTAGACGTAGTATGCGCCTTTTTGTTGCGTTAGGACAGGGCGTCGGGGGCTTTTGGAGGGATGTTTCGGGGTCACAGCTTCCTGGTTTTACCAGGTGTTGTAAGAGGTGCCTTCGGAAGAGGTTTCCTGGGCGCCGGAGTGAACGTCGCTGATACCGGATTGGGTCTGGTCGATGGTCATCAGGGAGTCGTCCTGGACAGCGAGCCACGTGTCGCTACGGTGGGTAAAGGGATCGACAGGCATGGCTTTGAGGTAGCCAGCCTGGACGAGATCGTCAAGGGTTTGTGGAGCCTTTTCTTTGTCGACGGTGTAGGAGTCGATGGCGGTGCGCATGGTGTGGAGGTCTTCCTTGAGGACGGCCTCGCGTGCGTGGCGCACGTTATTCATATAAGAAGGGATAGCGATCGCTGCCAGCGTGGCAATGATGATCATAACGATCATCAACTCGAGGAGAGTGAACCCTTGCTCGGCGTGGCGCGGGGAACGGGATGGAGGGGTGGCTACCATGTGGAGTATTTTGTCCCGTCTAGGGCGGTGCCGGTGCTCTTGGTGTGGACGTCAAAGACGTTTTGACCGCCGAATGAGTCGGAGTCCGTATCATCCTGGTTGGAACGGAGGCCCCATTCCGCGGTGCCAGTCATGGGATCGATAGGGATGCGGCGGAGGAACTTGACTGTCTTGCCCTGGATTTCAACGCCGTTGACGAGGGTTTCGAGGTCGGGGGGATAGTTGTAGCTATCGGCTTTGGTCTGCATCCCGCCCTTATCAGCTGCGTCTTTGTAGGCGTCGATGGCGGCGCGCATCTCCCATAGGTCGCGGCGGAGCTCGCGCTCCTTGGTTCGTTTGACCTGGAAACGGGCCAATGGAATGGCTGCAGTGGCAAGGATGGAAACGATGGCCACAGTGATGATGAGTTCGACGAGGGTAAGGCCGGATTGAGGATTGCTGGGTGTAAGGGAGGAACCCACCTTCGCGCAAAAGCTGCGCGAAGGTGGAGTAACCGGATTTTCGACCGGGACCAGAGATGAAGTCACCGGGTTGTTGCGAGCGATCACTTCACATGCACCACGGCCTGCGAACCGACGGCCGGGAGATTGGCCTGGGCGCTGTTACGGGCGCCGACCTTGACGAGAGCGAGGTTGGAGTCACCGGCTGCTGTCGCCTTGAAGGTGAGGGTGGCGATACTTCCCTGCCCGTTGACGCCGGCTACATTCGGCGGGCGGGAGGTGGATATGGTAACGAGACCATTCCCCTCATCACGATGGACGATGGAGACTGCTTGACCGTCACGACTGAGCAAGTCGCCAGCGTCGACATTGACCAGTTCGAGGACACTGGGATTGAACTGGACCTGGAGCGGCACAGAATAGACGTCGCGCGCTCCATTGAGCATGATGGCAACCTGGAAAGTACTGCCTACGGGTTGGTTAGTAGCCGGAGCGTTGACGGTAAAGCTTATGGGTAAGCCACCGGTGTTAGGCGTCTGGCCCGGTGGAGTATTCAATATTTGGCCCGGCGTCGTCGGCGGGGCTATGGGCTGAGACTGCTGCTGAAGCTGCTGGACCATCGCAGCAGCCGCATTAGCTGCCGAGGTCGGCTGACCTGCCTGGGTGGGCCTCCGTGGATTTACGGGAAGAGCCAGGTCGGCGGCGGCTTGATCGGCAGTGATATTTGCCCGGCGCAGTTCGATCGACTGTCCAGTGCCGGTATCAATAGCGCGAGTATTGATACGGGTCAGAACCGACTCGCGGACGATGTGAGGAATGAGGAGGAAGACGATCTCATCCCGTTGGGTCTCTCTGGACTGGGTAGAGAAGAAGTACTTGAAAAATGGCAATTCGCCGAGGCCCGGTGTACCGCTGACACCCCTATTGTCCTGACGGGTGATGATACCGGCGAGGATACTGGGCTCGCCCTCCTTGAGTTGGATGGTTTGCTCGCTGATGCGCTGGCTGATGACGGGCTCAGTCACGCCGGAGATGGTGACGGAGCTGGTCTGCGATGAGACCTCGACCTTGAGCTTGAGGGAGACCTCGCGGTCGTAGTGGACGGTGGGGGTCATGTCGATGTTGACGCCGACGTCGAGATAGGTGAACTGAGTCTGTACTCCAATACTGGCGACGCCGGTGGAGACACCGGCGTTGTAGGAGCCAGTGGCCACGGGAATCTTGGAGCCGATCTTGAGCGTGGCACGCTGGCCGTCGGTGGCGCGGATGCTCGGGTTCTGCAGGAGGCGAGTGTCGGCATCGGACAAAAGGGCCGTAAGCGTGCCTGGGCCGACGGTGACGGCAAAGTTGGTGGCGTTCAGATTCGCCAGAGTATTGAGGGTGAAGTTGGACGGCGTAGTGGTAGTAGTGGTAGTGCTCGAAGAGGAGCTGGAGGAAGTGGTGGTGCTGGGGCTGGCCTGAGGCTGTATCGAGATGGACTGCGGGAGCGTGATCCCAAGGTTGCGCATCCGGTCGCGGTTAACCTCGAGGATTGCGACGTCAACAACAACCTCGGGACGGGCGCGGTCCAGATCGTTGAGAAGCTTTTGTGCGAGAAGCAGCTGGTCGGGGGTGGCACGGACGACGATGGCGTTCTGGCTAGGAACTAGGTTGACCTTGGTGCTGGGATCGAGGACGTTGCGAAGGGCTTGGGTGACTTCGTTCTCGTCGGCCTGTTGGCTGGCGTTGGTGAGGTAAAAGGTCTGGACGGCCTGCTCATCGAGGTCAGTGCGCTTGGTGCGGGTATTCTGGGCGACGAAGATGGTGTTGGAGGTGACAGGCTTATAGAAGGTTCCAGCGAGAGCACCAACGATGTGTAGGGCATCGGACCAGCTGACATTTGTCAGGTCGACGGGAATGCGCTTGGACGTGTAGTCGGGATCAAACAGGACGTTGAATCCAGCGGCCTTGCCAATTGCCTGATAAATGACCTTGACGTCCTCAACCATGTGGATTGCGGGGATAGGATCGTTGGACAGAGGTTTCAGCTCAACGGGGCCGGCTATGGATCCGAGGTTTCTAAGAATTTCATCCTGGTTTGACATCTGCTCTTGGGGCGGAGACGCACCTGACGGCTGCGACTGTTGCTGCTTGAGCAGAGGCTGGACTTGGTCTATTTCCTGGCTGGCGGTCTGGTTGCTAGGGTCTATCTGGAGGGCGCGTGTGAACTCGTTGAGCGCTCCGGTAAGGTCGCCGCTTTGGCGCAAGACGCGGCCGCGGTCGACGTGGGAGACAGCAGCTTGGAACTTCATGCGCTCGTAGCGCGCCTTGTAACGGAGATCCTTGGGGCTCTTGAGCAAGGCCTGATGGTAGGCTTCGTAGGCAGTGTCCCAGTCCTGATGCGCCTCGGCGGCCTCACCCTTCTTATTCCAAGAGCTTGCGGATTGGGCATGAGCCGAAGCAGAAGTAAAGCCTGCGAGGCAGGACAGAAGAAGGAGCACCTGAGCGGCGCGTATCGATAGCGTACTGATTCGTCTTTTCCCGCGACCCATGCTGCTTCCGTTTTTGTCCTTTACAGCGTGAAAAGTACGGCGTCTGCCGGAGCACACGCCTGCCACGGTGGGACGGACGCTGCCGGTGGGGGCGGTGCCTGTCAGGCTATTGCGCTCGGGTGAGTATAGCACTTGCAACTGCATTGACCTCGCTAAAGGGGAGTACGGCTTTTGAGTCATACGCTTCGCTGGACTCGGCACAGGGATCGCCTAGGACCTGCGAGAAGCCTGCGGCGCGGTAAGTTCGCGATGGAAGCCCCCCTGACGAGAATCGGTATCGAATGACAAAGGTTAGACGCGGATGTCCGCTGGTGGATAGGTGTTAGCAGGCGGTGATTGCAGGCATGTTAAAGTAAGAGATTCGATGCCTCGTTCCCTTTCTAATCCGACACTTGCCCATCAGCCCAAGCCTGTGGCGAAGGCTAAAGACCGAGATCCGGTGGCCGCAGGGCAGCGGGATGCTGCGTTCAATCGTGCGGCGAGCCATAACTACTTTCTAACGGACAGGTTCGAGGCCGGCGTGGCTCTGCGGGGCACAGAGGTAAAGTCGATCCGCGAGGGCAAGGCCAACCTCAAGGATGCCTACGGTCTGCTGAAGGATGGGGAGTGCTTTCTACTGAATGCACACATCGGGCCGTTCTCGCATGGGAACACGATGAATCATGACTCGCTGCGGACGCGGAAGCTGCTGCTGCACAAGAGCGAGGTGCGGAAGCTCGAGGCTCTGACGCGGCAAAAGGGCTTTACGTTGATTCCGACGCGACTCTATTTTCGCAACGGACGTGTAAAGTGTGAGTTGTCTCTGGCCAAAGGCAAGCAGGACTGGGACAAACGCGAGACGGAGCGGCGGCGTGAGGCCGACAAGGAAGCCAAGGCTGCAGTTGCGCGAAGTCAGCGACGGTAGAGCAGGGTAACGGCTTCCGCTGATTCTGATATTGGTTCTTTTGTGTCGGCCACGGAACTTTTACACGGGCCGCTGGGTGAGTCGCGCTACGATAAGAAGATGGAAACGAAGCTTGTCTTTCAGGATGCGGCTGGGTTCGCAACGCCAATGCTCGCTGTATTTGCGGTAGATATCGCCTTGGGTGTAGATGCGGAGCCTCTGCTGGCGTTATTGACGACCTCGGACGCAGTTACAGATGCGGCTGCGAAGGCATTGGCATCGGGCGAGTTTAAAGGGACTCTGGGGGAACAGCTGCTGCTACATGGGCCAAGCGGGCTGAAGGCCGAGCGCTTGTTGATCATAGGATTGGGCAAAGCGAAGACCCTAAGTGTTGATGAGGTGCGTAAGGGGGCAGGCACAGCAATCAGATCAGCCAAACCTAGAGGCATGCGAGAGTTGGCAATTGCGTTTCCTGAAGAACATGCGCTTTCGGACGAGCATCTCGAGGCGCTGCCCTGCGTAGGTTTGGCGCGGGCAATCGTTGAGGGCGCGGAGTTGGCGGAGATCGACTGGGATACGTACAAGAGCGATCGGAAGGACCGGTCTGTCCAAAGTCTTACGGTTGTGGCGAAAGAAACAGAGAAGTCAACGACGGCAGAGATTCATCAGGGTTTCGATGAAGGCGTGATTGTGTCGGATGCGCAGAACTTTACGCGCGCGCTGGTAAATGAGCCGGGTAATGTACTGACTCCGACGGAGTTGGGCAAACGGGCGGCTGCGATGTGCGCGGAGATGGGGCTCGCGTGCCAGGTGCACTCGACCGCTAAATTGCAGGAATTGAAGATGGGTGCGTTTGCGGCTGTCGCGCAGGGTTCGGCTGAGCCTCCCGCGTTGATCGTGATGACTTATGAACCGAAGGGAAAGGCTCTGCCGAAGGACGCTCCGGTGCTTGGACTAGTCGGTAAAGGAATTACGTTCGACACAGGGGGAATCTCGATCAAGCCGGCGGACGGCATGGAAAAGATGAAGTACGACATGGCAGGCGCGGCGGCGATGATTGGCGCTATGCGCGCGATCGCTCAACTGAAGCCGATGGTGAAGGTGGTTGGTGTGGTCTGCTCGGCGGAGAATATGCCTGATGGTCGGGCGTACAAACCAGGCGATGTCGTGACCGCGATGTCGGGCAAGACGATTGAGATTATTAACACGGATGCTGAAGGTCGGCTGGTGCTAGCCGATGGGCTGCACTATGCGAAGACGTTGGGCTGTACCCATCTGATCAATGCAGCGACTCTGACCGGGGCTTGCGTGGTGGCGTTGGGAATTCTGAATGCTGGGCTGTTTTGCAATGATGAGCCGACCGTTGAAAAGTTTTGGGAGGCGATGAAGGTATCGGGGGAGAAGTTCTGGAGACTTCCCTGCACCGATGACTATAAAGACCAGATCAAGAGCCAGATTGCGGACATCATGAATACGGGTGGAACGCGATGGGGCGGGGCTATCTCGGCAGCTATGTTTTTGAAGGAGTTTGTCGGAGAGACTCCGTGGGTGCATCTGGATATTGCGGGCTGCGCTTGGAATGACGATGTGAAGCCGTGGATTGGTAAAGGGCCGAGCGGGATTGCAGTGCGGTCGATTATTGAGTGGGTGCGGGCGTACTCTGCATAGCTTGCGTACACTACTACGCTCCCGATCGTCGCAAGGATTAGTTTTGCTGATTCAGGAGGCACAGAATGAACTGCTCAGTTACGGGAACTCTCGCCGGTTTTAAGCGGTCAGCAGTGTTACTGGCCGCGGTTGGCTTATTCTTTAGTGCCACGGATATCATCGGCCAGAGTGCTGGAGCGTCGTCCGATGCAGTCGCCTCATCGCAATACGCTAAGGGCGGCGCAGAGGCTACCCCTTGGGGTCAGGCTCTAGCAGTGGATTTTCTCTCGGATACAAAGGGAGTCGACTTCGGGCCTTACATGAGGAAAACGCTACAAACGATCAAGGCGACGTGGCTTCCCCTGCTTCCGGACGAGGCTCGGCTTCCCTTCAATCAGCAAGGTGAGACGATCATTCGTTTCACCATCAGCCCAGATGGCAAGATAAGCGCGATGCACCTGGAGGGAGGGCCTCATCAAGCTAAGTTTGATCGTGCAGCGTGGGGAGCCATTACAGGTGTTGGACAGTTTCCGCCCCTGCCGGCAGACTTCCACGGATCCGAGCTCGAGCTTCGTATTCACTTCCGCGTAAATAGTTCTGCAACCCCTTAGCGAACGAAACAGTCTGGTTCAAATGCATGGAGTGAAATTCGCTACATGCGTTCGGGGGCTTCGATGCCGAGGTAGCCGAGGGCACGGATCATCTCGCGTTGAGCTACGGCGGCGGTGGCGAGGTAAAGGGCCTTGCGGGTGGGATCGGACTCGGTGAGGATGTGGTGGCGGTGGTAGAAGTTGTTGAATTGCTGAGCTAGTTGGAAGGCGTATTTGGCGAGATATGCTGGCTCGGAGGTAGCAAGACACTGCTCGATCATGAGGGTGAGCTTAGATGTGAGCAGCCAGGTCTCCCATAGAGCGTTGGCGTCTTCGCCTTCGAGCAGAGCGGTGATGTCGAGGTCGGAGATGGCGGCGAGTGCGACTTCGGGGGTGGTATCGCCTTTGCGGAAGATGTTGGCTGCGCGAACGATTGCGTACTGAACGTAGGGGCCGGTCTCGCCTTCAAAGCTGAGGGCGTCTTTGAAATCGAACGCTATGACGGTATTGCGGGTGAAGCGGAGCATGAAGTAGCGGAGGGCGCCTACGCCGATCTGCTTGGCGATGAGTTCGCGATCCGGTTCGGTTAGGCCGGGGTGACGGGTGTCGACCTCGGCTTTGGCAGCGGCGATGAGCTGGTCGAGAAGGTCGTCGGCTTTGACACCGAAGCCTTTGCGACCGCTGACTTCGATGTAGGCCCGCTTCTGGTCCTCTTCGCTGATGGGATAGCCGAGTTCGATGGCGCAGCGTGGCGTGAGGGCGACCATCTCGTAGCTGAAGTGGGTGTAGCGGTCGGCGGCTTCGGTGAAGCCCATGCCGCGGAGGGCCTGGACGACCTGGGTCTGGGGGTCGTTCTGGCGGGAGTCGATGACGTTGTAGATGGCGTCGGCGTGGCCGAAGACGGGATGGCCGGGATCGCTTGGGCCATCGGTTGAGATCCAGCAGGTGTGGGTCGGGTACTGATGGAATTTTTTGTAGCCGAAGTCTTTGCCGGGCAGCAGACCGAACTTCCAGAGGTGGTAGGCGATGTCTTTGCCGACATAGGTGACGGTACCGTTGGAACGAACGATGACCTTGGCGTCTTCGTCGGGGCCGTCGGTTCCCTCTTCGGCTTCCGTGGCTCCGGCGCGGCGCATGACGTAGCAGCCTTTGTTTTTGCCTGCGGTCTCGAGGTAGAGGACACCCTTTTCCATCATGAGGGCCCCGGCGGCGTCCCAGAAGTGAAGATGAAGGATCTCGCTCTCGCGGGGGAGGAAGTCGTACTCGATGCTGAGACGCTCCATGGTTTCGAGGTGGCGGCGAAGGACTGCGGTGGCGATGAGGTCGGCGATCTCGGCGGTGTCGTTGCCTCCGGCTTCAAGGGCGTGGAGGGTATCGAGGCGGATTTGTTTGCGCGCGGCTAGTTGATCGGGGTCGGCGGTGTACCACTGGGAGATGCGGGCGTAGAGGTCCCAGCAGTAAAAATCGATGCGCTGGTTGGTGACGGCGAGATCGGCGAGGAGTTCTCGGGTGGATGCGAGGTCTTTGCCTTCGAGATGGACGAGGCCAACGACGACATCTGCGACCTGGACGCCGGTGTTGTCGATGTAGTTCTGGACGCCGACCTCGTAGCCACGCTTGTAGCTGTCGGGGCGTAGGAGACGCTGGAAGGTATCGCCGAGGATGGCGTTGCGGAGATGGCCGATGTGGGCGGCTTTGTTGGGATTGATGCTAGTGTGCTCGACGAGGCGGAAGCCAGGGCCTCCTATATCGGCGTGCTGGTCGGCTGCAATGCGGCGGACGGTGGCGGCGCGGTCGAGGCGGATGTTGAGGTACCCGGCTCCTGCGACCTCTATGCTGGCGATGCCTTCTAGTTCTGGGAGAGCGGCGGTGAGTTCCGCTGCGAGTTCTGTCGCGATGGCCCGGGGGGCTTTGCGGAGGCGCTTGGCCAGCTCGAAGGCTACGGGGAGGGCGAGCTCGCCGAGGGCGATGCTGGGCGCCTGCTCGACGGATAGCTGCGCGAGCGTAATGTCGTACTTCGCGAGGAGGATGGCCTGGATGCGGGCCAACAGAGACTGCTGAATTGTGCGATACATGCTTCGAGTTCACCGCTTGTCGAGTGTAATTGGGGCTTGAATCCAGTTTACGCGAGCTGAGGCGAATCGAGGGCTAAGGCAGCTCGGCGGGGAGGGTTTCGATCTCTTTGAGCAACGGGGTGGTGTTGTGGATGCGGAAGCGGTGGATGAGGAAGATGAGGCCTCCCGCTCCTGTCACGGAGATCAGCAGCCAGGCATGGAGGGCAAGGCCGTAGATGGCGGCTCGGGCGGGGTCTGCGCCGTGGCTTACGAGGGAAGTGCGGACGGCTAGCTCGAAGGTTCCGATGGCTCCGGGGGAGCTGGGGATAAGGTAGGAGAGGTTCGCGGCGGAGACAGCCTGCCATGGGCCGATGCGATCGGTGACCAGGCCGATGAGATGAGCGGCTGAGACGAAGATCATGCCCTCGCAGGCCCAGATAACTGCGGATTGAAGAAGAAGCAGGATTGAGCCGAGAATGCCTATCTGGCGGATGCAATCAAGCGCGAGGAGGAGCCAGTGCTCGATCTTGGCTAGCAGGGGCTTTTGCGGAAGACGGGCGAGGAGACTGCGGATGGGAGACTCGAGCACACGGGCGCCGAGGATTAAGACGAGAAGTCCCGTGATGGAGATGGCCAGTGTCAGATAGGCCACGAAGCGGTAGTGGGGAGCGACACCTTTGCCCATGAAGACGACGAAGAGGAGGACGAGAATGAAGATGTCGAGGAGTTTTTCGAGGATGACGGTGCTGAGGATGACGGAGGGTGCGGCCCCGAGGTCGCCTGAGTAGGTGAAGACGCGCATGATGTCGCCGATACGCAGAGGCAGGATATTGTTGGCGGCGAGCGAGGTCATCAGGACGCGGGCGCAGACAGCGAAACCGGCTCCGGTGGACCGCATCATGTACGTCCAGCGGACGCAGCGGAGGGTGTAACTGGCGAGCGTGAAGGCGAAAACGCCGATGATCCAAAAAGGATGTTCGAAACGGAGAGCTCGGATCTGAGCGAAGGATATTCCTTTGAAGGTGTACCAGAGGAAGAATGCGCTGATGAGCAGGCCAGGAAGTGCTTTGAGCAGATTATGGCTACGCGAGGCATTAGTCATGCAGACACCGTCGTCTGATGGCGGAAAGCTGCTGCTTGAGTAGGTACACAGAGAGCCGGGAAGAAGAGAAGCATGCTGCTTCCATTGTATCGTCCGGTCGCATGGTCTTCTGGATGGAAGTGATGGTGTGCCGTCTGCCCATTGTTCCGGGCAGACGGCAGTTTGATCACTTGCCTGCGGGTGATGTGCTCGCGGTAGTTGTGGGAGCGACAGTGAGGACTACACTTTCCTGGTCCTTAGTCTCCACCTTGTTATAGAAGGTGCGGAGGTCAAAGTACTCGTTCGGCAAAAAAATGATCTCGCCCAACGTGTAATCCCGGCGGAAGGTGACGCTGGTTGGAGTGGACTCCGTTTTAAGGGTGTATGCAGCGGAGTTCTGAAATTGTTGTTTATCGCCGGTTGGGAGCGATTCCACTTTGAAAGTTGAGGGAAAGTTGATGCGAACGGCATCCTGCGCGACTTGGGGGTAATGGAAGTAGACGGCGACCTCCCGCTTCTCGTGAGGAAAGGTTGGCTTGGAGTTGGTTTCGAAGATATCGCCGGTGATCAGGAGACGCTTTCCGGTGGAGGAGCCGATCGGACCTTTGACGTAGAAGTTGACGGAGAGAGGCTGTTCGTAGTCTTCGAGTTTTTCGATTGAGGATAGCTTGACGTCCATCCCCTGCGGCAGGAGATGTTCCAGACTGACGCGCAGTTCGCGTTCGAGACTGGTCTGGTCGCCTGTAAGCGAACGCTGCCGCCAGCTCATCGCCGGAGCCCCAATGTAAGTCATCTTGATGGCTCCAGTAACGATTCCCTGCTGATCCATGGTCAGGTTGGCAACACGCTGAACGTGGGATGCGGTGTAGGGTTCACGCGGAGTCTGAATCAGAGCGGTGCCTGAGTCGGTCTGGCGCAGACTGCCCGCCATGGTGTGCTTCCAGGCGAGATGCTGATATGGGCAGTAGCGCGAACCGGGATCGAAGTATTGCTCCTTGCCATCGACGTTGACGATCGCGATGTCGTCGTCGAATTGCGACATGTTGAGATAGCCCGCAAGAAAGATGTTGTGATCACGACTGACGACTGTGGAGAGATAAGCCTTCATACCAGCAGCGCGAGCCATAGCGACGAAGAGGGTGGCAAGCTGGTCTCCGTTGCCGCGCTTGTGCTCCCATATGTCGTCGGTGTTACGGACCTCGTGAAGACCCTGGGCCTTTTCTTCAGCGTCAGAGTGTTCGCGGGTAAAGTCGGTGTTCTCGAGCTTCATGACAGCGGCGTATATCTTGCGAAGCTTCTGGTCCTGCGTGTCTGTGGGAGTGGTTAGATCCTGAACAGCGGCGCGGATGCCGGGGCCGGGCCCAATGAATTTATCGCGCAGCTTGGACCAGTGCTTGCCCTCGCTCTTCCAAGCTTCGTCAGCGGTGCGGTAGGGCGAATAGTAGAAGAGAACGCGGAAGGAGAGGCTGGTTATCGGTGGCATGTACTCCTCCTCGGGGGCGGGAGGAACGTCGTGGGCGTTGACTTCGAAAGTGTACCGGCCATTATTTCCGCCCACGCCGGGTAGTTGTGTTTTTTTGAATTCCGCAGTGGCAGGCAGGACAGGAAACCAGGCGATGCTGCTGGTAAGCTGACCACGATCGTCACTGCTCACAAGCTGTTTGTCGGTCGGCTTCCACATATAGTGAGCTTTGCGGGTGTAGAGGTCGGATTGGATGTACCAGCTGGGAGCCATGAACCAGTGATCGTCCATACGGCGGGTGTATCTATACTCGATGATGCTGCCTACCTCGACGTCGGGTAGCGTAAAGACCTTGGCCATATGGCGCATCTCCTTGGTCTTTTCGATGAGTTTGTCGTAGGGCTTGCCGCTGAATGGGATGGCGGTGCCGTCAGGGTGAATGGTTCGACCGGCGATGTCGTTGACACTGATGCCGCCCTCGCCTTTCGAGTACGGCAGCTCAACGTTGGCGTACTCCTTACCCTTCTCCGTAAGGACCTTGAGACGAATGTAGATGCTGAACATGTGCAGATCGTCTTCAGTCTTCTCTTCTCGGAAGAGATAGACGGCAGCGGCACCGGGAACCTCGGGCTGCGAGGTCATGGAGAGCTCTTCTTTGGTGGGGACTGTCCACTGATCGGCTCGAGCAAGCGGGGCGGCAAGGCTGATAAGTGAGGCAAGGAGTACAGTTCGGAGGAGGCGAGAGCTTAACGTGCACTTCATCTTAGGGTCGTTCCTTCTTTCATTTGCAGCAGGAGGCTGACTTTCGTTTAGTAGCTACTTCTTTTTGAGGACGGCGCTACTTTGTTCGTCGGCAGCAATAACGCCTGCCAGTTTCTGGAGATCGCTATACCGGTCGGCGGGAAGAGTGACCTCGCGGACGGTATAGGTGCGACTGTAGTGGAGGACGTTGTCCTTGACTTGAGTGGAGCTCTCGTAGGCGGCGAAGCCCATGTCGAGCTTGACGGGCTCAGGAATCTCATCCACCGCGTAACCGGCGGGCAGCTCGATGTCGTAGTCGTCGATTGCCTGCATAGTCTCCTTCATGTCGATGGGGATGCGGCGTGTTTTGTGTTCGGTGTATAGGCCCTCACTGCCTAGGACGCGAGGGCGCACCATGAGCAGTGGTCCCATCACTTTGCCGAAACGGTCGGCGTTGAGAGCGAAGGTCGTGGTGAGGTCCTTGTTAAGGGCCTCGGCGTTTTCAACCTTGAAATCGGAGACTTTGAAGGTGGTGAAGTCCTGCTCGAGGAGGTGGTCGAGAGAGTCGCTTTGCTCCTTGGCATCACCAGAGGTGTAGAGAGTTCGGCGGCCTTCGGAGACATCGCCGAAGCGCTTCTCTGTAACTGTACCTTTCAGGGAGCCATCGGGCTGAAGTTGGAAGCTGGCGGTGCGGCGGATGGTATTGAGTTCCGGTGCGAGGAGGGGAAACTTGATGACCTGGCTGTTGCTGCCTTCCATCAGGATGCCGTAGCTTCCCTGGAGGTTGTGCTCCAGCTGGCCGAAGGCAGTCTTGTCCCATGTCGGATCGAAGATGAGGTATTGCCGGCCTGTCTTTGCGGTGACGACACTGCGGAGCTTTGGCGAGCTGTATCCCTTGGGGATTTCGATGGCCGCGATCATGTGGTTGCCCACGATGGATGGGGCGTCGGGATCGATGACGCCGCGCCGGGTGTCGACCATCACGAGCGCAGCGTGAATGTCGACGGCAGAGAGCATCGCTGCAAGCAGGGTTGCCTTGTCCTTGCAGTCGCCGTAGCGATTACGGAAGATATCGCCGGCGAAGTGAGGCTGGTAGCCGCCAATGCCCATCTCGATGACGAAGTAGCGGACCTGCTTCTGAACGAATTCAGCGATGGCTTCGGTTTTGTCGTAGAAATCGGTCTTGCCGGCGGTAAGTTCTTTTGCCTTAGCGGCGATCTCAGGGGTAGGGATAAGGCGATCCTTAGAGAGAGTCTGATACCACTCGCCGATGCTTTGCCACGAACCCTGACTTGCGGCAGGAGCTCCTGGCGGGGCGTAGTGCACGGTCATACGGCCGGCGAGGGCCATCTCAGAAGGACGCATCTGAACGTGCTGAAGTTCGATGGCAGGAGTGTCATTCATCTCCCATCGCCAACGCTGGTGCTCAAGATCGATGGACTTGGTCTGCTCATGGTGAGCCCATACTGTGCCGTAGGTATAGCCAGGAGGAAGCTCAAGTGTGAAGGCTTGATGGAGACGCGGAGTGTCACTTTGGAAGTGCCAGGTCTTCTCAGTCAGGTAAGGCAGGACACGCTGTTCGTACTCGTAGGCGACGACGCCACCTGGATCGCGGCCGGGCGCCCGCGCTGCCTTGAATTTGATGTCTTCAAAGAGATTGCCTTGGCCGGGATAGCCGAACTCGACGATCTCCTTATCCTTGACCTCATATTCGTGTCCGTCGGGACCGACGCTCCACACATGGAGGGAGAGAATCTTCGTGTCTTTGTCGAAGGGCACATAGACGATGGCCTCGTCCCTGCCCTGAGGCCGGAGAATCTTTATAGCGGAACGGTAGTGCTCGATGGCGCTGCCGTCGGGGGCTACGGAGTAGGTCGTGTCCTCAAGAAGAATTGCCGCGTTGGTCTCTGGGGTGTAGGCTGGGAGTTTTTGCGCAGCGGCTGTGCGAACCCACTCCGGAACACTGTCCGGCTTGGCTGCGAGTAACGGCGACGACGTGATGACAGCGAGGACGGCAGAGACGAAGAGATGCTTACGGACTCTTCGCAGTGGAACAGTGCAGCCAATCATGAAGCCCCTTGCGCACGACTCTCTTATACCGAATGGGGGGAGCCATGCCGGAGTTGAGGGATCTGCGTGCCAGAGTTATACGACGAAGGACGTTACAGTTCAAGAAAAATCAAGCCCCAAAAGATCCTCTTCGGGGGATTGCGCTGAACTAAATTCTGGTGTTCTTGAATTCTACATCCGAATCATTCCCCGCTGAAATGGCCGTGGCTACGGAACGCGGAGGGGACGGAAGCCGGTCGTCGGGAAGAGGCCCGTCGCGTAGCTTTCGGTTGGATACTGCGGCTTGAAGGTGTACCGCACGAAGAATCCACCGGAGACGGTGTTGTAGTTGTTCGTATTGTTGGCGACGAGGTAGCCGCCTACGTACCAGTGCTCGGCGACATGGTAGGCCGCCTCAGAGTTGATCGCATAGTTCAGACCTGTGTCGCTGTTCTGGGGGAAGAATGCGTTGCCTGAACCGGTCTGTAGTGGGCGGTCGAGCGGGAAGTAGGGTGCGCTGTCTTCCTGAAATGTCTGTACGCCGATGCTGCCGTTGATAGTGTAGTGGAAGTTCGTCTTGTAGTACCCGTTGAAGGTGACCGGGACCGAGGACAAGAAATAGATGTTGGGGCTGAAGTAGCCCCCCTGTCCGTAAGTCATGCCGCGCTCGTTGTGGTCGTAGTGCATCCCGAAGAAGCCGACTCCCATGTTCAGGCTGCCATATCCTGGCCAGTTCTTTACTCGGAAGTAGGAGCCCATCGTTCCTTCGAACTTGAGGTTATCGAGGACGTGATAGCCATTGAGGACGGCACCGCCACCATTAACGTAGATCCCTGCACGTTCGTTGCCTATATCGAGACGAACGCCACCGCCAGTAGAGATGACGCCACCCCAGATATTGCCGGCGAAGACCGGCGAGATGGTGCCGGGATCGCGGAGGCCGGCGTAGGAAAGCTGCGTGTCCTTGACCGAGTCGCGGTCGCCGAAGAAGGTAAAGTGGCCGCCCATCGGACGCCACTGCGCGCGGCCTGTAATGTTAGAAACCAGAAATCCGTAAGGTGTGTAACCCGCTGCGAGGCCGATGTTAGCCGTCGTAAGCTGCAGTTCGCCGCCTACGCCGCTGGCGAACTGCTGAGCGGGTGTGTTCAGGGCATTTGCAGGCAGCGTGCCGAGGATCGGGATAGTGCCAGTGGCGGTCTGGAAGAACGCGCTATCGATAGTGCCGGAGTTGAGGAAGACGGCTTTGGGAACGACAGTAAGACGGACCGTTTTGCCCAGCACTGCGGAGGCTTCGAATGGGGCCTCGAGGTCGGTGAGGCGATCGAACCCAGCTGTGCCGCTACGATAACGGGCGTAGCCTGTGCCGCCAACCCAACCGCTGTAGGAGCCTTCGAGAGCTGCCAGTTCGAGTTCAGTCTTCGCGCGCTGCGAGAGCGGTCCTCCAGGGACGACAGATGCGTCGTAGGAACCACGGAGGGGTGGGACGCTCTTGGCAACTAAGTCGGCATCGGTAGGCGGTGTTCCTTGTGGAATGGGTGCCCCGAGAACGGGATAGCCGGAGTCATTGAGAGGCTGAGGAACGTTCGGATAGTTAAGCGCTGGGAGAGCGGGAGCTGGAGGCGGCGCAGTTCTTGTAGGTGCCGGCTGCGATGTGTGGCGACGAGCCGTGCTGGAGGTGCTGTGAGGATACACTCCCGGCTGAGGATACTGCTGGCCGATACCATTGCCCGGCGGCTGTGACTGGCCGGTATATTGCGCGTTCTGCGTTGTAAGGGTGTCCGGTGGCGGGTTGCTCTGTCCCATCATTACAGGACCGGAACGGGAGCTGGGGCGTGCATTAGGCACGTAGCGTGCGGTGGGCAGGACGTCGGTGATTTCGGCC
This sequence comes from Edaphobacter aggregans, assembly GCF_003945235.1. Taxonomy (NCBI): domain Bacteria; kingdom Pseudomonadati; phylum Acidobacteriota; class Terriglobia; order Terriglobales; family Acidobacteriaceae; genus Edaphobacter; species Edaphobacter aggregans. Next base: position 1,253,613 of record NZ_RSDW01000001.1, read on the forward strand.
TGTGCCGGCGCCGGTCGCGGACTGTTGTCACCTAACTGTATCGGGACAGGAGATGGAGTATAGCCAGCGTTCTGCGATTCCGGCACATAGGGAACGTAGGGGCCGTAGACCTCCTGCGGAGGAGGAGCAGCCGTGATGGGAAGCGGTTGCAATTCTGCCCGCTGTGTTGCGGCGAGGATCTGCTGACGCTGGTAGTCCTGGGTAGAGACGATCTCCGGGGCAGCGGACGGATAGAGCTGCGGCTGGACGGTGGCTGCCTGCGGAACATAGTCCTTTAGGGTCGATCCACCGGAGCCCTGTTGCGGGGTGCGTGAGCTGGGATTGGCCATGTACTGCGGGACGACGCTGGAGGTTCCGTTGTACACATTACCGTTATTCATATTGACCTGGACCGGAGCCTGTCCGTAGGAGTTGGTGTAGCTCGGCAGGTATGGCTGGGTTGGCTGACTGGGCTGCGAGGCAGCATCGGCAGCGTCCGGAGTGCCCAGAAGGGTTGCGAGATCCTGCGGCTCGGCCGGTTTGGGCAGGCGGGCCACCGGCATGGGCTGGCTGAGTTCGTTGGCCAGTTCGGCGCCGGGGTCCCCTGGCGGAAGAGCGGCGAGCGAAGCCTTGTAGTAGTCCGCTGCTCGGCTGCTGTTTCCACGGGCCTGCTCGAACTTGGCTCCAAGGTTGAGCATCTCGGCGTCCTTGGGATAGGCATCGAGGCCGTAGCGCAGCCATGTCTCGGCGATCTTGGTGTCTCCCGCAGCTAGAGCTGCGCCGACGGCGGCCTTGTAGTCGGAAGCAGAGGCCGAGGTCATGTCCTGTGCCTTGAAGATGGCAACGGCCTGCTTGGGCAATCCCGCGCGGGCGTATCCGGAAGCGAGTGCGCGGAGGACTCCGGGGTTGTCGGGGAATGACTTTGCCGCAGCGTTGAGGATGGCAAGGGAACGTTTGACGTTGCCGGCAGCGGCTGCCTGATTGGCTCGCCGAACAGCCCAGTTGGTCCAGATGGTTTGGACTGTGCGGCGCTGCTCGTCAGAGAGATCCTGACGACTGCCAAGCAGCATTAACTGACGATAAAGCCCTGCGTCGTTGCTACCATTGAACAGGAGCCATGCATCCTGAATGTCAATGTCGGCCGGGGCAGAGGTATGCTGTAGCGCGTAGTGTTGCTGGACGCGGTTGATGAAGACCCTGGCCTGCTGAGGCTGGCCGAGCGCGTTGTAAACGGCACCCATCGTCTGGAGGTATTCGACGTCAGACTCGAGCTGAGTGCGCACAGCGGGAGGTATCTGCTGAACCTGTGCCAGGGCCTCCTGATCGCGGCCTGCGGTATGAAGCGCAGCGAGCAGTCCCTTCCATGCATCGGGATGGTCGGTGTTTTCAGCCAGAACCTGACGGTAGATGGGGTAGGCCTGTTGCGGATTGTTGCGCATCAGGTAGATACCAGCCAGTTGGAGTAGGACTGCCGCGCTGGGTTTCTTGCCTGCGTTGACCTGCTGGGCTACTGCTTTCTCCAGAATGTCCTGCGCGATATCGAGTTTGTTCTGGCTCTGGTAGACGGCGGCTACGGTCGTCTGGAAGCCGGGATCGCGCATCGCAGCCTGGTAAGTCGTCGGCGGCATGTTGCCGAGTGTCTGCACGGCCTGCGCGTCCTGCTTCATCGCGTGATAGACACGGACAAGACCTTGCCAGGCTTGCGTGTTGTTCATATCGATGGCGAGGACCTGACGATAGAGCCCAGCGGCCTGATCGAGATGATTGGCCTGCTGGAGAAGGCTTGCGTACTGGAGCTGTGTCTCAACCTGTAAACCATGCGCATCTGCAGGAAACGGCAGATCGAGGGCACTGCGAAGAACACGTTGTGCGTCGGCGTCGCGGCCCACAGAAGAGTAGGCGGAAGCGAGCGTGCGCAGGAAGTCCGGATCCTTCATCAACTGGCTGTGGACCGCAGGGGGGATACGGCGCTCCGTCAGCAGCGCCTGTGGAGCGTTGCCCGCGCCGTACTGCGCCATGAAGAGGCCGCGCCATGCAGCCGTGGAGGTGGGCTTTGCCTTGACGTAGCGATCAAATATCTGGATAGCCGCCTCAGGCTGCTGCGCCTTGAGCAAGGTGCCGCCGAGACCTTCAAGCGCCTCGGTGCTTGTGGGCCGCATGGCAAGCGCTGCCTGATACTTCTGCTCGGCGGTGGTGAGATCGTTTTCATTGAGGGCAACGGAGCCCTCGCCCATGGTGAACCAGAAGCGGGCGGTTTCAAGCGCCGTATCAAGGCCAGCATCGCGCGCACCGTACTGCTTGGCCTGCTCAAGGAAGCTCATGGCTCCGCCGAAGTTGGACTGCTGCATGCGCACATAGCCCATTCCAGCAAGAGCGCGGGGATTCTGCGGCTCGCTTGCGAGGATGGCCTTGAAGCGAAGCTCAGCATCATCGAGACGCTTGGCGTTCAGGGCGTTGTAGGCCTCCTGCTCCTGTGCGGTGCGCGCTCGCTGCTCGGCGGTGAGGGCGGTACCATGTGTCGCGCTGGGCTTGGGCTGGTTGTGCAGAGCTTGGCTTAGTTGCGCATCATTATGCTTGGCGAGATACGCTCTGATGTCGGCTGCTGAGGCCGGGTTTGCTGAGTCCCACACGAGCGACTGGCGCAGCGCCTCGACCGCCTGAGGACTATCGGGATGCCGCTCTAAGAGCTTACGGCCCTCGGCGCGGGTCTGCGGGTTGTAGGTCAGGATGCGGCCAAGCGCAATCTGATATCGCGAGTCGTTTGGATACTTCTCGACCAAGGAACGCAGCCCTGCGATGGCATGGGGACGGCCGTCATCGGTGGCCGACTCGGTCTCGTAGTAGGCGAGAGCCCAGTCGCCGGGGGGTGGCGTGCTGCCAAAGATCTGACGGTAGATCGCCATCGATTGCGCATACTGTCCGGACTGAGCGTACTTCCCTGCCTGCTGAAGCTGGGCTGCCTGACTCTGCTGCGAGCCCATGTTCTCAATGCGGGAGATATTCGGGTCGTTCGGGTTAATTGCTCTCAGACGATCCAGATACGTGCTTGCCAGCGGAGCATTACCGTTCAGCTTGGCTGCACGAGCAAGACCAGCCAATGCATCAACATTCACGGGATCGGCAAGCAGTACCTGCTGCCATGTCTGCTCGGCCATGTCCATCCGGCCGCGAAGCTCGAAGGCGTGTGCCTTATCGAGCAACGTCTGGGTCGCCGATTGTGTGGTCTGTGCGCGCAGTGCAACGGGAACCGACGTGCAGGCCAGAGCGCCAAATAGAATGGCCGCCGCCAAAGGCCGAATTGACGCAACACTCTTCATACGTTCGCCGCTCGGATGGACGATGCTGGAGGACTAGCATCGACACCTGTGCCGTCCCTCCGAAGCTTACCGCTTTTTTACGGATTTGTACCGTTTTATTCTGGTATTTACTGTTTTGTTATTGCTTGATTCAGCAATTGTTGCAACTACTTCCACCTCACCCGCAGCCTGCCGTCGCGATCGAAGCGATAGCGCTGCTCAGACCATCCCGTCGCGAAGAGCGCCAGGTTCTGGTCATAATAACTTCCATCTCGGCCATAGAGACCAGCGGATGGGTCTTTCGTCGCGGCGAGACGATCTATCTGGGCTTTGGCCTGTGAATTCATACCCAAGGCCTGCAGATAGGGGTATACGGCGGCCGAGAAACCTGGTGGACCGTTGGGACTGATTATCGTGCCGTTGCTGTCGACCTTCTCGGGCGGTGTGACATGGGATTTGAGGTAGTTGGCCATTCCGGGAACCTTGCCGAGAAGCGCATGAACGCCACGAGTGTCTGGGTCTGCGATGCCCAGCCAGAGATAGACGCGGATGGCGTCGTAACTGCCAATCGGCATCTCCTGGCTGGCTGAAGCGAGATGGGACGGTGGAACCGAGGGCCGAATGACCGAACCTGCGGCAACCCAATCCATCGCGAAGCCTGCTCCTGAGCCCTGCTCGAGGAGGGGTTGCAAGGAATCAAGAACGCCATCCCATGGGCCGCGAGGCATCGCCTGAGCGAACCGGGCGAGCACGGGAGGAGGAAAATAGCTGGGATTCAGCAGCCATGTGCTTTCATCCGGATGAAAGCCGACGGGACCCGAGAGGAGCGTCGTGCCGAGTCCGGGGACGTAGACGACTTCCTGCTGTGCAATGCGAGCCAGCATGACAGTGCCTAGTTTGTCGTAGCGTGGTTCGCGCCAGAGGCGACCTGCTTCCAGCAGCGAATAAGCGATCCATAGGTCAGCGTCGGCGGCGGGATTGTGGTCAAGAATTTTCCAATTGCCATCGGGATTTTTTCCCCAACTCCAAGCGGGAAGGTGTTGTGTGAGATCTCCACCGGCAAGGTTGACCTCGGTCCAGTTCAGGAGCTTGTCGAAACGGGTGCGGTCGTTGTCGACGAGAGCGAAGAACATTGCGTAAGACTGGCCTTCGCTGGTGGTGCGGTCCTGCGCGCTATGATCGATGACCCTGCCCTGAGAGTCGATCATGCGACTTGTGTAGCTCTCCCACAAGGGCCATGGCTGCTGGGCACGGCAGCCGATCTCGAGACAGCAGCCGAGAATGAGGCCGATTGCGACGAAACCTGGCAGCGTTCTCCCGATACGGCGATGGAACGATTCGCGGTTGGTCAACGCCATAATGGTTTCTCCCCTGAAGGGCCCCATGTGCCTAAACGACGGTTCCCTGCAAACGTGCACGGGCGCGTCTGCGCAGAAGGGCGCGAAGGATGGCCGCCATCAGGAAGCAGAAGATGACCGTGAAGAAGACCATTAGCCACTGGAACTCGGAGAAGAGCATGTTGAGGCGAATCCACCAGGATAGAGAGCCAACCCAGTAGACATCGTTACCGATCCGGTAAGAGACGAACCGCTTGCCGTGCAACACGCTGACCGATTGCGAGATGTCGGACGATTGCGAGGTCTTCAGGAAGACAGACAGGAAGTTGGGGACGACGGTCTTATCGCGCAGTGCGACGATGACGACGGAGCGGCTAGAGCCATTGGGCCACTCAATGCCTTCGATCAGAGCATCAGGAAGTCCGCCGGCGGTTTCGAGCTGACCTGACTGGATACGGTCGGAGCTGTGCACCTTCCACCATGCATGCTGCATCTGGGCGAAGAAGCCCTGCGTGTCCTGAATGTGAAGGCCGCTGCCATCAATCATCACCGGCAGCGAGGGGTTGAGTTTGGCGAGGGCCGGTGAATCGTCGACGGTGCCGATGACCAGATAGTCCTTATGATGGTCGTTCTTCATGCCCTCGGCGTTGGTTACAGTAACGTTCACGACAGGGTAGCCGGTTTGGCCGCCGAAGTGTCCCATGAAGGTGAGGAAGGTCTCGATCTCCTCCGGGCCGGGAGTATCGGGCAAAACGACGGACGTGTCGGTCAGGTCTGCCCTGCGGGTAAAGGGATAACCGGCGTTCGAGAAGAGCTCGAGGTTCGGCATCACGGCCCAATGCGGGATGTCGCGTATATCGAGGTAGGAGTCCTTAAGGACGGCGCCCTGGAGATTGTAGGGTGCGGTGTCCTCGCATCTCCCTTTTTTGGCCAGCAGGAAGATGAACCGCATCATCATGGTGTTGGAAAATGGACGCATGTTCGCGACGGGAATCGGAACGATTGTCTCGAGGTGAGCCGAAGCCTTTTCCGTATGCGGGAGCGGAGTCGAGCTGACGAAGGCATCATTGATGTACACCTGCATCGTGCTCTCGTTCGAGATGGGAATGCCGTTGTAGCGATAGCCCAGATGGAAGCCAAGATTCCGCATGGCACCGTAGAAGAGCGCAGGCGGGACGCGCATGTAGACCGTAACAGGCCCGGAGCCGTCAGTCTGCAGATCCTCTGTCTGGGCGATGTCTCCAAGGGTGGTCACCTTTTCCGTGCTCATCCAGCGCGGCGCGTCGTCCGGTTCCCGGGGGGCGGGCATCTTCAAGGAAGAGATGCGCACCTGATCGCCCTGAAGCAGGTCACGCTGCAACGACATCGCCAGCGCAGCAGTCAACAAATCGTCCGGATTGTCGCCGGTCAACACGAGAACCTTGGAGTAGGGATCGATTGGGTTGGATCGCATGGCGATCGTCGGGCCGGAGTTGGGACTGATCTTGAGTGTAGAGGGAAGCTCGGCGACGTTCTCGCTAATGACGATGACGTTGCCTGGAGGGATATTGGAGCCGATGGAGACAGGAAAACGGACGGCACGGAAGTCGGTGAGGATACCGAACCATGAAGCAACGATGCCGGCCGCCTGAACGGCCTTAGGTGACGGCTGCCCTAGAAAGACAATTGGAACCACGGGACGCAGGTTCACGGCAGCATCGTAGAAAGGCAGCGGTAGAAGCTTGAGGTCGTCGTGCAGGGGAAGCAGTGAACCTGCCAGTTCGATCGTCGTCGTGGGATCGACGTGGCTCCAGAGCGTGGTGTGGGATGGGTCTTCGCAATCGAGAGTGTAGTGCCCAATGAACTCGAAGGTAAGTTGATTATTACGGACAAGCATCTCAGCAGGAAGCGTCAGCGTTGCTTCGAGGAGAGTGTTGTTCTCGTTACGAATGATGTTGGCTTGATTGTCTGCCGAGCCCGTACCTGCATCGGACGGATTAACGGGCGTCTGTTTTGTATTGACCTGAAGTGTCGCGAAGAGAGTACCGTTCAGGCTTACCTTCAGGTGGCTGAGAGATGGAATCAGACCAGGCGAGAAGTGATAGCGCAGGTGCATGGTCGCGGTTTTGACGACCTGGGTCTGCGGCAGCGAGAAGTTAACGGTGTGGTAGGCATCGACGCCGCGCAGCACGATGGTTTCGGATACACCGATGTCGGCCAGCGTGAAGACATTGTCGAATGTGCCAGGCGCTGCTGGGCGGGCTTCCATGCCGCTCTGTGCGGTGTCGTTGACGTCTGTTTGGACTGACGAATTCGGAATAGCACGAACCTGTGCCGCGAGTCTGGTGGCGCCTGCCAGCAAAAGAACAAAAAGCAGTGGTGCAATGCTTGTGGCGAGTCTGCCCTTCGGCTGACTTTTCTTCGTCTTCATCAATCCGCGTATCGTTTGCGAAAGCCCGTGCATGGACAACTGGAAAATTCGGCCCAGGCTTCTCATTGGACGGTCCAATTCGCGAGCTTCGCCCCAGTTCAGCCAGGTATCGGCACGGGAGTAAAGCACCATCGTCAACGCCTCCTCCTCCTGAAGAGAGAGGGGGTCGAACTGGGCGCGGAGAACATTGCCGCTGACGCTGATAACCGTGGCAGGCAAGGTCGCTTCTCCGTCGAGGACAGGAAAGGTCATCCTGATGGAGTCACCGGGAGTAGCCGTAAAGTCGCGGCTCATCCGCATCATCACGCCACCGCTGGAAAGATCCGAGGTGACACCCTGAATTGCCGTTCCGTTTGCGAGTTGGATCGTCGAGGGAACTGCCATCGAAACACGCACGGTCTGTCGGCGCTGCTGGCTCTCCCACGCAACCGCAGTGCAGACGCCCAGGATGATGATGTTAAAGCAGACCCATATCAGGTTCATCACGATGGTTCCGGGATGAGTACCGTCGTACAGCCCGCTGATCACAGGAATCGGGATGTAGAAGAACCTGGGAATTGCCATCAACATGCCGAGAACGTTGGTGCCGAGCATAAAGAGGAACGGCTGCGCGATGCGGGTATCAAAGAACCTACGGTTGACCACGCCGCCCTTCGCCGTGACATCGAAGCTGCCGAACTTCGGATTGACCAGCGCGAGCATCGTAGGCAAAAAGATGTATGGCGCGAGTACCGTCTCATATATCTCGTTCCAGAACGAGTGGCGGTGTTGCCCCTGGATCCGCGAGTTCGTAATGTTAGACAGGATCAGGTGAGGCAGAGCATAGGCGAGGATCGCAGCCCAGTATCCGGGTACATTGACGTGCCCAAAGATGAGATAGATCAACGGCGCGGTCAAGAAGATCAACCGTGGAAACGCATAGAGGAAGTGCGACATCGCGTTGAAGTAGCAGAGCCGTTGCGCCGGCTTCAGCCCACGGGCAAAGAGAGGGTTGTCCGTGCGCATGATCTGAATCATGCCTCGGGCCCAACGAATGCGCTGTTTCACGTGTCCGCTGAGGCGCTCGGTTGCAAGACCGGCCGCCTGCGGGATGTTGATGTAGGCCGTATTCCAGCCGTTTATCTGCATGCGCAGCGAAGTGTGCGCGTCCTCGGTGACCGTCTCCACGGCGATTCCGCCGATCTGGTTTAGTGCAGTACGGCGAAGGACTGCGCAGGAGCCGCAGAAGAATGTTGCATTCCAGAAGTCATTGCCGTCCTGCACGATGCCATAGAAGAGTTCTCCTTCGTTGGGAATCACGCGGAACTGGCCCAAGTTGCGTTCGAACGGATCGGGCGAATAGAAGTGGTGCGGCGTCTGGAGCATCCCCAGCTTGCTGTCGCGCAAAAACCAGCCCAGCGTGACCTGCAGGAAACTGCGTGTAGGAACGTGGTCGCAGTCGAAGATGGCCACGAAGGGAGAGTCGAGCCGGGCCAGAGCGCGGTTGATGTTTCCAGCCTTGGCGTGCGCGTTGTCGTCTCGCGTCATATAGCCAATACCGGCCTCTTCGGCAAACTGCCGAAACTCCTCGCGCTTGCCGTCGTCAAGGATGTAGACGTTGAGTTTGTCGGCCGGCCAGTCGATGTTCATCGCCGCAAGCGCGGTGTATTTCACAACGCTGAGGGGCTCGTTATAGGTGGGAATCAACAGATCGACAGCGGGCCACTTATCGGGGTCGTCGGGCAAAGGGACCGGTGTACGGCGCAGCGGCCACACGGTCTGCAAATAGCCCAGAAACAGAATGACGAACGCGTAGGCCTCGGCCACGAGGAGCAGGCACATGAAGAAGCCGTCCAGCAAGCTCCATGTCGAGCCAGGATCGAGGAAAAATTTAGTCGTCGTCGCAATGCGCCAGAACCCGTAACGAAAGGTCGAGTACATCGACACAATCATGAGGGTCAGGGTGACAAGGTACGAGCTAGAGCTGCGGTCCATCCAGATGGCGACCAGGATCGTAAGTATTCCCAGCACCAATTGCTGCGGCCACGTCAGTTCCAATATTCCAGTGAAGCCAAGAAAAACGATACCGCCTAGCAGAATCAAGAATCGCAAAATATGGAGGAAGAAAGCGTCGCCAGACTCAAACTCCTGCCATAGAAACGGCTTCGTCATCGTTCACTCCAGCGCACATTGCGGAAGCCGGCGGTGGCCGGTGCTGCAATGGTGCGGAGCCATGTCGCGATATTGAGATAGTCCTCGGACACAGGAGATTCAGGGGCATAGTCGACCACGGTCATGCCTTCAGCCAGAGCCTCACTGACCGCAGGCGCGCGACGTATGACGAAAGGCAGAAGCCGCTCGCCGAGCTGGCGACGCAGCACCTCGCGCACATCCAGATGCAGTGGAAGCGACGCATCAAACTGGTTGAGTAAATAGTAAGGCTGAAGCTGCCGCCCATCCGCATCGACGGCGCCATGGAAGAACTTTTCGATGGACTGCAGACTGATGACCGAGTTCATATCAGGCGCTAACGGCACTAGAATAGTCGGATTCATACGCGCCATGTGGCGGACGATCCAACCCGAGCTCGGCGTTAGGTCCAACAAAATACGGTGCGTGCCACGGCTGTTGTTGACGATCTCCTCGATCAGGTGGTCCTGCGCGGCCTCGTCGCCTATCTTCTGATCGACGTCATAGCTGACCAGATAGATCGGAGCATCTGTGCTTCCGCTGGGTGGCGAGAATGTACGCACGGTTCCCTGCCGCAGCTCACTGGCTCCAAAGTAGAACGGCAGCAGACCGTGAGACGTGGTGTCGGTAAGCAGCACTTTTTCGCCAAGCGAAGAGAGCGAACGTCCGACCGTAGCCACCAGGCTGGTCTTACCGACGCCACCGGCCAGCGAGAAGACGGCCAGCACTGGAGTCCGTGTCTCCTTCTGGCGAACCGGTGTCGGTTCGGGCTGTTCTTGTCCTGGTTGTTCGAAGACTCCTTTAAGCGCGTACCAGCGAGCCGCAACGCGCTCACGTGAGTGCTGCAATGTCTCTGCAACAGAGGACTGTGGAGGAAGCGGCGTTGGCACAACGGGTCTGACTGGAGCCGACGATACCGGTGGTGCGTAGAGCCACGCTGGACCTGCTGGGTCGGATACATAAGCCGCGCGCTGCGCCGATGAGATCGTTGACGACCCGGGCAGCGGTTCCGAAGTGCGCTGTGGAGGGTCAGAGTAGGAAGAGACAGGCCGATAGCCGAAGTCGTCTTGCGCACGCCGTCCACGGGAGGTTTCAGGAGCAACCGGCGGCTGCGAGAACGGAGAGACCGCTCTGAGCGAACCCGATGGCGAGGATGGGCGTGCCGAAACTACAGGTCTCGGCGTGGGGATGCTCGTCGGCTCCAGATCTACACTAAGGTCGCGCCGGGAACCAAACCCGGAATCGAACCCTGCCTGAGGCTGCTCGACAGAGGGCCAACCCACGTTGCGCTCACCGGAATCCGGCTGAGGAGCCCGTGTCCACGGGGAAGGCTTCGGATCAGTATGTCTCTTGCCTCCTGCAACCGCATTAGGCACTTCAGATGACGAGGTAGATCGCTGGGAAGAACTAGGCTGTTCGGGCAAGGGCCTGATAGCCGGAGAAGGCGCGGATCCAGACGAGGAACCAAGAATCGCCGGCGGCGGAACAAACGAGGCCCGGCTCAGCGAATGAATCGTCGGCCTCACCGGTTCAGCAGGAGCATCAATTGCTTTTGGCATCTCAAACTCTGGCCCACGGTAGATCTGTCGGACACCGGAAGCCTCATCCGGGCTGTACCCAAGCGGTCGCCGCTGGGAGACCTGCGATGACGGCGACGTGTACTCGATCCTGGGTGGCGCAGGGGGAGGAGGAACGGGAGCAGCCTCGGCAGGTTTGGGAGCCGCAGTGTAGCTAGTGTTCACTTCAGAACGAGGAACGGATGGCGCCTGAGAGACCAATGGATTCTGAGATAACGGCTCCGACTGCGACGGAATAGGCGGTGGTGGTGCCGTGACCGGCGATGGCGGACCCACAGATGCCTGTGGCTGCGGAGTATATGGATCGGAGATGTGGCCCGGGACCTGCGCATATCCTTGCGACCCAGCCATTTCCCGACGGCGAATCTCAGATTCGGCATATCGAGCGGCCTGTCGTTGTGCCGAAGCATGCGCCTCGGCAATCTCGCGTTCTTCTCTGCGCGCAGCAGCTTCGGCTACGGCAGCGGCTTCAGCCCTGCGAGCTGCCTCAACACGCTCGGCAGCTGCGGTACGGGCGGCTTCTTCGGCTTCACGCAACGACCGCTGCATCGACGAGTCAGAATTCGGAGCCTGTGCGGCTTCTGCTGCTTTGCGAGCTGCCGAATCCGCTGCTACTGCGGCCGCCTCAGCCTCGGCCTGGGCCATCAACGCCTGCTCGCGAACCTGCTCCGCGGCGCGGTGTCTTAGCTGGGCGCGATACTCACGTCGCGATGCAGAAAAATCCCGATACTTCGCTCCATGCAGGTTTGCCCACGAGTAGAGTACGGCCACATCTTCGGGCGTCTCTGCGGAGTCCAGCTCTTCCATCTTGTCTGCGCCGCGCGGATCCATAATTTCTCGTCCTGAACACCTTGATAACGACATTAGCCAACGTCATTTGAAACTGTACTATTGGTATCTCTTGACGGAGTAGCTGCACATTTTGTTATGCAATAGCCTGAGGCTACTGCGCGCGTAACTTCAAGTCAATCAACCGACCGTGCGACTTAAGTGTGACCCTTCCTGCTGTGACTTTCTCGACGCTTACCGCTCCAATATTTGCTGCTTCTGTGAGCGCCCTCGCCCAACTCCTTGGATGCATCCATATGCTGCCGTCTGGGCAAATCCACAGCGCAGATTTACACGCCCCATTTGTGCTAAGTTGGTAAGGTGGTTGTTCGAGAGCGTAGCTCAGTTGGTAGAGCATCGCCCTTTTAAGGCGTTGGTCCTGGGTTCGAGCCCCAGCGCTCTCACCATAAAATCAGTAACTTACAAGCACAACTAAAACCACAAAAACCATCGGGGATACAAAAGGGATACTTCACTGGATACCCCGATGGACTCTTTTCCTCCCATAGTTTCCACGCCCACCATTTCCGGCATCCAACGAACCAGATAGACCTAGTAGTTCCTTGAGCCCTCATTCGGACGAGTGAGGGTCTTTTTTTGTTCCCCCTATTCCTGTCACTCTCGGCCCTGTAGCCACCCCACCGTGTCTACATCCACGCACGCCGTTAATGGCATCTAACCAACCAGAGATGGATCTAGTAGTTCCTTTTCGGACCCTCATTCGGGAAGAGTGAGGGTCGCTTTTTGTGCTCCCCTTCTGTTTTCCAAACTCATAGGCATCCAATCACTCTTTATGGTGCGTCAAAAAATCCGGCGCACTTTTGAGGTCGCCTTCGGTTGTAGGTCGTGAAGAGCCCTCAACCTGACCAAAGTGCGCCACCCCTCCATATGAACGTCATGGCTTTCGGAAGAGATGAAAGCCTTTGCCCGTAGGTTGCAGCCCATGCCGCACCGTGTCTACATCCAAGCAGATAGACCAGGCATCCAACAAATCAGCAGAGCTAACCAGCTACAACCCTTTGAGACCCTCATTCGGATAGACGAGTGGGGGTCCTTTTTTGTGCCTTCTCCCACTCGATAGCATCTACATCCACCCCACCAAATTCAGGCATCCAACGAACCAGATGGTGCAAAATGCTTTGCTTCTGAGGCCCTCACTCCGACGAGTGAGGGTTCTTTTTGCTCTGTTCACTTTTCCGACACACAAGGCATCCAATCTTTCCACTGTGCGTCCTAAGAAAATAGGCGCACTTTGATCTCTCCGGTCTAGGAAGTTGCTAACCACCCTAGCAGCCCCTACAAAGCGCCCCGCCCTCCCCCAGTCCCGGTACGAGGAACCAGGCCATGGCACTTGCGATACACTCTGCACATACCAAACCATGCAGCCCACTAACCTCATACTCATGCAGCCCGTCGTACGTCACCGCGTCTACGTCCATGTAACCCACGCTCCTCATCAGTATGGTGAGCACTTCACAGTCCGATATCTCGAAGAGGATCTAAAGACTCCTTTGGGGCGCATGTATAGGTACACCCGTATAGACCAAGTGAGGGAGATTCTGAAGCGTGCAGACTATGCGCCTGAGCAGTGGGGGAAGTTTGAGGAGGGGCTCCGTTGCCGTGGTGTGGGTGCGTGCTATTTGGATCTTAAGAGCGAGCAATATAAGAAGCTGAAGCGGTAGATTGAACGGAAGCACTAAAGATTTCAATCTGCAGATTGGCGGGAGCATGAACTGAGGCTTGCTCCCACCTTCAAGTGCTCGTTATCGGTCCATTGGCATATTTTCGTGTGCTTTATTTTCTTGTCCCTGTCGATGTACAGAATGCAGCCCGGAAAGAAGTAGACTGGATCGGCTTGCCCTTCATCCAACCTACGATACGCTTCAGTGGGGAAAGAATATGAGTCGCCCGGAAACACTATATCTCCGACCTTCAAAGGCATGATATCTCCCTCAAGGCGCGCGCAAACCTTATCAATCGCTGGGCGTATATCAGTCCCCCCGTTGCCAATAACTAGATCCAAGGCAGGAACCACATTAAAGGCGGGAGAGTTTCCGAAATTTTTTACTTTAGCCGTTATCTCAATATCCATAGAGCCACGGGGATCATCGACCAACTTGGAAATTGTTATTGGATCAGCCAGTCCAACCCACGGTCGCTGGGACATCTCAAATTCCTGTTGAGCTATTCTTGCCTGTGTTCGGGAAACACTGATGCTCATATAGAGGGCAACAAGTGCTAAGAGGCTTATAGCGGCAGCCACACCTGTAATCCAATTGAGGTGTTTAGCTGTCCTAAGCGTTGTCTCACGATTTTTCTTTTCCTCGTCGTATCTTTCATTGCCTTTGGATGAAGACTCGATTTGCACAGGAAGAGGGTTGGGTATTTTCATCAGGGGTTCTTGGACTGAATTGGCTCGGGTGCCAGGCTGTTGCGGATGGCCTTCGTGGTGCTTCTCATGTCTCTTTTTGTTCAAGGGTCATATCCCTGCATTTCGCGCACCTAAATCTATCGTGAAAGAGTCCCAAACGCTAGAGCCTAAATCGAGATGAAGACGCAGGCTCATGCTGCCCTTAGGAGTGGTAGGCTGTCGGCATGGCGATCATCGACTGTAACGTTTACGTATATCGAGATCCTTCGTTTCCCAGCGCGACGATTTGGGTGGAAGCTGACGACGGGAGGGCATGGGTTACTGCCGTTGGAAAACTCGGTTTGCTTCAGCATGAAGCGGTGAACTTACCTCATGAATTGAGACATAGTCCTCCATCGGACGTATTGGGTTCTCTCAAACCGATATACAAATTTCTTGGGAGTTACCCATTCGATGAAGAAGTGCTGGACAATACGTGGGATATCGACACACCGCCCAACATTGCGAAGACCAAATAAATGTGCGGGCCGCTATTACAGACGCACAGACAAACAGAAGATTGCCGAAGCCTTCCACGTTGCATTGGGTTAAACTCCGCCAAACGGGAATCACCTCGGAGGAGGGGTCCTCACTACGTGACCTTTATTCGCATCGGAATACCAATAGAAATGTCCGTTGGTTTGTCTTTTGGCTTTGTAGGGGAAGCTTTTAAAGCGTCTCCAGTGAATTATAGGGATACGATATTCCACCATGATCGCCAGTTCTGCGCTCAGTAAAGGTCCGAGTTGATCTGGCCAGACTTCGTTCAAAGCAACTTCAAATTTTTCGTCCGTACCTAAGTCACGCGGGTGCCATTCCTCCGACCCCATTGCCGCGTAATCCTCAGAACTCTCATAGGTAGAGGAACGATTCGGGTCTCCATACGTAATTTTGCCCAAGCCGAACGATGGTCGAACTGAAGTCAATGGTAGGTGTCCATTATTTGTGACCGTGACGGATGCCGAAAACGGGTTATTTGGGTCAACGGGATCGGAGATGGAGACGGTAACCCCAGGCCAAAAAGCCCACAATGCAATGACCCCAATGACTAGGCTAGTGACTCCAATCCAAATCCCCAGGTGTGCAAGACGCTTGGCCTTTCTAGCCTCTGATTCTCTTTGAAGTTGTTTCTTGGTGGTCATCGTGTTCCCGCCATCATTTCACACAAGAGTTTTCCACACAGCAAAAAATAAAATCTGTATACACAAACATTCGTTAGTGATTTTATCTGATCATGAGCTTGTCGAGATGGAGTGACCCATGAAGTACCGCGAGAGTTGGGAACTGCCTAGCATTCCTAATGAAGTCTTCTGGCCTGAGGTCGGACGCAGAAGAAACGAGATAGCGAGTGGAGGCAGGCCAAAGACACTTCGGGACTGTGAATACTGCGGACAACAGTACAGCGCCAGGGAGATGCGAAAACATAAGCCTCTATGTCCAAAGGGGCCTAACAAGAAAACCAAGAAAGGAAAATGAACCAATGAAAGCAAGCAAGACTTCTGCCTCTAGCTCTTTCACCAACAACCACGTTTTCTCTGAGGCTGTCAGCCACAACCTACACCTCACCGCTTTTGTAGGGATTCGACTTCACGAGACCACCGAGTTCCTATACAAACTCAAGATGGAAACAGACGGTAAACCTTTCAGCAAGCGGAACGCGAACAGGATCAACCAGCTTGAGGTTGAGATTAAGAAGTACAAGCGTCAATTGGAAGAGGCAATGGCAGCAACAAAGCTGATGGAGGTGGCAGCATGAGCATTGTTCTTATCAAAACTGTTGCCGATGACGTTATTAGCGATTATTTCTCTGGTGATCCGACGAACTGCCCACCAATACCAGAGGTAGGACACTTCATTGAGGGTTCATTTGGTAAGGGCCAAGTCAGCAAGGTGGAACACATTGTTGACTCATCCCTGTACACAATCAACTTGCATTTCACGAACACTGAACGTTATTACGACGCCAGCTAGATAACCCTTAAACACAACAACTCCCCCACCGAGCCTCAATGAGAGATCAGGTGGGGGCATTGTGTTGCTCATGATCAATACTGCTCAGACCCTTGCTTGCGACAAAGCGTAGGATTGTCGAATATCAGGCGTAACACTTCCCTTTCTTATTCAAGAATTAGACCTTCTCCCCAGGAGGTCATTCTTTTTTGCCTGAGTCTTTAAACACAAAAAAATGGCTCCTACCACCCGATTAAGGATGATAGGAGCCATTGTTGTTCCATAGTGAATCTATAGGGCAAATTCGCGCACAGTGTTCACGTACGCCTCTAGTATCAGGTGCCAGAGGGTTTCACTCACATGCCCTAAAAGTTGCACTCAGGGATTCTTCCAGCGATATACTGGTTGAACTACGACAAAGAAACGGGCATCCGAGTGCTAACGATAATGACCAATCATTTCTGAAACTGTGTTGTTTGTCATTCCCTCCACCGAACCATAGGTGAGCAGTATTCCTCTCTCTCCGCAGTCGATGAAGACCCGATTCATCTTTGTGTCCGGCGAAGCCATTGGAGCGTGTGAGATTGTGCATTTCGTGGCTCCTTGGTCAATAAGAGCGGTAAGAGCGTCCATCACCGAAGGCAGGCCATCTGATTCATGTAGCCAATTTCGGTCGGCATATACCAACTTATTGTTCACGAATTTCAAGGTGTAAATTCGCTTCGTTTGCACATCTACGGCTATTACCGGACTGTCTGAATTGGGCTTGTCGGGGAAGATCAGGCCGGAGGCTTCAATATTCTGTTTAGCTGTCGCCTTGTCCATACCCAGCCATACAGTTGCCGAGCCGAGTTGTAGTGAAATACCGTGATTAGATTGAGCGAATGCACTAAACGTACATAAAGCGACCAAAGATATGAGACTCTTCATTGCTGGTTGTCCTTTGGGTGCATTCTATCGTGGCAGGTGGGGTGTTTTCCTTATACTCATAGGGATGAAAAAGCCCAATGAACCGAAGCGGTGCTGGCGTATTCGCGGGTACGATAGCCTAACCCTGATATTCGATCAGAGCGTTCCCACTGGACAGCTAACCGAAGGCAACATGAAAGAACTGCTCCGTGCCCTCGTCGCGAAGGATCTGTTACCAAGCGAGCTTATCGGTGCGTATGCGAGACGAGGCACAAAGATACACAATCGGTTTTTAGAGATTCAAAAAGAGAACTTGCCTGAGAAAAGACGTGTCCTCTACACCTGTGGTGAAAATCCTTACTACACAGCAGATGTAGAAGTGTGCGATTAGTTCCAAGGTCCCCCAAAAAATGAGCCCCACCACCTCAATGAAGAGATGATGGGGCATTGTGTTGCTATCAGGTTGTGTGCAGACTGGTTGATCTGGAGACTGCCTGATTAGCTATTAGGTTGCGGACATAACCAGCCGAATCATAGAAGGCGAAGAGGTCTGAATCGTGCTATATCCACCCGCACGCTGTACAGCGAAAAACGCTGTAGCGTTGTATTCCAGGTACCGATCCACACTCTTACGTACGACGAGCGGACCCGCCTGACGATAGGTATACGACTTGTAAGCATCGCCCAGAAGGATTGGAGACTTCGATGCGCCCAGATCGTCAATCTTCTGAGCGATACGGATGGGCAATCCAAGGAACGACTTGAACGGGTTCCCCTGAAAGTCAGTGGTCAGGATTGGACGGTTCTGGGAGTCCTTGATATCAAGCAGACTTGCCCAAGTACGCGAGTTCATCCACAGAGCGGCCCCTGCGAGGTAACTTGGGTCGAGCTTCGCGTAGAAATTGATAAGGGTGTCGTACGATATGGTGCTAGCGCCACCAGTAGGTGCGGTATAACCAACTGGAGTAGCAGTAGCCAACGACTGGAAGTTAGAAGCATTACCTGCGATGATTGCTTCGCTGGCAGTGTTCACCCAAGCCGTATTGATGGTTTCGCTAAGGAACTGCTCAATCGAGAACGCACTGTCCTGAATCAGTTGGTTGCTTACCTTTGTCATCAAGGTCAGCGTATCGACGTTGGAGGTGAATCCACCTACGCTAGGATCAGTTTCCGTGGCGGCCGTATTCTCTGGATTCAGCGTGAAGCGAACCGCTGTCGGATCTGCCGTACCCACCTTAATTCCTTCACCCGAATCAGTATTCCAAGTGCGTACACCCGAAAGAATCTCTCCAGTTGCCTTCGTCGCAGTGTGGAGAAGTGGATCAAATCCTACGGGCACAAGCACGCCAGCAGCACCGCCCACGGTCATGTCACGCTGTTCATACTTCAGATACTCGCGGTCCTCAGGCTTCAACTTGCCAGTGATGTAGTTAGCGAATGCACGCATTTCCAGCCTGCTACGCTTCTCATCTACAACACCGTCAATCTGGTCCGCATCCTCTGCGATTGGTCCACGGGGTGGCCGACTGGAGTGACGCTGTTCTGCCTCAATAGCGGCTGCACGCTCCTCAACATCAATTCGTTCATGAATAAGCTGGGAGTCCTCAATCATCTTTCGTGCGGATGCACGATCCTCTCTCGATACGCCATCCTTTGCGAGGATCGCCTGTGCATCGTATACAAGCTTGTTCTTCTGTTCACGCAACGTATTCAAATTCGACATATTATTCTTAGCCTTTCGTAGCTAGGTAGGGCACAAGACATCCACATAGGCACACAAAGGCGTGCGTCTGGGTCCAGGCGATAAATTGTTAGGTGGGTATAGAGAGCACACACAACTTGGTTGAGTGTCTGTGCTGGTGTTGCGTAAGTTGTAAAAGGGTTATTTCAGCTTGAGGATTTGAACCTGCATCCTGAGCTTCCAGAGTTCTTCATCAGCCTTATTGAGAATGCTTCTGTCCTCGTTCTGTGCAGGACAACCGTTCACTCTGCACGCTGGATCTTCGCAGTCTGAGTCCAGGCATTGGCTGCAATCGCCAGCAACGCACATCAAGCAATCGCAATCACAGCCATCTTCGTTGCTACGCTTGGCCAACAGGCTTCTCAGTTCCTTTGGGCAGGATCTGACATCAACCTGAGTTTGGAGGTACGCGGGGTTAGCCGTAACGGTAAGCTCTGTTAGCTCTAAAGCCTCAACAGTTCTTATCGCCGTGCCCTTGTCATCCTTCCACGAATCTCGCGTGCAATAGAATCCAAACGAGCAACCTGCCGTGTCGCCACGTTCAATCGAAATAGCAAGATCGTTTGCATACGATTGCCGCGTATCAATCGGACAAGTGAAGCTGACTCCCTTTGAATCAGTTGTGAGCCTTAGATTGCCTGCACGAGTCGAGCCTAAAATCTGCCCACTGTCATGGTTGTGAAGGAGCAGAACGTTCTTACCGCTATTGAGTGTGTCAGTCACAGCATCAGGCGAAATCACTTCTCTGAAGTTGCCTAAATCCTGACTGCGTTGATTGAACACAATTGCACGGCCTGATAACGTCCTCTTTCCATCTGCGGCCGGTTTGGAGATTCGTAACTCCTCTACTGGCAGATGGCGAAGTTCTTTGTTATTCATCTTTTTGTCCTTCGTTAGAGTCTGCTGGAGCTAATCCAGAGTCAGGCCCAACAGGTTCATCCTGAATCGACTGGGTATCCAGTAGCGTCTCCGCGTTCTGATAGTTCACAGGTACGCGGTATGCGTTCAAGCACTCAGGACCGGGATTGAGATTCAATGCATGTCGTACCTCTGCAGGACTCAGCCATCCCCCTTGTACGCCAGCAGTGAACGCTGCGGACTCAGCTACAGAGTCACCGCGAGTAAGTTCAGTGGTATCGAACTCCACGTCATAGTTTCCGGCTAATGTGCTCAGTACCTTCCGTCTGAGTTCTGATTCAAAGCGTGAAAGCCAAGGACGCAGAGTCTGGGTTACCAGTTGCAAATTCTCCTGCACCAGGTTGGCGTTGGATATCTTCTGAGTGTCGCCAACCAGATGGGGTGCGATTCTGAAGATCGCGGCAATGTCTGCACGCTGGTAATTGCGAGTCTCAAGGAATTGACTATCCTCTGCACTGATGCCTAGCTTTTCAATCTTCATGTCTGCGTCAAGAATTGCGACTCTATGCTGACTGCTACCCGTCTGGAGTGTTTCCCAATCCGCACGCATCTTGGCTTTGTCTTCGGCCTTTACTTTTGCCGTGGTCGTAATCGCCAACGCTGGAACTGCCGAACTTTTGAATAGGGTGCTTCCGTAACGCTCTGCTGCCCTTGCTAGACCAATGGATTGGCGTGCCGCATGGATTGGGCTGAGTCCAATAAGTCCACAGATGCTGATACCCAGGAAGTGCAGAACGTCTTTGCCTTTTAGCAGCCTAGCAACACCGTCACCATCAGTGGTGCGATACCCAATACTCCCGTCAGGGAGACGTACAGGATTGGTCAGTTCAGGTCGTAGAGGCCAGAATGCAACGGGAGATCCGTTCGCTCCTGATCGCTGAATCTGTGCATATGCGTTTCCGTGAAGGCAAACCCAAGTTGTCATTAGTTCCCAAAAGGACACAGCAGTCTGCTCGTCTGAGGGACTATCACGAAGCAATTTATATACAGGATGCGAGATTGCTTCCTGTCTTCCGTTTGCAGTGCGCGAATATAGTTTGCACGGCAGGCTTCCTAGAGATTCTGCCAGGATCCGTACGCAAGCCCAAACGGTACTGACCTGCATTGAGTTCTGGGGTGTAATTATTTCGCCTGCATCAGAGTTCGTTCCGAATCCGAAGACCGATTGCCAATTACCAGGCACAGGCAGTGAAAAGCCGTTCTCGCTGCGTTTCTCAGTTTTGGTTGTAGGCATTGAGAGCCCTAGCGTAATCATTTCTTGTTTTGTCCTATTCTGGTTTCGGGTGAGTGTGCGGCCAGCGTTCGTGGAAGTGTTCATCCAGTTCCCGCATCTCCTGCTCAAACTCATCCCAACGCTTTTCTTCCTCAGTTCGTGTGTCTGAATCAGGCTTAGGATTGGGGCTGGATGCGGGAGTATTAATGCCATCAGCAACGCCACCTTTGAACGCCTCTAGCAAACTGATAAGCTTCGTCATCTCTGCACTCTTCAGACCATCCGTTCTAAGCTTCACTGTCAGCTTCACAGCAACCTCAACCAGAAGCCTGTCCGAATGACTGAGAGCAGGAGATTGCTTGACAATTTCTGCCCATACCTTCTTTTCGTCGGCAGTCAAATGGGCGGGGGCTCTACCGATGGCAGCAGTCGGAGGTTTTGCAGATTGTGCCGCCTGTGCCGCCATCTCAGCCTCGATTCTGGCCTTATAGCGGCCTTTATTTTGCTGATAGGTTCCACTAAGCATGAGTTCTTGAATGGTCTTGCGAGGTGTTGGCATTTGCTAACTTCCTTCGGTCTTTTGCGTCTAAATTTGCAGTAACACTTTCACTTTTCCGCGACCATCCGAGCCCAAACAACGTTGAGGCTGGATGGTCATTTTTTTGATGAGTGGTTTAGACCGAAATGCGACTCGTGGCTAGTCTCGGAACCTTAAGGCTTCAAGTATTTACCCACCCCTATTGCACTTTTCCAGCAACTTGCGAGAGGACTCCTATTGCGTAGTCTCTGGAAGAGCTGCCCCATTTTGACGCACGCCACGTTGCCGTCACAACACTACGGCAAACTCGACATCATGAGGTGTTTACGAATGCCGGTGAAGACAAGTTGGTGCTAGAATTGTCCGCTTTTCAATAGTGAAAGCAAGGGCCGCGCAGTTAAATCCAAAACAAGCGAGGCATGTATATGGGTTTTATTCTTTGCATATTTTACGGCGGGAAGATGCACTGTCATCCGATCCCAATTTATGAAATTCCAATAACCCTCGTGCACGGACCAGGTCCTGTAAATTACCAGCCGTTGATTCACGATTTAACTCTGGTAGCCTCGATTCAGGCCGCAGCAAATAAAGTACAAGATAAAAAGGTGGGTGCTGCCTTGAGCCAAGGAATACAAGAGGCTGTGAAGGCCATCCAAGCTCGTGCCGGTGAAGGCATTGAGATCAAGGCCATACAAGCCAAAGGCCAGTAAGCGTGAAAAGGGCGGGAGGGTTTGCGCTCAACCGTCCTTTGTCACCGAGATGACGGGGTTGAAAGAACGCCCTGATTGAAGTCAAGCGAAATCCTGTTAGCTTCCGGCACTTAACGTCACAGGCCCACTGATCTTGAGTTTCACACTCCAACCCACAGCTTTGCTGGTGTCAACGCTGATGTCACGACTCTGCACCAATGCACTGAAGCCATAGGTATCCCCCACGGTTGTTTGTCCAGCTTGCACGTTGATCGGAAGAACCAACTTAAAGTCATATTTGAGACCAGATGCGAACGCTGCCTCTACTGCAACCTGCCCAGCGTCAGAGGCTACGCGATTACCACTAATGTCTAGTGTGCCGTTATCCCTCATCGTGGTGATGAATTCAGAATCAGCCCCTGACTGGAAGTTAGATACATCGTCTGTGGACCACTGAGCCCCAGAGATACCAGACGATTTAATTTCTCCAATCGTTACGAACGTG
Source organism: Edaphobacter aggregans (assembly GCF_003945235.1). NCBI lineage: Bacteria > Pseudomonadati > Acidobacteriota > Terriglobia > Terriglobales > Acidobacteriaceae > Edaphobacter > Edaphobacter aggregans. Next base: position 1,276,082 of record NZ_RSDW01000001.1, read on the forward strand.
GGAGACCCACCTGCTCCAGTGACACCACCAATGCTGAGAGATGAACCGCGACCTGCCTGAGCCCTGCTGCCCGTGTATGACATTTACTGCTCCTTAAATGTTGAAAGCCACCTGTGAGGGTGGCTGTTGATTAATGCTGCTCATGCTCGGTCCCAGAAATCAATCCATAGTCGTCTTGTGCGTGGAGTGTGTAGGATCTGGTACCTGCCTGCCAAGGTTCCCGTACTTCGACCAGGAATCTCGTTGAACTCAATTAGTTCTGCATCTGCCAATTCGTTACGTGCTGCCACAAACTCGGATGCGTTCATATACTTCTTTTGCATCAGTTTGGAATCTGGAAAATTTCTGCGAGTCACTCCCCAAAACAACATTGTGTTCGCAATATATCCATAGAGGCGTTTTGCTGCCACAGATAACTTGTCTTGGTGTTCAATACTCAGAAGTTCTTGCGGTCCAAGGTGCTTAAACGGGATCGGTAGATGTTCAGCGTCGTTATAGTTTGTCATTGGTTCTAATGCCTTCATGGAATTTGGATGAAGCCAGCGAGAAGGAGCGCAGGTCGTGGACAATCAACCGCGCATTCAACTTGTGTGGAGAAAAAAAGAATGGGTGCAGGAGCACTTAACCTGATCTTGCGAATCGAATCGCTACCGAGGGAACTACCTGACCAAACCAGTTGGTCAATCGGCTGCCCATCTAAGGGCTAGATTCAGGAGAGTGCGTCACTGCACCCATTTAAGGGTGGGCTATGTCAGGCCCGAACAGCACGTTTGAAAGAAGGGAGCGTAACCACCCGAGAGAACGTGCTGCCCATGAACGAACAAACCACGGAAAGGTCACCAAAGAGAATGAGGCTCTTTGGATATGAAACGCAGTTGTGTTCGGTCAATCTTGTTATTAATAATCTTTTATGCTGCTTTTCCTTGCCGGCATTACTTGCACCACGGTTTAGGTCTCTGGAAAGTTCAGATAGGCGTATTCGCCGTGTAGCTCTTTGGCTACCTTGTCGTAGGCTTTCGCTGCCTCTATCTCTGTCATGTGACGGCCTAACCACTTCATTACGCCGTTGACTCTGATATGTGCCGCCCATTGCTTTGTGTGCCAGGGATCTATTCCTGAAACACCCTTGTACCTTGAATTCTGTCTAGGTGTGCATTTCTTCCAGGCCGCCTGCTCCTTGGTTCCGACCAGCAGATTAGACTTTCTGCAATCCAGAGTGTCAGGGGTCCGATGGAACACCGTCATGCTGTCCGGAGGATTCATCAGGAAACGATGGAGCAGAATCGCTGACTGTTTACCGCCTGTTCGGTAGACGTTGGCACGGAAATATACAGTCCCGTTTCTTTCCTTGTGAGCGTGCCAGTTGTGTTCTGCCACTCTGTCCACGTCCTCAAGGTCAATCAGCACATGGAACTGACCGAGCTTGCCAGTGATAACCAGAACAGCTTCGTCATTCTTAACAAGAACCGAACTCATGGGAACCATTGAAAACAGGCTGGAAGATTTACAAATTTCGCCAAAGAATCTCAAGGTTAGCAGATTGGGTTTAAGTTGTTAACTCTTGTGTTTTCAGTCTTTATATTCTTGTTATTAACAGGGTTGTTAGAGTATGGACGCAATGATGGTTAACCCCCATCGTTTTGAACATGCTGTGTGACACGCATGGACTATAACGAGCACTGGTTTAACTAGACAGGGTTGAAAGTCTTGACTGCCATCAAGATCATCTGGGGCCTAAATTTACGGTCTCTAGTGGGATGTGCACCCTAACCCAACCGCCTAGTCCTCACGGCTCTAGGATTCGTCCGTCGTCTATTACCGGACACCTGCGTTGCTTATCAGACAACGGCTTTAGCCATCCAATGTGCAATGATTGCACTCCAGACAACTGGCACCACTGGGGTATCGTTAGAATCCCGTGGGAACATCTTCATCATTCAGTTTCAGATTGCCCACGGCTTCTGACGGTTGTTCAGAGTTCTGCCATGTGTGGGGTCTGTCTGTTTGGCTTTCATGAGGAAGAGGAATTATTCTCTCTACCCCTTACATAGATATAGAACTGTCACACTTGTCCAAAATGCATCCAAACCCGAAAATTAAATGAAAATACTTCAATTTATTTTCGATAGAGGGCAGAATCCTTTGTCACGTATTGCAAGGATTCTGCCCTCATCTCATTGATTAGTCAGGGGCAGCTTAGGCACTGGGAAGCCACTTCAGCTTTACCCTCATCCGCTCCACACGCTTGCGAACAGTAGCGGGGTTCATTCCCAGCCCCTTGGCAATCTCTGCACAGTTGGAGCCTGCCTGTAGCTGGTTGGCAATCAGCCGATTGGTTCCTGTGACCCAATCAGGCAACTTCTCTACCGTCTTGAGGTCAGGAGGTTGAACATAGCGAGAGGCTGGATGGTGGCGTTCTTCATCATGAATATATTGCCTGATGACATCTGGATGTTCCTCTTCTTCACCAAACTCAGTCTCAACCAAAAAAGGAACCATGCCGGCGTAATTTGCATTGATCTCCCGTTTGGCATCACATCCAACCGTGTGGCAGATTGTTGTAAGCCAGGCGCAGAAATCGCCGGGTCCACCAACAAACTTATTGAGACCGTTGCAGACTTTCATGGCTACTATCTGCGAGTAATCATCTTCATCTTTGAATGCGTCAGGCAAACCGTGGATTGCACCTTTGATCTTCTTCTTAGCAAAATCAATGACACAATCAAGCAAATATTCCCCGGCTATTTCATGGGCGTTATTTTCAGTTACAAACGGGTCGATGAAGTTTGCATACGCCTTCTCAATCCCGTCTTTGTTGCGACGGTACTGAATTGCTTCTAGGCTGTTCCCTCTACCATCCCCAGTATCGAGCCAGGATTGCTCAGGGGCGTCTTCTGAGTCTTCAATGGGCTCTGAGTACCCTGATTTCGTGATAGGGCATCCAGGTGACATTGTTGTAGGGAATGGATTACGCCTGATCGTTTCAATGTAGACACGCCGTTCTGTGCAGGCTGGTTCGATGTAACCGCACTGCTCAGGGAAGCTGACGTACAACGTCTTGCGGGGTCTCTTGGTGCCAACGATGGAGTCATAACGAGCCGCTGTCTTCTGCATCAGTTCCGGCCACCATGCCATTGTTTGGTCTGCCTTGGTCCTGTGGTCTGGTGTCCAGTTGTGTTCAGGCTGTGGGAAGAAGTCGCTGGGGATAGTCCTTGGTCGGCATGTGGGAATTGCTTTATGAGCTGCGGCCATTAGTCCTGTTCCTCAACTGAGCAGAGGCTTGCGTGAGGAGTCCTAGCGAATTTCTGAAGGGCAGATGGAAGGAACATAACTTTACTTCCATGTCGCACAGAGTCGAGAAGGCCGTTGGCCACACACGCATCCAAAGTTCTTAACGAGACACTCAAGGCAAATGCGGCTGATCGACGGTCATAAAGAAACTTCGGAACTGCTGGTTTGTCAGTGAGATAGGTGTTATCTGCGCTGGCGTGAATGGTGTCAATAATGCCAGCCATAGGGACAGGCATAGCAATAGATTCAATAGAATCAATCATTTGGAGATATTCCTTTGTATTTATTGGGTTTATTTCAAGGTAGAGATATCCTGTCCTCGGCAAGGCTCAGGGCCATTAGACACAGGCACAAGGCACAGGAGAGGCAGCATATCCATTATGGATAGTTAATAGTGAATAGACTAAGTGTTTGAATCTAAAACGGTTACGTGTTTGTGGTTTCTATAAGTGTCCTTGGTTTTTTAGTATTATCCTTTGTTTTGAGCTATTTACAGTAATGATGCTGTAAACACAACTCTCCCCACATCTCATTTAAAGGTGTACACTAATAATACGTTAGTGGGTTGACTTTTGTCAAGTACCGGCAAAGTGGAGGGAACAAACAAAAAAAAAGCCCAGAAACCGCCTTCAAGGTCAAAATAGTTCAATTTATTTCATGCCAGTGCGCTCGGATGCTGTTCCCTGCTCATTATCCCCATACACATATAGGTGGTAAAAGTGACCTAAATCCTCTGACACGAACAGAAAAATAAGTTCATTCTGCCTTCTTCCTGCCTCTACTTCTCAAGCTGTCTGAGCCCTTCCATTGCTAACCGCATGGTCTTCTCGTTCAGGTGGATGTATCGGGCTGATGTTTGGGCTGACTTGTGACCGGCTGCCTTCATGATGACGAACGCATTCGCGCCGTTCTCAGCCAACCGTGTGCAGAAACTGTGCCGCAGATCATGCCAGCGGAAATTCTTAATCCTCGCCCGTCTGAGTGCAGAGGCAAACCATTTTTTATTATCTGCAATGGCAAAAACTAAATCAGGAGCAGAATTGTTTGGCTTACCCGCTACTCTGCGCTTGCGATGAAGAGAGAGTGACTTGAGTCCTCGGAACGCCTTGAATACGTCTTCGTTCATGTAAACAACGCGATCCGTGTTTGTCTTCGTGTTGCGAACCATTATTTTCTTTTCTTCAAACTCAACATCTGGCCAGGGCAGACTGTACTGTTCACCCCGACGCAATCCTGCTCCAAGCGCAATGTCCAACTCGTAGATGTGGTGCTGTGCTCTCTCCTTCAGGGTCGTCTTCGTGGGTCCGCAGGCGTCAACATCGGCCTGCAGAACTTTACGCAACCGCGCCTCTTCCTTTTCAGAGAGCGCCCTGATTACACCTTCACCCACTGGCTCGGATGCCACATCCCTAGCCGGATTGACGGAAACCTTACCCTTCCGTATGCCATGCCGATACACACCTGAGAATGTCGTCTTGAGCCTGTTACGGGTCGCTGGAGCCCTGTCTATGTTCTCCAACCAATCGGAAATCTCATGCGCCTTCACCCCAGAGGCGATTCTGCTCCCAAACTCTTTTTTGATTTGCCCTAGTCGTCTAGGTGGGTTCTCTTGGTCCTTGTACTTCTTGGGATTCTTCTGGATGTGGTTCAGCAAAAGGTCACAGAGGTGGGAAACCGTGACACCTGCTATTTCTGCCTCCACCTCGTCTTTTGTTCTCGCGGTTTGCTTGGCCGTCTCTGGAACAGAACCATTGCCAGACGAACGGATGTATCGAACCTTTTCCAAATAGGCAACAGCATCCTCCCTCCTGCCTATTCTCTTACGCACCAGATGCCCGTGGAGGCGATAGCGGACGTACCAGATACCTGAGCCCTCATTCTTCTCGTAAACGCCTGCTACAGCCTTTCCTGTGCGTTTCTTTCTGGGTGCGGGGTGGGTGGGGTGGGTCATGGCAGTCATGCAGAAGAGTCCTCCAGCCGCCATAATACCTGTCTGGGGATACAAAAGGGATACTAATTTCCGATTATGCTGCAACTCAATGCGCTGTATTGCTCATGAGGCTTCATTTTATACATCAATGTTTAGAGGGGTTTAATACGTATTGAGATGCATAAAGAGGCACTGTGTGTCAGCAATGTAATCGCCCTTTTAAGGCGTTGGTCCTGGGTTCGAGCCCCAGCGCTCTCACCATCACTCCCCGAGGCGCTGATCGTTGCCCATCGCTTCCCTTAATAAATTCTCTCTTCGTTCTGGCAGTCCTCGGACGCGTATAAGTTAGCTCATGCAACCTAGTGTTCCATGTACCGATTTGGGACACAGCCCTCGATCATGGGAACCACCCGCAGAGTTATCCACAGCAATTCTGTCAAGCCCCCCAGACACCGAATTCGCCCGTCAATCAAGGGTATTCGTGTGCCGATTAATTCCACCCAACCCGCTAAACTAGTTTGTAGAGACTAAAAGAAAGTCCCGCCCTCACCAAGGCCTCCCTCTACCGCTCCGAATTGGCAGGATCAGTGAAAATTAGCGTTAAGTATTTAGAATTAATACTTTGCCTTTAACTTGTTTACTTGGAATACTTTAGCGGCAACAATCTTCTATATTATTGCAAACAGGATACTTACATATTGATCGGGGGAGGGGGGACGACCGGGGCAATCTTCCATCTTGATCCGAGTGGATCCGTAATCCGCAGTCGCCCTCGTTTTAGTGTGCAGGCTCTTCGGCAAACGTCTGTTTTACCCCATCTTCCAGACTGGTAAACGGATCCGTATAACCTGCTGTGCGCAGTCGGGTAACGTCGGCCTGAGTGTAGTGCTGATAGCGATTCTTCAGATCGCCCGGAAAAGGGATGTACTCGATCTTGCCGGGCCCATGCACCTGCATAAGCGCCTCGGCCACTGCCTTGAAGGTACGGGCTTCACCAGTGCCCGCATTGACCACGGCATGAACTGCCCTCCGAGGCCCTTCGGGCAGCAAACCGGCGAAAAACATGTTGATACGCGCAAGATCCTTTACGAAGACGAAATCGCGCCGCTGTTCGCCGTCCGCATAGCCGCCCGAGCCCTCGAACATGCGGATGGTTCCGGTATCTTTCAGCTGCCGCGTGAAATGGTGAATGACGCTGGCCATGCGACCTTTGTGCTGTTCGCGCGGTCCATAGACGTTGAAGTAACGCAGACCGATGACAGTGCTCTTCATCTCGGGAATCAGGCGCCGGACGTAGTTGTCGAAGACTAGCTTCGAATAGCCGTAGACGTTCAGCGGACGTTCATTCTCTGGAACCTCAGTGAAGTTCGTACTCGCTCCGTAAACGGCGGCCGTGGATGCGTAAACAAGCGGAATCTTATGCTCTAACGCGAAGTGCAGGAGTTCCTTCGAGTAAGTAAAGTTGTTGTCCATCATGTAGCGGCCATCGTCTTCCAGCGTGTTCGAGCAGGCCCCCTGGTGGAGAATTGCGCGGATCTTCGCGCCCTCGAACTCGCCTGCTTTCAGAGCGGAGCGAAACTCACGCTTGTCCATGTAGTCGGCGTACTCTGCCCCCGCAAGATTGAGGAACTTGGGGCCGGTCAGGTTAGAAGCAGGAGCGAAGTTATCGACCAGCAGAATGTCCCGCTCGCCAATCTGATTAAGCTGGTGGATAAGGTTGCTGCCAATGAAGCCTGCACCGCCGGTAACGATGATCAAGTTTTATTTCTCCTCCCGCTCGGCGGGATTTGTTATGAGCTTCTTTACGATATTGGTCGTCGAAAAGCCTTCGACTGTGGGTACAATCTCGACACGACCGCCAAAGGCAATGACTTCTTCATGACCTACAACGGTCTCGATGGTGTAGTCGCCACCCTTAACCAGTACATTGGGCTTAAGAGCACGAATGAGATCGAGCGGCGTGTCCTCGTCAAAGAGGACGACAGCGTCCACGGCGGCGAGCGCAGCCATCACCCGCGCTCGCTCTCGCTCTGCGACGATGGGTCGCGTAGGGCCCTTGAGCCGGCAGACCGAAGCGTCTGCGTTAAGTCCGAGCACGAGCTTCGACCCAAAGCGGCGACAAACCTCCAGCAGCGTGATGTGGCCGACGTGCAGCAGATCGAAGCAGCCATTAGTGAAGACGATGGTCTCGCCTGCAGCGCGCCATTCCGTCACACGCTTCTGGATGCGCTCAAGATCGAGGATCTTTTCGCCGGCCGTGAGGCCAGTGCTTGGTGTAAGCGCGACGATTAGCTCATGGCGCGCGATGGGTACAGTACCCGCTTTGCCGACAACGATTCCTGCTGCAAGGTTCGCCAGTTCTACAGCAGTTTCGATCTGTAAGCCTCCCGCCAGACTGGCAGCCAGAGTTGCAATGACCGTATCGCCTGCACCTGATACGTCAAAGACCTCGCGCGCCCTCGCTGGAGAGTGGTAAGTGCCGTCCGGGCGCAGAACGCTGATTCCCTTCTCGCTCATAGTCACGGTAAGAAACTTGAAATCATGCTCGGAAAGGAGTGCCTGTCCAGCCGCCAACAGAGCTTCGGTTTGACTCGCAGGAATGCCGGTCGCGGCTGAAAGTTCTCCGAGGTTAGGGCATACGGTCGTAGCTCCGGAGTATTTGCTGAAGTCAGGTGTCTTCGGATCCGCCAATACCGGAATCGACGCTACACGCGCTGCGTAAATTACTGCCTCGCACAAGGCATCTGAGAGCGCACCCTTGGCGTAATCCGAGAGGATCACCGCATGAACCTTTGAGACAAGTTCCGTAGCCCGCTCCAGAAGACGTTGTGCCTCGATCGCCGGATGTGCATCATGGCTCTCGATGTCCAAACGCAGCAGCTGCTGCATGCGTCCAACGATCCGCGTCTTTGAGATCGTTGGCAACGAACCGGAGACCACCGCCGCCGTATCGATCCCCGCGCGCTGCATGATTGCGGCTAATTCAGACTGCTCTGTGTCGGTGCCCCAGAAACCAGCGAGAAAGGTCTGGCATCCAAGGCCAGCGAGGTTCATCGCAACATTAGCTGCGCCGCCGGCTCGCTCGTAGCGCTGGGCGTGGCGGATCACCGGGACCGGAGCCTCAGGTGAGATGCGATCCACCTCACCGTGGATGTAGCGGTCCAGCATGATATCGCCGACGACCAGTACTTTGAGTTGGCTAAACCCGCCTTCGAGCAGGTTCAGGATCGAATGTAGTTCCGGCAACATGCGCTAAGAGATCTCCTCCAACGTCATCATCGCATCTTCCGTTGACTCTCCAGACGACACCTTCGTGGTATGTGTGCTTGAAGAGTCAACTGAGTGTTGCGCGCACTTCGGCGACGACCTCTTCCACAGTGATCGAAGTCAAGCATTTTTTGCGTTCGGTGATGCAGTTCTCGAGATTGCAGCCCCAGCAGTCTGTTTGGTGATAGACGACGCGGTGCTGCTTGCCGTACGGGAACCAGACACGAGGCTTGTTGCGCGCGGCAAAGATGGCGACACAGGGCGTCTGGACAGCCGCCGCGAGATGCATAGGACCGCTGTCGTGTCCGATGAAGATTCGCGCTCTGGCGAAGGCTGCGGCGCTCTCGCGGGGCGTGAGCTGACCACAGAGGTTTACGATGGGGCCGCCGGAGTTCTGACGCCAGCCATCGGCAGCGTACTCACTGGCTTGGCTTTCCTCGGGCGCGCCGCTCAGGGCCAGTGCGTGGTCAGGATAGAACCGGGCGAGTTGGGTGAGTAAAGAGCGCCAGTTGTCGCGGCCCCAATCCTTCGACTGGACCTTGGTGCCTACACTGACCGCAATGATGCGACGGTCGGCGATAGGGGCGAGAGCTTCGACAGCGCGAACGTGTTCAACGGCGGTCAGGTGTAGGTCCCAGCTTGCGGGTGTATCGATATGGGCGTCGCCCAGCTCGGCCAGATTGCGGGCCAGGCGTGCGCCTTCGGGCTCCAAGGCTTGCTCAGGCTCCTGTCGGAGGTTCTCCTGCATATCTGATGTGAGGGGAACGCCTACCAAGCGCCGGATACCGCAGAGCCGGAAGAAGGTTGCGTCCCGGCGGGCGGCTTCGATGCCACGGGGGGCGGCGAGGTAGACGAGCACTTCGGGGCGCCAGCGTAGGAGTTGCCACCAGAGGGAGGCGAGGTCGCGCAAGCTGCGGGTGCCGACCGTATAGCGGAAGAATCCATGGACCAGGTTGGTGTTGTCCAGAATGGCTGCTGCTGGAGGGGCCTTTACGTTGACGGGGAAGTTGGTCAGCATGCGGCGTTCGGCGTTGGGGAAGGCGCGCGCGACCAAGTGGAGCGATGGGAGGGCTATGAGGGTGTCACCGAGGCTGCCGAGGCGATAGATCAGGACTCGCTTGGTCGTTGTGGAACTGGTCATGGGGTCTGGGTCTAGTCTGCTTGGTTTGAGCCGTTCCGGCAACTACGCCTTCGTTGTAGCTGATAAAGTTTTTCTGGGTTGGGTTGGGACGGGAGGGCCCTTTCTATGCTCGATGCTCTTCTGATTACGCGGATGCAGGATGAGAACACGGCGGCCTGGCATGAGACGGAGGTCGCTCACGCTGCGGCTGATGGTCTGATGGCGATTGCCATGGCGCAGCACAGGGCCAACTTCGACCTCTGGCACGAGGAAGACAAAGCTCGCGATCCGCAGGCTACCGACGCGGATATTGCTGGCGTGAAGCGTGCGATCGATAAGCTGAACCAGCGGCGTAACGATCTGGTAGAGCGGATGGATGCCTGGCTGCTCGATGCTCTGGACCAGAATGAGCGGGCTCCGCTGCACTCGGAGACTCCGGGGCTGATGATCGACCGACTTTCGATCCTGGCGTTGAAAATTTTCCACACCCGGGAGGAGGCGCACCGGGAAACGGCTACGGAGGCGCATCGGCAGAGGAATGCGGAGCGGCTGGCCTTACTCGAGGAACAGCGGGCAGATCTGGCGGCGTGTCTGGACTCCTTGTGGGCCGATGTGCTCGACGGGAAACGACGGTTCAAGCTCTACCGGCAGATGAAGATGTATAACGATCCTGAGCTGAATCCCGTTATGTACGGGCGGAAGTAGATTCGTAAACATGCTGCTAACTTGAGCAAACCGGGCGGTAGTTGACCTTAGAGCCAGGTCTGCGTATAAAACCGAGACGAGAACAAACTGAGAATTTGGCTTCCGTTAGCTCGGCAAGCCAAGGAGAGCCCAGGCACCAGGATTGACCATGGCACAGACCAAGACTGTAAGTGCAACTGCAATGAAGCGTGCTCCGCGCACGCTAGCTGGAAGTGTTCCTGTAACCGTCGACGACGGACGCGCTCAGGTGCTTGCCCATTATGAGGCCGCGTTGCGGCTGATGCAGGAAGGCAAGTACGACAAGGCGCATGCGGCGTTCGACAAGATGCTGGCCGCCGGAGCGGGCGATCTCGCGGACCGCGTCCGGATGTATATCAACGCCTGCGTGCAGCAGGTGTCGAAGGGCAAGACGCACTTCATCAGCAACGAGGAGCAATATGACTATGCGGTCTCCCTGCTCAACGACGGGCACTATGAGGACGCACGCGAACAGTTCCAGTCGATTCTGAAACAGAACGACAAGGCGGACTACGCGTTCTACGGCCTTGCGGTGCTGGCGAGCATGACTGGCGACTCGCACACGTGCCTTGAACACCTGACGGAGGCGATCCGGCAGAATCCGCGGAACCGGATTCAGGCGCGATCGGACTCGGACTTTCAGGATATGGCGGACGATCCGCGATTTACGGAGCTGCTCTATCCGGAGGTTTAGTTCTCCATTCCGGAGTTATGCCCCCTGGTCTTTCAGGTCGCAAAGTATTCAAATCAAATACTTTAGCTTTGGACTTCTATGTTAAAGCATTGAAAACAAATTGTTTCCCTGTAAAGTATTCATTCCAAAGAGAAAGCCCCGGAATTACGCTCCCGGGGCTTTTCTCCTACTGTTTCTATTATATCGGGTTGAGGATAATAAAAACGCGCGCGTAGGTTATTGATGATGAATGGTTTAACCGACTTAATGGCTTGACAGGTTTTGGGAATCCGGAGGAAGTTGCTGATCGAGTTCTCAACTGTCAATTGCCCGAGTTAGGACAGACTAAAGCAGATTTTCCGGCCGACGACTTTATGTTGTGCCGCTAGCATGAAGACGGGGGTTTGGCGTGGCATTGGAGAATGCAACCGAAGCGAACAGTGAATTGCGCGATCGACCGCTGAGAGTGGTTGCTATCGGGGGTGGGACGGGGTTGTCGACTCTGCTGCGGGGCTTGAAGAGGTATGTACCTGCTCCGGATCGGCGGAAGGGGCGACGGTCAGGCGATGCTGCGGCGGCCCGGAGTGTGGAAAACGGCTGCCCTGATGGTCGGTGCGTGATTGGCGAGCTTTCGGCTGTGGTGACGGTAACCGATGATGGGGGATCGTCAGGGCGACTCCGTGAAGACTTCAAGATGCTTCCGCCGGGCGATGTGCGGAACTGCCTGGTTGCGCTTTCGGAGGATGAGCACCTGCTGTCAAAGCTGTTTCAGGTGCGCTTCGACCAAGGGCAGCTCGACGGACATAGCTTTGGGAATCTCTTCGTGGCTGCGCTTTCGCAGATCACCGGGGATTTCGCGCAGGCGGTGCAAATGTCGTCGCAGATTCTGGCGACCCGGGGGCGGATCTTTCCGGCTACGAACACGAATGTGAGGCTGGCGGCTCAGATGGATGACGGCTCGGTGGTGCGGGGCGAGACGAACATTACGGCGAGCAGGCAAAGCATCGTGGAGTTGATGCTGGAGCCGGCGAGTGCCGATCCTTTGCCGGAGACTCTGGAGGCGATTGCGAATGCGGACCTGATTACGCTTGGGCCGGGGTCGCTGTATACGTCGCTGATTACGAATCTGCTGGTGCGAGGGATTCCGGAGGCGCTGGCGGCGTCGAAGGCGACGAAGGTGTTTGTGTGCAACCTGATGACCCAAGCGAATGAGTCGCTGGGACTGACGGCTTCACAACATATCGAGAAGATTTTGCAGCATTGTGGCGGGGTCGACGCGCCGATTTTTGACTATGCGTTGATCAATACAGCCCCGATTTCGGCAGAACGGCGGGAGCAGTATGAGCGCGAGGACCAGGAGCCGATTGAGGTGGATTTGGATCGAGTGATGGCGCTCGGAGTGGTCCCGATAACGGGAGACTTTCTGCATGAGGGAGACGTTCTGCGGCATGACTATGACCGGGTGGCGGAGAGGTTGCTGGATCTGAGGTTATCGCGGGTGGCGACAGTGGCTTGATGACCGCAGTAAGACGACCGCGGATTTGCGCGGAGTACGCGGATTAAAGGCGTAACGGTGATCGAAAGAATAACGGCTGATAAAGGCAAGGCGACGGCGGATAAGGGCGAAACTACGAGCCTGAGGAAAACGGGAATTTTAATTGAAGTATTGTTTCAATATTTTTATTTATATTATTCATTATAAATAATTTATTCATTGACAATGAAATGATGCCTGAGGGGTGGATGTGGCGATAGAAACACCAGTTCTTGATGGTCGACGAGTACGGCTGGAGCCTTTGACCGAAGCGCATCTGGCTGCACTTGAAGACGTGGTCTTTGATGAGCGCATCTGGCAATACATGATGACGCGGGTGAGGACGCGGGAGGATTTGCGTGGCTGGATGGAGGCTGCGCTTCGAGCGAAGGAGACCGGGAATGTCCTGCCCTGGGTAACGGTTCTTAAGAGCGAGGGGCGCGTAGTGGGGAGTACGCGGTTTCTCGACCTCGATTTGATGAACAAGACGGTAGAGATAGGGCATACGTGGATTGCGCCGGGGTATCAGGGCGCAGGCGTGAATCCTGAGGCCAAGTTGCTGCAACTACGGTATGCCTTTGAGGAGCTTGGACTGAACCGGGTGGCGTTGAAGACGCACCATGAGAATTTGCAGTCGCAGGCGGCGATGCGGAAGATGGGGGCGGTCGAGGAAGGAACGTTTCGGAACCACTATGTGATGCCGGATGGGTCGGCGAGGCATAGTGTTTGGTTCTCGATTGTTCGGGACGAGTGGCCAGGGGTGAGAGCTCGGCTGGAAGAGAGGTTGGAGCGGGAGGGGGCTTTGTTTCGTTAGAGATAGAGGATGGCTCGCGGGGGGAGCGATTCCCTGCTCTGCTGTGAAAGAATGGAAGGTGAAGGAGCCGCATGCCTGTAACGCTGATTGACGATATCTCCACGACGAAAGAGACCTCCCGCAATATACGCAAGACTGTCCTGCCGAATGGCCTTTTGGTGCTGACCGAGAGCATGCCCCAGGTGCGGAGCGTTTCGATGGGTGCTTGGATTGGGTCGGGGTCGCGGGATGAGACGGCCGAGATCAATGGCGTATCGCACTTTGTGGAGCACATGGTGTTCAAGGGGACGACTTCGCGGTCGGCTCAGCAGATTGCGCGTGAGGTGGATACGATCGGCGGCAATCTGGACGCATTTACCGGCAAAGAGACTGTCTGCTTCAACATCAAGGTGCTGGATGAGAATGTGGCCCCGGCACTGGATGTTCTGGCAGACCTGGTGCTGCATCCGACGTTTACGCCGGAGGAGTTGGCGCGCGAGCAGGGCGTGATTCTCGAAGAGATCAAGATGGATGAGGACAATCCTGACTATCTGGTCAATGAGATCTTTACGCAGAACTTCTGGAAGGGCGATGCGCTGGGGCGACCGATTCTGGGGACGAAGAAGACGGTTTCGAGCTTCAACCAGCAGATTGTGTTCGACTTTTACGCCAGCCAGTTTACGCCCCGGAATATGGTGTTTTCTGCGGCGGGGAACCTGGAGCACGATGCGTTTGTGATGCAGGTGGAGCAGCAATTCCGGTCGCTTTCGGCTACTGGGGACGTTGTGTTGCAGAAGGAAAAGGCTCCGGTGGCCACGCCACACGTTACGCTGAAGCGGAAGAAGTCGCTGGAGCAGGTGCAGGTTTGTCTGGGTGTTGAGGCTCCGCCGGTCAATGACAAGGACCGGTATGCGGTTTATATGCTGAATACGATGCTGGGTGGGGGGATGAGCTCGCGACTATTCCAGACGATTCGGGAGGACCGGGGGCTGGCGTACTCGATTTACTCGGAGATGAATCCGTTTCGAGATACGGGGTCGCTTTGTGTGTATGCCGGGACGTCGGTGGACAAGACGCAGGAGGTGCTGGAGCTTACCCTGCGGGAGTTGCGGCGTCTGAAAGAAGAGACAGTTAGTGTCGCCGAGTTGAAGCGGGCTAAAGACCAGCTGAAGAGCAATATTGTGATTGGACTGGAGAGCTCGGGCAGCCGGATGGCGAATCTGGCGCGGCAGCAGATGTATTTTGGACGGTTCTTCGATGTTGACGAGATTACCGCGGAGATTGAGGCGGTGACTCCGGATGATGTTCAGGCGCTGGCGCGGCGGATGTTTCGGCCGGAGGCGCTGGCTCTGACACTTTTGGGGAATCTTGGAACGATGAAGATCGAGCGCGAAGAGCTGGCTTGCTGATAGAGTTTTGATCGATATATAGGAAATCTGGACGGGCTGAGGAATATGAAGACGATGGACGGTTTAGAAGTGCGCGCACGACGAATGGCCGAGGCGGGCTTTACGCTGATTGAGCTGCTGATTGTGATGTCGGTGATGCTGATCCTGATGACGCTGGCGCTGCCGCAGATGCTGAAGTTCCGCAAGCAGGCGCAGGAGACTTCGGCGATTCAGTCGGTGCGGACCATTGGGAATGCAGAGCTGCAGTACAACTCGCAGTACCCGCAGAATGGGTTCGCCTGCTCGCTGGCTGTGCTGGGGGGCGATCCGAAGTCGGGTGCGCCGACGGCTCAGAGCGCGCAGCTGATTGATCCGACTCTCGCGACCGGGCAGAAGGCTGGATATACGTTTGCGATCACGAACTGCTCGAAGGTGACGGTGAACAATCAGGATATGTACACATCGTTCCAGATTACGGCGGTGCCGCAGGCGGTAGGTAAGACGGGTGACCGTGGGTTCTGCACGGATGCAAATAACCTGATTACAGTCGACCGGACGGGTGGAACGAACTGCACGGAGCCTCTGCAGTAGTGATTGCAAGGGCGATTCTGCTGGTACTGGTTTGTCTGACTCCTCGGCTTTATGCACAGGATGCGGATGCGCTGGTACGCAAGGTCGATGACCACTATAACCATCTGACTTCGCTTAAGGCTCGGTATACGGAGCACTACGCGGGCATGGGGATGGATAAGACCGAGTCGGGTACGCTAGTGCTGAAGAAGCCGGGACGGATGCGGTGGAGTTACGACCAACCGGCGGGCAAGGTCTTCGTACTGGATGGGAAGTATGCGTGGTCGTACACGCCGGGGACAGACCAGGCACAGAGGGTTTCGGCTAAGCAACTGGATGATCTACGGTCTCCGCTGCGGTTTCTGCTGGGGCATACGCAATTGAAGAAAGAGCTTGATCAGCTTACGGTTACGCCGAGTGGGGCGGGCTTTCAGATTGCGGGCGTTCCTAAAGGGATGGAGCAGCGGGTAAAGCTGCTGACGCTGGGTGTGGCGGCTTCGGGTGCGATTGAGCGGATGCGGATCGAAGAGATCGATGGGGCGGTGACGGAATTCGCGTTCTCTGAGATGCAGGAGAATGTACCGGTCAAGAATGAGGACTTTGTATTTACGCCTCCGGCGGGGGTGAGCGTGGTGGATGGGCTTCCGCCGATCTAGCTTTTAGTGCCGATTTTTTGGGACGTTTACACAGTTTTCTTAATTCTCAGGTTGACTCTTGCGTGTGGGTGCAGGAGTAAAATTGAACTAAATATTGTGCAAGTCAAAACCGACCGCGCGGCCTGTGCTGCGCAGAATTTGTGAGTTATCCAAGTGAGTAATGTTCTTACTGCCAAGTTTCTGACTACTGATGAGTTTCGTGACTCGGTCTATGAGTTGAATCCTTCTGTGGCTGTCTTTGACTGCGATGGGACGCTTTGGTCGGGCGATGCTGGGTCCGGATTCATGAACTGGTCGATTGAGACCGGTTTGGTTTCGCGCGAGGCGACGGACTGGATCGATGGGCGATATCGCGGATACAAGCGAGGCGATGTCAGCGAATTGGCCATCTGCGGTGAGATGGTGCAGTTGTATCAAGGACTGCGGGAGAGCGAGCTTCGCAAGGCGGCAAAAGAGTTTTTTGCGAGCCGCATTGAGCGGAATATCTTTCCGGAGATGGTAGAGCTGGTCAGGGAGCTGCGGGGCCGAGGAGTAGATATCTGGGCGGTCAGCTCGACCAACGACTGGGTGATCGAAGAGGGCGTTCAACGGTTTGGGATATCTGGGGATAGGGTGTTGGCTGCGTGCGTTCGGGTGAAAGATGGGATGGTCACGGATGTGATTCGCGATGTTCCTACCGACGAGGGCAAGGTGACAGCACTGACGCGGGTGGGTATTACGGCGCCGGATGCGGTCTTTGGAAACTCAGTGCATGACGCGGCAATGCTGGCGATTGCCCGACGGGCGTTCCCAGTGAATCCTTCGGCGGCTCTGCTGGAGCGGAGTGCGGTGGAGGGCTGGGCGGTTTACCATCCGGCATCAGTTAGGCCAGCTTGAGCCAGGTAGTTGAAGCTATTACGCTGCGGTGGGCGTCTAAACTGTAGTCAGGTGAAAGAGACCATTCGCAAACTGGATGAACCGACAGTACACAAGCCTTTGCGGCTGGTGGTGGCCGCGCTGATTTTGCGCGAGGGGACGGATGGCATCGAGGTGCTGGTATGCCAACGCAAGCCAGACCAGCCTATGAGCCTAAAGTGGGAGTTTCCGGGGGGCAAGATCGAACCAGGCGAAGGGGCGGAGGATGCCTTGGCGCGCGAGCTGGACGAGGAGCTTGGGATTTCCGCGGTGATCGGCAGGCGGGTGGCCCAGATTCGGCATAAGTACCGGAACGGCGGGGCGATCGATCTACAGTTCTTCATGGTGCGGGAGTTCAATGGCGCGCTCGAAAACCGGATATTCAACGATATTCGATGGGCCAGCCTGCGGAGCCTACCGGACTATGACTTTCTGGCTGCGGATCTTGGGTTGATCCGTGATTTGTCGGAAGGCAAGCTGCTCTAGATAGTCGGACCGACGGTTCCTGCTCAAGAATGAAGCAGGTTCCAAATCCACAAGAGGGACAGAATGGTAACGATGATTGCCGTTAGCCATGCTATGGTATTGAGCCAGCGGGAGTTGGTGTACTTCCCCATCAGCTCTGGACGGTTGATGAGCTTGAGCATGAATACCAGGATGACCGGCAACAGAAGGCCGTTGAGGACCTGGGACAGGATGCTAAACCGGATGATCGGGAAGTTGGGAATGAGGACGATCGCGGCTCCGGATCCGAGCAGCAGTGTGTAGAACCAATAGAAAAACTTCGCTTCGCGGAAGCTCTTGTCGAGTCCGCTCTCGAGACCAAGGCCCTCACAGACAGTGTAGGCCGTGGACAGGGGCAGGATGGAGGCTGCGAAGAGCGAGGCGTTGAAGAGTCCGGCGGCGAAGAGGATGAAGGCGTAGTTCCCTGCCAGTGGCTTCATGGCCTGGGCGGCGTCGGAGGGATCGACGATGTTGCGGATGCCGTGGAGGTAAAGGGTGGCTGCACAGGCGACAACAATGAACCAGGCGACGATATCGGTGAAGATGGAGCCCACGACGACGTCGAGGCGCGAGGCCTTGTACTGACGGACGCTGACTCCTTTCTCGACGATGGAGGATTGCAGGTAGAACTGCATCCAGGGGGTGATGGTTGTGCCGATGACGCCGACGGTCATGTAGATGTAGCTATGGTCGCGCCAGACGCTCCGCGGGGGGAGCTTGATAGTCTCGACGAGTGCAAGGTGCCAATTGGGGCCGCTTAGCACTCCGGCTGCGATGTAGGCGATATAGAAGACGCTGGCGACGAGGAAGACTTTTTCTACGCTCTTGTAGTCGCCCTTGACGACTAGAAACCAGACGATTGTGGCGCACGCGGGCACGCTGATGTACTTGCTGACGTGAAAGAGCTGCATGCTGCCAGCGATGCCGGAGAACTCCGCGATGACGTTGCCGAAGTTGACGATGACGAGAAGGATCATCACGATCAACGTCATACGGAGGCCGAACTCTTCGCGGATGAGATCGCTGAGGCCTTTGCCAGTTACGACTCCCATGCGGGCGCACATCTCCTGCACGACGATAAGCGCCAGGGTGATGGGGAGCATGGTCCAGAGGAGGCTGTACCCGTACTGCGCGCCAGCTTGAGAGTATGTAAGGATGCCACCGGCGTCGTTGTCCACGTTGGCGGTGATGAAACCTGGGCCCAGGACAGCAAAGAAGAGTATCAGCCGGGTTCTCCAGATGCGCCAGGACGTCATTGCGGTTCCTTGTGGTTTGGTCAGGAGAACGTGTCAGCTCGCCCAGGTATCAGGCTAACTCAGATGTGCGATGAGAGTCTTTTGAGGTAATCGTTGAGGTGAGATTCTTTGGGTCTGGAGCCTTGAGAGTTACTCCGGATGTGGCTCGCCGTGGGAGTCGCGAATTCTCTCTTTTTGATCGCGAACCAGGTTAAGGAATGCTTCTACGATGCTTGATTTTTCTTTTGTTCGCCAGGCTAGAGCAACCCCGATTGATCGGGTTGGGGTGAGCTGGCAGAAAGAGACTCCGCTGAAACGAAATCTTTGCACGCCTGCCGTGACAAGGCCGACGCCCTCACCGGCTTCGACCAGAGCGAGGACTGCGGGCCATCTGGCGGCGGTATTTGCAATATGAGGGGAGAAGCCAGCGCTGGAGCAGAGAGTGATAATGGAATCGAATAACGTCGGCCAGACTTCGCGCTGAATGAGAACGAAGCGTTCCGACGCGAGGGATTCGAGAGAAACTGGGCCGCCAGCGAGGGGGTGGTCACTCGGCAGAACAGCGACGAGGGGTTCTTCGAAGAGGAGTTCCGACGTTAACGTTGTGGCAAATTGGGGATCGAGTTCGCGGGTGATGGCGATATCGATTTCGTTGTTTGCGAGAGCCTCCATCTGCGGGCGGGCTGACATCTCGAAGAGCGAGAGGCGGACTTCGGGATGGCTCTTGCGGAACTCGCGGATCAAGGTGGAAAAGAAGGCGCCGATGCCGTTGGTAAAGAAGCCGATTCTGAGGGTGCCAACCTCTCCTCGCTTCGATCGGCGCGCCATTTCGACGGCATGATCGACGGCGGCAAGAACTTTCTTCGCTTCTTCAAGGAAGACTTCGCCTTCGTCGGTAAGTGCGACTTCTCTGCGGCTGCGGTGGAGGAGTTGGACGCCTACTTCTCTTTCAAGGTCGGCGACCTGCTCGCTGATGGCCGACTGGGAGACGTAGAGTCTGCGGGCAGCATGACTGAAGCCCTTCCATTCCGCGACTGCGACGAAGTATTTGAGGTGGCGCAGTTCCATGGGCTTAGGTTATCGGTTTTTCCGATTACGGTCACCTGATATACATCTGAAACGCTCAGCCAATTGGTGTGTCCAATCTATAGAGCGCTTAACATAACGATAAGTCTGCCCTGACTGCGCCTCCGAGGACTCTATGTGGATTGTAAAGACAGCCCTGAATCGACCGTATACGTTCATCGTTCTTGCGCTTCTTATTCTCCTTTTGAGCCCCGTTATCATTCTGCGGACGCCTACAGACATCTTTCCCAACATCAACATTCCAGTGGTGTCGATTGGATGGACGTATACCGGACTGAATCCCGAAGAGCTTGAAGGGCGCCTGACAACGCCGTATGAAAAAGCGCTGACCACGCTTGTCGACAACATTCAACATATTGAGTCGACGACCTACAACGGTACGGTGGTTGTGAAGGTGTTTCTGCAGCCAGGTGCGAGCCTCGATACGGCCAATGCTCAGGTCACGGCGGCGTCTCAGTATCTACTACGCCAATTGCCTCCTGGAATCCTTCCTCCGGAGATTATCAACTTTTCCGCTTCGAGCGTTCCGATTCTTCAGCTAGGGGTTTCGGGTAAGGGGCTCTCCGAACAGCAACTCAACGACTATGCAACGAACTTCATTCGTCCACAGTTGATTACCGTTAATGGCTCTGTTGTTCCGCTACCTTACGGCGGCAAGCAGCGCCAAATCACGATCAGCATGGATCAGGCAGCGATGCAGTCAAAGGGCGTTGCTCCGGGCGACTTGCTGAATGCTGTGGCGGCACAGAATGTCGTGATGCCCTCCGGGACGATCAAGATCGGGCAAAGTGAGTACGACGTTCGTACGAATGGGACGCCGAGGACAGTGGAAGAGCTCTCCAATGTTCCGCTCAAACAGGTGAACGGCACCACAATCTATTTGCACGATGTTGCCAGTGTCAGCGACGGATTTCAGGTTCAGACCAATGTTGTTCGTCAGGATGGGCACCGAGGAGTGCTTATCAGCATTGTGAAAAATGGCAATTCTTCGACGCTCGATGTTGTGAGTGGCATTCGCAAACTGCTTCCTCGCGTCGCGAGCACTTTGCCATCTGAGCTAAAGATCACTCCGCTTTCGGATCAATCCGTCTTTGTGCGAGGGGCGATAAAGGGCGTCATCCGGGAAGCGGTCATTGCAGCGATGCTCACCGCCGTGATGATTCTGCTGTTTCTGGGCAGCTGGCGATCGACTGTTATCATCGCCATCTCCATCCCACTGTCGATCCTCACGTCGGTGATTGTACTCAGCTTGATGGGCGAGACGATCAACACGATGACTCTCGGTGGACTTGCGCTAGCCGTCGGTATCTTGGTCGACGATGCCACGGTCACGATTGAAAATATTGAACGATTTTTGGAAGAAGGGCACTCGCTGCGGAACTCCATCCTCGATGGCGCTGCGCAGATTTCGGTCCCTGCCCTTGTGTCAACGCTTTGCATCTGCATCGTCTTTCTTCCGATGTTCTTCCTTGGCGGCGTTGCGCGGTACCTGTTTGTTCCGCTGGCGATGGCGGTTGTTTTTGCGATGCTCGCCTCGTACATCCTTTCGAGAACGCTGGTTCCTACGCTTGCGATGTATCTGTTGCGTCATAAAGATCATGACTCGAAGGGGAACATCTTTACGCGGTTCCAGCGCGGATTTGATCGGCAGTTTGAACGCGTTCGCGCGGGTTACCACCAAACGCTGGAGCGGCTCGTTGTTCGCCGCAAGGTCTTTGTGCCGGTCTTTCTCGGGGCTTGTCTCAGCGCCTTCCTGCTTGTTCCATGGCTGGGTCAGGACTTCTTTCCTGATACGGACAGCGGTCAGTTCATCCTCCATGTACGTGGGACGTCGGGAATGCGTATCGAAGAGATGGCCCGTCTCTGCGACCTGGTCGAGCAAAATATTCGCCAGCAGATTCCGGCTAAGGAACTGGACAACATCCTCGATAACATCGGGCTTCCCTACAGTGCAATGAACACGCAGCACCTGACGAATGGAACCCTGGGCGCCTACGACGCCGATGTGATGGTCACACTCAAGGAAGATCATCATCCTACGGCAGCTTATGTTCGTGCCCTGCGTGAAGGATTGCCGCGCGCGTTTCCTCAAGCGACCTTTTATTTCCTGCCCGCAGATATCACGACACAGATCCTCAATTTTGGCCTGCCTGCGCCGATCGACATTCAACTGGAAGGCAACGATATCAATGCCAGCAAGCAGATAGCAGATAAGTTGCTGACACAACTGCATCAGGTCCCCGGACTGACAGACCTGCGTATTCAACAGCCATTCGATTATCCGACGCTGCAGATTGGCGTTGATCGCACAAAAGCTTCACAAGGCGGATATTCGGAGCGCGATGTTGCGACCAGCGTATTAAACACGCTGAGCGGAAGCTTCCAGGTGACACCGATGTTCTTCCTGAACTGGAAGAATCATGTTAACTACAACATCGTGGCGCAGACACCGCAGTACAAGATGGATTCGTTGCAGAGCCTACAGAACATTCCGATCAATCGGACGACTTCTGTGTCCGGCAATGGAGCGTCGACGCAATCGCAGGAGATTCTCGGAGACCTAGCCTCCATCCAACGAGGGCATGAGATGGGCACCGTAAGTCATTACAATATTCGCCCGGTGGTCGATATTTATGGCGGTGTCCAAGGGCGCGATCTCGGAAGTGTAAGCCGCGATATCCAGCGGATTCTGAACAAGCAGGACGTGCCGCGCGGCACATTTGTCACCCTTAAAGGCCAGGTGGAGACGATGCGGAGCTCCTACATCGGTCTGCTCGGGGGTCTGGTATTTTCTATCGCTCTTGTCTACTTATTGATTGTTGTGAACTTCCAGAGCTGGCTTGATCCGTTCATCATTATTACCGCGCTTCCGGCGGCTTTGGCAGGTATTGTTCTCTTCCTCTTCCTGACGCATACCACGCTCAGCGTGCCCGCGCTAATGGGCGCAATCATGTGCATGGGCGTGGCAACGGCAAACAGCATTCTGGTTGTGTCGTTCGCAAAGGCTAAGCTGGAAGAGCATAGCGACGCAATTCGGGCTGCCATTGAAGCGGGAACGACGCGCTTTCGTCCCGTCATCATGACGGCTCTGGCAATGATCATCGGTATGGTCCCGATGGCGCTGGGAGCCGGGGACGGAGGCGAGCAGAATGCTCCTCTTGGGCGTGCGGTTATTGGCGGTTTACTCTGTGCAACGGTCGCTACGCTTGTGTTTGTACCTTGTGTCTTCGCGTTGATTCATAACAGCAAGGCACGCCAAGAGGCCCGTGACAGGAAAAAGTTTGAACAACAGTTCGTGTAACCAATGGGGTTATTGAATATATGGAAAACACATCGACACCGGATCGGATTGATATGACGGACTTCTCCGCTTCAGTGCATGAAGTGGCCGAAGATCTGCCGACTTCCTCGACTACAGCAAGCGAACTAAAGATTCGCAAAGGACCGGTTCTGGCGGGCCTCGCCGTACTTGCGCTGCTTGGTTTGGCAATCGTCTATGGCGTGCATTCCCGCACCAAGACGGAGAACCAGTTGACGCAGGCGACTGCCGAGGCTGCGATACCTAGTGTGAACGTCACGCGTCCGACGGGAGGGTCGTCTGCACAGGAAGTCGTTCTGCCGGGTAACGTTCAGGCCTTTACCGACACGCCTATTTATGCGCGCACTAACGGCTACTTGAGACGGTGGTATGTCGACATCGGGACGCATGTACGGAAGGGACAGTTGCTCGCCGAGATCGAAACACCTGAACTCGATCAACAGTTGCAACAGGCAGAGGCGGACCTGAAGAGTGCAGAGGCCAATATGCATCTGGCAGAGACTACGAGCACGCGCTGGCAGAGTCTTCTGCAAA
Organism: Edaphobacter aggregans; assembly: GCF_003945235.1. Taxonomy (NCBI): domain Bacteria; kingdom Pseudomonadati; phylum Acidobacteriota; class Terriglobia; order Terriglobales; family Acidobacteriaceae; genus Edaphobacter; species Edaphobacter aggregans. The sequence goes on from NZ_RSDW01000001.1 coordinate 1,299,599, forward strand.
AACATGCTGTTTCGAAACAGGAGACAGACCAGGTCATGAGCGACTACGCGGCTAAGCAGGCCAACTATGCTGCGAGTCAGGCCAATGTCCGTCGCCTGAAAGAGCTGCAGGGTTATGAACGAGTGACGGCGCCGTTTGATGGTACGATTACTGCTCGCGCTACGGATATTGGCGCCTTGATTGGCACTGGATCGGGTACAACGCCACATGAACTCTTTCACCTTGCCGCTGTTGGCCGCCTCTTTGTGTACGTCGCGGTACCAGAGATTTATGCCGAGAGCGTCCATGATGGCGCTAAGGTCAAGATCACGCAGGATGCGAATCCGGGCGAGATCATCGTCGGCACAATTGCCCGAAACTCCAGCTCCATCGACCAGACGACGCGCACTCTGAATGTTCAGGTCGACGTCGACAATGCCAAGGGACAATTGCTTCCAGGGGCTTACGTTTTTGTCCATCTGCAGTTGCCCGCAGCCAACCGCGCTGTCACGATTCCATCCAATACACTGCTCTTTCGCGCAGAAGGACTTCGTGTTGGGATTGTGCGCAATGGAGTCGTGCAACTCACGCCAATTACGATTGGTCATGATTTTGGCAACAGTGTCGAGGTCACGAGTGGGCTGACACCTAATGACGTCGTCGTGCTTGATCCGTCCGACTCGCTGACAAGCGGAACGCGTGTGGAAGTGAATGCTCCACAGAAGGGGACTGCACAGTGAAACGTACCGCTCTTTTCCCTGTGGCGTCTGCCCTGCTCTGTGCTCTATTGAGCGGATGCATGGTCGGCCCGAAGTACACGCGTCCTGTAACTCCGTTGGCTCCAGAGTTCAAGGAAGCTACTCCTGAGTCATTCAAAGAGATGAACGGGTGGAAGGTCGCTCAGCCGAACGACCAACTTCTGCGTGGCAAGTGGTGGGAGCTCTTCAATGATGCTCAACTGAACGCTCTTCAGGAACAGGTTGATCCTGCGAACCAGACGCTGAAGGCCGCTGAGGCCAACTTTCGCGCGGCTCGCGCTGCGATCCGAATCAATCGGTCAGGTGAAGCACCCACTTTGACCGTCAATCCGGCCGTCGGTGCGGTTCGTGATTCGGAAAATCAGCCGTATTTTAACAAGGCCAGTGCGAATAATGGAACAGGCTCATTTTCGCTTCCAATCGATATGGACTATGAGGTCGATTTGTGGGGGCGAATTCGTCGCGGCGTTACAGCTGCTCGCGAACAAGCGCAGGCCAGCGCGGCTGATAAGGAGACTGCTCGGTTGAGCCTACATGCTGAGTTGGCGATTGACTACTTCAATCTGCGCAGCGCTGATGCACAAAAGAAGCTGCTAGATGAGACGGTGAAGGCCTATCAGGACGCGCTTCAACTTACACAGGACCGCTATGATGGCGGCGCTTCCCCGCTCTCCGACGTTGCACAAGCTCGCACGCAGCTGCAAACCGCACAGGTGCAGGACACAGAGATTGGTATTCAACGCGCGCAGTTTGAACATGCGATTGCTGTTCTGATCGGGAAGCCTCCAGCGCAACTGAGCATTGCCCCGACGCCCGCTACTGTTCAGCAACCAACAATTCCGGGGATACCCGGGGCTTTGCCATCACAGCTTCTGGAACGTCGACCGGACATCGCTGCCGATGAGCGTCGTATGGCGGCTGCAAATGAGCAGATCGGAATTGCACAGGCTGCGTTTTACCCGACACTGAGCCTTTCGGCTGTTGCAGGATTTTCTGGCACGTCGGTGTTGAACTGGTTCGAATGGCCAAGCCGCTTTTTTGCAGTAGGCCCGATGCTTTCGCAGACCGTCTTCGATCATGGCCGTCGACGTGCGAGTTCAGATGTCGTAATCGCACAATATGACGCGACGGTAGCCGACTATCGCCAGACATCGCTGACGGCGTTTCAACAGGTCGAAGATAATCTTGCCGCACTGCGAATACTGGAGACCGAGGCACAGCAGCAACGCGCCGCCACACAGTCGGCGCAGGAGTCGCTAGATCTTTTCCAGACCCGGTATGAAGGTGGTGTTGACACCTATCTCCAAGTGATCACCTGGCAGACTTCGGCCCTCGAAAATGAACGCAACGATATCGACATCATGCGCCGACAGCTTGAGGCGAGCGTGCTGCTCATCAAGGCTCTGGGTGGGGGATGGGATACTACGCAGTTGCCGAAGGTGTAGTTCTCGCTCTCTGAATTTCTTGCCCTGGGTTGAAAAGGCTGTACGATACCGGGGAAGGGTAGGGTAGCTGATGTCACACAGTGAACGTGAAAAGCTGAAGTTGCAGCATCGACTCAAGAAGATCCGCGGCCAGTTCGATGCGATCGAACGCGCGCTGAGCGAAGAGGACGACTGCGCCAAGATTCTGATGCAACTGTCTGCGGTGCGTGGCGGAGTCAACGGCCTGATGGCTGAAGTTCTGGAGGACCACCTGAGACTGCATCTCGCCGATAGGGATGGTAAGGGGATTGCTCCTGATCTTGCCGAAGACCTGGTTGAACTGGTCCGGAGCTATCTGAAGTAACTCTGTCCCTCATTTGGAGAGACAAACATGCCATTGCCGCCGGCAGCTGGTCCAGACGGCGGCAATGGACATTCGCTAGCCTAACTAGTAGTCGACTGCATCCCGGATGATCGGACAGGTCATGCAATGGCCGCCGCCACGTCCGCGGCCCAGTTCTGCGCCGACGATCGTGATCACCTCTATGCCTTCCTTGCGTAGCAGTGTGTTTGTATAGACATTCCGGTCGTATGCGTAAACGACACCAGGCGATGCGCACACGAGGTTCGCGCCGCTGTCCCATTGGGTGCGTTCACGCTGGTAGGCGTTGCCACCGGTCTCGACCACGCGCAGCTTTTTCAAGCCCAGAGCTCCGGCAACCACTTCGACGAACGACCCCTTGTCTTTGGACAGCTCGACACCGCCAGGCTTGCTGCTGGGACGGTAGGAGAAAGCTTCGATTTTGTTCACGATATCTGGATACAGCAAAACGCAGTCACGATCCGCAAACGTGAACACCGTGTCGAGATGCATGGCTGCTCTTAGTTTCGGCATCGCAGCCACGATGACTCGCTCGGCGGCGCCGTTCTCGAATAGGGCGGCTGCGACCTGACTGATCGCCTGACGCGACGTGCGCTCGCTCATACCGATCAGAACATTGCCCTTGCCAATGGGCATCACGTCGCCACCTTCGAATGTTGCCATCCCATGGTCTTTGGTTGGATCGCCCCACCACACCTTCACTTTACCGGCGAAATCTGGATGAAACTTGTAGATCGCAGTCGTCAGGATCGGTTCTTCGTGTCGCGCTGGCCAATACAGAGAATTGAGCGTAACACCGCCGTAGATCCAGCAGCTCGTGTCACGCGTGTATAGCGTGTTCGGCAGCGGAGGCAAGAGATACTCGGTAACACCAGCCGCGTCCTTAACCAGCTTAAGCATTTCACCGCCGTGCGTCTCCGGGAAATCTTCCGTCGACAGACCGCCGAGCAGCGTTTCGGCAAGCTTGCGCGAATCCAAGCCTTCAAGGTAACTCCGGATTTCGTCTACCAGCCCCAGACCCACCTGGTCTGGTATGACCTGATTGTCGAGGATCCATTTTTTGGCTTCGGGAACAGCAACCGTTTCGGCTAGCAGATTGTGCATCTCCACCACGTCAACACCACGGTCGCGCATCTTGTTGATGAAGTCGAAGTGGTCGCGCTTGGCGTTGTCGACCCACAGTACGTCGTCGAAAAGCAGATCGTCGCAGTTGGATGGCGTTAGGCGAGTATGAGCCAAACCCGGCGCGCAGACCATCACCTTGCGTAGTTTGCCGACCTCCGAGTGCACGCCGAACTTTACATCATTCGCATTCGTCATGATGAAACTCCTTAGATTGAATCAAGCCACTATGTTTAAATTTGAATAAGTCCGCTTATGAGCCCGTAAACACCTACCAAGGCACCGATAATTGCAACGGCGAAGATGACGATATCCCCGGTCTTGGCGAAGACCTTGGCATTTTGTTCGCGTCGCGCCCAAATGTAGAGCACCGTCCCCGGCCCGTACAGTACAGCAGAGAGCAGGATGAACTTCGTGCCTCCGGCGAAAATCATGAAAGCCGTGTAGACCACCGCGACTAAAGCAATAATCAAATCCCGCTGGCGACCCTCTGGGTGCGTGTCATAGGATTCGCCGCGCTTCGAGATCTTGAACCCGTAAGCCGCAACGAACAGATACGGGATGAGCGACATCGCACTTGTGAGATTCAGCATCAGCGCGAATGCGTCTCTCGACCAGTACGTGCTGATAACAATAAGTTGGACGACAATGTTGGTCAGCCATAGAGCTGCCGCAGGAACGCGGTTCACATTTTCGGTAGCGAAAATCTTTGGCATGTCTTTGTTCTTTGCAGCCGCGAAGAGCACTTCGGCGCAGATCAGCGACCACGCCAGGTAGGCTCCGAGCACCGAAACGATAAGTCCGAGGCTGACGAAGACCGCGCCCCAATGCCCAACCACGGCCTCCAACACAGCAGCCATCGACGGCTGACGCATGCCGGCGATATCAGCCCGGTGTAGCACGGCGTACGGAGTTAAGGTTACGAGGACCATCAGGCACGTGACACCAATGAAGCCGGTGATTGTAGCCACACCGACATCGGAGCGCTTCTTTGCGTAGCGCGAGTACACGCTCGCTCCCTCAATCCCGATAAAAACGAACACCGTGACCAGCATTGTGGCTTTGACTTGTTGGAACAGGTTTCCCGTAAGATCGCCGCCATAGAAGTTGCCGCGGAACATGTCGGCCTTGAATGCAAAGATCATGATCACGACGAATACCAGGATCGGAATAACCTTCGCGACCGTTACGACGCTGTTGATGAATGCCGCCTGTTGGACACCCTTCAAGATCATGAAATGAAAGAGCCATATCCCGATCGAGGCAACGAGAATTGCTACGACCGTATTGCCGTCTCCAAAAATCGGGAAAAACGCCCCCAGCGTCGCCTTGATCAGCACCCAGTACGAAACGTTGCCGATGCAACTACCGATCCAGTAGCCGAAGGCCGAGAGAAACCCGGGATAGTCGCCGAAGCCGGCCTTGGCATACGCGAATACGCCGGCATCCAGTTCGGGTTTGCGCTCGGCGAGCGATTGGAACACACGGGCCAGCATGTACATGCCGGTACCGGCAATAAGCCATGCGATGACAGCGCCGAATGGGCCGGTAGCGCCCGCAAAAGTGCGCGGGAGCGAGAAGATACCCGCCCCAACCATTCCGCCTACCACCATTGCTGTCAGTTGCATCAGGGACATCTTCTGGTCAGTCTGGTCAGTCGAAGCCATGCCATTCCTCCTGAAAATAGTTATTTCAACATTTGCATTGGCTACATGTCCCCGTGAGGCAGGCCCCTTCGATTATCTTCGCGCGATAAAAATACGAATGGAGATCGAATCGCACCAACTCGGCACATCCCGAGTTCTATTATTAGACGTAAACACGCCCTTGCCCCTGACGTACGTCACAGCTACGTTAAAAATTGGCCCGATGTTCTACAAGGTGCCACTCGAGATCCAAGCCTTCGGCCTGCTCTGGCACCTCGCTACTCCACGGGCACCCTCGGTCGGAAACAATAACAGAAAAGAGTGTTAGAGAACAAATTACGTCATCGGGTTGCTTGTAGTTTGCGGACGCGGCAGACCTACTATTCTTGCATCAGAAGCTCTTTCTGTTTTAGCTTATGCCTGCTATGGAACTATCGCTCAGTGTTGCTCTGAATGAGTTATCTTGCTGACGAAGGAGAATTAACTTTCAAACTAGTAATTGCGTAGCTAGAAACTGCGTAGGCATCGGATAACGCAAATTCACCGAATTTACCTATCGATTTAAGACTTTGGTCGTATTAGGACCTTGGTCGCGTTGACATAGCGCTTCTAACTCGATAAAGATCGACGGTGTTGCAAGCCTTGCTCTGAAATTCAAATACCATGCAATAATTGCACTACAATTTTGAGTTGGAAGTTCCGGCCCGAATAACTCTCCATGGTTACGATGTAGTATCTGACAGTTCCGCGAGTTGATGGTTCTGCGAGTGTTTTTCCATCAGAGCCATCGTAAAGGGAGACGGTGTTATGACTGATCCATCCATCACGTCACGCAGCGTCAAGGAACCGTCGTATGCGGATGCGATCATTCCCGCGGTGACCCTCATCGTCCTGATCGCAGGCGCTATCTTTCTGTTCGGGCTGGACGCTCTTGACGGTCCCGTGCAAGTCGCATTAATTTTCTGCGACATTCTCGTCGGCCTGATCATTACCAAGAATGGGCATTCCTGGGACGACGTCGGTAGATCCGCGCAAGTCGCGATGGGGTCCGTCACCACGCCGTTTTTCATTTTGTTTGGCATTGGCGCACTGATTGGCACTTGGAACATGTCAGGCACGATCCCGACCATGGTTTACTACGGCATCCATTTGCTCCATCCCGCTTATTTTTATGTCGCGACGTTGGTTATCTGCTCTTTGATATCGCTCAGCATCGGGAGTTCCTGGACAACGGCAGGAACGATTGGTGTGGGTCTGGTGGGACTTGCAACGATGGTCGGCGTCTCCCCAGCTATCACCGCCGGAGCCGTCGTCTCTGGCTCCTACGTAGGTGACAAAATATCCCCACTCTCCGAGACAACCGTCCTGACAGCTCAGCTGGCGAAGGTCGACGTCTTCACGCATATCCGCGCCATGCTTTGGACGACAGTGCCTTCCTTTCTCATTGCGTCTGTAGTGTTCACGTTTCTCAGCCTGCGGGAAGGCACCCTCGTCCACAACGTCGACACTGGGGGCGAACTACATAAGCTGAATCAGTTCTTTTGGATTACGCCGTGGAACCTGATCCCGCTGCTTTTTCTGCTGGTACTCTCGTTTCGCAAAGTACGCGCCTCAGTTGCAATCCTCAGTTCGGCGTTGCTCGCAGGCGTTATGGCGGCGATTCTGCAACCGCAAGCCATTTTGCACTTTGTCAACGATTCAACGCTTCCAGTCCTGCTCGTATACATCAAGGGCATTTGGATGGCGATGGCGAATGGCTATCATGTTAATACGGGCATCAAAGAGGTTGACAGCCTCCTTTCACGCGGCGGCATGGCCAGCATGTTGGGGACGCTTTGGATCATCATCGGTGCGGTGACCTTTGGGACATTACTCGAAGAGTTTCAGCTGCTCGCCAAACTCATCAATCCCATACTCAGCCGCGCAAAAACCACAGGAGGTTTGATTGGAACAGTCGTTGGGACAGCGCTTGGGCTAAATATCATCGCCGCTGATCAATACATCGCACTGGTGTTACCCGTTCGGCTGTATCGTACCGAGTTCGAGAAGCGCGGCCTGAAAGCGCAAAACCTGTCACGAGCCTGTGCGGATGCGGGAACTGTGACATCGCCTCTCGTGCCGTGGAACTCGTGTGGCGCTTACATGGCCGCCGCGCTCGGCGTAGCCACCCTGTCATATTTGCCGTTTGCCATCTTCAACATCGCCGCCCCCCTCATGTCGCTCTTTTTGGGATTCACCGGCTTCAAGATCCAACGCATCCAGCCTTCCGAAGCGCAGGCAGAGACCACACCAACCGCCTAGCGAATCATCGCTGTACCTGTACGCCTTGTACGAATTGCTCTGCTGAGGAGCGCTGTTCGATCTCCCGGGCCATGTCTCTAGACCTAGAGGACAGGAGGCTAACCATGAAGATAGCGACGATAATGCCACTGATGTTTTTGCTGCTTTCGGGCACGACGCAAACGATAGCGCAGGAGACTCCCACACAGGACGAGGTGGCGCGCAGATTACAGGGTCGGATGGATGAGTTGAGAACCCAAATGAACGAGATTCAGGGTGAACTGGATGCCTTGCATGGGGTGAATAATCTTGCCGAGGCCGTGAAGGACCTCAAGCCTGTGCCTCAGTCTTTACAGACGGGAGCTATTGAGAGGACGATGCCGCCGTTGCCGTCTGCGGTACAGCTAACGCCGGAACAGCAGCGGATGGCCGTAGGCAAGGAGACCGCTGCTTATGAGTCGTTTGCGGAGGAGTCGGAGCCTGTACCACGGCTTTACAATGCGCCGCTGGAGGCCACAATGCCGGGGTTCTTCGTGCTGCCAGGTACGCAGACCATGATGCGGATCAATGGGCTCATCAAAACCGACGTTATGTTTGACCCGCGGCCGGCTGGATTGGCGGACTCTTTTATCCCGTCGACGATACCGATTCCGCAGACAACGAGCACTAACAATTTCAACGCGAGTATTCGGGAAAGCCGATTCTCGGCAGACTTCCGGATTCCTGTGAGCAATATAGGAATGGCTCGGACGTTTATTCAGTTCGATTTCTTCGGTGGTAATGGAGCTACTACGCCGCGGCTGCGCCATTTCTATGCGCAACTCCACAACGTTCTGGTGGGACAGACGAATACGGTCTTTATGGATCCAGATGCGTGGCCGGACATTATCGAGTTTCAGGGACCTACATCGGGACTCCTCGCTCGCATTCCGCAGGTTCGTTATACCTTCCCGCTGGGGAAAGGATTTAGTGCTGCTGTGTCAGTGGAGCAGCCTAGTACCGATGTCAGCTTCTCGGTGAATGGCTCATCGGCGGTTCCTATTACTCCTGCTCCTGATGGGGGCTTGCGGGTTCGGTATGAAGGCGATCGCGGGCATCTCTACTTCTCTTCGATCCTTCGTGAGCTGGCAGTGCATATGCCCGTTACCGGACAGCAGCAGTCTGTTTTGGGTTGGGGTTTGAACCTATCGAGTACCTGGCGTGTGGTGGGGAGAGACACTCTCAATTATCAGGTTGCTTATGGCAATGGAATCGCAAAATATACGGGTGATGGGTTCGGCCTTGGTCTGGATGCGCAACCCAAGTCGGACGTCGACCTTACGCTAAAAGCACTGCCAACCTTCGCTCCGTGGGTCAGTTATCAGCACAACTGGACCAGATCCGTCCGGTCGAGTGCGACCTTTGGATTGTTGCAGATTCAGAATACTGCGTTCCAGCCAGGCACCACATATCATAAGAGCACCTATTCGTCAGCCAATGTCATCTGGAATGCATATGGCAGCTTGTCTTTCGGTGCGGAGTTTATGTACGGGTGGGTGGAGCAGAAGAACCAGGAGAAGGCCAATGCGCCCCGTCTTCAGTTTTCTGGGAGATATACCTTCGTGAAGTTGCATCCGAACGAATAAGCGCGGCCGCGAGGCGATATATCGACAATCGACTTTTGCATTTTCCATAGGACCTATAAGCCACGACTAAACACTTCGAAGTCGGGCAAGAAAGAATTTCTCTATGAGTCGTAATCTTGGGCCTCGTTACTAGAACTTACGTAAGTTTGCGCGTATAGCTTCATTCCCAGGTTCGAGTTGTAGCGCATGTTGCAAGTCGCGCCGCGCTGCAGAAATATCTCCAGCCCGCGCCTCGATCACCCCGAGGTCATTCCAATCGCCCGCGTTTCCGGGGGAGAGGGTAACAACTATCTTCTGTTCCCGTACTGCATCGGATTCGCGTCCCAGTTGACTGTACATCTGCGCTAGAGCCCGATGTGGGTCCGCATCGGTCGGCGATAATCGTTGCCAAGACTGAAGATGCTCCAACGCCTTCTCTGGTGTTCCAATTCTGGCATATACAAGGGCTAACAGGCGCTGAGCATCCTTATCGTTCTGCACCGCAATCGCCCTTAAAAGGAGGGACTCCGCCAATTGTAGGTTGCCATTTTCTACCTCGATCCTCGCCGATCCATACAAGGCATCGAAATTGTCCGGCGTGGCCTCGAGTACCTGATCGAACTCTCTCTTTGCCTCACCCGGACGACCGCTCGCCAGCAGTACATTCGCCAGTCCGTTTCGTGCCGCTGCGTCCTCCGGATGGGAGAGCGTGAGAGTACGAAACAGTTGCTCTGCCTCAGGCAGCGCGTCATGCCTCAGGTCGATCGACGCCAGATCGAATAGCGCATCCAAGTAGTTCGGATCTTTCGCCGCTGCAGCACGGTACTGCGCTTGGGCTGATTTCCAGTCGCCACTCGCTTCCATTGCAGAGCCTAGAGAAGTCAGCGTACGTACGTCGTCTGGGTGTCTTTCCAACGAGCGCCGATATAGCTCCTCGGCCCGTGCTCCATTACCCTTCATCATCGCCAGCGAAGCCAGGTTATACAGCGCAATATCGTCATGTGCATTTTTGCGGAGTCGATCTTCCATCCACACGCGCTCTAACTCCATCTGAGGATCCACACCCACAACTTGATTCTCGGGACGCGGCACTACCTGCAGCCAAAGGTGACCCATTTCATCTACAGACCGGTTCCCTGCCCTTACTCTGACAGGTGGAGAATTCGGATTCCGTACATTATTTGCCGAGTTATCGTAGGTGTAGCGCATATGAACCACGCTTCCACGTGGCAATGAGACCGGCTTCGCAAAACGGTAGACGGATTGTCTATTGATGTCCCAGTCCTTTATTAGGATCAACCACCGGCGTTCTCCATTCGGTAAAACAGCCCAACCTTCCATTCTCTTACCGAGATAATGCGCGTGAGGATAGATCCCCAGCACGTCGACCGAGACCGGTAGCTTGAGTTCGTCTTCAATAACAAAAGCGGCGCCCGGAGGAATGTCCAGAGCCGCATCGTGCTCCAATTGCAGCAGCATAGGATGTTCTGTTGCCGGCTTGTCAGTGAAGTAAAGTCCAATCTGAGCGCGAACGTGCTCTATCTTGCCGGTTGGCTTTAAGTGCATGTTCAACACGAGATCGTTTCCTTCATCCAAGCGCCATGGCAACCCTTCAGGCTCGATCAGCGCCGTCGAGTCTGGCTTCCAGAAGAGAAAATGGCTGTCTGGATCGAAGCTCTCGCCCGAGTCCACCAGGATATCCATTCCTGGTATGCCCTTCTGCCAATCATTGGGATGCGCCCGCCGCAAGGAAGCCGTTCGGTCCAGAATCACGTTTGCATGATGTACAACTTGAGGAGCTCCTGGCTTAATCTCCATGGCTCGCACCCATCGAGTCCCCTTCTGCGGCACCGGCAGAACGAAATTCTCGAAGAGATCCGTTCCACCCGCAGGGACTTCTATCGGCGCTGCCATCTCCAGCACAAGATCCGGACGTCCCAATACCCAATCACTTTTGTACACGGGTGGGGTGGGGGTGCTGCCGTCTCCCTCCGGCATCCCTGCTTCGACCCAGGCCTTCACCAACTCAATATCCTCATTCGTCAGGCGCCGCTCGCCTTCAAATGAACCGTATCCTGGCTCGGGCAGCCACGGAGGCATGTAGCGACTCGCTGTTACGGTCTTTATCAAGCCACCCCAGCGTTTCGCATCCTGGTAGGTCATCAGCGCAAATGGACCGGATCCACCAACGTGGTGGCAACTCGTGCAGTTTTTGTAGACCAATGGAGCAATCTGCTGCCGCCATGTCACTGGCTCCGCGGACGCGTATACCGTCTCCCACCCTTTATGCGATGCGGCCAGCACTATGCCTGACATTGCCACGGCTGCAGCTACATGCACCCTGACCGTCGCGTTCATCGTGCCGAATCACCTTTAGCGGTTTCCTTAGAGCTAATAATCCCGCACCCCACTGGGGTCCCTGTCGCAGTCTCTACGCGCCCCCCACTTAACGCAGCGTTCAGCGCTCGATCAGCAAAGTGCTTGGTCGCATGCGAGCGTTCTTCCCCGATTCGAACGTATCGATCATCAATACGTCCGGTGTACGCCGGCCGCCATCCAGCCGTTCCGTCGGGCACCAGCACTGAGACTTCCGGAGTTACCCGCGCTCCGCTTATTTCTACAAGCTTGCCCTGCACATCGAGTACAGCCTCGCCGCCGGCATCATACGCAACCTGATGCTGCGTCACCTTCTCCGATTGTTCCCCTTTATTCGGATAGACAAACCAGAAGCGGACTCCGCGCGGGGCAAATTCCTCGCGTAACCGTTTCATCTCAGGGAAGGTACGGTTCGAGATCGGGCAATCCGTAGCCACAAAAAAAAGCACGATCGCTTTCGTACCGGGCGCAGCCAACGAACTTATCTTCCGTCCATCGGTCCCAACGCCATATGTCGGACGCTCCTGTGCCAAAAGGGGCAAGGTGGCAAACGTCAATGCGAGCGAAAGTACGCAGCGCAACATACCTTATCCTAATCGCTTGGCCCTTACTCCGAAACCTATGGCTTGGGTCTCGTGGCGCAGAGATTTCCTAGTAGCGTGATGGATGGCCCTTGCCTTCGGTCAGTTCGAAAATGAGGTCGGGAGTTGAAGGCGGATCGAAGAGTTCGGTGAGGCCGTTGGGCCAGCGGACCTGAATGTCCTTGAGCTGGGTCTCGGTGCCAAGGCCAAAGTGGAGGCGGAGATCGCTCGAAGAGTTGTAGCTAGAACCGCTGCGAACCTCATCGACCCAGAGACGGGTGGCGCTATGGAGGGTGACCCTGGCTCCGATGGCATCTCGGTTGGAGGTGGTTCCGACGAGGTGCAGGCCGAGCCAGTGGTTCTGGCTCTTGGCGAGATTAATGAGAAGCGTCGGATCGTCGCTGAGATTGTTGACAACAGCTTCGATACGGCCATCGTTAAAGAGGTCGGCAATTGCCAGGCCACGGCCGGAGTGGCGTTCTGCTAAGGCGGGGCCGGAGGTTTTACTGATGTCCCTGAATTTGCCGTTGCCGAGGTTGTAGTAGAGGAAGCGGGGTTCGCGGTAGAAGGAGCCTAGCTTGGCCGAGTCAACCTCAGGGTAGACGTGACCATTGACCACGAGAAGATCGGGCCAGCCATTGTTATCGACATCAGCGAACATAACACCCCAGCCAAGGGCGTCGGTGTTGATGCCGAGACCCGCTTGGAAGGTTGCATCGGTGAAGGTGCCGTCGCCGTTGGCATGGTAGAGGGTGGAGGTATCGTCCGAGAAGTTAGTTTTGAAGAGGTCGGGGTAGCCGTCGCCATCGTAGTCGGCGGAGGCGGAGCCCATGCCGGCCTGCTCGCGACCATCTTCGTTGTAAGCCACGCCAGAGTCGGCGGCGACGTCAGTGAAGGTACCGTCGTGGTTGTTGCGATAGAGAATGGAGGGGGTGGAGTCGCAGGCAACGTAGATGTCGGGCCAGCCGTCGTCGTTATAGTCGATAGTGGTGACTGAGAAGCAGTAATGACCGTTGGTCCGCTCGAATCCACTGGATTTGCTGACGTCTTCAAATTTGCCATCACCGAGATTGTGATAAATCACGTTCGGCGCGCTCGGAAGGCCGCGTGGGCCACACATGACCGGGGCACCTTTCCACATACAACTGACGCCAGCGCCCGGTTTAGGAGTTGTCGCGAGATCGAAGTGCACGTAGTTGGCGACGACGAGATCGAGTTTGCCGTCGCGGTCATAGTCGACGAAGGCGCAGCCGGTGCCCCACTCTTTGCCGGTACCGGCGACTCCTGCCTGCTCAGCTACCTCTTTGAATGTGCCGTTGCCTTGGTTGTGGAAGAGCCGATTCTTGCCATAGCCGGTGACGTAAAGGTCGTCGAAGCCGTCGTTGTCATAATCACCGACGCAGACTCCCTGGCCCCAGCCGATCGAAGCCAAGCCTGCACGGGCAGTGACGTCGGTGAACGTACCATCGTGGTTGTTGTGGAAGAGGTGACTGGTTGGTTTTTCTTTTGGATTGGCGGAGTCGCCGGGCAGCGTGGTCCCGTTGACGAGAAAGATGTCGGGCCAGCCGTCGCGATCGTAGTCGACGATTGCCACGCCGGAGCCTGTGGCTTCGATGATGTAACGCTTGGAATCGACACTTCCATTGACGTTGCGGACAGTGATACCCGCTTTGGAGGCTACATCGACGAACCAAGCGGGCGGTGGGTGATCAATAGTGGGTGGATAGGGTTGTTGTGCGAAGACGTGCGATAGAAGAAGAAGCAAGAGCATCGTGAAGGCGCGCATGACTAGCCTTTACTCGATGTTTGCTGAGGACCCATGGCTACTGTCTTAAGAATCTTGCCGCCTTCCTGAATGACGTAGAGGTGATTGGGGGCGAGTGCGGGAATCTTGTCGACGGTACCAGAGGGCCAACGAATCTCGACGTCGGCCTTAGTAGCGTGGTCGAGGCCAAAGTGGAGTCGGAGGTCGTTCTGTGAGAAGTAACTGCCGCCGCTACGAACCTCATCGATCTGGACGAAAGGTTTGGCATCGGGAGATGGTTGCGTGGTAACTGATATTCGTGAGCCGATACCGGTGCGATTGGACTTGGTTCCTATAGTGCGGATCTTGATCCAATTGCGAGCGGGGCCGGCGTCGGGAGAGGGATCGCAGCGAAGGAGTTGGGGAAGGCTATTGATGCAGTTGACGACCACATCGAGGTCACCATCGTTGTCATAGTCTCCGAAGGCCGTACCTCGCGCGGGAGCGGGCGTGGTGATGCCGGGGCCGGCTAGTGCGGTGACCTCTTCAAACTGGCCGTTGCGGAGATTGCGGTAGAGGTACTTGTGCTGCGCGTAGGGGGCATCGACGTTGGTGCCTTCAACCTCAGGGTAGACGTGGCCGTTGGACATGAGAATGTCGAGCCAGCCGTCGTTGTCCATGTCGAAGAAACCCACGCCCCAACCAAGGAAGCGAGTATTGACACCGAGGCCGGAGAGGTAGGTGTGATCGTCAAAGTTGCCGTTGCCAAGATTGAGATAGAGGGAGTCGGTGTCGCCGGCAAAGTTGGTCTTGACGATGTCGAGGAGGCCATCGCGGTTGAAGTCACCGATTGAGACGCCCATGCCGGCCTGGGGTTTGCCATCGGGGGAATAAGCAATGCCGGCCTCAATGGCGACATCTTTGAAGGTACCGTCCTTTTGATTTTGATAGAACGTTGCGGCGGTGGAGTCATTGGCGACGTAGATGTCGGGCCAACCGTCGTTGTCGAGATCGGCGACTGAGACAGAGAGGGCGTACGTCCCAATGGTGTCCCACATGCCGCTCTTCTGTGAAACGTCGGTGAAGGTACCGTCGCCGTTGTTGTGGTAGAGGATGTTCTTCCCACCTTGTAAACCGGGAGGACCGCAGGCTACCTGAATGCCCTTGTAAGCACAGCCTGCGGCTTCGGGAAGTGGTGCGGTCTTAATGTCGAAGTCGATGTAGTTAGCGACGAAGAGATCGAGATTGCCGTCACGGTCGTAGTCGAGGAAGGCGCAGCCGGAGTTCCAGCGGGTTTTCGATTGGAGGAGGCCAGCTTTGGCAGTGACGTCGGTGAAGGTACCGTCGCCGTTGTTGCGGTAGAGGACGTTCTGACCGTAGTAACTGATGAAGAGATCGTTCCAACCGTCGTTGTTGTAGTCGCCGACACAGCAGCCCTGTCCCCATCCGCTGCGTGCAAGACCGGCTTTAGCAGTAACGTCGGTGAAAGTACCATCCCGATTGTTCTTGAAGAGATGCGAGACGGGTTCCTGGTCCTTGGCAAAGCCTTCGAGACGGGAACCGTTGACGAGAAAGATATCGACCCAGTCATCGTGGTCATAGTCG
This sequence comes from Edaphobacter aggregans, assembly GCF_003945235.1. NCBI lineage: Bacteria > Pseudomonadati > Acidobacteriota > Terriglobia > Terriglobales > Acidobacteriaceae > Edaphobacter > Edaphobacter aggregans. The sequence continues at coordinate 1,315,100 of NZ_RSDW01000001.1, forward strand.
AAGAAAGCTACTCCGCAGCCTGTGGTTTCGAGCAGGTATCTGTTCTTGTGCTCACCCCCATAGATAGTTTTGGCATTGAGGCCGGACTGGCGGGCGACGTCGATGAAGCTGATGCCAAGAGGAGTGCCAGCGACAGGCGAGGGAGCACCTTTGGGCGCTGGCCGAGGCTTGGCGTCGTAGGTGGGGCGTGAGCCGACCTGTGGAGTTGCTTGTTGTGTACTTGCCGGAACTGCCAAGGCGAGCACGTCATCGAGCGAAAGAACGAGAGATGTGCAGGAGAGAGAGGTGAGGAATGTACGACGAGACCAGGTCAAATGGGCGCTCCCCCTCTATAGGCCGAATGCTATATCAGTCGGCTGCGACCGCCGGCCACTGGATAGCAGTGCAGTGAGTATAGAGAAGGGACCTGCAGGCAGGCAATGAGGCACTCTTTACTGGCGGGAAGGGGAGTTAGCTCCTGAAGTCGATTGGGCTTGCGTGAGCTTTTGAGCTTGTTGACGCTCAAGGGCGGCATCGGCGCTCCGGCCTTGCAGAGCAAATGCATCGGCGAGGGCAGAGTGAGCCTCGGCGTAATTTGGGTCGGCGGCGACAGCTGCCTGGAGTTGCGCGGTGGCTTCGGAGAGTTGGCCACGCTTGAGTAAGAGGCGTCCGCTGTCGAGTGCAAAGTTTGCGCGCTGGCGACTGACGGCGACGCGGCTGAGGTCGGCGGCTTTTTTGCGCTCGGCTGCTGCGCCAGCGGTATCGCCCTGGCGTATAAGAATAGCTGCAAGAGTGATATGAGGGCTTGGCTGATCGGGCATCAGCTCAATTGCGTGACGTAGCGCAGCGATAGCTTTTTCAGGTTCGTTGTTCTGCTTGTAGACATTGCCGAGCATGGCCCAGGCGTCGCCGTGATCTGGCCTGAGGGTTGTGGCTTTCTCAAGCTCGACCTGGGATTCAGAGAAGCGTCCGAGCTGCATGAACAAAACGCCGAGAGTGTAGGGAGGATCGGGAAGAACGGGGTCGAGTTTTGCTGCTTGCTCGAACTCCTGAATAGCGGCGGGCACATCGTCCTTTAGTTTGAAGGCGAGGCCGAGATCGTAATGGAGTTGGGGATTATCAGGTTCCACGACGAGACCTGACCGAAATTGCTCGATGGCATGATCCAGATCGGCTTGCTGAAGATAGGCGACTCCGAGATTTTCGCGGAGTGTTCCGCTGTTGGGCGTAAGTTTGAGCGCGGTGAGATAGAGAGGGATTGCGCGCTTGGCATCCCCTAGCTGCACGAGATCTAGGCCGAGATTGATGAGGGCGGCGGAGTCTTGCGGACGGGCAGCAACAACCTGCTCGAAGAGGGGTAAAGCTTCCCGGGCGCTACCGCTGGCCTGAAGGGTTAGGGCGAGTTCATATTTGGTGTCTATACGAGACGGATCAAGTTGAAGAGCATGACGAAGAATTGCGGCAGATTGCACATCCTGATTAGTGTCACGGAGAGCGCGGATAAGTTGGAGAATGTAGTCGATGTTGTCCTTAGCGAGGGCGTTCGCCTGTGTAAGCTCGGTTACGGCGTTGGCGGGATCGTGAATAGTGAGGAAGACAGAACCAAGGTGGTAGTGCGCAGCAGGAAGATTCGGATCGAGCACGATAGCCTGGCGGAACTGCGATGCTGCATCATCGTAGCGTTCCTGCTGGGCGAGGACAGTGCCGAGTGTGTCGTGAAGCGTTGCGTCATTGGGTTGGGCGGCGAGAGCCTTTTCGAGCTGGCTTTGCGCGGCCGCGGGTTGTGATGTGGCAACGAGCGCGGTGGCGTATGCAATGGCCGCATTGGGTGTGAGAATCTGGTCTGCCTGGTTTATCAGGTCGAACATCGTTACGGATTTGGTATAAGCGTGAAGCTGCTCGTAGGCGACGGCGAGGTTCAGTGTCGCGTTGGTGTCGTGCGGATCGAGTTCGCGGGCTTGTTCCAGCTCTGCCGCGGCTGCATGGGGATTTCCTTCGGCTAGTAGAACCGTTCCAAAGGCGGTGTGCCCGGCCGCTACATTGGGAGTAAGATGTACGACCTTTGCAAACTGCGCGTGGGCGGTAGGCAGATCGTTCTGCTGATAGGCGGCGGACCCTGCGCGAAAGGCTGCATCCGCTGCTTTGAGATTGGCAGTTGGGGCCGGGCTCGACTTGGCTGAGGGAGTAGCGTTCGTTTGTGCCGAAGTCTCGACGTACGCCAGCGACAGGATAGCTGTGAAAAAGACGGGCAGGAGCGACGAGTGTGCAGGGTGAAGGCGCATTATCTCAGAGGTGATTTTAGCGAGCAATGGGTGTTTAGGGAATTTTGCAGATGGAATCGTCTCGTCTGTGAAGAGCCGGGAGGGTAGACTGGGGAGTCTTTGATGGCGATGGAGGCAATATGCGCCTTGTCTTGGTTGGGACAGCGATGCTTTGCGGAATGGCTGCCGCGCAGACGACCGGTCTGCAGCCTGTAAACTCTTTTCCGCTAAAAGAGGATGGACTAGTTATTCGCCGGCATGTGGAGTCGGGTATGCCTTTTACGGTGGCGGGCACTCAGGGCGTCATCCTAGGTCAGCAGGAGGGTATATTCGAGGCGTGGACGCTGCCTGTGAAGCTGCTTAGTCATTTCAGCATCAAGGCCGAGGTGGAGGGATATCCCGTACCGATTGAGCTGAAGGATCACGCTCGTGAGATTGAAGTGTTTCCTAATCGCACGGTGATCACGTATTCACATATCGCCTTTACGCTGCGACAGATTATGTTTGCGCCGGATGAGATGGAGCCTGGCACGGGTGCTGTAGTGCTGTTTCAAGTGGACTCGGCGCGGCCGGTTGACCTGACGTTCAGCTTCAACCCTGAGATGCGTCCAATGTGGCCACAGGAGGATCAGGGGATACCGTCGGCAGAGTGGATTAAGCTGGATGCGAGCGGGTTCTACGTGCTCCATACAGACTTTCCAAATCTTGCCGGTGCTGTGGCGATGCCCACGTCGCAGCCAGGCATTATGGCCCCCTATCAGGAGAAGCCGCAATTTCATCCGTTGGAACTGAAGCTCCACTACGACCAAAAACGGGATAAAGACCGTTACTTCCCGCTGCTTATGGCAGTGGGGACTACGACCGAAACCGCTACGAATGTAGCATTGCAAGCGAAGTTGGAGCGGCTGGGAGCAATAGTAGAGCAAACATATTCAGCTCATGCGGCGCGATACCTCCGCATGATGAAAGAGTTGACTGCGATTCGGACCCCTGATGCGGATTTGAATAACGCGTTCTCCTGGGCGTCAATTTCCATTGAGCAGTTGAGAGCGAAGGTGCAGCCCACTGGCGAGGTTGGGCTGGTGGCTGGATATTTTTCGTCCGGCGATTCGGCACGGCCTGGATTTGGCTGGTTCTTCGGGCGGGATGCGCTATATACGCTCTATGCGGTGAATGACTTTGGCGACTTCAGGCTAAGCCGCGAAGCAATGGAATTTCTGATACGGCGGCAGAGGGACGACGGGAAGATGATGCATGAGTACTCGCAGACAGCGGCGAATGTGGATTGGAGGGCACTGCCGTATATGTATGCTGCGGCTGACGCGACGCCGTTATTTCTGACCGCGATGCTGGACTACGTGCGGAGCAGTGGGGACGCGGACTTCTTAAGGCGCCACCGCGAGTCGGTTGAAAAGGCATGGCATTTTGAGATAACGCATGACTCGGACGGTGACGGCATCTACGACAATGCCCAGGGAACCGGCTGGGTTGAGAGCTGGCCACCGGGGATGCCACATCAGGAGATCTACCTGGCGCTCTTGGACCAGCAGGCGTCCACTGCCATGGCAAAGTTGGCTAGCTTACTGAACGACAAGGCTACAGCAGAATCAGCCGCGAAACGAGCGGATGAACTGAAGAAGAAGATCGAGAGGGAATATTACGATTCCACCCGCGATGCTTATGCGTTCAGCCGCAATAGAGATGGGACGCTTGACCATACGGCGACGGTCTATCCGATGATCGCATGGTGGAATGGAGGAGACGGTCTGACCCATGCAGATGCAAGTTTTCAACGATGGGCTTCACACGATTTCTCAACCGATTGGGGCCTGCGCGACATCGCAGAGAGCGACCCTCTCTTCGATCCGATCAGTTATCACCAGGGATCAGTGTGGCCGTTGTTTACAGGATGGGCTGCTGTGGCGCAGTATCGCGCGGGACATCCGCTCACTGGGTATGCTCACCTGATGCAGAACGCCGATCAGACAACGATGCAGGATCTTGGGGCAGTTACAGAATTACTGTCCGGAGCTTTCTTTCAGCCGTTCGGACGAAGCACAAGTCATCAGCTCTGGTCCTCTGCTATGGTTGTCGTTCCGGCGATACGAGGCTTGTTTGGGATCGATGTGGATGCAGTATCGGAAAGTGTTTGGCTCAATCCACATCTTCCGGCTAATTGGGACAACGCTGAGGTGCAACGGCTGCATGTGGGGGAAGCAGTGTGTGCTCTGGAGTACAAGCGCGAAGGGCAGAGACTGGTTGTACACATCAAGACTGTGTCCGGCAAAAATGTCAGGCTGACGACCTCGGTGAAGGAATCGCAGGTGACAGCAGATGGATCCTCTATCATTTTTGCGCTGCCGCCGGTCGAAGTTGCATTACCGCATCGGCTGCCGTTGCAGGGGGCGCGAACGGCTCAGATGAAGGTGCTCAGCGAGACGAGGGATTCACACTCGTTGAAGCTTGAGTTGGAGGCTGCCGCAGGATCTATTGTTGAATTGAAGGTTCGCCGCAATGGTCCGAAGCTGAATCTTCGCATCGAAGGCGGCACTCTGACTGCTGCAGGAGATACTGATGCGCAGAGCAATATCGATCAAGTAGTAGTAAGATTTCCGGACGGATCAGGATATCAGCATCGCGCTCTAACACTGAGTTGGTAACTGACAGACGTAGTCATCATTTGAGACGACCGATCCATGATCCGTAGGGCGGCAGGGTGATTTCGGAGAGAGCGGTCACATTCTGAAGCGATGCGTCACTCGTGAGCAGTGTTTGTGCAGATTTCCCCAAAGTCTTAGCGTACGTCTGATCGACAAAAAGAGGTTGCGGCTGGCCGGTGCAATTGAGCGAGACGAGAATGGACGGCTGCCCAGCGGCATCTTGGCGAATGAACGACAGCACAGAAGGGTTGTTTACGTCGACCATAACCATTTTGCCGTTACGCAGGGCTGGGTCTTTTCTACGCAAAGCGATTAATTGCTTGTGCCAGTTGAGCAGTGAATTCGGCTCATGCTCTTCCGCCTTGACGCTGGTCGCGCGATAGCTTGCAGGAACGGGCAGCCAGGTTGTGTCGGCGGTACTAAAACCCGCGTTCTTCGAATCATCCCACTGCATAGGAGTGCGTTCTCCGTCGCGGCCTTTCTCCAGAGGCCAGCCCGTGACGCCAATGGGATCCTTCACGTCCTCTACGCGTGTCGGTGGAGTAGTGACCATTCCTATCTCCTCGCCGTAGTACATCAGCGCGGTAGAACGCGAGGTAAACAGAAGGGCAGCAATGAGTTTAGCGATGGCCTCGTTATGCACGCCATCACCGTAACGGTCCCAACTACGGATGTTGTCATGATTGTCGAAGACGAAGAGCGGTTGATTGCCGCTGATCTTTGTCTCCGCATCGCTGATTCGCTGACGAAGAAGGTTGGCGTCGAGTTGATTAGTGAAGCCTACTTGCATGTCCATGGGAAGTTGGAGCTCGTCGTGCTTTGCTCCGCCGTACCACTTGTCGAGTTCCTGTATGTTTGGCAAATAGGTCTCACCGATCAGCACACGATCGCCAGGGTATTGATCAGCTAAGGCGCGAAGACGGCGCATGACATCGTGCACCTCTGGCAGGTTGTCGTACATGTCATGCTCTTGCTTGCGATCGCCATAGGCGTTGGTGCCTTCTATCTCCTTGGCATCGCGAAGAGCTGGATCTTCGAAGAGCGTGGGGATTGCGTCGAACCGGAAACCTGCTACGCCTCTGTCGAGCCAGAAACGGACGGAGTCGAACATGGCTTTTTCTACGGCAGGATTGCGCCAGTTTAGATCGGGCTGTTGGGCGTAGAAGCGGTGGTAGTAGTACTGGCCTGTCTTTGGATCGTACTGCCATGCTGAGTGCCCGAATTCACTGATCCAGTTATTGGGCGGATTGTTCGGCGGAGTTCCTCCAGCTTTTCCATCGCGCCACACGTACCAGTCACGTTTTGGATTATCTTTCGAGCTTGCCGATTCAATGAACCACTTGTGTTTATCGGAGGTGTGGTTCATCACCATATCCATAAGGATTCGGATATTTCGTTTCTTGGCCTCGGCTACAAGCCTGTCGAAATCGGCGAGCGTACCGTACTGCGAGTCAATATTCTCGTAGTCGGAGATGTCGTAACCAAAATCGACTTGCGGAGAGGGATAGATGGGCGAGAGCCAGATGGCGTCGACGCCGAGAGACTGCAAATAGTCGAGACGCTGGGTGATTCCGTTGAGATCGCCGATTCCGTCGCCGTCTGAGTCCTGAAAACTACGCGGATATATCTCATAGAAAACGGCGTGTTTCCACCAGGGATCATTGCTATGCTGCACCCCGTTGTTTGCATGCGCGTCTGTAGCGCCATGTGGGGGTGCCTGTGCCGATGCGAGATTCCAGGCCCCGGAGATAACCAAGAGCGCGAGCGAGGCGAGGGACATCCGGATCATCTGAGAGCGGGTGGAGGTACTTGTAATAGCGGTCAAGACTTGCCTCCTGCGATGCGGGAACAATATAGCACTGCCCATCAGATGGTTACTCCGATCTTAGCTCTGATGCGATCGATTTGTGAGTTGCGTTAGTCGAGACCAAGCTTGTGCTGAAGCTGTTCGAGCGAGACGCCTTTTGTTTCGGGATAGATAAAGAGCACGACAAAAAATTGTAGAACCATCATCGCAGCAAAGAAGGCGAACGGGAGACCGCCGGAAGACTTGGCCAGCACAGGGAAGACAAGGGAGATGATGGCGTTTGTGATCCAGTGGGATGACGAGCCAAGGCTCTGCCCTTTGGCGCGAACACGGTTGGGGAAGACCTCAGCGATATAAACCCAGATGACCGCTCCCTGAGAGATGGCAAAAAAAACGATATACGCAGCTAGCAGCCAAACGAGTGCGTCGAGATGACTGTGTGTGAAGAAGATGGCGGCGACTCCCGAGAGGCAAACCGCCATGCCGATACTACCAATAAGCAGAAGCGTCCTGCGTCCGAGTTTGTCGATGAGTGACATGCCCAAAAACGTCGCCAACAAATTCATCAAGCCGATCAAAACAGTCTGCAGTGCGCCGGAGAGTTGGCTAAACCCTGCAGCAGCGAAGATGTAGTTCGAATAGTAGAGAATCGCATTGATCCCTGAGAGTTGATTGAAAAGGCCGATCGTGATGGCGAGGAAGATAGGCAAGCGATATTGCCGCTGGAAAAGTGGCTCTGCTGCCATGCCGCGTTCCAGATGAATGGAATCCATGATCTCGCGCAACTCAGCTTCGGAGTCTGGCGATCCCATCATCTTCAGTACTTCGAGCGCTTCGTCTGTCTTGTTCTGCGTTACCAGCCAGCGCGAGCTTCGCGGGATGCCATAGAGCATCAAGAGGAATAGGAGCGATGGAATCGCTGCAACACCGAGTTGCCAGCGCCACTGGGCAACGCCGAGGTTCAAAAGTGAGATGAGATAGTTGGAGAGGTAAGCGAGAAGGATTCCGACAACGACATTGATCTGAAAGAGACCGACCATTCTGCCACGCCACTTCGCAGGAGCAAGTTCGGCGATGTAGACCGGACCGAGTACGGAGGATCCTCCAATACCTAAACCGCCGATGAAGCGGAAGACCATCAACGCAGGCCAGTCCCACGAGAACGCGCAGCCCAACGCGGAGATTGTATAGAGAATCGCCATGATGCGCAGAGCTTCGCGACCTCCGATTTTTTGGCCAACAACACCTGCAGTCATCGCGCCGATGACTGTGCCGAAGAGTCCGATGAAGACGGTGAGTCCAAGCGTGAAAGAAGAGAGGTTGAAGATCGTGGTCAACTGTTGCGTCGTGCCGGCGATGACCGCAGTGTCAAAACCGAAGAGTAGACCTCCTAGAGCGCCTACTATGGTGCTCTTCACCAGGTATGTCGTCATTTTCATCGTGACAGGCTCTCCATTGTGACAACGCACGAAGCATACATTGCCGAGGCAGCGTTACCCTAGAAACAAGTTGGCGACGTTCTAATTAACCCTTGCGCGCGATAGGTGGATGCCGCAGGAATTACGAACTACGGTATGGGTCTGCAATAGGACGTCGCGCGTGGGGAGATCGGGTTTTTCAAGCCGTTGCAACATTGTCGCCATTGCAGTTTCGCCAATGTCCGCGCAGTTCTGGTGCTGTGTCGTTAGAGGTACGGGAAGCAGGCTGGCGTACTTAACGTCATCAATGCCGACGATACGCATCTCTTCCGGTACGCGGATGCTCATTTTCGTTAGCCCAGCCATGACTCGAGCAGCCGTGAAGTCGTTGGCACAAACGAGTGCGTCAGGCTTGCAGTTTCTCATCATCTTCCGGAGGAAATCGAGATCGTCCGGATCGCCTCGGCAAACCAGGTCCTGTCCCAGAGTAAGACCGTGTGCAATTAATGCTTCGCGGTAACCGGCTATTCTCGCCATAACGGTTGAAGCTGAGAGAGGTCTGGCGATAAATGCGACCCGTTTAACGTCATGACGGAGCAGATGTTGTGTAACGAGAAAACCCGCCCGACGATTGTCGATTCCTACCAAGTCGTACTTGGACCGCATAGGATACGGCGCATAGCACCTGTCAAGCAGCACGACCTTAATGCCGGCCCGATCGAATGCAGCGACGATGCGATTGTTGACGGCATCTTTTGCGGGTGTGAATTCGAGGGGTGCGAAGAAAACGCCGGAGACTTTTTGTGTGACGTATTGATGACAAAGGTGCTCGGCCTCTTTCTCTTGCTGGGCCGCCTCTCCCATGGAGTGACCCCAAAGCAGGGAGTGCGGCTTTGACAATGGCGATTGCATCATGCCGTGGCAGATGGGTTCAAATATTTCTGTTCGCCCTAGGTCTGGAATGAGCAGGCCGAAGACGTGTCCGCTTGATACGGCTGGAGCGACTACATGTGTTCCGGAGCCGGCTCGCCGCGATACTAGCCCTTTTTGCTGAAGTTCGTTGACAGCCTTTGCTACGGTGATGCGAGAGGTGTTGTAGTGCTTTCCCAGTTCGGCTTCGCTAGGCAGCCGATCACCTGGTTGAAATGCACCAGTCCTAATCGCGGAAAGCAGATCCTCATAGACTTTTTTGTACTTGGGTGCATTGGAAGACGACACAGACACCTTCAAGTGATGGCCTTCGAGGGTGGATTCTCGCGGGTATGCTACCGCGCGCGCAGATTGCCCGGTCTTCATTGAATCTCCTGTCGTGCTGGAGAATAGATAGTTTAGTCAGATCAATGTATAGACAAACAATATCTCCCGCAATGATTCTCCTGGTTCCGCAAGCAGCAAAAATGGTCAACCTTTTGATTGAGTTCTATCTCAATCGTTGCCAAGCACTAAAAAGAACCTTCCGGTAATTCAGGCAAACATGAGATGCATAAAGGTTTGTCTAAAAGGGATATCAAGGCAAGACGCCTAGAGGTTGGACCAAATGAGAGTACTTTGGCAAACACCGAAATGGTATGTCATTTATCGATCAAATGCCATATAGATAACATACAAAATTTATTGACATATATAGCAATCTCCGCGTACTTTCAATGCGGATTTCGAACGGAACGATTTGAGTATCTGGGGTGTAGCTCTTAGGTTCGAACATTTGGCTTCAGCCTTTGAAGCTTGCAAGACAAGCGATGTTCGGAATACATCGCTCATGAAAGAAAAAACAGGCCGAAACATATTTTTGGAGGGATTTGCAATGAGATTCATGACGCAAGTGAAACTATTGCTCTCAGCCGGTTGCTTGCTGGCCCTTTCGCCAGTCGCGCTCGGCCAGGCAGTTTACGGATCGATCTTCGGCACCGTGACCGATCCAACGGGCGCAGTGGTACCGAACGCGGCTGTCACCGTAACCGACGTCGCGAAAGGCACCTCGACCAGCGAAGTATCGAACGGTAGCGGAGAGTTCACCGCGGACCATCTCATTCCCGACATCTACGACGTGAAGGTGACGGCATCGGGGTTCCAGACTTTTCTGCAGAAGGGCATCCAGGTGTATGCAGACACCTCGACAAAGATGCAGGTCACTCTTACAACCGGCGCAACGACAGAGACGGTGGAGGTCAATGCCGATGCGGTTCCGTTGCTAAAGACCGACCGCGCTGATGTGTCGACGGTATTTGGGTCGCGGGAGATTCAGGATCTGCCAAATTCAGGTCGAAACTTCACCGGTCTGCAGCTGCTGTTACCGGGCGCACAGGAGCTTGGATGGAGCCACGCAGCCAGCGAGAATCCGCAGGGCAGCAAGCAGATCATGGTGGATGGCCAGGTTTTTGCCGGAGTTGCGTATGGATTGGATGGCACCGATAATCAGGACCCGATTCTCGGAATCATCGTCATCAACCCGAACCTTGACTCACTGTCGGAAGCAAAGATCACAACACAGAACTTCGACGCTGAGTTCGGCAAGGCGGTTTCATCCGTAGTAACGGCGCAAACAAAGTCAGGCTCGAACAACTTCCACGGTGCAGCGTGGAACTATCGTCAGAGCGGAGCCAATCTTGCGCAGGATCCATTCACGCAGGGGCCAGGCCGTGCCAGTGTCCCGGGCCAACTGAAGAACCAGTTCGGAGGTGCAATTGGTGGCCCAATTCTCAAGGACAAGCTGTTCTTCTTTGGCGACTACGAGGGTGTTCGCCAGAAAGTAGGAACCTCAAACGTCCAGACCGTTCCATCAGCGATGCTGGTGGCGACCTGCTTAGGTCAGCAGGTCGGGCCGAGCGGAATTCCTGGCTGCGACTTCAGCGAATATGCTGCGAATGTGACACCGGCGGGCACGGGAATTATTTACCAGCCAAATGGGACTCCCTATCCGGGCAACGTCATTCCCGCATCACTAGTATCCCCGCAGGCTAAGGCTTTCCTCGCGCTCCTGCAGCCTTACAAGCCGAATACGCCTGGCAAGTTCAACGGACTCCAGAACAACTATTCAGGAGCCGGTACAGGTGGCTTTAATAGTGACCAGTGGGGTGTCCGGGGCGACTTCACGCTGAATGACAAGACCCATGTCTTCGGCCGCTTCAGCCGCTTCACTGACGTACTGACTGGAACCACGATGTTCGGTCCTGCTGGAGGGTCCGGCTTTGGACTCGGCGGATACGGTGGAACTTCCAACGGGGCCAATGACAGCGCCGCGCTTGGCACCGACATAGTGGTGAACCCGAAGCTGGTGACTGACATACGCCTCGGCTACTTCCGCTATAACATCGGCACCGTAAAGTACGATCAGAACGTTGAACTCGCCAACCAACTCGGCATACCTGGTATGAACACCGGAACATTTGAGACTGGCGGCGCTCCGAGCTTCCAGTTGGCCGAAGTTGGTTCGGCGACCGGACCTGCACCTGCCAACGCCCAGGCTACGGGACCGCAGTACGGAGCTGGCCTGAATGTGAACCGCTGCAACTGTCCGCTGACCGAGCGCGAGGACCAGTATCAGATAGTGAATAACTGGACCAAAGTTATCGGCAATCACTCGGTCAAATTCGGCGCCGACCTGCGTTATGCACGCAATCTACGTGTACCGAGCGACAATGACCGTACAGGAATTCTTTATTTCAGCAATCAGCCAACCTCCAATCCCAATCTCGCGAATGCCGGAGGATTGGGCTTCGCGACCTTTGCACTTGGCGATGTAACCAGCTTCCTGCGCTTCGTCAGTACTTCAACGAACGCGAAGGAGTTTCAGAAGCGCATGTTCTTCTACGGACAGGACACGTGGAGAGCTACGCCGAAGCTGACGGTCAACTACGGACTTCGGTACGAGTTCTACTTTCCGGAAACGATCAACGGCCCAGGAAACGGCGCACTGCTGGACCTGAATACCGGGTATCTGAACGTAGCCGGCGTGGGTGGCGTTGCCAGCAATATGAACTGGGGTCGGCAGACCAACACCTGGAGCCCAAGGATCGGTCTTGCCTACCAGGCGCGTCCAACGATGGTGATTCGTGGCGGCTATGGGCGTAGCTTCGACATCGGTGTTTTCGGTTCAATCTTTGGACATGCGGCGACGCAGAATCTTCCGACTCTTGCCAGTCAGCAGGTGACGACAACAACCGGAGTGCTGGGTTCGGCCTTTACGCTGGCTCAAGGGCCACCTGCGCCCACTCCCATTCCGGTTCCTTCCAGCGGTCTGCTGCCGAATCCAGGAGCAGCGGTCAATTCGCGGGCGCGACCCAATGGCCTGCTTCTGCCGACGATTGATGCCTGGAACGCAAGTCTCCAGCAGTCGTTGACTCCATCGCTCTCGTTAACCATCGCCTACGTGGGTAACAAGGGAACACACACTCTTGGTGCGCAGAGCGGCAATACAACGAATCCGAACGAAGGGGCGATCAATTTGCCGGCGCAGTACAGCATCACCGGCCAGCCGCTGCATTACGATCCATCCGTGCCTTCCGCGACGATTTATCCCGGTGTGCACGCTGTGAATGGTCAGCCTGTCCCGGGTATTTCGCCCGGTGGAGGTACGCAAAACCTGACTTATCTGCAACGTTATTACGGAGGAAAGCTTCCAGCATGCGCAGACCCCAACTACCATATCTCTGATCCGCTAATTGGACCCGGCCAGTGCGGTTGGACAAACGGCATCACTTATTATTCCAATAGCTTCAACACTCACTTCAACTCTCTTCAGGTCACGCTCACCAAACAGTTCACGCACGGCCTGTCAATGAACGCGAACTATGCGTGGCAGCACGCGGTCAGCTGGGCGACGGGTTTCTCAACTTGGGATATAAACTCAGTCAAAGGAAATGAAGACTTCCTTCGCAGACAACAGCTCGTCCTCTATGGACTCTACGAACTTCCCTTCGGAAAAAACAAGATGTTCGGCAGCAACGTGAACGGTGCCGTCAACCAGATCATCGGTGGATGGCAGCTGAGCCCGGTGCTGAACTACTCGAGCGGACTACCGTTTACGCTCTCTTATGGTGAATGCTCGAATAGTGTGCCAAGTTCAGCTCCGTGCTATGTCAATGGAGATGCCAAAACATTCCGCTCCCACATTACCGGCTTCCCGGGCAATGGCCTCAGCTTCTTTGATGCCCAGAAACTAGGCACACTCTTTACCGCACCCGGCCTGGGTCAGATCGGAAGTATAGGAAGGACCAGTGTCTACGGGCCGCATTTCTTCAACATGGACCTTGCTGTACAGAAAAACTTCCCGATTCATGAGGTCGCCGCGATTCAATTCCGTATGGACGCATTCAATGTCTTCAATCACATCAACTTCGGCTCACCGAGCGGCAATATCGAACAGGCGGGAGCGATCAGCAGCGGAGCTGGCAAAGATGGTTCAGCGAATCCACGGCAGTTGCAGTTCTCGCTGCGCGTACAATTCTGACGCTGCGATCATGATCAGGGTGAAAGGGGAGCTTCGGCTCCCCTTTTTCTTCTTCCCATTTACACTCAGGTCTAGGTCGCTGATGAACCGTTTGCGCGTAGCCATCGTTGCTGTTATCGCTCTGTCCGTTTGCGCGCCCGCATCGCGCGCGCAATTGGTGGACAAACCGAACACGGCACCTGCGAACGCGCAGCAAAATCTCCTCCAGCTACGCCAGATGATCGACCGGGGACACGCCGCCGAAGCCCTGAAACAGCTCGACACATTGGCCATGCAGCATCCCGTACCTGCGGGCGCTGATACAGTCAGGGGTTTGGCCCTTTATTCTCAGAATCGCTTCGTTGAAGCTGACGCCGCGTTTGCAAGCGCGTTGAAACTGGACGCACATGACGAAGAAGCAACACAGATGCGCGGGCTCACGTTGTTCCGTCTCGGTAAACCAACAGATGCGATCCCACTGCTCGAGGCGGAGCATAACTGGACGTCGCAGACGAAGGTCGACCCGAACTATGTGCTGGCGCTGTGTTACCTTGATACGCGCCGTTACGACGACGCCAGGCATGCCTTTGCTATGCAGTATGGCTTTGGACCGGACTCGGCGTCGGCATACTTGCTCGCTGCGCGAATGTTGTTGCGCCGGGAATATGTTCCGGTGGCACAGGCGTTTGCCAGAAAAGCGCTCGAACTTGATCCTCAACTTCCCCTCGCACATGCCCTGCTCGGTGAAGTTGCGCTCGCGGGTCAGCATCTCGACGATGCGATTGCGGAGTTTGAAAAAGAACGCACTCGCAATCCGCTAGATGGAGGCGTTTATGACCGACTGGGGGATGCCTATACTCGCGCAGGAGACTATACGAAGGCGCAGCAAGCATTGCAGCAGGCTTTGCTCCTGGAGCCGAATTCGACTGGGCCATATATCTTGCTAGGCAAAGTACTACTGAAGCGGCAGGATCCCGTGGGCGCCGTCATGTATCTGGAACGAGCCGAAAAGATGGACCCCACTAATTACATGACACACAGTCTATTGGGACAGGCTTACCGAGCGTTAGGTAGAACAGAGGACGCCAGCCGAGAGACTCAAATGGCCCAGAAAATACAATCTGCAAGCGAACCAAAGATTGAGACGGTTCACTAAAGGCCATAAGACAAGTCCTGTTCTCCATCTCAGGGCTGTGTATTCCATCCCGGTCCTTTGAGCTTCAACTTGCTCACATGTATATCGTACCCGGTGCCAGGCAACAGCACCTCTAGTGCAAACAAGTCCGTCCCGCCCGCCTTTACCTCGCGGTAACGATACACTCCGACCTCGCCCTCAGTGTCTTCTCTCCCCCGCGAGGGAGCATCCAAAAAACGTTGCGCATCCGCAATGCTCGCCGTTCCGTGGGAGACGCCGCTACCCAACCCCTCCGCGGCATAAGACCTCACCAGCTTGGTCCAATACCGGGCAAGCAACTCCGTGTTGGAGAAGATATCAGCCCAAATGACCTCTCCGCGAACAGCCACCACTACCCCAACTGCATGTTCCTGCCGCAGTGTCGCCAGAGCCTGCTCGCGAGATTGGACCAAGCCCGCAGCCTCATCATCTACCTTTGCGCTTACGGCCTCCGTCTGCATCGCTTTGGCATAGCTTGTAGTTCCCAGGGCACTCCTGCCATCCATAAATACCGGCGCATTACCATGCATTGGTCCAGTTACAACCAGTCCACCAACAGTCACATTTGCATTTGCATCCACTGATGGTCGCGGACCTGCAACCACAGACATCGTCGAAATCGCTCCTCCAACAGAGTTCCACACTTGCTGCTGGTCCTTGGCCACCATCGCTTGCTGCCGGACGGACGGCTGCACCATAAAACTTCCCGTAGCGTTCTTCGCGGTCGTGCCGAACTTGGCCGAACTCTCCGTCCAGCGCCCATGTTCGATGCAGAATACGGACAGATCAATAGGATCCGCACCCGCCGGCACGATCCTGTCCTTCGCAATCACCCGATCCTGTTTGCCGCCCGTTACGATCTCTCCAGCGAGCAGCACCAATGGGCGCTTTGAGTTGTTCACCAGCACCAGCGTATTCACCTGGTCTCCTAAGTAGCGCCAAGGCGTCGCTGTCCCGCGAGATCGTACGAGGCCTTGCACCTTGCCTGCCTCTGTTACCTCCACCTCTCCACTCTTCAGACCTTCATCGAGAGTCAGAAACTGGTCTGCCGGCGACGCCTTCCCGTCCGTCCGCACCACCGGGAACAGTGTCAGATCTCCGCTCTGAATCGGCTTCAAGACACGATATCCACCATCTATCCCCCCTGCCTCCACTCGCGTCCACTGTCCCGTCATCAGGACAGCAATAACCACCATCAAGGCCGCACCTAACCGCACCGTTCGTGTTTTCCGCATCACAAATCCTCCCTGATCCAGCGCCATACGTTAGGCTTCAGACTTAAGAACGTGCGCTTCGAAATCTCTTGCATATTTTTTGAAGAAATTTTTCTTCGCCCTGCGTCCAAGCGACAGGAGTACCTTGAAGACGTGGACACGGTCTCTTCTCAGCCCGGCGAACTCACCATCTCTCTGCCGTCTGCGCGCTGCCCTGTCCCCTCGGAAAACATCTCATCCTCTCTCCCAGTCGAACTCGTCCGGGAGCTTTGGCTCGCTGCCTCTGCAGAATCATGCGACCTTACCCTCACCGAACTCGCTGCCGCACTCTATACCATCGGCGCAAAAAGCAATCATGGCCTACCTATAGAAGTCCGTCCAAACGCTGCTCAGAAGGCCACGTTTTTCCGAGCCCTTCGCTTGCCCGATCTGGCCCTTGCAAAAGCCTGCGCCCTCGGCCGAGAAGCTGCCTGGGAACGTTTTCTTATCCTCTATCGCGCTCCCATAACACAAGCCGCCATTGCCATCACAGGCTCCCCCACTCTTGGCCACGACCTCGCGGATTCCCTGTACTCCGAGCTGTTCGGCATCACCGAGCACAATGGACAGCGCCGCTCACCACTCGCCTCCTACTCAGGTCGCGGATCTCTGCTGGGCTGGCTCCGTACCATCCTGGCCCAGCGCCACATCGACCACCACCGGCGCACCTACCGTGAGACTCCTCTCGATATCAATGACGTCCCTGAGCCACCGCCTACTCCCACACCGCTCCCGGCAGAAATCAACCGGCTTGCGCAGGCAATCGCAAACACGCTGGAAACACTTCCATCCGAAGACCGATTTCTACTCGCCTCGTATTTTCTCGACGAGCAAACCCTGTTCCAGATCGCACGTATCCTCCACGTCCACGAGGCCACAGTCAGTCGTAAAATCAAACGCCTGACCACAAGCCTCCGCAAACAGCTTCTCCGTAACCTCCAGTCAGGAGGTCTCAGCAAACGAGCAGCAGAGGAAGCGCTGGGCGCCGATCCACGCGACCTCGAATTAAACATCCGAACGCTGCTGCAAACTTCTCACTCCAAACCGTTCTCCAATAAGACCAGCCACGCAGAACCGGATCAACGATGAGCACTTCACTCCAACCCGGCCAGCATCCCGACGCAGACCAACTCAACTCGTTCGTCGAGAACGCTCTACCTCTCCACGAGCATCAGCAAACCCTCGCCCATCTCGCCATCTGCGCCACATGCCGCGAGATCGTCTATCTCTCCAAACTCTCTGACCTCGGCGAATTCGCAGCGTCTCAAGCAAGCGTTAAGCGCAAGCCGTGGTTTTCCGGCTGGCAGCTAGCATGGCCTGCGGCAGCTGCCCTGGCCTGCGGTGTCATCTTCGCTGTCCATCTCCACAACATCCGTATTAGCAACAACAAGACCGTCATTACCACTACAGCCGCAGATCCGAAGACGTCGCCAACTCTTCCCTCCCTAACGCCTCTAGCCGTTCCACAGCCTTCCCCACCAGATAAACTGAAACCAACGCCAGCCCGCACTCCGAACAGCTACCCTGCCGGCACTCCCTCGGCCGCTGCTTTTGGCGCGGTAACAGAAGCAAGCACAGGAAGCCTCAACGGACCTTTACAAGCGCAGAGCGCGCCCGTTCTTTCCCTTCAGGACCACAACACCATATTCCTCCCACATACCGTCCCCGTTTCGACAACCGGATCGATGCATGGATCCGCCTTCAAATCCGCCGATCAGCCGGGCAGCGCAGAAAAGAAGGCAACTACGGGCTCCCTCACAAGCCCTATCGGTGGCCCCATACTCCGGGCAGACCAAGTCAACGCCGACGCCGTCAATCACCCTCCGCAAAAAACTGTCAGCCCCGTTGAGCTCCACAGCAATCAAGCCGACTTACCTACCCAACGCGCGTTTAGTCAGCGATATCGAACAGCAGCACCCGTGTCATCGGCGCCCTCGACTACCGCCATTGCCGGCACCAGTCAAACGGTCAATGTCAATGGGGCAATGACTACTGTCGATGTAACCCCCTCCGACCAACCTCTAACAGAGAATAGGCTGTCGCCTACACTGCCCAGCCACCTTCCGGTTCTCTCAATCGTTTCAAAAGCCCAGCAAATGCTTGCTCTCGATACCAGCGGCACGCTCTTCTTCAGCAAAGATTTCGGCGTATCCTGGCAACCAGTTCCAGCACAATGGACAGGCCGCGCGCGAAAGCTACGCCTCACACCTCCTCCATCACAAGCGGTTGCTAAAGACCCCAACAGCAGTCCCACAGCTCACACCGGAGTCGTAGCCGGCACCATTGCACAATCACAGCTCTCAGTCTTCGAACTCACAATCGATACTGGCGCCATCTGGACCAGCACCGACGGACGAAGCTGGAAGCAAAAATAGCTCCTTCCGCAGATCTCACAGCGCAGGAGATAGGGAACACTAAGCAATCTGGGGACTAGAATCTCACTGAGAGAACAACTATCTGCTCAGCCCTTTGACGCGCGTCTCTACAGCGTAGAGTGAGCTGCGGGCTAGGATGAACAAAGTCTTACCGTCCTTGCCGCCAAAGACCAGATCGACGGGGCGGTCTGGAACTTCTATGGTATCGATGAGGCGGCCGGATGAGTTGTAGACATAGATCTGACCTGCGGCGATGTAAACATTACCCTCAGTATCCTGCGCAACACTTTCGCCTCCCTGCTCTGCAAAGAGCCGAGGCTTCGTGAGGGTGCCGTCTGATGCCACTGAGACTTCGTATGTCTTCTGCTCTGATTCATCAGAGACATAGAAAGGCTTTCCAGGAACGGCCTGTGCGAGACCGAAAGCGCGCAGTAGGTCTGCCATCTTAGTGCCGTAGTAGAGAGCCCCAGTAACAAAGTCCTCACCTGCTGGGATGAAGGTTGAACCATCCGCCGATATGTACTGATAAGGTTTTTGCACGGGAACGGCTTCGGTAAAGTCATGTTCGTTACGCCAGTAGTTGACAGGGAGAACAGCACCCATCGAGGGTCTAGGCCCGGTGGCCTGCGGCTTGAGGAGTGTGATGTTTTCATCAGGAGAGTCGGGCGCAAAAGAATAGACCGTGCCGTTGCCGTCGTAGGAGACAACAATAAGATTGCCGGCTTTATCGAACGCGAGTTGAACTGGCGAGAGCGGGCTGTCGCGTACGATTGAAAGCCGGCGGGTATCGGGTGCCCAGCGATAGATGCGTTGCCAGCGGGGATCGACAAAGTAGAGCTGCCCGTCTTTATCTACTGCCGCGCCTGAGATGTTGTAGAAGCCGTCGTGAAGTTTTTCAACCTTTGCACCGACAGCGAGAACCGTGGAGGCAGGTTTAGGCTCCACGGCGATGGGGGCATTGTTGATGGTCAGGAAAGCAAATTCGCGGTTACGAACAAGCTCTGGGGCTGACGGATTGATAACAATGGCATTGTCGAAGGAGACCTTGTTGTCACCGTAGACGTGAATATTGCGAAAGCGGATGTTGTCCGAGTTTGATACTTCAATGGCATTCAGGAACGGCTGATAGCTGCTTACGACGCGATAGCTGTGGTAGTTGGCGATACTGATATTACTGGAGTTGTCGATGGAAAGCGGTAAGCAAAACGGCCCTTCGCCTCGTTCTTCCTCCGTCTGTAGCGCATAAATTTGCCAGTTCGAGGCGTTCTTGAGCTTTACTTCGTTGCGAACATGGTGCTCGCTGGAGAATTCATAGATACGGCCTTCTGTAGAAGTATCAGAGATATAAAGGCCGGCCTGCGCGAAGCTGCTTGGCGTCCAAATGTTTGCGAAGGTTCCGCCGCCGCCATCAGTGATCCAGAGGCTAGGATACTGACTGTCCCAACGGCGATTGATGTCGGTTTCGGCGGTGTGGGTGTTGTTATAGATGGTAGCGAAGGAGACGCCCGGGTAGTTCGTTCCGTGACCTCCAAGAAAGCGAACGTCATCCATCAACGAATCTTTGCCAGCCATCCACTTCGCGCCGACCGCACGGGTATTGATGCCATTAGTGTAAAGACCAATGCCTGTAACGATATTGGTTCCACCCTTCGGGCTCTCAAGGAGCGGCTTAGGAGAGCCAGGGCCTTGAAAGGCCGGCGTTGAGTCAGGGATATCAAGCTGAGTGGTCGTCGGATTGAGACCGATCAATACGGTATCGGGCCTTAATGTAATCGTATCGGTTACGATATATCGACCTGACGGAATATAGATCGTACGATGTTCGGCAATTGCCTTTTTGATAACTGCCGTGTCATCAGTCGTGCCATCGCCTTTGGCCCCCAGCGACTGGAGGTTAACCCACGTATCCTCGGCCGGGAGAGCAGGAATATCGGACGACACAGCCATGGGTAGACTAGTGAGCGCACTCTTTTCGTAGATTGTGCCGATTGCGGGCGTAGCGCCTGCATTCGCAAAGGTTAAACCGTGAGTGAAGGCTTTGACCTGGTAAATCTCTCCTGTCCCAGGAAGGTTTTTGCCGCTCTCACGAAAGGCTGCAAAGACAGGGACATGGCGGCAGGTGATGTTCTCGAGGTTAATCTCCGTGCGCGCGTTGTTCTCGTTGCTGATTGTTATAGCGGGGCCGGAAATATCTTCGAACTGAGAATCCTTGACCCAAAGTTCGTCAGCATAACCGGGGTCGATGGAGATGGCAGCAGGAACGTTTTTGATGTGGGTGCGGATGATAGTGAGACCTGCTTCGTGCTCCTTGATCGCAGCCTGCGTCTGGCCTTCGAAGGTGGCGTCGAGCAAAGTGAACTGCCAACCGGGTGAGGGCTTGCGCGTCATGATGCCGTATTTGCCGCCGTGGAAATGCAGGTCTTCTGCTTCATTGCCGACATCGTGCAAGCCAGCGAGGCCAGAGCCAATGTGGAAGTCCATGTGAGCCAGGTAACAGTGCTGCGCGACGTGGAATCGGATTCCAACCGCGGCAGGATTGCCGTCCTGAATTTCGAGGTCGACATTGCTCATCGCCGAGTAGAATGTCCCAGGATTGGCGTCGGGAATATTCGGCGTTGGTGGAACGATTCCCTGCTGCAGTCCGGGGCGTACGCGGCTACCGGGAGGGCGATTGCCGCCGGGGCGGCCACCAGCAAAGAGCAGCATATAACCGATTCCCTGCTGGTAGCCTGGAGTGTCTTTGCCGAGAACAATGACGGGGCGGCTTTTGCCATATCCGATAAGACGAATTCCAGGCCAGACGATGAGGGTCTTGCTGATGCGATAGCGCCCTTCGGGCAGGAAGACGATTCCCTGCACTGTCGTCTCCTGGACTTTATTGATAGCGTTCTGAATGGCGTCTGTGTCATCGCCAACGCCATCGCCATGAAGGCCCGAATCAGACTTGGAGAGGTAGATCGCTTTCGAGTCGTCGGGGCGAAGCGTGTAGAACGAAGCGGCCCACAAAGGAGTTACACAGAATGTTGCAAGGATACCTGCTGCCAACTTTATAGACGATCTCGACTTCATGCTTGCCCCTTGTTTTCCTGTTACCAGACGTAGGTCGCCACTGACCCAGCATTAAGCGACGTTGTGAATGACTTTCCGTGATCGCGAACGCTGAACGTTTGAGGAGTGCCGCTGATGTTCGACACAATAAGCACCTTCTCACCCCTGGGAGTTTTGAAGGCCACGTTGGGAAGCTGCTCGAGATCGTTAGAACCAATGCGAACAGAGCCGGGACGGACGAACTTCGATGCATGAGCGAGGGTATAAAAGGCAACCTGTCGAGTGACCTTCTCACCGTCGATGGTGATTGCACCGACGCATCCGGTGCATCCACCATCGTTAGTGTGTGGACCATTCTGGGGATCGGCGGCAAGGTTCCAGAGCAAAATATTTTTGCTCCAGTTGCGGGAGACACCAATAATGACTCGCGCCACAGGCTTGCTTAAATTGATGTCAGTGCTACCGCTGTGCTCGGTTACAGATTGTTCGGTGAAGTAGATGTTCTTCTTGGGAAATTCATCATGGACCTGAGTCATTGCATCTACCTTTCCCCCATACAGATGAAAGCCGGTGCCGTCGATGTATTTGTTAGCTGTAGGGTCTCTCAGAATGGTGAGCGGATAGAGTGGATGATCGAGGTTGTGGTCGTATAAAACGATCTTGGTTTTGATGCCGGCTTTTTTGAATGCAGGCCCGAGATGATTCTTGATGAAGTCCTCCTGCTCCGATTCAAGCATCAGCATACTGGGCGTGTTCTTCTCGTTCAGCGGCTCGTTCTGGATGGTGAGCGTGTCGATGGGAATGCCTGCAGCCTGCATGCCCTGGATGTACTTCACAAAATAGTCAGCGTAGGCACCGAAGTATTCGGGTTTCAGCACACCACCCCTTGCCACGCCGCTCGTCTTCATCCACAACGGAGCAGACCACGGAGAGGCGAGGATCTTAATCTTCGGATTGATCGCGAGAATTTCTTTGATAACAGGGATGACGTCGGCATGGTCTGGATCAAGGCTGAACTTCGCCATACTCTGGTCGGTCTGACCTTCAGGCATGTCGTCATAGGAGTAGACATGGTCATTCATGTCGGAAGCTCCGACACTGACACGAATATAGCTGCTCCCAATGTTGTTGCCGTCGTCAGCAAAAAGTTCATGCAGGATTGCCGCACGCGCCGTAGGATTCATGCGCATCAGGAGTTGCGCGCTGCCACCAGTAACCGCAAAGCCGAAGCCATCAATAGTTTGAAAAGTCTTCGTATCATCAACATCGATGACTGGATCTTTTGCAGGCGAGTTCGTAAATGGCGTGGGTGGGGATTGCAGCTGAAAGAGAGCTGATCTGTCGGGATTCGTCAGCCAGACTGAAGCATCTTTTTGCGCGTAAGACGAAAGTGGAACCAATGTTAGTGCAAGGAATGCTAGGGAGTTAACAACCTTCGAGTTCATTTAGGCTCCTGAGTGGCAGTACTGCTATTTGCTATATACGTAAATGATCACTGCGGCACCGATACCGGCTTGAGGCCGAGTGCCTTCAAATAACCTGGGTTCGTGTGAGCGTTATGAAGTTGAATATTTTCGAGTAGGCCAGCGAATGCTTTGTTTATGACTTCCTGATCCGGCCTTGCTTTTAGGCGCCCTTCAACCTGTCCTGTACCGCGCGGCAGTTTGGCAAAAGCGACGATCTGATCCCACCCTTCCGGAGGAGTGATGGTAACGACGGCGGATGTCTTGCCCATCTTCTTATAGGGCCAGAATGCCCAGCCAATATTGTGTTTCTCCATCAGAGCAACGAACTGAGCGATCCACTCATCGTTGTTTTCGCCAGATTCGCCCAGCCAGATCGGAACGTTATATTTATCGCGAAAGTCCAGATATTGCTGGATGACTGGTTCGTCTGTCTTCGACCAGTACTTATGAAAGGTGTAGGCGGTATTGCTGTCGAAGGGAGAACCAAAGACAGTGAAGTTACCGTCCCACTGAGCCCCGCCAAGAAAAAAGATGTGATGCTTGTCGATCTGGCGAACTGCTGTGGATAACTTTTTATAGAGCGGCTCGAGCTTCGGATTCAACGAGGCCAAACGCGGGTAGTGCGGGATCGGCTCATTCAGAAGATCGTATCCAAGCACAGTGGGATTGTCTTTGTAATGATGTGCGATGCCCTGCCAAATCGCGATGAGATGCGCTTGCTCCTGAGGACTGTCGTAGAGCCATGGGTATCCGTAACTGTCGTCGATATTTGCGCCGGTCTGACCGCCGGGAGCAGCGTGCATGTCGATAACAACATAAAGGCCTTCCTCGCGACTCCATTGCAGAACGCGATCTAACAGAGTGAACCCTTCAGCATTATCCGCTTCAAAAAACTTGTAGTGGATTGGGATACGGATCGAATTAAACCCAGCTTCGCGGAGGAGATGAATGTCCTGCTGAGTAATGTAATTCTCGCGATATTGGCGCCAGAAATCCGCTGCCTTATCGGGACCGAGCAATTCGGTAACGAGGCCTTCGATCTCACGAGCCGACTGCGGGCCACCCTCGAACATCCACATATAGCCTTCAGGCACGAACCAGTTGCCCAGATTCGTCGCCCGCAGCAGAAGAGGCTTGCCGTTTCTGTCAACGATCTCCTTTTGTTGCGTGTGCGCAAACTGAGCAGAAAGGCTGGACGGAAGCAGCGAAAGCGACAGCACGGCAAGGCTTAACAGACTGCGGAGCGACATGAGTAAATCCCTCGTAGGACGGGTTCGAAAATGAGACTGGTTTTACGGCAGAACAGTGAACGTCGTGTGTTGTGTCGCCGAAGAGTCGGCACCTACCCATAAATCGAAAGGGCCGGGTTCGATCGACCAGCGATGAGTCTGCGGACTCCAGAAGCCAAGGTCGTTCGTGTCGAGCGCGAACGTAACGGTCTGCTTCTCGCCAGGCTTGAGACTCACCCGACGAAAGGCTTTGAGCTCGCGCGTCGGACGTGACGCGGTGCCGGATCGTTGATGCGTGTAGAGCTGAACAACCTGATCACCCGCAGCCCCACCCGTGTTTTGCAGCTCGATAGAAACCGCCAACTTAGACCCGGCCTTCACTGAGATAGATTCTGTCTTGAGGTCATCCATCTTGAAAGTGGTATAGCTAAGACCATAGCCAAAGGGGTAGAGCGGCGCGCTGGAGCCATCCCAATAACGTGTATCGAGAGCATTCGGAATCTGCGTAAGAGTACGCGCATAGAAGATAGGAACCTGACCCACGCTGCGCGGCCAGCTCACCGGCAGTTTTCCTCCAGGATTCGCATCGCCGAAGAGCAGGTCCGCAACGGCATTGCCGCCCTCAGTCCCGGGATACCACGCGTCGAGGATAGCCGGCACATGCTCCGAAGCCCACGTAATATCGAGCGGGCGCCCGTTGAGAAGCACCAGCACGATTGGCTTCCCGGTGGCCACTGCCGCCTCGAGCAACTGCTGCTGACGTCCGGGAAGAGTAAGTGTGGAGCGTGAAGCCCGCTCACCGCTCATAGTCTGGGCCTCCCCCAAAACCAGCACAGCCACTTGCGATTGTTTGATGAGATCAATGGCATGTGCGAACTCTGCATCACGCTCCGCATCGGTTTTTAGCACTGGCTTTGGGCTGGGATATTGCGGATCAAAGATCGAAGGCTGAACCCGTTCAATCTCGACGCCCTTAGCCCAGTTGATGGTTGTACCTGATGGGAAGCGCTTGCGAATGCCTTCAAACACCGTAACAGCGTCCGCAGGATGAGTAGCCAGACTCCATGAGCCAGTAATGTCCGCCTGAGAATCGGCCAGCGGACCAATGACGGCAATCGACGTAAGTGACTTGCTGAGAGGGAGCAGCCTGCCCTCATTCCGAAGTAGCACGGCGCTCCGTTCCGCAGCTTTTCGTGCCGACTGTCGCTGTTCAGGTGTGACGAGCTCAGTCTCGGCCCGCGATGACGCAACGTAAGGACTGGTGAAGAGCCCGAGACGATACTTCGCGGTAAGGATGCGACGCACAGCCTCGTCAATCGTGGACTGCTGCACTAATCCCTGCTTCACCGCAGCAGCAAGCTCATCGCGAAAGACGTGGCTCGTCATCTCCATGTCGACGCCAGCGTTGACCGCACGAACGGCAGCGTCCTGCGGACCAGAAGCAAAGCCATGCGTCGTCAGACTCTTCACGGACTCCCAGTCACTCACCACGAAGCCATCGAACTTCCACTTCTCACGCAACACATCGTGAAGCAGGAAGCGGTTGCCTGTAGCCGGTACGCCATTGAGGTCCATGTACGCGGACATCAACGAACCAGAACCCGCGCGAACAGCCGCCTCGAATGGAGGGAGATATATATTCCACAACTCCTCATCCGAGATGCTCGAAGAATCGTAGTCCCGCCCACCGACCGCAGCACCATACCCAGCGAAGTGCTTCACGCAGGCAAGAATGTGCTCTGGCGACCCGATCTTATCGCCCTGAAAACCACGAATTTGTGCAGCTGCCATCTGCGACCCAAGATAGGGATCCTCGCCCGCGCCTTCCATGATGCGTCCCCAGCGAGGATCGCGCGCTATATCGACCATTGGCGCGAACGTCCAGTTAATTCCGACGGCGCTAGCTTCCTTCGCTGCCATTCGCTGAGCCTCTTCGGCCTGAGCAGGATCCCACGAGGCCGCAAGCGCCAGAGGAACCGGATAGATCGTACGGAATCCATGAATCACATCGAATCCAAATATGAGGGGGATGTGAAGTCTTCCCTTCTCGACAGCCAGATGCTGCAGGCGATTGATCTCCTTCGCATCGGTGATGAAGAGAAACGAGCCAACCTGCCCTTTCAAAATTCGCTCGTCAGGCGAGACGTCCTCCTTCTGGTTCAGTGGAATCTGGCTCATCTGCCCAAGCTTCTCTTCAAGGGTCATCTTCTGCAGCAGATTGTCCACAAAGCGCGCTTCCGTTGTATCGCCCTCCCAGTTTTGTGGCGATTGTGCAAGACAAGAAGCTCCGGACAAAGTAATGGCAAGGCTGCCGACGAGCAGTCGACGAACCAAGGCGCACCTGGAGTAACAAAATGACATCAGAATCTCCATATCGGGGGACTCCCGAAATTTGGCAACGAGGCAGAACAATTTCGCTTGCAGTTCAAACGATTTACTTCTTTGGATTTGACAGCGGCAACCAGTTTAGACAAACGTTTGTTTATTGTCTATATTGACCATCAACGAAATTTTACGATCTCTGCTTCCTTCTGTGCCCGGTGCTCTTCTTGTATTCATGCTCTCTCCTTGGCCCCGTAGCGTATTGTTATTCTTTATCAAGAAACAGTTTCCCTTGGCTTAGGATTCACTGACGTCACCATGAAAAAATCGGCCGCGCCTCACCCGCACGAAACGCGTCCCACCAGTCTCAAGATGCTGGCGGCGTACCTGAACTTAAGTCCGTCCACCATCTCCTACGTCCTGAACGATTCTCCTGGCCGCTCGATTCCAACTGCGACGCGCGACCGGGTGAAGGCCGCCGCCGCGAAATTCAACTATCGCCCTAGCATGATCGCCCGTACCCTGCAGGGAAAGCGCATGCAGACGATAGGAGTCCTCCTGCCTGAACTAGGCGAGGGATACCACTCCCAGGTCCTGAGCGGTGTAGGAGACCTTGTCATCCGGGAAGGTTATTTCTATTTCACCGTTCACCACCGGCACAAAAAAGATCTGATCTCGGCCTATCCCGATCTTCTACGGTCTCGAGGCGTCGATGGCATCCTGGCAATCGACACGCATTTCGATGCGCCTCTGCCGCTGCCTACGGTCCTGGTGGCTGGACATACGGAACTACCCGGTGTAACAAACGTCATTCTCGATGAAAAACACGCGGCCCGGTTATCCCTGCGCCATCTCCATGAGCTCGGCCATCGCAGGATCGCCTTCATGCACGGCCAGCCCTTCAGCGCCGACTCGAATGCCCGCTGGGACTCGACGCTCGAGGCAGCGCGCGAACTCGGCCTTGATATCCACGAAGAACTCATGATCCATCTCTCCAAGGACTCTCACTCGCCAGAGATCAGCTATCCCGGCATCCGAAAGCTTATCCAAAGCGGAAAACGTTTCTCCGCAGTCCTCTGCTTCAACGACGTCTCAGCGATGGGTAGCATCCGCGCCTTGCACGAGGCTGGACTCCGCGTCCCCGGCGACGTCTCCATCCTCGGCTTCGACGACATCCAGTCCTCGGCCTATCAGGTACCGAGCCTCACCACCATCCGGCAGCCTCTTCACAAGATGGGCAGCACCGCCTCCCGCATGCTCCTGAAAAAACTGGCCGGCGAGACCACCCCTGAGCTCGTCCGGGTAGAACCCGAGTTAATCGTCCGCGAATCCACCGGTCCCGCCCACTCCCATCCCACAAAAAGACGCTGAAACTACCGTCTGTTGCTACTTCTTCGCGCTGAAGTGGCCTTTTTGGATTGTCATCCTTGCTTCTGTCGTTCTACTGTCAAGCCAAAAAGACCATAACCCACAGAAAACAAGCTACATCCACGTGCCAGACAATTTAGGCTAACTTGCTATACTGGATATAGAGATGAAAGAGGAGCCTCGGCCAGCCGCCGGGGTTTTTCATTTTAACCCATAACTTATAAGAAAGAAGAGACCGTATCCCGATAAACACCATGGAATAAATACTTTACAGACACCATATTCACTACACCCTCGAATCTAGAGACTTCCTCATCACGCGATAGGGAAAGTCCACCCCTAACCCCTATTTATGGAATACTTTGCACGAAATGCACAATGGGGTGTCCTCAATGAGATGTTAGCGAGTCGCCAGCCGGAGTCAGCGTACCGCCCTGCTTGAGTTGGTAAAACCGGTTGGCTGCAACATTCTCGAAGACCTGTGTGCCGCCATTCGGCCAAAACACCTCGACCTTGTCGATACGGCTGGCCGAACCGAGCCCGAAGTGCAATCGCAGATCGCTCTGCGAGAGGTAGCTCCCACCGCTCCGCACCTCTCCAAGCTGCTGCTGTTTGCCCACCGTCACACGGACGCGAGCATTCAGAGCCAATCGGTTGGCCGGGCTGCCTTCCAGATCGAAGCTGACCCAGTGATTCGCCGGATTGCTCTTGGCCTCCAGAATCATCGGCGAGCCAGCCAGGTTTTCGACGACAATATCGAGTCGGCCCCGATTGAAAAGATCGCCCACGGCAAGCCCGCGACTCACCTGCGGCGTCCCAACCGCACCGCCAGTCTGCGCACTGACGTCCTTGAAAGTTCCGTCGCGCTGGTTCTGAAAGACAAGCTTCGGTTCGCGATAAGCCGTGCCAAGCTTGGCGTTATCGACCTGCGGATAGACATGCCCATTGACGAGGATCAGGTCCTGCCATCCTGAGTTGTCGAGATCGACAAACGCATTGCCCCAGCCAACGAATGGAACCGTCGGACGCACGATCCCAGCCGAGTGCGAGACGTCAGTGAAGCTCATCCCACCATCGTTGCGGTAGAGCGTCGCATACTCATCGCTGAAGTGACTAAGAAAGATGCTCATCCGACCGGTATTCAGGTAGTCACCCAGGGCAACGCCCATGTTGGCCTGCTCGACGCCATCCTCGCTAACAGCGACTCCGGCATCCAGCGCAACCTCCTTGAACCGCCCGCCACCCTCATTGTGGTACAGATAGTTCGGCTCACCATCGTTGGCCACAAAAAGATCGAGCTTGCCATCGCCGTCGAAGTCCGACCAAACCGCACCGAGACCAAAGAATCGCTTAGGATCATCCACTCCAGCCTCTTTGGCAACCTCGGTAAAGGTCCCATCGCCGTTGTTACGGTAAAGCGTATCAGGATAGCCCTTCAACCCACGCGGCCCGCACTGCACAGCGATGTCATGGTACTCGCACGTCTTGCGCGAGCCAAACAAAGGAAGGTCGTGCATGTCAAAGTCAACGTAGTGCGGAACAAAGAGGTCGGAGTTGCCATCGCCATCGTAGTCACCAAACGTAACGCCAGTAGCCCATCCAGTGTCCTTGTCTAAACCCGAAGCTTTGGTGACATCTGTGAAGGTACCATCGCCATTGTTCCTGTAGAGCACGACGCCACCGAAGCAGCTAATGATGAGGTCAGGCCGGCCATCATTGTTGTAATCTCCAACGGCTACACCCATAGCCCAGCAAGGATAGCCAACACCAGCCTTATCTGTGACATCGGTAAAGGTGCCGTCGTGGTTGTTATGGAACAGAGCGCTCCTGGCCTTCTTACCCTCAAGTGCCATCGCAACATTTGGCGCATTGGTGAAGTAGATATCGAGCCAGCCGTCGCCATCGTAGTCGATCAGCGCAACCCCACCGCTCATCGACTCAACAATGTACTTCTGCTCGGAACTTGCGAGGTGCTCGAAGTGAATTCCTGTAGAAGAAGTGATGTCGATAAGTTGCGAGACTTTGCCAATTACACCGTGATCACTGCTGGAAGCATTACTCTTTGCAGAAGCTTCCTTGGAGGTCACTGCTGATTGCTGTGCTCTTAGGCTCTGGCCTTGAAATCCGCGCGCGCAAAGCGCAATGCATACCAGAAGCGCCGCGAAGTGCAAGGCTCGCCCAGTGTCGATCTTGGCCGTCACAGCTACTTGCTCACCTTGTCTTGCTGCTCGTCCTGCTCCGTACCGAGGCGCAGAGCCTTGTAGATCTGCCGCATCTTTTCTTTAATGTCCTTGTACTTTTGGTAGGCTTCCAGCTCGCGCTTGGCATCATCAGGACGATTCAGTTTGCGATAGACAGTGCTCAGCCGATAGTGCGCAAGAACATTGGCAGGATCGGCAGCAATAACCTGCTCGAGCAACGCCACAGCAGAGGCAGCCTCGTTCTTCTCGCTATAAACATGGGCCAAGCCAATCGCAGCATCAGCATCGTTAGGAGCGAGCGCCAGCGCCTGCTTGTAATACGCAGCTGCGCTATCGAGATCGCCCTTATCGGAGGCAAGGTCTCCCAGACGAGCGACGGCCTTTTCGTCGGAGCTGTTGACGGCGACTGCAAGCTTGTACTGTTCCTCAGCCTCGGCTCGTAGTTTCAAATCTGGCGAAGCATGGAGCGCCTCCGCCAACTCAAAGTGAATCCCCGGCAAGTTCGGATCAGCAGCCAACGCCTTCCTGTAGTTGGCAATTGCGCCAGCGGTATCCCGCTCGCGTACCAGTTCATGTGCCATCACCTGATACATCTGCCCGGAATCGGACGCTGCGACTGACAGATCCAGCATCGCCTCTCCCGCCAGATCGGTGTAAATTCTGTAAGCCGCATAAAGAACTCGCGGATCGGTGGGCGCTCCCTGTCGTAGAATCGCAACAACGCTCGCAGCCTTTTCCAACTCCTGCGATGCACTATAGATCTCGATTAGTTCGAGTCCCGCCTCTAGACGTATGTTGGGCTCTTGCAACTGATCGACGACAGCCTGCAGATCAGCACGCGCCGCGTCCGTTTTGCCAATGCGGCGTTCGCACATGCCAAGCAACGCGCGAATCTTAGTCAGGTCAGGCTTTTGCTCGATAGCATCACGCAGATGCGGCTCAGCCGCCGAATAGTCCTTTTGAAAGTAAAGCAGGACACCGAGATTTGCCTGTGCGTCCAGGTTATGCGGATCAACCGCCAACACCGCAGCAAATTCCTTAATTGCAAGCTCAGGCTTCGTCTCGTTCAGAAGCTGATGCGCTCGCTGTTCATGCAACTGCACCTGCTGCGCCACCGAGTCAACACCCGCTTGCGCCGCATCCGCAACGACTCCACCCATAGCTAACAACAGAAGAAAGGAAAACACCCGCATTGCAAGACCGTCCGATCCTGGTATGGATCGTATCTTAAAGGAAGATGGGATGGCGAAGATGTCGCCATCCCATCTGGTGATTGGTTAGAAGGATATGCGTCCGCTAAGTTGCATGGTACGACCGCCAACCGTGACTCCCCTGATCGTTGAGGTTCCAGTTGCGATCGTGCCATTCGGATTCACAACAAGCTGAGCAGAGCCCTGTTCGCCTCCTGTAGTTGGCAGATTGAAGCTCGGGTGGTTGAAGATGTTATTTGCATCTGCACGAAGCTGGAACTTCACCGACTCCCATATTGCAAATGTCTTACCTAGGGAGAAGTTCACCTGTGAAAGTCCAGGCCCATTCAGGATGTTTCGGCCGGCATTGCCAAAGGTCCCTGGTGCAGGCGCCGCAAACGCAGCCTCATTGAACCACTGGTTCGTTCCATGGAATGGCCCCTTACTGGAGAGATGAGGATTCCCAATTACGTTGGGATACCACTGTGAGTTTTGAGATTGTGCGAACGAGTTATCCGTCTTCATAGAGACTGTAAACGGCTGACCGCTCTGAACAACGAGCGTGCCACTCGTCTGCCAGCCACCAATGAGTACATCGAGCAACGTATTGTTATTGACGAACGTTCTGCCCTTTCCGAAAGGAAGCTGATAAATAGCGCTTCCCTTGATCGCATTCCTTACATCAAAGTTTGAATTTCCGTAGTTTGCAGAAGGATCGAACGAGCGTTGATAGTTTAGCGCGCCCGCCCGGCTGCCCCAGCCTGATGAATCCTGTTCGCTCAGGAAGTGGGCCCAGACATAGTTGAAATCAAAGCTCACCCCATGGGACAGACGTTTTTGAATACTAGCCTGGAGTGAGTTGTAATTTGAGAGGGCATTGTTGGTGCTGCCGAAGATATTCCCGAATTGCGGAAATGCACGGAATGCCTTGTCGTTGGCGGACAGTTTGTTCTCCGGGACCTGGTTAATATCAACCGGGAACAGAAGATCGTGGCCATGGCTGCCTACATAGGCCAATTCAACTGCCAGGTTGGGATTTAGCTCCTCCTGCACGCTGAGATTCCACTGATAGCTGCCACCTACGGGTGCGTGATACTGGTTGTAGTTGACGTTTGTGCCGTTGAATGCCGCTGGATCGGTACTGGCAGGAATGTATGGCAGATTGGAGCCGGTACCACCTAAAATCCCGATCGGTGTAACGTTACCGGTATCGCTGACATTACCCCTCGTGCCGAAAGCCTGCCCCATGCCTGGCGCATACCTATCCAGGCTCCAGTTGTAGGCATAGAGACCAAATCCACCTCTTATCGTGGCGTTTGGACGCATAAGCCATGCGAAGCCGACGCGGGGAAGAATAGTGTCATACACCGGGGCCTGAAGCGTGGTGCGACCATTTGCCTTCGTGGAACCAAACCAGTAGGCACCGAGGGTACCTGTGGCGGGGTTTTGCACCGTTGGATCGAAGGTCGCCATATTACCTTTGACTTCGCCCCATCCTGACTGGATCTGATACCTCAGTCCAAGATTGATTGTCAGGTTCGGCGTTAGTTTGTAGTCGTCCTGGATGAACAACTGCGGAAGTCTCATACGTCCGCCATACTCCGGTGTCACCTGTGCGCTCCAGTTCTGCATTTGTCCCAGAAGGAAGTCAGCATAAGCGAGGCCGGTAGTGCTATCACCCGGTGTTGACGAGCTATATACGCCCGTGAAGCCCATAGTGCCGCCGTTTATATTTCCCCAGGCCGTCGAGTTGTCGCGGAAGAAAAGGAACTCTCCTCCAAAATGAAGAATGTGCTTACCGCGAATCAAAGTAACCACGTCGGAAGGATCGTAGACATGTTCTTTATAAACCGCGTTAATGTTCGATGAGAGGCCGTAGTAGCCGTTGATGTTAATGTTTGGGAAGATGTCCGCCTTCGCATATTGCCATCCCAACTTGGCCGGGAAGCCTTGATTGAGCGATGCGGGAACGAAGAAGTTCAACTGGTTCGTGTAGCCGACCCGGAGTTCGTTAATCACATTTGGGCTGATCGTCCACACATCTGTGATCTGGGCGTTGTACCGACTGACATCCCCAGATTGGCAGTTAATGGGGCATATACCCTGTCCGTTGCTGTATGCCGGATTATCGCTCTGCTGAACGGTTGCCGTCAGCCGATTATTTCCTCTGATGTCATAGTCTGCGCGGCCAAAGAATTTTGTGAACGGATTCGCATTCGGGATGTTATAGAAAAAGTTGTTCGATGTAAGACCGTTCGCTACTGTTCCCGCTGTATTCGGAGTGGGGTAGTACTTCTGAAGAGCTAGCGCTAGAGGGTCGAATCTAGATGCGGGAATCTTGTTGCCCTGGCCATATTCAGCCGCGAAAGAGGTCCGGTCGTAACAAGGGCAAGTTTGAGTGGTTCCGTTTGGAAGGGTTCGCGTCCCTGTAGCCTGGCTAAGCTTCGTCGTCGCAGGATCGTAAATCGTCGATTGGCCGGTGAAGTCTCCAGTGAGCATTGCTGAGGTAGGAACCGTAGTGAATTGAAGTGTAGAAGCCCCAGGATTCACGATTTTGTCATAGTTGAAAAAGAAGAAAAGTTTTCTTTTCAAGACGGGCCCCCCGACAGAAAACCCAAAATTGTTATAACGAAGACGAGAGACCGCTTTGCTTCTTGGCAGTTGCGCAAAGGCATAGTTTGCTGCGTTGAGCGCGTCGTTTTGCCAGAACTCGTAAACATCGCCGTGGAATCTGTCCGTGCCGCCCTTGCTGATTTGGTTGAACATGATGCCGCCAATTCCATACTGTGCGGAGAAGTTGGACGCAGCAACTTTCACTTCCTGAATCGCATCCAGAACCATCACGTCGGCGTTTGCGCTCGAGGGCAGTGTAATAGCGGCGCCATCTGCGAGAACAGTGCTGTACGGTAAATTTCCATTTACTGAAATTACCTGGCCAGGATTATTTGCCCCCTGTGAGCCGCCCGCCATCGGAGCACCAGAGCCTCCGGGCAATAGGATCGTGAAGTTCTGCCAGTCCTGTCCAACCTGCGGTAATTCCGACAGCTGCCTTGCGCTAAGCGTAGTGGATTGCTCCGCGTTCTCGGTTGCTAGCAGGGGAATGTCGGCCTGCACCACTACCTGCTCCGTTACAGCACCAACCGTTAGCTGCGCGTTGACAGTGACATTTCCCACGTCAATCGTCAAAGA
Organism: Edaphobacter aggregans; assembly: GCF_003945235.1. Classification (NCBI taxonomy): domain Bacteria; kingdom Pseudomonadati; phylum Acidobacteriota; class Terriglobia; order Terriglobales; family Acidobacteriaceae; genus Edaphobacter; species Edaphobacter aggregans. The sequence goes on from NZ_RSDW01000001.1 coordinate 1,349,468, forward strand.
TGACCGAACGTATGTTTGGAATCCTGGTTTGGAGAACGTAAGTTCGTAGGTTCCGGTGACAATCGAGGATGTGTCGTACAAACCATCTTGGTTCGTAGTAAGAACCTTTGTTACTCCAGTGTTCTTATTAACCACCGTTACGGTCACGTCAGGAAGCACGGCGCCGCTCGCATCGGTTACAACACCACGGATATCGCCAGCATTCATACTCTGCGCGAAGCCGACTTCCGTAAGGCTGAGTCCAACCGCAAAGCTTAACGTTATCGTCAGCAGACTCACTTTCAATTTGCCTCTAAAGCTCATATTGCCTCCTAAATATCTCAAACGACATAGCCTCTATCGTGGGCATCAGATCGTGAAGCGGGAATCAAAAACATAAGACAAACGTTTGTCTTAATTGGCAAAAACTCTATCCAGTAACCAAGCTCACCACCTGACCAATTAACCTTTTTTGAACCCGATTTGCTTCCAATCTAAGACAAACGTTTGTCTTAGATTGCGTGATTGAAAGGTTTGTCGAGTCGGACGAAAATATAGAAAGGATTCGTCAGATATGTCAAGCGTTTATTTCGAATTGTGTTCGTAGAGTGGACAACCACTGCTTCTAGAGAGGTCGACCACTGCAAACGCTACTTAGTTTCAGTGTTTCAAGGCCACTGCTGATAGCAATCAGGAATGCTGGCATCGTCCATAAATCCCACTCTTCGACGTTCGCTGGCGATCTACGTGATCGTTTTTCATCTTTGTCACCGTATCAGCATGATTGAGCCTTGCCAAAACGCGACTTTCTGCCCCGTCGGGTCGAGGACGTTTACTTGACACTCATACCGTCCGAGCGCAAGTTCACCGAGCCTGATATTGAAGCCGATTGGTGTTACGCCTAGCCGACTACCCGGTTGTGGTGTCACAGCAATTGGGCCAGTCTCAAACGCCTTCTTCTGATCCCGATAGAAACTTACAAAGGCGATCAGTGGCGCGACGGGTTTTGCAGGCGCGGGGTTCGCGGCGGTTGCTATTGTGCTGCTTGTTGGGTTGCCTTCATACGCCTGTAGATATACATAAAGTTCACGGTCTGTGCTGAAGACCCGCGTCACGCTTGGAATCAGTTTGAGACCATCTTTCACGAGTGGATTGGCCGCATCGTTCTTAGCCGCTTCCTTCCCCTTGGTCGCGTTATAGAGGGCGTCCTTCATGTCGACGCGCTGGTTGCTTAGCACAACCGAACTGATGGGAACACGCTTTGTTTCCTTGTTTAGGTTCGGGATGATGAAGGTTGTCTGATAGGTGCCGATTCGTCCCGTCTCGTCGTCGCGCGCTAAAAATTTGACCGAGTATCTTCCGGGAGTGAGAGTGAATCCGGCGTCGTACTCGATCGGTCTTCGAGCCAACTCCGCGGCTGTGGAATCACTCAGCTTGATGTTGACGTTGTCCCGAACATTGGTGACAGTTACGCCACCTACCTCGTCTTTGATCTCGCAAACGAAGTCGATCAGCGTGTGCTCTGCTCCGAAGCGTTTCGCCAAGGCGAGTTCGCCTCCGGGAATCTTCACAACAATGGGCACGAAGTATTCAGCGCGATTGAGCTGAAAATAATTGATCTCCATCGCGATCGTGAGATCTGTAATCGGGTCGCCCAGCATTAAGGCGTCCTCGAGCTGTCGCTCCTTGTCGGTTGGCGTGAAGTGGCTGAACTCTTTATTCGCGTAGTAGCCCTGGCGGTATTCGAGGTTGGCTTCGAGCGCGGAATCGACAGTTATCTTTACCTTCCGAAACCGTCCATTCTGCGCGGTGTTGGTCGTATAGTAGCCCACGATGTAATAGTCCGAGATTGCGCGCTGTGCTTGTACCACTCCTTTTGTGAGGTCGTTGTTGTCGAAGAGCGCTTTGCCTCCGGTATCGGCAGCCAGTGCGAACATTGTGTCCTGCGACCGCTGGAACTTGTCGGTTACAGCTTGTGCGGCCGCGCCGGAATACATTCCCTGATTGCCAGGCGAGCCCTGAGTCGCATCTCCGAGAGGAGCCTGCGCTACCAGGCCGCGCGCATCTATCGGCCAGAATGAAACTCCTGCCCGTATTGCAGCATCGATGGTTGCGTGCAGTTGCGCCTGATTATCGACGCCATTCAGGCGCAGGCCACTCGCGAAGTAGATGAGAGATTTTTTCTCGCTCATTTGGCCGAGCATCTTCGCAGCGGTTTGTAGTGCGGAGAGCTGGCGGTCCGTGTTGAAGATGTTGAACTCGCTGTCATCCTGTCCGAAGGCTGCCCCTGTATCGGCGCTACTGGCATCATCGATAGAGTCTGCGGAGCCCTGGCCTTCGCCGATGACCAATGTCTGCAGGATGCTCAGTAGCCGGTTGCGGTCCGCTGTAAAATCCTGCAGCACATCGACGGATCCACCGCCGTAACGCAGAATCGAGATGAGGTCTGCAGGGGTCATCTGCGTTCGCACAAACTTTTCCGCCGCGGCCAGAGCGCGAACCTGGTCTTGAGGCGGCATGGCCGTCATGTCGAAGTAAAGGGCCAGCAGGCGATGATTCTTATACTGTGTGCGACCCGGATCTTCTGGTGCAATCTGCGTGTGGGTCAGCCGCTTGTAAAGGGTGATTTGTTCCTCGTCCGCTGGTGTTATCGGCAATGGATCGGCTGTAAGAGGCAGCTCCTGATGGTCGCAGAAGCGGATTGTCTGAGGCGTACCGTCTTCGGTTACGGTGAAGTCTTTGGCCGTTAGTCCGTTGATGAAGTTGCCCTTTTTGTCTTTCACGACGACGGTCTCAACTACTAACTGCGATTTGACCGAAAGGGTGTAGGCGCCGTTTTGAGTGGGTGTTGCATTGGTGCCGATCTGCTGAGCAGCACCAGACTGTCCAACTCCAAGAGCCGTGGCAAGCAGCAATCCTTTCAACAGACGCATCGCTAAAACCTCAGGCGGCCCGTCAACTGCAGGCTCCGCATGGAATTGGCCGCACTCGGCAGCCCAAAGGTCGTGCTATTCACCGTTGTGTTCCATGAGGTGAAGACTGTGTGGTTCAACAAGTTTGTAGCATCCATCCGAACGTCGAGATGAAGCGGATCGCGAAGCCGAAATGTGCGCTGCAGCGCTGCATCGAGGCTGAACTGGCTTGGGCCAGTGATGGAGTTTCGTCGTGCGGTTCCCCACTGTCCTACAACCGGCGCGCTGTACGCCGCCACATTCAGAAAATATCCAGCTGAAGCCTGATAGATTGGCGCTCCCGTAAGGTCTGGCCTGATCGTTCCGGTTACCCCCGTTCGCGGCACGATTGCCAGGTAGACCGGCGTCTCTGGTAAACCACTGCCGGCCGAGATCTGTGTCAGCACAGTCCACTGCTTCAGCAGCGTTCCTCTCCATCCGCTCAGCAGCGTCCCGCCGCCCATTCCCATCCCGCTTGTGTACTGAATCTGTGCCTTCACGAGGTGACGCTGATCGAGGGTAGAGAGCCCTCGCTCGGCACGCAGATCAAGCCAGTTTTGTGCGATGGTGGGCGGCGGTGCGCTTGGCTGGCTTTCCGCTCCCGCTGTCGTTGCTGTCGCTGTCACATGCCCTGTCGCGCCAACCTGCGAATCGTTGTCGAGCGCCTTCGCGAACGTGTAGTCCACAGTCGCGGTAAAACCGCTGCGAAGTCTCCGCCTTAACTGAATTTGTCCGGATTGTCGCGTCGAGTTTCCGTTCGACGTCCTATAGATAAAGCCAACCGGGCAGTCCAGGCAGGGGTTCTCGGCACCGATGGGATACGTGTTCGGCAAAAACTCCTGCATCCCATGGGTGCCCTTGTTCCCGAGGTATGTCGCAGTCATCACCATCGCTCCGGGGAGATCTCGCTGCGCAATCAACTGCCACGTCTGCACGTAGCCCACTCGCAGATTTGGATCGACCGCAAAGGTGTTTGCCGTAGTTCCTGCACAGTTGATGAAACCGTTCGCGAGCGTCAACGGGCACCCCGTGCTATTCGCTGCGCTGACGCTCGTCGAGAGCGGCGACTGTTGCGACATCGATTCGGCGCTCGATAGGTATATCGAAGTATCGCGATAGATGCCGTACCCTCCTCGTATTACCAGCGTCGACGCTGGCAGAGGCCGCCACGAGATACCGATCCGTGGCTCAAATCCTCTCTTATCCGGACGAATGAGCGAGCTTGGATACTCAGTGCCAGTCCGCAGGCCAGTGGGGCTACTCCCTAACACAGGCGCAATCGCCGTGAACCCAGGTGTGATATCCAGATTTACAAGCCTGCCATACAGTTCGGTCATCGGGGCACCGTACTCCCAGCGCATGCCAGCGTTGATCGTGAGCTCCGGTCGCAGCCTCCAGTCATCGGTGATGTAGGCGTCGTACGCGGATTGCCGAAAGTACTTATCGGGATTGCCGTATGCTACGGCACTGGTATCGGGAACGCCAAAGAGGAAGTCCGCCAGATCGGAACCGCTTGCCGTGGCAGGGGTTGCCGATGTGCTGCCTCGTGCCTGCGTCGCCGCGCCGGTAAACGTAAACGACCCGCGAGGGTTCTGCTGCGAAAACTCGTTGAACTCCTGCCTGCGAAAGTCTCCGCCAAAGGTAACGGTATGGTGTCGTTGCGTGGTGGATATGTTCAGCGACACTGCATCTGTTCGGTTGCGATTGAACAGACTCTGAGCGTCGGTGAGCGTTGCTATTCCGCCTGAAAACATGAGGCTCGGCGGTCCCCAGTTCATCGGATCTTGATCGTTGCCTGTTATGCCGGCATTGCCTGAGATGTTTTCGCGTCCCTGGAACTCGGGCCGTACTTCTGTTCGTAGGCGGCTAAAGCGATATCCCAGCAGTGCGAAATATTGATGACGAAACCGGTGTGACCAGTTCATGTTTGTGTCGATTCCTAACGTGTTTGTCGTATCGCGAAAGTTGAACAGGTTTGCGGAGTCGCTACGCAAGCTGCGAAATCCAAAGCCGCCGTACACCTGATCTTTTCGTCCGATCGTCTTGTCCAGCCGCGACTGCAACGCATCCGCATGTGTATTGTTCAGCACCTGCGTCTGGTAGTTGTAGCGGGAATTGTCCGCGAGGTTCGGCAGTGGATAGAGCTTCAGCAGCGACTGCGCTTGCGCGCTGACCGGGATCAGTCCAGTAAACGGCAAGCCGTTCGTAGGGTTGTATATCTTCACCGGCTGTCCCTGCGCGTCCAGGAGGCCAGAGAGATCGCCGTTCCTCTCCGCCGCAGTCGGCACCAAGCCGGACTCGATTACCGCATCGTGGTTCCGCGTCCCCTGGTATCCGACGAAGAAGGTCGGTCCGTGATACATCAGGTGTGGAATGTTGAGCGGGCCTCCTAGCGTGAACATCGTCGTCAAACGACTGTATGACGCTTTTGGCAAAGGCAGCCCCGCCAGTGCATAGGGCCGCGCGTCAAAGATGGAGTTGCCGACGGTTGCACCGATTCCCCCGGTGTAGAGGCTCTTCGTGCCTGGTCGGCGATTGCCGAATGCAGGCGTCAACGAGTACTTCGAGGTTGCAGCATTACTCTCACTGCCATTAATCAACAGTCCGTCGCTCGGTCGATCTACGGTGCCATCCTGTGGACGCGGGGCTTCCGGAACGCTCGCCTCGTCCTGCTTTGGCGCGTCCTTCCGTATTGCTTCACCTGTATCAGGGGGCCGAGTCTTGAGCGGTTGCTTGCTCTCTGACGTCGTTACCCCTATCTCGGCCAGCATCTGGTCGAGCCCGAGAAGTTTCAACTCCCATGAATCCTGTGGGGCATCCGCGGCCACCTTGACTTCGCCCTCAAGCGCCGAGAAGCCGCGCATCTCGATCCGGATCTTCCACGTTCCATCGGGAAGGTCTGCGAACTCATACAGGCCCTGTCGGTCAGTAACGGTCGAAAAGCGATTGGTGCCCTGCGTCATAAGCACCGTAGCTCCGGGCACAGGTACGCCGCCGCAGAAGACCTGCCCGTGGAACTCCGAGGCTTCTGCCAGCGGTGCAACGTACAAAAGAGCGCAGGCACACAGAAGCCTCAACCCTCGGAGCCTTTGCCGTCGCGACTGCATGATCTTAGTTCTCGGAGGGCTTCTCGACGTGGTCGAGCACAAGTACCTCAACCGATGCCTTACCCGCATCCAGCTTTAGCCCGATCTGCTCCTGAATCGCCGTAAACAGTGGCGGAGGTGCATCGGCGGCATCGCTGGGTGGCGGTACCTTGATGCCCATGCCACCAAACTGTGATTCGTCAGGCGTCCACTTGAGTAGAAAATTCCACTTGCCCGCCAGGCCAGTCTGATCCACCACAGGACGATCGAGTACGGCGGACTGCAACAGTTGGGAGAAGTCTGCCATGGTGGCGTTTTGCACCGTGAGTACTCCCAAACCTCTAAAGAACAGAGCGGGCAGACCGTTTGGATCACCGTCACTCTTCTTGAGCTTTGATCCGCTCTTCGCCACGGTAAGAACATACGCGGAGAGCTCTTTCTTGTCGCGGTGGAACTTCAACTGGAACCGGTCGGCGAGCAACTTCTGCACCATGGTTCTCAGCTGTACGCGGTTCGGCGAACCTGGCGTATCAGGCTGGGCATCGATATCGAACTTCTCCGTCGCCATCCAATCCGGGCCGCCGATTACTTGCTTTGCCTGAACGTCGTAGGCGAACGAGATAAGATCGCTCAATCTCGTGTTGATTGTCTTGAATCTGGCGGCCCGTACGCCAAACATTTTGCCCGGCTGATCGGGCTTGCTCGGTTTGATCGTCGCTACTTCAAAGCTCGGGTTGGCGTCGGCGGCCATCGGCGGAAGCTTCGGTGCAGGCTCGGGAATAGCCCACGCGGTCTCCGCCGTGGTCCGTTCGAAGACGAGCGGTAGCGGTTTCGATCCCTGCGTCACTGAACCGGTGATCGACTTGCCATCCGAAGACATCTTGCCCTCGTATGTGAGGTCGAGCATCTCAATCGAATACTTCAACACGGAACCTTCGAAGGTGGCGGTCGTGGCCGAAAGGGGCTGACCACCCTGATCGATGCTGTACATCGTGGCTTTAAGCGCGCCTGCGTCTGTCTTTGTGATCTTCAGCACGGTGCGCAGATCTTTCTGAGGGGCATGAAGCGTCCCCTGCCACGTATCGTCGATGCCTGTCTTCTCAGCAGCGGTCTGCGCATACACTTCGCGCACATGGATCAGGCCAAAGACAACCGGCGCCGCCAACGCCAGCACCGCCGCCAGACCCAACAGCAGCTTTCGCCTCAGATCCAGCTCGCGTACTGCCTGGTTGGCCATAATGCGGACGATCCGCTTCTTCAGATCAGAGCCTGTCACTCCCGAAACACACGTCAAGGGTGCCTCCACATAGAACTTGCATACATTTAGAATTCCTTCTGCATACGCGAGGGCTTCGCGGCTCGATTCGAGGACGGACTCATCACAGGCCCGTTCCCGTTCTTCGACAAGCCCAGTTCGTATCCACCAAACAGCTGGATGGAACCAAAATAAGGACTCCACAACCATGTGCAAGGCCGCAGTCAGGTTGTCTCGCCGCCGCACATGGCATAGCTCATGCGCAAGAATAGCATTCAGCTGTGGCGTACTTAGCCGGTCTGTAATACCTTCGGGCAGCAGCAGAACTGGTCGCAGAATGCCGAAAACTCCAGGCTCCACGCGCGTTGACGTCGACAACACGAGTACACCGCCCACCTGCATCACGGGTGAAGCCGTACGCACGACAGCACAAAGCTGCCACCAGCTTCGTCCCCAGCTAACAAGCAAAAATAGCAATCCGCAACCCCATACTCCCAACAACAGCAGCGCGAGCCAGTCTTCATGCTGTTTCGCCGCTACCGGTGCGGAAATGATAGGAGAAGCGATTCGAAGAACCGCAGAGCCTGCCTTTGCAACGCCCACGCTTGCGGAGAAGGGTCCAGCAATATCCCCTATCACCGTCGAAAACGCAGTCTGAGCGGGGACAAACATTCGTGTCTGCAACCATTCGCCCGCGACGATCAGGATCGAAAACGGCACAAGAAACTTCGCAGAGGCCAGCAGCCAAAGCAGGTATCGCGTGCGCGCCTGGTTGCGACGCAACATAAGTGTCAGCAGCCAGGCAACCACGGCACACACTGTTGACTGCCAAAGGTGATTGACCACATCCGCCATCCAATATCCAAGCGACTGAACAGGAAAGACCATTATTTCTTCCCCTTTCTCGCCACTTTCTGCAATACCTTTTCCGCTTCCTTCACGTCCTCCAGCGACAGCTTGCCCGATTCGATAAGGTGGGCCATCACCGGCTGGCTGTTCCCTCCGAAAAAGCCCAACAGATCGTCGATCAGCCGCCGCTGTACCGACTCACGAGAAATCGCAGCAGCGAAGACGTGGAAATTTCCCACCTTCTTCACCCTGCGAACAATCTCCTTCGCCTCCATCCGATAAACGGTCGTCTGAATGGTCGTATAGGCGGGGACTTGTTTAGCCGGAAACGTCTCCTGGATCTCACGAATAGATAAGTCTCCCCGGCTCCACAAAGCCTCCATGATCTGGAATTCAAGCTTCGACAGTTTGTTGTCAGGCAAGGGAGTCTCCTACGGTTGTCCTATTTTCTACTACACATGTTTGCGCATGGCAAGACATTTAAAAATTGACTCCTTCATCAGGTCGGTTGGCGATAATCAATCTCTGGTCTTCTGGCGTCGCGTATAACTCAGTTACGTGAGCGCTCAGAAATAAACCCAAGAAAAGAACGCCCTTCCTAGCCCAGGGGGGCGGAAGAGCGTCGAAAATAGTGAAGCGAGCTAGATTTAGTTCCCCGTAGCGGATGTGTTGAGGGGGAGCAGGAGTCTCAAGACGGGCAGCATGGAAGGCAGCGTTGCGTCGTTGTAGACGTTAGAACTGTAGCTTGAGCGCGAACTGCACGTTGCGAGGCTCACCGTAGCCAAGACCGGGAGCGCCGGCACCGTTGCGGGTCTGGGTGATACGGCCGAAGGTGGTGGCACTGTTAATGTTGGAGACCGACGGGTTGGCCAAGTTGGCCTGGTTCATGATGTTGAAGCACTCGATGCGGAACTCCGACATAATGCGCTCGGTGATGGCCGTGTGCTTGAAGAGCGAAAAGTCGACAGCGCCGAAGCCGGGGCCGTAGAAGTTGTCGCGCTGCAAGTTGCCGTAGGTGCCGGGAGTCGGCGTGCTGAAGTACGCGGAACCCTGCAGCAGGTATTGGTACTGGCGCGTGCCATTGGCAGCGGTAATGACAGTGCGTCCGGCAAAGGGGTTGACACCAGTGAAGTTGGGGCGATCCTTCAACTGCTTCGTGGCACTGTTGTCAGTGCTGACGAGCGGGCTGATGGGGGTGCCCCCAGAGAAGGTGTAGAGTGCGTTGAGTTGCCATCCCTTGCTGACGCGGGGCATGACGTGGAAGAGTTGGGGGGCGTCGTAGTAGACGAAGCCAGTAACGGTGTTGCGAGTGTCGAAGGTGCTGTTTCCATAGTCCTGATGAATGTTGTAGCTGTTCATCGGAGTAGTAGTGGAGGAGTTGTCATCGAGCGAGTGAGCCCAGGTGTAGTTGAAGGTGGTTTGGATTCCGTGCCAGGGAGCTTGCTTGATGACAACCTGGAGAGAGTTAAAGTTGGAGTCGGCTGCGTTGTCCAGCTGGTTGATGCCGGCCAGCGACTTACCGGTGGTGATGGTCTGGCCTGGGAAGGAGAGCTGTTGGTAGGGACGGGCGCTGGCGGTTGATGTTCCGTTAGCAACAGGCTGATTGAGGTCGAGAAGCGCCAGAAGACGATGTCCCACAGTGCCAACGTATCCAACAGTGACGAGCGTGGACTTCGAAAGCTGCTGTTCGATGCCTAAGCTGTAGGTCTCCGCGTAGGGGGTCTTGATGTTGGGATTCACACCAAAGGCGCCTAGTTGCGGCGGGTTCGCGCCGACGAAAGGGTTGATGTTGGTTGCGAATGTGACATTGGAGGCGATGTAGGTGACGGCGGCGTGGGGGCCCGCGGGATTGTTTTGGGTATAGGAGTCACCGCCGTTAGTGGTTGTTCCACTGACCATAGCGCTCATGCCGGGAACGTCATAGAAGAGGCCATAGGAGCCTCGTATCACAGTCGTGTTATCGTCGAACGGCGAATAGGCAAAGCCAAACCGCGGTCCGAAGGAGCCGTAGTAGTTCTTGTAGAGCGGGACCTGGAAGGCGGGGGTAGTTCCAGGAACGAAGCTGTAGAGATCGTTGGCTGCGTCGTGCACGACACCGGGAACGGTATAGCGAACGCCGAGGTTGAGGGTGAGCTTACGAGTGGCCTGGAAGTCATCCTGCGCCCAGCTGTCTATGGTGTTGAGAAGGAAGATGCGCTCGGCGTTGCCCTGGAGGAGCTTGGCTCCGGACGCGTTGGTGGGCATGCCGGCGAGAAAATCGCCGATGTAGCTTAATGAGGAGCAATTGGCGCTAAGGCCATTGGCGGCGCAATATGCGTTGGCGGCCGGAGTGAGCGCGCCGGCGGCAGTGTCCCAGGGGCCACGCGTGCCGTCGAAGGAAAAACTGCCACGGGCGTTGGAGAAATAGAGGAGGTCGACGTCGGCGCGACGGAACTCACCACCGAACTTGAGGGCGTGGCGACCGAGGGTCCAGTGAAGATTATCGACGACGTGGCCGGTGACATCGGTGCGGCCGGAGGGTTGAGTGGCGCCCGTGATGTCGAAGCCGCTGACAGTGAGGGTGGGAGCTCCAGCGGCGATGATGCCGTTGAGTCCAAGGTTGAGACCAGCGTTCTGCTGGGGGTTGAAGTTCTGGTCAGCGTCGTTGAAGGTCTGTTTGAAGTAGTTAGTACCGAAGGTGATTATGTTCAATAGGTGGCTATTGAAGACAGAGGTCTGCACGATAGAGGCGTTGTGGATGTGCATGGGTGCAGTCTGGAAGTACTGTGCGTAGTCCGATCCGGTGGGTGCGGTCTGCTTGCCGGTGGTCCCGATGTAGTGAAGAGAGATGGAGTACTTATCGGAGAACTTGTGGTCGAGCTTGATGACGCCATTGAAGCTGTTGTAGTTGGAGGCTCCGCTGGCGAAGTAGTTGTTAGCGGTCGCCGGGCCTGACTTGGAGTTGGCGGGGTAAAGTAGGTTATAGAGGTTCTGGCTGACAGGATTGACGGCGACGCCGAAGTTAGCCATGAAGCCCTTGGCCTGTGCGATCCAGGCATCGGTCAAGACGGTGTCGGTGAGCGCTACGTTGGCCTTAGCGACCTGGATCTCACCGGCGAGGAAGAGGAAGGTGTGATCCTTCCAGATGGGGCCGCCGAGGGTGAATCCACCCTGATGGTTGCGGATGAGGGGCTTGCGCGAGCCGACGGCAGCGAATGGCGAGATGGAGGCGAAGAACTCGTTGCGGTCGAAGTAGAACACATCGCCGTGGATCTTGTTGGTACCGCTCTTGAGGACCATGTTGGAGTTAGCGCCTGCGTTGCGGCCCTGGTCGGCTTCACCGCCGGACTGCATAGAGAACTGATCGATGGCTTCTATGGGGATGAGGCCGCCGGCGATAGATTGAATGCCGCCCTGGTTGGAAGCCACGATACCGAGGTAGGCGTCGACGTTATCGACACCGTCCACCTGATAGTTGATACTGGCTGTGCGTGAGCCATTGACGGAACTGGAGATGTTTACGCCGGGGGCGAACTTGATCATCTGGGTGAAGTTGCGTCCGTTCATCGGCATCTCCTGTACGGACTTGGAGTCGATGACAGTGACGAGGGCGGAGGAGGTGGTGTCTGTAGTGACGCCGCTGGCATTGACGTCGACAATGGCGGCCTCGGCTCCGACGCTCAACTCGACTTTGAGATCGACAATCTTGGATACGGCGACATCGATGTTATCGATTTTTTGGGTCCGGAAGCCACTGAAGGAGACGGTAAGTTGGTAGGTGCCGACGGGGAGTTCAGGAAAGAGGAAGTCACCCGTTTTGCCGGACTTCGCGTTCAGCGCGACACCAGTTGCCGGATTGACGAGCACGACGGCGGCGTCTGTAATCACGGCACCCTGTGTGTCCAGGACGGTACCGGAGACTGTGCCACGAAAGGTTTGGCCGAATGCTGGAAAGGCAATGAGGAAAGTGAGAAGAATTCGAAGGTGCTTTTTCCAGAACTGAGTCATTGTCGAGCTCCTGGTAATTTGTGGAGTTGCATTTTTTGAGGCGTAGAAATCCTTCGACCCATGGATGGGTTTTGTTGAAAGACAACATGGCGGACGACGTTATAAAACGTCAGAAGCCAGAAAAAGGGATAGTTTTTAGAAACTACTGTGAATATTGTGTGACGTCAACAAAATTTGTGAGGGTTCCACAAATCAGTGAGGTGAGCTACTAAATTAAGTGGTGTGTAGAAGTTGTCAGCCAGCAGTGCGCCCGAAATGGAAAGCCAGAAGCGTAATGTCATCCTCAGGTTCCCGCCCTAAAGCAAGATTCGACCATTGAGATAACGCTTCAAGAAGCTCATCGACGAATTGCCCCGTTGATAAGTCATGATTGTCCTGGAGAAATTGCTTGAAGCGATCTAGACCAAATTGCTCATCTGAAGGGTCGGTCATTTCCAGGATTCCGTCGGTGTAAAGGACGCCCCAGTCACCCGCTTTGAAAGGTATCTCCACCGCGGTGTAGGTGGCCTCCGGGAAGAAACCAAGAAACAAACCGTTCTCGACGAAGTCGCGTGCCTTCCCTGCCGAGTGGTCCATGAAAATGAGTGGTGGGTGTCCCGCACCTGCATAGAGAAGACTTTGCCTTTCCGTATCTACCACCACATACACCGCGGTGACAAAATGGCCCTGGAATTTTCCACACAACGTACGATTCAGGCCAGCCAACACGCGCGCAGGCTCCAAGGCACATTTAATTTGACCGTCCAGTGCAATCTTGAGCATGGATGATATAAGCGCGGCGGGCATGCCGTGGCCAGATACATCCGCTACCAAAATGCCGATCCGCTTCTCGTCGATCGGGATAAAGTCGTAGAAATCGCCTGCCACCGCCGTCATGGGAAGATAACGGGCTGAAATGTCCAGACCCCTGATTACAGGGATTTCGCGCGGCAAGATAGACAATTGAATCTGTCGCGCAGTGTCCATTTCACACTGGATGCTTTGCAATTGGCGCGCTAGTTGTTCGCGTATACCGCGGAGCATAAGGTGTGTACGTACTCTGGCTTGTACGACTGCTGGCGAGAACGGTTTATGAATATAGTCGACCGCCCCGACCTCGAACCCCTTCGTTTCATCGTCAATCTCAGTTTGACCCGTTAGAAAGATCACGGGAATGTCCCGCGTATGGTCAGCAGACTTAAGACGGGAGCAAACTTCGTACCCGTCCATCTCGGGCATCATGACATCCAGAAGAATCAGATCGGGAGCGGGAGTTTGATTTGCAAGTTCTAAAGCCTTCGCGCCACTTGTCGCAATACGAGTCTTGTAGATGTCTTTGAGAATCGAGTTCACAATCTGGATGTTTGCGGGCTCATCGTCTACGAGTAACAATGTCTTCACTTCGGCGTTCATCCTTTACCTCCTTCCGATTCAGGCTATGTTCTCTGGCGATGTCGTCCAGCTTCAACAGGGCTCCGCTAAAATTGAAATCGTTTATATCTGCACCAAGTGCATCCAATAGCGCCTTATCAACTTGGCGGGCAAGAACACTTCGTAGTACACGAAACGTCTCCTCTGAAGCGCCATCGCTGGCCTCGAGTTGGCTCCGCAACCGTGTGATTTCACATGAAGCTCCAGCGGGATCGAAGTTTTTTCTTGATTCGTTTTCGGACGTGGGTGTCGCTAACGTGCACAAAGCCTGCTCTATTGCCTCAATCTGAGCGCGCATGACTGAAATGAAATCCTGGAGCATCGTTGGAACTTCCGAATCGTTCTCGCGAATTGCTTTTTCTAATTTCTCCGCTGCGAATTGAACTCGCTTGATACCGATGTTCCCGGCGACACCTTTTACTGTGTGAGCAATGCGCTGAGCCAGTTCGCGATCTCCGCTCTGAAGAGCAGCTTTGACCAGCACGCCTGAGTCGTTGTGCTTCTCCGCAAACTTCACAATCAGGCCCCGATACAATTGCCCATTGCCTCCCACTCGCTTGAGGCCATCCTTGATGTCTATACCTTCAATTTCAGGAATATCGGCGATATTTTGTGAAAAGGCCGTCTCAACCTTCTTACCTGGAGGCTCAGAGCTCAGGACTCGGCGTGGTTTTGCCCAGTGCACCAATGTCGCGAACATCGCGTCCGGATCAATTGGTTTACTCACATGGTCGTTCATCCCCGCTTGCCTACACAATTCGCGGTCCGCGTCCATCGCGTTGGCGGTCATAGCGATGATGGGCAGCCCACGGAAACGTTGGTCAGACCTGATCGCTTTTGTGGCTGCGATTCCATCCATTACCGGCATTTGCATATCCATCAACACAAGATCGTAATCATGCTCGCTCACCATTTGGACCGCCACCTTGCCATTCTCAGCTATGTCGACGGACATGTGAGCGGCCCCGAGCAGTCCCATCGCGACTTCGCGATTAAGTTCATTGTCTTCCACCAGCAGCACTCGAACCCCATGTAATCGGTCAAGGTTTAAACTTGAATTGGCCGGAACTTCTGCGATTCTTTCGTCACCAATTCCCAGAGCTTCGACGGATGAATCGAAAAGCATGGATGCCGTAACTGGCTTGACGAGAACGCTGGCGAAGGCATTGTCATCGGCTTGCTTTAGAACCTCCTCACGACCGTAAGCTGTAACCATCACCAGACGTGGCGGAACGACAACATTCGGCAACGCCCGAATTCGTTTCCCCGTTTCAATGCCATCCATCTCTGGCATCTGCCAATCGACAAAAGCGATCTCGTACGGCTTGTCTAATTCGGCTGCTTTGCGAACCATTTCAATGCCTTCCTGTCCAGAGGCTGCCTCATCCGCAATGAAGGTCATACTTGTCAGCATGCTCGACAACACCTCACGTGCCTGTGAATTGTCATCGATAATCAGAACGCGTCGACCACGCAAGTCCGGCCGGGAGAGCTTCCGCAGTGGAGCTGTGCTCTTGCCGAGGCGAGCCGTGAACCAAAATGTGCTTCCCTTACCCAGTTCGCTGGCCACTCCGACATTACCGCCCATCAACTGTGCCAATCGCTTGGAGATAGCCAACCCAAGTCCGGTGCCGCCGAACTGTCTCGTCGTAGAAGTGTCCGCTTGCTCGAATGCCTGAAACAGTCGCCCCATTTGTTCCTCGGTAAGGCCGATGCCAGTGTCGCTAACCGAGAAGCAGACAAGTTTACTGTCCTCATCTTCCTCCTGGATCCGAACTTTGACGACGATCTCGCCCTGCTCTGTAAACTTAACGGCGTTGTTGCAGAAGTTGATCAGGATTTGGCCCAACCGCAGTGGGTCGCCCTTGAGTTGGGTTGAGACCGAGGGCTCAATGTCGAAGATCAGTTCCAAACCTTTGGACGAGGCCTTCTCGGAGAGAAGATTGCTGACGTTCTCCAACACTTTATCGAGATTGAAGTCAATGTTTTCTACAGACAGCTTGCCAGCTTCGATCTTCGAGAAATCCAGAATATCGTTGATGATGCCGAGCAGATGCTGGCCGGACTGTTGAATCTTCCTGACATAGTCTCTTTGACGATGGTCAAGTTCAGTCCTCAATGTCAAATGCGACATGCCAATGATCGCATTCATCGGTGTGCGAATTTCATGGCTCATATTGGCCAGGAAATCGGACTTCGCCTTCGTGCCCGCTTCCGCTACCTCCTTGGCCTCAAGGATCGCCGCCTCTGCCCATTTACGTTCTGTGATGTCCTTAACATTGGCTACGATAATCTGCTGGTTCATATAGTCTGCACAGTACAAAGTGACCTCAGCATCGAATACGCGCCCATCTTTAGCACGATGTTTTGACTCTCGAGTCAGAACAGGTTTATCCCGAAGAAGCTCTATGACTTCTTTCAGCTTGTCGGGGCCAAACTCAGTGATTTCGCTGATGGGAGTAGCCAGCAATTCCTCTCTCGTGTAGCCAAGGCTCCGACTAGCCTCCTCATTGACATATTCCAACCCTCCATCTGTTGTACGAATCCAGAAAACCGCGTCGGCTGCGTGGTCCACCGCATATTGTGTGAAGCGAAGGCGCTGCTCGACCCGTTGACGCTCTGTAATGTCTTCGTGCAACGAGATAACGTATTGCGGCTTACCCTGGGCATCCCGGATAAGTTTGAATCTTCCACTCGCAACGATGATGCTGCCATCAGGCCGGATGAAGCGTTGTATATACTCATCCTCATCGCGCTTCCCTTCAATAAGATCGGCATACCTCCTTGCTCCCTCGGCGCGGTCATCTGGATGAATGATCTTGTCCCATTTCTTCGTGTCGTTCAATTCTTCCGCGCTGTAGCCCAACTGCTCAAGTTGAGTGCGGTTGCTTAAATGCTCCCTCGTATTGATGGCATAGATGCCGATTCCAATCTGCGCATTCTCGAAAATGGAACGGAACCGCTTCTCGCTTTCCTGTATAGCTTGTTCACTTCGTATTCGCTCTGTTATGTCTTGGATCGCCACAACTGCCCCCACAACCTGATCTCCCTTCCGAATTGGCGTGGTGCTGTATTCTACGCAGAGGCAACTTCCGTCCTTCTTCCAGAGGACTTCGTCCGAAGATACGTGGCGTTGCCCGTCGTGGGCGGTCTTGGACATCCAACAATCTTCTGCAGGGTATGGCGATCCATCGGGATAGGCGTAATGAACGGCTGCATGCATCGGCTGGCCAATGAGTTCCTCCGGCTCATAGCCCAACATTCGAGCGCCTGCAGGATTCACAAATGCAACCGTCCCATCTGCGCTGAGTCCCCAGATGCCATCCGCCACTGACGACAAGATTAGGCGAGACCTTTCCTCCACCGCTGCCAGAGTCTCTGCCTGCTGCTGAGTGTGTTCGAGCAGCTTTCTGGTCTTGATGTTGGCGGACAACATCTCCGAGTTCATCGCCAAAACAGGCATGAGTGCTTCAAGCAGAACCTGTTGGCGGTCCGATAGTGCTAAAGTCGGTGCTAGTTCGAGGACTCCCATCACAACGTCCTGGTGTACTACCGGCATTAGGAGGAGAGTGCGAGGCTTGAGCGTTCCGCTCCCGCTCAAAATACTGAGCTTATCTTCCTCGTTTGCGGAAACCACTAGTGTCCGCCGTTCCACAGCCGCCTGGCCGATGAGTCCCTCTCCAAAAATAAATTCCCGGGCCTCATCTGGACCATCAAGAGCAAATCCTCCGACACGAGCCAACCGAGCGTGACTTTCATCGGCAACATAAAGAGCGCCGTAGAGCAGCGGGATGGACTCAGAGAGGCGCGAAAATAAACATCTCCCGAATTCTGCAAAATTCACGGAAGATTGCAACTCCTCCGCGATATCCGAAACCTCAGCCTTCACCCAATGCTGGATTGCGCGTTCGCGAGCACTATCCTGTAGAGTGCGCAATGCTCGGCTGATCGCGCCTATTTCGTTCGTCTGGTTGAGGTAGGGGATCATTTGATCCAGCTGTCCGTCGGCAAGAGCCTGGACGCTACCGCGCACGGCCAATAATTCGCCGATAACTTCGGTCTGGACGATATAAAGGGTGAAGGTTAGAGTCGCCGCAAGGCCGAGGCAGACGACAAGCCATGTGATCAGAATGGCGCGGTGAGTTTTTCTCGTGAGATCGTCAGATTGCCGGTCTACAGTCGTTCGCAATTCGTCCACCGAGTCGATGGCAGCCTGCCTCGCCTGCTGCAATTCCATACCCGCGTCCCCGCGTATCAAACTCAGGGCCTTTTCGGTATTGTTCGCCAATGCTGAGGCACGAATAGGACGTGCATCTGACATCGCCTTATCGAAAAGGGCCGCGGTGGCCTTGATTGCCTTGGCGTGATCTGGACTCTGAGCCATTGCTTCCGCCATACGCGTTTGAAAATCAGCGTAGATCTTGTCTAGCTCTCCATCGATTTTTACCCTCCTATCGGGGTCAGGCTCGGTAACCTCCTCATAGAGGAAAAGACCAACTCGATTCGCGTGTGCTCGAGCCACCGAGAGGCTCTGCAACGTCTTGACGTCATGGTCGATCATATTGCTATAGTGGGCATCGATCTGCCTACTTGTGATCGACGAATATAGTGTCGCTAGGACCACCATCAGCGCCAGTGGCAGCACTGTGAGAAGCAACTTGGCTCGAATTCTCAGATTTGCTAATAGAGCCATCTTTTCTCCGTGGCTAACAGAGGAACTTATCTGCGTTCCTGCGAGGAGAACCTATCATCCTCGAACTCAATTCAAACCACTCTACTACTCGTTGAATCCACGCTCCAACCCTATCGCTTTTTGCGATCTGTGAATTTCAAAAATACTTTCAGGACTTGCGGCAGAATTTGCCGAGAAATATTGGTTGAGCCCGGCAGCAACCTCTTTCAGTCCCCGATCGAGATTGGTATCCAGCGCCGCCACGACCGCGGAGATTTCCTTGCCTTGTATGGGTTCAGATTGGGAATAGAAATGCTTCCAAACAATCTTGCCCGATTTCCGGTCATAGAGTTCAAACTCCATAGACACGAGTCCCTCGATATTCGCGCCGTCGACTTCTTCAAAGTTGTAGAGCCTGCCTCGAATCACGAATTGTCCGCCCGAATTGCTCCCAAGGCCGCTAACAGACTGATAATCGCCTGAAGCACTCAGCACGCGTATTAATTTGCTCTTGATCAATTCGACCGGAGGCTCCACCCAACGGCTATGCTGGTACGCGCCAATCTGGTTGGTGCCGATGCGATACAAGATCGGCGTGTCCCGAAATACTTCCGCTCCTCCGATGCCTCCAACTAATAAAGATACGGGGTATGCGCTTGTCGTAAGTGTGGGTGTTCGAGGGCTCTGTACTGTGTAATAGTGGATGGGCTTGCCCCCGCCACACCCGCTTAGACTCAAGGCGAGCGGTGATATCAAAACGAGTCGGGCCATTCGATGCATAGGAAACCTCTTCCGTAGGGCACTAGATATTGCTTTAAAGACCTGCTCTTGTATCAACTCCTCCCGTCTACCCTCTTTGCTCCGCGGAGAACTAGCCGTTAGAAATAGTCATTGGTCATCCCCGTGGAGATCCTTGCCTTACTTCTCGCCGGGTTTTCGATCTTTCCCATTGTTTCCACGAATAAGCACTGCAGGGTTGGTCTTCAACGAATCCGTCAGTATTTTCATGTTTTCGCTTGTAATGCGGATATTCTCGAGGATTTGGTCGATGTTGTCCGTGTTGTTGTCCGTCGTATTTTTTAGCTGCTCGATAAGAGCTTGTGCGTTGAGCATGGTCTCTTTTAGCTCGACGACTATTGTCCGAATGTCCTGGCGATTCTCAACCACGAGAGCGTCAACGTGCGACAAGGTCTCGTTTGCCTGATTCATGGTTGACTTAAGGTCATCTAGCAAGGGTACAAGCTTGGCACTCGCGACCTGTACGTTCGCTAAGCTCCCTGATATCTTCGGACGGTTTTCAGCGAGTATGGCATTCAAGTTTCCTAGACTGTTGCCTATGTTCTCGCGGTTCTTGTCGTTCAGCAGATCGTTGACGCGGGCCAGTGTCACCTGCAGTTCCGTGAGGCGTTGGTTCAGGGTTTGCATAACCTGATTGACAACGGGGGTGAGGCCTCCAATCATATCGCCTAGATCACCAATTCCCACTGTCTCGACGGACTTCAGTTCGCTGCCGGGTGCTGCAAGTTGGCCTCCTTTTGTTCCGGTTCCGATCTCCACATAGTTATCGGAAAGCGCCCCCAGGCTGGAAATTTTCGCGATACTATCGGTCTTTACCGGGATGTCACGCTGTACACTAAAGTCGATCTCAATGCGGGTCGAGTCTTTGGGATCCACCCGTACAGCCTCGACCTTGCCGGCTTTCATACCTCCGTAGCGAACTGCGGCACCAGGCAAAAGACCGCCGGCCGACTTAAAATAGGTATGATGTGCGACCCCGCCCGAAGCAAAAGTGCCGGACACAGCCAAGATTGTCCCAATTAGCAGTGCCGCCGCAACTATTACAAAAAAACCCACTGCGGCCTGCTCGCGTTTGCTGTTCATACTGTCCTCATCTTCAAGGTCTCCAAACTTTCAATCCTTCGCGGTCTTGCGGTCCCCCGTGAGCATCTGCAGATAGTCGAGTTCATCGAGGACCTCAGGCTCCGGCACTCGATCCAAAAACTGGCGCACCCTCGGATGAGTACTTGCTTGGAACTCCTCTTTGGTTCCCAGCGCTATGATGTGGCCACGATCGACATAGACCATACGGTCTGCGATTAGAAATGCACTGGCCAATTCGTGGGTTACCACGACCATTGTTATGGCATAGGCTTTCTTTAGATTCATGATTAGTTCATCGAGTCCCGCAGCAATGATGGGATCCAGCCCTGCGGAGGGTTCATCGAAAAACAGTATCTCCGGATCCATGGATAATGCGCGCGCGACAGCGGCACGCTTCTTCATTCCGCCGCTTAATTCCGAAGGCATGTAGTCTTCGAAATTGCTGAGCCCAACTTGTCCGAGCTTGATCCTCACCATAATCTCGATGGTGGAGTCTTCAAGATTGGTGTGTTCGCGCAATGGCAACGCAACGTTCTCGCCAACGGTTAACGATCCGAATAACGCCGAACCCTGGAACGACATACCCATTTTCTTGCGAATCACATCCATCTCTCGCTCGGAAATATTTGCGATATTCACACCTTGAATCCACACTTCACCTGAACTCGGCTTTTCCAAACCGACTAATGTTCGTAATAAGGTACTTTTCCCTGAGCCTGACCCACCAAGAATCACCATAGTTTCCCCCCGACGGACGTCAAACGTAATCCCATGGAGGATTTCGCGTTCACCGTAAGACACACTAAGGTTAACCACTGAAATGGCCGCATCGCTAGCATCATTAGTCATTTTGGGGTCCTGTTGCCGCGACTGGTTTACTAACTAACCGTACATAAAAACGGTTCTAACTCCGTGATCGGCAGATTGTGAGACATCATACGTGCTATCCTTCTCCTGCGTTAGGTGGGATTAATAAAATAAAACAGGCTTGTAAACACAAGGTCGACAACAATCACAAGAGCTATCGAGGTTACGACTGCCGCCGTTGTCGAGCGTCCGACCTCCTCAGCTCCGGCTCCCGTTGAAAAACCCTCTTTGCACCCAACGGCCGTGATGACCAATGCGAACAGCGCGCTCTTGATGAGACCTGTGTAGATATCGCGCGCGAGGATAGCCTCTCGCGTTGCTTGGAAATAGGAGGCGATAGTAAAGTCGGCGCCAGTGACGCCGAAGACACATCCCCCTACAATGCCCATGAAGTCAGCCCAGACTGTAAGACACGGCATCATCACCAGCATTGCCATAAATTTAGGTGCGACAAGGAAGGCCACAGGATCGAAAGCCATCGTTCGGAGAGCATCTACCTCCTCAGTCACCTTTTTAGTGCCGATCTCCGCGGCGAAAGCCGATCCCGAACGACCGATGACGACGATGGCTGTAAGTAACGGTCCAAGTTCTCGTAGAATAGAAATAGCCACGGTGCCCGCCACCAGTTGCATCGCACCTAACCGACGCAGTTCATAGGCACTCTGCAGTGCCATGATTAAACCAACGAAGAAGGTAATCAGCGAGATAATAGGTATAGCTTCAACGCCGACGGCCATAGCCTGATGGATTGCTCGATTGGGGCGTAGACGCTGACCCTCGAAAGGGCCCACAAAGGTAACATGGGCGGACTGGCCCGCGAGGGTAGCTAGATCCCCTATGTAAGCAAAGCCGCTCATCGTCCAGAGGCCGACAATTCCTGGTACAGCTGCGAACTTTTCCGTCACTTTCAACGACATATGCTTCCGCTCCAGAGAACTGTCCCAGCGGTATTCCGAACGGCCATCGACGAAAAGCCTGATGCGGGATATGCAATTTCAAGCAATAAGTGCTTGCTCCTCGGTTTCGCATATTTCAAAAACACCAGTTAGATGCGTAAGTTGTAGTACTTGAAGGACAGCACCACTTACCCCAAACAAGACAAACCGCTTATTGGAATTACGTGCTTCTTTGAGGACCTCCAGAAGTGAGGCGATCCCGGAGCTATCGATATACTTTACTGCGCTCAGGTTTATAGCTACACTTTTCGTTCCATTCAATGATTCCAAAAGTGTCTTGCGAAGGATTGGCGAACTTCCGAGGTCTATCTGACCTACTACGTCAACGATCGTGACCCCTCTTTCAATCCGTGTCGAAGAACCCATCTGTCTGTCCATATCCATCCCCTATGTAGGCTAAAACAGAGATAGCCGTTGATCCTTCAGTGTCCACGACTAACAACTCCATTATGCGTATGAAGATTTTTCATAATCAATGCGGCACCGATCCGTCATTATCGATTCTCCCCTTATCAGATGACAGGTGCTTAACTAGCCTTACTCGATTGCCCCCTGGAACTCGCTCGTAATACACCTCATCCATGATCGCCTTCATTAGATGGGTTCCGCGTCCAGTCAGCGAAACGTCATCCAACGGCTGCCCGCATATCCTGGCCAGATCTGGTGGCTCGCCCCAATCAAGAAGCGTAAAAACTATCCGATTAGAATCAGTCTGACAGTTCAATTCGATCTCCTGGTCATAACGGTTTCTGTAGGCATGTCGGATAATATTGGCTAAGCCCTCATCAACGGCCAAAGTGACTCCTCGGCACAACTCCTCCGACAATCCGCAAATCGCACTTACCTCGCTCACCGCGGCGCGGGCAATCGATAAGAAGCGAGGATCGCTTGGCACAATAAGTTTCAAATGAAAGTCCATTTAGCTTGGCTAGGCGCCTCCATTTGGGACGATGCACCAAGAAGTCTTTTTAGCTGTAGTTCGCTACGTCCAATTTACTAGGCCGATAGAATGTAAAAAATCCAGCTTCAGACGCATCGCATTGAGAAATGCAAGCTTGAGGGTATTCCATAGCGTCGGGCCCGCCACAGCGCTCTACCATTAGAGTGTTGTGGTTAGGGAAGGCACGAAAGACTTATACTTGCTTATTTCGTCCCCACCCTCTATTCCGTTTGAAACGCAACGACTCAATATAACTCTTGTTCGTTGATAGCGCTAGCTCAGAAAAGTATTAAAGGGCTTATGGGCACTTCCGTCTCTCTGTTTTTTTTGAATACAGCAGTAGTCCCAGAGAGATCGAGTTTCTGTTCTCAGTAGGCCCAAAGATAATTTGAAAGGGAGCCTCTAGTTTGATCTCCCCCATCCTGCGTTATCACCGGACCGGGGCTGGCGGCAAGGATCATCTCTTTTATTTTGTTTAGGCTACCAAAGGGCCAGGCCGGGGGTCGAAGGCCCAATGCGTGCTTGTTCTGTCGTGACAATCGAGAAAGCGGGCAACCTACGACAGCCTCGCAAGACTCAAAGCCACCCTTAATACCTTTCCGGGATGAAGCGATATGGATAGTCTGGCTCTACGTACCCTTTCGATTTCTGTCTGAGAGGAAGACTCACCTTTTCGAGTTCGATCTCTTCGTAAGGGATTAGGCTAAGGAAATGTGAGATGCAGTTCAATCGAGCGCGCCGTTTGTCGTCTCCGTTAACGACGTACCATGGCGACCTCTCGGTGTCTGTAGCCGCGAACATCGCATCTCGCGCTCGCGAATAGTCGTACCAACGACGGTGCGATTCCAGATCCATGCCGCTAAGCTTCCAGATTTTCCTAGGATCGTTGATGCGTTCGCAGAATCTGCGGGTCTGTTCCTCCTTGCTCACTTCGAACCAATATTTGATCAGTATTACACCGGCTTCGATGATATCTCTCTCCCAGGCCGGACATACTTTGAGGAATCTCTCGTATTCTTCGTCCGTGCAAAACCCCATCACCCTCTCAACGCCGAGACGGTTATACCAACTTCGGTCAAAAATAACGATCTCGCCTCCTGCTGGGAGATGCTCGAAATATCGCTGAAAATAAATTTGTGTGCGCTCTCGCTCGGACGGAGCGGGAAGAGCAACTACCCGAAATACGCGGGGGCTCACTCGTTCAGTGATCCGTTTGATGACGCCGCCTTTGCCAGCCGCGTCTCTGCCTTCAAAGATAACTGCAACTTTCGCTCCCGTATGCTTCGCCCACAATTGCAGTTTGACTAGTTCTGCATGAAGCTTGGCGATTTGCTCTTCATATTCTTTGCGCTGGAGCTTTGGCTTGTCAGTTGATTTTGCCTGTAAGTTTTGAATCTTGCCGGGCTGACTCTTTCGCTTTTTGTCCATAACTCACCCATCGATTTGTTGTGTCACAACGGTCTCGTAATCTCTGACGATTCGTCTAGCGAAGTAAGCAATTTGCTTGCATTGCTCGATCATGTCCGTGGCTATACGGAAAGCCTGGACATCTTTCTTATCTGCCAATTGAAGCTTCTCCATGAGACTCTTGCGGGTCGCGGCCGCCAGATCCTCAATCTCTCTTTTCGCTGCGATCACTTCTGCCATGTCGCTCGCGTTTGGGTGGTCTATTGTTTGGATTGCTTGTTCGAGATTTCGCATAACGGCGCTAACAAATCGAGACGTGGTCTCGTCTCGCAACCGCGCCAAATCGATACTCTCCACAATTCGTTGTTGGCCCAGAGAAACCAGTTTGGTTGTTATGATATCGCTAACGCTCTCCAGATTATTGGCTGTTTGCGCGAGGCCAACCATTTGCTGGCCGTCTTCTTGTGTATGCTCTCCCTGCGACAGTCGGCCAATATAGACGAGAATCGCAGCTTCCAACCGATCCACTTCCTCATGCTCGCTGAGCAGGGTCTGGAGATCCTCCAGCCGCCCGTCAACCACAGCCGCCGGGGCGCGCCGAACCAATGCCAGGACCAGTTCGCCTAGCCGTGTCAATTCCAAAGAAACTCTCTGAAGTCCAACCGAAGGTATCTCTAACGCTGATTCATCAAGATAAAGCGGCTCACCGACGCTCTTAGTTTTTTGGCGGCGAGCCGGGACAATGCGCTGCGCAAGTTTGGCAAGCGGTCCGACAAACCAGATCAAAATAAATGTACTCGAAACGCTGAAAACGGTATGGGCGTTTGCTATTTGGCGCGGTGTTTCGGCCGCCAGTCGCGCGGTACCTTCCAAGTCCGGATGGCTAGGTGAGATATGCCTGACTAGGTCACCTAACTGAGGGATGAAGAAGACCCAGAACAGCACACCCAGGACGTTGAACAGAAGATGAACAACTCCGACTTGAACCGACTCGGCGGATTTACCAATACCGGCCAGCATTGCCGTCAAGCAAGTCCCGATGTTCGCTCCGAGCACAACGGCTATACCGGCCTCCAAGGGAATAAGACCTTGACTTGCTAACGCAATCACGACAGCCAACGTGGCTGCAGAGCTTTGAACAACAGCCGTAAAAATGGCTCCCGCAAGAATTCCTAATAGCGGATTCTTCATCTCCTGCATGGCCTTAATAAATGGCTCAAACGTCCGCAAGGGACGGGTGGCATCGCCCATAAACTCAATTCCAAGAAAGAGTAGTCCAAGGCCGAGGACGATGCCACCGAGCTGCCGAAGAAGTTGGCGCGTTCCAAATGCGTGGAACAGGAATCCAATCGCCAGCATGAATGGTACGAGCGCCTTCACATTGAAGGCCATGATTTGTGCAGTAAACGTAGACCCGACATTGGCGCCCATGATCATTGGGACGGCCTGACCCAAAGTCATCAAGCCCGCAGAGACAAAGCCAACCATCAGTACAGTGGTAATCGTAGAGGAATTTAGCACGGCTGTGACGAATGCACCCGATATCAGCCCCAAAAATCGATTGGCAGTGAGTTTGGCCAGGGCCGATTCCAAGCTCGCTCCAGCGACGGCCTTGAGACCGTTAGTCATCAATTCCAGACCGAAGAGAAAGAGGGCGAGACCACCAGCGAGCAGCCCCAGCATTTCGAGTAGATTTATATCGTTTGGCATCCCGCACCTTCTGATCGCAGTTTTTTGGATGCAAGCAAAATATCGTCGTGAACTCGTGTTTCTCTATTTCCAGCTACAGCCAGAGACCTCAGCCATCGCCGATAATCAGGCTGTCCTTGGAACAGCGAAACGTTTACGGTGCCGATTCAGTGCCCAACGGCGTTTTACGTGCGCGACGCAACATGCGAATAATAATCTTTTCTACCTCCACGAGAAGGAAGAATATGAAGCCGCCGAGGATGAGCTTTGGCCAAATCCGGAGCGGTATCGGCTCAGTGTCGAATAGTGCCTGGAGTGGCGGCGCATAGGTGAAAAGCAATTGCAGCACCACGACAGCACCGATACCCAACGGCAAGTATTTGTTGTCGAGGTGCGCCTTGAGCGACAACGATGAGCCCACCTTGAAGCGGCTGTTGAGAAGGTAAAAGACCTGACCAATAACTAACGTGTTCACTGCGACAGCCCGCGCCAGGCCGTCGGAGGCGTCATACGATTTCATCCGGAAGAATGCCCATAGCGTAAGTCCGAGCAGCGCTAATCCGACGAAAATAACGCGCCAGACTCCGAAGCCATCCAGTATCGGACGCTCGACTGCACGTGGCGCTCGTTGCATAACATCGGGTTCGTGCGGTTCGAAAGATATCACCAGCCCGAGCGCGACGGAGGTCACCATATTCACCCAGAGGATTTGTGGCGCGGTGATCGGCGCGGTGAAGCCCACGATAATGGCTACTAGGATGACGAGTGCCTGAGCGACGTTTGTCGGCAACAAGAAGAGTATGGCTTTCTCGATGTTGTTGAAGACTGTACGCCCTTCTTTGACGGCCGCTGTGATCGAGGCAAAGTTGTCGTCGACGAGCACCATCGAGGCGGCCTCCTTTGTAACCTCGGTGCCCTTGATCCCCATAGCGACCCCGATGTCAGCTTTCTTTAGTGACGGCGCGTCATTGACTCCGTCACCTGTCATCGCCACTATCTGCTTATTCGCCTGAATCGCCTTAACCAGACGCAGCTTGTGTTCGGGGCTCGCTCGTGCGAAGACGTCGACATCACGAACCTTCTCCTGCAGCATGGCCGTATCCATCTCTTCAATCTCGGCCCCGGCGATTGCGGTCTTGCCATCGCCGATACCCAGCATCTTGGCTATCGCTGCAGCAGTAATCTTGTGATCTCCAGTTATCATCGTTACTCGAATGCCGCCGGCGTGACATTCCTTGACGGCTTCGATCGCCTCTTTGCGCGGTGGGTCAAGCAACCCGATCAAACCAACGAGGACGAGATTCTTTGGGAGATCCGCTGGCCCTAAGCTTCCTGCGCTGATGCTCGGTTCTTCGAGCCAAGCCAGCCCCAACACGCGCTCGCCCTGCGATGCGAGCTTGTCCGAAGCTTTAAGGAAATAGTCGAGATCGAGCGGCACAAGCTCCCCACTTGTGACCGCCTGATGCTTGCAATTTTCAAGGATGACTTCCGGCGCGCCTTTGACGAGAATCATCCGCTTGCCGTCGGCGTCCTTATGCAGCGTGGCCATGAACTTGTGTTCCGATTCGAATGGGATCGCATCGATCCTGGGATATGTATCCCGCGCGGCCTTCCGATCGAGCCCGAGCTTATTTCCGAATGGGTATAGGGCTCCTTCGGTTGGGTCGCCTTCAACTTTCCATAGGCCTTCTTCCTGACGGATCTCCGCGTCGTTGCACAGCATGGAGACCTGTCCCATAAGTTTGAGCACGGGATCTTTGCCTGCGGGTTGACCGTCTTTCAGTACCTGACCTTCGGGTGCGTAACCATCGCCTGTCACAACATAAGCCGATTCGCCCGTAACCGCTGACACCACCATCATCTCCATTAGCGTTAGCGTGCCGGTCTTGTCGGAGCAGATGCGTGAGACCGAACCCAGAGTTTCCACCGCTGGAAGGCGCCGGATGATTGCGTTGCGCTGAGCCATGCGCTGTACGCCTATCGCGAGCGTGACAGTGATGAGTGCAGGCAATCCCTCAGGAATCACCGACACTGCGATGCTGACAACCGCCTGGAAGATGTTCACGAAGGGCATGCTCCTAACCCATCTGCCGTAGGCAAACACGAGGACGGAGACGATCCCAATGATCGCGGTGATGGAATAACCGAAGTTCTTGATCTGGCGCAGTAGAGGTGTCTCGAGCGTGCTGACCGAGGCCATCATCTGATTGATGCGACCTAGTTCGGTTTCCGGGCCAGTAGCGACCACGATCCCGGTACCGCGTCCGGACACGACCAGCGTTCCTGAGAACGCCATGCCCTCTCGATCCCCGATCGTAGCCTTGTTGGACACCGCGTTTGTGGTCTTGTCGACGGGCACCGACTCGCCCGTAAGCGCAGCTTCCTCTGTCCGCAGGTTTTTGACCTCGACGAGACGAAGGTCCGCCGGGACCTTGTCACCCGATTCGAGAAGCACGACATCGCCCGGCACCAGTTCCTCGGACAGGATCAAACGAATCTCCCCGCCGCGCAGCGTCCTAGCCTCCGCGGACAGCATATTGCGGATTGAATCGAGCGCCTTCTCGGCCTTGCCTTCCTGAATGAAGCCGAGCAGCGCATTGAGAACGACAACGCTCAGAATGATCGCCGAGTCGAGCCACAAGCCGACCATCATCTTGACGAACCCGGCTCCGAGCAAGACATAAACCAGAATATTGTTGAACTGCTGCAAGAACTTTATAAACGCCGACTGCTTCTTTCCCTCCGGCAGGCGGTTGGGGCCGTATTTCGCCAGGCGCTGTGAGGCCTCGCCTGCGTCGAGGCCTTTCGCGGGGTCCGTTTGGAGCCGCTTGGCTACTTCGTCTACGGCTATGGCGTGCCAGACCGTCGTTTCACTTGCTGGGGCAGTCGCTGCTGTATTCATCTGCACGCTCCGTTTCGCCCCGCTTCGCGTTGATTTGCTACCGCGGCTTTAAGAACACGATGTAGAAGTAGAACGGGCCCTCCAGAACCTCCAAGAAAGCGGCACGACGTAGGCCACGACAAGTGCGATCGGCAGTCCTAATTTCACGGAGTCCATAAACTTGTATCCATAGGGCCCCACATCGTCAGGTTCACTGGAGCCGCGAACAGTGTTAGCCACTCACACCCCCGGACTAGCGACAAGGCTTTGTATATGCCAATAGCGCCTCGTTACTACCTGCGAGCATCTTGGGCTAAACACCCTAACAGAAAAAATATCAGATAACAAATGGCTTTGTTGAGTTGCCTCTCCGGAGACTTTTAGGCCAATGGCCTCTACGTCCACCTTATAGACAATGGCAGCATCACTCCCACCATTACATGCTCCAGATGGAGAATACTGATAGCTTGGGACGCTTGGTCAAAAACTTCATTTGCTGAATCGGCTCATAGCATTGGATAGGACGTATGCATTCTCCCTCCCTAGGACTGACCGAAACCTCGCAAAGTGGACGGATTACGCCTGCCATTTCCAATATGATTGTTGTTGCCAACGACAGTCCGAAGATGTTCATGTCGATATGGACGCGTTCTATGCATCGGTAGAGCAACGGGGCGATATCCGTCATTGCGGGGCAAACCCGTTGTCGTAGCATATCAAGGCAACCGTTATTCATTTACTGGGTGTCCGAGGAGACTTGAGCCCACTGCGACCGGTTAAGATCTGCGGATTCTAAGGACGATTTTTGGTTTATGCGTGCTGTAATTCACTCTGCCACACTAGTAAGGACAAAATCTATATTTATCGCTACAAATCGGGGCGCTAAATTTTTAATCACCATCGGTCTAGCTCCGGAGGAGCCTTGCTGCCGGTAAGTGAGGACCTCGACGAATTAGAGCACCGCAGACTTATGCATCCACTAAAGC
The DNA here is from genome assembly GCF_003945235.1 of Edaphobacter aggregans. Classification (NCBI taxonomy): domain Bacteria; kingdom Pseudomonadati; phylum Acidobacteriota; class Terriglobia; order Terriglobales; family Acidobacteriaceae; genus Edaphobacter; species Edaphobacter aggregans. The sequence continues at coordinate 1,379,264 of NZ_RSDW01000001.1, forward strand.
CCTCCAGTCGGAGCACTGGGGAACTCCCCGCCGCGACCTTTCTCCAACTGAGTCTACGACTGATTCGTGAGTTGCTAAACAGCATCTAAATTTCGGAACAAGATTTTCCCAGTGGTACCTGAGCAATTTGTTATTGTCTAGCCATAGACGGCAGTCGATTATCACGCTGTGCACCAATCGTGCCCTGCAATGGCTCTGATCAAAAGGAAATCGCACACGCCATACTCCCAGCGTGAACCTAATCGATTTAAGTTGCGGTTTCAAAAGGCTACTTATATTCTGCGTCTGCCACAGCACGTTCGAGGTGGCAATCTCATACCAGGAGAACACTAATGTCCTTACCGAACCGCGAAGTGTCCATAGGTCACCCGATCTCAAACCAGGAGCCACGCATCGAACTGGACCTCAGCGTTGAAGAAATGGAAGCTCTAAAGCATTTACGGAGCAGAACTGGAAAGCTGTCAAATAAAGTCGAGCATATGCGCATCATTTTTCCTGTATAAGCACCGGTAATATGCCCCGTGGATAGGAGTCGTACTAGGCTCCTGTTCTTTGGGGTAACCTTGGAAAAATAATAGGAGCTTTCCTGCATGGGCACAGTCGAGTACCTTTCAGCCGCCGAACCTGTAATTAATGATCCGACTCACAGCCAGATACTTTGGAATAAAATCCGAGCTGCAGAAAACAGACTAAACTCATCGGGCGATCGATTTTGGAATCACCCTAATCTCGTGGAGCTTTATCCACAGTTCCTCATACAGATGCATCACACAATGCTCGGTGGCCTTGGACTTATGGACTTCGCAGCCTCGCGCGCAAAGGCCATGCCCCACGATCCTGTCGCGCAAATTGTTGCTCCATATCTCACTAGGCACCTTACTGAAGAGCAGGACCACATAGAATGGGTTCTGGCTGATCTTGCCGTGCTCGGGGTGGATGCCAAGACGGTTCGAGGAACAGCACCAGCAGCCCAAGTGGTCTCGCTCATTGGCGGACAGTATTATTGGATTAATGCCGGTCATCCAGTGGCTTTGTTCGGATATCTCATCTTACTTGAAGGGTTTGCCCCAATCCCCCATCAGTTAGACTCGATAATGGAGCGTACTGGCCTACCCTCTAGTTCCTTCAGTTGCTTGCGTGGTCATGCCGAGGACGATCCATCTCATCTCGCCGACCTGAATCATATTTTAGATAGTATGCCACTGACTGCAGAGCAAACTAAGCGAGTAGGATTGAGCATGTTCAACACCGTCGATACCGTGTCTTCATTGTTAGACGATTTGTCCACACAGGCTAGCTAGTTTGGCAACCCCACCAGATCCGGTCGTGCCCTAATCTAAATTGAAAGCCCACCGCCTCTGACTAAGAGAACGGTGGGCTCTATTGCTTTCTGCCTGTCGTGAGCAAAATGAAGGTAGAAGGCTGTACAGAAAATATCTGCCTGTCCATCGCCACCGATGTAACTGTCCCGGTTGTGCCGTTGATTGTCAGCAGCGTCGGATATCCAAAAGGAGCGGATCATCCATCTGCCCCATTCTGTCAACAGAGCAGAACCCCACGAAGGACATGTCTGAGATTTCTACGGCAGTACGATCAAACTTTGTCGAATCGACTAAGCACACGGCCGAGCTAGAGGTGGGAAATGATCGAAAGAAGAGGACAATCAAACAAACCCTTGATACCATAGGGGTCCAATATTGTGATCGTTGGATAAAAAGCCGACGAGGCTCACTCCGATCACGCAGCTTTCAAATTATTCATTATTGCTTTACTGGTGCCCGGAGGGGGACTTGAACCCCCACGACCGGTTAAGGTCTGCGGATTTTAAGTCCGCTGTGTCTGCCGATTTCACCATCCGGGCATGCGAGAGGCAAGAGAACTCGCTACCTCATCTTATTGCATGCCACGCCTCTTCTCCCAAAGGAACCTTCTCCGTCCATGCTACGTATAGAAACACACTGCTCCTGATCAGCGGTCATGACTTTATGCCTATACGGGAAATCTTGAAACAGACTCTATCAGCGCTTTGGGAGTCGAAGCTTCGCAGCTTTCTGACGATGTTCGGCATTGTCTGGGGCATTACGTCGGTAATCCTGCTGGTAGGGCTGGGCATCGGATTCAGCGTTGACCAAAAGGAGCACCTAAAGACTATAGGCACAGATATCGCCATTATCTTCGGAGGAAAAACCGGTGCGCAGGCCGGCGGTTATGCTGCCGGTCGCGATATTCGCCTGACGATCGGTGACGCCATTGCGATCCAGCAGCAGGCTAATCTGGTAAAGACGGTAAGCCCGGAGCTGCGCCGAAGCGTATCCGAAGTCAGCCAGTGGAACGCCGCCAGTCGCCCGGTGCGTGGTGTGTGGCCCGAGTATCAGCGGTTTCGCTCGCTGACGGTGGAGCAGGGACGCCTGATGAACGAGCAGGACGAGGCCAACGGCGAGCGCGTGATTCTGCTCGGTGCCGAGGCCAACCGCCAGCTCTTTCCAGGCAAACCGGTCATCGGGCAACCCCTGATGGTCAACGGCTACCAGTACACAGTCATTGGAGTGCTCGCCAAGAAGAAGCAAAACGGCAGCTACGGCAGCGGCCCGGACAACACACAGCTTTTTACGACGTATTCTGCGATGGCACGTGACTTCCCTCCCCCTGAGCAGCCGGGAATCATTCGTGGCTTCGTGAACAATATCGTTGTTGAGCCGGTTTCACCAGAGCTGCATGAAAAGGCTCTGGACCAAGTCAAGCGAATCATCGCCGAGCGCCACCACTATAGCGCCGACGACAAGGAAGCCCTCTGGATATGGGACACCCTCGATGGAGCCAAGTTCACTGAACGTATCTTCGGCGTCATGACGATGTTCTTTGGGGCGGTTGCCTTACTTACCCTGGCGTTGGGCGGCATCGGCGTAATGAACATCATGCTGGTCGCTGTGACAGAACGGACGCGAGAGATCGGCGTGCGCAAGGCCCTCGGCGCGACAGCCGTGGACATTCGGCGGCAGTTCCTGGTCGAGTCGGGGATTATAACCATCGTCAGTGGGATCGGTGGCCTGATCCTTGGAGTTGGCACCTGCCTGCTGATGCGACTTATTCCGCTCCCCGACTTCGTTCCTCATCCTGTGATCTCGCCCGTCGCGATCATCGCGTCTCTGGCCACCCTTACCGTCATCACACTCTTCGCTGGAACCTATCCCGCGCTACGAGCTGCCAACCTCAGCCCCATGGAATGCCTGCGAACGGAATAGACCATGAACCTACTTGAAATAGTTCGCCAAAGCATCGACTCTTTGCTGAGAAACCGCCTGCGCTCCGGCCTGACGATGCTTGGAATCGTATGGGGGCTGGTAACGGTGGTGTTGCTCCTCAGCTATGGACGTAGCGTCGGGGTCGAAGTGCTGAATGGTTTCATGGGGCTCGGCAACAACGTCATCATGATGTGGGGCGGCCAGACCAGCATGCAGGCAGGCGGTGAGCGCTCGGGCAAAAAGATCAAATTCCTGGATGGTGATACCGAGGCGGTTCGCGACGCAGTTCCCTTCCTCACAGCGGTGAGCGCTGAAAGCGACGACGGCTTCAGCTTTAAGTATGGCTCCAAAGTGGTCAACATCTCGACCAAAGCAGTGGAGTTCCCGTACGGCGGAATGCGCAAATTGAACATCGACGAAGGACGCTACTTTGAGCCGGCAGACTTTACAGAACACCGACAGGTCGTCATCTTCGGCCCGCACGCGGCGCAAAAGCTCTTCAACGGCTATCCGCCAGTGGGTGAATCCGTCCAGATCGAGGGGCATGTATTCCAGGTAATCGGCGTCCTCCAAACGAAGATCCAGGACTCGTCCAATAATGGTCCCGACAACGAAAACGCCTTCGTGCCGTTCGGCACCATGAGAATCCTGCGCGACGAGCGCGACCCCGGAAGCATCGTCTTCCAGCCCAGTTCCCCCGACCTGCACATTAAAGCGCTGCAGGCAGTACGAGCTGTTCTAGCCAGCCGCCATCACTTTGACCCAAAGGATGACAAGGCGACTCCGACCTGGGACACCGTCGAAGATTCGCAGGAGATCATGCAGTTCGGTATCGCCCTACAGACGCTCCTCGGCATCATCGGCGCGATGACGCTGGGTGTAGGGGGGGTGGGCGTGATGAACATCATGCTGGTGTCCGTCACGGAACGGACGCGTGAGATCGGCCTGTTGAAGGCGCTTGGTGCCCGGCGGCGTGACATCCTTACCCAGTTCCTGCTTGAAAGCCTGACCCTGACCTTCATCGCGGGCATCGTCGGAATGATCGTAGCGGTAATCGTTGCCTACCTAGTGCCACCGATGCCGCTCTATTCCGACATCTACAAGACGGCGAACAATGAGGGCGATATCATCCTGCGCGCGTCGCCTGGGATCATGCTGGTCTCTTTCGCGATCCTCGCAGCGGTCGGAGTGATCTCCGGCTTGCTGCCAGCTGTGCGAGCCTCACGCATGGATCCGGTAGTCGCTTTGCGGCATGAGTAAGCACCCCATCCCCGGATACTTTAGGTCCTAAAGTATTAGAAGTAGGCGATTTAGGTCTGGACTTCTGTCGCCCGGTATCAGATTTTCAGCTGCCGGTTAAATTTCGAGAGCCCCGACTCTGCCGGGGCTCTCTTTGTCTCTGTTTCTATTATAGCGGTTGAATGGTAATTAATATGCCACGGGGATGTTGTTTTATTACAACGAGTTAGGTGGAAACTGGACTTGACAGGGTATTTTCGATGCGTATACCCATAACCCCAAGCAGGGCATGGGACACCTGACGGGTTTTAGCGGGCTCCATACGAATCGAAGACTCTCAATTAGGCTGGCGATAGCGGATGGATTCAGAGCTAAGGTAGTACTCCGCCGAGCAAGTCTCCGAACCGCAAATCATGGCCTCCAACCCAGCGCACTGCTGGCGAGTGATCAAACCAAGCGACCCGCAGGCCGGACATGCCAGCACAGCCCAGTAGGGGTTCTCCGCCTTGCCCAGTTCCCCTGCCTGCTCCAACAGGAACAACGTGCCCGGCTGCATCTGCTCCGGGATCCATACTTCTAGAAAATTCAGTTCCGCTGTCATGCTGTCCTCTTCGTCTCACGGTTGTCCATCGTTCGTGACTCACGCGCGTTGCGCCACATCGTGCTAGTACGGCTGCTGAAGAGTCCTCCTTGCGGTCTGTCTGACTGCACCACTTATGGTGCAAAGGATAACGGATATTCCGCCGCTGTCAATTGTGCATTTCAGGAAGATTCCTGGTTGATTCCTCCCAATCAGTGGGATGGGTAAAGAGCCTTATACATCAGGCGGTTGCGCATGATGGCCTGCACATACTCGCGGGTCTCGGTATAGGGAATGGACTCGACGAACTCCGCAATATCCTTGTAGTCTCCACTGGACATCCACTGCCGAACCGGAACATCCCCCGCGTTATAGGCGGCGAGCGCATACTCCTGCTGGCCGCCATACCGATCGATCACCTGGCGAAGATTGACCGTTCCCAGCTGCAAGTTCGTGGCCGGGTTGAGCAGCTGAGGCGTCTTGAACCCCTTCATCCCCTGCTTCTTAGCAATCGATTTCCCCACCGAAGGCAGAAGCTGCATCAGCCCGTAAGCATTAGCGCGGCTGACCGCTCCTGGGTTGAACTCCGACTCCTGCCTAATGAGCGAAGCAACAAGGAAGGGATCGAGCCCATTCTTATCCGCATTACTAACAATATCCCCCCAGTACGGCTTCGGAAACAGCAGCGTCCAGTAGACATTAGGGACCTGATCCATGGGCAGAGCAAAAAACGAAATCCCACTGTGCTTCATTGACTGCAGCGCACGCGGATACTCCCCATACGAAGCGTAGATCTCGGACTGACCGAGCGCACCCCATTCGGACGATGTCTCACTGGCCTGAATCTCAGGGCCGATGTATTCATTGAGCGCAGCATTGGCCAGCAGGCGCGCCTTGATCAGGTGAGGCTCGTTCTCTGGAAGCTCGCCACTAAGCTCAGGGACGACCGGCTTGCGCACAAAACTAAGGGTCGCAGCCGGAGCCACTGCAGGCTGCGCTTTGAGTACAGCAAGCCGCGTGCGTGCCAACTCCGCGTAGTAGTAGTTGTTGTAAGTCGAGGCGAGCGTTCGGTAGTAGTTCGCAGCCTGCCCGAGGTCATGCTCCTCGTCCTCATACATCCGGGCGCGCCAATACAGCGCCGACGGAGTCTCGATCCCCGCCGGATATCCGCGAATCTGCTCATCCATCAGCCGAGCAGCCTCGACGTAATTCCGTATCCGATAGTTCATCCAAGCCGCACGCCAATGCGCCGATGCAGCATATGTGCTGCTCGGAAACATCTGCACCAGCAGCGAGTAGTGGTACGTAGCCTGCTTGGCGTCATGCTTGATTAAGTACATGTTGCCGCCGGAGTACAGTGCCTCCTCCAGCCACCGGCTCGTTGGAAACCGCTTGACCATATCGTTGATGATCGCGTCGTGCCCAGCCTCGTCGTTCTCGTTCCGCGAGATCTCAGCCAGCATGTACAACTTCAACGCAGCACTGTCGTCTGCAGTGTCTGGCAAGCGCTCGACGTCACGGCGACTGATGCGCTTCATCTTCATATCGCAGACGGCAGCATAGATAAGCAGGGCGTCGTGGTCGGCAGGGCTAAGGCCATTCCCCTCTCGCTGGATAGCGTGATACTCATCACCAGCCTCGGCATATCGCTTCGCATTGAAGAGCTGGTCTGCATGTGCCTTGCGTTCTGCAGAGGTAAGCGGCACACTCATAGCCTGAAGCTGCGCCCGAGCCTGTCCAGCCTCAAAGGTCAGCGGCTGCGTCACGTAGATACTGCGGTAGATCGGCGCAGCGTGGCCGGTATCTCCCGCAAGCTGATACGCCCGGCCAAGCGTGTAGCGAAAGTCAGAATGCGCAGCCTGTGGCGTATCGGCAAGCGGCTGAAGCACTCGCAGTGCTCCCTGAGGATTGTTCTGCTGAATATAAGCATTGGCAAGCAGAATCGGCGCATTCGCCACAAAGATGCTGTCAGGATGCCGCTCAGCAAAGCGATCCAGCAGAGCATAAGCATCCGCACCATGTCCGGCCTGCAGCGCAGCCTGAGCCCCAAGATAGTCAGCATAATCATCAAGAGCCTCGCCGCTGCCCGCCGCCAACCGATAGGTACTGGCCGCCTCCGCATAACGATGATCCAGCATGTAGGCATGCCCCAAAGCAAGATACGCCGCAGCGGCAGCCTCACCCGAGTGTGAGTGAGCATAGTTTTGGACGCCACTGTAGGCCGCCGCAGACCGCGTCGAAGTAAGCTGCTGCGCCATCGGACGAAGCTGCTCAGAGGCATGAAACGCACTGGTCAGCTTAATCGTCCGCGCCGTAGGCTTGGCGGCCGGATGCTTCTTATTGCTCCTGTTCTTGCTGGACACTGTGGATTTACTAGTAGAGGACTTGCTTCCCGTCTTCGAAGAATTTTTCGAGGAAGCGGTCGATTTCGATTTGGTCGCTGGTTTCTTTGTCGTCGCAGCCGAAGTCGCCGGCTTCGAGGACTGGGCCACAGCGCCGCCCGGTATCGTAACCGCCAGCAGAGAACCAACCACAACTGCAAATCGAACCTTCGACCAACTCCCCACTCTTGTCCTCACTTCGTAAAGCCTGTATCTCCACTGTAAGCCGCAAGCCCGTGTGGCGGTGACGGATGCGCCCTAGTGGAATCACAGCAGGTACGCTGGCGCAATGGAACTCCGGCTGGTTATTTGACTCCTCACGATCACGAGTCGTTTTGTTATCAGCTAAGTCCGCCAGAAATCGACACCCCTTTGCTCTTGCCCCGCGCGGCATTTACTATGTTGAGAGTGCTGCTGCTTCCTTATTTGAGTCGGAAGCGCTCAGCCCGATTTACGCACCCTTTTGCTCATGCCCGCCATCCAATCTCCAGGAACGGAAGAGATACACCCCGACGTAGCGCTTGTAGCTCGCGCAAAAGAGGGGGACGCAGCTGCTTTCGAACAGCTCGTGCGGCAGTACGAACGCCAGATCTTCCGTGTAGCGCAGCATATTACGCAAAACCGTGAAGACGCCGAAGACATCACGCAGGATGCATTTCTCAAGGCTTACGAGAAGCTCGACCAGTTCCAGGGCAACTCTAAGTTCTCGACCTGGCTGGTCCGCATCGCCGTCAATGAGAGCCTCATGCGTCTGCGCAAGCGCAAGACCAGCAAGACCGTTTCCATGGACGAGAACGTCCAGACCGATGAGGGATCTATCCCCCGCGATTTTGCTGAATGGCGGCCAAATCCCGAGCAGATCTACGGACAGAACGAGCTCGGCGACATCCTGCGCAAGACCATCCAGGGCCTTCCGGCTGGATTCCGCACCGTCTTTACCTTGCGGGACATTGAAAATCTCTCCACGGAAGAGACTGCAGAGGCACTCGGCTTGAGCGTCCCCGCGGTCAAATCAAGATTGCTGCGCGCTAGGCTACAATTGCGCGAGCGTCTCAGCAGATACTTCCGGCAGAACAAGAAGGAGGGTCAGCCCGCATGACCTGCACTGACTTTCTCAGCCAGCTTACCGACTACTTTGATGGCCAGATCAGCCCCGAGCTCCTCGAAGAAGTTCGCGCCCACACTGCTTCCTGCCACCACTGCGAAGTCGTTCTCGATACCACCCGCAAGACTATCTCGGTCTATCGCGACCACGAGGTCTACGAGGTCTCGACCGAGTTCCGTGAACGCCTCCACGCCGCCATCATGAAACGGTGCACCGAAAAGGGCAAACTAGGCTGTCGCTGAAGCATCTCGTCTTTTAAACCGCTCGAAATAAGCCATTTAAAGCTGAAGTAGCTCGTCATCTCGACCGAAGGTGGCGCGCTTTTCGCTGTCGTAATAGAAAGCCCCTCGCTTCGACGTCGCCGTTGCTTTTACTGCTTTGCCTTTACTGTTACGTCGCTAAGCGTCCGACGGCCATGGCATTATTCAGTCAGATGGTCCTCTCATGACAGAAAACAAGCCGTCGCATGCAGAAGAATGCCTCTCTCGTTCAAGTCTCGTCATCTCATTCGCTGGAGCCCTGGCATTTCTCTACCTTCGAACTTTTCTGTTTCCCGCTACACCCTTTGTTGCGATAGGAGATCAGGTTCTGTTTTTCTCGCGTGCCACGCGTATTCTTCACGGCCAAAGTCTGTATCGCGACTTTTTTGAGATCGTTCCACCGGGCACTGACCTTCTTTACGCGGCAGCATTCCGTATCTTCGGTATCCGCGCCTGGGTTATGCAGGCTTGGGCTATCGCTGTTGGGCTCGCCTTCTGTTGGGTCATTACCCAAATCGCCGGCAGGATACTCCGCGGTCCGCTTATCCTGCTTCCGGCCTTTTTGTTTCTTGTCTTCGACTTCAGTAACGCCCTCAACCTGACGCATCACTGGTACAGCACTCTCGCCGCTTTGGCTGCGGTCAATGTTCTGATGGGCGGCGCAAGCCTCCGACGGATATTCGCAGCCAGCTTACTTTGCGGCGCAGCGACTCTCTTTACCCAGACCCAGGGTGGGCTGACCTTCGTCGCGCTAGTCATCTATCTGTTATGGCTCAAACGGTCGGAAGGCCAAGGTTCCAGTATCGTGACGCAGCTCGCAACTTTGGTTCTGCCATTCACCCTGATACTCTCCGGCGTCCTCGGGTACTACATCCACAAAGCAGGTTTCCGCTCCGTTTTCTTCGATCTGATCGTGTTCCCGCTCAGATTTCAGTCCTCCGGTGAGGTCAACTCGCCCCGAACCTATCTTCGTCAGCTTCCACTGGTACATTCGCCGACGGACATTCTTCGTCTGATCCCATTCCTGTTCATCTATGCAACAGTTCCCTATATCTATTTCATAGGGCTTTACCAACTGTGGCGGAAGCGCGAAATGCTACCTACCGTACTTCGGCAGCGCCTCGTTCTCCTTCATCTAGTCGGTCTCGTCCTCGTCCTAGCTGTCGCTAGCGCTCCTAGACATTTTCGTCTCTCCACTGTCGCCCCGCCTGCCATCCTCATCTGCGTCTGGCTCGCTAGCGAGCAAAGTCCCGCACATAGAGCGGCGCGCAATTTGTTGTGGGTCCTGGCGGCTGTCTTTGCTCTATTGCTGCCATTCCATCGCCAGGCTCGTTGGCATGCCACCCTGAATCTGCCTATTGGCCAGACGGCTTTCAGCGACATCCTCGTGTTCCATGAGTTTGAATGGCTCGCTCAACGGACCCACCCTGCCGATCCTTTCTTCAATCAATCCGCTCTCTGCCTCTACCTCTCGTTGGACAATCGCACCGCATTGGAGTTCATTAACGATGATGACTTCACTAGGCCTGAGTGGGTAGAGGCCGCCGTGCAGTCGCTCCGACGCGACCCGCCACACTTCATTGTGTTGCAGCCGGAGAGCACGAATACTTCAGACGCTCACAATCACACAGCGCCCATCCGCCGGTATGTCAATGACAACTACCGGTTGGTCCAAATCTTCTATTTGAACGGTAGCTCTCAATACCAAGAAGAGCTCTGGGAGCTTAAGACAAATTCCAACAACCCTTAGGATATGACCGACTAACATATTTGCAAACAGACTTTACAAGTAAAGTATTTATAATGAATAGGTTAAACTGCAAAATCAAGTCGTATCATTTATTTTCAAATACATTGCAAAGAAACATAGAACGCCAGATTAAATTCGCCCAGACGAACGCAACGCCGCAATCTCCTCATCGGTAAAGACACGCGACCGAATCAAAAACCGTACACCCTCGGGTCCTTCGAGCGAGAACATCCCTCCCCGCCCTGGGACCACATCGAGGATCAGTTGCGTGTGCTTCCAGTACTCAAACTGACTCTTGCTCATATAGAAGGGGGTTCCGTCGAGGGTAGCCAGCAGCACGTCGCTGTCGCCAACAAGAAACTCACCCCGCGGGTAGCACATGGGCGAGCTACCGTCGCAGCAACCGCCCGACTGATGAAACATCAGTTCCCCATGCTTGGCCCGCAGGCTCATCATAAGTTCGACCGCCGCAGGCGTACTGACGACCTGTTCAGGAACCATTGGCTTCCTAGAAGAACCCCATGGCGTTAGGGCTGTAGCTGACGAGCATATTCTTCGTTTGCTGGTAGTGATCGAGGATCATCTTATGGTTCTCGCGCCCGATACCGGACTGTTTGTATCCGCCAAACGCCGCATGCGCCGGATACAGATGGTAGCAGTTGGTCCACACCCGGCCAGCCTGAATCTCGCGGCCAAAGTGGTAGGCACGGTTCATATCCCGCGTCCACACTCCGGCACCAAGACCATAGAGCGTATCGTTGGCCAGGGAAAGTGCCTCGTCGTCATCGTGGAAGGTCGTCACCGAGACAACTGGCCCGAAAATCTCTTCCTGGAAGATACGCATCTTATTGTGGCCTTTGAACACAGTGGGTTCAATATAGAAGCCCTCCGCCAGATCGCCGGTCTGGGTGGCACGCTTGCCGCCGGTGAGAACCTCCGCACCCTCCTGCCTGCCGATGTCGAAGTAGGAAAGAATTTTTTCCATCTGCTCGCTCGACGCCTGCGCACCGATCATCGTGGTCTTGTCGAGAGGATTGTCCTGCTTGATCGCTTTCACGCGCTTCAGGGCACGCTCCATGAACTGATCGTAGAGCGTGTCCTGAATCAGTGCGCGTGACGGGCAAGTACATACCTCGCCCTGATTCAGTGCGAACATGGTGAAACCTTCCAGCGCCTTGTCAAAGAAAGCATCATCGGCGCTGGCCACATCCTTGAAGAAGATGTTCGGCGACTTGCCGCCCAGTTCGAGCGTCACTGGAATAATGTTCTGCGAGGCATATTGCATGACGAGACGGCCGGTAGTCGTCTCGCCGGTAAAAGCGATCTTGTTAATGCGCGGGCTTGATGCCAGCGGCTTCCCTGCCTCGAGCCCAAAGCCGTTGACGATGTTCAACACACCCGGCGGCAGCACGTCCTGAATCAGTTCCATCAGTACGAGGATGGACATAGGCGTCTGCTCAGCAGGCTTGAGGACGACGGTGTTGCCTGCAGCCAGCGCTGGCGCGAGCTTCCACGTCGCCATAAGAATAGGAAAGTTCCACGGGATGATGAGACCGACAACGCCCAGCGGCTCATGGTAGTGATAAGCAATCGTGCTGGAATCAATCTCGCAGATCGATCCTTCCTGCGCGCGGATGACGCCGGCAAAATATCGAAAGTGATCGACGGCCAACGGCAGATCGGCAGCAAGCGTCTCGCGGATGGGCTTGCCGTTGTCCCATGTCTCCACAGTTGCAAGCATCTCGAGATTGTCATCGATGATCTGTGCAATCTTCTCGAGCATCTTTCCACGCTCGGTCGTGGAGGTCTTTCCCCACGAGGCCTTGGCCGCATGCGCCGCATCGAGCGCTCGGTCAATATCCGCAGCGTTTGACCGCGGAATTTCGCAGATCGTCTGGCCAGTGATAGGCGTAACGTTCTCAAAGTACGCGCCTGAGATCGGAGCTACCCACTCACCACCAATGTAGTTGCCGTACTTCGAACGGATGGATACCGGAAATCCATACATCCCAGGTTGAAGCGCCGTCATCGTTGCCATAAGGTCTGCTCCCTCATCCTCGGTTCATCTACGACGGCGAGATTGTAGTCCAGAGTTGCGACAGCTGTCACAGTAGCCCGGACAAATCGGCGTATAAGATTCTTTCGACTCAACTTAGCAACATTCGGAAGTAGTCATTCAAGAGACGGCCATTAGGGTCGTATTCCTTGCGAGCATTCTTCATCTGGGTCAACCGGTCACCATAGGCCTTCTGCACAATAGCTGGAGTGAGCCCGAACGTCTGATTCATCAGAGGCACACCATTTCGATCGCTGCAGAACTGGTTGTAGACGGCGAGAAACTCTTCCCATCCCGGGTTAGCTGTCGAGACCGGATCGATCGTCATCACGTCGTCGTCATAGGAGTAGGAGAGAAGTGCCTGCTGGTCCTTGAGTATCCAGTAGCCGACGTACAGCAGATTCGATCTATACCCGGTCTTCGCGTAATAGTCCTTCACAAACTTGAAGAAGTCCGTAATCGCTGCGGGATACTGCTCCACGGGGAAAGCGAAGAGGCTAAAAGTGTAGCGGCTGTCGTCCGAGACGGGTGGATAGTGGATGATCTGGTCGCCCGGTATCGTGTAGTCGCCGCGAACCATGTTCTCTAGTTTGAATCGCCACAACGCATTAAAGGTGTCGATGATGCCATATCGAATATGTGGATCTGAAACGTTCTGCGTCACATCGTGCCCGAACTTAGGCCCAGCCGAGCCCCAGAAGTAGTTACGGAGCCCCCACGCAATGTGATTGGGCTCGCCCGTCGCTCCTGGGTTGTATCGACGAAATTCGATGGTGATTTTGTTGTCGAAGGGAAAGATGTAATAGAACATTGAATCGCCGCGAGCCTTGAGGGCCGGCAGCTGCGCTACGAAGTCTTCGAGAGTAAACGTCTCGTGATGAACAGCCATCGGCAACAGCGGGCGAATTCTGTACGTGACTTCGTATACGATGCCGAAGGTGCCGTAGCAGCAACGAACCATCTTCATCAGATCAGGCTGCTGGTCTTCGGTGACTTCGAGCAGGTCTCCGTTGGGCAGCACTATTTTGACGCCGGTGATGTACGATCCAACCTGACCAAACTCGCCCGGCATCGAGGCGTCCTTCGTACCAGCGCATGCAGCGCTGCCTGAGGTGAGGCTGCCTATCTCGGTGTTCACATAGAACTGCAGATTCTTTGCTTCGAGTGCTTTGGCGAGATCGATGTGGATTGCTCCGGCCTCTACCGTAAGCGTGTCTGCTCCAATGTTCAGGATGCGGTTCATCTTCATCCTGATGAGCGTTCCACCGTCGGCCGTACCGCAGGGCGACGTGGAGTGATTGGAGCCGACAGCCCGTACCGGAGACGGATACTGAACGGGATCTTTGAGGACACGGACGATGTCGTCGACAGAGTTGGCATCGACGACTACCTGGGGATGAGACACAATGTTTCCGAACCAGTTCGTAACTGTGATCTCTGGCACGAGGTCTACCTCGCTTGAATTGGAATGAATCGGCGGGCCCAGAAGCTGTCCGGGAATTGTACTCGATCATCGAAGTCACTAGTTTGTGCATCGCTACTCTGTACTGCTTTCGCTGAGGTCGGCTTCGATCGTGCCATCGTTTATAGCCTCCAATAGGGCTGCGTGGTCTTTTACTGTCTGATCGCCATAGCTTTCGGCCCATCGAGCCAATGCCTCGCGCAAAACTGCAGAGGTACCGCAATAACCAGCGATTCTGGCTGCGTCGCCACAGCGAGCATGAGCGCGGGCAAGGAGGGCCCCGCAGGCTAGCGCGTAGAAGTTGAAAGCCGCGCCAGAGAGCCACTCGACTGGAATCGACGCCTTGAGGTTCTTCATCTGCCGCACGAAAAAGTCGCGGCCGTCGATCTCGGTGTAACCCAGCATCACGTCTGAGGAGGCCTGCAGCGCCCGCTGTCCGAAGACGACTCGTTTTCCATTGTGGCGGAATTCCTCCGGAACGTCGGGCAGGTAGGGAGCGTGCGCTGGCTCGGTGGCCTCCTTCACCTGTAGAAAGAGTGGATCGTCATCGCTGTTGCCGAATAACAACACGAGATATGCCCGGGTTCCTACTGATCCCACGCCGACAACGCGATGACATACGTCTGCGACGTGATAACGGGACAACATAAAACGGCGTTCCCGCAGCATTGTCATTGCCGCAAGATTTAGGCCATTTATGACCGATTCCTGTACCTTGCTGCTGACTCTCGTCAGGATTGGAGGATCTTCGCGGAAGCGCCAGGCACCATCGGTCTGTTTTGAGGTGATTTTGGCGAGTAAGGCACGATTGTCGCTTCGCCTTGCTTTGGCTATGCACTTGGTGATGACCGCTTCCGCCTTCGGATCGATATTTCTAACGATCGGATTCGAACGCCCAGGATAGGCGTGAAGATACCATGTGTCCAAAACGCCCATGCTTTCGAGCCTCGTAGCATTCGTCTGATAACCCGAGACGCAACTCATTACTGCTTCATGCCGATCCTTGCGGTTCATTCCATTTTCACGAGCTGCAACATTGACGCTGGCCACCAACCGTTTCAGGTCCCACTCCCAAGGGCCTTTGGTCGTTTCATCGAAATCGTTCAGATCAAAGATGATCTCTCGCTGGGGTGTACCGTAGAGCCCAAAGTTGTTGAGGTGCGCATCGCCATCAATAATGACGTCGATCCCTGTATTCGGACCAACTGCCAGATCGCCGGCCATAACGCAAGCCGCTCCGCGGAGGAAAGCAAATGGCGAAGAGGCCATGCGACCCATGCGAAGAGGAATAAACTGAGATTGTCTTCCCTTGTTACTTGCAATCAAGGTTTTTACTGGATCGCGTCGATTGGCTGGCGGTTCCCATTCGGCGAAGGACTCTCTTGGCACCTGTGAGCGCAGGGCTCTGCCCTCGGCGTGGCGATCCGGCCAGGGCGTTTCCGATTTCCGCAGGTCGAATTCCGTGGTGTTCATTGATTTTTTTGTTGCCATGGCACGACACCTCTCCAAAAGTTGCCAACCCGAACCCGGCAGCACTTTGCGCGCTTAGCCCCACAACCTTGGCGCAATACCAACATAATGAACATCAAACCGTACATTACTGATAGGGGGTACTGTCAAATTATGCTGGTCAGGCTGGGCTCCTTGACTTCATCCCGCTCCAATCATGTGGATTGAGTTGCTTACTTGAGCCAGCCTTCGATGCAACAAATCAATATAGATTTTGAGAGGAGTTTGTGAAGCATGAGCAGCGAATCTCAACCGGATACACGGATTCCTCTGGCTATAGAGCGCACGGACATGGCTATATTTCGCACGAGCCTCGCACTCGACCGTACAACGCTGGCATGGATTCGAACCACACTCACGATGGCCACGTTCGGCCTCGGGACGATTGGATTCTTTCGTACAATACGGGAACACGCCGAAACTCCGGAGACCATTCGACTTCATCAGAGTGCAATTCACTTTGGCGTTGCATTGGTCGTTATTGGAATCGTCTCCACCTGTTTGGCAGCGATATCGCATATGTCGAGAGTACGGGAGCTCCCGCGGCGAAATTCCACCTCCCCCGCTGTTGCCGTTGAGCGTCACGATCTCCGTTCTAATCTCACTGATGGCTCTCTTTGAGTTGTGGAGCCTCTTTCGCCGCTGAAGACGCCTCTTCATCGACCGCACTTCGGCAACCATAGCGGAGTGAACTGCATCTATTTCGGCTATCTATTGCTCTGTCAGTGGAACGGTAGCGGTATTTGCTGATTTTGTAGGATTCTCTCTCTTCGGGCTCCGCTTCACAACACAAGACCTAAAAGTCGCCCGCGTCGAGTTCGATCGACGTCGGGCAAGGTATACGGGCGGGTTTTCGCAAGGCAGGTAATGGATGCGTTTACCGACTTCAAGAGTGTCCGTTGTCTGGCTCGTCTTGATGCTAGCCGTGTATTTTCATGGCGGCATCATCCGTTGCGCACAAGCCCAATCCTTACTTCAAGATCCACCGCTGCGGGACAGAGAAGTTCTTCACTCCTCGACCGTTACAGAATTGGCAACTGCTGGTTCGGCTGCCGAGAACACCAGTTTGCCAAATGGTCCTAGTGCGAGCGGTGATTCCGGGCCTCAGTCGGTTCCGTTCGACTCTCTTCGACTGCTCGCACCCAACTTCGATGACAACGACGCGGATGCAGACTCGACTTCAAACGGATCCGAGATCACAGTCAACGGAATCGATTTAGGGGCAGCAGTGGGGAGCGTCTACCAGCACCGCCCAGCCCGAAAGCACTCCCCCAACGGGGATGATCTATCTCTTGAACCTACTGCGGATCAACCTGAACATTACAATTGGCACGGACTCCTCGCTCAGTCGCTCTATTTCAACGCGATCGAGAGTAGCTTCCGCATCGCCAGTGACGACCAGATTCGCTATCTGCTTGCAACAAAACCGTTCTGGCATGATTACTTTGCTTCGATGAAGCAGTTCAATATGCGTCGATGGAATGATGGTGACCCGTTTCTCGTGAACTATGTGGGTCACCCGATGCAAGGTTCTGTCAGTTCCTACATTGAAATACAGAACGACCCCCTCGGACGCCAGCAGGAGATCAGCGCAACAAGCGCGTATTGGATGAGCCGCTTCAAAGGCTTCCTATGGGCAACCGTCTTCAGCACTCACTCGGAGATCAGCCCATTTGGTGAGGCTGGAATCGGCAACGAAGGAGGATGGACTTATCCGCTTGCCGACTGCCACCGCCCCTGCCCGTCCTTCAAGCCCGGCGTAACCAAGTACACGAACAATACAGGATGGGTTGACTTCATCATTACACCAACTGTCGGCGCGCTGTGGGTGCTGGCTGAAGATACGATCGATCGGTACGTCAGCGACAGGATCCAAGGGGATGACCGCTCCCATATCTTTCCCAAGATTATTCGTGGCTCTCTGAACCCAAGCCGTACCATGGCGAATTTCATCCGCTTCAAGAAGCCGTGGTATCGCGACTTTCAGGAAAGTGAACCATACTGGCGGCCCAGTCACGGCATCCATATGCTTCCCTCAGATGAAGTACGTGCACAAAACCAGCGGCTACAAAGATTTTCGATTGCAACTCACTACCGTACGGCCCCGCTCGGCACATCGTCTCAACGGTGCATTTTATGCAATGCAGGCCGAGGAGCTGGACTAGAGGCTGACTACGCCATCACTCCCTGGATCAGCGCCTCCGTCTCGCTCGACAAACAGGAAGGCTCCCTGGAACGGGCAGTTCCGGATGGATCGACGTTAAGCGCAGGATTCGGGGTGCGGCTTGTGCACGAACGACCGCATAACACCTTCTCTCTGTCGGTGCGGCCTGGCGTAGTCGTTGACCAGATTCCGATACCAGCCCATGTGGATACCGTCCATAGAACCTACGTGGCCAGCGACGAACTCAACGTTGTGCATCCAGCCGCAACTATTCTATTGGCCAATGATTACAAGCTGAATCGCACGATTGCCCTGCGATCCTCTTTTGGCGCAACAATCGTCCGCTACCGTACCACCCCCAAAGATCCGCCGTATGTCGGCGAAATCCCATACTTATCCTGGTTATCACCTGACAGTTACACCAACCGCACCACATGGATCTGGCAAGGCGGACCCGTGTTTCGATTCTGAAGCAGAATGGAGATTAGGCAGACCGCGATATGGAACTCGGCTGTGGCTTCAACGGAACAGAGTCGGGAACTACTGTCGTCTTCATGCCGCGTTTCGAAAATGGGGAATGACGTGGAGTTACCGCGTAGAGAACAGCTTCCATTCTGCTGGATACGCCCAACTTGTCGAAGATACGGAACAGATGATTTTTGACAGTGTGCTCGCTAAGCTTCAGGGCCATTGCCAGCTCATAGTTGCTCAGTCCTTCCGCAAGAAGGTGGAGGACCTGCTGCTCACGGGCTGTCAGCAATGACTTGCCCTGTACATCGACGACGTTCATGCTCCGCGGACGAGAGAGAGACGCTACAAGGTGAGCCGTAAGATCGTTGCTCGCCCATACCTCACCACGCTGAACACAGCGAATGCTCTTGCATAGCAGATCGAAATTCAAATCCTGAGTACAGAGAATGCCCCGGGCTCCGGCACGAAACAGTGAGATTGCTTCATCATAGTCCGGCTGTTGTGTAAGAACGATCGCCTTAGGCACTGGATCATAATCCATCAGAGGCTCGAGAAATGACAGTGCCGTGTAGGTCGTGCTTGTCCTGAGTGATCCAAGAAGCACGACGTCTACCGGCTTATTCAAGGCCGCCGGGAGCTGCAGTACATCATTGATTGGCGAAGAGATTGCAATATCGTCCACATTTCGGAAGGCGCTTCGGAGAAGATCGCTCAGCATGGATGGCATATTAACCATCAAAAGCCGAATGATGGATGGATTCGATATGGGTGCAACAGTACTGTTCATTCAAACCGCCTTGGAGGTAAAGATCACGTTTAGTTATCTGAAGTCCAGGAAAGGAGGTTGATTCTTACGATCAATGGATGTTGATACAGGCAGGTATCACTACATTCAAGTCTCCCAAAATGTGGGAAGCTACGCGAGAAGATCAGTCATTGCTACCTTGGATGCACGAATGCGCCCAACTGCTGCTATTGTTTCGATCTTACGTGAAGAGCACATAAATCAACTCCATCTATCTTCTTACATTTTTGCATTACTTTGATTCCGCTTGTACGCCATTTATTTTGAATGGCTTATCGACGACCGGCTGGGCCAGTCATTAACGAACGATCACAGGTTTATCAAGGTTATATGGTTACCAATTACTCATGAGAAGCACTTCTGGGGTACTTTGCTTCATTGCGATCACCATCATCGCAGCCGTATCTTGATTAGCAAACGAGCGATCTGTTCGGGCTCTGCCGAGAACGAAAGGGTGGTTTCTAAATCAACAGATCGCACCGAACGATAGTCCCTTTTCTGCTTTGACCAACCTGATTGTTAGAAGGCACCAATTGGAGGAACTCCTTTTATGACCCCTTCCAACAGAAAGACTTTGATCGAACTGGTAAAGGTTTGCGACATCGGCATTTTGTTTTGTTGCCTAGGCGTAGCTTACGCATCCGTAACCAGTCGCGAGATATGGTCTCTTCTGGAGTCTTTGCAGACCCACCGTCCAATTCAAATTTTTCTTGCTACAGGTGCTCTAATTTTTGCTTGGCACCTCTCTTTGAAGGCAACCGGGTTATATCATTCCCAACGGTTGAAAAGCCTCTTCCAAGAAGTATCAAACGCGTGTTCGGGCATCACCATGGCAGCTGCTTCCACCTTTGTCTGGCTATTGCTTATTCGTTCCCATTCTGAACACAAGATGTTAGAAGCGTTTCTGACCGCCTCGCTCTTTGCTCTTCTAACGCTTGTCTGCATCATCGTAAGCAGGGCCGGAAGACGAACTGTTACGCGCGCGCTTCGGTTGCACGGGTATAACCTCAGACACACCCTGATTGTCGGCACAAATCAGAGAGCTTCGCATTTCGCAACAGAACTGCTCAGGCAACCGGAGCGTGGCTATACCTTGCAGGGCTTTGTCGATGATCACTGGTGGGGTGAAGAGACACGCGAATTGTATGGCGCAAAGTTACTCGGCAATTTCGATGATTTCCCCGAATTATTGCGTACGCTGCCTGTGGACGAGGTAGTCGTTGCGTTGCCCATTGCAACGTTTTATCAGCAGGTGGCATCAATCGTCTTTCTATGCCAGGAACACGGTATTCTGGTCCGGACAACGGGCACATTCTTCGACTTCGATCATCCGCATAGAAGAACGCTAACGCAGGGAATCAATACCGCGATCACTCTTCACGACGACTCGTGGGACCCATGGGCGTCTCTCCTAAAGCGGATTGTGGACCTTACTCTTTCACTTGCTCTTCTTTTTGCATTATTGCCTTTGCTGGTAGTAATTGCCCTGCTTATTAAGATCACTTCGCCTGGACCGGTGTTCTTTATTCAAAAACGGCTAGGCTTGGGCAAGAACCCATTTAAGATCATCAAATTTCGGACAATGGTCGCTGATGCCGAGAGCCAGATCAACAAGGTCGAACATCTCAATGAAACAAGCGGCCCCACTTTCAAGGTCAAGAATGATCCTCGCATTACTCCTTTGGGAAAATTTTTGCGTAAGACAAGCCTTGATGAAATCCCGCAACTTCTGAACGTCGTGATGGGCAACATGAGCTTAGTCGGCCCCAGACCGCTGCCTCTGCGCGACTATGAGGGCTTTTCCAAGGACTGGCACCGACGCCGCTTCAGTGTAAAGCCGGGCATCACCTGCCTTTGGCAGATTATGGGACGAAGTTCAATCGCCTTTGAAGAATGGATGGCACTGGACATGCGCTATATCGATCAATGGTCCGTGTGGCTGGATATTAAAATATTGTTCCAGACTATTCCGGCCGTGTTTCGCGGCTCTGGTGCTGTCTAAATAAATTAGATGTGATTTCTGGTAAATGCTTCTAACCTAGCTGCAAGCACAACGGAGACAAGGCTCATGGATCGATCCCCCCCCAAAGTATCCATTACAAAAAAAGAGCATCGGAGCTTTCTAGCCGAAATGCAGACACGAGCGCACTTAGCTCCAGTAAATGCTTCCGAGTATGAGTCTCTTTCGGGATTGTTGCGTGTTCTGCGCAGGAGATGGAGAAGCGCGGTGCTGGTGGCTGTAGTCATAGCACTACTCGGCACTGTCGCTGTTCTATTGATGACGCCACGTTATTCTGCAACAGCTACCATTGAAGTCAATCGGGAAGATCACGAGGAGGCGTCTGGACCACGAACCGACACCCCATCGGACTCAGCCGATGATTTGAAGGCGGAGGTCCAGACCGACACGAGCATCTTGCAGAGTGACGGTTTGGTCTTGCGGGTTATCAAGGACTTGGATCTGGCTAAAAAGCGTCCCTTCTTAGGTGCCATTGTGCGAGGAGAAGCAGATAAGCCTTTGGAAGATGCACCGCGGACCCGGGAAAGAATGGTCAAGCTCTTCCGTAAGAACTTGAAGGTGGATTCCCCTCCTGACACACGACTTATCAACGTGACCTTTGAAAACCCTGACCCGACAGTAGCCGCGCTCGCCGCCAACAGCTTAGCCAAGACCTTTATCGACGACTACCTGGAACGTCGGCACCGGTCGACATCTCAAGCTTCTTACTGGTTACAAAAAGAATTGGATGACCTGAAGAAACAAGTTCGCGATTCTGAACAACGGCTCGCAGACTACGAACGGACAACAGGCTTAGCAGGTGTGCAGGTCAGCGGATCGACGTCGGGCGATGGCACGAGCTCAGTCTCTGTTAACTCACACAATACCGTTCTCGACAGGCTATTCACGCTGAACCAGGAGATGACCTCTGCTGAGGCGAATCGGATCTCCAGCGAAGCTGTGTATCACCTTGTAAAAACACAGAATCCGGAAGTGGTTCTAGGTCTAGGTTCGATGAGCATAGCAAGCGGAAATGGTTCTAGCTCAGGCGCGCTTACAGCCGACGGCGGCGTTGATTTGCTGCGCTCTCTGCGTACACAGGAGGCCAGTTTACGTAGGGAATACGCCAGTTATGCAACGAAATACGGCGAAAAGAACCCGCGGCTCCTTCAACTTCAAGAGCAAATCAATGCAGTTGACGCTCAGATGCAGACTGAGATGGCGAGGATTACAAAGCGCGCTGAGAATGCATATCAGTACGCAAAAGACAATGAAAACTCCATCAAAGGACAGTTTGAAAAGCAGCAGCATGAGGCAATTCAACTGGCGGACAATACCGTCCAGTTACAGGTGCTCGCTCAAGAAGCGTACTCAAATCGCGCACTCTATCAGAATCTCTTCTCTAAGCTGCAGGAAGCTAGTCTGTCTTCCGGAGTACGTGCAACTCGAATTGACGTTGTTAACGAAGCGAGACCCGCCGGCACACCCAGTAGTCCGGACTATCCCAAATACCTCACCCTGGTTGCTGGTATCGGCATCTTCTTAGGAATCTCATCTGCATTTGTGAGAGAGAGTCTAGATGAGTCTATCCGAACACCATTGGATATTGAAGCGGCCTCTCACCTATCCATCCTAGCCTATATTCCTACCAAATCTAGGGCCGAGACTGTCACGGCGGGCACAGTCGGGGAGTGCGCCCTAATAACCAATCCGTACTCTCCATTCTCTGAATCATTCAGGACGTTGCGTACATCTATCCTACACTCACATAGTGTAACTCGATTGCAAACGCTTCTAGTTACTAGCCCACATGGCGGGGACGGTAAAACAACAGTTGCCTATAACTTGGCAGTTGCCTTTGCCCAGCAGGGATCTAGAGTAGTTCTGCTCGACGCAGATCTGCGGAATCCTGACCTTCACCGTTTGTTCGGATGCGAGAACTCTCCCGGCCTCGGCGATGTATCGGCTGCTGACACCCACATCGAAGTCAGCAATCTTATTCAGCACTCGTCAATAAAGACCCTGTATATTCTGCCTGCTGGAAACAGACCGGACCTACCGTCAGAGTTTTTTAGCTCCGCTACATTTGATGCGGTCCTCGAGATGTGCACCAATCGCTTTGACTATGTTGTGATTGACAGTCCGCCTATTCTGCGGGTCACAGACGCCACGATCATTGCAAAGAAGGTCGACGGAATTATTACTGTACTTAGATCACAAGCGACAACCAGGTCGATGGCCTCTAGCGTGGCACAGATTCTTATCCGAACTCATGCGCCTGCGCTCGGTTTCGTACTAAATGGTGTTCATAATCCGTCGTTAGATGGTTTCCATGACTACAGCTATCTAAGAGAGAAAGGGAGTGAGACACATGCAGATGCCTAAATATCTTAGCGGTAAATCGAGTCTCCTTCTTGTCATTTGCGTTATTGGCCTTGCAGGGCTGAGGGCTGACGCTCAGGAACTACCCTCCCAGCGAGTCGGCGGCTCAAGTAGCTTCGATACACCCCCAGGTCTCTCCGGCAACGATAACGCTGCTGGCCATCAACGACTCACATCTTTAACTGTTGTCCCGGAAGACTTCGCTTCCTTAAAACTTGCCCCCGGCTTTTTGCTCGGGATGCAAGTGTACGACGTGCCTGAGCTTTCCGCAGACCTACGCGTTGATAGCAACGGCGATATCACCGTGCCAATGGTTGGACTACTTCACGTCGCAGGTAAAACGATTACCGAGGTTCAATCAGAGATCGCTCTCCGCTTGCGAACAGGTAAAATCATCAACGATCCTCGCGTCAATCTTAATATCGAGCAATATGCTGGGCAAAACATCAGCGTCCTAGGTGAAGTTCACAACCCTGGCCATCTTGAACTGCTCGCACCCCGCAATCTCGGAGATGTCCTTGCTCTCGTAGGCGGAGAAACTCAATATGCGGGAAATGTGATCGAGATCCGTCGTCAAGTGAATGGTTCCCCAACCCAACTACAGGTCCACTACAACCAAAGTAAGGATGATGACTCCTTGAAGAGTGTCATGATAAATCCAGGAGACATCATCACAGTCCGACGCGCAGGTATCGTCTATGTCCTGGGAGGCGTCAATCGGCCAGGCGGTTACGTGATGCAAGAAGGGGGGAGTTTGAATCTAGAGCAGGCCATAGCCCTTGCCTACGGAACTTCCATGCAGGCTGCAACCGGCTCGATTAGAGTAGCCCGCAAGAAGCCGGACGGCTCTATAGAGGAAATTCCTGTCGCCTATAAAGATATTACCCGTGGTAAAGTTCCGCCTACAGTGCTACAGGCAGAAGATGTGGTTTACGTGCCGATCAGCAAAGTCAAGACGGCGTTGACTTCGAGCCTCCTTACCTCCACAGCAGGCGCCGCCTTGATCTTTCATTAGACTTTAGCCACGCGATGTCCAGTTCGGACTGGCATTTTACTCTTCAAATTATTAGCTTTTGCCGCATTTAGAAAAAATGATGCCAACTGGGTTTACTACAACAAGCTATGTTCAACGAGCCTTTCCATTAAGATACTGGCTCTTTGTCGCATATGCGGTAGGGGTTCCCACGTTCATCAATTTTGACGCTACCAACCGCACGCATGAGTTTGGCTTATTTAATGCTTGGTCTATAGCGACAATGTTCCTCACTTTTTCCACCGCTTTTCTGTTTTTAGCTATCACTTTACTTAGCAAAGTGAAGATTGTTGTGAGAAAGATTTATTTCTCTAGCTGGATATGGGGATCACTGCTTATTCTCTTCCTTATAGCCTCAATTTGTGAGCCCCATTTCCGCACTCAGCCCAACACGGGTACCGATCTCTATATCAGCGTGTATCGACTTGGAGAGTGGGTCTTGGCATTTTTATTGCTCCTCTCTATTTATAGTAGGGAGCCCCTTGAGAGTAGTGCCAATCTGATGGCATCTCTACTAGGCCGCATATGCTGGGCATATATAGCGATCGTTTGGCTGGTGCTGCCCATAGCTCCCCACCTCGCATATTCGATCGACCCTACGGTTTCGGTTGCTCGTCTAGGAGGCATTCTTATTCACCCTGACACCCTTGCAACTCTCGCAGGGATAGCATGCTTTCATGCCCTGCTTCGACTATCTGGAGTAATGCGGGTCTCTGCTTTTTGCATCGCGTTTATTACCAATGTTTTAACCTACTCAAGAAGCGGTGCAGTAGTTCTTTTGTTCGCGCTGGCCCTGTACGTCATTTTCTTTGGCCGTGGCCTTGTTCGCTTTATCGGTGGTATCGTTTCAGTTCTGATGCTAGGCGGTATCATTTTGTATGCTAATCGTATTGTCGACTATTTAGCTCGAGGTAACGGACTCAAGAACATCGCCTCGCTGTCGGACAGAACCTACGTCTGGAGTGACGCCGTCGAGGGCTTTAAGCTGAGACCCCTTCTGGGATATGGTTTCATGAGCGGCGCCAAAAATGCACTGAAAGAGCACTGGAAGTACTCGCACTGGGTTCCGCCCCACACTCACAATGAATTACTCCAAGCTCTCCTCTCCGGAGGAATCTTGGCAGCCATTCTTGTTCTATGTTTATTCCTAAATGCCCTTTGGTGTTCCGTTCGTCTATCTCGGATAGGCCCAACATATAGGCTTTTCCTGTTTGCGCTAGTTCAACTTACGCTTTTCGCCATCCTGGCCCCTCTGGTGACAATCCAATTTGGAGTTACTGCGGCGGCGTTCACCATATCATTCGTTGCCGTCGTGGACCATAAAAAGTTACAGGACAGGACGGCGCAAGCAAAACTCCGAAACAGCTTTCGCGAAATTGTAGATATAGGATGACTCTCGCACCACCATCAGCCGCAGTTGGCGTACCTAGCGCAGAGACAGCGTGGGAGTTTTTATGGGAGAAGGTACGATGTCGAGAGAAGATCAAAGGCAGTTCTCTAGCCTTGAGACGCTGCGATTCTTTGCGAGCCTAATCATTGTAGCTTTTCACTACACATTCTATATTTTTCGACATGATTTGTTTAAAGGTTATCTGGCTGTCGACTTGTTTTTTGTTCTCTCAGGTTTCGTCATCACTTTAGCTTATCAGGCACGGATTCATAGTACGAGATCGTATGGCGTCTTTATCAAGAAGCGTATTGCCCGGCTCTACCCGCTCCATCTGTTGACGCTTTTGCTGTACCTAGCGATTGCTCTCGCTGCAACTCACGGCATGGTGCGTGTAGACAATCCGGCAAAATATAACCTGCATGAGTTCTTCGCCAATCTCACCCTTACTCACGCGTGGGGCTTCGCCCATGGCTTTTCTTTCAACGTCGTGAGTTGGTCAATCAGTGCGGAATTTGCAGCGTATCTCTTGTTTCCTCTTATATTATGGCTTATGAGCCGCGGGCTAATCGCTGGCATCATTATTCTTTCTATTATTTACTCTTCCGCATTTCTATTCTCCATATACATAATGCATCTTCCGCTTACTAAGCTGGACTGGCAGTTCGGAATCGCAAGGGCTATTCCTGGTTTTGCTTTGGGTGTATGGCTTAGATTATACTTACCGCTTTTTTCGTCTAAGTTACCAAAACCAGCAGCTATATGGCTCTTTTATTTTTCGCTATTCTTATTCACGAGTTGCATACTCTTTTCGCTCAATGACTATCTTGGCATGGCCTCTGCGTCTGCATTAGTAATGTTCGCGGCGATCAACGACAGCATGGGCCAGTCGCACATTATTTCGCATCCAATTCTTAGCCAGCGTGGCGAGCTGACATACAGCCTTTACATGGTTCATCCATTGGTGGCATCCGTTTTTATCGCTGGTATTTTTTTGCGAATATTCGGAGATTCAATGATAGCTGTCTACGGGTCAATCTTTGTAGCTTTTGCAATCGCTCTCGTCCTTTCTACGCTCTGCCATAAGTATTTCGAACTCCCCCTACAGCGATTGGTCTTACAGCTAGGTCAGAAAAAATCTGTATCTGCGCTGCCCGTCACTTCATCATCTGAATTGCCAGCACCGGATCGAGTATAGCTCGTAGCTTAGCGAAGTTCTTTATGGATGGACCGTGCTGGTTGATGCAATTACTTTTCCATACAACTGCTCAGCTTCTTTGGCTCGAATGTTCCAGGTCATTGTGCGCGCAAACGTCCAGCCTTCAGTCGACATCTTAGTGCGTTCCGAGCCGGGCAGCTTGGCGTAGCACTCCACAGCCATCGCCACATCTTTCACGATCTTACTGGGAGTAGAGAGCGGAACCTTAATTCCTGCAGCGTCAGGAACCAGATCTCGTGCCCCGTGTAAGTCCAGAGTAATCACCGGCAACCCGAGAGCCATCGATTCCAACAATTGGCAGGCACATGAATCTCGCAAACTAGTAAACAGCATGGCGTCATGTTCTAGATAAGCTGCCCTCACATCCGCCCACGGGAGTCTTTTTCCCGCCCAGATCACTCGCTCATTTACACCTCTATCCTTGATCATCTGTCTTAGTAATTCGCTGTCAATTCCATTGCCGACGATCGTGAGAGTACTGGGGTAGTGCACGTTAGCCAAGATATCCAAGGTCAATGTTAGAGCTTTGCGCGGCAGCATGGTTCCTACCCATAGCAAACGGAGTGGCTTTGGCTGATCATCAAAAATTCGCGGCTCAGACGCTAAAAAGCTTTCCGGCAAAGCCGCATCAAATTGGAGTTTGGCATCGGCTCCCATTGAATGGATAAGCTCAAGCGTATCCCGATTTGTGGCTAAAATTGCACTCATCTTACGCAACCAAATGCGATGGAGCGGTGAATACGGAAGTGCCTTCGTTATCATGGTTCGGAATTGCTCCGCTCTCTTAGCCACACCGAAGTGCTTAAGCATGCTCGATGGAGCCGTTTGCCCCCCACCAACCGGACCAAATATGACTGGAATGCCCACTCTCCATAGTTGCGACGGAACATGGATGCTTCCATAGGTAACGTGATGGACGATATCAAATCGTTCTGTCTCCTGCAGCGATCTGGCTACCTTAACCGCACACCACTGCCACAGCGCATAGTGCATTCCGCTGCATTCTTTAAACCTCTTGGTTGGCAATTCTACGTAGGAGAACCGAATTCTTGAGTTCGGATGATCACGACTATACTCTTCAATCCTCTCCCTCCCTTCTACTACCGTAAGCACGTGTACATCTATACCGCGCTCAGCTAGATGAACCGCCCAGTTCCAGCCATTTCCAGGCTCCGTGCCCGCATTTGGCAGGCAGGCATACGCTGAAAGCAAAACTCTCACAGCAATCCCCCTTCGTACAGTGGTTCCTATCGATTGATTCTCATAGCATTGGCATCTCTATCTTCGAATTGTGTATCTGCTTTAGTCCACTGAGCTTTGCAACTAGGGAACTGATTAGGATGACTTGAAAGATAATCTGGGTCGCGATGGAGCCAATAATAACGCCGCTCAATCCAAACCATTTCACAAAAGGTACTGCAAAGATGATTGAGAAGACCGTCATGACACAATATGACCAAAAAATTGGCGCAGTGAATTCGAGTGCTTGAAGCGATGCCCTAAGGGGGCCCCCTAGAAATGCTAATAGATAGAGAAACCCATAGAGTCTCAAGAGATGCCCATACTGGAGGTATTTTGTGCCGTACGCCAGTTGCAACCAGAAGTTCGGTGCTACACCGATCATCAGCACGAATAGTCCGGTGATTGTTCCCCATACGGCTATGATTCTCATGATGTACTTCTCTGCTGCATGGATGCCATTGTTGTGCAGAATACGGGCTGTCTCTGCCGGGACCACGTTCTCTAGACCAAGAAACCAAATGTGAGCGACTCCAACAATGTTCTGCGCCGAGCGCAGAGCGCCGGCCGCCACAGCGCCGAAGTAGATGGGAGCAGCCATCAAAAAAAGATAGCTGGAAGTCCACTCCATCATCCCCGAGGGAACAAGCCATCGGGAGAACTTCCAATGCTGTGAAATTACGGAGCGGAGTTTGCCGCCACTATATGAAATTCTTTCAAGCCAGACAATGCCAGCTACGATACCAAACACAGATGTAAAGGCAATGGTCCATAGCGCACGAGGAGTTGTTAGTCGACCAGCCTTAGCAAATAAGACAATGATCAACAGCTGCGGAACGTAACTCATCGCGTCATTAAGAAAGGCTCGGCGGCGCTGTTTTGTTGCAAACAAATAACGGCGAAAGAAGTCTTGAACAAGATACGCAAAGACCGTAGCAGACAAAGGCCAGGAGAGTTGATTCAGATCCGGTTGGCGGAAATAAATTGCAACAGCATGAACCGCTAGATTAATGCCCGCAAAACTCAGGATCGCAAGGCACAACTGCTGGATCACGACCGCGCCAAAATAATGAGGCCTGTTATCATCCGTTGTTTTCGGGCCGATGCTCATCATTGGCGCGACAACAAGCGCATTCTGAATGCTATTCACAAAAAGGAGCGCCAACCATGACAAGGCGAAGACCCCATATTGGGTTACTCCGAGAGCTCGTGCGATTACAACATTTGTCAGAAAGTTTGTAGCGCTAACAACTGCTTGATCAGCGAGGGCCCAAATCTCTCTTCCACCTAACTGACTTTTAAATCGTGACCTCCGCAGATTAGTCAGATGCGCCCCCGTGCGGAGTATCAAGATTCAAACGGTTAGTAATTTCCCCTCCAGGCTCACGCCGTACCGTTGTACGACCAGTGAGCAGTTGCCAAATGAAAAGGAGGACGAAGCGGGGATTGTTTTTGAGATAACGCCGAGCCAGTCTTCGCGGCTCCGTAGCAAAACGGAATATCCACTCCAAGCCATAATTCATCATCCACCTGGGCGCCTGCGGCTTGATGCCAGCAATAAAATCAAAGGCCGCACCTACCCCGAACATGACCACCGGGATCTTCTCACGATGCTCAATCATCCACCTCTCTTGCTTTGGACAACCCAAGCCCACAAAAAGAATACGTGCACCGGAACGGGCGATCTGCTCGACCGCCTCGTCGTCTTCGTCTGGAGTTAATGGCCGAAACGGAGGAGACATCGCGAAGGGAATTTGCAGTAACGGATAGTCGCGTCGCACAACTCCCAGTAGAGCCTCTAAAACCTCTGGAGATCCCCCGTAGAAACCTACCGGCACTCCTCTTTCCTCGGCGCTCTTTAGCATGGCGATTGTACAGTCAGGACCATACACTCGGGATGCTTCAGTCTTACCTAACAGTCTAAGAGCCCAGACCAGCGGGACTCCATCGGGACTAACTATGTCTGCTTGGCTCAAACAGTCGCGGTAAGCCGGACTATCCACTGCTTCCATCAATACATGAACATTGGCAAAGACGAGCACACGAGAGTCGTATGACCTAGCCCACTCAAGACTCTTTGCAACTACAGATCCGTAATTGCTTGCAGAAACGTGTATCCCGAGAATGCTCGTCATGCCTTGTACTCCGATATGCAGTCGCAGAAGAGGGTAAGTAGTGCGAATCTCGGCAAAGTTGCGGATCTCTGAACCATACTGCCACCTCGTATGTTAAAACCCGCAATGCATTAGTCACAAGGGAGCTAACTTCCTAGCACCTTCTTCTCCCTGCCCAATGAACGAAAAACCTCTGGGAAGACACCACGGCAGAAAGCGAATCCAGGAGCTCTATGACCAATTTTGAGAAGGCGAAATTTCCGCGACTTCATTCTCGTCAGCGTTTTCCACTGGAACGTGATCCAGCTCAATCCCTCCTCTAAATATCTGATCGAGACGACGATAGGTCTCTTCCATCTTGAACATTTCAATAAAATGCTGGCGGCTTTTACGACCCATATCCAGCCTCAACCTCTCATCAGACATCACACGTTCCAATGCGCGAGCGAGATCAACCTCATCGCCCGGAGTGAAAAGCAACCCTGTCTTCTGGTCGATAATTTGTTCCGGTATTCCACCACACCGACTGCCGACCACCGGGGTCCCCGCGGCCATGGACTCCATCACTACACAGCCAAACGGCTCCGGCTGGACGGACGGTACAACAGTCACATCAAAGCCTGCGTAAAGAGGTCTCGGGTCCTCCACATCACCTGTCAAGATCACATAATCATCCAACTGCAACTCATGGATGAGTTCACGCAAACGCACTAAGTGATCCTTGTTCCCCGACTCCGCGCTACCGACGATTACATATCTGGAATTTGGAAATTTATCTCGGAGAAGCGCAGCCGCCTTTACCAGGACTTCCTGCCCCTTTCGTACAAACTTGATTCTTCCAACCACCCCGACCAGTAGATACGAGTCACCGATACTCGATCGAAAGCTGGCTACTTCATCATCGTTAACAGTCATTGCATCTTCCCCAAGACCGTCATAAACGATTCTGCAGCGGCCTTGAAGCCCCATCGCGAACTGGTTCTGCACTGTACGAGAAATCGTGATTACCTTGGTAGAAAGCAAGCACATATAGTACTGGTATACCCTCCACACAGATGGGAACTCGGAGAGGAACTCTCGAATGTGCCACATGTGTCTTCGACCTGTCAGTTTCGCCGCAAGGGCTGGCGAAGGAAGTACCCCGGTGTTTGTGTGAACAAGATCCACGTTAAGCCGCAAAATCAACAGAGCTAGCCACAGCGTCGACAGTGGATACCTGCACAACAGCATTAGCTTGCCTGCGAATGAAGCATATTGAGCCCTCTCGATAATGGCCAGCTTTTTGTGAATATGAACCTTAATACCCTTGTCTTCCAAGAGACCGACGAGCGGCCCGGTGCATGGCACAACCACGTGTACTTCGTGCCCAGCCTTAGCAAACAGCTCCATCATCCTCAATAGGCAGCGGCTCGCTCCGTAAATATCCGCAGAGTTGTTAACGGAAAGTATGATCATCGTCGCCTTTTAGCCCTAAGCAATCAGGGGATTTGCGTATTCCCTGTACTGTCTGTCCTCAACGATGGAGCGGACTTCTAATCGTGAAGTATATGGGCTCGAAATTTCATCGTGCAATCACTCTTTGAACTCTGGACATCCTTCTTATTCCCCACGAGGCCATCCTTCCCCTTTTAGATGCATGTCTTTGCCTCCATTGACAAGAGTCTTTTGCTATCGGACAATGCCTGTGTATTCAACTTTTCACTCAAGTTATCAGGTCGAATTTGAACCGACCTTATGAAGGTTTTCAAGCCTGGAGGGGTCAATTATGGATAGAGTTGCTGTTACAGGTGGCAGCGGCTTTATCGGGACGAATCTCATTGAGTTCCTGTCCTTGCGGAGTGATATAGAAATTCTTAACTTAGATATCAAGCCACCACAAGAAGCGTCAGGTAAAAAGTACTGGACAAAATGCGATCTTCTGAATCCTGAAGATATATATAGGAACCTGCGTGAATTCCGGCCAAACAAAGTTGTACATCTTGGCGGAAGAACTGACATGCTGGGCACGACACTCCAGGATTATGCTGCAAATCACATCGGCACAGCGAATCTGATATCGGCGCTTCAGCAGATTTCGGCTGTAGAACGCGTTATATTCACCTCGACCCAGTTTGTCGTAGGTCCTGGTCCGCTCCCTCTTCACGATCTGGACTTTCGCCCCCACACTGTTTACGGGCAAAGCAAGGTTGAGTCGGAGAAGACTGTACGCGGAGCAGATCTTGATTGCATTTGGACTATCATTCGACCGACAAATATCTGGGGGAAGGGACATCCTCGCTACCCCTATGAATTCTGGCGCGTACTAAAACAGGGCCGTTATTTCCATCCAGGCGGGAAGCGAGTTCGACGATCCTACGGGTACGTGGGGACAATCATTCAGCAGATCGACACCATCCTCAAAAGCCCCCCTGAACTCATCGATCGCGAAGTATTCTACGTTGGGGACCCGCCAATGGATTTACTTGAGTGGACCAATGCATTTGCCTTGGAACTCACAAATCACTCCGTCCATGTCGTTCCTCGGCCAATGCTCAAAGCGATCGCAAAAATTGGAGACATCGTCGTTAGAGCCGGCGGTAAGTTCCCAATCTTCAGTTCACGGTACAGAAGCATGACGGAAGACTACGTGACGCCAATGGAAAAGACCTTTGAGCGGCTCGGCAGACCGAATATCACACTCGAACAAGGCGTAAAAGAGACAGTTGCCTGGCTCCGTACAACCGATCCATTCTGGCAACAATGAATCTTATCTCTGAACCTTCTTTGTAGCATTGGACGCAACATTGCCGCATCCGGCAGTCCCCACGAATAACGGCATCCGGAAAGAAGCAGAAGAGTTACTTGTCACTTGCGCCATTTTTCCTGAACAGGTCTCTTGCACTTGAACCGCATACCCGCACGACGCACAATAAACGGACTCGGAGTAGAGATAGGAAGCGTTTGCATTAGAAGAACGAAACGCAACGTCAGTGGACGAGACGGCCATCGACGGATAAATCAGAGATCCTAATATTTCCGATTGGCCACCTTGTGAGGTATCTACCACTGTTCCAGTGCCTTCCGTCTTCAATCCCAAAACCCAAACACTTCCGCCTAAGTTAGTGATCTTCGTTCCGTTCCCCTCTATATTCAGTTGTCGCGCCCACAGCTGTTGACCACCTTGCACGACAAATGGCCCGGCCTCGACGTCATCCATAAACAAGTTTCCTGCACCAGGCGAGCTTGAATAATTGACGAAGCTGTCCTTCACAACGATTGGACGGCTCCCATGATGTTCAATTTTCAGGCCATAACCAAACTGTTCAATGACCAGTGGCGTAGGCGCGCTGCTGTTTACCACAAGCCTGATACCTCCGCCGTTCGCGCCAGCCGGATCGCCATTGATCACCGAAGAAAACCCAACGACACGAGTCACTGTGTCCGGAACCGTAACCTTGGCCTCTGCGTAAGAAAAATAGGATGCAAACGGAAAGTAAATAGTAGTGGCGCCGCTATTCAACAATGCCTGCAACGATGATGTATCGCCATACCACGCAGGCTTGAATGCGGCCCACTGCAGCAGCGGATCGCTTGGCGACGGAGGTGTCTCGCTCACACTCAACTTTAGACTAGTCGACGTTGCAGAACCCGTGAGACTACGCGGCTGTCCTACAAGATACTCGGACACTGTTCCCTTCACGCTTACAGGTGTTGAGCTTGACTTATCCAGGAGCGTCGCAGAATACCCCGTCGATGTAACGTTTCTCAGGTAAAACGTGCTGCTCGATTCAATCGCAGTACGAGCCGCACTACCACCATTTAGATTCGCATCCAACAGCACTACAAAACCACCGCCGTTGTTCAAAATCGCGGGAACCGCATTGTTGCTCTGTAAACCTCGCACGACGATCGTCTGCTGCGCATTGCGAATGCCAGCTACATTTTGCTGGTTCAGAGTGAGCTCCTCAAACGTTGCGCTGTACTCCGCATTCTTCAAATCAATTCCGACATTAAAACCTTGTATCGCAACATTTTTGATCAACAACGGCCCTGCATACTGCCCCGTGAGATCGATCCCGGTCGCACCCATTCCATCTTCGCTTGTTATGTTGACGTCGCGCACAGAACCGCTGTTGTTGGAGCCATAACTTACTGCAGTTACTCCCGGATTATCGGGACCGATACTGATCCCAATATCCCAGATATTTTGATGAAACGATGTAATTCCTTGTGGAGTTACGATCAATGGCTTCGCATGAGCCGGATCATTAAAGCCATTCGCATTAGGCGCAAGACGGATGATGCTCACAGACGAACCGGCGCCTTGCAATGTAACACAGCAGCCGATCCATCGCAGCGTATCGCTGACCAGATAAGTCCCCGGCGGGAAATACAATGCCTTCGGCCGCCCATAATAATCCGTCGATGCATCCTGACGGCCATCTGCCAGAGCACGCTGAATTGCGCCGGTATCATCCGTCACGCCGTCACCCACTGCGCCGTAAGTCTTCACTGAGGGCATAAAGCCATCTGGAAACACAATAGGCCCGGCAATCAGTTGGGCTCCATACGTCGACTGAGCCGAACTAGCGGCCTGAACAACTGACTGACTTCGCGCACCGTGAGTTATATGAAGTGGAGCACACCAGAGCAAAGTAAGGCCAGCCAACACTAAGACGATAGTGCGAGGGGAGGGCACCATGCGACTACTCTGACACGATTCGCTTGCTTTGTATATATCGCGCGGAGCCGCACCGTACATAACAACAGAACAAAAATCTTGCCGGACAAAATACGTTGCACTGCAGTTATATCCGTATCCACTTCAAAGGAACCCGCTTACCTTCATCTACGCAAATACAATACCCTCCCATCATAAGCCGTTAAAACTATACATTCACTAATCAAAACAAAATATTAACCCCACTCAAATAGAATTCATCTTGAGCAAACAAACCACGAGAAGCAACCTCCTCTTATCATCACCCTTCCACGGAGCCTTGAATGACCACCCGCACGACCCGCCGCCGATTCCTCACCACATCCACCGCCGCCGCAGCAGCTCTTTCTAAGCGCGCAGCTTTCGCCGCTTCCCTGCCCTCCACCCCACAGGACAACGACACCCCCTATAAGCTTTTCTTCAACCAGCCCGCCACCCAGTGGTCTGACTCCCTCCCCGTCGGCAATGGGCGCCTCGGAGCCTGCGTCTTCGGAAATCCCTCCCGCGAACGCATCCAGCTCAACGAGGATTCCATCTGGGACGGCGAGCACCGCGACCGCAACAACCCTAAAGCAGTCGAAGCCGTCCCCAAAATCCGCGAGTTACTCTTCGCCGGCAAAGTCGCCGAAGCCGAAGCGCTCGCCCTCTCCGACATGATGTCGATCCCCCGCCGCATGCCCTGCTACCAAACCCTCGGCGACCTTCACCTCGACTTCGGCCCCATCGACACCCCAGAAAACTACCGCCTCGAACTCAACCTCGACACTGCCATCGCCACCACAACCTTCACCCACAACGGCACCCGCTACACCCGCGAAGTCTTCAGCTCCTTCCCCGACCAGGTCATCGTCATCCGTCTCACCTCCAGCACTCCGGGCAAGCTGAACCTCATCGCGACCCTCGACCGCCCCGCGCACTTCGCCACTGCAGCCATCGCTTCCAATCGCCTCACACTCTCAGGCGAAGCCCTTCCCGTCAACGACAACCCCGGCCTCCCCATCAAAGAGCGCCAAGTCGGCATCCGGTACTATGCCGAACTCCTCGCCCTCACCGACCTAACCGGAGCCGTCACCACAAAAGACGCCACCCTTACCATCTCCAACGCCACCACCGCTACCCTTTTCATCGACTGCACCACCAGCTACCGCTACCCCACAGGCGAGCAAGCGATGCAATCAGCCGTAGCCAAAAACCTCACCGCCGCCCGCGTCCGCACCTACGCTGACCTTCGCAGCCGCCACATCGCCGACCACCAGCGTCTCTTCCGCCGCGCCGAGATCTCCTTTTTAGCCCCGGGAGAAAAAGACCCCAACTCCGCCACCCCAACCGACAAGCGTGTCCAGTGCATTAAAAACGGCGGCGAAGACATCCATCTCCTTCCCATCTACTTTCAATACGGCCGCTACATGCTCATCTCCAGCTCCCGCCCCGGAACTCTCGCCTCCAACCTGCAGGGCATCTGGAACGAATCCGTCGATCCGCCCTGGGGCTCCAAGTACACCATCAATATCAATACTGAAATGAACTATTGGCTGGCCAACCGCGCCAACCTCGCCGACCTCAACGACCCACTCTTCGACCTCATTGAGAACACCCGCCCATCCGGAACCATCACAGCCCAGCGCTACTACAAAGCTCGCGGCACCGTCATCCACCACAACACCGACATCTGGGGCGACACCTCCCCCATCGACGCGCTAGGCGGAGGCATCTGGCCCATGGGAGGCGCCTGGCTGTCCCTCCACCTCTGGGACCACTTCGACTACACCCACGACATCGCCTTCCTTCGTGACCGCGCCTACCCACGCCTCCGCGACAACGCCCTCTTCCTCCTCGACTACCTCATCCCCGCCCCAGCCGGAAGCCCCTACGCAGGCCATCTCATCACCGGCCCCTCCTGCTCCCCCGAAAACAAATACAAACTCCCCGACGGCTCCCCTCACAACCTCTGCATGGGCCCCACCATTGACATCGAGATCACCCGCGCCGTCCTCACTTGTCTCCTTCAGGCGGCCGAAGTCTTCGACCCCTCCGTCTTGACCTCCGACACCGACCTCCACACCCGAGCCCGTACCGCCCTCACCAAACTCCCACCCTTCAAGATCGGCAAAGCCGGCAACCTGCAGGAGTGGCCCGAAGACTACGTAGAAAACGAGCCCGGCCACCGCCACATCTCACACCTTTTCGCGCTCTTTCCCGACGACCAGATTACCCCACGCCGCACCCCTGAGTTCGCTCAAGCGTGCCGCACTACCCTCGATCGGCGCCTGGCCGCCAACGGAGGCAGCACCGGCTGGTCCCGCTCCTGGATCATCAACTGCATGGCCCGCCTCGAAGACGGCGACGCCGCTTACCAGAACGTCCTCCAGCTCTTCCGCCAATCCACCCGCTCTAACCTCTTCGACGTCTGTGGCCTCCAGAAGAATGCCCCCTTTCAGGTCGACGGCAATCTCGGTGGCCCCACTGGTCTCATCGAAATGCTCCTCCAATCTCACGCCAACAGCACAAACCCAAACCTGAACGTAGTCCGTTTCCTTCCCGCGCTCCCCGCTGCGTGGCCCACCGGGACCTTCCGCGGTCTTTGCGCCCGAGGCGCTCTGGAGATCGACCTCGCATGGCACGACGGCAAAGCTACCAAGGCAGTCCTCAAAGCCACAAGCACCCACACTCACCGCTTAGCCGCCCCCAAAGGTCAGACAATCACATCCATCACCCCACCCGGTTCCAAGCCTGTCCCCGCCGACGCCGCCGACGAGATCTCCCTACCCATCAAAACCGGCGAGGCCTTCATTATTAACTTCGCATAACGCAGCGCAAACCAGAGAAAACAAATACACATACCCCCTGAGACCCTTGACACCTCTGATAAACTAAATCTAATGAAGCAAAGAGAAGCCCGGCGCAAACCGGGCTTTTCCATTTTCTGCAAAGTCAAAGGAGGAAGTCCAGACCTAAGTCATTTATTTTTAGGACTTTGAGGCGTCGTGTAAGGGGAGGGATTCATCCGACAGAATCAAAGTGGATCTGGCCAAACTGTGATCCGTGCAGAAAGCGATTCCAAAAGATGCTTCGTATATAAGCCGGTCGCTACAAACTTTGCTCCATCTCTGATCATCATCAAAAGAACCTGCTCGCCATCTTTGTCGATAGAAGTAACCTCATTGAGATCGACAACACAACTCTGAGATGCGGAGGAATGTCGATTCGCTCGCCAGTTTGTGATCAGCTCATCGATGGATGATCCTGTCAGCCGGCCTTGAAGAACCCAACGTTGCTCGGATGTCGTCTCGGTAACCGTGATTCGTAGCATGTTGCCTGTTCCTTGCAATCCGACATGTTGATGTATCTCCTAGGGACAGAGCCTATTTCCTCTCTTCCTTTCCGTCTCAAGGATCACGTCTGCGATTATCTAGTGGCGTGCAATCGACATGCCTAACGTGAAGCCATTTTCTCGGTGGCTAACTTTTGAAAAAAACGTAGAGCTTGATGAAATCCGTAGGGACACGTTCGCAAAGATGCTTATAGATTGGCAGTGTGCCAAACCGTTGGCATCAAGCAACTAGGATTTCTGCGGGCGGGAGATGCCGAGCTTTTGCATTCGAAATTGGAGCGTTGGACGCTTCATTCCAAGTTTCGCAGCTGCTCCGTTTGGTCCGGCGAAGACCCAGTTCGTCTGTTCGAGAACTGACAGAATGTGTCTCCGTTCAATTTCTTCTAGGGTCGCGGCTCCGTTTGTGTGGCCGTTTGCGTCGGAAGCTTTCGATCTGAGCTCATCTGAGGACACCTTCAGTACAGGACCTTTTGAGAGGATCACTGCTCGCTCGATAACATTTTGCAATTCACGAATGTTTCCCGGCCACGGGTAACGAGCCAGTGCGTTCATTGTCTCTGCGGAGATCGTGTCGATGTTCTTAGTCATATTGCGTGCAAAGTGCTGCGCAAAATGCCTCACAAGGAATGGAATATCCTCTTTCCTCTCTCTGAGAGGAGGGACACAGATTGGAAAAACATTTAACCGGTAAAACAGATCCGAGCGGAACTTCTGCTCCTCCACCATCGCACCAAGATCTCGATTTGTGGCCGCAATAAGTCGCGCATCCGTGCGAAGCGTGCGCGAACTCCCTAAGCGTTCAAACTCGCGTTCCTGTAGAACGCGCAGAAGCTTCGGCTGCAGCTCAAGAGGAATCTCACTGATTTCATCAAGAAAGATGGTTCCTTGAGAGGCCAACTCGAAACGCCCGATTCTCTGCGCGATGGCTCCAGTAAATGCCCCTTTCTCGTGGCCAAACAACTCGCTCTCCAACAATCCAGTAGGAATTGCCGCGCAGTTCAGTTTGACAAAGGGAGATTTTCGCCGTCGGCTAAGGTTATGAACGGCACGAGCAATCAGTTCTTTTCCACTACCGGTCTCTCCTTGAATCAGGACGGTCGAATTTGTCGGAGCAACAGCTTCTACCTGGCGTAACACCTGGCGAAGCGCTGTGCTGTTCCCGATGATCTCCTCAAAGTTTAATTCGTTACGGATCTCATCTTCGAGATAGAGATTCTCCTGTTTGAGCTGGTCTGAGAGCTCGGTAATCCGGCGGTAGGCAAATGCATTGTCGATGG
Organism: Edaphobacter aggregans; assembly: GCF_003945235.1. Classification (NCBI taxonomy): domain Bacteria; kingdom Pseudomonadati; phylum Acidobacteriota; class Terriglobia; order Terriglobales; family Acidobacteriaceae; genus Edaphobacter; species Edaphobacter aggregans. Next base: position 1,418,968 of record NZ_RSDW01000001.1, read on the forward strand.
CAATCGCAACCTGTCCGGCTATTTGTGACAGAAATTCAATATCTGGACTAGTAAAGGCATTCTTTTCCAGCCTCATCAAACAAAGTACGCCGAGGTTGCTATTGCATCGAATCAAAGGGAGCATGCAGATTGTCTCTACGCCATCTCCGGAAATGGCCCAGTCGGCAAAATCGGATCCGTTCAGCTCTTCAATGTCACCGACCCATGGTTTTCCAGTCCGAAAGACTTGCCCGGCGAGTGAACCGTCGAGCGGTTTTGACATGTCCTGATGCAAGACTCCTTTGCCATCTGGAAAATCGAGCGCATAAAGTTGAAGTTGTCTGTTCGCGGCATCGGGCAAAATTAGCGCCACGCCGTCCAAACGCATGGTTTTGCGAATACCAGGAGAGACGGACCGGAGAACTTCTCGCAGCTCAAGGTTCGAGACAACACTGTTGTTTAGGTCGAGAATGAGCTGCAGCTTGTTACGCTCACTCTCTAACTGGTCTCGCACAACTTCTGAATGGGCAAAATTTAGGCGGTCGTCTATTGCCAGAGCAACGTAATCGGCAATTAAAGACAGAAGATCGATCTCGCTCTTGGGGAAGGCATCTCGAGACTCTCTTGCAAAACAAAGAACTCCAAGTCTACGGAGCGCAGTATTGAGTGGAAGCACACAGAGGGATTGGTCCCCACGTTTACGGAAGAACCGGACGACCTCATCGAGCTTAGGCTCCTCGTCAAGCGATGAAACAACGAGAGGCAATTGCGTAGAGATGATCTGAGAGAGTTCATCTTGCCATGGTTCCATCGAGGATTCTTGACCGATTGCAAGCCCCTCTCCATCAACTACATACCTTGAAAGAATACTTTCCTTCGAAAAAATCAAGGCAGCCGTATGGGAGACGACAAGATTGGAAAGTTCGAACGGCAAGGCACGCAACAACTGCTCGGGATCGGAATGTGAGCCCAGACTGCGGGCAAAGCACACAAGTTCCTTGATCTGTTCAGACCGCAAGCCGATGTCGGCTGAGGGAATGCGCTGGGAATGCGACCTCATATTCGATTAAAACAATGTCCGTCCTCCACAGATGACTTATAGATGCTGAAGTGACCTGTCTGGCTGCCAAATGCTTGGCAGAGAGTCAGTGGGCTGGCAGATGAGGGACATATTTTGCGCGGGTGGCAACAAAGCAGGCACAAATCTTGCTTTTATATGAGTAATTTATAAAACCTCTGAAGAACAGCATTTTGTGGCCAGCAAGTTGCAATATGGCTGCACTATCAGGACCGATAATTCGTCCTTGAGAATCGCGGAAATCAGTGTATTTCAACCTGTTCCAAGGGGGCCCGGATGCATCTGGAGCAGCATACCGAACATCAGCCGAACTTTAGGCTTGACGTCCCGCTGCACGATTTACTCACCAAATCCACGGCAACCCAGCCGGGATTGCACTCTAGCGGACCACCTCAAAAATTTCCCGACCCTGTTTTCCCGCAGCATCCCGAACTGATCGTGCCGATCGCTCCGACCGATGGGTGGGTTCCACCTGAAAAACGCACGTGGACCCCGGGGCAGATATATCACACGATGCAAGGCTGGCTGTTCCCTTACATTCGCTCCAGGGTCACAGCGGGAGATTTTCATCCACTTATCGCGTATCTCTTCACTGAATTCAAGTGCAATCTCGATTGTCACTACTGCTGGGCCTTCGACAACAAAGTCAAAGGAATGACTGAGGATACGGCAAAGCGATCCATCGATTGGCTCCATGGCACAGGCTGCCGCGTTCTGGCCTATATGGGCGGTGAGCCCCTGCTGCGCCCGGATCTCATTCATCGAATTACCTACTACGCCGCAAAGAAGAACTTCTGGATCTACCTGCCAACCAACGCGCGGCTATTGCATACCGATGTGATCGACAAGCTCGCTGATGCGGGAATCTCCACTTTCAACATTGCTGTTGATGCCGTCGATCTGAAGCCTGGTCTTCCCAAAGCGCTGGCGCCGATTCGTGAGCAGTTCGACTATCTGATCCGTAAGCAGTACGGGTATGGCTTCTCGGTCTTCCTTAACATCAACATCTGCCGCAACAACTTGGATGATGTGCGACAGCTTACCGAGATAGCTCACGACAATGGAATCGCAACCGACTATCACATCAACGAGTCTCCATTGCTCGAGCAGGATGAACACTTCAAACACGCGGACAACAATGTCACCTACATCACCAAGGATGACTGGCCAGCCGTAGAGGAGACTATTCAATGGCTGACCGAGAAGCAGGACTCCGGCTACAAAATGGTGAATTCGAACACTCGACTATGGCAGATGGTCGACTTTATGAAAGGCAATCATTTCCCCTGGAACTGCCGAGCTGGACAAAACTCGATGATCATTCGTGTTGATGGAACGCTGGCCCCCTGTTTTCCGATGTACACGGCTAGCTATGACTGGGGCGTAGTAGGGAGCCATAAATTCGACACGAAACAACTTGATCACCAAAAAGAAACTTGCCAAACTCACTGTTTTTCTACGCTCAATCACATACTCGGCTGGTGCTACAACGACCAGCGCGTTATTAAATATTTCTTCAAGCAGCTTGCACATGGTTTCCAGGGGATGAATGGGCAACTGTAAAGCCCCGCCATTTTGAATACTCAAGCCGATTAGACCCTAAAGCAATTAGGCATAAGGAGATGCAAATGCCAGTAACCGAAGAGATCGTTCAGAAAGACTTCGAAGTAGAGATTCAGGCTCGTATCGACGCTGAGCGGGCGCGCCTTCGCGCTGAGGCTGGACTAGCCCGTATGCGTGAGTTCAAGAAGCCTGTTGAGCGGACGTTCACAGCGGCTGAGCGTGACTACGTGACGATTCTCTTTGGCGGTCTGACCTGGAAGCACGAAGAGATGATAAAGGCTGTCTTCCACGGCAGCGGCTACCGTTGCGAAAACATTCCCACACCGATTGTGGATGACTTCCAGGCCGGAAAAGAGTTCGGAAACAATGGCCAGTGCAATCCGACCTACTTTACGGTTGGCAACCTGGTGCGCTACCTCCAGAAGCTAGAACAACAGGGTGAGACACGCCAGCAGATCATCGACAACTATGTCTTCTTCACCGCAGGATCCTGTGGACCGTGCCGTTTCGGCATGTATGAAGCTGAATATCGCTTTGCGCTGAAAAACGCGGGCTTCGATGGCTTCCGAGTTTTGCTATTCCAGCAGACAGATGGCATCAAGGCTGCCAGCGGAGAACCGGGTCTGAAATTTTCTGTCGACTTCGGTATGGGCATGCTTAACGCACTCAATCTTGGCGATGTCATTAATGAGCTTGTATACCAGGTGCGTCCCTTCGAAGTTAATAAAGGCGAGACGGATCGCGTCATACAAGAGTCTGTAAAGACGTTGACCGATACGTTGCGAGACAGGAAGCGATGGCACATCATGGATGCGGCTCCTTCTTGGGCGAAGCCATATCTCGAGAAGCACGAGAAGCTCGAATCCATTGGCTGCACCCTTGGGAAGATCGGCAACAACCTATACGGCAAAGAATACGTAGATGCGTTGCATGCTTGTCGCGACAGCATCAACTCAATTGAAGTCGACCGCTTCCGTGTGAAGCCGGTCATTAAAATCACCGGTGAGTTCTGGGCGCAAACGACTGAGGGTGACGGCAACTTCAATATGTTTGCCTTCCTCGAAAAAGAAGGGGCACAGGTGCTGGTCGAACCAATCGCGACATGGATCGCCTACATGATGTTCGTTGCCAAAGAGGGCGCCAAAGCGCGAGCGGATGCTGAAGCTCCTTATCGCGACCCCAAGTGGTATGAAATTAAAAAACGCCTCACCAATGATCTAAAGATATTTAAGAAGACCGGTGGCTTGAGCGCAGGTAGCGTTATGTGGACCTATTTCTATCACCGCACCATCAAGCATATGGGTGATACCGCGCATCACCTAATCCCACAGAAAGAACTGTCGCGGCTGGCGCATCCCTTCTACCATCAACTCGCTCGCGGTGGAGAGGGCTATATGGAAGTGGGTAAGAATGTCTATTACACCGTGAACCACCTCTGTCACATGGTGTTGGCACTGAAGCCGTTTGGTTGCATGCCATCGACACAATCAGACGGTGTCCAGTCGCGCGTCGTCAATAAGTTCAAGGACATGATCTTCCTGCCGATTGAGACTTCAGGAGAGGGTGAAGTGAACGCGCATAGCCGAGTTCAGATGGCGCTTGCAGAAGCAAAGGCGAAGGCGCGTGCTGAATTCGATGGAGTGCTACAGCAAACTGGGAGGTCCCTCGAGGAGTTGCGAGAGTATGTCGACGAGCATCCGCACCTTAAGCGCGCGCTTTATAAGGTTCCACACCGGCAGGGCATCGCTGGTACTGCGGCTCAATTCGCCTGGCATGTAAGCGATCTAATGAAAAAAGATAGCGCGTATCGTCGGAGGATTCGAACAGCTGTCCCTCTCCAGCGAGTTGCGTAAGGCGTCCAGCATTCTTCCAGCATCGAGGCTTCGTCATTGAGGAGATGTCAATGCAACAATTCCTGGCTGGTCTGGACGTGGGTTCTACGACCGTCAAAGCGATTGTGGTCGACGCAGCGACGGACAAGACCATATGGCAGGACTACCAGCGTCACGAGACGCGTCAGCCAGAGAAGGTCCTTGAGTTCCTGCGCCGGATGGAAGAGGACACGGGAATTGCACCAGAAAACACGCGAATATTCGTCACAGGCTCGGGGGGCGGAACTATCGCAGAAATGATTGGTGCGAAGTTTGTCCAGGAGGTACATGCCGTCTCGCTCGCGGTCGAAAAACTTCATCCAGAGGTTTACTCCGTTATCGAACTAGGTGGACAGGATGCAAAGATCATCGTGTTCAAAGACGATGAAGAGACTGGTCGCAAGAAGAAGATCCCATCGATGAATGACAAGTGCGCCGGAGGCACTGGGGCCGTCATCGACAAGATCAATGCCAAGCTCAAGATTCCCGCTGCAGAGCTCGCAAATCAGGGATATCACAACGTCAAACTACACAAGGTTGCCGGCAAGTGCGGCGTCTTTGCCGAGACCGACATCAACGGACTACAGAAGACCGGCACACCGTCTGACGAGTTGATGGCCTCTCTCTTTGAAGCCATCGTGCTACAGAATCTCAGCGTACTGACACGCGGACATACCCTGCGGCCCCATGTTCTTCTCCTTGGCGGTCCGAACGGATTTATCCGTGGCATGCGCGAAGCATGGCAAGCCAACATTCCGCGTATGTGGAAGGAACGCAAGGTTGAAATTCCGGAAGGCACAAATCCGGAGGAGTTGATTAAGGTCCCCGAGAACGCGCAATACTTCGCGGCACTGGGATCGGTCGAATTTGGCAAAGAGGAAGAGCCCGCAATAGGTCGTTACCTCGGCACCGAAAAGCTTATCTACTACATTGACTACGGACGCGCAGAAGAAAAGGCAACCTCTGGTGGCAAAGGTTTGGTTGCGGAAGACGCTGAGCTAGTCGCCTTCAAGTCGGCTTACGCGAAGAAGAAATTTAACGTCGCAGAGTTTTATCCGGGGCAAACGATCACTGGTTTCATCGGAATTGACGCAGGATCGACTTCGACCAAGGCTGTTGTACTCGACAAAGAAGGCGAGATTCTGTGCAAGACCTACCAGCTTTCGAACGGCAATCCGATTCAGGATACGATCGAAGTTTTTGAGAAGCTTCGAGCGCAGATCGAGACGAAAGGCGCGACGCTCGAAGTACTCGGTGTCGCCACTACCGGTTATGCCAAAGACATTCTCAAGGATGTTCTGAACGCCGACGTTGCTCTTGTGGAGACAGTCGCACACACGGAGTCGGCGCTAAAGTTCTACGACGATCCCCATGTCATCGTGGACGTTGGCGGCCAGGACATCAAACTCATCGTTCTGAAAGATGGCCGTGTAAAGGACTTCAAGCTGAACACACAATGCTCCGCCGGGAACGGATACTTCTTGCAATCGACTGCTGAGGGCTTCGGCATAAAGGTCGACGAGTTTGCCGACATTGCCTTCGCCGCCAAATCTATGCCATCGTTCGGCTATGGATGCGCCGTGTTCATGCAATCCGACATCGTCAACTTCCAGCGGCAAGGTTGGCGATCAGAAGAGATACTCGCAGGTCTCGCCGATGTTCTTCCTAAGAATGTCTTCCTCTACGTCGCGAGCATTCCTAATCTCGCAGCTCTGGGCACACGTTTTGTCCTCCAGGGTGGCACACAGAATAATCTTGCTGTAGTCAAAGCGGAGGTGGACTTCATTAAATCCAGCTTCCGCGCGAACGGAAGAGAGCCGGAGATTATCGTTCACGAGCACTGCGGCGAGTCCGGCGCAATCGGCGCCGCGCAGGAGGCCCTCCGACTCTGGCGCAATGGTCGTCAGACAACGTTTATTGGTCTTGAAGCCGTTGCAAACATCCGTTATCACACAACACGCAATGAAGATACCCGCTGCTACTTTTGCAAGAACAATTGCCTGCGCACCTTTATCGACGTCGATGTTACGGGTGAAAAGAGCCACGAGCACAAGCACTCCCATGCTGTCGCAGAAGACCGCGCGGCCACGGTGGAAGAGATAGCAGAAGTCGTATCTACCCTGCCGTCACTTGAGCAGATCCAGGCAAATCTTCCGCCAGTTGAATCGCATGGTTCTTGCAGCAGTGGTGGGCACAGTTCTCCCTCAGTGTTCAAAGCTAAGGTAGAACCGCTAGTCCAAATTCAATTGACTCCCGGATCGAACAAGGTCGTCGAGCTGCCGAAACCAACAGAGTTTCAGCCACGCAAGACCAAGGTTCCCTTGAAAGTAGGAGAACAACGGCTCATTATCGCCACGTGCGAAAAGGGTGCCGTGGAAGATCTCGACGAGATGAAGGGCATCAAGGCCGATATCGACAAAATCAAAGCCATCAATCCGAACTACGTTGATATCGCTGCGCGCGATGTCTTCCGCCATCGTGAGGTAGAGATCGTCTCCGACTCCATCCCATCTACCAAGGGGTTGTTCTTTTCGAAGACAACAAAGGAACGTGCCGCTCTCATGGAGCAGCGCAAGGAATACCGCGTAGGAATTCCGCGCCTCCTGAACACGTACACTTACGGGCCGTTCTTCAATGCGTACTTCGCCAGCCTCGGGCTAAAGTCTGAAAATATCATCTACTCCGATTACACGACGCCCGAACTTTATCGTGCAGGTGCAAGCCGCGGAGCGATCGACCCCTGCTATCCCTCAAAAATCGGCATCGCGCACGTCTACAATCTCCTCGCCACCAAACACACAAAGAAGCCGCTCCATGCGATCTGGTTCCCGATGTATGACGTATTGCATACGCATCTCGTAAACCTGACTGGATCGAATGCATGCCCCACAGTCACGGCAACCCCAGAGACGGTCAAAGCTGCCTTCACCAAGGAAAGCGACATCTTCTCCGAAAACGGCATCGTGTACATGGATCCAATCTTGAATCTCCAAGATGAGAGGATATGTGCTGATCAGATGTTTAGGGCCTGGAGCCCTGTATTAGGTCTAAGCCGCGAAGAAAATGAACGTGCAGTCGCCGTTGGATTCAAGTCCTTACATGAATGCGAAGTTGAAATTCGCCGGCAGGCGCGTGAGACCCTCGATCAACTCGAACGCGAAGACCGCATTGGCATTGTGATGCTGGGCCGCGTCTATCATCACGACCCCGGTCTCAACCACGAGATCATGGAAGAGTTTCAGAAACTAGGGTATCCAGTCTTTTCCCAAAGCACGTTGCCCCTGGACGAAGATTTGCTTGACCGACTATTTGGGGAGGAGGTTCGCGCTGGACTGATCACCCACCCACTGGACATCAGCGATGTGTGGAAGAATCGTTACTCCACCAGCACCAACCATAAGGTATGGGCTGCGAAATTTACGGCGCGCCACCCCAACCTGGTTGCTCTCGAGGTTTCCAGCTTCAAGTGCGGCCACGATGCTCCTATCTATGGAGTCATCGAAGGCATCATCGAACAATCAGGCACGCCCTATTTCTCATTTAAGGATCTTGACGAAAACAAGCCCTCAGGCTCCATCCGAATTCGTGTCGAGACGATCGATTATTTCCTGCGCCGTTATCGCGAAGACATCATCAAACGGCGAAGCCTCGAAACCGATATCGAAACACAATTAGCTGTTTTCGAACAGTCACTTCGCAGTAAACCACGAGGTGAGTTGGCAATGGCAGGTGATTAGCATTGAGATTGACCTGAAATCCACTGTGTAACCCTAAGCAAAGATGTGTCGCAGATCTGCGGAGTCCCAACTCGTTCATGAGTGCATCGTGGAGTTTAATCAATCGGTTCGTCTTCTCCAACCTTGCTCGTCGACCCATTCGCACTATCCTGAGTGTTCTGGCTATCGCGGTTGAAGTAACGATGATCCTTACCCTGGTCGGCGTCAGTTACGGGACGCTCGACGGAACAGCTCGTCGAGCTCGCGGTGTCGGAGCGGATATTCTGATCCGTCCACCTGGATCATCGATCATATCGCTCAGTACCGCTCCAATGAGCGATAAGCTAGTTTCGTTGCTCGCTAGCCGACCCGGAGTCGCAATGGCCATCGGTACGGTCGTTCAGCCTCTTCAAGGTCTCGATACGGTCACCGGCCTCGACCTCAACCAGTTTTCAAAGATGAGTGGAGGCTTTCACTTTCTGGAAGGCGGCCCTTTTCAAACGGATGACGACATTCTTATCGATGAATTCTATGCGCGCGAAAAAAGACTCCACGCGGGCGATAATCTTAACCTGATTGGCCACGATTGGCATGTAGCGGGTGTCTTCGAGTCCGGCAAGCTTACCCGGATATGCATCAGGCTGCCGGTCCTGCAGCAACTAACCGGAAATCCAAACCACTTAAGCCAGATCTATCTCAAGGTCGACAATCCTGCTCATGTGCAGGATGTTGTCGACGAACTCCGCAAGACACTCCCCGGATATCCGGTTTATACGATGGAAGAATTCACGTCTCTTCTGTCGATCAACAGCGTCGGCTTGTTGCGCAACTTTATTGGCGTTGTAATCGCAATTGCTATTGTTGTGGGATTCATTGTCGTCTCAATGGCGATGTATACCGCTGTTCTTGAGCGCACCCGTGAGATCGGTATTCTGAGGTCGCTAGGTGCATCCTCATCGTTCATCTTCAGCCTTCTTTTGAAAGAGACACTCCTCCTGGCTCTCGTTGGTACTGGCATAGGCATCGTGTTTACTTATTTCGCCCAATGGTCGATCGAGCACATTGGACACTCCGGCCTAACGCAGGAGACCGTCTACGCTTGGTGGCCTATAGCAGGTGCGATTGCCATTACAGGTGCAATACTTGGCACCTTGGCCCCGGCGTTCAAGGCTATCCACCAAGAAGTAACTCAGGCACTTTCCTATGAATAGGAACAATATCCTGGCAATGAACGTGGTTTGCGACTAATCACAAAGTCATAAAGTTATAGACTTGAGCTCTTCCTCGTACCGCATCGGTGATGCTAGACCCGAACGGGATTCAGATTATCCTTCAATTGATCATCTGCGAGGGCTCAACAATCATCCACAGACGCGGATACGGCACGCAACCTCACAGACGACGATATACCTCTACGCAGGTGGTCTCCGCAGATAAACGGAGTGCAAGTAGGAGGCAGGTAGAGTTGATGATGGAGGATCGAAGCGGCTTGGAAAATTCCATACCGCTGATTTCGGGATTGTCACTTGGGTTCGCCATAAACCATTTATTTTATTATGGTTTATGGCGGGGACGACGGGGCTCGAACCCGCGACCTCTGCCGTGACAGGGCAGCGCTCTAACCAACTGAGCTACGTCCCCAGACATGTCACATAAGAAGAAGCAATCTAGGAGAGTATCTCCATCGCTCTCTTCTAATCTGCTATTGCTTTGGAACCCATCTTAGGCGATCAAAAAACCTATGGATCCGGTCAGCAACAGTACTGAGTGTATCAGAAGATGCGCCCAACAGACTAGCTCACTTCGAATCTATCTCCGCGCTTAGGGCACACGACCTCCAGCCCATATCGTTTTTCGATCTCTTCCTTCAGTGCCTCTTGTGCGAGCGGCTCGCCGTGCACCAAAAACACCTTCTTCAACCCCTTCACCGCAGGTTCCATCCACGCCAACAACTCACTCTGATCCGCATGACCGCTCAGTTCGCCGATCGAATCGACCTCCGCCCGCAGACGCATTGGCTCGCCAAAGATGTTCACCTCCGGCAGCCTATCTACAATCTTTCGGCCCAGCGTATTTGCCGCCTGATAGCCAGTAATCAGCACCAGGTTGCGCGGATCTTCGATCCCATTCTTCAGATGATGCAGTATCCGTCCGGCCTCGCACATCCCCGACGCTGACATCACCAGAAAAGGTACGCGCAGATCATTCAGAGCCTTACTCTCCTGCACCGTACGGGTATAGCGCAATCGTTCCCATCCAAAGGGGTCCGTACCCTTGCTGTAGAACACGCACGCCTCTTTGTCCCAATCCTCCGTATGCTTGCGAAAGACATCGGTCACAGCAACCGCCAGCGGACTGTCCACAAAAATCGGTATATCCGGAATCTGCTTCTCATCAATAAGCTGATGCAGCAGCAGTACCAGTTGCTGAGTCCGTTCCACGGCGAACGCCGGAACAATAATGTGGCCACCTCGCCCAATCGTCCGCTTCACCAACCTGGCCAGCTTCTGCTTCACCGGCCCAATCGGTTGATGCAGCCGATTTCCATACGTGCTCTCCATAATCAGATAATCTGCAACCGGCGCCGCATCCGGATCGCGAATAATCGGCAGGTCTTTGCGCCCTACATCACCAGAAAAGAGTAGCCGCGTTGTCTGCCCTTTCTCTACAGCCTCGACCAGGACACAGGTCGAGCCCAGCATATGCCCCGCGTTCGACAGCGACACGCTGAACCCCGCGTCTTTCGTCGAACCAGCCAGCAGCTTCGGCTCGTGCATCTGTATCTGCTGCATCTGCCGGCTCACCTGCTCGGCATCCTCTTGCGTATAGAGCGGCTGAACCGGTTCAGCACCTTGCGGCAGCTTCAACAAGTTCCTGCGTCCACGCCGCCGATTCATGAAATCCGCATCGCCTTCCTGAATATGGGCACTATCTTTGAGCATCGGCCCGCATAGATCGATCGTCGAAGCAGTCGCGTAGATCGGCCCCCTATACCCTCGCTTCGCTAGCGACGGCAGATTGCCGCTATGGTCAATATGCGCATGCGACAATACCACCGCGTTCAACCCGCCAGTTCCCTGCCCCGCAAGCTGCTCGTCTGGCAAAGCCAGATGCGAATTGATCTCAACCGCCTCCTGCCGCCGCCCTTGAAACAGCCCGCAGTCCAGCAGAATATTCTGCCCGGCACACTCGAGATGATGAGACGATCCCGTAACCGTCTGTGCTGCGCCCCAAAAATGCAATCGAATGCCCATCTTCCCTCGGTCCAGCCTTGTGGAGTTGTTTGTGCCGGCTTTGCTGGCTGCTCTGTCGGGCCCCCCAGCTAGCCTCGTGTAAGACACAAAGGATGAAGATATCTCTCCACACACATGTTGACAATACCGGGCCTGAAATACGCCGATGCTGATGTTCGCAGTCAATCTTCTCTTTTGTCGGAGCGCCTCGCCCCTTCCGCATTGCATCCTGTGATCCACTCCCATACACTTAGATTGGTTCGTAGGAATCGGAGCGGGCGGTTAGCTCAGCTGGTTAGAGCGCCTGCCTTACAAGCAGGATGTCGGGGGTTCGAGTCCCTCACTGCCCACCATTTCACCGTCTCCCAACCCAAACGCCGCACATCGCATATTCCGCCGCGCCCTTACTCATGGCATCTCGCCTCATCATTAACGCGGACGACTTCGGCCTAACCCCCGGCATTAACCGAGCTATCGCCCAGCTTCATGAGGCTGGAGCCCTCACTTCAGCCACTCTCATGGCGACCGGGGCCGCATTCGACGACGCCGTATCTATCGCCCGTGCTCACCCCACACTTGGCATCGGCTGCCATATCGTCCTCACCGACGGCATCCCCGTCTCGCCCCCCCAGAGCATCCCCACCCTACTAGGCGCCGATGGCAAGACCTTCCGCCCCTCGCTCCTCGATTTTGTCCAAGCCCTTCTCCGCGGAATCATCCGCGAAGACGACATCGAGCGCGAGGCTCTGGCTCAGATTCAGAAACTCCAACGCGCCGGTATCGATGTCACCCACATCGACACCCACAAACATACCCATCTCTTCCCTGCCGCCTCGCGACCGCTCCTGCATATCGCCCAACGCTGTTCCATCGGAGCCATACGTAACCCCTTCGAGCCTGCCTTTACGCGGCGGCTTCCCCACGCCCCCCTTAAGCGTCGCCTACAATTCGCCCTCCTCAAGACTCTCCGCCCCAGATTCACCCAGCTTAGCCAACTTCGCCACGCCCATGTCCTTACTACTGACGGCACTCTCGGCGTCTCAGCCACAGGCAACGTTACTCCAGCCACACTCACCGAGATTCTTAACGCTCTCCCCTCGGGAGGAACGTACGAGATTGTCTGCCACCCTGGCTACAATGACGCAGACCTCGATCGCGTCCGCACCAGACTACGCTCCCATCGCGAGATCGAGATGCAGGCCCTCCTCAGGGCCATCCCCGCCATTCTCATGCAACCGAATCCGCCTGAGCTCATCCATTACGGTAACCTCGGAGCCTTCGATACTCTTCGAGAGAATGGTCAGTTTAGCCCCAACACCGGCTATGAAAAGGTGCTGTAACCCGGCCACCACCAACGCAGGAGAGTTATGAAGATTGGCATCACCTGCTATCCCACCTACGGCGGCAGCGGAGTCGTCGCTACTGAACTGGGTATCGAACTCGCCGCTCGTGGCCATCAGATCCACTTCATCACGTCATCTCAGCCCTTCCGCCTCACCGGACGCGAGGCCAACATCCACTTCCATGAGGTCTCCGTCTCCACCTATCCCCTTTTCGAATACCCACCCTACGATCTCGCTCTCGCCACGCGCATGGCTGAAGTGGCCGACTTCTACTCGCTCGACCTCCTCCACGTGCACTACGCTATCCCGCATTCCGTCAGTGCCTTGCTTGCCAGCCAGATGCTTGCCACTCGCGGTCGCCGTCTCCCGTTCATTACGACCCTTCATGGCACCGATATCACGCTCGTAGGCCTCGATCCCTCCTACCTGCCCATTACTCGCTTCGGCATCGAACAATCCAACGGGGTCACAGCCATCTCTAGCCATCTTCGCGATCGAACGCGCGAAGCCTTCGATATCAAGTCAGAAATCGAGGTCATCCGAAACTTCGTCAACTGCGACGTCTATGTGCACAAGCCCGACCTCGTTGCCGCCATGCGCCCCAATTTCGCCAGTGCCAACGAACACCTCTTCGTCCATCTCTCTAACTTCCGCCCTGTGAAACGAGTCCAGGATGTCATCGAAGTCTTTGCCCGCGTCTCCCGTGTTCTTCCAGCCCGCCTCATGCTAATCGGCGATGGCCCCGACCGCAGCCTCGCCGAACAACTCGCTCTCCGTCATAACGTACAGGACCGTATCCACTTTCTGGGCAAGCAGGATAACGTCAATGAACTCCTCCCACTGGCTGATCTCATGATTATGCCTAGCCAGATGGAGTCCTTTGGTTTAGCCGCCCTGGAAGCAATGGCATGTGGCGTTCCTGCAATCGCCACCCGCGTAGGCGGAGTTCCTGAACTAGTCGATGATCAGATTAACGGCCTCCTGTTTGAGGTGGGTGGCATCGAATCCATGGCCGCCGCGGCCATATCCTTACTCCGGGACCCGTCTCGTCTGAAGGCTCTTTCCGTCGCCGCGCGCCAGACCGCGCGGGACCGATTCTGCGCCTCCCGCATCATCCCGCTCTACGAGCAGTACTACGAGCGCGTCATCGCCCGGACAACATCCTCCACATAAACAAGATCAATAGACTTTACGACCGATTTAGACGACGCATCACATCTCCGACCGCGCTTGTTGCAGCCTCTAAAAGCTGCCGTTCGCCCTGCCCCCAAGTCTCTGCCTCCGCGTCGAGAATCGGCATCCTCAGGGTTACTTTCGTTCCCCTCCCAGGCCTGCTGTTGGTCTCCAACGAAGCCATTTCACCATAGAGCACCTTCATCCGATCCCTCACATTGCGCATACCGATTCCCGTTCCTAACCGCACCAAACCGCTTACAGGCGATGCGATATTCCGCTCCGGAGCCATTCCCACTCCATCATCCTCCACCTCCACCAGCAGCATGCCATCGTTGGTGATTCTGCTGCGCAATGTCACCGTTCCCCCGCTGATCCGCGGTTCCAGCCCATGCTTGAGGCTATTCTCGATCAGCGGTTGGAGCAGCATGCCAGGTACCACGATGTCGAGCGTATTATCCGCAATCTCCTTCACCACTCTCAACTTCTCTCCGAATCGGACTACCTCAATATCTAGGTAGTCATCGGTAAACGCGAGTTCTTCGCGGAACGGTACAAACGCCTCGCGGTCCTTCAGAAGCACGCGCAATATGTTCGCGAGCTTCACAATCATCTCCCGCGCCAGTTCCGGCTGCGATCGGACAAGCGACGTAATCGAATTCAGCGTATTAAATAGAAAATGGGGATTGATCTGCCTTTGCAACGCATCCAGTCTTGCCTCCAGAAGCAATCTCCCCTGCTCCTCCAGCTTTCTTTCTATCCGGATCGAGTTCCATATCTTCAATGGAATCCCTACTACCACCGGAGCACACGCACAGATCAAAAGCTGTACCCACCAGTCGTCGGAGTGCAGATCGAAGTACAGGTGCGGACGAAACCGAGACAGCATGCTCGTGCAGAACTGCATCGCCGCAATCAGCACCAGTAGCAGAATCTGCCTATCCAGGTGAGGCCGCCGCAAATTCCGCGTCACCCACCGGTAGATGCTCAGGTCGATCATCGGCGAGAATGACCACACGTCCTCAGGATCGGCAAACCGTCCGAACGTTCCCGCCACCGCCGCCACAATCAGGTTCACCGGTAGCGCCCAGAATTCGTGGTGCACTATTGCCGGGATCGCAAGCGCCGCTCCTCCAGCCATCGCCGCAATCGGCCCGACCAGTATCCCCAGCAGAATTGTCGTTTCAAAGGACAGGTCCGCAGCCAGGAAGTTCGGCACCGTCACTCGAACCCAGACGCCCAGTGTCAGCGGCAAGCAGATCATCGCCACTAGCCACGCTGTCTGGCGCGGTGTCCGCTTTGACATCAGCAGCAGGTTCTTGAACGCCTTAGACCGAGCCAGCGAACTCGATACCGCTGCCGCCACACCTAACTCCACCAGCAGCGTAATCAGAATCAGCTTGGAATCAATCTGTGTCACACCCTTACTTTACCCCCATACCTGCTATAGCCCACCATGGCATCCGCCTTTGGGCTGCGATTGCATCGAATCCACCTCCATCACAATCTAAACACGCTGTGAGCATCGAACCGTATAATCGAATTATGCCCTTCTCCGCAGTAAATAAAGTAGCCGACGCCGACTTCCCCACCCGCTGGGGTCAATTCCGCATTCTCGGCTTTGAGGGCATCGTCGACTACCCCGAGCCATGTAATGACGACATCCCGGCGCCGGCAAAGCGGATCGAATCTGCCGTTGCTCTGGTGATGGGAAACATCCACTCCGCGCCTCCGATTGTCCGCATCCACTCCCAGTGTCTGACGGGTGATGTATTCCACTCCCTCCGCTGTGATTGCCGCCAGCAACTTGAGCTTGCTCTCGGCGCCATCTCTGACGCCGGCTCAGGCATATTGCTCTATGAGCAGCAGGAAGGCCGCGGCATCGGGCTTATGGCCAAGCTTCGTGCCTATGAACTCCAGGACCAGGGCCTCGACACCATCGAAGCCAACCTGGAACTCGGATATAAAGCCGACTGCCGAGAGTTCGAACTGCCCGCTGAAATACTCAAGCAGATGGGTGTGAACTCCGTCCGCCTCATCACCAACAATCCTGCCAAGGTAGAAGCCCTCGAACTGGCTGGCGTCAAGGTCGTTGAGAGAATCTCAGCCGAGGTTCCCACCGAACCCACCAACGAGCGTTATCTTCAGACCAAACGTGAAAAGATGGGTCATCTAGTCAGCTGATCGCCCGCGAAATACCGCTATCTCTGGATGATGGTTAATCCAGTCGAACCAGTAGTCCTTGTGCGAATTAATCTCTTTCAGATACTGCCCTGTCAGCTTCCCATCGATGGCGCATCCCTGAAAATTCCACACGGGCCGTCAACTACAAAGTGATTGAAACTAGACTCTACCTATCGGAGTAAACTTCTGACCAGTTCGCCACATCAGAAGGGATACCTTCAATTCGCACGAATGAAAGGTCCTCCGCATGGCACGTCCACGCCGCACTCTCC
Source organism: Edaphobacter aggregans (assembly GCF_003945235.1). NCBI lineage: Bacteria > Pseudomonadati > Acidobacteriota > Terriglobia > Terriglobales > Acidobacteriaceae > Edaphobacter > Edaphobacter aggregans. The sequence continues at coordinate 1,435,380 of NZ_RSDW01000001.1, forward strand.
TGATCGTTCTCGGTAGCATCCTGGCCCTCATTGTGGCCGTGGTACTCGCGATTCCGCTCTTCCTGAGCGCCGACGCCTTCCGTACCGAAATCGAATCCACTCTCTCCACCTCCCTCGGCCGCAAAGTCTCCCTTGGCAAGCTCGATCTATCGGTTTGGTCCGGCAGCCTTATTGCACAAAACTCCACCGTAGCAGATGATCCTGCCTTCAGCGCCCAGCCTTTTTTTGAGACCTCTCTTGTAAAAATCAAGGTTGAGCTACTTCCGCTCCTCATCCGTCACGAGATCCACATCACTGGATTCACCATTGATTCACCACACATCACTCTGCTGCGAGCCGCGAATGGCACATGGAACTACTCCACCATCGGTAGTGCAGCCCACAAGCCTACGACGACCAAGCAATCCAACACTGCGATCCCGAATCTTACTGTTGGCCACCTCACCATCACCAACGGTCAGATGACCGTCAACATTGCACCCGCACCTGGCGAACCCGCCACTCCCCGACGCACCTACGACCAACTTAACATCGATGCCAAGGACTTTGCCTTCGACAAATCCTTCCCCTTCAGCGTTTCCGCGCGTCTTCCTGGTGACGGAACCATTTCCGCCAGCGGCACTGCGGGCCCCGTGAACCAACACGACGCCTCGCTTACTCCCTTCAGCGCCCATTTCGAGCTCAAGCACCTTGACCCCCTCGCCTCGGGCTTCGTCGATAACACCGCGGGAATCACCGGGCTCATCAATGTCATCGACGTCCAGGCCATCTGGAACGGCCAGCAGCTTCATGTCGCCGACCTGCTTATCGACACTCCCAAGCTCACCCTCGTCCGTACCAATACCCCAACCGCGGCCAAGCCGCCGTCGCCGCCCAATAGCAACGACATGCTCAGCACCCTCACGGCGGATCACCTTCAGGTCAAGAATGGCGCCATTACAATTACCGCGCCCGGTCAGGCAACACCCGGTGTCTACCAGCAACTCAACGCGGAGATCACCAACTTTTCACCGAACACTGGGTCGCCCTTTAAGCTAAGCGCCCAGATCCCCGGCGGCGGCTCGCTCACTGCTGACGGAAACGCAGGTCCACTCAACCATGGTAATCCAGCGGCAACACCCCTCAATGCCCATGCTACTCTCACACATGTCGACCTCGCATCCAGTGGAATTATCGCCCCTGACGCTGGCGTCAGCGGTCTTGCCAACGTCGACCTCCGCGCCCTCTCTGACGGCCAGACCTTGAACGCTAACATCTCCGCGAATGTACAGGGACTTCGGCTTGCGAAAAACGGCTCGCCCTCGCCTAAGCCCGTCGATCTACAGCTGACGGTTGCCCAGAACATGCAATCTCTTACCGGCCAGATTTCGCGAGCCGTTATTACTATCGGGCATGCAGTCATCAATGTCACTGGCACTTATCAGACCAGCGGACCCACTACCGCACTCAATCTGCAAGTCAGCGGTCAGTCGGTCCCTATCGACGAGCTTGAGGCGTTCCTTCCCGCCGTTGGCGTTCATCTTCCTACCGGTTCCCGGCTTCAGGGGGGAACACTGACCACATCACTCAACGTCACAGGCTCCAGTGCCAATCCCATCATCAACGGGCCGGTCCGCCTCGACAACACTAACCTCGCGGGCTTCAACCTTGGTTCCAAACTGTCCGCCATTACCGCGCTAACGGGTGCCAAAACCGGCTCCGTCACCGCCATCCGTTCACTTAGCACGAACATCCGCGTGGCCAATGGCGACGTCCGTACCGACAACCTATCTCTCGTAGTCCCTGCTCTCGGGACGGCCACCGGAGCCGGGACGGTGAGCGCAGTTGGAGCGCTCAACTATCAGGTTGTCCTCAAGCTCACCGGTCTTGTCGGCGGCGGTAACGGTGCTGCAGGAGCCGGCGGCATAGCAGGTCAGCTCATGGCCTTAATACCCAATGGTGGCGCTGCCGGTTCTATCGGGGGTCTTGCCACGAACGCCGTCAAGAACGGCATCCCCGTCGCCATCGGCGGCACGACTTCCAATCCCACCTTCACTCCGAACCTTGGCGGACTCATGAGCAGTGGAGCGAGCAGCCTCACTAAAGGCAGCCAGCCCACCAGCAAAGGGCAAAGCACAACAGATTCACTTACCAACGCTCTCGGGGGCCTCCTCAAGCAACACTAAAGACTAGCGTACGCGGCTTTCGGCCATCTTTGTTGCTTCGTAGATCTGGTCGAAGGATTCGACAGCGTAGAGTACGGGCTGCATGGCTCCGGTGTTGAACTCCTGGTCGAGGACGGTGTCAAGGTTGAAGTCCTTCACCTCGCATCCGCCTGCCAGGACTCGGGTGCATTCGCCGTGTGAGCTGATCAAGCCGCTGCCGTAGACCTTTATCTCGCCGTCCTGGCGGATCAATCCGAACTCGACGGTAAACCAGAAGAGGCGACCCATGCGCTCGAGAGCGATGGGATCGGACATAAGGCCTGCGCAGATCTTGCCGTAGTGCTGGAGGAAGTTTCCGAAGACGGGATGGGCGTGCATGGGTACGTGGCCGAAGACGTCGTGAAAGATGTCGGGTTCGGGGGTGTACTCCATGGAGTCGCGCGAGCGAAGCCATGTGGTGGTCGGGAACATCCGAGCGGCGAGCATCTCGAAGAAGGCGTCGGGCGGAAGGAAGCCACTTACTGGGGTGGACTGCCAGCCGGTGCGAGGAGCGAGCCGGGCGCTGACGGCCTTGAGGTCCGGCAAGCGATCCTCGCGAAGGCCGATCTGCTCGAAGCCGTCGAGATACTCGCGGCAGGCATGTTGGCGGAGCTGAGGCATTCGGCGGCTGACCAGCTCGGCCCAGATGGCGTGCTGTTCAGGAGTATATGCGGCCCAATCCTGCTCAATCAGAAACGGCGCTGCTACCTTCAACGACCCCTGCGCCAAGTTCAAACCCGAAGTGGCAATTCCCATAGAACGTCCTGACCTAACCCGTTAGTGCCATCGAGAGGATACTCTTTCCGGGCTATTCTTGCCTTGCTGTTGCCAGGTCTGTCGCTCTCGCCCATGCTTTATGAGTGCTTGTGGTTTTAGACTTCTGACATCTGACTTCGTACTGGGAGAACGTTATTCTGAAGACTACAACCCTGCTCGCCTGGCTTGCCGTTTTGTTGGCCTCCGTTCTGTTTGTCTTCCGCGGGCCTTTGCGAGCCAATAGTAATGAAGTCAATGACTTTGCAGCGCCTTATGCTTCGGCGCGGCTGTGGATGCAAGGACAGAACCCTTACGACGCTAACCTTTTTTTCCCGACGTGGCGGGCGGCTGGTGCCCCGAGGGGGGAAGTGCCCTATAACGAGTCGGGGACGCATTCGGTCTATCCGCCGCCAAGCCTGGTGGTGATTCTTCCACTGGCCTTGCTGCCCTGGCCTGTGGCTTCACTGACGCTCGTCTGGATGAGCGCTGCGGTTTACGTTATTGCGGTGGTGCTGCTTGCGTCGTTTGTGGGTAGCAGCTGGCGAGATGTGGGCAAACCACTGTTTGTGGCGTTTGGGCTTGCCTTTGCTCCGGCGCAGTCGGCATTGCATGTGACGAATCTCGCCTGCTTGTCTGCCAGCCTGATGTTCCTTGCGATCTATCTGCTTGCAAAGCGGCTTCCTGCAAGCAATCGTTCGCAGGTGCCGGCGGCTGTATTCCTTGCGCTGTCGATCTGCCTGAAGGCTGCGCTTGGGCTGCTCCTAGTGCCTTACCTGCTCTGGGCACGTGCGTGGCGCGCGCTTGCCGCGACGGTCTTGATCGTTGGTGTTGCTACGGCAGTCTCCCTTTATCCTTCCCTGAAGAGCGGTTCGGCCTGGTTCGACAGCCTTCGATTCAACTCTTCGGTAGCCTTTGATAACAGTGGATCTTCTGACGTTGCCGAGACCAATCTCAACCGCTTTGACAGCATCGATCTACAGATTCCGATCTACTCCATGACACACCATCGCAAAATGACTACTGCGATTGGCTGTCTGATTGGTGGGGGGCTGTTGGTGCTTTGGTTTCTCTGCAAAGATCCGGATCGTTCGCTCGATCAGCATCTATTGCGGATGGGATCACTGTTCGCGATTGGATTGCTTCCTGTCTATCAGCGTTATTACATGGCGGTGTTGCTGTTGGTTCCGCTCATTTGGGCGTTGCGGAATCTGGAGTTGCGAGCCGCTCGGTGGGTGATAGCCTGTTGCGCGGTGTTCCTGGTCAATACCGAGGTGCTGCTGCAGCGGATTGGTCTGATTCGCGCCATTATGGTCCACCATCCTCATGTCGCGAATATTCTTGTCGGCCCTCATCTTTGCTGGCTGCTGCTTGGGCTGGCTTGCCTACTGGTGCACACGCTCCGGGACTTCAGCGAGGCTGCCGTTCCGTCCCGGGGCTACCCCATTGGGTACCGAATGGATGCAAAGTATTCGAAACAGATACTTTAGGTTCGGACTTCGGTCTGCACCGTGTTCCCCGGGTCAAGTGGCTGAAGTTGCGATCGCGTGCTGAGGATGGCTCGTTTACTGCTGCCTATGTTCTGGAACTTCGTGAGTCTTTCGTTTCTTTCAGTGCTGTCCCCTTCGGTACTGTTTCGACGCAAAGTATTCGAAATGGATACTTTAGGTCTGGACTTCGGTCTGTAATGTTTCGCTAAAAGCGGAACCCCGCCAGCGCGGGGTTCGTTTGGGCTTATGGTTTAATAAGTATAGCAAGTAGAGAGTAATTTCTTGGCAAGCGTATGTTGCTGATTATGTGATGGTTATACTGATAATGAGCTTGACAGGATTTTGCTGAGTCGCCTAATCGAGAAGCTCGTTTTACGGACATGTGCCATTCAGCCGACACCAGCTCCGGGTGAGAGATGGCACTAGGAACGAAGGATTCTTGCCCACTTTGTTAGCGGGAGTCGTTCTGGCTCCCATCTCTTCCAGGAAGAGATCGCCTCCGTGCCAACAATCGCCCTTCGGCCATAGGGCGAGCGTGGTCAGGAACGGCACTTTGGAAACCGCCGTCCATGCGTAGGTGTAATCCTGATCCTTGAACGTGCGGCCCGGGATCTTTCTTTGATAGAAAAGATTGCTGGGGTTCGACGATTTTGTGCGACTATCCCACCCATGGCTTTGCCCCAGTCCGAAGCAGCAGCGGAGCTCGGTTCCCATGCGCTTTACCGGCGGCTGCGCCTGCGCGATCTCGTTCTGACACAGATTCTGTGCGTCGTCGGTAGTTCGTGGGTGGGGGTTGCGGCTGGTCTCGGGCGCGCGCAAGCTGTGATGTGGATGGCTGCCATGCTGGTGTTTTATCTGCCTATGGCGGCGTCGGTCGTGTGCCTGAACCGTGAGATGCCGCTCGAAGGCGGACTTTACGTTTGGGCGAGGACGGCGTTTGGGGATCTGGGTGGCTTTATGACGGCGTGGAACATTTGGGTCTACGGAATCGTCATCACTGCCACTATTCTGTATGCCATTCCCTCTGAGCTTGCTTACCTGATCGGCCCTTCGGCTGCGTGGCTTCCTGATAGCCGGGTTGCTGCGCTCAGCATCGTTGGGTTCATTGTTGTTGCTGTTACCGCTGCGGCGGTTCGAGGCCTTGAGCTTGGTAAGTGGATCCACAATGTCGGCGGACTCTCGATTCTTTTTGTCTATGCGTCGCTGATTCTGCTTCCCGTGTGGGCGCTGTCGCGACACATGCATATTCATTGGGAGCCGCTGCAGCTGCAACTGCCGCAACTGAATCTATATTCGCTGGCGCTGTTCGGTCAGATGATTTTTGGGGCGCTGTGCGGGCTGGAGTACATTGCGATTCTCGCCGGGGAGAGTAGGTCGCCTGCACGGTCTATTGGCCAGTCGGTAATTATTTCATCGCCGATTATCTGCGCGATGTTCATTCTTGGGACCAGCTCTGTTGTTGCGTTCAGTCAGGGCAAGATTAATTTCATCGCTCCGATTCCTCAGACGCTGAGGTTGGCGCTGGGCGACCATGGGTTGGGGAATGTCTTCGCCATCGTTGCGATTATGCTGCTGCAGTTCCGGCTGATTGCGGCTGCGAGTTTCATCTTTACCGGAGTTACGCGGCTTCCGATGGCTGCGGGCTGGGACCACCTGATTCCGTCGTGGTTCACGCGGCTGCATCCTCGGTACCGAACGCCGGTTAACTCTATTGTCTGCACGTGTGTGATTATCCTTCTGCTGCTTGTGCTGTCGAACGTTGGGGTTCATGCGCAGGAGGCGTTTCAGGTTTTGTCCAACGCGGGGATTACTCACTACGAGCTTGCTTATATGTCTATGTTTGCTATTCCTCTGGTGGCGGGCGGAACGCTTCGTGCGGCGCTGCCTCGGTGGCTCAGGTGGACTTCGATTGCTGGGCTTTGCGCGACGCTGTTCAGCTTCTTTATTTCGGCTTACCCGTTTGTCGAGGTGGTTGATCCGCGTGCGTATGCTGCGAAGATTCTTGGGACTACGTTGCTCAGTAACGCTCTGGGATATACCTTTTACCGTATTCGCCGGGACAGGCCGGTTGTCAGATCAGCTGACCACTAGGCCGATTCTTTGGACCAGTCTTCGCCGCGGGCTTCGCGGCCGAGGGCGGTCACGGTGGCTACGGCGAGTGAGCCTATGACCACGGCTCCTGCCATGACGTAGGTGAGCATGCCGCCGAAGTATCGGGCGGCGATGGCTGCCTGGAAGACGCCGTTTCTGGAGGATATGAGGTTTCCGAGTTGATAGGCGAAGCCGGGAAAGACGGCACGGACTGGGCCAGGGGAGAGCTCGTTGATGTGAGCCGGGACGATGCCGAAGGCTCCCTGCACCATGAACTGCATGAGGAAGCCGCCTAGGGCCAGCGACGCTATGGAATGGGACCAGGCCCACAGCGGGATGACGGGGAGCGCCATGAGGGCTGAGATGATGATCATGCGCTTGCGGCCGAAGCGTTCGGATGCCGTGCCGCAGGTGATGCCGCCGAGGATGGCTCCGATGTTGCTGATGACTACGATGAAGCCGACATTGCTGGGGTCGAGGGCATGGTCTTTCTGGAGGAAGGTCGGGTAGAGGTCCTGCGAGCCGTGGCTGAAGGAGTTGAAGGCGGTCATGAGAGCGACGAGGAAGAGGAACCGGGGCCAGTAGTCGGCGAAGGATTGGAAACTGAAGGAGGAGCGATGGCTTCCTCCTTCGGCGAGGCGTTTGGCTTTGGCTGCTAGCCAGACCGGGGATTCTTCGACGCGGAACTGCATGTAGAAGGCGAGCAAGGCGGGCAGGGCTCCGATCATGAAGAGGACACGCCATGCGGTGAAGATGCCGGCCCCATGGAGATGCGGGAAGACAAGCCAGAAGAGAGCGCCGGCGAGGAGGTTGCCGAAGACGTAGCCTTCCTGAAGGAGGCCGGAGAAGGTGCCGCGGCCTGAGGCGGGCAGGGTTTCGAGAGCGAGAGCAGCAGCGACGCCCCAGACACCACCCATGGCGACGCCGAAGAGTGCACGCAAGACGAGGAAAGCGGTCAGCGTAGGAGCAAAGGCTGAGGCCAATCCGCAGATGGAGAAGGCCAGGACGTTGATCATCAGAGTGGGGCGTCGGCCAAAGCGCTCGGCGAGGTAGCCGAAGAGGAGGGCGCCGACGGGTCTCATGACAAGTGTGAAGAAGATGGCCTCGGCGATCTGGGGGATGCTGACGCGAAAGTCGGCCGCGATGGCTTTGAGGCAGACGGTGAGGAGGAAGAAGTCGAAGGCGTCGAGGGTCCAGGCCAGGAAGCAGGCGGCAAAGGTTCTTCTCTGGACCGCGGTGAGCGATCGGAGTTCACGCAACAAGGCCATATGGTCGAGATGCTAGCATCTGCGTGGGGTGGGTTCCTACAGAATTACAAACCGGAGACAAATGGCCGGGATGGGCGAGGGCTTTTGCTGTTATAAGAGACTCATCGCATCGTTTGGCAGTCGAGCGCATCTGAAATAAGTCACCATATTGCAGTAAGAAAGCACGAGGAATATATATGCGTAATAGATTCTTGTTGGCCCTGACGCTGGCCGGGCTGACGCTGGGCGTGGGCGCGAACGCACAAGCGCAAACTTCTACCTGGGCCATCGATCCGAATCACTCGAGCATTGGGTTCGAGATACGCCATATGGGCGTGAGCAACGTTCGAGGGTCCATTGGCGGCGTCAAAGGGACCGTGACACTGAACGACAAGGACATGACGAAGTCGAGTGTGGAAGCGACGGTGGATACGACCACGGTTACGACCAACGTTGATGCCCGCGATAAGCACCTGAAGTCACCAGATTTTTTCGATGTGGCAAAGTATCCGCAGATCACGTTCAAGTCGACATCGCTGACCAACAACGGCGGCAAGCTGCAGTTGACCGGCGATCTAACCCTGACGGGTACGACAAAGAGTGTGACGCTGGATCTCGATGGGCCTGCACCTCCGCAGACCGGCAAGGATGGCAAGACTCGCAGCGGCTTTTCGGCGACAGGTATGCTGAAGCGGTCTGATTACACCTTCGGGCCGAAGTTCCCCAGCGCGATGGTTGGCGACGAGGTGAAGTTCACGATCGACGTTGAGATCGACAAGCAGTAAGCGACAAAGTTGCGCGCAATAAGAAGGGCCCGCCGGATCGCGGGCCCTTTTTCAATTTCAGGAATGAATCTTCTACATCTTGGCGCGGAGGGGTTGGGTGGGTTCGGTCTGCGCCATGAGGTTGACCTCGGACTCGGGCAGATACTTCTTGAGCAGCTCGTGGTGGAGGCAGTAGAGAGCGAGCTCGAGACGGTCGGAGACGCCGAGCTTGTCATAGATCTTGCGCAGATAGTTCTTGATAACCTGCTCGGTGGTTCCGATCTGATAGGCGATCTCTTTGTTCCGCATGCCGCGGGTGATGCAGCCGATGATGGCCAGCTCCTTTTTGGAGAGCTTGGGCTGGACGCGGGGATCGGTGAGGGTGGTGGCCTGCGAACGGTAGGCTTCGATAACCCAGTTGATGGACTGGTTGTCGATCCAGGTTTCGCCCTCAGAGATCTTGCGTACGCATTTGACGAGGAGATCGGGGGCGATGGAACGGGGCACGACGCCACGGACGCCACGGCGATAGAGCTCGACCGTGTTTGACTCGTCAGACTCGGTGACCTGCACGATGAGTTTGGCTTCGGGGGCGCGGCGAACGAGTTCCGGGATGGCGTCGATGGTGCCGGCGATGAGTTGGCCTTCAAGGACGACGACGTCGGTGGGATAACGCTGGAGGGCGGCGTAGAGGTTGGCCAAGGTCTCGACTTGAGCGACGACACGTATATCGTCCTCGACGGCGAAGACTTTCTTCATCCCCACGCGATAGATCGCTTGCGAATCGGCCAGAATCACCCGAACCCCGGCAGGAGAGCTACTTTCTTCCGGGGCTTCGTCATCGCTCCGAGTTTGGTCAAAATGTACAACCGTCATAAAGTCAAGCCTTTAGAAAATATTCGTCGATCACAGCGGCGGCTTTCTTTTTGCCATCCTGCAGATAATGGCGTACGACACGGCCGATACAGTGAATGGTTACGTCTGTTGCAGAGCCCATGACAGCCGAGGGCATGGCTATCGTGAACTCGATCCTGCTATCGATGTCGGGCAACCGGTCACTGACGAACAGCAGGCCGTTGGCCGATATGTTCTCTGTCACGGCGTCCAGTTCGCCCTGCTCGGTCTGGACGTGCAGTGCTAGCTGCATAGGAAAACGCACAGCAGTGCGAACTGGATTCTCTCCCTTAGGCTTTTGCCACTGGGCCACGCGTCCCTCCTCTTGCCAGCTGCTCTGCATTCGCGGACTTTTCCTTGTCCTATAAAGTGAACACACTGGAGTCTACAGTAGATGTCGTGGAATTCCAGAGATTTTTCGACGGATCGGCCTTCCAGGAGCCGTCAGGGGCCTCCAACCCACGGGGGCGACCTGGCAGTGGCGGCCCAACTCTCTGAAAGGACTCGCCTATTGCGAAAATGGGTGATTTCCGCCATACTTAGGTGTTGGGTTGTGTATTCCGCCAGCTGTAAGAGAAATGGGCCTTGGCGGCATCGTCACCTCACCCAAAAATCAAAGTTTTGAAAGGCATTCCCAGTGTTGATGATCCGTTTGGCGCGTGTTGGAGCGCGCAAGCAGCCCCACTACCGCATCGTTGTTATTGAAAAGGACCGCGCGCGCAACGGCCGTTCGGTTGAAGTTGTGGGCACGTACAATCCTCGCACGAACCCCGCGACGGTCGACCTGAAGCGTGACCGTATCGCCTATTGGACCGGTAACGGAGCCCAGCTGTCGGATCGCGTCGAGAAGCTTCTGGCCGCAGCTCCAAAGGCCGAAGTGGCTCCCGCGGCCTAAGGTCACTGAGGTAACGCAATCTTTGGGAATATCAAAACGGTTCCCAAAGATTGCTAACGTTGTAGATTCCATTCTCGCATTCGACAACCTGCTCACGTACACTTCTGGATATCGCTTCACCGGGTTTTCCGGTGGGCGAGTGGTCAACGCTTTGGGTACTGCCCAGGCTGTTATCCATGAACCGATGCTTCACCCGTTTCAATGCATTTCCTGGAAGATCTCGCGACAAAGACGAGGCGAAGGGTTTGGCATGAGCGTCGCATCGTGACTCCCAGGAGGTATATGTGATGGCCGAGGCCACACAGCAGGCAGCAGGGGATAACTCTGCTACGAATATGAAGGATCTCGTCTACGAGATTGCATGTGCTTTGGTGGACCACCCTGAGAGTGTCTCCGTGGAGGCATTCCCCGATGGTGAAGCTACCGTACTACGACTGCGCGTTGCTCCGTCTGATGTAGGCAAGGTGATCGGTAAGCAGGGCCGCACGGCGCGCTCGCTGCGTACGATCCTGAGCGCGGCCAGCATGAAGCAGCGGCATCGCTTTTCGCTGGACATCGTGGAAGAGGGTGGCACGCCTACTCATCCATGATCCGGCTTTCGCAGCTTGCCGCGAGGCTCGATGGTCATGGTTCCGGTGAAATCTGCGCATGACGAATAGCGATCCATCATGGGTTGTGCTGGCGCATCTGCTTCGACCGCAGGGCCGTAAGGGCGAGTTGCTGGCGGAACTGCTGACCGACTTTCCTGAACGCTTCGAGGATCGGAAGCAGGTGTTTCTTGCGCCTGAGGGGTTTAGCGGGGAGGCTTCGGCTGCGCGTGCGGCGGAGGTAATCGCGTTCTGGCTCCCGGTGGGCAAGAATGTGGGGCGAATCGTGCTGCAGTTTGCGGGAATCGACTCGATCTCTGCGGCCGAGGGGCTGGAAGGGTTCGATGTGATCGTTCCGTTTGAGGAGCGGCAGCCCCTGGATGAGGAATCGTCCTATATCAGCGACTTGATCGGGTGCACACTCTACGACGGCGCGACTCCGATTGGGGTGATCGACGATGTTCAGTTCCCTTCTACGCCTGACGGCAGCCGGAAACTTGAGGATGCAGCGCCGCTGCTTGCAGTGAGGGCGACCGATGGGGATGAGATTCTTGTTCCCTTTGCGAAAGCGTTTCTGGTTGGGGTGGATACGAAGGCGAAGCGGGTGGATATGGTGCTGCCGGTTGGATTGGTGGATGTGAACCGGGCTTTGGGTTCGGAGGGTCCGGACGGGTCAGAAGCGGTAGGCGACCCCGACGGTGAGGATGGGGTAGACGGTTAGTTTCGCCAGATTACTGTTCAGTCTGGCAATCTCGGCCTTGAGGTTTAGTTGGGTTGTCGGGTCGATTGCGGCGTCGAAGCAGCCCTCGGTTGTGCAGGCGGTTCCGTGAAGTTCGACGTTCATGTGAGGCTGGCCTGTGAAGGCGGCACCGAACTCGATGGGGATGATGATGTGCTGGCCGGTGCGTGGAATCAGGTTTCCGGAACCCGCAGTGAGCATTGGGGACTCATAAAATGGTAGAGCAGATGGCCCGGTGGATGAATGCCACTGGTCTACAACTTCTCAGTGATATGTCGCGACCCGGTTATCTAGCGGATCAAGCATCTCTGAACGGATTATCTTCAACGTATGCGCTTCGACATCATCACGATCTTTCCGGGCTTCTTCGATAGTCCGCTGGAGTACGGCATTCTTAGGCGCGCTCGTAATGCAGGGTTGGTGACGGTTGCCGCGCACGATCTGCGCAGCTTTACGCATGATCGGCATCGCACGGTGGATGACCGGCCTTTCGGTGGCGGCGAAGGGATGGTGCTGAAGGCGGAGCCTATCTTCGATGCGGTGGAGTCATTGCATGTCACGCCTAAGGCTGAGCGCGATACGCAGAAGGAGACGGTGATTCTGCTGTCGGCGCAGGGGCGTCCGTTTACCCAGACTGTAGCTCAGGAGTTGGCTGGGATGGAGCGAGTGGTCATCCTTTGCGGACGGTATGAGGGCATCGATGAACGTGTGAATGAGCTGCTGTGCGACCGCGAGATTTCGATTGGTGACTATGTGCTTTCTGGCGGGGAGCTGGCGGCCGCGGTGATTGTGGATGCTGTCGTGCGGCTGCTGCCGGGGGCGTTGGGGAATCCTGATTCGTCGCGGTTTGAGAGCTTTGGGGCGGAGGAAGCCGGGGAAGAGGTTGGCGGGGTGGATGGGCCTCCGCGATCGACGTATGGGGCTGGGGGGTTGCTGGATTATCCGCATTACACCCGGCCAGCTGAGTTTAGAGGGGTGTCGATTCCGGATGCGCTGCTGGGGGGTAACCACGAGGTTATACGGCAGTGGCGGCGGCGGATGGCTCTGAGGAAGACGCTGCGTAACCGGCCTGATTTGTTGGAGAAGATGCCGATCAGCGACGAGGATAGGGAAATTCTGGACGAGTTACGGTATCTCGAGGAAAATCCCGAGGAATGAGGCGTGTTTCCTTGGGGATGCGGCCTTAAATGGGCGTTTTCGTGTACACTAAAGACTCGAGTTCATAACAGGAAAGTAGTCATGTCTATTCATCCCATCATGCAGAAGCTGGCCGCGAAGTTAGAGCGGACCGATCTCCCCGAGTTCGCCCCTGGCGACACAGTCCGCGTTCAGGTCAAGATTCGTGAAGGCGAGAAAGAGCGTCTGCAGGCATTCGAAGGAATGGTCATCGCCTGCAATAAAGGCGCTCAGGGCACGTTTACCGTTCGCAAGATGAGCTTCGGCCAGGGCGTCGAGCGCATCTTCCCGTACAACTCCAAGGTTGTCGACAAGGTCGAGAAGGTTCGGTCGTACGAGGTTCGCCGCTCGAAGTTGTTCTACCTGCGCGGTCTGCGCGGTAAGGCTGCTCGTCTGCGCGAGGTCGAGCGCGCCAAGTAGTTTTCGTACCAGTTCTCCACAGAGCCACGATTTCGGTCGTGGCTTTGTTCTGCTCGCGAGGTTATACACTTTTGCTGAAGAGTATGGCTTCCCTCCCTTCGACTCGCGCTTCCCGAACCGTTACAGCCGCTACTGCGAAGCAACGGATGCTCAAGCAGCTTGTATGCAGCGATGCTCCGGAACAGGCGTTGCGCTATCACGGTTTTCGGGTGATTGCAGGGGTGGATGAGGTGGGACGGGGGGCTCTGTTTGGGCCGGTGGTGGCGGCGGCGGTGATTCTGCCGGAGCGGGTGAGCAGTCTGGCTCGGGCGGGGTTGAAGGACTCCAAGCAGTTGACACGGCAGGAGCGGGAGAAACTGGATCGTAAGGTTCGGCGGATGGCTCTGGCGATCAGTGTCGCCGAGGTGGATGCTGAGACGATCGATCGGGTGAATATCTATCAGGCTTCGCGGCAGGCCATGTTGATGGCGGTGATGGGGCTGTCTATTGCACCGGATCATCTGTTGATTGATGCTATGCGGATTGATCATCCGTGCCAGCAGACGAAGCTTTTTTATGGGGATTCTTTGAGTCTTTCGATTGCGGCGGCTTCGGTGGTCGCTAAGGTTCACCGGGATGCTTTGATGCGGGAGTTGGATTTGATGCACCCGGGGTATGGGTTGGCTTCGCATAAGGGGTATGGGACGCCTTCGCATCGACGGGCGCTGGTGGAGTTGGGGCCTTCGGTGCTGCATCGGCGGACGTTTGCTCCGGTGCGGGCGGTGGATCCGGATGCGGCGGTGGAGGAGATGGTCTCAGAGGAGTTGCTGTTTGACGATGGGGAGCTTGAGGAGAGTGCGGATTGGGTTTGAAGCTGATGTGCGTGGTGGCTCATCCGGATGATGAGTGCTTTGCGTTTGGAGGGGCGCTGGCGTTGGCGGCGGATCGTGGGGTTGAGACGTATGTGGTTTGCCTGACGGATGGGCAGGCGGCTAAGAATCGCGGCGTTGCAGCGTCCGCAGCTGAGCTGGGCCAGATGCGTCGAGCTGAGTTTGCGGCTTCGTGCAAGGTGCTGGGGGTGACGCATCATAAGCTGTTGAACTACCAGGATGGGAAGCTTGAGTTTCTTGAGTTTTCACAGGCCGCGGCTGGGTTGGTGGAACGAATGCGGCAGTTTCGTCCGAATGTAGTGCTTACCTTCGGCGGGGACGGCGGACTGAATGTGCATGTGGACCACATGATGGTCTCGTCGTTGACTACGGCGGCTTTTCACTGGTGCGGTCTGGCGAGGCGGTTTCCGGAACTGGGTGCGGTACATCAGCCGGACCGGTTGTTCTACCAGACGAGTAACTTCTTTTTGCCAAGGCCGGTGGTTCCCAAGCCGATGCCGTGGACGGTGACTCTGGATGTCCAGTCGGTGCTGGAGCGGAAGAAGGAGGCGTTCCGGCAGCATGTCTCCCAGGCTCCTTTGATGGAGCAGACGAAGGGGCTGTTTGAGCGCTATGGGGCTGAGGAGTTCTATGCTCTGGTGGCTAGCGCGGAGGCTCGAGCGGCATGGCAGATGACGGATTTGTTTGAGGGGTTGAAAGCTTAGTGCTTCTCCTTTCGGGTCCCCCTCTTGGGTATTAAGTGCTTGTAAACTATTGATTCAACAGAGAAAGGCTCTGGTGTTTTTTCCGGAACCTCTCTCTGTTTTGTGCTATTTTAAGTATAGCGGGTTGGGTGGAATTGTTTGCCAAAGCTATCTGGTTGATTTATCTGGATTTATGGATGATGAGGGGTTGACAAGAATTATGTGAGGCATCCCAAGAGGCCCGGACTGAAGCCCCTTGTAAATATGCCTATGCCGCAGAGCTAAGCCCTGCACTTCCACCCAAAGACAACAGCAGATCCTGCGGGATGACAACCAAAGAAACAACAGCAACGACGACAGCAGCGGCAGCTTGAGGGGTTAGCGGGTAGGGACGTCGTTGGTTGTGGGGTGGGTGTAGTAGATGATGCGGTCGCGACCGGCGGCTTTGGCTTCGTAGAGGGCCTGGTCGGCACAGCGGATCATGTCTTCGACGGTGGTGGAGGGTGAGTCCATCCAGACTACGCCGAAGCTGGAGGTGACCTGGAGGGACTTGTCCAGGTATTGGAATGGCCTGTCAGATATGGTTTGCTGGAGTTCAGTGAGGCGAGGGCAGGGGTCTTGGGGGTGGAGGCCAGGGAGGACCATGAGGAACTCCTCGCCGCCGTAGCGGCCTACGAAGTCGTAGGGACGGACGCTTTCGAGCATGCGCTGGGCGGCGTCGCGGAGGACGGAGTCGCCTGCCAGGTGGCCGTGGGTGTCGTTGATGCGCTTGAAGTGGTCGATGTCGGCGAGGACGACGGCGAGGTGGCTGCCTTCGCGGCGGGTGCGGTCGAGTTCGCGCTCGAGGACGTCGAGGATGGCGGAGCGGTTCCAGATGCCGGTGAGAGCGTCGCGGGTAGCTTGGCGGCGGAGCTCTTCGCGGGTGGCTAGCAGCTCGGCTTTTTCGGCCTCTAGCTCAAGGGTGCGCTGGGCGACTAGCTTGCGGAGGATCTGCTGTCTGCGAATGAGTGCCCGTTCACGCCAGTACCAGACGAGGACTGAGAGCGAGGTGAAGAGGACGGCGAGGAAGAAGTAGAAGTACGTGGTGCGCCACCATGGTGGGCGGATGGTGAAGGCGAAGGAGGCGGTCTGTGATTGCTTCTGGTGGGCGGGGTCTACGGCTTGTACTTCGAAGCGATAGTCGCCGGGGGGCATGGCAGCGTAATGGAGATGGCGGCCGGGGGTTTGGGTCCACTCGGATTCGAGACCGAGGAGTCGGTAGCGGAAGAGCAGAGAGCCGTCGCGGTCGAAGTTGAGTGAGGTGAAGGTGATGTCGAGAGGGACGTCGCGCCACCGCCAGACGTTGCGGCTGCCGGTGAGATGGAAGGCACGGTCGCCGAGGGTGGCAGATTTGAGCTGGACGGTGAGGGGAGCTGGGGAGAAGAGTTGTTCGGGGTGGAGGAGATGGATAGCTCCGCCGTTGACGCCGATCCATATGGAGCCGTCATGGTCGGCGAAGAAGGCTCCCTCGTCGGTATCGTTGGAGATGAGGCCGTCTTGCTCGGTGAGGAGACGCCAGCGCGAGCCGTCGAAGACATTGACGCCGAGGTCGGTGCCGATCCAGAGCCAACCGCGATGATCGAAACGGACGATCTGAACGTCGGTGGAGACGAGATCTGGGGTCGAGACGGTGTTGAGGATGCTGGCCTGGGCTCCCTGCACGCGAAGATGGAGGAGAGCGGAGAGGCCACCGCCAATCCAGAGGGTGCCGTCGGAGGCGACGGCGATGTTACGCATCTGGCCACGGGTGTAACGGCGGTCAATGGATATTTCCTCGAAGCGGCCGTCTGCGAGGCGGTAGAGGTGATTGTCGGCCAGGAACCAGAGGTTGTGGGAGGCGTCTTCGGCGGCGTCGGCGAAGGCGTCGGTTGAGATGAGGGGGTCGGTGAGTTTTTCTACCGTGGGATGGGGGCCCGGCTCTCGGACGACGTAGAGTCCTTCGCGAGTGAGGAACCAGATGCGGTGGGCGGAGTCCTGAAAGAGGCGGGCGGAGGTGGGAATTTTGGTGCGAAAGGTGATGCGCTGACGGGAGGGGTCGTAACGGAGAAGATCACCGGCTATGTGGAGTATCCAGAGAGCTCCGTCGGGGGTTTGGGTGAGGCCGGTTGCGTGTGGGAGAGCGGTAGCGGCGAGTGCTGGTGGGACTGTGATTTGGTGGGCTATGTTGTCGAGTTGCGACAGCTGGAGCTGGTCAGCGATCCAGACGCGGGATTCGCGATCGCGCAGGATGGGCCAGACGATGTCGCTGCGCAGGCCCTGATCGGTCGTCCAGTTTTCAACCTGGTCGTAGCCAAGCCACCGATAGATACCGTGGCCTCGGGTGCTGATCCAGATTGAGCCTTGCTGGTCGGAGAGGATGGTGCTGATGGCGTCGAAGGCGAGGCCGTTGCTGCGGTCGAAGGTGCGCCAGCCGGTGCCGTTCCAGCGGGCGATGCCGGTGTCGGTTTGGGTGAGGAGGTCGCCGTGGGCGTCTTCGGTGAAGGTGAGGAGGCCTGCTCCGGAATAGATCGAGAGGCCGTTGGGGGCGATGTCGCGAGCGGCAAAGCGGGTGGCATCGGGAGCGAGGACACGGATGTGCTGAGGGCTGCGGGCCCAGAGCCAGCCGTGGCGGTCGAGGTAAAGGTAGGTCCAGGACTCGTCGGGGAGGTCTTGCTGGGAGCCGAGGATGGTGAGTTGGCCGTCTTTGACGCGGCAGATGCGATGGCCGCAGCCTAGCCAGAGTGTGCCGGCGGAGGTGGCCATGATGCTGTGGAGTTGGGAGAGCTCGGGGTGGGTGGCGGTCTGCTGGGGCGTGAAGTAGGGCGCAGCGGTCCAGAGCTGGGAGGCGTTTTGCTGGACCTGCATGAGGGTTCCCCGATCAAGGAAGAGGACGTGTCGGGAACCAAGGGTTGCGAGGCGCTGGACGGCTGCGAACTGCATAGGGTGGGAGCCGGTCGGGACGGATTGGAAGCGGGTGCCATCGAAGTAGTAGAGATGGTCGTTGGTGGTGGTCCAGATGCGGCCAGAGGAGTCGAGGGCGAGGGAGAGGACGAGGGATTCCTCGATGCCGTCGGCAGCGGTGAAGCGGTGAAACTCAGAGCCGTCGTAACGGAAGAGACCGTTTTCGGTGGCGATCCAGAGGAGGCCTTCCTTGTCCTGAACAATTTTGAAGACGTCGAGGTTGCGGAGACCTTCGTTCTGGCCGTAGTGACGGAAGGTGAACTGCTGTGCTCGGGAGGTGGATGCGAGAAGGCCGAACAGAAGCAGGAGGAGCATCTTTTGCAGGAGTACGTGGCGGAGTTTTGAGCTTCGACTGTTTCGGGGTCTTCGCGGACTGCTCAAGCGTACTCCTAGCGGTAGGTCACCTTAGATTTTAGACGGGCTAAGACGCAGCCTAGCTTGGGTTAGGAGGAGAAGATTATTTTGGCAGTACCGATTTGATTCCTCTCTGTAGACTGGGGTGGTGATGGACGAACGACAGGTCGAGACAGCTGTGGATCCGGTTGCGCTGTTCCAGGTGTGGATGGAAGATGCGGAGACTTCTGAGCCGAACGATCCGACTGCTGTCGCTCTGGCTACGGCGTCGGCTGACGGCGCTCCCAGTGTGCGGATGGTGCTGGTGAAGGGTGTGGACGAGAGGGGATTTTCTTTTTATACGAATGCTGAGAGCCGCAAGGGCGGGGAGCTGGGTGAGAATCCGCGGGCTGCAATGTGCTTTCACTGGAAGAGTCTGCGGCGGCAGACTCGGGTGGAGGGGGTGGTGACGGAGCTGCCGGATGCTGAGGTCGATGCTTACTTTCATAGCCGGTCGCGTGGAAGTCAGGTGGTGTCGGCAGTGTCTCGGCAGAGTCAGCCGCTGGAGAGCCGGGAGATGCTGGTGGAGATGGCGCGGGAGTTGGCGCGGGAGACTCCAGGAGACATTCCGAGGCCGGAGTGGTGGAAGGGGTATGTGCTACGACCGGAGCGGATGGAGTTCTGGATAGAAGGGGAGTATCGGCTGCATGACCGTTTTTTGTTTGTGCGGGGCGAGGTTGGGTGGCTGAAGACGCGGTTGTTTCCGTAGCGTAGCGAATCAGGATTTTAGGGTAGCTACTTCATTTATGGATTTGTGTGGTGTTGCTTGATGAGAGCGTAGCTTTTCGTACTTCACTGCTAGCAGATCGAGGTCGGAGTCGGAGAGGTGTTCGATATCGATCATCTGGTTTCTTGCTGATTCGATGGCACGGATAAGCTCGTTCAGCTTGAGGTTCATTGCACGAGCATCGCGATTCTGGGTGTTCTGGATGAGGAAGACCATGAGAAAGGTAACGATGGTCGTGCCGGTGTTGATGATGAGCTGCCAAGTATCCGAGTAGTGGAAGAAGGGGCCTGTGATGCCCCATATGACGATGACAGCGATAGCGACGGCAAATGCCCAGTGGGAACCGAGATAGGTTGATGCACAGGCAGCGAAGTGACCGAAGCTATCCTTCGATGCAACGGTCGGCGTACAGGCGTCGTGGCTGGACATTTGATCCTCTATTTTCTGTCAATCCCATGTCATCAGACGCTAAAAATGGGCAGACCGTTTCCATGTGACTGAAGATTGCGAGATCACGTTCGTTTGAAGCGATTTGCCAAGAGTAGATAGAGAGGTGTATTTTGTTCGGGTCCACAATAATATCTCTTCGCGTGTTGATGTAAGTTTGGTGATGCAACAAAATCGAGCGATTCGAAGGGACAGACAAGATGAGTCACGAGGCATTGGCACGACGAGCGTTTCTGAAGGGTGCAGCCAGCGGAATCGTTGGTTCAGGATTGATGGCGGGGATGCCGGCGTTTGGGCTGGATATTGATCCGGCGCGTGTGGCTCATGAGGTGGCTGAGCCAGGGCAGGACGCGGGGGCCAAGCCGAAGTACTCGATCAAGTTCGGCGTGTGTGGGATGAGCCATGACCACATCTATGGAATGGTCGGGGCGATTCAGCGTGGCGGTGGTGTGCTGGTGTCGGCGTATGGCGCGGAGCCGGATAAGAAGGCTGCGTTTGCGAAGAGGTTTCCTGATGTGAAGATGGTTGGGTCGGAGGAGGAGGTTCTGAATGATCCTTCGCTGCAACTGATCCTGAGTTCGACGATTCCTGATCAGCGGGCGGATCTGGGGATTCGCGTGATGAAGCAGGGCAAGGATTATTTGAGCGACAAGCCGGGTGCGACTTCGCTGGCGCAGATCGATGGGATTCGCAAGACGATTGCCGAGACGAAGCGGATCTACGGGATTCTTTACAGCGAGCGACTTGAGGTGAAGGCTGCGGTGAAGGCTGGAGAGCTGGTAAAGGCTGGGGCGATTGGAAGGGTGATCCAGACGATCAATATTGCGCCGCACCAGATTGTGCAGCATGGGGCTGATCCGTATGCAGGGGGCGCGGGGGGAAGGCCGGATTGGTTCTGGGAGCCGACAAAGTATGGCGGGATTTTGACGGATATCGGGTCGCACCAGGTTGATCAGTTTTTGTACTACACGGGGTCGACGGAGGCCGAGGTTGTGGCTTCGCAGGTGGCGAATGTTAATCACAAGGCGAAGCCGCGGTTCCAGGATTTCGGCGACATGATGCTGCGTGGTGATCGCGGGTTTGGATATGTGCGGCTGGATTGGTTTACGCCGGATGGGCTGGGCACCTGGGGCGATGGGCGGTTGTTCATCTTGGGAACGGATGGGTACATTGAGCTGCGAAAATATGTGGATGTCGCGCGGTCAAAGCTGGGTAACAACCTGTTTATTGTGGACAAGAATGAGGCACGGTTTATCGACTGCAATAATCTGACGCTGCCGTTTGGTCCGCAGTTTGTCTCGGATGTGGTGAACAGGACCCATACGGCTCAGGACCAGACGCAGGCTCTGCTGGCTGCTGAGTTGGTGGTGCGGGCGCAGATGAAGGCTACAAAGGTGGAGTTGAAGGGGTAGCAGCAAGGAGGACTCATGGCGACGAAGCGTGAGGGTAGCGTTTCCCGGCGAAGGTTTTTGCAGACTTCGCTGGGTGCGGCAGCGGTGGCGGGGTTTCCGGCGATTGTGCCTGCGAGGGTGCTGGGGCAGATGGCTCCGAGCAAGCAGATCAACGTTGGGGCGATTGGTGTGGGCCGCATCTCGCGAGGGCATGATCTTCCGGCGATCTTGAGGAACGATAGCGCTCGCGTGATGGCAGTGTGTGACTTATCTGCAGATCGTGTCGATCTGGGGAAAAAGTTCGTCAATGACTTCTACGCGAAGAAGACCGGGAAGCCGTATGACGGGGTAACCGGGTACGCGAACTTTCGTGAGTTGCTGGCGAACAAAGACATTGATGCTGTTGTGATTTCGACGCCGGATCATCAGCACGCAATTCTTGCGGTGGCAGCAGTGCGGGCGGGGAAAGATGTGTATCTGCAAAAGCCGGCTTCGCTGACGATTGCGGAAGGACGGTATCTGAGTGATGCGGTGCAGGCTTCGGGTCGGATACTGCAGATCGGGAGCCAGCAGCGGTCGTGGAAGCAGTTTCACAGAGCGTGCGAGCTGGTGCGGAATGGACGGATTGGGGAGATCAAGCACGTTGAGATAGGGCTGCCGGGTGATCCTGCGGGTGGGGATCCTACGCCGATGACGGTGCCCACGGGGTTCAACTATGACTCGTGGCTGGGGTCGACGCCTGAGGTGCCGTATACGGTTGATCGCGTGATGCCGCTGAAGGGCTTCGACCGGCCGGGATGGCTAAGGATGGAACAGTTCGGGGCGGGGATGATTACGGGCTGGGGTGCGCACCATGTGGATACGGCGCACTGGGGAATGGATACCGAGTACACAGGGCCGGTGGAGATTTGGGGCACCGCGGAGTTTCCGACAAAAGGGCTTTGGGATGTGCATGGGAAGTTTCTGACGCATGCCATTTATGCGAATGGCGTAACGATGGATATCTCTGGGGATTTTCCGAACGGCATCAAGTGGTATGGGACGAAGGGTTGGCTGTTTGTGACACGGGATGAGATGACTTCGCCAACTGCGGCGGCGGGACAGAGTGTGAAGATCGAGCCGCTGATGGCGAGCGATCCGAAGATTCTGGATTCGGTGATCGGGCCGGATGAGATTCATCTGTACACCGCTACGGAGCAACATGCGAACTGGCTGGAGTGTATCCATACGCGGAAGCAGCCGACGGCTCCGGTTGAGATTGGGCATCGGGCTTGCTCGACTTGCCTGCTGCATCATATTGCGATGAAGACGAAGCGCAGGTTGCACTGGGATCCGGAGCGGGAGAAGTTCAAAGGCGATGACGATGCGAATGCTATGTTGTCGCGGCCGCAGCGTTCTCCTTATACATTTGCTGAGAGTAGCTGGGTTTAGGTTTGTTTAGGAGAGCGACGAGATGATTAAACAGCGGGATGTGGCGATCGTGGTGATAGCCGCGCTTGTGGGTGCGGTGACTATGGGCTCGGTTATGAGCCTGCTGCATTTGAAGTCGGGGGTCGTTCCGGTCGCGGTGAATGGAAAGCCGGTGATTGGCGAGTCGGTGTACGACTGGAACACGATGGAGGTCAAGAAGACTCCGGTTGGAGAGTCGCGAACTGTGTTGCGCGGGCCTACGGCTACTCTGGATGAACTGGAGATACATGTGACGACACTGAATCCCGGGGAGGCTTCGCATCCGCCGCATAAGCATCCGAATGAAGAGCTGATCATTCTGGATCAGGGAACGGTGGAGGCGCTGATCAATGGGGAGTGGAAGCGTGTGGGGACGGGATCTGTGATCTTCAATGCGTCGAATGTGATGCACTCGCTACGGAATGTGGGGGATACTCCGGCGACGTATCACGTGGTGAATTGGCACACGGATAAGACGCCTAAGGAATAGAGCTAGAGATCAAGCGCGGTGGAGCAGAGGGTCGACGAAGGTGTGAAGCTTTTTGGGCGCGATGATGCGCCAGGCTTCGAGGAGATGGAGGGTTAGTTCGTCGTCGCTGACTCGGTCGAGTTCGACGCCTACCCAGCCGCGTACGCCCACGTAGGGAGGCTTGAAGAATGTTTGTGGCGAGGTTCGCGTTAGATGCTGCTGGGTTCCCGGTGTGGCTGGGATCCAAACGGCTACGTGGCCGTCGTGGTGGTGGTTGTTATCGAACATGGCAAAGACCTTCTTGTTGACGAAGAAGGTTGGTTCGCCGTGGGAGAGTTTTTCGGAGGTGGCGGGGAGGGCTGCGCAGATTCTCCGGACTCGACTGAGGTGCTCGTGATGCGGATCGGATTTTTGCGTTGGGTTCGGCATGGCGAGTTATGACCGCCAGCAGTGTAGTCCTCAGGATGGCTTGGTGGCGAGGATGAGGGGCGACGGTCCGGGGGCGTCGAGGGTGCGTGGGTTTTCGAAGCCGGCCTCGCGGAGCCAGGTGCTGATCTCTTCGAAGGAGTAGGTGCCGCCGTCGTCGGTGTTAACGAGCATGTTGACGGCGAAGAGAAGGCCGTTGGGTGGGCCGGTGCGGCCGGCGTTGACGAGGAACTCTGCGATAGCGATGGTGCCGCCGGGGGCAAGTGCTGCGAAGACTTTGGCGAGGAGAGCTTTGCTTCGTTCGACGCCTTCGCTGTGGAGGATGTGGCCGAGGGTGGCGACGTTGTGGCCAGTGCCGAAGTCAGCGCCGTCCAGGTCGCCGGGGGAGAAGGAGAACTGGCTGGTGAGACCGAAACGGGCGACCACCTCTTTAGTGGTGGGGAGTACGTTGGGCCAATCGACGGCGGTGACGTGGACGGTGGGTGCGCTTTGCGCGAGGGCGATGCCCCAGACTCCGGAGCCGGCTGCGAGGTCGAGTGCGCTGGTTGGCTGCTGGGTTGCTCCGAGGTTGAGATGGTGGGCGAGCGCCTTGGCTGAGGGGTAGCTCATGGGCAAGATATCCACGACAAATTTGTGGAAGAACTCGGTGCCGTCGGCCTCCTGGTTGACGGCTCGCACGGGTTTGCCGGTGGCCACGACTTCATTGAGATGGAGGAAATTGGGCATGAGTTGGCGGCTGGTGTGACGGAGAACGCCGCCGTGGAAGCTGGGTTTGGTGCTGACGAGGAAGGTGGAGCTCTCCGGGGTGAGGGAGTAGAGGGCGTCGCCGTTGTTGCCTGTCTTGGCGAGAAAGTTGAGGCCTACGAGGGCGTTCATAATGGCGTCGAGGCCGCGGACGGAGGCGTTGGTGGCTTCGTGGACCTGCTGGATGGTTTTGGGGCCGCTGTCGAGTGTGTCGAAGACGTGGTGGGTGATGGCTGCTTCAAGGACGAGCGTGGGGATGTAGCCCCAGGCGAATTGCATGATGCGCTCGGGGGTGACCGGCGCTTGCTGTGTGGGATTCAAGATTGCTCCTCGGACTGATATCGTGCCGGAGCAAGTTTAGCGGATGATAAGAGGCGGTGCTGGATTGTTTTCGAATCGTTAGCGGAGTTGGAACTCGGGGCTGCCCATGACCAGGGCGGTGAGGAGGTTGAGGGTATCGGTGGGTGGGGACGTGGGAGTGGTGAGTTCGGCAATCTGTTTGTGGATGAGCTGGTTGGTCTGCGAAGAGATTTCACCGCCGATGAGTGTGGATTCGAGGACGTGGAGAGCGATGTCGGGGCCTGCGGTTTCGGGTGGTGTGTCTGTGGTGAGGACGGTTTCGGCGTAGCGGGGATGCAGGGTGGTCTGCACGGTGGTTGCGGGTTGGGCCATGAGGCCGAGCGCCAAGACGTGGGCGGAATCGAACTTCTGATTGGCGAATTTGTTGCCGGTGAGGGAGTATGCGAAGTTGAGGCGGTCGACGAGGGCGCTGGAGTTCATCCAGTGATCGGCGGTGATGTAATAGCCGGTGGGTGGAAGGGCGTAGTAGAGAGGCATGCCCATGGACTTGATGGTGTTGACGAGCGCGCCTGGGTTGGATGGGTCAGTTGCGGTGGTGCGGAAGGCAGAGGCCAGGAACTCCATGGGGGTTTTTACTTTGTTGCGGAAGTATTTGCGGGAGTTGAACTCGGGCGATTGGACGAGGGTGCGGAGGATGGCTTTGATGTCTCCGTCGGTGGCTAGGTAGGTGGCGGCCATGCGGTCGACGAGGACGGGTGGCGGCTCGTCGGCTACGAAGCGCTGAGCTAGTTTGTAGCTGATGAAGTGCGCGGTTTTAGGGCTGGCGGCTAGGAGGTTGAGGGCGTCGACGCCCTCGTTCATGCCGGTCGGAATGTTGGCGGGGAGATTAGCCGCTTCCGAGTCTGTGGTGGCGATGGTGTGGCCGAGCCATTGCTTGGGGCCGGGCTCGTGGCGCTTGGCGTCGAATTGAAAGGGGCCGCCCTGGTTGGGCCGGTCGACGGTCCAGCCGGTGAGGATAGCGGAGAGGGCGGTCACGTCGGCCTGGGTGTAGCCTCCGTTGACGCCGACGGTGTGGAGCTCCATCACTTCCCTGCCGTAGTTTTCGTTGAGGCCGCGGTTCCCTTTCTTCGAGTTGGGATTGGACGGGTTAACTCCGTTGGCGAGGGAGTCGGGGCCGATGGACTGCCAGTTGTCGAGGTAGACCATCATGGCTGGGCTGGTGGCGGTGGCGAGAAGGAGATCGCGGAACTTGCCGAGGGCGTTTTTGCGGATGACGTCGCGCTCGTAGGTGGTGGTGTACCACTGGTCCGAGTCTTTTCCGATGTAGATGTTGAAGTGATTGAACCAGAAGTCGGTCATGACCTCCTGGAGCTGACGCTCGGAGAGGATGGCGCGGAGGAGCTTGGCTTGTGAGAGCTCGTTGATGATTTGGTAGGAAGTTCCGATGTTGGCAGCCATGGCGTTGAAGATCTGGCGCTCGCGGGGGGTCAACTGGCCGAGTAGCAGATTGCGCTGATCTCCGGCGACGTAGGTAGTGAAGGCTATGCGGTCAGATACGGGGAGCTTGATGAGCGCGGGCATGCGCTGCTCTTTTGGCAAAGTAAAGAGGTCGCCAGCGATGCGTGCGGCGGTCGCCTGGTCTTGTTTCTTTTGATCGGCTAGTTCGGCTTCGGTGGGGGGAGTAACGGCGGATTTGCCGTCGGCGTTGATCTTTTTGGTTTCGTTTTCTTTGTTGAGTTTGTAGATTTGGACTTCGTAGACAGCGGCGAGGTTGGGGTCAGAGGGCATGGGGCGCTTGCTGTCGGCAACCTGTTGGATCGTGCCTCGGTCGGGGAACTGAGTGAGCGCCTGATCGGGTTGCATGTTGAGGGTGGGGTAGTCGTTGAGACGCTTGTTGAGGGCGTCGTCGTTGATGGTTTGCGGGTTGAGTTGCTGCTCGAACCATGCTTCGGGGGTCATGGCGAGGACTCGTTGAACATCGCCGGGGCATGGGCCGAAGGTGAAGCGGTTGAGGATCTGGAGGGCTTTTTCCTGTTGAGTTAGTGGTGTGAGTGGAGCGGATTTGGGGGGCGGGGGAAGTTTGGGTTTGGCGGTCTTCGAGGGTTTAGCGGCTGCTCTCGATGTGGGCTGCATGGGAGCTTCGTTTTGCGCATGAAGCGGGGTCAGGGTGAGTGCCAACAGAAGAATTGGGACCGCGCGCATAGAAACTCCTGCATGGTTAGACAGGTGTTTGGGGGGAGAAGTTGTGGCAGAGAAAAAACTGCTGACTAACTTTTCGTAGTCCGGGTTGAGAGCGCGGGCTTGGCGCGCAGGCGCTTCATTGCGGTGAATGCGATGCGAGCGAGCAGAAGAATTGTGAGGACTGCGGTGTCTTTCCAGGGGGTACGGACGCCCGTCTTGACCAGCCACCAGAAGTGGATGACGGCGGCGATGGCGGCGACGTAAATGAGGCGGTGGAGGCGTTGCCAGTTTTTGCCGCCCATGGCTCGCATGATGAACGCCGGTGAGGTGAGGGCGAGTGCTAGGAGGATGAGCCAAGCGAAGAATCCTACCTGGATGAAGCGGCGTTTGAGGAGGTCGTTGAGGATGGGTGGCCAGACGATCTTCCACTCTTTGATGATGACTCCGGGCTGGCCTGTCCGGATGCCATTCAGAACCATGACGATATCGTAGCCGGAGAAGAGGATGATGTAGGTCGCGAGATGGAGAGTCGCGTAGAAGAAGGCGTAGAGGCCGATGAGACGGCGGAAGCGGATTAGGAAGGCGAGCTTCGGCGAGAAGCGACGGAGAGGCGTGACTGCGAGGCAGGCCAACAGAATGTAGAGTGCCCAGTCGCCGGTGAAGTGCGTGATGTAGTTGACGGGATCGGCTTTGAGGGCAAGCGCGCCGGAGTTGTAGGAGTGTACGAGCCACGCGAATGGGACGAGGCAGAGGAAGTGCACGAGAACTTTGAGGGCGATGATGGCTCGTTTGGACATGTTGGCTGGGTTAGTTTAGCGCGGGAGGGAGAAGGCAGAGCGTGGTGAGACTGGTGGACGCTCCGAAAGCCTGCGATGATGGAACTATAGCTTTCAAAACATGCCGGTTCTTTATTTGCGCAAATTAACGGGCAAGGAGCGAAGCCAAGGGTCGAATCGGCAATTGGCTCACTTTCTTGCGTTTATTGCAGGCGCAACGAATGCAGGTGGGTATGTTGCGGTGAAGCAATATACGTCACATATGTCGGGGATTGTGTCGGCGATGGCCGACAATCTGGCCCTTGGAGAGATGCGATGGACGGCAGCGGGGCTCAGTGCACTGCTGGCGTTTCTGGCAGGGGCAGCCTGCACCGCGGTTCTGGTGAACTGGGGACGCCGCCGCCGTCTGGAGAGCGAGTACGCGCTTCCGCTGATGGTTGAAGCGTCCATGCTGGTGTGCTTTGGATTGTTGGGCAATCGTTTTGAACAGCACCGCTGGCTGCTGGTATCGGCTACAGCGGCGCTATTGTGTTTCACAATGGGTCTGCAGAACGCCATCATCGCGAAGATTTCGCAGGCTGAGATTCGGACGACGCATGTGACGGGCATGGTGACGGACATTGGGATCGAGTTGGGTAAGGCAATGTATTGGAATCGACGTGGACAGGAGGTTGGGGTTGTCCAGGCGGATTTGGAAAAACTTTGGCTGCTGGTATCGCTCGTTGGCCTGTTTTTTATTGGCGGGGTGGTTGGGGCGATAGGTTTTAAACACATCGGTTTTCTGGCCACGTTGCCTCTGGCTGCTGTAGTCGTGGTCTTGGCCGCGGTTCCCGTGGTGGATGATCTGCGGGATCTGCGATAAGGCCCTCCACCCCCAATCTACAGAGGGGTTGCTAAGGACCTTCGATGAGAGAACTGGCGCGTGGGAGAAAACAACAGTGAACAGGAAGGCCGGACGAGATATCCCCGCTAGTAGTATTTTTTGAGATTCATGCCGGTGTAGAGGCTGGCAACCTGGTCGGAGTATCCGTTGAACATCTGCGTGGGGATGAAGCGAGGGAGAATGCTGTTAGTCGAATCGATGCGGCGTTCGCGGGCTTGCGACCAACGTGGATGATCGACGGTCGGGTTGACATTGGAATAGAAGCCGTATTCGCTGGAGTTTTGATCGTTCCAGGTGGTGTGAGGCTGCTTGTCGGTGAAGTGAAATTTGACGATGGACTTCGCGTTCTTGAAACCGTACTTCCAAGGCATGACCACGCGGATGGGAGCACCGTTCTGGTTGGGCAGGGTCTGGCCGTAGCAGCCAAAGGTCAGTAGGGCCAGAGGATTCATCGCTTCGTCGAGGCGAAGTCCTTCAGAGTAAGGCCAATCGAAGCCGCCAGGGAGGTTCATCTGCTTGCGGTCGGCAAGCGAGAGGAACTGGACGAATTTGGCGCTGGGAAGCGGCTCGCAGAAGCTGATGAACTGGGAGAGCGAGTAGCCGTCCCAGGGGATGACCATGGACCAGGCTTCGACGCAGCGGTGGCGGTAGACGCGGCTCTCGATGGGGCGGTACTTCATGATGCTGTCGATGTCGAGCGTCAGAGGCTTTTTGACCATGCCTGTGACCTGAACGGTCCAGGGGCGGGTCTTGAGGGTGTGGGCGTTTCTGGCAGGGTCGGATTTGTCGGTGCCGAACTCGTAGAAGTTGTTGTAGGTAGTGGCTTTGTTGAAGGGGGTCTGGGGTTCAGTGGTGGTGTATTGGCTTGGTGCGGCGTGAAGGTCGTCGGCAGCTTGTATGGGGGTGGGGTGGACGAGGGCCGGTATCCGAGTGGCGGCGATGGCGCCTGCTCCAAGAGCAGCGGCTCCCGTGAGGAAGCGGCGACGGGTCTGTTGATGATTTTCAAAGGCCTCTTGAGGGGTGATGTCGGAGGAGCGGATACCCGCGTCGAAACGGTTGGACTTGCGTAGGAGCATGTTGAACGGTCCCTTCTGTTGCCAGCAACGCTAAAGGTAAGACTGGGCATACCTGCCGTTGGATAGATTACGCCTGAGGTGGGCGATTGGATGGCGAAAAGTGCGGCCGAACGTTTGGGGTCTGCCTTTAGGAACGGCAGATGATCCCCTGCGGAGATGACAAGCAAGAAAGGCAAGAGCAATTGCACGGACGAGACAGAAGGGGGCGAGTTGGTGCAAACTGTTCGGATGATAAGCGGCGCGCAGGAACGACAGCTGATGGATGCGGCGGATATGTTGCTCGACGCGCGGAGAACATGTAAGCCGATCATGGATCTTCCAGTGGATCACCGACCGACGACGCTGGAAGAGGCGTACTTCGTACAGGACCGCATGTCGTGGGCGTATGAGGCGATAGGCGGATGGAAGGTTGGGGCTCCGACACCGGATGCGACGCCATCGTATGCGCCGATGCCGGCGGCGTGGACGTCGTGCAGCGGATGCGAGATGCGTGGGCTGACGCATCGCTACCGTGGACTCGAAGCAGAGATTGCGTTTCTGTTGGGGAAGGACCTGCCACCGCGTGAGACGCCCTACACGCGGGAAGAGGTCATAGCGGCGATTGCGAGCTGCCACCCGGCGATCGAGATACTGGAGAGCGGGCTGGTGGATCCGGCGCAAGCGTCGAAGCTGTCGGGGGTTGCCGATCTGGCACTGCATGGCGGGTTTGTGTTTGGAGATGCTTATCCGGATTGGCAGAATCTGGACTTCTCGAAGGAGCATGTGACGATCGCTGTGGATGGTACGGTGCGGGCGGATCGAACGGGGTCGAATACTTCGGGAGATTTGATGCGCCTGCTGCCGTGGCTTGCTAATGAAGGAGCCAGCCGCACAGAAGGATTGAAAAAGGGCGACTGGATCACGACCGGAAGCTGGACCGGATTTACCCAGGCGTGTGGAGGGTCGAGCGTGGACGTGGAGTTCGCACATGCGGGCAAGGTGCATCTGCGGTTTGCCTGAGGGTTGCGCAGGGCACTATTGCAAGCGAAAGATGTGAGGTGATGGATGGGTTTTGATGAAAGAGTCGAGGTGCTTGCACCGGCAACGGAGCGGGCGGCGGAGGTGTTGACTCCAGAGGCGGTGGATTTTGTTGCGGGGTTGCAGCGGGCCTTCAATGCGAGGCGTAAAGAGTTGCTTGCGGCTCGAGTTGTGCGTCAGAAGCGGCTTGATGCTGGAGAGCGGCCAGATTTTTTGCCGGAGACGAAGACGATTCGTGAGAGCGAGTGGACGGTGGCTCCGCTGCCGGCTGATCTGCTGGATCGCAGGGTCGAGATTACGGGGCCGGTCGATCGGAAGATGATCATTAACGCGCTGAATAGCAGCGCGAAGGTGTTTATGGCGGACTTCGAGGACTCTACGACGCCGACGTGGGAGAACGTGATCGATGGGCAGGCGAATCTGCGGGATGCCGTGCGGCGGACTATTACGTTTGAAGATAAAAGTAACGGTAAAAGTTACAAGTTGAATGAGAAGACCGCTGTGCTCTTTGTGCGGCCGCGTGGGTGGCATCTGGAAGAGAGGCATGTGCTGGTTGATGGCGAGCCGATGAGTGGGTCGCTGTTTGATTTCGGGCTGTATGCCTTTCACAATGCGAAGGAACTGCTGGCTCGCGGGTCGGGGGCTTACTTTTATTTGCCGAAGATGGAGAGCCATCTGGAGGCTCGGCTTTGGAACGATGTATTTGTGCAGGCGGAGAGTGCGCTGGGGATTCCGGCGGGATCGATCAAAGGCACGGTGCTGATCGAGACGATTCTTGCTTCGTTTGAGATGGATGAGATTCTTTGGGAGTTGCGCGATCACTCGGCTGGGCTGAATTGCGGGCGGTGGGACTACATCTTCAGCTTCATCAAGAAGTTTGCGGCGAACAATGAGGTCGTGCTGCCGGATCGTGCACAGGTGACGATGACGACGCACTTCATGCGGAGTTATTCGAAGCTGGCGATCAAAACTTGTCATCGCCGCGGTGTTAGCGCCATGGGTGGGATGAGCGCGTTTATTCCGATCAAGAGCGATCCTGTAGCGAACGAGCGGGCGCTGACTCAGGTGAAAGCTGATAAGGAGCGTGAGGCTACGGACGGGCATGATGGGACGTGGGTGGCGCATCCGGGACTGGTGCCGGTAGCGTTGGAGGTCTTCAACCGCGTGATGCCGCAGCCGAATCAGATTGGCAAGCAACTAACGGAGTATCACGCGACTGCCGATGACTTGTTGCGGATCCCTGAGGGGACGATCTCGGAGGCGGGTGTGCGGCAGAATGTTGCTGTCGGGCTGGGTTATGTGGAGGCGTGGTTGCGCGGGATTGGGTGCGTGCCCTTGTTCAATCTGATGGAGGACGCAGCTACCGCGGAGATCAGCCGAGCGCAACTTTGGCAGTGGGTGCATCATGGTGCGGTGATGGATGACGGGCTTCCTGTGACGGTGGATCTGGTGGAAGAGGAGATCTCTGACGAACTGGATCGCGTGCGGCCGATTGTGGATGACAAGCGCTATGAGGCTTACGAGCGGGCTGCGGAGTTGATGCGGGAGCTGGTGCAGGCGCCGAAGTTTGCAGACTTTTTGACGGTGCCAGCTTATGAACGAGTGCTCGAAACTGAGAAGCAGCAGATAACAGCCTAGTTATAAGCTTCTTCAATAACACTGCATCCGGTATGCCGTGCGGAGGCATACGAATAGGTAGTGGGTTGTTGGCAGGTAGCTGCACGTGACGACACTATGCAGTAAAAATGGGGCAAAAAATATTTGGGCATCCTTGCCGGTGGCGTGGAGAATCTGATGTGTACGGATATCTCCGTGTAGAGCGAGGTTCTGCCGTGGCGCGTCCCTATTGGTCTGGTCAGATTCAGATATCTCTTGTTTCGTTTGGCGTGAAGTTGTTTGTGGCTACGGAGGCGAAGAGTGAGATTCGCTTTCACCAGATAAGCCGAAAGTCGGGCGAGCGGGTGCGGCATCAGAAGGTGCTAGCCAGCGCTCTTGAGGATAATCCCGGTGAGGCCGCCAATCCTGTCGAGAAGGATGAGATCGTCAAAGGCTACGAGTATCGCAAGGGCGAGTACGTCTTGATCGAGCCGAAGGAGTTGGAGCAACTGCGCGTGCCTTCGAAGCACGCGATTGAGGTTTCGCAGTTTGTTGGGGTCGATGAGCTGAATCCTGAGTATCTGGAGAAGCCTTACTTCATTGTTCCTGAAGACGATGTTCAGGCTGAGGCGTTTGCGGTTGTTCGGAAGGCGCTGCAGAAGACGAAGAAGGCTGCGCTTGGAAAGATCGCCTTTGGTGGACGCGAACATGTCTTTGCCGTAACCGCAACGGACGACGACACGCTGGGCGGAATGATGGGCTACACGATGCGTTATCAGGAGGAGCTGCGTGATCCGGCGGAGTACTTCAAAGACATCAAGAAGGTTGCGGTGAATGAGGACTCGCTCGATCTGGCGATGGAGCTGATCAAGCGCAAGGCGGCGAAGTTCGATCCGAGCAAGTTTAAGGATGGATATGAGGTTGCCGTGAAGGAGCTGGTTGACGCGAAGATTAAGAATGCTCCCATACCGAAGGATGAGGAGGCTGCTCCGCGACGTGGTCAGGTGATCAACCTGATGGATGCGCTGCGCAAGAGTGTCGGTGAGGGCGAGGCGGTGGCTACGGGCAAGAAGAAGCCAGCGGCGTCGGTGAAGGGCGAGGGGAAGAAAGGCATTGCGCTGGTGAAGGCGGCGGCTGGGAAGCGGAAGTCGGCCTAACGAGTCTTCCAGGAGTTCGGGATGGTACCGGTCAAGAAGGCTGCGAAGAAGGCTTCCGCTAAGAAGAGTACGTCTGCGGATACTGCGTCTAACGCTATCGACGAGCAGTTGGAGCGGTATCGGTCGATGCGCGACTTCCGAGTGACGGCTGAGCCTAGTGGGGCGTCATCTGCGAAGAGTTCAAGCAAAACGAGGGGACTACCTTTCTGCATTCAGAAGCATGCGGCTTCGCATCTGCACTATGACTTCAGGCTAGGGTGGAACGGTGTTTTGAAGAGCTGGGCCATTGCGAAGGGTCCGAGCTACGTGACCGGAGACAAGAGGCTAGCTGTGCAGGTGGAAGATCACCCGATGGAGTATGGAGGGTTCGAGGGGATCATTCCTGCGGGGCAGTATGGGGGCGGCACCGTGATGCTGTGGGATCAAGGTACGTGGGAGCCGCAGCCAGGGTATACGGACATCGATGCTGGGCTGCGTGATGGAAGCCTGAAGTTCGTGATGCATGGGACGAAGATGAAAGGAAAGTGGGCTCTGATTCGCATGGGTGGCAAGTGGGCGAAGGAGAAGAAGCCTAACTGGCTGTTGATCAAGGAGCACGATGAGTTTGAAAGAGGGCCGAATGAAACGCCAGTTACAGAGGCTGAGCCTGACTCGGTGGTGACGGGGCGCTCGATTGAGCAGATCGCCAAGAGCGAAGACCATGTTTGGAACTCGAAGGACACGGCTGGCCAGGGAAACGCGTGGTTTCGGCAGGAGAGCAAAGGTGAAGTTGCGCGATTGAATTCTGCAAAGCTGGCTATATTGGAGACAAAGCTCAGGAAGCTTCCTGAGGAACGGCAGCCTGGATTTGTGTCGCCTCAACTGGCGCTGATGGCTGCGACTCCTCCGCTTGAAAAAGGGTGGCTGCATGAGTTGAAGCTTGATGGCTACAGAATGCAAGCTCGTAAGGATGGGAAAGGCGTGCAGATGCTGACACGGACTGGACTCGATTGGACTAATCGTGTGCGGTCGGTGGCCAACGAGGTTGCGAAACTGGCGATCGACAAAGTTACGCTCGACGGCGAAGTGGTTGTGGTTGCGCCGAATGGGACGACGAACTTTGCCGATCTGCAGGCGTCGATGCAGGAAGGGGGGAAGCATCTGCTGACTTATTTCTGCTTCGATCTGCTGCATGTGGATGGAAGAAATGTGCGCGATCTGCCGCTGCGGGAGCGGAAAGAATTACTGGGCGATGTGCTGAACGGTGCCGATGAAGATGTCGTTCGGGTGAGCGAGCATATCGAGACGGGTGGCGCTGAGTTGCTGCACAAGGCTTGCGAACTGCAGGCTGAGGGCATCGTCTCGAAGCGGGCTTCGGGCAAGTATTCACCGGGGCGCAGCAGCGACTGGTTGAAGATGAAGTGTCTGCACGAGCAGGAGTTTGTCGTGGGCGGATATACGCTGCCATCGAATCAGATTCGTGGTGTCGGCGCACTGCTGTTGGGTTATTACAAGGATGGCCAGTTCGTCTACGCGGGGCGCACCGGAACGGGATTCACGCAGAAGACGCACAGGATATTGCGAGATAAGTTGGAGGAGTTGGAGCAGAAGACGGCCTCCTTTGCGCGTGTGCCTGCAGATGCGAAGCGCGGAGTTATATGGGTCAAGCCGGAGATGGTTGTGCAGGTGCGTTTTGCAACGTGGACGGCGGATGATCAGGTACGGCAGGCGGCGTTCCTTGGAGTGCGTGAGGATAAGGCTGCGAAGGAGGTCGTGCGAGAGGACACTGAAATAGCTCTGAGGCCGAGGGGAGCGCGACGGAAGGAGGCTTCGCATTCTGTCCAACCTGTTGCAGTGGCGGCGAAGAAGGTGACTGCGGCCGATGTCGGGGAGCATGCTCCTGTTCGGCTGACGCATCCCGCAAAAGTGCTGGATGCTCAATCAGGCATGACGAAGCAGATGCTGGCGGACTACTACTGGGCTGTGGCGGAGTGGATGCTGCCGCACATCGCGGACCGGCCTGTGAGTTTGGTGCGGTGTCCTGAGGGATCGGGGAGTCCATGTTTTTTTCAGAAGCATGTGAACCATATGTTGCCCAAAGGGATTGGGAGCGTTGATATTGCGGACAAGAATGGAAAGGTAGAGCCGTATATCACGCTGAATAATGCGGAGGCTCTGGCGGGGTTGGCGCAGATGGGTGTGCTCGAGGTGCATCCGTGGGGCTCGCGAAATGAGAGTCTTGAACAGCCCGACCGTCTGATCTTCGATCTCGATCCGGATGAAGCGCTGACGTGGAAGGTATTGGCGGGGGCTGCGACCGATGTGCGGGCACAGTTGAAGAAGATGGGGCTGGAGAGCTTTGTTAAAACCACGGGAGGCAAAGGACTGCACGTTGTTGTGCCGATCGAGCCGGAGTTGGAGTGGCCTGCGATCAAGGATTTCGCTCGTGGTGTTGTGGTTGATATGGAGAAAGCGAATCCTGGGCTTTATTTGACGAAGATGACGAAGGCGGCTCGGGTTGGCAAGATTTATCTGGATTATCTGCGGAACGAGCGAGGAGCGACTTCGGTGGCGGCTTACTCTCCGCGCGCGCGGGCGGGAGCGCCGGTGTCGATGCCGCTTAGCTGGAGCGAGTTGAAGCTGGCGGAAAGGCCAGTGTTTCGTGTCGCCGAATTCAGTGAGTGGAAGGCACGGTTGAAGAAGGATCCCTGGAAAGGGATGAGTGGTGTGAAGCAGCACATTACTGCAGCGGCGCTTGAGAGTGTCGGCCTGAAGAGCTAGTTGCCGTTCCGACTTTCGCAGCGCTTAGGCGCATGACGAGGCATTTTGCTGCTCCACCGGCTTTGAGGAATTCGCTAAGCGAGACGGGGACTACATGGAAGCAGTGGTCTTCGAGTTGGTCCGTCAGTTCCCTGCTGATGTCGTTCAGGATGATTGTGCGGTCGATGTTTATGACGTTGCAGGCGAAGCGGGTAGCGTCTGGCTCGTTGATGATGATTCGTTTTGAGGGTGGGTAGAAGGCCTCAATCGTTGCGAGAGATGAGGCGTCGAAGGCTTGTGGGTAATACATCGCGTAGTTGTTTTCTAGTGGTGCGAAACAGGTGTCAAGGTGGTAAAAACGTGGATCGATGAGGTGAAGTGGCACCACCTCGACGTTCCAGATTTTGCTGAGGTAGTGGTGGCTGGCCGCTGTGGTGCGGGGGCCGTGGCCTGCCCAGAGGCGGGTGCCGTCGGTGGAGAAGAGGGCGTCGCCTTCGCCTTCGAACGGGGTTTCGCGGGGGATGTCGAGGATGGTATAACCGGCGTCCTGGAACCAGTGGCGGAAGTGCTGCTCTTCGGCTTGGCGTTCAGCGTGGAAGAAGCTGCTGAGAGCTACGATTCCGTGGTGTTCGAGGCCAGCATTGGCGGTGAAGACCATGTCGGGGGAGCCGGGTTGGGGCTCGACTAGTTCGACGTCGGCTACTTCGGTGAGGGCTTCGTAGAGCCGATGCCACTGTTGTGCGGCGCGTTCGCGGGAAGAGCTATGGACGTTGCCGGCCATCCACGGATTGATGACGTAGTTGACGTCGTAGAGACGGGGCGGGCACATGAGGTACGTGGGCCGGGATGCGGCGAGTGGTGCAAGGGGTGCGGCAAGTTCAATCGGCTGGGTGCTCATGTGTGTCTCCATCATGAGCATCACAGTTGCGAAAACCCGCGTCAACACTAATGATTATGCATGTCCTGATGCATAATCATGCATCCGAAAGACGGTGTCGCTGAGGATGAGTGTTAGACTTCGTGAGCGTTGCCGGGCCAGGATGCTCAATCGGATCGAGGAGGACGGGATGGTGGAATCTCGAACGGGTTGGCCGGGCTGGTTGTATGCCTGCGTGATCGTTGGAGCGCTGTTGATGGCGCTGGGTGGTGTGATTGCGCTGATAAATCCGGCGATGCTGCTGGCTCCCGGTGAGCCGATTACTGCCGGGGTCAGGGTGTATGCAGGGTATCTGGTGTCGCGCAACATCGTGCTGGCTGTGATGCTGATGGCGATGCTCGCTGTACGAGCTCGTCGGATGCTGTGCGGCCTGATGCTGCTGACAGCGCTGATTCAGGCGCTGGATGCGATCCTCGATGCTCGCGACGGGCGGTGGATGCTGGTGCCCGGAGTGACTGTATTTGCCGTTGTCTTCCTTTTTGGAGCGTGGTGGCTCGCCGGGAAAGGCTCGTGGCGGATCTGGCATCAGGACTCGGAGAGCATCCGGGCCTGAATGTGGTGTTGAGGTTCTGTGAAGCTGAGCTGCTAGAGGTTGCCGCGGAGTTCTTGTTCGCGTTCGATGGCTTCGAAGAGGGCTTTGAAGTTGCCTTTGCCGAAGCTGCGGCTCCCCTTGCGCTGGATGATCTCGTAGAAGACGGTCGGGCGATCTTCTACAGGGCGGGTGAAGATCTGGAGCATGTAGCCTTCATCGTCTCGGTCGACCAGGATGCCTAGTCGCTCGAGTTCGTCGATAGGCTCGTCGATCTTGCCGATGCGGTTTTGCAGTTCGGTGTAGTAGGTGTGGGGAACGGTGAGGAAGTCGACGCCCTGCTGCTGCATCTTTGCGACGGTCTCGAGGATGTTGCCGGTGGCTAGGGCGATATGCTGGACGCCCGGGCCCTGGTAGAAGTCGAGGTACTCCTCTATCTGGGACTTGCGGCGGCCTTCGGCGGGTTCGTTGATTGGGAACTTGACGTAGCCATTGCCGTTGGCCATCACCTTCGACATTAGGGCGGAGTACTCGGTGGAGATGTCTTTGTCGTCGAAGTGCTGGTAGAGGCTGAAACCCATGACGTGAGCGTAGAAGTCGACCCACTCGTTCATGGCGTGCCAGCCTACGTTGCCGACCATGTGATCGATGTGGAGGAGGCCTACGGGGCGGGCGACGTGGTCGTGGGCGATGTGACGGTACCCGGGAAAGAAGGGACCATCGTAGTGGGTACGGTCGACGAAGGTGTGGATGGTGTCGCCGTAGGCTGCGATGCTGGCGATAGTGACGCGACCGTGGTCGTCGGAGAACTCGGTTGGCTCCTGAATGCTGCGGGCTCCGCGGCTGGTAGTCTCGGTCCAGGCTTGGCGGGCGTCGTCGACCCAGAGGGCTATGGCGCGGACGCCGTCGCCGTGGCTGTGGACGTGACGGGCGATCTCGGAGTCGGGGCGGAGCGCGGTGGTCAGGACGAAGCGGATCTTGCCCTGTTGGAGGACGTAGGAGGCGCGGTCACGTTGGCCAGTCTCGGGGCCTGCGTAGGCGATCAAGGACATTCCGAAGGCGGCTCGGTAGAAGTAGGCTGCTTGCCGCGCGTTGCCGACGTAGAACTCGACGTGGTCGGTGCCCTTGAGGGGGAGGAAATCGGTCGCCTGCGCGGGTTTCGTTTGGGGGAGCGCGGATGTGGACATCAGGAGATTCTCCGGTTCGTTTGATGCAGGGACGAGGATATGCCCGTTGCAATGGAGTTGGCCAGAGGTTCTGAACTGCAACCGGTCAAGGTATCTTCCCCGGTGACGTTTTGCGGCAAAGTATTGAAATTTATCGTTTTAGCATCGGGACCGTTCACCCCACAGACTGAAAGTCCAGACCTTAGCCACATTGTTCGAAATCTTT
Source organism: Edaphobacter aggregans (assembly GCF_003945235.1). Classification (NCBI taxonomy): domain Bacteria; kingdom Pseudomonadati; phylum Acidobacteriota; class Terriglobia; order Terriglobales; family Acidobacteriaceae; genus Edaphobacter; species Edaphobacter aggregans. The sequence continues at coordinate 1,473,779 of NZ_RSDW01000001.1, forward strand.
AGGAACTACAGCCTGGGGAGTGGCAAGTATCCGCGGTCGCACGCCCAACTCGGTCCGGTCCTACTCAAAGAAAAAGGCACCGGGAGTAATGCTGGCAATCTCCCCCCAACAATCTCCCAGTGCCTCTTCGATTCAGAACTATCTTCGACTAAGCGACGACTTCGATGCCCATCGAGCGGGCCGTGCCGCGGATGGTCTTCATCGCTGCCTCGACCGATGCCGCGTTCATGTCGGGCATCTTCTGGGTCGCGATGTCACGGATCTGCTTCTCCGTCACCTTGCCCAGCTTCTCCTTATTCGGAGTGCCCGAGCCCTTGGCGATACCAGCAGCTTTGAGCAGAAGCACAGGAGCCGGAGGGGTCTTGGTGACAAACGTAAAGGTGCGGTCCGCGTAAACGCTGATCACAACCGGGATGGTGAGCCCAGCCAGGTCAGGAGCCTTCGTGCGGTCGTTGAACTGCTTGCAGAACTCCATGATGTTGACCTGCGCCTGACCAAGCGCGGGACCAACGGGAGGTGCAGGGGTGGCCTTGCCGGCCATAATCTGAAGCTTGACGTATCCAGTAATCTTCTTCGGTGCCATTGCGGTAAATCCTCTTTATGTCTCTAGCTGCAGGCTCCAAAGCCGGCTGCTGAATATGGGTAAATCTAAATTCGTTCCCCTGCACATGCAGGAGCAGTACTATGCCTCGACCTTGTCCACCTTCGAGAACTCGATTTCGACTGGCGTGGAGCGGCCAAAGATGCTGACCATGACCTTCAACGTCTGCTTGTCTTCGTTGATGTCGTCTACTGCTCCAGTGAAGTTGGCGAATGGCCCCTCGTTGATGCGGACCTGCTCGCCCTTGTCGAACTTGACCTTCATCGAAGGCTTGTCCTTCGACACATCGGAGCGGAAGAGGATGGAGCTTACTTCCTGCTCGGAGAGTGCCACCGGATTGTCGCCCGTTCCAAGGAAGCCCGTGACGCGCGGCGTGTTCTTGATGACGTGCCACAGGTCGTTGTCGAGTTCCATCTCAACCAGAACGTAGCCCGGCAGGAAGACGCGCTCAATCGTGTACTTCTTGCCGTTGCGAAGCTCAGTGACCGGCTCGGTCGGAATCATGATGCGACCGATGCGGTTCTGCAGGCCGAATGCAGCAATGCGGCTCTCGAGCGACTCGCGAACCTTGCGCTCGAAGCCCGAGTAGGCGTGGATGATGTACCACTTGAAGTTGTCGTTGACCGGCGGTGCGAGCTGGTCGGTCGGCTGCTCGGAGGCGTTCGACGTCTCTGGGTTTTGCTCTTCCGGGTTCTGCTCTTCTGCCGCCATGGTTGTGCCTTTTTCGCGCATCTGTCTGCTTCTCTCTACTACTGGAACTGCAAAAATCTCTAGTGCTGGGTCAAGCGGTGCAACAAGGCCTCGATCGCACGGCCAATGATGTTGTCCACCAGCCAGAAGTACGCCGCAAAGATGAACACCGTCACAATCACGACGGTCGTCGTCGCCTGGACTTCGGCCCGCGACGGCGTAATCACCTTGCGCATCTCACTGCGCACGTCCTTCAGGAAGCTGCTGATCCGCTCTGGCAGTGACTTCAACTGCTGTAACCCAGTGCTTGTCTCTTCCGCTACTGCAATTGTCTTGGCCATCGTACTGCCTCAAATCTTCATGTTGCTGAGTAACTTGTTCCGCCTTGGGCGTCGACCGGACTCAGACCGGGCAATGCTGGCGGGGGAGCTCGGATTCGAACCGAGAAGTTCGGTTTTGGAGACCGACAGTTTAACCGTTGAGCTTACTCCCCCGGTAAAGCTGCTAGCTCTTGCTTCCTGCTTACCGGAAGCGAACGGCTAAAAGCTACTTCGTCTCTTTGTGATCTGTGTGCTTGCGGCAGGTATTGCAGAACTTCGAGAACTCTAGCCGGCCAGTGGTCGTCTTCTTGTTCTTCGTCGTTGAGTAGTTCCTGTTCTTGCACTCAGGGCACTGCAGTGTGATAATTTCGCGCATCTATTTATCCTAACCGATTTCAGGCCCTTTCCTGGGCCACAATCTTCACATTCTTATTCTATCCGGCCTTCATCTCGGTAAACAACTCAACCGACACGAGACGCTCCGGACAATCCGGCGTGACCGCAAACAACTGTTTCCACGCGGGATTCGCATTTTCATACGCCGTTCTGGCTCCATAAGCAGCCATATCGTCGTATTCGATCATCAGGTAAACCGGCCCGGTATCAGGCCCCGGCACCGTGCTCCGCATCAGACGTATGCCCCGTGGCATTACCGGACTATTGAAATCAGGCGAAGCCGCTCGTTGCAGCTTCGCCATGAAATCGTTCATCCGTCCCGGCTTTACTTCGTACTTGAAGACCGCCAGAACCACGAGGCACCAGCCTGTTTACTTAATGATCTCGCTGATGGTGCCGGCGCCGACGGTGCGTCCGCCTTCGCGGATAGCGAACCGAAGGCCCTTCTCCATGGCTACGGGCGTGTGCAGCGTGATCTCCAGCGAGATGTTGTCGCCAGGCATCACCATCTCCGTGCCTTCCGGCAGCTTCGCCGATCCCGTCACGTCCGTCGTGCGGAAGTAGAACTGGGGACGGTAGCCGTTGAAGAACGGTGTATGACGACCGCCCTCTTCCTTCGACAACACGTAGATCTCGCCCTTGAACACCGTGTGCGGCGTGATCGAACCCGGCTTGGCCAACACCATGCCGCGCTCCACATCTTCCTTCGCGATACCGCGCAACAGAAGACCAGCGTTATCACCCGCCAGACCCTCGTCCAGCTGCTTCTTGAACATCTCGACGCCGGTGCAGACCGTCTTGCGCGTCTCGCGGAAGCCTACGATCTCGCAGTCCTCGCCAACCTTCACCTTACCGCGCTCGATACGGCCCGTAACCACGGTTCCACGGCCAGAGATCGAGAAGATGTCTTCGATCGGCATCAGGAACGGCAGGTCAACCAGACGGTCAGGCTGCGGAACATTCTTGTCCACCGCATCCATCAGCTCGTCGATCTTCGCTTCCCACTGTGCTTCGCCGTTCAACGCGCCAAGCGCCGAACCACGGATCACAGGAACGTCGTCACCAGGGAAGTCGTACTTCGACAGCAGCTCGCGCACTTCCATCTCGACCAGGTCGATCAGCTCCGCATCCTCAACCGCATCGCACTTGTTCAGGAACACGACGATGTACGGCACGCCAACCTGACGGGCAAGAAGCACATGCTCCTTGGTCTGGGGCATCGGACCGTCGGTAGCCGCAACCACAAGGATCGCGCCGTCCATCTGCGCCGCACCCGTAATCATGTTCTTGATATAGTCGGCGTGGCCAGGGCAGTCGACGTGAGCATAGTGACGGTTCGCCGTCTCGTACTCCACGTGCGAGGTTGCAATCGTGATACCGCGCTCGCGCTCTTCAGGAGCGTTGTCGATCGTATCGAACGAGCGGAAGCTGTTCTTCGGGTTGTGCTTCGACAGCACCTTCGTGATCGCCGCCGTCAATGTCGTCTTGCCATGATCGATGTGCCCGATCGTCCCTACGTTTACGTGCGGCTTTGACCGGTCAAACTTTTCCTTGCCCATGACTGCTCGTCTCCTCGTGTTGGCCGGCGTTTACACCGGCAAGTTCAGGTGAATAACTCAAGAGAAACTAAACTTGATGACTCAGTAGTATGCGTACAGCTTGAAAAACTTCGCCCGCAATTCCGGAGCGACCCGCTCCAGGCTGGCGAGATAAAACTCGCGAATCTGGCCCTGATCAGCATTGCCAAGCCCGTTGTACTCGGCAGCCGTCGAAGCTCCAAGCAGGCCCTTCGTCAGTACGGTCTCGAAGTCGCGAATGCGGAGCTTCAGACGATCGAGCGACTTCAGGAACTCGGCAACCTTCGCCGAAGAGAAGGACGACTCGATCGCTGCCTTCACAGCGCCAAAGTGCTGTGGATCGGCTATCGGGAGTACAGGCTGCTCATACGTATTGCTCAACAAGATCTCCTGCTGTAACGCCTTCAACATCTTTTGGAGCGGGAGACGGGAATCGAACCCGCGACCAACAGCTTGGAAGGCTGTGACTCTACCACTGAGTTACTCCCGCCCGTCAGCTCTCGCTGGAAGCTGAAAATTCTGGAGCTGATGATGGGGCTTGAACCCATGACCTCTCCCTTACCAAGGGAGTGCTCTACCACTGAGCTACATCAGCCTTCTAAAAAACCAACCTTACAATCCTACCGCGAACCCAGCCGTCCGAGTATGACGCGGAAGGCAAAAAATCCCAACAAGATCCACGCCAGCGAGCGAAACTTGCCTGGCTCCATCGTCTGCCAGACCAAAATCGCTAGCACCCCGAATACGGCCAGCGCAATTGCCATTCGTCCGCTGCCGGCGGGGCTTAGATCCACAACATTCACCGTCCTACAACCTTACAAACTAAGTGGTGCACAGGGGAGGATTCGAACCTCCGTAACGCGATGCGTGGCAGATTTACAGTCTGCTGCCATTAACCACTCGGCCACCTGTGCACATCCTGCAAAACCCACCAGCGCGCAGCCCACAACTCAAACCATCAATCCCGAACATCTCCGGATTCCGGAAATCACGCGAGTACAAACCTTGAAGGAGTGACCGGAGGCCTGCTGACCTGAAGGCCCGGCAGTACAACCAAATCCTTGCCTGCTGAATGGAACTGGAGCTGACGAAGGGATTTGAACCCCCGACCCTCTGATTACAAATCAGATGCTCTACCAGCTGAGCTACGCCAGCCCAAACAGCCTTTTTTGCCCCCTGTAAGCCCAAGCCGCCTAACGCGCACTAGTGCCTGCGCAGAGTGCGCCGCAGAGCTAACTTTAGCATAGTGGAGGCCTCAGAGCAATCTTGGCCGGTATCCGCCATTTTGCTCCATAACTCGCAACATCCCAACACTTCGAGAAATTCGCACCGAGCGGTTTTCAACAAGCTCAAGCTATCTATTCAAGGAAATATCACAAGAGATCCCGCGGTGAGTCTGGCGTGCGGCAGACCCACCCCGAGGGTTGACCATCAGGACTTGATGAATGCGAGCAAATCGGCGTTGATCTGATCCGCATGAATTTGACACATTCCGTGTGGAAAGCCGGGATATACCTTCAGTGTCCCGTTCTTCAGAATCTTGGCCGACTTCAGGCCCGCAGCGACGATTGGAACAATCTGGTCGTCTTCGCCGTGCATAACCAGCACAGGAATGTCGATCTTCTTCAGGTCTTCGGTAAAGTCTGTTTCTGAGAAGGCCTTGACCGTGTCGTACTGGCTCTTGTGAGACCCGATCATGCCCTGCAACCAGAAGTTGTCCTGTACGCCTTCCGAGATCTTGGCCCCCGGCCTGTTGTAGCCGTAAAACGGCAGCGTGAGTTCCTTGTAGAACTCTGAACGATCCGCGACGATCGAAGCACGAAGCCCATCAAACACGGACAGCGGTAGGCCCTCAGGATTGCTCTCCGTCTTCAACATCAACGGAGGTACGGCACCGATCAGCACAGCCTTGGACACCCGCTTGGTTCCGTGCCTGCCGAGATAACGGGCAACTTCACCGCCGCCGGTAGAGTGACCCACCATCACGGCATCCTTAAGATCGAGCGCCTCGAACAGCTCCGCCAGGTCATCCGCGTAGGTGTCCATCTCGTTGCCGTCCCAAGGCTGGCTTGAGCGGCCATTGCCGCGCCGGTCGTGGGCGATGACGCGGTAGCCCTGCTGGCCAAGGAACAGCATCTGCGCATCCCACGCATCCGCAGTCAAAGGCCACCCATGCGAAAACGTAATCGGCTGTCCCGTCCCCCAGTCCTTGTAATAGATCGTCGTACCGTCTTTCGTGGTGATCGTGCTCATGCTCTCTCCTTTTGGTTTGGTTTGTGCGAGATGATATGGGCTCGAGATCCCGGTTACATCTCCGGGTCAAGCATCGAAGCTTCCTAATCAGAAAGCTGTATCGCCGATTAGAACATGGCGATGTTAAATGAACATCCGCCCAACGGCCTTTGTTCGTTCCATTCAGTCGGCTTACGGACGCGATTTATAAACCGTCCAAAATCGCAGACATGCTAGGCTATCCTCAATTTCCGAACACTAAGTTTGAAATCCCAGGAAACAAGTCCATGCGCCTGCTGATCCTGCTATCTCTGCTCCTCTTCCCCTTCTCCTGCTACGGTCAGCGCACTGGCGAAGCACCCCAGCTTACAGACGGCCCACAGGCCGCTCCTCCTACAGTCGCTGCCACCATGGACAACAACTCCGTTATCAAGATGGCGAAGGCCGGCCTCGGCGATGACCTCATCCTCCAGACCATCAACACACAGCCGGGCCACTACTCCACCGACGCCGACTCGCTCGTCGCCCTGAAAGATGCCGGCATCTCCGACCGCATCATCACGGCAATGGTGAACAAGAGCCGCAAGCTGCTTACTCCTGCGCCGGAAAAGCCCATCGAACTCTCCGATGTCAACGAGATCGGCGTCTACTACAAGGACCACCGAAGCGACAAATGGACACTGATCGACCCGGAGATCGTCCACATTAAGTCCGGCGGCTGGATCAAATCGACCGCAACCCACGGCATCATCAAGCAGGATCACAACGGCCATCTCAACGGACGTGAATCCAAGCTGGCGCTACAGGCGCCCATCGAGATTCTCATTTACATGCCCGACGGCGTGGCCATCAACGAGTACGAGTTCCTCCGCTTTCGCATCAACTCCGACAACCGGGAATTCCGTATCCTGACTGGCGGAGTCTTTCACTCCACCGGTGGCGCTGACCGTGACGAAGTAAAGTTCGACCCCGTAAAAACCGCTCCACGCACATACCAATTCACCATCGATCGGAACGTTGGCGGCGGCGAATTCGGCATCCTGCCGGCAGGCAGCGGCAACGTCACCAACGGCGGCAAGATCTACACCTTTGCCATCACCGAGTAGCCCTTATCCTCTCGACAGTTCACCAGAGCAACAGCAAGGAAACACCCGATGGTCTATCCTTGAGCACAGTAGTCTGATTTCGTAACGACCATGCTGAGACGCCACCTGACCGGCCACGCCACCAACTCGGTCCCCGATGCGTAAGTCCACCCGCTACTCCTTGCTGCTGATGCTGGCGCTGATCGGTGCCCTCGCCATAGCGCTGATCCTGCGCAAGGCTGCCCCGCCCGAGGCAGCACGGCTACTACCCGAGTCCGACGCCATCGTCTACTTCAACGTGAAGCCCCTCCGCCTGGCCACCCGCTTCGACCGCACTCCTGTCACGCACAGCCCCGACTATCAACACTTCATCGACGCCACCGGCATCGTGCCTGAGCGCGACCTCGATGCCGCTGCCTTCGCACTCCACCGCATGGACGATCCCAACGGCCCCAACGGTCCCGTCGGGTATTCAGAGGTCTTCGAAGGCCGCTTCGACGGCGAACGCCTCGCCCAGTACCTTGCAAGCATCGCCACCGCACGCGAAAACTACGCTGGACACGACATCTTCAGCATCCCTGTTGGCGAAGTCGGCGCAGGTACGAGCACCCGGCGCAACCTGAGAATCGCGCAACTCGGCTACGACAGCATCGCCGCCTCGAACATGCCGACCTCCGAGCAGATCCACTCCATCATCGACCGCCACCGCGCCGGAGCCTCACCCTTCTCCGGATCGTCGTTGCTCTCAGCCCGATACCGCGATGTACCGATCCTTTCGAGCGCCTGGGCCATCGGTCGCATCGGCCTTCCCTTCTCCGAGCGCGGCTACATCACGCTCTTCGGCTTGCAGCTTCCCCTCCCTGAGGACACAACTTTCGTCGCCAGCCTGCGTTACGTCGGCGCGCTTCACCTCCGTATCGAGCAGATAGCCCCCACCGAAGCCGACGCTGCGCAATCAGCAGCTGCGCTTACGACCCTGGTCGGTCTCTTCAAGTCCATCCAGGAGATGCAGCCGCGCAACAGCGGCGACAAAGCCTTCCTCCAGACCATATCCTCACTAAAATTGGAGCAGCGCAAGGATCGCGCTATTCTGACCGCTACCGTTCCCATCGAGTTGTTGCAACAACTTACAGGTTCGACCTCTACCTCGTCCTCTGTCGCGCAACCTGCCCCTCCTGCTAACATGGCGGCACCAGCTTCCCGCTAGCCTTTTCAAGCCTCGAACTCGGAGACGACTGCACATGATTCCCGCTAACACACGATTATTCAGTACCCTCTCGACTCTACCCGTCCTTCTCGCCGGACTCCTGGTTATTCCTACCGGCGCTAACGCCCAGTCCAACTCCAAGACCATTACTGGTCAGGCCGCCTTCACCGACTACAGCCAGGAACACCCCGGCGTCCGTCGCAAGATCACCGTCGCGGACCTACCCGAGCCCAAAGAAGCAGAGTCCGTCGACAACGGTCCCACCGTCGTCCCCCGCCCCGAAGGTGCATGGCCCCAGGCCCCCGCAGGCTTCAAGGTAGAGCTCTATGCCCAGGGCTTTCGTGAACCGCGACTCATGCGCACAGCCCCCAACGGCGACATCTTCCTCGCCGACTCGCACGGCGATAAGATCATGGTCCTGCGCGGCGTCGGCCCTGACGGCAAGGCGCAGAAGATCTCCACCTTCGCCTCCGGTCTCGATCTTCCTTTCGGCATCGCCTTCTATCCCAGCGGACCCAACCCCCAATGGGTCTATGTTGGAAACACCAAAACCGTAGTTCGCTTCCCCTACAAATCCGGCGATCTCGTTGCTACCGGCCCGGCTGAGACGGTCGTTGCCCAACTTCCCGGCTTCGCCCAGCTCCGCGGCGGCGGCCACTGGACACGCGACGTCGTCTTCACCCCAGATGGCACGAGGATGCTCGTCTCCGTAGGGTCAGCCTCGAACGTCGATGACGTCGATACCCATCCCAATGAGTTCCACCGCGCCGATGTTCTCGCATTCACCCCCGAGGGCAAGTTCCTCAAGGTATACGCCAGCGGCATCCGCAACTGCGTCGGGGAAACCATCAATCCCACTACCGGCCAGCTCTGGTGCTCCACCAACGAGCGCGACCGCCTCGGCGACAACCTCGTCCCCGACTACATCACCAGCGTCAAGGAAGACGGCTTCTACGGCTGGCCCTGGTACTACATTGGAGCACATAAGGACCCGCGCCTTCCTGATCCTTGCGAAAAAGGCACTGGTCCCAACCTGCAGGCTCCTGCGCTGACTGAGGCACAGGCTAAGGACTGCAAGCGCGTGAACATGGCATCGAAGGTCATCGTCCCCGACGTCCTCCTCCAGCCCCACTTCGCGTCACTCGAGATGCTCTTCTACAACGGCAAGCAGTTCCCCTCCGAGTACACCGGTGACGCCTTCGCCGCCGAGCATGGCTCCTGGAACCGTGCCCACCGCAGCGGCTACGAGGTCATCCGCGTCCCCATGCGCAACGGTCACGCCACCGGCGAATACGAGGACTTCCTCACCGGCTTCGTCACCCCCGACGGTAAGGTCTGGGGCCGGCCCGTAGGCGTCACCACAGGCAACGACGGCTCACTCTTCGTCACTGACGACGGCACCAAGAGCGTCTGGCACGTCACCTACACCGGCAAATAAACAAAAAAATGAGCGGCCGAATGGTGTCTTCGGCCGCTCAGGTTCCTTCAATTGCAGGATTTATCGATTTAACTCCTCGATATGTCTCCTGTTCTATGCAGCAACCTCTACAGCCGCAAGCGAGCGCTCCGCTTGGGCATCCGACGAGTAACTCCCGGGCGCAACCTTCGGCGTGTGACGCATCAACGAGACCAGCGCATCAAAGCAAGCTCCATCGAGCTGCCGCGGCACCAGCTTCGACATAATCGCGATGATCTGTTCGAACTCCAGCCCGGCACGGTACGGTCTGTCCTCCGACAGCGCACCATAAACATCCGCCACAGCGATGATTCGTGACTCAAGAGACAGCTCCGGCGCTAACAGCCGGTTTGGATAGCCCGAGCCGTCCAGCTTCTCGTGATGCTCGCCCGCAATCACAGCCATCTCCCGGAAAGGACCCACCCGCTCCAGAATCTGCCGCGTAAGCCCCGGATGCTGCTGCACAGCCTTCCACTCCATCTCGTTCAACTGGGTCTTCTTATCCAGAATCGAGTTCGACACACTCAGCTTGCCAATGTCATGCAGCAGCGCGGCCCTGCGAACAAGCTGCACACGATCCGGTGCCAGGCCCATGCCCCGCGCGATCCCATACGCCGCATCCGCCACACCCATCGAGTGTCTAAACGTGAAGTGCGACTTCGCATCCACCACGTCCGCGAACGCCTCGCAGATCTGATCGATCCGGCCCGCCTCCAGCCGATGCCGTCTGCCGCCATCCATATCGAGCACTGCAAGCCGCGTATCATCCTGACTGTCGGTCGACAGGCAGTTCGCCCACAATGTCCCTCGCCGATGCAGCGACACAGCCACGCGAACCAGCTCCGGATCGAACCACGTCCCGCTGCGTTCCACTAGCGTATTCATCGCCGCCTGAATACCGCGCCCAGCCGAAAAAACATCCAGATGCTGCGCCACCGCGCAGATGCGGGCAAGCAGAGAGATCTGCTCTCCCTTCAAGCTATCGGGATAACCGTCGCCATCCCAATGTTCATCGAGGCTGCGGACAGCCTCGGCAGTATCGATTCCTAACCCAAGTTTTGTGACGATGCTGGCCCCACGATCGCACCGCAGGCCAATGATCTCTTCGTTATTACCGTACTCTGTGAGGCCAATCCCGATGATGCCGCCGAAGCCCATGATCCGCGCAATCCGATCGATCGGTCCCGCCTTCACCACATGGTCATCGCCAACGATCCGGCACATGCGGCTGGCATTGCTGCTCCATCCCACGTCCTTCAGCAACAGCGCAAAATAGAGGCTGCTCCGCTTTTCCTGCGGCAGCCTGATCTCGTCTGCGATCCTCATCCCCAGTAGACAGCTTCGCAGGGCATGGCCCCACACGGCACCCTCAGTCAGGTCAAGGGCAAAGGAGAGCGCCGAAATGACCTCCGACAGCGAGATCGAACCATCGCTATCCCGAGCATCATTCCGATAGAAGGCAGACGTTTCAAGCATGCAATAATCCGTTCTCGTAGAGCGACGGCAAAAGGTTTGGAGCCCTGAGTAGCAGTCGCAGAGTTGGCCCGTCATGCGACTGCTTCAGGACTCCACGGCGAGAATATCCAGCCCCCAAGGTCCTCGGTACTCCCCAAAAGATGCAGTGCCGTACCCGACACGGGTTATCTCCCAAACTGGGAAAATCCCCACCTAAATAACCCCGCGCACATCGGAGCACACGTCACCCAGACGTTTCCATCGCTCCTGCACTAGTTTTACTTGTGACGAATCGCCCCCGCAGGCACCCGGCTATTTTTTAGGCAGCTATCCCTACTGGCGATCCATCCTGACAACCTTATAGTCGGAAGGCGGTTCGAACAGCTTCGGATCAGGCTCAGCCAGATTGACGCTCCCCACATCGAAATCCTGCGCTGCCGACACCCGCGGATCAAACCGTTTCGTAATCACGTTGATACCAAGCCGTGGCGAATACCAGAACTCCTTTACAATCGGCTCCGCTTTCTGGTTGCCGATCACTCCAGCATTAATCGTAGTGATCTCGCGCGATCCCAGCACCTCGAGCCCGTCGATCGTCTTCTGTCCCAGATCCTCGCGCGTCACCGAACCTGCGCCATTCGGCAGCGGTCCCGCCTGCTGCAGCTTCGCAGTTGCCGGCGCATAAAACGGGGTCACGGTGCAGACGCGAACATCCGGTCGGCAAATATACAGCTCATGCCGGTTCGGGTCCTGATAGTTCAACGCTGAAAGGGGCGTCACCTGCTTATCGCCATTCGGGCTAAAGTAGCGGCGCTCCTGAAATACCCTTCCCGAGCTGTCCCGCGCCACTGTTCGACGATTCTTAATAATCTGGGTGCTTCCATCCGGAAGTATCCTGGTCCACACCGTCGTCACGACCGCGCTGAACGGCGCATTCGGCGTCGACGGAATCGCAATGCTCTCTACCCGCTCTTGCGTTCCCCCATCCGGAGCATGAATCGGCGCTTCCTGTGCCATCAACGGCAACATGGAAGCAAGACCAAAAGCAATCGTTGCTGCACAGGAGATGCTCTTCACAGGACTCTACCTCGACCGCACCAGTGTGACACAAAACGAAGTAAGGAAAGGATTAAAATCGATTGATTCTGGGTTGAACCGATTAGCCGGAGCTCGCAGAAGCACATCAAGTACCGCCCACCAAACAAAAGGCAGAGTCAGCATAAAGCCAACCCTGCCTCTTACTCTCAAAATTCCTGCAACGGAAAAATCCTACCGAGCCAGCCCATCTGCCTTCGTTGCAGCAGAACCCCCCGGAACGTCAGGAGCCTCACTGCCCAGCTCCGCCAGCGTCGTCCGCAGGTACTTATGCGGATTCACCGGCGTGTTGCGTATCCGAACCTCGTAGTGCAGATGCGAGCCCGTCACGCGTCCACTGTGACCCACATAGCCGATCACCTGTCCCCGAACCACAGTCTGCCCCGCCATCACAGCAAAGCCCGACATATGGCCGTACAGCGTCTCGACACCGTGACCATGATCGACGATCACTTCGCGACCATAGCCATTGGCCATCTCAGCCGCCTTGACCACGCCATCCGCCGTAACACGCACGGGGATTCCGTTCGGCGCCGAGATATCGATGCCCTTGTGGAACTCGCCTTCACCGTTGCCCAACACCGGATCCTCACGCTGGCCAAAGCTACTCGTAATCGGCCCCATCACCGGCCACAGCGTCGGAGCATACGCCGACGCGCTCTCATCCGTGGCTCCCGGAAAACCGAACAAACTACCCGAGCTATAGTTCGGGCCGCCAATCCCTGAAAGCGGTCGGGCCGTCCCGTTCATCGCCGAGTTGCGAAGCGCATAGAAGGCATCGACCGACTTGTAGTAACTGTCATCCGTCAGACCATTCGACGATTCATCAAGCTTTGCCGTAGCCGCAGCATCCACCACAGCCGCCGACTTCGCCCGCCCCATGGCTCTCTCTGTCACCTTGCCCATGGGCAGGGCCAGCTTGCTCGCCGTCAACCCGTACAGCGACGACACCTCACTCGCCAGCGATCCCAGTGAAGCGGCTTGAATGTCTTTCTCATGCGCCGCCTCTTCCAGGTGCGCATAATCCTTCTGGAGCGAGTTGTGATCCTGTCGCAGCTGATTGAACCGCGCTGTCTTGATCAGCATCCGCGAGTACGAACCCGCCAAACCTGTAATGGTAAACATGCCGATCGCGGCGGCCGCCACAAAGATATAGGCGTAATGCAGGGGCACCGGAACCTTATTTAGGTTTCCATCCTCATCCCTGCTGACGAACATGATGTAATAGCGCTTCTTCAGACTCAAATCAGAAATCCTGGGCCCACAATTTGACCGCGAAGAAGCCGCGGCTCGGAAAGCCTGCTCTCTAATAACCCGAAAGGCAAATCAAAGTCGCCAATCGTCATTTCAGAATCGCAGTCTGTCTTGAGCGTCGCTATTTAAGGTAACAAACAGGTAACAGTGATGCAACCAATTTCGCTCTTATTTGCATCGTCGATCTACCACAAAAGGGGCATCTTTCGCCAACCGCGTATCCTGCTCTCAGCATGAACAAAATGCCTTCCAGACCAATCGGAGAGCTCGCCCTGATCGAACAGATCCGTCAGGCGTCCTCCCCGGTCCGCAACAAATTCGTGACCCTCGGCATCGGCGACGACTGCGCCATCCTCCGTCCTCCCCGTGGTTACGAGATCCTCGTCACCACCGACTTCACCCTCGAAGACCGACACTTCCGCCGCGCCCTCCATCCGCCCGAGTCCGTCGGCCATCGCTGCCTCGCCCGCGGCCTCAGCGATCTCGCCGCGATGGGAGCCACTCCGCTCGCCGCCTTCCTCTCTCTCGCCCTGCCCGCCACCATGTTCGCAGAAAAATCCGGCCAACTCTGGATCGACGGCTTCCTACGCGGTCTGCGCGAGCTTAGCGAGCACCACAACGTCCCTCTCGCAGGAGGCGACACCTCCGAATCACCATCCCGCTTCATCCTCGCCGACATCATCCTCATCGGCTCCGCTCCTCGAAGCCGAGCCCTTCGCCGCTCCACAGCCCGCCCCGGCGACGCCATCTATGTCACCGGCCAACTCGGTGGAGCAGCAGCCGAACTCGCCACCATCCTCGCCCGCAAACGAAGAGTCCCTCTACCCACCGCAACCGAAAACCACCCGCACCTCTTCCCCGAACCTCGACTGGACACCGGCGACGCTCTCCTCCGCCGCAATCTCGCGACCGCCTGCATCGACATCAGCGACGGCCTCTCCACCGACCTGGCCCACCTCTGCCGAGCCTCAAACGTCGCCGCCGAGATCGAGCAGACAGCAATCCCCATCCACCCCCTGGCCCGCAAACTCACACCCGCTGCCGCCCTAAAAAACGCACTCCACGGCGGCGAAGACTACGAACTCCTCTTCACCGCCGCACCCACGCTCCGCATTCCCAGCTCACTGGCCGCAGTCCCCATCACACGCATCGGCACCATCAAACCCAAACGCCCACGCCAACCTCTCATCACCCTGACTCCCCCCGACGGAACCCGTTCCCCACTCGAGCCCGCCGGATGGGAACACTTCACCAACCACTAGCCGATACCCGATACCCGATACCCGATACCCGATACCCGACAATCTCCATCCTGCTAGCATCGAACCCATCAGACCCATGCGCGACTCCACAAAAATCATCCGCTCCACCCTCACCCGCACCGTAGCCGGAGACCCTATTCACCCCGGCCCAGTCTTCGCCGCCCCATACCACACCCCCGGCGACCCCACCGACACTCCGTACACCTACGCCCGCTCGCACAACCCCACCTGGACACACCTCGAAAAAGCTATCGCCCAAATGGAGTCCGGCCCCGGTTACCGAGCCAACGCGCTCGTCTTCGCCTCCGGCATGGCCGCCTGCACCGCCGTCTTCGGGGCCATCCTCCGCCCCGGCGACATCGTCGTTCTACCCTCCAACGCCTACTACGCCGCCCGCGTCCTCGCGCAGGAGTACTTCGCCAAAATGGGCGTGACCCTCCGCCTCGCGCCCACAGCAAACAACGCCCAGGCCGAACACCTCGAAGGCGCCAAGCTTCTCTGGCTCGAATCCCCCAGCAATCCCACCATGGAGATCTGCGACATCGCCGCTCTCTCCGAAGCCGCCCACAAGGCAGGCGCGCTCGTAGCCGTAGACAACACCACCCCCACCCCGCTCGGCCAACTCCCCCTAGCCCTCGGTGCCGACTTCTCCGTCGCCTCCGACACCAAAGCCATGACCGGCCACAGCGACCTCCTCCTCGGCCACGTCGCCACCCGCGACCTCGAGCTCCGCGCCAAAATCGACCAATGGCGCACCCTCACCGGAGGTGTCCTCGGCCCCATGGAAGCCTGGCTGGCCCTACGCTCCATCGCCACGCTGCCCTTGCGCCTCGAACGCGCCTGCGAGAACGCCCAGCGCATCGCCGACTTCCTCACCACCCGCTCTGAAGTCGAAACCGTCCTCTACCCCGGCCTTCCCAACCACCCCGGCCACGCCATCGCCCGCAAGCAGATGCGCTACTTCGGCCCCGTCCTGAGCTTCATCCTCCACGACAAAGTCGCTGCCGAAACCTTCCTCGGCAAATCAAAACTCCTCACCGAAGCAACCAGCTTCGGCGGCGTCACCTCCACCGCCGAACGCCGCGCACGCTGGGGTGGAGACGCCATCGCCGAAGGCTTCATCCGGATGAGCGCAGGCTGCGAGGCCATCGAAGACCTCCTCGAAGACATCTCCCAAGCCTTGGACTCAATCCACCCATGATCGCCGCGCCTTACTGGATAACCGATCAACTAGCGATAGTCCTCCGACCTTGGGGCGACAATTTTCTAGACGACGAGATGTTAGCCCTCCGCACAGCAGGCATAGATGTCGTCGTATCGATGCTCCAGAAAGACGAAGCGCGCGATCTGGGTCTCGCAGACGAAGAAGTCTCAGCAAAACGTGCGGGACTTCTCTTCGCCAACTTCGCGATACAAGATCGCAGCGTTCCACACGACAAGCAATCCTTCAACGAGTTCCTCATAATTCTCGAAAATCACCTCGCTAACGGCAAAAGAATCGCCATCCACTGCCGAGGCTCAATAGGCCGAGCTCCCCTCACTATCGCCAGCCTGTTAATCCGTTCAGGAATACCACCTGAGACCGCATGGGATCACATCGCCGCATCCCGCGACTGCCCTGTTCCCGACACCGAAGAACAACGCGAATGGGTCGATCGCCATATGAGACCCCATCCATGACACCCACTCTCGAATTCCCCCACAGCTGGAGCATCGAAGTCCTGCAGTCCGCCCCCCTGATCGCTCCAGCCCGCCAGTTCACCTACCCCCAGCAGATCGCTGGAGAAGAAGACGCCCTCGCCCGCGGAGCACTTCAACTCCTCATCCGCCCGGCCACCGGCGGAAACTTCCTCGCAACCTGCGCCCTCGGTTTCACTGACAAGTCGATGCCCACCGGAGTCTATTCCTGCCCCAGCCCACACCAACTCTGTGCCGTCGCAGGAGGCTACGCCTACATCATCGACACGCTCCACCCCGAGCAATCCACCCACATCCCCCTCAAGCCCGTAGTCGAAGTCCGCGCCTTACCGGCACAATCACTATTAATCTTCGCAGGCTTCCACACCATCCTCGCCTGGGGCCAACAAGGCCAGGCATGGGAGACACAACGACTAAGCTGGGAAGGCCTCCGCATCACTAGCATCGAAGACAACATCCTCCACGGCACCGGCTGGAACCTCCTCACCGACAAGGAAGTCCCCTTCACCGTCGACCTACTCACAGGCAATCATCAAGGCGGAGGCTTTCATCAACCACCGGCTCGAAGCTGACCTCTTCCACTGGAAACGCAAAAAAACTAAGCGCCGCATCCCCCTGCTTGATTCGCCGAGTCTGCTCCAGCGCACCATACCTGTCGGCCAGCTTCGCCTTGCTGCCATGCTCCGCAATCACCACCGCATCTGCCGCAAGCACCCCACGCCCCCGAACACTCCCAAGAAACTGCAAAGTCCCCGCATACTCCGCCTCAGCCTCATACGGCGGATCCAAAAACACAATATCCATCGGCTGCGACAGCTTTCCCAACCGCTCGAGCATCGCCCCAACTCCACGACTCTCCAACGTATACCCACCGACAATCTTCAAAGCCGAAAGATTCGCCCGCATCGCAGCAATCGCCGGAGCAGCCTTCTCCGCAAACCACACATGCTCCGCGCCGCGGCTCATCGCCTCAATTCCTACCGCCCCCGTCCCCGCATACAAATCCACAAACCGAGACCCCGCAATTCGCGGCGCAAGCACATTAAACAGCGTCTCCCGTAGCCGGTCGCTCGTAGGACGCGTCTCCAACCCCTTCGGCGCCATCAGCGGACGCGACCTATAAATTCCCGCAATCACTCGCATCTTTCAGATGGTATGACGCCGAGCGCATACAATGATAGCTATGCGTGGGTGGTCATTTCCGATTGGCAGACTCTTCGGCGTGGATCTTCGTATCCACACCTTCTTCTTGCTCTTGCTTGGCTTGGCCATCAGCTACTCTTCCGTCTCCGGATCCACCGGCGGCCGAGGCTTCGTGCTCTGGCTGCTGCTACTACTCGCCGTCATCGTTCGCGAAGTAGCCCGCGCCATCGCCGCCGCATGGTTCAACCTCGAACTCCGCAGCATCCTGCTCCTACCAACAGGCGGACTGCAAAGCTACGCCACCCCCGAAGCCACCGACCACGCCACCGAAGTCCAGAAGCGCATGGCCATCGTCGGCCCCATCGCCAACATCGGCTTTGGCGTTCTGCTCGCCGCCGTAGTCCTGACCGTCACTCCGCAAATCAATCTCCTCGAACGTCCCTGGATCACCCCATCGCATCTCCTCCGCGCCTCCATCTGGATCAACCTCCTCCTCGGAGCCGTCAACTTCCTCCCAGCCTCGCCCCTCGACGGAGGCCGCGTCTTCCGTGGCGAGTTCGCCAAAGCCCGCGGCGTCATCAAAGGTGGTCGCGCCGCAGCCGGTCTCGGTCAGGCCATCGCCTTCGGCCTCCTCATCGGCGGTCTTCTACTCCCCAACATGTGGCTCGTCATGCTCGGAGCCTTCGTCATGATCGGCTCCCATATGGAAGACCAGGGCCTCCTCCTGCAATCCGACTCTGACGCTGTCCGCATGCGCGACGTCATGCTCACACAGTTCGCCATGCTCTCCGCCTCCGACACCCTCGAGGACGCACTCCAACGCTCCGTCCACACGCTGCAGGACGTCTTCCCCGTCGTCCGCGGCTCCGCACTCGTCGGCGCCGTCTCCCGTCAGGGCATCGTCGAAGCCCTCCAATCGGACGGCAACGGCTACGTCCAGGGCGTTATGACCCGCTCCCTCCAAACCGCGCAGCCCGACGACTCCCTCGTCAAAACCCTCCGCCGCATCATGGCCGGCCCCGGAGCGCAGATGGTGCCCGTCCTCGACGGCGACCGCATCGTCGGCATCATCACCCCACAAAATCTCGCGCACTCCATGGGCATGCTCAACCAGCGCCGCCGAATCCGCCAACAGGAACAGCAAGAACCATAACGTTGCTGCACTTGTCGTTGTCTGTTTTAGTTTGTCATTCTGAGCGCACCGAAGAACCCCCGCATTTTGCCTGTGTCGCCACATCTACTCCCCAGGCAAACACCTAACGATGACATCTCCCTTAAGCCGCGATCAAGACCAACCCTTAGCCCCCGGCCTCTACCTGGTCGCCACCCCCATCGGCAACCTCGAAGACATCACCCTCCGAGCCCTCCGCGTCCTACGCACGGCCGACCGCATCGCCTGCGAAGACACCCGCCAGACCCAAAAACTCCTCAACCACTTCGAAATCCGCACCCCCACCGTCAGCTACCACATGCACAACGAAGGTCCCCGCACCGAGGAGCTCATCGAGCAACTCAAGCAAGGAGCCCGCATAGCCGTAGTCAGTGACGCAGGCACCCCCGGCATCGCCGACCCCGGCGGCCAAGTCGCAGCCGCCGCCATCGCCGCAGGCATCTCCGTCTTCCCCATCCCCGGAGCCAACGCCGCCATCAGCGCCCTTATCGCCAGCGGCCTCTCCACCGAATCCTTCACCTTCCATGGCTTCCTCCCCGCCAAAGCAGGCCAGCGCAAAACCGCCCTTGAAGCTCTATCGCAGCTCCCTCACGGCACGACCCACATCTTGTACGAAGCCCCCCACCGCATCCTCGAAACCCTCGCAGACATCGAGTCCGTCTTCAGCCCCAACCAACAAGTCGTCATAGCCCGCGAAGTCACCAAGCTCCACGAAGAGTTCCTTCGCGGCCCAGTAAGCAACCTCCGCTCGCAGCTAGCCACCCGCGCCACCGTCCGCGGTGAAATCGTCCTTCTACTATCCCCCACCGCCGCCGAAAACCCCACCGCAACGCAGCGCACAAGCATAGCCGTCGAAGTAGCCGCCCTGATGCACTCCGAGAACCTAACCGAAAAAGACGCCCTCAAGCGAGTAGCCCGCGAACGAGGCATCGGCAAAAGCGAAGCCTACCGTGAACTCCAGCGCGAACAAAACCGCCACCGTTAGCACTCACTGCCAGAACCGCTCACCCTCTAAAATAGTCTCCACGACTGGCGGCAACGACGCTCCACACCGAGGAAGCTTCAGACACGATGATGCATGGCCTGCAAAATTTAATCGGAGAACTGGAACAGGATTGCTCGCTGAACGAACCGGACCGGCTGCGTCAGCGCATCGACGCGCTTGACCGCCTCGACGCCTACCTGGATGGACAGCTCGACGGCCCCTTACCGGCCATCATCACCCAGTCCATCGCACCTGAGATCTATCCCCGGGCAAAAGCGCTTTACGTCAGGCTGGAGCAAGCCAACTCCGAACTCTATCAAACCATCCGCCTTGAGATTCAGCGTTCCGCCGAACGCTATGAACTCCTTCAGCGGCTGGCCAGCCAATCAAACCAGAGCGATAACACAACCAGTCCCACAGTTGGCGAAGGCTACGACTATCTCGATGAACTGGTCAGCGGAGTCTTACAGTTCGAAGAACCCTCCACCGACATCGCCCAGTTACCGGCAGAGATGGTGTTCTATCAGCCAACCCCGGCGCGCCACATCTTCGATCTGATCCATCGCGTCGCACTCACCGAACGCGATGTGCTGATCGATCTTGGCTCCGGAATGGGTCACGTTCCATTGCTGGCCGCAATCTGCACAAGCGCTCGTAGCATCGGAATCGAGCTGGAAGCAGCCTACGTCGATTGCGCCCGGCAGAGCGCTCAGGCTCTGAACCTGAACAACGTAGCCTTCATCCAACAAGACGCTCGAACGGCAGATCTGTCCACCGGCACAGTGTTTTACCTGTACACGCCCTTCATCGGCATGATTCTCCGCACAGTTCTCGACTCGCTGCGACGCGAAGCCGCCACTCGCCCTATTCGAATCTGCACATTCGGTCCCTGCACGGCCATCATCGCCGAAGAGCCCTGGCTCGAGGCAGTCGGCCCATTAGAAACACACCGGCTCGCCATATTCCGTTCCCGCAACTAACTTCCGGGTAGGACTATCGCCGCCCCTTCACCCGGTCATAGTGATAAACATCACTGGTAGTCCCCAGAGCCTCGTTATAAAGACTCGTAGCCCCCGCCGCCTCTTTCAACTCTTCACTGAACTCATGAACAGCCCGCAGATGGTCCGCCGTAGCCGGAATCTCCAGCTTGGACGACTTAAAAAACTTCTGATACCCGCGATCCAGCAGCCGCGAGATCTCGCCATTCAGCAGCAACCCTGGCCTCGCCAGGATCTCCACCGTGCCATCCGGAGCCTCAGCGATCTCGGCCGCACAGCCGTACTTCCTCACCTGAAAGGCTTTAGAGGAGCGCTTTGCACCCTCCTGCGCTGGGGCAACATCGAATCGTTGACTGCCAAGAACGGCAAGCACATCGTTGAACGTCTTTTGGGGGGTCTTTTTTGCCATAAGTGCCATACGTTAGACTCGATTAACTGTCGCACATCCGCTGATCTCCATCAAACAGCCACGCAGCGCAGCCCAAGGAAGCAACCCGAAACCGCATGATCACCACCGTCAAACCGCTCGGCACCAGCATCCTCGAACGCATCGGCAACACCCCGCTCGTCCGCATTAATCTCTTTCAAGACCGCCTCGCCGCCGGCATCCAGATCCTCGGCAAAGCCGAATGGGCCAACCCCGGAGGCTCCGTCAAAGATCGCGCCGCCTCCTCCATCGTCACGGACGCCCGCAAGCGTGGCCTCCTGAGCAAAGAGCGCGGCCTCCTCGACGCCACAAGCGGCAACACCGGCATCGCCTACGCCATGCTCGGAGCAGCCCTGGACTTCCCCGTCACCCTCTGCATGCCCTCCAACGTCTCCCCCGAGCGCAAAAAATATCTCTCCGCCTACGGAGCACAGGTCGTCTGGACCAACCCCGCCGACGGCTCCGACGGCGCCATCCGCAAGGCCCGCGAACTTGCCGCCAACGAACCCGACCGCTACTTCTACGCCGACCAGTACTCCAACGAAGAAAACTGGCGCGCTCACTACCGCACCACCGCCAACGAAATCTGGGCCCAGACCGAAGGCCAGATCACCCACTTCGTCGCCGGCCTCGGCACCTCCGGCACCTTCATGGGCACAACCCGCCGCCTCCGCGAGCTCAACCCCAACATCCGCTGCATCTCCATGCAGCCCGACTCCCCATTCAACGGCCTCGAAGGCCTCAAGCACATGGCCACCGCCATCGTCCCCAAAATCTACGACGCCACCCTCGCCGACGCCAACATCGACATGGACACCGAGGTCGCCTACCGCATGTGCCGCAATCTCGCCCGCAATCACGGTATCCTCGTCGGCATATCCTCCGGAGCTGCCGTCGCCACGGCCCTCCAGATCGCCGAACAGGAAGCCGACGCCGGACGCGAAGCCGTCATCGTCACCATCCTCTGCGACTCCGCCGAAAAATACATGAGCGAGCGCTTCTGGCAGGAAGAAGACTAAACATGCTGAGCATCCGCCACTCCGACTACGAAGCCCTGCGCGCCCACGGCGAAGAGACCTACCCCAACGAGTGCTGCGGCGTCCTCCTCGGCAAATCTACCCCTGGATCGCTCAACCGCGTCCACCAGATCGTCCGCGCCGGCAACACACGCACCGACTCCGCGCACAATCGCTACAACATAGCCCCCCAGGAGCTCGTAAAAATCCAGCGCCAGGCCCGCAACCTCGGCCTCGACATCGTGGGCTTCTACCATTCACACCCCGACCACCCAGCCCAGTGGTCCCCCACCGACTTCGCCGAAGCCCACTGGATCAACTGCTCCTACGTCATCACCGCCGTCGAGAAGGGCAAGGCCGCCATCACCAACTCCTTCCTCCTCCTCGGCACCACCGAAGACGACAAGAAGTTCCACGACGAAGCCATCGAGATCGAGATGGTCGAAGCCGCACCCACCCTGAAAGGACAAGAATGAACATCCACATCCCGACACCGCTGCGCGCCTACACCGACGGCAAAGAGACCGTCGCCATCCCCGGCGCGACCATCAGCGCAGTGTTCACCCAACTCACCACCACCTACCCCGAACTCCGCCAGCACCTCTTCACTCCCGAGGGCAAGCTCCGCTCCTTCGTCAACGTCTACCTCAACGACGACGACATCCGCTACCTCCCCGCCAAAGAAGACTCCCCCGTAGCCGACACCGACGAACTCACCATCATCCCCTCCATCGCCGGCGGCTCCTCCCCAGCCCGTTGTCGCTAACTATCCACAAAAGCTTGTCATTCTGAGCACAGCGAAGAACCCCCGCATTTCGCACATAGCGCCACAAATCTCGAGGGCCAACCACGCCGGTAAACCGCCCCATGAGCCCTTCCGCCCGCAAAAGCATCTAGAATTAAGCCAAGGAAACAACATGCCGACAGCCATCGAAGAAACCATCCAGCTCCCCAAGCTCTCCAACGAGGAGATCGCCCGGTACTCCCGCCACCTCATCCTTCCCGAGGTCGGCATGGAAGGCCAGCAGAAGCTCAAGGCCGCCAAGGTCCTCTGCGTAGGCACCGGAGGCCTCGGAGCCCCGCTCGCCCTCTACCTCGCCGCCGCCGGAGTAGGCACCATCGGCCTCGTCGACTTCGACACCGTCGACGCCTCGAACCTCCAGCGCCAGATCATCCACTCGACCTCCACCGTAGGCAAGCTCAAGGTCGACTCCGCCGAGATCATGCTCAAGGGCCTCAACCCTTTCCTCAACGTCGTCAAGCACAACACCATGCTCACCAGCGCCAACGCGCTCGAGATCTTCAAGGACTACGACGTCATCGCCGACGGCACCGACAACTTCCAGACTCGCTACCTCGTCAACGACGCTTGCGTCCTCACCGGCAAGCCCAACGCCTACGGCAGCATCTTCCGTTTCGAAGGCCAGGCCAGCGTCTTCGCCACCGAGGAAGGCCCCTGCTACCGCTGCCTCTACCCCGAGCCACCACCGCCCGGCCTCGTCCCTTCCTGCGCCGAAGGCGGAGTCCTCGGCATCCTCCCCGGCCTCGTCGGCGTCATCCAGGCCACCGAAGTCATCAAGCTCATCTTGGGAATCGGAGAACCGCTGATTGGTCGGCTCCTCTTAGTCGACGCCCTCGGCATGAATTTCCGCACCCTCAAGCTGCGCAAGAACCCCGACTGCCCCGCCTGCGGCACGCACCCCACCGTCACAGAGCTGATCGACTACGACCAGTTCTGCGGCATCCCCAAGCCCACCTCCGTAGGCCCGCTCGAGGTCGCCCGCGACAAGGCCGTAGCCGAAGCCGCCATCGTCGAAGGCATCCCGCAGATCACCGTCGAGCAGCTCAAGAAAAAGCTCGACGCCAAAGAAGACATCTTCGTCCTCGACGTCCGCGAGCCCCACGAGTACCCCATCGCGAACCTAGGCGCCCCACTAATCCCGGTAGGCTCCATCGAGTCCCGCATCTCCGAGATTGCCGCCCACAAAAACGACGAAGTCATCATCCACTGCCGCAGCGGAGCCCGCAGCCAAAAAGCAGCATTAGCCCTAAAAGCCGCCGGCTTCACCAACGTCAGCAACCTAACCGGAGGCATCCTCGCCTGGGCCGAAAAGATCGACCCCACCATGCCCAAGTACTAGGTAGTCTCTAAATCACAGAACAAAAGAGCCTGAGCCAGCCCTCGGGCTCTTTTGTTTTGAGAACTATTCGGCTGTCAAATAACTGCAAATGCAGGTTATCCATGGTAAAACGTTCCTCGGGCCAGATAACTATTCCAGCTATGCGAAGGAACACCATGAAAGCAGCCAGATCCTGCCTTGGTATCGCAGCCGTTGCCGTCCTCATCGGACTCTTTACTGCCCCTGCAAAAGCACACGCCGACACTTACCAGATCTACCTTCTCGTCGGTGCAAACAACAGTAATACCTTCCTTACCGCCCCTATCGGAATAACAGATTCTGGCACAGTTGTTGTTTCTGTGGACCCTGTCAACTGTAATGGCACGCCCGGCCACTGCTATGACCACTTTGATAGTGGGGTTCTCGTTAGCCAATCACCTACAAACCCGGGCCTTGCCTATGACAACGGAACGCCGTGCACACCCAATGCATCCTTCAACGGGTCTTTCTCCGCATCCGTCTGCAACAATGGCCGCGAGGTTTACGGGACGGCTATCAACTCAGCCCAGTATCCCTTGTCGATTTTCACCGGCCCGGACCCCGCTGCAGACTTTTTTGCCAACGGTCTGTTAGCAACAGTCGATCTGAACTCTTCCGGAGACTTTCTTTATTGGGTCAATGCTGCGGGCTCATCAAGTGGAGAGATCTACGAAGCCGTTGACCTCACTACCAGCGAGGTCCCCGAACCGAGCAGCATCGTTCTTCTGGGAATCGGCTTATTCGCCGCTGCAGGAACCATGCGTCGCCGCTTGTTCCACCTTTAAGAAACATTCCGTGCTGCCGAAGGGCTTCGACTCTATCGTCGAGCCCGCTGTAGTACTTTTTTGTCCCCATCATTCTCAGCTGGCTTCAACCCCAATAGCCCAGCCACAAAGTCATACAAATTAACATTCTCAAAAGTCCCCACCGTCACCCCCGGCTTCACATCCGGACCCTCCGCATAAAAGATCGCCTTCATATCAGGCATCACCCGCGGGTCCCACCCATGGTCGCCCTTCGACTTAATCTCCTCCGTCTTCGCATGCACCGTCACCGGAACCGCCTCCAGCGGCTCAATCACCGGATCACCCTCACGAGCATTCGCGTCATAGTGCAACCGCGCCGGCATATCCTTCGTCCGATAAACCGCAAACCGAGGATCATCCTTCGCCTTCAGCTCCTCGTAAATCCGCTCCTTCTCCGCCTCGGTCACCGGATACACATGTTCCCCCACCGAAGGTGCACCCTTCATATCCACCATCGAGTCCACCGCCACCCACTTCTGATCCTTGAACGCGATCATCCCATGGTCCGATACCACAATCAGATCCACCGGCAGCCCCGTAGCCTTAATCCTCTCCTGCAACTCCCCAATCAGCGCATCCACATGCTTCACCGCCGCACCCGTCTCCGGAGCGTCCGGCCCAAAGTCATGCCCCGCATGATCCACATTCGAGTAGTACAGCGTAATCATGTGCGGACGCTCAGCCTCCGGCAGCCCAAGCCACTGCATTACCTGCTCCACCCGCTTCTCATCATCAAATTTGTCGTCAAACGGAACCCAATAACTAGGCCGCTTCCCTGCAATCTCCGCCTCCGACCCCACCCAATACATCGAAGCCGACCGCATCCCCTGCTGCTCCGCCAACGACCACAGCGGAACCCCGCCATACCAGCTCCCATCGCTGTTCTTCGCATGGTCCTTGTAGTAGTACTCGGCGTCATTCCGCGCCGGATCCAGAAACGCATTGTCCACAATCCCATGATGCTCGGGATAAAGCCCCGTCACCATCGTGTAGTGGTTCGGAAACGTAAGCGAGGGATAACTGGGCAACATCCCGTCCGGCGCACTCGCTCCCTCTTCAGCCATCTTCAACAGGTGTGGAGCTCCCCACTTCTTCGCATAGTCCCACCGGAACCCATCCAGCGACACCATCACCACGTAATGCGCCTTCTGCGCCCGCTTCGAGTTCAGCGCATTCGCCTCATACTTTACCGGCGCCACATCCTGCGCCAGAGCCACCGCCGCCCCCAGAAAGCCCACCCACAAAAATCGCATCGTCCTCATCACGTCAAACTCTCCATCTCCGCTCCGGCAATCTCCCCAGAAAACCCTGTCAAGCCCAAAGGCACACTAAAGCCATCTGGATCAGATACTTACCAGTGCGGTTTAATATTCACCCATCCGTTAAAATTAAAATAGGCAAGAAAACGGCAACCTCGCGCTCATCCAAGGCTGTTTTCTTTTAGACGAACACTAACACAGATTGGCTAACTAGCCTATTAAGAATACTTTGGCGGTAATAACACCCAAAACAAGGGCTTTAGATCCGAGGTCTGGACCTAAACCATGTTATTCGAATACTTTACGACCAAAAGTACCCTCCGTGGGGGTCACTCAGGCTTATCCTCAGCCACCAGGATCTGAAGGCAAAGCGGCTTCTCCAGCATGCAATCCAGCTTCGCAATCGAGGCCACCGCCTTCTCGATCGTCGAAGTCAGACAAGGCTCCGTCGTCACCACAAACGGCAACCGATGCTTAGGGAACCCCGGCTTCTGCAGCAGCGAGTCAA
This sequence comes from Edaphobacter aggregans, assembly GCF_003945235.1. Classification (NCBI taxonomy): domain Bacteria; kingdom Pseudomonadati; phylum Acidobacteriota; class Terriglobia; order Terriglobales; family Acidobacteriaceae; genus Edaphobacter; species Edaphobacter aggregans. The sequence continues at coordinate 1,500,579 of NZ_RSDW01000001.1, forward strand.
TATTGGCCCCCACCTTCGCCAAGGCACCCGCAATCGCCGAAACAATCCCCGGCTTATCATCCACCACAAACCGCAGGTAATGCGGAGCCAGAAACTCCCCCGTCGTCTCCCGCTTCCGCACCGGCAGCTCCACAGCCTTGCACCCCTGAGCCACAGCCAGCAAGTCCGACACCACCGCCACCGCCGTAGGCTCCCCCCCGGCCCCATGGCCCGAAAAAACAACATCCCCGCCGAACCGCCCACTCGCGACGACCATATTCTGCGTCCCATGCGACCACGCCATCGGCGAAGTCAGCGGCACCAGCATCGGAGCCACCCGCGCATGCACCAGCGTCCCATCCACCTGCGCCCGCGAAACCTGCCGAATCGTGCAGTTCAGCTCCTTCGCATACGTAAAGTCGATCGCCTCAACCGTCGAAATACTCTGCGTCGCCACCGCATCCGGATCGAGCTCCGCATGCAGAGCAATCCGCGACAGGATACAAAGCTTCGCCCGTGCATCGAATCCATCCACATCCGCCGAAGGATTCGCCTCCGCATAACCAAGCTGCTGCGCATCCGCCAACACCGTAGCGTAGTCCGCACCCGCCTCCATCCGGCTCAGGATGTAGTTACAAGTCCCATTCACAATCCCACTCAACCGGGTCAACTGATCCCCACCCAGCCCCTGCCGAATCCCCGGAATCACCGGCACCCCCCCAGCCACCGCCGCCCCATAAACCAACTGCACCCCATGCCGCCCAGCCAGCTTCGCCAGATTAGCCCCGCGATAAGCAATCAACTGCTTATTAGCCGTGACCACAGACTTACCCGCAGTCAAAGCCTTACGAAGCCACCCCTCCACCGGGTTGAGCCCACCCATCAACTCAATCACCACATCAACATCCGACTTCAAAACATCATCAATGTTCTCCGTCCAAACCACCGACGCAGGAACAAACTTAGCCCCAGCAGACGCACGCTTCCGCTCCACATTGCGGTTGAAGATATGCGTCAGCTGCAACCCAGGAAACTTCGACGCCGCCAGCACCTGCGCCACACCGCTGCCCACCGTCCCAAATCCCAGCAGCGCTACCTTCACAGTTGATCCCACCACAACCTTCTTAGCCTTCGATTGACCCTTAACCTTCGTCTGCTTCATCACCATCTCTTAGTAGTGGATTCTGCCCGTATGCTTACCCCAGGCCTCAAAGCTCGCAACAGCCTTCTCTCGCAACAAGTTCACAATAGGAATCGTGCGCTGATGCAATGGCAGTTTCACCTCTTCGTAGAGAAACGCATCATCAAATCCAGCTGCCGCCGCATCCCCAGCCGTTCCGCCAAAGTAGATCGCATCGCAACGCGACCAATAGATCGCCGCCAGGCACATCGGACAAGGCTCACAGCTCGTATAAATCTCGCACCCAGCAAGGCTGAACGTCTCAAGCGCCGCACAAGCATTCCGGATCGCCGTAACCTCAGCATGCGCCGTCGGATCGTTCGTCGTCGTCACCAGATTGGTGCCCGTGCCCACAATCTCTCCATCGCGCACTATCACCGCGCCGAACGGCCCTCCGCGCTTTGAGACGACATTCTCCGTCGCCAGCGCTATCGCCTTTTCCATAAAGATGGGATTGCCCTGCATTCTGCTCGGTATCCTTGTACAGTCACGGGATAATCAAATTATGGCACACGCCTTCCTCTCGAACCGGGTCGTCACGCCTCACGGCACGCAGCCCGCAGCACTCCTCATCGAAGGCGGCATCATCCGCGCAGTCTGCCGCCCCTCCGAACTCCCCGCCGGCACCATCATCCACGACTGCGGTAACGACGCCATCCTCCCCGGCCTCATCGACACCCACGTCCACATCAACGAACCCGGACGCACCGAATGGGAAGGCTTCCGCACCGCCACCCGAGCCGCCGCCGCCGGAGGCTACACCACCCTCATCGACATGCCCCTCAACTGCCTCCCCGAAACCACCACCGTCGAAGCCCTCGCAGCGAAACGCACAGCCGCTCAGGGACAGTGCTTCGTCGACTGGGCCCCTTGGGGCGGAGCCGTAGCCGACAATCAGCCCCACATCCTCCCGCTCGCCCGCGCCGGAGTCCTCGGCTACAAGTGCTTCCTCATCTACCCCGGTTGCGACGGCTTCACCATGATCGACCAGCAGCAACTCGAAGCCGCCCTCCCCCACATCGCCACCTCCGGCCTCCCCCTGCTCGTCCACGCTGAACTAGCCGCCCCCATCGATCGCGCAACAGCAACCCTCCAGAACGCCGATTGGCGAAGCTACAGCACCTACCTGCAATCCCGCCCCGACGAAGCCGAGCTCGAAGCCATCCGCCTGATGATCCGCCTCTGCCGTCAGTACAAGTTCCGCCTCCACATCGTCCACCTCTCCACGGCCCTCGCGCTCGACGAACTCAAAGCCGCCCGCGCCGAAGGCCTCCCCATCACCATCGAAACCTGCCCCCACTACCTCCACTTCGCCGCGGAAGACATCCCCGACGGAGCAACCCTCCTCAAGTGCGCCCCACCCATCCGCAACCGCGCCAACCGCGAATCCCTCTGGCAAGCACTCAGCGACGGCACAATCGACATGATCGTCACCGACCACTCCCCCTGCCCACCCGAGATGAAGCGCGCCGAAACAGGCCGCTTTGATCAAGCATGGGGCGGAATCGCCAGTCTCTCCATCGCGTTCCCTCTCATCCACACAGAGTGCATACGCCGCGGATTCACCCTCGATCACCTCGCCCGCTGGATGAGCAGCGCCCCTGCCTCCCTCGCCGGAATCAACCACATCGCCGGAGCACTCGAACTCAACCGCCAAGCCAACTTCATCATCTTCGACACCGAAGTAGAGTTCACCGTCACACCAGACAAACTCCACTACCGCCACCCAATCTCGGCCTACATGGGAGAGAAGTTACGCGGCACAATCAAAGCAACCTACCTGCGCGGCAAACCCATATACCAAAACGAACTCATAACAGACACACCCCAAGGCCACGAGCTCACGCTATCCTAAGCCAACACATGAACCCAGTTCTTACCCGATGGAACGCGCTCGACGCCGAATCAGCCGCCCGCGAGGTACTGCCCTGCTGCGGTTCAAGCGCATGGGCCGCACAACTCGCCGCAAAGCGACCCATCGTAAACGAAGCCACACTCCTCGAAGTCTCCAAAACAGTATGGTTCTCGCTTCCAGAAGAAGCATGGCAGGAAGCCTTCGACAGCCACCCACGCATCGGCCAGAAGCATGCTCAAACGCACACCACCGAAGAGTCCCTACGCTGCTCCGCACAAGAGCAACGCACTGCCGTCTCCGAAGACGAAGCCGCAAAACTCGCACTCGAAGAGGCCAATCGCCACTACGAACAACGCTTCGGCCGCATCTTCATCGTCTGCGCCACAGGAAAAACCGCCCGAGAGATTCTCAGCATCCTCGATCAACGCATGACCAACGACGCATCCACCGAGCTACGCGAAGCAGCCGAGCAACAACGCCAGATCACTGAGCTTCGCCTCCGTCGCTGGCTGGAGTCAACCTAATATGGGCATCTCGACACACATCCTCGACACCACAATCGGACGCCCGGCAACAGGAGTCTCTGTCACACTCTCACGCATGAGCGACGGCGCATGGCACTCAATCGCTACAACCGTCACCGACTCCGACGGCCGCTGCAAAGACCTCCTGCCGCCGACAGAGCCACCGCACTCCGGCACCTATCGCATACACTTCGAAACATCCACCTACTACACACAGCATTACCAACAAGGTCTCTACCCATACATCGAAATCGTCTTCGAAGTACGCAACACCGAGCAGCACTACCACATCCCTCTTCTCCTCACCGCCAACGGCTACACCACCTACCGAGGAAGCTGAAGCATGATCGAGCTAGCAGAAAACCGTTACGGCAAATCCCGCGTGCGCCTCATGAAGGTCACGCGACACCCCCACGGCCACGACCTCCACGAGTGGACCGTGCAGATCCTCCTCAAAGGCGACTTCGACTCCGCCCACATCGACGGCGACAACAGCAAAATCCTCCCCACCGACACGATGAAGAACACCGTCTACTCCATCGCCCGCAACTCCACCGCAACCTCGATGGAAGCCTACGCCCAGGAGCTCACCGACTTCCTCCTCAGTCGCAATCCACAAGTCTCCTCCGCTGCCATCCGCATCGAAAGCACCCTCTGGCGCCGTCTCACCGTCAATGGTGAACCCCACCCCACCACCTTCATGCGTGGCAGCAATGAACTCCAGACCACACACGTCGAGCGCGCCCAGGACAGTGAATTTCAAATCCACTCCGGCCTCGACAACCTCGTCCTCCTCAAAACCGCGAACTCCGGCTTCGAAGGCTACATCAAGGACTCCCTCACCACATTGAAAGAAACCAGCGACCGTCTCTTCGGAACAGCCATGCGCGCCGAATGGCACTACACCACCACCAACCTCGATCACGAAGCCGTCCGCGCCACCATCCGCGAAGCCATGCTCCGCACCTTCGCTGAGCACGACAGCAAATCCGTCCAGCAAACCCTCTACGCCATGGCAAAGAGCGCCCTCGAAGCCACACCCGAGATCGACGACATCGAAATCACGATGCCCAACAAGCACTGTCTCTTAGTCGACCTCTCTCGCTTCGACCAGGACAACCCAAACGAAATCTTCGTCCCCACCGACGAACCTCACGGCTACATCGAAGCCCGCGTCCGCCGCACCGCCTGATGACAACCACCAACACACAACGCGCCGAAAAAATCATCACCCGCTGCCGCCAACTCGCAGCCTTCACCGAAGTCCCCGGCGAAACCACGCGCCCTTTCCTCTCCCCGTCCATGCACGAGGTCCACACTCTCCTGCGGCAATGGATGGAAGCCGCCGGCATGACGGTCCACATCGACGCCATCGGTAACCTCCGCGGCCTCTATCCCGCCATCACACCCAACGCCCCACGCCTCATCATCGCCTCGCACCTCGACACTGTACCCAACGCCGGAGCCTTCGACGGCATTCTCGGCGTCGTCCTCGGCGTCACCATCATCGAAGAACTCCGCAACCAGCACCTACCCTTAGCCATCGAAGTCATCGGCTTCTCCGAAGAAGAGGGCGTCCGCTTCAGCAAGCCCTTCCTCGGCAGCCTCGCACTCATCGGCAAACTCGACGCCGAAACCCTCACCCGCACCGACACGAACGGCACGACCATCGCAAAAACCATCCGCAACTTCGGCCTGAACCCCGACGATCTCCACGCCGCAACACTATCACCCGAAACCTTCGCCTACCTTGAATTCCACATCGAGCAAGGCCCCGTCCTCGAAAGCGAATCGCGTCCACTAGGCATCGTCGCCGCCATCGCCGGACAGACCCGCCTGCAACTCACCTTCACCGGCCAAGCCAACCACGCCGGAACCACCCCCATGCATCTGCGCCACGACGCCATGGCCGCCGCCGCCGAGTGGATCACCGCCGTAGAAGCCTACGCCACAAACGCACCCTCACTCGTAGCAACCGTAGGCAAAATAGAAGCCTCTCCCAACGCAGGCAACGTCATCGCCGAAACTGTAATCGCATCACTCGACATTCGCCACGCCAACGATCAGATCCGCACAACAGCCGTAGCATCCCTGCTCGAAGCCGCAAACACGATCGCCAACAAACGCGGAGTCAAAATCGCCTCGCACATTCATCTCGACCAGCCAGCCGTCCCCATGGACGCGCACCTGACCCATCTCCTGCAAACAGCAGCCACACAAGCAGGCCTCCCCAGCCGCACCATGACAAGCGGAGCAGGCCACGACGCCATGATCCTCGCCCCCCACATCCCCTCAACCATGCTCTTCCTCCGCAGCCCCGGCGGCATCAGCCACCACCCCGACGAGACCGTCCTGCCCGAAGACATAGAAGCCGCGCTAGCTACCGCAATGGAGTTCCTCTCCATCCTGAGCGAAGATATATCCTCCACCAAGGAAGCCCATGCATAACCTAGGCCACACTCGCAGCACCAACCAGCGCGACCACCTCCTCCACACGCCCGACACCTTCGTCCGCGCCCCACTCCCCGGCATGCAGAACGCCAACGCCATCATCCACATCTCCCCCGCCGCCGGAGCAGCTTTCACCCAATACACCGCCGAACTCGCACCCGGAGGCTCCCTCAGCCCCGCCTCCACCCAGCGCTTCATCTACCTACTCGAAGGCGCCGCGGACCTCACCACCGAGACCCTCACCAAAACCCTCACGCCCGCCACCTACGCCTACATCCCCACCGGCACAAACCACACCATCAAGGCCCAGCAAGCCACCCGCATCGCCGTCATCGAAAAGACCTACGACCCACTCTCCTCCACCACCCCACCCGAAGTCTTCATCGGCGACGAAACCACCATCACACCCAACCCACTCAACGGCGATGCCGACCTCCAGGTCCGCCCCCTCCTACCCGACAACCCGGCCTTCGACTTCGCCGTCAACACCATGGCCTACAATCCTGGAGCCGCCCTCTCAATGGTCGAAGTCCACATCATGGAGCACGGTCTCCTCATGCTCGAAGGCGGCGGCATCTACCGCCTCGGCGACCACTGGTACCCCGTGACCGCAGGCGACTTCATCTGGATGGCCCCCTTCTGCCCTCAGTGGTTCGGAGCCATAGGCAAACAACCCGCAAAGTACCTCATCTACAAAGACTGGAACCGCCACCCCCTGACATAATCGAATACGTAGAGGTGCAGCATGGCAGTCTCCTGGGCACTCATCTCCGGAGCATCCACCGGCATAGGCCGCGCAGTTGCAATGCAACTACTCTCAGAGGGCTTCCATGTAATCGCCGGAGTCCGCTCACCAGCCGCAGCAGACCGTCTCCGACAGCAAGCCGCAACCATCAAATCGGCCAGCCTCGAAACCACAACCCTCGACGTCACCGACCAGTCCTCCATCGACGCCGCCGTAGCCCACGCCGCCGAACTCTCCGGCCCTGACGGCCTTCGCGCCGTGATCAACAACGCCGGCATCGGTGTCCCCGGCCCACTCGAGCACCTCACCCCATCCGATTGGCGACGCCAGTTCGACGTCAACTTCTTCGGAGCCATCGACCTCACACGCGCCACCCTCCCACTCCTCCGCCGCGCCGTCGCCGCACACGGCCGTGGCGTCCCGCGTCTGCTCTTCATCAGTTCCATCGGCGGACGCATCGCCCAGCCCCTCATGGCTCCCTACACCTGCAGCAAATTCGCCCTCTCCGCACTCGGAGACAGCCTTCGTCTTGAACTCCGCCCTCAGGGCATCGGCGTCACCGTCATTGAGCCCGGCGCCATCGCCACCGACATCTGGTCCAAAGGTCAGGACTCCGCCGCCGACTACACGCCCGACCACCCCGCCCGCAAACTCTACAGCCGCGAGATCGAAGGCCTCATCGCACTCGCCCAGAAAGCCGCGAGCAATGCCATACCCGCCGAAAAGGCCGCCGAAGAAGTAGTCCACACCATCACCGCCGCCCGCGCTCCCGCCCGCGTGCTCATCGGCCAAGACGCCAAAATCGCCGCCCGCCTCAAATCCCTCCTACCCACCAGCGTCTTCGACAACATCCTCGCCAAACAGTTCGGCATCCCCAAGCAGTAAGTCTCAACCCGAGACGTTCTGCACCATCTCCGACATCATCCGGTAGAGAGCCATATCCATCTCCTGATGAGGCTCCGTTCGCGTATTGCAAACAGCCGCAGCGCACGAGCCATCCGCGGTCCGGATCATGAACGAAGTTGACCCAGGCAAACTTCCACTGTGCCACCAGGCTCCGGTCCCGTTATCGCTGACCATCCAACCACGCGCGTAACGTCCGTTGCCTGTGGGAGAGGCCGGCGTCGGAGTCGTCATAACGCGAATCGTTTCAGGCTTCAAAAGTGCGGCAATATTCGGCGCTCCAGCAACATGGTCCAGAAACTGAACAAGTTGTGTGGACGAGGCAATCCACCCATCACACGAATCCATGCGGCTGACGTTGATTTTGTAAGGATCTTCCGAGTATTGACCGATGGAGACAACCTCGTTCGCGCCGCGCTGTCTCTCGCTATTACGGCCGATCTGCATACTGGTGATGCCACAAGGACCAAGAATATTGGCTTGAACATAAGCATCGTAAGGCTGGCCAGCCACCTGTTCGATGACCCTACCCAGCAGGCAATATCCAAAGTTGGAATAGATCCATTGCGTACCCGGCTGACTGGTAAGCGGTACGTTTTCGATGGTCGTCGTAATTAGCTTTGCCTGATCCCAACCGTTGTTATGAAACATGGGATCATTCTCATCAGCAGCCCACCCGCCAGCGGTGTGAGTAAGAAGGTGGTCCACAGTAACCTCGGCCACATAGGGCTTATAGGAAGCCTTGCCATACTTAGCATTAAGTATCCCTGCAGGACCAAACACCTTGTCCGTAAGATTCAACTTGCCGTTCTCGATCAGGAAGAAAATCGTAACCGCAGTAATCGGCTTGGAGAGATCGGCGATACGAAAAAGACTGTCCTGCTGGGCCTGCGTCAGGTGTTGACGATCAGCCATGCCGCCCGCGCGATCATAGACAAATCGCCCATCCTTCGAGATCGCAACCGACATGGCAGGCACGCGATATTGCCGCTGAAATCCTTCCGTATTAAAGCGTCCCTGACCTAACTCGCGTTGAGCGAGCACACTCAATGCCGGTACACCGATAGCTGTCGCAGCACTTGCGCGAAGCAAGTTCGTTACAACAGCCCTGCGAGTAACATGATTGATTGGCATAAGGCTCACTTAGCCCATTCGATAATCATCACGGCGTGCGCACACCTTGAAATGACCCCGTACCTCCACGATCATGGAACGTTCCGTTGAACGTAGTGCCCTGCACAACTCCATCAACTCTCGCCCCATCCACTCTTCCACGAAAAACCAGCACGTTCCTCGTCTTGGTCCGAACCACCAGATGTTGCACGTCGATCGTACCCTCCACTCCTCCGGATTGGTTCGGTCCCTTGAAGTGCCCCCCTTTGATGTTCGTACCTTCCTGTTGCAGATCGAGATACTTCGTCGACGTAGTTCCGTTCGGATCCTTGCAGTACAACGTCCATTTTCCATTAACATTTGCAGGAGGCTGCGGCGACGGCGGCTGCTGCGGGAACACAACCCCACAGAAGACGACTAATAGCGACAAACACACAAGACGATAGCTTTGCTTTTTCATCTCAGCGTCCTTTTACCGGTATGCTCTTCGTACGATGCTAAATCTCGATCACTACGGTGCCATCATGCACAAAAAGAAATCTTTCTGCGCACTCTGAGTCCATATAAATCCGAAGAGAATCTCACGCACCTAAGCTAAGGCCTAAGTAAAATTCCACCCAAACCATGCCCATCCAAATCGACTCAACCCGTCTCCAGCAAGAGCTCCAAACCCTCGCTACCATCACCTCCATCGAGCAGCCCGCCGAAGGCACCGCCGTAACCCGCATCGTCTTCTCCCCCGACGACCTCCGCGCCCGCGCGTGGCTCAAAGCCCTCGCCACCGCCGAAGGCTTCCTCATCCGCGAAGACGCCGTAGGCAACACCTTCATCCGCTGGCCCGGCACCGACCCCACCCTCCCCGCCGTAGCCACCGGCTCCCACACTGACGCCATCCCCCATGCCGGCATGTACGACGGCACCGTCGGCGTCCTCGGCGGTCTCGAAGCTCTCCGCGCCCTCAAACGCAGTGGCCTCCAACCCCGCCGCTCCATCGAACTCGTCATGTTCACCTCGGAAGAGCCCACCCGCTTCGGCATCGGCTGCATCGGCTCCCGTCTTCTCTCCGGCACTCTCGACCCCACCCGCGCCGACACCCTCCGCGAAGCCAACGAACCCGCCGACACCGCCCAAACCCTCGCAGCAATCCGCGAAGCCGCATGCTTCCAAGGCACACTCGCCTCCACCGTCCTCCCGCCCAACCACTACCACGCCTGGATCGAGCTCCACATCGAGCAAGGCCCCCTCCTCGAGCGCGAACAGATCCCCATAGGCATCGTCACCAGCATCGCCGCCCCGGCCAGCTATCGCTTCACCATCACCGGCCTCGGCGGCCACGCCGGAGCCCTCCTCATGCCCGACCGCCGCGATGCCCTCTGCGCCGCCGCCGAACTCATCCTCTCCATCGAACGCCACACCCTCGCCACCGGCGCAATCGACACCGTAGCCACCGTAGGCACCTGCGACGTCCACCCCGGAGCCGTCAACTCCGTCCCCTCCCGAGTCACCCTCCAACTCGACATCCGCGACACCGACCCCACCCGCCGCGAGTCCGTCATGCAAGCCGTCCGCCGCGACATCGAAGACCTCCGCCAGCGCCGCAAGATCACCATCACCGAAGAACTCATCAACGCCGACGCCCCCGCCCAATCCTCCCCCCACATCATCGAAACCCTCGAACAAGTCTGCACCGAAGAATCCATCCCGTACAAAAAAATGGTTAGCCGCGCCTACCACGACTCCCTTTTCATGGCCCGCATCGCACCCATCGCCATGCTCTTCATCCCATGCCGCAACGGCGTCTCCCACCGCCCCGACGAGTACGCCGCCCCCGCCGACATCGCCCGCGGCACCCACGTCCTCGCCGCCGCACTTGCTAAGCTAGCATCTGAGTAGTTGGGTCCCTCATCAAGCATGGCCATCGAATCCATCAATCCCGCCACCGGCAAACTCATCCGCAGCTTCGACGCCCTCACCCCCGAAGCCATCCGCGAAAAGATCGCCCTCGCCGCCGAAGCGTTCCGCACCTACCCCGCCGTCCCGCTCGACCACCGTGCCCTCTGCATGCGCAAGCTCGCCGCCATCCTTGAGCAAGAGACCGACGACCTCGCCGCCATCATCACCTTCGAGATGGGCAAGCCCCTCCACGCCGCGCGACAAGAAGTCCTCAAGTGCGCCACCGCCTGCCGCTACTACGCCGACAACGCCGCCCGCATCCTCGCCCCCGAATCCATCCCCACCGAAAACCACTCCTACGTCCGCTGGGACCCCCTCGGCATCATCCTCGCCGTTATGCCCTGGAACTTCCCCTTCTGGCAGGTCTTCCGCTTCCTAGCGCCCGCACTCATGGCCGGCAATACCGCGCTCCTCAAGCACGCCTCCAACGTCCCCCAGTGCGCCCTCGCCATCGAGTCCCTCGTCCGCCGCGCCGGCTTCCCCCGCGGCACCTTCCAGACCCTCCTCATCGAAGCCCGCCAGGTCGAATCCGTCCTAGCCGATGAGCGCATCGCTGCTGTCACCGTTACTGGCAGCGAACCCGCAGGCCGAGCCGTCGCCGCGCAAGCCGGATGGCTCATCAAAAAATCCGTCCTCGAACTAGGCGGCAGCGACCCCTTCATCGTCATGCCCTCCGCCGACCTCGACCTAGCCGTCGAAACCGCCGTCAAAGCCCGCTGCGTCAACTCCGGCCAATCCTGCATCGCCGCCAAGCGCTTCCTCGTCCACGACTCCATCTACGAGACCTTCGAATCCCGCTTCGTCGCCGGCATGGAAGCCATCCGCGTAGGCGACCCCACCAAGGACACCACCGACATCGGCCCCCTCGCCACCGCAAAGATCGTCGAAGAGCTCGAAGCCCAGGTCAAAGCCGCCACCCGCGCCGGAGCCCGCATCCTCACCGGCGGCGAACGCATGCTAGGCGACGGCAACTACTTCGAGCCCACCGTCCTCACCAACATCCCCCGCACCTCGCCTGTCTACCGCGAAGAGCTCTTCGGCCCCGTAGCCATGCTCTTCCGCGTGCAAAGCCTCGACGAAGCCATCGCCATCGCCAACGACACCCCCTTCGGCCTAAGCGCCTCCGCCTGGACCCGCGACCCTGCCGAGCAGCAGCGCCTAGTCTCCGAACTCCAATGCGGAGCCGTCTTCCTCAACGCGATGGTAGCCAGCGATCCCCGCCTCCCCTTCGGAGGCATCAAGCACTCCGGCTACGGCCGCGAACTCTCCGCCGCCGGCATGCGCGAATTCCTAAACGCCAAAACGATCGTCATCGCCACTCCCCAATCCAACGACTCTCACTAAAAATTACTCAACATTTTCTCGAATCACGTAGCATCCGACGGAGGATCTTCCTTTTCCTGAAAATAGGGTATGCTTTCGATGATTCGTTCATCATCCCGTAGATCGTAGGTCGACCCACTGCTGAGCAGCAGAGGAAGGGGGTATTGGTCTAGTGCCGGAAAGCCCTCAAGATCAAACAAATGAACCTGTCTCGTCTGCGGATCTCTCCGCGAACAAATTACGTGCAGAGATACGCAACCTGGATGCTTCGACCAAAAAGATCAAATGGGAAGCAGCCAACGCAAAAGCGCAAAACAATGAGGTCAAGAGGAAACGCTCTTTTTACGAACGTATTCTCTCAACGACACAGGCAACGATTGTTTTGGCACTTATCACTCTGATGTTCCAAATTGTTCAGTTCGGCTATACAGCTCGTCAGGGGCGATTAGCCGATGAGAGTAAACAATGGAAAGATGCGGTGAAAGAAGTCAGTTTCGACGGTGATTCCAAGGCCGTTGGTGGAGCTATGGTTCTCGAAACTTTCTTTAGCTCTGATTTACATAGCGGGGAGGCAAAAACACTGGTAGCTGTCACATTGCCTTTCATTAAGGACGTAAATGCCTTCGACCACTTGTTTGAACAGCTGAGACGTCGTGACGGATGGGCTGACCCTTGTTGCCTGATTTATTCGGTAGCACAGTCGATTTCACTAAGTCATCGCGAGTTAGCCAAATCCATTTACAAAGACGCAAAGCTCCCTATCCCATCGCAAGGACTCTTCCGCATAAACTTATCCAGCGAAATAGAGAAACTAACGCCTGAGGCAAGTTTGAAGATCGAAGAAGCCCGCCGGCGGGAATGGCAGATTGATACAGTTACCCAGGGCCTACTAGACTTTTGGAGGGAAAATGGCACTCGTCCACCACAGGCAGACTCAGCAGACCCACCCTATTCAGCTGACCTCCGAACGTTGATCTTGCGACTGGACGAAGATGCGGTTGTAAATCTAAGCGGAAAGAATTTTACTCATGTCTATTTCAAAGGAGCGTATCTCCATAACGTCAACTTTTCGGATAGCGACCTCAGCGGAGGGAACTTATCAGATGTTGATATGGGCTCCGCACAGCTTCGCGGCACGCGCCTCGACGGAGTCGTAGTGCATGGCGCCGACTTTGACAACGTGACCGACGTGGAAGGCAGTTCTTGGAAAGGGGTACGTTGGTGGGAAGCAGCGCGGCTTTCGAATAAGCTATGCCAATGGTTTCCGGAACACGGCGAAAAGCCGGAATCGCCAGATCAGTATTTGAGATTATGCGGAAGTCCTACGGGACATTGAATTCGTGCCCTTAGGGGAGAACCAGATGGTGGGTGGGCCACATATCAGCCCAACACTTTGGGTACCTCACTCATCGCAGGTTCATCGCGATGAGTGGGACATTCGTGCAAAGCGCGAACCGCTTCTTCTCAACAATCCAACAAATCTCATCTCGCAATTTTCTAACTAGAAAACCGCCGAAGACTAAACGAGATCGGCAATCCTATAAGAATCATGTGCACCAGCAGTCCTTGAATTAACGTCGATACCTTAAACGGACCCACGGGAAAAGGAAACGCCGAGAGCGGCAGGACAATGAGATTCATCACCAGGTAGACAGCAATCCCATAAAACAACCCACATACCAGCCAGTTGTCCCTCAGAAACCTGAGCCTCAAACTAGCCAGGCAGTAGATAGCCGCCGCCGAAATCGCGATGAAGAACTGAAGCACCAGACCCAGCGTCCACGTGCCCATCCCTCCCTGAAACGCAGCCTTCCCAAGCAACCCGCTGGCAACCCCACGCGAAACACCCCAGCCAAAGGTGTGAACTGCCATTAGGTGATCAAAGAGTCCGGCGGCAAAGCCGCCAATGAGGATCGGAGTGAGCAACTTCGGTCTTTGAAGCACTGCAGTAGAAGTAACGGTGTTCAAGGTATTCTCCTTCGATAAAAATCATCTATTCAATCGATTTAGCTCGATTGGCCAAAAGTATAGACCGCCCATAACGTCGAACCTGAATCTTCCGTCACAAATAAGCGCCCAATCTTCACCACATCCCCACACCACCGAACACACGATACCCAGATCAACCCGGCTTCTCATCATTTCGCACATCGGAAACGGCTGGGTGCCCCATTCATGCCTCATCGCATGAGTGAGCCATTCGCGTGATGCGCGAACCGCTTTCTTCCCTCCCACCGTGAGTGCCCCATCCTGATCGCGCCTGATCGCGCGAAGGTTGGGGTTATTCACTCGGAAGCGAACCATTGTTTCTCTTCAGCGAACCCCACGATCCAGCCACTGCTACCAAAAACCTGTCAAGCCCATCTTCCCCAAAACTCATCTAAAATCATTGAGATACGCCTGCCGATCAATTCCACTCCATTTGCTAATCTAGAGCTAAGAGACAAAAAGAGACGGGCCTCGGACAAAGAACCGAGGCCTGCCTTTTTACCTCAACCAACACCCGCAACTCGCTTAGATGGAATACCTTACGAACCAAGATCCAATAAATTCAATACCTTGCAAGGGAGGTCCAGACCTAACTCATGAAAAATGAATACTTTGAATCAAAAGTAAGGGGAGGGGGTACTAGCCGAGACACGGTACCCTCGCAGGAAAAAGGACAGCAATAGCAGGAATGCTCTAAGCTACGGTGTCCCGGGAACGACTCACGGGGAAGCATCAAAGCCAAAAGAGGATCCCATGCCTGATCACTACTCCACCGGCTTCGGCAACGAGTTCGCCACCGAGGCCATCCCCGACGCACTCCCCGTCGGCCAGAACGCCCCTCAGAAGTCCCCACTCGGCCTCTACACCGAGCAGCTAAGCGGCACCCCCTTCACCGCCCCACGACATCTCAACCGGCGCACCTGGACCTACCGCATCCGCCCCTCCGTGATGCACAAACCCTACGAACGCATCCCCAACGGCCTCATCCGCTCCACCCCCTTCAACGAAATCGAGACGCCACCTAACCAACTCCGCTGGGACCCCATCCCCCTCCCCACCAAACCCACCGATTTCATCGACGGTCTCGTCACTCTCGCCGGCAACGGCGACTCCACCCTACACACCGGCGCAGCCATCCACCTCTACGTCGCCAACCAAAGCATGACCGACCGTTTCTTCTACACGGCAGACGGCGAACTACTCTTCGTCCCCCAGTTAGGCTGCCTCCTCCTCCACACCGAACTCGGCATCATCGACTTGGCGCCCGGCGAGATCGCTCTCATCCCCCGGGGCATCAAGTTCCGCATCGAACTCCTCGACAAGCAGGCCCGCGGCTACCTCCTGGAGAACTACGGACAGCCATTCCGCCTTCCAGACCTCGGTCCCATCGGCGCCAACGGCCTCGCCAACACCCGCGACTTCCTCACCCCGTACGCCTCCTTCGAAGACCGCGACCGCGGCACCTTCCAGGTCGTCGCCAAGTTCCTCGGCAACCTCTGGGCCACCGACTTCGACCACTCCCCCCTCGACGTCGTCGCCTGGCACGGCAACTACGCGCCTTGCAAATATGACCTCGCCCGCTTCAACTGCATCAACTCTGTCAGCTTCGACCACCCCGACCCATCCATCTACACCGTCCTCACCTCACCGAGCGAGATCCCCGGCACCGCCAACGTCGACTTCGCCATCTTCCCCCCACGCTGGATCGTCGCCGAACACACCTTCCGTCCCCCTTGGTTCCACCGCAACTTCATGAACGAATTCATGGGCCTCATCCAGGGCGAGTACGACGCCAAAGCCGAAGGCTTCGTCCCCGGAGGAGCCAGCCTTCACAACTGCATGTCCGGCCACGGCCCCGACGCCGAAACCTTCGAACGCGCCAGCACCGCCGACCTCAAACCCGTCAAACTCGAAGGCACCCTCGCCTTCATGTTCGAAACCCGCTTCGCCTGCCGCCCCACAAAATTTGCCATGGACACCGCAGCCCTGCAGCACGAGTACTACACCTGCTGGCAAACCCTAAAGAAAAACTTTCACCCTGAATAAAGAAAAAGGGCGCGGCCAAGTCCATCAGCCGTGCCCTTTCTTTTTGTGAAGTATTTATAAATTAGAAGTTAAACGACATCTGCAACAAGATACGTCGCAGCGCCGCGTTGCTGGTGTAGAACTGCCCAGCCAACTGTGTGTACTTTCCGAAGTTCTGCGGCGTGTTCAGCACGGAACCTGGCGCACTAAAGTTATCCGTCGAGAACAGGTTCTGGAACTGTGCAGAGAACGTCAGGTTGTACCGTTTGCCAGTGCTGGCACCGCCGCCTCCGGGACCGCCACGACCACCACCGCCAGCGAGACCACCACCCGGTCCTCCACGACCGCCGCCGGGACCTCCGGGGCCGCCAGCACCACCACGATTACCACCCTGACCGCCTTGAGCAAGTTGTCCCGTCGGTTCTCCGAATCCGAAGGTCTTGCCGACACGCAGATTCATCGTGAACAAACCCTTCGCAGTGCAGTAGTTGATTGGAACCGTCGTTAGACCCGCTGCAGGCCTGGCAAAGCTCGTGATATCCGAGCAGTTCCCCGACGTCCCGCTCGCGAACGCGGGTCGGTCGTTGAATTGTCCATCGTGATTCAGATCGCTGCCCACCGTCAGGTTATACGGAGTCCCGGAGGCGGCAACAATAAACGGATTCAGCGAAATATGATACGGCAGCGTGACGCTCCCATAGAGGAATGCCCGATTGCGTACATCGAACGATGCCCGCCCGTAATCCGCGCCGATGTTGAACGGAACCGACGGGAAGCTGGTTGCACCAGCCGTATCCGATTTCGCAAAATTCAATACGTAGTAGCCGCCCAGCGTAAAGTACCGGCTAGTGCGAATATTTACATTCGCGATCAGCTGGTTTTGCCGAAATACGCCCTCGGACTGGAACTGCTTGATGATCTCCGGGTGAGAGCCTGGCGCAGGCTGAACAGGATAGATCAGGTTTCCACTATCGTCGACGCCAATTGGAGAGTTGATGTTCTGGCTGATGAACTGGTGTACGCCTCTTGCATTCAGATAATTCAATGACAGCGTCGCGCCGCGGAAGAGTTGCTGATCGGCTCCAAGCGCAAACTGAAGCGTATACGGCGCACGCAGGTTAGGCGCAGACCCCCACGTCGTTTGACCGCCTGGTGTCCCCGCCGTGCAACCGCTCAGATTCGTCGGCGAACACGTCGTCGGATCGGGACTAGCAAGTGTCGTCTGTGTCTGATGGACGCCATCCTGCCGAACCGTCGTCGTGATGTTAGTCAGATTGAATCGGTCATAGAACATTCCGAACCCGCCGCGCAGCACCGTCTTCGGTGTCCCCTTCGGACTTCCCAACCCATAGGCAAACGAGACGCGCGGCGCAACGTTTTGGTTACCATTCAAGTGGTTCTGTGTTTCGTAACGAAGCCCATAACTCAACGTCAAGTTCGGCCGTGGCTTCCAGTCATCCTCGGCATACAAGCCAACGTCGACCATAGTTGCATTCACCGGAACGAACCCTGTCGTAATAGTGAACTGGCTGGCGCTTCCGCTCATGTACGACGAAGTGCAATCCGTCGTTACGAGACAGTTATAGGTAAACATGCCGTTCTTGCCCGACGTCGTTTGGTTGTAGTCGCTGGTCGTTCGCAAACGCCCGCCGAACCGGATGAAGTTCTTCTGAAGCTGGATCGAAGTGTAGTTCTGTACCTCAAAGTGATTTTGGATATCGGTGATGTTGCCGGCGTTCGAACCTCCGCCGGTAAATGCTCCCTGCACGTTGATCGTCGGGCTCAAGTTCTGCGCAGTCTGCGTGCTGCTGTCGCGTTCATACTCGAATCGCGTCTCGTTGATCACCCGCGAATTCACGATCTGCGTATCGCTCATCTGCAGTGTGGCTTCAGAACTCGACAGGTTGTACCCCGTCGTAGGCAGATCGAAACCACCCACACCGTCATTCTGCGTATCGTTCTGGTAATACTGGAACCGCGTCGTCAGCGTATTCTTCTCGCCAAGCGCTAGATCCAGTCGTGGGCTGATGTCGGTTCTCACCTGTGGCAGCAGTGTCGCCGCCTGGTAAGAGCAAGTTGTCTGTCCCGCCGGGCACGTAAACAGAGATGCCGGCACAATCGCGTTCACGATCGTGTTGTCCTGGATCGAGCGGTGCGATCCGCCGATTGAATAGGATGCGATGCGGGAGATCGGCCCCGAAAAGTTACCGAACATGAAGACCGAGTGATACGGCGGCTGCACAATCGGCGTCTGCCCGGGACTCAGATTCGCATTCAGCAGCGGATTGCCGGAGTTGAACGACGAATCATTGCCCGTCAACGAATACTGTCCATGAATCTTGTCCGTGCCCGGCTTGGTAAACACTTCGACGCGTCCATATCCCAGCCGATCAAACTGTGCCGAAAACGGATTCTGGTTGATTCGAATCTCGCGGATCGACGACTTCGGCGGAAGCTGACCGCCAGTAAATCCATCCACATAAATCTGTCCGCCATTCGGCCCCGCCGCCGGTCCCGCCAATGCCGACAACTCAGACGACAACTCATCCGGATCATCCGAGAGCGCATCGAGATCCTTGCCTTTGATCACCGTCGAACTCGCATTGCTATCCGAGTCCACGCCCACCTGCGCCGACTGCGCCGTTACCTGAACCTCCTGCGTCTGCGCCTGGATAGCCATCTTCACGTTCTGCGTCAGCGCCTGTCCAGCGGCCACCCGCACATCCATCTTCACGAAGGTGGCAAAACCCTGCATCGTCACCGTCATCGAATAGGCTCCAGCCGGCACGCCATGTAGCGTAAAGGCTCCATCGCTCTGCGATTGCACAACCTGGGCCTTCCCCTTGCCCGAGGCCGGAGTCAGCGTGACCGTCGCACCCGGAATGACAGCATCATCGGGGTCAGTCACCAAACCACGCACCGTAGCCGCAGCCGGCTGCTGAGCGCGCACAAACATCGGCGTCAAGGCAATGAAAAAAAGAAAAAAGATCTTCAGTTTTGAACAAAATGACATTACTGCTCCTCAAAAGAAAGACAAAAAAACAACGTTACTGTTGTCGACGGCTTACTGCACACCACCGCCAGCATCAGGAGCCCCTCCGCCTACATTCCACGGCGACAAGGTCATCGCCGGGCTGCCACTTGGCGTCGCCGCAAGAATCGGCTCCACACCAGCAAGCAGAGTCACCGCCGTCACCGTCTGGCTGCTCGGTTCGGCCTGTGACGCGACAACCATCACCGCATCTCCCACCTTCAGATCAGCCAGACTCCCTGTAGGAAGCCTGGACAACATCTGCGACAGATCTCCTCCCGCAGACCTTCCTCCTCCACCCGGTCCACCGGGACCGCCCATGCCACCAGCGCCGCGCGGACCGCCACCTGCAGCAGCACCCGCACCCGCCGCTGCAGTCTGTCCACCACTACTCGCTGTCGCTTGACCGCCACCCGGTGCACCCGCCGCTGCACCACCTCTCGCCCTCGCCGCAAACCTCGCCGCAATCTCAGGCGGTAGTTTGCGAACATCCGAGTTCGCCGTCACCATCACGGTCATTGTCTTCTTTGTCGTCAGGTCCTTCAAAGTCAACGTTCCGCCCGCGGCATTGATCGTCGCAATTGTTCCCGCCAGATTCTTGAATGACCCGCTCACAACCTCTTCGGCCTGAATCGTCGAGCCATCCTCGGACTTCGTCCCACGTACACGAAGCTGATCGCCCACCTGAATCTGTGCCAGCGTACCTGGCTTCGCATCTTCAAACTTCACCGAGTCGCCCGAGTAGCGCCGGAATTTCGTGTTGTCTGCCGTCTGGATCTGAATTTTCTTCGCGCCAGCAGATATCGTCAGTGTCCCGCCGTCGACCGCGCTCACTAGCCCGCCGGACCCGCGCTTCTGCCAGTCCGCCTTCTCCGCTGCATTCTTCTCTGCAATATCCGTGGACTTCATCAGAATCACGCGCGACGCTGTGAAGCCGCCATCATCGCCAGCCTTACCCGTCACCAATACGCGGTCGCCCACAGCGACATCTGTCAACGCAATCTGCTGAGCCGACTTCAAATCCGTGCTTCCCGGCGCCAGCTGCAGGACCTTCGCCCCGTCGGCAACACTCACCGAAACCTGCGAACCGCTATCGGTCGCCAACGTCACACTATTTCCCGAGATCGACTTCACTGTACCCAGCTGACGCGCAGCGGCTGCAGCAGGGGCCGGGCTCTGCGCCAATGCCTTCGATCCCTCTAAAGCCCCCCCCAGAGGAAGCATCAGGCCCAGGCACATTGCTGGCGTTCGCCAAATTCCGGATCTCGTAAACATCGTCTTCATCCTTCTCCTAGAGTGCAAGGGTCCTATCTCGAAATAAATCTGATACAGAATTCCAGTTTTCTAATGACAAGACGGTGCAACAGACTAAAAAGTTCCGTTTCGGACGACACTTTCGCGTCGCTTAATCCGAATCCTTGGCGAACTTATCACTCGGGGCTTAACCCTAGCTTAACCTGCGTCTCGACTTGACGCAAAGCGTCTATTCTTTTTCAGCAGACACGATCGCCAGTCCATCGGCAGGCACCATCACGCTGTCCCCACCCACGACAACCCCGTCACGCGACGCCAGTACAAGCCGGAAGCCCCCCAGACTTCCAAACGTCATAGGCTCGTCTCCCAGATTGCATATCACCTTCACCAGCCCGCGCTTCATCATCAACCACCGCTTCTCTTCATCGAACTCCACCTTCACATGCGCCGGATCGCCATCATTCAGAGAGATCGAACTCCGCCGCAAACGAATCAGGCCGCGATACCAATCCATCATCTCCTCATGTCTGCCTTCCCCGGCCTCGTCCCACTTCAACTTCGACCGCTCAAACGTCTCCACCTTCTCCGGATCAGGAATCACCGCCGGATCCCACCCAAACGCCGCAAACTCCCGTCGCCGCCCCTCAGACACCGCCCTCGCCATCTCCGGATCATCATGATCCGCAAAATACTGA
This sequence comes from Edaphobacter aggregans, assembly GCF_003945235.1. Taxonomy (NCBI): domain Bacteria; kingdom Pseudomonadati; phylum Acidobacteriota; class Terriglobia; order Terriglobales; family Acidobacteriaceae; genus Edaphobacter; species Edaphobacter aggregans. The sequence goes on from NZ_RSDW01000001.1 coordinate 1,521,599, forward strand.
AACGGCGTCGATGCCGCATACTCCTCTCCCTGAAAGAGCATCGGAAGAAACGGAGCTGTCAGCATCAACCCCGCCGCAACCTTAGCCCGTTCGAACCCCACAACCTGCTCCAGACGATCCCCCGTCGCACGATTCCCCACCTGATCGTGATTTTGTATGAACCCAATAAACCGATGCGCCGACAGCCCTCTCACCGGCCTCCCATGCGTTCTCTTCCGATACCGCGAATACACCCCGTCATACACAAATATCTCTGTCAGCGACTTCGCCAACCGCTCGAAAGACCCAAAGTCCTCGTAGTACCCTTTGCGCGCATCCTCCACATGCAGCACAGTAAACAGCGCATGATGAAAATCATCGTTCCACTGCGCATCCATCCCGTAACCGCCAGCCTCACGCGGCATCACCACTCGCGGATCATTCAGATCGCTCTCCGCAATCACCACCAAACGGCGCTCCAGCATCGACGAGAGCACTTCCACCTCTGCCGTGAGCTGCTCCATAAAATGAATCGCCGACCGATCGACAAACTCATGCACCGCATCCAGCCGCAACCCATCAATGCGATAATCCCGCATCCACATCAGCGCGTTGTCGCAAAAAAACCTCCGCGCCTCATCGCTACCCGCCTCTTCGAAGTTCACCGCATCACCCCACGGCGTATGGTGCCTGTTCGTCATATACGGCCCAAACTTGCCTGTGTAATTTCCCACCGGCCCAAAGTGGTTGTAGACAACATCGAGCAACACCGCCAGCCCCTCACGATGGCAAGCATCCACCAGCCGCTTCAACCCATCTGGCCCGCCATACTGCTCCGTCACCGCATACATCGCAGCCCCGTCATACCCCCATCCATGCCGTCCTGGAAACGCCGCCACCGGCATGATCTCCAGATGCGTCACGCCAAGCGCAACCAGATGAGCCAGCCGCTCAATCGCCGAATCGAAGGTCCCACCCTGCGTAAACGTACCTACGTGCATCTCGTAGATCACGGCACCCGACAAAGGCGGCGCATTCCAATGCTCCTCCTGCCATGCAAACGCCTTCTGGTCGTACACACGTGAAGCCCCATGCACACCATGCGGTTGCCAGGCACTGCGGGGGTCAGGATAAGGCGTCGGATCATCCTCCACCAGAAACGCATAGTCCGTCCCAGGCCCAGCACTCTCCACCCCAGCCTTCCACCATCCCTGCTCATTCGGCCCATTCATCGGATACGACGCTTCGCCCACCTTCACCGCAACTCTGCTCACCCAAGGAGCCCACACAGAGAACTCATGCATCCCCACGTCCCTCACTGATATCTTCACGCACCAGCAGCGCCACCGGAAAATCTTTCCAGAGCATCTCCACCGCAACTCTTCCCCCGCCCACCATCTCTCCCGTCAAACGATTCCGCCACTGCCCCTCCGGCAAACTCACCGTCGTTCTGCGCCACGCTCCCTCCATCTTCATCGTCAACCGTGGCACCACCGTTGCAACAGAATCCCCCCTCAGATACGCAATCACATACTCATTCTTCACTCCCGCGACATCCAGCGGAGCATACGCCGCCTCAGCATCGAACCACTCCGGCCGCTCGCGCCGCAAATGCAACGCCTGATGGATCACCCACAGCTTCGGCAGTCCCTCCTCCATCCCCTCCATCACCCGCGCAGCAACATGCTCGCACTTCATCACCTTCAACTCTTCCAGCAACCGCCTCCGCGTCTCAAAATCCACAGGCCGCCGATTATCCGGATCGACCAGACTCAAATCCCAGAGCTCCGTCCCCTGATAAAGATCCGGCACGCCCGGTGCTGTATGTTTGATCAGCGTCTGCACCAGCGAGTTCACCCGCCCCGGCCCCTTCACCTTCTCGACAAACTGCTCCAGCTCTTTCAAAAACGGCTCGTGCCCCAACGTCTTCTCGACAAACAGATGCAGCGCGTCCTCGAACTCCTTGTTATTCGCCACCCACGTCGTCTGCTGCTTCGCCTCACGCACAGCCTTCAGCATGTAACTCTGCGCACGATCCACCGGCAGAGGCCATGCACCAATCAAGGTCTGGTAGTACAGATACTCCGTATTCCGATCCGGCATCTCCCCAGTGCGAAACTCACGATTCATACGCGACCACCGCTGCGCCACGCCCCCAAACCGCCCCGGTATCTCCGACAACACCGCCAGCCGCGCCCGCACATCATCACTTCGCTTCGTATCATGCGTTGCCAGTGCCGTCATCGTCACCGGATGCGTCGCCTGCATCTTCGCGCAATAGGCATGAAACTCCGCCACGCTCAAACCATCGCACCCCGGATCATTCCCCACCTCATTCAAACCCGTCAACCGGTTGTAGCAATAGAACGCCGTATCCTCCACACCCTTAGCCATCACTGGCCCCGTGAACTGCTGGAACCGAAGCACAAACTCCGTCTCCTGTTTCCCCTTCACCTCCATCGTCAACACATCACGAAGAAAATCGAAAAGCCCCGCATCGACATCCTGTCGTTTCTGCTTCGCGCACTCAGTAGCCTGCACGATATAAGCCCTGTCTTCATCCGTAATCTCTTCGCGATCTGGAACCACATACGTCCGATAGATCGCAAAGCACGCCGCCAGCTCACGAATCGCGCGCCGCACCTCTGTCTGCGTAAAGTCCCTCTGATTACGGTTGCTCTCGCATATCTCCACAAACAGCGACGTCAGCCGATTCACATCGCTCCCCAGAGCCTCCTGCAGCACGTTGATCTTCTTCTCATGCGCGACCGCCGAAAACTCCGTCAACTGCCCCGCAAACTGCTTACCTAGAAACGCTTGATACACGCGGCCCAACTCCACCATTCCCGCAGAATCCACCAGCACACCACCCACAGCATTCAGAAAGTCATACCCCGAAGTCCCCTGAATCGGCCAGCTCTCCCGCAAAAACTCTCCCGGCTCAAGAATCTTCTCGCCCACAATCCACGCATCCGGCGCATGCTCTCTCAATCTCTTCAAATACTCCAGCGGATCGCGCAACCCATCCGGATGATCCACCCTCACACCATCCAGCACGCCACGCCGCAGCCACTCCAGCACCAGCGCATGCGACTCCTCAAACACATGCTCGCGCTCCACCCTCAATCCCACAAGTGAGTTCACATCAAAAAACCTGCGGAAGCTTATCTGTTGTCCCGACGTCTTCCAATAAGCCAGCCGGTAGTTCTGCTGATTCAGAAAATCATCCAGCGCATCAAGATTCGCATTCAACTCCGACAACGATTTATCAATCCCCCCGCAGACTCCAGCCTCTTCCGCGCACAATCTCTCCAGCAGCGTATACAACACCACCTTGTCCCGATGCCGAGCCAGAATCCGTCTGCGATCAACAAACTCCGGAGCCTCCAGCCGCCCAAACGACGACGCCAGAAAACTCAGCGTATCCGACTTCGCATACTCAGCCGCCCGCGCCAGTATCGCCGGCAACGACGGAGGAGCTACCGGCAGTGTCTGTCCAGAAGCTTCCACCTGAAACTTATTCCCTTGCCTCACCACCTTGATGCCGCCCGCCTGCAGCACCCGCCCATACTGGTCAGGAAGAATCGGCACCAGCACCTTATTCCTTAGCCGCTCTTCCTGCGGCTGCCAATCGATATCGAAGAACGACGCATACCGGCTCGACGTCCCGTTCTCCAACACATCCCACCAATAACGATTCTCCTTCCCCAGCGACATATGGTTCGGCACGGTATCCAGTACCTGTCCCAGGTGAAGCTCACCCAGCTTCTTGCAAAACCGTTCGTGTCCCTCAGCCCCACCCAACTCCTCATTCACCCGCTGATGCGAGACCACGTCATAACCATGCGTACTCCCTGACGCTGCCTGCAGATAAGGCGAGCAATAAACATGCGACACCCCCAACGCACACAGATACTCTGCAACCTTCGCCGCATCGTCAAACGTAAAATCTTTATTCAATTGCAGGCGATACGTAGAACTTGGAATTCGCAACACACTCAGCCTCGGTCGGTTAGTAACGCAAGTCTTGAAAGCGGTCAGTACGTCATTAGGAGGTTGCTGAAAGGACCTTATTCTGAAGTTCTAAAAGAAGGCGGCCATCATCGCCGCAGGTGCACTGCGAGGTTAGCGGCCGGATCTCTCCATACCGCAACAAAATTTTCATCTATCTCTTAGAGCCGCATACCTTAGCTTTGGGTTGCACTCGCAACTAACCCTTTACGAATGTGCGTGATCCTTTATCGGCTTCGGCTTCCATGCGCCGGAAATCGCAAACGCCGAGTGAATCAGCGCGATATGCGACAAAGCCTGTGGAAAATTTCCCAGCATGCGCTTCTTCTTCGGGTCGTACTCCTCCGCCAACAGGCCAACATCATTCCGCAGCGCCAGCAACCGCCCGTAAAGAGCCTTAGCATCTTCTTTCCGTCCGATCAGCCAAAGATTCGTCACCATCCAGAAGCTGCACGCCAGAAAAACTCCCTCATCCCCATGAACGCCATCGTCCGTCGTGCGCGTGTTGTAGCGAAGCACAAGTCCATCGCGCATCAGATGTTTCTCAATCGCCTCCACCGTCCCGCGAATCCGCGGATCATCCGGCGGCAGAAACCCCACCAGCATAATCCGCAAACAAGACGCATCCAACTCCCGCGCCCCATACGACTGCACGAAACTATTCAACCTCTTATTGAACCCCTTCTCGCAAACTTCTCTATGAATCCGATCCCGCTCTCTCTTCCACCGCTTCACATCGCCATCACCATCGAAGCGCTCATGAAATTCGATCGCGCGATCCAGCGCCAACCACGCCATCACCTTCGAGTGCGTAAAGTGTTTGCGCCCCCCACGCGTCTCCCATATCCCTTCATCCGGCTCTCTCCACACATCGCACAGATGATTGATCAGCGAAGCCTGCAACCTCGTCGCCGAAACCCGTATATCGTCCTGCGCCTCCGGAGCCCGCAGCAGCGCCGCCGCCACCTCTCCAAACACATCCAACTGAAACTGTCCCGCTGCTCCATTCCCAATCCGCACCGGCGACGATCCCTCATACCCCGGCAACCACTTCGCCACCCACTCCGGAATCCGCCTCTCCCCTTCAAGGCCATAGATCATCTGAATCTGATCTGGAGCCCCCGCAGCAGCTCTCAGTAACCACTGTCTCCACGCAACCGCCTCGTCCACATAACCCGCCTGCATCAGCACCAGTAACGTAAACGCCGTATCACGCAGCCAGCAGAAGCGATAATCCCAATTACGCTCCCCGCCTATCCTCTCCGGAAGCGAAGTCGTAGGCGCGGCAACAATTCCACCCGAAGGTCGATACGTCAGCGCCTTCAGCGTAATCAGCGAGCGCTCCACCGCATCCGCATACGGCCCGCGATAGGCATTCCGTCGCGTCCACCCCCTCCAGAATCGCCGCGTATCGGCCAGCGCCCTTCGTGCATTAATCTTCTTCGGCACCTTCTCGAGAGACGACCCATACGTCAGCACAAACGTCAGCACCTCGCGAGCCCCCACCGTGAACTCGCTCACCGTCATCATCCCCTCGCCACGCAGCGGAGCCTTCGTCCGCAGCACCACCCTGTCCGGCCCCGCCACCGCCTGCCATTCATCTCCTCGACTCGTCACCCACGGAATCGTGCGACCATAATCGAACCGGATCGCCAATTCCATCCGCATCGCCACCTTACCCCGCACACCACGCACCACGCGCACCACATCGGAGTACTGCCCCCGCGGAGGCATAAAGTCCGTAACCCTCACCTCTCCCCGAGCCGTCTCAAACGCCGTCTCCACAATTAAGGTGTGCTCCTCATATCGACGCTGTACATCCTTCACCTTCGCCTGTGGAGCAATCTTCCAGAATCCCTGCTCCTTCGTCCCCAACAGAGCCGCAAAGCAAGCCCCCGAAGAAAACTTCGGCCAACAAAGCCAATCAATCGACCCTTCTCGCGACACCAACGCCGCCGTCTCGCAATCACCAATCAGGCAATAATCCTCAATCCTCGCGGCGTGTAACCACTTTTGCCTTCTTGTCTTTTGCTCCGCCACGCACCCTCTCAATCTAGCTGGCAATTCATCCACAGCAACCGAACGCCCCACACCTCGCATCTCTTAGCGAAGCATGTGTCTCTCGCTTGGATGCGCAGAACAAATGCCGCAGCGTAACCCTGTGCTTCGTGGATAACTTTGTAACGGCCCCAGCCTCACCGCCATCTAACCTGACACGAACAAGATTCAAAAGCCGAGGCATCATTGAAGAAACCCGGTAGCGCCATTGATCCACTCTGGTACAAAGACGCAGTCATCTACGAACTCCACGTCCGCACCTTCCAGGACTCCAACGCGGACGGCATCGGCGACTTCCCCGGCCTCATCTCCCGCCTCGACTACCTCCAGGACCTCGGCGTCACCTGCCTCTGGCTCCTCCCCTTTTATCCCTCACCCCTCCGCGACGACGGCTACGACATCTCCAACTACACCGCCGTCAACCCCAGCTACGGCACCATCGAAGACTTCAAGCTCTTCCTCGCCGCCGCTCACCAGCGCAACATGCAGGTCCTCATTGAGCTCGTCATCAACCACACCTCCGACCAGCACCCCTGGTTCCAGAAAGCCCGCCATGCTCCCCCCGGCTCGCCCGAACGCGACTTCTACGTCTGGTCCCCCACCGACCAGATCTACAAAGACGCGCCTATCATCTTCTCCGACACCGAAAAATCCAACTGGACCTGGGACGAAACCGCGAAAGCCTTCTACTGGCATCGCTTTTTCCACCACCAGCCCGACCTCAACTTTGACAACCCCGCCGTCCTGGAAGAAGTCCTCAAAGCCATGCGCTTCTGGCTCGACCTCGGTGTCGATGCCTTCCGTCTCGATGCTGTTCCCTACCTTGTCGAGCGCGACGGCACCGCTTGCGAGAGCCTCCCCGAGACCCACCACATCATCCGCACCATCCGCGCCGCCATCGACGACGGCTACACCAACCGCTTCATCCTCGCCGAAGCCAACCAATGGCCCGCCGACGTCCGCCCCTACTTCGGCAACGGCGACGAGTGCAACATGGCCTTCCACTTCCCCCTCATGCCGCGCATCTACATGGCCCTCCGTCAGGAAGACCGCCTCCCTATCACCGACATCATCGCGCAAACTCCCCCCATCCCCGACTCCTGTCAATGGGGCCTCTTCCTCCGCAACCACGACGAACTCACCCTCGAGATGGTCTCCTCTGACGAGCGCGACTACATGTACTTCGCCTACTCCGCCGACCCTCGCATGCGCGTCAACTCCGGTATCCGCCGCCGCCTCGCCCCCCTGCTCGACAACAATCGCCAGCGCATCCAGCTCCTCAACTCACTCCTGCTCAGCTTCCCCGGCACCCCCATCGTCTACTACGGCGACGAGATCGCCATGGGTGACAACATCTATCTTGGCGACCGCAACGCTGTCCGCACCCCCATGCAGTGGAGCTCCGACCGCAACGCCGGCTTCTCCACCGCGAACCCCGCCCGCCTCTGCTTCCCCGTCGTCATGGACCCCATCTTCGGCTATCAGGCCGTCAACGTAGAAGCCGAGCTAAGCGATCAGTCCTCGCTCCTCCACTGGACGCGCAACATGATCGCCCTACGCAAGCTCTTTCGTGTCTTCGGCCGAGGCTCCATGGAATTCCTCAATCCCGAAAACCGCAAGGTCATCGCCTACATCCGCCACTACGACCCCACCTCTCGCTCCAAAGAAGACACCGCCGCCCACGTCCGCGACCTCACCTCTCCCGGCACCGAGATCGTCCTCTGCGTCGCCAACCTCTCCCGCTTCGCCCAGCCCGTCTCCCTCGACCTCTCCGAATTCGCCGGCATGGTCCCGGTCGAGATGCTAGGCTACGTCCCCTTCCCCACCATCACCGCCGCTCCCTACCCTCTCACCCTCGCTCCCTACTCCTTCTTCTGGCTCGAACTCCAACCCGCCCACCAGCCCCGCAACTCCACCGAAGCCTACACATCCATCCCTGACGAAGAACCCACCCTCGACCAGCTCACCCTTGACGCCTCCACCCGCCCCCTGAACCCCCTATGACAACCCTCCCTCCGTCGCCGTTTAGCATCTTACTTAGCGACCGCTACATCATGGAGTAGCCAAAGGACCTGCGGTTGTTGTTGTCGTTCTTATTTGTCATCCCGTAGGGATCTGCTGTTGCCGTTGCAGTTGCAGTTCTTGCTTGTCATCCCGCAGGGGTCTGCTGTTGCTTTTGTAGTTCTTCTGCGACACCATCACTTCAGCATCAACACGAAAGCTACCGACAGCACCATGGCCTCCACGCAAGCCAACATCACCGCCGCAACAGCCTCCCCTGACCCCGGCAATCTTATGGTCAGCCTCGCCCCCCTACCCGGCGAAGCCCTCGAAACCGCCATAGCCAACCTCGCCCTCGCCTTCCCCGGCCAAAACATCCTCGTAGCCACGCCCAACACCGCCGCACCGCAGCTCTCCTCCGGAAGCCCCCTCCGCCTGCTCCCCTACACCGCGACAGCACCCACCGCCAACCCCTGGGTCCTCACACCCGACGACTACCGCAACACATTCCTCCTCGCCGATCAGAACAACGCCACCACCTGTCTCCTCCTCGGTGCCGAAGCCCAGACCCTTCACCCCGAAGCCATCCGCTCCCTGGCCACCGCCGCCCGCACCGCCGACCTCACCGTCGCCCACTACCGACTCGGTCCCCACGAAGGCCTCGTCAACTCCGCAATTCTCTACCCCGTCACCCGAGCTCTCTTCTGCACTGAGCCCCGCTTCCCCCTCGCCAACGATCTCGGCTTCTCCCTCCGTATGGCCGAACGCCTCGCCGCCGCAGCCGACCGTTTCGTCGCCATCGGCCAACCCGACGCCGTCATCTGGCCAGTCTCCGAAGCCGCCACCTCTCTCTTCACCATCGCCGAAGCCGACGCCGGCGTCCGCACCTTTCCCCTACCCGACTCCATTGACTTCAACACTCTCTTCTCCCAGATCACCGGCTCCCTTTTCGCTGACATCGACGCCAAAGCCTCCTTCTGGCAGCGTGGCCGAGCCCTCCCACCCCTCCGCACCTTCTCGCACCACCCCGCTCCCCCCGACAGCCGCACCGACATCACCCCAATGCTCGAGGCCTTCCACCTCGCCTACACCAACCTCCACGAGATCTGGTCCCTCGTCCTCCCGCCAAACGCCCTCCTCGGCCTCAAAAAGCTCTCCCTCCTGGCGCCCGACTCCTTCCGCATGCCCGACTCCCTCTGGGCGCGCATCGTCTACGACTTCATCCTTGCCTATCGCCTCCGCACCATCAATCGCGGCCACCTCCTCGGAGCCCTCACCCCGCTCTATCTAGCTTGGGTCGCCTCTCATCTCACCCTCGTCGCCCAGGGCACCGTTCCCGAACGACACATCGAAGACCTGGCCTCCACCTTCGAAAGCGACAAACCCTACTTCGTCTCACGCTGGCGCTGGCCCGACCGCTTCAATCCATGAAGCCCTTAGAATCTTTCGCTGCTCCACTGATCCGCTGCCTCACTAGTTCGCTGACTCGCTGCCTTGCTGATCCACTGACTCGCTGCCGTACTAACCGCTGACGCGTCAATCAGCATCTAAGGAGAACGACCCTATGTGGCAACAAGTCGAACTCGCACTTAGCCAATCCGCTCACCGAGCCCTCGTCACCCTCGCCAACTTCCTCCCCGGTGTGCTTGCCCTGCTCCTCGCCGTTCTCCTCCTCACCGCCATCGGAGCCGGCATCGCCGCCCTCCTTCGTCGTATGCTCGTAGCCGCCCGCTTCGACGAGCGCCTGGCCCGCACCCCCGGCCTCCCCATCTCTGAGTGGACTTCATCCCATAGCCCCACCTCGCTCGTCGCCCGAGCCGCCTTCTGGGGATGCGTCGTCCTCGGCTTCCTCATCGGCATTACCGCCTTCGACGCCGCTTACGAAGGCAACTCGCAAATGGCAACCCTCCTGCTCCCCTACCTCACTCACTCCGTGGGAGCCATCCTTCTCCTCATCGCCGGCAATATCATCGCTCGATTCCTCGCCCGTTCCGTTCTCATCGGAGCCGTCAACGCCCGCCTCCAGTACGCCCGCTTCCTCTCACTAGGCGTCAAATGGCTGGTGCTCGTCCTCACCGCCGCCATGGTCCTCGACCACCTCCAAATCGGCGGAACCATAGTCGCGCTAGCCTTCGGCATCCTCTTCGGAGGCATCGTCTTAACCCTCTCCCTCGCCGTAGGTCTAGGCTCCCGCGACATAGTAAGCCGCTCCCTGGAAAAAAACACCCTGGACACCTTCCCCGGAGACCCCGACTACAAACCCCACACCGAAACCCTCCGCCACTTCTAACCCATCCATCTATTTTGTTCGTCATTCTGACCCTGAGCGAAGCCTAAGGGGAAGAATCCCTGTATTTCGTCTTTGCTGTTGCCGTTGCGTTTCCATCGATGGGCCAACTTTCACCCCCGCACACAACATTTCATTCCCAAAAGCCAATCCACCCCCACATGAGCTATCATTCCGCCCATGCGCTCCTTGCTCGCCCTGGCCCTCCTGCTCCCCCTCGCCGCTCCCACACAAACCCCCGCCGCCAAATTCGCCCAGAAACCCTACATGGGCTGGAGCACCTGGTCCTTCCTGCGCAGCAAACCCACCGAAGAAAAAGTCAAAGCCCAGGTCGACTCCCTCTTCGCCGCGCACCTCCCCGACTACGGCTACCGCTACATCAACCTCGACGCCGGATGGACCGACGGCTACGACGACCACGGCGTCCCCAAGCCCAACCTCACCACCTTCCCCAGCGGCATGGACGGCTTCGGCCAATATCTCCACTCCCGCGGCCTTCTCTTCGGCGTCTATCTCAACCCCGGTGTCGACCAGAAGCTCTACGACCTCAACCCCATCATCGAAGGCACCACCGCCCACATCCACGACATCACCGACACCACCCAGCCCGGCAGCACCCACAAAGGCTCCTACCGCATCGACTTCACCAAACCCGCCGCCCGCGCCTACATCAACTCCATCGTCCAGCAGTTCGCCCGCTGGAAGGTCGACTTCGTCAAACTCGACTTCGTAGGCCCCGGCGGCGGCAACCTTCCCGCCGACAACCGCGAAGAGCTCCGCCAATGGCACGCCGCCATCCAGCGCTCCAAGCGCCCCATCTGGCTTGAGCTCTCCAACTGGCTCTCCATCGATCAAGCCCCCCTCTGGCGAGCAACCTCCAACGGCTGGCGCATCGAAAACGATATCGAGTGCTACCCCTGCGGCCGCAGCACCGACCCCGCCATCAAAGGCAACCTCACCATCTGGTCCAAAGTCTCCGAGCGCTTCGCCGACGTCCGCCCCTGGATTCGCTATGCAGGCCCCGCAGGCAACGGCGGCGAAGGCGGCTGGAACGACTTCGACTCCCTCGAGCTAGGCAACGGCGACAAAGACGGCATCACCCCCGCCGAACGCCAAACCATGTTCACCCTCTGGGCCATCTCCTGCGCCCCGCTCTACCTCGGCACCGACCTCACCCACATGGACTCCGCCGACCTCACCATCATCACCAATCGCAACCTCATCGCCATCAATCAAGCAGGCATCCCCGCCACCCCGCTCGACATCCAGAGCCTCCGCAACCAGATCCAGCAAGCCTGGATCACCCTCAACCCCGACGGCTCCGCAGTCCTCTCGCTCTTCAACCTCGGCCCCGACACTGCCACCCTCAAATTCAACTGGCGCGAGATCGACGCCCTCCGCGACACCCACTTCGCCGCCCACCCACCCAAACTCACCGACCTAATCACCAACGAAGCCGTCCCCACCCCACCCGAAGAAATCAACGTCACCCTCGACTCCCACGCCTCCCGGATCTTCCGCCTAACCCCAACCCACTGAGCCTCGCGTCCACTCATGCAATCTCATCGCATGAGTGGACCTCCATCTTCCTCTACAAAACCCGCAAGCGATCGCCATTGTCCTCAGGACTCACGAGCATAATCAAACAGCGACATAAAACCAAAATCCATGTGCAGTTGCTGATGACAATGAAAGAGCGTCGGCCCCGGATTATTCGCAACAAAGTCGATCTCAACCTCCTGATATCCGCCAACCATAACCACATCTTTCATCAAGCCACTCGTAACCTGACCGCCAACCCGCGTCACCTCAAACGTATGCCTGTGCAGATGCACGGGATGAATATCATCGCTTGCATTGCGCATGCGCAATCTGTATCGTTTGCCCTCACGCAGATGAAAGGAAGCCGGCGTCATCATCTGATCACGCGGATACGCAATGCCATTAATCGTCCACTCATTGAATCCATCCAAAGCCGCGTTCTTCTTCTCAAAGAGCATCTCAAAGCTCTCATCAGGTTCAGCAGCGCTCACACCCATGCGCCCGAACCGCGCATAGTTCCAGCGAAATGGCCTGGGAGCGATCCACTGCGCCTTCCCCTTCACTCCCGCATACTCAATCACGATCCCCATGCCGTGACCGCGATCATCATCCGCAAGATCGCCCATCACCCACACGCCCGGATGATTCATCGTCACTATTGCGGAAATACGTTCCGCCGTGCCCAGCCACAGCACAGGCACGCTCACCGGCCTGGACAGCAGATTGCCGTCCATCGCAACAATCGTGAATGTATGTCCCGGCAGTGCAAGGCTCCGTATCTCTCCTGCACTTCCATTCAGCACATGAAAGAGAACACGCTCCCCCTGCTTCACCCGAATCGGCTCTCCATGGCCTAGCATCTTGCCATTGATCGTGAAAGAGTCGTATCCCACCTCAAAGCCGTGCGGCACCCCCTTGGCCAATGAGGCCCGCATCGCGCTCTCTCCCTTGTCCCTAAGACCCTTTACCGTTGCCGCCGGAGCAAGAAAATCCATCGCCATGTCTCCGCCACGACTAAAGATAGGCTCGAACTCCTTCATCGTGAGAAAGACCTCACGGTCATACGCGCCAGCATGATCCTTCGGTTCGACGTACACTGGCCCAACAAGACCGCCATACTGTCCAGCGCTCAGATTGGCCTCCGCCCGAACGTGTGTGTGATAGAACCGAAACCCGGCAGGACGCGGCATAAACACAATCCGACGCGTGCCATGGGGTGGGATAAACGGTGTGCCTTCCTCAGCCGCCCCATCCACATCAGCCGGAATCATCTGCCCATGCCAGTGAAGTTGCTCCGGCGTGTCGGTGTCATTACGCACATCGATCACCGCCTGCTTACCCTCCTTGAAGCGAAGCAGCGGCCCCGGAAACTGCCCGTTGTAGGTTGTAATCGACACGATGCGCTTAGGAGCAATCTCAACCGGCTTCGTCGCAATCGTAAGCGTGTAGTCAGCCGCTCCCTCAGCCTGTAACTCGAGCCCCACACCAACTCGCGCTGCCCGCGCATGCAGCGCAGACCCCACCAGAAAGCCACCCGTGAGCGCACCTGCCGCACCAAGAAAGGTTCGGCGCGAGAGCTGAGAAGGATTCATATGACTCCAGCCTGGCGTTCGCCACACGCCGACCTCGAAGTATATCCAACTTCACCTTCTCAGAATCCCGCACCCTGCGCCAGCCGAAAAGACCTCCTTCTGGCAACTAATAAGCCGGCCCCGAGAGCAGTGTCCGCTGCGTCGACTGGTAGAACCCATACAGCGCAACCCCAACGAATCCAGCCAACGGAACAACATACCCTAGCGCCAGGCTTCCCGTGTGCTTGGCAATCAGCCCCAGCACCGGAGGAAAGATAGCCCCGCCCACAATCGCCATCACCAGCAGCGACCCAGCGATCTTCGTATTCCGTCCGAGCCCCTTCAGCCCCAGCGCAAAGATCGTCGGAAACATGATCGACAGAAAGAACCCGCTAGCCACCACCGCCCAGGCCCCAATCAACCCCGGCCGTAGCACCGCCACCAGCATCAGCAAAGCATTCATCACTCCATACACCCCCAGCATCAAGCTAGGCCGCACAAACCGCATCAACGGAGTCGAAACAAACCGCCCCGCGGCCAGCGCAATCAGCGTACCCAGCAGATAAAGCGCCGCCGTCCGCTCACTCACCGCCGTGTACTGCTTCATATAAGGAATCAAGCTGCTCCACGAAGAGATCTGCGCTCCCACATTGCAGAAGTTCGCCGCCACAGCAATCCAGATCGCCGGAATCTTCAACAACTCCCCAAAGCTCCCATGATCCTCACCCGCGCCCTCATGCTCCGACTGGATCACCGGAAACTTCGTCCGCGAAAGGATGAACGCACAAAGCAGCACCACCGCACCAAATGTCAAATACGTCGGCACCACCCGCATAATCTCGCCATGCAGATACGCATGGTACGTCCCCGCCACCTTCATCGCCTCAATCTGAGCCGCATTCGGCTCCACGCCCGAGAAGATGAAGTACGTCCCAATCAACACCCCCGTAATCGTCCCCGGAGGATTGAACGACTGCGAAAAATTCAACCGCTGCTCCGAAGTCACCGGATCGCCAAACTGCGCAATAAACGGATTCGCCGCCGTCTCCAGAATCGAAGCGCCGCTGCCCACCGTGAACAGAGCAATCAGAAACATCGCATACTGCCCATTCACCGCCGCCGGCCAGAACAGCACCATGCCGGTCCCAAACAGCAGCAGCCCGGTCACCATCCCGGCTTTATAGCCCCACTTACGCATCAGCAGAGCGGCCGGAATTGCCATGCAGAAGTAGCCAAAAAAATTCGCCGTTTGCACCAACTGAGCACCAAACTGCGACAACTCAAACGACTTCCTGAACTGCTGCACCAAAATATCCGTCAGGTTGTTCGACATCCCCCAAAGAAAGAACAGCACCGTCACCAGCACAAACGGCAACATCTGTCCCACCGGAAACACAGGATGCTTCTTTCCCGCTTCAGCCTTCACACTTCCGCCAGCCGACGTCGAAACCTGCATGAACCCAACCTCTCTTCCAACAGATGGATAATCCTAACCGCTGACGCTAAACCTGCACCATGATCTTCGTAAACTTCTCCGGCGCCGCGCTCCACTCACCCAATATCCCCGCTGCATCTTCCATCGAAACAACTGCGCTCACAGCATCCTCCACCGGAAACCGTCCAGCCTCCAGCATCCGAATCACCTCTCGAAAGTCCTCTGGCAGCGCATTCCGCGAGCCCATAATATCCAGCTCCTTCTGCACAAACAGTCGCGTCTCATAAGCCACCGGCTCCTTCGCATAGCCGATGTAAACCACCCTTCCCGTAAACGCGACCTCCTCCACAGCCGCCCGAAACGTCTGTGGCAACCCAATCGCCTCGATCATCACATCCGGCCCCTGCCCACCCGTAATCGCCTGCAACCGCTCATGCAAATCCTCGTTCTTCGAGTGGATCAAATGCCTCGCCCCCGCCTTCCTCGCGATCTCCAGCTTGGCATCGTCCATATCGATCGCAATGGTCTCCGCACCACGAAACGCCGCCGAAGCAATCGCCCCCAGCCCAACGCCGCCGCAACCAAAAACCGCAACCGAATCCTCCGCCGTGACCCGCCCACGCGCCGACGCATGAAAGCCCACTGTCAACGGCTCCACCAGACAAAGCTCCCTGATCGACAACTTCGCCGGATAGAGCTTCTCCGTCGGCACGCTGATGTACTCCGTCATCGCGCCATCCCGCTGTACACCCATCGTCTCGTTGAACCGGCAAGCATTCGGTCGTCCCCTCCGGCACGAAGCGCAAACCCCGCAGCTCGTATACGGAGAAATCGTCACAGCAGTCCCCGCCGCCAGTTCCCCGCCACCCTCCACAACCTCAGCCGCCACCTCATGCCCCGGCACTCGCGGAAACACTACCATCGCATTCCGCCCGCGGAACGTATTCAGATCCGTCCCGCACATCCCAACCATCTTTACCCGCAGCAGCGCCTCACCCTGGCCCACCACAGCATCCGGAACATCTACCACACCCGCCGCGCCCGCTCCCGTCATCTGAAAAGCCTTCATGCATAACCCCGCTGTTACATTACTTTCAAATAGGAAAATAGTCTTTCACAAACTTACCCCAACTGATAGACCTCAGTCGCCGCTCCCCCAAACACCGCGTCCCGTTCCGTCTCGCTGAATCCCCTAAAATACTCGCGCAAAACCTCAAACCACCGCCCATACTCACTCGCCACCAGGCACACCGGCCAATCCGACCCCGCCATCAGCCGCGTCACCCCAAACGCCTCCACCACCACATCCAGATAAGGCCGCAACCCCTCCGAGCTCCACGCCACCCAATCCGCCTCCGTCACCATCCCCGACACCTTGCACCACACATTCTCCCGCTTCCCCAACTCGCGCATCCGCGCCGCCCATGGCTCCATCAGGCCCTCACGAATCATCGGCTTGGCCACATGATCCAGCACAAACACCTGTTCCGGATGCCGATCCACAAACTCGATCGTCTGCGGCAGATGCCGTTCATAGATCAGAATGTCGTACACCAGCCCGCTCCCCAGCATTGCGCGAATCCCCGAGTTGAAGTCCTCCCGCAGAATGTAGTTCTCGTCCTTCTCCCCCTGAATCACATGCCGCAGCCCCTTCAGCTTCTCCCTGTCGGCAAACTCCTCCATCACCCCAGGAAAATCCTCCCCGGCAATCGGAGCCCAGCCCACCACACCACGAATCGCCGCACACTCATCCGCCAGCCCGAGCAGCCACCGAGTCTCCTCCAGAGTCTGCCGTGCCTGAACCGTCACCGCCCCATCCACCCCAGCCGACGCCATCACCGCCTCAAGATCCTTCGGCAAAAAATCCCGCTGCAACGCACTCATCGACTCATCAATCCACCCATACTCCGCCGCTGAATACCGCCACAGATGATGATGCGCATCAATCCGCTCCGCCAATTCTTCCTCCTGATTCCCGCCGCCCAGTCTATCGCACGCATCTGACCACAAACGTCGCGCGTTCTTTCAACTTCCTCTTTCATCCATACCCATTCGGGGATACTATTGGTGCGCGATGCTATCGATTGGCTACTAGCACTCAACTCAGCTTGAGCAGCTCATAACCGACAGCCTCTTTCGCCGGCCCCCTTCACAATTTCTCGTCCTTGGAGGACCCTCATGGCGCCCAAAAAATCCACTCCTCGTTTTACCGCGCAGAGCCGCACCGTACTGCCCGGCAGCGAGAAAGCCCCCATCGCAAAAGCAGAAGGCGAAAAGCCCGCGCCGCCAGCCACCAAAATCACCGTGTCTGTCGTTGTCCGGCGTAAGAATCCCTTGAAGGCAGCGAACACCAGTGGCAAACAACGCCTCACCCGCGCCCAGTACCGCGCCAGCCACGCTGCCGACCCGGCCGCCGTCAAACTCGTCCGTGCCTTCGCCAAGGAGTTCGGCCTCACCGTCGAACCCGGCACACCCGCGCCCGGACACCGCAACGTCAAACTCACCGGCACCGTCGCCAACATGCAGAAAGCCTTCGGTGTCTCTCTTATGCACAAGACCCTCGAGGGCGTAACCTACCGCGTCCGCGAAGGCAGCATCGATCTCCCAACCGAACTCGAAGGCTACGTCGTCGCCGTCCTCGGCCTCGACAACCGTCCGCAAGCCGTGCCCCACTTTCGCATCCTCGGCGAAGAGGGTGCCGTTACCGCTCGCGCAGCCCAGGGCGAAGGCTTCGCCAGCCCTCACGCAGGCGGCGCCGTCTCTTACACCCCGGTCCAGGTCGGCCAGCTCTACGGATTCCCGCAAGGCATCACCGCGGCCAACCAAACCATCGGCATCATCGAGCTCGGCGGCGGCTTCCGCCAAACCGACATCACCACCTACTTCAAAGCCCTCGGCCAAAAAACCCCAAAGGTAATCGCCGTCTCCATCGACAAGGGAAAGAACAACCCCACCAACGCCAACAGCGCCGACGGTGAGGTCATGCTCGACATCGAAGTCGCCGCCGCCGTCGCCCAGGGAGCCCGCATCGTCGTCTACTTTGCTCCCAACACCGACCAGGGCTTCATCGACGCCATCGCTCACGCCGTCCACGACAGCACCTACAATCCCAGCGTCATCTCCATCTCTTGGGGAGCCGCCGAAGTCAACTGGACAACCCAGGCCATGAACGCGCTCGACGCTGCCTGCCAGTCCGCTGCCGCCCTCGGCATCACCATCACCGTAGCCTCCGGCGACAACGGCTCCTCCGACTCTGTCAACGATGGCAAAAACCACGTCGACTTCCCCGCTTCCAGCCCTCACGTCCTCGGCTGTGGCGGAACCAACCTCCAGGGAAGCGGCTCCACCATCACCGCCGAGACCGTCTGGAACGCCCAGCCTCAGGGCGGAGCGACCGGCGGCGGCGTCAGCAATTTCTTCCCCTTACCCTCCTGGCAGTCCGGCGCCGGAGTCCCCAAACCCACCAACTCAGCCGGAGGCCGTGGCGTTCCCGACGTAGCCGGTGACGCCGACCCTGCCAGCGGCTACAACGTCCGCGTCGATGGCCAAAACCTTGTCATCGGAGGCACCAGCGCCGTCGCTCCTCTCTGGGCAGGTCTCATCGCCATAGCCAACCAGCAGAACGGCAAATCCGCTGGCTTCATCCAACCCGCCATTTACGCCGCCAAAGGCAAAGTCGCCTTCCACGACATCACCCAGGGCAACAACGGCAGCTTCAAAGCTGGCCCGGGCTGGGACGCCTGCACCGGTCTCGGCTCCCCCGTCGCACCGAAACTCATCAGCACGGTCAAACCCGCGGGAGCACCGGCTGCAGCCGCCAAACCGAAGAAAGCCGCCAAGAAGAAGGCAGTAAAGGCTAAGAAGAAGTCCTCAAGAGCTCTCGTGGTCAACAAGTTAAGGTGAAACCCACCTGACCTGAAGCCAAATTCGTTCTATCCTTGTCCAACATCTAATGACCAACCCTCATCAGATCGTTGGCCAATCCCCCCTACGCAAAGAGGGCGCGGCTAAAGTTCTGGGCCGCGCCCAGTACGTTGACGACATCACCCTCCCCGGCATGTGGTACGGAGCCACCGTCCGCAGCACCATCCCACGCGGCCGCATCTCCTCCATCAAACTCGACCCATCCTTCCCCTGGCACGAATACACCATCGTCTCCGCCGCCGACATCCCCGGCGAGAACACCATTGTCCACCTCACCAAAGACCACCCCTGCCTCGCCACCACTCACGTCAACCACGACTCCGAACCCATCCTCCTCCTCGCCCACCCAGACAAAGCCGCACTCCCCCCCGCCGTAGCCGCCGTCCACATCGCCTACGAAGTGCTGCCGGCCATCTACACCATCGAAGAATCCGAGCAACAAAAAGAGATCATCTGGGGCGAAGACAACACTTTCAAGACGTACCTCATGCAGAAGGACCGGCAGCCCATCCCCGACGAGATCTGGCAACAAGCCGACTTCATCGTCGAAGGCGAGTACCGCACGGGGGCCCAAGAACAGCTCTACATAGAAAATAACGGCGTCATAGCCGAGTATTCCGAAACCGAAGGCGTAACGGTAAGAGGCTCCATGCAGTGTCCCTTCTACCTCGTCCACGCCCTTACCCTCGTCTTCAACCTCCCACCTGAAAAGTGCCGCGTCATCCAGACCGAAACCGGCGGAGCCTTCGGCGGCAAAGAAGACTTCCCCTCCGTCATAGGCAGCCACGCCGCACTGCTCGCCATGAAGTCCGGCCACCCCGTAAAAATCTGCTACGACCGCGCCGAGGACATGGCCGCTACCACTAAGCGCCACCCCTCCCGCACCCGCCACAGGACAGCAGTATCGAAAGACGGCAAACTCCTCGCCGGCGAGATCGACTTCGCCATCGACGGCGGAGCCTACGCTACCCTCTCCCCCGTCGTCCTCTCGCGCGGAACCATCCACGCCCCCGGCCCCTACCACTGGCCCCACCTCACCGTCCGCGCCAAAGCTATGGCCACCAACATCCCGCCCCACGGAGCCTTCCGCGGCTTCGGCGCTCCACAAAGCATCTTCGCCCTCGAGCGCCACATGGACAAGATCGCCAAAGTCGTAGGCCTCACCCCCGAAGAACTCCGCCGGCGCAATTTCCTCACCACCGGCGACCGCACGGCCACAGGCCAACTCCTCTCCGACCCCATAGACATGCAGCACCTCCTTACCCGAGCCCTCAAAGAATCCAACTACCACGCCAAACACGCCCAGTTCGAACGCGAAAACCCCACCAGCACCATCAAGCGAGGCATAGGCTTCGCCACCTTCTTCCACGGAGCGGGCTTCACCGGCTCAGGCGAACGCCGCCTAGCCTCCGAAGTCGCCATCGACATCACCCCCGAAGGCCGTCCCCGCCTCCTCGTCTCCTCCACCGAGTTCGGTCAGGGCACCAACACCATCCTCTGCCAGGTAGCCGCCCAAACCCTCGCACTCCCCTACGAAGAAGTCCTCATCGCCCAACCCGACACCGCCCACGTCCCCAACTCCGGCCCCACAGTAGCCAGCCGAACCGCCATGATCGTCGGCAAACTAGTCGAGCGCGCCTCCATCCAACTCCTCGAAAAACTCCGCACCGAAGCCGCGCTCCCCACCCCGCACACCGCCGCCAACTTCAAACAAGCCGCCCTCCGCTACACCCAACAAACAGGCAACCTCGAAGTCTGCGTCCGCTACGAAGCCCCCGGCGACATCTTCTGGGACGACGACACCTACAGCGGCGACGCCTACCCCGCCTACGCCTGGGCCGTCTACGTAGCCGAGGTCGCCGTCGACACCACCACCTACACCGCCACCGTCACCGACTTCCACGCCCTGCAAGAAGTCGGCCGCGTCCTCCACCCCATCCTCGCCGCCGGACAGGTCGAAGGCGGCGTCGCGCAAGCCATCGGTTACGCCCTCTACGAAAAGTGCATCTGGCAAAACGGCCACCTAGCCAACAACCAGATGACCAACTACATCATGCCCACCAGCGCCGACCTCCCACCCATCCACGTCCACTTCGAAGAAACCCCATGCCACCACGGCCCCGGCGGCGCTAAAGGCATCGGCGAGCTCCCCATGGACGGCCCCGCCCCCGCCATCCTAAACGCCATCGAGCAAGCCACCAACATAGCCTTCACCGAAATCCCCCTCCTCCCCGAAGACATCTTCGAGCGCATGACCCGCACCCCCGCCTCCGGCACCGAATCCCTCGACCCCACCATAGCCGGCCCCATCTTCAGCGAGACCACCGCATGACCCAGGCAATTCAATCTAGCTCGCTGGTCTTAAGAGCTTCGAAACACCAGCCACTACAAGTTCATACAACCCAGCGGCGATCAATGCCACGATTACACCACCTACGATGTTAGCCAATAAAGGCGTCGGATGAGCCATAAAGCGATCAAAACGCAAGCCCTCATAATTTAGAAAGGCAGGTCGACCCAATCCGTTCCACTTCAAATAACCGCGGTGATTATAAAGACCGACTAAGACTCCAAAAAGTGCAGCGGTTCCAGCTCTAACAATTAGCTTTTTTTGCATACGTAGCACTCTATCAGAGCACTTTCTCCAACAGCCGAGTTCATAATGACCCAGATCCAACTCACCATCAACGGCCACACAAAAACCATCGAAGCTCCACCGATGAAGCGCCTACTCGACGTCCTCCGCGAAGACCTCTACCTAACCGGAGCCAAAGAAGGCTGCGGAGAAGGCGAATGCGGAGCCTGTGCCGTCCTCCTCAACGGAGACCTCGTGAACTCCTGCCTCATCCCCGTCCTCCAAGCCGAAGGCGCCGAAATCACCACCATCGAAGGCCTCGCAATCGACAAAAAACTCCACCCCATCCAACAATGCTTCCTCGAAAACGGTGGAGCCCAGTGCGGAATCTGCACCCCCGGGATGATTCTCGCCACACACCATCTCCTCGACAAACATCCGCAACCGACACTGTTACAAATTCAGGAAGGCCTCTCCGGAAACCTCTGCCGCTGCACCGGTTACATGCGCATCTTCAACGCAGTCGAGGCCGCAGCGCTCACTGGGGCCGCAAAATAATGCGCTCTAACGTCACCGAATACGACCTCGTCGCCCCCGCCACCCTCGACGCGGCCCTACAGATCCTCGCCGACTCCCCCGCCCCCTACACCCCCATCGCCGGAGGCACCGAGCTCATGGTCGCCCTCGGAGCCGGCCGTCTCCAACCCCGCAAACTCATCTCCCTTTGGAACCTCGAAGAACTCCGCTTCATCGAGGTCTCCGGCGACGCCATCACCATCGGCGCCGGCAGCACCTTCACCGACATCCGCAATCACCCTGTCATTACTGAAGAATTCCCACTCCTCACACAAGCCGCAAGCTGGACCGGCAGCATCGCCAACCAAAACCGCGCCACCATCGGCGGCAACATCGTCAACGCCAGCCCCGCCGCCGACACCCCACCCGCCCTACTCGCCTACGACGCCGAACTAACCATCGTCTCCTCCAGCGAAGAACGCACCCTCCCCTACCGCGACTTCCACCTCTCCTACAAAAAGGTCGACCTCGCCCCCAACGAACTCCTCCAAAGCATCACAATATTACGTAACTTTGAAAGTTACAAAACTTACATCCGCAAAGTAGGAACCCGAAACGCACAAGCCATCTCAAAAGTAGCGATAGCCGCCCTGGCCCGCCTGAAGAAGGGTTCAATCGAAGACATTAGAATCGGCGCAGCCAGCCTGCGCGAAGTCCCCACCCGCCTCCCACTCACCGAGCAATCCCTCCTCAACAAACGCGTCACGCCCGAAACCATATCCGCTGCCCGCGCAGCCCTCATCAGCGAATCCAAACCCATCGACGACATCCGCAGCACCGCCAAATACCGCACAGCCATCGCCGCCAAGCTCCTCGAAGAGTTCCTTCAATCGCTGTAGCCGCTTCTTGCTTCTGTTGTTGTTGCTCTTGCTGTTGCTCTTGTTCTTGTCATTCTGAGCGAAGCGAAGAACCCCCGCATTTCGCTCGCAGCGCCACAAAACCTCAAGAAAGCCCGAGCATCTCCTTAGCCCGTTCCAAATCCCCCACCGTATCCACATCCAACTCCCCATCAGCCAACTCTTCACTTCGAGCCGTCACCAACAACTCCCGAGCCCCCTTATCCCCCATCAAAGCCATCAACGCATCAAAATACGTCTTCGGGAAAAAAGCCGGAATCCCATTCCTCCCCGCATATCGTGAAGCCGTCACCTCAGCCCCCCCAATCAGCCGAGACAGATGCGCAGCCGTCACCGCAGGCATATCGCAAGTCATCACCACACACCCGTCCACACCCTGCAAAGCCCCAACCCCAACCCCAATCGATCCCCCCATCCCCGAAGCCCAATCCTCATTCACCACAACGCAAGCATCCCCAAGCTCACACTGCAAACGAATCAAATCCGCAGAAGCCCCTAGCACCACCACCACCGGCCCACACCCAGCCTCACGAGCCACCCTTACCGCCCGCTCCAGCAAATTCTCCGCCCCCAATCGAACCAGTTGTTTAGGCGAGCCAAGCCGCGAAGATCCCCCAGCAGCCAACACAACCGCCGCAACCTTCACAGAGCACACTGCGTCTGCAGATACCGCGCAACCCCACCCTCACTCACCTGCCGAGCCACATCCTCCGCCGTCAACCGCCGCGAAGCCCCCAGTTTCCCCATGCAAACCGCCTGAGCCTCGGCCATCATCGCCAGCGCAATCGCCTCCGGACCATCTCCACCCAGATCCAGCCCCACCGGCGCATAGATCCTCTCGCAACACTCCTCAATCGTTCTTCCAATCATCGCCGCCGCTTCGCTCACCAACAGCGCACTCCGATGTCGAGCACCCAACACCCCCAAATACCGCGGCCCCACCGGCAACAACGCAGCCAGCATCGCCCGATCCTGCTCATAACTATGCGTCATCACCACCACAGCATCCGCACCGCGAATCCCCAACTCCGACACCCCCGAATCCCCCAAAGCAACCACCCGATCCGCATCAGGAAACCGCTCCACTCGCGCCAAATGCCCGCGCCCATCCGCCACCGTAACGTCCCACCCCAACAGCGCAGCCATACTCACCACCGGCTTCGCATCATCCCCAGCGCCCAGCACAAACAATCGCTGCGGCCCTCGCATCTCCTCCACAAACCGTCCTTCATATTTCTCACCCGCGCGAAGCCCAGCCGCACAAGCCAGCTTCTTCTCCCCTAAACCCTCACTCGCAAACACCACCACGCCATCGCGCAGCACCACCCGCCGCAAACCCTTCCCATCCCCAGGCAGATACGTCACCACCACCGAATCCCTCCCCGCAAGCGCCTCCTCCGTCGCATTCATCAGGGCCCTGCACTCCGGAGTATCCGCCGGCTCCAGCAGCAAATCCACCACACCACCACACCCAAGCCCAAACGGAACCTCAGCCGTATCATCGAACATCGTCGAGTAGCGCTCCACCACAGCACCCTCCCTCACGATCCACCCGGCCTTGCGAATCACCTCAGCCTCGAGACACCCCCCACTGATCGTCCCCGCATAAGCCCCATCTGCACCCAACAACAACCGAGCCCCCGGCCGCCGATAACTCGATCCCTCAGCCCGCACCAGCGTCACCAGCACCGAGGCCCCACCCCGCCGCCAAAGCCGAACGATCTGCCGCCGCTCCATCATCCCCTAAGCCTAATCCTCCACCCCACCCCCATGTCGAGCAACGCGCAACAAACCACACTTGCCACACTTGCCACACTTTTCTCCGCTAACCAACCACCAAAAACCACACGCCAACATCAACTTTTCTCAGAAAAAGTATGAATCCCACACTCTAATTTTTTCCCACCCCAGCGCCCACTCCGAGGATCAGCCCCAGCCTCCGGAATCGCTGTGCAAGGCTCACACCCGATACTCGTATACCCCCGATCGTAAAGCTCCAACCGAGGAATCCCCTCTGTTTCCGCATACTTAGTCACGCGAGCCCAATCCCAGTCCGCCAGCACGCTCACCTTCTTCATCTGCTTCCCCGTCGGAGTCCGGTGATCCTCCACCTTCTTCAACCCCGCCCGAGTAGGCGACTGCTCCCGCCGCAACCCCGTAAACCACCAGTCAAACGGCTCCAGCGACCGCATCAGCGGCTCCACCTTCCTCACCCTGCAGCACTCCGTAGGCTGCACAATATGCAGCTTTCCAAACTGCCCCTCAAACTCCGCCACCGTAGTCGAAGGCATTGCATTCACAAGGTTTAGCCCCCACTCCTTCACCATCCGATCCCGATAAGCAATCAGCTCTTTGAAGTGATATCCCGTCTCCAAAAAAATCACCGGAACATCCCGCAAAAACCTCCTAAGTATATGCAAAACAACCATATCCTCCGTCTGAAAGCTGCTCGTCAAACACACACCCACACCACCCGAGTCGCTCAAAACCCGCGCCACCAGAGCCTCCGCGGTCATCGCCTCATAATCAACACCAGTCTCAAGCACACTCACTCCGTCACCCCCGCCAACCGTAAAATTTCCTCATCACCCAGCCCGTCCCCCACCACAAGTCCTTTATTAGCAAAGCCTTCCACCTGTACCAGCACCGATTCACTCAGCACCCGCGCCGACACCGCCACCACACCAGCCAACTGAAGCGCCCGGACCACACCCACCACTGCATCATCCGGAATCAGCGCATCATCAATCATCACAGCACGCTGACCCCGCGCACCCAGAGCATCCCTAACTCGTTCTGCCAGAGCGACTTTGCCCGGCACCAGCACAAGCACAGCTCGTTCCGCATCCTCACCTGAAGCCTCCACCGCCCCAAGAATCATCGCTGCTCCAACCGTGGCATTCGTCAAGCCATCGATCAGAATCAGCGCCCCCATACTCCGGTTCTCCGCATACGCGTCAAAAAAAAGCGGCAAATTAGTCTCAAACTCCACCTCAGCGATTTCATTCATCGCCAGTCGCTCCGCAGCCACCTCATCGAGCGAGCCCACATCCACGCGATAGCGAATCGCCCTCACAGTAGCCCGTACCGTCCGCGTCGTATGCTTCGCAATGTACGTCCGCCCCGCAATCAGCGGCTCTTCGTGCATCCATACCACCATCGCGCGAAACCGCCGACTAACCTCAGGCAGCGTATCACCAGCTTCAGGAGCAGCAACCAACATCTCCCCGCGGCTTAGGTCGATTTCGTCCTCCAACTCCACCGTCACGCTCTGGGGATACGCCGCTACCGGAAGATCACCGTCATAGGTAACGATCCGGCGCACAAATGTCTCCCGCCGTGATGGAAGCGCCATTACCCTCTGCCCAGCGCGCACCATCCCACGCGCAACCTGTCCCGCAAACCCGCGAAACTCCGCATCCGGCCGCAACACCAACTGCACCGGAAACCGCACCGGCCCATTCACTTCGCCCACCCGCAACGGCACTGTCTCCAGATACTCAAGCAGCGTCGGCCCCTCGTACCAAGGCATCGCGTCGCTTGGCGTAACGACGTTATCCCCCTCCAACGCACTTACCGGAATCGCCGAAACGCTAGCCAGCCCAAGTCGTCCCGCCAGATCAAAAAACTCCCCACGAATCGCGGCGAAGGTCTCCTCCGAATACTCCACCAGGTCCATCTTGTTCACCGCAGCCACGACATGCGGAATCCCCAGCAGAGAAGCAATATACGTATGCCTCTTCGACTGCGGCAGCAGCCCACCCTGCTTCAGAAACGCCTTAGCATCAATCAGAACAATCGCCACATCCGCCGTCGAAGCACCAGTTGCCATATTCCGCGTGTACTGCTCATGCCCCGGAGTATCCGCAATGATGAACTTCCGCCGCGCCGTAGAAAAATAGCGGTAAGCCACATCGATCGTAATGCCCTGCTCTCGCTCCGCCTTTAAGCCGTCTGTTAACAATGAAAAGTCAACATGTCCATTTGCAGCTCGATTCACGCGGCTCTTCTTCACCGCCGTAAGCTGGTCTTCGTACACACTCTTCGTGTCATGCAGCAACCGCCCAATCAGCGTGCTCTTTCCATCATCGACGCTGCCGGCTGTCGTAAACCGTAGCATCTCCTGCTCCAGATGAGCTTCAAGAAACTCCTCAAACCTGATCATTTCCTCAACCATTAGAAGTAACCCTCCCGCTTCTTCACTTCCATCGAGCCTTCTTCATCATGGTCGATCGCCCGGTTCTCCCGCTCACTTCGCCGAAACGTCATCAGCTCCTCGATGATCTTCGGTAGCGTGTCCGCCTCACTTCGCATCGCCCCCGTGCAAGGCAGGCAGCCCAGCGACCTCATCCGCACCTTCACCGTCTCCACCGTCTCACCCGGCAACAACTTCATGCCATCGTGAACCAACGTCATAGCTCCACCCCGGACCACCAGCGGACGCTCCTTCGCAAAGTACAGCGGCACAATCGGAATCTTCTCCGCATACAGATATAGCCAAATATCCAGTTCCGTCCAGTTCGACAGCGGAAACACCCGAATGCTCTCGCCCTTCCGCAGCCGCGAGTTGTACAAACTCCAAAGCTCGGGCCGCTGATTCTTCGGATCCCACTGCCCCGCCGCATCGCGGAAGCTGTACACCCGCTCTTTAGCCCGGCTCTTCTCCTCATCCCTTCGCGCCCCACCAAACGCCGCATCGAAGCCGCCCTCCGCCAGCGCATCCAGCAAACTCCGTGTCTTCAGCAACCCGCAGCAGTTCTGCGTCCCTAGCGTATAAGGATTCGCCCCTGCCGCAATCGCCTCCTCATTGCGATGCACAATCAGCTCTGCACCAATCTCCCGGGTGTATTCATCGCGAAATGCAATCATCTCCGGAAACTTGTAGCTCGTATCCACATGCAGCAGCGGAAACGGAATCTTCCCGGGATAGAACGCCTTCTGCGCCAGCCGCAGCATCACCGACGAGTCCTTGCCGATCGAGTACAGCATCACCGGTCGCGCGAACTCCGCTACCGCCTCTCGGAGAATTGCAATGCTCTCTGCCTCCAGCGCCTGCAGATGTGTCAGCCGAACCGGCTGGCTCGTTCCTGTCTGCTCCAATGCATTTGTCGTTTGATCCAAAGCAATCATTGAGGGTCTTTGTCTCCAGATGGGGCTATGACTCGGCCAAAGCTACGGAAGAGAAGGCCGCTAAGGTTTTAAGGCTGGTTATGTAGGAAGGGAGATGGTCCGTTAGCGGGGACAGCGCCGGAGCATATTCATCCGGCAACAACACGCACGCGTAATCAGGAACACCATACCTTCCACTATAAAGTGCCCCAGATGCCACCGCAACTACCCAGTCGCACACCGAGCACGAACCCCCTCACATCTGCTAAACTAATTCAGTCGGTACAGCGATCCAGCAAGCCCACCCGGGCGCTTGAGCCTCGCGGAACGCTCTCCTCATCGGCATCTCACCGCAGCACATTCGGGGCGTAGCGCAGTCTGGTAGCGCACCTGGTTCGGGACCAGGGGGTCGGAGGTTCGAATCCTCTCGCCCCGACCATTCTTCCAAAACAGCTCTTTTGAATATCATGTCGAAGGGCTTTCTGTATGCAGGCGCTACATTTACGGCGTCTACAGAGCAGTCCGATAGCGCCGCTACCGGGGATAGGCCCTGGGCACTCAGAGGATTTTCGAATTGGTGAATACGGCATATTCACTGTATGTTTCGCAAGATTCGACCGAAAAGGCCAACTTGCTGAAAATGCTATCTTCCGTCAGGTTCACCTCGACCGCTGCACAATCGATCTGACGAACACCAAAGAATGGTCGGCCCGAACCGTTCACCTGAACGCCGACTCTATTGCCGCGCTGGAATCCATCCGATTAAAGGGCAGAAGCCCAGCGATTCAGTCTTCCAGCCTGAAGGCTCACGTTTCGATACTCGTTCCTGGTTTTTGCCGTGCCTTGTTGACACCGGCATCGAAGGCTATGTGTGGCACTCGAATCGACATACCTTTTGCTCATAGCTCCATGGCCGGAAGCCACCATCAAAGTAATCCAGGAGCTTGCCGGGCACAAACAATCACCATGTCTGCCCGCTACAACCACCTGTCACCCGAACACCGTTTGTCGGTAATTTATCGCATCGCGCGGCAGCCTCCGAGGAAACGAATGGTACGAAAAATTGAAACCAACAGCCACCAAATAAAAACGGCCACTTCGAATGAGCGGCCCTTTGTCCTGTAACTATTTTATTATCTTGGTGCCGGGAGGGGGGGTCGAACCCCCACGAGGTTGCCCTCGGCGGATTTTGAGTTTCCCGAGAATACCGTATGTTTATGATAAATAAGCGTAATCGAGCGTAATTAGCGAACCAGCTAAACTCATTCCCACCTGTAATTTAGCGTAGCTTGCCGCAATTAGGGCGAACTGACGTCTGTACCCGAACGTGTACCTGAAAAAACCCTGCACCTTGGCGAGCGCTGAAGTCGAAGTGTGCCTCTGGCGAATAGAGTCCAAGAAGGAGCGATGACCGAACTCAACTCCGAATTGCCTACCCGCTCAAATCCGTTTGGCACTCCAGGGTGAACCCTGATGCGGCTTCATTATCTTTTCGTAAGGAAAGCAAGGAACTCAGATTCGCTTTTTGTGAGTCCTGGGAACGTGTCCGACACGGATCCGTCAACACTCAGAATCGCATAGAAAGGCAGCGCAACTGTACCGAACGTCTTCTGCTGGAGGCTCTGTTGACGCTGAAAGATTTCACCATCGCCGTCGGTATAGAGACGCACGCAAATATACCGTTTCAACTCCCGGCTGACCTCCGGCTTCGAGAACATGTTCGCCTCCATCCAACGACAGTTCGTGCATGTGTATCCGGTAAAGTCGATAAACACAGGCATGTTCTCTCGCTTCGCCCTGGCCAATGCACCCTCATAGTCATTGATCACCCAATGTACTTCAGCGTCCGAATTTGACCGTGGCCCTTCGATCGCACCCGAAGAAATTGCGCCCATCTCCGGCGGGAGGAATGCTTCCAACCCTCCGAGCTGCCTTCCGAACAAACCAGGGACCAACCATATGGTCGCAGCGAGAACGACCATGGCGACGATCAGCCGCCCGGCACCTACACTCCCCCTTGCTTCTTCGTGCGCCATTCGCAAGTAGCCCAAAATATACAGGACCGTCAGAATGCCTATTCCCACCCAGGTTGCCAGGACTACTTGCCGCGTGAAGATGCCCCAGCGCCACACGAGGTCGGCGTTCGAAAGAAATTTCATTGCTGCAGCAACTTCAAGGAAGCCCACAACAACCTTGACCGAGATCATCCAACCGCCGGACTTTGGCAACTGCGACAGAACTTGCGGGGCCAGAGCAAGAAAGAAGAACGGAACAGCGAAAACAGTCGAGAAAGCCAGCATGCCGGCCAGTGGCCACCGCCAATTCCCTTGTGTGGCCATTACTAACAACGTCCCCACAAATGGCGCGGTACATGTGAAGGATGTCAGCGTGAAGGTAGAACCCATCAATAAAGCGCCAACAACCCTGGTTCCCTCTTTGCTGCGGGTCAGCGAATCAAGCCTGTTTGTTAAAGCCGGCGGCACTTGAATGAAGTACGCCCCCAATAGCGAGAATGCAAATCCTAGAAAAATCGCAGTGATGAGAAGATTCACCCAGGGATTAGCAGCCAACTTGTTCACCCCGCCAGCACCGAAGATGATCGCAAGCAGCAAACCTAGCGCGGTGAAGGTCAGGATGATTCCTAATCCGTATAGCAGCGCTGTGTTTACTGCACTTCGACGACCCGTGCCGGAGTGATTGACGAAGTACGACACTGTCATCGGAATCATCGGGAAGACGCAGGGCGTCAGAAGCGAAAGTCCACCCATCATTACAGCAAGCCAGAGGAATGAACCCATGGATTGCCTGGGAACGCTAAGACCCGCAACGGATATTTCCTTGGAATTCTTCTCAACGGCGGCGGAGGACGAAGAAGTATCGGGCAGAGGGGCAGAGAAAACTACTTGCCCCTTCTGCTCAAGGGACTTACCTACCGGTGTTGCAGCAGCTTTTATCGCTTTGATGCTTACCGGAACCCTCAGATGTTCCGTAGTTGCTGGCATGCATGTTGTGTCGTTACATACCTGGAACCTGACATCGATGGCGAGCTTTTGATCGCCGGCAGGCGTGTTTGGAGACACGGACACCGGAACAGCGAACTCGGGATGGTCTTCGTAAGTCTCCGTGTTCATCTCGAAATTTGCGTCATAAGCAGTGAGCGGTGGCGGCCCGCTGATCTGACCATCGAGTCTGAAGGGCTGCATCTTCGGAATACTTATAACAGTGGTTGTGGGCCCTCCGGACGGCTGGGTAATGGAATACATATGCCAGCCACTGCTGATCTTCGCAGACAGCTTCACCGAGAATTTCTCTCCTGGCTGGATCGCTTTGCCAGGGGCTGGTGCCGCACTCCACTGTGCGGGACGCTCCTGGCAAGGCGCTCCAATTGCCATCGTTATCAGCAGCAAAACCGTCCAACAACAATTCTTCATCGATCAAACAGCCTTTCGTCCGGAATTTCCTAGCTCTTGATCTTTGAGAAATCGCCTGCTTCGACCACGATCATCTTGCTGGGATCGATATACCGCCGCATCGCGCTCTTGATCTGTTCGGAGCTCAATGACTGGATGGCTCCCTCAAACTTATCGTCCCAATGCAGATCGCGATCGATATACAGGTGCGACAGCAGCGAGCCTGCGATGCTGCCATCGTCTGCGAATCGCATCTGGCGGCTTTGCAACATTCCTGCCTTCGCTGCTGCAAGTTCTTCTGCCGTGAAGCCATCCTGAAGCACATGGCCTAGCTCGTCCTGATACACCTTCTCCACCTTTGAAGCATTTTGCGGCGCACAGATCGCCGAGAAGATGAACGAGCCGTTCTTGTCCATCGCATCCGCCTCGAGTTGCGACCCGACACTGTAGCTGAGTCCCTCGTTTTGGCGGATCTTAGTTGCAAGGCGTGAGTTGAGGAAGCCGCCTCCCAGCATATAGTTCCCCAGAACGAGAGCCGGATAGTCAGGATCGAATTCGCTGATCTCCAGCGTTCCAGCAGCCATGACAACCGCATTTGCTTTGTCCGGGGTCTCAAAAGACTCGTTCGTTCCTTGGATACCCTTATAGACAGAAGTGATCCGCTGATAAGGCACCGGACTCTTCCAGTCACCAAACGTTTCATTAAGCACCGATGTGAGTTCCGCCTGATCAAAGGGGCCGACGAACGCACCTTCTCCGGAACCGATTCCGTAGAAGTCATGATGGAATTTCTTCACATCAGCCAAAGTGGTAGAACTCAGTCTCGATAAGATCTCATCTGTCGTGGGCTCATAGCGAGAGTCTTCCGGCTTGTACGGAGACGTGTACCGTCGAATTGCTTTGGACGCGACTGCCTGGGGCTGATGGCGCGAATCCGTTACCGACATGGCCAGCATCTGCTTGATTTGATTAAACTGATCCTCCGGATAAGCAGGATTTCGCGCAATTTCAGCCGCAAGGCGCAATGCGGCGGCCAGATTTTCCTTCGGCACCTTGACCCGGATAGTGATGTGTTTGTCGTCACCACTCACACTCAGATCGGCTTTCAA
Organism: Edaphobacter aggregans; assembly: GCF_003945235.1. Taxonomy (NCBI): domain Bacteria; kingdom Pseudomonadati; phylum Acidobacteriota; class Terriglobia; order Terriglobales; family Acidobacteriaceae; genus Edaphobacter; species Edaphobacter aggregans. The sequence goes on from NZ_RSDW01000001.1 coordinate 1,554,043, forward strand.
CCGGGTCATCTCGTCCTGAAGCTGAGTCATGTTGTACTTCTGGGTTCCGGTCATGAGCAGCGCGCCTGCGACGCTTCCAGCCGTCGTGCGCCCTCTGAGCGCAACTTCATTTCCGAAGTGGAACTGCAGAACGCCCGTTACAAGATCACCTCGTGTCTTTTTCTCAAGCAGAGCAAGTTTGATTCCGCCTACCGAGCTGCGCTTCGTGCGTGCTTCAATCGCAGCAGGAGTGGGATCGATCTGTTCACCAGCAGCGATCGCAGCTCCACCCTTATAGTCCTTCAGCATTGCCGTTGTGTCCGGAGCATTCGGAATTTCTGCGCGCACAGGCTTCTCTTCCGGAATGAAAATGCCGACCGTTCTGTTGGATGGCACAAGATATTTCGCTGCGACTCGTTGGAGATCGGCGACAGTGATCTTCTTGATCTGATCTCGTTCCCAGAACAGCAGTCTCCAATCTCCTTGCGAAATCGACTCGCTCAAGTAGAGCCCCACTCGATCCGCAGAGGTCAGAGCTCGGTCGATGCCGTTCAGCGCCTCCGCTCGCACACGATTGAGTTCAGCTTCAGTAATTGGCTCCGCGGCAATGCTCTCCGCAACATTGAGGAGCGCCGCCTTTGCCGCTTGCAGATTTCCGGCCTTTGGTAGCTCAGCGCTGAAGGAAACCAGGCCCGGATCATGCAATCCCATAAGGCTCGAGCCTGCACCTGTGGCAAGCTTCGTTTCAACCAGTCGCTTATAGAGACGGCCCGAAGGTTTCTGATTCAGGACATCCGTAAGAAGATCGAGTGCGGTTGCGTCGGGGTGCGAGGCAGATGGCGCGTGATACGCCGCCATAATGACTTGCGTCTGTCCAACCCGATGGAGCGTAACTTCGCGCTCGCCATCCTGAACCGGTTCCGCGGTATAGAAATTCGGGAGCGAACGCGATGGCCTCGCAATCAGACCAAACTTCTCCTGGATGAGAGCGAGCGTCTTCGCCTCGTCGAATTTGCCGGCGACGACGAGCACCGCGTTATCCGGTTGGTAGTAAGTATGGTAAAACGCCTGCAGGCGGTCGATCGGCACATTCTCCACGTCTGCTCGTGCACCGATCGTTGGATGGCTGTAGTTATGCCATATGTATGCTGTCTCCAGCACTCGTTCCTGCAGAATTCGTGTCGGGCTGTTCTCCCCGTTCTCCATTTCATTACGGACGACAGTCATTTCCGTGTCGAGGTCTTTCTTGGCGATGAACGAATTCACCATCCTGTCGGCTTCCAGGCTCAATGCCCAATTCAGGTTCTCGTTACTCGCGGAAAAGATCTCGTAGTAATTCGTTCGGTCGGTAGTCGTCGACCCGTTCACCTTTGCGCCGTGCAAGCTTAGCTCGTCCGGGATATGTTGATGTGTCGGTGTGCCCTTGAACATCAGGTGCTCCAGTAGGTGTGCCATGCCTGTTTCCCCATAGCTCTCCTGTCTGGAACCGACAAGATACGTGATGTTTACATTGATGACAGGCTTTGACTGCTCCGGATAAAGAAGCACTCGGAGCCCGTTGGAGAGACGGTATTCCGTGATTCCTTCGACCGAAGTAATACGCTGTGGTGCCTGCTCTGGTTTCAACGGCCCGGAAGTCGCTCCCTGCTGGACTTGACCAAGCAAGCTGGTTGTTAAGACCGCGGCAGCTACGACGCTCGACAAACGACAAAAATGGAACCTCATTCGACTTCTCCTAATGGTTTCGGCCACACGATTCGGCGCAATAAAGTTGGCGGTATATCTGACTTCCACAATCAACCGAAAGAAAGCTAAAGCTTGTTATGTTCAATCTGTGTCAGGGAGACGTCCCAGTCGTACTCTTCCGCAAAGTTTTGCGGCTCCACTCGATAACGAATGTCCCAGTGCCGTGGCAGGGTCAATCCGTCCACCGGCTGAAAGTCTCCAAATCGCTCCTCTACAATCACAGTAGTTTGGTTAGGGTCGTAAATTGTCTGGCTTCCATGCAGCATGGTGAGCGTATAGACCGTTAGGACGTGATGATAAGTCTCCGGCTCGAAGTACAAACGAATCGACAGTTCTCCACTCTCAGAGCGCTTTTTAGGAACATAGGAGATCTCATGGAGTTGCTGACCGTTGATCTTTTTCAGCCTCTCATACTTCAGAGCCGGATTGGTGTTCTGGGTGTTCAGCAGTGGCCACGCCGTCGAAAGGATGCCGCCAAACAGCCCCTCTCGCAGGACTTCTTCTTGTAAAAAAAGAAAATTTCCTAGCCGTGAACGACTTGTCTGGTCAACCATGGCCACCAAGTCCTGATTGCCATCGAAGACAAACTTTTCCCCGGGATATTGAGAGTTGCCAAACTGGAATTCACACTTGTGTTTTCGTTGCTGGGACAGCAAGGTCGCAGCCCCTTCCATATGAAGTGAGTGCCGGATGATCTCCGCAAATACGACCTTCCCCTGCGAAACTCTTGATACCGCGGCGGCACGAGCGTCTGCACTACCAATCGAATCAAGGTGCCTGGAGATAATCGCATCACTCGTTAGCTTTGGCTCTTTTGCTGTGCACGGGATCACTGCGACAAGAACCGACCCCACAATGATGGATGCCTGTCGTGCGACGTTCTTCGGTTTAATTATTTTCATTGATGGTCACCGGTACTTCGAACGAGGCTTTGGCAGCAGGCATACACTGCTGCACATCGCAGACTTGGAATTGGACATTGCCGTTGATCTTGGCCTTCGCAATGGCTGCGGTCGAATAGAACTGCCGGGTGAAGACAACATCTCCCCGATACTCCATCAACCCAGGAACATCACCGTTGTTCGCCAGGGGCGTCTGCCAGTCTTCGTTCCAGCGGAAGCCATCCGGCAATTGAGCATCGATCTTGATCGGCTTATACGAGACGTCCTGAGGGACTTGCGCGTAGACGTGCCATCCGTCGGCGACCTTCACGCGAACGACAAGCGTTACCAATGCGCCCTTTTTAGAAAAAGTCCCTTCCTTGGAATGGAAGTAAGTCGCGGCAGTCGCGCCCACACTCACTGGGGCAACATCGGTCGGCTCAGTCACGCTCATTGCATCGATTGCAGTTCTTACACTCACCGGTGTCGGTGCAGGACCTGCCGGCCCCGTAAAGAATCGGTAGTCATAAGAATCCGAGAAATAGAGTTTGCTTCGGTTCTGTTTCAGCCAGTCCTGCCATGCTGTCGCGTCCGTGAGAGACAAGCCGGTATAACGTTGCAGCAACCGTAATGCTTTGGGAGCTTCGCTGGGATTGCTTAGTAGCCCGACGCATTTTTCCAGCAAGCGAGAATCATTATTGGCAATGCCGAGGCTTTTTGCATCCTCGTCAATCTCGAACCAGATCTCGCCATGGGGCTGCCGCACGTATCCGAGATTAGGAGCGTAATATGCACGATACTTTTCAATACTGTCGCTATATTTGTCGATCAGGGATGGAAGAAAGTCATCGTAAGCCCTTTCAGCGCCGAGCATTCGCCTCAAGTCTTTCGTCGCGAGCATCATTTCTAACTCGCGGCGCCCGTGCAGGCCACGCCACACTGTCTGCTTCGCGCCATCGAACTGCTTCATGTACACAATCGTGTTCACAAATGCACGGCGAGCCTCTTCGGTCATAAGGCGCGGATTCGCTATCGGCCCCCACAGGAAAAGATTCGCTTCACGAACCAGCGCCACACCGTGATCGCCCTTCATGTTGATTCCGCCGGCGATGATCTCAGAATCATCGGCATCAAGGAATTGCTCTACTGCAGCAACCAACCCAGGATCTTGCATTTTCTCTTGAACCTTCCACATGCCAACCGTCCTTCCCGTCACCGGGTCGGCTTCCTGGGTGAGGGTTGGCGTTACCGCAAGCGGTCCATGGAAGATCGGGTGATCGAGCCGAATCGTGTGCAATTTATCCCTCAGACATTCGCACAACAAGTCGATCTTTGTTCCAGTGCGGTCAATCCCATATAGGCCATTGCTTCCGACCAGCACCATCGGTTTGCGGAAATTCGGCGGCAACACAATCGGGATCCGAGCGTCTTTAACAATGACGTCGATATCTGTTGACATCTCGGGTTTGAAATCGGCACCTTTGGTTGTGGCGACCGAGATAAAGTGATTCTCGAGAAACTGCTTAAAATCGGCAGCGCGTTGGGGGCCCGGACCACCCAGGACATCGGCATCACCACCGATATAAAGGATTCGTAGCGGTTGCTTGACCTCTACGGTCGCCGACTGCGCGGCCGAAAGCATTGCAACAAAGAGCGTGATGGCTAACAGGACGACCTTCTTCAAATCCAACCTCAATTTTGTATTCATGTTGTGATCTAACTCCACGTCGTCAATTTCTTACTCGGTCTATCACTGTGCCTTCGGCAACAGACTTCTCACTTCTGCGCGGAAGACCTCAGGCGTGTCGAGAGTGAACCCGACTTCGTTGAATCGAATCGTTCCTGATCCGTCGACGATTACCGTGTGCGGAATCGCGCCAATACCGTATGCGCGTTGAATCGTGTCATCCTTCAGCAAAACCCGAGCAGCAAAGCCGTACTTCTCTGCAAACGGCCTCACTTTTGTGGTGTCTTCATCCAGGTTGATCATCAGCACTGTGAGACCCTGGTTCTTGAACTCATCTTGGATCTTCTGAAGGTGTGGGTACTCAGCGCGGCACGGTTTGCACGTTGTATCCCAGAAATTCAGAAGCACCACCTTGCCTCGCAGTTCAGACAATTTTGTTTTGCTACCAGAAACAGACGTCAGGCTGAAGTCAGGCGCGGGCTTATTGCTCTTCGCCTTGTTCATCGCATCCGCGATCAGCGCTTTGTCAAATGCGTCAAGTTTCTCATTCAGAAATTTTCCGAAAGGAGTCTGGCCGTCACGGGAACCATATACGGGGCGGGCTTCCTCTCTGATTCGCGTGACCAACGTTTGCTGTTCGGTCAATTCCTGCGTGAATCCAGCAGAAGCAGTCGGACCTACTACGTCAATGTGCTTCTGAGTTGCACTTACTCTGTGCGCTGCAAGACTGTACGCCTCGCCGAAGCTCTCGAGAGCATCGCCTTCCTTGCCTAAAGCTGCGTAACAACGAGCGATATTTCTGGCCGTGCTCGCAGAAGGATCCAGATGTCTGCTTCTTCGCAGTTCCTCGGATTCCTGCAGCGCTGCAAGCGCCTTCTGTGCAAATCCCATCTCCACAAGCGCTTCGCCCTGAATTGCCAACGCCGTAACGAGGCTCTGCTGAATCTTGCTCGTCGGTGCAGCTTTTGCATCAGACTTCAGGAGTGCAACCGTTGAATTCAACTGCTGCATGGCGGAGTCATACTGCTTTTTATTTAGGAAGGCAGTGGCTAGTCGCAGACGAGAGTCGGACTCCGTTACTGCTGGAACACTGGCCTTGGCCATTTCATCGACCGCCTTTGCCGCATCACTTAGGTCATCTACTCCGAGATACGCATCGATGAGATTGGGATACAAAACGGAGTATTTGGATACCGGATCGCTGAATAAAGGCTCAGCCTCGCGGAACAAGCGCAGTTTTTGTGCCGGATCCTGCTGGCTCATTGCTTCGCGAAGCTTGTTGCCTGCAACACCAACCACAGGCGCCTGGCCATGCGAGACCCTTGGCGACATCGCCATAAATAGCAGAGCGAGAGCCGGTATTGGAAGACTGCAACGGTATTTCAAACTGAATTCCATACCTAATCCCTACTGCACCTTCGGCGCATTGCCTGTCAGTTCGTCTGCCAGTTCATTGGCGTTATAAATCTTGCGTAGTCCTTCAAGGATGGCGCGTGAATCCACGCTCATCGCGCGCGCGCCTTCTTCGTCGTAAACATATCGTCCCGCCAGCAATGCTTTGTTAGCATCGAAAGCCACTCCTACAAGTTCGCCTTCAGTGTTTACAACCGGGCTTCCGGAATTGCCGCCAATGACATCCAGCGTTGATATTTCATTGAGCGGGACATTCGGGTCAATCTTGCCCCTCGCCTTCACCCAGCTCTCGGGCAATTGATACGGCGGTTTGTTTTCTTTTTCCTTCGCATATCCAAACGCGCCGCCCATCGTTGTAAATGGGAGATCAGCGCCGACCCCCTTCACGATTCCAAAGGTCAAACGAAGACTGCTGGTGGCGTCGGGAGATACCGCAAAGCCGTCAGCGGCGAATGTCGCTTCTCCAATCGCGACTCGAATCCCCGTTAGGTCACCCGCGCCACGCCTGCCAGTCATGCGTTTTTTCTCCGAACGCGCCTCCTGATCAACAGAACGCTGCACAATGATCAGGGGATCGGTACTCGCATCAATGGCGGCCTGACCGCCGGCCAGAAGTTCTTTGCGTACCTCCGGGTCATCAAGCTTAGTGTTTGCAATTAACTCGTGAGCTCGTTCTGCGGGTGTCTTCCCGCTCAGAACTTTCCGGACCAAAGGATCCTCTGATCCCAACTCATCCACGAGTTGCCCCAACGAATCCACCAACGCAATTTCATCAAGAGCCTTGTTGATCGAACTCTTGTTGGTGAGGTCGCGTTCTTGCATACGCCACGACGCATCACGAAATTCCGGGAGGCGCGCATCGTTTGGCTTGGATCGCTCTGCCGCTGCACGAACCAGGATTCGCGCATAAGACGCAAGGCGGCCACTCAAACCAACGGTCTCTGGATAATGTCGCTCCGAGTCGAACTTTCGCTGCTGCGCGATTGCTATGTCGAGCTCTCCCCAGGGATCTCCATACTCAGCTCTCAGTCTCGCATTGGCTGCAACCGTTTTCCGGAGCTTTTGTTCCTCCGCAGTCTTCTTGGCCATTAGATCCTTGTCGAGCAAGCCTGCCTGATATCCCCTGATCGCCTTCAGCCGGTTCTCCAAATCCCAAACCAGCGGCGCAACCATCGAAGCCTTCTCTGGTGACTTCTCGCTGAACTCTCTCAAAAGCTGGGCGCGTCGAGTGTACGACTTGATTTGCGCTGGGTAAACAACATCTCGAAGGTATTCCAATTGCGACAGCGTGCTCAGACGGGCTGTGGTCGATGGATTCCCTGCCGCAAACACGAGCGAGCCTTCTTTCGCCCCTGATGTCGAAACCTTCAGATAATTAGAGGTGTGAGCGGGCAACCCGTTTTCATAGGCACGAAAGAAAGCTATGTCGAGGTCGTATCTTGGAAATGTGTAATTGTCCGCGTCTCCGCCGAAGAACGCACTTGTAACTTCGGGTGCAAATACCAGGCGAACATCGGAATATTTTTTGTAGCGATAGAGACGGTATACAGCCCCAGCATAGAGAGGAACTGTCTCACAGCTCAATCCCGTTTTCTTACACTCGTCTTCAATTCGCTGAAGCACAGCACGTCGCGCGTTTGCCGCTTCTGTAGACTTTGCCGCTGGATTGGCCGCTGCAGACACGCTTGCAGTAATGTCTTCTATGTTCTGAAGCACTTCCACTTGCAGCCCCGCACATTTGACTTCCTCAGCGGAAGACTTAGCGTAAAACCCCGACTCCATGAAGTCTTTTTCTTTTGTCGAGGCGGCTATAATGCACTTTCTGCCTACGTGATGATTGGTGAGGATCAGGCCATTTGGCGAAACAAACGAGCCTGAGTCGCCCATTCGAACAGAGGAGAGGCGCAGGTGATCCAACCACGCCTGCGTAGGTTCGAAGCCGTACTTTGCCTTGATTCTCGCCATCGGCACATTGTCGAATGGCCACATCCCCTCGTCCGCCACTGCCCGTATCCCAAGGCAGAGCACAAGGAGGCCCGTCCATTGAAACCCTTTACGCATCGAATTATTCCAATCTGACTGTTGTTCGTTATGAGACGGGCGACGACGATTCACCGCCGCCGCCCGTGTTGCCTGCGAAGACATTAGAAGACGAGCTTCAAGGCCATCTGAACGGAACGAGGACCGCCATTTGAGAAAATCGGAAGTATGCCCAGTAATCCGCCCTGTCCGCCGCTTCCCGCCATCGATGTGGCTTTGCCAAACGTCGATGGGATAGGCGAAGGCTTGAAGGCAGGACTGTAGTAACCCATCCCCACCGAGTAGCCGGTAAAGTTCGGGTGATTGAGAGCGTTGAACATCTCCGCACGATACTGCAGCTTGAAGCGCTCGGTCAGCTTGAAGTCCCGTCCGATGCTGGCGTCATACTGCCAGAACACAGGCGCCCGCAGATAATTTCGCGGCAGATTGCCTTGAGTGACACTTTGCACCGGCCCCATGAGATTAGCTGGCAACTGGAACGCAGCCGAATTGATGTACTTTTTTCCCGCGACCGTGGGATCGGACAGCCAGAATGGCTGGCCAGGAACAATATCCGGATGAAGCGTGATGGAGTTCACATCGTAGCCCCCGGCATCGCGAGACAAGGTAACGTCTATCGGTGTTCCAGTTTGACCTGTGAACATGTTTTCGAACACCCACCCCTTGATCAACCCGGTGTTCAACGTCCGCAAGACGATGTTTTCAGGGTTGAAACTTCGAGCCTGGTAGCTCATGGCGATGTTGAAGGTCTGACGTCGGTCGTTGTCCGAGTTCCCGCGCGTCATCTGCGGCTTCACAGAAGGGAACAGATATCCGAAGATCTGTGTATCCTGCGAGGCCGTGTCAATCGCGTGGGCCCAGGTATAGTTGCTCAGCACCTGCAGGCCCTTGTGCAACTGGCGCTGGAACTGCACCTGCAGACCGGAATAGTCAGAGCTGTCCCCATATCCTGCATCATTGCGGGTAACCCGAACAGTGGCGCCGCTTGCGAAGTTAGGATTGCTAAAGCCGATCTTGGCTCCCGTACTATCGGTGCCATTCACCAGCAGGCTGTAGCTGCGGGGGAGCTTGCGTGCGCCGTTCCCCACATAGGTCACGGTGAGCACCTGGTTTTTGCCAAGCCCCTGCTGCAGCGCGACGTTCCACTCTTGCGTTGTCGGGGTTGTATATCCGTCCAGCAAGCCAATGAGAGGCAGGGTTGCCGGATAGGGCGGGGTGGTCGGATAGGTCCGGTCGGGAATCGGTGCAAGGATCGTATCGTTGAAGGGAACCGGCTGCTTCACGAAGCTTGACGACCGCAGGGATCCGCCTATGCTATAGCCGGCTACTGCCGTGCTCAGGTCATAGAACATGCCGTAGCCACCGCGCACAACGGTCTCCCACCCCGCCTGCTTACGCAGTTCGTAGCTCGCTCCCAATCTCGGAGCAAGAGCGTGCCAGTCGGTCGAGTAGGCCTGGGTTCCTTGTGGTGTAAGGAGCATGGTCGTCGGGTCCTCCCAGCCCTTCACATAGAAGAGATCATTTGGGTTCAACCCGGACGGTGGCGGGTTGAGCTCCCACCGCAGTCCCATGTCCACTGTCAGCCGCGGAGTCACCTTCCATCCGTCCTGCGCATAGAAGGAGACGTTATCGTAGTTGAGCGTTGCCTGGCGGTTACCCGACACGCTGACCGAATCCATGACATTTGTTTCTAGGCTGCTGAGTGTATTCGCGCTGACGCTCATGTTGTAGTCCTTCGGCGCCAGGGTCGAGCTGAGGCGGCGGTAATCCACCCCAAACTTCAGCATATGCTTGCCCTTGGACCAGCTCAGGTTATCGGTGATATTGAGCGAACGGCTGGCGTTCTGCGTCTGGTCTCCCACTGAAAGATTGAAAGTGTTTGGATAGCTGCTGCTGAAAAAGTTCCAGCTGGCGAATGTTGTGTTTCCGCCGATTGGCGCTTTGCCGCCGAACAACTGGGCCTGGGTGGGTACCACAGCACCATTCACGGGCTGAATTGAGGTGTTTCCTGTGCCGCCTGCGGTGCTGTAGTTAAAACTGAGCTGATTGGTCAGGCTCGGTGTCAGCAAACCGGTCAGGCCCACTGTGCCCGTATTCTGATTGGTCTCAGAGGTCTGCAGCTGCGCCAGAGTCCAGGCTTGCTGGTTCGAAGGAGCATAGGCATAGCGTCCGAAGAGTGTCCATTTGGAGTTGAGGACCTGATCGACCCGGAGGCTCATGGAGTCCGAGTTCATCGGACTCGACTGGTAGTACGGGTAGAGCTGCGTGTTGTTGACTTCCGGCTGAGTGGACGTGGGGAAGGCATTGAGCAGCGCGCGGATGTTCGGATCGATCTTCGGGTCGTTCCTCAGCGTGGCGCTAGGCACATAGGCGTTGCTCAAGTTGACTGGGTGCCGGTACCGCATGCCTTCATACGAGAAGAAGAAGAAGGTCCGGTTCCTGAAGATGGGGCCGCCGAAGGTTCCGCCGAAATCGTTCAACCTGGTCTTCGGCCTTGGAGTCTGAGGATTGCGATGGTTAGCAAACCAGTCGTTCGCCTCAAGAATGTCGTTGCGCAGATAGTCGTACAGTACGCCGCGGTACTGATTGGAGCCGGAACGCGTCGTGAGCTGCACCTGTCCACCGGGCTGCCGGCCAAATTCCGCCGAATACGTGGCGGTCTGTACCTTGAACTCCTGCATCGCATCGACCGAGATGAGGCCGTTCGTTCCTCCGAAGGCATTGAAACCCGGAACCGCTCCGGTGAACGCCTGATTTACGTTGACCGAGGCCGATCCTGTGCTCGCGACCCCTGTATTAGCCGAGACGCCGTCGATAGTCCAGTAGTTGGAATTAGTGCGTAGGCCATTCACGCTCAGCTGACCCGCCTCTTTTCCTGCCGTCCCCCCGGAGACCACGCCAGGAGTCATCAGCAGCAGCGACTGGAACGATCTGCCCTTCAACGGCAGCTGGTCCACGAAGTTGCTGTCAACTACCGTTGCAACGGAACTGGAGCTTTCATAACCAAGCGTCGATGCATCCACGGTAATGGTTTCGGTGACCTGGCCGACCTTCAGATTGACCAGCAGCCTTTGTTCATCGTTCGTATTCAGCGTTATGTTTGGAATCTCAATACGAGCAAACCCTGTCCGAACGGCGCGTAGCGAGTATTTACCCGGGGGCAGGAGCGCTACCGAGAAGTCGCCCTGAGGATTTGTACTGACGTCCCGCCTCGCCGCGGTTGCAGTGTTCAAGACGGTGATCTTGACATCGGGAATGACCGCGCCGGCTTGATCGACGACAGTTCCACTCAAGGTGGCGGTCGTGCTTTGGGCGATCATCAGAGGAGCTGTGAAGAGCAAGGCAGCGAAAGCAAGGCGCAGCCAATTCGATCTTTTGGTCATATTTTCTGGTCTCTCAGGGTTTAAGTTGATTGCGCGAATGGGCCACTTTTTCAAAACTGTGGTCCTCCATCCGTCGTACTTGCCGAAATCTTCTCTGCTAGGATTTCGGCGTCGAGCAACGAGTCCCAAAATTCAGGTAAACAAACAAGCGTTACGTTGGAAGCTTGAGTAGAAGCAGCGAAGGAATGCCACACTGCGCTGTCATTCGATGCCGTAAGATCGGATAGTTTAGCGGCGGCGTAAACGAGGTCGGCGTCACTCTTAAAATTCGAAATGAGTGATCGATTATCTTCGGCATTTGCGCCGAAAATGGGCTCCAGGTTCTCCCGCATCAAGCGGGTCTCTTTAAGGACCGCGCTGGCATGAGATTGCAACATCCCACGCCATTGGCGATGCTCCTCAGAGGTCATCGCTTTCAGATCGTCCGGAGAAAATCGCTCGGCAATCTGTTTGAGAGCAAGCGCGTGCGCTCTCGCCGATTGGGAATGAAGCGAGACTTCGTCCATGAAACGCTCTACCTCTTCTTCCGTCGTCGTACCGGTGATCGGCTTCTTAGCAAAGAATTCACGCAAGCTACCGTCCGCAGGCGCTCGCTGGAAGCCTTCGATCCCCTCAACAGATTCGTGGACAATTCTCTTCCGCCCTTGCACCGTTCCATTCGGAACTGCAATATCTAACTGCAGTGCCGGGTTTTTCGCAGCTAGCCCCAGCGCCATAACGATCTCGTCTCGGCGCTGCTTGTCGTCGACCACCCCACGAACATGAACAGAGTCTCGATGCCGTTCAATGAAAAGCTGTTCTCCCATCAACGCATTAGCACGGTCGAGGCGCCGCATCACTTCAAGTTCAAGGGCTACGCCCCCGATGTTGGCTTGAGAATCTTCCGATCCAGCCGCATGCACTGCAAGCACTGGCGCCGACCCCGCATCGAACAGATCGGCGCTCACCTGATTAAGTTCAAGGACTCCGTAATCAAGCTCCGCAATTTCGACGACTCTGTTGTCCCTCAGACGAAGCGTCTCGGAGATAGGGCGATAGTCCGCATTGCGGAATTTCACGGTAGCTTCGGCAATCGGACCTTCTGGCGTCGCCGTTGAAACCTCAGTGATTGCTTCATCGCGGTGAACCTGATCAGCCTTCACCTGCAGCGCAGACCGCCATCCGCTCAGATGTGAAGGCGAGAGCGGTGCCTCCCAATCCATCTTTGCCTCGGAAAAGACATGTGCGACCGGATCAAGCATTCGGGCGACGTCCTGCTCGGACATCGGTCGGGCGATACTTTGCAGTTTGGCGACATGCCTCGCGTTTCTCGTATCGCGATAGATCGAGCGGTTGTAAATGTTGCCTTCTACCCGAATCTGAAGCTTCTGATACGTGACTCGCTGCGTTGCCTGGCGGAGCCCAATCTGCTCGCCAGACGCTGCTTTGTTCAGTACCTCAGGTACCGTCATCTCCGGTGCGACTCGATGCAGCCTTATGAATGGAAACGAGATGATGGCAATAGCCATGAGCGCGACCGCAAAATAGCCCGAAACCCGTCCCCACTGTAGTGGTAGCGACAACCCCTCCCACCATGAACGCTTCTCAGCACTTTCTAGGCTCATGATTCGCGCACGCAACAAAGCACGCGGACCATCGATTTCAGGGATCTGTGACTTGAGATCATTGATATAAACATGAACGAATCGATGGATTGTCCCTTCGAAATCGTTCAGACGGGTCCTGCACATCCAGCAAGCGGCAAGGTGCTCGTTGATCTTCGCAGCACGATCCTTCGATAGCTCACCGTCCACCGCGCGGAGTAGTTCTCCTTCTCGAATGTGATCGTTCATCATTAGGCTCCTACCTGCTCTCTCGCACGGCTCAACTTGCCAATGGCGCGCTCTAGCGAGTTCGCAACCGACCCGAGAGAAATACCAAGCGCTTCAGCGATCTCCCTGTATCTGAGGCCTTCCGCACGCAGAAACAGGCACCGCCTATCCTGTTCCGGAAGAGCCTGGATCACAGCCTGTATCCGCTCTTCTGAATTCGCCTGCTCAAGCATTTCTTCTGGCGTAGCAGCAGGCGAGACGAATTCGGTCTGAACCTCATCAATCGGGACCGAGGCCCGCTCTATCTTGGATTTGGTAGAACGGAACTGTTTCAAAGCCAGGTTGTGGGCAACACGGAAGATCCATCCCCGGAGGTTGTCACCACGCTTTCCCTTCTTCAGGTGCTGAAACAGTGCCAGAAAGACCTCTTGGATCACTTCTTCTCCGTCCTGAACATGCAGTCCGAGCGTCATCAGATAGCGCAGAAGAGGCGTTCTAAGCTGTTCAAAAAGCTCGACGACCTCATCACCGATCTGCGATGGCATCGGTTCGCTTGCCTGACCCGAGAACAATGTCACCATCGCCGCCGCTGCGGCGAAGCCATTCCGCATCTCTTTCTCCGAACTTCCTACTTGAACATTCCGGCCGGAGAGGTTTTGTTCAGTGTTTTTTTTTTAAAAAATTGGGATTCGGACATGAAAGGCGGCGTTTAGGGCCGTGAGGGGAGCGTCATAGGCTACACGCCATAGCTAAGCCTGTTTCGTTGCGCTTGGTAACAACGGGACTATTCATGGCTTCGGCCCAGAGCTCATGTTTGCATTGAATGCAGACGCCAGTCGTTGCTCAATGGGGGGCATGTACTTGCTCTGAAGCAAGTAGAAGATCAAGACGACTGAGAACAGGGACTTTCAGGGGAGTTAGATTTCACCATAGAAATCGGAGTTCGTGAATTTCAACCCGCAGCCAGCAGGAGCTCAGGTCTTCGCAGGAGGATTCCACCGCGCCTCTTCGCTACCAGACCTGCGTGTTCCCAGTCCCTTAGACAACGGCTGACTGTAAATGGCGTCACGTTCGCTCCCTCAGCCAAATCTTCGTTTAGGACTCTCAGATCAACGCCATCATGAGTGGCTTCACCGATTGCGCTTGCGAGACTTACCAGTAAGTGAGCAACGCGCCCACGCGCATCATCGGCGCTCAACGAGACATGTGCTGCGATATCCCACGCGATATTTTCTATCACCGCAATTGACAAGGCATTCTCCAACAATGCCGGACAACTAGACGTTATTTCCCGGAGGGTCTGCCTCTCCCACACGAGCGCACAACTGTCCACCAGCACTTCAGTGCTGGCAAGATAGTGGAATGGAGTAGAGAGAATTGCGGCGCCACCGAAAATCTGTCCGGGAGTCAACCAGTGGAGAAGTATCTTTCGACCGTCACTCGTGATCACGAAGTGCCTGCCTTGACCACTGGTGAGCAGAAAGAATCGTTCCGCAGGGTCTTCCTGATTGATGATCACAGAGGAGGCCCGAAATTGCCGATGTTTGGCAACGGAAAGCACAGAGTCGAGTTTGGCCTTCGACAATCCGGCCAAAAAGCGGGGCCTAAGCCCATCGGGTAGGCCGACATTCTGGTTTCCAGGCGAGAATTTGCAGACACAATTCACAAGATTCTCCTTTCAACGCATTCTGCGATATTTGATGGAGAACGCCGGTATCCTATCTTTCATAGTCACTTAGGTCAAACCACGGCAGCAAATTTTCAGTTTCGCAACGCTTTCTGATAGACAATTACGATCGGGGCGAATTCGCTATGAGCAGGTCACTGCAGGTTCGCCGCGGTCGCAAGCCGAGACAACAACCTACATCTCGACTTCGCTGAAAGCGCTACTTGTTTCCAGGGTCAGTACGAAGGTCAGAGCCGTAATATAGCCCACATCGTGAACCTAGAGTAGTGCCTGTGGCTCTGGATACGTAGTCGGACCGAGTCGTTGGAATCTCTCGATCTCATAATCTCACTGGTGATCAATCGCGCAGGCACTAATCGGGAAACTGATTAGTACCGATATGTCCGCCTAGCGGCCTAATTTATCGATTGGTGTTAGCACGCCTTGAACTCAGTGAAAAAGTGACGGACCGTAATTCCCTTCCGGATCCCAAAAATGATAATGATTCCCACTCGTCCCATACAGTTAACAAATAGCTTTGGGCGGACCGATTATCAGCTGCGCACTCCGTAATCGAGCGTAAATAAGAGAAACAGAGCACACCTCCAAAGACGTCGATGAAGGCGACGATTCTCCTAAATTGTTCACAATAAATGAGATGCGCACTGTACCCATTTTTGTACCTGAAATCGGACACCTGCGGCTCTCTGATGGGTGACTAGGAAGACTCAAGTAATGCTAAATAATAGATTTATGGGCGAAATAAGTGGTGCCGGGAGGGGGAGTTGAACCCCCATGGAGTTGCCTCCGACGGATTTTGAGTTTCCCGAGAATACTGTATGTCTATGATAAATAAGCGTAATCGAGAGTAATTAGCGAACCAGCTAAACCCATTCCCACCTGTAATTTAGCGTAGTTTCCCGAAATTAGTGCGAACTGACGCCTGTACCCGAACCTGTACCCGAATTGCACGCATTCACCTAATCGTGAAGGGGCAGTAACGAGAGATATTGATGCACGAAAGCAGGGGCCATGCTGCCTTCTCCTACGCTGCTGGAAACGCGCTTGATCGAGTTGTAGCGAACGTCACCTACACAGAAGAAGCCCGGAAGATTTGTTTCCAGCAGAAATGGTGCACGATCTGCCGCCCAACCTGGCTGGTCGCTCACCTCGCGCCCCGTGCGGACATAGCCGTTTTCGCGTTGGAGTTGAGGTGGCAACCAATGGGTTACTGCATCGGCCCCGATCATGACAAAGAGTGCATCTGCAGCCCGCCGGATGACAGGCTCCTGGGTTTTCCGGGTTTCTATTGCTTTCAAACAATCCGTACCGTCAGCAGAGATCACCTGAGTTTCCGTCTCCACCCGAATGCCCGGCACGAGAGCGATCTGATCGATCAAGTATTGCGACATGCTGCGTTTTAGATCCTCGCCGCGGACCAGCATGGTCACTGAACTCGCGTAATCTGCGAAGAACAGGGCAGCCTGGCCGGCAGAGTTGCCGCCGCCGATGATAAAGACGCGCTTTCCTGCCACCGTGGGGGCCTCCGTACGTGCGGCCCCATACAAGACTCCACGTCCGATGAAGCGGTCGACGCCGTCCGCCTCAAGTCTGCGCCAAGCAACTCCAGTCGCCAAGATCACCGTCTTTGTGGCAACCCTATCGCCACCATCGAGCCCAATCGTATATGCGCCATCGGGTTGCGGAATGATCTCTTGAACTTCTCGGGTGAGAACCACTTCGGCTCCGAACTTAACTGCCTGCCGGAAAGCGCGTTGACTGAGGTCATCTCCTGAGATGCCATTGGGGAAGCCGAGGTAATTCTCGATGCGAGAAGATGTGCCAGCCTGACCGCCGGGAGCCTTGCGCTCGACCAACAAGACGCTGAGCCCTTCCGAGGCTCCGTAGACCGCAGCCGCCAATCCCGCTGGGCCGCCGCCAATAATCACCACGTCATAGCTTTGGCGCTTGGGAGCTGTTTGGAATCCGAGCGCTTCAGCCACCTTACGAACCGTAGGAGGATGGCTGACGCAGAACGACCCATCCACGACGACAGATAGCCCAGCAACATCGGAAGTTGGATTAGCCGAAGGCAATTGTGTGCTCCGATCGCGGTCGATCCACTCATAAGGGATTCGATTCATACTCAGGAAGGTGCGAATCTCCCGGCAGTCGTCATCAAATTTCGATCCGACAATCTGCACGCGGCTGGAGGGAAGATTCAGCATGTACTTTTGCACAACTTGTACTCGCTCGTTAAGGGTCTGTAAGATCACCGCGCTGAACTCGGGCGAGCGTCGAATCAACTCCTGGAGGTATTGAGGATCGAGCCGTGCCAAGTGGCAAGCTGTCTTCGCACGGACGGAGGCGGGAGCTGCCGTTGCCATAAGAATGGCCAATTCGCCAAAGAAATCACCCGGCTTGTGCTCTGAGACTTCAGTTCGACGCCTCATTACATCTTTGAGCACTTCCGTGGTTCCGTCTATCACAACAAAAAAAGGGGTTGGCTCGCCTTCGTGAATGAGGTACTCACCCGGTTCCAGATGAATATCGGCAGCCTGCCGCGAGAGCCATATAAGGTTCGCGTCATTCAAGCAGGAAAAGATTGGTATTTTCTTCAACTCCGAGGATGTCAGCATGGCGACTGGTGTCCTTCGTTCTGTGCGGGTAGCACGGGCCTAAGGCTAAGGTTTCAGTTATGGCGTGGCAAATGATGCACTGAAGCAACAAGAGCGACGAACTCCGGAAATGATTCAAATTCAGTTCTCAAATGCTCCCACTCACGCACAAATAAGGGACTGCGGAACCTCCGGTCAGCGGAACGGAACATCAACTCCCACATCCGTTTTGGTATGCGGTGTTCGCGAAATAGAAGATAGGTTAACGAAACCAGGGTGCAGAATCGCAACATCGAGATGGTTAAATCGTCCGTCCGCTCGGGAAGCTCCGTGCCAACTGGCACACTCAGCCAGAATGCCGCCGAAGAGTTCTTCAACAGTTCGTCATATTGGGCAGACATTGCCAGGAAGATCTGCGTCTTCACCTGCTCGCGGTGATTTAAGACCGCGACAACCACACCGAGACCTCCCATCAGAAGCGACAATAATGTTGCGTATTGGATGATGTGCCCAAAGTTCATATCGGTCACGCATGCACCCCCGATATTGCAGGCATCTCTGCCGGTTTCTCTGAAGCAGCGGAAGCCGTGTGCTCGGTTTGTTCCCAACGGATCAACTTCAGATCCAGCACGACGAAGGAATAGAGGACGGGAACGAGCAAAAGCGTCACGAAAGTAGCGATCGTCAGTCCCCCAATCTGCGCATAGCAAAGAGGCTCCCAAAGCGGGCCGCCGTGTGCAGCCAACGGAAACAGCGCAATCACTGTGGCCGCAACCGTGATCATCACCGGCCGCAAACGAAGGATGCCGGCATCGATCAGCGCCAACTCCAATTCCTCGCCCTCTTCTCGTCGCTCCTCGATAAATTCAAACAGCACGATGATGTGGCTCACAATTACACCGATGAGGCTGATGATCCCAAGGAATGCCATGAATCCAAAGGGCTGGCCCATAATGGCGAGTGAAAATATTGCACCGACCACGCCATATGGAATGGCCGCAAAGACGATGAGGGGTTTGAAGGCATTCTTGAACTGTGCGAGGAGTGCCAAGTAAATGGCGCTAACGCAAATGAGCAGCACCGTAGTGAGATCAGCAAAGCCGCTGACCTGCTCCTTTTGCTCGCCTGCGAAGCGGAATATGAACCCGTCGGGAAGCTGCTTCTGGAATGCCTCCAGCTTTGGCATTGCCGCTGCGATTACCTCCGAAGGTAAATGCCCCTGCGTAGGCCAGCACTGCACGGTAATGGTCCGGTACTGATCGAAGCGTCGGATTTTAGGCGTTACCGGACTCAGGGCAGTCGTCGCCACCTGATCGAGAGGTACTGGAGGAGTGTCTTGCCGCGAGAAGACGTATAGACTGCGCAGATCGGAGAGTTGGGACCGCTCTTCCATCTGCATGCGTGCAACAATCGGAACCTGCTTGTTGCCATCTCTCAAAACTCCAGCCGTAATGCCATGAAGAGCCGCACCGACGGAATCGGAGACATCTGCGTTTGTGACGTGCGCCAGGTTTGCCCGGTCCGCATCGACGTGCACCACTTCTCTCGCGCTCGGCTCGCCCCAATCGTCTCGAACTCTGGCGGCGATGGGGATGTCGCGAAAGATTTGCTTCAGCTGCTCGGCTTCCGCTCTGAGACGCGGCAGATCTTCGCCGGAGATTCTGACCTGAATCGGAATTCCAACCGGCTTGCCCGTTTCGAGAGTCCGCGTATCGATGATCGCTCCAGGAATTTGCCTGTCCAGTTCCGGCTGCAAAAGGGCAAGCAGTGGGGTCGTATCATGATTGTCTTTCGTTCGCAGAATCACCTGAGCATAGTTGGTTTGCCTGTCCTCGGGTGTGGCGCTGCTCCAGAAGCGAGGACCGCCGCCGCCCACAAAAGTCGTCATCGATTGCAGAACATCCTTCGGATGTCCGTGCTCCGGATGGCTCCTGCCATACTCTTCCGCTACCCTGCGGGTAATGGATTCCACCTGCTGAGTAACCGCGCTGGTCGCGCTCGCGGGAGTGTCTTCAGGCAGCCACACGTCGATGTAAGAAAAGTATTGAAGATCCTTTGGAAAGAACTGCGGCTTGAGCGTGGAGAACACGATGCCGCCCGCTACCAGCAGGCCGAGCGATGCTGCCAGGCAGACTTTCCTGTGTTCAATGGCCTTCTTTGCCGTTCGAAAATACCAGCCAGTAAACCCGCGCTGCCGCCTCTCCTCGATAGGAGTTTCGCTCCTGCTTTCCAATAAAAACGAACTGATAAGCGGCACAAAGGTCATCGAGACGAGCAGGGCCGCGAGCAGCGAACAACTAATGACGATAGGCAGACTGTACAGGAATTTGCCTGTATCTCCGGGCAACAGCAGAAATGGCAGATAGGAAACGATATTCGTGACAGTCGCAAACGCCATCGTCTTGAACAGCTTTGTCGGTCCCAGCCAAGCGGCGACGGACCGTGGCTGCCCGGCACCCAGTTCGCGCACAATCGCGTCGCCGGACACCACCGGTACATCGACCAATAGTCCCAGCGCGATGATCAGCGAAGCGATCGAGACCTGTTGCAGGTCGATCCCGAGCGTGCTGATGATCCCAAACGTGATCGCGAGCGTAATCGGCATGGACACCGCAATCAGAATGGCCGTCCGCCAGCTCCAGAAGCCAATCAAAGCCACAACTACCACCAGCACCAGCGCCTCGATCAAGCTGTGGCTGAAGAGCTCGATGCTGTCGTGTACCTGCAGGGGTTGGTCCGAGGTCCTGGCCAGGACCAGATCGGCCGGCAATGTTTTTCTGACGCTCGCAAGAGCGGCGTCCACCTGTTTACCAAAAGATCCGATCTGTTCTCCCTTCTTCATCTGGACCGAGAGCGTAATCGCGCGTGTCGCGATCCATCTGCCGTTTTCGTCGCGGCGCGTATACCGGTTCAGGAACGAAGGGGGATTCTCATATCCCCTGTCGATGTCTACAAGATCCCGCAAATAAAGCGGCGTTCCGTTCGGTGACGTGCCGATCACTACATTCCGCAGATCGTCAATGCTCTTGAACTCGCCTGTGGTGTTGACGCTGACCGTGCGTCCGCGTGCATTAAGTGTTTGGCCGCTCTCCGGTAGATTCCGGGCCGCGAGGATATTGGAAAGATCCGTCGGCCTTAGCTTGTATTGCGCCAGGCGCTGCTGCGAGAAATTCAGAAATACGTTCTCGTCCAGTACCCCTGAGCGTTCTGCCTTCGCCACGATCGACAGCGTTTTGAGGCTTCGCTGCAGGGTATCGGTAAAGTCGTCAAGGTCGCGATAAGTGTACTTGTCACCGGCCACGGCCTGAAGCGCCGCGGTGGTGTTTGCCGGTTCGTCAATGATCGCAGGTTTCCATGCATCGGGATGAAGTTCATCGGTCTGGAGGTCCTTATTTGCGAACTTCCTCAAGGCCGACTGGAGATCAGGAGTGCTGAGGTTCGTGGCCAGATCCACCCCTGTGAACCCTGCTCCCGAAAACACTCGCACATCGGAACATAGATGTTGGGTTGCCATGTCTCGGGTCACCCAGGATAACTTGCGCTCGACTTCGTCGCTGTCGATAGACTTCGGAAAAACGACAACAACGGAACGCCGCGGCTGAGTATGCGTATCCAAACCACTCCGAACCTGTCGGATCTGTGCCTCAACCAGCTTGCTCACCCAGTTGACCTGAGCTAGATCGGCCGGCGGGCTCGCTACCGTGAGCATCAATGCGGACGTATCTCCGAAGTCCTTGATGTACAGAATGGGCCCCGTTCCTTGTGGAAGGTCGTGGATAGCGTCCAACCTGATCTTGACGTCGTCCAGTTCCTTGTCCCGGTCGTACTTTCCCTTTTCAGCAAGCTCGAACTGAACCATCGCCGAGCCAGTTCTGGAGGCGCTCTTGATCTCCGTCACCCATTGGTTTGAGGCGAGCGCCTGTTCGACTTTCCTGGTCACCAGCTGTTCTACTTCATCGGCCGATGTTCCCTGCCAGGGCACGATGACCATCGCCTGGCGCACAGGGATGTCCGGGTCTTTCCGTTGCGGCATCTTCAATAACCCGTAGATTCCCCATAGCAAAGCAACTGCGAGAGAGACCCATGCGATGTGTGGCTGCTCGAGGAAGAAGCGGGCGAGATTCTGTTTCTTATTCGTGGACTGCTCATTGCGTGCGTGTGCCATTGCTGAGTCTCCTAGTTGACTATCCTGATTAGGCTGCCGTCGCTTAGCTGGTTAGTACGGTTGATGACGATTCGTTCGCCGGGCGTAAGGCCTTCGTCGATGACGACTGACTTGCCGAAGGTTTCACCAATCCTCACACTCTTCAATTGCACAAACTGTTTTCCATCGCGCTCCGTTACAGTGAAGACCGAATAGTTATTCGAACCGGATTCCGCGGTCATCAAAGCAGTTAGTGGTACGACAGGCACAGTTTGCGTATTCGCTTGCTCTATACGGATGCGTGCAATCATGCCCACCTTGAACGAGCGATCCCGGTTCGGGAGAGTAACCTCGATGTTGAAAACCCGGGACTCACGGTTGGCGGAGGCGGAGACTCCCGTAATTTGCCCTGTGAAGGTCCGCCCCTGCAGTGCATCAAGTTGCACAGGCACCGGTGCTCCCAGTTTGAGGTGCGCCAGCATGCTGTCGGGAACTCCAAAGTTCACCTTCACGACGCGCGTATCGTCGAGCGTGAACGCCCTTGTCCCTGCGGCCACCAAGCTCCCCGATTCCACACTCTTTTCGACGATGACTCCAGGCATGGGAGCGTTCAGGCTGGTATCGCCAAGATTGATCCGCGCGGAGAAAGCCTGGGCCGACGCAGCGCTCAACTGCCCGCGGCGCGCCTCGATCTGACGCACGGCGGCTTCCACACTGGCGGTTGCCGAGGCGTGCTGATTCACCGCCGCATCGTAATCCGGGCGAGTCATTGCTTTGGCGGCATAGAGCGCCTGTGCACGCTCAAAATCAAGATCCGCCTTTGCCTGATCGGCCTTTGCTCGGTTGAGTTCCGCTTGCGAAACATCAAGCGTACCCTGCGCGGAGCGCTGCTGGCCGACCGCGGAGTTGAGTGAGGCTTCATAATCGGAGTTGCGCAGTCGGGCCAGCGTGGCGCCGGCAGGTATTTCGTCGCCTACCTGCACATCACGCATCCGACCATCGACGCCCTTCACTCGATACAGAGCGGCGATATAACCGGGTTCCTTGAAGGCCAGTTGAACCTCTGTGTCCGGGCGAATCTCGCCGGAGTAATTCCAACTGGGCTGGACCTGCTGCGTAGCCACGATCTCCGCCACTACGGGAACCGGCTCTGGCCCCGCCTTCTGCGTCTTTGCGCAGCCGGCGAGAACCGAAAACGCAGCAAAACTTAAAATTCCAATTGAGATACGCATCATTCTTCTCCAATCGCCTTTTTCAAATCGGCTCTTGCCTTCCAGAAGGCAGTGAGAGCCTGTTGCTGCTGACTGTCCGCGGATGCCAGATCCGACTGTGCTTGATACAAATCTCTGCTTAATGCCGCTTCGCGCTTTACCTTCTCCTGCAGCTCTTTGAGCTTCTGCCGGGCCGCACCTTCGTTTGCATCGCTGAGGGTCAGTTGTCGGCGGGCGTTCTCCAACTGCCGGCATGCATTTCTCACCTCCAGAAGAACGGCTCGTTCCGTAGCGCCGACGCCAACCTTGGCCTGCTCTTCCTTGGCTCGCTTTTCGTCGTATTCATGGTGCTTGCGTCTCCAGTCCCACGGTTCCCACCGCAGCGACAGACCCACTGTCCCGACGTTGCTTGGGAAAACATTCTCGAAATTCGCGGTTGTGTAGTAATCGAATGCCAGACTCACGTCGGGGATATATTCCGCCTTCTTCGCCCGCGCGTCGTAATTGGCTTGCTGCACCTGAAGCTTCGCCTTCTTCACATCTGGCCGGTTTTGAAGAGCGCGGACTTCCATGGCTTCGGGTGTGGTGAGAACGGTATCTGCATCGCCGATCGCCGCAACCCGAAACTGCGTGTGTACGTCCCGGCCCATCAAATCGTTCAATCTTTCGCTCGCCGACGCGACCCTGTCGCTCGCATCGCTGATAGCGTTCTGTATCTTCAAAAGCTGTGCATCGGCGTTCAGCAAATCCGATTCGAGAATCGTCTCTTTACCGCGATTCACTACTGCCAGACGATGCGATTCCCGGTAGTAAGGGAGTGACGCCTGAAGACTATCCAAAGCGCTGTGGGCCTCGACAACCGCGTAGTAAGCACGTCGAACCTGATCGACCACCTCCAGACGCGTTTTCACCTGGTCCTGGCGCGTACCTTCCAACCCCAGCTCAAGAGCTTTCAATTGCAAATGCAGCTGGTACTGGGTCGAAAGCGGCTGGGCAACCGAGACATTGACTATGCCTACCGGTTTTCGCGGGATCTCGACTTTCTGATTCGTCGCCGGGATCGGCCCGGTCGCGCTGTATACCCCAAGTGCGCCCGCCGGATAAGTCACCGATGGCTTCGTAACCAGTTGGGCGCCGAGCGCAGTGACCTGCGTATTCGCAAAACGTCTTGTCTTATTCGCAGCCAGATCGTCGGCGGCCCGGAGTGTATCGAGGCTGGCGGTCTTCAGACTGCTGTTATTCGCAACAGCTTGTTCAACTGCCTGTTCGAGAGTTAATTCAGGGAGGTTCGACTGTTGTTCCGCCGGCTGCTCAACCGAGAGCGCGGTGGATCGAGGTGCGAGATCCTGGCCTCGCGCCAGGAGTGCCAGCGTCCCCAATATGAAGGCCAAGTAGGTTGTTCGAGTGCGTCGTTTCATGAGGCAATGGTGCCTCGAACGGCGGAAGCGGGGGGAGTAATGCCTCGTAAGCCCGACGTAAGCCCTACGTAAGCTAACGGCACTGCTTGCCGGCATGTGTCAGTGCGGCAAGTTTAGCTTTTTCAGGAGTTTGGCGAACCTGCGGTCAGTGTGAAGAGGATGAAAGAACGGCTCGATTGCTAGTAGATTCACGAAGTTTGTTTTGTGGTTGATCGCTTCATCCAGACACTGGAGTGCCAGATCGAAATCTCCCATCCCGACTGCAGCGAAACTTTCTGCTAGAGGAGTGACATATTGCCGCCCCGCGAGTTGATGCAGTCTCTCGATACATTCTTCGGCTCGCGATAAGCTGCCTTCCAGGGCATGACTTGCGGCAAGCAGACCGATATCCAATGGTGACGCAGATGGTGAGAGACACTGTATCACCATGTCGTAACGCTCTTGCTGGAAGTGCAGAAGCCCTTCATACAATCTCGCTTCAGGATAGTCGCGGTCCAGTTCGAAAGACTTTCGGAGATGCTCTTCGGCTGATGGATAGTCTCCCTTGACGTAATGAAGATAAGCCATCCGTGCGCAATCGCTGGCCGAGAGCGGGTCCAGTTCAGTCGAGCGGCGAAGTCCTGACTCTGCCGCCTTGATGTCCCCCTGGCACAACAACGCCATAGCACGAAACATGTGAGCCGGCGCATGGCTGGGTTGTAGTTTTAGCGCGCAGTCAAACATCCTGCCGGCTTCATCCCAACGATGCTCAAACCAGGCACGAAGTGCGCCCAGCACCGTGCAGGTAGCACCGGATTCAGGATCGAGCGCATAACCGCGCTCCGCGTTTGACTTCACTTCTGGATACACATCATGGCCCGAGACTATCCCGAACTGGGCAAGAAGGCCGTTCGCCGCGGCCATGCCACTGTAAGCAAGAGCGTAATCGGGATAAGTCTCTGTGAGGCTGCGTAGCTGCTCCAGGGCGGCGTGCAACGTTTCAGGCGACTGCTGGTGAATCAGAAATCGAGCTTGTAGATACCTTGTATATGCGTCAAGATCAGGAGGTGAGGGTCGCACTGGCCCTTGTACTTCCGGCATGTGAAGCCTGAGTAAGTCCGCAACAGATTGTGCAATCTCTTCCTGGATCGCAAACACATCTTGGAGCTCGCGACGGAACGTCTCCGACCAGACGTGATGACCCGATTCGGTCTGAATCGCCTGGGCAGTGATCCGCAGTTGTTCGCCGGCCTTCCTCACGCTTCCTTCGATGACAAGATTCGCGCCTAGACGCTGCCCTACTTCCCGGATATCGATGTTGGCGCCCTTGAAGTGAAAAGCCGATGTCCGCGCAATCACGTTCAAACCGGATACCCGCGTCAGCGAATTCGTGATCTCTTCACTGATCCCGTCGCAAAAATAGTCCTGCTCGGGCTCCGGACTCATGTTCACGAACGGCAACACGGCAACGCATATACGGCCCGGTGGCGGTGCGGCGCCAATCTCTTCGCGATGCTTTGCCGGCTGGGCGTCAAGCCATCGGAAAACCGGGACATAACTGCCTGGTCGCAATCCAATCAGAACCGGATCAACCGTACCCTGCCCTTCCTCGTAATAGGACTTCAATTTCCCCCTCAGACGGCGAGCCTCAACCCGGACAATCGCGTCGATGTTCGGATCGTACTTTGAGGTACGGTCGAACACCTCCATTGCAATCGAGAACTCCTTAAGGCTATCGATATCTCCATCGATTGTCCGATTAACGATGTGTGTTAGAAAACGGCATAGCCGGACTGACGAAACGAAACTAGGGCTATTCACCACGCGCGCCAATTGGCCGCGAACCGCCGTCGCAGGCACGGGGTCGGCGGCAGAGTTCGCGAGAGATTTTTTGGATGACAACGGCGGCGTTGGCACTTGCTTCTCTCCCGCATTCATTATGCTCCACGAACTTCGCAGTATTACGGCGAGCTTACGGCGGCTTACGGCCAATCGAAGGGCCAGAGGGCTTAGCGTGGAATCAGGCAGCGTTAGAGGATCGATGCAGACATACAGACAAGCAGGAACAGTAATTTTTGTGTCCGACAGGAGCCCGGAAGCTACGGTCCTGCAGGACATCGAAGCGCACGGACTGGTTATACAGTGGGCGCACAGCATCAGCGCCGCAGTCGATTTGCTCAACGCGGCGCGCGGGAAGACCGTGATGGTCACGGAACTCGCGCTGGCTGATGGTAATTGGAGAGATCTCGTCGAACGGATGCGGGGTATTGATATCTGTGTGCCGATTGTACTCGCAAGTTCTTCCAGTACGGCGGAACTCTGGTGGGACGCGCTCGAATGCGGCATCGATAACATCCTGCCCGCGTCTCTCCTGGCCTCTCTCTTGTGTCAACTTCTGGAAACGCAAGCTGCATCGTGAAAAAGATCGGGGCCGCGACGGGATAGATGCGCCTTTACCGGTACTGATGTAACGCCGTATCCGGCGGACTATCACACCACCGTGCAGCAAGTCGTCCGCGAGAATGAGACCGGCTACCCAATTCCGCCAGTTCATTGGCCGTCGCACGACCGATTCCTCGTTCCTCCGGTGATCAGCGCTGTCGAAGTGTTGGTTGTCATGGGCAATTTCCTTGGCATGAGATACGACTGATTAGAGTCACACATACCCGAGTTTCGGCAAAATTTCCATTCGACAGCTCTTCCCCTCTGTTCTCCCGGTTGAGACATGATTTAGACCGCGTCATGCAGATGTATCCAAATCCTTCGTAACGCTAGATAAACTTACCAAAGGCCGCTAGTTCATGACGACACTCCAGCTCCTCAGCATCCTCATCTCCATCGCAGCTCTTTTCGGCTGGATTAGCGCGCGCTGGCTCAAGCTTCCAACCACAATTGGCACCATGCTCCTTACGGTGCTCTGCTCGCTCGCCCTCATCACCATTGGAGCTTACACGCCCGGCCTCCAGCTATGGGCCTTTCGCCTCGTGCAGCAGATCAACTTCGAGGCGCTCATCCTCCACGGCATGCTCTCGCTCCTTCTCTTTGCCGGAGCCTTCCTTCTCGACATCGAACATCTCTTTCACGAGCGTCTCTCCATCGCGGTCCTTTCCGTCGCTGGAACCGTTCTCTCTACCATCGCCGTCGCAGCTCTCATGTACTGGGCCCTACCCTTGCTCGGCCTCCCCGCAACCTGGCTCGAGTGCCTCTTCTTCGGAGCCCTCATCTCTCCTACCGACCCCATCGCTGTCCTCGAGATGCTCCGCCGCGTCGGCATGCCCAAATACATCCAGGCCCAGCTCGCTGGCGAATCCCTCTTCAACGACGGCGTCGCCGCCGTCATCTTCCTCACCCTGCTCGACGCTTACCGCGGAGCCACGCCCTCCGCCGGTAGCCTCGCTCTCTCCCTCGCCCTCAAAGCTGGCGGAGGCATCCTCCTTGGCGTCGTCGCCGCCTGGATCATCTCCTCGCTCATGCGGCTCGTCGACGCCTATCAGGTCGATATCCTCCTTACCCTTGCCCTCGCCCTTGGCGGCTACGCCCTTGCCGACACCTTGCGCATTTCTGCACCTCTGGAAGCCGTCGCCGCAGCCATCTCTCTCCGCAGGTTCAACCAGCGCCCGTCTCCCATGCCCATTGCGCACGAGAGCATCGATCACTTCTGGGAGGTCATCGACGAGGTACAGAACGCCGTTCTCTTCGTCCTCCTGGGCCTGGAGATCCTGGCTATTCCCTTCCACAAGCTCTCGCTCGAAGCGGGCTTGGTCGCCATCCTCGCCGTCAACTCCGTGCGGCTAGCGGTCGTCGCTCTGCTGCTCTCTTTGATACGGCTCTTTCACCGCAGCCATCAAAGCTCACTCCTCATCCTCAGTTGGGGTGGCCTTCGTGGAGGGCTTTCCATCGCGCTCGCACTCTCCGTCCCCGCCACACAGGGCCGCTCCTGGATTCTCGCAACAACCTACATCGTCGTCGTTTTCTCCATCGTTTTTCAGGGAGGCTCACTCGACGTCATCCTCCGCCGTCGCCACAAAAAGCTTGCGCAATACTCCTAGTGGCGATCTAGCCCAATCAAGTGATTGGACCACGAGCGTAGGCCGATCTAGGCATCCAGCGAACAGACTACAAGACTTCGCGTTGTCATTTGCTTCGGTAGCGAACAATCCTGTCGGTTCGTTGTTAGGCACTTTTTATCCTGGCGCAGAAGCTCATCGGCAACGCTATGTCAGATTTGGCTGGGATACACCGTATGAATCGAGGACGTCTCGAAGCGTCACGATCCCTTCCAACTTGTGCACATCCGCACGGCTTACGACGGGCAGGATTTCAATTTGGTTT
Organism: Edaphobacter aggregans; assembly: GCF_003945235.1. Lineage (NCBI taxonomy): Bacteria > Pseudomonadati > Acidobacteriota > Terriglobia > Terriglobales > Acidobacteriaceae > Edaphobacter > Edaphobacter aggregans. Next base: position 1,582,351 of record NZ_RSDW01000001.1, read on the forward strand.
GCGCCCATCCGTTCCAACGCCACATCCAATCCTTGATCGGAGTGGACGTGAGGAAAAGACAGTGCATCCATGAGGTCTCCGAGCTTCTTTTGAGTTCCCTCGGCGAGTCTCTGTTCCACCCAGGCAAGAGAGATCACGCCAACGACGCCTCGTGGATCGGTCACAAGCCAAGTCCGGAATTTGTTTGACGGAGCTTGCGCAAGGGCTTCTTGCACGGTGATTTCACCGGACAGGAGTTGGCTTGGAGACTGCATTATCTTTGCTACCGAGCGCTGACCGTGTCGTTGGTGTGCGCCCGATGGCAGATGTATGCCATCCTGCACGGCGAGGGCTTCGTAGATCGGCTCCTGTTGCAATCGTGATGCGATATATAGGCTGATCATATTGGCAATCATCAGTGGGACGATTACGGCGTAGTCTTGGGTCATTTCGAAGATCATCACGACCGAGGTCATCGGGGCGCGGACAATGCCAGCGAATAGCGCACCCATACCGACCAGTGCATAAGCGCCCGGCGTAGCGGTGAACGCGGGAAAGAAATGATGCGCCACTGTTCCCACCGCTCCCCCAAGCATGGCTCCAATGAACAGGGCGGGTCCGAAGATGCCGCCTGCATTCCCCGAAGCATAGCTGGCCGTAACCGTAAGGAGTTTCAACACCACGAGCAGTAGCATCAATCTGAACGCCATGTTTCCGTTCAACGCCTCGCCGACGTATCCGTAGCCAACGCCCAAGACCTGGGGCACGAACCAGCCAATCACACCTACGAGCAGGCCACCCGCTACTGGATGGAACCATGCAGTGTTACGTGGGAAGCGGAGAAACCGGGCGCGCATCCGCAGTAAGAGCTGGGTGAAGGTAGCTGAGACCACGCCTCCGGCGACGCCTAGTACTGCATAGATTGCGAACTCAGCAGGACTTATGAGTTCATATTGGGGAACCTTGAAGAGGGGATGATTGCCGAGGGACACGCGCAAGACCATCCACGCCGTCGCAGACGCAAGGACTACGGCGCCCATGACCGGTGCGTGGAGGTCACCCATGATCTCCTCAAGCGAAAATAGGATCGCTGCCAGAGGAGTGTTGAAAGCAGCGGCGATTGCGGCGGCTGCTCCAACAGGGATGAGTCTCTTTACCTGTTCGGGACGCAGTCCAAGAACGCGTCCAAGAACAGAGCCAATGCCGGCGCCAACCTGGACCGACGGGCCTTCGCGGCCCAGAGGGATGCCGCTAGCAAGAGTTACCGAAGTGCAGAAGAACTTACCGAGGACAGTGCGGAGTGTGATGCGTCCGCCGCGGGCAAAGAGAGCAGCCTTGGTTTGGGGAACGCCGCTGCCGCGCGCGTCGGGAAAATAGCGATAGAGCAAGTAGCCGATGATTAGCGAGCCTGCGACCGGGAACAGCAGGCGTCGCCACGGAGCAGCGCCGACCGGATATAGTCGCATCCCAAACCGTTCTGTTACCAGAATGAATGCGACGACCGCTAAGCCGGTCAGTGCGCCGATCACGGCCGCTAAAATTAGAAAGATCTGGTTCTCAGATTGCCGCAGTCTGACCACGCGGCTCACGAGCAAGATTCTCCAACGGCTCCAACCCGTTTTCGGGAAAATTTCGACGCTGTTAATCATCTCTGCAGAATGCTCTACAGACAGGATATCCCTCTGGACTAGTTGAGACAGCGGAGAACTGAAACGGGTTCGCGAGTCGTGTTGAGGTGCATCTGGCCCGCGTATGCATATCTGAATTTGCCACCTTTAGGTCGATGATTACAAGGCAGCGCAACGCACTCCAACCTAAGATCGAGAATTGGACCGGGGAAATGTCGACCAAGGCTTCCCACTCCTGACATGCTCCATCTCAGTTTGCTTGCACAAAAACCTTGCTTTGTCGTCCGTTTCAACTTCGATGAGATCAAGCTCCAAGTCCGTCTCCCGTTGGGAGACAGCAGCATTCAACACCAAAATCGAAATTTGACACGAGGAATATCGAATACTTCTTCTCAGGTTTCAGATCGCACTGAGGCAATTACATACGCGCTCAAGAAACGCACACTTGCCGGCAGGGATTGAACCAGAATTCTTGGAGAGGAATGTTGCCTCCTCATTGGCCCGTTCACAGCGAAATGGCACCGAACAGAGTCAGTTTTCGTGAAGAAGTGCTAGCCACTCAAGCCGCAAATATCGTCAAGCATACCGAGGTTCTATAGCGGATCGATTATCCGCTACGCATTCCGTAATCGAGCGTAAACGAGCATAACTATGGATAGCTTGCAGCCAAAGAATAAACGCCAGCGATCTTCAACTTATTGAAAATAAGGAGGATGCGCACTGTACCCAATTTTGTACCTGAAATTATTCGAGGGGTTTCGAGGGGCTCAGCTAAACCCATCACAAACTACTGAAAATAAACTGGATAGATGGTGCCGGGAGGGGGAATCGAACCCCCATGGAGTTGCCTCCGACGGATTTTGAGTCCGCTGCGTCTGCCAGTTCCGCCATCCCGGCGTAGAAACAAGCCTCTACATTTTCAAGTATCGCATATTGCCACGGGTCAGTCGTCCTTCCTATCATCGATCGCAGGCCAAAGCCACGCAGCTCCCCGAACACCACTCGAATCCCCGTATTTGGCCGGCAGGATCGGCGTATCCGCCTCACCACCAAACACATATGCCGCCAATCTCTTCGGAATGCTCTCATACAGATGCTTCGCCTTCGAAAGCCCTCCCCCAACCACGATCGCGTCGGGATCGAGAATATTGATCACCTGCGCCAACCCGCGCGCCAAACGATCCTCCAGGCGCTCCACAACTGCGGCCGCCTCTGCATCCCCCGCCTCGAAGTCTGCCAGAATCTCCCGGGTAGTCCGATCTTTCCCAGTCGACTCCTTGTAATCCAGAGCCACTCCCGTACCCGACACCCACATCTCCATGCACCCGCGCTTGCCGCAATAACAGACCGGTCCGGGATACTCATCCGGTTGCTGCCACGGCAACGGATTATGTCCCCACTCCCCGCCAACTCCGTTAGGACCTGCATGGACATGCCCATTAATCGCGACTCCTCCGCCACATCCAGTCCCAAGAATCACCCCGAACACAAGGCGCTTCCCTGCTGCAGCGCCATCTGTCGCCTCCGAAATCGCCAGGCAATTTGCATCGTTGGCAACGCGTACCTCACGAACGAGCGCAGCAGACAAATCCCGATGAAGCGGCTGGCCATTTAGCCATACCGAGTTGGCATTCTTCACCAATCCCGTCTTGCCGGATATGCTTCCCGGAATCCCCGCCCCCACTGTGCCTACGTGCCCCGTCTCCTGCTCAATGCGATGCACCAATCCTGCCATCGCATCGATCGTTGCGCGATAGTCATCCCGTGGCGTGTCGACCCGATACCTCGCCAACTCCACGCCATTCCTATCGATCGCGAGCGCCTCAATCTTCGTTCCACCAAGGTCAATGCCGATGCGCATCGCTGCATTTGTTACAGAATCTTTGCCAGACAAGTAAATCTCCTGTGAACTACGTATCTCCAACAGCTCCGGGCCAATTTCATGCCAACGATACCAGCATCGCATAGGTCATTGCATGCTGACGAGGAAGCCATGAGCCCTTAAATTTTGTACAGGGTGCTACTGCACTTTGCCCAGAGGTCGCAACCGGCGCAGTTCACTCGCACAAGCAATCGCATTCAACGCTGCAAGCTTCAAGTTGTCCGCGGCCAGCCATAACCAGAAACGCCTCCCGGGCCTGCCTCCATCCGACTCGCCAGTCACACGGACCATGATGTCTTCCTGTCCCGCGGCACTCAAATTACTCGGTGGCTCAGACTCTTCCGCCACGAGATCCACATGATCTCCAGACAACGCCTCTTCCACCTCAACAACCGTCGTCGGCTGCGACAATTCCACCAGCACCGAAATCACATAGCCGTGAAACACCGGAGCCTGCACAATCTGCAACGCAAGCGACGGCAACAATCCCGATGAAATCGAAACGTACTGATTGCGAATTCGTCGCTCCGTTTTTTCGAGACTTATCTTCGCCGACTCGCCAAGCGCAGGCAGCAGATTGAACGACACCTGCGCGTCATACTGCTCTCGCGGAAGGCTCTGGAAGCTCAGCAGATTCACCGTCTGCTGATGCAATTCATCCATCGCCGCTCTGCCATGTTCGGACGCAGGTTCCATCACCGTCGCCGCAACACTCGCAACCGGAAGCTTCGCCTGCAGCCTCGCCATCGTCAGCGCCAGCATCACCGCCACAGGATGCGCTGCAACCACTGCAGGAGTCTTCAAATCAGGCTCTGGACCCGTCCGAGGGATCTTCGCTTCAAGCTCTTCGGCCACCCAGGGAGCCCGCACCAGCACGTCCTTCTCCCTTTCCAGCGCGTACGTCAGATCAACAATGCTTGCCCCGGCTCTCCGAGCGTCCTGCCAGTGCTTCTTCGTCACATCCGCCCCACCCGCGAAGAAAACGAAATCCATCCTCTCGAACGAAGAGGCTTCAATCCGCTGGATAAACGCCGGTTCATCGCCTGCGGTCGTCACCTGACCGGCAACATCCTCATCATCCAGCAGCATCACATCCGACGCCGCGAGCAGGGACTCGCCCAGTTCATCGCTCAACTCCTTGCCGGCAAGAGACGACGCTCCGACAATTCCGATCCGATACATTCTGTTCGCCATATCCACCCGCAACTTTTGAATTTTTCGCACCTAGCCCTGCGGCACACCCGTATGATGCCGCCGCTCTCTGCTCCACGAGTACGCCAGCCGCGCCAGAACGCCAGACACCAGATATCCCAGCGCAATGATCAGCAACATGTACTCCGAGTACAACGCAATCAGCGCAATCAGAGCACCCACCACAGCAACCAGCTGAAACGGATGCCGGCTCCCAAGGCTGATCTCTTTGCCGCTCCAGAACCGCCAACTGCTCACCATCAAAAAGCCCGTAAACAGAATCAGGCAAAGCCATAGCACGGCCATCTTCGGGTCCTCAATCGGCGACCCATTTTCAAAATGAACCACCGAAGCGATCACACCAGCGCCTGCCGGAATTGGCATACCCACAAAGTACTTCCGTCCCGGTCGCCCCGGATTGCGAGGCTGTGGATTGATGCTGATGTTGAACCGCGCAAGCCTGCTCGCCCCGCAGATAAGAAACACAAAGCAGACGAAGACCCCGATGTGAACGATCTGCTCACGCAGATGCGGACGTGCCATCAGCGGCAACATCCGGAACCCCCAGATATACGCCAGCAGACTCGGAGCGACTCCAAACGTAATCACATCGGCAAGCGAGTCCAACTCCTTGCCAAAGTCACTCGTCGTATTCGTCATTCGCGCAATGCGCCCGTCGAGCCCGTCGAACAAAATTGCAAACCCGATGGCCAGCGCCGCGCGGTCAAAGAAAGCCGGGTCCGCTACCGATCCCTGCACGCTCTGTGTAATCGCATAGTAGCCGGCGGCGATATTACCCGCCGTAAACAGCGACGGCAGAATAAACATTCCGCGGCTAGGCTGCCGCTTTACCTTACCGTCAGCCCCCACCTGCACCTCCGTCGCCATTAGGCACCGGCCTCTGGAACCACCGCCAGTACCGTAGACCCACCACGCACGCGCGACCCCGTCTTCACCTTCAAATTCGCCTCTGCCGGCATCAGCACATCTACGCGCGAGCCGAACTTGATGAGTCCCACACGCTGCCCCCGCTCCACTCGATCGCCCGGCTTCACCGTGCACACAATCCGCCGAGCCAGCAGCCCTGCAATCTGTTTGAAGCTCACGTCATACCTGCCCGCGTCGATCACAATCAGCGTCTGCTCATTATTCAGCACCGACTCAGGCTTCATCGCATTCATGAACTGTCCCTGACGAAACTCCGCCAGCTTCACGGTCCCGCTCACAGGCGAGCGGTTCACATGCACATCGAACACATTCAGAAAAATGCTCAGCCGCAACCTGCTGCCGCTCGTCGTCTCGATCCACTCCGCCTCAGTCACAACTCCATCGGCAGGCGAAACAATCTCACCCGCACCCTGCGGAATTTTCCTGTTCGGATCACGAAAGAACCACAAGAAGAAGGCTGCCAGCACGATCGGCAAAGCCACCAGGACAGAGGGCATCTTCAGATACCAAAGCACCGCCGCCACAACACCGAGCCCTAAGGCATAGAAGAAACCATCACGAACCATAAGTGACTCGATTATAAGGCCACGCACACCTTCACTCGACGCTCCACTCAGCGCCTGTCGTTCGCCCACCTGTGTCTAGTCGGAGGGAAGACCAGCCCCCATACGCCGTAGTCTCTCCATCTCGTCCTTCAGGCTCAGCTTGAGCTTCTTCAATCTCACCTCTTCCATCTGCTCAGCACTAGTCAGAAACATCTTGGATCGCAGCGTCTCCAGCCTGCGATCGTACAAGCTATGTTCCTGCATTAGTTGATGAATTGAGGGAAGGGGGGTTTGATTCGGAAGCTCAAGGAACTTCGCAGTCTGCATGAGAGAGTACCTCCAGCCGGACAACATCTCACTGCTGGCCCAAAAAGCTAACACACCCCCGTCGACGATGGCAAAGCCCCTTCTCCACAATTTCCTAACTCCAACCGCATCAGCAAAGCATCGTCCACCGGATCGCGATAATACCCCCGCCGCCGCCCAACACCCACGAATCCTAGCCCCTCATACAAAGCAATCGCCCCAGCACTCGCAGCCCGAACTTCCAACTCCACCACCACCGAACCTACCTCCCTACACCACTTAACAACAGACCCACAAAGCGCTCGCCCCACACCCATTCTTCGTGCCGCTACATCCACCGCCACACTCTCCAACTCAGCCGAACCCTCCGTCCCAGCACCAATCACCTTCCCCACAGCAAATCCAATCACCCTACCTTCAACATCAGCGACAAAGAGACACCGCCGGACCCCACCATCCCCACTCGCAACAATCGCCGCATACTCCGCCGCACCCCAATGCGGAGCCTCGGCCACACTTCGCTCAAGCACAACTACCGCATCCAGATCCGCAACCTCCGCCACCCGAACTCGAACGCTGCTCATCCCGCAGCCTTCTTCGGCTTAGCAAAGATCTCCGCAGCAGTCCGCCTTAGATAATTCGCATCCAGCGTAGCCGCATCATCAAAATTCCCCACTGCAATTCGCTCCAACGCAAACGGCAAAGCATCCTCCGCCAAAGGCTCCCGCACCACTCTCGGAGACAATCCCGCCAAGGCCTCAGCCACCTTCACTTCACACACCGCAATAACACCCCCACCCACCGCAGCCTCAACCTCATCCCGACTCAGCAAAGCCTCCCGCACACACCGCCGCCCAGCATACTCACCGAAATAAAACTCCCCGCGCCCAGCATCGAGCACCGCATAAACCACATCTGCATCGACACTCGCAGCCAACAAAGCCAGCCGAGACACCGCAATCAGCGGAACCCCACCAGCCTCACTCAATCCCTTCGCCGCACTCAACCCCACTCGCATGCCAGTAAACGACCCCGGCCCATGCACCACCCCAACCGCAGCCAACTCCCGCAGCGCCCACCCACTCGACTCCATCAACCTCCGCACGGCCGGAATCAACCTCTCCGAAGAAGTCCTCCCCGGCAACACTTCCGTCGCCACGACCGCCTGCGCCAACTCCGAATCCGCCAGCGCAACACTCCCCTCGCTCCCACATGTATCGATCAGCAACACCCGCATCACGCCCCACCCTCACCAGCATCGCCGACAATCTCCAGCAGCACCCCACCCGTACTAGACGGATGCACAAAAAAGTACCGATGCCCACCCGCACCCACCCGCACCGAATCGCTCGCCAGCCTCACCCCCTGCGCCGTCAACCTCTCAAACATCGCGTCAATCCCCTCCACCTGCACCGCAATATGATGCAGCCCCTCGCCCCTCTTCGCCAGAAACCGCCCAATCACCGACTCCTCTTCTGTCGGCTCCAGCAACTCCACCCGACTCTCGCCCAGCGGCAACATCGCGGTCCTCACCTTCTCATGCTCCACCGTCTCCTCATGCGTCACACTCATCCCCAACGCCTCATAGAACCCTCGAGCCGCCGCAATACTCTTCACCGCGACCCCAAGATGATCCAGTCGCAACCCACCGCTCATACCAAGCCGCGCACGCAGTCCATGTTCCTTCTTCCACTCCGCACAACGCCGAACCGCCATCATCAACTCCGCCACACCCTCACCACTCGTAGCCACAGTCCTTACAACCGGAGGCACCCATCCCTCACGAGCCACCCCCAAACCCTGCATAGCCAGAATCTCCGCCTCCACCCTCTCCGCCCCACCCGCATCACTCTTATTCACGACGAAGACGTCCGCCACCTCCATCACACCAGCCTTCAAACTCTGAACCTCATCACCCATTCCCGGCACCAGCACGAGCACCGTCACATCAGCCACCCCCACCACCTCGACCTCATCCTGCCCCACGCCCACCGTCTCGATCAAAATCGTCCCCCGCCCCGCAGCCTCCATCACCGAACAAACATCCGCCGCAGCCTTCGCCACTCCACCCATCGCCCCCCGCGAAGCCATACTGCGAATAAACACCCCCGCATCACCCTCAAACCCCTGCATCCGAATCCGATCCCCCAACAACGCCCCGCCCGTATAAGGACTAGACGGATCCACCGCCACCACCCCCACCGTCTGGCCCTGCCCGCGCAGCCACCGAGCCATCTGATCCACCAGCGTGCTCTTCCCCGCCCCCGGAGGCCCCGTCACCCCAACACGCAACGCACCTCCCGCATAAGCCCGGCAAGCCGCCAGCACCTCAGCCCTCGCACCCGCCCCATCCTCCACCAAAGACACCGCCCGAGCCAGCGCCCGCACATCCCCAGCACGCATCCGTTCCACCAACGCCCGCGCCGTCTCAACTCCGTTTTGCTTAGCCTCTGCTTCCACCCAGCGATGATACCGTGCCTAGCCCGCAGCCTCCGCAAGCAGCTTCGTCACTTTCGCGTCGAGCGATCTCGCCACCTCCATCGCAGCGGAGTTCCCATAACCCGCCAGAAAACTCGCCATCGTGTCATACGACAGATGCACACCCTCCTTGTCCTCATAGACCAGAATCGTGACAGGAGCATACGAACCAGCGTCCGGAACATGCTCGACCATCTGCTTCATGATCAGCGGATTACCCGCGATAATCCGAACGATCTTGTAAGCCTTCGCCTCCGGATCCTTCCGCATCGCCGCACCCAGATCCAGGCGCAGAAACTCCATCAAATCGGCACTCCCCACCACATCATGGATCACCTTCTCAAACGCCGAAAACGATGCCGCTGCGTCCATCTCTTGATGAAGCGCACGCATATCTGGCCTCCCGATCCCCTTCTCAAGCCCCCGCAGAACGTCCTCAAACGACTTCGCCGACACAACACTGAACCTCTCCACCGTCAACTGTTTTGTCGTCTTCACGTCTTCTCCTCTCACGATTTGGAGTATTGTGAACCTTGCCAAACTCCCAGCGTCTTTCAGCTTGCGCTCATCTTACGTCTTCGAGGTACGAGTCACGTGATAGAACCCTCCCATGCCGGGCTCATCTCCGACCTCGCCTAATTTGCACCCATGAATACAAACTTTCACCTATAATTCCTCTGCCGTCACTTCACCCCAAGGAACCTTCGTGAACTTCAAGCACCGCAGCATCGCCACTGCACTCCTCATGGCCTCCACCTCCTTCACCTTCGCGCAGCTCGCAAGCACTCCACCCGACACCACCCCCACCAACCATCCCATCCCCGCCATCCAGGACACCGAAACCCCAGCCCAGCGCGACGCCCGCATGGAGTGGTGGCGCGAAGCTCGCTTCGGCATGTTCATCCACTGGGGCCTCTACTCCATCCCCGCCGGCGAGTGGCACGGCCAGCGCACCACCCACATCGGCGAGTGGATCATGAACGACCTCTCTATCCCCGTCGCGGACTACAAAGCCTTCGCCCCCCAGTTCAACCCCACTGGCTTCAGCGCGCATGACATTGTCGCCCTTGCCAAAGCCGCCGGCATGAAGTACATCGTCATCACCGCCAAGCATCACGACGGCTTCGCCATGTTCGACTCCAAAGTCGACCCCTTCAACATCGTCGCCGCCACTCCCTTCAAGCGCGACCCCCTCAAAGAGCTCGCCGAAGAGTGCCGCAAGCAAGGCGTCAAACTAGGCTTCTACTACTCGCAGTCGCAGGACTGGACCGCACCCGGCGGAGCCGCAGCCGTACGTGGAACCCACGACAAAGACACCGGCCACTGGGACAAGGCACAGGACGGCTCCTTCGACGATTATCTGAAAAACAAGTCCATCCCCCAGATCAAAGAGCTGCTTGAAAACTACAAGCAATACCCCGTCGTCGTCTGGTTCGACACCCCCGGCAAGACCATGACTCCTGAGCGCGCCGCCGAGGTCGTCAAACTCCTCAACAAATACCCCAACCTCATCTGGAACAACCGTCTCGGCGGCACCTACAAGGGCGACACCGAGACCCCAGAGCAGTACATCCCCGCCCAGGGCTTCCCCGGTCGCGACTGGGAGTCCTGCATGACCATGAACGACACCTGGGGCTTCAAATCCTTCGACACCAACTTCAAATCCACCGAAACCCTCCTCCGCAACCTCATCGACATCGCCAGCAAGGGCGGCAACTATCTCCTGAACATCGGCCCCGACTCGCACGGCATCGTCCCCGCCCCCGAGGTCGAGCGTCTCCAGCAGATGGGCCAGTGGCTCAACGTCAACGGCGAAGCCATCTACAACACCAGCGCCACCCTCTTCGACGTCCCCACCGGCACCTTCAGCGACGAAAAGGACAGCCGTGGCCGCCAGAAGTTCATCCCCACCTGGAACTGGCGCTCCACCACCGGCCCCAACGAGATCTACATCTCCATCTTCCAGTGGCCCAACGGCACCTTCCATCTCGACAAGCTTCCACGCAAAGTCACCAGCGCATACCTGCTGGCCGACAAGGCGCATAAGCCTCTAAAGCTCACCCCCAACGGCGAAGGCCTCGACATTCAACTCCCAGCCAAAGCCCTCGACCCCATCGCCACAGTCCTCGTCCTCAACACCGCAAGCTAGCCACAAGCCAATCAACAACGGGGAGCGGACAAACAATCCGCTCCCTCACTTCTTTCTGTACCCTCTAAAACCATGCGAATCTCCCGCCGTCAGTTCGTCGCCGCCTCCCTCGCAACAACTGCCTACCCGCGCGCGTGGGCCTCCAACATCACACCGCCAAGACCCTCCGGTGCAACTCCCTCCCCGCGCCAACTCGAGTGGCACACGCTCGAGACGTACGCCTTCCTCCACTTCACCGTCAACACCTTCACCGACAAAGAGTGGGGATACGGCGACGAAGACCCCAACGTCTTCAACCCCACCGCATTCGACCCCGATGCCATCGTCCGCGATCTCAAGGCTGGCGGCATGAAGGCCGTCATCCTCACCTGCAAACACCACGATGGCTTCTGCCTCTGGCCAACCAAGACTACCGAGCACTGCATCCGCAACAGCCGATGGCGCGACGGCAAAGGCGACGTCGTCCGCGAAATCTACCAGGCTGCCCGCCGAGCTGGCCTTCAATTCGGCGTCTATGTCTCTCCTTGGGACCGCTCCAACCCCAGGTACGCCACGCCCGACTATCTTCCCCTCTATCGCGAACAGGTTCGCGAGCTCCTCACCAGCTACGGCCCCATCTTCGAAGTCTGGTTCGACGGAGCCAACGGCGGCGACGGCTTCTACGGGGGCGCGCGTGAGAAGCGCAAAATCGACCCTGCCCACTACTACGAGTGGGACAAGACCTTCGCCCTCATCCGCCAGCTCCAGCCCAACGCCATCATCTTCTGCCCCGGCGGCGACATCCGCTGGGTCGGCAATGAAAAAGGAATCGCAGGCGATCCCTGCTGGGCCACCTACGGCCTTCCCAACCAGAAAGCGCAGGACGAGCACGCCTCCGACGGCGGCAGTAAAGAAGAGTTGATGACCGGCATCCGCCTCGGCCCCGTCTGGCGTCCCGCCGAATGCGACGTCTCCATCCGTCCCGGCTGGTTCTGGCACGAGAAAGAAAACTCCGCCGTCAAAACACCCGACCAACTCATCGACCTCTACTTTGACTCAGTTGGCCGCGGAGCCAGCTTCCTCCTCAACGTCCCGCCCAACCGTAAAGGCCTCCTCGAACCCACCGACGCCCAATCCCTCTCCGCATTCCACCAGAAGCTACAGCAGATCTTCGCCCGCAACCTCGCCCTTACTGCAAAGTTCCAGCCCTCCAACATCCGCGGCACCGACCTCCGCTTCGGCCCGCTAAATCTCATCGACTCCGATCGAACCACCTACTGGGCCACGGACGACTCCGTCACCACCCCCTCACTCACCATGGACCTCGGCTCCCCGCAACCGGTCGCCATCATCCGCCTGCGCGAAGCCATCCAGCTCGGTCAACGCATCGGAGCCTTCGCGCTCGACACCTGGCAATTCGACACCTGGCACGAAAGCGCAACCGGCACCAGCATCGGCTCCTGCCGCCTCATCCGACTCCCGCAACCCGTCACCACATCCCAGCTCCGCCTCCGCATCACCAACTCGCCCACCAGCATCGCCCTATCCGAGCTCTCCCTCTTCTAACGGCCGGTGCCCTATCTCGCACGGTTTTACTCGCAACTTTCTGCATCCTATGTCTAGCTGATGCAATAACTCTACTTCTTGCACGACGCTGAACCACTGCATTTGGGTTTTCCCGGCCTGACGATTACGTCCACGGAGATCTCCTCATGAAGTCAGTAGTCCTTCGCGTCCTCTCACGGTCCCTGCTCTCACTTACTCTGGCCTCCGTCTCGCTCTCCTCGCATGCGCAGCAGCTAGGCCACTACATCGGCGGATTCACAGGCCTTGAAAACGGTTCCTCCCCACCCCCCGGTCTCTACGTCGCCTCCTTCGGCCTGATCGAGCCCATCGACTCCATCAGAGGTCCTGCAGGCAACACTGTCCTCAAGCCCGACATCAACGTTGGCGGTGCCATCGCGGCTTACAGCGTCACCACGGAGAAGAAGTTCCTCGGCGCAGAATACGGGCTCGCCTTCATGGTCCCCGTGCTCAACACCCGATTCAACTCCAACCTCTTCGACGCCACGGAGGTATCTGCTGGCCTCTCCGACATCCTCTTCATGCCCATCAACCTCGGCTGGACAAAGGGCAAGGCCAACTACACCGTCAACTACAGCTTCTACGCCCCCACCGGAGAATTCGACCCCAACTCAGCTCTCAACCCCGGCCTCGGCTTCTGGGAGCACCAGATCCAGGGTGGCCTGACCTACAACATCGACAAGAAGAAGCTCTGGAACACCTCCGGCCTCACCACCTGGGAGATCAACCACAGCAAGCTCGGCACCAATTTGAAGACCGGGCCCATCTTCACCGGCGAGTACAGCTTCGGCCGCCGCTTCTTCAAATACCAGATGAACGCCGGTGTCGTCGGCTACGCCTCGCAGAAGCTCTCTCCTGACTCCGGCCTCCCCCCTCTGCTTAGCGGCTACCTCGACCGTGCCTTCGGTGTCGGCGGCGAGTGGAAGTACACCGACATCAAGCACAAGCTCGCCTTCGATGTCCGCTATCAGCAGCAATACGGAGTCCAGCTGCGCACCTCCGGCCAGGTCCTCATCTTCAGCATCACCTTCCTGAACATGTTGCCGCCACCCAAGCCAGCGAAGTGACCTGTTGGAACGACGTGGTGCGCCTCTACCGCCCGCGCACTCAGATCCTCACCGGCAAATGGAAGTTTCCCGAGGCCCAGCCCGAGTAGTGAAGCATCAACGACCACCAGGAGAGAAACCCTAAGACCCTGATGAAGGAGACACTGAATGAAAACGCATCGTCCACGTCGCTCTTTGCTGCCATTTCTACTGGTCGCCCTGATCGTCAGTGGCGCAGTCCGCTTTGCCATCGCACAGGAGGTTCTGCCGCCTCCGCCTCCTGTCTTTCAGGGGCAATAGGACTCAGCTACAAAGACTCCAAACCTGACTTCCCGAAGCCCGTTCAAGCTCCGAAGGGCGCACCGAATGTCCTGCTGATTCTCCTCGACGACATGGGCTACGGCGTCTCCAGCGCATTCGGCGGCCCGGCAAACATGCCAACGCTTGAGCGTCTCGCGCAGCACGGCCTCAAATACACAAACTTCCACACCACGGCCCTCTGCTCGCCCACGCGCGCCTCGCTCCTCACCGGTAGAAATCACCACACTGTCCACACCGGCGTCATCATGGAGGCCGCAACCGGATATCCCGGCTACGATACCGTCATGGGCCCCGACACCGCCACCGTCGGCGAAGTCCTTCGCCAGCACGGCTGGAACACCGCCTGGATCGGCAAAGACCACAACGTCCCCGACTGGGAATCCAGCGACGCCGGCCCCTTCAATCGTTGGCCAACCTCTCTCGGCTTCGAATACTTCTACGGCTTCGTCGGCGGCGACACCAGCCAGTGGCGTCCCAACGCCTACGACGGCACCAAGCCCATTGAGCCGTACATGAATAACCCGATTACAACTTCGACTACGACATCGCCGACCAGGCCATCCGCTATCTCCATCGCCACGACGCCGTCGCCCCCGACAAGCCCTTCTTCATCTACTACGCGCCCGGCGCAACCCACGCTCCGCACCACCCTAAAGCCGAATGGGTCGCCAAGTACAAGGGCAAGTTCGACGAAGGTTGGGACAAAATCCGCGAAGAGACCCTCGCGCGCCAGAAGCAGCTCGGCATCCTTCCCGCCAGCGGAGGTATGGGCAAGGGAGGCATACTGACTCTAACCTCCGACGGTAAACAGCTAGCCTCCGGAAGAATCGAGCGCACCGTACCCATCCGGTACGAGCTCGACGAAGGCCTCGACGTAGGCGAGGACACTGGCACCCCCGTGGACCTCAGCTACGACGTCCCCTTCAAATTCACCGGAACCATCGACAAAGTCGTCATCGATCTGAAGCCGATGGAGGCGGCAACAGCAGCCGAGAACGAGCAGAAGAAGCGCGAAGCCGATCTCGCAATAGGCATGCAGCAATAACTCGTCTCCGATAAACAGTCACCTCCTCGAAGCCAGGCAACTTCGAGGAGGTGCCGAGGAGTTGTTGTGAAAATTTGAAATTGGTAGCAATCGCCACCCTGATCACCAAACCCAACCCTGCACGCTTTTGTCTTTTGTTTTGTGCACATTCCCGCTAGACTTCGGATCGGCACGGTCGTATCGGAAAACTCCAGAACGGGGATCACTGTTGAAAAAGCTCCTGAAGCAAGCTGCCATTGGCCTCTTTGCAATGCTCCTTCTGGCTGCCTGTACAGGCCTGCTCTTCTTCAAACTCGTTCAACGAAAGATCACCGCCCACATGCGGCCCCCGCACCTGCAAACCACACCGGAGGCCGCCAGCGATCTGATGTATCGCACATTAGACGGCGAGGTACAGCACCTCTCCTCCACTAAAGGACAGGTAGTCTTCCTCGATCTATGGGGAACATGGTGCGTCCAATGTGTCACGGAGATGCCCACAGTCCAGAAGCTCTACGACCACTACCGAAACGATCCACAAGTAAAGTTCCTCATCATCTCCCGCATGGACTCACCCTCGTCCGTGCGCTCCTACGCGCATCGCAACCGGCTCGACCTGCCCTTCTACGTCACCCACGACGACGACATCCCTCAATCGATGCACCTCAATCAATTCCCTTCCACGTTTCTCTACGCGAAAGACGGAACCCTTGTCTCCAAACACATCGGAGCCGCCGACTGGTCCGATCGCTCTGTCATCGCATTCATCGATCAACTCAAGCAGCAATAAACACATAACAGGCAGACAACTGTTTCTACCACCCACCTGCCCTGCAATCACTCCCCCCACCCGCCTCGTTGCTTGACACATATAGCCCAACACCGGCTATCCTCATCCACGACACACCATTTACTTACTTCCGGACCGGCAGGTCCTACGCGAACAATGGTCAGACCAGCGTCGCAGCAGGAGTTTCGACTTAATGTCCATGAAAACCGCCAGCCTTCCTGACTCGGGCTTCACCACCACCATCCCCGAAAAGTCGAATGTCCGCTGGTTTGTCTGTTTCCTTCTCTTCGCCGCTACGACCATTAACTACATGGACCGCTCGGTCTTTTCGCTGATCGAGCCACTGCTGCATCTCCCTTTCATGGGCTGGATTCCCGGCCTTGATGCCACACATCAGCCTGCCTACGACATCAACTTTGGCCGCGTCCTCATCTGTTTCCAGATCGCCTACGGCGTAGGATTCCTCTTCGCTGGTCGTCTGATTGACAAGCTTGGCACCAAGACCGGTTACGCTCTCGCCGTCTTCGTCTGGGGCCTGGCATCTCTCAGCCATTCGCTCGTCACCACCGTCATCGGATTCTGCATCGCCCGCATCTTTCTCGGCCTCGGTGAGTCCGGCAACTTCCCCGCCGCCATCAAAGCCACCACCGAGTGGTTTCCCTCTGAAGAGCGCGCCCTCGCCACCGGCTTATTCAACTCCGGCTCCAACGCCTCTGCCTTTATCGCTCCCATCCTCATCGCTGCGGTGACGGCACGCTTCGGCTGGCACGCCGCCTTCCTCTGCACCGGCTCCATGGGAATGATCTGGCTCGTCGTCTGGCTCCTATTCCCCTACAACAAGCTTCGTCGCGGAGCCACCCAGACCCAGGCCAACCTCGCTCCCGTCACCGAGGGAGGCTCCCTCTATGCAATCCTGTTCCGGCATCGAGGCTTCTGGGCCTTCTTCCTCGCCAAAGGCCTCACCGATCCCATCTGGTGGTTCTATCTCTTCTATCTCCCCAAATTCCTCAACGACAACTACGGCCTCAATCTAAGCCACGTTAAATACCCTCTGTTCGTCATCTACACTGCCGCGAGCATCGGCTCTATCTCTGGCGGCTGGCTCTCCGGCTTCCTTATGAACCGCGGCTTCAGCATCAACGCCGGACGCAAGACCGCACTGCTAGTCTGCGCCCTCTGCGTCATTCCGATCATGTTCGTACCGCACATGCACACGCTCTTCCCCAACAACGCATGGCCTGCAATCGCTCTCTTCTGCCTCGCCACCGCCGCACATCAAGGCTGGTCTGCGAACCTCTTCTCCACCCCAACCGACATGTTCCCCTCCACCGCCATCTCTACCATCGTCGGCCTCGGCGGAGCAGCCGGAGCAGCTGGCGGAGCAGCCTTCACCTGGCTCGTCTCACATTATTTCTCTCGTCATCCTCTGCTCATCTTTACCCTCGGGGGTTCCGCCTATGTTGTGGCGCTCCTCATCTTTCAAATCCTCGTTCCGCGTCTCGGAGTGCGACGTAACGCCTAGACTCTTCGCGGCATCTGAAAGAAAGACAGCCCATCGAGCATCAGCGCATCTCGATGGACTCAAAACCCAACACCTCGTGTTACCCTTCTCCCACTTACGCGCAAGGAGCTTGATTTGGCCGTGAAAAAAGAGGTCCACAAAGAGGTCCACGACGACGCAACCACCCACAGCCAGCTCACCATGCAGGTCGTCGAGCACGTTCGCGCCCTCATCGCCAAAGGCGAAGTAAAACCCGGCGACCGCCTCCCACCCGAGCGTGAACTAGCCCGCGAGCTCAAGATCAGCCGCTCCAGCCTTCGCGCCGGCATCGGCTTCCTCTCCGCCATGGGCGTTCTCAAGAGCCGCCACGGCGCTGGAACCTTCGTCTCCAGCGGCCCCCCCGCCCTCGACTCCAGTTCCCTCTCCGTCCTCGGAGCACTCCACGGCTTCCTTCCTTGGCAGATGTTCGAAGCCCGCCTCGTCCTCGAGTCCAACGTAGCCGCCCTCGCCGCCGAGCGCGCCACCGACGAGCACATCGCCGAACTAGCCGAAGAGGTCGCCGAAATGTACGCCGCCCTCGACGATCCTCAGGAGTACCTCATCCACGACGTCCGTTTCCATCGCACCATCGCCCGAGCCGCCGGCAACCCCATCCTCGGCGCCCTCATGGAGACCATCACCGCCAACCTCTACGGCTACCGCAGCAAGACCGTCCAGAACGCCCAGGACCTCAAAGAATCCGCCGAGATGCACCGCGAGATCTACCGCGCCATCCGCTCCCACAACCCCGCCCAGGCCCGCCAGACCATGGAGCAGCACCTCAAGCTAGCCAGCAAAGCCCAGGCCGCCGAGACCGACCTCACCGCCGTCCCACACCCCGACGAAGACACCCCCGAAGCAATCCCAACATCTACCACCTAAACCACCGTCAATAGCTGTCGTTGCCTCTGCGGTTGCCGCCGTTGCTTTTGTCTTTGCCGTTGCTTTTGCATCTGTTGCTTTGTTTGGTTGTCATCCCGTAGGGATCTGCTTTTGCCTTTGCCGTTGCCGTTGCCGTTGCTTCTGCCTCTGCAGTTGCTTTTGGCCCCTAGGTACCCCAAGGCTTTAGCCTTGGGTCTCTCAACAAGACAGCAGATTCGGGGGGCTTCAGCCCCTCGGGTATGCCTTCCTATCCCATCCTCGATCATCCCGACCGAAGCACTTCCCGTCCGACCGCCATAAATAGGGACTTACCCCTCCCTGCTAGACTAAAAATCGGCACCCCATGTCCCACAACACAAAAAAGTTTTACCTGACCACTCCGATCTACTACGTCAACGCGCGCCCGCACATCGGCCACGCCTATACGACCATTGCGGCCGACGTCATCGCGCGCCGCCACCGCCTCCTCGGCGACGACACCTTCTTCCTCACCGGCACCGATGAGCACGGTCAAAAAGTCGAGCGCTCCGCCGCCGCCGCCGGCCTTTCCCCGCAGCAGTTCACCGACCAGGTCTCTGCCTCCTTCCGCGCCCTCTGGGACCGCATGGGCATCACCTACGACGACTACATCCGCACCACCGACCCCCACCACAAATCCGCTGTCCAGAAGCTCTTCCAACTCCTCCGCGACCGCGACGCCATCTACCTCAGCACCTACACCGGCCAATACTCCGTAGGCGAGGAGATGTTCGTCGAAGGCCCTCCCGGCACCATCGGCCCCGACGGCAGGCCCACCGAGACTGTCACCGAAGAAAACTACTTTTTCCGCCTTTCCGCCTACCAGCGCCAGCTCATCGACCTCATCGAGAGCAACCAACTCGAAATCCAGCCCGAAGTCCGTCGCAACGAAGTCCTAAGCTTCCTCCGCGGCGATCTCAACGCGGTCACAGGGCGTGTCTACGATGAGGCCCAATTCGCTGACGCACAACATCCACCATCCGGCACCATCGTTCCCTCGAATCTCCCCGCAAACCCGCTAGAGATAGCTTATGAGCGGGGCTGGGTCTTGAAGAGCGCGTCAGAAAAGTACTACGTCCCCGGCGCTCTTAAAGACTTCTCCCTCTCCCGCACCAGCGTAAGCTGGGGCGTTCCCGTACCCGGCGACGAGAAGCACACCATCTACGTCTGGTTCGACGCGCTCATTAACTACATCAGTGCCATCGGCTACGGCAGCGACGACCCCGAACAGCAGAAGAAGTTCGAGCACTACTGGCCCGCCGACCTCCACCTCGTAGGCAAAGAGATCATCCGCTTCCACTGCGTCTACTGGCCCGCTGTCCTTCTCGCCGCCGGACTGCCGTTACCCAAGGCCATCACCGCCCACGGCTGGCTCCTCTTCGAAGAATCTAAAATGTCGAAGAGCCGCGGCAACATAGTCCGCACCGAAACCATCCTCGACGCCTTCGGCACCCTCTACACACCCCCTCCAGTCCTCGCTCAAAACGACGTCATCCTGAGCGAAGCGCAAAGCGCGAAGTCGAAGGACCCCGAAGGACTCAACACCACAACGACCTCTCGAACCTTTTCGCCGCAAATCTCCGCAGCCCCAACAGCCCCCGCCAAGGCCGAACAAGACCTCTTCGCCGCCGACGTCCTACGCTACTTCCTACTCCGCGAAATCCCCTTCGGCCAGGACGGCAGCTTCAGCTTCGACGCACTAGTCCAGCGCTACAACAGCGACCTGGCCAACGGCTACGGCAACCTGGTCAGCCGTACTCTGAATTTGATAGTTCAGTACTTCAGTTCTGCCAGCGTAATGGGAAGTCCCAGAGGCATTGCAACTTATCTGAGGCTCTCGGAAGATAACGCGGAGATCGTGGCGCCCTTTGACCCGGAAGTGAAAAGTCAGGCTGAACAAACTGTCAGAATCTTTGACTCTCTTGTTGAAGGAAATGATTTCAGCAGGGCATTAGAAACCGTTTGGGCGTTGGTCGCCGCCACTGATCTGTTTGTGACTAAATCTGCTCCTTGGAAAACATTACGCGAAATTGCAAACGCCGAAGCAAGCGGAACCATTGACCTACTTTCGCACGAACACGGAGAACAACTCAAAACGCTTGATCGCATTTTGTATGTTTCGGCCGAGTCCATTCGAATTATTACCGCGTTGCTTTATCCTGTGATGCCTCACTCAACAGCCAAAGTCTGGGCCCAACTAGGCCTCGGGGACATCGAAGAAGCCGCCAGCAAAGGCGAACTAAAAAACCTCCAATGGGGAGGCCTCAAACCCGGCACAAAACTAGGCCCACTCTCCCCAATCTTCCCCCGAGCCCCCAAGGAACTCATCCAACTCATGACCGACATGGAAAACCCAATCACCCCCACGCCATCCAAGCTAGTCGACGAAAAAACCACCCACACCACCCCCCCGCCCGAAGACCCAACCCACCCCGGAGCGGCCCCCCGCACCAGCACCCTCGCCGAAGCAAACCCCGGAGCCACCGTAGCAGGCAGCGCATCCCCCACCACCGAGCGCCCCGACACCCCGCACCACACCGAAGCACCAGCATCCGGCATCTTCGCAGCCGAAGCCAAGCCCGACACCCCACAAATCGTCATCGACGACTTCGTCAAAATCGATCTCCGCGTAGCCAAAATCCTCGTCGCCGAGCGCATCCCCAAGGCCGACAAGCTCCTCCGCCTCGAAGTCGACCTCGGCTACGAAAAGCGCCAGATCCTCTCCGGCATAGCCGAGTGGTACACCCCCGAAGAGCTCATCGGTCGCCGCATCGTCATCATCGCCAACCTGGCCCCTCGCAAGATGCGCGGCCTCGAGTCCCACGGCATGCTCCTGGCCGCCTCCAACGGAGAAAACGGCAAGCCCATCCTCGCCACCTTCGCTGACTCCGAAGACATAGAGCTAGGCTCCCGCCTCAAATAGCCCATAAAAAGGCACCGTCAAGCCAAAATTTGGCATATCTTATTTAAACCAAACAACATTAAACCCCAAATAGGGGGATGGGGGGTACCCATCCCCTGCTTCACCGCACAGCTTTGACGTCACATCCCTGGCGTACGATGGCGGCATGAAGACGATCAAGATAACGTGTGCAATTGCGCTGTCGATGTGTGTACCCGCTAGAGCACAAACGACCCCCACGCCAGGTACAACGGAAGCGCTGTCACAGCCGAAGGTGTACGCAATAGATCAGTCACCGGTGAACAAATCGCCCAACGGCACCGAAAGCCGGAGCGTGCTCCGAGGAACACTCGCAACAGGAGAGTCGGTAGCGGCACACGAATCAACGCAGCCCGTGGGCGCGACCCCAGTAGCCCTTCATCCAATTCACCACTCCGAGCTACTCATAGTCCGCGAGGGAGAAGTAATGTTCGACCACGACGGCACATCGGAAAAAGCTGGCCCCGGAGACATCATCTACGTCCCCCTCGGCACAGTCCACCGAGTACGAAACGTGGGAACCGTACCAGCAAAATATGTAGTCGTAGCAATCGGCGGAGACGTGAAGAAGTAATTCGAAGATGCCAGCGGTGGACCGGGTCGAGTACGATGGCGGGCATGAAAAATTTGAACCGTCGTGACCTTTGTGTCGCCCTCTCCGCATTTGCGGCGATGGGCAGTGTTTCAGCTTCGGCTCAGGCACAAGCGCAGGCAATGCCCGGCGAAAAGGTGCTATCCACACCCGGAGCCTTTCCCTTCGACTCGCTAACGCCGAAGAAGACCGAGAACGGCGTAACGCGTCCGGTAATCCAGGGAGTCTTGCCCACAGGTGAAGCCGTAGAGCTGCATGAGACAACCCTCCTACCCGGCCATATGCCCCACCCAGCCCACAAGCACCGCCACTCCGAATTCATGATGATCCGCGAGGGCACAATCGAGTTCGACAACGACGGCAAGAAGGAACGCGTAGGCCCCGGAGGCGTAATCTTCGCCGCCTCAGGCATCATGCACGGAATAAAAAACGTAGGCGACGCCCCGGCAAACTACTTCGTAATCGCCATCGGGCGCGAGTCTCCGATGACCCCGGTTGAGGGTACAGCTCGCTAAACCGTCATGCAGTCGATGTACCCTTAAGCAACGCATGCTCATCGACTCCCACGCTCACCTGGACTTCTACACAGACGACCGCGAAGACATCCTCCGCCGAGCCCAATCCGCCGGCGTAGAAACCATCCTCGCCATAGGCATTGGCGAAGGCCCCGACACCATGCACCAGGCCCTCGCCTTCGCCAACGCCCCATCCACCCCCGATCTCCCCAAAATCTACGCCACCGCCGGCATCCACCCGCAAGAGGCCGCGCAAGCCACCGAGGAAGCCCTTGCCAAAGTCGCGCGACTAGCCGCCGACCCCAAATGCATCGGCATCGGTGAGATCGGCCTCGACTACTACCACGTCGAGAACCCCGACATCCCCGTCCAGCAACTAGCCTTCACCGCCCAGATATACATCGCCTCCGAAGCTCGCAAGCCCATCATCATCCACTGCCGCACCTCCGAATTAGCCACCTCGCAAGCCAAGGCCAGGTTCGGCCCCGCCGACGCCTGGCAAGACACCCTCGACCTCATCACCCAACACTGGGCCCCCACCAAACTCCCCGGCATCATGCACTGCTTCTCCGGAGACATCGAAGAAGCCCGCCGCTCCCTCGACCTCGGCTTCTACCTCTCCTTCGCCGGCAACCTCACCTACCCCAAGGCCGTCGCCATCCGCGAAGCCGCCGCCTTCGCCCCCGCCGACCGCATCCTGGTCGAGACCGACGCCCCCTTCCTCGCCCCCATCCCCAACCGAGGCCAGCGCAACGAACCCGCCCTCGTCACCCACACCGCAGCAGCCCTCGCCGACCTCCGAGGCATCTCACCAGACGAACTCGCAGTCATCACGACAGAAAATTTCCATCGCCTCTTTCCCACAACTCGCTGAACCCCAACACCCTGACATAATAGAAACCGGCAAAGCGCCCAGCAGAGGAAAATATCATGGCATCCGACAACAGCTTCGACGTAGTCAGTAAAGTAGAACTTCAGGAAGTAAAGAACGCCATCGAACAAGCCTCCAAAGAGGTTCACGCCCGCTTCGACCTCAAGGACTCCAAGTCAAAGATCGAACTCGAAGGCACCGACGCCATCCAGCTAGCCTCAGCCAGCGAGTACACCCTCAAGGCCGTCATCGAGATCCTCTCCCAGAAGCTAGTCAAGCGCGGAGTCTCCCTCAAAAACCTGGAGTTCGAAAAGCTCGAGCCCGCCGCCAACTCCTCCGTCCGCCAGAAGATCAAACTAGTCCAGGGCATTCCCTCCGAAAAAGCCAAGATCATCGTCGCCGCCATCAAGGATTCCAAGAAAAAGGCTCAGGCCAGCATCCAGGGCGACACCGTCCGTGTCGTCAGCAAAGACCGTGACACCCTCCAGGAAGTCATGGCTCTGCTCCGCGGCAAAGACATCGGCGTCGAACTCCAGTTCACCAACTTCCGCAGCAACTGATCAAAAAACGCCGTTGCCACATCAAAATTCCCCGCGCGATTTTCGGTCAAGTCCATCTGCCGACAGGACCTCCTGTTACTCTAAATACGAGTGAGCACCCTCTCCAGCGCGACCGCCGCCGAAGTCTTCGAACTCCTCCGCGACGACCTCTCCGCCATCGAGCGGGAGTTCTCCAGCCAATCCGCATCCAAAGTCGCTGTCATCACCGACATCGCCCAATACCTCATCGCTGGCGGCGGCAAGCGCATCCGCCCCCTGCTGCTCCTCCTCTCCGCCAAAGCCCTCGGCTGTACCAGCCACTCCCGCATCCGCCTCGGCGCCGTCGTCGAGATGCTCCACACCGCCACCCTCGTCCACGACGACATCATCGACGAGGCTGATACCCGCCGCGGCCGCCCCTCCTCCAACACCACCTGGGGCAACTCCAAGTGCGTCCTCGCCGGCGACTGGCTCTACATGCAGGCCTTCTCCACCGCACTCGAGGAGCGCAACTTCCACGTCCTCGACCTCCTCATCTCGCTCACCCAGCAGATGGTCGAAGGCGAACTCCTCCAGATCGAAAAGCTAGGCCACCTCATCAACGAAGAGGAGTACTTCGACCTCATCTTCCGCAAGACCGCCTGCCTGTTCAAAGTCTCCATGCAGCTCGGAGCGGCTATAACGCCCCACACCTTCGGCGACCCCACCGAGATCGAAATCCAACTTGGCGAATACGGCCGCAACCTTGGCCTGGCCTTCCAGATCGTCGACGACATCCTCGACCTCACCGCCACCGAAGACGTCCTCGGCAAGCCCGTAGCCAGCGACCTCCGCGAAGGTAAAGCCACCCTCGCCGTCATCCACGCCCTCGAGCGAGGCACCGGTGCCGACCGCGAAGCCATCCGCACCGTCCTCGCCGACCGCAGCTTCGACCGCGTCTCCCATCCCCAAATCATCGAGATCCTCCAGCGCCACGCCTCCATCGACTACGCCATGGACACCGCCTGCGCCTACGCCGAAGCCGCCCGCCAGAGCATAGCCGACCTACCCGACTCCGAAGCCAAACGAGCCCTACTCTGGGTCCCCGGCTTCGTCACCACCCGCGACCGTTAGACTCCCCCTTCACGCGGTCCGAGCACCATCACTACAAGTGCATTTAAGTTGACACACAACAAACAGAAGGAAAAAATCGCGCCATGCTTCCTCTGCTTGTGCTGTCTATCATCTTTCTCTTCCTTGTTGTAGGGGCATCGGTATTCGTCATTTGCGGAGTCTTGCCGCCACTGCGCAAATACGGGTTAAGCGCTGCGCTGTGGTGTGCAACGTGCGGACCATGTGTCGTGCTCTGGATGTTACTTGGTGGCTTCGCAATGGTGGCGAACGCTCTGGCGTTGCAAGCAGCACAAACAAAGAATCTTCATTTGCCTGTCCTGCCCAATGGCATTGGAACCGGATATATTGCGCTGGGGCTGATGGGAACGATCGTGGTCGCTACCGTCGTGGCCTGGGTTCACCAAACGGCGATACGGCAGATGACATTTGCGTTGTTTCGGATCTATGCAGGGTTAGTTTCAGCGGGCATTGGTAGCGTCTGGGGCTGGTGCTTATGGATCTCGCTTGTGCTCGACACGCATCTCCCATACAGATTCCTACTTTGGGGCTTGGGAATGGTGGTATTGTGCGCAGGATTTGGCTACGCCGGCTTTCGCTGGGCAAAGAAGTTGAGGAATGATAGTCCGACGATGCCTGGGTTGGTTTCGCAAGCAGAGTTCGCGGGATTGGTCTGACATAAATTGGACAACCTCGATGGCCATGCCCCACCCACATCTATAATTTCTGCATCATGTGCAGGCTTCTCCAGGCCACTCTGTTCCTCTCGTTCGCCACAGCCTGCTACGCGCAAACGGCCCCACCCGCCCCCCAGAATACCCTGCACACAACAAGCCGCCTCGTCCTCGTTCCCACCCTTGTCCAGAACTCCGCAAACAATGTTGTCTATTCCCTCACAGCCAGCGATTTTCTCCTCACAGACAACGGCACCCCACAAAAGATCACGCTCGACGACCAAATCAATCCACCGCTCTCCCTCGTCGTCCTCATCCAGACCGGCGGAGCAGCCGTCCACCAACTCCGTGACTACAACGGTCTCGAAACCATGCTGGCCTCGCTCCTCGGTAATCCGCCAAACCAGGTCTCCATCGTCAACTTCGACAGCCGCCCCGAAGCCGCCTCCCCCTTCACCTCCGACATCGCCCAGTGGACCGACGCCATCAACCATCCCGACCCCGGCGACTCCGGTGCCGCCATCATGGACAGCCTCAAATTCGCCCTCGATCTTCTAAGCCATCAGCCCCCCACCAACCGCCGCGCTATCTTACTTCTCTCTCAACCTCACGACGTCGGCAGCAAAACCACCGCCAAAGAGATCCTTCGCATCACCGGAGAGACCAACACCGCCATCTACACCCTGACCTTCTCCCCCACCAAGACCACCCTCAAGGACTCACTCAAAGAAAGCCCTCACGGCAACCCACCCGTTCAAGTTGGCAATGGATCCTACGTGGCCTACTTCGATCTCACCGAACCGATGCTGATGATCGTCGACGCCATGCGCAAAAACGTATCGGCAGAACTAGCCACCCTCTCAGGAGGAGAAGCAGCCCGCTACGACAACCAACACCAGCTCGACGACCAGCTCGAAATCCTAGCCAATCACCTGCGCAACCGATACATGCTCAGCTTCGCCCCCACGTCCGCGCAACCAGGCTTCCACGCCCTCCACGTCAGCCTACTCAGCCATTCGGATTTCACCGTCTCCGCCAGAACCAGCTACTGGCTAAACAATCCTTCCGATCGCTAGGTCTTTCCCCAAGTGGAAGGTCCTACGCCTCACCCTCATCAATCTCTTCATCGGACTCTTCCACCGCCAAATCCACCGCTACCAACCCTCGCCCCCGCTCCACCAGCACCTGAATCCTCCCCTCCGCAGCCTCCAGTTCCTTCTTGCAAGCCTCCGACAGCTTCACCCCTTCCTCAAACAGCCGCACCGACTCATCGAGCGACAACTCCCCCCGCTCCAGCCGTTCCACCACACCCTCCAGCGCCGTCAACTGCTCTTCAAAACTAGCCATGCTTCCGCCTCAAACTCTCAGTAACCGAACCTAAACCAACCCAAGCACCTGAGCAGCAGCCGGAAACTTCCCAAACGGCGCACTCACCTGAACTCCCTGCACCATCGGTCTCGCCTCTTCCAGCATCTCCTGCGCAATCTTCACGCCCTCAGCCTTCGCAGCATCCGGCGAAGTCGCCGCAGCCATCCTCGCCATAATCGACTCCGGCATACTCACCCGCAGATCGTTCTTCATAAACTCCGCATTCCGCAAACTCGTCAGCGGCCAAATCCCCGCGATCACCGGAATCCTGAACCCTTCAATCCTCTTCAGAAACTCCTCCAGCACGCGCATATCGAACACCGGCTGCGTAATCGCATACTCCGCGCCCGCCTCGACCTTATACGCGAACCGCCGAACCTCCTGATCGATATCCGGCACCCCAGGATTCGCAGCCACGGCAATCGTGAAACCCGTCGATCCGCCAATCGAGTTCTTTCCGATATCCAGCCCGCAGTTCAAATTCCGAACCACATTCACCAGCCCAATCGCGTCGACATCGAAAACCGCCGTAGCATCCGGATAATTCCCCAGCTTCGGAGGATCACCCGTCAGGCACAAAATATTCTTCAACCCAATCGAAGAAGCCCCCAGCAGGTCGCTCTGAATGCTCAACACATTCCTGTCCCGGCACGTGTAATGCAGCACCGTCTCGATCCCCACATGCTGCTGAATCTGCACACACAAACTCTGCGCGCTCATCCTCGCACTCGCACGCGGCGAGTCCGGCACATTGATCGCGTCCACGCCCAGCCTGTGCAGATAAGCCGCGCCATCCAGCTCCTTGCTGCAGTCGATCCCCTTCGGCGGCACAATCTCCACCAGTCGCACAAACTCGCCCCGCGCGACCATCGATCCAATCTTCGATCGCTGCGCCAGCGGCGGAGGCGCAACCTTGTTCTTCACCTCAGCCGTAGCCGTCTTGTCCGCGCTCGTCTTCTCCATCACCTGAGCGCCCGTCTCCATCGCATCCATCGCGCGCAGCGAACTCTTCATCGCCCGTATATAGCTCGGAGTCGTCCCGCAACATCCACCCACAAAGCTCGCGCCCGCCTTCACCAGCTTGCGCGTAAAGCTCGCCATGTACTCCGGCGAAGTCAAATAAATCGTCCGCCCTTCCACCGCCCGCGGAATCCCTGCATTCGGCATCGCCGCCAGCGGCAGCATCGTCAAAGGCCGCATCCGCTCAATCACGCTCAGCACCGTAGCCGGCCCCGCGCTGCAATTGCAACCAATCGCATCCGCGCCCCACGCCGTCAGCTTCGTCGCCGCCGTCTCAGCCGAAGCACCATCCAGACAATTTCCGTCCTCATCGACGGTCATCATCACAATCACCGGCACCTCAGGAGCCACACTCCGAGCCGCACGAATCGCCTGCTCCGCCTCCACCAGCGAAGTCAGCGTTTCAATCACAAGCAAATCCACCCCAACCCCTGGCCCACCCTCAACCATCGCGCTGATCTGCTCCGCAAACGCCTCCCGAGCCTCATCCAGCCCCACCTTGCCCAGCGGCTCCAGCCTCACACCCAACGGCCCAATCGACCCCGCCACAAAGGCCTCGCTGGCCTGCTTCTCGCGGATCTGTTCCACACATTGCCGCGCCAGCTTCACACCAGCAACATTGATCTCTCGAACCTTATCCCCAAACCCAAAGTGCTCCAGCCGAAACCGATTCGCCCCAAACGTATTGGTTTCAATCACCTCCGCACCGGCCTGCAGATACTCCGAATGGACCTCGCGCACCATCTCCGGCTGCGACAGGTTCAACTCGTCATAGCACCGATTGATGAAAATGCCCCGCGCATACAGCATTGTGCCCATCGCGCCATCGCACAGCACCGTCGAACCGCTAAACAGCCTTGCAACGCCCACAGGACTTACCTTCTCGTTCGTTAGAACCTCTGCCATCATCGTCTCCGGTCTATTCCTCCCATCCTAAGCCACCACCCCAACCCGCTCCAAACCTTGATCCAGCAGACCGCTACCCAAACCGCCGCCACCGCGTCCTTTGTTATACTCAGCGTTATAGCAGTGGCCGCAGATCATGCCGCAGCGCTCAGGTTTGGAGTCCTTACCGTTGAAGAATCGTAGTCCCCTCAGCCAGTCTTTTTGTGCCCAGATCCTCTGCGGCCTCCTGATCGCCGTCGCTACCATAGGGCTCGCCGCGTGCAATAGCAACGACTACTACAAGTTCCCCCAATTCACCTTCGCCAACCGGCCCATCCCGCCCAGCAAGCTGGCGAACCGTGTCATGGTCGCAGTCACGGTCAACGGCTCCCAGGGAAGCCTGCAGATCCTCGATAGCCTGCGCGACATCCGCAGCAACGTTCAGAACACCATCCCCAGCTTCTCCATCTCGGGCTTCGGCGCTGGTTTTCCGAACATGATCTTCAACTTCCCCGAGCAGGTTCTCGGCTACGTCTACTCCAACTCCGACGGCAGCCTCAACAAAATCGACTACAGCAAGGAAGCCGCCAGCGGTTCAGCCGGAACCTTCCCCACCTCCACCTCACTCGCCATCCCCACCTCCTTCGCCCATATCTATGCTGCTGAAGCAGGCACCGGCATCCTGGGCGTCCTCGATAACACCACCGGCAAGAGCTACGGCCTCAATCTCCCCAACGTCTATCGGGTAGCCGTCAATCAGGGTGACACCGTCGTTCTCGCGATGGTCCGCAACTCCGACACACTCTACCGCCTCATCAAGCTCAACGCCAATCAGGCTGCCCCATCTGGCGCCGTGGACTGCCAGCCCGTCACGCTCCCCGTCTACTGCGTCGTTCCCGTCCCTGACAGCCCGACCAAGCCCAGCCTCGACCGCCCCATCGGTGTCTACTTCTCCCTCGACGGCTCCCTGGCCTACGTCCTCAATTGCGGTCCCGAGTGCGGTGGTAAAACCGCCGGCATCACTCTCCTCCAGCAGGGCGCGCTCACCATCGACATCAACACCCCGCCCTTCCCCAACGCGGTCAACACCAGCGTGGCCATCCCCGGCGGCGTCACGACCTCTCTCTCTGACGGCACCACGCTCTATCTAGCCGGACAACAGCTTCAACCAGACGGCCTCTGGGCCGGGCGCCTCACCCTGCTCAACATGAGCACCCTCACCCCCAGCGCCCCCATCTCCATCTCCGACGGCAACCACACTAAGATGCTCTTCGCCGACGACAACACCCTCTGGATCGGCTCTCAATTCTGCGCCACCGGCGAGCGCGCCAAGTTAGGCCAGAACTACAACTGCCTCACCAGCTACAACCTCGGCACCGGCGCCGCATCCATCGTTCCCGCCGTCAACCCGCAAGACCCCAACTCCGCGGTACCCTTTCCCAACGCCAACCAGAACCAGTGGTACTTAGGCGATCTCACCGGCCTCTGCTGGGTCGAAGGCCTCCACAAGGTCTACACCGCCTACGGTGGACAGGTCCACGCCTTCAACACCACCGACCTCTCCGAGATCAACAACCAATTCATCATCATCCAGGGCACAGCTCTCGACGTAGCCTACATGGACGCCGCCACCAACGCCGCTAACTAGCTAGTCGGCGAGTTAGCTAGCCAGCGCCTATCACTCTTTCGCTGACTAGCTAACTCGCTGACCTGTTGACTCACCTCCTATGCTCGACATTCTCGCCATAGCCGCCCACCGTGACGATGTCGAGCAAACTTGCGGAGGCACCCTCCTCACGATGCACGCCCGAGGCTGGCGCACCGGCATCCTCGACCTCACCCAAGGCGAGTCCGGCACCCGGGGCACCGCAGCCGAGCGCCAGGCCGAAGCCAACGCCGCCGCCCGCATCCTCAACGTCACACACCGCGAAGCCCTCGACCTCCCCGACGGCAACGTCCAGAACACCCTCGAGAACCGCCTCAAGATCGCCGCCGTCCTCCGCCGCCTTCGCCCCCGCGTCGTCATCCTCCCCTACTGGCAAGGTCGCCACCCCGACCACTACACCACCGCCACCCTCGGCTATGAAGCCTGCTTCGTCAGCGGCCTCTCCAAAATCGAAACCCCAGGCGGCCACGCACCTCACCGGCCCTACAAGATCCTCTACGCCTCCCTCTACGCCGATGTCCGGCCCACCTTCGTCGTCGACATCACCCCATTCGTCGAGCAGCGCCTCCAGTCCCTCCTGGCCTATCGCTCCCAGTACGGACAGCAGTCCACCGGCACCGGCCTCTTCGTCCCCGAAGAAGACATCCGCGAGCGCACCTTCGCCACCGCCCGCCACTACGGCCTACTCGCCGGAGTCCGCTACGCCGAACCCTTCGTTCAAAAAGAAGTATCCCTCGCCGAAGACCTAATGCTTCTCCCCGTCCAATCCATCTGACCCCACCCTGATCTTTCCTGTTGTCATCCCGCAGGGATCTGCTCTTGCCATCCAGCCCCTAAGGCCTCCGCCTCTCCTCTAAAACCACCCCCAACTCCGCGATGCACTCTCGATGCATCTCCATCACCGGCTCGGCCACCATCACCTGATTCTTCCCGCCTCGTTTCGCCTCATACAGCGCCGCATCCGAATGGTCCAACAGACTCTGCCACGTCAGCCCGCACTGATCCGACGAAGCCACCCCCACGCTCGCGCTCACCTGCAGCGTCGCCCCCCGATACCGAATCACCAACTCCTCTACCTCCGCTCGCAGCCGTTCCGCGACCACCTGCGCCTCAGCAAGCTCCGCATCTGGCAGCAGCACGCAAAACTCATCTCCGCCCATCCGCGCCACCGAGTCATGCCCCCGCACCGTCTCCTGCACCACACTCGCCACCGACTGCAGCACCACATCGCCACACCCGTGACCGGCCCTGTCATTAATCTCCTTCATCCCATCCAGATCGATCATCAGCACCGCCAGCTTTCCCTTCGTTCGCCGGCATCGCTCGATCTCCCGTATCGCCACCCGCTTCAGCGCCCACCGGTTCAGCAAACCGGTCAGCTCATCCACCTGTGCCCTCCACTGCAACTCCACGCGAAGCTTCGCCGTAGCAAGAAACATGTACCCAAATGCAGTCGCCGCGCTCGTCACCAGGCAGGCAATGAGCCACAAAATATTCGTCTTCTGCAAAAGCGCCTGATACTCCGGCCGGCCAAAATGCGTCAGCACCAGCGCCCGCATAAACTGCACAACCGCATACACCGACAGCGCCACTCCCGTCAGCCATCCCGCCAGCCCAACGTCGTCTCCCGAGAACCGAAAGACCACCGCCGCAATCACTCCAAACTGCATCGCCAGCGTCAGGTAGAGCAGAATCTCCAGCAACGGAGTCTCCACCGGATGCAGTACCACCATCACCACCCCAGCCGTGAGTGCGGCCACCAAACTGTATTGCACCCCTTTCAGCATCGGCCCGCGCTCCAGCAGGTCCGCGAAGCTCCGGTGCAGCATCATCAGTCCAGTCACCGAAAACAATCCCGTTAAGGCATAGGACAACCCCGGCGGCCCCACATGCAGCCACAAGCTTCCCGTCGCCAGCATCGCAGCGCCACTGCACAGGTTCGCCCCCGCAAACCACATCGCCCCCTTCGTCCCGCCGATGATCCGCGCATTCACCAGCATCACGGCTGCGTACAGCGCGAACAGCAAAACGTTCGCCAGCAGCAGAACACGAGCGTCCATCACCTCAGTCCAGTCCGGGAGCGTAGACGCGTTCTCGACGTCACCCCACAACACGATCAATGCATTTCCGGCTGCCCCCACCGTATGCGCCGTCCACCACAGAAAAGGACCCGGTACTCCACCAGCAACCGCGGTCACCATGCGCCGTCTCCTCGAAAGACCAACTCTCCCATCAAGTCAAAGACGTGTAAACATCTGTACCAAACTTATGTTCCTCAATTGTTAACGGCCCACCAGCGAAACGCGCCCTCCTTTTGGATCCCTGTTACTCTTTGGAGCTACAAATCTATACCTTTCAGCTTCTTCCGCACGAATCCCACGACCTCTTCCGTCACATACATCGGAGGCCGCATCGCCAGTACCGGAGTCCCCTGCACCAGCTTCAACGAAACCCCCTTCCACTCCGGCCTTCCCAGCACGCCCTCCGGAACCAGCACAGCATCCGCCCGATCCAGATACAGCCGCGCCGAATCCTTGAAGTCCGCCACCTCCGGATCTAGCACACTGAGATAGAGATCAGGCCGCAAAAACCGCATAATGCTGTTCGACTCGATCACCGCATTCTCTGCCTTCTCGATCTCTTTACGTATACGAGGCATCGCCTCCGCCAGATCTCCCGTCCGCGTCCTCACCCACAACGACCGCACCGCCCCCGCCGCCAGAAACCGCCCCGAATCCGTCCCCGCATCTCCCCCCACCCGCTCTTCACTCACCGCGATCGTATGTTCCGCCGTCTCGCAATCACAAGGCTCGCCATTCGCCGAGCACATCCCATGCCCAAACTGCGTCACCTTGAACGCCGTCCACCGCATCTCCGGCATCGCGCGGATCAGCCCCTCCACCACGCTCGTCTTTCCCACGTTCCGTGAGTGCCCGCCAACCACCACAATGGCCATCTTCTACACCGCCAAAAACCACATCAAAACCACGCTTGCCACACATTTTTCCAGCAACAAACCAGCGTTTTTCCCAGAAAATCAGCGTTTTTTCAGCCGAGCCAGGTCCCTTAAATATTCCTTCAAAGGACGCGCCGGCCGACCCCAGAAAACCTCCCCCGGCCCATGCATCTTCTTCCCACTCAAAACCCCAGCCCCACCCCCCAGAATCACGCCTTTCCCCACCGTAGCATGCTCCCCAATCCCAACCTGCCCCCCCAGCACAGCCCCATCCTCCACCACACTCGACCCCGAAATCCCCGTCTGTGCCGCAATCACAACATTCTTTCCTATCAGGCAGTTATGCCCAATATGCACCAGATTATCGATCTTCGTCCCCCGCCCAATCCGCGTCTCCCCCAGAGCCCCGCGATCGATCGTCGTATTAGCCCCAATCTCAACATCGTCCTCCACCACCAGCCGCCCCTGCTGCGGAAACAACACATACTCTCCCGTCTCTGCACTCCGCGCATACCCAAACCCCGTAGCCCCCAAAACAGCCCCAGCCTGCACCACAACCCGATCCCCAATCACCGTACCAGGATAGATCGTCACTCCAGCTAAGACATTGCAATCATTACCGATAACCACCCCACCCCCCAACACCACCCGAGGTCCAACCCAAGTCCCCTGGCCAATCTTCACACCCTCCCCCAACACCGCCGTAGGATGCACCCCCGCCACAAACCCCTTACCAGCAAGCCGCTGCGCCACCACCGCAAATGCATACCGAGGATCAGCCACCCAGACAATCCGTGGATCAGCCGGCAGCTCCCAAAGCTCCACCTTATTGCTCACCAAAATCGCCCCAGCCTTCGACTCCAGCGCCGCAACCAGCATCGTCTGATCCATCGCAAACACCAGCGAATTCGCGGTCGCCCCATCAATTCCCGACACCCGAGTAATCTCCGCCTCACCCGCCGGAGCCTTCGCCCCAACCCACCCTGCGATCTCGCTCACCTTAGCCATCAATAAATCCTCTCGTCCCCATCCAGCCGCGTCTTCCAGCGCCGATGCATCCACAACCACTGCTCAGGATACCGCCGAACATACTGCTCAATAATCGCCGTAAAACAAGCTGTATTCGTCACCGCATCGCGCTCGGCATCGCCAGTATGGACAACCTCCAACTCCTCGCCAAACCGCAGCACATACTTCTTCTCACCCTCATCCCACAACAAAAAACCCGGAACCACCGCCGCCCCCGTCTTCGCCGCCACCCGCGCCATCCCCGAAGCCGTACAAGCCATCACCCCAAAAAACGGTACAAACACCCCCTGCGGCGGAGTCATATTCGTATCCATCAAAAACCCCACCGTCTGCCCCGCCCGCATCGCCGCAATCAATCCCCGCGCAAAATCATCCTTATGAATCACCCGATTACCATGCATGCAGCGAATCCGATTCACAAAGGCATCCACCAGCGGATTATCCAGCCGCCGTATCACCATCGCCATCGGATACCCCATCAGCGAGTGATAAAAGCTAGACAGCTCCCAGGCCCCCAGATGCCCCGTCAGCACCAGAACACCCTTCCCCTTGTCCCGCGCCCGCAAATAATTCTCCAACCCCTCATACCGGATAAACCGGCTGGCCCTCTCCGCCGTATACCCCGGCATCAGGCAGAACTCCGCCAGCAGATACCCCAAATTCCTGTAAACCGCCCGCAGCGTCTTCTCTCGCTCGGCCTCCTCCTTCTCAGGAAACGCCAGCGCAAGATTCCGCAGCCCCACCCGCCGCAACCGCCCTAGCAGACGAAACGCAACCCACCCAATCGCCGCCCCGATCCCGCGCGCCACACTCCGAGGCAGCATCCTCAGCAGATGAACAAAGACCCAGACAAAAGCAAACTCCACCGTCTCGCGGAGGTTCACTTTTTCCTTCGGCAGATCCTTCTGGGTAGCTTCGCTCAAGCCTCAAGTCTAACGGCTTCCACCACCATGCCCAAACACAAGAAGAGGCGACCAGAATCGATCGCCCCTCCACAAACTCAAAGCTAAATCAAACATGCAAATCTTAGTGACTTTCCTTCGCTCTGACGAAGTACTTCGCCACCGTCCGCACGAACGGTTCTCCCTCCGGCGGCGTGGGATGTTGCCCCTTCAAGATAGTTTCAAACGGAACATTATCGCCATACAACGTCCGCGTATCATCCTGGTTCTGTGACAACACAGTCCCATCAAGATCGATACCCGCAAACAGACCCTTGCTGCGCGAGTAAGTCAGAAACTCAGCATTCAGCTTCCAATCCGTACCAGCCTGAGCATTACGCCCAACCGGCCCAGCCGAAGCCGCAGCATCCGCACCGATCTTAAACTTGTTCTTCAGCATGGCCTGAAGCCCCTGATCATTCATCGCAATCAGAACTAGGTCCGTCGCCTGACCGCCAGCCTGAAATCCGAAGCTTCCGCCCTCCAACTGCACCAATACCGGCGCGCTCCAACCCCTCGGCGTGCGGCAGGTTGCGGCGCCTTGGCCATACTGGGCACCAACTATAAACGCACCCTTCTTAAAGCTCGGAATCACCACGACGCACGAGGCTCCCGCCAAAATCTCACCAGGAATTCCCTTGTCCGGAGCAGACATAATCTGGCTGATTACCGTGCCCGCATCCTGCAGCCGACCCGCGATCTTCGCCTTATCGCCCGCCGCGAACGCACTCATAGAGCTCGCCAAAAGAGCGATCCCACTCACAATCACAGAAAATTTCTTCATGTTTTTCACCTTTTTATCCCTTATTTTATCCAGCCACAGAGCTGGAAAGCGTCGACAAGCCGCTTATTTCCAACATGATATGAGATGTAACCCTGGAATAAGAAGTTGTATGCGCAAGAGAAACCTGAAAAAAATAAAAAATGGGGGTTGTAGAGATAGTGCCTGGTTCCCCAGACGCGCTCTCTACAACCCCTCTCCCAGGTCTGTGTTGCTTACTCACAACTCTGCATCACAATTCTCTGTCCCACAACGGTACAGAGGTATGTAGACCTTTGAGCGGTTTCTATTAATAATCTAGTTACTAATAGACAAACACGTAACTCATTGCTGCGTAAAGAGATTTCGACTCACAGCTTGCATCGTCAGTGCGATACGGTTCGTCACCCCGACCTTCCGCATCAACCTTCCAACATGCGCTTTCACCGTGGCTTCATCAATGCCCAGTGCACTGGCAATCTCCCGATTCGGACTTCCCGCCACCAGCAACCGCAGCACCTGCCCCTCCCGCTCAGTAAACCGTGGCTCACCAACCGGCCCCTGCCCATCCCCACTAGAGGACGCCTCCAGCAACCGCGCCAGCACCTTCCTGGGAGCCCATACCGACCCATCCTGCACAATCTCGATCGCCAGCCGTATCTCGCTCTCCTTCGCCCCATGCGTCAGATAGCCCTTCGCACCCGCGCCAATGATCTTCTGGATGTACTCGTGATCGTTCTCCAACCCGATTACAACGAGCCGCAGATGCGGACGCGACCGCCGAAACGTAGCCAGCAACTCAAGGATATGATCCGCGCACGTCGCATCGATCAGGATCAGTGAGACCCCCGACGCATCCAGCGCACCCGGCACCGACAGCGGAATCACATCCGCCTTCAATCCCTCAGCAAAGATCGCCTGCAATCCCATAATGCGCAGCGGGTCCGTAGCAATCAGCCCCATCCGCAGACGGTCGTGTGGCAGTGTCTCTTTCATGGCCATTGCGGCGTCCTTGCGCCGTCGGTCAATCAGTAGGCAGTTTGAAAATCCAATAAATCAGTTGGCCTAAAGCTTCGGCAGAACGATTCCCTGCTGATTCTGATACTTTCCTTTGCGGTCTGCGTAGCTAACTTCACAAACCTCATCCGACTGGAAGAACAGTATCTGGCACAGCCCTTCGTTCGCATAAATCCGCGCCGGCAACGGTGTCGTGTTCGAGATCTCCAACGTCACAAACCCTTCCCACTCCGGCTCGAACGGCGTCACATTGACGATGATGCCACACCGCGCATACGTCGATTTTCCCACGCAGATCGTCAGCACATCCCTGGGAATCTTGAAATACTCAATCGACCGTGCCAGTGCAAACGAGTTCGGCGGCACAATCACGCTCGGCGCCTGCACAGAAACAAACGAGCGCTCATCAAACGCCTTTGGGTCGATAATCGCACTATTCACGTTCGTAAAAATCTTGAATTCATCGGAAACCCGCAGGTCATACCCATAAGACGACAGTCCATACGAAATCACCCCGTCTTTCACCTGTTTCTCACTAAACGGGGCGATCATTCCATGATCAATCGCCTGCTGCCGAATCCAACGGTCACTTTTAATGGCCACTCGTTTGCTTCCCTTCCTCTTCTATTTCATGGTCTCAACTGTCGCAAAAGCAGGGCAAATTGGCCGCCGTACAACCCTTTTCCCGTTGCCTCATTAGATTCTTCATCTTACGGTAGCGTTCTGGCGTTGACAATCTCCGTGCGAGTTTCTAACATCACCGTACTAAACCCAGGTCGGAAGTACCGCGTTTCACACAAATTACAGCCCAAGGACGGCGCCCCAAATGATTAAGCAGGATTTGATACAAAGGGTGGTTGAGCGAACTGGCCTGCCAAGGACGAAAGCAGAGGCCGCCGTGGACGCAATCTTCGAGAGCATGAAAGCTACTCTCGTCGCTGGCGACCGCATCGAGCTCCGCGGCTTTGGCGTCTTCACCGTCAAGCCAAGGAAAACCGGCATCGGCCGCAATCCAAGAACAGGCGCCGAAGTCACGATCGCTCCTGGCAAAGCGGTCCGCTTCAAGCCCGGCAAAGAGCTGCATCTGCTCAACTAAGCGCCGCGAAGCGACTCCTGCTTCATCACATCAGGTGAACTGCATCCACGTCCACCACCAGGTTCCGTCGCGGAATTCCCTGCGCGTCGGCAAACCGAAGCATCGCGCGCAAAGCCTCCCCCAGCACCTGTCTTCGCTCAGCCTTCAGCACAAAGTGATACCTGTAAATTCGCTTCAGCCGCACAATCGGCGCAGCCGCAGGCCCCAGTACCCGCACCTTCTCCAACCGCGTCTGCTGAAACCACCGCCCCAGCACACTTGACCACCCAGTAGCCTCCTCAAGCTTCTCGCTTTGGATCACCACATTCGCCAGCACAGCATAAGGCGGATAGTGCATCCACCGCCGATACTGAAGCTCCTTCGCCACGAACCCCGGATAATCATGCTGCCCCGCAAACTGAATCGCATAATGATCCGGATGATATGTCTGCACCAACACCTTCCCCGGCAGATCCCCGCGCCCTGCCCGGCCTGACACCTGCGTCAGCAGCTGAAACACTCTCTCCGCCGCGCGAAAATCCGGCAGCCCCAGCGCAAAGTCCGCGCCGATCACGCCCACCAGCGTCACTCCATGAATATCGTGACCCTTCGCAATCATCTGCGTTCCCACTAGCAGATTGATCTCCCCCGCATGAAGCCGCGACAGCAGCCGTTCCATATCGCTGCGACCTCGCACCGTATCGCGATCCATCCTCCCAATCCGCGCTCCGGGAAACAGCTCCTGCAACCGCTCCTCTCCTTGCTGCGACCCCGCCCCCAAAAAATAAAGATGCTCGCTCTCACACTTCGGACAAGTCTTCGGCACCCCACGCCGAAACCCGCAGTAATGACACTCCAGCCGCTGCCCCGGCTGAGCAATCGCATCACTCCCGCTCACCGGCTTGTGATACGTCATTGAGATCGCGCAGTTCTCACACTCAATCTTCCCGCCGCAACTTCTGCACATCACCACAAACGAATACCCGCGCCGATTCAGCAGAATAATCACCTGCTCGCCGCGATCCAGCGTAGCCTGCGTCTCTTCAATCAGCTTGCGCGAAAAAATCTGCTCCTGCCCCGTCTCCTTGAACTCATTGCGCATATCCACCAGTTCCACCGCTGGCAACGGACGGTCCGCCACCCTCTGTCGCATCTCCACCCGCGCATACCGGCCCTTCTCTGCATTCGCCCAGCTCTCTAGCGAAGGCGTCGCCGACCCCAGCACCACCACGGCATCATTCAACTTCGCCCGCATCACCGCCACATCGCGCCCGTGATACCGCGGAGTCTCCTCCTGCTTATAACTTCCGTCATGCTCCTCATCGACAATGATCAGCCCCAGCTTCGCCACAGGAGCAAACACCGCCGACCGCGTCCCCACCACCACCCTCGCCTCACCCCGCCGAATCCTATGCCACTGCTCAGCCCGCTCATCCGGCGTCAACTGCGAGTGCAGCAACGCCACCTCATCCCCAAACGCAGCCACCAGCTGCCCCGTCATCGCTGGAGTCAGCCCAATCTCCGGAACCAGCAACAGCGCACTCTTCCCTGCATCCAGAGCCCGCCGCATCGCCGCAAAATAAACCGTAGTCTTTCCCGACCCCGTCACCCCATACATCAGATGCGGCGCAAACCCACCCTTCGCCATTGCCGCCGCAATCGTCCCCAGAGCCTCCATCTGAGCCTCATTCAGCGCGTGTTCATGCGCATGCTTCTTCCCATGAGCCCCCACCCCACCCAGATGAAAATCCTCCGCGACCTCCTCAATCGCCACCAGCCCCCGCTTCACCAGAGTCCCCAGCGTAGACTCAGGGGCCCCAGGCAAACTCCCCCGCAGATCCAGCACCCGCATCCGCCCACCCACCGCCGCCAACTCAGCCATCACCGCCAGCTGATTCTCATTCAGCCGAGGCAGCCGCTTCCCCATACCTGATACCTGATACCCGCCACCCGATACCTCATTCGCTACATCCTCTTCTCCACCCCCTGTCTCATGCCTCACCAAGACGGCCACCCGCTCCAGCCTTCGAGCATCCCGCTCCTCCGCCAACGCCTCCCTCGTCAGCCACTTCTTCCGAACCATCCCCTCCAGCAAACTCTTATTCGCTCCCGTGGCCGACCGCAACGCCGAAATCTTCGCCGCCTCCCCATCCTCCAAATAGTTCAGCACCGAATACTCGCGATTCTGCTCCTCCACACTCAGCTTCGACCGCCGCGAACTCCCCTTAGCCGCCCCCTCATACAGCACCCTTCTCCCGGCCTCGGCAATTCGATACACCACATGCCGCTTGACCTCCGCCCCCAACGGAAGCATCCCCCGCAACACCTCACCCAACGGAGCCACATAGTATGCCGCAATCCACCGCGCCAACTCCATCAACTCATCCGGCAGCAGCGCCGCATCATCCAGTACTTGCTGCACCGGCTTGATCTCAAAATCATCCTTAGGCGCATCCTCGTGCACCCGCACCACCACACCCATCAGCCGCTGCCCGCTAAAAGGCACCAACACCCGAGCCCCCACCACCGGCACCACCCCATTCACCGCATAGGTAAACATCTGATCCAGAGGCACCGGCAAAGCAACGTCACAAAACAAAGGCATCCCACTAGCCTAATGCTTCCAAGCCATCCACCGCTCTGTGTGAAATAGCTATCGTCAACTCCTCCGCAACACCCACAACGATCCCGACACCACCATCCACGCCAACGCCGCCAACCCCAGCGACACCCACGAGCTATGCGCCGGCAAAAATCCCCACAACACCAGCGCAAACGCCATCAGCCCCATCGCCCCCAAAGCCGCACCAAACGCATCGAGCGCCGCCGCCTCCCGACCCCGCAGTCTCCCGTCGCGTCCAATCTCTTTCTTCTTCCGCACCTCATGCTCTTCGATCAACGTCGCTCCCGCCGGAAAGATCGCTGGAAATGCCATAAACAGCCCTCCAATTACCGGCCCCCATCGTTTCGCGATCAGCCCCACCGCCATAGTCACCAATCCCCCCAGCATGAACCGCACCACATGCTCGTGGACCTTCGTATCTTTAAGCACTG
This sequence comes from Edaphobacter aggregans, assembly GCF_003945235.1. Taxonomy (NCBI): domain Bacteria; kingdom Pseudomonadati; phylum Acidobacteriota; class Terriglobia; order Terriglobales; family Acidobacteriaceae; genus Edaphobacter; species Edaphobacter aggregans. The sequence goes on from NZ_RSDW01000001.1 coordinate 1,623,654, forward strand.
AAAAATTAGCTTCGATCCTCATGCACTCACCGCAGCAGTACCCACCCCAATCCCAGCGAAATCCCCAGCCATATTGGCAGTAACGACAACGTCGTCCACGCCGCCGATCTCTTATACCGCATCAACACCAAACCCACCGCATAGGCATACACACAAAATGCGATCGCCCCCAACACCATCGATCGCGCCTCCGTAGCCGCATACCCTTTACCTTGGCGAGCAATCGTCATCCCCACCGTCGCCAGCGCAATCGAAGGTGCCGCGCCAAACAAACCCGCAAAACTCTTGGGCCGCAACACATCACCCAACAACGCAAACGCGCTGATCACAACCCCACCGATCAGAAACCTCATCAACAGTTCTTCCATTCGTCGCTGACCACATCCGCTCGCAGCCTAAGCAGCCTTCTTCGCCTTCTTTATCAATCTCTCCGCTACTGCAATCTCCTTGTACCCCAGCAGCTCGTATTTCTTGCCCTCCAACCGGTGGTAATTGACGAAGAAATCCTCCAATTCGCGCAAAAACTGTTTGGGCAAATCACTCAGCTTCCGCACGTTTTGATACATATGGTTAGCCTCTGCAATCGCGACCAAGCGGTCATTGCGAATCCGCTTCTTGCCATCCACCTGCTCTCCTTCGATGACGCCAATCAACCGCGAAGGCACCAGAACTCCAGGAAATGCCGGCTCATCCATCAACAGCAGCACATCAATCGGATCGCCGTCATCCGCCAGCGTCTTCGGAAGAAATCCAAAGTCATACGGAAACGTCATCCCCGCTGGTAACACCTTCTTCAGCGCAAATATCTCCTGCTCCGGATCAAAGGAAAATTTATTTCGGCTGCCCTTAGGCGTCTCAACAATCACCTGCAACAAGCCCTTCTTCAGCACCGGCTCAAGCCGTGACGGATCTGCAAGTCCATACTTTTTCTTCGGCGCCATCACGCTCCTTTTATTACAAGACTGTTACAAAATTTAGAGACCACATCCACATTTGAGGTTGCCATTCCCCTTCTGTACGTGAACGCGCAAGCCAACGGAACCGTAACAGGCCCCTTAGCCAATTCTCCTGCGATACCCTGAACCTGCATCAGCATCGGTCTGCAAGCTCGACACGGGGTATACGTTCGCATGGACAACAAGGCGATTCCGGCAATCATCCTCCTGCTCCTTACTCTCGGCTGTAACGCGCCGCAACAAACTCCATCGCGTCCATCGAGTGTCGTCCAGCAAACGCAAGCCAAACCTGACTCCCTTTTCCCCACCACCTCCCAGAACTTCGACTACTACCTCCTCAACCTCTCCTGGTCGCCCGAGTTCTGCCACTCCCACCCCACAGCAGCCGAGTGCGCCCAGCACCCCGCCTTCATCCTCCACGGCCTATGGCCCCAGAACCTCAACGGCACCTACCCCCAGAACTGTTCCAACGCCCCCGGCCCTCGCAATCCCTCACAACACAGTGACATCTACCCCGACCCCGGACTTCTCAAGCACGAATGGCGGACCCATGGCACCTGCTCCGGCCTCTCCCCCGACGCCTTCTTCACCCTCGCAAGCACCGCCTTCCACAGCATCGTCATTCCGCCCGAGCTCATCCAGCTCACCCACCAGATCTCCATGCCACCCGAACAGATTCTCGCTCTCTTCACCGCCAGCAATCCGAATCTCTCCCGCGAAAACCTCGTCCTGAGCTGTGGCAACAACTACCTCACCGCCGTCGAAGTCTGTCTCGACAAAAACCTCCACCCCACCGCCTGCGGCCCCATCCGCTCCTGCCGAGCCAACACCGTTCGCGTCCCACCCCCACAATAGTCTCTCCAGCATCCGTTAAGACCGTTGCCTTTTGTCATCCCGCAGGAATCCTGGCTGCGGTATTTGGGTGAAGCGAAGGGCTTTAGCCCTGCGAAAAAGATCACGGAGCGAGAAAGGGGCTTTAGCCCCTGAGGTATGATTCCACGCCGTCGCCCCAGAAACCTGTCAAGTCCAAAATCCACATATTCCATTACCAATCAACAACATCCAAGTGCCATATCATTCCTTCCCATCCGCTATAATAGAAATAGAGCAATTCCAATGAGCAAAGCCTCGGCCCACCAGCCGGGGCTTTCTCTTTGCAATTGAGGTCTGACCGCAGTCCCGACTCAAATCTTTTATTTCTAATACTTTAGGACTCTCAGGTAGAGGGAGGGGGTACCAGATGAAACGCCACTGTTGTACACAGAAACTAGCCCTTAGCTGGGGCCTTCAACCCCATCTCCTTCATTACCATCTGCAGATCTTTCCACGCCTCACCCTTCTGCCGGGGGTCCCGCAACAGAAACGCCGGATGATACGTCACCGCCAGCTTCGCCCCACGACACTGATGCCACTGCCCTCGTAGCGAACTGAGCGACCGTTTCACCCCCAGCAGATACAGAGCCGCCGTAGCCCCCAGTGCCACAATTACCTGCGGCTGCACAACATCAATCTGCTTGAGCAGGAACTGCGAGCAGGTATTCGCCTCCACCGGCTCGGGGACCCGATTCTGCGGAGGCCTGCATTTCACAATATTGGCGATATAAACTTCCTCACGCTTCAGCCCCATCGCCCCAATCATGTTGTTCAGCAGTTGCCCGGCCTTCCCTACAAACGGCAGCCCCTGGACATCTTCATCGGCCCCCGGCCCCTCACCCACAAACATCAACCGGGCGTTCGGATCGCCATCGCCAAACACAATCGAACGCCGCCCCGCATACGCCAGCGGACACCGCGTACAGTCGCCGATCTCTTCTCGAACAGCAACAAGCGCACCAGCCTTCTCCCGGGCAGCCACACGGCTCTCAGGCAGAGGTGCAAGATCATCGAAACTCACAAGCTTCGGAATCGCCGTCTCCAGATAATTTGTCTCGGCAGAAACAACTGGCGGAGTACTGACTTCTACAACCGCCGTAGACTCAACTACAGCAATCCGAGGTTCTGCCACCGCCTCCACAACAACATCACCAGTCGAACCGGCAGGCTTCGAGGATTCCGAAGATTCCACAAAGACCAGTTCGCCCCGGCGATAAAACTCATAGATACCCATGTCACGGAAGTACTCGACATACGCCCGCAACTGCTCCACGTCACCAGCCATAGCTCTATCGTACCGCGATGGGATACCGCAATGAACTCGTGACTAGTGGACCGTAGGAATATCCAGCGTCGGCTCTGCTGGCCGCTCGGGAAGAACGAACTTCACATGCCCCTGCCTGATCTCGTCCTGCGCCACCCTGCAAGCCTTCATCGACTTGGCAACGATCAGCGGCGAAGCACCAGACTGCAACTGCCGGGCCCGTCGTGCTGCGCCTTTTACCAGGCTGTATTTGTTAAACATCGAGTTCTCGATCGTCATGTGTGACCCCCGTAGTCTGAATTTATAACTCAGCCCAGCCGAAAGCGCACTCACAAATCGCAGTGGATAAACAGTCTCTATCTTTCGAAAGTTTTCAAGGCCGCCAGCAGCTTCGGCGAAGCCGCATCCGTTCTGCAACTTGCCGCAAGTGCCTTTACCCCATCGGTGACCCCGCGCTCCGCCAGAACGATCGCCCGCATCTCCGCCACAGCCTCATCCAGAACATCGTTCACCAACGCATACTCGTAGTCCCACACCTGCTTCAACTCATTCCGCGCCTCAGCCAACCGCTTCTGAATCACGACCTCCGACGTCATGTTCTCAGCCTCGCTCCTGTTCCGCAGCCGCCTCTCCAGCACCTCCGGACTAGGTGGCACAATGAAGATCGACACTGCCTCCTGCATCTTCTTCATTACCTGCACAGCACCCTGCACATCGATGTCCAGCAGCAGGTCTTTCCCGTGATCCTTCGCAATCCGCAGCGACGACCGAGCGGTACCATAGTAGTTCCCGAAGACCTCTGCCCACTCCAGGAAGTCCCGCTTCATTACCATCCGTTCAAACTCGTCGCGGGTCGTAAAGTGATACTCCCGCCCATCCTCTTCCGATCCCCGTCGTGCCCGAGTCGTATATGAGATCGAAAACTCCATCCCCTCCACCAGCGTCCGCAGCTGACTCACCAACGTCGATTTGCCCGAACCCGAGGGCGCCGAAATAATAAAAAGTATCCCTGCCATGCGTCCTTAGAAAAGCTGCCTCACCTGAATCTTCAGTGTACCGCCCCACACCACATCTACTCGATATTCTGGACCTGCTCCCGCGCCTTCTCGATCACAGCTTTCATCTCCAGCCCCAGTTCCGTGATCCGCAGACTATTCTCGCCGGTAGCCCCGTTAGTCTTCGACAACATCGTGTTAGCCTCGCGGTTCAACTCCTGCAACAGAAAATCCAGTCGCTTACCCAGTTCCCCACCCTCATCCAGCAGCGCCACAAAGCGATCCACGTGCGTACGCAGTCGAACAATCTCCTCTTCAATATCACTCTTCTCTGCCAGTACCGAAGCCTCCGTCAGCACCCGCTCCTCATTCACTGAAACACCCTGCGTCAGTTCCACCAGTCGCGCCCGCAGCCGCTCAAACTGCGCCTCCCGCACACCATTCCGCAGCTCAGCCATCTCCTCCCCGAACGCCCGCAACCGCTGCATCGATGACAGCAAATCATCTCCCAGCGCAGCGCCCTCGAGCGCCCTGGCAGCATTCAGCTTCTCCACCAGAACAGGAATCTGCTCGATCACCGCTGCATCCAACTCCGGCGTCTCCCCCAACCCCACATTGGACTCCACACTCATCACCCCCGGAATCCGCAGCAAAGCGCTCAGATCGGGCTCACCTGCAATCCCATGAGCACTAGCCGCCTCACGAAACGCCTTCACATAAGCACCCAGCAAATCCGCATTCAGCTGAACCTCAGTGCTCACCCGCCGCTCCACCTGCAGCGTCACATCCACATGCCCCCGCCGCAACCCATCCTTCAACAGTTTTCGAATCTGCGCCTCCAGACCATCAAAGTACGAAGGCATCCGGAAACTCAGATCCAGAAACCTATGATTCACACTCTTCATCGTCAGCGTAAAGCCCAGCCCCTCACCGGCTGAACCCCGCACACTAGCAAATCCCGTCATCGAATAAATCTCGCTCACGCAATTCCCTCCACCGTCACCACGCCCTCACCATTGCCCGCAACAACCGGAGCCACATCGCTGAACTGCATATCATAAAGCCGCCGATAGGTCCCCGAGTGTCGCATCAGCTCTTCATGCGTCCCCATCTCACTAATCTGCCCATGCTCAATTACCGCAATACGCGTAGCCTTCCGCACCGTCGACAAACGGTGCGCAATCACAAACACCGTCCGCCCCCGCATCAAATTCGCCAGCGCCGCCTGCACATACTGCTCACTCTCGGTATCAAGAGCAGAAGTAGCCTCATCCAAAATCAATATCGGAGCATTCTTCAGAATCGCCCGAGCAATCGCCAACCGCTGCCGCTCGCCCCCGCTCAATCGCAATCCCTTCTCGCCAATCTTCGTGTTGTACCCATCCGGCATCCGTAAGATGAAGTCATGCGCCAGCGCCATCTGGGCCGCCTCCTGCACCCTGCTCAGCGGAACATCCGGCTGCCCATACGCAATATTGTTTCGCACAGTATCGTTGAACAGCACCGTCTCCTGCGTCACCTTGCCGATCTGCTTGCGCAGTGAATCGATCGTCACATCCCGCAGGTCGTACCCATCAATCAGGATCCTGCCTTCATTCACATCAAAGAACCGCGGAATGAGATTCACTAGAGAAGATTTGCCCGCGCCACTCGGCCCCACCAGCGCAATCACCTCACCCGGATGCACCGTTAGATTAATTCCGCGCAGCACCTGCTTGGTCTCGCCCTCCTCACTCTCATACGCAAAACCAACGTTCTCAAATTCAATCCCTTTGCTGAAGCCCTTCAGCGCAAAGGCCCGCTTCTTCTCCTGAACATCATCCTGCGCATCCATGAACCGGAAGATATCTTCACTCGCACCCAGCGCCTGTTGAAAACTGTTATAGAACGCAGCAAACTTCCGCACCGGGTCATACAACGTAAATACTGCAATCAGAAAGGTGATAAACGATCCAGCCGTCATCTGCTTATGCTGAATACTCACCCGCCCCAGCAGCAGCAATAGCGCAATCGCCATCGACGCAATTAGATCCATCAATGGCGAACTGATCGCCTGCACTTTCACCGACTTCAAATTCGCATCGAACAGCCTTCGCGCGGCACGGCGAAAGCGGTTCATCTCCCACATCTCCATCCCGAACGCCTTCACAATTCGATTGCCGGTAATCGTCTCGTGAAGGATATTCTGAATCTCCGCCAGCTTATCCTGCCCCTTACGTGTCGTCTGCCGCACACCACGCCCAATGCGCCGAGCCGACAAAATCACTACCGGCAGAAACAGCAACAACACCCACGCTAGCTTCCCGCCGACGATGACCACCGCGATGGCCGTGAAGACTAAAGTAAAAAACTGCTGCAGAAAATCGCTCATCACACTCGACATCGCAAACTGAACCTTCTCGATGTCGTTGATCAACGTCGACAGCAGCGTTCCCGTCGTATGCTTCTGAAAAAAAGCCACCGACCGCCGCAGAACAGCATTGTAGAGGTCATTACGCAAATCGGTGATCATGCCAAACCCAGCACGATTCACCAGATAGGTGCCGAAGTAATCACACACCGATTTCAAGAATGCTGAGCCAACCAGCGCCACCGCCACCACAGTCCAGGCGTTGTGGAAGTGGCTCGGCAGAAGCCACTGCAGGTTGATGACATGATCCGTATGCGGAATGCGAAACAGTAGTACCAATCCCGGCGGCGCATCCGGGCTCAGCACATTATCGAAGATCGGCTTCACCAGCAGAATCCGAAACGCCGCCATCGCGCCGACAATCGCCATCAGCACCACAGACGCCAGCGAATACAGCACATAAGGCCGCACATACATCAGCAATCGCCAAATGCGCTTCAATCCGCCACTCTCCAGATCCTCATCCCGCTGGGCATCTCTCTATTCTATTGTCGCCGCCCTAGCGCGGCATGTCCCGATGCGCCGTCTTCACCCGATAGCCCGCCGCCGCCAATCGCTTCTTCATCTCTTCTGCAATAAACACCGACCGATGCTGCCCGCCCGTACATCCAAACGCCACCGTCAGATAGCTCTTACCCTCCTTGATGTAGTGCGGCAGCAGAAACTCCAGCATATCCATCGTCTTATCCAGAAACTCCGCCGTCTGCGGAAAATTCCGCACATACTTCGCCACCTTCGGATGCCGTCCCGTCAGCTTGCGAAACTCCGGCACGAAATGCGGATTCGGCAGAAATCGCACATCAAACACAAGGTCCGCCTCAGGAGGTACACCGTTCTTGAACCCAAAACTATTCGAAGAAATAGTGAGATTAAGATCGCTCTCCTCGCGCTGAAACTGCGCATTGATGTGCGCCCGCAGATCGTGCACATTGAACTTCGTCGTATCCAGCACAATGTCGGCGACGTTGCGAATCGGATCCAGGCGCTTACGTTCCGCTCGGATAGACTTCACTACCGTATCCTGACGCCCCATCGGATGCGGCCGCCGCGTCTCCGAAAATCTCCGGATCAGCGCGTCTTCACTCGCCTCCAGATACACCACCCGTGTCGGCAGCACGCGACGCACCTTCTCCAGGATCGCCGGAAACTCTTCCAACCGCATCCCCTCGCGCACGTCCACCACCAACGCCGCCCGTTCAATCTCCGCCGACTGGCGCACCAGATCTGCAAAACGGGGAACCAGCTCTAACGGAAGATTATCGACCGAGTAGTATCCCAAATCCTCGAACGTCTTCAGGGCAGAAAGCTTTCCCGATCCCGATAACCCCGTCAGAATCACAAGCTCCCGCTGCTTCTCCGGCGTCTCATGTTTCGCTGCCTTTTTCCTCTGCTCACGTGGCATGCTGGAATCGTAGCATCCCTCCACGAATCGCGAGTCTGACCAGCTAGCCCCCTACGGCACTTCGATCAGTTCCATCTTCCCATCGCGCTTGCGGTGCAGCACCATGGCCTGCCCCTTCATATCGCGGAACACAAACACATCGCGATCCCGGAAAGCGGCCTCTTTCACCGCCTCCTCCAGCGACATCGGCCGCAGCGCTACACCATCCGTCGAGCGCGATACATGCGGCTCAGGCAAAGGCGACAGTGACGGGAACGAATGCACCAGCATAGGAACCGCCTTCCGCCCATTGCTGCTCTTCACCGCAACCTTGGTCGCAGGAGCTTTGGTCACGATTAGGCCCGCGCCGTCATGCGTAACCTTGCTGGCCGCCGTTTCTTTGGCATCGGTTTTCGGATGCCGCTTGATCGTCGCATGCTTCTTCTTGTGCCGGATTGCCTGCTTCTCCAGCTTCTCCAGCGCATCACGCAGCGCCAGAACCATCTCTGTCTCTTCGCATCTGGCGACCAGCTTCTGGTGACGCGTCTGCACCGTCACCTCGGCAATCTGCCGGTACTTATCGGTACTCAGCGTGACATGCACATTGCCGGAGTTGCCGACGATCTTCGCAATTCGCGCCAGACCCTCTTCAACCTGCAGCTTCAATTTCTTCGTAATGGTTGTCTGTCTACCTGTGTACTCGACGTCCATTCGGCTCACCTCGTCTTTTTACTAAAACTTCTGCTCGGGTCAGCGTACACGACGTTGGTGGGTACTTGGAATCTGCATATCTTCTCGGTACTTCGCCACCGTCCTGCGAGTCACCTGAATTCCCTGCCGCTGCAGCTCGGCCGCCAGTTGGTCATCGGTCAATGGTTTACGCTCATCTTCCTCTTCAATCAACTTCTTCACCTTGCGTTTCAGCAGCACAAGCGGCAAATCTCCGCCCTCTGGCCCGTTCACGCCTTCCGAGAAGAAGAATCGTAACTCAAATACCCCTTGCGATGTGTGCACATATTTATTTGCCACCGCACGGCTCACCGTCGACGGGTGCACCCCGATCTCCTCGGCCACCTCTTTGATCATCATCGGCTTCAGAGCCTCCACCCCATGCTCCAGAAACTCCGTCTGCCGCCGCACGATCACCTCGCACGTCCGGACGATCGTATTCTTCCTCTGCTCGATGTTCCGCAGCAGCTGGATCGCCGACTTATACCGCTCCTTCACATACTCCTTGACTTCCTTCTCCGTCTGCTTCTGCTGCAGCATCTTCCTGTAACCCTGGTTCAGTCGCAGCGTCGGCATATCTTCCTCGTTCATCACCACAACGTACTTATCGTCGCGCTTTACAAATGCGACGTCGGGCTCGATCAGCCGCGTCTCGCTCTGGTTATAGCGCTGTCCCGGCCTGGGATCGAGTGTCCGGATAAATTCCACTGCCGCCTGCACCTCATCCGAAGTCCGCCCGCAGCTCCGCGTCAACTCGCGCATGTCCTTCTTCTGCAACAGCGGCAAACAGTTCTCCACGATATGCGTAGCCGTTGCAAACACATCCACATTGGCACCACCGCCCATTGCATGCGCAGCACCATTGCTTCCCGCAGCCTTCTGCCGCCTTCGCAACACAATCGCCGCCTCGGCTTGCTGCGCCTTTATCTGAATCAGCAGGCATTCCCGCAGATCTCGCGCGGCCACGCCCACCGGATCCAGATGATTGACAATCCCGCGCGCCTCCGCAACCACGGCCAGCAATCTCTCTCGTTCCTGGTCCGCGGCAGCTGCAATCTCTACAGCTTCCTCCTCAGCGGAACCAGCCTGCTCCGCTTCGGGATCAAAACGGTACCCGAGCTTCCCCTTCGTCCCACGCTCAAACGGAATCGGCACCGACCGCACAGGCACCCTGAACTGCATCAGCGACTCCACTAACTCCTCATCGCTCGCCGTCAGATACCCATTCTCGTTTAGATTCCCCACCACCAGCTCCGCCGCCTCTTGCACCTCGGGCGACAGCGTCAACGAACCAAGCTGCCACATCAGGTGATCGCTCAGCGTGCTCGGCTGCGAAAGAAAATTCTCAAACGAAGGCTTGTCGTACTCCTCAAAATTCGAAGCCGTCTTGAACCCCGGATCAAGATAATCCTGAAAGTAGCTCCCGAAGTCGATCTCGTCGAACGGATCCTTCTCCACCCTCTCCGTTTCGGCCACAACCTCTTCAGCCGAACGCTCTCGATCCCCTTCGATTCCCGCGCGCTCCTCCAACGGAACGCCGGACTCTTCCAACTCCTCCAACACCGGATTCTCCACCATCTCGGTGTTGATCATCTCTTTCAACTCAAGCTTGTTCAGCGCCAGCACACTGACCATCTGCACCAGTCCAGGCGTAAGCACCTGCCGTTGCGAGACTTTTACATTCAGCTTGGGTTGCAGCAACACGTCCTAAGTTCTCCTGCGTCTTCCTTGCGTCGCACCTTGCTGTCGGTGCGAGTTGTCCGGCGCTAGCCGAGTCGTCTCGGCACTCCCGGTCCTCGCTTGGGCCCAGTCTACACGTCTGAATCCGTTGGTGTAAGTCTACCCCCGCAACGGCTCGAGTGGGGTGCACCGATAGCACAGCACCCTTACAACAGAAGTTGTATCAATACAATCGCAAACCTAGTCCATCGAAAATTTCTCACCTAGGTAGATCCGTCTCACCTCCGGATCACGTCCCAGATCACCCGGCGTCCCCGCCTTAAATATCTTTCCTTCATTGATGATGTAAGCCCGATCTGTCACCGAAAGCGTCTCCCGAACGTTATGGTCCGTAATCAACACACCGATCCCGCTCCTCTTCAAATCGAAGATGATCTCCTGCAGATCCAACACCGCAATCGGATCAATCCCCGAGAACGGTTCATCCAGCAGAATGAACGCCGGTTCGATCGCCAGGCAACGAGCAATCTCCACCCTTCTGCGTTCTCCACCACTCAGCGCATACCCACGCGTCTTGCGAACATGTCCCAGATTCAACTGCTCGATCAGCTTTTCAGTCCGCGTGCGCCGACTCTCCCAGCTCAACTGCTGTGTTTCCAACACTGCCAGAATGTTGTCCTGCACCGTCAGCTTGCGAAACACCGACGGCTCCTGCGGCAGATAGCTAATCCCATAGTTCCGCGCCCGCAGGTACATCGGCAGCCGGCTGATATCGTGCCCATCCGCCAGCACACTGCCCGAATCCGGCCGCACCAGCCCCACAATCATGTAGAAGCTTGTCGTCTTGCCTGCGCCATTTGGCCCAAGCAACCCCACCACCTCACCCTGCTCAATCTGTAGGCTGACGCCACGCACAACCTGGCGCCCGCCGTAGGACTTCGCGATCTCCTCCGTCGACAATGTCTTCATCGTTATTTCTTCACCTGCGTCTCCGTGCGAACCCTCTGTCCGGCACCACTGCTTCCATCATTAGAAACCACCACGCTCTCATCTCCCGAATGGAACCGCAACGACGCACCCGTCACCGTTCCCCGTACATCATCGACAACCTTCGGCGGAGCGGCAGCCGTCCCCGTCAGCACAAACATCCCATCGCTTGCCGTGTACACCAGTTGCGTCCCCGTCGCTCGCCGGCCCGTCTGCTCGATCTCGATCTGCCCCGTAGCCACAATCCGCTCAACACTTCCCCCCATCATCCCGCCTGCAACACCGCCCGGCCCACTGACTGGCGCCGCCTTCGCTCCACTAGCCGTCTTACCTCCAGCACCCTGCGCAGGTTGCAGATAAACAGTAGCCTGCTCCCCTCTCATCCGGCTGTCTGCAGTCTCGACCAGCACCCCTCCGCTGAACTCCGCCTTCCGCGCCTCGTCCGAATAAATCAACTCCCGGCTAGCCACCCGCACCACCTGAGCTCTCCCCACTTCCTTCCCAACACCAATCTTTCCCCCACTCGTCCCTCCGGCCTTAGCCGAATTAGACGAATCAACCTTCCCCGCCCCGCTATTCACAAACACCGCATGAACCGCCATCGGAGCTCCCTGCCCCGCGCCTCGCGCGACCAACCGCCGCTCCTTCTGCTCAAACTGAAGCACCGGAGCCTCCACCTGCGACCCACCCTGCCAAAGCCGAGCCGCCCTCCCCGCCTCGCCATAAAAAATCGCCGTATCCGCCGCCCTTTTGAACTCCGCCCGCACTCCCGTCACATGCGCCACATCCTGCGACCCCGAAGCCGCCCCCTGGGCCACGCTATTCGGCTGCACATAGCTGGCCTTCACCGACCCCTCCGCCACTCCATCGCCGCTCTGCTGCTCCATCATCATCTTGTCAGCCCACAAGACACTACCCGCGTCTGAAACCTGCACCCCACCCGTCAGAGTCACACGATCCGTCCCCCCGTCGTAGACCGCTTTCTCCGCCGTGGCCCGTTGCTCACTCGGAGCACTCGTATCCCCCGCCTTCCGCGCCGGCGTAGACACCATCACCAGATGCCCCTGCTGCACCGCAGTCGCAATCTGCTGCCCCCCCTGCCCCACACCACCGCCCTTGCCGTCCTTCTGCACCTGCCCCGCCGCCGTCGCCGTGTTGAACCGCACATCCAGCGAATCCCCTGAGCTCCTACTTTGCGCTCCCTTATCGCTCACCCGCACCAACTCCGTACGCCCGCGGCCATGTGCCTCAGAAATCTTCTGCGCCCCATCGACCTCAACAAAATGCGCCGTCAGAACATCCCCCGCAATCTCGCTCCGGGTCGGCCCACTCCCACCCTTCACCGCCGCATTCAAAACCTTCAGCCGAGCATTCCCACTCGCATTCGCATCCTGCAAACGAGACTTACTCTTCCCCTCCGGCACCATCGTTAGCTCCACCGTAGCCGCCGACAACTCCCGCTCACTCCAATCCTTCTCTGTCTCCGAAGCCCGCACCCGCTCCTTCACATGAACCGGCCCCGTCAGCACCACCTGCTGCAGTCTTCCCACCTTATCGAAGGCGCCTCTCCCCTCAGTCGCCTCTCCCGTCGCCTGCCGCAGCGGATCATCGGCCCCATACCGCACCCCACCCCACAACCGCGCCGACTGCATCTGGTTGCTCGCGTTCAACACAATCTCACCTTGCTGCGAAGTCACCCTCCCGCCATCCGCCCCCGTCAGCACAACATCACCTTCACCCTCAAGCCGCTCCATCGACCCATCGTTCCGCATATGCGCCACCGCTCGCTGCGCCTGCGCCGTCTGCTGCCCCGTCGAACCTTTCTCGCCCACCGACACAAACTTTGCATTCTGCATCGTCACCAGCAGGCTCGCCCTGTCCATCTCGGCCCGCGACGCCGTCAATACCACCGGCCGCCCCTGCTGCAACCCATTCATCTTCACCGCTGACTGCAGCACCAGTACACCCGTATCCGAGCTGTACTCCGCCCCTACGGCATGTCCCGTCATTCCGCGGAACTCAAACTCAACCTCCTGATCGGTCGCCGCCACCCCAAGCTTCTGCAAATAAACTAACCCACTCGTCTTCACATGGATAAGCCGTTCACCGCCCGCGCCGCTCTCCTCCCAACCCGCCCCATGCAGGTCTTTGCCCGACGCATAGTCCATCTTCCCCTTCGCATCCGCCGCCGCCGGAGCCTGCAGATCGATATGAACCTCACCCACCGCCCGCACTACACCCGTGTTCTGATCCAGTTCAAACTCTTTGCCATAAATCCTGTCAGCCCTGTCCTGCTTCCGGCCGTACACCACAATCCCCACATCATGAAGCGTGTACGTCCCATCCTTGCGCTGGACGGCCTTCGCCGCATGAAGCGTAAAGACCGTTCTGCCCTCCACTGTCTGCGACCACGTAAACGCATTGGTCTCCTGCCGGATATCCGCCCCCAGCTTCGCCGGCAAATCCTTGATAAACCGTGTCGCCCGATGATGCGCATAAACCAGAAAAGCAGCAATCACCATCACCAGCAGACCCACGCCCACCAGCAACCAAACCCGCAACCTCTCAATGGAAACCGAAACACCCATCTACTTCTATCTTCTCACCCGCACCCAACTCCGCGCCCCCCACCATTTCCCTGAACCCTGAAGGTCTAAACTATCCCAATGGCCGACCAACTCTACCTAAGCCTCTGGTTCCCCAACTTCCGCCTCGAAGCGCTCCCCGAAAAGCTAACCTCGGTCATGCGCCAATTCGCCCTTATCAGCGGAGAAAAAAGAGTCGCCGCAGCCAGCGTCTACCCCATCGGCTTCAACGAAGCCCCCACCTACCAGCGCATCTACGTCAACGACGACCGCTCCCAGGACACCGAAGATTCCATCATCGAAAACGCCGTAGCCGAGGCCATCGAGCAACTCCACGACGACATGGCCTACGAGTTCGAGATGCGATGGAAGCTCTGGGTCCCCGAAAACGACACCCCACCCTCCGCAGCACCCGACCCCGACATCGACCAGGACGACGACTACGACTCCCTCATCCACCTGGACACTCTTTGGAAACTCCAGCCCGCCACCGTCCGGATCCTCGGCCTCGGCCCCAACTTCGATGACGCCAGCTTCGAGCAAAACGGACACATCCGCATCGACTTCGGCCTCGACACCCCTTGGCTCGCCGAAACCCTCGACGAAGAAGAGCTGGACGAAGATGCAACCAAACACATCCAGCAGAACGTCGAAAAACTCCTCGCCTTCACCCTCTCCGTCGAAAAGCACTGCGGCATCTCCAGCCGCCTCCTCTGGACCGAATCCGGCGAACCCCTCGCCCAGAAACTAATCGAGCGCCTCCAGCGCCTCAACTGATTGCAACCGTTACACAAAGCTCACAGCCCAAGGCTCGCCGTTCTTTTCGTTTGAACCTGCAACTAAAACGCGTGTATAAGGGATACCGTCTAAATCCCAGCCATCTCGCGGGCCACATGACTAAGGAGCAACAATGATCTCTCGACGTGAATTTCTAGACGGCCTCGCCGCAACTGCCGCAGGTGCAGCCATCAGTTCCACCGCCAAAAGCTACGCCCAGATTATCGGCGCCAACGACCGCGTCAACTTCGCCATCCTCGGCCTCAACGGACGCGGCTACGCCCACCTCTCCGCCCTCAAGAACAACGATGCCTCCGCCCGCGTCACCCATGTCTGCGACGTCGACACCACCATCCTCAAGAAGTTCTCCGGCAGGGCCGAAAAAGAGCTAGGCTACGCCCCCACTGCCGACCAGGACTACCGCAAGATCCTCGCCTCCAAAGACGTCGACGCAATCACCGTCGCCCTACCCGACCACTGGCATGCCCCCATGGCCATCCTCGGCCTCCAGTCCGGCAAGCACGTCTACGTCGAAAAGCCCTCCAGCCACAACCCCCGCGAGGGCGAACTCCTCATCGAAGCCCAGAAGAAATACGGCAAGCTAGTCCAGGTCGGCGACCAGCAACGCTCCTCCGACTACACCATCAAAATCATCCAGCAGGTACACGACGGTCTCATCGGCGAACCCTACTACGCCAAGGCCTGGTACGTGAACAAGCGCAAGTCCATGGGCTACGGTAAACCCGCCGCCGTACCCGCGACTCTCAACTGGGACCTCTGGCAAGGCCCCGCACCGCGCTCCGAGTACGTCGACAACGTCCACCCCTATAACTGGCACTGGCTCACCCGCTACGGCACCGGAGAAACCCTCAACAACGGCACCCACGAAGTCGACGTCTGCCGTTGGGCGCTGGGCGTCGAATATCCCACCCGCGTCACCGCCTCCGGTGGCCGCTACAACTTCAAGGACGACTGGCAGTTCTACGACACCCTCAACACCAGCTTCGAGTACCCCGGCAAAATGATCAGTTGGGAAGGCCGCTGCTGCCAGGGCATGAAGATCTACGACCGCGAGCGCGGCTCCTCCATCCTCGGCACCAAAGGCTCCCTCCTCATCGACCGCGACGGCTACGAGCTCTACGATTGGAACGGCAAGAAGACCGACGAGTTCAAAACTGGCTCCCAGACCTCAAGCACCGACACCGTCGGACGCGACTCCATGACCGACGCCCACTTCCTCAACTTCATCAACGGCATCCGCCGCGGCGAGAAGCTGAACTCGCCCATCCCCGTAGCCAACGTCAGCGTGACGATGCTGCAGCTCTCCAACATCGCCTACTTCACCAACCACGAACTGACCATCGACACAGCAACCGGCCACGTCAAGAACGACCCCGAAGCCATGAAGCACTGGGGCCGTAGCTACGAAAAGGGCTGGGAAGTCAAAGTCTAACGAACATCCCGTACTCCAACTGAAAAGGGTCGTCCACAAGGGCGGCCTTTTTTCTTGCTCCTAACGGGTTTCTGCCGTTGCCGCTGCTGTTGCTGTTGTTTGTCCTTTTAGTTGTCATCCTTGAAGAGGATCCGCATCTGTCGTGGCCTGTCCTTCTGTCTCACTGCACGAAAATTTGTCATTTCGACCGAAGCTGCTCACGGTCTTATCGTGAGCAGCGCAGCGGAGAAACCTGCTTCTCTACCAACACAGCTTCCTGGCCAGCGAAATTTTTTCTCATCCACAGAGACCGTCCTACCAGGCCCCCTGCTTCCCGCCATACCACCACACCAACCCAACCGTAAGCGTGTCCTGATTCTGCGAAAGCACCCCAACCCTATTCGTCAAAAAGAACGGCACATTGGTCCAATCACGCCGATACTCCAGCCGCGACAGCAGCCCATCCGACACCTTGAACTCATATGTCCCGGTAAACTCCTTCAGCGCCTGCGTCGTCCCGCTGAACAAACCACCGCGATCCGAAAAATACTCCGTCCGCCCCGCCAGCGCCATCCGCGGAGTCCACTGATACCGCGCATACCCCGCTCCCCCAATCACATGCTTCGGAGCCGATGACATCCCAGGCCCCGCATGCGCCCACACCCTCGAAACCTCATAATCTCCCTCCAGCGCCAGCGTCACCTTCGGCGTCGCATTCCAGGTCGCATACGTATCGAAGATGTGCAGCTTGCCATCCGGCGCCGGAGTAATCGGAGCCAGACACAGCCCCGGCTGCACTGGAGTCCCGCAGCCCGACACCGGCGTTACATCCGGATTGTCCTGCCCAAGATAGTAGTTCACCGTCCACGAAATATTCTTCGTCGGCTGAGCAACAAACCCAAACAACTCATCCTTGAACGAGTTCGTAGGCTCCGACTGCTCCGTCCCATTCACAATCCAGTAATTCGCCGACAGCTTATCGTTGATCTTGTAGTTAGCCCGAACCCCCATGTGGTAGAATGGCAGATAATTGAACCAGAACGACCGCGTGTAATTCATCTGGTCCTTCGTATAGTTCCCTTCAATCCCAATCGAACTCGCCCACTTCCCAAAATCCACCGTCAGTCCCTTGCTCAAAGGAAACACATACGTCCCATACGCCTGAAAGATGTTTCTATAGACCTCGGGCCGAGGCTCATTCGCCGGATTGCCCTGTAACGTCTCCGTAGCCTGCCCAAACTGTAAATCCAGCCGAACCCCGTAACGCCGCCCCTCCTCGACACTGGGATCAAGCGCCAGAACAACGCCCGCCTGATTCAAACTGAACGCATTGCTCAGCACATCGTAGGCCCGCAGATATTGCACGCGCCCAATCGGATGATTGAAGTCATACCCATAGTAGCCATCGAAGTAATAATTGAGGGTAGCTCCCCCCGGCAACTGAGCAGGCAAGGGAAGAGCCTGCGATCCAGGCGCGTTGGCAGCAGCCGTCGCACTCTGAGCATTCACCGCACCCACCGGCCCAGTCGCATCAGCCACAACCGGCATCGACGTAGCATCCGCTTCCGCCACCACCGCGCTCGACAAACTCGAAGAAGCCGCCGACACCACCGCCCCATCCGCAGCCGGAGCGTTCACCACCGTCTGCCGCTGATTCAACTGCTTCTCCAGCACAGCAACACGCTGCGTCAAATCGCGCACCGTTTGCCGCAACTCCTCCACCTCAGCATCCTTCGAAGAAGCAGCCACTTGTGCCTCAACCCGGACACCAACCAGCAGCGACAACAAAACCAGAACAGCGCAAAACACAAATCGACTGATTGAACGCATAAACCTACCTCTCTAAAGGTCTCCAGCAGAACACAAACCGCATAGATTTTTCATAAAGGCCCCATAACGAAACCCTAATCAACCCGTAAGAGAATCTCCGATAAATCTCCTGCCATCTTTAGTCTTTGCGCATGTTCGTCATCCATTACGCCTTTTTTACGAGCGAAGTAGTGAAATATACATGGTCGCGCTGAACAACGCCGCCAGGAGAAAACTGAGGTGAACACCTTTCTTACCCGCAGACCGCTTCTCGTAAATGCCACACAATGCACTCAACCCACCACTATCTTCACTCACTGCGGCCATCGCAAAGCCTATCCCGGAGACTGGATCATCGAAGGCGAAAATGACGATCGCTACATCGTCGACAACACCTTCTTCCAGCTCGCCTTCGCTCCCATCCCTTCGGAGTCCTCGAACGAAGGACGACACTACGGCTGCTAGTTCCGCCACCCAACCTTGCTCATCACAACCCACCTGACCCACCGCACCTCAAGGGCCAGCAAAAGAAAAGCGCAGTGCATAGCATGCCTCTCGTATGCGAACCTCCAGAACCCCCGCTCTTATCTCTTACCTCCGAAGCAACTCCTAGCGAGCAGCAAGCGTGTAAGCAAAACCTATCGATGCAGACACGCAAAGCACAGTCGCGAGACGCGAGAGCCATCCAGCAACTCATCGATAGCTTCACCCACGACGGCACACTGCTTCCACGTTCCTACTCGGAGATCTGCCAAAATATCGACACCTTCACGGTCGTCGAGTCAGAAGGCGGCCAGTTCATCGGCTGTGCAGCACTCCATGTCTACGGCCCTCACCTCGCTGAGGTGCGCTCCATCGTCGTCCGCCCAGATATCGCAGGACACGGAGCAGGCAGCCTCCTCGTCCAATCCCTCCTGCGTCAGGCGGAGCAGCGCGGCATCCAATGCGTCTGCCTCTTCACCCGCATTCCAACCTTCTTCGAACACTTCCGCTTCCAGATCACGCAACACCAGTTGTTCCGAGACAAAGCCCTGAAAGACTGCCAGCACTGTGCAAGACGCAACGCCTGCGACGAAACCGTGATGGCCCTCGGAAAGCTGCCCCCACTTCTTCCCGACTCCACACATCACCCGCAACATGGAGGATTCGTGCAGTTGCAACTTTGATTACCCATCCTGCCGAGTGAATAGCAGACGCGGCCAAAACACTGCTACTGTCAATGACATTCGATGGTAGAGATGAAACGAATGCGGTCATCGCCATAAACGAATGCAAGAGCTCACAAGTTTCTGCTGCACTTAGAACCTTGGAAAGGAAAGAAAGATGGAATACGACAAATTCAAAAATGATGCTTCGGTCTACCAATCCACTGCCCGCGCCGAAGACGGAATCCAGCCGCAAGGCCGATGGAGCGCCCTATGTGAAGGCGTACTCATTCCTATCGGCTCACTCTTCGCAGTCTTTCTGACCATGCTCGGTCTCATGCTGATCGCTGACTAGGCACCCGTTCTGGCACAAAATCGAGAATGGCGACTCCGGAGATCTACCCTGCCACCACAATCTCCGAAAAATCCGCGATCCCTGAAAAATCCCCCAGCACCTTCTCCAGCAGCGCCAGTCGATTCGCCCGCACTGCCTCATCCGGAGCCATCACCATCACTGCATCGAAAAACGCATCCACCTGAGGCCGCAGCGTAGCAATCGCCTCCAGCGCCGCAGCATAACTCTTCTCCGCACGCAACGAAGAAACCCGCACAGCCAACTCCGTTGATCGCGCCGCCAGCGCCTTCTCCGTAGGCTCCGTCAACAAAACATCCTCCACACGAGCACCTGAAGCAATCCCCTTCTCTCCAGCCTGCGAAAGAATATTCTTCATCCGCTTGAACGCCGCCGAGACCGCAGCAAAATCGCCCGTATCTCCGGAGGAAGCCCCGCGCACCGCAGTTACAGCTTCCGCCCGAGCGACCGCATCCCGAACATCCTCCGCCCCCGCAGCGAGCACGGCCTTCACCACGTCATAAGCCTGCCCCTTCACCTCGCGCAGATAGAACTCCAACCGTTCCTGCAGGAATCCAAGCACCTTCGCCGCCAGCGCTTCATTCTGCCCGCAGGCCGCACCTGCAACCTCACGCAGCGTCAGCGGCAACGCAACCCCGCTCTCCGCCAGAATCTTCACAATCCCATTCGCCGCCCGCCGCAGCGCAAACGGATCCTTCGATCCCGTAGGCTCCAGCCCGAGCCCAAACATCCCGGCAATCGTATCCGCCTTGTCGGCAATCGCCAGCAACGCACCCTCAACCGTCCGCGGAACCGAGTCGTCCATCGACTCCGGCTTGTACTGGTCATAGATCGCATCGCTCACAGCAGCCGAATATCCCTGAGCCCGCGCATACAACCCACCCACAACTCCCTGCAACTCCGTAAACTCCTTCACCAACTCCGTCGTCAGATCGGTCTTCGCCAGCACTACAGCCTCATCCAAAGCCACCGGATTCAAATCACATCCACGAGCCAGCACCAACCCCGCCAACGCCGAAGCCAACTTCCGCACCCGCGCCGACTTCGCCGCATAACTCCCAAGCTCTTTCTGAAACGTAACGTTCTTCAGCAACTCAACGCGTTCCTTCAAACACACCCGCTGATCGAACTCCCAGAAGAATCGCGCATCATTAAACCTCGCCCGCAGCACCCGCTCATTCCCATGCCGAATCACCGCCTCACCCGCAGCATCAGTCTCCGTATTCAACACCGCCAGAAAATGCGGAGCCAGCTTCCCATCCTTATCCTCCACAGCAAAGTAGCTCTGATGATCCCGCATCACTGTCACCAGAACCTCCTCCGGCAGCGCCAGAAACTCCGGCTCAAATCCACCCAGAATCACCGAGGGCCACTCCGTCAGATGAGTCAGCTTATCCACCAACCCATGATCCTCACGCCACCGCAACCCTTCCACCGTCCGCGTTACCTTATCCAGAGCCTTCCGAATCCTCTGCCGCCGCACCTCCACACCGGCAAGCACAAAGCCCGCAAGCAAAGCATCCTCATACTCACTCGGAGCCTTCACGGCAATCGCCCCATCCCCAAACAAAACCCGATGCCCATACGTCACCGCACCGGCCTCATACCCACCAAAACTCACCGGAACCGTCGCCTCACCCAGCAACGCGACCATCCACCGCACCGGCCTCACAAACCGCTCCGGCTTGCCCGCCCGCCAGTACATATTCTTCGCCCAATAAATTCCCGCCAGTTCCTTCGGCAACTCCGCCGCAATCACCTCCGCAGCCCCCCGCCCAACCTTCACTACCGTCGCCGCAAGATACTCACCTTTCGCATTCGTAACCGTCTTCAGCTCCTCAACAGCCACGCCAGCCTTCTTCGCAAATGCCAACGCCGCCGGAGTAGCCACCCCATCCTTGTACGCGACCTTCACCGAAGGCCCCACCATCTCCTCCGCAACATCCTCCTGTCGCTCCGCAACATCTTTCACCCAAACCGCAAGCCGCCGCGGAGTAGCAAAGCTCTTGCTCTCCACCCCCGACGCCACAAGCCGCTCCCGCTCCAGCATCTTCACCACACGCTGCTCAAGCTCAGCCTGTGCCCCGGCGATCATCCGCGCCGGAACCTCCTCCAACCCAATCTCAAACAAAAACTCCGCCATCGCTCTCAACTCAAATCCCGCCATCAAGGCGCATCTCGAAATCGATCAAACACAAATGTTCGGGTGCCCCATCCTTCGCGCTTTTGCGAAGGGTGGGAGAGTAGCCACTCAACCCGCCACAACCTCAGCATCCAGCGCCGCCAAAGCCACACCCTGAGCCGCATAAGCTTTAGCGACACCCACCACCAGCGTCCGAATCCGCGCCATCACACCCACACGCTCAGTCACCGAAATCGCCCCGCGAGCATCCAGCAAATTAAAAACATGCGAGCACTTCAGCGCCAGCTCATAAGCCCCCAGCACCGGAAACCGCTTCAGCATCAGAGCATCCATCCCCTCAAAACCCTTGGCCTTCTCCAGCAGCGCCAGACACTCCGCCTCATACAACTCCAAGTGTTTCCATAAAGATCCCACATCCGCATAGTCGAAGCTGTAGGCCGAAAACTGCTCCTCCTCGGCCAGCCGCATCTCGCCATACGTCACCTTGCGGCCCGTATCGCGTTCCACCGCCCACACAATGTCATAGATCGAATCCACATCCTGCAGAAACCCGGCAATCCGCTCCAACCCATACGTAATCTCGCCGCAGATCGGATCCAGATCCATCCCGCCACACTGCTGAAAGTATGTGAACTGAGTAATCTCCAACCCATCAAGCATCACCTGCCATCCAACGCCCCACGCGCCACCGACAGGCCACTCCCAGTTGTCCTCTTCGAACTTGATGTCATGCTCTTTCAGATCAATCCCAATCGCCATCAGCGATTCCAGATAAAGCTCCTGAATCCTCACCGGTGGCGGCTTCAAAATCACCTGTAACTGCGTATGCCGAAACAGCCGATTCGGATTCTCCCCATACCGTCCATCCGCCGGCCGCCGCGAAGGCTGCGCATAAGCAATCCTCACCGGCTTAGGCCCAAGCACCCTGAGAAACGTATCTGGAGACATAGTCCCCGCGCCCACCTCAACGTCATAAGGCTGCTGCAAAACACACCCCTGCTCTGCCCAGAACCGCTGCAGCCTGAACAAAAGCTCCTGAAACGTAAGCGCACGTTGCTCCCCGACCCTTGAAACCGATTCAGTCATATCTCTCTCATCAATATCCGGCAATCCTTTGATTCTACCGTCTCGAAGCCCCGCCCTCCTCAATTCGGCTTTGTAAGTACGTGCCGGTTGCCAATCTCTGGGGCGAGCGACGGATCACCAGGCACCGTCGTCGGATCGGACTGCACCTTCGCATCCGGAACCGGAACTGAAATTCCCGCCGGGCGGATGAAGAAGTGATTGCCCTTGTCAATCTTTACCGCCATCCCATATTCGCCCGCAGAAAACTTTGCCGGGCGCGGAAACTCTACGATGTACCGCTCCCGCACCATCGTCATAAATCGATTCAAAGTCAATTCAAGTCCACTTTCCTTCGTCATTTGCACAATGCCCCCGCTCAATTCGCACAAAGATTGGAACGGATTCTCACGGTTCGCTCTCTCCAGAAAAACCGAACCGGCACCCCACGGAACAGGCACTACTCCAAAAACCGCTATCCCCGACTCCTGATCGTAAAGTCTTAGCGCATTCCACGGATTCACACTCCCCTTATCATTCCCATCCGTCACCGCGAGAATCACCCTCCGCCCAGGAAGCCTGTACAACTGCTCGCTGATGACAGTCATCGCATCCCAAAGATGAATCGGATTCCGACACGGCGCCGCACCCTTGTCTTTTACGCGATTCGTCCACGACTCTAACGCTTTGTCGACCCCTTCCTTCAGTTGCAAACGGTCGGCTGGAACACCACTTGCAGTTCGATTCAACTCACAATCCAACGCATAAATAGAAACATGATCCTTCGCATGAAGAGACAGCGGTGCAAGATTCGTGATCGCATCGCCAACCTTCGGCATCAACTCTGCTGCACCGGTTACATCCAGCAGAATGGACAGCGAAATCGGATCGTCATCCTCAAGACGAACATGCGACGCATGAAACCACGGTCCCTCATCAAAGTTCACCCAAAATCTGTTCGCCGCAATTGGCTTCGCAATCCGCTCCCGATTCGGCCCGAGCACCAACACGGGTATCTGGATCGTATTCGCATAAACATGCAGCGTCGTCACGCCCCCATCCTGCATCGTCGGTTGATCCTGCGCTGCGAGCGTCCCTCCACTCCAAGCCCACAACCCACTCAGCAGAATCCCGGCACTTCCCGCCATCAGCCGATGACTCACCATCTCCCCGAAAGTATGCCAGAGAAACGCGCGGAGGTCTCTCTATCGCGCTAGCCCTATCCGTCCCCGCCGATCAAGGCCGTTCCCTGGATCCTCGCCACCACCTACGTCGTAGTCGTCTTTTCCATCGTCATCCAGGGCGGCTCGATGGACCTCTTCCTCCGCCGCTTCACCCCAAAACTAGGTACTTATCCTGAGCACAAGCCGTGTGCCCCATCCAAAGCGCGCCTGCTCGAGCGAAGGTTGGGGTCTCAAAGGAAGTTGAAGGAAGACGAGTCAGAAGTTGTTCGAAATTTTCATTCATCCAAATGGAACCACCAGCATCCTATTATCCAGTCAGGAGATTCGAACCGAAAAATGAAACCTACTGGAAACACCATCCTCATCACCGGTGGCGGCACCGGAATCGGTCGCGGCCTCGCAGAAGCCTTCCACAAACTCGGCAATAAAGTCATCATCGCCGGCCGCCGCAAGCAGGTCCTCTACGAGACCACCGCCGCCAACCCCGGCATGGCTTCCACCGTTCTCAACATCGAAGACCCCGCCGACATCCGCAAGGTCGCCGCGCAACTAGCGAAGGACCACCCCGCCCTCAACGTCGTCATCCACAACGCTGGCATCATGCGCCCCGAAAACCTTCTGGCTCAACCGGAAACCGCCGACGCCGAAGCCATCGTCACCACCAACCTCCTAGGCCCCATCCGCCTCACCGCGGCCCTGCTCCCCCAACTCCAGAAGCAACCCCACGCCACCATCGTGACCGTCACTTCCGGCCTGGCCTTCGTTCCCCTGGCCATCACCCCCACTTACTGCGCCACAAAGGCCGCCATTCACTCCTGGAGCCAGTCCCTCCGCTACCAGCTCAAATCCACCAACGTCGAAGTCGTCGAACTCGCCCCGCCGTACGTCCAGACTGAACTCATGGGCAGCGCCCAGGCCGCCGACCCCCGTGCCATGCCTCTCAACGACTACATCAACGAGGTCCTCGAAATAATCAAGACCCAGCCCAAAGCCACCGAAATCCTCGTCGAACGCGTCAAACCTCTCCGCTCTGCCGAACACAGCGGTACAGAAAGATACGCGGCATTCTTTAATCAATTCAACGACGCCATGAACCACCCCGATTAAACTCGTCTCCACGGAGTCGCTACGACAGATTCAAGATTTTTGCAATCAGAGGCCTCAAGCTAAGCCTTGAGGTCTCTGTAAGGCAAAGCAAGAGCACCAAGGATCTGCGGCGTGACCACCAGAAGAGGAAACGCAACGGCAACCATGAAGAGCTCGTGGGGCTAGTTATGAGTTCATAAAGGCCGGACCAGGGGAAGGTCGTCTTCGTTGTTGTTCTGGTGGAGCTTGATCTTGATGTTGTCCCAGACGTTGTCGCTTGGCTCGTAGACGGGTTCGAAGAGACTCTTGGCGTGCTCAGCAATGGTCTCGAGATCGCGGACGAGCGCGGCACAGTCGGGATTTTTCTGGAGGAAGCTCTGGAGTCGTGGGTCCGTGCTGACGCGTCCGTTGGTCGCAGCAAAGAGATCTGGCAGGTATTGTTCAAATTCTGCAATGGTCATAGTTTCTGGATCTGGGAAGATAAAGTCGGTCATCGCGCCGCCTCCTGGAGGCCGGTCTGCTGGGTGAGCTGTTCGGGTTGGCGAAGGAGCTCGCGGAGCTTGAGCCGGGCCTTATGGAGTTGGGATTTACTGTTGCCTGTTGAACATTCGAGCATCGTGGCAATCTCATTATGCTCGAAGCCTTCTACGTCATGAAGGACAAAGACCATGCGGTAGCCGGGAGGAAGCGAGGCGACGGCGCGTTCGAGGGCGACGCGGTCGACTGAGCCTGAGAGTTGCGGATCGCGGCTGCCGAAGTCGCGCTTGGGTGCATCTTCTTCCGATGGATTGATGGTCTCCTCGAGCGAGACGAGGTTGAGGCCTTTTTTGCGGAGGTGCATGAGGACGAGGTTCACCGTGAGACGGTGGAGCCAGGTCGAGAAGGCGGACTCTCCGCGGAAGCTGCCGATTTTGCGGAAGAGGTGCAGGAATGCCTCCTGGGTCATGTCCTCGGCTTCGGAGACATTGCCCAGCATCCGAAGGCAGAGTGTATAGACGCGGCGTTTATGCAGGGCATAAAGCTTGGAGAACGCTTCCGCGTCTCCCGCTTTTGCGGCTTCGATGGCTTCCGCCTCACCAGCGATGGGCGGATTACGTTTAAAGAGGCCTGGAACGGGCTTGGGCTCTGTCATCTGTAGGCCTTCTGAACTCATAGGCTGGACTCCGTGGTTTTGTTGTCGTTCACCGCTTCGTTTTGCCTATCTGAAGCCTACCGTAAACGGGGGAGAGCTGCTTTGTATAAAAGACACAAATTACTTTGAGTCGTGTTGAGCGCAAAAGGTTGTGTCGCCGGTTAAGCCGACTGTGGATAAACCTATGAAAATGAAAGGTCAGGAGCCTATAAACCGGGCGTAAAGAGAGCGGGCAATGGTTACGTCGGTGGTGCCCTGGATAATGGCGCGGCCATCCGCAAAGAGAGTGAGGGTGTGTGGCGGGCGGTCGAAGCGGAGGAGGAGTTCGTTGAAACGGACCTGACCGTGGGGTGCCAGACGGTCGCGCATCGCGGCGAAGTCGACGGGGCGGTGATGCTCATGGATCTGGACGGAATTTCGACCGCAGAGTGTGATGTGCGGGCGGCCTTCGCCGGCGAGATGCGTGAAGACTCGTTGGGCGCAGACGGTGCATGCGGGGTTGGGTTTGGAGGTGCTGATCTCGCTACGGTCGTTGGTCCAGAGGTCGAAGGAGAGGAGGGTGCGGCGGATGAGGTGGGGCTGGCCGGTGAGCAGTTTGAGGGCTTCGGTGACCTGGATGGAGGCTGCGAGGTTGACAGCGGTGGAGAGGATGCCGGAGGTGTCGCAGGTCTCGACGGGGCCGGAGGGGGGCTTGGGGAAGAGGCAGGCAAGACAGGAAGTAGGAAGTAGGGAGTAGGAAGTAGAAGGCGGAGAGGTCGGGTCAGGTTTGGGGAGGATGGTCATGGTGGCGGCGTAGGCACCGATGGCGGCGGCGTAGATCCAGGGCTTGGATTGCTGGACGGCGTAGTCGTTGATGAGGTAGCGGGTTTCGAAGTTATCGGTAGCGTCGAGGATAATGTGGGCAGCGGCGAGGAGTTCGTGGATGTTGGCGGGGACGAGGTCGGTGATCTGAGGATGGACGGTGATGGTGGAGTTGAAGAGGGAAATCTTGCGGCGAGCGGCTTCGGCCTTGGGGAGGGATTGGATGGCGTCGGACTCGTCGAAGAGGATTTGACGCTGGAGGTTGGAGGATTCGACGAAGTCGCGATCGATAAGGGTGAGAGTGCCAATGCCGGCGCGGGCGAGCAGAGAGGCTGCTGCTGCTCCGGTGGCTCCGCAGCCGACGACGGCGATGTGGGAGGTGGCGAGCATCTGCTGTCCGGCGGGGCCGATTCCGGGAAAGAGGATCTGACGGGAGTAGCGGTCGTCGGAGGTAATTTCAGAGGCGGCGGTAGGTAGTTGTGAAGACTGAGGCATGGCGTGGCTTTGTGCGCCCTAAGACGCTGCTCTTTCGTAGTATAGGGGGTATAGCAAAAGCATGGTTGCGCGGGAGCTGGCGGACTCCGCAGAGAATTCCGGCATCCAAGCTTGCAGAGCTTGCTGGCGCAAGTTCAGCGGTTCGCCGCGTGGGCGGAGGTACGCTTACGTGATGCTGGATAGGGATGCGTGGCTAGGACGGCGTGATTTTCAACAGGAACAGATG
This sequence comes from Edaphobacter aggregans, assembly GCF_003945235.1. NCBI lineage: Bacteria > Pseudomonadati > Acidobacteriota > Terriglobia > Terriglobales > Acidobacteriaceae > Edaphobacter > Edaphobacter aggregans. The sequence continues at coordinate 1,651,179 of NZ_RSDW01000001.1, forward strand.
GGTGTTTTTTTTGGGTCATGGACGGAGAGATCGAGCGCCAGCGTCACGCAGCAGGGTGGGGCTGGGCCTTGTCTTTTTGTTGATGACTGGTTTCGCCCATGGACAGGTGGTGAGTCAGGAGATGCAGGCGACTGGCTCCGCTGTGGAGGTAGAACAGGCAGCTCCGCTGGTACCTCCTGCGGCTGATCCTCAAGCTCCTACGGCTTTGTCGCCGCAACAACAGAATGAGGGATTGCCAGCTAGTCGACCGGAGTTGGCGACGACTGTGTGGCAATGGAAGGGCATCCGGGTCGACAAGATCGAGTTTGAGGGAGTGATGTTCGATGCCGATGATCCGCTTCTGAAAGAGTTAGACCAAAGAGCGGGAGAACCGCTCGATCCGATGAAGGTGCGGGCAAGCACGCGGAGACTGTTTGCCAGTGGGCGCTATCGCGACATTGAGGTGCGTGGGGTGAGACAGGGCGATGGGATGACGTTGATCTTTGCTGGGGTCCCGCAGTTCTTTGTGGGGCGAGTGACGATTGCGGGGGTAAGGGACGATCAGCTGACATCGCTGCTGAAATACGGAACCCAACTCTCGCCGGGAACGCCGCTGTCGCAGGGGGCGATACCGGCTGGGTCCACGGGAATCAAACAGCTTCTGGAACTGCAGGGACGACATGAGCCCAAGGTCTCGGCGGCCACGACGGCAGATAAAGAGAATCACCAGATGAATGTGGCGTACACGGTCGATATTGGGCCACAGGCGCGGGTGGGACAGGTGACGATTGTGGGAGCGGACCCTGGGCTCACGGTGGAGGAGTTTCGCAAAATAGGCAGACTGAGAGAGGGGACCAGGGTGACTCGCGACACGACCAGCAATGCGCTGTCCAGGTTGCGAGCCCAGTTCCAGAAGAGAGACAGGTTGGCGGCGACGGTTTCGTTGCAGAAGCAGACTTATGTAGAAGCGCGCAGACAAGTGGACTACGAGTTTCACGTGAACCAGGGGCCGGAAGTGAAGGTGATCGTAGAGGGCTACGATCTATCGAAGAGGCGCTTGCACCAGCTTGTGCCGATCTACGAAGAGGGGACGATCGATAACGATCTGTTGAATGAAGGAGTTTTCAATATTCGCGACTATCTGCAGCAGCAGGGATATTTTAACGCGACGGTGGAAGTGAGGATGACGGGTACAGATACGACGAAACAGGTGGTGTTTTCGGTCGACCGCAATCTGAGGCATAAGGTGATTGCGGTAGATATTAAGGGCAACAAGTATTTTTCAGAGGAGATTCTGCGGGAACGGATGCGGGTGAAGAAGGCTGATGCGTACCTGCGTAATGGGCGGTTCAGTCCGGCGCTTGTGGCGAGCGACGTGGCAGCAATCAGGGCGTTGTATCGCGCTAATGGCTTTGACCAGGCGGAGGTGACGACCGAGGTGCGCGACTCCGATAAAGATGTAGATGGAAAACCTTTGAAGACGGCCCAGATATGGGTAACTTTCAAAATTGCCGAGGGGGTGCAGCAGAAGTTTGGCGCAGTGAATCTGCAGGGAGTCGATCCTAGCAGACTGGCGGAGGTTAAGGGATTGTTGAACACGCAGTCTGGCCAGCCATTTTCGCTGTTGACACTGTCGGGTGATCGGGATGCTGTGTTGTCGTTCTACCTGGCCAATGGATTCGACCAGGTTAAGGTGGAGATAACACAACAAAAGGAATCTGCCGATGCAGCCCGAACGGATGTGTCTCTGAATGTGGTGGAGGGGCCGCAGGTATCGATTTCTCGCGTACTGCTCTCGGGGGTCGAACTGACGAGACCGTCGGTGGTCGATCGCAGAATCATGGTGCATCCGGGCGATCCGTTGGACCAGACAGCGTTGCTCGAGACGCAACGGAATCTGTATGACCTCGCACTGTTCAATGAAGTTGTGACAGCGGTACAGAATCCCAACGGGGATACTCCGCGCAAGAACGTGCTTGTACAGGTGACGGAGGCGAAGCGATGGAATGTCTCGTACGGTTTTGGTTTCGAGGCGCAGACCGGCACGCCAAGCAATAATCTGATTAATCCCTCTACTGTATCGAGTTCACCAGAAGGGAAGCCTGGAGTGAGTCCACGAGTGTCTCTGGATGTATCGCGGATCAATTTCAGAGGGACCCAGAACTCGCTGACGTTGCACTCAACCTATGGCTTGTTGCAGCAGGTTGCGATTCTTACGTTTCAGAATCCGCGGTTTTTGGGGTCAAGAAATTTTTCGGCATCGGTCTCAGGCGGATACTCGAATATTCAGGACATCACAACGTTCGCTTCATCGACGTTACAGGGAAACTTCCGCGTGACGCAGAAGTGGAGACGGACGGACACGTTTATCTACGAGTTTCTGTACAGAAGGGTGAAGGTTGATCCGAACAGTCTGCGTGTGGCGGCAGACCTGATTCCGTTATTGTCGCAGCCGGTGCGTGTGGGTGGCCCCGGGGTAACGTGGTTCCACGATACGAGGAAGCCAAATCCGCTGGATGCAGTGCAGGGATCGTTTTCGACACTACAGACGTTCATAGCGTCGTCGAAGTTCGGTTCGCAGACGGACTTCTGGCGAATTGATGGAACGAATTCGACGTACTACCAGTTGGGTCGGTATGTACTGGCGCGGAATACAAGAATCGGATATGAGCGCTCATGGGGAGTCAATCCGAATGCGGGAACGGATCCATGCTTGGGCGTTCTGTTAACAACGAACCCGAGCTGCAATGCGGTCCCTCTTCCGGAACGGCTGTATGCCGGCGGTGCTAGTTCGCATCGAGGGTTTCCCATCAATGGAGCCGGCCCGAGAGATTTGCAGACAGGTTATCCGGTCGGCGGATCAGCTGCATTCGTGAATACGATTGAACTTCGTATGCCTGCACCCACGCTTCCTTACGTGGGTGACAGTATCAGCTTTGTGTTGTTTCACGATATGGGGAATGTATTTCAAAATCCTGGCGACATGTTTCCGAGTTTTCTCAGGTTCAGACAGCCGGACCGGGATACGTGCAGGAATGTGCCTGCCGTCGCAACCCCAGATGCAATCGGGACATGTAACTTCAATTACTTCTCGCACGCGGTTGGATTGGGTGCGCGATACAGGACACCGGTTGGGCCTATCCGGTTTGATCTTAGCTATAACCTGAATCCACCGACTTATCCGGTGATCAATGACTACTCTGGCAGGCCGCCCTATGTTGGAGAAGGGCGGCACTTCGGTTTTTTCTTCAGTATTGGACAGAGCTTCTAAATGCGCGTGAAACGTCAAAGATCGACGGGGGGCCTAGGCGCGGTGGCGCTGGCGATGACTGTCGCCCTAATTGGAGAATGTGTCTGCTTCGCACAGACGGCGGCGGTTGTGGGGCAGGCAGGTAGTTCTGCTACTGTTGCCTCTTCTGTTGCGGGTTCCTCGGATGCTCGGGGGACGATGCTCGATGCTGTGGTTGCCGTGGTGAATGGAGATGTGATTCTTGAGAGCGATGTGGATGAGGAACGGAGGTTTGAACAGGTTCAACCTTACCGCAGGGTCGCGGCGGAATTCCAACGGGAACGGGCGATCGAACGGCTGGTGAACAGGGCACTGATCCTGCAGCAGGCTCAATTGGAACCGGAAGAGGCTATTACAGATGCCGCAGTCGACGCGCAATTAGTGACGCTGAAGAAGGACATTCCGGAGTGTAAGCAGTATCAATGCGAGACGGATGAGGGCTGGCAGAAGTTTTTAGCCGATCGCGGATTTACGGTAGAGGAGTTTCGGGAGCGGTGGCGGCAACGCATGGTCCTGCTCCAGTTCATCGAGGTTCGCTTCCGCAGTGGGATTCGGATATCAGATGACGAGATCAGGACGTACTACGAGAAGACGATGTTGCCAGAGTATGCGAAGCAGAAGGCGACTCCGCCGAAGCTTGAAACCATCTCAAAGCGTATTGAAGAGGTGCTGCTGCAGCAGCAAGTAGGAGCGTTGCTGCAGGATTGGCTGAGGTCGCTGCGGGCACAGGGTAGCGTGCGAATGATTACTCCAGATGGGGTGGCACGATGAGCGATCTGGAGAAGAAGGCGCACGAGGTTGGGCACGAAGCTAAGGAACATGCCAAACGGGCTGTCGCGAAGGTAAAGCGCTCGCTGAGCGGCACTGTGGGGATGGTGCTGGCATGGTTATTGGGTAGTCTGACAGTGCTGGGCCTTGTGCTGTTTGGAGCGTTTGCGTGGTACTCGACGACACCGGACTTCGAACGTCGCGTGGGAAAAGAGGTCGTTACAGTTCTAGAAAATGCGACGGGGGGGCGCGTTGAACTCGGCAGGATACGATTCGATATTTGGCATCTGGAGGTAGAGGCCAATAATCTGGTGATCCATGGGCTGGAAGCTCCGGGAGAGGCTCCGTATCTTGCGGTCGACAAGATTCTGCTGCGGGTGAGGTTGTTTGATTTTTTTTCGCGAGCAACTGGAACGGGTGGGCCGGCGCGTGTGAGTCTGAACTATCTTCGAGTCGAACATCCGCGGGTGCACCTGATCATCGATAAAGATGGGAAAACAAATCAGCCTGTGCCGAAGCATCCGCGTACGAGCGAGAAGCCGGTGATAGATACGCTGCTCGATCTGAAGGCTCGCCAGGTGGAACTGGCGAATGGAGTGGCTTTGCTGAATAACAGAGCGATTCCGTTTGATCTGGCCGCTCGTGACCTGAATGCTGAGGTCCACTACATCTTTCTGAGCGACCACTATGGGGCTACGATGGATCTGAAGGATTTGCGTACGAGGCTGGGGAAGGAGGCGGAGGCGGAGTCGTCCTTGCATGTTGAGGCGGAGCTGGGGCGAGACCTCGCTCTACTGACGCGGCTTGATCTGCATACGGGGCAGGCATCGCATTTAACGGCGACTGGAAGTCTGAGGCACTTTGGGAAGCCGGAGTGGGAGGCGACGGCGAGCGGGTCGCTGGAGTTGAAACAGATTGCTTCGTTGACCGGCGTGGATACGCTGAAGGGTGGATCTGTAGACCTGAATTTGAATGGTCACAATTGCGTCGTAACACCGGTGGAGGCGCAGAGGAAGCCGAGGCTATGGGAGAAGCTGCATCCGGAGCAACATGCCAAGCCTGGATCGAAGGTGTTGCCGCCGGATCCGAATTGCATTGCGGGATATTTGTTGGTTGGTTCGGCGAAGATTCACAAGGCGACTTATCGCGATGAGTATGTGCGGTTGCACGATGTGGATGGAAGCGCGCAGATACACATTACTCCGAAAGAGTTGCTGCTAACCGCAATGACTGGATATCTGCCCGGTGGGGGAAAGGCAGAGGGAGATTTGCGGATCTCGAACTGGCTTGGGGAGGTTCCGGCTGAAGCAGCTGTGTCACCTACGGCTAAGGCTGCGGTGACAACAGCAAACAAGACGGCGACAACGATCGGGGCGAAGCCTCCTGTGACTGGGGCGCTGAAGGTGCCTGCAGTACTGCCTGCGCATGCGTATTTGACGGCTACGGTGACGGCGATTCCTTTGCGGACGATCATGGATGTGACGGCCCCGGAGGACTACGGCGACCTTGGGTTCGATACCGCTGTGACGGGGCCGGTGAAGGTGGAGTGGGGCGGTTCGACGAGAGACGTCTCAGAAACGGTGGAGGTGGACGGGGATCTGGCAATGAGGCCAACGGGCGTCAGACGCATGGGGGCGCTCTCGGATGTGCCAGTAACAGGGCATGTGAAGGCGCACTATACGGGAAGCAACGAGACGGTGCGGATTGAGCAGATTACGCTTCAGACGCCGGAGTCAAATCTGGTGGCCAGCGGTGTGCTGGGAGTTAACCTAGGGGATCCGCTGACGGCACTGCATGTGAATCTGACGGTGCGGGATCTTGGAGAGTACAACCAGCTGCTAACGACGCTGGGGCTTGAAGGCAATGGGAATAAGGGGAGTGCGGCGATTCCAGTGGTGCTGCATGGAGCGCTTGAGTTCAATGGAACTGCGCGGGGAGAGGTGAGGGATCTGAATGTGAAGGGGCACGTGCAGGCCACCGACGTTGAGTTTGCATTGGGGTCGACGGACGTGCAAATCGACTCACTTGTGGCGGATGCTGAGTACTCACCTAACGCAGGTGTTGTAGTGGCAAGCTCCACGATCCATCGCGGGACCGCAGTGCTGAACGCGAGTGGCGAGGTGAGACCGCGCAAAGAGGTCTCGCGCCGTGGTGTGGTGACCTATGAGTGGGATGAAGGGATGGCGGTTGACGCCATGCTGCAGTTGGCCAATGCGCAGGTAGTGGATGTGCTGCAGATTGTCGGCCAGCAGAAGATTCCTTTGACGGGGTCGGTTGTGGCGAATGCGCATGCTGTGGGGACGATCAAGAATTTGAGTGGGAGCGGGCATCTCGCACTTGCTGACGGCGTGGTTTATGGCGAGCCCTACGAGTCGGCCGTGGCGGAGTTGACAGTGCAGGGGCAGGACATTGAGGCCAGTAAGGTGGTCGTGAAGGCGCATGGGATGCAACTTGCCGGCAATGGCGGTTACGACCTGGGATCGAAGCGTTTTCATGGTCACGTTGAAGGGCATGATCTGGTGCTTTCCAAGTTTGAGACCGTGAAACGGGCGAAGGTAAATGCCGACGGAGTTCTGACACTGGTTGCTGATGCGAATGGAACGTTGGCTGATCCGGGATTGAAGGCGAATCTGAAGCTGGCAAACGTGGCGTATGAAGGGCAAGCGATGGGGGAGGCCGTCGCTGAGTTGCATAGTCAAGGCAAGATAGCGTATCTGACTGCGAACTCGACGCTGGTAGGCGCGAAGGTGAATCTGACAGGGCAGGCGCAATTGACAGACGATTATGAGGCTCAGGCTCGACTGACCGTTGCAGGACTGGACATCGGCAAGCCGCTGGCAATGTTCGGGTCTGGGGATGTCAAGGCTGAATCACTGATCAATGGTGTGGCGACGGTGAACGGGCCTCTGAAGACGCCGAGACTGCTGAGCGGGACAGGAGAGTTCAACGATGTAGATGTGAAGCTGCAAGGCGTGGAGTTGAAAGCGGCCGAACCTTTGCGGTTAAGTCTCAGGAATGGAATTGTCACGCTAGAGCAGGTCCACATCACGGGCCAGGATACGAATATTCGAGTCAGCGGGACGGCACAGCTGTTTGGCTCGACGGATCCAAAGGGAGGCAGGCTGGATATGAAAGGGGTCGGCACCGTGAGCATGGCTGTGCTGCATACGTTCGATTCTGACATCTTATCGAGCGGAAAAGTGGAGTTCACGGTTGCGGTGGGTGGTCAGATGATGAATCCGACGTTGTCGGGCAAAGTTCAGTTCGACAACGTAAATATCGCGATCGACGGGATTCCGAACGGACTGAGCGATATGAATGGCACGCTGATATTTACAGAAGACCGGCTCCAGGTGCAGACTCTGACGGCGAAGACAGGCGGCGGCGATCTGAAGCTAGGTGGGTCAATACGGTTCCGCAATGGGCTGTTTGTGGATCTAACCGCGACCGGGGATGCGGTGCGGGTACGCCTCTATGGATTGAGCGCGACGGCGAATGCAAATCTGAGGCTGCAAGGGACTCGGCAGAGTTCGTTATTGAGCGGGTCGATTTTAGTGACGCGGTTTGGAATCGGGCAGAATGTCGATCTGGCGGCATTTTCGGGAATTGGCGGGGTAAGTGCTCCACCGGATCCAAGCGCACCATCGAACAGAATTCGACTCGATGTGAGGGTGACGAGTGCGCCACAGCTGGACTTTCAAAACGCCTTTGCGAAGCTGGCGGGCGCAGTAGACCTGACGATACGCGGAACGGTAGCGACGCCTTCAATACTTGGCAGGATTCAGATTACGGACGGGAGCGCTACGTTTGCCGGACAGAAGTATCAGCTGCAGCGTGGCGACATCTTTTTTTCGAACCCAGTGCGGATCGATCCTACGATCGACATAGATGCGACAGCGCAGGTTGAGAATTACGAGATAACAGTAGGGTTGCATGGGACCGCGACGAACCTGAAGCCTACGTTCCGGTCAGAGCCTCCATTGAGTCAGGCGGATGTGTTTGCGCTGCTGGCGTTGGGCAGGACGCAAGAGGAGGCACAGCTTTATCAGGAGAAACAGCTTCAGGCCGGTACCGATCCTACAACCAGTGCACTGCTGGGCGGAGCGCTGAATGCCACAGTGAGCAATCGCGTGGAAAAGCTGTTTGGCGTGGGAAGTGTGAAGATCGACCCGGCATTTGTGGGAACCCTGGGTAATTCCTCGGCGAGGATTACGGTCCAAGAACAAATATCGAAACAAATCACATTGACGTTTGCGACGAATGTGAACACGTCAGCGCAGCAGTTGATTCAGGTGCAATATGACCTGAACCGGAATAATTCGATCGTGGTGACGCGCGATGAATCAGGCGTTTTTAGCATTGTTTACAAGCTGCGACGACGATATCGTTAGACCGATACAGGCTGAAATTGCATCTTACCTCTGTATGAGGGCACGCTCCGGTCGAAGGAGAGCGCGGCTAATTCTGTGAGGAGAATGACAATGAACGTGACGAAGAGCATGAAAACTGCTGGTTTGGTGGTATTAGTTCTGGCGTTGGTGGCAGGTGGTGCAGTTCGGGCTCGAGCGCAGGCAAGTGGTTCGAGTGATGCGCAGATTCAAGCTGATGTGGCCAAAGCACTAGACAATAAAAAATTCGCAAATGTGAAGGCTGCTGTGCAGAACGGAGTGGTGACGTTGACCGGTACGGTGGACATCTACGCCGACAAGGAAGATGCGGACAACAGAGCGCATCATCGCAAAAATGTAAAGGGGGTTCAGAACCTGATTGAGGTGGCGGGACCTACGGTCGACGATGTAACGCTGCGAGACAAGCTTGCGGAAAAATTGATCTACGATCGCGTGGGGTATGGTGGGACGATAGCGTTCAACTCGTTTACGATCGGGGTGCTGAACGGTGTGGTGACGCTGGGTGGAACAGCATATGGGCCTCCGGACAAGGATTCAGCGGTGAGTCTCGTGTCGCACTATCCCGGGGTGAAGGATGTGGTCGACAACATTGAGGTGGCTCCGGTGTCGCCTATGGATGACAGGATTCGTCTGGCCGAGGCTCGGGCCATCTATGGGGCTCCGCAGTTGAACAAGTACGCGATCGATCCGGCAAAGCCAATCCGGATTACTGTGGTCAATGGCAACGTGACGCTTACGGGCGTCGTGGACAGCCAAGCCGATAAGGATGTTGCGAATATCAAGGCCAACGGCGTTTCGGGCGTGTTCAAGGTAGTCAATAATCTGCAAGTGGCTGGAGAGTCGAAAGAAAAGTAATCACGTTTATTTTGGGATAATGGGCCACGCTGAATGCCAGCGTGGCCTCGACTCTTTTACGATGAAGATATGGGATCGTTGTGGAAGAGTACGGCGGTGACGCTGGAGATGATCAGGTGGGAGCACTCGGTGTTTGCGCTACCGTTTGCTCTGACTGGTGCTGTGCTGGCTGCGGGGGGATGGCCTCCCGTGCGGGTGCTGGGGTGGATTGTGGTGTGCATGGTGGCGGCCCGGTCGGCGGCGATGGCCTTCAACCGGCTGGCGGATGCGAGGCTGGATGCGGCTAATCCGCGGACGGCAATGCGTGCGTTGCCTGCGGGGACACTGACGAGTGGGTTTGTGGGTGGCTTTGTGTTGGTGTCGATGGTGGTGTTTGTGGCTGGGGCGGCGATGCTGAATCCGCTGACGTTGAAGCTAGCTCCGGTGGCTTTGGCTGTGGTGCTGGCTTACAGCTATATGAAGCGGGTGACGCGTTGGTCGCATCTGGTGCTGGGGCTGGCGCTGGGGATTGCTCCTTCGGCTGCGTGGATTGCGGTGCGAGGAACGCTGGATGTCCGGATTATTGTGCTGACGGTGGCGGTGCTGCTTTGGGTGGGTGGCTTCGATGTGCTGTATGCATGTCAGGACTTTGAACATGATCGTAAGGTGGGGTTGAACAGCGTACCGCAGGCGTTTGGCGTCCAAGCGGCGTTCTGGATTGCGCGTGCCATGCATGTGGGGATGCTGGCGTTATTGTGCTGGCTGGTCGTGTTGTTTGGATTGGGCAAGGTGGCGATTGTAGGTGTAGTGTTGGTGGCTTTGCTGTTGCTCTACGAACATCTGATTATTTCCCCGCAGGACATGCGGCGGATGAATGCGGCCTTTTTTACGCTGAATGGTGTGATCTCGGTGGTGTTTTTTGGGTTTGTTGCGGTGGATGTTTTGATGCATCGATAAAAAAGGCCCGCTGGAGCGGGCCTTTTGAGCGGATGAAGCCAATAGTTAGCTGCGGCGGGTGTTTTCGCGCTCAGCCTGTTGGTCGTGCTTGATGTGATCCAGCTTTTCGTCGATACGCTCCTTGGCGTTGTGCGCTGCGGTTGTGATCTTCTCGCGGAGGTCGTGCGCTTTTTCTTCCGCGCGTTGCGAGAAAGATTCGCTCTTGACATCAGCCTGGGCGCGGACGTTTTCATTTGCCGCATTGGCGGTGTCTTTGACCTTGCCCCAGGTTTCTTTGGCGGCGCCCTTGATTTGATCGGCAACACCGGCATTAGCCAGGTTCTGATTGCCGGTTGCTTCGCCGATTTTTTCTTTGACCTTACCTGCGACCTGATCGAATTTGCCTGAGACGGTTTCTTTGTTCAATGTCATTGCGTACTCCGTTGCTTCGGGTTGGTTAGGGGAGGGCTGTGGTTACGCTGCCAGTTTGCGAACGAGCTTGGTTAAAGAGCCCGTCTCCCGGACAGCAGGTTGAAGATGAGGACAATGATGGCGAGAACCAGAAGAATATGGATCCAGCCGCCAAGAGTGTAGCTGCTAACTAATCCTACGACCCAGAGAATGAAAAGAATGATGGTGATTGTCCATAGCATGGTATTGGTCTCCTGAAATTGCCCGGCTCTATGCTTAGCCGTTGGCGAGGACGTTATCTGCCCGTAGCCTTCCTGTTGTAAGGTGCCGAGTCGACAGGTCAGGTTGCCAGTGTGTGTGAAATGGGTTTGCGAGATTCCGCATAAAATAGGGGGATCATGGGGAATTCGTTGAAGATAGCGATTCAAGGGGAGTTAGGGTCGAACAGCCATATGGCGACGATGGCGATGCTAGGCAACGAAAATGGCCTGGGGATCATCGCGTGCAATGTTTCGGCCGAGGTGGTGGCGAGGGTGGTCGCTGGCGATGTCGATGGCGCGGTGCTGCCGATTGAGAACAGCCTGCATGGGTCGGTCGCCGAGCACTACGATCTGCTGCTTGAAGAGCCGCTGCGGATCGATGGCGAGAGCCAGATGCGGATTCGGCACAACGTGATTGCGATGCCTGGAGTGAAGTTGGCGGATGTACAACGGGTGATGTCGCATCCGGTTGCGTTGTCGCAGTGCAGGAAGTTTCTGGCGGCGCATCCTGAGTTTGAGGTGGCCCCGTTCTATGACACGGCGGGCAGCGTGAAGCATGTGATGGAGGCGGTGCTGCGCGACGTTGCGGGGATCGCTCCGGAGCTGGCTGCGCGGCAGTATGGTGCGGAGGTACTGCTGGCCGGCGTTGAGGACCACGCGCTGAACTTCACCCGGTTTCATCTGATTCGCAGGGAGGATGCGCCGAGGGTGGCGGGGGACGTGGACAAGGTTAGTCTGGCGTTTGCTGTGGAGCATCGGCCGGGAACGCTCGTGGCTGCTCTGGAGCGGTTGGCTGACGCGGGCGTGAACCTGACGAAGATCGAGTCGCGGCCGGTGCCGGGGAGTCCCTGGGAGTATGTGTTTTATGTCGATGTGCGGTTTGACTCGCGGGAACGAGCCGAGGCAGCTATTGGGGCTCTGGGCGCACATTGCCGGATGGTGAAGGTGCTGGGGTGGTATCGGGCGGCTTCGGTCTAAGAGGCAACCACGGATCTTCACGGCGCGGATCAAAGGCCGGTGCGACTGCGGATTTCAAAGATCGAATGCGGTTTGCCTTTTGGGCGCCCCTACCCCATGGGGATACTTTAAGGTATAAAGTATTCAATTTACGATAGATAAGTCTGGACTTCCTGTTGCCTGAAGTACTCCTTTGTTTGGTTGTCGTTCAAGGTCTCGTTTTAAAACGAAAGCCCCAGCGATTGCCGGGGCTTCTTTAGTCTCTATAACCAGTATAGCGGTCGGGGTGAAATTACCAGGCAACGACTATCTCATTTATTTACTTTAAGATAAGCGGTTTTTGGGGCTTGACAGGCAAAAAACAATGGGACGAGCAAAGCCAAAAGCAGATTCCTCCGCTGCGCTATGGAATGACAACGAGACAGGCGGAATCGGATAGACGTGGGTGCCGTTTACGGGTCGAGTTGGCGGTTCTTTGGAAGTAGGCGTAGGATGCCGGATACGGAATTGGGTGAAGACGTGTGGGTCGTGGCCGATGACAGAAAGGTGACGACTTGCGACCAGATGCGGACTTAGTGCATCGAATGGTAGATAATCTGATAGAGGGACACTCAATGGCTAACGATTTTGTAAGTGTGATTCACCCGAAGGCAGCGAAAAACGGCGAAGAGGGCGGTGGGAAACGTCCGATTCCTGTGCTGCCGGTGCGGGACACGGTCCTGTTTCCTCATGCCGTGCTGCCTCTGACAGTTGGGCGGGAGAGTTCGATTCAGTTGATCCAGTCGCTGGGTGAGGAGAAGACGATCCTTGTGGTGGCGCAGAGGGATGCGCGTCAGGATTCTCCGCAGGCTACGGACTTGTTTGCGATCGGCACACTAGCGACGGTGCATAAGGTCGTTAAGATGCCGAATCAGAGCCTGTTTGTGTTTACGGAAGGCAATGAGCGCGTTCGGCTGGGCGAGTTTCCGCAGCTTACTCCGTTTATGACGGCAGAGAGTGAGACGATCGAGGAGATTGAGCCGCAGAAGACGCCGGAGGCCGAGGCGTTGCAGCGGAATGTGGTGAGCCAGTTCCAGCAGATTGTGACATCGTCGCCGACGCTGTCGGATGATCTGCAGACGATTGCGATCAATATCGAAGAGCCAGGACGGTTGGCGGACTTTATTGCGGCTTCGCTGCCGTTTTTGACGACTGCTGATAAGCAGGAGTTGCTGGAGACGCCGGATGTTTCGGCGCGTCTGGAGCGCATCAACAAGCACCTGGCGAAGGAGCTTGAGGTGCAGCAGTTGCGGAACAAGATTCAGACGGAGGTGCAGGACTCGGTGCAGTCGTCGCAGCGGGACTACTATCTGCGCGAGCAGTTGAAGGCGATCCAGAAGGAGCTGGGCGATGTGGACGATACCCAGAAGGACATCGCTGAGCTGAAGGAAAAAATTGAAAACGCGGGGATGCCGGAAGAGGTTAAGAAGGATTCGCTGAAAGAACTTGGGCGCCTGAGCCGGATGAATCCGATGGCGGCTGATTACGGCCTGACACGGAATTATGTAGAGTGGCTGTCTGTGCTGCCGTGGGGGAAGACCTCGTCGAGCGAAGTGGATATTTTGAAGGCCAAGGAGATTTTGGACGAAGACCACTATGGCTTGAAGAAGGTGAAGGACCGCATTCTGGATTATCTGTCGGTGCGGCGTTTGAAGCCGGATATGAAGGGGCCGATTCTTTGCTTTGTCGGACCTCCGGGCGTGGGTAAGACCTCGCTGGGGCGGTCGATTGCGCGGGCGCTGGATCGGAAGTTTTCGAGGATCTCGCTGGGCGGTATGCATGATGAGGCGGAGATTCGCGGGCATCGCCGGACATATATAGGCGCGTTGCCGGGGCAGATTATTCAGCACCTGAAGAGGGTTGAGGTGAAGGACCCGGTGTTCATGCTGGATGAGATCGACAAGCTGGGCCGCGATTTCAGGGGCGATCCTGCGAGTGCGCTGCTGGAGACGCTGGATCCGGAGCAGAACAATACGTTCCGGGACAACTATCTGGATCAGCCGTTCGATTTGAGCAAGGTGCTGTTTATCTGCACGGCGAACCAGCTGGATACGATTCCGGGGCCCTTGCTCGATCGTATGGAGATCATTGAGCTGACGGGTTATACGGAGGAGGAGAAGGCGAATATTGCTGTGAAATATCTGATTCCGCGGCAGACGAAGGAGAATGGCATTACTGCGGAGAATATCGAGTTCCCGATTGAGAGCGTGCGGCTGGTTGCGCGGCACTATACGCGTGAGGCTGGTGTACGCAAGCTCGAGCAGCAGATTGGGACGATCTGCAGGAAGGTTGCGCGGCGGATTGCCGAGGGCCATTCGGAAAAGCTGGTGATTACTCCGGAGATCGTGCACGAGTTCCTTGGTGGTATCAAGGTGCGCGTGGATACGGAGATTGCTGAGCGGACCAAGCGTGCGGGCGTGGCGGTTGGACTGGCGTGGACTCCGGCGGGCGGCGATGTGTTGTTCATCGAAGCGAACCGGATGAAGGGCAAGGGCAGCTTCACGATCACCGGGCAGATCGGCGATGTGATGAAGGAGAGCATGCAGGCGGCGCTGACCTGGGTCAGGTCGAATGCGGCTTCGCTGGGTGTGGATGAGGACTTTTTGAAGGACTCGGATCTGCATATTCACGTGCCTGCGGGAGCGATTCCTAAGGATGGGCCTTCGGCTGGTGTGACCATGGCTACGGCTCTGGTGAGCTTGCTGACGGATACTCCGGTGCATCCGCTGACGGCGATGACGGGCGAGATTACGCTGAGTGGCAATGTGCTGCCGGTTGGCGGAATCAAGGAGAAGTTCCTTGCGGCGAAGCGGGCCGGCGTGCGGGATGTGATTCTGCCGACGGACTGCAAACAGCAGGTGGATGAAGACCTTACAGCCGATCAGGTTGAGGGGGTGCGGATCCACTATGCCAGCAGGATTGAGGATGTGCTGGCGGTGACGCTGCCGAAGACTCCTACGGAGAAGGTGCATGACGAGGAGATTCGGGAAGAGGTCATTCACGCTTCGGTGTAAGTGATTTGCGACCGCGGATTTTCACGGAAAGCGGATTGAAGAAGGGCGGTTTGGCGATTGCCAGGCCGCTCTTTTTGTTTGTTTTTTTGTTGTGGTGGAGGGTGCATCTTTATTGGGGTTTTGAGAAAAGTGTGTGGTGAATGTGGTTGGTTTTGTGGTCAGGTTGTGGAGGAAAGTGTGGCTAGTGTGGTTTGTTGATGGTTGTGTTTTTGGAGTTGGGAAATCGGCAGTTTTTCGAACTATTTTTGAGGGTGATCTGCGGCAAAGGCAAAAGCAGGTCCCTGCGGGGATGACAAGCAAGAAAGGCAACAGCAAAAGCAGATCCCTACGGGATGACAACCAAAAACTTGCAACAGCAAATGCAACAGCAACGGCAAAACAAATGCGGGGGTTCTTCCCCGTTCGACTCCGCTCAGGGTCGGAATGACAATTGTGAGGGTGACGCGGGGGAAGGAGTTTGGCGGGGATGATGACGATTGGGCACTCGACGTTGGAGATTGGGGTGTTTTTGCGGGCGCTGGAGGAGAATGGGTGCCGGGTGTTGGTGGATGTTAGGCGGTTTCCGGGGTCGCGGCGGTATCCATGGTTTGGGCAGGCGGCTTTGTTTGGGGCACTGGCGGAGGTGGGGATTCGTGGGGTTTGGCGGGAGGGGTTGGGTGGGAGGCGGGCGGCTCGGATGGATAGCGTGAATCTGGGGTGGAGAAATGAGAGCTTCCGGGGGTATGCGGATTACATGCAGACTCCGGAGTTTGCAGAGGAGATCGATTGGCTGGTGGGGTTGCCGGAGGTCGATGCTGCGGTGGTGATGTGTGCGGAGGCGGTGCCTTGGCGGTGTCATCGGTCGTTGATTGGGGATGCGGTGCTGGCTCGTGGGGTGGAGGTGGAGGACATCTTTGTGGATAAGGATGGACGGAGTTCGCGGCGGCCGCATGTGATGACGGAGTTCGCTCGGGTGGAGAGTGGGAGGGTTTGGTATCCGGGTTTGTTTTCGTGATGTTTGGGGAGGTGGGGAGTCAAACAAGTTGGGTCGGGTATGCTGTCTGGATGCGTGTGCGGGTGCTTTATTTTGGGATTTTAAAGGACGTCTTTGGTTGTGCGGGTTCAGATGTCCTGCTTGCGGAAGGAGCTTCTGTGGCGGATTTGCTGCGGGCTGTTCGTGGGCCAGAGGATTTTTGGGATTCGATTGCTGTGGCTGTGAATCAGGAGTATGCCAAGGCGGAGGATTTGCTGAAGGAAGGGGATGAGGTGGCTTTGTTGCCTCCGGTTAGTGGCGGGTTTGGATAGGAAGGCTTACCCCAGGGGCTAAAGCCCCTTTTCCGAGGAGGTGACAGTACCCCAAGGCTGAAGCCTTGGGGCACTTAGAAGCAAGGACAGGCAAAAGGAACGACAAAAGCAAAGCAGATCCCTACGGGATGACAACAGAAGAGCAACGGCAAGAACAAGAGCAACGGCAAAGACGAAATGCGGGGGTCTCTCCGCTGCGCAGCTCACGATGAAGCTGTGAGCCGCTTCGGTCGAGATGACGATTGTTGGGCAGGTCGACGATTGCTGGGCTGGTTGACGGTAAATGCGGTTGAGGATTTGAGGACAGCTGAGGAGACGATTTGAGGGTTGAGATTTTGGATGGGGTTATTCCGGTTGAGGAGATCGTCGCTGGGATGAAGGCGGGCGCGGATGGGGCTGTGTGTGTCTTCGATGGGATTGTGCGGGACAATACGCGGGGGCGGCGGACGCTGCATTTGGATTATGAGGCGTATCGGGAGATGGCGCTGGAGCAGATGCGTGGGCTGGTTGCGGAGGCGGTGGCGAAGTTTGGGGTGAGGGATGTGGCGGTGGTGCATCGGCTGGGACGGCTGGTGGTGGGGGAGACGAGTGTGCTGATTGTGGTGGCTTCGGCGCATCGGGGGGCGGCGTTTGATGCTTGCCGGTGGCTGATTGATACGTTGAAGAAGACGGTGCCGATTTGGAAGAAGGAGCAATTTGTGGATGGGGCGGTGTGGGCGGATGGGGAGCCTTTCCCAGAGAGCATTGCGCTCAATCAGGCGGCTGAGGTTGCTGCGCAATCGGCGGATGGGGAGCCTTTCCCAGAGAGCATTGCGCTCAATCAGTCGGCTGCCGGAGCGGATAAGGAAGGCGGTCGTCCTTCGGACGATGCCCATATCTCAGAAGCGAGATATGGGGCACCCGATGTGTCGGTGGGGCAGCCGGATAGCGGGTTAGCGAGTCAGCAGGTTAGCAAGTCAGCGGGAGAACGTCGGGGATGAGATTTGCGGGGCTGGTGTTAGGTACGACTTTGCTGCTGCAGGCAGGATATTCGCCGCAGGCTGGATTTTTGCAGGCGCCGATTGTGCGGCGACCGCCTAGTGCGCAGGGGCCTCAGGCTCCGCAGGGTAAGGACGATCAGGTTCCTACGATTAAGGTGGAGACTCGGCTGGTGAATGTGGCCGTGAATGTTGTGGATGCGAAGGGCGCTCCGGTGGGTGGGCTGGGAAAGGATGATTTCGAGATTCTGGAAGATGGGAAGGTTCAGAAGATCGCCTACTTCGAAAAGGAGTCGGTGACGCCGCTTTCGATTGTGCTGGCGATTGATGCGAGCGAGAGCGTGCTGCGGGATGAGCGGCTGGAGAAGAATGCGGCGAAGCATTTTGTGCGGGCGTTGCTGCGGGATCAGGATGAGCTGGACCTGATGCAGTTTGCCGATTCGGTGAGGGAGATTGTCTCGTTTACGAATCAGAAGAAGCGAATTGAGAGTGGGCTGGAGGATCTGCAGCGGGGGAGCTCTACGGCGCTGTACGACGCGATTTATCTGGGGTCTGACAGGCTTTCAACGACTTCGGCGTCGGATGGGCGGCGGCGGGTGCTGGTGCTGATTACCGATGGCGAGGACACGGTGAAGGGGTCTCGGTATGGGCAGGCGCTGGAGGAGGCCCAGCGGGCCGGGGCGATGGTGTACTCGCTGATTATTGTGCCGGTGGCGGCGGATGCGGGGAGGAATACGGGCGGGGAGCATGCGCTGATTCAGATGGCTGAGGATACGGGCGGGAAGTACTACTACGTGGAGGATCCGCAGGACCTGGAGCCGGCGCTGGCACATGTGTCGGATGACCTGAGGACGCAGTATGTGCTGGGGTACTATGCTCCGCATGGCGGGGATAGCTCGTTCCGGAAGATCAGGGTGCGGATGAAGGATTCTGATCTGCAGGGTAAGTTCAATGTGCGGCATCGCAGTGGGTATTATGCGGATGCCCGGTGAGGCAGGGTGTAGGGAACAGAGGCATCAGTAGGGGTACTGATGCCCGTGGCGGGCAGAGGCTGTTTTTCTCTGGATTAGCCTTCGGCGGTGGTGGGGTCGATGATGGTTTTGATGGGGGTGATGGTGTCGGCGGGGAGGCCGGCGTCGGCGGCGTGTTGGCGGATGAGGTCTTCGCTGGGGGCGATGTAGACGCAGACGATCTTGTCAGCCGTGACGTAGGAGTGAACCCACTGGATCTCGGGGCCGAGCTTGCGGAGGACGGAGCAGGAGTTCTGGGAGGCCGCTACGAGCTGGTGGGGGGTGAGGTTGCCTACGTTGGGCATGTTGCGTTCGATGAGGAACTTTGGCACGGTGGATCCTTTCTCGGAGAGTGAGGTCGTTGCTTCTTGTTGCTTATTCAAGGGTAGATTTGGCCCGGTGAGGATCGTGTCACTACGGTGTCACTAGGTTGTCAGAATGTAATAGTACGCCCGGGGGGCTCTCTGGAAGTGGCTTTAGAGGATTACATTTAGAGTGTGGGATTGAGAGGGAGATCGTGAGTCGACTTGAGTTTGTGGGCGAGGCGGAGAAGATTGCACGCGAGGCTGGGGCTTTGCTGCGTGGGTTTTACGAAAAGGGTGTCGCTACGGAGTACAAGGGCGATGTGGATCTGGTGACGGAGGCGGACAGGGCCAGCGAGAAGCTGATTGTTTCGCGGCTGAAGGCGGCGTTTCCGGGGCATGGGATCTTTGGCGAGGAGGGGACGCGGGACGGACTGGAGAGCGAGTATCGGTGGTATGTCGATCCGCTGGATGGAACGACGAACTTTGCGCATGGGTTTCCGGCGTTCTGCGTGTTGCTGGGACTGGAGCACAGGGCTCCGGGGCTGGCGGCGGATGCGGATGGCGAGATGGTGGCCGCGGTGACGTATGATCCGCTGCGGAACGAGATGTTTGAGGCGGAGAAGGGTAAGGGCGCGTGGTTGAATGGACGGCGGATTCATGTGTCGAAGACGAAGACGCTGCAGGAGTCGCTGACGGCTACGGGGTTTCCTAGCCATAAGCGGCATATGAATCCGAACGTCTATTTTTATCAGCAGATTACGCTGCGGTCGCATGGGGTTAGGCGGGCTGGGAGTGCGGGGCTGGATTTGGCGTATGTAGCTTGCGGGCGGCTGGATGGGTTCTGGGAGTTCAATCTGAATCCGTGGGATACTTCGGCGGGCTTGTTGCTGGTGGAGGAGGCGGGGGGAACGGTGACTCATTTTGATGGCGGCAAGTTTACGCTGGATAGTCACGAGGTGCTGGCTACGAATGGGCTGATTCTGGGGGAGATGTCGCATATCTTTACGGAGATGTTTGCGGGTCGGGGGTTGGAGGCTATACCGACTCCGGCGGAGTTTGCGGCTAGGCGAGCGGAGATGGAGAAATAGGTCCGAAAGAGTCCTATTTATGCGGGATTTTGATTTGCAGTCGTGGTAAGGTGTGCTGTTAGAATCGTGTCAAAGCTCAACAGCAAAAAGATTTTTAGCGGGGCAGAGGGAGAATTAAAGAGATGGCTTATGTGATTGCGGAACCGTGCATCGGGACGAAGGATACGGCTTGCGTCGATGCTTGCCCGGTGGATTGTATCCACCCGAAGAAGGATGAGACGGGACACGGTGAGGCCGAACAGCTGTTCATCGATCCGGTAGAGTGCATCGATTGCGGCGCGTGCGTGCCGGTGTGCCCGGTTTCGGCGATCTATGCTGGCGACGATCTGCCGGAGAAGTGGGCGGAGTTCCAGACGAAGAATGCGACCCACTACGGGCGGTAGGTTTTCGAAGTTCAGGTTCAGGCGCGCGGCTCTCAGGGGCCGCGCGTTTTCGTTTTTGTGGTTGGCCGGAGTGAGATACTGGCGTGCATGGATGGGAGGTTGGAGGCGCGGGAGCTGCGAGCGTTTCTGGAGAGATTCGATCCGGTTGCAGGGCAGTTGGCTGTGGCGGCTCGGGATCTGATTCTCGATGTGTTTCCTGATGCGATCGAGACGGCGGAAGGCAAGGAGATTGGGTTCGGATTCGATCGTGGCTACAAAGGGTTGGTGTTTGCGCTTTCGATGAAACGAAGTGGGATTAATTTGGGTGTTGCCGGGGGTGCTGGCCTGGCTGATCCGGATGGTCTGCTGAAGGGGACGGGCAAGGTGCACAGGCATGTGCCGGTGTCGGATGTTGCTGCGTTGTCGGATCCTGCGCTGCGTCGATTGTTGGGGCGCGCATTGGCAGTGCGACGGGCTGAATTTGGGGAGAGGTGTTGATGAAGAGTCTGGCGTCGGCGGAGGTGTTGTCGGAGACGAGGGCGCGGCTTCTGCGGGTTGCGACGGATGACCAGCCGTTGTGGGGGCGGATGACGGTGTGGCAGATGATGCGGCATCTGGGGTGCTCGTCTGAATTGGCGTTGGGTGAGCGGCCGATGGAGCCGGTGAAAGGGGTGCCGTCGGCGTTGATAAAGTTTGTGGCGCTGCGGACGGCGCTACCCTGGCCGAAGAATTCGAAGACGATGCCGGAACTGATACAGGCGCTGGATGAGTGTCCGGAGACTGGATTTGAGGAGTTGGTAGGTGTGGCTGTGGCGAAGATGGAGGATGTCGCGAGGGCGACGCGGCTGGCACCGAAGCATCCGATATTTGGGAGTATGACGACGGCGGACTGGATGCGGCTGGGGTATCTGCATGCGGATCATCATCTGCGGCAGTTTGGCCGGTAAGGATGATTCAGCGCGTTGGAGAGGCGATTGTGCTGCGGGTGTGGCCGTTTCAGGAGGCCGACCTGCTGGTGAGCCTGTTTACTCGGGAGCAGGGACGGGTGAAGGGTGTGGCGCGGCATGCGCTGCGGTCTCGGCGGCGGTTTGGGGGGGCGCTGGAGCCGATGACGTATGTGAGGGCGACCTATGCGGAGAGGCCGAAGCAGGAGTTGGTGAGGCTGGATTCGTTTGAGATTTTGAGCTCGCCGCTGAGCCGGCCGGTGGATTATGAGCGGACGGCTGCGCTGCAATTTGTTGCCGAGGTGCTGGAAGAGCTGCCGGAGGGGGTGGTGGACGATGCGGTGTTTCGTCTGGCGCTGGCGGTGGTAGAGGAGATGCAAGTGGGGAGGGTGTGGCTGCCGGTGACGTATTTTGCGCTGTGGATGAATCGGTTGATGGGGTGGATGCCGGAGTTGGGGCATTGTGTGGTGTGCGGGCTGGATTTGCGCGGGGGGACGGTTTGGTACTCGGGGACTAGCGATGGGGTGACTTGTTCGGATGATCGACGGAATGGGAGTGTGGGGCTTTCGGCGGCTTCGGTGGGGGAGGCGGTGAGGATCTTTCGGGGGAGTGTGGGGGAGTTGGCTAAGGAGGAGTGGCCGAAGGGGCGGGGGGTGGATTTGCGGCGGTTTGCGGTGGAGACTCTGGAACGGCATTTGGAGCGACGATTGGTTAGTGCTCGGGCTTTGGGGCGGGGGTAGTGATTGGTTGGGGAGAGCGGTCGTCCTTCGGGCATCGGCGCTTGGGAGTAACCCCAACCTTCACGAATAGTCAGGCGCTCTTGCAGATGGTTCGAATTGCTTCGATGTAGTCCAGAGGATTGGAGGCGAGCTCGAAGCACACGGATATGTGTCCTTCGGATAGATCGATGACAAGCTGGTAAAAGTTTCCGTACCCGACTAAGACGAACCGTGATCCTCCACAGTCCACGTTGCCGCGCTGACGAGCTAGTGTGAGCAATGTTGGGTTGACGAACAACTCTTCGTAGCGATCTGACTCCGATGCTGAGGCCTCTGCAATGTCTGAGCGCTGATGTGATGTGAGCTTGCCTCCTCGGTAGAGTGCGACATATCGTATGGCGGACGATACTGCGAAGATTTGATTTGTGACGTTCTGTTGAGAATTCATGACCTATCTTATCGTTGACTCTCAACTGTGTACTCCAACCTTCGCGATCAGGCGGCGGATTTAATCGAATGTTTCCCAACTGCGAAGGGTGTGTTCGTAGATTTCCATGTTGACGCGCTTGCCTCGAAACTTTACGCCTTCCATGCTGAGTCGAAGGCGTTGTTCCGCTGCAGCTTCCCCTCTTAGTTTGATCTCGCCGCCAGCACCGACGATGCGTTGCCACGGGAGTCCGTGAACGGTAGCGCTGCGTAGTAACTTTGCCACCGCTCGATGGTAGAGCGGGTAGCCTGCTGCCGCGGCGACTTTGCCGTAGGTCGAGACTTTGCCTTTGGGGACTGAGCGAATGATCCGTCGAAAAGCGTCGTCGCGCTGCTCATTTTTGCGGAGCGCATCTTTTAGGATTCTTCGCTTGAGGTTTTGTGGAGCGGCTGGCGGTCGCATGAGCAAAACTTTATCAGAGCTTGATTTGCGGATGGCTGAAGGGAGGCGGTTCGCGCGTGCGCGAATGTCCCACCTTAGCGACGATGAAACCGTCGCGAAGATGGGGCACCCGGGTTTTGGGGATGAGTAGATTTCACGTACAGCCACTGGCCGCATCGCAGGCTAACGTCGATCAGAAACCGTCGACTTCGATGACAGCTTTGGCGAAGGCCTGTGGGGCTTCCTGAGGCAGATTGTGCCCGATGCCGCCGGTGATGATCCGGAATGCATATTTGCCGGCGAATTTTTTGCGATAGCCTGTGTCGTCGTTCGCGTGTGGTGCGCCGTTGGCATCCCCTTCGAGGACGATCGTAGGTACGGTGATGACTGGGCCTGCAAAGAGTTTTTGTTCGTACTCGTCGTATTTGGGCTCTCCCTGCGCCAGATCGAGCCGCCAGCGATAGTTGTGGATGACGATGGCTACGTGGTCCGGGTTGTTGAACGACGCGGCGGAGCGATCGAACGTTGCATCATCAAAGTTCCACTTTGGCGAGGCGGTCTGCCAGATGAGCTTGTTGAAGTCGTGCGTGAATTTGCCGTAGCCGAGCTGGCCGCGATCGGTGGCGAAATAAAATTGATACCACCAGGCGAGCTCAGCCCTTGGCGGCAGAGGCGCTTTGTTGGCTTCAGGGCTGCCGATCAGATAACCGCTGACGGAGACCATTGCCTTGCAGCGCTCGGGCCAGAGGGCCGCGATGATATTGGCTGTTCGCGCTCCCCAATCAAATCCGGCGATGATTGCCTTCTGGATCTTGAGGGCGTCCATCAACGCGATGATGTCGAGAGCGACCACCGATTGCTGGCCATTGCGGAATGTTTCACTTGAGAGAAAGCGTGTTGTGCCGTAGCCGCGCAGGAACGGGACGATCACTCTGTAGCCCGCCGATGCCAGTAATGGAGCAACATCGACAAAGCTGTGAATGTCGTAGGGCCAGCCATGGAGAAGAATGACCGGAGGACCATCGGCGGGGCCGGCCTCAGCGTATCCGACATTGAGGAGACCGGCGTCGATCTGCTTCAGTGAGGGGAACGATGTGTTCGTTCCGGGCTTAATCGCGGGCACATCTGCAGGGTTTGGCTTGCTGGATTGTGCCTCCGCAGAGCCGAATATGCCGAACTGGGCGGCGGCGATGGCCATGGCTCCAGTGCCAAGAAAGCGGCGGCGGTGCTGGTCGATTTCTTCAGACATCTTGATGGTATTCATTGATGAATCTCCTTGATTTGATTGGCGGCGAAATGCTGCCCAGAACGAGCCGGTATGATCAGCCCACTGATCAGTGCTGCGGCGACAACTATCTTCTCGGGAACGGAACGAATGATGCGGCGAAAGCGGCATCGCGCGACTCATTTATGAAGAGCATCTTCAGAATCTTTTGGTCGAGACTCTGAAGAGCAACCGGGAGTCGTCTCACACAGACTTTATCATCACCGGATAGACTCAGAGCGCCGAGGCACATTCGCTTGCATTCCACCTTCACCCCGGTGTACCGTTCTAATCAGCATGACGAGCCGCTTCCAGTCCGCGTTTTTTACACTCTGCTATTGGCGCTATCCAGCGGCCGGCGGAGTCCTCGCATGCATCTCTGAAAATACCTAGAACACTTCAGAGTCTTCGATCTTCCCGAGCCGCGACCCCTAAAGGTCGCGGCTTTTGCATGTACGACACAAGATTCAGCAACTACACTACGGAGAGCACCATGACGCCAACCACTACCAAGACCGCCACCGACTCTCACACCACCGCTGTCATCCCGGCTCACCTCAAGCGTCTCGTTCTAACCGGCTTCATGGGCGCGGGCAAATCGACCATTGGACGTCTCCTCGCCGCGCGCACCGGCTGGACCTTCCTCGATCTTGACGCACATCTTGAGGCACGTACCGGCGCCACCATCGCGGAGCTCTTCGCCAGTCACGGTGAGCCTCACTTCCGCCGACTCGAATCCACGGCGCTGGCCTCCGCTCTGGGACGCACCGATACGATCCTCGCACTGGGCGGCGGCACCCCGGAAGGCCTGACGAACCGGCTCCTGCTTGAGCAAACCCCCGGCACCTTCACCGTCTTTCTGGACGCCCCCTTCCCTACCCTCTTCGACCGCTGTATGCTTCAGGACATTGCCCGCCCGGTCCTCGAGGACCCGGCAGCCGCGCAGCTCCGCTTCGCTCACCGGCACCCTCTCTACACGCGTCTTGCGCGCCTCACCATCAATACGGCCGACCTTACCCCGGAAGACACCGTCGAAACTATCCTCGCGGCCCTGAATCAAAGTCCATACTCCCAGCCCTGAGTGCCCATCAGGCAGACTTTCTGCATCTAACTTCAAGCAGGAGAAGCCGCTGGCCACCCCGACGCCCACCATCATCCCCGATCCGGATCTGTCCAGCCGAACTGTGCGCGGTCACATCCTCTTCGCCGTCGGCGTTTTCCTCCTTCTCGGCCTGGCCTGGACCCTCCAAAAAGAACTGCTGATCATCTATGTCAGCGCGCTCTTCGCCACGGTCCTGATGCCCGTGGTCAACCGCATCACGGCCCTCGAGTTTCACAACCGACACGCGTCGCGCCCTGCAGCCATCTTTCTCCTCATCGTCGGCGTGGCCTTTATCGTCGTGATGTTCCTCATCGTCGGTCTGCCGCCCGTCATCCACGACCTGAACCTGTTCTCGGCTGAATTGCCGACCCGTATCCCTGTCATCGTCGCCAAGCTCAACCGACTTCCCATCGCCAACAGGCTCGGCGTCGACGCGATTGCACAGCGTGCTGAGACTGCCGTTACCGCGACCGCGGGCTACCTCGTCGGCGCGCTGCCGAACTGGCTCACCCACGTCTTCGACATCCTCTCAGCCTTGTTTCTCTGCATCTATTTCATGCTCGAAGGGGAACACGCCTACCGCTTCTTCCTTTCTCTCTTCCCCCGCGTCCATCGCCTCCGGCTCGACGCAACGCTTAAAAGAGCCGAGCGGAAGATCAGCAAATGGCTTCTGGGACAGGGCCTGCTCATGTTCTGCCTCGGCCTCTCCAGCACGATCGTCTTCGGCTTCCTGCATGTGCGGTACTTTATCCTTCTGGGCTTCCTGATGGGCCTGTTCAACATCATCCCCATTGCCGGCGGAGTGTTCACGATCCTCCTCGCAGCCGGAGTTGCCGCACTCGACTCGTGGACCAAGATGTTCGGCGTGCTTGCCTTCTACCTGCTTTACATCAACATTGAAAACGCTTATCTCACTCCGCGCATCATGCGGTCCAGCGTCAACCTGATGGGTCTGACTATCCTTGTCGCCCTCCTTCTTGGCACCGCAATAGCCGGTATCGTTGGCGCGCTGGTTGCCGTCCCCACCGCGGCTCTCCTCTCCGTCATCCTCGACGAGTATGCCGTCAAGAAAGACTGAAAAATCAAGAGTTGCCCGCGATTTGCTATGCTGAACCCACCCTTATCAAGAGAGTGAGTTTCAACAATGTCAGAAGAAGTAGTCAAGATTACTGTCCGCCCCAATGGCCCGCTGCGAGTAGAAGGCCCCATTGTCCTGAAGGACGCTGATGGCAAGGAGTGGGACCTGACGGGCAAGCCGGCGATCTCCCTTTGCCGCTGTGGACATAGCGAGAAGCGCCCCTTCTGCGATGGCTCCCACAACCGTGTGGGTTTCCAGTGCACGGCGACTCCCGCTGTCCTCACCTAAACATTTAAGAACGACCACGGATCGAACGGATAGAAACCGATCAAACGACGCTTTGATCCATCCGTCTTATAGTTTGCGAACATCCGTGAGATCCGCGGTCGTTCCTCTTCCATTGCAGTTCCAGAAGTGATTTCAGTTTTGAGGCAGATTTGATGAATGCTCGCGGCTTGTTGAAGGTAACTCTTTTGGGATTGACCTTGGTTTCGACGGGCGCTCTGGGTGCTCAGGAGCAAACCAATGCCAGTCCAAAGACGATTGCGTTGTCGTCGAACAAGCTGGATGAGTATGTCGGGCAGTACCGGTTGACGACGGAACCCGACATCGTCAACGTGGTCTATCGCGATGGCGACAAGCTGTACGCGGAAGGTGAGAGGTCTCCGCGAGTGGAACTGCAGGCTGAATCGGCGGACCACTTTGTCACCAGAGCAGGTTCGCGGGCACAGTTCGTACGAGATGCCAACGGAAAGGTAATCGGGGTGAAGACGGCGTTTGGAGGCTCCCCTCGTGCAAGTTCCGGAGAGCGGATGCTGGAGCGCTTCAGCGATACACCCGTGAGGTTGAATCACTTCCGCGAGTACGAGCGGTCGGAGGCGATGATCCCGGCACGCGATGGCGCAAAGTTGCACGTAGTGATTCTGCGGCCGGTCGGGTCGGAAAAGAGCGGAGAGCCGCTTCCCATCCTGATGGAGAGAACTCCTTACGGCACAGACCATAACTCTTCCGACGGCGTCAATTCGGTGAAGCCGGAGCTTGCAGCCAGCGGCTACATCTTTGTCTATGGCGATATTCGAGGGCGATACACGTCTGAGGGCAAGTTCGTGATGAACCGTCCGATCGTTGAGCATAAGACAAAGAAGGATGTCGATGAAACCACCGATACTCACGACACGATCGACTGGCTCCTGAAGAATCTTCCGAATAACAACGGGCGCGTGGGGGTCTTCGGCGTTTCGTATCCGGGATTTCTGGCGATGATGGCGGGCATCGACGCGCATCCGGCGGTGAAGGCAATCTCTCCGCAGGCGCCGATGACGAATGTCTGGAAGGGCGATGACTTCTTCCACAACGGAGCCTTCCGCGAGACTTATGGCTTCGACTACGTGCAGCAGCTTGAAGCGCAGAAGACAGACGTTCCTGTGAACGCACAGGAAGATACCTACGACTTCTTTTTGCGGAACGTGAATTTTGCCGGCGCAGCCAAGAGCGCTGGAATGACCGACCTGCCGACGGCGAAAGCCTTCCTGAATCAGCCTTCGTACACGCCGTTCTGGCAGGCAATGGCGGTGGAGCCACACCTGACAAAGGCCGAGGTTCCGACGCTCGAAGTGGGCGGATGGTGGGACCAGGAGGATATGTGGGGAACGCAGGCGGAGTATGCCGCACTCGAACCGCACGACATCAATCACAATGTCTTTATGGTGCTGGGGCCGTGGAACCATGGGGGGTGGGGCCCGACGACGCGGCATCTGGGCGCGCTCGACTTCGGCGCGGCTACCGGTGATCAGTATCGCAAGACCATCGAAGCTCCCTTCTTCGAGAAGTATCTGAAGGATCGGCCAGGCTTTGATTTGAAAGACACGGCCAGCTTCCGAACCGGAGTCAATCAGTGGGAGCGATACGATGCATGGCCACCTAAAGCAGGATTTCACGCGGCGAAGCTTTACATGACGGAAGGAAATGGACTGAGCTTCGACGCACCGGCAATGGAATCGAAGACGAGTTACGTAGCGGATCCTGCTAATCCCGTACCGTACAGGAACCGCCCAATTCAGGCGACCTACGGAAACGGCTCGAAGTGGCGGACATGGCTTGTCGAAGACCAGCGCTTCGTCAGCGATCGCAAAGATCTGGCAAACTTCACGACCCCCGTACTGGACAAGGATGTGACCGTCACGGGTGACGTCATGGCAGACCTTTATGCCGCGACGACGGGCAGTGACGCCGACTGGATTGTTAAGCTCATCGACGTATATCCCGCCGATGCTGCAGACGGCATGGCAGGCTATCAGCTCATGGTCGTCGATGAGATCTTTCGCGGGCGCTATGCGAAGAGCTTCGAGAAGCCGGAGGCCATCAAGCCCGGCGAGGTGACCGAGTATAAATGGAGCCTGCATGGCGCCGACCACACCTTCAAAAAAGGCCACAAGATTATGGTGGAGGTTCAGTCAAGCTGGTTCCCCCTGTACGACCGCAATCCGCAGACGTTTGTGCCAAACATCATGACGGCGCCTGCAAGCGCGTACAAGGCACAGACTCAGACCATCTACGAGTCTGCAAAATATCCATCGCATCTGGAATTTTCGGTTCCAGAATAATTCGATTTGGGGGAGTGCTTGACGATCAAAACGATTAGTAGCCGCGAGGTCTACCGCAATCCATGGACGAGCGTTCGCGAAGATGTCATTGAGCGAGCCAATGGACAACGGGGAATCTACGGGGTCATCGACAAAGATCCAGCCTGCATCGTCATCCCATTGGAAAGAACCGAAGAAGGAGAGTTCCTCTACCTTATCGAGCAGTACCGATACACCGTGGGCGGTCGATTTCTTGAGCTGCCGCAGGGCGGGTGGGAAGTGGCCGATGTAGTACCCGAAGAGTTGGCGCGCGGAGAGCTTCGGGAAGAGACTGGGCTTACAGCTGAGCGAATGACTTACCTCGCGACACACCAGATCGCGTACGGAGTCATGAATCAGAAGCACTACGTTTTTCTGGCCGAGGGGTTGACGATGGGCGCGTCCGATCCAGATGCGGAAGAAAGCGACCTCATCGTGCGGCGGGTGAAGCTCGCCGACTTCGAACAGATGATCGTGGATGGAGTGATCGTCGACAACTGCTCGGTGGCGGCTTGGGGACTCTACCGGCTCTGGCGGGAGCGGCAATAGCAGTAAAGCGAGCAAAGGAGCTAAGGCCATGGCGGAGGTTTCGAAGAATCGGCTTTGGTGGATCAACGCAACGGGGCTGATGTTCGCGATCCTGCAGAGTGCCTGCGCTGCGGTTCTGGCGGTCAGCGGCTTCCGCGTCTTGATTGGCTTAAGCTCGCTGGCGATCGCTGCGGGAACGAGTGCTCCGGCAAAAGGATTTCACGCGGATGCCATCCGCATCCCGATGATGTTGTTCGCTTTGATCGGTGCGCTCGCGAATCTCTACATGCTGTGGCGAGTACGGTCGCTACGAGCGCGGCCTGCTTCGCAATGGCGGATGCAACCGTTGTCTCCTACGAAGAAGCGCTCCGAACGACTGCAATTCGCGCTGGCGATTCTGACGTTGCTGGTACTGGCTGCGGAGTGGATCACGCACCCGATGATGCATCACGGCTAAAGAGACGAATCGCTGCCATCGGTTGGAACAGCGGGCGGCCCGGCAAGAATGGCCTCGGTCAGGCGTGAGTGAAGACGTTCGCTGTAGCCGAGCGGAAGTTCGAAGATGCGGTCGTCAGCAGTAAGAATCAGAATGTTTCGTGTCGAATCAAGAACAGCTGAGCAGATCTCGCAATGCTCAAGGTGGCGCTCTACATCGGCGCGAGTCGCGGTATCAAGCGTGTTGTCCAAATAGCCGGAGATCTGGTCCCAGACGTGACTGCAGTTCAGAACCATGAGAAACTCCTTCGCGTTTCTGGCACTGCACTCTTCAGCTGCGGCGCGAGACTTTTCTGCAGCATCAGGCGAGCACGATGAAGCCGCATCTTAACCGAAGCAACCGTGATGCCGAGAGTTTCGGCGGTCTCCTGCACGTTGCGGTCTTCCATTTCACGCAGCACGAAGACCTCGCGGTAGGCCAGCGGAAGCGCCATCAAAGCCTGGCGGATGAGCGAGCGGACCTCCTGGCGTTCAAGAGCCTGCGAGGGAATCTCGCGCCAGTCAGTAAGTTGCATGGGGGTGACTTTGCCTTCGCGGTCGTCGTCGAGCGAATCGGTGAGCCCGGGCTGGATGCGGCGAAGGCGGCCGCGAGCCTCGTTGAGGACGATGCTGATGAGCCATGTACTGAAGCGGGCTTCGGCACGGAAGCGCCCGAGGTTTCGGTATGCCTTGAGGAATGCATCCTGCGCGGCATCCTCAGCCTCAGCCTCATTGTGGAGCAGCGAAAGCGCCATGAGGTAAACGCTGCGCTCGTGCGGACGGATCAACTCGTGAAAGAGTTCGTGGTCGCCGGAGAGGATGTCCGCTATCATCCTGGGTTCGTCCCTGTCTCTAGCCGGTAACTGCATCGTTCTCCCAATGCTCTTTGGTGCGGGTCTCGGAAGTTCGGAGCTTCTTGGCGATGAGAGCGTCCAGCGAGAAGAGGCCCGGGCCGAAGGCCAGAATCATGATCGCAGCGAAGAGAAAGGTGTAGGGATCGGCTCCGTAAAATTTGCTGGGGTTACTGAAGATCGAGAAGAGTGCCTCGCGATCGGATGTCCAGTATGCAACAAACATCGATCCTGTGAGCAGGAACGCGATGGGGCGCGAAGCCAGTCCAAGGATAAGCAAGATTCCACCGAAGAATTCAAGCCCGGATACGAAGTGGGCGCTTAACGCCGGGAATGGGATATTGAGTGAAGTAAAAAAGTCGACGGTACGCGCCTGATTATGCAGCTTACCCCAACCGGTTTGCACGAACTGCCAGCCCCAGTAGAGTCGTACAGCGAGCAGCAGGGGCGAGCAGAGCTTTTCCGCGACCTTGCAAAAAGCGGCGTACCAAGCGGCGAGACGATGGATGAGCTTCATAAGGTCTCCGTGGTGGCGCGTGGTGCGCAGAGCCAGCCCATCTGCATCCAGTGATGGAAAGCGGATTGGATGATGGCTGGACGATCGGATTCCGGCGTTGTGCTATCGGCGAAGGCGGCTTCGATCGCTTCGCCGAGAGATTGACCCTCTTCGAGAGATTGAAGCAGCAGAAAGTCTTCGCGCGAGAGACGCTTGTAATAGACGGTATCGTCATGACGGTGAATGGCGAGATAGATCTGCTGCTGCGACGGCCGCCGAGAACGCGTGCGTCGAACGACATGAATACCGACGGCATTGCTGGCCTGCGTGCCAGATGGCTGCGAGCCTTCGCGCACGGCAAGTAGAGCGTCGTCGACGGCATAGGGCGCGGTCAACAGGCGCAGGTAGGGTTGCAGGGTGATGTGGGAGTCGCCGTCGAGGCTGGCGATCTCGTCAGCAGCAAGAGGTTCGCGGCTCTCATTGTCGAAGGCCTCGATGTGCGCCCATTCGAGAGCGGCCATCGCAATTGCGGATTCCGTGTTTGGAGCCGTGTATTGAGGATTCTCCTTAAGCCAATCGACAAGTGAGGAGCCCAGATTACGCAATGTGAAGGAGCGCGAGGGGTGAGCCTCAAGATAGGCACGCATCAGCGCTTGAAATTTGCGGCTACCGACGATGGATTTGAGGCCAGGAAAGTCCTCCTCGAACGAGGAAAAAAGACGGAACCAGTATTGCCGGTTGTAAATCTCCAGGCGCTCAAACGACGTCAGCCGATCGTTGGGACGGATGAATGCGCCAGCCTCATCCGCAACCGAGGGGCACGAGGCATCACGCTTGCGCATCTGCTCGTTGAATGTGAGCGGCCGCATAACGGCAGCAGCCATGCGTCTCTGAAGAAGATGAAGATCGGAGCCGATCATGCGGTCACCGCGAGAGGAGCCGCCTGCTCGTGTCTTCGCAAATAACGGTTGGCCTTCAGGGCTTCGGCATGGACCTCCTCGAAGGACGGGATGGAATCGTCCCACTCGAGCAGCGTCGCAGTCGGCCCGCAGCGTTCAATCGCGCGAGCATAGAGTCCCCACACTGGATCTAGAACCGGATGGTCGTGCGTGTCGAGAATGTACTTCTCAAACTTTGAGTGGCCGGCGATGTGGATCTGGGCGACGCGATCTGCTGGTATGGCCTCAACATACTGGCGCGGGTTGAAGTTATGGTTCTGGGAGGAGACATAGATGTTGTTCACATCAAGCAATATGCCGCAATCGGCCTGCTCGACGACCTCGTTGAGGAACTCCCACTCCGTCATCTCGGAGACATGAAACTCCGCGTAGCTGCTGACGTTTTCGACTGCTATGGGTACTTCAAGAAAGTCCTGGGCCTGTCGAATCCTTTCGGCAGTGTTACGTGCGGCCTCGAAGGTGTAGGGCATCGGAAGAAGGTCGTGAGTATAGGTGCCATCCACGCTGCCCCAGCACAGATGGTCGGAGAGCCACGGAGTTCCAGTGCGACGGACAAGAGCCTTTAGGCGGCGCAGATGCTCACGCGACAATGGTTCAGCCGAGCCGAAGTACATCGAGACACCGTGCTGTACGACGCGGTATTGGTCAAGAATACTGTCGAGAACGGTAAGCGGACGGCCACCGTCGATCATGTAGTTCTCGGAGATAATCTCGAACCAATCGACGACGGGCTTCTTCTCGAGAATGTGACGATAATGAGGAACACGAAGACCAATGCCGACTCCGTATTCCGTAAAACCGTTGAAACGATTCGCTGGCATGTGCAACCTCGGAAATCAACTGGAGAAAGGGAGTGCTCCGCCGCTCGGGTGGAGTGACGCGGCGGAGCGCTGAGGTTTACGCCGCGGGTGGCTTGGAGCCATCAGTTGCGCAGCCGCCCTTACCCTTGCAGCTGTTCTTGCCTTTGCAGCCATTGTCGCTGGTCTTGCAACCGCCCTTGCCCTTGCAGTCGTTTTTGCCTTTACAGGAGTGCTTGTCCTTATCGGCGGCCACGAAAGAGGCCGAGGAGAAGGCAAGCTGCCCGAACTGCGCACCGTTGTGGGTGGTGGATGCATGGATCGGTGTTGCGGAACCACTGAGCAGTCCGGTGACGGCTGCACTCAACATCATTGCTTTCATGGACGTCTTCATTCGCAAATCTCCTTTAAGGTGATGGTTCTGTTACATGGTTATGTTACGTTCCATCTGGCCCGTTAGATTGCGGGCGTAAAAAACGGTAACAGAGTTTCACGAAATTATTTAGGGGGACATTGGGAGAGCGAGGATACTGTTTGGGAAAGACGACGCATCTAACTCGGATGTGATTGATATTCCGCAGGAAAGAGCCGAAAGGGTTCCGCGACGCAAGCGTGGTGTGTGGGGTTGGATTGCAATCGTTTTATTGTTCGCAGTCATTGTTTTATTCGGGACGATAGAGTGGATGATCCACCGCGCAGAGCCCATTTTGAAGGGCCGCGTCATCGAAACGTTGAGCACTCGTTTCGAGAGTCGTGTGGAGATGGACAATTTTCACGTTTCACCGCTCAAGGGCCTGGAGGTTTCAGGAGACGGCCTGCGAATCTATCCAACCGATGAGGTGGTGGCCGCTGGAGCGAAAGATCCGTTGATCTCGCTGGGCCATTTTTCATTTCATGTAAATCTGTCTGGACTGTTTCAGAAACCGATGCATGTAGGTACGGTGCACGTCACCGATATGGCGATCACCATCCCGCCGCGCGAGATGCGCCAGCAGGGGCCGAAGTCAGAAAAGCGGTTCGGCAAGATCAAAATCGTCGTCGACGAGATCGTCTGCGATGGCTCGAAGCTAATGATCGAGACTGCCAAGCCCGACAAGGATCCGAAGGAATTCGAACTCAGCCACATTGTGATGCGTAACGTTGGGCCGAACGATCCATGGCAGTATGACGCGACGCTGGTCAACGCAATTCCAAAGGGCGATATTCACGCAGTAGGAACGTTCGGCCCGTGGGTCAATGAGAGCCCTGGCGATTCGACCGTGACCGGGAAATACACGTTCGAGCACGCTGACCTGAATACGATCAAAGGTATCGGCGGGATGCTGTCTTCCACGGGCGAGTTCAGCGGACAGTTGAACAGGATCGTTGTGGATGGAACAACGGATACGCCGGATTTCTCGCTGGACACGGCAAACCACAAGATGCCGCTACACACGAAATTCCATGCGATTGTGGACGGAACTAGCGGCGACACGTATCTCCAGCCAGTGGATGCAAAGCTGCGCGGTTCGGAGTTTACCTGCAACGGCGCCATCATCAACGTGAAGGGCAAAGGGCACATTATCGACCTGGATGTGAATGTCCCTAATGGCCGCATACAGGACTTTCTGGAACTAGCGATCAAGACACAGCCGGTCATCATGACAGGACGCCTTGCGATGAAGACGAAACTGCATATCCGCCCGGGGGGGGAGAGCGTCACACAAAGGATCGGATTGAAGGGCGGCTTTACACTGCGGGCAATTCACTTCACGAATCCAGAAGTGCAGGACAAAGTAGATATGCTGAGTCTCCGCGCGCGTGGTGAGGCGAAAGAGGCCAAGGCAGGCGCGGAGGATGTGAACTCGCAGATGCGCGGACAGTTTGTCATGCAGAGTGGCAGGCTGAGCTTTAGCCAACTGAATTACACATTGCCGGGCGCAGACGTGAACCTGGCCGGTGTGTACTCTCTGGATGGAGACGAATTTGACTTCACCGGTAAGGTACGCACGAAGGCGGCGCTATCGAATATGGTGGCGACCTGGTGGAAGTCATGGCTGCTGAAGCCCGTCGACCCCTTCTTCAAAAAGAATGGCGCCGGCGCAGAAATTCCCGTCAAGATTACTGGAACAAAGGGAGCGCCGAAGTTCGGCCTGGATCTACACCATAAGGATAAGAGCAACGAAGCAAGCCCCACCGAGTAGCAAGCCCGCGCTCCACATCTTCAGCGGAGGCGCGGACTCGGATTCGATTTAGAAGCTGTTGTCGTCGTTGCCAGAGTCGAAGCCACCGTCGGAGCTGTCACCAAAATCAGCAGAATCGTCGGCAAAATTATCTGCCGTGTCGTTGGTGTCGTCGCTGCCCATCAGGCTATCTCCGTGATCATCGTTGTCCACCGCCTCAGAGAAGCGCGATTCGCCGCGACGATCTTCGATGTCTGGGGAGAGATGCCCGGAGTGCTCCGAAGGAGTGGCGTCGCCGTAGTAGTTGTTGACGATCTCTTCGGGGCGGTTCGATTCGCCAAACCCGCCAAAGCCCGAGCCATAACCTCCACCATGACCGAAGCCATGCATAAGGCTCTCAATGCCTTCAAAAGCCAGTGCGCCGGCTGCAACGCCGGTAGCAGTCTGCAAAGCCGAGCGGAGAAAGCCGCCAGACTGAGGCGCGCCGTATCCTGGAACGGATGGCTGCCCCCCGTAGACAACGGGAGTGTACTGCGGCTGAGCAGGTAGCGGAGGCGGGGGGGCCGGGCGTGAGGGCTCGTCGTCGCGGCCGAGCAGGTTGCCGAGGAAGCTCGTCGCATGTTTCGGCTGCTGTCGAACGGCATCAAGTTGGCCGCGTGCGTCGGCGAGTTGTTTTTGCGCCTGATCGAGCGCGTACTGCTGCACGAGCACAGTTTGAGCGAGGATGTAGAGCGCATCCGGATTACGTCCCAGGGTCTGCTGCAGAAACTGCGCGGCGTCAGGATCCTTCTCCTGAAGTTGGGTGCTGTTGATGCGCTCAGTGAGGTCTTGAAGCATCTGCTGTTCTTGCGCGGTCATGAAACTCCTCTACAAGTTATGACATTTCGTGCTGAAAGTATGACGCGTATCAAGCGCGAAGGGTAGGCAGTGGAAAAGAGTTGATTCGCCCAAGCTTAATGGATGGTCTTCATGCGGCGAGACATGAAGTCCATGAGCAGGTAGTTACCCAGTGTCTGCGGAGTGGTGAAGTAGGCTTTGCCGCGGCACATGGCGCTCACCTTCTGGACAAACTGCATCAGGGTAAAGTCATTGGCCAGCATGAAGGTATTGATCATGATGTTGCTGCGTTTGCAACGGGAGACCTCCTCGAGCGTCTCTTCGATAACGAGCGGGTCGAGGCCAAACGCATTTTTGTAGATGCGCCCGTCAGGCAGCGTCAGGGCCGAGGGCTTGCCATCGGTAATCATGACGATCTGCTTCATGTCCTTGTTCTGCTTCGCCAGGATGCGCTGAGCAAGCCGCAGTCCCTCGCGGGTGTTGGTGTAGTGCGGACCAACCTTGACGCGCGAAAGCTGCGAGACCGGAATCTCCTCGGCCGTGTCATGGAAGAGAACGAGATTGAGCGTGTCGCCGGGAAACTGCGTTCGGATCAGATGTGAAAGCGCCATCGCCACGCGCTTTGCAGGAGTAAAACGGTCCTCGCCGTAAAGAATCATCGAGTGCGAACAATCAAGCAGAACGACCGTAGCGCAGGAGGACTGGTAGTCGGACTGATGCACATGAAGGTCGGAGTACTCGATGTTGAGCGGCGTATGCTCCTCGCCTTCCACAGCGGTGCGTATGCCCTCACGCTCGAAGACGCTGGAGAAGGTAGCAGTGACATCAAGATTGAGCGTGTCGCCAAACTCGTACAGCTTGGAAGAGCCGTTGATCTCAACGCCCGCAGCCTCGTGGCGTGTGTCATGGCGGCCAAAGTTGGATTTGCCCAGCGGCCCGAGCAACTCACGCAGAGCCTTATAGCCGAGAAAATCCATTCCCTTGTCCGTGACCTCGAAGCGCGCTTCGCCGTTGCCATTGCCCCGCTCACCCTGGCCTTCTTCCGGCAACTCAGCATTGATGAAGTTCTGCTCCTGCATCTTCTGGATGATCTGATCAATGAGTTCCTCGACCTGATCTTCGCTGAGTGCGTCGTACTTTTCCTGTGCCTCCTCGTCAAAAACCTCGCCCGACTCAAGAGCCTGCTTGATAGCATCGCGAAGGTTCTCAAGAGTCTGATCGTTGAACTCCTGAAAGCGGGAGTAAGGATCATCGAAGCCAGAGTCCAGCAGGAAGTCGGATAACGCCTGCATCAGGTCTTCCAGACCGAAGCTGGAGGACAAATCGCCGGTGAATTTTGTGTAGCGAATGCGTTTCATGGGCTCTCCAGCGATGCAACAGCAACGGCAAAGCAAAGACGATTTGCGCCTTAGTTGAAGCCTCTTCGGGTACGGTTGCGAGCAGCCTCGTCGCGTTCTATCTCACGTTCACGCATGCGCTCGGCATATTGACTGGCTTGATCGACGCGCTGTTTCTTTTCCGCCGCAGTGAAGCTGCGCTCCTCGGTACGGCTGATGCGCTTATGGGCGGTCATGCCTTCAAGAAGAAACTCGGCCGCACTCACGGCAACCTCAGGCGACGACTTACCGTTGATCTTCAGCGGCGACAACTTTTCAAACAGGCCCTGAATCTGTTGCAGCTCAGCAAGCGAGCCTGAAGAGGGTTGCGTATCGTTGAGCTGAACAGTGCCACCAAGATTGAACCACTGCTCGATCTGTTGCGTGTCGGTACCGGCAAAGTACTTGTCGAAGATGCCCGCGACACTGGTGCGAATAATCTCTCGGATGACCGTATCGGCACCGCGCATCTCGCCCTCATACTCTAGCTCGATCTTGCCTGTGATGCCAGGCAGCGCAGCGTAAATGTCGCCAACGCGGGGGACGACGAGCTCCTCGTCATGAAGCAACGCACGGCGTTCCGCATTCGAAAGCACCAGCTCCATCGTGCTGATGGGCAGCCTCTGCGAGACTCCCGAACGCTTATCGACCTTCTTATCCTCACGTGCGGAGAATGCGATCTGCTCGATGATCTGTCGGATGTAATGTGGGATCTCGATATTGGACGCGGGCCGCTCGGACCATGCCTCCTGCGCTGTAATGCTAATGCCTTCCTCGACATCCTCGGGATAGTGCGTGCGAATCTCCGAGCCGATGCGGTCCTTAAGCGGGGTAACGATCTTACCGCGTGCAGTGTAGTCCTCAGGGTTGGCGCTGAACACGATGGCAACATCAAGCGGCAAGCGCACGGGGTAGCCCTTAATCTGCACATCGCCCTCCTGCATGATGTTGAAGAGCGCAACCTGAATCTTGCCGGCAAGGTCGGGGAGTTCGTTGATCGCGAAGATGCCACGATTGGCGCGAGGTAGCAGGCCATAGTGCATGGTCAGTTCAGACCCAAGATCCTGATTGCTGCGCGCCGCTTTAATCGGGTCGATATCGCCCACAAGGTCGGCCACCGTCACATCAGGCGTGGCAAGCTTTTCGACAAAGCGGTCATCCGGCGTAAGCCAAGCGATCGGCGTGTCGTCTCCCATCTTCGCAATCAGGTCGCGCGCAAACTTCGAGATAGGAGCGTACGGGTTGTCGCGGGTTTCCGCACCCGCAACATAGGGAGTCGCAGGATCAAGCAGCGTAGTCAGAGACCGAAGAATGCGCGACTTCGCCTGTCCGCGAAGACCGAGCAGAATGAAATTGTGGCGCGAGAGGACAGCATTCACAATCTGCGGAACCACCGTGTCCTGGTATCCGACAATCCCCGGAAAGAGCGTTTCCTTCGACCGCAGCTTGGCAATCAGATTCTCGCGAAGCTCGTCTTTGACGCTGCGGGCAAGGCGTTGGGGAGTAAACTCGCTGGCCCGGAGGGCGCCTAATGTGGTCGGAAGAGGAGTCGCCATGGTCTAAGTATAGATGTTTAGCAATACAGAAGGACTCGGGACTAGCGGCTCAGATCCTCGCGAAGAGCTTCCATCTCAGCCAGGGCGTGCTGGTTGCCCGTACGGTTAGCCGCCGCGATGCCACTGTGCAGGCGCTCGAGAGCCTCTTCAGCGCGCCCCGCCTTGGCAAGAGTCTGGGCAGACATCTGATAGGCAGGAACATAATCAGGGCTGTGTTCAATGAGCGTGGTGAATTCAATGAGAGCGGCATCAATATTGCCCTTGCTGACGTGCTCCATGGCGAGGCCATAGCGCGCAAAGGCGTTCGTCGGGTCAAGTTGCAGAATTTCGAGGAGAGCGGAGGTCTTGTCCATAAGGGTATGGTGCGGTGAGCGATGCCCTGTTTGCAAGCCGTAAGCCTTTGGAACGCCCCCAGGCGAAGCAATTACACTGGTAAGAATGAGTGATTTGGTTTTGACACGTACCGTAGCGGAGTCGCAGTCCGAGCGCAGTGAGATTATCTTCCCTGCCGACGCGAATGCCCTGGGAAATCTCTTTGGTGGCCGGTTGATGCAGTACATCGATCTGGTAGGAGCGATGGCGGCAAGCCGTCACGCACGCGCGATTACAGTAACCGCAAGCATGGATCACCTGGACTTCGTCGCTCCCGTGCGCGTCGGCGACCTGCTGATCCTGAAGGCCAGCGTGAACCGCGCCTACAAGACGTCTATGGAAGTCGGAGTAAAGGCCATGGTTGAGGATGTGCGGCAGAACCGGATCCGTCACGTCTCGTCTGCCTACCTCACTTATGTAGCTGTAGACAAAGACGGAGGCCGGCTCGTCGTCCCACAGGTAGTTCCGGAGACCGACCACCAAAAGCGCCGCTACGAAGACGCAGCACGGAGGCGCGAGATGCGCTCAGGCGAGACGCTGCGCAAGAAAGATCTGCGCGTGATCCTGGGCGATGAGTGGCACGTTTAGAAACCAGCGCCGGCACGGCAAGTAACTCATTTGCCGCTCAGAACCGGCCCAACAACGCAGGGGCAATTTTCAGGAGAACATTATGGGACACATGGGAGCAGGAGCACCGCAGGGGCCGCAGCCTCTGCCCGGAGTAGCGCACGTAGTAGCCGTCGGCAGCGGCAAGGGTGGCGTAGGCAAGACGACCGTTGCAGTGAACCTGGCAGTCGCCCTCGGCAAACTCGGCTATAAAGTCGGCCTGATCGACGCAGACATCTATGGCCCGAACGTCCCCACGATGATGGGCGTCACCCGCCAGCCAAACATCGTCGGCGAGAACCGCATCGAGCCGATCCTCTCGCACGGAGTCAAGTTCATCTCCGTCGGCTTGATCTCCCCGGGCGACAAACCCATGGTCATGCGCGGCCCGATGCTGCACCAGATCATCCGTCAATTCCTGCAGCAGGTGGAGTGGGGCGAACTCGACTTCCTCATCGTCGACCTGCCGCCAGGCACAGGCGATGTCGTCATCTCACTCGTCCAGACGGTCCCCCTCACCGGCGCAGTCGTAGTATCCACTGGATCGAGCGTTGCCCTGCAGGACGCCCGCAAGGCCCTCGAGATGTTCCACCAGGTAAAGGTCGAAGTCATTGGCTTGGTAGAGAACATGTCACAGATGACGCTGCCCAGCGGCGAGGTCATCGACGTCTTCGGTGCAGGTGGAACCGAGCGCACAGCCGCTCAGTTCGGCCTCGAGTTCCTCGGTGCGCTTGAGTTGAATCCTCAGATCCGCGAAGGCGGCGACAAAGGACTGCCGATCAGCCTCGCGGGCCCGGATTCCGCCCTCGCAAAGGACTTTTACACCGTTGCAAAGAAGGTGGCGGATAAAGCTAAAGAGATTGCGTCTAAAAGTGAGGACGTGCTGGAAATCAGCTAACATCGCCTGCTTGACGGCGCGGTAGACTCTAGGCAAGCAGCACGAGGGAGGTAAGGATGGCGGACGCAGAGCGGGTAACGGCGCGGCAGCGAGCCATTCTTACGGCCATCATCGAGAGCTACATCGAGACCGGAGAGCCGGTAGGCTCCAGCACAATTGCGCGCCTGCAACATGGCGGCGGCGGAATGAGTCCCGCCACCATCCGCAACGAGATGGCTGAACTCGCAGACGTAGGCTTGCTCGAACAGCCGCACACCTCTGCAGGTCGAGTCCCCACAGCCCGCGCCTTCCGCATGTATGTCGAGCAGCTAAGCGGCGGAGCCCATCCACGAATCGACGCAGCCCGCCTCCCCGCCAGATCACGGATGCATATCGACTCCAGCTTTGCAGGTGTAGCCGGAACCCAGGCGGTTCTCGAACGAACCTCGCACGTCCTCGCCACACTCTCAAGCGGCGTCGGCGTGGCGATCGCCGCAGCCACCGAAGGAGACATGCTGGAGCACGTCCACTTTTCGAGACTGGCTCCTGCCCGCGTCTTAGCGGTCGTCGTAACGCGAAGCGGTCTCGTTCGCGACCGTGTACTAGCCCTCGACCATGACCTTTCGCTCCTCGAACTGGAGACCGCGGCGAACTTCCTCAATGAAAACTTCCGCGGCTGGAGCGTCGAGCGCGTCAGATCTGAGATCGCCCGGCTGGTCGAGCGAGAGCGCAGCGAGTATCAGCGAGTCCTGAACGCCGTCCAGCAGCTCTGGACCAAGACCGTACCCGAAAGCGCCGTCCCCATTCAGACCGTCTACGTCGAGGGCGTGGCCAATCTCATCGGCAACCAGATCGATGGAGACCGTCTCCGCGAAATGCTGGCAGCGCTCGAAGCCAAACAGCGCCTGATAGAGCTTCTGAACGCCTATATCGACTCCCACCAGGAGAGCGTCCGCGTCGTCTTCGATCTCGAAGAGCACGCACCCGAGATGCAAGGCCTAGTCCTGATCGCAGCTCCAGCCCTGGCAGCCGGAGAAAGCCGCGGCACAGTCGGCGTAATCGGAACCAAGCGGATCGACTACGAGAACACCATGAATGCGGTCAGCTACATCTCACAAGTCTTTGATCGAATGTTGCATCCCACAGAGTAAGCGTAGCCCGGCCAATCCACAGTAGCGAATTCCGTGCCCTGAAAAGATGTGAGTCGCAAAGACTCAACATGGAGATACTGAAAATAAAAGACTTACCCAATCTACCTATTAATGGCTCTCGCGCGATCGCTCAGGATGAGCAACAATAGAGAGGTAACCAAACATGAGGAGTAGGGCAAAGATGCAAGACGAGATGACCGTACAGGCTTCGCACGAGGGTGAAGCCGCCCCCGCACCCGAGCCGGTAATGGAGAACGCGGCACAAACCGAAATCGAGCAGCTAAAGGGTGAGCGGGATCAACTATTGGACCGGCTGGCGCGCCTGCAGGCTGAATTCGATAACGCTCGCAAACGCGAGATCAAAGAGCGCGCAGACACCCGCGACTACACCATCTCCAACACAGTTGAGCCCTTTCTCGGCGTCATGGACAACTTCCAGCTCGCCCTCAAGGCCGACGGCACCGTAGAGCAGCTCCGCGGCGGCGTCGAATTGATTCTGAAGCAGATGGAAGACGCTCTGCGCGGCTTGCAGGTCGTCGCGGTAGAGTCGGTCGGCGCACAATTCGATCCCCGAGTCCATGAGGCCTTGGGAAGCATCGAAACAAAGGAGTTCCCCGATCATCAAGTGGTCGAAGAGATTCGCCGGGGATACAAGATCCGCGAGAAGCTCCTGCGTCCGGCGCTGGTGAAAATTGCAGTCAATCCGGCCCAGGTATCGGACTAACAGGAACAAGCAACTGGATTCAGATTCGAGTTTTTGGATGCAGCGGTAGAAAGAGACTTTAGGAAACATGGCGACGGCGAACGTGACGAAATTGGATTTCTACGAAGTATTGAGTGTCTCCCGGGACGCGAATGACCAAGAGCTGAAGACGGCATATCGCAAACTGGCGATGCAGTACCACCCCGACCGGAACCCCGGCGATCACGCGGCTGAAGAGAAGTTCAAGGAGTGCAGCGAGGCCTACCAGGTCCTCAGCGACCCCGACAAGCGCGCCGCCTACGACCGCTACGGCCACGCAGCCTTCAACGGAGGTGGCGGCGGCAATCCCTTTACCGGCGGTGGCTTCGGCGGAGCCCAGGACCTCGGCGACATCTTCGGCGATCTCTTCGGCGAGATGTTCAACATGGGCGGCGGCGGCAATCGCAAAGCCTCCCGTGTCCAGCGCGGCCGCGATCTGCGCTACGACCTCACGCTCGAGTTCGAGGAAGCCGTCTTCGGCATCGAGAAGGAGATCACCATCCGCCGCATGGAGACCTGCAACGACTGCAAGGGCTCCGGCGCAGCCAAGGGCAAGGCAGCGGCTACCTGCACACAATGCGGCGGGCGCGGTCAGCAGCGCTTTCAGCAGGGATTCTTCTCCGTAGCCCGCACCTGCACGGTCTGCGGCGGCACCGGAACCCTGATCGTTGATCCATGCAGCACCTGCCGTGGTGAAACGCGCGTCCAGACCGAGCACAAGATCCTCGTCAAGGTCCCAGCTGGGGTCGAGCAAGACACGCGTATCCGGTACCAGGGCGAAGGCGAGGCCGGAAAGTTTGCCGGCCCTGCGGGCGATCTCTACGTCGTGCTGAACGTGAAGGCCCACAAGTTCTTCGAGCGCGATGGCGACGATCTCCACTGCGTCATGCCGATCTCATTCCCGCAGGCTGCGTTGGGAACTGAACTCGAAATCCAGACGCTCGAAGGCCCAGCGAGCATCAAGGTCCCCGAAGGCACCCAGAGCGGCCGTGAGTTCAAGCTACGCGGAAAAGGCGTGCCGCATCTGAACGCGCACGGCAAAGGCGATCTGATCGTCCAAATTCGTGTACAGACCCCAACCAAGCTCAGTCGAGCCCAGAAGGATCTACTACGCCAGTTGGGCGACACGATGGTCGTCGAGAACACGCCCACTTCCCCAGGCCTGTTTGAAAAGGTCAAGGAGATCTTCAGCTAAGAGTAATTGTCGAAACTCAGGCTAGCCGTATATGCGAGGGGCTCTACCCAATGCTTGAGCCGACAATCGCAATAGCGGCAATCGCCGCTGTCTCAGCCCGCAAAATGCGCGGCCCCAGCGTCACAGGCTGCCACTGATACTGCACAAACAGCGCCATCTCCTCCGGCGTCCAGCCACCCTCCGGCCCAATGGCGAGCGCAGTGTCGCTCTCCTGAGTTGAAGTCTTCGCATTCGCAAGCGCTGACGACAGGGTAGTTCCCTGCTCTGTCTCGCTCAGCAGTATCCGCGTCGGACTTTGCTCCTCATCGAGCGCCTGCTTCAGCCCAACAGGATCGGCGATCTCTGGAATCGT
Organism: Edaphobacter aggregans; assembly: GCF_003945235.1. Classification (NCBI taxonomy): domain Bacteria; kingdom Pseudomonadati; phylum Acidobacteriota; class Terriglobia; order Terriglobales; family Acidobacteriaceae; genus Edaphobacter; species Edaphobacter aggregans. The sequence goes on from NZ_RSDW01000001.1 coordinate 1,695,028, forward strand.
AGTCCGGCGCGACTGCTTCGAAGCCTCCAGAGCGATACGCCGCCAGCGCTCAACCCGTTTGGCCGCCGCCTGAGCCAAATGTTTTTCCGTCCGGCGAGCCAGAATTGGCGTTATGCGAAAGACGCCCAGCTCCGTAGCCTTCTCGATGGCCCACTCCATGTGGTCGAACTTGAAGACGGCAAGCAAGAGGTGCAGCGGCAGAGCAGCGTCCGACTCAAGCTCCTCATGCAGCGCAAAAACAACCTCGCCATCCCCGACGTTCGTAATCTCAGCCCGGTGAAGAAATCCCCCTGCCACAACGTCGAAGATCTGTCCCGGCTCGGCACGCAAAACTCGGGCCAGATGAGCAGCCTGCTCGCCGGTCAGGGTAGCTGTGGTTGGTGTCCAAGCGTCGGCAATCCAGCGGCGGCGAGTCATTGCTGTTCGGAGTTGGGGCCCTCTACGGAACGTCCTCCCGCGTCAGGAATCACGATTGTGATCGGCCCCTGATGGTAAAGATCGACGCTCAGAACCGCGGACTTGCGGCGGTCCCAAACCTCCTTGGTCACGGGGAAGTGGAGCAGGATCATGCCTTCGGCCGATTTGCCAGGCTCGATCAGCGTCTCGCGCAGCAGCGGCGCTGACGAGAGCTGTTTGACTGCCGGAAAGGCTTCGTACAGAGTATCGAAATCCTGTTTTTCGGTAGCGCTCGTATGGAACTCTTCCCCATCGACCGTCGTGAGCGTAGCCGTAAAATCCTTCAGGAACAGCGGCAGGTTGAGCCGATCATCGATGCGCAGGTTGACCAGCACGTAAAGGTCATCCGACGAATGGTCCCTCCCTACAACGATAGAGTCGGTCGCAAAGACAGTATGAGCCGGGTATATCGCAGTCTTTGTTATCGTCAGATCGGCTGTCCTATGGGGCGTATAGCGCAATACAAGAGCGAGAACGACACCGAGAACCACGAACGCTATGAGGACCGGGGCAAGGAGGTTACGACGGGCGGGTTGGGCGAATCGAATATCTGACACTGGCATCAGGGTAGCAAATCGGGATTATATACACGAATTTGTGACGAAGACACATTTCTTATTTCTGTAAATTGTGGTGTTGCAGTCTTTGCGAAATCCCCATCGGCGAAAAGCCCCAACCCCTCGATTCCATCCGTTGCCCGACCCGATCTCGGCCAATTTCCGGGCCCACTTAGCCCCTGATCCCCGTCGCCACAAGTTACTACTTTGGTTCCAATCTGGTTTTTTTAGGCATTTCGCTAATAATCAACGGGTTTCCTCTTGACTCTCAAGTAACCCAGTGTCACTCTAGGCACATCACACGATCCGTTATCGGACATGTGCTGCGGTTCTTGCTCTGGGCCCGCCCGCTACAGACAACTTATGGCAACCATGATGGCACCCGTCGAACAGCGTGAGGTGCTGCGCTGTGATCATTGCAGCCTGGTGCAGTTCCGCACAGCGAACGCACTATGCCGCCGCTGCCACAAATGCCTCGAGGTCGAAGAGCCCGAACCGGCTCCCGCCCCCATCGCACTCGTCCCCCAAACCAGCACCCCCGACGACGGCCTACAGGTGGCCACTGCTGTTCGCGACCTGCGCCACGTGCGCAACCTCTCACAGCGCCAGCTTGCCGCCCGCATGAACGTCCCGCGGACCTACATCTCGAAGATCGAGAACGGCAAGGCCATGCCCACGCTGTCCTCGCTCGATCGCCTGGCAAAGGCCCTGCAGGTCGATATCTCCACCCTGCTGCGCGACTCCAACACCCGACATCGCGACGAGACGGCCGTTCTTATGGCCGACCCATTCCTCGCCGAGATCGCGGCCTACACCTCGCAGCTCGACGCCCTCCAGCGCTCCATCTTCCTGAACCACGTTCGGGAGTTGGCTGCGGGACGACGCCGCTCGGCCTAAACAACGTAAGCCTGATCTGATTACGACCTCGGAGAGTGCCTCGGCCATCGTGGCACTCTCCTCTCCGACCGCATCATCCAGACGGACGGGGAGATCCGATTAGCCGCTCAAGCCGCAAAGGCGGATCGTCGCTAAACCCTCTGCGGTTAGCAGATGGAAGCCAGCCGGTGGCCAGGAAGCAAGCCAAGAGCAGCAACGCCGAAGACAGCTACGCGCCCCACAAAACTGCACGCCGGTCTGCACAAAGAGACATTCATTGCACACCCCATAGCGGTGTGCTAGCGTCATTATTTGTGAGGTTGCTTTGCCTGCATCAAATCCCAGCCGCGTTCATGAGCTCTCCCCCGAGGAGCAAAGCCTCTACCGGCAGCTAGATCCGACGAAAATCCCCCAACACGTCGCCATCATCATGGACGGCAATGGCCGTTGGGCCGGCAAGCGTGCTCTCAAGCGCTTCCTCGGCCACCAGCAGGGCGCCGAATCCGTCCAGTACGTCGTTGAGACCGCCTCTCGCATCAATCTTCCCTGGCTCACTCTCTACGCCTTCTCGCTTGAAAACAACTTGCGCCGCCCCAAGGCCGAAGTCAGCTTCCTCATGAAGCTGCTCAAGTCCTACCTCATCGGTAACGTCAAGCGCATGAACGACAACAACGTCCGCATGGCCTACATCGGCCGCACCCACGATCTCCCCTCCGAGGTGCAGGAAACCATGCAGTGGGCCTCTGAGTCCACCGCCAAGAACACTGGCACCACCCTCACCCTCGCCCTCAACTACGGCTCGCGGTCCGAGATCGTCGACGCCGTCCGCCGCATCCTCACCGACCTCACCACCGAGGCCCACACCCGCGGCTGCTCCGTCGAAGACATCCTCGGCGCCGGCGCCCTCGACGGGCTCGAAGAGAAGACCATCAGCGACGCCCTCTACACGGCGCACATGCCCGACCCCGACCTCGTCATCCGCACCTCCGGCGAGCAGCGCATCTCCAACTTTCTTCTCTGGCAGATCGCCTACGCCGAGATCTTCGTCACCGACCGCCTCTGGCCCGACTTCCGCGGCCTCCACCTCCTCGAAGCCATCGCCGACTACCAGCGCCGCGAACGCCGCTTCGGAGGTCTCACCGAAAACTCCGACGAAAAGATCGATACCCTCCAGCCCGTCTCCGAGCTGGAAACCGAAATCGCGACCGAACTCTCCCCCACCCCCCGCGAACTCACCCGCCGCTAGGTACTGTGCGGCAATTCGGCATCTTGCTTCCCGGCGGGTCAGGCAGAAGGAGCGAACAATGCCGACCGAATTCCCCTACATCACCATCCTCGAGACCAAATACAAGCCTCTCGAACTCATCGAAGAAAAGCTGACCGCCGACGCCGCTCCACGTCCCTGGTACAACGAAACACTCTGCAACGTGAACGACTCCGTCGTCCGCCTCGGCGTCGTGCAAGGCGACTATCACTGGCACAAGCATCCGCAAGAGGACGAATTCTTCTACGTTGTCGAGGGCTGCCTGCACATCGACCTCATCGACCCCGCCGACTCCGCCACGACCCAGGACAACCCCCGCACCATCACTCTCAATCCACGACAGGGAGTCGTCATCCCCAAAGACGTTCTCCATCGCCCCCGCGCACCGCAACGTACCGTCATGCTGATGGTCGAGACCGACACCATCCGTCCCACCGGAAGCTGATTCGCATCACCCGCTCGCAAAGAATAGGCAATAGCCCACATCGCGAAACTCACTCGTCGTTAGCTCGTTGGCAACTCGGCAAGCTCGCCAGGCCGCTTCTTCAACCTTCCTATAAATTCACTCAGCGCGGGCCGAATACTCGCAAACATCGGATCCGCCCGATGCACAAGCGCCACCTCGGAGAACAGCTTCAAGCCCACTCCGAGCGAAGCGGTCGTATTCTCATCAAACGGCAGTCGGGAACGCATCCGTTCCACAATCTCAAGAATGTCGTCATGATTCGCCGCTTCAAAGGTGAGGCTCCGTCCTTCGACTGCCTCACCCTTGGCTCCAGTCAGCATCTCAACCGTAATCCGGTATCGGTACGAGTTCATTTAGACCCTCTCAATCTGCTTCGCCGCCGCATCGATAATGTCGGTGATCGCGTGAATCTGTTCCGTCGTCAACGGACCAGCCTTCATCCGCAACGCCATGCGAAAGTTTTCGACGGCCCGCTCAATCTGCGGTGCGCGATCATTCGCCTGCTCCGTTCGCGTCCGGTCCATCCGGGCAAAGAGCGCCTCGACCACGGCCTTGTTCTCAGCCAATGCCTTCGACCCTTCTTCCGTGATCGTGTAGAGCTTCCGCGCTCCCTCCGATACCACCGTTGCGTGGCCCATCTCCTCCAGCATCGTCAGCATCGGATACACTACGCCCGGACTCGGAGCATACATGCCCCCCAGACGCTCCTGAATCGACTTGATGATCTCGTAGCCATGGCTCGGCTTCTCCGAGATCAGCTGAAGAATGACAAAGCGCAAATCGCCCGCACCGAACATCCGGAACGGACCTCCGCGTCCTCTGCCGCCTCGAAATCCTCGTCGCCCTTCGCCAAAATCGCCATAACCGCCGCGATGTCTGTCTTCCCTATGTCCCTCTCCACGGCCTTCTTCTCCGCCGCAGAAACCTCTGAAATGGTGATTGTGTATTCTCATGTCGAGATAATATAAAGATATATCTTGATATGTCAAGATAATTACAAAATATGCTTCTATCAACCCGCGATGACTAGAAAACCTTCCTAACCGTGACTCCAGGAGGCTGTCTAATCTGCCGAACCTGATAAGGGGCGACGATGAGAACGATTCTGCTGCTCGCATTATTGGTTTGCCCTGGCGCGACCATGGCGCAGATGGACCGCACAGACGAGATCGTGACGAAGGCCATTACGGCGATGGGTGGGATTGAAAAGATTCATGCTCTCCATAGCCTTGTATTTCGCGGCTTTCACTACGAGGGCGCCTACAAGCAGGAGTACGCAGGCAGCAGGCAGTCCAGCGCCGTCATGGTCCGGATGCGGCCCGGGCTGCGGCTCGTAGGCTGCCGCCCGGAGATCCCCGGATGCACCGGACAGTGGGGCCGGATCGTAGAAGGCTTCGACGGCTCCCGCGGCTGGGAGCTGAACTGGCCAAAGCAGCGGCTTGTCAGAACCATCAACAAAGCCGAGCGAGCGCTGCATTGCGGGGCTGCATTCGACTATGCGTTCATCGACTACAGGCAACGCGGATTTCGTGCGAGCTATTTGGGACGCAAGTCCGTTCTCGGAGAGAGCCTGGAGGCAGTCCAAATCAACCGCGATGACTGTGGGCCTCCGATGATGTACTACTTCGACCCCGCAAGCTTTGAACTTCGGATGAGGGAAATGACAATCCCCATACACGCGCGCGGAGATGCAGTGGATACGATCGCTGTGTCGAAGAGCTTCAAAACCGTGAACGGCGTGAAGCTGATCTCGCGAGAAGAGGAGGTCAATGCGAAGACGGGCGATGTGATCGATGGAGCAGAGTGGACATCCATCGAAGCCAACACCATCGATGACAGAAAGATCTTCGAGGCGCCCGAAGTCCACCCGGTGGGGATCACTGCCGTAGTCCTCCAAATGCTTGCCCGCACACAGGACGCCACGCCGGCACAGATGATGGAGCTCTACACGAAGTTTCGCGCCAGCGACGAGGGCCGTAACACTGACGTGGTCTACGACATGAACTGGCTTGGATTCGAGCTCCTGAAAGTCGACCGCTACGATTACGCGCTACCCGTCTTTAGGGAGCTAATCGAAGAGAACCCGCAATCAGGCTCAGCCTATGCGAGCCTCGGAGAGGCCTATCTCCAGATGAAGGATGATGCAAAGGCGCTGGAAGCATTTCAACATGCGGTGAATCTCGGATTGAAGAACGAGGATGTTCTGAGGAAGCTAAGCAGATTGCAGAAAGCGTCCCAAGGCTCGTAAACATTTGCGATCGCCTTGAGCACGGCCTAACATACTGCTGTGTGATCTCTAAGTCGACATGGAAGCCGACGGAGAAATACGTCATGCGCATGTTGGTTGGCATTCTCTTCCTATCGACCCTCGTCAACTGTGGACTCGGACAAGAGTTCTCTTCGAAACCATCAGAAGCAGCTGCCAAGATACGCGTTCACAGATTGTCGATCGAGGCGAACGGCCTTCCAAACGATGACCGTGAGCGGATTACTCACTCGCTCGAGCACTGCACCTGCCTTCAAGAGGAACTTTGGCCTCGCATCCTGATGGCTTTTCGAGATTTGGGCTATTTCAAAGCTCTTGTCGATGAGCCGAAGGTCTTCGCCGTCGGCCAAACCGAAGGGACGAGGGACGTCGACGTCTCCGTCAAAGTGGATCAGGGCGCCCAGTACCGTCTCGCCGACATACGCATCGAGAAAGCAGTACTATTCCCTGCTGATCGATTGCGGAACCTGTTCTCACTCCAAACAGGCGACCTCTTCAATGCGACGCATATTGGCGAAGGACTGGAGCAGATGAGGAAGCTCTACGCGACGGAAGGATACGTCGACTTTGTTGCAACGCCGACACCACGGATAGACGAATCACGCCGTACCGTCGATCTGGTCATTCAAGTAGATGAGGGGAAGCCCTATGACTTTGGCCGCCTGTTTCTCGATGGGACAGAGCCTCATGCCGGTGCCGCTAAAGAACTCATGGAATCCTGGAAAACATTGCAAGGCAAACGCTACACTCCGCTTTTGCTGAACCGCTGGCTTACGGCGAATACATCAAGGCCGGGGCCAGTAGACGCGGACCGGATGGTCGACCCAATGATAGATCCGGAATCGCATGTAGTTAACATCAAGCTCCTGCTTCCCTAGCCTCCACCCCTACCCAAATTCCACTCTCCCCGGCCCCGGCAATGTATTCTTGCCACTGGCCCATGAAACGAATCCTCACCGCACTCATTCTCATCCTCGCCGTCTTCGCGCTCATCTTCTTCGGTCAGCTCTGGATGATCACCCTCGCCGCGGCCATCGTCGCCGAACTGGCGACCTACGAGTACCTCAAGCTCGCCGCCGTCGGTGCCGAATCCCACGGAGCACAGCTCCGCATCCCCATCTGGTGGATGGCCCTCGGCACCGCGCTCGCCTTCGTCGTCACCTTGCCCAACTTCCCCGTCGAAGCCCAGCTTCCCGTCCTCAGCGCCATCACCCTCGCTCTCTTCGCCTGGAACGGCTTTCGCGCCCCGCTCATCCAGGTCCTGCCTGACACCGCCCAGGGACTCTTCGGCCTCATCTGGATCGCCTACCCCCTCACCCTCATCCCCCTGCTCTGGAAGAAAGAAGACGGCCCCGCCCTCGTCGTCTTCCTCATGGTCTGCGTCTGGGCCGGAGACATTGCCGCCCTCTACATCGGCCGCGCCTTCGGGAAGCACAAGCTGGCCCCGCGCCTCAGCCCGGGCAAAACCTGGGAAGGCTCCATCGCCTCCATCATCGGCAGCATCCTGGCCGCCGCACTCGTCGTCTGGATCGGCGACCTCCTCACGATCCGCGGCAACCTTCTCCTCCACATCACCGAGCCTCTCTGGCAGACCCTCATTCTCGCCGGCATCCTGAACATCGCCGCCCAGCTCGGCGACCTCCTCGAATCCGCCGTCAAGCGTGGAGCAGGCGTCAAAGACTCCGGCACCATGCTCCCCGGCCACGGAGGCATTCTCGACCGCATCGATGCTCTTCTGCTTGCCACCCCCGTCCTTTGGTTCGTCCTCCTGCTCAAGGACACCTTCAGCCTGGGCCGCTTCTAACACGGAGCCCCAACCCGCTGTGACGAACGGCTTCATCCTCGCCTTTGACAGTGTTGAAGTTGCTGTGCAACAGTTACCCTCCTTGACAGCATCGAAGAAGTTTGCCGGTCAGCAATTTGGATAGACCCTAAAGTTTCTATCAAAATAGGACCGTTCGTCCCAACCCTCCCAAGTCTCCGAACACTGGCAGCCCAGGCCCCCTCCAAGATAGCCGTTGCCCCGACAGGCGCTCTAGCTTGCACATGTTTTCGCGAGGTAAAAACGATGAACCTGCCCGAAAAGCCTTCAACACACTCCGATCGTCAACCCACAAAAATCCACCGGATCGGTTCAAAGACTCTTAGGCTCATGCTCCTCTTGGCCATAGCTGGAATCCTTCTTTGCCGCCCCATCGGATCCCCTGTTCTTGCGAAAGCCGCACAACAGGCCGACGCCGCCCCTGCAATCGATCCCGACGCCATGGAAGCCCTCAACAAAATGGGAGCCTATCTTCGCAGCTTGAAATCCTTTCAGGTGGAAGGCGATGTCACGAACGACGATGTTCTCCAGGATGGACAGATCATCCAAAACTCCTCCAAGGTGAATCTCCTGGCCGCCAAGCCCAATCGCATGCGCGTCGAGGTTACCAGCGATGCGAAACACAGGCTCTTTCTCTACGATGGCAAAAACTTTACCGTCTGGGGAAAGCTCGTCAACTACTACGCCACGGTCCCCGCTCCCCCCACCATCCGCGAACTCTTCACTGACATCGAGGACAAATACGGCATCGAGCTTCCGCTCGTCGATCTCTTCAAATGGGGGACCGATGAAGCGGATATCAAAAAAATCACATCCGCCGTCGATATCGGACCAACCACGATCAATGGCGTGACCTGCGAACAATATGCCTTTCGTCAGGAAGGCCTCGATTGGCAGATATGGATTCAACTCGGCGACTACCCTCTGCCTCTCAAATTCGTCATCCGCACCCTCTCCGATGAAGCCAGACCCCAGCACAGCGATACGCTGACCTGGAACCTGGCGCCTTCCTTCAACGATGCCGCCTTTGTCTTCGATCCGCCGCCTGATGCCCAGCGCATTCTCCTCGCGGAACAAAAGCCCGCCAACCAATAAAACGAAGGGGAGACCTATGAAGCGATCAGCTCAAATCTTTGCCATATTCGTCATCGCCGTCCTAGTCTCTGGAATGACACTTCTTGCTCAACGCGGAGGTCGTGGTGGCGGCGGTGGTGGTGCCGCACGTGGCGGTGGCCAGCCACGGAGCAGCGCACAATCCAGTGTCAACCGCCCCACCAACACCGGCGGCGCCCAGAACCGCGGTAATGCAGGCGCCGCCAACCAGAACCGCGCCAACACAGCCAACGCCAACCAGAACCGCAACGCCAACCAGAACGTCAACCGCAACGCCAACGTTAACCAGAACGCCAACGTCAACCGCAACGTAAACGTCAATCAGAACGTGAACGTCAATCGCGATGTCAACGTCAACGGCAACTACGGTGGCAGTTACTACGGTGGCGGATGCTGCTATCACCCGGTCGCAACTGCGGCTGCAATCACCGGCGCAGCGGTAGTCACGGCAGCGGTCGTCGGTTCGATCGTCAACTCCCCACCATCAGGCTGCGTAACGCAAATTGTCGGCGGATTGTCCTATCAGCAGTGCGGCAGCACCTGGTACCAGCCTCAGTTTTCAGGAGGCAACACAACCTACATCGTGGTCAATCCGCCCCATTAATCCAGCCAACAGCCCAAGTGCCCCATCCTGATTGCGCGAAGGGTGGGGACGTCCTTACTCCCTACTCATAACTCGTTACTCACTCCTTGTCGTCGCCTCGCGTAACGTAAGCGTCGTCTATCCGGATGAGCAATCTTTCGTCAGCCATTAGTTGCGCCGAACCTAACACGCTGATTGCACCTGCACTGGGCGTTTATCCGCCTTCCTGGAAAAACCACCACTTCAGGCAACCAATTTACCTCTGCCATATACACCGCCGCACTAACCCTTTTACACACAACACTTACAAACACGCATGGCATCTAATCTCCAAGACCGATCGATAAGTTGAATCGGGAAAAGGAGATTTGAAATGACATCCCAAAAAGGTCTGATTGCTGTACTTGCATTCGCTACCTCAGTCTGTGTTCCGTCAACAATCGTGGCGCAAGGTCCACCTCCTCACGAATACCACGACCAAGCTGGATGGGACGCACCTCCCTCCGAGTATCAGGAAGTCGGACGCCGCGGTTATCACGATGGCATCGAAGGCGCCCGCAAGGACTTTGAAAACCACCGCAAGCCCAACGTCAATAATCGAGACGAATTCAAACACCCGCCTGTCTCGGGAGCAGATCGCGATCAATACCGCGCTTCTTTCCGTCGCGGCTACGACGTCGCCGTTGAGCACATGATGAACGGCCCTCAACACTAAACCGTGTCAAGCCTTATGTACTACTAAGTGTATTTATATCAGATACTTACAAGTGACGATTCGTCCATGCCAACCCGTTATAATTGTAACAAGAGACCAGATAAGAGCCCCGGCATCGATGCTGGGGCTTTTACCATCCGGAGATAAACATAATAAAATCAATACTTTTATCCGTAAAGTATCTGAAATGAATACTTTACGGGAACATGTCACACCTAAGTACATGATTCTAAGCACTTAATCAAAAAAGTGTGGTAGGGTACCGTCCACTCGAACAACACCCAGAAAGGCAACACAGAACACTCCGCACTTCTGAGAAAATAACCTTCGTGAAGAAACTCGCAATCCTCGGCTCCACCGGCTCCATCGGCAACTCAACCCTCTCCATCTGCGAGTCCTTCCCCGATCGTTACCAGATCATCTCCCTCGCCGCAGGCCGCAACGTCGACGCCGCATTCGACCAGTGCCTCCGCTGGAGCCCGAAGGTCATCTCAGTAGCCACCGAGAAGCTCGCTGCCGATCTAACCACCCGCCTCCGCGCCGCAGGCCACGCCGGTACCGACGTCCTCCACGGCACCGCCGGAACCATCCACGCCGCCACGCTCCCCGAGGTCGACTTCGTAGTCTCCGCCATCGTCGGTGTCGCCGGCCTCGAAGCCACCTATGCCGCCGTCAAAGCCGGAAAAACCATCGGCCTCGCCAACAAGGAGTGCCTCGTAGCTGCAGGCGAGCTCATCATCGCCGCCGCCCACGAACACAAGGTGTCCCTCCTTCCCATCGACTCCGAGCACAACGCCGTCCATCAGTGCATGCGCGGCGGCCGCTGCTCCGAGGTCCGTCAGGTCTGGCTCACCGCCTCCGGAGGCCCCTTCCGCAACACCCCATTAGCCGACTTCGAGCACATCACCCCTGCACAGGCCCTCAAGCACCCCACCTGGGTCATGGGCCAGCGCATCACCATCGACTCAGCTACCATGATGAACAAGGGCTTCGAGGTCATCGAGGCCTGCCGCCTCTTCTCCCTACCCCCCGCCCAGGTCCGAACCACCATCCACCCCCAGTCCACCGTCCACTCCCTCGTCGAATTTGTCGACGGCAGCATCCTCGCCCAGATCTCGGTCACCGACATGCGCCTCCCCATCCTCTACGCCCTCGCCTACCCCGAACGCGTCGACGTGGAAGGCAAAGTCGACCTCACCTTCGACCTCGCCGCATTGAGCCAATTGGATTTCTCCCAACCCGACTACGCCCGATTCCCCTGCCTCCGCCTCGCCTACGAGGCCGCCGAAGCCGGAGGAAAGGCCCCCATCGCCCTCAACGCAGCCGACGAGATCACGGTAGCCGCCTTCCTCGAAGGTAGTATCCCCTTCATGGGCATCCCGCGTACAATAGAACAAGTGCTGTCGCTAACATCGGGCCCAAGGCCGTCGTCTATCCACGAGGTGCTTCAAGCTGATCTTGCCGCGCGCGAGTGTGCACGCGAAGTGATTGCCCGCCAGTCCACCGGCGTTCTACGATAGCCAGCAAAGCCACCACCCGAACGAGGTCCCCAACTCTCCCATGTCAACAATCTTCGAACTTGCCATCGTCCTTGGCATCATGGTTCTCGTCCACGAATTTGGCCACTTCGCCGTCGCCAAGCTCTGCGGCATCCGCGTCGAAACCTTCTCCATCGGCTTCGGCAAGCGCCTCTTCGGCTTCAGGCGCGGCGACACCGACTACCGCATCTCCCTCCTACCCCTCGGCGGCTACGTCAAGATGGCTGGCGACAACCCCGGCGAAGCCCCCACAGGCGACCCCGGTGAGTTCAACGCCCACCCCCGCTGGCAGCGCATCCTCGTCGCACTCGCAGGCCCCTTCGCCAACTTCGCCCTCGCCCTCGGCCTCATGACCGGCGTCTACATGCTCCACAACGAGGTCCAGGAGTACATCAGCGGCCCCGCCCAGACCGATTACATCCCGGCCAAAACCCAGGCCACCACCACCGGCATCCAGGCCGGCGACCTCATCGTCCACTACGACACCGTCGAGAATCCCACCTGGGATCAGGTAGCCATCCGCTCCCTGCTCAACATCAATCAGCCGGTGGCCTTCTCCTACCTCCACAACGGACAGCGCACCGACACCAGGATCCTCGTCGAATCCAAAGGCGGCCCGGACAACTTCTCCCTCGACAGGCTCGGCCTCATCCCCAAGATGCAGCCCACGCCAGTCCAGGTCGACTCCCTTGAGCCCAACATGCCCGCCATCCGCGCCGGCCTCCAGCCCAAGGACCAGATCCTCTCCATCGACGGCCTCCAGCTCCACTCCGTACCCGCCCTGCTCGCCCACCTGCAGGACCAGGCCGGCAAGCCCGCATCACTCGTGATCCTCCGCGACGGACAGCAAGTGCCCATGCAGATCACGCCCGAGCTCGCTGATCGTGGCGACGGCGTCAAGGACTACCGCCTCGGCTTCAAGTACGTCCAGCCCCCCGTCAAGGTAGAGCGCCTGCCCCTCAGCAAGGCCATGGTCGCCTCGTGGGATTACAACAAAAAGGGCTCCCTGCTCATCGTCGAAGTCCTCCGCCGCATGTTCACGCGTCAGGTCTCGGTTCGCAGCCTGAGCGGCCCCATCGGCATCGGCACCCAGATCCACCAGGCCGTTCAGATGCCCGGTTGGATGCCCCTCATCGGCCTGATGTCCTACATCAGCCTGAACCTCGGCATCTTCAACCTCCTGCCGATCCCCATCCTCGACGGCGGCATGATCCTGTTCCTCCTGATCGAAAGCGTCCTTCGCCGCGATCTCAATCAGCAACTCAAAGAGCGCGTCTACCAGGTCGCCTTCGTCTGCATCCTGATCTTCGCCGTCATGGTCATCTTCAACGACCTGACCAAACTCAACCTCTTCACCAGACTCAAGCCCTAAGAAGCGCGAGTCAGCAAGCCAGCAAACAAAACGGTCAGCCGATGACGATGAACTTCGCGTCCGCTGACCGTTTGTATTTAAGCTGACTCGCTAACCAGCTGACTCGCTGCTAATCATCCCCACCACTCACACGACCTTTATCCCGAGGTTCACCCCGCTTCTCCACCTCATCACCCTCTGACTTACCCCACTTGGTCTTCCCCAGAGTCACCGCGACCAAAACGACCAGCAGCAGAACCAGCACCGCTAACGCAGTAAAGGTCATCACAACCTCCTACACCGTCTGTATTACGTGTGAGGCCCGCCCCAGTCCATCGGTTGCTCCCATTATGCTCCGTTTTTGCTTAGGACACGAAGCCTCTCTCCCGCAACTCCGCAGCAATCTCTCCCGCAGCCTTTCGAGCCTCGTCCTCGCGGTCCGGAGGAAAGCTGACCGCCCCCACCCGCGCATGACCGCCGCCCCCATACCGCTCGCAAATCGCCGCTAGATTCACCAGCTTCTCTGCAGGCAGAGGCGTCCACGGATTCGTCCCCACCGCAACCTTCGTCCGAAAAGAAGACTTGCTCAACCCAACGTTATAAGTCCCATCAGGAAACAAATAGTAGGGGATGAACTTGTTATAACCTTCGGTCGGCTGGTCGGTGATATCAAACGTAATCACACCCTTATCCAGCGAAGCTCGCGACCGGATCAGCTCCAGCCCCGCCCAATGCCGTTCCATCAGCGGACCCAGCAACTCCTGCACAAACGGCTGGTCGAGCACCTCCTGCAGCGGCATCTCCGTCAGCAGCGGAATCAGCCGCTTCACCAGAGAATCATCCTGCGTGCTCTCGATCACCATCGTCAACTTCATCGCAGGAGCAGCCATCTCAACCGCAGCCTTCGCGCTCTCATACTTCGCACCGTCCACAATATCGGCCCACTTGATCAGCTCTGCCAACGGCGCTACATCGAACCCGAACTTCGTCTTCCCGATATGCGCAATAAAGCTTGTGCATGAGGTATAGCTCGGATCAAAGAACTTCCACATCACCTGCGACCCATCCGCCTGTCCGCGCTCAAAATCCTTCTGATCCTCAGGCGTCAAAAACGCACTCAAATGATGATCGAACCACCACGTCACCTTAGGCGAAGCCGAATACTTGAAATCGACAATCGCATTCTCGTCTCCATGCGAGACATCGAGAAAGTCCCGCTCATCGAACAGCGCACCCGCGCGATGCACCAGCCCGTGATACGAAAACTGATCGGCGGTCTTCACGCACTCCCGGTGAAACCGCGTAAACACCGAGGCCGAGCAAGCCCCATCGAAACATTTATCGTGATAAAAAACACGGCATTCCAATTCAGCAGTCCCCCATAAAATGCACCCGAGCTCTCAAGGTACGAATCTCTAGCATATCGACACCGCAAACCCTGTCAAACCGCGCATCATCGACGCCCGCGATGGAACCGGAGTATTCTCACTGCCGTATACCACTCAGCATCCGAGGAACCCCTTGAACGAATTCACCCCAGAGACCCCCAGCGCACCCGAGGCTCCCGTTCCATCGGCCCTCCACCGCATCTTCATCGGTCAGGACGGCCTCCGTCCCGGCTGGGGCCTTCTGACATTCGTCATTCTTTTCTTCTTGCTCGTCCGCGCCGCCGGATTCCTCGCTCACCTGATCCACCTTCTGCCGATGCGCGCACCCGGAGCCGTCAGGCCCGATCCCGCCCCCCTCTTCACCATCATCTCCGAGGCCATTCCCTTCCTCGTCGTAGCCCTCGTCAGCTGGATCATGTCCCGCATCGAGCGCCGCCCCGTCGGCGTCTATGGCCTCGGCGGCCAACGCAAACTGCCGCTCTTCCTTGTCGGAGCCTTCTGGGGAGCCCTCTTCCTCTCTATGCTCGTCCTCATCCTCTGGAAGACCGGCCTCCTCATCGTCGACATGCGCCTTCTCTTCGGCAGCGACGTTCTCCGCTACGCAGCAGTATGGCTCACAGGCTTTCTCGTCGTCGGTCTGCTCGAGGAGTACCTCACCCGCGGCTATCTTCAGTACACACTCACCCGCGGCCTCGCTGCCCTCTACCGCTTCGCCTTCAAGACTCGCCACAGCACAGCACTCGGCTTCTGGAGCGCCGCCCTGATCCTTTCCATCCTCTTCGGCGCCGGCCACGGCAACAACCCCGGCGAATCCCCCATCGGGCTCGTCGCCGCCGGACTCGCCGGCTTAGTCTTCTGCCTCAGCCTCTGGCGCACCGGCTCCCTCTGGTGGGCCATCGGCTTCCACGCAGCATGGGACTGGGCACAATCCTTCCTTTACGGAGTGGCCGACAGCGGCACGATGGTCAAATTCCATCTGCTGGCCACGCACCCCGTCGGCAAGCCAATCCTCAGCGGCGGAGCCACCGGCCCTGAAGGCAGCATCTTCATCCTGCCGATCCTCTTCCTCGTCTCGCTTGTCATCATCTACACCCTGCCCCACACCAACCCACTCGCAAACGATGGCGGCGATTTGATCAACCTCAAAACCTCAAGCCTGGACGCTGAAGCCTAAATCCTCACCGCGCGAAACCGGCTGTCCTCCAGATCCAGCTCGCGCTCAATCGTCCGTACCACATCGTCGCTGATCTTGCCCTCCTCCTGCAGCCGCAGCAAAGCTTCCCGCTCCGCCTGAACCGCACCCTCGCCCACCTCCAGCAGATGCTTGTAGATGTGAACATTCTCCCCATTCTCATCATGCCCTTCCGCAACGTGCTCCAGCTTGTGTCTGTACCGATCCATCAGATCGTTGAAGACGTGCGAATGTTCCTCACCGCACACCAACCGCTCCCGCTCCAGATACTCGATCGCTGCCCGGAAAACAATTCGCCGCGCCTCTGTCTCCTCCGGATCGACCCCCTCCGTCCCTGCCAGGCCCAGCGCGCGAATCACCGACGGCAGCGTCAACCCCTGCAACACCAGCGTCACCAGAATCACGCAGAACGACAGAAAAAGAATCAAATTCCGCGGCCCAAACGGCTGCCCATTGACCATCTCTGGAACCGAGATCGCCGCCGCCAGCGCCAGCACCCCACGCATTCCCGTCCAACCAATCACAAAGATGCTGCGCCGATCCAGCTTCTTCTCCTCGTGCCCCATCCACTTCTTCACCAATTCAGCGATCCGCACCGCCGGATACACCCACACCATTCGCAGCGCAATCACCACTACGCTAAAGATCACCCCATACTCCGCCAGCACCACCGTCCCATACTTCCCATGAATCGCCGCCACCACATACGGCAGTTGCAGGCCAATCAACACAAACACAAGGCCATTCAAAACAAACGTCAGCGCCTCCCACGCTCCGGTCACCTGCAAACGAACCGCAGGCGAAAAGAACGTCGCACTCTTTCGGCTCATATAAAGTCCACACGCCACCACCGCCAGAACACCTGAAGCCTTGGCCTCCTCACCCGCCAGGTACGCCGCATACGGAACAATCAGACTCACCACCATCTCCACCGGGCCATCGTCGATGAACCGCTCCATCCACGCCACCGCCACCCCAATCAACAATCCGATCCCAAGCCCGCCCACTACCAGATAAATCAGCCGCGCCAATCCCGCCCCCACCGTCGGCATCTCCCCTCGCGCAATAATGGCAAGCCCAATCTCGAGCGCGAGCAATCCGGTCGCATCATTCAGTAGGCTCTCCCCCTCCAGAATGTCGACGATCCGCCGAGGCAGCCCAATCTGCTTGGCAATCGAAGTAGCCGCAATCGCATCCGTCGTAGAAACCACCGCACCTAGAAGAAATCCAGCTTTCCAATCCAGCGCCGTAATGAACCGGTCGGAGAACTCCGCCAACCCCCAAACCGTAAACCCCACCAACCCGAACGCCAGCAGCCCAATCAGCAGCAGGTTGTGCCGGAAGTCCCTCCACGAAGCATTCCACGCCGACGAGAACAGCAACGGCGGCAGAAAGATCAAAAACACCAAACTCGGTTCCAGCGGAATATGTGGCATCCGCGGCATAAAGCTGATCGCCAGCCCAGCCAGCACCAGCACAATCGGATACGGCACCTTCAGCTTATGCGCCACCACGGCAAACACCGCCACCATCACCAGCAGAAGCAGAATCACCGTCTCCAGCGAATGCAGGCTCTCAACCGAAGACATCAGTCAACCCTCCGTTCTTGAGGTGGAATCGGCCCTGCGAAATATCAGCCTATGACAAGAGGCTTTAGCTCCGGCCTCCTCGCCATTTCACCACAGACGCCTTCATGAGACGTCTAAAAGTCTGCCGTTAACCTCAAACATTTAGACTCGAAATCAGCACTATGAACCGCTACGAAGCCGAACCGCAACAGCCGAACCCACTCCTCCACCGCGTCGTCCGCGACGAACCCGCCTACACGACCCCGCGCGTACACATCTTCTTCAAAATTCTTCTTGTCTCTATCCCCCTCGTGCTCGTCGGCATCGTCATCGCCTTCTTCACTGCCCGCCACTGGGCCCAGCGAGCCCTGCACGACTCCCTCCCGCAGCTCGACGGCAGCATCTCCATCCCCGGCCTCTCCGCCCCCGTCACCGTCCAACGCGACACCCACGGCGTCCCCCACATCCGCGCCGCCTCGCTCGACGACCTCATCATCGCCCAGGGCTACGTCACCGCGCAGGATCGCCTCTGGCAGATGGACACCCTTCGCCGCTTCGTCTCCGGCAACATGGCCGAAGTCTTCGGCAAGAGCATGATCCCGCACGACCGCATCCAGCGAACCCTCCAGATCCAGGCCGCCGCTGACCGTGCCTATGCCGCCTTCCCGCCAGATCAGATGCGCTGGCTCGAGCTCTACGCCCGCGGCGTCAACGCCTCCATGGAGGCACAGCGCGCCCACCTCCCCCTCGAATTCCGTCTCCTCGGCTATCAACCCGCTCCCTGGACACCGCGCGACACCATCACCGTCGGCCTCGTCCTCTTCCAGGACCTCACCACCAGCTTCCCGCAAAAGCTCAACCGTGAAGCTCTCGCCGCCAAACTCTCCCCCGAACTCATCGCTGACCTCTACCCCACCGGATCCTGGCGTGACCACCCACCCACCCAGCCCACCATCGACCTAACCGCCCCCCAGGAAGAGATCCCCGACATCCCCCTCGACGAATCCCAAACCAAGCTCACAAAGCCCACTGATCCCACAAACCCGAGTGCCCAATTCATGCGGTCCCATCGCATGAGTGGGTCATTCGCGCAAAGCGCGAACCGCACTCCTTCCACCAGCCAACGACCCACCGCTACCACCCAAGACCTCCTCGCCCTCCAGCAGTCCCTAAAAGACACCCTCTGCGAAGAGTGCATCCCCGGTTCCAACAACTGGGTCGTGTCCGGAACCCACACCGCCACCGGCAAGCCGCTCCTCTCGAACGACATGCACCTCACCCACAGCGTCCCCGGCATCTGGTACCAGGCTGACCTCGAAGCACCCACCCCTACCGGTGAATTCCACGTAACCGGCGTCTCTCTTCCCGGGGTCCCCTTCATCATCGTCGGCCACAACGCCCACGTCGCCTGGGGCTTCACCAACCTCGGAGCAGACGTACAGGACGTCTTCATCGAACACACCCGCGGCACCGGCGACACCGCCGAATACCAATCTCCCGACGGCGCCTGGCACCCCATCCTCCATCAAAAGGAAGTCATCCACGTACGCCGCTCGCAGGACATCGTCCTCGACATCCCCACCACCCAGCACGGCAACATCATCACCCCCATCATCTCCGGCATCCTGCCCTCGGAACAGCGAGCCCTCGCCCTCCGCTGGACCATCTACGACCCAGCCAACATCTCCGCCTCACTCCTCTACATCGACTCGGCCTCTGACTGGCCCTCCTTCACCGCCGCCTTCTCCACCTTCGGAGGCCCCGCCCAAAACGTCGTCTACGCCGATGATCAAGGCCACATCGGCTACCATGCCGTAGGCAAAATCCCTCTCCGCGGCAGCCTCATCCAGCCCAGCCCCATCAGCACAGTCCCCATCGACGGCCTCGACACCACACAGGACTGGACCAGCTACATCCCCTTCGACCAGCTCCCACAATCCTTCGACCCACCCAGCGGCATCCTCGCCACCGCCAACTCCCGCGTCACCCCCGACAACTACCCCTTTCCCATTACCCCCGACTGGGGCGCCCCCTACCGCACCGAGCGCATCTGGAAGGTCCTTTCCTCGAAAGACCACCTCACCCCCGCCGACATGCTGGCCCTCCAGACCGACGTCTACTCCGACCTCGACCATGTCATCGCCCAGCGCCTCGCCTACGCCATCGACCACTCCAGCACAAAAGACAAGCGCCTCCACCAAGCCGCCGACCTCCTCCGCAACTGGAACGGCAACGTAGACGCCGACGCCTCCGCCCCCGCTATCGTCGACGCCGCACGCGAAGCCTTCTGGCCCCTCATCCTCACGCCCAAGCTCGGTACCGCCACCCACTACGACCCCCGCACCAGCGCTCCATCCGAACCTCTCTGGCAGCTCTACACCTGGAACGAGAAAACCTACGTCGCCGAGCAGCTCATCATGCACACCCCCGCCCGCTGGCTCCCCTCCACCTACGCCAGCTGGGACGAGCTCCTCACCGCCGCCGTCGACCACGGCCTCCACGAAGCCCACGCCCCATCCGACCTCACCCACTGGCACTACGGCAAAGCCCACCCCATCGACATCGAACACCCCATCTACATCCTCTCGCCGATACTCCAGCGCATCGTCAGCCTTCCCATCGGCACTGGCATCCAGCCTCAAAGCGGCGACGGAACCACCGTCAAACAAGTAGGCCGAACCTTCGGCCCCTCCGAACGCTTCACCGCCGGCCTCGCCGACCTGGACCACTCCACCCTTAACCTGGTCCTCGGCCAATCCAGCAACCCAGCCAGCCCCTGGTTCCTCGATCAATGGCCCGCCTGGTACAAAGCCACCACCTACCCCCTACCCTTCACCAACCCAGCCGTTGACGCCACCACCACCCACACCCTAACCCTCACACCAAACTAAAAATCCACCTCGCCGTTGCCTTGCTGTTGCAGTTCCCTTTGCTGTTGCGGTTGCCTTTGCAGTTGCCGTTGCCTCTCTTGTTGTCATCCCGTAGGGATCTGCTGTTGTCCTCCCTCAACCAGCCACAAAAAGATCGTGCGCCCACTCATCGCAGCCTCATCGCGATGAGCGGGAATGTCCGAACTTCCCCCAGCCAGCTCCGCATTTCGTCTTCTACTCCCTATTCCCTACTACCTATTCCATATCTCTGCGATACCCTCACAGTAATGCCGCGCTACCGCCTACCCTTCCTCATCATCCCGATAGCCGCGCTCATCGCCATCCTTCCCCTCATCCTCCAAGGCTGCTCCTGCGGCCACGACTTCGACTTCCACCTCCTAAACTGGTTCGAAGCCGCCCACCAGTTCACCCACGGAAACCTCCACCCAACCTGGGCCTACACCCCCGCATGGAACGCCGGCGAACCCCGCTTCATCTTCTACCCACCCATCTCCTGGATCCTCGGAGCCATCCTAGGCCTCATCCTCCCCTGGACATGGACCCCCATCGCGTACACATGGCTAGCCCTCACCGCCGCAGGCTTCGCCCTCTACTATCTCGCCAAAACCTTCGCCACTCCCAACGCCGCACTGCTAGCCGCGACCTTCTACGTAGTAAACCCCTACACCCTCTTCACCGCCTACGAGCGCACCGCCTACGCCGAGCTCCTCGCCGCCGCCTGGATCCCCCTTCTCCTCCACGCCATCCTCCGCAACAAGGTCACCATCCCCCGCATCGCCATCCCCCTCGCCCTCCTCTGGCTAACCAACGCCCCCGCCGCCGTCATGGCCAGCTACACCCTAGCCCTCCTTACCCTCATCCGCATATTTGTCTTTACAAATTCGGGTGCCCCATCGGCGCCTGCGGCAGAACCTTCGGCGCGCTTTTTGCGCCTAAGGTGGGCATCGCGCGAAAGCGCGACCGCTCCCGCCAACATCGCGCTGAAAGCCACCATCGGCACCCTACTCGGTCTGGCCCTGGCTGCCTTCTACATCGTCCCCGCCGCCTATCAACGCCGCTTCGTACAAATCAACATGGCGATCCTCCCCGGCCTCCACCCACAAGACAACTTCCTCTTCCACCACACCCTCGACGCCGACCACGACCAAGTCCTCCGCACCGCCTCCATCATCGCCGTCATTCTCATCCTCCTGACCGTCACCGCCCTTCTACTCGCGCGAATCCAAACCAAGCCCCCATCCCGCAACACCACCTTCCTCACCTCCCTCGCCATCCTCACCCTGACCATCACCCTCCTCCTCACACCCCTGAGCGCCCCCCTCTGGCACCATCTCCCAGAACTCCGCTTCCTCCAATTCCCTTGGCGACTCCTCGCGATCCTCGCCCCCACCCTAAGCCTCACCCTGGCCCTGGCCCTCTCGCACATCAATCTCAAATCCCTCCCGACCACCCTCCTATCCATCGCCATCGCCGCATCCCTCACCTACGCCGCCTATCACTTCTTCCACCAGCCCTGCGACCTCGAAGACACCGTAGCCGCCCGCCTCGCCCACTTCCGCTCATCAAACCCCGCCTCCGAGCCCACCGACGAGTACACCCCCATCACCGCCGACAACGACGCCCTCGCCCCCACCAATCCCCCCTACTGGCTAGCCGACAACCCCGAAGCCCCAAGCCCCACAAACACCCCCCCCGGCCCAGCCCCCACCCACCTGGCCCTCAACCCAACCACCCCAAAAATCCTAATCCTCAACCGCCGCGACTACCCCACCTGGAGCATCACCCGAAACGGCACCCCCATCTACACCCGCCTCAGCCGCGAAGACGGCCTCATCGCCATCCCCCTCCCCGCCAGTCCCTCCGAAATCGCCATCACCCCCATCCGCACCACCGACCAACTCCTCGGCTACCTCATCACCGCCATCGCCATCCTGGCTCTCATCCTGCTCCGCCGCGCAGACAAAATCCGAGACCGCACGTCCGCTCAAAGCTCACCACGCACCGCTGATTTATCATCACCATAGATGGACTCCACCGTACAAAACCTGCTCCTCTCCGGCGCGCAGCTCACCGACGCAGCCCTCGAACGCCTCCTTCCATCACCCGACACCCTCCCCCACTCCATCCATCGAGCCATGCGCCACAGCACCTTCGCTGGCGGCAAACGCCTCCGTCCGATCCTCTGCATGGAAGCCGCCCGCATGGTCGCCGGGACCGGTGAAATCCCCGAAGGCGCAGCCAACCTCGGCGCAGCCCTCGAGATGATCCACACCTACTCCCTCATCCACGACGACCTCCCCGCCCTCGACAACGATGACCTCCGCCGCGGCCAGCCCACCTGCCACGTCGTCTTCGGCGAAGCCATCGCCATCCTCGCCGGCGACGCCCTCCAAACCCTCGCCTTCCAAACCATCGCCAATCTGCCCTGCTTCGACTACAAGACCGTCCGCATTCTCCGCGAAGTCTCCGCAGCCGTCGGTACCGGCGTAGGCCCAAACAGCCCTTTACCCCCGGGCATGATCGGTGGCCAGGTCGTCGATATCGAATCAGAAGGCCAGACTCCCACCGCCGAGCTCGTCGAATCCATTCACCGCGCCAAAACCGGAGCCCTCATCACCACCAGCATCGTCTCCGGCGGCATCTTCGGCCTGCCCCACATCTACTCGTCCATGGGCTCGGGAAGCGGCCCCGAAGCCGCGGCTCAAGCGAAGGCTTTGGTCGAAGCATCTCGGGCCAAACATGCAGCCCACGCCGACACGATCACCCGCCTCCGCACATTCGGCGAAAAAGCCGGCCTCGCCTTCCAGATCATCGACGACGTCCTCGACATGACCCAAAGCTCCGAAGAACTAGGCAAGACCGCCGGCAAGGACACAGCCAGCATCAAAGCCACCTGGCCCGCCGTCTACGGCATCGACCAATCCCTCAAGGACGCCGAACAACTCATTGCCGACGCCTTCGAAGCCCTAACCCCCTTCGGCGAAGCCGCCACACCCCTAAAATCCCTGGCCGCCTACCTCGTCGAACGCAAACACTAACTGATTCACCCGCACTATTGCACCTGCCGTTGTTTTTGCTATTGCCTTTCTTGCCCGTCATCCCCGAAGAGCCTGCCCTGAGCGAAGCCGAAGGGGATCTGCTGTGCTTCCCATCGCAACTCAACTGTCATTTCGACCGGAGCAGTTCGCGCTTTTGTGAGCTGCGAAGCTGAGAAACTCGCTTCTCTACCCAAGCCGCCCGCCAAGCCAAAAAGCCGTTGCTTTTCTTGTTGTCATCCCCGAAGGGGATCTGCTGTTGCCGTTGTATGTTCTCTCTGGCCCACCCGAAAACTCGTCATCTAGACCGGAGCGACAAATAGTTTCATCGTTCGTCGCGTAGTGGAAAGACCCCCGCATTTTGCTTTTTGTCTTTCAATAAAACGCCCAGCTTCGCCTGAACAAGCGGATAGCAGGTCAGCTTGGAGTGAATGGCTGAAGTTTCCGAAAACCCGACTTTGCGGGAACGACAGTCTGATCGGTAAATACAAGAGCGTTTTCTCATTACTAATCGGGGGAGCCAGTGCTTAATGAGTGCATTGCCCTGTTGGCGACAGTTCGCGCTTCGGAAAATCCCAGAACACTAGCGACTTAAAAGTTGGCAATCTTGCATCTCCGCCCGTAAGCCATCGTTGGGATATACTGATGCCCGTTCTTGACCGCAACGTCCAACCAATACTTTGGTATGGATCGATACGTTCGTCCAATGGGTTCGTCGTCGCGCCTCTACCGGTCTTTCCTTGAACAGTCTCTCGCTCCGACATCGAAAGGAGTACCAGATGGACGGCACAAATGGGCTGAAAGAGACTACGCGCGTGACGGCACCTGTCGCGTCGAATACGCTTAGTGTGAACGTTTTTACCGCTCCGGGAAAGGCTATGGTTGGCGAGCGGCCAAGGCCCTTCGGCGAGCCGCTCGGCTTTGATCCGGCCACGTCGACGTTGATCTTCGGCGAGCACGACGCGGTACTGGTGGACGCCATGACCACGGTGGCTGAGGCCGAGGCGCTCGCGGACTGGATTGCGCTGCATAACCGGAACCTGGAGACCATCTATATAACGCATGCGCATTTCGACCACTTCTACGGTTTGAGCGTTCTGCTCGACCGTTTCCCAGGCGCTCGGGCGATCGCAACGCCCAAGGCGGTGGAGGGCATACAGATGTATTTGTCTCCCCCAGTGCAGCAGTTAGCCCGCCGAATGTTTCCTGGGCAAGTGCCCACGAAGTTGCTTGGACCTCAGCCCTATGAGGGCGACACCTTCACGCTTGAGGGCCACGAATTGCGCATCATCGAGCAGGGTCGCACCGATTGTCCCGATTCGACGTCTCTATATGTTCCATCAATCGGCCTGATCGTCGCTGGCGACGTGGTGTACAACCAGTGCCGCATGTACGTCGGCGACACCACCCCCGAGAGCCGACAGAATTGGATTGCGGCGCTAGACCGGTTAGCGGCGCTGAACCCGGCGGTCGTCGTCGCCGGTCATAAGAAGACTGGCGCGCCCGACTCTCCGTCGACGATCCAGGACACCAAGCGTTATCTGCAGGATTTTGATCGGCTACAGAAAACCGCGACATCCGATCAGCAGCTGTTCGATCAGATGACGGAGCTGTATCCGTATTGGGTGGCCAATCAGTCGTGGTTGATGTTCGGATTTCCGCAGTCATAACCCGTATCAAGCGTGACGGCCGGCGCTTGCGCGCTTTGGAAGACAGTGGGGACAGACGGAACGCTCCCCAATTTCAAAGAATGGGACGTCCCGCCGGCCCCTGGTCTTAGTTCCAATTTCAGAGAGGAGAACAAAATGGCAAAAGGAAAAGTCCTGGTACTAGTCTCGAGCGGTCGCGGTTTGCCCTTGAAGGATGGCAAGGTTTATACCGGCGCTGGCTACTACCTCAACGAACTGACGGTTCCGGTTCGCGCCCTGATGAAGGAGGGCTACGAAATCACCTTCGCCACCCCCAGAGGCAACACGCCGCAAGTGGATGTTCATTCAGAGGTCGCCGATTTCTTCGGCGGGGACGCGGCCAGGCTTGAGGACTATATGTTATTCCGCGACGGCTTGACCGGGCTCAGAGATCCAAGCCGCATCGCGGATGTCATCGCATCGGGCCTGGATCAATATGACGCTGTCTTCGTCCCCGGCGGCCATGGTCCGATGATCGATCTTCTCGATGATCCCAATGCCGGCATAGTGATGAGACACTTTCACGAAACATCCAAGCCTACGGCTGTGCTCTGCCATGGCCCGATTTCACTACTCTCGGCTCTTCCGAATTCGTGGGAGTTCGTTGCCGCGCTGACTGCGGGCGATGCCGCGGGAGCGCACGCAAAGGCTCAAGGCTGGATCTATGCCGGATATAAGATGACGATCTTTTCGACGGCGGAAGAACAGCAGCGGGAGCCGCTTGAGATTGAGGGCAAGGTTCTCTTCTACCCGGACTTCGCCTTGAAGACGGCAGGCGGTAACGTAAGTGTGCTTGCTCCATGGTCGAGCTACGTCCTTCAAGATCGCGAGTTGATCTCAGGTCAGAACCCGTTCTCCGATGAAGCGCTTCTGAAACTTCTTCTAGCTGCACTCAACGCGAAGAAAAAGTGAGTCGGTAAGTGGGGGCTGGTTCCGTGGTTTCGCTTGCCGATAAGTCTATCCGGATTGCTCGCCTCCCCAAGTCGTCACGTAGGTTGCCCAAATCAATCCTGTGAAGTCGGCTTCTCGTAGCGACAATGGCAGCTCCGTAGTTCCCTCAAGACGGGGGTTATAGGCAACTTTGGTTGCCCCGGAGTTCAAACTGGCCCTCACCAACAAGCGCCAAAACTTGACAACCATACTCCCAGAACCCGCCCCGAGCAACCCCAGCCCCCGACCTCAAACCCAAGAGGTCCACACCTAAACCACCTGAATATAATACTTTGCATACTTAGACCAGAAGGGGGGACCTCACCCCACAGCAGGACGCTATCATCAAACCAGCAATGCTCACCGAACTCGACATCCTCCAGGCCCTCCGAGACTGCTACGACCCCGAACTCCCCTGCAACATCGTCGACCTCGGCCTCATCCGCTCCCTCACCATCCAGCCCGACCCCGAAGCCCCCGGCGCCAACATTCCCGGAGTCCCCCAAAAGCACCGCATCGACCTCACCCTCACCCTCACCAACCCCACCGAAGCCGCCGAATCCCAACTCCGCGCCCAGATCGCCAACCGCCTCGCCGGCCTCGAAACCGTCAGCCAAACTACCATCACCATCCTCCCCACTCCCGCCTGGACCCCCCAACAAATCACCCCTACCGGCCGCCGCATCCTCGGCCTCGACGGCAACCCCAACCTCATCCAGATCCGCTGAGACGCATGTCCAAACCTACTCATTCCGACCGGAGCACGAAGCGGGGAACAGAGAAACCCATCTCTTCACCCAAACCGTCAGCCCAGCCCAAACGCCCCCGCGACCTACTCCACCCGACCACCCACCCCATCCACCCCTTCGACCAGATCCACAACACCGACACCAGCGGCCTCGTCCCCGCGGGTCATCTCCTCACCGGCCACCCCAACGACGAGCACGTCACCGCCTACTACGCCGTCGCCCCCAGTATCCTCCGCACCCTCATTGACCGCTGGCGCCCCACCGCCCCCCATCCCATCTCCCACTACACCTTCGTCGACATCGGCGCCGGCAAAGGCCGAGCCATGCTGCTAGCCAGCGAACTTCCCTTCCACCAAATCATCGGCGTCGAACTCAACCCCGCCATGGCCGACATCGCCCAGCGCAATCTCGACCTCTGGCTCGTCGCCCACGCCGCCGACACCACCGCCCACCCCATAGCCCCCATCCGCCTCCACCAGCAAGACGCCCTCGACTTCGACCTCCCCCGAGCCCCCACCCTCGCCTTCCTCTTCCACCCCTTCGAAGCCCCAGTCTTCAAAGCCTTACTCCGACGCATCGAAGCACATTTCGCCAAGCGCCCCGGCACCTTCGACCTCCTCTACGTCAACGCCGAGTGCGCCGACATCCTCGACAACCACCCTGCCTTCACCCGCCTCTGGCACGGCAAAATCGAGATGACCCCCGAAGATCACGCTGCCGACCTCGAAGCCATAGCCCAACAAAAAGAGTACGGCTCCACCGGCGACGAAGAGTGCGCCATCTACCGCTACACCGGCCGCTCCAAACCTAACCGATAACAGCCGCCCACATCTGCCCTTGTCGTTGCCGTTGCCCATTGCAGTTGCAGTTGCAGTTGCAGTTGCAGTTGCAGTTGCTTGTCATTCTGAGCGCAGCGAAGAACCCCCGCATTTTGCCTGTGCCACCACGGCCCTCGCCACGTCGAAAACCTACCCCCGCCCCACCCGCACCAAAAACAACCGCTTATCCCCACCCACATGTTCAATCGAAATCTCCCCATCCGCCCGCGCCACCACGCTCGCGAACTTCTCCCCCCACTCCACCAGCACCAGAGCATCCGGCTCCTCCGCCATCTCCTCCAGCCCCAGCGTCAACAACTCCCGCTCCGTCTCCAACCGGTAAAGATCCAGGTGATAGAGCTTCACCTTTGGCCCAACATACTCATGCACCAGCGTAAACGTGGGACTCGTCACATCCTCTGCCTCCGCCGCCCCCAGCGCCGCTGCAATTCCCTTCACCAGCGTAGTCTTCCCCGCGCCCAGATCCCCGCGCAGCACAATCATCTTCGGAGCAGGCAGCAACATCTCCGCCACCCGCTCCCCCATCGCCAACGTCCCTGCCTCACTCCGCGTCTTAAACCGTTTCTCCTTCACACTCTCTCCCGTAAATCGCCGTCGACGAAGACTCACTTCCTCACAGTAGCAGTTGCGCCCTTGTGAATCGATCCTGCACTTATACTTAAGAATCAGGTTGCCTTAGATCTTGCACGCCAACCTGCCTTGAGGAGTTCATGGCCGTACTAATTGAAGCGATCAACATCAAGCGCAAGACCTTATTCGAGTTTGAAAACGCCCCATTCGCCTGTCTGGATTCGGACATCACCACCCCCACCGCTCGCGGCGGCCAGACCCTTGTTCGCCTCAAGATCCGTAACCTTCTCACTAGTGCGGTATTTGAAAAGACATTCAAGGCGAATGACAAGTTCAAGGAGCCGGACCTCCAATTGATCCCAGCCTCTTATCTCTACAGCGACGGCGATGGTTCTCACTTCCTCGATCAGGAGACCTATGAGACCCTCACCCTCGACGATGGAATGATCGGGAACGCGTTAGACTTCCTGATTGAAGGCGCATTGATTCAGCTGCACAAGTACAACGGCAATCCCATCGGCTTACAACTGCCCATGTTTGTCGAGCTGACCGTCGCCTACGCTGAACCCGCAGCGCGCGGCGACTCCTCAAGCGGCAGCGGAACCAAACTAGCCCGGTTGGAGACTGGCCTGGAACTCCGCGTCCCTCCCTTCATCAAAGAAGGAGAAAAGGTCAAAGTAGCGACCGAAAACGGCGAGTTCTCAGGAAGAGCATAAGCCCGCACGCGCTCGGGAGGCCCTGCACCTTTGCAGTAAATTTGAAGTGTGAGTTCAAGCACATTGAAGGTGTTCTGGTCATGGCACTCACACACACATGCCGAGCCACTCTCAGCAGGAGAAGTCTATTCCTGTTGATGGCCGTTCCCATCTTGGTGTGGGGACAGACGCGACAGCCTCAACCTCCCGCACCGCATCATGCCGTCGCCACCCGATCATCATCGCCCTCTCATACCAGCGATGACAATGTGAAAAACGACCTGGACAGCTGTCGCATTCATCAAGTGACCGGCCTTCCGGGAAGTCACCAGTTCGCCAGCGATTTTATTGAAACCATAGCCAGTGATCCCAAAGATCCTGACCTGATATGGGGTCTCACGGCGGACCTGAGCAATCAGGTTCCACCGCAGGATCAAGCCATGTACATCTCGAAATCCACCAATGGTGGCGCAACATGGACTCAGGTCGCGCGCATCGATTCCAAATACTTCGACGCGAAGATAGGCGAAGGCCTGCGCAACGGTCTAATCGTGTCGCCCGGTGGAACCTACTTTGTGATCACAACGCAACAAGGAGCCTTCCAGGTCATTCCTCAGCCAAATACGTCTGAGACCATGGTGAAAGCCATCGTGGGTCCTCGCGTTCCTGACACGCCTCCAAAGATGTCCATCACGAAAAAAGCAGGAGACCCCGTAAGGGCGAACGTTGTCGGAATGACATCCGACGAAAAACATCTCATCATCGGCTACGGCTACTTCGACCTCGACCCCAAGATGTTCAGCTACCACAAGGACAACGATGGCTCATGGATCGAAGACGGGCCTCTCCCTCCACTTCCAACCGACATGGATCTTCTCTCCATGCAGTTCGATGATCCCCAAAAAACGGATCCAGGCTTCCTCTACGTTGGAACCGGCGATCAGGTCTACCTCCTTAACCGCCGCACCATGAAATGGAGTCGAATTTACGGCGTAGGCGCGGACTCCGCAATCCATGGAATGAGCGTTGTCGGAGGCCTACACCTGGCAGCCTGTTGGGGAATCTACAACCCTTCAGGCCCAGGCACCGTACGCAGACTGATCAACGCGAGATTTCTCCTGCATCGAACGACAGATGAGACAGGTCCCAACCTTCGCGCCTACAGCATCGATGTCGACCCATCCAAACCAAACCGAGAAGTCGTAACCTCGCTCACAGGCGTGTACACAAGCGAGGACAATGGCGAAACCTGGAAAAGAATCAACGATCTTCCAGAAGAAGAATTCCGCTCCGCCCATTTCAACTCCAACGGAACCATCCTCGTCTCTGGAATCGCAGGTACGTTTCTGGTCAATCCATTTTCAAACGCCTGCACACCTCACCTTAAGGTTCGCAATAAATAGCTCCGCATCGCTCGCCTTTTGAAGGAAGCATGAGCGCTAAGCCCTCACTCTGAATAGCGAGAATGCCCTTCAAATCTGGTGGATGGCCTCCAAATAATCCTGGACGCCAGTGCAGACGATCTGGACGCCAATGCACAGCAGGATAAACGCCGAAAGCCGCAACACGACCATCGTTCCCGATGCGCCAAGCAAGCGCTCTGCGGCATTAGCGTAGCGATAGCAGATGTAAATGCTGATGCAAACCAGCGCGATGCCGACAAACGATGCAATCAAAACTCTGGGCGAAAGAAACGACGATGCGTGCAGCTCCGCAGGCAGGTGCGCGCCGAGCGTAATCGCAACCGAGATGGAGCCCGGGCCAACCGTGAGCGGCATCGTGTAGGGATAAAAAGCCCGATCAAGAACGCTGGAATCCTGCGCGCTGTTCGAGCGAGTGCTGGTCGAGTCCCGCGACAGCAGTGACCATCCCGTTACAGCCACGACAAGTCCTCCGCCGATCTGGACGGCGTAGATGGAGATGCCGAAGAAGGTAAGAATTTTGACTCCCCAGAGCAGCGAGCCAATCAACAGAAAGAAACAGTAGGTGGCAATTTTTCGTGCAAGCGCGCGATGCACCGCCGGCTCGAGTCCGCTGAAAACATTGAGGAGAACCGCAGCGGCGGCCAGTGGATTAACGACAGGAAAAAGCGCTGCGACCACGAGAATCGTGGCCTCGATGACGGTCGATGCACCATTATGAAGATCAATCACCGGCTGAGACTTCCTCGTTTATCTTGCGAGGCAACAAAGGGAAACAAAGAATGAAGCACTTGGTGAGCAAATATACATCTTAGCGGTGGGAGCGACGCAAAAGCTTTCTGCAAGGACGCTTGTAAGCCACTGCTCACGCTTCGGTGGAGCGACCTATTAATTACTGGTCCCCCGCAACCCACAAATCCAATCCGCCCCACTCTCATCTCTTACCCGATATCGAAACGCATCTGACAAATGTGTAACCGTATCGGTTGCAAGTACCGTATGCTCATCCATCGCATGAGCCGCAAAGTCCCCCGCCAGCCCATGCAGATAAACCGCAGCCTCCACAGCCCGCTTCACATCGTCAGGAAACTGAGCCAGCATCCCCGCCACAATCCCCGTCAAAATATCCCCACTCCCACCCTTAGCCATCGAAGGATTCCCCGTAGTATTCACCGCAATCGACCCATCCGGATGCGCCACCAGCGTCCTCCATCCCTTCAACACCAGCGTCAGCTTATGCTCCGTAGCAAACCGCCGAGCCAATCCCACCCGATCCGCCTCAACCTCTTTCACCGTCATCCCAACCAACCGAGCCATCTCCCCCGGATGCGGCGTCAGCACCATCACCCTACCCGACCCATCCAGCAAATCCGCCTTCCGCTCAAAAGCATTCAACGCATCCGCATCAATCACCATCGGAACCGTAGTCTTAGCCACCAGCCGTCGAGCAAACTCCGAAGCATCCCCCACCGTCCCCAACCCCGGCCCCACCGCCACCACGTTAATCCCCTTCATCAACCCCTCAAACCGCTCCCCCTCTAAATTCCCAAGCGAAACCCCATCAGCAACGAAACCGGGTGCCCCATATCTCGATTCTGAGATGTGGGCATCGTCCGAAGGACGACCGCTTTCCTCCAAAGGAGCCACCATCAACTCCGGAGCCACCCCCGCAACAATCCCCACCACCCGCTCCGGAACCGCCGCAGTCACCAACCCCGCCCCCGTCCTCAACGCCGCCAGCGAAGCCATCGCCGGAGCCCCAGCCTTTCCCCAACTCCCCCCCACCACCAGAACATGCCCAAACTTGCCTTTATTGGAATTCACTCCACGCGCCTTCTCCGCCACCACCTTCGAAGCTCCCGTCCACGTCAACGCCGAAGTAGAAACCACCGCCCCATCAGGAGACCCAATCCCCGCCACCACCACCGGCCCAAACGTCCCACGCGTCAGATGCCCAAACACATGAGCCATCTTCGGAGCGGTAAACGTCACAACCGCATCCGCCCGATACGCCCCCTCCACCGTCTGCTCCATCGAGTCCGAGTCCCACCCCGAAGGCACATCGACCGCAACCACCGGCACACTTAACCCCTCGACCATCTGCCGCAGCCCAGCCGCCAGCCCGCGTAGCGGAGGCTTGAACCCAGTCCCCACCACAGCATCCACCAATAACTCCGCATCCCCCAGAACATCGCTGCAAGCCTTAAGCCCAACCTCATCCACCACTTCGCGCATTGCCACCCCCGGAGCCTCATCACGAAGTCGCCTTAAAGCCGCCGCAGCCTCACCCTTCACCTCACCCATCCGCCCGAGCAGCACCACCCGCACCGTCCAGCCCGCCCCCGCCAGCACCCGAGCCGCAACAAACCCGTCTCCCCCATTGTTCCCCTTCCCACAAAGCACCGTCACCCGCTCCGACGCCCAATACTGCCGTAAGCAGAACCCAACCACCGCCCCACCAGCCGCCTCCATCAAATCCCCCAGCGGAACCCCAAACTCTTCAACCGTCCGCCGATCCGCCGCCCCCATCTCCGCTGCCGTCAGAATCTTCATCCCTACCTTCTACCCCATTCCCAAAAAAATAAAAAATGCGCTCAAACCAGCCGCACCCTCGCGACCCGATTTAAGCGCATCCACAAACCACACTTACCAGTCTTCGCACCGCTAGTTAACCAGCAAGTACCAACCGAAAAACCTACTCCGACGCCCCCACATCCCCAGCCTCAGCCACCGGCTGAACCTTAGGAATAAAGTAGCTCTTATCCCATAGCGCCTTATAGAAAGTCCCTGTTAATTCAGCAGCTTTCGGCCCAAACGTAGGTCGTCCACCCTCCAGAAAAAACACCGTAACAATCCGCCCGCTAGGCGTATCCGCATACGACCCAAACCACCCAAATCGAGTCCCATTATTCGAACAAGTCCCCGTCTTCCCCATCACCGGAAACTGGTTGAAATTAGCCCTTAAAGACCGCGCCGTGCCATACAAAACCGCACCTTGCATCCCATCTTCAATCTCAGGAATCAGTGGAGCAATATTTAAAGTCCGCTTCACTTTAGGCTCAAACATCGCAACATCCATCTGCGTCTCCGGATGCTGCAGATAATAAAGCGTTCCCCCATTCGCAATCGCCGCGACCAGCGCCCCAAGCTGTAGCGGAGTCATCGAAACGCTCTCGCCAAACGAGCACATCCGACCCACGCCACCCAGCGATGCCGGCAGTTCCTCATCCGGATAGATCCCCAACTGCTCACCTTGAATGTGGTAGCCGGCCAGTTCCCCCAAGCCAAATTGGTTCGCGTAATGTTTCACGCGCTCAAAGCCCAACGACCGCCCAAGTGTCTCAAAATAAGCATTATTAGAGTGCGCCAGCGCCTCGGTCATGGTCAGGTGATACTTCCCTCCCAGATTCACCGGCGTGTCCTTCCGCACAATCCCCTCTTCAAGCGCAGCCAGCGCCACCGTCAGCTTGATCGTCGAACAAGGCTCAGCCCCTCGTGACAAAGCCAGCTTCTGGTTCACCATCGCCAGAATCCGCCCATTATCGGGATTGATCGCCACCGCCGTCCCGTTCATGTTGCCCAGCGCCTCAATGGCCGCAGCGCGAACCACCGGATCTTCTCCCTCAGTCACATCGCCGAGCGTCAGATTATCGGCAAATGAGCTAGCAGAAAAATGTTCGTAGGACTTAGTCCGCCGCACTGCAAGCTTCGTCTTCGCACCACGCCCACGTCCATGCGATACAACAGTCTTTGAGGTCGCCACAGCGTGCGTACTCGCGTGGGCAGTCGCTTTACCAGCATGCGCGGTCGTCGTCTTCGCCTTAGTCGAAGTATGCGTCGTTTTCGCTGCGTGCTTCTTCGTTGTGGCGGTTGTCGTCGCACGCGCCCCCGCGCACAGTGCCAGGCTGCACAAAATCACGCCCAACATTCGCGCGTATCGCGGCATCGACAAACCTCCCGTCCGGGACAAAGCAATTCTTCTGCCATTATCTCCGGTCATTCTTGGAACGCTCTCATCCATCTGCACGAAGCGTGATGACACAAAGATATCAGCCATTCTATCGAAACCCCGAAGAAGCTATTTTAGTTGCTGCGACGTAAAAACGCCGGAATGTCGAGTTCATCCGGCTCCCCCTGTTCCACCGGCGCCGCTACCGTCCCACCAAAAGCCGCCGCCCGAATCACTGGATCCGCAACCGGCAACTCTCCCGTCCCACTCCAGGTGTCCTCCGATTGGACCCGCGCCACACTCGAAACGTGAGCCACTTCCCTATACCGCTCCGGCAACTTCGGCTTCTCTTCGTTGGCCTCATCCCGCGATCGGCTCGACCGGAAAAAATCGTCATCAAACACCGAAGCCGGCACTGGCACCAATTCCTGCTGAGTCTTTGCTACAACAGCACTTGCCTCCACGACGGAAGATACCGGTGATTCCTCTCTATCCTGGACCATCGGCGCCGCCCAAACCTCAGGTGCCGGCTCAGCAAAAGCCTCGCTGGCAAATCGCGGAGTCGTCGGCCGTGCATTTGTCACTCGCGGCTGAATCGGAACCTCATACCGCACCGTAGGCAACGTTGCCTCTGCCAGCATCCGCTCCCGTCGCTGCGGCATCTCCTGCTGCTTGAACCCCGTGGCAATGACGGTGATCTTCACTTCATCGCCCATCTTCTCGTCCTGCACCGCGCCGAAGATGATGTTCGCATCCTCATGCGCTGCATTCTGAATAATCGTCGAAGCCTCGTTCACCTCGCTCAATTTCAAACTGCTCGAGCCTGTGATGTTGATCAAAATTCCACGAGCCCCATCGATCGCACCAGCCTCCAGCAGCGGTGAAGCCATCGCAGCCATTGCCGCCTCTACCGCGCGATTCGCACCCGACCGCATCGCCGTTCCCATCACCGCATAGCCCATGCCAGCCATCGTCGTCTTCACATCGGCAAAGTCACGGTTGATCACGCCCGGAATCGTGATGATGTCCGAGATACCCTGAACGCCCTGCCGCAGCACATCATCCGCAATCCGGAAGCTCTCAAAGAACCCCGCATCCTTCGCTACGGCTAGCAACTTCTCATTCGGAATCACGATCACCGTATCGACCGACTCCAACAGCTCCTGCATCCCGCGCTCGGCCTGCATCATGCGCCGCTTGCCTTCAAACGCAAATGGCCGCGTCACTACTGCCACCGTCAGCGCGCCCATCTCGCTGGCCAGCGAAGCAATCACCGGAGCAGCGCCTGTCCCAGTGCCTCCGCCAAGTCCAGCCGTCACAAACACCATGTCCGCGCCCTCGAGCGCCTCAATAATCTTGTCCGAATCCTCAAGCGCAGCACGCCGCCCCACATCCGGATTCGCTCCTGCACCCAGACCACTCGTCAGCTTCACACCCAGCTGCAGCTTTACCGGAGCATTCGAAACCTGGAGCGCCTGCACATCCGTATTCGCAGCAATAAACTCGACGCCTTCAACATGCGCCGCGATCATGCGATTGACGGCATTATTCCCGCCGCCTCCAACACCAATCACCTTGATCTTCGCGCCATGCGGAATTTCATCGTGATAGTGAATGCGAATGTCGTCATCAGGCAGATTGGGCATGGTTCAGAACTCCTTCAAGTCCCTTAATTCTCACACCTTCACGCCCAACGCACGACCCACGTTTTCCACCGGGGTACCACAAATGGTTCAACAGCCTAACTCCAAAACTGGCTTTAATAATCAGCGTCTTGCGCGTAGACAAATTTATTACGTGGTTTTCAAGGCGATTGACGGTATCATCAAATCCTTCCCACTCGGCGAACACGATCTTCTTCATCGAGTCAGTTGGCTATCAGTCGTTTCATAACAAGACTTTTTGGGCCCTGAAATACTCTGCATTCGATTCCTGCAGGCAGGCACAACTGTCTGCACCGTCTCTGAAGCGGATCGGAAAGTGAGGCCACGCCAATGACTCCGTTCTACGAAGAACTTGACGCCAGTTACGTCCTGACCCTGGAAGAGATCACCAACCTCACCGAAGAGGGTGGCAAGCCCGCCGACACCCTTATGAACGTCGTTGCCCTCATTGCGACACGCTTCAAGACCGACGTCTGCTCGGCCTATCTGCTCGAACCCGATCGCTCGAACCTCGTCCTGGCTGCGACCCTCGGCCTCCATCCACGCTGCATCGGCACGCTGCGCCTCAGACTCAGTGAAGGTCTCGCCGGTCTGGTCGCCGAACAGGTAAGACCCGTAGCTGTCGAGGACGCACCCAACCACCCACGCTTCAAGTACTTCAAAGAATCTGGCGAAGAGGCATATCATTCCTTCCTGGGTGTTCCGCTTATTGACCGCGGAATCCTCCAAGGCGTTCTCGTCGTGCAAACCAAAGAGCCACGCACCTTTCGCGAAACTGAGATCCGCATGCTGGCTGAGGCTGCCAATCAAGTCGCGCCTGTCGTTAGCGAAGCTCGCACTCTCGATCGCTTCATCGCCCCGGCGCAGGAACGTCTCTGGTCCCTCGCACGCAATCTATGGTGGAGTTGGGACCACGACTGCGTGAGCCTCTTTCGCGATCTCAGCCCCACGCGCTGGCGCCAGACAAATCAAAACCCCATCTCCCTTCTCAACGAAATGCCGTTGGACGAGATCGAGCGCCGCGCCGCGGAGCTGATGCTGCATGGCCGCATCAACTACGCCTACCGTCGCCAACAGGAGTATCTGCAAGCCGACCGCACCTGGGGCGCAACCAACGCAGGCGTCTTGCGTCCTCGCCCGGTAGCCTACTTCTCCGCCGAATTCGGCCTGCACGAATCCCTCCCCATCTACTCCGGCGGTCTCGGCGTCCTCGCTGGCGACCACATCAAGAGCGCATCCGACCTCGACATCCCGCTCATCGGCATCGGCCTCTTCTATGGCCAGGGATACTTCCTCCAGCGCCTCGACGACACCGGATGGCAGCTCGAAGACTACCTCCAGACCGACGTCAACCAACTCCCCATGCAGCCCGCCATCGGCGAAAACGGCGAGCCCATCGTCATTGAAATCCAGACCCGTGGCGGCTCCATCCGTGCCAAGGTCTGGCGAATCAAAGTAGGCCGCTGCGACCTCCTCCTCCTCGACTCCAACGTCCCTGGCAATGCCCCCGAGGACCTCGAACTCACCTCGCGCCTCTATGGCGGAGACGGACGCACCCGCATCCGTCAGGAACTCCTCCTCGGCGTAGGCGGCTTCCGCGCGCTCAAAGCCATGGGCATCACCCCCGGAGTCCTCCACCTCAACGAAGGCCACAGCGGCTTCGCAGTCTTCGAGGCCATTCGCACCCGTATGCTCGAAGAAGGTATGGACTTCGACCACGCCGCCCGCCAGGTTCCACGAGAAGTCATCTTCACCACGCACACACCCGTCCCCGCCGGCCATGACCGCTTCAGCCCACAGCTCATCGAAGAGCACCTCGGCCCTTTGCGTGAACAACTTGGCCTTTCACACGAAACTCTTATGTCCTTCGGCCGCGTCTACCCCACCGACATGCAGGAATCCTTCTGCATGACCGTCCTCGGCCTCAAACTCTCCCGCCGCGCCAACGCAGTTTCTTCTCTGCACGGCGAAGTCTCACGAGCCATGTGGACCAATCTCTATCCCGGCAAGCCCGAAGACGCCGTACCCATTGGACATATCACCAACGGCGTCCACGTCCCCTCCTGGCTAGCCCCTCAAATGTGTCGCCTCTACGACCGCCATCTTGGCGTTGGGTGGCAATCAAACAGCGGTGCCGCAGCAACGTGGGAAGCAATCGAAAACGTCGACGACGGCGAACTCTGGGAGACCCATCTCAGCCTCAAATCAAATCTTCTGGAATTCGTCCGACGCCGCGCTGCCGAACAAGCTGAGCGTCGCGACGAACCTCGGGAAACCCTCCTTCACCTTAGCAAGCTCTTCACTCCAGACGCCCTCACCATCGGCTTCGCACGCCGCTTCGCCACGTACAAACGCGCCAACCTCCTCCTCGCCGACATCCAGCGCCTCGCATCCATGGTCAACGACCCCAAGCGCCCCGTGCAATTCGTCTTCGCCGGCAAAGCCCACCCCCTCGACGAGCCCGGCAAACAGGTCCTCCAACAGATAGCTCAGATGATGCGCGACAGCGAGTTCGCCGACAAGTTCGTCTTCATCGAAGACTACGACATCAACGTAGGTCGCCATCTCGTCCAGGGCGTCGACGTCTGGCTCAACAACCCCCGCCGCCCCCTCGAAGCCTCCGGCACTAGCGGACAAAAAGTCGTACTCAACGGAGGCCTCAACCTTTCGGTCCTCGACGGTTGGTGGGCCGAAGCCTACGACGGCCTCAACGGCTTCGCCATCGGCACCGGCCGCACTCACTCCGACATGGACGTCCACGACAGCCGCGACGGCGAAGACCTCTACCGTGTCCTCCACGAAGAGCTGATCCCGCTCTACTACCAACGCGATCAGGACGGCCTGCCTCGGGGATGGATCAAGCGCATGAAGCGAACCATTCGCACCCTAGGCTGGCGCTTCAACGCCGATCGCATGGTCATGGACTACACACGGCACTGCTACGTCCCCGCAGCTGGCGGCACGTCCAGCGCGATGAAGACCATCTCGTAGCGCGCCTAGTGGACCGCAAACTTATACGTACCCGAACCAATCGAGGTCACAAAAGCATCTCCCTCGCGTCGAGCATTGAGCGCCTGTCCGTCCTGCGTAACCGTGCTCGAAGCCGCACCCGGCACATACACCGTAGCCGTGGTATTCGCGGGAGTATGCACGTTAAGCTGCAACCCACCATCTGCACCACGAGTCCAGTCCGTAGTCACCAACCCATAAGCCGAGTCATACTCGGCATGCACATTGCCCAGACTCGCATCGATATGCGGACGAATCACCAAATGATGAAAACCCGCTCCCGCCGCATCCGTATCGATCCCCGCCACGCGCCGATAAACCCAGGCCATCACCGACCCAAACGCATAGTGGTTATACGAGTTCATCGACGGATCACCTGTATCGCCATTCCACCGCTCCCACCACGTCGTCGCGCCCTTCTTCACCATGTACCCCCACGACGGATACGTATCATTCAGCAGCAGCCGATAAGCCACATCCGCACGCCCCTGTTCCTCCAGCACAAACAACAGAAACGGCGTTCCCAAAAATCCTGTTGTCAAATGATTCTCATGTGCCTCGATATCCTTCACCAAACGCGCAGTAAGATTCGCCTCCAACTCCTTCGGAGCAAGCCCCACATAGAGCGTCAGCAGATAAGCCGTCTGCGTATCGCCCGCCACAGACCCGTCCTCATGCACATACTCCTTCCGATAAGCCGCAGCAATCTGCTCATAAAGCTGCCGATACTTCTCGGCATCCTCACTCCGCCCCAGCGCCGTACTCATCTCCCGCATCTGCCGCGCCAGCAGCGCCCAATAAGCCGTGGCCACAAGGTCCTTCGGACTCTTCTGTTCCGGAGCAAGCCAATCAGCATAGTTATTTCCTAACGCCTTCTGCCGCAGATAATTCGGATTCGTCCGCAGGATGTAATCCATCCACTTCTCCATCGCTGGCCAGTTGCGCTCAAGCACAGCGCGGTCCCCATACTGCATCCACGTCGCATAAGGAACCAGCACCCCCGCATCGCCCCAGCCCGGCGCACCGGGATGCTCATCCGAATCGTTCAGCAGATTCGGCGACACATCCGTAAGCGCACCGCCCGGGCTCTGCCCATCCACAACGTCCTGCATGAACTTGTGCGAGAACGAATCGATATCGAAGTTGTACGTCCCCGTCCGCCAGAACACCCCCGCATCGCCCATCCATCCAAGCCGTTCATCGCGCTGCGGACAGTCCGTAGGAATCGACACAAAATTCCCCCTCTGTCCCCATATCCCTAGCTCATACATCCTGTTCAGCAACTCACTCGAAGTCTTCAGCCGAAACGAAGGCGTCTCCGGCAAACTATTCAGCACTTGCCCTTCAAGCACCCCCAACACAGGCTTCCCCGGAAGCCCAGAAACCTGCACATACCGAAACCCATGAAACGTAAACGCCGGTTCCCAAACCTCCTCACCTTCCCCACTCAACGTGTATAGATCAGTAGCATCTGCATTCCGCAGATTCTCCGTATACACCGTTCCATCCGGATTCAGCCGCTCCGCAAACCGCATCCGCACCGTCGTCCCACGAGGCCCTCGCACACGCAACCGAACCGTTCCGACCATGTTCTGTCCCATGTCGAACACCGCATCGCCCCCAGTCATCGTGATCGCCACCGGCTTGACCGTCTGCACAAGATGAACCGGCAGATCAGACTGTGCCGAGACCTGCACCGCCGACGCAGGCGCACCGGTCACAACCTCATTCCATCCACGCCCACCCGCAAAATGAACCGCATTCCACCCAGCCTGCACCAGCCGAGCATCATAAGCCTCACCTGCATAAATCTCCGACGACACTATCGGCGCAGCCGCACTCTTCCAGCTCGTATCCGTCGCAACCACCTGCTTCGACCCATCCGCAGACGTTATCTCCAGCTGCGCGCGCAAGAGATCCGGCCCCGGAAAAATATGCACACCCGACCACATCATCGGGCTCCCATGCCACCCAGCGCCCAGCATCGCGGCCAGTACATTCTGCCCCTTCGCAATCATCGGCGTCACATCATAGGTCTGGTACACCACGCGCTTGCGATAGTCCGTAAAGTCAGGCGTCAACTCCCCATCCCCCACCTGCTTCCCATTCAAATAAGCGCGATAACTCCCCAGCGCCGTCACATACAACCGAGCCGAAACAACCGGACTCGAAACACCAAACTCCCTTCGAAACAGCGCACCATCCGTCGAAACCCGTTCCGGCGCCTCCGCGAGCGACATATGATCCGCCGCCGTACCCAGCCGCAGCTCCGTCACCGAACCCAGATCCTTCGCCGCACTCCACTCCGTCGCATCAGTCTTGCGTACCTGCCACTGCGCATCCGTGACAATATCCCGCGCCTTCGCATTGCCCCCATCAATCCGCAGCACCGCAGCCAGCGCAGCCGGAAGAGACACCTTCGCGTCCCTGGACTTCGGAGCAGCAACACTCACCACAATCACATTGTCACCCTTAGCCCCATCGCCATACACCACCCGATCACGAACATCCTCGCGATCAAACGAGTTCCACTCCGACTTGTGCCCCGTCACCGCCCCATTCACACGCGCTGTAAACGTACCCGGACTGAAGACATGAAGACTAGCCGAAAGCGGCTTCTTATCCAGATGAAGCTTGTACTCAAACTCAGCTGTCGTAGGTTGCGCAGCCTGCCCCGCCTCAGCCTCCGGCAATGCAATCCAACGAATACTATGCAACTCTCGTTCAGCATCCGGATCATTGCGCCGAATCCACTCTGCCTTCCAATCGCCCGGCTGCAACAGACCCATCTCCCACCACGCAGGACTCGCAACACGCGCAGCCGTCCCGTGCCCATCCCACACTTCGACCGTCCAAAAGTACCTCTGCCGCGACTTCAACTCCGGCCCACCATAAGCAATGCCAACGCTCTCCGAAGAATCGACGCGCCCGCTATCCCACACATCACCCTTTCCCTGCCCAAGCGCCGCCGCCGAACTGGCCACCAAAATGCGATAAGCCGACTGCTTCCAATCCCGCTCCGCAGCATCGCTCTGCCACGTAAAAACAGGCCGCGCTACATCAATGCCCAGAGGATTCGTTCGCTGCTCCACCCTCAGTCGAACCGGAGCTGCATACACAGCGCTCGCTACAAAAAGCAGCGCCAACAACACAACCAGCTTGGCGGCAATGCGAAAGCATTCATAAACCCGATCGACAACACCCCACCGCTGCAGCGAGCCCTCACTACGCGTCATGCCGTCCTCCATGTTTCAAAACAGAAAACATGTTACCCGACAAAACTTCGCCACGCAGATACCAACCAATGATTAGCAAATAATCACAAAATACCGCTTCACCCGAAAAGACTCCCGACCCCGCCTCCCATCAACTTCAAATCAGTGTGATCGGTGTCAATCGGTGTTAAGCCTTAAAAGCTTCCCGCAAAGATAGCCTTCAACTTCGCCCGCAGCCCCTGCTCCTCGCTTGCCCGCCGAACCTGCGTCCGATGCGTATACAGCAGCATTCCAATCGCCGCCGCAAACTCCGGCTTAGCCAATTCAGCCGGCATCCGCGATAGCGGCACCGGATACCCAATCCGCGCCGGAACCCGCAGCAAGCTCTCCGCATTATCGAGAAGCCCCGACATCATCGATCCCCCACCCGTCAGCACGCACCCCGCGCCCAACGCCTCCAGCACGCCACCCTGCCGCAGATTATCCCGCAGCATCGTAAACAACTCCCGAGCCCTGGGCTCCAGAATCTCCGCCAAAAACCGCTGCCGCACCATCCGCGCAGGCTGCCCACCAGAGATCGCCAGGTCACCGCCCACCTCAATCTCATTCATCTGCGGCACAGCAGTCACCACGCAATGCCCATACGTCTTCTTCAGAAACTCGGCCTCTTCCACCGTCACATGCAGCCCAACCGCAAGGTCATTCGTAAAGTGGTCCCCGCCAATCGGCAGTACGGCCGTATGCGCAATCGACCCCTCAAAGAACACCGCCAACTCCGTCGTGCTCGATCCGATATCGGCAATGCAGACGCCAAGCTCCCGCTCGTCCGCACTCAGCACCGCCTCGGCCGAAGCAATCCCCTCATACACCGTATCCAGCACCTCAAGCCCGGCCCGATTCGCGCACGTAATCACGCTCTGCGCCACGCCACCCGAGCAAGTCGAAAGATGCAGATTCACCTCCA
Source organism: Edaphobacter aggregans (assembly GCF_003945235.1). Classification (NCBI taxonomy): domain Bacteria; kingdom Pseudomonadati; phylum Acidobacteriota; class Terriglobia; order Terriglobales; family Acidobacteriaceae; genus Edaphobacter; species Edaphobacter aggregans. The sequence goes on from NZ_RSDW01000001.1 coordinate 1,737,802, forward strand.
GCTTGTTCCCCACCATCCCCACCGGATCGTGAATCCCCGGCTGGTCATCTAGGATGAACTCCTGCGGCAACAGATGCAGCACCTCGCGATCCGGAGGCAGCGCCACACTCCGCGCTCGATCCACCGCCGCCCGTACTTCCTCCCTCGTAATCTCACGCATCCGGCTGCCCATGCTGATCCCGCCGCGCGAGTTCACTCCACGCACATGCGTCCCGCCGATCCCCACAACCGCTGTCTCGATCCCCGCCTTCGCTGTTCTCTCCGCCGTCAGCGCCGCGCGATTGATCACCTCCGCCGCCGGCCCCAGTTCCGCGATCAATCCCTTCCGCATCCCCTTCGACGCCTCAACGCCATGCCCGCGATACCGCAGCACGCCATCCTGCACCTCGGCCACCAGCACACAGCTCTTCGTGCTTCCGGCGTCGAGCACAGTAATTAAGTTGTCCTGCTTCTGATTCATGGCTGAACCACCTGCGGAGGATGGTATTGCTGATGACTCACATCGCTCGGTACTGTTGGATGTTTCGTAGCTGCCGTCTTCGGATGGACCCAAGTTGCCACATCACTCCGCGTCGCCGGACTCTTCTTCGCCGCAGATGGATGCACTGCCGCATGATGAACCGGATGCACCGGCCCCTTAGCCTTAGCCACGTTCTTCGCCCCAGCCGGATGCACCGCCGCAGCCACAGGAGCCTTAGCCGGAGCAGGAGTCACCGGAGCAGCATCACTCCTCGCAGCACCCGCAGCAGGAACTGGCGAAACCGGAACCGAACTTCCCGGCTGCATTTCCAGCACCGCCTGCCGGTCATATCTCATATCCACCGACGAAAGCTTCGGATACTGCGCCCGCCACTCCGCCAGATGCGCCTCATACTTCTTGTACCTGTTGAGAAAGTCTTCCTCGCCAAAGTGCACCAACACCTCCGACGTGTGATCCGGAATCACCGCCTTCACATCCTCCGGGTTCGAAAGGTCCACCTCGCTCAAACTCTGCGATATCCTCTCGCCCTCCGCATCCAGGTCGGCAGTGAACTTCGCATAAATCTTCATCCTCGCCGCTCGAACCGACAGCGGATCCGCAGCCGCAATCCCCGTCACCACTGGAAACGAATAATGTGTATTCGCCGGAACATCGGTCGGCATATCCAGCAGTACGCCATTCTTATCAACCAGCCCGATATGGTTCCCCTGCCGCACAAACGCCACCGGCGTCCGCTCCGTAATCGACACCCGGATCCGGTCCGGCAGCAGCCGCATCACCGTCGCATGCTCTACCCAAGGCAGCCGCTCCAGTTGAGCCTTACGCTCCGCCAGCGAGATCGTAAAAATATTCCTCTCCACATCGCCGCCAAAGATACTCAGCAGTTGAGCCTTCGTCAGATGGCTATTCCCTTTAATCTCAATCTCGTCAGACGTCGGAATCACAAACCGATCATCATGCATCAGCATGTCCCGAACCATCAGCACCGTCCCCACGCCCACTCCGACGACCACCAACACCGCCGCAACGGCAGCAATCCATCCAGCCTTGGTCCTAGGCAACCCGCCGCGGACACGAACCCGCGTCCCAGCCCGCCGACGCCCCACAGGGGACGTATCGTCATCGTCAGAAAAATCATCCGCAAAGTCATCCGTAAAGTCGCGGCGCAGCTTTCTCTTCGGCGCAACCGAGGTCCGCCGCGGCGCCGAAAACTCCGGAGCATACTCCCGCTCAGGCGTCTCTAGCACCGCTGTCCCGCGCTTCGAAGATCCGTTGCTATTTCGCAAACCCGAGCAAGGCCGCGAGAATCGCCACCCTGACTATATCCTGCCAACACCCCGTAAAATCCCATCATCTTCCAGGCGTACCCATTCAGGAACGCACCAACAACCTAACCTCAATCCGCACCATACCCCATCCGAACCACCCCACCCATCCCCCATCCGCGCCAGTCATCCCCTCGATCCCAACCCCTCCAACAACAACGCCCCCGCCTGCGAAACACTCCCCGCTCCCAACGTCAAAATCACATCCCCATCCCGAGCCTCCCCCACCAATCTCTCAACCCCAGCAGCAACCGACGACGCATACCCAACACCATCACGCCCAATCTCGCTTACCAGAGCCTCCGCCGTCACCCCGGCAATCGGCTCCTCACTCGCAGCATAGATATCCAGCACCTGCACAAAATCCGCGTCTCGGAACGCCCCCACAAACTCCGCCATCAAATCCCGAGTCCGCGTAAAACGATGCGGTTGAAACAACACCAGCACCCGTCCATACCCGCACTCCCTCGCCGCCTTCAGCGTAGCCACAATCTCCGTCGGATGATGCCCATAATCGTCGACCACCGTCACCCCACGCACTACACCCTTCACCTGAAACCGCCGGTCCACCCCGCGAAAGCTCTCCAGCCCCGCCGCAATCTGCTCCGGCGCAACCCCCAGCTGCACCCCCACCGAAACCGCCGCCGCCGCATTCAGCACATTATGCTTCCCCGGAACATGCAGCCGAAACGGCCCCAACACCAGCCCCTTATAGTTCACCTCAAACCGCGAGTGACACCCTTCTTCCTTCGCCAGCAGCTGCACCTTGAAGTCCGCGTCCCCACTCTCCCCATACGTATAGACCCTGCGCCGAATCCGCCCCAGCACCGCTCGCAACAGCTCATTATCCACGCAAGCCGTCGTTGCTCCATAAAACGGCACCCGATCCATAAACTCCACAAACGCACTCTCAACATCCGCCATATCGCGATAGCAATCCATATGCTCGCGATCCAGATTCGTCACCACCCCCAGCACCGGCGACAGCTTCAAAAACGACCGGTCGCTCTCATCGGCCTCCGCCACCAGATACTGTGAGTTCCCCAGCCGCGCATTCGACCCCAGCGCATTCACCCGCCCACCCACAACCACCGTAGGATCCAGCCCCCCACCCGCCAGAACCGCCGCAATCATCGAAGTCGTCGTCGTCTTCCCATGCATCCCGGCCACAGCGATCCCATACTTCAGCCGCATCAACTCTGCCAGCATCTCCGCCCGCTGAATCACCGGAATCTTCCGCGCCCGCGCCTCCACCACCTCAGGATTGTCCCTGCTCACTGCTGAACTGGTCACCACCACATCACTCGCCGCCGCATTCGCCGCAACATGGCCCTCAAACACCCGAGCCCCCATCCCTACCAGCCGATCCGTCACCGCGCTTCGCCGCAAATCCGACCCCGAGACCGAATACCCCATCGTCAGCAGAATCTCCGCGATCCCACTCATCCCAATCCCGCCAATGCCAATAAAGTGAATGCGCTGCGAAGGCGCAAACAGAAAGTGTCCAGGAACAAACATATCTTTCAAAGATATCAGCGCAAACAGGTGCCATCGCCATCGTCGCTGGGGTGTTCTTGTCTTTCCTGTTTTGTCATCCCCCGGCAGAGGGTCTACTTTGTTGTTGTCGCCTGTTCTCGTCCCCATCCAGCCGAAACCTTGCCGTTCCCCAACAAAACAAAGCCGTTCCCCGCCCCTGAACCACCATTCACTTTCCTGCAACAAATCCACCACACCCGTGTCTAATATACTGAGTGCCTGATCCGCAGAGTGAAGCGGGCAGGAACCTCCGCCAGCCGTCCGCGAAGCCTGTTTTGGGCAAACGAAGGGCGACCGGCAAAGGGACCAAATGAACCTCTCCCGTCGTCTTAGTACCATCCTCGGAGCAGCAATCATCGCGGGTGCACTCTTCATGGCTCCCGCAGCCCACGCCCGCGTCTTTGTCTCAGTTGGAATAGCGCCCCCGGCCATCCCCGTCTACACCCAGCCCATTGCCCCCGGCGACGGCTATATCTGGACCCCCGGCTACTGGGCCTGGACCGATGATGGCTACCAGTGGGTCGACGGCGCCTGGGTTCTCCCGCCCTACACCGGAGCACTTTGGACCCCCGGCTACTGGGGATACGGCCCGTCTGGCTACCTTTGGAACGCAGGCTATTGGGGTCCCACCGTCGGCTACTATGGTGGCATTAACTATGGCTTCGGCTACTTCGGAACCGGTTTCTACGGTGGCTATTGGGGCGGCGGACATTACTGGTACAACCGCGCCTACAACAACATCGGCTGGAGAGGCGGCTACATCTACAATCGCCCCTACAACGGCTATAACGGCCGCCCAGGAGGCAGCAGCTGGACCCGCAACACCTACAACGACAATCGCGGATCCTTCGCGACCGCCAACGTCAACCGCGGCAGCAGTAACTTCGCGGAACGCGGCTCCGGCTTCAACCAGGGCGTCAATCGCTCGGCCTATAACGGCGGCAATGTGCAGCGCAACTTCGCCAGCACGAGCCCGAGCAGCAACTTCGGCAGCCAACCTCACGCTGGCTATAACGGCTACAGCGGCAGCGGCTACCACGGCAACGCCATGATGCCCGGTAACTACCGCCCGAGCACGCCCTCTGGTAGCAATTTCCAGCGAAGCACCACCATGAGTGCTGGCAACTACCACGCGAGCATGCCGTCCGGCAGCAGCTACCATGGCGGTAGCATGAATAGCGGCGGTGGCTTCCATGGCAACAGCGGCGGAGGCGGAAGCTCCCACGGCGGTGGAGGCGGCGGCCACGGACACCGCTAAACTCCAGCGACATTAAAACCCAATGGGCTGAGGAACCAACCTCAGCCCATTCTTTTTCTCGCCCCTTTAAAACCTGTCAAGCCCATAAATCGAATATCCAATTTATTATCAGTTAGATACGCATGGCATAATAATTATCTCCAACCTGTTAAACTAGATACAGTCAGCAAAAGAGAGCCCCGGCCACCCCGGGGCTTTTTCATTTGGAGCCAATACTCATGCCATAAACCACTTGAAATGAATACCTTATCAGTAAAGTATCTAGAATCAATACTTTGCAAAGAAATTAATTGCTAAGTATATGAAAACAGATACTTAATCAACAAACAGTAGAGGGGGGCTACTACCTCATCAAAACCAAACCCAGGAAAGGAGCAGCCAACCATGCCAACCCATTCACGAGCCGATCACCGCTGCTTCGCCAATCCAGCCACCATCGTCCCAATCTCCCGCACCGCATCAGGATGCGCCAACCCCCGCGCCCGTCTACCCATCTCCGCCCGCCGCGCATCGTCGGCCAACAGCCCTCGTAGCGTCTCGAGCAACCGCGTTTCATCCAACTCGGCTTCGATGATCATCTCCGCTGCCCCGGCCGCCACAAACGCCTCCGCATTCTTCCTCTGGTGGTCATCCGCAGCCTGCGGAAACGGCACCAACACCGCCGCCCTCCCCGCCGCTGCCAACTCCGCCACAGAACTGGCCCCGCTACGACAAAGAATCAGGTCTGCTGCAGCAATCTCGTCCACCATTCCATCGAGATACGGCTGCACTCGCACCCGACCCTCGATTCCCTCACCCAGAAATCCGGCCCGCTCATACGTCTCCTGCGTCGAAACCCCATGCCGTCCCCCAGCCTGGTGCACAATCTCCAACTTCGGAAATTCCGTCAGCAGACGCCCCGCAATCTTCGGCATCACCTCGTTGAACACCCGAGCCCCCTGGCTCCCACCGAACACCAGCAACCGCCGAGCCACTCCTATCCTCGGTGCAATCTCAAAGAACTCCTGCCGAACCGGAATCCCGGTCACCCGAGCCCCACGAAAATACAGCCGCGTCTCCTCGAAGTTCACCGCAGCTGCACTCACCCACTTTCCCACCAGCCGATTCGCCAGCCCCGGAACTGCATTCGGCTCAAACGCCACCGTAGGCACCCGCAGCAGAATCGCAGCCATCATCGCCGGCCCCGAAGCATACCCCCCAACTCCCACCACCACATCTGGCTTAAAACTGCGCAGTAGCTCCACACACCGCATCACGCCCAGCGGCAGATCAAACAACGTCCGCAACCGAGTAGCCAGGCTCACATTCTTCAACTGCCCCACCCGAATCAGCTCCAGCGGAAACCCGGCTTCCGGCACGAGCCGCGTCTCAAGCCCCCGAGCCGTCCCAACAAACCGAACCTCGGCCTCATGCGCATTCCTGAGCTCCCGCGCAATCGCCAGCGCCGGAATCACGTGTCCCCCGGTCCCCCCACCCGCAATCAATACCCGCAGCATAGCCGACTCACTCACGACTTCAATCGATCTCACGCGTAATGTTCAGCAACACGCCCATTCCAGCCAACGTAATGAAGATCGAAGTCCCGCCCGAAGAGATAAACGGCAGCGGAATCCCCTTCGTCGGCAGCAACGCCAGCACAACGCTCATATTGAAGAACGCCTGAATCAAAATCGAAGTCGTCAATCCAAACGCCAGGAACCGCGCAAACGGATCGGTCGAAAGAAACGCCGCACGCAGCCCACGATACCCCAGAGCCACAAACAACGCGACAATAATCACCGCACCAATCAGTCCAAGCTCCTCGCAGATGTTTGCAAAGATGAAGTCCGTCTGCACCTCCGGCAGATAAAACAGCTTCTGCCGCCCTTCCATCAACCCAAGCCCGTGAAGCCCACCGGTCCCAACAGCAATCAACGACTGTAGAATATGAAACCCGGTCCCCCGCGGATCGGCCTCCGGATTCACAAACGCCAGCATCCGATCCCGCCGGAACTTCACGTGAAACAGCATGTAATACATCACCGGCGAAGCCAGCGCCGCGCCAATCGCGAAGTATCTCATCCGTGCCCCGGCCAGATAAAGCATCAGCGCCGTCACCGCCATACACACCATAGCCGTACCCAGATCCGGCTCCTTCAAAATCAGAGCAGAAAATACCAACGGTACAGCAGCAGCCCGCAGAATCGTGCCCTTCACGTCATCCATCAAGTGAATCCGAGTCTGCAGAAAGTATGCAAGAAACAACACCAGCACAGGCTTCGCCAACTCCGAAGGCTGCAGCGTCGTCCCGGCCAACCGAATCCACCGGTGCGCTCCATTCATCCCGCTCATCGCAAACACGCCAATCAGCAGCAGTGTTGTAACCGCCACAGCCGGAAACACAACTCTGGGGTTGTTATAGTGCCGGTAGTCCACCCGCATCAGCACCGTCAGCGCACCCATCCCCAGGAGCGCCCACAGCGCCTGCCTTCCCACATACGAATAGGGCGACCCCAGCGTCTCCTTCGCCATCACCGCCGACGCAGAAAAAACCATCACCAGCCCAAACAGCACCAGCAGCAGCACCACTCCGAAGAGCCACTTGTCCACCCCTACTCTCTTCGCCATACCATCACATCCCGCTTCTAGTGCTGATGCTGCCCATTCAACTGCCTAGCTCAACTCATTCACAAGCTGCCGGAACACCTGTCCCCGATGCTCATAATTTTCAAACTGATCAAAGCTCGAGCAGGCCGGCGCCAGCAGCACCACATCGCCAGAGACCGCAGCAGCAGCAGCCTTCGTCACTGCCACCTGCATCGTCTCAGCTGACACCATCTTCACGACTCCCGCCAATTGACGCTCAATCTTTTCCGCAGCCGAACCAATCGTATAAACAGCCTTCACCCGCTCCTTCAGCAACTCAGCCATCAACGAGTAATCCGAATCCTTATCCTTTCCACCCAAAATCAAGTGAATCCCACCCTCAAACGAAGCCACCGCCTTCATCGCCGCATCCACATTCGTAGCCTTCGAGTCGTTGTAGAACTCCACTCCCTTCGTACTCTTCACAAACTCCAACCGATGCTCCACCGCCTTGAACGAAGCCACCGAAGCCCTAATCTTCTCTGCTGGAACTCCCGCCAGCCGCGCCACACACACCGCCGCCAGCACATTCTCCACATTGTGCGCACCCTTCAGCGGAATCTCCGCCACAGGCATCACAGGCTCCGCCTTTGCCCCCTCCCGAGCGACAAACAGGATGCTCTCCCCGTGCACAAACGCTCCCTGTTTGATCGGTCTTCTCCCGCTAAACCAGTAGATCTGAGCCTTCGTCTTCAACGCCACCATCTGCGTTGCTTTGTCTTCCCCATTCAGCACCAGGAAGTCATCCTCTCCCTGGTTCTCCGTAATCCTCGCCTTTGCCGCCGCATAAGCCTCAAAGCTCCCATGCCGATCCAGATGGTCTGGAGTAATGTTGAGCACCACTGCGATCCACGGATGAAACTCCTCAATCGTCTCCAACTGGAAGCTCGACACCTCGAGCACACTCGTCGTCTCCGCCGCGCTCTTCGCCACCAGATCGATCACAGGCAGCCCGATATTCCCACCCACCAACGTAGGCAATCCAGCATCACCTAGAATCTTCCCCACCAGCGTCGTAGTCGTAGTCTTCCCATTCGACCCCGTAATCGCCACCACCCGCCCCTGCAGGTACCGGCTCGCCAGCTCCAGCTCCCCGATCACCGTCATCCCAAATCCGACAACCTGCTTCACCTCAGGCGTATCCATCGGCACCCCGGGCGACACCACAATCAGGTCCTGTCGCCGAAACGTCAGCAACCCATGCCCACCCGACTCCACCATGATCCCCGCCTCCAACAGCGCAGGAATCTCCTTCGCCAGAGCCATCGCACTCCGCGTATCACTTACCGTCACCCGCGCCCCCTGCCCGCGCAGAAACAGCGCTGCCGAGATGCCCGATTTTCCCAGCCCCACTACTAAGACTCGCTTATTCTTCAAATCCATCATCCTTCCACACTCTCATCGCAGCTTCAAAGTCGTCAAAGCAAACAGTGCAAACACCAGCGCCAAAATCCAGAACCGCGTAATCACCTTCGACTCCGACCACCCCATCAACTCAAAGTGATGGTGCAGCGGAGCCATCTTGAAGATGCGTTTCCCCTTACGAAGCTTATAGCTCCCTACCTGCAGAATCACGCTCAACGCTTCAAGAATAAACACGCCGCCAATAAACGGAAGCAGCAACTCCTGCTTGATCGCCACCGCTACCGTGCCAATCGCCCCACCCAGCGCCAAACTCCCGACATCCCCCATAAAAATCTCCGCCGGATGAGCGTTATACCAAAGGAATCCGATGCTCGCCCCCACCATTGCCCCACAGAACACCGTCAATTCACTCACCATCGGCATTCGCTGCAGCTCAAGATAGTCGCTAAACACCACATGCCCGCTCACATACGTCAGCACAGTTAACGCACCGGCAGCAATAATCGTGCAACCAATCGCCAATCCATCCAGGCCGTCCGTCAGATTCACCGCGTTGCTCGCACCTGTAATCACCAGAATCACAAACAACACAAACGGCAGAAACGCCAGCCAGTGCATATGCGGAACGTGCCCCAACCAATCCCACACTAGATCCGGCCGGTACCGTTTCAGAAACGGAAACATCAATCTCGTCGAATACCCACGATGCAGGTCCATCACCACCAGCGCAACCGCCACCCCACCACTTGCCAGAAACTGCAAACCCAGCTTAGCTTTGGCCGTCAACCCCAGGTTCCTGCGATGCACCACCTTAATGTAGTCATCCGCAAACCCAATCGCCCCAAACGCCAACGTCGACAGCATCACCAGCCACACAAACGGATTCGACAGATCCGACCACAACAACGTAGGCACCAGGATCGAAATACAGATCAGCACGCCACCCATCGTCGGCGTCCCACTCTTCTTCTGGTGCGACTGCGGCCCCTCCTCGCGGATATACTGCCCAATCTGAAACTCGCGGAGCCGATCAATCACATATGGCCCGATCAGCAAACCGATCAGCAGCGCCGTCAGACTCGCAAACACAGTGCGAAACGTCAGATAGCGAAAGATGCGAAAGAGACGAAAGTAAGGAAACAACTTCTGATACAGCAGCCAATAGAGCAAAACGTCTCCGCCTTTAGTTCACGTCGATATCCGGATCGATCACAGCCCTCACAAAAACAGCCGCAATCTCTCGTTATCTTAACAGCCGCTGCCCTCGCGCCCGGCAATCAATTTCCTCAGCGAATCAAGACACATTCGCGAATCCAGCTTGAATGCACTGCTAAGCAGTCAGTCCAGCCAGCGCCCGCTCCAGCTTCACCCCTCGCGAAGCCTTCAGCAGAACCGCATCCCCCGCCCGCACATTCTCCCTGAGCCACACACCAGCCGCATCCGCATCCGCCACAAACACAGCGTACACGCCATCCTCCCGAGCAGCCCGCGCCAGTTCCTCAGCCACCCCGCGAACCCCCACCACTACCGTCACTCCACGCTCGGCCATCCGCCTCCCACACGCCGCATGAAGCGCAGCCGCCTCCGCCCCCAACTCCAGCATCTCGCCTGCGATCACCACATGCCGCTCAGCCGGCATCGCCATCAGAGCATCCACCATCGCATCCAGAGCCCTCGGATTCGAATTGTAGGAATCATTAATCAGAGTCGCCCCGCGCCACTCCAGCACCTCACCTCGCTTGTCGGCAGCGCGCATCTCACCCACGGCCGCCGCACACTCTTCCAACTCCATCCCACTCCGCAACCCTACTGCAATTGCCGCCAAAGCATTCGAAACGTTATGCCGACCCAGCATCTTCAACTGCACGCTTGCCCGCCCGCCCTTCGCCTCCACGGTAAACACCACACCCTCCGCACCCATCTCAGCCACGTGAACAGCCCGTACATCAGCCCCCTCACCCAATCCATAGAAGACCGCGCGATCCCCCATCCCACGTCCAAACTCCTTCACATACGCATCATCAAAATTTAAGACCGCCACGCCATCCTCAGGCAATGCCTCCACCAACTCATACTTAGCCCTCGCAATCCCCGCCAGCCCATCGGGGAAAAACTCCATATGTACCGGCGCAACATTCGACACCACACCCCAATCCGGCTCAGCAATCTCCGCGAGCGCAGCAATTTCCCCTGCGTGGTTCATCCCCATCTCAATCACCGCGGCCTCATGGTCTCTCTCCAGCTTCAACAACTGCAGCGGCAAACCAAACCCATTGTTCAGATTCCCCAACGACTTCAGCACCTTGAAGCGCGCGCCCAACACCTGCGCCACCGCTTCCTTCGTCGTTGTCTTCCCCGCCGAACCGGTCACTCCAATTACCCGCCCGCCCCACTCTCGCCGAACCGCATGAGCCAACTGTTGCAGCGCCTGCAGCACACAATCCTCACAAGCCGGAACTCGCAGCAGCTTCGTCTCATCCACCTCAGCCGGCACCACCCAGCCCATGCTCACAACCCCGGCCACCGCGCCATCAGCCAACGCCGTCGCCACATAGTCATGTCCATCCAGCCGTTCTCCCTTCACCGCAAAGAACAGCTCCCCAGCCCCAATCGTCCGCGAATCGATCCCATACCCCAGCGCCTCCGCCGAAGTATCAAAATCCCCCTCCGCATGAATCCAATCCGCAATCTGCCCTAACGTCAATTTCACGCAATCTCCTTCAGCACACTCGAAGCCACAGCCACATCATCAAACGGCACAGTCCCACCCTTCAAAATCTGCACCTTCTCATGCCCCTTGCCTGCAATCAAAACAATATCCCCCGCCCGAGCCGCACGAATCGCAATCTCAATCGCCTCAGCCCGATCTTCTTCGACGATGCACTTCGTCCCCGTCTCCTTCACACCCGCCAAAGCCTCTTCAATAATCGCCATCGGCTCTTCGCTCCGCGGATTATCGCTCGTCAGCACCACCAGATCGCTCCCCTCGCCTGCAGCCGTTCCCATCCTCGGCCGCTTCGTTCTGTCCCTATCCCCACCACACCCAAACAGCGTAATCACGCGGCCGCCGCGCTCCTTCACCAACTCCCGCGCCAGCGAAATCAAATTCCGCAAAGCATCATCCGTATGCGCATAATCCACCACCACCGTCACATCATTCGTCGAAGGCACCACTTCAAACCGCCCCGGAACCTGCGTCCCGGCCTCAGCCCCACGAGCAATCTCGTCCAGCGTCAACCCTCGAGCCCACGCAGCCGCACTGGCACCCAACAAATTGTAGACATTCACTCGCCCCGTCAACGGAGATCGCATCTCCACAACCCCATGCGGAGTCACCATCCGAAACCGAGTCTCCCCGGCGCGCATCCGCACGTCCTGCGCAACAAAATCTCCCTTACCCTCCATCCCATACCGAACCACCTGCGACCGCTCGATCCCAGCAGCCAGTCGCTCACCATAAACATCATCCGTATTGATCACCGCCACTCGCGGCGGAGGAGCACCTACGCCATCAAACAGCCTCGCCTTTGCCGCAAAGTAACCTTCCATCGTCCCGTGATAATCCAGATGGTCCTGCGTCAGATTCGTAAAGATCGCCACCTCCACCGGCAACCCCCAAACCCGCTCCTGCTCAAGCGCATGCGAGCTCATCTCCATCACCGCTTCGCTCGCCCCAACCCTCACCCCATCGGCAAACAACGCCAGCACATCCCGGCTCTCCGGCGTCGTATGTGGAGAAACCCTAATCTCATCCCCGATATGCGTCTCTATCGTCCCGATCAGCACACACCACCGCCCTACACTCCGCAGCATCGCCTCCAGCAAAAACGCGGTCGTCGTCTTCCCATTCGTCCCCGTCACCCCACTCAGCGCCAGCTTCTTCTGCGGATGCCCCATGACCGCCGAACTAACCTCCGCCAGAGCCCGCCGCCCTCGCTCCACAAGTGCCGCCGCCACCTCCGGATGCTCCCGCCGTAGCTTCGCATACGCATCACGCGAGTCCGTAACCACCGCCACCGCGCCCTGCGCAATCACCGCGTCTATATAACGATTTCCATCCGCGCTTCCCCCACGCATCGCAATAAACGCATCCCCACGCACCACCCGTCGCGAATCATACTGAACCCCAGTAACCTCTATCGGGCTACCGGTACACTCCAGCACACACACTTCGCGTAAAACCTCATTCCAATCCATACCCACTGATTCTAAAGCCGACACCTAGCGCGCAAACCGGACCACAACCTCAGTCCCCGACGGCACCATCGTCCCCGCAGCCGGCACCTGCTCCCGAGCCAGCCCACTCCCCACCGGCTGTACCCGCAACCCCACAGCATCGGCCCGCTCCACAACCGTCCGCAGCGCCGCACCATCAAACGAAGGCACAGCCACTCGCAACGCCGCATCCACCACCACCGAACCGTTCGTCTTCGATTGCACAGCGGGCACAACCTTAGGCGCAGGCAGTGGCGCAGACACACCAGTATCACCGTCCCCCTTTGCCTGAAACGCCGCCAGCACCTTCGCGGGCAGGAGGTTCAAAACTCCCTGCGACTTATCCGCAACCTTTGGCGCAGCAACAGCAGGCTTCTCCGCCACCGCCGAAGCAGTCTCTGACGCCGCCGCAGCATTAGCCGGAGTCCTCAGCGGATCATCCGCTGGCAAACTATTCACATCCGCAAACATCGCATTCAGATCGGCGCCACTATCCGTCGGAGCCTCCTCCGCCTCATCACTTTTAACCGAAGCCACCAGATCCTTCTTTGCCTTCAACGGCTGATCATGCGGCACGCCAAGATACTCCAGCACCTGCTGCGCCACCTCCGCGAACACCGGCGCACTCGTCTCGGCACCGTACCTTGACCCCACCGTCGGCGTATCAATCACCACCGCCACCGAGATCGCCGGATTGCTCACCGGCGCGAACCCCGCAAAACTAGCCACCAGCTTCGTGTGCGAATACGTGTGCGTCGCAACATCGATCTTCTGCGCCGTTCCCGTCTTCCCACCTGCGCTGTAGCCGTTCAGCGCACCCTTACGTCCCGTACCCTCCACCACAATTCCCTGCATCATCATCCGCATCTTCGCGGAAGTGATCTCTTTGATCACACGGTGCGCACCATCCGGCAGTGTCGATGGCAGTTGATTGGCCGGACGGAACGCCGCCGCCTGTAACCGCGGATCGCCCTTCATCTGATCGGTCGACTGCAGCAAAATATGCGGCGGCATGTAAACCCCACCGTTTGCAATCGTACTCACCATGGTCACCAACTGCACCGGCGTCACACCCACCTCTTGGCCTATCGCCATCGACAGAATGCTGGTCGCGCCCCATTTCTTCGGATTACGCAACAGCCCGCGAGTCTCGCTCGGCAGCTCAATTCCCGAACGGTCACCAAAACCAAAAGCCCGCATGTACTCATAGAACTTCTGGTTCCCCAGCTTCAGCGCCATCTTCGCCGCGCCTACGTCGCTCGACTTCTCCAGCGCGTATTGCACCGTCACTCGCCCTAAGTGACCATCTGACTTGTCATCGTGCAACGTACGGCCATACATCGTCATGGCGCCGCCCTGGCAATCGACGATGTCTGTCGGCTCAACGCCCGCCGCATCCAGTGCCGCCGAGTACGACACCAGTTTGAACGTCGACCCCGGCTCATACACATCGCTCACAGCCAGGTTCTGCAACACGCTCGCATCCATATGCCGCTGGTCGTTCGGATTGAAGCGAGGAGAAATCGCCAGCGCCAAAATCTGCCCCGTATGCGGATCCTGCACCACGACAGTTCCATGCAGCGCCTTCATCTTCTCCATCTGCGCATCAAGCGCTCGCTCCGCCATGTACTGGATATTCGCGTCGATCGACAGCACCAGATTCTCACCCGGCAGCGGTTGGCTCTCTTCACTTCCGAGCACATGTCGCTTCGCATCGAGCGCCGTCAGCACATGCCCCGGAGTCCCATGCATATCATCGTCAAACTCACGCTCAAGCCCACCCAGCCCCGTATCATCCGTGCCCACATACCCCAGCACCTGCGCGGCCAGGTCATTATTCGGATAGAACCTCTTGAACTCCTTCTGAAAATAGACTCCCTTCAGATTCAGCTCTCGCACCCGAGTCGCCGTCTCAGCATCAACTCGCCGCGCCACCCACGCAAAATTCCGCGACGCATTAAACCGAGCCAACATCTGCTGCCGCGACGTAAAGCTATCTCTCGCATCACTGTGAACAATTCCAGCCAACATCTCTGCCGCGCTCTCGCGGTTATCACCTAACTCGCTCGGCACCGCATACACACTGTCCACCGTGACCGTCATCGCCAGCTCTTTCAGGTTGCGGTCATACAGCACCCCGCGCCGCGGAGCTACCTCAAACGTCCGCTGCTGTTGCTTGGCCGCACGCTCTACAAAATCGCCATGCCGCACCACTTGCAACCAAACCAATCGCAACCCAATCGAAGCTGTCCAGAAACAAAAAAACAGCGCCACGTAGGCAAACCGAACTCTCCGTATAGGAGCGGTTAACGTCTGCCGTGGCGCCTTATTCATCACAATCCCGTTATGAAAACTCAAACCAAGTTAGAAATTCGCTGACGAAACCCGCTCCTACTGCGCCACCAGCGCCGGAGCGCCTGCCTGCGCCAACACCGAAGCATTAGGATCCCCGCCCTCAGGCCGCACAACCTGCCCAGGCTGGGGAGCATCCAGTCCAAGCTGCTTCGCAATCTTGTCGATCCGCTCCGGGTCCGTCAGTTGAGCCTCAGACAGACGCAATTGCCGATTCTCTTCCCGCAGCTGCTCAACCTGCTGCTTCTGCACCTCAACGTGATACCCAATCTCAATCGCCGAAAAATGCTGCCACACATAGACCATCACCAGCAGAAACAGCACGCTCATCACCGTCGCAAACTGCCGCATCTCCCGCCGCCGCTCCGGATCGTCCGCCTTCACCAGCCGGGTGTTGTCGATGTGCTTCGCAAAGAAAACCTCGGGCGTAGGCCCACGCCGAGCCTTCCGCTGCGCCTCGTACAGCGCATGGTTGCGCTCCGCCAGCGACTCAGTGCGGCTCTGCGACTGCCGCCGCGCGCCCATCATCTCCATCTGCTGTCCTACCATCGCTGTCGTTGCCATCGCGTACCTCACTTGCTTCTGAACTCTCGCCTCTCCTCAACGTACGAACGGGCCGGGATTGCTATTGGAGGAGGGGACTTTGTACTACAGAGTTGTCTTTCGCCTGAAAGAAGGTGGGACAACCCCGGCCCGATCACTTGTCGTTACATACATCGCTAAAATATGTAACTAATATCGCTACTAAATCTTCTCTGCCGCCCGCATCTTTGCACTTCTTGCTCGCGGATTCCGCATCTCTTCTTCTTCACCAGCCACAACTGGCTTCTTCGTCAAAACCTCAAACATTTTGGTTCGACCGGCCTCACGAAACGCATCCTTCACCAACCGGTCCTCCAGCGAGTGGAAGCTGATCAACACCAGCCTTCCTCCCGGCTTCAACAGAGACGGCGCGCTTTCCAGCAGCGTCCTGATCTCCCCCAGCTCATCATTCACTCGAATCCGAAGCGCCTGAAAGGTCCGTGTCGCCGGATGAATCTTGTCCCCTTTCATTGATGGGGCCGCAGCCGATATCACTCTGGCTAACTCTGCCGTCGTCGTTATCGGCCGGGCCCTCACAATGGCTCTGGCGATTCTCCGCGACCTCCTTTCCTCTCCGAATTCGTAAATCAGGTCGGCGAGTTCGTTTTCGTCTTCCTGATTTACCACTTGCTCGGCCGTCTCTCCACTGCGCGTATCCATCCGCATGTCTAGTGGACCTTCTGACCGAAAACTGAATCCCCTCTGTGCCTCGTCCAGCTGCAGGCTGCTCACGCCGAAGTCCGCAAGCAAACCATCCAGGCTTCCTGCCTTTATCTCGCCACTGGCCCCCGAGAACGCCTTCGGTACAAACACCACCTCCGGCATCTCTTCTCCCATCTCGGCCTTTACTTCTTCGAGCCGTGCCTTTCCCAACTCCATCGCCTGCGGATCGCGATCAAAGCAGATCAACCTGCCCTTCGCGCCCAGCCTCCTCGCTATCTCCGAGGAGTGCCCCGCCAGACCCAGCGTCGCGTCCACGTAGACGCCGCCCGGCCGCACATTCAGGTACTCCAAAACTTCATCTAAAAGAACCGGCACATGTTGCGGTCTCTTCATCTCGTCCCGCCTTGTGCTGCCCCTGGGGGCCACATCCAACGTCCTAATCTCTACTCACTAACCTTCGTCTTCTCTGCCAAAGCCGTCAGATCGCTTACTGTCAACTCAACTGCATCGCGTTCGCCCTTCATCTCGGCCTTGAACGACTCCGCATTCACCACTTCCAACATCGTCTGCACGCCGAGCACATTCACCTCGCCGGTCGCCTTCGCCGACTCCCGCAACAGTTGCGGCAACAGCAGTCGACCCTGTGCATCCATCTCAACCATCTGGCCGTAGTAGTTCGTTACGTCCAAAAACTTCTTCCTTACCGGATCCATCGGTGAGAGCCTGGCCAACTGCGCCTCGATCTTCTCCCACTCCTTCAGCGGCCATATTTCAGCCCGCCGTCCATCCTTGCTCGTAATAAAAAACTGAGGTCCGTACAGTTCATCGACCCTGCGCTTGAACTCCGCCGGCAGCTTCAGCCGGCCTTTTTCGTCCACGCGAGTTGGGTGATTTCCCCGAAACATGACAACCTCGATACCCGTTCCATCTCATTTCGCTCGAAACTGGCTCGGCGAAGTAGACTTCCATCAGGAATTGATCTTATTTGGTCCCTTTAACTCCACTTTTGACCACTTCCGTCCACATCGTCTCGCAGCAGCATCCCGCTGTAAAGCACTAAATTGTGCAAATCAGTGCAATTCCCATAATGAAATGTGGAAAACTCACCAAATCGTATGAATCAAGCCGTATACCCCCACCCCTAGTGTTGCCGAGGCTGGTTCATACCAAGGACGCCACTTGCGACTTCTTCAATCAATCTGATAGGCGAAATAAAGGCGAAAACGCACCCGAAAACCCGCCCTTTATCAGGTTTCGGTTTTCTATCCGTTTTAATCCGCGAAATCCGTGAGCATTGCAAATCGGTGTCATAGGTGGAGATCGGTGTTAAGCCTCTCGCTTAACTGGATACCTGAATCTCAGCCGCAACCTTCTTCCGCCGCAGCAGCCACAACAGATACCCAAGCACGGCAAGATTGATCAGCAGCAGGCTCAACCGAAACCAATTCGGCCGCCGAGCCAGCTCATACAACTCCCACGGAAGAAATGAGATCGTCAGGAAAAGCGTCAGATACTCCGCCCACACTTTTTCGAGCACCAGCCCCACTCCTTCGGTCAACGCCAGCGCGGAGTAGGCAAACGTCGCCAGGCTGATCTGCTTTAATCGATGCGCATCGATCAGATCCACCTTGTCCAGAAGCAGAGCCACAACCTTGCTCTCCGGATCGAACTTCAGCGCTGTCACCAGTCGCATCACCTCGTCCCCAAGATCCCTGTGCAATAGATGGATCGCCCCCACTCCTAGCAGAAAAAACAGGATCGCCTTGCCCAGCTTGAACAACCCGATCAAAAGCAATCCGCGATCGCGATGCCCTGCATTCCTGCTCACGCTTTCCTCTCCTGTGTCCATCTGCGTTTCATCAGCAGTCGCTGGTAGATTCATTTACACACACCTGACTCTCAGTTGACGGGTACCCACCGCAATTGTCAACGCCCCATCCGTATCACCTCTTCTTCACAGCATCAACAATTTCACCCAATCCCTTTGCTTCACACAATCGCGTCTCGTACTTCGGTTCTAAGTTGCTATCTTTCAAGCATCCATTCCACACAGACCAATCCAGCCTCGAGGAAGCGCTCGCCACTAGGCACACAACGAAATTCAGACCATGCGACATACCTTCACAACAGAGCAGTGGCTCCCATATCCAGTCCACCTGGTCTTCGCCTTCTTCGCCAATCCCGAAAACCTCCCACACCTCATGCCTCGCTGGCAGCAAGCCCACATCGAACAAGCATCGCTGACTACGCCTACACCACGCCCCGCCGGAACCTCGGCCCTCCGCACGATCGCAGCTGACCTCGGATCACGCATCACCATCAGCTTCCGCCCCTTCCCTTACTCTCCAATCCGCATCCCTTGGGAAGCCGAGATAACCGATTTCGTCTGGAGCGATCACTTCACCGACCTTCAGATCCGAGGCCCGTTCGCCTACTGGCTCCATCGCCACTCGGTACAGCCAGCAACCCGCCCCGACAATGCAGGCCGCGCAACTCACGGCACCCTTCTCTGTGACGAAGTTATCTACGAATCGCCTCTTGGCAAACTAGGAGAGCTGGCACGCTACCTCTTCATCAACCGCCAACTCCGCAACACCTTCGCCTATCGCCAGACTCAAGCCAGCAAACTCCTGCCCTTTATTCCCTAAGCAAACGAAAACGGGCTGCATCAGCAGCCCGTTCTTACTTCGTCCTCTATGGTCTAAGCATGCTTAGCCAGAATCTGCTCCATCATTTTGCTCAGGTAGGGCCGCGCTTTTGCAAGTGCAGCCTCCGCAGTCAGCCCATACTTTTCACGAAGCGCCTCAACCTTGCCATGCTCGATAAACTCATCGGGCCAGCCAACGCGCACCACAGGAACCTGCAGTTCAAGCCCACTCAGTGTCTCCAGCACCGCAGATCCAAACCCACCCGCGAGCATATGGTCCTCCAGCGTAATGACCAACCCACAGCGACCGCCGAACTCTCCCACACAGGCCTTATCGATAGGCTTGGCAAACCGCGGGTTGATCACCGCAGCGGAAAACCCTTCCCGCTCCAGCATCTCCGCCAGCCGCACGGCCTCAGGCAGCATCGCTCCTAGACCAAAGATGGCAACATCAGTACGTCCTGAGTCCTTAATCACCTCAGCCTTACCAATCTCCAGCGCCAGCGGCTGAGCCTTCACCGCCACGCCCGGCCCCGTTCCACGTGGATATCGAATCGCGCTCGGCCCCTCGTGCAGCATCGCCGTATACATCATGTCCTGCAGTTCGTCCTCGTCCTTTGGAACCATGTGAATCAGGTTCGGCACGCTCCGCAGATAGCTGATGTCAAACAGCCCATGGTGCGTCGGCCCATCATCGCCACTCAACCCGCCGCGATCCATACAGAACACAACCGGCAAATTCTGCAGGCATACATCATGCACAACCGGATCGAACGCACGCTGCAAAAACGTCGAGTAGATCGCGCAAAACGGCTTGTACCCCTTCGTAGCCATACCCGCCGCAAAGATCACCGCATGTTCCTCGGCAATCCCTACGTCGAAGTACCGCGAAGGATGATGCGGCCGAAACAAATCCAGCGCCGTCCCATTCGGCATCGCCGCCGTAATCGCCACTACCTTCTCGTTCTCCGTAGCCAGCTTCGTCAGCGACTCGGCAAATATCTCCGAATAAGTCTTCTGCCCCGCCGACTTCGTCTCACCCGTCTCCGCGTCATACGGCCCCAGCCCATGAAACTTCTTCTGCTTCTCCAGCGCTGGCTGAAAGCCTTTGCCCTTCTGCGTAATCGCATGCAGCACCAC
The DNA here is from genome assembly GCF_003945235.1 of Edaphobacter aggregans. Classification (NCBI taxonomy): domain Bacteria; kingdom Pseudomonadati; phylum Acidobacteriota; class Terriglobia; order Terriglobales; family Acidobacteriaceae; genus Edaphobacter; species Edaphobacter aggregans. The sequence continues at coordinate 1,757,991 of NZ_RSDW01000001.1, forward strand.
AGGCTTGTTCTGCTGCTTCAAAAATTTGAACGTCTCAATCAGCAGCGGCAAATTATGCCCATCGATCGGCCCAAAGTAACTAATCCCAAATTCTTCAAACAACGTACCCGGCCCGATCAAGCCCTTCGCAGCCTCTTCGGCCTTGCGTGCCACGTGACGAACCGTCTTGCCGCCAAACCGCTCCAACAACTCCGCGGCCTTGTCATGCCAGCTCGAGATCGTCGGATTCATCACAATCTTGTGGAAGTACTCCGCAATCGCTCCGACGTTCTTATCGATCGACCACGCATTGTCGTTCAACACCACAATCAGCCGCTTTGTCTGCGCTGCAATATTGTTCAGCGCCTCATACGAGATCCCATTCGTAAACGCAGCATCCCCAGCCAGTGCGACAATATGTTCGCTCCCACCCGACATATCCCGGGCCACAGCCATTCCCAACGCCGCACTCAGCGCCGTACCAGCATGACCCGCGCCATAGCTGTCATGCTCGCTCTCCGTGCGCAGCATAAAGCCATTCAACCCATTCGGCTGTCGAATCGTATGGAACAACTTCTCCCGCCCGGTCAGCAGCTTATGCACATACGCCTGATGGCTCACATCGAAGACAAAGCTGTCCGCAGGCGTATCGAACACATAGTGCATCGCGAGCGTCAGTTCAACAACACCCAGATTCGGTCCGATGTGGCCACCTGTCTTCGAAACCCCAATGATTAACCGCTCGCGAATCTCTTCCGCAAGCCGCTCCAACTCCACCATCGACAACTTCTTCACATCTGCCGGGGAATTGATCTTCTCAAGATACGTACTCATTCAGAACCCTGTTCTGCAGCCTCGCACACGGACAACTCCGGCATCGCTGCGTCCGATCGTCTACTCAAACCGGCTCTTGTACCACAGCCCTTAAGTATATCAATTCGAAACAGTCAGTCTCTCTACAAGCCGTCTGCAAGAGTTAGACCCACAAATACGACAATCGCTTTCCTCAAAATCGAAGAAAACAACTTTGCAGCACACTTCTACGTCTAAGGAACATGGCAAGATTCATCCGAGCCGCCGCTGCTGTCCTCTGTGCACTCTGCGTACTTGCCATCTGCATCGCGCCTCTCGTCGATCTGCCAGACACAAATCTTCGCTCCTACCACCTCGCCATGCTTCTGCTCTTCTCATTGATGGCGGGAGCCACCCTGGCCTGTGCGGAGGCTTTCAAGCCTGCCACAACCATACGAGTTTGCCTCACTCCCCCTGAGCGAATAAATCACCACCAGCTAGCGCCGATCGATACCAATTCCATTCTGCGGTACTAGTCTCCAACATCTCCGTTATTCGATTGATCCACCTTCCAGTGGCAACTCCGAATTCAGCGCTTAAGCGCACAAGGAGATCAGGTGAAGTCTTCAGAAGTAATGCAGGCATGGAAGTCCATCCTCTTAGGCAGACGTCCGTCGTTATCGATCGAGATCACCCGTGAATGTCCCCTCCGCTGTCCCGGATGCTACGCCTTCGATCCAGCCCACCTCGGCGGCGAAGGCAACATCACCCTTCGCCAATTGTCTGATTACAAAGAAGACGCACTCGTCAAAAATGTCCTCCGCGTAGTCGACGAGTATCAGCCTCTCCACGTCTCCCTCGTCGGCGGCGACCCCCTCGTCCGATATCGCGAGCTCGAAGCCCTCCTGCCCGAGTTCGACCGTCGCGGCATTCACGTCCAGATCGTTACCAGCGCCTTCCGCCCCATTCCCGCCCATTGGGCCGACTTCAAACGCCTCAATATCGTGGTCTCCATAGACGGTCTGCAACCCGAACACGATATTCGCCGCGCACCTGCGACCTACGAGCGTATATTGAAGAATCTTGCGGAGGCGACCGTTACGATCCACTGCACCATCACCGGCCAGATTGCGGACCAGCCCGGCTATCTTGAGCGCTTCCTTCAGTTCTGGACCGAGCGCCCCGAAGCCAACAAGGTCTGGATGAGCATCTTTACCCCTCAGCAACGCGCAACAGGCCCGGAAATCCTTACGCCAAGAGCGCGCGCAAAGGTCATCACCGAACTCCTCCGTCTCCGTCCCCTCTATCCCATCCTCGACATGCACGAGTCAGCACTCCGGGAGTTCCTCCATCCGCCCCAGTCTCCTGCGGACTGCATCTTCGCCCGCACCACCCACACCATCTCTGCCGATCTCAAGACCGTCATCACCCCTTGCCAATTCGGCGGCAATCCCGACTGCTCTCAATGTGGCTGCATAGCATCCATGGGCCTCGCGGCAGTCGGTCACCACAAAGTCGTCGGCGGCCTCACCGCCGGCCATCTCTTCAAAGCCTCCGACATCGTCGGAAGAAACCTTAAGAAGCTTTTAGATCATCCCAACAAGAGGTCCGCGATCCAATGACACAATATCTGACGCACCAGACCATTCACGTCGACCGCGCCGATCTCGAATCGTCGTTCCCTTCCTCCGAGTTGGATCTTCGCAGGCAGCTCGTCCGCTTCGGCAGATGGGTTCACCGCCTCGGCTACACCCCCGGCACCGCCGGCAATCTCTCCGTTCGACTCGACGACCACCTTATCCTCGCCACGCCCACCGGCTGTAGCAAGGGCCTCCTGCACGCCGTCGACATGGTCCTCATCGACAACGATGGCAACAAGCTCTCCGGAACCCGCAACGTCACCAGCGAGATCGGTATGCATCTCGCCGTCTACCGTATGCGACCCGACGTACAAGCCATCGTCCACACCCACCCGCCCATCGCGACCGCCTTCGCCGCATGCGGCAAAGCCCTCGATCAACCCATCTGTTCCGAAATCCTGATGACCACCGGCCTCGTCCCGCTGGCCCCCTACGCCACCACAGGAACCGAAGAAGTCAGCGCCAGCCTCGAACCCTTCATCCCTGATCACGACGCCATCCTGCTCGCAAACCACGGCCTGCTGACCTACGGCTCCTCCCTGCCCGACGCCTTCATGAAGACCGAAACCGTCGAGCACTTCGCCCAGGTCTGCCTCTCCGCACATCAACTAGGAGGAGCCTCGCCCCTCCGCGACATCGACATCGCCAAACTCCAGCAGGCCCGCGCCCGATACAAACTCAACGCCTCCCGCGGCCCATCCTGCCGCTAGCCGGAGAAGCATTCGCTGTGCCCCTCAAAAAGGCATGCGGTATGCTTCTCCCAAATGACCCCAGCCGTCTCCACCACAGGCCTCACTCGCCGCTTCGGCGACTTCACCGCAGTCGAAGACGTCAATCTTTCCGTCGCACCGGGCCAGTTCTTCGGCTTCCTCGGCCCTAACGGAGCCGGCAAGTCCACGACCATCAAGATGCTCACCGGCTTGCTCGCGCCCACCTCCGGCTCCATCGAGATTCTCGGCCTCGACGCCGCCACCAACCCCATCGAAGTCAAGCGTCAGATAGGCGTGGTCCCCGAAGGCCTCGCCCTCTTCGGCCGTCTAACCGCAGCCGAATACCTCCGCTTCGTCGGTCGCATGTACGGTCTCGACCGCGCCACCACCGCCGACCGTACCCACGAGCTTCTCGACTTCATGAACCTCGCGGCCGAACCCAAAAAGCTCATCACCGACTTTTCCCACGGCATGCAGAAAAAGCTCGCCCTCGCCGCCGCCGTCATTCATGGCCCCAAAATCCTCTTCCTCGACGAGCCCTTCGAAGGCGTAGACGCCATCGCAGCCGGCACCCTCAAAAACATGCTTCAACGCATGATCGCCCGCGGCGCAACCATCTTCCTCACCTCGCACGTCCTTGAAATCGTCGAACGCCTCTGCAGCCACATCGCCATCATCGACCGCGGCCGCCTCATCGCCCAGGGCTCCCTGGAAGAACTCCGCGCTGGCACGAAACCGCTCCACACGACTCCCAACGGCCCCTCCTCGCCGCAACACCTCACCCTCGAAGAGATCTTCGTCCAAATCGTCGGAACCCAGCAAATCCCCTCCGAGCCAACAACGGCCGTCCTGCCTCCCCCAAAGGAGCTCTCATGGCTCGGTTAACCACCATTCCTCGCGCAACCGATCACTTCGCCGCCATCGCCCAACTACGCTGGCGTCTCTTCATCAACGCCTTCCGCGGCAGGAGCGGCAAGATGTCGCTCGCCGCTCTCATCATCCTGCGCATCATTGTCTACTCCATCGCCGCCGCAATCTCCATCGGACCAATCATTGGCTCTGGCTTTGCTGGCTACTTCGTCATAGCTCGCTCGGAACCTCTGCTGCTGCCGACCATCCTTTGGATACTCTCAGCCATCTGGTGCTTCATCTCCTTCAGTGCGTCACTGCAGCCTGCGCTGCAATCGGGCGGCTTCGATCTCTCTCAACTGATTCGCTTCCCCATCAGCTTTCCCTTCTATCTCGGCACACGAATCTTCTTTAGTTTCTTCAGCTACACCACCATCGTCGGCTTCTGTTGTCTGCTCGCTACGGCCACCGGAATCGGCATTGCCCAACCAGGTCTTTTTCTCTGGGCTGCTCCCGTCCTCCTGCTCTACGGCTTCACACTCTTTTCTTTCCTGCGCATGATCTTTCTCTGGCTCGACCGCTGGCTCGCCCAGCGACGCACCCGCGAGATCGTAGCAGCGCTCTTTGTCAGCTTCTCCCTCGCCGTACAACTCCTCGCCTCATCCGTCCGCAGTCATACAGGCCACTCGCATTCCGCCATCGCCTCGCGCTTTGACCTCCTTGCTCGCGTCATCGTTCGGCTTCACCCATTTATCGCTTTCTTTCCTCCAAACCTTGCCTCCAACGCAATTCTGCGCATGCACGCCGCGCAGCCAATCCAAGCCATCGCTTCCATGCTCGGCGTAGCCGCGTTCTGCGCAATCTTTCTCGCCCTGTACGCCCTTCGTCTTCGCGGAGAATTTCGCGGAGAGAACTTCAGCGAAACATCCGCGCGCAGCACACAATCGCCCAGCGGCAAACCGGCCCTTGGTTGGAACCTCTCCGGTCTCTCTCCCGCGCTCGCAGCCTGTATGGAAAAAGAGACACGCTATCTCCTCCGCGGCGGCAACGCTCTCGTAGGCCTCTTCAGTCCGCTTATCTTCGTTGCTATTCTCACCAACCGCGGCGGTGCACTATCAAGATCGCCTGACATCATGCTTCCCGCCGCCCTCGCCTACCTCCTGTTCGGACTCTTCGCCACCCTCTACAACGTCTTTGGCACCGACGGCCCTGGCATCCATCTCTACTTCCTCGCACCCGTCCGCCTTCGCGACGTCTTCATCGCGAAAAACCTCGTCAGCACGGCTCTCATCACCACTGAAGTCCTGCTCGCCACGCTCATCGTCACCTACTCGCACAAGATCGCGCCGCCAGTCCTCGCAGCCACACTTCTGTGGTTCGTCTTCGCTCTCTTTACGAACCTCACCGTCGGAAACATCCGCTCTCTTCGCGCCCCACGCCGAGTCGTCATCGGCAAAACTATGCGCCAGCCTCCCTCACGCGGAGGAGCCTACATTACTCTCCTCGTCCTCTTCGGTTCTCTGTTCCTCTGCATGGCGACTCTCTGGCTCTGCCGCCACTTCGGTTACCCCTGGCTGCCCTCGCTCATCTTTCTCGCATTAGCAGCCGCAGCCTTCGCAGCCTATATTCGCGTCCTGCACCGAATCGACACGATGGCCCTAGCCCAACGCGACACTCTCACCCGGGAACTCTGCAAAACCTAGCCGCTCAGCGACTAGCCTCCCACTGCCCTGGCACTCCTGCCTCCGTTGCCGTTGAACCCCATCGCCCGTCCAAGAGACGTCGACCCTCCGGCCCCAGCGTCGCCGAATATGAGCCCATTGCCAGATGTAACTGACGCGGATGCACACTTTTTATAGATGTTCCCTCAAGAATCACCTGCCGTGTCGCTTCCACATAGTGACCCGTAACCTCTTCGGTGCCGGCTAATTCACCATTCAGCCGCCAGTTGAATGTCCCCTTCAGCAACAAACCATCCGGCGTCGGCTCCTGCGATGTGAACTGGAGAACCGAATTGCTCCAGTCATTCTTGCTGTCATCGATCGCATTATGCAGTGTCCATATCCCATACGTCAGGTGAGGAAGAGCACGCGCGGGAGAGGTTTGCGTTACCTGAGATGGCTCAGGCTGCGCAGTAGGAGGAGTCGACGTCTGAGCCCCCACCTCCGCCGTCTTGTGACTAAATCTCGGCATTACAAAAAGGGCAAAAAGCACACCGGCAAGCACTACTCCGCCCACAGGAAGAATCGCTGATCGAAACACCGATCGATTCGTGTGTTCAGATTCGAGTGCGGGTCTGGCCGCCGGCGCAGGCGGCGGTACATACGCAGGTCTTGGCGGTGTCTCTTGTCGAGCCGCCTCCTTTGACTCTAGTCCAAGTCTCTCCACCAGCCGCTCAAGCCCATGCGCATAATCTGTCCTGAAATCGATCCACTGAACCCGCCCCAACCGAAACGGAATCTCGCACTCCCGATACAGAATCGGAATCACCGTCTTCTTCGACTCCAGCCCAAACGCCACCTCATCCAGCACATTCGGAGAGTTCACCGAATCCGGCGACAGAATCACCAGCAGATGCTGACAATTCTTCAAAGCATCCTGTACCGTCATGTCCCACCGGTCACCTGGAGCAATATCCTTATCCAGCCAAACCATTGCTCCGGCAGCCTTCAGGTCACCTGTCAGTCGAACCGTAAAGTCTGTGTCCACATGGCTGTAGCTGAAAAAGGTACCCAAGGCCACCCTCCAATCTCGCCGCTATGCACAAAAACATACTCTTCCGCCTGCCCGTGCACCAGCCCAATTACTCAGCCATCCCCTCCAGCACAACCTCGCTTACCGGCTCTGCCCCAAACTGCCCCTCCCACTTCGCAACCACCACACTTGCCAGGCAATTCCCCACCACATTCACCGTCGTCCGAGCCATATCCGCCAGCGCATCGATACCCAAAATCACAAAGATCGGCTCCGTAGGTAGCCGAAACGTAGCCGCAGTAGCCAACAGCACAACCAGCGTAGCCCTCGGAACCCCCGCCACACCCTTACTGGTCAACATCAGAGTCCCCATCATCAAAAGCTGCTCACCCAACGAAAGATGCACCCCCGCCGCCTGCGCCACAAAGATGCTCGCAGCAGCCAGGTAAAGCGTCGACCCATCCAGATTGAAGCTATATCCCGCCGGAATCACAAACGACACAATCCGCCGCGGAACCCCCAACGCCTCCATCGACTCCATCGCCCGCGGCAGCGCCGCCTCACTCGTCGATGTAGCAAACGCAATCGTAGCCGGCTCAGCCACCGCTACCAGAAATCTCTTCACCGGCACCTTGAACAGCAAAGCAATCGGCAGCAGCACCAGCAGCCCAAACGCCACCAGAGCCCCATAGATCGTCAGCAGCAGCTTGCCCAGATTCACCAGCACGCCCAGCCCCATATGCCCGACCGTATACGCCATCGCCGCGCCCACCCCAATCGGCGCAAAGTACATCACCACATTGGTGAACTTGAACATCACCTCGCTCAGGCTCTCGCAAAGCCGCAGCACAGGCGCCCGCTTCTCCTCACTCAAAGTAGCCAGAGCAATCCCAAAGAAGACCGCAAACACCGCCACCTGCAGAATCTGCCCCTCCGCCACCGACTTAGCAATATTCTCCGGAAACACATGCAGCAAAAAGTCCTGCCAATGTGTAGGCGGAGGAGCCGTAACCACCTCGCCGCTGCTCACCACCTCAGGCACATGCAGCCCGACCCCGGCCTTGCTGATATTGATCGCCACCAGCCCCACCACCAGCGCCAGCGTCGTCACCACCTCGAAGTAGACGAGGCTCTTCACGCCCATCCGCCCCACGCCCTTCAAATCGCCATGCCCCGCAATCCCCGTCACCAGTGTCGCCAGAATCAGCGGAGCCACAATCGTCTTGATCAGCCTCAAAAAGATATCGCTAAACACCCGCAGCCCCACCCCAACCGCCGGAGCATCGAACCCCACCTCTGCCCCCGCCACCATCGCTACGAAGATCCAGGGCGTCACCGACCGCCGCCGCCACGCAAACACCATCAACACCACCACACCCAACCACCGCAGCACCATTGCAACGCCGTGCCCAGCCCCCCCATACATCAGCCCCAGAGCAATCCCCGCAGCCAACAAGCACGCCGCCACCGCCACTAAAACCCGTTCTGAACGCACGTTTTCCATTCCGCGCAGAATACCAGCATCCCCCAACCGATATCCCGTTTCGAGCCCACCATATTACGAAAGTCACCAAAAATCTGCGCGAACAGGGTATAGGAACCCCCTCACAACCAGCTATTCTGTAACTGCGAGACCACCCAAAAATGGCCGCATTCCAGACCGGCAGCGGCCGTCTAACCACAAGAGCCGCACTCTCATGGAATTTGTATTGAACTGCTGCTCTTGTAACACGCATCTAGCCTGAGGTTTCCATGTCTAAGCACGCCCAACTGCGCCTTGCTGCAGCGACTCTTTGCATCGTTGCGACCCTCCCGCTCGCCGCCCAAACCGGCGCAAACACCCCTACTCCTCCAAGCTTCGACCCCCTGGCCCAATCCCCGGCCATCACAAGCCCACTCACCCAGCCGACCCTATCGCCTGGCGTCCTCCTTCTAATGGAGCTTGAGGGCCGCTTCGCCCAGGCCGTCGCCACCGGAGGCGGCAAAGCCTTCGCCACCTGGTTCGCCGACGACGCCGTCACCCTCAACAACGGACGCCCCGCAGTCCTCGGCCGAGCCAACATAGCCGCCCAGGCCGACTGGGACCCCAAGACCTACCAGCTCACCTGGACCCCGCAAGGCGCACAGATGGGCCCGTCCAACGACATGGGCTTCACCTGGGGACACTACGAAGGCCATTCCAAGGACCAAAATGGGAATCCCGTCGTCATCTCAGGTCGCTACATGACCGTCTGGAAAAAAATGCCCGATAACACCTGGAAAGTAGCCATGGATGCAAGCTCAACCGAGCCTCCCGCAACGGGCGAATGCTGTGTACTTCCAAAACCTTAGCCCACCCGCTACACCAAAAGTAGCAGTGCGAAACCGCTTATAACTCTCCTACGATCAAGAAGCTAGATGAATGCTCTGTTAGTCAAAGACGAAGCCCTCCGCACCGAAGCTCTCAACCGGTACGAGGTACTCAATACGGCCCCCGACCCCGTCCTCGACGACATCGTCCGGCTGGCGGCTCAACTCTGCGAAGCACCCATCGCGGCCATCTCTCTCATCGGCTCCGAGCGCATCTGGCTCAAGGCACGCTTCGGCTTCGACATCACCGACGTCCCTCTCTCCACCCTCCCCTGTGAGACCACCATCCTCGGCGACACCATCTACGAGATCGAAGACGCGCGCCACGACGCCGACTTCGCCCCCGACGGCGTCTACCTCGAAGGCCGTCCCCATCGTTTCTACGCCGGCGCGCCCCTGACCACCCCCGACGGCGTCAGCATCGGCGCACTCTTCGTCCTCGACCGCGCCCCCCGCCGTCTCACCATCCCGCAAGCCGACGCGCTCGAAATCCTCAGCCGCCAGGTCATCACCCGCCTCGAGCTCAACGGCCGCATCCGCCAGATGGACCGCGCCGCCCGCTCCCGTCAGCGCGTCGAATCCGCTCTCACCGTCGAGCGCAACTTCGTCTCCGCCGTCCTCGACACCATCGGCGCTCTCGTCGCTGTCTTCGATACCGCAGGCCGCATCGTCCGCTTCAACCGCGCCTGCGAGGTCGCCTCCGGTTACGAATTCGCCACCCTTGTCGGCCGCTACACCTGGGACAAGCTCATCCCCCGTAACGAAATCCCCGACGCCATCGACACCTTCGAGCGCCTCCGCGCCGGTGCCTTCCCCGCCAGCTTCGAAAACCAGTGGCTCAACCGCGACGGCACCCTCCGCCGCATCGCCTGGTCAGCCACCGCCCTCCGCGACACCCAGGGCCAGGTCGGCTTCATCATCGCCACCGGCATCGACGTAACCACCCAGCGCATAGCCGAAGCAACCCTCCGCGAAAGCGAGGCCCGCTACCGCCAGCTCGTCGAAGGCTCCCTCGGTATGGTCTGCACCCACGACCTCAAGGGCAAACTCCTCTCCATCAACGCCCACGGCGCAGAAACCATCGGCCGCACCGTCGAGTCGATGCTCAATCACTCCCTCGCCGAGTTCATCCCCGAAGACCGCCGCCCCTCCATGCAGCGCTACCTCGACAAGATCGCCGAGACCGGCGAAGCCCAGGGCCTCCTCCACCTCTCCCACACCGACGGCGAGATCCGCGTCATCGCCTACCGCAACAAGCTCATCGCCGTCCCCGGCCTCCCTTCCTACGTCCTGGGCTTCGGCGTCGATATCACCGAACAAGTCCGCGCCGAAGGCCGTCTCCGCACCCTCACACGCCAGTCCGACTCCATCCTCGAGTCCGTCGGCGACGGCATCTTTGCCATCGACCTCGACGGCAACGTCACCGTCGCCAACGCCGCTGCAGCGCAGATGCTCGGCTACAAAAAAGACGAGCTGCTCGGCCGCAACCTCCACGAGCTCATCCATCACACCCGCGCCGACGGCACTTACTTCGGCTACAACGACTCCCCCATCCGCAAAAGCCTCCTCAACCTCGATACCATCCGCGTCTCAGACGAAGTCTTCTGGCGCAAGGACGGCACCAGCTTCCCCGTCGAATACGTCGCACGCCCCCAAATCGATTCCACCTCAAGCGACGCAAGCTCCGCCATAGCCGTAGGCGTCGTCGTAGCCTTCACCGACACCACCGAGCGCAGCGCTCTCGACCGCATGAAAGACGAGTTCATCTCCACCGTCTCCCACGAGCTCCGCACCCCCCTGACCTCCATCCGCGGCTCTCTCGGCCTGCTCGCCGGCGGCGCACTCTCCACCCGACCCGACAAGTCCCAGCAGATGCTCGAGATCGCCATCAACAACACAGACCGTCTCGTCCGTCTCGTCAACGACATCCTCGACCTGGAGCGCATCAGCAGCGGCAAAAGCGAGCTTCACACCACCATGTGCAGCGCCGAAGACCTCCTTCGTCGCGCTGCCGGACTACAGCAGGGCCGCACCCCCAAACCCAACACCCGCATCTTCTTCGCAGCCAACGGAGTCACCGTCTGGGCCGACCCCGACCGCATCCTTCAGACCCTCGACAACCTCATCTCCAACGCGATCAAGTTCTCAGCCCCCGGCGGCGAGATTCACCTCACCGCACGCAACCTCGACGACCACGAAGCCATCATCGAAGTCCGCGATCAGGGCCGTGGCATCCCCGAGGACAAGCTCGAGCACATCTTCGATCGCTTCCGCCAGGGCGACGCCTCCGACTCTCGCTCCCTCGGCGGCACCGGCCTCGGCCTGGCAATCTGTCGCAGCATCATCACCCACCACGGAGGCCGCATCTGGGCCACCAGCACCCCCGGCCAGGGCACCACCTTCCACTTCACCCTTCCCACCAAACCCACGACCAACCTCCGCTAGTAGCGCAACAGTCGTTGCTCAGCAGGTGCAGTTGCCTTGTAGTTGCTTTTGCTTTTCTGGTTGTCATCCCGTAGGGATCTGCTTCTGTCTTTGTCTTTGTCTTTGCTTTTCTTGTTTATCATCCGTAGGGATCTGCTTTTGCAGTTGCTTTTGCCTTTGTAGTTGCTAGTTGCCTTTCACCCCTTTACATATCTGCTGCTAAATCCTCCCAAGTCGGATTTTCAGCCTCGATCAGCTGCACCTTCAACTCCCGCCGCCAATCCTTCAATTCCTTTTCCCGGGCGATTGCATTACTCACGTATTGAAACCGCTCAAAATAAACGAGCCTGGTAATCGCATATCGCTTCGTAAACCCTTCAACAGCGCCTGATTTATGTTCACCGACCCGTCGAATCAGATCATTCGTTATCCCCACATAAAGCTTCCGTGAACGACTGCACAGGATGTAGACAAAAAACTCATAATCTCTCCGCATGTAAGTCACATCTCCCCAGCCATCTTCGCTCCCCACTCGTCCGGACTCACATCACGAGCATGTTGCGAAAACAGCCAATGATGCCCCTCCAGATCCTCGACGCCATATTGATGTTCCCCGTACTCCGTCACGTGGAGATCCTCGACAACCTTAGCGCCAGCCGCTTTCGCCTTCCGGAAATGCCCTTCAACATCATCGACGAACACTGTCAGGCTCTGAGTCCAATACCCTAGCTGCTTCGGACTGCCCCGCCCAGCCCGTGCACTTTCAACCATGATCCAAGCCTCACCCAGATGCATCTGCGCGCCGCTCGGCTCCTTAGGATCGCCATAGCGATAGTGTTCCGAAAACCCAAACGTCCTGCTCAACCAAAGAATCGCTTCAGCGACATCCCCATACACAACGTGCGGCAGCACAATATTCGTCGGAACTGATCTGTTATTCATACCCACTCCATCATCAACAGATACGCCGCCCTGAGTTCAAAGGCGGCGCATCCGACCATTTGATTCGAAGAACCGGACTACTCCTCATCCCCCCGCAACTTCGCGATCACTCCAAAGTCCTCAAGAGTAGTCGTATCGCCCTTCACCTCACCCGTAGTAGCCAGCTCGCGCAGCAGCCGCCGCATAATCTTCCCACTCCGAGTCTTCGGCAGCGCCTCGGTAAACCGCACATCATCCGGCCTCGCCAGCGCGCCAATCTCTTTGGCCACCCACTGCCGAATCTCCTGCCGCAACTCTTCGCTGACCGTATGCCCCATCTCCAACGTCACAAACGCGCAGATCGCCTGCCCCTTCAAATCATCCGGACGCCCAACCACCGCAGCCTCAGCAACCTTCGGATGCGCCACCAGCGCCGACTCAACCTCCATCGTGCCCAGCCGGTGACCGCTCACATTCAGCACATCGTCCACGCGTCCCATCAGCCAGTAGTACCCATCCGCATCCCGCCTCGCGCCATCGCCCGTAAAGTAGCTCCCGGGAATCTCCACCCAATAAGCCTTCTCATACCGCTCAGGATTCCCATACACCGTACGAGCCATCGAAGGCCACGCCGTCCGGAACACCAGCAGCCCGCCCTTTCCATCCGGAACCGGTTCGCCCTCTTTTGTAACCACTTCAGGCACAATTCCAAAAAACGGCCGCGTAGCCGACCCCGGCTTCGTCGCCACAGCCCCCGGAATCGGCGCAATCATGATCGCACCCGTCTCCGTCTGCCAGTATGTATCCACAATCGGGCACCGTTCCTTGCCGATCTCGCGATGAAACCACATCCACGACTCCGGATTGATCGGCTCTCCCACCGTCCCCAACAGCCTTAGCGAAGCCAGGGAGTGCTTCCGCACCCACTCCGCGCCCCACTTCGTAAACGCCCGAATCGCCGTCGGAGCCGTATAGAACACCGTCACCTTATGCGCGTCAATAATCTTCCAGAATCGATCAAACTCCGGCCAATTCGGCGCGCCCTCATACATCACCACCGTCGCACCATTCTGCAACGGCCCATACACAACATAGCTATGACCCGTCACCCACCCAACATCCGCGGTGCACCAATAAACATCGTCTTCCTGCAAATCGAACACATACTTACTCGTCAAATAAGTCTGCACCGAGTACCCGCCCGTCGTATGCACCAGTCCCTTCGGCTTCCCTGTCGTCCCCGACGTATACAGCAAATACAGCGGATCCTCAGCATCCATCCACTCCGGCGCACACTCATGCTCCGCTGCCAGTAGCGCCTCATCCCACCAGATATCGCGCCCTTCCTTCATCTTCACTGCTGTATCCGACCGCCGATACACCACCACATGCTTCACCGTCGGACACTGCTCCAGCGCCTCATCCACAATCGCCTTCAGCTTGATCTCCGTGCCACGCCTGTAGCTCGAGTCCTGCGTAATCACCGCGACGCACTCCGAGTCATTCACGCGATCCACAATCGCATGAGCCGCAAACCCGCCAAAGATCACCGAATGTACCGCGCCAATCCGAGCACAAGCCAGCAGCGCAATCGCCAGCTCCGGACACATCCCCATATACACAGCGACCCGATCGCCCTTCTTGATCCCCAAACCTTTCAGAACATTCGCAAACCGCTGCACCTGCTCATGCAGATCGCCATACGTCAGCCGCCGCACCTCACCCGGCTCCCCCTCCCAAAGCAGCGCAACCTTATCCTTCCGAGCACCCAGCGCATGCCGATCCACGCAGTTATGCGAAAGATTCAGCTTTCCCCCAACAAACCACTTCGCCCCGTTGCCCGACCCATCTTCCCCCAGCTCCAACACCCGAGTCCACTTTTCAAACCACTCCAGCTCCCCCGCCGCGTCCGCCCAGAATTCCTCCGGCTGCTCCACGCTCCGCCGGTACATCGCCTCATACTCTTCCAGGCTCTTCACATGAGCCTTCGCCGCAAACTCAGCCGAGGGTGCAAACACCCGATTTTCCCGCAAACTCGAATCCAGATTCTGACCCTCAACAGACGACGTCACGCACGATCCTCCGCAGTTTTAACTACCCACAAAAGGTACGCTATCGCTCACATCGCCAGCAACATTCGCCGAAAAAGTCATTATTTAACCGGATCAGGCGGTCTTACCACAAGCGGCAACAGCACCGAAATCGTCATCACCACCGAGATCACGTGCAGTCCGCCCACGTACGTTCCACTGGCCTGACGCAGATGCGCGATCAGCAAAGGCCCAAAGGCGCTGGCAAATCCCCACGCCGTCAGCATCAGCCCATAGATCGGTCCCACATTCTTCGGCCCGAAATAATCCGCCGCAAACGCAGGCATCGTCCCAAACCCACCGCCGTAGCACATCAAAATGGTGAAGCTGACAATTGTTATGGCTACAACCGCATGAAAACTCGGCAGAAACCAGAACAACAAAATCTGGAGAAGAAACATCGCCGCAAACGTCATCTTCCGGCCCAGTGTGTCTGAGACCCACGCCCAGAACACCCGCCCCAGCGCATTTCCGATGCTTACGATCCCGACCATCCCCGCCGCCGTAATCGCCGTAATCTTCGCCAACTCCTGAAAGATCGGAGCCTCCTGCGAGATCAGCGAAATGCCCGCCGATGTATTCAAAAACAGCAGCAGCCACAGCGCCCACCACTGCCACGTCTTCAGCGCCTCATTCAGCGTAAAGTCCTTAGCCGACTTCTGCCGAAGCTCCTTCTCTGTCGGCGTCCACCCCTCTGGCGTCCAGCCATCCGGTGGATTTTGCATAAACCAGCCCGCAGCCACACTCACAACCAGATAAGCAACGCCCAGGTAAGCGAACGTCTGCAGCACGCCCACGCTCTGAATCAGCCGCGTAGCAATCGGAGCCGTCACCAGCGCCCCCGCGCCAAAACCTCCAACCGCAATGCCCGTCATCAAACCGCGTTTATCAGGAAACCACTTCAGCAGCACCGCCACCGGAACGATGTACCCAAACCCCAGCCCAATCCCGCCGATCACTCCATACGTCAGATAAAGCCACCACAGCCCATGGTTCGAAGCGCTGGCCAGAAAAACCCCCACGCCATACAGCGCCCCACCCGTCATCGCGACTATTTGTGGCCCCACTCGCTTCAACCAGAGCCCGCCAAAAAACGAAGCGAACCCCAGCACCATAATCGCAATCGTAAAAGTAAGCGTAACCTGCGAAATCGTCCACCCAAATTGTTTCGACAGCGGTATCCGAAACACGCTCCAGGCGTACACCGCGCCTAGCGCCATCTGCAGCAGGACCCCAGCAAACGCAATCCCCCAACGATTCCGTGTCTGCATTCATGCCTCCTCGCCTACAGAAAATCAGATGTTTTCCAAGCGCACGAAGCCTAACACGCCGCGGTAAATTTCACCTCATAGATCGCAATCTCATCACCGGCGCTTACTATCCTGAGTCTGAAGTTCGCACCACATGCAGAGCCAAAGGCGCGACCTATACCAGCCTACGGCGAAGCCCTGGGTATGCTGGTCAGAATAAGCATTCGGGGCCAAAGGCCCGACCTATTCCTCTACCTGCATGTGGCGGAATCCAACTGACTCACAAACAACTTCAGACTCCGGACCCTACTGTAGCAACTCCAACGCAGCATCCGTCATAGCCGTAATCCCCGTCCGCAGTGCCGGTTCCGGCAGAGGAGCAAACAGCGGCGAGTGAGGCGAAGGCAGCGACTTACCCGTCTTCTCGCTCTCAGCAACCTTCGCCGGGTCATAAGCCCCCAGCCAGAAGATCACCGCCGGAATCTTCTCCCCCATGCTGAAGATCCCGAAGTCCTCGCTCCCCATAATCGGCTTCTTCTCAACCACATTCTCCGCACCCAGCTTCGCCACAAAAATCTTCTGCAGCCGCGCCGACAGCGCCACATCATTGATCATCGCCGGCGTCGACTCATCCTCCAGCACCGTCACCACCGGCATCCTATCCTCCGGAACCCCCGCCGCAATCGCCACGCCCCGAGCCGTCCGCTTCACCCCGTCAATAATCGTCTGACGAACCTCTTCGCTATAACTCCGAGTCGTCAGCTCCATCTTCACCTCATCGGGAATGATGTTCCTCTTCGTCCCACCATGAATATCCCCCACCGTCACCACCGCAGGCTGCTGCGGAGACACCGACCGGCTCACCACCGTCTGCACCTGCGTAATAAACGCCGCCGCCATCACAATCGGGTCCTTCCCCGCCTCCGGAGCCGACCCATGGCTCCCCACGCCACGCATCACCACATCAATCGAAGTCGAACTCGCCAGCGCAGGCCCGGGCACCACCGACACCTTCCCAGCCGCAAAATTCGCATCATGCAGCGCAATCGCCATATCCGGCTTCCCAAACCGCTCATACAGATGATCCGCCATCATCGCCTTCGCACCATCAATTGTCTCTTCGCTAGGCTGCCCAATTAGCATCAGCGTCCCACGCCACTTGTCCTTCATCGCCGCCATCGCACGAGCCACACCGATCATCGTCGTCACATGAATGTCATGCCCGCACGCATGCATCACACCAACATCCTGCCCCGCCGGATTCTTCGCCCGCACCGTGCTCGCATAAGGAAGCCCCGTAGCCTCCGTCACCGGCAGCGCATCCATATCTGCGCGAATCAGCAGCGTCGGCCCCGCGCCATTCTTCAAAATCCCAACCACCCCAAAACCCTGCGTCCCATCGGGATACTTCCCCACCCGCTCCGTCACCGTGAACCCAGCCTTGCGAAGCTCCTCCGCAAGCAACGCCGAAGTCTTCTCCTCATGATGCGAAAGCTCCGGCGCACCATGCAGTCCCTTGTAAGTAGCCATGAGCCCGGGAACCTCACCACCCACAATCCCCGTAACATCCTGCGCCAAGGCCACAGCGCCAGCGCCCAGACTCATCCCCACAACCGCAGCCCAAACACATCCCCGCATACACTCTCCCTCGACCCTTGAACTAAACGCGATAGACTTCCATCATAATGACCTTTTACTGGCCGGCAATCATCGGCTTTTTCTTCGGCTTTGCTTTCGGTGTCGGCTGCGCCCTCGCGGTCATGTACTCCATCTATATGGGAGGCTACCGCGCAGCCATCCGCGACTCCCAGCTCCCCACCCCACCCGACCGCTACCGCCAGACCCTCGAAAAGCTCTCCCGCCCCTCCGGCAGCTAGAACCTATCGCGACTCCGTCTTCCACACAAGATGGTCCTCTTCCGGAAAGACTTCTTCCTCTTTGAAATTCAAATATCGCGTCTTCAGCAAAAGCCCCGTCGCGTCATACTCGCGCACCGCACGGCAATAGCCGCCGACTCTCTCCACTGGCTCACCCTCCACTCCAAAGAAAGTCGCCTCTACTTCACTGCCAAGTTCGTCATACCGATTAACTCTCTTGAAATAGCCATACTTGCTCAAGACAGGCTCGCCATCCACTCCAAAATACAAATGCTCAACATCGTGGTTGCGCGCATCGTATTTTGACTTCAACGTGGCATATCCGTTTTCACAAAGAATCGGTGCGTCATCCACTCCAAAAACTGAGTGCTCAACTTTATTTCCTCGCGCGTCGTACTTGTTCTTGATTCGGGCATAGCCGCCTTTGGCTACAACCAAAGCGCCATCCACCCCGAAATACGCACCCTCTACCCAGTTATCGCGCTCGTCAAAGCTCTGCGTGACTTTGGCAAATCCGTCGTCGGAGTTCATCAAACTCCCGTCCGTTCCGAAGAATTCTTGCCCCACCAGATTTCCGCGGTCGTCATAGCGTTTCGTGCACGTCGCATAGCCATACTTGCAGACAATCAGATCGCCATCCACTCCATAGCAGGATTGTTCGATCATATTGCCGCGCTCGTCATACCTCTCCCGCAATATGGCCCAATTCTCCTTACAAAGAATCGGAGCGCCATCCACTCCAAAACAACGGTGCTCTACTGGATTGCCTCGTCCATCGAGGGAGTGCGTACGCCGCGCATCTCCGGTCTTACTAAGAATCGGCTCCCCATCCACTCCGAAACAGTTGTCTTCAATCGCATTGCCGCGCTCGTCATACTTCTGCCTGAAAACGGCATAGCCGTCATTCGCCAGAATCGGAGCGCCATCCACTCCGAAATGCGCCTGTTCAATCCTGTTGCCGCGTTCGTCATAGCTGTCTTTGCGTTTGGCATAACCGGCCTTGCATAGCACTGGAGTTCTATCCACTCCGAAGTACGCCTGTTCCACAATATTGCCGTGCACATCATGGCTCGCGGTCATCCGCGCGAACTCATTGTTGCGAAGCACCGGGCCGCCATCCACTCCGAAATAGGCTTGTTCAGCGACGTTGCCATACATATCGTACTTATGGACATGGCGCGCATAACCTTCCTTGCGGGTAACCGGCCTACCATCGACGCCAAAATAGGCCTGCTCCAGCGGGTTACCGCGATCATCGAAGATCGACTTCGCGCAAGCTACTCCTTCTCTGCCAGCTGTCGGCGTGCCATCCGCTGCGAAATAGGACTCCTCAATCCTGTTGCCGCGTTCATCGTATTTGGCGACCCACCGCGCAAAGCCGCCCTTGCCCACCGTCAAAACGCCATCTGTTCCATAACAAACCTGTTCGATCCTGTTGCCGCGTTCGTCATAGGTTTGCGTTAGCCGGGCAAATCCCTCTTTGCTCAGGATGGGCTTGTCATCCACTCCGAAATACTCCAGTTCAGCTACATTCCCACGCGCATCATAGCCCTGCTTCAAACAGGCGTAACCGAATTCGCTCAACGTTGGTCTACCCTCAACATCGAAGTACCTCTCCTCAATAAGATCATCGCCTTCGTCATATTTCGCCGTGGACGTCGCATACCACGACTTGTACGGAACCGGCCTTCGATCGAACCCTAAATAACCGATCCTTGTCTGATTGCCACGATCGTCATAGTCCGCAATCCACAACGCATGACGCTGTTCTCTCAAAGTCGGACTCCCATCGACTCCCCAGCTCGCCGACTCAATCATGTTGCCGTGGGCATTGTATTTTCCGGTCCATATCGCGAAGTTCTCTGTACTTAGAGTCGGCCTCCCTTCCGTGTCGAAACAGATGTCCTTCAGTTTGTTGCCGAACTCGTCGAAGCTCTGCTCTACAGCCGAGTACCCATCGCTACACAAGGCAGGCTGCCCGAGAGCATCAAGATAAATCCAGCGAATCAACCACCCCGCCGCATCAAACTCATCTCTGCGTTCCGCCACCCCATTCCGCTGAATCGCATGTCCATCCTGAGCATCCAGAAACCACATCCGCGTCACCAACCCGCGACTGTCAACCTCATACCCTTCGCCATAGTTGCCCATAGCATCCTGCGCCGGCGTGTTGTACGCATCGCGCGCATACCGTCGTCGCACCACATATCCCCGCTCATCGTAGTCAAGCCGATGCCGCACAATGCCCGCTCGCCGCTCCTTCAAATCCGCAACGAGCTTACGAGCCAATCCCATGCCTCCCACAAACCCGGCCTGCGCGACCGCGGTGTCGTCCTCTCTCAAAAAGTCCACCGTCCGCCCGTCCCGCGAGTAGCTCTCCCGCACCTTCACTCCACCATGCCGATTGCGCCGATCCACCGACTCCACCGCCCCCGACGAGCGATACATCACGTCCCACTGCGCAATCCCCTCCCCGTCTTCACGCAGAATCCCGTGGCTGTCCACCCGTTGAACACTCTCCACCCTTCCCGCGCGCACCTCAAACCGATACGAGTACTCCCGATGCAACACCTGCTCCTCCGTCAGCGCGCCCACACCCTCCGGAATCCCCCGCCGCCGCACCACGTCGTGAAAATACGCAACAACCGTCTCGCTCCGCCGTTCCGCCTCCAGACTCTGCCGCAGCTCAGCAAACGAACACCCAAGCAGCGCAGAAAGAATCCGATCCCGCGCCAGGTCCTTCAACTCCTGCTCTGTCTTGTTCTGTCTCGGAGTCACATCCGCCCCAGCAGGAACAATCAACTCCATCACCGTATCCCGGCCCTCACCCACCATCCTGTACTGCCGCAGCAGTTCGGGATACGACTCCTCCGGCGCACCCTCAATCAAAAGCGCAAGGATGCGATCGGCCCGTCCCCAGTGCCGAAATAGAGCAATCTCCGCCCTCACCCAGTTCGACTTCGGAGTCTCAGGAGAACAAACCACAATCAGGTAGTCCGAATCCCACAGAGCCGCCTTCAACTCTCCCGACAGATCACCGCTGGCCGCCAGATCTCCCTCATCGCGGAACAATCGCCCAATCTTCTTCGGAGTTCCCCGCCGCCGCAACGCCTCAGGCGTCTCAAAATCCGAGAGCGCGCCCACCAGCCATTCAGCCCAGCCCGTATCCTTCGGCAGACGCCGATAGCTAACGAAGGCTGTATACCTGCTCTCCTGCACTGTCATGCTCACCAACTCATCGCGACAAGCAGCACCGATCCTGGCTTTCGGCTCAACCTCATCTTACAAGCTGCTCCCACCCAGCTCTCAGCGCGGCACCGCGTTCTCCGACACCTTGCTCTCCGTATGAATCAGAAACGGAAACACAGCCCGCATATTGTCCGTCTTCTGGCATGTCACATACGCAGGCAGACTATTCGACGCGACAACAAAATCATCATCCTTAAGATGGAATGAGGTGCTTCAGTTGACTCTTGATCTCATTCGATCGATCCTTCGCCAACTGATCATTCCCCTTGGTGTACCGCGTGCAATCTGCCGACCCCAGCAGCAGCAATTTGTCGCCCGTCTTAAATCCCGCGAGCACCTCTCCTTTGAGCTCGTCCACCTTGGATGCCGGACTCGACTTCCCTTCGCCAAATAAAGGCTTGGTTAGCGGCGTCACATCAGTTGAGTTCAATACGCTAACGTGCGAATTACCCGGCCCATGATCCACTCCGGCCCCGCCTCCACAACTGGAGCAGGAAGGGCATCGCGCAACCACAGCAAACGACACAACAAGAATCATCAGCGAAAACCCCATCGTCAAAGGCGAAGCGATCTTCTTCTCGCCGCCCTCCGAGTCAGTGTCAACCGGACCCTCTACGGACACACGCTTAAAGAACCCAGCCACCATCAGACCAATCGCAACCACACCAAAAACGGCAATCAGTCCCCAGAACTCTTTCCCGCAGAACTTCGAAAGATGCTCCGCATGTTCGATCATCGCGATCGAAAGCGGAGCCGCTCCCGCAATCGGCGCCGCCGAAGGATGCTTCTTGACGACAAAAAACAGAAGCCCCAACACCGCGGCAACCAGCACAATCGTCATCCACGGAACGCCATTCCCCTGCGCCGACTGATTCTTCAAATAATCCAGCAGAGCACTCTTGATCTCTTCATCGAGCTTGAGAACATTCTCACCAGTCCCACCCTCCTTCCCCCCCAACGCCGACCCCAAACTATCGAGACATCTCTTCAAATCTCCATCAAGGTCTTCCGTAAGCCGATTAATCACCTGCTGCTGAAACTGCTGGTTCTGCTGCGCACGTCCCGTAGCCTCGGTATAGTTCAACCATCCCAGAGCGACCACGACCATCAGCGCAACCTCCATCAGGCTCCGCGTCAGACCACTTCGATGCCACGCTTCCGGAGCGGGCTCCTTCGTCAGAACATTCTTCGGCACATCCGGCGGTGGTGCCCCTGTGATGTTCGCGTTCGTCGTTGGCATCCCCGCGGCGCCAGACGGTGGCGCGGGACCCGTCGGCAACTTGTCCGAATCATCCTTCGGCGATCCGCTCTCCTCGATCCGCTTGGCCCACTCCGACGACTCCCCAAACAGCACAACCCCAACAACAAAAAGCGCCCATATCCCAATTCCCTTCCACCCCAGCCCCGAAGCATGCAGCAGCGCCCCGAGGGCAACCGCCAGACACACCACTCCGGCAAGCCTGATCGCTGAATCCGACCTAACGAACTTCCGGAATCCGGATACTTTCAATCTTCACCTCTGCTTCCACTGCCAAAGTCTTCCGGCCAATAGAGGATGCTGAAAGGTCTTGCTTTTGAAAGGACACGGCCTCAGTAACGCTGAAAGTCTTGCTTTGAAAAGTCCGTCTTGCTTAAAGACACGCCTTAGCCGTGCTGCAAACGCGCTCCAAATGCACCAGACCCCGTTAGAGGAAACATACTAACGCAGTTCTCAGCCTCACAGCACGGTTTTGTAATTTAGTTTGAAGGCGTCATCCTGAGCGAAGCCTGCGGCGGTTATCGCCACAGGCGCAGTCGAAGGACCTGCAGTTTGCCGACGCGGCCCCAAATCTTAGGGATACAGTTTAGCCGCATACCACCCGAGCCCTACTCTCTCGCCGCCAGCATCCCCTTCAACTCCTTGACCTCGACAGCGAGTGACTTGATCTCCCTCATCAGCTCTGCTCTCTGCGCGTCATCGCTCATGGACTTAATCCCTTCCATGTAGAAGTTCCCATTCGACTCAAGGACACACTTCTCGATCTCGGTGAAATCCGTGAACCCCTGTTTGTGCAGCACAGACCGCAGCTCCAGCTCCGTTAACGCCTCTTTCTTTGCCGCAATCCAGTCCACCACCCCATGCCGGATCAGCACCGTCTCCGACCCCTCCAGCACTTTACTCAACTTGGGTGACCGAAACAGCCACCGCGTCAGCAGCCAGTTGATCGTCAGCAGCGAAAACACCCCGATCACCCCGCCCGACACCGAATTGTCATCTCCAATGATCGAGTTCTGCACCGTATTCGACAGGCACAACAGCACCACCAGGTCGAACGGATTCAACTGCGCCAATTCCCGCTTTCCAAAGATCCGCAGAAACAAGATCAGGCACAGATACACAATCACCGGACGCAGGATCTTCTCCAGCACCGGCACAGGCAGGTGAAACATGCTCTCGATCAACGGAGGCTCCTTTTTACAAACACCAATTCACCACAACAAAACCACACTTCCCAAACTTCGCTCCACCTGTTGACCATCGTTTTTGCCCAAAATCCCTACGAATACCGCTTCTTGTGCCACTCCCACGCGCTCAAAATAATTTGGTCTAACTCCGGAAACTTCGGCCTCCACCCCAGCTCCGCCTTGATCTTCTCCGAGCTGGCCACCAGCACCACCGGATCACCCAGCCGGCGCGGACACTCCTCCACCGCAATCGGCCTCCCGGTCACCCGCTGCACCGACTCAATCACCTCACGCACCGTAAAGCCCTGCCCAGTCCCGATGTTGTAAATCAATCGACTCTTCTCCTTAAGCGCCCCTAATGCAAGCAGATGCGCGTCCGCCAGATCCTGCACATGGATGTAATCCCGCACACAAGTCCCATCCTTGGTCGGATAATCCTGTCCAAAAATTTTGATACTCGCCCGCCTCCCCATCGCCACATCCAGAATCAGCGGAATCAAATGCGACTCCGGCTCATGCGCCTCCCCATAACCCTCAATCGCCCCAGCCACATTGAAGTATCGCAAGCTCGCATAACGAAACCCATGAATCTGATTCATCCACCGGAGCATGTACTCCACCAGCAACTTGCTCTCTCCATAGGGGTTAGTCGGCGCAAGCTTCGCATCCTCCAAAATTGGGATCTTCTCGGGATCCCCATAACAAGCCGCCGTCGAGCTGAAAACCAGCTTGTCATGCCCCGTAGCCAGCATCGCCTCCAGCAGCGTCAACGTCGAAGCCGTATTGTTCCGAAAATAAATCTCTGGACGCTGCATACTCTCCCCCGCCTCAATCAGCGCAGCGAAATGCATTACTCCATCGAACTTCCCTTCCTGCAGCGTCTTCTCCACCAGCGCACGATCAGCAAGATCGCCTTCAACAAACTTCACTCCATCAGCCACCGCCAACCGCTTGCTATGACAGAGGTTGTCCAACACCGTCACCGAATGGTCTCCGCCAAGCAGCATTCTGCACACAGTTCCGCCGATATATCCCGCACCGCCAGTCACTAAAATATTCATTTAAAACACTCCCCTTGTTCTCTACTTGGATACCACAAAAGTATCAGTGTCAATCACATACGGTTACGGCAATATACTTGCAGTAAGTGAATGGCAGAGCCCGGCTGGACTACATATGCACGGCGCCTGCTGCAACCTTTTTGCGCAACCTTGCTGTCTAGGTTAAGCCCCGCGGCGATAGTGGTTTCAATTTTGTTTTTTCACTTTCGCTGTGAACAGTTGCATCGAGTCGGTCGGCAAAGTTCGAACACTCGACGGCGCTCCGTAAGCATTCGGAGTTTCACCCATCGCTACACCAGTTCTGGCCTGCCGCCAGAGTTGGTCCTCGGCCTTCCGATCAGGCCCCTTGAAGGATTTTTATGGCAAAGCCGCTTCGCAGTGATGACCCTTCACCGCAGAATATGCAGTTCTCCCACTTCGGTGTTCTCAACGACGGCAGCCAGAGCAAGGGTTCGCTCTTCACCTCCATCTCTCTCAACATCATCATCGCCATCGTCGTCTGCATCATCGGCGCCGCGGCAAAAAAGACGATGGACAACAGGCACAAGCTCACCGAGCTGAGCCTGGCGCCCCTTCCCAAGCAGCCCGAACCCGAGCCTATCAAGCCCAAGATCATTCCCCCTAAGCCACTCCCCACGCCTCCGGTCGTGAAGGTCGAGCCGCCCAAGATCAAGATGCCCGAGGTCAAACTCCCCGAGCCGCCTAAGCCACCAGAAATTAAAATGGTGCAGCAGCCTCCAATCCTCGTCCCTGCACCGCCCAAGATTGTGCAGCCTCCGCCTGCGCCTAAGATCGTGAATCTTGCCCAGGCCCAGCCTGCCGCAGTCGCCAACAACTCGCCGCACCCGGCTCCAATCGCGCTCGGTCAGCAGAACAATCCCATTGCTCCATCCAATCGCCCCACCGCCTCTGCGATCAACCTTGGCAATAGCGGCGCGGCTGGAATGCCCGCGTCAAACAAGGGCATGGGCCCAACCACCGTCAGCCTCGGCTCAGGATCTGCCTCCAGTCAGAACATGAGCGGCAGAGACAATGCAGCCGCTGTCAAGGGTGTCAAGCTCGGCGTCACCGGTGGAACCGGACCTCTCAACTCGCCTACTCGCGTCGCAGGCCCGGTCAATCTTGGACAGAACACACCGCCTCCCGCACCCAAGCCCACTGGGCCGGTGACCACGGCGAAGTCTGCTCCCAAGGTCCTCTTCAAGCCGCGTCCTGAGTACACCGCTGAAGCCATCAAGCTCCATATCGAAGGCACCGTCTCCGTTCGTCTTCGTGTCTCCTCCACCGGTACCGTCCAGGTTCTCGGCGTCACCAGCGATCTCGGCCACGGACTCGGCGACTCAGCCGTCCGCGCCGTTCAATCCACACGCTTTTCGCCCGCCACAGACGCGTCGGGAAATCCCGTCGATTGGGAAGGTGTAGTCAACGTAGCCTTCCAACTCGCCGGATAAACCAGTTTTGTAGTCAGCTTTGTTTTGTCGCTTCACATGTCATGAACTAGCATCAAGACCATTACAAGGATGACCCGAACGTCATCGCAGGAGCCGTAAATCATGATCTTCCGGAAACACTCCACCGCCGGTCTGCTGCTGGCAACCTTCGTCGCAACAACCTTGTCGGCCCACGCCTTCGGTCTCCCCCTCGTCGGCAAAAAGAAAAAGACAGAGGACGTCCTGCCGGCACGCAAACTCACTGCCGCGCAGAATGCTCTCATCGACAAGGCCATCGCGCGCGAAAAGGTGGTCGTCAAGACCGTCAAGGAGCGGTCTCCCATCGTGGAGACCTACATCCAGACCATGAAGCCCGACCCCATCATGGGTCAGATCCCAGAATCTGACGAGCATCACCTCGCTCGTGTCGATTTCAATAGGATCATCGGCGACCAATCTTACGAAGTCAACAAAGCCACCTCGGAGGGAACGGGCGGTAGCAAGCTCGGATTCTTCAAGTCGTCGATGTCCTACATCACCAGCCTCGGCGGTAGCCTCCATCTCAACTTCCATGAGTCCGGCTTCGTCCAGATGGTCCTGATGGACTCCAATGACTTCGACCGTCAGCACTACGTCTTCGGCTACGTCCGCAACGACTTCCTTGGCAACACCCCAACAGCTGTCTTCGACGTAACTCCCATCTCCGGCAAGCGCGCTACCGGACGTTTCTTCGGCCGCATCTGGGTGGAAACCCGCGACGGCAACGTCGTCCGCTTCAACGGCAACTTCGCCGGCAGCGAGAAGGATTACAGCGAGTTCTATCACTTCGATAGCTGGCGCACCAACGTTCAGCCCGATCTCTGGCTACCCACGTCGTTCTACGTCGAAGAGAGCGACCCCAAGAGCGTCTCCCGTACCTTGAAATTTAAGGCAATCAATCACATCTGGGGCTATGTCCTCAAGGTCCCCGCCAAGGAAACCGAAAACACCTCGCTTGATGTAGTCGGAGCAACCGACGTCAGCAACGACGCTCAGGACGTAGGCCCTCTCGGCGCACAGCGTGCCTGGGTTCAGCAAGCCGAGGACAACATCGTTGACCGTCTCTTCCAGGCAGGACTCCTCGACGCGCCAAGCGAGTTCGACAAGACACTCGAAGCACTAGCAGGCAACATTCTCGCCTACAACAACATCACCCTTTCGCGCCCCATCCGCTGCCGCACACTCCTCACGCAGCCGCTGGAATCGGTCGCCATCGGCAACACCATCGTCATCTCTAAGAGCTTGCTCGACACCACCGGCGTCGTCACCCAGGATGGCGCGCAGCAGATGGGCAATCTCAACGCTATCCTTGCCTTCCAGATCGCACACATCGTTCTCGGTCACCGGCTTGATACCAAGTACGCCTTCAACGACCGCCTCCTCTTCCCCTCTACCTCCGTCTTCGATCGCATCCCCATGCACCACACGGACGCCGACAACGAGGCGGCAGCCAAGAAAGCCATTGAGCTACTCAGCGCCAAGGAACTCGAAGGCGGACAGCAATACTTTGGCCTCTACCTGCAGCAGCTCCAGCAGCGCGTAAAAGCACTCAAGGCACTCAACGAGCCCATGATTGGCGACGGTCTCGTCAAGAGCGACAACGATCCCACCTTCTGGATGGCGGCCATCATGAGCAAAGGCCCCAAGCTGGACATCAAGGACCTCAAGCAACAGGCAGCTATGCCGCTCTCCAGCTTCATGCGCTTTGATCCCTGGAGCGATCAGGTCATCGTGATGCACGCAGCCTACGAGCCTCTTCTGACCGCAGCCGATAAGATGCCCTTCGAAGTCGCTCCCGTCTATCTCAAGCTGAGCTACTACAAGCCACCCGCCGATGCAGCCGCCGCACCCGCTGCCGGCAGCACCCAGGCTGCAGCAGACCCGGGAACTGCACCCGCTGCCGCTGCTCCGGCCAATAACACCGCTGCTCCGGCGCCTGCGACAACGACCCCGGCACCAACAACCGCACAACCCCAGAACTAATCGCAACGGCATGGGGACTTCGGCCTATATTGGCCAGTCCCCGCGCTTTTTTCAACTAGAGACGTCGGTAACACCGCCAGTAAGCCCACTTCGGGAGGCACAAAAGTTTGAAACGCCATTCTCTGATCGGCTGCTTCACCTGCCTTCTGGGGCTGTCTAGCTTATCGCACGCCCAGGCTGTACCGACCGCCGAACGACGCGGCATCCTGCAACTGGGAGGCGGCCTGTCCATTGCATCCCCCGACTACAGCCCGCTTAAAATCAAAGGGCTCTCCGCGTACGGGACCTATGATTTCACCAGGCACATCGGCCTCGAAGGTGATATCCATTACGTCAGCCTCTCCACTCCTGGCGATCTCGGAGAAGACTCCTACCTTATCGGCCCGCGTTACGTGTTTCACCATCCCCGCGTTGATTCCTATGTGAAGGCCCTCGGTGGATTTGGACGCTTCAGCTATCTGGGAGGCATCTTCCCCACCGCCACCTATACCTATAAAATTTATGCTTTTGGAGGCGGCTTGGACGTTCGAGCGTCAAGGCACATTAACGTTCGCGCCATCGACCTCGAATATCAACAGTGGCCCGGATTTCCCACTAATGGACTTACGCCTTTGGTAGCAACCATCGGCGCTGCCTATGCCTTCCGCTAACGTCTCGGCGAATTACGCCGAAGAGATTGTCGATAGCTCTACCAACCCAAGGCCCGCGGTCTGCCCCACGGCACCATCTGACCGCTTCAGGGAGATGTACGTGTTTAAAAGGATTCTCGTCTTTATAGTGCTGCTGGGTGGAACATCCATGCTGCACGCTCAAGCTTCACCAACCGCCTCGCGCCGCGGAGACCTTCAGATTGGCGTCGGCTATACCAACGCCAATACCGATTACGTGCCCAATCGGGTAAACGGCGGCACCGCCTACTTCACCTATGACTTCAAGCCCCACTTCGGCATCGAAGGAGACTTCCGCTTCATCAAGGACAGCCCCACCAACTACTACGAAAAAAGCTATGAGATCGGCGGGCGCTACTATCGCACCTACAAAGAAAAGTGGGTTCCCTACGGCAGGGTCATGTACGGTCGAGGTGTTTTCAACTTCACCTCCCAGGGTGTCACCACGGCCAATCTCGCCTACAACCTGGCGGCGGTCGGCGCCGGACTCGATTACAAAGTTCTTCCCTACCTCAACGTCAGGGGTGATTTCCACTATCAGAGGTGGTTCGGCTTTCCGCAGAACGGGCTCACACCCTCCATGTTCACCATTGGTGTCGCTTACCATTTCCGCTAGAACACGGCCCCGACAGGCAGCCGATTTTGAATTAGGACTAAACTTGTCCTAATTCAAATATTTGTGTAAAAAAGAAGAGATGATTCCCTCCAGAGCTTTTCTTAAATACACACGTGTGACCCATCTCTACCTTGGTGTCTTCATTGCTCCCGCGCTGTTTTTCTTTGCCTTTACCGGAGCGCTCCAAACCTTCAGCCTCCACGAAACCACTCGTGGCAGCAGCTACAAACCCCCAGCCTGGGCCATGACCTTGGCTCAAATACACAAAAAACAGACCACTGTCGTCCCGGTCAGAAAACTTCCCCCACCCGAAAAGGGCGATAAGGCAGACAGGGTCGCGGCGACACCGTCTGCACCTGTGAGCGCCCCTACAGCCGGAGCCTCCGTCCCAGCCCCGGCGTCCACACCTTCGTCAAAGCTGCACAACGCGATGCCGCTGAAGATCTTCTTCCTCATCGTGTCTATCGGCCTGTTTCTATCGACCCTCTCCGGCCTCTACATGTCCTACAAGTACATCCACAACAAGACTCTGATCACCGTCACACTGATCGCTGGAATCGCACTTCCAGTAATCCTGGCCATGGTTTAGCCGACGTCTTTGGTTCGCGGCGGTACCAAAATCAAGCCGCGAACCAGTCGGCTCACCCGAACGTACTTCACCTGATGAAGAGTCCCGTCTCCGTCGCGGTGCTGTTTTCGTTCATTCTAGCGCCTGTCTTGCTCGCACAGCAGCCGCAACCAAAGCCGACGATCCCCTCTATTCAACGCCTCGACGGCACTCGCATCTCCATCGCCGAAGCCGAGCGCTTTGCTCAAAAGACTTTGGACAGCTCAAACGTCACAGGCGCGCAGATCGCAATAATCGACCATGGCAAGCGGGTCTGGGTTCACAGCTTCGGCTTGCGCGACCGCGACAGGCAGCTCCCCATGGACAACGACACTGCCATGTGGGCCGCCTCTATCACCAAAAGCGTCTTCGCCTGTTTCGTCATGCAGATGGTTGAATCTGGCGAGCTCAACCTCGACGCTTCCATCGCCACTTATCTCCCCAAGCCTCTGCCCGAGTACGAGAAATACAAAGACCTCGCCGGCGACGACCGCTGGCGAAAGATCACTCCCCGTATACTGCTCTCCCACACGGCTGGCTTCGCCAACTTCACAGCACTCGAACCCGACGGCAAACTGCACATTCACTGGGAGCCGGGCACCCGCTACGCCTACTCCGGTGAAGGCATCAATCTGCTGCAATTCGTGATCGAGCAAAAGACCGGCCGCTCCTTGGCAGACATGGAACAGGAACGACTCTTCTCCCCGCTAGGCATGGAACACACTAGTCTGGTCTGGCAGCCAAAATTTGCAGCCGACATCGCGGGCGGCCATGACCCTACGGGCAAATACATCGGCTACTCCGAGCGAACGACCCCTCGCGCAGCAGGCTCGATGATCACCACCATCAACGACCTCACCACCTTCACCGAAGCCCTCCTCGCCGGTAAGGTCATACGACCCGAAACCCGGAACGAGATGTTCAAGCCTGTCGTCTTCATTCCCTTCAAGCACCAATTCCCCACCCTGTTGGACGAGCAAGGCGCCGAGGGCCCCTCAGTCGGGCTCGCTTACGGCACAGGCTGGGGCCTATTGACGAAGACGAAATACGGCCCGGCTTTTTTCAAAGAAGGCCATGGCGACGGCGCCCAGAACTACATGATCTGCTTCGTGCGCAGCTCCACCTGCATGATCCTGCTCACCAACAGCGACAACGGCGAGTTTGCCTTTCGCCCGCTGCTCGAGACAATCCTCGGCGACACCGTAACCCCCTGGGAGTGGGAGAACTATACGCCAGCCGGCATCATGGAAGCGCGCAAACACAACTAGTCCGCGCAACGCGATGGATCAAAAATCGCTAGTAAGCGAACGTAAGACGCACAGCATCGCCTTTGCTCACCCGATGCCCAGCCAGCGGTGTCTGTGCCACAACAGTGCCGCTGGAAGCCAAAGGCGTTGCGGTCGAAACAGCTGGGCCGCCTAGCGCGGGCGGAGCTGTGGAGACCGCAGAACCTGGAACTGTCGCTGCCGATGCGACGTTCGACGCTGCAGCACGTTGCTCCTCTTCGCTGACGATATGAAGTCCGGCAGCAGAAGCCCGAGCTGCAGCAACAGCCACCGAGAGGCCCGTCAGCGACGGCATCACAAAAGCCGGAGGCGACACAGCGGCATCGCTGAGCAGCAAGCTTACCCGTGGCTGTTCAACCCCAACAGCATTAGGATTCGGCGTCTGCGCAACGACAATACCCCCCTCTCCCGCGACTGGGATCGAAGCAACCGTACCAAGATCAAGCGAAAGCCGCCGGATGTTGATCGACGCCGTACGCTCACTCTGTCCTGCAACATTGGGGATGGAAACCTGCTGCGGCCCCAGGCTCTCCGTGACGCGCACAGCCCATGCACGACGCACCGTAGTTCCGGCTGCTGGAGACTGCGCCAGAATATTCCCCGCAGGCGTGTCGGCTGAGTAGAAGCGGTTCTCTACGTTCAACCGCAGCCCCATCGAACTAGCCTTTCGACTCGCATCTGACAGGCTCAATCCGGCAATATTCGGAACCTTGACCTCGCGGCCATGGATCGCCATTCGCATCGTAATAAACGCCGACACCATAGCGACAGCCAGCATGGCCAACGCACCGAGTACGAGATTGAAAAATCGCTTCATCTACTCGCTAGGATACAGAAGGAAATCACCGCCGGTTATCGGTAGCAGGTTCAGGATGGATCAGCAGTCGGCTGACCTCAGGAGCGTCGAGCTTAAAGGCGTTTTCAAGCGCAGTAATAACCGCGTGGACCTCCGCCATGGGCAGGTCGTCGGGCAGCGTACAGTGACAACTCACCTGAATACGTTCATGCATCCTGGAGACCATCACCTCATGAATATCGAGAATCTCGGGAAAGCCGCTAGCGGCACGGCGCAGTCGAACCTCCAACTGACGGTCGCGCTCAAGCGAAGCGGGACGTTCAATCGTCGCAGGCTCGCTCTCAATATGCGTCAGCACCGACGCAATAGCAGGAATCTCGCGGCGCATCTCCGACTCCAGCTGCGTGGCAAGCGCATGAGCATCACGCAACGACATGCGCTCATCCACCTCCAGGTGTTGTTCAACATGCAGCGTGCCATCGTACTCCTGTACACTCACATCGTGGATGACGAGATTCGAGCGCGCCGCAACAGCACGAATCCGGTCATGAACGCTCTCCGCTACCGAAGCCGTAGGAATGGAATGAACGACAACATCAGCCCCCGGCAGATGACGCTGCACCGCAGCCGTAGCAGCCATAGTGATCTGTTCGGAACGCTGAAAAGTAAGATTGCGCGGCATGCCCAGCGTGACATCAGCAAAGTAACTCGGGCCAGAGCGACGAGTGCGAACACGATCGACCGACAAAACACCGTCGATCGCAGCCAACTCGCGTACGAGATCGCTGGTTTGGGCGCGAGTCTCGCTGGGAGTGGCATCTGTAAGAGTATCGATAGTTCGCCGCGCAAGCTTCCACGTCACACGCAGGATAACTCCGGAGACAACAATCGCAGCAATAGGGTCGGCGAGTTCCAGCGCTGGAATATTCATGCGCGCGCCAAGGAACGTGGCAGCTAACCCAAACAGCACCGCCAGCGAAGACCAGATATCGGTGGAGAAGTGGATCGCATCGGCCTCCAGCGCTTCACTGTTGTACTGCTGCGCGACACTATGCAGATTGCGTGAACGCGTGAAGTCGACCGTGATCGAAAGCAAAAGAACGGCGAAAGGCCAGATCGAGAACGTGAGCGAGAAGCGCTCATGAAAAAAAATTCGCCGGACAGCCTCAGTAAGGATCCACACGCAGGACCCCAGCATAAGCACTGTCTCAACGAAGGCAGCGAGACTTTCGATCTTGCCATGCCCATAGTTATGGCTCTCATCCGCCGGACGGTCGGAAACACGAATCGAGAAGAAAGTGATCGCGGAAGCAACAAGGTCGATGCTGGAGTGCGCGCCCTCCGACAACATGCCAAGCGAGCCGGTAAGTACACCGGTAAGGATCTTAAGCGCCGTAATAACCAATGCTGCGAGAACCGACACCAGCGCAGCCGAACGCTTAGCCGTGTGCTTATGTTCGATCTCTTCGGGAGTAGCCGTAGGTGTCATGGAAGTGAAGCTACATAAATAAAGCTGCTCACTATTTTACGGACTGGGGCTTAGTTGCCTGATACAACCCTGCAGTCCCGAAAGTGTAGCCTGTCCACCTGCCCTGCGTGAAGCCCGTATTCGCAATAAGTTGGAGCATACGCGGAGGCCGCGGAAACCGCTCGACCGAAGCAGGCAGATAGCTGTATGCCCGCGCGTTACCGGAGATAAGCCCACCCAGCCGAGGCAGGATCGATTTGAAGTAGAGATTGTAGAGCGCACCCACGATACCGTCAGGCTGATTGCAATCAAGAATCCCAATCTGACCACCAGGCCGCAGCACACGATAAAGTTCAGCGAGCCCTTCCTCATAGTTGGCAAGATTGCGAAAACCAAACGCCGAGGTGATCAGATCAATAGAGTTATCGGCAAGCGGCAGATGCAGCGCATCGGCCTCAATCGCCACGATGTTATGCGCGGCAAACTTCTCGGCCCCACGCGCAAGCATCTGATGAGAGAAATCCAACGCCAAAATTGGAGCAGTATCGGTACTCGTCGGACGATGCTTTAGCAGCGCAAGCGTCATATCCCCAGTCCCGCAGCAGAGATCGAGCGCCACAGCCGTCGGTCGCTGAAGAACAGGCCGGAAGACGCTCGCCGCCCGACTCCACCACCAGCGATCAAGCCCAACCGAGAGCACATGGTTCAGCAAATCGTACTTCGGCGCGATCGTATCGAACATCTCCTGAACCGCCGCGGCTGCGGTGCTCTCATCCGCCGCCCCAACAGGCCGCGCCCCAGTCGACGATTGATGTTCAGGTTCGCGTTGCATCGAAGCAATCATGACTTACGCTTCTTCGGTGCACCCGTCGCGTGTTTAGACGTATGCGCACGCATCAGAAGGAGCATCGATTCAGTAGCAGCTAAAAGCTCCGCATCCGTAACATCCTTGACGATCTGCGTCGTACCGATCCCACTAGGCAGCACAAACGACCTCACTCCACTGCGCGTCTTCTTGTCGCTGGAAGTGAGCGCAACAAGCTTCGCCGCATCCGCCTTGAAAGCAGGCAAAGGCCCATACCGCAAAATCAGTCCAGTAATACGTTCGGCCTGCTGCCCCGTAATCATCCTGCGTCCGAGCGCAACATTAAGCGCCGCAATACTACCCCACGCAACAGCCTCACCATGCAGAAGCTGCTTGTAATTCGTCGCAGCCTCAATAGCATGGCCAATCGTATGCCCAAAGTTCAGGATCATGCGCAATCCCGACTCGCGCTCATCCTTGCTGACAACATCCGCCTTCACTCGTACAGAAGAGGCCACAACCTTAGTAAGCGCAGCAGCCTCGCCCGACAGCACAGCCGTAGCATTCTGCTCAAGATAACGAAACAGCCGCGGATCATAAATCACACCCGCCTTGATCGACTCCTGCAACCCAGCACGAAGTTCAGCTGCTGGTAGAGTGTGAAGCAAATCCGTATCGGCGAACACAGCCTGCGGATGATGAAAACTCCCAATCAGATTCTTCCCAGCCACAAGATTCACGCCCGTCTTCCCACCAACCGACGAATCCACCTGCGCAAGCAGCGTAGTCGGAACCTGCACATACCGAATGCCCCGCATATAAATCGCTGCAAGAAATCCTGTAACGTCCCCAATCACTCCACCACCAAACGCAATCAAAAGACTGTCGCGGTCAGCTCCCGCCGTAGCCAGTTGCTGAGCAAGAGCCTCAACACCCGCCATGCGCTTATGCGTCTCCCCGGCAGGAAGAAAAAGAGCAATCGGCGGCTCTTTGAAAGACGCCAAAAACTGCGAATGCCACAGCCCCCAGATCTCAGGCGAGGTAACAACAAAGGGCCGAAACGCCTTCCCCTTGTTGAGTTTCGCAATACGCGAAGAAAGCGTACGAAGAAGACCGGAACCAATCGTAATGTCGTAGTTAGCGCTGGGCGTTTTGAGCGAGATCACAGGCACAATACCTCCATCGTATCGCACGCATTCAGCAAGAGTTGCCCAGTAGTAGCATCGAAGTATGGATCAGGTTGATTTTCTTGTAATCGGCGCAGGCATCGCAGGCCTAAGTGCTGCGATTCGCCTAGCCAACGCGGGCCGTGTATTGGTAGTAACCAAAGAAGAGCTAGCCGAGTCGAACACAGCCTACGCGCAAGGCGGCATCGCCGTAGCCATGGGTGGCGAGGAAGACATCGCGCTACACCTCGAAGACACCATAGCCGCAGGCGACGGCCTCGTAAACCGTGAAGCCGCGTCAGTCCTCGTCGAACAAGGCCCCCAGCGCGTCGACGAACTCCTTCAGTGGGGCACCGCCTTCGATCGCGAAAACGGCGAGCTCATGTTGACCATGGAAGGCGCACACAGCCGCTCACGAATCCTGCACGCCAACGGCGACGCAACCGGCAAAGAGATCGCCGTCTCCCTTCTCCGCCACGCACGCCAGATCAAATCCATCGAACTGATGGAGTGGGCCACCAGCATCGACCTCATTCTCGAAAACGGCCGCGCAGTCGGCGCCACTCTGCTCGACGGCGAAGGCGGCCTCATTGTGATTCGCGCACGAGCCGTACTCCTCGCCAGCGGCGGCGCAGGGCAGGTCTACAGCGACACCACCAACCCAGCCGTAGCCACCGGCGACGGCATCGCCATGGCCTACCGTGCCGGCGCGCAAGTCAGCGACATGGAGTTCTACCAATTCCATCCCACAGCCTTCGCCGCCCCCGGAGCCCCACGCTTCCTCCTCAGCGAAGCCCTGCGCGGCGAAGGAGCCTACCTCGTCAACGCCGCAGGCGAGCGCTTCATGCAGCGCTATCACCCGCTGCTCGAACTAGCCCCTCGCGACGTCGTCGCCCGAGCCATCACACGCGAAGGCATGGACGGTCCCGTCTACCTCGACATGCGCCACGTCAAGAAAGACCTCCACACACGCTTCCCCGGCATATCGAAGTTCCTCGCAAAATATCACCTCGAACTAGGCAGAGATCTGATCCCCGTCCGTCCCGCAGCCCACTACCTCATGGGAGGCATTCGCACCGACGTTCACGGCCGAACATCTCTGCCCGGCCTCTATGCCGCTGGCGAAGCAGCCTGCACCGGCGTCCACGGAGCCAACCGCCTCGCCAGCAACTCCCTCCTCGAAGGCCTCGTCTTTGGATCCCTCACAGCCAAGGCAATGATCGCCGACGCCCCGCCAGCAAGCGAAAACCCACTTCCTGCCCCTTCAACGATCGCCCGGGGCATCACCAACGAAGCCGCAACCGAACAATGGATCAACGAGCTACGCAATCTGATGTGGAAGCACGCCGGTCTACTACGTGATGCCGCCGGTCTGCTACAGGCGCAGCGCGGCCTCGACGCACTGGCAGCCGCAATGCCACGAGGAACCTACCGCCGCGCCATCGAAGCCCGAAATCTCTACACCGTCGCGAGCATAATCGTAGCCTCGGCATTGGCACGGCAAGAGAGCCGCGGCGCGCACTACCGAAACGATTTCCCCCAGAAGGACGCCGGAGCGCGACACTCAATCATCGAACGAGGCCAGCTTCAGTTCGTCGAGTAAGCCCTCGCAAACTCCCGCAACAGGGGCAGCGCCTCGTGAGACGATGTGTGATGCCTCGGCGAACAGGGTTTCAAAAATGCAACGCAAGGAGCGTCGCCCATGTCTAATATCGAACTCGCCACACCCCAATACCCCTTCAGCCCAGGCCTCTTGCTAGGCGACACCCTCTACGTCAGCGGACATCTGGGCATCGATCTCGCGACCGGCAAACGTCCCGCAGACCTCGAATCCGAGGCACGCGTCATGATGGACGCTTTTCAGCGCACCATCCAGGCCTCGCACATGCTCATGGACGATCTCGTCTCGGTAACGGTCTACTGCACAGACCTCTCAGCCTTCGCGACCTTCAACAGCATCTACGTGCAATACTTCCAGCCTCCCTATCCCGCACGCGCATTCATCGGCGCTCCCAGGCTCCTCCTCGACACCCACTTCGAAATCCAGGGAATCGCCGTAAAGGACGCCCACAAGACCAAAGCCGCGACGCCCATCTCTGGCTGATGCCTGCAGCCATACCCCAACGTCGGATCCCGCAGGGATCTGCCGTTGTCGTTGCAGTTGCAATTGCAGTTGCTGTTGCAGTTCTTGTTTGTCATCCCGCAGGGATCTGCTTCTGCCGTCGTCGTTGTAGTTGCCGTTGCATCGAGGTACCCCAAGGCTTCAGCCTTGGGTCTCTCTCCTCGAGCAAGAAAAGGGGCTTTAGCCCCTGGAGTATGCCTTCCTATCCCAGCCCAAAACCTTGTCAAGCCCCCGGCCCACTTATCTCCCACATTCCAAAGCACATCCCCGTGCCGAATCATTCCCCTCCACCCACTAAAATAGAACCAGACACAAAAAGAGCCCTCAGGCGAAAGCCGGGGGCTCTTTGCATTTAACCCACAGACAAAAAACCAGAAGTCCAGACCTAAACCATTTATTTCGAAGACTTTGAGACCTTACGTCCACCAGGGGGGAGTACCCATCATGACCGAACCAAAACGCTATCAATGCCGCCACATCTTCACCGACGGCCACCGCTGCGGCAGCCCATGCCTGCGCGGAGAAGACTTCTGCTACTACCACCACACCACCCGCCGCCCCGTGCAAGACCCACGCCAGCGCCCAGCCCGCACCGCCCTCTTCGACCTCCCCATGCCCGAAGACCGCGCCGCCATCCAACTCTCCATCGGCGAAGTCCTCCGCCGCATCGCCCGCAACGAAATCGACCCTCGCCGCGCCGGCCTCCTCCTCTACGGCCTGCAAATCGCCAGCACCAACCTACCCCGCCAAACCAAGCCATCACGCAACACCCGAGACGAAGCCCCATCCACCTCCATCGAAGACATCACCACCGACCCCGAGCAAGGCCTCCTCGCCCCTCAATCCGAGTACGACCAGGACACCCCCGCAGGCCGCCCCAAGAGCATCATGCGCCAACTCCTCGACCAGTTTGCCCAGGAAAAATCCACCCACGAACCCACCCAAGAACCCAAACCCGAACCCAAACCCGAAATCCTCCCCACCCTCCAAGCCACCGCAGAAAACCCACCAACATCGGTGTCATCAGTGCAAATCGGTGTTAAGCCGTTTCGCCTCCCATCCACGCACACCCGCACTGATCCGCGGTCATCAGACGCCCCACGGCCCGACTTGTCAGGCCTATTAGCCCCGCTCGAGAACAACCGCAAAGAACCCATCGCACCCATTCACCCCGGGCAGCGTACGCAGAGCACCATCGCGAACAGCAGAACTAAGCTCTGCATCCCGTCGGAGCACACCCCGGTCTTTAAGCTGGGCAATCAGCGGACCTACCTCGAGCCGCCGAACGTCTGAACCAGCAACAACCGCCTCAACCACCTGCTCACACTCCTCAGGCTCAAGCGAGCATGTCGAGTAAACCAGCCGCCCCCCGGGAGCAAGCCGCTTCAAAGCCGCAGCCAGAATCACCTTCTGCCGTTCAGCCTGACGCGCAAACTCCTCTACCTTCAACCGGTGCCGAATCTCAGGATTCGCCGCCAATGTCCCCGTCCCACTGCAAGGGACATCGCACAAAATCAGATCGAAGCGGGCATCATCCTTTGAAGTCGCAGCATCAACCACAGCACTCTTCACACGCTCCGCATACTCATAACGCCGCAGCCTCGCCTGCATCTGAGCCAACCGCTTCGGACTCACATCCGTCGCCATCACCTCAGCCGAAGCGAGCCGCTTCGCCAGAACCAGCGTCTTGCCTCCCGGCGCAGCACAGCAGTCCCAGACGTTGCGAGCCTCCGGCGCAGCAGCCGCAGCAATCTCGGCCACAAGCCGCGAGCCATCGTCGATCAACGGCAAGTCCCCGCCGTTCTCGACGAACATAACCCCATCCGCAGGCTCCCTCTGGTCCGCCTCGCAGATCGCCAGCGCCGCCTCGCGCCCATAAGCCTTGGCCCACCGCTCCACAAGCCACTGCGGATGGCCAAGCCGCTCTGCAAACGCCGCAACCGACTCATGAAGCCGCTTCCCCGGCTTCTGGGCGGCAGCGACCTTACGCAGAATGGCATTGACCATGCCAGTCGCATGAGGCTCGCCCGCAGCACGGCATAACTCGACGCTCTCGCTCAACGCAGCATGAGCAGGAATACGATCCAGGTGCAACAACTGGAACGCCCCCATCCTGAGAGCAATCGCAACCGGCTCCGCAAGCCGCTGCTCCGGGCGCTGCAGCAGCAAACGAATTCGCGCATCCAGCGCAATCTGCCACCGCAGAACGCCCATGACGAGCGCAGTCGCAAGGTTGCGGTCCTCAGGCGAAAGTACCTCTGTTCGCGCCGAGTGCAGCAGTTCATCGCTGTGACCTTTGCCCTGACCAACAAGCGTCAGAATCTCAAAGGCCGCCACTCGCGCAGGAGAAATCTTCGCAGCCACAACCGGCGCAGGCCGCGCAGAATCTGAACGCTTGCGCGTAGCACTGTGCTTTGGAGCAGCAGACTGGCGCGGAGTTGGCTTCCCTGCTCCGCGATTCGGTTTGTCCTTCATTGGCCCAGCCGTTCGCCGCTCTTGAGCTGGAAGCCGCGGAGAAACTCAGCCGCGCTCATGCGCTTCTTGCCCTCGAGCTGCACCTCGTCGAACGCAAGCATCGTCGCATCGGCGCAGCGCACCATCATGAGCTCGCCACGAATGACGATCTCGCCAGGTTCGCCGTGAAACGTCTCATCCGCCACACGAACCTTGTGCGCAATCAGCTTCTTGCCGCGCAGCGAAGTATGCGCTCCTGGCCAAGGCTGAAAGCCACGCCAGCGATCGTACAGCTGCTTCGCACTACGGCCGAAGTCCATCCACCCGTCCTCACGCTTAAGAATCGGCGCCAGCGTAGCAAGCTCATGATTCTGCGGCTCGGGGTAAATCGAACCTTCCTCGAGCCGCCACAGCGTCTTAACCATCAGCTTGGAGCCGACATCCGCCAAACACTCATAAACATCAACCGCAGTCTCTTCAAGGGCTATTGGACAAACCTGCGCAAGCAACATGTCGCCAGTATCGAGACCAGAGTCAAGACGCATCGTCGTAACGCCAGTGACAACCTCGCCATTCGCCACAGCCCACTGTATCGGCGCAGCACCGCGATACTTCGGCAGCAGCGAACCGTGCAGGTTGATGTTGCCAAAGCGCGGCAGATCAAGCATCCACTGCGGAATGATGCGACCGTATGCGACCACCACGATGGCATCCGGAGCGATCCCCTCAAGCTGCACACGAAACTCGACGTTGCTCTTGATCTTCTCAGGCTGCACAACCGGAAGATTGCGCTCAAGCGCGGTACGCTTCACAGGAGGAGCCTGCATCTCCATGCCCCGCCCCGCCACACGATCCGGCTGGGTCACGACAAGCGCAACTTCGTGGCCCGCTGCCAGAATAGCTTCAAGAGTCGGAACGGCGAATTGCGGTGTACCGCAGAAGACGAGTTTCATCGTAGGTCCTCGTTGATTGCGGCTGTACTGCTCGAAACGGCTCTGTCTACCACTCGCCGTTCTTCTGCATCTTCTTAATCTTTCGAAGTACAAGATCGCGCTTGAGTCTGCTTAGTCGATCGATGAAGAGAATGCCATCAAGATGATCGATCTCGTGCTGCATAGCACGCGCCAGTAACTCTTCTCCCTCGACTTCGAACCACTCGCCATCGACATTCTGAGCCTTCACCTTAACCCAGGCTGCGCGCTGCACCTTCTCGCGAATATCAGGCAGACTGAGACAGCCCTCTTCTTCTACCTGCTTGCCCTCGCGGTCGATTATCTCGGGATTGATGAGCACGATCTTCTCTTCAGGATTTTTCTTGAAGCTGCAGTCGATAACGGTGAGTCGTTGCGAGATGCTGATCTGCGGCGCTGCGAGCCCAATGCCCTGCGCAGCATACATCGACTCGAACATCTCGTCGACCAGCGTCTTGAGCTTCGCGTCGAAGACGGTAACAGGAGCGCCGGGCTTAGCCAGCACCGGATCGGGATACTTCACTACCTCGTGAATCTTGTTCTTTGCCACGTCAGTACGCTCTTATCTGCTCGCAATAGCCATTGAAGTTCCGCTGCAATTCGCGCAGGGAGTCACCGCCAAATTTTTCAATAACGAGCCGGGCCACGGTAAGCGCAACCGTTGCTTCGGCTGCTACACCAGCCGCCGGGACCACACAGACGTCGCTGCGTTCGTAGGCTGCCTTGACCGGTTCGCGCGTCTCGAAGCTGACGCTGCCCAGAGGGCGACGCAGCGTCGAGATCGGCTTGAGGTAGCCGCGCACGACGACGTCTTCACCGTTGGAGATCCCGCCTTCGATTCCACCAGCGTTGTTCTGCTCGCGGGAGAACTTCGTAAAGGCTTCATCGGAGCCTTCATAGCCGATGGCGTCGTGGACGGTGGAACCGAGCGACTCGGCTGCCGTGACTCCGCGCCCTATCTCGACAGCTTTGACCGCCTGCAGGCTCATGACTGCCTGCGCCAGGAGGCCGTCCATGCGCTCGTCCCAGTTGGCATGGGTACCGACGCCGGGTGGCAGGCCGTGAACGACGACCTCGAAGACGCCGCCTATGGTGTCGCCTGTGCGGAGGACAGCGTCGACCTCGGCCTTCATTGCCGCTTCGCTGTCGGCGTCGACGCAGTTGAGCATGACTTCTTCCTTGGCCTGAAGGGCGACGATCTCGTCCCAGGTTGCGGGGCGGGAGAGCTCGGCTTTGCCTACGCGAATGACGTGGCTGGCGACTCCGACACAGAGTGCGCGCAACAATAGCTTGGCGATAGCTCCTGAGGCCACGCGCGCTGCGCTCTCTCGGGCACTGGCACGCTCGAGAACGTAACGGGCATCCTTGAAGTCGTATTTGAGGCTGCCGGCCAGGTCTGCGTGGCCGGGGCGCGGTGAGGCTACGGCTTTATGTTTGGTTGGATCGCCCTCTTCGACGGGAAGAATTTCGGTCCAATTCTTCCAATCGTTGTTGGCGAGCGTCATGGCAATGGGGGAGCCTATGGTTTTGCCGTGGCGTACGCCGCTGAGGATGTGCGCCGTATCCTTCTCAATGCGCATGCGACCGCCGCGGCCGTAGCCCTTCTGGCGACGCCATAGCTCGCGATCGATGAAATCCTGTTCGACCGGCACTCCGGCCGGCATACCGCTTACCAGGGCGACGAGACTCTCGCCGTGGCTCTCTCCCGCTGTCGAAAATCGAAGCATTCCCCTCACTCACATCAGCGCGTAAAGCGCATGGTTCCAAAGGAGATTGTAACAACTCGGCGGGGGTGCACTACTCCTGCTCATCTTTCAGGAAGGCGCGCGAGTCAAGTAATGGGCGTTCCATGCTGCGGACCCACTCGGTCATCTCGCCGGCAGACTTGCCGGAAGCTGCAGCGGAGGCGAACTCGCTGCGCAAGGTCTGCATCTTGGCCTCGAGGTCATCAAGGGCGCTGAGCAGGATGGCCTCGGGCGTCATTGGTAGCTTGGGGGAGCCAAACTCGTACTTGCCGTGGTGCGACAGGATCAGGTGTTCAACGAGCATGGATAGCTTCTCGGGGAAGGGCGCGAGCGACAGCACCTTCTCGTGCAGCATGCGCTGGGCGATGCTGATGTGGCCGATCATCTGGCCCTCGAGGGTGTA
Source organism: Edaphobacter aggregans (assembly GCF_003945235.1). Classification (NCBI taxonomy): domain Bacteria; kingdom Pseudomonadati; phylum Acidobacteriota; class Terriglobia; order Terriglobales; family Acidobacteriaceae; genus Edaphobacter; species Edaphobacter aggregans. The sequence continues at coordinate 1,800,880 of NZ_RSDW01000001.1, forward strand.
ACCGAAGCTGGACTTCCAGGAGAGTTCGCGAATTTTGCCAATGTCGTGGAGGATGGCCCCCGTCACCAGAAGATCGGGGTCCACTTCGGGGTAGAAGGGGACGGTGGCGCGACAGACGCGCACCAGCGTGAGGACGTGTTCGAGCAGGCCGCCGATCCAAGCGTGGTGGAGACGTTTGGCTGCAGGCGCGGTCTGGTAGGCGGCGGCGATCTGCGGGTCGTCGAGGAAGGCGAAGACGAGGCGGCGCAGGTCGGGGCTGCTGAACTGCTCGACATATCCGCGCAGTTCGTTCCACATCTCGTTGATATCGAAGCGAGTTACTGGAAGATAATCAGTCGGGTCAATTTCGGACTCAGCGGCTGCGCGGAGTTTCTGGATCGTGATCTGGAACTTGCCCTGGTACTTCGAAATTTGTCCCTGGGCTTTGACGTAGCAGCCTTCGGCGCAGGTGGCGATGGGGTCGGCGACGTCGTCCCACATGCGGCCTTCGAAGGAACCGGTCTTGTCGGTCAGGGTTATCGCGAGGAACTGGCCTCCCATTTTCTTTTCTCTAACCTGGAAGGAGGACAGGACAAAGTAGGAAGTGATGATCTCGTTGTCGAACTTTGCTGCGTCTGCTATGAAGAAGTCTTTCATTGATTTCAGGATACCTTGTCAGAGTTTGCCGGCTCTTCTCTACCCCATCCCCTGACCAAAGTATCCAAAGTATTCATTACATTTGCTTTAGGTCTGGACTTGTATCGATTGCCTCAATAAGGAAAGCCCCGTCTGCTGCTGCGGACTGGGGCTTTCTTTTGACTCTATGACTAGTTTAGCAGGTTGGGTTGAATTGATTGGCACTGAGTATCTTATTTGTTTGCAATGGGTTACGGTTTTTTGCAGTTGACAGCCCTGTCCTCAAATATCTTGCCTCAACGTTCGGGCTCGATATGATTGGGGCACTATGAAAAGCGCCCTTGTCCCTGTCATCGTTCTTCTCTCAGCCTTGCCCGTCGCAGCCCAAATTGCCATGCCAGCCACAGGGGCGACCCCCTTCAAAGACGCGTCCTCTCTCAAACCGCCTGCGGGTGCAAAGGTTGCCATTGTTGAGTTTGAAGATCTGGAATGCCCGCTCTGCGCGCAGGTTTCGCCTCTCGTTCGGGATGCGATGAGCCGTTACCATATTCCACGAGTTCATCACGACTTCATCATCCCAGGCCATATGTGGTCGCGTTCCGCCGCAATTTACGCCCGCTACCTCGAGGACAAAGTAGCTCCTCAGGTGGCCGAGGATTTCCGCCGGGATGTATTTGCCAACCAGCGCATGATCTCAAGCCAAGATGACCTGCAGCAATTTGCTCGCAGATGGTTTCAGTCTCATGCTCAGCAGATGCCCTTCGTGATCGATCCATCTGGTCGTTGTGCGGCAGAGGTCGAGGCAGACTGCACGCTTGGGATGCGCGTTGGTATCCGCCACACTCCCACAATCCTCGTTGTCACTTCGAAAGAATGGATTGAAGTTACTGATCCAGCTCAGCTTTATGCTGCCATTGACCGCGCAGAGTCAGACGCAAGCGCATCAGTTGTCGCTCGGCCAAACATCGGCAGTAGGTGATGCCTTGAGTGGGTGTCCCCCTTCCGGAGGTCAGGTTTCAGATAGCAAAAGGAATGCCCGGCAGAAGATTTGGCTGCCGGGCATTTCGGTTTGGTGTCGGAATTAGTTCTGCGGTGCGGCCGGAGGCGTCGCCGGCGGGGGAGTTGCGGGAGCGGGTGTGGGTGCTACCGGTGTCGTGCCGGGCGGGGTTGCGCCGAGGGCCGGGTTGACTGTGGGCTCAGGAGCAGGAGGTGGCGGCGGCGGACTGGTGTCCTTGTTTTGGAGACGCTCCTTGGGAGCACCCTTGACCTTGGCCGGTTTCGTCTTCTTGGCCGTGTCGCCGTTGAGACCCAGTGGGGCGGCCTGAGTCTGGGTTGTGGCCTTCTCGTCGGCGGTTATCGGAGGCGGCGCGGCTGCAATCTTCTCCTTGGCTTTGGCTGCCTTGGTGGCTTCCTTAGTGGCGGCCTCGGTCGCGATGCGGTCGGTATAGCGGGTCTTTTTGCCTGCGACAACCTTAGGGGCTAGTGGATCGTCTGCGGAGCTGGCCACTTGCGAGGTGCCCTCCGGCTGGGCCATGGCTTTGCCTGGGGCTTCGTTGCCCTGAGCCATCACACCGCCGGGGGTTATTGCTGCGGAAGCAGCGCCCTGGCCGACGTCGGTTCCCGTAGTTGCGGTCTCCTGCGAGCCTGCCGGGAGCGCGTTACGCGGGGCCTGCCCGTAACGGACTTTCTCTTTTTTGATCTTCTTTGGCTTGGCAGGAACTGCCTTGCCGGTCGTTGCAACTGCAGTGGTAGCGGTAGGTGTGGCCGCCGACGCTGTCGAGGTGACCGCAGAGACGGGAGTCGCTACTGGCGGCTTGGCCGAGGCTTTCGCAGTGGAGCGGGTGCGCTCGAAGCGTTGCTTCTGCTGCTCCTCCTTCTTCTTCTTCTTGGGGACAGGAGCGGCATAAGCCGTGAAGACAGGCTTGGTCTGCTTGGCGCTGGCACCGGTGTCGACGAAGCCGGGCTTGATATCGATATAGGCGTCTTCGCGAAGCTTAGTCAGGTAGGTGCGAAGAGCGGGCTGCATCGCCTGGGAGTACATCGCGTCCTGAATCTGTGGCTCAACATCCTTGAGCGCAGGGACGCCGGCCGCCTGATGGTCGGTGACCTTGAGGATCACGAAACCCTGGCGGGTGCGGATGGGCGAAGTTGCTTCACCGGCCTTGAGGCCGAAGGTCTGGTCTTCGAGGACCTTCGCGAGAGCGCCGCGCTTGAACTGGCCGAGGTCTCCGCCTTGCTCGGCAGTGGGTCCACCGGAGTAGGCCTTGGCAAGGTCGTCGAATTTGCCGCCAGCCTTAACCTTCGCAGCGATGTCATCGGCCTTGGCCTGAGCCTGGGCGATGGCTGCTTCGTTGGCGTCGGCAGGAAGGGGAACAAGAATCTCGCTGAGACGGACCTGTTCGGGCTGGGCAAACTCCTGCTTGTGGGCCTCGTAGAAGGCCTGTTCCTGAGCCTGGGTCAACTGCAGGTGGCGGCCTACCTCGTCGCGGACGACCTGCTGGGTGATGACACCGTTCTTGATGTTGGCCTTGAAGTCCTCAAAGGAGACGCCCTGCTGACGGGCCGCCTTCTCGAGATCTTCCATGGAATCAAGGTGGTTCTGCTTGCGGATTTCGTCGAGGCGGCGAATGACCTCGGCGTCGGCGTTGAGACCGAGTTCCTTGCCGCGTGAGAGCAGGAGTTGCTGGTCGATCATGTCGCGGAGCATGTTTTTCTGGCGATCTTCGGCCTCAGCGGGGCTGGCTCCGGTCTGCTGGAGTTCACTGGCGAGCTGTTGCTGGCTGCGCTCGAGGTCGCTCCGGCTGATGATCTGGTCGTTAACGCGGACGATCACGTCCTCGACCACCGCACCATTGGGGGTGATGGCCTCAGGGGTGGGCAAAACCTGTGGCTGCGGCGTGGCTGGAACACTCAACGGGCTCTGATACCGCGGGGCCTGGGCCTGCACCGATCCGGGCAGCGCGAGCAGGCTGAGCCCGCATAGTGCCGCAAACTGCGAAATTCTAAAGGTCATCGTCACTCGTATTGTTTTCAGCATCCGCGATTCAGAATCGATCGCCTGGAGCGTTTGCCTACCCCTTTTTGACTCCGGGAGATGGCGAACGGTATCCGTTCACCATTCTAACCGCGTCGGACCGAACAAGCGAATCACCTTTCCGTCCGCGACTTCGCTTACCTGCCGATGCTATACTCCGTCCAAAGAGAGGACCCATCCCTGGGATGGGCGCGCGGGAGTTTACGCGTTCTTTTGCCCCTTTTTCGAGGTTATACAGCCTATGGCTCCCCGCACCCGCCGCGCCCTTTTCTCCGCTACCGTTTTTCTTGCCACCTGCGCCGTGGCTGGCTCATTCATCAACCAGCGTGTGGCAGCCCAGTCGGCCACCGATGAGTCGACGCTGCGCGACAGCCTGCACCAGTTTACGGATGTCTACTCGCTGGTGGAACAGAACTACGCCGAGAAGCTGAATTCGGACAAGACCGACAAGGCTATCTACGATGGAGCTATTCCGGGCATGCTGCATGTGCTGGATCCGCACTCGAATTTTTACGACCCGAAGGCCTATGCGCAGATGCGTGAGGACCAGCACGGCAAGTACTACGGCGTAGGCATGACGATCCAGCCGCAGCCTGATGCGACGGCCAAGGGCGGCACCAAAATCGTCGTGCTGTATCCGTTCGAAGGAACTCCTTCTTATAAGGCTGGCGTTCATCCGGGCGATGTGATTCTGTCGATCGACGGCAAGACCACGGAAGGTCTGGACTCGGCTGCCGTGGCTTCGATGTTGAAGGGGCCCAAGGGAACGCATGTTTCGGTGACGATGAGCCGCGAGGGCGCGCCCAAGCTGCTGGTATTCGACCTGATCCGCGATGAGATCCCGCGCAACTCGGTCGATCTGGCGTTCATGATTCGTCCCGGCATCGGGTATATCCACGTCACGAACTTTATGGAGACGACGAGCCGCGAGGTTGGCGATGCGTTGGACAAGTTCGGCGACATCAATGGCCTTGTAATCGATCTGCGGGGCAATCCGGGCGGACTGCTGAATGAAGCGGTCAACATGTCTGACAAGTTCCTGCAGAAGGGCCAGATTGTGGTCTCGCAACGTGGACGTGCCTTCCCGGATCAGGTGTATCGTGCGGCGCATGGGTCGGACACGAAGTATCCCATTGTGGTGCTGGTCAATCGGAATACGGCTTCGGCGGCTGAGATCGTATCGGGCGCATTGCAGGATCATGATCGCGCTCTGATTGTTGGTGAGACCACGTTCGGTAAGGGTCTGGTGCAGACGGTCTTCCAGATCACTGAGAATACGGGTCTGGCGCTGACGACGTATCACTATTACACGCCTTCTGGTCGTCTGATTCAGCGTAACTACAACAACGTTTCGCTGTACGACTACTACTATGTGCGCGACTCGTCGACCCAGCCCAAAGACAAGTCAAACCTTGAGGTGAAGCTGACGGACTCGGGCCGCACGGTCTATGGTGGTGGCGGCATTACGCCGGACGAGAAGATCGAGAACCCGAAGACGACCCGCTTCCAGGACTCGATGCTGCTGCATTATGCGTTCTTCAACTTCAGCAAGCACTACCTCGCTACGCACACGGTCTCGAAGGACTTTGTGGTGGACGACAACGTGATGCAGCAGTTCAAGGACTTCCTGAAGTCGCAGAACCCTCCCATCGAGTACACCGACGCGGATATGGCCGACAAGCTGGACTGGGTGAAGGAGAGCATTAAGAGCGAGTTGTTCACGTCGCAGTTTGGACAACTTGAGGGCTTGAAGGTCCGGGCTATGTGGGATCCACAGATCGCCAAGGCCATTACGTTCCTGCCTGAGGCTCAGGCTCTTGAGGACCACTCGAAGGATCAGAAGACCACTACTGCCAGCCGCTAATTTCAGGCTGCGAGATGAAAGAACGCCCGCGATTTACACCGCGGGCGTTCTTTTTTGTGGGCTGAATACTGATGATCTCGATACGCTGCGTGGGCAAAAAAATGATGGAGCGGGAGACCGGGATCGAACCGGCGACATTCAGCTTGGGAAGCTGACGTTCTGCCACTGAACTACTCCCGCTTAGCGCGTCTAACGGCAATTATATACGCACGCCGCAAGCGGTTTAGGCGAACGTGTGGTGGGCATGTGGAATTTAGTCGCGGCACGCTAGGCTACGCATGGGAGACAGTAGCAACGCGACTTTTTAGACTGCTAACTGCTGGAGACAAGCATCTGACAGTACAATTCTCTTGAATCTCTTCGTTGGTCGAGCGCTGTCTACGATGCCGCGAAATGCTGCAACCTAGTAGGTGGGTCTTCGGAGTGAACCATGACGGCATCACGGCATGCGCAATGGCTTCATGCGAGAGAACTGCTGGTCCTCCTGCTTGGCTATGCGTTGCCCGCAATGGGCCAGGTCAACACCGGTGAGATTCGCCTGAAGGTCACTGATCCGGCTGGGCTCGGTCTCAAGGCTTCGGTTGAAATCGTCAGCAAAGGCAACCAATACAATTACGACTTCGCCACCGATAGTGAAGGCGCCATTCGCATCCAGACGCTGCCCTATGGGATTTATCGCCTAACCGTGCAGAGGCAAGGCTTCGCCGATCTTACAAAGACTGTGGAGGTCCGCTCGGCGATCCCGGTGGGCTACGACCTGGCGCTCGGGGTTGCCCCGTTGAACACCGTCGTTAAGGTGAACACCAGTGACGGACTCCTCGATCCTTATCGAGCCTCATCGATATCGCAGATCGGCTCGCAACAGATTCAGGATCGGGTCGCCTCTCTTCCGGGCAGATCAATACAGGATCTGGTGAACTTGCAGCCAGGGTGGCTCTATGAAGGAAACGCGGTACTGCACCCACGCGGTTCGGAGTACCAGACACAGTTTGTCGTCGACGGCGTTCCGCTGACCGACAATCGCTCGCCAAGCTTTGGCCCTGAGATCGAAGCTGACGATCTCGATTCGATGAGTGTCTACACCGCTGGCTTTCCAGCCGAGTACGGTAGAAAGATGGGCGGCGTTATCGAGCTCAACACAGCGAGAACGAGCGATCCCGGCCTCCACGGAAAGCTCATTCTCTCCGGAGGAAGTTACGACACAGCAGATGGCTTCGCGCAGATACAAAACAACTGGGGGAAGAATGTGCTGGGCGCGACTGCATCGGGTAGCATGACGAGTCATTATCTCAACCCCGTTGTCCCGGAAAATTTCACCAACAAAGGCACCACGGGTGACTTCTCCGTGCGCTATGCACGCCAGTTGACGCAAAACGACTACCTCACGATGAGCGTGCGTCATGAGCTCGCCCGCTATGAAATCCCCAATGAACTGCTGCAGCAAGAAGCCGGGCAATTGCAGAATCGCGACAATATCGAGACGATGGGTTCAGTCAGTTATCAGCACCTCTTCTCGGCTGATATGGTTGGCAACTTCTCCGGCATGGTAAGGGACAATGCCAACAATCTCTACTCGAACGGCCAATCGACGCCGATCATCGCGTTCCAGAACAACAGTTTTCGCGAGGGCTACTTCAAAGGCACAATCTCGATCCATCACAAGAACCAGGAGTGGAAGGCTGGTATTGAATCAGATGCGACTTTTCTGCACGAGCGGTTTAATTACGACATTACCGATCCGGATCAGTTCGACGATGACACCCCACAGACATTTTCCTTCGCACAGAGCAAACCAGACCTTGAGCAATCGGCGTTCGTCGAAAATCTTATTCGCCTGGACAAATGGACCGTCAGCGCTGGGCTTCGCTGGGACCACTATCAGCTCCTGCTGAACAAAAACGCATTCAGCCCGCGGCTCTCCGTCTCGCGGTTCTTTCCCGCGGCGAACATGGTCCTGCACGCATCGTACGATCGTGTCTTCCAGACGCCATCGAGCGAAAACATCCTCCTTTCGAGCTCTTCCCTGATCGGGCAACTCAGCCCTGAAGTTTTGCGCCTTCCGGTACAGCCGTCGATGGGTAACTACTTTGAGGGCGGCATGTCCAAGACCGTCGCCAACAGCTTACGACTCGACGTGAATATCTTCCGCCGCAACTTCGACAACTACGCCGACGATGATCAATTGTTGAACACCGGCGTCAGCTATCCCATCTCTTTTGATAAAGGCATCCTCTACGGAGCGGAAGGCAAGCTTGAACTTGTACACCTTGGCAAGCTGACAGGCTTCGCCAGCTATTCCTACATCGTCGGCAACGTGTGGTTGCCCGTCACCGGGGGATTGTTTCTCGGCGATGATGTGGCAGCTGCACTCGCACAGACCGCCGGACACTTCCCCGATTCGCAGGACCAGCGCAACACGGTGCGGACGCGCTTTCAATATCAGTTAATGCCTCGCATCTGGTTCGCCGGCGGTCTCTCCTACGGTTCGGGCCTGCCTTTTGAATTTCAGGGCACCGAGGAAGATGCTCTGGAGCAGTACGGGCCGCAGGTTATTAGCCGCCTGAACTTCGACCGCGGCCGGGTCTTGCCCTCACTCGCGGTGAATGCCTCTCTTGGAGTCGACCTGTATACGAGTGAACGAGTCAACGTACGCTTTCAGGCAGATGGAGACAATCTCAACAACCGCCTGAACGTTATCGACTTTGGCGGACTCTTCTCCGGCAATGCAATCGGCCCGGCACGCAGCGGCTTCTTCCGCCTCAAAACGAGCTTCTAACTACCTTGCGATGAGATTGTAAGGATGTACGGCGGGATGTTGTCGACAGATGACCCACCCGGCCATCGTCTTTACTCGACGACCTCTCGCTACTCAGCCAGCTTGAAGATGCGTATCTGTACCAGCTTGCTGATTGTCAGGTTATTGAACCCCTTCGCCTGCATGCGCTGAATAAAGTCGGGCGTAACTTTGAAGATGCGCATCTGAATGAGTTCATCGACCGTTGGCTTATAACCCATCGCCTGCACCTGCTTGATGTCGGTTGTATCCACCCCATGGATGCTCATTGCGATAAGTTTCTCCGCCGGGAGCTTCGGATATCCGAGCGCCGCCAGCCTTTCGGCATAGTCTGAATTGACCTTAAATATCTTCAGCGCGATCAGGTTGCTGGCGTCGATGCCAGTGACGCCAGCCTCCTGCAGCGACTTCACCCACGAGGCCTCGATGTGAAACAGCGTGTACGCCTCGAGCTTCTCCGAGTCGACACCGGTAATCCCCAGCTCTTTCATCCGGGCCACAAAGGCCCGGTTCGGTACGAATGTAAAGTCTCCCGTTAGCTTGGAGTCGTGGATGCTTCCCGAGCAAGTGAGACGGCCAGCCTCAGCTGTCAGTACCGCGTCGATGCGTGCTCCCTCTCGACGCAGATCGTCGATTGTCAATCCGGCGAAAGCATTCAGAGGCTGTTGCATGTTGCTCTCGTGGCAGTCTTTGTGATCTACGCACGTACCCCGATCCAGTCTCAGGTCGAAGCGATCCGGCTCCGTTGAGACAGCGATACTGCATGTCCCTCTGAGCGTGTTGAGAATCTCATCTGCGCGCAGTGAGACGATACCGAGCGCGATCAGCAACACGCCAAGAAATTGGTTGCGAAATCTCATCATCTCTTCTCCGATCTCTGGTTGTCGTCATCCAGAATGCCCGAAATACGAAGCTTTACGAGCTTCTCGATAGTTAGGTTGTCGAAGCCGTGGCTCTTTGCAGAAGCTACAAACGCATCATCGATGCGAAAGATGCGAAGCTGTACAAGCTGATCGAGCGTCACGTCTGGGAACTGGCGCTTCGTTGTTTGAATAAACTCGGGCGTGACACCCTGAACGCGTAAGGCCACTAGCTTCTTCGGAGGAATCGAGCTGAATCCAGCAGCCTTCATTGCGGCAACAAACTCGGGCGTGACATTGAATATCTTGTAAGAGGTAAGGTCATGAAAGGAGGTCGGTTCAATACCCATTCCTTTCAGTTCTTTGACGTACTCCGGTGTTACACCAAAGATTTTCAGCGACACGAGCTCTTCGGCGGTCGGTTTACCGAATCCAACCTCGCTCATACTTCGTGCGTACTCTGGCGTGACGCCCTGTATCTTCATCGCCACATACTTGTCGAGATCGGCGTTGTAGCCAGCGGCACGCATCGCGGAGATGTAATCGACCTTTGGGGAGGCTGTGTTCACTGCATCCTGAGCTGCCACAAAGGCAAAGGCTGGCATAGCTTCAGGTGTCGGCAGTGAATCCAACGCTGGCCGAGGAACGACAATTGCCGCGGGCTGTACGAAGAAAGTCTTCATCGTCGGGGCGATAACTGGAACAACCGGCGGAACAGGACTCTCTACAGCAGCTACAACCGGAGTAGCTGGCGCTTTCTTATGAGCAAGTGCTTGCATGAAAGCAGTTTTTGGTTCGCACTTCACACCGTCCGGCACAAACACATGCATACCGTGGCCGGGATAGACCGTCGCAGCCGTCAGGACTGGCTTCTCAGCAGCAACGCGATCCGCGAAGACGTGGGGCAGCGGCAACAAGAACAAGCCAACCATCGCGCAAACTCCGACCAGTGAGAGTGGCGCAATCTCACGCCGCTTCTCTGGAGCATCGCCGAGGATACGAACGATGCGCTCCCGCAGGCTCATACCAGCGCGGTGGCCATCCAACGCCATGGCGAGATGCAAGTGCGAACTACGCTGCTCTTCCAGACGAAGCAGCGCAGTAGCGTAGACGACCGGATCGGAGCAGCACGCCAGCGCAACATCGTCGCAGCATAGCTCTCGCTGCTGGCGAAGGTTATTGCTAACCCACCACACGGCCGGGTGGAAAAAGAAGAGCGTCTCAACCATGGTCTGAATCATGTTCCATAGGTAATCACCGCGACGGATGTGCGCCAGCTCATGCGCGAGCACTACCTCCAACTGATCCGGGCTAAGCGCCGTCAGCGCTGACGCAGGCAGCAATACCAGCGAGCGAAACACACCCATCGCCAGCGGTCCAGAGATTCGTGGGCAGACATACAATTCGATTTGTCTCTTGATGCCGATGCGTTGGGACAAGCGCTCGAAGCTGTCGCGTACACGCTCGGGAATTTCGATGAGGCCTGCGTGACGCAACTGGCGAATCCGTCTCCACCCGCCAAGGGTGCGCACGGACAAGAGGAATACGCCCACGAGCCACATGGCATCGAGCCACGGCATCGCCTTCACTAAAGATGCTGATAGCGCTGAAAGATCGGGCCGCGTCATGGACTTTGCTGCTACTGCATCGGCTGTTACGGGCGCAGGATCTACATAGTTCATGACACCGTGAAGAGTCTCTGCAATGCTGACGGTTTGGGTGAGCGCTCCCTGTTGTCGTGTCTGTATCTCTTCATAGCCGAGGGTCACCACGGCCGCCGCAAACATGCTCATCAGCGCGACCAACGCCAGGGTATAGCGGATGTGGCTGCGCGACTTCGCAAATGCGAGATCGACCACGCGATAGAGCAGCGCAATCACTGCGGCCTGCCAGCAGAAGTGTACGAGTGTCCAGCCCAATGCTTCCATCGAGTAGTTCATTGCCTCTCCCTTTTCTGCTTGATGATCTTCCGAATCTCTTCCAGTTCTTCCGCGCTGGCCGGCTGCATCGAAAGCGCATGCATGGCGAGTTGCGCCGCCGACCCCGCAAACAGCCGCTCGCTCAGATCGCGCAGCAGCTGGCTCTGGGTCTCCTCCTGGCTTGCCGCGGCGCGATAGATGTGAGCCTTGCCCGCCTCCTCGCGCTCCACCAGGCCCTTCTCCGTCATGATCTGCAGCGTCTTCAACACCGAGGTGTATCCCAATGTGCGCTGCTGACTGACGACTTCATACAATTCACGCACTGTAGCGGAGTCCTTTTCCCACAGCGCCCGCAGCAGTTCAAGTTCAACTTCCGTGGGCTTCGGCAAATGACGTTTCGTTTCCATGTCAGGAACTCTATACGAAGGTATTCGTAGATGTCAACGAAAACCTTCGTAGAACGATTAAATATTTTTGAACTCCGCTCCCATTCCTGAGTCGAGTGCAACGAGCAGATTGGCGAAGAGGAGGCGGCATCAAAAAGAATAGTTTGCGCCGAAGTTGTTGTCCCAGAACGTGCTGCCGTTGACATTGTAGAAACGGCGAATTGGCCTCGCAGTTCCAACGAACGTAGAGATCTGCCAGCGTTCAGCATTGGGTTGATTTGGAGCGTTCAACCGTGGGAAGTTTCCTCCAATGTGCCTAGTTCGATGTGGACCGCCACCCAGTTAAGTAGAAGATGCCAACCTGCTTGACGAAGGCGAGGTTCCTCACCAGGACGTCAACTATCAGTTGACCGCCATCGACCCTGCGACCTACAAACACTACGTTGGGGCGAGAATGGCGCTGCCGGCTCCGTCTTCTTCTTCGGCTGCACGTGTGTCAAGCAGGTAGTTGAATCCGGGAGTTGTTGTCCCACAACGTATTACCGAGAACGAAGTACCGGATGACGAACTGATCAACCAAAACTAAATTTTGAAGCACTTAACAGTGCCGGCCTATCCATCACGCTCCCAGACGAGGTTGAGATTATCGGAGCTGCGTCGGGCATGTTGCCAATTTTCTGAGAGGACGGAACCCGAGAAATTCCGCCCTCACTCACTGGAACGACGTTAGTAAGCACACCTGAGCCGAGCATGTTTGCCTTGACTCTACTATGAGCCAACTCGCCTTATTCGTTGAGGTTCGCCGTTGCCACTGCGTTGTCCACCACCTTGACCCACTTCGGATCGGGCGAAGTGGAAGTGGCGTATTCGTCGTGCCAGTTCCACCACTTGTACGGTGCGGTTTGCGGATAGCCCTCCGGTGAGTCCTCCCACACCTCCTGGCGTCCGAGCGGAGTGAGATCGAGATAGTTCCAGGTGCTGCCCATCGCCTCGTCGCCGCGGTCGTGGATGAAGTAAGTACGGAAGATGCGGTTGTCGCTGTCGCGGAAGAAAACATTGTGGCCGTGCCACTCATCAACGCCGAAGTCTTTATCGAAGTCGTCGGTGATGGTGTACCAAGGCATCTCCCACTCCATCCGCGCCTTCAAGCGCTCGATGTCTGTCTGCGGCGCGCGCGAGACGTATGCGAGCGTGGTGTCGCGCGCGTTCAGATGTGAAAGGTGAGAGACCTGATCTGCACCCAGGGAACAACCGCGGCAGGCATGATCAGGCCAGCCGAACACACCGGGCTCAAAAAACGCGCGGTAGACGATCAGCTGAGGGCGTTCCTCAAACAAGTCGAGCAGGCTGACCTTGCCATTTGGCCCATCGAAAACATACTCTTTCTCTACAACCATCCACGGCATCCGCCGACGCGCGGCGGCCATTGCATCACGGGCGCGGGTCAATTCCTTCTCCTTCACCAGCAGTTGCTGGCGCGCCGCCTCCCACTCCTGCGGAGACACGATCGGTGGCGTCTTCATCTTTGTCTGAGTTTCCTTGTTCTCGTCCATGTTTTCTCCTTGTTCGTGGGTTCTGTTGCTGGTTCCTGATTCTTGCGGAGCCTCTTCATAACCAGCGCGGAGAGGCCGCCCGTCGAGGTCGTGCCCGCGGCGATCCAGGCCACGGTAGCGATACATATCGGGCACATAGGTTCTCCTTTTCGCTCAACGCTTGCGGCCACGCTTCTCTGCCGCTGTGCGGATCCGCGTGATCAGGTCTGTCCATCCGACATCGACACCGCGATCTGCATCACCGACCCACCCCATCGCGCGGTGTACAAATCGGACCCGGGTCAATCCGTTCTCTTCGGTAAGGCGGTACTGAATATTCGAGACCGCCGGCGTCGACATAAACAGCGGCCCGCATATCTCCAGCAGTGACGGCGGCTTGATCGCCTGCACCACGCCCCAGAAGTGTCCCGTGTTTTCTCCCAGATCGCGAAACCAACGCCCACCCGGCCATGCCTCCAACTTCATAGGCATCGGTTTCTCCGGGGTCGAGTTCAGTGGGCCCATCTGCTCCAGAATCGTTTCGAACACGATGTCGATCGGCGCCGCAATCTCTTCCTGCTTCACAATCTCGAAAGCCTGAACCACCTGCTCCTGAATCGTCGCTGCCATTACTCCTCCTTTGTCCCGTTGTCGCTTGAAATCATCCGTTCCAGAGCCTTGCGCTCCGCCCGCTCCTTGATCTGCCCCAGTTGATGGGTCCAGTACCGCTCAAACATCTTCACCCAGTCGTGCACCGGTTTCAGCTCAGCCGCATTCAACCGGTACATGCGGTGCTGTCCGCGCTTGATCACCGATACCACGCCAACCTTGCGCAAAACACCCAGGTGTTTCGAAACCGTCGGCTGCGACATGCGCAATCGAACCACTACCTCGCCGACCGCATACTCTCTGCCATCGGCAAGCACACCTATCACTTCGCGCCGCCGGGGCTCTGCGATTGCGTTGAAGACGTCCGTTGTTGTTGCCGCCCGTGCCATGGTTTGAATATATTCCCATATAAGAATATGTCAAGTTAATTCCGATACAGGACGTAGAAAATCGTATGGTGTTTGGTAAGTTGTGTTTTCGGAATGTTTTGACGGATGAGGGGTTCGAACTATCGCAGCTATCGGCGTGCCCAATCTACCGGTCGGAAGAGGTTGGCTGCAGCACATGTGACTCCGGACCTGCTGCAGAGACCGGAGTAAATGTTAAGACTTCTTGCGTCCGCTGACGTGGATGATCCGACGGCGAGAAATCGAAATCTCTGTCTATGGCTTGTAGATGAGGCCGATAGCTGCGCCGACTATAACCCACTGAACGAAGTAGGCGATGCCCTGATAGAGCGTGAGCGTGATACCGATATTCAGATTGACATAGTTGTGAATAACGAAGGTGCAGACCGAGAAAATGCCGATGAGTGCGCCGAGGTATACGCCGGAGGCGATGCCACCGCCTGCAGGATAAATTTTTGCGTAGAGAACAGCGACGACCACGATGCTGATCAGGATTGCGACCATGCCGTAGGGCATAACTTTCATTATGCCGTCATGCGAGCGGTAGACGTGGGGGTACTTCATGAACTCGGATTTCATGGCTGGCACGGCACCGAATATGGCGAAGCCGTATATGAAGTAGGCGACGGTCGCGACCAGAGACGCGAAGACGATGCGGGAGTAGTTCACAGCATTCCTTTTGAAGCGGAACTGCGTTCGCGGAGAATTTTATATTGTCGGTGATCCAACTTTGAATAAAGTTGAGAATTTCACGATTGCCAAAGAGGCCTTGCCATTCACTTGGACCTACGCTGGACTACGATCACTAACGTGGCATGATCGATAATCCAGCAACGGTCCGACCTGCCGCCGCAGATACCTTGCTCCCCTGTATGCTTCTGATGTGCAAATCACCAACGAGGAAAGTGCTGAGGGCTGGATTGACTCATCAACCTCCGCACTGCGTTACTATGGCAAGCATAAGGCGGGTCGAAAGCATGGCCACAGAGAACTACGAACTTACTTGCGTTGCATCACGCCTACTTCCTGCTCGGAAGATCGTTGTCTCAATCTTCTACTTTCTATTCATCGCGGTCCCCGGATGTCGAAAGCCACACGACTTTACTGTCATTGCCTCTGTCAACGGAGAAGCAATTCGGCGATCAGAACTCGACCGTCTCTTCAAAGCCCAGCGACAGAGCTTTGGAGGCTCGCAGATGGAACGCCAGGATCAGGCTGACAGTTCTCGTTTGAATCTTCTTAATTACCTTATTGATCAAACAATTCTTCAGCAGCGTGCAGCCAGGATGAACCTGACGGCGAAAGATGAGGATGTGGACACCAGGCTCCTAGCAATCAGGGAGCAGTACTCACAGGCGGAATTCACCCAACTACTGCTGGAGAGTCATCAAACAATAGACGATCTGCGCCGTGATGTACGCCGCTATCTTACATTGGACAGGCTTCTGAATAAGGAGATAAATAGTAAGATCAGGGTCACCGATGCAGATGTTGAGCAATATTTCAATGCACATCAGGCTCAATACAATCTGGCGGAAAACCGATATCGAATTGCTCAGATCGTCGTGATGGACCTTCGTGGAAAAAGTACGTTTGTACCGCAAGCCGGAGACCCACGAAGTGATGCCGAAGCCAGAATGAGAATAGAGATTTTAAGAAATCGCCTCACCGCCGGAGAAGATTTTGGCACAGTCGCGATCAGATATTCCGAGGATCAATCGGCTCAGAATGGGGGAGATGTCGGTTTCTTTTCGGAGTCGCAACTTCGGTCAGATCCACAAATTTATGACACTGTGACCAAATTGAAGGTCGGGCAGTTCAGCAACATCTTGCACGTGAGCCCCACCACACTTACGCAACCAGTCTGCTACAAAATACTTAAATTGATCGCTCGTGACGTGGCGGGACGTCGCAGTCTTGATCCTCTCGTGCAGCAGGAAATTCACGATGAAATCCTAAATGAACGTTCACAGCTTCTTCAGATTGCCTATTTTCAGACATTGCGCGACGGATCTAATATCCAGAATCACCTAGCTGAAGAAATATTCGCACAAGGCACGAGTAATTCGGTTAGTCCCGGCAAGAACTGATGTCCCCTGGCATCGTCTGGAGATGCTAAGGACAATTATTCGCACTTCCATTGTCAGCCGAAGCGAAGTCACTGCGGATGATGTGGGTTCCAGGTTTGCAGTGGGCTTCACTTGTACTGGAAGTAAGAGAGCAGCGTCGTTCGCGGATTATGGGGCAAGTCATTTTTCAATAACTTAGCTAGTACGCTGAAAAGCACAAAGTGATGTGTTGGCCCACCAGAAATGGAAACCGTCGGAAAAATTGCTGTGACTTCGACATGGACGGCACTTCAGCAAAATCCATTTCAATCTGGATCGCTGGCGGTAATGGCCATCTGCATGTCAAAATCACTAATTACCGGTAGTTGACTCGAAAATGGCGCAGAAATCCTTCACCGTCTTTGTGTCCTCATCGCGCGACATGGCCGAGTGGGCTGCCCTGGCAGTTTCCAAGGTACGTGAATTTGCCGTAGACCACGGTCTTACTGATCTACAACCTTTTGATTACCGCGATATCGATCCAGCAGACGTAAATCATTCGACAACTTGGCAGGACAACGTGGGAGCCCCCTCGCGGATCGGATCCGCGCTGACACTAGTGCTCTTGGGGGAACGCCTTGGCACGCCGTTGCCTAACACCTTTATGCTTAAGCGTGACATTTATGAAAGGCTCCAGAGGGGTGGCTATGATTGGGTGCACGTAGCTGGCATGGAACCGCTTCCACTCCGGCCCGACCAAGTACCTCTCACCGGTGTGTTATTTGAGTTCTTCGACGCTTTTCTACCACGAGCAGACGGCTCCAACCCTGGACCACTGCGAGTGATTTTCAAGGGCACAATGGAAACCACAGGAGAACCTGATTTCGGCAACGGTGACTTCCGCGCACATATTGAGGCCTCATCCGAAAACGCCCAACGAAAACGGCAGCTGCGGAAGGAATACGACCAGCAACTGGACTGGTTGAATTTGTTCTGGAGCAGGCTTTATGGCCTTCAACAGCACGCCAGCGTATTCTGTCCGAACAAAAACTCGCTTCGGGAATATCTGCAGCGCACTCTTGCCGCAGAGTTCCTGGCCAAAGGAGGTCATGATCCAGCACCCTCGGTGAGGCGAACCGATGCCGTGAGTGTGGAGTTGCCAGGTCCGGCCCCATACGATATTGAACGAGCGTACCTTTTCTTTGGGCGTGGGCCACAACTCGCGGAACTCTCCCGCCGAGTTCTGCAGCAGGATGCAGCCCGAAGGCTAGTTCCCGTCATCGGCGAAAGCGGCGCTGGAAAATCTTCTTTATTGCGTGCGGGATTATTAAATGACGCCCGTTCCCAATCGCGACGTCGTCTCGGTTGGCGCGCTGCGTTCCTGTCTCTATCGGAACGCCCTGTCGATCAGCGACCCTTGACTTTTCTAGCCGCCGTTTTGACCGAGCCTTGCGTCTTGCCTGAACTAGGTCCTATGGATGCCATTCGCCAGAGACTAGACGGGGTGGATCCTCAGGAGGCTACGCGGCGCTTACTCGAAATCCTTGCTGCAATAAATCCGACGCATCCGCCAGGGCTCGGTGCCCCAAGAATACTGCTCGTCGTAGATCAAGTTGAACTGGCGCTCGACGGAGCTCGGCTAGAGACATCTGAAGAAGCCTCAGAATGGAGGTTTTTTCTCCAAGCCCTCGCCGCACTAGGTGGCTCTCTTTCGGAACCAGAGATGCGCAAGGCGTTCCAGGAGCCAGCCGAACGGATCTCGATGCGACTCCCTTTCACCGTTGTGCTCGGACTACCCGCAGACCGCTTCGATTTACTCAATGCCGCCATGTTGCCCGGTGAACACGTATTTTGGTTGCCGCGACTGATAGACGAAACGGCAGTGCGCGAAGTAGTCACTGGTACATTCGAGGCATTGGGTTTGAGCATCGACGCGAAGGCTCGCGAAACGCTTTGCAGCGAGGCCGTCAGATTGGCGGTAGACACTGAGGCGTCCATCCTCCCGCTATTGGCGGTGACCCTTGCAAACCTGCATGATGAATGGAAGCATCGCTGTTACCTCGAGGCTAAGTGGAAAGAGAGCGCGGAGCCAGGAGACACCCTCCCAAAAGCGTTGCGGTGGATAGGTCTCTTGCCCCCCGAAGACACACGTGTAGACATCGCATTGCAACACGTCAACGCTCAAGGTGAGATTGGCGAGTCGATCGCGCGCTTGGGAGAACTCGCATGGACCGAAGCCGAGACACGAGAAGAGGGCTTTAAGATAGCTGTTCAACGCCTTCCTATCAGCCTCCTGCAATCACGAGTGCAGTCGGGTGAGATCACAGGCCGAGATTTCGCATTAACGTGGCTGCTGCGGCGATTAGTGGTTGTGTCTGGTGAGGAAACGATTCCAGATCGCCTTGTCGGTCTGCGAGACAGCGCATTGGAGGAATTCGCCCGCCCGATGGCGGAATCGCTTCAGCGTCATCGGCTGTTGGCCCGGCGGGATGATGGGACCTGGTGGCTCGTGCATCAAGCGGTGCTGGACAGGTGGCCACGAGCGGCCGCATGGCGAAAAAACGAGATGCAGACTTACCGCACGATGGCAGCCATGGAGTTAGACAGGCGGCGCTGGGTCGAAGAGACCGCCGCCGGTGAACCGGACGCAGATCGATGGCTATGGACGCGAGAGCGGCAGGTCGAACTCGCGTTCGATTGGATAATGGCGCGCGGCCTAACAGATAACCTGGCGCTCGCCTCCTTCGTGAAGGAAGGGACAATTGCAGCTGTTCGATCGGATGGCTTGCGTGCGGGTCGAATATTACGCGCCGCGACGTACTTCAATGATCTCGCTTGGGCTACTGAGATCTTGGCGGTAGCGGGTGCCCACGGAACTAGAGCCACCAACGAGACTTGGAAAAATGGCACCGGCTCACTATTGAGAAATGCCTGCTATCACAGAAATTTCAATCTTGTCGATTTATTGCTGGAGAACGGCGCGGATCCTAATTTGACGGTTGCAAACGGGTGGACCCCGCTGATGTACGCAGCGCAAAATGGCAACGAGCCTATTGTTTCTCGCCTGCTTGCTGCGAGGGCAGACGCCAATCACACCACTGAGGATGGGTGGACCGCACTGATCCTCGCAGCGGAGAATGGCAAGGAGGCTATTGTTGCTCGCCTCCTTGCCGCAGGAGCCGAGATCAACCACTCCGCTAACAATGGGTGCACGGCACTGATGCTTGCAGCGAAGAATGGCCACGCGGCTATTGTTTCTCGCCTATTTACCGCAGGAGCCGAGATCGACCACTCCGCTAACGATGGGGAGACCGCGCTGATCATGGCAGCGGAGAATGACCACGAAGCCATTGTTTCTCGCCTCCTTGCCGCAGGGGCTGAGATTAACCACCCCACTCACGATGGGTGCACCGCCCTGATGATCGCGGCGCAAAATGGCCATGAGTCTATTGTTGCTCGCCTCCTTGCCGCAGGGGCCGAGATCAACCGCGCCACTCTCGTTGAGAATGCTCAGCCACCAGTGGAAGGGCTGAAGAGAATCGACATTGGCACGGCCATCGTTCCTTCAGGCGACCATCCCAAGAACACTGACCGGCGGACCGCGCTTATGCTCGCTGCGCAGAATGGACACAATTCCGTTGTTGCCCGATTAATCGCCGCCGGCGCTGAAATCGACAGAGCTTCGACCAAAGCAAGGTGGACTGCTCTTACCTTGGCGGCGGAGGGCGGACACACCACAGTAGTTGACTGCCTGCTTAAGGCCGGCGCTGAGACAGACCACACTGCATACGGCCGGCGAACAGCCCTTATTCTTGCTGCGGAGAATGGCCATGAGGCTGTGGTCGATCGCCTGGTTAGTGCCGGAGCTAGGATCGATTTGGCAAAAAATGATGGAGAGACGCCTTTGATTGTCGCCGCTGCAGTCGGTCATGCCACTATAGTCGATCGTTTGCTTGCAGCGGGAGCCGCAGTTGATCTTGCAGATGAAAACGGGAACACCCCGCTAAGT
Organism: Edaphobacter aggregans; assembly: GCF_003945235.1. Classification (NCBI taxonomy): domain Bacteria; kingdom Pseudomonadati; phylum Acidobacteriota; class Terriglobia; order Terriglobales; family Acidobacteriaceae; genus Edaphobacter; species Edaphobacter aggregans. The sequence goes on from NZ_RSDW01000001.1 coordinate 1,820,957, forward strand.
CATGTCGCTGGATTCGGTAGTCTTCCCATCGCCACGCAACTGCTTTCGAAGGGGGCAAACGTGAATCCTGCAAATCATGACGGTAGCACGCCGCTGATGGAAGCTGTACGGGACCGAAACGAAGGGATGGTTCTATTGCTCTTGAGACATGGGGCCAATTCGGCATTGCGTGACAGCGATGGCCTATCCGCGCTAGATATTGCCCTTAAGATAAGGGCGAGAGCGATCACGAGGATACTCTCGAACGCAGCCAAAGAGTTCGTCCCTGAAGGAGAATCTCAACTCAATTTTGAAAAGAGATCGGAATGAACATAGGCCTGGTCGTGAATGCGCGCGGGAAGTTGTGTTTAGTCCATGATGAGAAATTTGAGGCCCCGCCCATTTTCGTCGGATATCATCTCGACAAAAGGCAGCTCGAGATCTTTTTCGAGACTGGCGCGAGCTACCCTATCGATTGGGAAGCGACTGATGAGATGGACGCCTACTTACAGAAGAGTAACAAGATCTTGATCATCCTCATGCGTCGCAAAAAACCCGTGGAGGGTTATGACACCTCTTTATTACATCTCATTAAAGGCGAGGCGATAGAGATGTCAGAAGACTCAGGCGAATCTCTGCCGAGCCCGGACTCCGAAACAGACACTATCGAGAAGCAGGAAGAATCTCATAAAGTTACAACTATAGATACTCCTGTAATTTCCTCGATCACATCCATCACTGACGCGACTTTTGAAAACGATGTCATAAAAGCACTACACCCCGTCCTTGTGTATTTTTGGACCGAATGGTGCGGCTCCTGTCGCTCATTAGGCTCGGCACTCAATGAATTGTTCGCCGAACTGCAGGACCGGATTTCGATCTATTCGATCAACGCAGACGAATATCCTGGCTTGGCCTCCAAATATGGTATTCGCGACATTCCGACTCTCCTTCTTTTCAGGGGTGGCGAGGTCGCGGCAACAAGGATCGGCGCGCTGGGCAAACTGCCCCTGCGATCCTGGTTAGAAAAATTATTCTAAGCCCCTCTATAACTAGAAGCACGTTCGCATTTTGACCATTGCCAGCCTTTAGGACGCCATTGAATGATCCATCAAAGGTGTCCGAGTTTACCATCGTCGCCACAGACCTAAAACGAGATGAGGTCAGGCCTCCGCAGGTAAAAAAGAACGTCGTTTTTGCAACACAACAAATATGGTCAATGAAACAGCCAAACAGATGAACGTAAAGATCCACAACGAAAGAAGCACGTTCTTTACGATGGCGATCGACTGTTCAGTCCAGACTTTCTGCGGATCATATTCACTATCTCTTAAGGCGTCCTCAACTCGATAGTTAGAGTTAAGGACTGCAGCTACGTCTGGACGCACTCTGAAGCCTTCAATGATCCTGCCCTGACCGGAGCCGGGTGAAACTACAAACGACTGGTTAAGGAAGAGAAAGCAAACAAGGCCCAAAGCAAAACTCAGAATTGCAATTTTCATTCGCCGTTCAAGCAAGGGCTCAGATGTCCTGTACCAAAACTGGAAAACCCAGATCGCCGCGAGCAGTTCAAGCGTTGACGTGCTTACAGATGTGACACTGACTGGTGGAGGCGCCACATTAAGCCAGATCGTGGCCATTGGGACGATAAAAACACCTTTCAGCATCACGGAGCTTAGTTGTCGAAAGTCCGCGAGCACTTCGCCGAATTCACGCAATTGGCTAACGGCCATGGTCTTTAGTGTTTAGCATTGGGGCGAAAAGTTATTGCTCCTGGCTCTCGGATCTCAAAGTTACCTTCTTCGGGGCCGTTGAGTTCCGTGGGCCATTCAGCGAGATAATGATATCGACCGATCAGTTTGACATCACCTTCAACCATGTCATTCCATTGATCAGTAAGTGGGGTATGCGAATTTATGCACTTTTTGTATTCCAATAAAGTCATAAATTTAACGCGTGCTCTTGGTGGCTCTATTGACACACGAACCTTATACCCAACTGCTGGACCGCGTTCGACAGGACGTTGGATAAGAGTAGACTTTCGGTCTTTGGCAAATGTCTGTATCGCTAGGTCTAAATGATTGATCTGTTCCGCAATATCTGCCGAACAATCAGCTTCCTTCTTTTGTAGCGCCGAGTTGCCCTTTAGGTGAACCAACAAGTCTACGCATTTCTTTATACTTCCTTGGACGTTTGCCAACGGTATGATCCAAAAATTCTCAGTCGGAACCGATTTTTGCAGGTCTCTTTTAAGAGCTTCCGTCCGTATCATTGCTTCCATTGGGATTGACAGAGGATCCGAATCGGAGAAAACCAGTCCAAGCGGCACAGGCGTCATGTCATAAAGAACGCTGTTGGCTTTTGAATCAATGGCGAACCGGGTTTTACCTAAAAAACGGTCGTCAGATACTATTTCCTCATCAGCTAGCTTTCTGAGAAGCGACATCGTCTCTTCAGTATTTGCACCAGGACTCGATTGTCCGTTCGCCCGGCACATCAGGCAGAATATTGTCGCAAGCGAGAAAGCCCAGGATATCCTCCGACTGCGGCTGAAATTGACCATCAGTACAAACAGGCCTCCTCGCGAGTATGACGAACGGAGTGGGAGCTTCCGGTTTAGTATAGAACGAATCGCAGGCTAGAAGTGCTGGGCCCCAATTCCACTTATTTCGGATGCTAGACCTCATATACCCGAAGATACCTTGGGTGCGTCAGTTGTCTTCCGAAGCACCATGCTGTGCATTCGGGACAAAGGGAGCGAAGGGATGCATTTCGGTCTCCAGCGGCGAGCAATGTCCAGTGGTCTTCTTACAGCCACGCTACTGTTCGGCGCAGGATACTTGAGCGCTCAGTCTAAAGACCAGACCCGAAGTGTCGAGATCGAAACAAAACCGTCTTCGACTCACAAGCCGGGTCAATACTTTGCTCTGATCGTCGGCATCAACGATTACCAGCACTTGCCACACCTTTCGACGCCTGACAATGACGCGCAAGAACTCACGTCGATATTACGCGATCAATACGGATTCAAGACCGAACTACTACTGGAGGCCACGCGAGATCAAATAATCGGGGCATTCGATCGGTATAGGCGCACCTTAAACGATACGGATAGCTTGTTGATCTACTATGCTGGGCACGGATACTTCGACGACGAGATGCACGAGGCCTACTGGGCTCCAGTTGACGCTGGAAAGGATACATTCGCCCGCTGGATCATTGCAGAGGACGTTACCGGAGCAGCGCAGGCGTTTCCCGCACGTCATGTGTTGGTGATTTCCGATAGCTGTTACTCAGGAATGCTAACGCAGGACACGGAGCGATCCACAATATCGGATCGCGCGAACACCCTCGAGAAGATGCTTCAAACGAAATCCCGATATGTGATGTCAAGCGGCGGTAATGAGCCTGTTGCAGATAGCGATGCGCCAGGACACTTTTCAAAACATTCCGTATTCGCCAATGTTCTTTTACAGGATCTGAGCCAGTTCCAGGCAAGCGAATTCACGGCGGAGCAACTCTTCGGGCAGATCAGACAACAGGTTCGAGAGCGCGCTACTCAGAGGCCCATCTTCAGACCAATCCAAGGATCTGAGGAGGGAGGTGACTTCGTTTTTATACGTGTGCGAAGAGGAGAAGACGTCCATTCACGCGAAAAAGAACCTCTGCCACCTCCGATAAATCCAGACACAGAAGCAGTGCGCGCTGCATTAGATAACTACGAAGAGGCCTACGCCAGCATGAACGTGCGGGAATTGAAGAAAGTGTGGCCTTCGCTCTCTAAAGATCAAGAGAAGGCGATCAAGAGTGGCTTTGAGACACCAGGTCTGAAGGCAGTAAAAGTAGAACTGCGGAATCGTATAGTGCATATTGATGGAGGCACGGCCACCGCAACATGTGATCAATGGATGATCTATTCCCTTGGAGGACGGCGGCGGCCGCCCCAAACAAACTCCGTCGAGATTCTACTGAGCAAAAATAGCGTCGGAGACTGGGCCGTGAGTAGAGTTGAGGGAAAATAGATATTCTGCCAGATGTTCTAGACCGGAAAAGTGCGATGAATCGCACTGTTATTGAGCTGAATATTCATCGTTGACTCCAAGACGGTCGAAGGATACGCTTAGTGATCTCCCACGGCCCCTGTGTCTGAAGGCAGGTAATATGCCCGGATTTGCCAGGGATTTCCGGAACTCTAATCAGCTAGTCCTTGTCGAGCGGCAACTATCGCCACGCTGGATAAAAGCCCGAACTGCGTGCTGGCTGTTGGCGCTATTCACGATTGTGGTAATGCTACCGTTGACTACCCCATGCGGTGGAGGATTTACTACTTCCAAGATTACGCAAATATCTACTCCAGCTGGAAATTACCAGATACCTGTGGTTGACTGCTTGGTGGTTTTGTACAAACCACTTTGATCATTCTCCTTGTCGTTGGCCCGACACAGTAGGCGGTGATGGTCGCAGGGCCCTTGCACTTGATGGCTACATCAGCTGAAGGAGAACTAATGTTTAGTCGCGTTCTTAAGGTGATGCTTTGGGCTAGCCTGTTTGGCTCAATCAACATGTTGGCACAGACTACCTGTGGCAACACTAAACTCGCCTGCTTGTTACCGACCGTCCTGCACACGAACGCTCCAACCTTCAACTTCTTCAATGAGGCCTTTGCAACACAGATTGGCCAGCTTCCACTGGCGACTCCGGCTTCTGGATTCATCTATACCTTTGACAAGCAGAAAGGTGTTATGGTGCGTTCGGTCGAGAGCTTCGGACCTTTACTCGCCGAACGGGTAGAGACGATCGGGCGACATAGGGCATATATGGCTTTCACGTATCAGTGGTTCAACTTCACTGAAATAGATGGAAACGACCTCAATCACGTACCCATATTGTTCTCGTTTCCCTCAGTAGAAGGCGCTCAGGTTGTGACCGAAACCGACAATCGCATCGAAACAAAGGTCAACCAGTTTGTAGTTTTCGGCACCTTGGGCCTTTCAGACCGCATAGACGTCTCAATTGCAATCCCCTTCCAAAGAATATCGATGGAAGTTACCACGCAAGGAACAGAATTCAGCACGACCACTTCGTCGACTACATCGTTCACACAATATTTACCCGGGGAGGCCAGTGGCATCGGCGATGTCGTTATATCAAGCAAGGGCACACTGCTGAAGAGGGAGGAATATGGGTTAGCGATAGGCGGAGAATTGTATCTGCCCACAGGAGACGAACAGAACTTTCTCGGCACTGGTACGGTCGGCATTAAGCCATACCTTGTTCTGGCTCGCAATGGAAAGGTCGCACCCCACCTCAATCTAGGTTATCGATGGAATGGAAGTTCGGCTCTGGCGGTTGGTCAAGATGGAAGGGAGCAGCCTCTTCCTGGCTTCTTTTTCTATACACTTGGTGCCGATATAGGACTTTCGAAACATGTCACTATTGCGGCTGATTGGCTTGGCCAGCATTTCTTTAATGCACCCCAGATATCGACACCCATGAGTGTGACAGCAACGGTCAACGGCCAACCTACCGTCTTCTCAAGTGTTGTCCCGATTAACGGGGGATACAACGTAAATAACCTATCCTTGGGAGTGAAAGCCAATCCATGGCGTCACCTGCTGTTGCTTGGAAACATAACAATCAAGTTAGATAGCGGGGGCCTTAGGTCTACCGTCGTGCCTTTGGGCGGAATCTCGTACTCTTTCTGAAATCGATTGTGGCATTTGGTCAGACGAAGTGTGGAATTCCTACAAATTGAACAGACAGATCTTCCAGGTCCCGGCCAAACTGAAAGTTACTCCTGTAGTACAGGTCTATCCGGAATGTATGGTCCGCCGCCGTGTGGTAAGCCAAGGGTGAGAGTGTGACAGGTTGGTCTGAGCAAAGGTATACGTCACAGCACCCCACCATCCTCCCGGCGGAGCCTTGATTTCTCGGTCGTTCAGGACGTGCTATCTAACGCAGAGTTCCATCGGGGCCAAGGTGGATGTTGGAGATCGCCTTATGGGAGCTGATTTTTTCGTTGACTCTGAGTCTGCCCTAAGCTACGCTCTTGCCCCTAACATCGAGCGGGTCTTTCCCATGTGCCAGTCTTTAGAACAGACCGTTTCACTTGGGCTCAGAAGGAACAGGCCAGCAGGCTTGCCTGCAGTTGTTCGCTCTGTCGTGCTTCGGTCGTTGGCAGCCGCGGTACTTTTGCTCGCCAGTAGCACATCGTTCGCCCAGCCTACCCCCCTTATCCCACCATGCGCACCCTATACGGCGATTTATCCCTGCGTGTACCTGGTTGACGGGCCGACGGTTTCCGTCCTCAGTGCAACTAGCCGCGCGTTGGTTGGCGTTTCGACGATGTTTTCGTACTACCCTTCGGGGGGCTTAGCGGTAACTCCCGATAATGCGACAGTCTACGTCGCTGTCTCTGGCTCTAACTCTGGCTCTTCGTCCGGCTTTGCAGGAGTCATCAAAGTAATTGACACTAAAACAGGCGTGAATTCGCTGCCGGATATTCCACTTCAGACAAACGTAGTCCCGTCGCAAGTTGCCATCAGTCCGGACGGTCGTTTTGTCTGGGTAGTAGAACCGCCATGCAGCGACGGTTGTGATCCTGGCGTAGAGGTAATTGACACAGCCAACAACAATATGCGCACTACCATCACAGATTCAAATTACCCCGATCCAAATCACCCCTTTCCGGATCCAAGGTCGATCGCCTTGTCGCCGGATGGCAAACTCGCCTACGTCGCAGATGCCTGCACGGTCAATGGGAGTAACATCCCGTGCCTAGTAGTCGTTGACACCTCGACCAAGAACATTCTTAAGACTATCAATATCCCTAACTCAGTCAATATCCCTAGCCCGGAAGGCACTGCGCACTCTGTCGCCGTCACCCCCGATGGAAAATTGGTTTGCGTTTCCGTCACGATTCTGGACCCAACGAATAAAACTACCCCCCAGAGCCTTGGAGTTGCTTTCATCGATCCGGTGAGCGGGAATGTTAATCCTGTAACTGCGCTTGTGGATGCGGTTCCATCGGATTTCGGAATTGTCATCACGAGCACGGGTGAGCTATATGCTGCAGCCCCCATGTCCAGTAATGCAGCATCGCTCAACCACGTCTATGTGTTCGACGTGAATAGCCAGACTTTCACAGGAACAGTAACTGTCGGCAGTGGTCCGACGGGTGTAGCTGTCGGTTCTGATGGACAAACCGTGTACGTAACCAACCTTGGAAATGGGAATCTTGGCTCCGTCTCAATAATTCGGTCGGGGGTGCTCCTCGCCAGCCCCCCGACGGCCAGTTCGTTCCCACAGGGTGTGGCCGCCATGCCCTCGATACCGCCGGCCATCACGACTCAGCCCTCCGGCCAACAGATTCCGTACGGAGGTACCGCGACCGCGGCGATTCAGGCCACGGGTACGGCACCGCTCACCTACCAGTGGTATCAAGGTCAGAGTGGAGATACCAGTGATCCAGTCCAGGGAGCTACTGGCTCATCCTTCACTACCCCTGTACTTATCGCAACCACCAGCTACTGGGTGCGCGTCACAAACATCGTAACGAATCAGGACAGTACGGCACTAACAGTAACCGTCTCGCCTCCTCTTGCGCCAACCATTACAACTCAACCTGTAGCTCCGGTGATCGCTATTGGAGGCACGGCAACCCTCACTGTACAGGCTGGCGGCACACTGCCCCTGTCCTATCAGTGGTTCCAGGGTACGAGCGGAGACACATCAATGCCACAACAGGGAGCCACCGGACCTTCGTTCACAACACCTCCGCTGAACGCAAACACAAGCTACTGGGTGCAAGTCAGCAACGTCGCAAGCAACGTGAACAGCATCGCCGTCACCATCAGTGTTTCGCCTGTCCCACAGTGTGCGCTGCAACTGCAGGCCGCGGGCATAACAGGTCCTACGATCTCTGCCACAGCAACCTGTAAAGATGTTACGAATCCACCACTGCAGTTGGCTACGACCTTGGATTGGGGAGACCAGACGCCAACAGTTACTATGAGTGGCGGGTCATTGACCCCGACGCATACTTACTTATCGGCCGATAATTATGTTTTGACTGTCAAAGGTGTAAATACACTTAATCTCGAAGGCGATAAGACAGCCTACCTCAATCTGAAACCATTAGTATTGAGTCCACCCTTGGTAGTTTTCCAGGGACAGTCTGCTAGCTTTGTCGCAGGTGTGAGCTCTCCGGGGCCAGTCCAGGTCAACTTTGAGTGCACTGTACTAGTATCCTCGAGTGGTGTCGTAAGTAAAGCTTCGGACCTTGGCATTTCCTGCTATGCAATGTCGCAGCCAATAACGTTGTCAGAGAGTCGTAGCAACCCAACTCAAGTCACCATCATCATCCAAACGACCGGTGGAGCACTGGCGAGGCTCTCCCCAGGCCCTGCACATCAGGGGATGCTTTATACATGCCTGCTGCCAGTATCGGGCGTGATAATTATGGTGGGAGGAGCTTTGTCCTCAAGACGGCGCAGAATATCGTCTAGGTTCTTAGCCATCCTTTCCGTGTTGTTGTTATTAGGCCCGATCGTCTCTTGTGGCGGTGGATTCACAGCACCGAAGAGCGTGCAGACCGGAACGTCTGCTGGCTCTTATCAGATTAGCGTGGTGGATGTGCTCACGAACACCTCGCCAAACGCCGGAGCTTTTGTGCAGACGACGCTGATCGTTCCACTACAGATTGTACCGTTCCAGTGATGCAGTGCAGTTTGAGTGTAGTTACGGAACTTTTCGATTCGTCAGTGCACAATCAGTCGTCGCGAGCGGCAATCCGAAATTGTCACATCGCATCGATTGCTAAATTAGGCAATCTAGCACTGGCGACCGCTGCTCCCCTCGCACCGCTCCTGTTAACGGTCTTGTCTCTGGACAAACTCATCATGCGGCTCATCCAGGTCGTCTTTTGAGGCGTCGCGGGCCTGTACCTGCACAATTCATTTCTTCTCATCAGAACTCGATGTGAGCATCTCTTTGATTGCACGCTTAGCTGCCCATACCTCCGCCCGCGTTGGAAGCACTCAAGGCGTGGCACGAGAAGTCGCCCTACAAGGGGTCCGACGATTGGGTGTTGCATCGGAGTTCCACTTCGGCAAGCAAACGCTCTGGCGTCGGAATGCTGCACCCGCGATCGACCGCGCCAAAGTGAACAAGCCGAAGCTAGGCTGGCATTCTCTGCGTCGGTCGTATGCTTCCCTTCTCTTGTCGAGCGGAGCAAGCCTTCGCGCGAGCATGGAGCTGATGCGGCACTCTACACCAGAGATGATGCTAAGCACCTACGCTCAAGCATCGGCGATGAAAAGTGAGACGCGGGAGAGAAGGTTGCGCTGTTGTGTTGGAAGGCGGGAAAGCTGCCTAGCTGACCCTTATCTGACCCACGCGGCTGAAATCGCCTCTTTCGTGAACCAGATTTTCGAGGAAAACCCTTGAATTCTTTGGTGGAGCTGAGCGGGATCGAACCGCTGACCTCCTCGTTGCGAACGAGGCGCTCTCCCAGCTGAGCTACAGCCCCCAACCAGACGCGCATCGCACACTGCTCACGCAGAAGCCACGCCGTCTAACGACTCCATTAAGTGTACCAGCAAGCGCCTCTACGCTCAAACCTCACGCGCGCCCACCCGTCCCGAAACCGCAGTCCCCGCAGCCAGCGGCTTCTCCACCACATGCCACACCTCGCCCGCCGCATCTATCTCTACGCCAAGCACCGGGACCTGCAACCGAGCTCCACTACGAGCGACAGCCTCCAACTCCCCAACATCGCCGGCGCGAAACTCCGTGCGATCCAGCGCCATCTGCCATCGCTGCCGCCCCGCTACCCGAGACTCCTCGCGAATATCCGTCACGACTGCCATAAACGCAACACCCTCTATGCGACTCACCACACCGGCTCCGCTCGCAACGCTTCCATCTCGCGCTTGCTGCCCACGCAGAACGGCGTGCGCTGATGAATCCCCTCTGGCTTAATGTCCAGAATCCTGCCAACACCAGTCGTGGCCACTCCACCCGCCTGCTCCGCAATAAACGCCAGCGGATTCGCCTCATACAGCAGCCGCAACTTGCCCTTCGGCTGCTTCGACGTAGGCGGATACAAAAACACCCCGCCCTTCAGTAGCGTCCGATGAAAGTCCGCGACCAGGCTGCCGATATACCGCGAGCTGTACTCCCTACCCAGGCCACCCGTCCGCAACATCTCCAGATACGCGCGATACCCTTCCGGCCAGCTCGCCGCATTCGCCTCATTCACCGAGTAGTAGCTTCCCTGCTCCGGCATCTGCATCCGCTCGTTGCTCAGCACAAACGCGCCAATCGCAGGATCGAGCGTAAATCCATACACGCCATTGCCCGTCGTGTAAACCAGCACCGTCGAAGGCCCATACAACACATAGCCCGCCGCAACCTGCCGAAAGCCATGCTGCAAAATCGACTCCTCAAGCGTTCCATGTTCGGGCGGAAGCCTCCGCAGCACGCTGAAGATCGTGCCCACGTTCACATTCACATCAATATTGCTCGACCCATCCAGCGGATCGAAGACGATGATGTACTTTCCTGTCTCCGGATCGCGATTGAACGTCACCGGCTCTTCATCCTCTTCGCTCACTAGAGCAGCCACGCTGTCGCGCAATCCAAGGCAGTGCAGCAGCGCCTGATTCGCGTACACATCCAGCTTCTGCTGTTGCTCACCCTGAACATTCTCCGCGCCAAACGCGCCCAGCACGTCGATCAGCCCCGCCGAGCGAATCTTCGCCTCCACCATCTTCGCGGCCAGCGTAATCCCGCTCAGCAACCAGCTGAATGTCCCTGTCGCCTCGCGCCCGGTCGCCTTCAACATGTCCTGCTGCTGTTGCAGAATATGCTGTTGCACCGTCGTAATCATCGCCATTGGCAATCCACCTTCATAGGAAATTTTGTCGAGGCTCCAGAATCGAAGCCTACCATCCGTGCGAAATGGAATCCACTTCACCGATTACCGCCCATTTCGCACCACGCGCACGTTACAATCCACCCATGCCATCCAGACGAAGCTTCCTCCTAGCCGCCACCGCAGCAGCCGCAGCACCGTCACTCTCCCTTCAAGCCCAGCGCCCCTCCACAGCGCCCCCGTCCGACCTCAAGCTCCCCGCGCCAATCGCCGCGCTCACCAGCCGCCGCTCCGAAGCCGTGCCCATCACCCTCGAAGAGCGCGAGCAGCGCGTCGAACGCGCCCGCCAGCTTCTCGCCGAGCACAAGATCGACGCCCTCGTCATCACCACCGGCACCTCGCTCAACTACTTCACCGGTCTGCGTTGGGGCCAGTCCGAGCGCTTCTTCGCCTGGGTCCTCCCCGTCAAAGGAAGTCCCTTCATCGTCAGCCCCGTCTTCGAAGAAGGCCGCGTCCGCGAGCGCATGGAAGCCAAGCCCGCAACGCTCCCACAAGCGTCCAACACCAAGGTCTACACCTGGAACGAAGACGAGAACCCCTACGCTCTCGTCGCCAAAGCACTGAAGGAAGCAGGCATCACCACCGGAAAGATCGGCGTCGAGGAGCGCACCCAGTTCGCCTTCTCCGACGGCATCGCCCACGCCAGCCCCACCCTCACCGCTGTCAGCGGAACCCCCATCACCTTCGGCTGCCGCGGCGTCAAAACTCCCGCCGAGCTGGCCCTCATGCGCCTCGCCAACGACGTCACCTTCAACGTCTACGAAGCCGTCTACAAATCCGCACAGCCCGGCATGACCAACCGCCAGTTCAGCGAGCTCGTCTCCGCCGCCTACAACCGCGTCGGCTTCCCCGGCGACGCCAGCTGCCAGGTCGCCGAGTACTCTGCCCTGCCCCACGGCTCCCTCCAGCCGCAGGTCATCCGCGAGGGCCAAATCATCCTCATCGACGACGGCTGCACCGTCGAAGGCTATCAGTCCGACATGTCTCGCACCTTCGTCCTCGGCAAAGCCACCGACAAGCAAAAGAAGGTCTTCGAGATCGTCCACAAAGCCCAGGCCGCAGCCCTCGCCGCAGCGCATCCCGGTGTGCAGTGTCAGGCCATCGACGCCGCAGCCCGCAAGGTCATCAGCGATGCAGGCTTCGGCCCCGACTACAAATACTTCAGCCACCGCGTCGGCCACGGCATCGGCATGGACGGCCACGAGTGGCCCTATCTCGTCCGCGGCAACACCACACCGCTCGCCGCCGGCATGACCTTTTCCGACGAGCCCGGCATCTACATCACCGGCGAGTTCGGCGTCCGCCTCGAAGACGACTGGGTCGTCACTCCCAGCGGCGGAGAGATGTTCACCCCGCAAAGCCCGTCGCTTGAAGACCCCTTCGCCAAAGCCTAAGACATCCTCGTAGGCGATAATAATCCGGTCGGCAAGCACAGCAGATCCAAGCCTGCCGACCGGAGCAAACCAAGATGAATCTCATCGCCCGCCGCCTCCTCCCCATCGCCGGCAGCCTCCTCCTCACCTTCAGCGTCTCCGCCACAGCCCAAACCGCAGAAAAGACCGCGGCCCCCCTCGCCCACGGCATCGCCATCGCCAACATGGACACCTCCGTCCGGCCCGGCGACGACTTCTACTCCTTCGCCAACGGCGGCTTCATCGCGCACACCAAGCTTCCCCCCGACCGCGCCACCATCGGCGTCTTCACCGTCCTCTCCGACCTCAGCTCCGAGCGCACCACCAGCATCATTCAGGACGCCGCTAAAGCGAACGCCGTGCCCGGCACAGACCAGCGCAAGATCGCCGACCTCTACCACTCCTACATGGACGAGGCTGCCATCGAGACCCACGGCCTCGCCACCCTCAAGCCCCACCTCGCCGAAATCGCCGCGATCAGCTCTCCACAGCAACTCGCCCACGCCCTCGGCCTCTCCCTCCGCGCCGACGTCGATGCCCTCAACAACACCAACTTCCACACGCCGAACATCTTCGGCCTCTGGGTCGCACCCAGCTTCAACGATCCCGACCACTACGCACCCTACCTCCTGCAAGGCGGCCTGCAACTCCCCAACCGCGACTACTATCTCTCCACCTCCCCGCGCATGCAGGAGATCCGCACCAAGTACCAGGCCCACATCGCCGCCATGTTCCGCCTCGCTGGCATCTCCGACGCTGAGGCGCGCGCCACCCGTGTCCTCACCCTCGAAACCGCGATAGCCAAGGTCCACATCTCACTCGCCGACAGCGAAGACATCCACAAAGCCAACAACCCCTGGACACCCGCCGACTTCTCCACCAACGCCCCCGGACTCAACTGGCCCGAGTTCTTCCGCGCCGCCGGCCTCGATAAGCAGACGACCTTCATCGTCTGGCAGCCTATTGCCTTCACTGGTGAGGCCGCGCTCGTAAGCTCCCAGCCCATCGACGCCTGGAAGGACCTGCTCGCCTATCACCTCATCGAGGCCTACGCCGCAGCTTCATCCAAGGCGCTCGCCGACGAAAGCTTCGCCTTCTTCGGTCAGACCCTCTCCGGCACGCCCCAGCAGCGCCCGCGCGACGTCCGCGGAGCCCGCCTCGTATCCGGCCTGCTCGGCGGTCCCGTAGGCCAGATCTTCGCGCAACAATACTTCTCCCCCGAGGCCAAAGCCCAGGCAGAAGCCCTCGTCTCCAACCTCATCGCCGCATTCCGCCAGCGCCTCGAGAACCTGACCTGGATGGCCCCCGCCACCAAAGCCGAAGCCCTCGCCAAACTCGGCACCCTGCAAGTCGGCATCGGCTACCCCGACCACTGGCGCAGTTACGCCGCGCTTGAAGTCACACCCGACAACCTCTTCCTCAACCTCTGGCGCAGCGATCTCTTCGAATACCACTACGATGTCGGCCGCATCGGAACCACCGTCGACCGCCGCGAGTGGACCATGAACCCGCAAACCGTCAACGCCGTCAATCTTCCTCTCCACAACGGCCTCAACTTCCCCGCCGCCATCCTGCAACCACCCTTCTTCGATCCCAAGGCCCCCGCCGCAGTGAACTACGGAGCCATCGGCACCGTCATCGGCCATGAGATCAGCCACACCTTCGACTCCGAGGGCGCCGCCTTCGACTCCAAAGGCCGTGTCCGCAACTGGTGGACACCCGAAGACCTCGCCCACTTCAACGCCGCTGCCGCCGCACTGGCCGCACAATACGACACCTACAAGGCCTTCCCGGATCTCGCCGTAAACGGTCGCCAAACCCTCGGAGAAAACATCGCCGACGTCGCCGGCCTAACCGCCGCATACGATGGCTACCACGCCTCACTGAACGGCAAGCCCGCTCCCATGGACGGCAACTTCACCGGCGACCAGCAGTTCTTCATAGCCTTCGCACAGAACTGGGGCTCCGTCGTCCGCGACGCCACGCTCCGCCAGCAGATCCTCACCGATCCCCATGCCCCCGGCCGTTTCCGCGCAGCCACCGTCCGCAACAACGACGCATGGTATCCCGCCTTCGACGTCCAACCCACCGACAAGCTCTACATCGCCCCCAAGGATCGCGTTCAACTCTGGTAGACATAGGCAAACCCGAGCTCTGACCATCGTTGTTCGACCGAACGCACAAAGAAAGAGGGGCGGCAGTATATGGCCTGCCGCCCTTTTTTAAATCAGTGTCATCGGTGTAAATCGGTGTTAGGTTTTTCGCTTACGGCATCACCAGCACTTCAACCCCGCTGGCCGCATCCGCATTCCGGTAGACACTCTCCGTAGCCTTCACAAACTGTTCCGGCTTGGCCAGCGGAATATCCACAAACGTCTGCGGATTCCGATCCACCAGCGGGAACCACGAGCTCTGCACCTGCACCATGATCCGGTGTCCCGCACGGAACGTGTGGTTGATGTCCGGCATCTCCGCGTTCACAGAGGCCATCTTCCCCGGAACCAGCGGCGTCGGCTTCTCCCAGCTATCGCGGAACTTCGCCCGCATAGGCTCGCCGCGCACAAGCTGCTGGTACCCGCCCATCACAACTGGAGCAGCACCGACAACCCTCTTGTTTCCGGCATCCGCGGCGCTCGCATAGTCATACGGATACACATCGATCAGCTTCACCACAAAGTCCGAGTCCGTTCCAGTCGAAGCAATCTTCAGCTTCGGCCGCACCGGCCCCACGATCGTCACATCCTCTTTCAGCGGCTCCGACTCATACACCAGAACATCCGGCCTCGTCGAAGCAAACCGCTGATCATCCGCCATATACCGCTGCGGAACCGTATCCGTCGGATACCCCACAAACGGCACCGGATGCGCAGGATCGCTCACATACTCATCCACGCCGGCCTTCTCCGTCGGCGCATCGAAGCTCAACTTCCCACCCGCATGGAAGTAAAGCGTCTTCGCAACCGCAGGCTTAGGAGGCCAGGCATCATACGTCTTCCAGACGTTGCTTCCCGTCTCGAACACATAAGCCTTCGGCATCGGTGCGCCATGCACGCCCTTCAGGTAGTACTCAAAAAACGGATACTCGATCTTCGCCCGATAGAACTGCGACGTCTTCGAATTGAACGTCACATCGCCCAGATGATCGCCATCCGTCCGCGACCATCCGCCATGCGTCCACGGCCCAATCACCAGCGTATTCACCGCACCCGGATTGAACTCATCGATAGCATGAAATGTCTTGAACGGCCCCGACAGATCCTCCGCATCAAACCACCCGCCAACAGTCATCACCGCCGCATGAACGCCCTTCATATGTTGCGACAGATCACGCTTCTTCCAATACTCGTCATACGTCGTGTGCATCACCTGGTCGTGAAACAGCCAGTTGCTGCCATTCAGATACTCCTTGCCCGTATCCAGATTCCCGGTCGGTCCCGCAGCCAGCAACGCCGCATACGTATCCGGATTCTCATCCGCCGAAGGCCCACCACCCCTCGGTCCACCCGTCGGAATAACCGGATTCTTCTGCGGAGCGAAGAACCGATAAAACCCATAGTTCGCGCCCAGCATAAACGCGCCGCCATGGTACCCATCATCGTTGAAGAACAAATTCGTCATCGGAGCCTGCGGACTCGCCGCCTTGATCGCCGGATGCGAATCGATAATGCTCGCCGACGTATAGAACCCCGGGTAGCTGATACCCGTAATCCCAACCTTGCCGTTATTGTTCGGCACATGCTTCAGCAGGAACTCCACCGTGTCGTACATATCGCTCGACTCATCCACATCCTTCGCCGACTTCTTCTCATCGATATGTACATTCATCTCCTGAAACGCACCCTCGCTCGCCGTGCGCCCACGCGCATCTTCACAAACAAAGATGTACCCCGACTCCATCAGCTCCTGGCTAGGCCCAATCCTCGCAGGAAACTTGTCCTCCCCATAAGGAGCGCAGCTATAAGGAGTCCGCGTCATCAAAAACGGATAAGGCCCCGAATCCTTGAACGCTCCCGCCTGCGGCACATACACCGAAGCAAACAGCTTCACCCCATCCCGCATCGGAATCCGATACTCATACTTCGCATAGTGCGTCTTCACAAAATCATCCGCTGCCGCAGCCGCTGGAGCCTGCGCAGACGCCGCAACCGAGTATGCAACTAACAAACAAGCCGCAAGACAAAGCTTCGCCTTCATGGTTCACCTTTTCGAAAGGAGGTTGGAATGGATTTCATCCGAGTCTATCGCAAATCCATCTGCGTGCTACTCAAAACACTCAGCGATGGGCGTAGTAACCCGTTCTCACATCGAAAAACGCCGTCCTGTGCGGGCAGTCCAGCTTGATTCGATGAAAGACCCCATCCGCCTTTAGGTTCATCGGTTTATAGACAACCTCATATTGATTCCTCACGTCGCCTTCGATCAATCTCAGGTTCTCAAGCTGCCCCTTGCCCTGGTCGTAGAGCACCCTCCCTCCGCTCTTCGCCGCAAGCTCCTGCAGTACCTTCTGCCCTTCTTCATGCGACGGCTTTGACCCGTCGCTAAAGACGTAGATTGACGTATGCGATTTCTGGCACCGGTTGATCACATCCTCAATGCGAGCGTGGCTCTCGTTATCCAGCCCGTCTGAAAAGAGCAGGATGAAGTTGCCTGTCCTCCCTGACGCTGCGCCTCCAAACTGATCGCGGCACGCAATGTAGATCGAATCGAATATTCCCGTGCCTCCCAGCCTGCTGCGCCAGTCCTTCGCTACACCATTCATACTCGCGGTCAAAGCCGCGCTGTCCCGCGTCCAGTCCTGCTTGATCCTGGCCTGAAAATCAAACTGCATCACGAATGCCTCATCCGACCCTGACCGCAAAATGTGCTCCGCCATCTCCGACACAATCAGCCGATTGCGCGGCATATCATGCACCATCGACCGGCTCGTATCCACCAGAATCCCGGCATGCACCGGCAGGTTCGTCAGCTTCTGAAAGCTGAGAACCTTCAAAGGCTTCTTACCGTTATCCAGCAATCTGAGGTCTGGGAGCTGCAGATCGTCGATCCATCGCCCCACCTCATCCTTCACGCTAAACGTGAGATTCACCTCGTCAACATTCACCGGAATCGTATAAGGAACATCAGTTTCGGGAGTTTGCGCACCGGCCGCTCTCGCAGACCCGATCACGCACAAGATCCAAGCCGTCGCTGCAAGGCCCCGGTTCAACATCACTGAACCGGAACCCCGTCCAAACTCCCCAGCCGTCCCACCGGATACAAACCCACCCGATTCGCCGCAAACCATGGCGACCGCTCATAAAAAAACTCCAGCCGCGCCATAGGATTCCCCGCAAATACCGGATCACTCCCCACCTTCTTCTCAAACTCCGCCTTCAGCTTCGGATCCTTCGCCATCATCTCCCGAGCCAGCTCCTCCAGCACATACGCCTCGCCATACTCCTTCTGCTCGAAGATCGGGTCAAAGAATCCCCACTGCAGCGCCGAGTCAGGCCCCGCCGGCTCTAGCCACTGCACCGCAACCCGCGACAGCCGCTGATTCAGTTTCACCACCACCGACCCCGCCGGAAAACTCATCCGCTCCCGCACCAGCGCACAGCTCCCAAACTTCCCCGGACTCCGAATCGCCTCTCCATTGAACGTCGGGTGCCGCCCCTCAAACGGAGGCTCCTGCCACGTCATCCCCGCGCACTGATACGTCTCCACATCACCCGACCACGCCGCCGTCGTCCGCTTCATCTCCACCTGGTGAGCCGCCAGCACATCAATCACCTTCGTCCACTGCGCCGGAACAATATAAGCCGCAGGCAACGTCGCCTCCGCCGTCACCTTGAACCCCGTCTGAAAAGGCAGCGACACGTTCCAAGGCTCATGCGAATACTTCACCCACATCGCACCCGAAACCTCACTCAGCGACCGCTGAAACGCATACCCCCGAAATAGAAACGGAGTCGTCTGCCCACCCCAACCCAGCGCCAGAGGATACTTCACATTGCTCAGCGGATGCGCTCCCATCCCCTCGGCCTCTTTATCCGCCGCCGCATTCAACGCAATCACCTTATCCGCATCACGATTCATCAGCTCCATCAGCCCCGCAAGAATCTCGTAATTCCCCGTCACCCGAGTCTTATAGTCCTTCAGCATATGCAGCTCGACCAGCATCCCCGGCCGACCCTCAAGAATCATGTACCCGGTCGAAAACCGTGGTGGATTGTCATTGAACCCCAACCCCTGCGCAGGATCATTGTCATTCACCAGCGTGATGTACGTAGGCGCGGCCAGATGCCCATGATCATCGACATACTTCTGCAGTGTCGGCGTCGCCACGTCATCCACCCACTTCGCCGTACCGCTAGGCAGATTCGGCCCGTCATCAATCGTGAACGTCACGTCGTACTGATAATCCGCGCCATCCGTCACATGGTCATCGACAAAAAAGTCCGGCAGCCAGCGATGAAACATCGCCATAAACGCCCGCGTCTCCGGAGTATCCGCCTTCATATAATCCCGATTCAAATTCAGATTCGTCCCATTCCCCCGCCACCCCATCTCCACCGGCCCATTCTGGTTGATCCGGTTGTAAGCGCCCCGCCGCTCATGCCCATCCGCGTTATAGACCGGAATAAACACAAACACCGCTCGCTCCAGCAGCGCAGCCTTCGTCTTCGAGATCACCATATCCCGCAGCAGCGCAAGGCAAGCATCCTTGCCATCCATCTCACCTGCATGGATCGAGTTCTGCACCAGCACAATCGGCCGCTTCGCCGCATGAATCGCCGCCGGATCGAACACCCCATCCCGCGAGACGATCACAATATCCAGCGCCCGCCCCTCACCCGTCTTCCCAAATGACTCAATCCGCACCTGCCCCGGAGCAGCCGTCTGCACCCGCCTCAGATAAGCCATCGTCTCGTCATGCAGCGGAGTCGTCGCATAGCAACTCTTCTCCGCCGGAGTAGACCACTCATTACTGGCCGCACACTCCATCGCCCGCGGACCACTCATCAACGGAGGACGCGCCACAGTCTGCCCAATCGCCACGCCACCACACACGACCGCCGCCGCTAACCCCAACCCAATCCGCATCGAAGCTCCTTGTGAGGCCGATTCTAAAGGAACTTCCTGATACGCGGAGTCTGAGGCAGCGAGGACAACCCGACTACGCCTGCGCAGGCGCTTCCGTATTCACCATCCACGGCACATCGAACTTATCCACACACATCCCGAACCCTGGAGACCAGAAGGTCTTCTGGTAGGCCATATGCGCCTGTCCGCCATCAGAAAGCGCCTTGAAAATACGCTCCCCTTCCGCAGCATCCTTCACCGTCACCGACACGCTAAACCCCGCCGGCTTCGTCGCTCTTCCCTGCGGATTATCCGATCCCATCACAAGGCCGCCCGGTGTCTGCAGCGTCGCATGCATGATCTTGTCCTTCCACTCCGGCGCGGTCTTGTCTGCCATCGGCGATTCGCCATGCGTCATCATGAACAGGATCTTCCCGCCCAACGCGTTCTCATAAAACTGAAAAGCGTCCTTACAGTTTCCGTTAAATACCAGATACGTATTTACCATCATCGCGAATTATCCTCCTCGATACTCCCGAAAAACTCTACCCGGATCACACCCAAAAGCGCAATTAACCCCGTCACAAAATTCAACGAACATAAACCGTTTATCCTCTCCCCATGAGCCACGAAAAGCCCGAAGAGAAAAACAACGAACTCTGGACCGCAGTCGACACCTACATCACCCAAAACCTCATCCCCACCGACCCCATCCTCGATGAGACCCTGAAGTCCAACGCCGAAGCCGGCCTTCCCTCCATCGACGTCTCCCCCACGCAGGGCAAATTCCTGCATCTCCTCGCCACCATCAAAGGCGCAAACCGCATCCTCGAAGTCGGAACCCTCGGCGGCTACTCCACCATCTGGCTCGCCCGAGCACTCCCCACCGACGGCAAGCTCATCACCCTCGAGGTCAGCCCCAAACACGCCGAAGTCGCCGCCAAAAACATCGCCCGCGCCGGCCTAACGTCCCGTGTCGAGCAGCGCGTCGGTCCCGCCCTCGACTCCCTTGCCCAGCTCCAAGCCGAGCACGCCGCACCCTTCGACCTCATCTTCATCGACGCCGACAAGCCCAACAACCCCAACTATCTCGACTGGGCCCTGCGCCTCTCCCATCCCGGCACCATCATCATCACCGATAACGTCATCCGCGAAGGCGGCATCATCAACGCCGACGACCCCGACCCAGCCATCCAGGGCACACGCCGCCTCTTCGAAAAACTAGGCACCGAGCCCCGCCTCGAAGCCACAGCCCTCCAAACCGTAGGCTGCAAAAAACACGACGGCTTCGCCATAGCCATCGTCAAAGAATAGCGAGTAGGGGATAGGGGCAACCAGCATGTACTACACCCTTCCCCCTATCCCCTACACCCTCTCTTAAGTCAGATCATCCGTATCAAACGCAGGCTTCCGCCCCAGCGCCGACACATCGCGCGACCCACCCACAAGCCCTTTCACCACCTGATCGATCTCGTCCTCCACATCAGCAGTGGCAACCATCCGCGCAGATGACTCAGCAAGCCCAACGCTCTCAAGCAGCACCGTCGCATGGGCGACCGCAACATGGTCCTGATTCAACCCTTCAGGCGTCTTGGCCTTGATCCCGACCTCGCCCGGCTTCACGCCCAACAACTCCGCCACGCGCTCCCGCAGCTCCCCGGCAATCGGCACAATCTTCGGCTTCGCCAGCACCAGCACCGTATCGATATTGACGATCTTGTACCCCGCCGTCGCCACCTCTTCGAGCGCGGTCTGCAAAAACACACTAGAAGCCGCACCTTTCCACCGAGGATCGCTAGGCGGAAAGAAAGTCCCAATATCCCCCGCCGAAACCGCACCCAGCAAAGCATCCGTAATCGCATGCAGCAACACATCCCCATCCGAGTGCCCAGCCAGCCCCTCCGAATGCTCAATCGCCAAGCCACCAATCACCAGCGGCACGCCGGGCTTGAACGCATGCGAATCAAACCCATATCCAATTCTCATCATGGAATCATCTCAGGAGCCAAAAAAGGCTCAACACCGATTGTCACCGATTCCACCGATTTATGTATCGGCTTCTTCAACTCATTGTCCATCACGAACCTTTTGAACCTTGGCGATGGCCCAAAATTCATAAGCAAGCCAACCTCGATCGTGGTTGCTCGCAGATAGTGCATCGTCTGCGATTCATGTTGCCGCATCATCTGATCGCTAGCCTTCAATTCAACAAGCACAGCGTCATTTACGATCAAATCGGCTCTAAATACTCCAACAACACTTCCACGAAAGCTCACCGGCACAGGAACCTCCGTATTCACCCTCAAACCCACCTGCGTCAATGCCAGCCTCATCGCCTCCCGATACACCGACTCAAGAAACCCATCCCCAAGCTCGTTATACACATCATAGAAAACCCCAATAATTCGCTCCGTGAGATCATCATGCTTGCCACGAGTTCGCTTCTGATCGGTTTCCATCAATAATCAGGCCTTTGCTTGTTTTTAATCGGTCTAATCGGTGTAGATCGGTGTTAAGCCTTCGCCTGCCCTAAGTAGAACTCCGCCAGCTCAATATCCCCCGGCTGAGTAATCTTGAAATTCCTGGCCGACCCCGGCACTACAGCCACCTCAATCCCCGCCCGCTCCAGCAGACTAGCCTCATCCGTCCCGGCAAACCCATCCGCCTCGGCCTCCGCATAGGCCCGCCGCAACAACCCCACCCGAGCACCCTGCGGAGTCTGCGCATGCACAATCCGTTCCCGCGGAATCGTCGCCGTCACAATCGCCCCCTCGGCCGTCCGCTCCACCTGCTTGATCGTGTCCACCGCCGGCAACCCAACGATCGCCGCGCCATGCTTCACCACCGCATCAATCGTCCGCTCAATCGTCGCCGGATCGATCAGCGGCCGCACCGCATCATGCACGAGCACGACATCGTCCTCATCGCACTCCAACGCAGCCAGAGCATTCCCCACCGACTCCTGCCGATGATCGCCACCCTCGACCATATGCACCAACGGCCCCAGCTTGTACTCCGCCACCTGAGCCTCCACCCGATCCTTCTCGGCGCCGCGCACAGCAACACAAACCGCGTCCACCCGAGGCACCGCCAAAAACGCCCTCAGCGACCGGATCAGCACCGGCACACCGCCAATCTCAAGAAACTGTTTCGGCGCCACCGTCGACGCACCACCCGCGGCCATCCGCGTCCCAATACCCGCTGCAGGAAGAATCACAAAAACTCGCATAACCACCGGAGTATACAAGATTGGGGTGCTCATGCAGACCGCCACATCTTCGTCCAACTCGTAAACGGGTGATGCGCTATCATCACTGCGCCGAGGTCAGGACCATGCCAGTCGCTACTCTCACGCAAACCAACAACAGAGTTGGCAGGATTCTTCGTACCATCACTCTGTTGTTCCTTGGAACTGCGGCTGCATATTCACAGACTCAATCTCTTGATCCACTCAAGAATATAGTTTTCTCCGGGCATGTGACGGACCCACCGGCGCATCCATCCCCAAAGCTACGATCAGCCTTGAAGCCAAAGAAAAAACCATCCTGTTAGTAAATGGCGACCAGGCAGGCCATTTCGCAATCGAGGCGCGACCAGGAGAATACACGTTGAGAGTGCTTTCCCCTGGTTTCGCAACTTATCAGCAATCAATCAATCTCGCCGATGCCACCGCAACCAAGAAAGACATTGTTCTTCAGGTAGCTAATTGCAGCCCTTGCCTCGAGGTCCTGAGCGGTCCTCAAATCGAAACTCTCGATGCCTCACTCACATCCATGCTGACTCTCAACCCACTCCCGCCACTCAAACTTCACAAACGCACCGCCCGCTAAGATAAAAGCTGCATGCCTGCAGCCCCCACCCTCGCCTTCGACCGCACCCACATCCACCCCGGCGACCGCATCTGCGTAGCCATCTCCGGCGGAGCCGACTCCGTAGCGCTCCTCCTGACCCTCCACGCCGCCAACACAGCGAAGCATAACGCTCTCGGAGTAGGCCTCTCCGCCGCCCACGTCGACCACGGCATTCGCACCCCCGAAGAATCCGCCGCCGACCTGACCTTCGTTCAACACCTCTGCACCCGCCTCGACGTCCCCCTCCACATCCACCGCGCCAACGTCCCGGTCCGAGTCGCCCAAACCGGTGAGACCATCGAAGAAGCCGCCCGCGCCATCCGCTACGACTTCTTCCACACCCTCATCACCTCCGGCCAGGCCGACTCCATCCTCACCGCCCACACCCTCGACGACCAAGCCGAAACCGTCCTCATGAAGCTCCTCCGCGGAGCCTGGACCGAAGGCCTCTCCGCCATCCACCCCGTAGTCACCGTCAACACCCCGGGCCAGCGCCCCGGCAAAATCCTCCGGCCCTTCCTCCAAACCCGCCGCGCCGACATCGAAACCTACCTCCGCGCCCTCAACCAGCCCTGGCAGGAAGACGCCACCAACACCGACACCGCCTACACACGAAACCGCATCCGTCACCACCTCATGCCCCAGCTCCGCGACTACAACCCCAGCATTGACCAGACCTTAGCCAATCTCGCCGACCTCGCCCGCGAAGAAGAGTCCCGGTGGCAAACCGAGCTCACTCGCCTCCTCCCCCAGCTCCTGCTCCCCGGCAAGCCCGTCCGTGGCGGAGGCCGCTCCGTCAGCACAACCCCCGGCGAAGCCGCCATCTCCATCGAAATCGACCGCCTCCGCACCCTCGACCCCGCCCTTCGCCGCCGAGTCCTCCGAGCCGCCGCACGCCAGCTCGGCGCCCGCCTCAGCTTCGACGAGACCGCCCGCCTCCTCGCCCTCTGCGGCTTCCATACCATCCCCACCGTCTCCTCCCGCCCCGGATCCACCCTCCATCTTGCTGACAACCTTCGAGCCGAACGCTCCCCCCGCGAAATCCGCCTCTACCGGCAAAAGCCGTGACCCACACCCACCCCACCCTCACTCCTTAGTTGCAGCAACATTCCCATTTCAGAAACCCCTGAATCGTTCCCCGAAAGAGTAGAATCTGATTAACTGACGGACAGGGCAGTTACTGAGGTGCTGAGCGTCTCCCGCCAGCCTTCCCCAGAACTTTCCCTTATTGATATCGTCTAACGATTGGGGCTTCAGGACATGCAGGTGTCCGGCAGCCGGGTCTGACAGCAAAACTAGCTTCAGACCGGAAAAAGAGGAAATTCGCTTTGAACTCGACCGTCAAACAAATTCTGATCTGGGTCTTCATGGCTACATGCCTGGTCTTCCTTTGGCAGTTCGTCGTCAAGGGCACCGGCACCAGCCAGGAAAAGAACATCAGCCTGACCCAACTCCTCAACGACGCCGACCAGGGCAAGATCAGCGAGGTCACGGTCAATGGCGCTGAGGTTACGGGCAAGTACCGCGAGGGCAGTGTCCAGTTCCACACCACCATTCCGGGCAACTATCCGGACATGTACAAGACCCTGCGCGATCACGGCGTCAATATCACCATCAAGGACCAGAACTCGAACGCGTGGCTCGGATTCCTTATCCAGCTAGCGCCCTTCGCTCTCCTCCTTGGTCTCTGGTTCTTCCTTCTGCGCCAGATGCAGTCCGGCGGAAACAAGGCCATGAGCTTTGGCAAGTCCCGCGCCCGCCTGCTCTCCATGCAGCAGAAGAAGATCACCTTCAAGGATGTCGCTGGCGTCGACGAAGCCAAGGAAGAGCTCAAGGAGATCATCGAGTTCCTCCGCGAAGCTCAGAAGTTCCAGCGCCTCGGTGGCCGCATCCCCAAGGGCGTCCTCCTCGTCGGACCTCCGGGAACCGGCAAGACCCTCTTGGCCCGCGCTGTCGCTGGCGAAGCCAACGTTCCCTTCTTCTCCATCTCCGGTTCTGACTTCGTCGAGATGTTCGTAGGCGTCGGCGCATCCCGCGTCCGCGACCTCTTCGAGCAGGGCAAGAAGAACGCCCCTTGCATCATCTTCATCGACGAAATCGACGCCGTCGGTCGTCACCGTGGCGCAGGCCTCGGCGGCGGACACGACGAGCGCGAGCAGACCCTCAACCAGCTTCTCGTCGAGATGGACGGCTTCGAATCCAACGACGGTGTCATCCTCGTCGCCGCGACCAACCGGCCCGACGTTCTTGACCCCGCGCTTCTCCGCCCCGGCCGTTTTGATCGTCGCGTCATCGTCGATCGTCCCGACATCCGTGGCCGCGAGGAAGTTCTCAAGGTCCACTCCAAGAAGGTCCCCATGGCCGAAGACGTCAATCTCAACGTCCTCGCTCGTGGAACACCAGGCTTCTCCGGTGCCGACCTCGCCAACATGGTCAACGAGGCCGCACTCACCGCCGCCCGCTACAACCGCAAGTCGGTCCACATGTACGACTTCGAAGTAGCCAAGGACAAGGTCATGATGGGTGCCGAGCGCAAGTCGATGCTCCTCACGGACGAAGAGAAGAAGGTCACCGCCTATCACGAAGCCGGTCACACCCTCGTCTCCGCACTCCGCGAGCACTCCGACCCGCTCCACAAGGTCACCATCATCCCCCGCGGAATGGCCCTCGGAGTCACGGTCTACCTCCCCGAAGAGGACCAGCACACCGTCACCAAGGAGTATCTCGAGACCCGTCTCGCGACTCTCATGGGCGGACGCTGCGCCGAAGAGATCTTCCTCAAGAAGATGACCACAGGCGCAGGCAACGACATTGAGCGCATCACCGAACTCGCCCGCAAGATGGTTTGCGAGTACGGCATGTCGAAGCTGGGTCCCATGACCTACGGCAAGAAGGAAGAGCAGATCTTCCTCGGCCGCGAGATCGCCCAGCACCGCGATTTCTCCGAAGAGACAGCCCGCCAGATCGACGGCGAGGTTCGCTCCTTCGTCGACACCGCCTACCAGTCGGCCTACAACCTTCTCAACAGCAACCACGACATCATGCACCGCATGGCAGCCGCCCTGCTCGAGCGTGAAACCCTGGACGCAGCTGAGATCAAGCTGATCATCGAAGGCAAGGAACTCTCAGCCATCAAGTCGCCTCTCTCCGGAGTCGACCCCGGCTCAGGCGAAGCCCAGAAGGTCCTCAAGCCCGAAGGCGGCCGCAAGCCCGGCTTCGGCGAAGGACAACCTTCTCCGGCATAACTTCTAACCCAGCATCAAAAGAGAGGCAGCCCCCGTGGCTGCCTCTCTTTTTTGACTTGTCGCTTTCTCAAAGCCTTCCCTTAATGCCACTAACACGCCAAACCCAACACAGACGAAGGGAAACATCATTCCGTACCCTTCCCACATGAGGAGATAAAAACCGCTGTGGTCCGGAGTCGCAATGGCATTTCCACCAAGGTAGCGGTCACCAAAGAAAAATCCGATGTAGCACACCGCAACCGCTACCAGAATGCCATTCAAAAGAGCCCGGGCTGCCGTAACGCGATAGAGCGGTCGAATTATCCGGGCAAGCATATTCGTGAAAAGAGCCAACAAAAGGACCAGCCCGATTAGTTTAAAGCGAACGGAATTCGCCTTCGGCTCCCTGGTCATCGCTACCCACCCACTATCGTAGTAATAGAAAGTAAATAGCCCCAACAACACAGTGAACAAAATCCAACTGGTAAGAACAAATCGCTTACTTGATCTATCCAAACGCATGGACGAATTCTAACCGGCTAGCGATCGCGTCCCTCTATCGTTCTTACTAAGAAGACTCCCCCCTCCTCATTTACCATCGGCAGACACACCCGAAAGGAACCCAAAACATGAAGCTACACGTTCACGAGTGGGGTACCGGCGACAAAACCGCCATCCTGATCCACGGCCTCTTCGCCGACCACCAGAGCTGGTGGCGACTCGGCCCCGCCCTCGCCACCCGAGGCTACCGCGTCCTCGCCCCCGACCTGCGCGGACACGGCCTCAGCCCCCGAGGCCCCTACTCCCCCGAACACTGGGCCTCCGACCTCGTCGACTCTCTCCCCCATCACGCCGACCTCGCCATCGGACACTCCCTCGGAGGAATGTCGCTAGCCCTCGCCGCTGAACTCCTCCAGGTCAAAAGCGCAATCTACGTCGACCCCGCATGGAAGCTCACCCCGAGCCAGGAACTTACCTTCAAAGTCGAATGGTCCCCTGAACTCGACTGGACCGTCGAACAATGGCTCGAAGCCCATCCATTCTGGGCCGCCGGCGACATCACTGCCCGCCTCTCCTCCATCAAAAACTTCGACCCCGCATGCATCGACGGCCTGCTCACCGGCAACGGCTACAACCACATGCCGCACAGAGTCACATGCCCCTCGCTGGCCCTGCTGGCCGACCCAAGCGCCTTCGTCAGCGAACAAGACGCGGCGCATCTCCAATCTATTGGAATGCAGGTCTGGGCCCTCCCCCACACCACCCACTCCATGCACCGCGAAGACTACGAGCTCTTCCTGACGTCCATAGATCACTGGCACAACCAACCCTGAAACCATGCCGCCCACTAACCACATTAGCCACACATTTCACCATCAACAAACCACCAAAAACCAATTCCTATAGCCCTTTTCCTCAGCAAAAACAAGGTTCCACCACGTCAGAAATTTTCAGACAAATTCCCACCAATGCGACAATAGAAAAAGCCGCATGAACCTCCGCACCCTAACGCTCCTCCTACTTACCACCCTCACCGGATGCGGCTACCACCAAGCCGGCTCGGCCACCCACATCCCCGCGAACGTCCGCACCCTCGCCGTCCCCATCTTCGCCACCAAAGCCCAGGCCTACCGCACCGAAATGTCCTTCACCCAGGCCGTCATCCGCGAGCTCAACACCCGCACCCACTACACCGTCCTCAACACCGACTCCCCCGACGCCGACGCCACCCTCCGCGGCACCATCCTCTCGCAGACCGCCTCTCCCCTCACCTACGACGCCACCACCGGCCAAACCTCCAGCTACCTCGTCGCCATCACCGCCAAAGTCATCCTCACCGCCCACGACGGCCGCGTCCTCTACCAGAACGACTCCATCACCTTCCGCGAACAATACCAATCCACGCAAGACCTCAGCGGCTTTATCCAGGAAGATTCCCCCGCCGTCCGTCGTGTCGCAAGAGACTTCGCCCAGGCCATCGTAAGCGATATGCTGGAGTCCTTCTAATGCCCTCACTCCGCAGCTTCGCCGCAACCGACCGCTTCATCACCGAAATCGCCGACCCCGCGACCCTTCGTCCCGGCTACGTCCTCATCGGCGACGAAATATTCCTCTACGACCGCTGCCGCCGCGCCGTCCTCTCCACCCTCATCCCTCCCGACACCCGCGACTTCTCCCTCCACGACATCGACCTCGCCGAGACCAGCATCTTCGAGGCCCTCGACCGCGCCCAGACCCCATCCCTCATGGCGCCCTTCCAGGTCCTCTTCCTCCGCAACCTCAAAACCCTCTACGGCCGCGGCAGCAAAAAAGAAGAATTCGCCGCCATCGACACCTACTTCCGCTCCCCCAACCCGCAAGCCCTCATCCTCTTCGTAGCCGACCATCTCCGCATCCCCACCGACCTCCGCAAGATGGACTACCAGGACAAGGAGCGCTTCGAGCGTATCCGCGAGACCCTCGGCGACTGGTGCGGCATCATCGAACTCGCCCGCGTCGACGAATCCGACGCCATCAAATGGGTCACCACCACCGCCGAATCCCGCAACATCCGCTTCGACCCCGACGCCGCCCGCGAGCTAGTCGACTCCCTCGGCGCCGACATGATGCTCATCTCCAGCGAATTCGAAAAGCTCCTCCTCTACGTCTCCGCCCCCGCACCAGCTGCCCCCAATAACGCCGTCATCCTGAGCGG
Organism: Edaphobacter aggregans; assembly: GCF_003945235.1. NCBI lineage: Bacteria > Pseudomonadati > Acidobacteriota > Terriglobia > Terriglobales > Acidobacteriaceae > Edaphobacter > Edaphobacter aggregans. The sequence goes on from NZ_RSDW01000001.1 coordinate 1,850,116, forward strand.
AGCGCACAGCGCGCAGCCGAAGGACCCCGAGGAATCAAATAGTGCCACAGCCCTCCCTTCCTTTCAGCCACCAGTTTCAACCGAAGCGCCCCAAACTCCGCCCCTTGCACGCAATCGAGTCACCCTCGGCGACGTAGAAACCATGGTCCTCGCCGCCAAGCAGCGCAGCCTCTACGAGCTCACCGACGCCATCTCCGCGAAGGACCGCCCCCGAGCACTCCTCCTCCTCCACGGCCTCCTCAACGCCTCCGACGGCGGCGAAGACGCAGCCATCGGCCACCTCTACATGCTCGCCCGCACCTTCCGCCAGATGCTCATCATCTCCGAAAAAAACGTCCGCGACCCTCGAGCCATCTGGCAGGTCCTCTGGCAAGGCTTCCGCATGCCCCCCTTCGCCGCCGAAGACCTCATCAAGCAAGCCCGCCGCTACAAATCTCGCCGCGAACTCACCCGAGCCATCCGCCTGGTAGCCCGCGCCGACCTCGAACTACGCAGCAGCCCCGCCAACAAACTCCTCGTCCTCGAGCGCCTAATCCTTGACCTCTCCACCGAGCCCAAACCAACCCTCTACAAACCCTCCCACCAATTCGCCATGGAACTCTGAGATCACGTACTGATAACGAGGAAAAGTGAGAACGTCAGCGCTTTTAGCTCTTCTTACGCCCTGCCTATGGTCCTTTGCAGCAACGGCGCAGGTATTACAACATTCGATTGACCTGACAAAACAGGGGTTGCGATCACCTGCAACGCTTCGTAACAGTGAGTTCGAAGGCGCAGAAACGAGTCATCTTGCGATAGATAGTCGTGGAGTTGTCTATGTCGGTTTTCCGGCTGATGATTCATCCGGACTGTTGCGAAAAGGTGTTGGCACTGGCGTTTATCGCGTACTTGGAATCACGGCCGGAGGAAAGATTGTACGGCACCTCGATTATTCGATGCAGTCGCCGTACCGAGTAGGCATCAATCTGAATGCCTCAGATGAGCTTCTCGTCACCTCCAACTATGCGATAAGACTTGTGGATGCAGAGGGAAACATTAAGAGTTCGTTTGCTTTGACAAGCTATGAGCACAACACAGTTGCCGCATGGGGGGTTAGCTCATCTTCCTCCGGCAAGACTCTCTTGACGAGTCCGGACGGCTTTCGCGAATTTACCTTTCTTTCCGCTGAGAATCTGTCGATCATTGCCCACTGCAGCGGCAATCGGCAAGAGAACATACCGCGCAGTTTCAACGAAGAAACCGAGGTCGCAACCAGCGGCGGTGTTGAACACTACATCTACCACGCCGAACTTTGCGGAAAGACACAGCTCTACCACTACTCTGACGAAACGTATGTAGTTCCGATCCTCCTTACAAATGGGGGTACGTTGGAACTCGACGAGTCAATGCTTAGACTGCGCGCGATCAGCGGCGATCTACTATGGAGATCTGATCTCCCGGAACACCACCGGCCGGTATTCAATTTTCAAAATGAAGCAGCAGCATTAACTCGAAGCAACAACCGCTTCGCTGTTGTGATGGCAGAGTGGTCGGCAGGAATTGCCACACTGGATGTCTCTCAAAAACTGAAGTCAGAAACCATTCAGGTGTATGACACGTTGAGCGGTGAGCTTATGGCGACCTTACCCCTCAAAAAGCTCGGTTGTGAATTCGCACTCAACCAAGATGGCACTGAAGTGGCCATTCTGTGCGGTAGTTCTCTGGAGATTTGGAAATTGTGAGGCTGCCAGGTGCTGGGTGCGCCCCCACATTGATTCTGACGTGTGGTACATCGTCCGAAGAACGACCGCACTCTTCAACCTACTCCGTAATCACCCGATCAGCCCACTCAACCAACGAAACAAATATCGTCGGATTCCCAAACTTCGCTCCATAGTTATTCAGATCCGCCTCAGTCACTCCCCTGGCACGCGAGCACGCGCCACAAGCGTAGATCTGCATATGCTTCGCGGCGAGCTTATCCAACGTCTCTCCCACAGGTGGCCACCCAACCGGAGTAACCGCATTAGCGAGCGTCTTCCGCATCAGCCCAACCGCCTCTCCCAGCAGAAAAATCTGCACTTCATGCCCCGCCTCCACAAGCGCCAGCCCGTGCAGAAAAGGAAACGCCGCCTTGGTCGGATCATCCGAGCCCCACGCGCTCTTCATCATGATTTTGAGCGGCTTGTGCATCGCCTGTCCCTGGACAAAACCTCCAGCCATCGCCACAGGTACAGCCGCCAATTGCGCAAGACGCGAAAAGAATTGTCTACGTACCATAAGCCTCTCCTTTTGGATGGAAAGAGCTTACGCTCACGCTCGATAGATCGAAATCAATATTTGATTCGAAGATGCCGGGTGCCCCATGCATCGATTTTGATGTGTGGGCATCGTGTAAGGCACGACCCGACTCCAACCCACTGGCGCCCATTATCATCTCTCCAACCACATGCCGGAGCTACCCAACATCACCGCCTACTCTCCGCTCTGAGGCTCAACACTTCTATACTGAACGCAGCTACCCTAACGCCATGGCTCTACTGAAACTCCTGCTACCCTTATTCCTCGCGACTCAGCTAGCCCACGCGCAGACGTCTACCCCATCCTTCGAAGTAGCCACCATCAAGCCCGCTGCTCCCTCTCCCGACGGCCATACCCACATCAACTACCCACCAGACGGCCGCTTCAGCGCCATCAACATCACACTTCGCGCGCTTATGCAGTGGGCTTACGCCATGCCCGAAAAGCAGATTCTTGACGGACCGGCTTGGCTTGCCACCACTCGCTTCGATATCCAGGCTAAAGTAGACGACGACCAAATCAAGCCTTTCACACCGGATCCAAACCACGAAATCATGCGCCACATGGTCCAGGCCCTACTTGCCGACCGCTTCCTCCTTAAACTTCATCAGGAAACACGCACCATGCCAGCCTACGATCTCATCTTTGCTAAAGGCGGTTCGAAGCTCCAACCCACTCAATCCAACGGAAAAACCATTAGTAGCGGCCGCACATATTTCAACGGCCAGGGCCTTACCACAACCATCATCGCCCAAGAGCTCTCCCAAATCACCGGCCGTATCGTCGTCGATAAAACCAACCTCACCGACCGCTACGACCTCAAGCTCCAGTGGACCCCCGACGACGCTCCCGTCACCGACAACTCCGCTCCATCCCTCTTCACCGCCATCCAGGAGCAGCTCGGCCTCAAGCTCGAACCCACCAAAGAACCCGTCCCCGTGCTCGTCATCGACCAACTAGACCCACCCACCCCCAACTAGGCATCGTACGAAGCACGACCGCACTGAGGGCTAATCCTCGATCTCTCCACCGAACCCAAACACACTCAATCAGGCACCCGTTTGTCTATGATGGACAAGCGTACCGATGTCAGGCTTGATGCCCACAAGGTGATCCCATGGTCCACTCACAGGCTGACGTTAGCGTCGACCCTTGCCAGGTTTTAGTGGAAAGTTATGCCGTAAACGAGCGAATGAATCAGATTGTCCTCGAGCATCTCGATTCCGCTGCATGGCGCGCTAAACTGCCGGGAAGTAAAGGACGGACTATCGCCGCCATCATCACGCACGTCCACAACATCCGTCGCAAATGGCTAAGGCTATCCGCCCCTCATCTAAAACTCCCTGCCCCGCTCAACCGCACCAACTGCACACAGAAGCAGGCCCGGGCCGCTCTTCTTGAAAGCGCCGCACGCTGCTCCGAGATGCTTGCGGACGCGCTGTCTCAGCCGCAGAGCCGGGTCGAAACCTTTCGCCGCGACGGTTGGGCGAAACCATGGCCCGCAGGCGCAGCCATGTTTGCCTACATGATTTCGCACGACGCGCATCATCGCGGCCAGGTGTGTATGCTGGCCCATCAACTCGGATTCCCGCTGCCGACCAAGGCCACCGCTGGAATCTGGGGTTGGGAAAAGCTATGGAAGGAGTGCGGATTCACTCATCCACGATAAAAAGTGGGCTACGCTGTTAGGCTCGTCAACGAAGCCAACCACATGCCAGAGCTACCCGACATCACGGCCTATCTCTCCGCACTCGAGTCGCGCATCGTAGGCCAGCCGCTCACCCATATCCGCATAGCCAGCCCGTTTCTCCTTCGCACCGTGCAACCGCTCATCGAAGAGATCGAAACCCACACCGTCCGCAGCCTCCATCGCATCGGCAAACGCATCGCCCTCGAATTCGACAACGGCCTCTGGCTCGTCCTTCACCTTATGATCGCCGGCCGCCTCCACTGGCGCCCCCTCGGAGCCAAACTCGGCGGCCGAAACAACCTCGCCGCCTTCGACTTCCCCAACGGCTCACTCGTCCTCACCGAAGCCGGCTCCAAACGCCGAGCATCCCTCCATCTCTTCCCCAACGAAGCCGCCACCAAAGTGATCGACCCCGGCGGAATCGACGTCTTCGCCGCCACCTTCGATGACTTCCGCGCCGCCCTCACCGCCGAAAACCGCACCCTCAAGCGAGCCCTCACCGACCCACGCATCCTCTCCGGCATCGGCAACGCCTACTCCGACGAGATCCTCCACGCAGCCAAGCTCTCCCCCATCCTCCAAACCCACAAGCTCACTCCAACCCAGTGGCAGAGTCTCTACGCCGCCACCCGCGACACCCTCCAACTCTGGATCGACCGCCTCAACGCCGAAGCTACCCAATCCTTCCCCGAAAAAGTCACAGCCTTTCGCCCAGACATGGCCGTCCACGGACGCTTCGGCCAGCCCTGCCCCACCTGCGGCAAACCCATCCAGCGCATCCGCTACGCCGATAACGAAACCAACTACTGCGCCCAATGCCAGACCAGCGGCAAAGTGCTCGCAGACCGTAGCTTATCGCGGCTCCTCGGCGCAGACTGGCCCCGCACCCTCGACGAACTCGAAGCCTTAAAAAGAAGGTAAGAATCAGATCGACGGCCCGCTGGCACTCCCCAAATCCACACGTGGCGGAGACAAAATCGAGACAAAAAGAAGACAACCATTTGACAGCAGCGCAACACCAGCCATGGTGCCCCATGTATATACTTCGTTCACCTTTACTCGGGCCCCGCACGAAATAGAAATTCCGGCGATCTTGCCAACCTGAGGAGCCTCCCCATGTTTAAGCCTCACTCTATCGACCGTTTTCTAAAAGCGACGTGCGCGATCGCGTTGGCCTTTGCTCCCATGTACCTGCGTGCCGACTCGTTCACCCAGACCAACCTTGTGTCCAACGTACCTGGACTTGCCGTCACGACTGATCCCAATCTCCAGAACCCGTGGGGCGTTTCCTTTTCGGCGACGTCACCCTTTTGGGTCGCAAATCAAGCAGCCGGGAACTCCACTCTGTATAACGGTGCCGGAGCCATCACTCCCTTGGTTGTCACAATCCCGCCAAGCGCCACCCCACCCACCGGCCCCACCGGCACTGTCTTCAACAACAGCACCGGATTCAAGGTGGGTACAGCGGCGTCGAACTTCATCTTCGACACTCTCAACGGCACGATTGCTGCATGGAATTCAAGCGCTGGAACCACCGCACAAGTAATGGCCACAACACCGGGTGCGGTTTACACCGGTCTCGCTCAAAACACGAGTGGCGGGGCGACATTCCTGTATGCGGCAAGCGCAACCGGCTCAATCCATGTATTCGATTCGAACTGGAATGACGTCACAAGCACAATGTTCTCCGGTAAGTTCACCGATCCGAGCCTGCCCACCGGCTATACGCCGTTCAACATCCAAACCATCGGCTCGAACCTTTATGTAACCTACTCTGGCACGACAGGCGGCTTTGTCGATGAGTACGATACAAGCGGCAATTTCATAAAACGAATCGCAAGTGGCGGCGCTCTCTTCTCACCTTGGGGACTTGTTATCGCTCCCGCCAACTTCGGCATCTTCAGCAACGATCTGCTGGTAGGCAACTTCGGCAACGGCGAGATCCTTGCCTATGACCCAACCACGGACGCCTTCCTGGGTATGCTCGACGGACCGAACGGGCAGCCGCTCGTTAACGATTTCCTCTGGTCACTCGAGACCCGCACTGGAGGAGCAGGCGTGAATCTGAACGCGGTATATTTCACGGCCGGCATTGACAATCAGAAGGACGGCATCTTTGGAGAGCTCACTGAAACCACACCCGAGCCCGCAACAATCTTCGAAACTGCCTCCGGCCTGATCGCGCTTGCGCTGTTCAAGGTGCGTTCACGCCGAAGATCCTAACGAACCTCACAGTTACGCTCACCTTCTGTGCCGGGATATCCCTACCCGTCACAGAAGGTGGCCGCATCTACATCTCTGGACTCCTCGCTCCACCGGGCGTATCATTCCGGCCCATGAGCCAACAGGACTACCAATCGACCGAGACCTACATCACTGTGGTGCACGAGCACATGCTCCCCGTCGTGCTCTTTGTTCTCGTGGCCGCTCTGATCCTCATCATTCCTTACTGGAAGATATTCGGTAAGGCAGGCTTCCCACGCGTCTTTGGCGTCTTCATGATCTTCCCCCTCGTGAACCTGATCCTCCTCTATGTTCTCGCCTTCTCCCGATGGAGGATCCCTCCACCGCGACCTGAAAACTAAGCATCCCCTTTCCCAAGGGCACCTCCCTTTGACACCATTGACCAACTTAACTTGACAGGAGAAGCACAGGCCCGGCACACCACCGGGCACCTTCATTTAAGAAGGTACCTACTCGAAGTCCGGACCCAAGTCATTTCCTTCGAAGACTTTAGGACTTTTTGTAGGGGGAAGGGGTACTATCAACCCGTCGAGCCAACAACCCGAATCCACGAGCGAGCAACCAAATGCAGATGGACCTTCACCAACCGGCACAAGACACCGTCCTGAAAAATATCTGGAAGCAGATCACCCTCTTCCTGCTGACCTTCGGCGCCGTCGTCATCTGCTTCTTTATCATCCACCCTTTCCTCTCTGCCATCATCGGAGCCATCGTCCTGGCCGTCATCACCCAGCGCCCTTACAAAGCGCTGACCCGCAAGATCAAAAACCGTAACCTCTCCTCTACAATCGCACTCGTCCTCGTCATCCTCAGCGTCGTCATTCCCTGCTTCTTCATCCTGCAGGATCTCGTCCAGGGAACCACTACCATCATCATCTTTCTCCGCAGCGACGTCCCCCAAAAGAGCCTCGCCCAATTCCTCGAAGCCCATCCCACCATCGCATCTGACATTCACATCATCTCCAATAACATTGATCTGCAAAACACTGTCCGCACGATGGCCGCCGTTCTGGGTGGCCTCCTTACTGGCTTCCTCAGTTATTCCTTCAGCGCCACCGTGCAGCTCATCATCTTGCTCTTCATCCTCTTCTTCCTCTACCGCGATCAGGAGATGGCGATCGCCTTCGCACGTTCTCTCCTGCCTCTCAACGAGCAAGAGACCGATGCGCTACTCACCAACATGAGCAGCACCATCAATGCCACCGCCCTTGGCAGACTCGTCATCGGACTCGTTCAAGGCCTCCTCGCCGGCCTCGCCTTCTGGGTATTCGGAGTACCCAACACCATGCTATGGATGGCCGTAACAGTCATCGTCTCCATACTCCCTGCCGTGGGCGCAAGCATAGTCTGGGTTCCCATCGCGCTGTACCTCGGCCTCACCGGCCACTGGGGCAAGGCCGCCCTCCTCACCGCCTGGGGGACCTTCGTCGTCAGCAGCATCGACAACTTCCTCTATCCCGTGCTCGTCGGCTCCAAACTCAACCAACACACCGTCTCCATCCTTCTCGCAATCCTAGGCGGCGTTGTCATCTTCGGATTCTCTGGCGTCATCTTGGGCCCTCTGGCCTTCACCATCGCCTCGACACTGCTCGATATTTGGCAAGCACGCAACAACAATCTGAATCCCCGCCCGCCACTCCCCCAAAGTTGACAGCCCCTCTGCGGAGGCGAACACTTATCTATTGAAGGAAGTACCTCTCTTTTATGAAGACCGAAACGGCCACCGTAACCCTTGCCGCCCCTCCCACAACCAACAAGCATCTCATCCGATGGGTCGAAAAGATGGCAGACCTCTGCCAGCCCGACCACATCCACTGGGTCGACGGCTCCCAAGCCGAATACGACTTCCTCTGCGATCAGCTCATCCAGGCCGGCACCTTTACCCGTCTCAACCAGAAGCTCTGGCCCGGCTGCTTCTACGCCCGCTCAGCCCCCAACGACGTTGCTCGAGTAGAAGACCGCACCTTCATCTGCTCCCTCTCCAAAGACAACGCCGGCCCCACCAATAACTGGGAAGACCCCTTCGTGATGCGCCGCAAACTGAAGCAACTCTTCCGCGGTTCCATGCGTGGCCGCACCATGTACGTCCTGCCCTACTCCATGGGTCCCGTAGGCTCACCCATGTCCCAGATCGGCGTCCAGCTCACCGACTCCGCCTACGCCGTCGTCAACATGCGGATCATGGCCCGTATCGGCACGCCCGTCTTCGCCGAGATCGACAAGGACGAGAAGCGCGTCGTCCCCTGCATGCACACCGTCGGCGCTCCCCTCGCACCCGGCGAACAAGACGTCCCCTGGCCCTGCAACGACGAGAAGTACATCGTCCACTTCCCCGAAACCCGCGAGATCTGGTCTTACGGCAGCGGCTACGGCGGCAACGCACTCCTCGGCAAAAAGTGCTTCGCCCTCCGCATCGCCTCCAACATCGCCCGCGACGAAGGCTGGATGGCCGAGCACATGCTCATCCTCGGCGTCGAATCCCTGACCCACGAAAAGACCTACGTTGCAGCAGCCTTCCCCAGCGCCTGCGGCAAGACCAACTTCGCCATGATGATCCCGCCCAAAGGCTTCGACGGCTGGAAGGTCTGGACCGTCGGTGACGACATCGCCTGGATCAAGCCCGACGTCACTGGCCAACTCCGTGCCATCAACCCCGAGGCAGGCTTCTTCGGCGTAGCTCCCGGCACCAGCGCGAAGACCAACCCCAACGCCATGGCCACTCTGGCCAAAAACACCATCTTCACCAACGTGGCCCTCACTCCCGAAGGCGGCGTCTGGTGGGAAGGCATGACCGACACGCCACCCGACGAACTCATCGACTGGCGTGGCAACAAGTGGACACCCGCGATCGGCAAGGCAACCGGCCAACCGGCCGCCCATCCCAACGGACGCTTCACCGCCCCTGCAAGCCAGTGTCCCAGCATCGACCCCGATTGGGAGGCCCCCGAAGGCGTCCCCATCTCCGCCATCATCTTCGGCGGACGCCGCGCCACAACCATGCCCCTCGTCTACCAGGCCTTCAACTGGTCCGGAGGCGTCTACGCCGGTGCCACCATGGGCAGCGAGATCACCGCAGCAGCCGGAGGCACGCTCGGCAAAGTCCGCCGCGACCCCATGGCCATGCTCCCCTTCTGCGGCTACCACATGGGCGACTACTTCCGTCACTGGATCAAGATGCAGCGCACCCTCTCCTCCACCCCGCGCGTCTTCCACGTCAACTGGTTCCGCAAGGACGAAAACGGCAAGTTCCTCTGGCCCGGCTACAGCGAGAACATGCGCGTCCTCAAATGGATCGTCGACCGTGTCCGCGGGCGCGCCCAGGGCAAAGAGACCCCGATCGGCTGGACCCCCCACTTCGACGATATCAACTGGAAGGGCCTCGACTTCCCCCAGGCCACCTTCGACCGCCTCCAGGAGGTCGACCGCACCGCTTGGCGCCGTGAAGTCATGGACCACGAAGAGCTCTTCCTTTTGCTCCACGACCACCTCCCCCCAGAGATGATCTACGAGCGCGAGCTCCTCATCTGCCGGCTCTAAACCAACAACAGGTCCGGCCTCCAGCGCCCATCGCAATGGCCGGACTAAACTCTCACTATCTATTTGAAATAAATAGCCTTAATACCCAGAATCCCTGTAATCCCCGCCTACCCAGTACCAACAAGGGAAAGGCCCCGTTTCTCCACAATCTCTCTCTTGACTCCATGTGAATTTCCCGTTATCTTAGATGAGTGGCAAGACTCCCTTCGGGTTGAGTCGGTCATAACGAAGTCCACCCACTTCGTTGCTTTACTGGAACACCCACGCAACAGCCCCCACCGCGCTGCGTGGGTTTCCATTTTAAGGCGAATTATTCACGCCATCCTCTGATTGTGAGGCAGTTCGAGCACCACGCGTGCAGTCTCCGCCCCAAACACCGGCAGACCAACGTCCGTCAGCAACCCAATCTGCTTAAGCACCGAAGCCTGGTCCCAATAGACACGCTCGTGCGCCAGTTTGCCATCGCGGAACCGCACAATCGCCACCAGCGGTACCTCCACATGGCGGCCCGTCGGAGCAATACCCGGCAGAATCCACGGCATCTCCACCGTGTGGGTAAACGAGATCACCATCTCGTCCACCAGCTGATCTTCCCCAACCGTTCGAGACACATCGGTCAGTGTAAAGTCAGGCGGCATGCACGGTAAAAAGTCCTTGCCGTAGAACACTCGCAACTCACTCTTGCCTCTGCCGCCGGTCATCACCGGAACGTGGTTGACATACGCATCCGCTGCCATCGTGGACAGTGTGGCCTCCACATCAGGAGTCGCGAACTCATACTTCGTGTGCTCGTCCCAAAGCTTTTCGAGGTCATACCGTTTCATGCGGGCATTCTACGCCCCATCCCGACTTGACGCCGCCGCCCAAACCCTCTAACCTTTTCCCATGGGATTGATGCGCATCGCAGCCTGTACTTGTTGCCTTTGTTGTAAGGGCACTTGTTGCTGCTGCGTTGGACTCTCCCTCACCTAAGCGAACCGAACCAATTCGGCCTTAGAGGATCTCAGGAACCCACGTATCAGCGCTAGCCGCGAACGTGGGTTTTCTTTTTGCCCCAACACCAACTCAAACATTCGGAATCAAGGAGCCACATGGCACCCCTCCACAACGGCAAAACAGCAAGCCGCATCAACGTCGACCTCATCGCCGTAGCCATCGCCCTCACCCTGGCTGCGCTCATCCGTTTCAACGTCATCCCTCCGATCTCCTTCTAGCAAACAGAGAGAAATGTCCGCCGCCCACACCATCACGACACCGATCGCCATCCCGGCACCATCGCCCGCGACCCGCCTCGCGCGCGCGCTCCCCGGCATCGGCCTTCTCTTCGGTATCGGCTTCCTGGGCAAGTTCCTCGAACACACCTTCACTCAACTCCGCACCGCCCACCCGGGCATCCCTTTCCCTCACCTCGAATACGTCCTCTGGGCCATCGTCCTCGGCCTCGCCATCGGCAACGTCTTCGGTGTAGCCGAAATCTTCCGTCCGGGCATAGCCACCTACGAGCTCTGGCTCAAACTAGGCATCGTCCTCGTAGGCGCCCGCTTCCTCTTGCAGGACATCCTCCACATCGGGGGCCTATCCCTCGCCCTTGTAGCCGTCGAGCTCATCCTCTCCCTCAGCGTGATGCACCTGCTAGGCCGCATCTTCAAGCTCCCACCCAAGCTCACGTCTTTGCTCGCCATTGGCTCCAGCATCTGCGGAGTCACCGCCATCATGGCCGCCCAGGGAGCCATCGAGCCCGAAGAAGAAGACACCAGCACTGCCATCGCCGCCATCCTCACCCTCGGAGCCATCGCCCTCTTCACCTTCCCCGCCATCGGCCACGCTCTCCACATGAGCCAGCAGGGCTTCGGCATGTGGGCCGGCCTTGCCGTCGACAACACCGCCGAGTCCCTTGTCACCGGCTCGCTCTTCGGCGAAGAAGCCGGTCGCTGGACCGTCCTCGCCAAGACCGCCCGCTCCGGCTTCATCGGCTTCGTCGTCCTCGCCTACGCCGTCTACTGGTCCTCGCGCGGCCTCGCCCCCGACGTCGAGCACAAGGGCGTCTTCCTCTGGCGTAAATTCCCCAAGTTCATCCTCGGTTTCATCGCGCTCTCCATCCTCGCCACCAGCGGATTCTTCACCCACACCCAACTCACCAGCCTCGCCAACCTCTCCCGATGGGCCTTTCTGCCCGCATTCGCTGGAGTAGGCCTCCGCACCAACCTCCGCGATCTGGGAGGCCAAGGCTGGCGCCCCTTGATCGTAGGCATCCTCGGCGAAATCTTCATCGCCTTCATCACCCTTGCTCTTGTTTATTGGAGCTTCAACCACGGAGTCGCCCGATGATCCCAACCCACACCTCATCCCACTCGCCGGAGCACGTCATGCAGGAAAGCAAACGCAAACCCGCCCTCTCGCCCGCCGAAATCCTCGTCTTCGGAACTCTCATCGTCTATTTCACCCTCACCATCCTTCACGTTCTTCCTGTCTAGACCAGCGATGCCAACGTCATTCCCACAAACCGGACGCCTCACCTTCGCCGAGCGCTCTGCCGCGAAGAAAAGCATCCGCGTGACCACACCCTCCCACCCGGACACTGCCGGGTTCCTCATCTTCGCGCAGTCTTATCGCGCTAAGGCGGGCATTCGCGCGACAGCGCGAGCCGTCTTCGCCGATCCCACCACACGCTGTCGTTGTCGCCGCTAAGCGAGAACCAGCCCCCTTCCTACCCCAAAAATCTAGCCCTTGCGACTCGCACACAAAAAGCGAGCGCCCACGCCCATCTCCCGGAGCCCCCCATGCAAGACCGCACCCACACGTCCCACGCGTCCCCCATTAAACTTCTTCTCCTCAGCACCCTTCTCTTCTTCGCCCTCCGCGCACACGCTCAGGTAGTAGGCGGAACTCTCTCTGGCACCATCACCGACCCCACCGGTGCGAGCCTGACCAACGCCCAGGTCCTCGTCCACAACGACGAGACTGGCAACGAGCGCCGCCTCACCACCGGCCCCGATGGCCGCTTCTCCGCCCCCTCCATCCCTGTCGGTACCTACACCATCACAGTCGAGCTCCCCGGCTTCGCCTCCCAACGCCGCACCGGAATCCCCCTCACCGTAGGCCAGAGCAAGCAGATCGACATCGAACTCACTGTCAACTCCGTCGATCAGCAAATCTCTGTCGAAGACACTCCCGCCGTAGTCAATCTCTCCACGCAGCAAATCTCCGGCCTCGTCGACGAGCACCAGATCAAGCAGCTTCCCCTCAACGGCCGCAGCTACGACCAACTCATCACCCTCAATCCCGCGACGGTCAACTATACCGGCCAGCGCTCCGGCTCCATCGGCACATCGAACTCCTCCGTCGGAAACATGTTCTCCATCTCCGGCCGCCGGCCGCAGGACAATCTCTTCCTCCTCAATGGCGTCGAGTACACCGGAGCCTCCCTCATCAACGTCACCCCCGGCGGCACCAGCGGCCAGCTCCTCGGTGTCGACGCCGTACGCGAATTCAACGTCGTCTCCGATACCTACTCCGCCGCCTACGGCAAGCGTCAGGGCGCCCAAATCTCAATCGTAACCTTATCAGGCACAAATAGCCTCCACGGCTCCGCCTACGAATTCATCCGCAACTCCGCCCTCGACGCCCGCAACTACTTCGACCAGTCCCACATCCCCGCCTTCCAGCGCAATAACTTCGGAGGATCCCTCGGCGGCCCCATCAAGCGCGACAAGCTCTTCCTCTTCGGCAACTATGAGGGCTATCGCCAGAACCTCGGCCTCTCCGACGTCACCCTCGTCCCCGACAACGCCAGCCGAGCCGCCGCCGTAGCCAGCGTCAAACCTCTTCTGCAACTGTGGCCGGTACAAAATGGCCCCGAACTCGGCAGCGGCATCGCCTACGCCTACTCCAACCCTATGCAACGCATCCGCGAGGACTTCGGCACCACCCGCTTCGACTACAACATCAGCCCCAAAGACCTCTTCTTTGCCGTCTACACCATCGACGACTCCTTCGCGAATACCCCCTCCGCCAATCCCTTCTCTCTCGTCAACGAAACCCTCCGCGAACAAGTCCTTAGCCTCCAGCACCAGCACGTCTTCTCACCCAACCTCCTCAACACCGCACGCTTCGGCTACAGCCGCGCCTCCTACTTCTTCACCGGCACCGTCCCATCTGATATCAGCGCCAACATCCCCGGCTGGGTCGCCGGCAAAACCGTAGGAGCCATCGTCATCGCCGGCTCCACCGCCTCCAACGGAGCCTCCCAGATTACCGGCGCCGGAGCCAACGTAGGCAGCAACAACACCACCGCGCGCAATCTCTTCACCTTCGACGACCACATCTTCTTCACCCGAGGCCGCCACCAGATCGAAGCCGGTGGCTGGATCCAGCGTCTCCAGTCCAACGACAACCTGGCCCAGAACCAGTACGGCCAGGCCAGCTTCTCCACCCTATCCAGCTTCCTCGCAGGAACCGTCGCAACCTTCACCGTCGTCCCCGCCCCCACCGAACTCGGCTGGCGCTCCACCGAGTACGCCGGATACCTCGAAGACACCATCAAGCTCACCCCGCGCCTCGAACTCCGCGCCGGCTTCCGCTTCGAAGGCACCACCGGTTGGAGCGAATCGCAATCCCGCGCCGCCAACTACGCCGTCACCAATGGCGTCATCGCCACCAATCCCACCATCGGCTCCAGCGCGCTCGCCGTCAACAACGCCAAATTCCTCCCCGAACCCCGCATCGGCCTGGCATGGGACCCCAAGGGCAACGGCCGCACCGCCTTCCGCTCCGGCTTCGGCATCCACCGCGCCCTCCTCGATAACCTCGACTACCGCCTCGACCAGGCAGCTCCCTTCAACACCACCGTCTCGGTTAAAAACGTCTCTGTCAGCGCCCTCCACTTCACCCCGACGAGCACCCCGCCCGCCGGAAGCCTCATCTCCCCCTCCAACGTCCAACCCGACATCGACACCCCCACCGTCCTCACCTGGTACTTCAAAGTCGAGCAGCAGATCGCCCCTAACACCTCCCTCACCGTCGGCTACATCGGCTCCCATGGCTATCACCAGATCCTCTCCGAAGACCAGAACGAGCCAATCCCCGTCACCTGCCCCAACCCCGCCTGCCCCACAGTGCTCGCCGCAGGCACGGTCTACTTCCCCTCCACAGTCAAAGCCAACCCGCTCGTAGCCAACACCACCTCGTGGGTCTCCACCGGCACCAGCCTCTACAACGGCCTCACGGTCGACGTCCGCCGCAGCTTCTCCAACGGCCTCCAGTTCCGCGGAAACTACACCTGGTCCAAAAACCTCGACAACGGCTCCGCCTGGAACACCAGCGTCAGCGGCAACACCCCCGCCTTCGTCTCGAACCCCTTCAATCCCAAAGCTGATTGGGGCCGCGCCGCCACCGACGTCCGCCACCTCGCCAGCATCAGCGGCATCTATGACCTCCCCTTCGGCCACGGAGCCCTCAGCACCTCCAACGCCTTCGCTAACCATGCCATCTCCGGCTGGACCCTCAGCTCCATCGCAGGCCTCCAGTCCGGCTTCCCCTTCACCCCTCAGCTCGGCTACAACCCCACCGGCTCCGGAGACACCCGCAACCCCGTCCGCCCCGACATCAACCCCAACTTCAAAGGCAATCTCTACCCCGGAACCCCCACGCAATACTTCAACCCCGCAGCCTTCCTGACCCCAGCCTCCGGAGCCATCGGCAACCTCGGCCGCGACACTCTCACCGGCCCCAACCTCATCAACCTCGACGCCTCCCTCCTCAAATCCACCCAGATCACCGAACGCCTCCGCGTCCAGTTCCGCGCCGAGTTCTTCAACGTCCTCAACCACACCAACTTCACCACCCCGAACCCAGTCATCTACAGCTCCGGCCCAACCCCCACTACCCTCAAAGCAGCCCCGACCCTAAGCCCCACCGCCGGAGTCATCACCGCCACATCCACCACCTCACGCCAAATCCAGTTCGGCCTAAAAATCCTCTTCTAGAAAGTGCTATTGCTGTTGCTTTTCTCGCTTGTCATCCTTTGCGAAGCGGAGGATCTGCTGTTGCCCTTGCATCTAGGTAAGCCAAGCCTTCAGGCTTGGCCCTCTCCTCGGGTCAAAAAGAAAGGGGCTTTAGCCCCTGGAGTATGCTTTTCAGCCGAAATGAACCACAGATTTCAAACCTGTCAAGCCCCCAGAACTCGTATCTTAATATAAACAAACAAGATCGTCGTGACATATCAATTCCCTTCAACCCGCTATACTAAAAACAGCTAAAGAAAAAGGCCCCGGCCCCCCGGGGCATTCCTATTTAGAATGAATACCTTAGCCTCAAGACATTTCAACGCAATACTTAACTAGGAAGTCCAGACCTAAAGCCTTTTATTGGAAGACTTTAGATACTTAAGTAGGGGAGGGGCACACCCCAAAGGAGCACGAAGAGGCACTCATGATCGCCGAAATCATCGCCATAGGCTCCGAGATGCTGACTCCCTTCCGTCAGGACACCAATTCCCTCTATCTCACCGAGGGCCTCAACAACCTCGGCGTCTCCGTAGCCTTCAAAACCATCATCGGCGACAACCTCGCCCAACTCACCGCCGCCGTCCGCACCGCCATCTCCCGCGCCGACATCGTCCTCTTCTCTGGAGGTCTCGGTCCCACCGAAGACGACCTCACCCGCGAAGCCGTAGCCGCCGCCCTCAACCTCGAGCTCCACCGCGACAACGACATCGTCACCGACCTCTACAAGCGCTATGCCGCCCGCAAGCTCGTCATGCCGCCCAACAACGCCAAGCAGGCCGACGTCCTCGCCGGAGCCACCGTCCTCCCAAACCCCAACGGCAGCGCCCCCGGCCAATACCTCGACACAGTAGTCGACGGACACCGCAAGATCCTCATCCTCCTACCCGGCCCCCCCAACGAGCTCAAGCCCCTCTTCGACAACCAGGCCAAGCCCCTCCTCGCTGCCACCCTCCCGCCCCGCCACCTGGCCCGCCGCCAACTCCGGATGCCCCTCATCCCCGAGTCGCAGGTCGACGCCCGTACCGCCCCCATCTACCAGCAATACTCCGACATCGAAACCACCATCCTCGCTGCCCCCGGCGAAATCCAACTCCACTTCATCACCGCCAAACCCACCCTCGCTGAAGCCCAGGCCCGCGTCGACGAGCTCACCAGCCGTATCGAAGCCGAGATGCAGGAGGACGTCTACTCCTCCCACGGCGAGAGCCTCGAAGAGGTAGTCCTCCTCATGCTCGGCCTCCGTCACCTCACCCTCTCTGCCGCCGAAAGCTGCACCGGAGGCCTGCTCTCCCAGCGCCTCACCGCCATCGCAGGTAGCTCCCGCTACTTCCTCGGCGGAGCCGTAGTCTACTCCGACGCCCTCAAGACCTCCTTCGCCGACGTCCCCGCCGACCTCATCGCCACCCATGGCCCCGTCTCCGCCGAGGTAGCCCGCGCCCTCGCCGAAGGCATCCGCACCCGGACCGGCTCCTCCCTCGGCATCTCCATCACCGGCATCGCCGGCCCCACTCCCGGCACCGGCCCCGACGCAGAAAAACCCATTGGCCTCGTCTACGTCGCCCTCTCCGACGGCCACGACACCCAGGTCAAACAACTCAACCTATTCGGCGACCGCGAACGCATCCGCTGGTGGGCCAGCCAGCACGCCCTCGAACTAATTCGCCGCACCCTCCTCTAGCAGCGGCTGCCCTTGCAGTTGTAGTGGCTGTTGGCGTTGTAGTTGCCCTTCTGGTTGTCATCCCGTAGGGATCTGCTTCTGTCGTTGTCGTTGCCTGTTCTTCATTTGTCATCCTTCGCGAAGCGGAGGATCTGCTGTTGCCTTTGCCTTTGCCGTTCCCTCCGCTTTCCACCAGCGGAGCTCCAACTTGCTAAACTCATCCAGACGACATGAACCCCTGGCTCATCACCATCCCGCTCGCCTACCTGCTGGGCTCCATCCCATTCGGCTACGTCCTCGTCAAAATCTTCCGCAAGCAGGACATCCGAACCACCGGCAGCGGCAACATCGGAGCCACCAACGTAGCCCGCTCCGGAGCCAAGGGCCTCGGCATCGCCACGCTCATCCTCGATCTAGCGAAGGGCTACATAGCAGTCGTCATCGCCCAACACCTCGCGCCAGGGAACTACGACCTGGCCGTAGCAGCCGCCGTAGCAGCCATCCTCGGCCACGTCTTCCCCGTCTGGCTTGCCTTCCGCGGAGGCAAAGGCGTCGCCACAGCCCTCGGAGTCTTCCTGGCTCTCAACTGGCCTAGCGCGCTCTGCACTCTCGCCGTCTTCGTCGTCGTCTTCCTGCTCACCCGCTACGTCTCACTGGCCTCAATCATCGCCGCGGCAACCTTCCCCCTCTTCGCCTTCTGGTTCGTGCCGTATAGAACCCCCATCGTCATCGCAGGCCTGCTCTTCATCCCTCTCCTGATCATCGTCAAGCACCACCAGAACATCCGCCGTCTCCTCTCTGGTACCGAGAGTCGCTTCGGCTCCCGTAAGGTGGCCGCTTGAGCCGAATCGCCGTCCTCGGCGCTGGAGCATGGGGAACCGCTCTGGCCCTCTCTCTCGCACGTCGCGGCGGCCACGAGATCGTCCTCTGGTCCCACTCGCCTGAGCTCGCCGACCAGCTCACCGAAGCCGGCGAGAACCTCCGCTACCTTCCCGGCTTCACCCTTCCCGCCGACATCCACATCACCTCCGACCTTCCCGGCGCCATCTTCGAGGCAGACGTCATCCTCTGCGTCACACCGTCACAGCACCTTCGCGCCATCATCGCCAACATCGCTCCCATCCTCACCCCCAACCAGATCATCCTCTCCGCCAGCAAGGGCATCGAGGAGAACACCTACCTCCGCATGACCCAGGTCATCGCCGCCATCACTGACAACCCCGTCGCCGTCCTCTCCGGCCCATCCTTCGCTCAGGAGGTCGCCGCCGGAACCCCCACCGCCGTAGTCGCCGCAGCCGCTAATCCACAGATCGCCCAGACCATCCAGCGCGACTTCACCTCCGCCTCCCTCCGCCTCTACACCAACGACGACGTGACCGGCATCGAGCTAGGCGGAGCCCTCAAGAACGTTATCGCCCTCGCCGCAGGCGTCGTCCACGGCCTCAACCTCGGCCACAACTCCTCCGCCGCTCTCATCACCCGAGGCATAGCCGAGATCACCCGTCTCGCCGTAGCCTGCGGAGGCCGCCCCCAGACCCTGGCCGGCCTCGCCGGCATCGGCGACCTCGTCCTCACCTGTACCGGCCCCCTCTCCCGCAATCGCACCGTAGGCGTCGAGCTAGGCCGCGGCCGTCAGCTCCCCGAGATCATCGCCAGCCTCAACGGCAAAGTCGCCGAAGGCATCCGCAGCACCACCGCCGCCCTCGGCCTGGCCGCCCGCTACAGCGTCGAGATGCCAATCACCGAGCAGATGGACGCCATCCTCCACCACAACAAAAATCCCCGTGAAGCTATCCGCGACCTCATGTCCCGCCCCGGCCGCGACGAATAGCCCTCAGGCAAACTTCATCTCCTCAATCAGCGGAGGCCGCTGATCAAAATCGCTATACCGAATCCACCTCACGGGAAAATAAGGCGAGATGCGGGGTCTCTTCCACTCCGCAACGGACGATAAAGCTGTCCATCGCTCCGGTCCAGATGACGAAAGTTTCAGGGGGTAGAACAAGACCAACGGCAAGAGCGGCCGGGAGAGTATATACATCGCCACCTTAGGCGTGATGAAACTGCGTCTGAGATGGTGCACCCGTGCGTTCGAGATATATGGATAGAGAGATGCGAAAGGCGTGAAGTCGTTTGGACTCCACGCCTTTTTGATTTGGTTAGGCTAGTTCGTTTGCTTTTGCGAGGCTACTCCGATTTCGCCGTTGTGGCGGGAGCTTTCTCGGGAGTGGTTAGGGGCTTGGTAATGTCGTCGAGGTAGGCTGGAGTTCCTTCTACGCGGACGAGGGAGGGGTAGCGTTCGCCGTCGTGGTAGTCGATGTCGGCGAGGGTGACGAAGGTGTCGGATTGGAGGATGAAGTGGATGGGTTCGGTCTTGCCCTTAGCGTTTTTGATGGCAGCTTTGAGGGCGTCGGCGGAGAAGACGCGGCCGTCGACGGCGATGATCTTCTGGCCGGGGGCTAGCTTGGCTTTGTCGGCCGGACCGGACCAGCGGACGTCAGAGATGACGCCTTCGGCGCTGACGCGCAGGCCGAGGGAGTACCAGACGTTGAGACCTCCGCGGCGTGGGCCGCCTGCCATGGCCATGGTGCGTTCGGAGACGCTGGGCTTGTCGGTGAAGACCAGCTTGTAGCCACCGCGCTCGATACCGCTAAGGTCAGCGTGAGGATTGGGGTTGTCGATGCGCTCGTGCATGAAGGTGGCCCAGTCGTAGGGAAGAACCTGGTTGAGGTCACGGATGAGCTCGTCGCGGTTGTAGGTGAGGATGGAGGGACCGGTGTTTCCGCCCTGAGCGAGGAAGATGTGCAGGAAGTCGGTGAGGGACTTCTTGTTCTCGGTCTTCTGGCGGATGAGGGTGTCGGCGTCGAGCCAGAAGAGCTCGCCCTCCTGGTAGTAGTCCTGTCCGCGCTTCCAGTTGGACCAGGCAGGGTTGCCGCCGCGAAGGATACTGGCGGCGATGGCGGTGTCTTCGGTGGAGCGCCACTCACGGCCGGGCTTGTAGTCGAGGTTGGCGGCGGACATGGCGAGCATATCGCGGTACTGGGCCTGGTTCTTGAGGCCAGAGCGAGCGGCGAGGACGTTGCCGAGGTACTGGGTCATGCCCTCGTAGACCCAGAGGAGGGAGCCCTCCTGCATTTTGGCGAAGTCGGTCTGGTAGAGGTTGTAGGGGCGGCGGTATTTGCCGTTCCAGGAGTGGGTGAACTCGTGGGAGAGTAGGTCAGCTTCGGCGAGCTGGTGGGCGTCGTCGGAGAAGCCTTTTTCGCCCACGCCGTTGTCGGAGGACTGGCCGTGCTCGAGGCCTTCGCCGCCAGCGACGTCGGAGAGGGTGAGGAGGAAGTGATAGACGTTGTAGTGGCGGGAGTTGTAGGCGGCTCCGGTCTCGCGGACGAGGTTGGAGAGTTGGGTGAGGAGCGTGGGGCGAAGTTCAGCGTCTTCAGGAGCGTCGGCGACTACGTCGATGAAGTGCTTGGGGGTGACTTCGGGGGCCAAGGCGAACTCATGGAAGTACTCGCCGGTGATGACGGGGGAGTCCTGGAGCTGTTCGACGTTGGTGGCGGCGAAGTGCGTAGTGCCGCCTTTGGGATGCTGCGGGTCGTAGCCGTCGGTTGGGGTGAGGGCTGTCCCGATGCCCCATCCTTCGGGGACGGTGACGGAGGGTTGGACTGCGATCTCTTTGACGGGGGTATTGGCCGGGTAGAGGAGGAGCTTTTCCCACTCGAGGACGGCGAGCTTCTGGCTCACGCGGGCGGTAACGATGCAGTCGAGGTGAGCGTGGAGGGTGGTGACTCCGGCGGGGACGGTGACGTGGAACTGGTAGAGGTCGGTGTCGTCGCGGCGCCAGGGGAGGGTTTGGCCGTTTGCGGTGAAGACTACGCCGGTGATGTCATCGACAGGGCCGGTGGGGCGGTGGTTACCGGGGATCCACTTTGGGGTGGTGAGGGAGACGGGGCCGGGTTTGACGGGGACGTCGATCTCGGCGTGGTAGAGCTTGCGCGGGGCGTCGGAGAGGTCGGCAGTAATCTGGATGGGGGCTTTTTGGGCTTGTAGCAGAGCGGGGGCAGTGAGAAAGAGGGTTAGAGGCAGGACGGACTTGCGGATGAACATGTTGGGTGGTCCTTTGAGGTTGGCTGGATTTCTATGAGACGGATGAGCGGGGGATGGGGACGCAGGCGGCTTGGTCTCGCGCTGCATCCCGCGTGATTAGTAGTTGAGGGCTGATTCGATGGCGGCGACTACAGAGGGGTCGTCGGGGGTGACCTCGGGGGAGAAGCGGGCTACTACGTTGCCGTTGCGGTCGACCAGGAACTTTTCGAAGTTCCAGAGGATGCCGGGTTCGGGGTTGGTGGTGGCTCCGTTGTGTTTGCCGTGGAGGAAGCCGTTGAGGCGCTCGCGGAAGGTTTCGCGCGTGGGGCCGGTGGCTTTGGGCTGGGCGGCGATGAGGGTCTGGTAGAGGGGATGGGTGTCGGGGCCGGTGACGGGGATTTTGGAGAACATGGGGAAGTCGACGGCGAAGGTGCCGGTGCAAAACTTGAAGATCTCCTGGTTGGAGCCGGGCTCCTGCGCGCCGAAGTCGTTGGCGGGGAAGCCGCAGACGACCAGGCCGGAGCCTTTGAAGCGGGAGTAGAGTTTTTCGAGGGCGTCGTACTGCGGGGTGAGGCCGCATTGGGAGGCTACGTTGACGATGAGGAGGACTTTGCCTCGGTAGTCGGCGAGGGAGGTACCTTCTCCGGTGATGGTCTGGACGGGGATGTCGTAGAGGTTGGACATAGTAATTTCCAGTGTATCGCTACGGATTCTTTATGCGGCGGTGGGTAGGATGTGGCTGCTATGTCGATAAGCGACTTTCTGTTTGGCCGGCCTTTGGCGACGAGTGAGGAGAGAGCTGAGCATATTGGCGTTGCGGCAGGGATCCCGGTGTTTGGGCTGGATGCCCTGACGAGCGCAGCATATGGGCCGGAGGCAGCGATGACGCTGCTGATTCCGCTGGGGTTGATGGGGCGGAACTATATCCTTCCGGTGATTGTGGCGATAGTTGGGCTGTTGGTGATTGTGTTCTTCAGCTACAGGCAGACGATTGACGCGTATCCGAATGGTGGTGGGTCGTACACGGTAGCGAGTGAGAACCTGGGAAATCGTGCGGGGCTGTTGGCGGCGGCGGCGCTGATGATCGACTATGTGCTGACGGCGGCGGTGGGGATCTCGGCAGGCGTGGGGGCGCTGATTTCGGCGGTGCCTAGTTTGCAGCCGCATACGCTGGTGCTGTGCCTCGTCATTCTGGCGCTATTGGCGATGGTTAATATGCGTGGCGTCAGAGATACGGGCGCGGTGTTCATGATTCCGACGGTTCTGTTTATTGGAACGCTGTCGATCATGGTGGCGGTGGGGGTATGGCGCGCGATGCAGAGTGGAGGGCATCCGGTTCCGTTGGTTGCTCCTCCGCCGGCGTTACCAGCGACGGTGGAGTTGCTGAGGTGGTGGCTGCTGGCGAAGGTGTTTGCAAGCGGATGTACGGCGATGACGGGCGTGGAGGCGGTTTCGAACGGGGTGATGGCGTTCAGTGAGCCGAAGACGAAACGTGCGAAGCAGACGCTGACGGTGATTATTGCGATTCTTATTGTGCTGCTGCTGGGGGTTGCGTATCTGTCGAAGGCGTATGGGATCACGGCGACCGATCCGGGAGCGAACGGCTATCAGAGTGTGCTGAGCATGCTGGTGGCGGCGGTCTTTGGGAGGGGCTGGTTCTATCAGCTGACGATGGCGTCAGTGTTGTCGGCACTGGCGCTGAGTGCGAATACGGCGTTTGCGGATTTTCCGCGACTGACCCGGATGATCGCGATGCATGATTATCTGCCGCATGTTTTTTTGTTGCGCGGGCGGAGGCTGCTGTACTCGCATGGAGTTTATGCGCTGACCGGATTGACGGCGGTGCTGTTGATTTTGTTTGGTGGCGTGACGGACAACCTGATTCCCCTATTTGCGATTGGGGCGTTTTTGGCGTTTACGCTTTCGCAGGCGGGAATGGTGGTGCATTGGTACAAGCAGGGACCGGAGCATCCGCGGCGCGGCTGGCACATGTTTGTGAATGGGCTGGGTGCGGTGGCGACGGGTATTACGCTGCTGGTGGTGCTGGTGGCGAAGTTTATGGCGGGGGCGTGGGTGACGGCGTTGCTGGTGCCGGTGTTGATGGGCATTATGGTGGCGGTGAAGCGGCATTACACGCGGGTGAAGGGCGAGATGGCTGAGCAGTGTCCGCTAAACCTGACGAATCTGGAGCAGCCGATTGTGGTGATCCCGATGGCGCGATGGGACAAGATCTCTGAGAAGGCGATGCGGTTTGGGCTGCTGATGTCGAAGGAGATCAAGGTGGTGCATGTCCACTCGGATGATGAGCGGGAGGGGCTGGAGGAGGTTTGGAATGAGACGATATTAGGGCCGATCAAGGGTCAGGAGCTTGAGGAGCCGGAGTTGGTGACGATTCCGTCGAACTATCGGTTCATCCTCGCGCCGTTGATGGACTACATCCTGGAGTTGGAGAAGGAGAATCCGGGGCGAAAGGTGGCGGTACTGTTGCCGGAGATGGTGGTGAAGCACTGGTGGGAGAACGCACTGCATAACCAGAGGGTGCAGCTGCTGAAACTGATGCTGCTGCTGAAGGGGAATCAGCGGATTGTGGTGGTGAATATCCCTTGGTACTTGTGAACGGGGGTGCAAAAGACAGGGATTCATGGAGTTCAGACGATGGAACAATTAGTATCAAAAGAAATATGTCTATTGTTGATCGTCTGGTTGGGAAGCCGTTAGCTACGAGCGAAGAGCGGGCCGAGCACATCGGTGTGGCCGCAGGAATTCCGATATTTGGTTTAGATGGGCTGACGAGCGCAGCGTACGGGCCCGAAGCTGCGATGACGTTGTTGATTCCGTTGGGGATAGCCGGCGTTGAATATGGGTGGCGGATCATCTCGGCGATTTTGGTGCTGTTGACGATCGTTTATTTCAGCTACCGGCAGACGATTGAGGCGTATCCGAGCGGCGGTGGGAGCTATACGGTCGCTACGGAAAATCTGGGCGAGAAGTCGGGGCTGCTGGCAGCGGCGGCGCTGATGATCGACTACATTCTGACGGCTGCGGTGGGAATTTCGGCTGGTGTTACAGCGCTGACCTCGGCGGTTCCGAGTTTGCAGCGTCATACGTTGCTGATATGTCTGGTGATTCTTGCGCTGCTGGCTATTGTGAATCTGCGGGGCGTTAAGGATACGGGGACGGCGTTTATTCTGCCGACGTTTCTATTTGTGGGCACGTTGCTGGCGTTGATTGGGGTCGGCATGTGGAAGACGGTGCATGCTGGAGGGCATCCGATGCCGGTGGATCCGATTCCTCCTGCGCTGCCTGCGACGGTGGGATCGCTCGGAATATGGATGTTGATGAAGTCCTTTGCGAGCGGCTGCGCGGCGATGACGGGCGTGGAGGCTGTATCGAACGGGGTGATGGCCTTCGGCGAGCCCAGGGTGAAGAGAGCACAGCGCGCGCTGACGATAATCATTGGGATCCTCATGGTGCTGCTGTTCGGGATTGCATACCTGTCGAAGGTTTACAGGATCATGCCGATGGAGCCCGAGGGAACGGGCTATCAGAGCTTGATCAGCTTGTTGGTAACGGCGGTATTTGGCCGTGGTTGGTTTTATTACACGACGATGGGCAGCGTGCTGCTTGCGTTGGCTTTGAGCGCGAATACGGCGTTTGCGGATTTCCCTCGACTGACGCGCGCGATTGCGATGCATGACTACCTTCCTCATGTGTTCATTCTGCGTGGGCGGCGGCTGCTTTATTCGCATGGAATCTATGCGCTGACTGGGTTTACTGCAGTGATCCTGATCCTGTTCGGTGGTGTGACGGATCGATTGATTCCGCTGTATGCGATTGGGGCTTTTATGGCGTTCACGCTTTCGCAGGCGGGGATGGTGGTGCATTGGCACAGGATGGAGAAGCATCCAGGGCGGCGGATTCGCCTGGTGGTGAACGGCTTTGGCGCGGTTGCGACGGGCATCACGTTGGTAGTGGTGCTGGTGGCGAAGTTCGTGGCTGGAGCGTGGGTGACGGCTCTGCTTGTGCCGATACTGATCGGCATCATGATGGCTGTAAAACGGCACTACTCAAGGGTGAAGCGGGAGATGAAGGACATGACTCCGCTGAACCTGGTGAATCTGCAGGAACCAATTGTGGTGATTCCGATGGCTCGGTGGGACCGGATTACGGAGAAGGCGATGCGGTTCGGGCTGCTGATGTCGAAGGAGATCAAGGTGGTGCACGTGCACTCGGATGATGAGGAGGAGGGTCTGGATGAGGTGTGGGATGACAAGATCCTACAGCCGATCAAGAGTGAGGGATTGCATGAGCCGGAGCTGGTGGTGATTCCTTCGTCGTACCGGTTCATTATTAATCCGCTGATGGATTACATTCTGGAGTTGGAGAAGGAGAATCCGGGACGGAAGGTGGCGGTGCTGCTGCCGGAGCTTGTGGTGCGGCATTGGTGGGAGAATGCGCTGCATAATCAGCGAGTTCAGCTGTTGAAGCTGTTTCTGCTGCTGAAGGGGAACCAGCGGATTGTGGTGGTTAATATTCCGTGGTATTTGTGAGTTTTTTTTGCCCCCGATTTCCAGCGAAAATGGTGGATATATGGCGGTTTTTGCTGGTTAGCTGATGGAAAAAAGCGTGGAAATGCCGGTCAACTGACCGGCATTTTTTGTCCTCAGAACGGGGGTCTCAGGCTTCTGTAGCGACTGCGTGCTGCTGCCAGGTGGGGGAGAGCTCGCGGAGGTGAGCTACGGCGGTTGGGATGAGTTCGAGAGCGTGGTCTACTTCCTCTTCGGTGGTGAGTTTGGAGAGGGAGAAGCGGATGCTGGCTCGGGCTCGGTTGGAGCTTAGGCCCATCGCAGTGAGGACGTGGGAGGGCTCGGTGGCTCCGGACTGGCAGGCGCTGCCTCCGCTGACGGAGAGTCCTTTGAGGTCAAGGGCTATGACGAGGGCTTCGGCTTCGATGTGGTCGAAGTAGATGTTTGTGGTGTTGGCTACGCGTGGCGCTCCACCGCCGTTGACGCCAGCTTCGGGGACCTGGGCGAGGATGCCTTGTTCGAGGCGGTCGCGGAGGGCGGCTAGTTTGGCGGGGCCTTCGGTGGCGAGCCACTGCTGGGCGATTTCGGCGGCTTTGCCAAGGCCTACGATGCCGGCTACGTTTTCGGTTCCGGCGCGGCGCTGACGCTCGTGGGAGCCGCCGTGCATCATCGGGTTGAGACGGACGTTGCGGCGGACGAAGAGGATGCCGATGCCTTTGGGAGCGTGCATCTTGTGGCCGGAGATGGTGAGGAGATCGACGTCCTTGAGGGGGCCGTGGGGGCCGAGGTCGAGGGGGAGCTTGCCAGCGGCCTGGACGGCGTCGGTGTGGAAGAGGGCTCCGGCGGCGTGGGCGATGGCGGCGAGCGCGGCGATGGGCTGGACGACGCCAGTCTCGTTGTTCGCGAACATGACGCTGACGAGCTTGGTGTTGGGGCGGATGGCTCCGATGAGCTCAGCCGGTTCGATGATGCCTTGTGCGGTGCAGGGGAGGAAGGTTACGTCGATATTGCGGTGCTCGAGCGACTCTGCGGCGTGGAGAATGGCGTGGTGCTCGATGCTGGTGGTAATGACGTGGGTCTTCTCTTTGGTGGGAGAGAGCTCGGAGGTGAGGGTGCCGAAGAGGGCGAGGTTGTCGCTTTCGGTGCCGCCGGAGGTGAAGACGATCTCGGAGGCGCGGCAGTGGAACAGGCGGGCGATGGCGTCGCGGGCGTGGTCGACGGCGGCGCGGGCGTGCTGGCCGTGCTGGTGGATGGAGCTGGCGTTGCCGAAGTGTTCGATCCAGAAGGGACGCATGGCCTCGTAAACCTCTGGGAGGAGAGGCGTGGTGGCGTTAGCGTCCATGTAAATACGCTGCATAGCTCTATTTTACCCTGTCTATTGTGACGAATGAGGGGGCGACGGATTGAAGAACTCTGTTAGGCTGGGCGCGGTTATCCGGTTTTCCGAGAAACGAACAGGAGAGAACGACGATGATAAAGCAGATAGTTATGACGTTGGCGCTGGCTGCTTGTTGCGTGACGGGAGCGCGGGCGCAGATGAACAATGCGA
The DNA here is from genome assembly GCF_003945235.1 of Edaphobacter aggregans. NCBI lineage: Bacteria > Pseudomonadati > Acidobacteriota > Terriglobia > Terriglobales > Acidobacteriaceae > Edaphobacter > Edaphobacter aggregans. Next base: position 1,877,687 of record NZ_RSDW01000001.1, read on the forward strand.
CTCCGAAGGCTGATCCAGGTGCGGTGGTTGATCCTTCTAAATCACTTAGTGCGCTGCTGAAGATTTATGAAGACGAGATGATGGGCCTGGTGAATGCCATGCCCGCGGACAAATATAGCTTCGCGCCAAGCCAGGCGATCTTCAAGCCCGAGCAGGTGACAAAGTATGACGGAGTGCGGACGTTTGGGCAGATGGTTGGGCATGTGGCGCAGGCGAACTACTACTTCTATGGCTCGTTGGGCGGAGCAAAGCCTGATGTGGATGTGAAGGCGATTGGGAGCATGACGTCCAAGGAGGATCTGGTGAAGGCACTGGCGGCTTCGTTTGCTTATGCCCACAAACAGATTGATACGATGACGGCGGCGAATGCGTTTGCTTCGGTGAAGGGTGACCAGACGAATACGAGTATGGTGGCGTTTGGCATCGCGCATGGCTTCGACCACTATGGGCAGCTGGCTGAGTATCTGCGGATGAATGGGATTGTGCCTCCGGCGAGTGCGAAGTAGGCTTAGTTCGGCGTGAAAAGAGCAGCCCAAAGGCTGCTCTTTTCATTTGGGAGGCCAGGGTCGACTTTTCGGTACTGATTAACTGCGGGCCGGAGTGACCGCAGAGTTCAATGAGTGACTCGCCCTGTTCTCACCAATAGAGACATAACTTGCGGTGACCCCAATTTCCCGATCACTTCACCAATTCAACCTCACCCACACGCCAGGTCTTGTCGAACCATGGTTCGAGCGGACCGTAGAGGCGGAAGAGCATGTTCCAACCTTTGCCGGGGATGGTCTGTGCCCAGTTCGCCTCGGGGACTCCCGCTGGCAGCTTCGGGCTGAACCAAACATCGGTCGAACCATCCGGGTTGGTCACGAGGCCTTTGTCGAAACTGTTGACGCTTGGGAAGCGCTGGTCGGTCTGCAGACACGAGCGGGTCTGATTGTCATACAGAGTGAAGGACCAGTTGTCCTTAGCCGGGATGTTGGGCGGCAGATGCACCTTGTAGGTCTTGCTGCCGTCGAGACCGTGGTGGGAACTGTCCGTAAACGCAGCAGCGTATTGCGAGCCTTTGCCGACCATCTTGGCGAACATCGCGGGCGTGACTCCTGTAGCCCAATAGTGAAAGCCGCTGCGGCTGTCCAGGTCAAATACGCCGGGTACGAGCAGAAACTGATAACCAGAACTGGACGGAATCCACCAGGAACTACCGGGGTAGATGTAGCTCGCCTCGTCGCGACTCCGGAAGCTAAGAGCGCGCGCCGTCGCATTACCGACCGCAACGGCCTCGGTGAGGATCTTCTTCATGCGGTCGTCCGGTGCGAAGGGTTTGCCTTTCTGGAGGCCGATGGAGGCGAACAGGCCCAGCGTTTCAGGATCCAACGCCTCGTTCGGTTCCATCTCCAGTACTTCGTGAACTTCTTCGTAGAAGTGGAAATTATTCGCATGAATCGTACTATGCGGAATGCCGCTCATGTTAGTGAACTTCGTGGCTGGTGGATGAGCAGCCTGCGCCAATGGATAGACTTTAAGGAGCTTTTTGATACTCTCCACAGCTGGCTTGGGGTCACCATTTACCAACATTCCACGTCCCGGTGCCCACACGCCATAAGTCGCCGGGCGCATGACAAAGTAGCCTTTCGGCACCTCACCTTTGTAGTCGGGAGGAAGAAACAGGAACTTGCCGCCCTTGCCCTTGTCCGGACCTGCATTGCCATAATCGCCCACCCAGCGGAACCAGTGGTCGTCGATCACACCAAGGACATTAGGTGGCGTCTCCATCACGATTGGCCCCTTGCTGGTGTCGAGCCAAGTGTAGAAGTAAACACTCGAGTTGTTCGGGGTCAGCCAGAGCGCCTTCGAGTCCATCAGGTCCTCGAAGATCATCACGTTGCCGTCAACGCCGCCGAACTTCTTAGCCGCAGGTAGAAAGGCCTGAATTGAGGCACCCGGTATGCCGCGCAGAAACGCCTGAACGCCGCGCTGGAAATCGAGGTTGTCGTAAACCAACTGGGTAGTCTTGTCATCCGGGAAGCCATCGAAGAACTTCAGCGTTCCAATCCGAGTGTCGACCGAGTCCGGCGTAGTGATTTCCGGCGGAATGTCGGTGGTCATTTTCATCTTCGGCGGGGTCTGCGCCTCAGTGGTGGGGGAAGTCGAAGGCGCAGACTTGCCGTTACAGCCGGTGGCCGTTATAAGCGCAAGGGCAATGACGCAGCCGAGTGAACGGAGCACGAGTCGAATTGCTTGCATTGGATTTCAACCTCAAGTCGACTATCTGACGCCACCAACTATATGCTTTGGTATGGCTTCCCATTATTAACCAATCTACGAACGAGCCCGCGAAAGATTGTTTTCGGAGTGGACGTTTAGCTGATTCTTCTGATTGAGCTATAAATCGCCGATGCGCTCATTGCCTCGTGATGAAGCTTCAGAATGGTGTGTTCTAGCGGAAGAGGTCGTCGTAGGTTGATGTTTCTTCGGAGGGTGGGGTTGCGTGGAGGACGTAGGTGATGCCGATGCCTGCGGTGTCGGTGTGGCGGCGGAGGCTGCGGCTGTAGTAGCCGGAGAGAGTGGTGTGGGAGTTGAGGGTGAGGTCGAGGGAGTTGGTGAAGCCGTTGTCTTCGGTGACGTTGTAGCCCTTGACGACCATGGTTTTGCCGCTGCGTGAGGGGCCGTAGATCTTCTGGTCGCCGATGGGGAGCTGCTCGTAGACGTTGGTCTCGAAGGCGACGCGGCGCATGAGGTCTATGCCGAGGCCTAGCTGGAAGTGGGCGAGCGGGCCGAGGGAGGTGTAGGTTTTGTTGACCTGGCGATTGACGAGGGTGGTGGAGTCTCCTGCGCCGAGTTCGAGAATGGGCGTTAAGCGGCCGAAGGTGCGTTCGAAGTGATTATTGAGATCGAAGGTCATGCGTCCGGTGGTGAGGCCGTAGGCTTCGTCGCCTGAGGGCACAGTGAAGGCGAAGGTGGACTGATAGAGATAAGGCCCGGGCGTGAACTGGGCGTGGAGGCCGAAGATGGCATCGCCGGGTTCGCCACGCTGGCTGACGAGACGCTCGTCGGGCTTGGGATGGGCAGCGAGGCTTTCGGCGAGGCGGTACATGTAGATGGGAATGGCCGCGTCGATGGCGAAGGTGTCGTTGATGGTGTAGCCGACGGCGGGCATGGCGAGGGTGGCCCATCCGGTAGTGGACTCGTGAAAGCCGGAGACGGTGAGGCCGGCGTTCCAAGCGTGTAAAGGGGGAGGGTGCACTGTGACACTGGATGATGGGGACGGTTGTGCCGGGGCTGATGTTGAGGACGTTCCGAGGGGTACCTGCGAGTTGGGTTCGTCGGTCGCGTGAAGTCGTTGCGCAACGGCGAGGGGGACGCCGAGGAGAAGAAGCAGGCAAAAATATGCCCGGCGCTGGAGGAGTGAGGCCAAACCCTGTCTTCCTGAGATTGCTAGGATGAACTGTCGTACGAGGATGGCATCTTTTGCGGTCCGTTGCAAAAATTTCTTGCGTGGAACCGTTGATGATGACTAGCGCTCGGAGATGGGTATGTAGGTGGCGGGGTAGGCGGGGCCGACGTATTCGGCGCGCGGGCGGATGAGGCGATTGTCGTCGTGCTGCTCGATGACATGGGCGGCCCAGCCAGAGATGCGGCTGACGGCGAAGATGGGAGTGAAGAGATCGATGTCGATGCCGAGGGTGGTGTAGGTGGAGGCGGAGTAGAAGTCGACGTTGGCGTTGAGCTTTTTCTCTTGCTTAACGAAGAGCTCGATCTTGCGCGACATATCGAACCACTTGGTGCTACCGGCGGCTTTGCCTAGCTCTTCCGACATGCGGCGGAGGTGCGTGGCGCGGGGGTCTTCGGTGTGGTAGACGCGGTGGCCGAAGCCGGAGATCTTTTTCTTCTCAGCGAACATCTGGCGGACGTACTCGACGGGGTCGGCGCCGGCTTTGTCGATGGCGTAGAGGAGGCGCATGGTGGCCTCGTTGGCTCCGCCGTGGAGAGGGCCTTTGAGGGCGCCGATTGCTCCGGTGATGGCGGAGTGGATGTCTGCGAGGGTGGCGGCGACGACGCGCGCGGCGAAGGTGCTGGCGTTGAGCTCGTGGTCGGCATGGAGGATGAGCGCGATGTCGAAGGCTCGGGTGGCGGTCTCGGATGGCTTTTCGCCGTTGAGCATCCAGAGGAAGTTGGCGGCGTGGGAGAGGGTGGGGTCGGCGTCAACGACGGGCTTGCCTTTGCGGATGCGGTCGAAGAGGGCGACGATCATGGCGATCTGCGCGGTGAGCCGGTAGGACTTGCGTACGTTGGCATCGTGGGAGCAATCGGCCTCGTCGGCGTCGTAGATGCTGAGGAGCGAGACGGCGGTGCGGAGGACCTGCATGGGCGTCGCGTTGGTAGGGACGCTGCGGAGGAGGTCGATGATCTTGGGATCGAGCTTGCGGGCTGCGGCGAGTTTTTTGGTGAAGTCGGCCAGTTCGGCGGCGTTGGGGAGTTTGCCGAACCAGAGGAGGTAGGTGGTCTCCTCGAAGGTGGAACGCTGGGCTAGCTCGTGGATGTCGATGCCGCGGTAGGAGAGGACGCCGGCGTCGCCGTCGATCCAGCAGATGGAGGAGCTGGTGGCGACGATGCCTTCCAAGCCTTTAGGTGCGGCAACAGTGGACATAATGAACTTCTCCCAGAACTAAGTACATTTGGTTATAGCGCAGCGATGAAACGGTTGTCACGGTTCGGTGGGCGAATATCGGTAGCGGTGTGCGACTAAGGTGTTATGCGCTTGTTATGCAGTGCGATCAGGGGAGTAGGGCTCTAGGTCGATTGAGGGTGGTTCGCCGGATAGGAGTTGCGCCATGACGTGTGCCGTGGCGGGTGCGAGAAGGATTCCGTTGCGATAGTGGCCGGTTGCGATGAATTGATTTTTCTGGCCTGGTATCGGGCCGAGTAGGGGGAGGCCGTCGGGTGTTGCGGGGCGGAGGCCAGCCCAGGCTTCGAGTTGGGGAGCGTGGGTGAGGTCGGGCAGGAGATCGACGGCGAGGGTACGGAGGCGGTCGATGTCTGCGGGGTGAACGGTCTTGTCGAAGCCTACGTCTTCGATGGTCGCGCCGATGATGGCTCGGCCTGCGTTTGGGCCGGTGGTTCGCGGGACGATGTAGATCTCGGGTGTGCGGAGAACGAGGTCCAGCGGGAGAGACAAGGGAAGGGCGACGGCGAGCATCTGGCCTTTGCGCGGTGTGATGGAGAGATGCGGGGGAGAGATGGATGCGGTGGACCAGGCCCCGGTGCAGTCGATGAACTTTGTGGCGTGAATCGCGTCAGTAGGAGTGTGGACTTCGATGATGTCATTGGAGATGGATCGGACGAGGCGGACTGGACTGTGGGGGCGGAGGTCGATGGAGGTGGTGCTGACGGCGGCCAGGAGTGCGGCTGCGAGTTCGCGGGGATCAAGGCTGTGTTCGTGGAGGAGAGTGAAGTTTTGATTGCGAGGGTTAAGTTGCGGCAGGAGATGGGTGAGTTCTTCCGGGGTGAGGAGGTTGGCCTGGGTGTTGGGTTCTACGGATTGCAGGGTGACGTTGGTGTGAAAGGGGATTTGGTGGCTTGAGAGCGATTGAAGGTGGTCGAGGAAGGCTGGATAGAGAGAGAGGCTCAGGTCGGATAGAGGGCGAAGCTGGAGCGGATCATGGGGATCGCGGGCGGCCAACATGCCGGCTGCTGCGGTGGAGGCTTCAGAGAGGGGGGTGCTGCGATCGAGGACGGTGACGCGGGCTCCGCGTTCGTGGAGTTCGAGGGCGAGCGAGAGGCCGATGATGCCAGCTCCGGCGATGCAGATATCGGGGCGTTGCATAAGATAAGTCTAGATGGCAGGGGAAGAGGTTATAGTTTGGGTGTGCAGGTTTGCGTTAGCCGATAAGCGATAGTGATAAGCGCTGCGGTGATGCGTCCAAAGATAGCAGAGGCATGAAAATTCAGGAGGCGGAATGAGTGAAGAGGGATACGTAGAAGAGCGGACAGTACCCGGAGCGTTGCTTGCAGTGGTTGTCGTAGCGTTGCTGGCAGGGTTGGGATCGCTGGTGTGGTGCTACGGTCTGCAGGGCCGTCTCGGCGTGGCGCAGCAGAAGTTGGCGGCGGCGGACCAGAAGAACGCGGATCTGGCGCAGAAGCTGGAGGCGACGAATGCTCGGTTGCGAGCGACCAGCGAGACGCTAGGTCAGAGCGTCGGGATTACGCAGAAGCAGATGGAAGCGCGTACGCAGAGCTTGATCGCGGCGCAGGCGGCTCAGAGGGCTGAGGCGGCGAAACTTGCGGAGGCTCAGGAGGCGGCGAATAAACAAATTGGCGCTGTGTCGACCGATGTTGCCAGCGTAAGGACGGATGTCGGCGGTGTGAAGACGGATGTTGCTACGACGAAGAGCGATCTGGAAGCGACGAAGACGCAGTTGAACCGCGTGATGGGTGATGCGGGTGTCATGAGCGGATTGATTGCGACGAACTCCAAGGAACTGGACATCCTGAAGCATAAGGGCGACCGGAACTACTACGAGTTCACGCTGCAGAAGGGCGCGAAGCCGGTGCTGCTGTCGACGGTCAAGCTGCAGTTGAAGAAGGCGGATGAGAAGCACTCGAAGTACACGATGAATGTGAGTGCGGATGACCGCAATATCGAGAAGAAGGACAAGGGTCTGGATGAGCCGGTGCAGTTCTACACGGGCAAGGATCCGATGCTGTATGAGGTTGTGGTGAATGTGATTGAGAAGAACAAGGTGTCGGGGTATCTGTCGACGCCGAAGAATGCGCCGAAGCCTTCAGTGACGCAGTAGCCGATGCAAGAGCTGTAGACGCAGAACGGGGGACGCTCATCGCGTCCCCCGTTCTGCTTTGCCTTGGTTGAAGTTACTTTTTCTTTGCTGCCTTCTTTGCTGGTGCCTTCTTTGCTGGTGCTTTTTTGGCTGCCTTCTTCGTTGCCATTTTGCCTATTCTCCCTAGTGATTAGACATTGACACTGCAACATGCATCATTGCAGCTAACGAAGGTATAGATTTACGAAAATTAACTGTCAAGAAAAATCGAATGTGTTTTGAATTTTTTTTTGAGTCGTTGTGTTTGTCGTGAACGCGAACGAGAGACGAATTCGAAGTTGCGAGATGCGTAACGCCGATGTGTGAGTGCGAGAGAGAGGCTGTGAGCCGTATACTGGCGCGTTCCGCTTCGCGGTTTGTGAGTGCAGTGTGATGAGGTGAAGGCGATGAAGGATGTGGTGATTGTGTCCGCAGTGCGGACTCCGGTCGGGAAGTTTCAAGGTGCGTTGAGTGAGATGACTGCAGTGCAGTTGGGTTCGGTTGCGGTGCGAGAAGCCGTGCGTAGAGCGGGGATTGACACGGCGAGTGTCGATGAGTGCGTGATGGGATGTGTGCTGCCTGCGGGGCTGGGACAGAATCCTGCGCGGCAGGCGGCGCTGCAGGGTGGGCTTGCGGATACGGTGTCGGCGTTGACGATCAACATGGTTTGCGGGTCGGGGTTGAGGGCGGTGGCGCTGGCGGCGCAGAGTGTGATGGTCGGTGATGCGGAGATTGTTGTGGCGGGTGGGATGGAGTCGATGTCGAATGCGCCTTATCTTCTGCCGCAGGGGCGGAAGGGATTTCGGATGGGCGACTCGGTCGTGGTGGACTCGATGGTGAAGGATGGGTTGTGGTGTGCGTGTGAGGGTTGGCACATGGGGATGACTGGGGAGTTGGTTGCGGAGAAGCATTCGATTACGCGGGAGATGCAGGATGCTTATGCGCTGGAGTCGCATCGACGAGCGGCGGCTGCGTGGCGAGACGGGAGGTTCGATGCGGAGGTGATTCCCGTTTCGGTACCAGGGAAGAAGGGTGCAGTGACGGTGGTGGCTAAGGATGAGAGTGTGCGGGAGGATGCTTCGATCGAAGCGCTTTCTGCGTTGCGGCCTGCGTTCAAGAAGGATGGGACGGTGACGGCGGGGAATGCTCCGGGGGTGAATGATGCGGCGGCTGCGGTGGTGGTGATGTCGGCTGTGAAGGCTAAGGAGCTGGGGTTGACGCCGATGGTGACGATCAAGGCTCAGGCTACGAGTGGAGTGGCGCCGAGGTGGGTGATGCTGGCTCCGGTAATTGGGGTGCAACGGGTTTTGAAGAAGGCTGGATGGGATCGGGATGAGGTGGATCTGTATGAGCTGAATGAGGCCTTTAGTGTGCAGGCGCTTGGTGTGATGAAGGAGTTGGGGCTGGATGCTTCGCGGGTGAATGTGAATGGTGGGGCGGTGGCGATTGGGCATCCGATTGGGGCTAGTGGAGCGAGGGTGCTGGTGACCCTGATTCACGAGATGATGCGGCGGGATGTGAAGAAGGGTGTGGCGGCGCTTTGTTTAGGTGGGGGGAATTCGGTGGCGCTGGCGGTAGAGCGATAGCAAGAAAATTTCTAATCGGATCGTTCGTTAGAACATCGCTGTTCCAACGGAACGAATCTCGCTTCCGATCCAACAGTCACCCGATCTCAGAGAGGAAAACACTTGCTCCGCTTCAGATGGATTAATCCCATGCGCAAACCGTAGCGGCATCATTACGGTGCGCACCATCAAGGCGAGCGCGGCATCATCTTGACCGGCTTCTGGTTCGTACCCTAATCGTTCTACGTCCGAACGAGGGAAGCGCCTTAGTTCGACCCGCACCAAAGACGTGCTGGTTAAGGTAAACGAAATCTTCCGTGATAGTCAGAACGCTAATACCAAATTGCTGGCGTAGAACGATAAAGAGTGCCCAAGAGACACCTACGAATTCGGCGATAAGTCTTACCTCGCTTCGGTAGATGAGGAAATGTACGGCAGCCAAAAATACTCCCGTGGCAAATAGATGAAAAATGGCGCCCTTACGCTTTTCGCCTCGTATGGTTACGACGAAATTGTCTTTCGAAACTTCAGTACTACATTCCATAACGGATCAATACCATCTGCCTAAACATATCAAAATGACGCAAAGATATTCTGATTAGCACTCGATGATGTTGAGGGCGAGGCCGGCTAGGCTGGTCTCTTTGTAACGGGATTGCATGTCGAGGCCGGTTTGGTACATGGTGGCGATGATCTGGTCGAGAGAGAGTTTGTGGTCTCCGGTTTCGTGCATGGCCATGCGGGCGGCATTGATGGCTTTGACGGCGCCCATGCCGTTGCGCTCGATGCAGGGGATCTGGACGAGGCCGCCGATGGGGTCGCAGGTCATGCCGAGGTTGTGTTCCATGGCGATCTCGGCGGCGTGTTCGACTTGGGCGTTGGTACCGTTGAGGGCGGCGACGAGGCCTCCGGCGGCCATGCTGCAGGCTACGCCTACTTCGCCCTGGCAGCCGACCTCTGCTCCGGAGATGCTGGCGTTTTCTTTGTAGAGGATGCCGATGGCGGCGGCAGTTAGGAAGTAGCGGATGAGGCCAGCTTCTTTATCTTGTGCGGTGGCTTCGTTGGTGAAGCGGATGTAGTAGTGGGCGATGGCGGGGATGACTCCAGCGGCTCCGTTGGTGGGGGCGGTGACGACTCGGCCTCCGGCGGCGTTCTCTTCGTTGACGGCCATTGCGTAGACGGTGACCCAGTCGAGTGGGGCGAGGGGATCTTTGGAGCCTTCGGTCTGGAGGCGGTGCGCGAGGCGTGGTGCTCGGCGACGAACGTTGAGGCCTCCGGGGAGAATGCCTTCGGTGGCAATGCCTCGGGTGGTGCAGGATTGCATGGTTTGCCAAAGGGTCAGGATGCTGGCTTTGATTTGGGCTTCGGGAGATTGAGATTCGGTTGATGATGTTTGCGGACGGTTGATGGTGGGGTCGTTGAGGAGTGCTACTTCGTTGGCGAGGAGGAGTTCGGCGATGGTGAGGTTGTGGGCTTCGGCTGTGGCGAGGAGTTGGGCGGCGCTGCGGAATGGGTAGGGGACGGTGCGGGTAGTGGGGGCTTGCGTGTTCTGCTGGGCTTCGAACTCGGCGGAGGCGAGAATGAAGCCGCCGCCTATGGAGTAGAAGATGTCCTGCGCGATGAGAGTGCCTGCGGCGTCGAAGGCGGAGAAGCGCATGCCGTTGGGGTGAGTCGTAACGGCGGGGTCGGGGTACATCTGGTTGCGATGGAAGAGGAGATGTTCGGCTTCGATGAATGAGATGGGATGGCGGGCAAGGAGGTTGAGGGTGTTGGTCGTGCGTATGACGGAGAGTTTGGTTTCGATGTGAGTGGGGTCGACGGTGTCGGGAGCTTCGCCTGAGAGGCCGAGGAGGATGGCGCGGTCGGTGCCGTGGCCGTGGCCGGTGAGAGCGAGAGAGCCGTAGAGATCGACGTTCACTTTTGCGGTTTGTTCAAGGAGATTGGCGGAGGCGAGTTGGCGTGCAAAGCGGAGAGCGGCGCGCATGGGGCCAACAGTGTGGGAGCTAGAGGGGCCGATGCCGATCTTGAAGAGTTCGAAGAGGCTGGTGTTCACGCTGTTTATTGTAGGCGGGTGCGTGGAGACTTGCCGGGCCTGGCCATAGTGTGGGACTTCTTGTTTGACTTGTTCTCCGACTGCTTCTTCTGGAGGTTGTGGTAGGCAGTGCTGAGGGCTCCTGCGATGAGAGCTTCGTCGGCATGTTCGAGATGGATGAAGGTCATGCCCATGCGTCCCCAGCCACCTTGAACGGGCGAGAAGGACTGGGGCTGCTCGGTGATGAAGGCTTGTTGCTGCTCGGGGGTTAGCTTGAGGACGCCGTAGCCTTTCTCCTGTGCGGAGAGGGTGGCGAAGATGCGTTTGTTGAGGCGGAAGTCGGGATGACCCATGTGCGCGCTTTCGACGGCTCCGGGGAGTTGGAGTGCGAGGCGGCGGAAGAGGTCGATGCGCGGGTTCATCTTGTGAAGGATTGTACGTCTGTAGTGTGACCTTCGCTGTTGCGAATCAGTGGGATGCTATACTCGGCGGAATTCATACTGCCTCAAGGGTGGACCAGGCTTAACAATGCTTTTCAAGGCTCGTAGTGCTGCCGTTTATGGGATTGATGCCCACATTATTGATGTTGAAGTCGATTTTTCGAACATCAAATTAGACAAGGAACAGTTCAGCACGGTGGGATTACCGGATGCGGCGGTGCGGGAGAGTCGCGATCGGGTAAGGTCGTCGATCAAGAACTCTGGCTTTGATATTCCGTCGACGCGGATCACGATCAATCTGGCTCCGGCGGATTTGAAGAAGGAAGGGTCGGGGTTTGATCTGCCGATTGCGATCGGGATATTGGGAGCGTATGGTGCGCTGCTCATCAAAGACCTGAGTGATTTTTTGCTGGTGGGGGAGTTGGGGCTCGATGGGAGCCTGCGCGCGGTGCAGGGGATGCTGCCGATCGCGGTCGCGGCGAAGGCGAATGGGATTGCGAATCTGATCATCCCTGCGAGTAATGCTCGTGAGGCGGCGGTGGTGCAGGGTGTGAATGTTTATCCGGTTAGCACTTTGCTGGAGGTTCGGGAGCTGCTGAACTCGGCGTCACTGGGGACGATATCAGCGCAGCCTTTGAAGGTGGAGACGACTAGCCTGCTAGATGAGTTGCAGCACTTTCCGTTCGACTTCAAGGACGTGCGTGGGCAGCTTGTGGCGAAGCGAGCGCTGGAGGTAGCGGCTGCGGGTGGACACAATATTTTGATGATTGGGCCACCGGGTTCTGGTAAGACGATGCTGGCGAAGCGGCTGCCGTCGATTCTGGCTCCGCTGCGGTTTGAAGAGGCGTTGGAGACGACGAAGATCCACTCGGTTGCTGGGGTGCTAGACGCGGAGCAGGGGTTGGTGGCGCATAGGCCGTTCCGGTCGCCGCACCATACGATCTCGGATGCGGGGTTGATTGGCGGCGGGATGATTCCGCGGCCGGGCGAGGTTTCGCTGGCGCACAACGGGCTGCTGTTTCTGGATGAGTTGCCGGAGTTTCCGAGGAATGTGCTGGAGGTGCTGCGGCAGCCGCTGGAAGATGGCATGGTCACGATCTCGCGGGCGGCGATGAGCTTGAGCTTTCCAGCGAGATTTATGCTGGCGGCCGCGATGAATCCTTGTCCGTGTGGGTACTTCAATGACAAGTCGCGGGAGTGTATGTGTACGCCGCCGATGATTCAGCGATATGTTTCGAAGGTGAGCGGGCCGCTGCTGGACCGGATTGATATCCATATTGAGGTTCCGGCGGTGAAGTACAAGGAACTGCGGGGTGGGATGGCGGCCGAGGGCTCGGAACAGATACGGGCCAGGGTGCTGGCTGCACGGGAGCGGCAGCATGAGCGGTTCAGCGAGGGAGGCGACCGGACGAAGGGTTCGGCGAAGGCGGCTTCGCGGAGGGTGTTTGCGAACTCTCAAATGAGCACGCAGCAGATACGGACTTATTGCGAGCTGTCGTCGGATGCGGAGCGGTTGCTGGAGAGGGCGATGCAGCAGCAGGGGTTGAGCGCGCGGGCGCATGACCGGATACTGAAGGTCGCGCGGACGATTGCCGATCTGGCTGGGGAAGCGATGATCGCGGTACCGCATATTGCTGAGGCGATTCAGTATAGGACCTTGGATCGGAGTTATTGGGCGTGAAGTTATTGATTTGACAGGGTCAAAAAATCCTATTTCTGGAATATCATTATTGGTGGGTTCCCAAAATAAGTATTGACCTGAGCGCTCGAACAAGCTATTTTTCTTAAGTGTCGAAGCTGCTCTGGTTGATGGATCTTCCCAACGACAAGTAGGGGTGGTTGACACAAGCGTCTGGTTTTGCTGGACGTTCACTGCTTTTTCTGTTTCACGCCTGGGTGCTGACCCCTGAACGACATGGGAGTGACAGGTTTGTGCAGACGTAGTCGAGGTTTGACTGCGAGGCGGATTCTTGTCTGCCAGATTGGCACATAAGGATTTGATTTGAGAGATTTACGGAAGTTTTAGAATCCGCAGGCACTTGGTTTGCGTCTAACAGTTGGTATGCAGCGCTTGAAAGAGGCTGCTCAAGAACGAAGAAAATTTTGAGGCGAGTGAGCGCTATAAGACGCTTTTGCCTTGAAGACTGAAAAGGAGAAACTATGCGCTCAGATCTTATTTTTGGAGCCCTCACGCACGTCACAAACCGGTATGAGCTGTGCCAGTTGGCGTCGAAGGCAACCCGTAAGCTGCACAAGCCGAATACTCGTTTGCAGGACACGACGAATGAAGTTCTCGATCGCTTCAAGGACACCGTTCCGATGGGTGAATCTGAAGCAGTTGTAGAGAAGGTACATGTTCAGGAACGCCGCGCAGCTTAACGCGCGGCTTTTTCCTCTTACGCACAACCCACTATCTGCAGTACAATCCATCCTCAGTACAAATTCTCCTTACAATTGGCCTTCCGCACGACCCCCTCGTCAAGCAGATCCCGCCTCAGTTCCAAACAATCCCTCCTAAATTACAAAATTCCAGGTAAAACATGACGATTTCTGAACTCAAAGAACACAATATTGCGGAGTTGGGCAAGCTCGCGCGTGGACTTGATATTGCCGGTACCAGCGGTCTGCGGAAGCAGGACCTGATCTTCAAGATTCTGCAGGCGCAGAGTGAGAAGGAAGGGCACATCTTCGCAGAAGGCGTGCTGGAGATCCTGCCGGACGGCTACGGCTTCCTGCGGTCGCCTGACTACAATTACCTGCCCGGTCCTGACGACATCTATGTCTCGCCTTCACAGATTCGCAAGTTCGATCTGAAGACGGGCGACACGATCAGCGGCAATGTGCGTCCGCCGCATGAGGGCGAGAAGTACTTCGCGCTAGTGAAGATCGAGGCGATTAACTTTGAGTCGCCGGAAGAGACGCGCAACAAGATTCTGTTCGACAACCTGACGCCGCTGTATGCGCAGGAGCGCGTGAAGATGGAGACCGTGCGTGAGCACATCTCAGGCCGCGTGATGGACCTGCTGACTCCGGTGGGCAAGGGGCAGCGTGGGTTGATTGTGGCTCCTCCGCGTACCGGTAAGACGATGCTGCTGCAGTCGATTGCGAACAGCATTACGTCGAATCATCCCGAGATCGTGCTGATCGTTTTGCTGATCGACGAGCGTCCGGAAGAAGTGACGGATATGCAGCGGTCGGTGAAGGGCGAGGTTATTTCGTCCACGTTCGATGAGCCGGCGGCGCGTCACGTACAGGTTGCCGAGATGGTGATCGAGAAGGCGAAGCGGCTGGTCGAGCATAAGCGCGATGTCGTGATTCTGCTGGACTCGATTACGCGTCTGGCGCGTGCTTACAACACGATCGTTCCTCCTTCGGGCAAGGTGCTCTCAGGCGGTGTGGATTCGAATGCGCTGCAGCGGCCGAAGCGATTCTTCGGTGCGGCCCGTAATATCGAAGAGGGCGGTTCGCTCACGATTATTGCTACCGCCCTTGTTGATACCGGTTCGCGTATGGACGAAGTTATCTTCGAAGAGTTCAAGGGTACGGGCAACATGGAAGTGATCCTGGACCGCAAGCTTGTCGATAAGCGTGTGTTCCCGGCGATCGACATTCAGCGCTCCGGTACGCGTAAGGAAGAGTTGCTGATTCCGAAGGAAGACCTTCAGCGGATCTGGATTCTGCGTAAGGTGCTGAATCCGCTTTCGCCGGTTGAAGCCATGGAGTTGCTGACGGATAAGCTGGCGAAGACCAGGAACAACTCGGAGTTCCTGCATAATATGAGCTCGATCTAAGAGCTCTCGAGATCATCGGGTCCGGGTGGTACTGGTCCGATGAAAAGAGGCGCGGTTCATATGGGCTGCGCCTCTTTTGTTTGCAGGGGAGATTAGCGGAAGCCGCCGGAGGCATTGACGATTTCGCCGGTGAGCCAGTAAGAGTCGTTCGAGGCGAAGAAAGCGACAATGGGTGCAATGTCACTGGGTTGGCCGATACGACCGAGGGGCGTCTCGGCTTCGCGCTTTTTCTGCATATCTCCGCCTATCATTCCCACTGTATGGGTACCTTCGGTTTCGGTGAGGCCAGGGTTGACGGAGTTGACGCGAATCTTTCTAGGTGCGAGCTCCTTGGCCAGTACGCCGGTAATGGCGTCGACTGCGGCTTTGGTGGCCGTGTAAATGGCGCTGCCGGGAGGGGTGTAGGACGATACGGTCGAGCCGATATTGATGATGCTTCCGCCTTGCTCGCCGAAGAGTTTTGCTGCTTCGCGGCTGACGAGAAGAAGGCCAAGAACGTTGGTATTGAAGTGGCGGTGGAACTCCTCTTCAGTGACTTGATCGAGCGTGCCGAATTTAAAGACACCTGCGTTGTTGACGAGGATGTCGAGCTGGCCGAAGGCCTTCTTCGTCTCAGCGAAGAGACGCTCGATGTCAGTGGCCTTAGCTACATCCGCCTGAACGGCTATCGCTTTACCTCCGCTGGAGGTGATTTGAGTTACGGTGTCTTCCGCACCTTTGCTACTGGACGCGTAATTGATGACGACAGCAGCTCCTTCTTTGGCGAGTTCGCGCGCAATGGCTGCTCCGATTCCCTTTGAGGCTCCTGTGACGACAGCGACTTTACCTGTTAGCTTGCCCAATTTCCTTCCCTTCTGGATTTCCCAGCTTCACGTTTTAATAAGCTTCTAATGGATGAGGGAAGAAACAAAAGGATTCGTGTAGCAAGTTTTGTCTCTGGCGATCCTATTTTGTTAGATATTTTTCAAGCACTTCGAGGAACTTCGCGAGCCACGCCGGATGGGCTGGCCACGCGGGGCCGGTAACGAGGTTGCCGTCGGCGATGGCGTCGGTGACTTCGAGGGAGACGAAGGTGGCACCGGCTAGTTCGACTTCGGGAGCGCAGGCAGGATAGGCGTTGACGCGCTTGCCCGCAATGACGCGGGCGGCGGCAAGGAGCTGCGGGCCATGGCAGAGGGCAGCGATGGGCATGTCAGCTTCGGCGAAGTGACGGACGATCTCGAGGACGCGAGGGTTGAGGCGTAGGTATTCGGGTGCGCGCCCGCCGGGGATGACAAGGCCGCTGTAGTCCTTGAGGCGGATGTCGGCAAAGGTGGCATTGAGGACGAAGTTGTGGCCGCGCTTTTCGGAGTAGGTTTGGTCGCCTTCGAAGTCGTGGATCGCGGTGCGGACGTACTGGCCGGCCTTCTTGTCGGGGCAGACTGCATGGACGACGTGGCCGACCATCTGCAGGGCTTGAAAAGGCACCATGACTTCGTAGTCTTCCACGTAGTCGCCGACTAGCATGAGCAGGTTTGCCGTCTTGGTCATAATTCGTCCTTTGATGGCTAGTAGCCGTTGGCCATGAGGTATTGCTCGGTCAGGGTAAAGCTTTCGGCGGTTTGTTTTTGCTGGCGTTCGGCATATTTGCTGAGGACGTCTACTTCGATGTTTAAGGGGTCGCCGGAGGTAAGGGTGCGGAGGCTGGTGGAGGCGTAGGTGTGGGGGATGATGGCGATGGTGACCTCGTTGTCGTAGATGGCGGCTACGGTGAGGCTGATGCCTTCGATGGTGATGGAGCCTTTTTCGACGACGTAGGGGGTGAGGGTGGGTGGGATGGTGAGGCGGAGACGGTAGTCGGTGGTGTCGGGCTGGTCGGGGTGGAGGGGGTCGAGGGCGAGGAGGGTAGCAGTGCCGTCGACGTGGCCCTGGACTACGTGGCCGCCGAGGGGGGAGCCGGCGGGGGTGGGGAGTTCGAGGTTGACGATGGATTCGGGGCGAAGGTGCGAGAGGGTGGTGCGGGCGATGGTCTCGGCGGCGAGGTCGGCGGAGAAGCGTGGGGGGAAGGCATTGGGCTCGATGTCGAGAGCGGTGAGGCAGACTCCGCTGACGGCTACGCTATCGCCGGTGTGGAGGCGGCTGACGAGTTCCGGCGAAGCGGCGATGGTGATGCGCGTTGTGCCCGCGGTAGGGGTGAGGCAGAGGAGGGTTCCTGTGGTTTCGATAAGGCCAGTGAACATGGGTATAGGGTACTCATGGATCGGGAGAGGAACAACTCACCAAGCTCATGAACGCTTCTTGTGAGGTAGTTTCATGGAACTTCTCGATTTTGTTGGTGAGGGATTGTCTTTCTCGGCTGCTTTACCAGCGACATATCACGCCATCGTTACCGGCGCCGGTGCCGAGATTACAACTCCAGGGAAGTGGCGGCGTACGCGCGATGCCGAAGACGGCGCCATCCTTGATGGGGATGCTGCAGAGGTTGCTGGCATCGGCGTAGTCATAGATGCTGGGCAGCGCTTTGCAGGCTGGGATGCTGGCCGCGGGTGTAATCGGAACGGTCGTGCCGCCGGGCGCGAAGATAATCCGGTAGAGCGGCGCGTCGTCTGAGTAGACCTGGGGATCGTTGGGCCATGTATACGCGTGGGGAAAGACCATGTGAACCGTATCGTCGCCAATACATAGGGCATTCGGATTGCCGGGATCAACGTGCTTGCATGTACCAAATGGAGGCTGCGTCGACTTATCCGGGATGCCTGTATATGGATTTATATAGTCGTAGGGAAAGGTGCAGATATCGGAGTCACAATGCCCTTGCGGATTATCGACGAATCCGCGGAGCACGCAGCGATGATCGGTTTCGCTGCCAGGATTGATCCAGCACGCGCCATTTACGGGGCAGTCGGAGTCTTTCGTACACATTGTCTTGTTGGTTGGGTAGTACTGGCTCGGATCACCGGCGCAGAAGGTCTTCCAGTTGTAGCAGGTGGGATCGGATATGTTGCAGTCCATCGCTGGTTCCGTGGGGAATTTGTACTTACCGCAGTTTGAGAAACAGGCTACGGTACCGTCCCCCCCTTGCGGCTTTCCGTTATCGTCGAGGATGACGAAGCCGTAGTTTTTGCTGTAGGCGCCGCGCGTGGTGAGGTCGGCGCGCGTAAGCCGGAACGCTTCCGGACACCGGTTGTCCGCTCGCAGATCGTCTCCGTGAACTGAGAGAGGAGAGTTCGGAGGGGTAACCCGGGAGTTGGTTAGCCAGAAGATGTTCTGGGGGGCTCCGGGGTCTTCAGCGCTACCGCCTACCTCCTGGATATCTACGGTGAGGCTCACTCCATTGACTGCGCTGATATCGAAGTTGTCTTTATAGTAGGTGGCTCCGCTGGTCGATGTTGAAGTTTGATAAAAGGTCCACTCGGTGATGGTGGTGGCTCCCGGGGGTCCGAGCTTTGCCTTGCTGACGTCGTATACGCCGCCAGCTCCGCCGGTTTCGCACTGTGCCTTGTCCGCAGCGATGTCGTAACGGCAGCCGGTTCGTGCCCAGATATTCGGAGCGATGCTTCCCTTCGCTATGGTGGAGGCCCATGCTGGCGGTATATCGATGGTCAGGACGTTGCCGTGGTTGGGTGCACCGACCGGTCCCATGACCCAGGTGCCTTCTCGTGGGAAGACCGAAGTGAGTGGCTGATTTGCAGAGGCGGCCGCATTCGCTGCGCCTAGCAATGTCTGGTCGGAACAGTTGACCAATTGCACGACTCTGACAGCGGGCGGTGTTGGCGCAGGTGCTGGCAGATTTTCCAGGCATGGATCTGGAGCCGGATTCCTGCGGCGGCGAGATTCCTGAGCGCGACCATCGACGACCCACAGCAACTGGAAGGCTAAGCTGAGCACGAAAGAGATACGCGCAACTGCGAAGAAAAACTCACTCGACCAAGTTCGTTTACCGCGTTGAACTGACTGCGTTGGGAGTGGGGGGGCTTTGGTTGTCATGGGTAGCTCCCGTATACGGAGATTCCGTTTTAGGGCCCAACAACTTCTGAATAGATATACCTTCGGGGAATGTCTGCACGGTATTCCCGAGGTCTATTCGCTGTCAACATGGCGGCTCGCCGTCAACCTGCGGCCATGGGTTGTGGAGGTAGCCGGTGATGCAGGCGTCAGGTTTTTCGGGTGAGCCGAAGGTGGTGCGGGTGACTCGGCGTAGGGATTGTGCGAAGAGGTAGGGGGAGGGGATGCCTTGGGCGAAGGGGATGGCTTGATCGCCTAGTTCGGTGTCGGAGTAGAAGAGAACGGCCTTGTCGACGAGGTTCTGGCGGAGGAAGGCTCCGTTGAGGTGGGAGCCGCACTCGAGCAGGAGGCTGAGGATGTTGCGCTCGGCTAGCGTGGCGAGGACGGCGGGGAGGCTGAGGCGTCCGGCGTAGTCCGGGATGTGGTCAACTTCGACGCCGAGGGAGCCAAGGGAGGCGGCTTTTGCAGTTGGGGCGAGTTCGCCGCAGAGGATGAGGAGATCGTTGTTTGCAGAGCGGATGAGCTGCGAGGTGAGGGGGATGCGTAGGTGGGTGTCGAGGATGACGCGAAGGAGGGGGCGGCGGCGGGGAAGCATGTTGGGGCCGAAGACACCGCTGCGGTCGGTGAGCTGGGGGTCGTCTGCGAGGACGGTGCCGATGCCAGTGAGGATGGCGTCGGAGGCGTGGCGTAGGAGTTGGACCTCGTAGCGGGCGGCGGGGCCGGTGAGCCAGTAGGGCTGATTGGGGTAGCGGCTGGCTGGGGGTGGGGCTAGTTTGCCGTCGACGGAGAGGGCGGCTTTGAGGGTGACGAAGGGGCTGCGGGTACGGATGAAGTGGGCGAAGGCTTCGTTGAGGTCGCGGGCTTGCTGCTGGAGGGTGCCCAGGGTGACTTCGATGTTGGCCGCGCGGAGCTTGGCGATTCCCTGGCCGCTTACGAGCGGGTTGGGGTCGGTGGTGGCGATGACGCAGCGGGCGATGTCGGCGGCGATGAGGGCGTCGGCGCAGGGACCGGTGCGGCCATGGTGGCTGCAGGGCTCGAGGGTGACGTAGGCGGTCGCTCCCTTTGTCGAGTGGTGGTGTTCGGCGGCTTGCTTGAGGGCTACGATCTCGGCGTGGTCGTAGTGGTCATAGAAGTGTGCGCCTTCGCCGATGATCTTGGCGTTTCCCCCGTCTGGCGGCGATTGTGTGATGACGCAGCCTACCTGAGGATTGGGCGAGGCGAGGGCTACAGCCTCGGCGGCGAGCTTGAGTGCTCGCTGCATGAAGACTTCGTCTTGTGAGGCGGTAGCCATGTTATTTCCGAGGGTTTACCACTGCAATACTTGTTCTTTGTAAAGTATCTGCATTCCTTATGTTAGGTTTACATGCAAAACATGGTTCTAAAAGAGGAGGCCCCGGTTTTGGTCCCGGGGCTTCTTTTGCTCTCTGTATTTAGTATAGCGGTTTGAGTGGAATGACTATGCACGCGAATCTCCTTGATTGGTGAGGGGATTTGCGTTTTGGGGTTGACAGATTTTTCGACGAGATTGGTCGAGGCGCGATGTTCAACAACAGTGCTCATCTTAGCGACAGTGAGGCAGTCGCTAAGATGAGCACCGGACTAGAAACGGTTATTCCGAAATCAGTGTGCGGTTACCATCAAGTAAGCGGTTCCTGATGCGGTAGGACATGGGTTAGGGTTTGACGTTGTTACGGTGTAGTGAATGCTATTGCTCGAGCCCGATGGGATCGCAGATGTTTGCACTGTGCACACTGAACTGGTGTTGTTGATGGCCGCTTCTTTGCAAACCTGTACGGGGTTATTGCTGGCGTCAAGAAAGCCGCTGACCGAAAATCCTCTCTGACCAGACGTCCACTGAATTTTTTGTCCAACAACTGCGCTCATGGTGATGGGCGTAGTTGTTGAATCCGTCGACGACCTGACGATAGGAGCGTTGGGGGTGTTTGTGTCGCACGATATGCCAGCCAACACTGCCGCCTGGTGTGTACCTGCGGCTGGAGGTGCAGCCCCAAGAGGTGCAGCAGCAGGAGTAGCAGCAGCAGGAGCAGCTGATGGAGAAGCAGCTGGCAGAGTGGGAAGACCTTCGCCTGGGTCCTTGCCGAAGGCAGTCTTTATGCTCCCAAAGGTTGTCTGTACAGCGTAGACGTCGTTGTTCGGTTGGGGATCATTTCCGGGATCACAAGCGGCCGGTTGACCACTGCTGGGATCTTTGCACAAATATACGTACTGCCCTTTATCAACCGCTACCGTACAGATTGATTTGTCGGCGTTATTCGGCATGCAGGGAGAGTCTGTTAGATAAGCGATGTTTATTCTTTGCAATGGGCCATCAGGGGTGCTGCGACCTACCCAATTGACGACATCATTCTTGCGTGGCATTACTTTAATCTGATCACTTTGCTGGTCTAGTTCAAGGGTGATGTAGTTGGGGCGAAAATGCGCGTCGAATAATAGTCCCAAGGCGAAGCCAAGGATGAAAACGCCAAGACAGGATGAGGCGATTAGGCCCCAGCGTGGTTTAGATTTCGTTTGGACAGTCTCGTCAGACATTTTGGTAGTCCTTTCAAATTTGGCGATAGAAGTGTGGAACAGGCTAAGAAGTTGCAGGGCCGGATGGGGATTGTTTTTTTGTTACCTGGGAGATATACCTTGGGTCCTTACGAATGTCTTTGAGGTCGACAGCCAGGTTCACTTCGGCGGGAGACAGGCCTCGATCCATACAGGTGAGAAGTAGTTTGGTTGCATCCTCTTTTTTGCCGAGCACAGCGAGCGTCTGCACTTTCATGAATTGGGATTCGACATCGATTGCGCCCCGGCTTTCCGCGTTCGCCATGTCTGTTGCGGCTCCCGCGGCGTCGCCTATTTTGGCGTGATAGAACGCGAGAGTCATCCAGCCTGGACCGCTGTGAGGATTGTTCTTGAGTACCTGCGCCATCGAATTTGCGGCCTTTGTGTAGTTCTCCCGTACCTGAGCCGGCTGGCCCAGCATCGTGTAACAGTCCCCGATATTTCGCCAAATAAGGTGATTTTTAGGGCGAAGCTGTGCGGCTTGGTTGTAGTTGTTGAGAGCGCCTTTGTAGTCGCCGTCGCCGAAGGCAATGTCGCCGAGAACAAGACGAGCGGTGTAGTTGTTACTGCGCCGGATGCTTTCTTCCGCAGCCTCCTTGGCTTCGTTACGCTTGCCCATCGCAATGTACATATTGCCGAGGTTGGCCATTGGCAGCGCCACATCGGGGGCGGACATGGCTGCTGCATCGAAGGCATCGGCTGCCTGTTGATACTTTGCCTGCCGGAAGAGCATCAAGCCTAGATCGTTATTGGCGAACCAGTAGTTGGGGCGCTCTTTGAGAATCTCCCGATAGGTTTGTTCCGCCTCGGGCAAGTGGTTCAGGTCGCGCAATGCGTGCGCCCTGTAGAGCATGATCTCGGGATTGCCGGGATCGGCTTTGAGAGCCTTGACGAAGTAATCCATCGCCTGGTTGGTGTCGTCAGAGTAGAGATAGACGAGTCCGCGGCTGAAGAGTCCTTTGGCTGAATCGCCGGCCTTTTCTGCGTTCTGACGTGCGAGAGTAAGGAGAGCCGAATCATGCACGATGTAGTATTTGCGGATATACGCGATGGCCAGTTTGGCGTAGCCCAGGCGGAAGTTCGGATCCTTTTCGAGGCATTCGCTGTATTTGAGAATCGCCGCGTCGACGCCGGTATTGTTGGGCTGATTGGCAAATTGCTCGGCCTGACTAAACGAGGAAAAAACATCCGCGGAGACGTTCCGTAGCTCATCTGCGTCTTTGGGCGATTTTTCCTGTTCAGACAGATCAAGGAGTCTGGCTGCTGCTGCCGATCCTTTTTCGGGGAGGGTACTCAACTGCGCGCGGCTGGATGAGACGTGCTGTCTGCGAAGGAGGTGTTGAGTTGCGGCATCCAACACCTGAAGGAGGAGTGTGACTTTGGTTGCAGTGGCTTGAAGTGAGGCTGCCAGCACGAGGTTGGCACCCAGGGCGTTTACGGATTCGGCCGGCGTAGTCGGCAAACCGGTGGGACTCGGGAGATCGTTGGAGGTGATGATCAGGAGGTTTTTGACGTAGGCCTCGGCGCGGGCGAGGCGGCTACGGATAGAGCCGAGGACAGTAGAGACGATGGGCTCCGATTCGCTGCTGGCGGTTGGCCACGCCATGAGGGCAACGAAGCGCTTCTCCGGGAGCGGATGTATCCACAGGTCGATCTTTGGCCACTCGAACCAGATGCCTCCAGCGGCGGCGAGGGACGCACCGGTCCCCATCTCAATCATGTGTCGGCGCGTAATGGAGCGTTTTGTCGTGACCTTCGGAGAGGAGGAATCGAGGGCGGTCAGAGCATCCGGAATCGTCTGATAGCGAGACGAAATATCAGGTTCGAGGCAGCCTCGAATAAGCTGTTGCCACTCTGGCGGGAGTGTCTCGAATGCACTGTTCTGTGCAGGTTGCAGTCCCTTCCCTACGTTGATGGGCGGCAATGTGCCAACTAACATTTCGTAGGCAACGACGCCGAAGGCATAGACGTCAGTCGTCTTCGATGGGGGCTCTCCGCGGAAAAGCTCCGGAGCCATATAGGCCGGTGTTCCAGCCACGCCAAAGGAGGTCTGGGTATAGTCTTCGGCTAGATTGGCATGGGCCAGGCCGAAGTCCATGACGCAGACACGGACCTGTTCGCCGGAGCCGTCCAACATAATGTTGGAGGCTTTGATGTCGCGGTGAAGGATTCCGGCATCGTGGATGGCAGCCAAGGCTGTCGCCACCTGCTTGATGATCGAAGTGGCTTCGGGCAGGTCGATTCGTCCCTGTCTGCTTATTCTGGAGGCCAGGGTTTCGCCGGACAGGAGCTTCATCGTCAGGAAGTTGAGCTGGCCTTTTCGCAACTGGACGTGAAAGATGTCGTAGATAGGACAAAGATTCGGATGGATGACTTCGCGGGCGAGCAGGACCTCCCGCTCGAAGCGCCTTTGCATAGAAGGCTTGCCCGCGACTTGTGGGAGCACCGTCTTCAAAGCGAGACGAACACCTTGCAGGTGGAGGTCCTCGACTTCGTAGACCTCCCCCATTCCACCTTTTGCAATAAAGCGAATGACAAGGAATCGGTCTCCCAGGATATCGCCTGGGGAGATTCGAATTGCTGGTGCGGATGCTATGGCTTCATCAATCTCTTCGAAGCCCTTTGTTTCGTCACTTTGAAGAGGAGTAGGCCTCAATTTTTCCTGGAGACCAGGCGGTGGATGTTGAAGAAAGCTTCCAGCTTGCTCATCCCTGATAAGGAGGGAGTCGACCGAACGCCTGAGTTCCAGATTGTCGCCGCATGCTCGATCGAGATAGGCACGCCGCTCTGCAGGATCCATTGCGAGGGCGGCATCGAACAACTGCTCGACTAACTCTTGCTGATCAGCCATAATCCCGCTCCAACGAGGCTCCCGGGTAATACGGAGGATCTGTGCCGAGGATAGACTGTGTGGCTAACAGACCCTGGTCGTACGCGGCCCGTTTCGCTTAGTTCATCACACCGAACGATAGATAGAATCCGGAGTTTTGGTCAGGACAACTTCGGAAAGCCTCTGTTTCGGTGAATTTAGCTAACATCCATCCGCCACTGCTAAGAGTGATATAGAGCTTATACGAGTCGAGGCATCGTATCAGGAAATTTTATTTTTGGGGAAGATTATTCGAGGAGAGAGTCGATAAAGGTTGTGCTGTCAAAGGGGATAAGGTCTTCGATCTTTTCGCCTACCCCGGCGTAGATGACGGGGAGTTTGAGTTCGGTGGCGATGGCGAGGACAATGCCTCCCTTGGCGGTGCCGTCGAGTTTGGTGAGGACGATGCCGGTGACGCGGGCGGCTTCGGTGAAGAGGCGGGCCTGCTGGAGGCCGTTTTGGCCAGTGGTAGCGTCCATGACGAGGAAGGTTTGATGCGGGGCGCCCGGGACGAGCTTTTCGGCGGTGCGGCGCATCTTGTCGAGCTCTTTCATGAGGTCGGACTTGGTGTGGAGGCGGCCAGCGGTGTCGGCGATGAGGATGTCGGTGTTGCGAGCCTTGGCGGCGATGCAGGCGTCGTAGAGTGCGGCTGAAGGGTCTCCGCCCTGCTTGGTTTTGATGATGGGGACGTCGGAGCGCTGGGCCCAGACTTCGAGCTGCTCGATGGCGGCGGCACGGAAGGTGTCGGCGGCGCAGAGGAGGACGGTCTTGTTTTGAGAGCGGAAGAGAGCGGCTAGCTTACCGGTGGTGGTGGTCTTGCCGGTGCCGTTGACGCCTACCATCAGGATGACTTCGGGCGGAGTGGAGGGGTGTTGAATGGGATGGGCTACGCCGTCGAGGATCTGCTTGAGCTCCTGCTTGAGAAGCTGCTTGAGTTCGGCTCCGCTTTGGATGCCGGTACGGAGGGCGCGCTGGCGGAGGTTCTCCATGATGATGGCGGTGGTGGCGCTGCCGATATCGGCGGCGAGGAGGAGCGGCTCCAGGCTGGTGAGGGAGGCTTCGTCGACCTCGCGGGTGAGCGCGATGACGGAGCTGATCGACTCGGAGAAGGTCTCGCGGGTGCGGGTGACCGCCTGCTTCATGCGGTCGAAGAGGCCGAGCTTCGGCGTGGACTCCGGGGTGAGAGATTCGGACTCGGCTGGTTCGGGTTTGTCGCGTTTTCCGAAGAGAGAAGAAAAGACCATGCTGAGTCTAGTTTATCGGATTGGGCGGAATAGCATTCGCGGAGCCTTCAATCTGCGGGTCAATAGCCTGCGCGAGCGATGAGAAGCAGGTAGATGATGAGGATGGCGACCAGAAATAAGGCTCCAATGACGACATGGAGAGGTTTGAAGCCAAGGATGCGTTTTTCACGAGGCAGATCGGGCGGCGGGATGTGGTCTTCGTCGTGATGGTGTCCGTGATTGGGTTCGGGCATGGATACAAGGTAGTCCTGAATACACGATATGGGCAGGAAAAAGTGATTTTGCAATCTAGCAGTTGTCAGGCGATGCGGTGTATCTTGGCGCGCATGACAAAGGTGGAGCTAAACTGTCAACGGCCAAGACCTCGCCCATAACATCTTCATCGACAAGGAATCGGAACATGCGTCTCGCCTCAATCACCCTTCTGCTTTCGTTCGCCCTCGCCGCCCCCGCCCAAACTATGTCCTCCGGTCAGCCCTCGGCCCCTGCCCAAAAGTGGCCCACCAAAGACAACGTCTACGTCATCAAGAATTTCAAGTTCGGCACCGGCGAATCCCTCCCCGAGCTCACCCTCCACTACCTCACGCTCGGCTCCCCGCACCGCAACGCAGCCGGACACGTCGATAACGCCATCCTTCTCCTCCACGGCACCGGCGGCGACCGCCACACCCTGATGAACCCCGTCTTCTCCAACGTTCTCTTCGGTCCCGGCCAGCCCTTCGACATCACCAAATACTTCCTCATCCTCCCCGACGACATCGGCCAGGGCGACTCCTCCAAGCCCTCCGACGGCCTCCACATGAAGTTCCCCCAGTACGACTACGACGACATGGTCCGCTCGCAATACATCATGCTCACCGAGGGCATGCACGTCGACCACCTCCGTCTCATTCTCGGCACCTCCATGGGCTGCATGCAATCCTGGGTCTGGGGCGAAACCTACCCCACCTTCATGGACGGCCTCGCCCCCTTCGCCTGCTACCCAGTCGAACTCGCCGGGCGTAACCGCATGACCCGCTACATCGCCATCACGAGCATCGAGAACGACCCCGCCTGGAAGGGTGGCGACTACACCACCCAGCCCGCTGAAGGCCTCCGCGGAGCCGCAGCCATGCTCCTCGTCATGGGCTCCGCCCCCCTCCAGATGCAGAAGAATTACCCCACCCGCGCTCAGGCTGAAAAGTACGTCGACGACTACATGACCCGCGCCATCGCCCACACCGACGCTAACAACCTCATCTACTACGTCAACGCCTCGCGCAACTACAACCCCGAGCCCAAACTCTCCACCATCGTCGCCCCCGCCCTCTGGATCAACTCAGCTGACGACTTCATCAACCCACCCGAGCTAGGCGAAAAGATCATCAACGACCGCGTCCTCCCCAAGATGCCCAAGACAAAATTCATCCTCATCCCCATCTCCGACGCCACCCGAGGCCACGGCACCCACACGGTCGCCACCATCTGGAAGCAATACCTCATCGACTTCATGGCCGAAACCGAACCCAAATAAGCCACTCATTCCCCGACAAAAAAAGAAGCGACGGCATCGCGACCGTCGCTCTTTTCTTTTCGGTACGGACTCAACTTCCAGGAGCAATCGCCAGATATTGCTCAAGCTTCCCATCCGGCTCCTCAAACACCAGGATGCGCACCGACCTCCCCGGAAACTCAGCCGTAAACACCCGGAACACCATCCCGCCACGCTTTGACGTCGAAACCTGCTTGAAGCTGGTCGGCGTACCCAGCGGCTTCAGGCTCGAGGCAAAATCATCCAGCGCCTCCTGCGTAAAATAATCACTCGCTAGCTGCGTCAACTGCGACCGGTCGATCTTCCCCTCCTGCAGGCCAGTGAAGATCGCCAATGCCCGCGCCTCCGCAGCTTTTGTTGCAGGGGAGTCATCGACAGCAGTGGCAGAAGCACTAGCAAGCACCAGAGGCACAATCTGGTGAACCAGGGTACCCGCCGCACTGGAAGCGTCCTCGTTCGTCAGCACCGTTACAGCGATTTTGTCGTTTGGAAGAACCATATTCGCTGAGACAAAACCCGACACTTCACCATCATGGAACACAGTGCGATGTCCATCGTGATCTCCAACGAACACACCCAACCCATACTTGCTGCCTGTGCCGTCCTTCAGCTTCACCTCGGTGAACATCTCGTCGTACGAAGCCGGAGCCAGCAGCGACCGATTCATCAGACTGATGTTCCACAACGCAAGATCGCTCGCCGGCATCGCCAACTCACCCGCGGCAAACATCCAGCCCCTCCCCTCCTGCGGTGCTGGACGCAGCGGCCCCAGCGCATGCTGGTAGTACCCTGTAGGATCGTTCGCCGGCAGCCTGCTCGCATCCGAATTAAAAACTCCCGTCATCTTCAACGGTTTGAAGATTCGCTCCTGCAATTGCTCAATCAGCGGCTTGCCTCCAACGATCTCCCCAATCCGTCCTGCAATCACATAGTTCGTATTCGAGTACTGCCATTGCGTGCCCGGCTCAAAGTCCAGCGGCTTCTTTCCCCACACATCCAGAATCTGTTGCGGCGTAGTGGGCTTCATCATCGAGGTCATCACATAGTCTTCAGGCCAGAAGTCCTGATACCCCGACGTCATCGACAACACCTGCCGCACCGTCACCTCATTGGCCCGCGTCAACCCCGGCAGAAACTTCCCCACCGGATCATCCAGCGTCACCTTGCCTTCCTGCACGAGAAACAAAATCAGCGCCGCCGTGAACTGCTTGCTGATCGACCCAATCGAATACTGCATCGACGGATCAGCCGCTATCGGAGGCTCCAGCCGCGCCATCCCATAGGCCTTCACATACGCAATCTTCCCATCCTTCACCACCGCGACGGACGCGCTGGGCACACCCGATTTCTCGAGCACCTTCTTCGCAGCAGCATCAATCTGGCCCGCCGTAGCCGTCGACAAAGAGTTCTGAGCCACGCAAGGCAACACTGCCATCGCACACGCCAACCCCAAAACACCCGCGGTCCTTACAGTCAAATTTGTCATGCCCGAAAGATTACCAACCCCGCCCCCAAAATGTATCGACATTTCTTTTACCCACTCCACGACTGAATTCCCGTGACGCGCGCACCTCCGTCAGCGTCCAACCATGTAACACGCGCAGTCGTTGATCGGAGGACCTGTTGCTCACACGCCGCCGTTTTCTTCACACAGGCCTTCGCCTCGCCGCGACCTCCACATTCGTCCCACATATCTTCGAAGCAGAAGCCTTCCAACCCCCATGGCGTCAACCCGTAGCCTCTTCGCAAACCATCACAGTTGGCAACTCGTCGATCCAACTCGACCTGGGCAATGGCAACCTCGATCTCTCACACGACGCCATCACCCTCTGGGTCCGCCGAGCCGTCGAAGCCATCGCCAAATACTACGGCCACTTCCCCATCTCAGGCGCACGAGTCCTCGTCCTTCCCTCCTCCGGCGGCGGAGTCCACAACGGCACTACCTGGGGCAACGTTGGAGGCTCACCAGCCTTCACCCGCATCCGCGTCGGCGAACACACAACCTCCGATCAACTCCGCGAAGACTGGATGATGACCCACGAGCTCATCCACACCACCTTCCCCTCGCTCCCCGAAGAAAACCATTGGCTCGAAGAAGGCACCGCCGTCTACGTCGAACCCATCGCCCGCGTACAAGCGGGTCAGCTCGATCAACAACTCGTCTGGGCCGACATGATCCACAACATGCCTCAAGGCAATCCGCGTGACGGCGACCGCGGCCTCGACCGCACTCCCACCTGGGCCCGCACCTACTGGGGCGGCGCCGGCTTCTGCCTCCTCGCCGACGTCGAGCTTCGCAAGCAAACCCGCAATCGCCTCGGCCTGCAACAAGCCCTCCGCGCCATCGCCTCCGCGGGCGGCACCATCGACCACGACTGGCCCATCGACCGCACCCTGGCTGTCGCCGACAAAGCCACCAGCACCGACGTCCTCACCAAACTCTACAGCCGCATGAGCACCACGCCAGTACCCATCGACTTCGATTCCCTCTGGACACAACTCGGCGTCACCCCATCCGGCAACACCGTCATCTTCAACTCCAAAGCGCCACTAGCCGAAATCCGCCAGGCAATCTTCACGCCGCTTGCCTGAACGAAGCAAGTGCTCGCGGACGAACTCGACCTCGTCCATCCGCGAGCTTCCCTCTCCATTCCTCAGTTGGTCTCAAGCAGCCGTTGCAGCTTGTCGAGCCCATTCGACCAGCCGTACGAATGTCCCTGATGCGACTCAGCCGTAGCGAATCCTTCATGCACCAGCTTCATCTCCGTTCCGCCTTCAACATCCCGCAGCATAACGGTCACCAGCGACTCCTCGTCCGGAGACCAGGTTGCCTTCCACGTAAACGCCACCAGGTCATATGGCTCGACACGAACATATCTCCCCGTGACGTGACCCGAGCGCTCCACTTCTCCCGGCTTCACAACGCCCCGCGTCGAGATGCTGTACTCCCCATCCACTCGGGTATCCGTATCCGCCTCAGTGATGGATATCGGCCCCGGCCCAAACCACTGCCGAATCATCTCCGGTCGGGTCCATGCATCGAATACTCTCTGCCGACTCGCCTTGATCACCCGTGTCATCTCGACCTTCAACTTCTCTGCCTTCGCCGTCTGATTCTCAACTACGCTTGTCGCCATCGTCTTCTCCTTTTTTGCTCTCGTCTTTAGTTCACAACTTAAACCGCAAAAAACGCCTGCAACTTATCCAGCGCACTCTCCCAGCCAGAGGCATGCTGATCGCGCGACGCCTCCGTGAGGAAGCGCTCATGCGTTAGCTTCAGCTCGGTTCCACCTTCCACGTCCTTTAGCTCGATCGTTACCAGCGATTCCTCCTCCACAATCGTCGGATTCCTCCACGTAAACGCCAGAACGTCGTAAGGATCCACCCTCGTATAACGGCCGGTCACCAGCGTCTGCCTCTTCTCATCCTGCCGCTCACCGTCTACGCACTCGCCATTCAGCAACAGCCGCCATTCGCCGCCCACACGCGCATCCATGCCGGCATCAGCAACCGTCATCGTCCCCGGAGTGAACCACAGCCGTATCGTCTCCGGACGAGTCCATGCGTCAAACACCCTCCGTCGACTCGCCCGAATCACTCGCACCATCTCCAGCTTTATGCCCGCATCAACCCGCTCATCGACCCCGACCAAACTAGTTGCCATCGTCCTCTCCTTCTTCCAGGTAACGCTGCAGCGAATCGATCTTCTCGCTCCAGAACTTTTCGTAGAAGGCCAGCCACTCCTCCGCCGGCCTCAGGCTCTTCGCTTTCAACCGCACAATCTGAAAACTTCCTCGTCTCTCCCGCGCAATCAACTCAGCCTCCTCCAGCACCTTCAAGTGCTTCGACACCGCAGCCAACGACATCGCATAAGGCTTCGCTACCTCACCAACGGTCTTCTCCTTCGCAGAGACATCCCGCAGGATCGACCGCCGAGTCGAGTCAGACAACGCATGAAAGATTGAATCAAGCCGTACTGCATTAGACTTAACCATTTGGTTGAATGCTAATCCGCGAATCTGAATCTGTCAACCATTTGGTTAAATGTTTTTTTGAGCATAAAAAGGCCCACTCGAATAGAGCGGGCCTCTCTCATCATCAACCAATCTCACTAACCGCAGAGCGCTGCGACATTTAGGTTGTCGTTCCCATCTCCCTTCCAGGAGATATACATCTTCCCGTTATGGGCACTCAGTGCCGGAGCCTGTGGACTCGTCTCAAACGACGTATACTTCCCGCCAAAGCTGGCACCATTATTGGTCGAGCTTT
This sequence comes from Edaphobacter aggregans, assembly GCF_003945235.1. Lineage (NCBI taxonomy): Bacteria > Pseudomonadati > Acidobacteriota > Terriglobia > Terriglobales > Acidobacteriaceae > Edaphobacter > Edaphobacter aggregans. Next base: position 1,908,792 of record NZ_RSDW01000001.1, read on the forward strand.
CCACGTTCAGCCAGTCGTTCCCATCGCCCTTCCAGCCCATGTACAGCTTGCCGTTCACCGACGCCAGCGCTGGAGTCAACTGACTCGTGTCGCCAACCGTCAATTTGTTCGAGAAGCCTGTAACATTCGCACCCGAAACATTCACATGCGCGACGTTCAGGTTATCGTTGCCATCGCCCTTCCAGCCGATATAGAGCCCGCCATTGTGCGCCGTAAGTGATGGAGCCTGCGGGCTCGTCTCCGGAGATGTGAATTTCCCTCCAAACGTCGCCCCGTTGTTCGCCGATCCCATCACGTTCAGGTTGTCGTTCCCGTCTCCCTTCCATGCGATGTACAGGTTCCCGTTCAGCGAAGCCAGCGCTGGAGTCAGCGGACTCGTATCCCCCAACGTCACCTTGTGCGAGAAGCCTGTCACATTCGCGCCCGAAACATTTACCTGCGCCACATTCAGGTTGTCGTTCCCATCTCCCTTCCATGCGATGTACAGGTTCCCGTTATGGGCACAGATCGACGGTGACTGTGGGCTCGTCTCCGGAGATGTGAACTTTCCTCCAAACGTCAGACCGTTATCGCCTGACCCCATCACGTTTAGGTTGTCGTTCCCATCCCCCTTCCACGCGATGTACAGATTGCCGTTCAGCGATGCTATCGAAGGGCTCTTTGGACTCGTATCCCCTAGCGTCACCTTCCCGGTGAACACTGAGGCTGTCGAGTTGTTGTAGTACAGGTCTACCTCGCCACCTGGCGATGCATTGCTCACAATCACTGCCTTTTGGCCGCAGTCGGTCACCGGGTTATAAGCCGTCCACGCCGGCGTCACATTCGCTCCACCCGCCTGGATCTGGATCGCCTTCATCTCCGTCCTGCATGTCGCCGGATAATCCGTGCACTTCTGCAGCCCATAGCACTCCAATGTCTGCACGCACCACGTCAATTGCTGCACATTCGTAATCGGCAAGCTCGTATTCGCAATGCCTGCAAACTGGCAGTTGTAGCTGAATCCGGTCGCTGACTGTGCCGTCTCGTTCATCACACCCACTAGTACCTGTCCAGGAGTCACTCGTACCAAATTGGTGTGGAACGACTTGCCATTCTGTCCGTCCGCATACCAGCTTGCCACCGCCCAGTACGGACCGCCGCCTGCAGCCGAGACGCCCCACTGCAGCACCGGCTGGTAGATCATCGTGTCGTTCTGGATCCCATTAAACAAAAACAGAAGCTGGTTTTCTGATACAGCAGGCGCCGGCGGCACCACCCAGCTCGTCGTGAAGTACGAGACTGGCTTCGTGTTCTCCGTCCAACCCGCATACACAATCCATCCTGTCCCCAGCGCCGGAACCGCAGCTGGGTTCAGCGATACGTTCTCCGGCATCAGCGGTTTACCCGTGCCCCGCAGCGACAGCATGCCCAGGTCCTCCACATGCGCTCCCTTCTCGCTCTTCTTGCTAATCTTGTTTGCTGCGAAGTCCAACACCTCGCCCGGCTGCACCAGATGCACCTGCGAGCTCTTTCTATACCCACCCGGCGTCAGCACTAAATCGTTCGCCGTAGCCGGCGTTCCATCCGGCTTCACGTTCTGCGACGCCGTCACCACCTCAAACTGACCCGCAGACTTCTCATTCACCGCCTCCCCGGGTTTCACCGCAATCACGCTGCTCTTAGGACGAGGCCCACCAGGCGTCATCACCATCTCGTCCCCACTGGCCTCATTCGGCCCCTTCATCACGTTCACCCTCATCGACATAAAATCACCTCATGAAATAAGAAAAGGCCAAGCAACGGGCAAAGAAGGAAAGCTTGAAAAGGACCTTTTGGGAGAAAGTGCGCTCGTATACTTGACGAAGAAATCTCACAACGACGTCGCGGCCCGTAGCAGCAACTGTTCGCCGATCCGCACAGCAATTGTGGCGGAATAAGCCAGTAATTTTTGGATTGGGCCCATGTCTCTCACCCTTTTCAGGTGAACCCGATTTTGAGAGACACCATTTGGTGCGAGAACTATACTCCCACTCGCCGCGTTTTTCTCTTTCTCTTTTTGGAGCCTGACCCACTACTCAGATAGCGCTCCCGGCTCGAATCCAAACGGATCCACAATCGCCCACTACCGCCCCATCAACTCCAGAGTCATGACCTCAAACGGCTTCAACTCAAACCGATGCGCCGTCCCCGCCACCACCGACACCCCCAGCTTCCCCGCATCCTCTTTCCATGGACTCCGCGCAACAAATGTCCGCCCTGCACCCAGCGGCAACTCCAGCGCCTCGCCCACATCCAGCGTGATCCCCTGAGCCTTATCCGAAGGATTCCGCAGCACCAGGATGCTCTTCCCCTCCGACCAGGAAGCCCACCCATACACCTCTAGCCACGCCGGATCGCCCCCCACCCAATGCGTATCCTTCAACACTTCTGCATTCTCACGAGACCACCGCGCCGCCTCGGCCAGCACATCCCAGTTCTTCGCCGTCAGCAGCGAAGGCGTTATATACATCTCCTGCAACTGCGTCCCACTCCCAAAATACGACCGCACCTCATTCCCGAAATCATCCCCCGGATCATCATTCAGCCGCTTGTTGTACTGCGCATAGATAATCCCATGCAGCATCAGCGAGTTCAGCGGAAACAGCGGCCCCTTCGCCACCACCCGCTCATACGTCTGCTCATCCCGATACGTAATCCAACGCTCCCGCTTCGTCCCCACGCCAGCCAGATCGTCATCCTCGCCCCCGCGCCAGATCGAATCGGCATACCGCAGCCAGAACGGCGAAGCCGTAGTCCCCGTCGTCAGATTCACATACACATCCGGCTTAGCCTCTCGCAACTCGCCGATCAAATGAATCATCGCGTCAAAGTCGCTATCGAACCGGCTCCCCGGCACAACGCGATTCACATTCCCCGTCCCATCGAACTTGAACTGATTCACGCCCTGCTCACGCATCATCTTCAAACACACATCGCGAAACCGCTCATAGTACTTCGGCCCCGACAGCGCAAACCCGCCATCCTCAATCTCGAACCCAGCCGCCGCACCAAACCTCACCCTCTCCTGCTTCGGCTTCGAGTACCCACCCCACGGCGACATCCAAACGCCCGGCGCAAATCCATACTCCTTCGCCGCATCGCGAATCGGCACAAACCCATTCGGAAACCCACTATTGAAACTCCAAAGCGAAGCATGATCATCCCACCCGTCATCGAACAAAAACGAGTCCATCGTCACCCCACGCTTCACCTTCAACTCCGTCCCAAACGCCTTCACCCGATCCAGCGCCATCGCCTCGTCATAAGGCGTAAAAAATCCCATGTCGTACCACGAGTTGTAGTGCAGAAAAGTCCTGTACGGATGCGCCCGCTCCCTCTCCACATACGTCAGAAACCCGCGCCGCATCTGCCCCGCAGGCACAACCCCCACAACCGACGAGTAAGTAATCGACTGCCCCTTCGGCAACGGCAGCGTCCTCTCGATCTCACCAATCGCTTCGCCCCGCACCACTCGACTCACCGAAAGCGGATGCTCAAATCCCAGGAAAAAATCCCCCGCAACCATCGGCGACCCCGCCACCGTCCCCACCACCCGAACCTCCGGCAACCGCACATCCACCAACCGCACCAACCGCATCGCCAAATCATGCTGCGGAGCAGAAAACGTAACACTCTGCCGCACATACTCCGACCCATCCCGCAACTCCAGCCGCCACTCCACCCGCAGCCCACTCTTGTCATCCTCAAGCACCGCGCGAACACCCTTACCCCCGATCCGCTCTGCCGCGCGCGAAGCCCCCGCATCCACCTTCAAACCCTCAACCGCCGGACGCTCCACCACCCGCATCTGCTCAGCCCGCACAATCGACCCATCAGCAAACAGCAACCTAAACGGCGACCCCAACTGCACCGCCCGATTCCCCGCAACATCCCTCACCTCAACCCGCAATCCACCCTCACCCGCACACCGAGCAGCAATCGCCCGATTCCCCACCACCACACTTCCCGCCGCACCCTCGGAAACTGCCTTACCTCCATCGAACCCCACCAACCCCTGCGACCACCCCGCCACCGCCGACAAGACCACCACCACCGCAACCCCAACCCTCTTCATGCGACCTCAATCCAGACATGAAATTTAGCTGAAATTAGACCACATCGAAAGTCGCACCACTCATGTCGCTCTGATCCGGTCTGAGCCGAGCCTCATCTCCTGCAAGCCTCCAGGTTCGTAATCGACAAGACTCCCGCTTCCATGCCTTCCGAAACCACCATCCTGAGCCCATTTCCACACATCGGATGGTTACGGTCCAGCGTAACGGAGATCCAATAGTCTTTCCCGGCAAAGAGCGGTAGTGTCGCCACCCCTGTTGAGTCTGTAATCGCTGATCGCCATGGCTCGCCAGGTTTACTGTTGTTTGGGAAAGCGAACAGTTCCATACCCGCCGGAGCAGCAGAGCCATCTGGCATCACCACTCGCACCACCACCGGTACGGTCGTCCTCAGCCTGGCAAGAACAAAATTCACCTGATCGGCTGTGGCCGAAGCCCCAAGTTTGATAATTTGAGCCTCCTCCACCGTGTTTGAGTGAGGATAGTAGATGGTCGAAGCCCCTTCTTCCGTCAAAGCACCCGCACTCCGTACAGCTACGACGTATTCGCCAGGCGATACATGCTCAAACTCATAGCTCCCATCCACAAGTGTCGTTGTAGAAACAGACACCCGAGGAGTCCCTGCCAAGCTCTCAGACCGTTTCAATTCCAGTCTTTGATCTACCACCGGCCTCCGGTCCACATCGGACACTCGCCCTCTGACCCGGCCTTCGTAAGTGACCCACCAGTTGACCCCCGCGCACCCTTTGTCTGCCACAATTGCCTTGAACGGAGGCTGGGTTGCAAAACCATCGGGCAACTGAGCCGACACCGTGTACTCCCCAGCTCGAAGATGCTTGACGGAATACTTACCCTCCTCATCCGTCACCACATCCCTTCGTTCGGGACCGTCCAAACGCACGGTAGCCGGAACAGTAGTCCTCCCGCTGTCCGGCGGCAACAGCACAGATCCAAAGATCTCGGACCCGGATGGAGCCTTGCTCCAATTACGCATCCAGACCACTGCCGCGTTCTCCACCCCGGGTTCCAGCAACGTAGTTCTCGTGCAGTGCGAGGTCCACAGTTCCCCTTCGTGCTGATACGTAAACACAACGTACTCACGTCCTACCGCAAACGGAAATCCGCACGCTGCGCTCTGCTGTGCCGTGTACACAACCGCCTCAGAGTTCGCCTCACCGCTGAACGTCTCCTGAACTGCAAATCGGACAACGAACTTTCCATTACCGACGACCCGCCTTGAGGTCCCATCCGGTTGCTTCATCATCTGCACGTTTTCAATCAGCGTTCGTTCAATCACCGTTCCACGAAAGATGCTCGAAGTTCCAAGCTGGATCGAGCACACCGGCCCAGGTCCACCGCAGGAACACGCATGCCCCACACCCAATGCCAGCTGAAAAGACGAGATCAGAAAGAGGACCTTGAACACTACTCGCATTGGGACACTTCCTTGAAGACTCTTCGCCAAACGCCGATCCTTGTTAGCAGTTTGAAAGCATAAAGCATCCCGACGCCGCTGCGGCCGGAACCTGTCAAGCCATCTCACCACCTAAACCTCACGAATGCAACAATATACATCTGCCGACCTGTTTCCCTCACTCTGCTAGAATAGAAACAGAGAAAGCCTCGGGATCCCCGGGGCTTTCACCGTTTTCTTCAATCACACCGGGGTTAACCAATTTGTACCCGGTCAGACCGAAGTCCGGACCTAAGTCGATTGAATGAAAGACTTTACGCAAATAAGTACCCCGGAGGCCACCCGCGAGTCCAACAAGAGAAACCGATGAGCCATGAGCCTAACAACACGATCGCAGTCGCCATGTCCGGAGGAGTCGACTCTTCCGCCGTCGCCGCGTTGCTGCGCTCGCAGGGTCACGAGCTCGTAGGCCTCACCCTCCAGCTCTGGAATCAGCGCCGACTCGCCGGACACGAGGGCATGCCCGAAGCCGTTCAGGGCCGCTGCTGCTCCATCGACGACGTCTACGACGCTCGCCACGTGGCCGAGCAGCTCGACATCCCCTACTACGTCGTCAACCAGCAGGAGCGCTTCGAAGCCGACGTCGTGAAGCCCTTCGTCAGCGAGTACCTCGCCGGACGCACCCCCATCCCCTGCACCCTCTGCAACAACCACCTCAAGTTCGATCAGCTCCTCACAACCGCCCGCCAGATCGGCGCCGACCGCATCGCCACCGGCCACTACGCCCGCAACCACTTCGACGAATCTCGTCAGCGCTGGATCCTCTCCCGCCCTGCCGACCACTCCAAGGACCAGACCTACTTCCTCTTCGGCCTCACGCAGGAACAGCTCTCTCGCACCCTCTTCCCCCTCGGCGAGATGCAGAAGCCAGCAGTCCGCGTCATGGCCTCCGAAGCCGGCCTCGATGTAGCCACCAAGCCCGACTCGCAGGAGATCTGCTTCATCCCCGGCGGCGACTACAACACCTTTCTCAAGGCCTACCTCGATGAGCAGAACCAGCCCCTACCCGACACCGCGGGCGAACTCGTTACCACCACCGGCGAAGTCATCGGCCACCATCAGGGCATCCAGTCTTTCACCGTAGGCCAACGCAAGGGTCTCGGCCTCACCAGCACCAATCCGCTCTACGTCCTCTCCATCCACCCCGACTCGCACCAGGTCACCGTAGGCGCAGACGAAGAACTCTTCTCCCGCGACCTCTACGCCAACCGCCTCAACTGGATCTCAATCCCCGACCTAACCGAAGGCGAAGAGATCCGCGTCTCCATCAAGATTCGCCACCGCCACACTCCCGCCCTGGCCACCCTCCGCCGCGCAGGCGACGACCTCGTCCACGCCATCTTCGACGAGCCACAGCGCGCCATCACGCCCGGCCAGTCCTCCGTCTTCTATCAGGAAGATGAAGTAGTAGGCGGCGGTTGGATCACGCAACCACCGAAAATTTAGACTCCGAAATCGTCGCTCCCATAGCCATTCCCACCAGGAGGACGCGTCTTCGCACGCGCAGTCGACCCTTTATTACCTCGCACAAACGAATCGATGCCCGCCTTCAGCCCATGCATCAATCCGCTGAACTCGCGCACCGGAATCGAGACGCCTTTCTGGAGGGTCGAAGCGATTCCAGCGGTCGTATCCAGCACCGACGACACCATATCGTCCACCCGGGCAGCCTGAGCCCTCGTCTTCTCATTCACGTCTGTAATTGTGCTGTCGAACTCCTGCGCCTTGGCTCGCACAACATGGCTCGTCTCCACCAGGTTGTCCGTAATGATCTTCACCTTGGGATGCAGATCATGCAGCACATCGTGCGTCGTGTCGATCACCGGCAACAGCTTCAGCCGAGCCTCTTCGGCGATCGCCAGTACCCGCTTTTGAACCTTGCGTGCGCCAATCGCGGCGATCAGAATCGCAATCGCCTGCGTCAGCATGGCCACCGCCACCAGGCCTACAAAGATCATCAGCCATTTCGAGTAATCGTTCGAAGCGAACGAATCCGAATCCTGCAACCAAGCACCTGACAAAACGATATGAGCCGCTTCCATGCAGCCTCTCTTTCGTGCAAGAATTTTGGGCCCGACGCTTCATTCAGCAACCAGGCCCACATTTGCAACCAAAGTAATGCCTAGGTTGACGGGTTGTCGTGAGTCGCGTGAATATACGCATCCTTACCCGCATCAATCGCCGCCGCGACCTTGCTCTGATGCTCCTGCACCAATCCCTTACCCTTCTCGACATACTGGGACCATTGCGTACGCCCGCGGTCATAGTACTCCTTGCCGCGATCGACATACTCGCCAAACTGCTGCTTGCCCTGCTCCGCATACTGAGCGGCACGCTCACGCCCCTGCTGCGCCAGCACGGCAGCCTTCTCCTTGGCGTCCATCGCACTCGCTACCAGGTCATCGCGCGTCTCCTTGCCCGACTTCGGCGCATAGAGAACTCCAACCAGCGCGCCAACGCCGAGCCCTGCAAGAAACCATCCCAATCCGCTTACACCATTGTCGTTGTCTGCCATCTCGATCTCTCCTGTTCAACGTTCGAATAACGGAAACTTGTCTCTCCGCTGTTATAACTCATTTCTTTTTCTGATTCGTGTCGCGGGATTAACTCGAATGCTCAAGCATACCGCCATCCACCCCGCACAAGGTTTTCCGCGCAGGCATCTCTTGTTTAGGGTGGATGCCCGCCCCTCCGATTAGGTTGCGCGCCCCACTCCGCCATACTCCCAACTTCCAACTCTCCGATTCGCGCCTCCGTGCGTCTACCATCAGAGCAGCCCTCGCGGGCAATCATGCAGCCGCGAAACAGACCTTTGCATCACATAGCAATCGGGTGAGTTAGAGTGTTTTCAGCAACGACCAAGCTCGACCGCAAGAAAAGGGGTTCCATGTCCGTCCAACGCATTCTCTCCGCACCACGCACCATAGCCACCGTCACCGCGCTCTCGCTGGCCCTGGCCTTCTCAGGCTGCAAAAGCTCCACACCCGCCACTGACGACGCCACCCTCGGCACAGCGCTTCAAAGCCGCATCGCAGGTGACAGCGCTCTCAGTGCTGAATCCATCCAGGCCACCGTACAAAACGGCGTTGCCACTCTCAACGGCAACGTGAGCAGCGAAGCCGCCCGTTCACTCGCCGCCGCCGACGCTGCCCAGGTAGCCGGAATCCGCACCGTCGTCAACAACCTGACCGTCCAGCAGCCTGCTCCAACCGTAGCCGCAGTCACCCCGACGCCGGCTCCGCTCCCCCCTCCCGCAGCTCCGAAGAAAACCCCGGCTCCCAGGCCAGCACCTCCAGCACGTCAACCCGCGCCAGTCGAGCGCCCAGAGCCCGCACCCGTAGCAGTTCAGACGCCCCCTCCCGCTCCCGCTCCGGCTCCGCCCCCAGCTCCAGTTACTCCTCCGCCGCCAACATTCAAGAACGTAACCATCCCCTCCGGAACCACAATCCCCGTCCGGATCACTCAGACGCTTGACAGCGCAACGACCCAGCAGGGCCAGTCCTTCTCCGGCACGGTTGCCACAGACGTCATGTCCGACGGCCTCGTCGCCATCCGTCAGGGCACCGCTGTATCCGGCCGAGTCTCCGCCGTGCAGGAAGCCGCCCACTACAAGGGCAACTCCCTCCTCACCGTTGAACTCGTCAGCATCAATCGCCACGGCGAATCGCTTGCCGTCACCACCGACCCCTACAGCGTCCAGGGCAAGGGTCGCGGCGCGAACACAGCAGCCAAAGTCGGCGGCGGGGCAGCCGTCGGAGCCATCCTCGGCGGCATCATCGGCGGCGGAAAAGGTGCGGCCATCGGTGCTGCATCCGGCGGCGGCTTAGGTGCCGGAGCCAACACCATCACCCGAGGCCAGCAGGTTCAGATCCCCTCCGAGAGCCTGGTCAACTTCAAGCTCACCAACACGCTTGCCATCCGCGTCTCCACCTCCAACACCCTCAGCACGGCAGCAACGGAGACTCAGGGTCAACGCCGCCCCATAAACCCATCGCAAACGCAGGACCAGCCTCAGTAGTCGTAGTTGCTCGATACCAAAACCAACGCGGCAGACTCCTCGGAATCTGCCGCCTCACCCTCTACCCTTGCACTGTGGTGTAGACTCAAAGTCTCAGCAGCAAAACCCAACCAGTGAGGCAGTCCTACCGAAAATCAAGCCCGAGGTAACCCGTCTTGACGAAGGCATCCCCAAATTCTGCGCAGCGTCCCAAAGGATTTCTCACCCTCACCCTGCACGCGCATCTGCCCTATGTCGTCAACCACGGTACCTGGCCCCATGGCATGGAGTGGCTGCATGAGGCTGCCGCCGAGACCTATCTCCCCTTTCTAAGAATGCTGGGTAACCTGGAGCGTGACAACATCCGCTTCAATTGCAACCTCAATCTCTCCCCCATCCTCCTCGAGCAGCTCTCGCACCCGGTCTTCATCGCCGAGTTCCCCAACTACCTCACCCGCAAGATCGTCGCTGCTCGCGAAGACGAGGCCTACTTCATCCAGGCTGGCGAATCTCACCTCGCCGAAACCGCCCGCTTCTGGCACCGCTTCTTCTCCACCGCCCTCGACGACTTCAATGCCCTCGACGGCAACATCATCGCCGGCTTCCGTCACTTCAACGACATCGGCCTCATCGAGATCATCACCTGCGGAGCCACTCACGGCTACATGCCCTTACTAGGCACCGATGAGTCTGTCCGCGCCCAGATTCGCCTCGCCGTTGACACCCACATTCGCCACATCGGCAAACACCCCAGAGGTATCTGGTCCCCCGAGTGCGGCTACCGTCCCGCGGGCTTCTGGAACTACCCCGTCCCCTTCGCCGACGGTGCCCCGATGCCTGCAGGCTTCGACCGCATCGGCGTTGAGCAGGCCCTCTCAGAATCCGACATCGACTTTTTCTTCGTCGACACCCATCTCGTCGAAGAATCTCAGCGCATCCCCTCACCCTACGAACTTCTCAAGGGTTCCGTCCCTCGCGACCTGCAGACCGAGCAGATGACGCACGGTCCGCACCGCAGCCTCTACCAGCCCTATTACGTCGACGGCCCTTACGACAAGCGCTACGCCACCACCATCTTCCCCCGCGACCCCAAGACCGGCATACAGGTCTGGTCCGGCGACACTGGCTATCCTGGCGACGCCGTCTACCTCGACTTCCACAAGAAGCGCTGGCCCGGCGGTCACCGCTACTGGCGTGTCACCGGCTCCAAAGTCGACATGGGCGACAAGCAGCCCTACTATCCGCAGGAAGCTGCCGAGCGAACCAAAGCTCACGCCTCCAACTTCGTCCATCTCGTCTACGAAGCCCTCAAGTCTGGCTTCAACGACACTATCCCGCCCATTCTCTGCTCCCCCTTCGACGCCGAGCTCTTCGGCCACTGGTGGTTCGAGGGAGCCCTCTGGCTCGAAGCCATCGCCCGCATCCTCCACGACTACGACACCGGCATCCAGCTCATCAGCGGCTCCGAATACCTCGATCAGTACCCTCGCGCCGGCTTCATCGCCATGCACGAAGGCTCCTGGGGCGCCGAGGGCAACAACCATGTCTGGATGAACCCCGACACCTCCTGGACCTACACCCACATCTACCCCGCCGAGCTCTACGCCCGCGAAGTCTGCACTGTAGGCCACTGGCGCAACTCCCCTCTGGGCAAGCGCATAGCGCAACAGCTCTGCCGCGAACTTCTCCTCCTCGAATCCTCCGACTGGCAGTTCCTCATCACCACCGGAGCCGCCCGCGACTACGCCGAGATCCGTTTCCTCACCCACAACGACCAGTTCAACGAAATCAAAACCATCTACCAGACCTTCGAAGCCAATGGTCGCCTCACCGTAGCTCAAGAGGCCCGTCTCGCCGAAATCGAACTCCGCGACACGGTCTTCCCCAACATCGACCCCGGCCTATGGGCCGCCGGAGCCAAACAAGAGGGCCACATACAAGCCCCCACGTTTCCGCCGGCGATCCCACCCGCATCGGCTCCTGCACCCGCTCCAGCCGTAGCCTACGCCAAGTCCGAACCCATCGACTAGCTCAGGGCGGTTTTTACAGTCACCTTTCTTGCTTATGGTCCCCAAAGGGGACCTGCTGTCGCCGTTGCTCTTGCCGTTGCCTTTCTAGTTGTCATCCCCGAAGGGGATCTGCTTCTGCTGTTGCAGTTTTATTTCACCAAATGCTCCGCGAAGCCGCTGGAACCTAAAATAACCAGGTGGCCGCCAAATCCCCCCTCGCCCTCTGGCACCTGCTCTCCCTCGACGCCCCCACCATCGCCGTCCTCTGGACCTGGTTCATCGCCACCGCCAGCCACGTTCACCTCCCTGTCACCTCCATCCTCGCCATGGCCACCGCCGTCTGGACGCTCTACGCCGCCGACCGCCTCCTCGACACCCAATCCGCCACGCCCTCCGACCTCGAAGCCCGCCATTACTTCCACCACCGCTACCGCACCGCCTTCCTCGCAGGAATCCTCTTCGCCTCGCTGGGCCTCGCAGTCCTCCTCCCACGCATCCCCTCCGAAGCCATCCACCTCTACCTCATCCTCGGCGGCCTGGTCTTCGGCTACTTCATCCTGATCCACGTTCCACTCAACCACTCACCCGAAACCAAAGCCGCCCCACGTCTCCCCAAAGAGATCGCTGTAGGCATCTGCTTCGCCGCCGCCGTCTTCATTCCGACCATAGCCCGCCACCCCGACCTCCGCCCAACCCTCCTTCCCTCAGCACTCCTCTTCGCCGCCCTATGCAGCCTCAACTGCCTCTTCATCTACGCTTGGGAGCACGACCCACCCGACCCCATCGACCACCCCGTCCACACCATCACCCGCCTCGCCCTCAACCACCTCCCCACAATCGCCATGACAATCACCGCAGCAGGCATCGCCCTAGCCATCCTCGACCACCGAACCCCCTGGCCCATCCCCATCGCCAACGCCCTCGCCGCAATCCTGCTCCTACTCCTGCACTACCGTCGCCACCAAATCATCCCCCTCAACCTCCGAGCCGCCGCAGACCTGGCCCTGGCCACTCCCATCCTCTTAATCCCCTTCCTCAAATGACCGAGCCCAATTACGACCCCATAGCTCGCCATTGCGCGGAGCACCCATGACACAGACCAAAACCAGAACCGCAAATTACGACCCCATAGCTCGCCCCTATCAATGGCTCGAATACCTAACCCTGGGCCGAACCCTCGAACGCACCCGCCTCCACTACCTCCCCACCCTCACCCGCCAACAACACGCCCTCGTCCTTGGAGACGGCGACGGCCGCTTCCTCGCCCGACTCCTCGCCCAAAACCCCACCCTCCAAGCCGACGCCGTAGACACCAGCGCCGCCATGCTCCAACTCCTCCGTCAGCGCTGCGAAGCAGCATCCCCCACCGCATCCGCACGCCTCCACACTCATCAGGCAAACGCCCTCGCCTTCACCCCACCCACCCCGCAAAAATACGACCTCGTCGTCACCCATTTCTTCCTCGACTGCCTCACCCAACCCGAACTCGACACCCTCGTCGCCCGCATCACTCCCACCCTCACCCCCGGAGCCCTCTGGCTTCTCTCCGACTTCCGCATCCCCACCGGCCCCATGCGTCTACCCGCGAAGCTCTTCGTCCGCAGTCTCTACCTCGGCTTCCGCATCATCACCGGCCTCCGCACCACGCATCTCCCCGACCACACAACGCCCTTCACCAAAGCCGACCTCACCCGCACAGCCCACCATCACCTCCTGGCCGGCATCCTCTCCACCGAACTCTGGCAAACTCCATCGTCTTAGCTAAAACCCACCCGACACTTCCCGCATCACACTGAAAGCACGCCCACATCCCCTATGCCGCGACTCCCTCTCGCCGCCGCGCTCCTCCTCACGCCTCTAGCTCTTCATGCCCAGATCAGCGCCACCAACTCCCCCACCGGAGCCCCACTCTCCACTCGAGTCGTCGCCTACACCATCGACGCCCGCCTCGACACCGACAAAAAATCACTCGACGCCACCGAAACCCTCACCTACAAAAACCTCACCGGCCAGCCTCTCACCACCTTCCCCTTCCACCTCTATCTCAACGCCTTCCGTCCCGAGTCCACCTTCACCTCCGAAACCCGCTTCAACGGCGGCATCCGCGACTCCTTCGGCGACGACTACTACCCCAAAGAAAAACTCGGTAGCATCACCATCTCCCACATCGAAGCCGACACCTACGGCGACCTTACCCCCACCCTCCACTTCATCGCCCCCGACGACGGCAACCTCCTCGACCACACCGTAGCCGAGATCACCCTTCCCCGTCCCCTCGCCCCCAACGACTCCGTCACCTTCCGCCTAGCCTTCCACGACCAGTTCCCCCTCTCCGTCGCCCGCAACGGTTACAAGCGCGACTTCATCATGGGCGGCCAGTGGTTCCCCAAGACCGGCGTCTTTTGGCACGGCGCATGGAACTGTCACCAGTACCACTCCACCACCGAATTTTTCTCCGACTTCGGCACCTACAACGTCCACCTCACCGTCCCCAACCGCTACATGGTCGGAGCCTCCGGCGTTCCCACCGGCGAAGTCGGCAACCCCGACAACACCAAAACCCTCGGCTTCTACGGCGAAGACATCCACGACTTCGCCTTCGCCGCCAGCCCCAACTTCGTCATCACCAATGGCACCTATCTCTCCGCGCTCGGTCCCGTGCAGGTCCACGTCCTCGGCCTCGCCGCGCACCCCAACATCGGCCAGCGCTACCTCGACACCACCCTCAAGACCCTCCGCAAATTCGAAGACTGGTACGGCCCCTACCCCTACAAAATCATCACCGTCATCGACCCCGAGCCCGGCTCCGAGATGCAGGGCATGGAGTACCCAACCCTCTTCACCGCCGACGGCAGTTGGACAGGCCCCTTCAGCGTCGCCGAGATCACCACCGAGCACGAATTCGGCCATCAGTACTGGTACGGCATGGTCGCCACCAACGAGTTTCAGGAAGCATGGCTGGACGAGGGCATCAACTCCTACACCGAGGTCAAAGTCCTCGCCGCTATCCTCGGCCGCGACACCTCGGCCCTCAATCGTTCGTGGGCCAACTTCAGCGACCGTGACTATCAACGCCTCGACTACCTCGCCATCCCCGACTTCGATCCCATCACTCGCTTCGCCTGGCTCTTCCGCAACGACACCTCTTACGGCGGCGTAACCTACGGCAAATCCGCCACGGCCCTCGCCACACTCGAAGGCATCATCGGCCGCGACACCATGGACGAAGCCATGCGCACCTGGTACCAGCGCTTCCGCTTCACCCACCCCACCACCGAAGACTTCCTCCGCACCATCGAAGAAGTAGCCATCAAAAACGGCAAAGCCCTACCCGGCTCACCCACAAGCTCACATAACAAAGCCACGCCAAATAATCAGAACGGAACCCCGCAGAATGGAGCCTCCGTCCCAGCAAACTCCGGTGTCGCCAATGGAACCGGCAGCGTCATTCCCGGCGAAGGCAGCCCTCTCACTAACGGTGTCGGCGTGACAATAGCTGACGATGGAACTGTCCTCCTCAATGGAGGAACACGCGCAGCAGGTTCCTCCGCCAATGGCCCCACTGCCCCACTCACTCAGCCACAACCCTTCCCCACTACCCCACCCCTAAGCCCAACCGGCTTCCCCGACTACGCCACCGCCCCCATCACCAACTCCACTTTGCGCCCCTTCTTCAACCAAGCCATCTACGGCACCCAGATCCTCGACTATGCCATCGACAATGTCAGCTCTGACCCCGTCCAGTGGTGGCTCCCCCCATCTAAGGACGCCTCTCAAATCGAGTACCGCAATGCAGTTCACCTCCACCGCAAAGGCGACTTCATCCTCCCCGTCACCGTCGAAATCATCTTCTCCGACGGCACCCGCCTCCGCGAGCACTGGAACGGCATCGACCGCTGGACGGCCTTCATCTACAACCGCAAAGCAACCATCCGCTCAGCCGAGATCGACCCCGACCACACCGTCCTGCTCGACAAAAACTTCTTCAACAACAGCTACACCACAACTCCCAACAAAATCCCAGCCCGCAAACTCACCAACCTCTGGCTAACCATGCAACAGTTAGCCGCCCAACTAACCGCCTGGCTCATCTGACACCATGCCCCCCCACACACCATCCACCGCCGCCCTCTCTCAACGAGCCACCCAAGCCCGGGTGCCCCATCTTCGGCGCAGCTTCATCGCGCCTAAGGTGGGAATGTATACGGCCCCCCAGCCAGCGCTTGTCGTTGCTTCTGCCGCTGCTTTTGCGGTTGTTGCCGCTTCTGCTTTTGTTTCTGCTTCTGCTTTTGCTTTTGCTTTTGCTTTCGCTTGTCATTCTGAGCGAAGCGAAGAACCCCCGCATTTCGCTTTTGCAGTTGCGGTTGCCGTTGCTTTTGCGGTTGCACTTGCTCTTGCAGTTGCTCTTGCCTGTGCGTCTTCACAACCATCAGCGCAACAGATCGTCATCTCGAGCGAAGGCGGCGCTTTTGCCGCGGCAGTGGAGAGACCCCCGAATTTCGCTCTTGCCGTTGCTTTTGCCTTTGCAGTTGCAGTTGCCTCTAGGTACCCCAAGGCTTCAGCCTTGGGTCTCTCTACCCACCGCAACAAAAGGGGCTTTAGCCCCTGGGGTAAGCCCTCCTATCCAAACCCCCTGCTCCGAAACATAACGTTAGCCCTCGTAACAGCCACCATCCTCACAACCACCGCCTGCTCGCCCCGCAAACCCGTCCCCGATCCCAAACCTCTCCCCAAACCCATCCCCAAAACCATCACATCGAGATAAATGCGCCGAAACATCCTCATCCACGGACTAGGCATCACCCTCCGCCGTCTCCCGGCCTTCCTCTGGACCTATGTCTTCAACGTCACCCTCGCCATCCTCTTCTCTCTGAGCCTCCACCTCCAGCTGGCAACCCTCCTCAATCACTCCCTCGCCGCCCAACGCCTCTCTAACGGTTTCGACCTCGGCGCCGCAGGCGAAGTTTTCCTCCACCTCCACGAAGGCCCCGCCGGAGCCGCTGGAAACATAGCCACCCACGCCAGCATTCCCGCCTTCTTCGTCCTCTACTTCCTCCTTGTCCCCGGAACCCTCTTCTGCTACCTCAACAAAACCCCCGCGCGCCTCTCGACCCTCTTCCACCAGGGCCTCCTGCACTTCTGGCGATTCGTCCGCATCACCTTCCTTGCCCTTCTCGTCTTTGCCATCATCCTCGGCCCCCTCTCCGAACTCGAATCCCGATGGAACGACCACATCGACGACATCTTCGTAGGCCGGCCCGCCTTTCTCCTCAAACTCGCAGCACTGATCCTCGTCCTCCTCGTCGCCTCTCTCCTCCGCCTCTACTTCGATCTCGTCGAGGCCTACACCGTCCAGCTAGGCCTCCAGTTCCGCCCCGCTCGCATCGGTATCGCCAAACCCGATCGCCGCGTCCGCCGCACCCTCGGCCCAGCCTTCCGAACCCTTCGCCGCAACTTCCTCCGCGCCTGGCTCACCTTCCTCTTCCTCGCCATCCTCGGAGCCGCCGCCTTCGTCCTCTCCACCCGAATCGCGATCCACACCCTCGCCCAGCACCGAGTCTGGCCCACCTTCCTCTTCGCCCAAATAGGCCTCTTCCTCATGCTCTTCACCCGCTTCTGGCAACGCGGCGCCGAAACCTCCCTGATCCTCCAGAACCCCCTTTTGCCACCCCCAGAACCCATCTCCACGATCTCAACGCCCCCAGTCGGCCCCACCGACCCACCATCCCCGCCACCTTTCGCTATCACCGCCCCCGACCCCATCCCCAATCCCGAACCCGCCGCCCCATCCCTCGACGAACCCGACCCCGGAGTCTTCCACCACGACCCCAAACCACCCCACTAACCCAGGCCTTTTCAGAAAATCGAACCATCTACGAGCCGGTAAGCCCCCACACTTCACCACCTTATAACCACACCCTAACCACACGAGAACACGTCTCGTTTAGAATGTGAATAGACTATGAATCTCTTCATACTCCGCCACGCCAGCGCCGGTCTCCGCAGAAAAAACCCACTCCTCGACCTGAAACGCCCCCTCGACAAAGACGGCAAACGCCACTGTTTACAACTGGCCCACGTCCTCAACGCCCTAAAAATTCAGTTCGATCTCATAGTCTCCAGTCCACTCAAACGAAGCCTCCAGACTGCCTCCCTTGTAGGCACCGAGACCGGCTACGAGTCCCAAATTTTGCTCTCCAACGGCCTAGCCCCCGAAGCCACCCTTCAGGACTTCCAAAAACTCCTCAACGAGTGCCGCGGCCACGAAAACGTCCTCGTCGTCGGCCACAATCCCAACCTCACCAACTTCATCGGTTCGATGCTCGTCCCCGCATCCGATCCCCTGCCTGCAGCGGTTCGTCTCCGCAAAGGCACCATCGCCCGCCTATCCTTCAATCGCAGCCCCGCCATGCTCCAGTGGATGCTCGACCCCCGCACCGTCCGCGCTCTCTACGCCACCTCGACAAAGAGCTCCCGCCGAAAGACCTCGCGGAAGTAGTCCGCCTCTTTCTTCAGCGACCAAGCCTCCAACTCCGCTCCACCGCGGCCCGGCACCAACTCCAACAGCACGCGCTTCGGATACACATGCGTCCGCAACTGCACCACCGCGCTAGCTCTGTCCTGATTCAGCGCCACCGCCAGCCGCAGCAGCACAATCGCCCGGACGACGTGCGTATGCTCTTCAATCGGAATCGCCCGCATCACCCTGTCCATCGGGTCGGGCCGCGTCTTCCCTAGATACCGCGCAAGCGCACTCACAATCGCCCGCTGTTCCGGCGAGAAGCCAAATATCTCCGAGTTCGCAATAATGTACTGCGTATGCCGGAAGTGTCCCTGGTGATTCATAAACTTCCCCGCATCCTGCATCATTGCCGCCGACTCCAGCCAAAGCTTGTACTCCTCCGGCAGCTCATGCACCCTCGCCAGCTGATCGAACAGCTGCACCACATGCTCCCGCACCGGCTCCGCAGTCCTCTGCTCGATCCCGTACCTCCGGCACAGCTCCAGCACTCCCGCCCATCGCTCGCTCTCCATCTTCTGGTGCACCGAAGCCCGCAGATCCACCTCCGCCAGCATCTGCGCCAGCATCCCATCCCGCAACCCCAGTGACGAATACCGAAACCCCTTCAGCCCCATCCGCTCCAGCAGACTCGCATACACCAGCGCCCCACCGACGATAATCTCCGACCGACGCGGCCCAATCCCCGGCACCGCAGCGCGCTCGTCATTCGTCATCTTCACCAGCCTGTCCGCCAGCCGCCGCACATCCGGAGTGTCCGCCGTCAGCTCACCCACCCGTTCCAGCCGCTTCTTCGCCAGCGTCTTCTTCGCCGACCGTCCCCTCCGCACATGCCCACTAGCCTCCGCCAGCGCCGCAGCCGTTCCCGAAGTCGCAATCACCAGCCCTACCCTCGGTGTTCCGACCTTCTTCTCCGCCTTCCTCAACTCGCGGTCGATAAACTGCTTCAGCCTCGCCACATCTTCCTTCGCCGGCGGATCCGTCTGCAGAAACTCCTCCGTCAACCGCACAGCCCCCAGCGACATGCTCGCCATCGCCTTGATCCGCCCGCCATCCGACAGCGTCACCTCACAGCTTCCGCCGCCGAGGTCAATCATCAAACACCGCCCCCTCGCACCCACCTCATGCGTTACCACCCCCAGGTGAATCAGCCGCCCCTCTTCCAGCCCTGAGATCACCTCCACATTCCATCCCGTCGTCGACCGCACCCACTCCGTAAACGCCTCGGCATTCCTCGCATCCCGCATCGCGCTCGTCGCCACCACGCGCACCTTGTCGGCCACATGCAGCTGCACAGCCTTATGAAACCGCTTCAGCGCCCGAATCGTCGCCGCCATGGCCTCCGGCGAGATCACCCCCGTCTGAAACACACTCTCGCCCAGCCGCGTCACCTCACGGTCTTCGTGCAACGTCTTTAGCCGATGCATCTGTACCGTAGCAATCTTCAGACGGCACGAGTTCGACCCAATATCAACCGCAGCAAACGTAGGCATCCTCACCTCAAAAACACAAAATCCCTATCACAAGCAAGATACATCCCCACCCACCGAATCCCACACCCCATCTTCCATAGCCATCATCTTGAAATGGCGCAACTTTCCCCACTCCGTACGGGTCTTTATCTCGTACGGCTTTCATTAAGGACCCTTTTCCCACGGTGCTACGGCAGCCTCCTTGCATCCAATCCATAGGTACTTGCCTCACTTCTTTATCTGAAATATCTGAAAGAGCAGCTAAACCATGATTATTTCGCCCCTCCCTGCGAGCGTCTCCGAGAATCTTGCTGAAAAAATCGCAGAAAAAATCACGGAACAGCCCCTCTCGCTTCCCCTCCCCTCCGACTCCCCCCGCCGTTCTACCTCCCTCCTCATCCTCACCGGCCTCTGGATCATCATCTTCTTCGCCGCCCTCTTCGCCCCACCCTTGCTCGACGACGCCGACGGCACCCACGCCAACGCCGCCCGTCACATGGCCCTCACCGGCGACCTCGTCACCCTCCACGTCAACGGCATCCGCTACCTCGAAAAAGCCCCCCTCCCCTACTGGCTCGACGCCCTCAGCTTCCGCATCTTCGGCTTCAACACCTTCGCCGCCCACCTCCCCCAGGCCATCGGAGTCCTGCTCCTGGCCCTCCTCGGCTTCCACTGGGCGTCAAAAGCCTTCGGCCCCCGCACCGCCTTCTACACCGGCCTCGCCATCCTCACCTCTGCCGGAGTCTTCCTCTTCACCCGCATCTACATCCCCGAAGTCCTCCTCTCCCTCTTCCTCTGCACCGCCCTCTACACACTCCTTCAGTCGCTAAACTCCTCAAAGATTGAAGGTGTCCTCACCGAACCCGAACCGCGAGCCCACAACCTCTACCCCTACCTCATGTGGACAGCCCTCGCCCTCGCCGTCCTCACCAAAGGCCTCGTAGCCCTGGTCTTCTTCTTCGGTACCGCGATCATCTACCTCGCCCTAACCGGCGAATACCGCAACCTTCGCAAGCTAAAGCCCCTCACCGGCCTCCTGCTCTTCCTGGCCATAGCCGCCCCCTGGCACATCCTCGCCGGCCTACGAAACACCGGAGGCATGAACGGCCACGGCTTCTTCTGGTTCTACTTCGTCAACGAGCACTTCCTGCGCTTCCTCGGCAAGCGCTACCCCATGGACTACAACAAGCTCCCCGGCTATCTCTTCTGGAGCCTCCACCTAGTCTGGCTCTTCCCCTGGAGCCTCTTCCTCCCAATCGCATTCATCAAGGGATGGAATCAATGGAAGCAGCGCCGTAATGCATTTCGCCATGCTATCAAAATGGGTCGCATCCCAGAGCCTAGACCCACACCTCCTTATGGGACGGGATACGCTCTGCGCTACCACCGGAATATGTTCACCGGAGCCCTGGGTTACGCGCTCAATGGTTTTGGCGCAAATACCACCCTCCTCCTATTCCTCTTCTCTGCCCTGGTCCTGGTCTTCTTCTCCCTCTCTACCAACCAGGAGTACTACACCTTCCCCGCCTACCTCCCCATCTTGGCCCTGATCGCCGCAGCCTTAACCCGCGCCGAAAACACCTACGACGAAGACAAATCCTCCCGCCGCTGGATCACCTTCGCCCACGCGACCCTCACCGTCATCGGAGTCACTGCCGCATCTGCCCTCGCCTACGGTCTCTGGACCTCCCGCAATCTCCCCTTCGTCCCCGACATCGGAGACCTCCTCGCCCACCGCGGCGTAGGCGACTACACCCTCTCCATGTCGCACTTCTTCGACCTCACCGGCCCCTCCTTCGCCGCCTTGCGCCTGCCCGCAGCTCTCGCCGCCTTCGCCTTCGCCATCGGACCCGCCGTAGCATGGTGGCTCCGCACCAAAAGCCGCCACCTCGCGGCCACCACAGCCATCGCCCTCACCAGCACCGTCTTCCTCATCGCCGCCCACATCGCCCTCGTCCGCTTTGAGCCCATGCTGTCCTCGCAGGACTTAGCCGAGAAGATTCAGGAGCTCGAAGACGACCGAGCCATCTCCCGCGACAACCAGGTCCTCCTCTACGGCGACCAGTCCTACGGCTCCTCCATCCCCTTCTACCTCGGAGAAGACGTTTACCTCGTCGACGGCCGCTCCTCCTCCATGCTCTTCGGCTCCACCTTCCCCGACGCACCCCACATATTCCTCACCCACGACGATCTTTTGAAGACATGGGGCACCGGAGAACGTAAAATACTATTTGTCCCCCTCGAAAAGCGCGACGAAGTAGACCGCCTCCTGGGCAGTAAAAAGATCCTCCTCGAGGAGACCTCCGGCAAGGCTCTATTCACCGATCGCCCTTTAGATAATCCCGCACCAAACTAACGAACCTGAACGAGACTCATGAACTACCGCTCCACCCAAACCGTAGAAATCCTCCCGGCCCCAGCGGAACAGGTTTCTGCCGAGCACCACTTCCCCACCGCCACCATCAGCACGCCCACCCGCCGTTGGAGCCCCCGCTCCATCGCCATCCTCTTCCTCGCCTGGGCCATCCTCCAGATCGGCGGCCTCTTCTCCCCCGGCCTCCTCGATGACGTCGACTCCATCTACATCGAGATCGCCCGCGAGATGCTCCACCGCCACGACTACGTCACTCCCTTCGTCAACGGCGTCCGCTTCTTCGACAAGCCGCCCCTCATGTACTGGATGGCCGCCGGCTCCATGCACCTCTTCGGCCCCTACGACTGGGCCGCCCGCATCCCCCTCGCCCTCGGCGTCCTCGCCCTCCTCCTCGCCGTCTACGCCCTCGGCATCCGCCTCTTCAGCAGCATCTCCCCCGCCAGCGCACCCGACCGCGGAGGCTTCTACGCCGCCCTCGCCCTCGCCACCAGCATCGGCCCCTACCTCTACACCCGCTTCTACATCCCCGACATCCTCCTGGCCCTCTGGATGACGCTAGCCGTCCACCTCTTCCTAATAGCCCTGGACCGCATTCAAGCGAACCACCTCCAAGTCGAAGACTTCGACTCACCAAAGAACCGGGTGCCCCATTCATCGCAGTCTCATCGTGATGAGTGGAACATTCGTACGAAGCACGAGCCGTTCTCCTCTCTCACCCACAAATCCCCCCTCCTCCCCTGCCTGGCCTTCGCTGCCATCATGGCCCTCAACGTCCTCACCAAAGGACTCATCGGCCTCGTCTTCCCCATAGCCTTCGTCTTCCTCTACCTGGCCGTCACAAAGCAGCTCCGCCTCCTCACCAAGTTCCACCTCCTCGCCAGCACCGCCGTCTTCCTCGCGATAGCCGCCCCCTGGCACATCCTCGCCGCCATCCGCACCCCGGCGATCCCGCTCCCCGCCGGCATGGGCCTCCCCGCCACCGGAGGCTGGGCCTGGTTCTATCTCTACAACGAGCACATCGCCCGCTTCCTCGGCCGCCGTATCCCCCACGATTACGGCCAGGTCCCCATCCCCCTCTTCTGGCTCCTCAACGCCCTCTGGATCATGCCTTGGGCCACCTTCCTCACCCCCGCCCTCACCGACCACATCCGAACCCTCCGCAACCGCAGCGCAACCACCGCACGTCAATACGAAACCGCACTTTCCCTCATCCTCTGGACCGTCGTCGTCCTCGGCTTCTTCACCCTCTCCAGCCGTCAGGAGTACTACGGCCTCCCCGCACTCCCGGCCCTGGCCCTCATGGCCGCAAGCCTCCTCACCCGTGCCGACGACAATAGCGCCAAAGCCCGCACCAGCGCCCTCAACTGGACCCTCTACTTCCTCGTCCCCCTCACCACCCTGATCGCCCTCATCTGCGGATACTTCGCCATCACCGCCCCCCATCCCGCCCCCGGTGCCGACATAGCATCCCTCATCGCCGCCAACCCCGAGTTCTACAACCTCTCCCTCGGCCACCTCTTCGACCTCACCGGAGCAGCCATGGGCCTCTTCCGTGGTCCTCTCGCCGCCGTCGCCCTCAGCATGCTGGTCATCGGCCCCGTCAGCTACCTGCTCCGCCGCACCGGACGAACCTACTCCGCAAACCTCACCCTCGCCGCAGCGATGACCGTCACTCTCCTGGCCGCGCACGAAGGCCTCGCCCGCTTCTACCCCATCCTCGGCTCGAAAGATCTAGCCGTAGCCATCAACCGCGCCGGCATCCAGCCCACCGACAAAATCATCCTCGACGGCGAACTCACCTCCGGCTCCACCCTCGTCTTCTACACCCGGCAGCAGGTCCACCTCGTGCGCGGAAGAGTCAACGGCCTCTGGTACGGCAGCTTCTGGCCCGACGCCCCTCAAATCTTCGAGACCGAAGACTCACTCCACCAGCTCTGGTCCAGTTCCCGCCGCATCTTCCTCATGACCTACGACCCCAGCCGCGCCGCCGACCTAGCCCACTACGGCCCAGTCCACACCCTCGCCTCCTCCGGAGGAAAGATTCTCCTCTCCAACCAGAACTAAGAGGCCTCTCAGACGGTAGCACTCAGTTGGCAATCTACTGTCACCATCCTCCGATTAGCTGTCGCAGTTGCACCTAGGTACCCCAAGGCTTCAGCCTTGGGTCTCTCTCAGCGCAAAACAGAAGGGGGCTTTAGCCCCTGAGATATGCCTTCAGATCCTCGCGAGATACGAATTAGCCAATCTCCTTATACCGCCCATCCGCATCAATCGAAAACTTCCCCCCGTGGTAATAAACGTGCCCCGGCAAATAACTAAAAACCCAAAGTACCCCACCCAACAAATCCCGCAACGGATAGATCGCGGTCTGCCACACCCACATCGGCTCCCCCAGCACTCTGAGCATTACCCCAGCCTGCAGCCACCGATTAACACAACTCCCCATCAGCAGCAGCAACCCGGCAATCGGATGCCCCGCCAGCAGGCCCCACAGCAGCCCCACCAGCCCAAACGGCACACTGAACGTCAACCCTGTCCCCAAATGCCCTAACGGGCGCGACCGTCGCGTACTCTGCATCCACCGCAACTGATTCTTAAACGACAGCGCAAACGAAGTCTCCGGCACCACCAGCCGAATCACCTGCGGCGATATCATCACGCCCTTTCCCTGCTCAGCCAGCCGCTTGCCCAGTACATAGTCTTCCGCCTGATACTGCCCCAAATCCGCATACCCACCCGCATCATAGAAAGCCTGCCGCTGCAGCACCATGATCACGCCCAGCGCAAACTTAGTGCCGCCCTCCACCATATTCGCGACCAGCACACCCGAACCCATCTCGACGCTCTTGCCCACCGCATCCAGCTCCGTAGCCAGGTTCGACACATCCGCCGTCCCCAGATACAAGCACCAAGACAGTTCGAGCTTCGGATCCGCCATAGGCTGCACAACACGCCTCAAAAAATCCCTCTCTACCCGAGCATCCGCATCCGCCGTCACCAGCAGCTCATGCTCCGCCGCCTCCGCCATCACCCCAAGTGAAAACATCTTCGGATTCGGGTACTCTGGCTCCCCACAAGCGATATACCGAGCCTTCACCCCCGGATACCGCTCTCCCACCCGCCGAGCAGCCTTCAACCCTTCATCCGTCTCATGCCGCGCACAAAACAGCAGCTCAAACTCCGGATACTCTTGCTCAAAAAACGTCTCAAGACTCCGTTCCAACCCCGGCTCAATCCCATGCAGCGGCTTCAGCACACTAACCGGCGGCATGAACGGCCCCGCATGATCCACGCGCCGCCGCCGCAAACCAAACCGCACCGCTGCGACCACCACCATCAGGCAGTAGATCCCAGACGTGACCGTACCAACCACCGCAACCCAAAACAAAATCTGAAGCAACAAGCTCATCTCATCCTTGAACGCCGTCCAAGCTCAAAAGCTCGCGAAACAGGCAGTCTTCAAGTCTATCGCAGCAGAAATCCCCAGTTTCTTATCCGCGTTCATCCGTGGCCGGTCGCTCACTACCACGGCCCACCGAGCTACTTCTTCTTCACAATCTTCACCGGAACCACCATCGGCCGCCGCAGCGGAACCAGCCCCGCCTCCGGAGTCTGCTGCTGATGCATCCGCGTCAACATTTCCGTACGCACATAGTCGACAAACCCCTGCATCTGGCGGTTCATCTCCTCCATGCGCTCCCGCATCTGCAGCACAATCGCAATCCCCGCGATATTCACCCCAAGATCGCGTGCCAGATTCAAAATAAACTCCAGCCGTTCCAGATCCTCATCCGTATACAGCCGAGTATTCCCTTCACTCCGCGAAGGCCGTAGCAACCCCTCCCGCTCATACAGCCTCAACGTCTGCGGATGAATCTGATACATCTCCGCCACCGCCGAGATCATATAAGCACCCTTATTCTTCCGCTTCGTCACCATAACCCAACCTTCTACTGCTTTACCGAAGTCTAGCTCTTCCGCGCACCGCAACGTCAAACAAAACTCATTCGCGTTGCCTTCGCATTACCTTTCACCGTTGCTGTTGCTCCTCTTGTTATCATCCCCGAAGGGGATCTGCTTCTGTCCTTGATTTGCAGGTGTCGTTCCTTTCCCCTGGCTCGCACTCCTCGCGCATATCACCGTCATCATCCGCAGTGCTTTTAATCGGTGTCATCCGCCTTGATCGGTGTTAAGCCTTTTGTTCTACGCCTTCGCAAACAACTCCTCCCGCGGATCCTCCGGATTCAGCTTCGCCAACTCCCGCAAAATCTCCTTCGACCGCTCATCCTGCACCTTCGGCACGACAACCTTGACCTCAACAATCTGATCCCCGCGCTTGCCCTCCTGCGAAGCGCTCGGCACGCCCTTCTCCCGCAACCGCAGCTTCTGCCCCGACTGCGTTCCCGGCGGAACCTTCAACTGCGTCCGTCCGCCTCCATCATGCGTATCGATCGTCGGCACATCGATCTTCGCTCCCAGCGCTGCCTCCGAAATTGCAACCGGAACGGTTACATAAATATCATCCGCGTTCCGCGTAAACACAGGATGCGTCCCCGCCTTAATAATCAGATAAAGATCCCCAGCAGGCCCGCCATTCGTACCTGCATTACCCTTACCCGCCAGCCGAATCCGCTGCCCATCCCGAGTCCCCGGCTTGATCCGGAACTCAAGCTGCTCCTTCTTCGTCACCACACCCGCCCCATCGCACGTCGGGCAGCTATTCTGCACCTTCCCCGAACCGCCGCACCGAGGGCACTGGATATTGAACTTCATCCGCCCGCCCATCTGCGTCACCTGGCCCGAGCCATGGCACTCCGGGCACTCCACACTGCCGCCCGTCGTCGACTTCCCCTTGCACGTCGGGCAGATCTCCTGCCGCTGAATCTCCAGCCGAGTCACGCCACCGCGCACCGCCGTCCAGAAGTCCACACTCACCTGGTACTCAAGATCAGTCCCCGGCTGAGGTCCACGCGCCCCACGGTTCCCCGTAAACATCCCACTGAAGATGTCCCGGAAGCTTCCGCCAAATCCTCCACTCGCTTCCTGCTGCCGTGTGTTGCCGCTTTGAAAGTCCGAAAAATCGAATCCCTCAAAGTCGAACGGAACCTCTTGCGCACCACCGTGTCCGCCTGCCTGCGCGCCGCCGCCGTACCCGCCTCCTGGAAACCCGCCGCCCGCATACCCCCCGCGAGCAGCAGCCTCAGCCGCCGCAGCATCGATGTTGTCCGAGTAGAACCCGAACTGGTCATAGATCTTCCGCTTCTTGTCATCGCTCAGAACATCGTTCGCCTCCGAGATCTCCTTGAACTTCTCCTCCGCCTTCTTGTCCCCCGGATTCACGTCCGGGTGATACTTACGCGCAGCCTTCCTGAACGCCTTCCGAATCTCATCCGCCGTAGCCGTCTTCTTGACGCCCAGCGTGCCGTAATAATCTTTTGTCTTAGTCGTCGCCATAGTCTTCTTCCATTCTGCAACCAGCGCGAGCCTTCCGCGCCTCGAAACCTTCTACTCTCCCTAAAATTCTCACTCAGCCTGGCACACCGGACACCAGAACAGATTCCGCCCCGCCATCTCCTTCTTCAAAACATCCGTCCCACAAACAAAGCAAGGCCGCCCATTCCTCCGATACACATAATGAGCCTCCTCCTTCAAAGCCTGCCCCGTCTTATGCGGCCGATCCGCAGGCTTCGTCGTCACAATCCTGCGATCCACCATCCCTGCCTTCATCAAAACGCCCGCCTCTTTCCATATCGACCGCAGCGTCTTCTCCTCCACATCCTTGCCGACACGAAACGGACTCAGCCTCGCCCGATACAACAGTTCTGCACGATAAATATTTCCAACCCCCGCAGCAACCGTCTGGTCCATCAGCAGCTCACCAATCGGCTTCCTGCTCTTCGCTACCTTCGCGATCATCCTCTCCGGCCCATCGCCATTCAGCGGATCAGGCCCCAGCCGCTTCAACAACCCATCCCACTTCTCCTGCGAATACACCGAGCAGTCCATCGGCCCGCGCAGCTCAACCCACGCAACCTTATCCGCGTCGATGTTGTCCGTCCCATCATCGTCCGAGTACCATCCATGCCGCTTGCTGACACCCGGCACAGCAGGCCTCTTCACCGCAGCCGCATTCCACATCCGTAGCCGCAGCGCGCCCTTCACGTCGGGCAGCGGTCCCGAGCCCTCTGTAAAATCCCCCTGCAATCCAAGATGAACATGCAGAATCCGGTCCTTCCCAAAGTCATACCCCAGGTGCTTGCCCACGGCCATCACCCGCTCAAGCTTCCGCCCATCCAGAACATCCGCATCGGTAAACCGACCCTGCGGTCCATCCACCCTCACCGGCTTCCCGGCAAACGCCGTCGTATGACGCTCCGCCCACCGATGAATCTCATTCCCTTCAGGCACTCAACCCTCCCAGAAATTCCATCCACAACGAACGATGGCGACGGGCACTGGTCATTTACCAGAACTACCGTCGCCACGCCCTTACTTCTACTTCCTGAAACTTTAGTTCCAGACCTGCTTCGCTTCAATTGCTTCGATCGAAAACATCTGGTCCGGCTCCATCTGCTGCATCCGATGCGCAAACTGTTCTGCCTCTTCGCGCGTATCGAACATCATGCGGTTATATAGCTTTCCCGCACGAACCTGGTCGCATCTCCACATCGTCTCGGTCATAGCCTTACCTCCAAGTAATCGATTGAGTTCCAGGTTCTCCAGCCACAACACATCAGAAAAACTATCGTCGTTTCTATTCCTACTTCGGTTCACTTGCAATAACCTTTCCTGGTCACTAGACGCACTCTACACGCCAACCACGTTATTCAGGCCCGGTACAACAAGAGGGGCACCCACTACGGAACGCCCCTCTTTTTACTACGCAACTGCAACCACTTTGGACTACACTTACTGCTCTTTATTTCTCTTTACTTCTTCTCGTCGACGTCAACATACTCCGCGTCGATCACGCCTTCATCCTTCTTCGGCTCCTGAGCCGTTCCTGCAGCGCCGTCCACTGGCTCCGACTGAGCACTCGCCGCCGTGGCCTTATACATCGCTTCGGCCAGCTTATGGCTCACTCCAGTTAGACGATCCTTAGCCGAATTCAGCTCACTCGCGCTGGGTGTTCCGCTCAGAGTTTTCTTCGCATCCTCCAGCGCGGTCTCAACCTCGCTCTTGTCGGACCCGGCAACCTTATCACCAGCATCCTTCAGCATCTTCTCGACGTTGTAGACCAGTGAATCCAAGCCGTTGCGCGCCTCAACCTCCTCGCGCTTCTCCTTGTCCTCGGCTGCATGAGCCTCGGCATCCTTCGCCATCCGCTCAACCTCTTCCTTGCTCAGGCCCGACGAGCTCGTGATCGTAATCTTCTGATCCTTACCCGTCGCATTGTCCTTCGCCGTCACATTCAGAATGCCGTTGGCATCGATGTCGAACGTCACCTCGATCTGCGGCACGCCACGCGGAGCAGGCGGAATCCCGCTCAGCTTGAACTTGCCCAGAGTCCGGTTCTGCGCCGCCATCGGACGCTCGCCCTGAAGCACATGCACCTCAACCTCGGTCTGCGAATCCGCCGCCGTCGAAAACGTCTCCGTCTTCTTCGTCGGAATCGTCGTATTCCGCTGAATCATCGGTGTCGCCACCCCGCCCATCGTCTCAATCGCCAACGTCAGCGGAGTCACATCCAGCAGCAGCAGGTCCTTCACCTCGCCGGCCAGAACACCAGCCTGCACAGCAGCACCAATCGCAACTACTTCGTCAGGATTGACGCCCTTGTTCGGCTCCTTGCCAAACAGCTCCTTCACAAGCTGCTGAATCTTAGGCATACGAGTCTGACCGCCGACCAGCACGACCTCGTCGATCTTGCTCGCATCAACGCCCGCATCCTTCATCGCCTGCTTGCAAGGCCCAATCGACCGCTGCAGCAAATCATCAACCAGGCTCTCGAGCTTAGCCCGCGTCAGCTTACGAACCAGGTGCTTCGGCCCGCTCGCATCCGCAGTGATAAACGGCAGATTGATCTCCGTCTCCTGCGCCGTCGACAGCTCGATCTTCGCGCGCTCCGCGGCATCCTTCAGCCGCTGCAGCGCCATCTCGTTGCCCTTCGAGGTCAGGTCCAGACCGGTCTCGCTCTTGAACTCCGAGATCAGCCAGTCAACGATCCTCTGGTCAAGGTTGTCACCACCAAGGTGCGTATCACCATTGGTCGACTTCACCTCAATCACGCCTTCGCCAACCTCAAGAATCGAGATATCGAACGTACCGCCGCCAAAGTCGTACACGGCAATCGTCTCGTCCTTCTTCTTGTCGAGCCCATACGCCAGCGCAGCCGCAGTCGGCTCATTCACAATGCGCTTTACATCGAGACCCGCAATCTTACCCGCGTCCTTCGTGGCCTGCCGCTGAGCGTCGTTGAAGTAAGCCGGAACCGTAATCACGGCCTCTGTCACGCTCGTGCCCAAATAATCCTCAGCAGCCTTCTTCAGCTTCTGCAAAATCATCGCCGAGATCTCAGGCGCCGTGTACTCCTTGCCCTGAGCCACAACCGCAACATGGTCGCCCTGCTGCACGACCTTGTACGGCACCATCTTCATCTCGTCGTTCACTTCATTGAACCGGCGGCCCATAAAACGCTTGATCGAATAGATCGTGTTCTCGGGGTTCGTAATCGCCTGCCGCTTGGCCACCTGACCAACCAGCCGCTCCCCGCTCTTGGTGAACGCCACCACCGAAGGTGTAGTCCGCCCACCCTCTTCATTCGGGATAACCTTCGGCTCGCCGCCCTCCATTACAGCGACGCACGAGTTCGTCGTTCCCAAATCGATACCAATAATCTTTCCCATATCCACACTCCCTCATACGGGCACCAGGCCCGCTCACATTGTTGACTGACCAAGAATCGCACCTTGAGTCACTTACTGTCAATATATCTGATGTACGAGACCACCCCAACGCTTCAAAATCGGCAGACTATCCCGATGCCTTCCTACCATTCACCCTATTTTCATAGAGATAGCCCAGCAATCTACCAGCCAAACCCTCCACTCCAGACACGGCAACTTCTCCTCCAATCCCCTCCAACTCGATGCCACAATCGGGTCATTGTCGCTCCTGATTCCCCCCGGCTAACCTTCGTTCAAATCTAAGTCGGGCCCCGGAGCATTACGCCATGTCCTCCCCACAACCCAATAGCCAACCCAAGACCCAATCCAAGAGCCTCACCCGCCGCCTCGTCAAACTCGCTTCCCTTGGCATAGCCGGTCTCCTCGCTGGCCTTCTCGCGGGCTGCACGGCCACGCCTGCGCCCTTCAACACGGCCTCATACACCCATTCCACTAACCTTCCAATCACCCAACCCAAAAGCCTCGAGTCCACTCGCGTCCCCGAGATCAAACGGCCGCCAGTTCCCCACCACATGCAGTCGTGGCCCTCACGTATCGGCCAGAACCCGCCCGTCGTCGCCACTGACATCGAAACCGGTCACACCCTGGCCGTCTACACCTTCACCGGAACAGACCAGTCTGCCAAGCTGATCGGCCAATAGTTTTCATCTGTGCCCTCCTCCTTGAACAACTTTAGGCGGCCGCCCTCTGGGGACTACCGCCTTCTTTTTTCCACTAATCTGCACTTGCAGTCGTTTGTTACGTTTGTCATTCTGCCTTCCCACCACTCATCCCACAAATCTGAATATTCCAAAAATCCTTCCATCCTCCCGAGACTTCACACATCTCAAGGAGTACCCTGCCCGGCAGGGCTCATACCTGCCTCAACACACATCGAAAATCAGTTCCGGCCCCGAAAACAACTCATCTCCGAAAGGAACTCCGAAATGGCAAATCCCTTCTGTCATCTTGAACTCAACACCACCGACCCGGCGAAAGCCAAAGCCTTCTACTCCGGCCTCTTCTCCTGGACATACGACGACATGGACATGGGTCCCGGCGGCACCTACACCATCATCAAGCCCGGCGAAGGCCCCGGCGGCGGCATGATGAAGCACCCCGTCCCCGGAGCGCCCTCCACCTGGCTAGCCTACGTTCAGGTCGACGACCTCGCCGCCTCCACCGCAAAGGCCAAATCTCTCGGCGCCCAGGTCATGAAGGACATCACCGAAGTCCCCAACATGGGCCACTTCAGCATCCTCCTCGACCCCACCGGCGCCCCCATAGCCCTCTGGCAACCCAAAAAATAGACGGCCGCTGACACCTCGCGGTGGGCTTACACCCACAATCCGGATATAAGCCCCGCCGTGTCTCTCAACCGTCAGCCCCTGTCATCGCCTTGCCGTTATCCTTCCTGCTTGTCATCCTCGGAGGGGACCTGCTGTTGCGGTTGCCTTTGTCGTTGCGGTCGTCGTTGCAGTTGCAGTTGTCGTTGCTGTTGCCGTTGCTATTGTCGTTGCAGTTGCAGTTGTCGTTGCTGTTGCCGTTGCTATTGTTGTTGCGAGTTTTTGCTCGTCATCCTGAGCGAAGCAACTCGCGCACTTTGCGAGTTGCGCAGTCGAAGGACCCCGACACCCTATCCCTCACCCATACGCCCCAAACCCTTTCCGCCCACAGCAGCTCCCCGCCGCCCCGATCATCCCGTCAAGCCCCCAAAACCACACAACCATCTCAATCCAAAAGACATAAGCACTGCGTATTAATTCCACGTCGTTCGCTATACTTAAAAGAGAAAAGAAAGCCCCGGCCAAAAACCGGGGCATCTTCATTTACGATCAACAACAGACCGAAGTCCAGACCTAGGTCATTTATTTCGAATACTTTAGAACCATAAGTACGGGGGTAGGGATACCACATGCAGCAAAAGACAACACGCCACGAAGACCGGGTGCCCCATCTTCGGCGCGGCTTCATCGCGCCTAAGGTGAACAATCGCGCAAAGCGCGATCCGCTTGTCCTCGCCCTCACCCTGCTCCTCCTTGCCGCACCGATCGCCCGAGCCCAATGGGACATCCAGGACTCCCGCACCACCGCCAGCCTGCGCGGCATCGCCAACGTAGGCGCAGGAGTAGCCTGGGCCAGCGGCACCGAAGGCACGGTCCTCCGCACCGAAGACGGAGGCTACCTCTGGCAAGGCTGCGCCACCCCACCCGGAGCCGAAAAACTAGACTTCCGCGGCATCCAGGCCTTCGACGAAAACACCGCCATCGTCATGTCCTCAGGCAAAGGAGACCTCTCCCGCCTCTACAAAACCACCGACGGCTGCCGCACATGGAAACTCCTCTTCACCAACCCAGACAAAGAAGGCTTCTGGGACGCTATCCAATTCGAAACTATTCCCCAAAATAAGAAGACTCAATGTTTCGGCGCACTGGTTGGAGATCCTGTCAACGGGAACTTCCCAATGTTTCTCAGCTTTGATTGCGGTAACAAGTGGGAGCGTCAGATCAAACAATTCCCACCACCTCTTACTGGAGAAGGTCTCTTCGCCGCCAGTAATTCTTCCCTGCTATTGAAGGGACTTAGTAGGCGAGCCTTCGTCACCGGAGGCATTTCAGGGGCGCGTGTTCTTCAATATCTTGTGGAAGCCGACGATACCCGAGGACCAGCCGATTTTGAAGCCAAGGTCGCTCCAGGAGCTAAGAAACTCGTCTATCGACCTAGGCACATGCAGGTCGATATGCTTCCGTGGAATGTACTTTCAACGTCATCCGGAGCCTTTTCGATTGGCTCGCGCGTGGCAGAAAGAACCTTTCTCGACAGTGAAGTGATTGTAGGGGGTGACTATTCGGCGCCAGAGCACGTTGGCATAGCAGCCTACGGATTTCTTGGTGGCTCCTCGGCCGATTGGCATCCCGCCCAAACCCCACCCCACGGCTACCGCAGCGCCGTAGCCTACGACCCCACCACCAAAACCTGGATCACCGTAGGCCCCAACGGCACCGACATCTCCCGCGATGACGGCAAAAACTGGAGGCCCCTCAAACCCACCGCCTCCGAACCACCCGACGCCGACAAAAACTGGAACGCCCTCTCCCTCCCCTTCGTCGTGGGCCCCAAAGGCCGCATCGGCAAGCTCCGCGGAGACGCCCTCAAACCAGCAAACCCATGATCAAAAACAAAAGGGGCAGAGAAGCCCAAGCCTCTCCACCCATCTTTTATCCGTGATCCGCGAAAATCCGCGGTCGCCAGTTACTTCTGCGAGGGCACAAACTCCTCCATCACAGCCTTCCGCATCAAGTCCGGAGGCAACAACCCCTGAGCCAGAATGAAGTCATGAAACTTCTTCTGGTCGAACTTCTTCCCCAGCGCAGCCTCAGTCTCCTTCCTTAGATCGAGCAGCCGCGTATACCCATAGAAGTAGCTGTTCGCCTGCCCCGGAGCGCGGAACGTAAACCGTTCGACCTCCTCCTTGGCAAACGCATGGCTCAGCACCACATCCTTCTCGAGCACGCGATACGCATCTTCCGGCGTCACCTTGCCCGACTGCAGCTCCGGATCCAGAAACGCCCGAGCCGCACGCAGCAACCGCAGGTCCAGCGACATCAGCTGACCCTCGAGCGGCATATAAGGCTTCATGATGTACTCCGAGTACAAGCCCCAGCCCTCGGCATTGGTCGAGTTGAACGCATACAGCGCCCGCGCCAGACTCACCCCATGCTCCACCATCGAGTCGAACTGCAACTCATGCCCCGGCCGCGCCTCATGAGCCGTCAGCGTCCAAGCCACGGCATCAAAGGTGAAGTCGTCATACTTATCCTCCTCGCCGCCCGTCGCCGAAGGGATATTCAGCGGCAGCACAAACTCCCCCCGCTGCCCCGTATTATGCAGAAACGGAGGCGGCGTCATATGGGGTGCCGGCTGCTGAGCCGTCTCAGCCGCCGTCGCCAAACGAATAATCGCAGGCCGATCCGGCAGCGTCACCAAATTTTTCGCCACGATGATCTTCTCGATCTCATGCAGCCGCCCTTCATAGAACGGCATGATCGCATCACCCGTAATCTGCGTCTTCTTCAACTCCGCAATCACGTCGCGATAATCACTCGACTTGTACCCCTTCTCCTTCGCGATCTGAGCCGCCAGCGAAGCCATCTCCGCCTGATACTCTGCAAACGCTTTATGAGCCATCGCCGCAATCTGCGCCGGCGGAATATCGATCCCATAGCTCTCGAAGTTCAGCGCATACTCCTGAGGAGGCAACCGGAAGTCCGTCCGAGCCTTCGGCAGCACATTCGCCCGAATCCAGGCGTCATAGTCCGCCAGCTGCACCTTCAGCTTCGCGTAAGGCTCTTCCCAACCAGTCAGCTTGTACTTCGTAAACAGCTTCGCAATCCCATCAACGTAGTTCTGATTCCGCCCAAGCTCCGTCTCCAACTCATCCTTCGACGGATAGATCACACCTGGCTTGGCAATCTGCTCCTCAACCCTCTGCCGCAGCAAGTCGGTAAACGGCTTATATCCGGGCTCAACCCCCGCATACTTCCGCAGCCGGACAACCGCATCAGGTCGCCGCTCTGCTGCCACCTGATCATCCAGCAACCCCCTAAGGCCCCCAAACACAGCCTGACTCGCATTAATAAACGGAACCTCATGCTCAAGCGAGAAGTCCTCCTGACGAAACTGCAGGTCAAAGGCCTTGCGCAGAATCTCCAGATCCTCAAGGACGTTCTTGTCCTTCTCCACGGCCTCCTGCGCCTTCAACTTCGCCAACACAACCTTCAGTTCCGCACGCTTAGCCAGATCGTCAGCCAGCGTAGGATTGCTGATCAGCTTGTCAAACTTCACCAGCCCCTGCCGCGACCCACTCTCCGGACTGTGCTGCATATCGACATCAAGCAGCTGCTGCGTGTAGCTATTACTCTTCTCGATCCATGCCTTATTAGGCGAAGGCTGTTGCGCACCTGCCACGGCTACAGCAGCCGACAAAATCCAAATCGCACCGAACATCTGACGCATACCTATCTTCCTTATTTCGAAATCTCGAAGTTAGAGCTGAAAATCAACCTTTCCCATCTTCTGGTCGCACACTCCACCAGGAAAGGGTCTTGGTCACAAATTGGCTAGGACGTTTTTCCCTTCACTGAGGCACCGAAGGCGAAGACGGAGTCGTAGGCGCAGGCGTCGCACCGGGTGTAGTGGCACCCGGAGTCGTTGCGCCGGGAGTACCTCCGCCCATCCCCGGACTCACATTCCCCGAAGCCGACCCAAGCCCTGACGGGCCGGAAGCAGTGGGAGCGCCACCAAACAAACTAGCCTTCGCCTTCATCTGCTCGATCCGCGGATCGTACAAAAACTCCCACGTCTGGTAAGTCGTCTGTTCGTTCGGCTCAATAATCGAGTCGCCTGTCTTCGAACTCCCAACCCCCATAAACAGAGCGCCCCCGCCAGTAAAGCTCGTTGCCGACTGGCTACCGATCCCACCACCCAGCCCCGAACTGGTGCTGGAACCAAATGCCGAATCGCTACTGGTACCCGATCCCGCGCCCGGGGTTCCAGCCGTCGTCGTCCCAGGCCCGCTAGCCGATGATCCCACTGTGCTGTTTAGGCTCGAACCCGGACCACCAGATGTGCCGCCCAATCCGCCTGTACCAGTCGAAGGCGAACCGAACGCAGGCGTAGAGGACGATCCCGCCGCCCCCGCGCCGATCGCACCCTGCGACGCCATCCCCGCCGCCGTTCCAAGCCCCGGACTCAGGCCTGACAACGGCTGCCCAAAAAATCCCTTCACCGTGGTCTTGTTCTCTCCCACCTTGATCAGCCGCCAGTCGGCCTTGCCAGTCATAGGATCGACATAACGCTGACGAAGATACCGTATGTTGTTCGTCTTCTCTAGCTGCTCGATCGAACCGGGATAGTGGTTCCCATTCTTCAAGTAGTACAGCCGGATAGCCCGCACATATTGATTAGCCCTGTGCTCGGCCTCGACCTCGCGTTCCCGCCGCAGATCTCGCGCAACCTTAGGCGCTGCAACTCCCAGAGCAAGCAGAATCAAAAAAATCGCGACGATCAGCCCCACGAGCATGTAGCCCTGCTCGTCGTCACGTCGCGCAACCGTTTTTGTCCTGACCATACTCATCTAGACGCTCACGCATCCTCACCGTCATCCGCAGCCGCGTCTACCGGCCGAAGTTAGTGGCCAATCAAAGGCAGCGTCTGCCGATTGTTATTCGTCATGTCCTCAACCAGCACCGTGTTGGCGGACACAGTAAGCACCTTATACCGCCGCTGCACAATGTCGCCATCCGTGGCCAGAAACACATCCTCCCCATGCAGCAGAAACGCCTGCCGGTGCCCATTCTCCAAACTCGACGTCCCAAAGAACTTCAGGTCGATCGGCGGAGGCGGAGGAGGCCCCTGTGGAACAATCGGCGGAGGCGGCAGCACCGCCTTGGGCCGCGGCGGAGCAATCGCCTTCGGTATCTCAATCGGCACCGAGCTAGCCGAGAAGATGTTTCGCCCGCCGCCCGAATACACAAGCGCTTCGGTGACCAGCATCGGCCCCATCCTCAGCGTCGGATCAAGCTGTGCCGATGTAATCCCCGCGTTCTTCGCAGCCGCACCAGAACCACTGCTCTTCACAACCGGCGTAGCAGGCGTCGAAACGACAACCGGAGCAACCACCGGCGCAGGGCTAGGCTCGGACAACTGCGTATACAGATACACGCCTGCACCTAGCGCCATCGCACCTACCACTCCCAGCACCGCGAGCTTCTTCTTGTCCTCTACTCCGACCTTCATCGCGGCTCACCCCCGCTGGCGGGCTCGTTCGTCGCCGTAGTCACGGTCTTCTCCGACCGCTCCATTCCCACAGGAGGCCGCAGATACGTCTTCAAACGAAGCCGCAGCCCGACAGTTCCCGTCTGCTGGCCAGTCAACGTAACGCCCTCGATCAGGTAGAACATCTTGTCGCGCTCCAGCCCATTGATAAACAGCACCAGCGGACGATAGTCGCCACTGAGACTCGCATCCATCTTGACTTCGGTAAGCGCACCCGTCCCGCCTTCGAGCACCGGTGCCGGCGCATACTGCACCCGCGTCAACTTCACATTCTGCTTTTTCGCCAGCGCGCCCAACTCCGCAGCTACCGCCGAGTAAGCAAACGGTAGTCTCTTCTCCGAGAACTTGTCCGCATCCGCCGTAGCCTGGGCTAGCTTCGCATCCAGGCCTTCAAGCGGACGCTTGGCAATCTCAGCCGTACGCATAGTGACCGTCTGCTGCGCGATGGCATCGGCGTTCTGGCTATTGGCCGCCCGCCACGCAAAGAACATATGCCCCAGCAGATAGACATTGACCAGCGCCAACACCGCCACAACGGCATAGTAAAGATTCAAGCGCGTCAACAAGGCCCGCGTACGCTCCGACACATCTTGCAACCTCTGTGGCACTGCAGTCCGAGTCGCGACAGTCATCGCACACCACCCGTCTGCGCGCGCTTGCTCAGATGCACAGCCTTAGTCCCGTGCACTTTCTTCGTCACGCTCTTCTCCGCATCGGCCGGAGCATCCGCGTCTTTCTCCCCCATCTCATCATCACTGACCTTCTTCACCGCAATCTCAGGCAGCGGGTTATAGCCGCTGAAGATCTCGAACTCCACACCCGGCGGCCCCGCCTGCACACCAGGCATACCCTTATCAAGAGCCTGTTGCGCCGCCTCACCAGCCAGCCGCGGAGACACAAACCGCTGCGAAGTCTCCAGGTTCCTAACCAGTTGCACCGCCCGATCACGATCGCCGCTCACACGCAGCCGGATCACCACATCGCCTTCTTTCGTAATCGAAGGCTCAATGCTCGTCACCTGCACCCCAGTCGGCAGCACTCTCTCGAGATCCATCATCACCGCCGTCCAGCTAAAGCTCTTCGCCGCGAAGACCGCATTCAGAAACTGGCTGCGTTCAAGCACAGCCATATTCTGGGGCTGTCGCATCCGCGCCTCATTCCGCTGACGCTCCTGTTGAAACTGCAGCGTCTTCGCCTTCAGCGAATCCATATGCGCCTGCGCCACTCTGGCCTTGGCGTTCAGCGAATGCAGCGCAAACCCCAGCCCTATAGCCAGCACACCGAGCGCAATCGCAGCCAGTCGCAGCCGTGCAAACAGAGGACGCAGCTCGACAAAGGGCCGTGTAGCAAGATTGACCGAGATCCGCATCAGTTCTTCAAAGCTCCCCTCACGCCCGCCAGCCAGCCACGCGGCACACTCGACGTCGTCGCTCCAGCCTGCAGCACTCCCGCCTCAACCACCTCGCGCACGCGAAGCCCCTCAATCCCGCTATCCCGCAGCGTCGTCGAAAGCCTCTCAGCCCCCAGCGTCCCCGCCGAAAACAAAACCTCCGGCGCAGCCTGCAACGTGTCTTCAAAATAAGCTGCCGCAACACTGACCGCCTGCGCTATCTCTCGCGACGCGGCACTCGCAGCCAACTCATGCAGCTCCGCTCTCTCAACAACCGATGTCTGAATCGCAGCCTCGGCATCGAACCGATCGATCTCTTGATCCACAAGACGCTGACGCGCCCAGACCTCAGCAGACCTCTCGCGATCTTCCAGCGGAAGCGCCGTCACCGCCGCCGTCGGCGCATTCCCATCAATATCCGCATTCATATCGACAGACCGATGCAGCAGCAGAACTCCACCACGCACAATCGCCGTAGTCACCGAAGCCGGCCCCGCATTCACCACTAGCACCGGAGCCTCAGCCTCTTCCAGCGAAGCCAGCGCTGCCAGCGTGCTCGGCAGCACCGCTCCCGGCAGATACCCAGCCTGTGTCACGACACCTTCATACTCATCCAGCACAGCCTTCGGAATCGCCACAGCCAGCACATGCACCCCGGCCTTGGCGCTCGACATCACCTGATAGCTCACCACCGCCTCTTCCACATCAAACGGCAGCAGCTTCTTCAGCCGAAATCGCACTACCGGCAGCGCCTCAACAGGCTTCGACGGCAACTGATCAAAATCGAGCAGCAACACCCGCACCGCAGCATCCGGGACCACCACCGTCACATAACGCTCACTCGCCCGCGCCGCCACACCCTCAAGCGCCCTGCGAACCGCCGCCGCCACCGCACCACGATCCACGATATTGCCCGGCTTCAATCCCGGCATCACCGCGCCTTCGGCCACTTCCGCTCGCGAAACAGACGTCAGCAAAGCGGCCGCATCATCGGCACGGGCCGCGACCACGCCCTCAAACCTCAGCTCAACAGCCAGACGAGGCCGTGTGCCCAAACTTGTCGGTAAAATTTCCATTCCTTCTTAGACTATCCTGTTCCAGCCCAATTCCTGTTCCCTATTCCCTACTGCCTTTTACCGCCCCGCCTCAATAAACGTAACCTTATTGATCTCCCGAAGCGTCGTAATCCCGTCCCTAACCCTCTCCAACGCCGAGTCCCGCAAAAAGCCCATTCCCTTATCCCTGGCCTTCTTCCGAATCTCGCTTCCCGGCTTCTTCGCCAGCAACATCTCGCGAATCTCGTCATCCAGCTCAAGCAGTTCGTGGATCGCCGACCGCCCGCGATACCCAGTCCCGCCGCACTCTATGCAGCCAGATCCCTCCCGGAACCTGAACCCACGCCACTCGTTCGGCTCAAGCCCGCTGTCAAGCAGTTCCTTGTCCGAGTAAGTCACCTCACGCACACAAAACTCGCAGACCTGACGCACCAGCCGTTGAGCCAAAATGCAGTTCAGCGCCGACACAAAGTTATAAGGCTCAACTCCCATGTTCAGGAAGCGCCCCAGCACATCAACCACATTGTTCGCGTGAACCGTAGTAAACACCAGGTGGCCCGTCAGCGCCGAATTGATCGCAATCTGCGCCGTCTCCGCATCGCGGATCTCACCCACAAGAATCTTGTCAGGGTCATGCCGCAGAATCGACCGCAATCCACGCGCAAACGTCAGGCCCTTCTTTTCATTTACCGGAATCTGCGTAATCCCGCGAATCTGATACTCGACCGGATCCTCAATCGTGATGATCTTGTCCTCTTCAGACTTGATCTCATTCAGCGCCGCATACAGCGTCGTCGTCTTACCCGAACCCGTCGGCCCGGTCACCAGCACCATGCCATAAGGCTCTTTGATATACCGCCGAAACCGCTCCAGATCCTTCGCCGCGAACCCCACCACATCCAGTGAAAGTTTCGTGAATTTCTCCGACATCGACTCTTTATCGAGCACACGAAGCACAGCATTCTCGCCATGCACCGTCGGCATAATCGAAACACGAAAGTCGATCAGCCGCCCCTTGTAGCGCACGCGGAAACGGCCATCCTGCGGTACCCTCCGCTCCGCAATATCAAGCTCACTCATGACCTTGATACGCGAAAGAATCGTCTGATGATGCTCGCGCGCAATCGGAGCCATCGCCTGCTGCAACACACCGTCAATGCGGTACTTCACCAGCAACGAATCATCAAACGTCTCCAGGTGAATATCCGAAGCCCGCCGTTCCAACGCCGTAAAGATCGTCGTGTCCACCAGCCGGATGATCGGCGAAATATCATCCTCGCTCGTCAGCCGTTCAATCGAGATATTCTCGTCGCCATTCTCCTCGCTCGAAAGCACATCGAACGCCAGCCCTTCGCTCGCCTCATCGAGCACCCGCTGGCTCTGCTCCGTCTTCTTCAGCAGCTCAGTAATCTGCGTCAGTGTCGCCACCCGCGTCACCAACCGCGTTCCCAGCAACCCCGAAATCTCATCCAGCACCATCAGCTTCGAGGGATCGCTCACAGCAATCGCCAGCCGCCCATCCAACTGCTCCAGCGGAACGAAGTTATACCGGAACATCATGTCCACAGGAACCCGCTTGAACAACTCATGCTGAATCTTGAAGTTCTTCAAATCAACAAACTCGGCATGATACCGCCGCGCCAGCATCTGGGCGCGTTCCGCCTCATCCATGCCTAACTCGTTGATTGGTATAGCCAGAGGAATATTTCCCATACCCGTAAGACTCCTATTTTCTGCAACCGTTACCGCCGGCCATTCGCCACTACCATCATCTGCTGTTGCTTCTGTTTCCTGCTGTCGTTGTTGTCATCCCCGAAGGGGATCTGCTTTGCCTTGTCCTTGTCTCTATTGCCCTTGCTTCCCTTTTTGCTTCTGTTCTTGCCGTTGCTTCTAGGTACGCCAAGGCTTTAGCCTTGGCCCTCTCAATCCCAATCAGAGAAATGGGGGGCTTTAGCCCCTAGGGTATGACTTCCTTCCCCGATGCTCATTTTCACAGAAGCCAAGCCTAATCGGACAACTCCAGACAACCCAAGCTCCCGTATCTGCAACAAAACACTCAAAACCAGCAACATCCACGCCGCGAATGTCCCTCAAGATCATCCCACGATTCGCGGCAATCCGTCTGTTACCATTCTCCCGCATCTCCGGGCCCCCCACATCTACATCTTTTGGAGGACTAACCTCATGAGCAGCGCACCCACGCCCCTGCACGAAGTCACCGGAAAAGCCATCAACTGGTCCATCGCCCTCAGCGTCCTGCTCATTCTGGCTGGCCTCTTCGCCATCTTCATCCCGCACATCGCCGGAATCGGCATCACCCTCTTCCTTGGCTACGCGATGTTCCTCTTCGGTATCATCCACATCGTCTTCGCCTTCAAAACCCACACCAAGGGCAGCGTCCTATGGGAGATCCTCGTCGGCCTCGCCTACATCTTCGCCGGCGCCTACCTCTTCTGGCATCCTCTACTCGGCCTTCTGTCACTCACCCTGCTGCTGGCCGTCTATCTCGTCATCGCAGGCATCGTCGAGCTCGTCCACGCCTTCAAAGTCCGCCCGCGCGAAGGCTCCACCTGGCTCGTGATCGACGGCCTCGTCACCCTCCTTCTGGCCTTCATGATCTGGCGCTCCTGGCCCTATAGCTCCGTCTGGGCCATCGGAACCCTCATCGGCGTCAGCATGCTCTTCAGCGGATTCTCCCGCCTCATGCTAGCCCTGTCCGCCAAAAAACTAGTCAACCGCTTAGCCTGACAACAGGGCCGGCTACCCAGGCCGCGCAAAAAAACGTTGCCATTTCGACCGAAGCAGCTCACAGCAACATCGTGAGCTGCGCAGCGGAGAAACCCATCGCTTACTCGGAGCCAACGCAGCTCTTGTCTTTGCTTGCTACTCCCTCTTCCC
The DNA here is from genome assembly GCF_003945235.1 of Edaphobacter aggregans. Lineage (NCBI taxonomy): Bacteria > Pseudomonadati > Acidobacteriota > Terriglobia > Terriglobales > Acidobacteriaceae > Edaphobacter > Edaphobacter aggregans. The sequence goes on from NZ_RSDW01000001.1 coordinate 1,951,794, forward strand.
TGCCCTACTGCATCGCCCCTGCGCCCAAACTAAAGATCGGCAGATAAAGCGCAATCAGAATCGTCACCACCACCACGCCCATCACGATCAAAATCATCGGCTCAATCAAACTCATCGCCGCAGTCAGATTCGTCTGCACATCCTCCTCAAAAAACTCCGCAACCGAATTCAGCATCTGCGGCAACGCACCCGTCGACTCACCCACCTCGATCATCTCAATCGCCAGCTCCGGAAACACCTTCGTCTGCTGCAAACTAATCGCGAGCCCCTTGCCCTCCCGCACCGTCTCCACCGACGCAAACACCGCATTTCCAATCTGTCGCGAATCAATCGACCGCGCCGCCGTCTCCAGCGAAGGCACCAGCGGCAAACCACCCGTCAGCAGCGTCGACAGCGTCCGCGCAAACAACCCCACCTGATACTTCAGCCACACAGTCCCAAACAGCGGCAGACTAATCCGAACCCGATCAACCGCATTCGCCCCCGCGTCCGTCTTGATCCACCGATAAAACAGAAACCCGATCAGTGCCACAACCGCCCCGACATACAGCCCATAGTGCTGAGCGTTCCGCCCCAGATCCAACAGAAACACCGTCAGCCACGGCAGCTTCGTCCCCAGCTGGTCATACAGCTGAGCAAACCGAGGCACCACAAACGTAATCAAAAAGATGAACAGCGCAATCACCATCACAATCAACAGCGCCGGATAGATCAAACTCGCCTTCAGCTTCTTCCGAAACGTCAGCGACACCCGCTGAAAGTCCAGATACCGCTGCAACACCTCTTCCAGATTTCCCGACCGCTCCCCCGCCAGCAGCGTCGTCGTATACACCAGCGGAAACCCGCCTTGAGCCTCAAACGCCCCCGAGATCGACTCCCCCGTTTTCACCCGCGCCGCTACGTCCTCCAGCTGCCCGCGAAAGTGCGCCAGTTTCTGCCGCCGCCCCAGCAACTCCAGCGACCCCAGAATCGGCAACCCCGCCCGAATCAGCGTCAAAAACTGCTGATTGAAGATCAGAAACGTCTCGAGCTTCACCTTCTTCTTACCCGAACTCCCCAGCACCCCGCGCGCCTTCACCGAGTAGACGTAATACCCCGCCTGCGTAAACCGCGCCCTCAGTTCCTCAGCAGTAGCCGCAGCATGAGTCTGCTCCTGCACCCGCCCCCGCTCATCCGCCAGCTTTACAACAAATTCATTCATAGCCCGATCCCAAAAACCTGCTCTGTCATTCTGAGCGGAGCGAAGAACCCCCGCATTTGCCTTTGCTGTTGCTTTTGCCGTTGCTTCTAGGTACCCCAAGGCTTCAGCCTTGGGTCTCAATCCAATCAGAGGAAAAGGGGCTTTAGCCCCTGGGGTAAGCCTTCTTAAACATCCAGCACAAACAACAAGTCCATATTAGACGTTCCACTCCCCCATCCGCCTCAAGCCACCACCACCCGATTCCGCCCCAGATCCTTGGCCCGATAAAGAGCCATATCGGCAATCGTCACCAACTCCATTGCCTGCTGCCCATCCTGAGGCACAAGCCCCGCCACGCCAACACTCACCGTCTGCACACCCGCAGGACTTCCCGGATGCGGCATCTGCATCCTCTCCACCGCCTCACAAATCCGTTCCGCAACGCGCTGCGCCCCATCAATCCCCTCCCCCGGCAGAATAACGGCAAACTCCTCTCCACCAAATCGCGCCGCGGCCCCTATTCCATCCTCGATGGTCTCAGCAATCACTCCCGCAATGCAGCGCAGACACTCATCACCCCCAAGATGCCCATAAATGTCGTTATATCTCTTGAACAAATCCGCATCCAGCAGCAGCAGCGCAATCGACCTCCGAGCATCCGCAGCCCGCCGCCACTCCTCCTCCAGCCGCACATTGAAAGCCCGCCGATTATCCAGCCCCGTCAGATCATCCGCATGCGCCAGCCTCCGATAACGCCCCTCACTCTCCGCCAGCGACAGCTGCAGCTCCGCCCGCTCTTCCAGCAGCGCCGCCACAGGAAACATCGTAAAGATCGCCACCGCAAGAAAGATCTGCACAACCACAATCCGATGCAGCATCATGTGCGCGCCCGGAATCAGCATCAGCGGCCCATGCCCCTTCACCGTCAGCGCAATCGACCCAAACGCCACCACAAAGATCGTAAGAATCGTCCCCGAAAACCCCAGCCGAAACACAACCAGCAGCAACGCCGGATACAAAAAGAAGATCAGCGGATCTTTGTCATGCGTAAACACCAGCACCGTCACAATCGCCGGCACCAGCAGCACCGTTAGCGTATGCGCTAACTGACCACGTCGCAGCACCTCGAAGAACCCCGGCCGCTGCAGCATAAACACCAGCGGTGCCAGCAGAGCCATCCCCAGCATGTCGCCCAGATACCACGTGCGCCACATCTTCCACCACGGCCCTGCGTCATAAAACAACAGCGTCCACGAGGCGCCCAGCGCACTCGTCAACGCCGCCACCGCCACAACCGCGACCCCCAGAAACCCAATCAAAGGACGGCGCTTGGACAGATTCAGCGGCCAGCCAAACCACCACGTCAGCACCAGGCACGAAACAACCACCTCTATCGAGTTCGCCAGCGACACCCCGATCGCCACTTTGAACGGATCGCCATACAAAACATCGGCCAGCGTATCCGCCAGTAACCCCATAGCAAAGTAAGCCAGCCACCGCTGCCGAGGCTGTGTAATCACCAGCCCAAACAGAATCCCATTCGACAGCCAGATCGTCGCCACGCCCTCCGACTGGTGCGACAGCACAATCCCCAGCCATGAGCACGTAGCCAGCACCACAAACGAAATTGCCAGCCGCACACACGCCCCGCGCGTCCAGGTCTCCCGCGACCACGCCCCCCGCCAGAGCGAAACCGCAAAATCCCGCACGGCTTCCCTCGGTTCGGACAGCGAAGCCTCAACCGATGACAGCGCGACCCTGCCCCCCTCACCCTTGGCAAGGCAAGCAGTACCCACGGACGGCTCTCTTGAAAGCTCCTGCATTCGAGTCACACATCTTTGATTCGCTTAAGTCCTGTCAGTGTAGCCCCTCCCCCACTTTCGCGGAGCTATTAAATCCATTACCTATGTAGACAACCCGCTGGAGCAATTCTTAAAACACCGCTCCTTCAGTCCTGCTTTGGCCCCCTCAGTCCGTTGACGCCTGATGATCGACCATCGCACCTTCTCCGCCAGTGACAGCATCGATTTCTAGAGCCCGTTATTCTCGGACCTTTCGACCGCGACGTCATCGTGAGACTGATAGATGTGGTAGTGAGGCGTTCTCCGATAGCAGCTCAACCAGGACAACCCCTCAATCACGTCGGCGGAATCCGGCGTCGTAAGCACGAGAACCAGGTGGCGCGGATGTTCCTTGAGGGTCGCGCTCAGATTGTCCAGAACCTTCCTTAGCACCGCTCCTCCGAATGGATTGAAGAGGTAAATGACCAGGTTTCGCAAGGGAAAGTCATAGTCGACCGCATCGATGTTGATGGATCGAATGCGATCGCACTTCCATCTCACATGCCGGCACCGAGCAATGTTCTCCAAAGCTTTCGCATGAAGCTCCTCTGCGAATTCAACCCCTTCTATGCTGTGAAAAGGAAATTCAGCGGCCAGGAACAGCATCCGGCCTTTGCCCGAGCCAAGGTCGACAAAAACATGGTCCAAATGATTCTTAACGGGTAGATCCCTCAACGCCTCCCTCGCGCGCGCAGGCCGGGTGGGTAGATAGGCGAAACCGGACTTCTCAGTCCCCATCAGCGTCAACGAGTCAGACGATGCGAAGCCGGATGTTCTTACCCCCCGTGTGAGATCAAACCAGCACCCCTGTGCGAAGGTCAGTTGCCTTCGCAGCTCGTAAATCACTCTATCGGCGAATCGCGCGATCACGGGGCTTTCGGGGGCAGCGTTGTGGGTTGAACCCAATGAGCGAGGCTGCCGAGGCGCTCCGGCAGAAACTGGACCGACGCGCTAAAAGCTTTGCGAACCCCCCGCCACACGAACGTTGGGCGATCAAGATATACCGCTGTAGTAGGAAGATATTCGCAATGGCGCAGAAGTGGGCCGCCCACTCCAGCCCAGAACAAGACCTTCCTGATCCGCGATTTGACGATCAAGGATTCGAACAGATACCCACGCAATACTGTGCATAGCGACCTCTCCGGATACTCCGTGTCATTGTTCATCTGACAGAAAATGATCGCTCGATCAGCTTCGTACCAGCCGCCCACAATTGCTTGCCAGTCTCCATTCGCATCGCGTAGACCAGCGAGCATCCGGCGATCGACGGCCTCAAACATCCTTAGAGCTCGGTCCAGTCCCTTTTGCTCGGCTCCAACAACACCTTTTTGTAGCAGTCTAAACGAGACGTTTCGGAAGTCCTCAAGGCTCATCTCCGAGACGTATTCGCCTCCGTCAGCCTCAAAACGGCGGCGATACGATCGGAAATTCCGGCGAGTTTTCGCTCCAAGGCGCTCAAGAAACGTCTCGTAGCTCTCCGTAAGATCGAGAACGCAATGATTTTGAATCTCCGAATGATGCTCGTCCATGCCGTTGCGGTATTGAACCTCCTGAATGGCAACGTCGAATCGGTGATCGTTCGGGATCAACAACCGCAGTCCCTGTATCCTCGAATCCCGCAGCAGACGGACCATGGCGATTTTGAAGACTTCGGTTGCATCTCCCGCAGAAGACACCACCATCGAATCAAGAGTCGCGTCCGCATAGATCAAACCGGTCGGCCAAAACCCAACTTTTCTTTCTTTCGCATACACGATACCGCGGATTGCGCTTCCCTGCTTGACAACAATGATTCGAGGAATCCACGACGTCGATTCGATGGATGCTAAAAAGAAGGCCGGCCCAGACGTTGCTTCCCGAGTCTGGAGAAGATGCTCGGCGGTTGACACTAGGCGAAGCACCTTTTTGCGGGACGACAAAACCACTGCCGAGCAAGCATCCTTCGCATCGGCTCGGTCAGCAACAGCAGTAGTTGTCTGACTAGCAGACCTACTTGTTTTCATCTCGTGAGATCCCCTCTCGGCAGGGCCCCAACTGCAAATTCAACTTCTGGCCGATACTGCTTACATGAGCAGTACCTGGCGATCACATTTTCCTCATGTGACCTTCAGCGACACCGAGCTTAACATCACACAGCATCGCCTGTCCCATCAATGTGATCTCGAATCATCGAATTACGACATTCACTTGGCGTATGGGTGCGGGCTAACCCTATGTAGAGTCTCAGTTGGCCACAAAGAGTCCGAGTCTCTCATCGAGCAGATAATCCTGCAGCGTTTCGGGGGCTTGTCGGCAATTTTTTGGAGTAATCCATTTGGGCACTGCAACTCCTACCTCATCGGCTCGATGTACCTTAAACTCTGACCATGCAAATCCCATTCCTAAGAACCCTAGGCCTGATATTCCTTCTTGCAAACTTTGTGCCACGCATCGATGCACAAATCAGGCCGCAATGGACCACCCCGCTCTCGCCGTTTCAGCTCGCAGATAACCTCTACTACGTCGGCAGCAAAGATCTAGCGGCGTACCTGGTAACGACGCCCGCCGGAAACATCTTGATCAACGCCAACCTGCCCTCCTCCCCTTCACAGATCAGAGCCAGCGTAGAACAGCTCGGCTTCCGCTGGAAGGACACGAAAATCCTCCTCATCGGGCAGGCCCATTACGACCACGCAGGCGGCAGCGCCGAAGTCCTGCGCGAAACCCACGCTCAATTGATGGTCATGGAGTACGACGCAGACGTTGTTCAAACAGGAGGACTCACCGACTTCCTCCACGCCTCCGGTTCAGTACCAACCTATCCACCTGCGCACGTCGACCGCGTCCTGCATGACGGCGACACCGTAACCCTCGGCGGCACCACTCTCACCGCTCACCGCACCGCCGGTCATACCCGCGGCTGCACAACCTGGACGATGCACGTGCATCTCCCCAAAGAACCTGCCGGCACGCTTCGTAATGCAGTCATCGTAGGCGGCTACACCCTATGGTCAGATTTCCAGCTCGTCGACACGCCAACTCACCCAGCCTCCTACCCAGGCATTGCCGACGACTTCCGCCACACCTTCGCCATCTATAAAGCACTCCCCGTTGACGTCTTTTTAGCCGATCACGGCGAGCATTTTGGCCTTCTGGAAAAGTTCGCACGCATGCCCCGCGAAGGCGATGCCGTCTGGGTCGACCCCCAAGGCTACCGTGACGTCATAGAAGAGGGGAAGCACGCGTTTGAAAAGCAATTGGCGGAACAACAGGCCAGCAAAGAATAGGCCGGACAATCAATCCCCAAACCAGCGGTAATCTCATCGCGTCGCTCATCGGCACCCCTAGGCCTCCGTCCCACCGACTACCTGTGGCTCAACCACAGACACATCATCTGGCATTGTCCACACCCGTATCACCTCGGGTAGCGTCAACACAACAAATACCACCCCCGAAATCGCCACCGCGCTAATCAGCAATCCCAATCGCACCGGCCCGATTGGGGCACGGAAACACACCACCCAGTACACCGCGGCCAACACCGGCAATCCTCGCCTCAACATCCGAAACGCTCGCCCCTCGGCATCCCGCTGCATGGCCGCATCGCGTTCATCCACATGACTGCTCTGCTCCCTCAGCTCTCGTCCCCAACGCCACTTAACCCGGTCCTGCTGCATCTCGGTCAACTCGACGAAAGCCTTGCCGTACTGCATTCGAGCCCGATCCTCAAGACTCACAGAATTGCGACGGACCAGACGCGGCAAAAACCTTCCCATCCCAATGGCCGCCAGGCAAAGGACGAGAGACGCCGCTCCATAGAGCCCGCTGCCATGCTCGCGCCAAGGATAGAGATCGAAGATTGCCGTCAGGAAAAACATCCCTGGCGTGAAGAGGCAAGCTACCAAATTCCAGCGCCGCGTCCGCCGCGTAAGAATCGCTTTCGTTCCCATCATCTGAAGTCGTCGTAATAAAGTGCCTACCCCCATCACACCTCCCTCTCAATCACCCGCGGCTCCCCAACCTCATCCGGCAGCGTCCACATCCGCACCAACGTCGGCAACAAAAACAGCGCAGTCGTCATCCATAGAAGAACTAGAGGGCTGTCCACCAACAGTCCTCGCCACCTCAGCCACCATCCAAGCGCAACCTTTGGCGCCATCAGATACACCGCCCAGCCCGCCACCGTCACGACCACTGCCGACCTTCGCAGCAAACGGAAGGCCGTACGTTCCGCGCGTTCGTGCTGTGCAGCTTGCCACTCATCAGGGTGAAACGGTTGCGAGAACAGTTCCGCTCGATACCGCAACAGCATCTCCCTGCGTTCCTGTGGCGTCAGCTTGTCGTAAGAGGTCCCATATTCAAGCACCGAACGCTCTTCCACGCTCGAACCAGCCATCGCCATCATCCACTTCGAGAAAAAGAGCATCATCCCCATGTTGAACATCCACGTCATAGCGGTCACGAAGATGGCCAGCCGATGGGGCAGCCTATGCACACTGAGAGGGTCATCAGACTCAACGTATGCCCATCCCCAGAGCACAACCGCAAAGACCAGGACAGTCAATACCGCCAGGGCTCGCCGTACACTCTGCCTATCTGCCCAACGGTTATACCGCCCAAACTGTCGTTGGACAGCAGGGTCCGGGACAACGATCGGAAGATGGTCAGAAAGCCACTGGGCAAATGGGTGCAGTCCGTATCCGTGTTGGCCTCGATCCATTGCTGCGTCGTCCATCACGCCTCCCGCTCCACCAACCCCAACTCCCCACTCGCTGCCCCCGGATCCTCGACCGACCAAAGCACGATCGCCTGCCGCAGCGTGATCATCAGCGTTACAAGCGTCCACACCCCGCTCACAACCGTCGACCGGCGTATCGTCCATCCTTTCATCACTGCCGTCGACACCCAAATTGCCGTCAACACCAATACCCAGTTCATCACGCGCTGCACCTTAGCGCGAACTAAGTTCTCCTCCTGACGAATCCGTTCATCATCCAGCAAAACCCGTTCGCCCCCATGCATCCACTTTCCCCGTGGATTCGCCCGGCGCAATTCCTCCACCTCGGCGCGCTGCTCCTCGTTCAACCTCCTGAACCTAACCCCGAACTCATACCAGGCAAAACCGTCCAGCCCAACCGCAAATCCCATCCGAGCCAAACGCCGCTGTTGTCTCCAGTTCAGTCCCTCACCCTTTTGGATCACCTGCGCCAACCATCCACTGTCCGTCAGTGCCGCCATCCCTACCCAACTCAGAACGCTCGCGAAAGCCATCAAAAACGTCGCATAGAGAGCAGTATTAACAGGACTAGCCTTCCCATGCGATTGCCACATTTGCGCTCCTATACTGAATGCCCACAGAGCTGTAAAAGCCACTTTCAGTCCCGTCTCAGCCTCTTTGATCGTGGACCAGACACGCGAGACAAACCACACCAGCCACAACGACTCCAGCGCACCATAAGCCCACCGCGGATGGACCCACACAACCACCAGAAACGCTGTATAGGTCGCCACCACTGCAATCCGCCGTCTCCATCTAGGCCGCATATCAATTCCAAACCAGCGTAGCTTCTTCTCATCCAGCGACAGCATCCCTCACGCCTCCCGTTCCATCGTCACCGCCCGCGGCTCCCCAACCTCATCCGGCTCCGTCCACATCCGCACCATCTGCGGCAGCGCCAGCACACCCATCACCACCCACGAAACCACCACGGCGCTCACCACAAGCTCACTTCGAGCACTCCCACACGGACGGCTGAAGCACACCCCCCAATACCCCAGCACGAAGAGCACCAGCGCAGGCCGCAGTATGCGGAACGCCACCCACGCAGCCTTCTGCTGCAACGCCATCTCCCGCTCATCCCGCGCCGCACGACCGATCACCCGTTCCCGAAGTAAGCGCTGATAAAGCAGCCCTCTCTCAGGCTCGCTCAACTGCTCAAACTCAACTCCATGCTCGGCAACGGCCCGATCTTCAAGACTGGTCTCCGCCATCGAGCGCCGCGAGATGTAAAGCGCCCATGCTCCCAGCGCCATCATGATCAGTGTGAACGTAAAAGCAAGCTCACCGTCCGTACCCCCATCCCGCCACACGTGAGCGACATGCATAGCCAGCCAGAACCAGACGCCCAGTAGTCCCACCCACAACACAATTGCCAGCCGCCGCGATCTCCGTCTTCGCTCCCAGCGCATAAACCCCAGCATCGTGCGCCATTGCCATGCACTCAGCGGCGACGGCCGATACAATCTGCGCCTGCGTGCAACCCTGTCCTCTCGCGGAGCCATCATCACGCCCCCCGCCGCTGCATCTCGTACACCTGCTCACTCAAAGGACGAAACGGCTCCGGCGAAAACACAGCCTCCACCGGCAGCTTGAAGAACCGGCTGATCTTGAAAGCCAGCTCCAGCGAAGGCGTATAGTCCCCCCGCTCCAGAAACCCAATCGTCTGAGGATTCACCCCCACCTCCCGAGCCAATTCCTGCCGGCTCAACGACCGTTCCGAGCGCAGCACAGCAATGCGGTTATAGAGCATATCGATTCCCCACCGAAACAATACATTGCGTATAAGCAACAAGCAAGCCTGAAAACGCCACCCAAAAATAAAACCTGAAAAAGTGCCGATTTTTCAGCACTCCCAAAACGACAGTCCACAAACCACGATTGCCACACTTCTTTCCGTGAGTGATCCACGAAAAACCACCCGCCAGCAGCCGGTCTTCCCAAAACCCCCTCAAAAACGCCCGCAAACGCAGAAAAGCCCCAGCCGAAGCCGGGGCTCACCACACCAAAAAAATTTCGACTATACGCTGAAAGAAGACCCACACCCGCAGGTGCTCTTCACAGCGGCGTTCTCGAACTTGAAGCCCGCAGCCTCAAGCGTCTCAACATAATCCACCGTGCAGTTCTGCAGATACATCGCCGAGGTGGCGTCCACAAACACCTTTAGATCTTCGAACTTGTAGACCTTATCCATCATGCCGCTCTGGTTCTCAAACGACATCGAGTACTGGAAACCCGAGCATCCGCCACCAACCACGCCAATCCGCAACCCAGCCGGAACCGGATCCTGAGTCGCCATAATCTCCTTGACCTTCGCAATCGCGTTAGGGGTCAGCGTCACAGGCTGCGTCGAAGCGGGAACTCCAGTGACGACTTCAGCGGTAGGGGTAACGGTGGCAGTGGACATCAGACGAATCTCCTTATAAATCTACTTATTCAGTGTAGTCCCCTACCGCCCGAGCGGCAAGGTCACATATATCTAGATGCGTACCAGCTACATCGGATGCACCCAAACCTGATACTATTCCCCCACTCGCCTCATCTAAAGCCCATGAAACCGCTGCTCTTTCTCTCGAATGCCTTCATCAACACCTTTGGCATCACACAGCCATCTCCAAAGGCAGCCAATCGAGCCGCGTGGTTCATCGCCGTCCTTTTGCTTGCCGTCATCGTGACCGTCGTCACCGTCGGGGTCTTCGTCGTTCATTCCTTATACCGTCACTAACTTACGAAATCCCCGTCACTAACCCGCATCTCCCCCATGAAAAACATGGTTCATCGTCCATACCTAGGCGTATGATTCCCTCGGACGGCCCGCAAACCACGAGCCCGGTACCAGACTCGCAGGTTCGAAGACCGCCTATGAAGTTGACCCTGCTAGGGGCGGAGGAACTTTATTATGATGAGCGCTCTACCCATGATGCTCATTGTCTGGGCGGTGGTGGCGGCCTGCTTTCTAGCGCTGCTTGCCTACCGCGGGCAACTGACACGCTATGAAGAAGATCAGCTCTTCCTCAGCGACTCGGAATCCAACGAGCAAAAAGAACAGAGTGAGATCGTCCGCAAAGTAAATAAAATTCAGCCCTTCATCCGCGTCCTGGGCGTCGCCGCAGCAGTTATGACCGCTGGTATCGTTGGCATCTTCACCTATGACGCGTGGCAACACTTGAAATAAATTCATCTCAGACCTGCATCGACTTCTGCATCACACGGCCGGCTCGCAGCGAGTCGGCTGTTTGATTTAACGCACCCTTCGCGTCAGGACAACTCGTCCACACTCCCTCCCATCTGACCTTATAGACTGCACGCACGAGAGCATGTAGTTCGGTACGTCGAACGCACAGACTCAGCAGCCCAATCGAGATTTCAGCAGGAAAGGGCCATCAATATGACCATCCACTACGTTTCGATCTGAGCGTCCCCGCCTGCGATTTTCTTTACAGATTAATCGTAGGTCTTGCTACGAAACGCGCGGGGACAGCATGGTGACTAATCAGCTCACGGTTCGATCCGTAGCTGGTTCAACCAAACGAAATACAACTTAGTTCCAACAATTGACTTGCCGCGTTAGCGGCGAAGGAGCCCTCCCATGTCCAGCAAGAACACAGCCGTCTTCGGCATCTACCCCACATCCGCCGCCGCAGAGCGTGCCGTTGATCGCCTGCTCGCACTCGGATTCACGAACTCGTCTGTCTCAGTCCTGCTGCAGGATGACGCCAGCACCCGCGACTTCGCTCACGAGAAAAACACCAAAGCGCCCGAAGGCACAGCCACTGGTGTAGCGACAGGTGGAGTCATCGGCGGAACGCTCGGCTTGCTTGCAGGCATCGGAGCACTAGCCATTCCCGGCATTGGTCCGCTCATCGCTGCCGGCCCCATCATGGCCACGCTCGCCGGGCTTGGAGTCGGCAGTACAGTAGGCGGTCTCGTCGGAGCTCTCGTCGGCATGGGCATCCCCGAGTATGAAGCCAAGCGCTACGAAGGCCGCGTCAAGAACGGAGGAACACTTCTCTCCGTGCACTGCGACACGCTCGGTCAGATCTCAACCGCCAAAGACGTCCTTAAAGCCACCGGCGCGGACGATGTTTCCTCAACCTCGGAGGCGCCTGCATCACAGGAAGTCCGCGAGACCGCTGTCTACACCAGAGCTTGATATAGCCCCGAAGGCTCTATCCTGAGCACCGAATAAGCATCGAGCCTTCGGTTCGCAAATGTCGAAAAAACACAAAAGGGACGAGCACGAAAGCTCGTCCCTTGTTTACATTCGTTGCAAAAGATCAAGCGTTATAAGTCGAAGACGAGACCCGTCCCCCACGCCCAGTCCAGTTCGTGTGGAAGAACTCACCCCGAGGCTTGTCCACGCGCTCGTAAGTATGCGCGCCGAAGAAGTCCCGCTGCGCCTGTAGCAGATTCGCCGGCAACCGCTCCGTCCTGTATCCATCATAGAAAGCCAGCGCAGTAGAAAACGCAGGCATAGGCACGCCAATCTCAATTGCATGAATGACAGCCTTGCGCCACGACCACCCATACTTATTCAACGCACTCGAGAAGAAGTCATCCAACAGCAAATTCTGCAGCTTCGGATTCTTATCGAACGCCGCCTTGATATTCCCCAGGAACACGCTGCGAATAATGCAGCCGCCACGCCACATCAGCGCGATGCCGCCCATATTCAACTCCCAGTTCTGCTCCTTCTCCACGGCGCGCAGCAACATGTATCCCTGCGCGTAGCTCACCATCTTCGAGCAATACAACGCCCGCCGAACGTCCTCGATAAACTCCCTCTTCTCCGAAATCGTCAGCGCCTTCTTCGGCCCCTCTAGCACCTTCGAAGCAGCAACGCGCTCATCCTTCAACGCCGACAGGCACCGCGCAAACACACTCTCGCCAATCAGCGTCACAGGCTGTCCCAGATCAAGCGCCGAAATCGCGGTCCACTTGCCCGTTCCCTTCTGTCCAGCCGTATCCAGAATCTTGTCGATCATCGGCTGACCATCGTCGTCCTTCTTGGCAAAGATCTCCGCCGTAATCTCGATCAGATAGCTATCCAGTTCGCCCTTATTCCACTCCGCAAACATCTCGGCGAACTCGTCGGCGCTCAGCCCCAACCCATCCTTCAGCAACTGATAGGCCTCACAGATCAGCTGAATATCGCCATACTCAATACCATTGTGAACCATCTTCACGTAGTGGCCCGCACCATCCTCACCCACCCAGTCGCAGCAAGGCGTGCCATCTTCAACCTTCGCCGCGATCGCTTGAAAGATCTCCTTCACATGCGGCCACGCAGCAGGATTCCCACCCGGCATAATCGAAGGACCAAACCGCGCGCCCTCTTCGCCACCTGAAACACCCGTGCCAATAAACAGAATTCCCTTCTCCGCCAACTCCTTCGTCCGACGATTCGTATCGGTAAACAGCGAGTTCCCACCATCAATCAGGATGTCGCCCTTCTCGAGATACGGCAGCACATGCTCAATCGTCTGATCGACCACATCGCCCGCCTTCACCATCAGCATCACGCGCCGCGGAGACTTCAGCAATCCGCAAAGCTCCTCAGCCGAGTGCGCGCCAACCACCTGCGTCCCTTTAGCCTCATTGTTGATAAACTCATCGACCTTCGCAACCGTCCGGTTGAACACCGCCACCTTGTATCCATGGTCGTTCATGTTCAAGACCAGGTTCTGCCCCATCACGGCCAATCCAATCAATCCAATATCGCAAGTTGCTTCAGCCATCTCAAATCTCCAGACGCGTCCTTCAAGAGCACGCAAAAATATGCATCGCTCGCAGCCGATTCATCACAGAAAAAAAGTGGTCAAACCACGAGAGATTTTTCTATCACACCAGAGGAACGTTAAGATAGGTAGTTACCCCGCCAACATCCCGTGAAAAAATAAACAGGCACCGCGCATACAGCCACGATGCCTGTTTTCCTTCCTTAACAATCAGCTAGAAGGTAAGTCGTCCACCCAACTGGACCAACCGTGGGAAGCCCAGCGTACCGGTGATCTTTCCGGCAGTCGAGCTATCCGCGGCTAGATTTGGACCATTGAACTGCGGCGTGTTGAAGGCATTCAAAGCCTCCGCGCGGAACTCAGCATTGACCCGCTCGGTGACATGGAAGCTCTTGTTGAGCGACAGGTCGAAGTTCGCATACCCCGGCCCATAGCAATTCAAAGTACGTGGTGAATTGCCGTAGCTTCCCGCCGGCGTCGTACTAAAGGCTGCCGGATTGAAGTAAGCATTCAAACGGTCTTGCGGGCGTCCCGAATAGCAGGGGTTAACTCCGGGCACCAGCGAAGGACGCGTACCCAGGTTGCCGAATGCAGAGTTGGAGTTAGTCGTTTGCGAGATCGGCAAAGGAGCGCCATCCTGAATGATCATGATGTTGTTGAATGTCCATCCTCCAACGGCAAGATCCATCCAACGATTGGCTCCACTCAGGAACTGTTTACCGTGACCGAAGGGCAGTTCATACGTCAGCGCCAACGTTGTCCGCTTCGGAATATTGTTGATCGAACGCGCGTATTCCGCGTGAATGTTGTTTACGTCCTGAGCGCCATTGTTATTTGAAATCAGCGGATTCAAGGTACTGCTCGCGCCCCACAGATTGTCCCAATTCGAAGCCCAGGTAAAGGCTCCGAGAACCGTAAGACCATTGGAGAAGAGTTTCTGGACCTTGACGTTCAGCGCGTTGAAGTTTGTGATGCCATCGCTCACCGAATCGGTGATCGTAGTGAATTGCGGGAAGGGACGCAGCGATTGATTGTACGGCTGATTCGCGCTGCTCCATGCACCCGTGCCGGCAAACTTGAACGGCACTTTGTTCGTGAGCGCTGCATTCCCTAGCGAGAAATAATTATCCGACAGTTGATTGATGTTCAAGCTGTTCGGCTGATTCCGTCCATGCCCGCCCACATAACCAATCTTCAACGCAAAGCCATGAGGCAGCTCTTGTTGAATATCGGCCGAGTAGGACTGATAGAAAGGCGCCTTGCGCGCCTGATCGATCAGCGATAGCGAACTGCCAATGCTTGTGCTGAGCCCCAGCGTGTTGCCAGTAGGAGTCGTGCTCAAAGTTGGGAAAGGATTCGACAGGTTGATCGCCGGCACCCCGCTCTGCGACGGAATAACATTGGTCAATACATAGCCTGGCGCAAGTGATGCTGATCCACTGTAAACAAGCGGTTGGTAAAAGAGACCGTAGCCGCCGCGAACCACAGTCTGCGGCGTAATGGCATACGCGAATCCTGCACGTGGCGAAATCTTGTTTACAGTCTGTCCGGTCGCTGTCGGATAGCTGCCCTGGCCGGCAAACTCGATACCGCCTACAGCTTGGACAGTCGATCCAGCCACGGTGAAGGGCGTCGTACGGTCGAAGCCGACAGAGTAGCGATTGTGACGCTCATTCACACCGGGCTCGTGCTCATACCTGAGACCCAGATTCAGCGTCAGCTTCGGCGTCACACGCACATCATCCTGCCCATAGATCGCGTTGTATTGGGATGTAATCGCCAGCTGCGTGGGCACAACCAACGATCCTGATGTCGGGTACCCGAGCAACATATCGGCCGCCGTAGCCCCTGAGCTTCCCGACGTGCTCGAAACCCCCGAGTTCGTCAGCGTACTGTCAAAGGCAAAGGTGCCGCTCGTGTTGCTCAAGCTGGTATACGTCAAGCTGATCGCACGAAAGACATATCCCGCCTTCAGACTATGTCTGCCCATGCTCTTTGCTATACCGGTAACAAAGTTCCGCGAAAAATAGACCGCGGGTCCGGAGTTGGATGTGCCCTGACTGGCCAGACCTGCATCGCCCGTGATCGCGGGAAAACCTGTCTTCGAAAGTGCTGCGAGATAGTTCGCCGGAAAACCAAGCGCTGCCTGGTTGAAACCTACGCTGATGTCCTTTGTGTCGTTCGGAAAACGATTGAAACCAAAGCCGGCCGTCAAAATGGTTGTCGGATTCAGCGTAATCGTATTTTGTATACCGATAGCATCTACTTTCCGGTACAGCAGATACGACGAAGAGCTACCAGCAAAATTCTGCAAAGCGTTTCCGCCCGGTTCCTTCGAGCCATAGTGCATGTAGTAGAAATCTGCCAGCCAGCGTTCACCAAAAGAGTGAGTTACTTTTCCGACGAACTCGTCTGCGCGATCACCCAGCGTATCGCCGCCGTTGAAGTTGAAGCCGCCATAGGAGGTCACATTGGTATTTGGCTGTGGATACACCGCAAGAATCGCATATCCAACCGGGTTGATTCTGTTCGAAGGAATTTTGTTGAAGGGGAACGCCTGGCGTGTCGGGCTAAGCGGATCGTAAATGCACCGTCCGCTGATGCAGTTTCCGTTCGCGTCCGCTTGTCCAATCTCAGAGAAATCGCCCGCGTTCGCAATCGAAGTGCCGCGCTGCAGCAGCGTTGGCACAACAAACGAATTCGCTGCCGTCAAAGGCGACCGCTGGCGATATCCCTCTCCCGTTATCCAGAAGAATGTTTTGTCCTTGCCGCCCAGAATCTTCGGCAGCGGTATTGGGCCGCCGATCGATCCCGCGTAGGTATAGAACTCTGCCGCCCCGCGCGGTGTCGTCGGCTGAGTAACTCCGTTCGATGTATATGGCGTCCGATTGTTGAAGAATAGATTGGCACCCCAGTTTGTCTGCCGCGTCTGCCCCTGCAGCACCCCATGCAACGCGCTGGACCCCGAACGCAACGTCGTGTTGAACATGCCGCCGCTCGTGCGCCCAATCTCCGCGTCATAGGTATTTGCCTGCACCTTGACCTCTTGCACCGATTCGATCGACGGAATGATCACCGCTCGATTGCTGAAGTCCGTAATCGGAATGCCATCCACCGCATAGTTATTCGAGCTCAGTGGTGCGCCCGCAATCGAAATCGTTGATGATCCGCTCTGATCCTGGAAACGAACGAAACGCGGATCACCCACCGCTGTCACATTGTTATCCAGCTTCGAAAACAGAAATGGATTACGTCCTGGATTCGGCAGATTCTGCAGCTTCTGCGAGTCAATCAATTGTCCATTGAAGGAAGTCCCGTTATTCACAATCGGCTCGGCCGCTGTTACTTCCACACTCTGGCTCATCGAACCGAGCTCTAGCCTGACATCCAAGGGGATCGTATTTCCCGCATCCACCCGGATGCCCTTGGACTCTGATTTCTTAAACCCATCGGTCGTCACCGTGACCGTGTAAACCCCCGGCGCAACTGCGCTGAACACATACTCGCCTGCGCCATTGCTCGTCGTAGTGCGGATGATCTTCGTATCTTCCGCTGTCAGCGAGATCGTCGCATTGGTTACGCTCGCACCCTGAACATCGGTGACCATGCCGCGCAAGGCTCCATAGTTCGATTGCGCTAATGCACTCGTAGCTGCCGTCACCACCATTGCAACCAGTACGAGAACGCCATACAACTTCTTATTCAAGAAATGCATAATGCAGCCTCCAACGGTATGTAGTAGGTGCTTCCTACTCAAGAGACACCTATAGGTAGCAGCCTGGGTCACAGGCTCGCGGGTGTAAGTAAAATTGCCTAAATACAAGACAGAATGCGACTAAGTCGTAGATACACTTCAGCTAGGTCGCTGAAAGTAACGTCCTTACCGATCGGCAGATACACCTCACCGTCGGCCTTTTCAGACTCATTCAATTTCTTTCAAACTAACAAAGACATTTGGTCTACAGCTGCTGAATCTCTGCGATCTGCTCTCCGGCAAAACCAGCCGAAGTCAACGGTCAGGGCGACAAGCAAATTGAACTTACGAGATACCGTGAATACAGATCCGGCGAGTGCCTTCTCTGTCCACCTGCTTCTGAAACCCGCCAACGGAGGGAGCTAAATACACTTTCGGTTAAGAGGCCCGATAATTCTCTTCAGCCTCACTGACGTGAGAAATAGCTTTTTTGATGATGGATCCGAGCCTAGCCGAGTGTAAAGATCGTGTCAATAGAAATCTGCAAGATTATTTCGCTCAATCGCTTAATAACCGCGCCAATACAAGACTTTCTCTTAGTCATGATTCAATTTTCTAATCAGTAAATCTCTAAATTTACCCGCCCCTCAACTAGAAATTGAGTTACAGTATCTTCAAGTTCCCCCACAAATATCTTGTTAACAAAAACTTTAGGCCCACAGCTTTAGTCATAACTCAATCTATCCGCCTCTTACTCGAAGGAGCTCCTCCATGCATTTGCCGAAGACATCATCGTCCGTCTCTCGCCGTTCCTTCATGCGACTGGCAGGCGTCGCCGCATCCATGCCGATCCTCACGGAAGCCCACTTCGCCTGGGCCGCGCAGCAGGCCCCCGGAGCAGCAGCCGCAGCGCCTGCTCGCCGCGTGCGACAAGCCATGCCCGCAGACGCCGTACTCATCAACGCCAACGAGAATCCCCTCGGCCCATGTAAAGCGGCCTGCGAAGCCATCGCATCCATCGCACCCAAAGGCGGCCGCTACGACATTGACGGCGAGACCGACAAACTAATCAAGACCTTCGCCTCACAAAACGGCCTCAAAGAAAACTACATCGCCGTATACGCCGGTTCTTCCGAACCACTTCACTACTCAGTCCTCGCCTTCACCTCTCCCACCAAAGGCTTCGTCACTGCCGATCCCTCTTACGAAGCAGGCATGCGCGCCGCACAGGTCGCCAAAGCAAAAATCTCCAAGGTCCCTCTCAAGCCCGACTACTCGCACGACGTCAAGGCCATGATCGCCGCTGATCCCAACGCCGGCGTCTTCTACATCTGCAACCCCAACAATCCCACCGGCACCATCACCTCCAAAGCCGACATCCTCTGGGCGCTCGAGAACAAGCCCAAGGGCTCCATCCTCCTCGTCGACGAGGCCTACATCCATCTCTCCGACGCCGAAAACGTAGTCGACCAGGTAGCAGCCGACAAGGACATCATCATCCTTCGCACCTTCTCGAAGATCTACGGCATGGCCGGCATTCGTTGCGGCTTCGCGCTCGGCCGCCCCGATCTTCTCGCCAAGCTCCAGCCCTTCGGCCAGAACGCGATGCCGATCACCGGCTCTGCCGCCGCCAACGTCAGCCTCCTCGATACCGATCTCGTGCCCACGCGCAAAAAAATCATCGCCGACACGCGCAACGACACCTTCGCCTTCCTCAAGGCAAACAACTACAAGTTCATCCCATCGCAATCCAACTGCTTCATGATCGACACCGGTCGCAACGGCCAGCAGGTCATCGCAGCCATGCGCGCCAAGAACGTCTACATCGGTCGCACCTGGCCCATCTGGCCTAACACCGTCCGCGTCAGCGTCGGCACACCCGCCGAGATGGCGAAGTTCAAAGTAGCCTTCAAAGAGGTCATGGACTCTGCTCCCACGGCAGCCTCGTTGCACGACCCCTTCGCCGACATCACCTTCCCTCAACTCTCCTAGGTAAGCAACCCATAAAACAACAGACCCCGGACAAGTACCGGGGTCTTTCTCTTTCCTATACCTTTATCCTGGTAGCCAGTCCTGCACTCTCAACACAGAAAGGCCTCTGCTTGCCCATCTCTCATCGCACCTTCGCACTTGCCGCCATTGCCTCACTCGCTCTTCCCCTCGCGTCCCAGCAGCCTCACAAAGTCACGCAGGAAGAGGTTGACCGCATCACCCGCGACGCCATCCTCATCGACACCCACAACGACGTCACCTCCCGCACCGTCGCCGGCTACGACATCGCCACTCCCAACAAATCCGGCGAGACCGATCTCCCGCGCATGAAAGGCTACCTCGGCGCCGAGTTCTTCGCCGTCTACGTCGGAGCTGAATACGTCAAGGACAATCACTCCGCCAACCGCACTCTCCAGATGATCGACACCGTCCGCACCGATATCATCGCCGCTCACCCCAACGACTTCGTCTTCGCCACCACCGCCGACGACATCGTCCGCGCCCACAACGAACACAAGATCGCCGCCCTCATGGGCATCGAAGGCGGCCACGCCATCGAAGATTCCCTCCGCCTCCTCCGCGACTACTACGCCCTCGGCGTCCGCTACATGACTCTCACCCACTTCAACACCAACAACTGGGCCGACTCGCAAGGCGACATCGACAACCCGAAGATCGCCCACCACAACGGCCTCACGCCATTCGGCAAAGACGTCGTCCGCGAGATGAACCGACTCGGCATGATGGTCGACATCTCCCACACCGCCGACCCAACCTTCTACGCCGCGCTCGAGACCAGCACCGCACCCATCATTGCCTCGCACTCCGGCTGCCGCGCCGTCTCCAGCTACACCCGCAACATGACCGACGATATGATCAAAGCCCTCGCCGCAAAAGGCGGAGTAGTCCAGATCAACTTCGGTTGCGACTTCCTCTCCCAGCGCTACTTCGACGACGCCAAGCCCCTTGAAGCCTCCATGCGCGAACAATACATGGCCGCAATGAAGATCGAAGACCCCGCTGCAAAGAATGCCGCCATTGAAAAGCTCCGTGCGGACTTCACCGCCAAGCTCCCGCCCGCGACTCTCGCCGACGTAGTAGCCCAGATCGACCACGCTGTAAAAGTAGGTGGCATCGACCACGTAGGTATCGGCACCGACTTTGACGGAGTAGGCTGCGTCCCACCCGACCTCAACTCCTACAACAAATTCCCCGCCCTAATCCGCGCACTACTCGAAAAAGGCTACACCGCCGAAGACATCAAAAAAATCTACGGAGGCAATCTTCTCCGCGTCATGCGAGCCGTAGAACAACGCGCCCGCGAACTCCAATCAACTCCAGCACTCCACACCGAAATAACAAAGTAAGAACGGCAAAAACTAAGGGGACCGATTAAGGTCCCCTTAGTCAAATCTGAACTACCCCAACTTACTTACTCTTCACCGCAATCACTTCAACTTCAAGCAGCGCCCATGGAGCAGCAAGCGCAGCAACCTGAAACGCCGAGCGCGCAGGCTTATTCGGCTGATCCTTCGTTCCGAAGAACTTCACATACTCCGACTGCATCCCCGCAAAGTCCAGCTTGCCTGTCTTCGGATCAGGCCCCAGGAACACGGTCATCTTCACCACATTGTTCATATCCAGACCCTGCTCCTTCAGCGCAGCCTGAATCTTCGCGAACACACTCGCAGCCTGAGCCTTCGTGTCACCATAATCCGCCTGTGTTCCCTTCGCTGGGTCAGCCGGAGTAACTGGCGAAGCCAATTGTCCGCTCAGGTAAAACGTATCGCCCGCCCAAACACCCTTTGCAATCGGGCTCTTGTCATCCTGAATATGCTTCACCACAACCTGAGCCTGAACCGCACATGCAGAGGCAACCATCACCGCCGCCATCAAGACATTCTTTAGCTTCATCACACGCTCCAGTTTCATAGTTAGATAAAAAGGAACTAGCCCCGCACCGTGCCACTCACTCCGCCAGCCAGCTTAGCAGCCTTCACCTTATCGCAGATCATCTGCACTGCACGCTTTCCACTCAGTGCAGCGCCCTCCTGCCAGCCGAC
This sequence comes from Edaphobacter aggregans, assembly GCF_003945235.1. Taxonomy (NCBI): domain Bacteria; kingdom Pseudomonadati; phylum Acidobacteriota; class Terriglobia; order Terriglobales; family Acidobacteriaceae; genus Edaphobacter; species Edaphobacter aggregans. The sequence goes on from NZ_RSDW01000001.1 coordinate 1,973,058, forward strand.
AACATGGCTCGCCGTATCGCCCGCAAAGTAGATCGGCCCATCGGCCTGAATGATCGTGTTGTATCCCTCTGGTCCGCCGCCATAGGCGCGAATCCACGATCCCTCATTCCACTTCACCCGCCGCCATCCGCAGAACACAGGATTCTTCAGCTCCTTCCCATGCCCGGGGTGCAGCTTCTCAATCGACCCACGCGACGCAGCAAACTTCTCTTCCAGCGACATCTTCCAGAACGGCGTGTTCTGTTCCTCCGTATACCCGGCCACAACAATCCCAGTCGGATGCATCAACCGGCTCGACGGATACCACACCGGACTCGGCCCCTGCTGCACAAACGACAGGCCGCCATAGATGTTGTAATCCTGCTCCCAGAATCGCCGGCTCTCCCACGCAACCTTGTAGCTACCCGCAGGAGTACTCTCATTCACCACCTTGGCGAACTCGGGCGAAAGATCGTTTGGCACCTTCTTCAGCATCTCGAACGGCATCGCAATCACGCAATAGTTCGCCTCAAGCTGTTTCTCGACGCCCTTCTGCGTGTAGCTCACCTTCACGCCATTGGCGGTCTTGCGAATCGCTGTCACCGGTGAGCTGAACTGCACCACCGGCCCCAGAGCCTTGGCAAACGCATAAGGAATACGATCCATGCCCCCAACCGGCTGCATCATCGTCGCCTGCCAGTCCCAGGTTTCTTCGTACAACATGCCGCCCCAGAAAGCCTCATCGAGCAGCGTGTGCATATCCATCGGCACTTCGACCTCAGACACCTGAGTCCCCGCGCCCGGCGGAGTCTTGAACCCAGCCCGATCCGACCCAACATACTTGCCCGTCTTATCCAGCGGCCCATAAATCCGCAGGAACGTCTTCATCCGCTCTCTGTCTTCCGCCGAAATATCCTGATCCAGCGCACCCTGCGCGATGCACTTCGACAGCAACTCCGACACATGCCCCCGCGTGTCGTTGATCGCCTTGCGCTGCGGCACAGCCGCTCCGCCATTGGCATTATCATTCTGCAACAGCGTCGATCGCGACGTATTGATCTCCACTTCCAGCGGAACACCAAGCTCCCGACAATAATTAAGCATCGTCCAGTGAGTGCTCGGCAAACGCGCCGGCCCGAGGTTCTGGTAGTTGCCTTCTTCCCAATTAATCGTCTGGGTCGTTCCATCGGTGAACTCAACCTTCGTCCCATTCCGACCCGACCAGTTACGCCCACCCGGGCGCTCTCTCGCCTCGAGCAGCGTTACATCGTACCCCAGCTTCTTCAGCTCATAGGCCGTAGTGAGTCCGCCGATTCCACCGCCCAGCACCGCGACCTTCACGCCCTTGCCCGAGCCTGCCGCCGCCTCAATCGCCTTCACGGCCTGGCCCTGCATTGGCATCAGCCCCAGCGACTGCATGGTTGCAAACGCAGCGCTGTATCCACCAGCCTGCCCGACACGCATTAGAAAGTCACGTCTGGAAATCCCCATACGAACAAACACTCCTTCTGAAGATGAATTCAACGCTCATTGCCACTACGGAATACACCGAAGACCCGAACTAAGAGAAGTACTGCCTACGAATACACGAAGACCGCGTATCCACTGGAGTGCTGAAAGGAGTTACAAGTTTTCTAAGAAGATGTAGCTACTCTATCGCAAAATTCAGTTGTGCGCTCCGGAAATTCCGGCAAGTTCACTTAGAAGCGGGCGATAGCTGTAAGACGATTAGAATGAAAAAAAGTTCACGCCAGCACCAGCGCTAACCATCTATATCTGCAAGATAGCAATGGGAAATAATTGTTCTAATAACGCTGATTGAAAAACTCTATCGCAGAAAAATTCCACTCAGTTCGCCACTCGTCACAAAACCTGCACTGAATCGCTAAGCCCCGATCGTCACCAACTCCGGTTCGCTCACCGTCCGCTTCAACTGCCCACAAGCAGCATAGATATCCCGCCCCCGAGGCCGCCGGATATAAGTCGGCATCCCACCGTCAATCAACATCTTCTGAAACACCGCCACACTCTCTGGATCAGGCTGCGTATAAGCAATCCCCGGCCCAGGATTCCACACAATCAGATTCACCTTCGCGTGCATGCCCTTCAACAGAGCCAGCACCTCGCGAGCATGCTCCGGCTGATCGTTCACCCCACCCAGCAGCACATACTCAAACGTCACCCAATCCCGCTTGCCCATCGGAATCGTCCTCACCGCATCCAGCAACTGAGCAATATTCCACTTTCGCGTAATCGGCATGATCTGCTCGCGCACAACATCGTTCGAAGCATTCAAACTCAACGCCAGCTTTGGCCTCAACGTCTCCTGCGCGAACCGCCGGATCGCCGGCTCAATCCCGCTCGTCGAAACCGTCATCCGCGACTCCGGAATCCCGATCCCCTCCACCAGCAACCGCACCGAAGCAATAAACGCCTCGTAATTCAAAAACGGCTCGCCCATCCCCATAAACACCAGGTTGATGCGATCCTTCCCAATCTTCACCCCATGCCGATTCAGCACCGCCGCCACCTGCCCGGCGATCTCGCCCGCCGTAAGGTTCCGCTTAATCCCCAGCTTCGCCGTCAGGCAAAACTGACAGTTCACCGCACACCCAACTTGGCTCGAAATACAAATCGTCGCCCGCCGATACCCCGCCGCAGCCAGCGCCCCCCAATTCCGCTTATCAACCTTATCGACCGGGCGAGACCCCTCATTCCCCTCACGCCCCTCCAACACTTCTTCCTCAAGAGCGGCCTCAGTCCCATCCCCCCGCTCGCCGCCATCGCCATCCGGCATCCATACGGTCTCCACGGTCTCGCCATCGGCCATCCGCATCAGATAGCGCTCGGTGCCATCCACCGACACCGCCGCCTGCACAATCTCCGGCATCCCCACCACAGCACCCTCGTCCGTCAACCGAGCCCGCAACTCCGCCGGCAGCACCGTCATCTCCTCCACCGAAGACACCCGCTGCTTATAAAGAGCCTCCCAAACCTGCCGCGCCCGATAAAGCTTCTGCCCCAGCGCACCCATGCGCTCCATCAACTCCGGCAGACTCATCCCAAACAACGCAGCACGTTCCATACTTAAAGAATAAATGCACGATACTGATCGTCCGTAACCTGTTCCATCCATTCAACAACTTTGCCGTCCAGCTTCTCCTGAATGGCAATATGCGTCATGGCGGTAGTTGGTGTAGCCCCATGCCAGTGCTTCTCCCCCGGCGAGAACCAAACCACATCTCCCGGCCGGATCTCTTCAATCGATCCGCCATCCCGCTGTGCCCAGCCCAAGCCTCCCGTAACGATCAAAGTCTGCCCCAACGGATGCGTATGCCACGCCGTCCGAGCGCCAGGCTCAAAGGTAACGCTCGCACCCTGTACGAACGCCGGATCTGGCGCCTGAAAAAGTGGATCGATCCGTACCGTCCCCGTGAACCAGTCGGCGGAACCTTTGACAGAGGCTTGCGAACCGCAGCGTTTAATCTCCATGGACATTCCTCGATGTTTGGATGCTACCCGATAAATGATCGGTCACAACGCGCGACGCGAACACCCAACGGAGATCCGAAGCCCTCCGACAGCCCCATGCATGCGCTACAATCTCCATAGCCCTGCATCACCATCACCACCAAGCGAAAGTGGCGAAATTGGCAGACGCACCAGACTTAGGATCTGGCGGAGCAATCCGTGGGGGTTCAAGTCCCCCCTTTCGCACCAAATTCTAAAAGTACCCAGGAAGCCGTTTCCATGAGCCAGCCCAGCCAGCCGTCAGGTCAAGATCAACCCAAGCTCAACCTCACCACCACCGACGACTACCGCGACGGCTACGCCAACAGCGTTCAGGTCCGCATGAGCGTCTGGGACTTCTTCCTCGTCTTCGGCACCATGCAGCAAGATACCGCCGACGAACTCACCGTCAAAAACTTCCAGGGCATCTACCTCAGCCCCCAGCAGGCCAAGGCCCTCTGGAACATCCTCGGCCACAACCTCGCCCAGTACGAGCAGACCTTCGGCCCCATCGCCCTCGAGCAGCAACAGCTCCCCCAACCGAACGGCCCCGTCCACTAAAACCGTATCGACATCTTAGAAACGTATCGATATCAGCGGCTCGTTAAACGTCTTACTTTATATAAGATGTGTCATCCTGAGCGGAGTCTCTCGCAGCCTCATCGCGAGAGGCGGAGTTGAAGGACCTGCAGTTCGTTTTTAGCTACGATCCGTTTTCCTTTCCGCTAAATTCAGACCTCTATGTCGATACTCTCTCGAAGCGGCACCAGCGGCGATCCGGCATCCAAAGACATCCCGCTCTGGATGCTCTTCCCCCTCTTCTTCGTCCTCGTCTATCTCTCTCACATCACCCTCCTCCGCCTCCCCTACTTCTGGGACGAAGGCGGCTACTACATCCCCGCGGCCTGGGACTTCTTCCGCACCGGAACCCTCATCCCCCAGACCACCATGACCAACGCCCACCCCCCGCTGCCTTCCATCCTTCTCGCAGCCTGGTGGCACATCTCCGGCTACGTCGTCAGCGGAACCCGCACCCTCGTCTGTATGGTCACCGCGACCGCCCTCCTCGCCGTCTTCAAACTGGCCCGCTCTCTCACTACGACCACCATCGCCGCCGTCACTACCGTCCTCACCGCGATATACCCCATCTGGTTCACCCAAAGCACCCTCGCCCACGCCGACATCTTCGCCGCAGCCTTCACCCTCTGGGGCCTCGCCCTCTACCTCGACCCCAACGCCGACAACCAAATCCTAGCCGCAGCCATGTTCTCCTTCGCCGCCCTCTCGAAGGAAACCGCCATTGTCACCCCGGCAGCCTTGGCCCTCTGGGAAGCCGCCCTCTTCCTCCGCGACACCCCCCACCGCCGCACCCATGCAAAGTGGATCGCCGCCCTCCTCGCACCCATCCTCCCCCTCGTTGCCTGGTACGCCTACCACTTCCACAAAACCGGCTTCGTCTTCGGCAACCCCGAGTTCCTCCGCTACAACGCCACCGCAAACCTCGACGCCTACCGCATCCGCCTCTCCCTCTGGCACCGCCTCCTGCACCTCTTCACTCACATGAACATGTGGGTCCCCGTAGCCTGCACCCTCGCAATCCTCTTCATCCCCACCCCTAAAGAAAAATCCCGCTGGCCCCTCCCAAAACCAGCCCTCAAAGCCATCGCTGTAATCCTCATAGCCAACTGGATAGCCTTCTCCGTCCTCGGCGGAGCCCTCCTCACCCGCTATCTCCTCCCGATGTTCCCCCTGATCCTGCTCCTCTGCGTCGCCACATGGAGCAGCCGCCTCCCCCACTGGGGGGCCATTGCTGCCCTAAGCGCCGCAGCCTTCCTCGCCGGTATCTGGATCAACCCGCCCTACGCCTTCGCCCCCGAAGACAACCTCACCTACCGCGACATGATCGTCCTCCACCAGCAAGCCATCCACCTCATCGAGCGCCGCTACCCCCAGGCCACTGTCCTCACCGCCTGGCCCGCCACATCAGAACTAGCCCGCCCCGAACTCGGCTACACCCGCACCCCCATCAAGGTCACACCCATCGAAAACTTCGCCATCGACCAGATCCAGAAAGCCGCCGCCGACCCTGGCTCCTACGACACGGCCTTAATCTTCTCCACCAAGTGGGAGCCCGCCGCCAACCAGCTCAACCTCGGCAAGCCCAACGAATCCACCGACACAAAATACTTCGACTTCCACCACGACCTATCCCCCACCGAAGCCGCCGCCCTCCTCCACGGCGAAGTCATCTGGCAAGAGCGCCGCAAAGGCGAATGGGCCGCCGTCCTACGTTTCCCCCGCAGCGAAGAGGCCACCCTCACCCACCCATAGCTTCCCCTGCCCAGCCAATTGCAGTGGCTGTTGCAGTTCTTGTTTGTCATCCCGCGGGATCTGCTTTTGCCGTTGCATTTGTAGTTGCCGTTGCATCTAGGTACCCCCAAGGCCTCAGCCCCTGGGTATGCCTTCCTGTCCCGCCCAAAACCTTGTCAAGCCCCCACCCACGTATCTAGCACATTCCAAAGCACATCATCGTGCCTAATCATTCCCCTCCACCCGCTAAAATAGAACTAGACACAAAAGAGCCCCTCAGGCGAAAGCCGGGGGCTCTTCGCATTTAACCCACAGACCAGAAGTCCAGACCTAAACCATTTCTTTCGAATACTTTGAGACCTTACGTCCACCAGGGGGGAGTACCCATCATGACCGAACCAAAACGCTACCAATGCCGCCACATCTTCACCGACGGCCACCGCTGCGGTAGCCCATGCCTGCGCCACGAAGACTTCTGCTACTACCACCACACCACCCGCCGCCCAGTCCAGGACCCGCGCAACCGCCAAGCCCGCACCGCCCTCTTCGACCTCCCCATGCCCGAAGACCGCGCCGCCATCCAACTCTCCATCGGCGAAATCCTCCGCCGCATCGCCCGCAACGAGATCGACCCCCGCCGCGCCGGCCTCCTCCTCTACGGCCTGCAAATCGCCAGCACCAACCTACCCCGCGACCCCAAACCCACCCGCAACACCAAAGCCCCCTACGCACCCCAAGCCACCTCCATCGAAGACATCACCACCGACCCCGAGCAAGGCCTCCTCGCTCCTCAATCCGAGTACGACCAGGACACCGCCGCAGGCCGCCCCAAGAGCATCATGCGCCAACTCCTAGACCAGTTCGCCCAAGACCAACCCACCCAAGAACCCAAACCCGAAATCCTCCCCACCCTCCAAGCCACCGCAGAAAACCCACCAACATCGGTGTCATCCGCGCAAATCGGTGTTAAGCCTTTTCGCCTCCCATCCACGCGCATCCGAGTAAATCCGTGGTCGCCCCCGCACTCCGTTACAATCGCACCGTCGAGGTTTTCCAACCCATGTCGCTCCCAGCACTCATCGTCATCGCCATCATCATTCTCTACATCATCAACTCCATCAAAATCCTCAAAGAATACGAGCGGGGCGTCATCTTCCGCCTCGGCCGCATCTCGCCCGCCAAGGGCCCCGGCGTCATCCTCGTCTTCCGCCCGCTCGACCAGATCGTCCGCGTCTCGCTCCGTCAGGAAGCCATGGAGGTCCCGCCCCAGGACGTCATCACCAAGGACAACGTCACCCTCAAGGTGAACGCCGTTATCACCCTGCGCGTCATCGACCCCACCAAAGCCGTCATCGAGGTCACAAACTACATCTACCAGACCTCCCAGTTCGCCCAGACGACACTCCGCTCGGTCCTCGGCGAGGTCAACCTTGATGAACTCCTCGCCCACCGCGAGACCCTCAACCAGCGCATCCAGACCATCATCGACGGCCACACCGCGCCCTTCGGCGTAAAAGTCGTCTCCGTCGAAGTCAAGCAGGTCGACATGCCCGAATCCATGCTCCGCGCCATGGCCAAACAAGCCGAAGCCGAGCGCGAAGCCCGTGCCAAGATCATCCACGCCGAAGGCGAGTTCAACGCCGCCGCCAAGCTGGTCGACGCCGCCACTCTCATGGCCACCCAGCCCATGACCCTCCAACTCCGCTACCTCCAGACCCTCACCGAGATAGGTGTCGAGAAGAATACGACCATCGTCTTCCCTCTTCCAATGGAGCTCATGAACCTGTTGAATAAAACATTGACACCGGGCTCCGAGAAGTAAAAGAAAGTAGCAAGAGAGAGAAGAAGGAACGATCCGTGAACAGCCGCTACAACGAGGAACCCGACCTCCAAGACTACCAGGAGAGCACCGGCGAGCGCGAGATCTCCCTCAACACCGCCACCATTCTCGGCATCTTCTTCCTCCTTGCTCTCCTCTGCGCCATCTTCTTCGGCTTCGGCTACACAATGGGCCGCCGGACCACCTCGCCAGCCGCGGCACCCATAGCCGACACATCCTCAACCCTCGCCACCAACGGCAGCGCCAAACCTGCCCCCGGAAGCGCCGCCCCACAACTCACCCGTAAAGCCGTCGACGACGACACAACCCCCACTCCGCCCACGATCCAACAAGTAGCCCAACCCCTCGAGAAGCCCGCAGCCCCCACCCCCGAACCCCCAAAGGCCGCGCCCGTAGCCGCCGCCCCAGCTGTCGCAGCCACAACCCCAGACGGCCCTCCAGCAGTAGTCCAGGTAGCCGCCGTCTCGCATCAAGAAGACGCCGACACCCTCGTCAACGCTCTCAAGCGCCGAGGCTATAGCGTAGTCGTACGCCACGAGCCACAGGACAAGCTTCTGCACATCCAGATAGGCCCGCTAGCCAGCAAGAAGGATGCCGAGGCCATGCGCCAGCGCCTCCTCTCCGACGGCTACAACGCCATCGTCAAATAACAATTGTCATTTTCAAAAGTGTGATCCTGAGCGGAGCTATTCACAGCCTCATCGTGAATAGCGCAGTCGAAGATCTGTTGTTGTTTTCTTCACCGAGAAACGTCCGCAGTCTAACTAGGTAGTCGCAGAGTCCACCGGCTTCATCTGTTCCGGCAGAGCCTCCGCAATCGCCTGCCGAACCGCTCGCAGCAACTCCTCACGAGTCGCATAATCCGCAGGCTCAACCACAGGCAGCATCTGGACCCGCGCCACTCCAGGCGTAATCGCAACACTGCCCTTGTGCATCATCGTCTCGGTCCCCGAGATCGCAATCGGAACAATCGGAGCCTGCGTCTGCTGCGCCAGATAGAAAGGTCCCTTCTTGAAGGTCATCAGTCTCCCATCCCGCGACCGCGTCCCTTCAGGAAACACCAGAATATGCAGCCCCGACTTCAGCGCCTCGCCAGCCGCAATGACACTCGCTTGAGCTGCGTCCCGGTTCCCTCCACGTTCCACGGGCACAAACCCGCCCATCCGCATCGCCCGCCCAAGGATAGGAATGTTCATCAGCTCCTTCTTCAGCAGCACCGAACTCCTCCCCGGCAACATCGGCAGCAACACCGGAGGATCCAGGTTCGACACATGGTTACACATGTAGATGGAAGGCCGATCCGTCGGAACATGCTCCAGCCCCGTAACCTCCACGCGAATCCCCGCAGCCCGCACCCCTGCATTGGCGATCCACATCGCAACCCTATACAGCAGGCTGATATCCCCCACAACCAGCGTATAGGGAATCCCCACCACCCCGGCCAAGGGCCCCAGAGCCAGATACACAAACAGCAGCTTAAACGTCGCAAACATACCGCTTTTCAGAATAACGTACCCAAGCCCCAACCCTTCGTCGCCCCATCTGCCCTGAGAACACTAAGAAGTTAGTAATGCGTAGAATCTTCTCTTCGATCAGAAAAAGTTATCAACTGCGAATCATCCATATCTATCTCGCGCATTTCTAAATCACTGTCAGATAACAGTTATGCAAATGGTCATCAAATTGCTTCAAATAACAGATAAGAAAAGGCCTGTCGTAAGTGGAAGCACCGACATCATACAGTTCGGACCTTCTGGCAGGCGGTCTTGAACGAGTCACTTCTCTCTTTTCCAGATCCCTAAACGGAACTCAGGAGGATTTACATGAAACTCTATTCGAAGGCTTCGGTCTTTGGAGCAGCATTACTTGCTTTAACGACCGCTTTTGCGTCAGCAGATACGATTCAACTAGGTAGTTACCAGACCGGTGGTTCAAGCCTCGGTAATGGAAACACTGCTGTTGCTTTTGTGGGATCGTCTACCACAACATTTGCGCTCTCCCCAGATGGTGTGTGGGCTCCCGCAGGAGCCAACTCCGTCTGGGTCTCCAATAATGCAGGATCAGGCCCAGGAGGAAGCGTTGTCGAGCCTACCGCTATCTATTCGTACACCACCACCTTCAATACCTTATCCAGCAATTACACAGGCTCTATCTCGGTACTGGCAGATGACACAGCCGATGTGATCTTCAACGGTCACATGCTGCAAGCAGAGGGCAGTATCGGTGCCGACACTCATTGCGCTAGCGGACCTCCTAACTGCAGCGTTCCAACATTGATTACCCTTCCGAGTGGGGACTTCCTGACTGGCCTAAACACACTGCAATTCGATGTACAGCAAGAGATCGCTCAAACAGGACTTGATTTCTATGGATCAGTCTCGTCGCCAGTCTCCACCTCAGCCATTCCAGAGCCGGGTACATTGTTGCTCTTGGGTACCGGTCTTATAGGATCTGCATTCTTACTAATGCGCAAGAGACTGGCATAGCACAAAACACGAAGCCAAAAACACTAAAACCCACCGGAAGTGCCCATGGCATCTATGGTGGGTTTTTGTGTGTAGAACGCTTCTTTCGGCAACCATTCCTCTAGAAGGACTTCTAAGAGGAATCCAGCTCTAACCAAACCAAAAATAAAAATGGCACAGAGTGGGAAGGGCACCCCCTCTTACATATCGCCTCTGGGCTGCAGCGTACGTCCAGCACGCAAAACGATCGAATCCGAGATAGCCCGCGGTAGCTTTTGATAAATTCCGCCGAACCCTCCATTCGAAAGGATCGCCACAACATCGCCATCCCGCAACTCCGGTGCAATAGCAACCACGATCGCATCCGCATCCGTATGAACCGAAGCCGGAACACCCCGCTCATTCAAGGCTGTAATAACATGCTCCGGAACCAGCCGCTCATTCGCAGGAATGCTCTCCGACTTGAACACTGAAGCCAGCACAACCCGATCAGCCAACGCAAGACTGTCCACCAACGCCGTCTCGAACACGTTCCGTCGCAGCGTATTCGACCGCGGCTCAAGCACCGCCAGCAGCCGCTGTCCGGGATAGCGCTCCCGCAAGGCCCGCAGCGTCTCGCGAATCGCCGTCGGATGGTGCGCAAAGTCATCGATGATCGTCACGCCGCCAACTACAGCACGCACCTCGAGCCTGCGTTTGACACTCTTGAACGTCGCAAGCGCCTCAGCGATGGCCTCAATCGGAATGCCCTGCCCAGCCGCAAGCGCCGCAGCAGCCGTAGCGTTCAGAGCATTGTGCTCACCAGCCATCGGTAAACTCAACTCGGCGAACGGCTCACCGCCGCGCAGAAGCGTCCATCGCGTCAACGGCCCATCATGGCGAAGATGCGTAACGCGCCAATGCGACTGTTCACCGAAACCATACCGCTCCACCGCACAAAACGCCCGCGCAACACATTCGCTGACGTTCTCGCTCCCATCGAAAGCAACGATACGTCCGCGCCGCGGGATCAGATTCACAAACCGTTTGAACGCCGTCTTCACAGCAGAAAGATCTACGTAAATATCGGCATGGTCGAACTCCACATGTGTCAGAATCGCCGCATCTGGAAAGTAGTGCAGAAACTTCGGCCCCTTATCGAAGAAGGCCGTATCGTACTCATCGCCCTCCAGCAGAAACGGCCGTGTTGGCCGCACCATAAAGCTGGTCGCGAAGTTCTCCGCCACGCCCCCAATCAGGAACGAAGGAGCAAGCGTCGTATCCCTCCACGAGGCCACCTCGTAGATCCAGGCGAGCATGCTCGTCGTCGTCGTCTTCCCATGCGTGCCCGCCACCACCAGCGACTCGCGCCCTCTCAGGAATTCGTCATGCAAAATCGAAGCCATCGAGCAAAACGGAATCCGCGCATCCAGCACATACTCCAGCTCCACATTGCCACGCGAAATGGCGTTACCGACCACTACCAGATCCGGCCGTAGCTCCAGATTGCACTCCGCATACGGCTCATAAACCGGAATCCCCAGCCCGCGCAGCAAATCGCTCATCGGCGGATAAGCCGCAGCGTCCGAGCCTGTAATGTAGTGGCCCTGCATTTGCAACATGCCCGCCAGCGAAGCCATAGCCGTGCCGCAGATGCCGATTAAATGAATGTGTTTAGGACTTTGCATGAATCGTCAGAGAAGATTAAACCGTAACAGCTGCCTCGATAAATTGCATCCGCGAATTTTCTCCAATTGACAGATCAAGCCTGACAGAAACACCCAGCGGAAGCGTGATATTCCCCTTGTCAACGTGTCCGGAACGAAGTCCAATCGCCACTGGGCCGTCAAAATCCCGCAGCGCATGCAGAATCGCGCCTTCCAGATACTCCTGCTCCTCCGTAGTGACGCACTGACGCATATCGCCAAAGACGATGCCCCTCACACCCTCCAGCCGGCCCGCATACCGCAGGTGCAAAAGCAGCCGATCCCACTGATACGGCTTCGTCCCAATATCCTCAAGGAAGAGAATCGTATTCTTGCCGACCTGCGGAGCATAGGGAGTACCCAGCGCCTCCGCATAGATCGAGATGCACCCGCCGCGAAGCCTGCCTTCCGCGACGCCGGCACGCAGAACCCGCAATCCATCCGCTGCACCAAGCGACCAGGCACCATCACCCTCGAACGTATGTCGCCAACTAGTCATATCCACGCCATCCTCGCGCGAAAAATCCGCCGCAACCATCGGTCCATAAAAGCTGATCAGATTAGCCTCATTCTCCAGCCAGCTATGCAGCGAGGTATGGTCGCTGTATCCGATAAACGCCTTAGGATTCGCGCGAATCAGCTCAGCATTTAGATACGGCAGCAGCTCCGCCGAGCCCCAGCCTCCGCGCGTGCAAACGATACCATCGATCGCTGGATCCGCGAAGGCAGCATGCAGGTCGGCAAGTCGATCCTCGAACCGGCCGGCGTAATATAGCGGTCCGCTATCCAGAGCGTGCGGACTCAAGACCGTCCGATACCCCAGCGTCTGCATGTGTTTGAGCCCGCGTTCCACCAGTTCAGGCTTCGGCGTACTCGCAGGCGAAAGGACTGCCAGTGTCGCGCCTGGTCGCAAAGCCGCAGGCTTCACAAGTGCATTCACAGTCCAGCAACCTCACCACGGCAGATAATCTCGGCTGGCCCAGTCAATTGCATCGCCACATCAGCAGAAGACCAAACGGTACGCTGCGGACCGCCCTCAGCATTGGCAGTCAACTCTCGCGCAACTCCACGCAGAGCCATCGCCGCCGCCGAGGATGCACACGTTCCCGTACCGGACGAAGTCGTTGGCCCGCACCCACGCTCATAAATACGAAACGCAATCTCATTTTCGCTGAGCACCCGGACAAATTCCACATTTGTTCCATGTGGAAACAGCGGACTGGTGCTGATGCGCGCTCCAAGCTCTTGCCACCGAAGCCCGTGCGCACTGAAATCCTCCGAATTGACAAACAGAACAAAGTGCGGATTACCCACATTGACCATGGCTCCCACCACGTTCCCGACACCCGGAAGCTCAATCGTCCGTGGCATCACACGCGGCACACCCATCCCGCTCTCAATCAGATACAACGGATCCGCCACCTCGACGACACGGCACGTGCGAACACCTCCATGCGTACCGAGAGCCACCTCATCCAAGCCTTCACTACTCGCAAGCCATGCAGCTACACAACGAGTCCCGTTGCCGGACAACTCCGCTTCACTCCCATCCGCGTTGAAAAGCCGCAGGAAAAATTCGCCATTCGGCCTGCGCTCCAGAAACTCAATACCATCCGCGCCAACGCTTGTGTTCCGTGAGCAGAGCTTGCGCGCAAGTTCAGCATGACGCCGCCCCGCCAGATGTTCTTCAATAATCAGAAAGTCATTGCCGCAGGCGTGTGCCTTCACAAAAGGAATCATGATGTTCTTATTCTGCCTCAACATCACGAAATGCGAGGACTTGATCAGCCTCATCGCTGGCCCTCAGCTCCGCGAGAAGATGAGCATGCATCTTTGCATTTCCCTTCACGACAAAGGTCAGCCTCTCAAGCGCCGCCACGCTATCTCGCTCAATGACGTTCAACCGCTCGCCCGCCCGATCCATAACGCTCAGGATCGCCACATACATCTTGTTCTGATTCGTTCCGCGAACTTCATAGATCAGCGGATATCGCTGCCAGCCAATGATCCCCTCAAGATGGCCGATGAAAATCAGGGAAATCAGCGTAATCATCGTCGCCAGAACCGCCTCGATGTACAGGCCCGCGCCACAAGCCATGCCGATCGACGCAACCACAAAGACAGTCGCCGCACTCGTCAGCCCAACAACTCGATCACGCGTATGCAGAATCAGGCCTGCTCCAAGGAACCCTATCCCCTGCACGATGTTCGAAGCAACTCGTCCCTTATCAGGATTCCCGTCGCCCGCCAAAACCGCCGAAAGCAGCGTAAAGAAAGCACAGCCCATACACAGCAGCATGTTCGTACGCAAACCTGACGCCTTGTGCCGCCGTTCCCGCTCAAGGCCAATTGCTCCGCCCAGCAGGCACGCCGCAACCAATCGCGCTGCTGTACCCATGGAGAGCAGCTCTTGATCAATCTGACTGAAATGAAATGATGACGGAATCAACATAAGTCTGCGTGGATAGTAGCACCGTAAGCCCACAATGTAGCGACTCTCTCGCCAGGCGTATCCAAGCCAATATCCGGTCTACGAAGCTCCAGGCGGCAGCGAAAATCGCTCCGACCGATAGATCCGCGCACATGGCTGCCCCGTCGTGCAAAGCACTGTCAGCTCAGTAAGCCCTTGAGGGCGTTCCGCCACAGCCTTCGAGACCGCATCGCCGGCCATCGCAATCACATACGCAGCCCGCCCCGCCGGATCGGCCAACGCCGCCATCCAGCTGTCGTAATCATTCTCATTCCATGTCTGCTTTAGCGGAATGCCAGCCTGCTGCAGCGCACCGACATGGTCGGAAACATACATCAGGATCGGAACTCCCGCTGGAAAGCTCTTGAGCTCCCGCGCCAGCGCCGCCTCGAACGCCACCCGCGTCGTCGAATTTACCTGCGCCTCTTTCAGAACAAGAGGCACCCGATACATCATCGCAACCGTATTGGCCGCGATTAGCGCGAGCGCAATCGGATGCATCAGTCGCGACTTCAGAGGCTGCGACGCCCTCCATCGCTGCTCAATCCAGGCCACCGCAAAGAACAGGAACACAGCAAGCGCCGGCAACAACTCCATTCCATACCGCGAGTTGTAGTACGAGTGCGGCCAAAGCGGCGGGATAAAAATCGGGACCGATCCGAACGCAACCGAGTACACGTAGAAGGCCAGCGGCAACCAAAGAAGAATCACGACCTGCGTAAACCCGCGCCGAACCGCAAGCACCGATCCAGCGATCGCCACAGCCATTACAGCAAACCCAATCTCCCAGGCAGCAGCATCCAACTGCGCCGTACGCATATACAGAATCAATGCCCAAACAGGATTGTGCCATCCGCGATAATGTCCCGCACCCGGAGGAGTCGTCTTCCTCTCAATAGCCCCAGCCGAGTAAGGCCCACGCATAAAGTCGAGCGCATCATGAAAGAAATGCTGGTTATATGCAAGCCAACTCAGCGGCCCAGCCACCGTCAGCAGTGTAAACACCACAAAGAACGGAGCCACAGCACGCCACACATCGCGTTTCCGTCTGAGCTCCCAGGCCACCACGCACCACACAACGGCGCCGAGCACCCACCCGTCGTACCGTGTAAAGACCGCCGCCATGATAAACAGCGCAATCAGAATCATCCGCCGCGCAACGAAACCAGTCTTCCCACGATGAATCGCATCGACGCATTCGACCGTCAGCAGCGTCAGCCAAATCAGCAGCGCAAGAAACAGCGGCTCGGTCATCGCTGTCGTCGACAGATACAGCAGGTTCGGATTCAGCCCAAAAAACAACGTCGCGGCAAGCGCCCACTTCGGCGTCATCATGCGCCGCGCCAGCCGGTACAGTCCTGCAACACCCGCCACATAGCACAGCAACGACGGCCACGAACCAGCCAATCCGTTCTGCCACCATTCCATCTTTTGCACGAACGGAACCATCAGCAGGTGCGGCAGCGGAAGCCACACTCCGCCAAGCTGCGACAACCCCGGATTGCGCGAATCCAGAATCCGCCGCGCAATTCCCAGGTGCGCGACCGCATCCCCATACAGCAGCACATATCCGCGCAGAAAGCTGACAATCAGTGCAACAAAGCCCACAACAACAGCGGCCAGCGCTACAGGACGTGTCTCCTCCCGAGTAGCTGGCCGCACCACATCGCCGCTTCCTTCGACAACCGGAGCAAGCGGACCCGATCTACGCCCGCGTCGTGTCAAGGTGTGAAATCTCCATAAACAGCTTGAACCGCTCGTCGATCTCTTCCCGCGTCACGCCCTGCAAACGCTCGGTCCCAAACTTCTCCACCGCAAACGAGCCCATCACGCCGCCGTAGAACATCGCCGTACGAAACACCGCAGGAGTCAACTCAGGCTGCGATGCAAGATAGCCATAGAACCCACCAGCAAAGGAGTCACCAGCACCCGTCGGATCGACAACCTCAGCCAGTGGCAACGCCGGCGCACGAAAAGGGTGCGATGCCTTGATGCCGTCACCAAACGACCGGTCTCCAAAGAACGAAGTCGCACCATACTCGCCATGCTTCACGACCAGCGTCTTCGGCCCCATCTCCAACACTTTCTTCGCAGCCAGCACAAGATTTTTCTCTCCCGCCAGCATCCGCGCCTCGCCATCATTGATCAGCAGCACATCCAGCTCACGCAGCACCTTCGCCAGATTCGCAGCATGATCGGCGATCCAGTAGTTCATCGTGTCGCCGCACACCATCTTTACATTCGGCATCTGGCTACGAACCCGCGCCTGCAGCACCGGATCGATGTTCGCCAGAAAAAGATACTCGCTGTCCTTGTAAGCCTCGGGAATCTTCGGCTCGAAGTTCGCAAACACGTTCAAATCCGTACCCAGCGTCTGCGCCTCGTTCAGAGAGTTCACATACGATCCCGTCCAGTGGAAGCTAAGCCCATCAGCCCGCTCCAGGCCGCGCGTATCAATTCCACGCCGCGTCAGCACCGCCTCGTGCTCCGCCGTAAAGTCCTTGCCCACAACAGCAATCACACGGACCGGCGTAAAGTAGCTGGCCGCAAGAGCAAAGTGAGTCGCAGCCCCACCCAGGCAATGATCCACCGCACCATGCGGCGTCTGAATGCTATCGAACGCTACCGATCCAACGACAAGAATTGACATGAGTTCCTTCTGAATAAAATGAGAAATTCAACCTGAAGCAATGCTGCTCAAAGCAGCATCAACATAAGCCCAAACGAAATCTTACAAATACTTCTCCAACAGCAACGAAAGCTTCTGCCTCGTCTCCGCTGGAATCACCTTGCGGTCAGTCAGAATCGCGTACTTCAGCGCACTGGCGCACGCGCAGTCCCTTTCGCCCTTCGGCATAGCGGCCACTGCCGCTTTCACAACCTTCGCCGCGTTCTCTGAGTTCTGGTGCATCACCGCAACAATCTGATCGACAGTCACATCATCATGGCCTTCGCGCCAGCAATCGTAATCGGTCACCATCGCCATCGTTGCATAGCAAATCTCTGCCTCGCGAGCCAGCTTCGCCTCCTGCAGATTCGTCATCCCAATCACATCCGCGCCCCAGCTGCGGTAAAGATTCGACTCTGCCCTCGTCGAAAACTGCGGCCCTTCCATGCAAACATACGTCCCGCCGTTCTTCCCGACCACACCAACCGCAGCGCACGCCTTCTCAAACACCGAAGCCACCGTCGCACACACCGGATCACCAAAACCCACATGTGCCACAACACCATCACCAAAGAACGTCGACGTACGCGCAAACGTACGGTCGATGAACTGATCCGGCATCACAAAATCCGTAGGCTTATGCTCTTCCTTCAGCGAGCCCACCGCAGACACCGACAGAATTCGCTCCACTCCCAATGCCTTCATTGCATAAATATTCGCGCGAAAGTTCAACTCCGTCGGCAGCAGCTTGTGCCCACGTCCATGCCGAGCCAGAAAAGCAACCTGGCGCCTCTCAAGCTCGCCCAGAATAAACGCATCGGACGGGTCCCCAAACGGCGTCTCAACACGCTCTTCACGCACTCCGGTAAGTCCCGGCATGGCATACAGACCGCTGCCGCCGATGATTCCAATCTCTGCCTTGCTCAAATGCTTCGCTCCTCTACCGGACGTGATCCGGCCCCATCGCTGTGGTGTGTCCTTCAGAAGTATATCGTCCAATGCCGCCAGCCTTCATGACGCCGAACGACGAAAGCCCCCGTGCCATCGTCAACGCAGGCTCATGCAACTCCGGCGCTCCTGCAACCTGCAACGGCGCATCCGACTGCACGCTCTGAATCCGATCACGCAGTTTCCGCGCTAGCGCCAGATCAAACCCTTCGCTTACAAAAACTCCAGCGCCCGAGATCGAAAGATACACATCGCCTTCATTGGTCGAATACACCTGCTCGCTATCGTCCAATTCATCCTTCGATCGCCGCACCACACCCGAGTACTTCCGCGGAATCTGCGCCGAATAGATACGCAAAAAAGTCCGCGCCGAGTCTGGATTCTTCCACCGCGAGCTATACAAAAGCCCAATCGATGCCGTGGATTCCTTCTGTGCGTCCGTCACGGCCGACTTGCGCTGCGCCGCGTAGTACACGCCACCGTTCCAAGCCGGAGCCAGCGCATCCGCAATCTCGCGTCCGCCAAACAGCTCCGCCAGAATCCGTACATCCAGCTCACCCATCACGCCCAGGTCATACGGCGTGTAATCCGCCTCGATCAGCGGATGAATATCCGGCAAATGCAGCACCGGCACCGGCGTATGCCTCATATAAGCCGCCGGATGCATAATCTCGAAGCTCGACGACGGCGGATTCGCCAGCACGCCCGCAAACGCCGCCTCCTTACCCGCCTTCACCAGAATCGCCTGCTCAAACCCCAGCCCCTCGCTATAAGGAAACAGCAGCGACTCCTGCAACAGCAGCGGAGCCCGCGCCATCACTGGCGACCCGCCATTATCCGCCACCGAATCCTTCATCTTGTCCGCAAGCTCGGGAGCATCCGCAATCGTCTTCCCCGTCGACCGCATCGTGTAGTCGATAAACACGGCCATTGCCTGCCCTTCAGCTACAGCTTCACGAGCCGTCTCTGCCTCATCCACCTGCAGATGCTTGTTATCGTCGGCCACAGTGTACGAGATCCCCGTCAAGCTCACATCCGACCACTTCGTCAGCCCCACACGCTGATCCTGCAACGCGTGAGTCAACTCATGCGCCAGCACAGGCTTCTGCTCGTCCGGTTGAATCCAGTCCAGCAGATTCACCGTCTTCGTCTTGTTGTCATAGAAGCCCGCAATCTGCTCCGTCAGCAACGCAAGAAGAAACGGCCGCAGATGAAAATCCCGATCCAGCAGACCAAACTTCTTCAGCACAATCTCGGAACGCTCCATCCGCTTCGCGCTCTCATCCTCATCGAACTTCGCCTTGAGATAATGATTGACCTCATCCCGCGATATCAGCTTCCGCTTCACGCTGTGTTCGATAGGCAGCTTCGTATCACTGCTGACAAAGCCCAGAATCTCATCCACCGAGCGAAAGAGATCCTTCGCCTGATCCTTCGTCATCCGCGTCTCATTCGACGCATCAGCCGAGGCCTGCACACCGTCCAGCGTCCCCGCAAAACCCACCTGTGCCAGACCGACCAACAACACGGCCGCCGCAATCCAGCCCCTGCTCCAAACTCTTCGCTGCAACATATCCCTCTCAATCGACCGCTATAATCAAGTGTACGCAGAGTTTCACGTTACCGCCCACCATGGCCCCCACCGCCCAATCCGAAATCACCAACCCGGCCGCGACCCAGCTCAACGCTCTGCTCGACAAAGCCGCAATATTCCCCCTCAACGAAACCGGCTGGATCCGCGCCACCGGCGAAGACCGAGTCCGCTGGCTCAACGGCATGGTCACCAACTCCATTCAGGACCTCAAACCCGGCAAAGGCTCCTACAGCTTCGTTCTCAGCGTGCAAGGTCGCATCCAGGGCGACGCCTACATCTACGCCGAACCCGACGCCCTCCTCCTCGAAACCGCTTCCGCGCAAGTTCCCGGCCTCATGGCCCTCCTCGACCGCTTCATCATCATGGACGACGTAGAGTTATCCGACGTCTCAGCCACCCGCTCCGGCCTATCCATCGCAGGCCCCGAAGCCGCAGCCCTCCTCGCAAAGCTCGGTCTAAACGTCGAACACCTCGCACCCCTGGACCTCCAAACCACCGAGTGGAACTCCACCCCCGTCACCATCATCCACGCTCACAGCCCACTCGTCCCCCGCTTCGAGCTCTGGGCCGACACCGCAACCATCGCCTCCCTCTCGCAGGCCCTGCTCGCCGCCGGAGCCGTCACCACCGCCCCCGAGAGCCTCGAATACCTCCGCATCCTCGAAGGCACCCCGCTCTACGGCAAAGACATCCGCGACCGCGAGCTCCCTCAGGAGACCGCCCAGGCCCGCGCCCTGCACTTCAACAAGGGCTGCTACTTGGGTCAGGAGATCGTCGAGCGCATCCGTTCCCGCGGCAACGTACATCGCACCTTCAGCGCCTTCCGCCTCGAAGGAGATCTACCCCCGGCTGGATCGATGCTCGAAGCCGAAGGCAAACAAATCGGCGAACTAACCAGCACTGCCTCCATCCCGCTTCCATCAAATCCCGTGCAGCTCGCGCTAGGCTATGCACGCCGCGAAGCCTTGGACCGCGGCCTCCCGCTCACCTATTCCGGCGGCATCGCCATACCTATCGCCATCCCTTTTTCGCCCGCTGAAGCCCCAGGGCAATCACCAGCATCTGAATCTCCCGAAAGAGCCTAATTATGTCCGAAAAGAACAAGCCCTTCGTCATCACCGACCGCCGCAAGTTCACCCTCGACGGCGAGCCCCGCCCCGACGCCGACCCATCCCCCGAGAAAGAAAGCCGCGAGCCCGCAGCAGCCGCGCCTCCGCCGGCACCCACTGCCATTCCCGAACCGCCCGCCGCACCACAAGCCGAAGAGCCGGAGCACGACCTGCCCCCCGCGCCCACAGCCGAGCAGACCGAGCAGTCCCGCCGTGCCTACGAGATGACCGCCGAGCGCCTCGACACCGCGATCCGCGCTGCAAACCCCGGCGCCGACCATCCCCCGGCCATGAGCTTCGACCAGCTCGTCCAGTCCGTCTACCTCACCGCCATGATGCAGCTCGGCGGGGCCACTCCCGAGGGCCAGCAGCCCCAGGTCGACCTCATGGGCGCGCGCCAAAGCATCGACATGCTGGGTGTCCTCGCTGAAAAAACCAAGGGCAACCTCACCCCAGACGAAGACCGCCTCCTCGAAAGCGCCCTCTTCGAACTCCGCATGGCCTTCCTCGAGATCACCCAGGCCCTCGCCCGCTCCGCCGCCGCCAAAGCCGGATCGCCCACAGGTGGCCGTCCAAACCCCGTCGGCCCGAGTATCGTTCGCTAAACGATGGAGGCAACCCTCACCTTTCTCGGCACCGGAACCTCCATGGGCGTCCCCACGCTCGGTTGCGACTGCGCCGTCTGCACCTCCGCCGTCTCTCCCGGCGGAGACCCGCGCAACCGCCGCACCCGGCCCTCCATCCGCCTCGCCTACAACGACCACATCGTCCTCATCGACACTGGCCCCGACTTCTACGCTCAGGCCATCCGCGAGAACCTCCGCCACGTCGACGCCGTCCTCTACACCCACGGCCACGCTGACCACATCATGGGCTTCGACGACCTGCGCCCCCTCAGCTTCCACCACAAAGGCAACCTGCCCATCTACGCCGACGACCACACCGCCGCCACCATCGAGCGTGTCTTCGACTACACCTTCCGCACCGAAAACCGCCACCCCACCAGCGCCCGCGTCACCATCCACCGCATCGACCCCACCCCCGGCGCCGGCTTCGACCTCTTCGGAGCCTGTTTCCGCCGCATCCCCGTCACCCACGGCCGCCAGCAGATCACCGGCTACCGCTTCGGCAGCGCCGCCTACATCACCGACATGAGCGACATCCCGGACGAGAGTATCCCGCTCCTGCAAGACCTCGACGTCCTCATCCTCGACGCCCTGCGCCGCGACCCGCACTTCAGCCACTCGCACTTGGAAAAATCCATCGGCTTCGTCGAAAAACTAAAACCCCGCCGGGCCCTCTTCACCCACATGAGTCACGACCTCGACCACGCAGCCACCGAAGCCGAACTCCCACCCCACATCCGTCTGGCCTACGATGGCCAGCAGATCACCTTCGAGATTGCCGCGGAGAGTACTGCATGAGAATCCTTCTGAAACTTTTGCTGCTGCTGTCCGCCAGTCAGCTTGCCCTCGCACAGCGCGCTACCTTTACTCTGCCCGAGACAGGACAAGTCATCACGTTCTCATTTCACCCCGTGTCGGACCCTAGCGATAACTTCGACTCTGTTGACGTGACCTCCGCTGACAAACACTTTCATTTCCCGGCAAAGAATACAGTCGCTCGGTTTCCTGCAACCGCTAAAGAACGGCGAGCAGAAGGATTTTGGATCGACATCCCGGGCTTAAAACTTCACCCCTCGCGATACTTTCTCGTCGGCAACTATGGAACCGCTACTGATGTTCATTCCCTTCTGTTCTTTGTTGGGGCAGCTTACGCTAGCGAAGCATCCCCGTTACTTGTCCTTGGCTTTTCTGCAACGGGCGAGCCATACAAGGTACTTGAGCGTCAATATCTGGATGTAACTTCATTTCAATTGGCTCCCGATGGCACTCCCCTTATAGTCGGCAAAGACGCTCTCTCAGAGGTTATGCGCGGAGATGGTGGCAACGGCTCCGCCAAGCCATACGCGACTACCTACGACCCCTTCTCAGTGTTCACATTGCGTTCAGGAGAGAAGGCTGTTTATTCGTTAGAGGAATCTCGTAACTACAACCTGAAGCACTATGTATGGGCAGGTCCTCACTCTCGCGAAGACTTTGCGGTCTTCTATAACATTCCTGGGCATCCGAAACCGCTTGGTGCGCCGATTTCGCGTGCGGAAACTCTTCTCGGAGGAAGTAAATAAAGCGCACTCATCATCACAGAATGAATGTGAATGATCGGTTTCCGCCAATCCGACAGTCATGAAGATCTATCGCCAACTCGCCGATCTCCCCGCTAACTTCGGCCCCTCCATTGCCACCATCGGCAACTTCGACGGAGTCCATCGCGGCCACCAGTGGGTCATCGCCGAAGTCGTCGCCCGCGCCCGCGAACTCAACCAAACCTCCGTCGCCATCACCTTCGACCCCCATCCCGCGCGAGTCCTCCGCCCCGACGCAAGCCTCCCGCTCATATCGCCCCTCATCCGCAAGCTAGAACTCCTCGAAACCACGGGCCTCGACGCTGTCCTCGTCCTCCCCTTCACCGAAGAGCTCTCCCAGCACACCGCGCGCGCCTTCGCCACCGACGTCCTGCAGCAAGCCCTCCACGTCACCGAGTTGCATGAGGGCGAAAACTTCCGCTTCGGCTATCAGGCCGAGGCCGGCATCGAAAGCCTCGAAGCCCTTGGCCGCGAACTAGGCTTCTCCGTCCGCATCTACTCCCCCCGCACTCTTCGCGGAGGCCCCGTCTCCTCCAGCCGCATCCGCCAGCTCATCGCCGCAGGAGACGTCAGCCACGCCCGCGCCCTCCTCGGCCAGCCCTTCTCCATCGACTCCACTCCAGCCTCAGGACGCGGCTACGGCACTCGCTACACCGTCCCCACCATCAACCTCGCGCCCTACAACGAACTCCTGCCCGCCAACGGCGTCTACATCACCACCCTCACCATCGGCACCGGTCCCTCAGCCGAAACCTTCGACGCCGTCACCAACGTAGGCAACCGCCCCACCTTCGGCGCCGACTCCTTCACCGTAGAATCCCACCTGCTCAACTTCCACCCTGTCGAACTTACCGAGCAAACCCCGCTCACCCTCACCTTCCTCAAGCGGCTTCGCGCAGAAATCCGGTTTCCTTCACCCGAGGCCCTACGAGAACAGATCGGCCGAGACGTCCGTCAAGCCCAGCGTTACTTCACTCTTTGTCGGCTGGTGGCTTCGAAACCCCACTCCTCGGCTCATCCGACGGCTTTGCTGGCGCCGTAGCTCCATTCTCCGGCACCACCACCTTCTTCACCGGCACAACAGAACTCTTCGGCACAACCTTCACAGCCTTCGGGCCGCCGGGAGCATCCGCGCTATCCCCGGGAAGCGCCGTCGAACTTGGAGCAACACTCGTCCCAGCCTTCGCCGGAGGAGGCGCATCCGGCTCCTCCTCCTCAGGCGCCTCTTTCGGAGCAGCTGCCACGCCCCGATTCAAGGGCACGTCCAGCGTCTTCTTCGGAGCACCCTCAGCCGCAAACGTCTCATCCGGCTTATTCGCAATCGCCGCCTTCATAAAATCCATCCACATCGGCAGAGCCGCGCGAGCCCCCGTCTCCTTCTCCCCCAGCGACTGCCGATCGTCATACCCAATCCACGTCCCGCAAGTCACCGACGGCGAAAATCCAATGAACCACGCATCCGTAAAATCATTCGTCGTCCCCGTCTTCCCCCCAAACGGATGCTTCATCTGCGAAGCCGCAACCGCCGTCCCCTGCCGCACCACAGCCTGCAGAAACTGCATCATCGTCCGAGCCGTCTCGACCGAGATCACCTCATCCACCTGCACCGAATCCTGATCGAACGGCAGCCCATCCGCCTGCGTCACCTTACGAATGTAATGCGGCTCAATCCGAATCCCATCATTCGGAAAAACGCTGTAAGCCCCCACCTGCTCATACAGCGTAATGTCAGCCGACCCAATCGCCACCGGTAGAAACGCCGGAATATCGCTCGTCACCCCAAACCGGTGCGCCGTCTCGATCACCTTCCTGATCCCCACACGCGCGGCCAGTTTCAGCGCCGGAATATTCCGCGATTCGGCAAAAGCATTCAACAGCGTCATCGCGCCCTTATAGTTCGGCTCGTAGTTATGCGGCGTATACGGACCGCTCGGCGTAGGAAACGTCACCGGCCCGTCCACAATAATGTCCGTAGGCTTGGCCCCCGCCTCTACCGCCGTCGTATACACATACGGTTTGAACGACGACCCCACCTGCCGCTGCGCCTGCGTCGCCCGATTGAACTGCGACAGCGCAAAATCTCGTCCCCCCACCATCGCCAGCACCTCACCGCTGGCATTGTCCACCGCCATCATCGAAGCCTGCGCACCCGAGTCCTGCTGCAGCGAAGCCCGCCACGCCCCATCCGCGCCCTTCTCCTCAATCCGCACATACACCACATCGCCATTCCGCAGAAAGCTATCTCCATCCACATTCTGCGTCCACTTCCAATCCTCCGGCGTCATCACAACCTGCAGCCCACCCAACTTGACCGTGACCTTCTTCGCCTCAACCGAGGTCACCACCCCATGCACATAGCTACCCTTCTCCAGCGATTGCGTCCAATCCGGATGCTTGTACGTCTCGACATCCCCACCACCCAGCACCACGTTCGATAGATTCCCGACCCACCCCTTCCGCCGCTCATACGTAGCTATCCCATCCAGCACAGCCTTGTTCGCCACAATCTGCAGATCAAGATCGAGCGACGTATACACCCGCAACCCCGCGCCATGCACCTGTTCGACGCCATATTCCTTCTCAAGCTGCCGCCTTACCTCCTCCACAAAATAAGGCGCCACACTATTCGGCGGAGACTCAAGACGCAGCCCCAGCGGCGCCGACTTCGCCGCCTCAGCCTGAGCCTCCGTAATCTTCCCATCCGCCAGCATCTCGCTCAGCACAAGATTCCGCCGCCGTAGCGCCCGATCCGGAAACCGCACCGGCGAATAATACTCCGGCCCCTTCGGCAGCGCCGCCAGCAACGCCGCCTCGGGCAACGTCAAATCCTTCGCATGTTTGCTGAAGTAGTACTGCGATCCCGCCTCAAACCCATACGTCCCACGCCCCAGATAGATCTGGTTGGCATACAGCTCAAAGATCTGCTGCTTGGTGAACCGCCGCTCGATCTGCATCGACAGAATCACTTCCTGTAGCTTCCGCCCGTAAGTCTTCTCCGAGGACAGAAAAAGATTCCGCGCCAGCTGCATCGTGATCGTCGAAGCCCCTTGCGCCCTACCCTGCGCATGCAGATCCCGATACGCCGCGCCCACCGCCCGCACCAGGTTCACCCCCCAGTTGCGTTCAAAGCTCTTATCCTCAATCGAGATAATCGCCTGCCGCAGCACCGGCGCAAACTCCGAGTACGGCACCACCACCCGCCGCTCCAGCGCAAACGACCCAAACACCTTGCCATGAATATCCAGCAATTCTGTTGTAGTATTCGGGTGATACCGCGCCAAATCCTCCATCTGCGGCAGATCGATCGAGTAGACCAGCATCAGCCCACACAGCGCCCCAAAGACGGCCGACAACCCCAGCAATGTATAGAAAGTAAACCGCCGCGCAATCCGGCGGCTCGGATACTCCGGCCCCATCAGTACGCGGCGAAAGAGTTGTCGCCACCGAGGCTCAACTTCAACCTCAGCAGACGCCGTTTCGCGATGAAATAAGCTCGGCACTGGTCTCCCACAATAGCATGTACGAACACACAACTGCGGCAGATCAGAGTGCCAGGAATCAGGAACGGAAAATCGTCGTTAAGCGGCCTTGCCCTTCAAAATATCAAGCGCCTTTGTAAGCTGCTCATCCACCGTCACGCTCGATTTCGCCGGCGCCGGCTGGGTATCGGCAGGCGTAGCATCATCATCCGCCACTCCGCCATCGTCAGTATTAGAAGCCACCAAAACTCCCGGCGTCACGCCCTCATCCTGCAGCTTCTTACCCGAAGGCGACTCGTACTTAGCCACCGAAAGAATCAACGCCGCACCATCCGACAGTTCAAACGTCTTCTGCTGAGCACCCTCGCCAAAAGTCTTCTCGCCCACAACCTCAGCGCGCTTGTTCTCCAGCAGAGCCGCAGCAACAAGCTCTCCCGGTCCAGCCGTCCCGCGATTCACCAGCACCACCACCGGAGCATTCGCATTGATCGCCTTTGAAGGATCAGCCGTAAACGTCTGCTTCTGCACCTTCTGCCCCTCGAGCATCGCAATCGTGCCCGACTTCAGCAACATATTCGCCAGCCGCGTAGCCTCTGTCATATCGCCCGCCGCAACATCTCGCAGGTCCAGCAGAATCTTCTTGTTCCCTGCCTTTGACATCCCCTTCAGCTTGGCCTCAACCTGCTGCACATGGTCGTGATCCAGAACCACCGGCTTCAAATAGAGAATCGACGCGTTCTCATACATCGTCTCCGAAACCGGAGGCATCGCCATCATGGTCCGCGTCATCGTGACCTTATCCGGATTCGGCTTCCGCGGCCGCACCACCGAAACCGTCAGCTCGCTGCCCGGCTGTCCTTCCAGCAGCAACTGAATCATCGCCAGCGAGAGGTCCCGCGTATCCTGCGACCCAATCGCCTCGATAATGTCGCCGTCATTCAAATTCGCCTTGTCCGCCGGGCTTCCAGGCACCACCGAGACCACCGTCGCATAGCCATACCGCTTCGACACGTTGATCCCAACCTGCGCCTTACCGCCCTTGTCCGCCTTATAAGTCTTGTAGTCTTCCGGCGTCAGGTAGCTCGAGTCCGCATCCAGCGACTCCAGCAGCCCACGCAGCGCGCCGTTCGTCACCGAATTGATGTTCGGCTCTTCGACATAATCCGTCTGGATGTGCCGCAACACCTGACTGTACACATCGATTTGCCGATATGCACCCTCCTGCTGTTCCGTGGCAGCGCTCACGCCGCTCGAGTTCACGCCGAGAAATACGGTGAGCACCAAAACAACCGACACGACCAGCAGCAGAATCTTCGTAATCTTAGGCATAGACAAGAACATCTCCGGAACAACGTGACAGACACATCTCCACCGACAACATGGCGACACGGGTTAGACGTAACCCGCTGCTGAAATGATACTCTCGTACGAAGATTGCGTGCGACCGGACGGTCTGCAACGTTTGGTGGCGGTGGACAGAATCGAACTGTCGACCTACGGGTTATGAGTCCGTCGCTCTAACCATCTGAGCTACACCGCCGATGTGGTGAGTGACCGCGCCCATCAGGACATTCAAGCCAAGCGCGACCCAAAGGAGAATCGCCGCGGCACAGTCAGATACCATCATACTTGATTCCATGCCCCCCGAAAAGCGCACCCCTCGAATCCTCGGAGTGATCCCCGCCCGCCTCGCCTCCACGCGACTCCCCCGCAAAGTCCTCCGCAACATCGCCGGTCGCCCAATGCTTGCATGGGTTTACGAGGCCGCCTTGGCTTGCCCCCAACTCGACCAGGTCATCATCGCCACCGACTCCGACGAAGTCGCCGCCCTCTGCCATCAACAAAACTGGCCCGTCCAACTCACCTCGCCCGACCTCCCCAGCGGCACCGACCGCCTCCACGCCGTCTCCCAGCTCATCGACGCCGACATATACGTCAACATCCAGGGCGATGAACCCCTCCTCAAGCCCGAACACCTCACCGCCCTCCTCCGCCCCTTCACCCGGCCCGAAGTCGAGGTCTCCACCCTAAAAGTCCGCTGCACCCCCGACAACATCAACAACCCCAACGCCGTAAAAGTAGTCACCGCCGCCGACGGTCGAGCC
Organism: Edaphobacter aggregans; assembly: GCF_003945235.1. Taxonomy (NCBI): domain Bacteria; kingdom Pseudomonadati; phylum Acidobacteriota; class Terriglobia; order Terriglobales; family Acidobacteriaceae; genus Edaphobacter; species Edaphobacter aggregans. The sequence continues at coordinate 2,001,426 of NZ_RSDW01000001.1, forward strand.
CTCTACTTCTCCCGCGCCACCATCCCCTACAACAGAGATCACGACCGCGACGGAACCACCCCCCAATACTGGAAGCACCTCGGCCTCTACGCCTACCGCAAAGCCGCCCTCCAGAGCTTCCCCACCCTTCCCCCCAGCACCCTCGAGCACACCGAGCGTCTCGAACAACTCCGCTTCCTCGAAAACAACATCCACATCCACGTCGAACCCACCGACCACGACACCATAGGCGTAGACACCGAAGAAGACCTCCAAAAAGTCGCGGCCATCCTTCTGCAACGGCGCTGATTTTTAGCTCAGTGCTTTTTTGTTTGTCATCCCCGCAGGAGATCTGCTTTTGCCGTTCTTGTTTTGCTTGTCATTACTGAGCCGAAGGCGAAGAACCCCCCGCATTTTGCCCGCACCGCCACAAATCCTCCATGGCGCGCCCACCCCAAAACCTGTCAAGCTCAAACATCAATCACCCCAAGCAAAATCAACAACATACCATTGCTGATCCATTCCACCCAATCAGCTAAAATAGATATTAGGAAAGAGAAAAAGCCCCGGACACCAACCGGGGCTTTCCCTTTAACCAGACCTGACCAAAACGAAGTCCAGACCTAAACATAATGAATCGAAGACTTTAGCACCGAAAGCACCCAGAGGGGGATACCCATGACCGACTACGCCAAAGGAGTAAACCGCAATTCCAGCCCATCCCCCGCTACAGTAACCCCCAGCCTCTCCAGCGACTCAACCACCCAATCCGCCTCCGCCAACTCCTCAGCCGAGTGGGTCCCCAGCACTCCCAGCACCCGACACCCCGCAGCCACCCCAGCCCCTACCCCCGAAGGAGCATCCTCCACCACAATGCACTCCTCCGGCGAAAATCCAAGCAACCCAGCACCCCGGCGATACGGCTCCGGGTCAGGCTTCCCCCGCTCCACCATATCGGCACTAATCAGCCGAGCAGGAACCGGCAACCCAGCCGCCTCCAGCCGCCCCAGCAAAAGCCGCGTCGTAGCCGAAGTCACAATCGCCCACCGATCCAACGGAAGGCTCTCCATCAACTCCTTCACCCCGGGCAGAACCTTCAGATCCGCCGTGTCCTCCATCTCCATGTCTTCAATCACGCGAAGCCCCTCCTCCGCGTCGATGTCCGGCCTCAGACTCCGCACAATCTCAATCGCCCGCATTCCATGCGGAACCTCATACGTATCCGCGTTCGGAATGTCATACAGCTTCGCCCACCGCTGCCAGCACCGCACCACAGACCCGATGGAGCTGATCAGCACCCCATCCATATCAAACAAAATTCCCTTCGTCTCAACCACAACCGGCTGACTCAAACAGCACTCCCTTGCAATACAAACTGTTGCGCCGCCTCAAGCACCTTGGCGACCGACTCCGTTGAACAACTCTCGCAATACACCCGCAGCAGTGGCTCCGTACCCGAAGCCCTCAGCAACAACCACGTCTCAGCAGCATTCGGCTTCGAACCGCAATCAGGATTCTCGAGGAAGAACTTAATGCCATCCATCGTCTCCACCCGCAGAACCTCCATCCCGGCAAAGTCCTTCACTCCAGCCTTCGCCCGGGCAATCGCAGACTGCTTCAACGCCTCATCAATATGCATATCCACGCGCCCATACTGGTGCTCGCCAAACTCCTCCTGCAGCGCCGCCACAAGCTCACCCAGCGTCTTCTTCTCATCCGCCATCACATTGGCCAGCAGAAGCGAATTCAGTAACCCATCGCGCTCCGGAAGATGCCGGCTAATACCCACCCCACCCGACTCCTCGCCCCCAATCAAAATCTCCTTCTCCAGCATCAGGTCGCACACATACTTGAACCCGATCCCATGCTCATTCAGCTTCCGCCCATACTTTGCCGCAATGCGGTCGATCATCTTCGTCGTATTGAACGCCCGCGTCACTTCACCAGGCCACTTCTTCCGCTCCAGCAACCAATACATCAGGATGGAAAACACCTTATGCGCATCGACAACGTTCCCATGCTCATCCACCGCGCCAATGCGATCCGCATCGCCATCCGTAATCAACCCGGCATCGCACTTCTCCGCAACCACAGCAAGCTGCGTCTCACGAATATGCGGCAGAATCGGCTCCGGATTGATCCCCGGAAACAGCGGATTCACCTCATTACGAATCTCCACAAACGGAATCCCAGCCCGCGTAAAGATCCCCGCAATCACCCCACGCCCAGCCCCATACATCACATCGATCAAAAACTTATATCCCGACTTACGAATCGCATCGAGATCGACAAACCGCTCAATCGCGGCAATGTAATCCGGATTGAAGTCCACCTCTTCGATCTTCGCTTTCGTCGCACTCACCGGCAGCGGCTTCTCCAGATAACTTTCAATCGAAGCCATGATCGAAGGCTTGCCTGACCCGCCATAACTAGCCTTGTACTTAACCCCGTTCCACTCCGCAGGATTGTGGCTCGACGTAATCATCACGCCACCAGCAGCCTTCCTCTCCCGCACCGCATACGACAGTGCAGGTGTCGGTGTAATCCCCGAAGCAAACGCCACAGGAATCCCCGCTCCAGCCAACACCTCAGCCACAACCCGCGCAAACGACCGCGACCCAAACCGCGTGTCATACCCAATACAAACGCCCGCCGAAGCATCCTCATGCGCCAGCACATAGTTCGCAATCGCCGCCGCGGCCACCCTCACATTGGCATAGGTAAAGTCGTCAGCGATAATCCCCCGCCACCCATCGGTCCCAAACTTCACCACCGTCTTCGTCTCAACCATATTTTGCTTTTCTGCTCCGTATTCAGCGGCTAGATAAGATCTTCTCTGCCCTTGGTCTTCAGTTCTGCAACCACCTTGCCCACATCCTGCGACCGCTCGCGCGTCGTAATCAGCAAAGCATCCCCGGTCTGCACCACCACTAGATCGCTCACGCCCACCAACGCAATCACCTTACCCGGAGCATAAACATAGTTCCCGCACGAATCGATCGAGATCGTCAGCGGATCTTGCCCATCGATCACATTGGCGATCGACACCATATCCGGCGGACACGCTGCCACATGTTCATGCAGCGCCGACCAGCACCCTAGATCGTTCCACGCAAAATCACCCGGCAGACAATAAATCCCGGAGTTCATCTCACCCTTGGCCGACCGGGGCTCCAGCACCGCATAATCGATGCTGATGTTCTCGCACTGCGGATACTCCTCGGCAAACACCCGCTCAAACTCCGCCGTCCCATACGCCGCGGCAATCTTCTCCAGCAGCGGAGCCATCGCCGGCCGAAACTCCCGTATCGCCCCAGCAAGCGTCCGCGCACTCCACAGAAAAATCCCGCCGTTCCAGGCATAATTTCCCGAAGCAACAAACTCCTCCGCCCGCGCGCGATCCGGCTTCTCCGTAAACCGCTTCACCCGCCGCACTTCGATCCCACTGTCAGCCACCGCAGGATCATCCACCACTCCACCCAGCTCGATATACCCATAACCCGTCTCAGCCCGCGCCGGAGGCACACCCAACACCACGACCTTGTCCCCACTCGCAGCCAACGCCACGCCCGCTCGCACCACCTCCGCAAACCGAGCCGTGTCCTTAATCGCATGGTCCGAAGGAAAGATCCCAATCACCGTCTCCGGCGCAGTCCTCTCCAGCAAAAACGCAGCCAGCGCACACGCAGGAGCCGTATTTCTCGCAGCCGGCTCACTCAGAATCCGCTCCCGAGGCACCTCCGGCAACTGCTCCCCGATCACATCATCCAGCAAATCATTCGTGATCACCCAAACATCCGACGCATCTGCCAGCGGCAACAGACGATCCAGCGTCTGCTGAATCATCGTGCGCTGCCCATCCAGCGCCAGCACCTGCTTCGCCTTGGCCTTACGACTCCGTGGCCAAAACCGCGTCCCACTCCCTCCTGCAAGAATCACAGGAGCAAACCGCACGTCAGATTTACTGCTTCCCATTGGCATATGGCTCCATAGTCAAGAAAAAGACCGCACCAACCTTCCTTGTGCGGCCTCTCTCACAACTTCATTTCTAGCCCAGCGTAGCGAAGTACTCTCGCATCCGCTTCACACCCTCATCCACAACATCGTGCGACACAGCATATGACAGCCGAATATGCTCGCTAGTCCCGAACGCCTCGCCCGGAACCACAACCACATGCGCCTCGCTCAACAACTTCGCCGCCAAGTCCGTCGCCGACTTCACGCCGCCCTTGCCGATAAAGTTCTTCACATTCGGATACACATAAAACGCCCCCTGAGGCATCGTGCAAGTCAGCCCCGGAATCGTCTCAAAGCCCGTCAGAATCTGGTCGCGCAGCTTGATGTAATCCGCACGCATCTCTCCGACGCAATCCTGCGGCCCACTCACCGCCGCAATCGAAGCCCGCTGCACCATGCTCGCCGTATTCGACGTGCTCTGCGACTGCAGCTTGCTCATCGCCGCAATAATCGGCTTCGGCCCAAGAGCAAACCCCGCTCTCCACCCCGTCATCGCATACGTCTTCGACAGCGACCCCAGCACAACCACATGCTCCTTGCAATCCGTGAACGACCCACCGCTCACAAGCTGCCCGGTGAAGTTCAGATACACATAGCACTCATCCAGCAGCACATAAATCTCGCGCTTATGCGCCAGCCGAACAATCGCCTCCAGATCCTCAGGCGAAACCACCGCGCCCGAAGGATTCGACGGCGTATTCAAAATAATCGCCTTCGTCTTCGGAGTAATCGCAGCCTCAATCATCTTCGCCGTAATGCGAAAGTTCTCCGACTCCTGGCTCTCCACCGGAACCACCACACCGCCCGCATACTGAATGATGTCCTTGAACGACACCCAGTACGGTACCGGCAGAATCACCTCGTCGCCATGATCGACCAGCACCTGGATCGCATTGAACAGCGCCAACTTACCGCCCGTCGTAAACACACACTCGTCCGGCGTGTAGTCCGACCCAAAATCACAAGCATGACGATCCACAATCGCCCGCCGGACCTCCGGAATACCCGCGACATTCGTATAGCGGGTAAAGTTCTTCTCGATCGCCTCAATCGCCGCGTCCTTGATGTGCCGCGGAGTAGCAAAGTGAGGTTCACCCGCGCCAAAGTCCGCCAGGTTCACACCTTCTGACTTCAACTTCAGCGCCGCCGCCGTGATCGCCATCGTCGCCGAAACTTCAATGCGGCCGATGCGGTCCGCAAATATCTTGGTTGCCGTTGTGCTCATACCTCTAGTGTGTCAGATTTGCCCCCCGAGATAAAGCACACCCCCAACGAATCCCGATTTACGCTATCTGCCAATCAGCCGCAGAATCTGACCCGCAGCATCGGCAACATCGGTCCGGCACCCAGCGTAACAAGTGGCACCCGCCACCGCATGTTGGAATACCCTCACCAAATCTGGCGATTCCGCCAAAACATGAGGCGTGTTCCGCAATAGGGTCAGCAATCCTTCGCTTTGAGGCATCGCCGCCACACTCCAGGTACATTCAGGCCGATACTCCAGCGCCAAAACCCAGCCAACCGGCGCCGGCGCATCCCCAATCGAAGCATTGCATTCGCCCGGCAGCACCGGGAATTGCTCAGGGCAGCCATTCCGCAGCAACAAAGGCCGAGGATATGGGTGCACCCGCCCCTCGGAATCGATCAGCGCATACTCATCGGAAAAATAGGTAGCGCCCCGCCGCAACAGCTCTGCCACCAGCGACGATTTTCCCGAATGCGTGACCCCCGGCAGCAGCAACACCCGTTCGCCCCACAGAACGGCGCCCGCATGAACGGCGTGCAGCGTCGTCAGGTGCTGGATCACAGCCTCGTCCAACACCCTGATGAGGTCCGGCACCAGGCTGATCGCTTGACCAGCCGATGCCACCACCGCATCGTCAACTGACAACTGAAATTGATCCGAAACCCGAACTAGGCGGATGGAGATATCAGGCTTCTCCGCGCCGCCAACCAATCGCGGTAGCGAAGGAAAAACATAGCGTTCTAGGATGGCATACGTTTCAAGGCACTCCGCCGCCACTTGAATATGGCAGCCAAAAGCGCGAACCTCAAAACCGAGAGTGGGCATAGCCTCGCGTCAGTAATGTCTGTCCAGAAAAACAGACATTCATAATCCTGCACACAGCGATCGGAGCAAGATGGCTTGGAGCAGATGGCTCGATTGCGAATAAGCCGAGGGATGCAAAGAAGACGTTCTTGTCTCTGCACCCACTCAAAATGTTCAGCTATGCGGCTTCGGAACTGGCACAGGTGTGGGTGGGGGCGGAGGCGTGGGCGTCGGACGTATAACCGAAGACGCTTTTTGCGCGTAGGCTCGTTGGTCTGCAACAGATAACGCCACGACGAGCGGCAGCGCGGCAGCGCTCACCGTTCCGATGAATTCGCGACGGGTCGCCTTTGAGGCCCCCCATGTCTTCACCAGTTTCTTGTCGTTCAGTTGCAGAATCGCCTCTTCTGCCAGTTCTTCATTTACCGCTGGGTCGAACGAGCGCTGCATGCCTTCTGTCACTCTGGCGAGTGTCGTCGGATCACTGCATGCGTCCCAGGCTGCGCCGGCCATCGCGTTCAATGCGAAAACCGTCTCGTTTTTAGCGTCGACAATAACTTTTGAACCGTCGGGAAGTTGATTGATTACCAAGGCATCTGAATTGGTGCGTTCTACCTGCATATACTGACCTCTTTTTTTGGAGTCTCAGCAAGGACGGGCCCACTCTCGGAATTCCGAAAGTGTACGCCCGCATGGTTATTTTGTGGCGGATTCTTTAGTAACCTGATGTATTTTTCTCACTCCCCCTGCAACGCCTTGCGGGGAGCGCCAATTCCGTGTAACCTCCTCTCTTCCAAGACATGGATCGCGATAGCGCTTTGCACGAGTCAAAGTGCAAGCTGCAACATATTGCGACATATGCAGCGAAGCGGAGGGGACGAATGCAAGCCGATTGCGAGTCTTGCGAACTGCTGCTCCGTGCAATTGCCCAACCGGCCAATGCAGAGCAAATTCAGCGCGCTGCTGTTAAAGTTCGCGACTGGGATTCGGTCCTCAGGTTGGCGCACGAGCACCGTGTGTCCTCGATGCTTTTCTCGCGACTCGCAAACATGGTTCCCGCGGTCCCGCTGATCGTGCAGAACCGCCTTCGCGCCGAGTACGACAGCAACATGTTTCACAATCTCGCGAATGCAGTGGAATTGCTTGCCGTACTCAAAGTACTCGAACACGAGATGATTCCGGCCATGCCGTTTAAGGGTGTCGTGCTGGGAGCGTCCATCTACCACGACCCTACGACGCGCCCCGCCGGCGATCTGGATCTGCTCATCCACTACAGGCATCTCAAGCCAGCCATGGCTATTCTCCTCGAACGAGGATACGAACTGAAAACTCTCGCGCGTGCCGATGGAATCCCGTTCGATCCGAACTACACCTACGAATACCGTTTCGAACGGAAAACTGACGGAATGATATTGGAGCTTGGCTGGAGACTTGAGCTTGCCCAGCCAAAATTCAAACGCGATCTCGGTCTCGATTGGGTATGGCCAAGCCGGCGAACCACCATGCTGGCAGGTGCCGAAGTTCCAGACATGAGCCCCGAGATCACCTTGCTGGTGCTTTGTCTGCATGGGGGCAAGCACGCGTGGTCGCGGCTCATCTGGATCTGTGACGTCGCGCAGCTACTGGCTTCGTCTCCCGGCCTCGATTGGAAAGAAGTCGTCCACGAAGCGAAGAAGTCAGGACTATGCCGCACGCTCGCCTTGGGTGTATTGCTTGCGCATCAAGTCGCGGGCGCCACAGTTCCTCCGACTGTCCTGCGGCGCTTTGAAGCGGACACGACCGCACGCAACTTGGCGCAACATTTCCAGCAGAATTTGTTTGCCGCGCCGGGCATCACACCCATGGGCCGCATTCCTTACACCGTCCAGTTGCTCGACTTCCGCGATCAAGTCAGGTGGCTCTTGTCCTTTGACTTCCTGCGGCCAAATGAGAGAGATCGAGCAGCCCTCCAACTACCGAAGCCGCTCCACGCCCTCTACTATCTGATTCGCCCCTTCCGCATCTTTTGGGATAGATCGGCAAGGTAAGCGCTGCTATCAGAAATGGTGTGAAGGACGATGCCCGTACAGTTCCAGTTCCGCACCATATCGTCTCAGAGAACCTTGACGACTCAACCCCTCAGGAAAGCCTGAAAAACACAAACCTGCGCCCAATCACACAGGATTTTCATCCAGCGAAGTCCACCCGCATGTCTAATGTTTTGAAGACTTTGCACACTCTACTCTGGGAGGGGGAGGGTACCCTTAAACCCGGCCCGGCACCTTAGCCTTCAACCGCTCCACCACCAGCGGCGGCACCAGCGCCGTCACATCTCCGCCCAACTGAAACACCCCTTTGATCAGCCGCGAACTCACATACGTGTACTTCTCCGCCGGCATCATGAAAAGCGTCTCCAGCTCCGGGTCGAGCTTCCGGTTCATCATCGCCATCTGAAACTCATACTCATAGTCCGAGATAGCCCGAATTCCCCGCAGCACAGCCTTGGCACCCTGCTGTCGCGCAAAGTCCACCAGCAATCCATCAAAGGTCGTCACCGTCACATTGCCGAAACCCCGTGTAGCCTCGGCGATCATCTCCTCGCGCTCGGGAACGGTAAACAGCGGCGTCCCCTTCTCCGCATTCCGCAGGATCGCCACCACAAGGTAGTCGACGATCTTCGACCCCCGCGCAATCAGGTCGAGGTGCCCATTTGTCAGCGGGTCAAACGTCCCAGGATAGATTGCCTTTACCGTATGCATACCACCAGAAGCATACTTGCTCCCACCTCCGCAGCCAACCCGACATTCTCGATGCAGCTCATCCCTGCCGCCCCGCCCCAGACGCCAGCTTGCCTTTCAGGCTCAGAAAATACTCCTCAAAGTACCGCCTCGACAGAAAACAAACCAGCACGCACGCCATAAAGACAATCACAAAACGAGCAAGCCCCGCCTGAAGCGACATTACCGTCGGCCGCACAAATCTCGACCGATCGAGCAACTTGTCATAGAGGTCGAACAGGAAGAGATGAAACATATACATCCCATAGCTGATGTAACCCAAAAAGCGGAGCGGCGTCGTCCACCACAGCACCTGCGGTCCATCTCCCCACAAAAGCGCCACTATCACCAATCCGGCGAACAGCACATCGAACGGCACCGCCTGAAATGCAGCCCCAGCCGGTGTCGCACGATGAAGCAGGTGCATCGACACGGCAATCCCAAGCAAGACCACACCCAGCCCCAGCAGCCCCACAGTCAGCCGTCGCACATTGCGTAGCGTAGCGAACCGGGACCGCAGAAAGATTGCGATCAGCCCACCGATCGCCAGGTTATCGGCAATCAGCCACGTCATCATGTGGGGGTCGCCCAAAGGTGGCCGTCCCATCTGCGACAGGAATCGCAGCACCGGGCAAACAACCAACATGGCCATGCAAACATACGCCAGCCGCCTCAATGTAAGGCGCCGAACTACCCACGGCCACACCAGATAGAACTGTTCCTCCACCGCCAGCGACCAGAACGGCCTATAGATACTGCCGCCAACGGGAAAATACGAACTCAAATTCGCCATATTGAACAGGCACAAACCCACATAGCCCCACGTGATGTGAACCACCCTGGACAACCACACCAGTGTCACGACATAGAGCGGCAGAATGCGCAATGTCCGCCGCAGGTAGAAGTTCTTCCCATAGTTCTTCCGCCCGCGCGAGTCCAGCAGAATCCCCGTAATCAGAAACCCTGAAAGCACAAAGAAAAGATTGACGCCCAGCCAGCCGAACGTAAAAGCATGAGACAGCCTTTCCAGCGCCGCACTCTCACCGCCACGTGCGCCAGGATTCCAGTACAGGCCGTGATAGAGCACGACCGACAGAACGGCGATCCCACGCAAGGCATCCAGCCCAGGCATCTCTCGCTTCAACAGAGGGGACCGCCCATCGCATGACCGTCGCGACTGGGAAGCCTCTGTAGAAGCCTTTGTACCCTCTAACGTATGCAAAGCAATGGTCATCGGTGGCCGAACGGGTATTTGAGCCCCTAAAAACGTCTCTGCTCCTACCCGGCATTTTCTTCTTCGTATCTCTAAACAATCATGATTTCTATCGATTGCCTATGCCTCTTCCGTGACATGGCCGAAACAAAATAATTCGTCGCTTTGGTAGTCTTCACAGCAGCCTTGCCGTCTGTCTTTTATAGAAGTATGGAAGCTGATCCCCTCATCCCGGTCACTGCAGAAACCATGCCCGCTCACGCCACCATCGCCGGCACCTTCGACACAACGGACCAATCCCCCGCCACCCCATTCGACGACCTGGCCACCGTCATCGCTCTCTACGAGCAGCGCGTCTACCGTTTTCTCCTCTCCTCCGTCCGCGACCCCGATCTCGCCCAAACCCTCACACAGGAAACCTTCCTCCGCGCCTGGACCTCCCGCGCCAGCTTCCGCTCCGACTGTTCCATCGCCACCTGGCTCATGCGGCTCGCCCTCAATCTCGTTCGCGACCACACCCGTACCGAGCGCTTCCGCTTCTGGAAGCGCGCCTCGGCCACTGCCCTCGATGTATCGGAAGTCTCCGCGCACATTCCCAACCGCGAAAGCTCGCCTGAAGCCCGCCTCATCGCCAACCAGCAACTGGCTCTCGTATGGGAGTCCGTCGGCCAGCTCTCCGAGCGCCAGCGCAGCATCTTTCTCCTCCGTTTCGTCGAAGAGCTCGAGCTCTCCGAAATTGCCAACATCACCGGCCTGCCCATCAGTACCGTCAAAAGCCATCTCTACCGCGCTCTCCACTCCATCCGGGCTCGCCAGAACAACCCTTCCCAGAAGGAATCCCTATGACCCCCCATCTCACGCACGAGCAGCTCTGCGATTTCGTCCTCGACCTCGCTCCCCATCCTTTGAGCAGCGACTTCGCCGCCCTCCAGCAACACCTCGCCAACTGCCTGGTCTGCACCACCGAGCTGGCGAACCTGCGCGACTCCATCTCCCTCTTCCGCGATGCGTCGACCGCCTGCGCCCACCAGCGACTGGCCGAGCACCACGCGAACAACGTCGCGCTCACGCCACGCCCCCAGGCCTTCTTCCACCCCATCTACTGGGCAACTGCCGCAGCCATGATCCTCGCAGCCGCAATCCCACTCACCCTCCACCGCCCGAGCCAGCCGTCACCAGCTCCAGTAGCCACCGTCACCACCACCGCACCTGCGGTTCAGTCCGACGAAGCCCTGCTCGAAGAGATCAACCAGGAGATCTCAGCGCCCGTCCCGTCGCCCATGCAACCCCTCGCTAACCCAATTGCCGATTCCACCGCACAAACCACCACACTCCAAAGGACAAACTGAACATGCGTTACCCTCTGCGTCATTCCCTCCGAGACTCTTTGCACGTCGCTGCTTGCGCCACCGTTCTCCTGGGTACCCTCGTCTTCGCGCAACAGCCAGACGCCCCCGCTGCCCCTGCGCCTCCACCCGCAGCACCTGGCCAGCCTCCCCGGACGAAGATGGATCGCGACGTCCGTGGCAGGTCAGACAGATCCGAATCCATGCGTTCGGGCTTCCGCATGGGACCTCCCGGCATGTGGTGGAAAAACCCCGATCTCATCCAGAAGCTCGCTCTTACCGCCGACCAGCAGAAGCGCATGGACGACATCTTCCAACAGAGCCGCCTGCAGCTGATCGACCTCAAGGCCAATCTTGAGAAGCAGGAGGTCACGCTCGAGCCCATGCTTGACGTCAATCCGCCCGATACCAACAAGATCCTCGCCCAGATCGACAAAACTGCCCAGGCCCGCGCCGAACTCGAAAAGGGCAATGCCCGAATGCTGCTCGGCATCCGCAACGTCCTCACGCCGGACCAGTGGACCAAGCTCCAGGCCGCCCAGCGCGAAAGCCGCGGCGCGATGATGCGTAAAGACTCCCGAGGATCGGGAAGTTCCAGTGAACCCGGAGGCCCGGGCGGTCCGGGCGGCCCAAGCTTCCGCAGCCCATCCAACTTCCACAGAAACGGCGATCCTCGAGGCCCCGAGGGAATGCTCCTTCCTCCACCCCCCGGCGGCAATCCCCAGCCGGCCCCAGACGCTGACACCACCCCAACCATGTAACAGGCGAAAACCCTGTCAAGTCTTAAATCAAGATAAACCATTTATTATCATCAACATATAATTGCCAATTTACCCCACCCCACCTGCTAAAATTGAAGTACAAAGCAAAAAGCCCCGGCCATCAAACCGGGGCTTTCGTTTTTAGTCGACCAGAAACCGGAGTCCACACCTAAGCCTAATAAAACCAGGACTTTGCGCGAAAAGTATAGGGAGGGAGTACCTAAAACCGAATCATAGTCTACGATGGTGGCGCATTCCAGCCCTATCCATCTTCGCCACGCAGGAGCAGACCGCACGATGGCCACGCCAATTGATCAGCCCCTTACCACGCCCAAAATCGCCAATCCAGCACCTTTAGGACTAGCTGGCTTCGGCCTCACCACCGTAGTCCTCAGTAGCATCAACGCCGGCTGGCTTCCCCCGGAAGCAGTCCCGGTCGTCGTCCCGCTCGCCTTCGCCTACGGTGGAATCGCCCAACTCATCGCCGGCGTCCTCGAGTTCAAGACCGGCAACACCTTCGGCATGGTCGCCTTCACCTCCTACGGCCTCTTCTGGTGGTGGTTCGCCTTTCTGAGATGGACCATCGGCGCAGGCTGGCTCAAAGCCCCACCCGCCTCCGCCGTAGCCGTCACGCTCCTGATGTGGGGAGTCTTCACCTTCCTTCTCTGGATCGTGACCTTTCGTTCGAACAAAGCGGTCTGGAGCATCTTCCTCCTGCTCTGGATCACCTTCTTCCTCCTGGCCGCAGGCGACTTCGGCTGCACCATCGGCAACCTGAGCTTCGGCAAAATCGGCGGACTCTTCGGCATTCTCACCGGACTCGACGCCCTCCTCGTAGCCTTCGTCGAGATCCTCAACGCAACCGCCGGCCGCGAAGTCATCCCTCTAGGCCGCCCCATCGTACAAGCCTAAAAACGAAAGAGCGCCGGCAATCATCACCGGCGCTCTTCATAATTTTCCACTCAGCGAATGACCGCCAATCGCTGACTCGCTGACTGGCTATTTCTTACCGCGCACGACTTCCTTAGCCTGCACCTCGCCGTTGACCGGAACCGGCGGAACATCAACGTCCACGCCTCCGCCGATGCCGAGCTTCTTGCGAATCTCCGTATCGACACGCATGAAGACATCCCGATTGTCCTTGAGAAACGCACGCACATTCTCGCGTCCCTGACCGATGCGTTCGCCCTGATAGCTGTACCAGGCACCGCTCTTGTCCACGATGTTGTGCAGCACCGCCAGGTCGAGCACATCGCCCTCACGCGAGATGCCCTCGCCATACAAAATGTCGAACTCAGCATCACGGAAGGGAGCCGCCACCTTGTTCTTCACAATCTTGACCTTCGTCCGCGAACCGACAACCGAATCACCATCCTTCACCGCGCCAATGCGGCGAATGTCGATACGAACAGACGAATAAAACTTCAGCGCTTTACCACCAGTCGTCGTCTCAGGATTGCCGAACATGACGCCGATCTTGTCACGAATCTGGTTGATGAAGATCAGGCAAGTCCTCGACTTCGAGACCGTTCCCGTAAGCTTACGCAGCGCCTGGCTCATCAGCCGAGCCTGCAAACCCATGTGCGAATCACCCATCTCGCCATCAAGCTCAGCCTTAGGCACCAGCGCAGCAACCGAGTCGACCACGAGCACATCGATCGCATTCGACCGAACCAGCGCCTCGACAATCTCCAGCGCCTGCTCACCATAATCCGGCTGGCTCACCAGCAGATTGTCGATATCCACACCCAACTTGGCAGCATAAGCAGGATCCAGAGCATGCTCAGCATCCACAAAAGCAGCCAAACCACCCGACTTCTGAGCCTCGGCAATGATCTGCAGCGTAATCGTCGTCTTGCCCGAAGACTCCGGCCCAAAGATCTCTATAACACGCCCACGCGGAACCCCACCCACACCCAAAGCCGCATCAAATGAGATCGAACCAGTAGGAATGACTGAGATCGGCACCACATCCTTCGACCCCAACCGCATGATGGAGCCCTTGCCAAACTGCTTCTCCAGCCCGGAAAGAGCCAGCTCTATTGCCTTGCTACGGTCATCTGCCACGTCGTAATTCTCCTAAGGGTAAGTCAAAGCGGATTCTAGCATCAAAAACAGAAAAAGCAAATAAAAGGCGAATAGAACTATCGTCGCAATAAATCCACAGGCTCGTTCACATCCTCAATACGGAAGTGTTTCGCCAGCCCAGGGTGCTTCGCCTCGACAGCCTTGTACATCTCCCACGCCACCCGCCGGTAGCTGAAGTGCCCAGCCACTCCCGACCGCAGCTCGGAGATATAAAGCGCCTCTGCAAAATCCATCTTGAACATCGACCGGCATCGGGTGCCGAGAGGTAGACAATACTGCGCAGACTGGGCCGCCTCCGGGACTCCGCTGTCGCGTAGCTGGCGATACGAAGCCAGTGCAGCATCCATTGCACTCGTGTAGACACCTTCAAGCCCAGCTTCGGCGAGCGAGGGTTGTCCGGGGCAGACAGGCTCTTCGTAACCATGGACATCCGTGTAGCCCTGCAACAGCTGGACGCAGCGACGGTGGCGGTGCATATCGCGGAAGCCTCCGATATCCATCAGGATGTCGAAGCGGAAGCCACGACCCGCGCTGAAGGCTCGCAGAAGCTCGTCGTGACGTCCACGGTGTTTCGTGCCTAGTGTGATCAACTCCATGCGGCGCGCGTCGCTCAGGGCAGCTACGTGGCTGCGGAGCTGTCGGTAGGAGTAGTGGCAGTGTGGATAGAGGAGTGAGGTAGCCAGCTCCACCTCGAGAGGTTCGTCGTCGTCCAGCAGGTCGACGACGGGGGCAGGATCGATCGGCTGGCCTGCCATCAGCTCCGCTGCAGCGGCCGTCAACTCACCACGACTACCATCCAAATAGCCATTTCGTACCGCGTACTTGACCAGCGTTGGCGCCGTCTTTACGGGGCGCAAAAGGGCCTCGGCAGCACGCTCACCGCAGGCTGCATCAACGGAAAAAATCTCCTCACAGAGCACCTGCGCAGACGTCTGGTAGACGTTCCAGGCGGGCTCGGTCGCGGCGATGCGGAGCTTCTCGGCGATCTGGCGAACCTCGGCGAACTCACTGGTGAGCAGACGCGAGACCTGCGTCTCCAACGTGCGGGCGTTGACGATCTGTCCCAGCGATGTATTGGTCGCGAGTGGCAGCAGATAGCGTGCAACGTCGAAGGCTCGGGCCTTCAGGGTGCGCTCGTAGGCCTCGGGTTTCATCGCCTCGGGTCGCGGGATAGCAGTCTTCAGGGCCTCCAGCATTCCAGCGCCGATGCTGTCGTAGGCGGTGAACAAGGCCTCGATGGCGGCAGTAAAGGCTGGCGTTTCCACTCCTAGATCGGGCGTGAACCAGCCTGAGGTGCGGAAGTTCTGGTAGCGGGTGGAACGTTCCTGCCCGTCCCAGCGCTGTTCGTCCACCAGCTCGATTGCGGCGAGGAGGCTTAGGCGCTCGATGGCGAAGGGAATGTGCGCGAGGTCGGCGATGGAGCGATGACCGTATTGGAAGTAGAAGGTGTTGAGGAACTGTTCGGCTCGCTGGGCGCTGATCTCGGCGAGCGACTCCTTCATGGTCAGCGAGGAGCGGGAGTACTTCGCCATTGCGTAGGCGAGGACTTCCGGGTCGGCTCCGTGGATCGCGTAGACATCGGTTTCGGATGGCTTGTTCTGGTTCTCGTGCAGGTCATCGATCATGGGGAGTTCAGAATACGTCATGCGGCTGAGGATGTTTGCGGTGCAAGGCTTCGTATAATTCTGGAGCAAGGCTTCACGGAGGTTCATGAGCACTCTCGCTGGTCGTATCGCATTGGTTACTGGAGCTTCACAAGGGATTGGGCGCGCTTGTGCGCTGGAGTTGGCAAAGGCAGGAGCGACGGTCGCGCTGGCTGCGAGGAACGTCGAGAAGCTGGGCGAGGTTGCGTCTGAGATCGCTGCGGCCGGCGGAACGGCTCAGGCGTTTGCGCTGGATGTTTCGAGCGAAGAATCGATCAAGGAGTGCGCGAAAGCTGTCCTTGCGGCCTTTGGCAGTGTGCATGTTCTGGTGAACAATGCTGGAATTACACGAGATATTCTGGCTTTGCGGATGAAAAAGAAGGATTGGGACGATGTGCTGACGACCAATCTGACGGGCGCTTTTTTGCTGACCCAGGCCGTCATGTCGTCGATGGTGAAGGGGCGGTGGGGGCGCATCATCAACATCACTTCGGTGGTCGGCGAGACCGGCCAGGCTGGGCAGGCGAACTACGCTGCTTCCAAGGCGGGCCTCATCGGGTTGACGAAGTCACTGGCCCGGGAGCTGGCCAGCCGGACCGTTACGGTCAACGCGATCGCTCCGGGGTACATCGAGACAGCAATGACTGCCGTGCTGACTGATGACCAGAAGAATGCAATGACGCAGCATATTCCGCTGGGCCGCGTCGGGACGGATATGGACATTGCCCATGCCGTCGCCTTTCTGGCCTCGGAGGAGGCTGGCTACATTACCGGTCACACGCTGGATGTGAATGGTGGGATGTACATGGGGTAAGTACCCCTCCCGAGACTCTAAGCCATAAAGTCCTAGAATCATTGGACTTAGGCCTGGACCTCACTTGGTCCAACAAAGTATTCCATCTAAATGACTTATTTTCATACAAACAAAAAAGCCCTGGGGATCCCAGGGCTTTTGCTCTCCATGAATTAAGTATAGCGAATGGAGTGGAATTATTAGGCCACGCGGATGTTCTTGTTTATGTGACAGATAGACCGATTTTGGGCTTGACAAGACTTTGCGGCGTGACGGGAGTCGCAATTTTACAAAAACGACGACTTTTTCGGTGCTCTGGAACTGATAGGCTGCGGAAACTATGGCTGAGATTCTGGTGAGGGAGGCAGCTGGGTCGGAGGATGTGGCTGCCGTCCGGCGGCTGATGCAGGCCTATGGCGAGCATCTGGCGGTCAATCCTGCGGGGGCGGCGAGTATCTGCCTTGAGGGGTACGAACGAGAGTTGGAGGGGCTGCCGGGAGGGTATGCCGTCCTGCTGCTGGCCCTGGTGGATGGAGAGCCAGCCGGGTGCGTTGCGCTGCGATCCCTGAAGCAGGCGGAACCCGCTTGCGAGATGAAGCGGCTTTGGGTGGATGGCAGGTTTCGCGGTCTGAGGCTTGGGCGGCTGCTGGTGGAAGAGGCGATCGGCTGGGCTGAGCGGACGGGTTTTGGCGCGATGTACCTGGATACGGTTCCGACAGCCATGCCTGAGGCTAATCGGCTGTACGAGGCTATGGGGTTCGTGCGGGTGGAGCGGTATAACGAGAATCCAGTAGCCGATCTGGCGTTCTTTCGGCGGGAGATACGGGACTAGGGACTAGCAAAACGAAGTGGTTTCCGGATCGCAATAGGTTGCGCGCTATTTCCTGTTTTTTGGCCCTGTTTACTTTGGCGTTAGTAGTGGATTTACTAATATTCGCCGTGGTTCAGAGGGGGTGTGGGGTTCAAGTAAGGGTTTCAGGATTTGCTAGTAAGTCACTGGTAGTGAACCTGAGCAGGTACCGGAATCCACTTGCAGCGAAGAATAGGGATTGACCAAGTGCTTGCGTCTGTTTACTTTGTGGCTAATGGCTGACATGCAAACACTTCCGATTGAAATGGAGGGAGAGCCCACAGAGGCTCTCTCAATCTCGATGAACATCGGCACCACGATCCGCGGCTACCGGTTGCAGAAGGGGATGTCGCAGGGCGATATCGAAAAGCGCACTGGACTGCTGCGGTGCTATCTGTCGCGGGTGGAGAACGGGCACACGGTGCCGTCGCTGGAGACGCTGCAGAAGATTGCGCGGGCGCTGGATCTGCAGCTCTCGGAGTTTTTTGCGGAAGAGGTGGTGGCCAAAGAGATGTCGCCGCTGAACCTGGGCGAGGACGAGATTCGGTTTTTGACGCAGGTGCAGCGGTATTCGGCGCACCTGAGCGAGAGTGACAGGCGACTGCTGTTGGCCATGGTCAGGAAGTTTGCTCAGACGACCATGAGCTAACGGCTAAAGGCTTAGAGGACGAAGAAGGGGGCCCTCGGTGGCCCCTTTCGCTTTGGCGCAATAGCCGCGCATCAGGATGGTGGAACGTCCTGAATGGAGATGAGGAGCAGCGTAACGCTGGCGGTGGTGCTGCGCTTGTGCGCCATGCCGCGGGGGATGACGAGCATGTCCCCCTTGTTGAGGGTGACGGATTTGGCGCCTTCGGAGCCGGGGGCTAGCCACTCGCCGGGGCCGGTGCTGCGCGGGTTTTGGGGGGTTCCGCCGAGTTGATACTGTGTGGTGCCATCGATGATCTGAAAGATGTGGTCGCGGTGCTCGTGGTACTCGAACTCTTTCGCGCTCTTGTTGGTTTCGACTGTGAGGACCGAGGTGAACGGGGTGGTCTTTGAGCCGGATAGCTGGTGATTGCCGGGTGCCGCTTGGAGGCTCTTTATGTAGCCCTGAAGGGTGTCGGCAGTGAAGAGCTGGAACTGGCCGGCAGCTGGGGCGTCGGTGGCCTGCGTTGCACCGGTGGAGGCAAAGAGCGTGTGCTCGGAGAGGGACAGGGTGGCTGCGGCCGCCAGAGGCGCGGTCAGAAAAAAGTCACGGCGAGTTTGATTTTTGGCCATGCGAAAGTGAACCACACTTAGCTGGCGAAAGTGAAGTGATGGCTATGAAAAACAGCTGCTAGTGGAGGTTAGCGACCCAGTAGCCGAAGAGGGCGAGGAAGAAGGCTGCTCCGGTAAAGGTGATCTTCTGGCGCTGGAGATAGCGCGTGCGGCCGCTAGTCATGCGGGGAACGAGAGGGACGCCAAGGCCGAGGCCGAAGAGGAAGCCTCCGAGATGGGCTGAGTTGTCGATCCGGATACCGACAGGCACGATGGCCGTGCTGAGGCCGATGATCAGGTTGAGCGCGGCGAACTGGATGACGGAGCGGCGGAGTCGTTTGAGCTCGTAGACGGGGATCGGCAGCTTGTGGTTCGAGAGCAGAACGATGAGGATGCCGGCGATGCCGAAGACGGCTCCTGAGGCCCCGGCGCCGACTGAGATGTAGTCCCTCATGACGACGTTCCAGCCGAGGCTGAGGAGGTTGCCGGCGATGCCTGTGAGCATGTAGACAGCGACCAGACCGAGTGGGCCGAGGAGCGGTTCGCCCAGCAGGCCGAGGTTCCAGAGGCACCACATGTTGGTGGCGAGGTGGATGAGTCCGACGTGAACGAAGGTGGCGGTGAGCAGGCGGTACCACTGGCCGTGTATGACGAGGGCAGGAACGTTGGCTCCGAAGTGGATGAGTTGCTCGGGTGTGGGCGAGGTGGGGGAGACATTGTGGAAGATCATCCACAGGAAGACGGCGCAGTTGATGGCGAGCAGAAAGTAGGTACCGGGCGCGCTGAGGACGTTGCGGCCACGGGTGCGGACGGGCGCTGTCTCCTGAGCGTAGTCGGGCATGGGACGCGCGGAGGCGTCGTTGTAGGGTGGGATGAGCTCGCCTTCAGGCTGGGAGGAGGGTGTCATTGGATGCTTCTTCTACGCTATCGCAAAATCGGGATTGAGGTGTAGGAACCAAGGTTACGACCACGGATGTGCGCGGATTAAAAACGGAGGCTCAGAGTTTTGTCTCTGAGCCTTCGCTTATTGCACATGGAAACTGGGTCAGGCGGCTTTGGTGAAGCGCTCGCGCAGCTCAGCAGGGATTCGTTGCTGCACCATGTCGCCGAGGAAGCCGGGGAGCGGCGTTGCAATGGCAACGAAGACCCAGAGAAGTGCGGACATGACCAGACCGGTGACGGCTACGGCCTCAAGGGAAAGGGTGACGACGTGCGTCTGATTGAGATGAACCTGCAGGCGGGCGATGTGGGTGATCAGCTCGACGCGGCGGATGACGACAGCGGCCAGCAGAAAGGCCACGATGGAGAGCGTGCTGACGCTGATGAGCAGGACATCGATCGCACGGGAGACGTGTTGCCGCCGACGGCAATGGGCGCACTCGGACAGGTGCTGCTCGTAGTCCGTGCGCATGGCCGGGGAGAGGCCCGAGATGTCATAACGCCAGCCGGAGAGGATGTCGCCAACGACCTGATCGGTGCAGGTGGTTGAGCTCATGCGGCGGTCGGCGGGAAAGGCTAACGCTGCTCTTTTCATTGTTCTATGAGACTTCATTCTACCTCCTTTGATAGCCAGGGAAAGAGAAAAGATTCATAGGAACGTAACTTTCGTGAGGCCCGCGGTTACCGGATCTTTGAGGTAAATCACTCGAAAATAAGGACCCCACAGCATAAGAAATTAAAGGCATATTGGCTCGAGCGGAGTGGCCTGATCGGCCAGCAGAATCCGATTACCGAGCAGAGTCGGGTGATTGGCAAGGGCTTGTTCGGCGGCTAGACGGGCCAGCTCAGGAGCGTTGTTGGACTCGGAGAGATGGCCGAGGACGATCCAGGCTGCAGTACCGTCGTAGTCCTTCTGGAGAAACTCCGCGGTGGCGTGGTTCGAGAGGTGGCCGACGCGGGAGAGGACGCGCTGCTTGACGCTCCAAGGGTAGGGGCCGTCCTTGAGCATCTCGAGGTCGTGGTTGGACTCGAGCAGGAGGACGTCGATGCGCTTGAGAGCTGCCTTGACGTTGGGGGGCATGTACCCGAGGTCGGTGGCCAGGGCCATGCGGATGCCCTCGGACTCGAAGACGAAGCCGCAGGGGTCGGCGGCATCGTGCGGGATGGTGAAGGGAGTGATCGCGATATCGCCGATGCAGAAGTTGGCTCCGGCGTGAAAGTACTCGACGGCGGGGAGGTGGGTGGGATCGGCCTTTTGACGCGCGGCTTGCGGGGTTTCTGGGTCGCAGAGAGCTGCGTCGGGATCTTCCGCGTCTTCGTCGACCGCAATGACGGCGGTGGGGTTCAAGGTAGCGTCGAGGGCGGCGGCTTCGGCGGAGATGTGCGCGATGGAGGCGGCTTCGACAGCGGGATCGTGCGCAGGAGTACTTGCAACGCTCTGGGCACGGGCTTCTTTCTCACGCTGAACGTGATCGAGCCACTTGGCATAGCTCATGGTGGTGCGCGGGGTGAGCATGCGGACCCAGGCGCGGTGCGTGGGCTCCGTGAAGAAGACAGGGATGCGGAGGCGGCGGGCGAGAACGCCAAGCCCTGCAATGTGATCCTGGTGCTCGTGCGTGATCAGTATGGCGTCAAGGGTCGAAGGATCTTCTCCGGCTAGGGCCATGCGCCTGAGGAGCTCGCGGCAGGAGAGGCCAGCGTCGACGAGGACTCGTGTGCGGGAGCTGGAGATGACGGTGCTGTTGCCCTTGGAACCCGAGGCGAGCACTGTCATGCGCATCATTTGCTTAGAATACGCCGTTTGGTTGTGAGTATTCGGGCAAGGTAACTAGTTTGGTTCAGGGTGTGGGAGGCAGGCGGACGGCCAGGATATCGGCGAGGAGCACGGAGTAGCCGGCGGCTCCCTTCTCGATGTAAGTGCCGCCTGGGCTGGGCTCGACTTCGAGGTAGAAGACGTCGGGGGTATCGCCTTCGTCGAAGACGACGAGTGGCTTGGCGAAGACGTGCTGGCCATGAACGATATCGAGGATGACGACCTCGTCGATGCGGGATTTGAGAAGAGCGAGGTCGTCGGCGGTCATTTGACGGTAGATCGAACAGGGGCGAGGAAGTTGACGGTGCTTCGCATGACAACTTCGTTGTTCTGGTTGTAGGCGAGTGTGCGGGTGCGGACGACACCGTAGTCTTTGCGGGAGTTGGATAGGCGAACGCCGACGACCTCGATCTCGGTACGGATGGAATCGCCGGGTCGCACGGGCAGGGTCCAGCGCATCTCTTCGACGCCCGCGCCGATCATGCCTCCGGCCACGGGGACGGACTGCACACGGAGGCGCATGACGATAGCAGCCGTGAGCCAGCCCGATGCGGCAAGGCCCTTGAAGAAGGAGTTTTCGCCAGCGGCTTCGTCGAGATGGAAGGGTTGGGGGTCGTACTTCTTGCCGAACTCTTTGATCTCTTCGGCGGTGACTTTCGCGCTTCCGAGCGAATTCATCTTTTGGCCAACGTAGAAGTCTTCGAAGTACATCTCTTGCGGCATGGTCTCTCCTGATGGGTAGTGTACCTGTGCTGAACGCGCGGATTTAAGCGTAGCTGTAAAAGCCTCGACCTGATTTGCGGCCCAGCCAGCCGGCGTCGACCATGCGGACGAGCAGCGGGCAGGGACGATACTTGGGATCGCCCGTGCCTTCGACCAGGACGCGCATGATATCGAGGCAAACGTCGAGGCCGATGAAGTCTGCTAGAGTGAGCGGGCCCATGGGATGTGCCATGCCGAGTTGAAAGACCTGGTCGATGGCCTCGGGCGTAGCAACGCCTTCCATGACAGCGAAGATGGCCTCGTTGATCAGAGGCATCAGGACGCGGTTGGAGACGAAGCCCGCCGCGTCGTTGACCTCGACTGGAGTCTTGCCGAGTTGCTTCGCAAGGGACTGGACAGTATCGAAGGTGGATTGCGAAGTTTGCATGCCGCGAATGACTTCGACGAGTTGCATCACCGGTACAGGATTGAAGAAGTGCATGCCGATGACCTGCGCAGGGCGACTGATCTGCGCGGCGAGTTTTGTGATCGAGATAGAGCTGGTGTTCGAAGCGAGAATGGCTTCGGGTGGAAGGATGCGGTCGAGGTCACCGAAGAGAGCGGACTTGATATCGAACTTTTCCGTCGCGGCCTCGATGGCAAAGTCACAGACCGCCAGCGCGTCACGGTCGAGCGTTGGGGCGATACGCTCGCGGGCTTCCTGGGCCTGCTGTGGCGTGATCTTTTCTTTGGCGACTTCGCGGGCGAGGTTCTTTTCAATCGCCGCCAGACCGCGATTCAGAAAGCCCTGCTCGACGTCGCAAAGCAAAACAAGAAAGCCGGAGCGGGCGCAGACATGGGCGATGCCGTTGCCCATGGTTCCGGCTCCGAGGACTGCGATGGTTTTGATCTCAGGCATAAGCGTGTTCGGTGCGACTCCGCAGTGTAGCAGTTGGCGTTGCTCTTCGCCCCGAGAAGGCGGAGGGAATCAGTTTGAAATTGTTGAAACCTCCTGTGTTATGGGCTCGGCGGATTCGATCACTGATCCGAGCCTCCTTGGCCCATCTCCCCACCTAACGCGGAGCCATCGGTTGATCGGCTCGGAATAGACTCGCGCCACAAGTTCGCCCAAGAGGCCAGCGATGAGAATGACGATTACGAAAAGAACCGGCACGGCTTTCATCGGCTTGTTCGCTGCTACAAAAAGGGAAAAGAAGCCCAGCACCACGAAAATATGCGTCAGGTAAACCTCGTAGCTGCGTCTCCCCATCTGGAGGAACGGCGTCAGGATTCGCGGAGCTTGCCACTGTGTCTGCGCGACGGCCGCGATGACCATACAAGCGCCTGCGGCGAGGATCGTCATATTCAATCCATTACGTCCGAGACCCCAGGTATAAGCACGGATCGAGAAACCGAGACTGAATACGAGAAGCGCGGTTCCCAGAATGCCAAGAGCCCAAAGAAACTTCGGCGTAAGATGTCGCCTCGCGACAAAGAGCGCGGTGAGGCAGCCGAGAGCGATCGCGTCCATCCCGCCGAGATAGGAGTATTCTCTCCAGACTGGATTGGGGTTGAATGCGCGCGAACGAGCGAAAGGACCCAGCACAACGAACATGAGGAGGGGGATCACGAGGAACCGACCACGACGGAAGAGGAAGCAGGCCAGCGGGAAGAACAGGTAGAACATCTCCTCGACAGAGAGCGACCACATTATGTCCCAACCCGCCGGAAGGTAGCCTCTCCGCGCCTCGAGCAGATTGATGTGAAAGGTGAACGCGGCAAGGAGAGCACGCCCCAAGCCTCCGACTTTCTGGTTGACAACAAAATCTTTGATGTGCGCGAGGTGAAGAATGCTAAGGATTACAAGCAGCCCCAGCAACAATGGTGCGATTCGAGCGAATCGGAGTTGGTAGAACTCGCGCACGTTGACACGCGAGAGCGAACCCCAGCGCCGAAGCGTCGTCGAAGTGATAAGAAACCCGGAGACGGCGAAGAATATCTGCACGCCGAATTGGCCGTTCCAGACGAGCGAAGACACCAGTTGCGGCGGAAGGCCTCGGGTATATGGAACCTTCGCAGAGAGCAGCCGCATATTAACGTGATTCATCAACACAAAAAAGATGGCGAGGCCGCGTAACAGATCCACTCCGTCGAGACGTGGCCAGCTAGGTGTCGGTCTTGTGAACTCCGTTGAGGTCATGTCTCATTGTCCACAATCGCAATAGACGCGTTTGTAGATAGTTTTTGCGAAGCTGAGTCTGCGATGGCTACGCCGCGTTGAGAGCGACGAGTAGGACAGTGATGTTGTCGTTGCCGCCGTGGGCGTTGGCAGCGTTGACGAGCGCCTTGCAGGCAGCGTTGAGGCTGGCCTGAGTAGCGGCGGTAGGCACGTCGGTGAGAATGGCGGCGATATCGTCGTCGGAGAGTTCGCGGGTGAGACCGTCGGAGGCGAGCAGGTAGAGGTCGCCGGATTGCGGACGGTGGCCGTGAATATCGGCGTCAACTGTGGCCTGGGACCCGATGGCACGGGTGATGAGATTCCGCATCGGAGACTGTGCGGCCTGGGCTGCGGTGATCTGACCGGCGCGGAGTTGCTCTTCGACCAGCGAGTGGTCGTCGGTGAGTTGCTCAAGGCGACCTCGGCGGCGCAGATAACAGCGGCTATCGCCAACGTTGGCGAGCCAGAGCGTTGGTGGATCGGAAGCGCGCGAGAAGAAATGGGTGGCCACATTGCGCATGGAACCGGAGTCCCCGCTACGGGAAGGGATAGGAGCGTGCAAGATCGCTACTAGCGTCGTTCCCATGCCGGCAAGCTCCGGAGACTGGCGAGCCTGCTGGAAGACGGCCTGGTTGGCGGCCTGGATGGCGGTGTTGAGCCGGGTCTGCGGCCTCGGTGCCGGTGTTCCGTTGGGAGTGGGCGGCGCGAGATGGGCGAGGAAGGTGTCGACGGCAAGATGGCTGGCGACTTCGCCACCTGCGGCTCCGCCCATGCCGTCACAGACGACAAAGGCCCCGGCGGCGGGTGAGGCGGCGCACGCGTCTTCGTTGCCGCGGCGAACCTGACCGCGGTGGGAGAGCATGGCGTAGATGAGTTTGTTGGCAGCCACGATATTAAGCACGAAAATCTAGTCCGCAGAAAACAATACACGCTACAGCGGCGAAGACCAAGGGTACGTTAGTGTTAGGTCTGAGGGCAACGGATGGACAGAGTTGTGCATGGCGACAATCTGGAGGTGTTGCGCGGCCTGGAGGCTGGATCGGTAGAGCTGATCTACGTTGACCCGCCGTTCAATACTGGCCGGCGGCAGTCGCGTATACAGATGAAAACAGTACGCGATGAGACCGGAGACCGCGTGGGGTTCGGCGGCCGACGGTACAAGACGGAGTTGGTCTCCGGAGAGAAGGCCGGAGCCGGGTATGGTGATCGCTTCGAAGATTTCCTCGGTTTTTTGCGGCCTCGCATGGAGGAAGCACACCGCGTGTTATCGGAGACCGGATCTCTGTTCTTCCACATCGACTATCGCGAGGTGCACTACTGCAAGGTAATGCTGGATGAGATCTTCGGGAGGGAATGCTTTCAGAACGAGATCATCTGGGCCTACGACTATGGGGCGCGTTCGACGAAGCGATGGCCAGCAAAGCACGACAACATCCTCTGGTACACGCGCGATCCGGAACGATATACGTTCAACCTCAGTGAATGCGACCGGATTCCATACATGGCTCCGGGGTTAGTTGGACCCGAGAAGGCGGCGCGAGGCAAGACTCCGACGGACGTTTGGTGGCACACGATCGTCTCGCCTACAGGCAAAGAGAAGACTGGCTACGCGACACAAAAGCCACTGGGCGTTCTGGAGCGCATCGTGAAAGTCCACTCGAACGCGGGCGATCTGGTGGTGGATTTCTTCGCGGGCAGCGGAACGACAGGGGAGGCCGCAGCAAAGAACGGACGGCGATTCCTGCTGGTGGATGAAAACGCTGATGCGATCCGCGTGATGAAGAAGAGGCTCGCGAAGTACGGCCCCCGGCTGGTGGATGAGTCACCTTCCGGGAGCGCTGATCGCTAACTGCGGGCTTGCTTCTCCGCGAAGTCTCCAATGATAGGCAACTTGTACCACTCGCCTCTGCTGGCTTTGAGGATCACGATGAGCCAGGCGACAAACAACCCGAGGCCTAGAAGTAGATGGCAGATGGAAAACAACATCCAGCTCCCCGGAATAAAGCGCAGAAGCCCTTCGGCGATCGTGAGGATGACTTGCAAGACAAAGGCGAGAATGCAAAAGCCGATGGACTGGAAGGAGTGGAAGCGGATCAGAGGAATTCTGTTGTAAGGCTCGAGCACAAGGAAGATGATGGCGGGAATGATGGTGACGTAGGCGAGGGCCGCGGCGAGGTTGTCCGAGAGTCCGGACGATGTTGAGGCAGGTGGAATGTAGGTGGGCGGTGGTTGCTGAGGCGGAATCGGGTCCTGCATGGGATCAGACATGAACACACTCCTGATTGCGGCTTCGCAAATTGATATCGGCGAGAGTCTGCTCAATCAGGCGCGTCTCTCGCAAAGTGTCACCAAGCATAACTGAGGATTTGCCGTGATCAATCTGTTTTTTTGATGGAATCCCCTGTAATGGAAGGGGGTTGCAGCCGCAAGAGCCCTAAGACAGCTCGCTGCTTTCCCCGCCGTCATCGTGTATGTATTGATCTAGGTATTGTTAGGGCTGATCGACTTGAACTCGTAAGTCTCGTAGCTGGTGGTCAGTTTATTGTTGGCCACGCTGACGACGGTGAATCCCTCGGGAGTACCGAGATGCGTCCCTTGCCACCAGTTGCCGCAGATCGCTCCGCTGGTGATGTACGGCACACCCTTCCATTCCACAGTCTCATTGACGTGCGTGTGTCCCTGCAGCACTCCAAGAACGTTGTGGCCTTCGAAGAGCGCGAGAACCTCGTTGGCGTTGGCCACCGTGAGCGAGTGGTGTGCTGGAGGCTTCGGAGACTCGGGTAGGTAGGCCCCGTAGGCTGACACTAGCGGGATGTGTACCGTGACGATGATCGGCGTGCCAGTAGGCAGTGCAGCAAGATCGGCGGCGAGCCACTGGAGCTGCGCTGCATCGATACGGCCCTCATAGGCGTGATCGTCAGTGATGCCGATTGAGTCGAGCACGACGAAGTGATGACCCTTGTGATCGAAGGAGTAGTAAGCCTTACCGAAGCGGTCTTCGAAAAGCTTCTTGCCGTAGAGCGGATCAGTAGCAGGTATGCCACTGGTGGTATAGATGCCGAGGACGTCGTGGTTGCCGACCGTGTGATAGACCTTGAGGCCGAGGTCCTGCTCGGTCTTGCCGTAGAGGTCCAAGAGTTGGAGAGCGCGCTGCTTGGGGACGCCGAGAGCATCAAAGACATGGTCGCCACCATTGATGGCGAAGTCTGCCTTGATGGTGCGGGCCTTCTTGAAGGCCATATCGGTGCCGATGACACCATTGAGTTCGGGCTGGAGATGGGCATCCGTGACAAAGAGGAAGGTGAACGGCTCTGGGGCTGGCGCGGCGAAGAGCGAGGAGGGAGTCGCAGCAGCGAGGCCGGTGGCTCCGAGGAGAGTGAGAAATTGTCTACGGGTGGTCACGTCTTTATGGTATCGCCCTACGGTTACGAGATGAAAAATCTTCGCACGGTAGAATCGAACGATGAAGTATTTAGTGGCTTTACTGGCAGTAGCAGGGATTGTTGTGTCGACGATGGCGTTGCGGGTGCACTATATGGATCCGTCCCAGGCTCCGCCGTGCGCGGTAACGGAGAAGTTCGATTGTGGCGCGGTGAATCATAGCCGGTTTGCCGTCTTTCCTCCCCGGACGTTCGATGAAGATCCGAAGTCCGGACACCATATTCCAGTAGCGGCGTTGGGGATCGTGGGCTATGCGCTGATCGCCGGGCTGGCGCTGACAGGGCGGTGGTGGCTGGTCTTTCAGACCGCTCAGATCGGCTTTCTCTTTGCCGCGTTCTTGAGCTACCTCGAGGCCTATGTTCTGGAAAAGTGGTGTATCTACTGCCTCTGGTCGCAGGGGATTATAGCGGCGATTCTGATCCTCTCGATTGTGGCGTTGCTGATGCGCTGGCAGACTTCAAAACGGCTTGTGAAAGCGGGAAGACAGGACAAATATGTGGCCTAAATTACTTGCACAATTATTCGAACTGCTTCCGCACGTGAGCCGTCTGATACCAATGGCCGACCGTTTCTTCGCTTCACGAGCGGCAACCGACCGCGCGACGGAAGCCGCGATGGTTGCCATGGCCGAGGGCGTCCGCGGCGACCTGGGGCAGGTAACCAAGGCTCATGCCGGTCTCTATCGCCAGCTGCAGGAACAGGGCACGCAACTGGAGGAAGTACGCGACGATCTGAAACGCGTGCGGACGGTACTCGAACAGCGAGAGAGCCGGATTGAGACGCTCGAGTCGCAGGTGACCTCGTTGGGCTGGTGGGTGAAGCTTGGGGTTTCGCTGGTCGTAGTGCTGCTGGCCGTGATCCTCTGGATCCTGGTTCGTGCACGCTGACCGATTTAGCCACGGCGCTGACAGCGTAGAATAGAGCTATGGGAATCAGCCGCGAACAAGCCCTGGAC
The DNA here is from genome assembly GCF_003945235.1 of Edaphobacter aggregans. NCBI lineage: Bacteria > Pseudomonadati > Acidobacteriota > Terriglobia > Terriglobales > Acidobacteriaceae > Edaphobacter > Edaphobacter aggregans. Next base: position 2,030,226 of record NZ_RSDW01000001.1, read on the forward strand.
TGCTTTAACAGCGACGACCTGATCGGGATTGGCATGGAGGCCGATGCGGTGCGTCGTCGCCTGCATCCTGAGGGCGTAGTGAGCTACATCATCGACCGGAACATCAACTACACCAACTTCTGCACGGAGTACTGCACTTTCTGCGCGTTCTACCGTCCGCTGAAGGGCAAGATGGCCGCCGAGGGCTACATCCTCGACTTCGAGACCATTTACGACAAGATTCGCGAGACCGTCGAGATGGGCGGCACCGGTGTGCTGATGCAGGGTGGCCTGCATCCCGACTTGAAGATCGACTGGTTCGAGAGGCTATTCCGCGGCATTCGCGACCGCTTCCCTTCCATCTGGTTGCACTGCCTGAGCGCGAGCGAGATCCTCGCCATCGCAGAGTACAGCGAATTGAGCCTGCGCGATACGATCATGCGCCTGCGCGACGCAGGATTGCAATCAATCCCCGGCGGCGGCGCGGAGATTCTGGACGATGAGGTTCGTCATCGCATTGCGCGCCTGAAGTGCAAGACGCAAGACTGGGTCAATGTGCACCGCACGGCCCACGAACTCGGCATGCGTACAACCGCTACGATGATGTTCGGTGTCGGCGAGACCTTTGAGCATCGCGTCAATCACTTCGAAGTCGTCCGGCAGCTGCAAGAAGAGACCGGAGGCTTCACAGCCTTTATCCCTTGGAGCTTCCAGCCACACAACACTGCACTCGGCGGACGCGGCTGGGATGAAGCTACCTCGGTCGAATACCTGAAGACGCTAGCGATCTCCCGGATGCACCTCGACAACATCGAAAACGTGCAATCCAGCTGGGTCACGCAGGGCTTGAAGGTGCTCCAGATGGGCCTTCGCTTCGGCGGCAACGATGTGGGTTCGGTGATGCTCGAGGAGAACGTCGTCAAGGCCGCCGGCACCGCGAACTGCACCACCGAAGAAGAACTGAGGCGAATTATCCGCGATGCGGGCTTTAAGCCAGTCCAACGGGATACTTTATATCGGACGATGTTTTTGAATTAGGTAGAATCGGTTCGATATAGTAACCGCCCCGGAGCATTCCCTGTACCCTTCTCTTCAATCATTGGCGTCCACTCTCGGACTGCTGCTTGCGCCACATGGCTTGGGCCATTATTGGCGGTCGCATTACATGGACCAGACCTTCCGCGGGCTCTATCGGTGGAACGCCTTTGACGTAGCGCTGCTGATTCCCTACTTCATCGTCATGCTGATCCTGGCGTTCTATGGAATCCACCGCTATCAGCTGGTCTGGCTCTACTACCGCAACCGGAAGAATGCGGCGAAGTGGGATGAACCGCCCATGCGGTACCCCGAGGGCGAGCTACCATTTGTAACGATCCAGCTGCCGATCTTCAACGAGCAGTTCGTGATCGACCGACTGATCGATGCGTGTTGCCGCCTCGACTATCCGCGCGACCGCTTCGAGATCCAGGTGCTGGACGACTCGACCGACGAGACCACAATGGTGGCGCAGCAGATCGTTGAGCGCTACGCGCGCGGATTCGCAGGTATGGATCCGCAGCCGATCGTCTATCTCCACCGCACGAACCGCTACGGATACAAGGCTGGAGCGCTGGACGCCGGATTGAAGACAGCACACGGCGAACTGGTCGCCATATTCGATGCGGACTTTGTACCTCCTGAGCAGTGGGTGATGCAGGTGGTGCATCACTTCGCGCAGCCCGAGGTCGGCATGGTCCAGACGCGCTGGACGCACCTGAACCGCGACTACAGCTTTCTCACGCAGGTGGAAGCGATCCTGCTGGACGGGCACTTTGTGCTGGAGCATGGCGGTCGCAGCCGGGCTGGCGTTTTCTTCAATTTCAACGGCACGGCGGGGATGTGGCGGACGCGTGTGATCGGCGAAGCCGGCGGATGGCAGCATGACACGCTGACCGAAGATACGGACCTGAGCTATCGCGCACAGATGCTCGGGTGGCAGTTCAAGTACCTGCAAGACGTGGAGTGCCCGGCCGAGTTGCCAATCGAGATGACGGCCTTCAAGACCCAGCAGGCGCGCTGGGCCAAGGGACTGATCCAGACAGGAAAGAAGATTCTGCCGCGCGTCATGAAGAGCGACCAACCTTGGCACACGAAGCTCGAGGCGTGGTATCACCTCACGGCGAACATCAGCTATCCCTTGATGATTGTGCTGAGCGTCCTGTTGATGCCAGCGATGATCATCCGCAGCTGGCAGGGCCTACTGCAGATGATGCTGATCGACCTGCCGCTGTTTATGGCAAGCACGATGTCGGTTTCGTCGTTTTATCTGGTCAGCCAGAAAGAGCTCTTCCCGAACAAGTGGAGCAGGACGTTTCTCTACCTTCCCTGTTTGATGGCCCTGGGCGTCGGACTGACGATCACCAACACAAAAGCCGTGATGGAAGCCCTATTCGGTGTGCAGAGCGCGTTTGCACGGACGCCGAAGTACCGCGTCAAAGAAAAAGGCGAGAAGAGTCAGGCGAAGAAGTACCGCAAGCGATTGGGGATCATTCCGTGGATCGAGCTTGCCATCGGCTGCTACTTCGCCCTGACTGTTTGGTACGCCGTCTCCACGGAGAACTTTTTCACAGTGCCCTTTTTGGTGTTGTTCGTCTTCGGCTACTGGTACACCGGGCTGCTGAGTCTCTTACAGGGACGGTTCGAGCGGTTTGGAACAGCCGGGCAGGAGCTGCATGATAAGCCGTATCCAATGGGGATTTAGCGAAGCTAAGAGGCGGTGACTTGTGCGACTAAGAATACTGGCTGTCGTGCTTTCGATCGGCTTTGTCTGTGCGGTGGCGCACGCATTGGAGTCTGTCCCTAAGGCGGAATACCGTCAGCGGCGTGTGGCACTGGCAAACAAACTGGACGGCGGGGTAGCAGTGGTATTTGCCGCCGAAGAGCCAGTGCTGGATTTCATGCCTTACCGACAGGATGAAGACTTCTACTACCTGACGGGCTGGAATGAGCCGGGAGCCGCGCTTGTAATCATCGGCCCGGGGCCTGAGACGAAGACTCGCCTGGGCGATGTCGTTCCCGAACACGCATACCGCGAGATCCTGTTTCTGCCGGCGCGAAACCTCGTTATGGAAAAGTACACCGGAACGAAGATGGACGCGGCGACCGCTGACGTTGCCGCATCCACTGGCTTCGACACCGTAATGCCGATGACCGCTCTGCCCGAGGTGATGACGAAGTTCCTTGGTGAAGACCGGCGGCGTGCGCAGTCGGTGTGGTCGCAGCTTGATAGTCCGCAGGCGAAGGCAAGCGTTGACTTCTCGGCAGCATCGCTGGGAATTGGGACAGGCATTGATCCGCATGATGTGCGTACCCTGACGATGGTGCTCAGAAGCGTAAAGAGCCCCGCAGAAATTGAGTTGCTTCGCAAGGCGTCGGATGCTTCAATCGCCTCACAGCTGGCAGGCATCCGTGCCATCAAGCCCGGCGTGCGGGAGCGGACGATTGCAGGAATTGAGATCGCGAAGATGTTGGAAGAGGGCAGCGAGCGCCCCAGCTACGCGCCAATCGTCGGATCGGGAGCGAACTCGACTACGCTGCACTACGCCGACAATTCGGCGACGATGAAAGCTGGCGATGTAGTCGTAATCGATGCCGCGGGCGAGTACAGCATGTACGCCTCGGACATAACGCGCACGATGCCGGTAGACGGCAAGTTCACGGCCCGGCAACGCGAAATCTATGACATCGTGCTTGGCGCACAGCGCGCCGCAGCAGCAGCGTTTGTCGCGGGCAAATCAAAACTTGGCGGCGTGAATCAGCGCGGTCCCGAGGTAACGGACACGCTCGATAAAGTCGCCTACGACTACATCAATACGCATGGCAAAGACCTGCACGGCGAGCCTCTCGGCAAGTACTTCCTGCATGGTTTGGGACACTCGGTTGGCATCAACGTGCACGATCCTATGGACTACTCCAAGCCGCTGGATAAAGGCAATGTGTTCACGATTGAGCCAGGAATCTACATCCCCGAAGAAGGAATCGGCGTTCGTATCGAGGACGTGTTCTACGTCGATCAACAGGGCAAACTTGTCGACCTGATCGCGAAGCTTCCACACGAAGCAGCGGACATCGAAGCGGCGATGAAGCATTGAGATTCTGATACCAAAATAGAAAGGCCCGAAGATATCGGGCCTTTTCTATTTGCAAGAATCAAGCTTCCTTTAGAAGCGAATACCAAAGGTGATGGGAATAAAGCTTGTCGGGTAGCTGTTCTGCGGGAAGGCATTGAAGGCCGTGCTGCCTGGAGGCGTGTTCTCTGGAGTCGTGCCTGTCTCAGCCCGCCGCGAGTTGAAGGTGTACACATAGCGCGCTTCTACGAAGAACGTCTCATCGGCGAAGCGAGAGAACCTATAGGTGTAGCCAAGGCCTAGATTGAGACCGAAGGCGTTGCTGGTGTACTTGTCGATGGTCTGATTCGCCTGAAACTGGAAGCAGTTACCAAATATGTCGCAGGTGATGCCGACCGCGGGAATCGAGAAGTTGGCGGTCTTGTGATAAAAGCCAGCACCGCCGGTACCGTATACGCCCGACCTATCGCCCTGTACGAAGGTATAGCGCGGGTCAAGACTAAAGGACCAGACGTGGCTCGTACCGTTGAGCTGAGAGAGCGGGTTGCCATTCTGATCGGTCGCACCAAGGCTGTTGTATAGCGCCAGCAAGTTGTCAAGCGTAGCTGTCTGGATGCCGAAGTTGGCCCAGTTGAACTCGATGAGCACTGCTACCTTCTTGCTGAATGCCCGGCCCCCGCCAGCCTGGAACGCATAGCTCGGGGACAGGTAGCCGTGCGTGCCACCCACTGGCAGTGTTAAGCCTCCACCGACAATAAAGGTGTACTTGTTTGAACCGTCCGGGTTGTGCGTGGAGTCGTTGTAGTTGGGACGATGGCTATAGGGGCGGCGTGGTGGCGGCTGACCTTCCTCGCCACCACCGAGATCGAAGTTTTCCGCAGAAGCGGTCTCATCGGCTCCTATGCTGCTGCTGTAACTGAGCTCGTCGGGCCTTGAGAGATCGATGGGCGCATTGAGCACAGCTCGAAGGTCAAGGACCGGAGATGATTGGGCAGTATTTACGGTCTGCTGGGCCTGAAGGCAGACGGCGGAGCCAGCGGCAAGAAAAGCGATAGCTGCCGCACGGGTAAAGATGGAGAGCCGATTTCTATTGATCGTCGAATGCATTCTGATTTACTCCCTTGCTGCTGTTGAGTCCTTCTACCGCTTGAACCCAGCCAGTGTTCCGTTGTTGTGTAAGACGCTTGAAATGACAATCAGGATGACGCCAGTGACAGTTTTTTGACACTAGTAAAAACACTTACGGGCATCCTGCTCATGCGGGACGCCCGTAAAATTGATCGATTATCGATTAGTGAATGTCGAACTGCTCGGGGTGAAGCGCCGGATCGGACTTGACCAGGATCGTCTTGCCGACCATTTCTTCCATCTCCTGTAGCCAGCGCGTTCCCGGCGCCTTGAGTTGCTTGACGACCTCCGGGTTGACGCGAAGCATCACGTCGCCACGATCCAGATGCTTGTTCATCTTGCGCATCTCGATGTAGATGTCGTTGCAGACGGTGACAGGCGACTTGACCATGCCCGTACCGGTGCAGACGCCGCAGGTAGTCGATAGTGTGCGCTCAAGCGACTGTTTGACGCGCTTACGAGTGATGGCGACCAATCCGAAATCGTTGAACTGAAGCACCTTTGATGGAGCGCGGTCGGTCTTCAATTCTTCTTCCAATGCAGCCATCACCTTGTGGCGATTCTTGCGCTCATCCATATCGATGAAGTCGATGATGATGATGCCGCCAAGATCGCGCAGACGAATCTGGCGAACGATCTCGGGGATGGCATCGAGGTTAGTCTTGACGATCGTGTCCTCGAGCCGCGCCGTCTTGCCGACGTACTTGCCCGTGTTGATGTCGATAGCGACAAGAGCCTCAGTCTGGTTGATGACAATCGATCCGCCAGACTTGAGCCATACCTTGCTGCGAAGCGCCTTGTTGATCTCTTCGGTGATGCCAAATTGTTCGAAGAGCGGCGTCTCTTTGGTGTAGAGCTTCACGCGGCGAATCAGCGACGGCTGGAAGCGCTGCAGGAAGCGCAACACGCGCTCATACTCGCTCTCACTGTCAACCCAGATGGCCGAGAAGTTGTCGGTGACCTGATCTCGAAGGATGCGCTCGACCAGATTGAGGTCGTGGTAGATCAGCGCCGGCGACTTCGATGACTCGGACCGCTGCTTGATGTCGGCCCACAGGTTCAGCAGGAAGCGCAGGTCGCTGCGCAGCTCTTCTTCGCTGGCTCCCGAGGCTGCAGTACGGACGATGAAGCCGCCAGTGGCTTCGCCCTTCTCGCTCAGAAGAATCTCCTTCAGGCGGCGACGCTCGCCGTCCGATTCAATCTTGCGCGAAACACCAGTGTGGTTGACCGTCGGCATAAAGACCAGGAAGCGGCCAGGCAGAGCGATGTGCGATGTAATGCGCGCGCCCTTCTTGGCGATAGGCTCCTTGGCAATCTGCACCAGAACCTCCTGACCCGGCTTCAGCAGATCGCTGATGGCAGGCAGATTGGTGCTCTGCATGGAACTGCGTCCACCGCGACGATCGCGTCCACCGCTGCGGTCATGGTCTCCTGCTCCGCCTGTGTGCCGCGAACGGTCACGATCGCGCCCACCACGACGGCCATCGCGGCGTCCGTCACGACGTCCACGGCCACGATCACCCTCACGGCGCTCACGTGTGGGCGCAGTCTGCTCGAATCCATCGGCGACAACCGGCTCGGCTCCGTCAGCAAACTCCTCTTGAATCAGGGTGTCTTCCGGCTCCGCATCCTCGGACTCGTCAAGATCCTCTTCCTCAGTCTCAATCTCGTCGAAGGTGCGGTCATCGATGGTGTCTTCCTCTTCGAGATCGTCTTCTTCTTCCTCTTCGACACCGGAACTGGTGATCTGATCGATGGACATCTCGCGAAGCATGGTGCCGAGATCGGCCGCCCCTTCAAGCGTCTCTTCTTCGTCAAGATCGTCGATCTCTTCAATCGCGCTGGCATGCAGCGTTGCGCGGAAGTCTTCCTCCTCCTCGAGGATCTCTTCCTCCGTCTCGCCAGACACAGGAGCGAAGTCCTGATGGAAGGCCTTTGCTTCGACCTCGACTGGATCGGCAGGCGTCTCAGAGATCATCTCGCCGGTCGCATGAAGCGTCGTGACAGCGTGCTCAATCAGCTCAGGTTCGCTGCTCTGCTCTGCGTGATAATCGATCTCGCGCTCTTCGACATGATCGAAGACCGCATTGAGAGTAGAGGCTGGAAGCGTCTCTGCCTGCTCAGCACGCTCCTCGACTTCCTCCACCAACTCGGGCTCAATAATCGGCGCGCTCTGGCGAAACTCGCTTGGCGCAACCGGATCCAGACGGTAAGAGGCAGAGGCCTCGATCGGCTCGTACTCAACAGGAACTATAGGCTCTGTAGGCTTTGGCTCTTCTACGACAACAGGCTCGGCAGCAGGAGCCTGATCGAGCAGTGCAGTCACAGCAACTTCCGCTTCTTGCGCAACTGGAACTACCGGCGCCGGAACAACCTGGTCGGCAAATTCCGGCCGAGGCTCCTGGCGCGGTTCAGACCTGCGATGACGCGAGAGCGATTCACCCGGCAGCGTTGAACCGCCATCCCAACCATCGGGAATGACGTAGCTGGCGACTTGCGGGATGATGACGTGCGGCTCAATGGCCTTGGATGCTCCCGCTGTCTGAGCTACGGATGACTGCGATGACGCAGGCTCCTGACCGCCGGTGCGGTACTTGGAGAGCGACTCACCTGGCAGCACAATCGGCTCCGGTGCATGGCCGTCAGATGCTGGCGCCTCATCGTAAGCCGGAGTGTTATCCACGCCATAAAGCGCAGTCTTCGGGGCAAAACCACGGGGCACACGGCGCTGATCGCCACGTCCACCACGGTCACGATCGCCGCGTCCACGTCCATCACGATCACGTCCACCGCGATCGCCACGGCCACGGTCGTCCCGCCGGCCGCGATCACCACGGTCTCCGCGATTGAAATTCTCCTGCGGTGCATCGGCCACCACGGGTGCTGATTCGTTCGATACTGGACGTTCACCAGCGCCGTCGATCTCAAAAGTTGACTCGTACTCTACCTCGTTCGAAGCAGACTCGAGCGGAGCGTCTACACCGGTCTGCGGCTGCGACTCGACGCGCGGGCCACCACGGCCACGACGACGACCACGACGCCCGCGCCAGCGGCGGCTGCCATCAGCTCCCGGCGCTCCTTCGCCAATCTCCGAAGCATCCGTGCGCTCCGTAAATGTACCTTCTGCGGTTGGAACAAACTCATCCGTGCGGTTGAACTCGGTAACGTATGCGTCCTGACCCTCTACCGGCTGCGCGTACTCCATGCCCGGCTGACGATCCCGATTGCCGCTGCGATCACCACGGCCACGACGGCCACGTCCGCCACGGTCGCGGTCGCCACGGCCGGAACGATTCGAATCATCAGCAGGAGCACCTTCAAGCGTCTGGGGCTCGCGATTGCCGCTGCGGTCTCCACGGCCATCATGCCGCGGGGCTCGCTGCGAACCGTCACCATTTGTATCGAAGTCAGCGGAGTCGCCGGCCTCTTCCATAAAGTCAGTGATGTACAGGAAGGCATCGCGCTCGAGGCCGATGTCCACAAAACTCGACTGCATTCCCGGCAGTACGCGGGTCACTTTGCCGTTATAAATCGATCCGGCGAGCGTGTACTCGTTCTCGCGCTCATAATAAATTTCGGCTAGGGCGTCATTTTCGACGATGGCAAGCCGCGTCTCATGCGGCGTGCTGGATATATAAATTTCTTTCGACATTCTCTGCTCTTTCTGCCCGGCCCCTTGAGGGTGCGCGAGCGGCAGACGAGCCGAAGATGAATCGAGAGTGCGTCTAACCCGGAGGCTAGGTGCAACTCACCGCGAGTGCGGACAGGCGTTGGGTGCGGAAGCTCAAGTGAACGATGCCCGGTGCGAGTTGTGAGTACAACCCTGCCGTAGCCGGGCTCCGAAAGAGCGCGGGGGTGGCGACACAGGATGAATCGGGTACACAAGGGGGTGCTTCGAGCGCGAGCTGGCATGCGGAGTTTGTGACCAATTCAACCTCAAATGCTTGAGGCGGGGCCGTTTGCCTTCCGGATGCAATCATTTCCCTGAAACCTGTCCGGCCAACGGATCGAATCGTCTCAGGCTGGCCGGCCTTTTCTTCTAAAGATCTTGTTACCGCTGCCGGCGCCGTGCGCCTGAGGGAGCGGGTTGTTTCGCTGATCGGCATCTGGCCGAATCAGGTGATACAGATAGTATTGCACCAAACCCGTTGCAAGCGGTGGAGTTGCGCAATACGCGAACCAGAAAAATTCTGACCGGTTTCCTGATTCAACACTGGCCCTTGCCATCAGAAGGGAGGAAACCCCTTTACTTCAGACACTTGCGACCTTGCAGCAGAGTGTCTCGGGCCTAGTTCACAAACCGGCGCATGCGTATGTTCATGATGATACCCAGCGCGAGGAAGGTGAACAGAATCGACGACCCGCCGTAACTCATCAACGGCAGCGGGATTCCGGTAACCGGCATCAGACCCACAACCATGCCCACGTTGACCGCTATCTGGAAGACGATGACGGCGACGACCCCCATGATGATGAAGGTGCCAGGCAGGTCTGATGCTGTTTGAGCGTTCTGAATCAAACGCATCAATATAAGAAAGTATAACAGCAGCACCCCAAGCGCGCCCACAAAGCCATGTTCCTCGCAGAAGGCCGCGAAGATGAAGTCGGTATAAGGGATAGGCAGAAAATCGCCCTGCGTCTGTGTCCCCTTATTTGCTCCCTTACCCCAAATTCCGCCCGAGCCGACTGCGATGAGCGATTGCCGAATCTGATACCCCGATCCACGAGGATCGGAGTCCGGGTCAATAAAGGACGTGAGCCGGGCCTTCTGGTATGGCTTCAACAACTTACCGGCCTTCCACGCACCGCCCACCAGGATGGCCAAACTCAGCACAATGATTGCCGCCTGCTTGAACCGGATGCCGCCAAGGAAGAGCCCGCAGACCAGAACCGGCAGATAGGTCAGGGACGTTCCCAAATCAGGCTGCTTGAGGACCATCAAAAACGGAACGCAGACCAGCGCGAACGCCTTGCCGATATCACCCCACGTAAGCTCTTTGCCCGCCAGATTCCAGAAATAACGTGCAACAGCAACAATGAGTATCAGCTTGATCCATTCCGACGGCTGAAAGTGAATCCCTCCCGGCAGCTTGATCCAGCGCCGTGCGCCCAGCACCTTCGTTCCGACCAGCCGCACTGCAATCAGCGAGACGATGCCGATGCCATAGGCCCAGGGAACGATGTCGATCAGCCTGTGATAGTCGATCAGCGAGATTATAAACATCAGCAGCAGCCCAACGGCCAGGAAGCCGATCTGCTTTGTTTCGAAGCCGTGGAACTTGGTATGCAGCGTGGCCGACTTGATCTCAAGGACACTGATCAGCGAGAGCAGCATGACGAAGCCTAGGAGAACCCAGTCGAAGTCGCGATATGAAGAGAGCCGTTGCATGGTCGCTGGAGTTAGGTTACCTGAATTGCTTTCACTCGTTGGCCGCTGGCTTGGGCGTGGACGCTACCGTATTTCCCGTTTCGGAACCCACCGAAGCAGTCGTGGCTGGCTTCGGTGTCTCAGCGGCAATGCGAAGATTGTTCGCTAGTCTGCGTTGCTTGGTCACGAAGGCGTTAATCACCTGCGCGGCGACGGGCGCGGAGCCAGCTCCCCATCCGCCGTGTTCCCACAGGACCGCAACGACAATGTCCGGGTTGCGCCGCGGGGCCATACCGACGAACCACGCGTTCGCGCGCTCTTTTCCAGTTCCCAGACTGGTCATGCCTGCGCTGTGGCTCACAACCTGAGCCGTGCCGGTCTTTCCGGCAAAGTCGATACCTTCCATATGCACCGCGGCCGCCGTCCCGCTGATCGTCGTCTCCGCCATCGCGTCCGTGATCAACTGCCAGTTCCCCGTTGAAAGTTGAACCGTCTTATCCCCAGACCCCGGAAACGTCTCGTGCACCGCCTCCAGTTCATCGCCGGGCACCTCATCCGGAAACACCAGATGCGGCCTCCGCAGAGCGCCGCCCGAGGCAATCCCCCCAATCGCCCTCGCAAGCTGAATCGGAGTCACCGCCACTGCACCCTGCCCGATCCCAACCGAGATCACCTCGCCGGCATACCATTTCTCATGGAAATTCTTCAGCTTCCAAGCCGTCGAGGGCATCGTACCCGTCACTTCATCCGGCAGGTCAACGCCAGTCCGTTGCGAAAAGCCAAGGTCCGTCGCGTACTTCGCAATCGTGTCGATTCCCAACTTATTCGCCAGCGTGTAGTAGAACGTATCGCACGACCACGGAATCGCATGCTCGATATCTACCATCCCGTGACGTTTATCGCAGGCAAAAAAGTGCCCATAGAACGAAGCTCCCCCGCTGCACTGAACATGCATCGTCTGAGCCGCATTCTCCTCGAGTCCCGCGTACGACATGATGATCTTGAACGTCGACCCCGGCGCAAGCTGTGCCTGTATCGCCTTGTTCATCAGCGGATGATCTGGATTGTTGATGATCTCGTTCCAATAGCTCTTGCTCAGCCGAACGGAAAACTCATTCGGATCGAACGAAGGCCGCGAAACCATGGCCAATATTTCACCGGTGTGAGGGTCCATCGCCACCATCGCTCCGGTCTTGCCCTCCATCGCCTTCTCCGCTGCCATCTGGATATCGAGGTCGATGGTCAGCTTCAAATCCTGCCCCGGCTTGGCTAGCGTCTGGCCCAGATGGCCAATCTCCTTGCCGTGGCTGTTCACGATCACATCGCGGCTTCCGTCCACGCCACGTAACAGAGCGTCGTAAGTCGCCTCCACGCCGGACTTCCCCACCACATCACCGGGCTGATAGAACGCATACTTCGACTTGTTCAGATCGTCTTCCGATATTTCCCCGACGTAGCCGATCAAATGAGCCGCAAACCCATCGCGCGGATACAGCCGCCGCTGCTCGTCCAGCGTCTCCAACTCCGGCAGTTCATTGCGGTGCGCCTCGATAAAAGCCTGCTCATCCGGCGTAATGTCCTGCTTCAGCGGAATCGGCTCGTACTTCGGCGCGGCCTGAAAACGGCGCAACGTGGACTGAATCTGTTCGACCGGAATGTGCAGCCCTTGCGCAATCAACGGCAGATCGGCGTTCAAATCCCTGACCTGCTCCCGCAGCAGATAGCACGAGACCGAAGGATAGTTGTCGACCAGCAGCCGACCCTCACGATCGAAGAGCTTGCCTCGCGGCGCCAGCACCGGAATCTTGCGGATGCGGTTAGCCTCGGCGAGCGCACGAAAGTTATCCGCGCTGACCACCTGCAACCGCCACAACCCCGCCACCAGAATCACCAGCACAAGCGCAATCAGGTACTGCGCGGCGGAGAGCTTGCCGGGGGCAATCTTCTCGGCCTTGCCGTTGGCGCCCATATCGGGCTGTTCGGGGTGGGTCGCTAATTCCATGCGTGCATCCAGTGTACGACTGCTGTTCCGGTGGTTTCAGGTTAGACGTGTTTCGCGACTACTCGGTACGTTTGAAGCGATCGAGCAGAAGAAAGATCGGGATGGCCACCACGGTATTCACTACGGCGCGGACCAGCTCATGCAGCCACAGGATATGAAAGTCCGGGAGCCCCAGCAACCGCCGGTTGATCAGAAACAACAGCATCGAATTGAGCAACGAGAAGCCGAAGTTGATGACAATACGAGTCGTGATGTTCTCGACGTCCACCTGCACGCCAATGCTGGCCGCAATATAGCCGATCACCGACTTGGCCATGCCATTGACGCCCACCGGCTGAGCAGTCAACACATCCTGCAACAGACCAATGGCGGCTCCGGTCAACGTCCCTGCCACGGGGTTGCGCCGCGACACGGCAAAAAACAGCGTCACAATCAACGGCAGATCGAGGATCGCCAGCCGCGGAATCGGCTTCGGCAAAAGCGCCTGCAGCACAATCGCAGCCAGCGGCACCAGCAAGGTAACGGCTGGCGGAAAGCTGTGCTGCTCTAGTTCTCGGCGAGAGGTATAGCTATGGGTGGCCATTTATCTGGGCTGGCTCTCCGACTGCGGTTCAGCAGATTCTGGCGTCTTTTCCGGCGCAGGCGGGTGGGTAGTAGCAGGCTGCGAATTGACCGGGCCGTTCGCCGCGCCAGGCGTCAGCGATGCAGCCGAAGGAGTGGCCCCCGGCGAATAGCGGTCCGGGTGCAGCGTAGGCAATGGATGTGGTACGACCCCACCGGGAACCGCGGTCTTCGCATCCGCCGCAGCCTTAGTAGGATCCGTCTCGGGAGCAGAGTCGTCATGCAAGCTCGGCAGCCGGTCGGCCACAATCTGCGCAGCGGACTTGGCAGCAGCCTCAGCAGCAGCAACACGAGCAGCCTCGGCCTTTTCTTCGGCAGTGGCGGCTCCCGCAGCCAAATCCTTTTTAGCTTGAGCGGTCAGCTCGGGCTGGGTGCCAGTAATAACGAGCACCTCCTCAAGCTGAAACAGATTCGCCGCCGGACGGACCACAATCAGCGTGTACGGCTGATGATCCGGATCAGGCGCAATGGATTCAATCGTCCCCACATTCAGCCCACGCGGAAACACCTGATCGCCGCCCGAAGTCAGCACCTGTTCGCCCGGCTTGATCCGCGAGTCCGGCGTAAGGTTCATGATCTGAATCCGTCCCGTCGTCGAACCCTTCAGAATTCCGCGAATACGCGTCGTAGCCAGCAGCACGCCAGCCCCGGATGTCTGGTCATTAATCTGCAGCACCTGCGCCGTATGCGGAAACACATCCCGTAGCTTCCCCACGATCCCATCCGGCGTAATTACCGCCTGATCTGGCTTCAGCCCATCAGCCGAGCCTTTGTCGATGTAAAGCACCCGCGAAAGATCGCTTCCACTCGTCCCGATCACCTGTGCGGCCACCGTAGTTGCCACATAGTGCTGTTGAAAGGCCAGCAGCGCCTGCAGCCGATGACCCTGAATCGCATCCTCAGCCATCTCGGCCTGCTCCAGACGAAGCCGCGCAATCTCCTGCTGCAACTGCGCGTTCTGTTGGCGGACACCCCGCAAATACGCATAGTTCGACCAGCCGCCGCGAACCGTATGTCCAAAACCTAGGAAAAAACGCTCGAGCGGTGTCACCGTCGAAACAAACCAATAGCGCACCAGAGTGACGCTCTTGCCATCAGGCGCACCGGATTCGATGGGGCGGCGTACCTGTATGGCCAGTCCGATGGTCTGCGCCAACAGTACCGCGACCAGGACGAGAACGTTCTTAAAACGGACGAAGAAGGATTCCATGCGCTCTATCTATTATCCGCGAGACAAGCCCCTGCGCGGGAGGTGGCACGGCTGGTGCATAGCCACTTCTCTCGAAATAAACCAGTCCGTCGCCCAAATCGACACAAAACCCACCCAATCCCTCTTCGGAAGCCACTCCACCCACCCTGCAAAACCATCAAAACCCTCACCTTTCGTGTCTATTTGTCCTGAAACAGCAGCGGCGCAAAATGTGTCAGATTGTCTCGCCACACCATCCACGTATGTCTGCCTGGGGTCTCGATCTGCGTAACTGGCATCTTCTTCGTCTCAAGCCAGCCGATCAGTCCGCGATTTGCCGTAATCAGCGAATCTTCGGTCCCGCAAGCGATCCACAGAAGCCGAAGGTTCGCTGCCTTCGGATCGAGCGCCACAAATTCCTTCGCATAATCAAGCTTATGAACGGCAGAGCTGAAGCCCCCAACGTAAGCGAATTTGTCAGTATTCGTAAGTCCAATCGACAGGCTCTCAAGCCCTCCCATCGAAAACCCAGCAATCGCCCGCCCCTCCCGATCACCCGAAACGTTATAGCCCGACTCCACCTGCGGCAAGACCTCGGTCAAAAAGGCCTTCGTAAACAGGGTCGTATTGTGGTCGATGGGAACTGCATCCTGCCAGATACGAAAGCCGTGCTGGATAAACGCCATGTCGCCATAACTACGCGGCATGACGACCACCATCGGCTTCATCTTGCCCTGCGCGATCAGGTTGTCGAAGATGAAATTTGCCCGTCCCACCGCGGTCCACCCCGGAGCACCATCGCCCCAGCCATGCAGCAGATAAAGCACAGGATAGGGCTTCTTCGCCCTCGCATCGTACCCCGGCGGAGTGTAGACAATGTAGTCGTCCTGATTGTTCTCCAGCCCAAGAGTCGTAGCCGTCGTGTACGTGTGGCGATGCAGCGTCCCATGAAGCACATTCGTCTCATCCCACGGCTGCGGCGTGTCGCCGGGTACAGTCAGCAGGTTCGCTAGATTAACCAGGTTTGTGTTGACGTGAACATTCGCCAGATCCAACCGAGGCTGGCCATCCACCTCGAAGTGATACATATAGATCTCCGGCGCAAGCGGCTTGGTCGTCACAGTCCATATCCCGGCCGAATCCTTCGTCATCGGCACCGGCTTCTCTAGACCCTCAAGCCCAAGCAAAACCGTAGTCGCGCCATCATCCTTGTAGTGAAACGTAACGCTGTGATCCGGGTGAATCACAGTCGACGGAGCATAGGCAGGAACCTGCGCCTGCAGCAGACCGGGGACGAGCAGCAGACAGATCTTCAGAACGACGCGCACAGGTGCTGATTTCATACGCGCCAGTGTAGCTGAAGCAACCTTCTTGCAACCTGATAGCCGCCAACAGCGCATAATAAAGAGAATGGCCTTCCGCTCAGGTTTCGTCTCTATCATCGGCCGCCCCAATGCCGGCAAATCCACGCTGCTCAACGCCCTCCTGGGTCAAAAGCTGGCCATCGTCACCCACAAGCCCCAGACCACCCGCACCCGCATCCACGGCGTGCTCGAGGTCCCCCTAAAAAAGAAGACCAAGACCGACCCCGGCCACCCAGCCGCCCAAATCGTCCTCGTCGACACCCCCGGCGTCCACAAGCCCGACACCCAGCTCGACCGCCGCATGATGCAGGAGGTCCACGACGCTCTCGAATCCCGCGACGCCGTCCTCTTCATCGTCGACGTGACCCACCGTCTCCCCCGCGCCGCCAGCGACACCGAGTCCAAGCCCAAAAACTTCACCGAAAACCGTCGCGCCCTCTCCGCAGCCGAGGACGACTTCGCCCTCTCCCTCATCAAAAAGCTCGAGTGCCCCGTCATCCTCGTCCTCAACAAGATCGACGCCATTCCCAAGTCCGACCTGCTCCCCCTCATCGCCCACTGGAGCGCCCTCCACCCCTTCGCCGACGTCATCCCCATCTCCGCCCGCAAAAAAGAAGGCCTCGACCTCCTCCTCGAAAAGATCATCGGCCAGCTCAAAGAGGGCCAGCGCTACTTCCCCAAGCACCAGCTCACCGACCAGCCCGAGCGCTTCCTCGTCGCCGAGCTAATCCGCGAAAAGATCCTCCTCCTCACCGGCGAAGAGGTTCCCTACGCCACCGCCGTCGTCATCGAGCGCTACGAAGAGCCCGCCTCCCTCAAAAAGATGAAAGACGGCAAGCTCCCCGTCACCAAAATCGCCGCCGCCATCTACTGCGAGCGCACCGGCCAAAAAGCCATCCTCATCGGCAAGCAGGGCGAGATGCTCAAACGCATCGGCACCACAGCTCGCAAAGAAATCGAAGCCCTCCTCGGCACCCGAGTCTTCCTCGAACTCTTCGTCAAAGTCCAGGAAGAGTGGCGCAGCTCCCGAGGCTTCGTCGAAGACCTCGACTGGCGCCGTCAACTAGAAGAGATCGCCGCCAAACAAATGGCCGAAGAAAAGTAGGCCTAACTTCAGTCACTGACCGCGACGCCCGAATCGAAGAACTGATCGATGCGATCAGGTTATTTTGCAGTAGAAGCTTTCGTGGAGCTGAACTCCGGACCAAGGGCAGCGATCGCTGAACGGAGTCCTGCCTCATCGCCGCCAAAATCGTAGTAGACGATCTTTCCCTTGGCATCAATCAGAACCGTGAGAGGTATACGATCATTCTTGAAGGCCTTTCCGATCTTGCCGTCCTCGTGGTAGTTAGCCCAGTCGTAGTTGTGTCGCGCGAGATAACTGGTGGCGCTCTCTGCAAGATTATCCTCGTCGACAGAAAGCAACACTAGTCCTTTGCCCTTCGCATCTGAATACACTCGTGCCAACGAAGGCATCGACAGAAGACACGGGCCACACCAGGTTGCCCAGAAATCTATCAGGACCGGTTTGCCTTCGAAGGACTTCAAGGAGACGCTGCTCCCGTTCGCAGCATGAAACTGCACGTCGGGCGCCTGTTCGCCAGTCATGGGAGCCGAAGGTTTCATCGACGGCAAATCAATATGAGGCTCAAGGCTGGCAAGCAATCTGCTGTCTGCGGGTGGGGAAAAATGAAAGAGAGCAGTGTCCAGTTTAGGCTGGAAATCAATCACCGGATAGACGGTGATGCGTAGTTCATCATGCGGAATGTGAACCTCCCCGATAATGCTGTAGTTATGGATCTGCTCCATCTGCTTGCGAAAAACCAGCATTTTCTTATCGATCCAAATCGTAGTTTCGGAATGAAGCTCCGGATTCGCAGCCAGGTCGCTATCGCTGCTTGTGACCCGAACAACGTAGCAGGAGAAGCTATGTCCCTCTACCTGGATCGTCTCCTCCGGAAGAAAGGCCGCACGCTTGAACCGGGCGGCCTCGACCTCTAAATACGTACGCATCCTCCAAGCACTACTGATCTCAAAATTGCCTCCCGACATAACTCGAGGCATAGTCGGCCAATTCGCAGGAACGGGATGCTTCACGTAGGCCTTCCCTTCCATCTGCGAAATCCACTCGGTCTCCCCATCAGAAACCTGAATGTATGAACCAGAACCGGAATGCGTCTCGATGCGATATAGCTTCCCTGTCCCCTTAATCGCCGTGCGATAGGTCTTTCGCCACAGATGTTGAAATTCGTTCTCAGAGACCGATTCCTCAATCGCCTCCATGCGAAAAGTATCAGCTCCGGCCGCATAGGTTCTGGCCACTTCCTGCAGCAGAACAACAGGGTCGGAGAACTCCTGTGCAATTTGTGCCTGACCCCACTTACCAACCAGCAGAACAGAGCAGAGAGCAAAAAGAGAAAACTTCATAATCCTCCATCTAAATTTGCCGCGATCCTACTCCTTCACACTCACCCCAAGCGCCTTCATCTTCCGATACAGATGACTCCGCTCCAACCCAAGGCCCTCCGCCGCGCGACTCACATTCCCATGAAACTCATCGAGCTTCTTCAGAATGTAATCCCGCTCATAAGCCTCCCGTGCCTCCAGCAGACTTGAAAACTCCTCACTCCGCGTATTGATGCGCCCTGACTCAGTCAGCTTCGGCCCGCGATACACCAGCATCGGCAGATGCTTCCGCTCAATCTTCTGAATCTTCGGATTCAGAATAATCACGCGCTCCACAAGATTCCGTAGCTCCCGCACATTCCCCGGCCAGTGATACTGGCGAAGCGTGTTCAGCGCATCCTCGCTCATCTCCACATGCGGCCTGCCATACTGCTGCCCGAACTGCTGCAGAAACTCCTTCACCAGCAGCGGAATATCTTCCTTGCGATCACGCAGCGGCGGAACATAAAACGGAATCACATTCAGCCGATAGAAGAGATCCTCGCGAAAATTACCCCGCGCAATCTCCTCTTCTAAATCCTTGTTCGTAGCCGCAATCACCCGCACATCCACATGCACCGGATGCGAAGCCCCCACCGGCAAAAACCGCTGCTCATCGAGCGTACGCAGCACCTTCGCCTGCGTCTTCAAACTCATGTCGCCCACTTCGTCCAGAAACAGCGTGCCCCCATCAGCCCGCTCAAACGTCCCACGCTTCTCAAGCGGAGTCCCCGCCGTCCCCGCACCCTGCGGCGCAGCCCCATGCCGATACCCAAACAACTCACTCTCGATATAGTCCTCAGGAATCGCCGCGCAGTTCAGCTCCACAAACGGACGATCACGCCGCAGGCTCTCCGCATGCATCGCCCTCCCAATCAGCTCCTTGCCCGTCCCACTCTCGCCAAAGATCAGCACTCGCCCATTCGTTGGAGCCATCAGCCTAATCTGCTGCCGCAGCGCCTTCATCGCCACGCTTTGCCCCGTCACCGTGCCCTTCACCGCAAGCTGCCGCGCAAACTCCGCGTTGTCCTCGCGCATCTGCCGCGCCTTCATCGCGTTTTTCACGACGATCAGCGTCCGCTCCAGCGACAGCGGCTTCTCCAAAAAGTCGTAAGCCCCCAGCTTCGTCGCGCGCACCGCGGCCTCAATCGTCCCATGCCCACTGATGATCACGACCTCAGGAACATTCTCACTCTCCAACTGACGAATCTCTCCCAGCGCATCCAGCCCATCGCGATCCGGCAGCCAGATATCCAGCAACACCACGTCATACGCAACATCGCGCAACAGTTCCAGCGCCTCACCCGCAGTCGCCGCCGTGGTGACCAGATAGCCCTCCTCGCGCAGAATGCTTTCAAGCGATTCGCGAATCTCAGCCTCGTCATCGACTATCAGTACATGATTCAAACAGCCCCTCCCCTTCCCCGCCCGCTTCCAACCGCAGTCGCACCATTCAGCTCCGCATCACTATCCACCACCGTAGCCGCACGCAGCTCGATGATGAACCTCGCCCCCGCCGGAACATTCTTCTCCGCGCGAATCGTTCCCTGGTGCTCCTGAATAATCTTCGACGCAATTGCCAGTCCCAGCCCCGTGCCTCGCTGCTTGGTCGAAAAATAAGGCAGAAACAGCCGCTCTCTCATCTCGTCTGTCAGCCCCGAACCCGTATCCGCAATGGTCAGTTCAACCATGCCACTGTCGAGCAGCGCCGTGCCGATACGAAGCTCCCGCAGCAAACTCTGCTGCATGGCCTCCGCGGCATTGTCGATCAAATTTCCCAGCGCCCGCTTCAAAGCCTCAGGATCCGCCATCACAAGCGGAAGGTCAGGACTCATCTTCTTCACCACGCGAATCGTCTGCATGCGCCCTGCAAACAGCGCAAGTGAGTTCTCAACAATCGTGTTCAAATCCGCAGGCTTCGGCTTTGCCGTAGGAAACTCTGCCAGCGCCGAAAACTGATCCACCAACGAACGCATACTCTCCACCGACGAAGTAATCACCTCGCTGCATCGCCGAATCACCCCAGTCGACGTCGACTCAATCGCGCGTTCCTCGAGCGTATGCGCAAGCCGGTCAATATGCCGCCGAATCTGCTCCGCACTCAAACTGATCGGCGTCAGCGGATTTTTGATCTCATGCGCCACCCGTCGCGCAACCTCCTTCCACGCCGACTGCTTCTGCGCCCGCAGCAGCTCCGTCGCGTTCTCCAGCACCAGCACATAACCCTGATGCTCCCGCCGCATCCCACCCGGCATCTCCAGCAGCGCGACCGTAGCCAACAGATTCATCGCGCCGCCGAAGCGGTCATTCCCAGCGCCCGAAACCTCAAGCTCGCTCGAAGCCGACCCCATCCGATGGCTGCGGTTGATCAGCCGATCGATCACCTCCACCACCTCAGCTGGAAACACCTCCGCCATCGAACGCCCCACGAACGACCGCTGCCCCCCCGGATCCATCATTTCGGTCAGCGCACGATTCGTCAGCATGATGCGACGGTCCGCATCCATCGTGGCGACTCCATTCGGAATCGTCTCCAGCATCGTCTCCAACTCGCTCCTCCGCGCCTCCAGCGTGGCGTTCGCCGCACTCAACTGCACCGTCGACTCATCCACCGCGCGCCGGCTTCCTTCAAGATCCGCGGCCATGTGATTGAAGCTGCGCACCAGCTCGCCCAATTCCTCCGTTGCGCTCTCCTTCACGCGATGCCCATAGTCGCCCGAGGCAATCGCATCCATCGCATCGGCCAGGGCCTCCACCGGCTTCGTCACCTGCTTCGACAGATGCAACGCCAGCCAGGTTGCCGCAAACAGCGCCAACCCAGTCATCATCAGCAGCAGAATCGTATACAGGCTCCTGACCTGCCGCCGCTCGCGAAATAGCGTCCAGTAATTGTCGGCCGCCGTACGCAGATGAGTCATCGTCGTGGACATGCCATATGGCATCGGTAGCCCGACCACGACCGTCCCACCCTGCTTCATCGTCGCCGTACCCAACGCAAAATCCGTCTGGTTCAGCGAAAAGACCGGTTCGTCATTCCGCTGCGCCGCGGCGAGAATCGCAGCATCGGTCGGATCGCTGAAAGCATGGCCATCCGTTGCATCGGACGTGCCGCTGCCATCTTCATCCACCGTCTTCTCCGGCAGCCACGGCTTCACCTGCGCCGTCGCTCCCTCGCGCTGCGGCATCTGGAAGGAGGCCATCACCTTTCCATTGCGATAGACGATCACAAAACCGTTTTGCAACGTAATCTCATGCTGGCGCAGAACACTCTCGACGGTCTCGCGGTCGTGACGGGCGGCAGCAGGATGCGTCGCACCGTGCCCTGCATCCGCAGTCGGAGACGATGCACTCTCCAGCAGGCTCGACGCAATAGATTCCGCCTCAGCTCGTGCATTCGCCGTCGTATAACGAGCCAGTTCCAGCGCCATCCGGTTGCTGTCGTCGCGCATTTCCGTCACCGGTTGCGAGAACCACCGGTCAACCGACCGATTCATCAGCCCATAGCTGAAGGCCACCATGAACGCAATCGGCACCAGCGAAACCAGCACCGCACCAGTCAGCATCCTCGTACGCAGATGCGAGCCCAACACGCGGCTCCGCTGTTCGGCATACAGCTTCAGCACATTACGGACCAGCAGCACCAGTACCGCGACAAACAGCAGAAACGCGACCGCCGACAGCCCCGTAAACACAAAGGTCTGCTCCGTGGTCGAAGGCGTAAGGAAGCTCACCTCGCGATTGAAGGCATTCAGCGCAATCAAGGCGATCAGCAGCACCAGCAGGCAGACGCCCAGCATGATGCTCAGAATCTTCCGATTCACACGGATCGCCACAGCCACCCTCCTCAGTCTCCCGATTATAGGCGTGGCCCATCGCTCTCAAAAACAGCGCAGCATCGCGATACCAGCTACACCAACTCCGCCACGCCCTTCCACTCCTTCTTCTGCGCCGCCGCAACCGCCCCATACGTCAGGACACCTTTGAAGGTGTTGACTCCTTCAGCAATCCCCTTGTCCTCACGGATCGCCGCCTCAGCGCCCAGCTTAGCCAGCTTCAGCACATACGGAAACGTCGCATTCGTCAGCGCCAGCGTCGACGTATTCGGCACCGCAGCCGGCATATTCGTCACGCAGTAGTGCACCACGCCATTCACTTCATACGAAGGATTGCTGTGCGTCGTAGGATGCGCCGTCTCGATGCACCCACCCTGATCGATCGCCACATCGACAATCACCGCACCCCTCTTCATCTTGTGAACCATCGCCTTCGTAACAATCTTCGGCGCAGCCGCCCCCGGAATTAGCACCCCGCCGATCAGCAGATCCGCCTCACACGTAGCGCGCTCGATGTTGTAGCTGTTCGAAGCCATCGTGAACACCCGTCCATTGAAGATGTCATCCAGCTCCCGCAGGCGATTCAAATTCAAGTCGATCAGCGTGACCTTCGCACCCATGCCCAGCGCAACCTTCGCTGCATTGGTCCCCACAATCCCGCCGCCGATAATGCAAACATTCCCCGGAGGCACCCCCGGCACGCCACCCAGCAGCAACCCGCGCCCGCCATGCTCCTTCGTCAGATACTCCGCGCCCACCTGCACGCTCAACCGCCCCGCGACCTCGCTCATCGGAGTCAACAGCGGCAGTCCTCCCATGCGGTCCCGAACCGTCTCGTACGCAATCCCCGTAACCTTGTTCGTCAATAGTGCATCCGTCAACTCGGTCAACGGAGCAAGGTGCAGATAAGTAAACAACACCAGCCCCTCGCGAAAGTGCCGATACTCCTTCTCGACCGGCTCCTTCACTTTCACAACCATCTCAGCCAATCGCCAAACATCATGGGCAGAGCCCACAATCTCCGCACCCGCCGCCTGATACTCATCGTCCGGCATCGCTGAGAGCACACCGGCGTCATGCTCCACCAGCACCGTATGCCCGGCCTCCACCAGGGCTTTCGCACCCGCCGGGGTCACACCAACACGGCTCTCGTTGTCCTTTACTTCCTTGGGTACACCAATGACCATTATTTCCTCCGCTACGCCAATATTTGATTGTATCTATTCATCTGCACTGGACGTAAAGATCCCAGGTGGATGAAACAGCAGCGCATACCACGATTGTCTCTCGGTTGGAAGCAGGCCTGGATGCTATCCTGCCGTATCTCTTTTTGGAAGCCTCCTCATTGTCCTGGCCACACTCTGGCCCATCGCAGAAGAGCGGAAAAAATACATGCCCGGCATAGAGCTCGCATCTATCACCAAGGACGTCGCCTCCACGCAAACCAACCCTTCGGCAGAAGACACTCCTCTCTCTAATCGTGTCACATCTCGCACACGAGGCCTCGTCGCCTTCTCGGTCGCCTTCTATCTTCTTCTCGCTATCGTCATACTGATAAGCATCCTCCACAAGACTGGTGGAACCTTCGTCTATCCCCTCGACGACCCCTATATCCACCTCGCAATGGCAGAGCAGTTGGTCCACGGTCACTACGGCATCAATACGGTAGAAGCTTCGTCGCCGTCCTCCAGCATCCTGTGGCCGCTGCTTCTGATACCGTTCGCCGGAACGTCCTGGCAGGTCTATCTTCCGCTCGCATGGAATCTGCTCTTCGGCTTGGCGAGTGCCGGCTTGATAGGCGCTGTAGTCGCGGGCTGGCCGGGCGGCTCTGCGCTCGCCACTCAAAAAACACCATGGTGGCAGCAGGCAGTGATCGCCACTCTTCTGATCCTGCTGGCGAATCTTGTCAGCCTCACCTTCATTGGAATGGAGCATGTGCTTCAGGTCATGCTCTCTCTCTGCTGCGCTATTGGAATGCTGGAGGCGATGGAAGGCCGAACAATGCCGTCATGGTCTCTCGCCGCTGCCATCATCGCCCCTATGGTCCGCTACGAGGATCTGGCACTCACCGTCGCTGTTGCCATTGGTCTCATTGGGCTAAAGCAGGGCAGAAAAGCAGCTATCGTGCTCGCAGGTAGCGTAGTACCCCTGATTGGCTTCAGCCTCTTCCTCAAAGCCAAAGGTCTGCCCATCCTGCCAACCTCCGTCCTTGTGAAAGGTGGCGCCTATAAGACCGGCACCTCTCCGGTCATGAGTCTGCTGTCTGGCATCCGCGAGAACGTCATTCAGGACCTCCAGCATCTCGAACGCGCGTCCATGGCGCTGCTCCTGCTCATCCTGCTGGTGCTTCTCTGGCGCGAACGCTCCCGGACACGAAGATTTGTCATCGGCGGTGCCGCCTGGGTGGCGGCCATCCAACTTCTGATTGGACGATTCGGCTGGTTTCACCGCTACGAAGTCTATGCGTTCATCTTCGTCGCGCTGATCTTGGTGCGGATCTTGGCAGAAAAGCCAACGACGTTCCGGTTCGCCCTCGTCGCCTTCCTCCTCCTGTTCTGCGCACGGCCCTACATCCTGGGAACGTTGATGACTCCGCGCGGATCCTTCGAGGTCTACGAACAGCAGTATCAGATGCATCGCTTTATGACCGGCTTCTATGGCCACGACGTCGCACTCAACGATCTCGGCCTGGTCAGTTACCAGCGCCCGGCTGGAGTCTATGTGCTGGATCTCTTCGGTCTCGCATCACCCGAGGCCTCGCGCCAGGTCGATAAGACTGCGCCGTGGCTGGACGATATCGTCCAACGGCATGGAGTTCACATGGCCATGCTCTATCCAGCGTGGTTCCAGATTCCTTCATCCTGGACGCCCCTCGCGAAGTTGTGTCTCGATCGGCCCCATCAGGTCGTCTCGGAAAGCTGCGTCGTCTTCTACAGCACGTCGGCTCCAACCCTGGAGCAGACCCGCGCCGCCGTGGCCCGCTTCGCCCGGACTGTCCCGCCACCTGCTGTCTTCTCGCTCTATCCGGAAAGGCCTGCGGAAATCGAGCATTCTCCTCCAAGATAGGCTCGGCTATAATCCCTCGAAGCACGTCTCCGTCCTTCGAAACAGCCCGTGAATACGACTCTGGACTCGTTCCTGGTCGGCATGAACTCACAGCCAATCGCCCGGAAGCCGTACAATGGAACCTAGTCTCTCCTCCAGAGGAACAAACTCTCCGAATGTCTTCGAACACGTTTCAGACGCGTTATTCCCGCATCCACAACATGCGGTCACTTTTCAGCCTTTTTTCCAGCGACCTGGCAATTGACCTTGGTACAGCAAACACCCTCGTCTTCGCCCATGGCAAAGGCATCATCGTCAACGAGCCCTCCATCATCGCCGTCAACAAAGTCACCAACGAAGTCGAGGCCGTAGGCAAGGAAGCCAAGGAGATGCTCGGGCGCACTCCCGGCAACATCGTCGCCATCAAGCCCATGAAGGATGGCGTTATCGCCGACTTCCGCCACACCGAAAAGATGCTTAACTACTTCATCCAGAAGGCCCACAACCGCAAAATGATGGTGCACCCCCGCATCGTCATCGGCGTGCCCTCTGAGATCACACAGGTAGAAAAGCGCGCCGTCATGGACTCCGCCTACCGCGCCAAAGCCTCCGAGGTCCACCTCGTCGAGCAGGCCATGGTCGCCGCCATCGGCGCCGGTCTTCCCATCACCGAGCCCGGCGGCAATATGGTCGTCGACATCGGCGGCGGCACCACCGACATCGCCGTCATCTCGCTCGCCGGCATCGTCTACTCGCGCTCCGTACGCATGGCCGGGAACCAGATGGACGAGGCGGTCATGACCTACCTCAAGCGCAAATACAACCTCCTCATCGGCGAGCGTACCGCCGAGCAAATCAAGATCCAGCTCGGTTCCGCCTTCCCCCTCGACAAGCCCCTCGAAATGGAGGTCAAGGGCCGCAACCTCATCGAAGGCGTCCCCAAGACCATCACCATCGAGGACTCCGAGATCCGCGAAGCCCTCTCCGAGTGCATCGCCACCATCATCAACGCCATCCGCGTAGCCCTCGAGCGAACCCCGCCCGAACTCTCCGCCGATATCTCCGACCGCGGCATCGTCCTAACCGGTGGCGGCGCTCTCATCAAGAACCTCGACAAGCGCATCCGCGAAGAAACCGGCCTCCCGGTCTCCATTGCCGACGACCCTCTGGCCTCCGTAGTCCTTGGAACCGGCAAGATGCTCTCCGACTTCAAGCTCCTCCGCAAGATCTCGATCGACTAAGATTCGCCGGAGTTTGACCTTCTGAAGACCTGCAGAGAGCGACCGCGAGCTCCTGCAGGTCATCGTGCGTAGTCGCAGCCGTTGCGTTTGCCTTTCTTGCTTGTCATCCCCGAAGAGGATCTGCTTTTGCATCTAGAGACCCAAGGCTTTAGCCCCCGGGGTATGCCCTTTTCGTCGCCAAACGCAAGCCAGCCCGCTGTCAAGCCAAAAACACCCCTATCCAACATCAAATCAATAAAATCCACTCGCCGAATAATTACCCTCATTTCGCTATACTGAAAAGAAGAACCAAGAAAAGCCCGGCCAAACACTGGGCTTTATGTTTTACCACCATAAACCTTTTAGATCAAATACCTTGCACACTAAGACCCAATAAAATCAATACCTTAGCCGCGAAAGAAAGCTAGTCCAAACCTAAACCCAATAATTCGAAGACTTTACGAATTAAAGTATGGGGTGGGGGTGCTCCTAAGCCGCAGACGGATGCTGCAGACTCACCCGGATCCGGTCGATCCGCCGGTCAGTCGAGGCCAGAACCTCAAGCCGCAACCCATCCTCTTCCACAACCTCTCCAGGCAGAGGAATGTGGCCAGCAATCTCCGAGACCAGGCCCCCTAGCGTAGTGGACTCGTAGCTCTCGGAGAGTCGTAGCGCAGGCTCGTCTCTGGAGTCACGAAGGTCGTACTCCTCCGGCGAGTCGGCTGGATTATGAGCCTCCCCATTCTCCGCCCCCCGGCGCCCCGATGCCTCGAACTGGTCGGCAAAAAGATCGCGCAACCGCGAAAGCTCAAAGCTGCCGGAGACGACATATGACCCGCCAACCTCACGGACCGGCGTATCGTCCGCCTCGGTCTCATCATGCTCATCGGCGATGTTGCCGACGATGGCCTCCAGCAGGTCCTCAATAGTGACCAACCCGGCCACACTGCCGTACTCATCGATCACGATGCGCATATGCTGCTTCTCGCCCTGCATCTCGCGCAAAAGCTCGGCGACCTTCTTGATCTCAGGGACGAACGCCGCAGGCCGTTGGATCTCCGCAACCTTGCGAGTTCCTGCCTCTGCATCAAGCACCTTCAGCAGATCGTGGGCGAAGGCGATTCCGGTCACCTGGTCCAGGGTCCCAGAATAAACCGGGACTCGCGAGAAGGCGCGCTCATTGATCTCTGCCGTGAACTCCCGCAGCGTGAGCGTAGCCGGAACGGCAAATATCTCCGGCCGCGGAGTCATCACCTCGCGGACCACCTTGTCGCCGAACTCCACCACCGAGCGCACAAGCTCGCGATCCGACTCCTCGAGGATGCCTTCCTCCTCCCCGGCCTCGAGCAAAGCCTCCATCGCCTCGGATGGATGTTCCTGCACTTGCGTATCCTCAGGCTCCGCCAGCGCGGCGATCGAGAGCAGCAACTGCAGCAGCAGCGTAATCGGTAGCACGACATAGAAGAGCGCCTGAACCAGAACCCGGATACGGGCCACCCAAAGCCCCCGCGTCCGAGTAAAAAGCAACTGCGGCAACAAGCGGTCAAAGATGAGAATCAGTAGGATCAGCTCAAACGCAGTCCTAACGATCTCCCAGAATCCGGGATTGTGATTTGCCGCAGTATAGAGATGCAACCCAAAGAGCAGCGCCAACGCTGTCAGCGCAAACTGACGCAGAACCGAAGCCGAAAGTGCGATCGACTCGCGGCCCAGACGAAGCCGCGGCTCAACAACCTCTTCCCATGCATCGATGTTGTCCTGATACTCCCGCGACAGGAACTTGCCCATCTCAAAGTAGACACGATCGACATAAGCGGCCAGCGCCAGCACGGCCAGCAGCACAACGATGGTAAGCATGTATGCAGGAGTCATACTCGCCGCCCACGTTTGGAAGGAGCCGTACGAACCTGAGTTCGTCGCTTCTTAGCCTTCGGATCGTGAACCCGTTCGATCAGGGTCGTCGGAAGCCGAAGCTCGCGGCGAAGTTCCGCCTCACGAGCGGCCATCTCACCATCATCGGTCTCATGATCGAAACCACTGAGGTGAAGCAAGCCATGCAACAGCAGGATGCGAACCTCGTCGCGCAGATCGTGCCCGTAGGCAGCAGCCTGACGCGCAGCAGTCTCCAGGGAGACGGCTAGATCGCCGGCATGGCTTTGGCTGATCTCATCCGGCGCTGGAAAGCTGAGAACGTCGGTCGGCTTGTTCTTGCCACGGAAGGCCTGGTTCAGCCGCTTGAGAGTCGAATCGTCGGCCAGCAGAACGTCAACTTCACCCTCAAGCCCCACGCCACCACGGGCGCGGTTGAGGAAGCGCGTCAGACCAGCCTTTGACAGCGCGGAGATGGAGATACTACTTGGAGGTTCGATGGTAATCATCGGCGAGGAGGCGGATCAAAACATCGACAGAGGGCCTGGATCAGCCCTCTGTCGATGATGATATCGCATGTCACTCAATTACTGAGGCTTTGCAACGGTCTTCGTAGTCGTATTCGAAGCAATCGGCTGATCGGGCAGCACATTGTCTCCCAGCGTAAGCGGCAGCTGCTGCGCACGGCCGTAGCTGTCGTAAGCCCGGACGATTCGCTGCACAAGATGGTGCCGCACAACGTCGACGTCTTCGAAGTGACAGAAACGAATGCCTTCGACGCCGTCGAGAACATGCAGCGCCTCAAGCAGGCCGGATTTTTTTGGATTCGGTAGATCGGTCTGCGTCAGATCTCCGGTGATGACGGCCTTGGAGTTGTTGCCCAGCCGGGTGACGAACATCTTCATCTGTTCGGTTGTCGTGTTCTGAGCCTCGTCCATGATGATGAACGCGTCGTTGAGTGTGCGGCCACGCATGAAGGCTAGTGGCGCGACCTCGATGACGTTCGACTCGAGCATCTTGTCGACCTTCGGGGGATCGAGCAGGTCATAGAGAGCGTCGTACAGGGGTCGTAGGTAGGGATCGACCTTCTCCTGCAGTGAACCCGGCAGGAAGCCCAAGCGCTCACCTGCCTCGACAGCGGGCCGAACGAGGATAATACGGCTGACCTTCTTGGCCATCAGGGCTGAGACGGCCATGGCCACGGCAAGGTATGTCTTGCCGGTGCCGGCTGGGCCAAGCCCGAAGGTCATGTCACTCTGCTCAATGGCTTCGACATACTTGCGCTGGTTCGGCGACCGAGGCTGAACCATGCGCTTGACTCCAGCCGACCGCTGCTTACCGGAATCAACTAGTGAGCGAAGCGTGACACTTGAGTCGGCAACAACCAGTTTGAGCATCCCGTGGAGTTCCCCGTTGCCGAGCGTAACGCCGGATTTGCGGAGGGAATCGAAATCAGCGAAGACCCGCTCGGTACGGGCGATGTTCTCAGCCTCGCCGGTCACCTGGATCGCATCGGAGCGGAGATCGATGGCAACGTGGAGGCCATCTTCCAGTAGACGAAGGTTCTCGTCGTGGGTTCCATACAGGGTCTCAATACCGGGAGTGATTTCCAGGGATTTTTTCATCAATGAGGGTGCTGACCTCCGTCAGTCGAAGCTTGGTTATTGGATACAGAACAGGTTGGAAGAGATGCAGCAGGCTGAGTCTGACGCGCAGCGCGGGGAGTGCGCTTTTTGACTACGACCGGGATGGCTAGAGTGGCCAATGTGTCGAAGATGGGCACAGACTAGAACTTGCGGGCGGGTGCGTCAAGGGGCAAATGATGAAATTCTGTCTCGGGACTAACCAGCGAAGGAACAATCTGCCATGGCGGGATTCAGGGGACGGAGCTGATGCCAGACGTGGGTTGGGACGCATGATTTTGTGGTACCCCCTCCCTACCTAAGGGCTCTAAAGTATTCGAATCATGTGGTTTAGGTTCGGACTTCGCCTTGGCTAGCGGTAAAGTACTGATTTTAGGTGTCTCTGTACGGCAAAGTATTCCATTCAAATGGTTTAGATTCTATTATGCAAAAAGCAAAGCCCCGGAGATTTTCCGGGGCTTTTGCTTCTCTCTATTTATTGTAGCGAAATGAGTGGAATTATTATGCACGCCGATCTCATTGATTCGATGATGGTTATTTGCATTAGGGCTTGACAGGTTTAGGGGGTGGGAAAGAACAAGCAACGGCAAAGACAACAGCCGATCCCTGCGGGATGACAACAAGAAAGCGGACAAGACACAACAAAAGCAAAAACGAAAGGCGGGGGTCTCTCCACTGGCGCTGCTCACGATGAGGCTGTGAGCAGCTTCGAGATGACGGTTTTTGGGGTGGGGAAAGGGTAAAACAACTACAACAGCAGATCCCCCTGGCTGGGATGACAAGCAAGACAAACATGATATGCAAGAAAAGCAATATGGTTGACCTTGAGGGTGAAGTTCCGTAGACTTAGAGATTGCAGGGGATGTGGCGGGCTGTGTTTCTGGCCAGCCCCCGGACTGCATCCTAAATTTTCCCGACAAGAAACGGGCTAGAGAAGAGAGTTCAGAATGGCAAATCATGTTTCGTCGTTGAAGCGCGCACGTCAGACCGAGACCAAGACCGCGGTTAACCGCGCCAACAAGAGCAAGCTGCGTGGCACGCTGCGTTCGCTGCGTGAGGCGATTGCCTCGGGCGATGCGAAGACGCTGGGCGCTGCTTATAGCGCGACCGTGTCCGTGCTCGACAAGAGCGTCCAGAAGGGCGTTCTGCACAAGAACACCGCGAGCCGCTACAAGAGCCGCCTGAATGCGCGTGTGAAGGCCGTCGTTAGCAAGAAGGCTGCTTAATACTCCCAATAAAGCGGGAACGTAGTGCAGAGTACGGTAGTTGGTGGTCAACTAGCGGTTTAAAGCGTGGGAAGCGTGGTAACTGGACACACGTTTTTCAAGTTTGAGACCGGCGAACAACAGATCAAGTGAGAGGGCTAGCATCCGCACATCGGAGCTGGCCCTTTCCTATTTCGGGGACGCGGATGGGGGGGCATCGGGGTGCGGGGCCTCGGGGGAGAAGAGGCTTGGCGGTTTGCGATTTTGCTGCGATGGCGGGGCGGCGGCGTTGTCGGCAGGCGGGGGATCGGCTGGAGGGGCTCCCGGGTCCTGGGCGGCAGGATTTGGAGGCGTGCTATTGGAAGCATTGCCGGTATTTGCCTGGTTCGACGCTAAGCCCGGGGGGGGAGATCCAGCGGGCGGGGCGGCTGCCTCGGAAGGTGATGGCGACACAGTAACAGAGCGAGACAGACTGACGGGCGCCTCTGTCTCCTTCGGGCCCATCGTCTGGGCTTCTTTCACCGCAGCCTGATCCTTTGGGGTCAGCGGCGGCAGGCTGTATATGTCGATCTCGTTGATATGTAAAACAGCGAAGCTCATACCGTCGGGGGAGAGCGAGAAGTTCTGACCGGCGCGCTGGACTGGAAGCGACTCGACGCGGAGCAACTGCTTGCCGCTGTCGACCTGGTAGACAATGATGCTTTGCGGGCCGAAGAACTCGGGTAGAGGAAGATCCATGTCGCCGATGGAGCCATGGGTGATGAGACGGCTAAGAGCAAACCGTCCGGTGGCAGGAGCGAAGACGGCGGAGGGAGCGACATAGGAGTCGGAGAGGCTCTGCTCCCACATCTCCTCGCCTTTCAGGTTGAAGGCGCCGATGGTCTGCGGGGTGTGACCGCCGTGACAACCGAAGGCGATGAACTCGCTGCGGGTGACGAAGAGCGGCGACGGGCGGCAGCTGGAGTCGAAGGGGGAGAGTTCGCTTACCTTGCCTCCGTAGGTGTTGAAGTCGAAGGCCCAATGGTCACGGCCCTGGTCAAGGACGGCGAGATACCCTGCGGCTGTGGTTGGAATCCGTCCGGGAACGCGAGCGTGACTTTCGCCGGCAGCACGGAGCCGGACTTCATCGTTTCCAACCGGCATCGACACTCTGAAGAAATTGATCTGTACAGCGTTTGGGCCATTCTCCTGTTGCTGATCTGAAGATGACTGGCCTGAGGCCGGGTTCCCACCAAACATAGACCGAATCGGGGAGACCGTTCCGCTATCCGAAGGAAGGGGCGAAGAACTCAAGGTCTCGATGATGAGCAGGTCTGCATCGGGCGAAAAAAGTATGCCTGCAATGCGGCGGTCCGTGGTGATGAGTGGGCGCTCAAGGAACGGTTGACCCGTGGTCAGGTTGGCGAGTGGAGCAAAGGTGGTGAGAGTTTCCTGAATGCGTAGGAGGAAGCGACCGTTGCCAAGGCTCCAGAGGTACTGGCCGTGGTCGTGCAGACGCCACCCGGTTCGGGCCAGAACGCGGCCGGAGGGGACCTCAATCAGGACTGCGTCTACATTGCGGTCGCGGTCTTCGGGCGGGTCGTTGGGTATGCGCTTGAGGAGACGCCGGGAGGTAAAGGTTATGAGCAGATGCTTGTCATCCACGAAGTGGAGCGTGTACATGGAGCTGCCTGCAAGGAGGAACTGAGGCGAGATGGGGAGAAAGCCCATCGACTCCAGAGGGATGCGGATGGCGGGGTCAGGCCCCTTGGAGAACAGAGGAGCCGTTATCAGGGAAAGCAGGAGGAGAGCAAGCCCATGGCGGAACTGGACGGACGCGCGGTTTTTGGCGGGAACCGACATGGCAGAGTGCGCGTATCTGTACTCTTACACGGCGCGTGGCACTACTGTTTCACAGATGAAGGCGTGTCGACAATGGCCTCTGTGCTGCGTCGAACAGAATGACGGTTCTTGTTTGTCAATGTTACAAAGACATAGTCGCGCACCGGAAGCGTAAGGGTACGCATTAACGAGGAGATTTGCATGTCGAACGGACGGAAGATGTTGCTGCAGCGCCACTTGGGGCGGACGGCAGGATGGGGCGCAGCGGTTGCGCTAGTTACAGCAGGCGCCTGGAGCACGGGTTTGGCCCAGCAGAACAAGACTGCGGCGTCGCCAGATAAGGCAGCTCTGGTCTATGTGCCGATTCCGGGGTTCGACAAGACTTCGATTGATAGCTCAGTCGATCCTTGCAACGACTTCTACAAGTTCGCCTGCGGCAAGTTCGTGACAAATCATCCGATTCCGTCGGATCAGCCGAGTGTGGATCAGTTCTACGCGCTGTACAACGTGAATACCCAGTCGCTGAACGGGATTCTGGACAAGGCGGCTGCGGGTGGTGCGTCCCGGTCGGCGGATGAGCAGAAGATTGGCGACTACTACAAGAGCTGCATGGATGAGAGCGCGATCGAGGCCAAGGGACTGACTCCGGTCGATCCGCTGCTCCATGAGATTGATGCTCTGACCAGCAGGAAGGAGCTACCGGCACTGGTCGGGAAGCTGCAGCGTTTTGGCGTCGATGTCTTCTTCGGCTATGGCGAGCAGCAGGACTTCAAGGACGCGAGCAAGCAGATCGCTTCTGTCGACCAGGGTGGCCTGGGTATGCCGGAACGCGACTACTATCTGCGCACGGGGGCGAAGGACGAGACACTGCGTCAGCAGTATGTGGCTCACGTGGCGAAGATGCTGGTTCTCGGCGGGAGCACTCCTGAGCAGGCGGACAAGGACGCTAAGGGAATCATGACGCTCGAGACTGCGCTGGCGAAGGCTTCGATGCCGGTGACGGAACGGCGCGATCCGGAGAAGGTTTATCACCTGCAGACGATCGCGACCTTCGAGTCGGAGATGCCGGGTGTGAACTTCGGGGAGTTCATGGATGCTGTGCACTCGCCGCGCGTGACGGAGCTGAACAATGCCAACCCTGAGTATTTTCCTGCGATGATGAAGGCGCTTCATTCGACCGATCTTGAAGTCCTGAAGGCTTATATGCGTTATCACGTGCTTACGGCAGCGGCGAATCGTCTGCCGAAGAAGTTCGATGATGAGAACTTCGACTTCTATGGACGCAAGCTGGAGGGTCAGCCTGAACAGTCGGCTCGGTGGAAGCGCTGCTCGAATGCGGTGAATGGCGCGCTGGGTGAGGCGCTGGGCAAGGTGTATGTGGACCAGTATTTTGCCGGGGACAGCAAGGCGAAGATGCTGGAGATGGTGCATGACATCGAGGCCGCGATGGATCACGATATCGACCAGCTGGACTGGATGTCGGGAACGACGAAGGTGCGCGCCAAGGAGAAGCTGCATGCGGTGGCCAACAAGATTGGCTATCCGGAGAAGTGGCGTGACTATAGCTCGCTCGAGATCAAGGCTGATGATGCGCTGGGTAATAAGTTCCGCGCGACGGCGTTTGAGAATGATCGCCAGCTGAACAAGATCGGCAAGCCGGTTGATCATAGCGAGTGGGGTATGACTCCCCCGACGGTGAATGCTTATTACGACCCGAGCATGAATGACATCAACTTCCCGGCTGGGATTTTGCAGCCTTCGTTCTATGACTCGAAGCAGGACGATGCGGTGAACTATGGCCACATCGGCGCTGTGATTGGGCATGAGCTAACGCACGGCTTCGATGATGAGGGACGGAAGTTCGACGCCAAAGGGAACATGACCGACTGGTGGACGCCGGAGGACGCGAAGAAGTTCGAGACCCGGACGGATTGCCTGGTGAATGAGTACGGCGGGTTCACGGCTGTCGATGATGTGAAGGTGAATGGCAAGCTGACATTGGGCGAGAACACTGCTGATAATGGCGGCCTGGTGCTGGCCTACATTGCATACCTTGAGCGGGCGAAGGCTAATAAGGTGGATCTGTCGGCCAAGGTCGATGGCTTTACTTCTCCCCAGCGGTTCTACATTGGCTATGCGCAGAACTGGTGTGAGAATTCTCGGCCTGAGGCGGTGAGGCAGCAGGTGCTGACTGATCCTCACTCGCCGGATCACTTCCGTGCCAATGGCGCGATTGTGAATCAGCCGGGATTTGCGGAGGCGTTCGGGTGTAAGA
Organism: Edaphobacter aggregans; assembly: GCF_003945235.1. NCBI lineage: Bacteria > Pseudomonadati > Acidobacteriota > Terriglobia > Terriglobales > Acidobacteriaceae > Edaphobacter > Edaphobacter aggregans. The sequence continues at coordinate 2,065,339 of NZ_RSDW01000001.1, forward strand.
AGGGCTCGCCGATGGTACCTGCTAATAGCTGCCGAGTCTGGTAGTTCGCTGGTTTCTAGTTTGCGCGAAGTGAAAGGCCCCGGATTTGTCCGGGGCTTTTCTGTTTTGGTTTAGGTGGTGAAGAGGACAAGCAACGACAACGGCAAAAACAACAGCAGGTCCCCTTCGGGGATGACAAGCAAGAAAAGCAAAAACAAAGGCGGGATGAGGCAGGGCTGTTTTGTGCGACAGTGGGAGTATGGGTGCTTTGCAGGAGAAAAAGAGGGCGCTGGGGTTTGGCGCTTGTGCGGTGGCTAGTTCTTTGTGGGGGTGTGGGTTCTTCTTTGGGAAGATTGCGCTGGCTGAGATGGGCTTTGGGCACATGGTGCTGTACCGGTTTTTGTTTGCCATGGTTGCGCTGGTGCCTCTGCTGGTGACGCATCGGCCAGGGTTGAATCGTAAGGAGTGGGGAGTGCTGCTGGTGGCTTCGTTTTTGGGGGTGCCGCTGCAGTTTTTGATTCAGTTTCATGGGCTGGAGTTGACGACGGTTAGCCATGCTTCGCTGATGGTGGGGACCATGCCGGTGATTTTGGCCGTGGGGGCTACTCTGTTTGCGCATGAGCGGATGGATGCGATTGGATGGTGGGCTTTGGCGGCTTCGACTACGGGGGCGGCCCTGATTGCGTTGGGTGGGAAACATCATGCGGGGGCGGGGGAGGCTTCGCTGGCCGGGGATTTGCTGGTGGTGGTTTCGTTGGGGATTGCTCTGTTCTGGATTTTGTTGAATAAGCGGCTGATGGAGCGGCACTCGGCGGTGGTGGTGACGGCGTATGGGCTAATGCTGGGGACGCTGATGCTGATTGCCTGGGTTCCGGTGCGGTATGGGATGCCGCCGGTGGCGGGGGTGTCGCTGAAGGCCTGGCTGGCTCTGGCGGCGAGTGGGATATTGTGTACGGCGACGACGACGCTGCTTTGGAATTGGGGGATGACTCAGGTTCCGGCTTCGCAGGCTGGCGTGTTGCTGAATATGGAGCCGCTGATCGGGAGTCTGCTGGGGGTGCTGGTGCTGCGGGAGCGGCTGGGGCCTAGTGCGTGGGTAGGCGGCGGGTTGATTCTGGCGGCGGCATTTACGTTGACGACGCGGTCGACGACTCGGGTGCGGGAGCAGTTGCCGGTGACTTAGAGTCTGTCCGGAGACCGAGAGACTTAACACCGATTGACATCGATGAGACAGATTTAAGAACAGGCAACAGCAACAACAACGGCAAAATAGGGAGTAGGTCTACGACTTCTTAAGAACTTTCGTAGAGGTTGCGTGATATTCTCCGGCCACTATGAAGAAAATTGGGATGACTACGTTTATCGCTGGGATTGGTGTGTGTTTTGTGACGGCGGCTCTGGCGCAGGGTCCGCAGAGCTCCACGATGGTTCCGGTTGAGAGTGCGATGGTGAAGGCTGTCGATGGGGAGACTCCGGCGGCGATTGCGATGCTGGAGAGGTTGGTGAATATCAACAGCGGAACGATGAATCTGCCGGGTGTGGTGGCGGTGAAGGATGTGGTGGCTCCGCAGATTGAGGCGCTGGGGTTCAAAGTGCGGTGGGTGCCGATGCAAGGCCAGGTTGGGCGGGCGGGGGATCTGGTGGCAGAGCATCCTTGTCCTGCGGGGACGGGTAAGTGTGGGAAACGGCTGCTACTGATCGGGCATATGGATACGGTGTTTGAGCCTACGAGCAGCTTCCAGAAGTACTCGATTGTGCCGGGAACGAATGGCAATGTGGCGACTGGGCCCGGTGTGATGGATATGAAGGGTGGGCTCGTTGTGATGCTGACGGCGCTGAAGGCGATGAAGACTGCGGGTGTGCTTGATAACGCCGAGGTCACGATTGTGCTGAGCGGCGATGAGGAACGGCATGGCGAGCCGGTCAGCATCAGCCGCGGGGACATGGTCGCGGCAGCGAAGAAGAGCGATGTTGCGCTGGAGTTCGAGAACAGCTACCGGGTTGATGGAACGGACATAGTACGGGTGGGCCGGCGAAGTGCGTTGACGTGGCAGTTGGAGGCTGTCGGGAGGAGTGGTCACTCATCGCAGATCTTCAGGGAGTCGATGGGTTATGGGGCGGTCTATGAGTTGGTGCGGATTCTGGACCAGTTTCGGACGGAGCTGCCGGAGAAGGGGCTGACGTTCAATGTTGGGCTGATGGTGGGCGGAGCGACCGCGGCGTTTACGGAGAATGGAACGGGCGGAACGATTACGGGGAAGACGAATGTAATTCCTCCGGTTGCGCTGGCTAGCGGGGATATTCGTACGCTGAGCAATGAGCAGACCGAGCGTGTCGAGGCGAAGATGCGGGCCATTGTTGCAGATCATCTGCCGAAGACCGGGGCGACGATTACGTTTCAGGAGGCGTATCCGGCTATGGCGGAGTCGGAGGGAAGTCGTGCGCTGGTGAAGCAATTGAATGATGTGAATACGGTGCTGGGTCTGCCGCAGGAGGAGATTATGGATCCGATGCTGGGTGGTGCGGGGGATATTGCTTTTGTTGCTCCGTATGTTCCGGGGCTGGTGGGGACGGGAGCGATGGGCGATGGTGCTCATGCGGAGGGGGAGACGGTTTATCTGGACTCGATACCGACGCAGGCTAAGCGTATGGCGGTTTTGATGTATCGGTTGTCGAAGGACTAGTTTCGGCGAAGATCTTGCAGCTATGAGCAAACAGCAGGTCCTTCGACTGCGCCACTCGCGATAAGACTGCGAGTGGCTTCGCTCAGGATGACACTTTTTCAGGGTTCGCCATCTGTTCTAACTGGGAAGTGGCGCGGAGTTTTTTGGTGGTGCGGTGCCAGACGGTGGTGAGGGAGAGGCCCGCGACGATGAGGCCGGCGCATAGGCCCAGCCATAGGCCAACGGCTCCGTGGTGGAGGCGGAAGGCTAGAAGGTAGCCGATGGGAAGGCCGATGATCCAGTAGCCGACGATCTGGACGATGAGGCCGGCGTGGGTGTTGCCGGCTCCGCGAAGTGCTCCGGTGGCGGTGATCTGGAGGCCGTCGAAGAACTGGAAGAGTGCGGCTACGAAGAGGAGCGGGATGGTCGCCGCGATGACGTTGGGGTCGGGCGTGAAGGCTCGGGCGATGGGGTGCGGGAAGAGGAAGAGGATGGCGGAGAAGGTGGCCATGCAGGCGGCTCCGAAGAGGATGGCGGCCCATCCTGCGGCAGCGGCTTCTTGAGGGGCTTTGCGGCCGATGGCTTGTCCTACGCGGACGGCTGCGGCGGCGGAGATGGCGAAGGGCACCATGAAGGTGAAGCTGGCGCAGTTGAGGGCGATCTCGTGGCCAGAGAGAGGGAGTGGACCCATGGTTCCGATGAGGAAGGTGACGGTGGCGAAGATGGCGATCTCGACGAAGATCTGGGCTCCGGCGGGGGCTCCAAGGAGAGCGAGGCGGGTGAGGCGGGTGCTCTCGATGTGGCGGAGCATGGAGCGTAGGCCGTAGTTGTGCTGGCGCTCGACTCGCCAAACGGTTGCGGCGACGAAGAGGGCGAGGTAGGCGCGGGAGATGGAGGTAGAGAGGCCGGAGCCGGTGACTCCGAGGGCGGGGATGTGGATGGGCCCCCATGAGTGGCCGTAGATGAGGAGCCAGTTGCCGATGACGTTGCAGAGGTTCGCGGTGATAAGGGCTGCGGCGATGGGGCGGACGTGGTTGAAGGCCTGGAGATAACGGCGGAGGGTGAAATAGAGGAAGAGAACGGGTGTTCCCCAGTTGAGGGCGCGGAGGAAGGCGATGGCTCCGGTGATGACCTGGTGGTCGATGGGCAGGCGGAGCATGAAGATCGGCGCGAGGGCGATGAGGCCCATGAAGATTGCGGCGAGGACGGCGGCAAGGACGAGACCGTGCAGGAGCCAGCGGTTGGCTTCGTCGTAGCGGCCTGCTCCGTGGGACTGGGAGAGGTAGGTGTCGAGCGAGAGGAGGACGCCGGCGATGCCGAAGCCGAGGGTGTTGTAGAGGACCTGTCCGAGGGCGGCGGCGGAGATGGCGAGGGAGGGGTTGGCCATGTGCCCGACCATCATGGTGTCCACGATGCCCATGGACATCCAGCCTAGTTCGGCGAGGATGAGCGGGAGAGCAAGGGTGAGGACGGGGCGGATTTGCTGACGAATCGACATGGCTGGCTGTGCACTCCCTCCTTCCTCTTGGTTTGGCACTAAAGTTTCGCAAACAAAAGAGTTGCGGCTGTACTTCTTCAGTAGAGTCCTGATTTTCAGAGCTTGCTTGTAAAGTATTGGCCGTAAATGAGATAGCCCCGGGAGTGGGCCGGGGCTTTTTCGATCTCTAGTTGAATTATAGCTGGTTGGGTTGAATTACTCGGCAGCGCGATTGCTGTTGATTGGCGCGTATTTGGCGTTTTGAGATTGACAGGTTTTTGAGGCGGCGTCGGTATACCCACAGAGAGCGAACGTTGAAGGGTGTACCCGGTAAACTTCCGGCTGGGGATAAGACATGCGGGTCTACGTTGCGGCGGTCCTCGCATTGGTCATTCTGGTGCAGGGGCACACTCAGGCTCCAGTGCCACAGGATTATCCGCCGCCAGGTCGTATGGTCGACGTTGGGGGCCGTAAGCTGCACCTCGATTGCTCCGGCAAAGGGAGCCCGACTGTCGTTCTAGTTGCGGGCGGAAATGCGTTCTCCATCGACTGGGCTCTTGTTCAACCGCGCGTCGCTGAGACCACGCGAGTCTGTTCTTATGATCGGGCCGGGCTGGCGTGGAGTGATCCCGGACCCGCTGACGAGACCGTTGAGCAGACCATCTCTGATTTGCATAAACTCCTTGGGATTGCCGGAGAAAAGAGTCCGTATGTTTTGGTCGGCGCGTCCATCGGAGGCATCTTCATCCGCGCCTATCAACGTGCGTATCCCGATCAGGTCGCTGGGTTGGTTTTCACCAACAGCGCCAATCGGGTGCGTCGACTCGTCAACGGCAAAGGCGGGCTGATCTGGGATATGACGGAAGACGAGATACGGTCTACTTATCCGATGCCTGCATCGGCCAAGGGTTCCGCTCCGACGCGCGAGAACGATCCCTTCGATCGATTGCCACCGAGCTTGCAGGCGGTTCGACTTTGGATCGATGTGAAGCTTTGGCAGAAGTGGGACCCGACGAAAGAGGATCCCGGATCGATTCTGTCGTGGCGGAAAGAATTTCTCAAAGAATTTACGGAGACTGATGAAGGCAAGGTGCGGCCTCTCGGCGCGCTTCCTGTCATCGTGTTGTCGAGCGGACCTGCTGCGAGTGAATCGGAGCGAGGCTCTCGCAACGGCGCTGCGGCCCGCCTCGACTTTCTGAGTTCGAACACAGTGCATGTTACGGCGACCGGAAGTGGCCACGAGATTCATCTCTATCAGCCGGATCTCGTTGTGCAGACAGTGGTGCAAGCTGTCTCGGCGATTCGTAGCGGAACTCCCGTATCCCATCTTTAGTTGTCGTGAGTTAGCTCATTGAAACTGCACCAAGAGATGTTCCTGCACCAATGAGTCTGGTTTGGCGATTGTGCAATTCCTCAGAGGTCGTTGTAGGATGGCTCCAGATCGTGGGCTTCTGGTCGTTGAGGCTCGGTCTTCCGGCCAGTTACGTGGGGGCCCGGATTCCATGCAGGTGTGCCGAATAGATTTTCTGCGAGGCGCTTCTGAGATCTCTACTGCATTGGGCATGCCGCGCTGGTGTTCTGCTTGCGGCCGTGACGACTTTCGACCTTGCCGCTAAGGCGGATATTGGGGTGGTGCTGGCTGATCCCACCACGGTCGGGGTTTCGGTGTACACGCATGCGGGGCACTCGCTTGTGTACTTGTCAGGGGTTTGCGCGGCGTCTCCGATACGAGCGCGATTGTGCGGGGCCGGCGAACAGGGCTCGATCGTTACGACGTATCCTGACTTTCGCGAGACACGGGCGTATGGCTGGAACCTGGTTCCGTTGAGCCTTTATCTGCGTGGGTCGATGATACCTGATGGCCGGCTGTTGTATGGGTCGCGCGTGGTGAAGGAGGCGTTGGAAACGCGTGCCCGGGACGGGTTTTTTCAGGATGTCTGCGGGGACGGTCATTGTCCGCAGGTTGCACATAGTTTCTGGCGGGACCTTGTGGCTGCGAATGTGGTTCGCGACATCTTTATCTTTGCGGTGCACACGACGCGGGCCCAGGATCAGGCCGTTGTGGACTGGCTAAATGGCGATCCGAATGTGAATCATTACAATGGGTTTACGAATAATTGCGCTGTGTTTACGCGGTCACTGGTGAACCTGATCTTTCCGCACTCAGTGCATCGGGATTTTCCGAATGACCTTGGCATGATGGCTCCGAAGGCCGCTGCGCGGTCGTTTACCCACTGGGCGTTGAAGCGGCCGGAGCTGGGTTTTTACAGCATGCACTTTGCACAGCCACCCGGGGATCTGCCTCGTAGTGGATTGGCGCAGAGCGGCACGGAGACGGCGATTCACATGAAGAAGTATCTGATTCCCGCGGCGCTAATTGGCGATCACGAGGTGGCGGGATCTTTCTTTGTCGCCTACTTTCTGACGGGACGCTTTGGTTTGTACAAGGAGTTTTCGCACCACCCAACGTCATCGATTGTTGGGCTTGAGGAGGATGCAAAGGCAGCGAAAGAAGATCGAGATGAGGCGGTGGTTTCTTCCTTGGAGGTTGCCGTACACGATGCTCGGGCAGCCGTGGTGGGGACAAAGGATGACTGGGCGGATTACCGGGAGCGGTTCGTCCTGCTGCAGAATTCGCCCGAGGTGCAAGAGTTCGCCGAACACCACAAGAATTTTTTCCCGCAGCTATTCGACAGTGGCAAGGCCAGCGTCGACGACGGAGGGAATCCCTGGCTGACGATCGAGGTGGGTGGTTTGGAACGGCGGGTGGGCGTCGGTAGTGGGAATGTGATGGCAGAGGAATCCGATCCTGAGCTTGCGTTCCAACTGATGCTCGGGCGCGTTGGCTATGTACTGCGGGCGAAGAATCATCTGCGGGAGACGATGGAAGAGTTTCAAAAAGATTGGGTGCTGCTGGAACAGACGCGGGATCGTCTGCTGTTTGGGCGGGAACAGCATTTGAGGGTTGCTAGCGCTGTTCGGTGATCTTGACACAGGTTTTGCAGTTCGACGTGGTGGCTTAGCCTTTGGTGCGGTCGGTGAAGCGGAAGAAGAGGGATTGTTTTGCTACGGGGGCTGCGAGGTCGTTGAGGGAGGCCATCTGGGTTTGCGAGAGAGGCGTGAACTCGCGGGCGATCTGGACGTTTTCTTCGAGCTGGGCGATGTTGTCGCAGCCGATGATGACGGTGCTGACGGGATGCGAGAGGGTGAAGCGCATGGCTTCGCGCATGTTCATGACACCCGAGCGCGTGGCTATGGCTGATCCCTCCCAGGAGTGTTGCTGCTGCTCGAGCGATGGCGGTGTCCAGGTGGAGAGGAGACGGCCGCGGGCGGGGACCTTCATGCCGATGATGCCCATCTGCTTTTCGACGACGAGGGGAAGGAGCTGGTCGGTGAAGCTGTGGATGTGAGTGTCGGCGGCGTTGAGGGCCATGAGGATGGTGTCGAAGGGATAGCGATTGACGGCGTCGATGAGGGATTCAGGGCGGTAGTGGCCGGTGACGCCGAGGAAGCGGACGACTTTCTGGTCGTGCATCTCGATGAGGGCTTCCATGGCTCCGCCTTTGGCGAAGATGGCGTTGACGTCTTCGGGGAGGCCGACATCGTGGAGTTGCCAGAGATCGACGTGGTCGGTGTTGAGGAGCTTGAGGGATTTTTCGATCATGCGAAGGGAGGCTTCGCGGGTGCGCTCTTTGGTTTTGGTGGCGACGAAGGCCTCGTTGCGGCGGGTCTTCATGACCTGGCCTACGTATTGCTCACTCCAGCGGTCCGGGCCTCCGTAGATGGAGGAGGTGTCGATGTAGTTGACGCCGAGGTCGAGGGCTCGCTCGATAATGGGGACGGCGTTATCGAAGTTGTTGGGCTTTTCGAGTGCGGCCTGTCCGCCGAGGGAGAAGATGCCTACCTTGTAGCCGGTCTTGCCGAGGTTGCGGGTGGGCATCGCGGCTTGGGTTTTCGGATTGGCGGGGAGCGCGGGAAGCTGGTTGGTGGCGGCTTGTGCGCTATGGGCGAGGAGGCCTGCGGCCAGGGCTCCGCCGGTTTTGAGGAATTGGCGGCGGTCGGGGGAGGTGGGTGGCTGCTTCATTTCGGAGACCTCGGGGCGGCTGATGCCTTGCTACGCGCCAATTATATGGCCGAGGTTACCGGGTATTGAACGAAGAGGTGTAAGCTGCCATTTTGCGGAGGGCACAGATGATTCTTGTCGTTGGTGCAACCGGGCTGGTGGGTGGTGAGGTTTGCAAGAAACTGGCGTCGCGAGGCGAGAAGGTGCGGGCGCTTGTTCGTACGACGAGCTCGAAGGAGAAGGTGGAGGCTTTGCGGTCGGCGGGTGTGGAGCTTTGCGTCGGCGATTTGAAGGATCCTGACTCGCTTGCTGCTGCGTGTCGTAGTGTGGATGCGGTTATCTCTACGGCTTCGTCTACTCTTTCGCGGCAGGCTGGAGATTCGATTGAGTCTGTCGACGGAGTGGGGCAGATGAATCTGGTGAACGCGGCGAAGGCTGCTAACGTTGAACGGTTTTTGTTTGTTTCTTTTCGCCGGCCACCGGGCTTTTCTTTTCCGTTGGGCGATGCGAAGCGAGCGGTCGAGGAGGCGATTGCGAGCATGAACTTCACCGTGATTCAGGCGAGCTATTTCATGGAGGTTTGGTTAGGGCCGGAGCTGGGGTTCGATTATGCAAATGCTACGGCTCGCATCTGTGGGCCGGGTACGAGTCCGGTCAGTTGGGTTTCGTTTGTTGATGTCGCGGAGATGTGCGCGGTTGCGATTCGCCATCCTGCTGCTGAACGCAGGACGATTGAGTTTGGTGGGCCTGAGGCGATCAGCTTGATGGATGTGGTGAGCCTGTTTGAGAAGTTTGGCGGAAAAACGTTCAAGGTGGAACATGTTCCTGAAGAGGTGCTGCTTGCGCAGTTTGAGGGCGCTACGGATTCCATGCAGAAGACGTTTGCGGCGCTGATGCTCGGGTCTATACGAGGGGACGCAATGGATATGAAGGCCGTTGCGGAGGAGTTCGGAATTAAGCTCGCTAGTATTGATGAATATGCGTACGGGGTGTCGGGCGCGTAGAGAAATAGGTGAGGAGAACGACACCAACAGCAGTTTTCGGATTCATTCTCGGGAGATCATTCGTCGGTGTTGGATGAAGCGATCTCCCTGGGGCGGGTTTCGGAATGGAAGAAGTTGGCCTGGGCTTCGATGGGGGCGGTTTTTTGGGTGAGGGCGGCCATCTGGGCCTGGGACAGGGGGTTGAACTCGCGGGCGATCTGCACGTTTTCTTCGAGCTGCGCGATGTCGTCGCAGCCGATGATAACGGTGCTGACGGGGAGCGAGAGAACGTAGCGCGTGGCCTCGCGTATGGTCAGCGTTCCGGGGCGAGTGGCTACGCCCTCCCAGGAGCGCTTCTGCACTTCGACGGGTGGCGGAGTCCAGCTGGAGAGGATACGTCCGCGCGAGGCGATCTTCATGCCGAAGATGCCCATCTCCTTTTCGACAGCGAGGGGGAGGAGCTTTGCGGTGAAACTGTGCGGGCTTAGGGAGTCGGCTGCGTTGATGGCCAGCAGGACAGCGTCGAACGGATGACGGTTGATGAGGTCGATGATGGGTTCGGGGTGGTAGTGGGCGGCGACACCGAGATTGCGGACGACCTTCTGGTCCTGCATCTGGGTGAAGGCTTCCATGGCGCCGCCTTTGGCAAAGACGGCGTCGACCTCCTCGGGGATGCCGATGTTGTGGAGCAACCAGAGATCGAGGTGGTCGGTCTTCATGAGCTTGAGAGACTGTTCGATATCACGGAGGGCGGCGTCGCGGGTGCGTTCCCTGGATTTGGTGACGAGGTAGACGTCGTTGCGTCGGTGTTGCATGACGCGGCCTATGTATTGCTCGCTCCAGCGCTCGGGGAAGCCGTATCTGGCGGCGGTATCGATGAAGTTGACGCCGAGGTCGAGGGCTCGCTCGATGAGGGGGACTGCGAGATCGAAGTTGTTGGGTTTTTCGAGCGCGCTCTGGCCGCCGAGGGAGAAGAGGCCAACTTTAAAGCCGGTCTTTCCGAAGTTGCGCGTGGGCATGGAGGTCTGCGTCTTCTGATTGAAGGGCAGGGCAGGAAGCTGGTTCTGCGCGGCCTGAGCCTTGTGGGAGAGAAGGCCCGCGGCTGCGAGGGCTCCTCCGGTTTTTAGAAATTGGCGGCGGTCGGGGAAGGAGGAGGGCTGCTTCATCGGAGACCTCTCAGGAGATGAGGATGGGCCCGCGCTGATTTTACTCCTGGTGCGATAAGGCAACTGCAAAAGCGACATTTGAGGTCAGGGTTTGGCTAACAGCTCATACTTGATCCATGAGCTGCTTCGACGGTGAATAAGCAACTTTCCAACCAGCGAAGCAACCTAATATCCCACAAGACGCGCATCGCTCGCCGACATATAGCCATCGTATTTCGCCATCTTCATAAACCGAGAAGCCGACTCCAATGTTGGCTGACTTAGAGCCGCATTCGGCACATTTCCATTCTTCGGGATTGGAATTTGTCCACCATTCTTGGCTATCGCAAACGAAGTGAGCTTCTCCGCAGAAAGAGCATATTCGTTTTGCACATCCTTCGTCATCGTCAGCAAAAAAGAAGAACTCGTCTCGTCCACATTTGCATTTTGCAAGTCGAAATTCGTGAGTTTTGTATCCTCCGGACGAGTATGCTTCAAGGTATTCCTTCAAATCTTCCGGCTGACTACCCACCCACCACTTTCCTGATTTATCGATCGCCATATCGTGCTTTCTCTTGGTCGGATTTTTACTGCGGGGTGATGATGCCTCCTACGGGAAGGCTGGTGGGTAGGGTGCCGGGGCGGCGGAGGTGCATGGCTTCGGCGATCATGTCGGTGTACTTGAGGCCTGCTCCGGTGTTGAAGAGGACTACTTTGTCGGTGGGCTTGAGTTCGCCTGAGGCGATGAGCTGGTCGTAGGCAGCAGTGGCGGCGGCTCCTTCGGGTGAGAGGAAGAGGCCTTCGTGCTTGGCCCAGTCGAGGATGCTGGTGAGGATGGCTTCGTCGGGCGAGGAGATGGCTTTGCCGCCGGATTGGGCGAGGATGTCGAGGATGATGTAGTCTCCGTAGGGCTTGGGGACGCGGAGGCCAGCGGCGAAGGTGGCGGCGTTCTGGTAGAACTCGCTGGTGGATTTGTGCTGGTCGTAGGCGGTGGTGATGGGGGCGCAGCCGGCGGCTTGCAGGGCGTACATCTTTGGGCGTTTGCCCGTGACCCAGCCCAAGGCTTCCATCTCTTCGAAGGCCTTCCACATGCCGATGAGGCCTACGCCTCCGCCGGTAGGGTAGAAGACGGCGTCGGGGTAGGTCCAGCCTAGCTGTTCGACTAGTTCGTAGCCCATGGTCTTTTTGCCTTCTACGCGGAAGGGCTCTTTGAGGGTGGAGATGTCGAACCAGATTTGTTCGGGCGGGGTGTTGGCTTCGCGCTGGGCCTTGATGTTTTCGCCGACCATGCGGGCGCAGTCGGAGATGAGGCCGTCGACCATGGTGACGTCGGCTCCGTAGAGGATGCCTTCGAGGTAGTTGGCGAAGGGGACGTCCTGGGGCATGAAGATGTGGGCTTTGATATCGGCGGCGGCGGCGTAGGCGGCTAGTGCTCCGGCGGCGTTGCCTGCAGAGGGGACGGCGAGGTGCTGGAGGCCGTAGTGCTTTGCCATGGTGACGGCGAGGCCGAGGCCTCGGGCTTTGAAAGTGCCGGTGGGGTTGGCGCCTTCTTCCTTGATGTAGAGGCCAGGGTAGCGCTTGCTGTGGAGCATGGGCGTCCAGCCTTCGCCGAGGGTGACCGGGGTTACGTCGGGGAGGACGTCGGCGTAGCGCCACATGCCCAGGCTGGTTGCGGATGCTGCGGCTTTTTGGGCGGGAGCTTCGCGCTTGGCGGTTTGCTTGAGCTTGTCCATGTCGTAGCGGACGTAGAGGGAGCCGGCGCAGAGGGGGCAGAGGGTTTGCGGGGTGTCGGCGGAGACGTGGTGGTGGCAGCGAGAGCACTCGAGGGAGGTGATAGCGGGCATAGATTCAATCGTACTAAGAAATGAAGGCCTAACACCGATCCGCACCGAGGGCACCGATTAAAAACAGACAACGACAAAGACGAAATGCGGGGTCTCTCTACTGCGCAGCTCACGATAAAACTGTGAGCTGCTTCGGTCGAGATGACGATTTTGGGCCGGACGGTGAAAAGCGAAAGGCAACAGCAGATCCCTGCGGGATGACAACCAAAAGAGCAAAACAACCGCAACGGCAACAGCAACCGCAACGGCAAAGCAGGTTCCCTTCGGGGATGACAAACAAGAAAGCGACAACGCGATTACTAATGGCGTTGGAGCCAGCGACGGGCGGAGAAGTCTGTGGCTATGCTGGCTGCGAGCAGCGTGAGGCTGATGGTGAAGGCGCTTGCGGTCCAGCCGAGTTCCATGCGGCCTTTGAGCATGAAGCGGTCGAGGAGGGCCAGGACCAGGACCAGCACTGCCGCTTCGGCGAAGAAGGACGAGCAGCGGTGGGCGGAGATGGCGATCAGTTCGACGAGCGGGGTCGAGCCCTTTGCCGGGGTTGGGCCTCCGCCTGAAGGTACGAGTGTGAGTCGGGCTGGGGGCGTACTGGGTTCGAGGTGAACGGTGCTGCCGGTTTGGGGTTGGATTCGGGTGGTGTCGAGGATTACAGGGGAGGTGCTCCTTACGGAGCTCAATGGATGATTGTGAAACATAAACAAGCCTTTGTGGTGCCTGTATCGAGTGTGGCAGGTGGGGAGGCCGAAGTCCAATGAATTTCCGGTAACTTGTTGATAATTAGCTGCTTATGGATGTTTATGCAGGGTGGGTGAGAGAATATACAGGCGAGGATTTTTCTGGTGCGAATGATTGCTGTTGATATGGATGGGACGTTGCTGGGGGCTGATGGGCAGGTGAGCGCTCGGAACCTGGCGGCTTTGAAGGCGGCTGAGGCGGCGGGGGTTGAGGTGGTGGTCGCGACGGGGCGGCGGCATTGTTATGCGATGCGACAGCTCAGGGGGCTTGGGCTGGGGGAGGAGAATGGGCTGATCAGCTCGAATGGGACTGTGGTTCGAACGATGGGGGCGAGGTTGCTGGAGCGGACGCTGCTTCCGAAGGAGACGGCGCAGTGGCTTTGTGGGCATGTGGAGGAGTTCAGGAACTCGCTGGTGATGACGTTCGACAGGGTGGGACCGGATGGAGAGGATGACCGGGGGGCTCTGGTGGTGGAGGAGTTGGAGGAGTTGCATGGAAGCATTGGCAAGTGGATGGTGGCGAATGAGCCTTATATTGCGCATGTGAATCCGATTGAGAAGGCGCTGGAGGGGGAGGATCCGATCCAGATGATGCTTTGCGGGACGGTGGAGAGGATGCGGCGGGCGGAGGCGCGGCTGCTGGAGCATCCGGGGGTGTCGGCTGTGGGGCTGGGGCCTCAGGAGTGGACTGCAGGAGTGGAGGTTGCGCTGCACAGGACGGAGTATCCGGTGCGGGATTTGAGTATTGTGGACATTTTGCCGGCTGGGTGCAGTAAGGGGTCGGCGCTGCTGCGTTTGGCTGCGGATAGGGGTGTGGGGGTCGAAGAGATTGTGGCTATTGGGGATAACTGGAACGACGTGTCGATGCTGGAGGTTGCTGGACGAGCGGTGTTGATGGCGAATGCTCCGGAGGATTTGAAAGAGATGGCTGTCGGGCGTGGATGGGCGATGGGCAAGCGGCATGATGAGGATGGAGTAGCCGAGGTAATCGAGGCTGCGCTGGCAGGGAAGTTTGCTGGGGCGCTGCAGGTGGCTCGATAGTGGGAGTTGCGAGATGGGGTTGCGGTGGTAGGCTTTGATGGTGGCATTTCGGTTTAGTTCGGTGATGATGCTGGCGCTGGCGGTGTGTCCGATGGCGCGGGCGGCTGAGCATGTGACGCTGAAGAATGGGTTCGAGCTGGATTGCGTGCGACGCGAGGTTGTGGGGGATAAGATTCGGCTTTACCTGGTGGGTAAGCGCTCCGAGACGAACTACCTCGAGGTCGCTGGGGATGCAGTGGCTCGGGTAGAGACGATTGCAGACTTGCCGCTGACTCCTGAAGATTCGCCGGAAGTGGCGAAGACTTTGGTGGCTCCAATGCCAACGGCGCCTGTGACTGCTCTGACGAAGGCGGAAATGCGGGAGATGCTGGCTCATGCGGGTGGCGAGCACAATATTGATGCGGATCTGCTGGCGAGTGTCGTGCGGGCTGAGAGCGGTGGGCAAGTGCGGGCGGTTTCGCGGACGGGTGCGAAGGGCTTGATGCAGTTGATGCCGGGGACTGCTGGCGAGCTCGGAGTTCACGATGCGTTTCGGCCTGAGGAGAATATTGCGGGTGGGACGGCTTATCTGGATTCTCTGCTGACGCGGTATCACGATAATCTTTCGCTGGCGCTGGCAGCTTACAACGCGGGGCCGGGGGCGGTGGACAAGTATCATGGGGTGCCTCCTTACCGCGAGACACGGGCTTATGTGGCGCGGGTGATTCGGGAGTTTAATCGGCGCAAGCAGATGACTCAGCAAGAGCGTCCGAGTAAGGGATGAGGCGGGCGCCATTCTCGCTTTGACGATGAGAGATAACGATGAATAAGAAGAGTGGTGTGCTCTGGGTTGTCGCCATTGTGGCGCTTGCGGTGATTGTGTTTGTGTTTCGCGGTAAGGTGCAATTTGATTGGGCGATGTTCTGGCAGCAGCTACGTCATGCAAGCCCGGTGCACATTGCCTTTGCGATTGCGCTGATATATGCAACGTATTTTTTGCGGGCGGTGCGGTGGAGCGTGTTTGTTTCGCCGACGAAGAAGGTGCCTGCGACGTCGTTGCTGGGGTCGCAGTTTATTGGATTTACGGCGGTGGCGGTGTTTGGGCGACTGGCGGATTTGACTCGGCCTTATCTAGTGGCTCGGCGGACTGGGTTGCCGCTTAGTTCGCAGGTGGCGGTGTATACGATCGAGCGGATGTTTGATCTGGGAGCGGCGGCGTTGATTTTTTCGACTGCGCTGGCGTTTACTCCGAGGGATTTGCCGCATCATGACGTGTTTGTGCGAGCAGGCGCGCTGAGTCTGGCGGCTACGTTGGCTATCGCGGTGTTTGCCGGGGTGGTTCGGTTTGCGGGCGGAGCCGTGGCTGGGTTTGCTCGGGCCGCGCTGGGGGCGTTGTCAAAGGGCTTGGGGGAGAGCGTTTCGACGAAGATCCTGGGGTTTCGCGATGGATTGAATGCGATCGAGTCGGCGCGTGAGTTTGGGATGGTGACGGCGATTTCGCTGTTGATGTGGGGGATGATTGGGATGGCATACCTGCAGACGGCGCATGCGTTTGTACACACGCCGGAGTTGGCGGGGCTGACGTTCTCGCGGACGATGCTGCTGATGGCGGCTAGTATCGGCGGTTCTCTGCTGCAGTTGCCGATCATCGGATGGTTCACGCAGATTGCGGTGACGGCTGCGGCGATGCATACGCTATATGGGGCTCCGATTGAAGCGGCGACGGCTTGTGGGGCAGTGTTGCTGGTGGTGACGTTTCTCTGCATCATTCCTACGGGGCTGCTTTATGCGCGGGTGGAGCATGTGAGTTTAAAGAAGGTGGCCGAAGAGAGCGCGATCGAATCGGATAAAGAAGGTGTCGGCAGAGTGTAAGAGAAGCAATTTCTAACGGAAGGAAATCTACTAATCCCTTCCTTTCTTATCTCGCAGCCTATGTTGGATAGCTATTGCAACTTCATTCGGATTTTTTTTCGCAACATCTATCGTTAGATGGCAATGAGCCGTATACAAAGATCTGCGAGTCATGAAGCGAGCATGTGCCACTTCGAGGTTCTTCAGTAGGGGGCGATAGGTGGAATCACCTCTTTGCGCTTGTTGCTGGCATCGTTCGATAAGTGTGTCGAAAGGAGCATCGAGGAAAACGATCAGGGTGTCGGGACTTAAGGCGAGAAGCTGTTGGTTCCTCGGCAGGTCAATCGCCGCTCCACCCAGCGCAACGACAGTGTCTGATTGACCTAATGCATGGAACAAAGCATCAGACTCGAGGCTGCGAAAGCCCGGCACGCCCAAAGCAGCAAACAGATTTGCCGCGGTCGCTCCTGCGGATTGCTCAATATGTTTGTCGACGTCAAGGAAAGCCCAGTGGATCTGCCCGGCAAGTAATGCGCCGACTGTGGATTTACCGGCTCCCATAAAACCGGTCAGCATCAGGCGCGACATTTTTCTTGGGTACTTAAAGGCTACGTCAGTCGATGAGGTTCGCTGAACTTGCTCCTTTTGCGTCATGGAAGCATGCTAGCGGCAAAGAAGAGCTTTGCACGTATGCACATGAAAAAACCCACTCCTACGAAACTTGGGAACCCACTGCTAGAATCGAAGTATTCCGATGAAGTGTCCTTACTGTGGATTTGCCCAGGATCGAGTAGTTGATTCGCGCGAGAGTAAAGAGGCGGACTCGATTCGCAGACGACGTGAGTGCGAAGGGTGCAATAAGCGCTTTACGACGTATGAGCGGATCGATGAGATTCCGTACATGGTGGTCAAGAAAGATGGGCGACGGGAGAAGTTCGATCGGCAAAAGGTGCTGAGTGGGCTGCTGCATGCCTGCGAGAAGCGGCCTGTTTCGGCGATAAAGCTGGAGCAGATCGTCGATGAGACTGAAGCGTATGTAGTGGATTCGCCAGAGCGGGAGCGGTCGACCAGCGAGGTGGGCGAGTTGATTATGACTCGGCTTAAGGACATCGACACGGTGGCTTATATACGGTTTGCGAGCGTTTATCGGGACTTCAAGGATGTGCGGGAGTTCAAGCAGGAACTGGAAGAGCTGCTGAGCGGAAAAGATCACAGGAAGAGAAAGTAACGGAAGCAGGATGACGATGAAGACACACAAGATTACGTTGATTCCGGGCGATGGTATTGGACCGGAGGTTTCGAGCGCGGTGGTGAGCATTTTGGAGGCTGCCGGCGCGGCTACGGGTGTGCGGTTTGAGTGGCACAGGCATCTGGCGGGTGCGGAGGCTTTCGAGAAGACGCGGGAGTACATTCCGAAGGAGCTGTACGAGTCGATTGAAGAGAACCGCGTGGCGCTGAAGGGGCCGGTGACGACTCCGGTGGGCGGCGGGTTTGCCTCGATCAACGTGACGCTACGGAAGAAGTTTGAGCTGTTTGCGAACTTCAGGCCGGTGAAGAATCTACCGGGTTTGAAGACCAAGTATCCGGATGTTGACCTGATTATTGTGCGCGAAAACATGGAAGACCTTTATGCCGGACTCGAGCATGAGGTGGTTCCGGGTGTGGTGCAGGCGCTGAAGGTGATTACGTCGAAGGGCTCGACGCGGATTGCGAAGTTTGCGTTCGACTATGCGCGGAAGCATGGGCGGAAGAAGGTGCATGCGATCCACAAGGCGAACATTATGAAGCTGTCAGATGGGCTGTTTCTGCGCTGCTGCCGGGATGTTTCGCTGGGATTTCCTGAGGTGAGCTATCACGAGCACATTGTTGATAACGCTTGCATGCAGTTGGTGATGAATCCTTACCAGTACGACGTTTTGTTGACCGAGAATCTGTACGGGGACATTCTGAGCGATCTTTGCAGCGCGTTTGTGGGTGGGTTGGGCTTGGTTCCGGGGGCGAACCTGGGGACGGAGTGCGCGATCTTTGAGGCGGTGCATGGGTCGGCTCCGGATATTGCTGGCAAGGACATGGCGAATCCGACGGCGCTGTTGCAGAGCGCGGTGCTGATGCTGCATCACATCAATGAGCCGGAGACCGCGGAGCGTGTGCAGGCTGGGCTGGAGCAGGTGTATCGCGAGGGCAAGGTGCTGACGAAGGATGTGGGTGGCACGAGTGGGACGAAGGCCTTTGCAGATGCGGTACTGAAGGCGATGGAGGCTCCGGTGGCGGCTGGGGCTTAGTTCTGCTTGCGGTTCTTTAGTCGGTTACGGAAGAGGAGTGGGATTGCATGAGACGGATGTGTGGTTGGCTGGTGATGGGTGCGGCCCTGGTTGGGCTGGTGGGGTGCAAGCCGAGTGATGCAGTTCGACAGGCTAAGCCGATTGGCGATGAGGCCAGGAGAGCGGAGCCTGTGGCGCCTGCGGCTGCTGCGCTCGATCCGGCGACGCTGGGAGCAGTGAGCGGCACGGTGCACTTTGTGGGGAAGGCTCCGCAGCGGTTGAAGATCGATATGAGCATGGATCCGGTGTGCTCGATGGTGGGCGGGGAGAATTTTGCCGAGCAGTTTGTCGTGAAGGACGGCAAGCTCGCGAATGTCTATATCTATGTGAAGGATGGACCCGCGGCGGCGATGGCCGCTTCGATGCGTTCGTCTGAGCCGGTGGTGATGGATCAGGTGGGGTGCCGGTATACGCCGCACGTGATTGCCCTGATGCGCGGGGGAACGGTGGAGTTCCGGAACTCGGATGCGACGATGCATAACGTTCACGCCATGCCGGCAGTGGCGGGGAATGAGACGATGGATGTTTCGCAGGCAGCGAAGGGGTCCCCGCAACAGAAGCGGTTTGATCAGCCTGAAGTGATGATGCCGGTGCGGTGCAATAACCATCCGTGGATGAATGCGTTCATCAATGTGTCGGCTACGCCGTTTTTTGCGGTGACGGACGCGGAGGGGCGGTTCGAGATTAAGGGCCTGCCGGCGGGAACGTATACACTGGCGGCTGTCCACGAGAAGATGGGCGAACAGACGATAAAGGTAACGGTTGCACCGAAGGAGTCAGAGAAGGCGGAGTTTACGTATTCGATGAAATAAAGGAGATCGCAGATGATGATGGCGGCGGTTCTGGCTGGTGCAGCGATGTTGCAGCAGGTTGAGGAACACAGTTTCAGCCTGGTTCTGGTGATTCATCGGCTTCCTTTATGGTTTCTGGTCTTTTCGCTGTTTCTGCCGCGAATCGCGCTGGTTGTGGCCTGGTTTCAAGGTGTGCTGATTCCCTTCCATCCGCATGGCCTGATTCCTTTGATAATTGCAATCCTGCTGCCGCGCGCGCTGGTTCTTTGGCTGATTTATCTCGATCAGGGCGTGAGTCTGTGGTTTCTTATTCATCTGGTTGTGGCGGTGTTGGTCTGGAGCGGCGGCGGACATCAGATGAAGCGGCGGGTGAGTCACTGAGCCTGGTGAGGATGAAGGCCTAACACCGATTTGCACGGATGAATACCGAATGGGACACGTTTGTGTCAAAAATGCCTTGTTTGCAGCTATGACGGTGACGTTAAGGAATAGACCGCGTTATTCTTGAAGAACTATGGAACGGCGCAAAGTTGGGATCCTTGGCGCGACCGGAATGGTCGGGCAGCGATTTATTCAGTTATTGAACAATCACCCGTGGTTTGAGATCACGTGGTTGGCGGCGAGCGATCGCAGTGCGGGCAAGACGTTCGGCGAGGCGTGCCGGTGGAAGCTGGATACTCCGCTGCCGAAGAAGATCGCCGAGATGACGGTGCAGCCGAATGTTCCGGAGCTGTGCGAGGGTGAGCTGCCGAAGATTATCTTTGCAGCGCTGGATGCTGACATTGCACGGGATCTGGAGCCGAGGTTTGCGGCTGCCGGGTGCGCGGTGATCTCGAACTCGAGCGCCTTCCGGATGGTGGCCGATGTGCCGCTGGTAGTCCCGGAGGTGAACGCCGACCATCTCGACTTGATCGAGACGCAGAGCTGGCGGAAGGCCTATGGCGGCAAGGGCGGGTATATCGTCACGAATCCGAATTGCAGCGCGATTGGTTTGGTGTTGGCGCTGAAGCCGCTGGAAGAACGGTTCGGAATTGAGAGCCTGTTTGTGAGCACGATGCAGGCGGTGAGCGGTGCGGGATATCCGGGCGTGGCTTCGCTGGATATTTTGGGCAATGTTGTTCCCTTCATCAAGAATGAAGAGGAGAAGATGCAGGAGGAGGTCGGTAAGCTGTTAGGTCGGCTGGATGGCAACCGCATCGAGATGCTGGATGCCAAGGTGAGCGCGCATTGCAACCGCGTGGCGGTCGAGGATGGGCATACCGAGTGCGTGAGCATCAAGTTCAAGCGGAAGGCTACGCGGGAGGAGATCCTGGCGGCTTGGAGTGAGTTTGCTCCGCTGCGTCATTTTGTGCAGGATCAGCATTTGCCGACAGCTCCGGAGCAGCCGGTTGAGTACGATGCAGCGGTGGATCGCCCGCAGCCTCGTCTGGACAGGATGCGCGGGCGTGGCATGGCGGCTACGGTTGGACGCCTGCGTGAGTGCACTCTGCTGGACTGGAAGTTTGTAGTGCTTTCTCACAATACGATTCGCGGCGCGGCTGGGGCGGCTTTGCTAAATGCTGAGGTGCTGGCGCTGCTGGGCAAGTTGGATAAGCTGGGCGTGAACGCGAAGCCCGTTGCAGCACAAGTGGCGGTGACGGCTTGAGTACAGTTCGGGAAAAGCTAGTCGTGATGAAGTTCGGCGGAACGTCGGTCGAGGATGCGAAGGCGATCGAACGGACGGCGGCGGTTGTGGGTGGACGCAGGAAGCGCGGGCTCGAGACCGTGGTTGTTGTCTCGGCCATGGCGAAGGTGACCGATCAGTTGCTGGCTGCCGCGAGTGCAGCAGGACGTGGCGACAAGGCTGGCGCTTTGGCGATCAGTGCGAGGCTGCGGCACAGGCATATCGATACGACGGCAGAGCTGCTGGAGAACGGGCGGTTTGTCGCGATACAGCCTGCGCTGAATCTGGAGTTCGATTCGTTGGATGATTTGCTGCGAGGTATCGCTGCGGTGGGTGAGTTGACTCCGCGGACGAATGACTTGGTGGTGAGCTTCGGCGAGAGGCTTTCGAGCAAGATTGTGGCGGAAGCTTTTGAGCAGCGTGGGATGAATGGCGCTCATGTTGATGCTCGCACGTGCGTTATTACTGATAGCAACTATGGCAAGGCAGCTCCGCTGGAGGACGAGATCGAGAAGAAGCTCACGGAGCTGGTGCTGCCGCTAATTGTGGCGGGGAAGACTCCGGTGATGGGCGGATTTATTGGCTCGAATGTCGAAGGCATTACGACAACGCTGGGGCGCGGCGGAAGTGACTATACGGCGGCCCTGGTGGGCGGTGGTCTGCATGCCGGAGCGATTGAGATATGGACCGACGTCAACGGAATTATGACCACCGATCCGCGGATCTGTCCGGATGCGCTGCGGGTAAAGGCGATCAGCTTTGAAGAGGCGGCTGAGCTTGCTTACTTTGGAGCGAAGGTGCTGCATCCAGCGACGATTCTGCCGGCGGTTCAGAAGAGCATTCCGGTGTGGGTGTTGAACTCGCGCAATGCGGAGAATGAAGGCACGAAGATCACGGCGGTGGCGGCGAAGTGCAAGAATCCGTTCAAGAGCATCGCGGCGAAGAAGCGGTTGACGATCATCGACATTGTGGCGAGCCGGATGCTGATGTCGCACGGGTATCTGAAGGCCGTGTTCGATGTGTTCGACAAGTACAAGTGCGCCATCGATATGGTTTCGACGAGTGAGGTGAGCATCTCGCTAACGGTTGATTCGAATGAACGGCTGCCGGAGATCTGTTCGGAGCTGGCCAAGATTGCCGATGTGAAGCTTGAGGGCCACAAGGCATTGGTTTGCCTGGTGGGCGAGGATATTCGCGGGCATAACGGCATTGCAGGGCAGGTCTTTTCGGCGATCAGCCATGTGAATGTGCGGATGATTTCGCAGGGGGCAAGCGAGATCAACATGAGCTTTATGATCGACGAGGAAGATGTGGATGAGGCGGTGCGGAGTTTGCACGGATACTTCTTCGCGAATCCTGATGAGACGGTGTTTGATGTCGCGGCGCGCGTACCGGTCGAGAGCAAGGTTTAGGAAAGGGACGCATGCGGGTACTGGTTCTGGGACAGGGCAAGACGGGGAAGCTGGTGGCCGAGGTTGCGGCTGAGCGCGGCCACAGCGTGCATGTGCTCGATGCTAAAGAGAATGCGAATGCTTCGGCACTGACGCCGCCGTTTGTGGCGGGGTTTGATGTGGTGATCGACTTCACGTCCCCCGAGGCTGTGGTGCAGAACATGAAGGCGGTGCTGGCGACCGGCGCGAAGATGGTGGTCGGCACGACAGGCTGGTACGACAGACTGCAGAACGCTCGCGAGCTTGTGGAACGCAAGCAGGCCGGGCTGCTTTATGGGACGAATTTCTCCATCGGTGTGCAGGTGATGCTGCAGCTGGCTTCGAAGATGGGCGAGCTGCTGAAGAGTGCCGGATATAAATTTTCGATCGAAGAGACTCACCATGTCACGAAGCTGGATTCGCCTTCTGGGACAGCGATTAGTCTGTCCGAGGTGGTGAAACGGTCGACGGGGATAGGCGAAGTTCCGATTACGGCTCATCGCGTGGGTGATGCCGCGGGGACGCATGTTCTTGAGGCGAAGAGCGACGCGGATAAGTTGGTGCTGACGCATGAGTCGTACTCGCGGCGTAGTTTTGCTGAGGGCGCGGTGCGGGCGGCTGAGTGGTTGTCGACACGGACGGGCTGCTACGACTTTCAGGATGTTTATTCGCAGATGTAGGTGCGGGTTGCGTTTGGTCGGAATGGAAGGATGATCATGAGTGTTGCAGAAGCAGTAGTGACCACGAAGTTTTCTGATTTGACATTGGATGGGAAGCTGGACCGGCTGGCTGAGGTTGCCGTGCGGGTTGGGCTGGGGCTGCGTGCTGGACAGGAGCTGATCATGTCGTCCCCCATGGAGGCGCTGCCGCTGGCGCGCAAGATTACCGAGCAGGCTTATAAGGCTGGGGCGCTGCTGGTGACGACGTTCTACTCGGACGATCCGAGCGTGTTGGCGCGGTATGAGTATGGGCCGGATGCGAGTTTTGATTTTGCTCCGGTTTGGTTGCAGGATGGGATTGCGGCTGGATTCAAGAGTGGGGCAGCGCGGCTGGCGATTGCGGGTGGAAATCCGGCGCTGCTGGCTAAGCAGGATCCAGCGAAAGTGGCTCGGGCGAATGTTGCGGCTTCGAAAGCAGGTAAGCCGGCCATGGAGCTGATCACTCGGCACGAGATCAACTGGACGATTGTGGCTTGTGCGACGCCGGAGTGGGCGAAGCTGGTGTTTCCGGGTGAGCCGGAGGATGTTGCGGTGGCGAAGCTCTGGGAGGCTATCTTTGTTTCGTCTCGCGTGAATGTGGATGATCCGGTTGTAGAGTGGCAGCAGCATGGAGAACGGCTGAAGAAGCGCGTAGATATGCTGAATGCGAAGCGGTATTCGGCGTTGCACTTCAAGAGCCCGGTGACGGATCTGACGGTTGGGTTGGCGGACGATCATCTGTGGGCTGGAGGCGGGACTACGGCGGGCAATGGGGTGTACTGCCAGCCGAATATTCCGACCGAGGAGTGCTTTACGACTCCGCATAAAGATCGCGTGGATGGAACGGTGCGGGCTTCGAAGCCTCTGTCGCACCAAGGTACGTTGATTGAGAATATCGAGGTGCGGTTTGAGGGCGGGAGGATCGTCGAGGCGAAGGCTACGGCGGGTGAGGATGTTTTGAACCGGCTAATCTCGACCGATGATGGCGCTCGGCGGCTTGGTGAGGTCGCGCTGGTGCCACATGGTTCGCCGATTGCGCAGAGTGGGGTGCTGTTCTGGAACACGCTGTTCGATGAGAATGCGGCGAGCCATATTGCGCTGGGGCAGGCCTATTCGACGTGCATCCTCGGCGGCGAGAAGATGGATGCGGCGGAGTTGGCGGCGCGTGGGGCTAACGAGAGCCTGATCCATGTGGACTGGATGATCGGGTCGGGCGAGATGGATGTGGATGGTATCGCGGCGGATGGTACGGCGGAGCCGTTGATGCGCAAGGGTGAGTGGGTGTAGACGAAGCGGCCCGGTCGCCGAGGATATGGCGAACCGGGCCTTTGGTTGTTATTCGTTGCAGGACTCATCTTCCTCAGAATCACTTTCAACTTTGACCGTTGTGAGGAAGCCTACGGTCTTGTAGGTGTTCTTCGGAGTGACGGGCAAGGCGAGCTTTTCCATCTGCTCCCAGGTGGGGCGTGCCTTGTCGTAGTGGTTCGAACACGACTTGACCTTGAAGGGATGAACAAGGCGCGGTCGTAGGACGCATAGGTGCAAAGCACGGTCGCTTCAGAGTCGCGATAACCTTCGACGATATGCGCGTGAGTGCATGTGTTGCACAAGGACGTGGCGCCGATCGGCGTGCCGTTCTTGACGTAGATACTGCCCATAACAGACCTTTCTAACCAGCGGGGGCGCTGGGGGCATAGGACCAAAGCGAACTTTGGCGCATGATGCGCTTCCTTGCTGCGAGGCATCGGTGTTCCTAGCTTGGTCGATTGATTTGAAAAAGAGCGCTTCCCTGCTCCGGCCGTGGCTGGCGGAAGGATGGGCGCGCTTCAGTTTTGCGTGGAAGTCAGCTGAGTTTAGCTGTAAAGAAAGCAGGCTGCCCGGCTAATTCGTACATTGAACAGACGTATGTCGCGCAGGCGAGCTTGCGTGTTTTTTGTCATCGGGCATCCTCCTTTTCGAGAAGTTAATATCTCATGCGCCTGACTCCGAGACAAGATATTTCGTGTCGTTGGAATGTATGTAGCTGCAAAACAGGCGTCTATAGCAGGTTTTAGTGACTGATAGAAAAATTTTCGTGGTATTTGCAGGGAATTCGCGCTACATTGAGACTCAACGCGTATCCGGTTCGTCTGTATTCGTGTTTCCGCCAAAAGTTATTGCTGCTGAGTGAGTTCATCCGCCGGCAGGGAATATGTATCTGGTCCGCAGTCGGTATTCGTCCTTCTGTCGTTGCGTTATCGCATTCCTACATCTCAACCGCAGTTTATTCGTAGAGGAGAACCACATATGAATTCCGCTAACAGCACAGGTGTATCGCGCAGATCGTTCATGCGCATTCTTGGGGCAGCCTCGGCAGCCGCTACCACGTTTCCGGCGCTTGCCGCAGCGCAGAACGCCGCTGCTGCTCCAGCGCAGAGCGGGCGTCGCGGCATGGGAGGCATGTCGGATATGGGCGAGACGCGTCAGCTTTCGGCTGACACGGTCATCATCAGCTCGAATGAAAACCCGCTGGGGCCAGCGAAATCCGCGCTGGATGCGATCTGTACCACTGCCCCGTTGGGGGGCCGCTATCACTTTGACGAGACGATGAAGACGTTGACGGTCTTCAACGAGCTGTTTGGTTTGCCGAAAGCTGGGCCCAAGCAGCCTAGCTACTCGGCGCTGTTTCCTGGGTCGGGCGGGCCTCTGGATCTGGCGCTGATGTCGAATATTGGGCCGGACAAGCCGCTGGTCTACGGCGACCCAAGCTATGAGCAGGGCTTCCGTGCGGCCGACGCGATGAAGGCTCCGAAGTTTCCTGTTCCGCTGACCGCCACCTATGCTCATGACGTGAAGGCGATGCTGAAGGCGCATCCGTCGCCCGGTGCGTACTACATTGTGAATCCGAACAATCCGACCGGCACGATGACACCGAAGGAAGACATCGTCTGGCTGCTGAACAATAAGCCGGCGGGCTCGGTCGTGATCGTCGACGAGGCGTACCACCACTTTTCGAACGATGAGTCGTGCATCGATCTGGTGGCGAAGGACAAGGACATTATCGTGATGCGGACGTTCTCGAAGATATACGGCATGGCCGGTCTGCGCGCAGGTTTTGCGGTTGCGCGACCCGATTTGCTGCAGAAGTTCCAGACTGTCTCTCCGGCTGGACGCAGCCTGGCGAGCATCTCGATCACGAGTTCTGCTGGTGCACGGGCCAGCCTGCTGGACAAGGACTTGGTGCCGCTGCGGAAGAAGATCAACTCGGACATCCGCTCGGAGACACTGGAGTTCCTGACGAAGAAGGGCTACAAGATCGTTCCGGGATCGCAGGGCAACATGTTCATGGTGGATGTGAAGCGTCCGGGCAAGGAATTCCAGCAGGCGATGTTGAAGGAGAACGTTGCGATTGGACGCTCGTGGCCCGCAATGCCGAACTATGTGCGCGTCACCGTCGGCACGAAGGCGGAGATGGAGAAGTTCCAGACTGCCTTCGTCAAGTGCATGGATATGGCACCGGGAACGGTGAACGGCGCATCGTTGTACATGCCGGAGTACCATGTGCCTTCGGAGCTGTATCGCGGCATGAGCGCAGTTTAGTTGCTGACTGGCGGAGAAGGGGCCTCGGCGGGACGCTGCCGGGGCCTTTTTCTGTGGCCGCTTCAAATTGGTTTCGGGAGACGATGAAATCCATAGGCGCTAAGCTGTAAACTTGCAATCATTATGGATTTGATGGGTTGTGGAACGGCGCTGGTAACTCCCTTCCGGAGGGATGGCGCGATTGACGAGCCGGCGCTTCAGTCGCTGGTGAATTGGCAGATCGAGAGTGGAATTAATTTTTTGATTCCTTGCGGGACGACGGGTGAAGCTGCAACGTTGAGCGAGGTCGAGTGGCTGCGGGTGATCGAGGTCGTAGTTGAGGCGGCGGCAGGGCGGGTGCCAGTGTTTGCAGGCTGCACGCACAATGCTACGCATGAAGCAGTTGCGCGGGCGAAGAAGCTTCATCGGGTGCGTGGGCTGACGGGCGTTCTGACGGCGAATCCTTATTACAACAAGCCGGGTCAGGAGGGGCAGTATCACCACTTTCGGGCGATCGCTGAGGCGACCGACCTGCCGGTGCTGCTGTACAACATTCCGGGGCGAACGGGCGCGAATCTGGAGCCGGCGACCGTGCTGCGGTTGGCTGAGTTGAAGAACGTGATTGGCATCAAGGAATCGAGCGGGAATATTGCGCAAATTACGGAGCTGATTACGACTGCTCCGCAGGGTTTTAAAGTTTTTGCCGGGGACGACTCGGTTGCGCTGCCGGTGATTGCGCTGGGCGGGGCGGGGTTGGTGTCGGTGGCTTCGAACGTGATTCCGGGGCAGATGTCGCGGATGGTGCGGGCTGCGCTGGATAACGACTGGGCGACAGCGCGGAGAATTAATCGGGAATTTTTCCGGCTGATGCAGGCGCACTTCTGGGAGGCTAGTCCGGCTCCGGTGAAGGCTGTGCTTGCGATGATTGGGCGGGGTGAGGATGTGCTTCGTCTGCCTATGGTTCCTGTGTCGGATGGCACTCGGGGCAAGTTGGAGAAGTTGCTGAGCGAGCTTGGATTGCTGGTTGGTGTTGTGGCTGGCCGGTCGTAAATAACTGATAAGAAAAGGTGATGTGTGAGTTTGCAAGGGCGGATTGAGTATTGGTTTGCGCAGGGTGCGGCAGCGGTGGGGAATGGTGAGGCTGAGGCAGTTTTTTTTGAGCTGCGGAGTGCGCTGGAGAGTGGCGAGTTGCGGTCGGCGGAGCCCGATGCTTCTGAGCCGCTTGGTTGGCGGGTGAATGCGTGGGTGAAACGTGGGATTTTGCTGGGGTTTCGGCTTGGGGCGCTGGCGGAGATGGGGTGTCCGGAGGGGTTTGCGTTTGTGGATAAGGCGACTTATCCGGCCCGGCGGTTTACGGTTGCCGATGGGGTGCGGGTGGTCCCGGGCGGGTCGAGTGTGCGGTCTGGAGCCTATGTTTCTAAAGGAGTTGTGGTGATGCCGCCGGCTTATGTGAACGTCGGGGCTTATGTGGATGAGGGGACGATGGTGGACTCTCATGCGCTGGTGGGGAGTTGTGCGCAGATTGGGAAGCGGGTGCATCTGAGTGCGGCGGCGCAGATTGGTGGCGTGCTGGAACCGGTGAACGCTAGCCCCGTCATTATTGAGGATGATGTGCTGGTGGGTGGAAACACCGGGGTTTATGAGGGGACGGTGGTGCGGAAGCGCGCTGTGATTGCGGCTGGGACGGTGTTGACGCGGGGGACTCCGGTGTATGACCTGGTGCGGGGTGAGGTTTACAAGGCTACGGCTGAGTCTCCGCTGGTGATTCCTGAGGGTGCTGTGGTGGTGCCCGGGTCGCGGGCGGTTACGAAGGGCAAGGGCGCGGAGTGGGGGCTTAGTGTGGCGGCTCCGGTGATTGTTAAATATCGGGACGAGAAGACTGAGCTTTCGCTGGTTTTGGAAGATATTCTGCGGTAGCTGGGCGGTAACTGATGGTTAAAAGCGTGGCAACCGTGGATAGCGGATGCCATGTTTTTGTGTGGACTCGGACAGGAGAGCATACCCCAGGGGCTAAAGCCCCTCTCGCTTGCCTGATCCAAAGAGACCCAAGGCTAAGCCCGGGGTACCTAGATGCGACGACGGATTTGCCACCCAGGGACCTTCAGTGTTTCGTCCTGCGATGGGGTCTCATGCAAAGTGCGGCCATGTATCATGCTCGCGTATGCCCTTAGCAACCAAGACGCGGTTGGGGCCGTACGAGATCCTTGCGCGGCTGGGCGCCGGGGGAATGGGCGAAGTCTATATTGCCCGCGACACTCGTCTTGACCGTAACGTTGCCATCAAGATATGCAAAGGCCGCTTTACAGAACGCTTCGAACGAGAAGCGCGGGCCATCTCCAGCCTGAATCATCAGCACATCTGCGCACTCTACGATATCGGCCGCGAGGAGTCGGTGGAGTACCTAGTGATGGAGTATCTGGAGGGAGAGACACTCGAGACCCGGCTTCACAAAGGGGCTTTGCCGATCGATGAAGCGCTCCGGATTGCGATTCAGATTGCCAGTGCCCTCGATGCCGCGCACCACAAGGGAGTGATCCACCGGGACCTGAAGCCAGGCAACGTGATGTTGACGCGTAGCGGGGCTAAGCTGCTCGATTTCGGATTGGCTAAAGTGGCGGAGCCGGTGGTGCTCTCGGGAACGAACGTCTCGAGTCCCACGGTCTCGAAGCCCCTTACGGTCGAAGGAACGATCGTCGGCACCTTTCAATACATGTCTCCTGAGCAACTGGAAGGCAAGGAGACGGATGCGCGGTCCGATATCTTCTCGTTTGGGGCGATGCTCTACGAGATGGTCACTGGCCGCAAGAGTTTTGAAGGTTCGAGCCACGCGAGCCTGATTGCTTCGATTATGTCGGACGATCCGCCGCCGGTTTCGTCGATGCAGCCGATGGCCTCGCCTGCGCTGGATCGTATCGTTCGGAGATGCCTTGCCAAGTCGCCGGACGATCGATGGCAGAGTGCCGGCGATCTGCAGAGTGAGCTGGAATGGATAGCGGAGGCTGGTTCAAAGGCGGGCATTCCGGCGCCAGTTTTGGCCAAACGTCGCAATCGCGAAACTCTGGCGTGGCTGGTGTCAGGCCTTGCGGGGTTGCTGCTGCTTGGGTCGCTGGCGATGCTGGCACGCATATGGAAGAAGCCGGCCGAGGCCTCGGAGGTCCGTTTTGAGATACCCGCACCGGATAAATTGAGCTTCCGCTTTTACGATCTTCCCGCAGTCTCGCCGGACGGCGAACGCATCGCTTTTACCGCCGCGGCCACCTCGACCGACGCCGAAAGGCTTTTCGTTCGTTCCCTGAATGCAGCAAACGCGACGGAGATCCCGACACCCGGATCTAACGTCATTAGTCCCTTCTGGTCACCGGATGGACGGCAGATCGCATTCTTCTCACGCGGCAGCCTGCAGAAGGTGGATCTTTCGGGAGGGTTACCGGTCACCATCTGCACGTTCGACAATCCGTCTGGCTTCTTAGGGGGAACATGGAATCGCGATGGGGTGATCCTTATTACACATGCGCACGTCCTGTACCGTGTGGATGCGGCCAATGGCGCGCCGAAGTCGCTGCGGCCGTTGGCGGAGGACGAAACTGGCCAGACGTGGCCACGGTTTCTACCGGATGGAAAGCATTTTATTTATCTCTCTACGAGCAATAAGCCCGATCAGCAAGGTATCTACGCGGCTTCGCTGGACTCGAGCGAGCGCAAGCTCATCGTTGCCACGGATGCTAATGCCGCCTATGTAGAACCAGGTCAACTGCTGTTCATGAGAGGGGATGTGCTGATGGCGCAGCCGTTCGACCTCCGAAATCTGAAGTTGCAGGGCGAACCGCGTCGAGTCGCAGACCACATCGAACGGATAGACGCAGCGATCCAATTCCCGGGCGCAATCTTCTCCGCGTCCCCCAATGGTGTGCTGGCGTGGCGTCACGGCAGTAGTTCTCCCGAATCTGTACTGCAATGGGTCGATCGCAGCGGCAAGAGACTCGGCGTTATGGGCGAGCAAGCGGATTACTCGAATCCGGCTCTTTCCCCCGACGACAGGAGACTTGCCATCGGCATCCGCGATCCGCAAACAAAGACGCGCGACATCTGGATCTTTGACCAGCTACGCGGCACGAAGACACGGCTGACCTTCGACCCTGCAGACGATCTGGATTCGATCTGGTCGCCAGACGGAACCCGAATTGCGTTCACTTCGAATCGTCTGGGGCAAAGAGACATCTATCAGACGCCGGCGGACGGGTCGGGCACGGCGGAGCTATTGTTGGCGGACAAGATCGGACAAAAAAACGTCGAAGACTGGTCACGGGATGGCAAATATCTTGTGTACAACTACCAGATTCTTTCTAATCCTGCCCATCTCTATGTGCTGCCTCTCGTCGGAGACCGCAAGCCCGTGCTGTTCCAGAATATGCAATACCGCACCCAACAAGGTCAGATCTCGCCTAATGGCCGATGGATCGCGTATCGCTCTTTTGAATCCGGCAAATCGGAGATCTATGTACAGGGCTTCACGATGGACTCGTCGCAGCCCCGCGGCAAATGGCAGATATCCACGACAGGAGGGGAGATACCGAGATGGCGCGGGGACGGCAAGGAGCTGTTCTACCACTACGGCATCACGTTCTACGCTGTGGATGTAAAGACCGACGGCGAGTCCTTCGAGGTCGGTATCCCGAGACCCCTGTTCGACGCTGCTACTGTTACCTCCGGTAGTCTCGGCGGCAGCGCTCCATTTGTGGTCACGAAAGACGGCCAGCGGTTCCTGATACTCGCACAGTCTGAGAAGAAGGCCGATGAGCCGCTGGAGGTTGTTGTGAACTGGCGATAGTTAGGGTGGTGACCGGATTAGTTGGGTGGGACGGCTGAGAAGAGGCTGACGAGGCCTTCGGCGAGGGTGGGGTGGCTGATGATGAGGTTGCGGATGGCTGTGTAGGGTAAGTTGTTGGCCATGGCTAGCTGTACGGCTGGGAGGAGTTCTCCGGCACCGGTGCCGAAGGCGGTGAAGCCCAGGATGCGGTCGTCGGGGGCGATGAGGGCTTTGAGGAAGCCTCGGGTCTCGGAGAGGGTACGGGTGCGCAGAACTGCGAGCATGGGAAGCCTGGTGAGACGGTAGGCTATTCCCTGCTGCCTGGCTTCGGTTTCGCTGAGGCCTACGTGGGCTAATTCAGGATCAGTGAAGGTACAGGAAGGGACCTGACGGTTCGTGGTGGAGCGGTTTGCTCCGGCGAGGTTGTCGCGGACGGTGCGGAAGTCGTCGAAGGAGATGTGGGTGAAGTGAGGGCTGCCGGCGCAGTCACCCATGGCCCAGATGCCGGGGGCGGTGGTCTCGAGGCGGTCGTTGACCTGAATGTGGCCGCTTGGGGTGGTTTGAACGCCTGCTAGTTCGAGGCCCATGTTCTGGGTGTTGGGAGTGCGACCAGTGGCTACCAGGAGGTGCGTGCCCTCAAGAATGGATGATCCGGTGGGCAGCGTGAGGTGAAGCTTTACGTTTGCTCCGGAGATGCCTTCGATGCTGCTGATGGTGGCGCTGGTGATGATGTCGATGCCTTCGTCATGGAAGAGCTGTTGGATAGCTTCAGAGACGTCTGGGTCTTCGCGGTGGGCGAGAGTCGGGTTGCGTTCGATGACGGTGACGCGGGAGCCGAAGCGGCGTATGGCCTGGGCGAGTTCGAGGCCAACGTAGCCTCCGCCGAGGACGAGGAGATGGTCGGGAAGGATGTCGAGCTCGAGGGCTTCGATGTGGGTGAGGGGGCGGGATTCGCGGAGGCCGGGAATGGGGTCGAGGGTGGCGCGGGAGCCGGTGTCGATGAAGATCTTGTCAGCAGTGAGGGCGCGGGTGCCTCCGGCGTTGAGATCGACCTGTACTGTTTTGGGACCGGTGAGGCTGCCGAAGCCCATGACGAACTCGGCTCCGTTTTTCTTGAAGTTGTTTTGGTGTACCTCGTGAAGACCGTCGACCATTTTGCGCTTGCGGGCGCGGACGGCGTCCATATCAACGCGCCAGTCGCCATGGACGATGCCGAACTCCGAACCGCGCTGAAAGTAGGACGCTACTTTGGCGCTGTGGACGATGTTCTTGCTGGGGAGGCAGGCGACGTTGGGACAGGCTCCGCCCATGGCGTCCTTTTCGATGGCGATGACGCGGCTGCCCTGCGAGGCCAGGTGCCACGCGATAAATTTGCCGGCTTCACCGCTGCCGATGACGATTGCGTCATACTGCTCTGGTGTGGACATAGAAAAGATCTCCGTAAGGTTAAGTTGGTTTTGGGCTCCGGCGAGTTCACCAAGGAGACTCTTCCGTGTTCCGTACGCGATAGAATCTCATGCCCGAATGTGAACATATATCAAGAGGGCATAAAAGGGCTCGCCAACCAAGCAAGCTGTAATAGCTCTGTTCTAAAGGAGATCGGGCTGCGGTGCTAAGATTAAAGATTCATGGCACAAGATAAATTGAAGATGATTCCGCTGGGTGGCCTTGGCGAGTTCGGTATGAACTGCATGGCTCTCCGCTGGCAGGATGACATTATCGTCATCGACGCTGGTTTGATGTTTCCTGAAGAAGAGCTGCTGGGTGTGGATATTGTCGTTCCGGATATCAGTTATCTGACCGAGAACCGCGACAAGGTAAAAGCGATTCTGCTGACGCATGGACATGAGGACCACATTGGTGGGTTGCCGTGGATTCTGAGTGAGCTGAATGTTCCTGTGTATGGCACGGAGTTCACCCTGGCCCTGGTCGAGGGCAAGCTGGAAGAACATCGCCTGCTGGATGATGCGGACCTGAACGAGATGATTCCGGGACGCCGGATTACGCTGGGGCCGTTCTCGGTGATGCCGATTCGAGTGACACATTCGTTGGTGGATTGCGTTGCGCTGGCGATTCATACGCCGGTGGGCGTGGTGCTGCATACGGGCGACTTCAAGGTGGACCTGTCGCCTCCGGATGGGAAGCCGTTCGATCTTCATGCGTTTGCGGAGTTGGGCAAGCAAGGCGTGCTGGCTCTGTTGCAGGACTCGACCAATGTTGACCGTCGTGGGTATACGCCGAGCGAGAAGGCTGTAAGGCCTCGGTTGGATGAGATCTTTGGACAGGCGAAGAAGAAGCTGTTCTTTAGCTGCTTCTCGTCGTCGATCCATCGGATTCGGCTGGCTATGGAACTGGCGCATAACCATGGGCGCAAGGTTGCGATTATTGGACGGTCGCTGGATAACACGACCGAGATCGCGCAGGATTTGGGTTATCTCGATTTGCCGCAGGGGTTGGTTATCAATCCGGGGCAGATTAAGGACACGCCGGCAAACAAGCTTTGCATCATGATTAGTGGCACGCAGGGTGAGCCGATGAGTGCGCTGAGCCGTGCGGCGGTGAACAATCATAAGTTCGCGCATATTGATGCCGGGGATACGGTGTTGATGAGCTCGCGGGTGATTCCGGGGAATGAGAAGTCGATCTATCGCGTGATCGATCACCTAGAGCGGCGTGATGCCAATGTGATTTATGACGACGGCGCTTCTGGGTTGATTCATGTGAGCGGGCACGGCAGCCAGGAAGAGCTGCGGCTGATGATTAATCTTGTGCGGCCGAAGTTCTTTATCCCAGTGCACGGGGATTATCGCCACCTAAAGCGGCATGTGGAGTTGGCTGGGTCGATGGGTGTGGTGGAGAAGGCGATTCTGCTGGAGGACGGC
The DNA here is from genome assembly GCF_003945235.1 of Edaphobacter aggregans. NCBI lineage: Bacteria > Pseudomonadati > Acidobacteriota > Terriglobia > Terriglobales > Acidobacteriaceae > Edaphobacter > Edaphobacter aggregans. Next base: position 2,099,245 of record NZ_RSDW01000001.1, read on the forward strand.
GACGTTCTAGAGCTGGATAAGAACTCGGCTACGAAGAATGGCAAGGTGACGGTGGGTCGGGTCTGCATCGATTCGGGTGGAGCGGCGGCGGATGTCGTTGAGGACCTGGTGATTCGCGACCGCAAGCATCTGAGCGAGGACGGGATTGTGCTGCCGATTATTGCGATCAATAAGCGGACGGGTAAGCCGGAGAATGCTCCTGAGATCGTGATGCGCGGGATGGCGATCGATGATCCGGAGATGATTGCGGAGGCGCGGCAGGTGGTGCAGCGGACGCTGGATGGATCGTCGGGCGAGGAGAAGGCCGACTATGGAGTCATCAAGGAGAAGATCCGGACTGACCTGAAGCGGTATATCCAGAAGAGTACGAGCCGACGGCCTTTGATCATGCCAGTGATTCTGGAGATCTGATGCTTGCTTATTTTTTGACGAAGGCGCCCCTTGCGTGGGGCGCTTTTTTATCGATACTTCGGCTGTTCTTTCTGTCAGGAGGGTTCGCGAACGACGCTAGCAGGTACCGGCGCAGATACCGGGTTGGGGCTGGCCGGATACAACGGTGGGCGTAAGATTTACGTCAAATGGGGGGATTTCCACGAAACGACAGATACACCTGGGCCACCGAGAAAGCGATTCGGGAATAGCTGTGTGAGTTTGCAAACAAGGTGAAGCTATGTGGAGTTTTTCATTTTGCCGCCGTGCTTTTCTGGCTCTGGTTGGTTCAATTGGAATTCTGGGATCGACCGCATTTTCGCAAGAGCTGAAGACGAGGCCACCGGCGGATCCGCAACAGGCAGAGCCGAAGCCGCGACAAAAGATTGGGCTGGTATTCGAAGGCGGTGGGGCGCTGGGGCTTGCGCACATCGGCGTGATTCGGTGGATGGAGGATCACCATATTCCCGTCGACTACGTCTCCGGAACAAGCATGGGTGGACTCGTTGGAGGACTCTATGCTGCCGGATTCACCCCCGAAGAGATGAAGGTGTTCGTTGATGGCATCGATTGGCATAGCGTCCTGAGCGGGCAGGTTCCCTTCCAGTCGCTGGGCTTCCGGCGCAAAGAAGACAAGCTGCTCTTCCCCAATCGCCTGGAGTTTGGACTGAAGGGTGGCAGGTTTAACCTGCCGAATGGGTTGAACTCAGGCAATGCCGTGGGTTTACTATTCGACCGCACGCTGCTTCCCTACTACGATCTGAGGAGCTTCGACGATCTGCCGATCCCCTTCCGCTGCGTAGCGACGGAGATCATCTCCGGACAGCCTCACGTCTTCAAAGATGGCTCGCTGTCGCAGGCGCTGAGGGCGACGATGGCGATTCCTGGTGTCTTCGCTCCAGTGCATCACGAGGATTTGATCTTCTCTGACGGCGCCGCTGTAGATAATCTGCCGGTGGATGTTGCGCGTCAGATGGGCGCGCAGGTGGTGATTGCATCCTACCTGGACTCAGGACCGACGGATGCCGCAACCCTGAGTTCGTTGGTAGGCGTCGCAGGAAGAAACGTCTCCATTATGACCGCGGCCAATGTTGCGAGGAGTCTGAAGGACGCCGACATTGTGATCTCTTCTGATGTCAGCAAATTCGGCGCGCTGGAATTCACGCGAAGCAACGACATCATCCCGATTGGTGTGAAGGCCGCCGAAGCCCAGTCAGCGCAACTGATGAAGTACGCATTGAATGATGCTGATTGGGCCGCGTATATCCATGAGCGCGAGTCACGGCGCCGAACGAAGATACCAGTACCGCAGTTCGTCGATATCTACGGAGTTGAGGGATCACGACAAAAAGATCTTGAGGTGAAGTTTGAGAAATTCGTCGGCCAGCCCATTGATGTCGACCAGCTGGAGCGCGCGATATCGGATGCGCTAGGCACAGGATTGTACTCGACGATCAACTACACCATCGTAGAAAGAGATGGAAAGCCTGGACTGCGGATAAGACCACGTGAGAAAGATCACGGGCCGCCATTCATAAACCTCGGCCTCAACATCCTGGCAGACGCCGCGAACAACGTTCAGTTCGGCGTGGGGACACGCGTGACGTTCTTTAATCTGGTGGGACCGGGATCAGAGGTGCGAGTGGACGGAGCTGTAGGTCAGCCTGCGACACTTGCAGGGGAACTCTTCAAGCCGATCAAAGCAGGAAGCCGAGCGTTCGTTGCACCACACGCGTACCTGAACCAGCAGATCGTTCCGTACTACCAGGGCACTACCCAGTTGGATCAGTACAAGACAAAGCAAAACGGACTGGGGGCAGATGTAGGTTTTCAGTTCAATGCGAGAACCGAGTTGAGGTTAGGCCAGGACTATCAGTGGTATACCGCGGTACGAACGATCGGACAGCCGATTGGGAATGAGTTTCACCTGAATCCGTTGGTGTCTGCGGCGAAGTTTCAATACCTGGGACAGGACGACATGATGGTCCCAACACGCGGCACGACGGTAGGGGTAATCTACAACTACTTTACGGAGAGGCCGAACGAATCGGGTGGCTTCTCGCAGATGACGGGAAGGATTCAACATTTCATTCCCATACGCGAGCGCGGAATTATATTTACAGCGGTACAGGGCGGGACAAGCTTTGGCGCGGAAAATCTGGGGCTCGCGGGCGTCTCGCTTGGCGGACCGCTACGATTGAGCGCCTACAGCCGGAATGAGTTGCTGGGGACGGACTTCTATCTCCTCCAGGGAGGCTATCTATATCGGCTCGCACGCCTCAATCCCGTAATCGGAGACGCAATCTACGCCGGCGGCCTCTACGAGATTGGCAAGATGTATGGAGGCAATCCGCAGACGCCCTCTCTGCCTAACGACTTTGCTGGGTTTGTGGTCGTGAAGACACTGATTGGTCCAGTCTTAGGCGGACTCAGTATCGGCGACGGTGGCCGCTGGAAGTGGTACATCGGGGTGGGACGGGTGTTTTAATAAGATCTGGCTGGATTGCACTGTTGTACTTTGATCGATTCAAGCTGCCGGGGTAAACGATTGGGTTGGAAGAGGATTGGGACGGCTTTTGCCGTGGTGCTGTTGTTGCTGGGGTTCACGACGTGGCCGGTCGTTCGGGTTCATCTGCAGGCAATCGCAATTTTGAAGTTGGTGAGTGGGCAACCTGTCCCAAGGCTGATCAGCGCTGTGATTCAAGAACCGGTTGAGAGCAAGGTGATTGAGTTCCCGGCTGGGGGAGCAATGGTACGTGCTCGAATGTACCTTCCGCGGAGACGCGCGCACGCTCCTGCGTTGGTAGTGTTGCATGGCGTGCATCACCTGGGTATGAATGAGCCGCGGCTGATGAGCTTTGCGGCAGCGATGGCGAGCTGCGGGCTACAGGTTCTGACGCCTGAGCTACCAAACATCAAGGACTATCACATTGATGCGGATTCGGTGCGAACTATCGCCGATTCGGCTCAGTGGTTTGCGTCGCAGACGGGTGGTCCGGTGGGTGTTATGGGGTTGAGTTTCTCCGGCGGCCTGGCGCTGGTGGCCGCTGCCGATCCGATGTACGAGCGTAGCTTTAAATTTGTCTTCGCAGTGGGCTCGCAGGATGAGATGAGCCGGGTGGCGCAGTTCTATCTGACAGGACGTGAGTTGCGGCCTGATGGGACGGTGGAAGAACTTTCTCCGCATGAGTATGGCGCGCTGGTGCTGGAGTATGAGCATCTGGACGACTTCGTTCCGGCGAGCGATGTAGCTGCGGTGAGAGCAGTTCTGCGTGAGCATCTTTACGAAAATAAGCAGGCTGAATTGGGCGCGATGAATCAGGCTACGGTTGTGCAGCGCGCTGAGGCTGTGGCGCTGATGGATACGAATTCGCCGAAGACCCGGGCCAGGCTGGCGGCGGCGGAGATTCTGCGGCGGAAGGAGATGGATGGCTTGTCGCCGCATGGGATACTGAAGACGATGACGACTCCGGTGTACCTGCTGCATGGAGAAGCGGATAACATTATTCCATCGGCAGAGACGCTGTGGATGGCACACGAGCTGCCGAATACGGCGTTGCGCGCGGCACTGATAAGTCCGACGCTTTCGCATCTGGATCTCGATGGTGCGAAGCCGGGGATTTGGGATGAATTGAGGTTGGTTCACTTCTTTGCACTTGTGATGCAGGCGGCCGAGAGAAATTGAGGGAGATCATGAGCGAGTTTGTAACGCTGGATGAGATACGAGCAGCAAAGGAGCGAATCGCAGGGGTAGCGGTGCGGACCCCGCTTTACCGCGTGGAGCGGGCACGGTTGCGTATGGCGAAGGTTGCGGAGCCGGAGTTTGATCTTTATATCAAAGCAGAGAGCGAGCAGCCGATTGGGAGCTTCAAGCTGCGTGGGGCCTATAACATGGTGGCGCAGCTTTCGTCTGAGGCTCTGAAGCGTGGTGTGATTACATACTCGAGCGGGAACCATGCGCAGGGTGTGGCATATGCGGCGCGGGCTCTGGGCGCGAAGGCTGTGATCGTGATGCCGTCGAACGCACCGGATGTGAAGAAGGCAGCGACGCGCGCTCTGGGAGCGGAGATTGTCGAGGTGGGACCGGCTTCGTCCGAGCGGCGGATCAAGGCTGAAGAGCTGGTGGCCAAGTTTGGGTATGCAATGATTCCGCCGTATGATGCGCCTGAGATTATCGCCGGGCAGGCGACGTGCGGGTTGGAGATTGTGGAGCAGTTGCCGGGTGTAGAGTTGGTGATCTCGCCCGTGAGCGGAGGCGGGTTGCTGAGCGGCGTCGCCACGGCGGTGAAGCTGGCGGCGCAGGCGGGTCTCGCGCGGTCGGACGTGCAGGTTTGGGGAGCGGAGCCGGAGCTGGCGGCGGATGCGAAGGAGAGTTTCTATTCGAAGACGTTGGTGGAGTGGCCTGCGGAGAAGACGACGCGGACGATTGGCGATGGATTGCGGACGCAGAGTCTCGGTGTGTTGAACTTCGAGCATGTGCTGCGCCATGTGGATGGGATTGTGTCGGTTACCGAGGATGAGATTTTCGAAGCGATGCGAGTGATGTTGACGGTCACGAAGCTTGTTCCCGAGCCGAGCGGGGCGGTGACATTGGCGGCGGCGCTGTTCCATGCAGAAGAACTGCCGAAGGTGAAGAAGGTCGCCGTGGTGTTGAGCGGAGGAAATCTTGAGCCTGCGCTGCGCGAACGTTTGGAGAGTGAGTTGGCTGAACGTGTGCTGTAGGTGCTTTCGGGGGGATGGACGAGGCGTCTAACTATGATGATGCGGGTTGATTCTTCGATGCGTGATCGTTTGAACTGGTTTAGCTGGGGCGCGGTGGTCCTTCTGATGAGCTGCGGCACAGCGCTTGGCCAGAAGCAGAAGGACAAAGCCGGGTATGATCGGGCGGCGCGTGCGACGGTGCTGCATGAGGCCAACGTGTATGTGGCTGCGGATGCGGATTCGCAGCGGATTTCGCTGGTGACTCCGGGGCATGAGGTCGTTATTGTCGAGCGGAGTGGGCCTTGGGTGAAGGTCTTCGCAAATACCGATATAGAAGATGATGCAGAGGAGAAACCTGAGTTCAGTAGCGATGAGAATGCGACGCCGGCTTCGGGGTGGATTCGGGACAAGGGTGTGGTGGGTCTGACGACTGCAGGGGGCGATGCGATTTTGTATGGAACCGCGGCGGGCCTCGAGGAGGAGGCTTCGCAGCCGCATGGTCCCAAGGGTGCGGCTCCGGCGGCGCATCTGCTGTATCGGCGAGTGGCGGAATATTATCCGGATTCGCCGCTTGCACCGGAGGCGGCGTGGCGGTCGGCTGATATTCGGTGGCAGATCGATAAGCTGGATATCAGTTCGTTGCCGAGCGCGAAGGAGCAGGATGCCTCGTTGCGCCCGGCGATCTACGATGGCGAGATGAAGAAGGTGATCAAGCGGTATCCGGGGACGAAGTATGCCGCGCTGGCGGCGTACGAGTTGCTGGATAACAAACTGTGCGGGGATTGGCAGGGTTTGCCGAAGTGTCCGGAGATGGAAGCTGGGCTGTATGAGAAGTATGCCCAGCAGTTTCCTGATGGACCTAAAGCTGCCGAGGCGCTCTACAACGCTACGTACCGCGAGGGCGTGGTGGTGACCATGTACACCGTACAGGAAGACAAGAAGAAGGCCGATGCGGCGGCGGCGAAGACGCAGATGCTGGCGCAGGAGTTGAAGGCGAAGTATCCGCAGTCGGATTATGCGGCTCGGGGGACGAGCGTGGCGTTTCGAGTGGCGCAGGGGATTCCTCTGTTTGGGAATGATCGTGACTGACGATTCCCTTCCCCGGGATCTTGTGGTGCGTGGGATCGCGCTCGAAGATGCCATGGCGGTTGCGGAATTATGCGGCCAGTTAGGTTATCCGGCTTCTGACGCGGAGATTGTGGAGCGTATCAAGGATTTGCTGACACGTGCCGGGGATCAGGTAGCCTATGTCGCGTGCCTGGGTGACGAAGTCGTGGGGTGGCTTGAGGTTTCGATTGTGCATCATCTACAGTCGGCTCCATATGCGCTGATCGGCGGGTTGGTGGTGAGGGACGGGGTGCGAAGTCTTGGCGTAGGAAGGAGGCTATGCGCCGAGGTGGAGGAGTGGAGCAGAGGCAAAGGCATGGGGGTACTACGGGTGAGCTCGCGGATGACGCGGAAGGACGCTCACCGGTTCTATCTTAGGAACGGGTTTCTACAAACCAAGACCTCGGCAGTGTTTGAGAAGGTTCTCTCCTAAAAGTCAAGCTTTTGGCGGAAATGGCATATTCATCCGGAGGATTTAGGATGGGGCTATGCCGATTTTCAAAGTGATTGTTCTTGCCATTGTGCAAGGCCTGGCAGAGCTGCTGCCCGTCTCGAGTTCCGCTCACGTTGTGGTGACGGAGAAGCTGATGGGGCTTGACCCCTCGTCACCGCAGATGACCCTGCTGCTGGTGATGCTGCATACGGGCACGATGTTCGCCGTGATCGCGTACTTCTGGAATCAGTGGAAGAAAACGTACTTCGCAAGCAGCGATGCCTTCAAACGGTTTGCGATCCGCGTGATCTGGGCGACGATCCTGACGGCTGCGATCGGCGAAGTGATCAAGAAGATTATCGAGAAGACTTTATTTCATGGCGCTCCGAAGGCCGAGATTGAGGACCTGTTTGGGCGGCTGGATTTGATTGCTCCTGCGTTGGCTGCAGTTGGAATCCTGATTTTGATCTCTGGGCTGCTGGAGAAACGACGCATGGGTGCGCATCCCAATGTCTACGGCGACAGCGTGACGATGCGACAGGCTGGGTGGATCGGCGCGATTCAGGGGTTATGCCTGCCATTTCGCGGGTTTTCGCGTTCGGGTGCTACGATCTCGACCGGCATGCTGACCGGTGCCAGTAAAGAGCGCGCCGAGCGGTTCAGCTTTGCGTTGGCTGTGGTGCTGACTCCACCTGTCGTGGCGCGAGAGGTACTGCGGCTTTTGAAGGCTTCGCACGAGGCTGCGGCTGCTGGTACGCCGATCGACCTGCACGGCAGCGTAGTGACGAGTCTGCTGGGCGCAGTGTTTGCGTTCTTTGCCGGACTTGTGGCTTTGAAGTGGCTTAGCAGCTGGCTCGAAGAGGGACGTTGGTATCTGTTTGGAATTTATTGCCTGGTGGCTTCAGTTGTTGTGTTTTATTTGCATCACATTGGATATTGAATCGACCTTGCAAACAAAGAGGGCGGCTGATAACTCAGCCGCCCTCTTTACGTTTTGAAAGCTACTTCGCTGCAAGGACGTCGCGGTGGCTTCGGACGTAGTCGTGGGCGGTGAGGATGTGAGCCTGCTGCTCTGCCAGAAGCTGACGTACGGGAAGAGGAAGATCCTGATCCAATGCGTCTTTATAGGCCTTCTTGGCTTCATCTTCGCCTTGTTCGGCGGTCTGGAGAAGAGCATGATCTCCGCCACCCAGCTTGGCCTTCAGATCGCCCCACACGCGGTGTAGAGTGCCGGTTGTGGTACCTGATTCTTTGATATCGTGGACGCCATTCTGGTGGAGGATCTCTTCGAGGTCGCCGCGGAAGCTGGCGCGTTTGAGAGATTCGGCGAGAAAGTAACGCTTCAAGGTTTCGTCTTTCAGGTGTTCGCCGATGTCGGCAAAGCCTTTCTGGCTATCTAGAAGGGTGCTAATGAGCGAATTCAGGGCGCGCTCCATCTCGTGCTGCTTGGATGTGTCAGTTGGCATAGATTCCTCAGATTCTGTGGATTGACTTGCGTGTGCGGTTGGAGCAGGGTCCGCCGGCTGCGCGCGATTCTCCTTTGCCGGCGGCAAGCAGGAGAAATCGCGAAAACCCCGCGCCCCCGCCAACCGATACCAAGGACCGCCGGGCCCGAATGCGCCCAACGGCGAGTGTTATAGGGATAGATGCGCGGTTGGGACGTGGGTTTGCATCCGGATACCCCGTACAGCGTGATTGGCGTAATTTCTGTTGCGCTCTGGGATAATCGGAGATGCTCTGGTGGTTCACGGCCTTGTTGCAGACGGCGCTGGTGTGCAGCTTGCTGCGCTGGTGCGAAAGAGGTTGCGCGCACTCCGGAATGAAGGCTCCCCAATGAAAAGCTTACGACTTGTTTCGACACCGACGCGCAATCGCCGCTTGAACGAAATTATCGGGTTGACCGTGCTGGTGGGTGCAGGGCTGCTGCTGCTGGCGCTGGCCAGCTATACGCCGTCGGATCCGTCGTTCAACACGGTAGGGGCGTATGTCACGGGGCGGCCGGCACATAACTGGACGGGAATGGTTGGGGCTTACCTGTCGGATGTGATGCTGCAGTTAATCGGAGTGGCTGCGTTCTTTCTACCACTGGTGCTAGGGCGACTGGGGCTTTGCTGGATGCGGTCGCGACCGGCTGGGTCTCCGCTGGCGAAGACTGTGGGCTTGGCGATGTGGGTGGTGTTTGCGCCGGCGGCGATTGCGCTCCTTCCGGGCCACCTGATGTGGCGGCGTGCGCTGCCTATTGAGGGTACGACTGGGCGGCTGCTGTCGGACTTTATGGTGCACTATCTCAACCTTCCCGGCGCGTGCATTGTGCTGGCGTTGATGGTTGCGTTGTCGCTCTATCTGGCTACAACGTTCACATTCAACACGGCGCGGGAGTGGGCGACGATTCGGTTCAGCTTTATACAGGCGATGTGGGACCGCTGGGTGCGGTGGCGCGAGAAGCGCGTGGGTGCGAATCTCGATACGGAGACTTATGGCAGCAAGCGCGAACGGGCCGATGCGAAGGCTCGGCGAGAGCGTGAACTGGCAGAGGCTGCTGAGAAGCAGAGCGAGGAGGTAGAGCGTACTACGCTGCTGGGTAGCCTGTTCGGATGGCTGGGACGGAAGAAGAAGATTGAGCGAATCACGCTCGCGCCGCATGAGGCTGTTGAGCAGGCGTCGATGTGGCGGAATATGCCGAGGACTTTGGTTGATGCTCCTCCGGTGACGCCTTTGAGTACTGCGGCGGCAGCGGCTGCTCCGTTTGCGGAAGCGCTGGCTAAGGCTGCATCGCCGAAACATGCGCTCGATGATGAATCGAACTTCGCTGATGGCACCTTCAACTTCGGCGCTGAAAGTAATCCCGTTGTGTCTGAGCCGGTTCCGATTCGCTTGGCGAAGAAGCCGGTGGAAACGCCTGTTCCTGTCGCTCCGATTGCGGAATCGGGAGAGGAGCATATCTCCTTCGGTAAGCGGGCAGATGCGGACATCAAGCCGGTAACGATTGTGCCTAAGAGCGTACGCGGCTATAAGTTGCCGCCTTCGTCGCTGCTGCACCGTAGCGAAGAGCAGGCCGCAGTGCGTGAGGATGCGCTGCGTGAAGAGGCTCGTGTGCTGGTGGAGAAATGTGCGGAGTTCGATGTTGATGGTCAGGTGACGCACATCAATCCCGGACCTGTGGTGACGACTTTCGAGTTCAAGCCTGAGGCTGGTGTGAAGTACGCACGCGTTACGGGTTTGGCTGACGATCTTTGCCTCGCGATGGCGGCGGAGTCGATTTTGATCGAGCGGATGCCGGGTAAGAGCACCGTTGGCATTCAGGTGCCGAACAGCGAGCGCGAGACGATCTGGCTGCGGGATGTTGTCGAGTGCGAGAGCTTCGCCCAGTCCAAGAGCAGGCTGGCGATTGCGCTTGGCAAGGACATCAATGGGCGCATCGTCACTGCTGACCTGGCGAGCATGCCGCACGTGCTGATCGCAGGTTCTACAGGTTCGGGTAAATCAGTCGCGATCAACGCGATGATCATGAGCGTGCTGTTCAAGAGCACACCGGAACAGGTTCGCATGATCCTCGTCGATCCGAAGCGCGTTGAGCTTGGGATGTATGAGGGAATTCCACACCTGTTTACGCCGATCATCACAGAGGCGAAGCTGGCGGCGAATGCTCTGCGCAATGCTGTACGTGAGATGGAACGCCGGCTGAAGCTATTGGCGGCGAATCACGTTCGCAACATCGATCAGTTCAACAAGCTCTTCGATCATGGCAGCGAGTATCTGTTCGAAGATGTAAATCAGGAGCCGCTGCCCTACATCATCATCATCATCGATGAGTTGGCAGATTTGATGATGCTTGATCGGGCGAACGTAGAAGAGTCAATTACGCGGTTGGCTCAGATGGCTCGTGCGGTCGGCATTCATCTTGTGCTCGCCACGCAGCGGCCTTCGGTGGACGTCATAACCGGGTTAATTAAGGCCAATGTGCCGACGCGCATGAGCTTCCGGCTGGCGACCAAGGTGGACTCGCGCACGATCATCGATTCGAATGGCGCCGAGAGCCTGCTGGGACGTGGCGACATGCTGTATCTGCCGCCGGGGACAAGCCGTGTGCAGCGCGTGCATGCTCCATTTGTTACAGAGAAGGAGATTTCCGCTGTGACAGCGTTCTGGAAGGCGCAGGGCGAGGCCGAGTATGTTCACGGCTTCCTCGAAGGACCGAAGGAAGATGCGGGCAAGGACGGCGAGGGCAGCACGGAAGGCGACAACGACGATCCGATGTACGACGACGCGGTGCGGCTGGTCTTCGAGTTCGGCAAGGCGAGCACTTCCCTGCTGCAGCGGCGTCTGCGTATCGGCTACGGGCGTGCGGCTCATCTGATCGATATGATGTACAATGACGGTCTGGTGGGTCCGGCGGATGGTTCGAAGCCGCGTGAGATATTGAAGTCGCCGAATTGGATCAGTGAAGTCGATACGGCGATACGGTAGATACAGTTTTGGCTCTTAGTGAAAACTACCGGGGTAGTTTCTTCGACGAGTGCAGCGCCACCACGCCCAAAGCGCAGATTACAACGAGCAGTACGATCCATAGAAGGTCCGGATGCCGTTCCGTGAGCGGGCGGGAGTCGGGGCGCGGATGATAGGCGGGGGTTGGGAGCTCGGGCCCAAGCTGCGCTGGGTGCATCGGACTCGCAAGAGAGAAGAATCGAGCGTAGTCATATTGCGGCGCAGTGAGCGTTGGATCTGCATAGAAGAGCGCGAGCGGTTCGGCGCTGGGCGCGTCGAAGCAGAGCTTGCGTTCTCTCATCTCGAGACGCACTGACGTGATGGGAAGTGGAGCGTCGTCGCCGTTTTGAATGGCGACCTCTACTGTTGCGGGGCTCTGCATGTTGGAGCCGAGCGTTGCGGGGATGCTCAACTGCTGCTGGCGGATTTCGCGCCCAGACTGGGTAAGGTGTACGCGCAGGATCGTTCCGGTGATCGTTTCGGCTGATGAGGTCGGAGTGCCGGCCGGGCGGTCTGTGACGCGCACGTCACGACTGAAGTTCGATTTGAAGTCAGGCGCAAGTGTGAAGGAGACGCGCTCGATGGGGACGCGCTCGGGCAGGTTGAAGGTGGCGACGGTCTCTCGTCCGCGTTGCGTGATGGCCGTGGTTTCGGCGGCGGTGGTGTAGAGAGACTGAGCCTCGCGGCTGGGCGGGACAGTGGCCCCGCGAACCATTCCGGGCGTAGGGACGAAGATGCGGTTGCCGGGCGCGGGCGATATGTTCAACTCGACGTGAAGGTAGGAAAAGCTCGACTCCTGCAGGCGAAGCGTGGTGCTGCGCGAGAGGTGCTGTGAGGTGAGATCGAAGAGAGTGAAATCACCGAGCTTGGTTGAGGCTGCGGCGTTCGGCTCGTTGAGGCCGGAGACAGTGGCTATGGCGAGGAAGTCTTTGCCATCAAGATCGAGCGCGACCTCGGTATAGGGGCGCGCTGGCATCGCGAGGTCGAAGACGATAGTGCGTCCCAGCATGCCGAGATTCATCACGCGTGCTGGTTCGTTGTCTTGTTGTGCGGGTTCGCTGAGCGTGATGGCATAGGGGATTTCGCGACTCTGGCTGCCGGAAGAGGTTTGATAGATGCGCAGGTCTTTGAGCGACGGAGCGGCATGGGGAAATATCCGTGGATCGATCGTTACGCAAGACGGGCCTGCACCAGCGGGCAACGTGATCTGTCGCTGATAACGGAAAAACTGCGGGTCGGCCACGGGCGTATGCAAACCAGCATCTGCAGCCTGCCAGAGGAGGAGCGCAAGGAGGACGGGCTTCACCGGCCTGCCTTCGGAGTGGGATCGGGGCTTGGATCGCGGAGAGCCAGCCAGTCCTTCTGGTAGGCAAAGCTGATCGCCATTAGCAGCACGCCCAGACCGAGGAAGCTGACGACACGGTAGCCCTGGCTGAGGTCGCGCATATCGTAGAGAAAGGTCTTGGCGATGGTAAAGACGAGCAGAAGAAGCGCCTGCCAACGGATGAAGGCAGAGCGTTTCCAGAAGCCTACGGCAAGCAGCGCGGCTCCATAGAGCATCAGGAAGGCGGAGATGGCGAGCGATCGCTGAAGATCTGCCTCGTGGTTTCCGGCGGCGGCGCTCCATGCGGTGTCGAGTTCGCGGACACAGGCCAGGATGGCGACCATGTTGAGTGCGATGATGCATCCGCCGGCGATCTGTCGCCAGCTTGGAGACGACTCATCTGGATACTGGCGCGCGTGGAGCGAAATCCAGGCAGAGGCCGCGAGCGCGGCGACTCCGAATAGCGAGGTGGCAAAGCGTGAGTTCAGGAAGGGGGTCTGAAGGTAGCGGTCGAAGAGGTATGGGAAGCTGAGCAGGCCGAGGAAACCTAGCACCAGAGCGCCGATCGCAAGCCAACGAAGGACGCGATGCACTCGGACGGGCGTGTCTTCCGTCTTCGGGACCGAGAGGTGTGCTGAGACCCAGAGGAGTGCCACACCCTCCGCCAGCCAGCCTATTGTGATCCAGCGGCCGCTTGCCTTCAGCGGAATCGCAATAGTGAGAAAGACGATGGCGAGCGACAGATGCACGGCTGAGGCGACGCTGGTCTCCGGCAGCCGCATCAGGCCCAGGTACAGCGCTGCGAAGAGAATCATCACCCACGGCAGCAGATCGTGATGGCCCGCATCTTGCAACAGTGAGTACAACGCCAGAGCAGCGAATGCCGCATTTCCAAGGGGAAGCAGGATCTCGGTGATGATGCTTGCTGTGCGCTTTGCCTCCGGAGAACCCCCCAGCGCAACACTGGCGAAGGTGAGAAAGAAGAGTCCGACGAAGAGGATGGATGTGTCTAGCTGGTCTGCGGAGTTGAACTGAATGTACCAGCCGATAAAGAAGGCAACCGTCGCGGGGAATGCTCCCAGCAGCAGCCGAGGCCAGGGTTTCAGCCGGACAAGCACGACGGTCGCGATATCGATCACTAAGATGTAGGTAAAGAGAAATATTTGATGATTGACGCCCGTGGATAGCAAAAGCGGCGTCGCGAATCCTCCGGCCAGCGCATAGGCCGCCAGCAGCTCGCTGTTTTGCGACCATGCCATATAGGCATTCCACGCGGTAACCAGAATCATAGCGCCGAGAGCGGCGCTCGCGGGCATCAGGTGATAGAGCTGGAATGCGGCCCATAACGAGAGGTACAGTACGCCGCCGCCTACTGCCTTCAACGAGTACGAGAAGACGCTGAAGCCCTGTCGACGGAACCGTTCCGACCAGAGGATGATTGCGGTTCCGGCGATCAGACCCGCAAGGATCCGTCCCAACGGCCCGATCCAGTGGTTGTCCATCGCCAACTTCAGGAACCAGCCCGAGCCGATGAGGAGCGCGAAGATTCCGATGAAGTTGAAGAGGCGGGAGCCGATGCGGTTTTCGAGCGAGGCTCGGGGGGGCGGATGTTGTCGTAGCGGAGAAGTGTCTGATGTGACCGCTTCCGTGACGCAGGGTGGGGGCGGAACCGGCTCCGGGGATGCAGCCCGCGACGCGTGGCGCAGCAAGGCTAGTTCCCGCTCGAGCGCCTCGACCCGAGCCGACAGTGCAGCCAATTCTGCGGCCACTTCGCCGTTTGACTGCCTCGGATCTTCCTGCTGGCCCATGGCAACTACTGTACCGCCATCGCAGGTTGGAGTGGAACTGGAGCCTTTCAATTGATACTCTTTGCCAACATGAACAATGGGGCAGCGCAGGTCCGGGTACTGGTAGTCGATGATGATGCAGTCAGCAGGGAAGTGCTCTCGCTTCTGCTGACCAGCCAGGGGTACTCGGTGGGAGCGGCTGACTCCGGGGATGCGGCGCTGCTGCGGCTGCAAGAAGCTCGGGACTCTCTGCCGGAGGTGGTGTTGACCGACCTGCAGATGCCAGGTTTGGCTGGTATCGAACTGGCCTGCCAGATACGCGCGGTCTGCGGCTCACAAACCATGCTGCTGGCTATGAGCGGAAGTGAGCCTGGGGGGGAAGTCCAGTCGGCCTTCGATGGATTTCTGGCTAAGCCGTTTTCTATGGATGCACTTCAAGAGGCGATTGCGGGCCGTGCTGCCACCTCGACGGGCGGGGCGATTCTTGAAGATGTAACCGTGCTCGATCAAACTGTATATGGGAAACTGGCCGGATCCATGCGTCCGGAGCGGATCGGTCAGCTATATGCACTCTGCCTGGATGATGCGCGGCGGCGTATCGCAGCGATGCAGCTGGCGGCATCAGGAGGAGATGACGATGCATATCGTAAGGAAGCGCACGCCATTAAAGGGGGCTGTGGTATGGTCGGCGCCTGTGAACTGCAAAGACTTGCGACTTCCATGGAGACGAGGGGTTTGGACGCTACTAATCATGTAGCTACGCTTGATGAATTCCTGCTGGGTTGCGAACGGCTGGAGCGTATGCTGGTCGCACGCGAAGTTGACCTTAGAAAAAACGCAACTCCAGATTTGCGAGGAGATAGCACGCATGAATGAAGCACTGAAGAGATCTGCCGAGGGACAAGCTGTTCTGACTGCACCCATCCGTATCGTCGTCGCCGACGATCATCCTGTTGTGCGCTTTGGCGTGAAGAACATGCTGGAGAGCGAGCCCGGCTTCGAGGTCGTCGGTGAGGCCGAGGATGGCGATGTTGCCATTACGCAGACGCTGGAACTTGAGCCAGACATCCTCCTGCTCGACCTGCTGATGCCGCGGCTGCCGGGTCTGGAGGCCATGCGCGCCATCATGAGCAAGTCGCCACGGGTGAAGATCATTCTGCTGACCAGCACTATCTCGACCCAGCAGATCATTGAGGCGTTGCAGATCGGTGCGCGGGGCATCGTGCTCAAGGATGCGGTGGCGGGCGATCTGTCGATGTCGCTACGGGCCGTGCTCGCGGGCGATTATTGGATCGGCGGCGAGCGGGTCGCCAATCTGGTTACGGCGCTCAACGAACTGATGAAACAGGCCGCCTCCACGCCCGAGAAGAAGACCTATGGGTTGACTCCGCGCGAGCTCGAGGTGGTGACCTGCATCGTCGAAGGCTGCAGCAACAAGGATGTCGCCAAGCAGTTTGCCATCAGCGAGGAGACGGTGAAGCGGCATCTTTCGAACATCTTCGATAAGACGGGCGTATCGACGAGGCTCGAGCTTGCCCTGTTTGCCATCGCACACAAACTCGTCGTCCTTGACTAGGACGGCGATTGCGACAACGGATTCAGTAAGATGGAAGCATGAGCGATCATGCTGCGGAAGACATTGTTGATTTGCTGGTGATCGGCGCCGGGCCGACAGGAATGGCCTGTGCGATCGAGGCGCAGCGGGCAGGATTCACTGCTCTCCTGGTCGATAAGGGCTGCCTGTGCAACTCTCTGTTTCATTATCCGGCCAACATGACCTTCTTCACGACGCCGGAGTTGCTGGAGATAGGCAACATTCCGTTTTCAAGCCCTAACCAGAAGCCGAACCGGAGCGAAGCGCTCGAGTACTACCGCAAGGTAGCCGAGCACTACGCGCTGGATGTCCGGCAGTACGAGACGGTCGAGCGTGCCACCGGAAGCGACGGCCGTTTCCTCGTCCATACCGTCGATCGCTTCGGCCGCAAGCTGGAACACAGGGCACGCAAGCTTGTCGTTGCTACCGGCTACTACGATCTGCCGAACTATCTCGGCATTCCGGGCGAGGACCTCAACAAGGTCAGGCACTACTATGACGAGCCGCATCCGTTCTTCGATCGGGATGTTGTTGTGATTGGCGGGAAGAACTCAGCAGCAATTGCGGCACTCGATCTCTGGCGGCACGGAGCTCGCGTGACGCTGGTGCATCGGGGAGCGGAGATGCATCGCCATGTGAAGTACTGGATCCTACCGGACATCAACAACCGCATAAAGAACGGCGAAATCTCGGCCTACTTCAGTAGCAACGTCACCAACATCGCGGAGGATGAGGTAATGCTGTCGACGCCGCAGGGCCCGCTGACCCTTCCCAACCACTTCGTCTTTGCGCTGACGGGTTATCACCCGGACTTTGACTTCATCGAGCAACTGGGGGTAACGCTGGACGAGGAGAACGATCGCGTTCCAGTGTGCGATCCTGCCACGCTTGAGAGCAACGTTCCGGGGATCTATCTTGCGGGAGTCATCGTCGCGGGAGAGCGGACCAACGAAATCTTCATCGAGAACGGACGCTTCCACGGTCAGTTGATCGCAGAGGCTCTGCGCGGAAAGCTGCAGGCGGCTTAGCCGATCACGCGGCGCAGAAATCCTCTGATACCAAGCCACGTGAGGACGACGAGAAAGAATGTCAGCATGCTCAGAATGAGAATGTGCGGCATGTGCGGTAGCGTTGGCGTCAGCGCCGAACGGAGCCCTTCGCTCATGTAGACGATCGGATTGATGAGGACACCGATCTGCAACCATCGAATGTACTTAAGAGCTACCCAAGGATAGTAAACGCAGCCTAAGAACGTGATCGGCATAACGACCACGCCGAAGATTAGACCGATCTGCTGCGGTTTTACGCTCGTGCCGATGGTTAGGCCCAAAGCCCCGGAGGTGAGGCTCGCTAACACCAGCACAACGATCAGGTAAGGCCAGCTATTTACATGTGTGACGACCGGCGTGGCAGGGATGTAATAAGCCAACGGGAAGACGACAGCTGCGGCGATCACGCTCTGCATCGCCGAAAAGCATACCTTCTCGATCGCAACCGCAGCGACCGGCAGCGGACACATCACACGGTCATCGATCTCGCGCGTGATGCCGAACTCCTGTGCCAGTGGTAGCGCGACGGCTGCAATCCCGCTGAACATGATCGCCGTTGCCATCAACCCCGGCAACAGTACTGTGCTGAAATTGCCACCAGCCATCGACGCCGTGGGGTTCATCGCGGCGCCTCCGCTCATATGCGGCATGATGAAGGTGAAGACGAACAGAAACAGCAACGGATTCATGCAGACACGGATGACGAAAGGAAAGATTTCGCGCCGTAGTACGTGTAAATCGCGCAAAAAGAGCCCAACGAACGCACGAACGTACTGCATCATCCTCGAGCCTTCCGCGGGACGGCTGATTTCGGATTGTGTCGTTTCGAGTTGCGCTGTCTGTGTCATGGTGCCTGCCTATTCGCGAAGGTCGCGCCCGGTCAGATGGATGAAGACGGTCTCCAGGCTGGTTTCAGTAATGGTCAGATCGCGTAGCCCGTAAGGACTAGCCGCATGCACGACCTCGGACAGAAGACCCTCGGTCCCCTCTGCCAGGATACGTACTCCCTCAGTCGTTGTCTCCACGTTGGCGATGCCGGAGAGGTGCTGTAACTGCTGGACGAGCAGAGGGACGTTCTGGTGGCTCCGGAGATCGAGCTCATAGACACGCTGCGCCCCAACAGAGTTCTTCAGCGCAGCGGGTGTATCTTCGACGAGGATTTTGCCGTGGTCGATGATGGCGACGCGATCGCAAAGCTCATCGGCCTCTTCCATGTAATGCGTCGTCAGGACGACCGTGATTCCCTCTTCGCGCAGCCCGCGGACGGCGTCCCACATGGCGATGCGGCTCTGCGGGTCGAGACCCGCGCTGGGCTCATCGAGAAAGAGCACTTTCGGACGATGCGCGATGGCGCGTGCGATCTGGACACGTTGCGCAAGGCCGCCGGAGAGCTGTGCCGGGTAAGCATCTGCGCGCTCCGTCAGATGGAACTGCGCCAACAGTTGATCGGTTCGCTGCTTTGCCTCCGAGCGCGAGAAGCCGAAGTAGAGACAATGGAAATGGATGTTCTCGTAGATCGTGCAAGCGCGGTCGAGTGTGTTGTACTGCGGAACGACGCCGATGCCTCGTCGAGCCAACGCTGGAGCCGCAACCACGTCAACCCCGGCGATCCGAACCCTTCCAGCGGTGGGCAGAGCGCGAGTAGTGCAGATGCTGATCGTCGTCGTCTTGCCCGCGCCGTTAGGTCCGAGCAGACCGTAGAGCTCACCCGGACGGACGCTGAGGTCGATGCCATCGACGGCGACTACGCGCTGCTTGCCGTCGTATACCTTCTGCAGGCCTTCAATCTCAACAATCACGAAAACTCCCCCGGGCCACAACCTTACAATTATATGCGGGGAAGACGGCTACTGCTGCATATTAGGCTCGACCTTCGCGCCATCGACGACGCCGTCCCCGGGGCTGAGCACCACAATATCGCCAGCCTTAAGACCGCTGACAACCTCCGTTGCGCTACCTAGATCGCGGCCCAGCGCGATCGATCGGAAGTGGGCGATGTTGTTGCCGTCGAGCACAACAGCCTGCGGGCCTGCTGTGCGGATCACGAGTGCATTGGCCGGCAGCAATACCGGAGCAACCGTGCCACGGGGCAGATCGAAGATCGTCGTTGCATACATGCCTGGCAGAATGCGGCCGTCGTTCTTCAGATCAACCTCGGTGAGCAGGGTTCTAGTCCCGGGATCAAGGCTCTGGCTGGTGCGGGCGACGGTACCGGTGTAGACCTGTCCAGGCACCTCGCGAAACGTGACCTTCGCTACATGACCAGCGAACAAACCACCAGCGCTAGCCTGAGGCACACTAGCAAATACACGGACCGTCTCTGACTGGCCAATGGTGAACATCTGCGTGACACCACTCTGGCTGCCGGAGCTGATCAGCGATCCCTTATCAATGGATCTCGAAAGGATAACTCCGGAAAACGGCGCCGTTACTCGAGAAAATGACTCTTGCTCGGCAAGATTCCTTACATTGGCTTCGCCGGCTGCGATGTTGGCCTGCGCTGCGGCGACGGTAGCAACATCGGCACCGGCCTGCGCAAACCTCTGATCGGCGTCCTGCTTGGAGACCACCCCTTGCTTGACCAGTCCCTGCCATCGCTCGTTCGTCACGTTAGAAAGTTGCGCGTTCGCCTGGGCTTGAGCGAGTTGTGCTTTGAGCTGCGCCAATGTCGCCTTGGCCTGCATCAAGGCCTGTGCGGTCTGCGGGTCGTCGATCACTGCAAGCAGCTGGCCCTGCCGTACATGGTCACCGATGTCGACGTACCGCGCTTTTACATATCCCGAGGTGCGCGCGAAGACGGGAGTCTGATCAAACGCCTGTACGGAGGCCGCGATCTCCAGATGTCCTCCTGCTTCTCCCGATTTGAGTTTCGTGGCCAAAACGACAGGCGGCCCTACAGCTTCCTGTGCTTCGACTCGCAGCTCGTCCCTGTGGCGCAGCTTGGGCATCAACGCCAGCACGCCAATGACGATCAGGACAAGAAAGAACAGCGCCGCACCGACGTACGGCGTGCGGCTGGAGCTTTGGTGTTCGGCATGGGGGGTGTGCGTCATCTCTTCTCTCATGGTACGGCTTGCGGGCTATTCTGGAACCTCTTCCATCTGCATTGCATCGGGATCGTGCTTGCGCAGGCGGCTGTAAATGATCGGTACGATCAGCAGCGTGGTGACAGTGGCGACCATCAAGCCTCCAATCACGGCGCGGCCCAGCGGAGCGTTCTGCTCGCCGCCCTCGCCCAGTCCGAGCGACATAGGCAGCATGCCGATGATCATCGCCAGCGCAGTCATCAACACTGGACGAAGTCGCGTCGCACCGGCTGAAGATGCCGCTTCAATCGAGTTCATCCCAGCCGAACGCTGATCGTTGGCGAACGTGACCATCAGGATGGAGTTGGCCGTCGCCACGCCGACCGTCATAATCGCGCCCATCAGCGACGGCACACTGAACGTAGTTCCACTCAGGAACAACATCCACAGGATTCCGCAGGCGGCCCCGGGGAGCGCCGTAAGGATGATGAACGGATCTAGCCAGCTTTGAAAATTGATCACCATCAACAGGTACACCAATAGCACGGCAAAGATCATACCCAGGCCAAGCCCCGTGAACGAGTCGTGCATGCTTTGCACCTGCCCACGCACCGTCACCTGCACACCCGGCGGAAGATGCTCGCGGTATTTGTCGAGAATGCGATTGATATCGGTGGAGACGCCACCCAGATCGCGCCGCCGCACATTCACGAAGACGTCGAAGACTGGTTGTACGTTGTAGTGATTCGTCACCGCAGGGCTTGTTGTGTGTTCTACCTGCGCCACGTTATTCAACAGTTGCGCTGAGTTGACCTGATTCGAACTCGCCGAACCGCTGGTTACAGGAATGTTCTTAAGCGCGTCCACCGAGTCGATCTTGTACTGCGGTGTCTGTACCACGACCGAGTAGTTGACTCCATTTTGCGGATTCAGCCAGTAGTTCGGGGAAGCCTGTCCGCTGCCAGCGAGGGCATACAGCATGCTGTTTGCCACGCTGCCCTCAGTTAGTCCAATAAGCTGAGCCTTGCTGCGATCGACGTTAACATGCAGCTCTGGCGCATACACAACCTGGTTGATATGGACATCCGTTGCACCGGGAACACCAGCCACATCCTGCCTTATCTTCTGGGCAAGCGCATAGTTCTGGTAGAACTGTCGCCCGCTGATCTGAATGTCGATCGGCGCAGGCAGGCCGAAGTTCAGGATCTGGTTCACGATATCCGACGCCTGAAAGTAGAACACTACATCGGGAAACTTCTTGTGCAGCCTCTCGCGCACCAGCTCTCGGTAGCGCGGCGTGGGATGGTGCTTTTCCGTCAGCGCAACCAGAATCTCGCCGTCCTGCACATCGGTTAGGCTGCCGTCGCCAAAGGCCAGATTGAAGGCACCGTTCGGGATGCCGATATCATCAAGCAGCATCGCGAGTTCGTTCGCCGGCACCACTTCCCGAATCGTCGTCTCCACATTCTTGAAGACATTTTCTACCTCTTCGATACGCGTACCCGGAGGTGTCCGGACATGCAGCCGAAACGTCCCGGCATCAACGCTCGGAAAGAAGTCTTGACCGATAAAGGGGATCAGGCAGGCTGAAAGGACGAGGAACACTCCAAAGCATCCGAGCGAAAATCCGGCGTGGGCCAGCGCCCAGTCCAGAGCGACGCGGTAGCGCGTACGAAATCGCTCGAAGGCACCGTTGAAGCGGAAATGAATACGCCATATCCAGCTCGCATTCGCTGGCATTTCCTGGTGTCCCGACTCGTGGTCCTGATACATATCGACCTCGCTGGCCAGCAGGAACTTCACCATCGTCGGCACCAGCGTGCGCGAGAGCAGATATGAGGCCAGCATCGCGAACACGACCGCCATGCCCAGTGGCGTGAACAAGCTCTTCGCCGCACCCGAGAGAAACACTACTGGGACGAACACGATGCAGATAGCCAACGTCGAGACGAAGGCTGGAACAGCAATCT
This sequence comes from Edaphobacter aggregans, assembly GCF_003945235.1. NCBI lineage: Bacteria > Pseudomonadati > Acidobacteriota > Terriglobia > Terriglobales > Acidobacteriaceae > Edaphobacter > Edaphobacter aggregans. The sequence continues at coordinate 2,121,150 of NZ_RSDW01000001.1, forward strand.
GCGCTGCGCCATCCAGAATGGCCGGCTCAATCTCCTTGCCCTGCCCCAGATTACGATGGATGTTCTCGATCTCGACCGTGGCATCGTCAACCAGGATGCCGACTGCTAGCCCCAACCCGCCCAGCGTCATCGTATTCAGCGTCTGCCCAAATGCCTTCAACACAATGATCGACGTCAGGATGGACAGCGGGATCGAGATCGCAACAATCACCGTACTGCGCCAGCTCCCGAGGAACAGGAGGATCATCAGCGCAGTCAGCGTAGCGGCAATGATCGCTTCCTTTACTACACCTTGCAGCGCGGCCCGTACAAAGATCGACTGATCGAACATCAGCGTGATCTTGAGTTCTGGCGGCAGCCCTGCGGCGATCCTGGGCAGAGCGATCTTCACGCGCTTGACGATATCCAGCGTAGAGGCCGAGGCTGCTTTCAGGATCGTGAGCAACGTCGCTCGCTGGCCATTGATCCGGACGATGTTCTGTTGGATCGCGAAGCCCTCGTGAACCTGTGCCACATCGCGCATATAGACGATCGCGCCGTTATTACTCTTGATGGGAACATCGTTCAACTGCGCAAGAACCGTGGGGCTGGCGTTGGTCCGGACGATGTAGTCTGTCGTCCCCACCTTCGCCGTTCCAGCAGGAAGAATCAGGTTCTGCGCTGTCAGCGCCTGCACTACGTCAGTGGGCGAGAGCCCCTTCGAGTAGAGCTGGCCCAGATCAAGGTCCACCATGATCTGCCTGGCCTTGCCACCGTAAGGAGCCGGCACCTGCGCGCCTTGTACCGTGGCCAGTTGCGTGCGCACAAAGTTCAGGCCAAGGTCATACAGATCGGCTTCAGACAGCTTGTCGCTCGAAAGGACTGCCTGCAAAATCGGCACATTCGACGCGCTGAACTGAAGGATAAACGGTGGCGTCGTCCCCGGAGGCAGGATGCGCAGAATCGTCTGATTCACAGCCGTCACCTGCGCGACTGCCGCTTCGATCTTGGCGCCCGGCTGGAAGAAGACCTTGATGATGGAGATACCGCTGACCGATTGCGACTCGATGTGCTCGATGTCGTTAACCGCAGTGGTCATCGAGCGTTCGCTGATGGTCGTGAAGCGCTTCTCCATCTCATCGGGACTTGTACCCGAGTAGGTCCAGATCACCGTAACGACGGGAATGTCGATCGTAGGAAAGATGTCCGTACTCATCGTCTCGATGCTGACGATGCCAAGAACCAGGATCAGCACTGCCATGACGACGAAGGTGTACGGTCGCCGGAGTGCCAGTCGAACAATCCACATAAAGCTATTCCTTCTCGGGTGAGCTTAAATTTATGACGAAGGTTGAAGGTTCATTGTTTCATGGGATCGGTTAGGCCGCGGCAACTCGAATCACGATCTTGCCGAAATGCGTCGCCGATTGCATGTGCACGAACGCGTCCCTGGCCTGCTCGAACGCAAAAACCTTGGCCACCACAGGGTGCAGTTGAGCCTCCGCTATCGCCACGTTCATCTGTTCGAACATGGCGCGCGAGCCGACATAAATCCCCTGTACGCGGAGTTGCTTGTGCAGAATGGGTGTCAGAGCAAGCGGCTCGGGACTTGTGGCACCTGATAGCACGCCAATCTGCGCCACCATGCCCTCAACCCGTGCGGCGCGTAACGATTGGCCAAATGTGCCCGCACCGCCGACTTCGATAATCCGGTCGGCGCCTAGCCCATCAGTCACCTCCGTCACCCACCGGGACCACTCCGGCCGCTCTCGGTAGTTGCAACCGGTATTGAGCCCCATGGAGTACGCCCGCGCCAGTTTCTCCTCGCTCGACGATGTCCCTATAACCCTCGCCCCCAGCAGCTTCGCAAACTGGAGTGCAAAGATGGAGACTCCGCCCGTTCCCTGGATCAACACCGTCTCATCCGGGTGCAATGGACGGGCCGGATTGCCTCCGTAATGAAGCGCATTCCAAGCTGTCACACCTGCACAGGGAAGTGTTGCCGCCTCCTCATAACTCAGGTGCTCAGGAAACCGCACCACGCCGTCCTCAGAGAGCAGAACATACTCGGCAAGCATTCCATCGACATCGCCACCCAAGGCCGCCTTCGACTTCTCTGCCGTCAAAGGCCCATCCAACCAGCGCTGCATGAAGATGCCGCACACCCGGTCGCCCACCTTCACCTGCCCCACTCCATCCCCGACCGCGACCACCTCGCCGGCCCCGTCTGAACACGGAATCCGCGGCAACTGCATCTTCGGGTTGTATTGCCCCTTCACCACCAACAGATCGCGGTAGTTCAGCGAGACCGCATGAACTCGAATTAGCACCATGCCTGGCGTTACGACAGGCTCAGGCTGCTCTGCGGACTTCAAATGTTCCAGGCCAAACTGTGTCATTTGAAAAACGCGCATGATGTCCTCACCAACTCCGATGTGTTCCTAAAAGATGCAGCATAAGGTACTTCCAGCGCAAATTCACCAGGGTTTCAGACCGGGCGGCGTAAACTAGAAGCATGTCGCGTGGATGGGAGAGTAAATCCGTGGAAGAACAGCAATCGCAGGCCGATTCTCCGAAACCTACCGCCGCACAGGCCAGCGCCGAAGCTGCAGAACGCAAACGCAAGCTTCAGGCGCTCGAACTGCAACGCGAACGCATTCTCTCGGAACGGACATCCAGTCCGCACCGTCGTTCCGCGCTCGCCTATGCACTAGCCGATATCGAGGAGAAGTTGGCCGAGTTGGGCTGGACCGTCCACATGTAGTCCCGCACAGCTTGCGGTCGCATGGGAAGACGGCCTCTTCGCGCCCTGCCGTTGAAACCGTTCAGCTGTGCCGGTGGAAGACCACCGAGTTCGCTTGGTCGATCGTTGTCATCACGATATTGTGGATGTTTACGTGCGCCGGACGGCTCGCCGCCCAGACGATTGTCTCTGCAATGTCCTCTGGCTGCAGCGGCGTAATGTTTTGATACACCTTGGCCGCTCGCTCCTCATCTCCGCGGAATCGCACCACGCTAAAGTCCGACTCAACCATTCCCGGATCGACCGACGTCACCCGCACCGGCGTCCCCATCAGATCAATCTTCAATCCTTCACTGATGGCCTTCTCCGCCGCTTTGGATGCGCAATAAACTGCCCCGTTCGCATAGGTGATGTACGCTGCCGTCGACCCCATATTGATGACATGGCCGCGCCCGCGCTCCACCATACCCGGCACCACGGCACGCGTGACATACAGCAATCCCTTCACGTTCGTGTCGATCATCTCTTCCCAGTTCTGCGGATCGTCTTCGTACAGCTTGGTAAGGCCTCTGCTCAAGCCGGCATTGTTCACCAGAACGTCAATCTGGCTCCAGTCCTGTGGGAGTCCGGAGATCGCCGCCTCTACCGCCGCACGGTCCTGAACATCCAATGGAAACACATGAGTAACAGGCGCACTGGCCGCCGTCAGCTCCTGCTGCAACTTCACCAGCAGGTCGAGCCGACGCGCACAAAGCAGCAGTCTGCAACCTTCCCGCGCAAAGGCGAATGCGGTTGCCCTGCCAATTCCTGAGCTTGCGCCCGTAATCAGAACGGTCTTTCCAGTGAGAGATGACATACATCTCTTATAAACAAAAACGGGAGGCCGCATCAGCCAGCCTCCCGTTTTTTACAAATAGGTAAACCTTACTGCTGAGGCGAAGCAGTTCCGGTGGCCGCTGCGGCGCCTTCATGCACACCAATTGCGGCGCCCGAGACTACCATCTCCACACGTCGATTCTGCTGGCGTCCGCTGGCAGTATTGTTGTCAGCCACCGGCCTTGTCTTGCCGAAGCCCGCCGCCGTAATATTGTCCGGCTGAACCCCCTGTTTCACCAGGAAGTCCCGCACCGCTTCCGCACGATTCTCCGAGAGTTTCTGGTTCATCTCGTCACTGCCCACGCTATCGGTGTGTCCTTCCACCTGCAGCTTCAGACCGGGGTACGACAGCAGAATTCCCGATACCTTTGCCAGGCTGATCTCCGTATCCGGCTTCAGCGTGTATTTGCCGGTGTCAAACAGCACATCCGACATATTTACGATTAGCCCACGCGCAGACTCACTCGTCGCCAGTACGCTATTAAGTTGCCCGCGCAGTCTCTCACGAGCATCATTTGCGCTCTGAGCGCTTTTAGTCGCTTCAGCCGCTTCAGCCTCGGCACGAGCGCGTTGAGCATCCGCCTCAGCCTGCGCTGCACGTGCTCGCTCAGCCTCAAGCTGCGCCTGTTGGCTCTGCAATTCGGACTGCTGCGCCTGGTTCTGAGCATCCCGCTTGGCGATCTCTGCGTTCAACTGCCTCTCAGCAGCCTGTTTCCGCAGCGTAACCAGCCGGGCATCCTCAGACCGCTGCACCGCCTGACGCGCAAACGTGATCTCCATCTTGCGATCGGGCTTTTTACTATTATCGATGTCAGTGGCATTCTTTAGATCCAGCTTCGCCTCCTCCATGATGTCCGGAGCGTACTTGTCTGCGCCCGCCACTTGGGCAATTCGAACGGCGTTGTTGGCCTGATACAGTTCCAGCGGCGACTTCTCATCCCGCGTAATCGGATTCGTAACCGTCTTCGACCCTTCCGTATCGGCATACGTTCCACGCGGCAGCAACGAGTAGTGCGCATTCACCTTCTCCAACACACCGTTCGTCTTGTCTTCGATAATCACATTCTGCAAAACCACCACGTCGCTCGGCTGCGTCACCGAGAAGTAGGGCTCCGCCGTCACAATCAATCCAAACGACTGCAACGCCGTCGTCACCTCGATATTGTTCTTCGTGCCCGCCGGTAAAACCTCACCCAAGTTATTCGGACGCCCATCAGGCGTGATCGCCCACAACACATACGTCAGATACTCCGGCCCGAAGCCGTTGGCCGGCGTTAGCCCCTCAAACTTCGCCTCAATCGTTAGACCTCCGCGCTCGCTGGTGACCTTAGCTTCCCCCTTAGCCAACGGCAGTAGCGTAGTTCCCTTGAAGCCAATCCTCGTCGAACCACTGCGATGCAGATAATTCACCGCATCCAGATCGCGTTGCACCACTTTCACGCGATACAGATAGACACCGTTGTCCTGTTTCTTAATGTCCTCTTGCGCCTGCGTGGATGGCATTTGGGACGTGGGATTCGGTTCCTGGGAAAACATCACCGACGGAGCAACGCTGCAAAGCCCCGTCATAAGAAGGGCTGAAAAGAATTTCTGACCGTAGTTCATACGCAAATTCTCCTTGGACGTTCACACTGCGATATTCGGCATGTCTGACTGAGTGCCTGATATATCGCACCGTTCTAATGCGATGCGCCGGAGACAGGAAAAGGTAGTACGAAATCCCTTACGCACGAACGCGCAAGACGAGGCGGCACCTTGGAAAAGGTTGCTCGGAAATCAGGAATTGTCACGGAGAAAAGAAATCTAAACCACTTCCATCGCGCTCCCTTCTCCCCATCAACGATCGGGAAAAGGGGAGCGCGACAGACTCAAGCGTGCGGCTGCGAACTCGAGCGATGCACAAAGTGGTACGGAGGCCACGGGCCTGACAACTGCATGCGGCACTCCTTCAACTGCTGTGTAGCGGAGGTGTACTTGTTCTGATACCGCTCCACCGTCTTGTTGTCGATCAGGTGGGCGATATCCAGAAGCATCTTCCCGGAGTCCATACGCTTGCACGTAATCTCCTCGGCAAGAGGAAGAAACATGCGATGCATCTGGACCGAGAGTGCGCGGGCCTTGGACTGGCGTTCCCGCTGCCGGGCTGCGCTCTCACGCAGGCTGGTCAGGTATTGCTGGCCGACCGTCATGTCCCGAGCAGAATTGCCGGGGCACGTGTCGTCCACTAGGACCTTCAAGTGCATCTCCGCTTTACCGCGCAGACGCTCTACATTGGCCATGAAGTGACGTTGATTAGAGCGGACCGAGCGGCGCAGCGCGTCGTCGTCAGCAAAAGTTGTGTTGAACCGAAAGGGCAGAACAGTGGAGTGTTTGAAGCATTCAGCGATGACCCGGGCGTGGTCCTTGGCAGCCTGCTGGTCCATCCGTTCACTGTCTTCGGGCGTGTGCTCGGAGACGATCACGGCCAGATCGCTGGCTGGAAAGAGGAATGTTTGATTACCAAATAGACCCGAAACTCCCGTTAAGGGCATCGGGCGGCGGTGCCGGCAAAGTTCCGGAAAGGCCTGTCTCTCTGCAATACAGTAGGCGTACCATGCCATGTCGTTACCTTCCAAAACACGCTGAGGGGTCTGACCGCCCCATCAGGGTAGTTGTTTGTCATACTCACACTGAAACGGAAGTTGTCTGGAAACGCTTCATTTCGTAAATGGTTTGGATTCTGGCGCGTGCGCGATATGCGAACTGTACCGAAGCCGAGAGGGATACTATGCCTATCGAAATACGATTGGCAATACTTTCGTCAGAGAAATTTGCACCGCACCCGATGCAACCTGAGCACCCCTATTGAAATAGCTGAAAACCCAAGGAATTGAAGGATTCGCCCCGGCAGCATCCAAGTGGTGGGACCTCTCGATTTACCGGACAGCGGGCCGTCCCGGCAGCCAGTCACGTCAGGAAGAAGCCTTGTCCGTCTTCTCTTGGGAAGCTTTGACTGTCTTCCACGACGGCGGATCGGAGGCTGTCTCGCGCTTCGGCATCGAATCTTCCGGACTCGATATCCCCACTAAACGCAACACTTTTCCAATCGCACGAACAACCGGATGCATAGAAGTCCTATCTAAACTCAACGTCACGCTATTTTAGACCCCTGATTCGAACCCTATGAGCACATACAAAAAAACCACGCCCCCCCGCACGCGAGGTCTAGAGATCCTTATTTTTCTGTGCCTGCTCTCAGGCGTTCTAACCCGCTCGGCGAGGTCACAAACGGATGCAAAACCGCCTGCCCCCCCGCCGGACGTCGTCGTCTTTCAGAACGGCGACCAGCTCACCGGGACTCTCGTGCGCGGCACAGGCGATAGCGTGATCTTCAAAAGCGACGTCGTCGGTGAGGTCACCGTACCCTTGGCCAAAGTGAAGGAACTGCGCTCCCAAGGCAGCTTTATCGTCCTCCGCAAGGATGAGAAGATTACTCGGGCCTCCAGGCAGCCCGGCACCATCACCGTCAATGACACCACGGTCACAGCGGCCCCGGCCAGCGGACCCCCGCAGCCGGTCCCGGTCAAGGAGCTTGCCTACATCATCGACAGCGCGACCTACAACAAGGAGGTCACCAGCAACCCAGGCATCTGGTACGGATGGAACGGATCGATCACCGGGGGAGCCAACGTCCTACAGTCCACCTCTTATGGTCAAACCCTGACCGCTGGCATCTCTCTCATTCGTGCCATTCCGACTGTGTCCTATCTGCCGCGTCGCACCCGCACCACGTTCAATCTGCTCCAGAGCTACGGCAAACTGACCCAGCCCACCGTCCCCCAGACCAACCCGCCCACGCCCGACTCCGTTGCGAAAACGAACATCTTCCACACCGACTTCGAGCATGACAAGTACATCACCTCTCGCGTCTTCGTTCTGGCCGGCCTCTCCTTCGACCACAACTACTCGCAGGGCCTGAACTTTGCTCAGCTCTACGGCGGTGGTATCGGCTGGACCGCGATTCTGACCCCTACCCAGGAACTTGATCTCAGAACCGACGTGCACTACCAGCGACAGAACTTCGTTGCACCCACCCCGAACGAGGACCTCATTGGTTCGAGCTTCGGCGCGGCCTACTCGCGCACGTTTCCGCACAAGTTTCTCTTCACCGCGAGCGGGACCTACATCCAGTCGTGGAATAACTTCGACGCCTACTCGGCTATTGGAGCGGCTGGCCTTGCGCTTCCTGTCTACCATCGCTTCAGCCTGAGCCTGAACGTGCTCAATACCTACCTCAACAACCCGGCCATCGGCTTCCAGAGGAACAGCTTCCAATTCATAACCGGGGTCACTTACACCCTCCACTAGGTCGGATTTTTTTAGAGGGTGTTTTGATGGTGGTTTTGCGAAAAATGGGCGGAACTTGATGGTTTTTGGTGGTTAGTAAGCGGTAAAAAGTGCGGTAAGTGTGGTTTGTTGGTGGCTGTTTTTTGGCTTCTGAAAGCGTGCCAGTTTTCTTCTGTGGAAATTCTGAGCCTGACTCAAGGCAGGTGGAAGGGTCACTTTCTCTCCCCCTTCAGACCGCCCGCGCGGCAACCTCATGGTTGAAAGGTACGAACGGTTTTGCTGGGGTTGGTACCCTCGGGGTCCTTCGACTGCCCCTTCGACTCGCTTCGCTCGCTCAGGGTCCGCTCAGGATGACGCTCTTTGAGGGGTTGGTGGCACGGCTGAAGCCGTGCCCTTAAGCAAACGAAACTTCAGTGTGATTACTGCAGGATGGGTACCCCGGCGAGGTTGTCGGCTATGCGGGCCTTCCACTCTGCCGGGCCTGTGTTGTGGACGCTGGTGCCTTTGCTGTCGACTGCTACGGTTACGGGCATGTCTTTGACGTCGAATTCGTAGATGGCTTCCATACCGAGGTCTTCGAAGGCAAGGACCTTGCTGCTCTTGATGGCCTTGGAGACGAGGTAGGCTGCGCCGCCTACGGCCATAAGGTATACGGCTTCGTGGTCGCGGATGGCTTCGATGGCGGCGGGGCCGCGTTCGGCTTTGCCAACCATGCCCAGGAGGCCGGTCTGGTCGAGCATCTGGCGGGTGAACTTGTCCATGCGCGTAGCTGTGGTGGGGCCGGCGGGGCCAACGGCTTCGTCGCGGACGGCGTCGACGGGGCCGACGTAGTAGATGAAGCGGCCACGGAGGTCTACGGGCAGGGTTTCGCCGCGGTTGAGCATGTCGGTCATGCGCTTGTGGGCGGCGTCGCGGCCGGTGAGAAGCTTGCCGGATAGGAGGAGGACTTCGCCGGGCTTCCAGGTGCGGACTTCGTCGTGGGTGACGGTGTCGAGGTTCACGCGGCGGGCGCTGGAGACGTCGTAGGTGAGGGTGGGCCAGGATTCGAGTGAGGGTGGGTCGAGGGCCACGGGGCCGCTGCCGTCGAGGTGGATGTGGGCGTGGCGGGTGGCGGCGCAGTTGGGGATCATGGCGACGGGGAGGTTGGCCGCGTGGGTGGGGTAGTCGAGGATTTTGACGTCGAGGACGGTGGTGAGCCCGCCGAGGCCCTGGGCTCCGATGCCTAGGTGATTGATCTTGTCGTGGAGCTCGATGCGGAGGGCTTCGAGTTTGTTTAGCTTTTGGCCTTCAGCCGCGCGGGCTTTGAGCTCCTGCATGTCGATGGGGTCCATGAGGGACTCTTTGGCCATGACCATAGCCTTTTCGGCGGTGCCGCCGATGCCGATGCCGAGCATGCCGGGGGGGCACCAGCCTGCGCCCATGGTGGGGACGGTCTTTAACACCCAGTCGACGATGGAGTCGGAGGGGTTGAGCATGGCGAACTTGGATTTGGCCTCGGAGCCTCCGCCTTTGGCGGCGACAGTGATGTCGACTTCGGCGCCAGGGACCATCTCGACGGAGACTACTGCGGGGGTGTTGTCGCCGGTGTTTTTGCGGGAGAACGCTGGGTCGCTGAGGATGCTGGCACGGAGCTTGTTGTCAGGATAGTTGTAGGCCTGGCGGACGCCCTCGTCGACCATCTGCTGGATAGTGAGGAGGGGTTTGCCGGAGTTGTCCCAGCGGGTCTCCATGCCGAGCTTGATGAAGGCGGTGACGATGCCGGTGTCCTGACAGACGGGGCGGTGGCCTTCGGCGCACATACGCGAGTTGATGAGGATCTGGGCCATGGCGTCTTTGGCTGCGGGGGACTGCTCGAGCTCGTATGCGCGGCTGAGGTTGGTGATGAAGTCCTCGGGGTGGTAGTAGGAGATGTATTGGAGGGCGTCGGCGACGGATTGGATGAAGTCGGATTGCTTGATGGTGGCCATGGGTCTCTGATCTCTAGTGTAATTTTAGGTGTATCGGCGAATTCTCGCTGAATCGAGGGAACGACGTGGTTTTGAAAGAGGGTGTCTCGGGTGGCCAGTGAATCCAACGTTGCGGTGTGGGCTACTGCAAAGTCAACTCATAGCGGAAATGGGAGAGCAATAATATTCCGCTTCGCTAAAGAATTTCAACCTCACTTCGATCGAACCTCTCAGCCTGACCGGATCATTCTCGTTTGGAGGTATGAGTCCGAAACTGGGCAGCCGCTGAGCGATGAACATCAGCGAATGAATCTTCTTGAAGACATGCTCGGACCAGCCCTCTTTGAGGGAGAATTTGCCACACTTGCACTTGTTTCAACGGGTGAAAACCTGCGTGAATGGATTTATTACACCAAGTCCGAAGATGAATTCATGGATAAGCTCAACGAAGCGCTTGCCGAAACCGCATTTCCTATCGAAATTCACACGGCAGCCGATCCGACTTGGGAAACGTATGAAGAGTTCATAAGGAACTTACGAACTTAGCTAAGGGACTGGATGAAGTCGGATTGCTTGACGGTGGCCATGGTTTCGTACGTCTCCGATCGATCTTAGAGCCTGAGGGGAGGCTCGATCCAAACAGCAGTGATGAGTGTCACCTTAAAAGGGCCAGAGATGAGCGATCCTAGTAAGTTGAGGCACAGGAGGGCGCCATGGCGTCACGCACATCGTTTCTAGCCAAATTGATCGGTTTGTACTCCATTCTGGCCGCACTATCGATGAGCATTCGCGGGCAGGGTACGGTGCAGATGGTAACGGAGATTCTGCATGACTCATCCCTGATGTTTCTGTTGGGCGTGATTACGTTGATCGCGGGACTGGCAATGGTGCTGGCGCACAATGTGTGGTCCGGCGGAGCGTTGCGAGTGACGGTAACGCTAATTGGATGGATCACGCTGATCAAGGGCCTGTTGTTCCTGTTCTTACCCGCGGGCGATGAGGCAGGGTTTTTCCTCGGTGTGATGCACTATCAGCAGCTGTTTTATGTATATGTGTCGTTTGCGCTGGTGCTGGGGCTTTGGTTTACGTATTGTGGGTTTGCAGTGAAGGAGCGGGCGTAGCGGCTGACTATGCGAACTCGTTACAAGATATGTCTTGGAATCGCCTTGGCTCTCTTAATTTTAGGGTTCATAGGAATTACCGAAGCCGGACAACGTTGGTTACTTGGGACTGCTCCTCCGAATGAAACGCCATTTCAGGCGGATGATCGCTACATGGGAGCAGGTCTAGCCCCATACGTTTACTGCTTGTTGCCGTCACTCCTTCTTTGCCTCTACGTCGTCTTAAGTTTGCTATGGACGAAATTCCGTGGGCGGCTTCTGTCATCTAAATCCTCGGAGAGGTGAAATGCCCGATAAAAGAACAGAAACCGATTCTCTCGGCCAGATCGAAGTTCCAGCTGAGGCGCTTTATGGGGCGCAGACTACGCGGGCTGTGGGGAATTTTCCGATTAGTGGGTTGAGGGCTAGTGTGTTTTTGATTCGGGCGCTGGCTATGGTGAAGCTGGCGGCGGCGGCGGCTAATCGGGAGTTGGGGTTGATTACTGAGGAGCAGGGCGGGGTGATCGTGCGGGCGGCGCAGGAGGTTCTCGACGGGAAGCACCATGAGCATTTTGTGGTGGATGTGTTTCAGGCGGGTGCGGGTGTGAGCCTGCATATGAACACGAATGAGGTACTGGCGAATCGCGCGGGGCAGCTGCTGGGGGAGGCACTGGGGAGCTATAAGAAGGTTCATCCGAATGACCATGTGAACTATGGGCAGTCGACCAATGATGTGTTTCCGACGGCGATGCGGCTGAGTGCGCTGCTGGCGCTGGAGGAGCTGTATCCGGTGCTGAATGCGCTGGCTGGGAGTTTTGCGGCGAAGGCGGAGGAGTTTCGCGATGTCCTGAAGGCCGGGCGCACGCATATGCAGGACGCGGTGCCCATTACGCTGGGGCAGGAGTTTGCGGCGTATGCGGCGGCGGTGCGAGAGGCGGAGGCGGCGATTCGCAGGGGGTCGGTGGGGCTGCGGGCGCTTGGGCTGGGTGGATCGGCTGTGGGGACGGGGCTGAATACGCATCCGGAGTACAGGCAGAAGGCAGTGGCGAAGCTGGCGCGGATCGCGGGGTTGGAGCTGCATCCGGCGTATGACCTGCGGTATGCGATGCAGTCGTGCGCTTGCATGGCGGAGGTTTCGGGAGCGCTGCGAGGGCTGGCGTTGGAGATGGTGAGGATATCGAATGACCTGCGGCTGCTGTCGTCGGGGCCGAATACGGGGTTCAACGAGATTCATCTGCCGAGCTTGCAGCCGGGGTCGAGCATCATGCCGGGGAAGGTGAATCCTGTGCTGGCGGAGTTGACTGCGATGGTTGGGTTTCAGGTTGTCGGCAACGATGCGGCGGTGGCGATGGCGGTACAGGCGGGGCAGCTGGAGCTGAACGTGATGATGCCTGCGATGGCGCACAACACGCTGCAGTCGATCACGATTTTGACGAATACGCTGCGGGAGCTGGATGTGCACTGCGTTCGCGGGATTACGGTGAATCGGGAGCGGGCCGCTTTTTATGCGGGTAGCACGATTGCTTTGGCTACGGCGCTGAATCCTTACATCGGCTACGCGAAGGCTGCGGCGTTGGTGAAGGAGTCTGTGGCGAGCGGGCGCTCGATTGTGGAGCTGGCTCGAGAGCAGAAGCTGCTGAGCGAGGAGCAGATTGCGGAGATCCTTGATCCTAAAAACATGACGGAACCTCGTGCCAGGAAGGCCTGACGCCGAGGTTCCGCGGTTGAAGTCTGCTGCTGGTTTTACTTGATCTTGCCGAAGCGGTAGACGACTCCGACCTTGAATCCAAGGTTGTTCTGCACGGTGCCGCCGAAGGTGGTTCCGGTATAGGTCGGAGCTACGCGGATGGCAAAGTTGGGATAGAGGTTGTAGTCCAGATTAAGGGCTACGTTGAACGCCGGACGGGTCTGGCTGGGCCACATGCCGATCTGCTCGGACTTGAGGGGGGTGATATTGCCCTGGAACAGGCCGATAGAGACTCCGCCGAGAGCCTGTACGCTGGCCGAGAGCTTCTCCTTCGCATAGAAGCGATACGCCACGCCGCCCAGGACGTTGTACTGCTGAATGGACGGGCGAAAGATGTTGTTGAGCGAGTAGAAGTTGGAGATCTTGGCGTTGCCGTAGGCGCCAGTGCCGTTGGCTACAATTCCTAGCTTAGGGCTCAGGTTATATTGGCCCCAAGTCTCCCAGGTGACCTGGTTGTTGCGCTGGAGGTTTTCACCGGAACGGAAGCGCTGATAGCCGCCGCCGCCGCCGACCTCCCATCGGTGGCTGTAGGTCTCCTGGATGGTCCTCGCGATGCGAGCCTTGCGGTTTGCGTTCGATTCCCGACGCGTTCTGTGTGTCGACTGCGCCTGCGCGGCGCCTGCTCCGCTGGCTATGAGGGCTGCCAGCAACACTGCTGCTACATTTTTCACACTTAACCTGAAACCGAACATCAACGAATACTCCTGCTCACAAGCTTGCTTTTGCTATTGTCGAACTCGAGGGCCGCGGTATGAGGGTCAACCGCAGGCCATTTCCTTATTAGAACATCCGCCGCGTCTCTCGGGAGCGGAGAGGCGTCAATACTTGCGAAGGAGAGCTCTACGATGGCGAAAAAGTCCGGCGGCGGCGGTTTTGGAAAGGTTTTTCTCGGGTTTCTCCTTGGTATCGCAGCCGTGGCTGCGGGGCTGTTTCTGTATGTTCGCTTCGGACCGCTGCCGGTGGCCGTCGCGGACGCGCCGTTTCCGTTTGAGAAGCATGTTGTGAGGCTGCCTCTGAACGCCCGGATCGAGCGCGAGATGAAGGCCGCTCCTTTTGGCACCAGCGAGGATGTTTTTGAGGCCGGCGCCCATATCTATCGCGCTCAATGCGCGAGTTGCCACGGTACGCCCGGGCACGATGTCGCCTATGCGAAGCACATGTTTCCGAATGCGCCTCAGCTTTGGAAGAAGCATGGCAAGAGCGATGTGGTTGGCGTCAGCGATGATGAGGCGGGCGAGACGTACTGGAAGGTCGCTCATGGGATTCGGCTGACTGGCATGCCTTCGTACGATCATGTGCTCTCCGACACGGAGATGTGGCAGGTGAGTCTGCTGCTCAAGAACGCCGATAAGGAGCTGCCGGATCCGGTGACGCGGATTCTTGCAGGACAGTAACGGGAGCTTCTCAGGATTTATAAAACTCCTATTTTCAGCAGATAGGAGACACCCTTTCGCCAAATTATTAAAAGCAAAGAGATTACTAACAAAATCCTCGTCTTAAAAGGGATTCGAAGCCAAATCTACCGATTCCATTGATGGAGGGAGCGGGAGATTAATTCGGCAGAATCTATGGTCTTCCACGCTCTGCGGAGCGTACGATCAAACCGGTCTTTTAGGCCAAGCTCCGGGTCATCTACGTTGCTATTGGCGATCATCCCCTGAACAAAAAAACCATGTGTTTTAGCGTCGGAAGAAGCCTATTGCGCCGAGGGTGGGTGCGGTCAGGGTCCAACATCAGAACGTGCTCATCAACCGGAATGTTGGCTAATCACATCAACATAAGGAGAATGCCATGAGTTGCTACGATCAAGGTGCCGTTGAGGTTTCGGCGACGAATTTCGTTCAAAGTCTGCACTATACTTTCGGACAAACTTCTCTTATCGTGACGATCAGCCTCTCGGCGATAGAGAACTTCGCGGGTCCAGGGTTCGCGGCGGCTTACTTCATAGCGGTGAAACAGGTAGGTCTACCAGTCGAACAATTCCCAACTGACGGTGGAATTTTTGTTGGCCCTGCACAGATTCGCAAAGACGATTTGACCGACGTATTCGGAGTCCTGTGGACGGCTAATTGCGGGGCAAAGGCAGTGGTCAATTTTTTTGCATGGCCCCGAGTCAACAACATTTCTGCAGATCCTTCCACCCATACAGCGCAATCACCACGCAGAGAAAGGGTACTGGATGTTGCACAGCAGATGGTCGTGACGCTCTACGAGCCCCATTCGGGCTACGTGAAGCATAGGCACCTTGTCACGATGTTCGCGGGTGGCCGCGTCGTGTCCGAGGAGGAAGCAATCGAGACCGCAAACAAAGAAGCGTTGCGGTTTGGCCATCTAGCGGCGGAACTCAAGATGAAAGTGTCATCGGACTACGAGTACATCCGACATTGCAATCGGATTGATCTCAACACGGGTGAGTTCGTTCGACCTGCCTAGCTGGCCGATCGTCGAACTCAGGAGATGTGCGAGGGGTGCTCGGACGGGGGCGTGGGCTTTTGCTTGCGGCTGAGGACGAAGCTGCGGCGTTTGCGCTTTCGCTCGGAGGCGTGGTCGATCTTCTTCCAGAAGCCGACGAAGTAGTCGACTGCGGAGATGATGGAGACGGTGGCCATCCAGTAAATGGCCGTGACGGCGATGAAGTGGACCGCGATGATGAAGCCGCCCCAGTTCCAGTAGTCCCAGCGGTGCGCCAGGATGGCGGCGACGACAGAGACGATCTGGATGACGGTCTTGAGCTTGCCGATCTCGCTGGCCTCGATGGTGAAGCCCTCGGCGGCGGCGATGGAACGGAGGCCGGAGACGAGGAACTCGCGACCGATGACGAGGACGGCGATCCAGGGTGGCACGATGCGGGGGTTGTAGGCGACCAGGACGATGTAGGCCGCGGAGACCATGAGCTTGTCGGCCAGCGGGTCAAGGAGCATCCCCATGGTGGTGATCTGGTTGCGGCGGCGGGCCAGGTAGCCGTCGAGGCCGTCGGTGATGCTGGCTAGGATGAAGACGAGAGAGGCGATGATCTCCTGCTCGCCGCCGCGCAGGCCGGTGGCGCCGTGCCCTGTCCAGGGGAAGGCGGGAGAGAGGATCCAGATGAGCAGGGGCACGCATGCAATGCGGCTCATCGTGATGGAGTTAGGCAGGTTCATCGGCGCAATGTCTGAAAGATAGCAGGTCGAGCGCTCGAAGATGCGCCGGACAGACACTAGCATTTTGCCATATCGGGGTGGTGATCTGGCAGGGGGTATTGGCTGACAGAGAGTTTGAGAGCCGACCGCGGATTGGCACGGATTAAAAACGGATAAAGACGTAGGGTGGGCGGTTACGAAATGCCTGGCGTGGGCGCTTTCCTGCTAACCGCTTTGATTTCAGGGCCGACTCTCTTTTTTTGCCCGACGCCGCCGATATAGGGAGTGTCTCAGGACGGAACAGCATGATCTCTATGTCGATTCGAAGCTTTACACTCAAGACGATCGCTTTCTTGTCGCTCGGCGCGGTGCCGGTGGTGGCGCAGGGGATTGCAAGCACAGTGCAGATGACGGTGACGACGCCGTTGACCATCTCCTATGGCCAGAACGTGGACGGGTATGCGAATGTGGCCTCGGGCGATGGCAGCCCGCTGACCGGGACGATTACGTTCTATGACGGCACGACGAATATCTGCATGATCTCGGTGACGAATGCGGCGACCTGCCCGGCTACGACGGGAACGGGATTTGTCGCAGGAACGCATGTTCTGACGGCGGTTTATTCGGGCGATGCGACACACGCCGGTTCGACCTCGAATGCGGTGACGGTGACGGTACTGCCCGATACGACGACGATGAGTGTGAGCAGCTCGTTGAATCCTGCGGCGTTTGGACAGAGCGTTGTATTCACGGCTACGGTGCAGGGAGCCCATGGGACGGTGGCCGGGTCTGTTGAGTTTCTCGATGGATCGACGGTGATCGGGTCGGCGGCGCTGAACACGTCTGGTATGGCTGCGATGTCAACGACGACGCTGGCAGCGGGGACGCATTCGATTACGGCGGTATATGGGGCGACACGGAACTTTGCGGCTTCGACCAGTGCGGCGCTGAGCGAGGTGGTTCAGGCTGCGCCGGGCGTAGTGGCGACAACGACGATGCTGGCTTCGAGCGCGAACCCTTCGGTGAGTGGACAGAGTGTTACGTTCACCGTGACGGTCGCGGCGGCGGGACAGGGGAAGACTCCGAAGGGATTAGTGTCCATTCTGGATGGAGGCGCAGCTCTGTGGGCGGGGATGTTGAATGCGTCGGGATCGGCGAGTTTCAGCACGGCTTCGCTGGGAGTTGGCACACATAACCTGACGGCTAATTACGGAGGAGATGCTGCGACGACGGGAAGTACGTCGGCGGCGTTGACGCAGGTGGTAAACGCGGTCCAGACAGGGTCGGGGGCGGGGAGCTTTACGATCGAGGCGGGTCCCATGACGGTGACGCTGGGGCGGATGGCGAGCGTTACCGTGAAGGTGATTCCGACGATCGGGTTCAATCAGGCGGTGCAGTTAGGATGCAGCGATCTGCCTAGCGAGTCGGCCTGTACGTTTGGGGCAGGAATGATTCGGGCGGGCGGGGGTTCGACGACGCTGCAGTTGAGCACGATCGGGCCTCATGACTGCGGTTCGACGACACCGTACAGCGCGGGACTGCCGTTCGTGGGGCCAACTGCGACAGGACTGCTGATGCTGTTTCTGCCGGGCAAGCGGCGTCGTGCCTTGAAGGGGATGCTGGCCGCTCTGGTTGCGCTTGGAGGGCTGGCGGCGACGACCGGATGCGGGAATTGCACGGACCTAGGGACGAAGCCGGGGACGTATACCTTCAATGTAACGGGGACGACGAGAGGGGCTGCGCCGACGATGGTTTCACAAAAAGTAACTCTCAAAGTCACGCTTTAGTGATTGGACTTCAATGCAAAAGAGGCAGCTTTAACAGCTGCCTCTTTTGTGGTTGAAGTGCGGATTAGGCATAGATGCCGCGTTGCTTGGTAGTGTAGGCTACCCGATCGATAGCGAGCATGTAGGCTGCGATGCGGTTGTTGACGCTATGGGTTTTGGCGTAGGCGATGACGTCGTTGAAGCTCTCGGTCATGATGTTGTCGAGCCGTTGATTGACCTCGGCCTCGGTCCAAAAGTAGCCCATGCGGTCCTGGACCCACTCGAAGTAGCTGGTGGTGACGCCGCCGGCATTGGCGAGGATGTCGGGGATGATGAAGACACGTTTGTCGGCAAGGATCTCGTCGGCGATGGTAGTCGTGGGGCCGTTGGCGCCCTCGCAAAGGATGCGGCAGCGAAGGCGGTCGGCATTTTTGCTGGTGATGACGTTTTCAGTCGCGGCAGGAATCAGAATCTCGCAGGCGTAGTGGAGAAGCTCGTTCTTGTCGGCGGCCTCAGCCTCGGTGAAGCCAGTGATGGTACCGGCACGCTTGCGATGCTCGATGAGAGCCGGGATGTTGATGCCGTTCGGGTTGTAGAGGCCGCCATCGTACTCGGCGATGCCGATGATGGTGTAGCCCTTTTCGGCTAGCAATTTGGCGGCGTTCGAGCCTACGTTGCCAAAGCCCTGGACGATGACGCGGCAGCCTTCAATGGGCATGCCGAGGTGCTTGAGGGCTTCGTCGCAGACGACGGAAAGGCCGCGTCCGGTTGCCTCGCGTCGCCCGCGTGAACCGCCGAGGTTGATCGGCTTGCCGGTAACGACGGCGTTGACGGTCTGGCGCATGTGCATGGAGTAGGTGTCCATGATCCAGGCCATCGTTTGTTCGTCGGTGCCCATGTCGGGTGCGGGGACGTCTTTTTCCGGGCCGAGGAATTCGATCAGCTCAGCGGTGTAGCGGCGGGTCATGCGCTCGAGTTCACCTTGCGACATCTTCTTCGGGTTGCAGATGACGCCGCCCTTGGCTCCGCCGAACGGGATGTTGACCACGGCGCACTTCCAGGTCATCCAACTGGCGAGAGCACGGACTTCGTCGAGCGATACATCAGGAGCGTAACGAATGCCGCCTTTGGCAGGGCCGCGGGCGACGGAATGCTGAACCCGGTAGCCGGTGAAGACTTCAATGGAGCCGTCGTCCATGCCGACTGGGATATGAACGATAAGTTCACGCGAGGGTTGACGGAGGACCTTCCAAATGCCCTGATCGAGGTTGAGTTTTTTTGCTGCGAAATCGAATCGAGAGGCCTGGGCTTCCCAGGGATTTGTCTCCTGCTCGAGGGTGAGAGTCTGCATAACGGGTTCACTTCTTTCGGTTGGTGGTATCAGCGATTCTCCGGCCATCGTTTTGCCCTCTCTTGAAAGCGAATATAGCTTGAGCCAGACCGGTCTGTGGCCAAACTGAGGGAGTATAGGCCTCAGGAAGGAGGATGTGCAAACAAGTGCAGTGGTTGGCAACAACAAGCGTTGACTGGTTTGGTACGGCATTGGGATGCACCGGCGCACAGTTATGATGGATGCAGCCATGCCCTCTATTCACGCTACTTCCCTGCCCTCTGCACGCGATTTTTTGAAGCTGAGCCGCACCCACACGCTGGTGCCCGTTTATCGGACAGTAACGGCCGATCTGGAGACGCCTGTGTCCGCCTTTCTGCGGATCGCCGCTGAGGAGCCGGAGGCTTTCTTGCTGGAGTCGGTCGAAGGCGGCGAGCATGTAGGACGTTATACCTTCATCGGAATACAGCCCTATAAAAAGATGGTTGCGCGAGGCCGAGAGATTACGGTGCAGGAGGGGCGGCGCAAGCGTTCCTTTACAGGCGACATCTTTGACGAGCTGAAGCGTGCACTCAGCGGGCACACACCGGCGCGGCTGGCCGGTCTGCCTCCATTCACTGCCGGGGCGGTGGGCTTCTTTGCCTACGATGTGGTTCGGCTGATTGAGAAATTGCCGTCAACCGCGAAGGACGAACTCGGTGTTCCGGACGCCTGCCTCATGTTCTTCGACCAGGTGCTGGCGTTCGACCATGTAAAGAAAGAGATCCACCTGATGGTGACGGCCGACCTGACGCGTGAGGCTCGGGAGGGAGCCTACGAACGTGCGGTGCGTCGTCTGAACCGTCTGGAGAAGCGACTGGGGAACGCTCTTCCTATTACCAGAAAGAAGAAGTCTGAGGGCGCACTGAAGCTGAAGGCGCGGACTCCGAAGGCGACGTTCTTGAAGTCGGTAGAGAAGACGAAGGAGTACATCGCGGCAGGAGATGTCTTTCAGTGCGTGTTGTCGCAGCGGTTCGATTGCGAGCCGGGTGTGGATGCATTCGACGTCTATCGTGCTCTGCGGATTGTTAATCCTTCCCCGTATATGTATTTTCTGCGGTTTGGGCTGGAGGATGCGACGGGGAAGAAGCCAAGTGTGTCGCATATTGTCGGGTCATCTCCCGAACTGCTGGTGCGGGTACACGGACGCGGGGTGGAGTACAGGCCAATCGCGGGGACGCGGCCACGCAGCGCCGACGAGATAGAGGATCGTGCAATTGAGGCCGATCTGCGTGCGGATACGAAAGAAGTAGCAGAACACATCATGCTCGTCGATCTCGGCCGCAATGATGTCGGACGAGTAAGCGAGTTCGGCTCGGTGAAGGTAAAAGACCTGATGTTCGTCGAGCGGTACAGCCACGTGATGCATCTGGTGAGTTCGCTCGAGGGCAGGCTACGCGCAGGTTTGGAGCCGATCGACGCGTTTCGCGCCTGCTTCCCTGCGGGCACTTTGAGCGGCGCGCCGAAGGTCCGTGCGATGGAGATCATCGAAGAGCTTGAGCCGTCGCGCCGCGGAGTATACGGCGGCAGCATCCTCTACGCGGACTTCAGTGGCAATCTCGACTCGTGCATCGCGATTCGCACGCTGTATATGAACGGCAAGCAGGGGTACATACAGGCGGGCGCGGGAATCGTGGCAGATTCGGTACCGGAGAAAGAGTTTGAGGAGTGTGGAAACAAGGCCCGCGCAGTCGTACGGGCTATTGAGCGGGCTCGACAGGTTTGAGGCTTGCCTCTTCCGCTTGTTCCTGATGGAGCGCCCACCAGACGCCACCAACAATCTGCAAAACTCCGACGGTACGCGTAAGAACCGGACGCTCCTGTAGTGTGCCCATGAGCTGTTTCCATGGCTTCGGCCCATGCTTCCATGCGAGCGCGTCATTATCCGGTCGCAAAACCGCCATTACGCCATCGCCGATAAGGGCCATGGCTGTGAAGTGCTTCCACCGTCTCGATGCTAGTGACATTTTGCACACCGCCTGATGAATTTAGAGCTTGTGCAGAGCTCCTCTGTTGCCTCCTGTGTCCTTCGACAGCGGCAAGCGTAGAATCTAAGAACGGCTATGGTCTTCGTTCTCGATAACTACGACTCCTTCACCTACAACCTGGTGCAATATATGGGCGAACTGGGCGCCGAGATGATCGTCCGGCGCAACGATGAGCTGACGCCTGCTGAAGTGGAAGCGCTGCAGCCGGAGCGGATTCTGATCTCGCCGGGGCCTTGCACACCTCAGGATGCGGGCATCAGCATGGATCTGATCAAACACTTTGCAGGGCTTGAACGGCGAGTGCCGATTCTTGGAGTCTGCCTCGGCCATCAGGCGATTGGCGCTGCGTTTGGAGGCGAGGTGGTGCGGGCTCCGAAGCTGATGCATGGCAAGACCAGCGAGGTGACGCACGACGGCAAGACCATCTTTACGGGGATTCCGTCGACGATGACGTGCACACGTTATCACTCGCTGATCGTCTCAGAAGAGGGGCTGCCGAAGGAGCTTGAGATCTCGGCGAGGACCGCAGATGGCGAGACGATTATGGGGCTGCGGCACCGTGAGCTGCCGATCGAGGGCGTGCAGTTTCATCCTGAGAGCGTGCTGACCGTGCATGGCAAGCAGATCATTCAAAATTTTCTGAAGATGTAGGTGAGCAAGTGGTGATGCGTCGGCTGATAGTTGTGATTGCTGTGGTTTGCGGCGTAGCGCGGGCTCAGCAACCTATCGGCACAGTGGGGGTGCAGGACGCAACGGTGGCAGGCGCGCTCGAAGTAACGAACGGACGCGCGGTTCTGGTGGGAAATACAACCGTGACCGCGAGAGAGCATGCGGCGGAGATTTCGTTGAGCCGGGGCGGCACGGTGCGCGTCTGCTCGACCAGCGGGCTGCATGTGACAGCAGGAAAAGGCGGAGCCACGGCTCCTCTGATGCTTGCACTCGATCGCGGCGCAATTGAGGTCAACATGCCCGCAACCACAAACGATGTAGTGGTGACGCCGGACCTCCGATTCACAATGCGAAGCGAGGGCCCGCTGGACCTGCGATTGCGCGTGGCACGGAACGGCGATACCTGCGTGGAGAATCGCGGAGAAAAGGCCCCCATGCTCGGCGTGGCGGACCAGTTCGGCGAGGCCACCTATGAACTCCGAGCCGGGCAGCATGTACTGTTCGAACATGGCAGCCTGAAAGAGGTCGTGGACCACGAGAGCTCGGCATGCGGGTGTCCGCCGGAACCGGTGGTCTCGGTGGCCGACGCAGGGGCGACAAGTGGAACGCCTGCCGCTCCCGGGAGTACCGTGGCTGCGAAGTCGGCGGAGGAACAACATCCCTTCCCGGCAGCTGTAAGCGCAGGGCTGGCACCGGCAACTTCGGTTCCACAGGCTCCCGCCGGTGTTGTGCACACGCAGGTTTCGACAACCTTGAGCTATGGCGCAGGGGCGGGTGGTAACGGCGATGCTGGCGATGCAGGAGATGGAAGCAGTAGTGCCGGTGCGGGGAGTGGAGCGTCCGCAAAGCCTGCTGCAACGGCTCCTCCTACGACCGCGGCCGCGACTCAGACTTCGGAACAAGCCTCCGGGACAGCCCAAGCCCCTCCACCTCCTCCGACCCCGAACCTCTTTCATTCGATAGGGCACTTCTTCAAACATCTGTTTGGCAAGGGTTGAGGGCCTCCCGCCCCTTCCGCTGCGATACAATAGAAGGGTTGTGGACTGCCCGGCGCCATGCTGGCGCGTCCACGGGACAAATCTCAAACACAGCTGAACTCAGCACAGATCAGGGGTTTTTTATGTCGATTCCCGCAACGCAGATGCGCCCGGGCATGGTTATCAAGTTCAAGGACGACCTTCACCTCGTCTTCTCCGTCGAGCACCGCACACCGGGCAACCTTCGCGCCTTCATCCAGGCCAAACTGCGGAACATCCGTACCGGCGCCATGTTCGTCGAGCGTTTCCGTTCGCCCGACCCCATCGATCGCGTCATCGTGGATGAAGTGAAGATGGAATATCTGTACAGTGATGGCGACGACTACTTCTTCATGGACATGGAGACCTTCGAGCAGACGCACCTCAAGCGCGAGACGCTGGGCGACGCCGTCGACTACCTGCTCCCCAACCTGACCATCGCCGTCAGCTTCCACGATGGCAAGGCCGTTGGCATCGAGCTTCCCACGGTCGTCGAGATGACCGTTGTCGAGACCGAGCCGGGCATCAAGTCGGCCACAGCCTCGTCCGTTACTAAGCCCGCCAAGCTCGAGACCGGCCTCGTCGTGCAGGTTCCTCCCTTCATCAACGAGGGCGAGAAGATCCGCGTCGACACAGCCGAAGGCGCGTACATGAGCCGCGCATAAGCGCTTCTGGATCAGGCAAATCAGAGGCGGGGTCAAACGGCCCTGCCTCTTTTGCTTTTGCGCCGCGATACCTTGCATGGGGATTGCGGCTCTGCGACACTGAAAGCTCCATGGTGTGCCATTACCTTGTCAAAGGCCGCGTGCAGGGCGTCGGATTCCGCTGGTTTGTCCAACGGGAAGCAGCAGAACTTGGCCTGCGCGGCTGGGTTCGCAACACGGACGACGGCCACGTAGAAATCGTAGCTGCAGGCGAACCGAATGTGCTGGCTGAGCTAAAAGTTTCGCTGCACAAGGGCTCGCGTGGCAGCCGCGTGGATGCTGTAATCGAAGACGAACTGGTCGAGAACGAAGGCGAGCGACTCGGACCATTTGAGATTGAAGGAGCCTGGTAAGACATTGATGACGAAGCCTATTAATTGCGAACCGCTGAAGGAACTCGTGCGCACCGTACCCGATTTCCCCAAGCCTGGAATTCTTTTCTACGACATTACGACCGTCCTGAAGGACAAGACCGGATTTGCGCAGCTCATCGACGCCTTTGCCTCGTACTACATCGGCAAGGAGATCGATCTTGTGCTCGCCATCGAAGCACGCGGCTTCATCTTCGGGCCTGCGCTGGCGTACCGGTTGAACGCAGGGTTCGTTCCCGTGCGCAAGCCGAAGAAGCTACCCTCCAAGACGGCACGCGTGAGCTACGACCTCGAGTACGGCACCGACTCGCTCGAGATTCACCTCGACGCGATCCAACCCGGCCAGCGCGTGGTCATCGTCGACGACCTGCTAGCTACCGGCGGCACCATGCAGGCAACGGTCCAGCTTGTGCGGCAGCTTGGCGGCGAGATCGCAGGCCTCGGCTTTGCCATCGAGCTCGACTTCCTGAAAGGTCGGGATAAGTTCAAGGAGTACGACGTTCTGAGCCTGCTGCACTACGACGAATAAGTTAAATAAAACTGGAATCACCAAAGGGCCAGCGTCATGCGCTGGTCACTTTATTGAATAGCAATAGAGGAGCCCACCATGAAGTCTCACGGATACGTCGCCCACGACAAAAAGTCGCCGCTTGTGCCCTTCAGCTTCGACCGCCGCGACCCCGGCCCGAACGACGTCGTCGTCGATATCGCCTACTGCGGCGTCTGCCACTCCGACATCCACCAAGTGCGCGACGAGTGGAATAACGCCATCTATCCGATGGTGCCCGGCCACGAGATCGTCGGATACGTCGCTAAGGCTGGCAGCTCAGTGAAGAAGTTTAAAGAGGGCGACCGCGCCGCCGTCGGTGTGATGGTCGACTCCTGTCGCGAATGCGAAAACTGTCGCGCAGGCGTCGAGTGCTACTGCGCCAAAGGCATGGTCGGCACCTACAACGCGCGTGACTACAAAGGCGAGCTGATGTTCGGCGGCTACGCCAACAACATCGTCGTCGACGAGCGCTACACCCACACTCTCTCGCCCAAACTCGACATGGCTGCCGCGGCCCCTCTGCTCTGCGCCGGCATCACCACCTACTCGCCCCTGCGTCACTGGAAGGTCGGACCGGGCAAACGCGTCGGCGTCGTCGGACTCGGGGGCCTGGGTCACATGGGCCTGAAGTTCGCACACTCACTCGGAGCGCACGTGGTACAGTTCACCACCTCTGCCAGCAAGATCGACGACGCAAAGAAGCTCGGCGCCGACGAGGTCGTCGTGACCAAAGATCCCGATGCCATGGCCAAATTCGCCGGCAGCCTCGACTTCGTGCTCGACTGCGTCTCCGCTCCGCACGACATCAACGCTTACCTCGACCTGTTGCGGCTCGACGGCACACTCTGTTCGGTTGGCCTGCCCGAGCAGCCGCTCTCGGTCGCGCCCTTTGCCATCCTCGCAAACCGCCGATCACTCGCCGGATCGATGATCGGCGGCATGCCCGAGACGCAAGAGATGCTCGACTACTGTGCCGACCACGGCATCGTCTCCGACATCGAGTTGACACCTATCGACAAGCTGGCCGAGGCCTATGATCGAGTAGTCAAGAGCGACGTAAAATATCGCTTCGTCATCGACATGGCGACGCTTCCCAAGAGCTAACGCTGTGCGTGCGGGGCGTCTGCTTCCGTAACGCGGAGGTGGTCGCCCGGTGCGAGATAGCTCTTGCGGCGGAACCAGTCTTCCATGCTGCTCTGAAGACGATCGAGAGGAACCCGATACCCCGCTTCTAGAAGGCCATCGGCAACGGGAAGCGTGTCGTCAAAGATGGCATCATTCGTAAAGTTGCGCATGGAAAAGCTGTCGATCCACTTGATGGGGCAGAGATGCGCTTGCCCGGTTGAGTCGATGCGTTCCACTGTGAGCTTGCGCGCGAACATCGTCAGGCGAACATGGTAAAGAACGGAGAATCGACGGCCAAGGTCTGGATAGGTCCAGTGAGCTTGCCCGTTCCTGCGTCGCGGCGAAAGACCGTAACAGTGGATGAGCCCTGGTTACCGCAGAGCAGAAATCGACCCGTCGGATCGAGCGTGAACTGGCGAGGAGTCTTACCCCCACACGAGATGCGCTGCACCAACTCAAGGTGTCCATCCTTTGGTCGGATGGAGAAGACAACCAGCGAGTCCTCTCCGCGATTGCTGACATAGAGAAAAAGCCCGTCGGAAGAGACGGCGATCTCGGCGGCAGTGTTCTTGTCAGCTGGGAAATCCGGCGCGATGGTCTTGACATGGAAGTTCGCGTTGACCAGTAGCCCCTGCGGATTCTCCTGCGAACTGGTCGTGGTCCAGAGGAAGTGGTCGATGGTGGAATCGAGCTCATTGACGCCGTAAACCCAGCGGCTGTTGGGATGGAAGGCAACGTGACGCGGACCGGAGCCGGGACGCACGCTGAACAGATGAGGATCGCTGGTCGTCAAGTGGCCAGTCTCGTGGTCGATGACAAAGACCGAGATAGCGTCGCTTCCCAGATCGCAGACGAGCAGAAAACGGTTGTCCGGCGAAATGGTGGCGCAGTGGGGATGTGGCAGGTCCTGCCGCCCGGCGTTGGGGCCGCGCACGCCGAACTTTTGGCGGTCCTTGAAGTCGATACGGTCGACAGGCTGGCTCAATGTGCCGTCAGGCAGGACGCGATACGAGGCGACACTGCTACCGGCGTAATTGGCCACGAAGGCGGCGTGCCCGCTGGCATCGACCGAAATATAGGCTGGCCCCGGACCGCCGGCTGAAACCTGACCAACCTGGCTGAGAGCGCCCGTACCGGAATCCTGGATGAAGGTCGTAACCGTCCCTTCCGGATCGTTCACTTCATTGACCGAGTAGAGGAAGCGCTTCTGTCCGTTGCGCGGGGGGGACATCGCCATGAAAGACGGCATTGCAGTCGCTGCGGCGAGGACCGGTGGAGTGAGCTGCCCACTTGCCGGGTCGAACCGCGACTGATAGATGCCCTTGCCGACGCCTTTGCCTGTGTCTGTCCCGAAGTAGACGAAGACAGGAGCCGGCGGCGGTACTTTTTTCTTTCTAAGTGGGAATGAGGCGAAGCTGCGCGCCGTCGTGGCAAAAGCCGGCAAGAACACGAGAAATCTGCGACGAGTAAACATGAAGGCTGGACCTCGCGGAGCTAGGCTGGTTCTCCTGGGAGATGGATCTGCATTTCATCCTCGGGCCGCAGGTCTTCGTTGATCACGGGGAGGCTGGGAAGATTGTCGGTTCGGCCAGCTTCTTTGACGACGGCATTGGCGTGCTCGAGCACCTCGTCAATGGTCATGGTGTACATCTCGCGGCCGTTGTCGTAGCCGGACTGGATGGCATGCTGGAGGTACCGTCCGGCGGTCTGTGCGGCGAGATAGTCGGTAATAACGTAGCCTGTGCGGCGCTTATGCTCAACCCAGGCAAGATTGGGCATGGCGATCCAGACGGGCTTACCGTTGACGGCAAACCGGATGTCGGTGGCGTCGGCATGGCGGGTGGCGATAGCGACGACGGTTCCCTTCCAAACGCAGTGGAGCTGTTCGTCAGTCCAGCGGTCGGTCACTTTAAAGTCTTCATACATGGTTGGTTCTAGATTAGTTCAGCGTCGGAGGATGGGCAAGGTCGGGCATGAATAGCGCACAAGCCGCGCAGAGAGAGGAAGCACCTTCCAGCCAAAGCGCTGTCAGCTCGTTTGCCGAACTTCTTTGAACAACCAAATCCTGGCCAGGGCCCAGTCGCGCTTCACCGATCGGGGCGCCACACCCAGAATATTTGCGACCTGCTCGACAGAAAGCCCGCCAAAGTAGCGAAGTTCCACAACCCTGGCCTGTCTGGGGTTCAACGCTTCGAGTCTTGTCAGTGCATCATCGAGAAGCAGCAATTCGCTGGAACGCTCCTGCGAGATCGCTACATTATCATCCAGTTCGACTCGCACGAAGCCGCCGCCCCGCATAGCCGCCGTATGCGCTCGAGCGTGATCGACCAGCACCCGACGCATCACATTCGCAGCAACCCCGATAAAGTGCTCGCGGTTCTGCCAGTCGATATCTTCCTGAGCAAGCCGCAGGTATGCTTCATTGATGAGAGCCGTCGGCTGCAGGGTATGGTCCTTCCGCTCCCTGTGCATATACGCCGCCGCCAGTCGATGCAATTCGCTGTAGACAAGCGGCAGCAGCTTATCTGCGGCAGAGTGGTCCCCGGTTTTCATCGCTTTCAAAAGAATCGTGACCTGGCCATCTGGAGCAGACATGGAGTGCCTCACAACGATACGAAGGCGAACTTCTCACAAGCTGGATAGACCCGTTTCCCTGGCCTCCATTCTGCTCCATTGAAGTGGCGTTTGCCAGAAGCATCTTTCCGGAAGCTCAGATACCCAACTCCGCGCGGATAGCATTGGCGATCGTATCCGCATGGTGGCGCATCAGAGGCTCAGACTCAGCCTCAATCATCACCCGCGCCAGCGCCTCAGTCCCCGAGTAGCGAATCACCACCCGGCCCGAGTCAGCAAGCTCCTGCTCGGCCGCAAGAATCGCCTCAACCACCGCCGGGATGGTATCGAGCGGCCTCTTCTCGCGTACCTTCACGTTGACGATCACCTGCGGAAAAACCTTCAGGTCAGCAATCAACTCCGAGAGCGTCTTGCCGCACCGATGGACGATATCGAGCAGCAACAATGCAGTCAGCAGCCCATCGCCAGTGGTCCCGCGACCAGTGAAGATAATGTGGCCGGACTGTTCCCCACCAAGCGCAGCGCCCGTCGAGATCATCTGCTCGAGTACGTATTTATCGCCCACAGCAGCGCGGAGCATCTGAATCCCACTGCGCTTCAACGCCGCCTCAAGCCCCATGTTCGACATAGTCGTCGCGACAACCGTGGAATTCGTAAGCAGACCCCGCGCCTGCAAATCACGCGCTGCAAGCAGCAGCACAGCGTCTCCGTTCACGACGCAGCCGTGCTCGTCAGCAAAGAGCGCACGGTCAGCGTCGCCGTCGAAGGTGATCCCCATGGAAGCGCCCTGCACCTTCACCTGCGCGGCCACAATCTCAGGATGCAACGCGCCGCAGTTCTCGTTGATATTGCGACCATCAGGACTCGCATGAGTGATGATGATCTCGCCGCCGAGTCCGGCAAAGACCTGCGGAGCAACCGCAGAAGCGGCGCCGTTGGCACAGTCGATCACAATGCGCTTGCCATCAAGTGAAAGCCCGGGAACCGCTGCCAGCAGAAAGCGCACATAGTCGGCTCGGTCGGCCTCGTTGACGGGGGGTGGGACGGTTTGTGCTGGAACTGTTTTTCGCGAATGAACATCAATGCCAAAAGCCCCGAGTACACGCTGCGGCAAATTCGATGCGCCGGGCTCGAGCCGCCGAAAGATCTCGTCTTCGATTGCAAGCTCAGTAGAGTCGGGTAGTTTGTAGCCGTCTGGCCCAAAGACCTTGATGCCATTGTCCTGCCATGGATTGTGTGACGCCGAAATCACGATGCCGGCGGCGAATCCATGCGTGCGTGTAAGAAAAGCGATGGCCGGAGTGGTGATAACACCAGCGCTCTCGACAGAAGCTCCACCGGCAACAAGGCCAGCCGTAAGCGTGGCAGCGATCCACGAGCCTGATTCGCGCGTATCCATGCCGAGAACGACGCGCGGTGATGGAGACGCGGCGGCAAGCGAGTGCGCGAGGGCCAGTCCGATGGCGTAGATCGTAGGTGCGTCAAGGGGGGTCTGACCGGCGACGGCGCGAATGCCATCGGTTCCAAAAAGCTTCTTCATGTATTGCTGGTCTCCGTTGTTTTTGTATCGGTTACTTGTGCTTCAAGGCTACCTTGGGAGAGCCGCGCACGAATCATCTGTCCTGCAGCAGTCTCCGATGCAGCACGCAACACTGTCCCATCAGCTGCATAAACAATAGCGTAGCCGCGCGACAAAACAGCAAGCGGCGAAAGCGCTTCAAGCCGAGCTGCAGCGCGGTTGAGCCGATTCCAACGCGGCGAAAGCATCTGCGACGCGGCACGCTCAAAACGAGCAACATCCTGCTGAAGCCGTCGCTGCGCACGAGCAATCCGCAGCGAAACATCCTGCCTGCGAAGCCGTTCCGACAACCCGCCAAGGCGAGCCGCAGGAAGCCGCAAACGACGCGCAGCAGCGGACTCCAGTCGCAGACGCAACTCATCAATCCGCTGATCCCTGCGACTCACCGCATCATGCAGACGCGTCAACACAGACTCCGCCGAAAGCCGGGCATACCGCTGACGAGCATGCATCAGGTGAAACCGCCCGGCTCGATGCACACGCATCGCAAGCGACTGCACCCGCTCCTCAATCCGATGCTGCGCCGCAGTAACCAGCTCAGCAGCCGCGGACGGCGTAGGCGCGCGAAGATCGGCGACAAAGTCCGCAATCGTAAAGTCCGTCTCGTGGCCAATCGCTGAAACCACAGGGATCTTAGAACCCGCAATCACCCGCGCCAGCGACTCATCGTTGAAGCCCGCAAGATCTTCCATCGAGCCGCCGCCCCGCGCAATCACGATAACGTCAGCGAGCGAAGAATTCTTATTGAACCAGCGAACACCCGCAGCAACCGAAGCCGCACAATTCACACCCTGCATCGTCGCCGGAAAGACCAGCAAATTGAGCCGCGCGTGACGCCGCCGAATGACATTGACGATATCGCGTATCACAGCGCCCGTCGGCGAGGTGATGATCCCAACGCACGCCGGAAACGCTGGCAACGCACGTTTGCGCGCCGCGTCGAAGAGCCCCTCAGCAAGCAGGCGTGCCTTCAGCTGCTCAAAAGCCAATTGAAGCGCTCCAGCCCCGCGCGGCTCCATTGTCTCGGCCACCAGCTGAAGCTGCCCCCGCGTGTCGTAGATCGAGATGCGTCCTCGCACCAGCACCGCAAGTCCATCTGCCGGACGAAACCGCAGCAGTAAAGCCTGCCGCCGGAACAGCACAACCGGCAGCTGCGCCTCCCCGTCCTTAAGCGTGAAATAAACGTGCCCCGAGGGAGCAATGCGGCAGTTAGAGATCTCGCCCTCGACCCACAGGTCGGTATAGGCCGTCTCAACGTGCTGGCGGACGTCAGCGACCAGCGCGCGGACGCTCCAGATACGGCGCTCGGACACCGCCCGCCGCGGAGATGATGCAGGCGGAGTGGCAACGCTTTCCGGCTGCGACACCCCCTGAGGCTCCAAAGCCGGTACGGCAGCAGCCTCAGCCACCGGCAAGAGCAAATCCTCAGGGCCTGAATCCAATCCAAAGAGAAGACCAGTCTGATGGAAGCCCTCCGCAGCCGATGCCGAAGGTGCAGCCTGCGAGCCAGATGGCCGCCTTGGCGCACGCACATGTCCCCGGCGCGCTCGAAGGCTGGCGAGGGTGGGCAGATTGTCTTGCTTTTCGGACATACCGCCCCTGAGTCTAGCATCGCGGGGCATGGCTCCCGAGCTAGCGACGGAAGTGGTTGATAAGCCACAAGATCAGGCTAAGGATGACGCTGACTACGATAGAACTCGCCAGGGGAAATGAGACCGTCCAGCCCCTGCCGCGCCAGGAGAAGTCGCCCGGGAGACGTCCGATGGGAAGGTTGAAGCGTCCCAACGCAACCACAACCAACCCGGCGACGAGCAAGAGAAGTCCGAAGAAGATAAGAATTCGGCCGAGGTCAGACATGAGAATCGGACTACGCGCTGGAAAGCATGGCGGCGGCATGGCGAAGAAGTTCAGCCGGCTGACAGGGCTTGGTAAGGATGCCTACAGGCCGCGGAAGCTTGCTGGACTGCTCCCGCACGTTCAGCAGATTCGAATAAAAGCCCGTAAGAACGATGATCCGGCAGGAAGGCAGTTCTCGGGTGATGTCGAGCACCAGGCCAAGGCCGTCCTTGCCGGGCATCGTAATGTCGCAGAGCAGCAGATCGGGAACAAACTCACGGGCGCACACAAGAGCCTCATCGGTAGAGTAAGCGGTACGCGCATCGAAACCGCTCTTTCCGAAGATAAGGCCCAGCGTGTCAGCAACCAGTCGATCGTCGTCGACCACCAGGACTCGCCGCGGATTTTCACTTGCGTCTAGCATCCGGAGTTCTAAACCTTGTTGTTGCAGCTTAGGCCGATAGAGAGGGGTTGTCTAATAAAAATCAATCATTTTAATCAACCCAAGACCCCCAAAAGTTGTTAGACCCGGTAATCATCGCGACTCCCAAACCCCGGCTAAAGACTCGCTCTGGTAAGGTTTACCCATACCCTGATGATGGACATCTCAAAGGACTTTCCTTGCATATTGTAGCTTTGATCGCCGGAATCCTCTGCTGCGCTGGGGTCGCGCTGGACGCGTTCCAGACGATCATTCTGCCGCGCCGGCCCACCGGTCGCATTCGCATCACCCGATTCTTCTTTCTCGCCTCCTGGGATCCATGGGCCGCCTGGGCCGAAAGAACCCGCAACAAGGGCATGCGCGAACAGATTTACAGCGTCTACGGCCCACTCTCTCTCCTGCTGCTTCTTCTCCTGTGGGCGGCTTTGCTTATCTTCGGATTCAGCTTCTTCTTTTACGCGCTCGGATCGCCCTTCACCGATGTCATGGGGGTGCACACAGCATCGGGATTACGCAACTATGGAACCGACCTGTATGTCAGTGGAACGACGCTCTTTACGCTTGGACTCGGAGACGTAGTCCCGCATAGCCTCCCGGCTCGGGCGCTGATTATCGCCGAATCCGGCGTCGGCCTTGCCTTTGTCGCCCTGGTGATCGGCTACCTGCCCGTGCTGTATCAGGCGTTCTCGCGACGCGAAGTCAGCATCGCCCTGCTCGACGCTCGCGCCGGCTCTCCCCCGACCGCTGGCGAGCTGCTGCGACGCCACAGCTTCGAAGGCGGCGAAGAGGCCCTGATCAACCTGCTGGCCGAGTGGGAGCGATGGTCCGCTGAGATCCTCGAGTCGCACATCTCCTACCCGATTCTCTGCTACTACCGTTCCCAGCACGACAACCAGAGCTGGCTGTCCGCACTGGTGGCAATCCTCGATACCTGCTCCTTGCTGATCTCAGTCGTCGAAGGAAAGCCCTCACGGCAGGCACAGCTCACGTTCGTGATGGCGCGCCACGCTCTCGTCGACCTTGGCCATGTCTTCCATCAGGAGAAGAAGACGGCCATCCTGCGGCAAGGCTGCCCCGAACGATTGCCCGCAGCAGAGTTCGACCGGCTGTGTAGTGCACTTGGCGAGTTTAACTTGCGCCTATGTGGCGACCAGGCCGCGGCAAAAAGGCTTCACACAGTGCGGGGACTGTACGAGCCGGAGGCCATTGCGCTGTCGACCTATCTGCGGATGCCACTGCCGCAATGGTCCTCAGAGCCACGCGAGAAGGACCAATGGCGCATCCTCACGAAGCTGCGGACTGAGGCTGAAGCAGTCAGTGGCCGTGGCGAATCGGCATTCCTGCACGATGACCACGGCCACTGAGACTTGACGATTTCTAAGAAAGCCTACTGCTGCATAGCCGGACCGGCTGCGGCAGCAGGATTGAGCTTCTGCGCGGCCAGCATCCCGGCGGGACCCTTGGAGTCCTTGTCCTTCAGCTGAGCGTAGATCTTCTTCGCAGCATCCGCCTTGCCCTGACCCTCGTACAGTTCAGCAAGCTGAAGCTGCGCAGTCCCGGCCGAAACGGTCGTAGTCGGCTTGGCGATAATCTCGTTGTAGAGGTCGATGGCCTGAGCGTCACGGCCCGTCTGGCGATAGAGCTGCGCCAGGGCAAGCTTGCCGAGAGCAGCCAGCTCACTGTCCCAACCACCTGCAACCTGCTTGAGCGCAGCTTCTGCGGAGGCGTTCTGCCCCCCTTCCATGGCCGTGAGTCCGGCGAAGTAGCGCGACAGCTTGCCAGAGGGGGTCATGCCGTACTTGTCAGCAGCGGCGGTGAAGAGCGCGTTGGCGGCCTTCGCGCGATCTGTAACCGAGGGGAAGGTCTTCACCCCGGGAGGCACCTGCTGGCCGGGCTGGGCGAGCGGCGTCTGGTACGCCTGCATGGCCTCACCGAAGGCGACAGAGGCCTGGTCGGCGCGGTGGTTGTAGACAAGCGCGCCCACAATGGCGACAAACAGCACCGCAACCACAATGACGCTGGTGATGATAAGCGGGCGGCGATTTTCGCTGGCCCACTCGAGGCCTTGGTGAGTAGTGTCGACGAACTGGTCGTGCTTGAGGGCGTGTCTGGTCTGCTGATCCACTGGTTCGGTTTCCTTTATGCTTCGCTGCGGTCTGTCCGCTTCGAAAGAACTGTTTGCGCAACTACTCGACGCAGAACTTTAAGTCTATCAGGCACCAGCATTCCGCAACCCGGCCGTACCCTCCCGTTAAACCGAAACTCGCTCAAAAATCAGGGCTTCTCCGGCCAATCTTTATCTGGACTGACGGGAAGCGGCTGATCAGGACCAAGGTTCTCGGGGTGGATGGCCGCAAAGATGAAGTTTTCCGGAGCAACCGGATCCCCCGCCAACCGCCGCAACATCGCCAACTGACCGGCATGCGTCATGGCATCAGAAAATGGCCCCTGCAGAAGAACCTCCGCAGTGATGCCCTGAAACTCGCTCCCCTGCTCCAGATGACGCGCAAGATCTTCCACGATCTCGTGGAAGTGCGCCACCGCATCATTGAAAGGCAGCACAGGGGGCCGATAGCTCCCACCAATGAAAAAAGTCCGCGAGTACCCCAGGACGCTGTCCATATGACTGACTAGTTCATGAGGCGTACGAACCTTGCCACCTGCACGAAAATCAGCGAAATCCGGCGGAGCATCGCGAAGGGCCTTCTGCGTTCTATAAGCAAGCGCCGCCAGAAAATGCCGCAGCATCATCCGCTTCTCATCCATACCTGAGCCCCTTCCCGTAGATTTTCTCTCGACTGTAAATCAACAGGAAGATCAGGGCTTAGGCTTCCCCCAGACCGAATCGAGAAACAGATACCGCGCCCGATAAGGATCAGGTCTCGCCTCCGGATTGGCATTCAAATACATCACTTGCCATTCGGTCGGCCCCGTCGTCGGCCACTTCGGCAGCCCCGGCCCATTCGGATCGCCACTCCGCGCAAAGTTCGTCCAATACTGCCCGATCATCTCCGACAGCTTCCGATCCTCCGGCCGCCAAACCGCCTCAGGCCGCGAGTCCAGCGTGCCAAACACATACTCAATGTCATCCGAGTGAAACGCCCCCAGCATCGCCGAATGATTCTTATCCCCCGGCGACCCCAGGTTGAAAAAGTAGCGATACGTCGGCGAATTCCCTGTCCTCACATGCGCCTCAATCCACCGCCACGTCGAGTAAGCAATAAAGTTATCCCCGCCGAAATCCCCAGCCGAAGTCTTCGCCTCCTCATCCGTCGTCCCCGGATAGACCGCCAGAAACTCCTGCGCCCGATCCCCAAACGTCTTCTGCGCCTGCGCAGCAAAACTCTCGACACTCACCGGCGGCTTCGCAAACAAAGCCTCCCCCCGCCCTTCATCCGCGTTCCAACCCGCCAGCAGCGGCACATGCGCCTGCTTCCCCGCCGCAAAGATATTCGGCACCGAGTCCGGCAAAAAATACCCATCCACATCAGGCCCAAACCGCGGATGCGGCGGAGCCGTCTTCGCCGTCGCAGCCTTCACCAAATCGTCAGCCGAGATCTTCCGCAACTCTGCCAGCTTCGTCGTCCCAAACACAGCCTGCGCAAACTGACTCCAGTGCTCCTCCGCCACCTCGCGAGTGGGATAGGTAATCCCACTGCTATGAAACGCCCCGCCGCTCTCCCCAATCGCCTTCGAGATCAAGTCCTTCGACAGCGGCGAAGCCATCAACGAACTCACCGAAAACGACCCCGCCGACTCGCCAAAGATCGTAATATTCTTGGGATCCCCACCAAACGCAGCAATATTGCTCTTGACCCACGCAAGCGCAGCCGCCTGATCCATCAGCCCATAGTTCCCCGACGCATGATGCGGCGACTCCGCCGTAAGCTCCGGATGCGCAAAAAATCCAAAGATCCCCATCCGATAGTTCATCGACACCACAACAACATCCCGATGCGCAAGAAACTGCCCATCCTGCCGATTCTCTGACGTGCTGCCGCTCACAAACCCGCCGCCATAAACCCACACCATCACCGGCAGCGACCCCTTCTTAGCACCAAGCGGAGCCCACACATTCAGCGTCAGGCAGTCCTCGCTCTGGCCCGGATCGTGGAACATCATATCCGGATACCCCGAAGACTGAACGCACCGCGAGCCAAATTCCTTCGCCGACCGCACACCCTTCCACTTAGCCGCAGGCTGCGGAGGCTGCCACCGCAACTGCCCCACCGGAGGCGCCGCAAACGGAACTCCCTTGAACGCCACAACCTTGCCGTCGGCAGTAAGCGCGCCGTCGACCTTGCCCTTGTCCGTCTTCACCTGAACAGGATTGGCAGCATACGTAGGCATAGCAACGACCAGCAGCGCCGCGACCAGCGCCGCAGAAATTCTCCCAGCAAATAAAGGCATCGTTTTCTCCGCTGCCCAACTTAGCACACGTACACAAAACCAGTCGCTACTTGATATCCCGCCAGTTCTTCCCTACCCCAACCTCAGCCACAATCGGCACACTGAACTCCGCCACATGCTCCATCTCATGCCGGACAATCCTCTCGAGCTCGCCCGACTCCTCCGGCACAACATCAAACAGCAGCTCGTCATGCACCTGCAGCGTCATCCGCGACCGCATCTTCCGCTCGCGAATCACCTGATCGATCCTCAACATCGCCAGCTTAATCAAATCCGCCGCCGTCCCCTGCAGCGGAGTATTCACCGCCGTCCGCTCCGCAAACCCACGCATATTCGGATTGCGCGACTGAATATCCGGAATCGGTCTCACCCTCCCAAAGTAGGTCCGCACCGCCTGTTCCTTCCGCACCGTCTCCAGCGTCTCCTCGATAAACCGCTGCACGCCCTTGTACCTATCGAAGTAACGCTCAATATACTCACGAGCCGTTCGCTGATCGATCCCCAACTGCGCCGCCAGACCAAACGGCGAGATCCCATACACAATCCCGAAGTTCACCGCCTTCGCCCGATTCCTCGTCTCCTTATCCATCGTCGCGGCATCCACCTCGAACACCTCGCTCGCCGTCAGCGTATGAATGTCCTTGCCCGTCCTGTACGCATCCAGCAACAACGGATCCTGCGAAAAGTGCGCCATCAGCCGCAGCTCAATCTGCGAGTAGTCCGCCGACATCAGCACATTCCCCTGCGCCGCAATAAACGCCGCCCGAATCTCCCGCCCAACCGCCGTACGTACCGGAATATTCTGCAAATTCGGATTCGTACTCGAAAGGCGCCCCGTCGCCGTCCCCACCTGATTGAACGTCGTATGAATACGCCCCTCAGAATCCGCCAGCGCCGGAAGCTGATCGAGATAAGTAGACTTCAACTTCTGCAACTGCCGATGCTCAATCACCAGCGCAGCAATCGGATGATTCTCCGCCAACTCTTCCAGCACATCCTGCGCGGTCGAAACCACCTTGCCCTTGCCATACTTCATCGGCTTCGGCAGCAGCATCTTGTTGAACAGCACATCGCCCAACTGCTTCGGCGAATTGATGTTGAAGCGATTGCCTGAATCCGTGTAAATCCGCTCCGCAAGATTGTCGATCTCCACCGCAAGCCGCGTCGACATCCCCCGCAAAAACTCCGGATCAATCCGCACCCCCGCCTGCTCCATCCGCAGCAGCACCGGAACCAGCGGCTTATCGATCGTCTCGTAGACCTCGTGCAACGCGGAGCTTCCCCCTGCGGCAGTGGCAGTCGCCGGAGCCGCAAACAACATCTCGGTCGTCATCGCACCGCCAAGCGATGGATCGTCAACAGGAATGTGATGCTCCACCGGCCCCGACTCAGCGATCTGCTCCCCAATCGCAGCCGCGAGCCTCACGATCGCAGCCGCAGCCTCAGGCAAACGCTTCGGATCTACAGGATTGTCCTTCGTAACCTGATGCACCAGCGCACGGCTCGTGGTCCGCGCAGCGATATCGGGCAACGTGTGCGATCCATGCGTCGGATTGACCAGATAGCTCAGCAGCATCACATCATCCCGAACACCCTTCAAAGCGACACCATGCGGAGCAAGAGCGCGAAGGATAGCTTTCAAATCATGGACATCCTTCGGAAGTGCCGCATCGGCAAGCGCCTCCCTCACCCCTGGCGCGTCCAGCGAAACCTCAATCGCAGAACCCTCCGAGACCGCCAATCCGAGCCGGTTAGCAAGGTCCTCCGGCAGACTCTGCACCGCCGGCTCAGGAATCAAAGCAGCAGGTGCAGTCCCAAAGAGAGTCATATTCTCAGCCGGAGGCGGCTCCGGTTCTCCACCCTCATCCGAAGGCTCGGCCGCGGTCTCCTCCGCAATCGCCCGCGCATCCTCAAAAATAGCAATCGCCAGCCCTTTCGGTCCTTCCCTCTTCCCTCTTCCCTCTTCCCTGGCTTCCTTGAGAAGTTGGCTAATCTCACTGTCCGAAGGCTTCAGGTTGTACTCGATGACGGTATTGTCTACCGCAGGAGCAAGTTCCTTCAGCAGCGTCGTAAACTCCAGCTCCGCAAACAGCGCACGACAAGCCGCATTATCCACCGGCTGCGTCCGCATCGCCTCCAGCGAGTACTCAATCGGCACACTCGTATGAATCGTCACCAACTCTTTCGACAGAAGAATGTTCTCGCGATTGTTCTGCAGCGACTCTCGATACGTTTTACGCTTCACCTGCTCAGGATGGCTCGTCGCAGCATCCAAAGCAGCCTCCACCGTGCCGAACTGCTGAATCAGTTCAACCGAACCCTTATCCCCAATCCCCGGAGCCCCGGGAATGTTGTCAACCGAATCCCCCCGCAGCGCCATCACATCCACCACGCGCTCCGGCGGCACCCCCAGCACAGCCTCCACGCCCGGAGGATCCAGAATCAAATTGTCCTTCGTCGGATTCAGGATCGACACATCCCGATTGACCAGCTGCATCATATCCTTATCCGAAGACACTACATAAACGTGATGCCCCAGCGCCGCCAGCTTATGGGACAACGTCCCGATCACATCATCGGCCTCAAAACCCTCGTAATACAGAATGGGAATCCGAAACGCCTCCAGGGCGCGCCGAATATAAGGCTGCTGCTGAATCAAGTCCGGAGGAGTCTCCGTCCGGTTCGCCTTATACCCGCCATACTCCACCGTCTCAAACTGCTGCGTCTTGATATTGAACTTCTGAACATCCTTCAGCTGCGTCGCAAGCTCATTCCGATGCACTGGAGCACCCACGTCATACACCGCCGCCAGATACTGCGGAGCAAAGTCCTTCCGCAGCTTGTTGATCATATTGACGAAGACATACGTAGCCGCCGTAGGAATCCCCGTCCGCGTAGACATAGGCCGCTGCCGCTGCATAGCGTGATAAGCCCGAAAGATAAACGCCATACTATCCAGCAGATAAATAGGAGGCTTAGCCCCGATCGCCGATGAGGTTGCAGATTCGTTCGCCGGAGAGGTCTCGGTCTTGTTCGCTGTCTTCGCCATAAGTCTTTGATGGTATCTCGCCAAAGACGAACCATCCATCGCCTTTTACCACTACTGCCGTCTTGCAGTTGCTTTTGCCGTTGTCGTTGTCGCTGCTTTTGCTTTTGCCTTTTTGGTTGTCATCCCGTAGGGATCTGCTTCTGTCTTTGTCTTTGTCTTTGTCTTTGTCATTGCTCATTGCTCATTGCTCATTGCTCATTGCTCATTGCTCTGAGCGTAGTGACCCAACCCGCCAAAAGATTTCCACAAAAATCTTCCAAAAACCTAGCACGTTTTCAGAACCCAAAAACCAACCACCAACAAACCACACTAACCACACTTTTTACCGCTTACTAACCACGAAAAACCATCAAATTCCGCCCATTTTTCGGAAAACACCACCCAAAAACCACCTCAAAAAAATCACAGGATCAACATGCAATCCCCATAAGAAAAAAACCGATACCGCTCCCGAACCGCATGCGCATAAGCCGCCAAAACCGCCTCCCTGCCCGCAAACGCACTCACCAGCATAAGCAGCGTAGATTGCGGCAGATGAAAGTTAGTCAGCAACCCACTAACAACCCGAAACCGATATCCCGGACTAATGAAGATGCTGGTCGAACCCGAATGCGCCTCAAGCCGCACACCAGCATGAGGCTCAAACTCAAGCGAATGCTGAGCACAATGCTCCAAAGTCCGCGTCGTTGTTGTTCCCGCAGCAATAATGCGTCTCCCCTCTCGCAGCGCAGCATTCACAGCCTCAGCAGTGGCTGCAGGCAACGTGTAATGCTCCGCATGAAGCCGTATATCTTCAACATTCTCCGCCCGCACAGGCTGAAACGTACCCAGCCCAACATGCAGCGTAATCGTCTCAATCTGCACGCCACGCTGACGAAGCTCCGCAAGAATCTCCGGCGTAAAGTGTAGTCCCGCAGTAGGCGCAGCCGCCGAACCCGGCTCATGCGAAAACACCGTCTGATAGCGGTCTTTGTCCTCCTCACTATCGTCGCGATGAATATAAGGCGGCAGCGGCATGTGCCCAATCTTGTCGAGAATCGCCCGAAAATCCTGCACAGGATTGAACCGAAGAGTACGCTCGCCAAATTCACCAGCCGCAAGAATCTCCGCCTCCAACAGCGGCTCCGACTCATTCAGCGCGGCGAAATGCAGGCGTTCTCCAGGCTGAACCTTGCGACTGGGGCGGACAAGCGCAGACCAATCTTCTCCACCAATATGTTCCGTAAGAAGAACTTCGATACGACCAGTCGGATCCGGCGAACTGGGCTGCGTGTGAAGGCCACGGGCGCGAGTAGCAAAGAGACGAGCAGGAATGACGCGGCTATCGTTGAGGATCAGCAAATCGCCCGAACGAAGCAGGTGAGGCAGATTGCGGAAGAAATCGTCGCGATATTCGGCGGCCTCGCGGTCAAGGACGAGCATACGGCTGGTGCCACGTACAGGCGGCGGCGACTGGGCGATGAGTTCATCAGGAAGGTCGAAATGGAAATCGGCTACACGCACTGTTTGATTCTAGTGTGCAGCGCAGAGGTTACGCTTTGTGGGATTCTGCGAGTTCTACAGCATGGTCGAGCGCAGCCTGCACAGCGGCTTGTTCCGCCGGAACTTGCGCGGTCCAAGCAACGGTGACACGAGAAAAAGGCTTCGGAATGAGAAAGCGATCCCACGAGCGCAAATGCCAGGCGCGTTCGGGATGGACATAAAAAGCGCTGACAGGGCTGCCTACCAGCTTGGCGAGTTGGACAACGCCGGGTTTGGCTACCTGCGCTGGGCCACGGGGACCGTCGGCGGTGATGGCGCAGTAGTGGCCGCCTAGATAGGCGCGCTGCAGGTTGCGGAGACCAACGGCACCGTCGCGGGAGCTGGAACCTCGGATGGCGATGAACCCTAGCCGCTCAACGGTGCGGGCAATGAGTTCGCCGTCAAAACTACGGCTAATGAGGATGGTGACGCCGCCGTTGCGAAAACGCCACGCGCAGGCCAGCAGGCAGCGGTGCCAGAAGGCGTAAACGGCGGGAGGTTGGACATAGTAACCAGGAGTAGCTCCCGGATCGCAGATATCTTTATAACGAAGGGTGATGCCGAGGCAGCGGATGACCAAGCTCGCGATGCGCGGGACGATGGAGAGAGCTATTCGCTGCTTCAGGGTGTAGGTTTGGGGCACGAAGATGAGTTTACCTTTGTGACGGTCCACTGCGGAGTTGCGCGTATGTTCACCGATTCTCCGCGGGGCTATTCTCAAACCTGATGCCGAACTTTTTCCTCCATACGCCGGTTGTGTTTGCAGCGCTGCTCACGCTTCTGCCGTTCTTCCTTGCAGCGTTCTGTCCGTGCAGCGTTCAGGTGGCGCAAGGATTGCCCCTTCCTTTTCGCATTCTGGCACCGGCGTTGCTCTGCGTTCCGTACGCACTTGTTGCCGCTTCCTTCGGGCAGTTTCAGTGGTCTTGGTTTTCTCTGTACCTGCTGCTACCTATCGTGATCAGTCTGCTGCTCCACCGTGCGAATCTCTCCGATCCGGAGCAACGCGGGGACTGGCGGGATTTTCTTATCCTCGCCGTTCTTGGGCTGGCTGTTGATCTGCGCTGGTTCGAGCCTGCCTGGCCTGCTCGACTCGCTGTGTTTAACAAAATGCTGCTGCTTGATGCGGGCATCTATGGCTTCCTTGTGATCCGCAAGCTGCGGCATGTTGGATTCGATCTCCGACTGCGCCTGGCCGACCTTCGCATCGGCGCGCGCGAACTCGCATTTTACGCTCCAATTGCTATCGCGCTCGGATTGGCGCTCGGCTTTCTTCACCTCCACGCATACATCCCTTCGGTGTTTCGAGTTCTGCTGGCGTGGCTCTTTACGTTCTTCTTCATTGCCGTTCCCGAGGAGCTTTTCTTCCGCGGCTGGATACAGAATCTTCTGGAGCGCCGCCTTGGCCCGCGCTGGGCGTTGGTTCTTACGGCTGTGCTCTTTGGGTTATCTCATTTCAATAAGCGAGCCGCGCATTTCAACTGGCGCTATGTCCTGCTCGCATCCCTGGCGGGAATTTTCTATGGCCGCGCGTGGCGTCAGCAGCGCCGAGTTGGCGCATCGGCTATCACCCATGCCTCGGTCGATACTCTCTGGTCTATCTGGTTGCGGTGAGGATGATGAATCGTCAGACGGCGACCTGTCAGAGTCTCCGTACGTGGATGACGATCCTATCTGAACTCTTTTCCCAAGTACTCCCTACCCGCACTCCAGGTCATAAAGTCTTAGAATCATTGCACTTAGGTCCAGACCTGCTTCATAGAGTATCGATTTTAGGGGTGTCGATATCGCAGAGTATTCCATCTAAATACTTTAGCTATGGCCAAGAAAGGAAAGCCTCGGTGTGTGCCGGGGCTTTTCTCTATTCTCTATAACCAGCATAGCGAATTGGGCGGAATTATTCGGCAAGCGAATCTCCTTGATTGGCGCGGGGATTCGCTGTTTGGGGCTTGACAGGATTTATTGTGGATAACTTTGCGGGTGTGAAGACAGCATTCCCTGGTCAAGGAAGTGCATGCGCACTTTGTACGGGTGAGCCCTGTATCTGTAGTAGCCACTCCCTACACGCATGTGATGATGAAGCGAGTTTGGCATGGTTACTGCGACACATAGCCCCAAGATCCCATGGGCCAGTCCGAGCGTGTAGATGTTCCGGTAACGCAGAAACAGCAGACAGGATACGATTCCCCAGATTAACGTGATGGGCGTGAGCACAGGGTTGGGAAGGTGGGCCAGCGCGAACATGATTGCGGCGGTGGCAATTGGTAGTGTCTTCCCCGGCAGGAGTCGCATCAAGCGCAAGAGGAAGTAGCTCTGCAGAATAAACTGCTGCATCACCGCCCATACCAGGTATCCCCCCATATGCACCATGAGCGGCGTGGGGCCGTGCAATCGATGCAACGTGTGCATCCGAGAAGCGATGAATACTGCTATGCCCGTGCCCGCCAGCGCGACTGCGACAACCCAGAGCGACTGAAGCAGGCCTGTTGCCCCAAGTCCCAGTGTCTTCCAACCCTCCCGTCGCGCCCATGAAGTTGCGAGAATCCAGGCGAAGGCAAGCCAGTAGAGAACGCGCTGCGTGGGATTCGGCGTCCAGATTGTGGACAAGATCAGGGCGTAAGCCACCCCCAACTCCACCAGATCGCGCCGGATGATGCGCGTCTGGGATGCTCCGAAGACCGTCGCTGATGCTGACTCTGGC
The DNA here is from genome assembly GCF_003945235.1 of Edaphobacter aggregans. Taxonomy (NCBI): domain Bacteria; kingdom Pseudomonadati; phylum Acidobacteriota; class Terriglobia; order Terriglobales; family Acidobacteriaceae; genus Edaphobacter; species Edaphobacter aggregans. The sequence continues at coordinate 2,164,653 of NZ_RSDW01000001.1, forward strand.
ATCGCCAGAAGACTCCGCGTTGGAGCATTCTACCGCTCGATGGATAGACGGCAGGGAAGGATTTTCGCCGGACCAAACGGTTGAAAGCCTAGCTGTATTTGAGCCAGCGGAGGATCTCGGGCAGATTCGGCTTTTTGCCGTACATGAGGATGCCTACGCGGTAGATGCGGCTGGCTACCCAGAGAATGGCGTAGATAGTCACCATCATCAATGCGATGGAGAGGGCGATCTCCCATGCGGGCGGTGTGGCAAGCGAGATACGCAGGTACATGATCAGCGGCGTGCAGAACGGAATGAACGAGATGACACGCGCGACGAGACCATTGGGGTTCGTAATGACCGGGGCAAGCGCGAACATACAGCCTGCAAGCGGCATGACGAGGATCATGTTGAGTTGCTGGAGTTCCTGTTCGGAGTTGACCATGGCGCCAAGAGCGGCGGCAATGGAGGAGTAAAGCAGGTATCCGAGCAGAAAGTAGACGACAAAGAAGATGATCTGCATGGGATTGAGCGAGACGTGCACCTTGCCCCCGGCGAGCGCTCCGACGATGGAGCTGCTTGTGAGAATGACGGCGGTGAGCAACCAGACAGCGACCTGGGTGAGGCCCACAGAGCCTACGCCGATGACCTTACCGGCCATCATCTCCTCGGGCTTGATAGTGGCGAGCAATACCTCGAAGACGCGCGAGGTCTTCTCCTCGATGATGGAGCGCGCGACGTTCATGCCATAGAGCAGGATGACCATGTACATGAGGAAAAACAGAACGTAGATGGCGACGAAACTGGAGACGGTATCGGCATTCTTACCGGCCTGGGTTGTGTCGACCTGAACGGGCTGCATGAGTGACTCGACGTCGGAGGCGACCATACCTTGGTGAGCGAGGCGCTCGCGCATAAGCACGGTACGGAGGGCTGAGCTGACGACGCCCTTCGTACTGATATCGGCAGCGGAACGAGGTGTGAAGGAGAAGTTTGGTCGCTCACCAGGATTGGCCGCGGGAGTGATCCAGAGGTAGCCGTCGATCTGCTTGTCGGCGAGCATGGCGTCGAGGGTCTTGCGGGTATCGTCATTGCCGGGTGAGATGACATCGACGGTCATCCGGCTGTCTTTGCCGCTCTGTAGCTCAGCTTGCAGGTCGGTCGCGAGCTGCTGGTCCTGCGAGACGATGGTGATATGCGAGGTGGATTTTGCCTTGCTACCCGAGATGATCGAGCCGACGATGCCACCACCCATCAGGACAGGGATGAGGATCGTCGAGATGAGAAAGGCCTTGGTGCGGACGCGCTCGAGATATTCGCGCTTTGCGATGAGCCAGACGTTATGCATCGACTTTGCCTCCTACGGTCTCGATGAAGATCTCTTCCAGTGTTGGCTCCATGACTTCGAAGCGAGTGATGCGGGCTTTGGTGACGGCCTCGGCTAGCAGGCTTTGGGCGTCCGCTCCGTCGTGCAGTTTGATCTCGGCCATGCCGTTATAGTTCTTTGCGGACTCGATGGCGGGATGATTGAGAAAGGAAGCGTCGCCGGAGAAGACCATCTGCACGCGATTCGCGGGGTAGCGGGACTTGATCTCGCGCATGCCGCCGGAGAGGACGAGGCGTCCGTTGTGGATGAGACAGATGGCGTCGCAGAGCTTCTCAACCTGATCCATGCGGTGGGTGGAGAAGAGAACGCTGCGGCCCTGTTTGCGGAGGTCGACGAGTGTGTCCATGAGGAGTGTGGCGTTGACGGGATCGAGGCCGCTGAAGGGCTCGTCCATGATGATGAGTTCTGGCTCGTGCAGCAGCGCAGCTATGAACTGGATCTTCTGCTGCATGCCCTTGGAGAGCTCTTCGGTCTTCTTGGGAATGGCCTCGGTGATCTCCATGCGCTCGCACCAGACGTGGGCGCGCTTGGAGGCGGTCGTCGCGTCCAGGCCGTGGAGCTGGCCGAGGAAGATGAGCTGGTCGATGACCTTCATCTTCTTGTAGAGGCCGCGTTCTTCGGGCAGATAGCCGACGCGATGCAGGTTCTTGCGGTCGAAGGGAGAGTCGAACAGTCGCACATTGCCGGAGTCCGGCACGGTGATGCCGATCATCATGCGGATTGAGGAGGTCTTTCCGGAGCCGTTGGGGCCGAGGAGGCCGAACATGCTGCCGGGCTCGATCTTGAAGGAGAGATTTTCGACCGCGATCTTGGTGTCGTAGGCTTTACGGACTTGCTGGAGTTCGACGATGGCCATGGGTTCTCGAATGGAGTAGTAAGGCCAGTTTAGCAGGGGCGGTTTGGGGGCGATTCGGAGACCGAGTCCCTTCGGCGTCAATAGCGGCGGGTAGATTCCCAGGGGGTGTGCACAGTTGGGGCGGAGACTAAGCTCTGGCCATTGCGGTGATGGAACGTAGAGGCCCCCTTGGCAGTTATCTCTTCAGGTACCCCAGTATTTCCCACCGAGATTTCGCTGCTACTCTACGTGGCATCTTCCTTCCTGAGTTGGCCCTTTTGAGTTCCGAAAAAATATTCCGCCTTCATGGACTGGACGCGTTGCGCGCGCTTGCGATTGTGTCTGTCATGATCTTCCATCTTCAAACTTCTCTTCCAAACGCTCTCCAGGTGATAGGGAACATCGGATGGATGGGAGTCGACCTTTTTTTCGTTCTGAGCGGGTTTCTGATTGGGTCCCAGTTGCTTAGACCGTTTGCCGCAGGGAGGAAGCTTGACGTTACGGCCTTCTACATCCGAAGAGCGTACCGAATTCTCCCGGCCTATCTGGCTGTGCTCCTGCTTTATTTCGCAGTGCCTGGATGGCGCGAAAGGCCTGGGCTAGCGGCTCCGTGGAAATTCGTGACCTTTACGGCCAACCTGGTGATGAACTATCCGGAGGAGATGGCTTTTTCGCATAGCTGGTCACTGTGCATCGAGGAGCATTTTTATCTGCTGCTTCCGTGTTTCGTCATCTGGCAGATGCGCAGACCGGCGGTGTGGAAGACGACGGTTCTGGTTGCGTCTGTGATTCTCGGCGGCATATTCCTTCGTGGGTGGGAGTTGTTCCATGTTGTCCGTGCGCCGGGTTTAGCTGACGAGGAGTCCTGGGCCCTGTTGATGAAGAGAATTTATTATCCGACTTACTGCAGGCTGGACGGGCTGGTGTGTGGAATCGTCCTCGCAAGCATCCTAACGTTTCGTCCGGCATGGTGGGCGAAGGTGTCCCATCGAGGCAACGCACTGTTTGCAATGGGAATGATGATCTTTGGCGCGGGGATATGGCTCTTCAAGGGGAAATATCCTTCCTTCGAAACGCCAGGCGGCATTCTCTATGGCTTCCCACTTGTTTCAATCGGATTCGCTTTTCTCGTATCTGCGGCTGTCGCCAGTAATGGACTGCTCCGATCGCGCATACCTGGAGCACGAACGCTCGCGACTCTCGCTTTCAGCCTCTACCTTACGCACAAAGAAGTCGCTCACGTTGATCGCAGGATTTTTCCATGGCTAGAGGGGAATACAGGATGGCTAGCTGCCGGCGTGTATGCCGTAACCTGCCTGGCTTTCGCAGGATCGCTCTACCTCTGTGTTGAACGACCGTTCCTACTGCTGCGTGATCGTCACATGGAACGCGAGCGCTCTCGTGAAGTGAGCGTTGGTGTGCGACTGGATCCGGCTTCGTAGAACAGCACGGAGACCGTATAGCTTTTCAACTGGCGATTTATTTCCCAGGCAGCTATTCAAGTTGCTTGTACATCGTCATGAAGTCGAAGTTGTTCCACGATTCGACGATCTTGCCGTCCTTCAAACGCACCATTGACATTCCCCGAAACTTTACCGGCTTGCCGGTGGGAGGCTTTCCCAACCCCTCGCCACTGTGGATGCCCGTCACGAGGCAGCGCGCCACTGTCTTATCACCCTCGGTCACGGTATCTTCCACCTTAATATGGATATCGGAGAACGCAGCGCGGAAGCTCTTGTAGAACTCCTTGAAGGCCGCCCTGTCGCCTACTTCCTTGCCGTCCGAAGACACCAGCCCGTTGCCTGTACTGTCAGGATGCGACATTTCGTCGATGGCCTCTTCGCGACCCTTATTCCATACTTCTTCGAACCAACGCTCCAGAAATGACATACGATCTCTCCGATCAGAATGGATTTTTGCTTGGGAGCCGGAACTGCGTTTGTAGAAGTGTAGGCATTATAGGGCTGGCCTTGGTCGACGAGCGGGATATTTCCGGATGTTGGTAGCATCGGTCTGTGCTGGAACTTTCTACACCAATCAAATTTGTAAAGCGCGTGGGGGAGCGCGTTGCCGAGGCCCTGGCCAAACGGGGCGTCGAGACCGTCGAGGACCTGCTGTACCACCTGCCGTTCCGGTACGAGGACAGGCTGAATCCTCTGCCGATCAGTGCACTGAAGGCAGGGACGATGGCCTCGATCATCGGCGAGGTGCGGGGGAGCGTGCTGCTGCGAACGCGGTCGATGCCGCTGTTCGAGATGACGGTCGGGCAGGGTTTCGACACGGTAAAGTGCATCTGGTTTCACGGCAGCTATCTGAAGGACAAATTTCGCACCGGTCAGATGGTGGCGCTGTACGGCAAGCTCGAAGCCTCGCGATCGAGTACAGGCAAGTTCAAGATGATTCAGCCGCAGTTCGAGATTCTGCCGGAGGCCGGCTCTCCCGAGGCCGAGTTCGTGATGCTCGAGGTGGGGCGCATCGTGCCGGTGTATGAGTTTCTGGGCGGCACGACGGCATGGGGTGCGAAGCTGACCTCGCGCTGGCTGCGTCGGGTGGTGTGGGGTCTGCTGGAGGAATTGGCAGCAGATGAGACAGGTGTGCCGGAGATGCTACCACGGGCGCTGCGCGAGCGGTTGCGACTTCCCGGGCGCCTTGAGGCTCTGCGAGCTGTACATTTTCCAGAGGCAGGAACGCCGATGACGGAGTTGATGTCGGCGGCCACGCCCGGGCACAAGCGGCTGATTTTCGAAGAGCTGTTCTATCTGGAGCTGGGCCTCGAGTTGAAGCGACGGCGGATGCGGGAACGTGAGGGTACGGCGTTCGCGACGAATGTGAAGGTGCGCGAGGCTATCAAACAGGTGTTGCCGTTTCATCCGACTGAGGCGCAGAAGCGTGTGCTAGGTGAGATCGTAGCTGATATGCGTCGACCTCAGCCGATGCGGCGGCTGTTGCAGGGCGATGTCGGCTCTGGCAAAACAATCGTCGCAATGCAGGCGGCGCTGGTGGCGATTGAGAACGGTTATCAGGCTGCACTGATGGCTCCGACAGAGATTCTCGCAACGCAGCATTATCTGTCGGCTCGGAAGCTGCTCGGTGATGCAGTGTCGCCGCGTACAGGCAAGCAGTATCGCGTGACGCTGCTGACGGGCTCACTTGACGATGCAGGAAAGCGCGAGGCGCGGGGCAGAATCTATCGCGGAGAGACGGAGCTGGCGATTGGGACACACGCGTTGATCGAAGAGAAGGTCGACTTCGACAATCTCGGGTTGGTGATCGTCGATGAACAACATCGCTTTGGTGTGCAGCAGCGGTTCAAACTGATGAAGAAGCCGGGCGCGCTCGATCCGGATGTATTGGTGATGACCGCAACGCCGATTCCGCGAACGTTGGCGCTGACTCTATATGGAGACCTTGATGCCAGCGTGATCGATGAGTTGCCGCCAGGGCGGACGCCGATCATCACGCGCCGCACAACGGAAGAACGCGCCGAGGATGTGTGGGGCTTTGTGCGTAAGCAGGTCGAGGCGGGGCGGCAGGCTTACATCGTGTATCCGGTGATTGAGGGTACGAAAGATGATCAGCCGGAGCTGGACTTTGCGCGGGATGATGCGGAGATCGCAGAAGCCGAGGCGAAAGTTGCAACTCGTGATGCGAAGGCGACGAAGAGTGTAAAAGGCAAGGGCAAGGCAGCTAAAACGGAGAAGTTGTTTGCTCCGAAGAAGGCTCTTCGAGCTGCGACCGACATGTACGAGGAACTGCGAACGGGTGCGCTGGCTGGACTGCGTCTCGGACTACTGCATGGTCGGTTGAGTGCGGATGACAAGGAAGTCGTGATGCGTCGGTTTCAGCGAGGCGATATCGATGTGCTGATCGCAACCACCGTAATCGAAGTCGGAGTGGATGTGCCGAATGCGTCCGTGATGGTGATCGAACATGCGGAGCGATTCGGGCTGGCGCAGATGCATCAACTGCGCGGTCGTGTTGGCCGCGGTTCAGCAAAGAGCTACTGCATCCTGATGACCGCCGGTAAAGTGAGCGAGCAGGCCGAGGCTCGGCTGGACGCGATGGTCAGGACGCAGAATGGTTTCGAGTTGGCTGAGCTTGATCTGCAGCAGCGCGGGCCGGGAGAGTTTTTCGGCACGCGGCAGGCTGGCATGCCGGAGTTTCGCGTGGCGAATCTGATGCGTGACCGAGCCGTGCTGGAACTAGCTAAGATCGAGGCTGCACGGTTTGTTCAGCAGCCCGATCCGGCAATGTCGCGTGACGAACTCGATGCAGTGTGGGCCAGGTTGAAGCAGCAATGGCAACGGCGATATGGCCTTGTGGAGGCTTAGGGATTGGCAAAGAACGTGATGACTATCTCCCATCTCTAAGCCCCGTACGTTGATCTTTAGGACGCCACGGCAGTCATCATGTGATTCACCGGCTGCGCGTAGTGGGCCTTCTTTGGGCCGCGCTTCCGGGCTACGAGGACGCGGATGCGCTCGATCATCTCCGCAGGCGAACTGGCACCCTTCGGCAAAAAGACATCGGCGCATGAGGCACGGTCGAAGGCGTTGACGGTGCCGGAGACGATCATTGCGGGCAGCCCTGGGTGCAGCTGCTTAGCGCGTCGAACAAGTTCATTACCGTCCATCTGGGGCATGATGAGGTCACAAAGCAGAAGATCGAGCGATCCGGGAAGCGACTGCTCTACAACCTCCAGGGCCTGTTGTGAGGAGAGGGCCGGGATAACGCGGTAGCCGCGGGTTTCGAGCAAAAAAGTGCGGACAGAGAGTACTTGTTCGTTGTCGTCTACGCAGAGGATCGTCTTCTTGGGCCGCAATGCAATCTCAATTTCTGCCGGACGCCGCCTTGTGGCGTGCTCCAGCCGATGGGCCAGGCCGTCGCGCCCACTGGTTGGCAGGCGCGGCAGTCCGGATGTTCAAAAACAGGCCCCGCGGCCCGGCCGGATGCGTACTCCGGCGCATAGTGGGTCGGCTGCTCCGGTGGGAGGCAGACAAGTGAGACGAGGCTCTCCTGTCTGCGCCACGGAGGAACAGATCCATTTGTCCGGCGAGCAAAGCTGCCGAACCACGGGGTGAGAGAGATGCCGAAGCCCGCGCAGGTTGCCACGCGAACTCCGGCGAACGCAAAGGATCGGTCTGCCGCGGATGCAATGGAGCCGAACCGAAGAAGGTTCAAACCCTCGACTGCGTTTTGCAGACAGCGATGGTGCGCTGGGCGGAGGCCGCGACTGCGAGGCAGTACAGCGTCTCTCAACTCAAGTTGTCGGTAATACCAGGCGAAAGAACTCACCGATGACGACCCGGCACGTTGCATGCAAAGTCATCGTCGACGCTTGCCAAGAGTATGAAGAGTTGCCCTGCTTTGCAAGTGGCGAATCTAGGGCGAAAACAGCAAATATTAGAGCTTGCTCATCCACCGTTTTTTGCAAAGGCGCGTCACTGCTGGAGATTGATGTTACAGCCCTGTTGAAATCGAGTGCATCACGGCAGGAAAAAGCGTCCCGTTGCAACGGGAATGGTGCGTCCTCCAACAAACACTTCCGACACTTTTTCGTCCGCGATCTTTGCAGAGACGTGAATGCGACTCGGTCGCAGCATTTCAATTCCCTGTTCGATGACCAGCTGTTGTCCACTCGCAGCCACGCCATGTCGCACAAGCCACGCAATGGTGCAGCCGGAGGCCGAGCCTGTCGCTGGATCCTCGCCGTTGTAGAACTGCATGCGCGCGTGCCAGTCAGCTCCCGACGCTCGATCAGCACGCGTAACGCAGTGGAAGAATTTTGCCCCGCAGCGTTCGAGATACTTCCGTGCACTGTGTTGCGGAATGGCCAAACGTGAAGCAACCTCAAGCGAGCGCAGCGGCACAATGCAGAAGGCCATGCCGGTAGAAACAGTCTGCGCGGGCAACTCGGGATCCAGATCATCGACCGAAAGGCCCAGTACCGCAGCCAGCGCGGCTCGATCATGAACCTCGCCGAAGACTGGATCGTTCTGCTTCATTGTTCCAAAGACACCGTGCTCGTTCGGCTGCTGTGGCGTAAAGCGCACAGGGATGGGGCCGACTGCGAGTTCGAGCGTGATCTGTTCTGCGCCGCGCAGCACAGGATGGTTCCAATAGAGCCAACTTGCTGTGCCGAGTGTGGGGTGGCCTGCGAAGCGGAGCTCTTCCTCCACTGTGAAGATGCGGACATGTACACCGCGTTCGCGTTCCACTTCAGGCTCACGAGGCAGGATGAACGTCGTCTCACTGAGGTTGGTCTCGCGGGCCAACGCCTGCATCTCTGCAGTCGAAAGTCCTCGGGCATCGGTAAAGATCGCAAGCTGATTGCCTTCGAGAGGGCGCTCGGCAAAGACATCGACCTGGGCAAAGTCGAACGCCACGTGCGCGGTCTGAGGCGCTGCGGCGGAAGTTGTAGCAACGACAGTTGACATGGCAGACTCCTCGGACTATGGTTTTGATTAGACCGCAATCAGGCCAACCTGCTTGATGCTAGCTCGGCTAGCCGCGGTACAAAAAATTTCAACGATGACGATGATGCCCAATTCGAACTCCACCCGCTGCTGTCGCTGTAGCCCGGTGTGGGTGTGCGAATGAGCGAATCGAGGTAAGCATCGTTCAAGAAGCGCGGAACCCACCCAGAGCGAATAACCGGGTGGGTTTTTTACTGCAAACAGCAACTGTAGTCATCTCAAAGGAAGTGTAGGGGACGCACCCCGGAAGGCAGATCGACCATGTCACTCCGTATCAACGATGTAGCTCCTGATTTCACTGCGGAAACAACGCACGGTACCATCCACTTCCACGAGTGGATCGGCGACAACTGGGCCGTACTGTTCTCGCACCCGAAGGACTTCACCCCGGTCTGCACCACCGAACTGGGCGCGGTTGCCGGCCTCGAAGCAGACTTTGCCAAGCGCGGCGCAAAGGTGCTCGGCCTCAGCGTTGACCCGGTCGAAAATCATGGCAAGTGGGCCAAAGACATTCACGAGGTGAGCGGCTCAGTCGTCAACTATCCGATCATCGGCGACCCTGAGCTGAAGATCGCCAAGCTGTACGACATGCTCGCCGCCGATGCAGGCGATAGCTGCGAGGGCCGCACCCCCGCCGACAACGCGCCCGTGCGGACTGTCTTCGTGATTGGCCCTGACAAGAAGATCAAGCTGACGCTGGCCTATCCCATGACCACTGGCCGCAACTTCGACGAGATCATCCGCGTGCTCGACTCCATGCAGTTAACGGCAAAGCACAAGGTGGCCACGCCAGCGAACTGGAAGCAGGGCGAGGACGTGATCATCACCGGCGCAGTCTCGAACGAAGAAGCGGACAAGATCTTCCCCGGTTACAAAACGGTGAAGCCTTATCTCCGCACAACCACACAACCCCAGTAGTATTAAATTTCTGCAATGCTCCCGCCGCTCCCCGTGCGGCGGGCAAGAGCACCGATGGCGAAGTGGCTAACGCGCTGGTCTGCAAAACCAGTATTCATGGGTTCAAATCCCATTCGGTGCTCCAACAAAACGAGACGCCGCTTCGGTATCTTGTGGGTTACTTTCCTGGTAAGGCCTACATCAATTCATCGATAAAGGACTTGGCGACATCGGCGGGAATACGTATCTCCTGTTGAACAAGAGGTCCTGGTTTCAAGACCGGCTCCGCCTCGTGCAATGTAGGCACATCTGTGCGCTCAAAGAAGAGCCCAATTGGAATCTCCTCACCCCAAAGCAACGACTTTTCCATCGCCCCTGTCCAGTCCGTTGGATCATATGCGGGATTGTCTTCAAGCTTCTTGACCCGCGGCCGGAACCACTGGAAAGTGTTGTCGTGGTTATAGGTCACACATGGGCTGAAGATGTCGATGAAGGAGAAGCCTTTGTGTTCGATTCCTCGTTTGATCAATTCAGTCAGGTGCTTCTGATCAGCGCTGAAGCCACGCGCGACGAAGGTTGCCCCTGCAGCAAGGGCAAGCGATATTGGGTTCACCGGAGCCTCAAGATTTCCAAACGGCATGCTCTTCGTCTTCATGCCGGGGCGGCTAGTTGGTGAGGTCTGCCCAGTGGTGAGCCCATATATCTGGTTATCCATCACGAGATAGGTCAGGTCGATGTTGCGACGCATCGTATGCATGAAGTGGCCGGCGCCGATCCCAAAGCCATCCCCGTCGCCGCCCGTCACCAGGACCGTCATGGCGTGGTTGGCGAGCTTCATGCCGCTCGCTACCGGAAGCGATCTGCCATGTAGCGTGTGCATGCCATACGTGTCGATGAAGCCAGGAAAGTTCGAGGAGCATCCGATGCCGCTGATCGTCGCCACCTCATGCTTCGGAATCTGCAGTTCGACCAGAGCCTTCTGTACTGCGGCGAGAACTCCGAAGTCCCCACATCCCGGACACCAGTCGGGATCGACCTTACCCTTGAAATCGGCCATTACCATCTGTTTGGGAAGTACTGCCTCAGTCGCCATTGGAACCTCTTTTCGAATGTTCTAAACCTTGAACTCTGCTCAGACCAGAACTCAAACCATGATTTCGTGAACCGGCACAGAAAGATTTGTATTGCCGGCAAGTTGTTCTTTGACTGCTTCCACAATGTGGTGGGGCATGAATGGCTCGCCATCATACTTACGGATGTACCCATCTGGAACGAAGCTGGTTTCACTACGCAGGTACCGGGCGAACTGACCGCTGTAGTTGTTCTCGACAATGATGGTGTGCTTCGAACCCTTCAGAATTTCGACAATTGCATCCCCATGCAGCGGAACGAGCCAACGGATCTGCAATTGATTGGAGGAGATACCCTGATCCTGTAGAAGTTCGCGGGCCTCCTCAATCACTCCATAGGTAGACCCCCAGCCGATCAGGGTGACATCCGCATCACGCGGACCAATAAGCTCAGGAGCAGGAACGGCGCTCTCGATTCCCGCCACCTTGCGCATGCGCTTTTCCATCATGGCGCGACGTTTCGTAACGTTCGTGTATTCATCACTGATGAGCACACCATTCTCATCGTGTTCGTCACTTGAGACCGTATGGGTATAGCCGGGCAGGCCAGGTATGGCACGCGGAGAAACGCCGCTCTCAGTGATGAGGTAGCGCTTGTACTCTTCGTGAGTGTCCATTCCGTTCGAGGTGATCAGCTCTCCGCGATCAATATGGGGTTGGAAGTTAAGGTCCTTCGGATCAACGCTGAGTCTGCCTTCAGAGAGCAACAGGTCGCAGAGAACTATCGCAGGACACTGAAAGCGATCGGCAAGATTGAATATCTCTGGAATAAGTGTGAAGCAGTCACCGATATCAAGTGGAGCAGCGATAATCCTTGGATAATCACCAAACGCAGCACCGAGCATCTGCCACAGGTCGCCCTGTTCTGTCTTGGTCGGTACACCGGTCGAAGGACCAGCCCGCTGGCAATCAATGACGACAACGGGAATCTCTGCCTGAGCAGAAAGGCCAAGCCCTTCGCTCATCAGCGCAAAACCGCCGCCAGAAGTGGCGCACATCGAGCGAACCCCAGCCTGCGCGGCGCCAATCGCCATATTGATCACACCGATCTCGTCCTCAACCTGGCGCACCATGATTCCAGCTTTGCGAGCATGTTCAGCCATCCAGTGCAGAACGCCGGTAGAGGGGCTCATAGGATAGGCGCAATAAAACTTCACCCCTGCCGCCGCGCCTCCCATCGCCAAGGCTGCATTACCGCTGAGTACGGCATAATGGTTCTCTGTCATAGGGAGCGGCCACGCAAAAGGCTTGAAATTCGCAGTAGCGTAGTCGTATCCGGCCCTGGCCACACTCACGTTCTCGTCGATGACTGCCTGTTCCTTCTTTCGGAACTGCTCGGCCAGCGCGCTCTCGAGAGCAGGGAAGCCGACGCCCATCATGCTGAGTGCAGCCCCCATGGCAAGCGTGTTTTGCGCCACCTTATTTTTGGTGATGTCAGCTAACTTGGAGACAGGGATAGGGCAGAGCTGGACCCCCTCCGCAGGCGTGCCGGGATGAATCGAGTCCGCGTTGTACAGGCACGCCGCGCCAGAGCCAAGAAGGCCCAGGTGGCGGTCCACCGTGTCCTGGTTGAGCGGAATCAGCAGGTCAAGGCGGTCTCCCATATTCGTAATGGGGTCCGGTCCAGTGCGGACAGTAAGAAAGGTATGGCCACCGCGAATGATGGACTGGTAAGCGTTGTAAGCGTTCAGGTGCAGGCCGCGGCGGCTGAAAATCTTGGCAAAAATATCACCCGGCGTCGCTACACCCTGGCCAGCGGCACCCCCAATACCAACGGCGAAAGACTGCCTCATAAGGTTTATCCCTCTCCGAGCCGAGGCCCACAGGCCCCAGTGCCTCGACACGGGTGACTAATGAGGAGGGATTCTACGTCGTTCTTGAAAGCCTAGGCAAGCAATAACGAAACTCCTCCAAAAATCGCTGTTACAAAGCAGTTAGCGGAGCAGCCGCCCCACCAACAACACCTCGACGCTTACTTTTAATGTTCGCCCATTGAAAGATGCACTGGAGCACAAGGCACAATAAGCAAGACGAGGTGATTCATGGCATGTAACCCCGCTACATTGAAACAAATCCCGCTGTTCGCTCTGCTGGATGACGATGAATTGGCTGTACTAGCTGCGCAGGTCGAGCTGAAGCACTTCGCTCCCCGCCAGCGCATCTACAAGATGGGCGAACCCGGCAACCACGCCTACGTGATGATGTCGGGAAAGGCGCGGGTGACCACCGTGGATGAAGATCATCAGGAGGTGCTTGTGGATGAACCCTGCCAGGGCGAGTTCTTCGGATTCGCCTCCATGCTGGAGCAGACGCCGCATCAGACCACCGCACTCGCCCTCGAAGAGACCTCCTGCCTGGAGATCAGCCGCGACGATATTGCTGTGCTACTGCAACGCAAGCCCATGGCGGGCATGGACATGCTGACCGTGCTCGGCCGCCAGTTCCACGCGTCGCAACAATTGGTGCGCGGCCGAGCCAACCGCAATGTCAACGAGGTGATCGAAGAGGAGTCGACCGTGGGAGAGCGCATCGCCGACACAGTCGCCGGCTTCGGCGGGTCGTGGACCTTCATCCTGATCTTCCTCTCTGCTCTGGTGATCTATACCACCGCGAACATTATGCTGCAGCACAAGGCGTGGGATCCGTATCCCTTCATCCTGCTGAATCTCTTTTTGTCCATGCTCGCAGCCATCCAGGCGCCGGTCATCATGATGAGCCAGAATCGTCAGGACAAAAAGGACCGCGTACGCGGCGAGCTGGACTACGACGTCAATCGCCGCGCCGAGTCCGAGATTCAAGGCCTCGCCAACAAGCTCAATCTGCTGACCGACAAGATCGGCGACGTTGACGACCTGCTCCGCGAGCACCTGAAACTGCGCAATGATCACCAGCATCCTGCCTGAGGCATTTGAGCCGACGGCAGGTTTCTGTTTACAGCGCCTCCGGTAGCCGGTCATACTGAGGCGTCCACTCACTGGCCGACGAGGTTTCGCATCGCAGATCTCTTCCTAACCCTGAGCAGTCATTCTCATGGGCTTGCGCGTGCGTCTGCGGCCATCATGTGGCGTGTTCCGCAACTCCCTGCGCCCTGGCGTCAGAGCTACGACCCTGCACATCACTGGCTCTTGTCGGCCCTATGGGCTGCACTGCCGCTTATTGTTCTCCTCGTGGCGATGGCCGTTCTTCATATCAAGGGCCACCTCGCCGCCCTCGCAGGCGTGGCTGCGGCACTGGTCATTGCGCTTGCTGTCTTTCAGATGCCCATGCGCCTCGCCCTACTGGCATCCGGGCTCGGAGCAGCCTACGGTCTCTTCCCTGTCTGCTGGATCGTCTTCCCTGTCCTCTTCCTCTATCAGCTGACCGTCCGCGCAGGAAGATTCACGCTTCTCCAGGAATGCCTCACCGGAGTCACCCCGGACAGCCGCCTCCAGCTTCTACTCATCGCCTTCGCATTCGGCGCTTTCTTTGAGGGTACCGGCGGCTTCGGAGCCCCCGTAGCGGTCTGCGGAAGCATCCTCATCGGCCTCGGTTTCTCCCCGCTTGAAGCCGCAGGCCTTTCGCTCCTGGCCAACACCGCACCGGTAGCATTCGGCGCACTTGGTATCCCCATCGTGGCACTTCACGGAGTCACCGGACTCGATACCCTCGTACTCTCGCGCGTGATCGGACGCCTCCTCGCGCCCTTCTGCGTATTGATCCCTTTCTGGCTGATATGCGCATTCGCCGGCTTCCGCGCAATGATCGAAGTCTGGCCCGCCATCCTCGTCGCCGGAGCAACCTATGGCGTTACGCTCCTTCTGATCTCGACCTTCCACGGCCCTTGGCTGGCAGACATCGCTGCTTCAACTCTTACGATCTGCGCCCTGATCGCGTTCTTCCGGCTCTGGAAACCAAAGCGCATCCTCAACCCCGCTCGCCAAGAGGTCACGCACATCCCGCTTACAACGTCGATTCCCTCAGCAGCGGTCATCCGCCGCGCCATTATGCCCTGGGTCGTCCTCGCACTCTGCGTCGTGTTCTGGGGAGTACCCTACTTCGCCCAGTGGATCGATTCGGCCACCACCATGCTCATACCCATCCATGGACTCCATCAGATGGTGCTACGCATGCCGCCGGCAGTTACCTCGCCCGCCGCCGAACCCGCCATCTTCAACCTCAACCTGCTCTCCGCAACAGGTACAGGCATCTTCGTCGCAGGCATCCTCGCGGGCTTTTTCATGCGCCTGCAACTACGCGACATCGCCGATGTTTTCCTGCAAACTCTCATCTCCATGCGATTCACCATCATTACGATCTCCGCGCTCATGGCCATCGGCTTTCTCGCCCGGTATAGCGGAATGGATGCAACGCTAGGCCTCGCGTTCGCACGCACCGGAGCCTTCTATCCCTTCTTCGGAACCCTCATCGGCTGGCTGGGCACGGCATCCACCGGCTCCGACACGTCCTCCAACGTACTCTTCGGTAGTCTGCAAAAACTCACCGCCCAGCAACTCGGCATCTCACCCTACCTCATGACCTCAGCGAACTCCACCGGCGGGGTCATGGGCAAAATGATCGCGCCGCAGAGCATCGTCGTCGCCACAACCGCCACCAACCAGTACGGCAGCGAAGGCACCATCCTGCGCTTCGTCTTCCTGCACAGCCTCGCACTCGCCTGCCTGATGGGGCTTCTCGTCTCCCTCGTAGCCCACTGGCCGCTACTCACGAGACTCTTCCTTTACTAGCCACTAAGGCGCTAGCAAAACCCGCAGGTCACGCAGATTATTTCCCGTAGGCCCGGTCATAATCGTATCGTCCAACTGCTCAAGCAGAGTATGCCCGTCAAACGCTGCAAGCGCTGCACTCACCGGATAGCCGATCTCCTCCGCCCGCGCTTGCGTCTTACCATCAACCAACGCACCCGCAGCCGAACTATTCCCGTCGATCCCATCACTGCCCCCACTCAAAACAACAACATCGCTGCCGGCAATCTGCTCGCTTGCGATCAACGCAAAGTGCTGATTCCGTCCCCCCCTACCTGTAGCACCACGCGGAACCTGCACCGTCACCTCTCCAGCCGATAGCAAACACACCCGCTCGCGCAAACGCCGCATCTCCCCCAATCGACCCATCAGATACTCCACCGCTCTCTCCGCACTCCAATCATCACAATGGTTATCAATCTCGACATGCCATCCAAGTTCCCGTGCCCGCTCCGCCCCCGCATCTTCCAGCGATGCACTATCCAGCAGCACAACCCATTGTGAACGAGCAAAAATCGCATCGTCCTCCTTCGGAGTCTCTCCCAACGTTCGCTCCGTTATCTTCTTCCCAATCTCTACAGGCAGCCGCTCCTCCAGTCCATACTCCTTCGCGATGCGATACACATCCTCCACCGAACTCCGATCCGGAAAAGTCGGCCCCGACGACAGCGCATCCAACTCGCCCGCCGGCACATCCGATACGAAGATCGTCAACTGCTCAGCAGGAGCAGCAGCCACAGCAAGCCGCCCACCCTTCACCGCAGAGAGATGCTTCCGCACCGCATTGATCGCGGCAATCGGCGCGCCGCTCTCCACCAGCGCTTTATGCGTCGCTGCAATCGTCTCCAACGAAACGCCCGGCTCCAGAAACCGCTCCATCAGCGCAGACCCGCCACCACTGATCAAAAATACGACCAGATCTCGCTCCGTCAGAGCCTGCAAGGTCCGCAAAACATCCGCCGCCGCCTCCATCGAACCCGCATTCGGGCTAGGATGTCCCCCGCGATACACACGAAATCCTTGCGAAGGCGCAGCCTCATCCTCCGGCCCGACGATAATCCCCTCGAACCGCTCACGCACATCGCCCACCCGCCACAAAAAAGGAGTCGCCATTGTATGAGCAGCCTTGCCAATCGCAATCAAAACCAGCCGCTCATACCCGCCAAGCACATAGCGATGCCCATCGATCTCCATCACGCCGTCGCGACAGACAAGCCTCCGCTCCATCGCAGGCTCAACCCGCGACGCCTTCAGCGCATATAAAAAAATATCGAGCGCATCTTCGCGAGCAGTACTCATAATCACGAAGCTGTCATCACCCGGAGATCCGGCGAGACAATCAGCCTAGCCTCCGTACGCGCCTGAACCTCAGCCGCATCGATACCCTCAGCCACTTCGGTCAACACCAACCCCTCGGGCGTCACACGAATCCACCCAAGCTCCGTCACGATGTCATGCACCACCCGCGTTCCCGTCAAAGGCAGCGTACATGCCTTCAGAATCCTCGATCCACCATCCTTCGTCTGATGCTCCATCGCCACAATCACCCTCCGAGCCCCCGCCACCAGATCCATCGCACCGCCCATCCCCTTCACCATCTTGCCCGGGATCGTCCAGTTCGCTAGATTGCCCCGCTCGTCCACCTGCATTGCGCCAAGCACACTCATATCCATGTGCCCGCCACGAATCATCGCAAACGACTCCTCACTCGCAAAGTAAGAACACCCCGGCAACTCCGTCACCGGCTGCTTGCCCGCATTAACCAAATCCGGATCGGCCTTCCCCTCCATCGGCGGCGCGCCAACCCCCAGCATCCCGTTCTCGGACTGAAACACCACATCAATCCCCGCCGGCAGATACCCCGCAATCATCGTCGGCAACCCGATACCGAGATTTACATAAAACCCATCCTTGAACTCTCGAGCAATCCGCCGCGCAATCCGCTCCTTGCCGTTCACGTCGCGCCTCCCATCTGCGCCCGAATAAACTCCGACTCGATCGGTTTGCGATACGCCGCGCCAACCACAACGCGCTTCACATAAATCCCGGGCGTCACAATATGATCCGGATCGAGCTCCCCCGGCTCGACCAACTCTTCCACCTCAGCAATCGTCAACTTCGCAGCCGTCGCCATCACCGGATTGAAGTTCCGCGTCGTCTTGCGATAGACAAGATTCCCAAGCCGATCACCCTTCCATGCTTTGATGAGCGCAACATCCGCATGCAGAGCCTGCTCCAGCACATACATCCGCTCACCGATCTGCCGCGTCTCCTTACCCTCGGCAACCACGGTGCCCAACCCCGTCGGCACATAGAACGCCGGAATCCCCGCTCCACCAGCCCGAATCCGCTCCGCCAACGTGCCCTGCGGAATCAGCGTCAGATCCAGCTCGCTCTTCAGCACAAGTTGTTCAAGCCGTCGATTCTCACCAACATAGCTGCCGATGTGCGACGCAATCATCCCCGCCTCCAGCATCAAGCCCATGCCAAAGCCATCGACGCCCATATTGTTGCTAATCGTATGCAGCCCCGTAATCCGCCGCTTCACCAACGCGGCAATCAGGTTCTCCGGAATCCCGCACAACCCAAAGCCGCCCAACATAATCGTCGAGCCGCTCGCAATGTCGGCAACCGCAGCATCCGCAGAGAGGACAACCTTATCCATACCTCAAGACACCGCGCGGCGGAAACACCCACGCCGCGCGCTCCATCACGCTCTTACTTTGCCTGTGTCGTAAACGTAAACGTCGTCATGCTGTGCCGAGTCTCACCCGGCTTCAGCAGCGTCGTCGGAAACGACGGATGGTTCGGAGAATCAGGGAAGTGCTGCGTCTCGAGGCATAGCCCCGTGTTCTTCGTATACGCCGCACCGCTCTTGCCCTTGAAGCTTCCATCCAGAAAGTTGCCAGAGTAGAACTGCACGCCCGGCTCCGTTGTCGTCACCGTCAGCACACGCCCGCTGCCAGGATCGTACGAGCGCGCCGCCGTCTTCGTCTCGCCGTTGGCTCCGCGAAGCACCCAGTTATGGTCATACCCACCAGCAATCTTCAACTGCTCGTTGTTGTCATTGATCCGCGCGCCAATCACGTAAGCCTTCCGGAAATCAAACGGCGTCCCTTCCACCGGAACGAGCTCGCCTGTCGGAATCAGCCCAGCATCCACAGGCGTGAACTTGTCGGCGGCAATCATCATCTCTTCGCCAAGAATCGTCCCGGATCCTTCGCCCGCCAGGTTGAAGTATGCATGGTTTGTCAGATTCACCACCGTCGCCTTGTCCGTCGACATGCTGTAGTCAATCCGCAGCGCATTGTGATGAACCGTGTACCGCACATGCGCCGTCAGCGTCCCAGGAAAACCCTGATCCCCATCCTTGCTGACCAGCGTCATCTCCACGCCATCGGCAATCGCTCGCCCCTGCCAAACCATCCGGTCAAAGCCCAGCGTTCCCCCATGCAGTGAGTTCCCGTTATTGTTCTTCGGAACCTCGTACGTCTTGCCATCGATCGCGAAGGCTCCCTTGGCAATGCGATTCCCATAGCGCCCCACAATCGCGCCAAAATACGTCTTATTGTCCGCCAGATACTCCTCAAGCGTGTTGTAGCCCAACACAACATCGCCCACCTTGCCATCGCGATCCGCCGTCTTGATTCCAACGACGCGCGCTCCGTAAGTCGTAATACGAGCCTCAATCGCATCGCTCTTCAGCGTGTAGATATCAACGGCCGTGCCATCCGGCATCTTGCCAAAATCTGCTTTTGTTACCGAACCATGTGCTGCCATCGCGGTTGTCATACTAAGCAGCATAACCTTTAGCCATCTCGTCGTCATGTATCCCTCTGTTCCTGTGATTGCGGCTTTCTAAAGCGCAGTAAATTCCTAGTTTGCGCCTCATACAGCAACCCCGCCACTATACTGCAACGCCCGCGAAGCCGCGAAACAGCGGTAAGATGGAGCGGCCAATCCCATCGAGCCAAGGACGGTTATGAACCTTCGAACCAGAACCCTGCCACTGCTTGCCCTCACGTTCCTCCTTCTCTGCAGCATCAACAAAAACGCAGTAGCAGCCCCGCCAGACCACTGGGTCGGCACCTGGGCCACCTCCCCAGTCGCGATGCCAAACACCGAAGGCATCTTCGGCGCCGCCGACACCACCTTCCGCGAGATCGTCCACGTCTCCCTCGGCGGCTCCCGCGCCCGCATCATCCTCTCCAACGAGTTCGGCCTCGATCCCCTCACCATCAGCGCCGCCCACATCGCGCTTCGCACCACCGGCAGCGAAATCGACCTCGCCTCGGCCAACGCCCTCACCTTCGGCGGACGCCCCTCCGTCACCATCCCACCCGGAGCCCTCGTCGTTAGCGACCCCGTAAACCTCAAACTTCCCGCCTTCGCCGACGTAGCCGTCAGCCTCTTCGTCCCAGCCCAACCCATGCACCAGATCACGCACCACAGCTTCGCCGATCAGACCAGCTACATGGCCCAAGGCAACGTCGTCGGGGTCAAAGCCCTTGAATCACCCAAAGAGATCTACAACTGGCCCTTCCTCAAGGGCGTAGACATCATAGCCGGCGACAAAAGCGCCGCCATCGTGGCCTTCGGCGACAGCATCACCGACGGAGCCCACAGCACCCGCGACGCCAACTCCCGCTGGCCCGACCTCCTCGCCCACCGCCTCCAGGCCAACAAGAAGACCGCCGACCTCGGCGTCCTCAACCAGGGCATCGGCGGCAACCGCATCCTGCACGACAACACCGGGCCCAACGCCCTCTCCCGCTTCGACCGCGACGTCCTCGCCCAGGCCGGCGTCAAGTATCTCATCATCCTCGAGAGCATCAACGACATCGGCCACGCCCAGGACCCCGTCAAGCCCTACGACGTCGTCACCGCAGAAGATCTCATCGTCGGCCTCGGCCAACTAGCCACCCGCGCTCACACCCACGGCATCAAGGTCTACGGAGCCACCCTCACCCCCTACGTCGGAGCCAAATACGCCTCACCCTCCGGCGAAGCCATGCGCCAGGCCGTCAACAAGTGGATCCGCACCACCAACCAGCTCGACGGCTTCATCGACTTCGACAAAGCCACGCAAGACTCCGCGAACCCAGCCGTCTTCGCCCCCACAGCCGACTCCGGCGACCACCTCCACCCCGGCGACGCCGGCTACAAATCCATGGCCGACTCCATCGACCTCAACCTCTTCACCAAATAATCGCCAAAGAATTTTGGCCGTCAGAATGAACGTGCTCACGAATCGTCCGTAACGGGGCGACATTGGAGACCGTGTCAAACCTGGAGCAGGTACCTCGCTGGATGCCGCAGACAATGAAACATTCCCCCGCCGAATATGAAAATTGGGTGACAATACGCATACTGTTGGGAAACGCCTAGGTCCGGGGTTACGGATATGCCATCTACTCACGATTTTGAGGAGCTGTATGGTGTCACCGAAGAGCGAGCCCTTAACTTCTGGGCCTCTCATCTCCACGAAGCGATCGGAAGCAAGCGGTGGTCCCAGATTTGCGAATCAACCGGTGTGTATCTTGCAAGCGTGCTCGCTCACTTTTGCCTGCAGTCGGTAGATAGGATGGAGATCCTTTCTCCCGATTACAGCCCAGGCGATCAGGAGTTCCGCCAGTTCGCGGATCTGACCCAGATCGCTGAACTTATGATGCAGCAGCTCACCAGCGCAAAGAGCCCCCTCTGGATGGAGTCAGCCGGCGCACACATTCTCCTCTATGCCGGATTCTTCCAAAGTCAAAACAAGAACCGGCACAACATAGAGTTCTATTCCACCATGGGCAGAGAGTGTTATCTCATGGCTGCGGTAGGAAAGAGGGAGAGGATGATGAAACTGATGGCAGCGGGCTTTCATCAATACCTTTTTCATTTGGCCAACCTTCATCAACATCTGCAAGAAAGCAGATATCTGATAAGGCCAGAGGACTAGACCGCTTGTAACGCGTGTAGCATGGCTACCCGAATCGGCCTCACCCCACCAAAACCCGCTCCAGCGGCCCCGGAACCTTCACCGAAGCCATTCCCGCAGCGGTCGCAGCCTCAATCCCCATATCCGTATCCTCAAACACCAGACAAGCCTCAGGAGCCACTCCAAGCCTCTCAGCCGCCATCAAAAACGGCTCCGGATGCGGCTTGCTCCTCATGTAATCCCCCGCGCAAACCAGCGTCTCGAACTTATCCAAAATATTCAGCGACCGCAGCGACGCAGTCACGCAACTCCGCGTCCCACCCGACACCACCGCAAACGGAACCTGCCCATGGCTCACCTCGATATGCTCCAACACCTCAGGAATCCCCTTCAGCAGCGAAAGATTCCCAAAGAAAAACTCTTCCTTGCGCCTCCGAATCTCATCCACCGGCATGCTCAAGCCATCCCGCTCGTTCAGCATCGCAATAATCTCAGTCACCGGCATGCCACCCAGCGAGTAGAAGTGATCCTCGGCAAATTCGCAGTTCCAATCCGCCAGAACATGCTTCCACCCCAGGTAATGAAGCGGCATCGAGTCCGCAATCGTCCCATCGCAGTCGAACAAGTAAGCCTCAAATGGCCCATCCGGCAACGTCAACTTCATGCGCTCGCGTCTCCCTGAACAAATCAGGGCGGCAAAGTATGCCGCCCCTTTGTTTGATGCACGATAAAACTACTTCAATTCATATCCAGCAAAGAAGTATCCAATCTCAAACGCAGCCGTATCCTCTGCATCCGAGCCATGGATCGCGTTCTCGCCAATCGACGCCGCAAACTGCTTGCGGATCGTTCCCTCTTCGGCCTGCGCAGGATTCGTCGCACCCATCAGCTTGCGCAGATCGGCAATGGCGTTGTCCTTCTCGAGCACCATCGGGAAGATCGGCCCGCTCGACATAAACTCCGTCAGTTCGCCGAAGAACGGACGCGCCGCGTGAACGTAATAGAAACCCTCGGCCTGAGCCTTAGAGATCGAAACCTTCTTGATCGAAACAATTTTGAACCCCGCCTTTTCGATCTCGGCGAGAATGGCGCCTGCATGGCCCTTGCGGACGGCGTCCGGCTTAATGATGCTGAATGTGCGTTGTGACAACGTAGTTCTCCAATATTTCGGGTTTTCTCAGTTTTCCGTGAGAAGTATGTATCTTCAGTGTACCTTTTTCGCCAATTCGACGTGTAAACGCCACATCGAAGCCACCTAATACCGCCAACTCGTTACATCCGCCCCAGCCGGAGCCGTCTTCGAAATCCGCTCCATGATCTTCGGTAGATACATCGTGTTGTAGTGCAGCCGCGAGTAAGCATTCGGCAGCTTCGGATCCCCATTCCAGCAATGCTCCGCCCGCTCCCCATACTTGATCTCGCCCTCAAACGGAACGCTCCCTGGAGTCGTCCCCGTCGTCTTCAAAAAATCCTCGATCAAATAAACAGCATTGTTCAGAAAATAAGTATCCGCGCTGCCTACATAAATATTCAGCTTGCCCTGCAGCTTCGGCCCCAGAGTCATCCAGTCCCGCTGCAAGATCGCATTCAGGTCGTAATGTTCCTTCCAATACTCCGCGACCTTATGGTCGATTACTCCCGTCTCCTTATCGAAGATCTCCGCCGGATAACCATCCGCGCCCACCGGCCCATACACCGCCTGCCACACATCAAACTGCTCACCCGACCGCCCATGGTCCCCCAGCGCCGCCTCATACGCCGCGTTGTCGCGAAACGCCGCCAGCGTCTGCCCCAGATAGTTGCGCATCGAAGGCTGCTCAACCACCTTATGAGTTCCCTCCATAAAAAACGCATTCTTCCGGTTGTAGATATCCACCGTCATGTACGCATGAAAGTCCACAGGATCAGGACACGCCGCAAACGCTCCGTTGTAATCCTCCGGATAAAAGATCTGAGCTGCCAGCGACTCCCACCCGCCCGTCGATCCACCATACAAAAACCGAGCCCACCCCTGCCCAATCCCACGAAACTGCTTCTCAATCGCCGGAATCAGCTCCTTCTCAATCGCATCCCCATAAGGCCCCAGGTTCGCCGAGTTCACCGCATACGAGTCGTCATAGTAAGGATTCGCATGCTGCAGCTTCGCCACCAGAATCCGCGGAAACCCAGGACTGATCCACTGCTGATACGTCTTATAACCCTCCTCCTGCTGGATGCGGTTGTACCCCGTCAAATGAAACCGCTCCGAATAATCCGGCTTCAAATTCGGGTCGGGAGGCGTAGTCCGAAAGTCATTGAACTCCGACACATAGTGATCATGAAAGATCGCCAGCGGATACCGCGCATTCGGATGCTCGTCAAAACCCTCCGGCACCAACACCATCGCGCTCAAAAACATCGGCGTTCCCCAGAACTTCGTCAGCAACTCACTCTGTATCCGTATATGCCGCACATATTTTGTATCCGCGACAGGCGCAATTGCCGGAATCACCTGATCCATCACCACCGCAATCGGCCCACCCGCCCCAACATGAATCTTCCGGGGCTTGCTATACAAATTCCCCGGAGCGATATTCCAGTGCTGCCCCTCCCCCCGATCCGGAGCAAGCTTCACCGTCTTCCCATCCGCGCGATGAAACGTCTGATACACATTCAGTACCGCCTGCACCGTATAGTCCCCCGCAGGCACATCCTTCAAACTCCGTATCGGATACCCCGTAGCCGAACCATCTACCACCGTACCCTGCCCCGGCTTCAACCCATCGACAGTCAACCCAAACACCATCTGAGTCCGCGGCGTGTCATTGATCTGCATCCGTGGCTCCTCGGAGTCATCCGTCGAGAGCAGCAGCAACACCCTTCCATCCAGCGGCTTCGCAGACCGCGCAGCAGGAAAACTAACGGAAAACGTAGTCGCCGTCTGAGCCGGCAAAACCCCAGACGCAACCAACAAAGCAGCGGAGAAAATTAAAAGAGAACGGCGCATGCGGCCAGTATATGCGGCCCACATGCGCCCGTCTTTCTTCTTGCACTTTCGCTTAACGTCGAGCATCCTAAAAAAATGCGCAACACCGCATGGCTATGGTTCGCAGGCTGCATAGCATGGGCAGTGGACGGCATCGTAAGCCTCCACTTTCACTCTCTCCAGCACGCCCAACTCGCCTTCATGGTTTCGCTGGTCTTCCTGGCCGCCGGCTTCTTCTACCGCAAGCAGAAACGATAAAGGAGGAGCATCCGCCCCTCCTCTTCGCGACATCCGCCACCCTTGGAAACTAAGCCTTCCCCAGCAACCGAGCCATCGCCTCACCGATATCCGCCGGCGACTTCACCACGGTAATCCCGGCCTCGGCCATCGCCTTCATCTTCTCAGCCGCCGTGCCCTCGCCACCCGAAATAATGGCTCCGGCATGTCCCATCCGGCGTCCCGGAGGAGCCGTCTGCCCCGCGATAAACCCGACCACCGGCTTCTTCACGTTCTCCTTGATGAACTTCGCCGCAGCCTCTTCCGCCGAGCCGCCGATCTCACCAATCATGATGATCGCCTCACTCTCCGGATCATCATTCAACAGTCGCAGCGCATCAATATGAGTCGTCCCAATAATCGGGTCGCCCCCAATCCCAATCGCCGTCGATTGCCCAATCCCCCGCGTCGTCAACTGGTACACCGCCTCGTACGTCAGCGTCCCCGACTTCGAAACAATCCCCACGCTGCCTTCCTTATGAATCCGCCCCGGCATAATCCCAACCTTAGCCTTACCCGGCGAAATCACACCCGGACAATTCGGCCCGATCAGCCGCGACTTCGACCGCTTCACAACCTCCCACGCCTTCACCATGTCGAGCACCGGAATGCCCTCCGTGATGCAGATCACCAGTGGAACCTGCGCAGCCGCAGCTTCAAGAATCCCATCGGCAGCAAACGGCGGCGGCACAAAGATCACCGACACATTCGCCCCCGTCTCCTTCACCGCCTCCTCGACGGTGTTGAACACAGGCCACCCCTCATGCGTCGTCCCGCCCTTGCCCGGCGTCACACCACCCACAACCTTCGTCCCATACTCCGCGCAGGCCTTCGCATGAAACGACCCCTCACGCCCCGTAATCCCCTGCACAATCAGCCGCGTATTCTTATCAACCAGAACTGCCATAGCTACTTACCACCTTTCGCGGCGGCCACTGCAAGATCAGCGGCTTCCTTCATCGTTGCCCCCACCTGAAACTTCAAGCCCGATTCCATAAGAATCTTGCGCCCCTCTTCAACATTCGTGCCCTCTAACCGCAGAATGATCGGCAACTTCACATCCAGCTTCTTTGCCGCCGCAACAACCGCGGTCGCCAGAACATCCACCCGCAGAATCCCACCAAAAATATTGATAAAGATCGCCTTCACATGCGGATCACTCAACAAAATCCCGAAAGCATTCTCAATCTGCTCCTGATTCGCTCCGCCGCCCACATCCAGAAAGTTCGCCGCCGACCCACCCGCATACTGGATGATGTCCATCGTCGCCATCGCCAACCCAGCGCCATTGACCATGCAGGCGATATTCCCATCCAGCTTGATGTAGTTCAGCGCAAACTTGCTGGCCTCAACCTCCAGCGGATCTTCCTCCGCCAGATCGCGCAACTCCTTCAAATCCTTATGCCGGAACATCGCGTTGTCGTCAAAATTGATCTTGCAATCCAGCGCCAGCAGCTTGTCATCCTTCGTCGTAATAAACGGATTGATCTCCATCAGCGTCGAATCCGTCTCAACAAACGCCTTGTACAGCCCCATCATGAACCCGACCGCCTGATTGATCTGCGTCGGCTTCAGACCAAGCTTGAACGCCAGCTTCCGCGCCTGATAAGGCTGAAAGCCAATCGCAGGCTCAACATATTCCTTGTAGATCTTCTCCGGCGTCGCATGCGCGACCTCTTCAATCTCCATCCCACCGGCCTGCGAAGCCATAAACACAACCTTCGCCGAAGCCCGATCCAGCACTAGCCCCAGATAAAGCTCGCGATCGATCGCCGAGCCCTCTTCCACCAGCAACCGCTGAACCTTCTGCCCCTGCGGTCCGGTCTGATGCGTCACCAGTTGCATCCCGAGGATCGCCTTCGATGCCTCAGCCGCGGCCTCCAGCGACTTGACCACCTTCACGCCGCCGCCCTTGCCGCGCCCACCCGCATGGATCTGCGCCTTCACCACGACGACAGCATTCCCCGCGTCAAATAACGCCTTGGCAGCCGAATCGGCCTCTTCCAGCGTGCTCGCCATCTCGCCGCCCGGAACCGGCACGTTGTACTTCCGCAGAATCTCTTTAGCCTGATACTCGTGAATTTTCATAGGTTGTCTTCGGAAACTGCCCGCGCGAGAAGTGTAGCGGACGCCCACAACTGCCCGCAATCCGAAACGCGCACAATGGTGCGGTTATCGTCCTCGCAACATACCTCTCGACAACCTAGCGCAGCGCCGCCAACCCATTTCCTCCCCGATACGCCTGTATGGAATGAACATCCACAACTGCCTCTGCCTGCCGAATGCGACGCTCTACAACTTCCGCCTCATCTACACGCCGGATCTCGCGTAGGAACTTGGCATACTGTCTCGAAGCTACCAAACTAGACGGATTCCCCACACCAAGCTGCTCGTTCAGGATGTCCATTCCCTCTTCCATATGTCTCCCCCCTTCGACCAGATTCCCGGACTTCCAGAACACATAGCCGAGCAGAAAATCACCCATACCATCCTGGAGCAAATTGGCCTTCGCCTCATGGACTGCGTCCTCCAGAGGAGCAATAGCCGACGCACAATCCTTGCTCATGCAAAGCGCCACTCCCAGGACATACCGCACCGTGATCCTGTCATAGACAGTCGTCCCCGCGTTGGCCCCGAATTCAGCGATTGCCTTCTCCGCAAAACCTTTTGCCTTAGCGAACTTGTTCTCAGCCAGATAAAGGGTGGCCAGATCACTCCAGCTGCGGGCAATCAGCAAGGGGTTCCGCAGGTTCTCCCTCAACCGCAGAGCTTCTTCCTCCTCCTTTTCGCTCTGCCGAAACTTTCGCATCACCATATGCAGGGTCCCCAACACACCCAGCGTTGTAGCCAGATCACGACTCGACTCAGCACTATGGGCTAACAAGGAGCGTGCTTGCTCCAGATTTATCTCAGCCCGGTCCCACAACTGAGCCTCATCAGACAACACGCCAATCGTCAGGTAGAGCCTGCCCAATTCGGCATCCGATGCGTGAGCGTCTTTCGCCTGCTTAATAGCATCCTCATACAGATCGATCCGATGCAGCAGCTGTCTCTTGGCCGAGACACCATTTCCGTTTTGCATGTCCGCCGGAGAGGTCGCGCCGTGGACAGTGGCATCGCTCTTCTCAGGCATAGAACTCGGTGCCGAAGCACCAGTCGTATCGCGCAGCCCGTGGCCCATCTCGCTCCCCGCGGGCATCGTTTGACCCGGCGCGCATGGAGACAGCAACAGAGCAAAAGTAAGGCTGATAAAAAGACGAGGCTTCATCACAACCTCCCGTATTTCTCGTTGGAGCGCGCAACGGAGAGAGCGCGCTGAAGACAAGGATTCCCTTGCACGTTCTCCAGCGTGATGACTCGTCACACCCGCGAGAACGCGCCTATCGGACAACACCAAAAGCGCCACATCAAGTCACGTCGATGGGAGCGCCACCGGAGCGCCTCCCATTCATTGCGTCCTGCGAAACAATCCTTCAGCAGAACTGTTCCTGCAAAATTCACCAGCACTGGACCTATGCCTTGCGGCGTTCCATTTGCCGATTAGACAAGTGGCCATCTATCTGGTTAGGTACGAAACACTAAAACTCTGTGCTCCGACGACAACATTTTGCATCGTCATTTCACGGCATACGGCAGCAGCGCAGCAGTGGTTCACTCTTTGTGACGAATGACTGACGAAGCCCCAAAATTCACATTGCAGAAGGTGAAAAACTTATTAATTGACTTGCCTTCTGAGCAATGGGACGATGGCAGCTTGATGAACTCCCGAGGACCTGATGAGTCGTCTTGCTCCCTGTTGTCTAGCGGTTTTGCTCCTTACAGTAGTTCCCGCCGCGCCCGCGCAGGATACCCCCGCGCCCATCCATGCACCGATGCGCGTCTCAGCCGGCGTCATAGCCGGGCTACTTGAAACGAAAGTCGCTCCAATCTATCCACCCGAGGCCAAAGCCGCCAATGTCCAGGGTGCAGTCGTTATGCACGCCATCATCGGGAAAACCGGCCTCGTAGAAGAGCTCGTCGTCATAAGCGGACCCGAGATGCTGCGGTCTTCAGCGCTTGATGCTGTCCGACAGTGGACATACAAGCCGTATCGACTGAACGGCAATCCGGTAGAAGTGGACACGATAATCACCGTCAACTATTCCTTGAACCAATCGGAACCCCCGGACGGCGTTCACGGTGGTGTGATGGGCGGAATATCCACCGGAACACCTCCGCTCGCTCCCGCGTCATCACCGCCGAGCCGCATCAGGGTATCTTCCGGCGTGATGGCTGGCTTGATCGACACCAAAACAACCCCCGTATACCCAAAGGACGCAAAGGAAGCCCACATTACAGGAGCCGTCGTCCTGAGTGGCGTCGTCGACACGCACGGCAAAGTGACCGAGCTAAACGTCCTCTCCGGGCCAGAGCCATTGCGCCAGTCCGCAATCGATGCGGTGTCGCAATGGACATACAAGCCATATCTGCTCAATGGCAAGCCCGTCGAAGTCCTGACCACCATGACCGTACACTTCATGCTCATCGATTAGCGGAGGCGACGATGTATCGTCTTGGGGCCTATTGCTTTGCGATTCTATTGTTCGTCGCAGTGCCGCGCGTGCAGGCGCAGGCACCGAAGAAGGTCTGGTCCGGCGTGATGGCCGAGCAGTCTGTAACGAAGGTCGCCCCCATCTACCCGCCCGAAGCCAAAATTGCCGGAGTCCAGGGAACCGTGGTGATGCACGCCGTCATCGGAAAAACCGGTACCATCGAGAGCCTTGATGTTCTAAGCGGACCCGACGCGCTGCGGTCTTCAGCCCTTGATGCGGTACGGCAGTGGACGTATAAACCGTATCTGCTGAATGGCAATCCGGTGGCAGTGGACACGACGATTACAATCCACTATTCGTGGAACAGGCCCGCACCTGAAGAACGCATCAGGGTATCATCTGGCGTTATGTCTGGATTGGCCAAGACGCAGAAGATCCCAGAATATCCAGAGGCGTCAATAGCAGCTCACGAAGTCGGAGCGGTCGTGTTGCGTGCCGTCATCGACAGGAGCGGCAAAGTGATCCAGCTGGACCGGATGTCTGGGCCGAAGATACTCAGTCAGGCCGTAATGGATGCGGTGTGGCAGTGGACCTATAGGCCGTATCTGATAAACGGCGAACCAGTCGAAGTAGAAACACAAATAACCATAAACTTCTCGCACGGGGAATAGTGTGTAGCAGCTCACCTGCTACCCTTAAAGGAATGCCCCTCCAGCCCCATCTCAAACACCTCATCGAAGGCCGCGCCACGCTCTCCCGCGAAGACGCCCGCGACCTCATGCAGCAGATCCTCTCCGGCCAGCTCACCGACATCGAAATCGCCGCTCTCCTCGGAGCCCTCGCCGCCCGCGGTGAAACCCCCGCTGAAATCGCCGGCTTCGTCGAAACCATGCGCGCCGCCGCCACTACCTTCCCCCTCGAACCCTCCGAGCGCGAGCTCCTCGTCGACACCTGCGGCACCGGCGGCGATGCCTCCCGCACCTTCAACATCTCCACCGCCGCCGCCCTCGTCGCCGCAGCCGCCGGAGCCACCGTAGCCAAGCACGGCAACCGCGCCATCACATCGCAAACCGGCTCTGCAGACGTCCTCGAAGCCCTCGGCATCCCCGTCGGCCTCTCGCCCGTCGAAGCCACCGCCGCCCTCCGAGCGCATCGCTTCGCCTTCCTCCACGCCCCCAGCCTCCACCCGGCGATGAAGGCCGTCATGCCCGTCCGCCGCGCCCTCGGAGTCCGCACCGTCTTCAACCTCCTCGGCCCCCTCACCAATCCCGCCGGAGCACCCGCGCAGGTCATGGGCGTCTACGCCCCGCACCTCGTCCCCCTCGTCGCCGAAGCCATGGCCCAGCTCGGTACCCGCCATGCCTTCGTCGTCCACGGCACAGCCGCCACACCCAATGGCCCCGGTCTCGACGAAATCTCCATCTTCGGCCCCACCCACATCGCCGAAGTCCACAACGGCATCGTCACCCTCTCCACCATCGCGCCCGAGGACGCTGGCCTCACCCGAGCCCCCGCCGAATCCCTCATCGGAGGCGACGCCCAGACCAATGCCGCCATCCTCTCCGCCATCTTCTCCGGCGAGCCCGGCCCTCGCCGCGACGTCGTCCTCCTCAACGCCGCCGCCGTCCTCGTCGCTGCAGACCTGGCCCCAGATCTCCGCACTGGCGTAGCCCTCGCCGCGCGCACAATTGATACCGGAACAGTTACAATTCTTCTCACGAACCTCCGCGCTCAATAAAAACCCGCCAAAATCGGACGTCGGAGTACAATTCCCCGATAGCAATCAGGAGAAATCATCTATGTCCTCCTACCCCCCGGCACCCGCGGTCTTCGACGCCACCATGGTCACCACCGCGCTCGAGCTGCCCGGCTACCGTGTCGTCCGCAGCCTTGGAGTCGTCCGAGGCATTGTCGTCCGCTCCCGTTCCATCTTCGGAACTCTCGGCGCGGGCCTGCAGACCATCGTCGGAGGCAACATCACCATCCTCTCCCAACTCTGCGAAAAGACCCGCCAGGACGCCTTCGCCATCATGATGCAGCATGCCGCCGAACACGGTGCCAACGCCATCATCGCCGTCCAGTACGACGCCAACGACCTCATGCAGGGCGTCACCGAGGTCCTCGCCTACGGCACCGCCGTCGTAGTCGAGCGCATCTAGCCCTGTAACCCGCACCAGGAATTCCGCACCATCCTTACTCCGTCCTCAGCGCCTGCACAGGATCAGTCGAAGCCGCTCGCCGTGCCGGAATCATTCCGGCAATACCCGTCGCCACCGCCAGCGTCACCATCGCAAGAATCATCACAGTAGGATTCGCCCTCGTCACCTCATAAAGCTGCGCCCTAACATAGCGCACCCCCAACAGCACTGCCGGAATCCCGATCACGAGCCCAACTCCCGCCTGAGCAACCGCTCCGCGCATGATCATCGCAATCACGCCCGCACGGTCCGCACCCAGCGCCATCCGGATACCAATTTCCGAAGTCCGCCGCACCACCGTATACGCAGTCACGCCGTAGATTCCAATCGTCGCCAGCAACAGCGCCAGCCCCCCAAATAACATCGTCAACCGCGACAGCATCCGCTCCTCGTTGAACTGATCGGCGATCTGCTGCTCGAACGTCTGAAACTTCACAATCGTCAAATTCGGATTGATCCCCGCCAGCGTCCTCCGCGCCAGCGTCTCCATCTCGCTCATCGGCCGGTCCGTCTCCACCACAATCGCCCCGGCATACAGATTCAGATCATCCTCGATCGGCTCGCGCGTATTCACCGGCCGCTGCATCATGGGGACAAAGACCATCAGATGATTCTTCCATCGCACGCTCTGATAGATCGTATCTTCTACCACCCCCACAATCTCAAAATTGCCCGGCGAATCCGAACTGCCAATACGGCTCCCAAGAGGATTGCGCGACCCAAAAAACTTCTTCACAAACGTCTGATTCACCACTGCAACCGGCGGAGCCGTCGACGTATCCTGCACGCCGATCCCGCGCCCCATCACCACACGCGTCCCCACCGAGTCGAAGTAGTCCGCATTCGCCTTCACAAACGAAGCCACCAGCGTCAGATTCGGCTGACCCTGCACCTGCCATCCAAGGCCGTTGTTGTTGTCCTCCATCGGCGTATACGACGAGATCCCAACCTTCACTACCCCCGGCAGCGCATGGAACCGCTCCTCCATCGTCCGGTAGAGCGCCTCCAACTGCGTCTGCGAGTACCCCGCCGCCTGCGGATTGATGTGCACAATGTATCGATTCCTCGCATCCAGCTTCATGTCCGTGTTCTCAAGCTTGTTCAGACTCTGCGCAAACAGCCCCGCTCCCACCAGCAGCACAAACGACAGCGCCGCCTGCAGTACCACCAGCCCCTTCTGCAGCCGCGAACTTCCCGCCGATGTCGTCCTCACACTGCTCCGCAGAGCATCTGCCGGCTCGGCTCTCGACGCAATCCACGCCGGAGCCACGCCAAACACAATCCCCGTCAACAGCGACAGCCCAATCGCAAACCACACCACCACGCCCGAAGGACTAGCCCCAATCGGCACATTCCCCTCCCCCGGAAACGCCAGCCCAAGCAACATCCGCGTCCCGCCATACGCCACAGCAAGCCCCAGCAAGCCACCCATGGCCGCCAGCAACACACTCTCCGTCAGCAACTGTCGCACGATCCTGCTCCGCGCCGCCCCCAGCGCCGTCCTCAACGACATCTCCATCTTCCGCGCCATCCCCCTCACCAGCAGAAGATTCGCAATATTCGCGCACGCCACCAGCAGCACCAGCCCCGCGATCCACGTCAACAGACGCAGATGAGCCCCATAATCCTCCTGCATACGCTGAATCCCCTCCCCACCCGGCGTCAGCGTCACATGCGCCCGATTCAGCGCCTCCTTGCCCTTGCTGCCCGAGAAGTTTTCCGTCGTCGCAAACGCCTCTCTGAGCACTGCGCTCAACTTATCCTGCAGCGGAGCCAGCCCCACCCCCGGCTTTACCCGCCCCACAATGTAAATCCAGTCCTCCTCCGGATTGTGCACATACCGCACATTCATCAGCGCCGGCATCGTCTCAATCGGCAGATAGAAATCCGGCGGCGTAGTCATCAGCCGATCGCCGTAAAATCCCTGTGGCGCAATTCCCACCACCGTCACCGGCTTCGTATTCACCCAGAACGTGCTCCCCACCACCGAAGCATCGCCCGCGAAGTCGCGCTGCCACGTCCTGTAACTCATCACCGCCGTCATCGGCGCGCCCTTCACATCATCGGTGTCTGTAAACAACCGTCCCTTCTGCGGCTGCAGCCCAAATGTCCGGAAGTAGTTTCCCGAGACATACTCGCCCATCACCGACTGTGCCATCGCCCCGTCAGCATCACGCCTCACCGTCACCGGCCGGTATCCAAAACCCGCCTGGATCGCTGCCAGCTCCTCAAACTCCGGAGCACCCTGCTTCATCCGCTCATAAACATCCATCGAAAACAGCGAATAATCGCCGCTGTCCGTCGTGCCGCTAAAGACGCAGCAATCGTTCTTATCGCCCACCCTCACCAGCGTCGCAGGATCGGCAACCGGCAGACTCTTCAGCAACACCGCATGCACCAGCGTAAAGATCGCCGCGTTGGCCCCAATCCCCAGCGCCAGAGTCAGCAGCACCGTTACCGTAAATGCAGGCGTCTTCCGCAGCTGCCTCAGTGCATAGCGAACGTCCTGGATAAGCGTCGTCATCGTCGATTCTCCTCGGAGCAGCAGATATAAGGGGATCCCACAAATAAAGCTGCACGCGATTCTCCAAACTCCAAAGCCCTTACCGCATGACTTATCTGCAACTTACAAAATCACCCGCCCGCCCCGAGTGTTCATTCCCAATCTTCACCGTCCAAACGCGGACACTCCATTTATATTTGTCTCAGTTCACGGAGACACCCATGGCAAGAGTCACCGGCATAGGCGGAATCTTCCTCCGCGCAAAAGACCCCAAAGCCCTCACCGCCTGGTACGCCAAACACCTCGGCATCGCCCTCAGCGACTACGGCGGAGCCACCTTCCTCTGGACCGACGAGGTCCCCGCCACCACCGGCATGACCACCTGGTCCGTCTTCCCCGACAACACCACCTACTTCGGCCCCGGCAACGAGCGCGGCCCCCAACAAGCCATGGTCAACTACCGCGTAGACGACCTCGACGCTCTTCTCACCCAACTAGCCGCCGCCAACGTCACCATCGACCCCAAACGTGAAGACGCCGACTACGGCCGCTTCGCCTGGATCACCGACCCCGAAGGCAACCGCATCGAACTCTGGCAACCCCTCGTCACCCCGCCAGAAGACCCGTCCGCATAGCGCAGCTAGCTTAGCTCCTGAAGTATCGCGTCCAACGCCGCAATCTGACCTTGATACTGCCGTCGTTTCCAAAACAAAACCAAAGTCAGGCACACAAAAATCAACTGGACAGATATCCCAACGATAGGATTCACGCGAATCCCAACCCTTTCACCCAGAAGCACGCTTGTGTTCAAAAGAATCAGCGGAATAAAAGACCCCATCAACAAGTCGCGACTGCATAAGTACTCCAGCTCCGCCTTGTAATAAAGCGCCCAGGCCACAGCATCATCGTCGCTTGGAGGGACCAGCGCCAGCAGCCGTCGCCTTACATTCCTCGCCATAAAGATCTCTAGGTAGATTGCGGTCAAAACCACCACCCCGCACCAAATGCGCTGCTGCACGTTGCGAGCGTCCAAAAAACTCAGCGTGTAATAGATCTCAAGACTTATAAAGGCCGTCGCCAGGATACGTCCACTAGCGAACCCTCCATTGCGAAGCGACTCCGAAAACTGCCTCGCCTTCGCAGCGGCCTCCCTCAGTGAACCTACCGTAGCCTCCCGGCGATCCAACAACACGCGCATGCTGCCCACCGCCCACCACAACGCAGACCAGTCGCTCTCAATGAACTCAACCTCGCGCGCCAAACCCTCAGCCCACTCCTTACAGCCAGCTGAAGCGTAATGCACGACGACGCCCGATATCCTCATCGCCACTCTGCGCATAAGAGTCATCAGCCCGTCACCCCGCCAAACACTGATTCC
The DNA here is from genome assembly GCF_003945235.1 of Edaphobacter aggregans. Classification (NCBI taxonomy): domain Bacteria; kingdom Pseudomonadati; phylum Acidobacteriota; class Terriglobia; order Terriglobales; family Acidobacteriaceae; genus Edaphobacter; species Edaphobacter aggregans. The sequence goes on from NZ_RSDW01000001.1 coordinate 2,199,877, forward strand.
CCAATCGCCTCTACAGAACTCGCGCGCACCTGCTCCCGCGCATACCGCAACCCATCACGAGTCAGCTTATAAAGATGCCGCGGTGGACGACCTGCCTCTACCGTCTCCCAACTCGTCTCCAGCAGCCGATGCTCCGCCAACCGCATCAGGATCGGATACAACGTTCCCGATCTCAAACCCGTATTCTGGCTGATGTCATACCCGTACCTCCACGCAGTCTCGCACTGCAGAAATTCAGCGAGCACGCGCGTTGTTTGAGAAGAGCGGCGCATCTTTATCGGAATAAATCTACATATGTTGACTTAAGCAATCAAGCAATTTCGATTCAAGGCTAAAATGATGTCGAATTCGAGAGTGCTCTATGAGGCGAGTGGTTCTAATAGCATCCTTCCTCGCAGTGCCGATCATAGCCATTGCGTCCTACATCTACATCGAGGACAGGACAGCCCAAAAGATTGCCGTGCAAATCTACGCCGATGACGCACGGGTTATCAGCCAAGCCGTCCATCAATACACGGTTGACAAACGCAGGCCCCCTCAATCTTTCGATGATCTCGTGAATGCTGGCTACCTAAAGGCAATACCGGGACGTCGCCCGATGTACAGCGATCCCATCCCTCTCCAAAAGGGTCGGGTTTAATGTGACGCCACCGACACAGGAAACCCACAACATCCAGCAAGTCGTTCCCTTCCTCATGATCACCAACATGGAAGCTTCCCTTCGCTTCTACGTCGAAGGCCTCGGCTTCACCATGACGAACAAGTGGATCGACAAGGGCAAACTCCGCTGGTGCTGGCTCCAACTCGAAGGCGCAGCCCTCATGCTGCAGGAGTACCGCCCCGGCCACATCCCCACCATCAAACGCGGCGAAGGCGTCTCCATCTGCTTCCAGTGCAAGGACGCCCTCGCCCTTTACCGCACCTTCCTCTCCTGCGGCCTCACCCCACGCGAGCCCTTCGTCGGCAACGCCATGTGGGTCACCATCATCACCGACCCCGACGGCTACAAGCTCGACTTCGAAAGCCCCACCGACGTCCCCGAAGAAACCCTCTACTCAGCCCTTCACAGCTGATCGTTCCTGCACTGCAACACACCCTCAATTCAAAACTCCGCATGTAACCGCATCCACTTCGTAACGCGAAGAAAACCGTTTGTCTTCTGGGTTTTCTCTCTGTCTTTTACCTTGACACTCCCCAATCGCGATGCTTCCATTGTCGCCGGCCGATTTCGGCCATAGTTCAAACTATCTAACTCGTTTTTCACCCTAAGGAGATGTCCATGTACGTTAGGAAGTCTGCTGTAGGTATCGCCCTCTTATCCGGCGCGTTGTGCGCGGCGTTATTCTCCTCCCCAATAGTCCAGGCCCAAACATGGACACATCCCGGCATCGTCGTAAGCCAGCAACAACTAGACGCAACCCGAGCCGCCTATCAGGCCGGAAACTCCGTCATCGTCTCGCAGGTCAACAAAGCCATGGCCAGCAACTACGGCTCGCTCACCTACACCGTGCAGGGCCCGTGGTCCGGCGGCATCAACCAGTGCGGAGCCTACTCCACCCCCAACAACGGCTGTTCCCAAGCCGACAACGACTCCAACGCCGCATACGTACAAGCGCTCCTCTGGTACATCACCGGCACCCAGACCTACGCCAACAACGCCATCAACATCATGAACGCCTATGCCGCCAACTTCAAAGGCTACGCCGGAACCAACGGCCTCTCCTGCCCCAGCGGCACCGACTGCTCCAACGGCCCGCTGCAATCCGGGTGGGATACCGAAAAGTGGCCCCGCGCCGCCGAAATCATCCGTTGGGGCAAGCCCGGCGGCGCAAGCTCCGGATGGTCCTCCTCCTCCATCACCGCCTTCACCAACATGCTCAACAACGTCTACCTCCCGGTCATTCAAAATGGCTCCGGCACCAACGGCAACTGGGACATGTCCATGATCGACGGCATCATGCAGATCGCCGTCTTCACCGAGAACGCCTCCCTGCTCTCCACGGCTCGCACCTTCTGGCAAGGTCGCGTGCCTGACCTCTACTACCTCAACTCCGTCGACGGCAGCACACACGCAGCCTCACCGCGCGGCACCCCGAGCTGGTTCGGTCAATCCGTCTTCAGTTCCGCCACCACCAACGTCGCCCAGGAGACCTGCCGCGACCTCACCCACACCGAAGACAGCATCGCCGGAACCATGAACGCCGCCGAGACCGACTGGATCCAGGGCGGTAATCTCTACCAGGACGCCGGAAGCTACGCCCAGCAGCGCATCGTCGGCTCCATGAACCTCATGTCCGGCTTTGAAGGCCAGGGCGGCGGCCAGAACGCCATCATCACCGCACCCTCCAGCTTCTGCACCAGCTCCGGCGCAACCAACATCGGCGAAATCACCCTCGGCGCGGGCTCCACCTACGCCATCGGCTACAACCAGTACCACAACCGCCTCAACGATCCCAACATGGCCAACAGCACCGGCACCACCGGCCTACGCGGCACCTCCAACGTCTACAACTGGATCCAGAACGGCCTGCTCAACCTCACCGAAACCACCGACTACGGCAACCACATGACGCTCTTCGAAGCGCTCACCCACTCCGTCAACCTCTACCAGACCGCCTCCAGCACCTGGTCCAACACCTCCTTCACCGCACAAACCGGCACCTTCACCGCGACCTTCGACGCCACGCCCTCCGGCAACGACATCAACACAGTCGTCGGCCTCAGCAACGGCGCGCAGACCGCCTACACCGGGCTCTCCACCATCGTCCGCTTCAACCCCACCGGCGACATCGACGCCTACAACGGCATCGCCTACGCCGCGGCATCCACCATCCCCTACACTGGAGGCCAGACCTACACCTTCGAGTTCGACGTCAACGTAGCCGCCCAAACCTACACCGTCTGGGTCACGCCACGCGGAGGCTCGAAGACCCTCGTCGGTCTCAACTACGCCTTCCGCACCGCAGCATCCACCCTCAACACGCTCACCCTCTACGCGCAGGTCGGAACCAACAACGTCGGCACCTTCGCCGTAAACGCCTCCACACCGTCCTGCCAAACAGCCAGCACAACCTGGAGCAACACCACCGTCGCCAGCGAAGCCAAAACCTTCACCGCGACCTTCACCGCAACGCCCTCCGCCACTGACATCAACACCGTCATGGCACTCAGCAACGGCGCGCAGACCGCATACACCGGACTCCCTGCCATCGCACGCTTCAACCCAACCGGTTTCATCGATGCTTACAACGGCACCGCCTACGCCGCAGCCAACAGCATCCCTTACACCGCTGGCACAACCTACGCCTTCGAGTTCCTCGTCAACGTCCCCGCGCAGACCTACACCGTCTACGTCACCCCAGCCGGAGGCACCACGACGCTAGTCGGACAGAACTACGCATTCCGCACCAGCACCTCGCCTCTCAACAACCTCTCCCTCTACGCGCAGGTCGGCAGCAACAGCGTCTGCAGCGTCTCCCTAAGCAATCACTAAACAATCGTTACCCAACCACGTCAGCCCAGGTCACAAACTTGGGCTGACGTTTTTTCTACCGTCCACTCCCCTGCGCGCCACTCGGCTCGACCCCACCCAACCGATCACCCAATGCCTCAATCAAATCAGGAACGTCATACCGGAGCAGCACTCCCGGAGCGATATCTTCCGCAACATCCTTAGGCATCGGATCAGCAAGAATCCCCGCATAGCTCCTTGGAATGTTATGAACATCAACTCGGGTAAGCTGCGGATCCAGCACCGCCGCATGCAGCAAAACCAGCGCCGTGTGCCCCCAAGCCTCAGCAAATATGCCCTGCTTATGCGGAAGCACAATGCGGCTCAGATAATTCGCCGCCTCAATCGCGTCATCAATCCGATACCCAAGAATCGTCCTTCCAACAAGCTGATCCCGCACACCCGTCAGATAGTAGTACCCAAGCAAAGGCGGCAAGGGCCCACCCGCAAAAGCAGGCTTCTCTCCCGCTCTCTGCTGCGGATTCATCAGCGCAACAATATGTCCCGAAGCAACCAGCCGTTCCAACTCCGCCTGTCCCTCAGCATAAGAAGTCTCCATCAGACTCGGAATCATCAGCGCAAGCGAGCACGTCTCCGCGCGATGAGGCACAACGAGCGTAAAACCAATCAAGCCCCCACGCGACCCCCAAACCATAACCTGCCAGCTACTGTAGTTCGCACCCTCTTTCACCCGAGAAGCCTTCCCCTCCACCCACAGCCCGTCACTCGCATACGGCTTCTCCAAATGCACGCCGCAGAGCATCGGCTCCCCACTCTCCTGTGCAACAGCCTTGGGCACTGGCACATCACGACGCACCTTAACAGGCTCCACTTCGGCCGCCGTAACCTCGCGAATCGCCCGCTGAAGTTCGCCAAGGTCCTTCGGCCGCGCAGGCGAAAGAGCCCGAGCCTCCTGCATATTCAGCGTGAAGACCGTCTCCGCACCAAAGTATGAGGTAGAAACCTGCCCCGTAGAAGTCACCTGAAACGCCTCTGGTCGCGGCTGCATAGCCCCGCTCTGGTCGTCATAAACCGGAGGAAAAGGCTGCGGCTGCAAGCTATTAATGAAGAACTCCAGAATGCGCGGCATGATCACCCGAAGATCGCTGGGACCGCCCGGCGCCGTAATGTATGCCAGCTTCGCATCAGCATCGAACAGCTTGTAGAAATCACGTGCCTCCTTCTCCGTCGCCGCCGTCCCTGCCTGCGTCGCGATGATCGCGTAAGGCCGCGGAGCAGCCAACTCAACCCAGTCGGCAAAATCCAGTCCCGCCTTCACCCAGTTCGCCGCCCCCTGCTCACCGTCCAGCATCACATCCTTCGTCAGCAACGCATCGAAGCCCGACAGATAGCACGCCGTGCCAACCGCCGCTATCCGCGTATCCAGCGCGCCCAGCAGAGCAGCCATCGCACCGCCGCTCCCGCACCCATAAGCACCTATCCGGCCCCCATCGATCTCAGAGCGTGACTCCAGATAGTCCACCGCCCTCATCCCATCCCACAAAAAGTACTTCGCAACCGACTCGCCAATCAGCAAAGGTTGCAGCCCTGCCTCCGCATGCTCCCCCACCGGGCCACCCGCCAGTGATCTCCCCTCATTCTCCGGGTCCGGATACTGCAACCGCTCACCCTCCCCAATCGGATCGTACGAGAACACCGCGAATCCATTCCGTGCAAACGCAGCTGCCACCGCAAAGTCACTCGCCTTACCTACAGTCGAGTGGTCCGGAGCCATCACAATCGCCGGATACCGCTCAACCAGCGTCGAGCTGGGCAGATAAAGCAGCGCCGTGACATGAAACCCCGGCTGCGAATCAAACACAATCCTCTGGATCCGAAACCCAGGAAGAATCGTCTCCCCAAGAATCCGATCATTCAGCGAACCCTTCTCCGGCAACGGCCCAATCAACCGAAGCATCGTCTCCCGCACCCGCGCCTGCCGCCCCTCAGCCTCAAACCGCGTCCGAACCCCGCGAACCTGACCACGTCGCGCCTCTAACTCACGCGAAGCCAGCACATCAGGAGCACTCCGATCCGGCGGAATAATGACCGTCTGCGAAAAAGCCCACCCAGGCAACACCACAAAGACAAATGCAGCCATCACCAACACGGATCGCTTGATCATCGGCCCTTTCTACGGGCTTCCCACATCGAGGTCAAGCTTTTCCATTTTGCAGATACCTTCGCATCTTCCATGACGCAATAGAATTTCCGTCGGCATAACCGATCTCAAAACGGAGTCCTTCAACACCTATTCGACCCCGCGAAAATAAATCCAGAAAAAGTGCCGATTTTCTCGCGTCTCAAAAACGTCCGTCCGCTAACCACGTTTGCCACACTTTTTACCGCTTACTGACCACAAAACCACCACATCTGCGCACCACTTTTCGCAAAACCCCCAGCAAAAACGCCCTTCCACCACACCAAAAAATTCGACCAGATTATCCACCGCCCAAGCCGTTTAGGATAGCCAAAAGACCATCCGAAAAGAGCTCTACGCACATGACCGCACCCACCCCCGGCCGCCTCGAAGTCATCACCGGCCCCATGTTCTCCGGCAAATCCGAAGAGCTCATCCGCCGCCTCAAGCGCGCCCGCATCGCCCGTCAGCGAGTCGCCTGCTTCAAGCCCGACATCGACCTCCGCTACCACCGCACCGCCATCGCCAGCCACAGCGAACAAACCCATGACGCCGCGGTAGTTACACCCACCAGCGACCGCCTTCGCGAAGACCTCTTCGCCACCGGCAAGATCCATGAAGTCGACGTCATAGGCCTCGACGAGACCCAGTTCTTCGATCAGGACGTCATCCCCCTCGCCCTCGAACTCGTGCATCTAGGCAAGCGTGTCATCCTCGCCGGCCTCGACACAACCTTTGCCAATGAGCCTTTCGGCCCCGTCCCCAACCTCATGGCCCTCGCGGATGAGGTCACAAAACTCTCCGCCGTCTGCATGGTCTGCGGCCAGCCCGCCATCCACACCCAACGCCTCGGCCAAAGCCAGGAACTCGTCGTAGTTGGCGCTGCCGGCCTCTACGAAGCCCGCTGCCGCGCCCACTTCCACCCCTACCTCGACGAGCACCAATCCGAGCAACTCGAACTCCCCGCCGTCAACGCGCAAGTCTAACCATTGCTGTATCCTTGTCCCTGCACGTGTCTCAGGAGAAGAAGCCCATGCGCCTTACCCTTACCACCGCTGCAATCACTCTCAGCCTCCTCGCCGTACCCGCCCTCGCCAAGGCCAAAAACGCCATTACCGTTCCCATCAAGACCAGCGCAGGCGAGGACGCCGGCAAAGCCACTTTCCTGTCCGGCAAGAACGGCGACGTTGTCATAAAAGTCAGCCTCAAAAACCTCCCCTTCGGCGAACACGCCGTCCACATCCACCAGAATCCCAAGTGCGACGCACCCGACTTCAAGACCGCCGGCGGCCACTTTAACCCCGACGCCAAGCAGCACGGCACCCTGAACCCGATGGGCCACCACAACGGTGACATGCCCCAGAACATCTCTATCGGCGAAAACCACACTGGCGAGGCCACCTTCAAGGTCAACTATCTCTCCCTTGATCCCGCCGCGCCCAACTCCATCTTCGCCAACGGAGGCACCTCCATCATGGTCCACGAGAAGGCCGACGACATGAAAACCGACCCCACAGGCAACGCCGGTAACCGGATCGCCTGCGGCATCATCATCGCCCCAACCCCTTAAATTCTCTGTAACCTACCGTTGAACTACCCGGAACGCCCATACGTATAAAGAAACATGGGCGTTTTACACATGGCGATTCCAGCGGCGGGCCGGCAGATCGGCCGAACAAAACCCGCCACCCGGATCTCGCCCCGAAACTCGTCATCCCTCAAAACCCTGGCCCAATCTGGCCCGGTACCAACGCCGCCCGCACAACCAGACGCGTCTTCCTCTGCCCCACGCGGTACACTTCTTCCACTGTCAAATCCTTTAGGGGCAACGTTGGAGCGCACGCCAGAACAGGAAGCCGCACAGGAAGCCTTAGCCAAGCTGGTTCGCCAGTGCATAGCTGGTGATGCGCAGGCTTGGCAGCAGCTCGTCGTCTCCCAGCACCGCCGCATCTATGCCATCTGCTACCGTTTCACTGGCTCCGGCTCCGACGCCGAGGATCTAACCCAGGAAGTCTTCCTCAAACTCTACAAAAATCTCTCCAGTTTCGACCTCCAAAAAGGCAGCTTCCAGACCTGGATTACCACGCTGGCCCGCAATCTTCTGGTCGATCACTTTCGCCGCACCCGCCAGGACCGCGTCACCGACTCGATCGACGCCAGCTTCGACGGCGAAGATGACGGCCCCACGATGGCCGCCCGCCTCGCCGACGACCGCCCCTCGCAGGAACAACACGTCGCGGGCCTCGAGCTCAAGGCCCGCATCCAGGGTGCCCTCAAGCAGCTCTCGCCCGAACTCCGCGAAGCTGTTATTCTGCGTGACCTCGAAGATATGGATTACAAAGAGATCGCTCAGGTTCTTCGCATACCGGAGGGAACCGTCAAAAGCCGCATCAGTCGCGGCCGCGGGGAACTTGCAAAGCTTCTGCAACGTATAGAAAAGCAGGTGACGTAGGTGCTAGAAAGACAGGTGATCTAAAGTGGCAGACCTCAACCAATTCGGCAGCGCAAAGCCCCCTCAGTCGGCAGACGCACAACACTGCGCTCAGTGTGAGGCCATGCTGACCGATGCCCTCGACGGCACCCTATCGACAGCCGATCAGGCAGCCTTTGACCTTCACATGGTTGGCTGCTCCGCCTGCGCCACCATGCTCGCCGAAGCCCGGCGCGGAGCCGCCTGGCTCAACATGCTGAAATCTCCCAGCCCTGAGCCCCCGGCCACCCTGCTTAGCCGCATCCTCGCCCAAACCAGCGGCCAAGCCAGCGCTGAAGCCAAGCCGACCATCGTCCTTGGGCCCACCGACTATGTTCGCCAGCCCAACACTTTGCTCGGACAACCGGCGCACACCATCCCGGCCTCGTATCCCATAGCAGCCTATACCTCCGGCGCCACCGCGAAAGTTCTGCCCTTCCGCCAACGCGTTGCCGCGGCCTTCCGACTCCAGAACATACGTCACACATTGATGCAGCCTCGCCTTGCCATGACGGCTGCGATGGCCTTCTTCTCGATTGCTCTCACGCTCAATCTCACCGGCGTGCGCCTGAGCCAACTTCGTGCCAGCGACTTCAAGCCTTCCAATATCAAGCGCAGCTTCTACGACACCAACGCCAAGGTCGTCCGCTATTACGACAACCTAGTCGTGGTCTATCAGCTTGAATCCCGCGTGCGCGATCTCCAGCGCGCAACCGAAAGCGAATCCACCACCCCGGCCCCCCAGAACTCCCCCGAAGCATCCCGGCCCTCGAACCAACAGCAAAATCAGCAGCCTGACGACCAGAAGCCCCAGAATCCCGACCAGAAGAAAGCAGCTCCCCGCCCTAAGTCCGGCACCAGCAGACGTGAAAACCCCCAGGGCGGCAATACTCACTTCGTCGGTTCCACTCCGGCTCGCGGCTCCAGTCCCGCCGCCACCGAAGCTCTTGCTTTCTTTACGAATAACTTTTTCAACCACATACAGGAAGGGGGACTGGTATGAACTGCGCAAACCATCCTGACCGTGAACGAACTGCGTTTTGCCAAAACTGTGGCAAGCCTCTCTGCCAGGAATGCACCCGCGTGGTCGGCACCGCCGTCTTCTGCGAGCCATGCCTTGCAACAAAATTAAGTGGAACCGGCGCCCCCCCCGACGCCTCCGCTCCCGGCACTTACCCCACCCCCGCGGCCTACGGTGCCGGCATTCCACCGTTCAACAGCAGTGAGCCGAATCCCGGCCTGGCCGCCCTGCTCGGTATCATCCCCGGCGTCGGCGCCATGTACAACGGCCAATACGCCAAGGGAATCGTCCATCTCATCGTCTTCGCCATCCTCATCACCCTGGCCGACGAACACGGCATCTTCGGCATCTTCATCGCTGGCTGGGTGATCTATCAGATTCTCGAGGCACACCACACCGCCCGCGCCCGGCGCGACGGCACTCCTCTGCCAAATCCCTTTGGCCTGAATGATTTGGGCGAACGCCTCGGCTTCGGTAAGGCATGGCCGGGTGGAACATCCGGCACAACCGGAGCCGCCGCCTTCACCCCGGATCCGACGATCCCTCCGGCGAGCAGCTACGTCCCGCCGCCGCCGTCCGGCTACCCACCGCCCCCGCAGCAGCCTGTAAGCGGTGCTGCTCCCTGGGACTGGCAAAATTACGCTCCACCAGCCTCTCCCTATGGAGTTCCCTACCCTGGCGTCGATCCTAATTTGCCCCCCGCGCGAAACCGTTTTCCCGCTGGAGCCATTTGGCTCATCGGCCTCGGCACTATCTTTCTGATCGGCAACGCTGGTCTCTTTCACGGCTTTCCGGTGCACAAGCTCGTTCCTTTCTTCCTTATTGGCTTAGGCCTCTGGCTCTTCATCCACAAGATGACAGGCACTGGAGCCACTCTCGCCGATGACGGTACGGCCCTCTACCGCATGCGTCTCTTCAGTGCCCTGCGCGGTTCGGTCTGGGTTGTCCTGGTCGGAGTCATGTTCGGGCTCTCGACCTTCAACATCCTCTCCTGGGGCCGCAGTTGGCCGCTCTTCATCATCGTCGCCGGCCTCATGACCTTCTTCGAGCGCACCGCCTATAGCAACGCAGCAGCCTCCATGCCCGTCTACCCTATGCCGCCCGTCCCTCCTCCGAGCTCCCCTTCCACCTCCATCGTTCCCACGAACACGCACGATCAGGAAGGGCGCTAACACCATGGCAGGCTATCCTCCACCCTATCCTCCGCCTACTCCTCCTCCGGGCCCACCTTACGGCAACGACTGGAAATACCAGCGCCGCGTCATGAAGGACCAAGCCCGAATGCAGCGCGATATGCTCCGCGCCCAGCAGCAGGCCTATCGCCAGCAACTGCGTGGCACGCGACGCGGCTCTATCCTCGGTCCCCTGATGGTCATCGCCATCGGTATTGTTTTCCTGCTTGTCCAGCTCGGCCGCATTCCAGGCCACGATCTCTGGCTATGGTACGGCCGCTGGTGGCCCGCCCTGCTCGTTGGCGCAGGTCTCGTCATGCTGCTCGAGTGGTCCTTTGATCAATACCTGCACTCCGGCGAGACGCCTCTGCGCCGCCGCAGCATCGGTGGTGGCGTCTTCACCCTTCTTCTCCTCCTCGGCATCGCAGGCATCTTCGTCAGCGGTATGAGGGAAGGCCATTTCTTGGGCAAGGGCATCAACATCAATCAGGACAACCTGGACGAGTTCCTCGGCGATAAGCACGAGAGCGACCAAACTCTCTCCCAGGATTTCCCTGCCGGAGCCAGCCTCTCGATCGACAATCCGCGTGGTGACATCTCTGTCTCCGGCACAAGCGACGACAACCAGATCCACATCGAAGTCCACAAGCAGGTCTACACCCGCTCCGACTCCGAAGCCGATAGCAAGGCCCAGCAGCTCAGCCCCAAACTGACTCCCAACGGAATCACACTCAACCTCTCGGTGCCCTCAATCGAAGGTGGCCGCGCCGACCTTGTCATCACCGTTCCCGCCGCAGCAGCCGCCACCGTCACAGCCAATCACGGCGATGTACACGTCACCGAACTCAAGGCCCCGGTCAATGTCACCGCCAACCACGGCGATATCACGATCAGCGCCATCACCGGGTCGGTAGGCACGCATATCAACAACGGCGACTCCTCCTTCTCGGCCCACAGCGTCACTGGCCCTGTCAGCGTCGAAGGGCATGGCCGCGATCTAACCATCTCCGATATCTCCGGCATCGTCACCATGGACGGCGACTTCTACGGCACCACCCATCTTGAGCGCGTCCGCGGCGCAGTCCGTTTCCATTCCAGCCGCACTGACCTCCGGCTGGCCCGCCTCGATGGCGCAATAGAATTCAGCCCCGGTTCGGACTTCTCCATCGACCAGGCCGTAGGCCCGATCATCCTCTCCACACGTAGCCACAACGTGACCTTTGAGCGTGTCGCAGGCGATATCTCCGTCACCAATCGCAACGGGTCCGTCGATATCACCAGCGCGCCGCCTCTCGGCAACATCGCCGTCGAAAACCGCAACGGCAGTGTCAATGTCAACGTCCCCGAGCAGGCTGCCTTCACGGTTCAGGCCGAGACCACGAACGGCGACGCGGAGAATGACTTCTCTATCCCTGTCCAGGAAAATGACAACCGCAGGAACTTCGGCGGAATCGTGGGTAAAGGGGGGTCGACTATCCGTATTACAACTACCCAAGGCGATATCGCGCTCAAGAAGGACTCCGTCGCCCCTCTACCGCCTCTTCCTCCTCCACTTCCGCCAATCTCTATCCACGGATCGGATGGCAGCAGCGTCGTTATCGGCAATCGCGGTGTCAACATTCACTCAAGTGAGGGCTCCAGCGTTGTCGTCGGCAAAGACGGCGTGCGCATCGTCACCAACTCGGATGGTGGCAGCTCCTTTACCGCAAAAGACGGGGCCACCCTCAACACCTCTCCCGATGGAAGCAAAATGTATGTAGGCCATGACGGAAGCCGATACAACATTAGTCCCGACGGCAGCAAATCCTATGCCGGCCATGACGGAACCCGCATCACCCTGAGCGCCGATGGCACCCGTGTCGGCATCGGACCCAACGGCAAATCCCTCTCCAATGCCCAAATTGACGATCGGCTCCGCCAGGCTGACGAAGAGGTCCGCAGACTCTCCCAGCAACGCGACGCCAAGACCCGCTAAGTAACTGCGCGCCAACTGATATATCGTTAGTTACCTTCACCTGGCTAAACGGTCTGGCAATGTGCATCCGGGTCCGCATATTGCTCTGACATCCAGCGGTCCATGAGAGTTCCCGCGCACCGCGCACCACACAGATGCTTCACGCCAGCCGAGTGCGCATGGCTCTTCTGCCATCGCGTCAGCTTGATCAGCGGCTGGCCCTCCTCCAGATTTTCTCCTTGAAAACAATCCACCCACGCCAGCCACCAGTCTCCACCCTCACCCTTTTTATCGCCGCACACATCGCATGTGTAACTTTCCGTATAGGACATGGCTTTTCTCCTGCCGCTGAAAATACCACATTCACAACATGCAGCAATAGAGTCAGACGTTTACCCATTCTGGGAGAGCCCGGACAGTGAAAACCCTTGAACGTTCTCCAAAACGCTGCCTTCCTGTCGCACACGTAAACTTTACTGACGACTCACCCGTCAATTGAGTGGTACCGAAACATTTGCCTGATTGAAGTGTTTGCTATAGAACGCGTGTTGTCGACCTCTGTCGTCGTATCCATAGCGACCCTGACTTCGATCACTCGCCGCACAGATCCTCCGAAAGACTGGGCCCACAGTTGTCCACCTTAATTCAACCCAAGATTGAGACCCAGACCGTCACCGCACCGCACCGCATGCGGCTCAAGGCACACCTGTGCATCACGCGCTTCGATCACTCCATTAAAAATGTCTTTATCCTTCCCGGCATCATCCTTCCGCTAAGTATCCTGAGGGAGCCCTTCACTCCGGTATTAATCAAGCGCCTCGGCATAGGCTTCCTGTCCGCCACCCTTATCGCATGCAGCAACTATGTTCTCAATGAAGTTCTGGACGCTCCCTTCGACAAAAAGCACCCTCTCAAATGTAACCGTCCTACGGCCCTCGGCCTGATCAACATTCCGGCCGCTTACTGCCAGTGGCTCCTGATAATGATCGCCGGCATTGTGCTGGCCTGCACGATCTCCTGGCAGTTCTCCCTTGCTGCTGCCGGACTCTGGATCATGGGTTGCCTCTACAACATACCGCCCATCCGCACGAAGGACATCCCCTACCTCGACGTTCTCACCGAAGCCATCAACAACCCTCTACGCATGCTCCTCGGCTGGTACATGGTGACGTCCACACTCGTCCCCCCCATCTCGCTCATCGTCTCTTACTGGATGCTCGGCTGCTACTTCATGGCTCTCAAGCGTTTCAGCGAGTATCGCGAGATAGGCAGCCCCCTGATGGCCGGAGCCTATAGAAAATCCTTCCTCCGCTACACCGAGCGCAGCCTGCTCGGCTCAGTCCTCTTCTATGCGTCCGTCGCCATGCTCATGTTCGGAGCCTTCATCATGCGCTACCGTATGGAGCTCATCCTCGCAGTTCCCTTCGTCGCGCTCCTCATGGCGATGTACTTCGATCTCGCCTTCCATCCCAACAGCGCCGTGCAGCATCCCGAGAAGCTCTACCGTCAACCCGCATTGATGGCCACCACCATCATCACGTCGACCGTCTTCATCGCGCTGCTCTACTGCAACATCCCCTGGATCGGAAGGTTCTTCTCGCCCACGCTTCCCCAGGCTCACATGGTTAAAATCAGCACCAGATGATCAAGCACCAACAGCATCCGTCAGCTTCTAAGCAAACCTCAAAGATTCACTGCCCGCTCCTCCCGCTCTTTCTCCTTGCCTGCGTTGCCATCCTCATTCAGGGCTATCATCTCGGAGTAAACGACTCCGAAATCTTTCTCCCCGCAATCAAGCAGGTTGCCGATCCCCAACTCTATCCTTTTGGCGCGGAGTTCTTCCTCACTCACGCACGCCTCTCTCTCTTCGCTCCGATCATTGGACACTCAGCCCACTGGCTACACCTTCCCACCGACCTCGCGATCTTCCTCTGGCACATTGGTAGCGTCTTCCTGATTCTCATCGCAGCTTGGCAACTTGCCTGTCTCTGTTTCCAGAATGCTCGTGCTCGATGGTCTTCCGTCACTCTGCTCACCGCACTGTTGCCCATACCGGTAGCCGGAACCGCTCTCGCCATCTCCGACAATTACCTGACACCCCGCTCTCTCTCGACTCCGCTCGCCATGCTGGCCGTCGCCTCTCTTCTTCGCGGGCAAAAAGGTGCCACCGCCATCTGGCTTCTGCTCACGACGCTCATACACCCGCAGATGGCAGCCTACGCATTCGTTCTCTGCCTTTTCCTCTCTATCCCGCTTCAACGATTCCGCAAGACACAGACGGGAACGAAGCACGCCCTTGCAACCCATGCGCTACTCTTTGCGTCGCCACCAGGGAGCTTCGCCCTGGTACCTACAGAAGGCATTTACCGTCAGGTTCTTTACAGCCGTACTTTCTTCTTCGCCTCGCTCTGGACCTGGTATGAGTGGCTCGGCGTCTTCGCTCCACTTGCAATCCTCTTCTGGTTGTCGCGTCTCCGTCCTCGAGCCACCCTCCCCACCTTTCACCGACTCAGCAGCGCACTCGTCCCCTTCGGCCTTGCCGCGACGCTCGTCTTCATCACGCTCTCGTCCAACCCGCGCTTTGAAAACCTCGTCAAGCTGCAACCCATGCGCTGCTTTCACCTGATCTATATCGTCATGTTTCTCCTCATCGGAGGCCTGCTCGGAGAGTACCTCCTCCAGAGTCATCCATGGAGATGGGCCGCACTCTTCCTCCCCCTGGCCGCGGGCATGTTTTTCATGGATCGAAGCACCTACCAGCACAGCAGACACGTCGAGTGGCCGTTAACCGCTCCACGCAATCCATGGTCCCAAGCCTTTCTCTGGATCCGCACCAACACCCCAAAAGATGCCGTCTTCGCCATCGACCCCAACTACATGGCAATCAACAGCGATGACCAGCACGGCTTCCGCGCCCTCGCTGAGCGCAGCATGTTAGCCGACAATATAAAAGACAGCGGCGCCGTCACCATGTTCCCCGCCCTCGTCACCGACTGGCAGCAGCAGCAGGAAGCACAACGCGGCTTCACCCACTTCACCCTCGCCGATTATCAGCGATTAGCCACGCAATACCCGGTCACATGGACCGTCACCCAAAACCCAATCCCCAGCCTCGACTGCCCCTACCGCAACGACGAAGTAGCCGTCTGCCGTATCCCACGCTGAACCTAGGCCGCCGGCTCTTCTGTCTCTGTCGCCTCAAAGTACAAATACTTCCGCCACGCGGCATCCGCACTCCCAATCATCCGCATGATATGCCGTGACGTATGCAACGAGAACGGCCTCGGCTCCCGCAGCAGCCGCATCTCCGTTAACTCATGGAGCATCTGGTTGCCCTTCCGCCGATTGCAGTTATGACAACAAGCCACCAGGTTCTCCCACGTCGAAAGCCCACCCCTCGACCGCGGAACCACGTGGTCCAACGTCAACTCACCGGCCGTCAAGACAACGCTGCAATACTGGCAGCTGTTCCGGTCGCGCAGCAAAATATTCTTCCGCGAGAGCGCCCGCGTCTGATGCGGAATCCGCCGATACTCCAGCAGCCGGATCACACTCGGCATCGCCACCCGCATCCGTGCCGCATGCAGAATCTGCCCCTGCTCTTCCTCTGTCCGTGCCACACCTTTCAACACCAGCACCAGCGCCCGCCGCGCCCCGCAGATGTTAATCGGCTCATACGACGCATTCAGTACCAGCACCGGAGTCTGCATCACTGGCTGCCGAAACACCCCAGCCCGGACATCCAACTCCGTCACCGGCCGCTGGGCATGGCTCCCAGCATGACCCGTGTGTCGCTTTCCACTCAGCCCTTGCTTCCTCATCTTCCCCGATTGCATCGTCACGCCCTCCGGTTCAAAGTGTTCGCACTCCGCCAAGCGCTCTTCTGACTAATTGTTACCCTGCATCCCAACTCGCAACGTTCGCCCGTGCTGTCCGCGACGCGCCCCACAAGGCGACCATCTCCACCTGAGCCCGAGCCACAGTCGCCACCCACACCTTGCTCGCCCCCGCACGACGCAGCACCCGAGCGCATTCCCGCGCCGTTGACCCCGTCGTATAAATGTCATCCACCAGCAGCACCTCGCGGCCCGCTACCATCGCAGCCTTTTCGACAGCAAAGGCCCCGCGCAAATTTCTCCTCCGCCCCTGTGGCGTCAGCGAAAACTGGCTCTGCGTATCCCGCACCCTCCGAAGCACCCCATGCGATGCCCGCAGTCTCCACCCAGACCTGCTCTTCTTCAACTCCCGAAGAGCCTCCTCCGCCACCAACACCGACTGGTTATACCCTCGCTGCCTCTCCTTAGTCGGAAACAGCGGCACAGCCACCGCCATCAAATCCGACCCAGCCGCACCCTCCAGCGTCTCCACTGAGAGAGCCAGCATCTTCCCCAGTGGTCGAGCTACACCGCGAACCCGCTCATACTTCAGCAGATGCACCATCTCTCGCAGTTCATCCTCATACGCCGCATAAGCGACCGCCCGCTCAAACTCCGGAGGAGCCAGCCTGCAAGGCGCACAAAGCAAACCCTCAGCCGGAAACTGCCCGGCAAACCGAACTCCCTCCATATCAAGCGCTTCCCCGCACAAACGGCACAATACAGCCGTCTGAGTCTGCACTCGGCCCACGCAATCATCACAAATTGAATAGGATCCAGCCCGAAGCAACGGCTTCCCACAAGCCTTGCAATCCGCTGGGAAAAAAGTAGTAGCTAGGTCATCCAATACAGCCCGAACCACCCTGCCCGGACTCTTCAGCACGCGAGAGACCGCGCGCCACTCCTCCACCCCACCAGCAAAACTACCTGGTGGACCACCGGGCGGAGCCCCGGCAGTAACACCGAGCGCATTGTCATTCAAGCATTCGCTGAAGACTCACCTCACTCGTTAGCGGGAAAACCCGCGCCATTGCAGGCAGTATAAGCCCTTCCCTCTATCCCTCGTCAATAATTCTGCACCAAGGCAGATGCACCTGTGCTAAACCTAGGCAATGTTCAAAGCCATCACATGGTGCGCCAAGTGCCTCTTCCTCTATCTAATCGTGGTCATCCTCTCCGTCCGGTTCGCCTGGATCTTCACCGTCCCGGTCTGGAGCATCGCCACCCGCTTCCACTGGACCACCCTCAAACAATTCCCCTTCCTCCTCAGCTACTTCCTCCCCATCTTTGCTGCGGTCGGCTTCCTCATCGGTCTCATCCCCTTCGGCAGACTCACCACGACCGCCGGCAAGCTCTTTTCCTCACCCTCACGAAACATTACGACCGATCCAGCCAACTTCTTCGAGACCGTCTCTCCCGTCCTATGGGCATGGCTTCCGGTTAGCTGCGCCTTCCTCCTTCGCTTCATCACCTGGCAATCCACCAACACCAGCGTCATGGACACGCACCGATCCGCCGGCCGCCTCGCTCGCTTCTTCGGAACCCTCAACGTCCAAACCCCCGTCCTTATGGACACCAAATGGGCCACCGACCGCTTCATCTACACCGCCCCCATGCTCTTCCTCATGGCCTGCGCCCTGGCCGTCTACCTCCGTCAGCGCATCCCAGGCAAAACCCAATCACAAGCCGAACCATCCGACCTATAAAAACACCCCGAAGCTCAAAGCCCACAGCTCATAGCTGACTGTTACACTCCCATCCAGCCTTAAACCAAGCAAACATCAGCGCGGGAGACACCCTATGGCCACCATGACACGCCCCACCTTCCAACCCTTCGTCCCCGCCACCGAATCCCGCCCCGAATTCACCGTCCGAGCCCTCATCCTCGGCGCCATCTTCGGCATTCTCTTCGGAGCCGTCACCGTCTACGTAGGCCTCCGCGCTGGCCTCACCGTAGCCGCCTCTATCCCCATCTCCGTCCTCTCCATCTCCATCCTCCGAGCCTTCGGCCGCGCCAGCATCCTCGAAAACAACATCGTCCAAACCACCGGAAACGCCGGCCAATCCATCGCCTCCGGAGTCATCTTCACCCTCCCCGCGCTCATCTTCCTCGGCTTCGACCTCGAATCCACCCGCATCTTCGCCCTGGCTCTCTTCGGCGGATGGCTCGGCGTCCTCTTCATGATCCCCCTCCGCCGCCAGCTCATCGTCGAAGAGCACGGCACCCTCCCCTACCCCGAGGGCACCGCCTGCGCCGACGTCCTCATGGCCGGCGAACGCGGCGGCAGTTTCGCCTCCCGAGTCTTCCTCGGCCTCGGCCTCGGCGGCCTCTACACCCTCTTCCAGAACGAAAACCTCTTCCGACTCTTCCCCTCCACCCCCAACTTCTCTCCCGACCTCGGCCAGCAGCACCTTCTCCGAGGCGGAGCCATTCGTGCCGACGTCACCGCCGAATACCTAGGCGTCGGCTACATCATCGGCATGCGCGTCGCAGCCGTCATGCTCGCCGGCGGAGTCTTCTCCTGGCTCGTCCTCATGCCGGCCATCTACTTCTTCGGCTCCCACCTCGCCACCCCGCTCTACCCCGGCACCGTCCCCATCCACGACATGAGCCCCTCCCAGCTCTGGTCTACCTACGTCCGTCCCATGGGAGCAGGCGCCGTCGCAGCCTCCGGCCTCATCACCCTCCTCCGCACCGCTCCCACAATCCTCGCCGCCCTATCTGAAGGCCTCAAATCCATTGGCAAAAACAAAGGCGAAACCCGCAACACATCCGCAGAGGTCCCCCGCACCGAGCACGACCTCCCCTGGTCCGTAGTCATCGGAGGCTCCGTCCTCCTCGTCGCTCTCCTCTGGGTCTTCCTCGTCTTCAAACCCGTTCCTGGAGCGCAGGTCACAGTCGGAGCCAACTTCGCCGCATCACTTCTCGTCGTCCTCTTCGGCTTCCTCTTCGTCACCGTTTCGGCCCGCATCGTGGGCATCGTTGGCTCATCTGCCTCCCCCGTCTCCGGCATGACCATCGCCACCCTCATGGCCACTGCCGCCATCTTCCTCGTCAAAGGCTGGACCGCCCCCGCCTTCGGAGCCCTCGCCATAACCATCGGCGGCATCGTCTGCATCGCCGCATCCAACGCAGGCGACACCGCACAAGACCTCAAGACCGGCTACCTCATCGGAGCCACTCCCTGGAAGCAGCAGCTCGCCATCATGATCGGCGTCATCATCTCGGTCTTCTCCATCGGCACCACCCTCAACCTAATGAACAAAGGGCTGGAATCCTTTCAGCTCCTGCCGCAGCCGATCGCCGTCTCTCTCTCTGCCCTCCCAGACGGAGTGCAGAATCAAGGCAACTTCACTCGCGACCGTATTTCGCTCACCGACACCTCATCATCCTCGTCCGCACGGAGCGAACTGGGCAATACCCGCAGCTACATCCTGCTCAACTCCATTGGCTCTAATACCCTTGCCGATGGCAAGTACCTCTACAACCCAGCCACCAGCCAGATCGAAGTCCAATGGATCCAGGGGATCGGCAGCGAAAAGGCCGCTGCCCCACAAGGCCGCCTTATGGCAACCGTCATCAACGGCATCCTCAGCCGAAGACTCCCATGGTCTCTCGTCCTCCTCGGCGTAGCCCTCGTTATCATGGTCGAACTCCTCGGCATACGCTCCCTTACCCTCGCCGTGGGGGCCTACCTCTCTATCGGGACCACCCTCGCCATTTTTGCCGGCGGAGTCATGCGCTGGCTCGTCGATCGCGCCGCGCAAAAGCAGTTCGAAAAGGAAGCTGAGCGCGAACATCAGGAATCCCTTGATCTGTGGCATCGTGACCGCGACGCATGGCTCGCTTCGCACCCAGACTTCGATCCCACCAACCCAGCTCACGTAGATTCCGCAACTGGGCTGCCGAACAACATCACCCTCCGAAGCCCCGAGGTGGAATCCGAGATCAGTTCCGGTTCACTCTACGCCTCCGGCCTCATCGCTGCCGGAGGCCTCGTTGGTCTGATGGGCGTCGCTATCAAAGCCGTGGAAGGCATCTCCGAACAGCGTGGAGGCCACTGGCAGTTTGTGCGATTCAGCGAACACAATCCACTCCACCACGACCTCGTCAGCGTCCTCATGTTCGCCATGCTAGCCTTTAGTCTCTACTACTTCGCAAGAAAACCATTGGACGAATCCAAAAAGGTCTAACCCGATGAAGCGTCTCCCGTTCGTACTCGTCCTTCTGCTTATTCTTCCCACACTAGCCCACGCCGACGACGCCTCCCGGCGCGCCAAAGTCGAAGAGATGATCAGTGCCACCAAAATGGATCAGATGATGAGTCAGATGCTGGATCAGATGTCCGAACGAATGAAGACTATGACCAGCCAGCAGACTGCCAATCTCAACATGTCCGTCGATCAGCGCAAAGTCTTCGACGACTATCAGGCCCATGTCAACCAGATCATGGCAGATTCCCTCTCATGGGAAAAGATGAAGCCGCTCATCATTACTGTCTACAGCGAAACCTACACCGACGAAGAACTCGACGGCATCCTCGCCTTCTACCGCACCCCCGCGGGTCAGGCTCTCATCGCCAAATCACCACAGGTCTTGGCAAAGACAATGGATCTCGTGCAAAAGCAAATGCAGGACATTCAACCCAAAATCCAGCAGGCCACGCAGGACTTCACCCACCAGATGAAACAGCTAAACTCAACCGCACCTGCAAAACCCTAACCCACCTCTTCTCATTCCCACCGAAACCGGATGCCCCACATCTCGATTCTGAGATGTGGGCATTGCGCAAAAATGCGACCGCCTTTCTCCCTTGAGAGACGTGACCTCAGCTCAGCCTCTCCGTACTGATGGCCTCATCATGCCTCTCAATCAACGCTGATTCCTTAGGCTTCAATCCACGCAGCGTCTCCAGCAACTTCGCCGGATGGAACGACTCCAGATGAAAGTCTGCTCTCGGGCATCCATCGAATCCAGGAAAAGCAATGACGACAACTGGGATCTTCGGCTGTATCGCCTTCAGCTCCTCCGTCAGTTCCTCCGCAGAGATATCGTCGATCCCCCCATCCAGCACCACCCCATCCACCGCCGGAAAGCGTTTGAATACCTCCAACGCCTCCCTGCCGCTATACGCCGTAAGCACATTGAACTTAGCGGTCTCGATCACCAGCTTTCGCGTCGAGATGCTCCCAGGAAACTCGCGGTCGATCACAAGAAAGCAAGGTCTGATCATGCCGAAGATTATCTATTACCACTCTGACGTCTGCCTAATCAGCGAAAAAACCTGTCAAGCCCCCAAACAGCAAATCCCCGCGCCAATCAAGCCGATTCGCGTGGCGTAGTAATTCCACTCGATCCGCTACACTGAATACAGAGATAGAAAAGCCCCGGTCAAACCACCGGGGCTTTCCTTTTTTTCAGCCAATCAACACCTAAGCCATTTGAATGGAATACTTTGCAGTATAGACACCCCTAAAATCAATACTTTACGAGGAGGTCCGAACCTAAGCCAAATGATTCTAATACTTTAGAACCTAAGGCATGGGTAGGGGTACAACCGAGAGATCACCGCGAACTCTGAGCCAGCGGAAGGGCAAACGAGAACACCGACCCCTGCCCCGCCTGGCTGGTCACCTCAATCGACCCGCCATGCGCCTCCACAATCGCCTTGGCGATCGCCAGGCCCATCCCGGTGCCCTGAACCCGATACCGCTGCCCTTGGCCGCGGTAAAACTTGTCGAAGATCATCATCCTCTCAAAATCATCGACACCCGCGCCGCGATCCGCAACGCTGGTCACTAGCCGACCCTTCGCCACTTCGGCACTAATAAAAATTGGAGCCCCCTCAACCGAGTACTTCGCAGCATTCTCCAACAGATGCTGCAACACCTTCGCGATGCGCTCCAGATCCATCTCCACCCTGGGCAGCGAGTCTGGCAGCCGAACGTCAACCGGATGCGTCCGCAGCGGCACCTGCACCGCCTCCAGCGCCTCATCGACAGCCTCACGCATGGAATGAGGCCGCAAATCAAGCTGAATATCATGCGCATCCAACTCCGCCATCTCCATCGCCTGACCAACCAGGCGATCGAGACGGCCGGCCTCCTCTTCAATCACCTGCATCATCTCATCGCTCTGCTCGCGATTGAGGAGCGGATCAGTCCGCAGGCTGGTAATGGCCGCAGTGATCGAAGTCAGCGGAGTCCGCAGCTCATGCGCAACCGAATCCAGCAGCGCATTGCGCAGCCGTTCGCTCTCACGCGAAGCCTCTACACGCGTCAGCGTCTCCACCGCACCGGCACGCTCGATCGCAATAGCCGCAAGCCCGCAAACCGCATCTAGCGCCTCAGGAGAGGTCCCCGACCCAGTGATACCCACCGCCCCAATCGGCCGCGTCCCCAGCAGGATCGGCACCAGCGTCACATCGCGCTCCTCGTCCCGCCGATGATCGCGCATGAACGCTGCATCACGAAGCTCCGCCGCCGTCACGTCCATATAGTTCGGACTCGACCGGTAGATACGGTCCTTCTCGCGCAAATAAACCGCCGCCCCCACAAGGTTGAACGTCGCCGCAATCATCTGCGGCAGTACATTCAGCAGGTCGATCACATTGCCCTTCACCAGCATCTGCTGGCTGAACTCATACAACCGTTCCGCCTCGCGCTGACGCCGCCGCGATATCTTCGCCTCGCTCCGAGCTTTCTCCGCCAGTTGGCTCGCGACAATGCCAGTGACCAGAAACGCAAATAACGCAATCCAGTTCCGTCCATCGCCAATCGTGAAGGTAAGCACCGGCGGTAGAAAGAAGAAGTTGAAAGCAGCCGCAGAGAGGATAGAAAGATAAATCGAATGGCGAAGACCCCAGTTGGCCGCGACCACCAGAATCCCAATCATGAACGTTAGCGCGACCGTAGTCTCATTGACATGCAGCCAACGAAAGTAGACAGCTACAATGACAGCGGCAGTAGCCGTTGACACCACGTACCGAATGACACTTTTCCTAGCCGATCGTCGCACCACCCTATCTTAGCCGTATGCCCAACCGAGACCCACAATCCGCCGCAGCAAAGAGCCCAGAAGAATGGCTCGAACAGGTCGCGCCCGAGAAGACGCGCGGCACCTTCAAGCTCTTCCTCGGCTACGCGCCCGGAGTAGGCAAGACGTACAACATGCTGAGCGAAGCAATCCGGCGCCATCAGCGCGGCGAAGACATCGTGATCGGCGTAGTCGAGACACACGGTCGCCCACGCACCGCCGAGCTGGCCCAACAACTGGAGCAGGTCCCACGTCGCAAGATCGAGTACAAAGGAGTCGTCTTCGAAGAGATGGACCTCGACGGCATCTTGGCCCGCAAGCCGCAAATCGTACTCATCGACGAGCTCGCACACACCAACATCGAGGGCAGTAAGCACCGCAAGCGCTACGAAGACGTCCTCGATATCCTAGCCGCAAATATTGACGTACTCGCCACCATGAACGTGCAGCACATCGAGAGCGTCGCGCCCACCGTCCAGAGCGTCACCGGCGTGCAGATCCGCGAGACTGTTCCGGACTGGCTGATCCAGCGAGCTGACGAGATCGTGATGGCGGACCTAACGCCCGAAGCCCTGCAGACCCGTATGCGACGCGGCGACATCTACGGAGTCGACCGCGCGGAAAAGGCATTGGCAAATTTCTTCCGCCGCGGCAATCTGATCGCGCTCCGCGAACTTGCGTTACAACACGTCACCAAGGCCGTCGACCGCACCCTGACGGCCTACATGGACGCCAAACGCATCGAAGCCAACTGGGCTGTGCGCGAGCGAGTAGCAGTCTGCATCAGCTCGAACAGTGCATCGCAAACCCTGATCGCCCGTGGCGCCCGAGTTGCAGAAGGCGTGGGCGGAGAACTCTTCGTTCTGCACATCGATACCAACGAAGATCTCGCCAAGGACGAGCAGAGCACTTTGGCAGCCAACCTTCAGTTCGCCCGCAACCTCAACGCTCAGGTCTTCGTCATCAAGGGCAAGAACATCGCCCACACCGCCGCCACCTTCGTCCGTGAAAAGCGGATCACCCATATCGTCTTCGGACGCACGGCGGTCACAGGCCTGCGAAAATACCTGTACTACTGGGCGATTCAACACTTTCTGCGGGAAGCACCAAATGTCGACGTCCACATCGTCACGCAGCACTCGGAGCACGAATGAAGCAACCGGAACGCGATCTGCCCGCGAAGGTCTTGATCGTAGATGACGAGCCCCAAATCACGCGCGTACTGCGAACAGCACTCTCGACGCAGGGTTACTCGCTTCGCATCGCTGCCAACGGCGTGGAAGGAATGGAAGCCGTCCATGAGTGGCGTCCGGACCTGGTGATCACCGACCTCGCCATGCCTGAGATGGACGGCGTCGAGCTATGCCGCAGCATTCGCGCCATCTCGAAAGTCCCCATCCTTGTTTTGTCGGTACGCAATCAGGACCGCACGAAGATCGAGGCGCTCGATGCCGGCGCGGACGACTACGTCACGAAGCCCTTCAGCATCCAGGAACTACAAGCCCGCGTCCGAGCCCAGCTTCGCCGCCACTTTGCAAGCCAACCGGAAGCCCAACAGGTGATTGCTCTCGGAGACTTCGTGATCGATATTCCGCAACACCGAGTAGTGGTTCGTGGTCAGGAGGTTCACCTGACTCCAAAGCAGTTCGATCTGCTCGTTGTCCTGGCTCAGCATGCAGGCCAGGTGTTGACGCATCGTGCCCTTTTACATGCCGTGTGGAACTCCAACGCAGATCAACCGGAATATCTGCGCGTCAACATCGGCCAACTACGCAAGAAGATCGAAACCTCCGACGAACCGCAGTACATCATCACAGAACCCTGGATCGGCTATCGTTTCCGGCCAACGGGCAAAGACGACATCTAGCGCGTCTTTACGAATTCTTTACGAATTCCCTATCCATTCTTTATGCGCAAAGTCGTTCCATAGCAATAGCAGCGTTCGCGAAGGAGGCGACGATGCGACGCCATGCGCAAAACATTTGTCTCCATACGCAGTCCAGCATCACACAAGCCTCTAACCGACCCAATAGGCAACTCACTCTACCAACCCCTCTGAATCATCAGGAGAATCACCATGTGGGATATCGGATGCATTGCAGCGAGCGTGGCCTTCTTCCTTATGGCCATCGCCTATACCAGCGGCTGCGAGCGGCTGGGCATGAAGGAGAGCAAATGATGCTTGAGATTGTATTGCTTGGACTCGTGACTGTCGCGTTGCTTGTCTATCTCGTCTATGCGCTTCTGCGCCCGGAACAGTTCTAGCCAGATTCCTAAAAGGAAAGTTTATTCATGACCGCCAACGGTTGGTTTCAAATATGTTTCTTTTTCGGCCTTGTGCTTGTTTGTGCAAAGCCTCTCGGCCTCTATATGGCCCGTGTCTTCGAGCGCGAACGCACCTTTGCCGATCGCCTCTTCAGGCCTCTCGAGAGGTTGATCTACCGTCTCACCGGCGTCGATGAAATGCATGAGATGCGCTGGACGGAATACGGCGTCGCCATGCTGCTTTTCAGCCTTGTCACCATGCTGGTTACGTATGGAATCGAGAGACTCCAGCATGCGCTTCCGCTGAACCCGCAGCATCTCGCCGGTGTAGCGCCAGACCTTGCCGTGAATACCGCTGCCTCGTTCACGACGAACACAAACTGGCAGTCGTACGTGCCCGAGACGACGATGAGCTACCTGACCCAGATGCTCACTCTCGCTTATCACAACTTCTTTTCGGGGGCGGTTGGAATCGCACTGGCTATCGCGCTAGTGCGAGGTATCTCACGGCGTGAGTCGAAAGCGCTGGGCAACTTCTGGGTCGATACGACGCGTGCTGCACTCTGGGTGCTGCTTCCAGCGTGTTTTATCTATGCCCTACTGCTGGTATCGCAAGGCGTCGTGCAGAACTTTCGTCCCTACGATCAGGCGAAGCTCGTCCAGACGCAAACTGTAACCACTACAGGCGCTGACGGCAAGGCGGCCGCGCAGATAGTTACAACGCAGAGCATCGCGCAGGGTCCAGTGGCCTCGCAAGAGGCGATCAAGATGTTGGGCACCAACGGCGGCGGTTTTTTCAACGCCAATAGCGCACATCCGTTTGAGAATCCCACTCCATTATCGAACCTACTGCAGATGTTTTCGATCTTCGTAATTCCGGCTGGGCTTACCGTTACCCTGGGTCGAATGACGCGCTCGCCGAAGCATGGCTGGGCTGTATTCGCAGCGATGGCTGCCCTCTTCTTTGCCGGAGTTTCTGTTGCCTACTATGCGGAATCGCAGGCTAATCCGCTGCTGCATTCTGTCAATCAGCACGTGTCGGCACTCCAGGCTGGCGGCAATATGGAAGGCAAGGAGGTTCGCTTCGGCGTCACGAACTCGGCTTTATTCTCTACTGTTACGACGGACGCGAGTTGCGGTGCTGTGAACTCGATGCATGACTCGTTCATGCCGCTAGGCGGCCTGGTTCCGCTCGTGAACATCATGCTCGGCGAGGTCATCTTCGGCGGTGTTGGCGCTGGACTTTACGGCATGTTGATCTTCGTTGTGCTCTCGGTGTTCATCGCAGGGCTGATGGTAGGACGGACGCCTGAGTATCTGGGAAAGAAGATCGAGGCGTTCGACGTGAAGATGGCCATGCTGTACGTGCTCATCTTTCCCCTATCGATTCTTGGATTCACTGCAGTTTCCTTGATGATGCCTAACCTGGGCTTGTCTTCGCTGAACAACAGCGGACCGCATGGCCTCTCGGAGATTCTGTACGCCTACACTTCGGCCACGGGCAATAACGGATCTGCGTTTGCTGGCTTGAATGCGAATACGCACTGGTACAACTTATCCCTGGCTACAGCGATGCTCGTAGGGCGCTTTCTGATGATCGTCCCGATGCTGGCGGTGGCCGGCAATCTGGCGCAGAAGAAGCTTGTACCGCCATCGCCGGGGACGTTTCCGGTGCATACGCCACTGTTCACGGTGCTGCTGGTGGGCGTGATTCTAATCGTCGGTGCACTTACGTTCTTCCCTGCACTGTCGCTCGGACCGATACTCGAGCACCTCCTCCTGCACGCAGGCAAAAGCTTCTAAGCAGAAAGAAAAAGGATCATGGCAAGCACACGCAAACGCTCTCTCTGGGATACAAAGATCGTCCGCCGCGCACTTTTTGATGCGGTGGCCAAGCTCAACCCACGCAAGATGATGAAAAATCCCGTCATGTTCGTGGTCGAGATCGGCAGCGTCATCACGTCGATCTATTTGTTTCGCGATATGGCCGCGCACCGCGATTCACTCGGCTTCGATCTGCAAATTACGCTGTGGCTCTGGTTCACGGTGCTGTTTGCGAACTTCGCCGAAGCGATGGCGGAGGGCCGCGGCAAGGCTCAGGCTGACGCGCTGCGCCGTGCGAAGTCCGAGACGACCGCGGTGCGGTACCGGCCTGATGGCAGCACGGAGGAGGTTCCTAGCTCGCATTTGCGTGCCGGCGATCTGGTCTTCGTTATTGCCGGCGCGATGATTCCTGGCGACGGCGAAGTGATCGAGGGCGTCGCCTCCGTGGACGAGTCGGCCATCACAGGCGAGTCGGCTCCGGTGATTCGCGAGGCTGGTGGAGACCGCTCGGCGGTTACAGGTGGCACGCGCTGCCTCTCCGATCAGATCAAAGTTCGCATCACTTCGAATCCGGGTGAGACATTTCTTGATCGCATGATCGCGCTGGTCGAAGGTGCTGAGCGGCAGAAGACTCCAAATGAGATTGCGCTCAACATCCTGCTGGCCGGGCTTACGATCATCTTTTTGCTCGCTGTCGTTACGTTGCAGCCGATTGCTATTTACTCGACGGCTCCGCAGACGGTATTTGTGTTGATCTCGCTGCTGGTCTGCCTGATTCCGACGACAATTGGCGGACTACTCTCAGCTATTGGCATTGCCGGCATGGACCGTCTGGTGCAACACAATGTGCTGGCGATGTCTGGACGCGCGGTAGAAGCAGCTGGAGACGTCAACACTTTGCTGCTCGATAAGACCGGCACTATCACGCTGGGCAATCGGCAGGCGGCGGAGTTTATTGCAGCGCCAGGAGTCAGTAAAAATCAACTGGC
Organism: Edaphobacter aggregans; assembly: GCF_003945235.1. NCBI lineage: Bacteria > Pseudomonadati > Acidobacteriota > Terriglobia > Terriglobales > Acidobacteriaceae > Edaphobacter > Edaphobacter aggregans. Next base: position 2,228,134 of record NZ_RSDW01000001.1, read on the forward strand.
AGACGCGGCTCAGCTCTCTTCGCTGCCTGACGAGACGCCCGAGGGCCGGAGTATCGTCGTGCTGGCTAAGGAACAGTATGGGTTGCGCGGGCGCGAACTGCATGAGCTGAATGCGGAGTTCGTTCCCTTCTCTGCTGTGACGCGGATGTCGGGCGTGAACCTGGACGGGCGCGTGATTCGTAAAGGCTCGACCGATGCGATCGCGCGATTTTTGCAAGAGAACGGCGGAGTGTTGCCGGACGAAGTTCGTGCGGCGGTAGAGACCGTTGCGCGCAGTGGCGGCACACCGCTTGTCGTTGCGGAGAACCGCCAGGCGCTTGGCGTCATCCATCTGAAGGACATTGTCAAGGGCGGCATGAAGGAGCGGTTCTCGCAACTTCGGGCCATGGGTATTCGGACGATCATGATCACGGGCGACAATCCGCTGACTGCTGCGGCCATTGCGCGTGAGGCTGGCGTCGATGACTTTCTGGCCGAGGCCAAGCCTAAGGACAAGATGGACCTGATCCGGCGCGAGCAAGCCGAAGGCAAACTGGTGGCGATGACCGGCGACGGCACCAATGACGCTCCGGCGTTGGCGCAGGCTGATGTGGGTGTCGCCATGAACACTGGCACACAGGCGGCGAAAGAGGCCGGCAACATGGTCGATTTGGACAGCAATCCCACGAAGCTGATCGAGATTGTCGAGATCGGCAAGCAGCTTCTGATGACGCGCGGGGCGCTGACTACGTTTTCGATCGCCAACGATGTGGCTAAATACTTCGCGATTATCCCGGCGATGTTTGCAGCTACGTTTCCAGTGCTGGCGGTGCTGAACATCATGCACCTGAAGACACCACAGTCGGCGATTCTGTCGGCTGTGATCTTCAATGCGCTGATCATCATTGGGCTGATTCCGCTGGCGCTGCGCGGGGTGAGCTACAAGGCCATGTCGGCGGAGTCGCTGCTGCGGCGCAACCTTATCATCTACGGCTTCGGCGGGCTTATTGCACCGTTTATCGGGATCAAGCTGATCGACATGATCATCACTGCCATTCATCTGGCGTAAAGGACTTTGCCATGCGTCGAAATTTTGTAATCGCTCTTCTTTATACCGTCGTTACGACGATTGTGTTCGGGCTTGTGTATCCGCTTGTTGTGACCGGCTTCGCGCAGGTGCTGTTCCGGGACAAGGCCAACGGTCAGTTGATCTACCAGAATGGCCAGCTTGTGGGCTCGCGCATTATTGGCCAGCCGTTCAGTGGTGCGGGATACTTCCACTCGCGCCCTTCGGCGGCAGGCAACGGGTACGACGCTGCCAATTCTGGCGGCTCGAACTATGCTCCGACGAACAAAAAGCTGATCGACCGAGTTTCGGGCGACGTGGCTACATTCCAAACGGACCACCCTGGCAGCGATGTTCCGGTTGACCTGGTTACCGCCTCGGGGTCAGGTCTTGATCCACACATCACGCCTGCGGGCGCGGAGTTTCAGGTCGAGCGCGTGGCTCGGCAGCGGCATCTTTCTGCGGATGCGGTTAGGAAGCTGATTGCGTCGCATACGGAAGGGCGGCAGCTCGGGTTTCTTGGCGAGCCTCGAGTCAATGTGCTCGAGCTGAACCTTGATCTCGATCACGTGGCTCCGTTGACTGTGGCGGCGAGATAGCGGCGAAGGGCGGGAATAGGAAGCGATACTCCCCCCTCCCCATCATGGCCTCAAAGTATTCAAAGCAAAATACTTTAAGTCCGGACTTCCTCATCAGACGCACCCCTAAATGGATGATGGAGAATCGCGATGTCTGTCAAAGACCTCTAGTTCTATTAGAACAAACCGGGAGGCATTAATAATAGGCAACGCGTATCTTGTTTATTTTCTGCGCCTTATCGAGGTATTAGACTTGACAGCGGTAGTCGACTGTTCCGGCTCAAAGGAGAGGAAGCCCAAGCCTGGTTAGAGATGATGGGATGTAGGTAGCGGAGGAAATAACGGGAGAAACGGCTGTGGATGATCCCTTCAGTATCGACCAAACCTACTTTCTCTAATGACAATCTATTTTTCCTCCAAGAAATAGCTTTCTGGTCCTACCTCTTGCCTGCTAGGATGGCGTGCCTATGGATACTTTTCTCTCTGCACGCCGCGAACTTTTGAAGAAGGGAGGCATGGGATTGGCCGCTGCTGCTGTCGCCGCTGTGCCTTCCGCCTATGCCGCTCCGAAAAGTTCTTCCCTTACCGTAACTCCGAACATTTTTGATATCCGCACCTTCGGCGCTGTCGGCGATGGCAAGACGGTGGACAGTCCGGCGATCAATAAGGCTATTGATGCTGCCGCCGCTGCCGGGGGCGGTACGGTGCTGTTTCCGGCCGGGACGTGGCTCTCGTTTTCGATCCGGTTGAAGAGTCATGTGAACCTCTTTCTGTCGCAGGGAGCGACGCTGCTGGCTGCGGATTCGCCGAAGCCCGGAGAGACCACGGGGTACAACGGCGGGACCTACGACCCGGCCGAGCCGAAGACAGAGTGGGACGCCTATCAGGACTACGGACATAACCACTGGCACAACTCTCTGATCTGGGGTGAGGGCATTCAGGATGTTTCAATTACGGGACCGGGGCTGATCTGGGGTAAGGGGCTGAGCCGGGGCTCTCGCACGGGCTTCGTCGCGGAACAGGCTGGAGTGGGCAACAAGGCGATTGCGCTGAAGAACTGCCGCAATGTGATGTTTCGCGATTTCTCGATCCTCAAGGGCGGCCATTTCGGCTTGCTTCTGACGGGCGTCGACAATATGACGATCGATAACCTGATGATCGATACGGACCGCGACGGTATCGACATTGACTGCTGCAAGAACGTGAGGGTGTCGAACTGCTTTGTGAATTCGCCGTGGGACGACGGCATCTGTCCGAAGTCCAGCTATGCGCTGGGGTATGCGAAGCCTACGGAGAATTTGACTATCACGAACTGCGTGATGACGGGCTACTACGAGTTGGGTACCGTAATCGACGGCACGTTCAAGAAGTTTGCGCCGGACTTCAGGGTTCCGCGCAATGGCCGGATCAAGTGCGGAACGGAGTCGAATGGCGGCTTTAAGAACATTACGATCTCGAACATCACCTTCGAGGGCAGTATGGGACTGGCGCTCGAGAGCGAGGAAGGCGCGCTATGCGAAGACGTCGCCATCTCGAACATTACGATGCGCGATGGAGTGAATGGGCCGTTGTTCTTCCGGCTTGGCGCTCGTCTGCGCGGCCCCAAGGAGACCACGAAGGTGGGAACTTTGCGGCGAGTGATGGTCAATAACCTGGTGAGCTATAACTCCAGTTCGCATATCTGTTCGATTCTGAGCGGCATTCCGGGTTATGCCGTTCAGGATGTGAAGATTTCGAACGTGTATGTCCAGCATCAGGGTGGGGCTGCTGCGGATACGGTGGCGCTGACTCCGCCGGAGAACATCGAGAAATATCCAGACCCACCGATGTTCGGGCCGATGCCGTCGCAGGGATTTTTCCTGCGGCACGTCGACCACCTGGAGATGAGCCATGTAGAGGTGCAGCCCGTACAGCCTGATCCGCGGCCGTCTTTCTATTTGCAGGATGTGAACCGGGCGGACTTCATTGCGGCGACGGCTCCGACCAGCGCCGAGGCTCCGGCATTCCACTTGAACAAGGTGACGGATCTGCGGATCGCGCTCAGCCGGGCCGCAAAGGACACGCAGTTGGCGACGGCAGATGGTCAGACGTTGTAAGGTTAATTGCAGTTGGAATGGGCCCGGGCTTCGGTCTGGGCCTTTTCGTTTTTGGGACCTTAAATTTAGCGGACGCGGAATCTGATTGTGTGGAAGTCCCGTCCGTGTTTTCATCGAGTTGCAGCATATTGAGGAGGCAGCTATGCCCTATCAGATCTCACGCGGCGGCCAGATGTATGGCCCGTACACTCTCGAAGATCTTCAGCGGTACGTTGCTTCGGGTAACGTTCTGCTCACCGATATGGCCAAGAGCGAGGAGATGCCCGACTGGGCGCCGGTCTCGCAGATTCTTGGCGGAGCACCGGTTGCCGCTGCTGCGCCGATGTATCCTTCGGAGCCGGTGTATGCTCCGACGCCGACACCGGGGTATGGTACGCCCGCGGGCATCTATCCCGACCCACCGAACCTAAACTGGGGTCTCGTGCTGCTGTTCGGGATTCTGACGTGCGGAGTCTTCTTTCCGATATGGGAGCTGGTGCAGACGCTGTGGATGAAGCGGGTGCAGCCGCAGACCAAGGCGATGACGTACTACATCATCTATATGGTTCTCTGGTTTCTCTATATCGGAAGCTCCTTGGGTAATAGCGCTGCGATGATGCATGGCGAGGTGCGGCATGCATCGCCGTTGGCGATTCTGACGTGGGTGGCGATGGCTGTAATGGCGGTTGTCTACCGCTTCGCGATGCGTGCCTCCATCGAGCAGCACTTCAACGGGCCTGAGCCAATCGGGTTGCGTCTGGGGCCAGTAATGACGTTTTTTTTCGGTGGCCTTTACTTCCAATACCACTTCAACAAGATCAACGAGATGAAACAGGCGGCGCGCTACCGGAGTTTCGGGCAGTGAGGTTGAGCGGCCGGCTGGTGGGGGTGGCTGCTCCCGTAGTGTGTGTGGCTCTGGTTGCGGTGGTGCTTCTTCTGTTTCCGCCGCAGCAGTATGGCTTCTATCCGGCTTGCCCTGTCTATCGGTATCTGCATGTACTTTGCCCTGGGTGCGGGGCTACTCGGGCGCTGGCGGCGCTGCTGCATGGGCAGGTGGGGGAGGCTCTACGGCTGAATTGGCTGATTGTGACGTTGCTGCCCGTATGTGGGGGATATGGGGCTGCGGCGCATCGCCGATGGTTACGCGGTGAGAAATTTGTGTGGCCGCGGATTCCGCTGCTGGCGATCTATGGAGCGCTTGCGGTTACGGGTGTCTTTGGCGTTATGCGCAATCTGTAGCGCGGGCGCAGAAAAGCCCCAGCGGGCGCCGGGGCCTTCTTGATGGAGCGAAAGATCGCCTGCTTTATGCTTCGACCGTTACGGGTTCGGCCACTGGTGTCGCCGTGCCACCCTTCAGGTCGGTGCCGCCGGGCTTGCGGATGTCGATGCCGCCCTTGAAGAAAGCGCCGTCCTCGATGGAGATGCGGGCTGCGATGACGTCGCCGGTGAGGGAGCCTTCGCTACGGATATCGACGCGGTCGCTGGCCTGGCAGTTGCCACGCACTTTGCCGAGCACGACGATCTCGCGAGCGACGATGTTGGCGGCGACCTGTCCGTTACGACCGACGGTGACGCGGTTGCCAGGGAGGTTGATGGCGCCCTCGACCTTGCCGTCGATGTAAAGGGACTCGGAACCGGTGACCTCGCCTTTGACTACGAGCGATTTTCCGATGGTGGCCTGTTCGCCCGTTGGCACTGCTGTCGCGCCGGAGCTGCCGACGGTGGGACGTGTGGGGCTGGCCTCAAAGCTCGAAGTGGGGGGCGTCGGACGCACCGGTTCAGGGGTTGAGGGGCTGTTGCTGCCGGGCTGGTTCGGTTTCCACATATTCGTTTGTATCCTTTCGTCACTGCTCAGATGTCCCGATGCGGGCTGCATGGACGCGCCACCACGAGGCAGCACGCATTCTTTCCACGATACTACTCTGGAGTAGGCCGCGGAGCGTCACCGATCAACAAACAATCCACAGTTTTGGCCCATAGTTAGGCACCTCCGAAGGTCTTTCCGGGTACTAAGAATTAATTTCTGCAGGTAATCCCTTTTGTTCCAACTCCCTAAAAGTGTTAGTGGTATGGTAGATCGGCTCGGCCGAAATCAGCATGCCTGAAGTAGCATGACAACATTTGAAAAATATGCGCGTGCCTGGGAGTGATCCTATGCTTGCGTTCTTTCTCTACGATCCCGGGCCTCATGCGCCGGACAGCCTTTAGCGAGTTTGCCCTTGAATCGGTTTATGCGTTTTTGTCTGCCTTGCATGCGGGCAGTGGTTGTTTTTGCTCTGTCTATGTTTGCCCTGAGATCTGTGCTAGCTGCCGTGCCCAAGGTTCATACTGTCACTCTTGGCGCGGTGCGGAAGGTTCCTTATACGCAGCCGGATGCTACGCCGGACACCAAGTCGGACGAGACCTCCACGCTGAAGGTGCGGCCGCTCTTTGTGGACGACCGGCAGAAAGAGTGGACGATGGGCGAGCTGCACGACATCACTGACCGAACATTTGCGATTCGGCGCGCGCTGCGCATCAACGACTCGTTGCCGAGCGATTCGACTGCTCACTGGATCTGGCAGCCGGGTCCGTGGATCATGGTTGACCGCGTGACGGGTCACATCACCGCGCTGCATCTGCCGGACTTCGATCCTGTGGTCTCGAACGCGGTGTGGTTTCGCGATTACGCGGCCTACTGTGGAACGGCGAACACGCCGAAGGGTGGGTTGTTCGCTATCGTCGTGCAGCTTGGGGCGAGGCGAGCTGTCGTACAGAAGCTCATCGGCAAATGGCCGCAAACGGATCACTTCATTCCAGTGTGCCAGCCGGCGCAGTGGCAACGGCTGCCCATGCGCGTGACCATCAAGCCTACAGGTGGGGAGGCAACGACATACGATGTGTTGGGCACGGCTTCGATCATCGAAGAAGGTGATAACTCGGACGACAACTGAGCGGCTGCCGCGCTTTTATCCGCTCCTATCGCAGGAATGGGATGTAGGCCGAGACGGTCTGACGATAACGAAAAAACTCGTCGCCGAAGCGAGAGGCCAGAAGACCATCCTCGGCTCTGACGCGAATCTCAGTGCCCAGCAGAAACACGATGAGGGCGATAAGGAACAACAAGGGAGGCGTGATGAGAACGCCGGTGCCAAGCAGGATACAGAGCATCGACGTGTAGATGGGGTGGCGGAGGATGCCATAGGGACCGGAACGTACGAGTTGGTGATCGTGGCTGAGGGCCGCATCGAATCGGAGATGCTTACCGAGTGCGCGAGTGCTCGTCCAGGAGAGAAGCGACGCAAAGAGAAAGCAGAGAATTGCGAGTGCGACCTGCCAGAGCGCCGGGGAGCGCATCCAGAAGTGACCTTGCCACAGAAGAGAGTAGGCGACAACCTGAAGCAGCAGACCCCAGCGGGAGCGGTTATCTCTTTTCGCTGGCGCAGACCAGTTCCAGCCGCTTAAAGGAAACGGCAACAGCCAGAGAATCCAGCCCACGGCGAGAATGGCGTAGACATAAACAGGCATGCGCTGTCAGCTCTGGACTAACTCGCTGTTCCGCAGATATAGGCCTCGAGATGGCGGATGGTCGTCTCCTGCTCGCTGATAACGTAGTTCACGAGGTCTCCGATGGAGACGACGCCGACGACCCTTTTTTCTTCGCACACGGGAAGATGACGGATACGGCTGTCGGTGATGATGCGCATGCAGTCGCCCACGGTGTGGCGCAGGGATACGGTGATGACGGGACTACTCATGATCTCGGCGACCGGGGTGTCTTTGGAGGACCGGCCCTGCAGGATGACCTTGCGGGCATAGTCGCGTTCGGAGATGATGCCGACGAGTTCGTCCTGTTGGAGAACAAGGAGCGCGCCGACCTGTTTGGCAGCCATCATCTCGACGGCCTGATAGACGGAGGCGTCAGGGGGGATGGAGGCGACCTGACCGGCCTTCTGCTTGAGTAACACGCCCACTGTCGTTGCAAATTCGCTCATCGGGCACCTCGGGCCTCGAATAGTAACTCGGGCAGAGGGCTGTGCGCAATAAAACTCGGATCCCTTTGGATCTAAGAGATATGCAGAACAGTTTCGAGAAGAGGGGACAGACCGTTCCACGCTATCTGGACACCGATGCACAGCAGGATAAACGCGATGACCCGTAGGATACCGTGAGCCGTTGCGGGAGAGATCACCTGTGTAATTCGCGGCGCATAGGCATAGCAAAGATAGACCAGCCAACTGAGTACAGCGGCCGCGACCAACAATCCAGCTCGCGCAACCAGGTTTCCGGTGAGGGTTTTCTCGGTGGCGTGGGCGCTCAGCGTAAGCATTACAACGATGCAGCCAGGCCCCACGGTTATGGGGAAAGTGAAGGGATAGAACGACTTCTCTTGGAAGTTCGCGTTTAGGGTATCTGCCCCGCTGGCCACCTGGGCCTGCGCGTCACTGGTGGCGTCCGCAGCTTTCTGGTTAAGCAGCGACCACCCCATCGCAGCCACGACGAGCCCTCCGGCGAGTTGCACGATCGAAAGCGAGATCCCGAAGAAGCCCAGCAGATACGATCCGACCAGCTCAATGACCACGAAGAAGAAAATGACGTTGATTGCGATTTGACGCGCGAGAGACTTGTATATCGCCGGAGGCTGCAAGCCAACCAGGCCAAGAAACACGAGCGCCGATCCGAGCGGATTGACGAGTGGCAGCAGGGCGCTGAACCCAATGGCGAAATGTTGCCAGAACAAAAGCATTTCATACCCTTTGTTGCAGGCTGCGACTGATCGCACATTGGCTCGCCCTGCAGATGGATAGACAACACCGGTCAATCGAAGTGTAGCGTACCTCTTGGCGAATTACGGCAGTATGATCACCTTATGCAGACCTTCGAAGCTCTGCTTGGCGAAGCGGAAGTGGCCCACGGTCATCTGTGCGCGGGGCAGATTCTCGGCGTGCGCATGGCTATGCTGGGGTGTCAGCGGCTGGATATCGATGATCCCAAGGGAGCGGATCGCAAGCGGCTGGTTACCTTTGTCGAGATCGATCGCTGCGCCACGGACGCCATCGGTGTCGTCACAGGCTGCCGGCTGGGCAAGCGTGCCCTGAAGTTTCGCGACTGGGGAAAGATGGCCGCGACCTTTCTCGATCTCAGCACTGGCAGGGCTATCCGGATTGCGGCGCTGGAGTCGTCGAAGCAACGGGCGCGAGAGCTCTACCCGGACGTGGAACCGAAGAATAAGCAGCAGATGCTGGCCTATCGCGAGATGCCCGACGCGGATCTCTTTGCCGAGGAGTGGGTGCAGGTTCCTATGCATGCGCGCGAGCTGCCAGGCTACAAGTCCGAGCGGATCGCCTGTGCTGTGTGCGGCGAGGGCATCAACTACGATCGCCAGGTTGAGGTCGGCGGCGAAATACTGTGCCAGGGTTGCGCCTTTCCTGAGACGCGTTACTACCAACCGCTCGGGCCAGAATAGTGAGCTACAAACAGCAAGGCCGGCGCGGAATCTCTCCCACGACCGGCCGTCTGAACCTCAATCAACGATTAGTAACGATAGCCGTAACCGTAGCGGTGATCACGCTCCCATGCATTGTGGCGGAGCCAAGCCTGCTGACGCTCCCAAGCCTGCTGACGGAGGAAGGCGTCGCGACGCTCCCGTTCCCAGCGAAGACGATCGTAGTAGTCGCGGCTGTAGCCGTAAGGGGGATAGCCCACTTGCACGCGCACGCCGATTCCCTGTGCCTGGGCCTTTGTCGGAGCGGCCAGAACGAACGCGCCCGCCAGCATGCCAACTGTCATTGCCTTTGCAACTATTGCCTTTACGTTTGAGAGCTTCATAACAACCTCCTGCTTACGTTTGAAATGAACACTCATTCACCGCTGCGGTTGCGCGCAACCTTTTTACAAAACCGGTGTATCTATTGCCCTTGGGCTACATCAGAAGTGATGTAGACTACAACCACAATGACGGTCGCCCGCCAATTCGCGATGCTGTACCTCATGCCTACCTGTTGTTGTCGCTAGTTCCCTCCGCGCTCTTCCCTTTTCCTCAAAATCTCAAGTAGCAGCCTCTTACGCGTAGGTTCGTGAGCGCAGCCACTTCCATAGGAGCATCTGATATGTCTTCCAAACGCCTTCATCTCTCTATCGACGCCTGGGCTATCGTTCTGTCGCTGACGCTTGCCCTGTTCGTGCGCATTGGCCTGATCAAGACCATCGCCTGGTAGTCCAGCAGAACCCCAAGGAGAACGACCCCATGGCCACCTCAGCTAAAGTTCACGATCTGCGCACCGAGCGCCCGGCTCGCCTTGCCGAAGAGCGCGCTTCCTTTCCTTCCCTGTTACCTGGCATTGCGTTGCTCTTCGTCGTCGGCTATGCAGGTAAATTCGTCGAGCACTTTCTCAACACCTACACCAAGGCACACCACATCACGTTTCCCAACATCGAATACGTTCTCTGGGCCATCGTCTTTGGCGTCGTGATCGCCAACACTGTGGGCGTCACGCGTATCTTTCGTCCAGGCGTGGCGACATACGAGTTCTGGCTCAAGGCGGGCATCATCCTGCTGGGAGCGCGGTTCATCCTCGGTGACGTCCTCAAACTAGGCGGCATCTCTCTGATTCTCGTCTTCGTTGCCATCACGCTGTCGATCACGTTCATGACATGGCTAGGACGCCGATTCGGTCTGAATCCTGCGCTAACGACGCTGCTTGCAGTAGGCTCGTCGATCTGCGGGGTTTCGGCGATTATTGCGACGCAGGGAGCCATCGACGCTGATGAGGACGACTCGGCCACGGCGATTGCAGCGATTCTTGCACTGGGCGCTATCTCGCTATTCACATTTCCGTTGATCGGCCACACGCTGCATATGTCGGATCGCGCCTATGGTCTGTGGGCTGGTCTCGCCGTCGATAATACTGCCGAGGCCACAGCGGCCGGAGCTTTGTTCTCGGATGCAGCGGGCAAGTACGCCGTACTCGCCAAGACCTGCCGCAACGCATTGATTGGATTCGTAGTTCTGGCATATGCAATTCAGTGGGCACGCAAGGGCCTTGCCAATACAGCTACGACAACGCAACTCGAAAATAAGGCGGCGTTTCTCTGGAAGAAGTTTCCGAAGTTCGTCCTGGGCTTTTTGTTCATCTCACTACTTGCGACGCTGGGCAGCAGCACGAACCCCTTTGTGGCTTCGCTGGGCTTCAGCAAGCCGCAACTGCTCGCGTTGGGCAACCTGAGCCGCTGGGCTTTCCTACTGACCTTCGCAGGAGTCGGCCTCCGCACCAATTTGAAAGATCTCTTCCGACAAGGTGCTCGTCCGTTCCTCGTTGGTGCAGTTGGCGAGACCGTAATTGCAGCCATCACGCTAGCGCTGGTCCTTGGAGTTGACCACTTCTATCATCTGTAGATTAGCCAATCAAAACCCTATGGGCACGTCGTACAGTGAACCTTAAACTTACCTGAATGTGTGTCGAGAGAAGCATCAACTCGCGCTTCGTCTATGGGTGATTGAGGAGTTCTGCTATGGTAGCCTCGTTTAAGTGGTTGCAGTATTCGCTAATATTCTGCGGCCTTGAATCTCCCTATGCTTGTGGCCCCCAGAATACTGTCCGCGTACGTTTGCCTTACAACGTCTTTCTTTCTGACTATGGATCGGGCGTGCTTTGCACAGAGCCCTGACCTCCGCACCGCGTCCAGCGTGTCGAGTTCGTTACCAGATGCACCGCAGCCACAGACCCCGACCACACCGACAAACTCTTCCGCCCCAGCGCCGTCGAACGCACCCGAAGACATTACACTCTCCGGTACTCCCAAGCGCTTCCTGCGTGACCAGAAGGCGATCTGGACCAGCCCGGTACGCGTACAGCCCCTTGATGCGATATGGCTTGTTCCTTTTGCTGTATCGACTGGCGTGCTGATCAACAGCGACCAGCACACGATGACACAGTCCCTCCATATCAGTCCGAGCGATCAGAAGACAGCAAACACTCTATCGAACGCAGGCATTGTGGCATTGGGAGCGATTCCTGCAGGCGCATATACGTGGAGCCTCTTCAACCACACTCCCCAGGCGCGAGAGACCGGATTACTGGCTGGCGAAGCAGTAGCCAACGGCCTGGTCGTCAACCAAGCCTTCAAATTTGTCTTCCGCCGCGATCGTCCTCTGGTCAACAACTCTCAAGGCAAGTTCTTCAACTCCGGAATTACGGATTCGTCGTTCCCATCGAACCACGCGACAGCCGCCTGGGCCATAGCTGCTGTCGTCGGCGAGGAATATCCCGGCTGGCTCCCGCGATTGACGCTATACGGTCTAGCCACGACTGTGAGTGTCAGCCGAGTCATCGCGTATCAACACTTTCCGTCCGATGTTCTCGTCGGCAGCGCAACCGGATGGCTGATCGGCCACTACGTTTACCGCACTCACCATAACTACAGCCTTACGCCTTTCAGTTCGCGGCCGACGTTTGAAGATTATGGCGCACATCGGGCCAGCAAGACGACGCCTACGAATGCCAGTTCTAGCGCTGCTCCCGTGCTACAGGGCTCGATCGCCGATCTTCCGCCAGACCCGATTCCCGACCGCAAGCCGCTACCCTTCGATCCCGATCCAGACACCATCGGCTCAACCAATGTCCCAATGGACAGCTGGATCTATCCCGCTCTGGAACGTTTGAGTTCGATGGGCCTGATTCCGACGCAGAACGTCGGGATTCGTCCATGGACACGTCAGGAGTGCCTGCGTCAGCTCCAGCAGGCAGAAGAACTGGCTGACCGGCCGGATGCTTTCAGCCCAGGCATTGTGGCGGAGGCTCACCGCCTGATGACCGATTTGCATCACGAACTGGCCGACGAGCCCGTCTCCTATGCGGCGCTGTCGCTGGAGTCGGTCTACGGTCGCTTCGGAACGATCGCAGGGCCAGCACTGGCCGACAGCTATCACTTCGGCCAGACATGGTGGAACGACTTCGGCCGCCCCCTTGGCCGTGGCAGCAGCTTTATCGGCGGGGTCTCCTACCGCGCTCATTACGGCCGCCTCTTTTTCTACGACCGCCAGGAGCTGCAACACAGCCCTGGAAACCCTGCAGAATCGCCCGAAATCAATGCCCTCATCAATACGGTCGATCGGGTATCCGCGGACGACCCACAAATTCAGCCAATTCCCGCTCGCGCCGCATACGATCGTCAGCGCCCAATCGAACTATATGGAGGCGTCGCCTTCGCAGGCAATGCGCTCTCTCTCGGCAAGCAAGAGCTCTATTGGGGACCTACCACGATGGGTCCACTTGCCCTCTCCAGCAATGCAGAGCCTAACTACAACCTGCGCTTTGTGTCCACGCGTCCTCACCCGCTGCCTTTCATCCCATCGATTGGGACTTATCGGTTCGACATAGTGCTGGGCAAGCTATCAGGGCATTCGTATCCAGCGCGCCCTTGGTACAACGGACAAAAAGCAAGCTTCAACTTTGGCGACTACCTGGAGATTGGCTTCACGCGTTGGTCCGTCTTCTGGGGCCAGGGACATCCCATTACGCTTCATAGCTTCAAGCAAAATGTCTTCAGCTTCAACTCAACCGGCTCGTTCACGGGTGATACCGGATCAGCGTATGGGGACCGCCTCGACCCTGGTGATCGCAAGAGTAATTTCGACTTTCGGTATCACCTTCCAGGCCTGCGTAAACTCGTTACCCTCTACGCGGACGCCTACTCAGATGACGATCCCAATCCGATCGCTGCTCCGCGCCGAGCCGTTTGGAATCCCGGAATTTACTTCGCCCGTTTGCCTTTCCTTCCTCACATGGATCTTCGCGTCGAAGCAGTCAGTTCCACGGGCCTGGCAACCGATTTCGGCGGTGCGCATTTCTTTATCAACGGAGTTTATCTGGATTCCAACACCAACAAGGGATTTCTTCTCGGCAACGCGATCGGCAGGGATGCTCGAGCAATTGAAGGACGCACCAGTTATTGGTTTTCTTCACGCAGCCGCCTGGAGTTTGGCTATCGCCAGAACAAGGGTGGCACCAATTTCCTGCCAGGTGGGGCAACCATCACTGATGGCTTTGTCAACAATTCTTTCGCTATCAATAAGGACCTAACCGCTGAAACCTTCTTTCAATATGAACGCTTCTTGATCCCTTCCTATATGTCCGGTTCACAACACAATGTCAGCGCCAGATTCCAGCTTACATGGAACCCAAAGATTGGGATTCGGCGCTAATCCCGTCGGCTATAAACCCCAGCGATCTACCTTGAATTTGGCTTCTAAGCCAACCTTGCTCATACCTTAAGACGACTTATATAGGGTATTGAGAACCTCCGCAGTCTGTGCGGCACAGTCTTGATAACTAAATGCCTTCAACCGGAGGAACCCCCTCTCAACTAGACCGGCGCGTAATGCAGGATCCGATGCAATTTGCAAGAGCTTCTCCGCAAGGTCGCCCGAATCTTGGGAGTTGAAATATAGCGCGGCATCCCCTGCAACCTCTGGCAAGGCGCTCGCATTTGACGAGAGAATTGGGCATCCCATGGCCATAGCTTCCAGTAATGGAAGACCAAATCCTTCATACAGTGACGGAAAGACAAAGAAGTCCGCACCTCGATAATACTGACGTAGCAGCTCATCACTCACCTCACCAGTCAAATGCACTCGGCTTAAAAGACTCTCTGCCTCACGAACCACCACATCATCTACGGTGTTCATGTTATTCATCTTGCCGACAATTACTAGTCGATGTGGTATTTGATCCATGACCTGCCGAAAAGCTCTCAGCAGTGTCCTCAGATTCTTATTCGGTTTTATATTACCAACGTATAGAAAATACGGAATTTCATCAGGTTGTTTGTATAGAGTCGGATCTGAATTCCACTTAGCATCTAAACCAGGACGAGTCACATGAATCTTGGATCGAGGTATGTGCAAGTACTTTTGCACTTCGCTTGCAGTGAAATCTGAGACACAAAAAACTGCGGAGGCTCTTCGTCCAACACTCCCAAAGAGCAACCTCGCGTAGCCACGTTTGATTGGCCCACTCAAAGACTCTCGCAAGACGAGATGACACACATCATGAATCGTGACGGCCAATTGCCCCCTGTACAGTAAAGGAACACTGTAATGAGGCACCCAGAGCAAGGTTGTGTTCCGAAATGCTCCCACCAGCGAGAGTGCCTGTTCCTCAATGCTATAAATGCCTGCTTTGCTATCGAAGACTTCGACTCGCGGATCCTCGCTCCACTCATCTCCGCGTAAGTCAGTTCGGTCACCTATAACACGAATACGGTCCACATCGAGCAAAGGTAATACTCGCGGAACAACATTCCGCAAGTAACGTCCGATTCCTGACATTCGATACATTCGAAGATCGATCGTTAGCATCAATTCCACTGTCGACCGTCCCCACGTTTCTGTCAAATGTTGAACTAGACTTAAGTGTAGTGTCGTTTCAATACGCAGTTGAACTGTTGAACTCTCTCCTATGAGAGTTCCCATCTTTATGTCGGCCAACAAAGCCCCACGGAAGGCGAAGGGCTGCGCGACTTCGGGAGGACGACTTCATGGCTAAATCTTGAGAAGCGATTTCGTGGAAGATCAACTGCAGAATGGTACTCGATTCCGCTTGTTGACTATTGGTCGATCTCTCCAAGAATAGAAATGGCGATCGGAGCGGGACAGAGCTTGATGGGAGAGGATGTCGTTCAGACGGTGAACCATCTAAATTAGGAACGCGGTGTGCCGAAGCTGCTGTTTTGTTACAACAGACGCGTGTTAATCAGTCAGGCGGTGGATCCATGGGTTTACCGAAATAGTGTAAAAACCGACTTTCTCACGACCGGGCAAACCAACGAAAAACGTGTTTGTAGAGAGTTTCATTGACACCTTCCGCTTCGAGTGACTGAACATCTCCTACCTCGCTATGTAGTTGGAAACAGGTTATCGCTCTGTTAGGAAGTCCCGCCCATCAATCCAGCGCTGGAATCACGACGCGCGATCCGGCATCTGCACCTGCGGCTGGAACCTATTGCGGTTTGATTAACCACAAGCTATTCTGCGAATTAAGCCCGTAAATGCGTCAATCGCCACAGCCCCAGTTTGAGCAACATTATGCAAAAACAAACAAATCATAACGAGAGATCAGAATTCAGAAGTATGATTGATAGACGCAGCTTCATTCACAAGGCGGTATTGATTGCGGCTGGATCGGCTTCTGGCTTCCCCCTGACAGCCTGCGGAGATTCTGAATTGGTTATACCTTGCCTGGGCCCAGCTCCGGCGCCGGTGCCTGTCCCAGGAATGACTTACATCCGGGCATCGGAGATCGGCTGCGCGCTCGATTGCAAGCTGGAAACCGGGCGCAACAAGTACACAGGTGGGGATGCCACTGACGATGGTCCGCGTATAAATGCTGCCATGGCCGGCGCGACGGCGGACAATCCGATCACCCTGATCATCGACGGAAGCGCGCTTATATCAGGCCTGTTCCTTCCTGCCGGTGGGTATTGGAACATCGTGGGACTCGGCTGCGGCACGGGATTCTTTGTAAAGACAGGCACCAACAACGACGGCATCCATAATGGACCTCCCAATGCGAACGTGCCGTCTGATCCGGGACCGCCAGCCCCTCCGCGAGGATTGAACGTCTCGCTCAGCAACTTCACGCTGAATGGCAATCAGGGAAACGGTCATAACGGAAATTCGACGAGCGGAACGCAGCAGGGTAGTCAGGGTAGTAAAACTACTTGGTATTTCGGCATCAACCTGATGAACTTAAACAACATTACTCTTGAAAACGTGGTTGTAGTGAATACCCCCGCATACCACATACGACTTTCGAACGTCGGCAATGTCGTGGCATCTGGATGCGTAATGCAGAGCCATGGCCCGAGCACGGACGGACTGCATGTCGACGGACCGGCCAACGACATCACTATTTCAAACTGCGATTTCACGACTGGCGACGACTCGATCGCGCTTAACTGCCCGGAGGGCTACTCTGGCAACATCTCGCGTGTCACTGTGTCCAACTGCACGTTTAATAGCTATTCCCTGATGCGGCTCTATACGTCGAACGGGGGCACTCGATTCAGCGTCGACGCGGTGAGCGTGAGCAATTGCAGCGGCACGCTTGCGGAGGCCGCTTTCTTGGTCGGCTTCGGCCGAGGGAGCGGTCCAAACTCCGTTGCCTCTTTAACCATCTCCGATTGCAGCCTGACGGCCCCAGATGTACTCGGAATCGCGGAGAACTTCGGTACCATCGCGCTCAGCAACGTTACTTTTGTCCCGTCCCAGGCGCACGTTAGCTGGGTCAAGTCCGAATCAAACCGCGTCTGCGGCTTTTTGCGACCGTCCCCACTCTATGACGGTATAATTTGCACGGGATCGGGTCTATCGTTTGAGAATTGTGTCATCTACCGGAGTTCGGGGATCAATGTCATCCCCGTGATCCTCGAAAACAACTCGACGATCGACAACGTGTCGTTCAACGGGTTTAGTGTGCAAGACGCCGGATCATACTTCCCGGTTCCAGAGCTGGTTTACTTCGGGTCGGGATCAATTGCGCAATTGGTCCTCGGCTCCGTGACCAGCAACAACATCAAGGTTCCCGTATCACCCGGTGGATTCTCGAATATCAGATCGGTTTCCGGAGCAGGCGTGCTGGCGACGGGCTGGAAGTTTCCCGACAATGTGATGGCGAACGGGGTACCGTACATCTCGGCGAGCTCGGGTCTGCCTTCGGTAAAGATCGGAGGGGTGGTCAAGCCTTACCCGCAACTCTGATTTGCCGTTAAAACTGTGAGCTAGTGGCGGCAGCCAGCATGGAGATATTGGAAGGCCCTATGAGTCTGTCAACCGGTATCCTAATCTGCATTCCAAAAACACTTCTGGTTACTCGTTACTCCAAACCGTGGGCTGCGACCAAGATAGCCACGAACCAGTTTCGTCACCGAGTCAAACGTCGTTTCTCCTAGAATATATCCCGCTACACAATATAGGTAAAACATAGGATATTTGTAAAATCCAAGCTGCCCGTAGCTGCGACAGAGCTTGAGGTATTCACCAAGCGGCAATGTCAATTGGTCTTTAATATAAGGGTAAAAATAGTTAGCATAGTCGCGCATTACGTCGGCCGCAACATCGATACCAATCCTTCGTTTTAGGTCCCTGATAATGGACAATGCCCCGCCAACCATATTGAGGCGCGCTTGCGGAGTATATCTACCCGGAATATATTTACCTTTTTCATTGTCGCTGTTTCCAAATTCAGGAGCTTCGGTACTCCGGCAAAGTACAAGCACCTTCGGGGTTACAACCGCGTTCTTCTCGGAAAGAACAGAAGCAGTCAGGTGCATCTGGTAGTAGAGCGTCCCATCAAATTCACTCGTGGCAGACAAATAAGCAGCATCGCGATGCACGATATAGCCCGAAATAACTCCTGAACGTCGAAAACAAATAGTAATGGCTTCTTTGCCAGCTCTGAATACTTGCTCTTCGTTAAAATAACGGACTTCTTGGTTGATTATTTCCGGCACATCGTTAAACCACGCATAGCTTTTCAATACGAGTCCAACATCTTTGTGTCTACCTAGAATATTTGCGACGTGGGCAAGCACGCCGGAACACATCAAATCGTCATTGCCCATGAAAAAACAATATTCGCCAGTCGATCTTTCAACTAGGTTCCGAATATTGGCATCGTAGCCCAGGTTGGTCTTGTTTTCATAGTAGTGCAATACACCCGGAAAATGATCGGCATAGCTTTTTACGATAGATGCAATCTTCGCACGCTCGCGTGACTGATCTTCACAAATGACAATATCGAAGTCACTGAAGTCTTGTGCAAAAATTGAGTCTAAGAGAGGCCCCAGATATTTTGCCCTGTTATAGGCGGGGATACATATAGAAAATTTGCGGCGGCTGTTGCTCATATTCTTTCCCAGCAATTTGACGTATGGTTGTACTGCTTAAGGGGCACGGCTGGAATGCCGGCAACAATAGCCTCTGCCGGTACATTCTCCTTGACCACTGAATTGGCTCCAATCACTGCGCCATCGCCAATCGTAAGCGGCCCAACAATCACAACATTGTCACCGATCCAAACACTTTCTCCAATGAAAACTGGCCCTCCCTTCAACTGGCGGCGGCTAGGCGGCTCGCTTGGCAAACTCTGATTCACTCCTTTGTAAACTCCGTGGTTATGGTCAGAAATATATACGCCGCTCCCTATTAATGAGTTCTTTTTGATAACCACGTGTTCAATACACGAGATGTGAACACCATCCGAAAGAGAAACAAAGTCGCCGATCTCAATCTTCGGGGTAAAGCGTTGTTCCCCATAACAAGACACAGCTTCTAACCAGAGATTACTGGTTACGTAAACCCCACATCCGAATGAAATACACTTCGATCCTCGAATTGTACTGCCTGAGCCAAGATGTAGCTGTGGAGCATGAAAGATTTGACTCAGGACACTGTCTTTCAATTTGGATATAATTTGGCCTACTAGGAGCCGCGTAGCCCAGAGCTTATGATCCGAGGCGTACGCCTTTTCAACTATGCCCGTGATTCGTCTCATTGTCTCATCTGCTCGTCTAGTCCAGCGAATACCGAGGACGGTGGATTACCTTGGGCGCTATTTTAGCGCATAAGCATAGATCCCAATGTTTTATCAAGCTTATTAAAGACACGTATCAGAATGAGCCAACCGCTGGCAAGAACATATGGCATTTTCAGAATGGGAAAAACAAAAAGCCAGTAACGGAAGTTGCTGCCAAATATAGGCGTCAAAATTGTGTCTGATGCTTGTTCTTTTTCAAAGCGAACGGGTGATCTTCGTAATTTTAGAAGCGCCGCGGGCAAGAAACGCATCAGCGTTCCGTTGATAACACTTCGAGCCATTGTGGGATCCTGCAAGCGATCCTCGGTTATATTATTGAGATTTTCCCCAAAGACCTGAGACAACATATAACCACCAGTATTATTCGTTCGCATCCCAACTAGCTCTTCATAAATATACAGTCCACGCACATATCCATTCAGAGCCGCATAGGTCCAACCCAAGTGAACCAAATTTGTACCGACTAAACTTGAGAGATCTTTCTGATTAGATGACATCACATAATCTTTGTTAGTTATGATGCCGCTAATGAAGGTTAAATTTACATGGATTGCTCGTACGAACACCTTTGCATCTTTGATCACTTTAGGCGCTCGATAGGACTTGATCCGCTTGGAACTCATTGAGTCATCGAAAATATACGAGTTCAAATAGATCAGGTTGTATTCGCTAGCCTCTAGATACGCGATGATTTTTTTGATAGCACCTGGTGTGACGACATCGTCGTCACCAATAATCCAAACATACTTGCCCCGTGCTCTTTCGAAGCATTGCAGGAAATTCCTATCTGCTCCGATATTGGACGCATTGCGCAAATAGCAAATTTCCAAACCACGATCTATATATGCTTTGACAATGTTCGGTGTCTCGTCAGACGAGTCATTGTCAGATATGAGCAACTCTATTTTGGGGTTAGAGACACATTGATCAAGAAGACACGATAATAGCTCGTCTAGAAAAACGGACCTATTGTAGGTGGGAATTGAGATCGAGAGAAGAGGCCGGCTACTCTGCATGCCAAATTCTCCGATACCTAAGAAAAGTAAAAGTTCCAAGTCCCAGGCCAACAAAAGTAGTGACACCCAAATACCCGGTGATCATCCCAACAGCGCCAAATCTTTTTCCTAATGCATAAGATGAGAAGAGCATAAACAATGCGCCCATAACGGAGATAGGCAAGAACTTTTCCTGTTTATGAGCTCGCAGATATATCGCCTCCGAGATCACAATATGGTTGAAAATCATAGTCAACAAAAGCATTCCAAAGGGAAGGGGTCCAAGCACGCGATGAGCAAAATGACTCTTCTCAATATTGAGATAGATCACACCGCTCCAGACTACTGCTGAACCTAAAACACAAACGACCAAAGACTGCGCTAGCGTCCGAAAGAAAACATGATCCAGTTTCAGGTATTCCTTACGCGCGATCATCGCGCCAAAGGGTGCGGCTTTGGTGTTGACCCAGGCAATGCTTACTGCCATCAGAGCATTACTGATATTCAAAGACATGCCCATCTGACCTGCGGCGATAGGTCCCCAATATGCGAACAGAATTGGATTGAATAGTTGAAAGATAAAATATCCGCATAGCCAGCTGACCGCAATGCGCCACTGAAAAGGCCATACCTCTTGCCACCAATGGATGCGATCTTGACCTGCGTGATAGAAGAACAACGGTAACAGAAGCTGTCGCCGCGTGTAGAGCCAGATACTCCCAGCCAATACCTGACCTGCAATCATCATTGCCGGAGCAAAAAGACCGTGGCGTGTCAACATCGCGGCCCAGGCCAGCACACTTCCAAGCAAAGCCTGCCAAAGGCGAGTACGTGCTACTTGTGGCACATACCCACAACCCTCGAGAAAGGAGAAAACAGGATCGATCTGAAAAGCAACACTTGCGACCAGAACCACCGACCACCAAGGCAGGCGCCATGCGACCTCCGGCCCAGAGTGCGAATTACTGGCAAAAAAATGGAGCCCCGCTGGAATAAGTATGCACGGCATCAAGAATGCGGTGATTGAATACCACCGCACTGACTTTTGCAGTACGGATGCCAGTCTTGCATGAGCTACACGGTCTCCAGTAACTTCATCATCTTTAGAAATGGATAGGTGTGCGCACTCATGGCTTGCCATCTGCAAGATAACAAAAGAAAAGCCTAATTCGAACACCATCTGTAGGGCGACAAGGCTTCCGAAGGTGTAATAGTAACCCTGCTCAGCGCCAGTAAGAGAATGCGCGATGAGCACAATCGTTACAAGACCAGCCAGGCTAGACCATCCTCGCGCAAGTACCGTAAGAATAACGGCTCGATCTAGCCCCAATAATCTTCGCAGCCGCGAAATAGCCGAGGGCTTGGATGTCAGCGTGTCGATTTGGAACGGATTAAACAGGGGGTCAAAGTTCAATCAGGTTGCGTCTGCGAGGCGCACCTTGGATTCTCCGATCTTTGTAGCAGTAGATTATTAGTTTAGCGCATCGGTGAGCGAATAACTTTCTGCGGTAAACCTATCGGGGGGATCTGGCTTCGAAAGGATATAGGATTTCCGGTGGATGCGGTAGAGGATGTTTATGAGCTGTGATCATAGAGTTCGAGCCCCGTGAAGCGTTCGAGCAAAGTGACCGTAACTGGGTTGCCAAACCTTCCAAGTTACCTTCCTCATTGGGTCAGGGACTTACGCTGCTGATTAGCTTCATCATCCCTCGCGGGGATTGCTTCGCCGAGTTCAGCGGTAGCTTTCGACTGTTCTTCGGAAACCCTGCTCGATGGAGTGAGCCGGGTTCCAACCGAGGGCTTTGGCTTTGTCGATGTTGGGGACGGTGGAGACGATGGGGCTGACGAAGTAGTTCTGATCGGTGCGTGCGCGGCGTTCGACGGTGATGCCTTCGCTGTGGAATTCAGCGACGAGGCAATCTACTAGCTCTGCGATGCTGCACTCGCCGTTTGGATTGGCTACGTTGTAGGCTTCGCCATTTTTGCCGAGGAGAAGGACGGTGAAGAAGCCGAGGGTTGCGTCGGCGAGGTAACAGAAGCTGCGGCGGGCGCTGCCGTCGCTTTGGAGAACGATGGGACCGCCTTTGAGGATGTCTCGGACGAAGTCGGCGAAGACGCGGCCGTCGTCGAGGCGCATGCCGGGGCCATAGGTGTGGAAGGGGCGGACGATGCGCGTAGGGATGCCGTATTGATGAGCCCAGGCGACGCACATGGTCTCGGCCATGCGCTTGCTTTCGCCGTAGCAGGAGCGGACGTCGGTGGGATCGAGGAAGCCGCCGTCGTCTTCGGCGATGGGGCCGCTGTTGCTCTTGATGATGCCATAGACCTCGCCACTGCTGAAGTAGAGGAAGCCGCGGACTGGGTGCTGCCGCGCGGCTTCGAGGAGGTGCCAGATGCCGAGGACGTTTGCGGAGAGGGTGCCTACGGGGTCAGTACGGTAGAAGACGGGACTGGCCTGGCTGGCGGCGTGGATGGCGAAGTCGAAGGGCTCGCGAAAGGTGAGCGGGTCGGAGATATTCTGGACGAGGATTTGGAGGTTAGGGTCGTCGAGGTGATGGCGGAAGCGCTCGCGGGCGCGGTCGAGGTTGCGAACTATAGCGATTACACGGGCGGGGCGGGCGAGGTGTGAGCGGTTGAGGTAGAGGAGGGTCTCAACCATGTAGGCGGGAAGGAAGCCGGCTGCTCCGGTGATGAGGACGGTAGTGCCGGAGAACGAATCCCAGGGGAGCGATGCGCTGACGATGGAGGCTAGGTCTTCTTCGACGATTGCATTGTTTAAAGAAGGCATATTCGCTAGGGGAGCAGGCCGAGGAAACGCACCATCTCGAGATGGCGCTCGGTGTGGAGGAAGAAGAAGTTGGTCTCGACGGTGGTCTCGGTCATCTCGGCGAAGGAGTGCAGGGTGTTGCCGTCGAGCGCGAAGCACTGGTAGCCGATATCGCGGAAGAGGGCGATGATATCGTTGGGGTGGTAGTCGAAGCGGGCGGCCCACTTGCGGAGCATTTCGGTGAAGACGATGGGCTTGGCGCGCTCGAGGGTTTTGACGGCTCCGCGGAAGACGCGGAGCTCGCCACCCTCTACGTCGCACTTGATGAAATCGGGAGAGATGCCGGTGCGGTCGACGAAGGCGTCGAGGGTTTCTACAGGGCAGGTGAGGGTTTGGGTGGGGCCGAACTCTGCGCCGAGAGGGGCTCCAGATGCGGCTCCGGAGACGGTGGGGTCGAAGTAGAAGGTGGCTTCGTAAGCGCGATCGGAGAGGCCCTGATTGAGGGCGGTGACGTTGCTGACGCCGTTGAGGGTGAGGTTGCGCTGCAGCTCGCCGTAGGTTGCGGCGACGGGCTCGAAGGCGATGAGTTTTGAATCGGGGAAGCGCTGGCCGATGGCGATGCTGTAGATGCCTACGTTGGCGCCGACGTCGAAGATGGTGCTACAGGTCTTGGCGAGACGAAGGACTGCGCCGAGCTCTTCGGATTCGTAGTTGCGGAAGTTGAGGCTGGCGATTGCTACGTGGCGCTGATCGTTGGGCATGCACCTGAGCTTGACCCTGGGATCGCGCAGGTTGAAGATGACGCCCTGATCGGTGATTTCGATGGAGGCGACGTTGGTGCCGGCGAGGAAGGCGGAGTATTCGAAGAGGCGCTGATGAATCTTCCAGATCTCGCGGCTGTAGGTTGCCTTGTTGAAGGCTCCGGCTTCGAATGCGGAACGCAGCGCGGCCAGCTCCAGATGTTGCTCGGATGACAGGGCCGGATCGGGGGATGAATTCATCTTGTGAGATTTCCTCGGATAGTTATACCACTCAAAATAGCAGATTGGGGTTGCAGCCGGGCTACTGCAGGATGGGGGGGCTGGGTGGGCTTAGGGTTTGGTGAGATAGAGGAAGACCTTGGCAGCGGTGGCCGGGTCGAGATCGGGGGTCATGAGGTGGAGAGGGTTGGACTCCATGCTGCCGGAGGCCGTGACGCGGCTGCTGATTTTGGGGAAGTAGGTTTGCTCGGGATCGATCTTGACGAGGAATGCGGCTGGTCCGGGGGCATTGAAGGCTTCGAGGAAGGCGGGGCATTGTTCGAAGCCGGGACGGAGTTCCTGCAAGGGGATGCCGTAGGCCTCGAAGAGCTTTGACCAGATGGGCATGCCAAGGCCGGTGTTGATGTCGCAGCCTACGTAACGGCCACCGAAGTAGTTTTTCTGCGTCATGCGGATGGAGGCGTAACCGTCGTCGTCGTAGAGGAAGATCTTGAGGTTGAGTTGATTGACGGAGACGGTGCCTAGCTCCTGGAGGTTCTGGGTGAAGCCTCCGTCGCCTTCGGTAAGGATGGTGCGGCGGGGACTTGCGGCGATGGCGGCTCCGATGGCTCCGCTGAGGCCGTAGCCCATGGAGGCGAGGCCTTTGTTGTTGACGATGAGCTGACCGGCCTTCTGGTCGAACGCCTGCATCATGGTGGTGTAGGCGCTGCCGCTGGAACAGGGGATTACTACGTCGGTTTCGGTGGCGAGGGCGGAGAGCTTCTCGACGAAGACATATGGCGAGAGGAAGCCTGGGCCGGTGTTGTTGACGGGCTCGACGAGGGGAAGAGCGGCTTTGACGTCGCGGCAGAAGCTGAGCCATTCGGTGTGTGAGCCGAGGTCGGCTTTGGTGATGGCGCGGAGGACTTCGTTGGCGTCTCCGCAGATGGGAGTAGCGACTTTGGGGTGGCCCTTGGAGAGTTCGAAGGGGTCGCAGTCTACCTGGATGATTTCGCCAACCGGGATGAACTGCTGCCAGTTGAAGCCGCTCTGCTGAAGGCTGAGGCGGGTGCCGAGAGCGAGGAGGAGATCGGACTGCTGGAGGAGGATATTGGAGTAACGCTGGCCCCATGTGTTGGGGCGGCCGAAGTAGAGCGGGTGGTCGACGGGGATGCGGTCCATGGCGTTCCAAGTGAACGTGAGGGGAACGCCGAGGTCGGTGAGAGCGCGGCTGGCGAGGAGGGCGTTGGTGGTGGCGCGGTCGATGCCGGCTCCGAGGAGGATGACGGGGCGCTGGGCGGATTTGAGGCGTGCGGCGATGCTGGCGATGGTTTCGGCGGAGATGGGCGCGAAGGTTGGGGTGAAGGCTGGGACGGGGGTACTTAGATCGGTGGGGTCTACCTGGACGCCCTGGATGTCGAGCGGAATCTCCACAAAGACCGGGGCATGGCGGCCGTTAAGACCGGAACGCGTTATCTGCGCAAAAGCAGAGCGGTCGACGACGGCTTCCAGCAATACGGAACGTTCCGTTACTGGGCCCGCGATAGCAACTCCATTGATCTCCTGAATCCCTCG
Source organism: Edaphobacter aggregans (assembly GCF_003945235.1). Classification (NCBI taxonomy): domain Bacteria; kingdom Pseudomonadati; phylum Acidobacteriota; class Terriglobia; order Terriglobales; family Acidobacteriaceae; genus Edaphobacter; species Edaphobacter aggregans. The sequence goes on from NZ_RSDW01000001.1 coordinate 2,253,703, forward strand.
CTGGCGGACTTTTCCTCGCGAGAGGTCCGCCAACTTTACCTGGCCGCCGATGACGAGCAACTCGCGACTCTCAAGAAAGGCACCTGCTAGTGCGGTCACAATGTTGGTGAGACCAGGGCCGGCGGTCACAAGTGCAAAGGCCTTGGGACCGAGATGCACTTCGTTGAAGTATTCAGCTGCGATGCCGGCCGCAACCTCATGCACTACTGGAATGCAAGTCAGCTTGTGGCTCAAGCTTTCGAGCAGATGCATGATGTTGCCACCTGCAACAAAGAAGCAGTGAGTGTAGCCAAGCTCGACGAGCCACTCGGCAAGCAAATCGCTGTATTTTTTCATGAAGGGTAACTTTCCAAGACAGTCTTTATGGCGCCTTGGATGCGTAGCATCGACTCCGGCGATTTAGGGATCTTCTTAACAATGACCTTGCCGGACGGTTCGACGAGGATCAGCACATAGCTGTCCTGTCTGTGCTTCTTGTCGGATTCGAAGCGCTCCATGACATCTTTCAGCTGCAATTCAGCAAGCTGGCTTGAAAGACTTGGCACAACCCGGAAGATGGTGGCCAAATGATCTTCGAGTTCGCGAACTGCGGGTGCTCCAGCGTATGGATCGGAGCCGTCTTCAGGGCTCTGGCGACCGAACGCGAGAGCGCACAACATCCCCAGGCCCACGGCGATTCCATGCGAGATGCCATAGTTCGAGGCGCCTTCGATAGCGTGGCCAAAGGTATGCCCGAAGTTAAGGAGTAGACGCTGATTCTGATCGAATTCGTCGATCTCAATGAACCACTTTTTTGCCCGCAGACTGTGGGCGATAAGCATGGCGAGTGCGGACGTTTCCATCCCCGGGTGCGGGTTGCAGGCGAGATAGCTGCGGAATGACTCCGGGCTATGGCAGAAGCAGATCTTTGCCGCTTCGATGATGCCACTGGCATGCTGATCTAATGGCAGAGTGCGTGCGAACTTAGGGTCGACGAGGACTCGCAATGGAGGATGAAAGGTGCCGACGAGATTCTTGTAGCGCCCGACATTGATGGAGGACTTGCCTCCGATGCACGAGTCAACCATTCCGAGGATCGTTGTGGGAATATAAATCCACTGCACACCGCGCATGTAGATGGAAGCAGCGAAGGCGGTGAGGTCCTGGATCACGCCGCCGCCGATTGCAACGAATTGAGTTTGCCGGTTGGCTCCAGAGCGACGGATCTGTTCGATCAGCCCCGGCGCTGAGTCGAGCGATTTAACGGATTCAGACGCATCGTAGTAAATGACCGCACGCGAAGATTCGATCCACGAAGGAAGAGCGCCTCGGAAGAAGCTGTCTGCGATTATGACAGCCTGCTGATGTTCGTCTATCTGGCGGTCGAAGGCTCCGGGCTCGATATACACAGAATAGCTTCCTGTGGAAGCGGAGATTTCAAACGATTCGAACATGACTGAACCCCAAGTCGGCAGCGATGAACTGGCCTGTAATACCGGTATTTTCGGGCGAACAGAGATAACAGACGAGCGAGGCGACCTCCTGCAAGCTGACGAGGCGATTGTATGCCGTAGCGGCGGAGAGTCGGTCGATCTGTTCCGCGCTAAGATTCTTGCGAGTCATTGGCGATTCGATTGCGCCGGGTAGCACCGCGTTGATGAGATGACCGTCCTTGGCAAGGTCTGCGGATGCGGAGAGCACAAGACCTTGCAGCGCCGCTTTGCTCATGCAGTAGGAAAGCTTTGATTGACGCGCGAGGTTCTGCCAGATGGAACTGATAATGCAAAGACGTGAAGCAGTTGCAAGGAAGCCACCTTGAAGGAGCGCTTGCAAGGTAACGAGGATATAAGTGCAGTTGGCCTCGTATATTTGTCGATGAACTGCCAGGTCAAGATTGTAGACACTGTCGTTCGCGTTGGTGCCCTGCGCCCAGCAGATGCTGGTGTAAGCGGAAGACGGTGCAATTTGTGAATAGGCAAAGTCCGCACTCAACGGATCGAGAGCAAAATATTCAACTGCAGGTAGCGGAACTTCAGGTAGCTTGCGTGCAACAGCCGTAACCTTCCAGCCGCGCTGAAGTGCTAACCGAACCACTCCGCCACCGATAACTCCGCTGGCGCCGAATACTAGGATATGCTCTACCGACTCCATTAGCGATTGAGAACCGCCCAGCGTTTCTCGAGCATGTCGATCCGCTTGGCGTCTTCCTGTTGAATCTGGCTGTAGTAGTCCCGTTTGTTCAGCAACCAAAGCATCTCGAAGTGAACTGCGTTCAGCAGACCTTCACTAATGTGGTTTTCTCTTACGGCGTTCGCGTCGAAGATGACCTTGCGTGTCTCAAAGCGTGTTAGGTGCACGTCGAGCATCTCGCGAAGTACGGGAATAGAGTCGCTGGAGACGCCCCCCCCGACAACGAGATCCAGACCGCGCGACTTGCAGGCGGCTGCCGTCTTCAGAACGTAGTCGGTGACCTCTTTGCCATTAATGGCGTCTCGCCCGAGGCCAGCAGAGAGCGAGAAGTCGACGCGGCCGAAGACGATACCAGCCAGTTCAGGTGCCTTCTTGGTCGCATCGGCCATAGCCTCAAGTTGACTGTAGGCAGAGATCGTCTCAAGGTTGAAAAGAAAGTCGGTCTCCTCTTGCTCCTCTTTCGAGTAGACCTTGTCCACTGCATCGGCGAATTTAGTGAGAGCGTAGGTGCTTTCGATCATTGGCGCGATGATGTAATCGACGCCGAACTGCTTACTTTCGATGAGGTCGCGCATCGCCTCGCAGCCACCGATCTTGAGCCCGAACTTCAGGCTGGCCTTGCGACAGATCTCAACGAGCCGAAGCAGTTCATCGACGCGGGTGCCTTCGGCCTCAAACTCCGCTTTGACGGCTACATAACCAAATTCGTCTCTGCCCTTTTTGAGGAGGTCCAGCATCTTGCGTTCTTTGATGTTCATTCACTTTCCTTGGCGAGTCTTATAGAAACACGGTCAATTTTAGCAGCGATGAAGTCTACTTTGGACTGTAAGCGGAGAAGCGGTCAACTGCTTCAGGTGCAATGCCTTAGAGAACAATCAGGTCACCCCTGACTATCGTGTGGAAAGAATCGATAATATAGTCGATCATGTTTTCGGTTAGACCAGGGTAAACACCGATCCAGAACACATTGTTCATCACATAATCCGTATTGGGTAACTCCCCAATCTTGCGATACTTCGAATTCAGATAAGCCGGCTGACGCAAAAGGTTGCCACCGAACAGTAGCCGTGTTCCGATCTTCCGTTGATCCAAGGCTCGCACGACACGGTCACGTTTCAGTCCCCCTTCGGGCTTCACCGCAATGGGAAAGCCAAACCAACTGGGATCAGAGCCCGGCGTGGCCTGAGGCAAGGAAAAGAACTCCTCCAGATCTGCAAGGCCATCATAAAGACGTTTGAAGTTCGCCCTTCGCGCCGCGATGAAGCCCGACAACTTCCTCAACTGAGACACACCAACCGCCGCCTGCATGTCGGAAAGCTTCAGGTTGTAGCCAATGTGCGAATAGATGTACTTGTGATCGTACCCGCATGGTAGTTCACCGAGTTGCCACTCGAATCGCTTGCCGCAGGTGTTGTCCCTTCCCGGAGCGCACCAGCAGTCGCGGCCCCAGTCTCGGAACGATTCTATCAGTTTGGTCAACGCAGGCTTCTGTGTCATCACAGCACCACCCTCGCCCATCGTAATGTGGTGCGCAGGATAAAAGCTCGCAGTAGAGATATCGCCAAACGTTCCCACGCCCTGACCTTTGTAGGTAGCGCCCACCGCATCGCAGCAGTCTTCCACCAGCCAGAGATCGTGCCTCTTGCAGAAAGCCATCACTGCGTCAAGGTCAAAGGGATTGCCCAGCGTGTGCGCAATCATCACTGCGCGGGTTTGATCAGACACAGCTGCCTCAAGCTGGGAGTAGTCAATGTCATAAGTATCCAGCTGAACGTCAACGAACACAGGGACTAAGTTGTTCTGAATCGCCGGATTGATAGTCGTAGGAAAACCCGCCGCAACAGTAATAACCTCATCACCAGGCCGGAGCGCGCGGTCACCCAGACTAGGAGATGTGAGCGCAGAGAGCGCCACAAGATTCGCCGACGAACCTGAGTTGACCAGACGAGCATCGCGGACACCCATCGCTCGTGCGAACTGGCGTTCAAATTGCTCCGCGAAACGGCCCGTTGTTAACCAGAAGTCTAGCGAGGCATCCACAACGTACTGGATGTCTTCGGCATCGAATACCTTGCCGGAGACAGGAACTGCAGACACGCCTGGGGTGAACTTGCGGGTTGGAAACGCTACATCGTGGTACTTGGTCACCAGGTCGCGAATCTGATCGCGCAAAACCTCAGCCTGTAGCTCCCGCTCGGCGATCGCACCACCTTCTTCGCTCAGGCTAAGGCTGCCCGCTCGATTTTCAGCGATCGATTCCATCATTAGCTCCTATTCGAAATCGGCAGGTCATATTTGGAGAGCCGTTGATAGGCAGCAATCTGATCGAGGGTGATCTGCTGCATGTCACTTCCGGCCTGCCACTGCTTGAACCATTCTACGATGAACTGCAGCGCGCCGGAGAGGGCAAGCGCTGGTCGCCAACCTAGCAGATTATGCGCGCGCGCGCAGTCTAGTTTCAGATAGGTGGCCTCATGGGGATGAACACCCTCATCAATAGCCCAGGACGCATCAGGCGACCACTGCTTCGCCAACTCACGCACAATCCATTCTACCGGCCGTGCGTCCTCCTCATCTGGGCCAAAGTTCCAGGCAGATGTAAAGCTTGCGTCGTGCGCAAGAAGCCGCTCCGCAAGCTGAATATAGCCACGGACAGGCTCCAGTACGTGCTGCCACGGGCGGATCGCATGAGGATTGCGAATCGCAACCTGTTCGCCAGCGATGAAACCGCGCATCAGGTCGGGAATTAACCGATCCACTGCCCAGTCTCCCCCGCCGATCACGTTGCCCGCGCGAGCGGTGGCGACAGCAACTCCGTGGACGCCAAGCTTGTCCGGCGGAAAGAACGAATCGCGATAAGCCGCACTCACCAATTCAGCGCACGCCTTGCTGTTGCTATATGGATCATGCCCACCCAGCCGGTCATTCTCACGATAACCCCACTGCCACTCGCGATTCTGGTAACACTTGTCCGTCGTTATCAGAACTGCCGCCTTCACCGATGCTGTATGCCGAATGCTGTCGAGCACATTCACTGTGCCCATCACATTCGTCGCATACGTCAATACCGGCTCAGCATACGAGCGTCGCACCAACGACTGCGCGGCAAGATGAAAAACGACATCAGGCGCGAACTCCTGCATGGCTGCTCGCAGGCGTGGCAACTCACAAATGTCAGCCTCGATATGGTGTACGCACTCACTAATACGAGCGACCTCAAAGAGATTAGGGTCGCTCGGGGGTGCCAGCGAATACCCACACACAGTGGCTCCCATCTGCGTCAGCCACAGCGCCATCCAGCTGCCCTTGAACCCAGTATGCCCTGTAAGAAATACCCGGCGTCCTCTCCAGGGAGAATCAAGCCCGAGGCTCACCACTTCCTCCATGGCGCCGCACCACTTTGCCACAGCTCTTCCAGTTGCGTCTTGTCGCGAAGAGTATCCATCGGCTGCCAAAAGCCTCTGTGTGGATACGCCTTCAGGTTCCCTTCTTCCGCCAGCCGTTCGAGCGGCTCTCTTTCCCATAGGGTCTGGTCGCCCTTGATATAGTCAATCACCTTGGACGAAAGAACAAAGAACCCTCCATTGACCGAGACTCCGTCGCCAACCGGCTTCTCACGAAATTCAGTAACTTGGTCACCATCGATCAATAGTGAACCCCAACGGCCGCTGGGCTGCACTGCACATATGGTCGCTAACTTTCCATGGAGCCTGTGAAACTCGATGGATTTCACCACATCGATATCCGCAAGCCCGTCGCCGTACGTAAGACAGAAAGTATCTTCCCCAGCTAGATATTTTGCCACGCGTTTTAGCCGGCCACCGGTCTGTGTCGTATCGCCTGTGTCAACAAGCGTTACGCGCCAGGGTTCCGTCGCGCTGTCATGGACTTCCATACGGTTCTCTTCCATATGGAACGTGACATCCGCTGTATGCAGGAAGTAGTTGGCGAAAAATTCTTTGATGACATAGCCCTTATAACCCAGACATATTACAAAGTCATTGATACCAAAATGAGAATAGATCTTGAGGATGTGCCACAAGATGGGCTTCCCGCCGATCTCAACCATCGGCTTTGGGCGAACTGAGGTCTCTTCACTGATCCGAGTGCCCAATCCACCTGCGAGAATGACAGCTTTCATTTACTTAGCTCTCCGGCGATAGCGTCATATCGCATGCAGGTTTTACGTTCCACAGCATCGGCTGCATCTGCATGGATCGCTTCGCAAATTCAAGATTTGCAGCGACTACACATATTATAGTCAAGTGGAGCCAGACGTATGGACGCAGGATATTTTGATTAAGCTGCAATATCAGCCATCCATAAGTCATCGCCCGACAGAGAGCAAGTAACATCTGCCCGAATGCATCCTTCCTAAACAATTTACCCAATTTTCTGGGAAATACCGTCGTCTGATACAGAAAAATCAAAAACGGAATGATACCGATCAACCCACTTGAAGCTAAAACTTCAGCGAAGACGCTCAGTCCCTCGTATTCCTTCGATTCCTCCATGGTCTGTGGATGAAATCCATGAAGTGCGGCAATACTCGGTGAAACTCCTCCCAAACTGCGTCCGATAAATGGGTTTTCACGAAACACTTGAAGCGTGTCAGAAAATGCCCCTGCTCGGTCATCAACAGAGTGTGCTGTTGTTCCCTGCAAGCCAGTGCCGCTTAGAAGAAACAGGAGGTTATAATCCCGCAGAATCATATCGATGCGAGGAATGACCATAAACATCAGAATTCCAAGTGGAAATACAAGCAATTGCCATCGATTGACCCTCCACTTTCCTACGGAAAGCCGCTTGAGTTGTAACAGGAGGGCAGAGGAGACGACTGGAATAATGCGAAGTGCGGCCTCTAACGACATGAATAGCCATGCGGTGCGGCTTGACGATAGCACGAGAGCAATTGTTTCAATGGCAAAAATAACCTTCCATGTACTGGAAGAAAACCCTTCCACTCTCGCTATAAGTAAATGAAGAAGGGTCACCCATCCCAATAGCATGTAAGTGGCAAAATAAGATGGCTCATATGAGAATCCATTGATTCTCGCAAGATGCGGAAGCCAGAACTGAGTAACCAGGAAAGCCGGAAGTCCGGTGAGTGGAGCTACAAACTGATATAGTCCAAAAACGGCTATCGCTCCGAAGCTACCCACATAAAACCGCACGAGTGAATAGGTATATCCGCTACGGTAGTAGAGTTGAACGACACATGCTAACGCTACTATGTTGTACCAAAGCCATATATTGTACGTAACTCCTTTAATGAGAAAGGAGCTAAAGGGTAAGAAGAGCGTCTGAACTATTCCCCAAACCACAAGTGCTGGAAAGCCAATCGGCGATATGAAACGCAGCTTCTGCTGCATGACGATCATGCCGCCAAAACATACAACCAGGAGAGCTACTTGGGAGGCGCGCACGGTCCCACCAACATTTACTACTAGCGCCAGATCGAATGAGGATGTAAGCAGAGAAAAACAAAAAAGAAAATGAAAGATCTGCATCGAAATTGACCGCGGACCTACTGGGATTACAGGGACCAGTAGTGCTTTTTCGGCCCCAGTATAACGATCTCGGGTCTTGCGAAGTATTGGCATTTTCTGGGCAATCTCTCCTGCTGAGAGTAGCTGCAACTTATTAGTTGCCACCAAATTTACCGCCTAGCCTCGCTGCTTCGAACACCGCTTTCAATTTCGCCTCGCTCTCCGCATTTAAGCTCATTCCCCGCACCGTTTCGCGGACAACCACCCAGATTATTCCGACCATTCCCCCAACCAAAGCGGCGAATATGGTCATCAGGGTCCGCCCTAGTCCGGCCTTGGTGTCTGGCACAACAGCATAATCCACCTCTTGCATCAACGGCGCGGAACGAGCTTCATCCAACTTGGCAGTTTCATACTGTCGAAGCAGTAACTCGTAAAGCGCCTCATGGTACTTCACATCGCGAGCCTTGCGAACATAGATCAGTTCTAGCTCGGGCACCTTTGACGTTGGTACCTGCGGATTTCCAACAGCACCCTTCGCGCTTGAGTTCTCCAGTCTGTTTAGCTGCGCCTTCAACGCCTCAATTTCTGAGCGAATACGGACTACTTCGGGATTCTGGCTTGTTGCGCCCTGACTCAGCGCCTCCAATTGAACTTCGCGGTTCGTAATCTGCGCCTGCGTTTCGGCAATCGTCTGAAGCTGAATTTGTGCCTGCCCCGAAGGATGAATAAGTCCGCTCTGTTCCTCCGTGCGCTTCAGCTCGACCTCCGCATCCGCCAGCGAATTCTTCTCTTTCTCCAGTTGTTGCTCGAAGAAGCGCCGCCTTTGACCAGCTTCTGTAAACGCAATCCTGTCATTCTGCTTGTGCAGCGCGGCAAGGTAGGCGTTCGCTAGGTCTGCAGCTCGTTTCGGATCACCATCCTCTACGTTGATGACGACAATCGTGTCTTTGCCCGAGAATATCTTCGTATGTGACTTCAGAACCTTCTCTGTCTGACTTAGCTTCTTGGTCTTGTACACCTTCGCCAGATCGAATTGGTGGATCAAATCGTCAGCAACCGTGCGGCTTTCCAAAATCCCCACATAAATCAGAGTTGGGTCCTTGAGCCCGCTCAACGCACTTCCCGCCGACCCCAGAGCACCAAGTTGCCCGAGCAGTGCAGAGGACCCCCCTGTGGACATCGAGTTCGGCGGTAAAAAGGTTGCCTGCGCTTGATAGTAGGGCTTCTTGATCAGCAAAACGATAGCGGTAATGACTGCTGTCACCAACGCAAACTTCAAGATCAGGATCTTGTTTTGCAGCAGAATTCTGACCAGTTCCAATAGATCGATCTCTTGTTCTTCCGGTTCTCTCGTCGATTCGACGCGAGCGGAAGTCTCGGGATGATTCAATACCGTCTCTTCATGCATAGTTCTCATTTCAAAAAAGCGTGTTGGTTGCTGCGATCGCGATTCCAAACTGGCCAACAATCTGCGCGATATCTACAAGTAGTCGCATTCCCTTGCCCTTATCCAGGTTCATCGGGATCACAACCGTATCCCCAGGATAAAGCCGCAGAGAGTCGAATCCATTGCCACGCAGCAGCGACGAGCTGTATTGCCTGCTGACCACCGAGCCTCCAGCGCGAATAACGTAGGCACGGTTCGCGTCCGCATCGCGGTTCGCTCCACCGGCCAATCGCACATAATCGCCTACGCGGCGGCGCGGATCGTATAAAAACGTATTCTGATTGTAGACCGCACCATCTACACTTACAGTCGAAGGCACCCGGGGCACGATAAACCGGTCTCCATCTTCCAGCGGAAGATCAGGCAACGCGGACACATCGCGGCTATCCGGCGGCATTTCCAGAACGATGCGCCCCGTGGCCCGTGCCTGGCGCAAGCTATTGACGATGTTTTGGTTCTGCTGAGCGGCAGCGGACGCCGCAGCAGTATCCTGAGCGCTGATCGAACGATTCGCGTTGCCCGCTGCATTCGCGCTGGCCTGCAGCGAGATCTGGTCGACATACTCATTCAGCCGCTGCTGCTGCACGCGGCGCGTCGACTCGCGCGTAAACTCCGATCCATAGAGATAAGCCTCAGGCGTCAAACCTCCAGCTCGTTGCACCAACTGCCGTAGCGTCTCACCTGGCTTCACGCTGTAAACGCCAGATCCGACAAACTCTCCCTCCAGCCGCACCAGCCGCGTTTGCTCCGCCTGGGGCACGTGAATGTCGGCCTTTGAAAAGATCGTCACCACATCACCCGGCTCCAACTCCAGGTTTTGCGAAACGTCCCCTTGCATCACGACCTTACCCAGATTGAACGGTAGCAGTGTTGTGGTTAGATCCTCTTTACCCTGTCGCTCGATGACTGCGTAGCTCCAATTGATATCCGGTTCACTCAATTTCACATCAAATCGAGCCCGAAATTGCGTCGAGGAAGCGCCCACGCTCGCCTCAGCCGTACTTACACGATTCGAACCAGCGGTATTCTGGGGCAACTGCAGCAGGTTCTGAGTTGTTGCAGTAGGGTTGGTTGTTCCCTGCGCCGGCACCGTTCCCTGCGACTGCGACTGCGCCTGCGCCGACGGTGTATATCGATCATTCATTCCGCTTGCAGATGTCTGGGACTCATTTGGTGTCCCGCAGTCCGGTCCACCGTCGGTCGTCGGACCGTCCGTCATTTGACTTGAACTACCCTCAGAATTCCCGAAAGGCAGGCCAAACAGATTTGGATTTCTTGTCGACGAATATCTCCAGTTAGGATTATCCCCTTCCTCTCCCACTGGAATTCCGTACCGGAGGCTGGGAATGCCAAAGGGCGTCCTTGGTGGGCACGTTGGAATAAAGGTCAGCCCAGGCTGGCCCAGTTGTGCGCGCTTCAGCCAGTAGTCGCGGGTAATCAGCGCATCCTTATCGGGAATCAGGTCCTTGACGCGCATTCCCGGCTTCCACGTGTAGCGTCCAGGATTCGCCACGTTTCCTCGCAACGTAACCGCATCCTTATACTGGTTGGGAATCGCAATCATTGACAGAATGTCGCCATCCTGCAGGACCGTCGCCTTACCCTTGGCATCGATCCCAAGCTCAAGAAAACTGCGACCGCGCCCCTCGCTTACACGCTCCAGCCGAATCTTCTCGCTCGCGGCCACATTCGTCAAGCCGCCTGCCAGTTCAATCATCTCCCCTACGGTCGTGCTGTCGGCAGACTTCAACTCATAGATTGCAGGCTCGTTCACGCTGCCGGTCAACGCCACCTGTGGCCCCACAGATGGAATAAAGATGACGTCGCCGGGAAGCAGTTGCACGTCCTTCGACTTGTCTCCGTGAAGCAGCAAATCGTACAAATCGAAATCGACGATGACCTGGCCGCTCCGCTTCAGTTGGATGTGGCGCACACTACCCTGGGGCGTCGGGCCGCCGGTCACAAAGAGCGCATTCACCAGCGTGCTCAACGAGCTGATCGTATAGTTTCCCGGACGCCGCGCCTGTCCCACCACAAATACCTGGATCGAACGCAACTGCCCCATGTTCACGTTCAGGTCGAAATTTCGGAAGACTCTACTTATCTGCGTCTTCAGACTGTCCTGCAACTGCATGAATTTCAGGCCTGCCACATGCAACGTGCCTACCTGCGGGATGTAGACGTTGCCCATCCGGTCCACCATGAAGCGCCCGTTAAGCGTGACCTGCCCCCATAACTGCACCTGCAACTCGTCACCCGGACCAACTACATAATCGGGGGTCACCGGCACCATGTTCAGTGGCGCAAAGGTTGAAGGCGGATTGCGGAAGAGCTTCGCGCCATAGATCGGCAGCATCTTCCCTGTCGCATTGGCGACCATGTTCTGAAATTCAGTCGGCGAATCCAGGGGAAGTTTGGGCTCAACAGTGGTCAGATTCTGACCCTGCTGCTGCTGATTGCCCGTCTGCGCGTTCGTATTGTTCTGATTCGTCTGATCAGATTGCAGCACGATCCCCTGAGAGGGAGTAACCGGGATATTCCCTTGCAATGGAATACGTGTCTGATCTACGCTCTGGCAACCAGAATCGGTCGGATTACAGGCCTGCTGTTGCTGGCCACCAGTTCCACCAAGCACCTGAGATATCTGTGCCGATACCCTGCTCGCTCCGAGCACGGTAACCAAAACAACGCATCCAACCTGAACTACTCTGAGCGAGCCACCAAACTGCATCTTCCGTAATCCTCGCAAAACCTCTAAACTTCAACACGTGTTCGCGCCATAAGACGCCCACTAAAATCCGAGGCGAACTCTCTCGCACCGAACAAATCCCAATGAAATCGCTACCTTCAGCATACCCGAATGCATTCGCCAAGCCACAAAGAAGTACGGGGGCGCACCTGCCGCATCATCCTCGATTCCTGCGGGCTCTCGGACGCCGGCATTCCCACCCTACCTCTGCTGACATTCCACCACCTGTGCCACCCGCAGCATCGTCGCCTCATCAAAGTGCTTGCCGATGAGTTGCACTCCGATCGGCAATCCACTCTTCGTCTCCCCGCAGGGCACGCTTATCCCGCAAACCCCTGCCAGACTCGCTGCCACCGAATAGATGTCCTCGAGATACATCTGCAGCGGATCGTCCGTCTTCTCTCCAAGTTTGAAGGCCGGAGTCGGCGTCACCGGAGCCACCAGCACATCGACCTCATTGAAAGCCGTAAGAAAGTCCCGGGTCAGCAGAGTCCGTACCTGTTGAGCCTTCTTGTAATAAGCATCGTAGTAACCTGCGCTCAGAGAATACGTTCCCAGTAGGATCCGTCGCTTCACCTCGGCCCCAAATCCGGCATCCCGCGTCTTGCGAAACATCTCCGACAAGGTCTTCGCCTCGGCATCCCGCAATCCGAACCTCACGCCATCGAAGCGCGACAGGTTGGACGAGGCCTCTGCCGTCGCAATCACGTAGTAGGTCGGAATCGCGTATTTCGTGTGGGGTAAACTTACCGGCTTTACCACGCATTTTGCCATCTTCAAACCATCTAAAACCGTCTCGATGGCACCACGAATCTCGGGATCCAGCCCCTCCCCGAAGTACTCCTCCGGAACTCCAATCCGTAGCCCCTCGACTGGCTTGCTGAGCGCAGCCACATAGTCATCCACAGGACGATCGGATGAGGTCGCGTCCATATGATCTTGTCCTGCAATGACTTGCAGCACGGTCGCTGCATCTTTCACATTCCTGGTAAATGGTCCCACGCGATCCAGAGAGGACGCAAACGCAATCAACCCATACCGACTCACACGCCCATACGTCGGAAGCACACCAACCACGCCACAAAAAGCCGCTGGCTGCCGAATCGACCCCCCCGTATCCGTACCAAGCGTCGCCACCGCAAAATTTGCCGCCACCGCCGCAGCCGACCCGCCGCTCGATCCACCTGGAACTCGATCCAAAGCCTTTGGATTCAACACCGGGCCGTACGCCGAGTTCTCGTTCGAACTGCCCATCGCAAATTCATCACAGTTCAATTTCCCAAGTAAAACCGCACCCGCAGCCTCAAGCTTCGTCACCACGGTAGCGTCATAAGGTGGCCGATACCCTTTTAGAATCAATGACCCAGCAGTGGCCGGAGCGCCCTGCATCGTCAATACATCCTTGATACCTACGGGCACTCCGGCCAAAGTCGGCAGCACCTCACCCTTCGCGGCCATCGCATCGATCTTTCCCGCCTGAATCAAGGCCCGTTCACGGCTCAAAGCCAGAAAACTATTGATTTTGCTATCCCCGACCTCAATACGGCCATAATGCAGTTCGGCTAACGCTGTGGCAGTTGTCTCGCCCGAAACAACTGCGGACCGCGTCTCCTCAATCGCTAAATTCTCTAATTCCATCGCCTTTACGCTCACGCACCTTGCCTCAAAATTCCCGTCATCGCCGCCCTTGCAGCCTTCCGGTGTTATCAAGCTCATCGCTCAATTACTTTGGGAACCTTGAAGAACCTGCCATCCGTCTCGGGTGCCGAGGCCATGACCGTCGCACGGTTCACCAAGGGGCGCACCGCGTCGGTCCGCAACGTCTCCCCACAATCTAGAATGGCTCCGCCTAGCATCTCGCCCACCTGCGCCATAGGGGAGACATTCGCCGTATCCAATTCATTTAACTGTGCAATATGCCCCAGAATTGCGTTCAAGTCCCGCTGCATTCGTGGTTCTTCGTCCGACGTCAACTCCAGATTTGCCAGCTCTGCCACGCGCCGCACATCATCGATTGTTACGCTTGTCTGCTCACTCATTGCTGGTCATTCCTTTTTCCAAGGGCCTCGTTCCACGCGGTTCTTTTGGCCCGCTCACTTCAAAGTGTATCCCGACGACCTTCACTCCCGCGATCCGCGCCATCTCTCCAACAAGCTGAGCCTTCATACTCATCATCTGACGCAACCACGCTCCGTCCGCGACCTCTACATGAACCAGCCCGTCAGCATACCCTACTACGCTCCCCCGCTCTGCCAACGCCTTGCCACAGACCACCGGCCACGCCACGGCAAGTCTGTCCTCATCCCGCATCGCGTGCAAGCTTCGCCGTAAGGACCCCTTGAGCAGATCTCTCATGCCCTGCATTGTCGTTACAGGCTTTCCGACATGATAGATGCCATTGCTATTGCTGCTTCCGGCATCTTTGCCAGTACGAATTCCCGCATTCGCCGTAGAAACACCGGAGTAGCAAATTCTGCTGCCCACGCCTGAATAATTGCCGTATCGAAAACTCCAGCAGCCTCGTTTGCCTCAAACCGTAGAATCCCTTCCATCATGGATTCCACAGTCTGCTCTCCAAAATAGATACCGGTCGGTGAAGCCCCTAGCCCGCGTACCGTCTCCAGCGACCCTCCCGCACCGTACGCAATTACCGGTCGTCCACAGGCTTGAGCCTCGAGCGGTACCATGCCGAAATCTTCATCAGCCGCAAACAGGAGAGCCCTGCATTCTGCATACTCCTTCCACAGCGCCTCTGTAGTCATCTCTCCGAGAAACGTTATCCCTGAAGCCTTTGCGATCTTCTTTAAGCGAGCCTCTTCGGGCCCACTCCCCGCGATCCTCAACGTCCGTCCGAGGCGAGCGCATGCCTCAATCATCAATTCTGTACGCTTATAGCCCACCAGACGTCCAGCACAAAGATAGTGTTGCCCAGGCACTTCGGCCACTCTGGCTCGATGCAGATCAATCGGCGGATGAATCACCATGCTCTGTCGCCCGTAGAGCCGTTGTATCCGGCTCGCCACATACTCTGAGTTCGCAACAAAATAGGTAACCGCTCTGGCCGCCCTCATGTCCCACTGTCTTACCCGGTTCGCGGTTGCAGAAAACAGCGCCCTAGTCACCGGCCCCATCCGAGTCCGGTAACTCTCATATCCGTCATACAGATACCGCATAGGTGAATGGCAATAACAGATTTGCACCGTCCCCGAATCTACGCGAACCCCCTTAACCGGCCCACTATCCGATGAAATCACGAGGTCGAATCCCCGTAGATTTAGGCTTTCAGTTGCCGCAGGATAAAACGGCATCATGTGTCTATGGTAGTTTCTCGCCAATGGAACCATCTGCAAAAATGAGGTATGAATTCGACGCGTAAGTAAGCTATCTGGAATTCCGGGAGTGTCCGCCATAAGAGTGAAAATCTCCGCCTGGGGAAACAGCGAAGCTATGCACTCGGCAACACGCTCTCCGCCACCTCGCGTCACAAACCAATGATGAACGATGGCGACTCGCACCCATACTCCTAATTCTTTTACAACACTTGGTTCAAAACGCTCCGTCTTGTTTCAACACAGTCGAGAACGTTTTCAACAGAATCACTCCATCTCTTCCCAAGGTCCACCGGTTGACATAGTCACAATCGAGGGCAACACGTGCGTCATAACTGATCTCGCTCCGCCCCGATACCTGCCAAAGTCCTGTCAATCCGGGCTTTACCCGGCAATAGCAATCGAAAAACGTACCGTATTTCTCCACCTCAGCCGCCACAATCGGCCGTGGCCCCACAAGACTCATTTGTCCGGTCAACACATTCCATAATTGAGGCAGTTCGTCCAGGCTATAGCGACGCAAGAAAGCACCGATAGGAGTGATCCGCGGATCATTTCGTAGTTTATGCGTCTTATTCCACTCCATCCTTGCCTTGGGGTGTTTGGCCAAGTACTCCTCCAACACTTCAGCCGAATCGAGGCACATCGTTCGGAACTTCCACATCGAGAAGAATGCTCCATTCTTCCTTATCCGACGATGCGAATAGAGAATCGATCCAGGCGAGCTCAACATAACGGTCGCCGCCACGACTCCCAATAGAGGCAACGTCACCGGGGCTGACACTATCACCAACACAATGTCGATGAAGCGCTTAATTACCCTGTATCGGAAAAGGTCCGACGGTGCACGATCCACCTGCCTGGACTTGAGGACCGGCAGGCTCACCGTTTCTGTATACGAATAAGAATCTTCAATAATCGCTGTAGGCGACTGGGGAGATTGATATTCACCCTGCATTGAAATCCTGTATCTGTATGACGACCTCCCCAAATCCATATGGTGACGTCGTCCATACGGTTAAGAAACTACAATCTTTTGCGGCGGCTGAATTTGTGATCCTGGAGTCCTTAAGCCGTCAGTGCCGCGCTTCCACTTCCGAAAATGTTGTTCCCTCTTTGCAATAGTCTCTTCTGTCCTGCCGTCCGCTATTTACATCGACAACCCGGAAAAGGAAGTTCAAGTATTTCATGCCAAAAGCTTATTGGCTTGTTCAGTCTACTAGGTCAACCTCTTGATGCCGGAAAAAACATTTTGAGGTTCGTTTTTAATTTGCCTTTCCGGGTGCCTTTGCTGTCGGGTTTACCTCTATCCGCTTTCCTCGCTAAACTGCTTGGATGCAAGTTATAAGTACCTCGCTGCACGACGTCAAACTCCTTGAACCCCGCCGTTTTGGGGATAGTCGCGGTTGGTTTGCGGAAGTTTTTAATCAGACAACCTTTGCTGCTGCTGGGCTTCCGGACAATTTTGTTCAGGATAATCAGTCTTTCTCTGGAAAAGGCGTCCTTCGAGGGCTCCATTACCAACTTGGTAAGCCCCAGGGGAAGTTGGTTCGGGTTTTATCTGGCCATATTTGGGATGTAGCGGTGGATTTGAGGCGGGATTCGCCTGATTTCGGGAAGTGGGCTGGGTTCCATCTGCGACCGCTGAATGAGGCTGGGGAGATGGAGTTGCTCTGGATTCCGGAGGGGTTCGCGCACGGGTTTCTGGTGCTGTCGGAGACGGCGGAGGTGCTGTACAAGACTACGAATCCCTACTATCCGCAGGGGGAACGCTGCATTCTCTGGGATGACCCTACGCTGAAGATCGACTGGCCGCTGGGGGAACTGGGCGGTCTGGAGCCTTCGGTTAGTTCGAAGGATGCTGTGGGGGCGCTCTTGACGGAGGCGGATCTGCCTCCGGTGGGCTGAGGATTGCCATATTTTTTTATCTCTGGTAAAGCCCTGTTTTTGTTGAGCTTTCTGGGAAAATTGAGCGTAGGATGTGGTGGTTTATGGACAGCTAGCGGTCAAAAGCGTGGCAAAGGTGGTAACTGGACGCACGCTTTTCTGGGCCGAGATGGTGTCCGCGCTCTTTTCCACAGCCTTGACAGGGCCGTGTCGGGGAGTACCTATGGTCGATCTGGGAACAATCGTTCTTGCAGGGTTCGTGGCTGGAGTATTGGATTTAGCCGCTTCGACGACGGTGTTTCTGGCGCAGGGCGTCCCGTTTGAGCGGCTTCTGCAGGGGATTGCCAGTGGCGCTCTTGGATCTGCCGCTTTCAAGGGCGGTAGGTTTACGGCGGCTTTGGGGTTGGTCCTTCACTTCCTGATCGCGCTTGTGGTGGCCGCGCTTTACTATGCGGCTAGCCGGAAGTGGGTCGTGCTTATTGAAAGTCCTGTGTTTTATGGGACTTTATATGGGGTTGCGGTTCATTTGGTGATGAGCCGGATTGTGGTTCCCCTGTCGCGGGCTCCGAAACGGGAGTTTTCGGCCAAGGCTTTTCTGATTCAGATGGGGATTCATGTCTTGTTTGTGGGTTTGCCTATTGCTCGGATTGTGAGTCTTTCGTGATTCCTCTTGTTTCTGTGGCCAAACAGGCGAGAGCCCCTCGTAATCTGGCCGGTATTTCGCAGGGCTAAAGCCCTGCGCTTCCACCAAAAGACGACGGATATGAAGCGGTTCCCCGCCCTGTGCGAGAGGGGCGCGACAACGTACCTCAGCGGCTAAAGCCGCGCTGAAGCAAATTGCTTACGGTACAGCTGAAGCCGTGCCCTTAAGCAGAACGGCAGAGCGGATCTTGTTAGTAGCTTCTTGAGTCAGCCTTGCTAGCGGCTTCTTGAGCTAACAGCCATTGCTCTACTTCGGTTAGGGTTTCGATTTTGAGGTAGTTGCCGGTGCAGGTGGAGGGTTCGGTTCCGTGGATGAGGAAGGCCTGGCGGAGGCCGGCGGCGTTGGCGGCGGCTATGTCGGAGCAGCGGTCTCCTATCATGATGCTGTCTGATAAGGAGATGCCGAACTCGCGTGCGCCGCGGCGGAGCATGCCTGTGCCGGGTTTTCTGTCCTCGTGCTCGCGTTTGTAGGGGCCTACACCGTGCTCGGGGTGGTAGGGGCAGTGGTAGACCGCGTCGAGCTCGATGCCTTCGGCTCGGAGGGCTTCGCGAATCCAGTCCATGAGGGTTTGGAAGTCTCCCTCGGTGTAGAAGCCGCGGGCGATTCCGGCCTGGTTGGTTACGACGATCAGGCGATAGCCGAGGGAGACTGCTGTTCGGCAGAGAGAGAAGATTCCGGAGACGAAGCGTACTTCTTCAGCGCGGTGGAGGTAGCCGACTTCTTCGTTGACTACGCCGTCACGGTCGAGGAAGAGGGCACGGGGTTGGTTCATGAGGATATTGTCTCGTGTGTGGGGTTGGGTGGGGTGCTGAAAAGTGGTCGCGACGAAAGAGGATGTACCTCAGCTGCTAAAGCATTTTCGGAGTGAGGTGGCGAGCAAAAAACAGGCAACAGCAAAGACAAAGGCAAAATGCGGGGGTTCTTCCCCTTCGACTGCGCTCAGGGTCAGAATGACAAACTTCTTTCAGGTCCTCTACACCATCAGCGAAATTACAGTTCTGCCAATACTTTTTGCAGGGATTCGTGCCAATTCGGCATGCGCCAGTTGAATCGTTGCTGGAGTTTGGTGCAGTTCAGGCGTGAGTTTGCGGGGCGTTTGGCGGGGAGTGGGTACTCGGTGGCGGGGATGGCTTCGATCTCTGCGAAGCGTATGCCGGGTTCTCGTTCGCGCTGCTGACGGACGGCCTCGGCGGCGAAGCCGTACCATGTGGTCTCGCCTGCGCCTGAGATGTGGTAGACGCCGCTGGAATCGACCAGGGGAGCGGTCAGGTTTTGTCCGTTGGCGGCTGCTTCGGCTTGATCGATGACGTGGGCGGTCATTTGGGCCAGGTCGCGGCTCCATGTGGGAGCGCCGTACTGGTCGCCGATTACGCGCAGGTGCTCGCGTTCGCGGGCGAGTTTCAGGATGGTCAGGAGGAAGTTTTTGCCGCGTGCTCCGTAGACCCAACTGGTGCGGAAGATCAGATGAGCGGCACCGCTTTGGGCCAGGGTCTGCTCTCCGGCGAGCTTGCTTGCGCCGTAGACGCTGACTGGATTGGTGGGATCGGTCTCGACGTAGGGTTTGGTGCCGGTGCCGTCGAAGACGTAGTCGGTGGAGAAGTGGATTACACCCGCGCCGATGGTGGCGGCTTCTTCGCCGATAACGCGGACAGCGTCGCGGTTGATGGCGTAGGCGAGGTCGGGCTCGGTTTCGGCTTTATCGACCGCGGTGTAGGCTGCGGGGTTCACGATCCATCGGGGGCGGAGGGTGCGGATGGTGTCGCGGATGGACTGGAGGTTTATGAGGTCGAGGGTGGAGCGCAAGGGAGCGATGACTTCGCCCAACGGTGACAGGGTATTGAGGAGTTCGCCGCCGACTTGTCCGGTTGCTCCGGTGAGGAGGATGGGGCCTGTGGTTGTTTTTGTGGGAATCATTCGATGTGTGCTTTCCGCTCTCTATGGTATTTCACATGGGGACAATGCCATAGTGAGCGGAGGTTTTGGTAATGCCAATTTCCGGTTTGCCGACGATACACTCGGAACAATTCGACAAGTTGTCGGTGTCTAAGGAAACCGCTTGCTCCGGTGAGGGGAAAATAGGCAAGATAGATGGTCTTCGAAATGGCAGCGGGTCGCCGAATCGCGATGCAGAAAAGTCTGTCTCAAGCGGTGCGACTTATTGAGGCGGTCATCTAATGAGACGCCGGTGGGTGCGATACCTCACTCTGCGCCTCTCCGTTGCCTTTCCACCCCAAACCCTCATATTCCAGAAGCTTCGCAGTCTGCTCAGCACGAACGGGTCCAACATAAAGCTTCACGATGTGTAACGCGAGATCGATTCCCGAACTCAACCCACCCGCCGTGAAGATGACCGCGTCACTCTGAACAAACCGTCTGTTCTTCTCAAGAAGCACATCGGGGAATGCGTTGTGGAACTCATCGTAGTAGAGATGGTGCGTAGTTGCTGGTT
Source organism: Edaphobacter aggregans (assembly GCF_003945235.1). Taxonomy (NCBI): domain Bacteria; kingdom Pseudomonadati; phylum Acidobacteriota; class Terriglobia; order Terriglobales; family Acidobacteriaceae; genus Edaphobacter; species Edaphobacter aggregans. The sequence continues at coordinate 2,273,928 of NZ_RSDW01000001.1, forward strand.
TGCCCTTGAGCAGGCCTGCATCTCCAAGAACATCGGCGCCTGTGCACACCGACATGACGACGTCGCTTTGCAATGTCATCTTTCGTATCCAATCGAGCATCTTCGTCGACCTGCCACTTTGTGCAGGAATGACCACGATCGTGGGCGGTGGCGCATCATCGAAGGTGTAATCAGGCACAATTTGCATGCCCCCGGAGGTCTTCACAGGCTGCCGAGAATCCGAGACCGTATACAGGCTGAACACGAATTGCTCGGCCATCGTCTTGCCACGTTCCTGAATCAGAACATCCTTGAAGACCTCCCATGGCCCGGCAAAATCGATAGTGACCGCATCAGCGGAGATGACAAACGCAACTGGAATCTTACCCTTTTCTGGTAGCCGGTACTGCGGAACGTGTGAGGATGTGGAGGGAGCTTGCTGCGCGCCACCGGATGTGGAAACGGTCAAGAACACCAGAAGGCTAAGGATGGCACAATTCAATCGATTCATGAATCTCCAGTGCAGAATTAATCGGGATTAGCTTAAGCCATGTGGGGAGGCGCACCTTGAACGAGATCCTGCCACCAATCAAGAAGCAACAGAAGCGATCACGGTGAGTGTCACAAATTGGGCATGGCAGAATCATCTGCCAGACTCCACACCAGAGCTATGCCGTTTACTGCAGCAATCAGTTCGTCCACTGCATTTCCGACCTGGCGAACTCTCAGGCGAGCAACCGAGACTTCGGTCGAACGCTCAGTAGACGGTGTCTTCGAGGATGCGCAGGAGGTATTGGCCGTAGGTGCTCTTGGAGATTTTGGCGGCGAGGGCTTTTAGCTGGTCTGCGGTGATGTAGCCGAGGCGGTAGACGATCTCTTCGGGGCAGGCTACTTTGAGGCCCTGGCGCTTTTCGATGGTGTGGATGAAGGTCGCGGCCTCGAGGAGCGAGTCGTGGGTGCCGGTGTCGAGCCAGGCTATGCCTCGGCCGAGGACTTCGGTGCGGAGCTGGCCGCGTTCGAGGTACCAGCGGTTGACGTCGGTGATTTCGAGTTCGCCGCGCGGGGATGGCTTGAGGGATTCGGCGATGCCGACGACCTGGGCGTCGTAGAAGTAGATTCCGGTGACGGCGTAGCGGGACTTTGGCTTGGTGGGCTTCTCCTCGATGGAGATGGCGCGGCGTTGGGCGTCGAACTCGACTACGCCGTAGCGCTCGGGGTCGAGGACGGGATAGGCGAAGACGGTTGCGCCCTGCTTGCTGAGAGCCGCTTGCTGGAGGGTCTTCGCGAGGTCGTGGCCGTAGAAGATGTTGTCGCCGAGGACGAGGCAGCAGGGTTCTCCGGCGAGGAAGTCTTTGCCGATGAGGAAGGCTTGCGCGAGGCCGTCGGGTGAGGGCTGGACGGCGTAGTTGAGCGTGATGCCCCACTGTTCGCCGGTGCCGAGGAGTTGCTGGAAGCGCGGGGTGTCTTCGGGGGTGGAGATGATGAGGATCTCGCGGATGCCGGCCAGCAGCAGGACCGAGAGGGGGTAGTAGATCATCGGCTTGTCGTAGACGGGCAGGAGCTGCTTGCTTACCGCCTGGGTGACTGGATGAAGCCGGGTGCCGGAGCCGCCTGCGAGGATGATTCCCTTCATCGTGCACCCTCCGCGGAGACTGCGGCTTCGCGGCCGGAGTAGTTCTGGGTGACCCAATGCTGATAGGCTCCGCTGGTTACGTGCTCGACCCAGGTGGCGTTGGCTAGGTACCACTCGACGGTTTTGCGGAGGCCGGTCTCGAAGCTTTCCTCGGGGAACCAGTTGAGGTCGCCCTGGATCTTGCGGGCGTCGATGGCATAGCGGCGGTCGTGGCCGGGGCGGTCCTGCACGTAGGTGATGAGCTGGGCGTGAGGCTTGTGAGGGGATGCGGGGACGAGCTCGTCGAGGAGGGCGCAGAGGGTATGAACGACGTCGAGGTTGGCGCGCTGGTTGTTTCCGCCGATGTTGTAGGTTTCGCCGATGCGGCCTTGATTGAGCACGGTGCGGAGGGCTCGGCAGTGGTCGAGGACGAAGAGCCAGTCGCGGACTTGCTGGCCGTCGCCGTAGACGGGGAGCGGCTTGCCCTTGAGGGCATTGGCGATCATGAGGGGGATCAGCTTCTCAGGGAATTGGTAGGGGCCGTAGTTGTTTGAGCAGTTGGTGATGATGGCGGGGAGGCCGTAGGTGTGGACCCAGGCGCGGACGAGGTGGTCGCTGGCGGCCTTGGATGCGGCGTAAGGGCTGTTGGGGGAGTAGGGGGTGTCTTCGTGGAAGGCCGGGTCGTTGGGGGCGAGAGTGCCGTAGACCTCGTCGGTGGAGACGTGGAGGAAGCGGAAGTGTTCGCGCTCTTCGCCTGTGAGTGAGGCGTAATACGTGCGAGCGGCCTGAAGGAGGGTGAAGGTGCCGTCGATGTTGGTGCGGAGGAAGGCTTCGGGGCCGTGGATGGAGCGGTCGACGTGGCTTTCGGCGGCGAAGTGGACGATGGCGCGGGGGCGGTGCTTCTCGAGGAGGCGAGGGACCAGCTTTGCGTCGCAGATATCGCCCTGGACGAAGGTGTAGCCGGGGTTGTCTTCGACTGCGGCCAGGTTTTCGGGGTTTCCGGCGTAGGTCAGCTTGTCGAGGTTGACGATGGGACTATTGCCGGTGGCCAGCCAGTCGAGAACGAAGTTTGAGCCGATGAATCCGGCGCCTCCGGTTACGAGGATGGGGGCCGTGCGGGTTTCTGCGTTTTCTTCTGACTTCTGATTGAAACTCATGCTGTTATCGATGCCTCCGCGGACTGTGCCGCACGCCTCTACAGATTACCGGAGGCAGGGAGTTTACCCAAGGAGGCAACCGGAGGGGTAAAAAGACTCCTCCAATGTGGTCTGAAAGGGCCAAGCCATGTCCGCAAAGAATGATGCGCCGCGATCTTCCGTTCAAACACACACGCCGGACGCAAAAGAGGTAGCGGAGCAGCCGTCGGGGCCGCTGGGGGACAATCCAGGTACGGCAGGTCCGGGACAGACGGCGGTGCGCTCGAAGACGCCGGAAAATGCCGCCGGCCACATCAACCCTTCCGCTCCCGAGGACTCTAATACGACGCCGGGAAGTACGGGCAAGAAGTAGATGCAGCCGACGGCAATGCGACCTAGTCAGCAGTGTGGCTTAGCAGTTGGAACCTCCGGGGCCACCGTAGAAGATGGTCTCGTTCCACGGTGAGGCGAAGTTGTTGACTGTTACGGTGTAGCACTGCGGTGAAGTCGTGGAAGGTGTGAGACTGGCCCAGGCCGACCCTCCGCCTGTCTGGTAGTAGTAGATCTGCCGCTGGTAGCAGGCCTTCTGCCATCCTTCGGCGGCAAGGTGGCCGCTGCCCATGGGCGGCCAGCTGGTGGTCCCGACGACCTCGCCGCCATAGTCGATTTCGGCGGCATGGGTAGCCATGACACCGTTACCGTACTGTGAGGCAGGATAATAGCCAATGGCATTGGCCGCTGCAGTTCCCTTGACATAGAGCCACCAGCGACCGCCGGTGAGGTAGTAGGCAATCTCGAGTTCCCACTGCTGTCCTCCGTAGGTGCTGATAGGGCCGATTGCGCCGCCGATTGGCCACGACTTGTTGGTCTGGACGAAGTTGCTGCAGGTGAGGTTGTAGCATCCGGTCTTGTTGTAATCGTCCGCTGTCCAGTAAATGAAGAAGCAGGGATTGGGGCCTCCGTAGAGTCCGGGATAAACCTGCAGGCCCACCTCCGCTGTCTGCAATGCGGCCCCGGAGCCACCAACGTACCAGTGCTGCGAGAGCGAAAAGATCTGGTTGGCACCGATGGCCGGCTTCCAGATGTTAATGAAGCTGTGTCCGCCGATGTTATTGACGTTCTGGAACGCATGAGCCCACTTGTGAGTGGCCGCGACGTTAGGGCTTGCTCCCTGGGGGGGCCTGACCTCTTTGTCCAGTGGGCTCTTTTGAAAAAACTGTTGGAGGCTTTCAAAGCGTGACATGCCTTCGAGGGTGAGGCGGCGCATGGGGATGGTGCCGTCGGGGCATTCCATTTTGTTGCCGAGCGTATCGACCTTGCCTGGACCGAGAGGTGACTCGATGTGGCTGGCCTGGCGCTCGTCTTTGGCACCTGCGGCGTGGGGTTCCGCCGGCTGGGGCAGGTCGGGGGCTTTGGGAACTGTAGTTTCCTTTCCACGCAGACCAGGCTGCTGTTCGACAGGGACGCAGTCGAAGATGGAGCCGTTCGCGTCGACAAAGGAGTGCTGTACTGTGACACCTTCGTAGTGCTTGAGGATGTGGGCGCGCATCTCAGTAATTGCCTGCGCGTTGGCTCGCTTGCCGGTGGTCGAAGCCGCAGCCACAGCGGCCGCAAAGGTTTCCGGCTTCGCTTGATTGACGGAATCAATGAATTCTTTAAATGGGGTGATTTTTTCGTTTGCCATAGGATCGATCTCCATTCAGTAGGCTTTTTTTGTTGCGTTGTTCTTCAGCTTCTCGGATAGGCGAAGGACAAAAGTGCCGCACTTTGATGGACTTGGCTCACGACAGACGACAGGTCGGCCTTGAGCGACAAGGGCTTCTGCGGCTTCAATTGACCAAAAGGGGAAGTGACGGGATCCCAGGAAGTGCTTGGCCCGCGTTCGCTGCGAACATACGCGCCCCCGTGCTAACCTGTCAAACCACATGGCCTTCCACGGAGGTGCCGCTATGCCGAACAACGTTTACACCGAACACTATCGGGGCGAACCGGTCGAAATCACCACGCAGCAGAGCACCGACGGCAGATGGACTGCTACCGCCGCGCTGAGCGGGCAGGCTGTGCCATCGGCGGTGGAGAGCGGCACAACATTTGCCACGGAAGGCGAGGCTCGGCAGAGCGCTCTCTCCGCAGCAGCCGCGGCGATGGATCGTGCTCGCAGCCATATTGGAAAGCCGTGACCGCGGCTTTCTAAGCGCAGAATCCCCTTGCCATCGGCATCTGCGGAGAGCAAGATGGGGAGCATTGAAAACCGGGCGTCGTCTGAAACTAGCTGCTGGGTATTTCCCAGCGATCTGCAGTCGGTTGTTATTGCAGTAGTGGAGGAAGCTATGGCCAGCCTGAATCCTGTCCCCCTCATTGATGAAGCGAAACTCAACGCCTTTATGGGCCGTGCCGTGCAGGATATGGGTGCGGCGATGCACGCGTCGCTGGTGGTTATCGGCGACAAGCTTGGCCTTTATAAGGCTATGGCTGGAGCCGGTCCACTGACGCCGGCGCAGCTTGCCGCAAAAGCCCATACCGACGAACGCTACACACGCGAGTGGCTCAACGCCAATGCAGCCAGCGGCTATGTGGACTACGATGCCGCAACGAAGACCTACACGCTGCTTCCGGAGCAAGCCTTTGCGCTTGCTCAGGAGGACAGCCCCGCTTTTCTGCCGGGAGCATTCCAGATCATCGAAGCACTGACGCGCGATGAGCCGAAGATCACCGAGGCGTTCCGCACGGGGCGCGGCGTTGGCTGGCATGAGCATGATCCGGAGATGTTCCAGGGGACGGAGCGATTCTTCCGTCCTAACTATGCCGCCAACCTGATCTCGCAGTGGCTGCCTTCGCTGACTGGGGTCGTCGAGAAGCTCAAAGCTGGCGGGCGCGTCGCCGATGTTGGCTGCGGGCATGGTTCTTCGACGATCCTGATGGCGAAGGAATTTCCGAAATCGACGTTCTTCGGCTTCGACTACCACGCACCCTCGATCGAGTGGGCGAGACGCACTGCCAAGGAGGCCGGGGTCGGCGACCGCATTACGTTTGCCGTCGCGTCAGCGAAGGAATTCCCGGGCAACGACTACGATCTCGTCACGTTCTTCGACTGCCTGCATGACATGGGGGATCCGGTGGGTGCGTCCGATCATGTTCGAAGCACTCTGTCGTCAGAGGGAAGCTGGATGATTGTTGAGCCCTTCGCGAACGACAATGTCGAAGACAACCTGAACCCGGTTGGCCGTGTGTTCTATTCAGCGTCCACGCTGGTGTGCACACCGGCTTCACGGTCGCAGGAGGTTGGGCTCGCGCTTGGCGCTCAGGCGGGTGAGGCGCGCATGAGGGACGTGGTTCTTAGTGGAGGCTTTACGCAGTTTCGACGCGCCAGCCAGACTCCGTTCAATCTTGTATTCGAGGCCCGACTTTGAGACTCTCCTACATCGCGATGATTGTTTTGATTGCGGCGTGTGTTTCCGTACCTTTACACGCTGCTGAAAAGTTGAAGGGTTTCTACTCCGGCAGCGGCGGCATTACTGCGGAGGTACACCGCGTTCTGCTGGTTCAGTTTGCCGCCGACGGGACGGTGATTCTGCAGCAGACGTGGGACAACAAACCTACACAGACATGGCACGCTCATTGGGCGCAGGATGGCAAGGAGGTCAAGATTACCTTCGACCCGGTCAAAGACGGGACAACGCCTACTCCGCTGGCCATGAAGATCGATCACGGCACTCTGACTGCTACGAGTTGGGATGCTACGGCACTTGGACCGCTTGGCCCACCCAAACTCGCGCCCTTCAGCGGCAAGAACGTGCAGAAAAACACCGTCTCAACCTGCCAGAGTTTGAACTCCCGCGATCCAAGCGCAGACTGCGTTACGTGGAGCACACGACAGTAAGATCGGAAGGCTGGCTGAGAAGCGGCACTCATGCACCTCTCTCAGCAAGAGTCTTCTGAGTGCGCTATTGCTCGATTTATTGCTCGGGAGCGGCAACCTGGTGTGACGAGGGGCTACTTTGAACTCGCGCCCGAAGCAGGTTACAGGTCTCTATCTCTTTCTGTGCGTCTGCTGGCCGAAGAGCCGCAGTGTAAGCATCAGCCAGTTGCTGATGGAATTTCTCGCTGTTCGGCAACAGCTTCGTCGCCGCCTCAAGTTCGGGAATGGCTGCGGCCGTGTCCCCGCTTTCAAACTCCATCTTGCCGAGATCGTAATGCGAATCAGCATCACGTGGGCTTAGCTGAATAGCAGTGCGAAGTTCTTCGAGCGCCTGCTGCTTCTTTCCCTGCTGACTCAATGCTTCTCCCAAGGCGCGATGTACATCAGGAATTTCTGGATGCAACTTCTCCAGCGCAGCCAGCCGCTCTGCGCCAGGGGCGATTCGCCCAGTCTTGATCATCGACTCGGCGTAGACATACTCTGCCTGTGGAGCAAGGTCAGTTTTTCCGATCACGGGCTCCAGCGCTTCGATGCAACCGGGATAGTTTCCTATCATGAACTGGCTGATGGCCAGGACGCTGCGGGCACCGGCGTCATCCGTGTGCGACTTCAGGTAACGCGTTAGCGGCATGATGGCATCCGCAAATTGCAATCCCGCAAATGCCGCTCGCCCCAAGTTATAGTCGAGTCCTTCGAGCGACGGATTCCACAAGGCGGCACGCTTAAAGTAGGTGACTGCGTCCGAATAGTCGTTGTTGGTTGCCGCGATAGCGCCGAGATTGTTATAGCTGTCGGCCACGGGGAGTCTGAGCTGCTCTCTCATTGATTCGACACTGCGCGGCGTCAGCGCATCCCCCGTTGGCGCACGGCGGGGAGACGCTGCCCTGGCTTCTGCCGCGGGTACTTGAGCATCCTGAGACCCCGTTGGGTTCAGCAGTCCTGCCAGCTTGGTTTTATCCTGCGTGAGCGTTTTGTTGGCCAGATCGCGTGAAATATCCATCTCGGCATGTGCTGCCTGCTGCTGCCCTTGCTGCATCAGAATTCGGCCCAGAAGGAAGTGCGCTTTCTGAACCTGATATCGATTCTGCGAAACATCCGTTGTAAGACGGATGGATTGACGAAGAGCCGTTTCTGCATCCGCGAAACGATTCATGTTGAAATACATCTGCCCAAGATAGAGATAGGCGTCAGGACTTCGTGGTTCAAGTGAGATCGCCTTTTTCAGATATGTTTCTGCTTCAGCGTAGTTATTGCGACCTACCTCAATCTTGCCGAGCGCCGCATACGCCATGGAATCGCGCGGAGAAATTGCCAGTTCTTTTTTCAATTCTGCTTCCGCGGTATCCAAAGGATTTTCCACGTTACCAGCCGTCAACAAGGCTGCTGCGAGCAGATAGTGCACGCCTGGCAAATTTGGGTTTTCCTCGATGGCCCGTCGGAATTCGGTTACTGCTCTCGATTGGAAATCAGAGTCGCCGTACGCGCGGCCGAACGTCATGTGGATTTCCGCCGTGTCCCCAAACGATTTCTCCATCTCGTCGAAGATCTGCACAGCGCACTTTTCATCTTCCAAATCGAGACATGTCACGGCCAGGTCGTAACCGTTGGAAAAAGTCGGATCTAACGCCACGGCTGCTTCCAGTTCTTTCCTTGCTTCCTGATCCTGGTTTAGTTTTCGAAGTGTGTGTCCCAGCACCTTATGTGCCTGAGCGAGCCTCCCACGATCACCCGGATATTTCTGTATGAATTCCGTCGCCAGCGTCTTTGCATGGGCAAGATCACCCAGCGCTAGCGCCGTTCGCGCATAGTCGAGAAGCAGAGACGGAGAACCGGGCTCCAAAATCAGAGCCTCATCGAATAATGGAGCTGCGTGCGTGTAATCCTGCACCAGACCATACCCGATCGCTAACTCGCCAAGCGCATCTGCAAGAAAAGCGCGGTAGTGCTCCGCTGCCTCGTTGAGCTTGCCCGTCCGTTGCAACGCCTGGGCGTTGTCGTAGTGCTGCCGCAACGATTCGTTGCCGACCGTTCCATTGCCCGCAGGCTGGCCCCAAAGGGTCACAGCATAAATCAACGTGAAAATAAAGAATGTGCCGCAACGTTTGAATCGGATGGACATGATGGGTCAGGAATCGATGGGTTATCCACCGTCGATTCCAAATCGTATCACCGCGACATGCTCGACGGACATACCACCAGTCTTGATACAGCGGCTTCAACTCTGAACGGGATGGTGGTGGCTTCGACCTATGAGATGGCGCTCGATTTCCCGAAACCAAAGAAAAACGGAAGGCAAATGAATCGTTTGCCTTCCGTTTCGCAGGAGGCGTGCTAGAAGAAGTACTTCACGTTCAATTCAATAATGCGCTGGTAGGGAGCACCCGTCTTGTTGTCCATAACACCGAAGGTGCTGGTGTTGTAGTTCCGCGTGATGGCTTTGCTGGCATAGTCCACGGTGTAAGCCAACGTGAGCGGTGTCAGCGAGCTGTAACCCGGTAACGGGTGGTTCAGCCAGTTAAAGGCGCTGGCACGGAATTGGATTTGCTGGCTCTCATGAATATGGAAAGACCTGTAAATTGCCAGATCGTGATTGAAATAGGCCCCGGCGCTCATGTAGGGGTAATTCTGACCGCCCTGCTGCCCTACCGGTGGCGCTATAAAGCAGTTCCCATTCAGGCGTTGGTAGTGGCCAAGGTTGGCTGTTGGGTCGCAGGTCAGCACGGGCATGATCGGGACAGGAGCATCCGTACCAAAGTACGTAGCAGTGCCGATGCCGGTGGTGATACCCTGCGCCTTCGCATTTGCCGGCAGACCGGTGTACGTTAGCCCGAGGCCGAAGTTTGGCACACCGTTTCCAAGCGCAGCGGGAATGTACCCGCCACCCTGCCACGTGGAGATGCCGGAGATCGTCCATCCTCCAAGCAGCCCGTTGACAAACGGATTGAAGGCATTGAGTTTTCCGGTCTGGTAATAGTAGCTGGCATTGAAAACAATCGGCCGATCCGTGGAGGTCGGGCCGTAGTCCAGGTGGATATCAAACGGATTCGCCTGCAGCCCCGTGCCCAGCGTCTTCGACCACGTGGCGTTCAGGTTGTAGCCGAGCCTGCCGGTCGTCTTGATCCAAGCTACCTGCAGAGCGTTGTAGTTGGTGTAAGCGATACTGCGATTCATATTGGCGGAAGCGGTTCCGTACGCGAAGCCGTAGGGGTGATAATGTGACGCCTGGTTTCCTGTCGGAGTGCCGGTGGAGCCGTTAGGATTCGTTCCCAGGTTTTCCGGATTGGTGGACAGCACACCGGTGACGGGATCGGGCTTGAAGAAGGCTCCAAGCGGTGTCTTGTTCTGATCAGCGATTGCGGCATAGTTGCTGCCTTCAATGCCCTCGCTATTGTCAGGAAGCTGGCTGGTGCTGCTTCCGACATAGGCTACATCGACTACGGAATTCCACTTCACTCTCTGGTCGATCGTGAGATTGTAGGCAAAGGTGAGCGGCTGGCCGTAGTCGCCCGGGTCGAAGCCCGTCTGTGTTCCGCTTGTGCACTGAGAGGTACACGGCACATAGGCTAACTGATTGAGCTGCGAAAGCATAACCGTCTTCGAACCAGGCGAGTTGTAGCTCAGGACGTGCTGCGCGGTCACTAGCGGCGCCGAGACGTCGTTGACTTGGGTGACGAAACGGTAGGAGCCCCATCCGCCGCGAACCATGGTGTTGCCGTTCCCGTAGAGATCGTAGGAAAAGCCCAATCGTGGGTTGAAATAGGCGAAGCGGTTCGGCTGACCGCTCAGCGGAACGCCCGCATCGATGGCATGCCAGTAATAGCCTGGAGCGTATTTGCCGCTGTTGAAGTCAGACAAGACGCGATCAGGATAGAAGACCGCCATGCCAATGTGTTGACGGTCATACCAGTGGCCGATGTGCTCGACACGCGCGCCTAGCTCAAGGGTTAGATGTTTGGTTGCTCTCCAGTTGTCGGAGACGAAAAACGCCGTCGCCTGGTAGGCAGTATCGGCAATGGGAGATGAATCGTTTTCGCTGTAGCCCGACAGTATGCCCATGGTGAAGTTAGCCACGGGGTTCTGCGGCGAGCCAAGTGGGCGTCCCGTAAAGACATTCGGATTCTGACCCGCGCGAATGGTGAGGGATCCATCCTGGAAAGTGCTGAAGGTGCTCTGGTAGTTATCGGTGTTCTGCGTGAATGCGCCCATTTTCACCGTGTGAGCGCCCCAAATCTTGGTCAGCGTATTACTGAACTGTGGGGCTTCCTTGCGGACTGCATACTGACCCGGAGGGTTGTCAAAGATTGAAGCCTGCGAGAAGTCCGGGAAGCTGGCTGTCCCGGCGCTGCTGTAAGCAGGGATGTTGAGAGAGGTGGTCTGAAAGACCTTGCCGTAGGGATAGCCCAATGTGCTCCGGTAGGCCGCCGATGGATCCGGCTGGACAAAGGGGAAGTCCCCGAACGCCCATGCCGCCATGAAGTCGTTGGTGGTTGTGGCATTGAAGTTGTGTACAAAGTGGCCGGCCAGCGATTTGCCCCGGAAGGCCTCTGACATGCCGCCGCCTGGGTACGGGATGGCGTTACCCGGCGTCCAGTAGAGGTGCGCGCCATTACCCTGCGCCAGCTGCGAATCGTATGCCTGCTGGTAAGACCCGTAGATCTTCGTATTTGGCCCCCATTGATAGTCAATCCGGAAGCGATAGATCCACCCGTTGTTCAGGTTTGGGATGGGCTGAACGTAGTTGAAGCCTCCCGGAGTGGTAGCGGGGTTCGCATTTGCCTTGGGCCAGATTTTGGCCAGCGCCGCTCCACCAGGATCGATAAATTGAGCAGGTATCTTATTACCGGAGTTTGGAGCAGTGGAGTTGTTGGTAGGAATGCTGCTGCCGTCCGGGAAGACCGTTCCGGAAAGATCGCCGCACCATGCACCCTGGGGATAGCTGGAGGTTGGAGTCGCATAAAATCCGTTGGGGCAAAGGGTCGTGTTATCCGGGTTATCAGTGGTGAAATCCCCGGCCATCATCTCCGGAGAGGGAATGTACGATTTCAACACGTTCGAGTTGCCCTGGTTTTGCAACCACTTTTCGAAACCGCCCCAGAAGAACAGCGTACTCTTGGTGCCCGGAACCGGACCGCCAAAGTTACCGCCAGGATAGTAATAGTGCTGAGGTCCCTGCGCGATTCCCTGATGATTGCTCTGCCAATCGTTCGCGTTCAGAACACTGTTCCGCGCGTCGAAGTAGGCTTCACCGTGATACCGATTGCCTCCCGATTTACTGATGGTACTCACAACCACCGGTCCAAACGCAGTGTCAGCACCGAAGTTCGACGCCTGTACGCTGACCTCCGAGGTCATTTCCGGGTTGACGATCGAGACCGAAGACGCCATGTTGCCTGGGTCAATGATGTTGGCTCCGTCAGCCAGCAACGCCGTACCACCGCGATTCACTGCACCGTTAATATTGATGCCGTTACCGATCGCACTTTGCTGAACAGACACGTTTAGATCGTTGTACATCGGACTGTTCTGGGTCAGGCCGGAGGAGACTGTTGTCGCGCCCGGCAGCACTTTCAGCAGCTCGGTGGTGTCGCGGCCGACAAGAACCAGGTTCTCGATCTGTCTGGAGTCCAGGACGTTGGTGCGTGCCCCGTTGTCCGTGGGAATCATGTCGCCGGTAGCTTCGACTGTGACCGTCGTTGACTCAGAGCCCACAGCCAGCGAAATCGCAGGGACGGCGCGCACATCTCCGGCGTGCAGCATAATTCCAGTGATTTCCTTAGGCTGGAAACCTTTCGCGTTGACCTTCACACTGTAGGTGGCCGGTACGAGCGCGGGAAAGGCATACAATCCCTGGCGATTCGTTTCTACGACGCGCGTAGTTCCGGTCGATTCGTCAGTCAGCGTTATCTCGGCTCCGGGAATTACGCTACCCGAGGCATCCTGCACGATACCCGTCAACTGAGCTGTGGTTTGTGCGTGGATCAGGGACGTGGACGAAAGTAAGAACGCGACCGCGATAAGTGGAATAATCCGCCGCACGCTTCCACAGAGTTGTCGCAGATCTAGAGTTAGGCCTCGCCTGGTAGAAATACCATACTTACTTTTCATTTTCCGCCTCCCAAAAATTCCCGTCGATAAATCAACGTAACTACGTGAGGGGAGCCCGATAAGTCTTTTTACTTAGTCCAACACTATTGGTGATTTTGTTAGCGACCGAGACTATAGTGATATATTTCTGGCGATGTCAAGAAAAAAATACAAATTGTCGCAAAATACAGGCCTTCGGATATACTCTGGGATCGAAACCAAGGACGCATAGTTGTCACTTGATGTTCGACCTAAATCTCAGCTTTACTCCTGCTGTCTTACTGACTTATCTTCAATTGTTCCAACGGCCAAACTAAAAACAGATTCCGCCCTCTAAAAAATCGTTGCTATAGGATTTCAATCCTAAAGCCACTTTGATAAGGACTTAGGCCTTCTTCTGTTCGTGAAAATTTGCTCCTGATAGTATGCTTCGTTATTTTTAGTGGGCGCCTCGATCTTTATCCCGATTCGGAGCGGTTTATTGCATGCTTAACATCAGAGGTTCAAGGAAATTGCGTCTCGACAAACCTGGCATAAGACACGTCGACCTGACTGAGTTACAACTCGCGTCGAGTGAGACAGCACGGATCATCAACCGGGATATCGTGCTCGAGTTAATTCGGACCAGCCAGCCCATTTCGCGCGCCGACCTGGCGCGGCGTTCGGGCCTTGGACGCAGCACTGTCTCGCAGATCGTGGAGCAGCTTATCGACGAGAATTGGGTGCGCGAAGGCGCAATGGGTTCGCTGCCGCGAGGACGCAGACCAACCATGGTGGGACTAAACGGAGATCTAGTAGCGATCGCCGTCGACGTTCATCCAGGACAGGCCAGTGTCGCCATAGTGGATCTGAATGGGCGGCTACTCTCGCGTCGGCCCGTGCCGATTACCTCCGACCCGGCAGCCTCCGTGCGGTTGATCATCGAATGCATTCAGCGGATCCGTCCCACTGCGCTACAAAAATCAACGGAGGGCATCGGCATCAGTCTGCCAGGAAGAGTGAATCCTACGACGCAACGGCTAATCTTTGCTCCCAACCTGAAATGGCCCGAATTCGATATCAAGAAAATGGTCGAGACCAAGTTGGGACTTCCCGTGATGCTGGAAAATGATGCAACTGCTTGTCTCATGGCGGAGCGAATCTTCGCCCGCATGGACGGAGTGAAGGATGCGGTGCTGGTCGCGGTCGGCGAAGGCGTGGGAACCTGCGTTCTTGCCAATGGACAAGTATTCTCCGGACACAACGGAATGGCGGGCGAGTTCGGCCATATCCTCGTCGATCCCAATGGCCCGCGCTGTGCGTGCGGGCAGCACGGATGCTGGGAACTTTATAGCTCCGGCCGGGCTGCACTGCGTTATTACCGGGAGTTGAAGCCGAAGGGCAATGTCGTCACTTTTCAGGAACTGCTCAACCGGGCCGAAGACGGCGATTCGGCTGCCGCGCAAGCTCTCACCAAACAGGCCACGTGGATTGGTCGCGGATTGCGGATGATCATTGCCAGCGTCTCTCCCAGCATGATTCTGATCGCAGGGGATCTGACGGCGGCCTGGCATCGTTTTGGGCCGGTGATCGAGAAGGAGGCGGCTGACCTTACCCTGGCCGGAAGTGCGCCACTGATTCGACCGACCCATGAAGGCGAAATCGCTCGGCTTCGCGGTGCTGCTGCACTCGTGTTTCAGCGGGGAGCCCGCCGTACTACGTCTGCCGGAGTCGCGGCGAGCTCAGCCAAGAGCGCCTGATGCCAATGACTCGATTCCGATGAACTTACCGCGCCACCCTGCCTGATCCGTTTAGGCGAGGCGGGAGCAAATGCATTTACAATGATGAAGCTGGCCGGACATTCCAGCATGACAGTGAGCCAGCGTACGTGCATCGGACGCCGGAGTCTGTGGAGCGAGCTTTGGCCGGCTGGAGACGCTCAATCGCAAGGCTCTGGAACGGGCAAGTGGCGTAAACTCCCCACAAAATCCCCCACAGCGTGCTCTAAGAGCGTCGTGCGTCATGGAAGGGCCTGTAGCTCAACGGTTAGAGCAGGGGACTCATAATCCCTTGGTTGGGGGTTCAAATCCCTCCGGGCCCACCACTAACCACCCTATAAATAAAAGCGATTCGTGATATCTGCTAGAACAGAGCAGCTCATTAAGCGATTTGACTCTGCTCTCGAGAGAGCACGGACTGCCGACTACGCTGGGGCTCTCCGGGAGTTTGAGGAACGAAACGGCCGCAATCTGCGGACGATACTCACGTTGACAAATTCTTTGAAAAGAAGCTATTCTTGAGCGTTTTTCCAACGGGTTGCTTTCAATTTCCATAATCAACAAGGAGGAGAAATGGCCCAAACTATTATGACGGGGACGATCGACAAGAAACCAGTGCCTCCGGCAATGCAAACAAAAGTGCAGGACGCTCTCAAAGGTGCTCTGCAATCTGAACTGTCCATTGGTCCCACCCACCACATCGAATTCACGCACATCAACATCGTTTGGGACAAAGTTAAATCCTGACATCCTCTATCCCTGTCAGGATGCGTAATTCCCCCCTTTGAGCAGGTGTTGGTAACTATCACCAAGGGAGATTCATAGGCTTACCGACTGCCCAAGGCAACCTCTTCTTTTGAGATGGCTTACTTTGAAACCATCGATAAATGAAGATTTGCTTCAAAAAAGGCCTCAGGACAATACCCCGTTTTCCGGCGACCACCGTCGGTCGCAAGGCCGCCCTTTAAGGCAGTATCCATGGGCCAGGGGCATACTGACTCGAAAATCGGGTTCTAACTCCAATCCATCCGCTCTCACAGGAAGCGGATGGATCGGAGGCAGCTTAAGAACTCATGAGGTCCGCTTTCTAAACAAACTGTTTGATCTGTCTCACTACGCTCATCGAGAAACGACCAGGTTGCTAATGCAGGAGGGTTGCATGGGCGAAATTTGGCAAAGTGGTCAAAAAAACTATATTAGCCAAGTCATCTTGAAGGTCGCGGCTCGCTGCAATCTGAACTGTTCCTATTGCTACGTCTTCAACATGGCTGATTCTTCCTGGAAGAGCCGGCCAGCGTTGATGTCAAATGAGGTGTTTGAAGCAGCACTCGCGCGCACTCTCGAGCAATGCCGTGCTACCGGTCAGGATCGAATCCTCTTAGCCTTCCACGGAGGTGAGCCGTGTCTGATTGGTCCCGACAGATTCGACGCTTGGTGTGCAAGGGCGCAAGCTGTGCTGGGTAAGGTCGTAAATCTACATCTGGTCATGCAGACGAACGGGACGCTCCTGGATTCTCGCTGGATCGATCTACTCCGAAAATACGAAGTAAGCATCGGGATCAGCATGGACGGTCCCAAAGAGATCCATGATGCCGTAAGGGTCGATCACCGGCGACAAGGTTCCTACGATCAGGTGGAGCGCGGATTAAGGCTCTTGCAAGAAGCAGACATTCCGTACGGTGTCGGATGTGTGATCCCGCTGGGAGCTGATCCATTGGTTGTACACCGTCATTTCCTGCAGCTCGCCTGCAAACAAATCACTTACTTGATGCCTCACTTTACTCACGACACTATTGCGCCCATCTGGCAACGCTACGGAGCCACACCCTGCGCGGATTTTCTCATCCCGATCTTCGACGATTGGTGGTTTGAGGGCACCATGGAATTCCAAATCAATAATTTGAAAGATGTGGCACGGGTGATCATGGGCGGTCAGAGCCACTCTGAGGCGATTGGCAACGGTCCGCCGGGCTACGTATTTATCGAAGCAGATGGAGAGATGGAAGGGCTCGATAATCTTCGTGCCTGTGGCGAAGGACTTTCCCGAATCAAGCTGAACGTCCGCAATTCCAGTTTTTTCGATCTGTTACGAACCGAGACGATGCACGCCCAGGCTATCTTTGAAGGCATGCCACTCGCGCAAACCTGCCGTGACTGCAGCGAAGCAAAAACGTGCGCGGGCGGCCATCTCGCACATCGTTTTTCCAGCGCTCGAGGCTTCGATAATCCAAGCGTCTGGTGCGCGGACCTGCTAAAACTCTTCTCCCACGTCCGAGCTCGGATGGGTGTGAGCCTGCAAGAAACCGATGAATTCCGGAGAACGCTGGCGATGCGAAATGCCATAAGTCTTGACGCTGCACCTCGGCTCTCTCCCTCTGCGGCCTGAAGAAAAATTCCACCCCGAACACTGCAAACAATTGCATTTTGATCCGTGATACGTTGACCTCATGGATCTCAATCCGTACGCCAAATTCCTCGACGAACGAGACCCACTCCCGGTCATTACTTCGACCGCAGACCGTCTCCGCGTCCTTACCGAGCCCTTCTCCCCGGCCCAGGCCGACGCAGAGCCGGCCCCCGGTAAGTGGAGCGTCCGCGAGATCATCGCCCACCTCGCCGACTGCGAGCTCGTCTTCAGCTTCCGTCTCCGCCAGACCCTCAGCGAAGAGCATCCCATCATCCAGCCCTTCAATCAGGAGAACTGGGCCACGCGTTACGCCGCCTACGACCTCGCCTCTGCGCTCGCGCTCTTCACCGCTGCCCGCAACTGGAACCTGAAATTCCTCACCACAGTCGACGAAGCCGACCGCCACCGCCCCACCACTCACCCCGAGCGCGGCACCATGACCCTCTGGACCATCGTCGAGACCATGGCCGGCCACGACATCAATCACCTTCAGCAGCTCGAACGGATCACCGCAACCGCGTAGTCACCTCGCAAGCCCATCCCCTTCGCGAGCGCCTACAGCCCCAAAGCGTCATTCACATCGCGAACCAGATTCCGCAGATAACTCCGCTTATTCAGCAGCGCCACCATCGCATCTCTGACTCTCGCCTTTGCCGCCTCATCGCCGGCATCCACAGCAGCATCCCACGCGGTCCAAAGCCCTTCGAGCTCCGCCTGCGTCTCCACCATCTTCGCGTCGAAGGCGTCCTTGGTAGTCATCAGATCGCGCCGCAGCTCCGGCTCATCCTCGCCCATCTGCTTCGCGGCGCGCATCTCCTGAAGCTGCATGTTCAGCTCGAAGACCTCCTCCAGCAACTCTGGCGGAACCACCTGCTTCTTCTCAATCCCCGTAGCCCGAGCCGCATCGGTCGCGGCCTTCGACTGCTCCTCCAGCTCCACGCCTTCGAGCTTCAGCAGATACTGCGTCCGCAGAATCGGGTCCTTCAGCGTTCGATATGCGTCGTTCAACTCTGAACTAGCCGCCAGCGCAGCCTCCTGTTCGGCGGCGGGCTTCGAAGCGAACCGATCCGGATGCAACTTGCGCGACAAAGCATAAAACTGCTTCTCGAGCGCCGCTGCGTCAAGGTGTAAATGTTGAGGAAGTTGAAAAAGAGTGAAGTAGCTGCTCTGCGAATCGTGGCTCATCACTTTTAAGCTTACGCCGTAAAGCTCGACCCGCACCCACAACTCTTCGTCGAGTTCGGATTGATGAAATTGAACCCCTGACGCATCAGTGTCTCTTCAAAGTCCAGCACCATGCCATGCAGATAGATAAAACTCTTCGGGTCGACGAATATCCGAATCGGCGCGCCGTTAGTCGGATCGCCCGAAGTCTGAATCCCCGCGCCAAACGTGTACACACGGTCCCGCTCGCGAGGCTGCGAATCAAAACGAATGTTGTAGCTAAGCCCCGAGCACCCACCACCCTGAATCCCAACGCGCAGCCCGCCCTGCTCCGGCGAAACACCCTCCTTCGCCATCGCCACGCGAATCCGCTTCAGCGCCTTCTCGGTAATCTGAATGCCCTTCTGGTTCGGTTCCTGCCCTTCGGCCGTCAGCACATTCATCCCAGCCAGCGGATTCTTTGGTTCAGACGAAGCAGCCTGCTTCCTGCTTGCCTCCATCTCCGCCGCGGATTGTAACGTCACCATCGCCATCATTCACACCTTCAACAAAACGACCACGGATCCCCACAGATCCGCGCGGACTAGTACGCCTGTACCTAAATCCCCGCTCATCCGCACTCATCCGCGGTCGTCTACTGATCTAGCCTTAGTGAGCCGCAGCAACCTCAGCGTTCGCCGTCTCACCAACATTGTTCTTCTTCTTCCAGTCGCTGATCGCCGCGTGGATGGCATCCTCAGCCAGCACCGAGCAGTGAATCTTCACCGGAGGAAGCGCAAGCTCCTTCACGATGTCCGTGTTCTTGATCGACAGAGCCTCGGCCACCGTCTTACCCTTCACCCACTCCGTAGCGAGCGAAGACGAAGCAATCGCCGAACCGCAGCCGAAGGTCTTGAACTTGGCATCTTCGATCACCTGCGTCTCGGGGTTCACCTTGATCTGCAGCCGCATCACGTCGCCGCACTCTGGCGCCCCTACAAGCCCGGTGCCAACCTCGTCCGAAGACTTATCCATCTGTCCAACGTTCCGGGGATTGTTGTAGTGGTCAATTACCTTATCGCTATATGCCATTTTGTGTCCCTCGTCTCTTACTTAGATGATATCTCTGGAAATAAGGTCCAATCGAACCCTAATTCCCTACCCGCTGCCTTAGTGCGCTGCCCATTCAATCTTCGAGAGGTCGATCCCTTCCTTCACCATCTCATACAGCGGGCTCAACTCACGCAGCTTCTGCACCACATCAATCAACTTGTCTGAAACATAATCCACTTCCGCCTTCGTGTTGAACCGACCAAGGCCAAACCGAATCGAGCTATGGGCTACATCGTCGCCCAGGCCCAAAGCCTTCAATACATACGATGGTTCAAGAGTCGCCGAAGTGCAGGCCGAGCCTGAAGAAACCGCGATGTCGTTGATACCCATCAGCAGGCTCTCGCCCTCGACATACACAAAGCTCATGTTCAGATTGCCCGGCAGATGGTGCTCCATGTTGCCGTTGACGTGCACGTAATCCAGAGCCTTCTCAAACTTTGCGCGCAGATAATCACGAAGCTCCGTCTCACGCTTCGCCTCGGTCGCCATCTCTTCGCCGCAGATCTCGCAGGCTTTGCCCAGTCCAACGATGCCGGGAACGTTCAGCGTGCCCGACCGCATCCCGCGCTCATGACCGCCGCCGTTGATCTGCTCAGAGATCTGCACACGCGGATTGCGCCGGCGCACATACAACGCGCCCACACCCTTCGGCCCATAGATCTTGTGGCCACTCAGGCTCAGTACATCGATGTTGTCCTTCTGGACATCCACCGGAACCTTGCCTACAGCCTGCACTCCATCGGTGTGGAACAGGATGCCCTTCTCGTGACACAGCTTGCCAATCTCGGCAACCGGCTGGATCACTCCAATCTCGTTATTCGCGTACATGATCGATACAAGAATCGTCTTGTCGTCAATCGCCCGCTTCAAATCTTCGATGTCGATCAACCCGTCGGCCTGCACCGGCAGATACGTCACGCGGTAGCCCTGCTTCTCAAGCTTCTTGCACGTATCGAGCACAGCCTTGTGCTCCGTCACCTGCGTGATGATGTGGTTGCCGCGTTCGCGGTACATCTCGGCGATGCCCTTCAAAGCCAGATTGTTCGACTCCGTCGCACCCGACGTGAAGATGATCTCCTTGGCCGTCGCACCGATCAGCTTCGCCACCTGCTCGCGCGCGTTTTCCACCGCCTTCTCGGCCTCCCAGCCGAACGAGTGATTGCGGCTCGCCGCATTCCCAAAGGTCGACGTGAAATACGGCATCATTGCTTCAAGAACCCGCGGATCCAGCGGCGTCGTCGCATGGTTATCCATGTAGATCGGCAGGTGCACGCCCTCTGGCAGAGGCGTTGAAGACTCAGTCACAATGATTCCCGTTCCGTTTCCGTTGCTGCTCATATCGTTCCCCGCTCCAAATTCCAATCTCTGTTGCTGCTCAATATCTTTTGAACATTATTAACGGCTGGCAGCCGCGTACAAGTCTAAAGCGCGATGCTTACTAAACCACCACCCACCGCAACATGCTCCACGTCCGCAGCTTCAACCAGGTCTGCTATATAGATGCCGCTCAACAGGTCTTTGATGCTGTCATTGACTTTGCGGAGTGGTTCTTTGATAGTGCAGGTGCTCGTCAGATCGCATGCTCCATGAATCG
This sequence comes from Edaphobacter aggregans, assembly GCF_003945235.1. Classification (NCBI taxonomy): domain Bacteria; kingdom Pseudomonadati; phylum Acidobacteriota; class Terriglobia; order Terriglobales; family Acidobacteriaceae; genus Edaphobacter; species Edaphobacter aggregans. The sequence continues at coordinate 2,294,672 of NZ_RSDW01000001.1, forward strand.
TGATACAGCTGGTGATAAACAACGGCCCGTCGATCGCCCGGATCACCTCAAACGCAGAGATCTCCGAAGCCGATTTAGCCAGAGCATATCCACCATTCGTCCCCGCATGTGAGACCAGCAAACCAGCCTTGGCTAGTGTCTGCAGGATCTTCGCCAACAGCTGGGGAGGAATGTGATATGCCTCGGCGATGTCCTTAGCGCTATGCGCACCATGAGTCTGCTCGGCCAAATACTTCAAAGCCATCAGACCGTAGTCCGCTTTTTTTGTCAGACGCAGCATCTGTAAACTCTCAGGGTCCCGTTCAGCACCGAAACTGCCAGAATACCGACAATTCCAGTCCTAGATAGTGTACGTCCGGAACGACCAGCACGCAACCAGCTTTCCCTTTCTTTGTACCGTTACCAAACCACCGGCTGGCCAGCGAAAAATACTGCGAAAGGGCAATTGACAACCTCCTTCAATACGGGCAAAATCCATACCATTCGCACCTCCCCATCCATGACCGCCACCTGCAAACACCCAATCGTCAAAATCGTCTCGCGCGACGAAGATGCTGAGTTCGTCGAGTGCCAGCAATGCGGTGAAGTATTTGATTCCGCAGAGTTTAACGACATCGCCATCGAAGAAGAGGAGAGCGTCTCCGACGACGAGGCAGACACCAAGCCCGCCCCCAAGTCCAAACGCTAGACCGCCGAGGGCTGTGAGGCATTCACGCGCCGGAACACAATCCATGCATACTGTGCCGCCGACAACGGAGCCAGCCACGCAATGGCTTGGATCAACCAGCTGCGCAATGACCCTATCTCCATCAAAGGAAAGACCTTTTCGGAAAGCACCACCACCAGCCCAACGATCTGCACCAACGTATTCAGCTTGCCCAGAAGACTCGGCCGAAAGTCCCGCAGCGTCCCGGTAGCGAACAGCAGCGTGGCAATCAGCAGGATCCCCAGATCCCTGCTAAAAACCAGCACCGTCACGTAGCGCGGCACCATTCCCACATGCGTCAGCACCACAAAAAGTGTGCTCATCAACAACTTGTCCGCAATCGGATCAAGATACTGTCCCAGTGTAGTCTTCTGGCTTAACCACCGCGCCAAAAGCCCATCCAGAGCATCGCTGACGCCAGCCAGCATGAAAAGCGCAAACGCCATCCTGTAATGCCCATCCAGTATTTGGATCACCAAAAAAGGAATGATAAACAGCCGCATCAGCGTAAGCAGATTAGGCGCAGCGCGGAATTGGCTCAGAAATGGCACGCAGTGGATTCACTCAATCGTAACCTAAGTTAACGGAACGATTTGAGACCTTATTCCAGAACCAGCACACTCCCGCACCACACTAAAAAAATAGCCAATCACATGACCACACCAAACTCATAAACCGGCCACTCGTTTGCCTGAACCCACCGTTCCATTTAGACTAAAAAATACGCAGGCGCGTAGCTCAGTTGGTTAGAGCGCTACCTTGACACGGTAGAGGTCAGCGGTTCGAATCCGCTCGTGCCTACCATTCCTTTCAATAACTTACCGCATCAAGGTTCCCCCTTATGGGAACATCTCACGGAACGGATGGGAACACTAAGCAGTAGCTGGCAGCTTGAATAGTTCCACTACCCTGTCTTGTGCGTTGCGATTCTCCTCCGTGATTGCTTGGGCTTTGATGCCTAGCGATACGGTCGGGGCGCATCCCTAACGGTCTAGCCGCACAAGAAGCGGACCCAAGAGGTAGGCAACAAAGAATCCGCCACTCCAAATCAGGGCTGAGGTCCAAAGTACGAAGCGACTGACGCGGCTGACCTCCCCGCAGGTGCTTGGATCATCGGTGTCACAGTTCTCGCCTATCCGCAAGCGCGGCGCGACGACATACGTCATCACAAAACTGGCTGAGATAAGCACGCCCGCAATGCTGAAGATCCAGATTTTATGCCGGGATAGGCTCACGAGCCACGGAGCTGCCGAAAGCAGCGATGCCACAGCCGTTCCCATCCCAAGCAAGACCAGGACAGACGGTAGGGCACAACAGATGAGCGTACTGAAAGAACTAAAGAGTGAGAAGTAGTTGAGTAAGGCTGCTCGTCTGGCTCGACGTGCAGGAGCTAAGGTCGGCGGGGTCGAAGTCATTGCGCCTCCGTGATGGTGTTGTAGCGCAGCGTATCAGACACCCTACCTTTTGGAGCCTGAGGGAGGACGCCTGTAACAGTTACGGTCTTACCGAGAAGAGCGGCGATATCCAAACCGGTCGCTGCGGGGACTAAGGCAAAGCGATCCTGAGTTCCGGTGACCTCAAAGAACGGTGCATTGACCGTACCGGTCAGCTTGCCTCGTGCAATGACAGTTGCGTCTTTATGAGTGAAGCCGTTTTTCTCGACTGCTTGATTGAACTGCCGCATGGCGGCGCTGTTGTCAGGTGTCAATTTGATGACGACGAGACCGGTATTGAGGTCCACGTCCACCTTGTCCACGCCCTGAATCCCTTTCATCGAAACATGGATGGCATGGGCACACGGGGCGCAGTCCATGCCGAAGACGGTAAGGTTGATCTGCTCATATTCGGCGTGAGCAGCGAGAGAAGAGATGGCGAGAATGCCTGCCGTAAGTAGTCTTTTCATGGTCAGCCTTTTCAATGGGAGCTGGTGTGTGCGGAGTATTTGAGATAGCTGAAGTTGATGGCGAAGCGAACGTGTTCTCGGCCATAGATCGACTCGGACGCATCTCGGACAAGAGGTGCTTGTACTCCGCCTGAGATGGCAATGTTTTTGAAGATTGCGAGAACAGAGGGACCAAGCCAGAGCGTCGTTGTGCTGCTACTTGGAAGGATTGCCCCGTTTGTTCGCACATTACCGGTGTGTTCTCCGGTAAATTCTGCGAAGCCTCGATAATCCCACTTGTCGTAGCCCCTTCGAAGTCTAGCCGGACGATAGCCATAGACGCCACTCCAGGAAATTGTGTCTGGCCTTCGGTCGTGCGAAGCCTCGGCAAAGCGGGTATAGCCGCCGCCGATCCAGGCGTACTGGCTCCTAGAAGCAAGGCCCGTTGCCAGAGCGCCTGCGACGCCCGGCGCTCGATGAAGATTGGCGAGAACTCCGGAGTCCTGCTGTGGACCAGGAACCACGACTCCGAGCGAAGCTGTCGATTCGATCCGCTTCCCGACGCTGGTAACCAAGTGCTGGAACCGCCATGAAGCTCCCGCAGACCATTCACTGCCCGGAACGATACGACTCTCCGGGAGAGAGCCACTGCCGAACGTCGCTGGCAGGAATGCATTTAGCGTGAGGTGAGGAGTGATGCCGTACCCAAAGCCTGATCCCGTCGAGAACTGTGTTCCCTGAGAGCCGCTTCTACCGAAGATGCCGGTATCGAAACTCAGCTCGCGCTGCGAGTTAACGGGGGTAGCGTAGCTGAAGACAGGACCGTGGTCAGCGGCAACAGCAATCCCCGGCAGCGCAAACGCACATGCCAGAACCATAAGGGATTTCATAAGTGCTCCTTCGTTTGAACCAAATGAGGCGCAGACGCACATTGGTGCGCATGTCATCGGCTACGAAGGAGAAATCAGATTCTGAGTACGGTTGTCCTTGCGGCTATTAATCCCGGCGGAGAATGTTCGTCGAAAGCGCCGAGCAAAGAAGATGTGATCGTTTGGATATCAACGACAGCCGGTGCCAGCCAGTCGACGACTGCCCAGTGAAGATCGACTGATGGGGTTTTCGTCACAATCTGCGGGTTCACGTCCGTCCGAACTTCTGTCTGGCAGCAACCCATCTTGGCCATCCGTCCGCAGTTGCCATGCATAGCGCGGCAACAAGCACTCTCTTCGCGGCTCATGCTGCTGCCGGTCATGCAGGCCAAAACGGGAGCTGCAGTGGACAGCAGAAGCAGGATCGTCACGATGCTAGCGAGGCGACGCATATGCCATTAAATATACGCCGGGTGCTCACGACAGGTACCTTGCCCTTAGATAACCGCGGAATGTGCAGGCACAGATGTCCAATGATCCATCAAAAGGTTGAGCACGGATACGTACTGGAGATGGAAGACAGTCTGCTTGGCGGTGGGTAGACTCGGTGGGACTTGACAGCAAATTTGTAGTCAACTTCTTGCCACGATCAGGCCCGAAAAGCCAGGTATGGCGGACAAGCCGACTCCATCGCAGACATAAGCGCGATGAGCGGGCAATGCAACTTCAGGAGACCACATGAAGCGTCATCGTTTACTCCCCCTCATTCTCGTCATTGGATTATTTGTTTCGACATCCTTCGCATGGTCGCAAGCGAACTATGTGGCGTTGCGTGGAGTCGTGATGGACCCACAGCATCTCCCGATTCCGCATGCAAGCGTAAAGCTGACTCTGGTTAATACGGGCGCAGAACGAGCTGTTACAGCAGATGGACATGGAGCTTATGAAGTAGACGGACTACTGCCGGGATCGTACATCGTGCAGGCGGAGAGCAAGGGGTTTGCTATAGCGCGGCGGTCGCTGCAATTGGAAGTCGGTCAGGACGCGACATTCGACGTGATGCTTGCGGTAGGACCAGACACTCAGACGATTTCAGCTGTAGCGGCGTCAGAACTACTGCGGACTTCTGATGCGAGCGTAGGAGAGGTAGTGGATCAGCGTTCGGTGTCGCAATTGCCGCTGAACGGTCGCATGCTCGTAGACTTGATGCTCACAGTACCCGGCGCGCATGTCAGTCATGGAGCGCAGACGGGAGACATGAACCCACTCTACTGGAGACCGGGACAACGGTCGGCGATCAGTGTAGGCGGGAACCGCCCGAATGCGAATTACTTTCTGCTGGATGGCGCGACGAATACTGACCCGACGTTCAACACACAGAACTTCAGCGCGTCGCCGGATGCGGTGCAGGAGTTCAATGTGCAGGTAGGGAGCTACTCGGCGGAGATGGGCGGGGCGGGCGGCGGTCAGGTCAACATAGTGACGCGTTCGGGTGGAACCCATCTGCACGGTACTGTTTATGCGTTTGTGCGTAATGGAGCAATGGATGCGCACTCGTTCAATGATATGGGTGGAACGAACCACCTCGTCCAGAACAACTTTGGGGGCTCACTAAGCGGGCCCATTTTCGGGAAGAAGACGTTCTACTTCGTCAACTACGAAGGACTGCGCCATGTGCAGGCGGACACCATGACAGACACCGTGCCAACCCCTGAAGAGGTAGCCGGCGACTTCAGCATGAGTGGAGTGACAATTTACGATCCGAAGACAACAGTGACGAACCCGAACTACAACCCTGCATTGCCAGTGACCGCATCGAATCCTCAGTTTACGCGGCAGCCGTTCCCGAACAACGTGATCCCTGCGAGCCGTTTAAGCCCAGTCGCAGTCACGATGCTGACGCAATACACACCGCAGCCCAATATGATGATGGGCATGGGCGGCGCGGGAATGACAATGATGGGAACGCCGACCGTTGTCGGTGCAGGTAACGACTCCAACAACTATTTGGACGTCAGGAATGAGGTCCACAATACGGACCAGGGAACGATACGAGTCGATCATCAGTTCAATGCGAACAACACCGGATTCATCAGGTACAGCGCGGGTGGCGAGCATGGCTTCATGCCCGAAAATCTACCAGGGTTTGGCTACTATCATGACAACTTGTCGCAACAGGGTGCCGGATCATACAGCCATATCTTTACTCCGACGTTGTTGAATGTGGCGACGGTGGCCGTGTCGCGGCTGAGTATGAATCACTGGACGGAAAGCGCGAACAAGAATGACATCACGGGCTCTCTGGGGATTCAGGGAGTAGGCTTTGGCGGACCGGAAGCATGGGGTGCACCCTATTTCAACGTGCAGGGATATTCGCCGATTGGTGATAGCTACGCGGCAACGCCGATGCATGCATGGGACACGCTGATCGAAGGCCGCGACACCGTGAGTTGGCTGGTCGGTAAACATAGCCTGAAGATTGGCGGAGGGTACCAGTGGTTTATCTGGCCCATGTGGGGGTTCTTTCAGAATCGCGGCTATTACCAGTTCACCAATGGATTTACGACGGACATTGGAGCGAACGATGGGACTGGCTCGGCGCTGGCGAGTTTTCTCCTCGGGCTGCCAGTGGTTCGACAGAGACAAGCAGGAGTTCCGCAGATGAACCTGCGTCAGTGGTACGCAAATGGCTATGTACAGGACACGTTCCGTATAACGAGGAATACGACGGTCGACTATGGCGTCCGGTATGAGTACATGAGTGCGTTGAGAGACATCAAGTACACCAATAGCAACCTGACGTTTTCATCGAATGGCACACCGAGTGTTTTTATCGGCGGACAGAATGGGATGCCGGAAGGTTTGATGTATCCAAGTAAGACGGATTTTGCGCCTAGGTTCGGGATTTCACACAGTATCCCGGATAGGGGCTTGGTCCTCCACGCTGCGTACGGAATCTTCTTTACCCCGGTCGATATGAACACGTGGTGCAATCAACGGCATAATGTTCCGTACACCTTCCCCGAGACGAACCAGAGCGACAACTTTACGCCCTCGATCACTACATTTAACTTTGCTCCGGCGGTACTCGGAACGACGGTGGTAAGTTTCACCGGAATGCAGACAAACCCGTCGTCGCAATATATCCAACAGTGGAGCGCGACGGTCGAACAAAGCGTGGGAAGAAACACAGTGTTGGAGATCGGGTACCTGGGCGCACGCGGATTCCATCTGCAGCGGGCGCACCTGATCAACAATGCACAGCCCGGACCGGGGCTGATTCAGCCTCGGCGGCCCTTCAAGACGATCAGCTTTGTACCGAATACGGTATTGCCGCCGAACATCGTGGTGACAAGTACAACGTTTGGAGTAAGTACGATCAACCTGCTGGAGAACACGGCGCAAAGTTGGTATGACGCCGGCTATGTCAACATAAGGCGACGCGCGGCTAAGGGGCTAAGTTTCCTCGCGAACTACACGTGGTCGAAGAGCCTGTCAAACGCGCCGGATTTCCGCTCTCCGATGTTTGAGGCGGCGATACCGCAGAACAACAACAACCTGGCGGCAGAGAAAGGCCCTGCCTGCGATGTGCGAAACCGGCTGGCGTTAAGTGCTGTGTACGACGTTCCCACCTGGGGACGCAGCCGGTTGACACGGGCTGTGACGGCTGACTGGCGGGCGTCGACGATCTTCCAGGTGCAGAGCGGATTCCCGCTTACGATCTCCGTGTTCGGTGATACAGCGAATGCCGGGACGGCGCTCGGAGAGAATCCCGTAAGGGCGAACGCAACCGGACAGCAGGTGTTTGGACCGGGAACACGCAATGCAACGACTTGGTTCAACCCGGCAGCGTTCGTGGCGCCTCCAGCGTATGCCTTCGGGAATACAGGAAGAAACTCCGTCGTTGGGCCGGGGATGCAGACGATGGATGTAAGCCTCGTACGAAGCTTCGCACTTAAGGAAGCTTTCCATCTGGAGACCAGAGGTGAGTTCTTCAACGCACTCAATCACACGAACCTTGGAACACCGAATCGGTTCGTAAATACGGCTGGGTTCGGGTCAATCACCGAAGTAACGACTCCGGGAAGAGAAATTCAGGTAAGCGCCCGGCTTTTGTTCTGACAAGGCGAAAGCTTGTCATATCTTCCCGCGCGGTAAAACGACCTCGTCACCGATTCCAGCTGATTCCACGGAACTTCGTGGGAAAGTTGCTCTGCTTATTTCGTGGGCGCCGGGGAGACGCTTTTCGAGAAGGCTATCTGCAGCCGGTTGCCCGTCGACGTGGGCTCGTATTCCAGCATATCGGCAAATCCACGTATCAGGCGTATTCCATGGCCGCCGATCCGGGTCTCGCCCTGTTCATCGAGCACAGGGAGCGCCTGTGCTTCCAGTGGATTGAACGGCGGGGCATCGTCATCGACAGTGAACACTAAATTTCCTTCGCTGGAGACCAAGAAGTGCACGGCAATGAAGCTCCCAACCTGGTTCGCATAGCCGTGACGAATCACGTTTGAAACTGCCTCTTCCAGACAAAGATTGATTGCGAACTGGAGGCTCTCGACAATTTCATACTCCGACGCGAGAGCTTCAATCCAAGGGAAGATTCGACTCATTTCGGAGAGTTCACTCCTCAGAACGATTCGATCCTGGATTCGCCCCGTTTCGCTCTTGGTCATCGTCTGCCGCGCCTCCCGGTAAGTGGTCTCGGGCTACTGGAATGTAGCAAGAGCGGCCTGCAGGTCATGGTGCACTGGAATCATGGTGTCGATGCCGCTCGTCTTGAGCACCTTTTCGACCATCGCGTTGGGGCCAAATAAGACCATTATGCCTCCGCGGTTCTTGATCGCCCGCGCCGGCGAGACCAGAGAACGTAATCCCATAGACCCGATAAACGAGACCTTCTGCAGATCGATCATGACAGCCTTGTGCGCACCGGCAATTATATTCATCTGCAGATCAATGGCTGCCGCGCCCTCGATGCCTAGATTGCCTTCGAGGATCACTCTGGTGATGCCGCCGGCCAGTTCTTCAGTTGTAATTCGCATTTCGTATAGCTCCTTGCTCGGCCCCAATTGGACATCCTTCAGCAGAAACGTCTCATTTCCTATAGCGGAACACTTTGGTGAGCGTGCAGTGAACATACTTGGCGCATATTACCATCGTGTTACAGGGTGTGGCTGTGCTTTCCGATCATTTCAATGTGAGAACGATTTGGCTATCGGGATAGAGCCCCTGAGGCATTCCGACACTTGCTGATTGCCCCTTCAAACGCAACTCGACCTTGAGCGTATGTTTCTTCTTCTGGAGGAAGTCGGCGCTTACCGTGTTCGAGGTTTGCTGTACCGCGCCGCTCTTCGCAGAGACGCGAAACTCCTGCACTCCTGGCGGAACGAATGAATCCTGGCCAAGCCCCCCCGAATTGCGGGAATAGATCCTGCCGTTCATTTCGACCGTAAAATCCAGCCCCCGTGGCATTCCGCTCGCGTCAATCTTCAGCCTGGCGTTTTGCTTCGGATCCAGAGTCATGGGATCGAACCCCAGCGGCTCAATTTTTGGCGCGGCTGGGGTTGATTTCGCCGACAAACTAGCGCCGGCATTCGGCGGAGCCGTGACACTCGGCTTCTTTTCACTGACGCTCGGGCCTGGGCTCGACGTAGCAGCCTTGGGCTTGTTGCCAGCCACGGTCTTGGGCACTGGACTAGCGGCGTCCACAGCGTTGGTGCCCACCATCGGCGCCGGTGTCGTCGTTGGTGCTGGTGCCGGTGCCGAACTCGTCGCTCCCAGGGATGGTGGCGGGCTCTGCCGCGCATGCAATGTGTACCAACCCGCTGATACCGACGCGACAACAATCCCCGCTGCAACGACCAGCCCCATCTTGCTGTTGCGCTTGCTCTCCGACGCGGGTGTACTTGCTACTGGCTGAGCCGGCGTCGCTACTACGGCAGGTGCCGGCACTGTCGGCACCGCTTCGAATAAGGTCGCGTCGTCATCACCGGTAGCGGTCATCACTCGCGGCATGGTAATCGACGTATTTGTCGCAGTCTTGCTCGTTCGCAGTTCGCCAAGCTCGCGGGCCAACTCCTCCCCTGTCTGATATCGCGCCGCAGGATCCTTCTCCATGCACTTCTGAATGATGCTCTCGAACCGCGCCGGGAGTGCTGGATTCAGCTTGCGCGGTGGGATCGGCTCGGTATGCACTACCTTGTATAAAACCGTGGACAGGCTTCCCCCCGGAAACGGTTGTTCCCCTGTGGCCAGCCAGTAGAGAACGACTCCCAGCGAAAAGATATCAGCACGACCATCCACTTGCGCTCCTGTGAACTGCTCAGGCGGCATGAAGGCGGGCGTACCCAACATCTTGCCTGTCATCGTCATCTCGCTCTCGGTGAGCTTCGCGATACCGAAATCGGCGATTTTTGGCCGCTCGATGCCGTAGGCCTCGCGGGAGGTCAGCAGGATATTCGCGGGCTTGATATCGCGGTGTACCACGCCACGTTGGTGCGCATACCCTAGTGCCTCCGCGATTTTTTGCCCGATCTCGCATATGCGATCGAGATTAAAGCGCTCTCCCCTGTCGTAGACATTGGCCAGGGTCCAGCCGTTGACGTACTCCATCACCAGGAAGGGCTGACCATTGTGTTCACCGACGTCGAAGACCGGCACGATTCCGGGATGGGTCAAGGCTCCAGCGGCACGCGCCTCGCGGAAGAAGCGTTCGCGAAACTCACCGCCCTCGTCGCTGGCAAGGGCGGCCGAAATGATCGTCTTCAGCGCCACGATCCGGTCCATCGCCGGATCCTTCGCCCGGTACACCGCTCCCATGGCGCCGCGCCCCAGTTCTTCAATAATCTCGTACCGCCCGATCTTTTGTAGAGTGTTCATGCCCCGCCTCCTGTAGCTTGTCCTGCTGTAGCAACTGAGGCGATTGGCCCGTCGCTTTCCGTAGTTCCGCTGTAACGCACCAGTAGAAGAGTTAAATCGTCGGCCTGGCTTATACCCGCGCTGAATCCCTCGACGGCTTTGACGATCGATTCTTTCACTTGATCAAGTGGCGACTCGTGATGTCCTCGGAGCATCTCCTGCAGGCGCGCGACGCCGAATAAGTTGTCGTTGACGTCAGCAGCCTCGGTGACGCCATCGCTGAAAAGTACCAGCGTATCGCCTGGCTCCAGCCTCGCCCGATCTATGGTGTGCTGTGCTTCGGGGACGAGGCCCAGAGGTAAAGAGCCCTTGGTATAGAGTTCGGTCACCTCGTTGCTTCGAAGCAGCAACGGTGATGGGTGTCCGGCATTGATGTATTCCAGAGAACCATCCACATCGAGGATGCCGAAAAACATAGTTGCATAGCGGCCCACGGACGAATGTGTGCATAGGAAGCCATTGATGTGCTGGAAGGCGCGTTCCGGGGTCACATCCATGGCCATTGCGGAAAGCGCGCCCTGCAGCATCGGAGTCAGGAGAGCCGCGCCGAGCCCCTTGCCGGAGACGTCTGCAATAAGGAAAGCCGTCCGCCGTTTGTCGATCGAGAAGACATCGAAATAATCGCCTCCGACCTCAGTGCAGGGTGTATTGACTCCACTGATGACGAGGTGAGGAAAGTCCTTAAAGCTGCGCGGCAAGAGCGCCTGTTGAATCTCCCGGGCAATTCCGAACTCCCGCTCGATGCGCTGGCGTTCCCGTTCGTGCTCGACCAGGCGCGCGTTGTCCAGGATGCTCGCACTTTCAATCGCTATAGCATCCAGTATCTGGCGGTCGAGGGAGGAAAATGCAGCTGGCCGCTGCGAGTCGAGATAAAGCACCCCAAGAAATTGACCGCGCTGCGCATGCACCATGGACGCTTCAGTATTGGCGCGAGACATGGCATAGAGGGGAATCGCTACCACCGCACGCAGACGTTGGGCAATGACACTCTGCGCACCTTGGAGCGCCCCATCCGCAAGATGCAGGTCTTCGGTAATTACGCTGGACTCCTGCCGAACCGCCATGCCGATGGCCGTCTGGCTTGGGGAAAGCGAGTTCGCAGACAGCCCCTGAGAACCTCTCTCACGCGCCAGGCGTTGTCGCAACGTTCCTGTCCCATCCTTCTCAAGCAGCAATCCGCGATCCGCCCCACAAAGGGAAATGGCGCGGTCCAGCATCGCTTCCAACACGGAATCGAGCGGCAACTGCGAGTGCAGCAGCATGGTCGCTTCCAGCAGAAGTTTCAGCTTGCCGAGACCGCCTGACGACGCGTAGCCTTCCGCAACACTATCCATTCGGGTAAGTAGAGTTTGCAGCGATGGCGATGCCCGTTCTGTGATCCGAAAAACAAGAGTATAGGACCTGTCGAGACCGAAGCTGATGACATCTCGATCCTTGAGAATCCTTCGATCGATCCTCTTGCCATTGACGAAGACCCCGAGCCTGTGGCCCCGGTCTTCGAGACAGAACTCATCTCCCTCCGAGACAATAGCCGCGCATTGACGCGACACACGCGGATCTTGGATGGGAAGATTATTTCCAGCTTTGCCCCGGCCGATTAAGAAAGGTACTTGGACAACGGACACACGCTCGCGTGAGCTGTCTGGGGCGATGACATCAATGGATACTTCCCTGTCGGCAGAGATGTTTGGCATAGCAGGTGTTCAGTGTTGCGATTCTATCGTGCAAACCGACGAGCGCCGCTTATTTAGACAGACTTAAATCGTCTGGATTCCTCAAGTTGGCTGATAACAGGAGAAACGGGTCTAAAACATCCGAAGTTAATGCTTTAGCTTAGGCGGCCTCGCCAACGTCGTTACTGTTTGTCTCTGTCGACGGCCAGCTCTCGCCCACGTATGGTAGACCTCTCTTCGGTTCCGGCTAACTCTATGATTCCGCCGATCTTAGATAGATTTGACACGTTAGAGGTCGGCGGCTCGAATCCGCTCGTGCCTACGATTTCTTGCAATAAGAGATAGACACCTTCGACCATGCGCCGGTCAGATCCCGTTCCTCTATTGCACTGCTTCGACCAACCTCATGAATTGAGATACTGTCACTGCGCCGTCAGCTTGTTGGAATCGACAGCATGAGCGGACACTCACGCGCGATAAGAGAGAGAAGTGTCCAAAGAAATCAATCAGAATCGTCGCTGCTTTCTTGGTACTGCGGCGATGACCATTGCCGCAGCTCAGTTCGGTGTGATCGGTTCTTTAAAAGCACAGCCCAGCAAGACGCCCGTACTGCTTCGATTACCGATTGAAGGTAAGCTACCATCTCTCGGAGGTGCGACCGGATGGCTCAACTCGCAGCCATTGACGGCGGTTGGCCTGCGCGGAAAGGTTGTCCTCATTGGCTTCTGGACCTATACCTGCATCAATTGGCGACGGACACTTCCTTATCTCCGCGCGTGGGCCGAGAAATACGAGCACCAAGGGTTGGTGGTGCTTGGCGTGAGTACACCGGAGTTCGCATTCGAGAAAAACGTCGACAACGTTCGCTGGGCTGCGAAGGACATGAAGATCGATTACCCGATCGCAGTCGATAACGACTATGCGATATGGCGTGCCTTCAACAATCAATATTGGCCGGCCCTCTATTTCATCGATGCGCAGGGGCATATTCGACATCATCAATTCGGCGAAGGCGAGTACGAACAGTCGGAAGTGATTATTCAACAATTGCTGGCGGAAGCCGGAAACAACGGCACAAGTCATGGACTGGTTTCGGTCGATGCCCGCGGTGCGGAAGTGGCCGCAGATTGGGGCAATCTGAAGTCTCCGGAAAACTATGTTGGCTATGAACGCACCGAGAACTTCGCATCTCCGGGTGGAGCGGTCTCGAATAAGCCGCATATCTATGGTGTCCCCGCGCGGTTAGGACTCAATCATTGGGCCCTCTCGGGCGATTGGACGATGGAAAAGCAATCTGTTGCTCTGAACAGGGCCAACAGTCGGATCATTTACTGTTTCCACGCGCGGGATCTTCATCTCGTCATGGGACCTGCAGAGCGCGGGACTTCCGCTCGATTTCGCATACTCATAGATGGTGAGCCGCCGGCCGCTGGTCACGGAGTCGACGTTGACGAACAAGGCAACGGCACGGTGACGGAACAGCGGATGTATCAATTGGTCCGCCAATCAGAGCCAATCCATGATCGCCTGTTCGAGATCGAATTTCTCGATCCGGGGGTGGAGGCCTTTGCGTTCACGTTCGGTTGATCCACTTGCTGAGGCACTTTACACGATCACATACCGAAACCCATGAGCGAATTTTCATATGTAATCGGTAATATGATTTTTTGTAGTTGCAGGAGCTAAACGTACGGAGCAGGGTCCTCTGAGAACTCAGCGAGAAACAAAAAGGAGTTGAGTATGGCAAGCAAAAAGACGGTGATCGCCACCGGCGCCTCGCAAGGAATAGGAGCAGCCGTGGTTAAGGCATTCCTGGATCGCGAATATAACGTCGTTGCAACGTCGCGTAGCATTTCCAAAGCCGGCTTTGCACCGTCCCCGAATCTCGCGCTCGTCGACGGAGACATCGGCCAGTCAGCGACAGCCGAGAAGGTTGCACAGACCGCAATCAACAAGTTCGGCTCGATCGACCATGTTGTCAATAATGCGGGGATCTTCGCAGCCAAGCCGTTCACGGACTATACCGTCGACGAGTTTCGGAGTTTCGTTTCCACTAACCTGGAAGGGTTCATCTTTATCACCCAGCTTGCGGTCAAGCAGATGCTGTCGCAGGGTACCGGTGGCAGCGTGACAACCATTACGGCTTCGTTGGCGGAGAACCCCAACGTAGCTACCCCGGCGTCGATTCCAATGATCACCAAGGGGGGCTGGATGCGATTACCATCAGTCTCGCTATTGAGTATGCGAAGAATAACATCCGATTTAACGCAGTCGCGCCGGGCGTCGTCGACACCCCTCTCCACAAAAACAACCCGCCAGATTTTCTGAAGACCCTTTCCCCCATGGGCACGATCTCCGATCCGAAGGACATAGCTGAGGCGGTCGTTTATCTAACGGAAGCTCGTAACGTAACCGGGGAGGTGCTGCACGTGGACGGTGGTGCGCACGTGGGCCGATGGTAAGCAATAAAGGTTCGCAGTCGGGTAGTGCTGATCGCCGGTTGCAGGACCTTGGAATTCAGCTCCCAGAAGTTCCGAAGCCGTTTGGCACTTACGTCGAGACAGTACAAACGGGCAATCTTCTCTTCTTTAGTGGCATGCTTCCAGTTGTCGACCACAAGCCGAAGTACATTGGCCGGCTTGGAAAAGAGCTCGATGCCGAGGCTGGGCGCGATGCCGCCTACACTGCGGCTTTGAACGTCCTCGCTGCGGCCAAAGAGCATTTAGGCTCACTTGATCGAGTGACTCGCGTTGTCCGGCTTGGAGTGTTCATGGCGACCTCCGGCGACTTCTTCGACCAGCCCAGGGTAGCGGACGCTGTCTCTGACCTGTTTCGAGACGTCTTCGGCGCCGAAAAAGCATCGGTGCGGTTAGTAATCGGCGTTGCCAGTCTTCCCCTGGGGATGCCGATTGAGCTCGAGGTCATCTTCGAAGTCACGGAGTAGAAAAAGCAGGCAGAGGCCCAATGGTCTCTGCCTGTTGCTTTTCAGAGGATAGCCATGACACTACTGCAGACGCTAGTATCCGAGGTCTCCGCGATTGCAGGCCCAGTTCTTCGCTGGAACGGTGAACGAAGGGGCAAATGAAGCACGCGTCGAAGCTGAGTAGATCAGAGGACATATGAATAAGAATAAATCGATCATTCGGGCGCTGATGACCTTCGCGGTCGTGCTCGCCACTACCTTGGGTGCCAATGCTCAGAAAAAGGAGAAAGCCATGGAACAGCAGGTGTTTTATCGGACAGTGAAGGTCGACGGGCTCTCCATCTTCTACCGAGAGGCGGGACCGAAAGACGCTCCCACCATTCTTTTCCTGCATGGCCTTCCATCGTCGTCGCGAATGTTTCAGCCTCTACTGGCACGGCTTGCAGACAACTATCATCTGGTTGCGCCCGACTATCCGGGCTTCGGACATAGCGACTGGCCCGACCCCAAACAGTTCGATTACACCTTCGACCACATCGCTTCCGTGATGAACGGCTTCACGCAAGCACTGGGTTTGTCCCACTACACACTTTATATGCAGGACTACGGTGGGCCGGTTGGCTTTCGCATGGCATTGACGCACCCCGAGCGGGTACAGGCTCTCATCGTCCAGGACGCGGTCTCTCACAACGAAGGTCTTGGGGCAAACTGGGCGACACGTCGGGCATTCTGGGCGGACCGACCTGCTCATGAAGAGGCGTTGCGTCAAAACCTGCTGTCGCTTGCGACCACGAAGACACGCCACATAGGAGACGATCCAAATACCGAACTCTATGACCCGGATCTTTGGACGGATGAGTACGCATTTCTGAACGCGCCAGGGCAAGCGCAAATTCAAAGCGATCTCTTCTATGACTACCGCACGAACGTCGATGCTTATCCAAAGTGGCAGGCGTGGCTACAGAAGACGCAGCCAAAGCTTTTGGTCCTCTGGGGCAAGCACGATCTCTCGTTCGATCCCGGTGAGCCCGAGCGCTACCGCAAGGACGTACCGAACGCAGCGGTTTATGTACTCGACGCAGGGCACTTCGCGCTTGATACCAAAGCCGATGAGATTGCGGCACGGGTACGTGACTTCATGAAGACACAGAAGTAAGAAGCCTAGCGTAGGCTCCGCGCCAAGCCCGTCGAATCGCGAACCACCAGAGACGTCTTCACCGCATACTGTTTGCCGACTTCGTTAGGATTCTTTCCCGACGATTCCAGCGCTTTGAAGAACACCTCGGCAAGTTCGTGCCAGGGTAAGCGGATCGTAGTGAGCGGGATAGACGATATCGCTTAGGTCGATATCGTCGAAGCCGACGATGGAAAAATCCTTTGGAACCGAGAGACCATTCTTGCGGATCACGCGCAAGGCGCCGATAGCGGTCAGATCGTTCGCAGTCAGCAGCGCTGTTGGACGATGCCTGAGAGCGAGCACTTCGGTCATCGCACTTTCACCGCCTGTAATGCGGTAGTTCCCCACTCGGATGAAGGCTGGATCAACCTCCAGGTCAGCGGAGCGCATAGCGTTGACGAACGCCCGGACGCGATGATCGGAGATAGTGGGGCCATCCGAACCACCTATGTATCCGATCTTCCGATGCCGTAATTGCTTGAGATGCTGAACCGCCTGATTCATTCCGCTTGCATAGTCAATAGCCACATCACTCAGGCCAGGGGCCAGCAAAAGCCGGTCCATCGTCACCAGCGGCACACGGTGATGAATCACCGCCTCGATCGGCTCGGTTTCAATCTCGGCAGCCAGCAGAGCTATTCCATCCACTTTTCGGACAAGCATCCTGTATATCGTCTGCTGCATCTTCGACGGATGAAAGTCTGTGGTCGCCATCAACATATCCTGATTGTGGTCGACGAGAATCGATTCGAAGCTCCGAATGAACTCAGGGAAGAAGGGGTTCGTAATATCCGGGATAATGAGGCCGTACGTACTGCTTCTGCCGTACTTGAGCGTCGTAGCGCTGCCGTAGGGGACAAACTTCAAGTCCGCGATCACACGTCGGACGCGCTCAGCCGTTACAGGTTTCACGAGATTAGAGCCATTGATGACACGCGAAACCGTCGCACTCGAGACTCCAGCGACCTTTGCAAATATCACGCATGTCCATCGACCCTTCCCACCCTTCGAAAACCTCATTCTTACAAACGCGACGGCGATTCACCTTAAACATGACGCGGGGAAATCTGAAAAATAACGATAGCGTTCGGGCTTGTCAGCCGTGATTGGCGACCCCAACCATCCGCCAACGCCTGAAGGCATAGGCTCAGCCTCGCTTTTGGCTGGTCGAAGCCGCTGCGTAACCCCTATTCCCCAGGAATTGAGGGCGGAGGCCAGCCGTCTCACCTGCTCGGCAAGCATTGAGCGATCCGGCGCTGCATGGTACTATAGAGGAATCAGCAGACTACCCTCCGCAGGGTAGAGGGCCAGCGGCTATGTCCGCTCTCCCCCACCACTTCCAGGCATCCCGAGGTTCCACTCACTCAGGCTTGAACTCTGGGAAGTCTTCTGCGACTCGAGATTGGAGTATTTCGTCATGGCTCAAAAATGTGAACTCTGCGGCAAGGGACCGCAGTTCGGCAACAACATCTCCCACGCCCACAACACGACTCGTCGTCGCTGGAACGTGAACCTGCAGCCCGTCAAGGCCGTCGTTGATGGCGTCAGCAAGCGTATGCGCGTCTGCACCAGCTGCATCAAGACCGGCAAGATCGTCAAAGGCTAAGCCAAAACCTTCAGAAACAAGTCGCCCCAGCCGCATCATAGCCGGCTGGGGCTTTTCCTGTTTTTCTACGATTTTGGACCGACTCAACTACGGAGCCCTTAGTCCGTGGTTTTCCGCGCCTATCGTGGTCGTTACTGCTTCTCGAACCCCAGCGAAGCGCTGTTGATGCAGTATCGCATTCCCGTAGGCCGCGGCCCATCGGGAAATACGTGACCCAGATGAGCGCCGCACTTCGCGCACGTCACCTCGACCCGCCGCATCCCCAGAGTGCTGTCTTCATGTGCCTCAATCGCGTCAGCGGACACCGGCAGCCAAAAGCTCGGCCACCCGCTCCCTGAATCGAACTTCTTGTCCGAGGTAAACAGCGGAGCATTACACGCAGCGCATTGATAAACCCCGCTCTCGTGATTATTGAGCAGCGCACCGGTAAAAGCCCGCTCCGTTCCCTTCTCGCGCATCACATGGAACTGCTCTGGAGTCAGCAACTCACGCCATTCGGCCTCTGTCTTGTGAATCTTCTCGACCTTCGTCGTCTCAGCCATCACTCTATCCTCCTCTATCTAAGGATTAGATGTTCATGGGCGATTTAAGCTCCGGCCTTGGCGATGACCTCGATCTCCACTAGCGCATCCTTCGGCAACCCAGCGACTGCCACCGTCGACCGAGCAGGTGGAATCACTCCCTCGGGAGCCAGGTAGGTCGCATACACCTCGTTCATCGCCGCAAAGTCACCCATGCTCTTCAGAAAGACCGTCGTCTTCACGACATGAGTCAGGTCGAGCCCGGCTTTGGCCAGCACCGCCTTGATATTGTCGAACACCCGTTTGGTCTGTTCCGCCACGCCCCCCGAAACCAGCTGGCCGGTTGCAGGATCGAGCCCAATCTGCCCAGAGGCAAACAACGTATCGCCGGACCGAACCGCCTGCGAATAGGGGCCAATAGCGGCCGGAGCTTCCTTGGTCGAAATCGCTGTCTTCACTTGATCGCTCATATGTAGCTAAGTCTATCGTCTTCTGCGCGGTTCAGCTCAATTGACCCTGGGCTGCGGCGTTGTCACAGGGGTCGACGGTATAGGCGAAATCTGCTGTTCCTTGGCTTTATGACCCGGGACTCGCGTCGCCTCAAAGCTTGTAATCTTCCATCCCCCGGATGGAAGTCTTTGATAGACCCTCGTGTATCGGTAGGTTCCCTTAACCGAAGCGCCCTCGTTGGTCCCTTCCACCTCAGCGAGAGACGTCACGATGGCGATCCCACCGATCAGCTTCACCTTCATATCGCTCAGCGCAATCTTGCTGAGCGACACTTTATGAGCCCGTACCCGATCTAGCAGTTGTGCCTTGGTATTCACCTGGCCCGACATCGAGATCCCGATAAAGTCCTCGGAGAGCATCTTGTCCATGGTCGCGACATCGCCCGCCAACTGGGCCGTCCGCCACTGCTCCTCCAGCGCCTCGACCTGTTTCTTGATATCGTGCTTGTCGTGCGCCTCAGCAAATGCAGGCCGCGCACCAGCGCCCAAAACCAGCAACACCACAAGTACGGACGAAACCACCGTCAAGGCGCGATTTGTAGGACCACTCCAGAGCATAGGGCGTACCGGATAGTAGACCGCTCCCCACCAAGAGTCAAAACAACTTTCGTTGTACCCATATTATCGGCTCAAAGCGACCATGAGCCACAGCGCCGCCCGGAATCGTCAGCTCACCGCCGTAAGATTCTCCATCTGCCGGTCGCGCATCCGCTGATAGAGTCCGCCGATCGCATATTGATGAAAGTGCGGCGCATTCCGGTGGTGATCCAGAGCCGCCTCATCCTCATACTGCTCATAGATCAGCACTGTGCAGGCGTCGCCCTCGACAAAATGAGGAATATAGCTCACACATCCGGGCTCCTTGCGAGTCTCCGCCGTCAACTGCCGCAACATCTCCGCCACATCTTCGTGATCGGCCTGGTCAAACGTCATCCGTACAGTGAAACTCAACATACTGGGCCTTTTCTCTCTTATAAAGATGCTGAAACCAGTTGCTGCATGAATTGGCGCTAAGCCTCCAGCGCCGCGGCAAACTCCGGAAGAGTCATCGTCTGGTCGCGATCCGGTCCGGTCGAAACCATGCCGATCTTCGCGCCGGACTCCTTCTCCAGGAAGTGTAGATAATCCTGAGCCAGCTTCGGCAACTTATCAAACTCCGTAATCCCTTCGGTCGAGGCCTTCCATCCCTTCAGCTTCGTGTAAACCGGCTCAATCGACTCAAAGCCACGAATGTCAGCCGGAATCACATCGGTCAGCTTGCCATCGATCTTGTAGTGCGCGCACACCGGAATCTCGTCGCACTCATCCATCACGTCCATCTTGGTCACGACGAGCCATTCGGTCGAGTTAATCATGTTGCTGTAGCGCAGCAGCGGCAGGTCCAGCCAGCCGCAACGCCGTGGCCGTCCAGTCACTGCGCCATATTCCTGCCCACGCGCCCGCAGCAGTTCGGCCGAACCGTCATGAATCTCCGACGGGAAGGGCCCCTCCCCCACACGCGTCACATAGGCCTTGGTGACTCCAATCACCGTGCCGATCTGCGTCGGTCCTACGCCCGTTCCGGTCACCGCGCCACCGGCCGTAGCCGAAGACGACGTCACAAATGGATACGTCCCATGGTCGATATCCAGCAGCGCACCCTGCGCGCCCTCGAACATCACCTTCTCGCCGTTGCGGATTGCGTCGTTCAGCAGCACAGCCGTATCCGTAACAAACGGGGCGACTTGTTCAGCCAGCCGCGCGTATTCCTCATACATTCCCTTGGGGTCCAGCGGCTCTGTCCCGAATAGCGCATGCGCAATCGTGTTTTTCTCGTCGCAGGCATTCTTGATGTGTGTCCGCAGCAGTGCGGGGTTCAGCAGGTCGACCACTCGCAGCCCATTGCGGTGAACCTTATCCTCATACGCTGGCCCGATGCCGCGCCGCGTCGTCCCAATCTTCGTCCGCCCCGGAGCCGTCTCGGCTGCCAGTTCAATCATGCGGTGGTACGGCAGAATCACCTGTGCGCGGTTGGAGACAAACAACTGCCCATTGACCTCCAGGCCGGCCTCCTTCAGCTTCTTTACTTCGCCCAGAAAGGCCATCGGGTCGAAAACCACGCCATTGCCGATAACGCCCTTGCACTGGGGCCGCAGCACGCCGCAGGGGATCAGCTGGAGCACGAACTTCTTACCGCCGATGATCACCGTATGCCCGGCGTTATGCCCGCCCGCGTACCGCGCCACAACGGAGAACTTCTCCGACAGCACATCCACAATCTTGCCCTTGCCCTCATCGCCCCACTGGGCACCCAAAACGACCGCTGATTTGCGTTGACTCACGACGGATATGTTCTCCAAAGGATTGGTTTCTGGCCGGATAAGCGCACACCGCAGAGGCGAACGCGCCTCTACCATCATATCGCGTCCCGTAAGATTGTCTCAGGAACCAACCCATGAACGTGATCCTCTTCGGTGCAACCGGCATGGTAGGCCAGGGCGTCCTGCGCGAATGCCTTCTGGACCACGATATTCAGCAAGTCCTGGCCGTCGGACGCAGCGCCACCGGCCAGCACCACCCAAAGCTCCGTGAACTGACCGCTCCCGACCTTATAGACCTCACCGCCATCGAGTCCAAGCTCACCGGCTACGACACCTGCTTCTTCTGCACCGGCGTCTCCTCAGCCGGAATGACTGAAGAAAAATACACCCACCTCACCTACGACCTCACGCTCTCCGTAGCCCAAACCCTGGCTCGCCTCAACCCCACCATGACCTTCCTCTACATCTCAGGAGCCGGAACCGACAGCACCGAAAAAGGTCGCAGCATGTGGGCACGCGTCAAAGGCCGCACCGAAAACGCCCTCCTCCGTCTTCCCTTCAAAGCCGCCTACATGTTCCGCCCGGGCTTCATCCAGCCGCTACACGGCATCCGCTCCAAAACCCGCCTCTACCAGTTCCTTTACGACGTCCTCGCGCCCATCCAGCCCCTGCTCAAAGGCCGCCTCCCCAAATACATCACCACCACCGAGCAACTGGGACACGCCATGATCGCCGTCGCCAAAAACGGCTATCCCAAACCTATCCTCGAATCGCTCGACATCAACGCCGTATAGCTACTTTCACTTGCTGGCCACCTGGGGCTTCACCGTCAACGGAAACTCCAGCGCACCCATCTTCCCCGAAGCCACGTCATACACCCCTATCCGCACTGTCACGTCGCCATTCGGAATATCCAACTCCTGATAAAACGGCAGCCCCGTCCGCAACGCATCCGCATACACTTTCGGCTCCAGATCCAGCCTTTGCGTATTCAAGATCGAATTCAGGGGCCTGCCCTGCTGATCGTACGCAATCACCATCGTCATCAGCATCCCATGCCGAATCCCATCCTCGGTCTGCACCATCTGCGTATGACCAACATCCGTGGCATAGCCGAAGACGTATCGTGTCACCGGCTTCGTTGTCCTGGGATTATCTCCCTTGATGGCGTCGGAGGCCGTCGGCTGTTTCTCCTCGACAGCAGACTGGATCCTGAACAAAAGCTCGGACGACGGCGGCGCTCCCGGCTCCATCTCCGCGCGAAAGATGCCGCCCGCCCGCGTGCTCTGTTCCTTATCCGGCTGCAGCTTCCCCTTCGCGACAGCCTTTGCATCGGGAGCCACATATCCGTGGCGGTAGAGCAGCTTGTACCCCGGCTGGGCGAGCCTCACTTCGATCTTGTGAAATTTTCCATCCTGCTTCACGCCAGCCGGGTCATACGCGAGAGTGTAGTACTGATCCCCGCTTTTGATCACATCCGCCATCGCGCCCTTCAGATCGTTCGTGTTGTAGATCGCCTTGCCTCCGGTGTCCTGCGCGATCGCATCCATCGTGTCGTGCTCTTTCGTCACCTGGTCGAACGCCAGGTCCTCCGCTTGCGACTGGTAATAGCCGTTCCTCAGAGAGCTCGCCCCGCCATGCGAAGGCGCCAGCACTGGATTCTGAAAGAACCTCCGCGCATCAATCGGATAAACCGCCACTCTCGCCGCCGCCAGCCGCTGGGCAGTAGCCCGCACATCCATCGAGTAGTCCCGCATCATCCTGTACGCGTCTGTCTGGTTGAAGTCCGGGTCCACACCAATCGGAAACGACGCCGAAAACCAGATCAGGTTCTTTCGCCCCGGAAAAGGACTGAGATATCGCCCTAACTGGTCCATCGCCGCCAGCGTCTCCTTCACTCGAATATCGTCGTTGAACGAGCCCGTGTCAGACACAAACTGACGCATGGTGTTGACCTGCGCGAGCGCCGCCATCCGCTGCTCGGGCGAGCTGTTAGGGTTGCCGATATTGCCCGCCGACAAAACCTGATCCTGACGCTTCTCCTGCGACTGCTGCTCCTCTGGCGTAATCAGGATCGGCGAAATATCTACCCCCTCGATCCCGCCCTTCCTGTTCAAAGCGTTCAGCAAGACCTCCGGATCCGTCGTGAACCCATTCACCATCCTCAAATGCGACGCCAGCGTAAAGATCGCAATGCGCGTCCCCGGAGGTATCGCCTTCAGGTAGGAGATCATCTCCTTGCGCACCATCATCTGATCCTGTGTCGGCGTGTTCAGCGAGTCCAGCAACACAACATTCACTGCGTCGCTCTTCACCTCCGCCGGAAAGTTCGAGTACATCCCCTCCGGCAGCTTCGGCACAGCACCCACCCTCGTCGCTGCGCCGCCGTGTGCCTCAAAATAGGTAATCGCCTGCGGCTTGCCGTCCTCGAAGACCGCAAAGTCACCCTGTTTCAACGCCGGTACGGAACGACCGGAGCCATCACCCACCACCACATCCACAAGTACCGTCTGTGTTCCCGTCTTGATCGTCGGAACAGCGGCGCCCGGAGCCGGAGGTGTCTGACCTACGCCCACCGCACAAAGGAGTGCGCCGCTCAATACGTAAAGGAAGCCGTCTCTCAAACCACGAAGAGGCATACACCCTCACACCCTTCCCAAATCAAAACTCACGGGAATGCGTGGACAGTTTATAAAAAACTCCGCCCGTTATGCGCGCCCGTCTTCGCGTCGGTTATGCTTCCCCTGACTAGTCATGCCCTCATCTCGTGCGCTGTACGCCCTCACAATCTTCCTCTCGGCCTTCCTCCTCTTCCTGGTCGAGCCCATGGCCGCCAAGCAGCTCCTCCCCATCCTCGGAGGCTCCTCAGCCGTCTGGCTCACCTGCCTGGTCTTCTTTCAACTCACCCTTCTGGCCGGATACCTCTACGCCCACTGGCTCAACCGCAGCGAATTCAGCCGCTCCCGCCAGCGACTCCACCTTGCCCTGTTGACGCTGGCCGTCCTCGTCCTCGCCTCAACTTACCTCTTCCATCCCAGCCTGAGCAACGGCACGACCCACCCCGTCACCACCATCTTCGCCTCGCTCACGCTATCGATAGGCCTGCCCTTCCTCCTCCTCGCCTCCACCAGCCCACTCCTCCAAGTCTGGCTGGCGAGCAGCGAAGCAGGCCCCGTCCCCTATCGTCTCTTCGCCCTCTCGAACGCCGGTTCGCTCCTCGCCCTCCTCGCCTACCCCACCCTCGTCGAACCCCACCTCACCCTTAAGCTCCAGCGAACCCTCTGGACCCTCGGCTTCTTCCTCTTCGCAATCCTCTGCGCCGTCCTCACTCGCCAAAGCCGCCCCGCAACACCCCAACCCACTGCCCCCGAACAAGCCCCGACCACCCCCCTCACCACAAAACTCCTCTGGTTCCTCCTCCCCATGGTCGCGGCGATGCAATTGGCCGCCGTCACCAGCCACCTCACCGTCAACATTGCCGCCATCCCCCTCCTCTGGATCCTCCCGCTAGCCGTCTATCTCCTCACCTTCATCCTCGCCTTCGAGTTCCCCACCCTCTATCGCCGTGGAGTCGTCGTTCGCCTCCTCGTCCTGATGCTGGCCAGCCTCGGCTACGCTCTCTCCAAAACCGAAACCTCCTTTCCCATCCTCATCAGCATCCTCTTCTTCCTCGCTGAGTGCTTCATCGCCTGCCTCTTCTGCCACGCCGAAACCTACTATCTCCGCCCCCTCCGCCGTTCCGAGACCACCTTCTTCTACCTCCTCATCGCCGCCGGAGGAGCCACCGGAACCTTCTTCATCGGCATCGCCAGCCCGCTCATCTTCTCCGCCAACTACGACCTCGCCATCGCCTTCTTCCTCACCGCAATCATGGCCCTCGTCGTCACCTGGTCCGAAGGCTGGCCCCAGCGCCTCCTCTGGTTCACCAGCAGCATCCTTCTCTTCGGACTCCTTGTACTCCTACACGTCGGCTACGGCCGTCAGACCCTGGTCAGGGTCCGCGATTTCTACGGAACCCTCCGCGTCAAGCAGAGCGTCACCTCCCCGCAGGGCACTACCATGCGCACGCTCGTCAACGGAACCATCCAGCACGGAACCCAGCTCTTCGCCCCAGACCTGATGCGCGTCCCAACCACCTATTACGCCCGCGACTCCGGCGTAGGTCTCGCCATCCGCTACTGCTGCACCACCCTCGACAGCGACACCATCCGCCCACGCAACATCGGCGTCATAGGCCTGGGCGTAGGCACCATCGCAGCCTACGGCACCCCCGGCGACCGCATGCGCTTCTACGAGATCAACCCCCAGGTCCAGCCCGTCGCGCAAAACCTCTTCACTTACCTCCGCGACTCCCCCGCCCAGATCACCCACATCCAGGGCGACGCCCGAACCTCACTCGCCCACGAAGCCCCGAACCAATTCGACGTCCTCGTCATCGACGCCTTCTCCGGCGACGCCATCCCCCTCCATCTCCTGACCACCGAAGCCATCGCCCTCTACAAATCCCACCTCACCCCCAACGGCATCCTCGCCTTCCACGTCTCCAACCAATTCCTCGACCTCGCCCCCGAGATCGCCCTCCTCGCCGCCTCAGCCAACATGCAATCCCGCATCGTCGACACCCCCTCAAACGACGCCATCGGAGAATTTCGCTCCACCTGGGTCCTCGTCACCAACAACACCGCATTCCTGACGAGCCCCGCAGTCGCCCCCTACGCCCTGCGCATCGACCAAATCCCCGCGCTCCGCCCTTGGACCGACGACTACTCCAGCCTCCTACCCCTACTCTTCCGCGGTCACGACTAGACGCGGCAGAAAAGTATCGCCAAACTCAGAGCCTCGACTTGAGCACCTCAACACCCGCTTGAGACACCTTCACGTCGTCCTCCGATTTGCCTCCACTGAACGCAGCGATCACGTATCCCGTTTTGCCACGAAGGATCACTCCGCCAGTCCAGCCCACTTCACCAGTCATGGGTGGCCGCACCTGGCTCCCGCTGTCTTTCAGCGTGTCCGCCATCTCCGCGGCCTTGGAGTAGGCAATCGCCAGAAGATTCGCTCCTTTGCTTGTCGCCGAAGGATCATCCTTCATGCGGCCGACCACCAGCATCTTCGAACTCCAGGATTGAATGCTGTCACCCTCAAAGTAGGCCACCACTGCCGCACCGCCGATACCGAGTTCGCCAGCACGCTGACGCATCGCCACCAAAGCCGCATTCGCCGCCTCATCGAAGGCTGGGGCCGGATGTACAGCCGGCGACTCCTGCTTCTGCGCCTTCGCATCAAGACTTGCGACGGGTAATAGAGAAAGAAGCAGGAGCGCCAACACGAGACGGCGCACACGGCAATTTACAGTCGTGAAACGGGACAGAGTTTGCATATGGCAGCATATGCGATAGCGCCCATGAGTGGAAACTTAACGAGTTGCAGTGTTGCGGTGACATGGCGTCCTATTGCCCCCAGGCCATTCCATCCGCAAACTTACCCGCAGCGATCAGCGTCTCCATCTTCCATCCAGCCAGATCGATCACCGCCACCTGATCGGAAAAATTACAGGCAACATAAGCCTTCTTCCCATCCTCGCTTATCACCACCTCTGCAGGCCCATCCCCCACATCGATCGTCCGCGCCACCTTCAGCGTCTTTAAATCCACCACCGCCACCTGTTTCGCCCCGCGCATCGTCACCAGCAGCCACTTTCCATCCTTCGTCGGAGCCGTCCCATACCCCGCACTCGGCAGATCCACCCAAGCCTTCACCTTGTTCGTCGCCGTATCGATCACTGCCAGCCGAGGCGTCTTCTGGTCCGCCGTAAACACCATGCTCCCATCGTTCGACATCGCGATCCGCTGCGTATTCCCCGAGATCGGAATCACCGTCAAAGTCTTCCGCCCCACCATATCCAGCACCGACACCGTCCCTGGCCCCACATTCGCCGTATACCCACGCCTCCCGTCCTTCGACAGCACCAGCATGTGCGACTGCTCCTGCCCCGTAGGCACCGTCCCCACAATCTTCAGCGTCTTCGGATCGATAATGCTGATCGTCTTATCCAGCTCCGTCGTCACATAAAGCATTCCGCTGTTCTTGTCATACACCGCGCAATGCGGTCGCACCCCATGGTCGAACTCCACCTTGCCCACAATCTTCCGGCTCGGCAAATCAATCACCGAAATCTCGCTGCCATCCGTCCCCGGCCTGCCCACACCAGCATTCCCATAGATCGGCACATAAGCCGTCTTCCCATCCGGAGAAGTTGCCAACTCATGCCCCGTCACCCCACCCACCGGCACAGTAGCCACCTGCTTACCAGAGCCTGTATCGATCAAGCTAATGTCCTGGCTATGTTGATTCGCCACCAGCAGCATCGGTCCCGAATTCTTCTGGGCATAAGCAAAGCTTGTCACGACACCCATCAGCACCACACGCAGAAACACAGACTTCATACGGGCTCCCAAAGCGATTTAGCAGAGATGTAAATCCAACAAGAGAAAACGTCTGGCAAAACGACGTCCCATAATAGCCTGTCAGGCGCATTCAGTATTGAGAGAGTGAGTAACTGCGGAAAACAACTAAGCCAGCCCAGCAAGGCCAGCTGACGCAGCAACGGCAAGACACCTTCGCAGTTGCTCATGTTCTCCGGTTACTGCCGCGCAAAGCTGTGATTAGGAAAGAAGCTTCCTCTTAGCCACCCCAAGCAGCCCAAGGATGCCGGTACCCACCATGCCGATCGTTTCAGGCTCGGGAATTGGGCTTGGGCCGGCGCTCGTTGACACGGTGATGTCAGTCAACTGATTGAAACCTGGGTCCTGACGGCCAAGGAATCTCAGCTCCGTATTGGAAGAGGTGGCCGTAAGTCCAGGAATCGTATAAGTGGTCAGAGCGCTGACGCCGATATTCAACAGGTCTTCCACCACGGCGCCCCCGAACAATACCTGCAGCTCCATCGGGTTACCGGAAGTCCCAAACTCAAAGCTCAGGGTATAGGTATCGCCCGCAACCGTTGCCAGATCTTGAAAAAGATAGCTCTGCTCTGAGGGCGAGCCCGTGATGCATTGCTGGCCAGTGCAACCATCGGAGGCATACCGGAGCGCTCCCGATGTAATAACCGCCCATGGGTCATCTGCCGCCGCGTTAATCGTCCAGTTAGAAAACCCGCTCTGAAAATTACCATTCAGAACAAGATTGTCTGCATGAGCGCACACTGGAACGGCTAAAACCAA
Source organism: Edaphobacter aggregans (assembly GCF_003945235.1). Taxonomy (NCBI): domain Bacteria; kingdom Pseudomonadati; phylum Acidobacteriota; class Terriglobia; order Terriglobales; family Acidobacteriaceae; genus Edaphobacter; species Edaphobacter aggregans. Next base: position 2,322,982 of record NZ_RSDW01000001.1, read on the forward strand.
AGCAAAGAAGGAAAGGACAAGCCTAAATCTCGACAGATGAATCATTCGCGTCTCTCTGTATTAGCTCGATTTGGCCCGGTAGCTATTGTTTACAAGCAATTTAATCGCCAATCGAAAAAATCCCTAAATTGCCTTTCTTTCATCAACTTACAGTCGATATCATAGAAACCAATGCGCAAGTCTTTTCATATGAATGGGAGGGATCCTTCCACTACGATGAAAGGGCGTTTACCCAGCCACAAACGGAGCGAATGATTGCCGGAACTCCCCGAAGTTGAAACCATAGCCAACGGCGTCCACGAGCGCATCCACGGCGAGACCATCCTCTCCGTCTGGACCAGCAACAAGCCCCAAACCTTCAAATCCCCACCCGAGGTCATCGCCGAAACCCTCACCAACGCCCGCATCGACCGCGTCCACCGCGTAGGCAAGACCATCGTCGTCGACCTCACCCACAACAAACGCCCCGCCCAATTCTTAATCCACCTCGGCATGACTGGCCGCCTCCTCGTCTCCACCCCCGAAACCCCCATCCCACCCCACACCCACGCCATCCTCACCCTAAGCAGCGGCCGCGAACTCCGCTTCGTCGACGCCCGCCGCTTTGGCCGCCTCTCCGTCGCATCCGACACCTACGCCGGCCCCGGCCGCGAGCCCCTCACCATCTCCCTCGAAGACTTCATCGCCCTCTTCCGCAACCGCAAAACCCCCATCAAGGCCGCGCTGCTCAACCAATCCCTCCTCCACGGCGTCGGCAACATCTATGCCGACGAGGCTCTCTTCCACGCCGGCATCCGACCCCTCCGCCACGCCGGCCGACTCACCCGCGTCGAACTCACCCGCCTCCGCGCCGCCCTCATCAAAGTCCTCAAACACGCCATCAAACTAGGCGGCTCCTCCGTCTCCGATTACGTAGACGCTGAGGGAGTGGCAGGCTTCTTCCAACTCCATCACCACGTCTACTCCCGCACCGGCGAACCCTGCCGCATCTGCAAAACCCCCATCAAGCGAGTAGTCGTAGGCGGCCGAAGCACTCACTTCTGCCCCACTTGCCAAAAATAAGGCCGACCCATCTTGATATCATCGCTGGTCAACACGGAGCATCCATGCGCAAGCTGATTTCCCTATTCCTTCTGGCGTTTTCAACCACCCTTGTGTCCGCACAGCAGTACGATCTCGTGCTCGAAGGCGGCCGCGTCATGGATCCCGAAACCGGTCTGGATGCCATCCGCAACCTAGGCATTCGCGACGGAAAGATCGTCCGCATCTCCTCCGAAGCACTCGCAGGACGCCGCACCATCCACGCCACCGGACTAGTAGTCGCTCCCGGATTCATCGACGTACACCAGCATGCTCAGGACCTCGCAAGCCAGCGCGTCAAAGCACTCGACGGCGTCACCACCGCACTCGAGATGGAGATCGGCGCGCCCGACGTAGCTCAGTTCCTGAAATCCAAAGAAGGCCACTCACTCATTCACTACGGCACCGCAGCCAGCTACGTAGCCGCGCGATCCCTCGTCTTCGGCGCCCCATTGCCAGCCGGAACCATCCTGCCCCAGACCGGACCCGCGACCGACCAACACGCCACACCCGAACAAATCGAGAGCATCCGCCAACGCCTGCGCGCAGAACTGGACGCCGGAGGCCTCGCCGTCGGCATGGGCATCCAGTACACCCCCGGAGCAACCCGCCTCGAAGTCATCGACATGTTCCGCCTTGCCGCCGAGCGCAGCCTCCCCGTCTACACCCACATACGCAGCGCCGGCCGCGTCGAGCCCGGCTCCTCTATCGAATCCGTCAGCGAAGTCATCGGAGCAGCCGCCATCACCGGAGCCCCACTGCACATCGTCCACATCAACAGCTCCTGCATGCGCGATGCGCTCGAATGTCTCTCCATGATCGAAGGAGCCCGAGCCCGCGGCCTCGACGTCACCACCGAGGCCTACCCCTACATCGCCGGCATGACCGCCGTAAACTCAGCCGTCTTCAGCCCAGGCTGGCAGGAACGCATGGGCATCACCTACAGCGACCTTCTCCTTCCCGAAACCGGAGAGCGCTTAACCAAAGAGCGCTTCGACTCACTGCACAACTCCAGCACGGCCCACTGGGTTGTAGTCTTCGGCAATTCTCAGGAGATAGTAGACAAAATAATCCCGCACCCTCTCATAATGATCGCCAGCGATGGCGCTGAAGGACACCCCCGCAACGCCGGTACCTACTCACGCGTGCTGGCCCAATACGTCCGCGAAAAGCAAACAGTCACCCTGATGGACGCGCTACGAAAGATGAGCCTGATGCCAGCCCAGATGCTCGAGCGTTCGACTCCCGCAGCACGGCAAAAGGGCAGACTGCAGGAGGGAGCCGACGCCGACATCGTCGTGTTCGACGCCAAAACCATCACCGACCGCTCCACCTTCGAAAAACCCATGGAGCCAAGCACAGGCGTCCGCTACCTCGTTGTAGGAGGAACACTACTCGTCGACGAAGGCAAGCTAGTACCAGACGTATTTCCGGGCCGAGCCCTACTGGGATCAGGCAAGCACTCCGCAGCGTACTAGCGACCGCCCGCGCTACTTTCTTTCTTCTGTGCGGCAACAACCTGACGCACGATCGCTGGAAGATCGCTCAGATCGATAGCTTTCGAGGCGTGATCAACAACTAGGCCACTACAGACAATCGTGTCGGCAATATGCGTCGGCGAAGGCCGTTCGAGCCGGCACGTATTCGTCGTCAACGGCCCGGGAAGCGGTCCCTCCGGAACGGGCTTACACGAAGAATCGCCCCCAGACTTACAGATCAGTTTGAGAAGCTGCTTTTCCCGTACAACCTCTCGGCTCTGCACGCGGATAAGAATGTCGTCCTCCGTTCGACTCCATGTCCCAAGCCGTAAGACAAACCCCTCATTCAGATTCAAGCCAATCGGCTGCTTCCCACCGCTCTTGATGAACGAGGCCTTGACCTCGGCATACACACCTTCCAGATAGAGAATGGTGAGCGTTCCATCGGCGGACTTAACATCACGCGGAGCACCCGCCACCCTCTCCCACTTCAGCGGCGTCACAAAAACGCGATTCGGATCAGGATCAAGCTCCTGCGCCGCGATACGGCCCGCCAGAATCAGCGCAAGCAAACCCACCAGCGAAATCCGCCCCATCCCGCTACTCCCTACTTCCTACGCTGCCTTTAAATCCCCGCCGCCTGCTCCGCACTCACCGCAGCCCCGATCACCCGAACCTCCGGATTATCCTCCACGATCTCCAGCGAGTAGCTCTGCAGTGGACTCATCTTCACCATCTGCTGCATGTAATCCCTCAGCATCGGCATATCCAGAAACCGTGCATTGAACCCCGTCAGAAAGAACTTCCCCGGCCCGGCCATATGGATCGAAGTCGCCGTCGCTGCCGCCAGAGCCTTATGCCACAGCCGCTTGAACTCCACGCACCGGGCATCGCCCTTCTTCGCTTCCTCAAACACCTCTTCCGGCTCCATATCCAGAAACCGCAGCCGCATCGCCCTGTGGCCCATGATCCCTTCCATGTGCCCACGCCCGCCGCACCCGCAGAACTGCTCCTTATCGTCCAGCGTCACTACCGAGTGGCCGCCCTCCCACACTCCCTTCGTAAACGGGTAGCGCCCATGCCCAATCCCAACCCCCAGCGTCCACACGCGAATCATGCTGTCCAGCTTCCCATGCACCGAAGCCAGTCCCGCAGCCATCCCATCCGCATCGTTCATCACCAGAACCGGCGTATTGATGTCGTGGCTTCTGAGTTGCGACGCCACCAAATCCCGCAACCGCGCCCCTTTCAACTGCGGTAGGTTCGGAGCCTCCTCCACCACGCCACTCTTGATCAGCCCCGGCACCGCAATCCCAACCGCATCCAGGTCTTTGTGCCCGTTCGCCGCCAGTACAACCTCTTTGCAGATCGTCTCCACAAGAGCATCCGTATGCAGTTCCACCAGCGCGTCCCGGTCCTCTTCATTCTCGGGAAAACGGCGCAGCCCACCCTCCAGCTTATGGTCGACTACCAGCCCCGCTACAATCCCATCCGACAACGTAACGCCAATCGTCTTCGACATGCCTCATCCGCCTGACCGGGCCCGCGTTTCTATTCAAACTTGCTCACGCGATTCAACCCATTGAAAGCAGCCACTTTATAACATTCCGCAAGAGTTGGGTAGTTGAACACCGTATCCACAAAGTATTCAAGCGTTCCGCCCAGTGCCATCACGGCCTGCCCAATGTGCAGCAGCTCGCTCGCACCCTCGCCAATGATGTGTACACCAAGAATCGAATGGTTCAGCCGGTGAAAGATCAGCTTCAGCCGTCCCGTCGTATCCCCGCGAATCTGACCACGCGCAATCTCGCGGTAGTACGCCACGCCAACCTCGTAAGGAACGTCCTCCTCGGTCAGCTGCTCCTCCGTCTTGCCAATAAAGCTGATCTCCGGAATCGTATAAATCCCATACGGATACAGCCCCGGATTCGACAGAATCTTGTCGTCCCCAAACGCCCTTGCCGCCGCAACCCTGCCTTGCTCCATCGACACCGAAGCCAGCGACGGAAACCCGATCACATCGCCCACGGCAAAAATGTTCGGCACCTTCGTTCTGAAGTCTTTATCCACCGGAATCCGCCCACGCTTATCAGCCTCAATCCCCACCGCCGCCAGGTTCAGCTCGTCCACATTTCCCTGCCGCCCGACCGCATACAGCAGAGCATCCCCCTGCACCTTCTTCTTACTCTCCAGATTGGCGACCACAGTCCCATCCGGCATCTCCTCAACCGACTCCACCTCTTCGTTCAGCCGCATCGTCACCCGCGAATCCCGCAGATGGTAGCTAAGCGCCTCGACGATCTCCTGATCGGCAAACTCCAGCAGCCGAGGACGCCGTTCAATCAGCGTCACCCGCACCCCAAGCGCGGCGAACATACAGGTGTACTCCACCCCAATCACGCCGCCGCCCACCACAATCAGTGTCTTCGGCAGGTTCACCAGATCGAGCACCAGGTCGCTGTTGACGATGCTGCGCCCATTGATCGGCACTTTCGGCGACGCCGCCGGCTTGGTCCCTGTCCCAATAAGCACACTTTTCGTCTCATACACCGACGACCCGCGCGAGTTCGTCACCTTCACGTGCGTCGCGTCCTCAAAGCTCGCCACGCCCACCAGCATCTCGATGTTGTTCCTCGAAAGCTGCGCCTCGGTAACGTCAATCTCGGTCTTAATGACATGCTGCACCCGGAAAGCAAGGTCCGCCATCGTAATGCGTTCCTTCACCCGGTAGTTCATCCCATAGATGGACTTGTAGTTATACCCGGACAGATGCAGCACCGCCTCCCGCATCGTCTTCGACGGAATCGTCCCCGTATTGATCGAGGTACCGCCCACCACCTCGCGCATCTCAACCAGCGCAACCTTCTTGCCAAGCTTTGCGGCATAAATCGCGGCGCGCTGCCCGGCCGGGCCGGACCCGATAACGATCAGATCGTACACACTACTCATAAATTCTGGACTCTTTGCGCCTTAGCGTCGTTGGGGTTCCCGGTTAGTGGCCCGTGCAGCAAGCATCGAGGGCCCGCCACTTCAAAAGAAGACACTTCCTGCCTAAAAACTACCACATGGCCGTTAACCGCACGACCACCACCTCCTCCAGGCGTTATGCCTGTTCTCGACAGTGACGGAGCAAGGATATTTGTTCGATGGCCTACTTAATCAGAAAGCTTAGATCCAGACTGCTCTTCCACTTGCGCCTTATCGGGTGAATTGATCGTTCGCATTACAGCAGTTCCGGAGCAGCAGCCAATTCGGGGTAAACTCGTGGGGAAATTCCAAGAGGGATGCGAACTGTGAATACGCCGTGCCGTCGTTATTCAGCGCTGCTCGTATGCATGGCTTTCCTTCTTGGCTTCAAACAGGTCCGTGCTCAAGCGGATGGGGCTGGGCGTCCCGATTACGCAACTCCGTTGGCGTCTGACGCCGAAGGCCTCCTCAAGCTTGATGTCGTAGTGACAGACAAGTCGGGCAACCCGGTAACCACTCTCGAACCCAAGGACTTTACCTTGCTCGAGAACGACCATACTGACAAGATTCTCTCCTTTCACGCGTTCGATGGAGTCCTCGCGAAGCCCAATCCTCCGGTAGAAGTCATTCTTGTGATCGACACAGTCGGCATGTCTGGCGGACAGCTTCTCATTGCAGAGCACGAAGTCGAGAGAAATTCCTGCGGCAGAACAATGGACATTTAGCCCAACCGGTATCGATGTTCTATCTTTCTGATACCGGCTTCTGGGTTCCACCCCAACCACAGCCTTCCAATGATGGCAATTCCCTCGCTGCATCCATTGAGCATAAGGGTAGGCTACGAGCGATTAGGAAGCTCCAGAACGACAAAGATTTACAGTACCCGTCAGCCCCCTACGCCTCATCTCTCAGGGCGCTCCCCTTTATCGCTGCATTTGAGAGGCAGAAGCCCGGCAGGAAGTTAATGATTTGGATTGGACCTGACTGGGGATTGGCAGACGGGAAGTTTATTCGATACCACGATATCTTCGACGCGATCGTCTGGTTTTCCATTTCGATGCGGGAGGCCCGCATCGCTCTTTACGATCTTTCAGTCCAGGAACCCGAGTCGCATGCTATCCGCGATATGGAGCCCACCTACAGTTGGGACACTAGCCCGTGGCCGCCCCGATATCAAGACCTTTTGAAAGGAGTGACAACGGCCCGGGAAGCCAACCCCGCTCATCTTGATACAAAGATACTTGCGGTACAAAGCGGCGGCCGTGTGCGGGACGCAACTAAAGATCTGACGACCCAGATCAATCGCTGTGTCGCGGACGCCAGCGCCTTTTATACGCTGTCATTTGATCCTCAGAGTGCGGATCACCCCGACGAATATCACGACCTAAAAGTACTAGTCCGCAAGCCAGGGCTAACCGCCCCCACGAACACGGGGTATTACGACCAACCGTACTACCTCGATCAACCGAACCCCGCAACGAAACGCGTCACAGTCGAGGAGCTGGGCCAGATGCTGGAGGCCGCCCATGGCAGTTCGGATGCCGAGCTTACCCGGCAGCTGTCCGACCTGGAACTGACAGAGCGGCTGAGCACCGTAAAGCTGACGGCCTGGATTGCGACCATACACGATGCGAAAGCCCGGCAGGCTCTGGTCGCGCTGGCCGATGCGTCCGCGTTTCTGGATCCTCCTGCAGCAGAGATCCCCACCGATGCTCCTCCAGACGCCGCCGCACGACGGCAAATGCTATCGCGGACTCTCGACTATCTGACCAAGACCGTTCCGAAGTTGCCGAACTTCTTCGCAACACGGACGACGGTTCTTTACCGGGAAACCCCGCCAGATTATGAGGGCGCAGGAAAGGCCGGGGTGGGTTATCAGCCGTTACACATGGCCGGCATTTCCAAGACGACACTTCTTGTACGCGACGGCAAGGAAGTTACGGATCAAGGCGCAACACGCAGGAAGCCGAAAGCAATTGACCCTTCTTCCATCGCTCTCAACACAATCGGCACGTTCGGCCCCATTCTGAGTACAGTCTTCCTCGACGCCGCCGCAACTCCGCAGGGATTGACCTGGACCCGATGGGAACGGAGCGCAGAGACGCCCGTGGCTGTATTTCGCTTTGTAATCCCGCCAAATAAGTCGCACATCAGCTGGTGAGCTGTTGCCTTCCAGACGGCGACAGAACAATCTCGTTTCAAAAGCTCGTAGGCTATCACGGAGAGATCACCGTCGATCCAGTCACCGGAACGATTCTCCGCCTCACACTGGATGCGGATCTTAGCCAGTCAATGCCGGCGATGCGCTCCGACATCATGGTCGAATACGGCTCAGTTCAAATCGGCCCCAACAGGCATACCTGTCCTATAAAAAGCGTTTCCATTTTGAGAGGGCGGTCGGTCAGAGTAGTGGGGGAATGGGATGCGAGATTCAGGACCTTTGGCCCCTTTGTAACGACGTTGAACGATGTTGCCTTTGGGGACTATCACATGTTCGGCGTAGAGTCGCGCGTACTACCCGGCTACAACCGCGTTCCGTAGGACGTGCAGCAAGCATCGAGGGCACTTCAAAAGCCGAGTTGGACGCCAATTCTACCTGCTGGTATTCTCCTCGTGCCGAGCGGAGCAAGTGTGCGCCGGGCTGGAGGTAAGCCTTGGTACGATCGGAAAGTCAAGGTAAGTCTTTGACAAAGTGGGTCATTCTTGGGTGCCTGTTGGTTGCCCTTGTAGCTGGCGCTTTGTGGTTCTTTCGCCGCCCCACGCTGGTTTCAGTTGTGCATCCCCAACGCGTTTCGCTGACAGAAACGATCGCCAGCAGCGCGAGAGTCGGCGGAATCCAGGAGAGTGCGATTGGCGCTCAATTCACAGGCACGGTAGAACATCTCTTCGTAAGGCTTGGCGATCGGGTACAGGCAGGTCAGCCTATTGCAACTCTCAGGAATAACGTAACGCAGCAGCAAAAGGCGCAGGCCGCGACTGCGGTCGATACAGCACGGGCTCGTCTGGCGCAGGTTTCAAAACCTCCTTTACGCTCGGAGATGGATGAGGCCACGCATCAGGTCACCGAGGCGAAGGCTCAGGTTGCACAGATAAATGCAGACCTCACACTTGCGAACACACAGTTAGAAAGAAATCAGCAACTGTTCCAAAGTGGCTTGATCCCCAAGAGTGAATTCGATACCGTGCAGTCGAACCAGAAGAGCCTTCAATCGCGTCTACGGGCAGCCAAAGCGACGGTGAAGGTCCGGGAAGCCAGGCTGGAGACGCTGCAGAAGACACCTCTGCCTGAAGATGTGCAGGTGGCAAGGGCGCAACTGTCCGAAGCCGAGCAGGCCCTTCGAGTCGCGGAGCAGCAGTCAAAAGAAGCAACCGTAACGGCACCCTTTGCAGGCGTCGTCACCGCAATCAATGCCGAACAGGGACAAACCGTAACCAACAGCGGCGTGGTCAACCTCGTGAGCGACAGCCTTGAGATACGCGTTGATCTCGACGAGAACAACCTCGCCGACCTCGAGTTAGGCCAGACCGCCATTCTGTCCTCATCGGCCTTCGGTGATAACACCTTTCAAGGTCGCCTCACGGATATCGGCGCCGCAGTCGATCAAGCTCGCGGAATCGTTACCGTCAAGATCACGCCCGATAATCCTCCGTCATGGTTGCGGCCCGGGCAAACAGTAAACGTCAACCTCATGACAAACGAAACGGTCGACAGGCTGATCGTTCCATCAACCGCCGTCCTTCGTCAGGGGAACCGCACCGTTGTCATGGTGGTGCAGGATGGTGACGCAGCCGAGCGAACCGTACTAACCCGTCCCGCAGTCCCACAAGGAATTCCCCTATCCGCCGGCATAGTCGAGACCGATCAGGTGATCGTCAACCCCTCGGGCATCAACGCTGGGCAGGCCGTCCGAATCAGAAGGTGAAGCGAATGAACTCGCTGGTTCCTCTCAAGTGGCGATTCGAAGTAAAACTTGCACTGCGGCACCTGACCACGGGTGGGGGGCAGACTTTACTCACGGTCGGTGCCGTTGCCGCCGGTGTGATCGTCATCATTTTTCTGACCGCACTGATCTTCGGTATACGGGCAAGGCTAACCACCATGCTGACCGAGTCCATACCGCACGTGACGCTCAGGGTTCGAGATCTGGAGCCCGTGCCTCTCTCGGAGATCCAGAACCTCGAGAATGCCATGAGCAGTACCCGGATCGAGAAACAGGCTCCACAACTGAAGTTCATCGATAATTGGCAGCACGTAATCGATGTCGTCCGCACCGTACCCAACGTTCGCGTCGCGTCGCCTGCGGTTCAAGGACAGGGATTCGCTTCGCGGGGAGGCAACCCCATCGGAGTGTCGATCACAGGCGCCGACCCAGCCCAGCAGGATGAGATCTCTCCAGTAACAAAGGACCTGATCGCCGGAAGGTTCGTGGGGCTGGCCAGCGATGAGGTCGTAATCGACTACGAACTGGCGAAGGACCTTTCGGTTGCGGTCGGAGATCGCATCCGCATGACGTCCAGTATGGGCAACACAGAGTCGCTTTCGATCGCCGGCATCTACAGCCGCGGGCAGGGCCGTGGAGGAGCGTATGTAACGCTGCGTACCGGCCAAAGTCTCTTCGCGATGGGCAACTCAGTCAACGTAGTTTATGTAAAGGTATACGAACTCTTCGGATCCGATCAGGTCGCCGATCGCATCGAGAGCCTGGTGCCGTACGAGGCCCGATCGTGGTCTCGTGAATTTCCGAGCTTCGTCTCATCACTGAATGTTCAGGCGGCGTCTGCCTATCTCATCTCAGGCTTCAGCCTGATTGCCTCCTCCTTTGCAATCGCTTCGGTCCTGATCGTCTCTGTCCTTCAAAAATCGAAGCAAATCGGAATATTGAAAAGCATCGGCGCAACGCGCTCGCAGATTTTGCGCGTGTTCACACTGGAAGGACTTGCCATTGCCTTCGCCGGCAGCATCAGCGGAGCTATCGTTGGCTCCCTGCTGGTGTATCTCATCAGCTTGCCCCTGCAAACAACTTCGAGACCGGGACATGTGCCCGACCAACTATTTCCCGTCGCAATTCTTCCCGTCTATATCTTCGGCGCGATGGGTGCCGCGATTCTCTCAACCGTTATAGCCGCTTGGTTTCCTGCACGACGGGCCGCAAAGATGAACCCTGTCGACGTAATGCGTTAGGAACACTGGACAACGAATGAATGCGATGACAGAAGACGCACCGAAACAGATCGTTGTGGCAACTCAAGGGCTGAAGAAGACCTACTTCGGCAAGATTGCGACGCCTGTCCTGCATGGCATCGACATCGAAATCCGCGCGGGCGAATTTGTCGCAATCATCGGACAATCTGGCAGCGGAAAATCGACGCTGCTCAACATCCTCGGCGCGCTCGATATCCCAACCGAGGGCAAAGTCCTGATCGACGGCGTCGACATCGCAACCCTCACCGAAGACGAACTGGCGGCCCTGCGCAATCGCGTCGTCGGCTTCGTCTTCCAATTCCACTACCTGTTGAGCGAGTTGAGCTGCCTTGAAAATGCACTCACTCCCGTCGCCATCAGCAAGGGCGAGGCGACCGAAGAGGACACAGCTCGCGTCATCGCATTGCTCGAGCGAGTAGGTCTGGGCAAGCAGATCCATAAGTATCCCGATACGATGAGCGGCGGCCAGAATCAGCGCTGCGCCATCATCCGCGCGCTCACCAATCAACCCAAGATCGTTCTCGCCGATGAGCCAACCGGCAACCTCGACAGCCGCTCCGGCAATGAAGTCTTCAACATCATGCGCGAGATGAACCGCGAGAACGGAGTCGCCTTCATCATGGTGACTCACGACGATCGGCTCGCCCAGGAAGCAGATCGCATCCTGATGATCGAGGACGGGTGGGTGCATGAGGTCGATAAGAACGAACATCGGATGAAACTGCTCAGCAGTTTAAAGACCTCCTAGCTGCTCGAGGTGCCGCTGAATTACCTGGCCATTCGTAGAGAGAATCACCCAACCGTGCGTCTAGCGACCGCAGCGGAGCACCGCAGCACGACGAACCAGCCTCCGCCATTCATGAGTTTAAATCTTCTTGACAATGTACTAGTATACTAGTACATTCTGCATTGTGAAGTCCCAAGCCAAATCCGGAGACACCGAGTTCACCTTCCGCCTCGACCCGCGCAGTGGCGTCCCTGTCTACCGGCAGCTGATCGACCAGGTGCAGGCCGCCATCGCCACCGGGGCTGTGTCCGTCGGAGACCAGCTTCCTACCGTCCGCCGTGTAGCCGTCGATCTCGCCATTAATCCCAATACCGTCGTCCGTGCCTATCGCGAGATGGAAGTTCGCGGCATCCTCGATACCCAGCAAGGCTCCGGCACCTTCATCTCAGCAAATCAAATCGAGCAATCGCACGACGAGCGCGAGCGTCAGCTATCGCAACTCGTCACTGAGTTCGTCGCCCGCGCAGGATCAGCAGGTTTCAAGCTCAATGAGCTTCTCGCAGCCCTGCAACATCTCTCATCCAAAGTTCAAAATAAGAGGAGGTAACCGTGTCCCATCGCAATCAGTTCAGCAATGTCGGTCTCTTGGTCTTCGGTGGATCCCTGCTGCTTGGCTTCATAACTTCTCGACTCACCTACTCTCCCGGTCCGCTGATTGTCGGCGCTCTCGTGGGAACTTACTTCCTCTTTGCCATCAAGATCGTCGACCAATGGGAGAAGGTAGCCGTCCTTCGTTTCGGACGTTATCGCGGACTGCGCGGCCCCGGTCTTGTCTTCATCATCCCCATATTCGAAACCCTCAGCCGCTTCGTCGACCAGCGCGTCCGTGTCAGCACTGTCAGCGCCGAGTCCACCCTCACGCGCGACACGGTACCGGTGAATGTCGACGCCATCATCTTCTGGCTCGTCTGGAACGCCGAAAAGGCCATCCTCGAAGTGGAAGACTTTACACAAGCCATAGGGCTCGGCTCTCAAACCGCACTCCGCGAATCCATCGGTCGCCACCAGCTCGCCCAGATGATCACCGAACGCGAGACCCTAGGCCACGAACTGCAAAAGATCCTCGACGAGAAGACCACCCCATGGGGCATCACCGTTCAGTCCGTAGAGATTCGCGACGTCCGCATTCCGCAATCGCTCGAGAACGCCATGTCCCAGCAAGCGCAAGCCGAGCGCGAACGCCAGGCCCGCGTCATCCTCGGTGACGCCGAAATTCAGGTCTCCGAGAAGTTCGCCGAAGCCTCGCGCGTCTACAACGACAACCCCGGAGCCCTCCACCTTCGCGGCATGAACATGCTCTACGAGAGCATGCGCGAAAAGGGCTCGATGGTCATCGTCCCCTCCTCCGCAATCGAAAGCATGGGTCTCGGCGGAACACTCGCCGCCACCGCAATCGCCAAGCAGGCATAACGCCGCAAAGCTGCAGTCGCGCACACGAGAGGAATCATCATGAAGAAGCTAGCTGTCGCCATCGCGTACTTCCTCGTCCTTGCAAGCGTTCCTCTCGTAGCGCAATCGAACAAGATCGCCCCGCTGGGCGTATGGCGCGGCACCCTCGACGGCCTTCCCGGCGTCACCCTCACCCTCGCGAACGACACCGGAGAGATCGGCGGCACAGTCGTCTTCTACGGCATCAACGGCGAAGCCCGACAAATCGTCATCATCGAACCCCACACGCTTCTCCATCCAAAGCTCGATGGCGACACGCTCTCCTTCCAGATAAAGTTCGGCGGAGACCGAACCGGCCTCGCTAGAGTCACCGTGGTCTTCAGCGCAGACAACAAGGCGCAGATTCATTGCCTCGACTGCGGTCCCGACAGCCCGACCACCGAGCTAATCAGACAAACCGACTAGCCCCCTAAACGCTTGTCCCGCTATCGCAATTTGATCGACACGAGACCTATTTACGAAAGTCTTCCGGATTCATCGCCAGTGACGCGGGCGGAAATCTCGCAACCGACGAGCCGAGCGACGTGTTCGGGGTGTCTCCCATGGTCAATTCCAGCGTGCCACCATTGGCAATATCGGCGTGGCGAAACCAGACTTGATCCATCGTCTGCCCGTTAAGACGGATGCTTTGGACATACTTGTTGTCATGGGAATTATTGTTAGCGATGATCGAAAATTCGCGTCCGTTCTTCAGGTGGATCGTTACCTTATCGAAGACTGGGCTGCCCACGTCGTACGTTGGAATTCCCGGTGTGACGGGATAGAAGCCCATCATCGAAAAGACCACGAATGCGCTCATACCACCGCCGTCTTCATCCCCCGGAATACCTTGCAGCGTATCCGTGAAGAACGATTCAAGAAGCATACGCACTCGCTTCTGAGTCTTCCACGGTGCCCCAAGCCGGTTGTACAGATACGGAATGGCAAGGCTCGGCTCGTTCCCCATCGAGAATTGGCCGGCCATGGAAGTGGAATCAGGAAGCTTCGCCTGAAATTCATACTTTGAACGACCCAGCGGCTCGCGAAAGAGCTGATCCAGATTGCCCTCGGCCTTTCCAGTCCCACCCATCAACGCGACCAAGCCGTTGAAATCGTGCGCTACATCCCATGTGTACGTATAACCGTTATTTTCGTCGTAGTAGTCACGCGCACCCATTCCACCGTCGAACTTCGGATCCAGCGGTTCAATCCAGTGCCCGTCTGAATCTTTGGGCCACATAAGCCCCTTGTCTGCGCGGAACAGATTCTTGTAATTCGCTGCACGCTGAAGAAAGAGTTTTTCGTCCTCAGGCTTTTGCAGAACCCGGGCAAGCTGAGCGATGTTCCAATCGTCAAAGCTGTTTTCCAGCGTAACAGGCACCGGCTGACGCTTCTCGAAGGGGTGAACTCCCGGCACAGTTTCCTTTTCACCCGGACGCAACGCAGGCATGTAGCCATGTGCAGAGTAGAAATCATCGAGCGGCCCCTTTGGAGCAAGGCTCCAGGGAAGCATCGTGACCTCCAGCGATCGTTTGCGGACACCTTCGTAAGCAGTCGGCAAATCAAAATTGCGCACCCCTTTGAACCATGCGTCGGCAAACCACGGCGCAGCGTGATTGCCATTCATGCATGCGTAATTCCCGGTCAGAGTCGCAAACGTAGGCATCAAGCCCGACTGCTGATACATGCGAACATACGATTGAATCTTGTCCGCTTCCATCTCAGGGTTGAGCAGTGTTTGCAGCGGCTCCAAGGCTCGGAACGTATCCCATAGCCAGTTGTCCACATAGAACGGACGCGCATCCTCATGCACCTGATGATCGAACGCGCTGTAGTAGCGACCATCCTCGGTAATGTTGATCATCCGCTCAAAACACCGATAGAGAGCAGTGTAGAAGATCCTGCGTTGCGTCTCGGTGCCACCCTCCACTGCGATCTGGCCAAGAGCTTCGTTCCAACGTGCCTTCCCCGCATCCTTGACTCGTGCAAGACCCCACGCAGGAATTTCGCGCCGCAGGTTTTTCTTTGCCTGCTCAACACTGATGAAAGAAATGCCGTAGCGAAAGTCGAGGGATCTGGTATCACTGCCTGAGACTGTCAGCCGTTTTCCGGTTTTGATGTCTTCCATCTTGACGGTGACTGGTGCATTGAACTCCCCATACACAAACGCCTTCATTCCGCCAAAACGTTCTTCGCCAGTGACTACATTGCCGTCTTGCATTTCCAAGCCACCGGACAACCGATTGGCAAGCACAACCGAAGCTTTGCCATTCGGAAAGCTAAAACGAAAGTAGCCGCACCTTTCGGTTGCCGAAAACTCCACCCCAATCAGCGACTCGTCGAAGCGCGTGGAGTAGTAGTACGGCGTAGTTTTTTCATGGTCATAGGCTGATGGGCCGCCATCGCCCGGCATGATACTGAACAGCTCGTTCATCCGGTGGGAGCTGATCGTCAATGGAAATGACTTGATCTGATCATCGAAAGCATCTTTGCGTATCGGATACACACGTACCATGCTGTTGGGCAAGAACACGGCCGGACGAGTTGGCTCGAGAAGAATGCCGACGTTGCCAATGGTGGGATCGACATTGTCCACCTGCGCTGCGGCATGCGCCGTGAACATCATGAGGGCCAGTACCAATCCAGCGGCCACGTTATTTGCAAGGCAAATCTTTTTTGCAACAAGTTCTGCAACTTTCACTCGAGCTCCATTCCATTCGCCGAGCGGTACATGGCCAGTGAATAGCCAAAGCCCCGGAGGCACGGATTCGTTATCTCAAATATCAACCTTCATCCGGACTCTCTCGACTGTCCACACTAGTCTAGTTCCGAATTGTCGTGAGTGAGGCAACCATCCTGCTCCCGTACACTCAAGGTGCATGCTCCGCTGCGCCATCACCAACCGCACCCTCTTCCCCGGCGACGAGTCCCGCCAGCAAGCCGCCCTCATCCGTCAGGCCGCCCTCTGGGCCGAACAAGGCATCGACCTCATCCAGCTCCGCGAAAAAGACCTACCCGCCGCCACCCTCGCCACCCTTGCGCGCCAGATCCTCAAAGCCATCGAAGGCACCCCCACAAAGCTCCTCATCAACTCCCGCCCCGACGTAGCCATCGCGGTCGCCGCCCACGGAGTCCACCTCACCTCCGCCCCCGGCGAACTGACCCCCTCCGAGGTCCGAAAACTGTGCAGTCCGCTAACTACCTTTCCCACACTTATTACCATCTCCTGCCACACAATCTCCAGCATTGTGGCAGCGAAAACGCACCAGCCAGACGCAATTCTCTTCTCCCCCATCTTCGAAAAAAACATCGACAACCAGACCATCCTCCCCGGCCAAGGCCTCACACACCTTCACGAAGCCTGCCTCGCAGCCGCCCCCATCCCCATCTATGCACTAGGCGGCATAACCCATGCAAATTCAGCACAATGCCTCCAGGCCGGAGCCGCCGGAATAGCCGCAATCCGCCTCTTCCACCAAACCTAAGTGAATAAAAAGGGCGGCGTAATAGCCGCCCATCTCATCCATTAAAACGAAAACTTCTCATCCGCCGAAGGCCCATACAAAGCCGGCACCGCCGCCTCATTCAGCCGCAAATAAACTGTCAACTGCCCACGATGATGCGCCCAATGGCTAAGCACACCATGCTGAATATTGATATATCGCGGCTCCTCGGCAATCAAATGCCCAGCCGCCTTCAGCTTCCACAGCGTCATTAAATGCTCGTCCGTCGTTCCCTCAAGCGCCACCCGCGCCTTCGCCATGCTCTCATCGAAAAGAGTCACCAACTCCGAACTCTTCTTCCACTCAATAGGCTTGTTCTTGTTCTCCCCAACCGGCGCAAAATCCAGCTCATTCTGATTGACCATCAAATCAATCCACTTCGGCATCGTCGCCACGAGCGACGCCAGGTAGCCCATCTTCATTGATTTCTCATGCGGAGCCCAGTCGTTCTGCCCCTCCGGAACCCGCTCCAGCGCCTTCCTCGTTCCCGCCTCATCGCGCTTCAGCGTCTCAAGAAAAAGATCCTTCATCGCAACACTCATCTCGAAAATCCTCCAGTCGGCAGCTCTAACCGCCTCCACAAAATCCATCGTGTTGCCTCATTCTAACCAGCCGCGCCAGGCCGAAACCCCCTACTCCTTGTCATACACAGTTTTCGTATCGAACTCCCCCGCACTCATCGACACATGCGTCGCCTTCCGCAACACCTTTCTATCCCCCGAGAGCGAGTAGCTGGCCTTCAGCGTCCCCTCCTCCCCCTGAAAACTCACCTTCTCCGTAACCACCAGCACCGGCCCCTGCCACTCCCCCTTCACACTCAGCACCCGAAACGGCGCATCGTCGGCAAACGACCCCTTCGCCAGCGGCATCTCCGCTCCACCCACTTGAAACCGCAGCGTGTAATGCTGCTTCCCCTGCTCCCGCTCCAGCGTAATCTCAATCGCGAACTCATCGCCCGCCTGCTTCACCACCTCGCTCTGCCGAATCGGCGGAGGCGCCTCTCCAAAATCGCTCTGCGCTACATTCAGCTTCCACGTCCCATTCATGTCAGGCTTCGACGCGGCACGCACCCCACCGCCCTGCGCAAACCCCGTCATCGCCACGCCAACCAGCAGCAAGGCAAGGCAGGAGATCTTTCTCATGGACATCCTCCGTAATTAGGTTATACTTGACACTGTCATGAATGACATAATAGTCTTAAGCCTGCTACTCGAGGGCCCCAAACACGGATACCGCCTCAAACAGGACGCCGCCATGTTCGCAGAGCAGCAGCAACTCCACAACAACACCATCTACCCCCTTCTTAAACGCTTCCTCAAAAGCGGCTGGATCACCCAGCAGGAAGCCAACGGTGAACGCGGCCAGACTCGCCTCCTCTACGCCCTCACCCCCACCGGCAAAAAAATCCTCGTCGACAAGGTCGCCGATTTCTCCGACGCCGACGTAATCAATCCGCATGCCTTTCGCCTCCGCGTCGGTCTCTTCGGCCTGCTCGACAGCCCAACCCGTGAGCGCATCCTCCGCCTCCGCGACGACCATCTCGCCGCCCGCCTCGACCGCATCCACCAGATCGCCAAGGCCCACATCATCGAAGGCTGGTCCGCCACTACGATGGACCACGTCCTCAAAGAAATTCAACTCGAACGTAAGTGGATCTCCCAACTCATGACCCAAATCTAAACCGCCTCCCAGACAAGGAGAAACCCAACATGCCATCCGTCACCCTGTGGAATGAAACCAACTCCCTCTGGCTCCTCTTCGCCGTCTACTTCGTCGCCAGCATGCGTCGCATCCAGGTAAAGCGTTCGGTCCCGCTGCCTTCGTTTGAGCGCGTCTGCCTCCTGCTGACCACGGCCCTCCTCTTCTTCCCTCGCACTCATATCTCTTTCCTGGCAAATCGCTTTCATTCCAGCCGGGCCATCGGCATCTTCGGCCTCGTTCTCACGATCCTTGGCCTTGCCTTCGCCGCCTGGGCCCGTGACGTCCTGGGCCGCAACTGGAGCGGTCGCGTCGTCATCCAGGTCGACCACCAACTCATCACCGTTGGCCCCTACGCCTACGTCCGGCACCCGCTCTACACCGGCCTCATCACCGCTCTCGCCGGCACGGCACTCATCTCCGGCGACGTCGGCTCCCTCCTTGGCTTTCTCATCGCCATCAACATCTTCCGCCTCAAGGCGCACCGCGAAGAACAGCTTCTCGAGACCGAGTTCGGCGCCACCTACTCAACCTATCGCGCCCACACCGGAGGCATCCTTCCCCGCATCGCCCACGTCTAGCAGCGCTCGCTCAAAGTCACGCCCCGCCTCGCCTGCTTCACCACCTCGCTCTGCCGAATCGGTGGCGGAGCCTCCCCAAAGTCGCTCTGCGCTACATTCAGCTTCCGGACTCTGCGGATTGTCTTAAGTGAGCTTCATGAAGCTATCAGACTTTATGGACCTTCGTTGCGGTAGGGTGGAAGACTTCCTAGTGACGTAGGCGTGATGCTACATCCCTCAACACTTCTGGAGTGACCAAATCTCAGATAAGTGTTGTCTACGAACCAGTCTGCACACGCCGCAGCTCTTCTGACAGCAGAATCGCATCCGCAATCTCCCGCATCGATTTGCGACGTTGGCGACTTTCTTTATGCATCATCTGGTAGGCATCGTCTTCGCTCAGGGAGAGATCCCTTTGCAAAATGCTCTTAGCTCTATCCACTGCCTTCCGCGTTTCCAGTCTGTTCGATAACTGTGAATTCTCCGTCTCCAACCGCGCCCGCTCGATCTCTGCGCCTACCAGATAGCCAAGCGTCGAAAGCAATCGGACCTCATGCGTCGTGTGTTTGTAAGACAACCTGTGCTGCAGGTTGATAACACCCACCACTCTTCCCGCACACGTAATTGGAGTACACAACATCGCCTCGAAGTGGTCTTCAGGAATGTTCTTGAACGCCTTGAACCGCGGATCGTTGGAAGCACCCGAAGCGATCGCCACCGGCTGCCTGTATTTTGCGACCCATCCTGTTACTCCCTGCCCGATCTGAATGCCCACCTGATCGACAAGATCAGCGTGGGGATTTTTCGAAGCGCGCATCACCAGGTTCTCGCCCTCAAGCACATAGACAAAACAAGAATCGCAGGGAATGACGCTCGAGATGAAGCCAACAATCCGGTCAAGCACCAGGTGAAGCGAATCAGCCGCGGCAATCCGGCTGCTGATCTCGTGCAGAAAATCAATCTGCATCAACCCATCGCGGAATCCGGCCATAGTAGGAGTGGAAGCCGCCACGCGCCTTACGGGCTTCTGTGTGTCTATTTCATCGACATCTGACACATCAGCATCCGGCTCTACGCTCTCAGAAAACACCGCTTCAATCTTGCGATTCCGTTTCTCCTCCAGCAGCCGGCCCGCATACTGCGCGGCCTCATTAACCAGAAATCCCATCTTCGGACGAGAGGGTTCAAAGTCCGGTTGAATTCCGTAATGCGCCAGCTCCTCTGACGTAGTAGGCCCAATGGACAGCACGACCACCGATTGCAATGCCCCCCGCAACTGCTCCGCGACACCCATCTGCTCGGCCACCTGGAACATATGAATCACCTGCACGGCCGTCATAAACAGCACCACGTCGATCACGCCGTTCAGCAGGCCCAGCACACTCTCGCGCAGTGGCTGCAGGTCTTCTGGCAGCGCCCACTGATACACCGGCACCTTTGAGAGCCTGCGGCTGCGACTGCTCAACTCAGCAAGAAACTCTGGGTTCGAAGCTCCATATTCCTGAACCGCAATGCTCATCGTGGAGACTGAATCGCCATAGGTCTCGTCGATAGCCCGCAGCAGTTCTCGCCACGTGCTGGGCTCCTCGGAGACGACATCCAGGGGAACCTTCAACTCTCGCAGCGCGGTTGCGGGCTTCGCTCCTCGTGCCGCGATCTTGACCTTGCGCAGAGCGTCAAGAAACTCTTCTCCATCAAAGCGCGTCTGCACGATGTTGAGCATGGTTCGAACACCCACACCCGTCATAAAGACCACAAGATCGAACTCTCCCCGCAGCAGCCCCTCGGCAAACTCCAATGCCTCCGCGTTCGACTCGAGACTAACCTCACGCATGGCGGGCACGACAATCGCTTCGCCGCCGTAAGTGCGAATGAGTTTTTCAACCTCTTTCGCGCGGCGGGACTCGAGTGAAAGGACACGGAGTCCTTTGAAGCTTGCGTGCGCCACAGGTCCTCCAATCGGGTGTCGGGTGTCTCCTACCGTGCCTTCAGGGGCAGCGTTCATCAAACTATGAAATCGTAAGCAGGAGGAGATTTCTTAGATTCTAGCCGTGGTACGTCGATGAAGCAAAGAATAAACTTTGCGCCAGCTCCGCGCCGTCTCTTCCCCATTCAGAATGTGAGGCGTCCAGTGATCACAAGGCCGTGGTTATAGCTGTGAAAGCTGGAGGTAGCGATCTGCATGCCGGTTCCCAGTACCAGTCCCAGCCTGTCCCTGGGGTCACGCCGGAGCTTGATCTTACTCATCATGATTCCCGGTGTCAGAAAGGTCTGGTTCTTTCCGTTGTTCGCGCCGCCATGATAGTAGCTCGAATTCACCTCGAGCTCTGGCCACAGATAGTTTCCAACTTTGTACTGCGCAACGGTGTTCCACGAGATTGTTCTGCCAATCGTCGTCACCGAACCCGTCGGTAGAATTCCACCGATCGCCGATTGCACATCAAAGCGGCCGAAGCCCTTTCCTCCCACCACGGTCGGCGTAATCGTCGAGACGGCCGTCCCATTCTTGTAGCTTCCCGTCGGCACACTAAATGCCACCTGCACCGCTGTCGAATAGTTGCCATTTTCTTTATTACCAGCGAACGGCCGGTACTTGCCGACAACAGAAAAGTCTCCCGCGCCATCCTGCACCTTCGGCGTGTTGTGTTCGATATAAGCCGGAAAGTTGATGTCGACCTCGGTTGCGGCGAACGGAATCAGGTTGACTCCCTTTCCGTTGCCATAGTTCCACGTCTCTGTGTGCGTCGATGTGTACTGCCGCACAAAATCGAAGCGCGCCAACTGCACGATGACGGAGGACGGAGCCACCACAGGCACGACCCACCCCGGCTGTGCTGCAGACGTAGCTCTCACGCGGTCCTGCCAGGAATGAAAGAAACTCGTCTGAGCAAAGACCGTGGAACAGGCGAGCGAAAAAAATAAAGCAACCGAAGTCTTAACCCTCGTCATATGTCCTCCTGAAAAATTTTTCGTTAGACCCTTCGAATACATGCGATCGGGAGTCATCGCGTGAGACCTGCGGCTTTGCGAGCAGCATGGTTTCGCAGAGAATCAGCTAGACTGCAGGCACTTGCAGCGCAGTCATTCGAGGGATGTTGGATAGGGGCAGCGGTACGTTCACCCACCTGGGTAATTCCATACCGGTGCGCGTCCATGACACGTCAAGGTGTCAAATTTGTGGAGAGAAGTTATCGTATCGTGCCACGGCTTTCCAATTCCGGCAAGCCCGTTTTTGCAGCACGCAAGATTTTCACTTGCGAGACGTCTCATTTCGCGCTACGATCCAACCACGTCCACCGCAGGACGTACTTTTCAAGCAGCCACGCACCACCCTGATGTGCGACGGCTCGCAAATCTCCAAATATCACAAGCTCCTTGATGAGCACTGATACGCCCTGATCGTGATTCGCAGCATCATGTGCTGCGAGGCTTTCTGGCTTACACGTCTCTAATCGGCCCTCGCCTCACTGGCTTTGGCTTCAGCGACAGATCAGTTCCGGTACGCACACCACACCGGTTGCAGTCTCTCAAGGGGTTTCGAAATGAACACCAGCACCACCATCAATCCGGCCGAGTTCACCCACGAACAGAAGCAGTACCTTCAAGGCTTCTTCGCCGGCATCGTTCAGCGCGGCATCGCCCCCTTTGTCGGTCACGCTGCAAACGGGCTCATCACCAACGACCCCGCATCCCGCCTCCCGAATCACGCCGCAGCCGACACCGAACCAACCTGGCACGACACCCCCATCTCCGATCTCTCAAGAGAAGAACGTTGGAAGTACGAGCAGGATCCCTTCGCCATCTGGGACAAGATCCTTCAGTACAGCAACCAGAACCAGCCGCCCACCGACGACGACCGTTTCCGCTTCAAGTACTTCGGCCTCTTCCACGTCGCCCCCGCGCAGGACTCCTTCATGCTCCGCCTTCGCGTCCCCGGCGGCATTCTCGCGTCGCATCAACTACGCGGCCTTGCGCAACTCGCCGAAGACCACGGCTGTGGCCGCGCTGATCTCACGACGCGCAGTAATCTTCAGCTTCGCGAGTTCCAACCCCGCGATATCGTCCGCGTCCTCCATCGCATCCAGGCCCTCGGCCTCACCTCCCGCGGCTCCGGCGCCGACAACATCCGTAACATCACCGCCTCGCCAATCACCGGCCTCGACCCAAACGAACTCCTCGACGTAGCCCCTCTCGCCGAAGCCATGCAGGCCTACATCACCAACTCGCGCGACATGTTCGACCTTCCGCGCAAATTCAACATCGCCTTCGACAACGGCGGCGCCATCTCCACCGTCGCCGACACCAACGACATCGGCTTCATTGCCGTCCGCATCAACGAAGGGCACACGATCCCCGCAGGCATTTACTTCCGCGTCCTTCTCTGCGGTATCACGGGTCACCGCCAGTTCGCCACAGACTGCGGCCTCCTCCTGCGGCCCGACGAGACCGTCGCCGTCGCCGCCGCAATGATCCGCGTCTTCATCCAGCACGGCGACCGCACCGACCGCAAAAAAGCTCGCCTCAAATACCTCATCGACCGCTGGGGCTCTAACGGCTCAGGCATGGCTCGCTTCCTCGAAGAAACCGAAAAACTCCTCGCCTTCCCGCTCATCCGCGTCCCGGCCTCCGAGTGCGAACCACGCGGCCCCATCAACCGTTCCGCGCATCTCGGCATTCATCCGCAAGCACAACCGGGCCTCCACTACATCGGCATCGCTATCCCGGTAGGCCATCTCCCCGCGGCGCAGATGCGTTCTCTCGCCAACATAGCCGATCAGTTCGGCACAGGCGAACTCCGCCTCACCGTCTGGCAAAACCTAATCATCCCCAACATCCCCACCGAACACCTCGAAGCCGCCACGCAAGCCATCCAGAACGCCGGCCTCGATTACAAAGCCAGCACAGTCCTCGCCGGAACCGTTGCCTGCACGGGCAACAAAGGCTGCCGCTTCGCCGCTACCGACACCAAATCCCACGCAGTCGCACTCGCCCGCCATCTTGACGCGCGCTTCCCCATCCTCGACCAGCCCATCAACCTTCACGTCACCGGCTGCCACCACTCCTGTGCGCAGCACTACATCGGCGACCTCGGCCTCATGGGCGTCAAAGTCTCGGGCGAAGAAGGCTACCAGGTCCTCATCGGCGGCGGTGTCGACAACGACCAGGGCCTGGCTCGCGAACTCATCTCCTCAATCCGCTTCACCGATCTCGCCCCCAAGCTCGAAAGCCTCTTCACCGCCTACACGTTACAACGTCAGGATGACGAAACCTTCCTCCACTTCACGCGCCGTCACGACATCGCCACCCTTCAGTCGTTCTGCGAAAAGGAGAAGGCCTAATCATGCAGACTGTTCCCTTCGTCCCCGATAACGCTCCCTTCACACCCGAGCAGCGCAGCTGGCTCAACGGTCTCCTCGCCGGAATCTACTCCTCCGCGCCCGCCGTCAGTCCGGTCGCGGACCCGCCGCCTTCACTCAAGATCGCCGTTCTCTACGCCTCGCAATCCGGCACCGCCGAGGGCCTGGCCCGCAAGGTCGCCAAAGACCTCAAGGCCAAAGGCCACATCGCCTCGCTGCTCACACTCGAAGGCTACACACCCGCGTCACTCCTCGCCGAAACCTACGCCATCATCATCGCCAGCACCTACGGCGAAGGCGAAGCCCCCGACTCCGTCCGTCCCTTCTACGAACAGCTCTGCCTCGAGCACTTCCCCTGCTGCGAGAATCTCTCCTACGCCGTCCTCGCACTCGGCGACTCCACCTACGAGCACTTCTGCAAATTCGGTATCGACCTCGACAACAAGCTCGCCTCTCTCGCGGGCACGCGCATCTGCGACCGCATCGATTGCGATGTCGACCTCGACGAAAGCTTCACCCAGTGGAAGACCACGCTCTACGCCCGCATCGACGACATCGTCGCCGCACGCCCAGCACGCACCGCACCCTCATCGTCCATCATCACCGCACCTTCTTCTGTCAGCGAACCCACAGCCCCTTCCCACACCCGCGACAATCCATTTCTAGCTCCGCTCGTCGACAAGCGCCCCCTCACCCGCGACATCTCCAGCAAACTCACCCTGCATCTCGCCTTCAACATCAGCGACTCCACCCTCCGCTACGAAGCCGGCGACGCATGCGGCGTCATCCCCCGCAACGACATTCATCTCGTAGAAGAGATCCTCCACACCCTCAACTTCAGCGGCTCCGTCCCCGTACAGCTCCCCAAATCGGGAACCACCACCTTACTCGACGCGCTTCTCCATCACCTTCAGATCACCCGTCTCACGCGGAAGATGATCGAAGCCTACGCCACCATCGGCCGACACACAGCCCAGTGTCAGCCGCTCTTTCACCTACTCGTACCCGAGCAGCAAGCCCACCTCGAAAAGTACACCTACGACCGCGGCCTCATCGATCTCCTGCACGACTACCCCGGCATCCTCCACGAACCCGCCGACCTGGTCGCGATGCTACCCAGGCTCTCCCCACGTCTCTACTCCATCTCCTCCAGCCCCAGCGCCCACGCCGGACAGATCCACACCACCGTCGCCGTCGTCCGCTACCGCGCCCATAACCGCGACCGCGGAGGCGTCTGTTCCACTCTCCTCTCCGACCGCACCAACACTGGCGAATCTCTACCCGTCTACATCCAGCCCAACAAGCGCTTCCGCCTCCCGTCCGACCCCGCCGCACCCATCATCATGATCGGCCCCGGCACCGGCATCGCTCCCTTCCGCGCCTTCCTCCACGAGCGCCGCGCCCTCAACCACACCGGCCGCAACTGGCTCTTCTTCGGCGAACGCTCCGCCGCTACCGACTTCCTCTACCGCGACGAGCTTCAGTCCATGCACACCGACGGCCACCTCACACATCTCGACCTCGCCTTCTCCCGTGATCAGGACCGCAAAATCTACGTGCAGGACCGCATGCTCGAACAAGCCCCAACATTCTGGCAATGGCTGCAGGACGGAGCCAGCGTCTACGTCTGCGGCGACGCCTCGCGCATGGCCAAAGACGTCGACGCCACCCTCCACACCATCGCCGAACAGCAGGGCCACCTCACCCGCGAATCCGCTACCGAGTACATACACCAGCTCAAGGAACACCACCGCTACCACCGCGACGTCTACTAAACCTTCTTCTCAAAGCCAGCGACCTAAGGAACTGAAGCTATGACGCTCCCGCTCCACGAACTCGCATACTCCGAATCAGCGAACCCCATCGTTCGCCTGACGGAAAACGGCCTCGAGATCTTTCCTGCAGGCCCACCGCAACCCGAGGTCATCACCTCTCTCATCCCCTCACGCCCCCTCCAACCCGGCGAGCAGTACCGCTTCCACTTCAACATGACGAAGTGCATCGGCTGCCGTTCCTGCGAAGTCGCCTGCAACGAGCAGAACGGCAACCCTGCCGATCTCCGCTGGCGCCGCATCGGCGAAATCGAAGGCGGCACCTGGCCCACCACCGTGCGTCATTACCTTTCCATGGGCTGCAACCACTGCCTCAGCGCCGACTGCGCACGCGGCTGCCCCGTCGATGCCTACACAAAAGATCCCGTTACCGGCATCGTCCTCCACTCCGCCGAAGCCTGCATCGGCTGCCAGTACTGTGTCTGGAACTGCCCCTACTCCGTCCCGCAGTTCAACCCTGAGCGCGGCGTCGTCGGCAAATGCGACATGTGCCACGGCCGTCTCACCTCCGGCCTCGAGCCCGCCTGCGTCAACGCCTGTCCCGAGAACGCCATTGAAATCGAAATCGTCGATCAGCTTGAGTGGCGCAGCGATTACGCCGCCGCCAACGCTCCCGGCATGCCCTCCGCCGGACACACCATCTCCACCACACGCATCACGCTCCCTGAAAACTCAGTCGCCACCCTCGAGCGCGTCGACATCGAAACCCTCCAGCCGGAGCATCCGCACTGGTCCCTCGTTTGGATGACCTCACTCATCCAACTCTCCGCCGGAACCCTCGTCGCCGCCTTGCTCTCGCGACACTCCGGCCCCATCGCTCTCACACTCATCCTCGCCCTCACGGCCTTCACGCTCAACATCTCCGTCCTTCACCTCGGCCGTCCCGCCTACGCCTGGCGCGCGCTCAAAATGTGGCGGCGCTCCTGGCTCTCCCGCGAAGTCCTCCTCTTCGGACTCTTCTTCTCCACGCTCACCCTCTTCACCGCTGCCGCATGGCTCGCGGCTATACACGTACTACCCTTCGCTGCGATCCTCCTGCCAGCCCTCCAACTCCTTACACCTGTCCTCGGTCTCGCAGGCATCTTCGCCAGCGCACGTCTCTATCTCGTTCCCGCCCGTCCCGCGTGGAACACACCTCACACGCCTATCGATTTCTTCCTCAGCTCCGCCGTTCTAGGCTGCTCTGCGATGCCGCTGCTCATCCGCGCCGCTGGCATGTTGCATGCACTTCCGCAGCTTCAGTCAATCGCTCTGCCACGCTGGGTGCCGAACTTCCCGCTCTGGCCGCTGATCATCACATCCGCTCTCTGGATGCTCAACCACATCGTCCGCACCATCCGCCTCCATCACTCCGTAAGCTACGAGCGACGAGCCTCCGCATCGCTCCTCAACACCTACAACCTCCGCGGAACCTTCCTCGTCTCCTTCGCCTTTGTCGGCCTCGCCATTCTTCTCTCCGTCGCAGGCCAACCTCTCTTCGCACTACCCGCCGCACTCGCCGGAGTCATCTCCGCCCGCTATCTCTTCTTCGTCTCTGTCGTGCCGCTCAACATGGCCCTCACCTTCGTAAGAACGGCCCACGCATGAGCAACTCTATCTTCACGCGCATCAAGCGACTCACAGGCATCGACACACGCCGCGAAAAATACGCCTACGCCAAAGACCCCGTCTTCGGTCACATCTCCAAATCGCGCGTCGCCGAGAAATGGGTCAAGACCACCTGCGGCTACTGTTCCGTCGGTTGCGGCATGCTCGTCGGCGTGCGCGAAAACAAAGCCGTCGCCGTACGCGGCAACCCCGACCATCCCGTCAATCGCGGCAAGCTCTGCCCCAAAGGTCTCTCCGAACATCACATCCTCGACTCACCCGGCCGCGCAAAACAACCGCTCCTGCGCAAGAACGGCGTCCTCACTCCTGTCTCGTGGGACGAAGCACTCGACACGATGGTCGCCCGCTTCCGCGACATTCAGCAGCGTCACGGCAACGAGTCCCTCGGCGTCGTCGGCACCGGCCAACTCCTCACCGAAGAGTGCTACACCCTCGGCAAGCTCGTTCAACTCGGCTTCCGCACCCGCAACAACGACGGCAACACCACCCTCTGCATGGCCTCTGCCGTCTCCGGCTACAAACTCTCCTTTGGCTCCGACGGCCCGCCCGGCTCCTACGCCGACATGGAGACCGCCGACCTCATCCTCCTCATCGGCGCCAACATCGCCGACAACCATCCCATCCTCTGCCACCGCGTCGATCGCACCTCGCCCGGAACAAAACCCCGCACCCTCATCGTTGTCGACCCACGCGTCACCAAGACCGCCATGATGGCCGACATCCATCTGCCCGTCAAACCCCGCAGCGACATCGCTCTCCTCAACGGCATCGCTCACATCCTCATCCGCGAAGGCCTCATCGATCGCGACTACATCGCCCGCCACACCACCGGCTTCGAACAATTCGCAAACTTCGTCGCCGCCTTTACTCCCGCACACGTAGCCGCCATCACCGGCCTCACCGAAGAGACCATCATCAACACGGCATGGCTCTACGGCAAAGCAAAATCCGCCTTCATCGGCTGGACCATGGGCGTCAATCACTCCACGCAAGGCGCTGTCACCGTCGCCGCCATCAACAACCTCGCCCTCATCACCGGCAACATCGGACGCTCCGGCGCAGCGCCCTTCTCCATCACCGGCCAATGCAACGCCATGGGCACGCGCGAAACCGGCTTTACCTCATCGCTCCCCGGCTACCGCAAATTTGATAATCCGCAGGACCGCGAAGACCTCGCGCGCATCTGGAACATCCCCGTCGAACGCATTCCGTCCGCGCGAGGCCTCGCCTACCCCGACATCATCGAAGCCGCCGTACAAGGCCGCATCAAAGCCCTCTGGTTCGTCGCCACCAATCCCGCCGTCTCCTTCCCCAACGCGAAGCTCCTCGACCACGCCCTCCGCAGCGTCGAGTTCCTCGTCGTACAGGACGGCTTCCACCCCACGCCCACCAGCGACTACGCCCATCTCGTCCTCCCCGCCGCCATCTGGGGCGAAAAGCAAGGAACCTACACCAACTCCGAACGCCGCGTCTCCAAGGTCAACCCCGCCGTCATCCCTCCCCGCGAAGCACGCCCCGACTTCGACATCTTTCTCGACATCGCACAACGCCTCGGAGTACGCAATGAGCTTTACCCCGGCTGGACATCGACACACGACGCCTTCCTGGAATGGCAGCGCGTCTCCGCCGGCCGCATGTGTGACTACTCGAAATTCACCTGGCAGCAGATCGAAGATGCCAACGGCCTCCAATGGGGCGGCACCTCGCTCTACACCGACGGCATCTTCCCCACCGAAGACGGACGCGCCCGTCTCCACAGCGTTCCCTGCGATCCCTTCACCGAGCAGCCCGACTCCAACTTCGACTTCATCCTCAACACAGGCCGCACCGTCGAACACTGGCACACCCGCACCAAGACCGCCGAGGTCGGAATTCTCAACGACATGGTCCCCAACGCATGGCTCGAGATGAATCCCACCGACGCCGACCGCCTCGAGCTCAAACCTCACGACCGCGTCACCGTCCGCAGCCGTCGCGGTGCCGTCGCCGACATCGAGCTCCGCATCACCGGCATCGTCGCTCCCGGTCAGGTCTTCATGCCCTTCCACTTCTCCGAGACCAACTCCAACATCGTCACCCTCGGAGCCTTCGATCCCATCTCCCGCGAACCCAACTTCAAACAGTGCGCCGTCCGCATCGAGCGGACCCCCATCCGCGACCGTCGAAACGCCTCGCCCCCTCGAACTCAGCGACAGTAGCAAACCACGATTGCCACCCGTTGCACCACTTGTTGACCACCAAAATCCACACGGAGAACACCAAAAATCATGGCCAACTTCAAGACCTTCCTCAAGTCCGGGCACCCTCCCACCCTCCTAAGTGCCTTTCTTTACTTCGACTTCTCCTTCGCCGTGTGGGTGCTCAACGGAGCCATGGGCCCCTTCATCTCCGAACAGTTCCACCTGACCCCCGCCCAAATCGGCTTAATGGTTTCGATTCCTACACTTGCGGGGGCTTTGATGCGTTTTCCTCTCGGCGTCCTCTCCCAATACATAGGCCGGAAGAACGCCGCCATCGTAGAAATGTCCGCCATCGTTATCTCACTGATATACGGATACTTATTCGTCAAAACCTTCCACGAAGTCCTGGCCATGGGCGTCCTTCTAGGCATCGCCGGAGCCAGCTTCGGCGTAGCTCTCTCCCTCGGCTCCGGCTGGTTTCCCCAACAATACAAAGGACTTGCGATGGGCATAGCCGGTGCAGGCAACAGCGGCACCGCCCTGGCCGCGCTCCTGGCCCCGCGCTTGGCCCAACACTACGGATGGCATCAAGTCTATGGATTCGCAGCACTTACCATGCTGCTCCCCCTCGCCGTCATGATCATCTTCGCCAAAGAACCACCAGACGCCCACCACCAAACCCTGAAAGAACACCTCTCCTGCCTCTGGGAAAAAGACGGCTGGGCCTTTAACTCCATATATATCATCACTTTCGGAGGCTTCCTCGGCCTCGCTACCTTCCTCCCATCCTTCTTCTACTCCCAATTCCATGTCACAAAAATTCAAGCCGGTTCCCTCACCGTCCTAGCCACGCTAACTGGCTCATTAACAAGAGTTTTTGGTGGATGGCTAGCCGACCGAATAGGCGGAATTACCACGCTCTCGATCGTCTTTCTCGCCGCCACAGCCACTTTTTTAGGCCTAATATTTACCCCATCCCTCGCCACCACAACCATCCTTTTTATGCTCTGCTTCGCAGCCCTTGGAGCCGGTAACGGTGCCACTTTTCAACTAGTTCCGCTACGTTGGCCCTATTCCACCGCCGTCGCAGGCAGCATGATCGGCGAAATCGGAGCCCTGGGTGGCGGCATCCTTCCAAACCTGCTGGGACAAACCAAACAGCACACCGGCTCATATGCCATTGGTTTTATCGTCTACGCCACACTAGCGCTCTCCGTCCTGGCCATGCTGCGCACCATCTCAAAAAAATGGACACACACATGGGTGGAGGCCGGCGGACGCGCTGTGGTTCTAGTGCCAGAGACACCCGATCCAGCAGAAATAGGGTTTTCGAATCCGTCACTAGAAACACCTCTTGAAGTTTAAATTTTTGCTCACGCAAGACATCCGAACAACACAAAAGCTCGAAAATCGTCCGCTAGGGCCGACCACTTGTGAGCACAGCCTCTACGACTGTTGGGGTAAATCTCCGGGCTCGCGAACGTCTCAAAATACACTGCGCACGGAAACTCCTTCTGAACCCGCAGATTTGGCCTGCGTGGTAGACTCGGCAACGTATCCAGACAAGATCTGATCAGCAAGCGAATGCGAAGGCCGTCCTGTGTCTGTCGTTGCATCCTCGCTACATGCTGCGCCGAGGTGTAAGTGGGAGTCGTTCGTCGAGTTGTTTGCCTACTGTTTGACCTGTTTAGCTGCCGTTTTTCCCCCCGAGTTTCGAGCTCTCCCTTCCATCTTGCAGCCCTTGCACTTACGTTTTGCGCGTGCTCGCCCGCAATGCGTGCGCAGCAGGCACAGATGCAGGTCATGAGGCATCACGTGCGCCCGGAGGTGACGGACCATCGCGCCTCCTTTGTGGGGCGACTCCCTGACGACAAGCAGATGCACCTATCCGTGGTGCTGCCTTTGCGCAATCAGGCCGCGCTTACCAGTCTGCTGCAGAGGCTCTATGATCCATCAAGCCCGGACTATCGACACTTCCTCACGGTAGCGCAGTTCACCGAACAGTTTGGTCCAACGGAACAAGACTATTCAGCGGTGGCTGCGTATTTGCAGTCACAAGGTCTGACAGTTAAACCCGCACCAGCGAATCGCCTGGTTGTTCCGGTGAGCGGCTCGATGGCCCAGGTCAATTCTGCCTTCAACGTGCAGATGAACACCTACCAGCACCCCACCGAGAACCGGACGTTCTTCTCTCCGGACCGCGAGCCCTCGTTGCCGCTGAATCTACAGGTAAGACACGTCACAGGTTTGGATAACTTCTCGCTGCCGCATCGCTTTACGCAGCGTCCGAATACCAGCCAACAAGCTGCTGCAGTGAACGGTTCAGGTCCAGTCAATTCGTATCTTGGCAGCGATATGCGCGCGGCTTATTACGGCGGCACGACGTTGGATGGCACAGGGCAAGCAATTGGTCTGCTTGAATTCGGCGGTTATGACATGACCGATGTCACACTGACGTTCAGCAATGCCGGACAGACGACCAACGTCCCGATCAACAATATACTGCTCGATGGTGCCACGGGTGGTCCGGAAGGATCCTACGGCGGCGAGCAGGTTTTGGATATCGTGCAGGCTATCGGAATGGCACCGGGGCTGAGCCAGGTGCGTGTTTACATCGGAGTCGGTGAGGACGATGCGATAATTCTCAACTCCATGGCTTCAGAGAACATTGCCAAACAGTTGAGTTGCTCGTGGGGGTGGCTACCTGTTGATCCTACGACCGACGATGTTTTTTTTCAGGAGATGGCCGCTCAGGGCCAGAGCTTCTTTGCGGCCTCTGGTGACGCCGGAGCCTACGACCAGTCAATCAATCCCTTCTTTTATCCGGCCGAAGATCAGTACGTGACAGCAGTCGGCGGTACACACCTGACAACGAGCGGACCGGGCGGTACATGGGTCTCCGAGACTGTATGGGACTCGGAGGGTGATGGCAGTGGTGGAGGTATCAGTCCCGATGGCATTACTCTGCCTAGCTATCAGAGCGGCCTTGCGAATTCAGCCAATGGCGGTTCGAACACGCTCCGTAACGTGCCAGACGTCGCCATGGAAGGCGATTTTGACAACTACGCCTGTCAGGCACATCGGTGTACCGGCGACTGGGCAGGTACGAGCTTTGCCGCACCCCGCTGGGCCGGCTTCATGGCGCTGGTGAATCAGCAAGCGGTCGAAGCTGGGACCGCACCTTCGGGAGGCCTCGGATTTCTGAATCCGGCGCTATACCAACTGGCTCAGGGAGCAAACGCGAGCAACGACCTGCACGACATCGTCTCCGGAAACAACCGAACCCAGAACCAGCCGGTCTGGTTCAGTGCCATCGCCGGCTATGACCTGACAACGGGTTGGGGTAGTGCCAACGGGCAGAGCCTGATTAATGATCTCGCCGGCGCGCAGGTGCCGGGTTTCTGGCTTTCCAGTTCGCAGAGTGAAGTCGACGTGAATCCGGGAGGAACCGGTACGACGACAATCAAAATTACCGATGCCGGAGGTTTCACGGACGCTGTGAATCTTGCTGTGACCTCGACGCTGCCAAGCGGAGTGACAGCATCGTTTGCTACCAATCCGTCGACAGCTTCCAACGTGTTGACGTTCTCGGTAGACAACTTAGTCGCGCAGCAGAATATTCCCATTACGGTGACGGGTACTGCGCAATCGTTGACCCAAACCGCAACCTTGCTGCTTTCTATTCACACACCGGCCTTTGCCCTGGTGCCTTCATCAAACGGCTTGACTCTCAATCCCGGGCAGACCGTAAGCACAACAATCACCGTGTTGCCGGAGTATGGCTTTACGGGCAGCGTGAATCTCGCAATCGTCGGGTTGCCAAGTGGCGTGACCGCTTCGTTCTCGCCTACATCAACGACCGGAACCAACACGCTGACCCTGACTGCCAGCACCTCAGCAGCGGCAAACACCAACACGCTGACTATTACGGGAACGTCGGGCAGCTTGTCCGCAACGACAAAGCTAGGTCTGTCAGTTACCGGGCCGAAGTTCCTGCTGCTTGCGGGCTCGCCTGTATCGGTGGGACAGGGCAGCACGGTGTCAACCTATATCGATGTTTTACAGGAAAATGGCTTCTCAGGCGGCGTAAACCTTACGGCAACAAATCTGCCCTCCGGTGTCACTGCAACATTTTCAACCAATCCAACGACTAGCACGTCCAGCGTCAGCTTTACGGCCAGCAACACAGCGTCTGTAGGGCAGAGCACGGTGACGATTACAGGAACATCGGGATCATTGAGCGCTACAGCCTCGATCACGCTGAATGTAATGGCGCCGTCGTTCACTTTGAACACGGCCGGCACCGTGATTTTCGGACAAGGCAGTTCTACCTCGACCTACGTCTATGTGTCGGGGCAATACGGCTTCAATGGGAACGTCGCGATGTCGGTCTCCGGCCTGCCGAGCGGCGTAACGGCGATCTGGGGGCCGAATCCCACGAACTACAGCACCGAGCTTTACTTGTATGCAAGTAATTCCTCAACGCCGGGACAGTATCCGCTTACGATTACCGGCACCTCGGGTTCGCTGACAGAAACCACTCCACTGACATTAACTATTGCTGCCCCAACTTTCACGATACCGTCGCTCGGTACGCTTACGATGGGAACTGGTTCAACGAACTATGCATATGTAAACATTCAGCGTTTGTACGGCTTTACCGGCAATGTTGCGTTGTCAGTGTCCGGGCTGCCTGGCGGGGTGACGGCATCGTTCAATCCCAACCCGATGGCTAGCGCAAACTTCAGCTCTTATATGTCACTGCAGGCGAGTGCTGCCACTGTGCCTGGGCAATATACGGTGACGCTAACAGGTACCTCGGGCAGCCAAACAGTCACGACTTCGTTGACCCTGGTCATCGCGTCGCCAGGCTTTTCGTTGTCTACCAGCGGCCTGACCGTCGGGCAAGGATTGAGCGCGGGAACGTACGTCTACGTCAATCAACTCTACGGATTCAATAACGCCGTGAACCTCTCTGTTTCCGGATTGCCAAGTGGTGTAACGGCATCGTTCAACACGAATCCGACGACCTCATACTCCAACCTGCTCACATTCAACGTAGGCGCCACGGTACCCACCGGGCAATATCCAATAACCGTTACTGGCACTTCAGGCTCAATGGTGCAGACGACCACACTGACACTCACCGTAGGGGTACCGTCGTTCACACTTTCGACCTATGGAATAACGGTTGGACAGGGGCAGACTTCATCTGCCTGGGTCTATATGAACGGGGTGAACGGCTTCAACAGTGCCGTGAACCTGTCTGTCTCCGGGCTACCAAGTGGCGTAACTGCATCGTTCAACACGAATCCAACGACCTCGTACTCCAACATGCTCACGTTCAACGTCGGCGCCACGGTTCCTACGGGACAGTATCCAATCACCATCACTGGCACTTCAGGCTCTAACACCCAGACCACCACGCTAACCCTGACCGTAGGGGTGCCTTCGTTCACGATCTACGCAGCCACTTACCCGACGATCGGCCAGGGATCGACCGGCTCAGGCTACGTCTATGCTCAAGCGCTGAATGGCTTCAGCGGTAGTGTCAACTTTTCGATTTCGGGCCTACCGAGCGGTGTGACGGCTACCTTTTCCCCTAACCCTACGACATATAGCAGCTCTATCTTATTTACGGTTGCGAGCACGGCCGCAATCGGATCGAGCACCCTCACCATTACTGGCACCTCCGGCTCCGAGACGGAAACCACCACGATGACGCTGACGGTAGCTGCACCCACTTTTTCGATCTATGGGCCTTACAGTGTGAGCCTTAACCAGGGAGGCAGTGCGACCTCCTACGCAACAGTGAACCCGCAGTACGGCTTCACAGGCAACGTAACCCTAAGCACCTCAGGCTTGCCCAGCGGAGTGACCGCCACGTTCTCGCCGAATCCGACGAGCGGCTCGAGCACGATGACACTTTCTGCATCGAGCACAGCCACACCGGGAACAGCGACGTTCACCATTGCCGGTACTTCGGGCAGCACCGCGACTGCTGTACAGGCTCAGGTGACGGTGAACGCGAGCAATTTCTCGCTCTCGGCGGCGCCGGGTAAGGTGTTTGCAATGCCTGGAGCTTCGGGCAAATCGACGATCAGTATCGTACCGATCAACGGCTTTGCGAACAGCGTGAATCTTTCGGTGAGCGGTTTGCCCGCCGGTGTCACAGCGACGTTTTCGCCCGCAACAGCAACGACAAGCAGCACGCTTACCCTAATGGCTAGCAGCACGGCGGCTGCCGGAAGCTCGCCCCTAACCATTACTGGAAACTCTGAAACAGAAACCGCTTCGACGCCATTGCTGCTGAATATCGAAAACACTAACGCAACGGTTACTTCAACAACGCTGGCTCTCACTGCCGGAAATACTGTGATCTCAACTGTGGCGCAAGGTGCATCTGTGACCGCAACATCCAGCGTGAGCGCAGGCTCGAATCCGGTGACAGCAGGCCAGGTATATCTCTGCGATGCAAGTGCGACATACTGCGATTTTGCGCACAAGATCGCGATGACGCAGTTGAACAACAGCGGCAATGCCGTCTTCCGATTCGTGCCGGGTATCGGGCAGCACACCTATAAGGCTGTATTCGCTGGAACTACTGCAAACCTTACAAGTACCTCTACGTCGGTTCCGCTGGCGGTAACAGGATCACTTCCGACAACCACGACCCTCGCGCAAAGCGGGACGACTGGCAACTATACGCTGACCGCTACGGTTACAGGACAGGGAGCAGTCGCTCCGTCCGGCAATATTTCGTTCATCGATACCACCTCCAACAGCGCCGTGGCAAACGCTGCTGCGACCGTCAACGGCGCAACCATTACGGAGAGCATTGCGCAGACCATTCCAACCAGCTCTTATCCGGCCCAAATTGTTTCCGACGATTTCAATGGAGATGGTATTCCAGACCTCGCGGTGACAACCGTAGGCTCATCTACTGTGTCCATTTCGCTCGGTAACAGTAGTGGCAGGTTCTCAGCGATCACGACTCTTCAGCTTGGTGCGCCATCCGGTTCAATCGCATTAGGTGATTTCAATCGAGACGGAAATGTCGACCTGGCTGTAGTCATTCCCTCGAGTGAGACGATCGCTATCTTCTTCGGCAATGGCGATGGTACGTTCACGGCTTCGACGGCAACCGTGTATACCCCACCTCAACCTGGCGGTATCGTCGTAGCTGATCTCAACGGCGATGGCTTGCAGGATTTAGCCGTGCTCAGCACAAATAGCTCCAGTGTCACGGTCCTGCTAGGTCACGGGGACGGCAGCTTTACGCCGGCAACTTTAAGTCCTTCTACAGGTGCTTCTCCCTTTTCCGTCGTGGCGGGAGATTTTAACGGCGATAGCGTGGCAGATCTTGCCATTACCAACTATTCCTACAGCGGATCCACGGGAACAGTGACGATTCTACTCGGCAATGGGGATGGCAGCTTCACCGCAGCCCCGACTCTTTCAACCACAACTTTGCCATACTCGATCGTTCTGGGTGACTTCAACAATGATGGAAGACAAGATTTAGCAGTTGGGGCAAACGGTGGGACCGCCGTAAACGTGTTCCTCGGCAATGGCGATGGAACGTTCACGGCCGCACCCAACGCGCTGACGACCAGTTATGCAATGTCACTCGCTGTTGCAGATGTGAACGGCGACGGCAAGCTGGATCTGATCGTTGCGGACGCTAACACCTATAAGCTCACCACATTGCTCGGCAATGGAGACGGCACCTTCACGACAGGCGCGACTATGACAGCTTCTGCACAACCTGAATCCGTCATAGTAGGTGATTGGAATGGCGACGGGGTGCCCGATCTCGCTTTCGCGAACTACTACGGCAGTTCGGTCACGACTGTCACGACGCAACGCACCCAAAAGGTCACGGCAGCGGTGAATGGTATTGCGTCGAGCGGCCCTGGACAGCAGTCGATTGCAGCAACATATCCAGGTGACAACAGCTATACGGGCAGCACATCGAGTGCCGTGACACTGACGGGCGACAAAGTTACTCCCAACGTAACATTGACGCTTTCACCTTCCACGATCTCCTCGACGACGCCGGTTACGGTCTCGGTGCAGGTAACAGACCCGCTGAACGGCGGTTTGCCTTCCGGCACGATCACGTTGACAAGCGGCAGCTATGCTTCGGCTCCCGTGGCTCTCTCTTCAGGCCGTGGCACTATCACCATTCCTTCCGGCAAGCTGGCCGAGGGGACCGACATGCTCACGATCCATTACACGCCAGATACAGCCAGCGCATCGCTGTACACCGTAGCGACAGGCACGATCAGCGTATCCGTAAACCAGACCACACCGGCAATCACGTGGTTGATGCCAGTTCCGATCACCTATGGCATAGCACTAAGCGGTATGCAATTGAATGCGGCGGCATCGACGAGCGGAACGTTCAGCTACACTCCTGCGACAGGTACGGTACTGTCGGCGGGACAGCACCAGCTTTCGGTGACATTTACACCAACGGATACGACGAACTATCGAAGCGTCACCAGCACTGTGTCGCTGAATGTAAATCAGGCACCGCTGAGTATCAGTGCGAACAATGTATCGCGCATATACGGTGCGGCGAACCCGCCGCTCTCGGGCACACTGAGCGGCGCGGTGAACGGAGACACCTTCACCGAAACATTTTCAACATCCGCCACGGTTTCGAACTCGGCAGGCACATATGCGATTGTGCCGTCCGTGACCGGAGCCAGCCTGGCAGATTATTCTGTGGCAACCACCAACGGTACATTGACGATCTCACCGGCACCCACAACGACGACATTCAACCTCTCGAATCAGAACCTTGTTCTCACCGCAGCGGTCGCCTCGACAAGCAATGGCACTCCGACCGGATCGGTGATGTTTTATGCGGGACAAACACAGCTGGGTTCCGCGACGCTGAGCGGCGGCATTGCGACCTTCACGTTGACGTCATTTCCGAGTGGCGACGTTTCGCTCAGCGCACAATACTCTGGTGACGGCAACTTCGCGGCGTCAACTTCGGCATCCACACCGGTGCTTACGTTTAGGGCCGTCAATACCTCGCTGATAGTTGCTGCTTCAAGCTCAGTGACGGATAACTTCAGCATCACGGTGCCTTCAGGCTATACGGGAACCCTACAGTTCTCCTGCACAGGACTGCCGCAGAATACGAATTGCAGCTTCCAACCAGCCTCGCTGTCGTTCTCCAGCACCACCAATACCGCGAGCACCATGTTGACGCTCACGACTGGCGGTCAGGCGCGCATAAATTCGATCCCCTTAACGAATACGGACGCATATGCCGTGCGATGGGCCGCGTTGTTCGCGCTGCCCGGACTGCTTCCGTTGCTGGTCAAACGGCGGCGGTTGAGTGCGCGGCTTCGCAATCTATCGCTAATGCTGCTACTCTCGAGCGCGGGTCTGTGGTTTACGGGTTGTGCAGGTGGCGGAGGCAGCAGCAACTCTTCCAAGCCGGTCACTCCGTCGGGCAATTACACCATCCAGGTAGTTGCGTCCGGTCCATCGGGCGTAAGCCAGTCGGCTGCTATCACCGTAACTGTGCAGTGACTTGGAAAACTCGTCTGCCAGGGTCGACCAATACTCTCTCTTCGGTTTAAAGATAGCTCACGCTCGTGAGGTCTTCGCATATCTGCCACAGTCTGTTGGCATCGGACTCATTACGGGCCTGTACGGCGACCTCGGAAGGGCGCACTTCGTCACCGCGCATCTCTTTGAAGCCTTGTGGACCATAGTAGCCTCCGCTGGTGGCTTCCGAAGCGGTGGCTGCGTAGAGAGTGGGCAGAGCGCCCTCGGCGTCGGTGTTGAGGACGATGCCGATGGCATGGCCGAAGATGGAGCGGACAGCCTTCTCGATGGAGGAGTGGTGGTCTCCGCCTTTGAAGAGGTTTGTGTGAGCTACTCCTGGATGCGCGGCGATGCTCATGATGCGTGAGGATGCGCGGCGAAGACGGCGATCCAGCTCGAAGGCGAACATGAGGTCGGCTAGCTTGGACTGAGCGTAGCTCTTCATCGGCGAGTAGTTCTTCGTCGATTGCAGGTCATTGAACTTCAGCTCGCCTCGCTTGTGCGCTATGGACGCAATGGTGACGATGCGTGGAGGCTCGGAGGATTCCTTCGCGGCCATTTCGAGCGCGGGCATCAACAAGCCGGTGAGAGCGAAGTGGGCGAGAACGTTGGTGCCGAACTGCAGCTCGAAGCCGTCGACAGTTTCGAGGCGTTGCGGCGGGGCCATGACGCCAGCGTTGTTGATGAGGATGTGTAACGGACGGTGCCGAGCAAGCTCGCGAGCCGCGAATTCGCGCACGTCTTTGAGGCTCGCGAGGTCGAGCAGGACCAGCTCCGTATGGGCGCTGGGAGCTTCGGTCTGCAACCGATCGAGAGCCTCTTCGCCCCTCTGGCGGTTGCGGCAGGCGAGCATAATACTGGCTCCCTTCCGCGCCAACTTGAGGGCGGCGTGGTAGCCGATGCCGCTGTTGGCTCCGGTGATCAGGACGCGCTTACCGGCCTGCGAGGGCATCTCGGCTGCTGTCCAGGTCTTGCTTGTGACTGATTCGCTCATGTGGTTTGGATGCTCGGCGCGGGTTGAGGATTGCAATTGTCTGTGTTTGACAAGATCTCTGTCTACTGCGATGCGAGAGCTCGGCGCTCTGTGTGCCATAATCAGCCCAACAAATGACGCTGCTGCCCTTTACCGCCTTGGTCTTCGCCGGCTCGTTTGCTGCCGGTCTGCTGGGAGCACTTACCGGTCTGGGCGGTGGCGTTGTGCTGGTTCCTTTGCTGACGCTGGTGTTCCATGTCGATCTTCGCTATGCGATTGGGGCCTCTCTGATCTCCGTGATTGCTACTTCTTCGGGAGCTGCTGCTGCGTATGTTCGCGAAGGCATCTCCAATGTGCGGATCGGGATGTTCCTCGAGGTGGCGACGACGATTGGGGCCGTTTTCGGCGCATTGATTGCAACTCATGTTCCGACGCGCGGGTTGGCCATCATCTTTGGTTTTGTCCTGATCTACTCGGCATGGCTTTCGTGGAACGAGCAACATGCGGATGCTGCGGAAAGGCCAGTGAATCCGTGGTCAGATCGGTTGCGGCTTTCGGGATCCTATCCGGATCGCACGGGAGTCGAGCAGCATTACACGGTCGATCACATCCCGGGCGGCTTTGTGACGATGTTTGGCGCTGGAACGCTCTCTGGATTACTTGGGATCGGGTCAGGTGCGGTGAAGGTCTTGGCGATGGATCGGATCATGCGGATTCCTTTCAAGGTCTCGACCACGACGAGCAACTTCATGATCGGCGTTACGGCCGCAGCCAGCGCAGGGATCTATCTGCGTCGCGGATATGTCGATCCGGGACTCGCGTTCCCTGTAATGCTCGGCGTGTTAGCCGGCTCATTGCTTGGCGCGAAGTTACTGGTTCGGGCGCGTGTCTCGGTACTTCGCGTCGTCTTCGTAGTTGTGATTCTGGCGTTGGGCGTCGAAATGATCGTCAACGGGTGGAGGGGGACGCTATGAGTTCACAGGACAGCAGCTTTGACGACACTAGGATGGAGATCATCATGGGCCGGCTGCTACAGGTTGGCGTTCTGCTGGCTTCGGTCGTCGTCGCGTTGGGGGGCGCGATTTATCTGAAGGCCCACCATGGAAACGTGCCCGACTACAGGGTGTTTGCAAATGAGCCCATCGGTCTGCGCGACCCCGGGCATTTTTTCGACCAAGTAGTTCGGGGTGAGGGAGTTGCGGTGACCGCGCTGGGCGTTCTGCTGCTCATCGCTACACCAGTTGCCAGGGTGGTGTTTGCGGTCGTGAGCTTTGCCCTGGAGCGGGATTGGCTTTATATGGCAATCAGCGCGATAGTGCTTGTGATTCTGGTATTTGGACTGGTTCATTCTTCGTGAATAGCCCCCACCCCCATACTTAAGTACCTAAAGTCTTCCATCTACATGGTTTAGGTTTGGACCTTCTTTGTGGACTTATCCAAAGTATTCATTCTGAGAGGAAAGGGCCTTCGCTAGGTCTGAGAACGATCTTCAGCACCAAACCTAAAACGAAAAGCCCCGGGCTCCCGGGGCTTGTTTTACTCTCTCTATCCAGTATAGCGGGTTGGAGGAAATTATTCGGCCATGCCAATCTCCTTGAATGACACGGGGATTCGCTGTTCGGGGGCTTGACAGGTTCAACCAGATCTCTCGAGCAAAGAACGACCCCATGCGACAGATCAGGCGGTGTGGAGGGCGGCTTCGATGGCGGAATTGACTTCGGCCTGGGCAAACTCTGCAGCTACGCGGATACCGTTCATGATGGCTTTCTCGTTCGAGGAGCCATGGCCTACGATGCAGACTCCGCGAACGCCTAAGAGAGGAGCTCCTCCATATTCGGAGTAGTCGAGCCGCTTTTTGAAGTCGTCGAAGGCCTTGCGGGAGAGCAGGGCTCCTACCTGCGAGGTCACGGTAGATTTAAGAGCCTCGCGGAGGGAAACAGTAACCAGTTTGGCGGTGCCTTCGCAGGTCTTGAGGGCCACGTTGCCCACAAAACCATCGCAGACCGAGACGTCGGCGTGGCCGTTGAACAGATCACGGCCTTCCACGTTGCCGATGAAATTAATGCCAGGTAGAGCGCGAAGCAGAGGCAGAGTATCGCGGGTGATGGAGTTGCCCTTTGAATCCTCTTCGCCGATGGAGAGCAGGCCTACCCGTGGGTTGGGGATCTTGAGGACGTTCTGGGCGTACATGTGCCCCATAACGGCAAACTGGACCAAATTGTCGGGGTCGGAGTCTACATTGGCGCCCACATCGAGCAGGAGCGAGGGGATGCCGCGAACCGTGGGGAGAATAGTGGCCAGCGCAGGACGGTCAACGCCGGAGAGCATGCCCAGGACCATCTTGGCGGTGGCCATTGCGGCTCCGGTGTTGCCAGCGGTGAAGAAGCCGGCAGCTTTGCCAGGACCGGAGGGGCCGTGGTGGTGGTGTCCGTGACCGTGGGGAGTCGGGCCATGATGCGAGGCCAGACCTTCGCGGACCATCTTGAGGCCGATGCGCATGGTGGAGTCGCGTTTGGTGCGGACGGCCTGCGCGGCCTTGTCGTCCATCGTGATCCATTCAGATGCAGGGACGATAAAGACGGGGAGATGTGCGCCGCGGAGATGTTGGCGGAGGAGTGGGCGCAGGATATCTTCGGGGCCAGCGAGGTGGACCCGGACGTCATACTGACGCGCAGCGAGAATGGCCCCGCGAATCTCTGGCTCGGGGGCCTTATCGGAACCCATTGCGTCAACGACGATGTCGATCGGCATTAGGAGAAGATAACAGGATTATTGCTGAAAGTTAGCTGGCTTCTTTGGTAACCAGAACGTCGCGGCCCTTGTACGTACCGCACTTGCGGCAGGCACGATGGGGAAGCTTACGCTCGTGG
Source organism: Edaphobacter aggregans (assembly GCF_003945235.1). NCBI lineage: Bacteria > Pseudomonadati > Acidobacteriota > Terriglobia > Terriglobales > Acidobacteriaceae > Edaphobacter > Edaphobacter aggregans. The sequence goes on from NZ_RSDW01000001.1 coordinate 2,366,079, forward strand.
CAGTTGGGGCACTCGGAGAGGCCGGTGGGGGTGAGGAAGTCGTGGCTGCGGCGCTTGGCAGTCCGTTGCTTGGAGTGGCGCCGTTTTGGATTAGGCATTGCGGTATCCCTTTCAATCGCGCTCGCGGCCATGCGCGAGGCAGGCGACGAAGCAAAACTTGATTAGTGCTTTAGCTCAAGCTTGTCAGCCAGACCCGCTAGCGCATTCCATCGCGGATCGGCCGGGGCCTCGTCGCAGGAGCATTTTGCAAGGTTCAGGTTCTGACCACAGCGGGGGCAAAGCCCTTTGCAGTCCGGTTTGCAGAGAGTACGGCTGGGCAGGGAGAGTAACACCTGCTCGCGCACGACATCCTCTAGCAAAAGACCGCTCTCTTGATAATACCCTATTTCGGTCTCATCTTCCGTAATGGCATGCTCGCCTGGGGTGTCGTCAGCACCGGCGGGGCGGAAAATCAAATCGAAATCGCCGGAGACCGGCGTGGGGACGGGTTCTACGCAGCGGGCGCAGAGGATCTCGAAGTCGGCGCGGTAGCCGGCCCGGAGGCGGATGTCGTTGACATGACTACGGGGGCCGCGGTGTTCAACGATGAGGTCGGCCTCGCCTTTGACGGGCATAGGGCAGAGCTGGCGGACGTCGGGGGCGTAGTCGAGGGCTCCGGGGGCGATGGTTTCCTCGATCTGGAGAGGTTCGTCTACGAGTTGGATTGGGGTGATTAGCACTGTTTAACGGTATGCAGGTTGAGGGTCGAGGTCAAATGCCGGGTCGTCCCCTGGTACTGATTTGCTGCAAAACCCTCCATAACAAGGAGTTGAACGATATCAGAAAGGAACCCAGTAAGGACTCCATACAAAGACACGGATGGAGTCGCGGACCTCTCAGTGACAGGAGGGGACGTCCTTGAATTGGTTGTTGACAGCCAGGGCGGCGAGGCCTTGGGCGCAACTGAGAACCTTCTGATCCAAGGGATCGTTGTCGAAGGAGTTGGTCGGGGTAAATTGGAGGTTCTTGCGCCGCTGTACATATTTGTCGCTTAGCTGCTGCATGTTGTTGAACCCGTTGGTGACGAGTTGGAAGGCGCTGCGGTCTGCGTCGGTTTCGATGGCCGCGGAGGCGAGGGCGAGTTTGCTGCGGGTCGCTCTGCTAAAACGGGAGACCCAGACTTCGTCGACGGGGTTATTGGTCTGGACGGCGTTGACGATGGCGACGCGCCACTCGCGGATTTCGGTCATGACCTCGATGGCTGCCTTGAGGAAGCCGGTAGAGAAGCCCGTGGGTGCGGTCTTCGCCGCTGGTGAGTTTGTGGGTGATCCGGGGAGCGCGAGAGTGATCTGGTTCGATTGAAAGCTGAGAGAGCCATGCGTGAGGCGCGCGAGGGACTCGATATCGACGTAGGACCTACCGTTGATTTGAACGGTTGGAGCTTGTCCGGAGTGGCCGGCTATGAGGAGAGTGCCGGACTGCTGTGGCGCTTGTGCAGTAAGAGTGAGCGCCGCTAAAAGGACGACTAGGCTTGTGAGCGAACGGGCGAATGGATGCTTCATGCTTGCGCTCCTTGATCTGGTTTCCCTCATAACTCGGACTAGGTGATGGCGCTCCAGTCGTCGATGGCTTCAGAGCCGTTGGGAATGTTGATGTCGATCTTCTGAAAGGTGAGGGAGATCTCCTGCAGTTCGCGTGAGTCGATGATGGGCCCTCCGGATTGAGGGAGCGCAACGGACTGCTTGACGGAGGCGATGCTGGCGTTGGTGAGTTTGATGGTGTGGCTGAGTTGCTGGACACCGGTCTTGTCGAGTGAGAAGAAACTGAAGAGTACCGTGGTGAGAACTTCGTTGGTGTAGGCAGCGGTGTAGAACTGCGGTGAGGATGCGCCCCACTCCTTGGAGAAGACGACGGGCTGGTGCTGGCGTCTGCCGGAGGCCTGGCCGCTAGCGATGTCGTGAGGGACGATGACGCCGTAGCTGAAGCCAACGACGGGGAGCATCTTCTCGCGGCCTTTTTGGGTGGCTTCGCCTTTGAATGCTCCCTGTTTGGCTCCGGTGACGGTTGCGTAGATCTGAACGGCCATGAATGTGGCTCCTTGTGTTGGGTGAGTCGCTGTGCATGGGGCCCGGGTGGACGGATTCTACAGCTGCGCAGGGGGAAGAGGAAGCGGGTCTGCGGGTGTTTGTGTAGGGGCCTATAATTCTCAGTCTCCGGGCCGGGAGATAAATATCAAGGAGACAAACAATGGCCACTACGCTGATCAACGACTATGAAGTGATGTATTCGGCGAATACGTTTCCGCCGCGGATTTGGTTGATGAACTCGGGGAAGTTTATTGGGCAGCTGATCTTCCACCCGGATGGATCGGTGCTGCCTCCGGATTCGATGGTGAGCGGGCAGGTCAATCTGCAGTATCACTTGGAGGACTTTCAAAACTGCGCCGCGATTCTGCGGAATGAGAAGACGGTGTACCTGCTGTACAGCGGGTCGGGACCAGGATTTGAGAATGGGTTGCAGACGTCGCAGTTGCCTCCGGGAACTTAGGGTTGCGGTAGGGTGAAGCTGCATGTGCTCCGGCTGAACCGATGGCTGGGGCACATGCGTTTAATGGCGGAATGTCGGGTAGATGATTCCAAAATTTATGCGATATTTTTTTGCCCTTTACTTGACAGCGGCTGTTGCGAGTAGCAGAGTGTTGAGCACTCTTCTTTTGGAGAGAGGCCCCTTCCCGGAATCTTGCGGTTAGAACGAGGAGGTAAGTCGCATGCCCACTCCACCGATTCAGTTAGAGAACCTGGCCGTTGCCGTGCAGAGCGCAGTCGAGCAGGTTCTTGCCCAGCATGGTGCCGTTCCCATCGACAAGATCTGGGTTGGGTTCGTTGCTCCGGATAATCTGGCGACGATCGAAAACGCAAACAAGATTGCCGCACTGCTCGGCAAAGAAGGCGGCGTGCAGGGTGGAGTCGGCTCTGTGGGCCAACTGGCAGCTGCAGGCGCGCCGGCAGCCGCCACGGAAAAGGGCATCGTCAAGCCGCCGGGCCACATTATTGGCATTGTCTACCAACCTAAGCTAAAGGGTTAGGGGATGCAGACACGGGAGGCCAGAACGCTTCTGTGTCCCAGTGCGCAGCCGGCGATGGCGGGCAGCATGGCCTTCGCCGTGGTCGCTGGAAGCCCGGAGGAGCCACGGGTGGCGTGGCTCGAACGACCGGTCCCTGTGACGGATGAATTGCTAGCGATGACGGGACCTGTGCCTCCGACGCAAGTGCTGCGGTTTACGGCGCCGTGCGCAGAGGGTGCCTGCTGCCACTTCGATGGAGCCGACTGCAGACTGGCGAACAAGCTCGTGCAACTGATGCCGGCGGTGGATAGTTCGTTGCCGGCTTGCAGGATCAGGCAGGACTGCAGGTGGTTCGCGCAGGAGGGGCGGGCGGCGTGTATGCGTTGTCCGCAGATTGTGACGTATAGCGTGAATCCCACGGCGGAGCTGAGTTTAGCGGCTACCCCCCAGGGACATGCGGCTTCGGCTGCGATCTGAAAGCGCAAGTTGTACCACGCACTGTTACATATTGTGATGTCGTCAGGACTGGGGCTTTTGCGCGAGAAAGACCTGACGGAGAAGGCGTCGTTCGGCGGCGAGATTGTGAGAGATAAATAAAAATTTCTGGTGCTGCGCGAAGATGTCCTCGCCTTCCTGAAGCAGGAGTGCTTTTTTTCGCTTCTTTCTGGCTTTGAGCCATTGCTCCGCGATGCGGGCGGTCTCCTCGGTGGTGTCAATAACCTTTGGCTTCGAGAAGCCAGCCGCGCAGATGAGACGTTCGTTTTCGCCGGGGGTGCTGAAGATGTAAGGGGCGATGGAGGTACGGACCTCGATCTCTTGCTGTGAGATGAGTCCGGCGATGATGAGGGCGTCGCTGTAGAGGAGACGGCCGCCGGGTTTCAGAACGCGGAAGATTTCGGCCAGTAGCGCGAACCGGCTGGGAATGTGGCAGAAGACGTCGCTGGCGAAGATGGCATCGAAGACGGCGGTGTCGTAGGGAAGTTTTTGGGAGATGTCAGCACGCACGAAGCGCACAAGGGGAAGCATGTCTTTGGCACGTGCGAGACGATTGGCGTTGCGGATGGCCTGGGCGTTAATGTCGATGCCTGTGACACGGCAGGCGACTCTTTCGGCGAGATAGATGGCGTAGCCGCCGGAGCCGCAGCCGAGTTCGAGGACGTTGGAATCCTGGTTAAGTTTAAGCTGGGTGGGGATGTGATTGGACTCGTAGGGGCCGCTCCAACTGGTCTGGCCGAGATCGTTGCCAAAAGTGTCGAGACGAATCTGACGGTAAAGCTCCGAGGCGTAGTTTTCGTACGCAATGTCGTAGAGTTCGACCTTGTCGGGCATGCTATGGCTCCTCCACGTGATGCTGTCCGAAGGCGTGCAAGAAGAGAGCACATCTTAGCAGGTGTCGGCAGGAGTTGGTAGATAGTCATGGGGACGTGCGACCCGCTTCCTTTGTGGGAGACGGGTCATGATGGATTAAAAGGTTATAGTTCCTGCTGCCATCCATGTAGCTCAGTGTTTCCAATGGAGGTCAGGACCACGGAAGAGTACGCCAGCGCCGATGCGGAACTGGTTTTGTCGATTGCCCTGGACGTTTCTGAGTTCGGAGTAGAAGTAGTCTGCCTGCAGGGCGCGGATCCAGATGTGCCTGGATACGGAGATGTCGAGGCCACCGCCGACGGTGAGGGCGAAGGAAGTGTCGTAGCTCGTTGGCAATTTGCCAACGGGTGCGGGAAAGTAGCCGTCGAAGCCGTGGACGCCTCCGAACAACGCCTGGCCAAAGGGCTGGAAGCGGGTGTGGTTGGGCACGCGCATCCGCAGGCCGCCCATGCCGTAGAAAAGGCTCAGGCCCGTGTTGAAGTTGGGGAGGTTCCCTGTGGTGTGTCCCCCCATTTCGGCGACGGCTGAAATGTTGCGCCACACGGGCACGGAGATGCCACCGTGGCCCCCGCTCATCCAGAAGCATCCGCAGCCTCCCACAGGAGCGTTGGCACGCATCTCACTATAGACGGCGTAGGCGTCCAGGGTGTTCGATGGCTTCTGGGCCATAGCTGCCAGAGAGAGCGACAACAGCAGCGCGTAGGCGAAGACTTGCGTCAGCTTATTCATCGCTCCTCCTATTCCACAATCAGCGTTACGGTAGTGTTGTGAACCAAGTTGCCGCTGGTTGCGGTGATGGTAATAACATAGGACTGCTGCGTCTGGTTGAAGTAGCCGCCGGTTCCACAGCCAGCGATTGCTCCAAACGATATCAGCGCCAGCAGCAGCCACAAAAGCGCGCCAGGTCGTCCGCGTGCTCTTCTCAGTAGCGCGAAGGGTACTAGCAGCGTCGCAAATACCAGTGGCGTGCGAGAGCTCCGGTCGAGTGTGGCATTCTGTTTTGGAACGTTGACGGTCATGGTCGATTGGACGCCGTCAGCTCCCGGTATTACAGGATTAGGACTGAAGGTGTAGCTTGCTCCCGCGGGTAGTCCCGACGCGCTCAGCGTTACCGGACTGTTGTATGGAAGATTCAGATCAGGGATCTTGATTGCAAAGTTAGCAGCCCCCCCAGGCGGGACCGTCTGCGGCGGCGTGGGGCTTATGACGCCGAAGTCCGGCGCGAGGATAGTCACACTGACCAACGCGAACGGCGTTATTGTTGTGAAGTTTGTATCACCGCTATATGAAGCCGTGAGCGTGCGTTCTCCAATAGGTAGCGTGGTGGTAATCAGCGTCGCCGTGCCATTGACGATCGCCACGGTGCCGAACGCCGTGCCGCCGTCGTAGAAGGTAATGGTCCCGGTTGCGCCTGCATTGACCATTGCCGTCAGCGTTACCGGATTACCCTGCACAGTTTGGCTTGGTGACGCAGTCAAAGTGACGAAAGTGCTCGCCTTGGTGATCGTCAGGGTGCCGTTCACTGCACGGGTGATGTAGTTTGCAAGTGCCGATCCGGTAGCGGAGGGGACGATGGGATACGTTCCCGGAGGAGAGTTGGTAGTCGCGATCGTAGATGCCGAGAAAGTAAAGGTGTCGTTGAGGACGGCACCCGTGATTGTTCCGGTAAAGGCTGGATTTGCCTCCCCAAAGACGCGCGAAGCATTGTTCGCAGACAGCGCCAGTAGGGCAGGAGTCACCGTCACGGCAAAGTTGACGGCTTGGCTAACTCCGGCTGTCATGGCAGTTGCAACAAAATCTCCAACATGTGTTCCGGTTACTATTACGCTGGCCTGTCCGCTGCCGTTAGTTGTTACGGTGGCGCTCGGCGAGAAGGTTAGGCCTGCTCCCGCGAAGGTCACCGTGGCCCCTGCAACCGGATTCCCAATGGCATTCGCGACCATAACAACCAGAGCCTGCGCGAAGGCCGTTCCACGGACAGCAGACTGGGCGTTGCCACCCACCAACTCGATAGTGGTTGGCAGACCGGTAACAATGCTTACCGCAACGGGGCTGCTCGAGCTAACCCCGTTATTTGGGTCTCCAGAATAAGCAGCGATGATGTTGTGGGTTCCCAAACTCAGGGAACTGGTCGAAAAGGTAGCCAGCGCATTCGCATCGATGCCTACTGTCCCGAGTATTGTCGTTCCATCATAGAAGATAACTGTGCCCGTCCGGGCGGGCACGCCTGCGGATATGGGTGGAGCTACCTCCGCCGTAAGGACGACCGGTTGGCCCTGCAACTGCGGGTTCACATCAGCGGTAACGGTAGTTGTCGTTGACAGTGGAGCGATCAGGAAGAGATACGCCGTAAGGTTGCCTATCTCCGGCGAGTTTCCACCACCATTCCCACCATTAGTGTTGTGGCCGCCCTCGTTACCGTATGAGGCGTAGACGTAGAGCGTGTGCAGTCCAACCTGTTGTGGCTGGCTGAGATTAACAGTGAAGCTTGCTGGGTTTGTTCCACTTGAACTCGTCATCGTTGCAAGATTCGATGGGTTCGCGCCGTCCACCTCGTAGTACACCTGCGTCGGTGGTGGATTGGTTACGGTGTGGCCGCTATATACACTCGTGCTGCTGAACACACTATTCACATTCACCGTGAAGCTAGGCGTGCTGTTAGCTGTCTGGAAGATATTTGTCGTCGAGATGGTCAACGGATCGACCACCCCGGCGATGGTTGTGGTCAGTGGCACGGTCTGATGTCCGTCCACATCGATTACCGCCACGCTGCCAGGGTTTGAGGGACCGGGTGAGAGATTTGTATAGATTTTGTTGATCGCAGGGTACAACAACACCTCCTGAGGACACGACCCATTTGCAGCGTTGGAACAATTCGTTGTTAGTGCGTTTCCCACAACCGGTACTGTGCTCGTGACAATGTTGCTTGCTCCATCAATAACCATCATGTTTCGGCTGTTGAAGTTCTTGACATAGACATTGTTGGTGATTGGGTTTACCGCGATCCCCCAGGGAAAACTTCCCGAACTCGACGTGTTTATTTGGGTCGGGCTATTGGTCACTCCATCGAGAACGGTCACGCTTCCGCCCTGAGGGAAAGGTAGACCGGAGTTTGAGTTGGAGACATAGATCTTATTTGTCTGCTGGTTTATTGCTATCTCCCGGGGGAAAATGCCTGCTATCGGGTTGGCGATGACCGTGTCAATGGTTCCGTCGATCACCGAAATTGTGCCGGGAATGCTGCTGTTGTTAAAAGTCGTATTGGCGACATAGATCCTGTTCGTTGCAGGATTCACTGCTATTCCCTGTGGGCCGGTTCCAACCGTCATCGTGCTCGTGACAGAGTTGCCCGCACCATTTATCACTGAAACGGTGTTGTCGGAAAAATTAGAGACGTAGATTTTGTTGGTTGCTGCGTTCACCGCGATGCCAGAGGGTGAGAAACCCACGGTTACCGTGGCAGCGATGGTCTCGGTTGTTTCGTCGATCACCGAAACGGTGTTGCCGTTAGTTAGCGGAGAGAGTGAGATAAAGGGATGGGCGACATAAACCTTCCCTGTCACCGAGTTTGCCGCTACTGCTTGAGGGTAAGGCCCCACAGTCAAGGTGTTTATGACAGAATCGCTCGCTGAGTCGATCACCGAAACGGTGCCGTCTCCAAAGTTGGTGACGTATACCCTGTTCGTCACTGGATCGACGGCGGCCAAAACAGGTTGCGAACCGACACTCACCGTCGCAGTAACGGTATTCGTCGCTACATCAATCGCTGTCACGGTGTCGCTGTCGGTATTGGCGGTATAAATCTTGTTGGTCACTGGGTTCAACACGACAGTTTGAGGAGAGTCCCCCGTAGGTACAGGAGACGTCGAGATCGGCGCATTGATCGCACCGTCGATCACCGATACGGTACCGGGGACAGAAGTGTAGACCCTATTGGTCACCGGGTTCGCCGCCACGATCAGGACGCTGCTTCCGGTTCCCACCGCCGCCACGGTAACAGTAGCGTTTGTTGATCCGTCGATCACAGTTACGGAAGCATCAGAAGGATTGCTGCCACCGGTAAAAGTGAAATTGCCCACATAGATCTTGTTGGTTACCGGGTTCACCGCCAACGTATAGGGAAAGGTGCCCCCCATCGTCAGAGTGCTCGTCGTGTAATTGTTCGTTCCATCGATCACAGTAACGGTGTTGTTCGGGCTGCCAGCAAAGTTGAGTACGTAGGCCTTGTTGGTTACCGGGTTCACGACCACCATGGCGGGTACGGTTCCCACCGTTGGATGTGCGATAGCCACGTTGGTCGTTCCGTCGAACACCGTCAGGGTTCCAGGGCTGGCGACGTAGAACTGGTTGGTCACCGGGTTCACCGCCACCGATTGGGGGGCCCCTGATACCGCCGCCGCGGTGGGCGTATTGCTCGCTCCATCGATCACCGTCACGTTTCCCGCGCCGGTGACGGCATTGGCTACATAGACCTTATTGGTCACCGGGTTTACTGCTATCGCGTATGGGCGATTCCCGGTTGTAGGCACGGTAGCCGTCACGTTGTTGGTGGCGCCGTCGATCACAGTCACGTTGTTGCTGTCGAGGTTGGCGACGTAGATTTTGTTGGTCAGGGGATTCACCACGACGTTAAGGGGGGTAGTTCCCACAGGCACCGTGGCGGTAACACTATCGCTTGCACCGTCGATCACCGTTACGGTGTTGTCGGTCGTGTCGGTAACATAAATCTTGTTGGTCACCGGATTCACTGCCGCCGTAGTGGGATTAGTTCCCGCAGTCACCGCCTTTGTTACATTCGTGACACCGTTGATGACGTTGACCGTGTGAAGAGCACCTCTGCTGGGAACGTAGATCTTGTTGGTCACTGGGTTCACGGCCACCGAAAGCCCTCCACCGGTGGTAGGCACAGCGATTTGAGCCCTAAGTACCGTAGAAGCAGCGAACACACTCAACAACAGTAAGAGCCGATTGAGAACAGGGCGGCAGCGAAGAACGAGGGACGGCACCATTGGGAGACCTCCTCAACGCATTTGTCTGGGAATAAGGGTGCAGTCCGACCGAGGTGGTGTATCTCCATCGTCATATCCGTTCCGGTTGAGAGCCAGAACTGCAAGGACACACCGTCGCGCAAGATCAAGGAACCGAAGTTGGCACGCGGCGAAGACTCACTCCCGCCTGCCAGTGCTCAGCACTTTACATGCAAGATAGTCGAGTTGTCACGCACTGTGTCCAAATTCGAACTTGGTTCGGAGTTCTATAAACAAAAGTCGGCGCTGGAGATTTAGCCATCAATACGAGCGCCCCGTTTGAGGCTTCAGCATTCCTCGGATCGCGGCCAATTGCTCGTTTGTTCCAAATGTAGGTAGTCTGCCTACGTCGCGTCGAGTTCTAAATTGAAAAATAGGCTGGGGACGGGGCGGTTCTGAATGCCAAAGCCAAACCGAATTTGCTGGCAGCTTCAGCGATGTTTAGAAAGTAGGGTTAGGACGTCCCGTCATCGCATTCGCTTACCTGACGAGGATTCGACGCAAACCGCCTCTGCTGCTTGGTCAGAAACACCTGAAGTTGCAAAAAAACGATTATTGGAGAACTGCGAGGGATTCGGCTAATCAAAATCGAGCGCAATCTGAATAACTTAGAGAAATCTATCAATACGTTAGAGAGCGGAAAACAACCCGACGCAACGCTTATTGGACCCGTAATGGACCCACAGTTGGACCCACGCTGGCGCACGCGATTGACAACGCGGCACGAACGGCAACCAGCTAGGGTTACCTAAGCACTACGTCATCTTGACTGGCCTTGACTCGCAATGACCTTCAAGTGCGTACGCTTGAAGTTCCGATAATCCGTTTCTAGGAATTACAAATTCACTTGTCCGAGAAGCCGACATTACGGGCCAAGTGACGAAAAGAGCGTTTCCCGGTACTAATCCGTAGTGCGGGTTTCTACTCATGTTCAATGAGTGCTAAGTCATGTTCTCATCAACTGACAATTCTGGGTGATTTGGCAACCGTTTGCGCCTCCTTAGGGATTACGATTACCAATCGGCGAGAACATCTGCCCGGAGATTCGTGATGCAGGTATGGCTCCGCGATCCTTGAAATAATTGTCGACCAGATCGCCTTGCTACTTCCTGCTGCCACGGAAGAGAATCCCTGCCCCGATGCGCAACTGGTTCTGGTTGTCTCCCTGCAAGTTGCGTAGCGAGGTGTAGTTGTAGTCGGCCTTCAGCGCACGTATCCAGATATGCCTTGAGATAGCCACATCCAGGCCTCCGCCGATGGCCATGGAATATGAAGTATCGTAACTGGTCGGCAATTTCCCCACCCGTGCCGGGAAGTAGCTGTCGAAGCCGTGGACACCGCCGAACAACGCCTGAGCGAAGGGTTGGAACCGTGTGTGATTGGGCCAGCGCATGCGAACCCCACCCATACCGGAGACCAGGCTCAGGCCGGCATTGAAGTTGGGGATATTGCCCGTGTGATGGCCGGCTACTTCCGCCAAGACCGAAAAGTTCCTCCATACCGGATACGAGATTTCACCCGTGCCGCCGGACATCCAGAAGCAGCCGCAGCCGCCTACCGGAGCGTTGGCGCGCAGTTCGCTGAACGTCACCGATGCGTCGATGGTGTTGGCTGGTTTCTGTTGCGCTACCACTGCTGGGGCGAGCGATAGCAGCAACGGGTAGACGAAGATGCGTAGGCGTCGGTTCATCGCTCCTCCTATTCGACAGTCAGGGTTACGGTTGTGCTGCGAATCAGAGTTCCGCTTGTGGCCGTCACGGTGATCGTGTAGGTCTGTTCGGTCTGCGAGAAGTAGCCGCCCTCTCCGCATCCCGACACAGCGCCGAGCGAGACCAGCGCCGCCAGCATCCATATCAGCAGCTTCTGTGGTCGCCTGCGATATCGCTTCAGACGGGCAAACGGCAACAACAGCAACGCGAACGCGACAGGTCCGAGGCGACGGCTGCGCGAAGCCATATGGCTTTGCGGAGGAACGCTAACGGTAAACGTCGTATTGGCTCCCGATGCTCCCGGTGTGACTGTGGCGGGGTTGAAGGTGTAGGTCGCGCCCGGTGGCAGGTTCGTCGCGCTCATCGTCACAGCATTGGTGAACGACCCATTCATCGAACTGATGACGATGGTGAAGTTCGCCGAAGCTCCCGGTGGGATGAGCTGCCGTCCCGTGCTCGAGGCCACGGTAAAGTCTGGCGGCGGCGGGGTGACCACCAGTGTGACCGGCGGTGAGGTGGCCGGCGCGAAGTTCGCGTCGCCGCTGTAGATTGCCGTGATGATGTGCGTCCCTGGAGCGAGCGTCGTCACCAGCGTCACGGTTATGCCGTCCGTCCTCCCGGTGTTGGTTGGGACCGGCACGGTTCCGAGCACGGTTGTGCCATCATCAAAGGTCACGGTTCCAGTGGCCCCGGCCGGCACCGTCGCGGTCAGTGTCACCGAGCTGCCTCCCACTGACGGGCCCGTCGGCGGTGTCACAATTATGTTGTCTATCGTCAGAATTCCGTTCACGAAGGCGAAGCCGTAGTTCGTCGCAGACAACGTGCCCTGCGTCACCATGATCGGATAGCTGCCAACCGGGGAGGCCGTCGTTGCCGTGGTCGATACAGCCGCTGCTCCCGAGACCACGGTAGAGGTATCGCCGTTGACGAAGCCGGTGATTGTCGTCGTGAACGGCGGATTCGCCAGACCAACCACTCGCGAGGCATGGTTCGCTGTGACGGTGAGGGTCGCCTTGGTCACGGTCAGGATTCCGTTCACGAAGATGAAGCTGTAGTTTTTCGCAGCCAGCGTCCCCTGCGTTGCCGTGATCGGATAGGCGCCGACCGGGGAAGCCACTGTTGCCGTCGTCGATACAGCAGCCGCACCCGAGACTACGGCAGGGATATCGTCGTTGAGGAAGCCGGTGATTGTCGTCGTCAAGGGTGGATTCGGCTGACCATACACCCGCGAGGCGTTGTTCGGGGTCACGGTTAGCGTCGCCGGGGTCACGGTCAGTGTGCCGTTCACGAAGGCGAAGCTGTAGTTTGTAGCAGCGAGCGTTCCCTGCCCGATCGCGATGGGATAGCTGCCTACAGGTGAACTCTCGGTCGCCGTGGTCACCACCGTGGGCGCGCCGGTGACTGAGCTGGCTGGCGTGTCGCCGCCGACGAAGCCGGTGATCGTATAGGTCAGCGCTCCGTTATGCCCACTGAACATGCGTGTACTGTTGTTTGCGGTTACCGTCAGGATCGCGGGAGTGACCAGTTGCAGCAGTACGTCCGAAGTCGAAGCCGCGTGCGATCCGTCTCCGCTGTATGCTGCTGTAATCGAATGTGTTCCCTGCATCAGCGCACTGGTCGCGAAGACCGCAACTGCTCCCGCAAGGGTAACGGGGGCACCCAGATTCGTTGCACCATCCTTGAATTGAATGGTGCCTGTAGCTCCGCTGACCACGGTCGCAGTGAACGTCACTGTCTGGCCGAAGTCAGAGGGGTTATCCGAAGAGACGAGAGAAACTGCGATCGGCCCTGGACTTACCGTCAGGAAAACCGGAGCACTCAAGCTACCGTCGCGGTTCGAGTCGCCGATAAAAACTGCCGTCAGCCTATGTGGCGATCCCGCCACAGTGAAAGTGGACACTGTGAGGCTCGCTTCGCCCGTGGACGAGAGCGGGACTGCTCCTAACAACGTGGTGCCATCGTAGAAGTTCATGGTGCCCGTCGCTGTCGCGCCGCCTAACGTAAATGGGGTCACATTGGCTGTCAAAGTCACGGGCGTTCCGAACACGATCGTATCTGCCGTCGAAAGCACCAGTGTTGTCACTGTGGTCACCGGCGTAGCCGTCAATGGAATTGTTGGCGAGGTGCTACCACCAAAGTTCGCGTCGCCCGGATAGATTGCCTCGACATTGCGCGTCCCGCTACCTGGGATGCTTACCCCAGGTAACACCGCTGTCGTTGTTTGCGTCACCTGGTTCAGCAAGATGCTGATGTCATTAGCGCCATAATTTGGCACCGCCAGATCCGCGATACCGTCGCCGTCGAAGTCGCCAACGGCTACTGCGTAGGGGAGATGGCCAACCGTGATCGGCGATCCCGAAGCTAGCGCGAAGCCGCCACTGCCGTTCCCCAGGAATATGCTCACGTCATCAGCGTCGAGATTCGCCACCGCCAGATCGACAATGCCGTCACCATTGAAGTCCCCCACGGCCACGTCGTTAGGACCGGCACCCGTCGCGACCGGCGATCCCGGGGCTGGCGAGAAGCCGCCATGACCGTCCCCCAACAATATGTTCATGTCATTCGAGAGATAATTCGTCACCGCCAGATCCGCGATGCCATCACCGTTAAAGTCTCCCACGGCGACGGATTGGGGATGATTACCCGCCGTAACGGGCGATCCTGGGGCCGGCAAGAAGCCACCACTGCCGTTTCCTAGCAATATGCTCACATTGGCGGAGGTCTGGTTTGTCACCGCCAGATCGGCGATGCCATCTCCATTGAAGTCACCCACGGTAATAGCGTAGGGACGAGTACCCACCGGGACTGTCGACCCCGAAGCCGAGAAGCCGCCACTACCGTTCCCTAGCAATATAGTCACGTCATTAGAACCCCAATTTGCCACGGCTAGATCCGCAATGCCGTCGCCATTGAAGTCCCCTATGGCCACACCAAAGGGATCGGTGCCCACCGCAATCGGTGATCCCACAGCTGGCGAGAAGCCGCCACTACCGTTCCCTAACAATATGCTCACGTTAGTAGAGCCCGAATTTGCCACGGCCAAGTCCGCGATGCCGTCGCTATTGAAGTCCGCTACGACCACACCAAAGGGGCTGGGGCCAACCGCGATTGGAGATCCTAGAGCTGGCGAGAAGCCGCCATGGCCGTTCCCCAGCAGTATGGTCAAAGTATTATCGGTATCATTTGCCACCACCAGATCCGCGATGCCATCGCCATTGAAGTCTCCAATGGCTGCAGCCACTGGTAAGTTGCCCACTGCGATTGGAGATCCCATAGCATTCGCAAAGCCGTGCCCCAGCGTTGGGGTCCCTGACGTCGCCGTTCCCAGAACACTATTGCCGTTTGTGGTATCGATGAAAGATACGCTGCCCGTGGGGCCTAGCGTAGCGTTCCCGGTACCCACGACGGTTGCTATCAGCGTGTAGTTCCCTGGAGTGCCGCTGGAAGTAATGGCTGTCGTCGTCGGGAAGGTTGCCAGTGGCGACACTGTTACTGCTTGTGCGGAGGAAATGCTCGCCGTATATGCTTTTGTCCCCGCAAAGACCGCAACATAGTTATGACTGCCGACACTCGGAATAAATCTCAGTGCTGCAGTCCCTGCGCTCGTCAACTGCGCTGTACCCACGACAGCCAGGCCTGTGCAAGACGGCGCCGTTGCATCGCAGAATGTCACCAAGCCCGGATGGACGGCTGCACCACTGGTCGTCACCGTCGCAGTCAGGGTCATCACTGTCTGTGCCGCTAACGGTGAACCTGGCGACACTGCCAGCGAGGTCGCCGTCGGAAGCGAAGTAACCTGCTGTGTCAGCACATCCGAAGTCATCGGAAGATGACTTCCATCCCCGCTGTAGACCGCGGTTATCGGACGCGCTCCTGGCGTCAACGAGCTGCTTGTGTAAGCAGCAACTCCCGCCGCAAGAGTCACAGGTCCGCCCAGGTTCGCTGCACCATCCCTGAATTGAATAGTGCCTGTGGCTCCGCTGGGCACGGTCGCCGTAAACGTCACCGACTGACCAAAACTGGAAGGATTATCCGAAGAGACAAGGGAAACTGTGGGGGACGATGGACTTACCGTTAGCGAAACCGGACCGCTTGTGCTGGAGAGGAAGTGCGTGTCACCTTCATAGAGCGCCGTCAACGTGTGAGTACCTACCGCGAAGCCAGGAATCCCTCCGCTTGGCACCGTCAGGCCCGCTTCGCCAGCGGATGAGGTCGGCACTGTTCCTAACAACGTGGCTCCATCGTAGAAGCTCATGGTGCCCGTCGCAGTCAAGCTGCCTGCCGTGTATGGGGCCACAGCGGCCGTCAAAATCACCGGCATTCCGAACGCAATCGTGTTTGACGTCGAAAGCACCAGCGTGGTCGCCGTTGCTACACGCGAGCCCGTCAGTGGAATTGTTGGCGAGGTGCTGTCAGCGAAGTGCGTATCTCCGGGATAGGTTGCCTCGACAGGGCGAATCCCGCTGCCTGGTATGCTCACCCCGGGTAACACTGCCGTCGCCGTCTGCGTCACTTGATTCAGCAATATGCTTACGTCATTCGAGTCGAAATTTGGCACAGCCAGATCCGCAATGCCATCCCCATTGAAGTCACCAATCGCTACGGCATAGGGCCAAGTGCCCACCGCAACCGGCGATCCCGGAGCCGACGCGAAGCCGCCACTGCCGTTCCCCACCAAGATGCTGACATTGTTGGATTCGAAATTTGGCACAGCTAAATCCGCGATGCCATCCCCATTGAAGTCACCAACGACTACATCATTGGGAAAACTGCCCACAGCGACAGGCGATCCCGTAGCTGGTGCGAAGCCACCACTGCCGTTCCCCAGCAAGATGCTCACAGTATCCGCAGTTACATTTGCCACCGCCAGGTCCGCATGGCCATCTCCATTGAAGTCACCAACTTCAACAGCAACGGGAAAAGTGCCCACCGCGACCGGCGATCCCGGAGCTTGCGTGAAGCCGCCTCCACCGTCGCCCAGCAAGATGCTCACATTACCATCTCTTTGATTTGTTACCGCCAGATCCGCGCGGCCATCCCCATTGAAGTCGCCAACGGCCACACCATAGGCCCCTCCACCCACCGCGACCGGCGATCCCGAAGCTTGTGTGAAGCCGCCAGTGCCGTCCCCCAACAAAATGCTCACATCGTTACTGGAGAAATTTGTCACCGCCAGGTCTGCGATGCCGTCCCCATTGAAGTCCCCCGCCGCCACAAGGTAGGGATTGGTGCCCACAGCGACCGGCGATCCCGGAGCCGACGAGAAACCGCCACTGCCGTTCCCCAGCAATATGGTTACCGTGCCAGAGTCCGTATTTACCACCGCCAAATCCGCGTGGCCGTCACCATTGAAATCCCCAACGGCCAGACCATAAGGCCCGGCACCAACCGTAATCGGTGATCCCGTAGCTGGTGCGAAGCCGCCACTGCCGTTCCCCAGCAATATGCTTATAGTAGAGTCCGAATTCGACACCGCCAGGTCAGCGTGGCCGTCGCCATTAAAGTCCCCAACGGCTGCACCTACGGGCAGCTCGCCCACCTCGATTGGAGATCCCGTAGCATTTACAAAGCGGTGCCCCAGCGTTGGGGATCCCAGCGTCGCCGTTCCCACATTATTGCTGTTTGTAGTGTCGATGAACGATACGCTGCCTGTCGGGCCTAGCGTAGCGTTACCGGTACCCACGACGGTTGCCGTCAGCATGTAGGCCCCGACACTGCCGCTGGAAGTAATGGCGGTCGTCGTCGGGAAGGTTGCCGGTGGGGATACCGTTAATGCTTGCGCTGAGGAAGTGCTCGTCGCATACGCTGTTGTCCCCGCAAAGATCGCAATATAGTTATGACTGCCGATGGCCGGAGTAAACCGCAGCAACGCAGTCCCTGCGCTCGTCAATTGCGCTGTACCCACGACGGCCAGGCCCACGCAAGGCGGCGCCGTTGCCTCGCAGAATGTCACCAGCCCCGGATGGACAGCTGTACCACTGGCCGTCACCGTCGCCATCAGGGTCATCACTGTCTGCGCCGCCAAAGGTGAACTCGGCGACACTGTCAGCGAGCTCGCCGTAGTAGTTTGCGCCCGCATTATCGTTCCGGGCAGCTGGACGGTCACCAGGAGAAGAACCACCTGTATCACACGGCGTAACTCACAGGCACAGAAAAGCTTCATCTGCGTCCTCCTGACGGATGTCTTGCACAAATTCAGTTGTGAGGTTTTCGTGTCTTTGTTCGGGGTCTACTGATCCGGGGAGAATGGGATTCCGGGAGCATGTGGAATCAGTCTGACAGTACAAACCCAAGGGATGAACAGCGAGGTATACCGGAACTTACGCATCGGAGTCAATACCTCGAGAACAACTTCCAGTGTTATCGCCAACATTCGCCTTGTAAGAGGTATTTGGGGGCGCTGCGATCTCGTTCATTTGCGGAATCACGACATCATAATGCGTAAAAAGAGAACAGGCCATAGCACTCATTGAGTGCTATGGCAATTCATCCGCCAAGTTACTTGTCCAAAGGACTCGGCTTGCAGCGAATGCGAATAGAAACCGGGTGGAGCAATATGCGGTAGAACGATAAAAAGCCCTGATCAACGGAAAACAACATTGACAACAGGGACCTGCTCAGAGAAAACGCGCTTGTCGAAAGTGATCTAGCGTCGCACCTATGTTGCTTCAATGAGTGCATTGGCCTTCCATGAGAAGGCCGGTCGGTGTCAACCCGTTTTTTCTGTGGTGGGGGCAAGTCCATCTCCTGGCCGATGTGAACGCGATTTTGCACGCCGAGTTACTTTTGTCGCCACCCTTCCATCCGCACTCTGAGTGAGCTTTCAATAGCTCGGTGCAAGTTGGGTGTTCTCGATTCAGCCGGTGCTGCCACCTGTTAGAGCGACCTTTGACTCGATCTCTCAGCTGGAGTGTTGGGCCAGGCCAATGACGCAGTCACCGGAACTCGGCTTATGACGTTAAACCTCCATCCTCTGGGCTGAACTATGCGGCTGCCGGCAGTGTAGCCCGACTGCTTGGCCGTAGTGGCACATAAACCTCTCTGCTCACCCATAGTCGATGCAGCAGGACGGCCAGCTTACGCGCGACCGCGATCACTGCGCGTTTCTTCCCGCGCTTGCCTCCGTGCTCAGCCAGCTTCATGCCCCATCGGCGCAGGTCGCTGTCGACTCCCCAGGGACCGAGTACGTGGTGGGCAGCCTGCACCAGAAGTGCTCGTAGATACGGATCGCCCTCTTTGCTGATGTGCATCTGCGGCTCGCTCTGTCCCGAGTTACGCCTTCCAGGCTGGAGACCTACGTAGCAGGCTGCATCCCGGCTCTTGCGAAAACGGTGTGGATCTTCCAGCGTCAACATGTACGTGAGGGCGATTAGCGTTCCCACTCCCTTGATCTGCTTCAACTGCTCTGCTTCGGGATATCTGTTCCGCGCCATGGACTCAAGCAGCTGGTCGTACTCGCAGATCCGTTCGCTGACCGACTCTATCTCTCTCATCATCGGTTCCAGTGCACGCTTCAACTCCGGACTCAGATCCTGGGCCGCCTGCGGCTTCATCCCTGGTGCGTTGCATCCGCGGAGCCGCTCCCCGTAGGACTTCGTCAGACCGCGCGCCGCGTTGACCAACATCGTCCGTGTGCGGACCGGAGCGGCCCGCGCCCGGATCACCGTAAGATCCGCTTGTGCCTCGGCGCTCCGATGCTTCACTGGGCACAGCAGCTGCGGATCGATCCTTACGAGTCGCGCAAGTGTCCTAGCGTCGAGCCGATCATCCTTGCGCCTGCTCTCCCCGATTAGCCGCACGCTGCGCGCGTGGGCCACGATCGCCTCATGACCGAGTTCGCTGAGCAACCGACTTACCCACGGTGAATGCGTTCCGGTCTCCAGTGCGATACGGCTCCGAGGCATCACTCCGAAAACCTCTTTTATCGCCTTGGGCGTCGTGCTCACCTTCTGCTCCAGCAGCACGTCACCTGCATCATCCAACACGCAATAAAAGCTCGCCCTGTCGCCCAAATCCAGACCGACGGTCAGGCGTCCGTCCTGCTTGTTGAGTGTCTCCTGCATCATCGTGGTGGTAAGCTTTTTCATCGCCGGTCTCCTCTATCTCCCGCGCTTCGAGCGCGTCGATAACTTGGGAGCTTAACGCATCCCGTTGGAGACCGGCCTTCTCATCCCATCTGTCATCGCCATTTGACAGGATCAGGTCACTTGTCCGCTTCACCGGCTATTCGGAAATTACCGCCCATATGGCATTTCAACTTCCGTGTCGCGGACGATGCCGGAAGTTAGCTGACGAGAAGTGAAAGTCAACGAACCGGGTTCGAATCCATGGACCCATTCAGGGTAGTCGCCACCTGTAACTAATTGAAAATAATGGTCGGCCCTAGTGGACGATTTTCGAACTTTCGATGAGACGATCCCTCTTTCAATGCCATCGATTCAAACTGCAGGGTGACTTTGGTGGAGATTCGGAAGGCATCAAGATAGATCGAACCAGGGTGGTCCGATCTATCTCGTATCCCTGTTAGAAATCGATTCTCAATGCAAGTTGGCCGGTACGATTGCCCGCATTTTCCGCTGTTTGCGGAGCGCTTAAGACACCGAAGGTCGTTGAGTTGTCGATTTGTGTGGCGGGCGGTGCAAAGTTCGTGTGGTTTAGAACGTTGGTGAAAGTACACTCAAAGCGTGCTTTCACTCGTTCAGTGAACGCATAGTTCTTCGCCAGTCCAAGCGCAACGGCTGCTGTGCCTGGCCCCTGAAGGATGCCGACGCCTGCATTTCCGAACCGGCCTGCTCCAACTGGAGTGGGAGAGAACGCAGCCAGGTTGAAGTACTGGCCACGTGACAGTCCTTTGTAATAGTCGTGCGAAATGACGTCGGGACGGAGCGTGGCACCACGATTCACGACATTGGTATTGGACTGGTCGTAAGACGTGCTGATGTTGGGTGTGAGCCATGGTCCGGTCTGGAGCAAGGTAACGTTATTGAGCTCCCATCCGCCGAGGAGTGCGTTCCTCCAGCCGCCGGTGTTGAGGAACGCCCTCCCGTCGCCGAAAGGCAACTGGTAGAGACCAGTCAGCAGGAACCGGTTGCGCCGATCTCCTTCTACGTTCCCGTAGTCGCTGGCGATGTGGAAACGGTCGGTAATCGGAATGCCGTAATTAACTTCACCGGCGAATGCTGTTGGAGTGCTTCCCTGGTTGTCCGCCAGATTCTTGGCCAACGTGTAATTCGCCTTGAAGTACAGGTCGTGGGCCATGCGGTGTGTTCCCTCTACTTGCAGGGCCTCGTAGTTTGCTTTACCGGCGTTAAAGGTACTGAAGAGTGTAAACCAGTTAGGATAGGGCGCACGCGGATCAACGTAAGGGCTGGTTGCTGTTGTCTGATACGGTGATGTGCTTGCGGGAATCTGGTTCAGGTCTTCTGTGATGTTTAAGCGGTACGAGTGCATACCAACATAGCTGACACGCAGAGTATCGTTGCCGGTTAGCTGGCGTTCAACAGTGAGATTCCATTGGTTCGACTGCGGGTCGCGGTAGTTGGGGGAAACTCCTTGATCAAGTCCGCCACCACCATACTGGATACCGGCAATTGACGGAGCGGTGTTCGGGAATTGGATCAAGGGCGTTCCAGCCGCGGTGAGTGCGTTTGTATATGTGTGCAGATTTGATGTCGGGTTGCCACTGTTATTGAACGAGAGCGGCCCAAGGTTGGTCATTGTAAATACACCGAACCCGGCGCGGATTACGGTCTTCGTATCGTTGAATGGACGATAGGCCAACGAGAAACGTGGTTGAAAGTTTCCGAAGTAAGTCTTACGCAGACCCTGAGGCAAGTGATCCTGACTTGCTGTTACGTAATTTGAACAGGGCAATGCGGTGTAACCGAGACTGCACGCATTGAAGGACTGTTGGAATGCCAGGTTCGAGCCTTGAATCTTCTGCTGTGCAAGGTAGGAGGACAGGTCGTCCGGTACGACGATCGAGTTGTTCTTCTGGTCAAAGTTGGCCAGATTGCCTCCATCTTCGCGCATCGCTGGAAGAACCTGCCAACGCAAGCCATAGCTCAGAGTAAGTCTGCTGTTTAGTTGAAACTCGTCTTGCGCAAACAGCCCGTATTGCCAGGCGCTACCGCCTACATCAGGACTTGATACCGCAAAGAATAGGGTCGTAGGCGTGCCTTCAAGAAAATCTCCAAATGCAGTGCCGGTGAATGTCGGTTGAAAGGTAAACTGCCCAAAATCATCAGACGGCAGGAAGAGCTCAACATCAAAGTAACGGACACGGCGAGCATCAATGCCTGCTTTAAGCGTGTGCTTGCCGATGGTGTAAGTTACGTTGTCAGTAAATTGCATGGTCTTCGACTGAGTTACACCGGTCTTGTCGCGACCGATCGGGGTGAAGCCATTGCCGGCACTGAAGTTAAATGTTGGGAACGCGTGTGTGGTTGGGTGTTGGCTAATGTCCACGCCACTGAGATCGAGTTGCGTCAGGGCATTCGCGCCTTCTATGGGGAACCCAACACTAGTAGTCGCATTCGTGAAGCCATATCGAAATTCGTTCACGAGCTTCGAAGTGATGGTGTAGGTATAGGAAACGAGCAGGCTGCGATTATGGATGCTATCAGCATCGTTTGGTAGAAGAGGGTTGGCGTAGTCCTGCGTGATGTTCTTCCTGCTGAATCTCGCATAGGCCGATTGCTTCGCGGTGATCGTCTGGTCGATGCGGAGATCAGCCCCATCCGTTCGGGCCGGGGTCGATTGAAAGTTTTCGTAATTGTAGTTGGATTTTCCTGTTACGTTTGGCAATGGATAGTATGCAAGCAGTGCGATGGCGGTCGGATTGATATTACTTTGCGGAATGACCGGGCTGCCGAGGGCAGTCAGGTCTCCGTTGCGCTCTGCCTGTGTGGGAACCAAGAACTGCTGGGCGACAGCGGTCGTGCGGCGATTGCCCTCGTAGTCGGCAAAGAAGAAGGTTTTGTCCTTGCCGTTATATAGACGCGGGATGTGCACAGGGCCTCCGAGCGATCCTCCAAATGTATTGAATCGTTTTGGAGCCTTGCCGTTGAATCCATAAGGATTTGCATCAAGAGCACTGTTCTGCAAGTATTCAAATGCGCTGCCGTGATACTGATTTGTGCCACTCTTGGTCGTGAAGGTAACGTCCCCGACCTGCGAAAACTCGGCGCTATTGTTGAAGGCCGTCACTCGGATAGCCGAGATTCCTTCCTGTGAAGGATAGGCGTCCTGCAGCGCACCATTCTGTCGCACATTCGCGGTGGAGATGCCATCAACCGAGAAATTCACCATTGCGCCGCTCGCGCCACTGAGGGCTATATTGCCCGAACTGTCCTGTTGCACATTTGCCGAGAGTGCAAGCGCGCCAAGAGGGCTCGTCGTGGTTGCGCGGTTATTCAGGGGAAGTTGTGTAATGAGCTGATTGTCCTTCGAGTCGCTTAGAGTTCCGTTTTCCGTATTGATCTGATCAGATGCGGCGCTCACTTCAACAACTGTGGGTTTAGCGGATGCAATAGCAAGCGTGATCGGGATGCGGAGGTCTTGTCGCGTTTCCAGCGATGCAGAGTTAACGACTGCGTCTGCGAAGCCATCGTGACGGATTGTGAGTTGGTAGTGTCCTGGCTTAAGGTTCTCGGCGACAAACTCACCCGCGTCGCCGGTCGTGACCTGCCTGTCTACATTCTCATCCAGCGAGTGGATTGTTACGGCTGCTCCTGGGACCACCGCTCCAGAAGAGTCTTGCACTACGCCTCGAATACTGCCAAAGGTGGACTGACAGAAGGCGTTGGGGATTGGCATCGCACCCCACACAAACATGAGGAGCCACATAACAGATATTCTTCTGCAGAGCGATAATGGCCTTTCATGGCGTAGTGCAGTAGCGGCGGTGTTTTGTGAAGCGACACTTGTTGTGCGACCAATGGAAGGCAGGCCTCGAGAGTTCGTCATAATTGTTCTCCGGATCGATGGCTGGCTAATCGCCAGCTTTCGATGCTAGGAGACAATGGCCGTCATAATTGCTCCATAACTGAGACTCGCTTCTTTACGCTTTCTTTACAGCTTTCTTAAATGCGTACATCAGGGGTATGGAAGTCTACTCCATTTCTTATACGCGAGACGAAGCATTACATTCTCACGCTTTCATTACGGTTTACTTATGGACTAAGCGATATGCTTCGCCTTAACAACGATGCCCAGATCATGGTTTCAGCGTCCTTTGCGTTTACTGGCCAGCGCGATAATCATTGCGCTAGTGGCGATCATCGCGTATGGCGCCCATGCGAAATCATTCGCCGCGGGCTTTCTGTTCTTGTTCCCCATCATGTTGATTGCTTTCGGATGGGGCTTCGTTGAGGCAAGTATTGCGTCCGTGCTAGCAGTCGGCTGCTTGGATTATTTCTTCACCGAACCGCTTTTTCACTTTTATATGACGGACCCACAAGACTGGG
This sequence comes from Edaphobacter aggregans, assembly GCF_003945235.1. Lineage (NCBI taxonomy): Bacteria > Pseudomonadati > Acidobacteriota > Terriglobia > Terriglobales > Acidobacteriaceae > Edaphobacter > Edaphobacter aggregans. Next base: position 2,389,693 of record NZ_RSDW01000001.1, read on the forward strand.
TTGCGCTTGTCGGTTTCGGGACGATCGTTCTCGTTGTCAGCCAGTTTGCTGATCGTCTGAAACGGCATGCGACTGAAGCTAGTATGCAGCGTGTGCAGGTTGAGAAGTTATATCGCATGAGCAGAGACATTCTTCTGCTAAATCGGCGAACCGCAATTGGGCCGCAACTCGTTCAACTTATTCTTGAAGCATTCGATCTTGACGGGGTGTCGCTGTGGGATGCTCGAGAGCCACGGCTGGATGTTGCAGGAAAGAGACTCATTCCCGAAGGTGAAATCCGCGCAACTTACATTCGCCAGCGACATGGTGTGGATGTTGTCAATGGCAAATTCATGCGTGTCTTGCTTCTAGGCAGTAGGGCTATCGGCGCAATCGGCTTGGTGTGCAAGACCGCTGAGGGCAGCATTGATGGTCAAACCATTGACGCTATTACTTCGTTGACTGCTCTAGCGTTAGAGCGGTGGCATTCGTTTAAGTCAGAGAGTGAGGCCGAAGCTGCGAAACAGAACGAACAACTGCGCTCTGCAGTGCTGGATGGGTTGTCACATGCGTTCAAGACTCCTTTAACTACGATTCAGGGAGCGAGTTCCGGACTGCTGGAGATTGGGCCCCTTGGCTTAGCGCAAGAAGAACTTGTGGCCCTCATCAATGAGGAGGCGATTCGCCTGAGCGAATTGACAACGCAGGCGCTCCAAACCGCCAGAATAGACAGCGCAGACCTCAGGGTGAGCAAAGAAGCAGTCCAAGTCCAATCGCTGCTGGAAGATATATCTGAACAATGTTCGCAACATTTATCGTCACATCTGATGCGTGTCCAAGACGAGATGACAAACAAATGTGTCTGGGCGGATGGGCGTCTGCTGAAGCTCGCGTTGCTTGAGTTAGTAGACAACGCTTCAAAATATGCCGACGCCGAAGCACCGATTACATTGCGCGCGTCACTGATTGGACCTGACATCACCTTCAGCGTGCAAAACGAAGGATCGTACATCGCCCCTGAAGAGAGACTTCGCATATTTCGACGCTTCTATCGATCACCAGGCTCGCAGTATCGAGCCGCAGGAACAGGTATCGGGCTGTCTTTCGTCAAGCGAATTGCTGAAGCGCATTCTGGCCATGTGTGGGTCGAGAGCGGACGTGAGATCGGCACAACTTTCTTCTTTTCACTCCCAACATCTTTCTAGGAGATCATTTGAACCAATTTGATGGAAGAGTATTGATTGTTGAGGACGATTCGTCCGTGAGACGTGCCCTGCGCACTACGCTCGATGCTCTTGGTTTCGATATAGGTGAGGCGAGTAATGGAGAAGAAGCCCTTCAACGCTTGCGAATGGTCGACTATGAAGCAGTTGTGCTCGACATCAATATGCCTGGCATCGGAGGCATAGAAACTTGTCGGCGAATCCGTCGGGTCTTCACCAGACTTCCAATTCTTGTACTAACTGTACGAGACAGCGAGGACGACAAAGTTGAGGCACTCGAGGCGGGGGCGGATGACTATGTCATTAAACCGTTTCAAATCCGGGAACTGGTCGCAAGAATCCGGAGTGCGATCCGTAGATTTCGTGCACCTGAATCTCCGTCAGAGATGCCAATTACGATCCGCGACATCGTGCTTGACCCTGTACGCCGTCGGGTCGAGCGCAGTGGAGTTGAAGTGCGGCTTACTCCGCGAGAGTTCGACGCGTTGCAAGTTCTGATGGAACACGCGGGTCGTCCCATCACACATTCACGACTCCTGGCAGCTTTGCGCGGCCCAGGCTCGGGAGATGATCGTGAATACTTGCGTGTGCTAATCGGTCAACTTCGCAAAAAACTAGTAGACAATGCTATTGATCCTGAATACATAGTGACTGATAGCTATATTGGGTATCGCTTTCGCGATGCCTAGCTCTATGACGTTGCAAAATGCCGTTGCGATTTTCTTACGGACGAATCATAGGCTTCCCATCCTGCAAAACTCGTTGTATACATTCTGGGATTGTGGCCAATCGATGGCATTCGATGCAACAGCGACTGAGTAGCTTTCTATTCTGGTCGGTTACCCCATTGGCCAGTAAATCGCGATGACATTTCGGATTACGGCGGCGAACATGATCGAGAAATGCTTCTGGACGGATATGCAGTTGTGATGGGTTCTTCGTACAGTAATCAAAGGATGATCGCCAAGTCATCTCCGGTACTCCTGCTAGCGCATAAGCGATTTGTCTCGGCTCGCTTTTATAGCGTCCGCTCTTCAGAAACTCCCAAAGATCACCGACATGTTCAGTCATTTTGATATAGCCTTCGGTAGATTCAGCACCCGGACAAGCTAGCTTGATCGTCTTAAGTAGTTGTTCGAGGGCTGCCCAAGGAGTCCGACACCTCCTTTGAGACCTATTGCACAGGCATGTATCTGCGCAGAATGGCTGAGGAAGACGGGATGTAGGCTCTCGGAACCTTTATCTCACGCAACAGCAAGGGCAATACAGCGTGGGCCTGGGGCAAATATCAGGCGTTTCTGCCTTCCTGTTTCGAAGGAACGTCCCTTACAAATGCAGCCTTGCAGTTCGCTTTTGAACAATCGCTCCATAGACAGTTGACCGCTTAGGGCGGCGATGTTGTTATCCTCAAATTCCCACCGGAGGCACCATGACCCAGGCCCTGATCTACACCCGCGTATCGAGCCGCGAACAGGAGCAGGAAGGATTCTCTCTCGGAGCGCAAGCAAAACTCCTGAAGGACTATGCGGAACGAAACGGTTTCAAAATTGTTGCGGCCTTCGAAGACGTAGAGACGGCCAAAGCAACTGGCCGCATGCAATTTGGCGATATATGGTGACATATCTCAAACGGAACCGGTCATGCCGAATCTTGCTGGTGGAGAAAACCGATCGGCTTTACCGGAATCTGCGTGATGCCGTGACTGTCGAGGAGCTCGATATCGAGGTCCATCTCGTAAAGGAAGGCCAAATCGTATCGAAGGACTCGAAATCCCAAGCAAAACTTATTCACGGCATTCATCTAGTCATGGCGCGGAACTATTCCGAGAATCTGCGCGAGGAAGCAAAGAAAGGGATGCTAGAGAAGGCCTCACAAGGCGGTTTTCCCGGTCTCGCACCGTTTGGATACCGGAACAACAAAGCGGAGCGCACCATCGAAATCGATCCGGTTGATTCTCTCATCGTGAGCCGATTGTTTGCACTGTACGCAACCGGTTCGCATACGCTCTCCACCCTCAAGAAAACAATCCACGCGGAAGCCGGTAAAAAGCTGAGTCGCGGCAATATTCACTTGATACTGAAAAATCGGTTTTATATCGGTTTTTTCGAGTGGGGTGGACAGACCTATCCCGGTATCCATCCGCTGTTCGTAAACCGGTCGGTCTTTGACCAAGTGCAATCGCTTCTAACCGGTCACAACCGGCCAAAGCCTTCCAAGCGGGAGATTGCCTTCCGTGGACTCATGCAATGCTCCTATGACGGTTGCCTGCTAACCGGCGACGTTCAGAAAGAGAAGTATGTCTACTATCGCTGCACCGGACATCGGGGCAAGTGCGAACTTCCCCGCTTCCGGGAGGACGACATTTCCAATCGGTTGGGAGAGCCGCTGAAGGCACTCCAGGTGCCTCAGGAGGTCGTCTTGCAGATCGTCTCCGCCTTACGCGAGGATCAGCGTCGTGCAGCGAGCAAAATCATCACCGAGCGGTCTCGTCTGGAGTTACGGCTGACCGGTATACGCAATCGGATGGACAGCGCATACGCAGACAAACTTGACGGCAAGATCCCAGAAGACTTCTGGGAACGCAAGATGACCGATTGGAGGATGGAAGAACAGCAGATCAAGATGGCGATGGATGGCCTGAGTAGTGCCGAAACCGGTGACCGGGCTTTGGACGCTCAGAGAATCTTCGAACTCGCGAATAAGGTCTATTCGCTGTATGTTTCGCAAGATTCGACCGAAAAGGCCAAATCGCTCAAAATGCTATTTTCGAACTGCTCTGTGGACGCCGTAAGTGTAACGCCTACATACAGAAAGCCCTTCGACATGATATTCAAAAGAGCTGTTTTGGAAGAATGGTCGGGACGACTAGATTCGAACTAGCGACCTCACCCACCCCAAGGGTGCGCTCTACCAGGCTGAGCCACGTCCCGACTTTTTTCTGTCTCCAGAGCGGATGACAGGGGGTAAGCAACAGTTACCAGTGTACACGAATCGTGACCCTTGGTTGGGTCGCTGCGTTCCGTTGAATCGTGTTCGCTCACTGAAGTTCCTGGCTGTTTTTTTAACTTCCCAGATTTTTATTTTTTAAAGTGGAACACCCCAATGGAACGGGGTGTGTGTTCTCTTTCAACTCTTCTAACTCTATTTTAGCGAATGGCGCGAAATTAGTCGGCAATGCCCGATCTACTGCGGTGTCAATGACTTGGGTGAAGTCGGGACTTGACATGTTTCGGGAGCTTCTATGCCGTGGGAGGGACGTATTCCTTGGGTAAGGAGCCACCTTCGCCGAAGAAAAACTCGTTCATTTGTTCGACGAGGAACTCCTGTGCTTCGCGGGTCCAGGGTTGGAGGCGGTACTCGTTTAGGAGCATTTTTTGGCGCTCTACCCACTCGCCCCAGGCTTTCTTGGAGACGTTTTTGTAGATCTTCTGGCCGAAGTCGGAGTCGAAGGGTGGTTCGTCGAGGCCTTCCATTTCGGCCTTGTATTTTGTGCAGAATACGGTGTGGGGCATTCGCTGTGAACTCCTTGAAAGTCCTATTTTACGACGGAATTTTTTGCGCGTGGTTTGTGGTGTTTCGATCGTGGTTTTTTGTGGTTTCTTGTGGGAGTAAAGTGTGGCAATCGTGGAAAGCGGACACCACGTCTGAGGTCTGGTCTGGATTATGGCCGGGGGAGATCCAGCAGGACTACATCGGAGCGCTCCTGTTCTCTTTCGAGAACGACTTCATGGCCGTCCGGGGAGATGTCGAAGTCGTGAATATCGAAGTCTGAGGGTAGGTGGGTCAACTGCCGCTCGGAACCTGTGTCCAGATCGATGAGCCAGAGATCCTTATGTTGAATGTCTCCTCGCAGGACCACGAGTGCGCGTCCTCCAGGCAGGAAGGCGAGGTGTCGGGCTCCGCGAGTCAAGGTCAGGGCCGGCAGAGGATGCGGTGCGGCGTCGCCGGTGGCGGCCTTCACCGAAAACGTGGTGCCTATGTCGGGTCCCGAGTAGACGACGAGGCGTCCTTCGGGCGCCCACGCGGGATCAACTGAATAGTCCCGGAGAAAAGAGGTGGGAGGATGGCCGTCGACAGGCACTCGAAAGAGATGTGGGACGCCGTGATCAAGCACTGCAGAGGTGATGGATTGTCCGTCGGGCGACCAGGCTGGGGCGCCCTGCAGGTTGAGCGAATCGGAGACGATCCGAGCGTTCGTGCCGTCGGCCTGCATCACGTACAAGAGCGTTTGCCCGTGTTGGCTGACGGAGAATGCGATATACCGTCCATCGGCAGAGATTGCCGGGCCGCCGAAGATTCGCGCGCCCTGACCGCTCCACAACTCGGTGCCAGTTCCGTTGGCGAGCTTCCAGATGCTCTCGGTCGTGCCAGTTGCAGAAACATAAACGAGATAATCGGAGCCCAGTCGCGGGGAGAACCCCGTGCTGGTCGTTAGCGAAATTGGAACGGCCGCCGACATTTCCGTGGCTGAATCAGCGATGGGCAAACGCCAGAGCGTTCTCTTAGGGCTGGCGAGCGTGGCAACCAGACGGCGACCGTCTGCGCTGGCCGACAGCGACGTGTACCGGTCGAAGCCAGAGGGCAGACGGTGGGGAATGCGGTGCTCGACGTCCACGCTATAAAGCCCCGGCCCCGAACCATCGGAGTCGGTAGCTAAGTACATTAACGTTCGCCGATCCAATAGGACCGGATAGCTTACGCGCGTATTGTGCGACGTGATCCGTTCGGGAGTTCCTCCAACTGAAGGGATGCGCCAGATGTCTAATTTGTCTGGGAGGGTGCCTTGGACGAAGTAGATGAATTTCGTGTCGGCCGACCACAAAGGAAAGTGAGAGTGCAGTCCGGCGGGGGCAGTGAAGATGGGCCGACCTTCGGGTCGCTGGGTGCCGTCTGATACGAACAACGGATCTCCGGGGCCGGGGGTGTGGTATGCGAGTCGTGATCCGTCGCGCGACCAGTCGAATTCGGCCGCGCCTTCGAGGTAGGGTTTCGGTTCTCCGCCCAGCGTGGGGACTGCCCAAGTGCCGATGGCATAGCCGCTTGAGCTATCTTGCCTGCGAACCCAGTACGTGACGAGAGAGCCGTCGGGCGCGAACCCCAGAGTACGGATCGACGGGTTGGCGAGCTCCGGCGCGCTGCCGCGGGTCAGGTTGTGGAACTGCCCGGAACCCACCTGCGTCACCCAGACGTCCATCGGTCCGTCCCGGTCCGACAGAAACGCCACAAAATGACCGTCGCGTGAGACCGCAGCGGCCTGCTCCACTCCGCCGAAGTCCGTGATGGTCTGAAATCGTGCGTCGGCGATGGGGTTTCGCCAGAAGCGCTCCGTCCTCTGGAGCCAGAGCGTTGCGGCGGCCATTGCCAGTACAACTGCTGCCAGGAGCGCAGCCAGCAGGCGGGTGGAAAGGACTCTCTGCCGGGCAGGTTGAACGACAGGGCTTGCAGGTGCCTGAGCTGGCGGTGGTGGCGGCTGTACCTGCAGATTGGAGTTGCCATTGCTGGTGATGACCGGAGCGGTGAAGCGGTATCCCTTGCCGACTACGGTTTCTACGAATCGAGGTTTGTCGGGGTCGTCGCGCAGCACCACGCGGATCTTGCGGACGGCGGTGTTGATGCTGTGGTCGACATCAACGAAGACGTCCTTGCCCCAAAGGGATTCAGCAATCTCCTCGCGCGATACCAATTCCCCGCGCCGTTGAACCAGCAGGATCAGCAGGTCCATGGGGAGTTTTTCCAGACGCAGGAAGTGTGTGCCCCGTTGGAGCCGGTAATTCGACTGATCCAGCGTGAAATCGCCGAAATGGAATTCCTGGGGCGTAAAAATCCCCCGCATATTGCCTGACGTGCGCTGCGGGAATGATGCCCCATTCTTCGATAAGAAGCAACCACATCAGCAACTTAGGAAGTTACCTCATCTTTACCTCTTCTTCATATGACGTGCATGGCATTTCAGACGGTTTTTAAGCGATAAGCGAGCTGGCAATTACTGAGCCTTGGAGGATATGTGATGACGAACAAGTATTTGAGGTGCTTAACCCAGGTCGGAGTCTTCGTGCTGGCGGTAAACATCGGCGCGCTGGCCCAAAATTGGACGCCAGACAGATTACCGGAGAAATTTAGCGGGCAGATCAATGCCTATACGCCCACAACAACCAAAGCCCCGACGGGACCGTATGAGATTCGAGGGTCATGGTCCATGAATTTAAAGAGAGAGGGGACGAAGGCGGATTTTTCCGCTGCCGTGAACATGATCCTGTCCGATGGTTGGGTCTTGACGAACTCCACTGTCCCGCCCAATTTTGATCCGAGCACGAGGAATGCCCATACTCATCACATCACGATGACCGATGCCGAGGTTACGATGCTTCCGAACAATGCCATTCAGGTGTCCGGCACGGCCACGGTAACGCTCAATGGCGGGCCTACGCCCTTTGCGCAACAGTCGCCTTTGACAGTGGTCATTACGGGGGGCGGCACGGGTCCCGACGACGTCGAATATTCCAATGTCACATTGACTTTTGCCAGTCCGGCCTCTGGGCATTTTGGAACTGAGCCTCTGCCGGGCGTTGTCCGAAAGGTTGAAAAACGGAAGTAGTGTAGCGCGGCGGCTTTATCCGATTTGGGTACTGTCGCCGTTGCTGATGGCTGAGACGCTTTAGGCTTACTTTCGCTTGCCCTTGGTTTTCTTGTTGCGCTCGCGGGATTTGGATTTGGTCTTGCCCTTTTTGCCGGAGCGGTTGGGGCTGGGCTTGTTCGAAGGAGTTAATTCTGTGGCGCTTCGGCCTATCTTCGGCTCACCGGACTTGCCGGTGCGGCGAGCCGAAGATGGGGTGCTCGGTTCTTCGATTAGTGCGAACTGCAGGCGGCGCTGAGGGCGGTCGATGCGGTCGAGGAGGACGTGGACGCGCTGGCCGATCTTGAAGACTCGGCCGTTGCGGGCGCCGGCGATGGTGCGGTCGGTGTCGCGGAAGAAGTAGCGGTCGTCCTGCAGGGTGGCGATGGGGACGATGCCTTCGATGAAGAGTTCGTCGAGCTCGACGAAGAAGCCATACTTGGTGCAGGAGAGGATGATGCCGGTGAAGTCCTCGCCGATGCGGTCCTGCATGAATTTGATTTTTTTCCACTCGATGAGCTCGCGCTCGGCGTCGTCGGCTCGGCGCTCGGATTGGGAGGATTCGGTGGATATGGCTTCTAGTTCTTCGGCAGGGAGGTCGGGGACACCTTCCTTTGAGATGTGTGGCACTTCGGACGAAATGCGGGGGTTCTTCCCCTTCGGCTCGCTCAGGGTCAGAATGACAGGCTTTTGTGGTTTTTCGCCCCAGGGTTGGGGGTCGGTGCTTAGGATGGGGTCGCCCTGGGGGTTGGTTCCGGCTTGGAGGAGCGAGCGGAGGAGGCGGTGGACGATGAGGTCGGGGTAGCGGCGGATGGGTGAGGTGAAGTGGGTGTAGCTGGGGGAGGCGAGGGCGAAGTGGCCTACGTTCTTTTCGCTGTAGCGGGCTTGTTTGAGGGAGCGCAGCATGAGGTAGGAGAGGATGCGCTCTTCGGGCTTGCCGGCGATTTTGGCGGTGAGGCGCTGGTACATCTGGGGAGTGACGGGGATGGATTCGGCGACTTCGTGGGTTTTGACGGAGTGGCCTCGGGTGGTACCGCGGTCGTTTCGGCTGCGGGCGTCGCGGCGGTCGCCTTTGGTCTGGATGCGCTTGACGGGGAGGCTGGAGAAGCCGAGGGAGTAGCCGAACTGGGCGGCGGTGTCTTCGAAGTCGATGATGCGCTTGGGGTCGGGGGTCTCGTGGATGCGGTAGATGCCGGGGATGGCTTGGGCTTCGATCCAGTGGGCGACGCACTCGTTGGCGGAGAGCATGAACTCTTCGATGAGGCGATGGGACCAGCCGCGCTCGGAGCGGACGATGGCTTGCATGTTGCCGTCGGGATCGAACTGGACGACGGGCTCGGGGAGGTCGAAGTCGATGGAGCCGCGGCGGTGACGCTTGGCGTTGAGCTTGAGGGCGAGGGCGTGCATCTGCTCGAACTCGGGGACGAGGGTGGCGAATTGCTGGCGGGTGGGTTCGTCGCCGTCGAGGATGGCCTGGACCTGGGTATAGGTCATGCGGCTGGCGCTGCGGATGATGCCTTCGCAGATCTCGTAGCCGAGGACTTCTCCGCGAGGGTCGATCTCCATGAGGCAGGAGAGGACGAGGCGGTCTTCGTTGGGGCGGAGGCTGCACATGCCTGACGAGAGGTCGGGCGGGAGCATGGGGATGGCGCGGTCGGGGAAGTAGACGGAGGTGCCGCGGAGACGGGCTTCGAGGTCGAGCGCGGTGCCGGGGCGGACGTAGTGGCTGACGTCGGCGATGTGGACCTGGAGTTCGAAGTTGCCGTTGGGGAGGGGGTGTACGAGGACGGCGTCGTCGAAGTCGCGCGCGGTTTCGCCATCGATGGTGACGATGGGGAGGTGGCGGAAGTCGCGGCGGAGGTTGAGGTCGGCTGGGGGGAGGGTGTCGACGGTTTGGGTGGCGGAGGCTGCGGCTTCGGCGAGGACATTGGTGGGGAAGGTGTGGGGGAGATGGTGCTTGCGGATGATGATTTCTACGTCGACTCCGAAGGCGTCGGGTGGTCCTAGGACTTCGAGGATGCGGCCTCGTGCGGGTCGGCCGGGTGTGGGGAAGTCGGTGACTTCGACGTCGACAGCGAGGCCTTCAAGTGGGTTGTGGCTGGCGTCACGTTCGGGGTCGGCCCAGCTTCGTTGCTGGATTTGGGCCTCTTCACCGAGGACGCGGTGTGGGGTTTGTTTTGGTGTTGCGGGGATCTCCATGCCCTCAGGGATGAGGATGGGTTGGGTCATGCGCTCGTCGAGCGGGGTGACGTAGTTTCCGTTGATGAGAGGCATGTGCTCCCACGTGTTGGTGCGACGGTGGGAGCGGGCATAGTGGAAGATGCCGACGACGGTTGGGTTGCGGCGGGTGAGGACTCGGGCTACCCGGCCGGAGCGGCGGCCTTCGCGGTCGCGGGGAGCTTCGTCGACGAGGACTTCGTCGCCTTGCATGGCTCCGTTGATCTCGTTGGGGGGGATGAAGAGATCGTCTTCGCGGTCGGTGCTGCCGTTGGGTCGGACGAAGGCGTATCCGTCGCGGTGCATGTCGATGCGTCCGGCTACGAGGCGGTCGCGGGTGACACGATGCTCTTGCGGGAGGTCGACGGCGTTGCGGGGTGGGCGGGCGGTGCGTTCGGGAGCGGCTGAGGGGATGGCCCACTGCTCGCTTTCGGTTTTGACGAGGTCTCCGCGTGCGGTGATGCGGGCTAGTTGTTCGAGAAGGAGGCGACGTTCACGGCCTCCGCCGAGGCCTAGTTCGCGGATGAGTTGCTTGTAGCCGGCGCGATGGCCGGCGGAGCGCTCGATGCGGCGGATGAGTTCACGGTCGCTTTGTGGGTATGGGTGGCCAGACATCTGTGAGAAGGATAGCGCGTCGAGGGTAAGGCTGGGTAAAGGCGGGTTTCTCCGCTGCGCTGCTCACGATGAAACTGTGAACAGCTTCGGTCGCAATGACGCTTTTTAGAGAGGGATAAGTAAAGGCAACAACAGAAGCAGATCCCTATGGGATGACAAGCAAGAAAGGCAACAGCAACGGCAACGGCAACAATCAGCGTTGAGCGGCGAGGGCGGTGGGCTCTCCCTTGAGGATCGTGGCTGCTTGTTCGAGTGTGGTTGCCGGAGGGGTGGGGCGGAAGTCGGTCTTTACTTCGTCTTCCTGCTCGTGGATGTTTTTGAAGAGGAGGACGTGGCCGTCTATGTGGATGTGGGACTCGGTGATCTGCCAGACTTTCGGGGCGAGTTCGCGACGCTCGATGTTGAAGGTGCCACCCTGGTACATGCGGCCAAAGAGGCCATAGGCGAATTTGACGTCGTGGATGAGCTTGCCTTTGATGGACTGGATGCGATTCTGCGGCTTGCTGACGACGATTTCGCCTGCCATGGCGGCGAAGACGCGAGCCTCCATGGACGGTGCGGTGAAATCAGGATCGGGAGTGAAGGCCAGGGTGACGGCGTCGGGGGCATCGCTCTTCACGGTCCAGAGGAAGGCGTCGGGCAGGAGACGCAACATGTTCTCGGCGCGCTTGTCGTCCTGCTCACCGTCTTTGCGCTGCTTGGCTTGCTGGGCGGGATCGTTGACGAAGGACTGGATGCGGGCGTCCTCGGCTCGAAGCTGATCGGGGGTGAGGGGCTGGCCGTTCTGCTTCAGTTTTTTCTTTATAGAGCCGTGATCGGTTTCGACGACATGGAAAAGAAACTCTCCATCGGGGTTGCTGTAGAGGTCGCGGTAGCGCCAGCGGGAGTGATCATCGCGGTCGGCGGTAAGCTCGGTTTGTACGGCAGCGCGGACGATGGCCTGCGCGTGGGGATCCTGATGCTGCGCATAGAGAGAGATCGCAGGCAGGGAGAGTACAAGAGCAAAGACCAGGGAAACAAACCGCATGCATGCAGGCATCGTCTTTACGACTCCTGTATCGATTAGACGCATTGTAGCGCGCACGCGTTCGCCGATGGCGTGGTTTCAAGGAGCTACGGGCGAAACGGTGCTGAATCTATATTTTGCGGGAACGCTGCGCCAACAAATGAGTGTCCTTCATAGCCTTTTCTGGCTGGGTTGTTCGCGATATAGAGGATTGATCTTTCTTCGGGTCCTTACGCAAAAAAGGCTGCGAGATTCGTCTCGCAGCCCTTCTGTTTTGGATTTTGGTGGGGATTAGAAATCAGGCCAGCGGAAGGTGCTTGTCCTGCGACTCGCGCAGGCTTTCCGCAATGCTCGCCGCCAACGCGGGGAGACCGAAGAGCGCGCCTGCCGTAATGGCGGTCGACATGACGTCATTGGCGTAGAACGGAATCGCCGCGACATAGCAAGCCGCAAGACCGGCCAGCGAGTGCGGATACATGCCGCTGCCCGCCCAAACCATGAAATTGCTCAGGATGAAGAACGACGTTGAGGAGGCCAGAACAGCTCCGCCCACACGCAGCATGGAGGGCTTGCCGCTCAGCATCTGGTGGCCGAGGAGGCAGATGGCCGCGTACCAGGCCCAGGTGACCAGGTAAGCGCTGGCGTGGAAGGCCGCGCCATAGACGTAGGTGGTCAGGTAGAAGTCGGTCGCCATCAGGGCGAGCACGGCGATGATCGTCTGCCAGCGGCTGCGGCGAGCGCCAAAGAACAGCAGGCCTCCGCCGACCGCGGTAAACCCTACGCTGGTCGTGGCGAATACATGCGGCAGGATGCGGCTGAGAATGGCGAGCAGAAGAACGAGATAAGCGATCATGGTGGGCCTCAATGTCACGGAAGCGCATTCAAAGAACGCGCGTTCTATGATTCTCCGGCTTCAGAGCGGCGTGGTCAACCCATCCGTGCAATTTGGTTTCACTGCGATCAACAGACAGGGCTACCGCTGGACGTGTCCGCCCATCGTCATGTGGTCCACGCGGCGGTCGGAATTGATGTAGACGACGCCCGAAAGCGGAGGGTCTTCGCGTCTTCCCTGCTGCAGCGGCGTGTCGTACATAAAGCGCAGATCGCGGAAGGTGACTGCTGTCAGGCCGTCTTCGTCTGTGGTGGTCTCGGTGACCAGGGTGTACTTCGACCAGTCGAGGTAAACCCTGCCGAGCCAGCTACGTTTGGCGGCCAGAGTTGCCAATGTGGTCGGCGGCTTGTGGAAGAGGTCGGCCTGTGGGTCGGTCGCGATGGTGCCGTTGAGGGTGTCGGCGGAGGAGATCCGGTAGAACATTGGTGTCTCCGTTATGGTCTGCCAGCGGAAGGGATTGATGAAGTGAGGGTTCGCATCTACGCGGAGTACCTGCGCGCCGTTGTAGTCAGCCGTACGGGCTAGATCTAACGCCTTCTGGCGTTCGACCCATCGCCAGCCCCATAGGGCAACGATCGCAGCTAACGCGAAGATGGCCCAGCCGCGCCCGCGATAAAGAGGCTTGCGGGCACCCACTTCGCTACCCACCAGCCCGAAGAGGGCAGGAGCCACCAGCGCTGCCAGCAGCAATACGAAGATCACCGGCTCGAACACAGACACAATCGAGCCCGAGTACCAGCGCGGATTGAATGGAAAGAACGGACGGACACCGTAGTTGTTGGTCCAGTCGAGGAGGATGTGGCTGAGAAGGGCGATCAGCGAGAACACATAGAGACGGGACCAGTGGATTGGCGCTTCGGTGGACGCCTTCCAGCTATGGGTGTTCTTCGTTCTTTCGCGCTTGAGCCGCCAGCGATGGATAAGCCAGACGACCCCAACGACAGCTCCCGCTTCGAGAGGCAGGCCGATGAAGGCGTGGGTCCATCCGCGATGATGCTCGAAGGCAGCGACAGGGCCTTTGAACAGCCACAGGACATCGAGATCGGGCGCCTCGGCTGCGAGCGTCATGGCCAACGTAGCGTAGGCCGCCTTGCGATTGAAGCCGGCGCGCCCCAGGCAGGCTCCGGTCATAAAGTGGGTTATCGGGTCCATGGCGTTCAGCATAGCTGACGTGGCATGGAATTATTCTGAATATATGACCTTACTTCCATCGACTGAGCCGGAGATCGAGGACTTTCTCGCGGCCTTTGAAGGCTGTACCCTGCCCAAGGTGCGGTGGACGCACGGAGCCCATCTGCTCACCGGCGCGTGCTATGTCCACGCTCTCGGGGAGCATGCCGCGATCGACCAGATGCGCACCTACGTCCGCCGCTACAACGAGTCGGTAGGCACCCAGAACACCGAGACGAGCGGCTATCACGAGACCATCACGATCGCCTGGATCAAACTTCTGACTGGGCTGCTACGGCGTTCTCAGCCAATCGAACGGGCGGCCTTCGCGACGCTGGCTGTCGAACATTTTTCGCCGCAACGAGACATCTTCAAGCGTCACTACGACTTCGATCTGGTGTCCTCGAGACAAGCGCGTCTGCAATGGGTTGAGCCGACGCTGCAGCCTCTCGACTGAGGAGCCGCGTTCCCTCTTTATAATCCTCGCTATGGCGCATTCCCTTTCGCCCGACCAACAGATCCAGGCCCTCCGCGACGAACTTCGTCACCACGAGCATCTGTACTACGTTCTCGATGCGCCGGAAATAACGGACGCGCAGTACGACGTGATCATGCACCGGCTAAAGAAGCTCGAGGCCGAGCATCCTGAGCTCGTGACGCCGGACTCGCCCTCGCGGCGTGTCGGAGGCAAGCCTCGTGAGGGCTTCGTCAAGACACCGCACTCCCGGCCTATGCTCTCGCTCGACAACGCCTACAACGAGGACGAGTTGCGCGCCTGGGAGAAGAGGGTACGCGACGCTCTACCCGCGACCGAGACCATCCGCTATGTCTGCGAGTTGAAGCTCGATGGACTTTCGCTCGCGCTGCACTACGCTGCGGGGCCGCACCACTCAGCGCAGCTTGAGCGAGGACTGACACGCGGGGACGGCACCATCGGCGAAGATGTGACCTCGAATGTGCGGACAATCCGATCAGTACCACTGAGCATTGCCGCGGCGAAGTTGAAGGCCGCTGGGCTACCACAGAACTTTGAGGTGCGCGGCGAGGTCATCCTTCCGCAAACCGCCTTCGTCAAGATGAACGAAGACCGCGTGGCGAACGGGCTCGCCCCGGCGGTCAACCCGCGTAATGCTGCAGCCGGGACCATTCGCACGCTCGAGCCGAACATCGTGGCGCAACGGCGTTTGGACTTCTATGCATACTTTCTGTTGCGCGATGGCGATACCTTGCTGCCGTTTCATTCACAGACGCTTGAGGCTCTTCGGACGTCCGGATTTCGCGTCAATAAGCATGCGCGCACAGTCGATACTATCGACGAGGTGCTTACGTTTATCGTTGAAGCCGAGCCCTTGCGCGACACGCTGGGCTATGAGATCGATGGAGTCGTCATCAAGGTGGACTCTACGGCGCAGCAAGGCCGGCTTGGCTTTACGGGCAAGGCTCCACGCTGGGCGATTGCGTATAAGTTTGCCGCACGCGCAGGTATTACGAGGCTTGAAGATGTGCTCTTCCAGGTAGGCCGCACAGGCAAGGTCACTCCCGTCGCGGCACTCGCTCCACTCTTCGTTGGAGGAACGACCGTGACGCGCGCAACCCTGCACAACGCCGACGAGATCGAACGCCTCGGAGTTCACATCGGCGATCTTGTCGAAGTTGAACGCGGCGGCGATGTCATCCCCAAGATCACTCGCGTCGTCGAAGAAAAAGCCGCACAGAATCCGAGGCGCGCAATTACCTTTCCCACACACTGTCCGCGATGCAAGACTGAGCTTGTCCGCGAAGAGGGCGAGGTTGACTGGCGCTGTATTAACGCGAGCTGCCCGGCGCGCCTCGAAGAAGAGCTGCGCCACTTTGCCTCACGGTCGGTCATGAATATCGAAGGCCTTGGTGAGGTGCTTGTTGCGCAACTGCTCGGTCACACCATCGCTGAACACGAAGCCGTCGAGCAAACTGACGATGAGACGGCCGACGATGCTTCAGCCGCAGCTCCCACGCGCAAGGCTCTCGTTCACTCCATCGCCGACATCTACAACCTCAGGAAAGAAGAGCTCCTCACCCTCGAACGCATCGGCGAAAAATCTGCTGCCTCGCTCCTCGATCAGATCGAGCGTTCGAAGCAGGCGCCGCTTAACCGCATTCTGCTTGGCCTTGGTATCCGCCACGTAGGCGAGCGCACCGCGCAGGCCCTTGCTGAAGAGTTCGGCAGCATGGATGCGCTCATCTCGGCTACTGAAGAAGATCTCACCCGCATCAACGATGTCGGCCCCAAGGTCGCGGAGGCTATTCGCGAGTTCTTCGACAACAAGCGAAATCTCGATCTCGTTGAGCGCCTCCGCAAAGCCGGCCTTACCTTCACAGCGGAGAAGCGCGTCCGAGGCTCGATGCTCGATGGGCTCACCTTCGTGCTGACCGGGACGCTGCCGAACCTCACCCGCGAGGATGCGAAAGAGAAGATAGAATCCGCTGGCGGGCGCGTCTCCGGCAGTGTCAGCAAGAAGACGAGCTACGTCATCGCAGGCGAAGAAGCTGGGTCGAAGCTGGACAAGGCAACTTCGTTAGGCGTGCCGATTCTCGATGAGGCAGGTTTGCTCGAATTGCTTGAGCATGGGCCGGCGAAGTAGCCGCGATTTAATGCAGTAGTAGATCGAGGCCTTTGCCTGTATCCGGCAACGTCAGGGTCACGGTGTTCTTCGCAACGGATGGAGTCAGCGATTTGCCGTTTGCGGTTGCTGTTGGCTTAGCGGCAGGTCTCCAACCGTAGACTTCGACAGCGATCTCTTTCCACCAAGGCTGGAAAGTTCCCTGATGCTCGCCGATGTGGATGTGCAGTTCACCATTTTTGATCTCGCAGGTGGATTCCACGCGGAGATACGCGTTGTTGCGATAGGCAAAGGAGATTCCGTCGTCCTGATACAGCGTTCCGTGGCAGTTTTCGCCGACGTAGACACGCAGCGTAAGAGGACCTTTCGGCGTTTCGACGGTGCTCTGAACCAGCGGTTGGATCGGTACGATGCTGCCACCGCGAACGTAGACAGGAAGTTCCTCTAGAGTTGGCTTAATGAGCAGTGGCATCGGTGTGGGTGCTGCGGTTGCTGGTGTCGCGATGGGTTGGCCTGCGCCGGCTGGCAGCTTCGGCTGTTCTGCGTCGCGGCTGATGATGTGGCCAGTGCGGTCGAGCTTATCGCCGGTCCAGTAGTCAAACCACTCGCCGGGCGGAAGCTGCAGATCGTACGCGTCGAGCTCGTCGGGATAAGGCGAAGGCGCGATGAGAAGATCGGGGCCGAACATATACTCGCCACCCGCGTCGAGGTCGATGGGGTGACCGTCCGGGGCCGCTGCCGGGAACTCGAGGAAGAGCGGGCGAACGATAGGCACGCCAGTGCGCGACATCTCCTCGGCGAGTGTGTAGAGATAGGGCATCAGGCGATACCGCTCGTTGATGTAGCGGCGGCGGATCTCCTCCTGCCGCGGCCCATGCACCCACGGCTCCTGATCTGCCGTGCCCTTGGCAGTGTGGTCGCGGTCGATGGGCTGGAAGGTGGCGAGCTCAATCCACTTGGTCAGCAGATCGGGCTGGGGCGTTCCCGCGAAACCTCCGACGTCTGCACCGCTCATGCCGAAACCGCTAAGGCCAAGGTTAAGCAGCATGGGTGTCGTCAGGCGAAGATGATTCCACGTGGAACTATTGTCTCCGGTCCAGGTTGCAGAGTAGCGCTGCCCCCCTGCGTAGGAGGCACGCGTCAGCACGAACGGTCGCTGATCCGGCTTGAGTTTCAGCAGGCCCTCATAGGTTCCCCGCGTGTTCTGCATGCCGAAAACATTATGTATTTCAAGATGAGTTGCGGTGCGCGACATGAATCCCGGCTCGTCGATGCGATGCTGCACGGTATCGGGCATCGTCTTGGTGGCGACCTTGAAGATCGCGGGCTCGTTCATATCGTTCCAGAAACCTGCAACGCCCTCCTTATAGAAGTCCTTGTACAAAGTTCCCCACCATGCGCGGCTTTGTTGACGGGTGAAGTCGGGAAAAACTGCTGGCCCCGGCCATACCTCAGCTATATAAAGGGAACCGTCCGCATTCTTCACGAAGTGGTCGCCCGCCATGCCTGTGTCAAACGGCGCGTAACCTTGATCTGGAAGATAGGCGATGTGCAGATCTGTGATGGCGACGACGTGGAACTGCTTCCGCGCAAGTTCGTCGATCATTCCGGTGAAGTCTGGGAAGCGCGTCGTGTCGACCGTGAAGGGTCGATTGTTCTTCTGGTAGTCGATATCGAGGTAGAGCGCGTCAGCAGGAATCTTGTCGGTACGAAGCCGGTTGGCGATCTCCATCACGCGCGCCTGCGATTCGTAACTGTAGCGCGACTGTTGAAAGCCAAGCGACCATAGAGGCGGCAGAGGCGAAGGGCCTGTCAACCACGCATAGGTCTCGACGACTTGTTTGGGGGTAGGCCCGTAAAACAGGTAGTAGTCGATAGGGCCGTCGGGTGCGCCGAATGAGTAGGCGTCCACAAGCTCTTTGCCGAAGTCGAAGCTGCTGCGCCAGGTGTTGTCGAAGAGAACGCCGATGGCACGACCGCCGCTCATAGAGATAAAGAAAGGAATGCTCTTGTAGATTGGGTCGGTCGATTCCTGATAGCCGAAGGTGTCCGTGTTCCAGTCTGTGAAGGCCATGCCGCGCCGATCGAGTGGGCCTACCTTGTCGCCCAAGCCGAAAAAGTGCTCATCGGGTTGCATCTGCTTGTAGAGGCGAAAGCTGTTTCCGTGATACTCCACTGGCCGGTAGTCCTGCTGGAGCAAATGACCAGCGAGATCTGTGACGCGCAGGGTGGCGGTGTGGCGGTCGACCGTAACGTGCAGGGCCGTGGTGCTGAACCCCACGGAATCAGCGTTCGACTCCTGCTGCACCGAGCTGGTTGCTGTTCGCGCTGCTGGCAGAACGGCCCATGAGGCATCTTCGGGAAGTGCTCCGCCGCGGCCAATACGCACT
This sequence comes from Edaphobacter aggregans, assembly GCF_003945235.1. Lineage (NCBI taxonomy): Bacteria > Pseudomonadati > Acidobacteriota > Terriglobia > Terriglobales > Acidobacteriaceae > Edaphobacter > Edaphobacter aggregans. Next base: position 2,408,398 of record NZ_RSDW01000001.1, read on the forward strand.
CTAAGAACATCCGGGCGAAGCGCCGTAATCTGCATCGCCGCACCACTGACCGTTAAGGTGAGCCCGTTCGGCAGTGGCGTCGCGTTCTCTACGGTGGACAGCGTAAGGGTCGTCTGGTCGGCGGCGAATGAATAGCCAAAGGCAGGGCACGCCACAAGAAGGCTGAACGGGAGCAGTAACTTGCGCCGGATATGCATGGTGAAGAGATATCAGCTTGATGCGACAACGGGCAAGTGAGCGTAGGCTCGTTTTTCCGTCATATTGACGAACGTTTATTTTTAAAAGAGCCGAGAGTTCCGACGATTCGGAAACAAGCATCGACGAAACTCCAAAATGACCTGTACTGCTCATGCTGATTCCACTGTAGGAGAATCGGGAATGAATAAGATCGGTCTTCTATCGAGAGTGTTAGTTTCGGTTCCGCTTCTACTTCTGCTGCCGGCCGCTATAGCTCAGATGGATACTGCCCGCATTCAAGGCGCAGTCACGGATACGACTGGCGCGCCCATACCCGCCGCTGCTATCACTGTCACGAATTTGAAGACCGGCGCTCTCTTCAAGACCAGGTCCGATGGCACTGGCAATTTCACCGTCAGCGCTCTGCCAGTCGGCGACTATAAAGCTGACGTCCAGGTGGCTGGTTTTCAAAGCCAGGTGCAGAACTTCAGTCTGACCGTCTCGCAGGTCAAAACTATCAAGTTCAAGCTCGCGGCAGTGAGGCCTCCACGGCGATCGAGGCCACGGGCGCCCGCTCCGGTGGTCTATACAACGAGCTTCTCGACGGGCGCGGATCCGGCCGGAGGAATGGCCTAAGCCGTCCGCTCGACCACGAGCATGGTGCGGTCATCGTGCGGCGGCACACCCTCGCAGAAACAATGCATGGAGGAGAAGACCGACTCGATTGGATTCGCGGCCACAAATTCCATTTCGAGTTTCCTCGAGCCGAACTGCACACCCGCGGGATTCTCGGCCTCGCTTACACCATCGCTCAACAGAACCAGCCGCGCCCCCACCGGCATAATGAGTGGAACCGAGTGGAAGGTGGCCGTTTCAAACAGTCCAATGGGCATGTCACCGTCGGTAATCTCCTCCATCTGTCCATTCATGCCGACGACAAAAGGACAGACATGGCCGCCATTCACTAACTCAACAGAACCTCCGTTGCGATAGTGCGCGGCCACCAGCGTTACATACTTCTGCCCCGAGACGCGTGCGCACAGGAAGGAGTTCACCGAATTCACCGTATCTACCAGGGACGCTCCACTCATGATCTGCGCATACATCATGCCCTGGATGATTGAGGCGAGCAGCGCCGCCGACATGCCCTTACCCGAGACGTCGGCGACGATCGCGACGAATCCGTCCTTGACGGGGATGACGTCATAGAAGTCTCCACCGACCTCTGTGCATGGCACAGACCTCGCCATCACCTTCGCGTACTGGAAGTCGGGCAGTTCACGCGCCATGATGCTCTGCTGGATCGACGCCGCGATCTCCATCTCCTTACGGAGCAATTCAGCGTCCCGTTCCGCCTGCATCATCCGCGCGTTCTCGACAAGGTTTGCGGCTTCGGACGCGATCGCCTGCAGGATGTCGCGCCCTACTCGATTCAGTGTGCTCGTCCGCAGCCGGCTATCGAGGTACAACAGTCCCAGCAGTCGTTCAGAACTTCTCCCCCGCAACGGAATTGCAATCACGCTGCGCAGTTCATGAGCCACCATGCTCTCGCGCCCAACAACGTGGCCGTCGCCACTGACATCTCCGACGATGTACTCCTGCCCTGACTCGGCTGCATCTCTCACAATCGAGTGTGAGATCTTCGAGTCGTCCATCAACGGCAACCCTTCGTTGTTCAATCCGCATTCCAGACGAAGCGTAGCCAGACTGTCACCCAGAAACACAAATCCCCGCTCGGCACCTGTCAGCCGCAGGGTATATTCCACCATCGTGTTCAATACTTCGTTCAGTACGCGTGTGTTGTTGAAGCTTTGCGCCGCCTGGAGAAACAGCGACAGTTTCTCCAGTTGGGAACCCGCTGACTCGCCCGCGATGCGGCTCAACAACACGCGGGTCGAAGTGTGATCCTGTGCGACGACAAACACCAGAACCACGTTGGAAGCGCCTGGCTGGATCCGGTCGCCCGATTGCAGTTGCGCCATCTCGATCTTCAGGCCGTTGACCAGCGTGCCATGGCGGCTTCCTAAATCCCGGATTACAAAGCCATCGCCATCACGTTCGATGACGGCATGCTGTCGCGAGACCTGTGGATTCAGCAACGAGAGATCACGATCCGCTTGCCTGCCGATCGTGAAAGGAAATGTCTCGATCGGCACAGTCCTGCTTTGGTCGCCATCCTGAACCAAAACCCGTGCAGTATGTTTTGCAGTCTCCAAGGTACCCCTCAAGGACCATCGATATCCTGGCTTTTCGACATAGGACGCGCCGCTGCTCAGGATCGGATTGAAGTCTAACACCTTGCGAAATCGTTGCTTGCTGTCTTCCCCTACATCCGTCGTTGAGAGCCGATTCCGTGTGTGATAGCATCCCTCTCTCTTCGGGAAGCACGCCGCGGCCGGTCTGAAACGGACGTCAGGTGCGGTGCAGTGTATGTAGTTCGACGGGCGCGAAGAAGACGCAGGTAGACTCGAACGGCTGGTGCCTCCATGCATGGAATCGCACGGCAAACCAATACGGCCAGCAGCTTTAAGTTGGCAGCTGCAATCACTGAGACAACGTTGCTGCCCTCTCCCTGTCCTGCGGTTGCCCATTCGATTTTTAATCGCCATTGCAATGACAGCATCCCGCAAACCAGCAAGACAAATTCTCGAAAGACGGACCGAGGAGCCTGAGCATGAAGATCTATCCGGGAAATGAGATCCGCAACGTAGCTGTCGTCGGGCACTCGCACTGCGGTAAGACCAGCCTCATCGCCGCCTTGTTGCATGCTTCGAAGATGACGCCGACTCTGGGCCACATTGAAGATGGGTCCGCCGTCACCGCGTACGACGAAGAGGAGGTCGCACGCCGGACGACGATGTCCAACGCTGTGGCTTTTGCCGAGTGGAATGGCGTCAAGGTCAATTTGCTCGATACCCCCGGCTTTCACATGTTTGCCCACGACTCCCGCGCTGCCATGTTGCCGGTCGAATCAGCCCTGGTTGTCGTTAACGCACGCTCTGGTGTCGAGACTGTCACTGACCGCGTTTGGAAGTATGCTGCCGAGGTCAACCTGCCTCGCGTCGTCGTCGTCAACCAAGTCGACCATCCCAAGGCCGACAGCCGCATCGGACGCCACGAGATGATCGAGACCATGCAGACAAAATGGGGACGCCAGGTCATACCTGTGCAGTTGCCTATCGTCGATCAGGATGGCTTCCACGGCGTGGTGGACCTCGTCACCATGAACGCCTTCCTCTATAAGCCCGACGGCGATGGCCGGGGCGAGGTCGGCAAGATCCCCGAGGCTGTCGCTGGTGACGCTAAAGCCGCGCACGAAGTCCTGGTGGAGCTCGTCGCCGAGGGCAAAGACGAGCTGATGGAGGAGTTCTTCGCCCAAGGCACCATCCCCGAGCAGCACCTCATCGCCGCGCTCCACGAGGCGATACGCGAGGACCGCATCTTCCCCGTTCTCTATGCCAGCGGCCTCCGCAACGTGGGCACAGATCACCTGCTCGACTTCCTCAAGGTCTACGCGCCCGCTCCCACCGAGCGCGAGCCCATGGCTGCCCGAGCCATGCGCCGCCCCACGTCAGCCAATGGCCACGCCGACAACATGGAGCCAATGGAAGAGACAGTGATGCGGCATGTTGCCGACAAAGAGCCACTTGCCCTCTACGTCTACAAGACCATGTGCGATCCCTTCGCCGGTCGCATCTCCTTCTTTAAAGTGATCAGCGGCGTCCTTCGCAACGACTCTACCGTGCAGAACTTCACCCGGCAGGAATCGGAGCGCTTCGCGCATCTCTCCATCATGGAAGGTCGCAAGCCCGTCGAGGTGCCGGAGTTGCACGCTGGCGATCTGGGAGCCATCCCTAAGCTGCGGACGACATTGACTGGCGACACCCTCGGCGACAAGGCGCACGAGATCTTCATCGAGCCCGTACCCGTTCCCGAGCCGGCCATGACCTATGCCATCGAGCCCAAGTCGCGTGCCGACGAGGACAAACTCGCCCCTGCCCTGCACCGCATCATGGAGGAAGACCTCATGGTGCGCTTCTTCCGCGACCCCCAGACCAATGAGTTCCTGGTCGCCGGAGCGGGCCAGCAGCATATCGAGGTCGTTGTCTCCCGGCTCAAGCGCCGCTACCACACCGAGGTCACCCTCAAGGCTCCCAAGGTGCCTTACCGCGAGACCATCCGCGGTCGCGCCGAAGCCCAGGGCCGTCATAAAAAGCAGACTGGCGGTCACGGTCAATTCGGCGACTGCAAGCTCCGCATGGAACCCCTGCCCCGCGGCAGCGGCGTCGTCTTCGAGAACGACATCTTCGGTGGCGCCATTCCACGCCAGTTCGTGCCCGCCGTCGAGAAGGGAATTCAGGAGTCGGCCGCCCGCGGCTTCCTTGCCGGTTATCCAGTCGTCGACATCAAGGTGACGGTCTTCGACGGTAGTTACCACGACGTTGACTCCAGCGAAATGTCCTTCAAGCTCGCCGCTCACCTTGCCTTCCGCAAGTGCATGGAGCAGGCGAAACCCGCGCTTCTGGAGCCCGTCATGCGCGTCGAGATCGAGGTGCCCGACGAGTTCGCCGGAGCCCTTATGGCTGATCTCAATGGCCGTCGCGGGCGCGTGCAGGGCATGGAAAGCGCCGGTGCTGGCACCATCGTCCGGGCCGAGGTTCCCATGGCCGAGATGCTCAACTATGGAACCACACTCACTTCAATCACCCAGGGCCGGGGCAGCTTCCGCATGGAGATGGACCACTACGACGTCGTCCCCCAACTCCTCTCCGAAAAGATACTCGCCACAGCCAAACGTCCCGTCAACGTGGACGCAGAAGACTGAAGCCTCATCGAATGACGTGTTGTTGTCCTTGCCTTTATCGTTCGTTCACCAAACCCTGTCATCGTGAGCAGCGTGGCTTACATCGATGGGATCCGTGAATTGCCGTCAGGCTTTGGAATGAATATTTTGCCGCCAACTTGTTTATTTGGAATATTTTAGCGACTCCCATTTTGTATCTGGGTAGAAACACGATACTTACAAATCGATCCCCAGAGGCAAGGGGCACAGACTAAGAAAATCTTCACCGTAGATTCGCATACCTATGCGTTGATCGGTGGCGTGGGGCTGAATTGCAACCGATAAACCAGAGGTCTATAGTCATCTGTCGCTGGAGTTGGCGTGCGTGTGGCGCGTTGTGATTTAGTGCCCTGCCAGTCAGATCTATTCATTCCATGGCCAAACCCAGGAGAACCAAAACAAATGTAAATAACGCCTCTTAAGGAGAATTTATGGCAGCGTCTATTGTCGAAAGCGTGATGAGCTTTTTGGGGCCCCAGGTTGCCGGCCAAGTGGCCTCGCAACTCGGAGAATCCACCGAGACTGTCCAACGCGGCCTTCAAGCCAGCTCTGCCGCTATGCTATCCGGCATTGCCGCCAAGGCTGATGAGCCCGGTTTCCTTAGCCAGATCTTCGGTCTTATTACCAATCCTGCCAACAGTGCTGGCGCTCTCTCCAGCCTTACCTCCGGCCTGGGCTCTCCTGTCACTGGCGCTGGTTCGCCCCTCGGCGAGCTTGGGAGCCGCTTTCTCTCCAGCATCTTCGGGGCTCGCCAGTCCACGATAGCGGATGCCATCGGCCAGACCTCCGGCCTCCCCAGCAGTAAAGCGATGAGTCTCCTCACTATGGCTGCCCCGCTCGTTCTTGGCGCTCTGGGGAATCACGTCCGCGAAAACGGCCTCAGCGCCAGCGGTCTGGCAAACTCAATCAAGAGCGAGGCTTCCGGTCTGCAGCGATTCTTACCGGCCGGGTTGCTCTCCTCGCTAACTGCCGCACCAGCCTACGTGGCGAACCAGACCGCGAAGGCTGCTGGCGCCGCCAATCGATGGCTCTGGCCCGTCATCCTGCTTGCCATACTTCTGCTCGGCGTCCTGTGGTTCTTCAACCGAGCGAAGGCCCCTGTCACTGAAACCGTGCAAAACGCCGCCAACTCTGCGAGCTCCGCCGTGTCCGCGCTCGGCGACTTCTTCAAGACCAAACTGCCCAACGGTGTCGAACTTAATATTCCTCAGTTCGGCATCGAGAACAAGCTCCTCACCTTCATTCAGGACACCTCCAAGCCGGTTGACCCTAACACTTGGTTCAACTTTGACCGTCTCCTCTTTGACACAGGCAAAGCTACCCTTCAGCCCTCATCGCAAGAGCAGCTGGACAATATCGCCAACATTCTCAAGGCCTACCCCAACGTTCACGTCAAGATCGGTGGCTACACCGACAACACCGGTGATCCCTCGGCGAACATGACTCTCTCCTCAGAACGCGCCAAGAACGTTATGGACGCGCTTGTCTCCTCTGGGATTGACCCCTCAAGGCTCACCTCCGAAGGCTACGGCGACCAGTATCCCGTAGGCGATAACTCGACTGAGGAGGGCCGTGCCAAGAACCGGCGCATCGCTCTCCGCGTTACTGAGAAATAGGGTTGGTTGGAACGGCTCATTTCAGACCGGCGTAGACCAGAGACTGCGCCGGTCTCGTTCATGTAGCACTTAAACCAATGCAGCGAAGAATTTACTGCAGCCAGCATGCCGATCCCGGGTATGCTTGTGGCAACATTCTTCTGCCTATGTTCTTGCCTGCCCAAAAGAAGGCTAAGTTACCGCCTAGGCTTCTTCCACCCTCATCCTCGAGACGAGGTAACTGATCGTGGAATCGAACTCGCTTTCGGCCTTGCTCGCCCTTCTTCACCATGACCCCGTCGAGGCCGCGACAGCCTACCGCCGCCTGCAACAACGGCTAGTCCGCTTCTTCAACCTCACCGCCGCCTCTGATCCGCAGCAACTCGCAGACGAGACAATCAAACGCCTTGCACAGCGCGCCGCGGAAGATGCAGCGGCTGTCCCTGTTGCCAACGCGAACGATCCCGCCAGTGCCGAAGGAGGGTCGCCAATGATCCGCTCCGCGACGGCCCTCGTGTCGGGTGTCGCCCGTGAGGTTTTGCAGGAGGACCTGAGCCGCAGCCAGTCCAACGATCAGGCAGTGGTCGACTGGTTTGCCCAGACGAGCAAGGCTTTTGACCCCAACCGCGAGCGGCGACAGACCATTCTCCGATCCTGCCTCTCTCGACTGTCTCCCGAACGACGTCGACTGATCGAGAACTACTATGGCTGGAGTTCGAGTAACAAAGCTGAGCGTCATCTACAACTCGCGCGATCACTAGACCTCAACCTCGATGCCTTGCATGCCAAAGTTCTTCGTTCGCGCGCCCAGCTTGAATCCTGCGTGCGCAGGAAACAGGAGAATACTTCGCGGCGTTCGAAGACCAGGGGAAGAAAGTCGTGACCAAACCCCTCAGCGATCGAAAGCGGAGTGCTCTTCGCGGACAATTGATCGCGTATCTTGCAGAAACTATGCCTGAGGCGCAGCGTGAAGGCTTTGAGCAGCGTTTACTGAACGAAGATGCCTTCTCCGAACAGATCCATTATGCCCAGCAGGAACTGCTCGAGGACTATGCTGCCGGTGCTCTGTCGGCGGTGCATCGTAAACAGCTTGGCCCCTGGATCCTCAGCTCTTCTGGCCGCCGCCAGCACGTACAGCTCACGTCCGATCTGCTCTACCGTGCCCGTCATTCGAGAGCGATTGCCGTGCGCGTTGCTGTGGCGATTACCGCTGCCTGCGTGCTTTTGCTTTGGGGGCTTCGTTCACTGCATCCCCTCCAATACTTCCACGGTGCACCGCCACCCCCCGCTGCACAAGTTAATCAGTCTCCGCCCACTTTTATTGCGCCCGGCGAACGCTCAACTTTAGAAGATCCCGCTTCTATTGCCAGCGCGGATGCTCCCACCGCGATTCAACCGGTGGTCGTCCAGCTCGTGCCTGAGCATGTCCGTGGCGAATCGCTGCCCACCGTCATCTACTCCTACACAATCCCAGCTCCGTCACCCATCCTGCTGCAGATTCTCGTGCCCTCCGACAGCGGCTGCGAGTATAGCGTTACGATTCACGCGGAGACTGCTGCTGTTGCTGACCGTCACATCGAGCGCGTCGCTTGCGTGACTGTTCGTGACTCACAGTACGTAGATGTCGACCTGCCGCCCGGCTCTCTGCCTCCGGGGCAATACACGGCTCGGATTTCAGGGCCGGACGGGTCTTTGATGGGTCGGTTTATTGTCCACTTTTAATGTGTCTTGAGTGAAGGAGGGAGTTATTGAATCCATTCGACACGAATGGATTTTTTTCCAAGACGAAGGACGGGAGATGGGCCAAGTTGATCTGTAGTGATTTGCCGGTCAGCAAATTTTGATCCGTTAACACTGACGGCGTTTTCTGCGATCTTGCGGTTGGCCTCTCCGGTGGAGGCGGCGAGGCCTGCAATGTGTAGTAGCTTCGCGATTTTGATCGTCGTGCTGGCGCCTTCGGTGGGAGCAGTGAGGCCTTCTTCGGTGATACTGACCTTTACGACGGGGACGTCTTCACTTACGCCACGCTGCTGGAATAGCTTGGCCCAATTTTCTGCGGCGGCGTCGGCTTCGGCTTGTGAGTGGAAGTCGCGGGTGATGGTGTGGGCGAGGTTTTTCTTCGCCTGCATGGGATGGAGTGAGCCGCTGGCTACTTCGGCTTGCATCTGCGCAATCTCGGACTGGCGGAGATCGGTGAGGAGGGTCCAGTACTTCCACATCAGATCGTCGGAGATGGACATGAGCTTGCCGTACATCTCGGAGGCGGGCTCGTGAATGCCGATGGCGTTGTTGAGGGACTTCGACATTTTTTGGACGCCGTCGAGTCCTTCGAGGATGGGGTTCATGAGGATGATCTGCTGGGGCTGGCCGAAGTGTTTCTGCAGGTCGCGGCCTCGCATGAGGTTGAATTTTTGATCGGTGCCACCTAACTCGACGTCGCATTGGAGCGCGACGGAGTCGTAGCCCTGGGCGATGGGGTAGATCATCTCGTGGAGGGCGATGGGCTGCTCGTCGTTGAAGCGCTTGTGGAAGTCCTCGCGCTCGAGCATCTGGGAGACGGTGAATTGGGCGAGGAGCTTCACCATGTCGTAGTAGCTGAGCTTGTCGAGCCACTCGGAGTTGTAGCGGACCTCGGTTTTGATGGGGTCGAGGATCTTGAAGACTTGTTCTTTGTAGGTCTCGGCGTTGGCGGCGATCTGCTCGGGCGTGAGGGGCTTGCGGGTGACGTTGCGGCCTGTGGGGTCGCCGATGAGGGCGGTGCTGTCACCGATGAGGAAGATGACGGTGTGGCCGAGCTGCTGGAAGTGGCGCAGCTTGCGGATGAGGACAGTATGGCCGAGGTGGAGGTCGGGCGCAGTGGGGTCGAAGCCGGCCTTGATGCGCATGGGCTTGCCGGTGGCGATGGATTGGCTGATGCGCTCTTTGAGGGCTTCGAGGGGGAGGATCTCGGCGGCGCCTTTGGCGATGAGGTCAAGCTGGTCTTCAACGGAGGGGAACGTAGACATGTCGTTTTTAAGTATAAAGATGCTTGTCGGGATCGGGATTGGTTGGAGGATTTTGTGCCGGATAAGAAGCGCAAGCCAGAGCGGGAGACTCCGCATAAGGACAAGATTTGCAAGACGTGTGGGCGGGTGTTTGCGTGGCGGAAGGAGTTTGAAAGGGACTGGGATGTGATGAAGTATTGCAGCGATTCTTGTCGCGGGTATCGGCCGGGTGAGGCGGATGCGGCGCTGGAGGCGGCGATTCTGGAGCTGCTGGCGGAACGGAATGTGGGGGAGACGATCTGTCCGTCAGAGGCGGCGAAGCTGGTGGGTGGGACGGAGACTCGGCGGGGGTGGGAGGGTTTGATGGTGCCAGCGAGGGCTGCGGCGAGGCGGCTGGTGAAGGTCGGAAAGATCGTCGTGACGCAGGATGGGAAGGTGGTTGACGCCTCCACGGCAAAAGGAGCGATCCGTTTGAGGTTGCGCTGACTATACTTTCGGCATGGATGTTGAGCGGGTTCGTGGATTTCTGCTGGGGTTGCCGAACGTCGTGGAGACGATGCAGTGGGGTGCGAATCTTGTCTTCTGGGTGGGGGATAAGGCTATTGGCGGGAAGATGTTTGCGCTGGCGAATCTGGATGGCGATGGGCGGGCGATGATCTCGTATGCTGCGGGGCCGGAGCGGTATTCGGAGCTGCTGGAGATTGAGGGGGTGATTCCGGCTCCGTATATGGCTCGGATCTTCTGGGTGGCGGTGGAGCGGTGGGATGTGTTTCGCTGGGCCGAGTGGGAACGGGAGCTAACGACGGCACATGCGATTACCTTCGCAAAGATGCCGCCGAAGACGCGCGCTGTGCTGGGCTTGCCTGCGAAGGAGCAGAAGAGACTGATTCGCGAACGAAGGGCTTTACTGGCAGAGCGCGCTGCAGCGAAGGGGTGAGCGGATCGGGCTTGGTCTGCGCCTAGGCTTCGGGATGCTTAGCGGAGAAGATGTCGCCGAAGTGGTTTCGGTAGGCGTAGATGAGGAAGATCTCAAGCAGCGCCACGAAGATCGCCATACCGATGCCCTGCGGCAGCAAAGTGATGTGGAAGAGCAGGATGACAACGATGATGGGGCCAAGGATGGTCAGGGCGATGCCTACGTAACGGCCGATCAGTAGGAGGGCGCCCGCGATGACGTAGAGAAGACCGATGAAGTTGAACCATCCGTGGGCGAACATGAGAGCCGACATGGCTCCGGCGTCGCCCGGCGGCGGTGTCATGGGGAAGAAGTGCAAGAACATATTGAGGCCGAAGACGGTGAATATGAGACCGAGCAGGATGCGAGCGATAAGGACGGCGATCTTCATTGAGCAAACTCTCCTCGATAAAAGAAGTGACTGCTGCGTTCTGAACTAGGAAACTTGCACCTCCATATTAGATTGGGTAGCGTCAGCATATGGAAAATGTTTTGGATGCGGGCGTTGGCTTGTCACTTGCGGGACGGGTGGCGTTGATTACGGGTGGGTCGCGTGGAATTGGCGCGGCAGCAGTGACGATGTTTCGGCGGGCGGGGGCGCGGGTGGCGTTCAGCTATCGTGCTGCTGAAGATCGGGCGCGAGAGCTGGTCGCTGAGTGCGGCGGCGAGGCGGTATGCCGTGGGGTTCGGCAGGAGTTAGCTGCGCCGGAGGATGGTGCGGCTCTGGTTGCTGCGGCGGTGGCTGCGTTTGGGCGCGTGGATTGCCTGGTGGTGAATCATGGGGTGTGGCCTTCGCATGACGCGCCTATCGCGACGATGCCGACGGAACAGTGGCGGGGGACGCTGGGGATCAATCTTGACAGCGCGTTTGGGCTGGTGCAGGCCGCGGTGGCTCAGATGCAGCGACAGAGCGCGAATGGCGGGGCCCGGGGGCATATTGTGCTGGTGAGTTCGACGGCGGGGCAACGGGGCGAGGCCTTCCATGTCGACTATGCGGCGAGCAAGGGCGCGCTGATCAGCCTGACGAAGAGTTTGTCGAGCGAGCTGGCTGGACAGGGGATCTATTGCAACTGCGTGGCTCCGGGGTGGGTGGAGACGGAGATGTCGGCCGCTGCCCTGAAGCATCCGGAGACGTCCAAGAAGGTACTGGCCACGATACCGCTGGGGCGCGCTGCCCGGGTGGAGGAGATTGCCGGACCTATATTATTTCTGTGCACGCCGTTGGCGGGGTTTGTCTCGGGTGAGATTTTCAACGTGAATGGCGGCGCTGTGCTGGTTGGTTGATGGAGTTGGAATGAAGAGAATTGCTGTTTGCCTTGTGCTGATTGGCGTGATGGCTTCACCGCGGTTGTTTGCGCAGGCAAGCGATATTCCGAGTGCGGCACCGTCGCGGCCTGCGGGACTGACGCAGGAACAACTAGGGCGCAAACTGCTGGACGAGATGGTCGAGGCGCTGGGTGGACAGGCATGGCTCGATCGTAAGGACATGCAGGTCTGGGGCAGGACTGCGGCGTTCTTTCAGGGGCAGCCAAACCTCAACGTGGTTGAGTTCACGGGGTGGCGGCAGTTTCCGGACGCGACTCAGACGGGAGCCGAGCGCATCGGGTTCCTGACCGATAAGAGCATGATCCTTCCGGGCAAGAAGATTGACGTGGTTCAGATATGGACTGCCGACAACGGCTACGAGGTGACGTACAAAGGCCGGACAACGCTACCGAAGGAACAGGTGGAGGATTACCTGCGCAGGCGAAATCATTCTATTGAGAGCGTTGTGCAGAATTGGCTGAAGGCTCCGGGGGTGATGGTCATCGCTGAGGGTACGGACATGGTGAATCGCAGGATGGTGGACAAAGTCACGGTGCTCAGCGCGAACAATGACGCGGTAACGATCGACCTTGATTCCACGACTCACCTTCCGATGCGGCGCAAGTTCGAGTGGCGCAACGAGACATTCAAGGACCATGACGAAGACGTTGAGGAGTACAGCGACTACCACACGATTCAAGGGCTGCCGACGGCGTTTACGATGACGCGGTATCACGATGGGGAGATAGCGAATCAGCGGTTTCTGACGAAGGTGCAGTACAACCAGGGGCTGTCGCCTGACCTGTTCAATCCGGACAGCCTGCTGAAGAAGAAGTAGTCCGCGGTTTATACTCAGGGCTGCTATGAGTGATATAGAACAGAGCCTTGAAGCCGCGCAGGAGTCTGCGCCGAAGCAGACAATGGACATCCTTGAAATCATGTCCATCCTGCCCCACCGTTATCCGTTCCTGCTGATCGACCGCGTCGTCGAGATGGAGCGCAAGCAGCGCATCGTCGCCATCAAGAACGTGACGATGAACGAGCCGCACTTTCAGGGACACTTTCCTGACTATCCGATCATGCCGGGCGTGCTGATGGTCGAGGCGATTGCGCAGACTGGCGGTGCTCTTCTGCTGACCGAGATTCCTGACCGCGATTCAAAGCTGATGGTCTTTACGGGAATCGAGAATGCGCGGTTTCGGCGTCCTGTGACTCCGGGGGATCAACTCCGCATCGAGGTGACGGTGTTGAACTGGCGTAGCCGTGCGGTAAGGATGCAGGGCAACATCACGGTTGACGGCAAATTGGTGTGTGACGCGATTGTGATGTGCCAGGTGGTGCCGCGTGCTGCGAAGAAGGCCGCAGAGGTACCGGCTGAGTGAGCATCCATCCGACAGCGATCGTCGCGGAGGGCGCTCAGATTCCGGTGAGTTGCACGGTGGGGCCGTACTGCACGATCGGCGCGAACGTTGTGCTGGGGGAGGACTGTGAGCTGATCTCCCACGTTGTGCTGGATGGGCACCTGACGATGGGCAGCAAGAACCGCGTCTATCCGTTCGCCTGCCTGGGAGTCGCACCGCAGGATTTGAAGTACGCTGGTGAGCCGACACGGCTGGAGATTGGCGATGGGAATACGATTCGCGAGTATGTCACGATCTCGCGGGGGACGGTGGGCGGCGGCGGCGTAACGAGTGTGGGATCGGGCTGCCTGATCATGGCCTACACGCATATTGGCCACGACTCTTCTATTGGGAACGGATGCATTCTGGCGAACTCGGCGACGCTGGCTGGGCATGTCATTGTCGAAGATTATGCCGTGGTGGGCGCGCTGTGCCCGGTGCACCAGTTCTGCAGGATTGGCAAATACTCCTACATCGGCGGGGGCACGACGATCACGCAGAATGTTCTGCCGTACTCGCTGACTTCGATTGAACGCAATAATCATGCGTATGGTTTGAATAAGGTGGGGCTGGAGCGGCGCGGGTTCACGCCGGAGCAGATGAAGGAGTTGCGCGCGGCGTATCGGCTACTGCTGGCGTCGAAGATGAATACGACGCAGGCACTGGAGGCGATGCGGGAGACAATCGCTGCTGGCAATGCCGGCGAGCATGTTGCTTATCTTGCCGACTTCATCGCCAACAGCGAACGCGGGGTTATCAAATAGACGTGATAATTCGGGTCATCTTGCGTTAGGCAACAGGCCCTTTTCGACGAGTACTGGTGGCCTGCGGTGCTGGGTGGCCTGCTCATACGCGTAGGCCCAACTGAGCAGGTCGCCGTCTTTCCATGGCCGGGCTGACAGTTCGAGACCGAATGGCAGGCCATCGGGATAGAAACCGCCCGGAACGACAACTGCGGGCACGCCGATCATGTTCACCCATCCGGTTGCACTGTGTGGGCCTTCGCTTATCTTTCCGTTCTGGGGCATGGTCTCATCGGGCGGAGGCATCTGCGTTGCTGGGTAGACGAATCCGTCGAGGTGCAGCCGGTCCAATGTTTCGTTGTATGCGTCGAGCGCCCTTTTACGGGGGCCAAAGAAGTTGGCTTCGGCCTGCGGATCAGTCTCGATCAGGGCTTGTGGCAAAGATCGTCTGCCCTCTGGGTTTGTTGAACTTACGCCACCAATGATGGTGTGCGGCAGAGGAGAGCCAACGGCCTTCTCGTACTCTTCTGCTGAGTGGTATTGGGCGGGGCCATACCCCGCGAGAAACTTTTCCGTTCCTTCGCGGACGTATGGAAATGTGCCGACGCGAGCCACAGTCACAGCAAAACTGTCGGGGAGGATGGAATCGTCGAAGATGACGGTCGCACCGGCGGCGCGGAGGCCTTCGATGGCTTTCATAAAGGCAGCGCGTGTCTCTGGCCTTAGTAGCTCACGGGAGTCCTCGGTATCCTGCGCGACCTCACTCGGCGACGCAGCCGCTGGAATGCCTTGAAATGGAATTCCTGCCCCGCTAAGGATGAAAGCCGGCACGCCGAAGCGTTTTCCTTTGAGTGCATCTGGCTTGAGGTACTGCGTGTATGGACCGTGCTGGGCCTGGGCAGCGGAACCGATCGTTCGGGGATCGTGAGGATCTTCTCCGGCCATGACGTCAAGCGCAATGGTGGCGTCGGTCACAGTGCGGGCGATTGGACCTGTGTTGTCGAGCAGCCAGTCAAGCGGCGCAATGCCAGCGATGCTCACCAGGCCGCGCGTTGGAAAGACGCCGACAACAGAACTGGTGGCGGACGGCATGCGAATCGAGTTGCCAGTGTCGGTTCCATTGCCGAGCACTGCGAAATTTGAGGTGACGGCGGTGACGGTGCCTCCAGACGAACCACCGGGGCTGAAGCGCACATCGTAAGCATTTCCTGTGCGTCCGTACGCGGTACTGCGATTAGTATCGCTTGCGGCGAAGTCCGGCATGTTCGTCTGCCCGAGAATGACAGCTCCTGCAGCACGCAGTTTGGTGATGATCGTCGCATCCTTGGGAGCGACCAGCTCATGGCCGGGAATGAGGTAGCCTTTCCATCCATCCGTCGTGACGAGACCCTTGATGCTGGTGTTTGCCTTTGTCACGATCGGAACGCCCCACATGGGTCCGGGCACAAAATTGCTGCCACCCGCTTTTGCCTCTGCGTCCTCGCGGGCAGCGGTGGCGAGAGCTCCCTGTACATCCAGATTCTGCACGGCGCGATAGATTCCGTTGTATCTTTCGATGCGCGCGATATGCCAGCGCACGACTTCGGTAACGGTGTATTTATGCCTACGGTATAACTGTTCGAGTTGTGGGATGGTGACTTCAAGCAGATCGCGATCCATCGCCTCCTGGGAAGCGCTCGCTGTGGTTGATGGAACTGTGGTCTGCGCGTATAGGCAGCCGGTTGCGAAGCTGGAAAGCACAAGGAGGAGACACCAGAAACTGGCTCGGATCTTCATGAGGGCCCTCTGAAATGGAGTGATGCTTTGATAAGAACATACAGATGCTCCTGTGCCCGGAGAATAATGACGGTCAATCAAAGGACAAGTCTGGCATATTAGAGTTGCATGTTGCCAGCGGATCAGTGCCTACTGTGGTGATTGAAGCGTCGTGTTGAAAGGCAGCATGAATTCACGTATGCAGGTAACGAAGGTGCCCCCCGCTGCGAACGACCGCATTGAAGCCGCGGACGGCTATACGACCGCGAGTCTTCGTAAACGCTGGTTGTATCTTCTGCCGGCCGTGTTCGTAACCTATAGCCTCGCTTATCTGGACCGGGCGAACTACGGCTTTGGCGCCGCGGCAGGGCTGGCAACCACGCTGCACATCACCGATAAACAGGCATCTCTCCTCGGCAGCTTATTCTTTCTCGGTTACTTCGCCTTTCAGGTACCGGGAGCGTCGTTTGCAAGGAAGCGCAGCGCGAGCCGCCTCGTCTTCTTCGCTCTCATTGTGTGGGGTTCCCTTGCCGCGCTCACGGGTGTTGTTCGGACCTTCTGGTTGCTTGCCCTTGTGCGCCTTCTGCTCGGCATAGCGGAAAGTCTGATCTTTCCGGCCATGCTGCTTCTGCTGACGCGATGGTTTACGCGTGCCGAGCGGTCGCGCGCCAATTCGATTCTGATTCTAGGCAATCCGGTTACGGTGCTTTGGATGTCCGCGATCACCGGTTACCTCATTCAAGGGTTCGGATGGCAAAAAACATTCATCATCGAGGGTGTCCCGTCCATTTTGTGGGCCGTGGTTTGGATACTCTTCGTGAAGGACAAGCCCTCTGAGGCCAGGTGGATGACGCCGGGCGCGAAGGAGTTTCTCGAGAGGCAACTCGCACAGGAACAGCTTACTGTTGCTCCCGTACCAGCCGTACGGATCGCGCTGTTGCGCAGCGATGTGCTCCTGCTCTCTGCGCAGTATTTTTTCTGGAGCCTTGGTGTCTACGGATTTGTGCTCTGGCTGCCGACGATCGTGCGACAAGGGAGCGCCTTCGCGATGGGTAAGACAGGGCTACTCTCTGCTCTGCCGTATCTGGCAGCAATTATCCTTATGCTGCTGGTGTCGCAGATCTCTGACAAAACCCTCAAGCGGCAATCCCTGGTGTGGCCATTTCTACTGATATCGGGAATCGCGCTGCTCGGTTCGTTTTTGTTTGCGCAGAAGAGTTTTACCATCGCGTTTATTTGTCTTATCGTGGGAGGCGGTTGTATGTATGCGCCCTATGGTCCGTTCTTCGCCATCGTACCGGAACGCGTACCGCGTAATGTAACGGCTGAGGTGCTTGCGCTGATCAACAGTTGTGGCGCCCTGGGAGGTTTCTTTGGCAGCTACTTCGTCGGCTTTCTTCAGGCGGTCACAGGGAACTCGCGCGCTGGATATTTGCTTATGGCGCTCTCGTTGGTATTCTCTGCAGTGCTTCTGCTCTGCCTGCGTCCTGCACCAAGCGTCTCAACGCTACAACATGTTCGACCTGAGATTTCATAGCGAGGTATGACAATCAATCCAAAGAGCTCGGTTACTGCAGCACAGGTGTTTGAGAGTGAAGCCTCAGTGTTTCGCGAGACAAAGACGCATGCGCCGGGTCCTGAAGGGACGCTGCCAATCACTCCGGAGATGTTGTTGACCCAGCCTTCCGGCAATCTCTTTGGGCTCTCGCAGAACGCTGGAATGGGATGGGAAGCTGCGCGCTTGCTTGATCCTGAATTTTTGATCCTTAGTACGCACGGAGGGATGCGCGCACAGGACGGAACACCCATCGCACTTGGTTTTCATACTGGTCACTGGGAGGTTGGGTTGCTGGTGGCCGAGGCTGCACGTGAGCTTCGTAACCGCCATGCCGTACCGTTTGCCGGAGCCTGCACCGATCCCTGCGACGGCCGCACACAAGGCACGGATGGGATGCTGGACTCGCTACCTTATCGCAATGATGCCGCCATCGTTCTGAGGAGGCTTATGCGTTCGCTTCCGACACGCAAAGGCGTGATCGGCGTGGCGACGTGCGACAAAGGTCTGCCCGCAATGATGATGGCGCTTGCGTCGTCCGGGGCGCTCCCAAGTATTCTCGTCCCGGGTGGAGTCACTCTTCTCCCCGAAAACGGCGAGGATGCAGGCAAAGTGCAAACCATCGGCGCTCGGTATGCACAGAATCAGATCACGCTTGAGTATGCTGCGGAGGTGGGCTGCCGAGCATGTGCGACACCAGGTGGTGGCTGTCAGTTTCTCGGCACGGCTGCCACATCTCAGGTTGTCGCTGAGGCGCTGGGACTATCGCTGCCACATGCCGCGCTTGCTCCGTCGGGTCAGCCCATCTGGCTGGATGCAGCCCTGCGTTCCTCTCGCGCCATCCTGAGAATGGTTCACCTCGGCATAGGAACGTGCGATGTGCTCACGGATGTCGCTATTCGCAATGCCATGGTGCTCCATGCGGCCTTCGGCGGATCGACGAATTTGCTGTTGCATGTTCCTGCCATTGCGCACGCAGCCGGACTGCGACGGCCGTCAGCATCAGACTGGGCCTCGATCAATCGTGCTGTTCCCAGGCTTGTAGATGCTCTTCCGAATGGACCGAACAACTTCGCTACCGTTCAGGTGTTTCTGGCCGGCGGCGTACCGGAAGTTATGTTGCATCTGCGTCGAGCTGGGTTGCTGGATTGCACTGTACGCACAGTCACCGGAGAAACTCTCGACGAAAACCTCAATTGGTGGGAGCAGAGTGAACGACGTA
The DNA here is from genome assembly GCF_003945235.1 of Edaphobacter aggregans. NCBI lineage: Bacteria > Pseudomonadati > Acidobacteriota > Terriglobia > Terriglobales > Acidobacteriaceae > Edaphobacter > Edaphobacter aggregans. Next base: position 2,426,932 of record NZ_RSDW01000001.1, read on the forward strand.
GAGCACTGAAGGAAAGGCTTCTCGCGCTGGATAATGTTGATGCCAACGATGTGATTCTTTCCCCGGATCGCGCGCGGGGGAGAGGCCTATCCGCGACAGTCTGCTTCCCTGTTGGCAATCTGGCTCCAGATGGATGCGTCATCAAGAGCACATCCATTGATCCTTCTCTTATCGATCAAGACAACGTTTATCGCCATACCGGACCCGCCCGCGTTTTTATTACCGAAGCAGCGGCGATTGACGCTATCAAACGGGGAGTGATATCGCATGGAGACGTGGTCGTGCTCATTTGCGGTGGACCGGCTGGTGGCGGAATGCAAGAGATCTATCAAGTCACTTCGGCACTGAAGAATCTCCCTTTCTGCAAACATGTGGCCGTACTTACGGATGCTCGGTTCAGCGGAGTCTCGACAGGTGCTTGCCTCGGCCATATCTCGCCGGAGGCGCTTGCTGACGGCCCAATAGGTCGCGTACGTGAGGGGGACATGATCGAAATTGTGGTTGATCGAGCTGGTCTGCGCGGCACTGTCAACTTGATCGGCGAAGGTAACAATCTTTTCTCTCCTGAAGAGGGGGGGCGCCGTCTCGCTTCTCGTGCACCGCGTGAAGACCTTGCGCCTCATCCTGCGCTGCCTGACGATACACGTCTCTGGGCCGCACTCGTTCAAGCGAGCGGAGGTGTCTGGGGAGGCTGCGTCTATGATGTGGATGCCATCGTCGCGCAGCTTGCTCGAGGTGCAATCAAGATAGACCAGCAGCCTCTTCAACCAGAACCTGCAGATTCAGAAAAGGTGATCCGTTGAAACTCTACCGTACAGCTCATGGCATCTTCGTTGAAGCGAACGGCAACTTCTACCCTGTAGATGCGTCGGACTGGGACGAGCTCATTAGCAGCGTCGAGCTACACGCGCGCGTCGTCACTGCGATCGGTACCGAGGCAGTAAAGACCTTTGACCCCACTGCTATTCTCGCGCCAGTTGTGAGCCAGGAGGTTTGGGCAGCTGGTGTCACGTACTATCGCAGTCGGAATGCGCGTATAGAAGAGTCCAAAGATGCTGGAGGCGGTAATTTTTATGATCGCGTTTACTCTGCCGAAAGGCCTGAGCTTTTCTTCAAAGCTACGGGACGCCGCGTCGTCGGACACCATGGCGCCGTGCGTATCCGATCGGATGCCAAATGGTCTGTGCCTGAGCCGGAGCTGACTCTGTTGATTAACCCCGCCGGAGCAATTGTGGGATACACCATCGGCAACGATATGAGCTCACGCGATATCGAAGGGGAAAATCCTCTCTATCTGCCACAGGCGAAGATCTATGATGGCAGCTGTGCGCTAGGTCCTTGCGTTCTTCTTTCAACCGAGCCGATGACGAAAACAACCGCTATCAGGTTAGAGATCATGCGGCATGGCAAAACCGTTTACACCGGGAGCACGACTTTAGCAGAACTTAAACGCGAGCCACAGGAATTGGTCAGGTTTCTCTTTGGCGACAATAGCTTTCCCCAAGGCGTGTTTCTCATGACAGGGACGGGCGTCGTTCCCGCGGATGACTTCACGCTCACAAGCGGAGACATTGTCTGTATCAATATTGATGGAATCGGAACGCTTGAGAATTACGTCGCATAGTGCTGTTTGGGTCTGACCTGCCGCAACGCTTCGGGCGAAGACACAAGACCGTATCCATTGGTGCGAAGTTCGCTACAATTCCGTGGCAATTTTCACATTGACAGAGCTACATAAGGGTTAGACAATCCTCCCATTGTAAAAACGGGCCCCGGATAGATTCCGTTGGCACCATCCTCCCTCGACGGTTTCTTCAAAATTTGCTCTTTCTCGCAGCCCTGCGCGCATTTTTCTAGCGTGGCCATGACGACATGTGAGAACGAAAACTGTAGGAGGAAAGCGCAATGAAATCTGTATCTTTTCTGCGCATCATCGTCGCCGTTGCATGCACTGTAACAGCCACTTCTAACATGTACGCCCAGACGAATTCCATCCTGCTCTTTGGCCCAACGAACGTTCGCCAATCCACCAACGGTACGGGATTCGGCGCGAATCAGGTGGTCTTCAACAGCTCGACTCTGGCCCTGAACTGCGGCTCTTCGCCCATTCGGGCCGTGCTCTCCTCTACTCCCGATGGCACAGGAAATGTTCTCGCCGATAACTTCGTTAACCTGACGGTTACGACAAGCAGCGGTTCCAGCGGCCCAGTGAATGTTTGCCGTGGTGGGTCTTCCGACTCCACACCGGACGGAATTCAGCTTGATTGCTTCACCCCCGGCTACCAGATTCCGGCTGGGCAAGGTAATCTCACCGGGCAGAATCCTGATACCTTTACAAGCACTGGCGGAGTCGCTCCCATCGATATCAGCAGCAGTCTTCAGCCCGGCTCCATACAGATAAAGATTGACCTGGTCGACACAGGCTCATTCCTGGCGAGTTCGACCCTTTATCTGGATACAAGCTGCACGCAAGCAGGTGTCACAGGTCCAGCCAAGGTCACCGGCAACCCCATTCCACAAAACAACCCTCCGGCTTCAGCGCTGACCCAGAATTTCCCATTTGACTCCTCCACAAACCAGCAGGTTCAATTCACCTATGACTTATCCGTAGCGCAGGGCGCAGGCAGTCTTGCGATTACAGACGGCACGATCCCAAATACCGCGGATCTACCCATCGATCCTTTATCGTTCCAGCCTGTCTGGGTTCCCGGCACGTCATTTGCTACCTCAAGTTGCCTGATCCACACCGGCGAACTGTTGCCAAATGGCCAGCCAGCTTGCAAGCTCTTCACGCTGGAGTGTCAGGTTGGCGCCAGTTCCAGTGAGAGTGGCGCCTTCTGCCCCCTATCAAAGCTTCGTAACGAGATCTTCGAAGACATATTCGACGGCCCCAGCTTCACTCTTCCTGACATCACTCTTCCAAACGGCCCAACCTTCCATCAAGGCGTCGGCTTCCTGATGGCCAAGGAAGGGTGGACCGGAGGCCCCTGCATCTTCGATCCTGCAGCAGGCCTCGGCACGGAACTCTGTCCACAAAACCTGCTAACAGATTTCTCAGGACCGGGGCTCTATGCCTTGTCTGGAACCGGTGATCACCCCAATTCAACCTTCATCCCCGTGGCAGGCGTTCCAGAGGATCTGACCACCGTCACTGTTGAAGGCCAGCACCCTGGTGGATGGATCAACAGCCAGACTCCTACGGTAGATTTTTCCAGCCAGCCGCCGGACCTCTCCACTCTTGTGCCTGCTCTACCCGGACAAAGCAGCTTTGTGCCAGCGCCTATACAGAGCATCACTTACGGCACAGCTCTTGCCTCAGCCGTTCCTCAACCCTCTCCAAAACTGCCCATCGCCACCGATACTGTTCTGACAAATTCTGTCTCCTGCCCAACGTCGGCCGCACCCACCACGCCTGCGGCTTCTGTCTTCACTGCGTCTTCACAAATCTCCTTTCCTACAGACGGCCAGTATCTCCTTCACTATTTCGCCCAGGACTGCGCCGGAACCGAAGAGCTCAAATTCACTCAGGACGCAAACTTCAGCTGGTCGACGTCTTTTTACACGGTCCCAATCAACATAGACACCGTGGCTCCCACCGTATCCAGCCTGAAGTTTTCTCTCGCACCGTCCACCAATAGCGGGGTTGCGAACTCCTACACGCTGGGCGAGCAAGTCACCGTGACGTATAGCTGTAAGGACGACCGGTCCGGAATCGTCACGTGCGGCACAGCAACCTTTGCCCCGGGAACCACCTTGAACACCGGCCCCATTACCAACACGGTGGATACCTCAAGCCCCGGTATCAAGACGTTTCTCGCCAACGTAGTCGACGCCGCTGGAAATCACACGTCTGCTTCGGCAACATACCAGGTCGTTGCTCCCGCGGTAAATCTTGTCATAGCTAAAGTCGCACCGCTCCTGGTACGTCACAATGACTCGTTTACGTATGACATCGCTGCGGCCAATCTCGGCGACACCACGGCCTCAAAGGTTGTCGTGACCGACCCACTCCCTGCCGGCGTCACATTCCTCAGCGCCACCGCACAGGTCTTTGCCTGCGACTTGAGAGGTTGCACAATCCCCTCAGCGAATGCCCACTGCTCGTTTGCGAGCAATACTGTCAGCTGTGATGCAAATACACTAGCTCCTTCGAAATTGTTACGCTTCTCCGCGCTGGTCATTCAGATTGTCGTTCGAGCCGACGCATCCAAAGGAACGGTGATAAAGAATACCGCGAGTGTAAGTAGCGCCAATCCCGATTCGCACCCGGGCAACAACCAGTCGACAGCAAGCACACTGGTACGGTGACTCGCTTGGGCAAGGCAGTGAAAGTACTTACATCTTCCACTGCCTTGCGTCATCATAGATCGTCTTGAGATCGGCGCGATGCAGAACGTTCTCTGCGCCGGGATCCGCTCGAATTGCATCGAGCAACCGTAAGGTCTCGCCGTAGTAGTACGAACTGCGCCCCTTCTCCGCAGTACCGCGGAGTCTCATCGACGTACCCAGCAGATAGTTGATTCTGGCCGAATCGAGCCGCGTTCCGGCCTTCTCCGATCGAACTAAGCTCTGCTCCAGATCGCGCTCGGCCTTAGCATAATCTCCGGTATCGACTTCAGCTTGAGCGTTCGCGATCGCGCGTTGCAGCGACAGATAAGCGTTCGCCGTGTCACTCGAATTCAGTGGCCGTAACATGCCGAGCGCTTCTTTCGGATGATCCTGGGCCATCGCCATTCTTGCCACATTCAATTTTGACAACACAAGCGTGTCATTATCCTTGGCGTGGGCACTCAACGCCAGGGCTGATTTGTAGAACTGATCGGCGCTTTTAATATCTCCTCGATAGAACGCCACATCGCCTCTTGTATTCAAAATCTGCGCTATCAGCGCATCGTTCTTCACCTCACGCGCAATGGCCTCCGCCTCATCCAAGGGCTTGGAAGATTCGTCTCCTCTGCCGGCCCTTGCCAGAGCGCCAGCCAGATCATTCAGAAGTATCGCCATATCGCTGCCATGTTCTCCACGGTCACGTAAAGTTTTCGTGCTCTCCTGCATCGATTTCACCGCCGCTCCGAACCGTCCCTGGTATTCAAATACCAGACCGATCTGGTGCGACAGCAGAGCCGTTTGACGAGCATCCCCAACCTGACGAGAGAGCTCCAACCCCCGCATCAACGATGTGAGTGCAGCATCGTACTGGCCTGTCTGGGTGTAGGCCTCGGCCAGCCCCCCCAGCGTCTCCGAGATACGTGCGGAAACACCCAACTTCTCCCGCAACTGCAAAGCCTGCTGGTAGTACGTGAAGGCATTGTCGGTATCGCTCTTGGCCAGGTACACATCAGCAATGTTGTACAGACAAAGGGCTTCGTAGTTCTGGTCGCCAGTCTCCCGCTGGATCTGTAGCGCTTCCTTGTACCTCTGGAGCGCCTGATCGTACTCCCCGCGATCCTGGTAGACGACGCCTATGTCGACCAGGGTGTCCCCGGCCTCCTTCTTCATCCCGATCTCGCGCAGCAGCGCCAACGCTTTATTGAAGTCAGTCAGCGCAACGTCCGTATTCCCTCTCTGCGCCTGGAGATTCGCTACTTCGGCCAGTGCAGCGGCCACTCCCCGCTTCTGACCGATCTTCTCGTTGATCGCAATCGACTCTTCGAAATTGCGAAGAGCCTCCTCCGGATTATTCAGCTTCTTGTACGAAATTCCCATGGAAAGCAATATCAGCGCCTTCTGTTCCTGGTTGTCTACCTGGGTCGCCAGATTCAATCCTTTGCTGAGCGAATCAAGCGCGGCTTGAGGATTTCCGAAAAATAAAGCCTCCACGACTCCCATCTGCCAGAGCGCTTTGATGTTCTTCGGATCAGCCTGCAAAATCTTCGAGAACATATCTCGCGCCTTGGCATAGTCACCGGTCGCGATATACAAGCCGCCGAGGTTGTATTGAACATCCACGTCGCTTGGCCAGCTCGCCGCTAAATTCTTGTAAGCCTCAATCGCCTGTTTATTGTCCTTGATGATGCGAGCATGATTCGCGGTAATGAGATATTTCTCCGGCAGCGGCAGGTCTTCGCTGCTGGCAAGCTCCGTTGCCCTGCGCGACGATTGCTCCGCATCACTCTCAAAGCCAAGCTCCGACTGCACCTCGGCCAGTCTCGACAAAGCCAGGGCAAACTGCGGATCGTCCTTGGTAGCGACCTGAAAGCTCTTGTACGCATCCAGGTTCTTACCTTCGCGCATCAACGCAAGGCCCTCGTTATAGTTACGCAACGCCTCCACTGACGTGGAGTTCGGCTTGAAGGATTGGGCTTTTAGCTCCTGTAACACATCCGGCGAAAGCGACAGATTCTTCCGCACTGAATCCGCGAGACTGTCGATCGCTGTCGGTAGATCTTTCGCGAGCGCCTGCGCTTTCACAGCGACACTTTGCCCACGCTTGATGTCCCGGATCGTGGCATCGATCACAATTTGATCGCCAAACCGCGCGTACTGCCCTGAAACAACAATGTCCGCGTTGCTGAACTGTGCCACGCGCCGCACCGTATCGGGATCGATCACTGTATCCGGGCCAATACGAAGATCCGAAAGCACCTGATGAAGACGATCCGTCGAAACCGTGCGCAGGTGGGCCGATTGGCCGATGTCCGTGCTCAGCATGTCAGCGACACTTGCTCCGATCCACGCGTCGTTCGCATCTCCCGAAGAGTTACGGAACGGAAGAATCGCCAGCGACATCCCCTGGACTGCGGCTCCCAACTCTTTCGACGTCGGACTGGCCGATTTCGAATTGACGCCGACATATCCTGCAATACCAAATACCAAAGCAAGAGCAGCCGCGCCCCACAGCCACCATCGCTTTTCCCATAACCACATCGACAGAACCGGCTGACGCCGCGTGGCCTGCGAGGTCACCATGCTTACCACGCCTTTGCGTTGCCATAACTCAAGATCGGCGAGGACCTCCGTTACGCTCTGATATCTGAATTCCACCTCGCGCTCCAGGCATCGAGCCACGATCTGATCCAGCGGGCCGGAGATGTTGCTCGTGCACTGGGATAGCGGCATCGCCCGCTCCTGAGTCCGACGAATCAGACTCGCCAATGCGGTGTCGGCGCGGAAAGGCGACTCTCCACTTAGAAGTTCGTAAAAGATCAGGCCGAGCGAATAGATATCCGACCGCTGATCCAGACTCTTCGACAGCGCCTGTTCTGGAGACATGTACTCCATCGTGCCCACCAGCGCGCCCGACATCGTCATGCCGTCGCCTTCAAGCGTGCGGGCCAATCCAAAATCCATCACCAGAATGCGGCCGTTCTGGTCCCGCATAATGTTCTGCGGCTTAAGATCACGATGAATGACGCCGACGCTGTGTGCCGCATCCAATGCACGGCATACCTGCGCGATGATATCGACGACCTCATCCGGCGGAAGCTTCCCTCGCTCATAGATGATCGTGCGCAGGTCCTTCCCCTCGATGTACTCCATCGTGATGAACTTCATCCGATCCGATTCACCCAGATCGAAGATGCGGACGACATTCCGATGGGTCACCTGCGTGGACAGGATCAGCTCCTGCTTGAAGCGCTCGACGATGGCCAGGTTTCCGCCAAGTTCGTGGCGTATCGTCTTCAGAGCAATCGTTCGGTTCAGCTCAAGATCTTTCGCTTTATAGACGGCCCCCATGCCGCCTTCGCCGAGCAACGCGACAATTTCATATCTGTGTGCCACCACAGATCCAACCTCAAGGATGGGCTGCCCTCCCGTACCTGGATAGCTCCGTGGTCCATCCTGCGAAAGGCGCGAGCCCCCATAGGTCTGACTCGATTCCTTGTATCTCTCAGCATCTGGCGCGCCGAACAACGTAGGCGCATCGCTCGACAACTCCCCTGCAGACGAACTCTCCCCTTTCAGGGGAGTGCGCACACCACGATCTCCCGCTTTCGAGGGATCATGTTTCGGGGGAAATGGTCCGTAGTCCTCCATGGTTCGGCACCCGACCGCTGGAAACCAAGCGTGCACTTAAAGCCACAAGAATGTGGTTTGTAAGGCGAGTATACAGTGTGGAAATCTTTGTGTCAGTAGATGTTCCGAGAGCTACATAAGTCATTTTTCAAACCGAACCGACAGCAATCATCCAATTTTCTGGCAACAAAGAAAGCAGTTTCTCTCGATGCGGGACCGCCCCGAAGAAATTGATAGTATGAAGAATCGCCGTTTTGGGAACGTGGATTGGCAGCGTAGCAAAAATGTTACGAGACTGGACAATGCGCTCAAGCGGCACCGAACTCAGTAACCTGGGAAACAAATCCACGTATGGTCCGGAACCACTTCGATTCAGGCTGCTTATCCTGTCTTTGGCCCTGATCGCAGGGTCGGCAGCAACAGGACTGGGACAATGCGCTGGAGTCGCCTCCACTCCTGGTTCGGCAGCCGATTGCGTTGCCCATGCCACTCCACAAGAAAAGACCGTAACCCTCGACGCCACACACTCTTACTCGCTGGCCGAGCTCATCGACATCGCCGAACACAACAATCCGCACACTCGCATTGTGTGGGAACGCGCCAAACAGAAGGCCGATGAACTCGGAATCGCAAGGAGCGCCTACTTTCCAGTTTTGGCCGCCGCGGCTGCCTTTGGAGATCAACGGATCATCAATCCCTTTCCGAAGCCGCTGGCTCCACGCGGTTATGTCATGGTTGAGATACCGGCGGTAGTCCCTGAGGTTACGCTCGAGTATCTGATCTTCGACTTCGGCAAGCGCGAAGCAAAGGTGGATGCAGCGACCGCCGAAAAGCTGGCAGCCAGTGCGAACTTCATCCAGGCGAACCAGGAGGTGGCCTTCCGTGTGGCCAGCTCTTACTACAAGCTTCTGACCGCACAGGAGCGTCTGCAAGCCGCACAGGAGACGCTCAAGACCGCGCAAACGACACAGGACGCCGCCGAAACGCAACTGAAGAACGGACGCTCGACGCTACCCGATGTGTTGAATGCCCGGGCCGAAACGTCGCAAGCCGTCTTCGATATGGAATCAGCCGACGGCGACGAGAAAATTGCGCGTGTTGCGTTGACGGAGGTGATCGGCGTCGAACCATCACCGAACATCACAATCGACGCGCAGAAGAGCGCTCCGCTGCCTGAGTCCTTGACCATGTCCATCGATGCGCTGATCGATCGCGCGATTGCAGACCGCCCCGATCTCATGGCGCAGGCTGCCGAGATTCGCGCGGCCGACGATGCCATCCGCGCAGCCAAAGCCGAGTACAAACCCAAGATCGTTCTGTCCGGATCTGCTGCACAGACATCGATATGGCCTACCGCCGACTACGGTCAGCTTGGAAATGCGAGTCAACCAACATGGGCAGCCACTCTGGGCGTGGAGTGGCGCATCTTTGACGGGGGGGCGCGTAAAGGCGAGGTAGCCATTGCCGAATCCAGGCGCCGCGAAGCTCAGGACGAGATGACCGAAAAGCGCGACCAGGCCACACGCGAGGTGTGGACCGCCTACATCGCCTTCCGCACCGCACTGCGAAAGCAACAGGCTGCGGTGGCGTTGCTCGATTCGGCCAGCGCATCCTACTCCTCCTCACTCGACGCTTATAACTATGGAGTAAAGAATCTGATCGACGTTGTTACGGCTGCAAGACAGCTAGCGCAGGCGCGACTCTCAAGCGTTTCGGCCCGATCGCAGCTTTTTCTTGAGGCAGTTGATCTGGAGTTTGTTACAGGCAACCTGTTACGCACTCAGCCACCCGCGACAAAAACATCGACACAGGACGGTCCACAACGATGAACCAGAAGAAAAACGCACCAGGGACAAAGCCGCTTTGGCTCGCGACGATCTGCCTGTTGTGCAGTGGTTGCGGACGCGCGCCCTCGGTCGACGTCCTGGGATCGTTCTTCCCCGTCTGGATGGTATGTCTGACGATTGCCATAATTCTTGCATGTGGATTACGCCTTGTACTGTTACGTTATCGGCTTGAGTCGGAGATCGGCCCGGTAGCGCTCTTTTACCCAAGCGTCGTCATTCTTCTCACGAGCTTGTTGTGGCTGATCTTCTTCCGATAAAGGACAAGCATATGGATCAGGCGACTGAAACCCTCAAACGCAAGCAGCTCGGCAGATGGATCGGCATCGGCGTCTCGGTGGCTGCAGCGCTGGCATTGCTGGTCGTCATCTTTCAGACCAATCGAAACCCACGCACGGATGACGCCAGCGTCGTGGCCAACTATATCGAGATCGCCCCGGAGGTCAGTGGGCGCCTGATTCAACTCGCTGTTAAAGACAACGCCTTCGTGAAGAAGGGTGACCTCTTATTTATTATCGATCCCCGGCCGTATGAGTACGCGCTACAGCAGGCGCTTTCAGATCAGGAAGCGCTGGAGCAGCAGATCATCGACGCCAAGCGCAGGATCGCGGCACAACAAAGCGCCGTACAGGCAGCAACCGCAGCAGTCAGTCAATCGAAGACCGGAATCCAGACCGCCGGCAGCAGCGTGGATGTCGCAAAGGCTGCAGTTACCCGCGCACAGGCAGCCGTTCAAGCTGCCGAAGCGCAACTCAAACTCGCAACGAACAATCTGCATCGCATTGAACCCCTATTGCAGAAACAATATGTAACGGTGGAACAAGTCGACCAGGCCAACACCGCCGTGCAGGTTGCGCAAGGCAACTACAACGAAGCTCAGGCTTCACTGGCTCAAGCACAGGCTCAACAGACCCAGACCGTTCTACGCCAGCAAGAGGCTGATACTATGGCCGCCGAAGCACAGGCAAAGCTGGGTCAGGCAATTCACACCGTTGACACGGTCGATACATTGATGTCGCAGCGCCCGGCAAAGGCTTCAAAGGTCGAAGCCGCCAGGCTCGATCTGGAACGCACGCGAGTCCTCTCTCCATTCGATGCTTATGTAACGAACATGAACATCTCTGAGGGTGCCTACGCTCGTCCCGGCGCTCCTATATTCACGCTGATCGATACACGAACCTGGTATGTGATCGCAAACTATCGCGAGTCCAAGCTGAAGAACGTTCGCGTGGGTACGCCGGTGGATGTTTTTCTCATGGGGCATCCAGACAGGCGATTCAGCGGCGTGGTCGAGAGCATCGGATACGGCGTATTTCCAGAAGAGGGCAGAGTAACAGGAGGTTTGCCGCAGATCGGGCGAACCCTCAACTGGGTGCATTTATCCACACGATTCCCAGTTCGCATACGCGTCGAAGATCCGGACCCCGCGCTATTCCGGATTGGAGCGACCGCCGTAACGGTGGTGAGATAGCCGAATGGAAACAACCGTCACCTCGTGGGCGCGGCGAATATGGCAGGATCTGCAGCCAACGCCGGGACGGCTCAGCGGCACCTTAAGGATCGTTCTGGCATCAGTCCTTACCTTGCTCTTCCTGATGGCCTTACGCATGCCGTTTGCTTCCATCGGTCTTTACTTCATCTTTCTGATCGGGCGAGACTCGCCTTCAGTGTCTCTTCGATCAGCTATCTACTCTCTTATCGCTCTGGCTGTATCGATTGGTACCTCGTTCGCAGTGGTCATCCTGACTGACAACGACCCCATGGCGCGCGTTCTCAGCGTGGCAATCGTCACATTCATCGCAGGCGTGTTTATATTAGCGAGCACAGTCTCGGTGCTCGCATCCACATGGGGCTTCATCTTCTGCACTTTGATTGCACTATGGGAGACGCAAACTCCAGCTGACACCATCGTCAAAACCTCTCTCTATCTTCTTGGAACCATTGGATTAGCCGTCGGCTGCTCCGTGGCCGTGGAGTATATCTTCGGCACGCGGCATCCCGCCGAAGAGCTCCAGGAGCAGCGCCGCATCCGCTATGAAGCACTCGAAACGATGTTTTCGCTTTATGCGCGGGGTGCGACAGCGGAAGAGATATCGCCCGCTGCGATTCGCGTCGCGCGGCTTGCGGCGGCCGGGCAGACGAAGATGCAGGACCTGTACAACACCATCGTCGATCGAAATCTCGACACCGGCAATCTTCCCATTGGAACGCGTGTGCGGCTGACAATGCTTGCCCAATTGATGGACGTTGCTGCCGCGTTCGGCTCACAGACTCCAACGACAACCGACCCCGAAATTCAACGACGTTCTGCTCATATCGCCGAACTATGCAGGGATCTCAATCCGAACATCATTCCCCCCATCGAGCGAGAGTCAGAACTCACGATGAAGGAAAACCCAACCCTGCTCGATCGAGTAGATTCGGCACTACACGCTATCGTATCCATGCCTGTCGATACAGCAACGCATAGAGAGATCAAAGACAAAGAGCTGGTCGCCCTGCCCTCGAAAAAAGTTCCGCTCCTGATCCCTGGTGCGATCAAGAGTCCGGACACAATTGTCTTTGCCCTGAAGCTCAGTCTCTGCGCCACGATCTGCTACATCATCTACAACGCAGTCGATTGGCCAGGAATCTCAACCTCAGTGACAACAGTGTTGATCACCGGATTGAGCAGCAGCGGTGCCATCAAACAAAAGCTGATCTTCCGACTACTAGGCTCAGCCATCGGCGGTCTTATCTTTGGCTTGGGAGCTACTGTCTTCCTCTTCCCCTATATGGATTCGATTACGTCGCTGGTCGTGCTCATCGGCGCTGTCGCATTCATCGCAGCATGGTGGGCGGCAGGAAGACAGTTCAACTATGTCGGACTCCAGATTGCATTCGCGTTCTACATCGTGGCCTTTGAGGGCTTCAGCGCCCCCACCGAACTGGCCCCGGCCCGAGACAGGCTGATCGGTATTCTGCTCGCACTCGTAGTCATGGCGTTTGTCTTCGATCTGCTCTGGCCCGTACGAACAGTTACCGCGATGCGCAAAGCCCTGGCCAGCATGCTCCGCCGCGAATCCAGCTTTCTTCGTCTGTTCGAAACGGAGACCGAACACAGCGAGTTTGTTTTTCAGGCCGACATCTTACGCGATCAGATAGGCAAGTCGGTTGCCGGCATCCGTTCGATGGGAGAGGTCGTCGAATATGAGTTCGGTGTCGATCGTAAGGAGCACGAGCGGACGAGTCACATGATCATCGGAACGGCATTAACTTCCACCGCCCTATTCTGGAACCAGTTCGCCTTTCTATACGGTGAACAGGACATTGACTTTCTGACCCAGCCTGCTCTGGCTGAGATGCGCCGTAAACTGGCTGACCGAATCGATGCCATGGCTGCATCTGTGGTTGAAAAAACTCCCCTTCCCGCAACCAGTACGCCGATTGTCGATGATTCCCTGCTTAACGACAGTCGCTACGGTGAATATGTGCGAAACTCTGTAGCGCGATACGAAGAACTTCAGGTGGCTGTATCCAATCTGAGCCTTCAGGTTTGACCGCATCCACGAAACAATTCGCTTGAGCTACTTTGCATCTCATTGTTCAACGAGTAGAACTCGAAGGAGTCGCCATGCGATCTCGCGGCCTGACAATAGCAGCTCTGATATTCCTCTTCTTGGCGTCCGCAGGCGCGCAAACACCCAGCAAATCCCCGACCACCACGGGCTCCCAGAGCGACACGATTCGCATTGACACCAAAGCACTCGTAACTCCCTTTCCGCACTTTTGGGAGCAGATGTTTGGCTCAGGACGCGCTGTGCTTGCGATGCGTGACAGCTATCGCGATGATCTCAGAACCGTGAAACACGCAACAGACTTTCAAGCGATTCGCTTTCACGCCATCTTCCACGACGAGGTAGGATTCTTTGATCTTGATTCCAATGGGCATCCCGTCTACAACTTTTCCTACATCAATCAGATCTACGATGGCCTGCTGGCAAACGGAGTGCGGCCCTTTGTGGAACTGAGCTTCATGCCCCTTAAATTAGCCTCGGATCCAGCCGCCCTTCACGCCTTCTGGTATCGGCCAAACATCTCTCCCCCGAAAGACTACGTGTTATGGGATGGCATGATCACAGCCTTCGTAGAGCACCTCGTAGAGCGCTATGGAATCGACGAAGTCTCGAAGTGGTATTTCGAGGTATGGAACGAGCCGAACCTGGATTTCTGGGGTGGTAAACCCGCGCAATCGACCTATTTCGAGCTATACAATCACACCGCTCTCGCCATCAAGAGGGTAAACAATCGACTTCGAGTCGGCGGTCCGTCCACCGCACAGGCAGCTTGGGTAGAAGCATTTCTCGAACACTGCAGACAAGCGGGTGTCCCCGTAGATTTCGTCAGCACCCACGTCTACGGGAACGACACCGCCAAAGACGTTTTCCAAACCGACGAGGTAATTCCGCGCGATCAGATGGTCTATCGCGCTGTTCGTAAAGTTCACGATCAAATCGCAGCATCTTCTCTGCCAGACCTCCCTCTCATCTTCAGCGAATACAACGCCAGCTACGCCAATGAGCCGAATGTCACCGACACCGTGTACATGGGACCGTGGTTGGCAAATACAATTCGCCAGTGCGACGGCCTTACCGAAGCGATGAGCTATTGGGCGTTCTCTGATGTATTCGAAGAACAAGGCGTTGTAAAAACTCCGTTCTACGGGGGTTTCGGTTTAATGGCGGTGAACAACATTCCGAAGCCCGCGCTAAACGCCTTCGCTATGCTGCATCAACTCGGCGACCGCCGCTTCCCCGTCGACTCAGATTCAGCACTCGCGACCAGACGGTCTGACGGCTCCATTGTGATCGCGCTATGGAACTATGCCCCGCCCTTCGGCACAGGCGCGAAGTATACTCCCCCGCCACCCGACCCTGGGCCCAGCCGCACCTTTACGCTGAAGATCAACGGCGTGGCAGCCAACGCTCGAGCGCAACTTTGGCGGCTTGACGCCGACCATGGCAACGTCGTGAAGACCTACGATGCAATGGGACGCCCTGCATTTCCCACTCACGACCAGATTGTAGCCCTTCGGACAGCCGCCAAACCCTCGCCCCCAGAGGGGGTTTTTCTGAAGAACGGAACTCTGTCGGTCCGCATTCCTCCCCAGGGACTTGTTCTCGTCAAAATCAACAGTGCGAGGGTAGCACGATAATCTCCGCTTTCGACAAATCGGCCCGGATGAGATCTGAATGAAGTTCGCCTGCCCTGGACACATAACGCGACGCGACGCGACGAAGCTGTTGAGCGCAGCTCTACTCTCAAGGTCCGTCCCGCTGTCCTTTGCCCACGCCCAGACCTCCAGCCAGCAAAGTAACCCCGCAGAAAGCTGGCCGACCGAAGCTGATATTGACTTCCTTGATGAGATGCAGCGCGCAGCATGTCTCTACTTCACCGAGCAAGTCGACGCCGCAAGCGGACAAGTGCTCGATCGTGCCCTCAATCAAAACCCAACGGGCGTCCGCGACAGTCGCTTCGTATCAAGCATCGCGGCAACCGGATTCGGCTTGGCCGCGCTATGCATTGCTGAAAAGCGCCGATACATCACGACCGCCCAGAGCCGCAGACAGGTACTGGCGACGCTCAGGTTTCACTTTAACAAACTCCACCATGAGTACGGCTTCTTCTACCACTTCAATAACGTTGAGACCGGCGAGCCCGCGATTAACAGCGAGATCTCGCCAATGGATACCGCCATCTTCTTGTGCGGGGTCCTGACCTGCCGCGCACACTTTAGAGACCCGGAGATCGCTCGCCTCGCCACACAGTTGTACGAACGCGTAGAGTGGCCGTGGATGCTGAACACTGGCATGACATTCTCCAAAGGCTGGCGTCCCGACATCGGCTTCATCTATTCGCGGTGGGATCACTACTCCGAGCTCATGATGATGTATCTGCTCGCGATCGGCTCACCCCGCCATCCCATCGGCGCCGATCATTGGAGCAGCTTCACTCGGCCTCGCATGGAGTTTAGAGAATATCAATACATCAGCGGCCACGATCCATTATTCGTACACCAGTACTCGCATGCATGGTTTGACTTCGCACACAAACGCGATGCGTACACCAACTACTTCACGAACTCCGTGATCGCCACACGCGCCCACAAAGCTTTTTGTCTCAGCCTCAACCGCGGCTACACCGAGGACTTCTGGGGCATCTCCGCATCCGACTGGGAACATGGTTACACAGCTTGGGGAGGCCCTCCGCTCATGGGCCCGGTCGATGGGTCTGTAACACCATCGGCCACATCAGGATCACTTCCCTTTCTTCCCAGAGAGTGCCTCCGCGTTCAACGATCCATGAAGGAAACCTACGGGGAAAACGCATGGGGACGATACGGCTTCTGCGATTCATTCCATCCAGCTTTGTCCTGGTTCGACCCCGATGTGCTTGGCATCGACCTGGGAATCGGTCTGCTGATGGCTGAAAATCTCCGCACCGGCTTTGTCTGGAACACGTTCATGCAAAATCCAGAAGCGGTTGTAGCAATGAAGATGTGCGGCTTCCGCGATGAACCCAATCAATAGGTCTGCATCGCGTTATGCGATTGCATCAGCTGGCTTCTCAGCATCGTCAAGGCTGACAGACTGAAGTTTGGATTGTCTCCTCAACTCGCGAAGCGTGTTCTTGCTCAAGGGTTTCTCATGTAGAAGCAATTCCGCCGCGCGCACGATTGCGTTGCCGTGAAACCACCGCTGAACAATGTTGTCATGAAGCAAGTTGGTAAGTGCAAGCAGCGACATACCCTGATGGTGCGCCATCCACGAACGCACCAGCCTCGGCTCGCCGCCCTCCGTATAGTCCGCCGCTTCATAAAGTCCATAAGCTCCACTCCACCCCATCGAAGCCATGCGGCGCAGGTTCGCCAGCGCCTCGTCTCGCAAAAGAGCCACCGCAAGATAGGTGGAATAAGGAGAGATAACCGGGCCATCTTCTGCTCCATACTTGAGCGCAAGCCCAGGGATACCCCATGCTTGATAACCATATCGGCCCTGAGCATCTGTCTTGGCAAACCCTGACTCGGAAATTCCCCACGGAATCTTCCGCACGTGGTCGCGCTGAACATGGACCACAGCCTCAAGCGAGCGCGTAACAAGACTGTTCGGGTAGACCCGCATCCAGAGAGCAGGCATCATGTACTCGAACATCGTGCCAGTCCAGGAGATCAGCGCAGCGCGACCCTTCACAAACACGTGAGAACGATCCAGCCGGAACCACGCCTGCTGCGGTATGTCTCCTTTCGCAACGGCAAGAAAGAAGGCCATACGGGCCTCCGACGCGAGAAGGTCATAACAGGCTGAGTGTAACTCTCCAGTAGAGCCGTCATAACCAATCGACAACAACTGCCGCGATGGCACAAGCAAAAAGCTATAGTCCATTGCATCCGCGTACTGCTCCGCCTTCGCTGCAATGGCAGCGATATCGGCCTGAAGCCGCGAAAGGTTCTGCTGTGCGATGAGCAAGCTGGAGCAAAGTTCAGCCGCAAGAGATCTGTCTTCGCTCGCCACATTCTGGGGGATAGCTGTACCCTCAAGCCTCCTTGCCAGATTCGCCGCATATTCCAACGCCTCTTGCAGCACCGGAATCTTCCCGTCTTCCGGTCCAGCAAATTGAGGAAGCTCGAACAGGGGAGCAAATCTTGGCAACAGCCATGGCGTATAACGTTCGACGAACTGGGCAAGCGCACTGTGGCGACGGAATGATTCCTGCATCAACCAGTCTTCCCCCGAGTCCCTAGCAACAGGTGCCGTTGGAGGACTCTCCAGTAGCACTTGAACATGTGCCCGCATTACAGAAGCATCACTCGAATCGACAGCATTCTTGCCATGACCACGCTGAAGCATCTGATCTAGCGCGATGAAGCTTTGCGCATGGAGCAAAGGACGCTTGAGCAAATCCAGCGCGCCAGCATGTACGGTATAGAGCGAAGCCGCAAGATTGCCACTGTCGACCGCCGAGATCGTGAAAGGCGCAATCGGACGCAGGCTCTCGATGTCATACCAGTTATAGATATGGCCACGATGCTTCTCCAGGCTGTCGTACGTCGTCAGCGTTCCCAGCGTGGCTTCAGCAAATTCGGCGAGCGTCAGAAAACCCAGCTCATAAGCAGCCTGTCGCGCATTGAAGAGCATGCCGAGATTCGTGGGCGACAACTTACGCGTCTGGAACGTGTCCTTCTCCTCCACATTGTCCGGGATGAGCCAATGATTCTCTGATCCGCCGAACTCCGCGAAGTAGCGCCATATCCCGAGCGCCTGATGCTGCAGAAAAGCCTTCTCTTTTGCCGCGAGCGGGCCTGTCATAGGCTTGGGAGAAGAATTCAGCCACGAAGCTGCCAATGGAGCCAACGCCCAGAGAGCAAGTATCGGAGCCGCAGCAAGTAGTGCGTGAGTGTGTCTCCGAAACAAAGTAAGCGCAAGAATAAAAGCGATCACCGGCGAAAGTTTGAGATAGAGATCGAGCGAGCTAAAGGATGCGCCGGACTCCGATTGAGCAGACGTCTCCCAATCAAGAAGATGCCGGCCTGAAATCAGCGTCCTGATCAGAGAACGCACGATGGCATCCAGCGAAAGCAGCATGTGGTGCGGAAGAAAGATGAGATTAAGCAGGGTAATCCCAAAGGAAGAAGCGAACGTGTAGAACGCATCGCGAATGCCCGTAATGCTCAACTTCAGGACAGCATTAACAAAATTAAACCCAAGCTGCACCATTCCAGGAAGCAGAAGGACAACAAGAGTCGCTATCGTCCAATAGACTGCACCTCCGGGAAGGAAGAACCATCCGAAGACGAAGAGCAGAAAAGTAAGCGGCTCAATCAGACTGCGACGAAGGTTATCCAGAATCTTCCATCGCGAGATCGTGTTAATGGGATTTGGCACTGACCGTCCAGACTCATCCGGAACAGTATTGAAAAGCCATCGCGTAATCTGCCAGTCCCCGCGCAGCCAGCGGTGTTTGCGGCGAGTATGCGCCGAGTAATGAGAGGGATAATCATCAATGACCTCAACATCGGTGACAAGCCCCGCGCGGACGTAAGCACCTTCGATCAAATCGTGCGACAAGAGAGCATTCCGCGGAAAGCGATGGTTAAGCACCTCATGAAAAATTCCAACCTCATAGATTCCCTTGCCGGTAAAGATGCCCTCACCAAACAAATCCTGATAGACATCGGAGACGGCACGGCTATAAATATCAAAACCGGTCTCACCCGAGTAAAGCGCAGCAAGGCGCGAGCGCGAAACCGATGCGACGCTAACCCCAACACGTGGCTGCAGGATGCCATAACCAGCCGTGACAATACGCAGACGAGGACTGACGATGGCCCGATTCAGCGGATGAGCGATAGTACCAATCAGCCGCACCGCCGTATCCCGCGGCAACTGCGTGTCGGAATCCAGCGTGAGCACATAGCGAACGCGCTCCAGAACATCAAGTGGCCCCGCCTTGACTGGAAAGCTATCGTAGCCATGCAGCAAAAATGAGTTGAGGTCGAGTAATTTTCCCCGTTTACGCTCCCAGCCCATCCAGACACCCTGCCGCGCATTAAAGACACGATGGCGATGCAGCAGAAAAAAAGATCCCCCGCAATGTCCCATGTATTTCGCGTTCAATTCATCGATCGATCGTCGCGCCAGTTGAACCAGCGGATCGTTGCCCTCAGGCTCAGGGCGGGTAGGCGTGTCGGACAAGTCCGTCAGCAGTCCGAAATGTATGTTCGGATCTTGATTCGATAGGTATCGCGCCTCGAGTTGTTCGACGAGCTCTCTGACTTGTTTCTCATGCAACAAAAGCGTAGGCACAACAACAAAAGTGCTCGATTCATCAGGTACTCCCTTTGAAAAATCAAGCTTCGGGAGCGCTTCAGGCTTAAAGAGCGCCGACACGACGCCATTCACAAGATCTACCGCTCCCTGGGTTGCAGGCAAAAGCGCGAGCAGCAACGCGCCCATTACTGACCAGAAATCGTGATGTGGCACCAGGGGAAGAATAACTGCCGTAATCAGCAGGAGCGAAAGCGTAAACGTACCCAGTATGTAAAAGTCTTCATTCGAGCGGCGAATCAAACGACGAAGGCGATCGATCGCTGGTGGGTGATAGCCAATAAGATGTTCGAGTTGCTCAAGCCCTTCGGCAAATAGATAGTAGCCAATATGCGTCTTGCGAAGAGCAAGCCGGGGATCAGGATCGCCTACCCGACCCGCCTCCCGCGCAAGATCGAGTGCAATCTGCGCTGTCTGCACTTCACTGGCGTCGGCATGTCTGGCTAGCTCAGCCACCCGGGTCCGATAGGTTCCACGCGTCTCCTCTTCCATCGCCGCAACGACATTGCCCGGATCCTGCAGAAGGATCGCGTTAAAAGCGACAAGCGGCTCCAGCAAGACAGACCATTCTGTCTGATTCAGCCGTCTCAAACTATGGATAGGCGCAGAGAACGGCGACTGCTCAATCGGCGGCAGTTCACCAGCAGCAAAGGCTTCATCTGCACGATCGAGAATGAATTGAAGCTGCGCAAGCCTCAGAGACTCAGGCAAAAGTAACACTTCCTGCAAAAGAAGTGGATGATGCCGCTGAACCTCCCCCACATACATCTCGAGAGATTCAGCCGACCATATGCCGCCAGCTGCCGCAAGGTATCCCATCGCAAGATGAATTACCTGAGGCATCTCATCGCCGGACTCCACCCGAACCCAAGGCAGCTTGCGAAACCTCGTCGCAACATCCTCTTCCGAAGGAATCGCAAACTCGAACATCTTTGCACTTTCAAGTAGCTCAAGCTGCGGAGTTAGCTGATTCGGAGACGCAATTCGGCGGCACACACCGAGCCGTTCGGCCAATCGAATACGCAGCTCCGTTCGGCGTTTTATCAGGTTGTCACCAATTGCGGACGCGGCCACCGGCTTCCAGCGAGCTACCAACTCATCAGCATGGATGCGCAGTTCCGCTTCCGTCACTGCCGGGCACTCAGCCAGACCGCCTGCAGGAAAATCAGGCACTGGTGCTGTAAGTGGTGAAGCGTGTTCGAAGCTGATACCTTCCGAATACAAAGCCATGACTCAACTTTCTGTGTGATCTTTGCGGTTTATCAGCGCAACCTCTATCGATAGCTCGCCGCCTGCATCTCAAACATGCCTGCGTAGACTCCGCCCTTCGACATCAGTTGTTGATGATTCCCTTCTTCTATCAGCCGTCCGCCAGAGAGCACCACAATCCGGTCGGCCATCTTGACCGTCGAAAAGCGGTGCGAGATAAGTAGCGCCATCTTGCCTTCGGTAAGTTCTGCAAACCGTTCAAAGACCTCCAACTCACTCCGCGCATCGAGCGCAGCAGTCGGTTCATCCAGGATCAGCAGATCAGCATCTCTCAGATAAGCGCGAGCCAGAGCGATCTTCTGCCACTCTCCACCCGACAATTCAACCCCACCTTCAAAGCGGCGTCCGAGCATCTGATCGTAGCCACCGGCAAGATGATCGACGACTGTATCGGCAAGACTCTTATGCGCCGCTACTTCTATACCAGTCTGATTCTGCATCTGTTCGATCTGACCGACCGCAATATTTTCACGAGCCGTCATCTCAAATCGAACGAAGTCCTGAAAGATAACGCCGATATGGCTGTGCAGCTCTTCAAGCGAATACTCCCGAAGATCAACACCCTCGAGCAAGATCTGCCCTTCCGTCGGATCGTAAAGCCGCGTGATGAGCTTCACGACTGTCGTCTTCCCCTGACCATTCTCGCCAATCAGCGCGATCCGCTCCCCCGGAGCAAGCGTCAGATTGAAGTCCTTCAGAACCCTGCGCTCCGTCCCAGGATAAGCAAACGAGACATTACGAAACTCAAATCCACGACTCACCGGCGAAGGCATGCGGAGCCCGTCTGGCTTCGAATGCACCGTAGGCTCCATCTCGAAGAACGCAATGAGATCGGTAAGAAACAGCGCTTGATCCGCAATGCCGGACGCCGTAGAGAACACCTGTTGCAAATTCGAACTGGCCTGCTGAATCGCCGTCGTCAAAAAAGTGAACTGGCCGATATCGTATGCGCCATGTAGCGTCCGCCAGATCACATAAATGTAGGCTCCGTAGTACCCCAGCGTTCCAATCACTCCAAGCAGGCCGCCAACAATAAGCTTCGAGCGCGAGAGCGTGACATCTTCCCGATAGATCTGGTCAGCAAGTGACTTGAATCTACCCGTGAAAAATTTGTTCAGCCCAAAGAGCTTGACCTCCTTGGCACCTTCGCGGCTCCCGGCCACCTGCCGCAGATAGTCCATCTGGCGCTTAGCTGGCGTCTGCCGAAAGTTCTTGGCATATCCCAAAAACGCATAGTGCGTCTCACCCAAAAACGACGGCAGCACACCAATCGCGAGCAACAGCACAAGCCACGGAGACGCCCACGCAAGCGCTGCAGAAAAAACAAGCGTCGTAATCACCTGCTGTATCAAGCGACCCATCTGCTGAATCATCCCCAGCCGGTCCGTCGCCTGCACGCGAGCCCGTTCAAGCCGGTCATAAAAGACCGGATCTTCATAAGTCGTCAGATCCAACCGAGCCGCCTGCTCCATCACCCGCACGCTCACGTGTTGGGTATATCGATTCGCAAGCAACGCGTCGGAGTAGTCGATCCCCCGTGTCAGCAGGCCCATCAAAACATTCAGCCCGACTTCAATCGCCACCAGCGTCCAGAAGTTGTGGCCCAACGGTTCGCCGCGCAGAACCTGAGCAATATTGTTGATGATGAACTGCGCCACCTTGGCCACACCGAACGGCAGCACAGCGACGAAAATACGCAGAACAATACCCCACGTAACAACCACCGCCCCCGAATCCCACAAAATACGCAGCACAGGCGGAACATTACGCAAGGAGCGCAGTCGATCGAGCCACGGGCTCTCCATCTTCACGTGGTTACTGGAATCACTCATATGTCTCAATCAGAACGCCGCCGCTTGTTTGAATGGATGCGTCAAAGCTTCAACACGTTGGATCAATCCGTGCCGCCCATCGTCTTCGCCCCTATTTTGTCAGCTACTTGCACAACGCCAACCACTCTCAAGACTAAGCCAGTGCGATATATTTTCTTGAGTCAACTTAGCAAATAATCCAACCGCCAAGAGCACGAAAGATGCAGACGATCAATCCAACTGAACTGGCAAAAAAAATGGGCGAAGGCCTACTTTCCTTCCCCGTCACGCACTTCACGAAGGATTTTTCCTTTGACGAAGCTCCCTATCGCAAACATATCTCCTGGCTGCTCGATCATCGCCCAGCCGGACTCTTCGCTGCCGGTGGAACTGGAGAATTCTTCTCGCTCACCCTCAGCGAATTTTCTACGGTAGTCAGAGCTGCCGTTCAGGAAACCGCAGGCCGAGCCCCCGTACTAGCAGGATGCGGCTACGGAACCGCAATGGCAAAGGAGTTCGCCAAAGCCGCCGAAGACGCCGGCGCCGACGGCATCCTGCTACTACCGCCTTATCTGCTCAACTCCGAGCCAACAGGACTCGCAGCACATGCCGAAGCCGTATGCGCAGCAACAAAACTCGGCGTCATCTTCTACAACCGCGACAACGCCATCATCGACGACACAACGCTCGAGCGACTCTGCGACCGCTGCCCAAACCTCATCGGTTTCAAAGACGGTGTCGGCGACATCGAGCTCATGACTCGCATCTACGCCCGCATGGGCGACCGCCTTACCTACATCGGCGGCCTGCCCACAGCCGAAACCTTCGCTCTCCCATACCTCGAAATGGGCGTCACCACCTACTCCTCCGCCATCTTTAACTTCCTCCCCAACTTCGCGCAGCAGTTCTACGCAGCCGCCCGTCGCCGCGACCACGCCAAGGTCTACGCCGATCTACGCGACTTCGTCCTTCCCTACATCGCACTCCGCAACCGTCGCAAGGGATACGCAGTCTCCATCGTCAAGGCCGGAATGACCGCAGTCGGACGCCCAGCGGGCCCGGTCCGCTCCCCTCTCATCGATCTAGCGCCATCAGAGCTTGAAGACCTGAAGAAGTTGATCGGAGACCGCACCTGACCGACGCCCCCATCCACGCATCGCAGACGAAGACCACGCACGTCCGCTATCTCATCGTCGCGATGATCTTCGTCGCCAGCTGCTTCAGCTATGGAGACCGCGTCGCTCTCTCCGTCGCCGGCACCGCGATGCAGAAGCAGCTCGCGCTCACTCCCGTACGCTTCGGCTTCCTCCTTTCAGGCTTCAGCTGGGCCTACGTACTCGGCCAGCTTCCCTCCGGAGGCCTCCTCGATCGCTTCGGCTCCAAACGCGTCTACGGCATCAGCATCTTTGCATGGTCTATCTGTGCCTTCCTCATCGGATTCGCCGGCTATCTTCCCGCCGCCTACATCTTCAGCGTCATCTTCGCCCTCCGTCTCCTCTCCGGCCTCGCTCAATCGCCCGTCTTTCCCGGCAACGGACGCATCGTCGCTGCCTGGTTCCCCACCACCGAACGCGGCACCGCCTCCGCCATCTTTAATTCCTCGCAGTACTTCGCTCTCGTTGCCTTTGCACCCATCTTCGGCTGGCTCACCCACAGCCACGGCTGGCAATGGACATTCTGGTTCATGGGCATCTTCGGCCTCGTGCTCGTCTTAGCCTGGTCGAAGATCATCTACAACGTCCCCGATCACCCGCTCATCTCGCCATCCGAGATCGATTGCATCGAGCAGGGCGGCGGCCTTGTCAACATTGACCGCACAGCAGGAAAACCCACCAGCCGAGCCCTCACCTGGTCCGGCGTCGCACAACTTCTCCAGCAGCGAATGCTCGTCGGAATCTACATTGGCCAGTTCTGCATCACGACCCTCACCTACTTCTTCATCACCTGGTTCCCCGTCTACCTCGTTCAGGCGCGCCACATGTCAGTCCTCAAAGGAGGATTCGCCGTAGCCCTCCCCGCTCTCTGCGGCTCCGTCGGCGGAGTCCTCGGCGGCATCTGTTCCGACACTCTCCTCCGCCGCGGCCACTCCCTCACCTTCGCCCGAAAGCTGCCCATCATCGCCGGCATGCTCCTCTCCGTCACCATGATCGCCTGCAACTACACCAACGTCCAGGCCGTAGTCATGTTCCTCATGTCGCTAGCCTTCTTCGGCAAAGGCTTTGGCGCACTCGGCTGGACCGTCATCGCCGATACCTCACCCAAAGAACTAATCGGCCTCAACGGCGGCCTCTTCAACCTCTTCGGCAACACCGCAGGCATCACCACGCCCATCATCATCGGCTTCATCGTCCAAAAAACCGGCTCCTTCAACGGAGCACTCGTCTTCGTCGGCATCACTGCCCTCATGGCCATCTTCAGTTACGTCGTCATAGTCGGCGAAATCAAACGCCTCGAACTAAAGCCCACATCAACATAGAATCAGTTCTTTTCCACTTGCTGTTGCACTTGCACTTGCTTTTCTTGTTTGTCATCCCCAAAGGGGATCTGCTTCTGTGCATTTGCATTTTGTCGTTGCCATTACAGTTGTCATTTGAACGCACTTAAAGAAATAAAGATGTGTCATCCTGAGCGAAGCCCGAGGGCGTAGTCGAAGGACCTGCAGCTACTCCTTAGCGCCGACGATCTCAACCGAAACCAACAAAATATGCCACCGCAAATAAATCCGCACCAAACCCCCACAGTCACCACCATGCGAGTCATCCCCGTAGCCGGACACGACTCCATGCTCCTCAACCTCAGCGGAGCCCACGCCCCCCTCTTCACTCGCAACTTAGTCATCCTCACCGACAACTCCGGCCACACCGGCGCAGGCGAGGTCCCCGGCGGCGAAAAGATCCGTGGCATCCTCGAAGAATCCATCCCTCTCGTCCTCAATCAACCCATCTCGAACTACAACGCGATCCTCAACACCATCCGCCAGCGCTTCAGCGACCGAGACACCGAAGGCCGCGGCCTGCAAACCTTCGACCTCCGCACCACAGTCCACGCCGTCACCGCCATAGAGTCCGCCCTCCTCGACCTCCTTGGCCAGTTACTCAACCTACCCGTCGCAGCCCTCCTCGGAGAAGGCCAGCAGCGCACCACCGTCGAAGTCCTCGGCTACCTCTTCTACATCGGCGACCGCAACAAAACCGACCTCCCCTACCTAAGCAACCCGCAAGCCACCGACGACTGGCTCCGCCTCCGCCACGAAGAAGCCCTCACCACCGAATCCATCCTCCGTCTCGCCGAATCCGCCCAAACCCGCTACGGCTTCAACGACTTCAAACTAAAAGGCGGCGTCCTCCCCGGCGCGCAAGAAATCGAAGCCGTCACCGCCCTCGCCGAGCGCTTCCCCCAGGCCCGCATCACCCTCGACCCCAACGGAGCCTGGTCCCTCGCCGAAGCCATCGCCCTCTGCACCAACAAACAAAACATCCTCGCCTACGCCGAAGACCCCTGCGGCGCCGAGCAAGGCTTCTCCGGCCGCGAAATCATGGCAGAATTCCGCCGCGCCACCGGCCTCCCCACCGCAACCAACATGATCGCCACCGACTGGCGCCAACTCAAACACGCCACCCAGCTCAACGCCATCGACATCCCACTCGCCGACCCCCACTTCTGGACCATGCAAGGCTCCGTCCGAGTCGCACAATTCTGCCGCGACTCGGGCCTCACCTGGGGCTCCCACTCCAACAACCACTTCGACATCTCGCTCGCCATGTTCACCCACGTAGCCGCCGCCGCCCCAGGCCGCACCACCGCCATCGACACCCACTGGATCTGGCAGGACGGCCAGCGCCTCACCACCGAACCCTTAAAAATCATCGGTGGTACATTGACCGTACCCGAGCGCCCCGGCCTCGGCATCGAACTCGACATGACCCAAGTCGAAGCCGCAAACCGTCTTTACCAACAGATCGGCCTCGAGGCACGCGACGACGCCCGCGCCATGCAACACCTCAAGCCCAACTGGCAGTTCGATCCAAAGCGCCCCTGCCTCGTCAGATCAGAAGCCAGATAAAGCGCATCGAATAAGGAAACCATGGGCACCCCACAGCCAGACCGTCCCCTCTACATCCGCATCCACGAGCGCGACAACGTAGCCATCGTCGTAAACCCCGGCGGACTCCCCGCAGGATCCCGTTTCGAATCCGGCCTCACCCTCACCGAACCCATCCCTGAAGCCCACAAAGTAGCCCTAACCAACCTCGCTCCCGGCGACCCCATCCTCCGCTACGGAGTCACCATAGGCTACGCCGAAAAGCCCATCGCCCAAGGCAGTTGGGTACACGAAGGCCTAGTAGCAACCCCGGAAGCCCCCGACCTAAACTCCCTCCCCCTGGCCACCGCCGTGCCACACCCACTCCCCCCACTCGAGGGCTACACCTTCCAGGGCTACCGCAACCCAGACGGCACCGTCGGCACAAAAAACATCCTCGGCATCAGCACCACCGTGCAATGCGTAGCAGCCAGCGTGGACTACGCCATCCGCCGCATCAAAGCCGAAATCCTCCCCCGCTACCCCAACGTCGACGACGTCATCGCCATTACTCACAACTACGGCTGCGGCGTAGCCATCAACGCCCCCGGCGCCGAAATCCCAATCCGCACCCTGCGAAATCTCAGCCTCAACCCAAACCTCGGCGGCACTCCCCTCGTCGTCAGCCTGGGCTGCGAAAAGATGCAGCCCTCTCGCATGCTCCCCACCAGCGCCCTTCCCGTCGTCACCGACGAGCCCTACATCATGCGCTTCCAGGACGAAGAACACCGCGGCTTCGGCGATATCATCGCCGCCATCATGCGCATGGCCGAACGCCGCCTCGTGCAGCTCAACCGCCGCCAGCGTACCACCTGCCCAGCCTCCGATCTCGTCGTCGGCCTCCAATGCGGCGGCAGCGATGCCTTCTCCGGAGTCACCGCAAACCCCGCCGTAGGCTACGCAGCCGATCTCCTCATCCGCGCCGGAGCCACCGTTATGTTCTCCGAGGTCACCGAAGTCCGCGACGCCATCCATCTCCTGACGGCCCGTGCAGCAAACGAAACCGTAGCCCACAACCTAATCCGCGAAATGGCCTGGTACGACGAATACCTCCATCAAGGCCTGGTCGACCGCAGCGCCAACCCCACTCCCGGCAACAAAGAAGGCGGCCTTGCCAACATCGTCGAAAAAGCCCTCGGCTCAATCGCAAAAGCCGGCAGCACACCACTCGCAGGAGTCTTCGGCCCCGGCGAGCGCGTCACCCAAAAAGGCCTCATCTTCGCCGCCACCCCAGCCAGCGACTTCATCTGCGGCACGCTTCAACTCGCCGCCGCAATGAACATGCACATCTTCACTACCGGCCGCGGCACACCCTACGGCCTCGCGATGGCCCCCGTCATCAAAGTAGCCTCGCGCACCGAATTAGCCGAACGCTGGCCCGACCTAATCGACATCAACGCCGGCACCATCGCCACCGGCCAAGCCACCATCGAACAGGTCGGCTGGCAGATCTTCCACCTCATCCTCGAGGTCGCCAGCGGCCGCAAGCAAACCTGGGCCGACCACTGGGGCCTCCACAACGACTTCGCCCTCTTCAACCCAGCCCCAGTAACCTAGAACGTTGTCACGGTTTTTGCTTTGGCAGTTGCCTTTGCTGTTGCTCTTGCTGTTGCATTCGCCTTCCTAGTTGTCATCCCCGAAGGGGACCTGCTTTGTCCTTCGAATCAGCGCGGCGATTCTTACCCGATACCAGATACCTGACACCCGATACCTATCCCGTTTCTGATCGGTGCAATCGGTGCAAATCGGTGTTAAGCCTTTCGATGCCCAGAGCCACTACTTCCCAGCCGCGACCACCAAAGCCCGCAGCGAAGGCAAGAACGTAAACCGCACCAAACCCGCCGGCTTCTCCGCATCAGTAATAATCTGCAACTGCTGCTCACTCCATCCCTGCGGAGGTTTCTGCCCCGACTGCAAATACCCCACTACCGACAGCCCAACCTTCGCAAGTTGATCAAGCTGAGCAACCCGCGTTCCAGCACCCGGCATCCGCGGCGACTGACCCGCCAGCACCGTAAGCTCCGGCACAGCGCCCTGCCACGCATGGAACCTCACCGCAAGAGCATCCCCACTAGCCTTTGCAGCAGTCCCTCCCCCGACCAAAGCATCCACCTGCGTGCGAATCTCATGCCGCGAAGGCGGATCCGGCACCACAGCATCCACCAACCCATCCAGCGGAGTAGTCGCATCCGTGTGCTGCATCTTATAGCGATCGTGGAAGCTGACCGGCTCAATCACCGTAGCCAGCGTATCGAGACCAACCGGATGCAGCGAACCCGCAAGACTCCGTCGCGCCATCTGCGGCCCCGAAATATGCGTCAGCCCAGCCATCTCAAGCTGCAACGAGGTGCTGTAAAGCCGTCGATACATATCCGCAACATCGCGGCGATCCGCAGGCGACCAGAAGCGCTCCGCAATCGCCGCAGTCCGCGGCCATATCCGCGAATCAACCGTCCGCTCGTTCAACTGTTCAGCCCACATGCAGACCTCGCCGCCCAAAATCAAAGCCTGTTGCTCAGGCGTCAACTGCGTATCCGCAGGCACAGGATCGGCCAAATAATGTTCCTCTGCAGTCTTCATCCCGTCCAGATAGAAAGGAGCCGACAGAATACCCGTATAACCCTGACTCGCCCCTTTAGCCAACGAGGCAACGCCACGCCACGACTGCACCATCACGTCCTTCGGCAACCCTGGCGTAAGCACCTCATCCCAGCCAACCATGTGCTTTCTATGTCGAGTAAGAATCGGCAGCAGCCGCTGATTGAAGTAAGCCTGCAACGCATCCGTATCCTTGATGCCCTTCGCCTGCATGAACGCCGCAATCTTCGGATTCCCGCGCCACGCCTTGCCCGTATTCTCATCGCCTCCAATGTGGAAGTAAGGATCAGGAAAGATCTCGCTCATCTCACCGATAAACGCATCCAGAAATTTGTACGTACTCTCCTGCGTCGGATCCAACGAGTCATCATGAATCCCGAAAACAACCGGAAGTTCAGTAGGAGCAGCAGAACTTGCAAACTCCGGATATCCAATCAGCCAGCTCGTGGTGTGCCCCGGCATATCGAACTCCGGCACCACACGAATCCCACGAGCTCGCGCATACGCAACAACATCACGCATCTCATCCTGCGTATAAAACTGACCACCCGATCCCATCCCCGTCAGCTTCGGAAACCGCTTGCTCTCCGCCCTAAACCCCTGGTCATCGCTCAAATGCCAGTGAAAGACATTCAACTTAACCATCGCCATGCCATCTATATTCCGCTTGATCACGCTGATCGGCTCAAAGTGCCGGCTCACATCGATCATCAGCCCGCGCCACCGAAACCGCGGTGAATCCTCAATCCTCACAGCAGGCAGCTGACAAGCCGCGTCCTTACACTCGATCAATTGCAGCGCCGTCTCCATCCCACGAAGCGCTCCCACGACCGTAGGGGCAGAAAGCTGAACCTGCGAAGCCGTAACCACAAGCGAATAAGACTCATCCTCATCAAGCGACTGGACAGCCTGCCCAGCCCCCTTCACGTCGATGATCAGCGCACCCGGCGCAGAGACATCCTTACCGCTGCGCGACTGCGGCAGACCAGTAACGTATTGCAGCCGCGACAACATCCGCTCAACTCCCGCCTCAAGACGAGCATCATGGAAGTGCGGATACGACACACCAAGCTTAGGCGTCAGCGAAAAAGAACCCTCCCCCTGATGAACCGAGGCAGGAGCAGGCATAAGCGTTAGTTGATCGTCCACAGCGGAGTATCCATATAGAGTCCCTGCAAACAAAAGCCCCAGTGCGGCAACAAACGATCTGGCAAGAAAGAAGGACCCGAAGAATGGCCGCGAAGAGGGTGAAGATGAATGCATGAACTTCCTTTCACAACAAGTGTCCCAACACAATAACAACGCTCCCGAGTATAAAGCTCTGCCCTCACGAGAAAAACCGCAGTTCCGATACGTCGCACACGAGCCATTAACCTGCCTTCACCAACGAAGCATTGCCATCACCACAACAATCCGAAATAATCGCGCCATGCGAATCTGCCGCCTCAATCTCCTCGCTCTTCTATTGATCTTCCCCATGGCGCTGCAAAGCCTAACAGCCCACGCTCAAACCGCACCGGCGGCCCCACCCACGAACACCACAGACATACTGCTGCACCCCGCTGATCTCGACACGCTGATTCCCCCAGCGGTCTACTTTCAGGGTCAGAGTGCAACCGTGCAGAAGCGAAACTCCGGAGGCGTCCACTTCGCTGGCGGCCCCTACATGTTTGCCGTCAAAGTCGACACCGGCGGCTACTCCTCGAGCATCCAGGAGAGATACCAGACCTACCTCATCACCGAAACCGCACTCGATATCGACGGCCACAAACTCCCAGCCGGTGCCTACGGAGTCGGCTTCATCGCCAACAACAAATTCCTTGTAATGGACCTTGGCGGCCACGATATCTTCACAGTCACGTCACACCACGATGACGCCATGACACGACCAACACCCCTGCAAGTCCAAGCCGATCCCTCACACGGTTATCGCCTCTACACCGGCCGCGACTTCATCGTTTTCAATCGAAGCTCCAATTCCAAGTAAACCTAACGAGGCGCCGGCCCCGTCGATTTCCGCACCACGAGGCTGGGTTGGATCAAAGACTCCGCCCCCTGGCCAGGTTTTGCCGCTCCAGGTTCCCGAGAGTGGAACAGCGCACGAAAGGCTGCCGTAGCAATCTCCTCGCGCGGCAGCCGAAGCGTAGTCAGCGCCGGCTGCGTAAACGCGCTCAGCAAAATATCGTCATACCCAATTACTGAAATATCTTCCGGCACGCGCAACCCATGCTCATAGATAGCGCCCATAGCTCCGATCGCGGTCAAATCGTTCGAAGCCAGGATTGCCGTCGGCTTCGCGCCCGAACTCAAAATCCGCTGCATCGCATCATGGCCGCCATCCACGCGATGATTGCCTTCCTCAATCATGTTGGGATTCCCCTTCAGGTGGCTTCGCTCAAGTCCTTCGGTAAACGCGTGGAAGCGGGTACGCGCCGAAGTAAGCCTCAGCGGCCCGCTGATAAAAGCGATCCTCTCGTGCCCAAGTTCGATCAGATGATCCATCGCTTGAGCAACGCCGGCATGGTAATCGATGCGAACGCTGCTCACCCCCAACCCCGGTACGCCCGCGTCCATAAAGACCAGTGGCACATGACGACGGCTGAAGACCTCAATCAGCCGGTCATCCATCTCTGACGTCATGATCGCAACGCCGTCCACCTTGCGCTGAAGCATCCGTATAACGCAGCTCTCCATCCGCACAGGGTCGTAGTTCGTATTTGCGATCATGACCTCTTGGCCATGCTCCACAGCGATATCTTCAAATGCCTTTACCAATTCGGGGAAAAAGGGATTTGTGATGTCCGAGATAATCAGCCCATAAAGCCGGCTCCGGCCCGTACCCAGAGCCCGCGCATTCGTATCAGGATAAAAATTCAAATCCTCGACTGCGCGAAGCACCCTCGCCGCCGTCTTAGGACTCACCTTGTCCGAGCCATTGATGGTTCGGGACACAGTTGCTGTCGAAACCCGCGCTCTCTTCGCTACAGCTCGAATGTTCATACGCTGCTGCCCAATGTACCCGACTTTGGCCAGAATGAAAATCTCGCCCTCATCTTGAACCTGACGCTCCCTTGAAAAATTCAAGCCGACAGCCCTCTGCGATGGAAAGAGCCAACTCCTTTTTCTAAGGTGCGAATCAGCTAAATCAAGCCATTCACTTAGGGTTAGCGCTGTCAATCCCTCGAAGGTAGTAGCGTTTCTTGACAATGGCTTTTAGCGTGTGGCCTACTTGTGCCGCCAATTAATTCGGTCTTCACCGTTTATTCAAAGTGCACCTCAACCGAGGTAGCACTCAAGGCAACCGGGTCCCCCACGCAACAACTCAATTTACGGAGGCTTTATGACACGATCCATCAAAGGAATGCTTCTCCTTCTGGTACCGCTGATCCTGGCGTGCCTGACCTCAACGCTCCGTGCACAAACCTCGTTCGGACAGATCGCAGGCAACGTCACCGATGCAACCGGTGCTGCTGTTCCAGCCGCAACTGTCACAGTCACCAACGTTGGAACAACGCAGGCACGTTCGGTCACCACCGACGAGCGAGGCTATTTCATCATCACCAGTCTTCCCATCGGCGATTACTCCTTGCAGGTAACATCTACCGGTTTTCGCGGTGAGAATCGCACTGGCATCTCCATCACGGCCGACGCCCACCTTACCGCCGACTTCCAACTCCAGATCGGCGGCGCCACCGAAACCGTCACCGTCTCAGCCGTGACAGGCGAAACCCTCAACACCACCAGCGGCGAAATCTCTCACGTCATCGACCCCAAGCAGGTCGCGAACCTCCCGCTCAATGGGCGCAACTACATTCAGCTGATGACCCTCATCCCGGGCGCCATCACCACCAATCCCGATAACTTCGCAATCACTACCAGCCTCGCGTCCAACACCCAATCTATCAACGGCAACCGTGCCGACTCCTCCAATCTCACCGTCGATGGCGCCTACAACCAGGTCGCTGGCTCGAACTCCAGCTTGATGAATAACGTCAGCCCCGACTTCATTCAGGAAGTTAAGATTGCAACTTCGAACTTTTCCGCTGAATACGGCCGCACCTCTGGCCCCGCCTTCAATATCGTGACCAAGAGCGGCTCCAACGGCTTCCACGGCGGCGCCTTCTACTTCATGCGCAACAACTATCTGGACGCCCGCAACTACTTCGCAGCCAAAAAGACGCAGCTCATCTATAACGACTTCGGTTACAGCATCGGCGGCCCTATCTTCCGCGACAAGCTCTTCTTCTTCGGCGGCGAAGAGTGGCGTCGTTTGCGCCAGCAGGCAGCGCCCACGCGCTTTACCGTTCCTGACTCCGCTCAGCTCGCCGGCAACTTCTCTGGTTTGGGACAGCTCTTCTACCCTGGGACCAAGAATCCCATTCCCGGCAACAACATCGCCTCGATGATCACTCCAGATGGTCGCGCCATGGCCAACGTCTACAGTACGATGGTCGGGTTAGGGCTGAGTTATACCGATACAGTCACAGCGAACAACCTCACGCTGGCCCCTTCGAATCCGCTCAACTTCCGTCAGGACTTCGTTCGTCTCGACTATCACCTCAACGACAGGCACTTCCTCTATGGCCGTTGGATCAACGACAACAACTCTCTGATCGATCCCTACGGAACCTTCTCAGACAGCGGAGTCCTGCCCACCACACCAACGCAGCGCAATCGTCCCGGACAGAGCTACCTCCTCAATCACACCTGGAACATCTCCCCAACCCTCATCAACCAGGCACAGGTCAACTTCAGCTGGGCCGCACAGCGTATTCCTCCCTACGGCGTCAACTGGCAACGTTCCACCTTCGGCTTCCAGTTCAACCGTCTCTATCCAGGCGGCGGATCGTATCCCACCGGAATCCCTAAGGTCACGATCACCGGCTTCGCGCCATTCCAGGGCCCCAACTTTGCCCTCAAGTCGCCGACAACGGATATCGAGCTTGGCGATTCGATCTCCTTCATCAAGGGCAACCACCTCATCAAGGCCGGCGTCATCGTCATCCGCGATCGCGTCGATCAGAACGGCCGCCCCTACTACACCGGCAACATCAACTTCAACGGAAGCAACGCCTCACTCACCACGGGCAACGCGATGGCCGACGCTCTCATCGGCAACTTCGCCAGCTACTCCGAAGCTAGCTCCGACCCAACCGGACACTTCCGCTTCACCCAACCCGAAGCCTTCGTCCAGGACTCCTGGAGAATGCTCCGTAACCTCAGCATCGAGTACGGCATCCGCTTCCAGTACATCCAGTCCATGTACACGCAGGGCAACAACATGGGCAACTTCGATCCCTCGGTGTACGCAGCTGGCACCCCCGTGCAGCTCAACACCAACGGAACACTTGTTCCCAACTCCGGCAATCCTTACAACGGACTCGTTCGTGCTGGAAGCGGCATCCCCTCCGATCAGGTCCAGCGCGTACCCAACGTCAACACCGCGCTCTTCCCGCTCATCCCGGCTGGAGCACCTCGCGGTCTCTACAATATGAATGGAGCTGTAGGGCCGAGGTTCGGTTTCGCTTACGCTGCGGATGAGAAGACCTCCATTCGCGGTGGCTACGGAGTCTTCTTCTTCCGTCCCGAAGGCAACCTGACCTTTAGCCAGGTCAACGTCGCGCCGTTCCTCTCCAACACGGAGTTCGACAACGGCAACCTCGCCACGCTGGGCACTGGCACACCGAACACCAGCGCAATTCAGGGCACCATTACCGCGATCAATCCCCACCTGATCAACCCCTACGTCCAACAGTACAGCCTCGGCGTGCAGCGTCAGCTCCCCTACGACATCCTGCTCGAAACCTCCTACGTAGGAAACGTCGGACGCCACCTAGTGCGCCAGCCAAACGTCAACTTCCCCAGCCTCACTGGCACCGCGGCAAATCCCACCTTCAGCACCAACTACTTCAATCCGTACAAGGGCTATAGCACTATCAGTATGTGGTTGAGCGACTCCACCACCAACTACAACTCGCTGCAGCTCTACGCCGTCAAACGTGCTGGCCGGGTCACCTTCACCGCCGGTTACACCTACGCCAAGAACCTCGGCGACTCCTCCAGCAACAACGTGACGCTGGAGAACTGGCAGAACATTCCCTACAACTATGGCTCTCTTAGCATCGATCGCAAACACGCCTTTGTAGGAACGGCTGTCTGGCAGATCGCCGAACTCAGAGGTCAGAACATGATGGTGAGGGAAGTCCTTGGCGGCTGGCAGTTGAGCGGAGTAGGACGCGCTCAGAGCGGCCCCTACTACTCCATCACCAGCAGCACCGCGACCGGCACCCGCCGTTCGGACTTCCTCGGTGGCCCCTATCTCGTTCAGAGCGGCCGCAACGCAAACAACTACATCAACAAGGCTGCATTCGGCACCCCACCGGCCACCCGCTTCGGCAACTCGGGTGTTGCTCCAGTAGAAGGCCCGGGCTTGCAGCAGATTGACGCCACACTGGCAAAGACCTTCGCCGCCGAAAGGCGCGTGCAGGCCAGGTTCCAGTGGGACATGTTCAACGTCCTGAACCGCACCAACTACTCCAACCTCAACGCAACAACAACGGCGAGCAGCTTCGGAACGATCTCCGCTGCCTACCCACCAAGGCAGATGCAGTTCGGACTCAGAATCATCTTCTAACCTGACCAAACAAAAAATGGGCGGGGATTGCAGCCGTAAGCAATCTCCGCCCATTCCAGCTTAACGAGCCGTTCACACTCAATTCGCCGAAGGCCTCTCGACACGGTCAATCACAATCACATCTACCGGAGCTTTGGTCGATACCAGCTTCAACCCCAACTGTTCCTGAATCGCGGTGAAAAGGTCCGGCGGAGCATCAGAGCTTTCCGTCGCCGAATGCATCTCCTCCGGCGTCCACCTCAACCTCAAGTCAAACCTTCCTGCGAGTTCGGTCTGATCCACCACTGGCCGGTCCAGAGCGCCCTGTTGCATTGCTCCGGCAACATCCGCCATCGTTGCGTTCGTCGCGCCCATATTTCCCGGCGGTCCGAATCCTAGACCTGGGAGTTGGCTAGGATCGCCCTGGCTTCTGGTCAGTTTGGGACCAGTCTTTGCGACCGTGAGCGCGTACACGCTCAGTTCTCGCTTTTCATAATGAAATTTGAGCTGAAACCGATCCGCCACCAGCTTTCTGACCATCAATTGCCATTGCTTGATGCTTGGTTCACCCTCGCCATCGGGTACAGCGGAGATATCGTACGTCTCCGAACTAAACCAATCGGGTGCGCCCGCAATCTCGCGTCGTTGGAGTCCATAGGCAAACTGGATCAGTTGGCTCAGAGAAATGTGAGTGACCGAAAAGCGGTGCGGATCAAACCAGAATCTCGGTCCATGTTCATCAGGACTGCCTGGCTTGATCGTGGCGACTTCAAATGTCGGATTCGCGTCCGCAGCCATGGGAGCCAAGCGCCGTGGAGGCTGGGGAATCGTCCACTCAGTCTCTAGCGTGGCGCGTGCAAAATTCAGCGGCAGCGGATTCTGTCCTTGCCTCCACATCCCTGTGATGGAGTTGCCATCGGCGCCCAGAGTGCCTTCGTATGTGGCAAAGGGAAGATCGATCTTTAGCAAAGAGCCCTTGAACGTGGCGGAAATCGCAGGTATGCCGCCCGTTGGCCCGTCGATGTTGTAGAAGATAGCCCTCAACATCGCGTCATCCACCGTCGTGATTTTAACCACAAAGCGTAAGTCTCTATCCGTATGCAGTGTCCCCTGCCAGGTAGCGGCGATGTTCTTGGCTGGGTTTGCCGGCGCGGATTGAGCCCGAACTTCCGCAACCCTGCCCTCCGTAATATGCAGTAGCCCAAAGACCATCGGAACAGAGATCGCCGCGATCCCAACGGTGCTTAGCAGTAGTTTTCGGCTCAAATCCAATTTGAGCGTCACCTGATTCGTCATGATGCGAAGAATGCGCTGCTTCAGTTCCGAACCCGTAACGCCCGAAATGCATGCGAGGGTAGACTCGGTATAAAACTTGCAGACGTTGAGAATACTCTCTGCATAAACTTCCGCTTCATTGCCGAGCTGCAAAACCGCTTCATCGCAGGCCCGCTCGCGCTCTTCAATCAGGCGTCGCTCTATCCACCAGACTCCCGGATGAAACCAGAAGATCGCTTCGACCGCCATGTGGATCGCAGCCGTAAGATTATCGCGACGTAGGACATGGCAATTCTCGTGCGCCAGGATACTGCGAAGCTGGGGCGCCGGAAGTCGATCCACTATTTTTTCTGGCAGCAGAAGTACCGGACGGATAATGCCGACGATTCCGGGTTCGATCATGCGCGAAGTTGAGAAAACTGGCACATCGATCGGCAGGGGCATTCGAGAAGCCGACCGCAGCATAGAGCGAATTGCCCACCAGTCGCGCGACCAGCGCAGAAGTAGGAAAAGGAATCCGCACAGCCACAGAACCACAAAAATCTCAGGAAGAAGACTACCGTGGTGAGGAGCCGAAGCAACAGTCGCTGGCTCGGCAAAAGCAGTCGTGAACGACTCCGAACTCTGTGGGCTCTGCAAAAAAGGATGTGCCATCTTCACCATGGCGCTGGCAAGCTGCGGGCTCCCTATCGGAGACATGCTCGCAGGACGAAGCCAATCACCGATCGCAGCCAGCAGCGAGAATGGCACAAGCAGCTTGAGAGACGCCGTCATCCAAATCCAGTAGCGCGTCCGCGCCTGGTTACGCTTCAACAGCAGCGTCAGCAGCCACGCCACTAGCATCACCAGCGTCGATTGCCATAAATGATTGACGATTGCTGCCGACCAGCTTTCTTTCCAGAGCTCGGTGAACATGGCTACTTCTCCTTCGAAGAAAGTTGCCGCAACATCTTCTCTGCCTCTTTCACGTCTGCAAGAGACAACTTGCCGCCTTTGATCAGGTGCGCCATCACAAGCTGGGAGCGGCCGCCGAACAGCGTCAGCAAATCATCAACCAAGCGGCGCTGGGCAGCGTCTCGCGTGATCGAAGCTGCAAAAAGGTGGAAGTTTCCCACCTTCCTCACCCGGCGCACGATTCCTTTCGCCTCCAGCCGGTAAACCATGGTCTGAATCGTGGTGTAGGCTGGCCGCGGCTCTGCGGGAAAGGACTCTTGTATCTCTCGAAGGGAAATCTCGCTCTTCTCCCACAGCGCCTCCATGATCTGGTATTCCATCCTGGACAACTTCGGAGCGGGCACATTCGCCTCCTTCATACTTATGTCGGTACAATTACTACTCGTGTATGTTTTTGTCAAGGAAGGCGCCACACACGCGCACGTTGCCCTTGCCGTTGCCTGTTCTTCTAGTTGTCATCCCGTAGGGATCTGCTTCTGTAGTTGTCGTTGCTCTTGTGATCCCCAAAAGGGATCAGCTTCTGTCCTTACACCCCCAAAACAGGTCATCCACCAACCGCAATAGCCACACTTTTCACCACGAGCTAACCACAAAACACCACGCGCAACACGCAAAAAACCCAACAAAACCAACCCTCCACCACACCAAAAAAATCCGCACAAAAAAACAAAAACCGCGAGGGGCAGATTACCCCTCGCGGCCTCCGTCACCTTCAAACCTTACCCAAGCACAGGCACATTGATCTGCTGCCCAGCCTGAATCCTGTCCGGGTTATCAATCCCGTTCGCAGCAGCTATCTCGTTGTATTTGTTAGCCGTCCCATAGAACAGCTTACTCACCTTCGACAAGTTGTCCCCCGTCTTGATGATGTAAGGCTGCTCTGCCCCACCCGTCGTCACAATCTCATGCTTCAGATCCGAATACGTAGGATCCACCTGCTTAATCACATCCCAAACCCGATTCGCAATCACCGTCGAAGGCACAACGCCTTTCAAATGAAGCTGTTCCCCACCTTCGCGCCGTACTCCGCGTAGCCTTCAATCGTAGCAATCACCGGATCGTACTTCTGCTTCAAAGCATCAAGATCAGCCATCACAACTCTCCTCTGTCAGCCTGCGCCAACGTCATTCGTGCCATTGGAAACCTATGCCGGGAAGAACCGCAACGCCAGCCTGACTCGCTCGACTAGACCAGCTTGCCCAGAAACTGCTGCGCCAGACCGCCCAGAGAACCCTGCTCCGCAGCCTGCCCATTTGGCGCAAAGTGTTGAATCGCCATCGGCAAAATCGTCGCCAGCGCAGTCTGCACAATCTGCGGCGATACACCCGCGCGCTCCGCTGTCTTCTCGATAAGGCCGGTTCCACTCAGCCCCTGCTGTACCTGCTCGGGGGTCGCTGTAGCATTCTGCCCGGTGCTCCATGCGCCGACATGCTCTTCCATCCCATTCTGTTTGAAGCTGTTCAGCAGCCCCTGAATTCCCTCAGGATGCTGCGTCAACGCCTCAATAAAACCACCCGCTACCTTAGCCTGATCCGTCCCGGCAGCCTGTCCAGCCTGTCCGGCTAAAGCCTGAATCGTATCCAGAATTCCCATCTCAGACACCTCAACACAGTTGAATTTTGATCGGAAAAATAGCCCAGCACTGTCAGATGGCTCCTTTTCTCACCGAGCCGTCCGCAAGCCAGGAATATTTATCAATCCGTCATCATCCTGCCCCACGAATCACCGCCAAATCACGCCCGTTTGGAGGTTTTCTTCGCCACCGCCTTCTTCACTGCCTTCTTTACTGAGACCTTCTTCAATGCCTTTTTAGGAGCCAACTTCTTTGCTGCCTTGGCAGGAGTTGTCCTCTTCTCCCCGGCAACTCTCTTCTTAGCCGGAGCCTTCTTCCCTGCCGCCCCCTTACCCGGAGTCTTGGCCACCTCT
Source organism: Edaphobacter aggregans (assembly GCF_003945235.1). Taxonomy (NCBI): domain Bacteria; kingdom Pseudomonadati; phylum Acidobacteriota; class Terriglobia; order Terriglobales; family Acidobacteriaceae; genus Edaphobacter; species Edaphobacter aggregans. The sequence continues at coordinate 2,467,122 of NZ_RSDW01000001.1, forward strand.
GCTCCGTTCCCGCTCGATTTCCCTGCCTCATGCGAATTCATCAACCGCTCGATTTGTTCCAGCAAAATCCGCGTATGCATGGGCTTCACCAACATCTTGTCGGCGCCCATCTCCTGCCAGTCTTCGTCCGCCAGCGGAAACGCCGTCAGCAGTGCCACCGCGGGATGATACGCCGCCTCGCGCGCAGTTCGGATCACCTCGGCTCCCGCCTCGTCATTCTCCATTCGCATGTCGGTGATCACCATGTTGTATTCGTTCTTGCGCAGCTTGAACTTGCCGTCACGCGCGGAAGCGGCCGTATCCACATCAAACCCGCTGATCTCCAGGATTGCCTTCATCGTCAACAGCACAGCCACTTCATCATCCACCAGCAGGATCCGACGTTTCATTGCAGGCCCTCTCTCAGACTTTCTTACAATACACACCTTGCACAGAACACGTCCTTGGATGAAGGCCGACCATCCAACCGTTGTCCCCGGCCCATCCTGCGTCCCATTCTTCTCATACAACCAACCGTAGGCGGAAAGCAGCTAAGTGGTATACTTCTTGTTCCAGCGCAACCGAGCAAGCAAGGTGCGCCAACCCAAAAACAACGCATGGCGAGCCCGATAAAGCCGCTGTGGAGGGACCTATTCCACCAATCGATAAACGTTCCGCAAAGTCTTTCATCCGCACCAACGAACGCATCCGCGCACGCGAAATCCGTGTCATCGACGAGAACGGCGAACAACTCGGCGTTATGCCTCCGTTCGAAGCACTCAAAATGGCCCGTGAGCGTTCCCTTGACCTCGTAGAGATCTCTCCCAACGCCGTCCCGCCAGTCTGCAAAATCCAGGACTACGGCAAATTCCTTTACGAGAAGGACAAGAGCGACCGCGCCGCCCGCAAGAAGCAGAAGGTCATCGTAATCAAAGAGGTCAAGTTCTCCGTCACCGTAGACGAGCACGACTACCAGACCAAAAAAAATCAGGCTGTTCGCTTCCTCGGCGATGGCGACAAGGTCAAGGCTTCGCTTCGCTTCAAGGGCCGTCAGATGGCCCACCGCGATCTCGGCTACAAGATTATCAATCGCCTCATCCTCGATATCGGGGACGCTGGCACGGTTGAGTTTATGCCCCGCATGGAGGGAACAACACTCCACGCCATCCTTGCCCCGTCCAAAAAAGCTGAGGCCGCCCCGAAAAAGCCCGCTACTGCCTCGGCACCTTCACCTTCGAAGCCCGTCGAGCCCGCCGCACAACCCGCCCCGACCACCGCTTAAAAAGTCAATTCCTCACCCTCGAACGTAGGCTAAGTCCTCAGGGGCTTAGCCTTGCGTCAATCTGGCTAAGCTTGAGGAAGCACAGTCCTTCGTGTTCGAATCCCCCAAAACTTACCCTCAGTAATGGCGCACACCTTTGCGCATCGGCCACAATTGTTGCCCTATTTGATCAAATTCAATCTATGAAATTGATGAAGCCGCATTTCCCCATCCAGATATTGCCTAACAAGATACCCAAAAACCACATCTTCTAGGCCAGCAAGACCACCGCAATGCCGGGTTCAACATCCAAAGATAATGTTACTTCAGTAATTTGAGATGTTTTATATTCCTTTATATACCTCATTACATTGGACTTATTGTCCTTTACATCCTATGGTTACTTTAGCTCGTTTGTCCAGAAAAATCTGGAGATGTAAATACGACTTTAGGGGTACTCCATCATGAAGCTTATCGTCCGCGCAGTCGTCGTCGCCCTCGTCCTCACCGGTGCAGCAGCCTCCACCCAGATCGCCTCGGCCTCTGCTAGCTCCAAAGTCACCATCGCTAAGAACAGTGCTATGCCCATCCCCATGTGCGCTCCCGATGATGCCAATGCCTGCGGCTTGCGCTAACGTCCCCTAAACATTCGCAATCTTTCTAAGTATCCAAAATATCAGCTAGATGCAAAGGCCAATCCCGTGAAAACTATCGTACGTACTTTCGTCGCAGCCATTGTCCTCTTGGGTGCAGCAGCCTCCACCCAGATTGCCTCCGCCTCCAACCAAACCAAGGTTACCGTCGCCAAGACCAGTGCCATGCCGATTCCCATGTGCGCTCCTGATGATCCCAATGCCTGTGGTTTGCGCTAAACCAAGTTGGTAAGATTATCAAAGTAACCGAGATATTTATTGTAACCGCCTCAAAGTTAGGCTACGCTGATGGTAGTCATTGGGAGGCGGTCAATGTCTCAAGGCATATTTGTCGCGGCGTTATCTTACCTTGAACTAATTTTTTGCGCAGTAGTTCTTCTGGCTTTGGTGCGCTCTGGAGCAGCTCGCAAGTTCATCTTTTTGACTTCGCTGCTCGGTATAAAGCTCATCTCCGGATTAGCAGGCTCGATTATTCTCGGTTTGTCATCGCGAGGGATTGAGCGGCATCTCGCCTATCAGATGTATTTTTACGTCTACTGGATTTCATATGCCCTGGAGGCGATCTTTTCCCTCCTTGTCATCTACAGCATCTTTAAGCTAGCGATGGCTCCGCTGAAGGGTTTGCAAACTCTTGGAATGCTGGTCTTCCGGTGGGTTGCAGCGATTTCGGTTGCAGTTGCCATCGGCGTTGCGCTCACGCCGCACCTCTCCGGTGTGAAGTTCATGGTCTCCATGGTCACGCAGCTTCAACAGACATCGAGCATTCTCACGCTTTGTCTATTGCTGTTCGTCTGTTTTGCTATTCGTCCAATGGGTCTTTCCTACCGCAGCCGAATTTTTGGCGTGAGCTTTGGCCTTGGCTTTCTGGCAGCGGTCAGCCTGGTGGATTCCGCATGGCTCTCACATAATTCCAATTTGTACTCCACCATCAACATCATTAATGGTGCAGCGATCTGCCTGACCCTTCTCATCTGGTCAGCTTACTTCACGTTCCCGGAGCCAAAGCGCCGCTTCATCGTTCTACCCACCACTTCGCCATTCCTGCGGTGGAACCAGATCTCGATGGCTTTGGGCGATGACCCCGGCTATGTAGCCATCGGCGGCATTCCACCTGAGCTGTTCGCACCGGCTGAACTTGAGGTCATGCGGCGTGCGTCGGCAAAGATGCCTGGCAATTTGGAAGGCCACGCTGGGGTGCATCACTCCATCTCCGCGTAGCACCATCGCACACCATACTGATTCATCAGGGCAACAAAAGAGGCCATCCCAAGCGGGATGGCCTCTTTATTCTTATAGCCTTTGAGAGTTGAGCCTACTCGCGCTCTGACTCAGATCGCTTCCAATTGATCAGATCACCCAGCGTCGTGCTGCTGCTCGATGAAGAAGACGAACTCGAGGAACCCTTGGGAGACTTGTCGCGCTCCTTATAGCTCTCGACCTCTGCACGGCTGGCCTCTTCGCCAACGGCCCGGATGCTGAGACCGACCTTCTTCTCATCCTGGTTCATCTTGACGATCTTGAACTCGTGCTCAGAGTCAACGTCCAGCTGCACCGGCTTGTTGTCCGCGCCGACAGCCTCGGACACATGGCACAATCCCTCGACTCCTTCAGCGATCTCAACAAAGGCACCGAACTGCGCCGTACGCAGAATCTTGCCCTTGATGACGTCGCCAACGCGATGCTGTGCGAAGAACGTCTCCCAAACATCAGGCTGCAACTGCTTGACGCCTAGCGACAGGCGGCGATTCTCAGGCTCAACGCCCAGAACGATCGCCTTGACCTTCTCGCCCTTCTTCAGAACCTCAGAAGGATGCTTGATCCGCTTGGTCCAGCTCAAGTTCGAGACGTGCACCAAACCATCAATCCCGTCTTCGATCTCGATGAATGCACCGAAGTCGGTCAGGTTGCGAACACGACCCTCAATGATCGCGCCGGTAGGATACTTATCCTCCAGCTGCTCCCATGGATTCTCCTGCAGCTGCTTCATACCCAGCGAGATGCGCCGATCGTTCGGGTTCACGCTCAGAATGATCGTGTCGACCTCATCGCCCGGCTTGACCATCTTCGACGGATGCTTCATCCGCTTGCTCCATGTCATTTCAGACACGTGCACGAGACCCTCAATGCCCTGCTCCAGCTCGACGAACGCGCCGTAGTCAGTAACCGACAGAACACGGCCACGAACCTGCGCACCAATCGGGTAGCGCTCCGTCGCATCAAGCCACGGATCAGGCGTCAACTGCTTGAAGCCCAGCGACACGCGCTGTTTGTCCTTGTCGAACTTCAGAACCTTCACCTGAATCTCGTCGCCGACGTTCACCAGATCACGCGGATGCGTCAACCGGCCCCAGCTCATGTCAGTGATGTGCAGCAGGCCATCAAGGCCGCCCATATCGACGAACGCGCCGTAGTCGGTCAGGTTCTTTACCGTTCCGGTCAGAATGCTGCCCTCTTCCAGAGTCGCGAGCGTAACAGCCTTCTTCGCGTTCTGGTCTTCTTCGAGCAGTTCCTTCCGGCTGATCACAACGTTGCCACGCTTCTTGTTCAGCTTGATGACGCGGACTTCGATCTCCGTGCCGATATAGCCGTCCAGATTGCGCACTGGACGAACCTCAACCTGCGATCCGGGCAAAAACGCCTTGATGCCGATATCGACGGTCAGGCCACCCTTGACGCGGCTCAGAACCATGCCCTTGACGGGCGTCTTCTCGTTAGCGGCCTGCTCCAGCTTGTCCCAGACCTTATGGCGAAGCGCCTTCTCGTAGCTGACCAGGTAGCCACCTTCGGGCTCCTCGCGTTCAACCACAACCTCAACAGAATCTCCGGCCTGGAACTTGGACACACCATTGATGTCCAGAACCTGGTCCAGCGGAATCAGACCTTCCGACTTGAGCCCGATATCGACAACGACATGTTTGTCCGTAATCTTGACCACGGTACCAGTAACGATGACCTCTTCTGCGGTCAGGCTCTGTGCGGCGGCAGCGTCAGCAGCCTGCTCGCGGTCAAAATTCGCCAATGCGGCCGCAAAATCGGCTGCATCATAGTCCGGCTCGTCGTGGGAGGCGTCGATCGCGGTGGCTACATGGCCATGCTCTTCGCTCGCACTTGACGTGTCGTGGGCGGTCTCATGCTGTTGGGTTGAGGTGGATTCAGAAGACAGGGCGGCGTTCTCCGCTGTCGCTTCGGGCGCTAGGACTTCCAGTTCGGTGGTCAGGGGTTTGCTCTCGGCTTGTTCAGGATTATGGTTATCTACCATGTGATTGCGGACTCCGGGATCCAAGGGTACGTTCCATCTCGGGCGTCGCTTCAGGAACCATCAGCGCTCTGTTTAGGAGGCTGGCTGGTCTTCCATCCCGTAAAAACTCGTCAGGCAGGAATGAACGACATCTAGCAGAGGAGCGGCTGCACTTGGGTCCCCCACGCAGTGGCTCACCTAAAATCATAGAACTTCGAACCCAATACGTCAACAGAACTGCCCTCGCGCGACAGCATTTTCACCGCCACGTCATCCATTCCTGTCAAATCGCCCTCCCGCTCACCTCGCACATACCAAACCGCCAGCCAGAACGGATCCACCCGCTATACTCGCCCATATATGAATCGCCTCTGGACCCCTTGGCGCTACAGCTACATCACCCGTGCCGACGAGCAAGCCCGCACCGGTGTCCCTCCTGCGCTCGCCAACTGGCCTGCCGCCGAAGATAAACGCTGCGTCTTCTGCAACATGATCGCTGCAACCGATTACGCCATTGCCCACGGCATGCAGCCCGAGATCGCCGAGCAGGCTGCCCGTATCGTCTACCGTGGCCAGCACTGCTTCGTCTGCCTCAACGTCTACCCATACTCCACCGGCCACGTTCTCATCGTTCCCTACCTCCACCTCGACTCCCTCGCCGCCCTGCCCACCGACGACGCCCACGAGATGATGCTCATCGCCCAGCAGGCCGAGACCGCACTCCGCCACGTCTATCACCCCGACGGTCTCAACTTCGGCCTCAACCTCGGCGAAGCCGCAGGCGCCGGCATCGCAGCCCACATCCATCTCCATGCCCTTCCACGCTGGAGTGGTGATACCAATTTCATGACCGTGATCGCCGAAACTCGCGTTCTTCCCGAGGCTCTCGACGTCACCTGGACGAAGTTGCGCGAGGCCTTCAACAATAAGACAACTTCCTCAACACCTGCCTCATCCAATCCTCTATAAACCCAGGCGAAAACTTCGCCCTGATTGAGGGGATCCTATGGCAAATCTACCTAAGTACCCTCCCGCATCTGTCCGGCCGGGCTCATCTTCATCTCGCACAAGCAATAACCGCGATCCAGAGCCACGACCTTACCTCCTCACCCTGCAACTTCGGAAACCTGGTTCTTCAGAGAAGCGCTTTGTTCCTCTTTTTCCCCACGAGTCCGAAGACGCACGCCTCACTGGCTCTACCCGTTCTCTCTACCGCAGGTTGCTGGCCCTGAATCTTCCTGGAGCCAGCCGCGAAATCGAGGTCTCAGCGAAGACCACTATTGTCAGCTCAAAGATAGCCTGAACCTCTGAGCTGCAACCGAGATACCAAGTCCACCGCTCACTTATTGAGTTGGCGGGATGAGATAAAGATGCCCCAGCGAAAAGCTGGGGCATCTTTTTACAACAAAATTACATGGACGCGACAGCTTCTTACTCCATCCACTATTCTTCTCACACAGCCTGGGACTATACTTGCCACGCTCTCAGAAACATCTCCTGAGAACGGTTCTTCAGTAGCCCGTGGAGGCGACATGACGACCACCTCTGGATCCATCGCAGCTTTGCTGGCCATCGCTCTGTTCGGAACTGCTTCGCGAGCACAGGAAGTCTCCAATCCAATCCAGACCGGAGACAAGACCGAAGCGTCCGCTCCAACACTTCCGCAATCCTCACCTACACCTAATGGTCCCGCAGGCGTGCGCATCGTCCGCCTCAGCCAGGTGAACGGTGAGGTGGAGTTGGATCGCAAGACCGACCGCGGATTCGAGACGGCATTCACCAATCTTCCTGTCGCACAAAGTCAGCGATTACAGACTCACCAGGGTATAGCTGAGGTGGAGTTCGAAGACAACAGTACATTGCGCATCACCCCCAACACCCAAATCGAATTTCCCGCTCTCCAGCGCAGTCCCGCCGGCGCGACAATCACTACCGTCAAGCTATTGACCGGCACTCTCTATGTAAGTCTCGCTGGAACCAAAGGAAACGAGTTCACCGTTACCCTCGGCAACGACACGATCGTCCTCACACCCTCCAGCCACATTCGCATCGACTCGGATGCATCCAAAGCGAAGCTTAGTGTCTTCAACGGCAGTGTGCAGGTTGCGAACTCGTTAGGCACCACGACGGTGGGCAAAAACAAAGCGCTCGCCTTCGATGCCAACACGCAAGCTCCTCCGGTAGTGGCCAAGAATGAAGAACCCGGCGCCTTTGACGAATGGGACAAGAAAGAGATGGACTATCACAATCTCCGTTCCGTCCCGGCAGCGTACGGAGGGGGCTCCTCTCTCTACGGCATCAACGACCTCAACTACTACGGCAGTTTTTCGGATGTGGGAGGATGCGGCTCCATGTGGCGTCCTTACCTTGCCAGCGCAGCCTTTGATCCCTTCGCCAACGGTGTCTGGGCCTGGTATCCCAGTGCTGGCTACTCCTGGGTATCTCCGTACCCATGGGGCTGGACTCCATTCCACTACGGCAGTTGGAATTACTGTCCGGGTAGCGGCTGGGGCTGGCAGCCAGGCGGCCAGTGGACCGGCATCGCCAACTATCAGACCACTCTTAACCCCGCCCGCTGCGCGACCTGCCCGAAGCCTCCGCGTGCTCCGGTTGCCGGCCAGTCCACGCTGGTCGTCGTCAATAACAAACCCCTTGCCGTCTCGCGGCTATCCTCATCATCCGACACCTTCGTCTTCCACAAAGACTCCGCGGGCCTTGGAGTGCCTCGCCAATCCTTCGGCAACCTGAATAAGATCTCTTCAGGAGTAGCGCAACACGGCTCCGTATCGACCCCTGCGTTTGTATCAAATCCGGCTGGTCCCGAACGCGGCAACAACGCATGGGCTGCTCACAACGCGGAAGGTCAAAACAGGTCCAACAGCGCGTCGACTCACGCCGATCAGAGTTCTCGATCGTCCGGATCTTGGTCGAACGCATCTCACACCTCTTCGTCGGGCCAATCTTCACCCGGCGGCTGGTCAGGTGGATCCCACGCATCTTCGCCATCGCCTTCACCTGCATCCTCTGGTGGACCTGCGCCCGCTGCCAGTGCCCCCAGTCACAAATAAATTCCTCGAATTCGCCGATTAACGCGAACTGAAAAGAAAGTGTGTGCGTAATCCCTTCCGCTGGGAAGAGCACCCTTCTTCGAGGAGAAGTCATGCAGTCAATGCTCCAGGACCTTCGTTACGGACTGCGCCAACTGCGTAAATCGCCAGGTTTCACGTTAACGGCCGTGTTGACCTTGGCATTAGGCATAGGAGCAACGACAGCCCTCTTCAGCGTCGTCGACGGCGTGCTCCTCAAGCCCCTCGCCTATCGCGACAGCGGCCACCTGGTCGTCGTATGGGAGCGGGTTCGCTATATCGAAAAGCTCTTCCCCTACGTCGGAGCCAATGCCCGGCACGCCGACATCTGGCGTCGCCAGTCCACGGCCTTCACCGACCTCACTCTCTTCCAGCAAGGTTCCACCGGCGTCAGCCTCGGCGTCGATCACCCTCGCCTCGTCGGCAGAATCACCGCCCAGCCGAACCTCCTCGATGTCCTCGGTGTCCAGCCCACTCTGGGCCGCAACTTCCTGCCGGAGGAAGCTGTGGAAGGACACGAGCAGGTCGCCATCATCAGCTGGCATCTCTGGCAAACCCTCTTCAACGGCGACAACGGCATCATCGGAAAGTCCGTTCAAATGGCCGGAACGCCATTCCAAATCGTAGGCGTCCTTCCTCAGAACTTTTACTTTCCCAAGTCGAACGAATTATCACCATCACCAGTGGCTCGCCAACTCCCCGACAGCGAGATCGTCACCCCTCTCGTGATTGATCCCACTAAAAACTACGGATGGAACAGCGACTACGGCAACTACGTTGCATTCGGCCGCCTCAAGCCCGGCATATCGCTCGCCCAGGCCACGGAAAATCTCAACATCATCGCAGACGATATCGCCCGTCAGATTCCGCCCAATCAAATCGACGGCAACCCGCGCGGCGCGCTCGCCACCTACATCCAGCCGCTCAAAGAAGCCATCGTAGGCCCAACTGCGGCGCGTCTCTGGCTTCTTCTGGCCGCAGTATGCAGCGTTCTTCTCATCGCCTGCGTCAACCTGGCAAACGCCCAGCTCGCCCGGTTTGTGCATCGCGACCGCGAAGTAGCACTACGCTCTGCCCTCGGCGCATCTTCCGCACGACTCCTGCAAAGCGCTCTAGCCGAAGTCTGCCTTCTTTCCATCGTTGGCGGAACACTAGGAGTGGGACTGGCTTTTGCCGCAGTCCATTGGTTCTCGAGCTTCGCGCAGACCGCGATTCCCCGGATGAACTCTATCTCGATCAACTTTGTCGTGCTCGCACTCTCTGTCCTGCTGACCGTCGGAGCATCCTTCATCTTTGGTGTACTTCCGGCCCTGCGTGTCCTCCACATCAAGCCCCAGCAGGCCCTGCAAGGACTTGGTCGCGCATCCGGATCTCGCCGAAGCAATCTATTGCGACGCTGGCTCGTCGGAGCGCAGGTGTTTTTCTGCACAACGTTATTGGTCGTCTCAGGACTCTTCGCCAAAAGCTTGATTCGTCTCTCGACATTCGACAAAGGCTTCTCGACCGACCACGTCGTTGCAGCGGATGTCGTCCTTCAAGGCAAGGCCTTCACGGAAAAAGCTCGCGCCACCTTCGACGACGGAGTTCTCGAAAAACTGCGTGCGATTCCCGGAGTGCAATCGGCATCCATAGTCAGCGCGATGCTGCTGGAGGGAGAGACCTGGCTCGATGGTATTTCGCCCACCGGCCAACCCGACCAGCGAAGCGCCATCGCCAACTATCGATTTATAGGCCCTGACTACTTCGCAACGTTGCAGGAACGAGTCATCGAAGGCCGCGCCCTCAACGACCACGACCGCGGAACCAAAAATGCAGTGATCTCGGAAACCACAGCCAGGGCGGTATGGCCGAATCAGGATCCGGTCGGCCGCCAGTTCACCCACAACGGACAAGCCACGACTATAGTTGGCATCGTCGCTGACGCACACAATAACTCGCTACGATCCGCACCGGTCAACATGGTCTATCTGCCCTATTGGGACGACCCTCCCAGGAGCGCCTACTTCCTCGTGCGGGGTTCGCAAGATCCATCCCTTCTCATAGGAGCTGTGCGCACCGCTATCTGGAACTACAATCCCGACGTCACAATCGCCCGCGTTCATACTCTGGATTCGCAGGTAAGCGATTCGCTCGCACCCGAACATCTCCAGACCACCATCTTCGTTGCATTTGGCGCAGCCGCGCTTCTCCTTGCCCTTCTCGGCATCTACGGAACGTTGAGCTACTCCGTCGAAGCCCGCACGCAGGAAGTAGGCATTCGCATGGCCTTAGGAGCAACACGCCAGAGCGTCTATCGGCTGATGCTGGGAACGATCGTTGCGCCAGTCCTCACCGGCCTTGCTCTGGGCTGGATCGCGAGCCTCAGCATCGGCAAAAGCCTCGCAGCGCTGCTCTATGGAACATCCCCCAGCGATATATCTGTGGTTCTACCCGTAATCGGCATCTTCGCCGTCGCCGCCGGAGCCGCAACATTCCTGCCGTGCAAACGCGCAGCCGCAATTGAGCCCATGGAAGCCCTCCGAACGGACTAAAGGAACTCTCGGAAAACGGTGTAAAGACCGAAGAGCAACCCATCAATCAGCCGTATGGGCCTTGATGTAATTCCTCAGCGCAAGATTTGTATCCATGGCCTTCTGTACTCCGTTGTCCATCATCCGCAACCAGGCCGATGCTGGCTCCTTCTGCTCTGTCATGCTCAGCAGATAGCTGGTTTGCACAATGATCTCCAGCGCATTGCTTAGCTCATGCGCCAGCTTGCGAATCTCGACAGCAATATCTTCGGGGATACATTCGGCATCAGCTGGCGCCTGTGGTTTGTTCGTAGAGTCTGTCATCATTGGGTCATTTCGCATATCTCGAAGGTAGACGTGCTCGAACGCAGATAAGTCTACGCAGCCTGCGCCAGAATTGACAGCGCACGCCAGCTTTGAAACACTAAAGACTCGCGGTTAGCGTGTCCGGCCTTGGCCGACGCGACCACCGTGCCGTAGTGGCGGAATTGGCAGACGCGCATGGTTCAGGTCCATGTACTCGCAAGGGTGTGGGGGTTCGAGTCCCCCCTTCGGCACCAAAGTTCAAAAGGAGCACTCTTTAGAGTGCTCCTTTTTTTCGCTCGCCGTAGAATGGCTATATGCCGACCCAGCTCGACCAGATCCTCGCGCATACCCACCTCCAGGTAAACTCCCGTAAGGCCGCCGCCGACTACGGTGAGCTAGAGCGCAGAGCCGCCCTCCACACTCCCCGCGGATTCACCGCAGCCCTCCGCGCCGCCGCCGAAAAAGGCCCCGCAATCATCTCCGAAATCAAGAAGGCCTCCCCCTCCAAAGGCCTCATCCGCAAGGATTTCTACCCAGCAGACCTTGCCCGCGGCTTTGAATCCCACGGCGCCGCGGCCCTCTCCGTCCTAACCAACGAGGAATTCTTCCAGGGCTCCCTCGACGATCTCCTCGCCGCCTCCGCTCAGGTCCGCATCCCCTGTCTTCGCAAGGACTTCATCCTCGACCCCTTCCAGATCCTCGAAGCCCGAGCCGCCCACGCCGACGCCATCCTCCTCATCGTCTCTGCCCACACCGACGCCACCCTCAGTGATCTCCGAGACGAAGCCCACAGCCTTGGCCTGGACGTCCTCTGCGAGACCCACGACCGTCAGGAGCTCCAGCGCGCCATCGACCTCGGCTTCGACCTCATCGGCGTCAACAGCCGCGACCTCCGCACCTTCACCGTACGTCCCGAAGTTTTTCTGGAACTCGCCCCTTGGATGCCTCGCCAGGCCGTCATGGTCGCCGAAAGCGGCCTCCGAACCTCCGACGATCTCGTCAAACTTCGCGGCGTGGGCTACAACGCCTTCCTCATTGGCGAAACACTCATGCGCCAGCCCGATCCAGCCGCCGCCCTCGCCCTCCTCCTCGATCGCGAGTACTCCAAAGAACACTAACCATGTGGATCAAAATCTGCGGCAACACCAATCTCAATGACGCCCAACTAGCCGCCGAGCTAGGCGCCAACGCGCTGGGCTTCATCTTCGCCGAAAGCAAGCGTCAGGTCACCGCCGCCGAGGTCGCCCGCATCACTCCCCACCTGCCGCAACACATCGAGCGCGTAGGCGTCTTCGACTCCCACAACGCCGACCAGATCGCCGCCATCACACGCGCAGCCGACCTCACCGCCATCCAACTCCACGGCGGAGTCGATCAGCAACTGATCCATCGCCTGAACGAAATCTTCGAAGATCGAGTGAAACTCATCCAGACCATCCACTGGACAATCGAATCCAAAGACAGCGCCGCAACCGTAGCCTCACAGCTCAAGGAAATACATCGCGCAGCCATAGTGGGAAGAGTCCTCATCGACTCAAAAGTAGGTCAGGCAGGCGGCGGAACCGGCGTAAGCTACGACTGGAAAGCAGCCAAAGCCGTCCTCACAGAAAACGCCAGCGGCCTCAGCATTATCGTCGCAGGAGGCTTGGGCCCGGACAACGTCGCCGAAGCCATTCACGGCCTCACACCCTGGGGAGTAGATGTGTCGAGTGGGGTGGAGAGAGAACCAAGGGAGAAAGATTCAGCAAAACTCGCCGCCTTCATCAAAAACGCCCGGCAAGCAAGCCAGCAAAACCAGCGCACATCCTAGTGGTGCGGCGCAACCTCATGCACATGCGCCCTGGGGACGCGGCTACGAACTACCTGCGGCCGCATATGAGCTCCACTCGTCGTCGGCCGTGCAAAAGCCAACGCTGGAGCAAGCATAAGCGACATCGCGATCAAAGCTTTTAATCTCATAATGGGCCCTTCTGCTACCTACATCTATAGGACGCGCAGAACCACCACGCGGATTCATTTTTGCCGCCGACCTCTACCCCGAAAAGCAGCCAGAATCCATCCCCAAAACGGGGCATACCAAGGCAGTATGACCCAAAACCCTTTTCCTGTCACCCAAATCCACAGCCGGGGACCCCAATCGTAAACGGCAGCCCAATCAGGGCTGATCCACCTTCATCCCTAATTCCTTCACCAGGAACGCATACTGATCCACAGCCAACTCCACCCGCTTGCTCAGCGGCATTCCACCCCCATGCCCGGCCCGCGTCTCCACACGAATCAGCACTGGATTAGGCCCCACCTGAGCCGCCTGCATCGCCGCAGCAAACTTGAAGCTGTGCGCCGGGAACACCCGGTCATCATGATCCGCAGTCGTAATCAGCGTAGGAGGATACGCAACCCCGGCCTTCACGTTATGCAGCGGCGAGTACTTATAAATCGCCGCAAACTCCTCCGCATTCTCCGACGGAGCCCCATAGTCCGCCTTCCACGCCCACCCAATCGTGAACTTATCGAACCGCAGCATATCCATCACACCCACCGCAGCTAGCACCGCACCAAACAACTCAGGCCGCTGAATCTCACTAGCCCCCACCAGCAGCCCGCCGTTGCTCCCACCCGAGATCGCCAGCTTCGGCGTAGACGTGTACTTGTTCGCAATCAACCACTCCGCTGCGCCAATAAAGTCATCGAACACATTCTGCTTCTTCAGCTTCATGCCACCCTGATGCCAATCCTCGCCATACTCTCCGCCACCCCTCAAACTAGGCTGCACATACACTCCACCCATCTCCATCCACAACACATGCGACGCCGAAAACTCCGGCAGCAGCGAGATGTTGAACCCACCGTACCCATACAGCAGCGTAGGATTCGTCCCATCCAGCTTCAGCCCTTTCTTGTAGCTCAAAAACATCGGCACCTTCGTCCCATCCTTGCTCGTATAAAACACCTGCTTCGTCTCATACAACGCAGGATCGAACTTCAACTTCGGTTGCCGATAAAGCGAAGTCTTCCCCGTCTTCATATCCAGCCGATAGATCGTTCCCGGCGTCGTAAAGTTCGTGAACTGGAAGAACGTCTCCTTATCCTCACGCTTGCCGCCAAACCCCGCCGCAGTCCCAATCGACGGCAGAGTCATCCGCTCCATCAGCTTCCCATCACGCGAATGAAACTCCACCAGACTCTGCGCATCGGCCAGATAGTTCGCGATCAGCGTGTCATGAACCATCGACACACCGTCCAGCTTGTTCTTCGTCTCGGGAATCACTGTCTTCCAATCCGCTCGCTCCGGATGCTTCAGATCAATCGCGATCACCTTCCCATTGGGAGCATCCAGCGTCGTATGCACCCAGAACAACGTGCCGTCGTTATCGATTGGCTGGTACACAGCATCCGCCACCGTCACCAACTTGATCACAGCCGCATCTGGATGCTCCAGGTCCTTCACCCACAACTCATTATTCGGACTAGTCCCCTTCGTCATATAAAGCAGCAGATATCGCCCGTCATCCGTCACCTGAGCCCCAACGTTCAGCTCCTTGTCATCCGGACGATCGAAGACCAGCTTGTCCTCACTCTGCTTCGTCCCCAGCTTGTGAAAGAAGACCTTGTGATAGTAGTTCGCCGCCTTCAGAGCATCCGCCTTAGGAGCGTCATACCCCTCATAGAAGAACCCGCTCCCATCCTTCAGCCACGCCGCCCCGCTGAACTTCGACCACTCGACCAAATCAGGCAGATCCTTACCCGTCGAAACATCCCGCACATGCCACTTAACCCAATCGCTGCCCGCATCGGCAATCGAGTAAGCCGCCAGCTTCCCATCATCCGTAATGCTCAATCCACTGATCGCCACCGTCCCATCAGCCGACATCGTATTCGGATCCAGCAGCACCTTCGACTCGCCCGTCAGCCCTTCCTGCCAGTAGATGACGTTCTGGTTCTGCAACCCCTCATTGTGCGAGTAGAAGTACCGCGTTCCCCGACGCGCAGGAGCCGTATACCGCTCAAAGTTCGTCAGCTCCATCAATCGGCTGAGCATCTTCTCGCGGCTAGGCACCGTCGCAAGATACTGCTGTGTCAGCACGTTCTCCGCATCCACCCATTGCTTCACCTCGGCCGAGTCCACATCCTCCATCCACCGGTAAGGATCTCTCACCTTCGTCCCGAAGTAGTCATCCACCTGCTCTACCGTGTGGGCCTTGGGATACTCAGGCCTGGCGCCCTTATCGCCGGACGCGCCAGCAGCATGAGACATCGTTAAATCGGTGGAAAGCAGTGCAGCAGCAAGTATCGGTTTCATCAGTCGCATTCTCTCAGTACTCCGGCAGAAGAGTACTTACTCCCGCCGCTACGAGAATATCGTGAATTGCGCACTGTCATCTTGCGAACCTCCGCGAGAAGGGCTATAACAATCCCCTCTTCCAATGGGCCCCTCACAACAAATTTGAAATCCGAAGGAGTGCTGTTATGGCCAAATCGAAAAAGGCCTCAAAGAAACATACTGTCACATCCCCGGCGCTCTCAACCCGCAAGGTCGAGAGATTCGGCTGGGTTCCTGACCTTCCCGATCAACGCGACTTCCTCTACGCCGCACCCGCGCCGTATCAGGCCAATACCCCAAAGAGCGTCGATCTCCGCAAACAATGCCCCCCTGTTTACGATCAGGGCCAACTCGGTAGTTGCACCGCCAACGCCATCGCCGCAGCCATTGAGTTCGATCAGATAAAAGCCAGCCTGACCGAATTCACGCCATCGCGCCTCTTCATCTACTACAACGAGCGCTCCATGGAAGGCACCATCAACTCCGACGCAGGCGCACAGATCCGCGACGGCATCAAGAGCGTCGCGACCTTGGGTGCTCCCCCCGAATCCGACTGGCCGTACAACATCGCAAAGTTCACCCAGAAGCCGCCGAACGCCGCCTACACCGATGCCAAACAGCATCTCGTCGTCCTCTATCAGCGACTCATTCAGGAACTCAACACACTCAAAGGCTGCCTTGCCTCTGGTTTCCCCTTTGTGTTCGGCTTCACCTGCTACGAATCCTTCGAGAGTAAGGCTGTAGCCAAATCCGGTATTCTCCCCATGCCCGGATCCGGCGAAAAAGTCGTAGGTGGTCACGCAGTCGTCTGCGTCGGTTACGACGATGCCTCCCGCATGTTCTGGGTCCGCAACTCCTGGGGCAAGAGCTGGGGTGTCAAAGGCTACTTCAAGATGCCCTACTCCTACCTCACCAACCCGCGCCTGGCCTCGGACCTCTGGACCATCCGCAGCGTGCAGTAGCCATCACCCCTTCATCACAGCGACCGGGAACGACGCTGTCTTCCCGGTCGAGCTTTTCTCCCACGCACGCACCGACTCAAACCGCAGCTCGCACCGTCCCTCAGCCTTCGCTGCAAACACCCACACCCTCTCTCCACCAGCACCCGGCACGCCCGAACCCGGCTTCGCCTCATCGTCCTCGACAGCAAGAATCCCCGCACAATCCCCACCCACCTGCCATCGATACCCCGTAGTCCTGTTTTCCGGCAAAGTAATCCGAACCCGCTCCCCAACCTGCATCGTGACAGGCCGACCCGCCGCCGCTTCATCCAGCTCAATCATCGCCGCACCTCGCGTGCATCCCTGCACCGCGCCCAACGCAAGCACGCCTAAGAAGGTCGCTCCCGCAAACCCGCTCCACCATCCGGTCGCACCAGAATGATAGTCCACACTCACAGCGCTCCATATCCTTCGTTCCAAACTTATGTCATCCTGACCGAAGTGATGTCTCTATCAAACCTCCGACCCTTTCTTTCTCTTCTCCTGGCCGCCACCGCCCTTGCCCAATCCCCCCAGGACAACCAGCCCTACACCCTCAAGACCCAATCCAACGTCGTCCTCGTCCCCACCACCGTCGAGACCAAGCACGGCGACATCCTCTACACCCTCAAGCCCGAGCAGTTCGTCGTCGAAGACAACGGCGTCCCCCAAACCATCCACCTCGACCAGGACACCGATGCCCTCGGCCTCTCCCTCGTCGTCGTCATCCAATGCAGTCGCTCCGCCATCATGGAGTTCGCCAAATTCCGCGGCCTCCTCACCATGATCGACGCCGTAGCCGGTGACGCCCCACGCGAAGTAGCCGTCGTCACCTACGGCTCCACCCCCGAGCTCCTCGGCGACTTCTCCGCCGACCCTGCCGCCGCGGCCCACGCCCTCTCCCAGCTCGAGCCCTGCGACGACGACCCCAACGCCGCCACCCTCGATGCCGTAGCCTACGCCACCGGCCTCCTCGAAGCCCGTCAGAACCACTACCGCCACGCCATTCTCCTCATCAGCGAGACCCGTGACCACGGCAGCGAGATCAAGCCCGCCAAAGTCATCGCTGCCCTCGGCCGCACCAACACCGTCGTCGACTCCGTAGCCTTCGGCCCCGGCAAAACCGAGATCCTCAACGACCTCCACTACGGTGGAGGAAGCGGCCCCTTCGGCCTCCTCATCATGGCCGTCAACGCCATCAAGAAAAACGCAGCCCACGAGCTGGCCTCCCTCTCCGGCGGCGAATACATCAACTTCAGCACCCAAAAGGGCTTCGACAACGGCCTCCACCAGCTCTCCAACCACATCCACAACTACTACCTCATCAGCTTCCAACCCCACGCCGAAGCGAACGGCGCTCCAGCTCCCGGCATGCACTCCATCCGAGTAAAAATCCCCGACTACCCCGACGCCAAAATCCGCTCCCGCGAAAGCTACTTCAGCGGTACTCTCGACACCATCCCACCCGAGGCCCAGTAGCAACCCCCGATTCACGGGCTAACTATGGTTTTCCGGATTATTAATAATCCCCAAAAATAGTATCCGCATAGCAAAGCGGATAATTCTAGGTGGCTTGAAAGCATCTGAAAACAATGGCCGAACTAGCGCCAGGCTTTCGATCTGGCGCGCCTGTACGTTTGGCAGGATAATGAACGGCGCAGCGAATAACCTCGTCTAATCGTCGCGGCTGCGCACGTTTTTCGGGCCACGCACAACTCCTGATTCGTGATCTGGCAAGAGCCTTGGAGGAATCAATGGCACAAGCCGCAGCAGAACAGCGAAGACTTAAGGAAGCCGGCCAAAAACTTGTCCCCTGGAAGAAGTGGGGACCCTACCTCAGTGAACGGCAGTGGGGGACAGTCCGAGAAGATTACAGCGACAACGGAAACGCCTGGGACTACTTCACACACGATCAGGCACGGTCGAGAGCGTATCGCTGGGGTGAAGACGGCCTGGCGGGAATCTCAGATGACCATCAGGTCCTGTGCTTCGCGATTGCCCTGTGGAATGGCAAGGATCCAATTCTGAAGGAACGGCTCTTCGGGTTGACGAACAGCGAGGGCAATCACGGCGAGGATGTAAAGGAGTACTACTTCTATCTGGACAGCACGCCGACGCACTCATACATGAAGTATCTGTACAAGTATCCGCAGGCAGCTTACCCATATGAGGATCTGATTAAGACAAACCGCGAGCGTGGACGCGGTAAACCCGAGTACGAGTTGTTAGATACCGGTGTGTTTAACGAAGACCGCTACTTCGACGTGTTGGTCGAATACGCGAAGGCGGGTGCGGAGAGCCTCGAGATTAAGATCAGCGTGTCGAACCGGGGGCCAGAGGCGGCGACGCTGCACCTATTGCCAACGCTGTGGTTTCGAAATACGTGGATGTGGTCGGATGCAGGCAGCAAGCCGGTGCTGAAAGGCGCACAGCACAAGGGGTTCAGCGTGATCTCAGCCCATCATACGGACCCGATCTTTCAGGAGTCGCTGGCCGACTACGGCTTGTACTGCGAGGGAGACACCCCGCTGCTGTTTACCGAGAACGAGAACAACAACGAAAAACTGTTTGGAACCCGGAACGCTTCTCCTTATGTGAAGGATGCCTTTCACAACTACCTCATCCACAACCAGAAGGAGGCAGTGAATCCCGCGTTGGAGGGCACAAAGGCAGCTCCTCACTACACGCTCAATGTTGGGCCGGGAAAGACGGAGGTTGTGCGTCTGCATCTCGGACGAGCCGTCGCGGAGCTGAAAGCGCGGCCATTTGAACACTTCGACGAAGTCTTTGCGGCACGGCTGAAGGAGGCAGATGAGTTCTACAACGGGATCACGCCGGAAAAGGTGAAGGCCGATCCCGATCGCGCGATGGTGATGCGGCAGGCTCTGGCCGGAATGCTCTGGAGCAAACAGTATTTCTACTACGACCTGAATGTGTGGTTGAGAGAGCATAAGGTGGAGCCAACAAGCTCACCGGAGATCAGACAAAGGGTGCGGAACGGCGAGTGGTTCCACATGTACAACAACGACATCATCTCGATGCCCGACAAGTGGGAGTATCCCTGGTACGCAGCGTGGGACCTGGCGTTTCATATGCTCGCGTTCCAGACGGTAGATCCGGATTTTGCCAAAGCCCAGCTGATGCTCATACTTCGAAACGATTATCAACATCCGAATGGTCAAGTACCGGCCTACGAGTGGAATTTTGGCGATACCAATCCGCCAGTCCATGCCTATGCCACGATGCAGATTTACCTGAGCGACAAGGAGAGAAACAATGGCCAGGGCGATCTCGAGTTTTTAACCTACGCATTTTCGAAGCTGCTGGTGAACTTTACATGGTGGCTGAACAGAAAGGACCGCGCAGGAAACAATCTATTTGAGGGCGGATTCCTCGGCCTGGACAATATCGGAGTCTTCGACCGGAGCGCTCCGATTCCGGGCGGTGGCTACCTGGAACAGGCGGACGGAACGGCATGGATGGTGTTCTTCAGCCAGCAGATGCTGCGGATCGCAGTGGAGCTGGCACTGCACTACCCAGTCTTCGAAGAGTTCGTCATCAAGTTCTTCGAGCACACAATGTGGATCGCCGGAGCGATGGACCGAATGGGGAACGCAAAAAACACGATGTGGAATGAAGAGGATGGTTTTTTCTACGATGTCCTGCGGATGCCGAATGGTCAGGCGTTTCAGATGAAGGTGCGATCGATGGTAGGACTGCTGCCTTTAACTGCAGTGGCGATCTTCGAGGAAGATCTGCAGGAGAAGCTACCGACGTTTCGCAAGTATGCGAGGAACTTTTTGGCGAGGCATCCGGAGCTGGCCGCGAACCTTCACATGCCGACCGCTCCAGGTATAGCTGGGAGAAGATTGCTGTCCACGGTGAACGAAGACAAGCTGCGACGAATTCTGACGAAGATGCTGGACGAGAAGGAATTCTTCGGCCCCCATGGGATTCGTGCACTCTCGCTCTACCACAGAGACCATCCGTTTGAGTTCGACATGGGGGGGCAAAAGTCTTCGGTGGGATATCTTCCGGGAGATTCGGACAGCGGGATGTTCGGAGGAAACTCGAACTGGAGAGGCCCGGTGTGGATGCCGGTGAACTTCCTGCTATATACCTCGCTGATGCGCCTCGGAGCGTACTACGGCGACACGTTCACGATTGAGTGCCCAACGGGCTCGGGGCATCTGATGACTCTGTTCCAGGTAGCCAAGGAGCTGGGAGAGCGGCTAATCGGAACGTTCGTCAAAGATAGCTCAGGCAAGCGGCCTGTGTTTGGAGACGTGGAGAAGTTTCAGACTGACCCGCACTGGCGCGACAACGTGCTTTTCTACGAGTACTTCCACGGCGATACCGGGGCCGGCGTAGGAGCCAGCCATCAGACCGGATGGACGGGCTGCATAGCGCGGATTATTCAGGGGAACGGAGCCTTCAAGGAGTCAGATGTTCTGGAGCGTGATGTTGAACGGCGCGCGATCAGGCTTGGACAAGGTCAGAAGGTCGACACGACGAGCGCTGCGATCACAAAGCCGTGAGAGTCTTTGCTGAAAGAAATTCGAGTCCTAAAAAAAGGACGCCCCAATTAATCTGGGGCGTCCTTTGAAAACCGTTGCAAAAACAACTACTCAACAACCGGCAGGCTGATAAAGCTCGCCGTACCTGGAGCACCCCAGACACGCTGCGTAGCCTTCTGATAATCCGCTGGCTTCGCATCGAAGATATTCGACACAAAAGTCTGCGGATTCCGGTCGTACAGCGGAAACAGCGTCGACTGCACTTGCACCATAATCCGGTGCCCCGGCTGGAAGACGTGGTTCACATTCGGCAGATCGAACTTCACCAGCTCCGGCTCATTCGGTTTGAACGCCTCTGGATGTTCGAAGCTCTTGCGATACCGTCCGCGGAAGATATCCAGCGATATCGGCAGCTCATAGCCGCTCATCGGCGCCGTCACTGTCGCATCGTCCGGATACACGTCGATCACCTTCACGACCCAGTCGCTGTCAGTACCACTGGTCGAGGCATAAAGGTTCACCTCAGGAACGCCGCTCACTCGCGTCGCCGCAGTCAGTGGATCGGACACGTAGGTCAGCACGTCGGGTCGGTTATCAACAAAGCGCTGATCCTGCACCAGCCATGTCTGCCACGTGCCCACATCGCCCGTCCGCGGCAAAAACGGCACCGGCTTCGCGGGATCAGAAACATATTCCGCGAACTTGTTGCCACCGGCAGCAGGCGCGTCGAACGACAATTTCCCATCGGCCTTGAGATACAGCGGCTTCGACTTGCTCGCGCACCCCGCGTCACAGCTCAGAGGCCACTTCTGCAAGCGGTCCCAGTGATCCTCGCCCGAGTTGTAGATCAGCACTGGCGGAGTGTTGGCCTTCGGTGCACCCTCCCTCAGATACTGGTCCATAAACGGGAACATCACTGAGTTGCGAACGTCCGCCGTCGTGTCGCCGTCCCACGTGAACGGCCCCATCACGTGCCCTTCACGGTTGATCTGGCTGTGGAACCACGGCCCAATCACCAGGAAGTTCTTATCGTTGTTCTTATCCTGCGACTCCCACTGCTTGTAGGCATGGTTCGCGCCATACATGTCCTCTTGGTCCCACAGTCCCTGCAGCCACATCGTCGGAACCGTCAGCGGCGTCTTGCCGATCAGCCTGTCCAGACCTTGGCTCTGCCAGAAGCCGTCGTACGCAGGATGCGCCTCTATCGTCTTCCAATAAGGCAGTTGATCGTGACCCAGCGAGCGCGCGAAGTTGCCCGCCGAGCCCTTTTCCAGGAAGTTCACATAGTCATCATGGTGCTCATGCAGAACCCTCGGCCCAGCGCCGCGCGCAGCCGTCTGCGAAGTGAAATAGTCCAGCATGCGCTGCCGGAACGCGCCGTAGTGGAACCAGTCGTCGCCCATCCAGCCATCAACCATCGGGCTCTCGGGAACGGCAACCTTCAACGCCGGATGTGGATGTAGCAACGCCATCACCACCGTGTAGCCCTCGTACGACGAGCCGATCATGCCCACCCGGCCATTGCTCTCCGGCAAATTCTTCGTCAACCACTCGATCGTGTCGTAAGCGTCCGTCGTGTCGTCCGCGCCCGTCGGGTTGTACGGTCCAACCGGCGGCGGCGTCATCAGGTACACACCCTCCGATCCATACTTGCCGCGAACGTCCTGATAGATGCGGATGTACCCAGCCTTCACAAAAATCTCATCGGACAAGCCCAGCTCATCGATCATATGAGGCGACTCTGCCTTCGCTGCAGCCCCTCGCCCTCCACGTCCTGCCGCCGCAGCAGCAGGTGGTCCGGTAGGCACCGGCGCACTCCCCGCAGTCGCACGTGCAGCCGAAGCGCGAGCCGCAGCGTTATAGCAAGTTCGCGTCATCACGATCGGAGCATTCTTCGCACCCTTCGGAATCACGATCACGGTGTACAGCTTCACGCCGTCGCGCATCGGAATCATCTCCACACGCTTCTCGTAGTCGAACTCCACCTTTGGCGCTTTGTAAGGCGTCCGTTCAGGTGGCGTAAAGCTCGCCGGAATATCGTTTACGACTGGCTTCTCTTGCGCGATGGATGGAAGACTGCACAAGGCAACAGCTAGCCCTGTAACTGCAACATGGCAGAACGATCTCATAGAACTTTTTTCCTTGGAGCCCTCCTGGTGACGGGCCGATGAAAGTTTTAGAAACTATACCATCGCGCAGAAAGCCGCACGAGGCTTGAAGATCAGAACGACACGCTCTCCATGCCTCCGTCGACGAACCCGCAACTGCAACACGCCGCGCTTGAAAATCTCCTGCACTTCTACTTTTGTATTTGACAGTCGTTCCCCACATCAGGCTAAATGTTGTCGTTATTTAGTCCGCTCTACAAACATAATCTAAAACCTTGAAGACATTCGTTTGTCTAACGAATCTCTTCTCATGCTCCGCCTCGGCTGCGACATCGCAGAACCGCGCCGGGACGTCTCCCCGCACACACAAATAGAAAGTCCTAACAGGAGTAATGATCCGATGAGAACTTCACGCAGAGTCGTTGCCGCATTTCTCGCAATGGTCGCACTTATCTTTTGCAGCTGCCCTACAACCCAAGCCCAGACCACACCCTTCAAGCATCCCGGCGTTCTCGTCAGTCAGGCCCAACTCGACTACATCAAGACCATGATCGCGGCGCACACCGAGCCCTTCTACTCTGCATTTCTCAAAGCGCAAAACAGCAACATCGGCCAGCTCAACTACCAGATTCAGGGCCCGCCGGCGACCGGCATCATCGAGTGCGGCCCCACCTCGAATCCCAACTTCGGCTGTTCCGCCGCCGACAATGACTCCAGCGCCGCCTATCTCCAGGCCCTCCTCTGGTACATCACCGGCAATCAGACTTACGCCAACAACGCGATCGCCATCCTCAACACCTACGGCTACAACCTCAAGGGCTATACCAATTCCAACGCCCCGCTCCAGGCCGCATGGGACTCAGAAAAATTCCCCCGCGCTGCTGAGATCATCCGCTACACCAACGCCGGATGGGCCGATGCCGACATCCAGCAGTTCAAGACCATGCTCTCCACCGTCATCCTGCCCGGCATCATCAACGGCTCGACCTCCAACGGCAACTGGGAGATCAGCATGATCGAGGGCATGATCAACATCGGTGTCTTCAACGACGACGTCGCGACCTTCAACAAGGGAGTCCTCTACTGGAAGCAGCGCATCCCGGCCTACTTCTACTACCACACTGACGGCGCTGCACCTGTACCTGCTCCTCGCGGCACCGCAAGCTGGTACGGACAGACCGTCTTTGACTCACGCGTCGACGGCATCTCGCAAGAGACCTGCCGCGACTTCGGCCACGCCCAGTATGGCATCTCCGGCGCACTCGACGCCGCCGAGACCGCGCGCATCCAGGGTGTTGACCTCTACAATGACGCCTCCAGTAACGCGCTGCTCCGCCTCACCTCAGCACTTGAGTTCAATGCGAAGTACCAACTCGCCAACTCCTCCACCGTGCCCAGCTATGTCTGCGGCGGCACCGTCACCCTGCAGGTCTACCCCACCGACGAGATCGGCTACAACAACTACCACAATCGTCAGGGCCTCGAACTTCCGCTGACTATCCAGTACCTCAATCAGGTCATCCGTCAGCTCGCCAACCCCACCGAGTACCACATCATGGTCTATGAAACCCTTAGCCACGGTGGCGACGCCTCGTTTCTGCAGCCCTTCCTCATGCGCAGCCCGTCGACCGCAGCATCGATCCGCGGCGGCAGCAGCACCACCTTCACCATCAACATCATCCCCGGCAGCGACCCGAACCCCACCGTCGCCTTCAACGTCAGCGGACTCCCCGCAGGCGTAACCTACAGCTTCAGCCCATCAACGGTCACCGGCGCTGGCTCATCCACCCTCACCATCACCGCCGACTCCACGACAGCCTCAGGCGTCTATCCACTCACCGTCACCGGCGTAGGTGCCACCGCCATGGAGACCTCCAACCTTCCCCTCACCCTCACCGTCAACGCGGCCTCCTCCGACTTCACCATCGCCGCCTCACCCTCTGTCATCACAGCAGTCGCCGGCGATATCGCGAACTTCACAATGACCTTCGCGACATCCACCAGCTATCTGGGAAATGTCGCTCTCAGCGTAACCGGCGGCCTTCCTGCCGGAGCGAGCGCGACCTTCTCCTCGCCCACCATCGGCAGCGGAGCCCCAACCTCAACCTTGTCCGTGGCAACCCTCGGTACAACCACACCCGGAGCCTATCCCATCACGGTCTCGGCAACCGACGGCTCCACCACCCACTCAACCACTGCGCTGCTCATCATCAACTCGCTGAGCAACGCCTGCATCCAGCAACTCGGCAACAACTGGATCAGCGGCACCATCCCCACCCAGACCGGAACCTTTACTGCTGAATGGGATGCAACCCCCTCCACAGCGCTCAACAACTCCAACGTCGGCCTCTCCCTCGGACCGCAGTCGGCCTTCACTGGCCTCGCCATCGCAGGACGCTTCAATCCAACCGGCCAGATCGACGCACGCAGCGGCGGAGCCTTCGTAGCCGCTAACACCATCAACTACGTAGCCGGTCTGAAGTATCACTTCCGCGCCGTCGTCAACGTCCCGGCAAATACCTACTCCATCTACGTCACGCCGTTCGGACAGAGCGAGCTCACCGTCGGCACCAACTACGCCTTCCGCACCGAGCAGAAGGGCATCACCAGCCTCAATTACTGGGACGCCATCTCTCAAGTCGGAACCGTCCAACTCTGCAACCTCGTAATCGATACGCCTCCCACCCAAGGCACGGTCCAGTTGGTAACAACCGCTGTCTTGAACCAGTTGGGCGACGGCACCTACGAAGCAACGATCACCGTGAAGAACAACGGCACAGGCACAGCACCTGCTGTGCAGCTGACTGGAGCGACGCTGGGCACCGCAGCCGGTTCGCCCCTACCCGTGGCGTTGGGCGACATTCAGCCCGGATCCTCGGCCATCACAGCCGTCGTCTTCCCATCCTCAGCTGGCGCGCCAGGAACGGCAGCAGCCGAGCGTTACACAGGAACCTACACCGGCGGAACCTTCGGCGGCAGTATCCGTGCAACTCTCCCCGGCGGCAAATAAACCACTACATCTACAACTAGCGAAACCTTAGACCAAAGGAATAAATGATGAAGAAAACGGCCCTTATCCTCTCAATGTTTGTGCTCGCAGTGCTTCTGCTGGTCATGCCAGCCTCGGCGGACACGATCAGCCTCGTCCTCAGCAACCCGGTGCAGTCCGCTGTACCGGGTTCCACCCTGTGGTTCGACGCCACCGTCTCAGCCCCGCTCTCAAACGCAGCGACGGTTTACCTGAACAGCGTCGACTACGGCATCACCGGCACAAGCACGATCGACGACTCCGGCTTCCTGTCCTACTTTGTCAGCGTTGATCCCGGCGAAACTCTGACAGCAAACCTGTTTTCCGTCACCCTACCGCCGGATCTCGCAGTCGGCGTCCCCTACAACGGGTTCTTCATCCTCACCGGAGGCGGCCCAAACGACTTCAACAATCTCGCCACGGTCGACTTCCAGATCAACACTGTCCCCGAACCCGGCACCTGGGTCCTGCTCGCAACCGGCCTCGGCGCCCTCGCGATGGCGATCTTCGGTCGTCGTTCTCTGGCCCAAACGGCCACAACCTAGACAAGACAAACCTGCAAATCAAAGGGGGCTTCGGCCCCCTTTCTCTTTTTCGTGCCTCAAACCTGTTGATCCTGTCTATTTACCGTGGTACATTGGTACCAATGAGCGAGCGAAAAGAAACAAACGATGTCCTCGAGATCGAACGAGTTCAAACCGGTGTTCGCATCGAGAAACGTCTGCTGAAAGTCCTGAAGGCTATCGCGGAACTAAAAGACATGAGCCTGGGAGATCTGCTCGAAGGCATAGTCCTGCACGCCTTCGAAGGCAAACCCCCTTTCTCTGCCAAGACATTGGAAGACATTGACCAGTTCCGAAAGCTCTACGGAATGACGCTTCGTGCGTCCGACAGCCACCATTTGAAGGAGCGCAAATGACCCCGTCCACAATCATCTTCGCGATGGTAATCCTAAGCGCGACCAACCTGCGAGAGGTGCAAACGATGCAAGCGACATACGATCTGGCGCACGTCAGCAACACCTTCCGTTTCGAAGTCGCTGCCCCCCTCAGTCGCGTGGCCCCGCTCTTCGGTCCTGAGGCAGAGCGGAACTGGGCTGGCAAACACTGGAACCCGGTCTTTCTCTACCCACAGCCCGCACACGACACCCAGGGGGCGGTGTTCACGGTCCAACACGGCTCACGCAACAGCGTCTGGGTGAACACGCTCTTCGATCTGCCCGCCGGAAGAATGCAATATGTCTCGTTCATCCCTGACGTCCTCGTTACTACCGTCGACGTAAAGCTAACCCCTATAGGCGAATCCCATACGTCAGTCGAAGTGACCTATGTTCGAACCGCGCTGCAACCTTCAGCCAATGACGACGTGCGAGCACTCGGGAGCAGCGATCATGACAGCGGTCCGCAGTGGCAGGAGGCGATTGAAACGCACCTGGGTCTGAACCGCAAATAGAACTACATCTTTCGCAGCCTCATAGAACAAAGAAAAGACCCGGCGAGAGCCGGGCCTTTTTCTTGACGAAACATCTCGTCTAGCGACCATGATGATCGTCATGGTGCTCATCGTGGTGGTTGCCATGGTCCTCATGGTCCCAATGGCCTTCATGCATCTGCCAGCCGTTGGCGTAGTGATCATAGTGCGGATGGCTCCAGTAGGCTCCAGCATAAGGAGGCCGCTGCCACACGCCCGGAACCCAAACATACCGCCCGCCACGAACTCCCCAGTAGCCATCGACCCACGCATAGCCGGGGCCGGGCATAGCAGGCCGCACCTCATACCGAATCGGCGGTGGAGGAGTGCCAATGGTGACTGAAATCTGCCCAAACGCTGGGATCGCCATAGCCGAAGCCAAGATACTGCCATACAACCATTTTGCTTTCATAGTGTTAGTCTCCATTTTCATATACTGCCTTTGGACTCTGATGCCGCTCCACGGCAAGCGGCTGTTCGCAAAGAGAACACTTCTCCGCCCTAAAACCGTGGATAAATAAAGTTGCCTGAAGCGCCGATTTTTGGACACCAAAAAAGTGACCATCAGCTATCCACGTTTGCCACACTTTCCACCGCTAGTTGACCACAAAAAACCATTAGAATCAGTGGGTTTTCAGGCTTTTGGGCATTAAAAAAGTGTGTAAAAAAAACTAAACCGAAGTCTCGTCTTCTTCCAGAGGAAAACGCGTTCCGCGACGGCGGTCGAAGAGCTTGCGGATGACCCAGAAAGCGATCAGGCCTACGAGGATTCCACCCATCCCTAAAACGAGCTGCAGGTGCAGGTGCACCTCCCGCGTGATGGTGTCCAGGATTGCAGGGCCGTACAGGATCGTAATGATGGCCCAGACCAGAAACCGCAGGAATTTGCCCACGAGAATCGCGCTGAAGTACCACAGCACCTTCATCTCAAAGACTCCGGCGGCGAACTCAAACAGCTTGATCGGCGTTGGCGGCGGCATCATGGCAGGGATCATGATGGCGAGAAACTCCTGCTTTTCAAAGCGGTCGCGTAGCTGCTCGTAACGCTTGCGGTTGATCCGCTTGAGCAGAAACAGTTCTCCGCCAGCGCGGCCAATATAGTAGAAAACAAGGCTCCCGACAGCCGAACCCAGGGCAGCCATGAAGCAATACAAGATAAATCGACGATGATCGTGGACGACGAAATCGATCAGCAGAGCATCGATCGGCAGGGGGATGGCGGCCGAGTCAATGACCGCAAGCGCGCCGATGCCCCACACGCCGAACGGCTTCAGCAGGGCCAGCATGCCAGCGTTCAAGGCGCTCAACTTATGAAAAAAACCAGAGGGAGAGATCTTCACGGGGTCCTATCTATTTTACCTGCTGCGCGGCTCATCAAGGGCCACAGGGTGCTCGGTACGCCCAGCCAATAAATCGAGGGCATGGGGCAAGAGCGGAAGAATCGCTGCAAGTGAGCTTTGCGCCCCAGCGGGACTGCCCGGCAAATTAACGATCAGTGTGCTTCTGACGCTTCCGCAGACTGCTCGGCTTAGCGCGGCGAAAGGGGTATGGCGCAGACCTTCGGCCCGCATGCGCTCGGCAAGGCCGTCGATCAGCCGGTCGCAAACCTGTCGGGTCGCTTCGGGGGTCACATCGCGGGGTGCAAGTCCTGTGCCACCAGTGGTCAGGATCAAACGAGCCGTTCCGGCATGAAAGAGAAGGGCTGCGGCAATCAGATCGAGTTCGTCCGGCAGGATCGCCGCCTCGACAGCAGACACCCCTGCTGACTCTAGTCCCCCCCGAACTGCCGGGCCTGAGAGATCGAGTTGTTCGCCTCGGTAACAGCGGTCGCTGATGGTCAGGACGACGGCGCGGAGATCGGCGGGGAAGCTTGGAGTCATCCTGAGTAGTGTACGGGTCGGGGGACTCCCTCCCAGACAATCCTTTTACCGGAATCGCCCAAAAAGATGAGAAAATGGTAAGTGACTACGCAACCGGGCGGGGCCGAATATTGCGACCCGGATGTGGTTTCTCTGTAGTCTTACGCAACTTTCGCGTTTCGCAGCCGTCACAACAAGATAGCTCATGCCCTCTCTCGAAACTCCGCCCAAGTCCGCGCCGCCCAACACACCCGTCAAGGTGCGTACCAACCGCTACGGCGTCCTCGAAGAGCAGGAGCTGATCCATCTCCTAGATGCGCTAGACGACGAACGCGCCCGTGCCCGATTCCGGGAGTCCGTCTACATCTCGATCATCATCTGGCTGGCGATCGGCTGGTTCGTGCTGTACGGCCCACAGGTCATCTTCCATCAGCCGCGGCTCATTAATCCGGCGGATGTGCTCAAGCAGCGCGACAAGGAGCTCACCTTCCTGGACATGCCCAAGGACGTGAGCAAGCAGTTGGAGAAAAAGCCGACGAACGTCATCAGCGACAAGGACCGGACGCAGCAAACTACTAAACCGACACTGGACAAGAAGACGCTAGAGCAATTGCAGGCGATGCGCAGGGCCGGAGCTCCCGAATCCACGCCCACACCGCCCGCGCCCCAACCCCAGCAAGCCGCCCCGGCTCCGCAACAGCAAACACAGCAGCAACCACCTCCGCAGCCTCTGCCGCAGCATCCACCGCAACAGGCCATTGTGGAAGCTCCAACGCCTGCTCCCACCCGTCCTAACTTCAGTACACCCAACCAGACCGCCGGCGATGCCATCCGCCAAGCCGCCCAGCAAGCAGCCCGGAACCACGGCCAGGACGGCGACTACGGTGCAAGCATTCCTGTAGCGCACCAAGGCTTGAACACGGGCGTCGATATTCTCTCCGACACAATGGGCGTCGACTTCAATCCTTACCTCCGCAAGATCATCCGGGAGATCTACAACGCCTGGCTCCCGCTGATTCCCGAAGAGGCAAAACCGCCGCTGAGCAAGCAAGGTGAGACGCTGATCCGGTTCACGATTCTGCCCGATGGGCGCATCGGCGCGATGAATATTGACGCGTCAACGCAGGATCAGGCGCTGGACCGCGCGGCCTGGGGCTCGATCACCAGCGTCGGCCAGTTCCCGCCACTGCCCAGCCAGTTCCACGGTCCCAACCTCGAGCTGCGTATCCACTATCTCGTCAACAAGCGGCCTGAGTAGGTGCGGATGGCTGCGTCCGGTTCAACGCAAATGTCGCATAGCAGGCAACAGGAACGGCGGCGGCAGGTTCGCGGCCTCCTACTGCTCGCTCTGGTCATCTTCATCTTCAGCCTCCTTCGCGGAGACGTGCACCGCATCTTTACACCGGGTTGGTGGCGCCTGTGGTGAAGGAGCCTGACCATCCTCTGATTGTGCTTGTAGGTCCCACGGCAAGCGGCAAGACTTCGCTCGCGATTCACCTTGCAGAGGAGTTCAACGGCGAGATCGTGAGTTGCGACTCGGTTGCGGTCTATCGCGAGATGGAGATCGGCACGGCCAAGCCCTCGCAAGAAGAGCGTGCGCTTGTGCTGCACCACATGATCGACATAGCGTGGCCGGACGAGCCATGCACTGCGGGTGACTATAGCAGGCAGGCTCGCGAGGCTCTCTCCGGTATTACCGGACGGGGACGGCTTCCGATCGTAGCTGGAGGTACCGGTCTCTACCTGCGCTCTCTGATCGATGGGCTATTTCCGTCACCACCTACGCATCCCGACCGGCGTGAACGGCTTCGCACGCTCGCTACGACACGTGGGGCGGTGTATCTGCACCGTATGCTGACACGGCTGGATCGTGTGGCCGCCGAGGCGATTCACGTCAATGACGTACCCAAGGTGATCCGCGCCATTGAGGTCTCGCTCGCCGCCAGCCAACCGCTGACGAAACAGTGGGAGAAGGGTCGCGATAAGCTCACGGGCTATCGCATCCTGCGGTTGGGGCTGAACCCGCCGCGCACGCGTTTGTACGAGCGTATCAATCAGCGCGCTGCTGCGATGTTCGACCGCGGTCTGATTGAAGAAACTGCGCGACTGATTGAGCGGTATGGTGACGACTGCCGTCCTCTTACCTCGCTTGGGTATGCAGAGGCCTCCGCTGTAATACGCAATGAATTCACACGTGAGGAAGCAGTCGCTCAGGCTCAGCAAGGCCATCGCAACTATGCCAAACGTCAGCTCACATGGTTCCGTCGCGAGCCTGATATGCACTGGCTTCCCGGGTGTGGTGGAGATGACGACGTACTGCAGCAGGCTCGGGAGCTTGTGGTGCAGCATCTCAATGGGAAGTAGCTTTCCCTTCGGCTTTTGCATCGAATGTGACAGTGGTGTGGTGTACAGTAGACCCAACTGGGAATGAAGTCTCCCATTAACCGCCCGCAAGGGATGATGACTTCTGCCAAGTGCTTTCGCGTAAGAGAACATTGAGGCAGGAGATCATGACCTATCTCTGGATCACCATTGGGAGTGCCTTGGGCGGCCTCCTACGCTACGCAATCACACGCGCAACCCTCAATCTGGACAACGGCTTTCCCTTCGGCACGGTGCTGGTCAACGTGCTTGGCTGTTTTTTGATCGGGTTCTTCGGTACTTTTACGCTGCCGGGCAGTCGGTATGCTGCGCCAGAGAACATGCGGCTTTTTGTGATGGTAGGGGTCTGCGGCGGCTTCACGACCTTCTCGGCCTTCAGCCTGCAGACTTTTGATCTGGTGCGATCTGGTGCGTGGGGACGCGCTCTGGCGAACGTTATCGCCTCGGTCGTACTCTGCTTCGTTTCGGTGGCGGCAGGCCATCTTCTTGCGCATCGTACTGTAGCGCGAACGGAAATCGCTCAAGATCGCATAGAAGAATACACAGGCTGATAGCACCAAACGAAAAGGCCCATCCATCGTCGGATGAGCCCTTTCTGTTTCCTCTGTATGAGCTAAGACGGCTGAACGACGAGGTCGTCCGCAAGCTTGAAACGCACGACGGATTCTGCGGGAATATCGATGTCGCGATTTCCGGTGAGGCCAGCCGCGGCCGTGCCAGCACCTGCGCCGGCAAGACCGCCGATCAGAAGGCCGGTGCCGCCGGTTGCCACGCCGCCGATCAGCATACCGAGACCGCTGCCGCCTCCGATGATTGCGGCCGATCGCTTGCCCTTGCCCTTCTTCGTGCGGGTGAGGCTACTGGTGTCGAGTGGATAGCGTGTTCCGTTCAGCGTCATTGAGGTCAACCGAAGCTCCAGTATCGACTGACCCTTGAAGTGTCCTCGTTTGTGCGATGCCGCGACGATCCCGCCCACTGGCGTTCCCTTCGGAACGATGACGTGATCATTGGGACCCACAACCGGCTCGACCAGTTCTCCATCAAAGTGGTCGCCCGCCTCGCTGGTTTTCACGCTAAGGTGCTGGTTGATGCGGATGGAAAGAGGCGTTCCGGCAGGAATCTTCACGTCAGCGGGCACGATGACTGGATTGCCGCCGGGAACAGGAGCTGAAGCGGTTTGATTAGACGCGGCTGTCTGATCGGCGCCTGCGGGCTGTCCAGCGAGTGCAGGCTGTCCAGCTACAGCAGGAGTGTTCGCTGGAACACTGGCCGCTGGAGTCACAGTCGTCGTTACGGCCTGGGTCGTCTGGCCCAGAGCTGGAGGCTGCACTGTTGTCGTGGTAGTGTTGCCATTCTTGTCGACCGTAATAACCTGCTGGGGCTGTCCGGTAGCGGCGGCTTGCTTCTTTGCCTGCTCAATCGCCGCATCCTGTTTCGACTGGCAACCAACAAAAAGCGTACAAGCCAGCGCCATCATGGCAACAGGCTTCATTACCTGGGGAGTTTTCATTGTATTCGGGCCTCATTTCTTGCAGAGTCTCGCTCATTGTTACATCTGACGCAATATGACGAACTTCGCTGTCATAGTTTGATGCTTATTGACTGCCCGAGACTGCCCGCCCCCAAAAGGTTTAAGATGGTCTCTATGTATAGTGCAGCCACGACCCGTCCGCAGCTTGTTCATTTGACCGAACAACTTAACGATCTCAAGCAACGCGGAACGTACTTCAAGCTGCGCATCCTGGAGGATGAACAGGGCTCCGTCTGCACCTATGACGGCAAGCGTGTCATCAATCTTGCCTCCAACAACTATCTTGGTCTCTGCGACCATCCCAAGCTCCGCGAAGCCGCCATCGCTGCGACAGAGAAGTACGGCGTCGGCTCGGGTGCCGTCCGTACCATCGCCGGAACCATGCGCATTCACATGGAGCTTGAAGAAAAGATCGCTGCATTCAAGGGCGTCGAAGCCTGTGTTGTCTTCCAGTCCGGCTTTACGGCCAACGCCGGTACAGTCTCATCCATTCTTGGGAAAGAAGATTTCATTCTCTCCGACGAGCTCAACCACGCCAGCATCATCGATGGAGCTCGGCTCTCGCGTGCGAAGATCAAGGTCTTCCGCCACAAGGATGTTGCCCACGCCGAAGAGCTCCTCAAAGAGATCCAGAACGAGCCCGGCCGCAAGCTTCTCATCACCGACGGTGTCTTCTCTATGGACGGCGACATTGGTCCGGTGGACAAGCTCTGCGACCTCGCCGACAAATACGGCGCCATTATGATGGTCGACGATGCCCATGCCAGCGGTGTTCTTGGCCGCAATGGTCGCGGCTCGGTCGATCACTTCCATTGCACCCAGCGTGTCGATGTGCAGGTGGGCACTCTCTCAAAGGCCATTGGCGCACTTGGCGGCTATGTCTGCGGGTCGCGCGACTTGATCGACTACCTCTACCATCGCGCGCGCCCGTTCCTCTTTTCGACCTCGCACCCACCCTCAGTCGCTGCCACCTGTATCGCTGCCTTTGATCTGCTGGAGTCGGAGCCGGAGCGCATCGAGCGCCTGTGGAACAACACCCGCTACTTCAAGCAGCAGCTCACCGAAGCCGGATTCGACGTTGGCGGACGCACTACTCCGGCAAGCGAGACTCCCATCACGCCCATCCTCATCGGCGACGGCCGCAAAACAATGGAATTCAGCAAGGCGCTCTTCGATGCGGGAGTCATGGCCACCGGTATCGCTTTTCCCACGGTCCCTGAAGGGAAAGCACGCATTCGCACGATCATGACCAGCGAGCACACTCGCAAACAGATCGACCAGGCACTCGATACCCTCACGACAGTTGCCCGCAAGATGAGCATCCTCAATGTCTGATCCATATAGCGGCCACATTTCATATAAAACACATCCACGGTCGCGTCTATTCCAACGGATCCGCGTCTTATTCTTTATGCGTCTTTTCCATCCGCAGGAACCGAAGCGTTTCACCACGCTTGTGGCGACCGCTTTTCTCCTCATTTTTGCAGTTCCTGCATCCCTTCGGGCCCAGCAACTGATCGCCAGCGACTCAGTTAGTTCCAGTTCCAACCTTCCGGACGCTCCCAGCACACTGCTCGAACAGCAGTCAGGCCAAACGACAACTCCGGCTCAGCAGCAGTCGAACAATCCTGATGCCGCCAACGGCCCCCAACAGACCAAGCGCATCCTCGGGATCATGCCCAATTTCAGCGCCGTGTCCGCAAACACGAAGCTCCCACCGCTGGGCGCGAAAGAAAAATTTCATCTGGCTGCCCGCAACAGCTTCGATTACTCGTCGTTCCTGCTCTCTGGCATCCAGGCAGGCTTTGCCATGAACAGTAAATCTACCCCTGAGTTCGGGCAGGGCATGGTCGGTTATGGCCGTTACTACTGGCACACCCTCGCCGACACCGCGAACGAGAACTTCATGGTCAGCGGCACCTACCCTGCACTCTTCCGTCAGGACCCCCGCTTCTACACTCTCGGTCATGGAGGCTTCCGCAAGC
The DNA here is from genome assembly GCF_003945235.1 of Edaphobacter aggregans. Classification (NCBI taxonomy): domain Bacteria; kingdom Pseudomonadati; phylum Acidobacteriota; class Terriglobia; order Terriglobales; family Acidobacteriaceae; genus Edaphobacter; species Edaphobacter aggregans. Next base: position 2,502,336 of record NZ_RSDW01000001.1, read on the forward strand.
GTGCCTTCTACGCCGCCACACGCGTTCTGGTCACTCGACAGGATAGCGGCGACGAGATGTTCAACTTCTCTGAAATCATCGGCTCAGGCTCCGCCGCCGGCATCTCTTCGCTCTATTACCCCACCAGATACCGCACTTGGACCAAAGTCGGCCAGAAGTGGCTCACTAGCGTTCTCATCGATTCAGCCAACTTCACCTTCAAGGAGTTCTGGCCCGACATCAACCACGCAGTCTTCCACGGTCACGGCAGCGACCAGTAAGGCACGAACTGCAGCAGGTTGTTTATTGGCGATATACAACCCGTCCTTCGCAGATCGTGGCCTTTACGCGCCCCAGCATCGCCGCTCCGGCAAACGGAGTGTTCCGCGACTTCGATCGCGTCTTCGTTGCATCGTAGGCCCACTCAGCCGTCGCATCGAACACCACGACGTCAGCGAAGCCCCCAACACTGAGCGTACCGCGACCTTCGAGTGAGACAATCCCCGCAGGGACCGCGCTCACCAACTGCATTACGCGGGCCAGCGACATTCCCTGCCCTTTGTGCAGTACGCGCAACGCTAGTCCCAGCGCGGTCTCGAGGCCGGTGATGCCGTTCGGGGCGCGCTCGAACTCCTGCTCCTTTTCGTGTGACGCGTGTGGGGCGTGGTCCGTTGCGATGCAATCCACTGTTCCGTCCATCAAACCGGCGACCATCGCCATGCGGTCAGACTCTGCGCGCAGTGGAGGGTTCATCTTCGCGTGCGTGTCGTAGTCGCCGATCGCATCATCGGTCAAAGTGAAGTGGTGCGGCGCCACCTCGCATGTCACATGCAGGCCCTCGCGCTTGGCCTGACGAATGGCCTCCATCGCTCGTGCCGTCGACACATGCTGCACATGCAGATGCGGCCTTAGCCCTTCAGCCTTTTCGATCTCGCGCAACAGGCGGATATCCCGCTCCACAATCCGAGCCTCTGCCTCCACCGTCATTCCGCGCAGCCCGAGCCGAAACGCTACGGGTCCGGCATTCATGCTGCAACCGCCGGTTAGCCGCGTGTCTTCTGCATGTTGCGAAACGGGAACACCTAATCGAGCAGCGGCCACGAGTGCAGCTCGCATCACGTGATCTTCCAGCACCGGCTTGCCATCGTCGGTAAAGCCAACTGCACCGGCCTTGTGTAGTGCGGCGAAATCTGACAGTTCGCCGCCCATGCTCCCCATCGTCGCAGCAGGCATAGCAAACAGTTTCACCACCGAACCGCGCGCTGCATCCATCATCCAATCAAGGCTTGCGACTGAATCGTTCACCGGCACTGTATTCGGCATGGCCACCACAGTCGTGAAGCCGCCAGCAGCGGCAGCCGCTGTTCCTGTGGCGATCGTCTCCTTGTATGTCTGACCCGGCTCGCGCAGATGCACATGCACGTCTATCAATCCCGGCGCGACTATCAGGCCCGCCGCGTCGATCGTCTCGACAGCCTGCACCTCTTTCAACCCACCCGGAGCTTCTACCGCAACAACGTGTCCATCCCGCAGCAGTAGATCTCGCGGCGCATCCACATTGTTGGCTGGATCAATTAGGCGTCCGTTCAAAATCAACAAATCATTCATGCCACAACTCTCTTGAATCCGTCTGCATTCAATGCCCGCACTAGCAGAGCCGACCGCACCGCCAGTCCGTGTCGCACCTGATCCTCAATCGCAGACTGTGGTCCATCAGCCACCTCACCCGCGATCTCATGTCCACGAATCATCGGCCCTGGATGCATTACTAATGCTTCGGGCGCACTTGCCGCCAGCCGCTCAGCGTTCAATTGATAGCGCGCAATGTATTCACCTAGATCTAATTCCATCCCGGCCAGCCGCTCACGCTGAATCCGCAGCATCATCGCCACTTGCGCCTGCTGCAAAGCGCGGTCGAAGTCCCGCTCAATCTCCACGCCTTCACCTAATTCGCGCGCAATCTCCGGCAAAAGTGGCTCCGGCCCGCACAGCAATACTCGCGCACCCAGCCTGGGCAGCAACATCGCGTTCGAGCGTGCCACGCGGCTATGCAGGATATCGCCCGTGATCACAACAGTCACGCCGCTCAGCGTCTTCGCATGCACCGTCGCCGGATCGAGGCCCGGCAGGCGTGTAAGCATCGTCCGTAGGTCGAGCAGGGCCTGAGAAGGGTGCTCATGCATCCCATCGCCAGCGTTCAGCACCGGAAGTCCCGTTTCACGCGCCAGCAGGAACGGCGCTCCCGAAGACAGATGCCGCAGGACGATGCACTCCGCGCCTAAAGCTCGCAGCGTCAGCCCCGTATCCTTCAGGCTCTCGCCTTTCTCGATCGACGAACTCTTGTCGCTCACCAGCGTCGTCGTCGCACCTAGTGATTTAGCCGCCAACTCAAATGACGTACGGGTACGCGTGCTCGATTCATAGAACAGCAGCGCAACCTTGCGACCATCCAGCAGAGCGGCACGTTCGCTATGAGGCATCTGCTCAATCCGCGCCGTAGCTCCCAGAATCGCCGAGACCTCCTCGACCGTCAGGTGCGTAATACTAAGCAAAGATCCCGGTGCGTATATCGAAGTCGACTTCAAAGCCTGAGCCATCGGCTAGTCCACCAGCTCGACCAGCAGAACCTGCTCCTGACCGTCCACTTCGCTCAACTTCACCTCAATGATCTCCCGGCTGGAGGTGGGAATCGAACGTCCCACAAACGTCGCCTCGATCGGTAGCTCACGATGCCCGCGGTCGATCAGCACCAGAAGCTGAACGCTCTTCGGCCGCCCATGATCGAACAGCGCATCGAGCGCCGCGCGAATCGTCCGTCCCGTGTACAGCACATCGTCCATCAGGATGATGTCCCTGCCCGTTACGTCGAATCCGATCGCGCCCGGTGTTACCTTCGGCCGCGGCCCATCTGTCGACAAGTCGTCGCGATAGAAACTGATATCAAGCACGCCCGTATCCACAGGATGCTTCTCGATTTTTGCAATCAAATCGCCGATCCGTTGCGCCAGCGGAACACCGCGCCGCCTGATCCCCACCAAACCAAGGTTGGAGCCACCATCATTTTTCTCAACGATCTCGTGGGCAAGCCGCACCAGGGTTCGTTCAATCTCCGAGGCCGACATAAGACGGCCCTTCTCGCGTATCTTCGGCTGTCCGGTTTCCGTAGTCTCACTCATAACGATTCGGCTTGATGATATCAGCAGGACGCCTCTCAAGTCGCAGACCTCCCGATATCCGCACCAATCCCACGTAAAGGGCGAGACAAAACTGGCCTTGGCATACAACGCAGCAGGGCATGCCTTATAGTTTCTGGGCAGTCTCGCGTCCGGTTTATCGCCTGCCAATATGTGTAGACTCGCCAACCTGGGGGCGAACCTTATGTCCAGCAAGGAGCTAATCGTTATGCAGAGCAATTCCTCCCAATTGAAAGAATTCGTGAGCCGCCGTTCCTTTTTAGGTGCTGCAGCCGCAGCCATCAGCTCCGGGACTATCATGGCCACCCCGTTCGCCGCGGCTCAAAGCAAAAGCGAGATCAGCAAAGGCGAGCAGAACCACTCCTCCAGCAATCCCGGCCCCGTCAACAGGCCGATTGCCGGACAGAACCCGTCATCCGAAGCCCCCCCCGTTACCGACAGAGGTGATGTCGGCCCCTTCTGGTACTCCTTCGACCTCTCGCATCGACGTATTCAGGATGGCGGATGGACCCGACAGGTCACCGAGAAAGATCTGCCGATCTCACGAGATCTCGCCGGCGTCAACATGCGCCTGACCGCCGGAGGCTACCGCGAACTCCACTGGCACACCGCCAACGAGTGGGCCTTCATGATCCACGGCAACGCCCGCGTCACCGTATTGAATCCAGATGGCACCATCTTCATCGACGACGTCAGCGAAGGCGATCTCTGGTACTTTCCCGCCGGCTTCCCTCACTCCATCCAGGGCCTTGGACCCGACGGCTGCGAGTTCCTGCTCGTCTTCGATGAAGGCGGCTTCTCCGAGTACCAGACTTTCCTTATCTCCGACTGGCTCGCCCGCACCCCTCCCGAGGTGATCTCAAAAAACTTTGGGCTTCCCGAAGCCACTTTGAAGAGCCTTCCCGACGACGAACTCTATATCTTCCAGGGCCAGCTTCCTGGCTCGCTCGAAGACGACAGAAAAGCGGTCGGCGGTAAAGCTGTGGAATCAAAGATCTCTTACACCTTCCGCATGAAAGCCATGAAACCCACCTTGGAAACGGCGAGCGGCGACGTCCGCATCGTCGACTCCACCGTCTTCGGCGCCTCCCGGGCGATCGCCAGTGCCCTCGTTCGTATCAAACCCGGCGGCATGCGCGAACTGCACTGGCACCCCAACGCCTCTGAGTGGCAGTACTGGATCAGCGGCTCCGGACGCATGACCGTCTTTGCGTCCTCAGGCAAGGCGCGCACCATGAACTTCAATTCTAACGACGTGGGCTTCGTCCCGGCGGTTGCAGGCCACTACATCGAGAACATCGGAACCAGCGACCTCGTCTTCCTCGAGATGTTCCGAAGCAGCACCTACTCCGATGTGTCGCTGAACCAATGGATACGGCGCGTCCCACCACAGATGGCGAGAGAGCATCTCCGTCTAGAGACCTCAGACATCGAGAAGATTCCCAGCAAGAATAATGCAGTCATCCCAGCAACCCGATGAACCGCCACGATGCCTCTCCAACACTGACATCCAATCTGTCGTGTGGGCACCGGCGTGTTTAGACGGAAGCCCGTCTCCGCATCCGTAGCATCCCGCCAACAGCTCCGCCCAAGGCCGAGAGCAACAGCAGCGCTCCAGCCACCATAGCGAATCCCGCCAGCATGATCCCCGCGCGAAACTCCGGCGTATACATAAACCGGATCACCTCAGGAGGCGCCGGATTCGCAGCAGCGGCTTTTTCGATCTGCGCATGAAGCTGCTCGGTTAGCTGGCCATCGAACGCAGCCATGTTGTGCAGCCCATAGCGCGCAACCAGCCCAGCCACGGCCATCGACACCCCAAGGCACGTTATCAGCGCCAACCCCGCGACTAGCCCGATCCGCGCCCCAACGCCTGCATCCATCAAGGCCAGCGGACGACGCCGCTGATACAGCCCCACCGTAATCAAGGAACCGCTGATAATCCAGAGCGAGCCCAGCGCGGACACCATCGGAACCCGCGTACCTGCAACACTCAACGCAGCGGCCACGATCGCCACCAGAACAGCGCAGCGGATCGCCGTCTTCCACTCCACCAGCTGCGGTCGCGGCGGAGGCAGCGTACCAGTCGTCCCGTCGTCAGCATTCGCGGAAGTGGGCTCGTGGTCCAATAGATAGATCTGTGGCGCTCCACAGTGAGGACAAAACGGAGCAGCCCCGTCACCGGCAGGGAGCTCGCCGCCACATCGGTGACAAAACTCATGCATACACTTATGAAGCTACCTGAGCCCGGGAGACGCGGCAAGCGCAGCCTACACCGCCTCGTCTCCGAATGAAAGTTTGCAAGCGCATTACTGCTTGTCGTCCTCGCCCACAGTAATGTGTCCAGGCAGGTCAAGCGCCACTAGACCAAATTTTGTACCAGTACCCTCTGGTTCCACAGCGACGATGTGCTGATGCTGCTTGGACCCTGCCTTCAGCTGCATCTTCTCGGACATATCATCGTTTCCAGTGATGTGGTGGTTATCCTTATCGTTGTCGCACGTAAGTCCCTCGGCAGTCCGCGTCGGCGATCCCACCGGTTTGTTGTTCTCACACTGAATGACGTCGCCGTATCGCGCCAGGGCTGCTCGGTAAAATGCCTCTACTTTGTCCGGCGTATCGGGAGTGCTGTAGTTCGCTGCCTTCACCCGAAGCTGAAAGCTCCCGAAGCTCAGATTCACGTCGGCGGCACCTTTATCCCTATCGTTCTTATTGTTCTTCTTCACGAACTCCGCGCCGGGATAGATCGGCAGCCCTATACCGCTGACAGCGTCCGACTCGTTCGTCTTCACCTGCATGCCGCCAAAAGGAGTAGCGATCTTCACATTCTCATTGCCGTCCCGCTTGTTCGAATCAATCCGGCAGCCGCTCATCACAACCACACCAAGGATCATTCCCACAGAAACAATATGTCTCACCTGTATTTCCTCCGGTCTTTGAAACGATACGCCACTTCCTTCTCCATAGTTCCCCATGCGACCCAGCGACCAGACCGAACCATACTTCCCCATGAGTTTCGATATCAGTATCCACACCATATAGCGTTGATAAAGTTGATTCACACCCTGGCGGCTGGCCTATACTTACTAGCAAGCCGGACCGCCGGCGATCCTGGAGTTTTGGCATGGCGCAGCACCAGCCGATCCGCAAATCGCCTCCCCCAACCGGGTCCGATATCCCGGACAAGCTCTACTTCCGCATCGGCGAAGTCGCTAAGCTCTGTGACGTTCCCGCCTATGTCCTCCGCTTCTGGGAGAGCGAGTTTCCCCAGCTCAAGCCGCACAAAGGAGGAACCGGCCAGCGCCTCTATCGCCGCCGAGACGTAGAGACGGCGCTTCACGTGAAGTCCCTTCTCTACGATCAGGGCTATACCATCCCGGGAGCTCGTCAGGTCATCAAGTCCGAGCTGAAGCAGAAGGAGCCGCAGCTCGCCCTAGGCATCGACTCAGCAGCCCAGAGCGTGAATCCGCAACAACTCCGCAAGCTCCAGAAAGAGCTCCGCGATCTACTGGCAATCCTGACCAAGCCCCCCGCCCGCGGCGCCGTTCACAGCATCCGTGCTCCGCGCCCCAGCGCGCCCCGGCCGACGCCTCCAGTTCGCGTAACGGACAAGCTCTTCGATCTGCCGCTGTCGCCACCCGATCCCAAGGACTAGCTTGCCACGAGCAATCGCCCTATAGAGCAATCCATCCAGCATGGATTGCCCACAGCGATACCCCCGCCACCGCAATCCACAACCCCACCCCCTGCAACAAAGGACGTATCCCCACCTGTCTCAACGTGCTCCGCGAGATTCCTGTCCCGATCAAAAACAGCACTACCGTCAGACCCGAGCGGCCCAGTCGACTTAGCCCGGCAAACAGCCCGGCAGTCTGCGGCAGAAACCGCGGAACATAGCTCGCCAACACCGCTGCTACGCAGAAATACAGAATGAACCACGGCCACTGCACCTTCGCCTTGCTCTTCCTCAGCATTGCCGTCGCAACCGTCAGCGGAACAATCCACAGTGCCCGAGCCAGCTTGACCGTCGTCCCCACCGCCAACGCCGTCGCGCCATACTTCGCACCCGCTCCCACCACCGAACTCGTATCGTGAATCGCTAGCGCCGCCCACAGACCGAACTGCGTCTGAGAAAGATGGAGACGCAACCCGATAAACGGAAAGAGCAGCAGCGCCACCGAGTTCAGCACAAACACCGTGCCCAACGACACCGCCATCTCCTCCTCGTTCGCTTCCAAGACCGGCCCCATCGCCGCAATCGCGCTGCCCCCGCAGATCGCTGTCCCCACGCTGATCAGCAGCGACTGAGTCTTACCCACCTGCAGCAGCTTGCCGAACAACACGCCCAGCGTCAGCGCGAATGCGATGCTGATCGCCGTATATACAAACCCCGACCGGCCCGCATGAACCACCTCGCGCAGATTCATTCCGAATCCCAGGCATACAACCGCCGCCTGCAGCAGAAACTTCGAAAGCTGTCGGCTCTCCGCAGGCAGGGGATGTACCAACGTCAGCCCAAACACCAACCCCAGCGCCAGCGCGAACGGAGGCCCGATCAATCCACTAGCTGAGACAATGATTCCGACAAAGAAGAGATTCCGTACCATTTCGTCTTCAAGCATGGGCGCATTCAGCACTCAAGTCGAGACGTACTTTTGAATAGCCGATAAGCAATTCTTATCGAGCCGCTTCCTGAGAAGCCTCAGATGGTCGCAGCCGACCCAGTCGCAAACCGTTGAAAAGCAGCAGCAGTCCCCACGACCTCCGTCCCTGCCAACCGCACAAAGCTGAAGTCCCGCAGGATCTCCATCCCTTGTACTGGAACGATCCGCACCGTCCCCAGCCGCAACACCTTACTCACAGCCCAGCGCGAGACGAACCCCACACCCAGTTCAGCCTCTACACCTGAGATAATCGCCTCCGTCGAATCCAGTTCCATCGCCACCTTCAGCGACCGCAGCGGCAGCCCAACCTGCTTCAGCGCCCGTTCCACTACCCTCCGAGATCCAGAGCCACGCTCCCGCAATAGCAACGGCACGTTGGCCAGATCCTCCGGCTCAATCGCACCCGTCTTCGCCCAGCCATGATTCGGGCTTACGATCAGCACCATCTCATCTCGTACCATCCGCTCTGTCTTCACATCCCGCCGCATCGCCGGTCCCTCGATGATTCCCAGAGCCACGCGCTCTTCCGCCACCGCCTCCACAATCTCCTCCGTATTGCCGCTGACCAACGACAGATGCACATGAGGATACTGCTTCAAAAACGCTCCCAGAATCCGCGGCAGCACATACTGCGCCACCGTAGTCGAAGCCCCCAGACGCAGCTCCCCCACGACCTCGTCGTTCAGCGCAGCCAGGGCCCTTTGTGCCTCGGCCATCGTCTCGGCCGCCTTCGTTGCATACCGCAGCAGCACGCGCCCAGCCTCAGTCAAAGCGATCTGCGTCCCATGTCCCTCCCCACCAGCGCGATCAAACAGCCGTGCCCCGCACTCCTCTTCAAGCGCGCGAATCTGCTGGCTCACCGCAGGCTGGCTGAGATGCAGCGACTCCGCCGCCTTCCGAAAGCTCATCTCCTCCGCCACCGCCCGAAACACCCTAAGCCGAAAGTTCTCCAATAGCTCTCCTCAGCAAGGAACCATCCCAGCCATCCCATCAGCATAAGCCCAACCGATAAAATCAAATCAGCCACCCTGTGACTGCAAACGACGAGCCCAATCCGATTCTTGAACCTTTGGAAGCCCCCGCCGCTCCCGAACCGGTCAAACCACGTCGCAACCTGCTGGGCTTTCTTCACCCATCGCACCGCCACACGGCCGCGTCTGCAACCATTCTCCTTACCCTGTCTGCGCTTCTCTCTCGCGTTATCGGCCTCATCCGCGATCAATTCATCGCCTACAAGTTTGGCGCTGGCCACAGCACCGACGCCTACAACGTAGCGTTCTACCTCCCCGAGTTGATCAACTATCTCCTCGTCGGCGGTGCAGCCTCCATCACCTTCGTCACGATTCTCGAGCGCTACCGCGCCAACAACGACGAGCGCGAAGGCGAGCGCGCACTCTCCATCATCCTCAATACCATGGTGCTTGTCCTCGGCACCGCTATCATCCTTGGGGAGATCTTCACCCGCTACTACATTCGTCTCTACTTCGATCCCAACTCACCCGAAGGCATCCTCTCCACACATATCACCCGCATCCTCCTGCCCGGTCAGCTCTTCTTCTTCTCCGGCGGAGTCCTCACCGCGGTCCTCCTCGTCCGCAAGCAGTTCACCTTTCAGGCGCTCACGCCACTCATCTACAACGTCTGCATTATCGCTGGTGGAGCACTCCTCGCAAACCGCATGGGCATCGCCTCTCTCGGCGTCGGAGCCCTTGCGGGGGCTTACCTCGGAGCCTTCCTTCTCAACGCCTACGGTGCCTATCGCGCCGGCATGCGCTACCAGCCGATCCTTGACCTCAAGCACCCCGGCCTGCGTGAGTGGGTTCGCCTGTCACTCCCCCTTATGCTGGGCGTAACCGTCATCACCCTCGACAGCCAGATCCTTGGCTACTTCGCCAAACATGGCGCAGGAGACATCTCCCGCCTTACCTACGCCAAGCGTCTCTTCACCGCCCCCATGGCCATCATTGGACAGGCCGCCGGTGCCGCCTCGCTGCCTTTCTTCGCCGCGCTCTACGGCCGCAACCAGTTCGACGCCTTCCGCTCAGCTGTCAACCGCTCCGTCTCCCGACTTGTAGCCTTCTCATTCCTGGGCTCAGCCGTGATGATCGCCCTCGCCCGGCCTGCGGTCGACATCGTCTTCCGTCGTGGCAACTTTCGTGCCGAAGATGCAACCGCGACCGCCGCCTACTTCGCAATCTTCGCAATCTCGCTCGCCCTCTGGACCGCACAGGCCATATACGCCCGAGCCTTCTACGCAGCCGGCGAAACCTTCATCCCCATGCTCGCCGGGACCATCATCACCTTCATCACGATCCCGATCTACTGGACGCTCCATCAGCACTTCAACGTCATCGGTCTGGCCTGGGCCTCCGACTTGGCCATCATCCTTCACACCGTCACCCTGGCCACCCTGCTCCACCGCAGACGTCTCGTTCCCCTCTTCGGCCCATCAGGCGGTCTCGATCGCCCCGAAATCTACCGCGCCGCCGCCGCAGGCCTAATCAGCTTTGCCGGAACAACCCTTCTACTTCATCTGTTCCCGCAGAGACAGACGTACCTCGGCGACATCATCTCCCTCACGATGGGAGGCATAGTCTGGTCTACCCTCGCCATCGCCACCCTCCACCTCACCGGCTCAAAGCTCCTAGATCAGATACGTTCTCGAATCAGTTGAGTTTGGGCTGTTGACCTTGCCACAGACCTCCTCCACCACGGCAGCAGGTCACTACCCACCAGATGAAGCGCGACCCAAAGCGTGAACCATTCCGGAGCCAGCCATACCGACGCCCACCGAAGCCATCCGGTATGTGCCACAGCGTATCCCGCACACAGAAAAACTACATTAACGACAGCAATCACCCATGGCTGGGTAAGCCGGCTCCGACCACTCGCAAAAAAGTAGCTACTCAGATAATGGAAGAAGCTGGCCGCAGCAATGTGAAAGACATAGATTCCGACTCGAAAGGCTGGCGACATATATTGCCCGTACGCTGTCCACACCAGCGTCTCTCCCAGCAAAAACAATGTCAGAACCGGAAGGCGTACCTGACCTTCCGCCAACACGCGCCAGTCGCCGGCAACCAGTAGCGCGACTGCAAGCAACACTGAGCCGCCCACTGCAACAGCCAGTTTTCCCATCGGACCGGCCTGAAACAGAACAAGCGTGAACCACGCAAAAGCAATTACCGGCGAATAAAACCTGCTTCGCTCTCGCGCTCCTGCAAAGAGTATCTCCGCCTTGATGAAGTGCGCGATGTTGTACACCCACACTACCAAGCTAAAGACCGCGACACCCCACCATTTGCGTAAGACGGCCAGCAAAATCAACGCCGCAGCCACAGTGCCCCAGTAGAGAGCCCTCCGAAGTGGAGTCAACCTGCCGCTCGCCTTCCATTGTCCCTGCCACGCATAGAGGAAATGCGCCCAGCCTAGAAAAACCACCAAGGCATAGAGATTCAGCACCTCAAACGCGAGCTGTCCGTTCCACATTCCTGCGGGGGGGCTTGTCACCAAAGGCCACGGATTCGCATACCCAACGCCAAGCAACAAGAACGTAAGTCCCAGCGCAAGATAAGGCCGGCTATTAGCTGTTGCCGTTTCTGTCGATTGCATCAAGTCTCGCCGCTCTTCGTTTGCGCCTCAAATGTAAATAAAACGGAGATTTACTTCGCATCCTCATACTCTTCGTTCCAGGCCGTCTGGATCGCCTCCAGAATCCCCTCATTCGACTTAGCCGGATCGCCCACGAATCCCGGCAGCCCCGTTACATACTTATGCAGGTCCGTAAACCGCACGGAGTAAGGCTCGATCTCCGGGTACTTCTCCTGCAGCAGGATCCCAATCTCTTCCGAATCGCTCCAATCGATCTCACGCGGCATACATTCTCCTCACTAAACTAATCTCAACGGCAGCGGCCATCGCTCTCAAAAAAGAGTACAGGAACTCGCCGCAATTGTTATGAACAAGCAATCGCCATGGTCAGCTTCGCTCCTCCGCCGTGATCTTAATGCGCGTGCTGAGCATCTGGCCGCTACCAACCAACTCCTCCACGAACAAACAACTAGTCAAAGCCCGAGCATTATCTTCGGACGCGATGACCAAGCCCGCCATGGCAACTTCCATCCCGCTAGCTATGCCGCCATCTGTGCCAACCCGGACTGGGCTCGCCGTCTCACCAAAGTCCATACCGCCCATCGTCGAGTCCGAGCACGCGCCGACTGGCCATGGATGGAACTCGATTGTGCCAACAGCTCCGACGCCCTCCTGATGAACATCTTCTGCCACCCGCAAGTCTTCAACGGCAACACTTTCGCCACCCCTGTAGCCCACCTGTTAGGAGTCGAACCCTCTGCCAAACCCAACTTCGGAATCCATCCCGGCGTTCCCCTTCTCAGCGGTCTCAAAGACCGCACAGAAATCGACCTTCAACTCGACAATCTCTTCGTCGAAGCCAAACTGACCGAAACCAGTTTTCAAAACGCAAAACCCCGCCTCATCGAGCGCTACCGAGACCTCGAAACCGTCTTCGATCTCGACCGTCTACCGCGCAAAATCCTTTACTCCCCCACGACCCCCCCACCTACAGAAGATTTCTCTCAAATCGAAGATCCTGCAGATCTGTCTGACCCACCGCCATCGCCCATACTTGCATCGACGCCCTCGCGCACCATGATTCACGGCTACCAACTCATCCGCAACGCCCTCGCGACCTACGCCTCCGACGCATCCTTCTGCGTCCTCTGCGACGCTCGCCGCCACGACCTCATCGAAACCTGGTACGCCGTCCTCTCAGCCGTCCACCGCCCAACCTTCGCAGCGCGTCTAAAACTCCTGACCTGGCAGGAACTAGCCATCACACTACCCCACGACCTCCAGCAATTCCTCGACACCAAATACGGCATCGTTGCTATCTGAATCCTCACAAAGAAGTAGTCGGCGAGAGCCCCTTCAACTTAGGCTGCGGGCCGGGCATTTGCTTGTACGTATACATGCGAAGGTCGGCGATCCGCAGTAGCCTGGTCGCGTCCTGTGCATCATCCGGGTAAATTGAAATCCCCAGGCTTGCTGTAACACTCATCGCCTGCCCCTCAACCAGAATCGGCGTTTCAACGGCCCCGCGGATTGCATCGGCCAACCCCTCCACCGACTGTTTTTCGCTTAGTCCCGCAATCAGCGTAAATTCATCCCCACCGAGGCGCGCCAACGCGTCGAAGCCGCGGACGTTCTCGCGCAGGTTCTTCGAGACCTCGCACAACACCTGATCACCAGCATGATGCCCCAACGAATCGTTGATTTGTTTGAAGCCATTCAGATCCAGCATGAACACCGCAAGACTTCCGTTACTGCGGTGTGCCCGATCGAGAGCGCAGGCAAGCCCATCCTCAAACGAACGCCGGTTCGGCAACCCCGTCAACTCATCATGCAGCGCAAGCCAGCGGTTGCTTGAAACCTGCTCCTCCAGCATCACCAGAATCATGCCGATCGAAATCAGCGACTTCTGCATGTTCCAAACGTGCGAGGCGATATCGGCATAAGTGCGGTATTGCACAATAAGCGGATGCACCAGGAAGAAAGCCGCCCAGATAAAAAAACCCGTCAAAATAGCCAGCCGCCCCGTGCTCTTGCGCGGAAGCAGCTGCCGGAAGTTGAACCACGCAATCGAATACACGCAGCCGAGGCTCCAGTAAACCGCCTCGCGAAACTTGCCATTGTGGACCAGCAGACCCACCGCAAACCAACCGCTGATCTGCACTACCGCTAGCCTCCAGCTTCGCCGCAAATAGAATGCAGTCACCCCGCTGATCATGACACCGGCAACAACGCATGGAAGAAAAGCTTCCGCCTTAAAAATATGCATGCCGTAGAGGGTGTTCATCGCCAGCAGCGGCAGCGCATTCAGCGAGAGGTAAAGCAATCGGTCTCGCAGAGAGCGTCGCTGATCGCCCGAGGCCCACACCCAGACCACACCCGCCAACAAGTAGCAGTTCATCACAATAACGTGGAGCACCTTGCTCGGCAAACCATTCGGAGCATAGAAGATGTGGGCCACCGCCTCCACAAAGGTGAAGAACAGACCCAGCAGCCACATGTTCACCTGCTCCTGCGGATGCCTCTGGCGCAGCACCAGCAGGATGACGATCAGAATCGTCAGCGCGAAGAGATCGGGAAGAAAGGCATAGTTCATCAAAGCTGTCTTTACCCTGGGAAGCAATATTCTACAGAGCTACAGCAAATCATCCTGCCAATTCATTTACAGAAAATTCTATGCACCTGGTCCATGCGCAGGTTTTCCTTCCTGCACATAATTCCGATTCCACTTCGGAATCTCAACAACATACGTCCCCGGCTTCTCAATCACCGCCTGGCAGCCCAGCCGCGAATTCAGCTGGATATCCGCCGCCGTCTCCATCCGGTCCAATTCTTTGTCTTCCGCCTCGCTGATACCCTGCGCGCCCTCCTTTACCCAGATATGACAGGTGGTGCAAGCGCAAACTCCACCGCAGGCATGATCCAGAAAGATATCGAAGTTCTCGGCCACATCAAGAAACGACATCGGCTCGCCATGACCCTCATAAGGCAGCGAGTCAAACGGAAACTCCACAGTCTTTCCTTGAGGCTCGAACGTCACTCGAACCATTCCCTCGCCCGCAGGCTTCGACAAATCTACTTCCATACTCTTTTCGTCACTCATATCTCAATCTTCCGTCGACTCTCCGGCCGTAGCCTCATCCTTCACTGAATCTTCAATCTTCTCCGCCTCGGCATCACTGCTCAAAACCTGGGCCTTCGCGAACGGGTGCGGCGCTTTAACGCCTTCTCCTATGCTCTCACCTGCGGCCTCCATCGTCTTGCCTTTGATGGCGCCCGAGACGGCCGAATCCATCATCAACTCCGCAAACCGCCGTGTCGACTGATCCAGAGCCTCAATCGACTGCCGGATAGCCTTGTAATCGTTCCCCTTCGTCGCTGCCTTCAACTGCGATACACCCTGATCGATCTTCTCAATCTCATCAGACGAGAGCATCTGCCACGCAGCATGGCTCCGCCCCTTCTCCACCGCAGTCAGAATCGTATCGGCCTCGTTCTTCGCCTCGATCACTTGCCGCTCGCGAATGTCCTCCTCGGCATAGTCGAACGAGGCGAGAATCATCGACTCCACCTGCTCATCCGTCAGCCCATACGTCGGCTTCACCTCAACCTCAGCTTCTTTCCCACTGCGCTGCTCCCGGGCACTCACATGCAGAATCCCGTTCGCATCGATCAAAAACTTCACCTCGATACGCGGCAGCCCAGCCATCATCGGCGGAATCCCCTTCAGATCAAACCGAGCCAGCGACCGGCAATCCTTAGCCAGTTCCCGCTCGCCCTGGACCACATGGATAGCCACATTCGCCTGCCCATCCACGCCCGTCGTGAAGTGCTCCGTTGCGCTGGCAGGAATCGTCGAATTCCGCTGAATGATCTTCGCTACCACCCCGCCGAGCGCCTCAATCCCCAGCGACAGCGGAGTCACATCCAGCAGCAGCAGATCCTCCGTAGCCGCCGATCCACCAGCAAGAATCTGCGCCTGCACCGCAGCCCCCAGAGCAACCACCTCGTCCGGGTTCAACTCCGTATGCGGCTTCTTTCCTCGCGCACTCAACCCAAACAGATCATCGACCAGCTGCCGGACAGCCGGAATCCGCGTCGATCCGCCAACCAGCACCACCTCATCGATGGCCGCAGTCTCCAATCCCGCATCCTTCAAAGCCTGCCTGCAAGGTCCGGCCGTCCGAGCAATTACCCCGGCAGTCAACTCTTCAAACTGCGCCCTTGAAATCTCCCGAAGATACCTCTTCCCACTAGGCAGCAACACATCCAGCGTCGCCGCATCCGCTGTCGAAAGCAGAATCTTCGCCTCAATCACCGCCTTGCGAATCGCCTGCACCGCCTCGCCATTTTCGCGAACATCCTCGCCCAGATCGCCCGCAATATCGTCCAGCGCAATCGCAATCAGCAAATTGTCGATATCATCCCCGCCCAGGTGCGTATCCCCGCCCGTAGCGATCACCTCAAATATCCCCTCATGCAGCTTCAGGATCGAGATATCGAACGTCCCGCCCCCAAAGTCATAGACCGCGATCAACCCATCGCGATTCTTATCCAGCCCATAGGCCAACGCTGCCGCGGTAGGCTCATTCACCAGCCGCAGAACCTCCAGACCGGCAATCCGCCCGGCATCCTTCGTAGCCTGCCTCTGAGCGTCGTTGAAGTAAGCCGGGACCGTGATCACCGCCTTCGTCACGGGGGCGCCGAAAAACCTCTCCGCATTCTTCTTCAACTGCATCAATACATAGGCCGATATCTCCGGCGGCGTGAGCATCAACCCACCCACGCTAACCTTCAACACCTCACCCGGCTGCAATCCCTCCGCGAGTTTGAACGGAAACAGCTTCAGCTCTTCCTGCACATCCGCAACGTCACGCCCCATCAAACGCTTGGCCGAATAAACGGCGCTCGCCGCATCCGACATCAGCGTCCCACGCGCAGCATTTCCCACAACTACACCATCATCGGTCCACGCCACAACCGACGGAACCAGCCGTTCTCCATCCTCACCGGGGATCACCGTCGGCGTATCTCCTTGCATATAAGCAACAAGGGAGTTCGTCGTCCCCAAATCAATCCCTACAACCCTCTCATCCGCCATCGTTTCCAATCCTCTGTTCGTCGTATCTCTATTGTCCTACAATCGCCTGAAGGCTGGGCACAGAGCCATCAGCCCATGCTTCTGATGTCTCGCAAACGAGGCCGATGCATGCTTTATCTCGAGCGCCGCCCACATCCCGCCCTCACCCCCTACATCAAGTCATTCTGGTACGCCCGCGACCCTCACGCCATCCACCGCTACGAGCGCGTCCTCCCATCCGGCCACGCCCAGGTCGTCATCAGCCTCGCCCGCGACTACCTTACAGACGCCAACCACCCCATCGACCCCCTTCAGCACTCACCCGCCGCTCTCCTCCTCGGCATCTACTCCCACCACCAGCAGATCGACCTCATCGATCTCACCGAGCTCATCGGCGTCCTCTTCCATCCCGGCGGAACCCTACCTTTCTTCCCCGCCGACACCCACATCTTCACCGACCGCGAAACCTCTCTCGAAGAGATCTGGGGCATCGCGTCTGAAAGTCTGCGAGACGACTTACGCGAAGCCCCCACTCCCGCGCAGAAATTCGCGCTGCTCGATTCAGCCCTGCTCCTCCGCCTCAATCAAAGCAAAACTCTGCACCGTTCACCAGTGATCGACTTCGCGCTCACTCACCTCCACCGCTCTCCGGGCACCACCACCGTCGCCGAACTCACCCGTCAGATCGGCATCAGTCCCCGCCGCCTCTCGCAACTCTTCCGCGAACAAGTCGGAGTTTCCCCCAAGCTCTACTGCCGCATCCAGCGCTTCCAGCAAGCCGTACGGGCAATGCACCATGGCGCAGACATCCCCTGGGCCGAGCTGGCGCTCACCTGCGGCTACTACGACCAGTCTCACTTCGCTAACGATTTTCGCGCCTTCTCTGGTCTAAGCCCAACCACCTATACCGCCACCCACCGACGCTGGGGCAACCACATCCCTCTCGATTGAGGCCGCAACGCACTAGTGACCGTTCTCCGTGCTGCGAATGAACTCGGCATTCATAGGCGTAACAAAAACAGAAAAGTCGGGACCTACTTCCGTTTTTTCCAAGACCAATCCATGACGCCGGGTGCATCCTTTCCATCATGAGCGACAAACCGAAATCCTGCACCTCCACCGTCATCCCCAGCCTCCGCTACCGAGACGCCCCCGCCGCCATCGACTGGCTCGTCCGCGCCTTCGGCTTCACCAAGAACTCCGTCTACATGGGCCCCCACAACACCGTCGTCCACGCCCAACTCACCTTCGGTAATGGCATGATCATGCTCGGCTCCGTCGACAATGGCAGCGAGTACGGCAAGCTCATGGCCCAACCTGACGAGATCGGCATGCGCGAAACTAAGGGCATCTACCTCGTGGTCAACGACGCCGACGCCACCCACGCCACCGCCAAAGCTGCTGGTGCAGAGATGGTCCTCGATATCCGCGATATGGACTACGGTGGACGAGCCTTCACCTGCCGCGACCTCGAAGGCCACCTCTGGAACATCGGAACCTACGATCCCTGGGAACCAGCGTCCTAGCTCCGAGCACGCGGATTAGTATTCCAGGTTGTAAGGAGCCGGATACGTCAACGTCCCGTTCGACTTCTCGTACCACATGAACAGCTTCTTCGGGCTATCGTTCACCCGCGCCGCAACAATGACTCCCGTACCAGTCCTCTTCGAGATATCGACATGGTGCGACTTGATCGGCCCCCAGTCGCTCTCCGTCGTCCAATCCTCGGTAAACCGCTTCAACGTGTAGTCATACTTTTGCGGATGCTGCTTCCAGTCAGGATCGTTCATCCAGATAGCGTAGGCCTTATCGTAATCCTTCGCCTCAAGCGCCGTCAGAAACTGATCCACGCGGTGTTCCGCAGGCAGCGTCGAGAAGAACCATCCATGCCCCAGCAGAAAACCTCCCACCCCAATCACCGCCGTCAGCAGCACCAGCACTCCAGCGCCAATCAGCACATTGCGCTTCGTGTTCTCCTTGCGCTTGTCATACTGCGGCGCATTCAGCAAAGTCATCGCTTATCCCTCAAAACTCTCGAACTATATTAGACGCAGTTTTTGTCTCGCGCGGATACGTCCTTCAACCTATCCCTGGCTCAACCCACCCCTTCATCGCCCGCAGGTGATGCTGCATATGCGCCACATAATCCTCAATCAGAAACCCGAGCGTAATCGGCGATCCCGCAACCTCGCCACGATGCGCCAGGGTGCTCTTCTCCAGATGTGCAATCGTCCACACAACATGCTCATTCAGAGCGAACCACAGCCCCAGCACCTCGGCCCAATCGCGTTCGGCATAATGCTGCGCTCGAACCCACTCCATCTGGTCGTATCCCGGCAGATATTGATCCGGATCGCGCTGCATCCGCACAATGCGCCCCAGATTATTCACCGCCGAATCCGTCAGGTGTCCCACCACCTGCTTCACTGACCACTGGCCCTCGTTCTCCGATTGGCTCGCATCTTCCTCCGACAGCGTAGCCAGCCACGGCATCGCCCCGCGCACTACCCTCGCCAGCCGCTCACTCAACTCCACCGGCTCAAGCCACAGCGGATCAGTTCCCTGTGTATATGTCACGCCCATCCAAACGCCCCCTTGTACACCTCAAACTCAGCCCCCGATTCCTGCAAGTATACCGAGACCACATCAAACCGTACCGGCACCTCTTCCTGCAACTCCTTAGGAAATCCCCACAGATAAGCTCGCGCCATCCTCCGCAGCATCCGTTGTTTGTCGTGATCCACGGCAACCTCGGCCGCAGCCGTATCTCGCCCCGTCCGCGTCTTAACCTCCACAAAGCACAACCACTCCCCATCCCACCCAATTAAATCCACATCGCCCCGCAGCTTCCCACTCGTCCACCGCTGCGCCACCACCGTATAGCCCATCTTCCGCAGATGGAACAGCGCCTCCCGCTCTCCTCGCGCCCCTATCACTAAATTCCGGGGCTCCTGCACGCCTCGCCCAAGCCGCTCCGCCAGAGCATCCAGCCCGCGCAGCATCCTAGCCTGTAAATTGATCCACCCATTCATGTCAGCAGCATATCCCAGCCTCAGAGCACTACATGGCTCCGTGCATCTCGAGGAGCCGTCCCATACAACCGCCCCCACGCCCTCCGCAACTGCCGCGTCGACCCAAATCCCGCCCGTTCTGCCACCTGTTCCATGTCCAGATTCGTCTGACTGATCAACTCCCGCGCCAACGCCACCCGCAAGCCATTTTTATAGTCCGAGATGCTCATCCCGGCATACTCCTGAAACAGTCGCGTCAGATGCCGACTGCTCGCTCCCGCGATCCTCGCCAGCGCCCCCAGAGTCCATCCCTTTGCTGGATCCGCAATCATCGCATCCTGCGCCCGATGCACCACCGGGTGCAGATGATTCCTTCCTTCAAGCCACGGCGACATCTGCGGATCCGATCCGCTCCGCCGCAGATACACCACCAGAAACCGCGCGATCGAAACCGCCAACGCATGATCTGTCATCTGGCTCACAATATGCAGCATCAGGTCGACACCCGCCGTCACCCCCGCGCTCGAGTACCTCTCCCCATCCTCCACATACAACCGGTTCTCCAACACCCGGGCGTTCGGAGCCACCTCAGCCAGCTCCGCGCACGAGCTGTGATGCGTCGTACACGAGTACCCATCCAGCAGACCCGCCTTTCCTGCCAGCAGCGCCCCCGAGCAAATCGACACCACCTTATGCCCCGGACGCACATGCGCCCGCAGCCACTTCACAATTGCGGCCCCACCCGCATCATCACGCTTCGGAGCCGCCTGCCCAGCCGGCATCATCATGTAGTCCACATCGCCCGGCAGCACGACCATCGCATCGCCCGGCAACGTCTCCGGCAGTGGCTCAATCTCCGCCAACGTCATCCCGACCGAGCTCACCACCGAAGCCGACGGTCCGACATACCTCACGTCAAACCGCACCTCCGACTGATCGCGGTTGGCCACGCGCAACACCTCTAGCGGACCGGCCATATCCAGCAGCAGCATCCGCGGAGGCACCACGACATACACGGGAATTCGCTTCATCCGTGCCTTTATCCTCAAGCAGCCAACTCTCGCGCCGCGCCATCAAGCGCCTCTTCGACCGTGACGATCCGCGCAAACCGGCCGTCCAACACCAACTCCGTGCGTTCCTTGATCTGCGCCGGACTCCAAACCTTCCCCTGCCGGTCCGTCATCGTAAACGTAAGCGTCGCCTCCGTGACATAGTCCACATCGTAGCCCATATCGGACGCATGACGAGTCGTCGTCTCACAGCATTGCTCCGTGCGGATGCCGGACACAATCAGCCGTCGAATCCCTTGCTGAATCAGCCACACATCCAGACCGCTCCCGACCAGTGCGCTATGGCTACGCTTCTGAAAGACAACATCCGGCACAATTGAAAGTCCCGACATCGTCCTCACATGACCCGATGCCAACGAGAAGACACCTTCCTCTTCCACATGGAAGACCTGAACCACAGGAATCCCATTGGCCCGAGCGCCATCGATCAATCGTTGAAGGCGATCTAAAAACTTCCCTGCATCTCGATCGTCCCAATAAGGCCGATGCCGGAAGGACTCTTGCGCATCGACAACAATCAGTGCGGTTCGCGAATCAAACATACAATTGGCTCCTTTTGCAGGACGACGCTACCGTCGTCATTGAGCCAATCCTATGCTGCTCTCGTTCCACTCGAAAGACATCTTAGAGCCGAAGACCGGACAAAAAAGGACATCGTCATTAGCCGCCTCCCAGGGAAAACGGGAAAGCTGTCGACAAAACGTAAACCCTTGCGAGTCACGCTCAACATCAGTTGCCCGCAGCAGAGGCCTTCGCGGACTTCTGCGACTGAATCCAACTGCTAGTGCGAGCGTCGAGCATATCGAGCGGGAGCGCCCCGCCACTAAGAATCTCGTCGTGGAAGGTACGTATATCAAACTTGGGGCCGAGCTCCTTTTTAGCGCGCTCGCGGAGCTCAATGATCTTGAGCTGGCCGAGCTTGTAAGCGCAGGCCTGCGCAGGCCATGCGATGTAGCGGTCTGTCTCGGACTGGATCAACGGCTCATTCACATCATTCTTGCGCATATACTCCACAACCTGATCGCGCGACCAACCCTGCGCATGGATGCCTGTGTCGACGACAAGACGAACGGCGCGGAAGAGTTCGGAGTTGAGGCGGCCGTAGTCGCTGACCGGATCCTGATAGAAGCCCACCTCTTTGCCTAGCTGTTCAGCATAGAGAGCCCAGCCTTCGGTGTAGGCGCTGAAGCCGGCGTGGAGGCGGAACTTAGGCAAACCCTTGAGCTGCTGCTGGACGGAACGCTGCATGTGGTGGCCCGGGATACCTTCGTGATAAGCGACGGCCTCGTCCTCCAACAGAGTGCGGTGAGCGAAATCGCTGGTCGCGACGACGACGCGGCCGGGACGCTTCCCATCGGGCGTACCGGTCTGATAGTGGGTCGAGTCCGCCGATTGGAACGCAGGAATGGCTTCAACAGTGACAGGACTACCCGGAATAAAGGTGAAGAGATCGGGAAGCTTCGGCTGCATCTGAGCAATGTAGTGTCGGTAGTCGTCCAGAATCTGCTCAGACGAAGTAGGAGTCCACTTCGGATTGCTATTGATGGAGGCCCGGAATGCAGCCAAATCCGCAAAGCCTGCCTTGTGGGCGAGCGTCGTCATCTCGGCGGTGATGCGAGCGACCTCGTTCAGTCCAAGGGTGTGGATCTGATCAGGCGTGAGATCGGTGGACGTACGCGCACGAATGTCATTCTGGTACCGCTTGGCGCCCCCGGGCAGCGACGAGACAGCGAGGACGGTACGGCCATGCGGAGCATAGTCATTAGCGATGAACGCCGCGAAGTTGCGGTAAGCAGGGAGCACATCATCGTTGACCGCGGCAGTAATCCCAGCAGTCAGACGCTTCTGATCTTCAGGCGAGATACTCGCTGGAAACTTCTTCGTAGGGATAAGAAAGGGGTCAGCCTCGACGATTCCGTTGCACTGGCCCGGAACCTTTTCGAGCAGGAAGCGCACGGGCATCAGGTTATCTTTTAGCCCAACGCGCAATACCTCGGTCGTCTGGTTGAGCACACGCGGAATCTGGCGGAGACGCGCGATGTAGTCCTCATAGTGTTTGACCGAGTCGAAGGGCATACCGAGCGGAAGGTCGGCGAGCCCCGTATGGATGCCGTTCATCTGGTCGACTGGCATCTCGTACTCTTTGAGGTCGTAGTCGCTGAGTCGCTGCCGGATCATCCGGAGGAGCAGATCATGGGAGAGTTGGTCCTGCTCGGGAAAGCCTGCCGTGTCGATGGCGGAGAGGCGGCCAAGATACGCGATGTCGGAGTCGTGGAGTCGGACGATGGTGGCCAGCGAGTAGTCCGAAAGCTGGTCGTTATAGCGATAGTCTCCGAAGGCAGTGGCGCGCTCAGGGTGATTTTTGAGGTCGGCTTGATACATCTCTTCAAACAGCGCGTTCTGAGCCGCAACACGAGTCCCAACGGGCTCTGGTGTGGCGCCCAGAGAGACAGAGGCAGACAAAGAGACGCAGCCGGCGAGGAAGAGAGTCAAGCTTCGGATGTGCATATATAGGGGGAGGGTAGCAGATGTCACGCAAGTTATTGCATGAAACCGGCAGGACAACGCCTGAATGATCACTCAGACTCAGGCGATGTTCTCACAAATATACGTCACCGGAACATCCGCCTAGTTGCTTCAACTCGCCGACCCTGCGATACTTAATCGTGCACACCACGCACAAACTTCCATTCCATTTCAAGAGGTCGCGGACATGTCTGCAAAGTACATCTTCGTAACGGGCGGCGTCGTGTCTTCGCTCGGCAAGGGTCTCGCCGCAGCCTCCATTGGCTGCCTGCTTGAGGCCCGCGGGCTTAAGGTCAATCTCATGAAGTTTGACCCCTATCTCAACGTTGATCCGGGCACCATGAGTCCGTTCCAGCACGGCGAAGTCTTCGTCACCGACGACGGGGCCGAAACTGATCTCGACCTCGGCCACTACGAGCGCTTCACCCACGCCCGCCTCACCCGCGACAACAACCTCACCACCGGCCGCATCTACGAGCAGATCATCACCAAAGAGCGTCGCGGCGACTACCTCGGCAAGACCGTCCAGGTCATCCCCCACGTCACCAACGAGATCAAAAACGCCATGCGCAAGGTCTCGGCCGACTGCGACGTCACCATCGTCGAGATCGGCGGCACGGTAGGCGACATCGAATCCCTCCCCTTCCTCGAAGCCATCCGCCAGATGCGCCAGGACCTCGGCCGCGACAACACCGTCTTCGTCCACGTCACCCTCATCCCCTGGATCGCCGCCGCGCAGGAACTCAAGACCAAGCCCACCCAGCACTCTGTCAAAGAGATGCTCTCCATCGGTATCCAGCCCGACATCCTCCTCTGCCGCAGCGACCGTGCCGTCCCCCGCGAGATGCGCAGCAAGATCGCTCTCTTCTGCAACGTCGAAGAGCCCGCCGTCATCGCCGCCCGCGACGTGGCCAGCATCTATGAAGTCCCCCTCAACTTCGCGCAGGAAGGCGTCGATGCCCTTGCCCTCAAGTACCTCCGCATCGAGACCCCTGCGCCCGATCTCTCCAAGTGGCAGGACATCGTCTACCGCGCCTACAACCCCAAGGACGAAGTCTCCATCGCCATAGTAGGCAAGTACGTCGAGTACGAAGACTCCTATAAGTCCCTTAAGGAAGCCCTCGTCCACGGAGCCCTTGCCCACAATCTCAAGCTTCGCGTCACCTGGATCGAAGCCGAAGGCCTCGAGACCAAAGACCCTGACGGCCGTCCCACCCTCGAATACCAGCACCAACTAGCCGGATTCGACGGCATCCTCGTCCCCGGCGGCTTCGGCAAGCGCGGCATCGAGGGCATGCTCAACGCCATCCGCTACGCACGCGAGACCGGCACGCCCTACTTCGGCATCTGCCTAGGCATGCAGACCGCCTGCATCGAATACGCCCGTAACGTCTGCGGACTCAAGGACGCCAACTCCGGCGAGTTTGACCCCGCCACCCCTTACCGCATCATCTACAAGCTCCGCGAACTCACCGGCGTCGAAGAGATGGGCGGCACCATGCGCCTCGGAGCCTGGGACTGCGTCATGGAGCCCGACTCCCTTGCCGCCCAAGCCTACGGCACCACCGAGATCAGCGAACGCCATCGCCACCGCTACGAGTTCAACCGCGAGTACGAAGCCATCCTCACCGGCGGCGGCCTCCGTCTCACCGGAACCACCCCCGACGCCACCTACGTCGAAATCGTCGAAATTCCCACCCACCCCTTCTTCCTCGGCTGCCAGTTCCACCCCGAGTTCAAATCCAAGCCGCTTGAGCCGCACCCTCTCTTCCGCGACTTCGTAGCCGCCAGCTACCAGAACCGCCTCCTACAACACCACCAGCACGCCACCGAATCCCACATCCCCCAGACCACCTAAAAGAGTCGGCAGATGCAAAGCAATCGCATCTGCCGACTCTCTTCAACGCCCGATCAATCGGGCCTAATCCGCAATATCCACCACAACCTTCCCCAAAGCCTTGCCGCTCTCCACCAACGCATGCGCCGCGAGCGCCGTGCCCAGCGAAAACCGCCGCTCATCCACTAAGGGCGTCAACCTACCCGCCTCAACCAGCCTCGTAGCCTCTCGCATAATCTCCCCGTGGTGCGCTCGGCCTCTACCCGTCAACATAGGCAGCAGCGTAAACACACCCGAATACGTAGCGCCACGAAACGACAAAGGCGCCAGCTTGTGCGTCCCCCACCCCAGGGAGCTCAGCACATGACCCGTATAGACCTTCGCCGCGACGAACGAGTCATCCAGCGTAGCCCCGCCCACCGTGTCGTACACCACATCGAACCCCTCGCCGCCCGTATGCGCCGCCATATACCGCTCGACATTAGTAGAACGGTAATCAATCGGCACAGCCCCATAGCTCTCAACAATCGCCTTCTTCTCCGCTGAAACCGTAGCAAACACCTCCGCTCCACGCGCCCTGGCAATCTGCACCGCCACATGCCCCACCCCACCGGCACCGGCATGGATCAAAACCTTCTGCCCCGCATGAACATTTGCGCGATCGACAAGCCCTTCCCAAGCCGTAATAAACGACAACGGAATCGCAGCCGCCTGACGCATCGTCAAATTCACCGGCTTCTTTGCCAGCAAATCACCATCAACTACCGCAAACTCCGCCAGCGATCCCTGCAATCCACCAACGCCACCAGTCAGCCCATACACCTCATCACCCACGCTGAAGCCACTCACTCCAGCACCCAACTCCTCGACAATCCCAGCCATATCCATGCCGAGAATGGCCGGCAGCGGCTGTTTCGCATGAGCCCCGTTTCCAGTGCGAATCTTCGTATCCAGCGGATTCACCCCACTGGCCTTGATCCGCACGAGCACTTGCCCAGCCGAAGGCTTCGGCCGCTCAATCTCCGCAAAACGAAAGGGGGAGTTGTACTCGTCCAGAACTGCCGCACGCATAGTCGAAGAGATCGTCATATTTACCAGATTCTATCGACCGTGTTCCGATTCAACTAGCGCGAAGACCTCAACCCTGATCCATCCGCAAGCCCAGCCCCTGGTACACCACCTCCACATCCTCCAACTCCACCCGCCCAGCCTGCTCATTCACAATCCTCCGGTGCCTCCGTCGCAACATCCCATGCACAATCGCGACGAACAACACCGCATACACCAGATGCCTCCCATTCTTCTCCATCCAACCTTCCAGGTTCACCGTGTACATAACCAGCAGCGGAAAATAGACCAGGTATGGAATCACCACAAGCGCCAGATTTCTCTGCCCCGCCGACTGCCACTTCGTAAAAGGCACAACCATAACCTTCCCAAAGAAAGCATCCGTCAGCAGCAGACTCAGTCCCACCGCGATCACAACCTGCACCGCCGTAACTCTCCATCCCCGCAAAGCCGCCGGCCCAATCGCCCGCGCGCCCGCAACTGCAGCCAAAGTAATAAGCGTGCTCCACAAAAACACCCACACCTTCGTCGCCACCAAATGATCCCGCTGAGGCCGCCCATGGATAATCCCAAACACCCAGCTCCCGCGCGCATCCACCGGAGACACCAGCGCCATACGCAATCCCGCAACAATCCAGAACGCCAACATAGGAATCGCCGCGCGCAACCCATACTCCGTGACACCAAACCGGACATGCCCATGCCCAGGTGTAATCACAATTGCGCTGGCAATCATCAAAGTAATCCCGACGCCCCCATACATCGCCAGATACACACGATGCCGCTGCGTCCGCAAAAGGGTCTGATTGATAAAGTGATACACCGCTCGTCGCTGTGGTATTCGCAACACGACCGCATGCAGCAACCCACTAATCCATCTTGAAATCCATCTCTGCCGACGCGCCGCAGTGAAGCCTTCAATCAACTGCCGCGTCCGGCGTCTATAAGCCAGCGGATACGTCACAACCACCACAAGCATCGCCAGCAAAGTCGCAAAAAATCCCGTCCGCGACAACGCCGTAAACACCGGCAGTGTCGACGCTCCACCCAGCATCCGCTCATAGATCCCCAAGAACCAGAACGGCGGAAAATACCGGACCACCACGCTATCCGATTCCAACAGCGGCCGCAAAAACATCAACACCATCGGACACAAAATAAAAACCGTAAGCAGTACCATCATCGAAGCTCCCTGCAGAAGCGGCGAAAAGCTCCGCGACAACCGTTGCCCAACCACAAGGATCAACACCCCCTGCAATCCTAGAAAAAACGCCGCGACAAACACTCCCGCCAACCCGACCGCCACAACGTGAGCAAGCAGATACCGCACAAGTCCGGGCATATCCGCCACAAACGGAAAGAACACCGCACCTAGCAGATTCATTCCCACCAAAAACATAGCCAGAAAGATCACCAACGCCGCGATCCTCGCCCAAAACAGCCTCCGGCCAGGAATCGGTAGCGTCGACAGTACAAACACATCCAGAAGTTCAGGAAACAGCAACTCCCACTCAAACACCGTCACCGCCCCCATCACCACAAACGAATACATCACATAGAAGTAGTGATGATTCACCTGCGACCAGAACGGCGGCTTTAAAGGACGAATCGGCGGCACTCCGTGATACACCGGATACAGAAACAGCGCAAAGAGCAGCTGCGGCACGGCAATCACAGCTGCTGCTAGAATCACCCGCTTCATCATCTCGCCTTCAGTCGACACCATGTCGTTGTTGAAGAAGCGATCCAGCAGATGCCGCACCAGCAGCTCGAACTGACTCCGCTTCGGCTGCACCACTGGTCCCATAGCCGCTTGTACCTCCAGCGATAACACCGCATGCTCCGGCTCATCAATCTGACGAATCGTCTCTTTAAGCATGGGTCACCCTCATCACTTCAACCATCTCTCGCGCCACAGCCCGCGTGTCCTGCTGCTGCACTAGCTGCGCAAAGACCCGCTCCAGATTCGGCAACTCCATCAGCTTCGTCAGCTCACCCGGCGCAGCATCTGCAACGATCCTCCCTCGCGAAATCACAATCACGCGGTCGCATATCTGCTCCACCACCTCCAGCACATGCGAGATATACAGAATCGCCTTCCCCTGTGCCGCCAACTCCTGCAACAAATCTTTGAACAGCCGAGCCGTCACCACATCCAACCCCGACAACGGTTCATCAAACACCAGCAGCTTCGGATCATGCATCAACGCCGCCGCAATCAGCACGCGCTGCTTCATCCCCTTCGAGTACAACGCAATCGGCGAGTGCCTCCACGACTCCAGCGCCAGCAGCTTCAGCAACTCCGTCGCCTTCAACTCGATCAACCGCTCCTGCATCCCCCGTAGCCTGCCGACCAGTTGCAGATACTCAAGCCCCGTCAGATACGTGTAGACGTGCGCCTCCTCCGGCACATACCCAAACGCCGCACGAAACCCCACCAGGTCCTCGAGAATATCCTTCCCCTCAAATAGCACCCGCCCATCATTCGGCTGCAGAATCCCCGTAATAATCTTCACCGTAGTCGACTTCCCCGAACCATTCGGCCCGAGATACCCCACAATCTCGCCCGCCTGCAATCCAAAGCTCACGTCCTGAATCGCCGGAATCCCTCGATACCGCTTCGTCAGCCGCTGCAACTCGAGCATAGGCGTGTCCTCCACTCACCCTATGTAGCAAACTACTAAGCCGCTAGTCAAGTAGCATGCTACATAGGTACAATTCCAGCCATGGCAGCCGAGACAAAACTCTCGCATACCGCCGCGCTTATCCTCCAGGCCATCCACGCCGGCTCTGTCTATGGTTTCAGCATCATGGAGATGACCGGTCTGCCCAGCGGAACCGTCTACCCCGCCCTCCGCCGCCTCGAACGCGACGAGCTCATCCGCTCTCACTGGGAGCAGCAATCCATCGCCGACTACGAGCAACGCCCCCCGCGCAAATATTACAAACTCACCCGCGCCGGCAAAACCACTCTCGAGTCCTCGCACAAGCGCTACCCACTCCTCGTCAAACTGATCCCCTCCCCCGAAGGCGAACCCGCATGAGCCTGCCCGGAACATCCACGAAGACCATGCACCTCGCCGCTCTAAAGTGTGCTGCGCTTTTCGTCCCCACTCATCAGCGTCCCGAGTGGCTGCAAGAGTGGACCTCCGAACTCTGGTACGTCCATGAAGCCTGTGTCTGCAAGTCCGGCCTATCGTGGCAAAGCGAAAAAGAAGTAGCTGCTTTCTGCCTCGGCGCGTTCAACGACGCCATCTGCCTTCGGCGCAACACTCCCCACACCAAATCACCCAAACCCCACCCACTCAACTCCCCCGCCCAGTGCGCCTTATTCCTGACTATCCTCGCAGTCACAACCTGGTGCCTCACTCTCTTACTACCCGGTGTTCGCACAGCAATCCAAACCACACCTTATCGCGACACCCACAACCTCATCGCAATCTCAACCAACGGACACTCCGAGACACCCGTTCCTACCATCAGCGCCGAGCAGTACCGATTTTGGCGAAGCCGCAGCCAGCATCTCTTCACTGACTTCGCCTTCTACCAAACCTCCATCAAGCTACTGCACATCGCACCTCATCATGCGCCCCAGATCTCCGTAGCCCGCGCCAGCTCCAACCTCTTTGATCTGCTAGGCGTCGCCGTTCCATTCGCAACCCGACCCGCACACGATGGCATACCCACACTTGTCCTGAGCGAAAAACTCTGGCGCACCACCTTCAACGCCGACCCCGAAATCATCGGCCGCACCCTCAAGCTAGGTTTGCACCCCGTCAAAGTCGTCGGTATTCTCCCTGACGGCTCTTGGCAACTCGCCGGCAAAGTAGACGCCTGGCTGCTCGAGCCCGACAATTACGCCGCCGCAATCCCAGCAACCACTCGCGGATACGTCATCGCCCGCCGCGATCCATCCTCATCGCAGACTCCACCTACAGGAACCTGGCGTCTCTTCACTCCCCAACCAAACGACAATCTAGCCAGCTTCGACTGTGTCTCCCTCGCCGACCACAGCCCGGATCCATTTGGCATCTTCACCTTCACTCTCTTCCTCGCTCTTCTCGCCCTACCCGCCACCACTTCGCTCCCTCTCGGCGAGTATCCCGCCAACCGCCACCACCTTCGCTGGTCCATCAAACTCCGCCGCTGGATCTTCCTCTGGAGTAAGCTCGCTCTCATCCTGCCCATCGTCTACTTCGGATCGCTCGACCTCGCTCATTTCAGTACGTCCATCACACCGGAAGCCGCTCAGTATCTCCAGGGCATCAGCTCCTTCTGCGCTCTACTATTCGCCTTCCGCTGGACCCTCCGCGATCAGCGCAAGCGTTGCCCCGTCTGTCTGCGCTTGCTGACCAACCCAGCACGCGTAGGCCAGCCCTCAAGAAACTTCCTTGCCTGGAACGGCACCGAGCTCATCTGCGCCGGAGGACATGGCCTCCTGCACGTCCCCGAGATCGCAACCAGTTGGTTCGGCACGCAGCGCTGGCTCTACCTCGACCCCTCGTGGAAGAGCCTCTTCTCCGAGACAGCCTCCGCATCCGCAGGCCTATTCTGAGCCAAGAGCGAGCCTCAAGCTCGTTCAACCGCGCTCATCCTCTAGGCCGAATCGACCCGAAGCGCCTTTTTCGGATCAAAATTCAAAAAATTTGGCCCTTGTGTATACATGCAATATTTTGCATATTAAAAATTGTTAACAACCTAATAACATGCCTATTTTCAATAAATAAACCATTGAGTAGGGACCCTATGGGCCAAATAACTCATGCAAATCGATGCTCAGTGCAAAATTTTGCATAATTTCTAGAAAAATCTTTCCCGTTGACTACCCATAACCCATGGTAGAGCCTAAAGATAAGGCTTTATCCTGCGAAATTTTGTATTCCCTGAAAGGGGCCCTCACCAATGCGTAAAATTCTATCTGCTCTGGTCCTCACTCTCGGCCTCGCTGTAGCTCCCGTAGCTGCGCACGCCGATTCCTTGACCTACAACCTCATCCTTACCGCGACGACCCCCGGTTCTAACGTCAGCGGCGGTACCGGATCATTCACCATCACCGGCGCGCCCGCTTCCTCGGGGAACTCCGACTTCAACACCCTCCTCGGTAATCTCACTGCTATGAGCTTCACCATCGGCGGCGACACCTTCAATCTCTCTAACGCTGCTCTCAACTACGGGGACGCATTCTTCCAGAATGGCAACCTCCTCTCCGTCATCTACGACGGCGGCACCGTCAACAAGTCCGTAGACTTCTCGTTGGTAGCCGGCTCTCTCTTCTATACCTTCTCGGACGTCGACACTCTCATCAATGGTGTGCCGGAGTTTTCTCAGGGCACAATCAAGGTTGCGAGCATTACGGATCCCCCGTCCACCAGCCCCGTGCCCGAGCCCTCTGCTCTTCTGCTCTTCGGCACCGGAGCCCTCGGCCTCGCAGGCATCGTCTCTCGCAAGCTGACGGCCTAATTCAACGCAACATCTCAAGGCCCGCGCTGCTTCATAAACAGCGCGGGCCTTTTTTTGCGCTCTGCATCAAATCACGAACGTACTACTGAACCACCACATCGAACGCGCCCGTCTCCACCGTCGATCCATGCTTCATCTGCACAAAGATCCTGTACCGCCCCGCCGAAGGAAATCCATAAGGAAACTCCACCAAGTTTGATATCGGTGCAGCATGCATCGGCATATCCATCTGCATGCCCACCGGTGCCGCACTGCTCTCATCGCCATTCGCGAGCATCATCGCCGCCATCGCCGCCGACCCCTGCGGATGTGTATGCGCAAACACCGTCCCATCGGTCTTCACAAACGCCGCATGTCCCGCCATTCCCAGATAAGGCTGCATATCCGCAGCAGGTTTGCCCGAAGCATCCAGCAGCCGGAACCGCAGCGCATAGGCCGTGTTCGCCGTCACAGTCTCGGGCTTATCCCACGCCATCACATACCCATCCGGCAGCGTATACGAACTCCCCAGCATCCCCTTGCTCAGCGGCTGCGGCGATCCCACCGCATCATCGGCAGCCAACGCCCCACCGGACATCCCCTCAGGCACCGTCACACTAGCGACCAGCGTCTCGGGAAATCCCGTCGCGTGCACGACGTCGCCATACAGCTTGTACTCTCCCGCCGGCATCGCAGGCAGCACGATGCGAAAATCCCCCGCCCCAGCCAGCACCGGATGCAGATGAAACACCGCATCCATCTCCGGCTGCCGAATCGCATACAGGTGCATCAGGTGCCCATGATCTGGCAAAAAGTCATCATTCAAACGCCAACGTCTTTCCCTGAAGTCATCTTTTGGCTTATAGGCAGTCACCTTCAGATCAAGCTGGTTCCCCAGCAGCACCGGCTCGACACCAAGCGGTTGATAGATATCCGCCGAGTAGCTCGCCGCCTCGACATTCCACCACTTCGCCCCACCCCAAACCATCAGCCCCATCAGCACAAGGCTCCCCACCGTCGCAAAGACCGCCCGACGCCGCCTCTCAGCCGAAGCCACAGCCCCCGGCTGCAATCGAGCCTCTCGCACCGCCGCCGCCACAATCCCCGCCATGCTGACCACTAGAAATAGCCCTAGGAACCCCAGCACGATGCCCATCCCGCGCTGCATCTTCAATGTGCTAAGCGGCATCGCCGGCACCGGCACCGACACCACCTGCACCCCGCTTGCGCCCGATACCTCAAACCGTACCTCCCACGACCCCGCGGCCATCATCCACAAATTTCCCGTGAAAAAAGCGGGATCATTAGCAGATCGCACCATGGCATCCGGCGTAGGCGGATGCTTCGAAGCCTCTCCCGTCATCGGAAGCGGCGTAATTCGTATCCCATCCACCGCAGCCCCACTCGACCGTACCTCAATCGTCGCCGCGCCAGGAATCACCGTAGGCGTCCGTACCGTCACATAAAGCCGGTAAGGTCCCGCATCCACCTGCTCAAATACATCCTTGCTTCCCACATGAGCCCAAGCACCACGCGGAGCAGCAAAGACAACAAGCAAAAGCAGCAAGCCTACCCAACCTCGAGAAAAAGAAGCCCTCACCGTTGCACGCTCCGCATCCATCGGCCAAAAAGCAGCCCCACCCACGTCCCGATCGACGCATAAATCGCAGCCCGCAGCAAACCGAAATAAAGCGCAAACCCATAACTCGGCTTATAGAACTGCCTCAACCGATCGATCCCATCCGGCCGCGAGTTGTAATCGAAATACATCGTCCCAAAGAACCGGTTCTCCGAAGCCTTCGACATAAGAAACGAAGCAAACGGCCACTCCACCACCACCAGCACCGCAACAAAAGCAACCCCCGAAGCCAGCGCAATCTTCCAAGGCTTCCACTCCCTCGTCCGCTGCCACAGAAGATCCAGCGTCAACGCCGGCACCAGAATCAAAATCGGAAACTTCGCCGGAACCAGATGCGTGACCGGAAAGAACACCGGCCCCAGCTTTGGCTGCGCAGGAAACAGCGGCAGAATCAGAATCTCGCCGATCACGAAAATCATATAAACGGAAGCCGCAGCCGTAGCGGCCCACCGATACCGCGAAGCCTGCGAAAGCAGCGCCAGCAACAGCGGAAGCCCAATCGCCATCGCAATGTACGCGCTGACCGTGTGGAGGCTGACGTCCCACGTGTACTCGATCAGGAAGAACATCTGCCCACCCACCATCAAGCCGCCCAGGTACAAAAACAGCCGCTGTAGTGCCTTGAAGCTCCGCTCCCCCGCCTGCCCACCTTCAGCGGCCGCCCGATTCATCGCCGCCAAAATCAAAAAAAGCACGCCCACCGCAACCGCGCGAATCCCAAGAATCAGCAGCGTATGGGGAGGACTCACAATCTTCACATCCAGCCCATATGCGGCATGCCACCAGTTATCGAACGGAGCCGACGTCAACATCGCAATCCCGCCCCACGCCGCGATAAACGCTCCCAACGGCGCCCGGAACCCCAGCACATTCACCGAGGCCGCCTTCATCCCCGCCGACCGCCCAAACGTCGTAGCAAAGATTAAATATCCGCAAATAACCGCAGCAATCACCCCACACGCATAGATCGCCATATGCGCCGGCGTCCAAAACGTATCCCGCCCAATCGACCGGTGCCATGAAACATCCCAAGCCCCGCCGATCGAAGCCGACGTCACCGCCAGCACACCCCACCACACGTACCAAGGAACGTCCGCATTCCCTCCAGCAGCATGCTCTTTCGTTAACACAATCGGCGGCTGACTCGCGGACCAGGCAGGACTAGCCATAAATCTCCTCCATACTCCGGGATAATTGCTATGCTAACCGTCACATCGGGTCGAAACCAAGCCAATACGGCAAATCCGTCCAGTAAAATCACCTCGAATCCACGCACCCAGCGGTTCTCCGTGTCATGATGGGGACACCGGCCATCGCCGATCCAGCGTCCAATCAATCATGACCACCCAATACACCTCAGGCCGCGGCTCCTCTGGCACCTTCCTCGCCTTCCTGCTCGCGCTCGTCCTCGGAGCGGCTGCCATGGTGGTCTTCCTCCGCCAGGCCACCACCGGCATCCTCGCCCGAGTCGCCGACCGCATCACCGGCCGCACCGCCACCTTCGACACCTCCGTCCCCGCCGTCGTCCAGCGCATCCAGCGCCTCAGCCGCCTCGAGACCGTCGTCTACTCCACCGACACCGTCGTCGAAGGCTCTAAATCCAGCGTCGTCCTCCCCGATCTCCTCGCCGGCGACCGCATCCTCCTCGTCGTCCACGGCCAATCCATCGCCGGCATCGACCTCGCCCAGCTCAAGCCCGAAGACGTCCGCATCGACGAAAAGAACGGCACCCGTTCCATCCACGTCACCCTACCCGCATCGCAGCTCTTCGCCACCAACCTCGACAACCAGCACACCCGCGTCTACGCCCGCTCCACCGGCCTCCTCGTCCCGGCCGACCAGAACCTCGAGTCCGACACTCGAGCCAAAGCCGAGCAGCAACTCCAAAAATCCGCCCTCGACGATGGCATCCTAGACGCCGCCCGCAAAAACGCCCGAGCCACCATAACTACCCTCCTCTACAGCCTCGGCTTCAACCAAGTAGACGTTACTTAGGCGGGGCCTCAATTCCCGCAGTGCGCTTCGCGTCAACCAGGTCGACGTTACCTAGCGATGTTCTTGCTTTGTCCTCGCCGTTCTTGTTTGTCATCCCCCGAAGGGGGATCTGCTTTTGCCCTTTGCCGTTGTCGTTGTTCTCGCCATTGCCTTTGCTCTCCCCCTCCCCTTTGATCCGTCCAATCCGCAGTCGCCATGTACCACTCGAGAGTCCACCCCATCCCCCTAACGTGCTATCTGCCCAACGACCTCAACCTGCGCTATCATCCATACTATGAAGCTCCTCTCCAATCTCCGCATCTTCGAAACCAGGCCTGAAGAGGATGTCCCTGCTAACGATATGAAAACGCTTCCATTCCCCGAAGAACAAGAAGACGAAGAATCGGCCCTCATCAAAACCGTAGGATGGGTATCCGCCGGTCTCGGAGCAGTCGCACTCGGTCTCTTCATCGGCCGCGAGATCCGCCAGCGCTATAAGTTCAACCGACGCACCCCCTACGACTTCTACTCCCACGCCGGCGACGAAACCGACGTAGAGGTAGGCCTCGGCATCTAGTCCGTCACGAGATCCGACGCAACGCGTGATCTGCTGCGCTCCCATGCCAAAGCTGCAAGCATCCTCGCGCGGAATGATATAAACTCCCCCAATCGGAAAATTTAGCGGAGAGCAAAGCCGCCCCGCTAAGATGCGTTACGACCGCATCCGGCCCCGTCACAGCATCCAGGTTTCGCGGGAGGATACCCATGGCATTCGAGCCGGGTAAACGCGTCGGTGATTATGAAGTAATTGAGCTGCTCGGTACCGGCGGAATGGGCCACGTCTACCGCGCTCGCAACATCATCTCCAACCGAATCGAAGCCCTGAAGATTCTCCTGCCCGATCTCTCTGCCGACCGAGAATTCGCCGACCGCTTCCTCTCCGAAATCCGCACCCTCGCCAGCCTCGACCATCCGAACATTGCCTTACTCCACACTGCATTTCAGGCAGACGACCAACTCATCATGGTCATGGAGTACGTCAAGGGAAACACCCTCGAACAGCGCGCCTGTCTAAGCCCCATGACGACCTCGACCACAGTCCATTACATCTCCCAAGCGCTCTACGCCCTCAGCTACGCGCACGTTCGCAGCGTGATCCACCGCGACATCAAACCCGCCAACCTCATGGTGACCTCCAACAGCGTCGTCAAGCTCATGGACTTCGGAATCGCCAAGAAGGTCGACGTCAATCTGACCAGAACGGGCACTACCATCGGCTCCTTCTACTACATGTCGCCCGAACAGGTGAACGGCTCCAAGGTCGATGCGCGTTCCGATCTTTATTCCACCGGAATTGTCCTGTACGAGCTACTTGCCGGACGCCGTCCCTTCGAGTCCGACTCCACCTACGGCGTTCTCGACAAGCAGCTCCACGCCACGCCACAGCCTCCCATCGAACTCAACCCAGCCCTCCCTCCCCAACTCAACGCGATCATCCTCAAAGCCCTCGCTAAAGATCCCGCCGAGCGTTTCCAAACGGCAGACGCATTCCGCGATGCCCTGAAGCCCTTCTGCACCGCGACCCAGACCTACTCTGCAGCGCCGACCACCTTTGCTGCCCCAGCCCCACCGCCACCGCCTCCTCAGTCCACTGACTATCCCCCATTCCAACCAGTCTCAATGCCGCAACCAAACGCCGCATCACCCAACGTGCCCATCGCAAGAAGCAGCAACAAGCCATTATGGATCGCAACCGGAGCCATCGCCGCAATGCTCGCTCTTGTCGTCGTAGCCACCACCGTGCCCCGCTTGCTCAAGGCACACGCATCGGAGGCCGCTCCAGCCGCAACCCAACCGGCAGCAATTCCCCCTTCAACACAACAGGAAAGCACCCCAGCCCCACCACCGACTGAACAGCCAGCCGCCACGTCCGATCTAACGAGCGAGCCTCACCAAGCACCCCCGCGCCAACCATATCAAGGAAGCACATCGCCTCAAGCCGGAGCAACCGCCACACAGGTCATAGCGCCCCAACTACCGCCACCTACGGCACAGCCATCAGAAGCCGAAGTCGAACAGCTTCAGGAGCGCCTCATCCAACTCGACGCCCGGGCCCAAACCGTAGACCGTGCTATCGCGCAGCTACGTCACCAGCAGGAAGCCGACGGACTCGGGCTCCGCAACGACATGGAGACCGCCGACGCCAAGCTCAATTCCTACATGCAAGTTGCAAGGCAAGATATGCAGTTATCCAAGACCGCCTCGGCCCAACTCAGCATGGACAAGGCCGAAGCAGAGATAGAGACCCTCGAAAAGTTCTTAGGAAGGTAACCAGATATCCATATCAGGAGTCAGTCTCATGCGTCGTGCAAATGTTTTAATCGCCCTCTCACTCCTCTTCACTGCCTCGCTCTTCGCGCAGGACAAACACCGCGTAGCCGTTATGGACTTCAACTACGGCACCGTCACAACCAGCGTTGAGGCCATCTTCGGTAGCAATCAGGACGTTGGCAAAGGAATCGTCGATCTCCTCATCGACCGCCTCGTGAACGACGGTACCTTTCGCGTGATCGAGCGCCAAGCCATGAGCAAACTGATCGCCGAGCAGAACTTTTCCAACAGCAACCGCGCCGATCCCGCCTCTGCCGCCAAAATCGGTAAGCTCCTCGGCGTCGACACCATCATCGTCGGCGACATCACCCAGTTCGGCCGAGACGATCACAACACCAGCGCCGGCGGCATCGGCAGCGCCCTGGGCCACTACGGCCTCGGTGGCGTAGGCGTGCACAAATCCAAAGCTGTAGTCGCCATCACCGCCCGTATGGTCGACGTCAACACCGGCGAGATCCTCGCCTCCGTCACCGGCACCGGCGAATCCTCCCGCTCCGGCACCGACCTCGCAGGTGGCGGAGCCTCCGGTTGGTCCGGCGGTGGCGGCCATCTCGACATGGGCAGCTCCAACTTCGGCCAGACCATCATCGGCGAAGCCGTCAAAGCCTCCGTAGCTCAACTCGCCACCGGCCTCGAATCCAACGCCCCCAAGGTTCCCACCGCCGCCGCGCCCGCGCCTGTCCCCGTCTCCGGCCTCGTCGCAGACGCAACCGGCAACGACATCGTCATCAACGTCGGCTCGTCATCAGGAGTCCACGTAGGCGACAAACTCGCCGTAACCCGTGTCAGCCGTGTCATCAAAGATCCCACCACAGGCAAGCCCTTACGCTCGATCGAAACTCCTGTCGGCCAACTCACAATCACCAGTGTAGATGCCGGTTCAGCCGTAGGAACCTTCACCGGAACCGGCCCCGTCAAAGTAGGAGACACAGTAAAAACCCCCTGACCAGGCCCTAACCCAAACGCTATTTGAACGGCTTTGTCTTGAGGGGAGCGCAGAGTCTTATAGGATGCTGGAGAATCTCGCCTTGCTTAAGGGCACGGCTTCAGTCGTGCCGCGAACGATTTGTTCTCAATGCGGCTCTAGCCGCTGAGGTACGCCTTTCGTTCCGCACTCCTCAAACGCCACCCGTCCCACTCATTTACGATAGACGACGATGACGAAACCAGCATTCCTCTTCCCCGGCCAGGGCTCGCAGACCGTAGGCATGGGCCGCGACCTCTACGACAATCACCCCGCCGCCCGAGCCATCTTCGACGAGGCCGACGCCGCCCTCGGCTTCTCCCTCTCCAAGCTCATCTTCGAAGGCCCCGAAGAGACCCTCAAGCTCACCGAGCACACCCAGCCCGCCATCCTCACCGTCTCCGTAGCCGCCGCCCGAGTCTTGATGCCAGCACTCGCAGAGAAAGGCATCCAGCCCGCCTTCGCCGCCGGCCACTCCCTCGGCGAATACTCCGCCCACGTAGCCGCCGGAACCCTCACCTTCGCCGACGCCGTCCGCACCGTTCGCGCCCGAGGCCAATACATGCAGCAGGCCGTCCCCGCCGGAGAAGGAGCCATGGCCGCCATCCTCGGCCTCTCCGCCACCCTCATCGCCGAAATCTGCGATCAAGTCTCCGACCAACTCACCCCGCTCCCCACCATCCCCGAAGCCAAAACCTTCAACCCCAACCTCGCCGTCGTCTCGCCCGCCAACCTCAACTCACCCGACCAGACCGTCATCTCAGGCGCCGTCGGAGCCGTCCATCTTGCCGCCGACCTCTGCAAGCAAGCCGGAGCCAAGCGCACCGTCATGCTCCAGGTCAGCGCCCCCTTCCACTGCGCCCTCATGCAGCCCGCGCAGGACGCCCTCGCCGCAGACCTCGCCTCCCTCACCTTCAATGACCCCGCCGTCCCCATCGCCGCCAACGTCGACGCCCTCCTCATCACCCGCGCCGCCGACGCTCGCGACTGCCTCATCCGCCAGGTCACCGGCTCCGTCCGCTGGGTCGAGTGCATCCAGCTCCTCATCGCCCAGGGCGCAACCCACTTCATCGAAGTAGGCCCCGGCAAAGTCCTCACCGGCCTCATGCGCCAAATCGACCGCACCCAACCCACCGCCAACGTAGAAGACACCGCCTCCCTCGAAAAAACCCTCGCGTCATTTACTGCGACCTCTTAGGCGCGCGCTTCGATGAAACTTTCTGTGCTCGCCCTAATCTCTATTGCCTTAGCTCTGCTCCGAAAATACGTTCCGGCTCCGCCGTCAAGATTTAAGACCTGGACTTACGATCAAAGGCAAGTTCCTGAGCCGCTGCCCACTGGCGTAATAGGTGTATTCATGTGGACAATTGGAATTTGTCTTGCCCTAACGTTCTTTGCCTTCAAAGCCGCCAATCATGCGTGGGCTGAAATCGATGGGCAGAACGTGCTTCATCTTTATCCCACAGCCATTCTCTGGTGCTTTTTCCCTTTTTTCGCAGCACTGACGGTACCTTGGCCTTTGACAGTTTGGCTTCTGCGCCGCACCGGTCGCACAGATGAAGCGGACTCTGTTATGGAGGATTCTGATCAGAAGGCACAATACAATACCTTTTTAGTAATGAAGTGGTTTGGCATCGGCTTGGTCATGCCCATCGCATTCTTTACTCTCTTGGCAATTCCGATGCATTTGTCCATTGGTGATCAGGAAGCGCGCCTCGGCCATTACGGCTCGTGGAATGAAGAGATCTTTCCGTTCAAAGAGGCCAGAAGGGCCACCATCATAGACGGAGTCCGCTATCGTGATGGTAGTTTTCATCAGCAGCGAGATCTTCTGATCGACTTCCAGGATGGTCGAAGACTCAGAGCAAATGAAGTAGGGGATGGCGGAACAAACGCAGACCAGAGAGCCATCGAATTGTTGCTGGCCAAAACTGGCCTTCAACCCCAACATGCAATTACACCGGATGAAATACCTGGGCTCTAATTAATAGTCATAAACTGCATCGATTAACCGCTCAGTTAGAATCGGAACCCATGAAGATCTTTCGCCCTCTGTCTCTAGCTTTGTGCATCACCGGAGCAACCGCCGGTCTCCTGACCATCTCGCTCCGCGCCGCAACACCGGAAGAGCAGGAGGTCCTCGCTCCCATCAAGGCGATGTTCGACGGCATGGCCAAGCGGGACGCTGCAGCGATCAAAGAACCCACGCTACCCGGCGGCACGATGGTGCTGATGCGTGACGGCAAACCAACCCAGATGACATTTGAGGCCTTCGCTGACCGCGTAGGAAAACCGGGAACCACCCAGATCGAGGAGCGAATTCACGATCCGCTGATCCGAATCGACAACGACCTCGCAATGGTATGGGCCCCGTTCGATTTCTTAGTTGACGGCAAAGTAGACCACTGCGGAACGGATCTGTTCAATCTCGTCCGCAAAGATGGCAAATGGTTGATCGCGAGTGTAGCGGACACAGGACGGAAGGATTGCGCGGTCAAGTAGCCCTACAATTGTTCCGATCCGCCGATACTCCCTCCAAACACCCGCGCTAACCCAGCACGAAAAGGAACCGCACATGAAACCCGGCGACAAAGTAGAAAACTTCACCCTCCAAAATCAGGACGACAAAGAAGTCTCCCTCACCGACTTCAAAGGCAAGCCCGTAGTCCTCTTCTTCTACCCCCGCGCCGACACTCCCGGCTGCACCATCGAATCCTGCGGCTTCCGCGACGCCTTCGAGCAGTTCCAGAAAGCCGGAATCGTAGTCCTCGGCGTCTCCCGCGACACCGTCAAAGCCCAGAAGAAGTTCAAGGACAAATACGACCTCCCCTACGACCTTCTCGCCGACCCCGACATGGTCCTCATCAACCGCTACGACCTCATCAAGCCAAAAAACATGTACGGCAAGCTAGTCAAAGGCGTAAAGCGCACCACCTATCTCATCGGCCCTGATCAGCGCCTCATCCACATCTTCGAAG
Organism: Edaphobacter aggregans; assembly: GCF_003945235.1. Taxonomy (NCBI): domain Bacteria; kingdom Pseudomonadati; phylum Acidobacteriota; class Terriglobia; order Terriglobales; family Acidobacteriaceae; genus Edaphobacter; species Edaphobacter aggregans. The sequence goes on from NZ_RSDW01000001.1 coordinate 2,543,738, forward strand.
ATGTCACCCCCAAAGGCCACGCCGAAGAAGTCCTCGCCCTCCTAAAATCCCACAAATAACCATCAACTCAAATCTGTCATCTCGACCGAAGGTGCTCACAGCCTCATCGTGAGCACCGCAGCGGAGAAACCCGCTTCTCTACCGATACCGCCTCCTCGCCAAATTCAGCCGTTGCTTTTACCGTTGCAGTTGTTTTTGCCGTTGTTTGTTTTTGCTTGTCATTCTGAGCGAAGCGAAGAACCCCCGCATTTCGCTCTTGCTGTTGACGTTGCACTTGCATTTGTTCTTTTGTTGTCATCCCGTAGGGATCTGCTTCTATCTCTGCCCTTGCTTATTTCCTTCCACCACCAACAAGAAACATCATCATCTCCGAAAATCAACATCCAACATCATGAACACCAGGGAGACGCACCCCATGCAACGACTCCTAACCACCCTCTTAACCATGACACTGTTAACCCTCCCAGCCACAGCCCAAAAAGACGTCCCCTCCGCCGAGCAAACCCTCCTCCAACTCCTCAACCAACACCGCACCGAAGCCAACCTCACCCCTCTCACCACCGACCCCACACTCCAACAAGCCGCCCGGGCCCACGCCCTCCGCATGTCGCAAGAAAAAGGTGACGGCCAGCACCAATACCCCGGCGAACCCGACCTTCCAACCCGCGTCGCCCAGGCCGGAGGCCACTACACCATGGTCTCCGAAAACATCGCCGCCGGTTCCTTCCGCGTCCCCGACCTCGACCGCGCCTGGATGAAGTCCGAGGGCCACCGCGCCAACATCCTCAACCCCCACGCCACCGTCATCGGCATCGCCGTCATCGACAACAACGGCACCCTCTACGCCGTCGAAGACTTCGCCCAAACCCTCCCCACCCTCTCCCGCGAAGACGTCGAAGCCAAAGTCCGCCAACTTCTCAGCGATCACGGCATCAAGCCCGCCGAAATCCCCGGCATCGCCGAAGACGCCCGCGCCGCCTGCGTCTCCCACGGCAACTCCGCTCCCAACGCCACCGCCGTCATTCAGTGGCAAGACCCCGACTTCACCAAAATCCCCGACAACCTCCTCCAGCAGTTACCCCACAACCGCGAGTACACCAGCGCAGTCGGCGCCTGCCCAGTCAAACCGGACTCCACCACCTACCGAGTCGCCATCCTGCTCTACTAGGGCGTACGGCATCCTGAGCGGAGTCTATGGCGGTTTTATGGCCATAGGCATAATCGAAGGGCCTGTAGTTTGCACATAGGGCCTCAAATTTCGAAGAAACGGCAAAAACCAATCCGCGTTATGTCGATCATCTAAGAACTACTGAACCACCCAAAACCCCTGTCAAGCCCCAAATCGCCAAACCCCGCGCCAATCGCGAACAATCGTGTGGCGATCAATTTCACCCAAACTGATAAACTAGAAGTAGATGAAAAAGAGACCCGGCCAACGCCGGGATTTTCTCTTTAGCCGCAAATACCCGTCAAACCATTTATCTTGAATACTTTACAAACGCAGCCGCTTCAAATTCAGCACTTTAGACTCAAGGTCCAAACGTAAACCTAATAGGTAGAAGACTTTAGACCTACCCACATACCCCGGGGATACCCACGAAAGGAGAGGACGAGCCATGCCATCGACAACCCTGACCGCCGCCGCCGTCCTCACCGCCACCGCAGGCGCCCTCACCTACGCCGCCCTCTCCGCCGAATCCCAAATCTTCGGCCCCACCCTCATCGCCCCAGCCAAACCAAACGAAATCGCCATCACCTACGACGACGGCCCCAACCCCGCCGCCACCCCGCATCTCCTCGAAGTCCTCGCCCGCTACGAAGTCCGAGCCACCTTCTTCTTGATCGGCAACTTCGTCCGCCAATGTCCCGACCTCGTCCGCCAGATCGCCGCCGTCGGCCACCTCATCGGCAACCACACCATGACCCACCCATGGCTGCCCTTCCACTCCGCCGCCCGCATCCGCGAAGAGCTATCCGCCTGCAACAAAAGCCTCGAAGATACCCTCGGAGCCCCCGTCCACTACTTCCGCCCGCCCCACGGAGCCCGCCGCCCTTACGTCCTCCGCACCGCCCGCGAACTAGGCCTCATCCCCGTCCAATGGAACATCATCGCCGGCGACTGGAAGCCCATCGACGCCGCCACCATAGCCTCCCGCGTCACCCATGGCATCACCCGCAACCAGCGCCGTGACCGAGCCTCCAACATCGTCCTCCACGACGGCGGCAGCCTGGCCCTCGACGCCCCCCGCACCCCCACCGTCGAAGCCACCAACCAGCTCCTCGAGACCTATAAAAATACCGCCGCAAAATTCGTAACCATCGAATCCTGGGCCCCCGCCGAACCATCCCATCCAGAAGCCCACACATGAGCACAACCGCCACCGATCCGACACCGCCCGTAATCGACCCCGAGCTGCCGCAGCCCATGTCCATGGGCGCAGTCCTCCGCATCTCCATGATGCGCCGCCTCTGGTTTGCCCAGATCATCTCCGTCTTCGGCGACTTCCTTGCTCTGTTCGCCGTCATCGGAGTCCTCACCTTCAAGCTCCACGCGACACCGCAACAGGTCACCGGCGTCTCCATCGCCTACATGCTCCCCATCGCCATCCTGGGCGTCATCGCCGGAGTCTTCGTCGACCGCTGGCCCCTCAAGCCCACTATGGTCTCGAGCGACTCCCTCCGCGCTGCGCTCGTCCTCCTGCTCCTCTTCGCCCACCAGACCTGGCACTTCTACGCGATCCTCGCGGCAATCAGCGTAGTCTCCAGTTTCTTCGGCCCCGCCCAGGGAGTAGCCATCCGCTCCGCCGTCCCCCTCCACGGCCTCCGCTCTGCCAACGCCCTGATGCAGCAGGTCATGTTCGGCATGCGCATCATCGGCCCCGCAATTGCAGCATGGCTCGTCGCGACCTTCGGAGCCAGAGTCTGCTACCTCGCCGATTCCGCCAGCTTCGTAGGCTCTGCCCTGCTCATCGCCTCTGTCCCATTCGTAGCCCAGCCCAAACCCGCATCACCTACCGCACCGCCTTCGGAAGCCTCCGCCCTCACCCGCGTCTGGACCGACATGAAGCAGGGCATCAACTTCATCTTCCACCACGCTGGACTACTCTTCGTTATTCTCGCCATGGCCTCAGCTATGTTCGTCGTCGGATGCTTCGGCCCGCTCATCGCCGTCTACGTCCGCGACAGCCTCCACGCCTCCGCCAACGTCTTCGGCATCGCCAGCGCACTCATCGGAGCCGGCATGTTGATCGGCATCAACGCCCTCAACGCCCTCGCCAAGAACGTCAAGAACACCGTTCTCGTCTACGCCGGTCTCTCCGGAATCGCCCTCGGTCTGCTCTTCCTCACGCTGCTCACGCACGTCTGGTCCACCATGCTGGGAGACTTCATCATCGGTGTCGCCATAGCCGGAATCATCATCCCAGCCCAAACCATGATGCAGCAGGAGACCCCACCCGCCCTCATGGGCCGCGTAGGCTCCACTATGATGTCACTCATCTTCGGAGCCCAGATCCTCGGCCTGGTCGCCAGCGGCATCCTCGCCAATCAAATCGGCGCCCGTTACGTCTTCGCCGTCTGCGCCGCACTACTCGCCATCCTCATTATCGTAGGCCGCCTCTGGATGGAGCCCAAGGGCGAACCGGTCCCCGCCTAAACGCCCTTGCTCGTTACTTGATTAACTAAAGCCTTCCGAGCCGCCTCAACCACCATCTCAACCTCCGTAGCCCCATGCGCGGTCGAAACAAACGCAGCCTCAAACTGACTAGGCGGAAGCCAAACCCCAGCCTCCAGCATCCCCCTGTGAAACCGCCCAAAAGCCGCGGTATCCGAAGTCGCCGCACTAGCAAAATCCGTCACCGGCTCCCCCGTAAAGAACCACGTAAACATCGACCCGACCCGATTCGTAGTCAACACCACACCAGCCTCACGAGCCACCGCAGCAACCCCATCCGCAATCGCCTTGGTAGTCTTCTCCAGCCCCGAATAGATCTCACCCTCCCGAGCCATCAGCTCCCGCAGCGTAGCAATCCCCGCAGCCATAGCCAACGGATTCCCACTCAGCGTCCCCGCCTGATACACAGGTCCCAGCGGAGCCAGCTTATCCATCACATCCGCCCGCCCGCCAAACGCCCCGCAAGGCAGCCCACCACCAATAATCTTCCCCAGCGTAGTCAGATCCGGCTTCACCCCATACACCTGCTGAGCCCCACCCAGCGACACCCGAAACCCCGTCATCACCTCATCCAGGATCAGCAGCGCCCCATCCCGCTCCGTAATCTCCCGAAGCCCCTGCAGATACCCTTCCGCTGGAGGAATCGTCCCCGCATTCCCCACCACAGGCTCGACGATCACGCACGCAATCTCCCCCGGCCTTGCCGCAAACGCCGCCTTTACCGCCTCCAGGTCGTTGAACGGCAGCGCCAGCGTATGCATCGCCGTCTCCGCCGGAACCCCCGCCGACCCCGGAATCCCCAGGGTAGCCACCCCACTCCCGGCCTTCACCAGCATCGCATCCGAGTGCCCGTGATAGCACCCCTCAAACTTGATCACAAAGTTCCGCCCCGTAAACCCACGCGCCAGCCGCACCGCCGACATGCAAGCTTCGGTCCCCGAGCTCACAAACCGCAGCTTCTCCACACTAGGAAAGCACCGCCGCACCAGCTCCGCCAGATCCCCCTCGGCCGCCGTCGAAGCCCCAAAGCTCGCCCCCTTGCCCGCAGCCTCGCGAATCGCCTCCACCACTGGCGGAAACGCATGTCCCAGAATCATCGGCCCCCACGACCCAAAGAAATCCAGATACCGATTCCCATCCGCATCAAACAGGTACGCCCCCTCAGCCCGGGCCACAAACGGAGGATCGCCCCCCACCGCACGAAATGCTCGCACCGGCGAATCAACGCCCCCGGGAAGAAGTTGTTCAGCACGAAGTTGCAATTGCCGGGAGCGAGTGAGGGACCGTGTCATCCCTCCAGTATAAAAGTCACAGAGATAACGCCGGCGAACCCACACAGACACGCAAAATGACAGACCTCGAACACAACCAGCTCGCGTCCCACCCCGTCCTCCTTTACGACGGCGTCTGTGTCCTCTGCAACGGAGTGGTCCGCTTCCTCCTCGACCACGACACCCAGCGCATCTTCCGCTTCGTCCCGCTCGAAAGCCCCCTTGGCGTCGAACTCCTCGCCCGACTTGGCCCTCAGCCCACCCAGGAAGGCGTCGCTCTCATCACATCTGCCTTCACCCCCGGCGAACACCTCTACCACCGCTCCGATGCCGTCAGCCAAGCCCTACAACTCCTCCACAATCCATGGCGACAACTAGGCCGAACCCTACACCTAATCCCCCGCTCCCTGCGCGAACTCGGCTACACCATCGTCGCCCGCCTCCGCTACCGCCTCTTTGGCCGCTATTACACCTGCCCCATCCCGATCCCCAGCGAACGAGACCGAATCCTCGGCCTCAACCACCCCAAAGTCTGACCCTGCAAACGCTGCCGTAACAAAGCCCAACCCGCATCCTGCTAAACTAAAATTCTTCTTTTCTCAACACAACGGAGCACATGACCTTGCCGGATGAGACCTTCCCCACGCCCGCTGAGCAATCAACCCACCCGGACCAATCACCCGAAGCCCGCGCCAACTCCCCTCACCCGGCCGCGGCACATAAGAAATCCGCAATGAAAAACTCCAGCCGCAAGCTCGTCTCCACGGCAAAAAAACCCATCACCTATTCCGACGCCGGCGTCGACATCTCCTCTGGAGACCGCAGCAAACAGCGCATTAAGATGCTCGCCCGCAAAACCTTCAACCGCCAGGTCCTCTCTGAGATCGGCGGCTTCGGTGGCCTCTTCGCTCTCGATCTCCAGAAGTACCCCAACCCCGTCCTGGTCTCCTCCTGCGACGGCGTAGGCACCAAACTCAAGGTCGCCTTCGAGCTCGGCATCCACCACACCGTCGGCCAGGACCTCGTCAACCACTGCGTCAACGACATCGCCGTCCAGGGAGCCAGCCCCCTCTTCTTCCTCGACTACCTCGCCACCGGCAAGCTCGATAACTCCGTCATCGAGACCGTAGTCCAGGGCCTCAGCGAAGCCTGCCGCGCCAACGGCTGCGCTCTCATCGGCGGCGAAACCGCCCAGATGCCCGGCTTCTACGCCGACAACGAGTACGATCTCGCCGGCACCATCATCGGCGCCGTCAACCGCGACAGCATCATCACCGGCGAAAACATCCAGGTCGGCGACATTCTCATCGGCCTACCCTCTAACGGCCTCCACACCAACGGCTACTCCCTCGCCCGCAAGCTCCTCTTCGAAGTAGCCAAGTACGGCCCCGACCAATACGTCAACGAGCTCAAGGACAAGACCGGTGCCGCTCTCATGCGCGTCCACCGCAGCTACCTCGCCATCATCAAGAAGCTCACCGGAGCAGAACTCGTCAACGGCATGGCTCACATCACCGGGGGCGGCATCACCGAAAACCTCCCCCGCATCATCCCCAAGGGCATGGGCGCAGTCGTAGACCTGGCCTCCTGGACAGTCCCACCGCTTTTCGAACATCTCCAACACCTCGGCAACGTCGAACAGGGCGAAATGCTCCGCACCTTCAACATGGGCATCGGCCTCATCGTCGTAGTTCCCGCCGAAAAAGTGAAGAAGGCCAAAGCCGTCCTTAACCGAGCCAACGAACGCCACTGCATCATTGGCCGCATTGTCCGAGGCGAACGCAAAGTCACTTACAACTGATGATGTTCCGTCTAATGTGAGCCGGTAGCCGCAGCCGCCGCCACCCGGCCCGCATCCACCTCAAGCGGACTTTGAAGCGTCATCTGGAACTGCCAGCCGGCGTCGAACTGAACATAATCCGCATCGCTCGTCTTGTGCCGCGACAACAGTACCGCAGCGGTTACCACCAACGCAGCAAACCCGCTCGCTATGCCGATGATCACATCCTTGGGAGGTCCTACGCTCGGCGTCGGCGGCAGGGTCGGCAGGGTCGGAAAGGTTGGTGTGGACTGGAAAGCTGCGCCAGGAAATGCCGTGCCCCTCCCGACCGCATCGTTGTTATCCGCAACCACGAGCGAACTCGCGCCAGGAACCTCAACGGCCGCCCACGTATTGGCAGCATCGAGCATCGCCGTATATCCGTTTGCGTAGAGCAGCCGTGTGAAATGAATCTGCACATTCTGTTGCTGCGTCTTCTTTGCCTGCGCCGTCAAGGAAGTAATCGTACCTTCCACATACGTTCCGGCCGGGATGGCCACCTGATCACCGACGGTGACAGGAAACGCCACCACCGCGCGGACGGCATCTCCCACCTTCGTGGACCTGCCATTGATCGGACTCACCAGCGTCAGGGGCACAACCGTTCCTGGCGGAATTGTGATCGTCTGGACGGCTGGCGTAGCCGTCTCCTGGGCAGGCACCGGAGCCTGAACTTCTGCGGCAATCACAACCTGCCTGGTAGAAACGGCAACCATCAAGAGTGCGGCAGTGAAGGGGACATGCGTACAGGTTTTCCAATTCATACTGGCTCGGCTTCCTTTGAGTTCTTATTTTTATAAATTCACTTCTTTGCTGCCTGAGGTGCGCTTGGGTTCTGCTTGACCGTCAGCGTCTCCGGCGTGCTGGAAACAACCAGAGGCGGCGCCGGACACACCGTGTCGGGAGTAGATGGCGTGCCTGGCATACCCGGGATGACCGTCGGCGGAGTCCCAGGCGTGCCTGGGATCACAGTATCCGGCACTCCTTCGATCCCCGATGAAATCACGGTTGGAGGAGTTCCCGGCGTACCTGGAATCACGGTGTCCGGAGTCCCTGGGCTGCCGGGATCGCCCGCAATCGGACGACACAGCGTAGCCGGTTTGAACTGCCCGGGCTTCGGAGCCTGAGAAAGCGGAATAGCCTGCGCCACCCGGCTCGCATCGAGCACAAGCGGCGCTTCGAGAGTCATCTCGATCTGCGATCCGTTATCCAGCAGAATGTCGTTGTTCTGGCTGACCTGTACGGTGACCAGACTCAGCGTAGTTTCTAAACCGGTGTCTGGCGCCCCATCCGGCCCGATGCTCGGAGCCTTCTCGCTTGTGGCCGATCCGGATGTTCCCCCCGCACTGTGCGCATCCGGGCCCGAGAGCACAATCGTATAGCCATTGGCAAAGATGATCTTGGTGAAATGGACACCGATCTCGGCACGGCTGGTCTTCCGCGTAGGCTGTACGATCGAATCGATCACGCCTTCCACATAAGTGCCGGCTGGAATTCCGACGTGATCGGCGGCAGTAACCGGGAAGATGGTCTGCAAATAGAGCGGATCACCCGCCTTCGCGGTTTTGGCCCATACCGCCCGCGTCAGCGCAACCGCCACCTTGCTTCCAGCGGGAATCGCGATCGTGGGCGGAGACACTGCTGCAGCCACTTGCAACCGCGCGCCTTCCATCTGTAAGGGGAAGGCCAGACTAGGATGAGCCAGGAATAGAACGAACGCCGGAAGTAGGGGCCGCAGAAAGCAAGACATCCGCATCACTGCGTCAGATACGAACACACTCCATGGATTGTTTCAGAACCAAGCCCTTTCGCCTCCTGAGTTTACGTTTGCCGGTTAAGACCTCGCTCATTCTCTTGAAGTGCGGGAAGAACCAAAATTTCTTGGACGATTTGTCGAACTCCGGTCCCGCGGTTCGTCGTTATAGTGAAGGCAGGGCAACGCCCGCCTGAAGACCATTACAGGAGAAGACAGTGGCGCAATATTTGGTTGCGATTCACCACCCCGACAACTACGACCCGTCCGTCGAAGACGAAGCAATGAGCCGCGATATCGACGCTCTCAACGAGGAGATGGAGGCGGCTGGTGTCAGGATTTTCGCAGGTGGCCTGTCGTCGGCAAGCAGCGCGAAGTCGCTGCGGGTGCAGCCCAATGGTGAAGTGCTCACCACCGACGGACCATATCTGGAGGCCAAGGAGCACGTGGGCGGTTTTTGGATGCTGAAAGCCGCTGATCTGGACGAGGCGCTGGCCTGGGGACGCAAGGCCGCCGTAGCCTGTCGGGCACCGGTCGAGGTCCGCGCGTTCCTCTAACAGAGGGCCAACGAAAGCAATGGAGCAGCAGTGGCGACACTGCCGGCCCGCTGAAGGCATCTATTTTTCAGACAGCTTCTAACTCAAAAACTGCCTGGTCGGGAGGTGTCGGAGAAGAAGCCCACCCCGAAGATAGCTCTCCTATCCACCTTCTGGGCAGGAGATTTCCGCCGACAACACCACCCACGCGTCCCATCTCACTCTCTATCAAAAATGGCACGACCCATAACGGAAAAAGCAGTAAACATCGGCTCAAAATCGCCAAACCTTAAGTTCGGCTTAAGACGATTTCATAGACGCTTCATCCCATCAGCCTCAAGACTCCGTTACGCTCCAACCGTGACTGCATACGCTACGGCAAACGTCATTGAATACCCGCAGCCCGCCGTCACAGGAGGCTTCAATGAACCAGATCCACACCGCTGCGAAGAGCGTCGCCATTTTTTCCTTGTGCGCACTTGCCGCCAGCATCCCATCCAACGCACAAGACGGACGTTTCGACCGCGACCATGACTTCTTCTTCTACCCCGGCAATCTCGTCGTCAGCCGCAGCGTCTACGACAACAACCCCAACAACGTGAAGGTCGGCACCATTCTTCCTCCCAACTGCGCCAGCACCACTGGCGGATGCTCCGCAGCGACCGGAGCTCCTTACAACGGTGCCTATCCCACTGTCTTCAACAACGACATCTACGACGCCAACTTCGGCGTTACTTCAGCGATCTTCCTCGATCAGATCACTCCCTTCGGTTGGCGCATCAACACCCTCGAAGTTCCCAACAGTTCGCAGCGTGGCATCAAGAGCTCCAGCGATCAGCTTGTCACCAGCTTCAGCTCCAAGTCCGAGATCGCGCTCAACCTCTCTACCGACGGCCGCATCCTCACCTTCATGGGCTACGTCTCGCCCATCGACGCCATCGACGTTTCGAACTCCAGCACTCCGGCAGCCGTCGACCCGACTGATCCGGTCGGCCTGAACACCTATCGCGCCGTCGCGACCGTCGACAGTACCGGACGCTTCACCTTCACCGAAACCAACGCCTACAGCGGAAACAACGGACGCGCCGCCATCCTCAACGACACCGACGGAGCCAACGTCATCTATACCGCCGGCAACGCAGGTAACGGATCAAACCCTCAGCCCAACGGCATCGTCCTCGGCGCGGGAGCCCAGTTCATCGAACCCGCAACAGTTCCGGAGAGCTTCCAGACTCCCACCACACCCACCCCACTCTCCAGCTTCTCTGTGACCCTCCTCGGTGACAAGGCAGACAAGGTCGGCAAGGACGACAACTTCCGCGGCCTCACCATCTTCAACGACGTCGTCTACTTCACCAAGGGAAGCGGCAGCAACGGCGTCAACACCGTCTACTTCGTCGACACCACCGGCACCGCATGCCCCAAGGGCGTAGGCATCCCTGCCGTTGGAGCGAAGCTGCCCATCTCTCCGCTCACCTACGATCCCACCAAGCTCCAGACCACCGGCCTGCCCAGCAACATGTGTATCCTCGCCGGCTTCCCAACCGTGCTGGCAAAGAATGCCAACCCCGCGGCAGCTCCCTTCGGCATCTGGTTCGCCAACGCAGACACCCTCTACGTCGCTGACGAAGGAGACGGCTACACGGGTGGCACCGACCTCTACACTCACGCCGCTGCCCAAACCACAGCCGGCCTGCAGAAGTGGGTCTTCAACTCCACTACCAGCACCTGGAGCCTCGCCTACACCCTTCAAACCGGCCTCGGTCTCGGTACGTCCTATACCGTCCACAACTATCCCACCGGCAACAATCCGGCAACCAATCTACCCTGGGCTCCCGCAACCGACGGTCTCCGCAACCTGACCGGCCACGTCGATCGCGATGGTCACGTCACGATCTGGGCCATCACCTCCACCATCAGCGGCAACGGAGACGTAGGCGCCGATCCCAACCGCCTGGTCGCCATTCGCGATCTGGTACAAAACTCCGATCCCACCGTGGCCGCCAAGGAGAGCTTCTATACGTTGCGTCAGGCCGACTACGCTGAGGTTCTACGCGGAGTCTCCTTCACCCCCGGAACCGATGTAGCCCACGACCGTCATGACTTCGATCATGGCTACCACCACTAACGATCTGGCATCCGGCAAGTAGAAACGGAACAAACTAGTGGAGCAGGAAGCTAATCTTCTCTGCTCCACTAATTTTTGGAACCATCTCGAATCTCATCGCGCGCAAACAGAAAACCATCCACGCGGAGGCATCAGAAAAGAACCCCCATCCCCTCAAGATAACTCTTCCCATCCGCCCACCTTAGGCATAAGATTCCGCCGACAACACAGGAGCCTCATATGCTGCGGTCAACGTTCGTCTTCTCCGCGCTATTGCTCTCGGCCCTTTCGCCACAGCAACCCGCCGCCACCCCCGCCGCGCAGAGCATGCCAGCCGACGCCAAAACCCTCGTCAACCCAGTCAAACCCACGCCCGACTCCCAGGCCCGCGTCAAAAAGGTCTACGGATACGACTGTGCTATGTGTCACGGAGCCAACGGCAACGGCAAAGGAGACGTCGTCGCCGACATGAAGCTCACCCTCAAGGACTACACCGACCCCGCAGCCCTCAAAGACCTCTCCGACGGCGAAATCTACTACGTCATCAAAAACGGCAAGGGCCAGATGCCCGGCGAAGGCGACCGCGCCAAACCCGACGATCTCTGGAACATGGTCATCCTCGTACGTTCCTTCTCCAAAAAGTAAGTACCTCAGCCTTCTCCTCTCCAACTTCCGCGTCATTGCCGCGCCCACGGGGCCATGCTCTGCTGGTACTTTGACCGTGCAACAAAACCCTGAGAGGAGTGTTTGAGAGGTTCAGTAAATCATCTTTGCCCATGCAACATCACAACGTCCCTCCTCTTCGCCACCAAACCCGGCGAATCTTCAGATGCCTCGCTCTCTGCCTGATCTTTGGCGGCCTGGTCGCTCACGCCAGCGCCCAACAACAGCCTTCCCAAAACACTCAACTCCCCAGCGCACCCACCCCTCAATCCGCCTCCGGAAGTATCAGGGGCACCGTCACCGACTCCGACGGAGCCATCATCGCCGGAGCCCGCATCACCCTTACCCGCGAAAACCTCGCACCCTCCACCCAAGACCAGCAAACCATCTCCAGCACCGACGGAAGCTTCTCCTTCTCCCGAATCCCTCCCGGCCCCTTCACCATCACCATCTCCGCCGCCGGATTCTCTCCCCGCCAACTATCCGGAACCCTCCAACCCGGCGAAAACTACGAGCCGTCTGTGATCTCCCTGCCGGAGGCCGCCACAATCATCGACATGCAGATTACCGCCTCGCCGCAGGAGGTGGCACAGGCACAGATCGAGGGCGAAGAAAAGCAGCGCGTCCTCGGCATCATTCCAAACTTCTACGTCAGCTATGTCTCTGACCCCGTCCCGCTCACCTCAAAACAGAAGTTCGAACTAGCCTGGAAGACCCTCATCGACCCCGTCACCTTCACAGCAACCGGATTCATCGCAGGCATCGAGCAAGCGCAGGACGACTTCGGCGGCTACGGACAAGGCGGACAGGGCTACGCCAAGCGCTACGCAGCCGCCTACGGAAACGCCATCGTCGGCACCGCCATCGGCAACGCCATCCTGCCCGCCATCCTCAAGCAGGACCCCCGCTACTTCTACAAAGGAACCGGCACCACCCGATCGCGCGCCCTTTACGCCATGGCAAACTCCGTCATCTGTAAAGGCGACAACGGACACTGGCAGCCCAACTACTCAGGCATCCTTGGCGGCGCGGCTGCAGGCAGCATCTCAAACTTCTACTACCCATCAGCCGACCGCAACGGCGCCACCCTGACCGTCGAAAATGCTGCACTCGGCATCGCCGGCAGCGCCATCCAAAATCTCTTTCAAGAATTCGTCGTCCGCAAGCTCACCCCCCACCTCCCTGACTACAAAACCCAGTCCGAGAACTAGACTTCATCACCCCCAACAAGTGTCATCCTGAGCGGAGATGTGCGCCTTTGCGCATCGGAATCAAAGAACCTGCTGTTTGCCAACACCAGCTACCAAGCTCACCTATTCAAAGCTCACGACTTAAACTCACAGTTCACTTCGGCCCCCAAATCCGAAACTCCCCGCTGGCATGCAGCAGACTCATCATGTACAGCATGCCGTCGTAGTACCGGCTATACCCAGAAGGCACCGGAGCATTCCACAATGCATCCACAAACTCCCGCGCCCGCACCTTATCCTTCGCCGCAAGACTAGCCACCGCATTCGTCCCCACCAACCCAATCGGCGCATCTGTCTCCGGCGTAAGCTTCGGCGTCGCCCCCTGCGCCTTCCCATCCAGCGTATACACCGGACTGTACTTCCCCATTCCCTCGGACGCAAAGAACCCCTGAATCCGATCGCTCAGCACCTGTTCCTCAGGATCCTTCCGCCACCACGACCAATCCACCGACCAGTTGCTAGGCGTCCGCCACGAGTCATACCCAAACTCCCCCGACTGCACAAACCGCGTCTCATGCGGAGTCCCATCGAAGTTCGCATACACCGGCGCCAGTCCTGTCTTCGGATTCGTCGCCTTCACAAAATACTCCCGGCTCACCTCCGCAGCCCGCGCCCAGAACTCGCGATCCTCCTCCGGACCCCATCGCGCCCAAAGCTCATAAAACGCCGGCAGATGATACGACGGATCGCTGAACGGATGCTCCATCACCCCCGGCACAAACAGAATCATCGCGTGCTCTTCATTCACCTCAGGACCAACCTTGCGCGGCCCAAACTTCGTCTGTCCGCTCTTCACCTCGCGATGCCGCATCGCCCGCAGCAGCCGTTCCGCCTCCGCATGATAGTCATAGATCCCCGTTCCACTCCCCCACCGATTCGCTGCAAACAGCAACGACATCGCAAAATACTCCTCGCCATCCGGAGCAGGCGTCTCTTCCCTCGCCGTCCCATCCGTCTTGCACGACCACGAGAAGTATCCATACGAAGGATGCACCGGATCCGAGATGTACATATTCGTCATCACCCAATTCCACAGCGCGTCGAACTCTTCTTTCTTGTTCATCTGCACCGCGATCATCATCCCGTACGACATCCCCTCGGTTCGCACGTCATGATTCGCCCAGTCCGTCACATAACTCAGCGGACCATTCGCATTCTTCCCCGCTGCAAAGTAGATCGCCTGCGTCTCCCCATCGCCATGAAACAGCTGCTGGTAAGCCGCATTGATCTTCGCGTCAATCTCAGCCTGCGAGTGCCCCGCCTCCGCAAACAGATTGCGATACTTGCCCGTTTTATACGCACCCTTCCCATCATTCGAAGCGGCACGAGCAATGCCACTGCCGCACGCCAACCCAACAACGCACAGAGCCGATGCAACGCAATGAATTCCTCTACGCCATCTCCACCCACCCACCATCTTCCCAGGCCCATTCAAACCAAACATCCGCATCAACCTCATCAGCGAGCACAGCAACTAACGCTCTGTATTTGTATCGAGTGTAGAACACTCGAGAAAACAACTCGCAGTTCTTCTTGGGACTCTAAATTCTTAGGAATTAGAGGAGAAAATATATGTCCCGATGGAAGTCGCTTGCCTTCTTTGCTCTCACCGTTGCACTGGTGAGCAGCGTGTCCGTGGCACCAGCTCAAGTTTCCATTAACATCGGAACGCCGCCCGTGTGCCCGTACGGTTACTTTGACTACGCCCCCTATAACTGCGCTCCCTATGGCTACTATGGGCCGGATTGGTTTACTGGCGGAGTATTCATCGGAGCTGGCCCCTGGTTCCACGGCCCTCACGGCTTCTACGGCCACGTCGATAACCGCTACGATCCTCACCACGGTTACAACGGACCAATGCCGGAGCGCAACGAGCAGGCGTTCACTCACTTCCATGCGAACGAGGCGCGCGATGGACAAGGCCACGTCGGCAACGCAGGCCACAATCCAGGTGGTGAACACAGCGCCGGATTCCAGGGGCACGGCGGCGGTGGTCATAGCGGAGGTCACCACTAGAGATCGGCCCAATCCAGTGAACGCAGCCCGCTTCATGTGGAGCGGGTCCCTTTGTGTCTCAACAGCCGAGTGCCCCATTCATGCAGCTTCATCGCATGAGTGAGGCATTCGTGCGAAGGCGAATCGCATTTCATCCCCGCCGCGAAACCCGCATAATAGAAGACGGCCATCATGAAGAAACTAGGCATTCTCCTCTCCGGACGCGGCTCCAACTTCCTCGCCATTCATCGCGCCATCACCGAAGGCCGTCTCAACGCCGAGATCGCCATCGTCCTCTCCAACATCGAAGCCGCACCCGGCCTCGCCGCCGCACGAGAGCTCGGTCTGCCCACTCTCGCCATCCCCTCCGCAGGCCGCAGGCGCGCCGAGCACGACGCCGAGATGATCGCCCAACTCCATCATTACGATGTCGACCTCGTCTGTCTCGCCGGCTACATGCGCATCATCTCACCCGCCTTCGTCGCCGCCTTCCCCAACCGCATCCTCAACGTCCACCCATCGCTGCTCCCGGCCTTCCCCGGCCTCGACGCCCAGCACCAGGCCTTCAACCACGGAGCCAAAATCGCCGGCTGCACCGTCCACTTCGTCGACGAGGCCGTAGACCACGGCGTCATCATCCTACAAAAGACCGTCCCCGTCCTCGACACCGACACCCCCGAAATCCTCTCCGCCCGCATCCTCGAGCAGGAGCACATCGCCTATCCGGAAGCCATAGCCCAAGTCCTAAGCACCAACTACACCATCCAAAACCGCCGCTTTCTCCACAAAACTCCTTGAACCAGAAACTCTGTCAAGCCTTACTACCACCTAATCCATTGCACTACAACAACATCCATCTGCCGATTAATTACCCCAAACTAGCTAAGATAGAAATAGACACCAAGAGCCCAGGCGACTCCTGGACTATCCATTTGAACCTGATACCTGATACCTGATACCTGATACCTGATACCTGATACCTGATACCTGATACCTGATACCTGATACCTGATACCTGATACCTAACGAGTCTAGGCCTAAGCCTCATATTTCTTAGACTTTAGGACATCAAGTAGGGGTAGGGGCATCACATCTCACAAAAACCAAAAAATCGTGAGATCACTGTAAAGCCTCTCACGCCGCCACTAGGAAGTACACCCAAAGTCCAGACTTAACCAACCTGTTTCTAAGACTTTAAGACCTAAAGTACGGAAAGGGGGTACTTCTTCAGGCAATTACTTGGCGTCCAAAGCATCGAGCAGAGCACGCGTCTCCGCCAGAACGTCTTCCGCCTTGGCGCTCGTAAGCGGCCAGCGCAAAACACCCTGCGGAGTGAACTGAGCCCCACGCTTCGTATTCCGGCTAACCAGTTTCATCAAAACCCCAGGATCGATGGACCGAACATCGGAAGCGCCATCATTATTCCGCTCGGCGAACTTGATGTGAAGCATCTCGACAAACGTCTTGACCTTGTTCTGCTCCACCTGAGTACGCTTCCGGTCGATCTGAGCAATCCCAAGCTGCTGACAATGCAGCCGAATCTCACCCGCCGCAAGCAGGTTCAGCACCGACTCCGGAGGAGTGCCATACCGATCCTGCAACTCCGCCCGAACATCGGCGAGCGTAGCGTAATCCTCCGCTCCCGCGATGCGCTTATACATCCGCAGCCGCTGATTCTCCTCCGGAATGTAATCCGAGTCGATCCGCACACTGACGCCGAGATTGAGAACCGTAGTCGCGTGAGCAGGCTTGTCCTCCTCACCCTTCATCTTGCGCACGGCCTCCTCAAGCATGGTCGTATAAAGCTCGAACCCAATGGCCTCAATATGCCCAGACTGCTCGCCACCCAGCATATTGCCCGCTCCACGCAACTCCAGATCGAGCGCAGCGATCTTGAACCCGGCCCCCAAGTCAGAAAATTCTTTCAAAGCAGCCAAACGCCGCCGAGCAATCTCAGTAAGCTCCGTCTCCGGAGGAATCAACAGATAACTATAAGCGCGACGATTCGAACGCCCCACCCTCCCACGAAGCTGATAAAGCTCCGAGAGCCCATGACGATCCGCACGATTAATAATGATCGTGTTCGCCAGCGGAATATCAAGCCCGTTCTCGATGATGCTCGTCGCAACCAGCACATCGTACTCATGGTTCATGAACGCCAGCATCACCCGCTCAAGCTCCGCCTCCGGAAGCTGCCCATGACCAATAACGATACGCGCCTGAGGCACAAGCTCACGTATCTTCGAGGCAAGATCATAGATCGTCTCAACGCGATTGTGGACAAAGTAGATCTGACCGCCCCGCTCCAACTCCATCTCAATCGCAGTGCGCAGCAGCTTCTCATCGAACTTCGCCACAATCGTCTGAATCGCCATGCGATCCTTCGGCGGAGTTTCGATCACCGACATATCGCGCAGGCCAACCAGCGACATATGCAGCGTTCGCGGAATCGGCGTAGCCGACATAGCAAGCACATCGATCGCGGTCCGCATCTGCTTCAGCCGCTCTTTATGCCGAACGCCGAACCGCTGCTCCTCATCCACAACGAGCAAACCGAGATCCTGAAACTTGAGATCCTTCGACAACAGCCTGTGCGTGCCAATAAGGATATCGACCTTGCCCTGCTCCACCTTCTCAAGGATCTCCTTCTGCTCCTTCGGCGTACGAAAGCGCGAGATCATCTCGATGTTCACAGGGAAGTTGGCAAAGCGGCGCTTGAATGACTCATAGTGCTGGAACGACAGCACAGTAGTAGGAGTCAGCACAGCGACCTGCTTCGAGTCCTGCACAGCTTTGAAGGCAGCTCGCATGGCAACTTCGGTCTTCCCATAACCAACATCACCGCAGAGCAGTCGATCCATAGGCTGCGTCGATTCCATATCGCGCTTGATATCGGCAATGGCAGTCAACTGATCGTCAGTCTCGTTGAAGTCGAAGGCATCTTCAAACTCACGCTGCATGTTGGTGTCTGGCGAGAAAGGAGTGCCCTGAATGGACTCGCGCTGAGCATAGAGCTTGAGCAGCTCGGCGGTCATATCCGCCATCGCCTTCTTGACCCGAGCCTTCGTCTTCTGCCACGACTGACTTCCCAGCTTATTGAGCTGCGGCGCAGGACCAGTATCGGTCGACCGGTACTTCTGGATCAGATCCAACCGTGTCAGCGGAACATAGAGCTTAGCCTCGTCGGCAAACTCTAAGATCATCAACTCAAGCGGCGGAGCATCGTTCTCTTCAATCACCCGCAGCCCGCAATACTGGGCGATGCCATGTTCGACGTGAACTACGTAATCTCCAACGGCGAGGTCCCGGAAGTCAGAGATGAAGGCAGCAGTCTTGGACTTGCTGCGTCGAACGGGACGAGCAGAGACATCAGCTTCGTCCGATAAATCCTGCGCGCCGAAGATGATGATCTGACTGGCGGTAGTCTTATTGAGGTCAAGTATCTGTACGCCAGCAGCAATCGCTGTCTTAACGATGACCGGCGTACGCAGGTCTCCAGCTAGATAACTAGACTCGCTGTAGACGGTCGAACTCCCGTGTGCCTCGCTGCGAGAGCCTAAGCGATATGGCAGTTGATACTCCTGAAGCAGGCCAGCAAGGCGCTCGACCTCACCTTGATTAGGCGCGGTAAGCAGGATACGCGCATCCTGTTTCATGAGCACGTTGAGGGCATCAATCAACGCAGGGATAGAACCATGGAAGCGCTGCGTAGGACGGGTTGCAAAGTCTACTTCGGAAAGATCGCTGCGATCCGCATCGAGGATGTCTACTGCGCCGAGCTGATCGAGTTCGCAGCCAGTGAAACGCCGGAGCCGGTCGTCGAGGTCCCAGGGAGAGAGATAGATGTCTTCCGGGCGGACGAGATTGCCTATACCGGATCGGTCATGCCGCTGCTCAACCTTGTTCCACCAGCGCTCACCCTGATTCTTGACCATGGCAGGCTCTTCGATGAACACACGAGTCGAAGGACCGAGCAGGTCGAGCAGGGTCTGATTCGCTCCGGCAACAGGCGCAAAAAACTCCCATCCGGGAAAGACCGTCGCTTCACCAGTGCGCGTAGCAACATGGGTTTGGAGCTCGACAGGTTCTTCACCGCCCTCAAGCGCCGCTCCAGCTGCACCTGCGCGGGTGAGACGAGCGTTGATCGCAGACAAAAGCTTTTCAGTAACAGGTGTTTCGGTCAGCGGAAGAAGAAGAGCGTCGTCAAGCGGCGACGAAGAACGCTGCGTCTCAGGATCGAACTTGCGGATGGATTCGATCTCGTCACCAAAGAAGTCGATGCGAACCGGTCGATCCTGCTCGGGAGAATAGACATCAATGATCCCGCCGCGGATGGTGACCTGGCCGGGCATCTCGACGACGTCGACGCGGGTGTATCCGACGGAGAGCAGATGCTCAACAAGCATATCGGGAAGGTGCTCTTCCCCTACCCGAAGATGAAGCGCAAGGGCGCGGTAGTAGTCGCGGGAGAAGAGCTTCATGCAGGCTGCTTCTACCGGAGCAATAATGAGGCGCGGGGAACTGGATTGATGGCTTATCTTCCACAGCGTAGCAGCGCGCGTCTCCTGGATCTCGGAGTGGGGAGATAGGTTTTCGAATGGTAGGACATCATGGGCCGGAAGGCGGAGTACGGATTCGGCTGGAAGGGCTCCCGTGAGTTCGCAGGCAGCGAGAACGGCGGCGTGGAGGGCCTCGGCGGCCTTGTTGTCCGGAACGATGATGACTGACGGAGCAGCGGCTGCATGGACGAAGTAGGGCAGGTAAAGGGCGCGCGCGGTTGCGGTCAGTCCGGACACACGACGGCGGCCCGTGCCTCCGCTCAGGTGGCGGCGTACACGCTCGAACGCTTCAGAGTGTTCAAGGTCCGCGAGGAGTTCACGGACGAAGGGGAGAACCATTCTTCTGCAATTTTAGTGGAAGCGTGTGCCAGCACTGCTGCAACAGGAGTAATATCTTGCATCCGCAGGGAATAAACCTGCGCCGCTGCCCGATTTATCGGGGCCCCGGGTGACTCGGACAGCATGTTTCGTTGGAGGTTGACGATGAGCATGTGGAGTAAAGGCGTCATCTTAGCGATCATGGCAGTTCTTCCCCTTCTGGAAGGATGCGCGCGGCATAGCAAGAGCGAGCGCTACTACCTTATTGCCACAAACACCAGCCTGCCGTACTGGAAGACAGCTGCCGAAGGGTTCCAAACAGCTGGCGCCAAATATGGTGTTACGACGGACGTACGGGGGCCGGCGACGTTTGATCCTCAGGCCGAAGTGGAAGAGTTCCGCAAGGCGGTAGCGCAAAAGCCTGCGGGAATTCTGGTGTCGGTAGCGAGCTCGCAGTTGATGGTTCCGGAGATTGATGCCGCGCTGGCAGCGGGGATTCCGGTGATCACGATGGACTCGGATGCTCCAGAGAGCAAGCGGCTGTACTTTATCGGCACAAATAATCTTGAGGCGGGCCGCCTGGGTGGTCACCGTGTAGTGGCACAGTTGAATGGCAAGGGAAACGTGGTGTTCTTCAGCAATCCGGGACAGCCAAATCTGGATGAGCGGCTGAAGGGTTATAAGGATGTGTTCTCCTCCTATCCGGGAATCAAGATTGTGGAGGTGTTCGACATCAAAGGAGAGTCGGGCTCGGCTTTCGACAAGGCCGAGGAGTATCTGACGAGAACCGGTCCGGCGAAGATCGATGCATTTATCTCCCTCGAGTCCGCTTCAGGCCGCGATGTGGGAGAGGCGGCGAAGCGGGCTAAGGCTAAGGGCGATGCGGGTAGGCTGGTCGTGGCCATGGATAGCGACGCAGCCACCCTACAGTCAATCAAGGACGGAAACGTCGACTCAACCGTTGCTCAAAAGCCTTACACGATGGCATTTCTTGGACTCAAGGCGCTGGATGATATCTATCACTATCCTGTGAAACCTCTAGCGGCAGACTATGCGCTCGACCCGTTCGCTCCTTTTCCAGCACTCATCGACACGGGAGTCGCGCTGGTGGATAAGAGTAACGTGGAGGCGATTCTGACCCGGAAGGAGGCTGCGGGGCCATAGTAAAGCACCCTCCCCTGGGGTACTTTAATCCTAAAGTCCTAGAAGTAAATGAGTTACTGGTGGACTTGGTTAGTACCTGATCCTTATACCCTCTAAATGAAAAGCCCCGGTTTTCTGGCCGGGGCTTTCTATTTCTGCTCTCTCTATCTATTGTAGCGGATTGATTGGAATCAATATGCACTCGTATGTCATTTATTTTGTTGCGGATAACCGTTTTTAAGACTTGACAAGAAAAAATGGCGCAAAAGCCATGAAGCGACAGGATGGCATGAGGGTGAGGGTGCAGAGAAAAATCGACCTTGTAACTCTAAATGCAGGTGGATGGCGGACGTCGATAAGCGATTGCTTACCTTTCTACGCACTTAATCTCCGCAAACGACAGCAATTCGCCGTGGTCGGAGCGCATGAGAAAGGCTTGCTAAAATCTAGGTGAATGTCTACCGCTACTATGCTTTCGCCTGAGATTCTTGCCAAGTACCAGCCTGTGATTGGGCTGGAGGTCCATGTTCAGCTATTGACGGAGTCGAAGGCCTTCTGCGGGTGCATCAATCAGTACGGCGGTGAACCGAATACGCATGTTTGCCCAACGTGCCTGGGGTTGCCGGGAGCGCTGCCGGTTCTGAATCGCAAGGCTGTGGAGTTTGCCGTGCTCGCAGCGAAGGCGATCAACTGCGAGATTCGCGAGACGAGCATCTTTTCGCGGAAGAATTATTTTTATCCGGATTCCCCGAAGGGGTATCAGATATCGCAGTTTGATAAGCCGATTGCGGAGCATGGTTGGATTGAGGTTCCAGCGTTCGATGCTGCGGGTGCGGCGATTACGAAGCGAGTTGGCGTGACGCGTCTCCACATGGAGGAAGACGCGGGCAAGAGCGTACACGATGGGTTCGCTGATTCGGTTTCGAAGACCTATATCGACCTGAACCGATGCGGGACGCCGCTGGTGGAGATTGTGAGCGAGCCCGATCTGCGGACCGCCGATGAGGTGTTCGAGTACCTGACGAAGCTGAAAGAGATTCTGCTGTACACGGGCGTGAGCGACTGCAACATGGAAGAGGGTTCGCTGCGCTGCGATGCGAATGTGAGCGTGATGCTGAAAGGCGCGAAGCAGTTCGGCACAAAGGCCGAGGTGAAGAACGTCAACAGCTTCCGATATATTCGCGCGGCGGTGGAGTACGAGATTGAACGGCAGATTGGCGTGATTGAAGAAGGCGGCAGGGTGGTGCAGGAGAGCCGGCTTTGGAATAACGCAGAGGGCCGGACGTACTCGATGCGCTCGAAGGAGCAGGCGCATGATTATCGGTATTTTCCGGAGCCGGATTTGCCGCCGCTGGTCGTGGGAGCTGAGTGGCAGGCGGAGATTCTAAAGGAGATGCCTGAGCTTCCGGAGGCGCGGCGAGCGCGCATGATCGCGGAGTATGAGATTTCGGCACAGGATGCGGCCACGCTGACGGCTACGCGGGCGTTCGCAGATAAGTTTGAGACGGCAGCCAAGAAGGCGAAGAGTCCAAAGCGTGTGGCTGCGCTGCTGACGAGCGAGTTGACGATGCGTCTGCGGCTGGCGGGATTGGAGTTGGAGCAGTCTCCGGTCTCGATGGATGGGGTCGTGATGGCCGCGGATCTGGCGGAGTCGGGCGAGCTTTCAAGCAAGATGCTGAAGCAGCTGCTGGATATCAGCTTCGAGAAGAACGAGGATTTCCCTGTTGTGTATGAGCGGGAGAAGCCGCAGCAGATCTCGGATGCCGGTGCGATCGAGAAGATGATCGATGAAGTGATTGCAGGAAATCCGAAGCAAGTGGAGCAGTATCGCTGCGGAAAGAAGACGGTGGCGGCGTTCTTTGTGGGGCAGGTGATGCGGCTGTCAAAGGGTCAGGCTAATCCTGCGCTGCTCAATGAACTGGTGGTGAAGAAGCTGGATAGTTAGGCTGCGAACTTTCCAGAACAGTCCGCTTGAGGTTTAATGGGCGGATGAAAATGCGCTCTTGGTTACTTGGGAGTGTTTGGCGCGTCGCCTCGTCGGTAATTTTGCTGACTGTGATCGGTTGCAATTGGGCCGAGATAGGCTACTCAGTGCCTGAGGGGCCGCTGCCTCCGAATACAATCCTGTTCTCACAGATGATGCGGGAGCTGTCGGCGACGCCGGGATTCACGGATGCGATGCTCGCGCATCTGAACGAAGCCCAAAAAAATGGGCCCGCGCTAATGACCCCGAGATTAGTTAGCCGGCTAAAAAGAATGATGATCGGCCGGGACTGGCAGGGGATGAATCGATTCCCTGGGTGGACCATGCGTGCACTGAATCCGACGGCAAATATTGCCAACAGGTTGGTGAACGGTCGGAGTAACGGCCCCGACGGGGCTGTAGAAGAACCGGCGGGCGACAAAAAATCTTTAGAAGAGGCCAAAAAGTGGGTCGATGTAGAGACGTACCCATTGGACAAAGAAGTAACGATAAGTCTCGATGAGCCTTCCACGCTGCCGCCTTTCTCGACCGAAGATGTAATGACCAACGTGGGGGCCGGAGTGACCGTGAGGGATGGCGCGGACCCGGTTCGCGCACCGATGCATCCTGAAAGCCAGCGACTGGTGAATGTGCTGAATCGGGTGAGTCTGAATGGAGTGGAAGGCTCAGCTGTTGCAACGGCGACTATTGGAGGAAAGAACGCGACGACGCCGGAGGCGTTGATACAGGCGCTGATGGATACAGGACACACCGTGGTTGTGCATGACGGGCGGTACTTCGCCAACTTCGGACACTTCCATTTCCACGGGCAGGAAGTGATCATGCCATTCTGGCTGAACATGCAGATGCTTGTGCCGGGAACGGTGAGGCCGCTGCTTGTTCCAGCAAGCCATGCTGAGTATGAATGGCAGGTTCGCGGTCCGAAGATCAATGCAGATGTGAGTTGGTTTTTCGGGGTCGACGGGAAGGCTGAGTTTCGAACGATGGACTCCCTGAGCCAGGCCTGGGTGTTGGGCCGGAATGCTCATGAGTATCGCGGGGCGGATGCTGTGGAGGTAACACGGCTGATTGGACGGATGTCGGTTGCCTATGCGCACCAGCATATTCGGCGACCGGAGTTGCCGTTCGGCGGATACTATCCGCTCGGCGTGTGCCAGGATGCGGTGGCGGCGATCGAGAAGAAGATGACTGGTAAGGTGACGCTGTTCCCGATTACGGCGGATATGTCGCTGTTTGATGACCCTCGCGATGAGGAAGTGAATGCGCTGATGCGCGCCACGCCCAACGACAGGGAGGGAGGCATGCCCGAACCGGAGCGAGTCTTTGGATCGTTGCCGACGACAGACTTTAACGCAGTTACGATTCCCGGATTGGCAGCGGATCTGGTAGCAACGCACAACGCCTGGGAGAACGGATCGCTGATACGAACTCCAAATTGGGTTGGAAAGCTGGCGGCGCAGTTGATCAGCGGCACTGTGCTGACAATGCTGGTGGTAATCATTGCACTGGTAGTACGCAAGCGGAGGAAGAAGAGACAGGTGACAGCATCGTAACGGTGGCGATGCAACTCGGTGTCTTCGTGCTGCCCTCTTAGAGAAGAGGGAGAATAGCTATGGCCACGAAGAAGGCAACGAAGAAGAAGTCCGTGAAGAAGACCGCGGCGAAAAAGGCGCCTGCCAAGAAGACTACTGCGAAGAAGGCGAGTTCGACGCGCAAGTACGGCACGTCGGTAGGCAAGGACGTCGAGCGCGAGATGAAGGCGATGAAGCAGGGCAAGCTGACGAGCGGGCGTAGCGGAAAGAAAGTGACAAGCCGCAAACAAGCGATTGCGATCGCATTATCCGAAGCGCGTAAAGAAGGAAAGAAGGTTCCTCCGCCACCAGAATAATTGCGAAGACTTCAGCGGCAGGGTAAGGGCTATTTCTTGTCGGAGCTGGCGGCCGGAGCTGGGGTTGATGTTGTTGTAGACGCGGCTGGAGCGGAGCTAGCCGAAGAGCTTTCGGAGCTGGAGGACGATTTGCCCGAGTCCGATGAGGAGCTTTTGCTCTCGCTGGAGGATTTTGGCTTGGCGTTGCCGTAGCCGTCGGCATACCAGCCTCCGCCTTTGAAGCTGACGGCGGGCGCAGAGAGGACGCGCTCGAGATGGCCGCTGCAGTGGGGGCAGATGGTGATCTCGGGGTCAGAGAATTTCTGGATCTTTTCCGTGCGCTCGTGGCACTCGGTGCATTCGTATTCGTAAAGCGGCATTTTGCGGTGTTTCCTTGCTTATAGCTTATCGAAGTTGGCGGATTTTCTGTAAGGCGGAGGACTCTGAGTGCGGGCTCAGAGCCCTCGTTGCTAGAGTTTGCCGAGTTCGATGAGGCGGACACTGGCGATGGCTTCGACTTTGCGAAGGGCTTCGACAGCGGCGGTGGCTGGGGCGGCGTTGGGAACGTCGATCTGCACGACGGCCAGAGCCTGACCTTGCGGGACTCGCTGCGATCGGGTGGAGCGGCCGAGGGCGAAGTTGGCGATGTTGACGGCGTGCTCGCCGAGTATGGTGCCAATGCGGCCTACTACACCGGGGACGTCGTGGTTGCGGATGGCGACCAGAGTTCCGGTCAGTGGCGCCTCGATGTCGATGCCGTCGTAGGTGAGCAGGCGCGGCGAGGTCCCATGAAGAACCGTGGCTGATGCGCTTGTGTCGCCGTCGGAAGAGTGGAGGACGAGCTTGAGGACAGAGCCTGCACCTCCTGTGGTGAACTCCTTCTTGTCTTCCTGGATGCGGATGCCTCGCTCAGCCGCGATAGCAGCGGCGTTGATACGGTTTGCGGTGCTCTTCGCCTCGCCGTTGCCTTCGGAGCCGGAGAAGATGCCGGCGATGGCGGCGTTGCGGATGAGATCGGTTTTGCCGGTAGCGATGCGACCAGTGTAGGTGATTTGAATGTTTTCGAGGTTGCCGGGGGTGGCGTGGGAGAGGAAGTGACCGAGGCGCTCAGCCATCTCAATGTAGGGAGCGACCTCGAGGTACTCTTCGTGAGAGAGCGACGGCAGATTGACAGCGTTCTGGACTACGCCGAGCTTGAGGTAGTCGCGGACCTGCATGGCTAGCTGGATGCCGATGGCCTCCTGAGCTTCGTCGGTGGCTCCGGCGATGTGCGGGGAAAGGATGACGTTGTCGAGGTCAAAGAAGGGCGACTCCTTGAGCGGCTCCTGGTGGAAGACGTCGAGGGCGGCGCCCGCGACCTTGCCGGACTTGAGGGCTTCGGCGAGCGCGGATTCCACGATCAGCTCGCCACGGGCGCAGTTGATGATGCGGATGCCCTTCTTCATGATGGCGATGGACGTTGGGTTGATCATGCCCTCGGTCTGGGTCGTGAGGCCGACGTGGAGCGTGAGGTAGTCGGACTGCTTGAAGATGTCGTCGATGGAGACGAGGGTGACGTCGTTCTCGCGGGCAATGACGGGGGCGATGAAGGGGTCGTAGCCGATGAGCTCCATGCCGAAGCTGCGGGCGCGGCGGGCGACTTCAAGGCCGATTCGCCCGAGGCCTACGATGCCGAGCGTTTTGCCGCGGAGCTCCTGCCCCTGGAGGGATTTTTTCTCCCACTTGGCCTGATGCATGGTGGCGTTGGCGCGGGGGATGGCGCGGGCCAGCGAGATCATGAGGCCGAGGGTGAGTTCGGCTACGGCTACGGCGTTGGCGCCGGGGGTGTTCATGACGACGATGCCGCGGTGAGTGGCGGCGTCGGTGTCGATGTTGTCTACGCCCACTCCGGCGCGGCCAATGACGCGGAGCTTGGGGGCGGACTCGAGCAGCTTGGCGTCGGCCTGAACGGCGGAGCGGACGACGAGGGCATCGGCATCGGCGAGCTCAGCGGCGAGACCGTTTTTGATCTGGTCAGGCGTGACTACGTTCCAGCCAGGTTCTTGCTGGAAGACGGCTAGGGTGGCGGGCGAGACTTTTTCGGCGAGGACGATCTTCATTGGCAGAAACCTTCCAAGAACTGAGTTTTGCTGGTGGAGGTATACCCCCACCCCTAGCTAAATTGTGCAAAGTCTTCAAAAAAGGAGACTTAGGTTTGGACTTAGGGGCTTATCCGGTGGGATTTCCGCGCAAAGTCTTCGAACCATGAGAGTTGTCCGAGCAGGGAGTAGCACTCTTAAATGGCTCCAGATCATTGTAGCGAATGGGGCGAGTTTGCTCAGGATGGGGTCCGATGTTGGCAAAACAAAAATCCCCAGCCTTAGCTGAGGATTCTTTTTGGATTTGTGGCGAGTTAGTCGGACACGTTTGTTACGCGGTTCCAGCCGCCTTCAGTGCCGCCGTCGTCGCTGCCGTTGGCGGTTTTGACCTCGACAGCGCCAAAGTTCAGCTTCACGTCCAGGTAGGAGGCAGGCTTGTCTCCTGCGGTGCGCGGGCTGCGAGCGATGGCATCGAGTGAGGCGATAGAGACGAGTGAGAATTTGTACTCGACTGTGTCGCCGTTTGTTTTAGTGGTGAGGATGCAGGAGGTGAATGTGCCACCGTTCGACGCGGCCTGAAAGAACTGTGAGAAATTGATGACCGCGGTATGGATTTCGAGCGGGTTGAAGGTGACCTTCCCGGCACCGGCGCCAGAGCTTTGCGAGCCGATGTTCAATCCATTCGAAAGACCGAGATCATAGAAGCTGAGGTTGGCGGTGACCGTGGAGGTGTTCGAGGTACAGGAGAGCTGTCCGACAGCGGCGTGCGCGACGGATGCTCCACAGAGGACGAGTGATGCGAGGCCCAGAAGCGTACTGCGGTTAAATTTCATTCGGATCTCCGACGAGATTTGAGTGGAACCTTAGAACTTTAGCAGGCAGCAGGAGAGCTGTGATGCGACTTTTGTGGGATTTACTTCACAATGATTTGGGAGCACCCAACTATTTCGATATCGGCGGGATTTTGATCTCGAAGATCGTGGGCCATTGTTTGCCGGTGACGAAAAGACGGTGGCGCTGGGCATCATACGCAATGCCGTTGAGGACAGACTCAGCGTCGATCTTTTGGTCATCGGGCAGAAGGCCGGTGCAGTCGATCCAGTCGATGACGTGGCCGTCGCGGGGATCGATGCGGGCGATGCGGTCGGAGTGCCAGATGTTGGCGTAGATGACGCCGTCGATGTATTCGAGCTCGTTGAGCTGATCGATGAGCGTGGGCCCATCATGGACGCTGATGCTTCGTGTCTCGGCAAAGTTGGAGGGGTTGCGAAATCGAAGAGTAGAGGTGCCGTCGCTGGTGATGAGCTCGGTTGCGGTGCGGGTGATGCCCCATCCCTCGCCGTCGTAGTGGAAGGTGGCGAGGGTGCGGAAAGTGGCGCGGTCGAAGACGAAGCCGATGTGGGTCTGCCAGGTCCATTCGATGAGGTTGGGGCCGAAGTCTATGATGCCTTCGCCGAAGTATTGCGGCGGGATTTCATGGCGCTGGAGAACCTTCCCAGTGAGGGGATCGCTAACCACAATGGCAGAGTGGCCCTCGCGTCCGGTGCCCTCGTAGAAGCGGCCATCCCGATAGAAGAAGCCCTCGGTGTAGTTCTCGGTGGAGTGAGGGAGCTTCGTCAGGACGGTGCAGGGCTGAATTGGCGCGGAGTATGCGGCAATGGTCGTGAGGAGAATCACGAAGATAGCAAAAAGAAGTTTGGGATGAGGCATCGGACTTTAGCTTCTGGCTCAGACAAAGAAATGCGGCACGAACGAACTCAGGTTGTCGGTGATGGGGCCGGCAGATTCGCGGATACCCATGCCGCAGCAGTCCTGATCGATCATCCAGAGGCCGAGGACCGGGTGACGGTTCTCGAATATGACTTCGGGAGCCAGGGCCTGGATAATCTGGTGGCCTCGGTAGGGTCCGTCGGTCGCGGCGATGGTGGCGTTGTTCCGGACCATGGTGATGTTGGCACCCTCGCGGGAGTAGAGGGGCTTGCGGACATAGTCGCGCAGCGTAGTCGGGGTCGTGTCGAAATGAGCTTCGAGGAGTAACTCGTGGTTGGGGTAGAGCTGCCAGAGGATGGGGAGGATGCCTTTGTTGGAGAGGAGCAGCTTCCAGATGGGCTCAATCCAGCGGGTGGATTGGTAGGTGTCGATGGCGTGGGGGGCAAACTCTTCCTGGAGCATGGCCTCCCAGGGGTAGAGCTTGAAGATGGAGAACATGTGGTCTTCGTTGGGGTCGAGGAAGGCTTGCTGCTCGTCGTTCCAGCCGATCTCTTCCATGAACATCTGGAGGGTTTTGAGGCCGGCCTGCTGGGCGGTGTCGCGGAGGTAAACGAGGGTGAGCTGGTCTTCGGGGTTGTCGAGGCCGGCGAAGTAGATGGGCTTAGAGAGGTAGGGGTCGATGTCGCGCCACTTGGCGATGAGTTTTTCGTGGATGGAGTTGAACTGGTCTGGCTTGGAGGCGAGCGAGGTGCCGAGTTCTTCGAGCCAACTCCACTGGATGACGGCGGCTTCGAGGAGTGAGGTGGGAGTGTCGGCGTTGTACTCGAGGAGCTTGGGGGCGTGGCCGCTGTGGGCGCCGGCCCAGCTTAGGTCGAAGCGGCCGTAGAGGGCAGGGGGCTCGTTGTTCCAGGCCCACTCGATGGCGGGGATGGCGATCTCGGGGATGTCGAGTTCGGCGTAGCGTTTTTCGTCGATGATGTGTTGGGCGGCGGCGAGACACATCTCCTGGAGGGTGTTGCCGGCGGCTTCGAGGGTGTCGATCTCGGCGGCGGTGAACTGGTAGGCGGCGGACTCGTCCCAGTAGGGTCGGTCCATGCCTTCGGGCGAGTGGAAGGTCAGGCCGGCGGTTTCTACTTTTTGCTGCCAGTTTTCGCGAGGGGTTAGGTGGATGCGCTGCATTATTCTCCTGCTCCGCTGCCGTGTCCGCCGCCTTCGCCTTCGCCACTGTGGAAGGAGCTGCCGAAACCTCCGCGGGTGGTGACGCCGGAGCGAGTGGCGTACGTGGTGGATGGGTCTGGAGTGTTGCTGCCGCCGCCGACTACGCTGCCTAGCCCGTAGCCTCCCCAGCCGCCGTAGTAGTAGTGGTAGAGGCGGATGAAGGGAAGGATGCCTCCGCCAGCTCTCGGTTGTTGCTGCTGGTTGGGCTGCTGGGGTTGGTTGGCGCAGAAGCTGTCGTCGACGACTTTGTTGTTTTCGTCGACGCAGCGCTGCATCTGGGGCTTTTGACAGCCGGTGGTGATGGCGAGGGCTGCCGCGGCAAGGAGTGGGGCGGCTACTTGGGTCGAGCGTTTCATGGACAGTGTGCTCCAGCGTAACAGAGCGTCGGCTCAGAGGATCTGCGAGAAATGGCAGCCGATAGCCGGCCCAGAATCGGCCCACGGCTAACGTATGATTTTGCGCATGCTGAGTTGTATCCTTCCACTGTCGCTTGCGTTGCTTCCACTTGCACTGGGCGCTCAAGAAAAAACGGCAAATCCTTCGCCCGCATACAAACTGACTATTACGCAAAAGTATCCCGATATGGGTACTTATTTTGCAGTCGCTCGAGACCAGTCTCTGCTGTTCTTTATTGGCAACAAGGCGGGTGATTGGGATCTGATTCGTGTCACCGATTGGGATACGCCTTCTCCTAAGAAGGAAAAGTTGCGGTTAAATGGACCAACGCACGAGGAGATCGAGAGTGCGTTCTACCGTCAATCAAACTTCGTACTTACAAATGATGGGCGGTTCGCAATAACTCGCGTCGAGAGAGCGGCGCCTGGTATGGCCTCCAGCTTTCGGAGAAACAGCCAAGCGGTCATCAACGTAATCGATTTGCAAAGCTACTCCGTTGTTTCAACCCTCCACACTGCGGACCAACTTCTGGCTGGTGGGTTTTGGCGGACGTTTGAAGAGCATTCGATTCTCGCGGAATACGGAGCAAGCGAGAAGGCTGCGAGCGGTAATACGTTCTCGCGGCAGTCAGTCGCTCAACTTGAGGTGCCATCCATGCATGCATCGATCGAGTGCAACTATCTGCTGCATTACGGCGAGATGAAACAGGATGGGCATGGCGGATGGAGTCGAACAACGTCCAATTCGGACATGTCGCCTGGCTGCGCAGAAATGATGGACAAGACCAACGCGTCGGAACCGGAAGGCATTCAGAAATTTCAACCCGTGAGTAGCGCGGTCAGAGGCCTCAAGTTTCAACCGCAGGAGTTTTCCGGCAGCCCAGCGGCATGGCGTGGATGTTCCCTTGTCGAAGAAAGCGCGGAAGATAAGCTGGCCCTTTTTGATTGCGGTAACAGTCACCAGACCTGGTACGACTCTGTGAAGATGGATTCAAGAGCTTATTTTGTTGTGGACGTCACAACCGGGGCAGCGCTTCTGCGCGTCTCTGTAAATCCGTCAAAGAGCGCCGTCGGTCATCTGACAACACACGAAGGGAAGCCATGGTTGGCTTTGCTAGCAGATCACATCGACCTTGCGTTTTATCCGATCCAATAAAAATGGCGACGCTGGTGCCATCAGCGTCGCCGTTGGTGATAGTGCTACTTGGTGCGTTCTGCGAAGACGTTTTGAGCTGCGATCAGGCCTTTGCCGAATTCGAAGTTGGGTAGGGGGAGCTTGGCGGCTACGGCTACTTGTTCCAGAGCGCCGATGATGGCGATGGTGTCCATGTAGTCGAAGAAGCCGAGGTGGGCGATGCGGAAGAGGTGGCCCTTCATTTCGCCCTGGCCGTCTGTGACGATGGCAGCGAACTTCGACTTGAGGCCCTTGACGATGACACCGGAGTCGGTGCCTTCAGGGGGCAGGATCGCCGTGGCTGCGGCTGCTTCGTAGCCCTTGGGCGCGAAGAGCTTGAGGCCCATGGCTTCGGCTGCGGCGCGGGTCATGGCAGCGCAGGTCTCGGCGTTGTCGACGAGCTTCTTGCGGCCTTCGGCTAGGTTGCCTTCGGGGCTTTCGGGGGTTGCAGCCTGCTTGGCGATGTAGTCGAGCGAGGCACCCAGCGCGGCGATCAGCGCCACCGACGGTGTGTAGGCCGACTCACCCTTGGCGGCGTTCTTGCGCTCCTTGCGGAGATCGAAGTAGTAGCGCGGGTTGTAGGTGGCCTCCATGCGGTCCCAGGCGCGCTGGCTGACGGCAAGGTAAGCGAGGCCCGGCGGAATCATGACGGCCTTCTGGGAGCCGCCGATGAGGACGTCGATACCCCAGCCATCCATGTCGAGGTGCGTGGTGCCGAGGCCGGTGATGGCGTCGACGACGAGCAGAGCCTCGCTGCCGTTCTCCTTGAGGAGGTTGGCAATGCCCTTGATGTCGTGGCGGACGCCGGTGGACGATTCGGTAGCCTGGACGAAGACGGCGCGGGTCTCAAGCTTGAGGGCGGCGCTGACCTGATCGAGCGTAAACGTGCTGCCGTAGGGGGCTTCGACAACGTCGACGTGGCAGCCGAAGGCCTTCGTGAGGCCGCTCCAGCGCTCGCCGAACTTACCGGCGCTGAGGACGAGGACACGGTCGCCGGGCGACGTGAGGTTGGAGACCGAAGCTTCCATGGCTCCGGTGCCGCCGCTCGAGAGGATGATGACGTCGTTCTTGGTGCCGACGAATTCTTTGAGCTGGGCGAGGACGCGGGTGTAGAGGGCGCGGAACTCGGGCGTGCGGTGGTGAATGTCAGCGGCTGCCATGGCGAACTGGGCGGCGGGGAGCAGGGGCGTCGGGCCAGGTGTAAAGAGGCGAGTTTTCCGGATCATGAGTTTATTGTAGCGAGTCAGCAGGGCGGCGAGTTCGCAAGTCAGCGGGTTTGCGGAACTTATAATCGGATGTTGATGTTTGTGAGGGCGAGAAGGTTATGACGATTGGCGAGAAGATACAGGCGGATATTGTTACCGCGATGAAGGCTCGGGACGAGCACAAGCTGACCACGCTGCGGATGGTGAAGTCGGCGCTGAAGAACAAGGAGATCGACAAGCGCGAGAAGCTGAGCGATGCCGAGGAGTCGCAGATACTGACGACGCTGATCAAGCAGCGCAAGGAGTCGGTGGAGTCGTTTACCAAGGGCAACCGGCCGGAGCTGGCCGAGAAGGAGCGCGTGGAGATCGGGATCATCGAGGCCTACCTCCCGCAGGCTGCGGGCGAGGACGAGATTCGCGCGGTAGTGCAGGCCGCGATCGCTCAGATTGCCGAGGGCGGGACGAAGCCGGGGCCAAAGGAGATGGGCTCAGTAATGAAGGCGGTGCAGCAGCGGATTCAGGCTGGCGGACTGCGGGCCGATGGGAAGCTCGTCAGCGAGCTGGTGAAATCGGAGCTGGCGAAGTAGACGACGATCTCGACAGGTTTTCTTCTTGCTCAAAGCATCGCGGAGCATTATATGTAGCTGACGGACAAACAGCTATTAGTGCGTGGGCTCCCCCGTTTCTGTTCTGAGAAAAAACAAAGGAGAAAGCGAATGGCAAATTTTACTTATGGCGATGCTGGTTTGGCGCTCACCAAGAACTTTGAAGGGTGCGTTTTGACTGCCTATGCGGATCAGGGCGGGGTGTGGACGATCGGATATGGGCATACCGGGCCGGGAGTGCATGCCGGCTTGACGATCACGCAGGACCAGGCGGATGCGTTTCTGGAGAGCGATGTCGCCGGGTCGGTGGCTTGTGTGAACCGGCTAGTCACGGCGAACATCAACCAGAACCAGTTCGATGCGTTGGTGGACTTTGTGTTCAACCTCGGGTGCGCGAGTCTGTCGCAGTCGACGCTGCTGCGCTATGTGAATACGGGCGACTTTGCGGACGCGGCGACGCAGTTTCTGCGCTGGGACCATATCCGCGGGGTCGTCATCTCTGGGTTAACGCGGCGGCGGCAGGCTGAGGCGACTTTGTTTGGCACTGCGGCTTGAGTTTCATGCTTAATCCCAAGAACTGACCCTACGCGCGGAGGGTAAAGCGGTAGAGCCAGCTGCCCCCGCACCACTGGGGGTAGTTGGTGCCCCAGGCGTTGTTGAAGAGGTTGATGTGGACGCCCGAGTTGAGAACGGGCAGGTCGAGAGAAAAGTTGAGCGGAGAGCGCTGGCCGAGGGCTACGACAGGGGCGTCGAGGGTGCTGAGGTCAAAGGTGCCCGAGGGGTCGGCGTAGCGGATGTTTTCTGCGATGGAGTGCATGTTGCGGTTGCCGCCACGAACGACGTCGGCGATGCGGATGGGCTGGCCGGACTTCTCGAGGAGCCAGCCGGAGGTTTGTGGGGCGTCGGGGGCGAAGGTAAGCCACATGGCTTCGGGCAGGCGATTCTCGGGCTTGTCGATGGTGGAGAGAGTCATGTGGATGGTGGGCTCGTCGTCCGGGAGCGATAAGTCGAGGTAGATGGTCGCGGGTGGCGCGGTGATCTGGGCGTCCTCAGGCTTGATGTCGATCTTAAGTTCGAGGAGCAGGCGATGGCTCTTATCAGTACCAGTCCATGCCTGCGTGAGGGTGGGGTGCCACTCGGCTGAACGGGCTCCGAAGTGTTCGATGTTGGGTTTGCCGAAGTCCTGCGGGGCCCACCACTCCTTGCTCTTGACGTAGGCGTCGAGGAAGCGGGAGAAGTCTTCGGCGGAGAGGGTCTGATACGTGAAGAGGGCGAGAGGGTGACTTGGAGACGCCCACTCTTTGCCGGTCTTGCGGTTCTTGAGACCGACGACGGCTCCGGTTTGCGGGTCAACGGCGAGGGTGTAGTGGCGGGATTCTAGCGCGATGGGATTCGTCGGCGATATCGTCAGGGGCCTGAGGCCAGCGTATGACGGAACCTGTGGGTCAAGCTGCTTCAGAGACTGCTGCGCCTGAGTGCGAAGAGCCTCGGGAAGGGTGTCGATGGCTTTTGGGTTGTTGTCGCGCTTCTCCTGCCACGAGATAACCATGGTCTTGTAGCCGGGGAATTTGACTGGGTCAGCCAGGGCCAGTTGGAGATCGTGCGGAGTGTAATGGTCGTGGTCGAGGTAGGTTTTGGTGTCGGTGCCCCAGGTGTGCTCGACGTTCAGAAGGAAGTGGCCGAGAAGTTTGCGGTCGGTCGCATCGCCAACGGTGAACTTCTTGTCGTGGAGCCACTGGCGGCGGAGGCGGGAGATCTCGCGGTAGGTAGCTAGTTTGAGCGGGTCGCTGGGTGCGCCGTAGATCCATGTGTCGCCGATCTCCTGCGTAACGATGGGGAGCTGTGAGCGGATGGGATCGGTTGCGGCGGCGACCTCGTTGAGGTTGGAGGCCTGGATGGTGGCGTTTGGAAATTGGGCGCGAAGGCTGGCGTAGGTCTTGCGGATTTCATCGAGGGAATGTGGGCCGGCGTTGTCGTTGGCCATCTCCATGGCGAAGACGGTGGTGGTGCCGGGGATGGGGACGATGCCACCGTAGTTGTGGTGGTGGTAGACCATGACGAGTTCGGCGCCGGCGGGGTCGCGCCAGAGAAAGATGGGTGGGACATCGGGAGGCGTGCTGGCGGCGTTGACGCCGATGTCGAGAAGACGGACGCCGGCGGCGGCGAGGGGCGTGATGATGCCGCGAGTGTGGCCGGGGACGTCGGACATTTTGGAGCCGGTGGTCTTTTTGCCGAACCGCGAGTCGAGCGTGGCAGAAAGAGAGAGGCCTCCGGCGATAAGAGTGGGGTCGAGGAGCTCGGTCTGCCAGCTGAATGGGATGGCGTGCCACGCGATGTCCCCTGCCGCGATGGCCTGCTCCATGGCGCGGCGCTGGGCGGGGGTGGCCTGCTCGAGGTACTCGTAGAGGAGCCAGGAGCCTGTGGTCCAGGTGTAGTGGTCGGGGCCGGACTGGCGGAGCGTTGCGGCGGTAGCCATGGCCGCGGGGTAGTAGACGTCGAAGTATTTACGGATGATGTTGGCCTGTGTGTCGATAAAGCCTACGTCGAGGTGGCATTTGGAGACGACGAGGACTCGGGTGACCTGGGCGGCATCGGGTAAGGCGGGCTCAGCGAAGAGGGTGCGGGTAGTGGCGGCTCCAGCGGTGAGGGCGGCTAGTTTGAGCAGTTCGCGGCGGTGCATCGGGCTCCTGAGGGTGCACGACAGGTTTATCACTTTTCGATGGCTTCGTGAGAGGGGGGCAGGATCAGGGCGGAATTCGCTTGCGTTCGGCTAGAATCGCGATGTTGAAAGGAGGTAGATATGCCGCCTACGCTTGGCAATGGAAAGATCTGCTATATCGAGATACCTGCGATCGATATTGGGCGCTCAGCTGATTTCTACTCTGGTGTCTTTGGATGGAAGATCCGGCGACGTGGGGATGGTGCGACGGCCTTTGACGATAGCGTCGGCGAGGTGAGCGGCGCGTTTGTGCTGGGGCGACCGCCCGCTTCACAGCCGGGACTGATGGTGTATGTGATGGTCGATAGCGTGGCAGCGACCGTCGATGCTGTCGTGGCCAACGGGGGCGAGATCGTCCAGCCAATCGGAGCTGATGCTCCGGAGATCACGGCCCGGTTTCGCGATCCTGCCGGGAATGTAATCGGGCTTTATCAGAATCCTGTGTAGAGATGGCTTCCTCCACGCCGCAAAATTGGAGTGCGACACGGAGGAAGACAGGGATCAAAGAGAACGGAATCTGCGACGAAGTGTCTCCGCTCCGGCAAGTGCTCCAGTGGCCAGCAGGGCCAGGCCGGACGGCTCGGGTATGGGAGATGGGTCGGACGGTGCGTCTGCCGCGATGACGAGCTTGTACTTGGCGCCGTCGATGTCGTCGGTAAGTTTGAACTTTCCAAGCAGGAACGTCGGGGCATCGTTAGTTCCTGTGAAAAGTTGATCACTGTCGAAGACAAGCGTGGAGGGATTGGGCTGGACCTCAAGTCCACCACCGAAGTCGCTGTCGTAGAAGGTCAACGTCGAATTGGTCGTGCTGACGCCGTTCTCGGTAACGGTGATGCCCTGGATGATAAAGCCGAAGGAGATCGGCGTAACGATAGGGCTTGCAGCCAGGGAGAACGTAAAGGTGTTGCCTTCGCCGGTGAGCGTGAAGGAGTCGGCCCTTGCTGCAAGCGTGGCGGAGGCGGCAATGGCGAGAAGGGACAGAGCTTTGACGAGTACGCGCATACAGGGACAGCCCTTTCGAACAAGTGCGGAATATGTGACGGCTTTATGCGAGGTTGTCCGTAAGCGGGCTACAAGTCAACGGAAGAGGCCTTCCATTTTCCCCCGCAAAGGTTTGCAGCACGATGCGATTCGCCAATCGTGGCGCGGATTTTAGAGAGTTTGAAGAAGCTGCGAAGACAAAACGATTTACGAACATTTCATCGTACGGTGAATCGATGGATGAACGCTCGGTTACAGATGCACGCGAGTGAATATTCTTACTCGTGGATGATTTTTTTACGAAGACGCCGTCTGATAGGGTCTTCCAACTCTATCGACTGGCCAATGAATCAGGAGGGAGCGACTTATGATTGCCAAAACTGTTTGGACCAGGGAGATGGAATTTGAGGGCCGCTCCGAAAGTGGTCATAACGTCACTTTCGATGGCGGAGCCGCGCACCACGGCGGCCCTTCACCCATGGAGGCGGTACTGATGGCCCTTTGCAGTTGCAGCTCCGTCGACGTCGTCTCGATCCTGCAAAAGAAGCGCGAACCTCTCACCAGCCTCACTGTATCGGTAACCGCTGAACAGGCCGCTGCACCGCCACGGGTCTTTACAAAGATCACGCTGACCTACCTGATTGGTGGTGCTGTCTCAAAGAAGGCCGCCGAAACCGCAGTCTCGCTGTCGAAGAATAAATACTGCTCGGTCTCGAAGATGTTGGAAAAGACAGCCCAGATCGACTACACCATCGAATACTCAAACGACTCCAGCGCCGTCTCAAGCCAGTAGCTTTACTCGCGGATGATTTTTACGAAGACGCCGTCGGGCAGCGTTGCGTTGCCGAGGATGTGGACGACGCCGTCCTTGGTGAAGCCACGGAGCATGGTGTCGGCTTTCGCGTAAGGATTGGGCGGAGCCTCGGATTGAGTGGGGTAGGGGGTGGCTTTGAGGGGTGCGGGGGCAGGCTGGCCGGACGCATGAGGGCGTTTCATCCCGCGATCCATGGCTTCGTTGGCGAGACGGTCGGCGTCCTTGTTCTTGTGGCGGAGCGCGTGGCTGATCTCGAACCCTTCGAGCTTAGCGATGCGGTTCCTGGCCTCCTGCCACAGAGGCCGGAGGTCGGGCGAGTTGACCTTGTACTTGCCCTGAATCTGCTTGACCATCAGCTCGGAGTCGCTGACGACGCGAAGGCGGGGGTGGTGGTGATCGAGAGCGTACTGGAGACTGGCGAGGAGCCCGGAGTATTCCGCGTAGTTGTTGGTGCGGATGCCGAGGAACTCGCTGAGCTCGGCGATGACCATGCCGTTGGCGTCCTGGATAAGGGCTCCGAAGCCGGCGGGGCCGGGATTGCCGCGGGCTCCTCCGTCGCAGTGGGCGCTGATCCAGTCTTTGGAATCTCTGGCGGAATCTTTGGTTTGGGGTCGGGAGGCTATGGGGGCTTCGGCGAAGAGATTGGGAGTGGTAGGACGGTGGGGCATTGGGTGAGTTTATCGGAAGACAGGGGTTAGGGGCAGGAGCAGCGCACGAAGACAAGGGCCACGACAAAAGCACGACAGTTTGCTTACCTTTTCGCGGAGGGAGGGGTCTATTGGAGTGGAATCGATTTCCTGACTTCCGGAGTCAGAACATGAATGCTGAAGCGATTGGGATGAACCCTGCCGGGGAGCTAACTTCGTCTATAGCAGTGGGTTTCCGTGGACGGCGCACCAGTCCGTTTGGATTGGCGGTAGAATCTTTGCCAATGGCAAAGGTCGCTACCCAACCCGCCACAAGGAACAGCAAGCTGACACAGGCGCAGCTTGAGGCTCGAGCACAACAGCGGATCGAGGACGATGAGCTGATCCGCGAGGCCCAGAAGGGGCAGCGTGCCGCCTTCGACACGCTGGTGAGGCGTTACGACCAGAGCGTGCTGCGGCTGGCGCTGCACATGCTCGGGAATGAGCAGGATGCTCAGGACGTTCACCAGGAAGCCTTTATCAAGGCGTACCGGCACCTGGGGAACTTCAGGTTTGAGTGCAGCTTCTATACGTGGCTGTACAGGATTGTTACGAATCTCTGCCTCGACCAGCTAAGGCGGCGCAAGAGCCGGCGGGAAGATCCGGCGACCGTGCTGGATGCCAGCGGCGATGAGATGGATTTGATGGCCAACATCACCGACGACCGCGCGATGGCGAATCCCGCGCGGGAGCTGGATCGGAAGTTGATGGGCGCTAAGATTCAGGACGCGTTGGCGAAGCTGACGCCCCGGGAACGGACTGTATTTGAGCTGAAGCACTACCAGGGTTTGAAGCTGCGAACGATTGGAGAGATGTTGAACACAACAGAAGAGACCGCGAAGAATACGCTGTTTCGGGCAACGCGGAAGTTGCGGACCAATCTGGCGGAGTTGAAGGCGTAGCAGAAGTAGCGGATGGGAAATGGCCGAAGCGAAGAGTCCACTAGAGGCTCGAGCAGGCGGAAGTATTTTTTGAGGCTGGTTGAGGTATCGAGCAATGAAGTGTGAAATGGCACAAGAGAACATCATTCTGGCGCACTACGGTGAATTGCCGGATGAGTTGGCGGGAGCTCTGGAGCAACATCTGGCGATCTGTGAGGATTGCCGCAATGAGTTGATCGCAATGCAGGCGGTGGAAGAACGCCTGGCGCTACTCCCGGTGATGGAGCCCGATCCGAATATGCTGGCGCAGGCTCGGATGCGGCTCGATGACGCGCTGGACCTGATTCCGCCAGGTGGATTCTTTCAGCGGCTGCGGACGAATTTCTTTACATGGGTAGGTCATGTGCAGAGCGCGCCAGCGCTGGCGACCCTGCTGATCGGCGTGGGCTTTATTTCTGGAACCCTTGTCAACAAATACGAGGCGTATCAAGCCGAACTCGCAAAGCCGAAGGTCATTACGGTGAGCCATCCGACCCAGGGCACGGTTGCGAATGTGACGGGAATTGTGCAGATTCCGAACTCGGAGATGGTGCAGGTCAACTACAACCGTGTGATTCCGGAGACGATTGAGGGATCGCTGGATGAACCGCGGGTTCGTGAATTGCTGCTGAAGGGAATAAGTACGCCGACGGCAGATGATGTGCGGGT
This sequence comes from Edaphobacter aggregans, assembly GCF_003945235.1. Classification (NCBI taxonomy): domain Bacteria; kingdom Pseudomonadati; phylum Acidobacteriota; class Terriglobia; order Terriglobales; family Acidobacteriaceae; genus Edaphobacter; species Edaphobacter aggregans. The sequence goes on from NZ_RSDW01000001.1 coordinate 2,583,850, forward strand.
GAATGCGGTTTCGCTGTTGGCCAACGAGTGCAAGGTGGGGCATGAGTGCGTAGGCGGAGGCGATCCGAAGAGTATCCGCAACCAGTTGATGGTGACGATGCTGTGGGACGAAGATCCTGGTGTCCGGCTGACGGCTCTGGAAGGTTTGCAGCGCTACGTCGGACAGGATCCGCGAGTGCGGGATGCGATCGCCGAGTCGCTGTCGCGGGACCCTAACGCCGAGGTGCGGAAACAGGCGATTGCGACGCTGGCACCGGTGCGGTCGGACTCCACGGTGCGGCAGGTACTGCGGACGGCTTCGACGCGCGATGAGAACGCGTATATCCGGACGGCTTCGTACAATGTGCTGCAGGGCATGGGCGATCTTCAGTAGCGCAGGATGAGGGCAGGAAAATGAGACACAGCGTTGCGTTTGGCGTGTTGGCTCTGACGGCGGTATTGGGGCTCTCGCGTGGCGCGATGGCGTTTGTTGATCCGGGCTATAGCCACACGAGCGGAGCGATGCCGAGCCATGGGCCGCAGGGGTATCTGGGAGTCGATCTTCGCGAGGTGAACGAGGATCAGGTGGCGCCGCTCAAGCTGAAGGAAGCGCGCGGGGTCGAGATCGTGAATGTAGACCACGACGGTCCGGCGTGCAAGGCGGGGTTGCGGATTCATGATGTGATTCTGGAGATGAACGGCCAGTTGATTGAGGGCGTTGACCAGTTGCGGCGGATGCTGCGTGAGTCGCCTCCGGGCCGGACAGTAAGCCTTCTGCTGAGCCACGATGGACAGCAGCAGACGATCTCGGTGCAACTGGCGAATCGCGAAACCGTGGAACGTGACGCCTGGGAACAGCGCTACAAGGTTCCGGAGCCGGATCCTCCGGCCGACAGCACCAAGTCGTATGGCGGAACTGGTTTCTTGAGCCCTGGAACGGCTGGGCGGGCGACCAAAGGGATGCATAACCTGCTGGGGTCGGCGATGATTGTCAGCTCATCGTTTACTGGCGCCAAGCTCGAGGTGATGGGACCGCAACTCGCAGAGTTCTTTGGAGCGCAGGGCAGCGCGGGGTTGCTGGTGCGCAGCGTGGATTCCAACAGTCCAGCCGCTGATGCGGGGTTGCGCGCGGGCGATGTCGTGGTGAAGGTGAACTCGATCTCGGTGGTAAACGGAAGCGATTGGACGAAGGCGATCCACGAGAATCGGGGCAAGGCGGTTCCGGTGGTGGTGCTGCGCGACAAGAAGGAGCAAACCCTGACGCTGACGCCGGATGGCAAGAAGCGATCGAGCGTGGAGCGGGGTGTGGAGTTGGAGGAGTTCTTCGGCGGCGGGGACCAGGCGGAGCAGACGCGGGAGATCTTGGCGCAGCTCCAGCCTTTATTCGATTCCATGGCTGCCGATGCTCGCAGGCGGATGGAAGCTGCCAGCTATTCGCCCGAGATGGCGCACATGATGGCGCGACTGGAGGTGTTTGCTGCTGATCCTCAACTGCGGCAGAACCTCGAAACGGCCCGCAAACAGGTGGATGCCGCAGCGGATGCGGCGAAACGAGCTGCGGATACCGAGGGCCGGCTGCGGATGAATTAGTAAGCGCCTGAATCCCTGACAAGACCAGCAAGTTCAATAGGAAGCACCAGCGCTTCCTCCGTGTTTCCCTGTAAAAACGGCTTCAAGGTGTACTGATCTCGCGAGGAACCAACCTCAAAGATGAGGTGATCCGGATAGAGAAGCTCCTTCACCGTGGCGCCCTTGTGTGATTCCGAGCCGGACAGATGTTCATGCTGGATCTCCATGAAGATCGGCGGCCGATCGCGCCAAATCGTCTCGCGCAACCCTTCCAGAACTTTGGCTTCAAAGCCCTCGACATCCATCTTGAGCAGGGAGATCGGCGGAAGCTGGTTGGCAGCAAAGAAGTCGTCGCCACGGGCGACCTGGACGGGGATGGTCTCGGCGGAGGCGTTGCCAGGAAGATTGTCGCCGAGGGTCCCTGTGCCCTGGTTGGCGCCCGTCGGAGGGTGGAAGCTTCCGGTCCCATTCCTGTCACCTAGCGCAACCGGGAAGATCGTGACGTTGCTCGCATTGGCATGATTGAGCTTACGCGCCATCTCGTTGCGCACCACATGAAACGGCTCAAAGGAGAAGACGCGGTCTGCGTGGCGAGACATAAAGAGGGTGTGGTGGCCAATGTTGGCTCCCACGTCAAAGAAGTTCACCGGCTTACCATTAGCCCGCAGTGCGTCGGCGATGGCGGCCAAAAGGCGAACCTCGTGAAGCGCAAAGGCCCCGTAGTAGAACACGCTCCAGTCAATGAAGTTAGCCATATTGCCGGTGTACGGCTGGCCAAAGAAGTCGGTCTCGAAGGCGTGGGATTTCTGACGGTCGGGGTGGGAAAAAGTGCGTAAAACTCTGTCGCGGCCACGGAGCCATTCCTGCCGCCCAACAAACCGTAAGATATTCTGCTTCATCGAGTTCGCCATTCGGACATAATAGCCGAACCATGGAAAAGAGCCAGACTTTCGCTGTTGCTGAAGTTGGCTATGGGTGGTCGGGGTGTGGTTCAATAAAGGTAACGATATGGTTTTAGAGACTTCATCTGCCAGCCGACCGATGTCCGCGAAACGGCGCTGGAAGGCAGTTACGCGTAAAGTGCGTGAACTGGGTTCGATCGGCTCGGCGCTGATGGCGACGGGCCACCCCTACATGGCGCACATTGTGCCGATGCGGCGGTGCAATCTGGCATGTACGTACTGCAATGAGTTCGACGATGTCTCGGAGCCCGTGCCGCTGGACGAGATGCTGCGACGCATCGATGACCTGGGGCGGCTGGGGACGTCGGTGATTACGATCTCGGGCGGTGAGCCCCTGCTGCACCCGGAGCTGGACCAGATTATTGCGCGCATCCGGAAGACGGGCGCGATTGCCGGGATGATCACCAATGGATATCTGCTGATGCCGGACAGGATTGAGCGGCTGAACAAAGCCGGGCTCGATCATATGCAGATCTCCATCGACAATGTGATGCCGGATGCGGTGTCGAAGAAGAGCCTTAAGGTGCTGGACAAGAAGCTCCAGATGCTGGCCCAGCATGCAGACTTTCACGTGAACATCAACTCGGTCGTCGGCGGCGGGATTGCGAATCCGAACGATGCCCTGACGGTGAGTGAACGGGCGCTGGCGCTGGGGTTCAGCTCGACCATCGGGATCATTCACGACGGCAGCGGGCAGTTGAAGCCGCTGGGCGATGCCGAGCGTACGGTTTGGGACAAGGTTCGCAAGCTGACGCGGCGGAGCTATTCGCGGTTCAATCATTTTCAGGAAGCCATCGCCAACGGCAAGACGAATGACTGGCGCTGCCGGGCGGGTGGACGGTATCTGTACATCTGCGAGTTTGGGCTGGTGCACTATTGCAGCCAGCAGCGCGGCTATCCGGGAGTTCCTCTGTCGGGCTATATGACGGCAGATGTGAAACGGGAGTTCCTGACGGAGAAGAGCTGCTCGCCGAACTGCACGATTAGCTGCGTCCACCAGGTGAGCTATATCGACCATTGGCGTGCTCCCCAGAAGAGCTCAGTAACTCCGGGTTCGTCGCATAAGACGGGCACACAGGAGCTGGTGCAGATTCAGTAGGGTCGAGCTTGCCTATCCTGCGTATGGCTGGCATCTAACCTGATATGAAGTTGGTTTGGTTTTGAAAGGGCGGGACTTCAATCCCACCGCGCAACGACCAATATCTCAGAACTTTAGCCCCCGAGGGAAGTATCTACGGAGGCGTGACGATGGTTCGCCGTTGTGCTCCGGCGTATCTGCGCAAACTTCCACTCCTGCACAGATCCAGTAGCTTTGTAACCCGCTATTTTCCGGTAAGAGCGTTTATCAGGACTGACGCATCTCCAGAACAGTAGACTTGTCCGTGAGGTGTTCTCGTTGTCATGAAGCTCTTGGGGGGATTTCGGAAGGCTTCGCCTTTCATTTTTGCGGCGACACTGCTGCCCGTCTTTCAGGCTAGTGCAGAGGAACCTACGAGTACCTGGATTGGACATGGAACTTGGACTGACTCGCAGCACTGGAGCCATGGTCTCCCATCGGTATTTAGCGACGCCAGCATTCGCAAACATAGCGACCTGTCAATTCCACATGGCACATTTACCGTAGCCAGATTGAATGTCGGCACAGAAAACGGTGATTTCGTCCATGCCTCTCTCAATGGGGGGCATCTGCTGATTCGGCAGGACTCACTCATCGTCGGGGAGTACACCGGTAGTCATGCTGAGTTCGACCTGAACTCCGGTGAACTGGAAAGCGTCATGGACATCTTCGTCGGCGGTGCAACCGGCTCCTCGGGACGCATGAACGAAAGTAAATTGCGGGTACGTGGAGGCACCTTAATCGGCTTGTCGCTGACGATCGGAGAAGGACTCGGATCTGATTCGGATTTTGAGGTTATCGGCTCAAAAGCAAAAGGGATTCGGGCACTAGAGTTCATCGGATTGCACGCAAATGCCGATTTGTCAGGCAGGCCCGGACGAGCTTCGCTTACGTTCACGCTTGACGAGCATGGCGTCACTCCCATCACTATCTCTTCACACTTTCAAGGGCTGCGGATTGATCACGATGCGAAGAGCTCGTGCAACCTGCATGTGAATCTGGCAGCACCTCCGCCAAGAGATGACGTCACGTTAATTGCAAGCGAAGCAGCTAATGAAGGAGAGTTTAGCGGCCTACCGGAAGGCGCTCAAATTTCATCGGTATTTGGTGGCAATCCGTATACATGGACGCTGACCTACCATGGAGGGAGATCGGGCCACGATGTCGTTTTACATAACGTCTCGTCCTACTCCAAACGTGTTTTAGCGACGTACACACCTAAGAGAGACCAGCTTCCTGAGCCATCCTGGTACGGAGAGCCAGTTTTTCCGCTTGCTTTGAATCCGGGGGTGCCCGCCTTTAAAGGGGCCGAGGGCTACGGAGCTTTCACGAAGGGCGGGACTGACGGACAGATTCTCCGGGTAGAAAATTTGAACGATGCAGGACCGGGGAGCCTGAGAGCAGCGCTGGAAACCTCCGGACGGCGCACCATTCAGTTCACGGTAGGTGGAGATATCATTCTTCGCTCCAAGATAATTATTCGGAACCCAGATATCACTGTCGATGGGTCTTCAGCTCCGGCACCGGGTATCACGCTGATGCGCCACGGCATCGAGGTGCGAACGCACGATGTGATACTCCGCCAGTTGCGGATTCGGATAGGCGATAAGGACGTGCGTGCGACGGACGCCAATATCCACTATGAAAGTGGTGACGGTGAGTACGCGCTGTACTTTACTGAGGGATCTTCCAACGCTATCGCCGACCATCTTTCGCTTAGCTGGTCTACAAACAAGATTCTCTCGACAACAAAATTTGCAGACCGCATCACGGTCCAATGGTGTGTGCTTGCGGAGGCGTTGAACCTTGATCAACATGGCTATGCTTCGATTGCCGGAGGAAATCGTGTCACGTGGCATCATAACCTGTTCGCTCACAACTTCGGGCGGAATCCGAGATTCCAGGGAGCTGTAGACGCTGACTTTCGCAACAACGTCATTTACGACTGGGGTGAAACATCTGTGTATGGTGAGTTCGATCGGTTGAACTTCGTGAACAATTACTTCAAGCCCGGCCCTTCAACCATCCAGAAACCACTTCTTTTTATGAGAGGTACTGAGTTTGTCGGCCCCGAATCTCTGTATCTAGCTGGAAATGTCATGGAGGACAATGTCAAGCTGAATGTCGACAACTGGCGAGGCACAGGCTTTTACTTTGACCGAACAAGGATCGGCGCGTCGCAAGGTTTTCCATCGCCAGCCGTGGTCACCACAAGCGCGGAACAGGCGCTCAATGATGTGATTGAGAAGGCTGGCGCAAATCTACCTGACCGAGATTCGTTGGATCGTTGCATCGTCTCGGAAGTAGTCAAGGGGCGTGGTCAAATCATACAAAGCCCTCAAGACGCGCTCGCCAGTTGCGCTCCGCATTAGTATCGACAAGTCGGCTTATCACCAGCTTTGACGTCGACTGGCCACATCTAAGTATTCAGTGGAGACTTCAACAAGTCCCTCTGCAAATCGGAGTGAAGGGACGCGACTTCAGCCGCTTCACGCAGGGCCCAAAGACTCGGCGTCAACCTGGAGCGAGGGTCCCTCTCCTCTCGGCCCTTGGAGGCATGTGATGATTCGCCATTCTGTTGCCGGAATCTTATTGTGGGCCGTCTGCGCAGGCTTCGTATCTGCGCAGACTCCAACTCCTGCCCAGACGCAACCGCCGCGAGCCACAAGCAAGCCCTACACCGGCGATCTCTCCATCTTTGATTATCCAGATAGGGACAAGAAGCTGCAGATCGATCGGGTGATGGACCTGCTGGGAATTACAGCGGGAAAGAATGTCGGCGATCTGGGGGCTGGGTCGGGGTGGTTTACGGTGATCGCGTCCAAGCGCGTGGGGTCCACCGGCGTAGTGATCGCCCAGGACATCAATCCGATTGCGATTGAGTACATCGGAAAGCGGATCAAGAAGGATGGCATCGAGAATGTGCGGACGGTGTTGGGATTGCCCGATGATCCCGGCTTTCCTCCGGGGAGTCTGGACGCGGTGCTGATGCTGAAGGTGTACCACGAGATTGCGCATCCGGTGACCGCGATGCAAAAGCTGAAGCCATCCCTGCGGCCGGGAGCGAAGGTCGGGATCATCGACAAGAATGGCAACGGTACTGCCCATGGGGTGAAGCAGGACGTCGTGGTGAAGGAGATGGGCGAGGCGGGGTACTCGCTGGTGGGGACGTATGACTTCACCAAGGCGGATCATGAGGATTACTTTCTAATCTTCACGGCAAAGTAGAGCGGCTGGCGACAGCTTCGCAAAAGACAAAAGCAACGGACGATAGGACGTCCGTTGCCTCGATAAAGAATATTTCAGATTTCCACAGAATTCGTGGCATGTTTGTTCGTCGCGAAAAAGTGACTCGCAGCAAATCACGTTTGCCACACTTTTTACCGCTTATGAACCACCAAGCCACCACATTTCGCTGCCATTTTTGCAAAAACCCCTGCAAAAACACATAACCACCACACCAAAAAAATTCTTCCGTTTTACTGCTTCTGAGTTGCGGTGTGATGCGGCTTCGCAGTGGAGGCGGTGGTGCTGCTGGCGACCTGGGCCTGCACGGTGTCGATGGTCGCGTAGAGCTGGTTGATGTCAGTGACCTGCACCCAGTTCTTCTGCGTGACGACCCAGATGGTAGGGGTCTGGGTGATGCCGATGCGCTCGCCGAGGGTGTAGTCGGCGTTGACCTCAGCGGCGAAGAGGCCAGCGGGGTCCATGACAAAGGGCATGTTCAGCTTGTGGTTCTGGAAGAACTTCTGCGTGAAGTGATTGAGATCTTCCTTGGACGCAATCGACATCTGTGCAGCAAAGACGGCCCCGCGGAACTCCTCGGCGATCTGGGGCGAGACCTTGTCCTGCAGATAACGGGCAGTGATGGCGGCGTCGCGGCTCCAGATGTGCATCTGGAGGGGGAAGTCATGGCGGACGATGGGGATCTTATAGCGCTCGGCAGCAGCGTGCACGATGGGGTAGGCGTGGGCGCAGGCGGGGCACTCAAGGTCTTCGAACTTGAAGATAGCGATCTTCGTTCCAGCCGGGGGCTTCAGCATGGAGGTGTCTTTGAAGGCGCCGCCCGTGTTGGGGGGCGCTGAGTACTGTGCGTGGGCCGGAATGCCGGCGGAAAGAGCGAACAGAATGGTGGCAGCGAGGGCTATACGGGTCATTGAGGTAAGACGCATAGGTTATCTTCCTATTTTAGACGTATCAGACGGCAAAGAAGAGATTTCGCAACCCCGGGGCGGCCTGGATAATCTAATTCTGGTGAACGTGAGAGATTCTTTGGGCAATTTTTCAATCAAAATGACTTTTTTGCCGGTAGCAGTAGTCTGCCTCGGCCTGTCCGGGACTGTGCAAGCGCAGAAGACCGATGAGCTGCCGCAGGCTCCCACGCCGAATGTGGTTGTGACGAAGCTGGCGGGTGATGTTTTGGTGGAACGGGCCACGCCGGGAGCATTGCCGTTGAGCCTGGACGATGCCATTGAGAGGGGCCTGAAGAAGAACCTGCAGATTCTGCTAAGCCAGCAGAATGAACGATATGTGCATGGACAGGTGCTAACCGTAAAAAACAGCTTGCTTCCGAGCATGACTGCCCAGGCGCAGTCCTCGGCGCAACAGATCAACCTGGCGGCGTTGGGTTTCAAGGGAACACAGCTTGCCGATCTCGGATTTACCGGCCCCTTCAATCCAATTGTGAGGGTGGACACGACCTCGGCGCAGATGAAGCTGAATCAGCAGTTGTTCAATGTGCCTGCGTATTACCTGTATCGCGCGGCGCAGAAGGCCGATACTGTGGCTTCGCTGTCGACGCTGAATCAACGCGGCTCGGTGACGCTGGCGGTGGGAACGCAGTATTTATTGGCGCTGGCGGATGCCTCGCAGATTGAAAATGAGCGGGCACTTGTGAAGGCCAACGAGGTGGCGCTGCAGCAGGCGAAGGCCTCGCATGAGGCGGGCGTGGGGACGCATCTGGATGAGCTGCGGGCTCGAGTGCAGCTGCAGACGGAACAGCAGTCGCTGATCAATGCAGAGAACACATTTGCGAAAGACAAGATCGCTCTGAACCGGCTGATTGGACTGCCGGCCGAGCAGGAGCTGACCCTGACGGATACGGCTCCATTTGCGGAGTTTGCCGAGATGCCGCTGGAGCAGGCGAAGGCGCTGGCGTTTGAGCGACGAAAGGATCTGCTGAGCCTGCAGGCGCAGATGGATGTTGCTGACCGGACTCTAAAGGCGGTTCGTGCTGAACGGTATCCTTCATTGGCATTCGATGGCTACTACGGCGTGCTGGGCGAGACACAGGGGCTCTATCATGGCGTGTTTTCAGCGATGGGTAAACTGAGTTTTCCGATCTTCCAGGAGGCGCAACTTCGTGGTGAGAGTCAAGTGGCGCGGGCGCAGGTGACCGGATTGCGGCAGCAGATCGATTCGCTGAAGGTGACGATCGAGCAGCAGATTCGGGCGAGCATGCTGGATGTGCAGGCGTCGAATGAGCTGGTGAAGGTGGCCAAGAGCAATGTCGATCTGGCGACCGAACAGCTGCAGCAGGCGACGGACCGGTTTGCCGCTGGAGTGGATGACAATCTGCCGGTGGTGCAGGCTCAGGCTACCCTTGCGGCGGCGCAGTCGCGGCTGGTGAATACGTTGTATCAGTACAACCAGTCGAAGTTGCAGCTGGCTCGGAATACTGGCGTGGTGGAGACCCAGTACAAGGTTTACCTGGGGCGGTAAAGGCACATAATTTCAGCTAATTAGCAGAGATGCCGTGCTACGATGCGGGCATGAAGGTGTCGGTTTCATCATCGCCGGCGCGGCTGGCCTGTTGGTCTGGAGTTGGGTCCGTTCTGACTGCAATTCCGTTTTTGATCGGAACGGTTTTTCATGTTCCACGGCTGCCGACTCCTGGGTGTGGGCCGGAGATGATTTTTTGGGCTGACCGGCTGCGCTTCCTCGTATTTCTAGTTCCGTTTGCCTGTGGGATCACGATTTCGATTCTTGCGGAGAAGCGGTTGCGCAGGGGGCTCAAGAACGAAATGTGGCAGGAATCTGTTGTGGAGTTGCTCCGCCGCCGGATCAATCATCCCGTGTGGAGTGTCTTTGCCTACTTGCCCCTGTTGGTGTGGTTTGGCTATGCGTTCCAGTCAAAGCTGTTTCATGGGACTCCTTTGTTCTGGTTCCTGATGGCTCCGACTCAGACGATCTCGCGTTTGAGGATGATGTTGAGGCCGAAGCAGGTTGCAGGAGACAGGGTGCTGCCAGATTGGCGCAACTTCAAGCCAATTCAATCGGAACATTGGGGTGAACCGAGGCAGAATTCATTCTCTCTATAGCGATTGCGACTCCACGATGAATTGGCTGCAGGGTTTTTCGCTGAGCGCGGTAAATGTGAAAACATAGAGCATGGCTGAGGGTGGCAGTAGTGCGTTAGCGACGGGATCGGCGGGGGCTGCGTTTCGGTCGAGAGACTTCCGGTTGTATCAGTCGGCGCGGCTCATGGTGATTCTGGGAGCGGAGGCTCAGTCGGTCGCGGTGGCGTGGCAGGTGTATCAGATCACGCACTCGGCGCTGGACTTGGGACTTACCGGGCTGGCGCTGTTTCTGCCGGGGTTGTTCTTTATGCTGGCGGCGGGTCATGCGGCGGACCGGTACGACAAGAGGAAGATTATTCTGTGTTGCTATGGGCTGCAGGCAGTTTGTACTGCGGTGCTGCTGTGGCTGTCGTTGAGCGACTGGGCGCTGAAGAATGGCCGGGTGTGGCCAATCTATGCGGTACTTGTGGGGATTGGGTTGGGACGGGCTTTCAGCGGGCCGGCTGCGAGTGCGATGCTTCCGAGCCTGGTGCCGAAGGATCACTTTGTGAATGCGGTGACTTGGGGCGCTACGGTGTATCAGACGGCGAATATGTCTGGACCGGCGGTGGGTGGGTTGCTGTTTACGCTGCCGTTGATGGGGGTGCTGACACGGTGGAAGGGCGCGCCGCTGGTCTATGTGTTCACGCTGGCGATGCTGATGGGATTCATCACGCTGGTGGGGATGATTCGGACGCCGATGGTTCGCGGGGAGAAGAAGGCGTTCAGTATGCGGACCGTGCTGGCAGGGCTTGAGTATGTGTGGCGGACGAAGCTGCTGCTGGGGTCGATCTCGCTGGACCTTTTCGCGGTGATGCTGGGTGGTGCGGTGGCGCTGCTGCCGATCTTTGCGACAGATATTCTGCATGCGGGCCCGCGGGGTTTGGGGTTGTTGCGGGCGATGCCTAGTGTGGGTGCGCTGGCCGTGTCGCTGACTATGGTCGTCAGGCCGATCAAGCAGCGGGCGGGAGCGTTGATGCTGACGTGCGTGGGGATCTTTGGCGCGGCGACGGTGGTCTTTGGGCTGTCGAAGAGCATGTGGGTGAGTCTGGTGGCACTGGTTGTGGTTGGGGCTAGCGATATGGTTAGCGTGGTGATCCGGTCTAGCATGTTGCAACTGGCGACTCCGCCGGAGATGCGTGGACGGGTCAGCGCGGTAAACTGGCTGTTTGTGGGCGCTTCGAATGAGTTTGGCGAATTTGAGAGCGGTGTGACGGCGCAGTGGTGGGGGGCTGTGCCGGCAGTGGTGATCGGCGGCATTGGATCGCTGGTGGTGACGGCCGCAGCGGCTGGGTTATTCCCGGATTTGCGGCGTGCGGATGCTTTGACGGCAGACGCTCTGACGGGTGCGGAGCGGGAGTTGAGTGTAGCCGAGCCAGTCGACTAGCCTGTTGTATGGTGGTTTGAGAAATTTTTGTGGAGGCGGGCCGGGATGACTACTGGTGTGAAGGTGGGGATTGGGGTTTCGTTGTTGGTGGTGCTGGCGGTGGGCGGCGAGTTGGCGTATCTGCGCAATGAGCGGAGTAAGCCAATGGTCGTGAAGGCTCCGGAGCGGGAGACGATTGCCGATGACGACCTGGTGTATCTGAAGAAGAAGCACGCTTCGTCGATGGCGGACCTGAAGGAGTTGGTGGGCACTACGGTGTGGGTCTCAGCGGGCGGGCAGATGGATTACTATCCGTACGCGGGCAAGCGGATCGTGTATGGCAAGCCTTCGGGGACGTTGCTGGGAGCCGAGCCGATGGTGGTTAAGGGGTTTGCCGAGGGCGTCGCTCCCAAGTCTGCGACGGTGCGGATCCCGGGTGGGGACAGGCAGGTTTCGATGGTCTTCACGCTGCCGGGATCTTCGGACGCGACGAAGGAGTATGCGGTGCCTATCGGTTATCACGAGGCTGGGTTGTATACGTTCTATGCCGACGAGCTCTTCTTCTACGACGATCCGCATGAGCTGTACAAGCACTGGGGGCCGGAGGTCTGGAAGGCCGTCGATGAGCACCGCGTGATCCTGGGGATGAATGAGCGGCAGGTGGAGCTCTCGCTGGGGCAGGTGAGCAAGAGCACAAGCCAGGCCTATGGGAACCGGATGGTAGTCTTTGCGAATCTGGGCAAGCCGATGGCTGTGACGTTTGAGAAGAACAAGGTCACGGCGTTCCGGGCGGATCAGGGGTATTGATGGTGCTTCGGCTTTTTTCGTGCATTGATGGTACCCCTCCCCCTAAAAAGCTCCAAAGTATTCTAAAAATTAGACTTAGGTCCGGACTTCGGTTTGGACCTAGACCTTACGTGAAAAGCCCGGCTCACGCCGGGCTTTTCTGCTCTACATCCATTATAGAGATTGCGCGGAAATGGAAACGCATTCGTATGTTGCTGATTTTTAGTCGCTTAGATAGCGTGGGATATTGACACGTGTTTCTTCTGGGAATTAGGCGTGTTTATTGGGATCCGCCTTAAGACCAAGGGCGGCGCGGGCTAGTTGCAACACGGTTTCGGACAACCAGAGGGGAGTGCGGATGTCTCCGGCAAGCATGTCGAAGAACTCGAATGAGGTAAGGGTCCAGACGAGATCGACGTGGAGGAAGGGATCGGTGGTGGGTGCGAGAGCTGAGCCGAAGCCACGGACGACGTGCTGGCAGGCCATCTTTCGGCGTTGGTCGCGGGACTGGATGGCGGCGCGGAGGTCGGGATCGGTGGCGGCCATGGCTCGGATGTGACGGGTGGCGGTGCGCGTGGCGGTCCAGAACTGCGCGAGGGTCGTGACCATGGCTGAAAGGCGCGCCTCCGGGTCGGATTGCTGCATGGCGGCGGCCATGGATTGCATGCCTCCGGTGCGGGCGAGATCGTCGAATACGGCTTCAATCAACTCGGTCTTTGAGCCAAAGAGGTTGTAGATGGTCTGGCGGGTGACTCCGGCCTGTGCGGCGACGGTTTCCATTTTCAGAGTGGGGGTGTCGCTGTCTTCGAGGAGTGTCGCAGCGGCGACGATACAGCGACGGCGGGCCTCGTCTGAGGATTCCTTGCGCTTGCCTAGAGTGTAGGGTCGGGGACAGGCCTTTGGTTTGTTGGGTTTGCGCGTTGGGAACTTTTTGGCCATGGCGTCGTATCTATTTAAATTTACACAGTGTAAAATTATTTGCAACAACGGAGGGGCCCTCATGAATCAGGAACGGGTTGCTTCGAGTGGATCGTCGCTCTTCAGGCGAGTGGTGCTGTGGACGCTTTGCTTTATTGGGGCGGCAGCCGCGGTGCGACGAATTGTGGCCCTGCTGATTCCAGCTACCTCGCCGCGAGTCCAGCAGATGATGGAGCTGGATGCGCAGTTTTCGCGGAGGATGGGGCTGACGCTTGCTCATGTGGTTCCGGCGCTGATCTTTGTCGTGCTGCTGCCTGCGTGGTTTTCAAGGCGGGTGCGGGAGAATGCACCGGCGCATCGACGGCTTACCTGGGTGCTGTTAGTGCTGGGGGCAGTGATCGGGTTGACTGCGTTGCCGCTGGTCACGCAGCCGGTAGGTGGAACGACAGAGGTCACGGCGATTCTGTTCTTCGATGCGCTGTTTTTGTTTTCGCTGGCGCGAGCGTGGGTGCTGTTTGTGCGCGGCGATATGGATCGGCATCGCGAGTGGATGATGCGTGCGGTTGCTGTGCTGCTGGGGATCGCGACGACGCGGCCGGTGATGGGGGTGTTCTTTGCGACGAGCCGTCTGACGCATCTGGAGACGCGGCAGTTTTTTGGGATCGCCTTCTGGATCGGGTTCAGCGCGACCTATATTGCGGGGGAGATTTATCTGCAGCGGCATTCTGTTCATTCAAACGCGCTTGCCCAGAGCGGGAGCTAAGGAGGAGACGATGGAGCGACGCTCTTTTCTATTTGCCAACCTTACGGTGCTGTTCGCCGCAATTGTCGTGAGCACGAGCTTTGGAGCGAGCCTGGTCGAGACGGTGATTCACATGAGCCGATACTTTGCTGACCCACCTGCATCGTTTGCTACCTGGTATGGAGATCAGAGCCACACCATCGCTTTCTGGATGCCGCTGCAAGTGGGAGGATTGATTCTATTGATCGCTGCGCTTGTTGCGAACTGGAGATCGCCGCTGCGAAAGAGGTTTCTGGCTGTAGGCCTGGCGGTGTATGTCGCGATCGCTGTTTGGAATGGTGCGTACTTTGCAACGGAGGTTCGGTGGCTGCTGCGCGTGGCACAGGAGAACGTGGTTCCTGCCGACTTTGTTGGCCGCGCGCATCGCTGGTATTTGCTGACCTGGGTAAGGCAGGTGGCGATGGCGGTTCCGTTCTTCGCGGTGATGATGGCATTGATGACACCAGCCAGTGCGAGTGGCAGCGTGTCTCAATGGCGTGCAGAACCGGCGGTGGGTTAGACCTGAAAAAGGAGCGCCGTGGGACGACGCTCCTTCTCGTTTGCCGATTCTGTTTGCTGCTTAGTGTTTGACCACCGAGAGCGTGATGGCGCTGGGGTATTGGGTTGAGTGGTGGATCTGGGTGTGGGCGACTACGCCGTTGGTCTCGTCGTAGTTGTTGCCGCCGGTGTTGAGGTTGCGGTCGAAGCGCGGGAAGTTGGATCCGGCGACTTCGATACGGATGCGGTGGCCGGCGTCGAAGAAGTTGCTGGTGTTCATGGGTGAGAGGGTGACTTTGTAGACTTTGTCCTTTTCCATCCAGACGGTGTGGTCGTCTCCGTCGCGGTAACGGAGGCGCTGGATGGTCTCATCGAGGTTGTAGGCGGTGCCGTCGGGGAGGACGTCGATGACTTTGACGGTGACGTCGGTGTCCTTGACGTCAGAGGAGACGTAGAGGGTGGCGGTGATGGGGCCGGAGACCTCGATGCCTTCCTTGAGTGGCTCGGAGGTGTAGACGAGAATGTCGGGGCGCTCCTCCATCTTGCGCTGGTCGAGTGCGCCGCCCATGCCGGGGATGGTGTTGGCAGCGCAGCAGACGTTGCCGCCGTAGCTGGGGGTGGGGTGCATGGGATCGTAGACGAAGAGGTCGGCTACGTCGGGCGTGGGTTTGAGCTTTGACTTCGCTGGGGTAGGCGTGGTCGAAGCGAACTCGAGTTTGCCGTCGCCGTGAAGGGTGTTGGCGTGGCCGCCGCTGGTGAGGGTGAGCGTGATTGGCTTGGCTCCTTCGGGGGGCCAGGAGTTGGCGTGCTGCCACTTGTTCGAGCCCATGGTGAAGTAGGTGACCTTGGGCTGCTTCTCGAGGACGCCGTTGTCTTCGCCCTTGAGGAAGTGATCGAACCAGGCGTAGGTGAGGGCGTCGTAGTCGAGGCGGGCGTCGCCCATGCTGCGCTCGCCGACGACGGTGTTCTCGGTGGCGCGCTTGTAGCCGCAGTGGAGGGTGGGGGCGATGACGGCGTACTGCTGGTCTTTGGCTGGGTTGGTGGCGTCGTTACGGACGAAGTTGTAGGCGGCGAGATTAGGGCCGGTGGAGACGTCGTACCAGGTCATGAACCAGTAGCCCGGGACGTGGATAGGCATGGTGTCGGACTGCCAGATGCCGCCCTTGCGCCAGGCGGGATCGTTGGGGGTGCGCTGGATCATGGCTCCGCCGGTGGTGTTGTCCATCTTGTCGGAGAAGATGCCCTTGGGGCCGCCGACGGCGGAGATGATGTCCTGCTCGGGGAGATGCTCGAACGCTTTGGCCCAGTCGACGGGAGGCATGGCGGGGGCTAGGTCGAACATCTTCGAGGCCTTGATGAGATCGGCCTGGGTGGTGTCCTTGGGGAAGGTGGGGCGGACCTGATTTTGTTCGCCGTAGAGCCAGTCGATGAAGAGCATCTGGACGGCGCCGCCGCGATACCAGTTGCCCTGCTCGTTGTAGGGGCCTACTTTGCCGACACCTGCGCCGAAGCTCTCGGGGATGATGGTGGTGAGGGCCTTGTTGCCGAGGGATGCGGCTGCAAGCTGCCACTCGGCGGTGGAGGAGCAGCCGATGAGGCCGATCTTGCCGGAGGACCAGGGCTGGGTGGACATCCAGGTGAACTGGTCGTCGGCGTCGGTGAGGGGGGCGCCGAGGATGTCGTAGTTGCCCTCGGAGAAGAAGTGGCCGCGCTCGTTCATCTCGACGAGGACGTAGCCGCGCTTGACGGCGTCGAGCTCGTTGGTCATGTCGCGGTAGGTGCCGAGGCGGACGTCCCAGAAGTTGAAGTTATAGGGGGTGCGGCTGAAGATGATGGGGTACTTCTTGCTGGTGTCCTTGGGGCGGTAGATGTCGGCTGCCATGCGGACACCGTCGCGCATCGGGACCATGACCTTGCGGTCGATGATGGCGACGTCTTCGAGCTGCTTCTCGATGGATTCGCGCTTGGCGATGAGTGCTTTTGTCTGCTCGGGTGTCAGGTTTTGCTGGGGGCGTTGGGCGATCGCGAGAGGAGCTATGGCGAAGAGGATTGCAAGGGCAAGCAGACGCATTCGGGTCCTTGGGTTGAGTGGTTTGATTTGAGCGTAACAGGAAGACGGATTGTTTAGGCGAGGAGTTTCGCCGAAAGAGCTTACTTGGTGAAGTTGGTTATGAGGGCTGGGAGGTCGGTGAGGCTCTGGAGTTCGAAGTCGGGGGAGAGAGCTTTGCAGCGTTGCTCGTCGCCGTAGCCGTAGGTTGCCCAACAGGAGAGGAGGTTGGCGTTCTTTGCGAAGAGAATGTCGGTCTCGGTGTCGCCTACGACTAGGGTTTGGAAATTCGGGGCGGACCGGAGAGGGGCTATGTGTTCGGTGTAGAGGCGGGCGTCGGGCTTGCGGAAGGTGACGTCTTCGGCGCTTAGGATGATGTCGATGTAGTTGGCGATTTCGAGTTGGGTGATGAGCTGATGGAGGCCCGCTCGCCCTTTGTTGCTTACGAGGAGGGTGAAGATGTTGCGGGTGCGGAGTTCGGCTAGGGCTGGGATGGCTCCTTCGAAGAGGCGCATGAGTGGGGCTGCTTTGGTGGTGTGTAGGGCTCGGTAGAACTTCACCACCTCGGAGGTCAGGACTTCTTCGCAGCGGACTCCGGTTAGCTGATGCATGGATGCTTCGAGGGTGAGGCCTATGGTGGCTCGGACTTGTTGCAGACTGGGCTCGGTGAAGTTGTAGTGCGCGAGTGTTTCGCACATGCAGGTCCAGATGCCCTCCAGCGAGGAGGCCAGTGTGCCGTCGAAGTCGAGGATTACGGTGGTGATTGGCAATTGCGAATTCTAATGACTCAACAGTTCCGCTATCTCTTGTATCCGTGTCTCAGGAATGCCGTTTTTCTGCTCGATGGCAAGTAGATGCTCGCCGGCTATCTCGATGAAAGGCCGCTCACCGATAGGTCTTGTGTGTAAGCGCACAGGCAGATCGCAAGTTTCGCCCTCGTAGATTGAAAGGTGATTGGCAAAAACAGCTTCATATGGTGGCGAATTCTCGCGTCCTTCCTGATTCCATTTTTCGCTCATATTCAAGGAAATCATTTGGCTGGACTTCAACCCATACCAACCATGCGAATGATTCCTCCGCTCCGGGAACTGGAATTTCAAGCCGACCGAGAACGAAACATCTCGCGCGTCCCGCTTCTGGAAAAACGCATTGATCCGAGCCGAGTTCTCCTTCAGCTCGTTGAGCGTCACTCGCAATCGCATTCCAAGCGTCCGGTGCTTCAGGTCCCCAAACCCATGGTGGTCCTAGGTGGATTTGATTGCAGACGCTACACGTGTAAGACATATCCCTCTTCTCCCCATCCCACAGCAAATTGAGCGGATTTCAATTCTTGCGAACTTTCAGCCAGTGTTGCGTAGACCGGCGCTGATGCCGTTGATGGTGGCGGAGATGGCACGGTTGAGTTCGGGGGAGTCGGGTTTGCCCTCGGCTATGACGGCTCGTTTTCGACGGATGAGCTCGACCTGGATGAGGCTCATGGGGTCAACGTAGGGGTTGCGGAGGCGAATGGAACGCTCGAGGACGGGATTGGTCTGGAGGAGCGTCTTTTGGCCCGTGATCTCGAGGAGCATACGGCGGGTTAGGTTGAACTCGGCTTCGAGCGTAGTGAAGACGCGGTTGCGGAGGGCTTCGTCTTCGACCAGCGAGGCGTAGAGGCGGGCTATGCCGAAGTCGGATTTGGCGAGGGCCATCTCGACGTTGCGGATGATGTCGACGAAGAGGGGGAAGGAGCGAGTCATGGCCTGGAGCTGCGCAAGACCGTCGGGGCTCTGCTG
The DNA here is from genome assembly GCF_003945235.1 of Edaphobacter aggregans. NCBI lineage: Bacteria > Pseudomonadati > Acidobacteriota > Terriglobia > Terriglobales > Acidobacteriaceae > Edaphobacter > Edaphobacter aggregans. The sequence continues at coordinate 2,601,986 of NZ_RSDW01000001.1, forward strand.
CGCGAAGGCGTCGAGGGCGTGGCCTACACCGAACCACGCGGGGACGAGCTGGCGGGACTGCATCCAGCCGAAGACCCAGGGGATGGCGCGGAGGTCGGCCATGGACTTTTTGCCGCTGCGCTTGGCGGGGCGGGAGCCGAGGCGGGCGTGCTCGAGTTCGGCTACGGGCGTGGCCTGCTCGAAGTAGGTGAAGGTGTCGGGGTTGTCGACGATGTGCTTTTTGTAGAAGGCGAAGGAGGTGGCGGAGAGCTGGTCCATCGCGGCTTCCCATGCGGGGGTGATCTCGCCTGTGAGGTGGGGCGTGGGCTGCGGATGATTTTGTGGCGCTTCGGAAGAAATGCGGGGGTTCTTCGCTTCGCTCAGAATGACATCTTCATTGTTGGATTGCAGGAGAGCGTCGGGGCGAGCGAGGGCGTCAAGCGAGGCGGCGATCATCAATTCGAGGTTGCGCTCGGCGAGGATGACGTCGGAGTACTTCCAGTTGAGGACTTCGCCTTGTTCGGTGATGCGGAGTTCGCCGGAGAAGCTGTCGACGGGCTGCGCGAAGATGGCGCGGTGCGTGGGGCCGCCGCCACGGCCTACGGTTCCGCCGCGACCGTGGAAGAGCCGGAGGGTAACGCCGCAGTCGCGGGCTACCTTGTGGAGGGCACGGTGGGCCTTCCATATCTCCCATGTGCTTGTGATCATGCCGCCGTCCTTGTTGGAGTCGGAGTAGCCGAGCATGACCTCCTGACGGTGGTTCCAGGATTCGAGGAGGGGTTTGTAGGCTTCGCTCGACCAGAGCTGGCGCATTATGGCGGGGGCGTTCTGGAGATCTTCGATGGATTCGAAGAGGGGGACTGGCTGGAGACCGGGGTCGTCGCCGCTGGCTTCGACTTTGATTCCACCGAGGCGGGCCAGGCGGAGGACGTTGAGGACGTCTTCGGCGCTGGTGGCTCCGCTGATGACGTAGAGGCGGATGGCTTCGGGGGCGTAGGTCTGCTTGAGCTCGGCGATGGTGCGGAAGGCGTCTATGACTTCGGCGGTTTGGTCGCTGAGAGCTGGGGGGAGGTGAAGGGTTTGCGCTTCGGATGCATCCTGCGAACCCACCTTAGCGGCCAAATGCGGCCGCGAAGATGGGGCACCCAGATTTGTGGCTGGCTGGAATGCGGTGAGTTCTTCAATGGCGGCGGCGTGGATGCGGGCGTGTTGGCGGATGTCGAGGGTCTGGAGGTGCAGGCCGTAGGTGCGGACTTCGAGGAGCAGCGGGTCGATGAGCATCTCGGCCAGGCGAGGACCGCGGTTCTGGAGGAGGCTGTTGCGTATGACGGTGAGGTCGGCGAGGAGATCGGCTGCTCGGGTGTAGGAGCTGAGGGCCGGGTTGGGTGGGAGGGGGACGCTCGATTGCGGGGTGGCTCCGAGGCGCATCATGATGCAGGCAATGAGCAGACGGAGGTACTCGAAGTGGAAGCGCTCTTCGAGTGCGGTCTGACCGGCAGTGCGGAGTTGGGTGAGGTATCGGTCGAGGAGGGACTGAACCTCGACGGAGACCGGGACCTGCTGGGTGGAACTGCCTAGCTGCTCGAAGACGTTTTGCAGGCGACGGCGATAGTGCGTTAGGAGCAGTGAGTGGGCCATCGCCAAGGCATCGCGGGTGGCCTGCGGGGTGACGAAGGGGTTGCCGTCGCGGTCGCCGCCGATCCAGGAGCCGAAGGTGACTAGTTGGGGGAGTTGGGCGAGGCAGGGGGTAGGGGATAGGGAGTAGGGGGTAGAAGACTCTGATGTGGTGGGGTACTCGGCGGCCAGGGCCGCGGCTACTTCGGAATAGAGGACGGGCAGGGTGTCGAAGAGGCTGGACTCGTAGTAGTCGAGGGCCATGCGGATCTCGTCGCGGACGGTGGGGCGGGCGCTGCGGACGTCGTCGGTCTGCCAGAGCGCGGTGATTTCGGCGATGAGATCGTGCTGGAGAGCTTCGAGCTGAGGCTCGGGGACGGGAATGCGGTCGAGCTGTTCGAGGAGGTCGGAGATGCGGCGGCGCTTGAACATCACGCTGCGGCGGGCGACCTCGGTTGGGTGAGCGGTGAAGACGGGCGTGATGCAGACTTCGCTGAGGAGCTCATACGCTTTTTTTGCGTCGATGCCTGCTTCGCGGAGGCGGCGGAGCGTGCCGCGGAGGTCACCGCGCTGGGGTGGGGCGGTCTGGTCGAGCTGGCTGGAGCGGCGACGGCGCTTGCGGTGGTTGGTTTCGGCCAGGTTGATGAGCTCGAAGTAGAAGCTGAAGGCGCGGGCGAGCTGGTAGGCGGTCGTCAGATCCTGCGAATGGCTGTGGACGCGATCGAGGGCCTGTTGGAGGTGGCTGCCTGCGGCGGCTGCGTCGCTGTTGGCGTCAGCCTCGCGTCGGGCGATGGCGGTGCGTCGGAGGGCCTCGACAGCGTCGTAGAGGGGTGCGCCGGACTGCTCGCGGAGGACTTCACCCAGCAACATGCCGAGCGAGCGGACGTCGCGGCGGAGGGGAGCTTCTTTGAGCTCTCCGGTGGGTGCCTGAAGTTCGGCGAGGCGCTGCGGCCAGTTGCTTGGGGACCAGAGGGACGGCATCCTTTGATTATGCCTTGTGAGAAGGCTGGATCGCGGGGTGCCCTGCGGCAAGATTACTTATGAGAGCCACCACCGGATGAGGCACCGCCTCCGCCGCCACCACCTCCACCGCCAGCGTGGGAGGCACCGCCACCACCTCCTCCTCCGCTCCCGCCGTGGAAGCCTCCTGAGGAGGAACTTCCTGACGAATGAGAGACGCTTCCGCCGTTCGACGACGAGTGGCTGTACGAGCCGGAGTAGCTACCAGGAGGTCTGGATGCCAAATTGCCGGGGAAGTTTCCGCCGCCGTTATGCGCCTGTAGACTTTCGCCGCGGCCACCGAAGTGTTCGGTTACGGTGGTATTTTTGCCGCCCTGCGTAACCTGTCTGGCTAACATGAAGCTTTGCGATTTGTGGTCGAAGGTGATGGCGGTGCCGGCTGGCCTTGTCGCAGTGCCCCCGCCGGGCGCCAGTCCGTCTTTGACCAGGTGCGCCTCAAGGTGTGGTGTCTCGGCGCGCTGGAGGGGTTGGAAATAGGGTTTGAGGAACTCTTTAGGTGTGCCGTCGAGTACTTTGACGGGGGTGCTGGAGTTGAAGGCGACGTGTTGGACGGAGTCGCCCTTTCGTCCGCTGGTCTCAAAGACGCCGTGTTTCAGGTTGAGCGGAGGTTTGCCTGCTACGTCATGGGGATGGATCGGGACGTATCCTTTGGTGCCTCCGTATTTGACCCAATGGACGGGGCAGTGATGGTGTCTCTTGGTGCCGGCCACCCAGACGTAGCGATGCTCGCGTTGGATCCAACTGCCTGAGTGACAGACGGCCCAGTCGTATGGCGCTCCGGTCGAATCAAGTTCAGTCCGAAGCACTTTGTTCTTGCCGGTCAGAGGATCTCTCCCGATCAAATATCGGACTCGGTTCGGAGAGCAGGGAAACCAGTCACCGTACTCCGTGCGCAGGACGGCGGCAGGGTTAGCGGACTGGAGCGTCTGCGCGGATGACGGAAGAGCGGCCGCTGACGCGGGTTGCTGTTGGGATGAGTCGGGCGATTGCGGCGCATCGAGTTGAGCACTGACCAGTCTGGGGGCGGCAGCGTGCTCCTCCCATCCGTTGGTTGGCTGCCAGCACGTGCCGTAGGGGGCGCAGGCGAAGAAGGTGCCTTGGTCCTTCAACTCCGCGAGGCCGGGAATCGGCGAAGTGAGCCCTGCATCTTTCATGGTGGTGGACATTGCGATGCTGCGGGCGGCTACGCGCTTTGCCGTCCAGTCATCCCACTCTGCGAATGCGTCCGGAACGGTGGCGGTCGCGGGTGTGATGATGTGGTTGTGACTGAGTGTGATGGTCTGTCCCTTGACGGTTTGTTGCGGGACTGGGCCAACACGGATAGTCGTACCTTCCTGCGGGGTGAGCGCCATGGCGTCGATATAGCTATTCACTCGCGTGAAAGTTTTGCCGGGATAGGGGAGTGTGACGCCGTCGGTCGGCGTTCTCAGAACAAACCGCTCTCCAGGGAATGTGGTCTGGACATGCAAGGTGGCAGTCCCGCTGACCAGGGAGAGCTCGGTGTAGGGAACACCGTCGGTTGTTGTGATTTGCGTGAAGATGAGGACGGAGTTGTCGCCGAGATAGACGGTTGAGGCGTCTTCTAACTCGATCTCGGCGCGCCCTTTGCCGGTAACGAGGCTGAAGCCTGTTTGCATCGGCAGGTTGACTGCGGCCTGCTCCCACTCGTCCCCGGTGGCGTGTTCACCCTCCTTGCCGCGGGAGACGCGGACATCGCCTTCGACCAGACTGAGACGGACGATCTGGTCATAGGTTCGGTTGGAAGGTACCTGCGGCGAGGTATCGGCGGCAGGGGATGTGTTAGTGAAGGTTGTGAGGGAGGCGATTAGCAGGAGGATTGGAAAATTGCTGCAGCGAGCGATGCTCATAAGAGCCCCTCCGGTGGGGCAGCTTTACAACGATTCAGTTCCGGATATTTGACGAGGCCAAGACAGCTTTTGTTTCGAGTAGTTTGCAGTATTTTAAGTGGGCTGGTGTGGGCGACGCAATGCTTGAGTCAGGTCTTTCGGCGGGAGAACTTCAGGGCGGACCAGTCGTTGTCGACGGAGCAGACTTTGTAGTCGACGAATCCTGCGGCTAGTCCGGAGTCGCGGACGTGGTTCTCGTTGAAGTCTACTTTGTAGCGGCCGGCGCGCTTGGGATAGATGATCCAAAAGTGGGTTTGCCTGGGCAGACGAAGCACGAGCAGGTCCAGAGTAGCGGCAAGATCGCTGAGCGAGCGGACGAAGCATAGCGCGAGGCCGGTGGAGGAGCCGACACTCGTGCTAAAGATAACGCCTGGGGGCAGTTCGCCAAGACTCTCTTCGAAACCGTCAGGGGCGGCGATGAGTGCGACTTGCATCTCTTCTGCGATGCCCAGCTTCTTCGGCAGCGGAGTGTTGTAGACCTTGTGGGCAGGCTTTGCTGGGGTCTTTGACGCAGGCTTCTTCGAAATCGGCTTTGCGGTCGGCATGGCGTTACATGACCATGGCGAGTTTTTCGAGTTCTTCCTGGATGCATGGGAGCGTACAGCCGCGCATCTCGATCCGGGCGGCCATCTTGCGTGCGGCTTGCGTCGAGACGCCGTAACCGCGGCCGGCAAGGAAGCTGCTGATGAGGTCAGCGGCCTGCCATGAGTCGAGGCCGGACTTCATCAGCTCTTCGCGCAGGCCGGCGAGATCGGCTTCGGTGAACTTCTCGATCTTTTGTTTCTTTGCCTTCGTCATTTGCTCACCTCTTTGCGGCTCTGCAACTCGACGGGTACCAGTATTGCATTAGACTCAGCGGCCGTGCCGAGGGTACTAACGACCATTCGCAAGCGTCTATGTCCTTCTACGCATGTGAGGTGAGAGAAAGTTCCTTGACGAGCGTGAGTTAGAGGGCCCGCTCGGCGAGCAGTACGGGGATGCCGTCGATGATTGGGAATTGGCGGGCGCAGCCGGTGCACAAGACGGTCTCTGCTTGAAGCTGCAAGGGTTGGCGGCAGACCGGACAGACGAGCCAGCGAAGGTCCTCTGCGGTCAAGGGGCGGAAGCTCATGGAATCCATGGTAACGAAGTGCACTGTGGGATCTGCACTGAGGAAAGGCTTAACGCCGATCTTCACCGATGGCACCGATTTAAAAACCAATAAAGACAGGGACAGAGACGTTTTGGTTGTTTTTGATCGGTGCCATCGGTGTTTCATCGGTGTTAAGTATTCCATTCTGCACTGAAGAAGTCGGGGGCCGGGCGACGCGATACCATGGAAGAGATGACTACAACACCGAGAGTTCTGGATGGCGTTGCGATTGCAGCGGAGATCAAGGCCGAGGTCGGCACAGAGGTTCAACAACTTGTGGCTCGCGGGGTCGTCCCCGGGTTGGCTGTGATTCTTGTCGGTGAAGTACCGGCGTCACAGATTTATGTTCGCAGCAAGGTGAAGACGTGCGGCGAGCTTGGCATCTACAGTGAGATGCTGACGCCGCCTGAGAGCATCACGACGGACGAGATGCTTGCGCTGGTGGCAGCGTTGAATGCTCGCGAGGATATCGACGGCATCTTGATTCAACTACCGCTGCCGAAGCATGTCGATACGAAGCGGCTGCTCGAGGCCGTGTCGCCTGATAAAGACGTGGATGGATTCCATCCGGTGAATGCGGGGCGTTTGCAGAGCGGGCAGCCGGGGCTGACTCCGTGCACGCCTGCTGGGATCATCGAGATATTGAAGCGCAGCAAGCTTCCAATTACCGGGCAGAATGCTGTGATCGTGGGACGGTCGGACATCGTCGGCAAGCCGGCGGCAATGATGCTGTTGAATGAGTCCGCGACGGTGACGGTGTGCCACAGCAAGACGCGCGATCTTCCGAAGTTTACGCGTGAGGCGGATCTGCTAGTGGCGGCGATTGGACGCCCGGGATATGTCACCGTAGAGATGGTGAAGCCGGGTGCGACGCTGATCGATGTGGGGATCAACCGCGTGACGGATGCTGCTGAGGTGGAGAACTTCTTCCCCGGCGATGCGGTTCGTGCGGCGACGTTTGCGAAGCGCGGTTCGGTGGTGGTGGGAGACATTCATCCGGCGGCGTTTGCACGCTCGGGAGCCTACACTCCGGTACCGGGAGGCGTGGGCGCGCTGACGATCGCCATGCTGATGCACAACACAGTGAAGGCGGCAAAGCTGCGGCGCGGGATTTCGACGGGGAAGAGCTAGCTGCATGCTGCGCGTTGGGCTCACAGGCGGGCTGGGAAGCGGAAAGTCGACCGCAGGACGCCTGTTTCGGGCGCACGGAGCGCATGTGCTTGAGGCCGATGCGATTGGGCGCGAGTTGATGCAGCCGGGGCACGCTGTCTATGCCGCAATCGTGGATCACTTCGGCTCGGGAGTTGTCTCTTCGAGTGGAGAACTGGATCGTCACGCGTTGGCCAGGATTGCCTTTGCCGAGGGCCGCGTCGAGGAGTTGAACGCCATTGTGCATCCAGCAGTAATTGCACGGCAGGCAGAACTGGCCGAGGCGATCTTCGCGCAGGATGCAGGCGCGGTGGTGATGGTGGAGTCGGCGCTGATATTTGAAACAAAGCACAGCATCGATGAAAAGGGCGTGGGATGGCGGCGGCGTTTCGACCGGGTCATTTTGGTGACCGCTCCTGATGAGGTGAAGATTGCGCGGTCTGTCGCTCGCGCCGCTAGCGAGAGGACCCTGACAGACCGTGAGCGAGCTGAGCTGGAAGCTGAAGCCCAGCGGCGACTGGACCAGCAGATTCCGGATGAACAGAAGGCTGCGCTTTGCGACTATGTCCTGACCAACGGCGGTCCTTTGACAGAGCTGGAATGGCAGGTGGACCAGTTGTGGCCGATCCTAAAGGCAGCAGCCGCGTAGGTTGAGCGGTTCGCACTGATTTTGAAGGTGGTTGCGGAACCGGCAGACCAGACAGGACGTATCTCGATACAATCAATGCAGGCAGGATTTCGTCTGCCATTGAAGGCTTAAGGTCGTTCACTATGAAACTGCGCCCCGTTCTGCTTGTTCTGCTCCTGCTCTCTGGCTTCTACTATGCGACGACACACGTCTGGTCGACTGGCTCGGCTGTGCCATGGCTGCACAGTACGGCCTCGAGTGCTAACTCCGCGACCTCGAAGACCGCGTCGCTGAACGGACCGCTGGGTGCGTTTGAACTGACAGAGGCTTCCGCGGCGCCCGCGTTCGACAGCGAGGAGCAACAGAACATTCAGGTCTACAAGAAGGCGCTCCCGTCCGTCGTGAACATTACGTCGACTGCGGTGGCGTTCGACTTCTTCTACGGACCTGTGCCGCAGCAGGGGCAGGGCTCAGGGTTCATCCTCGACAAGCAGGGTCTGATCCTGACGAACAACCATGTAATCAACAACGCACAACGGGTCGAAGTAACGCTGTCGGACAAGCACAAGTACAAGGCCACCGTGATGGGCGTGGACAAGAACCACGACCTTGCGCTGCTGAAGATCAACGCTCCAAACCTGACTCCGGCTGTGCTGGCAGACTCGCAGAACCTGATCGTGGGACAGCGTGTGTACGCTATCGGCAATCCGTTTGGCCTGTCGGGCACGATGACGCGCGGCATCATCTCGGCAATCCGCTCTATTCATGGGCCGGAGAACAATCCGATCGAGGACGCGATCCAAACCGATGCGGCGGTAAATCCGGGCAACTCCGGCGGACCGCTGCTGAACTCGCGCGGCGAGGTGATCGGCATCACGACGCTGATTGCAAATAATGGCGCGGACCAGTCTTCGGGCATCGGGTTTGCGATTCCGATCAACACAGCGAAGGCTGTTCTGGACGACTTCGCAAAGTATGGCCGCGTACGGCGGCCTTCGCTGGATATCGTGACGATACCGATTGGCCCGGACATCGCAGAACAACTTGGCCTTCCTGCGGACTACGGCATCCTGATCGATCGCGTGATGCCGGGTGGCGCGGCGGACAAGGCTGGCCTGAAAGGTGGCACGCAACGTGCCTACCAAGGGAACACTCCAGTGATGCTTGGCGGCGACCTGATTGTTGGAATGGACGGCCAGGAAATCACGAGTCCACAGGACTTATCGGCCGTGATGAACTCGCATCGCGCGGGCGACGAGGTGACGGTCACGATCTTCCGCGGCCGCAAAAAGATGGACCTTAAAGTGCAACTGGGCGATGCGAAGGACCAGCAAGGAGTGCTCGGACAGCGCACTTAGTTCGATCATCATTTTTCTTCTGTTCTCCGTTGCGGCTCTCTGATATAAGTTGCGTTGACACCGTTGACATTTGTCTGAAGAGCTTCGTCAAAAGAGAGCGTTTCGCGTCTCGACGTCGTGATTCCGCAAGCAGAGGAGCACCATGCACGAGACCATTCGCGTCGGTCAAATGAGCGTCACCTTTATCAAGTCCCGCCACGAGACCCAGGACAGCCTGGACTTCTTCGAAGTGACCCTACCGCCGCTGGTCAGCGTCATCGTGCCCCACATTCACCGCGACTACGACGAGACCGTCATCGGGATGAACGGCGTCACCACTTGGACGGTCAACGGCAAGCAGATTCTTGTCGGCCCCGGCGACCAGCTCTTCATCGAACGCGGCACTCCGCACTTCTTCTGCAATCTCCATGACACGACAGCCAGATACGTGTGCGTCCAGACCCCGGGCATCATGGGGCCGGAGTATTACCAGGAGATCGCCGAGCACTACCACACCGACGCTCCACCCGATGTGGCTGGCATCAGCGCCGTGATGAACCGCTACGGCGTTACGCCCATCCTCCACAATAAACAACTGACAATCGCTAAACCCTGACGAACAAAATTTAACGTCTCGGGGATCGATAGTCGAATCAGATACATATGACTCGGCAAGAGAGTGCACTCGAGAGACGCCGCACACCCGTCCTATCGTGTTTCACGGCAGTTCTGGTAGCAGGCCTGATATTCGGCCACACCTCGGTCGCGCAGAACCATCCAACCGCTCCCGTCCGGAAAGAGGCACCCATGTCCCACGCGACAGGCCCGTTCGACGTCAAACTCACACCACAGGACGATAAGCTCGACCCAACGCTCGCCCGCCTGATCATCGACAAGCAGTTCCACGGCGATCTCGAAGCCACGAGCAAAGGCACGATGCTCTCCGCCGGAACCGCAGTGAAAGGCTCCGCCGGTTATGTTGCGATTGAGCTCGTCACCGGAACTCTCCATGGCCGCACCGGGACGTTCGTGCTCCAGCACAGCGCGACGATGAACCGCGGCATTCCCTCGCTGAGCATCACCGTTGTGCCCGACTCCGGTACTGGCGAGCTCACCGGCCTTACCGGCACCATGAACATCATCATCGTCGAGGGCAAACACTCCTACGACTTCAGCTACACGCTGCCGCTTACGGAGTAAAAACCAGCTATCCCAATTCGCCCTAAGCTAAATCGGTGCCGTAGACTCAAGACAGCTTATGACTCTACGACTGATTGCAGCGATCATCATCTTTGCAACACCCCTGGCTTTTTCCCAAGCAAGTGTTGCGACACTAGCTTCAACGACAGAGATTGCGTCCACGCCCATGCAGGTCGGCGGTGATGTTCTTGCTCCAAAACTCATCTCATCCCCCGAACCCAAATATCCTCGCCCGCTATTCCATAAGCCTAAGGCGAGTATCGTACTCGTCGGCCTTGTCGTCTTGCCGGACGGAACGACCACAAACGTGCACATCGTCAAATCCGGCGGCGATACGTTCGACAAAAGCGCGCTCAATGCCGTACAACAATATCGCTTTCAACCGGCAACATTGCGCGGCAAGCCAGTATCCGTCCAACTCAATGTAGAAGTACAGTTCAAAATCTTTTAGCCAGGAACACCAAATGCGAAAGCTGCTCATCTTCGCGATCGGAATCGCCATCTCTATGCTCACACCAACGGCGCCTGCCCAGCGTCTTGCCTCTGACGGAGCGGCGCAGACCTTCAGTTTCGTCTCCGATCAATTCTTCACCGACGTCTACTTCCACTTCTCCCCGACGCTCGGCACGCAGGCTGGGCTGCATCAGTACAACACCCAGCTTGAGGACTACTCCGCCGCCAGCGTCGAAAAACAGATCGCCGCGCTGCACGCTTATGAGAAGAAGCTCCTCGCTATTGATCCGAGCGCGCTCGATGCCAATGTTGCGGCTGACTACCAGATCCTGCTCAACAGCATTCGGAGCCAGTTGCTCTCTCTCGAAGTCATCCGCAACTGGGAGAAGAATCCCGACAACTACTCCTCCGGCGTCACCAACTCCATCTTTGTGCTGATGGAGCGGCCCTTTGCTCCCGTCAACACCCGCCTTCGGCAAGCCATCGAGCGCGAGAAGCAGATTCCCCAGGTCTTCGTCGAGGCCCGCAAGAATCTCAAGAACCCGCCGCGCATCTTTACAGAGATCGCGCTCGAGCAGATCGACGGCATCATCAGCTTCTTTCAGAATGATGTCCCTCTCGCTTTCAAAGACGCCACTGACCAAGCCGCCAAAGCTGAGTTCGTCAAGACCAACGCAGCTGTTATCGATGCGCTCAAATCCTACGGCGCATGGATGAAGTCTGACCTGCTACCTCGCTCCAACGGCGACTTCAAACTCGGCGCAGAAACATTTAGCAGGAAGCTCGCCTATGACGAGATGGTTGACATCCCTCTGGATCACTTGCTGCAGATCGGCTTCGACGACCTTCACAAGAATCAGGCTGAGTTCAACCGCATCGCCAAAGAAGTCGATCCAAGTAAGACTCCGAAAGAGGTCCTCGCCGAACTCGCAACCATTCACCCCACGCCCGACAAACTCCTCGGATCATTTCAGGACACTTTCGCAAGCCTCATCAGTTTCATCAATACGCACCACATCATCACGATCCCAAGCACTGTCGAGCCTACGCTACAGGAGACGCCGCCCTTCATGCGCGCCACCACGCAGGCATCAATGGACCCTCCCGGCCCCTTCGAGACGCACTCTACCATCGCCTACTTCAACGTAACGCTACCCGAGCGAGACTGGACTCAGGCCCACATCGCCGAGCACATGGCTGCGTTCAATGTTGGCACGATCATCTCCACCAGCGTGCATGAGGCTTACCCCGGCCACTACGTACAGTTCCTCTGGATGCCGCAGTTCTCCAGCAAGATCCGCAAGCTGCTCGGCGCCAACACCAACATCGAAGGGTGGGCCCACTACACGGAGCAGATGATGCTCGACGAAGGCTACGCCGCGCCGCCAGCCAACGCCACGCCGGAGCAGATTCGCGAATCGAAGCTCATCCGCCTCGGCCAATTGCAGGACGCGCTCCTCCGCGATGCTCGCTTCGTCAACTCCATCAAGCTTCACACCGGCCAGTTCACCTTCGATCAGGCGGTCGACTTCTTCGTCAGCGATGGCTACCAGTCGCGCTCCATCGGACTCGTCGAAACCAAGCGCGGCACTGCGGACGCAACCTACCTCTACTACACGCTGGGCAAACTGCAGATCATGAAGCTCCGAGAAGACATGAAGCAGAAGCAAGGCGCAGCGTTTAGTCTTCAGGACTTTCACAATAACTTGATGAAGCAGGGCTTCGCACCAATCAAAGTCGTCCGCAAGGCCATGCTCCACGACGACTCGCCAGTTCTATAAAACCAACTCGATCGCGGATTTTCACGGACAAACACGGATCAAAAACCTATCGCGCCTTGATCCGTATTCCTCCGCCAGATCCGTGGTCACAGCTTCTGCCCCTACGGTGCTATCCCCTCGTCCACATCATCCTGCTAGGATTTTCCTCAACGAACCTGCATCCAAGGAATCCATGACACAAGCTACTCATCAAAAGATCCGCAAAGCTGTCTTTCCTGCCGCTGGCCTCGGCACTCGCTTCCTTCCCGCCACCAAAGCTACACCCAAAGAGATGCTCTGCCTCGTCGACAAGCCGCTAATCCAATACGGCGTTGAAGAGGCTGTAGCTGCCGGTTGTACCGAGATCATCATTGTCACCGGCCGCGGCAAGTCCACCATGGAGGACCACTTCGACAAGTCCTTCGAGCTTGAAGCCTCCCTGGCCGCACGCAACAAGACCGCGCTACTCGAGATTGCGCGCTCCGTCTCGAAGCTGGCCAAAGTCACCTACACTCGCCAGCCCGAACCGCTTGGTCTCGGCCACGCGGTCCTGATGGCCAAGGAGATCGTCGGCAACGAACCCTTCGCCGTTCTGCTCCCCGACGACATCGTCGACGCCACTGTTCCGTGCATGAAACAGATGGTCGAAGCGTTCAACGAGACGCAATCCAGCATCCTCGGATCCGAGGTCGTCGAAGGCGATGCGATCCAGAACTACGGCTGCCTCGACTGCGCGCCTGATCCAAAGAACCCGCGCCTCCTCGCCGTCAAAAACATGGTCGAGAAGCCTAAGCCCGGCACGCAGCCTTCGCAGAACGCCATTATCGGCCGCTACATTCTCACCCCGCGTATCTTCGACATGCTCGAGACCATCACCCCCGGCGCAGGTGGTGAGCTCCAGCTCACCGACGGCATCAAGGCTCTGTTGCAGCACGAAAAAGTCTACGGCTTCAGCTACAAGGGCAAGCGCCACGACGCCGGTGACAAGCAAGGCTTCCTCCGCGCCACGGTCGAGTTCGGTCTAAAGCACGACCAACTTGGGCCAGACTTCCGTGCGTGGCTCAAGTCCTTCCCTCTCTAAAAATTTCGCGCTCGGGAAACTTCAACCCACGGCATCGCGTATTACACTTGCCGTGGGTTGACGGGCTTAGCCGCCCGGTCCACAGTCTGCACAAACAACATTTCAGCTTTTTGAAGGTGCCGCAAGAATGAATCGATTCCTTCGATCCTCGCTCGTCATAGTGTGTTTAGCACCTCTATCCGCTCCCATCGTCCTGGCGCAGGACGCACCCGCCGCTCCGGCTGCACAGGCCACGCGTCCTCCACGCGGACCTCGTCCCAAGCCGACTAACATCAAGGCGCTCCCAGCAAACATCACCGGCGACGACCTCATCAAAATCATGCATCAGTATGAAGGCGACCTCGGCGTTGAATGCGAATTCTGTCACGCCCGCAACCCCGAGACGAAGCGCAATGACTTTCCTTCCGACGCAAACCCGGTCAAGGAGACAGCCCGCGCCATGATCCGCATGACGGACGACCTCAACACCAAATTCCTGACGCAGCTGAGCAACCGCAAAACTACTGATCCGATCACCTGCGGGACCTGCCACCAAGGCATGGCCCACCCCTCGGTCTTCGTGCCCAAGCCAAAGAACCGTGGCGATCAGCCATCCGTAGGCGCCACGTCCCCGGCTCCTACCGCGCACTAAACCACCTCTAGCCGTCTGGCGGGATTCACAGCAGAATCCCGCCGTTGACTCCGGTACAGAATCCGCAGCCGCCTGCCTTTCATCCAATCTCACACGATGGCAAACCACCCTTCCCTCTTCGATCCCATTCAGGTCGGCGATCTTCACCTTCCCAACCGCATCTTCATGGCTCCACTCACCCGCCTCCGCGGGACGCCTGACCATATCCCCAAGCCGATCATGGTCGACTACTACACCCAGCGAGCCAGCGCAGGCCTCATCATCTCCGAAGGCATTCCAATCGATCCACTCGGCGTGGGCTACGCTAACGTCCCTGGCCTGTGGTCGCAGCAACAGATCGAAGCCTGGAAGCCCGTCACGAAAGCTATCCACGACAAAGGCGGACACATCTTCGCGCAGATCTGGCACGTAGGCCGGATCTCCGATCCCGAATTCCTTGGCGGGCAGCTGCCCGTAGCCCCCAGTGCTATTGCCGCGACTGGTACCGTCAGCCTCCTCCGTCCACAGCGGTCCTTCGTCACCCCGCGCGCACTCGAAACCGGCGAGATCAAAGGAGTCGTCGAAGCCTTCCGCCGCGGCGCACAGAACGCCCAAGCTGCCGGCTTCGACGGCGTAGAACTCCATGGAGCCAACGGCTACCTCCTCGACCAGTTCCTGCAGGACGGCGCCAACCATCGCACCGACGAGTACGGTGGCTCCATCGAAAACCGTGCCCGCCTTATGCTCGAAGCCGCCGATGCAGCGGTCTCCGTCTTCGGCCCCGGTCGCGTCGGCATGCACCTCGCTCCACGTGGCGACGCCCACGGCATCTCCGACTCCAATCCCTCTGCCACCTTCAGTTACGTCGCCACAGAACTCGGCAAACGCAAACTCGCCTTCATCGCTGCTCGCGAACACGTCGGCCCCGACAGCATCGGCCCCAATCTCAAGCAGCTCTTCGGCGGAGTCTTTGTCGCCAACGAAGCCATTGACCAGAAGACCGGCCAGCAGCTTCTCGACGAGGGCAAAGCCGACGCCGTAGCCTTCGGCAAACTCTTCATCGCGAACCCCGACTTGCCCGCCCGCTTCGCCAAACAAGCTCCACTCAACCGGCCCGAACCCAACACCTTCTACGCCAACGGTTCGCACGGCTATACCGACTACACTGCCCTCGCTGACTAATCAACCGAAGCCGCGACCTCGGCAAAGTCGCGGCTCTTCATTTCTTCGAAGAACCCGCGCTCGCGATCCTGCATCTCACTTGAGGATCACCTATCTGGTGAGACCGGAGAATGCATGCCAAAAACCGCCGCCGCAACCACTGCTATCACCCGCGAAAAGCTCATCGACCTCCTCAACGAAGATCTCGCGCGCGAGTACCAGGCCATCATCGCCTACGTGAATTACTCACAGGTCCTCAAAGGAGCGGCCTACATGAACATCGCCGCCGAGCTTGCCGTCCACGCCACCGAAGAGCTTGCCCATGCCATCACTATCGCCGGCCACATCGATTATCTCGGCGGCATGCCCTCGGTCACGCCCAAGCCCGTAAAGACCTCCGAGAAGGCCGAGGACATGCTCCGCTTCGATCTCGCAAACGAGAAGGAGACCATCGCTCAATATCGACGCCGCGTTAAACAGTGCGACGAGCTAAACGAGTTCGCCCTCAGCGAGTCCATCCGGGAGATTCTCATGCAGGAGCAAGACCACCTAGTCTCTCTCGCCACCGCCCTTGGCATCGACCCGCCCAACCCGGGCATCGCCGACTAATTCTCTTACAAAATCCGGATGCCCATCTTCGCGCGGTACGGTCGCGCAGGTGGGCTTCTGTCTAAGCTTTCCCCCGTATCTTCGCCGCCCACCACCGCGATCCCACCAGTAGAAACCGCCAGTCTTTCAGAAACTCCGGCGGCTTCCCTTCAATCGCGTGGCCGATAAACTGCAGTGCCCATCCCACCACAAACAATGCCACGGCATACCACAGCACCGAATGCCAGAAGATCGCCACCACAAACATCACCAGCGACACGATGATCATCGGAATCCCGAACGTATGCGTCAGCCGATTCAGTGGATGCTGATGGCTCTCCGAGTACTCCGCGATCCAACTCTCCCACGAACGTCCGCCAAGCATGCCCGGAATACTACCCCCGCACACTCATCATTCGCCACCGCTAAAACACCAGGAGCGGCTATGCGGTCGAGTTCACTCCGCTTTGTTTTCTTTATTCCTTATCTCGCGTCAACGTTGCGATGAAGTTCGGCTCCCAGGTCTTGCCTCCGTCGTCCGAGTACGCCTGTTCGACATGGTGTGAGTCCGGAGTGATGTCCGACCAGACAAATCGAACCAGGATGGTTCTGCCGTTGTATGTCTCCTGATCGAAAAGCTCGCCACGTCCATTCTTGAACTCACCAATCATAGGTAGATTCAAAGTGCCATCGCTGATGTTGACGAAGGCCTGGCTCCACTGATGCGCTCCAGGGTTGTATAGAAACAAGGTCATGCCTTTGAAGTGAGTTGTGGCGTTACCGGCCTCGAGCTCCTCCATGTTTGCGCGACCATCCCAAATCTTATGGACCTTCACAGTGCCGTTGAGCTCGATCCAGGTTTTGGAGCCCGAGAGCGGATTCGCAAGGCGCATGATGTGCGTCTTCCAGTTGCCAAAATGGAAGTCGAAGTCGTGTTGCCCGTCGCGTAATTGCTGCGATCCGGTTTCGGCGGCGACTGAGGTTGCTTGTGGAGATGCAGGACGGGCGTACAAGAGAAAGCCAAGCATGCACAACAGAGTTCCAATACGTTGAAGCAAGTTCATCCTATGTTCTCCAGATTCAGATTTGGTGTTCAATCCGGCGAAGCGTGCGGCAAACGCAGGTCTATCGTTCCGGTCTCAAGAATGACCCGGCTTGTGGTATTTTCATAGAGCCACTTTCTATGGAATTAGTGATACCACTTTCAAAGAAGGGCGAACCTCTCTTCCGGCAGGTCTACCTCGGCTTGCGGCAAGCCATTCTGTCTGGCGCCTTTCCTGCCGGGGCTCGACTCCCCTCGACGCGCGACCTCGCGGAACAACTCGGCATATCACGGACAGTCGTCCTTCTGGCTTATGACCAACTGCTGGCGGAAGGTTTTGCAACAGGTCGCGGGCGGTTCAGGAACCTATGTGTCCGAAGAATTGGGCGACAGCGCACCTGCGAGAGAAAAAAAATCGGCCAAGCTGCGGCTGTCGCGCTTCGGCTCGGCTGCTGTTGTCGGTGCAGCGTCTGTGGACTCTCCGAGGCGCAAATCTCCCCTGCTCCGCTACGATTTTGCCTATGGGCGAAGCGATACCGAGACGTTTCCCTTTGAGGTGTGGCGGCGCATCCTGCTGCGGCATACGCGAAATGCGCCGGTTCGCACATTTGACTACGGCCCGGCGATTGGAAGCCTCGAATTGCGCGAGGCCATCTGTACGCATCTGCGCCGGTCTCGCGCGGTGGTCTGCGATCCGACGGAAGTGATTGTCGTTAACGGCTCGCAGCAAGCACTTGATCTCGTTGTGCGTGTGCTCGTGGATCGCGGTGACCGCGTGGCGATCGAGGACCCGCACTACAACGGCATACGAGAAGTGCTCCGCGTCGCCGGAGCTCAGTTGATGCCCGTACCAGTCGATCGCGACGGTTTGAATCCCGCTAAACTGCCAAAACATGCAAGCCTGGTCTTTGTAACGCCATCGCACCAGTTTCCTACTGGAGCTATCCTTCCGCTCGCCCGGCGTCTTGCACTCCTTGAATGGGCCAGGCGCAAAAATGCCGTGATTGTCGAGGATGACTACGATGGCGAGTTTCACTACGGAGGACGGCCCCTGGAGTCACTGCAAGGCCTCGACACGGATGGACGTATCGTCTACATCGGGACATTCTCGCGTACGGTGTTTCCGGCGCTCCGCATCGGTTATCTGATCGTGCCCAAGTCACTGGTGGCGGCATTCACAGCGGCCAAGTGGCTCAATGACTTACACTCTGCCACTCTTGAGCAGCAGACTCTTGCAGAATTTATTACAACTGGAATGTATGAACGCCATTTGCGTCGTCTTCGCCGCAGAAGCACAGCACGTCGTGCAGCACTACTCGACGCGATTCAAAAGAACCTGGGCGAACGTGTGGAAGTCACCGGCGATGGCTCTGGCGCCCATGTTGTACTGTGGCCTAAAAAGCGCATCTCCGAAGACGCCATCATCGCCTGCGCTGCATCGCTGGGAGTTGGGATTTATGGGATATCCCATTGCTTCCTGACGCGATCCTCACGAACGGGACTCATGCTCGGATATGCACGACTGAATGAGAAAGAAATTCGAGAGGGTATCCGTTTGTTGAGCGAAATACTCTGAACCTCATCGGGTCATGAGCGCATGACACCACCCGGAGATCGACCCCACACCAAAACGCTTGCCTACAGCCGCTTCAAGCGATACCCTGATCAACACTTTCTGTTTGTGTGCCGGCTGAGGACGACCCCTCGACCAGTCTCGCTGGCAACAACTTGTCTGTCTTTTGGTTCCTCGGCCCCCAGCTCACAAGCATAAGGAGACACGCATGGCGCGTCTGGCCAAGTTCGTGCTCGGCGATGGCAGTTCCATTGTCGCAGAAGTCGACGACGATTCCTTTGAATCGCCTCGTAGCGTCATGCGGGGCGGTGGGGTCGCCTCGCCCGAGTTCGTCGTCAAGGCCAATGAGACCTTCGACGCCGCACTCGACCGCGTCCGCTACGCCGCCGAGACTATGCTCGACCGCCTCACTTCTCTCACGAGGCCGCCCGACGAGGTCGCCGTCGAATTCGGTGTCAAGCTCAACGCCGAGACCGGCGCCGTCATCGCCAAGGCCTCCACCGAGGCCAACTTCAAGATCAACCTCAAGTGGACCCGCGCCGCCAGCAACGCCTCGGCCCCCGCACCAAAGGAGTAGCCATGCTCAGGCACTACGACGACTTCGAGCTGGTCATTCAAACCTCCGGTGAAACCTACATCATCCAGCTCCTCAACTCTCCCGCCGGACAGGCCAGCGGTGAGTTCGTCCCTCCCTTCACCCAGGTCGAGCTCTCCAACTTCTACAGCCGCATCGGCCAGATGCGCCGCAGCACTCGCCGCATCGACTCGCCTGACCTCGAAGCCGCAAAGAAATTCGGGCATCAGCTCTTCCATGCCGTCTTCACCGGCGAACTCCTCGGCCAACTTCGCACCAGCATGGATCGCTGCCACGAGCACGGCCGCGGCCTTCGCATCCGTCTCCGTCTCAAAGGCGTCCCCGCCCTCGCCGAACTACCGTGGGAGTTCCTCTACGACCTCGAGCAGGACCACTTCCTCGCGACCTCTACGCTCACCCCAATGGTCCGCTACCTCGACCTCCCGCAGAGCGTCCCCACTCTCCGCGTTCGCCCGCCCCTGCGCGTCCTGGTCGTACTTGCCGGCCCACGCAACCTCCCCGGCCTCGATGCGGAAGGCGAATGGGAGCGCCTCAAAACCTCGCTCGCTCCCCTCGAAGCCAACGGCGCTATCCTGCTCGAACGGCTCCCCACCGCCACGCTCGACTGCCTGCGCCGCCGCGCCCGTGGCGAGCCCTTCCACATCCTTCACTTCATCGGTCACGGCGGCTTTGACCAGACCGCAGGTGACGGCGTTCTTCACTTCGAAGACCCCAAGGGCATGTCCGATCCTGTCCCCGGCCAGCTCCTCGGCAACATCCTTCGCGACCATGACTGCCTCCGTCTCGCTGTCCTCAACGCCTGCGAAGGCGCGCGCCAGTCAGGCCAGGATCCCTTCTCCGGCGTAGCGCAAAGCCTTTGCCAGCAGCGCCTGCCCGCCGTCGTCGCCATGCAGTTCGAAATCAGCGACGACGCAGCCAAAACCTTCGCCGAAGAATTCTACGGAGCCATGGCCGACGGCCTACCCGTAGATGCCGCCGTCTCCGAGTCGCGCAAAGCACTCTTCAGCGGACGCTTCGGCCAAGAGTGGGCCACCCCCGTCCTCTACATGCGCTCCTCCAGCGGCGTCCTCTTCGAAGTCCAGCGCCGCGCCAAACCTGCCGCCGAACCGAAACCTGCGCCGGAACCCAAGCCCCAACCCATCGCCGGAGGAGTTGGAGTGGGAGATGCCGTGGGCGCCGCGCAGCCCGCCCCGCGCGTACAACCTCAGCCCGCTCCGCCGCCGCCCCCACCACCAGCGCCGCCTCCGCAGTTCCGGCCCGGCCCAACTCTCCTCGAGCAGGAGGCCGAACGACGTCGTCGCGAAGCCGAACGCATCAAGCAGGAGCGGGCACTCTTCGACCTCGAACAATCTCGTCTAAAAGACGAACGCCTGAAGGAAGAACAGCGTCTCAAAGAGGAACGCCGCCGCCGCGAGCAACTCCAGGCACAGCAACGCGCCGACGAGGAGCGCGTCCGACTCGCAGAAGCCAAGCGCCAGGCCGAAGAGCAGCGCCTCAAAGAAGAGCGCGCCCGATTCGAACAACAGCAAGCAAAACAGAAGGCCGAGGAGCAGCGTCTGCGTGAAGAACGCGCGCGTTTCGAGCAACAGCAAGCAAAGTATGCCGAAGAACAAGGCCAGCGCGACGAGCAGCTCCGACGCGAACGCCAGGCCGCGACCTCAGCCGCAAAGATTCCGCCACCGGCGCCACCACCGCAGCCTCAACACTTCGTCGCCTCCGATGCCCCACCGAAGAAATCTCACCGGGCTCGCAACATCACACTTGGCATCCTCGGTGCCGTCGTGTCGATCTTCATCATCCTCTTGATCATCGGCCTCGTCGCCGACAAAAAATCCTCCACATCCTCCAACAGCGAGACACCCGAGCGTCATCTCCTCACCGGCGACCAGGCCCTCTCCGCAGAAAACTACGACCAGGCGATCTCCGAGTACAATGCCGCCATCCTCCGGAACTCCGACTATGCCGATGCTCACTCCCACCTATGCAACGCCATTGCCCTCAAAGGTGAAAACACCCCCAACCGAAAGGGCGACTACGACACTGCTGTAACCGAATGCGAAAAGGCCGTCCAGCTTGCTCCCAGCAGCGCTGAGGCCCACAGCAACCTCTGCAACGCCCTCGATGACCAGGAGTACTCGGCTCTCGATATGAAGGGCAACTTCGACCACGCCATCGCCGAATGCCGCCGCGCCATCCAGCTCAATCCCAACTACGCCGAGGCGTATAACAATCTCTGCAACGTTATCGGCAATCGCTCCGAACAGCGCATCGCTCATCCTAACGATCGCAACGAGGGCGTCGCCGCTTGCCGCAAAGCTATCGCCCTCAAGGCCGACTATGCCGAGCCCCACAAAAACCTTGCCGACTTCTTCCGGCAATCCGGCGACGATGCGCAGGGGAAGGCGGATGCGGTCTCTGCCAACCGCTACTACCAGCAGGCCACTGCCGAGTACCGCAACGCCGTGACCATCAAACCCCGCTACCGCGAAGCCCAGACCGCGCTTGGCGCAATCCTTTATCAAACCAACGATCCTGACAACGCTATCCTCGAACTCAATAAAGCCGCCGAAATCGATCCTAACTATTACGTGACCTTCTATTGGCTCGGCAACGTCTACCTTTACGAGAAGAAGAACTACAACCAGGCCACTGAGAACTTCCGAAAGTCATTGTCCCTCAAGCCCGATCTCGACTTCGCCGAATACGGTCTCTCCGTCGCCCTTCGCGCCCAAGGCAACGCCGTCGAAGCCGATCAGCACCTCACCAGCGCCTACCGCCTCAACGAAAACGACAAGACCATCGCCGCCGACTACAAGAAGTACATCTCAGGCGAAAACTGAAAGCCGAAAACGTCGAGATCAAACCAGCCCGAACATCTCTGTTGTTTCGTACTTATCAGCCTTTATCTCTTTGATCACCTACGCCGTTGTCTACTGCGTGCTGCCGGTCAAAAAGATCTGCTCCGGCTTAGCGGCAATCACCCGATACAACCCGAACTGGCGCGAGTTCTGCGCTCGCATCTCGAACAGCAGACTCGCTCGATTGCTGGCCTCCACATCCACTACATCCACCAGCCGCATCCACGGCGTGCGATCGAGATGGGCGGCATCCGTCACACTCTGGAGCGCCGGCTTCAGCTCGCCCAGCGCATCGGCCTGCGCAACCACCGTCACGTAGCGAAGATCCGCTCCCGTCCCCCCGGTATTCGCCGTGTAGACATAGGTTGCCGCCCCGCCATAGCTCAGCGTATACCCCTTCAACTCTTCATCCTGCAAAACTAGCGGAGCAGGAGCAACCTTGCCCGTCTTCCTTGCAGCAATCGTGCTCGTAGTCTTCGCCGCGGTCGTCGAACTCGGCTTCGGCGCAGGCGTCGTGCTCGCAGTCTTTGCCGGAATCCCCCGCTTCAACGTAGGAGGCCCGCTATCCGCACTAGCAGCCGTCGCCGTGGCAGCCGAAGTTGCAGTCGAAGGTGCAGCAGTCGAGGCTACAGCCTTAGGTGCGGCTATTGCTCCACTCTTATATCCCGCCAGCAGAACCCGCGCGAACCCCTGCATCTTCGCCAACACTGCAGCCCGCTCCGCCGCATCCTCCCACGGCCGCGCAAACTCATGCGGATCACGATTCGCCGCATCCGATACCGCGACCATCTGATGCATCGACGTCGGCAGCCCTGTCATCTTCGGCAGATCATCATCCGTCGCCCCGGTCGTCGAACCTGCAGGTCTCCCATGATGTAAATTCGGCCGGTCAGGATCGTTGTTCAGCGACGGCGTCGAACCCACATCACTCCCCACCTGCGAGCCCACATCCCCTGGCGACCTCCGCTTCAAAGTGGGCCTATCGGGATCATCAGAAGGCGCGCTCCCGCTCCCCTTCGACGACGCCGTATCCGACGTCGTGCTACCCGAGCCCGATCCCGTATCCGACGTATGGCGCTTCATCGTAGGGCGGTCAGGATCGTCCGCAGGCGGGCTCCCCGCATTCTTCGCCGAACTCGTATCTGTAGTCGAACTTCCTGAAGATGAACCCGTACTCGTATCCGAAGAACGCCGCTTCATCGTCGGCCTGTCCGGATCATCCGTAGACGAACTCCCCGACCCCGCGGAACCAGCCGTCGAGCCCGAACCACTCCCGCCAGCCTGCACCGGATTCCCACTCTTGTCCGAAAGATGCGGCTTCGAATCCGACGCAGAGCTCGTAATCACCGGCAGCGTCTTCGAGGCCCGCAGCGGAGCGCTCTTCCTCTGCATCACCGGAGGCTTATAGCTCCCATACCCAAACCACCCATCGTCATACGCCGAAGCCCCCGTCGCATCGGTCGCCGAAACATGCCGAGCATACGCCAGATCCAAAAAACCCTTCGCGATGCCCGAATCCTGCAGTTCATACACATTGCCGGTCTCCAGCGCGAACGGCACCGGCCGTGCCATGTACACACCCGCATCCTGCAACTCGCCGTCAATAAACAGCGTTACCGGAATCAACCGGCTCGCCCCAGGCTTGGCCAGATCCCCGGTCCACTCATACACCCCCACAGCCCGCACCACGTTCTCGGGCTTGGCGACCTTGTGGGTCTGTCCCCAGGCGCCACCGCACGCAACCACGACGACAATCAGACCAGCCAGAATCTTCCGCATATCGTCCATCACGATCTTAGACGCTCTCCACCCCCCAAAGTCCACCCCCCTAAGCCATAGGATCTAAGCCCGCTACTCCCTACTCCCTGCATTACCATTCCTCCATGCCCCATCCGCTCCTAGAAGTCGACAACCTCACCATCGCCTTCCCCCACCAGACCGCTGTCGACGGAATCTCGTTCCAAATCAATCCCGGCGAAACCCTCGGCCTCGTGGGCGAATCCGGCTCCGGCAAATCCGCCACCTCCCTCGCGATCCTCCGTCTTCTGCCCCCGACAGCTAACATCACAGGCTCCATCATCTTCGACGGCCAGCCGCTCCTCACCCTCCCCGAGCCAGCCATGCGCCGCCACCGAGGCCGCAGCATCGCCATGATCTTCCAGGAGCCCATGACCGCTCTCAACCCCGTCATGCCTGTAGGCGCCCAGATCGCCGAAGCCCTCATTGCCCATAATGACGGCATCCACCACCCCGAACTCTCCCGACGAGCCATACGCGAAAAAGTCCTCGCCGCCATGCACGAGGTCGCCCTCCCCGAACCCGAGCGGCGCCTCCACGACTACCCCCACCAATTCTCCGGAGGCCAGCGTCAGCGCATCCTCATCGCCATGGCCATCATCAACCGCCCCCGCCTCCTCATCGCCGACGAGCCAACCACCGCACTCGACGTCACCGTCCAGGCCCAGATCCTCGCCCTCCTCAACGACCTCCGCCGCACCCGCGGCCTCTCCATGCTCTTCATCTCACACGACCTCGCCGTCGTCTCCCAGGTAGCCGACCGCGTCGCCGTCATGCAGCACGGCCACATCGTCGAGCAGGCCCCCACCCACCAACTCTTCCACTCCCCACAACACCCGTACACGCGGAAACTCCTCGCCTCCGCCCCCACCATGCAAACCGACCGCACCCAACCCCTCGCCACCCTCGCATAACCTTCGCGAAATAAATTGTTCGACCGCCCAGCAGGCAATAGAACCGACGGTCCCGAGCGCATAACGGGGAAATCCGAACGGTTATAAGTAAATTAGGTTGGAGCTGCCTGGAACGTTACGTTTCGCTTCACCAAAAGGAAATACAGGGATACAGCCACCAACGCTAGTCCTGCCCCCGCCAAAGTCTTTGAAACGCCGAACATCGGAATCAGTTTGCCAAATGCAAGTGCGCCCACCGGAATGCCTGCACGGAAGGCTAGGTTGTAAACACTCATCACCCGTCCGCGCATCGCATTCGTCGTAATAAGCTGAGCGAGTGAAAGCATAAGAGAGGCTGAAGCCATGATCGTAGCGCCAGCTAAAAACATCAGAGTGTAAGAGAGAGGTAGCCACTTGGATAGCGCAAATCCCGATGTGATCAGACCGAGTGCGATGAGGATCAATAGCGTGAGACGTCCCAGCCCCTTTAGCTTCTCCGAGGCGGCCACGGCCAGTGCACCACATATCGATCCCGCACCCGAAAAGACCAACAGAAGCGTATAGGTTTCTGGGCCTTTTTGAAAGACATTGCGAACGAAAACGGGTAAGAAGCCGTTGAGCGAAAAGCCAAACAGTGTCGTGCAAAATGCCAGAACCACGAGGGCGGTCATTCCGTCACGGTGCCAGATAAACCGGATGCCCTCCTTCATGCTGGTAAGAACGGACTCCGTTGATTTTGATGGAATAAACTTCACGTCGATCATGAAGAGTGAGGCGATCACTGCAAGAAAAGAGACGCCATTGAGAGCAAAACACCACGTTGCGCCGAGCGTCGCATATGCCAACCCACCGATGGTGGGTCCTACTATGCGTGCAATATTGAACTGTATCGAATTCATCGCGATCGCATTCGCCAGATCCTCCGGGCCTACAAGGGTTGGTAACAGTGCCGAATAGGCTGGTCCGCCAAAGGACTGCCCGATTCCTACGATGAATGAGAGCACGAGGATGTGCCAGACTTTTACCGCGTGGACTAGGAATAGAAGTGCCAGCAGAAATGCGCAAACCATCTGTATGTATTGCGAAGTGAGCAGCATCTTCCGTCGGTCCAGACGGTCCGCAAAAACCCCACCAAAAAGGGAAAACATCATGATTGGGAGTTGGCCCAGGAACAGATCCAAACCCAGGTAGAACGGATCCCTGGTCAGGTCATAGACCAACCAGCTCTGCGCGAACTGTTGCACAAAGGTGCCTATAGTTGATGCGCACGCTCCCATCCACATCAAGCGGAAGTCGCGATAGCGAAAAGCTCTAAAGGTGCGGGCGAAAAACCAAGGGGCGCTGGACATCAAGACTCGAAACTTCTCCTAATTGACTGGTAAGGATCGATCAATACCTAAATCGTACAGTGATGGATGAGCCTCAGACACATTCAGAAAAGGCTCGCCCATGCCCTATCGTCTCTCGCCATTCTCCACTGGACGGCGACGCCCATACATTTGTCCGAGATGCCGCTAATGCTCTGCTTCTGTTCTCGCCCTTACTTCCATCCCCAAAACTTCCCCCCAGCCGCGAATCCAGATAAGCTAGAAAATTGGTGTCCTGCACCACCCACACTGCATGCGAGCGCTGATTCTCTCCGACATACACGCCAACCTCGAAGCCCTTAACGCGGCGCTCGAGGCCGCAGCTCCCTTCGACGTCCTCTGGAACCTCGGCGACGTCGTTGGCTATGGAGCCAGCCCTAACGAAGTCATCGACATCATCCGCGCGAAGGCCCAACTCAACGTTCGCGGCAACCACGACCGTGTCTGCTGCGGCCTCACCTCAGCCGTCGGCTTCAACCCCGTCGCCCGCGACGCCGCCAACTGGACCCGCAAAGCGATGACCGAGGCCAACCGCGACTGGCTCGCGAACGTCCTCCAGGGTCCTGTCCAGCCACCCGACCTCCCCACCATCAGCCTCGCCCACGGCTCGCCCCTCAACGAAGACCAGTACATCCTCAGCATGCGCGATGCCTGGGCCCCCCTCCAGCAGATGGCCACCACCATCACTTTCATCGGCCACACCCACCTCCAGGGCGGCTTCGCCCAGAAGGAACACGACTGGCACGAGTTCCGCCCTCGGTACGCCACGCGCAACGAAGCCGAGACTTGGACACTCCCCATCCCACTCGGCACCCGGCACCTCATCAACCCCGGCTCAATCGGCCAGCCCCGCGACAACGACTGGCGCGCCGCCTTCGCAGTCTACGACACGGAAGCCGCCGAGATCATCTTCCACCGCGTCCCCTACGATCTCACCGCGGCCCAGGGCCGCATCCTCCTCGCCGGCCTCCCCGAACGTCTCGCCGCCCGCCTCCGCGAAGGCCGTTAGAGCAGTCCACATCATTGAGACGGACCGTCTTACCTGTCGAGCTGTCAAGCCCTCAAACCACGTATCTCTATGCTTACAAAAGAGATCTGCGTGGCGTAGTAATTCCACCCAACCCGCTATAATAGAACCAGAGAAAAAGAAAGAAACCCGCCCGAACAGGCGGGTTTTTTGTTTCTAACAAAATCATAAGAGGGGAAAGACCTCTGACCGAAGTCCGGACTTAAGACAAATGAAATGAATACTTTGAAACAATAAGGTCTGGGGGGGGATACCCAAATTGCATTTGCCCCAACCGCCACGACGCATCTACTATCAATGTCCCATGGAAGTCCTGACGAACGCGACCATCGCCGATCGAACCCACGAGATCCTCACCCAGCTAGGCGTACATGCCTCCGCCTACACCGGCGGATCGCTTCCCGTCACCACCCCCATCACCGGCGAAGTCATCGCCCGAATTGCCGTCACCACACATCCGGCAAAGACCATCGCAGCCGCTCACAAATCTTTCCTCAAGTGGCGAACCGTCCCCGCTCCCAAACGTGGCGAGCTCATCCGTATCCTCGGCGAAGAGCTCCGCTCCCATCGCGACACCCTGGGCCACCTCGTCACCATCGAAGCCGGCAAAATCCTCTCCGAAGGCCTCGGCGAAGTCCAGGAGATGATCGACATCTGCACCTTTGCCGCCGGCCTCTCCCGCCAACTCGCCGGACTCACCCTCCCATCCGAGCGTCCCAGCCACCGCATGATGGAGACCTGGCACCCCCTCGGCCCCGTAGGCATCATCTCCGCTTTCAACTTTCCCGTCGCCGTCTGGAGCTGGAACGCCGCACTCGCACTGGTCTGCGGCAACTCCGTAGTCTGGAAGCCGTCCGAGAAAACTCCCCTCACCGCCCTCGCCACCCAAGCCATCTTCGAGCGAGCAGCCGCGAGATTCGCATCCACGCACGGCGACATCCCTGCAGACCTCTCCACCCTCCTCATCGGCGGCGCCAGCGTGGGCCAGCAACTGGTCGACTCGCCACTCGTCCCTTTGGTCTCCGCCACCGGTTCAACCCCCATGGGCCGGTCTGTAGGCCCACGCCTCGCCTCCCGCTTCGCCCGAGCCATCCTTGAGTTAGGAGGCAACAACGCAGGCATCGTCTGCCCCACCGCAGACCTCGACCTCACCCTCCGCGCCATAGCCTTCTCCGCAATGGGAACCGCCGGCCAACGCTGCACCACTCTACGCCGCCTCATCGTCCACGACTCCATCTACGACAAGCTCATCTCGCAGCTCAAAAAAGTCTATGCATCCGTCGCCATCGGCGACCCACGCGAACCCGGAACACTCATCGGCCCGCTCATCGACAAGCGTTCCTACACCGCCATGCAGCACGCCCTCACTGACTCCGTCGCCTCTGGCGCCACCATCACCGGAGGCGAACGCCTTCAACACCCCGAGGCACCCGAAGCATTCTACGTCCGCCCCGCCCTGGTCGAAATCTCTTCACAAACCGACCCTCAGCCCGAGGTAGTCAAGCGCGAGACCTTCGCCCCCATCCTCTACGTCCTCAAGTACCGAGACCTCGACGAAGCCATCGCCCTCCACAACGGAGTCGCCCAGGGCCTCTCGTCCTCGATCTTCACTATGGATCTCCGCGAAGCCGAGCGCTTCCTTTCCGCCACCGGCTCCGACTGCGGCATCGCCAACGTCAACATCGGAACCTCCGGCGCAGAGATTGGCGGAGCCTTCGGCGGCGAAAAAGAGACAGGCGGAGGCCGCGAATCCGGCTCCGACGCCTGGAAGGCCTACATGCGCCGAGCCACCAACACCATCAACTACGGCACCGACCTGCCTCTGGCCCAGGGCGTCAGCTTTGACATCGACTAAATGCAGCGCTAACAAACCCGGGCATTTCGCCTCAGTCCGTGCGGATCACATAAGGCTCGGCATCAGGCACATGAATACCTTCAGCGACCTCAGTAGCGTGGGCCTTATCTGGCTGCTGCGGATTGATTCGCACCCAGTGCCCCGTTGGCCCCGCAAACTCAATCACCTTGGCCGTCGAGTACTTGCGTATCAAGTGATTCTTGAGCTGGATAGCATCTTCTTCATTAGGAAACGCACCAATCTGCACGCACCACCGTCCGCCGGGGACAGCATTCGGACGAGCAGGAGCGGCATACGCTTCCACGCGAACCTTGGCGACGCCCATGCGATAGAGCCCCGTAGCCTTCGCCGCAGCCAGCGACAGATCGATGATGCGGCCATGAACGAAGGGCCCCCGGTCGGTAATGCGCACGATCGCCGACTGATTCGTCGTGAGGTTCGTGACGCGGACCGTAGTTCCCAAAGGTAGCGTCAAATGCGCGGCGGTCATGGCGTTCTGATCGTAGACGGTGCCGTCGGCTCCCTTGCGCCCGGCATAGGGCGGCCCATACCAGCTCGCCATACCGACCTCAGTCAGAATGGGTTTGCCATGAGGATCGGGCGGAGGCGAGGGAAGAGATTTTGCCGTTCCTGAAGCAGCGGTATCGCCACCAGAACCCAACGGCGAGTTCCCTTTGCCGCGCGCACTCGAAGCCGAGGTTGTTGTTGGGGGAGGCGGCGGATGGTAAGCCTGTGTCGTTTTTTTGTGACAGCCGGTAGCCGCAAGCGCAAGCGCCGTCAGTCCAGCGGCGTAGACGAGGCGGGCGCGAATCACGGCTTAGGCGCGTCCTTTGGTGGCGGAGGAGACGAGGGCGAGGTGCGGCCGGCGCGCTCGTCCATGCGTTGGGCCAGACGTTGCAGTTCAGCAGCAGCAGCACGCAGGGCCTGAGAACCATTCCGGCGGACGTCGGGCACAACCTCATCGTTAATGTAGTTAAGGAGGCTGCGCAGGTCCTCTTCCACACGAGTCCCGGCCTCGTGGACACGCTGCTCCCAGGGACGCTTCGGTGCTTCGTTCGACATGGCGGACTTCTCCACAGTTGATTATCAGGACGAGGAAAATGCATGGTCAATGCAATTGGGAGGCTATTTTGTCGATAGTGCTCTCCTGGTAACGAATGTCGGCATAAGATCAAGGACACAAAGCGAATACAACTTGGTACCACCAAATTGCGTCCTTATATAGATAGGCATAGGGCGTCGTTCAAATAGAAAGCGCACTGCCAGATTCGCTTGCCTGAGGCATTTGCGAACCGGGAAGTTGAGGTGTTCTCTTGGCCAAGGTACATTTGGTTCTCTCTTCGCAAGCTTCTCCGGCGAGGCGTTCTATCATCCTGACGCTGGCCTTGTTCGGAGCAATGGCCCCCTTTACCGTGGCCCAGCAAGCTGCCGAATCCCAACCCAGCACCGAGGCGAAGCTGACGCTTCCCGATCCTCCTTCGCTTCCGGACTCCCCAGGAACAGTCCTCACCAGTTCCAGCGTCTCAACACCGGACGACCCTGCCGGTTCAGACGGTCAAGCAGTAGCGGCCGCCGGTCCGACGGTGTCGCCTTACATAAAGCTTATCGCGTCTGATCAAATCGCTCCCCCGCAAACAGCTGGGGAGAAGGTAGTCATGGGACTGCGCGACACGGTGACTCCATTTTCGGCGATCGGCTGGCTCTTTTCCGCGGGCTGGACCCACTTGATTGATGGCAGTCCGAACTATGGCACGAACAGCAAAGCCTTCGCCCAACGCTTGGGAGCAGCAGCAGCGCTCTCTACTAGCCGGGGAATCTTTACTGATTGCATCCTTGGGCCTGCTTTCCATCAGGATACGCGCTACTATCAACTCGGCCAGAATCACAAATTTTTCAATCGGGTGATCTACGCAAGCACTCGCCCCATCATCGGAAAAACCGACGGAGGCCGCGCCATCCCAAACTACGCATCCCTCATCGGTGGGGCGGGAGGTGCCGCGCTAACCTACACTTACTATCCAGAGCAGAACCAGAATGGCGGCCAGGTCGCCACGACGTTCGCCACCGGGATAGGCAGCGCGGTGCTTAACAATCTGTTCAACGAATTTGGCGGCGATATCATTCGAGCGCTGAACCTTTCGGGGGGCAAGTGATCCTTCCTGGTTTTGGGTTATCAGACTAAGACAGGGAGAGCTGCAGGCACATGCGCTGGGCTTTGATATTGGGATTGTTGTTTTCATGGGGAATGGCTGAGGCGCAAACGCCGGCGCCACCCTCAGACGCAATGCCCTTAATCACTGCTCCAACAGCGCCGGCACCTTCTTCCTCCCCCTCGAGCGATCTACCTGACGCGCCAAGCGAAGTCGCCCTGAATCAAGACAACGTAGTCGCGGTAGGCGAGGCCGCCGTGAAAGCGAGCGGAAAGCCGCCGTCTTGCAACGCGAAGAAAGCAATGGGCTTCATTTATGTGGATCCCAAACGCGCGGGCGAGAAACCCCAGCCTTGCAGCGAACTCGTCTATCCTTACCAGCGCTTTCTTGGAACGAACGTTGTAATACCCCTCACCTGGCAGCAGAAGGGCTATCTGGCATTACATGATGTGACAGATCCGGGAAGCCTCGCCACCATCGCCCTAATCTCCGGCATTACTACGGCAGCCGACCCTCATTCCGCCTACGGTCCCGGCCTGAAAGGTTGGGGCAAGAACGCCGGCGTAAGTCTCCTGCAGAACGCCACGGCCGAGTTCTTCGGGACCTTCGCCGTCCCATCCATCATGCATCAGGACCCACGCTATTACCGGAGACCCGACCTCCCCTTCAAAAACCGCCTCATCTACTCCATCTCACGAACCATCATCTCGCGCCACGATGACGGCAGTCCGATGCCCAACTATGGCACCTTGTTTGAGTACCCCATCAACGCCGAACTTAGCAATCTGTACGTACCGGGCATCGAATCCGACGGGGCCTCTACCGTAAAGCGCATCCTCGTCGGCTATGCCATCGATCCCACCAACAACATACTCGCCGAGTTTCTGCCCGATGTGGCCAAGCACGTGCGAATCCGCATCATCTTCATTCAGCAATTCTTGAACAATATCGCGGCTAACCCCAACGGCCTTCCATAACCAATCGGATGACCAGGATGGGTAATAGACCGGGCAATCATTTTCTGCACCTTTTTTCGCCACCCCACTCAGCCGTATCTCTTTACCGTTCAATGCAGAATTTCACCGTTCGATTGTCCATGCTTCGATCTGAGGGGTCGCCTGCGTACTCTTAACGAAGGTCCCAAGCCATTGCCCTGCATCTATTTATTTGATGAAAATGCGACTGGCTTGAATCAGGGTGCGTACTTCTTCAGGCACCGAGGCGTCGGATAAGCTGGCAAGGGCTATTTACAAGTTTTGAATTAGAGAAAGATCTCAGGAGACGGAAACACATGGCAAAGGCAGCGAAGTTAGCCGAAAAGGCTCTCACCTATGGAGCGAAGGCGGGATGGGCAGTCTTCAACAAGCTGAACTCCATCAGCCCCAACGCCAGCTTTACCCCCAAGTGGAGCGATAAGCCCCTCCTCAAGAGCTACCAGAAAGAGAAGCCGCCCCTCGGATGGCCCCGTACCACCGACTCCCTCTGCCCCAAGTGCATCCCTGCGATCCGTCAGCAGATCGTCGACGGCAAGCTGCCCCACGAAATCCTTCTCAACGAGAAGGTCGGCGAGATCAAGGCCCAGATCATCGAGCGCGATGGCGAAATCCTGATGGTCAAGGACTGCCCCATCCATGGCCACTTCGAGGACGTCATGTCCATCGACCCGCCGATGATGAAGCACCTCGAAGACGTCTTCCCCGGCCGCGACATCCGCGCCCATAATGACGAGAAGCTCCACAATCACGGCACCTCCACTGTCACGCACGGTCGCGGCTCGGTCCTCACCATCGACCTCACCAACCGTTGCAACATGATGTGCGACCCCTGCTTCATGGATGCCAACCAGGTCGGCTTCGTCCACGAGCTCACATGGGACGAGATCAAGACCATGCTCGACAACGCCATCACTATCAAGCCGCGTCGTCAGATGAGCGTACAGTTCTCCGGTGGCGAGCCCACGCTCAGCCCCTACTTCCTCGACGCCGTCGCCTACGCCCGCAAAGTCGGTTACAACTCCGTCCAGGCCGCGACCAACGGCATCGAGTTCGCGAAGTCCAAGGAGTTCGCCAAGGCCGCTGCTGAAGCCGGTCTCCGCTACGCCTACCTCCAGTTTGACGGTATCGGTAACGCCGCCAACTCGCACCGCAAGGTCGGCAACGCATTCGACGTGAAGCTCCAGGCCATCCACAACCTGCACGAAGCTGGCGTCGACATCGTCCCCGTCACCACGATCGTCAACGGCATCAACAACGAGCAGGTTGGCCGCATCATCGAGTTCGCCCTCGACAATCCAAAGAAGATCAACTTCCTCTCCTTCCAGCCGGTCTCGTTCACCGGCCGCGACGAAGATATCTCCGACGAGCGTCGTCACGCACAGCGTTACACCCTGTCGCACCTCGCGCACGATATCCGCAATCAGACCGGCCTCGGCGAATCCACCCGCGACTGGTTCCCCATCTCCTTCATGTCCACCTTCTCCGACTGGGCCGACCTCGTGCACGGACCAGACCGCGACTGGGGCCAGCTCTCCTGCGGCTGCCACCCGAACTGCGGCATCGGCATGGCGCTGATGATCGACAAGGAGACCAAGGAAGCCGTTCCCGTCACCGCGTTCCTCGACGCCGTGCAGCTCGCCAAGGACGTCGCCAAGATTAACGACGCCGCCCGCGGCAAGTACCTCTCCATCCTCGGCGTCTCGCTCGCGCTGCTGCGCAACTATGACCCCACCAAGGCCCCCACGCACTTCAAGATCATGGACTTGCTGCAGAAGTTCGATAAGTGCTTCGGCGCAACCGGCAAGAACTACGGCAAAGTTACCGCTGACCGCACCATGGCCGACATCGAGAAGCGCCGGTCCGACCGCTGGAACTTCCTCTTCATCGCCGGCATGTGGTTCCAGGACCTGTTCAACTACGACTTCCGCCGCACCGAGCAGTGCATCATCCCCTACGCCACACAAGAGGGTGAGATCAGCTTCTGCGCCTACAACACGGGCGTTGGCTGGCGCAACATCATCGAGAAGATGCACATGACCGCCACCCTCACCAAGTGGTACGAGGAGCACGGCCGTCACGAGATCTTCGCCGGCGGCAAGAAGGTCGGTCTCGAGAAGGAAGCGAAGTACGACCTCGTCCTCAACCAGTCCCACGTCGACGCTGCCGCCAACGACACCTTCGACAAGTCCGGCATCGCCAAGAACGCCCGCGAAGAGAAGATCCGGGCGCGCGACGCGAAGATCAAACAGGACGCCGAAAACGCCCGCATGGCCAAGCTCTACCGCAAGGAGATCCTCCAGGAGCCCGATGCTCCCGCCGGCTTCATCTCCCTCGGCGAGATCAAGCCAGCAGCTCCAGTCAAGACGGAAGAAACCGTAGCCGGCGACTAATAACCCTTCAACCACAAGAACAGAAAGGCCGCCAGCAATGGCGGCCTTTATTATTGTTTACCAGATGCAATCTAATGAAATCATTTCCTACCTCGAAATGTGTTCCCGAGAAGGACTGTCTCTTCAGCGAGGTATGAATTTCAACGCCACGCTCACTCACTCAGTTGTCCTATCCTCCCATCGTCCAGGAGCGCCCTATGACGACGTATTAGAGGAGAACGGCACTGTATTGATCTATGAAGGACACGACGAACCTAGGACTCGGGATATTCCCTATCCAAAACAAATAGAGCCTTTGCGTTCAAAGAATGGCAAGTTAACCCAAAATGGTTTCTTCCACGAAGCGGCTCAGGCATGCGTAAGGAATGAGAAGCCGCCAGTAAGGATACGTGTCTACGAAAAGATCAAAGCAGGAATTTGGTCCTACAATGGGCTCTTTGAATTGCTCGATAGCTGGACCGAGACTAGTGGAAGTCGGAGGGTCTATAAATTCAAGCTCCATTCCATTCCCGACGAAGGATTTCCTCGTCCCTCTACTCAGGACGATTTGGAGCAACGCAGAATCATACCTTCCCACGTGAAATTGGCTGTATGGAAGAGGGATAAGGGAGCTTGCGTCGAATGCGGATCAAGAACAAACTTGCATTTCGATCACATCTTGCCTTATTCCAAAGGCGGCACATCGGAGACAGAAGCTAACATCCAACTTCTATGTATGAAACACAACATGCAGAAGGGGGCGAGGCTTCTATGAAGAATGGCTCTCTGACTTGGAAAGCACCGCCAGCATAAGCGCCATCCCGCTGAACGCCGTAGCCTCAAACACACTCGCCCACTCGTTCCCCACGTTCGTATAAGGATCGGCAATTGCCCGGGGGATATGCAGCATCGGCACCCAGAGAAAGATCATCACTCCCACCAGCAACGAAGCCAGCCAAGCCACGCGCTTCACCACGATTCCCAAACCTCCAGCGATCAACGCCACAGCAGCAAAGTACGTCCAGAACATCGGAGCACCGACCCAACCCGGAACAAGCATGGCAACGAATTTGGCATAGAGGAAGTGGTCGATGCCAAAGACGATAAGCAAAAACGCAAAGAAATACCTCCCAAGCGGCAGCGCCCTCTCAAGCCACCGAGGCAACTCCCCTTCCTTCGATAGCGACATTGCCGCGATCCACGCCCCACCCGCCAGCGCAAGCTCCTTGATGGTATTCGTCCACGCCCCCAGCACCGCCCTATACGCTCCCGACAACTGGTTCGGAATATGCGCGATCAGTACAAGGACCACCAGCGCAACGCCGGTCCACGCCGCCACCTTCTTGCCCTTCAGGTCAAAGAGAATGGCGATCCCAGCAGCAGTCAGCGCCGCTCCCACCACGTACACGCACAACAGCCGGAGCGGCAACCATGCCGGAAAAACCGGAATGATGACCCCGGGAAAATCTTTAAAGTAGAAGTGCATCAGGCCAATCGAAGCTAGCCCAAAAGCATACAAGGAGCGTCCCACTGGAAGAACCCACTTTGACATAGCGCGAGTCTAGCCCACGTGGATTCGACCCATCAGGCCATTTATCACAAAACTTCTATGCCACCTCAAACTCCCCCTCCCACCCTCGATCCCTTCTCCAACCGCAGCGTACCCTCCCGAGCCCGACACTTCATCGCCAGCGTACCCTCCCGCAGCGCCCGCTCGATCATCTCCTCCGCGACCTCACGCAACGAAGCCTCCTGACACGCCAGCAACGCAATCCCCTCAATCGCTGAGCACCGCGCCACATTGCTCTCATCCTCCATCAGCAATTCCATCAGCCTCGCAGCCCGCAACCGCTGCTCCCGCGTATGCGCCACCCGAGCCACGACCAGCCCCAAATGCCAACGTGTCCGCGACTCCTCCAGCGACACCTCCGCAAGCAGACCAGCCAGTTCGTCAGCATAATGTTCCAGAGGCACCGAATCCCGCTCCGTAATTCTCCGAGCCACATCCGCCGCCCTCTTGCGCAACTCCGGATCATCGCCAAACATCGCCCCCACCAGCGCTTTGATCGCGGACTTATCGCCTGAAATCCTGCGAGCCGTCCCCCGAGCCCGCTCCAGGCCCCACCTGCCCCGACGCATCTCAGCAGCCAAGCTCTCCATGCGGCGGAGTATAGCAAGTCTCTGCGTCGTTGACGCCGCAACCGGACAGCAAAAAGCCCCGGCCAAAGCCGAGGCATTTCACCAATCCAAAATAAAACTTACTCGCCCGCCGTAGCACCACGCCCAGACCAACGCGCAGGCCGAACCGAGTCGTGCGCAACAGCACGATGAGATGCCAGTCCATAAGACCACTGCCGCACCGGCCCCACATCCACATGCACAAACTCGTTTACCGGATAGTACCCAACCCCACCGGCATGAAGGCTCAACGCGGCATCCCGCAGCGTGGTCGTAGCCACACCTGGAACGCGAATGTCGATCGCCTTGGCCAGCATATGCTGACTATGTTCAGCCACGCCGCTCGAAGCTCGCCCCTGGCGCAAAAACGCGTTGCTCCACGGGGTCCGATACCCACAAACAATGTCGATCACGCCATTTGGCTTCCCTAGCTTAGCCATCAGGGCATGCAGGACGTCGAACTCCTTCGGGTCGTAGCTGCTCACATCCTGCGTACGATGATCCCGCAAAAAGTGGTTCAGCTTATCGAGCCCCGCAGGAACATACGTATCCCCCACCCGATAGACCACATCAATGCTCTCGCCGGTATGCAGATGATGCAGCCGCAGATGGTACTGTTCCGCCGCGCCAGCCAGCGTACTTGTCCCAGTGGTTGCCCGGTCCTCTGCCGCCTTCACCAGGCCGCTCAAGCCAAACAACACCGCCGCCGTCGCAACAACTACCGTTACGCTTCGTTTAAAAGAGATCCGCATCCACACTCCAAGGCCGTCAGACAAACCAAATCAAAACCTCAAATGCGATTTCGGTTCCGCCATTTGCCTTATCCATTTTACCGAACCCACCCCTCCCACGCCGCACACAAGCCCCCGCCCGAGTGTAACTTTTGTGTCATTTAAGCCACACCTTGCCCCAAAAACCAAGCATCTTGCTCCCATGACACAGCCGAAACCGCTTTGTGGCACCCTATAAATATGAAGCTCGATCCCGTCCAGACCCGCGTCCTAGGCTCCCTTATCGAAAAAGAGATCACCACTCCGGAGAACTACCCACTCTCGCTGAACGCTCTCATCAACGCCTGCAACCAGCGCTCCAGCCGAGACCCTGTGCTCGAACTCACCGAAGACGAAGTCCGCCAGGCGCTCCACACCCTCGCCGACCTGAACCTTACCTCCACCGTGCACGACAGCCGCGTCCCCAAGTATGAGCACCGCATCCGCACCGTCCTGAACCTGCGCCGCGACGAGACCGCCGTCCTTTGCCTCCTGATGCTGCGCGGCCCCCAAACCCCTGGCGAACTCCGCAGCCGCGCCGATCGTCTCTACACCTTCGACGACATCGGCGCCGTCCAGTCCACGCTCGACCGCCTCGCCTCTCGCCCATCCGCCGAAGAAGATCCCTCCAACCCCACCGCCACCGGCCCGTTGACCACGATCCTCCCACGCCAGCCTGGCTCGCGCGAATCCCGCCACGCCCATCTCCTCGGCACCCAGCCTGAGCCATCAGCCACGCAGCATCGCTCCGTTCCCAGCAACGCAGACGAGTCCACCACCCTCGAACGCATCGCCCGGATGGAGGCCGAGATCGCCTTTCTTTCCACCACGCTTCAGGCGCTCGAGGCCCGTGTCGGTCACTTGGAATCCAAGCCTTTAAGCGACGGGATGCAATAAAAACGTTCCCTCTATGTAAGATAGTGCAACACCCAGAAGGCCAGATCTATGCCCGACTCGCCCACCATCAACGCCGAACCGTCGATCGAACGGCAGAGCACTGGCCGGCGCACCGAAGATGCCCGGCGAGACTATCTGGCCCGTCTCCTCAGCCAGATGCCCGAGGCGATTGTCTGCTTTGACCGCGAATGGCGCATAACCTTTGCGAACGCTGAAGCCCACCGGGTCAGCCGGATCAAGCCTGTTCATCTGAACGGCAAGAGCCACTGGGAGCTCTTTCCCGAGATGGTGGGCACACAGCTCGAACGAACTTATCGCGCCGTCATGCAGTCCGGCGTGCCTGCCCATATCGAATATTTCTGCAAGCCCTACGACGTCTGGCTGGACACCCACGTCTTCCCTATGGAAGACGGTATCGCCGTCTACTTCCGCGATATCACCGATCGCAAGGGCGCTGAGCTTCTCCGCGACGCAGCCTCCAACCAGCTCATGCAGGTCCTCGAGGCCACCACCGATGCCGTGGCCAGCGTCGACCGCTCCGGCAAATTCACCTTCCTCAACCGTCGCGCCCGCGAACTGCTCGCCGTCAAGGGCGATCTCATCGGCAAAAACCTCTTCGAGGAGTTCCCCGCTGACCTCGAACAAGGCGGCTACCTCTACCACTTCAACCGCGCCATGTACGAAGGCATTCCCGGCGACTTCGAAGACTACTATCCCGCGCCGCTCAACATGTGGCTCTCCATCCAGGTCCGCCCATCCACCGACGGCGTCGTCATCTTTTTCCGCAACATCACCGAGCGTCGGCGCGCGTACCACGAACTCCAGTTCCAGCAGGAGTTGCTCAACACCGTCCAGCAGACCGCGCGCGTCGCCACCTGGGACATCGATATCGCTACCGGCAAAGCCACCTACGGCCCCGGCTCCTACCCCGTCTTCGGCCATCCCCTCGCCGAGCTTCCCGATCTCAATTCCTTCACCAAAATCGTCCTCCCCGAGTATGTCCCGATCATCGACAGGCTCATCAAAACGACCGTCGCCACCGGCGAAATGATCGTCGTCGACTGCCCCATGCGAGCCGCCGACGGCAGCATCATCTGGATCGAAAGCCGCGGCCACGCCGTCCAGGTCGATGGCGTCTCCACCCGTCTGCGGGGCCTCAGCATCGACATCACGGACCGCAAGCACAACGAAGACGCACTCATCACCAGCGAGGCCCGCTATCGCATCCTCGCCGACCTCAACCCTCAGGCCATCTGGATGGGCACACCTGACGGACGTATCACCTACGCCAACCAGGGCCTGCTCGATTACCTCGGCTTCACTCCGGAAGATTTCGAAGGCGAACGCTGGCTCAAAGGCTTTCATCCCGACGACCGCGCCAGCGTCATCGAACAATGGTCCCACTCCGTCGCCACAGGCCTCGACTACGATCTCGAAGCCCGCATGATCCGCGCCCGCGACGGCCGTGCCCGCTGGTGGTGGATCCGTGCCCAGCCCGTCCGCGACGACCACGGCAACATCCTCCACTGGCTCGGTGTCAACATCGACATCGACGACCGCAAGACCTTCGCCGAAATGCTCCAGCAGCGCCAAGAGGAGACCGAGCGTCAACGCGCCGAACTCGAGACCATCTACGAGACCGCTCCTGTAGGCCTCGCCCTCTTCGATCCCGTCGAGTTCCGCTACCTCCGCGTAAACACCCGTCAGGCCGAAACCATCGGTCTCCCCAAGGACCAGATCATCGGCCGCCGCATCACCGAGATCGCCCCACTGAAGGGCCTCCCCGAGCTCTTCCAGCAAGTCGCCGCTGGCCATCCCGTCCGCAACCATCTCCTCGAAGGCGAACTCTCCACCCGGCCCGGCGAGCACCGCAGTTGGAACGTCAGCTACTCCCCGATCTACGACGCCAACGGTCACGTCGAAGCCATCGCCGCTGTTGTCCTCGAGATCACCAACCAACGCAAAGCCGAAGCCGCCCTCATGCAGAGCGAGAAGCTCGCCGCCGTCGGTCGCCTTGCCAGCTCCATCTCGCACGAGATCAACAATCCCCTCGAAGCCATCACCAACCTCCTCTATCTCATCGCCACATCCGATACGCTCCCCGCCGACGTCGCCGACTATGTCGCCACGGCCCAAAGCGAACTCTCCCGCGTCTGCCAGATCGCCACCCAAACCCTCCGCTTCCACCGCCAGGCCGTCCGCGCCTCCGACGTCACTCCCGCCGAGCTGGTCGACGCCGTCATCAACCTCTACCAGGGCCGCCTCGCCAACTCCGGCATCACCGTCGAAGCCACCTACGAGACCGACAGCACTCTCCACTGCTTCGAAAACGACATCCGCCAGGTCCTCAACAACCTCATCGCCAACGCCATCGACGCCATGCGCCCGAGCGGAGGCCGTCTCATCATCCGCGCCCACGACGCTACCGACCACCCCACCGATCGCAAAGGCGTCCGCATCACCATCGCCGACACCGGTCACGGCATGTCCCCCGCCGTCCGCGCCCGCATCTTCGAACCCTTCTTCACTACCAAGGACCTCAACGGCACCGGTCTCGGCCTCTGGATCTCCACCGGTATCGTCAACCGCCACCAGGGCCGCCTAACCCTCCGCAGCACCGAGCACCCCATCCACCACGGCACCATCTTCAGCCTCTTCCTGCCCTACGAAGAAACCCCCGAAGCCTAACCACTCCTCCTACAGTCGCCTTTGTTCTTGCCGTCGTCTGTTTTTGCTTGTCATTCTGAGCGAAAGCTAAGAACCCCCGCATTTTGCTTTTGCCGTTGCTTGTTCTTGCCGTTGTTTGTTCTTGCAGTTGCCAGACCACCCCGAACCAATCCAGATACCAAATTTCTTCTCTTTCCAATAACACCTTTGGGGCATACTCTATCTTTCAAACAAAGGGTCTGCACCACAGGAGAAACGCCATGCCCGTTTCACTCCATCCCAGCCCCATCGAGACGCCAGTATCCCTTCTACACGCGCAGTCGCTCGAATCCACCATTCAACTCCACCTCGAAGCCTGCCTCTCCTGGACACCCTCGCAACCCAACGCCCAACCTCTCTGGTCGGCGGTCCGCGCTGCCGCCACAAACTACATGATGAGCCTCTTCACTCAGGGCAAGCTCTTGGGAACCTCTCCGTCGCAAGCCTTCTTCGTCAAATGCGACCAAACCACCACCACCCAGGTGGACATCGACCACAGCATAGCCAATCTCCTCGTAGGCTTCGCCTCCACCAAGCCCGCCGAGTTCTCCACGATCCGCCTCGCCCTCCATACCGCCGCCCCAAATTTATAAGCCGCGCCGCTGCATTGCCCTAATATGTCCCTTTCAGTTGTCATCCTTCCGCGAGCGGGAGGATCTACTTCTGTCTTTTGCCGTTGTCTGTCCTTTTGGTTGTCATCCCGTAGGGATCTGCTTCTGTCTTTGCCGTTGCCTGTTCTCTTTCACCCAAAACCTCGTCATCTCGACCGAAGCAAGGGATCGATCAACTCACAGTTTGAGCCATCTTCTTCTGCACCCTCGGAACCCACTCCTCCTGAGCTCCCGGCTCCATAGTCTTCACCAACTCGGCAGCCTGCGCGTAGGCAACTTTCGCCTCATCCTTCCGACCCAAAGCCACCAGGGCATCTCCCAGAGCCATCTGCGCCGTCAGGCTGTTGGGCGCAATGGCGACCGCCTGTTGCGCCTCGGCCAGTGCACCCTCCGGCTGTTTATGTTTCAACAACGCTTCAGACTGCTGCACATGACTCCAGGCAGCAGCGATCGGTATCTCAAACTTCCCTTCGTAAACCAGCACGCCACCCTGAATCTGCCCCACCGGTTGCAGCCCCTGGAATTCGCGATACGGATTCAGCACATTCGACCCCAGCTCAAACCCCGTCAGTGTGCCCTCACTGATCAGCACCGTCCCTTCGATCGTCGCCGGAACCGGCTGCTGCACGTCGAAGAACAGCGAGTCGGGAGTAGGCAGCGGCTTGCAGGGAATCCCATAGTCCGCAGACAGCAGCCCCGGATTGGCAAAGTAAGCGAACCAGCAGTCCTTGATACCATGCTCATCCGTATACTTCTTCACCGCAATCAACTGCTGCGCCCAGTCCGTATTCGAGTCTGTCAGATACTTGTGCGTCTGGCTCGGTCCACCCCAGAGGACATTCGAGTAAGCCATATAGTTCGGATAAGCCAGCGCCGACGCCGATACATGCATCGCCAACAAAAACCCCACAGCATACGCCCAAACCTTGTTCCACCCACGCGACTCAACCCAGGCCCACGCGCCCCCCGCCGCGAACACGCACAAAAACACCCAAATCGGCAGAATATGCCGAGCCCCGATATTCAAATGCGACGTCATCGCAACGAACAGATAAATCCCAGGCGGCACCGTAAGAAACAAAATCTCCCGCCATCGTCGGAACCATCCTGCAATCACAGCGGCCACAGCCAGCAACACCAACCCCAGAAAAC
Organism: Edaphobacter aggregans; assembly: GCF_003945235.1. Lineage (NCBI taxonomy): Bacteria > Pseudomonadati > Acidobacteriota > Terriglobia > Terriglobales > Acidobacteriaceae > Edaphobacter > Edaphobacter aggregans. Next base: position 2,644,440 of record NZ_RSDW01000001.1, read on the forward strand.
CCAGCGTCGATTTGATCAACAGCACAACCGGGAAGTAATACCAGAGTCCATGCTCATAGACCTTGCCCATGAAGTAGCTCGGCATCCCATTCGCCATCGCCCGCACATCCGCCAGCCCATACAGATACGACTCCGGCAGAACACGATACTTCGCCAACAGCAAGATGCCCTTGGCCTCCACAGGCTTCAGCGGCATCACATACTGCGCCAGCGTAGGATCAAGCCGCAACGCACCCGGCCGGGCGTTGTATCGAAACCCATAGAACGCCCAAAGCACCACAACCGCAATCACCGCAACCCCAGCCAGCCCCCCCACTAGCCGCAACGCCCGCTTCCCTCGCTCATCCCCGTTGAAACGAAAAACGACCTCACAAGCAGCCAGCGCAACCAGCATCGGCAACAGCAAAACAGCCGAGTGTTTCGTAGCCAAAGCCAGCCCAACAGCCAGACCCGCAACCACCAGCCTCCCCACCGAAGGCACCTTGCAATACCGATAGAACGCATATACCGAAGCAAAGAAAAAGCACGAAACACCAACATCCGTCGTAACAAACGCCCCGTGAGCCAGCACATTCGGCTCAAACACCAGCAACACCAGAGCCACAAAACCCGCGCCAACGCCGAACATCTCGTACGCCGCCAGAAACACCAACAAGCCCAGCAGAATCGCCACGGTCAAATTCGCCATTCGCATGCGAAACGTCAGCATCTTCGCGTACTCAGGACCTTTGGCGAAGAGCATCTCTCGCCCATCCATATAAGCTTCGGTCTTGAAGTAGCGATGCTGATCCGACGGAATCGTCAGCGGCTGACCGAGCAGCGGCAGCGTGCCCAACAGTTTCATCAACGGTGGATGCTCAGGATTCAGCCCATAGTCATGCGTCTTCCACATCATGTACCCGGCGAAGATATGATCGCCCTCGTCCCAGGTAAGCGACTCCTGATGCACCGTAAAGGCAATCTGCAGTCCGAACACAAGCAGTAAGAGACACACTCCAGCAAGGACAAGGGGACGACGCAATGGCTTATTCATAGACTGCTACATCCTAAACGGATGACTACATCTCTGCCCACCGCCGCAGCAGATTGTGATACACCCCAGTCAGCTGGACCCCCGCGGCATTCCCCGGAACCTCCACCGCCAGCCGCTGGATCGCCGTATCCAGGTCAAACAGCAGCGTCCTGTCACCATCGCTCCGAATCATGCTCTGCACCCAGAAGAACGATGCCACCCGAGCCCCACGCGTCACCGGCTCCACCCGATGCAGGCTAGTCGCCGGATACAGCACCATATGCCCCGCCGGCAGCTTCACCGAGTGCGACCCATACGTATCCTCCACCAGCAACTCCCCTCCGTCATACTCCTCCGGAGCTGACAGAAACAACGTAGCCGAAACATCCGTCCGAATCCTCTGCCCCGTCGTAGCCATCGCCCGAATCGCCGTATCCACATGCGTCCCGAAATGCCCTCCACCCGTATACCGGTTGAACATCGGCGGAAACACCCGCAGCGGCAGCGCCGCCGACATGAACAATGGCGAACGAGCCAGTGCCCCCAGCACCATCTCGCCCAGCTCCACCGCCGCCGGATGCCCCTCCGGCAGCTGATGATTCTCCTTCACCCGCTGCGCCTGATACCCCGCAGTCACCTTCCCATCCACCCACTCCGCTGCATCCAGCTTCGCCCGCGCCTGCGCTACCTCGCCCACATTCAAAACATCCGGAATCGTAATCAGCATTCTCTACTCCTCTAACTTACTTACTAGCTGCAAAAGTAAGTCGGCCTAGATAATCTCCAGGCCGACTTACTCACCCACTTCAACTTAGAACTTGAAGTTCACACCGATCAGCGCACTCAATCCAGCTCCCGGAACCAGATGGCTCGGATGCGGCAGATCAATATAGAAGCGATTGGCCAGGTTGTACACATTCGCCTGCAACTCCAGCCGATCCGTCACAGGACGCCGCAGCATCGCATTGAACACCCAGTACCCCGGTACCTGTTTCATCCCAGTCGACAGCACCTGATAACACGTCGTCGCCGTCACGCCGCACGGCGCCGAACCGGCAGCAAACGTCTTCGCCGGTCCATAGGTCAGGGGAACGAACGGCACCGTCGAACTAGCCGTCCTGCTGCCAACATAGTTCCCGCCGAGTCCGGCATTCAATCGCCACGGCAGCTTATGCGTCACGAACAGGTTGAACGTCTGCTTAGGCACATTCGCCAGCGGGTACCCTACCGAGGTCGGGAAGAACTTCGAGTAGATCACTTCGCTATCGAGATACGCATAGCCTGCGACGATATCCAATCCATCCGGCAGCCTACCTACAACACTGAACTGCACACCCTTCACCAACTGATTGCCTGCTGCAACAATATTGTTCGAGTTCGTCGGATCCGTCTCACGCGCATTGTCCTTCTCCGTGCGGAATAGAGCACCTTCCATTAGCAGGCGTTCGTTCAGGAAACTCCACTTCGTGCCTACTTCGTATGTCTGGTTCTCCTCCGGCTCGGCAGTTCCATTCACCAACCCGACACTCAGGCTCAGCGACTCCGCCGCCGGATTGAAGCTCGTCCCATAGTCGAAATAAATGCTGCCATGGCTCGAAGGCTTATAAACAAAGGCTGCTCGATAGGTCGGCTGTTGGTCGATGCGGTTGATCGGTGGGACTGCCGCGGTCACTGTTCCACCAGTAGGCGGTGTCGGCTGATACAGGTTGTATCCCGTATCGAACCTGTCCCACCGAACGCCGCCGCTAAGGTCGAAATGCTGTCCCAGCTTCAGCGTATCCACGAAGTACAGCCCCACGCTCTTCGACTTCGTATGCACGATCGACGTGATATACCCCGTCCCCGCAAACGGCTGCTGCGTATTCGGGTTCAACAGCGTCGCAGACGGCACCGTATTAATGTTGTTGATCGTATAGCTGGTCCGAATCGGATTCGAAATCTCCTGTCCGCCTTCCACACCCGCCGCCAACGCATTCTTTATACCGAAGGTCTTGAACCGTGCCGTCACTTCGGTCTGGTTCCACAGATCGCCTTCCACGCTCTTCACTTGGATCTGATTGCGATTCACCACAATCGTGCTGGGATCGCTCGCCGGCGTAAACGCGCAGGTCAACTTCGAGTTCACAGCCGAGGTCGGCAGAGACGGAACCCATCCACCCACAGGCACGCTGGCCGAAGCATTCGAACAAATCTGCGGTTCCGTAATCATTGCTTGCCGAGGATAATTCGCCGCGCGTGAAATCGAATGCAGATTCACGTTCGGCGTAAACTCGTGATCCGCTCGCAACGTAACAATGTCGTCATTCGTTCGAAGGTAGTTCTGATCCGGGAAGCCATAGTAATGATGCCGAATCGGTCCGGGCGCGACGCCATTGGCGAGCCACGGCAACCCGTAGTCCGGTGTATCGCTCTCCGTCAGGTGCACGTAACTCAACGTCGCATGCGTTGGCGTATTCAAACCAATCGAGACCGACGGCGCAACTCCAAAACGGCGCAACTCAGCGTAGTCGCGACCTGCCACACCGCTTTCCTGACCCATGAAGTTCGCGCGAAACGCCGTTCCACCCATCACATCCAGCGCGGGTTCATTGATGTCCGCCGTAATCCTACGCGTCTTGTCCGTGCCAAACTGCGCCTGCACATTCACGAACTGCTTCACCGCGGGAACCTTGCTCTCCTGGTTCACCACCCCGCCCGTCGAACCGCGTCCAAACTGAACTCCTGCCGGCCCCTCCAACGCCTCGACCTGCTCAAAGTTGAAAGAGTCACGATAGTAGCTGCCGAAATCACGAATCCCATCAAGGAAGATATCGTTGCGCGCCGTAAAACCACGAATCGTCAGGTTGTCTCCCTGCGCACCAGCCTCACCCGCCGCCAGACTGATCCCCGGCACATTCCTCAGCGCATCCCGCAACGTCGACACACCCTGATCCTTCATCACGAACTGCGGCACCACGCTCACACTCTGCGGCGTCTCCAGCAGCGGCTCCGTAAATTTGGACATCGATACTTCATTCGCCACGGACGCCGTCACCGACACCGAATCCTTCGCCTGCACTCCCACCACCAGCGTCGTTGCATCTTCAACGCGGTAGTTCAGCCCCGTCCCCTCCAGAAGCAGCCGCATCGCCTCTTCCTCCGGATACAGCCCCGAAACTCCCTGCGACTTGAAGCCGGCAAGCGTCCCCGTCGGCAGCACAACCTTCACCGTCAAACCCGTAGCCTTCTCGTAAGCTGCAATCGCCTCATCCAGCGGCCCCGCTCCGATGTTGAAGCGCTTCAGCGGCAAGCTAGCCTCGGCGCCACCCGCCGCGCCCGACCCTGCACCAACAACCTTCTCTTCGTAAGCCAACGCCTGCCTGGTCCCACCCATCACCGCATAGGCCGCTAGCGTTCCTGCCGCGATCCACCCCCGCGAACCACTAAAACCAGTCCGCCCCTTCTTACCCACCCTCGAACTCCTCTTCATCGTCTTTCTCCTGACCTCAATCGCCCGTCGCTCAACCGAAAAAGTCGCGCAAAGGGGCCATAACCGCTCACCGGCCTCTCCCGCGACGGCAATCATGGCCACCGCAGAAACCGGCACGCATCTTGATCTAAGAATTGAAGGAGGATGGAGAAGAGATCGACGAACTCAATTGAACCCGTCGAACTGCGACTCTATAATGCAGACAACCTGCAGGTCAGAGCCGACTGTAGTTCCCAGGTCCTCGCGGTCTCCGCCAAGAGATGAATCCGCGGGGATCTGGTGCCTTCACTTCAAATCCTGCTACACATAAATCCTTAAATCTTCCTGTAAACATCGGACTTTTCGAATATACGACAAGATAGGTCGCCATTCAAGATAAATATCGGACGAATTAAGTCCTGATTTCGATCACCGCACAGAAAATCGATGCCCCGATGTCTGCGCCGCGCCCTCACCCTCACGGCAAAAAAGAGAGGGCCGCAAAAACATCGCAGCCCTCCAGAAAACCGTTCTACGCTCTGCGCGTCAGAATGTAATGCGCGCGGCGAACTGGCCGAAGCGCCGCTCGTCGTTTGCTCCCCCGTTCACGCCGCCCTTCCTGCCCTGAATAACAAGTGGGTTGCCGTCGTAGGTGCCCCCAACATCGTTAGCGGTCTCCAGCACATACATGTTGTGGTGATTGAACAGATCGAATCCTTCAGCCCGCAACTCCACCGAGACCCGTTCCGTGATCGGCACAGTCTTGCTTACCGCCGCGTCAAAGTTCCACGCCCCCGGCCCATAGAAAGAGTTCCGGTGAGTCATCCCCGCAGGATACGGTCCGAAGTCCGCGTAGCTGCCAGCCAGGAGACTCGACGCCGGGAACTCCATCGCAGCAGGAAGATTACCCAGGCTGAAGAGATTCGGCGCCAATTGCCCTCCCTTCAATGCCTGATTGAACCTCGTATTCGTGATGGGTGCCGAAGGTAGATACCGCGGAATACCTGAGCCCGCGCCTGCATTCAGCGATGGGCCGCTATCCGAGTATCCGAATGGCGTCCCAGTGCGAACCGTATAAATACCCGTCAGCAAAAATCCGCCCAGCAGACGGGCTCGCGCGCTCCTGTCAGTCCTGAACCACGGTGTCTGGTAGATCGGCGCGATCACGAAGCGATGACGCGTATCGAAGTCCGAAGCGCCATAATCCAGCGCAGGGTTGAACGGATTCAGATACCCAAGATTACCCACACCGTTAGAGGAAGAGTTGCTCTCGGAGAAAGTCGAACTGATATCGTCCCGCGAGTGCGCAAACGTATAGTTGGCCGTCAGACTCAACCCGCTACGATGAAAATCATTCATCTGCAACCCAATGTTCATGCCGTCATAGTGCGAGTCGCCATTGCTTCCACGATCGTTGATATCGCTGTATTGATTGTTGGATCGAGAAAACCCGTTCGATAGAGCGGTAGGCGCTACAATCGGATCTCCCAGATACACATTGCCCGCGCCCTGCTGGTTATAGTTCTTGACGTCATACAGATGGATACCGCGTGAGCCCACATAACCGATCGACGCTACCACGCTGTTTGCAAGCTGCCGTTCCAGCGTCAGGCTGTAGAACTGCGTCGAAGCCACGCGGATATTTGGATCCACCGCTCGCAGCGACGTTGGAGGCAACGGTACATTCCCGGACGCGCCGCCTAGTGGCCCCAGATTGCTCGGCGTCACCGGCGTATTGTTGACCGTAATCACGGCGTAGTTCGGTGGGTTCTGGATGATGTTGAACGTGACGTTGCCGAAGTTGCGCTCGTACGAAATACCGAAGCCGCCGCGAATCGACGTCTTCCCATCTCCATTGATGTCATACGCAAAGCCCACGCGCGGGGATACCGTCCCATACTGCGGATTCCACGGCCGTCCATTCGGACTGTTCGGAGTCGTCAGCACCTGCCCACTACGAATCTGAGCAGGAATACTCGAGCCCGGTCCCGGGAAGAAATTCGCCTGCAAGCTCGGATGATTTTCAAACAGTACGCCAAGGTGGTCGTAGCGAACTCCGTAGTTAGCGACGAACTTCGGCGTCATCTTGAACGAGTCCTGCGCGTAGACCGCCCATTCCTTATACCGATTGCTGCGCGCGAAGCTTGGCTGAGACGCCGGCAGTTGAACCGAGCAAGCCTGCGTTACCGTCAAATTACCCGTGGTGTAGTCCCTAAAGCATGGAAAAGCGCCGTTAGGATTCGCCGCCGCCTTGAAAACGGCGAGCTGCCCGTTCAGAAACTGATCCAACGAGTTCGCCGCGTTCGATCCAAGGCCCTGCACTGCCTGCGCATACGCACCATAAGAGATGTTGTTCTGTATATAAAACAACTGCACCCCGACTTTGATTGAGTGACGACTCTTCGTAAAGTCGAAGTCCTGATTGATCTGGGACGTATTCTGCGGACCGGCCGCCGGTAGTCCGCCAGTGCCTTCATTGATCGCGAAGAAGCCCGGCAGTTGAACCTGGATGCCCTGATACGTAGCACCGCTCCTCATGTAAAGCGCTGGCGTATTCTGCAGCGACGTGTCATAGCTCTGGTCCGTCGAATTGCGCGTGAAGCTCAACTTCGTACTGCTGACAAGAGTAGGGTTGAACACGTGCGACAGGCCATAAAGATACGTCTGTCCCTTGATCGCTTGCCCTACGTTGAATTGGGAGTAAGGCGAACTGTAGAGGCCTCCCGGCTCGTCGATCTCGTGGTAGTTTGCATACCGGCCATACATCGTCGTCTTGTCTGAGAAGTTGTAATCTCCACGCGCGACCAGATAGTACGTATTCTGCGGATTTCCTCCACCCGCATTCGCCGGGGCCTGAAAAGCCACCACACCAAAAACCGGAGTGCTGTTCGGCAACATGTCGAAAGCACCGTTCGGTGTTGGCTTCACACCGCCTGGGTTTGCAACTGGATCAAATAACAAGTCCGATTTCAGCAACGTACTTGCATACGCAGGCGGATTCTTACCATGGGCCGTAAAGTAATCCTGAAGATTAGAAGCAGACGCCGCCAGAAATTGCGGAGTCGGAATCAGCGATTGATTGTTCGCCGTTCCCCGCACTCGAATCCACTCCGTGCTCTGGAAGAAGAAGAGCTTGTCCTTCATAATCGGGCCGCCGATATCGTAGCCAAACTGATTGCGCGTGAAATTGCCCTTATCAATACCCGACTGAGCATTCGTCACCGTATTCGACGTGTAAGCCGACAACCGGTTGTACCACCACGTCCCACCGTGAAATTGATTTGTCCCGCTCTTCGTCACGACATTCACCACACCGCCCGAAGCGCGTCCATACTCAGGTCCGAAGTTGCTCGTAATCACGCGATACTCCTGCACGCTATCGATAGGAATCTGAATAAGCGCCGGCCCGGTCAGATACGTATCGTTGTTCTCCACACCATCCAACAAAATCTGAGTCCCCGTAGATCGCTGTCCATTCAACGAAAAACCCACTCCGCGCGTAGTCTGATTCTGATCGCCAGTAGTCGACGTAGCGCCGCTCGACGTCACCTTATCGCCCGAGCTGATATTCCCGGCAATCGTCACAAAGTCATAAGGATTGCGCGACAAGCTCGGCAGTTGCGACACCTGCTGACTATCGACAACCTGTGACACCTCCTGGCTCTGCGTATTCACCGCAACGCCACCCTCTCCCTGCACCGTAACCGTCTCCATCGAGCCAGCCGGAATCAACTTCACATCCACCGTCAACCTTCCACCGACCGTCACTTCGGCCTTCCCGGCAAACGCACCCAACCCGCCGGTCGCGGCCACAGCGATGTTATAGAGCCCCGGCGCCAAACCCGTGAAAACATACGACCCTGTATCAGTCGCCTTCACACTTCGCGAAGCATTCGTCGCAGTATTCGTAACCGTAACGGTCACACCAGGGACGACAGCACCCGTCGTATCGGACACGGTACCCGCTATCTGTCCTGTTTCCTGCGCATACGCAACAACACCCAGCGCAACGAACGTGAACACAACCATGCTGATACAGCGCATCAACGCGCCAGGAAAGTTCCTCGAATGAGATTTGAGTGGGGTATGCATGTCCGGATCTCCTGTAAGTTGCGACTTGAAGGAGCAAGACGAGCTATCGTCTGTTCGATCCACACATGCACTAAACGCAATCGAATCGCCATCCAGCGATCACGCCAGTTACTCGAAAAATAGCGTTTTTACGGGCAAAATTTTCTACAACCAGCTGATTCAAAATAATTTGCAAAACAGCTCGTCACAATATTTTTGAGATGAGCCTATGAAGCGGTTTTTAAGCTTCGTGACCAGCTACGCCCTACGGTGACGAACAGTAATCCCCGAGTTACAGATTGCAAGCGAAAATCGAGTCACTCGTCCCACCCGACGATAAGTTCCCCTCACTTACCACCGCACTCCATAAAAAAAGCGAAAAACCTGTATTTTCACGCAATTGAACTTACAGAAAAATGGAATTAGTCCCTGCCCGCAGAAGGTCGTCACGCATCTAGTTTGCGAGCTTTGCAGCCTGACGCTTATAGTCTTCAGCTTTGGACGAATTACCTTGCCTCTGGTAAACGTCCGCAAGAGCGAGATACAAATCGGCATTTGGCGGCTGAAACTGAAGCTCTGACTCGAGAATATGTGTCGCCTTCGGATAGTCTCCGGCCTGCTCATTCGCCTGAGACATCTGAATCGCAGTCTGCTGGCTCACCTCATCGGTAAGGGGGAACTTCGTCGAAAGTTCCACAATCTCCTTGTACTTGTTGCTCTGCGAAAGCAGGTCCACAAGCCTGGTAAGCGCCGGCAGGTAGTGCGGATCATCCGCAAGCGAGCGCTGCAGCCACACGATGGCACTATCGCTTTGTGATTGCATCAAGGCACTCAAGCCGCGCTTGTAGTCGTCGATCGCAGTCCCGCGTCCACCGGACTCGCTCGCATCGTAGGCAGTCCACATATCAGTCATCTCTGCCTCACTGGTCACGTGGAAGGTCAAGGCTGCATACGTCTTCTGTTGCGTCGTATCATCAGTCGCCGTAATGACTGCGCGATAGTTACCGGCTGGCAGTCCCTCCGTCGAAAGCGTCCGCCCGGTCAACAATGTCCCTGAAGCATCGAAGTTGGTAGCGTCGATCTCTTCGTCTTCCTGGTGTGTATCTTGCCCCGCCTGCATGGTGCCGTAGACATAATGAACCTTGATCTTGTGCCCCTCGCGCGCCGCCGGATCCAATGGCTTGCTCCAAAGCTGATACAGCAGCCGCACTGGTTCACCCGGATGCACCGATACCTGTTGCACTCCCTTCGGAACAAATCGTAGTCCCGCAACACTGAAAGGAAGAATGCCCGCAGGATCATGCGTCGGAGGTTGAGGCGAAAAGCACAGGATCTTGCTGACGCTCCAGTTCGCCTGTACAGGATCCGGCACGAGAACTTCAACATGCTGCCGAACAGCCGAGTGGTTGAGGTCATTCGTCAATGTAGAAACGATCTGATATCTGCCAGGAACGAGCGGAAGCCGGCTCTCGGCGCCAAAACGCTTGCTACGAGCTGCAGTTGCCTGACTCTCGTTAACGACGCCGCCTAGCTTTTCATTCTGTACGTAGACTGGCCTGCCATCTTGCGTAAGAACTGAAGTCTGGAGCGTCAAAGAATAGCCCGTCTGCTTGTTAGGCAGAATGCCGATAAGGTCCCGTTCCGGACGTTCATAGGACAGCAGCGAATTAACCGTCATGCGTCCAGTCGCATCCCGAAAAACGATCGTCTGAAGGGAAGCAGGATTGTTACCCGAAAAGACGCTCGTTGTAACCCGTTCGGTCATTCTCCGCTGATTCAACATCTCCTTTGTCAGTGGATTCTCAGGCAGCCCTTTGATCGTGCTCAACAGAACATCAGACTGCAGACTCGGAGTGTAATCATTCAAATTGACCGGCTCGCCAGGAATCAACGATATCGTTGTTCGAGCAACTTCATCTCCCAGCGATCTCTTGATGACATCCAGATTATTCTTCTGGTCATTCTTACCTTCAAGGCCCGTAACCAATCGCGACGGCCCATCCTGGTAAGGAGAGTACAGTGTGTAGTCTTCTCCGAAGCTGCGTTTGTAGAAGACGATATAGAAATGCGCAGGCAGCGCTGGGGTCGCGGCCTGGTAGAACCAGATCTGTAGAGGCCGCACATTTTTGCGCTCAGGATAGTCCGCCTTCTGCTTCGGCTCACCTAGCATGATGTAGATGCGACCACGATCCGTGCGCCAACCATCCTGCGCGCTGATGTTGCCGAAGTTTTGATTTACATAGGCCAGCCGGCGATAGTGCTCCTCTCGATACTCGTTTGTCTCTGACCCAGGATTAGGGTTGCGCGCCTCCCAGAAGGCCTTGATGAAGTTATCCCTCTCATCATCGCTGGACAACATCAGAAACTGCTTACGCTCGTCCGCCTGGATGATGTACGGCACTTCCTCATTGATCCAGTGCTTGTATCGGGGAGACAGATTCTTCGTCGGGTCGACCGCATAAAGCGCCGAGGACGCGAAGAGAAGGAAGAGAAAGAAGAAAAAGAGGCCGGTTCGTACGTGACGCAGACGCAAGGAGGAGCCCTCCTGAAAAGGAAACGGGAGAGAGTGAACGTCACCCTCTCCCGGTTAGTTTAAGTCACTTTATCTAGAACTCCAACCGCACAGAACCGCGCGCATAGAACGGCGTCTGGAATGCCGTTGGCCGGTTGTAGTCTGAGTTCAGGGGCGGTGCAACACCAACCGAAGATGACGGAGTCTGCGTGTACTGGACTCGACCCAATTCGAACTGGCTATTGGTCACATTGAACATGTCCATCGCCAACCTCAGCCTGTACTTCTCGGTAAACCGCCCGAGTGGCACGTCATAACTAGTGTGCAGATCAAGCTGGAGCGTCGACGGAGTGCGTCCCGCGGCGCCACGGCCACCAATCGGAACCTCGCCCTGATTGAGGTAGATTGGGTGATTTCCTAGCAGGCTGAGCGGAACACCCGACTGGCCACGCAATCCCGAACCAAGCGTCAAGCCCTTTAATGAGTGCAGGAACGGCGTATCCGTGCCGACGTTATAGCTCAGGAAAAGATTGCCAACCGTCCGGCGATCGGTGCTGAGCACGCCATTTGCGAACTGGTCGCCAAGCAGGTTGAGAATGCCCGGTGTAAAGTCAAACAGCGAACTGATTCCGGGGTCGGACTGCCCATTATCGTTGCGGTAGGCACCCTCGTAGTTGCCGTAGAGCGTACCCCAGCGGAGATTAGCGACAGCCAGCCAGTGATTGGAAAACCGCTTGTCCACTTCGAACTCAGCGGCCTGATAGCGACGGACCGGCCTTACGAATCCATCCGGAATACCATCGCCCGGACCAGCATCCGCTTGCGCGAGATTCAGAATGCAGACGCCACCGACTTGTTGGTTGAGGCCATTGATAAAGAATGTGCCTATGGCGAAGAAAGTGTCATTTGCCGCTGTGCAACCAGGCTGAACAGGCACATAGGTCGCTGGTGTGACAGTATTCGGATTATTCTTGGCCGCAAACTGCGCCGGCGTATATTTCACTGACTGCTCATTCACAGCGATGTCCGTGGACGGACCAGGATTCGCGATTCCACCGTTGAAGTTAGGAACAATCGTCGATCCCTCAGGAGATTGCGAACCGATATCCTCAATGATCCTGATGAGCCGTCGGTCGGTCCAACGTGCCTTGACGACAATTGAAGGAGTCATCTCGCGCTCGACGCCGATGACATACTCATCCCCATATTGTCCCTTGGTTCCGGGAATGATCCCTTCGCCGGTTGAAGAGGCGAAACTTGGGGCCCCAAATTTTGATATAACTCCGCTGCTATTTGTCGACCGGGGCAGACCGTTCAAAGTGTGGGCTGCGTCGGGGATGATAGTGAACGATCCGTTGGAATTGATGACCGGTGCGAAGGCAAAGCTGGTGTCGTCCTGCTCATTGCCAAGCTGACGGATCGCCGCATCCAGAGGCATTGCCCAGAAGTTCCTGGAGAAGTTGAAGAACAGTTTGCTCTTGTGATCGCCCACGGGATCGATGTTGATGCCAAGCCGCGGCGACCAGTTTCCGGTAAACACATAGCTCAGAATGGTCCCGGCAACTCGCTGTTGCTCCCAGCGAGCTCCAGCATTGATTGAGATGTAACGGTTCATCTGATACACATCGTTTACATAGGCCGTGTGGTAGCGGCCAAGAGCCTCAACAACCAAGCCCTTGTAAGTACCGCGATTGATGGAAGCATAAATCTGCTGACCATGGCTATTGATAGGGCACTGTGTGCAGGTCCGGTCTGTCTGGGTGAGAGTCGGGTCTGAGTTAGTTGCCGTAATCCGGAATATCGCATTGGTCAGAGAGCCAACCGCACCGGCGGGGAAGTTTGAAAACAAAGTCGTCAAATCCTGCCCAGCCGCATTGTGACCCGGAATCGGGAAGAGTTGTCCCGACCGGGAAGGCCTATCGTTAAAGTTGGTGTGATCGTACGCATATCCCAGCGAGACAGTGTGCTGGCCGAAGAAACCGAACGTCTTCGACGTATTGGCCTCAATGCTCCACGTGTCGTTCGTCGAGGGCTCGTACGCTCCAAGTCCGGAAGTAACGGATGCGCCAGGGACAAGCAGTGAGTTGGCACTTGCGTCCGTGATGCCGTAGTCCGTTGTAGCGGGTATCTCGTCAAAGTGATTGTAGTTATAGGCAAAGCCGGCATTAACCAGCCACGTCGGTGTAACGGCGGTCGTAATCCGCGCTACCGAGTTTCGCGAGCCATAATTCCAGTTACTTGCAGTTGTCTGCGGGAAATATGATGCCAGCCCACTGGAGCCCAATGCGAAGGGTTGCGTGTTGTGCCTCGACGGATCGCCAAAGCTTGACGCTTCAAACGTGGTCGCAGCGCCGATTTTATAGGTCACCTTACCCGCCCAACTCATGGTCGTCGTGCTGTAGGTCAATGGGCCAAGTGCAACGCTCGGCGCCGGAGCACCAGGGTTAGCCTGCATAATGGTCTGGTTCAGCTGCGGATTGAACGAGCCGAAGAAGAATAGCTTGTCTTGAAAATGGGGGATGTATCCGCCCAGCTCGACGACTGCATCGTACTGCGGGCTGGAGAGCGTCGAAGGCGGAGTCACCTGTTGAAAGCCAAACTGATAGTACTGGAAGCGGCTTGCGTACCAGGTTCCCGGCCCAAAATACGCACCGATCGCTCCGTGAAAATGATTGCTGCCGGACTTGGTGACGATCTGAACGACACCACCCAGCGCCTTGCCGTACTCCGGTTCGAATGCCGTCGTCTTGACGTTGACTTCCTTAATAAAGGAGAGGTTGACTCCCGTTCCGAGCGCACCATGGTAGCGGTTGTACGTGCCGATGCTGCCGAAAGCCTGATCGGTGATCGTCACACCGTCCACAACGTAGAGATTCTCAAGCCCCGAAGCTCCGCCGATCGATGGGTTCGCCTGACCGGGACCAATTTGCCCCGGCGAACCCGCCACCTGGCCGGCTGCCACGCCCGGCGCCGCATAGAAGATAGCCGAAACGTTTCTCGGCATCGGAACGCTGTTGTAGAAAGTGTCGGTCAGAGTGGTTGTAATAGCGGTCGATTGCGTGTCGATCCCCACCGCACTTGCAGTCACCTCAACCGTTTCACCCACATTCCCCACCATCATCGAAACGTTCAGCGTGGAGGAAACGTTGACCACGACTTCGTTGTGCTTCGACTCCCACTTCTTGAAACCGGAATTCGTCACGGTGACGTCATAGAAGCCGGGCGTAAGTCCATTCGCCGCAAACCGGCCCAACGAATCTGTCGTCAAAGTACGACTCCCTTGCGGTCCAACCAGAACAACGGTGGCACCTGGGAGTACCGCGCCTGTCTGATCCGTAACCGCTCCGCTAAGACCGCCAGTGGTAGCGCCCTGCTGCTGCGCAAAGGCCGTAAACGACACGAACAGTAGCAACACACATAGGTGCGTAAGGTATTTCAGTGCTTGTTTCATTATTCCCCCTCAAGTCGTGAATGACGTGATTTTTGCGGAGTGCAGGGGCCCATTGACGCGGACAGGTATTTTTGTCACGGCGTACTTCGATGTTTCCTAAAGGCAATTGAATTGCCAAATCAAGCCGCTGAACCACTATTCATATCTCCAACATCGACATGGAGATAGGTCTATCCCGGTTTTCGGGAAATCCCCAAACGTCATCAAAAGATTATGAAAAGTGGGATGAACTGTTTCTTTTTTGGGATAACGCCTCGTAATCGAGTGATGTTTGTCGACCAAAAATAGACGTCGCCTTTCACCCCCGCGAATAGGAGACTCGTCACATTTTTATAAAACGCGCTGAGTGTGGCTTGGAGTCAGGCAGCCATGGCCAACCGGCCAAATTCTACCTATTCGCTGTCGTTGGCTAACCCTCGCAAAACCAATAAGTTCGCAGGGTCTTTTCTACCCGGACGTATCCCCCCAAACCCTCTATAATAGATACATAAACCATGGCAGACGATCAGAATCCGCAACTCCCCCTTGGCTCCAACCCTGACAATCCAAACGGCCCCGACAACACCGTCCAGGGCCGGGGCGCCGCCTTCCTGCTCCCCGTCAATATTGAAGACGAGATGCGCCGGTCGTACCTCGACTACTCCATGTCGGTCATCATCGGCCGCGCCCTCCCCGACGTCCGCGACGGCCTCAAGCCCGTCCACCGTCGCATCCTCTACGGCATGCAGGAGATGGGCCTCCAGTTCAACAAGAAGTACACCAAGTCCGCCAAGGTCGTCGGCCACGTCATGGGTAACTACCATCCCCACGGCGACTCCGCCATCTACGACACCATGGTCCGCCTCGCCCAGCCCTTCTCCCTCCGCTACCCCCTCGTAGACGGCCAGGGCAACTTCGGCTCCGTCGACGGCGATCCACCGGCCGCCATGCGTTACACCGAGTCCCGCATGACCCGCATCGCCGGCGAGATGCTCGCCGACATCGACTCCGACACCGTCGACTTCACCCCCAACTACGACGAGTCCACCCTCGAGCCCACCGTCCTCCCCGGACGCATCCCCAACCTCATCGTCAACGGCAGCGGCGGCATCGCAGTCGGCATGGCGACCAACATCCCGCCCCACAACCTCACCGAAGTCATCAACGCCTGCATCGCCCTCATCAACGACCCCCGCGCCGGCATCGAAACCGTCCTCGAGCACGTCAAAGGCCCTGACTTCCCCACCGGCGGCTACCTCTACGGTCGCGCCGGCATCCCCCAGACCTATAAGACAGGCCGTGGCCGCTTCGTTATGCGCGCCAAGTGCTCCATCGAGAACATCTCCGGCGGTCGCCAGGCCATCATCGTCACCGAGATCCCCTACCAGGTCAACAAAGCCAAACTCATCGAGCGCATCGCCGAGCTAGTCAACGAAGGCATCATCACCGACATCGCCCGCGACGAATTCCGCGACGAGTCCGACCGCGACGGCATGCGCATCCACATCGGCCTCAAGCGCGGCGCCGAATCCCAGATCGTCCTCAATCAGCTCTACAAGCACACCCAGATGCAGGAGAGCTTCTCCATGATCTTCCTGGCCGTCCACAACGGTCAGCCCAAGGTCCTGCCGCTCGACCAGGCCATCCGCGCCTTCCTCGAACACCGCATCGAAGTCGTCCGCCGCCGCACCGCCTTCCTCCTCGGCAAGGCCCGCGACCGCGAGCACATCCTGCTCGGCTACCAGATCGCGCTCGACCACCTCGACAACGTCATCAAGATCATCCGCCAGTCCGGCAGCCGCGCCGAAGCTCGCGAGCGCCTCTTCCAATACTTCTCCGGCAAGTCCGTCAACCTCCGCGGCACCGAGCTCAAAGGCATCACCCTCGACCCGGCCAAGTACAACGTCGACATGACCTTCTCGACCACCGGCACCCTGATCCTCAGCTACCGCCAGGTCGACGCCATCCTTGAGCTGCAGCTCTACCGCCTCACCCAGCTCTCCATCGACGAGCTCCTCAAAGAGCTGGCCGAAGTCCGCGACAACATCGCCGACTTCGAGTCCATCCTCGCCTCGGAGAAGAAGCTCCGCAAAGTCATCATCAAGGAGCTCGAAGAGGTCCGCGACAAGTACGGCGACGAACGCCGCACCATCATCGTCGACGAAACCACCGAGCTTCAGCTCGAAGACCTCATCGCCGACGAGCAGGTCGCCGTCACCGTCTCCAACACCGGCTACCTCAAGCGCACGCCCATCTCCACCTACCGCCAGCAGCGTCGCGGAGGCACCGGCCGCCTCGGCATGAAGACCCGCGATGAAGACTTCGTCGCGCAGCTCATCATCGACTCGACGCACGCCTATCTCCTCTGCTTCACCAACACCGGCCGCGTCTACTGGCTCAAGGTCTACGAAGTCCCCGACGTCGGCGCCGCAGGCAAGGGTAAGGCCATGGCCTCGCTCGTCGCGCTCCAGCCCGGCGAAAAAGTCGTGACCATCCTCCCCGTCCGCGACCTCACCGAGGACAACAAGTACATCCTCTTCGCCACTCGCGAAGGCACCGTCAAGAAGACCGCCCTCAAGGACTTCTCGAACGTGATGTCCCGCGGCATCATCGCCATCAACATCGAGAAGGACGACGAGCTCATCACCGCCCGCGTCACCGACGGCCACCAGGTCATCTTCCTCGCCACCCACGACGGCATGGCCATCCGCTTCAACGAGCAGGACCTCCGCCCCATGGGCCGTCCCGCCACCGGCAACCGCGGCATCTCTCTCCGCAAGGGCGACTACGTCATCGGCGCCGCCGTCACCCCATCCAACGAGGCCCGCAACAAGACCCGCCTCGAGCGCGCCGCACAAAAGGGCCTCTCCAACGAGGTAGAAGCCGTCATCGACGAGGTCTCCACCTCCACCGCCGCCACCCCACTCGAGCTCTCCGGCGACCCCACCGAGCTATCCGCTCCCGCCGTCTCCGAAGCCGCCGCCGCCAAGCTCGAAAAGCTCGACAAGCAGCTCGGCCTCACCCCCTGCCTCATGCTCTCGGTCTCCGAGAACGGCTACGGCAAGCGCACCGACGTCGACCAGTACCGTCTCCAGTCACGCGGCGGCAAGGGCGTCATTAATATGAAGGCGACCCCCAAGATCGGCAAGGTCACCGGCATCAACCTCGTCGACGAGACCAGCGAGCTGATGGTCATCAGCCAATTCGGCAAGATCATCCGTATCGACACCAAATCCATCCGCGCCGCAGGCCGCAGCACCAGCGGAGTAAAGCTCCTCGACCTCGACGCCGACGACAAGGTAGCCGCCGCCGTAGTCATCCCCCCAGAAGAAGCAAAAACCCAACCAGAAGACGGAACGCTGCTGCAATAGATCCCTTCTTCCAATCGAATTCACCACCTTGGTAATCGGGGTAAGTCACGATGTACGCGAACAACAACGATAAGAAAGGCTCTGTCGCGTGGTTCAAAACCGAGTACCCTCTCATCGCACTCCTCGGCCTTCTTTACATCGCGCTGATTGGCAGGTATCGGGCCTTTGATCTTGACAACAGCTGGTTCCTGAGTTTTTCGCACTCCTTCTGGACCCGGCGCATCGAGACAGACACCTTCATGCTGCGTGTCTTTCCCACCGGCATGGGCGGAGTCATCGCCTTCGGCAAGCTCGCCGCCGTTGTCCAGGGAGTCATTCTCAGCCTCTTCGGCTGGTCTCTCACCGCCGCCACCCTTATCAGCATCACATTCACCCTCCTATCGCTTGCGCTGCTCGCCAACGTATGCCGACGTCTCGGCTACAGTGCAAACTTCACTCTCTGCTTCATCGCGCTCCTCGGCTTTACCGAGCCCTTCATCGCCGTCAGCCAGAAGGCACGTTACGAATTTCTTCCCATCTTCTTACTCTCCCTAGCGCTCTGGCTCGCCGTCCGAGAGCACATAGGTTTCTCTATATTTGTGGCCACGATGGCCACCGAAGTCGAGCCGGCCGCGATTGTCATCCCCTTCGCCGTAGCCACCTTCCTTATCTCGCAGAACATCCACTCCAAACGCCTCCGCACTCCTCGACTCATCCTCCGCATCCTGATGGGAGCGGCCGCAGCGGCAACTGTTTATCTCTTGCTCCATCCACATATCTTCTCGCTCTTCCGATCAGCGGACTGGAGCGCCCTCAAGAACGGAGAAATCCATCTTCCGGGCGGTTTTGTTACCGCCTACTATCTCGTCAACAAACGTCATATCCCCGAGCTCGCACTCCTCCTCGTTTCCGTCGCTGTCTGCATCTTCGGCAACAAGAAGCACCTGCTCCTGCAATGGCCGGCCCTCTGCATCCTCGTCATCTTGCTCCTATCTACTCTCCTCCGCTGGGCGAACCCAGCCTATTTTGTCTTCATGGCCCCATTCACAAGTTTTTTCATCATGCAGGCTCTCTACGCAGACCGGTATCGCAATTGGATCCTCGCAGCCATCCTGCTCTTCACACTGCCCCAATATGCCTACCGTTATCGCTTCTGGTCATCCAGAGACGCAGGCTTCTCTCAATACGACGAGAATCAGATAAACGCAGCCATCACCCGCGAGGCTGCCCTGATCGGCAAGTCCCCCCAACAGTTAAACCTCATCGGCAACTACACACTGTGGTTTGCCCACCCGGATCTCTTCGTCAACCTGAACAAAGATGTCGTCAACAACAGCATGTTGAGCAACGCAGACTTGTTGCTCTGCTTCGACAACCCCCTCGACCCACTCTTTACCTCATCCACCACGCAGGAAATCCCCTGCAGTTCGCTGAATCATATCCACTACAAGCCGGCTGAAACAATCACCCTCCACGGCCACGTACTACGGCTACTCATTCCCACCAACCAACCCTGAACCCAAACGGCCGTAGATCCACAGAAGCGACGGGTGGCCCACCCATCAAATCGAGCCACAAAGTCGGGTGCCCCATCCATCGCGTCTTTTCGCGCGATGGGTGGGTTCCACTCTGCCGAAGACTGGAGTGAAGGCGAAGCCGGAACGACTGAATTGTCTTCCCTTCCCAGACCCAGAACTCGACACCAGCCATATCCTCCAGCATCTATCCTGTTCAGTCTTTGCTAGTACCTCTCATCAACATCACGCTGCAAAGCGGAGCAAACAGCACCGTCACATAGATCAGATAGATCCACGGAAACTGCCCGATATAAAAATCGTGCGGGTTGAGCGAGATCGGATTCTTGATCCGCACGAAACACACATAATCCACCACCACCGCAGCTGCCAGCCAGAAGACCCCTAGCGCAAGCGCCTCTCCGCGCAGCGCCAATCGACCCTCACTCTCCACCCTCCTCCGGAAATAGAGCCACCCGAACACCATCCACACCGCCAAATTCAGAAACGGAAGAAACCTCTCGGCAAAAAGATAAGCGGGAGGCGGGAAATCCGACCCACTCACCTGCGGAAAGTGGCCATAGACCTCGATGGCAATCGAAAAAGCAGTAGCGACAATCGTGATCGCAACATATGCCAGGACAAAGGTTACGACTGCTCGCTTGTAACGAAGCCGCATAGACAGAACCCCGCTTTCTGTGAAAGATACGGTAGCCTGCGACCAGAAGTTCCCGCCTCGACCGGGGCCGTGAGCACGCGCGTTCACCATAAATTTGGTTGACATCTTCCTGCACACCGCATAAAACTCTAACTCTACCCACAAGGGCTCCCGGACAATCAAAAGGAGAAATCGCTATGCGGCGAACATGCCTGCTTTTTAATCCCGCGACTGCGCTTATCATCGCTACCTGCGCAGTCATTGCAACGATTCCTGCACACGCCGACACCATCGGCTGGGCCAAGTGGACCGCCGACACCGCCGGTACCCCGGGCTCTGCCACCGGCTCCATTGGGAGCATCGGCATCACCTACTCCGGCCAAACCAGCGCTCTACTGACCAGCTATCCGAGTTGGACCCCGGTCGCCACCTTTACCGGGGGCGTCGTCGGCAACGCACCACCCGCCGCCAACAACTCCATTCAAATTGAAGGCGGATCACCCATCACCGAGACCATCACCTTCTCCACTCCAGTCGCCGATCCCATCTTCGCCGTCTGGAGCCTCGGTGCGCCAGGCGCATTCGCCGAGTTCAACTTCAACGCGTCCGAGCCCTTCACCGTCCAGGGCGGCGGTCCCTCCGCAGAATTCGGCGGCACAGCCCTCACCATCGTCGGTGAAAGCGTACAAGGACGCGAAGGTAACGGTGTCATCCAGTTCAGCGGCACCTTCACTTCCATCACGTTCACCACGCCCGACTTCGAGGACTACTACGCCTTCACCGTAGGCGAGGATCAAACGCTAACCGATCAACTCCCTCCTCCTGTACCGGTCTCTTCAGCCGTTCCCGAACCCGGTGTCCTTTCGCTCTTCGGCCTCGGCCTCACGGCACTTCCCTTTGCGCGGAGGCTTTCGCACCTCCGCTCGTAACAAACATCGACGTGGCGATCCGTCGCCGACGCCGATCAACACCTGGGAGTCCCCTCTCTACCGCATCTTTCGCGGTAGAGACGGGACTCCGCGCAACGCACGAACTCACCCGCCCCCATCAAACGCGGATGACAGCACACATCAAAAACAAATAAAAAGGCCGAGCACTCTGGAACATGCTCGGCCTTTGCGTCGCACTTGGGGGTTCAACCAAACCTTCCCCTATAAAGTTCAGTAGTAGCAGGCCGCAGAGAACACAATGCCGTCGTTTCTGACCACGGCATACCGCCCGCCGTTATTGACCAGCTCGCCGACAATGAACCAGTTAAAGCCATTCCATGCCCAAACATTAAAGGAACTGTCGACAGGGTAGTAGACCCCGTTAACATAGCAGTTCAAGTAAGCCGAATTCGCATACGTTATTTCTGCGGCGCGAAGGCGACTCGAAAATTGCCCCGATGCTGACTGAGCCGTGACAAGAGCAATAGCGACCGCGAAGATTGCGAGGATGCGTTTCATGGTAGTTCTCCTCTCCAAGGCGTCGCTTCTAGGAACGCCTTCACTCATATAAGCGAGAAATGGAAGAGAACGGGGCCAAAGACCCACCCGTATTCGAAACGACAAAATTCGGGCCCTACCTTCGTTACGGCCTTATCATCCTAAGTGACCATTTCACAACAGCGAAATATCCTGGGCCCAGCCTACTTCCACAAGATCGCCGCCATCCTCAAAACCGCAGCCGAGTCCGGAGCCCCAACCAATCCCGCCGCCCTCGCCGAAGTCACGCGCTGCCATGGCCTAACCCCAGCCCCCAGCTAACCCATTTAGCTGGGCGGCCCATACATCCATCCGCTAAAACATCGGGTGCCGATTCGCGCGACATGCGGACCGTCAGTTGACCGCGCCAAGCGTCAGTACTATACCTGATCCATGTTGCCCGGCACCCGAAACAACGCGGCGACCAGGACTCCGCCCCGCCTTTACCGCACCGCGGTGTTGACCCTCACCTTTGGAGCGGCCGTACTGACCGCCCAACCCGCCCAGCAGGACCAGAAGATGGGCAACATGCCCGGAATGGACATGAGCGGCACCGAAGACATGAGCAACATGGGTCCAAGCATGGCCGCCATGGCCGGACACATGAACATGACCGCGCTCCGCCCAAAGCAGCCCGGCGACGACGAAAAAGCAAAAGCCGTCGTGGCCCAGGCCAAGGCCACCATGGAGCGCTACAAGGATTACCGCAAGGCTTTAGCCGACGGATACGTCATCGCCAACCCCAAGCTCGGGCAGCCCCAGTATCACTTCAACAACGACGCCAACGCCCGCGAGGCCAACCTCCACTTCGACCCCACCAAGCCAACCTCCCTGCTCTACCGCCGCACTCCGATGCAGCGCTACAAGCTGGAAGGCGTGATGTACACGGCACGCCCCGACGCGACCGAAGACGAACTGAACCAGCGCATCCCGCTCAGCATCGCGCACTGGCATGAGCACACCAACTTCTGCGCCGCCCCCGCAGACCGCGTCAAGGAATACCACGGCGACCACCCCAAATTCGGCATGTTCGGCTCTATCCACACCAAAGAGGCCTGCGAAGCCGAACGCGGCACCTTCTTTCCCTACATGTTCACCTGGATGATCCACGTCTTCCCCTACGAGGACAACTCCAAAGACGTCTTCTCCATGAACGACGATGTATCCCACGTCCATTGATCACGTAACCAGGATGGCCTGCTATCCTTTGCTGGTTCCTAGGCCACCCGGCAAGCACTTGGGATAAGTTCAGAATTCCTTACAAGCGGCCCCACAGAAGGCGAAGTCGATGATCCGGCAATCGAATCGAACACCACGCCGCCAGGAATAGGAGAACTCCACATGAGCAAGGATCCAACTTCACCCACCTTCAAGCAGAAAGCGAAGAAAGAACTTAAGGATTTCTTCATCATCTCCCTCTACCTGGCCTTTTTCTTCTGCGCACTCGTGACCTACACCATCTTGCTCTTAAGAGAGCATGGCGGCAGTTCTCTGAACTACACCTTTGCGATCATCAACGCTCTCGTCATCGGCAAAGTCATTCTCATTGGAGAAATGGTAAAACTTGGCAAGCGTGCCGAAGCCAGGCCTCTCTATCAATCGGTCCTCCTCAAGGCCATCCTCTTTAGCCTGCTTGTCCTCGCCTTCCACTTCCTTGAGGAGTTCATCAAACGCCTCATTCACGGCGAGCCCTCCGGAACCGTATGGCACAATATCAACCCCGATGAGCTGATCGGCCGCTCGATCCTCGTCTTCTGCACCTTCCTCCCCCTCTTCGCCTTCATAGAGATTCGCCGGGTCCTCGGCGAAGAGGAGTTCTACGCACTGTTTTACAAACGCGGAGGCGCAGAAAATCCAACCATCTCCTCCGGAAAATGACCCCTCACGTCGTCGCCAGGATGGGCAATTCTCACTGAGCACCCTGACGCGGTAACCCCTGCTGCGTCCTCATATACGTCGTTACCAAAGTTCTTTTGACACACCATCCGCGCCTAACTATAAAGGACCCTACCGCCCCCACGGATAAAACTAAGGAGTACCACCACCACTTATGAAGTTGCTACGACTCGGTCTGCCCTCTTTATCTGCCCTGATTCTCTCTGTAGCGGTTACCGCAGCAATCCCCGCACAAGCCGATACCATCAGCTGGGCCACCTGGTCCTCTGTAACCTCCGGCAACCCCGGCTCAGCCACCGGCACCATCGCACCCGGTATCACCGTTACCTACTCCGGCCAGACCGACGCCCTGCTGATCGGCTACCCGAGCTGGACCCCCTCGACCAGCTACACCAGCTCCGTCATCGGCAACGCACCACCCGCCGACGGCAACGCCGTCAAGCTCGAGGGCGGATCATCCATCACCGAGACCATCACCTTCTCCTCAGCGCTTACGAACCCCGTTCTGGCAATCTGGAGCCTCGGTCAGAGCAACGATCCCACCGCCTTCGACTTCGCCGCATCCGAGCCCTTCACCGTTGTGGCTGGCGGCCCCTCAACCGAGTACAACGGCGGCTCCATCACCCAGTCCGGCGACAACGTGATCGGTATTGAAGGCAACGGTGTCATCCAGTTCAACGGCACCTTCACCACAATTACCTTCACCACGCCTGACTTCGAGAACTACTACGCCTTCACCGTCGGCGCAGATAGTTCCACGTCTCCCGTTCCCGAACCGGGCGCACTGTCGCTCGTCGGCCTCGGACTCGCCGCACTGCCCTTCGCCCGGAGATCGCTTTCGCGCCTTCGTGCAAGCTAGTTCCTCACCATTCACCCGAAACACCCGAAAAGCCCCGGTACTCGCCGGGGCTTTTCAGCGTAATTTGCATGAGAAATCCGCCAGACCCATTCCCCACGAATGAAAGTGAAAACAAGGACAGTTAACCAACCACACTATCCACACGTTTCACCACAACCTGACCACAAAAAACCACGTTCTACCGCCCAAAATCCCAGCAAAACGACGAAAATCGACCACGCGCCTCGTTCCAAAAAAATCCGCGCAAAAATCTACTGCGTCCCCCGCAAAGGCTTCAACTCCTGATCCAGCATCGTCGCCAGATCCTGGGCAACTCCCGCGCTCTTGGGATTGGTATAAACCCCCAGCTGCCCCTTCAACTCCACATCCGTCTTCTTGTCCCCCACCTCCTGCACGCACGGAGTTCCCGTCACATACGAAGCCGTGAACCCAATCGTCCTCGTCCCCATCGTCTGCTCCTGAATCACCACATGCAGCGCGATATCCGCAGCAGTAGGCGCGTCGACAAGCTCAACCCCGCTAAGCGCGCCAACACTCTGCTGAATCTGACTCACCACCACCGGCGTCGCATCATGGCCCGCAACCTTCAACAGCACATGCACCTTCCCCGGAGTCGCTTCAGTCGAACAAGTAAGCAGCGACTTCTTCGGGTCAAGCTTGGCCGAAGCCAGCACAGCCGTCAGCTGAGCCTTCGTAAGCTTATTCAACCCTGCCGCCGTAAACCCGTTGGCCGAAACACCCAATGTTTGCTGCACCTCCGGCGTCCACTGCGCCATCGCTGTCTTAGTCGAAGTCTTCGACTTAACCGCAGTCTTCTGCTGCGTCAACCCCATCTGTCCCGTAAGCAAAACGCCCGCCAGAGCAGCCCACAACATGACCCTTTTCTTCACAAGTGCCTCCAATCCCTTTAGAACTGCCACTTCGATTCAAGCCCTGATACAAACCCATACCCGTCAAGGCTAAGCTAATTCCACGGTCTACAAAGGAATAGACGCGAATCTCAGCTCTTTCGCCGCCTGCCACAATCAGCCACCTACGCAGCACGTAGCATCCAACACCCATGGCGACCTCCACCATCGCGCACCCCATCCGCACCCTGCGCGAGCACGTCACCGCTCTCGAAGCCGCCATTACTCTCTGCCTGGCCGACCCTGCTCCCAAGCCCGTCCATCGCCTTCGCACCAGCACCCGCCGCATCGAAGCCCAACTCATGCTGCTCGAACTCCTCCCCGCCTTACCGCCGCACGATAAGCCCGCCCGCAAATCCCGCCGCCTGCTCAAAAAACTTCGCCGTGCCGCCGGCCACGCCCGCGACATCGACGTCCAGATCGATCTCATCGCCGCCGAAACCCCCGCCGACGCCCCCCAATCCATTCAGAAAAAATCCCTCCAACTCCGACAAACCCTCGACAAACAACGTGCCGCAGCAGCCCAGCGCCTTATCGAAATCCTCCAGAAACATCAGGCCAAACTAGCCCTCACGCTGGAGTCGCTCCTCTCCACGCTCACTCCCGCCGAGCCCCTCACGCTCGCCCCGACCCAACTCTCCACCCTCGTCCATAGCTGGTTTGCCCAAAACGCACCCGCCGAACCCACATCCGATCCCGACGATCCTGAGCATCTCCACGCGATCCGCAAAACCGCAAAGCTGGCCCGCTACCTCGCCGAGAACGCGCCAAAATCCGCACGCACACCGCGCAAGCTGGCCCGCACCTTCGAGTCCGTCCAGCAAGCCGGAGGCGACTGGCACGACTGGCTCATCCTCTCCACCATCGCCCGCAACGAACTCGGCAAATCCTCCCCACTCACCGAATCCTTCACCCACAAATGCCACTCCGCACTAACCGCCTATCGCAAGCGACTCGATCAGCTTCCCGCCTAGTCTCCGCACTCTCACAATCACCAGCTACAATCGCGATGGGCTCCCGAACAATTCAAATCCTGACCTGACCACGAGGCAGCCATGAGCCAACTCCATCTCCGCATCTTCGATGGCACCCGCCAGCCGTTCCCACTACCTGCCCAATTTCTCATCACCATCACCGACGGCTATAAAAAAACACAAATCAAAGATTTCTACCCTCAAAACGACATCCTCTTCGATCTGCCTTTCTTCGATAACTTCGGCGATCAATACACCGTTCTCGTCTGGACCAAGGGCTACAAGCAAGGCGGCTACTTTCCCGTCATCCTGTCACCCGCACAGCCCAGGACGCTCGACATCATGCTCATCCCTCAATCGCCACGTTTCAACTTCGCCGATGCCAGTTGGCCCGTCGTCAAGGCGGCCTATCCCTTCCTGGCCTCAGATGTAGACGATGCTACCGCCCAGCAACGCTACGGCGATCTCATGGACGACACCCCAGCCGCTCTCGCCTGTTTTCTCAACCTCACCGAAGCCATGAGCCAGATATCGTTCGCCCCCACCACACCACTCGACTACATCAAACAGCTCATATGGACCGGTACCCAGGCACCCGCCCAGGATCGCTTCTTCGCCTGGTGCGACGTCGGAATCATTCCACTCATCCAGGCCGCCACCACGAACCATAAATTCGCCGTAGAAAACGACCCAGGGTTGCTCCATCCGGGAGCCACCCGAAGCTGGAAGCAGATCCAGTTCGGCGAAGCCAACGTCCAGCTCACCTTCCACGAAAACGACAAGGCCGTCATCAACGGCGTCAACTGCTGCATCCTTGAGCCCGACATGGACTACTACGCAGACCCTCTCGCTCACGCCCTGCTCGAGGTTCTTCCAAATGAGCTGACGCACATGCTCACCGACCCCACCATGGTCTATCAGCTCCGTTGGATAGCCGGCCAGACTGCCAGAATCCCCCAGTTCGCGCCGCTCTACACCATCGTCTGAACAAGCCGGCTTAGCTCCGACTTACTGCAGCGGCGCATCCGCCGGCATGATGGCCCCTGCCTTCACCCATCGCTCCACCGTGGCAATATCCGCCTCCGACAGCTTCGCCTTCGGAGGCATCGGTCTCGGATTATTCTGCGGGCCCTCATGACGAATCAGTCGCACTAGCAAACTCTTTGCCGGATCGCCCGGCACCAGCACCGCACCATCGTGTCCGCCCTTCATCATCCCCGCCCGAGTAGCAATATTCAGCCCGCCGCTATGGTTCATTCCCCCATGGCACCGATAGCAGTTGGCCTGAAAGATCGGTTGCACTTTCGTCGTATAAAACTCCGGCCTCGATGCCTCATCCGGCCCTGCCGCTCGCACCACACTCACCCCTAAACCCAATGCTGTCAACGCACCAGCAAGCACTCCCAGCCCTGCGGCCAACCCCCTCATGCATCCCCCTATTAATCGAAGAGTATACGGAATCCACCTGATTACTTACACTATCCATAGACCCTCTCTAAGGTAGAAGATGCTCTGGCGTTCCGCGCCTCTTGAAATCATGATGCGTTCGAACGCCCCCATCACGGCCACTCTGGCGCTCGCGACCCTGTTTCTATCGCCTGCCACGGTTCTCGCCAAACCGGCGCATCATCCTGCCCCCAAGACCACCGTCGCTACCTCGACCACCACAAAGAAGCGCACCCACAAACCGGCCGACGCACAGACCCCCGATCCTGCTCCCGCGACGCGGAACAAACACACTACCAAACGACGCAAGCACCATCATAAGCAGGAAGAGACGGCCGACCCGCCCATCATCAACCGCGCTGCACACACTCCAGCCCCGAGCCGGAGAACCTCCGCAAGGACGGCGCCGCTGTCCGTCTCGGCCACAGACCCCGCACCGCGCAAGGCCACCTCCGCCGACTTCCTCCGTGCCGCCGGTCAGGCAGAGCCACAGGAAACCGCTAATCCCACAGTCGCAACCTCGGCCAACGACGACGAAGACACCCGCCCCACTCCCGCGCCAGTCTCGACCCGGCCCTCCGTCGCCAAGCCTACCTCCGTAGTCAGTGTGGCCCGCGCCTCCACCACCGAGAGACCACAGCTTGAGAGCGTCGAAGAAGCCGCGTCAACCCCGGTTATCCTGCCCACGCTCTACAACAAGCGCGGTCACCTCATCGTACCCGCTCCCCTCAAAGGCTCCCACGAGATACTCCTGCGCCAAAACCAGGTCGCCGACCGCGATGGTCTCGATCGCATCCGGGATGACGACGATCTTCTGGACATGCGCAACAAAGACCTTCTTGTCGCCATCCCTACTGGCAGCACCCTTCAGGTCGATGAACGCCTGCCCGCAAATCGCCGTTATTGCCGCCCCTGGACCGCGCAGTTTCTGTCTACGATGGCCAGCGCTTACTACGCCCGCTTCCACAGGCCGCTTCAGGTCAACTCCGCAGTCCGCACCGTCGAATTTCAGCAGCGTCTCCTTCACACCAACGGCAACGCCGCTCCCGCCGAAGGCGAAACCGCATCGCCCCACCTCACCGGCCAGGCCGTCGACATCGCTAAGCACGGCCTCTCCCTCACCGAGATCGCCTGGATGCGCGGCTTCCTCCTCCCCCTCGTGCAACAGGGCAAAGTCGACGTCGAAGAGGAGTTCCAGCAGTCCTGCTTCCACATCAGCGTCTACAAAAAATATCTACCGGCCACATCCACTCCCAGACGTAGCATCGCCGCAACTCACGGGAGCGGAACAACCGCCCTCGCCACGGGCATTCCAGCCATCCGGTAATACTGAGTCGTTGTTCACGCGTCCGCACCAATCGCGTTTTTTACCGCTCACGAATTCTTGTCAAGCCCATGGCCGATCTATCCCTTATAAAATCAATAACATCCAAGTGGCAGATAATTTCCGTCAACCTGCTATATTGGATATAGTAATGAAAAACAAAGCCCCGGCCGTAGCCGGGGTTTTTCCTTTAAGTCACTATGAGTCAGAGATAAAGCCAGCAAAGCGCATGCCATCAATACTTTACAGGAGCCAGACACCTCAAGCCCTTGAATCGAGAGACTTTTCTCTCCTCAAGATAACCAAGTGCACCCATAACTCTCGTTTATGGAAGACTTTACACGAAAACCACCGAAGGGGAGGATCCACCGATGCAAAGCATCTCGCCGCGATATCAAGCCAAGGAAACCAGAGTAACGCTCGATTCGCCCCGCGCTAAACCGTCTCCCTCGTGCCGGATGTCCAGCTACTAAAGGCCGCATCCAATACCCGCATATTGTGGACCCCATCCTCACCCGTAGCGCGGAATCTGCCCTCGCCACGCAACGCCAGCGCAAAATCATCCAGCATCCGGGTATAACCATCGCCGTTTTCCAGCGTAGCGGTCTCAACCAACTCGCCATCTCGCCGCAGCTCAAGTTTCACGGGACGGTCAACAGTCAGGCCGTTCTCGGCCACCAGCACCCCATCACTTCCCACAATCTCAACCAGCGTCCGATAAGGCGCACGAGCACTCGCCGTCACATTCGCATAAACTCCACCCGTCATCTCCAGTTGCAACGAGGCCACCGCCTCCACTGCACCGGAAACCTCATCCTTACGCGCCAGCGTACTCACGCTTCGCACATCCTCACCCAGCACGAACCGCAACGCGTCAATGCAGTGCACGCCCACGTCGGCGATAGGACCGCCACAAGCCAAACTCGGATCGGTAATCCACTTCCTCGGAGCCTTCGTCGCAGTATACGCATACTGAGCATGAGCAAGCTGCGGCACCCCAATGCGCCCCGCCTCGATCTGCTCCTTCATCCACTCGAGCGTATGGTTGTAACGAAAATTCTGCGCCACACCGAACAGCAACCCAGCGGCCGTGGCAGCCGAAGCCATCTCCGCCGCCTCAGTTGCATTCATCGACAGCGGCTTTTCGCACAACACAGCCTTGCCGTGCCTGAACGCCAGCAGCGTATCGTCTTTGTGCATCGCATCCGGTGACGTGATGAACACCACATCAACCTCAGACGATGCGCACAGCGCCTCTCGCGAAGAAAAGCAATGCACAATCCCATACTCGGCGCAATTCTTCGCGGCAGCCGCCTGATCGCGCCGCCACATCCCAGTCAGCACCGCATGTTCGCACTTGGCAAACGCAGGCAGCAGCCTGCGCACCGCATGATGGCCGAAGCCAAGGATCTCAAAGCGGACAGGCATCTGTGCCACGCGGACTCCCCTGATGGTTGAGTGTTAGTGAGCGTCGTTCTTGAAGATCTGTTCAGCAAAGAAGTTCTCGATCTTTGCCTGATCGTGCAGCATCTCCAAATAAGCGCTCTTCAGCAATTGCGACCGCCCATCATGCAACTGCTGCCGAATCGCCTGTTGCACCCGAGGATCGCTCAGCTCGCGCTGTCCAGCAGGCTCCCGCGACACCAGCTTATAGATCGCATATCCCGCCGGCTTCTTTGTCTGAGCATCGAGCAGCGGCAAAATATCCGTGATCTGGCCCGCCTTCAGCTTCGTCACCGCCGCATAGATCGCCGGGTCGGAGTGCATCTGCGATTCCCCGACAAACCCGATATCGCCACCGCTCGAAGCCGTCTCCGGATTCTCCGAGAAGTTCATCGCCACCGATCCAAAATCTTCGCCGCTATCCAACCGATTCTTCAGCGCCTGAATCTTCTTCTTCGCTTCGACATCATTCATTGCCTTGCTGTTTTGCAGATTGCCCGGCTGTGCCGAAGGAACGTTCGTCACCTGAATCTGCGCCAAGCGATACTGTGTCTCGCGCAGGTTGAACTCCGCCTTGTGCTGGTTGTAGTAGCTCGTCACATCGGCGTCGGTAACCGTGATCTTGGAGTTGATCTCCTTGTTCAGCAGCTTATCGATGGTCAGCGACCGCCGCAGCTCATGCTTCACGTCGTCAAGCGTGTGATTGCTGGCCTTCAACTTCTGGTCGAACTGCTCTTCCGAGTACGGAGCCTTCATCTCCGCCAGCTTCGCATCAACCTCTTCGTTGGTGGCCGTCAGATTCATCTTGGCGGCGCGTTGCTCCACTATCTCTTCGTCGATCAGGCTCCGCAGCACATTCAACCGCAGCGAATCGGCCTGCTCGGCAGTAGGCTGCTGCTGTTGCTGCTGAGCATCGCCAAGCTGCGCCGCATAAGCTTTGTCCATATCCGCCCGCATGATGGCTTTGCCATTCACGGTAGCGACGACATCCGCGCTATGCGTTCGATTGCACCCGGCAACAGGCAGCAAGCCCGCAAGGACCAGCAAGGCAACCGAGACCGGAGCGATGTGCTGCGATCCCCTGCGGGAAGAGCCCGCAGTCGAGGGAAAATTATTTACAGTCAAACATTTCGTCACGTCTAAACTCTCCTGCATCATGCTAGCTGCCGGGCTTCGTCGAGGGCGCTGTCTGGGGCGTCGGGCTCGGTGAAGGTACTGGCGGTGGTGGCGGCGTTTGGCCAGAAGCCGTCAGGGCATTGTCAATCATCTTGTACACATACTCAAGCGGAACTGCACCCTCGAGCTTCGCCCCGTTGATAAACAGCGCCGGAGTCGAATCTATTCCCAGCGCCTCGGCCTCCTTCACAGAAGCCTTCACAGCCGAGTCGTCCTGCTTGGCGATACAGGCATTCAGAGCTGCCAAGTCCACCTTCTGTCGCTTCCCCTCGTCGCGTGTCAGCGTATCGAGCGTGTCATTGGCTTTGGCCAGACTCTTCTCGTCACCACCCATCGTACTGGCATGGCTGTGGATGTAATCCACCAGATTCCAGTAGCCTGTGGAGCTCTGCGCCGCCAGGCAGTTGGCATTGATCGCCGCGCGCATCGCCCACGGGTGTTGATCAAGCGGGAAGTCGCGATACACGATCCGCACCTGGTCCTTATACCGTTCGGTAAGCGCCGGGAACAGTTGCGCGTGCATCTTCGCGCAGTACGGGCACTCCAGGTCGTCAAAGCCCACGATTATCACTGGCGCATTCGCCGGGCCGCCGCGCGCCGGACGGTTTGCGCCGCTCACGAGCGCCTTCGGATCCTGGCTGATGTCGTATTTGGTGAACTGCGCCAGCGTCTTACCGTCCTCCGACAGCAAAAAACGGATCGGCTTGCTCGCCTGACCCTCTGCCGTAAAGGTCACGATAATCTCGTCGTAACCCGGAACGTCGCTTTTGGTCTTCGGACTGATATGGATGTCGTAGTTCGGCGGAACATTTGTCTTGGCCCGAATCAGCACCTCTACCCGCCGCGTCAGCTCAGGGGACAGCCCCTGCCCGCTCTGCGCAGGTGTCTGTGCGTGGCAGCCAACGGCAGCCAGCGTAAGGACAAAAAGAAGGGGAAGAATCAGCCTACGACCAGTAAACACAGTACCTCGATTATCTCACGCTACGGTCTGCTCCCCGCCGCGCAGTCTGCTCAAACACTACTCCTGCGCGGTCTAGAAAAGCCGTTCCGCCTTGCGCAGATTTCCCGCCGTTCCAATATTCACCAACGTGAAATTGAAGCGCTCCACGCTCTCGTTTCGTACTGCCCCGAGCTCGTACTTTCGATACTCCACGCTGAACCCGCAGCAATCCCAGTTATAGGAGAACTGCAGCGCCGCATACTGCAACGAGCTTAGGCGTAAATCGAGCCCAGCATTTGCCGCAACACTCAGCCCGCTCTTCGTCGGAGATCCATATCCCAGCAAAATGCGCATCTGGTTGAAGTTCGACACCGACGAGCTGACCCCCTCCGTGTAGAACCGCCCAGGCGCGTTCAGCCGCGCGTAGCTCAACCCGGCAAAGGTATTCCCCTCGTGCAAGTCAACCAGCACATTGTTAGACGTAAACTTCTTCGCTCCGGTATCCAGATCGAAGTCCCATTCCGCGTCCAGCTTGTCCGACGGATGCACCCGCAACCGCGAAATCAGCGGTGAGATCTCCCTCGGCTCAGTAAGAAACGCTATTCCCGAAAGCGCCAGCGTCGTATCGAAGATGTTGCGCCGGCCATCGATTATCGCCCCACCAAACGAGCTATCGAAAAAGTACTTCTGCGTAAGCCGCCAACTGATCAACTCACGCCCGCCGCACCCGGTTGAAGCCGGCTCCCCACTCATATCTGCATCGCCATACTCCTGCACGTCGGCTTCCGTCGTCTTGCATGGTTTGCTCTGTGGCCGGCGCACGAACAACCGTTGCGTCGTCCCATACTCCAATTCATTCGTATTGCTTACAACGTCCACATCGTCAAAGCGCAATACCTTCAGGAAGTCCGTGCCCACGCCCGAAACATAGCGATACGTCACCTCCGGCTCGATCGTATGCCTCACCTCCGAACCAAAGAGCTTCTCCACCAGCTTCGAATCGAATGTTCGCTCCAATACCGGAGCGCGTGCCTCAAATCCCAGCTCCACGTCTGCGCGATTCACCGCCTCGCCGCTCTCCATGGGAACGCCCGGAGTATATGGCGTCACACGGCTGCGGCTGTAGATCGTCTCGCGCACCCCAATCGAAGGCCGGAAGCGCCATCCATCCGCCGACAGCGGCAGTGCCAGCTCCGGATGCAGATCGAACCGGTTCGTCAGACCCGCGGTGGCAAAATTCGGCTGTACCCGCTTCAAGCCGGCAACCGAGCTCTCCACATTCCACTGTAGGGGTGTCGTACCCAGCCTGTGCTCTGTCGTCGCCAGATCCAGCGACGGCGCATGGAAGATCCTGACCTGCTCCTCAGGCGTCGTGGTCGTAGCCGCCGCCTTCAACCCTTGGTACCGGTCCGTGCGCACAGCGGCCATATATCCATCCGTCTGATGCACTCCATAGACGATGGAGAGAATGTCTGTCGAGACCGCCTGATTGAAGTTCTCCGTAAACGCCTGCCGGTAGGCATATGAGCTCAGATACTCCGCATTCGCCACCACACGCGTCTCCGGCGAAAAATCATACCTCCCGGCGAATGTCGCATCCTCGCCACCCTGGTTCACATACTGTCCTGCACTGTTGAAGTAGCCGCGATCCAGCAATCCGTTGTAGTGCGCCTTTGCAAAGTTGGTGCCCAGCCCGCGATACCGGTACGTCCCTGATTGTTCCCACCCACGCCGCGAGAAATACTGTGCTCCCACCGTCAAGTCCGAGCTACGGTTGATTGCCCAATAAAATTGCTCGCCAAGAACCAGACCCTTAGTCGACGAATTACTTATCTCAGGAATCAGAATGCCGCTCTGCCGCTCACTCGTATCCACAGGATGTGTCACATAGGGCAAATACATCAAAGGCACATTAAGCAACCGGAAAACACTGTGGGTCGCGCGTGCCTTGTCACTACCCACACTGAACTTCCCCGCATAAAGCAGCCAATCGGGATGCGGCAGCTGGCACGACGTGACCGTGCCGTCATAGACCTCATACTCCTGCGGCCCTGTCTTCACCACCAGGCGACCCGTAAACAGAAACGGATTGCTGTTCGTATACACCACCGTCTTTCGATCGATGGTCTTTCGTCCCACCGACCCCGTCACATCGTAGAACCGCCCCGTCTGCGTCCTCAGATTCATCGTCCCATGGCTGGCAGTGATGATCTCGTTGTTCGCGCCGCCGGTCGCCTTCAAGTGCCCGGTCGCCGTCAGTTCGCCGGTCTCCTCGTCGTACTCGATATGATCGGCCTCCACCCGCCGATCACGAAACGTCACCACAACATTGCCGTCCAAGACCAACCGGCTGCCCAGCCTCGACTGCGTATCAGCCTCGGTCACCAGCGTCGTCGTGCCTTCGAGCGCAGGCAGCACCACAGCCTCGGGATACTTCGCCTGAAACTGTCCCGCATCCGGCCCGTCCGGCAGAGCGACCGCACTCCCCACCTCAGGGGTTGCCTGATTCGACACCTCCTGCGCATCCAACTGTGGATGACTTGCCGCAACCACCATGATAGTTATCAAGAGGTAAACGGTCTTAAGGGAGCCGAAGGCGCGATTCCAGCGCTGAGTTAGACCACGCGAGACCGGCCAGCGTTGCCGTTGGGCTCTCACATCCTGTTGCTTCGGTTCGAGGCTTGTCAGAAGTACCACCCTTTGAGGCTAAACGATTTCACGGAAGCGAGTTTAGGTTTGAGCACCATGAGTTCCGCACAACTGGACATACTCCCACCAGACGAAGCTCCCAGCCAGATGGAAGCAGCTGCCCCCTTCGCCCTCAAGGAGCAGGTAGCCGAACGTCTCGCCGCTCACCGCGCCCGCCGCACCCGTGTCTCCGGCAGCGCTCCCACACCGATCGCCCCCACCACTCCCGCCCGATCCCGTTCCGCCCAAATCGCCGCAGCCGTCGCCGAGCGCTACGCCCAGTCCCAAAGCTACCGTGCTTTCCTCGCTGAAGAGGCCGAGCGCGCCATCCGCCAGGCCGAGGCAGCCGCCGAGATCGCAGTCCTCAACGCCCGAGCCGTCGCCGACGCCCAGAACCAGCTCCTCTTCGAACTCGACCAGCTCGCCTCCGAAACCCCGGCTCCGGCTCCGACACTCGTCTTAACTCCCACCCCCACGCCCGAAACCGCACTCGCAGCGTCGCCCCTCATCACCGAGGCACCCGCCGACACCTCTGCCCCTGTCCTTACCGTCCGCCTCTACGAAGACGCGGCCCACCCCATCGTTCCCGAACCCTTCGCCGTCGCCCGCCCCAAGCCTGAGTTCAAGTCCGAGCCACTCGACGAAGCCGAAGACCTCGCCCTCGACGAAGAGATCGCCTTCCGTCAGTCTCCCGTCTTCGAACCAACGACTCCACCCATCGACATCCCCGCCAATCTCATCGAATTCCCTCGCCAGCTCGTCGCCCCCCGCAAGGCCCGTCCGCGACTCGCCGAAGGCCCCCTGCGCGAAGAGGCGACACACACACACAACCCCGCCCAACTCCGCATCTTCGAGGTCGAACCCACTCAGATCTCCGCCGCTCCCGTCGTCGAATCCGCCGCCCCCGAGTGGTCCTCCATCATGCTCGGCGCCCTCCCCGCTGCGGCCCCCGTCGAGACCCCCGAGGCCCCCTTCAACCCGGTCCTTCCCTTGATGACCGCTCCGCTCCGTCTCCGCCTCATGGCCGCCATTACTGACATCTGCATCGTCACGGCTGGCCTGCTCGCCTTCATCACCACCTTCGCTCTCACCGCAGGCAAGCTCCTCGAAAAATTCCCGGCCGCCAACCCCTCCGGCCACATGCCCACGCAGCTTGCTGCCATCGCGGCCCTTGCCACCTTCGCGTTCCTTTACATCCTCTACCAGGTCCTCTTCTTCACCTTCGCCGAAGCCACCCCCGGCATGCGCTTCGCCCGCATCGGCCTCTGCACCTTCTCCGACGAGAACCCCACCCGCGCTGCCCTGCGGCGCCGCCTCTTCGCCTGCCTGCTCTCAGCCTGCCCTCTCGGCCTGGGCTTTCTATGGGCCTTCCTCGACGACGACCGCCTCGGCTGGCACGATCGTATCTCCCGGATCTACCAGCGCAGCTATTAGCCCCACTTCTCCAACCGCCCTACCATTACACCTTTTCATCCCATCACACCTGCAATCGCGATTGTTCTTGCGGTTGCTGTTGTTCTTGCAGTTGTCCTTCTGGTTGTCATCCCGTAGGGATCTGCTTTAACCGTGCTCTCTCGACATGGCAAGAAGCAGTTGTCCCCACCCTTTCCTTCCATCCGCGAAGATCCATGGCTACACGCCCTAAAATCGGTGCCGTCGGTGCAAATCGGTGTTAAGTTTTTTATCAATCAGGCAAAAAGAAAAGGACCCGCCAAAGCAGGTCCCTTCTCAAACCATGACCTCCTGTTAGAACGTCGTGCTGACCGTCAACCGGAACGTCTTGCGCGGTTCACGCAGGACATAATCCGCGCCGTAGAGCTGTATAGCCTCTTGATACGTGAACTCACCAGCACCCGAGGTTGGGAAGAAGTTCCGGAACGTCGTCGCATCAGTCGCCAGCGCCTGCGGAACACTCTTGTACAACCGTAGCGAGTTGTACGCGTAGTAAATCCGGAACGGCGCATTCACGATCGGCAGAATCACCTGCAACTCAGCACCGTTCGACATGCGCGGAACCCAATTGGTTCCCGGCACCGTTCTCAGAGGCTGCGGGAAGGAAACCGACTGACCGCCGAAGCAGGCTCCATTGATGAACTGCGGGCAGCCATACAGCGGACTCGCGATCTGCGCCTGTCCAGCCACGCTCTGGCGCAGCTGATTCGGAAGCAGATTGGCCGTCAAGTTGAAGTCCGTGAAGAACGCAAACGTCACCTGGTTCACAATCGGAATTCTGTACTCCACGTTCGACGTCAAGCTCGTGTCGCCGCCGATCGAGACCAGTCGGTAGAGAGGCAGAGGAATCTGCACATTACCTAGCGCCGGATTCGTCGGGTCGCGCGGAACTGTCGTCCCATCCGGGTTCGTCAGGTTGAACAACACCTTGTTCGGAATGAAAGTGTAAGGCGACGCAGAACGCACATCGAAGCCACGAATATCCGACTCACCACCACCGTAAATACGTTGCATCGGCGGAGCGACCTCGCCCCCGAAGCCCGCAATATGCAGCACCTGGACGCGATATCCGAGCACATTGTGGCCCTCACGGTTTACCCGCAGTCCCTTCATCGGGTAGAACTGGCGGAAGCTCACCGCTGGCGAGACATACTTCACATCTCCAGCCACACCCGCAAGCTGAACCGCAACGTTCAGGTCCTTGCCGCTATGCGGACCAACCGGACGATCGATGCTCGTGAACGAAAAGCTCGGCGTAAGCACTGAGCTGATGATGCCGTTCAGCTGATTCAGCCCAGCCACGCCCGAGCGGAACGCCAGCGTCTGGAAGATATTGCGCGTATTGTCGTTGAACGTCGTCACCGACGACCGCGACAGTGCATACGAGACACCGACTCTGGTGACGCCCGTGTGAGCAAACAGGTGTCGCAGCGGTGTGCTCGCCGACAGCGTAATTCCAGTCGTCGAGGTGTTGTAGTTCGTCAGCAGCGAATTCTGCGCGTTCGTCAGGTTTTCGCTCTGGCCTTGTGCAATCGAGTATGCCTTGGCCGGGTTGTAGTCGTACTTGCTGGTGAATACCTGCACGCCCAGCGAGATCGGCTTGTTCCGCAGATAAGGCTGCGTAAACCCGAACGTCAGTCTCCGTGACAAGTCACCGATATTCGCCTCAACAGACAGCGTCTCGCCCAGACCAAGGAAGTTGTTCGTCTCATAGTTCAAGCCGATAAACGTTCCCTGCAATCCGCTGATACCGCCGTTCAAGCCGATCGAATTCTTGCCCTTTTCCTTCAGCTTCAGCAGCAGGTCGACCGTCTGATCTTCCGCATTCTGCCGGCTCTCCGAGTCCTGATCAACCTTCAGCGGTTCAAAGTAGTTCAGCTGATTCAACCGCAGGATCGATAGCTCCCACAGCCGGCTGTTATAGATCTGGCCCTCGTCGAGCAGCAGCTCGCGCCGGATTACCTTATCGCGCGTAATCGTATTGCCCGTAAACTCGATGCGCGAGACATAGAACGGCTTGCCCTCGTCAATATCGATATCCAGGAAGATCAGCTTCTTCGCTTCATCGATGCGCGGCGTTGGCGTTCCCACGAAGTTGATAAAACCGCCTTCGCCGTATGCCTTCCGCAACTGCTCCAGACCCTTGCTGAACATTGTCGCGTTGAAGAACTCGCCGTCCTTCTGCGCGAACTGCGCCCGCAGCGCCTTGGTATTCGGATAGTGGACATTACCCTTGAACGTGATGCCGCCGAGCCTGTACCGGTCACCCTCTTCTACCGGCATCAGAATGTCGATCCGCTTGCCCCGCGAAGGACGCAGCGTAAACGGATTGATCCCGCCCGCATCGCGCACATGCGTCGTCGGCTCGCTCGTCAGCGCCTTGAAGTATCCACGGTCGCGATACGCCTGCCGAACCCGTTCCGTATCTTCATCCAATTTGCTCGAATCAAACGTGCGCGCAAACAGGTTCTCGAAGATGATCGAGCGCGGAATCCCAATAGGCCGCAAATTCTTCATCGCACTGCGCAGCGTCCGGTCGCTGACGTTGTAGTTGCCATCGAAGGCAATCTTGCCCACCTTCACCGTAGGCCCTTCTTTCACCGTGAAGGTGATAGCTACAGCCGCTGGCGGAATTGTCTTAACCTCGGTCTTGACTGTGGCGAACTGGTGCCCATGCTCAGCCAGCAACTCCTTCAGCACCACCTCGGCCCGCTTGACCTTGGTCGGGTCGTACTGGCTCTCGACCGAAAGCCCCACCTTTTCCTTCTTCATCCGCTCCAGAATGTCCGACTGCGAGACCGCATTCACGCCCTTGTAGTTGATCTCGCGGATCGTCGGCTTCTCACGAACATAAACGATCAACTGCACGCACTCGGGTTTATCCACCCGCTCAATACGCACATCGTCGAAATATCCCGTGTTCCACAACGAGTTGAAGTCGCGCTCAACAACCAGCGGATCGTACAGATCGCCCTGGTGCGAGAACATACGCGCAAGGATCGACTCCTTGGGAATCCTGCGGTTTGCCACGACCTGAGGCTGGCAAAGCGTCTGAGCCCCTCCCGGAGGGAGCGGAGCCTGAGCCGGAACCGCTTGACCCAACATCGAAGGAACCCCAGCAACAGCAAGGAAAACAATGGACGCGGCAAAAGCGATGCGGGAGCGGCTGGAGCGCGTGCACACAGGTTTGGTCTTTCTCTTCAGGGAGCTTCCGCTCTCTCGATTCACGGTAAAGATACGCACACCCTCACTGCTCTAAATATCGCACCCCGCCGGTTCCTGTAGGGGGAGTCTCGATTATATGGGAGCGTACCCGTCGTTAGCGAGTTCTACCCGGGTTCCGCCCCCGGTCAAGCCCAGCCAAAATACCAGATCACGCCAATTCACGCTGAAAAGCGACCCATTCTGTAGCGATTTTTACTTCACCGCCCTACCCGCAAGCACACCGGCAAAAACGGCACTATCCACATTGCCCCCGGTCAGCACGGTCCCAACGCGGCGTCCGCCGGCCCCGCGATCCCTCAGCAACCCCGCCAATCCGATCGCCCCGGCACCCTCCGCGACATTGTGTGTATCGGCAAAATAGATCCGCATCGCCTCCTCTACTTCATCGTCATTCACCTCGATGATGCGCTCCAGTCCCGCCCGAAAGACAGCAACCGCCGTCTCATCCGGTCGTCTGCACGAAACCCCATCCGCAATCCGCGTCGACACCGCATGTTCCACCACCTTCCCTGCTGCAAACGACAGCGCAGACGCCGGAGCCAGCGTCGAAGTCACCCCCACGATCTTCGTCTTCAACCCCAACGCATCCCGTACCGCAATCATCCCGCTGATCCCCGACCCCATCCCGATCGGCACATAAACCGTATCCAGCTCCGGACACGTCGAAAGAAACTCCAGCGCATACGTCGCTACGCCCGTCGCCAGCAGTCGGTGATAGCTCGGAACCCAGTGCCACCCATTCTCCTTCTCAAGCCTCACGGCATGCTCCAGCGCGGCTTGAAAATCCTCGCCATGCACCACCAGCTCAGCCCCCAGCGTCTGCATCGCCCTATTCTTCTCCTCGCTATTCCCCTGCGGAACCACAATCACCGCGCGAATCCCACTCTTCGCCGCGGCCAGCGCAATCGACTGCCCATGATTCCCCCGTGTAGCCGACACCACCGTCGTCACCTCAGGCCGCGCCCGCCTGAGCCAGTCCATATACACCAGCCCACCGCGAAGCTTGAACGCCCCCACCGGCGCATGG
This sequence comes from Edaphobacter aggregans, assembly GCF_003945235.1. NCBI lineage: Bacteria > Pseudomonadati > Acidobacteriota > Terriglobia > Terriglobales > Acidobacteriaceae > Edaphobacter > Edaphobacter aggregans. Next base: position 2,685,259 of record NZ_RSDW01000001.1, read on the forward strand.
TTCTCGTGCTTCACCCAGACCTCAGCGCCAGCTCGCTCATTAATGAGCGGCCACGAGTACTGAGGCGTCGCAGGCATAGTCCGATATACCAACTCCGCGGCCCGCTGAATCTCCTTCAACCCCGGCAACCCATCCATCATCACGCACTCCTTCAGCTTTATCGTAAGTAGCAATCTGATGCCGCAGCCAAAGACGCAGCTTCACCAACTCGTCACTCATTTTTTAAATTATCGATTCGAAGCATCCAGACAGGGCAGCGTCGCGCTAACTCCCAAACGCAATCTGCCCCAGCAACACCACGTTCAGCGTCACAATAATCCCCACCACCACCCACCCCGCAACCCGGGTCCGCAGCGTGCTCGTAAACGACCCCATCACCGACTTTCGGTTCGTCAGCACTAGCAGCGGAACCAGCGCAAACGGCAGCGCAAAGCTCAACACCACCTGCGACAAAATCAAAATCTTCAGCGGATCAAGCCCCACAGCAATCACCACCAGCGCCGGAATAATCGTAATCAACCGCCGCAAAAAGATCGAAAACTTGATATCCAGAAAGCCCTCAATAATCACCTGCCCCGCCATCACCCCCACCGTGGACGACGACAACCCCGAGCAAAGCAGCGCCACCGCAAACATCGTCGCCGACGCTGGCCCCAGCAGCGGCCCAAGCGTATGGTGCGCCCCCTCGATCGTCGTCACCGGGCTCCCTAGGTTCGCAAACGCCACCGCCGCCATCACGATCATTGCCGAATTGATCAGCCACGCCCCATTCATCGCCACAAACACATCAATCAGCTCAAACCGCAGATAATTCCGCCGCCGCGAGAACCCCTCGATCTTCGGCTGCATGATCAATTCCTTCCGCCGCGGCTGCACTAGCGCCGAATGCAGATACACCACATGCGGCATCACCGTCGCGCCCAGCATGCCGACGGCAACATACAGGCTCCCCTGAAAATCCTTCGGATCAAGCGTCGGCACTAGCGTATGAAAAGCCGCCAGCCTCCAGTCCGGATGCACAAGAAAGATTTCAAACCCATAACTGAGTCCGATCACCGCCACAAACATCATGATCCCGCGCTCCAGCCACCGAAACCCCGCCAGGTCCAGCGCCAGAATCACAAACACCAGCACCGCCGACACCAGCGCCGCCGTAACCATCGTCCCCGTTCGCGACCACCCATGCGCCAGCATCACAGGCCCGATCAGCAGATAAAAACCCAGCGCCGCACCCAGAAACTCCGCCAGATCCGTAGCAATCGCAGAAACCTCCGCCGCCACCCAGAGAAAAATGGTCATCGGCCGCGAAAAATGCCTCCTGCAATTCTGCGGCAGCGTATGCCCAGTCACGATCCCCAGCTTCGCCGACAGGTACTGGATCAAAATCGCCATCGCATTCGACCACAGCAGCACCCACAGCAGCCGATACCCGAACCGGCTTCCCCCTTCAATGTTCGTCGCGAAGTTCCCCGGATCGATATAAGCCACCGAGGCCACAAACGCCGGCCCAAAGTATGCCCATATCTCATTCCTCCGGAAGGTCGGCTTAAGATTCTCTTCGCTAACTAAAACATTAGTCATGCCTAAATTTTATCTTAATGTTAAGCTAAGTCAAGTCGCAGCCATGGCAAACACTCTCGCGAAACCGCTCCCCGAAGCAAAAGTCACCGCATCCGCAACAGGCAGCGAGGCCGTAGACGACTACCTCAAAGCCATCTTCCAGCTCAGCGGACGCGAAGAGCGCCAGGTCTCCAGCACCGAAATCGCCGCCCATCTCGCCATCACCGCCGCGTCCGTCACCAACATGCTGCAGAAGCTCGCCGCCTCGCAGCCACCCATGGTCGTCTACGAGAAGCACTACGGCGTCAGGCTCTCCAAGGCCGGAAAAAAGCGCGCCCTCGAGATCATTCGCCACCACCGCCTCATCGAGACCTTCCTCCACAGAATCCTCGACTACCCTTGGGACGAGGTTCATCAGGAAGCCGAGCGCCTCGAGCACTTCATCTCCGAGCGCTTTGAAGAGCGCATCGCCGCCAAGCTTGGCAACCCTGAGTTCGACCCCCATGGCCACGCCATCCCCGCTCTCGACGGCTCCCTGCCCGGCCCCGAGCACCAGGCCCTCTCGCAGCTCCGTCCCGGCCAGACCGCAAAGGTCGCCAGCGTCTCCGACAAAGACCCCGAGATGCTCCGCTACCTCGCCACTCAGGGCATCCGACCCGGAATCCCCCTCACCCTCACCGAGCGTCTCCCCTTCCAGGGCGCCTATCAGATCCGCATCGGCCGCTCCCCCAAACTCGCCCTCCTCAGCGAGCCCCTCGCCAACGCCATCTCCGTCGAAGTCAAATAGTCTCTTGGCACATCCCGCCCTACATTGGCCCAGCATGAACTTTCTGCTGTAAAGTCCGTATCAGCTTCCATGCCCGCGAGCACGCACACCGCCGTCGCCCGAGATATCCCTGCCTCCGAGCGCAGAAGGTCCATCCTCGCCTCCGGAACCGCCATCGTCCTCTATATCGCCTCCATCCGGATCATCCTTTACCTCTTCGCCGGCCCCAACTACGGCTACTTCCGCGACGAGCTCTACTACCTGGCATGTGGCGAACACTCCGCCTGGGGATACGTCGATCAGCCCCCACTCATCGGATGGATCGCCTGGCTCCTGACCCACACCATCGGCACCTCGCTCTGGGCTCTTCGCCTCCTACCCGCCCTCGCCGGTACCGCAACCGTCGTCCTCGCCGGCCTGCTAGCGCGCGAACTCGGAGGCCGCCGCTGGGCCATGTTCCTCGCCTCTCTCGCCAGCCTGATGGCTCCGATCCTGCTCGCCCTCTCGCACCTCTTCACCATGAACGCCTTCGATCCGCTCCTCTGGACCGCGATCGCCTTCCTCATCATCCGCATCGTCAAAGCAGACCCTCCAGCCAGCCGCGACCGCCTCTGGATAGCCGTCGGCATCGTCATCGGCCTGACCATCCTCAACAAATACGCCGTCGTCTTCTGGTTAGCAGGCCTCCTCGTCGGCATGGCCCTCACGCCCCTCCGCCGATCGTTCCGCACGCGCTGGTTCTGGCTCGGCTGCGTCATCGCAGCAATCATCGCCCTCCCCAACTTTCTATGGGAGTGGCGCCACAATTTCCCCTTCCTCGAACTGATGCACAACGTCCGCGCCAGTGGCCGCGACATTCTCCTTCCACCCATCCCCTACCTCAAAGCCCAGGCCGAGATGCTCGGCTACATCGCCGCCATCCTCGTCGTCTTCGCCCTTTTCTTCTTCTTCTCGAAACAAGGCCGCCCCTACCGAGCCCTCGGCTGGGCCTATCTCTTCTTCCTCGCCCAGATGATGCTTCTCCGCGGCAAGATGTACTACGTCGCCCCCGTCTACCCCATGATCTTCGCCGCCGGAGCCGTCTGGATCGACCGCGCCACCCGCCGTCCCCTCTGGCTCTGGAGCAATTTCTGGGTCAAGCCCCTCCTCGCCCTCGGCATCTTTGCCGTCGCAGCCGTCTACGCTCCCACCGTCCTACCCGTCCTCAGTGTCCCGCAATTCCTCGCCTACACGCACGCCCTCGGCATCGAGCAACAAAAATTCGAGCACACCGCACCCAGCCTGCTCCCCCAGCTCTACTCCGACATGTTCGGCTGGGAAGAGATGGCCCAGAAGGTCGCTGCCTACTACAACACTCTCTCCCCCGACGAGCAGCGCCGCACCGCCATCTTCGCCAACAACTACGGCTACGCCGGAGCCATCGACTTCTTCGGTCCCCGCTACGGTCTCCCCAAATCCATCGGAGGCCACCAGTCCTACTGGCTCTGGGGTCCCCGCGACTACACCGGCGAGAGCGTGATCGTCCTCGGCGAAGGCCACGAAGAGAACATGCAGACCAAGTGCGCCAGCTACACCATCGTCGGCCACACCAACTACCCGCTCTCCCGCCCCGACGACTGGCTCCCCATCTACCACTGCCGGGGCTTCAAGTGGAACCTCCAGGAAGCGTGGCCCAAACTAAAAAGCTGGCGATAACCGACGCTCCACATGCGGTCATCGCCAGCCGACTAAATTACCTCGCAGCCACAGGCTCCCGAGAAGCCTCCATCCACCGCTGCGATCCCGGCGTCGTCAGCAGTTCCCCAGTCTCGAGCAGCGTCTTCAGCCCCGACAGAATCATCATCCATCCGCCAAAGAGCTGGTCATTCGCTCCCTCGCGCAGCTGATCATGCGTAACCCGCAGCTGGCACGAGTCGCCGACCGGTTTAATATCGAACGTCACCCGCGACGTCCCTTCGGCCTTCACATCCTCGCCCCACACCGCCCGGAAGCTCTGCACCAGCCGACGCGGCGGATCGACCTCCAGGTTCTCGCCCTCCAGCAGCAGATGTCCCCCGCCTGTCCCCTCATACCGCGAGCCCGACGTCCAATCCGACTTCACTCGCATGCCAAAGTTATACTTGCTCCGCATCTCCGTATCCGTCAGCGCATGCCAAAGTTGCTCTGGTGTGGTCTTAATGTAGATCTCGTATATCTTCTCCATTGTCTTGTTCTCCAATGCATGTTTGAGGCCGGCCAGCGACGCCAGCCAGGGTTCGGTGTATTTGCTCACCCACCGGTCGTGGAGGAGCCGGATCGGAACGGCATTCAGAAAGTGCAGCTTTTCGCGGCCGCGTCTCTTGGTCACGACCAGCCCCGCCTCTCCGAGCACCTTCAGGTGTTTCATCACCCCGAAGCGCGTCATCGGCAGCCGCTCCTCCAGCGCGCTCAACGTCTGCCCATCGTTCTTGAACAGCTCATCGAGCAAACTCCGTCGCGTCGGATCAGCCAGCGCTCTGAACACCTCATCCATGCCCAAAACAATACGTGACCAATTAGTCACATGTCAATCCTGACAAATTGAATTAATTCGTAAAAAGCCTCAAATTACACTGGCTGTTATGGATACACCCCATAAAGCTGACCCTGCTATCTACCCCAAGCTGCGCGAACGTGTCCTGCGATCGGGGTTTCCCAGTGTCGCGAACTATCCCATCCAAACAGTTCTGATGGATTCGAACCTGACCAATGGAACATCGTCTGTACTTGCCGGAGTGGATGGATCTGCCAGCATCTATCTCAGCAGCGGGGGCGGCTTCATCGGCGGAGGCCAGAAGTATCCAGCGATTCGTGAAGCAGCCCTCCACGCCATTCAACTCGCAACCAGCTTGGAATCTCACTTCCAGAAGACTGAGACAATCGATCTGCCAGCGCGAGGAGACATCTTCTTCTATCTGACAACCAGCACCGGCGTACGCCGAGCCATCGCGACCGAAGCGAAGCTGAGCACTGGAGAAGATCCGCTCACCGCTCTCGGCGGTGCAATGCAGAAGATCGTCACACTGTATCGATTGGCAAGGGTGAGAACCACCCCCAACTAGTAGCGATCACCCGGCACACAACCACCGCTCCGGCCATCCGCTTCCCATCTCGCAAGCCGGCCACAGCTATTTCATTTCACGTCCGAGGCGTGAGCTTTCCGGGAGCCAAGCTCGCTGACCATACCCGACCGAAACGCGCTGAGCAAAAGCTGCAACAGAATCCAGGCAGACTCTGCCCGCTCCTCCTCTGCGGTTTGAGGACTTTCGGATTTCCATCTGTTCACGCAGTTCCCCAACTCCTCGACGGAATAGCTGCTCTCGTCTCCACGCGACTCAATGCCCAGTAACTCCTTACGACGCTCACGCAGGAGATCTACAGTGCGCGATGGACTGCCGAACAAAAACTCATCCGCCGGGCGTCTCACTGAGATTGACCGCAGTCTCAAGAAACCCAGAAATTCCTGCAACAGGAAGTATCGCCTCTTGGATTCCGGTGTAAGTACCCAACCGCGTTCAAAGTACCAATTGGTTAGCTGAACCGAAAGCCCCGAGATATCCAACTGAGTGATCGGGCCGAACAGGTTAAGGGAACCAGTGAGTTTCCAGATGTCGCCATAGGCCTTACCTCTGTTTTTGACAAGGTCAGCTTCCAGTCTTTCAAACCTGTCGAAGGCGGCCTTGAGTCGCGCACCGTAGATGCCCCCAGCGAGCGCCATCGCTCCGACAAGTACTTTGATAAGGTCAGACCAACCCAACTCCTTGCTGTTTGCTGCTGCCTCCGTCGCTATATTCACCATCTGCACACCTCGATCGCTAATATCCACGCTGGGCCGATGGAAGTCCGATAACCCTTCTAGCCCGAAGTCGCAATGTGCGACAGTGCCGTTACCGCTCCTGTTGTCGCTGTTGTTGTCCGTCATTCTAAGCCGAAGGTCAGGAACCCTGGTATTTCACGAAGAGAGCGAAGCTACCCGTGAACAACCTGCCTTGCTCCTGCGTATGAGTTGAGCAGGGAGGAGACAACCATTGCTTGAAAACTTGCGATACGCGGTAAGGCAGCTTCTCCGGGCGCCTACCTTCACGATTGTCACCATCCTGACTCTTGCCTTGGGTGTCGGCGCAAACACAGCGATCTTCAGCGTGATTCAAGCGGTACTTCTGCATCCGTCCGGTGTTCAGGACCCGGAGCGAGTCGCCTCCTTTCACGCAAAATACACCCAACTGAACCTGCCAAGCATCGGCGTCTCTGCGCCTGATTTTGCCGACGCGCAGTCGATGCATAGCCTCGTGGATACTGCCGCGATGGTGCAGCAAGCGAGCTTCAACGCCACCTTCGATGGTCGAACCCAACACCTCAATGCAGGCCGAGTAACGTCGCAGTGGTTCCAGGTATTCGGTGCGGACCCGATTCTCGGACGCACATTTCTACCCGAGGAAGACCAGAACGGCGCAGAACGCGTGATCGTCTTGAGCTATGCTGCGTGGCAGCGAATGTTCGGCGGGCAGCTCGACGTGATTGATAAGAAGCTGCTGCTGGATAACCAGTCCTATCGCGTGATCGGCGTGATGCGCAGCGACTTCGCATGGCCGAAGGGTGTCGAGCTGTGGACGCCACTAGGGCTGGCTCCCACAGCGTTCGCCGCGAACAATCGCTTCAACGAGTCCTATAACAGCGTCGTCCGACTCAAGCCGGGCGTCACAGTAGCGCAATTCAACGCAGGCATCGAACAGAAAAGACTCGAAGAGATTCGCCGCGAGGGAACAGGAAACTTTAACTTTGGTCAGAGCTCGGGCTGGGGAATGTTTGCTCAACCCTGGACCGAGGATGCCGCAGGCGATCTTCGCAAACCGCTTTTCGCGCTCTTCGCAGTCGTGGCGATGATTCTGCTGATCGCCTGCACAAATATCTCGGGGCTGATGTTGGCGCGGGCCTCGACTCGCATGAAAGAAATGGCGATAAGGAGCGCCTTGGGAGCGTCACTACGTCAACTCGCGATGCAGTTCGTTCTGGAAACTGCGTTGCTTGCGGGCACGGCGACGGTAATTGGCGTCGTCGCTGGACCTTTACTCGGCAAGCTGCTTCTGCTCGCAATTCCTCACGACTTGGCAACCGGTTTCGCTGTCCACACAGATCTTAGAGTGGTCACTGCGGCCGCTGGTTTCGGTCTGCTCGCCGCATTTCTCGCGGGGCTGGCACCCGTAGTCCAGCTAGCGCGCAGACACAAGTCTCTACGACTAACCGAATACAGCAAAAGCGCGACTGCCGGCGCTGGACGACAACGCTTCCGCAACCTGCTCGTATGCATCGAAATCGCATTAGCCTTTTTGCTCGTTGCCGGCAGCGGCCTGTTTCTGGCAAGCCTGCGGCAGTTGCAGACAGTCGATCCTGGCTTCAAAAGCGATTCCGTCCTGACAGGCAAGGTAACGCTGGATGCGACCAACTACCGCAATCAGGACCTCAAACAGGCGAACTTCATCCACGATGTAACCTCCCGTTTGAGCGAACAACCAGGCGTCGTATCCGCGGCTGCAGTCTATCCCCTGCCATTCGCCAGCATGCAATATCCATCGGCAAGCTTTGGGATTGAGGAGCGTCCACCAGTGTCACCCGATGATCCCGGGCCACACGGCGACCGACGCTGGGCCACAGCCGGCTATCTCGCGGCAATGCAAATTCCGCTGTTACAGGGACGCTGGTTCAGCGAAGAAGACAGGATTGGAACTCCGCCGGTCGCGGTGATTGATGACGTACTCGCCAAGGCATACTGGCCGGGCAGGAATGCCGTCGGACAGCATGTGCGGTTCGGCAGGGACACACCGTGGGTAGAGATCGTAGGCGTAATCGCACATGTGCGTCGTGATTCGCTGGAGGTCGAAGAGAACAAGGGAGTGCTCTATCGGCCGATGGTGCAGCAACCCGTGAGCGAAGCGGTTTTTGTAGCCCGGACGAAGATAAATCCCGATGCAATGCGTACCCCGCTGGTGGATGCCGTACACGCCGTCGACTCCTCCGAGGCTGTCTACGACGTCGAAGCACTCGATCGATTTGTAAACGATTCGCTCGCTGCAAGACACCTGCTCGTATGGTTGCTGACGCTCTTCGGCGGACTCGCTCTATTGTTGGCCGCAATTGGTATCTACGGCTTATTGAGCTTCACAGCGTCGCAGCGCACAGCCGAAATAGGGATTCGCATGGCACTCGGCGCGCAACGCTGGCAAGTCGTTTCGTTGATGCTCCGAGAATCTGTCATGTTGATCGGAGCTGGCATACTGGCAGGCCTCGTGCTCACCTTCGTTGCACAGCGCGTGCTGATCCATTCGTTCGCAGCAATGAACACAGGCCTGTCACTTTCACTCGTATTCGCCGCGTTCAGCTTGTTGTTAGCAGCAGCGATTGCGTCGATCGTGCCGGCACGGCGCTCGGCGAGCGTCGATCCCGTGATCGCCCTGCGCAATGAGTAATGCAGCCCTTCGCGTGGAGACAGAAAATGGTAATCTTGCCAGCAATCCACACGCTCGTTCTGAGTAACCTTCGCCGCGAAGGAATAGCCACCATTCATCAAGAAGAAACTCATGAAAGCCATCGTTTATCACGACTATGGTTCACCCGACGTTCTTCAACTCGAAGAGATTGAAAAATCAACCCCCGGCGACAAGGAAGTCCTGATAAAAGTCCGCGCGGCCTCCGTGAATCCGCTTGACTGGCACTTCATAAGAGGCACGCCGTACATCGTCCGCATCGTGATGACCGGCCTGCGCAAACCAAAAAACACACGCTTAGGCGTTGACGTAGCCGGCCAGGTCGAAGCGGTCGGCAGCGCCATAACCCAATTCAAACCAGGCGACGAAGTCTTCGGCACATGCCGCGGAGCCTTCGCCGAGTACGTCTGCATCTCCGAATCAAATCTGGTCATTAAGCCAAACAACGTAACGTTCGAGCAAGCAGCCGCAGTACCCATAGCCGCATTCACCGCATTGCAGGGCCTTCGCGACAAAGGAAAAATTCAGCCGGGCCAGAAGATCTTAGTCAACGGAGCATCAGGAGGCATCGGCACCTTCGCCGTGCAGATCGCCAAGTCATACGGAGCAGATGTAACTGGCGTATGCAGCACAAGAAACATCGACATGGTCCGATCCATCGGCGCAGATCAAGTCATCGACTACACCAAAGAGGACTTCACCAAAAGCAGCCAACGTTACGACCTGATCTTCGACGCCATCGGCAACCACTCATTATCAGCCCGCAGACGACTCTTAACCCCCAGCGGAATATGCGTCATGGCCGGAGGCCCAAGCGGCCGCTGGAAGATGGGTCTCGCTAGCGGAATCAAAGCACTAGTCTGGTCCCAGTGCAGCAGCCGAAAACTAACCGGCCTCCTGGCAAAATCAAGCGAAGAAGACCTGACCATCCTGCACGACCTCATGGCGACCGGAAAGGTAACCCCTGTCATCGACAGACAGTACAGCTTGAGCGAACTCCCTGACGCCATCCGCTATCTGGAACAAGGCCACGCCCGCGGAAAAGTAGTCATAACCTTATGACCACGCACCAAACAGCTCGTCTCCCCGGGTCTAAAGCGCACTAGCATCTCAGCATTTAACTTGACCCACCCGTTTTATTTAGATCAATCGGCCGAAATCGGCCTACCAAACTGGTCATACATCGAATGGCGCACCTCCCGAGCAAGATCTACCGGCTTTCCCCATATTGATCGTGTTCCTTGGTCCCCAAGTTTCCAGAAGTTTTCTAGCGTTTGTTCAGTCCGAAAGTAATTCCCAATATCAGGATGGAGAAGAATCTTGGTATAAGCATCACAGGCAAGAAATTGCATCTGTCGCGTTCGCTGCCAACAAACATCATCTCGTTCCGTTTTGGGGTACGACATGACAGCCCTTTCCCAGCTGTGTAGATGCTCCGCATCACTCCGCATGTCGAATGCCTCTCTCAAAATAGCCTCCGTTGCTGCTCCAGGCGATGCAAAGGTCTGACAGCGGTGAATGAATTGCTTTCTCGTTTTTCCCGTGTCGGGCAAAATCAGCGCTTCCAACGATCGGACGAATTGATGAAGTCGATTTTGTCCGGTCGCCTTTAGTCCGTCAAAAAGCACGTCAATCCCGCGGAAAATTCTTTGGAATTCATCCGTCTTCTGCATTGCGTGTAAACCTGATCGCAATTGAAGCGCCTCCTCCAAGCGTTCTTTCGTCACTGGGGCACGACGGTAGCCCTTGCTTTCGTAGAACATTGCCATTTTGGTCATTTGGCGAATCATCGGCTCGCCTTGCAAATGCGATCCGCAAAGAAGATCTGGTTCCTTCGAGCCAGATATTTCGACACCTTGATGGAATCGCAAAAACGAGTAGAGCTGAGCTAGACCATTTCGTAAATGAATGTGCTCTTCATCTAAGACAGCCGGATTATTCGATTCGCGATCCACTAAAGGACCAAATTGGCTCGTTTTAGAGAATCGGCGCGATGAGAGCCTACCCACACTTCCCAACTCCTTAGATCAGTAACCGTGGGTATGCCAGGTATCAACCACGTACCGTCGGAAAGCTGGCTCTCTGTTTCAAGGTCTTCCGAATAGATTCCATCGAAAGCTAATAACGCAAACTTGCTATCAGGTCTAAAGGAAAAAGGCACTTTTGCTCTCCATGACAGGTGAAAAAGGTCGAGAGACTTCTCACTACTGGCGATAAGACAGTAGTGCCCCGCCCAAAATGCTACGCTGAAAGCCTATGAAGGTTTTAGTCATCGGCGGCGGCGGCCGCGAGCACGCACTCGTCTGGTCTCTCCGCAAATCCCCCGCAGTCACTGAAGTCATCGCCGCTCCCGGCAATGGCGGCATCGCCCAGATCGCCCGCTGCATCCCCGTCGACGTCAACAATCTCCACGCCCTCATCGACATCGTCGCCGTCGAAAACCCTGCCCTCACCGTCATCGGCCCCGAAGTCCCCCTCGCCCTCGGCATCGTCGACGAGCTTCAGTCCCGCGGCCACCGAGTCTTCGGCCCCGCCCGGGCCGCCGCCCGCCTCGAGTCCAGCAAAGCCTTCGCCAAGGACTTCATGCGCCGCCACGACATCCCCACCGCCGCCTACGCCCTCTGCACCTCCCTCGACGAAGTCCGCGAGCAGCTCCCCCGCTTTGCCACACCCGTAGTCGTAAAAGCCTCCGGCCTCGCCGCCGGCAAAGGCGTCGTCATCTGCGACACCCACGCCGAAGCCCTCTCCACCGCCGCCGAAATCTTCTCCGGCACCCTCCTCGGCACCGCCGACACCGAAATCGTCCTCGAAGAGTTCCTCACCGGCGAAGAGCTCTCCTTCTTCGCCCTCTGCGACGGCACCCACGCCATCCCCATCGCAGCCGCCCAGGACCACAAGCGCGTCGGCGAAGGCGACACCGGCCCCAACACCGGCGGCATGGGCGCCTACTCCACCGACTCTCTCGCCTCCCCTGAACTCACCCGCTGGATCATCGACAACGTTGCTCAGAAGGTCGTCGACGGCATGGCACAGGAAGGCAACCCCTTCCGCGGAATCCTCTTCATCGGCCTCATGATGACCCCCCGCGGCCCCATGGTCCTCGAGTTCAACACCCGCTTCGGCGACCCCGAGACCCAGGCCATCCTCCTCCGCCTCGAAACCGACATCCTCGACCTCTTCAACGCCTCCATCGACGGCACCGCCGACCGCCTCCAAATCAAAATGCTCCCCGGAGCCAGCGCCTGCGTCATCGCCGCCAGCGGAGGCTACCCCGGCAAATACCAATCCGGCCTCCCCATTGAAGGCCTCACCGCCCCCACCGACCCCTCGGTCGTCGTCTTCCACTCCGGCACAGCCCTCAAAGATGGCCACTTGCTAACCGCAGGAGGCCGCGTTCTAACCATCACCGCCCACGCAGATAACCTGCGAAATTCACTGGAAAAGGCCTACAACCAGCTCCAAAAAATCTCTTTTGAAAACATGCAATACCGCCGCGACATAGGCCACCGAGCTCTCCGCAACTAACTGAAAAGGAGCCACATGAGCGAACCCGTCCTCACTGCCCTGGAAGCCCTGAAATGGTTTGAAAACGCCTCCGACAACTGGCGCAAATTCCTAACCACCAACCCCGAAATCCTCTCTATTTCCTGTGACATAGCCGGCGCCGTCACCGTAGCCCAGCTTCTTCAGCACATCGTCGCCGTCGAACTTCGCTGGTCTGAGCGCATAGCCCGCCTCCCCGAAACCAACTACGAACAAATCCCCTTCGGCTCTGTAGACGCCATTTACGCCACCCACGATCGCGCCGTAGACATCTTCCATAAGTCCCTCGCCGCCGACCTCGACTGGGACCAGACCATCGACTTCGTCACCCGTACCTACGGCCCCGCCAGCGCCTCCCGCAAAACAATCTTCTTCCACGCCATGTTTCACAGCACGCGACACTATGCCCAGTTAGGCACTCTCATCCGTCAGCACGGTTACAAAGCAGACTGGGTCGCCGACTACCTCTTCATGGGCATCACGCTCCCTTGAGGTTTTTTCGGTAGACGTCTTGATTATTTCGCGCCATCAATGGATGGATGCAGTCGACTACCGAGAAGCCACGGCAGGCAGAATCTCCGCCACGTCAACCCACTGCGTCGGATACTCGCCCGTGTAACACGCCGTGCAGAAGCTACCAGGCGAAAGCCCGTCGGCAGACTCTCCCGTCGTGCAGGCATGCGTCAGTCCCACCAGCGACAGGTACGCCAGCGAGTCCGCCTCAATATACTGGCGAATCTCTTCAACCGAATGGTTCGCAGCAATCAGGTCCTTCTTGCTCGGAGTATCTACGCCATAAAAACAAGGCGAGATCGTCGGAGGACAGGAGATGCGCATATGCACCTCCTTCGCCCCGGCAGCCCGTACCATCCGCACAATCTTCCGCGAAGTCGTCCCGCGAATGATCGAGTCGTCGATGAGAACCACCCGCTTGCCCTCAAGCAAACTGCGAACCGGATTCAGCTTCATCCTTACGCCAAAGTCGCGAACCCGCTGCTCCGGCTGGATAAACGTCCGGCCCACGTAGTGGTTTCTGATCAGCCCAAAATTAAACGGAATCCCCGACTCCGCCGCATAACCCAGCGCCGCCGTCACACCCGAATCCGGCACCGGCACAATCAAATCCGCCGGCACTCCCGACTCACGCGCCAGCTGTCGTCCCATCTGCTCGCGGCTCTGCTGCACCCATCGGCCATAGATCTTCGAATCAGGCCGCGCAAAATAAACATGCTCGAAGATGCAGCTGGCCTGCTGCGTCGTTGTATTAAAGTACCGCGAAGTAACGCCATCTTCGGAGACCATCACCAACTCGCCCGGCTTCACATCGCGCTCATACTTCGCATGCAGCAGGTCAAACGCGCACGTCTCGCTGGCAAACACAAAAGTATCCGGAGCACCATCAACACCCGGAATTCTTCCCATCGACAACGGCCGAAATCCATGCGGATCGCGAGCCGCAAAGATGCGGTTCCGCGTCATCATCACAATCGAAAACGCACCCTCTACCTGAGACAGCGATTCGGCAATGCAATCTACCAGCGTCGTCTTCTTCGAGTGAGCAATCAACTGAATGATGATCTCCGAGTCACTCGTCGTCTGAAACAGCGCACCATCGCGCTCCAGCCGCTCTCGCGCCGTTCCCAGATTCACCAGGTTGCCGTTATGCGCAATCGCAATCAAACCCTTCGTGCTATCAACCGAGATCGGCTGCGCATTCAGCAACGCCGAATCACCGGTAGTCGAGTAGCGCGTATGACCAATCGCCATATAGCCCGGAAGCTTCGCCAGCACATCATCGGTAAAGATCTCCGACACCAGACCCATTCCCTTGATGTCGTTCACCTCCGTGCCGTCCGCCGAAGCAATGCCAGCAGACTCCTGCCCGCGATGCTGCAGCGAATACAAACCCCAATACGTCAACCGCGCAGCATCCGAGTGGTTATAGACAGCCATCACACCGCACTCTTCGCGCAGCTTGTCGAACGGAGTCGCGTCGTCCTCGTCCATCTCGTCCACCGGATTGTTCTGGAGAGCCAGCAGCTTATCCATTACGCCGTCACCACCTCATCCGCGAGTTGCGCTTCCATCGCCTCCGCCCACACCGACTTCAACGCCTTCACTGGCTCGTCGATCACAGCTTTATCGTTGATCAAAATCTCGAAGTTCCCATTCGTCACATCGCCCAAACGGAACGACCAAACTGCAGGATGCGCCTTCAACACCGCCTGAATCTCCTCAATCTTCGCCGGATCAGCAGAAGCGATCACCGAAGACCCGATCTCGCTAAACAATCGTTCCGTCACCGCGAACGAATCATCTGAACCAAGCTGCATCGAGATGCGCACACCCAGCTCACGCGGGAAGCAAGCCTTCGCAAACGCAACCGCACAACCACCATCTGACAAATCGCCAGCAGAAGCCAGCAGCCCCTTCTCCGCCAGCGCAACCAAAGCCTTATGCAGCGCCGCCTCTTCCTGCAAATCCAGCACCGGAGGCGCGCCCCACAACTCGCCCAGAACGCTCTTCGCAAAATCCGTCGAACCCATATCCTGCTCCGCCTTCCGCCCAACTCCACGGAAAGCAGAAAGGAACAGAACAGCATCCCCAGCCTTGCGGAAGCTCGCCGGAACGCTCTTCGTTACATCGTCGATAATGCCAACGATCCCCAGCACTGGAGTCGGATAAATCCCAACACCCTTCGTCTCGTTGTACAGCGAGACATTCCCACCCGTAACTGGAGTCCCCAGCGCCACACAAGCCTCAGCGATCCCATCAATCGCGTTCGACAGCTGAGCCATAATCTCCGGCTTCTCTGGATTCCCGAAGTTCAAACAGTTCGTCGCCGCCACCGGAGTCGCACCCGTACAAGCCACCTTACGCGCAGCCTCTGCAACAGCATGCATCGCCCCTAGCTTCGGATCGAGATACGTCCACCGCCCATTGCCTGCCAAGGCCATCGCAATCCCACGATCTCCCTTTGCGGGCCGTTCCGCGTGAAGCGCAGCTACTCCCTCCGGAGTCGACGCCGCAACAAGCTCCGCGACGCCTTGCTTCGTCGCAACAACAGGAGCTCCACCCGTACCCTTGATCCGCATCACGCCAGCCTCACCGCCAGGCCCTTGAACCGTATTCGTCTGCACCATCGAGTCATACTGCTCATACACCCAGTGCTTCGACGAGATGTTCGCACTAGCCAACAGCGTCTTCAAATCGCCCGCATAATCTCGCGGCTGCTTCAGCAACTCAACCACATGCGCAGGCGGATCGACCGGCACCGGAGCCTTCCAATCGCCAACAGGCCGGTGATACACCGGAGCATCATCAGTCAGACTCTGATTCGGAATATCCGCAACGAGCACACCGCGCTGCGTGATCCTCATCCTCGGCTCGGCAGTCACCTCACCCACAATCGAAGCATCCAGCCCCCACTTCGAGAAGACATCCAACACCTCGACAGCGCGGTCCTTGTCAGCCACCAGAAGCATCCGCTCCTGCGACTCCGACAGCATAATCTCGTAGCTCGTCATGCCCGTCTCGCGCTGCGGCACGCGATCCAACTCCACCGTCAACCCAAGGCCGCCACGAGCGCCCATCTCACACGTCGAGCACGTCAGCCCAGCTGCGCCCATATCCTGAATCCCCAGCACAGCCCCAGTCGCCATCGCCTCAAGGCAAGCCTCAAGCAGCAGCTTCTCCATAAACGGATCGCCCATCTGCACATTCGGCCGCTTCTGCTCTGAACCTTCGGTGAACTCCTCCGACGCCATCGTAGCGCCGTGAATTCCATCACGCCCAGTCTTCGCGCCAACGTAGATCACCGGATTCCCAACCCCAACAGCCTTGGCATAGAAGATCTCATCGATCTTCACCAAACCCAGCGCAAACGCATTCAGCAGCGGATTCCCCGAGTAGCAGGTCTCGAACCGCGTCTCGCCACCGAGATTCGGTACGCCGAAGCAGTTGCCATACCCAGCGACTCCATGCACCACGCCAGTCGCAATCTGGTGATTCTTGCGCCGAAGCGCTTCATCCGGTTCGGCTTCATCCAGCGGGCCAAAGCGCAGCGAATCCATGACAGCAAACGGACGAGCATTCATCGTAAAAATGTCGCGCAGAATCCCGCCTACGCCCGTCGCCGCGCCTTGATACGGCTCAATGTAACTCGGATGGTTGTGCGACTCGATCTTGAACGCGCACGCCCAGCCATCGCCCACGTCGATAATGCCCGCGTTCTCGCCCGGTCCCTGCACCACACGGTCGGACTTGGTCGGCAGACGCTTCAGATGCACACGCGACGACTTGTAAGAGCAATGCTCCGACCACATGACAGAGAAGATGCCCAGCTCCGTCAGCGATGGCACGCGTCCTAACGCTGCTTCAATGCGCGCATACTCGTCGGTGGTGATGCTGTGCTGCTTGAGCAGCTCCGGTGTGATGGTGGCTGGAGAGGGGGTTGCGGTGGGTTGCTGGGCTTGCTGATTTGGCATGGCTCGCTACTATGATTGTCGCACGCATCGACCCGTCGGCGCTTGCCGCTGCTTTTCTCGTTTGTCATCCCGGAGCGATCTGCTTTTGCCACCGCAACCACAGTCTGACCATTCACAAAAAATCGGTCATCCTGAGCGAAGGCGGCGCTTTTGCCGCCGCAGTCGAAGGACCCCGAAGCCCTATCCCCACCCATACCGCCAGACCCTTTCCCCCACTGCACCCCATCGCAGCGAACATCTTAAGCGGAGACGCCTGCCGCAGCCGAAGAACAGTCGTCCTCCAGCAACGAAGAACAGCAAAGAGGAACC
Organism: Edaphobacter aggregans; assembly: GCF_003945235.1. NCBI lineage: Bacteria > Pseudomonadati > Acidobacteriota > Terriglobia > Terriglobales > Acidobacteriaceae > Edaphobacter > Edaphobacter aggregans. The sequence continues at coordinate 2,702,424 of NZ_RSDW01000001.1, forward strand.
CCCATCTAGTTGCCCGTGCTCCCAAAACCGCCAGCCCCCCGCGGAGCTTCCGCTAACTCCGCAACCTCTTCAAACTCAGCCTCAATTCGCTGGACGATCCGAAGCTGAGCCACGCGATCCCCGGCCTTGATCTCTACAGAAACCGGGCTCAGGTTCGTCACAACCACCTTGATCTCGCCGCGATAGCCCGGATCGATCACTCCCGCGAGTGTGGTCAAACCACGGATGGCTAGTCCTGAACGATCTTCGACCAGCGCTCCGTGCGTCGATGGGAACTCCAATGCAATTCCGGTCGAAACACCGATCGTCGCGGCAGGCGCCAGAGTGACGCCCTCGGCGGCGTACAAGTCTGCGGCCAGATCGCCGAACGGGCCGGTGTGAGCGTATCGAGGCAATTGAGCTTCCTCACGCAGTTTCATAGCCTTGATTCGCACTAATCCCAAACTCATCCTTCACCATTCCTTCAGTAATTTTTTCGATCGGTTCTTTCATTGTCGCAAACCATTCTGCTTTCAGGCGAATTGGCATGGCTGCCGCTAGAATGAATCTACGATGTGGTCACGGCTGTGGCGTTGGATGAACGCCGATAATACTCTGAACGACGATGGCGTAAGCGCTCCGTGGCGGCTCTTCTGGGTCGCTTTTCTGATTCGACTTCTCTACATGACCCTCTCGCACGCCTATCGAATCCGGTCCGTCGAGGATCACTTCCAGTTCGCGTGGGAAGCCGGACGCATCGGCAAATCGCTCGCCACCGGCTACGGCTACGGCAGTCCCTTCGCGATCGAGACCTTTGGCCACACCGGACCTACCGCCTGGCTTCCGCCGATGTATCCGTTGCTGATCGCAGCGGTATTCAAGGTCTTTGGCGTTTATACGGCTGCTTCCGCCTGGGTGCTGCTGGCGATCAACTGCGTCTTCTCGGCGGCCACCGCGCTGGCTACGTGGGAGATTGCAGCACGCTGCTTCAACCGGCGCGTTGCCGTCTGGTCCGGCTGGTTGTGGGCGCTGCATCCGGCGGCGATGCAATACTCTGTGCGCTGGCTTTGGGAGATGTCCATCAGCACCGCGCTCTTCGCCTGGGTCATTGTGCTGGCGCTCAGAATGCGAGGCGTTGGTTCGGACGCCAAGGACAACTCCGAAGCTTCATCGCGGCAGACGAGACGCTGGTTGCTCTTCGGATGTTTGTGGGGAGTAATTGCTCTCTCTACATCGACGCTGGCAATGTTTCTCCCGGCCTGCGGATTGTGGGTGCTCATCGGTACCTGGAAGCGGCCTCATGCCTTGCGAGATGCGGCGCTGGCAGGAGTTGTCTTTATCGCTGCTCTTACTCCATGGATGCTGCGAAATTGGGAGGTCTTTCACGCATTCATCCCGATTCGCGGCAATCTTGGCGTCGAAACCTTCCTGGGCAATGGGCCCGGATCGAATGGGTTTGTGATGACCTTCGATCATCCGAACATGGCTCCCGAGCAGCTTCGGCAGTACGCCGAGATGGGCGAGGTGCGATACGTTGCCATGCGCGGCGCGATGGCCAGGGACTACATCCACGCGCATCGACGCCATTTTTTAGCAATCAGCCTGAAGCGCGCCTACTTCTTTTGGGTGGGGACACCCTCGGACGTGGCCTGGGCGCTCGAGATTCCTCGCATGCTTAATTACAGCTTTATCAGTCTCGCCGGGCTGATGGGACTGGCGCTCGCACTCAAGCGCCGTGTCGTCGGCTCGGGACTCTTCTTCTGGGCTTTGCTGCTGGTGCCGATTCCCTACTACATGGTCATGGCTCTCCCTCGATTCCGCCATCCGCTGGAACCGCTCCTGACCGTGCTGGGCGTGTATCTCTTCCAATCAGCCACGCCACGAAGCCATCGAGAAACATCAGCCTGAGCCCGCGAGGGGAAGAAGCCCTGCAATGATGATTAAGTTTGCTCAGGCCCTCTCCCCAAAGCGTCATCCTGAGCGGAGACGCGCGCCTTTGCGCGTCGCAGTCGAAGGACCCCGAGGGATTACACTCACCCCAGCTCTTCAAACCTTTCAACCACAACCGCCCAGGACCTCACCCACTCCACCACGCTCGGTCCAGTCGAAAGATAGGCCTTCGGTCCATTTCCTCTGGCTGCCAAAATTCGAACCGACAACCCACTCTCACTCGAAACACTTTTCCACAGAAATATTTAAAAAAACGTGGCATGTTTTTCGACCTCAGAAAAGTGCCGCCGCTAACCACACTTACCCAGCATTCCACCGCTAAGCCACCACAAATTACCACCACTTACACGCATCCTTCTCTGAAAACCCCTGAAAAACAAGCATTTCGCAAGGCGAAACCCACACAAAAAAACCAGCAAAAAAATCGAAAACAAAAACAGAAAAGCCCTGCCAAGGCAGGGCTCCTACGCGGTACAGAGAACTTTATGCTTCGACGGGGTCGACGTTGACGAAGCGGCCATGCTGGCCACGGTCCTGGAAGCGAACCTTGCCGTCGATCTTCGCGAAGAGGGTGTCGTCCGAGCCACGGCCAACATTGGCGCCGGGCTTGAGCGGTGTACCGCGCTGACGAACGATGATGCCGCCGCCGAGGATCGTCTGGCCACCGAAGACCTTGACGCCGAGCCGCTGTGCGTTTGAGTCGCGGCCGTTTTTAGAAGAACCTAAACCTTTTTTATGTGCCATTCCGTTGCCTCTTTCGCGCCGCCATCAGGCTTTTAGCGCTTTGAAAATAAAGTCTTTATGCCTTGAAGCTCTTACCGTTGACCACGATCTCGTTGATCTTGATCTCAACGAAGTTCTGACGGTGGCCCTGCATTTTCTTGTACTGCTTCTTACGCTTCAGCTTGAAGACGAGGATCTTGTCGCCGCGCCCTTCGCCTACGACGGAACCGGTCACCTTGGCGCCGGTGAGGTCCGACTCGAACTTGCCCTCTTCGCTGCTGACGGCGAGGACGTCGGAGAACTCGACTGCGCCGTCCTGGTGAGCAGTGGTCTCAATCTTCAACTGTTCGCCTGGGGAGACCAGGTACTGTTTGCCGCCGGTGCGGATGACTGCGTACATAACGAAAACCTCAAGCGTGGCGCTGTGGTGCGCTGACCGCTTCCTTCATGAATTGTGCTGCATGGGGCGCATACAGGAGCACTGCGTCAGGTCAACTGGGCTGATCCGAAACCGGCTTGTGCCTGTCAGTCCCTGACGTTGAGACGAACGGGCTGTAGCGCCAAACTTAATGAGTGTACCGTGTTTTGTCCTCGCGGGTCAACGATACCGTCGCGTCTGCCAGGGGTAGATTTACAAGTCTCTTTTTAAGAGCCAGATATAGCGAATAGGGCTCTCCCCACTCACATCGTAATGTGAGCGAGGAGAGCCGAAACGAAACGCTAGGCCTGTGGGGCCTGAGCGGCAGCGGCGATCAGTTCCGAACTGACCGGGGCTCGATCCGCGGCGACCAGTTCAGCAGTTGCTGCAGCCACAGCCGGAGCACGTTTGCTCTGGAAGCACTGGCGGCAGAGGACAGGTCGTCCCTGTGTGGGCTTGAAGGGTACGGTAGTCTCGATTCCGCACTCAGAGCAGTGGGTGCGCGTCTCAGTACGGGAGAGGCCAGCTGCAGCCGGACCCGCACCAGGACGCAGACTTGCACCGGCGCGTTTGGACTTGCACGGTTTGCATCGCTTGGGATCGTTCTTGAATTGTTTATCGAAGAAAAAGAGTTGTTCGCCGGCAGTGAAGATAAACTCTCCACCGCAATCTGCACAGGTTAATAGCCTATCCACAAATTCCATAGCCGCTTCTCCCGTTGTGCGGGGCTGACTATCGGTGAACCTGGATCTGAGCTGGGTTTCGCCGAGAGACAACCTTGCTGGTCGTTACTGCGGAGCTACAGGGGGCCCGGGGTCGCAAATGTTGCGAAAACAAGAACCACAGGTTAGCCGTACAGTCGGGCCGGTCGTCAGGTCTACTGCCGGGGCCAGTCGCGTGGCGGGAGTCCATGCGCTGGCGGATTGAGGCGGCCGCCCCTCATACGAAATAGGAGACGGCCTGCCATAGTTCAAGGAACCGTTAGTCCTGTTCCTTGCGTACCTTCTTGCGATTGCGCTTACGAGCGAGCGCTTCTTTCACGCGCTTCTTCTCACCTGGCTTCAGGTAAAAAGAGTGGCGCTTAACTTCCTTGATAATGTCTTCGGTCTGCACCTTGCGCTTAAAGCGCCGCAGGGCATTCTCAAGGGGTTCGCCTTCTTGAACTCGAACCTCTGCCACGGAAAAACACCTCCAACCACTCCCTAATCGGGATAAATATAAGAATACGCTCGATTGTGGAAAAAAAGAAATGGACAATTAGTAATCTAGAGCGATTTTTAACAGTCTGGAACCTCAGTTGCGTACATTTTGCGGCCGAATGTGCGCGGTTTTGAGGATGGATGGGGGAGGATGCAAGGCTCCGGGGGTAAAATCGGCTGCATGATTCGGAGTTATCAGGGTGTTACGCCGGTGGTACCGACGAGCTGCTATGTGGATACCTCAGCGCAGGTGATCGGGGATGTGATTCTGGGCGAACAGGCCAGCGTGTGGATGAACGCGGTGATCCGGGGCGATGTTAACGCGATCCGGATTGGCGCGCGGAGCAATGTGCAGGACTGCGCGGTGCTGCATGGAATGCGGTATTTGTATCCAGTGATTGTGGGCGAGATGGTGACGATTGGCCATAATGCCACGGTGCATGGGTGCGTGCTGGAGGATGCCGTGCTGGTGGGAATTGGTGCGACGATCCTGAACAATGCGCGAATCGGCGAGGGGTCAATTATTGCCGCAGGGGCTGTGATTCCGGAGCAGACGGTGATTCCACCGAACTCGCTGGTGGCGGGAGTTCCCGGGAAGGTGAAGAAGACGCTGGGGGATGAGGATCGGAAGATGATCCTGATGTATGCCCAGAATTATCTCGATTACACGGCGATCTATTTGAAAGAGCTTGAACGTAAATGATTTGAGGCACTTACCCAATCAGATGCTCCGCCGAGACTCGTAACTGAACGATTTTTCGAATGGCATCTCGATTCAATGTGCTGTAAACGTACGTTATGCGTTTAATTGTGGTTTTGGTTTCTTTGTGTCTGCTGCCGAAGTGTGTCTTGGGCCAGGGATCGACGAGTGGGGCTGCTGAGAAGGTAACCAATAGTGTTGCGAGTACGCGGCAGGGTCAATCGTGGGGGAACGGCAAGATACGGTCTACCGCTATGCGGCCGATGGAACGGGTTCCAAAGAGATTACAGCGGTACTTCGGATACAGTCTGAGGCTGCAGCGCGCCAGTTCGGGGGTCTTGACGATTCCATTTTGCGGGGAAGCAATGAGCGGGTGGAGATCGACTACGTGAGAGTGCGGAAGGCAGATGGGAGCGTGGTAGAGACTCCAGCGGCTGATGCGCAGGAGGTCACGCGGCAGGCGCCGTTTTACAGCGATCTGAAGGAAAAGCAGCTCCCCGTGCGGAACCTACGCGTAGGCGACAAACTCGAGTACAAAGCCCGTATCGTGGGGACCAAGGCAGAGGCCCCGGGAGAGTTTTGGGGACAGGAAAGCTTGGGTTACGGAATCGTCGTTCTCGATGAGAACCGTTGAGCTGCGTGTGCCAAAAGGAAAATATGTAAAGGTCTGGAGCCCGGGACACGATCCGGTGAAGAACGAGTCTGGTAACGAGATGGTCTATTGGTGGACCGGATCGCAGCTGGAGCCAACGATTAATGAGGACGGAAAAGCGAACCTCAAGGAGGTTGATTCTGATGGGGAGTTACCGACGATCGCTTGGACGACCTTCAAGAGCTGGGAGGATTTGGGCGCGTGGTATCGCGGACTTGAGGCTGACCGCGTAGTGGCGGACGCGGACGTGAAGGCAAAAGTTGCTGAGCTGATCGCGGGCAAGACACGCGACGAAGAAAAGGCTCGTGCTCTCTATGATTATGTCGCGACGCAGGTGCGGTATATCGGCGTGGCATTCGGTGTTGGGCGGTATCAACCGCATCCTGCGAGCGAGGTGTTGCGCAACCAGTATGGCGATTGCAAGGACAAGCACACGCTTTTGGCGGCGATGTTGACCGCGGCGGGACTTCATCCGGAGCCGGTGCTGATAGGGCGGGAATCAGGATGAATGAGGATGTCTCTTCACCCGGGGCATTCAATCACCTGATTACGACCGTTCCAATCAACGGCAAGCAGGTGTGGCTGGACTCGACTGCAGAGATCGCCCCGCACCAGGTATTGCTGGCGGCGATCCGCGACAAACAGGCTCTGGTGGTTCCGGAGAGCGGGGCGGCGAAGATTGAGAAAACTCCGGCAAACCTGCCGTTTGCGCCGTACAACCGATTTGTGGCGAAGGGTTCGCTGAGCAAAGAGGGCACCATGAAGGCACAGATCGACTACACGACCCGTGGGGACGACGAGTTGATGGTGCGCGCAGTGTTGCGACAGATCCCGCCGGGGCAGTGGGACCAGCTTATCCAGGAGTTCTCGCAGAGGATGGGGTTTGGTGGGACGACAAGCCATGCGTCGGCGGGACGTCCTGATGCGACGGCGGAACCTGAGACGGTGACCTACGATTACGAGCGGGAGAAGACCGGGGATTGGGACGACTTCAAGATAATTTCGCTGTTTCCTGTGGTTTACATCGCGCAGGTGGATGAGAAAAATCCGCCGAAGAAATATCCGATCAATCTCGGAATACCGCGCGTGGACACGTCGATCTCGACGATCAAGCTGCCCGATGGATGGGGCGCGGAACTACCGAATGCGGTGCATGAGCACACGGCCTTTGCCACCTTCGACAAGACGTACAAGCTGGATCATGGAAGCCTGATCAGCGAACGTAGAATCGAGATTCTGCAGGAAAAGGTTCCGGCCAGCGAGTGGAAGGCGTACAAGAAGTGGCTGGACGCGACGATCACGGATGGTGAGCCGTTTATTCAACTGACAAGCACGAGGACAAAACCTGGGGAGAAAGGTCCACCTGCAGCCGACACGGAGAACGAGGGAGCTGCGAAGTTGGTCAAAGCGGCGTACGAGGCAGTACGACGACATGATCTGGACAGAGCAGAACAAGAGCTAGATCTTGCGAAAGAAATGAATCCGAAGCAACCTTCACTTTGGAGCACATATGGCTATCTGGCATTTCAGCGGAAGCAGTGGGAAAAGGCGGTAGATGCCTATGCAAAGGAGCTTGCGCTGTACCCCGATACCTCGTGGGTTTACGAAGCAATGGCGCACGCACAAAGCAACATGGCCTTAAACAAGAGGCAAAGGAGACGTTGCGGAAGCGACTAGCGATGTCGGAAGGTGATTTGGCGGCGACGAATCTGCTTGCACAGCTATTGATGACGGATAATGAAAATGCTGAGGCGGTGAAAGTGCTGAAGCTAGCCGCCACGAAGAATCCAGAAGACAAGACACTCATGCTGAGGCTGGGGCGCGCCGAGATGGCAGCGGGACAGAATCTGGAGGGTACATCGACTCTAACTGCTCTATTGCAAGATTCGACCGACGCAGAAATATTGAATGACGCAGCCTATGAGTTGGCAGACGCAAATAGTGAGATGGATTTGGCCGAGAAAAGCTGCAGAAAGGCTCTGGATATTTTGACAACCGAAAGCGCAGCATGGACGCTTGACGGCGATGCAAAGACTCAGGCAGCCAAGTCAACACTTCTGGTGGCAACGTGGGACACGATGGGATGGATACTCTTCCATGAGGGAAATCTGGATGAGGCGGAAGGATATGTACAGGCGGCCTGGCGAAACAATTCGCATTCTGAGGTTGGATTGCATCTTGGGGAGATAGAAGAAGCGCGCGGCAATCGTTAGTCGGCTTTGACGCTATATCATTTGGCGCAGCTAAGTCAGCCGACAGGACCGAACGGAACCTCGCTGATTCCTCAGCAGGTGAATACCGAGCTGAAACGGCGAGCGGATGCGTTGTTGCAACGGGGTTTCAAGTACTCCTCCAAGGAGGAAGAGGAGCAGCTAGGAAAGCTGAAAAGGTTGCGTGCCGACGACTCCGACCACGAGAGCGGAATGGCAGACTACGAAATTTTGCTATAGGAGGATCGGGTTAACGACATACGTCCCAGCCCAGATGCAGCAACTGTGGTGGAGGGTGGAGTCGCAAAGGTACGGGGAATTGATTTCAAGGGGTGGACGCCACCGAGATCGAAGGCAAAGCTCCGTTTACGCGTGTTGCTGAATTGTCATAACAACGCGTGTGAGTTGGAAAGACTTCCAATATAGGTTTCTGGTGTTCCGCGCATACGTCGCAACGGTAAGTTCGCTAAACTGGGAAGAATGGCTATTTTGAAGGCAGTACGTGGGACGCGCGATTTGTTGCCGCCCGAGACGGAGCTTTGGAACCGGGTGGAGGCTACCGCGAGGGCGGTGTTTGCGCGGTATGGGTTTGGGGAGATTCGGACGCCGGTGTTCGAGCCGACGGAGCTGTTTGCGCGTGGGGTGGGCGAAGAGACGGATATCGTCTCGAAGGAGATGTACACGTGGGAGGATCGCGGGCGGGCTGACAGCGATAAGGGACAGAGTCTGACGCTGCGGCCTGAGAATACTGCGGGAGTGGTGCGGGCTTATATCGAGCACAAGATGGGCGATGCGGGGATGCTGCAGAAGCTCTTCTATATTGGGCCGCAGTTTCGACGGGAACGCCCTCAGCGAGGAAGATACAGGCAGTTCTGGCAGATTGGTGCGGAGGTGCTTGGGCCGGCGTGGTCGGGTTCGGAGAGCGCTTTGCGGGATGCCGAGGTGTTGGAGATGCTGGCGGCGCTTCTGAATGAGCTGGGTGTGAAGGGATGGCGGCTGGCGTTGAACTCGGTGGGGTCTGCTACGGATCGAGCGCGGTATAGCGCGGCGTTGCGGGATGCATTGGCTCCGGTGAAGCATTTGATGTGCGAGGACAATCAGCGGCGGGCGGAGACGAATCCGCTGCGGGTACTGGACTCGAAGGATCCGGGCGATCAGGAGATTATCAACGGATTGCCGAAGATTGCCGACTATCTGGATGAGGCCTCACAGGAACACTTTGCACAGGTGAAGGCGGCTCTGGATTCTTGCGGGGTGGAGTACGTGGTCGAGCCGAGGCTGGTGCGGGGGTTGGACTACTACACGCGGACAACGTTTGAGTTTACGGTTCCGGATGGCAGCGGGCTGGGAACGCAGAATGCTCTGCTGGGCGGCGGCCGGTATGACGGACTGAGCGAGATGCTTGGCGGGCCGAAGGCTCCGGGGATCGGGTTTGCGATTGGCGAGGACAGGCTGATTTTGACGCTGCAGGCTCAGGCTGCCGAGGCCGAGGCGAAGAAGATGGATGCGTTTATTGCTCCGATGGGTGTGGGTCAGAATGCTGCGGCGCTCTCGCTGGCGAGTGAATTGCGTCGGGCAGGCCTGTCGATTGAAGTTGGCGACGGGTCGTTCCGGCTGAAGAAGTCGTTTGAGGCCGCCGATAAGCTGGCACGGAAGATGGTTATTGTCGGCGAGGATGAGGTTTCGTCCGGTATTCTGACCGTAAAGGACTTTGCGGCGGGAGAACAGACGAAGGTCCCGCGGGCTGAATTGGCGGCAGCGTTGCGCCAGTGAACTGCATCGGGTTTGAATCTATAGATACCAAAGATACGGCGAGCTGAGTTCCGCTGCCGAAATCATTTAGTAAGGAAGCGACAGTGCTTGATTTTTTAGGGAATTTGCAGCGGACGCATAAGTGTGGCGAGCTTCGTGTGGAGCAGGCCGGCCAGGATGTTGTGCTGATGGGCTGGGTGAACCGGCGGCGGGACCATGGGAACCTGATCTTCCTCGACGTGCGTGATCGCACGGGCATTACGCAGGTTGTGCTGGACAAGGAAGTCTCGGGTGAGGCGCATGCCAAGGCTGAAGCAGCGCGATCGGAATATGTCGTTGCGGTGAAGGGTTCGGTGCGGCGGCGTGGGGCCGGGCTTGAGAATCCGAATATGCCTACCGGCGAGATTGAGGTCGTTGCGCGGGAACTTCTTCTGCTGAATGAGGCGAAGACTCCTCCGTTCTCGCCGGCTGAGGATGCGATTGCGAACGAAGAGGTTCGGCTGAAGTACCGCTATCTTGATCTACGGCGGGCGGAGATGCAGCGGAACTTTGAGCTACGGCATAAGGTGGCACAGGCAATTCGCGGGTATCTTTCGGAGAATGGGTTTCTGGAGATTGAGACTCCGTTTATGACGCGGTCGACGCCGGAGGGCGCGCGGGATTATCTGGTGCCGAGCCGGGTTCATGCGGGAAGCTTCTATGCGCTGCCGCAGTCGCCGCAGATCTTTAAGCAGATTCTGATGATTTCGGGGTTCGACCGATATTTTCAGATTGCGCGGTGCTTCCGGGATGAGGATTTGCGCGCTGACCGACAGCCTGAGTTTACGCAGATCGACCTGGAGCTGACGTTTCCGCAGCAGGATACGGTGTTTCGTATCGTCGAAGGATTTTTAACGGCGGCGTTCAAGACGGCGGGGATCTCGCTGACGACTCCGTTTGTGCAGATGACGTATGACGATGCGATTCGGCGGTATGGGATCGATAAGCCGGATATGCGGCTGCCTGCGCTGACAGAACTAACGGATGAGCTTACGCCTGCGCTGCGCGAGCAGTTGAAGATCGAACAGAAGCTTCCGGTGTTGGGTTTCGTGATTCCGAAGGCTGGTGGATTGAGCGGGACGCAGCGGCGCGCACTAGTCGATGATATTCGCAAGGAGTTTGGCGACTGCGGTCTCGACTCGCTGGATGTGTCTCGGCTGAAGACGAATGAAGCGTTTGCTCCGCTGGCTAATGCGATTGAGGCAAAGCTGGCGGCGGAACCTACGCTTGAGGACGGCGTGACGGCGGACGACCTGGTGGTCGTGATTACTCCGAAGTTGGGTACTCCGGAGAAGTGGAACTACGACCCACAGTGGACCTACAAACGTGTGGGCGCACTGCGCCTGCAACTGGCTCAGAAGTTCGCCGACAAGCATGGGCGGTTTGTGCAAACGGGGACAGAGGCGGACTTTAAATTTGCGTGGGTCACCGACTTTCCGATGTATGAGTGGGATGAGGAGGCGAAGGTGTGGAACGCGGCGCACCATCCGTTCACCTCGCCGCATGAGGACGACATTAAGGCTGGGCGACTGACCAGTGATAAGGGCGCAGTGCGTGCTTTGGCGTATGACATTGTGCTGAATGGGACGGAGCTGGGGTCGGGGTCGATTCGTATTCATCGGCAGGATGTACAGGCGGAGATCTTCCGGTCGCTGGGGATGAGCGATGCCGAGGCGAAGGAGCGGTTTGGGTTCTTCCTGGATGCTTTGGAGTACGGTACTCCTCCGCATGGTGGCATTGCGCTGGGGTTGGATCGGATTGTGATGATTCTTGCTGGAGCGCAGAGTCTGCGGGAGGTGATTGCCTTCCCGAAGACGGCCAAGGCCATCGATCTTATGGTGGATGCTCCTACTCCGGTTAGCGAACAGCAGATGCGGGAGCTGCATTTGAAGACTGTGACACGGAGCTAGAGTTTCAGTCTTAAGTTCCGAACCACCGTTATTTAGATTCAGGAGTTGTGTGTAGCCGATAGTAGTCCCCGGTCCCAGAACCGAGACCGGGGCATCCGGCCGCAACGCTTTTCTGCCGTCGAACTTTTTCCATCTCACGTTACATATGGCTGTAACCGCCTGTTCCGACTGGCAAAAGAGTCTTTATCGTCCTCCCCGCCTGGCTTCATCTGCATCCTCAGCCAGATCGTTCAACAACCTGAAGAACGCTCCCGATTGACCCTTAAACAGTCCCATCGCCGTCAGGAACTTGACCACGCCCATGGCAATGCCCTCTGTTTCTGTGGGACGGATGATCGAACATGGCGGGAGTTTGCGGCTCAGGAATGGGCAAGGCTCAGGCATGATCAGATTAGTTTGGAACTCTTCACCACCAAACGGGGGAGAGTTTAGGTCCGGAAACGTCACCGAGACTTTTGTTACTGGATCCACGGCGGTAAGAGGAGGTGCGTTTCCCGCCTTATCCGACCAGGTTTGGAAGTGCATAGTCTCGGTGGGGCCAATACTGATCAGAATTCGCAGAACCTCCACGCTGGTGGCTCTTTGGGCCATCGAGGGGTAGAGGCTGTTGCCACCCTGTTCGATTGTGGGGAAGTGGAAACCGGCAGTATTTGCGATCGCCTGAAGAAAGTTTGGGTCCGTCGTATCGGCATCCGTTCTGGGAATTGCCGTGTGCTCCCCTACCGCTAACGCTGGTACCGCCTGGGGGAAGGTGAAATTCGGATCGAGGTCAGGGTTATGGGCACTGTCACGATAGCGAGTCCACCAACTGGTATCCAGGGTGAGTTGCATCAAGTTTGTGATCCGTAGTTTCCCGCTGGAGCCTGTCGCCGTGCTGCCCTGAAGAGTGCGAAATGGCTCAAGACTTACTGTGTCCGCCCCCTTGGAGGCAAGATATGCGTTGAGGAAGTTCTGGTGGGTGAATTCATCGTCAGTATTGTCGTGAACGTACTGGGCCATGTCGGAGTCCAGCACAGAAAGAGCAGCGGTGAAGGCTGGGTTTCCGCTACCACTTGGTTCCTCGCTATCCTGGATGCCCGCGAGTTCGTTGTATTGCACCCAGAAGTCCGTCTCGATGATTTCTGCTGCAGCGGCGAACCGAAGCATGGCTGCATCTCCTCGAGTGAGACGGCCGCTGCGTTCTTCATCTGCCAGTAGGGATGGGCCATTGGCGAGGAGCCCGGCGCCAGTGGTCGCGATAGTTGCTGCGGTCAGTCCGTTTTTTACAAACGAACGCCGGTTGATCTCCGTCTTCATACTGCTCCACATGTTTTGCATAGAGGAGCCTCCTTACCCTGAGGCTGAACCTTCTAACCGGGGTAAGTGTCAGTGAAGCGTAATGATGTTGTCATTTATAAATTTGGCGTATTTACACGGTGTTCACGTAAATACGCGAAGACCAAGAGAATGAGAGATGTAGAAAACTCATGTCCCTGACAACTCTGCGCTGCTAGTTCATCCACCGCTTGTCTTTGGGATCGCGGTGAAGTTCGTCAGGGTCGACGTAGCGGCCTTCTTTGTCGAAGTGGACTTCGCGGTTTTGCTTGCGCATGTAGACCTCGAACTTGCGGGCGGCACGGCGGCGCTTCCAACGATAGTAGCTGTTGCGCAGGCCGAAGAGGCGCTCACTGAAACCGAAGGCGATGCCTCGTCGTGGCGCGAACTTAACGAAGAGATAGCCGCTGAGAGCACCTGAGAGCTGCAGCAGGGCTCCGAAGCTGTCGGCTTGTTTGAGCAGGACGGCAATGGCGATAAGGATGTAGATGGCGACGAGATACTTCGCCTTAATGCGGATGAGGAACCAGAGAAGAAATTCTTGGTCGCCGAAGAGCATGGCGATGGCCACGAGCAAACCAAAGACTCCGGCCCAGACACCCGCAGAGCCAACGTCAGTACGGAGACCGAAGACATGGGTAAAGGTGATGGCGGTGGCGATAACGGCTCCGCCGATGACGGAGGTCCAGTAGAGCTCGGCGAGCCAGCGACTGCCGTAGGCTCCTTCCAGTAACGTGCCGGTGAACCAGAGGGTGAGCATGCCGAAGAGAACACTGAGAATTCCCTGCTGCACGAGAGAGTAGGTGAAGAGCTGCCAGATCTCTCCTCGAACCACGGCCAGTGGTTCGAGGATGAGATGGCTAAGGAGAAAGTTAGCGATGGATGGGGCAAGCCAGGACAGGATGGCGAGCGCAAAGAAGGCTCCGACGTTGAGGAAGATCAGCTTTCGCACTGTGCCCGCAAAGGGCGGCAGTGCCATCGTGATGGGACCGGAACGGGGCATGGCTTCCTCGGCTTCTATTTCACCATAGCTGTATGACTCTTGGCGTGGTGAGCTATGACTTAGGCGGGGTTTGCGGCTGGGCGAAGTTCCGCATGGGCCGACTGGGTGTTGGGAGTACAGCCATACTGCGATGCCCGGCCTGACTTACGGAGCGGACCCCGAAGACGACGTTGTCTTTGGAAATAGGTAACTTGATGCTGGTGGCAGAGCCGGCGTTGAGCGACATGGTCCATGTGGGGTCTTCGGTATTGCGCCAGACAATCTCGTAGGTCGCGTTTGCGGGCATACCTGCAGGGGCGGTCCAGGTGAGTTCGGTGTTGTTGTCGAGCGCGGCGGTCAAGACATGAACATCTTGCGGCGAACCGGGAGCTGAGGCCAGAGTTGCCAAGGTGGCTGCGTTAAGGCGCGCCACGTTAGCGACGTAGTTGAAGTCGACGTACTGGAGGAGGTCGCCGTACTGGATGCCGTTTTCGACACGGATGTTCTGATGCTGGTGGTTGAAGTTCTCACGCCACTCGGTAATGCGGACGGCGGGGAAGCCTTCGAGGTTAAAACTGGTGTGATCGCCGCCGCGGAGGTAGCGGTCGCGGCGGAAGATGAGTACGGGGTGGAAACCGGGCTCGACGTGGACGAGGTTGCTGCGGGCTCGGCCGGGGGCCGTACCCTCGGCCACGCGGTGCGGTGTGGCGGTGAAGTACGTAGCGCCGATGTCGGAGACGGCGCGGGCGAGTTCGCGGGAGGGGGAGTCGTTTTCGGCTCCGAGAGTCTGAATCGCGTGGAGCTGATCGAGTGTTGCGTTGCCAGGGACGCCTTCGGAGAAGACGCGGACGGCGGTCTTGTCCTGCATGGTTTCGCCGGGGGTGGTATCGCCGCCGACGATGTCGTTGTTGAGGACGGCTTCGAGCTGCCAGCCCTCGGATTTCGCGAGTTTGGCGAGATGGCGGCTGCCATTAAGACCCTGCTCCTCACCAGCGACGGCGACAAAGACGATGCTGCTGGGGAATTTAAGTTTGGAGAGGACGCGGGCGCATTCGATGGAGACAGCTACGCCACTGGCGTCGTCGTTGGCGCCGGGTGCGGGATCGTGCGTGTTGAAGTTGTCAGAGTTGCGGGAGTCGTAGTGACCGGTGACGAGGACTTTGCGGGCCGCTTGTGCGGGATCGCTGCCGCGCAGGATGGCATAGACGTTGGTCAGCTTGGTGGGCTTGAGGATGCGCGAGGCGGGGCCGGGCTGAGGCGGCTCGATGAAGTCATCGCGCTTGACCTCGAGGCAGTTGCCGCAGTCGGCGGAGATGCGTTTAAATTCGGACTCGATCCAGTCGGCAGCGGCGCTGACTCCAGTGTTGGGAGGAAGATCCGTCTCCATGCTGGAGAGGGTGCTGCGGTTGTTGAAGGTGACTAATTTTTCGATGGTGGCGCGGATGTGATCGGCAGAGACCTGTTGTAGGGCTTGAGCGATCGCCGGATCGACCGGGACTGGAGCGATGGGCGCGCCTGTCTGGGCTTGCAGAAGTGCTGGAGTAAGCAGGGAGGCCAATAGGAGACCGGCGAGAGGAGCGAGGGGGCGGGATGCGGTAGTCACGATATATCGTCCTTTTGTGGAAACCAGAATGCTGGAAAAATCGTAAGCTTGACGTATTGGCGGTATGGCCGATAAAAGAATAGCGGATGCGTCCGCAAATGCCGTTCCTATCATCCTATAGGCGGCAGTGAACCAAAAGCTTTGGAGGTTTGATTATGGCCGTTGTGTGTCCTGAGTGCGATAATCCGCTGGATATCGACGTTGAAGAGGTGGAAGAGGGCGATACGCTCCAATGCGAGGAGTGCGGTGTGGATCTGGAGGTCGTGGGAATCGACCCGCTGGAGCTGGCTCCTATGGAAGAGGCCGGCTACGACGATGAAGATCCGGCTCATCTTAGCGACGAGGATGATGAGTAAACGTAGCTATTCCAGAGGGTAGCCGTATACTGAACTTATGAAGCGTTCTTCTTTTGTGGTTGGTTCTTTTGCCTGCTCGTTGGTTGTTCTGTCCTGTTCGTTGGCGATTTTCCCCGTGAATGTCCGAGCGGCACAGCTGTTTGGTGGACAACAGCGTGGACCTGTGCAGCGGGTGGTGCAGGGTAAGGTGATGGATAAAAGCGAGGCGGCCATCAAGGGTGCGGTGGTGTACCTGAAGGATGGGCATTCGTTGGCTGTGAAGAGCTTTATCTCTGACGATCAGGGCGGATATCGTTTCGGGCAACTCTCGCAGAACACCGACTATGAGCTTTGGGCCGAGAGCAACGGCAAGAAGAGCCCGGTGAAGACGATCAGCTCGTTCGATACCAAGAACCAGTTTGTGATTAATTTGAAGATCGATACCGGAAAATAAGCGCTTTTTTTCTGCGGGTGCGTCGAGGATATTTCCCTGATTTTTCGGGGGGTTGGCAGAGTTGCGGCCGATTTTGTGGTGCAACTAGCGGTGAAAAGTGTGGCAAGTCTGGTTGGATGATGGTGATTGGCTGGTTTTACTGCGCCGCCCGAAATCGTGCCAACTTTTGAAAATATTTCTGTGGATTTCTTAGGCGAGCATTTAGTCGTCGATGCGGTCGTCGTGGCTGGGGGGTTGGCTGGTCACGACGATGCGGAGTGGAGCTGCGCTGCGGTTCATGGCCTGATGGGACTGGCCAGGAGCGACTTCGATGCCCTGCCCTGCTTTGAGAGTGAAGTCGTGGTGTTCGATTTCCATGGTGAGTTCGCCGGAGAGAACGTAGAAGAACTGGCGGGCGTGGGTGTGGTGGTGGCGCGCCTCGGCGGTGCCGGGGGGCATGAGCTCTTCGATGATGCTTAGGTCGGGGGTCTTGACGAGGTGCCAGCCGTCGCAGTTGTTTCCCCATGTGTAGTGCTCGGCGGTGGTGGTGTCGATGAGTTTGGCAGGCATGAGTACAGGGTATAAGGAATGGGAGTAGAAGGGGGGCTATTTGAGAGGCATCCGATGGCGGTATGTCCTGATAGAGGTAGTTTTAGGAACGCGTGCATACTGAAAGACTTTTCTCCTTATGAGGAGTTTCGTCGCAATTGTTTGCATGACTGTTGTATCTGCGGACGTGAGGTGGTTTGCCGGTTATTTGGGTAAACCGTTGGATCGATATGTACCCGCTCTATATTCCTGAGCCATAGTACGTTTGGCACTGGACGTGCTCGTTGTATTTGATACCGGGCCAACAATTTAACAAAGACATCCTGCGTGCGGACTTCGTGACGAGAGCGTGGTTTGTGTGCGCCATTTTTGGCGAGTTGATAACTCAAGCGACAGGAAGGAATTCGATATGGCAAAACGGCTTTGGGACCTGAAACTATTCGTTGCTTCGCTGGCGGCGATTCTGGCGCCGGGACAGGCATTCGGCAATTCCCTTGCGTTGACGCCTCAGGGAATCAACGACGGATTTACTCTAAGCACCTTTGCGACCACCGATCCGGGAAACACGGGTTGCTGCAACGGTCCATTCGGTGTAGCGGTGACTTCAGATGGAAATGTCCTTGTGAGTCCGGTAAACGGTACGAGCTACGTGTTTGCAGATACAGACGGACAGACGCCTGCCTCGGCTCTCTTTAGCCGTAGTTCGAACACTGGGGGAGCAGCGTCGGCGATTGCAGGGGGGCAAACTTACGGAGCTCAGAACGGTCGTTATGTCGAGTACAACCCCGACGGAACGGTGAACCATATCCTGACGGGAGTTTCTGCGGCTCCTGATTTAGGGATGTGGGCTAATCCTGTGAATGGGCACCTTATCTCACAGAGCAATGAGGGACTGATCGACATTAATCCGCTTGCCAATGGCGGGTTAGGTTCGTTCCGAGTGGTCAATGGCGGGGTGTTCGGAGACGGCGTCACTGTCTCGGAGGATGGGACGACGGCATATGTCGAAATCGGCGGGCAGATTGTGGGCTATAGCATCGCCACCGGCGCTCAAACGTTCGCGTCCGGAGGCTTTGCTGCGTTGTCGGGACCAGATGGATCTGGGATCATCTCAAGCACAAATAACCTGGACGGCGACATCATCGTGAACTTCAATGGCAACGGAGTTAACACGGGCGGAATCGGACTGCTGGATCCGAACACACGTGTGTTTACGGTGATTGCGACGGGAGGTACGCGCGGTGACTATGTGTCTCCGGATACGACCAATGGAACGTTGTTTCTGGATTATTCCGATACGGTGGAACGCCTATCCTGCGGGCCAAATTGCAGTATTGGCGGAACGACGACAGGAGGGTCAACCGTTCCAGAACCGGGGACGCTCATGCTGCTCGGAACGGGGCTGACATTCCTTGGTGCAAAGGTACGTAGGACAAGAGTGAAGGGTTAGAGACAAAGGCGACGATTTTGGATTGATGGATCGTGGTGGCAGAGTGTGCCACCACGGTCGAAATGACCACTTCGTTGATCGGTCAGAGAAAACAGTAACTCAGTTTTCGAATTCTCACGGTCATAGGTACGGGGTATAGGGAATGGGAGAAACAAGGGCAAGTGGAACGGGTGGGGATCGGTTTGAACCGACGAAGTGAGGTTTCCGAAAACTCGACTTTTCAGGAGCGGATCAATCCGCACCTTGCAGTTTCAGCCAGTGACCGGCGCGATAGAAATAAATGTCGGATGCCTTTTCACAGTAGCCGACCTCAACGCCCTCATGGGCGAGTGACGGCAATTGTTCTAGACCTCCGGCAAGTGCTCTGTTGTAGTCTCTGATTACGGCGGGGCTAGCAGCACTCACAGATTCTTCGCAGTCCTGGCCCTCCGGCTCTGTCCCATTAGGGAAAGCTAGTTGGTCGGACTTCCAGCCGTTCGGATCTGGCGAATAGACGAAAACGCGCTGCAGGACATGCTTGCCGCTGCGGTCCGGGACGTGGCAGACCACCGCCCAATCAAGCGTGGCGTGATCATGAAAATGACCGGAAGTGTATGCGCCGGTCAGGCCGAAAGGTCCCGCATAGACCGGAAGTTTGCAATGCTTGGATATCAAGTCAGCTTGTACCTGTGCAGGCAGGAGGTGCACTTGGTCAGGGGTTCGCTCGCGAACTATAGGAGACAGTGGGCGCTCTGTAAGATTACTTTGGCGGACGCTGGTCGTTTGCGCGATTGCCACCGAGCACACCAAAGCCAAGAGAATTGAGCACCCCATGCGGGCATTCTATAGCCGTTGGATCATCGGAGTCCGCAAAACTGGGTTGGCGGCAAGTTCGCCCTCGAAGGCCAGCCAACATCTCGAAGTTTCCGAAAAGCGGACTTTCAGGGAACTGGTTTGGGAGCCATCTGCCAAAAGGCATCACGGGGTTTGGGGCTCTTCGTATGGCTGTTGTAACAATTTACGAGCCTCATCGACAGCACCCCGAGTATTGTCGTTTGTCTCAATTGCCAGTCGGTATTGCCTTACAGCCACATCCCGCTCACGAACGGTATCGCCAATCTTACCCAGCTGGAGGTGGCTCCAGACTTTGGTCCAACTCGGATACCCGTCGCCCTTCAAGGCGGCAGAATAAGCAAGGATGCTGGACTGGTAGTTGCGCTGCTTAAGAAGCAAGTCGCCGATGCAGTAGTTTGTTAGCGAGCTACGCGGATTGTTTTTCAGGTCGGTCTGGTATTCAACAAACCCTTTGGTCTGATCGCACCGCAAGGGCGGGTGCTGCTCTGAGCTTTGTGCTGCCAGTGGGGTCCGCAAGGTCAGTCCCACGATTAACAGGCTAACTGCACTCCAGAAAAGGAGGTACCGAATTCGCAAGTTTAGCTTGGCCGTAAACATTGCAATTACCTCCGAAGCCATTGCTTGTCCATATAATACGGCCCGGCGAAATACCCCCGATGATGGCTGGGCTGGATCTTCAATCGGCAATTACGGGTTCATAAAAAAGCAGCAGCAAAGACAGAAGCAGATTCCCTTCGGGATGACAACAAAAAGAACATGCAACGACAACTGCAAAAGCAGGTTCTTCGACTCCGGCTTCGCCGTCGCTCAGGATGACACATCATGGTGACGGTTTAGGTGGTGTTTGAGGGTGATGTGCGCTTGACAGAGGTTCTATAGCGGGATGTTTCCGTGTTTTTTGGGGGGGTTCTTTTCGCGCTTGGTGGAGAGCATGTCTAGCGCTGTGTTTAGGCGGCGGCGGGTTTCGCTGGGGCGGATGACGGCGTCGACGTAGCCTCGCTCGGCGGCTACGTAGGGGTTGGCGAAACGCTCCCGGAACTCTTCTACTTTTTCGGCTCGGATTTCGGCGAGGATTTCTAGTTTTTGTTCTTCGGAGAGCGAGACGCCTTGGGGCATGACGGCTTCGGCGCGACGGAGGGTAGCGTCGAATTCGCGCTTGTAGACGATGTTGACGGCGCCTTCAGGGCCCATGACGGCGATCTCGGCGGTGGGCCAGGCGAGGTTGACGTCGGTGCGGAGGTGTTTGCTGCTCATGACGCAGTAGGCTCCGCCGTAGGCTTTGCGCGTGATGACGGTGAGCTTGGGGACGGTGGCTTCGGCGAAGGCGTAGAGGAGCTTGGCGCCGTGGCGGATGATGCCGCCGTGCTCCTGCTGGGTGCCGGGCATGAAGCCGGGGACATCTTCGAAGGTGATGAGGGGGATATTGAAGGCGTCGCAGAAGCGGACGAAGCGGGCGCCTTTGACGGAGGCGTTGATGTCGAGGACTCCGGCTAGGACGGCGGGCTGGTTGGCGACGATGCCTACGGGGCGGCCGTTCATGCGGGCGAAGCCTACGACGAGGTTGCGGGCGAAGTGCTCGTGGACTTGGAAGAGGTAGCCGTCGTCGACGATCTTAGTGATGACTTCGACCATGTCGTAGGGCTGGTTGGATTCGTCGGGGATGATGGTCTCGAGGGCGGCGTCGGCGCGGTCGGCGGGGTCTTGCGTGGGGCGGCGGGGTGGGTCGTCGAGGTTGTTGGAGGGGATGAAGGAGATGATCTCGCGGATTGCGGCGAGGCACTCGCGGTCGTCGTGCGCCATGAAGTGGGCTACGCCGGAGATTTCGTTGTGGGTGGCGGCTCCGCCGAGGGCGTCTTTGGTGACGTCTTCGTGGAGGACGGTCTTGATGACGTCGGGGCCGGTGACGAACATGTAGCTGGTCTTCTCGGTCATCAAGGTGAAGTCGGTGATGGCGGGGGAGTAGACGGCTCCGCCGGCGCAGGGGCCGAGGATGGCGGAGATTTGCGGGATGACTCCGCTGGAAAGGGTGTTGCGGAGGAAGATGTCGGTGTAGCCGGCGAGGGAGACGACGCCTTCCTGGATGCGGGCGCCGCCGGAATCGTTGAGGCCGATGACGGGCGCGCCGACGCGGAGGGCGGTGTCCATAATTTTGACGATCTTGGCGGCGTTGGACTCGGAGAGGGAGCCGCCGAAGACGGTGAAGTCCTGGGCGAAGACGAAGACGACGCGTCCGTGGATGCGGCCGTGTCCGGTGATGAAGCCGTCGCCGGGGACTCGCTGGTCGGCCATGCCGAAGTCGGTGGCTCGGTGGGTGACGAATTTGTCGGTCTCTTCGAAGGTGCCCTCGTCGAGGAGGAGGTCGATGCGCTCGCGGGCCGAGAGCTTGCCGAGTTTGTGCTCGCGGGCGCGGCGCTCGGGGCCTCCGCCCTCTTCGGCGATGGCGTGGCGGGCGGCTAGCTCAGTTAATTTGCGCTGGTGGGGCGTGAGCTTTTGTTGCGGGGGAGCGGGATGTTCGGCGGCTGCCATAGGGAGCGATTTTAGCAAGCGGAGGTAGGTGACGGTTGCTCATTGAGGAACTGCTACCCTGACAATATGGATATTGGAGCAACGGTTGAACTTTGGCGGCGGGTCTTTTCGCGAGCTTGTCTCGTTGTAGGTCCATGCTTTCTTGCGATTGCTTTAGGTTTCGTAATCCATACAAGTGTGTTCCTGCATTACAGCATCGCTACGAACGGCAACATCATTAGCATGGCCTCTAATCGCGACAAAGATGGCAACTCGTTCAACTTCTCCCCTGTCTTTGCTTTTTCCACCAAAGATGGACGGATGTACACCTTGACTTCTGATGTCTATTCAAATCCTCCGGAGTACACGGTGGGGGAACCTGTCACTGTACTGTACGAACAGAAGAATCCGGCTGGAGCCAAACTGCGATCCTTCTGGCAGCTTTGGCTGTTTCCGGTAGCCTTCGGAATTTTAGGAGGGCTTGCGACTTGCACAGGCTATCTTCTAATGCGATATGAGCGTCGGCAGGACAGGCAGAGCTTATCTATCGCCACATAGACTAGCTTGCGCAGGTGGAGGTATGGATTTGCGGCCAGAGGTTATCGGCGGGGCGTATATTGCGTCGTAGACAGCTGAGGTCTCCTATGCTTCCTTCGAGTAATTGCGTGGCGATTCACCTTACGGATATTTCGGCGGCGGAGAACTACTACACGAATGTGATGAAGTTCGAGATGGTGAGCCGGACGGAGACGAGCGTCGCGTACGATGCGGGGAGTTTCCTTCTGAAGGTGAACGCGGACCTGAATCCTGGGCCGCCGATTCCCAGCTTTCCGGTGAGGGATATACGGGCGGCTAAGGTAGGGCTGATCGCGAATGGGTGCACGATTTTGCTGGATAATGGGGACTCGCTCTGCTTCAAGGACCCGTTTGGCATCGTCTATTGCGTGGCGGAAGAGAAGACGGACAGCTAGTTAGACCTGTTATGGTACCTATTTGATGGTTGTAGCGCTTGGAGTGCAGTTTTAGCAGTGCGCCGCCCGGAGCGCAGAGTACAATCGTGCCATGCAGATCACGATCGACATTCCGGAGACGCTTGCGCATAAAGCTGAAGTCGCCGGTGTGGATGTGTCGACATATTTGCAGCGTCTGATCGAACGAGATGTTCTTTCAGAATCGGCAGGAGGCACGCGTCTGGTGCGCTTTGAGCCCGGGTCGAAAACTCCGGCAGAGGCTGGCGCAGACATTCTTGAGATGCGCAAGAAACTCACGCTCGACGGCATCAAAATTAAAGATCTGATCGAAGAAGGCCGCCGCTACTGATGGCTTTCGTTCTCGATGCATCGGCGGCGCTGCCTTGGTGTTTTTCCGATGAGGTTT
The DNA here is from genome assembly GCF_003945235.1 of Edaphobacter aggregans. Classification (NCBI taxonomy): domain Bacteria; kingdom Pseudomonadati; phylum Acidobacteriota; class Terriglobia; order Terriglobales; family Acidobacteriaceae; genus Edaphobacter; species Edaphobacter aggregans. The sequence continues at coordinate 2,725,338 of NZ_RSDW01000001.1, forward strand.
CTGCTTTTACGGAATCACTCCTTGCTCGTGCTTCGAGCGGCGAAGAGTTATTTGTTCCTGCGCACTGGACTACAGAAGTGTTGAGTGCGCTCATAGAAGGAAGACGACGAAATCGCATCTCGGACATCGAGATTGAGCGCTTTCTTATTGATTTGACTTCGTTCCACATCGTGATAGAGGAAAGCTATTCCGTTTTCCGGATGCGCGAGCCTAGACTGCTCGCCGAAAAGCATAACTTGACTGCCTACGATGCAGCTTATCTCGACCTTGCGAAACGCCATTCGCTCCCGCTGGCGACTTTGGATCAACGGCTTCGGCAAGCAAGCGCCTTTGAGGGATTTTTACTAACCGATTGAACGGCCGTCGCGATTGGCCCGCTATCAATCCAAATCCAAAGATTGCGCCCGAAGAGCAAATAAAAAGCGAATACAATTTGTTCATATTTGCTTATGGATTTCACTCCTTATCCCGATCGGTTTGGGTTTCTGCATATCGATCTGAATTCGTTTTTTGCTTCGGTGGAGCAGCAGTTGGAGCCGAAGTATCGTGGGAGGCCGCTGGCTGTGGTGCCTACGATGGCCGATACGACTTGCTGCATTGCGGCTAGCTATGAGGCGAAGGCGCTGGGGATCAAGACCGGGACGCAGGTGGGGGAGGCGAAGAAGAAGTGTCCGGAGATTGTACTGATCGAGGGGAATCATACGGAGTATGCGAAGTACTCGAAGGCGATTGCGGATGCGGTGGAGTTGTGTTGTCCGGTGGCGCATACGCCTTCGATCGATGAGATGGTGTGTCAGCTGATTGGGCGGGAACAGGAGCCTCCGCGAGCGCGGAGGATTGCGCTGGATATTAAGCAGTCGATTTATAAGAACGTGGGTGTGGCGCTGCGGTGTTCGATTGGGATGGCTCCGAACCGTTATCTAGCGAAGATTGCCAGCGATATGCAGAAGCCGGATGGGTTGATCGGACTACTGCCCTCTCAGTTGCCGCGGGCGATTGCTCATCTTGAGTTGCGGGATCTGCCGGGGGTAGGGGCGCGGACCGAGGTTCGGCTGAATGCGAAGGGCATTACGACGATGGAGCAGTTGCTGGCGCTCGATCGTGCGGGGATGCATAAGCTTTGGGACAGCGTGTGGGGCGACAGGCTGTATCACTGGCTGAGGGGCGAGGCGACGGGGGATGATGGAGCGCCGGTGTCGAGTGGGGTGCAGAAGTCGCTGGGGCACTCGCATGTGATGGCTCCGGAGTTTCGGTCGCAGGAGGGTGCGTGGTCGGTGGCGCATAAGCTGCTGCACAAGGCGGCGATGCGGCTACGGATGGAGAAGTTTTATGCGGGGTCGATGGCGGTGACGATTCGGTTTCAGCTGACGCGGGAGCAGGCGGAGGGGATGGCGAAGGCGAAGAAACATTTCAGCGGGATCAAGCACTCGGGGTGGGGGATGGAGGCGCGGTTCAGGGATTGTCAGGACACGCTGACGCTGCTGGAGGTGCTGCGCGGGATTTGGAAGCAGCGGCCTCAGGGGGCGGAGTTTCAGCGGCCGTTTTTTGTGGGGGTGACGCTGCGCGATTTGATTCCGGAGAACGAGCATCAGGAGGATCTGTTTGGTGACCCGAATAATCGCGGGCAGCTTTCGGCGACGATGGATAAGCTGAATCTGAAGTATGGGCATACGACGCTGCACTTCGCCGGGATGCTTCCAGCGCGGGAGAGCGCTCCTACGCGGATCGCGTTTACGCAGATTCCGGTGCAGTATGGGGTGGATTATATGTAGGTTGAGATGATGGATTGATATCTGTGGCACTACGAGCAAAATATTGGGATTCTTCCCCTTCGACTCAACTCAGGGCAGAATGACGACAAAGAACAATGCCAACCGTTATGTGGGAAGATTGGCTCCTTCGCCGACTGGATTGCTGCATGTAGGCCATGCCGCGACATTCTGGGCAGCGCATGAGCGTGCGCGGGAGTATAACGGCAGGCTGTTGCTGCGTAATGAGGATCTTGATCCGCAGCGGTCGAAGGTTGAGTTTGTGGAGGCGATGGTTGAGGATCTCGCGTGGCTGGGGATTGAGTGGGAGCCTCCGATGATTTCCCAGTCGGAACGTAGGGAGTTGTATCGTGCTGCGTTCGAGCGGTTGCTGGAGGCGGGGTTTGTTTATCCGTGTCGTTGCAGCCGGAAGGATCTGGCGCGGATGATGCACGCTCCGCATGAGGATGTAGATGATGAGCTGGTGTATGACGGACGGTGTCGGCCTGCGGGTGAGGCTCTATCGCGGAGTCTCGTGCCGGAGATGAATTACCGGTTTCGGGTTTCGGATGGTGAGGTTGTTCGTTTTGTCGATGGCGATGTGGGGGCACAGAACTTTACGGCGAGGGTGGACTTTGGGGATTTTCTGGTCTGGCGTAAGGATGGCTTGCCGAGTTATCAGCTTGCTTGTGTTGTCGATGATGCGGCGATGGGGATTACTGAGGTTGTGCGAGGGACTGATCTGTTGAAGTCGACGGCGCGGCAGATCTTGCTGCAACGTGCGCTGGGCTTGGGTGGGGTTGAGTATTTTCATACACGGCTGATGGTGGATGAGCATGGTGTGCGGCTGGCGAAGCGGCATGATGCGCTGGCGATTCGTACGCTGCGGGAGCATGGGTTGAGCCGTGAGGATGTACTGGCGATGGCTGGTTAAGGCGGATGACAGTTGTCATGTTGTTTCGTGACGATCTCCACTGTTGCAATGCAGCGGATGGGAAGATGCTCTTTTGTGTTGGCAGATGATGAAGGAGGCGTAGGATGCCCGCTACTGCACTGATACGAGAGACGGAGATTGAACGATATGCTTCGGCGATTGAGCCGCAACAGGCGGTTGCTACGTTGACCGGCGTGACGAAGCGCTATGGCGATACGCTGGCGCTGGATGAGTTGAACCTGGCTCTGCGGGCGGGCGAGGTTGTGGCGCTGTTGGGGCCGAATGGCGCGGGCAAGTCGACGGCGGTGCGGTTGCTGCTGGGATTGATTGCTCCTACTGCGGGTACGGCGCGGGTGTTTGGTGGTGATCCGCAAACGCCATCGACGCGGCTGCGGGTGGGTGCGATGCTGCAGGTTGCGCGGATTCCGGAGACGCTGCGGGTTCGTGAGCATCTGGATTTGTTTCGCAGTTATTATCCGAATCCGCTTTCGATGGCGGAGGTGGTGAGGATTGCGCAGCTTGATGGGATTGAAGACAAGATGTTCAGCAAGTTGAGCGGCGGGCAGAAACAGCGTGTGCTGCTTGGGCTGGCGATGTGCGGCGATCCTGATCTGGTGTTTCTGGATGAGCCGACTGTGGGGATGGATATCGAGGCGCGACGAGGCCTGTGGCAGCAGATTCGCACGCTAGCGAATCGCGGCAAGACGGTGTTGCTGACGACGCATTATCTGGAAGAGGCCGATGCTTTGGCGCATCGGATTGTCGTGCTCAGCAAGGGGAAGATCGTTAGCGAGGGAACGCCTGCCGAGATCAAGAGCGCGAGTGCGGGGCGCAAGATTCGCTGCCGTACTCGGCTTACGGCTGAGCTTCTACGTGCGCTGCCGGGTGTCACCAGTGTGGAGCAGAGCGGCGATGATGTTGTGGTTATGACTCCGCGGGCCGAGGATGTTGTGCGCGAGATGCTGCTACGCGATGAAACGTTGAGCAATCTCGAGATCTCGAGTCCGGCACTGGAAGATGCTTTTCTTGCACTTACTACTTCGAACTGAAGCTTATTACGCAATTGCAATTCGAGGAGAACACTATGTCGACTCCGACTATCGCTTATCACGTGCCACAGTCGTTTAGCTTTGCTCGCACTGCGAAAATTTTTATTAAAGAGACGAAGTACGAGTTTCTTAAGCTGCTGCGCAACCGTTCGTTTTCGCTTGCGGTTATTGGCTTTCCTATTATGTTTTATCTGCTGTTCGGCGTAAGCAATCGCGGTGTGCATAGTAGCGGAATTCACATGGCGCGGTACCTGCTGGCCGGATATGCGTGCTTTGGGTTGATCGGCGCGGCGCTGTTCGGTATTGGGGTGGGTTTGGCGGGCGAGCGGGCTGCGGGATGGCTTGAAGTGAAGCGCGCGAGCCCTATGCCACCACCTGCGTACCTTTTTGCGAAGTGCATGGGCGCTATTGTCTTTGGGCTGATTATTCTTACGGCCTTGACGGTGCTTGCGGTGACGATCGGTGGGGTCTCCGTGACCGGTTTTGAGTTGGTGAAGATGTTCGGTCTGAGCGTCGTTGGGTCGATTTCGTTTGCGAGCATGGGTTTTTTGCTGGCGCTGCTTGTTCCGGCGAATGCTGCGCCGGGCATCGTGAATTTAATCTATCTGCCGATGTCGTTTATGAGCGGGCTTTGGATGCCGATTCAATATCTGCCGCATTCGCTGCAGCGGATTGCGCCTGCTCTGCCGACGTATCATCTTGCTCAGTTGATGCTTGGGGTCTTCGGCTATGCAAATCAAAGTTCGGCGGCAAGCCATTGGTTTGGTCTTGCGGGGTTCACGATGGTGATGCTGGGAACGAGCTGGCTGATCTTCAATCGTGCGCAGCAGAATGCCTGATGCGCGTTACACTTTCGGGGAAGCGATGAGCGATAAAGATCAACTAGCGTGCGAGAGTCCGAGCATCGGTAGCCGCAGCGGTACGGGCTACATCTGGATGGCGTATTCGGTGTTCTTTTTTGTGGATCCGATCATGCGTCGTAGCCTGCGCTTCTGGCTGGTGTGCGTGGGGATCTACGCGGTCTTTCTGGCTGTCTATATCGGCTACATGCGGGCGCGTTCCACTAAGCAGCGTTATGTTCTGTTGGCTGCTTTTTATGTTCTGGGGATGGTGTCGCTTCCGATCAACTCCAGTTCGACGGCCTTCTTTGTTTATAGTGCCGCGTTCCTTCCGTTTGCCGTGGCTTCTGTACCGACTGTCATTGCAGTGATGGTGGCACAGTGCCTTGGAGTGGCGGTACAGGGTCTGGTGATGCATGTCAGTCTGATTCCGATTGCAATAACGATTTTCATGATCATTGTTGTGGGGACGAGCAACATCTTCGTCGCGCAGCAGAAGCGCTCGCAGCACAGGTTGCGAGTGGCGCATGACGAGATCGAGCGGCTGGCTGCGCTGGCAGAGCGAGAGCGGATTGCGCGCGACCTGCATGATGTTCTGGGGCATACGCTGTCGGTGATTGTGTTGAAGTCGGAGCTGGCGGGACGGCTGGTGGAACGCGATCCGCAGCGTGCGGCGCAGGAGATTGGCGATGTGGAGAAGACTGCGAGGACCGCGCTGAAGGAGGTGCGCGAGGCAATTGGAGGGTATCGGTCGCAGGGGCTCGCCGCTGAGGTGGAGATGGCGCGCAATACGCTGCAGACTGCTGGTGTGGCGATGGCTTGCGAGTCGCCGGTGCCGAAGCTGACGTCGGAGGAGGAGACGGTGCTGTGCCTGGCACTGCGTGAGGCCGTCACGAATATTGTTCGCCACGCTCATGCGACGCAGTGCCGGATGCGCTTCGCTACGACGGAGGACCGCTTCCACTCGCTACAAGTGGAGGACGATGGCCCTCATCCAATAAAGCAGGAAGGCAATGGGCTGCGTGGAATGCGGGAGAGGGTGCAGTCGCTGGGTGGGCGCTTCTCGATCAATAGCGAACATGGCACGACGCTGTTAGTGGAGCTTCCGGTCAGGACAACTTCGACTACAGGTGTGGTGCAGTGATGGCTGAGATCCGGGTTGTGATTGCAGAAGATCAAGGGATGGTGCTGGGAGCGCTGGCTGCATTGCTGGATCTGGAGGCGGACATCTGCGTTGTCGCTCGCGCTGCCAATGGGCGGGCTGCGTTGGATGCGGTCGCGAGTTGCTCGCCTGACGTTCTGGTCACCGACATTGAGATGCCGAGGATGACGGGACTTGAGTTGGCTGCTGCGTTGAAGACAAGCCATCCTGAGGTGCGGACGATTATTCTGACGACGTTTGCGCGGCCTGGATATCTGCGGCGCGCGATGGATGCGGGGGCAAGAGGCTATCTGCTGAAGGACAGGCCGGCTGCTGAGTTAGCAGATGCGGTTCGGCGCGTGCATCAAGGGCTGCGCGTGGTTGATCCGGCACTCGCTGCGGAGGCGTGGAGTGCGGAAGCTGATCCGTTGAGCGATCGCGAGCGGCAGATTCTGCAGCGGGCGGGCGATGGCAAGAGCAGCACGGAGATTGCCACTGAGTTGCATCTGTCGGATGGCACGGTGAGGAACTATCTCTCTGAAGCGATTGCGAAGCTGGGCGCTGCGAATCGTGTAGATGCTGCAAGGATTGCACGGGCAAAGGGCTGGCTGTAATTCTTCTGTCGCCGAGGCAACCAATTATGGCATAAGACGCTTTTTGACTCTTCTGCATCCGACGGTGTGGAAGAGGAGAAGCTTATGTATGGTCACTCTGTTTGTTCTACTCTGCGTGCTGTTGCTCTTTGCGGCGCAGTTGCTTTGCTTGTCCCGGGCTGTAACAAGAAAGCTGACAATTCGATGAATTACAAGAGCGCGATCGACACGTATTACAGCGCACATCCGGCGTGCGTGTGGTCAGAGCCGGTCAAGTTTCCGGTGCAGGCTGATACATCGGACACGAGTAAGACATCGGGTTACGATGCGCTTGTCGATCAGGGCTTGCTGGTGAGGACTACTGCCGAGAAAAAGAAGCTGATTCTTGGGAGCAAGCAGGTCAACAACTACGATCTGTCCGATAAGGGGCGTTCGGCGTGGACGGCTGATGTGCAACAGCCTGGGTTTGGGAATTTCTGCTACGGGCACAGGAAGGTCGACAGTATTGACAGGTCTTCGCCTACAACAAGCGATGTAGGTGCGACGACTCAAGTCAATTACCACTACAGTTTCGCCGATGCACCTGGTTGGGCGACTGCGGCTGAGACGCAGAATGCTTATCCGCAAATTCGCGCTGATCTGGATGGCCCACAGATGGGACTGGTGACGTTGACCAACACCAGCAATGGATGGGCGGTCTCGAGCGCACCTGGCAATCGCAATGCGGCTACTAGTGCTGATGGCAGGATCGTTGAGTAAATAGCGGTGATGAAAGAACGATGGGCCAGCAAGTGCTTGTGCATCTCGCTGGCCCGTTTCGTCTTCTATTGTTGATTACTGCGCGTAGTCCTGTTCGGATTGATCGTCGTCGCTGGGGCCGCTCGCGGACATGGCGGCCTGGGCTTCGGCGTAGGGCTTCATCTGGTACTCGTGCGGCGGGATGTTGCCGGCGAGGTTGCGGACGAAGTAGTCCCAGCGGCGGCGGGCCATGTACTGCGAGGCTTCGGCGTATCCGTGAGCGACGTTGGGGATCATGAGGAGATCGAAGTCCTTGTTGGCTTTGATCAACGCATCGACGACGAGCAGCGTGTTGTTCGGGGGAACGTTGTTGTCCATGGTGCCGTGTGCGAGAAGCAGGTGGCCCTTCAGGTTTTTGGCGATGTTTTGGTTAGCCTGACTGTCATAGTTGCTAGCGCCGTCGGATTTCTTCTCCTCGAGGCCAGCCCACTTCTCTGCCCAGTCGTCCTCATAGTCGCGTTGGTCGTGGTTGCCGCTTTCGGCGATGCCTACCTTGAAGAAGTCGGGGTAGTTGAACATAGCCGCGGCTGTGGCATTGCCTCCACCGGAGTGGCCGTACATGCCGGCACGGTCGATGTCGATCCAGGGATACTTCGCGGCGAGTTCCTTCATGCCGGCGACCTGGTCGGGGATGGTGTTGTCGCCAAGATTGCCGTAGTAGAACTCGTGGAAGGCCTTGGAACGGAAGGGAGTACCCATGCCGTCGATGCAGACGACGACGAAGCCTAGTTCGGCAAGCGACTGCATATCACGATGCGCGGCGTTGAAGCTGCGTCCGCCACAAGAGCCGGTCTGCGGGCCGGGGTAGACGTTGTTGACGATGGGGTACCTTTTCGACGCGTCGAAGCTCGTGGGCTTGAAGAGGAAGCCGTAGAGATCCGTCTTGCCGTCGCGCGCTTTGACCGTGATAGGTGTAGGAGGGACCCAGCCGGTAGCTACGAGCTTTGTGATGTCCTGTTTGGCAACGTCGACGAGGACCTTGCCGGTGTTGTCGCGCGTAACTGCGGTCTGTGGTTGAGTTGGGGTGGAGTAGACATCGACGAAGTAGCGGCCATCGGGCGACGGTGTGATGGAGTGATCGGCGTTCTCGGGCGTCAACAGCTTCTGGCCGGTGCCGTCGAAGTTGACGCTGTAGTAGTGGGAGAAGTAGGGGTCGCGACCGGGCTCTTTGCCGACAGCAAGGAAGTAGATCTTGCGCGCAGCTTCATCAATGGCGAGCACCTGCGTGACGTTTCCTTCGCCGTGGGTGATCTGGTTCTTGAGCTTGCCTGTGGTGAGGTCGTAGAGGTACATCTGGCCCCAGTTGTCGCGCTCGCTGAACCAGAGGATCTCGTTGGAGTTGGGCAGATAGGCCCAGTTCACCTTGTTGTTGCCGCTCTCGTAGAACTTGGGAGCGGTCTCGCCCATGACCTCGCGGATGTCGCCGGTGGAGGCGTCGGCAATGCGGAACCACTCCTGCTTGTGGTCGCGTGAGGTGGAGACGAAGGCGAGATGGGCGCTGTCGGGACTCCACTGGACGTCGTCCCAGCCGTTGCCGCCACGGCAACTGATGTCATCACAGAGAGTGGAGCGGTGCTGATCCGGCGGCATCTTGAGGCGAACGACTTTGGGGGTGTCGACGTCGATAATGACGCGCTCGATCATGGTCACATCTTTGTCGCCGACGAGGGGATACTTCCACGCCTTGAGCTGCGGATGACCGTTGGTGACGGGAACGAGGTACATCTCGCCGACCTTGCGCTGATCCTGCTGGAAGGTCGCGATCTTCTTCGAGTCGGGCGACCAGACGAGGATGGGGTTGTCACTCGACTGCCAGCCGGCATTATCTGTGGCGTAGCCGTAGTCCTTGACGCCGTCGGTGGTGAGCTGCGTCTCTTTGCCGGTGGCGACGTCGCGCACCCAGAGGTTGTAGTTGCGGATGAACGCGGCCTTGGTCTTGTCGGGCGAGAGATCGGATGCGGCGCGGCGGCCTCCAGCAGGACGTGCTGGCGCGCCGTCTGCTTTGCGCGGCGCGGCGACGGGAGCGCAGACGCCTGCGCCACTGAGGTCGCAGCGGAACTGACGACTACCGAGGGAGGCGATGACGGTCTCGCCGGAGAGCGTGAAATCGGTGATGGCGAGATGATGCGCGTCGCCCGTGCGTCCGTTGGCGACGGCGGCAAGAGCATTGGCCAGTTTGGCGTGATCGAACGCCGGGCCCTTGGTTCCCTTGGCAGGATCGACCAGAACGAAGGTGACTCCTTCGGGGCCGCGGTCGCGATACCAGAAGCGTCCGTCGGCTAGCCAGGTGGGGTGATCGACGCCATGGTAGACCAACGGGTTGACGTTGTAGTTCATGAACTTCTCAGCCTGCGCGTAGTCGTCCGTCGTGAGCTGCTTTGGAGACTCTGCCACCGCCGAGGCTGTGACACAGCTTGCCATCACGATCGCCGCTATCGTCGAGCGACCCTTACCAAGAAACACCATAGTTACAGCCTCCGCTTGCAAAATTCGATTGTGGGGATTGACGGAGCTAATTTTACCGTCATTTTGGGCGATAGAGGCCCTGCGCCGACAATGGATGGACGAGTTCGCGACGTGTTGGGTAGCGCGGTTTACGGATCACCCGTACCTCGCACCTTCCAAAGAATCTGCCGTAAGACCCCCATCCACACGGGGATATCGCTGGCAGCAAGACCCATGCGGAGGACTAATCTGCGAATCTGCGCTTCGTCGCAGTTGGAGGGATGGCGGCGCATATAGCCGGTCTTCTCGAGGACTTCGTTGAGCAGGGTCGTGAAGCGCTCGACGTCATCCGCGCGAGCCGCCTCGGGGACACCAGTGCCTGCGTGCACACCGGTCTGCCGCACCAACTCGTACAGGCATACAGCGACGGCCTGTCCGAGGTTCATCGAAGGGTGACGAAGATCTTCGTGCTGCTGCATGGGAATGGTGAGGAGCCAGTGACAATGGCTCAGTTCATCGTTACTGAGACCGGTCTTTTCGGAGCCGAAGAGCAGCGCTGTTCGGCTGTCTTCGCGTGTGAGCTCCGTGTGGATCGCGATGGCGGCTTCGGGTAGAGCGTGCAAGGGGTGCTGAAGGGCTCGCTCGCCTACGGCTGTCGTTCCTACCACGAGGGTGCAGTCGGCAACGGCTTCGGCGACGGTGGTGAAGGTCTTTGCATTTGCGAGGACGGCAGAGGCATCGACGGCGGAGCGTGCAGCTTCGAAAGGGATGGCGTAGTCGTTGACCACGCGTAGATGACGGAAGCCAAAGTCGTGCATGGCTCGGGCAACCGCACCGATATTGCTGGGATTGCGCGCGCGCACCAGCACAATCGAGATGCGGTCGAGTTGTGGGCCGGACTCCACTGTGGCTATTTTAGGCTGGGGCAAAAAGAAGCGGCCTGTATGAACTGCACAGGCCGCTTGATTTCGTTACGGATTGTCACGAATTCAGGATCGATCCGTGGCGATTCCGGTCTAGCGTGGAGCTTTTTCGTCGTTATGTTTCTCGTTGTGGATCTGCTGGCTTGCGTGATTCTGCTCGCGGTTGATCTGCTGGTGTTCCTGCTGGGTCAGGTGTCCGCCGTTGGCTTCACGGTCGGCATGGACCTGCTGGTTGATCTGCGCCTGACGGTTCTCCGCACGCGCAGCTTCACCGGCGGTCATCTGTCCACTGCTGATGCCGTTGGCGATGCGCTGCTGCTGATTTGCACGGCGATCATTGACGGTCGCCATGGCCATGGTGTTTGGCCGGCCACCGTTGACCGAGGCCAGTTGTCCGCGGTCGGCCCGCATGACCTGCTCGTGGTTGACCTGGTTCACCGTCGGCTGGAAGTGCTGCTCGTGGATGGCGATGCGCTCCTGTGCGCTCTCCTGCGCACGAATGCCACCGTTGCCACCGTTGTAGCTCACGCGGCTATAGTTGTTATTCACGATGACGGTCTTGGTGTAAACGTTGTGAACATTGACGATGTTGATGTTGTTCACGCTGCGGTTATAGGCGAAGACGCCGTGGTTCCAGTAGCCCCCCTCATAACCGACGCCGCCGTAGCCGAAGCCGTAATTCACGCCGCCGTAGAAACCGATGTGCGGGCCCCAGTAGCCAGCATGGAAGAGGTACGCCCCATTGCTCCAGCCCCAGTAGCCGGGCGTCCAGAGCATGCCGACGGCGGGAGGCTGGACCCACACGCCGGGAACCCAGTAATAGCCTTCCGGTCCATACGCCCAATAACCCGGCGTCCACATGTATCCCTCACCCGGGCATAGCGGCTGCGTATAAACAGGCAATGCCGGTGGTGCTATGTTCACGGAGATAAAAACTCCCGCAAAAGATGCTGCCGGTGCAAGCATCAAAGCTGTTGCTACAAGAGACTTACGAATAAAACCACTTACTTTCATGCATCTACCCCTGGGATACGGCAACACGGTTTAAAAGAGCCGCTGCCTCAAAATTTGAGACCAAGGAAACAGGTCTTTTATTCAGCCTACCCCACGTTGAAACACGCAATCGTCGTGGAAGTTTTCCAGTTTATGCGCTGGAGTTCCAGGACGTGGATACAACGAAGGTGGCAGTGGACAGCTACGTTTCGGCGTGATAGAGCGTCGCCAAGACGGCTCGTCTACACTCATAGTTTGGACTCACAGTTTGGTGTGTCGGTTAGCCCTCGCTACTGCGTGGCGTTCGGCACACTCAGAGCAGCGCCAAAGATTTCATCATGTCGGATAACTTTGCCCAAACCGTCAAGCAGCAGGCCGATATCGTCCGCATAGTCGGCGAGTACGTGAAGCTGCGCAAGACCGGCGCACAGAATCACACTGGGCTGTGTCCTTTTCACAAGGAAAAGACAGGCTCGTTTTCCGTGAATGCGACGCATGGCTACTTCTACTGCTTCGGCTGTCATGAGAAGGGCGACGTCTTCACCTTCGTGATGAAAATGGAGAGCATCAGCTTTCCCGAGGCCGTACGCGCCGTTGCAACGAAGACGGGGATTCCGCTGCCGAAGCGCGAGTTCAGCTCGCCGGAAGAGGCGCGCGAGGCCGGACTGCGGCGGCAGTTGATCGATATCCACGAGGCTGCGACGCAGTATTTTGAAGCGCATCTGAAGAGTCCCGAGGCAGCGCGGGCGCGTGAGTATCTGACCGGACGCGGCGTTACCGCAGAGACCATTGCAAAGTTCCGCATCGGCTACGCGCCGGACGACTTCAACGACATGCGCGAGCGGTTGAAGCCCCACTTCAACGAAGAGGCAATGCGGGCCAGCGGGCTCTTCAGCTCGAAGGAGCAAGCCGACGGATCGCAGGGACAGCTCTACGCGAAGTTTCGCAAGCGCATCACCTTTCCTATTGCGAACGAGCAGGGCAAGACGATTGCGTTTACCGCGCGGGCATTGGATGAGGTCGATGACAAGGGGCGGGCGATTGCCAAATACATGAACTCGCCGGAGACTGCGCTCTACTCGAAGGGCCAGGTGCTGTTCAACCTCGACAAAGCCAAGACCGATATGCGTGCCCATGACTTTGTTCTTCTCGTGGAAGGGCAGATGGACTGCATCTCGGTCTACATGGCCGGGATCAAGAATGTACTTGCGGTCTCCGGCACAGCGTTCACCGAGATGCAGGTGCGCCAGATCAGCCGTTTCACCAAGCGCGTCGTCGTTAATTTCGATCCCGACAACGCTGGAGCAGGCGCCGCCGAGAAAGCCATCGCTCTCCTGACCGAAGAGGACTTCGAGGTGAAGGTGATCACGCTTGAAGGTGGGCTTGATCCCGACCGCTACGTTCGCGAGCACGGTATCCAGGCCTATATGGCGGCGTTGCGCACGGCAAAGCGGTACAGCGACTTCCTGATCGATCGGGCCCGTCAGCAGTTTCCCCCGCGCACGGCCGAGGGCAAGGTGAAGGCGATGAATTTTCTGCTGCCACACATTCGCCGCATGCCCAATCGCATCCAGCGCGACGAGTTCGCCGCCGACGCCGCACAGAAACTGGGGATTGACTCGGTCATCCTGCGGCAGGAGCTAAAGCAGGCCGCCGCGCAGCGCGTGGAGAGTGTGCGCGCCCACACGAACGATCCTGCCAGTGAGATGGAGCGCATTCTGCTGCGTGCGCTGGTACTACCCGAAGATGACTCGGCACGGAGAATTGCCGCAGGACGTCTCTCCGAACATCCGGAGTGGTACGACGGTTTGACCGCAGCCTCGATTCTTGAGGCACTGGCTCACGGACCGGCGCCTTCTAATCCGCTGGACGCCGCTCCCGACCAACCCAGCCGCGCTCTGCTGGCTCTGGCCTTGCAGCACAGCGACGATGCTGCCGAATCGCAGCAAGGCCTGACCGAGCAGGTGCAGCACGCCCTCGACAAGCTCGAACTTCGCTACCTGCAGCGCCGCCAGCGCGAGATCCGTTCGCTGATCGCGGAGGCCTATCGGCGCACCGACGAGGAGATGCTGAAGAAACTTTCAGCCGAGAAGGTAGACGTCGACCGCAAGCTGCGCCAGTTCTGATATCAGCTTGGTTCACCCTTTCACGATCGACAAGAATTTGCCTCGCGCTTAGAGACCGAGACCCTATACTGCGAACTGCGCCAGCGACTCTGTAACTGGAGATGAAATGGATCAGGCGGTTCTGCAGCGGGACGATACAGTGACATCGAGCGGCTCTTTCGAGGCAAGAGAAACGACGCCGAGTCGATCGCGAGCCGTCAGCATTTATTTATATTGCTTTTACTTCTTCGCCTCGCTGCAGTTCCTTCGTTCCTATTTCGTCATCGACAGCTCGTACCTGGACGTGTTGAAGTACGAAGCCGGGTCAGAGAGGATGCCTTATCAGGCACGCATCCTCATGTCCTTCCTCATGCGTCACGCCGGCACGAATCGCCTCATCGTGAAGGCGGCAGGCGTCATGGGGGCGCCGCTTCATTCACCTGAAACCTTCAGCATATTTTTAGTGAATCTCTTTGCCCTCGCGCTTCTTGTCTGGGTGGTGCGCGCTTTCTACCTCAAGATCGCACCGTCGGGACAGCTCTCCTGGCTGCCGTATGCGCTCGTTCTGTGGATGATGGCGGTGACTTATATCGTACGTTTCCAAGAGGCCATTTATTTCCCCTATGACCTTCTTGCCGCAGCGCTCTTTACCCTTTGCGTCTACCTCTGCTATGCGAGACGGTATCTCCTCCTCGTCCCTGTCTTTGTTCTTGCCTCCTTCAACCGGGAGACGATTATCCTCGTCGTCCCGCTGATACTTCTCAACATCGAAACACTACCGCGCATCTCCCGTCGTCAATGGAAAGAACCTGCGGTTGCAGTCATGCTGGTCTGTATCTGGTTTCTTATTTACAGGTCCTTGAACCACTTGTATGCGCACAATGCCTCGGAGAGTTTCTCCCGTATCCACTCCAACCTTATGGTGTTGCGCAATCCGATGCAGTGGTCGCAGATTGCGAGCGCCTGCGGCTTCCTTCTTGCAGCGCCCTTCGTCTTCTGGCGACAGATGCGCAACCTCCGTCTGCGGCGTTACAGCCTGATCATCCCGGTGTGGATTGCGATCATCTTTTGCGTTGGACTGCTTGGCGAGAGCAGGGTATTTGGTGAGCTCATCGGGTTCCTGGCCGTATATTGCACTGTTCTCTTCGAGTCAACGTATGTGACCAGAAAGAGCTATTGTCCCTGAAGACACCCTTCAAGCATCCTGATCAGGGTTCCGCTACTACGTTGCTACAATCGCAAACAATGACCAAGCCCTTGACGTTTTCAGTGGGAATTCCTGCCTACAATCAGGGCGAATTTCTTGAAGCAACGATCCTTTCCCTGCTGAACCAGACTCGTCCGCCGGACGAGATCGTCATCTCCGACCACTACAGCACGGACAACACCGCGGAGATCATCGAGAAGTACGCAAAGCATGTTCGTGGCGTCAAACCGCCACCCGGAGCGAATCTCGCAGGGCAATACAACTTTACGTTGATGAGCCAGAGCTGCGACTGGATTACGCTGTTGAGCAGCGACGATGTTGCACGGCCGAACTTCTGCCAGGTGCTGATGCGAGGGGCAGCCGGCAGCGACGACGCCGTGCTCGTCCGCGCAGGATGGGAGAACATCAACGCAGAAGGAAAGGCGCTTGAACCGAATTATTTTCTCAGGATGCCGAAGGTCGTACGGCCGCCGGAGACCATTCGCTCGCAACAGGAGGTGCCTAAGGTGAGTTTCGCCGCCTTTGCCATCCAGCGTGCGGCGTTTCTCAAGGCCGGCCCCATACCCGAGTCGTTTGAATCGCTCGCGGATTGGGCGCTCTGCGTGCAGATGGCTCCGTTTGGCTCATTCGTCTACGAGAACGAGCTGATCAGCCAATATCGCGTCGGTCACGATGGAGACAAGTTTCGCAAGCGCATTCACATGTGGGTACGCGATGAGCAGCGCATGTTCTACGAAGTCTTTCCGCTAGCGGCTAAACGGGCCGGCATGAAAGACCTCGCCTGGATCGACAAAGCCAGCCGGGTCAACTTCCTTCGTTACATCACTGGAGCCTACGACTATTTTTCAATACCGGAGCGAGCCGCCCTTTTCCCGCTCTTCCAGCCGTGGGCTGCACGAGTGGATGGGGAAGCTATCCTCGATTCGCTCGTTGCCGATCGTCCGCTCCCACGCAGCTTTCGCAATGTAGCGGAGCGCGGGAAACAGTTCATTCGCCCTTTCGCCCAGAAGGTCTATTCCAGTCTTCAACGTCAGTAGCAGCAGCCCTATCAACATATCGCCGAAACAGAGATCATGGATAACGCCACAAAACAACGCCTCTTCTTCGGCTTTCTTTCGAACGTCATCAGCAAGTTTGCGACGTCGCTGATTCAGCTCATCCAGGTGCCGGTCTTCCTGCACTTCTGGAGCGTTCCGCTCTACGGCGAATGGATGATCGTGACAGCCATCCCGACCTATCTCAGCCTCAGCAATATGGGCTTTGGAAACGTGGCAGGCAACGAGATGACCATGATGGCAGCGCGCGGAGACCGCGAGGGCGCTCTAAGGGTCTTCCAGAGCTGCTGGTGGCTTATCGCCATCGCTTGCTCGACGGTAATGCTTCTGTTCGGCATCGCTCTCTACTTCTTTCCAGTCGCACACTATTTGAAGCTGCACGAGATCGGGCCCGTCGACAGCAAGTGGGTCATCTTCTACCTCGGCTGCTCTGTCCTGCTTAGCCAGCTTGAGGCCCTGCTGCAGTCGGCCTACCGGTGCGTCGCCCGATACGCCTACGGCTCGTTCATGAAGAGCATGTTCTCGCTCGCTGCTTTCGGGATCATGCTGATACCGGTATGCCTTGGCGGAGGAGCACGCGTGACCGCGCTCGTGCTGGCCCTGGCCAACGCCTTCTTTACGCTTGTGCTCTGCATTATGGTCCGCCGCGACCTCCCATGGATCCGCTACGGATGGAGCCATGCCAGCTTTGCCGAGATTCGCCGGCTAGCTCCGCCTGCCTTTGCCTTCATGGCCTTCCCGATGGGCAATGCCCTCAATCTTCAAGGAACGTTGATGGCCGTCGGCTATGCTCTCGGCCCCACTGCCGTCGTCATCTTCGGAACCGCTCGCACCGTCTCCCGCGTCGCCTTGCAGATGATGTCGATGGTGAACAATACGTTCTGGCCCGAGTTGTCGAGCGCATTTGGAACCAACAACATTCCACTGCTCCGCTCGCTGCATCGCCGGTCCTGCCAAATGGCGTTGATCATCTCTTTGGGTATCGTCGCCATCATGATGACGGTTGGCCCCTGGTTCCTCACACACTGGACCGGCGGCCATGTCCCGCCCAGCCGACCGATACTGAACATATTGCTTCTAGTGGTCGTGGTTTACACCTTGTGGTCCACCAGCTCAACTTTGGTCGCGGCGATCAACCGGCACCAAAAGCTAGCCGCTAATTACCTCTTTGCAACCAGTATTACGGTTGTTCTGACGTACTTTTTAGCCAAACATTATGGGCTATTCGCCGCAGCCGCTTCGCTGGTCGTCTCCGAACTGGTGATGAACATCAATGTTCTGCCTGAGTCCCTGCGCCTCACAGAAGACACACTGCCTGCTTTCGTCGCCAGCATGCTCCATTACCCCCCCTCGCTGCGCCCGTCTGCCCTGCTTGCGCGGTTTCGGAACAACGAGCCCCAGTTGGAGAGCTGAGGTTTTAGTTATAACGTTTGTTATAATTTGAACCCAGGAGCTTGATATGGCCACCTCAGCCAAAATCATCACCATTGGAAATTCAGTGGGAGTTGTCTTACCCAAAGAAATTCTGAATCGGCTTCACGTCGAAAAGGGCGACAATCTCTATATCTCGGAGACCCCCGACGGTATCCAACTTACTCCCTACAATCAGGATTTTGCAGAGGAGATGGACGCAGCAAGACGCGTTATGAGGAAGCACCGCGATGTTCTGCGAAAGCTGGCCGAATAAGTGGATCAGCCTCGCTGGATATCAAAACGAGCTGTCCTTGCAATGCACAGCGAACAACTTGCCGAGCACGGTGGCTCCGAAGGCATTCGTGACGAAACCCTGCTCGATTCAGCGCTCGCAAAACCGCTGAACGTCTTCGCCTACGAAGAGGAGCCGAGTACCTTCCGGTTGGCGGCTTCTTACGCTTACGGAATCGCACGAAACCATGCGTTTGTCGACGGCAATAAGCGTACGGTGCTTGTCGTGTCGCTCTCATTTCTGGACAGGCATGGCTGGGATATTGCTGCATCTAAAGAAGATCTATACTTTACATTCTTGCACTTGGCCGACGGCTCCCTCAGCGAAGAGGAACTGACCGCCTGGTTCACCCAACACGCTGTTCCATTGAAAAAATGACCCGTTTTCAGACCACAGACCCCGGATTCAAGAACAAACACGGTCAAATCGTCATCTCCAGGACGGGTTTTCCCTCAGAATCCTTCCCCGGACAGACGATTTATCACATGCGCTGCAGCCATTGCAGCCACGATTACGGCTCTGCCGGCAAGGATATTCACCTGAGGCGCTGCCCCCGGCACCAAAATGGCGTCAAGGGAGAACCTCTGCGTACACCGCCACCGAATCTTTTCTCCACGTAAAACGTCTAAAACAATGTGGTATGCTGTGATTAGCTCGGGAAGTGTGCCTATACATGCCCTGACCCCTGAGGTCATACGGCTGGCCAAAGCGGTCTAAACCGCTACCTGCTCCCTGCCATTACGCAATAACCAAGGGATTTGTCCGCCCGGGTACCAATTACTGTGACCGGCGGCATCCCAACTACAAGAATCTTTCGCAGGAGTGCGCACAGCCGTGGCTGAAGAAATCGACAAGTACGAAGACGACATAGACAAGCTCATAGACACCGGTAAGGAGAAAGGGTATCTCACCTACGGCGAGGTCAACGACCTGCTGCCCGGAGATATCACCACACCGGATGATCTCGACGATCTGCTGACGACCATCAACACGCAGGGCATCGATGTGCTCTCTGGTGAGTCGAAGTTCGGCGGAGACCGCGACAAGTATGAGCCCGAAGCCGGCGAAGAATCCGAAGACGTAGAGCTTGACCTCTCGCCCGGCACCCTCGAGAAGACCAACGACCCCGTGCGCATGTATCTGCGCGAGATGGGTACTGTTCCGCTGCTGACGCGTGAAGGCGAAGTCGAAATCGCCAAGCGCATCGAGCGCGGACAGCTTCGCGTGATGAAAGCCATCTCGCGTTCGCCCATTGTCATCCGCGAGATCGTCGCCCTGGGCGAAGACCTGAAGCGCGGCGTTCGCAACATCAAGGAAGTAGTCACCTTCGACGAAGAAGAGCTGACGGAAGAGATCCTTGCTGCGCGCGTGCGTGCGACCGTCTCCCGCATCGACGTGATTCTGAAGCATCAGAAGAAGATTCACGCGCTGGAAGAGAAGCTCGCTACACCGCATGGTAAAGATGCAAAGGCTAAGGCCAAAGACGTGCGCAAAACCCGCTGGCTGATTGGCCGCGAGCACGTCTACATCAACCGCATCGTCCGCGAGCTGAAGTACACCAACGGCGAGAAGAAGCGGCTGCTCGACAAGGTCAACAAGACCGTCGACGCGATGCGCACGCTGGAGCGCCAGATCAAGACGCTCGAGACCAAGCACGAAGCCTCGAAGTCCGAAGAGCTGCGCAAGGAGTACAAGCGCCAGCAGAAGAACTGCCGCACCGATCTCGAGCGCATCGAGCAGGACGCCGGCATCTCCATCGCCGACCTGAAGCGCACGCAGCGCGAGATGATTCAGGGCGACATGGACGCAGAGCGCGCCAAGCGTGAGCTGATCGAAGCTAACCTTCGCCTCGTCGTCTCCATCGCGAAGAAGTACACCAACCGTGGCTTGCAGTTCCTCGATCTGATTCAGGAAGGCAACATCGGTCTGATGAAAGCCGTTGATAAATTTGAGTACCGTCGCGGTTACAAATTCTCGACATACGCAACGTGGTGGATCCGTCAGGCCATCACCCGCGCCATCGCCGACCAGGCCCGCACCATTCGTATCCCGGTGCACATGATCGAGACGATCAACAAGCTCATCCGTACCTCGCGTCAGTTGGTGCAGGAGCTTGGACGCGAAGCCTCTTCGGAAGAGATCGCTCGGCGCATGGACATCCCTGTCGCGAAGGTCCGCAAGGTCCTCAAGATCGCGCAGGAGCCCATCTCGCTCGAGACGCCGATCGGTGAAGAGGAAGATTCGCACCTTGGCGACTTCATCGAAGACCGCATGGCCGTCAGCCCGTCTGACGCCGTCATCTCGGTCAACCTGAAGGAGTACACCTCGCAGGTACTTCGCACACTGACACCGCGAGAAGAGCGCGTGATCAAGATGCGCTTCGGTCTCGAGGATGGCTCCGAGCACACGCTGGAAGAAGTCGGTCAGAGCTTCCAAGTAACGCGCGAGCGCATCCGCCAGATAGAGGCCAAGGCACTTCGCAAGCTCCGTCACCCAAGTCGCAGCCGCAAGCTGAAGGCGTTCGTCGACGGCGTCAAGGAAATGTAGTCTGCGCTACTTTCAAAATCGAAAGCCCTCGCTTCTGCGGGGGCTTTTGAGTTTAACCAACAATAGATTTTGACTTACGCCTGCGCTGCAGCATGGAAGCCATCACACCCACTGATCGGAGTCACCTTCAAGTGCAACGCAGCATGTTTCGGATGGCCGCACTCATCCAGCATATTCAACGGTGCTTTATGGCTTGTGAGGATCGTCACCAGCGCCGAGTTCTTCGCATGGTTTTCCCCAAAATGCGTACAGAGCCCGCACTGCCCAGCATGTACCGATTGCATAGACGACCTCCTGATTTCCTTATTCAGACTGGCGATCGCGATACGCCGTTGCCTCGACGACGCGATTAAACAAAAACTTTACGGCGACTTCGATCAGCTGTAAAGTGCGACCAATCGCGTCTTAGATGCCCCTCTGAGTCATCGGGAACCTTGCCACCTAAAAGCGCGTATCTTCTGCAAGATCGGAGATTCCAACTCTATGCAGTACGCCGACCCTATTCCAACCGCCAACATGACCGACCATCAGCGTGCCTGGTTCTACGCCGAGTTCGCGCACGCCCGCCGCGACGAGGTCATTGGTGTCCTGCTCGCTATCTTTCTCGGCAACTTCGGCATCCACCAGTTTTACATCCGCCGCAATGGCCTGGGCATACTCTATCTTTGCTTCTTCTGGACGGGCATCTCCGCCATCCTCGGCTTTATCGACGCCTTCTTCATGCCGGGCCGAGTCCGTCGCTACAACGCCGAACAAGCCGCCTATATCGCCGCCCAAATCCTCAACACTCCCATGCAGGCCGCACCGCCACCCGCAACTCTGACCTGCCGTGCATGCGGCGCCATCATCGAGCCGAACGCAACTTTCTGTCCTCATTGCGGAGCAACCACAGCAGCAGATCAGCTCCTCAGCCCACCTGCCGTGTAGTTCACTGCCACGCGACAGCGCTCTCCTTCAGATGGTCGAACTCAACAAAATCCCCATCCGGCCCATTCTGCACCTTCACCTGTGAACCATCCACACTCACGTTATTCACCTTGCCGAACCGCCAACGCAGAATGACGTGCGCCGCAGAATCCCCGCTGATCTTCAGCGAGTTCACTCCCCGCGAAAGCTTGCGTCCCTCGAAATCCGTCACGTTCGCATCCGCAGCGCCAGCGCCACCAATCAGCTCATACACGCGGCGATCGTCCAGCGACTTTACTTTGCTGTTCCCGCTCTCGCTCTGCGGAACCAATGTCATCACGTCTTCAGGAATCTTCGGAATGACCGCTCCGGCGCGAACATACAACGGCAGCACATCGACTGGCGCATCGACTGGCAACGATCTCCCTCCGGCGATCCGTGCACCCGTCCAATAGTCCACCCAGTCGCCCTCAGGCAGATAAACAATGCGGAGTGGATTTTCGTCGAGAACCGGGGCGACAAGAAAATCCGGCCCGAACATGTACTCATCCTTCGCCATGCGCGCGCGATCGTCGTTCTGATTCGTCAGCACCAAAGCCCGCATGATGGGCATGCCCGTCTTCGCCGCCTCCTGCGCCGCGGCATAGCGGTACGGAAACAGGCTCATGTGCAGCGTCACATACTTGCGATACACATCAAGCGCCTTCGTCCCGCCGGTCTTCTCGTCCCAGTTCCACGGCTGCTGATTCGTCTGCGACAGAATCTCCATCGTCGGCGAAAACGCCGAGTACTCCGTCCACCGCATCTGCACCAGCGGGTCCTGCGTCTCGCCCACCTTCAAATATCCACCCAGATCAGCCGTCCAAAGCGGCAGCCCACTCATGCCCGCGTTCAACCCCGCGGTTACAGCCGTCGGCAATCCATTCTCCGGGCTAAAGCTCGATTCGTTGTCACCGCCCCACAGGAAGCCGATACCGTTCGCGCCAGCGTGTCCGTCCGTTGTAACGCTGCGGGCGAACAACACGCCGTTTCCCTTCAAATCCTTCTGAATCAGCTCTTCCATCGCGTTGTTGTAGAGCACGGCATAGCGATTTCGCATTAACCGCTTGTCGGTCCCATCAGCGAACTTCACTTCGCCCTGAAAGCTCCCCTCGGCATCATCGTCCTTGAAGCCGTCGGCTCCCACAGCAATAACCTGCCGCACCTGATCCTGCCACCACCGCTTCGCCGAAGGATTCGTGAAGTCGATCATCGACCCCGTTCCCTTCCACCATCGTCCCACGTACGGCTTGCCATCGGGAGTCTTTACGAAAAATCCGTTACCAGCCGCCTCATCGTAGTTCTCCGCATGCGGCTCCATCTTGCCTTCGAAGCCCTTCTCATACGGCGTGGCCGACTGCGAGTTGATCCATGACGTATGCCACAGCACAAGCTTGTAGCCTTCGCCGTGCAGATGTTTCACCATCGCCGCCGCGTCGTCAAACTGCTTCGGATTGAATTTGTAACTGTTATAGGACGTTGTCCATGGCGAGTCGATCAGGATCACACTCGCCGGCAGGCCCAGCGCTCGCGTCTTATCGACATCCTCCAACACCTGAGCCTGATTCTGGTGGTAGTCGCGGCCCATCCACGGCGCAAAAGCCCAGTATGGCGGTAGAATCGCCCGTCCCGCCTGCGCAGTAAAGCGTTCAAGAATCTTCGGAAACTCCGGCCCCGTAAACAGCACCAGCCGCAGCTTCTGGGCGGGCACATCGACGATCACGTCCGACCCGCTGGTAGCATTCATATCGAAGCTGGCCTCGGACGTCGTATCCAGCCAAAGCCCATAGCCCGTCGTACTCATGAAGAACGGAATCGGCTGATAAGTCGTCGATCCCTTCGATCCGGCGTTGTCCTGTGAGGAATTCATCACGATGGTGTGCGAATGGTTCAGGGTGTCAAAGCGCTCACCCAGCCCGTAGTAGTTCCCCGCATCGCGCACGCGGAACCGCCAGTCTCCAACTGAATACGCGACGCTCGTGATCTCGACCACCCCCGGCGCGAGCTGCTTGAAGTGCAGCTTGTCGGTCATCACCGGCTGACCTTCAAACTCAAAGTCGTTCAACAAAAGCTCAGGCCCGGCGTCGACGCCACGCGCCATATGCTTACCCGGCAGTGTCAACGCGACGGTATATGGATCCTTACGCACCAGCCCATCAATCGGAGCCTCCGCGGCCCGGCCCGCCGGAGCAGCCTGCGCCGCGCCACTTGCCGGAGAAACATCCTGCGCCAAAGTCCTACCCGCACAGCTCGCCAGCAACACCGCAGACAGCAATCCCATCACCTGCATCGCAAACATCTCCCCATATACAGCGTCACATGTACACCATAGACCAAAGAAAAAGGTCCCGCGTTGGGACCCTTCTCCTTATTTCCTTTGTACAGCATTTCGGCACGCGCCGCGGAGTTTCTCTCCGTTTAGACGCCCGAATTGCTGTGCTTGATCGCTGCCTCGTACCCTGCGGTAAAGCCGGAACGATACTCGTCGCGAGCCGCGCCCTTCACGGGCGGGTGCATGTACAGATGCGATGCCTTGGCATCGATCTTGCGCTTGGCAGCCCGATCCAACTGGGCAGCTTCAACGCCGTCACGATAGCCCTGCTGGGCCTGCTCTGTGCCTTGCGGTGGAGTATTCCATTCCTGCGTCTGTGCGGGAGAGGCTTGGTTCTGGGCGTGCGCAAAAATCGGGGCGCCGCTCATAAGTGCCACTGCCATCAGTGGCGTTGCAATGCGAATTAGCTTTTTCATCATTTCCTCATTGCCTACAGGCCGAGGTTCACCTTAAGGCCGAAAGGGACACTATCATAGCCGCGCAATCACTGGCAAATCGACAAAAGTGGGATGGACAACTCCAGTAAATACAGGCTATTGGACGCACCCTACCCATAAATGTCACGGCAAATTCGATGCCAAACAATATGAAAGCCGCGTGAATACTATCCACGCGGCCTCAATTGTGCCAATGAAGAACACAAAATTCGCCCGATTACATATTCGTATGGCCGCCGCGCATCTCTTCGTTGAACGAAGGCTTGATGAATGCCAGCTGCGCCGCCACTTCTGCCTCATATTTGGTGCGATGCCCCATCAGGGCCTCGGTTGGCGTGGCAAACTCCATATCGGTAGCCAGCAGCAACACACCCTCGCGAGCCAGCGCAACCGCCGATTTGCTCAATTCCTCAACCGTCGTGTTCAGGTACTGCGCATCCCGCGGATCCAGCAGCCACACCGGCTGTCCGCCGCCCAACACGCCCGATAGCCAGAAGGCCTTCGCCGCCAGAAACTCCTGCCGCTGCGCCTCCATCGTATCGTTGAAGCTGAACCGCTTCTTCCATGGGCTGTAGTAGCGTGTCGTTACCGGCACCGGCTGACGATTACCGCTCTTGACCAGCTCCAGCTGCCCCTGATCCATCGTCTTGCGTACCGCGTTGTAAATAAAGCCCTCAGCAAACGGCTGCTCCGGAGCCTTCACGATCTCGGCAAACGTCACCGTCATCGACGCGGCGATCTTCGCGTGCAGCACGCTCTCGTTCCCATCCTCCAGACGTATCTCGCCATGTACCAGATAGGTATCCGCGCCCGAGGTCGACAGGTGGAACGGCCACTCGAACTTGCCGAAGCTCAGCGGCAGACCATGCAGCGTCAAATAGCAGTCCGGCCGCGGATTCCTGAGCCGCTTAGCCGACTCGGCAAGATACGAGCTGACATCGGCCAGCAGATCCACCCGGCTGAAATCGAAGCGATCGCTCAGCTCCAGCACTTCCGTCTTCGCCTTATCCGCGGCCAGCGCCAGCGTGAACCGCGTCGTCGGATTGCCGGAGAAGTCTTTGCCCACTTCGCTCGAAACTGCCACCAGCCCAGCTGCCTTTGCCGCTGTCTCTACCTGTCCTGCCAATACTGCCTTCGATTCAATGCTCATTCCGTTCGTTTCGTCCTCTGCGCCATGCGCCGTTCAGATTTTTCGCAATCCTCTCTATTTTACGGCTCCAAACGCCCTAAAATCGTCGCGCCCGGCCAAATCTCACGTAAACTCACCCACTGGAGAACACCCATGGACCGTCGCCACACTGCCGCCCTGGCGATCTGCCTCGCCACCGCAGCCATCACCCTTCCCGCACAAACCCCCACTCCACCTCCAGCCGTGGCCAAATTCATCAAAATCAACGGCCCCCGGACTCTCCTCACCCACGTCCGCATCATCGACGGCACCGGGGGCGCCCCCCTCGAAGACCAGTCCATCCTCATCGAAGGCGGCAAGATCACCAGCATCTCGAGCACCCTCCCCACCGCCGCCCAGGCCCAAGTCCTCGACCTCCACGGCTACACCGCCATCCCCGGCCTGGTCGGCATGCACGACCACATGTACTACATCGCCCGACCCAACTTCGACGCGCTCGGCAACAGCGAGCCACCCCTCATCGTCCCCCAGATGACCTTTTCGGCCCCGCGCATGTACCTCGCCGCCGGCGTCACCACCCTCCGCACCACCGGCAGCGTCGAGCCCTACACCGACCTCAACCTCCGCCGCGAGATCGACGCCGGCCATCTCCCCGGCCCGCACATGGACGTCACCGGCCCCTACCTCGAAGGCCCCAACTCCCCCTTCCTCCAGATGCACAACCTCCGCGACGCCGAAGACGCCCGCCAGACCGTCCGCTTCTGGGCCGCACAAGGCGTCACCAGCTTCAAGGCCTACATGAACATCACCCGCGACGAGCTCAAAGCCGCCATCGACGAAGCCCATAAGCTCAACCTCAAGGTCACCGGCCACCTCTGCTCCGTCACCTACCCCGAGGCCGCCGAACTAGGCATCGACAACCTCGAGCACGGCTTCGTCGTCAACACCCAGCTCGACCCCGACAAGCAGGCCGACCTCTGCCCCAAGACCTCCGGCACACCCACCCGGCAGAAAATGCTCCCCGATAGCCCCGAGGCCAAGGCTCTCTTCAAACTCCTCATCGACCACCACGTCGCCATCACCTCCACGCTGCCGGTCTTCGAAGCCGACGGCAACGGCCGCCCACCGCTCGAACCCCGCATCCTCGCTGCCATGACCCCGCAGGCCCGCGAGGCCTACCTCTACGTCCGCAACCTCCAGAGCACCGCACCCGCAGCCCGCCAAAATCCCAACCCACGCGCCGTCCTCTTCCAGCGCGAGCTCGACATGGAGCGAGCCTTCGCCGCCGCCGGAGGAACCCTGCTCGCCGGGCCCGACCCCACCGGCGACGGCCACGTCCTGCCCGGCTACGGCGACCAGCGCGAGGTCGAGCTACTCGTCCAGGCTGGCTTCACTCCCGTCGAAGCCATCAAAATCGCCACCCTCAACGGAGCCACCTACCTCAACCAGCAACCGCACATCGGCTCCATCGCCCCCGGCAAAAACGCCGACCTCGTCGTCATCAAAGGCGACCCCAGCACCAAAATCTCCGACATCGAAAACGTCGAGATCGTCTTCAAAGACGGCGTAGGCTACGACTCCGCTAAGCTCCTCGACTCCATCAAGGGCCGCTACGGCCAGTACTGAACTACTTTTACCGAGAGCCCGGTACGTCCCCCATCGCTTGTGCATCGAAGCAACCAGCAACTGTTGGCAACGCTCACATCTGTCGAGGAGTCCCGTGAAGGCCGCAGTCTTCAATTCTTTCCGCCGCACAGCCCCACCCATTCTCACCGTCGAGGACGCCCCCCGGCCCAAGCTCATCCCCGGATACGTCCTCCTGCGCGTACTGGCCTGCGGAGTCTGCCGCACCGATCTGCACATCATCGAGGGTGACCTCCCGCCCATCCGACCCCATCTCATCCCCGGTCACCAGATCGTCGGCGAGGTCGTCGAGGGCGGCTCACCGGCACTTCCAGCAGGAGCGCGCGTCGGCGTCTCCTGGGTCGGCGGAACCGACGGCATCTGCCCCTACTGTCTCCGCGGCGAAGAAAACCTCTGCGACAACCCCACCTTCACCGGCTACACCGTCGACGGAGGCTACGCCGAATACGTCCTCGCCCGTACTGGCTTCACCTTCCCCCTGCCACACACCCTCGACGACACCCACGTCGCCCCCCTGCTCTGCGCCGGTATCATCGGATTCCGCAGCCTCCGCGTAGCCGGAGTCAAACCCCGCGAACGCGTCGGCCTCTTCGGCTTCGGCTCCTCCGCCAGCCTCACCATCGAAGTCCTCCGCCACTGGGGTTGCGAAGTCTACGTCTCCACCCGCGGCGAAGCCCACCGCGCCGCAGCCACCGCACTCGGCGCAGCCTGGGTCGGCACCGACCAGCAGAGCCCTCCCGTCGAACTCGACCGCGCCATCACCTTCGCGCCCAGCGGAGCCGTCGTCGTCAGCGCTCTCTCCAGCCTGCGCAAAGGCGGAGTCGTAGCCATCAACGCCATCCATCTCGACCAGATGCCCGCCTTCGACTACGACAAACTCCTCTGGGGCGAGCGCCAAATTCGCAGCGTAGCCAACATGACCCGCGCCGACGCCCGCGACTTCCTCAAGCTAGCCGGAGAGATCGGCCTCAAACCCCGCATCAAAACCTTCCCCCTCGCCCAGGCCAACGAAGCCGTCCACGCCGTAAAGCAGGAGACCGCAGACGGTGCCGTCGTCATCGTCCCATAACCATTCCTCACTTCAGGAAGGCGAAGCCTTCACTACCGGCAATTTTTCTCTTGCTCCTCCAAAAATCCAATTCGATACTTGGCCAATGCTGCCCTTCAGGATTCTCAGCCTGATTTTCGTTGCGCTCGCCTCTCCCTCTCTGGCACAACAGCCCACGCCCGCTCCATCCGGAGGCACCGTCACAGGCCACGTCACCTGTAGCGACACGCAGCGTCCCGCAAGGTTCGCTCACGTGATGCTCTTCGGCGTGCCCACAGAGATCACAACGCCACCGAACGCCGATCCCAACGCCAAACCCGATCCCGCCCAGATCAGGGCCGCGCTGAAGGCGTACACCGGGGGCAACATGGTGCAGACGCAGACCGACATCGACGGCGGCTTTGAAGCAACCAATGTGGTTCCTGGAGATTATTACGTCTTCGCCTCGATCCCGGGATACGTGCAGGCGGGGAGTATCGTGCAGGCGGCCCTCGCTGCCGGTGCTGATCTCCGGAAGTCGATTCCCGACATTCCGATGGTGCATGTCACCGCCGACCGCTCGGTCCGAGCTGATATCCTCGTCAATCGCGGAGCTGCGATCTCCGGCAAGGTCGTATGGGACGACGGTAGCCCGGCTACACAAGTCACAGTTACGGTTGTCTCTGCGAAGACCAAAGAGATTGTTATTCCGCCACAGTTCTCAATGCTCGCAAATCCCCCCATGGGAAACGGCGGCGGCGAGTTCTCGACCACCGACGACCTGGGCCACTTTCGCATCTCAGGGTTGGCCCCTGGGGACTATCTCATCAAGGCAATGTTGCAAACCCGCATGCAGTTCGTGATGAGGAACGGCGTCATGAACATGGGCAACATGATGGATTCCCCAATCTTCGTCTTCGCCCCTGCCGCATTTCATCAGGCCGATGCGAAGCCCGTGACCCTGCATACCGCGGAAGACCGTGGCGACGAAGAAGTGACCATCAAACTCGCGGGCCTCCACTCGGTCAGCGGCCACATCGCCTCAGCCGAGGACCACCACGGTCTCAACACAGCAGCAGTGGTGCTCACAGACACGCAGGATAAAGATTTTGGGCGTTCAGCCAACGTCGATGCTCATGGCAACTTCACCGTGACGTTCGTTCCCCCCGGCACCTACGACCTGCTCGTCACCAATGCAGCCGACACCGAGCCCTTGACAAAAAAACCGACAGCTTTCATGACTGTTGAGTCGATTCATACGCTGCGCAGCTACCAGGATGGCAAGCAGTCCGTCATCGTGACCGACAGCGACATCACAGGACAGAACATCGAACTCGCTCCCGCAAAGACGACCCAAAAAGATATCGACATCGAAGAGCTGATGAAAAACTAGCGTTCAAATCTCATCTACTTGGCCGGCATCGGGACACCCTGCGGCAGCGAGCGGTTGCGATCCTTAAGCCAATCAAGAGGAATCTTCTTAACCGACTTATTCCGGTCGTTGAGGTCCGGCATAAAGATCTCGAGCCCAGCCTCTGGCGTCATCCGGCTGACACCATTGACGAGCTGTGCCTGATAGTTGACCAGATCAAGATCAAACCAGGCATCATCCGATGCGTCGATCAAAGTAAGATCAGACTTGTGCATGGTCAGCTTGCCAAAGTCAACCGTGCCTCCCTCGAACCGCAGGAAATTATGCCACTGAGCAAGCTTCGTCTCATCATTCGGAGCATTCCCGTAGACCAGCACAAGATCAGGCGCCGCCACCGTGATACTGGTCAGCAGGCCACGAATGTGTGGCGGCGGCAACAGCTTCGTTGTATCCAGATAAAGATCATTGCCCGAGACCTCGACGCCCGACACCGGAGTTGACCCCACAATGTCCTTGATATCCAGGTGAAGCCCGCGCATCAACCCTTTCACCGGAACTCTCAGCACGCCAATCTTGGTAATGTGCAGATGCACGCGCCCATCCGGCATAGCCGAGATCGTGCTGACCATCTCGACAGGCAACGGCACCAGCAGCTTATGCAGCGTACCGCTAATTTTGAGCTGGTCCCCCTCACCCGTCACAGTGATCTTCTTGAGCGGAGACCGAGGCATACTCGCGTTGAGAAAAGTACTGATGTCACCAAGATTCGCGTGAATGACACCCTTCTGAATCAGGAAGACAAACGACTCAGGATCATCGAGCGAAGGCTCATCGTCCTTTCGAGTGCGCAGCATCTGGCCGCGAATCCAGCGAACATAGATGCGAAAGTCCGGCCCTTTGCGCAGCATCAGGTTATGCGCATAGACCGTCGTTACTCCATCGTCATGAGCAACCGCAACGCTCGATACCGGCACAGACGCCGCACTGTCCGTTGGCTGACTTGAAGCGTCGCTCTTTGTACGCGCAGGCCAAACAAGCCAGACAAGGAAGAGCACAACCGCGACGACTGCTGCAGAAAGCGCGTAGCGTGAAGGGCTCATAGTCAATGTAAAAGGTGGCCGCCGAAATTCCTGATTCTCTAATCCGTAAGATGCCAGCCCTTACGATACAGTCGCCCCCGTTCGCCCGGGCCTGCAACGGATTTCATATCACCCGTCAGGTCAACAATGACATAACCTAAAGATGAGGGAACACCTTCGCGCTTCGGTCCTCGAAGTGGAGTGTCTAGCGTATGGCTTCCTGGCTCTCACTCGCGGCAATCGCCATTCTATCTATCTCGATTGGTGGATTTGCCCCGGGACCGGGCAATGCGTCACCGGGAGACATCCGTATCTCCGGCGAAAACAGAGACGGTCCTGCGCATCTGGTATTTGCCTGCGACGGTTCCACGACCGAACTGGAAACTCTGTTCTCCCAACCGGATGTAATCTCCGATCTCAAAGCCTTGAATGCAGGCATCGCGCTGGCTCTTCCAGACCTTAGCCCCGACCGTGCCCGCATTGTCCGCCAACTGAACGACGCTGGCATTCCTGTAACCGCGTGGCTTGCACTGCCGCCAGAGCAAGGCTACTACCTGAATGCCAGCAATACCCCGGAGGCAGCAGCGCGCTTTGCAGACTTTCTCACATGGACCAACACCTACAGTTTGCGATGGGCAGGAGTAGGGCTGGACATAGAACCCAACATCCAGGAGTTCGCCGCATTGCGAAACAGCAAATCGCGTCTAGCCTGGACGCTCATCACGCGCTACTTCGACATCGACCGCGTCCGCCGCGCCAGAGAATCCTACGCCTCACTCATTCGCGAAATTCAAGCCCATGGATATCCCGTCGAGACCTATCAATTTCCATTCATCGCAGACGCGCGAAGAGTACATTCCACACTGCTGGAACGGCTTGCCGGCATCGTAGATGTCCGGGGTGACCGCGAAGTCCTCATGATCTACACCAGCTTCAACAAGCGACTCGACTCAGCGTTAATCTGGGTCTACGGCCCGGAGGCACAGGCCATTGCGGTCGGCGTCACCAGCGGCTCCGATGCAGCACCCCGATTCGCACCGCTCAACTGGGAGGAATTTTCGCGCGACCTGATCGTCGCCAGCCATTTCACGCACGTGGTCGGTATCTACAACCTGGCAGGATGCGTTCATCACGGATTTCTGCCTCGCCTCAGGACAATGAACTGGGACCAATCGGTCGATATCTCAGCAGAGTCGATCCGAAAAGCCACACAACTTAGGGCACGGATCCAAAGAGTAATATGGCTAACTTCCCATCTTCCCTATTTTGCTGTCGCGATTCTCATTGCAATCATCTGGACACTTGCATGGTGGAGACGAAAGCGATTCCAGCAGTCACCCAGGACCTAGCAAAACCCCAGCTGATTTCGAGAATGGCATAAGAAAAAATTCTCTATTGACAGTTCCTTTGTCCGTAAGCTATCACTTACCGTAAGTGGACACTTACCTACAAGCCGGCCTCGACGCCCTTGGCGATGCCACCCGCATGGCCATCTTTCAGAAACTCGCCAACGGGCCCATGGCCGTTCACGAGCTCGCAGAGACCTCTCCCGTCAGCCGCCCGGCCGTCTCGCAGCACCTCCGCGTGCTCAAAGACGCAGGCCTCGTCACCGACAGGAAGACCGGAACCCGCCGCCTCTACCAGTTAGATCCCGAAGGAGTCGCTCGCCTCCGTGCGCACTTCGACCAGGTCTGGGACAAGGCCATGAGCGCGTTCCAAGCCGCCGCCTCTCAAAAAATCTCACCGCAGAAAGGGAAAGAAAAGCATGGCAAACATCGTCGAACCAGCCGTCGTCAATAAAAGCGTGCGCGTTCCCGTTCCCATCGAACACGCCTTTTCCGTCTTCGTCGAGCAGATGGAGACCTGGTGGCCCGCCGAGCATCACATCGGCGAGAAACCCTTCCAAAACATCATCGTCGAGCCGCGCAAAGGCGGCCGCTGGTACGAGCGCGACGCCGAAGGCAACGACTGCAACTGGGGCCATATCCTCGCCTGGGAGCCGCCGCATCGCGTCACCTTCTCCTGGCACCTCGGCCCCGACTGGAAGTTCAATCCCGACCTCGCCAAAGCCAGCGAAGTCCACATCCGCTTCACCGAAGAAGGCCCTTCCGCCACGCTCGTCGAACTTGAGCACAGCGCAATCGAGCGCCACGGCGAAGGCTACGAAAAACTCCGCGAGATGTTGGACACCCCGAACGCCTGGAGCCTCACCCTTACAGAGTTCGCCAAAGCAGCCACCCGGGAGGCCAAAGCATGAAGCCCGTCCTCTTCCTCCGCATCGCATCCGTCCTGACCTTCATCCACGCCGCGCTTCACACCATCGGAGGCGTCTTCGGCTCACCCGCTCCGGGTCCACAACAAATAGCCGTATCGGCCATGAAAGCCAACACATTCCCGGTCATGGGATTCACACGCAGCTTCTGGGACTTCCACATGGGCATGGGCCTCGCCGCCAGCGTCTCTCTGACGGCCGAGGCCATCCTCTTCTGGCAACTCGCTTCATTGGCTAAAACGAACGCCCTCATCCTTCGCCCCATCCTCATCACGTTCACGGTAGCCTATCTCGCCATGTCCGTGGTCACCTGGACCTACATCTTCCCCCCACCATCCATCACGGAGATACTCATCGCCCTCTGCCTCATCGGAGCCATCGTCACCGCGAAGTCACCCGTCCCAGTCGCGATCACCTCTCACTGACGAGAGACCGCGCCAGAAGACCGTCTTGCTTAAGGGCACGGCTTCAGCCGTGCCGCAAGACTCTGCGCTTCAAATGCGGCTTTAGCCGCTGAGGTACGCTTTTCGTTCCGCACTACTCCGCGCCAGCAATCCACACCCGAATTGCCGCCGACACCCTCCATCCTCCATCATGGAGCACATGGATCTCGCCACGCTCCCCACCGAAGCCCGCAACCCCGCCTCCGAGCACATCGACCAACTTCCCACCCTCGACATGCTCCGCATCATCAACGAAGCCGACGCCACCGTCGCCGCCGCCGTAGCCACCGAACTCCCCAACATCGCCAAAGCCGTCGACGCCATCGCAGCCCGCCTCGAACACGGAGGCCGCCTCTTCTACATGGGAGCCGGCACCAGCGGACGGCTCGGCGTGCTCGACGCCTCCGAGTGCCCACCCACCTTCTCCGTCCCGCCCACACTCGTGCGGGGCATCATCGCCGGCGGAGACTCCGCTCTCCGCACCTCCAGCGAGCGCTCCGAAGACTCGCCCGAACAAGGAAGCCGCGACCTCATCGCCGCCGACTTCACCAAACAGGACACCCTCGTCGGCATCGCCGCCAGCGGACGCACCCCCTACGTCCTCGGCGCACTCGCCCACGCCCGCTCCATCGGCGCCTTCACCATCTCCCTCACCTGCGTCCCCAACTCCCAGATGGCCGCCGTCTCCGACATCGCCATCGCCCCCGTCACGGGCCCCGAAGTCCTCACCGGCAGCACGCGCCTCAAAGCCGGTACCGCCACCAAGCTCGTCCTCAACATGCTGAGCACCGGCATCATGATCAAAGCCGGAGCCGTCTACAGCAACCTTATGGTCAACGTACAGCCCACCAACGCCAAACTAGTCGACCGCGCCCAGCGCATCATCGCCGCAGCCACGGGAGTCGACCAACCCACTGCCGCACACCTGCTCGAACAAGCCGGCTCCGTCAAAACCGCCATCGTCATGCAGAAGCTCTCGCTCAGCCGTTCAGCCGCCGAAGCCAAACTTCTCGCCGCCCACGGAAGACTGGCCGCAGTTCTCGCAGCTACCGAAGCCACCTCGTCTTAGTCAGAAGTGACTCCGGCCCTTACTCTTTCCAGACAGTAAGACGCATTACTCAGAATCAGCGCCCACCAGCTTTGGAAGCCGACGCAGAATCACTCTCGCCCTTCACCTCGCAACCGTTCAGCGTGTAATCAAAGGCAAAGGAGCCCGGTACGGACAT
Organism: Edaphobacter aggregans; assembly: GCF_003945235.1. Classification (NCBI taxonomy): domain Bacteria; kingdom Pseudomonadati; phylum Acidobacteriota; class Terriglobia; order Terriglobales; family Acidobacteriaceae; genus Edaphobacter; species Edaphobacter aggregans. The sequence goes on from NZ_RSDW01000001.1 coordinate 2,759,326, forward strand.
ATGAATGCGCTGGGGAATCTCGTAAGCGCCAACCTTCTGATAGTCGAGATTCATACTAAGTACAATCTTGCTCGCACCGAATTGGATCGTCGAATCGACGTTCCGAAAGCGAAACAACCCATCCTCGCCCGCGACAAAACCCAACGTCGATGCTCCGCTCATCTGTTGAGCTTCAAAATTGGTTCGCGTGATCCGATAGCTCTTGTCCATCTCAACAACGGCCTTAGCCTCACCCTTAGCCGACTTCATCGCGTATCCTTCCGGCGTTGTCGTCAGCTCAAAATGCTCTCCGGGTTTCACCTCAAGCAGTCGCCCATACGATTGCGTCCAAAAGATTTGAAAAAAGCCCTGCAACTGCTGGCGAAGTCCATCTGACAACTGACTAGTTACGTCACCGTCGATTTTCAGCTCCGTGTGGTTCGCATCACTGGAAACCACCGAGATTTTCAGCCCCTTAAATTTCTCCATCCGGGCTTTCGTCTCATCCGTCTGCTCAAGCTTCAGCTGTTGGAAGAAGGCATCCCAATTCATCACAACACCGCACGAGATCGAACTTGGTACAGGCCCAGTCAGATACATCGACCGAGCTTTCTCTATCGTCTTGATATCGCTCTCGCTTTGCGCAAGAGCAACCATTGCACTACAAACCAGCAGCAGAGAGACCGCAGCAACACATCGAAAACGCAAACTCACAACAAGACCCCTTTGATCGTCAAAAAATAAGCACAACAAGACACGTGAACCATCCGCAACCATCAGCGCCACATCGTCGCGACACGCATCTTATTGACGTGGCGACAACATAGCTCGAATATTTTCTCTTTATGGCTTCTATTCGAATCTACACTGTCTTCGCCTCCGCGATGTTAGCATTTACCTCCTCAGCAATCGCCCAGCAGGCCACCATGCCCACCAATCCCTACCTCAACCTCATGACCGCCGCCCACGACCACGCCAAAGTCCACGGCGCTCTCACTCCGGTCCTCTCGCCCGTCGACGCTACCCTCCTCACCGCCAATCCTCCCGTCGACGTCGCCCAGCTCCACAAAGCCGGCTTCCAGGTCGTTCCCTGGACCACCAACGACCCTGAAAAGATGCGCGCGCTCATCAACCTCCGCGTCGACGGCATCATCTCCGACCGCCCCGACCTCCTCCGCGCCGTCGTCAAAGAAGAAGCCGCCGCCCACCCCGACGACGCCGCCTACTTCGCCACCTTCGACATCTCCGCGCATCGTGGAGGCCGCGGCCTGCGCCCCGAAAACACCCTACCCTCCTTCGAGTCCGGCCTCGATCAGCTCAGCACCACCCTCGAGACCGACACCGGCGTCTCCACCGACCACGTCTCTCTCATCTGGCACGATCAGTTCTACAGCCCGCAGTCCTGCCGCCGCGCCGACGGCTCCCCCTATACCCTCGAAAGCCGCGTCTACCTCCGCGACATCTCCAGCACCGAAGCCCAGCGCACCTTCATCTGCGATAAGCTCCACACCCAGTTCCCCGACCAGAAGAACGACCTCGCCCTCTCGCCCGTGTCCGTGGCCTTCGCCCAACACGAGCACCTCATCAGCCCCTACGTCCCCACCTACGTCGAGCAGCTCTTCCGCTTCACCGCCTTCTACGTCGACTACTACCGCAACGGCCCCGGCAAATCGCAGCCCAACGCAGCCGAGCGCGCCGCGAACGCCGAAAAGGTCCGCTTCAACATCGAAACCAAAATCCTCCCGCTCCCCAACGACGAACCCGGCAAGCCCTTGCCTACCGCAACCGGCGAGCCCACCACCAACCACACCGTCGACCCGCAAACCTTCGTCACCACCCTAGCCGGAGCCATCGCACGCAACCACATGGAAGACCGCGCCGAAATCCAGAGCTTCGACTTCCGCACCCTCATTCTCACCGAAGAGCAGTTCCCCAAGATCCCCACCTACTACCTCACCGCCAGCCCCAAAATGCTGAGCACGGAGTTTGTCCCCGCCGCCCTCCGCCAGACAACGCCAGCGAATCCGCAACGATCTGGAGCGAATTAAAAGCTTCCGACCGGAGCAACAACCAAACTACTTGCCGGTCTCGATCGCCAGACTATCGCGCGAGACCGGCGTTCCGTGAACCCAGACCGTGACGATGCTGTCGTACGCATCCACGCTCTCCAGCGGAGACTTCTTCAGCAGAACAAGATTCGCAGTCTTTCCCGGCTCAATCGTTCCGAGTTGCCCATCGAGCTTGAACTCCCGCGCATTGCTGATCGTGGCCGCCTTGAAGATCTGTGCCAACGACAATCCAGCCTTTTGCAGTTGCTGCATCTCAAGATAGCCATTCAACCCCGGAAGATTTCCATACGTCGGAGCCGACGGAGTGTCCGTGCCAAACAGAAAGTTGGCATCTTTACTGGCCAGATAAGCAACCACCTGACGCCCGTGCCGAAGCGGACCGTTGTCAAACGCCTGGGCCATGGCAGCGTCCGGTGTGTCGTCGTTCACTAACTCTTTCTTGAACCCCTTACCTTCGGGAGTATTGAACCACGCCAGCATCGTGCCAGGCACAACCTTGGAGATAGCAGCCGTCTTCAGATATTCCGGGTCAAAATACGCGCGCAGACCCTCCAGCACCTGCAACGTGGCCTGATACCCAATCTTCTTTTCCACGATCCGATCGAGCAGCTGTTTGATCTCATCCGGCAGCTCCGTCTTTGTGTCGAGATCTCCCCAATTCCACATTCCATGCGCAATCACGTCGACATGGCCGTCGACAGCAAATCTCTGAGCCTCAAGCGAGTTGGCATGCATCATCAGCACAAGCCCGTCCTCAGTCGCATTCTTGCGAACGGCTGCAATGACATCAGCGCCCATCACGGGCAGGTTCCTGTCCCGCCCAAAGCCGCGCTCGTAAAAAGTCTTAACGCAAATCCCACCGGAACCCTTGACCCGAGCTACGTCCGCCGCAGGAGTGTGATCCTCCGGCTTATATTCGGACGGAATACTAGAAGCCTGCTTCGGATCGTAGATAAAGTTCGAAAACAATTTGAACCGCACATCAGGCGGCGAAAACGACATCGGATATCCATTCGCAAAAACCAAAGGCTCGCCACAGTCATACAAATCCGGATGCAGCGGCGCCTGACTGAAATCCTTCAACACCTGATGATCGAACACCGCCAGATCAACCACCGTGGTGTAACCGTAGTAAAGGTAGGAGCGAGGGAGTTGCTGGTAATACGCCTTCACCATCTCCGCCTTGCCCGACTGATCACCCATGCCAGGAACAGACGCGAGGTGGACATGCGAATCAATCAGGCCCGGAATAAGATACTGTCCTTTGCCCGAAATCACCGTCGCGCCGGCAGGCGCCTTCGCCCCTTGTCTTCGTTCGACACGAACAATGCGGCCATCCTCAATCAGCACGCTGCCCTTCTCAATATGATCGAGACTCTCCGGCGAGATGATCGTGACGTCAGCAATCCACGTTCGGCTCGCAGCCTGCTTCGAAGTCTGGCCCACAATCGCAGACACCGAGAAAAGCGACACAAATAGAATGGCGAATATTTTCATCCGGTGCTGCTGCTCCTTTGTGCGTTTTGTGCCCTGCGACTAAAAGTCGATGTCATTACACATACGAACACAGCGGGGCAAAGTTCCATGAACACCCACAAACCTTAACCAGGAATGAGTAGAACCTTCCCAATCACCTGCCTGCTCTCGAGGAGACGGTGCGCCTCCGCACCGTCACTCAAGGCAAAGCTCTTCGCCACCTGAACCCGTAGCTTTCCCGCCGAGATCATCGCAAACAACGCGTTCGACCTCGCGATTCGCTCCTCCGCACTCGTCAGCACATTCCAAAGATCGCCTCCGGTCAGCGACTTCGACTCATCCATCAACAAGCGCGGATCCACTGGCGCAGGATCTCCCCCAGACATCCCATAAAACACCACATGCCCACCCATCCGAGCAACACGAAGACTATCGCGAAGCGTAATCCCCACCGAGTCATACACCACATCAAAGCCCAGTCCGCCCGGAGTAGCTGCCCGACCCACATCAACCCAATCCGAACCCGATAGCAGCACCAAATCAGCCCCCGCCTCGAGAACCGCCCGACGCTTCAACTCCGTCGAAACCAGCCCCACAACAAACGCTCCCTCACTCTTCGCCAGCTGCGTCAGGTACAAACCCACTCCCCCCGCCGCCGCATGAACAAGCACACTCTCCCCCTTCACCAGCCGATGACTATCGCGCAAAAGATACTGCGCAGTGAGCCCTTGAAGCAGAACCGCCGAGGCCGACTCAAACGAGATGTCATCAGGCAGCCGGATCAAATGGTCGAGCGGAACCGCAACATACTCCGCGTTCGCGTGCGGAGAGTCCGCAAAAGCCACACGGTCCCCCACCTTATAGCGCGTGTCGTCTGCGTTGATCGCCACAACAACACCCGCACCCTCATACCCCAGAACGTAAGGCGGATCTCCAACCAGGTGGTAGTTTCCCCTTCGCCGATAGATATCAGCAAAGTTCAACCCAATAGCCTTCATGCGAATCAGCGCCTGCCCCACACCCAACACAGGCTCATCGATCTCCCGATACCGCAGAACGTCGGCGTCCCCAAACGAGTCAAAGACAAGCGCCTTCATGGCTCTAATCTTCTCACTCGCCCCAATGCCTTGGTAAGAAACCGTCATTCTGAGCGGAGCGAAGAATCCCTGTATTCGCTCGAAGCGCCAAGGTTCTACTTAGGCAATTACTCGCCCGTTCCCTTCGGCTGCGGCTGAGGAGCATACCGAATATCCAGCCAATCTTTATCGCAGCACTCATGCAGAGAGTCAGCAACAGCGTTGAAGTTCACGTCTGGCTCTAAATCAATCGCAAATAATGTCTTGCCAGAACCCTCATAGGTAGCCCCAAGCTTATTGATGTGGCTGAGCACGTCGTCTTTTTGCGGCAATCCTTTCTCAAGGAACACCACGTGAATTGAGCGATGGCCGCCTCGTTTAACAACTTCTACAAATTGCGGCTTCTTATCCTCATCGGGCGGGACAGCTTTCACAATATCCATGTAATTGATTTCGAGTGTGTGCCATGGTGAATTGTGAACCTCGTATAAATCCTCGCCAACATTGACCGCCCACAGGCCTTCTCCACCGACACCGTCTTCGGCATCCGGTAGGTCAACGACGATCTTCACATACTTATCCTCTGACTCCAAAAAGAGACTCCGTGAAATTTTTCTTAGTTAAAACAGACTCAACTTCCTCGGCATCTCGATCCCCAGATGCTCATAAGCCAGCCGAGTAGCAACGCGCCCCCGCGGAGTCCGATCCAGAAACCCAATCTGAATCAGAAACGGCTCATACACCTCTTCCAACGCATCCTGCTCCTCCGCAAGTGCTGCAGCTAAAGTGTTTAGCCCCACCGGCCCGCCATCATACTTCTCAATAATCGTCCGCAGCAGCCGCCGATCCAGCTCATCGAAACCATGAGCATCCACCTCCAGCAACGACAGCGCCGCATTCGCCGTAGGCCGATCAATCACGCCCTGCCCCCGCACCTGCGCATAGTCCCGCACGCGCCTTAGCAGCCGATTCGCAATCCTGGGCGTCCCCCGCGACCGCATCGCAATCTCCGCCGCACCATCGCGATCAATCGGCACCCCCAACACCTCGGCCGACCGCTCCACCACAAACCGAAGCTCATCGTCCGTATAAAACTCCAGCCGCAACAAAATCCCAAACCGCGACCGCAGCGGCGACGAAAGCAACCCCGGTCGAGTCGTGGCCGCCACAAAAGTAAACGGGCGAATCTCCATCACATGCGTCCGCGCCGCCGGTCCCTGCCCAATAATGATGTCGAGCTTGTAGTCCTCCAGAGCCGTATACAGCTTCTCCTCAAGCACCGGCTGCAATCGATGAATCTCATCCAGAAACAGCACCTGCTTCTCCCGCAGGTTCGTCAGAATCGCTGTCAGATCGCCCTGAATCTGCAGCGCCGGCCCACTCGTCTGCTGATACCCCACGCCCAGCTCATTCGCAATAATCGTCGCCAGCGTAGTCTTCCCCAACCCCGGAGGCCCAAACAGCAGCACATGATCCAGCGCCTCCCCACGCGACTTCGCCGCCTCCAGCGCAATCGCCAGCTGCTCCTTGGCCTTCGTCTGCCCGATGAACTCCTGCAGCCGAGCAGGCCGTAGCTTCAGCTCAAACGCCGCATCATCGTCCACCTTGCCAGCCGAGACCAGCCGCTCCGCCTCGGCGCTCGCACCGCGGTTCAAATCAATCTTCGTCTTGTTCTTTGGGAAGTCCACTACGGCGATAGTAAGGCGAAACCAGCCGCGAAGCAAAGTGTATTGCGAGTATCCTGTCTCACCAAGAGGCTCCATGGCTACTCACACAACCCTCTACACCTCAGGCGCCGATCTCTACGGCCTCGACGGTAAAAAGATTACCCTTCGCGGGGTCAATTATCCTCTCCTCGACGACTGGAACTTCCCCGGCAAAGATTCTCTTGCTGAAATCGCGAAGACCGGAGCCAACGCCGTCCGCATCCAGTGGTACGTAAACTACGGCAGCCCCAATCGGCCCAAATACTCCCTCAACGATCTCGACTCCTTCCTGCTCCGCTGCGCCACCGCCGGCATGATCCCCATCCTCATGCTCTCCGACCTCACCTGCGCATCCGACGCCGGTCTCGTCAATTCAAAGCTCATCCCCTGGTGGACCTCCGCCAGCGTCGTCAAAGTCCTCCAAAAGCATGCGAAATATATCATCCTCAACCTCGCCAATGAGGTCGGCTTCTATCGTTGGGCCGATAACCAAAAAACCGCCCTCGCCTCCTACATCGCAGCCTATAAAACCGCTGTCGCCAGCATCCGCCGGGCAGGCCTCACCGTTCCTCTCATGATCGACGCGCCTGACTGCGGAACCTCACTCGATGCCTTCCTCACCGCCGGCCCACAGCTCATCACCGCCGACCCCAATCACAATCTTCTCTTCAGCGCCCATGCCTATTGGGCAGCCTACGACGGCCTCTTGTTCATCCCCAGGTGCATCGCAGCCAAACTGCCCATCGTCTTCGGCGAAGTAGCCAACAAGCAGGACGAGCAGGTCAACGGCACCACCGCCTACTGCTACTACGATCTCGACGGCACCCACGTCGGTCCCGGAAAAACCAACGGCTTCACGTACCAGTCGCTGCTGACCCTCCTGCAGAAAGATGGGTTGAGCTGGCTCGTCTGGTCATGGGGACCGGACAACTGCGCCGCCCGTCAGTTAAGCACCAACAGCACCTTCGCCTCGCTCTCAACCTTCGGCCAAGACATCGTTCACAACCCCACCTACGGCCTCATCGCAACCGCCCACCGCTCCAAACTTCTGTGAGCGGCGAACATTGGCTCACTAACATGTGAATCGAGAATAAAGCGCCGTCATTCTGAGCGAAGCGAAAAATCCCTGTATTTTGCTAATGCCAGCACGGTTCTAACTACAAGGAAGCCCTACATCAATACGAGCGACCAGCCAAGCATCCGTTAGTAAAATTCGCCCTTTCTACTTCTTCAACTCCAACAACAAAACCCCATGCGGAGCCACCACACCCATCACCTTCCCAACCTTCCCCAAATCCTTCTTCTCCCAAACATCCCGCGCCGCATACTTCTCCGCAGCTAACCCAAACTTCGCAAACGGAGCTTCCACCCTCACCTCCGCATCTCCCAAATTAAACAGCGCAAGATACTCCTGCCCGCGATCCCCCTTCGAAGCCCACGCGACCAAATCGCTATCCTCACTCACCAAACGCTGCTCACGCCCCCGCTGATTCATCGCCATGACCTCAGTATTCGTCACCAGCGATTCCAGCCACCCATCCATCTGCGTCAAATTCGCCCCCAGAAACAGCGGCGACCGAGCAATCGCCCAAAGCGTCACCATCGTCCTCTGCTCATCCTTCGTCAGCCGAGTATCTCGCTCCTTACCATCCCCCGGAACCGGTCCCAGATGCCCCAGCGGCAGCATATCCGCATCAGGCCAGTTCCCCGGCCGCACAAACTTCTGCCAGCTCGCAATCACCGGAAACTGCGCCTTCAAACTCTGCGACCACTCCTTGCCCTTCTCCCACCTGTCCCACACATCATCCGAGATCCGCCACAGCTGCGCATTCTCTCCCACCAGCGCTGCATTCTCCAGAGCCGTCGGCCCGGGCGAAAGGCTCAGCACAACCGGCCGCCCCGTCTTCACAATCGCCCGATGAATCATCTGAATCTCCGCGCCCTTGAACGGATGCGAAGCAATGCAATCCACCTTCACATAATCCACGCCCCATCCTGCATACTGCTTCATCAGAGCGTCATACCAGGCCTGCCCCGCGGCATTATCCTTCACGCCAAAATTGTCCGGATTCCACGGACACACATCCGCCATATCCGCCGCTTCACTCGCGCGAAACGCACTTCCTGCAATCACCGTATCCGCCGCAACCGTCTTCTTCGGAATCCCCCGAATAATATGAATCCCAAACTTCAACCCCTGCGCGTGAACCGCATCACTCAGCGGCTTGAACCCAGCATTCGCCGCCGAAGGAAATCGATTCACCGCTGGCATGTACTGCCCTTCGGCATTTGCGGTATACACCAGCGTCTCCGGCTTCCCCGCACTCTCCGGATTCCGCAGATACCAACCCTCATCCACCACCACATACTGCCATCCAAACGCCTTCAGCTTCGCGGCCATCACATCCGCGTTCGCGCGAAACTGCGCCTCCGTCACCGTCAGCCCATACGAGTCCCAGCTATTCCACCCCATCGGCGGAGTCGGCGCCAGCACCTTCTCCTGCGCATCAACCGCCGCAACCAGACTCACCGCAAGCAAAGCCGCGAAAATCCGCTTCATCCACATGCGGACAACAATACCACCACAAAATTCTCCCACTCCAAAGAGAACCCCTTGACAACTAGGTATACTCGCCATAATCTTCTTCCCTAGATATCTAGGCATGGTGATCTATGGCGAAGAACGACCTCCAGGGAACCCTCGATCTCCTCATCCTCAAGAGCCTCGCGCAAACCAGTTCCATGCACGGCTACGGAATCGTCCTCCACATCGAAAAGGTCTCCGGCGAACTCCTCCGCATCGAAGAAGGCTCTCTCTATCCCGCACTACATCGCATGGAACAAAACCTCTGGATACGTTCCACATGGGCCCTCACCGAGACCAATCGTCGAGCGAAGTTCTACTCCCTCACGCCAACCGGAAGAAAGCAGCTCGCGATAGCAGAAAAAAGTTGGGAACAAACCGTAAAGGGTGTACAGGCAGTAATGCGATTCGCATGAGGTGAACGATGCGTCTGCTAAGTCGACTCTGGGCATTAACCCGCCGTTCCAGCATAGATCGTGACATCGAAGAAGAGATGCAGGCCCACATGGCCATGCGCACCGAAGACAACATCGCCGCCGGAATGTCCGAAGAGAACGCCCGCCGCGACGCCCGCCTCCGCTTCGGCAACCCCGTCGCAGCAAAGGAGCACGTCGAAGGCATAGACCTCGCACTAGGCGTCGAATCGCTATGGCGCGATATCCGCTACGCCATCCGCGGCTACCGCAAAAGCCCTCTCTTCGCAGCCGTCGCCATCATCACGCTCGCGCTCGGCATCGGTGCAAACACGGCAATCTTTCAATTGCTCGACGCAGTACGCCTGCGCAGCCTTCCCATTCAGCGCCCGCACGAATTAGTAGACCTTCGCATCGTCGGCGGCAACCAGGGCTTCGGCGTCTCCGACTCCCAGTACTCGCAACTCACTCGCCCTCTCTGGCAGGAAATTCAACGCCATCACGACCCTCTCTCCGGCGTCTTCGCCTGGCGCACCAATCAGCAGATACTCGGCTCCATCAGCGATGGCCGCCGCATTCAAACCATCAACGTCACTGGCGACTTCTTCAGCGTCCTCGGCATTCAACCCTTGCAGGGAAGACTAATCGGCCCCGAAGATGAAGCAGCCGCCTGCACCGCGCCACGCGGCGTTGTCAGCTACCCTTACTGGCAGTCCCAGATGGGCGGTCGCCCCATCACTCCAGGCACCACCATCCTGATCGACAACCTGCAAGCCGAGATCATCGGCGTCGCACCACCCGAATTCTTCGGCCTTGCCGTAGGCGAGAGCTTCGATATGGCATTTCCCCTCTGCACACCCCGGACCATCTCACGCGAATTCTTCGACGTCTCCGTCATGGGTCGCCTGAAACCAGACTGGACCCTCGACCGCGCCTCTGCCTACTTCGGCTCCATCAGCAAAGGAATGTTTGAAGCGGCGTTGCCCACGGGATACAGCTCGAAATCTACCGAGCAATTCAAAAACTTCCGCCTCGGCGCATACTCCGCATCGTCAGGCGTCAGCAACCTGCGGCAGGACTACGACAAATCTCTCTGGATCCTTCTCGCCATCACTGGCCTTGTGCTTCTCATCGCCTGCGCCAACCTGGCCAACCTCATGCTCGCTCGAGCCAGCAGCCGTCAGCGCGAAGTCGCAGTCTGCATGGCTCTCGGAGCCTCCCGAGGCCGCGTGCTGCGTCAACTTCTCATCGAAAGCAGCCTCCTCGCAGTCACCGGAGCCGTACTCGGAATCGCCCTCGCCCAGGCCTTCAGCCGCGTCCTGCTCTTGGCCTTCGCCAACGGGAAAGATTCGATTCACCTCTCCATCGAAACCGACTGGCGAGTCCTTCTCTTTGCCGCAACCGTGGCATCGCTCACCTGCGCCATCTTCGGAACTCTCCCGGCGTTCCGCATGTCCAAATCCGACCCCATTACCGCACTGAAGACCGGCGACGGCCGAACCTCTGGCAGTCGCGAACGCTTCTCCGTGCAGCGTCTCATGGTCGTCACTCAAATCTCCGTCTCCATGGTCCTCCTCGTCGGCGCGCTCTTGTTCGTCCGCAGCTTTCGTAACCTCATGACTCTCAACCCCGGCATGCGCGAAAGCGGCATCACCGTCGGAACCTTCGGCTTCCCCCTATCCCATGTCGACCCCGCACACTACGAAGAGTTCAAGCGCCGCCTGTTGAATGAGGTCCACTCCGTACCAGGAGTCACCAACGCCACAACGACGACCATGATCCCCTTGCTGGGAGGCAGTTGGGGACACCGAGTCAACGTCGGCTCCATGGAAGGCCCGTCGCAATTCACTTGGGTGAGTCCCGGTTACTTTCAGACCTTCGACATTCCCCTCATCGCCGGACGCAGCTTCAACGAGAACGACACCGACACATCGCCCCACGTAGCCATCGTCAATCAAACCTTCGTCCGCACCTATCTCAACGATGTAAACCCCATCGGACAAACGCTACGCACCCAGGCCGAGCCGAAATATCCGTCCACGCTCTTCGAGATCGTCGGCGTAGTCCACGACACCAAGTACAACGAACTCCGCGGCGACACGCCCCCCATGGCCTTCGCCCCCGCAACCCAGTTCCCCCTCACCGCGCAAGGGCCATGGACCGTAGTGATCATCGCCTCGAACCTCCCTTCCGCCACGATCACTGAAGCCATCAAGCGCAAAATCGGAGACACACACCCCGAGATACGCGTGAACTTTTTCGACTTCCAGCAGAGCATTCACGACAGGCTCCTTCGCGAACGCCTCATGGCGATCCTCTCCAGCTTCTTCGGCGCTCTAGCCGCCCTGCTCGTCATGGTCGGACTCTACGGCATCATCTCCTACCTCGTCACCCGTCGCCGCAACGAGATCGGCATCCGCATAGCCCTCGGCGCCACACGCAGCCAGATTATCGGCCTGGTCATGCGCGACGCGGCCAGCATGTTGGCGATCGGCGCACTCATCGGCACGACATTGTCGCTGCTCGCAGGTCGCGGAGCAGGCTCCATCCTCTTCGGACTAAAGCCCTACGACCCGGCAACACTCGCCTTCGCCGCAGCCTTCCTCGCCGTCATCGCGGCACTAGCCAGCTTCCTCCCGGCCTTCCGAGCGGCGCAGCTCAATCCAACAACAGCACTGCGTTGCGAATAAACCCGGCCCAATCGATAGACCGCTAAACCACTAAAGCTCCCGCTGCATCAACGTCACATCGCGCCACGCGCCAAACTTGAACCCCACCTCGCGCAGCACCCCCACATCCGCAAACCCCTGCGAGGCATGCATCGCCACCGACGCCGGATTCTCCCCACCGATCACCGCGACCATCTGATGACAACCCGCCGCCTTACACCGCACAATCAACTCCACCAGCAACCGTCTCCCGAGTCCCCGCCCCGCAAACTTCGCATCCAGATAAACCGAGTCCTCCACCGTAAACCGATACCCCGCGCGAGGCCGAAACGCCGTCGCATACGCATACCCCGCCACCGCACCATCCGGCGCCTCAGCGACGAGATACGGCAGTCCGGCATCCTGCACGGAACGCAACCGGCGCTCGATCTCCGCAGCATCCGGAGGCTCTAGCTCCAGCGTAGCCGTGCTGGTCAAAACGAAAAGCTCATAGATCGCCGCAATCGCCCGCGCATCTTCCAGGCAGGCAGCTCGTACAAGAAAAGACATCTCCCCACTTTATTGCATCGTGCTGCGTGCAAAAAATAACCCGCCCCAGACAAAAAGCTAATGCATCCGTTGTTGCCCTTTTTGCGGCAAACCCTTCTCCGAAACCGGCCGCAGCATAGCTGCCGTAACTCCTCGATGCTTGCCGTCACGCGAGACCATCAACGGATGCTGCAGCGTCACAATCACCGCCGTCGCCGGTTTATCACCGCAACACACATAGCTGTGGATTGTATTCGCGTCGAAGTACACGGCATCCCCCGCCTCCAGCCTGTAGCTCCCCTCGCCATGCCGAACCTCCAGCACCCCTGTCAGCACGTAAAGAAATTCGCACCCAATATGCTGATGCGCCCGCGCCTCCTGTCCCACCTTGCCCGGAAGAAACTCCGCAAAATACGGATCAAGCTGACGGTCCGGAACCAGGTAACCCAGGCTCTCAAAGAAGTACGACGGATCATTCGCTCCCGTCTGCGGCAGCCGCACCCGGTCCTTACGCCGGTGCACCCGGAACAGCGTCGTCGGCTCCGGCTCGAAGAAGTAGTTCAGATCTTTGGAGAAGACCATCGCAATCCGCGCCAGATTGCGCAGCGTCGGCACCACGCGCCCCGTCTCCAGCTGCGACAAAAAGCTCGCCGACAGCCCCGTATGCCGTCCCAACTCCACCAGCCCCATCGACTTCTTCAGCCGCAAAGCCTTGATCCGTGCGCCGATGTGCTTCTCCGAGATAAACTCCTCGACCACCCCGCCATCCACCTGGAGATTCCCCGCATCAAACAAAGGGTGGGCCACTTTCTGAGCCATCGCCCCCGATGGAATCGGAGCCATCTCAACATGTGCTCTCACATGCGCTAAACCATCTGTCTTAGACATAAGCAGTACCTTTATTCGTTATCTAAAAAGATGTTGTGATCCAATCAAACGATGCCCGGGCGATTCCATCTTTGAATTCGATTTGTCCTCCACCCTCTCAGTACAAATGACTCACCCCAGCCTCGATGTTTCTCCATAGCGAACCCATGCTGCTGAAAATGCTAGGCTGTCAGCAGTGACGTTCGAAGCCAAACCCCACCGTCAACACCTCTGGCGAGCCCTCAGCACCACCCTCCTTCTGCCTCTGGCCATCGGCTGCGCCAGCCCCGGCCCGCCTCGTCCGCCATCCCTGCACCTGCCGGAAGTCGTCACCGATCTCACCGCCCAGCGCATCGGCGACCACGTCCAGCTCCACTGGACCACCCCATCCAACACCACCGACGGCATCAATATTACCGGCACGATGACGGCCCAGCTCTGCCGCGAGACCAAGCCCACCGCTCCCTCCCCATCCAGCGCCTGCACGCGGCTGCCCCACTTCTCCGTGCGCCCCGGCCCCTCGCAAACCATCGACCCTCTGCCTCCGTCCCTCACCATTGATCCCGTCACCCTCCTCGCCTATCACATCGAGATATTCAACGCCGCCGGCCACTCCGCAGGCCTCTCTGCACAAGCACTCACCGCGACCGGAGCCGCACCGCCACAAATCGAACACCTCCGCGCCACGCCCGCCCGCGTCGGCGCCACGCTTGAGTGGCAATCCCCCAAAACATCCTCCCAAACATCCACTCAGACCGGCACGCCCATCCCAGCCTCCGTCGAACTCGACCGCATCCACCTCCCGAACCCCTCAACCCCTCCGAAGCCCCCCGCCAAGACCCCACCCAGCACCGCATCGAAACCCACATCGAAGCCGGCATCCAAGCCACCCCTCCAATTCAGCGCAAACACCCCCAACGAAGTCCACCTCACCACGAAAGACCACACCGACATCGGCGGAACCCTCGACACCACCGCCCTCAAAGGCGAGACCTACACCTACACTGCCCAACGCGTTCGCACCGTCACCCTCGACGGCCACACCCTCGAACTACGCAGCCCACTCACGCCCCCAGTAACCCTCCAGATCGCCGACATCTTCCCCCCAGCCATCCCCGCCGGCCTCGCCGCCGTCCCCTCCGCCCACTCCATCGACCTCTCCTGGCAGCCCGGCGCCGACCCCGACCTCGTCGGCTACCACGTCTACCGCCGATCACTCCCATCGCAAGAATTCGTACGCCTCACCCAAACCCCAGTCGTCGGCCCGGCCTTCAGCGACCAGACCGCCGAACCCGGCCACACCTACGCCTATCGCATCACCGCCATTGACGCCACCGGCAACCAATCCCCTCCCAGCACCGAAGTGCAGGAGACCCTAAGAGAGCCCTGACATGCGCTACTGCAAATTCCTATCCACCGAACACGGCGCCCCCACCCCCCGCTACGCCTTCGTCGAAGAGCGTAACTCCATCCTCTGGGCCGTCTCCCCCATGGAAGCCCCCGAAGAGGACCACCTCACCGGCTCCATCCCCATCCTTCCCCTGAACCCAACCCCTCTCACCGACCTTCGCCTCTTAGCCCCCGTCACGCCGTCGAAGATCCTCTGCATCGGCCGCAACTACCGCGACCACGCCACCGAACTAGGCAACGAAGTCCCCAAAGAGCCCCTTCTCTTCCTTAAGCCCCCATCGGCCCTCCTCGCCCCCAACGGAGTCATCCTCATGCCAGCCCTCTCGCAGCGCGTCGACTACGAGGGTGAACTAGCCATCGTCGTCGGCCGCCGCTGCCGTAACCTCGGCCCCGACGAAGACCCCCGCCCCTACATCCGCGGCTACACCATCGTCAACGACGTCACCGCCCGCGACATCCAAAAATCCGACGGCCAGTGGACCCGCGGCAAAGGCTGGGACACCTTCTGCCCCACCGGTCCCATCGTCTCCAACGAAATCGACCTCTGCGGCTACAAAGACACCCCCGCCGCCACCGTCACCGTCACCACCCGCCTCAACGGCACAGTCAAACAACACGGCAGCACCGCCGACCTCATCTTCCCCATCGCCGACTTACTCCGCTACATCTCCGCCACCATGACCCTCGAACCCGGCGACCTCATCCCCACCGGAACCCCCGCCGGAGTAGGCCCAGTTCAGCCCGGCGACCACGTAGAAGTAGAGATCGACGGCCTTGGCACCCTCCAAAACACCTTCGCCCCAGAGCGTTGACAATCAAACCCAACCAAATCAATCGCCTTCGCTCTTATCAGCCTTTATCGTTTAATTCACCGTTACGCCTTTAAGATCCGCGCCCTCCGTACAAATCTGCGGTCACCCAAAACCAAATCGGTGGAATCGGTGCAAATCGGTGTTAAGCCTCTTGCCCCAGGAATTCACCCATTCTTCCAAACGCAACCCCACAGGGCTTGATAAAATCTAACGTAAGACAGCAAGGAGCAAAACAATGGCATCGTTACTAGAACAGCTTCGTGGCATGACCACAGTCGTCTCCGACACCGGCGACATCAACGCGATCGAGCAGTACAAGCCCCAGGATTCCACCACGAATCCCTCGCTCATCGCTGCAGCAGCCGGCATGCCTCAGTATCAGTCGATCGTCGACGACGTCCTCAAGCATGCCCGTGAGACCGCCGGCCCCGGCGCGTCCGACAACGACGTCGCCCACCTCGCCTTCAAGTCTCTCGCCGTAGCCTTCGGCAAGAAGATCCTCGAGATCATCCCCGGCCGCGTCTCCACCGAAGTCGACGCCCGCCTCTCCTACGACACCAAGGGCTCCATCGAGACCGCCCGCGACATCATCGCCCAGTACGAGGCCGCCGGCATCTCCCGCAACCGCATCCTCATCAAGCTCGCCTCCACCTGGGAAGGCATCCAGGCCGCCGAGATCCTCGAGAAGGAAGGCATCCACTGCAACATGACCCTCCTCTTCGGTCTCCACCAGGCCATCGCCTGCGCCGAAGCCAAGGTCACCCTCATCTCCCCCTTCGTCGGCCGCATTCTCGACTGGTACAAGAAGGACACCGGCAAGGATTACACCGGAGCCGACGACCCCGGCGTCATCTCCGTCACCACCATCTACAACTACTACAAGCACTTCGGCTACAAGACCGTCGTCATGGGCGCCAGCTTCCGCAACACCGGCGAGATCATCGAGCTCGCAGGCTGCGACCTCCTAACCATTGCGCCCAAGCTGCTCGGTGAACTCGAAGCCGCTGAAGGCACCCTCGTCCGCAAGCTCGACCCAGCCAAGGCCAAGGATCTCAACATCGAAAAGATCCCCATGGACAAGGCCACCTTCGACAAGATGCACGCCGAAGACCGCATGGCGAACGACAAGCTGAAGGAAGGCATCGAAGGCTTCTCCAAGGCCCTCGAAGATCTCGAAAAGGCCCTCGAAAAGCGCCTCGCCGAGATCAGCCAGCCCGTCAACGCCTAGTCAATCATCAAGTCCCACCAAAAGAGGCCGCGCCCACAAAGCGCGGTCTTTTCCTTTTCCATCGCACTCAATCCGCAAACCTAGACCAGACCGACTCGACCCTCGTCTAACAAAGCAGCCTCGTCTGGAGTTTGCCTTTTGATGAACTGTTCGTCTCGGAAATACCCCTCGGCCTCTCTTACTTTCACCGCGTTCAGACGAGCCGTTCTCGCCCTCTCGCTCGCCGCATCGCCCCTCGCAGCCAGCGCCCAGAACGCCGTCATCAAAGTTCCCCCGATAAAGATCCCTCTCGACGTCAAGGGCCAGCCCATCACCATCACCGCCTCGGCCATCCTGACCGTCTCGACGAAGAACCGTACCCTCACGACCCTCCATCTCCAACTCACCGGCGATCTGTCCGATCTCCAGGCCAACCTGACCTCACTCCTCAGCTCCCAGCTCGACAAGGATGACCGCTGCGGCGACCGCATCGCGATCCAGAACGCCACCCTGACTCCCACCGATCCCGCCAGCCAGGCCCTCGTTCAGCTTCACGTCGAACGCTGGGTCTGCATCAAAGCCCTCGGCAAGCAGGTAACCAGGCGCCTCATCAACGGCGACGCCCAGCTCCCCATCACACTCACCCCCGCCATCGACGAAGACGGCACCAGTCTCCGGCTCGTCCCCGAAGTCGGCGAGATCCAGGCCGACGGCTCCCTCGGCGAACTACTCCGCTCCGGTCTGCTCGGCGACACCATCCGCGAAAAGGTCCACAACACGATCCTCTCCGCCCTGCAGAAGGGCACAGACCTCAACGCAACCCTTCCTCCAGCGGTACAGGGTTACGTCACCATCCAGAACGCCCAGTTCAAGGATGCCGGCGACGGTCGTCTCCTCGTAGTCCTCGACGGCGAAGCCCGCATCACTCAGGACCAGATACGTCTTCTCTCCGAACAAGTGAAAGAGCGCACCGCCTCGCGCTGACAATTCTTATCTTCCAATTCAAATCTCCCATGTTCAAATAGACCTTGATTATGGGAACCTCCCCTCGGCCCCTTCCCCACATCCGCGAGCTCGACGCCGTTCGCGGCCTGGCAGCTCTCATGGTCTTCTTCCATCACCTCTGCTTCACCTCAATCGACCCCGCTGCCTGGGGCAGAGGCATAAATCTCCTCTACAACATCTCCGGCTGGGGCGCCTACGGTGTCGACCTCTTCTTCGTCCTCTCCGGCTTCCTCATCACCTCGCTCCTCATCAAAGACCGCGTCCACACCGCCTACTATCGCGACTTCTACTGGAAGCGCGCCCTCAGGATCCTCCCCCTCTACCTCCTCTGCCTCCTTGGCCTCCTTCTTTTTGTGCGGCACTCCGGCAGTTATGTCCTGTTGTCGGCCCTCTTCATCTCAAACTTCGCCTGGCTCTTCCACGTCCAGGCCACAGGCCCCTTCTGGACGCTCGCCATCGAAGAGCAGTTCTATCTCCTATGGCCGACCGTCGTCCGTCGCCGCTCCGTATCCGAACTCAGGCGCTGGGCTGTAACGATCATCCTTGGCTGCATCCTCCTACGCTTCATCGCCGCCTTCTTTGGTCATCACAATTACTTCTTCACCTTCTTCCGCTGCGACGGCCTCGCCGCCGGCGCCCTCCTCGCCTGCTGGTACGAACGCAGACAGACCACCCCACCCAACACCCTCAGCGAACACATCGCCATCGGCGCCGCCATCCTGACCGGCACGCTCATCTTCGTCGTCACGTCCCTCTACTCTCCATCGCCCGACACCAACGCGCTGTTCGCCGCCCTGAACCAGACCGCTGCCGCCCTCCTCTGCGCCGGAGCCATCGCCTTCCTCATCGCCCACTCCGGCAAGCCCTGGCTCGGACTCTTCCGCTCCCCCCTGCTCATCTTCTTCGGCCTCATCAGCTACGCCATGTACATGACCCACATCTACATCCTGCTGGCGTACGACCACCTCCGAGGCCCACTCCTCCCCGGCAACCTCGTCTCCTTCGCCACCCGTTTCTTCGGAGTCCTCGCCCTCACCATCCTGCTCTGCCTGCTCACCCGCTACCTCATCGAGCTGCCCGCAATCTCCCTACGCCGATTCGTCCTGACCAAACCCACCCCCAAAGCCGAGATCGAATCCACACTCCTCACGCAATAGTGCTTCCGACAACACACTGACCCTTCGCCCAGGACGCCGCACCTAAGCAAACAGAGCTACTCGCTTCCCTTTGCTGCCGACAACATCTCCGTCAGGATCTCTTCGGTCGCGCTCGCCAACGCAACGCTGGTTCCATCCGCCGACTTGATCGTAACCTGGGGAGCATCGGATCTTTTTGCCAGCTTCGCCTTGAGTTCGAGCAAAGCGCTGATCAGCTTCACCGTACCCGCCGCAAGCGCCAGAATCGTTACCGGATCCATGCGGGCGTTTTTCCATCGAGTCACCTCGACAGAAGAGAGGTTCGTTTCGACTTCCTTCACGATCGCCTCATCGCGCGAATCGATCCGAAGTTCCAGCTGCGCTTCGTCGGCCATTTTTTCCTCCACACAAAAACCTAAGGAATTCCCATGTATCCGAATGCGGCGAAGTCTTCGATCCCCTGGTCCGCCCGCATCTCGCGTTGCACCTCTGCAACATAGCGCAGAGGCTTCGAACCCTTTCCAGCCACTACCTTCTCATAAAATCGAGACATAAAGGCCGCCGCTACCTCATCGTACACAGGCCAGCGGCTGCCGATCACGCACCGCGCACCCGCACGGAGCAAGCTGCCTGTCAGCCCGTGACAGTTATTTTGCGGACTGAGCGACATCAACGCAGTCGAGCACGCCGACATCGTAACCACAGGGTTATTGTGAAATTTCACGGTGCTCATAATATCGCCCGCAGTGACCCGTTGGCTGTCGCTTTGCACGTCGGGCACAAAATGCAAAGCCGCATTCAGCGGCGACTCCGCATCATACGTTCCGTGACACACAAAATGAATGTATTCGTAATCCTGCCGGAGCTGATCGAGCACGGAAAGCTTGTTGCAGTCGGCGCCCGATAAAAGCACCATCCGTTCGCCGAACAGAGTATGGAGAACCTCGACCTCCCGCGCCGCATTGGTCAGGTCGTCGCCCTGATAACCAACGACCAGCAACCTACCGCCTCTCTTGGCTTTGTTTATTTTGGTGAGATCGTAGCCGAGCCTCAGGGACGGCACGTACGCAACCTCATAGCGATCGAGCAGAAAGCTATCGGCCTTCGGCTCATCTATCAATGCTTCAAACGCAATGCGAGTCAACCCACCTGGCAGGCAGAAAACAATTCGCTTAACGTCCCACCTCTGCAGCGTGGGTTCGATCGCCTTGAAAAATGCCTCGTACCCCACGGTATGGATGCGTTTCAGGTTACGTTCGCGGAAGGGGCCGGGGCTAATCAGATCCACGCTCCATGCAATCGAGTCATCCCCCGCAGGCCATGTAGCGACTTCGATATCAGGCTCCTTCGAATCGGAAGGACCGCAAATAAACGCGATCATCTCCGGTTTCTCATTTCTCTCATAAGGCTTGTACATATAGCTGATACACGCAGTTGAGATTTTGTCGCGCCTTAGATATTCGAGTAGACCCAAAACAACTGGCGCAATCGGCTCGGGCGTTTGCTGAGAGTCAGACTCGTCAAAAAATTCTTGACCTAAGTCCCGAGCCAGAATCGATACGGCCTCCTTCTCCAACCGCTCTTGGTCCGTATCATCCATGGTGTGTAGCCGCACCGTCGCGGCACGCAGAGTTTCGGCTGCCGCCAGCGCTTCGAGCGGCTGGTCTGCTTCGACGTAAGCGCGGGCCAGATTGTCGAATAGCACCAGCATGCGTTCAGACCGTTGCTGGAGGATCCACTCCTCAGAATTCTGGCGAATTTGCAGCAGCGCAAAAGAAGCGCCTCCCTGCAACGCAACCAGTTCATGGTTTTTTGCGCCTAGCTTACGTGCGATGGTCGCCAATTGCACAAAACGTCCCCATTGGAAGCTCCGGGCGATCCGCTTCTCGTCCGCAGAGATTGAGGCGATCAAATCTTGTTCCGCCTGCAGCAGTTGCTCCTGCGTGGGGTCGTCGAGCATCGCAATCGTCTCACCACGCGATTGCATCACCCCAATCAAAAGATAGTCGGGTAGTTCAAATCCAAGTGCCTTTTCAAACTGCTCGAGGGCTTCACGGATCTGTGCCTGGTCCGCGTTGCCGATGCGAAGCAGATCACCAACGAGATGATGCGTTCGACCTACTTGGAAGCGCGCTGTGAGGATTCTCTTATCGTCCGGCTCGGCCGGATTGCGCGGTGGTTCGGAAGCCAGTTGCTTCTCATATTCCGCCAGTACCCTCCGCGCAAGGGCAATGCCCTCCTCGCGAATCCTGGGCCGTCCCAGGGCCTCCGCTGCTTCGTCTTCCGGACATTGCGTCAGAATGCTGTAAATCAGCATCGCGCAGTTGTGTTCTATCGCAGCGCGGGTAAAAGCATCAAAGGCAAGTTCGGCGGCCTGTTCTTGGAGGGTAAGTGCTCTGGCCGCAGCCGCAAAATCTCCAGTCGTACGGAAGTAATCTTTCAGCAGCTGCCCTTGCAAGGAGACAAGCCAGCAGAATTCTTCGAGGTTCTCGTACCCATCGCTTGAACAGAGCGTGCTGCAGAACAGCACCTCGCAAAGAATGTGCAGGTGCGAGTCCGGGAACAGCTGTACAGCCCATGCCACCTCTTCATTAATTTGCTCGCCATCCTTCAGCGGATTCACGCCCCAAAGTTCTTCCTGGTCTGTCCCAAGGAGCGATAGACCAGCCTTACCGAAACGCTTCGGATACGGCGGCGAGATCGTTATACCTTTCAGGTTGATACGATGCGAGCCGCATTGACCACACTTCAAATCGAGCCACGGAGCGGTGACTGTATCCGATAAGTCGTGCCCACAGTCCAGACACTCCCCCTCAACCTGCTCCCAATGCCGAATTACGGCTCTCTTCTTCGATCCGCAATTGCGGCAAGGTGTAGCCAGGGCTGACTTCGAAGAAGTCCAACGCGCCGGGTTCGCGCGATCTTCCCAACCGCATTGACTACAAGCAACGTAAATCTGGGCATTTGCGGATAACAGCGGAAGAACACGTTCCTGACGGAACGCAACCGGTAACTGGAAGAACATTTGATCGCGAGGCATGCAATCGTCCTTTTGATTCCGCTATCGTCCCGGCTCTCGGGAATAGTAGCCGAATCAAAGCAGTTTCTGCTAGCGGTGAAAACGTAGTCTTCGTCTTTGTCGCCATCCCAACCCTGGGGCCCCGACCGGAAAGAATCCCCGCATTTCGCTTCTACCGCCTAACCACACCCCAGAAGCAGCTTTTGTTTTTCCTGCCATCCCCGCAGGGAAATGCTGTTGTCATTGTCGCTGCTGTTGCTGTTGCTGTTGTATTTGCAGTTGCAGTTGCTTTTCTTGCTTGTCATCCCCGAAGGGGACCTGCTGTTGTCGTTGCTGTTGTCGTTGCTGTTGCTGTTGCTGTTGCCTTTTGGTTGTCATCCCGCAGGGATCTGCTGTTGTATTTGCTGTTGTATTTGCATTTGCCCTTGCCTCAAGGTACCCCAAGGCTTCAGCCTTGGGTCTCTTTCGCCACGAGCAAAAGGGGCTTTAGCCCCTGGGGTATGCCTTCTGTATTTTCGCTTTACGCTGCCGTTGTTCTTCTCTACACCGCTGCAATCGGGCCATCAAAAAAAGTCCAAAAAAGTGCCGATTTTCCATCGTCGAAAAAGCAGCCACCCGCTGACCACAATTCACCACGAAGCTTCCACACTAGCCACACTTTTTACCACGTTCTGGCACACGAATTCGCCAAAACCTCAGCAAAAATGCCACTCCACCACGTCGAAAAAACGCTACAAAATGTACCGCGAAAGATCCTGGTCCTTCACAATCGAAGCCACCTGCTGCTTCACATACTCCGGATCGACCACGATCACCTTCTCCACACCCGTAGCCGTCTGCCGCTCAATCACCGGCAGCGGAGGCGAAGGCTTCTGCGGCTCTCCCGTCAGCGAAGCCGACACCGGAACCTCAGCAACCACGCCCTCTTCCGTCACCTCGGCCCGCGGACTCTTGAACAGATCCGGTGCCTGGAAGCTGATCTCATCCAGCACCCGTTCCAGAATCGTATGCAGCCTTCTAGCCCCAATGTTTTCAGTGGTTTCGTTCACCCGGAAAGCAAACTGCGCCATCTCCGCAATCGCCTCCTTCGTGAACTCCAGCTTCAACCCCTCCGTCTCCAGAAGCGCCGTAGACTGCTTCACCAGCGAAGACTTAGGCTCTGTCAAAATCCGTACAAAGTCATTCACCGTAAGTGATTGCAATTCAACACGAATCGGGAACCGCCCCTGCAACTCCGGAATCAAATCCGAGGGCTTCGAAACATGAAAAGCCCCGGCCGCAATGAACAAAATATGATCGGTCGAAACCATCCCATACTTCGTATTAACCGTAGTCCCCTCAACAATCGGCAAAATATCCCGCTGCACACCTTCTCGCGAAACATCCGGCCCATGACCACCCTCACGCCCGGCAATCTTGTCGATCTCATCGAGAAAAACCATCCCCGAATCCTCAACCCGCTCCACCGCCAAACGCGTCACCTGATCCATATCGATCAGCCGATTTTCCTCTTCCTGCACCAAATAATCGAACGCCTCAACAACCTTCATCTTCCGCTTCTTCGTGCGCTGGCCAAACAATCCCGGCAACATATCCTTCAGGTTGATGTCCATCTCTTCCGTGCCCTGATTCGTAATCACCTCAAAGCTCGGCGTATTACGATCCCGCACATCCAACTCAACAACGCGCTCATCCAGCTTGCCCTCGCGAAACTGCTGTCGCAGCTTCTCCCGAGTCCGCTGCTCGCGATCACCCGGCTTCTCTTCGCCGCTATCCACAGCTGTAGCCGCAGGCAGTTGAATCACGTTGCTCCCCGGCTCATGCGTCGCCGCAGCCGCAGTGACAGCAGCAGGCGTAGGAGGCAGCAGCAGATCAATCAGACGGTCTTCGGCCGCCATTTCCGCCTTGTCCTCGACATCCTCCATCTTCTCTTCGCGAACCATGTCGATCGCAATCTCCACCAGATCGCGCACAATCGACTCGACATCGCGGCCAACATACCCTACCTCAGTAAACTTCGAGGCCTCGACCTTCAAAAACGGCGAATTCGTCAGCTTAGCCAGCCGCCGCGCAATCTCTGTCTTACCCACGCCCGTCGGCCCGATCATGATGATGTTCTTCGGCATGATCTCGTCTGCCAACTCAGGCGAAAGCTTCTGCCGTCGCATCCGGTTGCGAAGCGCAATCGCCACGGCCCGCTTCGCCGCATGCTGCCCTACAACGTACTTATCCAACTCCGCGACGATCTCGCGCGGCGTCATCTCATCCAGCGCCAACGCCTGATCGTCAGCCGTTCCCGGTAAAAAAATAGCCATAATGCGGTACTCCTAAATTAAAAAACGATACGACACAGAGTGATGTACGAAGCCACGCCGTTACGGGTTCGCAGGTTCTGCCTTCAACTCTTCAATCGTCATCTGATCATTCGTATAGATACAAATCTGTCCAGCGATCTTTAGACTCTTCTCCGCGATCTCACGCGCGCTCAAATTCGTATTCTCCATCAGAGCCCGCGCACTAGCCAGTGCATAGCTACCGCCTGAGCCAATCGTCGCAATCCCCTCATCCGGATCGATCACATCACCAGTACCTGACAGCAGAAACGTCTGCTTCGCATCAGTCACAATCAGCAGAGCCTCAAGCTGACGCAGCATCTTATCCGTCCGCCAGTCCTTGGCCAACTCCACCGCAGCGCGCCCCAGATTCCCGGCATACTGCTCCAGCTTCGTCTCAAACCGCGCAAACAGACTGAAAGCATCCGCCGTCGATCCAGCGAAACCCGCCAACACTTTGTCGTTATAGAGCTTGCGAATCTTCTTCGCCGACCCCTTCATCACCGTGGCGCCAATCGACACCTGCCCATCGGCAGCCATCACCACCGAGTCCCCCCGGCGCACGCAGATCACAGTAGTTGAACGAATCCGCCGCCCCTCACCCAGATCCAGAGGATGCGCGAGATTCAGCAGAGAAGACTTATTTGGGCGAACAGACGGCTTGGTAGAGGAAGAAAGACGAGACATTGGCACTCCTCAGTATATCGCCAACTCCTCGCATCCCTCGCCTAACGTCAATCTACCGGCAAACCGAGTTCCCCGCATCCTGAATCGCCAGAAACGTAATACTTACCGGCGCAAGGCTGACATTCCCGGCCTTGGTCAATTCGCCCTTCATCTGAGGAAGCGCATCATCCGCTCCAAGCATCAGTTCCCGCCCGTTGAGGCTCACCCTGTTGTCCAGCAGATCCTTTGCCGTCAGCGTAAAACGCTCTGACTTCACCGGCACTGCAAACTCATGAGAAGCACTTCGGTCAGCATTGATCGCCAGCAAAGCCACCCCACCTTGACGTCCCCGCAGACAATGCGCATACAGAAACACGTTCGGAGCAGGAGATGGCCCAGCATCCAGCACCGTCGTCCCCATCAAATTCCGCCACAGCAGCGCAGCCCAGTAATTCGGTCTAGGCTCCAGCGTGCTCTCATCGATCAGCCCGTAGTCGCTCGCCGCCAGCGTATTGTGAATCACCACCTGCACGCCGCGCTTTGCCAGAGTGCCAAGCTGGTTCAGATACCGGAAGCTATCGATGAAACTCGAAGCCCACGGATCTCCCCCGCAAGCCGTCTCTCCCGTCTCGGTCAGCCACATCGGCCTACCTGCTTCATACTTGTCCCGAAGAGCGGCATAAAAAGCCTCGTCTTTGTTCGTTCGGGCCAGCCAATCCTCCGATAACGCCGCCTCAGCCGTCACCTGAGAACCCATCCCCGGCCGGTAACAACGCTTCGACACCCCTCCATAAAAATGATACGAGAACGCATCCACCTCCGACCCCGGCTGGGACAACATGTCCTCCGTCTTAACCAGAGCGAACCCGGTAGCCAGTCCATTCTCTCCCACCGACCCCGGCCCAAGAATCACCATCCCTGGCGCGTTCGCCTTGGCAAAAGTGTGAAATACCTTGTAATCGCGTCCATACGCCGTACCGTCATAGCCCTTTGGAGCGCCGCCAATCGTCGCGAATGTCGGCTCATTGAAGAACTCCGCAGCAGCAACATCTCCACCAATATTCTTGCTATACGCCAAAAACTTCGCCGCCTCATCCGGAGTCCACACGCCATCCGCATTGCGAACGCCACCACTTACAGCAAATGACGTAACGATCTTCGCATCCACCGCGTGCGCAAAATCAACCACGCCCTTCCACTCTTTCCTCGTCAACACACTGCCAAAACCCGTCGGCGGAGCAGCCGGCGCCGCCTCATCCGAATCCTGAAAGTACGTCGAGTTCGCCCATGTCCCGCTCACCCGCACATAGGCAGGCCCCAACGCCGCCGCCAGTTTGCGCAACCTCGGATTCGTCAGATCAATCGGAGACCTGTAACGGTACAGCGATGGATCCATCCCCGCAGGCACGGAAAGCTTCGCCGCCGACGGCTCTACCGCAGCGTTCGCACTCTTCTTATATGGAGCCCAGAACCTTCCACCCGTCACTTCCACCATCTCAATATTGAACGACTGGAACCTCTCATCAATCGTTCCCACTCGCGGCATTTTCGCTGGCGTTACCGGAGCCGGTGAAGCCCCAAAAAGACTCGGCGTAACCACCACGCCGGCAAACACAACCAGGGCCGCCCATACGCCGCCTTCAGAACGCATCTTCCTCATTCAGCCACCCCGAGTTATTTAGTTTGAACTTCGCCGGAATTCTATACCTCGAACACAAGCTTTGTACCTTAATAAAAATTTTAGTCACGAATCCGGGTCCTACCCCCGCGATCGGAAACTACGGAAAAGCCTCACCGATGCCGCATTCGCAGACTCTGCCAGCTTCCATCCGCAGTCCAGCCGCCATCCACCGCCAACGCCTGCCCGTTGATAAAGCCGCTCTTAGCCGGGTCAGCCAAAAACAAAATCGCCTGAGCAATATCGTCCGGCGAAGCAAACCGTCCCATCGGATTGACTCCAATAATGTCGTCATCCGTATAGCCGCCACCAGCCTGATCTGCGACATCCATCGCCGTCTTCACCCATCCCGGACACACCGCATTGCAACGAACCCCACGCCCACCCCACTCCGCCGCCAGCGTGCGCGTCAACCCAACCAGCCCATGCTTCGAAGCGTTGTAAGCCGTCCGATCGCCAATCCCCACCAACCCGGCAATCGACGCAACATTCACAATGCTGCCCTCACCCTGCTCCAGCATCAAGGCTCCAAACTCCTTCGCCAGAACAAACGGCGCCACCAGATTCACCTCCAGCACCCGCCGAAACGCCCGAGCCTCCACCTTCTCTGCAGGAGAGATAAAGCTGATCCCAGCGTTATTCACCAGCACATCCACCCGATTCCACCGCCCCCGAACCGTCTCCACCGCCCGCGCCACCACATCTTCATCGCAGATATCGCCGATCAGCTCCTCCGCCTCAACGCCATACCCGCGAACCGCCGCCAGCGTCGCAGCGCAGCTCTGGATATCCATTAACGCTACCGAATAACCAACCATGGCGAGAGTTTCTGCCGTCCTTCGCCCGATCCCCTGCGCCGCTCCTGTAACAATCGCAACTCGCATACGTTCAATCTAATTGAGAATAGAGGTTCTTATGCAGGTTCCTCTTCTCCTGCATCAAACGCCAATAGACTATCCTTTGGCCAGACTCCTGTGCTTCCACATCTTCCAACCCATCTGCCTTTCGCTCTCCGAACCCCGCGAGGAATCGCCGCAATCTCCGTCGGCGCGGCAACCCTGTTGAGCATCGTCTGGTACATCGTCCGCCGCCCCCGCCCGACCCCGGAAGAGATCGAACGCGCCCGCCGCGACCTCCTCGCCACCATGGGCCGCATCACCGACGGCACCATCACCGACGCCCCTTTCGCACCCGACGACCCCACCCACACACCCCACCTCCTCATGTACGACTACCGCATCGCCGGCGTCACCTACGAGTGCGCCCAGGACGTCACCACCCTTGCCGACCACGTCCGCGACATCCGCACCGACCTCCCCATCCAGGTCCGCTACGACCTCCACAACCCCGCCAACAGCATCGTCGTCTCCGAATCCTGGAGTGGCCTCCGCCTCACCACCCACCACCCCCACCCAAACGAATCCGACATCGAAGCACAACAATAGATAACGCAGTCGGAACCCCACGATTGCTTCCGATGGATGGCAAAATGCCTCTTTTTAAATAAACCCTACTGCTGACGCGACACATCTTTACCTATGTCATGTCCGCTTCCATATCCGACAACCCTTCCATTCGTAGCCGTGCGATGAACGCCACAACCTTGAACACGCTCGCAAACTTTCCCCAGGAACTTGAGGCCCACTACGCCGCCATTCCAGCGGAGTTCAAGAATTGGGCTCCGGCCTCATGGGAAGGCGTCCCCAGTGAACCCTTCACCGCCATTGAGCAAATCTGTCACATACGCGACATCGAAATCGACGGATATCACGTGCGTTTTCATCGCATTCTGAACGAATCCAGCCCAACGCTCGCGTCAATCGACAGCGAGACACTCGCCAAAGAAAAATCCTATGCCACGTCAAGCGCACCCGAAGTATTCGCCGCGTTTCGCGAGGCGCGCAGCAAGACAGTCGAGCTGATCTCGGAGCTAACCCCGGAACAACTCGCGCGAACCGCGATATTTGAAGGCTATGGCGCATTATCACTGCGCAGTTTGGTTCATTACCTGTGCAGTCATGATCAGCAACATCTAGCTGGCCTCCAGTGGCTACTAGGCAAGATCGAGGCCTCTCGGCCCCTCAAAGCGACTGATTGAACCCTACCCCGGTAGGGACTACACTTAAATCATGCACATGGTCGCCACTCCGAACCGCAAGATGCAGCGCGTCCTGCAGTTCTCCATGGCGCTGACATTCGCCTACGTCGTCGCCACCTTCGTCTTCGGTCTCCGCGCCCGCTCCCTGGCCCTCATCTCCGAGGCCGGCCACAACCTCAGCGATCTCTTCGCCATCCTCCTCTCCTTCGTCGCCGTCTACTTCCAGGCCCGCCCTGCAAACGAACAGAAAACCTTCGGTTACCAGCGCGCCGGAGTCCTCGCAGCCTTCGTCAACGCCGCCACGCTCGTCGTCCTCTCGGCCTGGATCGCCTTCGAAGCCATTCACCGCCTCGCCATCCCTGTCCCCGTCCAGCCGCGCATCATGATGGTCGTCGCCGCCGCCGGAGTCCTGATGAACGGCACCGTCGCCACCCTGCTCTGGCGTTTCTCCGGAGACGTCAACATCCGCAGCGTCTTCCTCCACATGCTCGGCGACACCCTCTCTACCGCCGCCGTCATCGTCGGAGGCGCGGCCATCCTCTTCACCGGCATGACCTGGATCGATCCCATCCTCTCCATCATCATCGCCGCCATGATCCTCTGGAGCTCCATCGGCATCATCCGCGAGACCCTCAACATCCTCCTCGAAGGAACCCCGCGCAACCTCAAGCTGGCCTCCGTCCGCGACGCCATGCAGTCCGTCTCCGGCGTCCTCGACGTCCACGACCTCCACGTCTGGAGCCTCGGCTCAAACTCGCACGCCCTCGCCAGCCACGTCACCATCGCCGAGATGCCCATGTCCGAGTGCAGCGGGATCCTCGACGGCATCAACTGCACCCTACGCGACCGCTTCAAGATCACCCACACAACCATCCAGTTCGAAACCACCGGCTGCGAGACCACCCACGGCTGCAGCGCCCCACCCGAACTAGAAGCCGTAGGCGCCCACGACCACCATCATCACCACGGCCATTCCCACACCCACTAGCCTCCTTGCTGTGCGCCATTTGGCGATTTGAATATGCTAAAATGGCGACCATGACAGTAGTGGCCATCGCCGAAGTCCTTGGCGGCAAAAAAGTCCTCAAGAAGAGAGTCGGGACTCCAGCCCAGCTGATGACGCTCATCCGTGAGGGCCTGCCCGCGGATATCCTTCCCAGCATCGCCGCCGAGCTCTCCATGGATCGCAGCGCCGTCGCCAAAGTAGTTGGCATCTCCGGCAGAACCCTCAGCCGGCGTCTTGCCTCCCGCTCCCGCCTCTCCGCCGAAGAGTCCGATCGAATGGTTCGTCTCGCCCGCGTCCTCGCGCTGGCAAACGACACCCTCGGCGATCGAACCAAAGCCTCCCGCTGGCTGCAAACTCCAAACCGAGCCCTTCAGGGCAGTACACCATTCGAGCTCCTCGACACGGATGCAGGTGTCCAATCGGTAGAAACCATTCTCGGCCGCATCGCCTACGGCATCTATAGCTGATGCATCTCTGGAGAATCTGCAAATCCCGCTTTGCAGCCTCAGCATTCACCGGCGAAGGAGCGCGGCTCTATCCAGGACGCTGGAATCCCGCAGGTGTTCGCATGGTCTACACGTCCCCATCTTTGTCCTTGGCAGCCATCGAGTTCTTTGTCCATCTCGACCCCAGCGTAGCGCCCGACGACCTCGTCTCCTGCCGAGCCACCCTTCCCATCGACGAAAAGACTTTGCCTCGACTCAATTTAGGAAACCTCCCCGCCGATTGGCACACCACCGACAACCCCACTCTCCAGTCCATTGGAGCAAACTGGACCGCCACTCAAAGCTCCGTCGCGCTTGAAGTTCCTTCGGTTGCCGTCGAAGGCGAATGGAACGTCCTGCTGAACCCAACCCATCCAGACTTTGCAAAGATCAAGCTCGCCCCACCCAACCCCTTCCACTTCGACAAGCGAATGTTCAAACCCCTTCCTTAAAAAGGGACAGGGAACAAGCATCCGCGCCTGTTCCCTGGTTCCTACTTCCTGTTCCCTGCTTTACAGCAGCGTCGCATCCAGCGTAATCTCAGCCGCCTTCAGCACCCGCGACACCGGACATCCGATCTCGGCATTGTGGGCCAGTTCATCGAACTTCGCCTTATCGAGATTCGGCACCTTCGCCTTGGTCGTCAGATGAATCTTCGTAATCGTCGGAGCCTCTCCGTGCAGATCGAGCGTCAACAGCGCCGTCGTCTCAATCGAGTCCGCCGTGAAGCCCGCCTGGGTGAACTGAGCGCTCAGCGCCATCGTGAAGCAACCCGCATGAGCCGCCGCAATCAACTCCTCAGGGTTCGTTCCCACGCCATCGGCAAACCGCGAGCTGAAGCCATACTGCGTCTCCTTCAACGTCCCGCTCTGCGTCGAAATCGTGCCCTTGCCTTCTTTCAAACTGCCATGCCACACTGCGCTAGCGCTGCGATCCATCGTAGTTCTCCTTCGTAATTTATCTACTATCAAACCGTACATCATTCGATGCATTCCAGCCCGCAACAGCAGTTGAAAAAATCGCAAACTGCGCTACGCTATCGAAATGCAGTCCCGCTCCCCCGAAGCCGTCGCCGAACCCACACCAGCCCAACCCGCCGTCACCGAGTGCCCCATAACCTCCGGCGAGCACCACTCCGTCTTCTGCCCCACCTGCTCCTCCCGCCTCCAGGACAGCCGCTGCAAACTCATCTGCAAAACCTGCGGCTACTTCCTCAGCTGCGCCGACTTTTACTAGAGCCAAACCCCCACCCATCCGCTACAATTCCGCACATCGCACACGGGTCTGAATTCACTCTCAGCAGTCGGAAAGGCGCCATGCACCCCATCCGTCACAACCCCATCGCCATCCTCCTCGCAACTCTCCTCTACTTCGTGCTCGGAGCCTTCTGGTTCACGGCCTTCCGCCAAGCCTGGCTCGACGGCATCGGCCGCACCATGCAGCAGCTCGCCGCCACCGGCAACAGCCCCTTCTTCATCTACGCCATCGCTCTGGTCGGAACCTTCATTCTGGCGCTCTTCCTCTCCTGGCTCATCCAGACCACCGGCCACCAGACGACAAAGGGCGGAATCCTCATCGCCGTCGTCACCTGGATCGGCGTCGTTCTCCCAACCTGGTCAACCGAGTACGCCTTCGAAGCCCGCGGCCTAAGGATCCTCGTCATCAACACCGGCTACATCCTCACGGGCACGATCATCATGGGAGCCGTCCTCGGCGGCTGGAAAAAGAAGAGTACCTAGGGAGTCTCTCGTTGCTCGCAGCTGCCCGATGCCGCCTTGCTAAAATCCCTCCATGCCTACAAGCTTGATCGAACACGCTCTCCATCACGATTGGCTGGAGATAGAAGCAGAGGTATGCGACTGCAGGTTCATCCGGGCAAAGATTGGTAGCCGCTCCAGCGTTGGCGAGGCTGCTCACTACGCAGTAGGTTTCAAATATGAAGTCAACGGGATCACCTACCAGGGCGTCCTCAGCTCTCCCGTCGAAGTGCGGGCCCACGACAAGTTCTCTATCCGCTACAACCCCGAGTACCCCGAAGAAAACAACTCTCTCGCCTCCGAATGCGATAGAGGCTGGTTTAGGTATTACATCTACATCTTAGCCACCCTGGTCATCGGATTCGTTGTTTACGACATCGCTCGCAGCCTCGTCTTCAACCGCTGACCGCAGATAGTCGCGACTCGTCTCTAACCACCAGCAAGCCCCGCCAATATCTCCGCCGTCGACCGCACCCGAGCCACGCGCCGCAGCACCTTCTCCACCGAAAACTGGTGCACATCCGCGCCAAAGGTCGTGCAAGCGTCCTCCGCAATCACAACAGAATAGTTATGTTGCCAGGCATCCCGCGCCGTGGACTCAACCCCTATGTGCGTCGCCACTCCAGCCAGCACAATGGTCTTGCTCCCGCGCCTGCGCAGCTGAAGATCCAGCTCCGTCCCATAAAACTATACGGAGCGAACGGCAAACCCAATATGCCCTTCTGCAAATCGATCAGCACCAGGGCACACGTACGAGGATCCAATGTAAGTGACATATCTATCTCTGACTCGCCTTCCGCGCCGCTTCAAACTCGTCACCCGCATTCCACTCAATAATCTTCGGAGCTGTCAGAGCCTCCCAACCAAGCACCATGCCAAACTGATCGAGCTTCGCGTTCCCTCTGAAATCCCAGTCCTCGCGATAGTTGTCGCTGAAGTTGTGATAGTCATTTGCGACAAAGTGCTCCAGCTTCGCCCGTCCCCACGCGGCATCATGGCCCTCAAACAACTCACCCGTATCCACCGAAAACGCCGGAATCCCCTCACGCGACAGACTGAAGTGGTCCGAACGATAAAAACTCCCCGCCTCCGGCCTCGGATCGGGAACGATCTCCAGTCCAAATCGTTTCGCCGTATCCTGCACCACCGGATAGAAGCTCATCCGCTGCGCCCCATTCAAATTCACCTGCTGCGGAACCCCGATCGGCAGGATCATGTCGTAATTGATCCCCAGCGCAATCTGCCCCGCCGGCACTGGAGGATGCTGCCCAAGGTACTCGCTCCCCAGCAACCCTTGCTCCTCCGCCGTCACCGCTGCAAAGATCACCGTATGCGGTGGCTTCACACCCGGCTGCGTCCACGCCCGAGCCATCTCCACCAGCATCCCGCAGCCCGTAGCATTATCCGCCGCGCCATTGTAGATATTGTCCCCCGGCATCCCCGGCACAAACCCAAGATGATCGAAGTGCGCCGAATACAACACCGCCTGATCCTTCCCCTTCTCCGTTCCCGGCAAAATCCCAATCACATTCGGCGACTGGAAAGGCCGCACCACACTCTCCACCCGCGCATGCAGCCTCACCGGCAGTTCAACAGCCTTGAACCCACGCTTACCCGCAGCCGTCATCTCCGCGTCAACATCTTTTCCCACAGACGCAAACAGCTGCTTCGCCACATCCAACTGAATCCAACTGGCCGCCTGCAGCTGCGGATCCTTATCGTCCCGCAGATAAGTCTTCTCGCTAGTATTCGAATTCCGCACCACATCCCAGCCATAACTCGCCAGATCCGTGCGATGAATAATCAGTGCGCCCACCGCGCCCATCCGAGCAGCCTGCTCAAACTTGTACGTCCACCGCCCGTAGTACGTCAGCGCCTTGCCGCCAAAAAACTTTGGATCATCCGAAGGCGGATCGCCCACAATGACCAGAACCACCTTGCCCTTCACATCGACGCCCGCATAGTCATCCCACCCAAACTCCGGAGCCGTTATCCCAAACCCGACAAACACAATCGGCGCATCCACCTCCACCACCGGCGTCAACGTGCGATTGCTCACCGTAAAGTCATCGCCATACTTCAAATCAATCGAGTACAGCGCGATCGACATCTGGCCCTCAGGCCTCTTAGGCACCAGCGACATCGTAGTCTTTTCAGGAATCGCCTTCATCCCCACAAAGTTCACCTGCTGCATATAGGTCCCGTTATCCCCACCTGGCTTCAACCCATACAGCGCAAACTGAGTCGCAATATACTTCGCCGCCAGCTCGCTTCCACGCAACCCCGGCCCGCGACCCTCCAGCAGATCGTCCGCCAGAAACCTCACATGCGCCCGAATCTTCTCCCCATCAATCGAAGCCTCCGCCGCCTTCACCGCTGGAGGAAGTTCCTGCGCCACCAACCCACACGCAGCAGAGATCAACGAAGCCACAGCAGCCGCAGCAAAAAAATTCGTACGCAATTCAATTCTCCTCAAAACACAATCCACGACCATCCAGTCTAGTCCCACAAAGAGGTAACGGTGAAAGGCGGATAAGAACAAAACAAATCGATAGAAACAAAGAGGGGTTACTGAACCAGACCACTCTGACTCGAAGTTTTGTCCTTTTTATCCTGTTTTTTCCTTTTGATCACCGTCACGCCGTCGTATTTTACGGCTGAAACACCAGCCGCACTGCCTCCCCCTTGGTCGCCCACAGCGCCTCAACATCTTTCAGCGGAACCGTCTTCACCTCATTCACAAACGGCTTCGTCGCAGCCTCCTTGAACATCTCCCCAATCGCCGCAAAGAGCTGCGCCAGCGAAGCACTTCCAAACCCACTCCCCAGAAGCTCCAGACCCGAACTCCGCAACGTTGCACCATCCAACGAGATCGTCGGCCCCGCGCTCGACCCGATCTGCACGAACCGTATCCGCGGCGCCGACTTTGATAGTCCCTTCTGCGCAATCGCCGCCAGCACAGCCTCCGCCGGTGCACCCCAAAGATAGTCCAGCACCACATCGACTCCATCGCCGACAATCTCACGCCGAAACGCAGCCACCAGCGCATCGCGTTCCTGCTCCAGCGAGATCACCTCATCCGCACCCAACTCCTTCGCCTTCTCCAAAGCCTCAGGATTCCGCCCAGCCGCCACCACCCGCCGAGCCCCCATCCGCTTCGCAATCTGTACTGCAAGCCGTCCCGCCGAACCCGTCGCGCCCAGAATCAGCACGCTCTCTCCGGCCACAAACTTCGCCCGAAACGTCAGCGCCGCCCACGATGACATCCCCGGATTCGCCAGTCCCGCCGCCGCCTCATCCGCCAACCCATCCGGCAGTTCGATATACATCGCTGCTCCCGTCACCGTCCTCTCCGCGAACGACCCAAACGGAGGCCGCGAAATCCCGAAATAAACCCGCCGCCCATCCTGCAAACGCCCCACGCCATCCACGCCGGGCACAAACGGAAGCACGCCGGTGCTGCCATAGTGCGTCCCACTCGCCAGCCCCTTCACAATCGGATGCAGCCCCGAGGCTGTCACCGTCACCAGCACTTCTCCCTCGCCGGCAACGGGCTCTTCAAACGTCGTGTAACTCGGCGGAACACCATAAGAGCGAACAACAGCAGCGTTCATTCCTGTACCTCCTCGTATCTTCAAATTCGAAATCTAACACGGTATCGTTACAGCATTAGCCCCATGGCATCACACTATCCCGGTGATAGTCTGAGAAATAGATGCCCCTTAGAATCGCAGCAATCCGTTCCGGCTCCGACCCACTCCGCAAGCTCAAAGGCTCGTCCTTCCCACGAGCCCTCGAAGCCCAACTCATCTGCCCCAAGTGCGACGCCACCTATAACCTCATCGTCGACTACGACCAATCCGTCGACCGCTGGTTCCCTAACGAATCCCGCCCACTCATCAAGCTCCTCGCCAAAGCCATCTTCATGGGACACACCACCGACCACCGCGTCACCCACTTCGAAACCGAGGGCGTCATTGTCGAGAGCATCATCCTTCCCCAACCCGTGACAACACAAACGCCGCAATAACTCTATCCATCCAGCCGATTCGAGGCAGCAACGCGCCCGTACCAATAACCCGAGTCCTTGATCGTCCTCTTCTGGTCGCGGTAATCCACATAGATCAGACCATAGCGCTGGCTATAACCATCGGCCCACTCAAAGTTATCGATCAAGCTCCAGGCGTGGAAAGAGCGTACATTCGCACCATCGGCAATGGCGCGCGCCAACTCAGCCAACTCATCACGAAAGAAACTGACCCGCCGCACATCAGGAACCCGCCCGCCATCCCTCTCAAATGGACTATCCAAATAACTGCACCCGCTCTCGGTCATCTCAATAATGGGATGGTTGTACTCGCGCGAAATCTGCATAACAAGGTCGTAGATACCCTTCGGCCAAACCTCAAGACCAGCCTCAGTCAGCGGACCCTCCGTCGGCATCACCGCGTGAAAGCGCGTATAAGGATCACGTCCGCCGCTCGCCTCCCCTTCGATCTCTGTACCGAAGCTCGCCCCACCCGCATGAGAGGCCCCACTCGCATCAGAAACAATCCGCCGCGTGTAGTAATGAAATCCCACCCAATCCAGCGGAGCCTTCATGATCTTGTCATCCCCCGTCCTGTACCCCATGGCCTCGTAAGGAATCTCCCCCACAAACGCCTTCGGATACCGCCCATTCATCGCCGCCTCAAGAAAAAACACATTGTTCATCGCGTGATACCGCGCCGTCGCAGCCCGGTCCGCTTCACTATCTGTCTTCGGATACGCCGGAGCCATCCCATAAGCGCTTCCAACCGTCGCGTTCGACGAAGCGGCCTTGATCGCCCGCAGCCCCTCTCCCTGCGCGAGGCTGACCGTATGCATCGCCTTCAAAAAATCGCCATAATTCGACCGCCCCGGAGGAAACACCCCAACGCCATAACCCAGATAAGTAAACGACCACGGCATATTGAACGGAGCCCAGACGGTAATGCGGTCACCAAGATTCTTCGCCAGAATCCCCGCATACTCCGCAAAGTATCCCGCGAGATCACGGTTAGGCCAACCCCCACGATCTTCAAGCCCCTGCGGCAGATCCCAATGGTAGAGCGTACAAAACGGCCGCAGTCCCGCTTCCAGCACCGCATCCACCAATCGGCTGTAGTGGTCAATGCCTTTCTGATTCGCAGCCCCCGTCCCCGAAGGCTGAATACGCGGCCACGAAATCGAAAAGCGATAGCTCTTCTGATTAAGCCGCTTCAGCAGCGCAATATCCTGCCGGTAGAGGTGGTACTGATCGCACGCAACGTCGCCCGTCGCCGCGCCTCTCACCTTTCCAACCGTGTGCGAAAAGCGGTCCCAGATCGACTCGCCCTTCCCATCCTCGTTCCAAGCTCCCTCCACCTGGTAAGAAGCCGTGGCCATGCCCCATAAAAAATCTTTGGGAAACCGGGCATTAGCGATCGAAGTAGGCGAGATTGCCCCAGGAATCTGACCCGGCAAACCGGAGGCGGAGAGAAACGCGCCACCCGCAGCAACAAGTGATTTATTGATGAACTGACGTCGATCCATGGCTGTGCACTCCAACAGAACACACACCACTATATGACAGAAATGGCAGAACTAAATCCTTTTAGTTCCACCCTGGATCTTACGTCTCCGGTAGACGAACCGGCCTCACCTCCATCACATCCAGCCGCTGCAACACCTTCCTCGCAAGCCCCGTCAGCGGCACCATCCCCAACCGATTCGTCCGCACCCACTCCAGATCGTCTTTCGCCGCCGGAACCGCCCGCCGCAACCCTCGATCCTGAGGCCCACTCGCGGCAAACACCTGCACGTAGTAGTTCGTATTTGTAATCGCATGTCGCACCCGCAGCAGCGGCTCTCGTCCTTGAATCGCATCCTGAGGCAGCGGAGGCAGCTCATACATCCCCGCCATTAGGCTCGCGTCGTCCGCCCTCCGCTCCAGCAGCACCTCCGTCACCGTGCCGCGCTTCCGCAAACTCAGCAGATACGCCGCCGGCCTGCTCTTCTGCACCGCACGCGGCGGCGTCACATGCTCCCCTCGAGTCCTGCACATCGAATACACCGGACAATGCAGACACAGCGGAGCACGCGGCAGACAGATCGTCGCCCCCAGCTCCATCATCGCCTGGTTATGGTCCCCCGCCGCATTGCCCCGCTCATCCACCTTCTTCCTCGGAACCAGCGCCGCGGCCTGCGTCTGCACAAATGCCCGCCCCGCCGCCGTCGCCATCTCAGCCCTGCCCGTCAACCGCAGCAGAACCCGTTCCACATTCCCATCCACCACGGCAATACTCTCGCCAAATGCAATGCTCGCAATCGCCGCACTCGTATACTCACCAATCCCCGGCAGCGTCCTCAATTCAGCAGCCGTTCCCGGCAGCACTCCACCCCGCTCCCTCACGATGAACTGCGCCGCCTTGTGCAGCATCCGAGCCCGCCTGTAGTACCCCAGTCCAGACCACACCGCCAGCACCTCTGCCTCGCTCGCCAGCGCCAGCGCGACAATCGTCGGAAACCGCCGTAAAAAGTTCTCGTAGTGTTCGATCACCGCAGCCACCCGCGTCTGCTGCAGCATCACCTCCGACACCCACGTCCGGTAAGGATCGCTGATCCCGCGCCACGGCAACTCCCTAGCATGGCTCCTGTACCAGTTCATCAGCTTGCGTCGAAACCCTACCGCCT
Source organism: Edaphobacter aggregans (assembly GCF_003945235.1). Taxonomy (NCBI): domain Bacteria; kingdom Pseudomonadati; phylum Acidobacteriota; class Terriglobia; order Terriglobales; family Acidobacteriaceae; genus Edaphobacter; species Edaphobacter aggregans. Next base: position 2,797,998 of record NZ_RSDW01000001.1, read on the forward strand.
CCAGGCCTCTATCTTTAAAATCCGCATCCACCGGGACCACCGGCAGTTCCTCAAAGTCGTTCAAGCGTTCCGCTCTTGCATGTGCACGCATGGCTGTCAGTCTACCTGCCCACCTGCCTATTCATGACGAACGATCTACACTAATCCTCACATGCCAACCCGCCTGCCCCAGCGAACGCGCTTACTCCCAAGGAGAGACTTCCTCCAGCTCTCCGCGCTCGCCGCTGGAGCCACTCTCCTGCCCGCACAAACCCGGACCGCAGCGCCTGCTAAATCTCCACGCCTCCCCATAAACGACCCCGTTCGGCAGCGCACATGGGACGCCGCCCTCTCCACACTCGCCGGCAACATCCACATCGTCCCCGGTTACGACCGCCCGGTCCTCTTCGAAGGCAGCGTCTACCCCGGCATCTGGCAGGAGTGCGGCCCCCACGAAGGCCTCGTCTACGGAACCCTAAGCCCGCACATCCCCCAAAACGACGGCGTCCCCACCCCACTCGAGATCGCCCGCAACAACCACATGGCCTTCTTCGCCCTCCAACGCCCCATCGGTCATGAATCCGCCGGCCAGATCCCCGCCTCCATCAAGATGACCGAGGTAGGTTTCGGCCAGATCCAGATGGTCGTCCCCATCGCCGCCACCGCTTGGGAGCTCTTCCAGCTCACCGACGACGACGAGCTCCTCGTCACCGCCTACAACGCCTGCAGCCGCTGGGACGCCTGGCTCCGTCAATACCGCGACACCCGCAACACCGGCCTCGTCGAAGGCTTCTGCGCCTACGACACCGGCCACGACAACTCCCCCCGCTGGGCTGGAATCCCCAACCGCTGCCCCGACAGTGACGCCCGCAAAGTCCCGCCCATCCCCTCCATGCCGCGCCTCTGCCCCGACCTCTCCGCCACCGTCTACGGAGCCCGCGTCGCCCTCGCCCAAATGGCCACTGCGCTCGGCAAAGGGGACGAAGCCAGCCGCTGGCACGAGGACGCCGAAAAGATCCGCCAGCTCATCATCACAAAGCTCTACAGCCCCGAGGACGCCGCCTTCTACGACCTAGACGCCCAGAACAAATTCGTCCGCGTCCGCTCCGACGTCATCTCCCGCGTCCTCGGCGAGCACGTCCTCAAGCGCTCCGAGCCCCACGACAAAGCCATCTTCGAATCCATCTGGTCTCGTCAGATCCACAACGCCAAAGCCTTCTGGGCGCCCTACCCTTTAACCTCCATCGCCATGGACGACCCAACCTTCAACCGCCCTACCCCGCCCACCCCCTGGCCCCGCAACGTCTGGGCCGGCCCCTCGCAAGCCCTCACCGCGCTCCGAGCCCCCCGCTGGATGCTCTACTACGGCAAGCAAACCGAACTCAATCACCTCATGCGCCAGTGGTGCGAAGCCATCATGCGCCACACCGAGTTCCGCCAGCAGATGGATCCCATCACCGGAGACTTCACCCAGGCCGACCCCAGCGGCTACTCTCCCGCCGCCCTCGTCTTCCTCGACTTCACCCGCCGCCTGAGCCAATCAACGCAATAGTCGGCGTAATAGAGAAGAAGGGTGGCGGAGTATCAATCAGGTTTGCGTTATTCTGCGTCACCTGTGCTCCACCACCCTCACGAAAAACTACCTCGTTTTTCAAACATCGTGCTCCACGAACGTCGGCTTTGTCCAGCCGTTGCAGGACCAAAATATATCTTGTTGAAAATACTTGATTACAGGACACGACAAGCCCATACTTCAGGCTCACTCCCCAGAACATAATTCGCCCGCGCCAATCTCGTCGAACGAAAGGGCAACTCAATGGCTCAATATCTGGTGCAGGTCGCATATACCTCCGAGGCTATCGCCACCCTCGTCAACAATCCGCACGACCGCATCGTCGTGGTCTCCAAAGTAGTCAAGAAGCTGGGAGGAAAGGTAGTCAACGGCTGGCTCTCGTTCGGAGAGTACGACACAGCCGTCATCGTGCACCTGCCTGACAACGTAGCCGCTGCTGCGTTTTCCATGGCCCTCGGAGCCGGCGGCGCCGCTAAGAACGTCAAGACCACCCCGCTGCTCTCCGTCGAAGAGGGCATCTCCGCAATGAAAGCCGCCGCGACCACCGGCTATAAACCGCCAGCCTCCGCCTAAGAACAGCCTTCACGGACAACAACTGATCGCACGGAAGTTCGACGACTTCACCCGAGGCCCCGCAGAAACAGGCCGCGGGGATACCCGTTAGACTTGCCAAAATTCCCAGGTCCAGCAAGTAAGGAGACCACTGTGAAACGCCGCAACTTCCTCAAGTCTGCCGCCTCAACCTTTCCTCTCGCCCTCACCCAACCCTTCGCCCTCGCCGTCGCCTCCAACGACATCCCCTTGAAAGAAGCGCACGTCGTCCCCGCCGGACAAGACATCTTCGGCGAGAACCGCACCCTCGGCTTCAGCCGCATCTCCTTCAAGACCTCCACCCATGACACCGGCGGCGACCTCCTCGTCGTCGAGCACAACAACCTCCTCCCCGGCGGCCCGCCCCTGCACCTCCACCTCGCGCAGGACGAGTGGTTCTACATCATGGAAGGCGAGGTCCTCTTCCAGGTCGGCGACAAGCGTCTGAAGCTCAAACCAGGCGACTCCGTACTCGCGCCACGCAAAATCCCCCACACCTTCACCGGAGCAGGAACCACACCCGCAAAGATGCTCATCGCCTTCACCCCCGCAGGCAAAATGGAACAGTTCTTCCGCGACACCGCCCACGGCAAAGCCGATCTCATGGACGCAGCCCTCTTCCGCAAGTACGACATGGAACTCGTAGGCCCCCCGCTGAAACTCACCTAGCAAACAGGCTACGTCTGCAAACCATAGACACGAATCAACGCGTTGATCACCTCCGTGTAAAACGCGCTCGCATTCCCATCGCCATCATCGCGGTTGACCATAATAGCCATGCCTGCAGACTGATTCGGATACCCCTGAATCATCGCTGTGAAGCCATAATTCTCCCCGTTGTGATTGAAAAGATATCCCGGTTGATTCGGCTGGTCCGAGTTCACGAAGATGCCGACCTGACTCGTTAGCATTGCCTTCGCCTGCGCAGCGCTCAGCAACTGCGTGCCATTCACCTTGCCGCCCGCGTTCAGCATAATGATGATCTGGCACAAGTCGCCAGCATTCGTATAAAGACCAGCAGCCGACGCCTCGGGATAAAGATTTCTCAACCCTGGGATAGGCTGACCATTCGTGCCATGGCCCGCCGCCGCGCGTGACAACGCCGCAGGCAGGTTCAGAGCGTAGGTCGACGCTGTCATACCAAGAGGCGTCAACACATTCGTCTGCATCCAAGTCCGGAAGTCTGTGCCCGTCACATCCTGAATCATCCGCATCAACACCACATAGCCCATACCGGAGTAGTAAAAAGTTCCAGGCGGTGTCGAAATCTCAATCGGTGGCGAGTTCGCCGGCGAAGTCCCGCTCAGAATCTGATCGAGCGTCGGCAGTGTCACTCCGGGAGTATTCGGGTATCCGCCAAACCCGCCCCCATCCGCCGTAAAGCCGGAGCATGCGGTCAAGGGATATGTATTCCCTCGACCAATAAACCCGCCCTTGTGTTCAAGCGTCAATTGAATGCTCGCCTTCTGCGTCCAGGCCGCCGGCGCACACGCGCGCGTTGCAACAGGCCATGTCGTACGGCTGCCGATCGGGTCCGTCAGCGCGATCTTATTGTTCTGCGCCAGCAGCTGCACTCCAATCGCAGCATGTGGCTTGCTGATCGAAGCCGCCTGAAACGGAGTGTTCGTGTAGACATATTGATTCCCACCCGCCTGAAGCACGCCATACGATGTGCGCCAAGCCACAGCATTGTTCTGTACAAACGCCACACTCGCTCCCGGAACACCGTGAAAACTCATCCGGTCATAGATCGTGTGCCACTGATTATTCCCATCCTGAAGGAAAAAGTTTTCAAAGACGCGCAGCGGATCAGGCGATGCGGGCAGCGTCGTATTGCAGATAACCGACCATCCGCCCGAAGCTGTAAGCGCAACATGCCCAACCAGCCAGTTCTGATTCTCGAACGTCTTGATCTGCGCGGAGCACGCGGCATTGAAGCTGCCATTGGCGTAGTAAGCCTCATCGCCATAGATCACCCAGCCACCGTTCGGACCAAATGCCACCTGCGTCGCACGCCGATTGCCTTGCGTGTAGTTGCACAAAGTCTGAAAACACTGATCGTCGATGTTGCTCGCATTCATCGCATTGTTCGCAATGATCACCCAGCTATCCCCACCCGCAGGCGGAAACGCAACGCACGAGATCCTCCAGCCATTCTTGAAATACGTCCCGATCATCTGAAAACAATCGTTCGGTATGTTGCTCGCATAATATCCCTGGTCTGCAACGATCACCCAGCTATCCCCACCCGCAGGGGGAAACGCAATCGACCGCACCGTCCAGCCATTCTTGAGGACCGTTCCCAACTGCGTGAAACAGTCCTGCGGAATCCCCTCCGCCATATAGGCGCCATTCGACGCTACAACCACCCAGCCGCCGCTCGGCGTAAAGGCGACAACCGACACCCCCGGGCCGCCCATGCAACTACCAATAAAAGTATGCGCATCATTCGGTATGCCGCTATCAACAAACATTCCCATAGCAACTCCTGTCGTCTACTAAGAGATCGGTCGAGATATCCAACACGGAAGATAGTTTTCAGAATTTTTTCAAAGGTACACCGGCGGCCAATCTAACACACAACACAGCGGTCCTTCTCCGACCGAACCATCCCCGAACCGGCCTTGCAACAAAACGCGGTAACCCGGACCACTGCGCGCAGCACCAGAGCATCGACCTCTCGTCTGGTCTGCCGCAGACACCCACTTTCCGCACCCTATATAGTGTTTTGATGTTTCGGACCATATCCCTATGTTGCGTCGGCCTGTTGATCATGCTGTGTGGCTCCGCGAACGCGCAAACCTCAACCAAACCGGCAGAAGAAGTTCTCCAGCGAGTCATGCCATCCCTCGCGCCGCAGTTCAACCTCAAACTCCGGACCATATCAAAAGAAGGCGACTCCTTCCGAATCTCTGGCACCGCAGGACACATCCAGGTCGAAGCAGCAACCCTCCCGACCCTCCTCTACGGCGTGAACTGGTACCTCAAATACGTAGCCCATCTGCAAGTCTCAACCAACGGAATGCAGCTCGGCCCAGCAAACACAGTCCTGCCAGCGTCGCCGCAACCAATCGAAAAACCCGCCCTCTACAAGCTCCGCTACGCCCTCAACGAAAACGTAGACGGATACTCCGCACCTTACTGGGACGAAGCCCGCTGGCGTCGCGAGATCGATATCCTCGCCCTCTCCGGCACCAACGCCATCCTCATCGAGCGCGGCGCAGACCTCGTCCTCTACAAGACCTTCCGCGACGCAGGCTACAGCGACACCGCCATCCGCCAGTGGATCACCCAGCCCGCACATCAGAACTGGCAACTCATGGGCAACATGTGCTGCTTCATCGAGCCCATCTCCATCGAACTCCTTCACAAGCGCGCCGAATCAGCAAAGAAGCTCATCGCGATGCTCCGCGAGCTCGGCATCACCCCCGTCCTGCCCGGCTACTACGGCATCGTCCCCGCTGACTTCGCCACCCTCCACCCTGGCGCACACGTCATCACGCAAGGAGATTGGAACGGCTTCACTCGCCCCGGCTGGATCGACCCCCGCGACCCCAACTTCGCACCCCTCGCCGCATCCTTCTACCGCCATCAACACGAGCTCTACGGCGACTCCACCATCTACGACATGGAAATCTTCCAGGAAGGCGGAGCCGCAGGCGACGTCCCCGTAGGCGAAGCCGCAAAGCTCATCCAGACAGCCCTCGAAAAGGCTCACCCCGGCTCACTCTGGTTGATGATGGGATGGCAAGACAACCCCATGCCCGCCGTAATGAACGCCGTCGACACCAGCCGGGTACTAGTCGCCGATATCGAACAAGGCCGCATCCCCCGCGAAGATCGCGACCACGAATTCCGCGGAGCCCAATGGCTCTACGGCGGCCTATGGGAGTTCGGAGGCCGCACCACCCTCGGCGCTCCACTCTACGACTACGCCGTACGCATGCCCAAAATGGCCAAGCTCCCTGGCAGCCGCATCGTCGGCACCGCCCTCTTCACCGAAGGCCTCGACACCAACCCCTTCGCCTTCGACCTCTACACCGAGATGGCGTGGCACAGCGACCCCGTCGACCTCGCCACATGGACCGACGGCTACGCCCTACGACGCTACGGCGCCGAAGACCTACACGCAAAACGCGCATGGCAGATCATCCTCAAAACAGCCTACGGATACCGCGCCGACGGCGACAAAAACCACGGCGAGCGCGACGCCTCACACGACTCTCTCTTCAGCGCCCAGCCATCACTAACAACACTGCACGCAGCAACCTGGTCGCCCGACGTCATGCGCTACCGCCCCGAAGACCTACAACCCGCACTAACCGAGCTGCTGCAGGTAGCACCCAACCTCCGCACAACCGACACCTACAAATTCGACCTCGTCGATCTGGCCCGTCAGGTAATGGCGAACGAGAGCCGCACCATGCTCCCGCAGATCAAAGCAGCCTACGAAGCAGGCGATCGTGCCAAGTTCGCCGCACTAACAACCCACTGGCTCCATCGCATGCAACTGCTCGACTCACTTCTCCAGACAAACGAATACTTCCTCCTCGGACGATGGCTCCAGTACGTCCCACCCTGGGCCTTATCCCCCGCAGAACTAGCCCAGCTAAACTACGACGCCCGCTCCATCCTCACCACCTGGGGAGACCGCCACGCCAGCGAGTACGGCCTACACGAATACGCAAACCGCGACTGGGCCGGCCTCACCTCCGACTACTACCTGCCAAGGTGGAAGATGTACTTCGACACCCTCTCCACCGCCCTCGAAACAAAGTCCCCGCCCAAGCCCATCGACTGGTACGCCTTCGGCGACGAATGGAATCGCAAATCGACAAACTACGCCGCAACCCCCACCAACCAGACCTACCCCGCCGCCCTGGCGATAGCCAGCGATCTGAACCTGGCACCATAAATCCGGGTGCCCAACCTCGCGACCGCATCATCGCTGGCCCAACTTCCGCATTGTCGACGATCCAGGATCTGGAATCAGAACACTAGTCGATCCGATTCAAATACGCATCGCTCCCGCCCTCGCGTAGGATCAGTTCCTTCGCCCGCCCATTGCCATCCGTCACAAAGATGATCTGGATGTCACTACCCTTAAAAACATAATCGCGAACGCTTTCCGGAACTAGCTGAGTCTTCTGGTCCCTTATCTTTACGAACAAACGATCGCCCTCCCGTGCAATGGCCATGCTGAAATCACCGAGCTGGTAGGTTCCGACGTAGCCCTCGAACGATTTCGGATCGACAGCGATCTCTTTGTGCTCGCGCAGCGGAAGCCCCAACACTATCCCGAGAAGCCGGGTTGCCAATGCGGGCGCGCCAATGTTGTCCGAATTGGTGAGGACCACCACACCAGCCCGCGCATCCGGCGCGATCAGCATCATGGCGCTGGCTCCCTGCTGCGACCCGCCGTGGCCCACATCTTTCACGCCGTCCGTCTCGCCCAATTGCCACCCAAGCCCGTAGGCCATCCGTCCGAGCCCATCCGACGGCATGGATGCTGTCCACATGAGGTCCCGCGTGGTGCGCTTGACCAGACGATCATTGAGCATCGCCACCTCGAATCGCGCCATGTCCGGTGCAGAGGAAAGCCAACCGCCGCCCGGAACTTTGTAGCTTGCATCCAGAAACTCCGCATTCACCACAGCACCGGATTGATCTTTCGAGTAGAAGCGCGTGCGCAGCGGGATAATGGCGAAGCGATCGTCCGGACGCGTTTGCAGCATGCCGGCCGGAACCAAAACACTCTCGCGCACGTAATCCGCGTACTTCTCCCCGGATGCTCCTTCGATTGCGCATCCCGCAAGAGTGTAGCCTTGCGTTGAATAGTTGAAGTGTGTCCCGGGCTGCGCGACCAACGGATCGCTCGCGAAAAACTTCAGGCCGCCTTCGATCCCATCTTCGAAGTGACGCGTGTTGCCCACTTCGGGGTCTGTCTGAGATATGGAGTAGGGAAGCTCGGGCACTTTATAGTAGCGAATCCCGCCCAGATGCCCTAACAGTTGGCGCGTGGTGATCGGCCACGGTTTCTGCGGGAATGCCGAGCAGTATTTCTGCACAGGGTAGTCCAGATCCAGCTTGCCGCGTTCCCAAAGCGTCATGGCAGCAGTAGCCGTAAGTGATTTCGAAATCGAACCGATGCGGTACAACGTTTGCGATGTCGCAGGAACAGAGTTCTCCAAATCGGCCATGCCGAAGCCCGCTGACCACAGCAATTCACCATGCTGGACAATGGCGACGGAGATGCCCGGCACCCTGCTCTCAGCCATGAAAGTAGAAATGGCGCTTTCCATCTTCGCTTGCGTCTCGGTTGAGAGCTTCTGAGCGACGGCGCTGCTCGCAGCCAGCAGATACGCGAGAAGCGGCACGAGCGTGGACGCGATTTGCCGGCGTTTCCGATGACTAAGCCGACCACTATTGCGGTATGCCTTTGGATTCATATCTCACCCTACCGTCGCTAGTCTGACATTGCACCCCTTATAAACGGCCATCGGCCTGACCGACCTTTAATATCTCAAAATCTGCTTTTTGTCTTACGATGACCTCATGAAGTTCTATCAGGCATCAAGTCGCTCTCGTCTCATTCAGACGGTCATCATAGCGCTACTGGCATCCTCAGCTACTGTCTCTTTCCTGCGTAACCATAGGTGGACGGCTGTTGCAGTCGTTGTATTCGCTGCGGTGCAGTTGCATACCCTCTGGAATAGATACTGGGAAATCACCCCGGACGCGACGTTGCTCTCAAGAGCGTATGGCTTCAGGCTGAGCTACCCGGCCGCGACCGTCCGTTACGCTGGCCCTGTCCGGAAAGCCGCCGAATATCCCGTTTCCCAAAAAGACATTGAGTTGGAGTTGGAATTGGAGGGATCTCCAATCAAGCGATACGCACGAGTCGCCAACCCTTCCGACTTTCTTGAAGAGCTGCGTCACGTATCACCTCAGGCTCAGATCATGAAAATGTGACGTACCGACAACAGATTCCTATTGCCTCTACGATTGTAATTCGGCGCCCGTTTCCTCCCGGCTAACGTGCTATCCGCAAACTAGATCAGCAATCCGGAGCACTTTCACTGTCCTCGGTGTCTAACTCAAAATATGACCTTTAGAAAGTGGGCTGTACGCATTGTCCTCTTCGCAGGTGGGTTGGTCCTGTCGCTGGTGGTGCTCACTTTTCTGGCCGTACAGATTCAGCAACAAACGCTGCGCTGGCACGCCGAGCGGCTATCCGCGGACATGCATCAGATTCGCCTCTACCAGAGCACCTGGGCAGATGCGCAGCGGCTGATGCACCGCTGGGGAGCGTGGGGCCACTACGACGGAAGCTGCACGGCGGAAAGCTGCGAGTACGAAATAGAAATGGATAGCATCACCCATTACAACCCCCGTATTCCACGCCATGACTGGCTGGATTGGCTTCTCAGGCACGACCGGTTGAATCTTTATCAATGGTTTGGCGGACGCGGCTCAGCGTTTCGTGCCTCCTTCACGGTTCACGACGGCACCATCTGGAGGGAAAGCACCGCGATTGGCGTCAGCGTGCCCCGCAGGAGGATACGAACAGGGAATAACGACGATTTCGAATGGAGCCTCTCTGTTGGTGCCGTGAGCTACCAGAGACTTCATCGGACGCTAGGACAATTCGGAGTTTTCATGGGCGACTTCGAGGATGAACTGGCCAAACACCCGTACTACAAAGTAGGGAGGCCGGACGGCTGCGAGATCAACTGCCAGATAGCGGTTGCCTACTATTCCACCCACACTCCATCCGCCGAGATCGAGCGTCTGACCTCGTATGACTTTTCCTGCTTTACCCGGTTCAACCCTTGTGCGCAAATCGTAGATTTGCTGCCTGCGGCCAAAGAGTGGCACCTCTATGACAACCCATACGATTCCAGCCCCACTGTGCCGATCCCACCACCGCGGCCCGAATCCAGCGTCTCTCTGCCGAAGCCAAGGCCGCCGATTCCCTGCAGCAGCATTCCAATCTGGGCGCAGGCGCGGGACGCCCGCTACGTTCTGGCCGTCGAGGCACTTTCGACGGAGGTCGTGAAGAATCACGACGACTATGGCGATTCCCATCGCGAGGTCGCAATGATACGGGTCGTCGGTTCACTCAAGGAGTCTGCTCCCTGGCTACCTGGCGTGATCGTAAGTGCCGGCCCCCTTTATTGGCACAGTGATGCTAGCGAAGACGAACACCTGGTTCCCGGCAGACGATATATCGTGTTTGCCATCGGAAATGACAGAAGGGATCAAATGATTACAAAGGATTCGCCAATCAGCTTCGAACGATGCGGCCTTCAGGAAGACACTCCCGAAATACGGCGTGAACTTGAGAAGGGCTTTGCGCAGAACGACACGCTGAATCCTTAATACAGTCCCTGCTACCGAGCCGCGGACGTTGACTCGACACCAGCAGCGACTATACGTTGCCTTGGTGAAGAATGCGATCACGAAACAGGCGTCGAAGCCGCCGGCATCGGCCTCATCGGGGGGAACATGTCAAACGCAACGAGATCGACGATAACGCTGCACGTAGTTTCGAGCCTCGATGGCTTCATCGCCAGCAAGGACAACAGTGTTTCGTGGATGGACAGTTCTGACGTCTACGAAAGCGGGGTTACTGACGATGGCTCTGACGTCATCCTTTCAATAGACTGCTACGTGCTGGGTTCTCGCACCTACGAGCACGCGCTGCAACTCGGCTGGCCCTACGGCGACACTCCGACGGTCGTAATAACAAATAGAAAGCTGCCATCCACAAGGCATAGCGTCGAATTCTACTCTGGCGATCTCAAAAAATTAGCAGTCGAGATACTAGCGCCTCGATACAAAAACATCTGGCTGGTTGGAGGTGCCATGTTAGGCCAGAGTTTTCTCAAACTCGGCTTGGTGGATGAAATCAGATTGATGATAGCGCCGGTCACATTAGGTGACGGACTGCACCTGTTCGGTAATTCCGGTACCGAACTGAAGTGGCATCTGAACAACATAGTCGCTTACAAGAACGGCTTCGTCGAGTTATCGTACAAGCGCCCATCAACCGGCTCCTGAAGCAGTTACGTTAGACAGGCCCCCGATCGAGGACACTACGGCTCTGCCGAAGGCCGGAGTGCGGCCCAGGCAGCAACGACTGAATCGCTCCTTCAAGAGCCCCACTCGTCTGCGAAAAACGAGGCTCCCCTCCGCTAAACTAGAACTTGCCCTCACGGGAATCGCATGTCAGCCGAAATCATCCTCCAGCAAACCCCGGACACCGCAGCCCTTCTCGACAAGCGCGAGCAACTTGCCACCGTCCGCAACACGCTCGCCGAACGCGAATCCGAGCTTGCCCAAATCCGCGCTCAGCTCAAGACCTTCGAAGGCCGTTACCTTCGCCAGGTGGGCATCCTCTATGCGGAGCTCGACGATCTCGAAGCGCGCATCGCCGAACGCGAAGTGGCGCTGTATGATTCCGACTCCGCCCGGCGCCGAGCCGAGGAAACGCGCCAGCGCGCGCAGGAGACCCACGATGCCGCATTCGGCGAGGCCCGCGAAGCCGAAGAGTTCGACCCACCGCCCAGCCTCAAGACCCTCTTCCGCGAGGTTGCTAAGCGCATCCACCCCGACTTTGCGCGCGATGACGCCGAGCAGAAGCACTTCACCTTACTGATGGCCCGCGCGAATCAGGCCTACAGCCGCGGCGATACCGAAACTCTGCAGCGTCTGCTTGACGATCACCGCGAGATCGACGCGTCCATCGCTGGTGAAGGCGCGGCCGCGGAGCTTCTCCGCATCACGCGCCAGATCCAGCACGCTCAGCGCGACATTGCGACCCTCGACGCCGAGCGGCACACACTGCTCGCAAGCGAACTCGCCCAACTGCACATCGATGCCGAAGCCGCCGCTCGCGATCACCGCGACCTCCTCACCGAACTCGCCACTAACCTCCGCGAGCAGATCGCCGATGCCCAGCGCCGCTTCGAGCTCATCGACCGCCAGATCAGCGCGCATGGAAAATAACGATGGAAGATAAAGCCAAAGGCGGCCTGCAGCACATCCCAACCGGCACCGCGCTGTCACTCCATTCCACGCGATCCAGCATCATAGCCCGCGGCCGCCGCGATGCCGCCAACGCAGCTTCCAACCCGCACCACCGGCAGGCCGTCACCGATTACAACGCCCGTAACTTCACCGAGGCAGCAGCCGGCTTCCGGCTCGCCGCCGAGCAAGGTCACGCCGAGTCGCAGTACCTCCTCAGCACGATGTACGACGCCGGTCAGGGTCTGCCGCAAGACGACACGCAGTCTGCCTACTGGGAGCGCAAAGCCGCCGAGCAGGGTCACGCCTACGCGCAGGCCAACCTCAGCTTTCGCTACTACGGAGCCGACAACTTCCCTGAAGCTTTCGCATGGTGCCAGCGCGCCGCCCACAGTAACCTCGCTTGGGCGCAATACAACCTCGGCCTCATGTATCGCAAAGGCGAAGGGGTCCCGCAAAGCAACACCGAAGCTGCCCACTGGTATCGCCTCGCCGCCACTCAAAACTTTCCCGAAGCCCAGCAGAAGCTGGCCGACCTCTACTACACCGGCCAGGGAGTCCCGCTCAGCTACACACACGCCGCCGCCTGGTATCGCAAGGCCGCCGAGCAAGGCAACGCCGAGGCCCAGTTCCAGCTTGGCCACCTCTACGCCTTTGGCCAGGGCGTAGACCACGACTACACCCAGTCCCGCCACTGGACTCGTCAGGCCGCCCTCCAGGGCCACGAACAAGCGCTGCGCGAGCTCAAGCGCCGCGAATACCGCGACCCATAATTTGCTTTCAGAAGGTGGCTAGTGGAAACGGTAGGCGAACCGTTTGCGGCTCGCGTAAAGAAGACCCGCTCCCGCAAGACCGGTGCCCAGCAGCAAGAAGGAGAAGGGCTCGGGAGTCGTGGCTGAGGGAGCGACAGTATAGACGCCATTAGCAAAGGCCATACTGAAATGACAAAGGGTGAGGCTTTTAGGCCTCACCCTTTTGTCGTCCCGTTGCTTTCGTTACTTTTTCTCAGGCTCCGGGGTTGGGATGCGAGGCAGCATATCCGGTCGGGTCGCTGCGTTGTAGGCAAACCATGCTTCGATCATGGAACCCTGCATCACATCGTCCTTCTGTACGCGGTCATAGAGGTCCGCGTTGGAATGGTGAGTACGTGTGCCGTACTCCAGTGTGTCCTGCTGGAAACCAATGCCGTTCAGGCCGATCCACGAGAAGCTGCTCGAGTCCGTGCCACCGGGTGACGTGGTGGGTCTGAATTGCGCTCCCGAAACAGCCACGATGTGCTGGTCTTTGATGGGCTCAATCCACGACTTGAAGATAACCGCCGTCTGCGGACTGCCCCCAGCCGATACTCCACGGAACCGACCCGATCCGCCGTCGTCGTTGAAGTACACATCCAGCTTGTCGTACTCCGGAGTCTTCTTCATGGTGTCGCGCGGAGCAAAGTGCTGCTGCACATACGCGGTTGAACCATAGACGCCTTCCTCTTCGCCGCCCCACAATGCAACGCGAACCGTGCGAGCCATGGGCTTGTGCAGCGTAGCCAGGATGCGTACGGCCTCCATCGCTACCGACGAGCCCGTGCCGTTGTCGGTCGCGCCAGTGCCGCCCTGCCAGCTGTCGAAGTGACCGCCGAGCATCACAACCTCATCCGGCTTGGTAGTACCCGGAATCTCACCGATAACGTTGAATGCATTCTGGTCGTCCTTCTGATAGTCGACAGCGATATCGAAGGTCAGCTTTGGCGTGGTGCCATGCTGCAGTAACCGGACGATGCGGTTGTACTGCTCTGGCGTAATAGCCACCATCGGAGGGGGAACCGGATCCTTGGGATCCTGCGACCCACCATATGAGGAAAAGATCGTGCCGCCGTCACCGTTGTAACCCGGCGTAAGAACCACAGCCGCACCTTCTTCCTTCATGAAGGCGTTAACCTCGTTGCGCAGATTGTGGTTCTTTGCCTCTGCCAGGGCAAGCGACGTCGGCGTGTAATCCCATGTGCCTTCTCCGGGTCTGCCGCGACCGCTTGGGTCACGATTGGCTGCAGCGGAGCCAGGAGCACCACCACCACGACCGCCGCGCGGAGCGTTGGAGGCCGCACGTGCTTCAATTTCCTCATCCGTCGGGCTTGGCGCGGCTTCCGCAGTCGTGTGCAGCCTGAGCGGAGCCGGGTCAAACATCAGCACGATCTTGCCCTTGAGCTTGCCATGGTACTTAGCGAAATCTTCTTTCGAGTGGATCGGCGCCCACACCGCCTCTGCCGTGATCGGGCCGTTGGTCCCAGGCGTCCACGCCAGCGGGAAACCGATCAGCGCAGCGTAAGCCGGAGTCTCCAGCGCACCGTAAAACTTCTTGATCTGCCACCCATACCCGAAGGGCCACTTTTCCAGGTGGACGTTCTGAAGTCCCCACTCTTTCATTTGCTTCATAGCCCACTCAGCAGCGGCCCGATGATTGCGGCTATTAGTGACGCGCGGACCGTACACCTCGGACATGTAGTAGAGGTTTTCCATCACTTGCGAGTGCTGATAGGCCTCGTTCTTGATCTGTGCCAAGGCATCCAGATCAACTTTGTCCCCTGCTTGTTCCTGCGCAGTTGCGGACGAGATAAGCATCAGGGCCGCGACTATAGCGGCAACCTGCTTGAAGCGGTGCAGATTCATGGAGCTTCTCACTTTCAAAAAGAAAATCTGGTTAGGGGAATAGGAAATCGGATTAACACAAGCTAGAGAAATGGTTTGCGAGATCAGCACGACATGCTGTCGCGGGGACTTTCCTAAATTTTGGTAATGGCACAAAGCTATCGAATTCGCGTTCACGACGCAATACAAAGTCGTTGGCTATCGAAGGCATGCTGCGAATAAGTCCTCTGAAGTCCACGCCTTCTCAGTACTGAAACGGTTTCTGACGGGAAGAACATTTCAAAGGACTCGACCGCACCTAGGCGGACAAGGTCGCCTTCTCAATCTGCTTCAGCCTTTCCGTCAGCAATTCCTGTTCCCGCAGGTTTTGAGTCATTGCGATGGCGCGTTGGATCTCCTCACGCGCCTCAGTGAACCTCCCCATCTTCATCAGCAGGTCTCCGCGAACACAGGGGAGCAGATGGTACCCAGCCAACGCAGAGTCGCCGGCGAGCCCGCCCACTGCATCGAGTGCCTCGAGGCCAGCGGCCGGCCCTTGCGCCATGCCGACGGCGACTGCTCGATTCAGTGCCACGATAGGAGATGGCGTAGTTTGCATCAGAGCGTCGTAGAGAAGAACGATTCGCTCCCAATCGGTCTCTTCGGCTCTGCGGACTCGTGTGTGACACGCAGCAATCGCAGCCTGCAAAGCATAGTTACCAGCGCCACCACCCAGCCTTTGTGCGTGTCCGAGCGCGGCCATTCCTCGCTGAATCTGCGCGTAGTCCCACAAAGAGCGATCCTGATCTGGCAGCAAAACTGCCTCGCCGTTTCGTCCTCTGCGTGCCGCAGTACGCGATGCTTGCAACTCCATCAATGCCAGAAGACCGTGAACTTCAGACTCGCCGGGAAGAAGTTGCACCAGCATGCGTCCGAGCCGCACCGCCTCGTCGCAGAGTGCAGCCCGCATCCATTCCTCTCCTGATGTCGCGGTATATCCCTCATTAAAGATCAGGTAGATCACCGAGAGTACGGACTCCACCCTGCGGCGCAACTCGTCTCCGCGCGGCGTCTCAAAAGGAACATGAGCTTCCGAGAGAGTCTTCTTGGCGCGAAAGATCCGCTGTCCCATGGTCTTCTCAGGCACCAGGAAAGCGCGGGCGATCTCCACGGTAGTGAGCCCGCCGATCAAACGCAACGTAAGCGCGATGCGCCCGTCCACCGCAAGGACCGGATGGCACGCGGTAAAGATCAGCCGCAGCACATCATCGTCAATAACCTGATCTAGTGCCTGGTCCATAGCATCTGCGAGCTGCTGCTGTTGAAATTCAAACTCCCGGGTAATCTCTTCGTGCTTTTGTACAAGCATGCGACCACGGCGCAAGAAATCGAGAGCGCGCCTCTTGGCCGCGGTCATCAGCCACGCAGCGGGATTATCGGGAATACCTTCCTCGGGCCACACCTCGAGGGCGGTAACGAGAGCGTCCTGGGCTAATTCCTCTGCAATACCGATATCGCGGGTGACGCGAGCAATAGCGGCGATAAGCCGTGTGGACTCGATCTTCCACACGGCCTCAATCGTCTTGTGAATATCCGTCATACCTCGGTGGCTCTTCCGTTACAACGTCCCGCACTGCGGTGGGGCCGCTCCCTACTGCCCAGTGGATTCTTCCGGCGCCGGAAAGAAGAGGAGCTCTCGCACCTCGACCGGGAACCGACAGGCGACGACGCCTTTGCGCGCCCACGCCACCGCCTGATCCATGTCAGCGCATTCCAATATCCAGAAACCACCTAGGTGCTCCTTGGTCTCAAGATAAGGCCCGTCGGTGATGAAGACCCCGCCATCGGGCTGCGCTCGCAGCGTCTTCGCCTGCGCTGCGGGCGACACACCGCAAGCAAAGATCCTGACACCGGCAGCAATCATCTCCCTGTTGAGCGCGTGGATTGTATCTATCATCGCTAAGTCCTCCGGCGTCGGGACGTAGTTGTCGACTTGGTGACCAGAAAGCAAATATTTCGGCATTGTCTTCTCCTGGAATGATCTTCAGGCGGCCCAGTTATCCTGCCTTCACTATAACGACGAACGGCGGCACCGGAATTCGACAAATCGTCTCATAAATTTTAGTTCTTGCCATGCTTTGAGCAGTTCGTAAGAGCATCTTGGAAGGCTAATCGGTAACGATAAATGGAGGGGTTGGCGATGGCGTTGGACCCACTGCTCCAGCAGATCGCGCACTCGGGCCGGAATCTTTAGTTCGGTCCGAGCGAAACATAAATAGCACAGGTTAAGAATTGAACCGGCAGATTAATTGAGGCCAGCAGCCATGGTTTTCACAATGGTGCCGTTGGCGTCGTCGTCCTTGAGAGCCCAGACAAATGCGCCGCCAAGGCCCCCGGGAACGCGCGTGCGGACATACCCGGTCTTGAGCAACACCGTGACCGGATCATCGTAGGACCAGAACGTTTGTGTGCTCGGATCATAAAGCCACGCGGCGATTCGACCGTAATCGAAGTGGCGCGTGTAGCCGGTCAGGCCAGTGAGCGTGAGATAGGTAATCACACCGGGCGTCTGCAGGTAATCGGCCGCAGGAAACGGAGCCGGACCGGTGGAAGTTTGGTACAGGCCATGGTTGGTGCTGGGAACGCCGGTCCATCCGCGCGCATACGTGGGAATGCCCAGGACGAGCTTTTCTCCGGGCACGCCAGCCTGAAGATACGAATGAATCGTGTACTCGATATAAAAATTCTCGGACGAGTCGGGATCCTGCTTATCGTCCAGGAGAGGAGATGCGTGATTGGTGGAGGTCTCCCAGGTGCCGTGGTAGTCATAGCCCTGCACGTTGAAGAAGTCGAGCTCGCGTGCGACTTCGGCTAGCTGGATGTTGGAGAAATTCTGCTGGCCGGCAGGGCCGAACATAGTCAGCAGATAATGCTTATGGTTGGTCTTTCCCAAAGCGTCTAGCTGTTTGCGAAACTCCTGGAGTAGCAGCGTCGCGTTTACCGTGTCAGCGGCCGTAGGAAATTCCCAATCAATATCGATCCCGTCGAACACTCCCGCTGCAGAAATTCCGGGCGCGAGATTGCCGCTGACGAACAGATCGATGCAGTTGGCGGCCATGGCCTGACGGCCCGCAGCGGTACTCGCAGCGGCCGAAAAGCCAGCAGCCCCAGCGAGCGAGATCATAACTTTCAGATTCGGATGCAGCTGCTTGAGCTGTTGCAGCGCGGCGAAATTCCCATACAGCGGCCCGGTGTACGGCGCTCCGCTAACGCTCGGAAGATACGGACTTTGATAATCAGCCCAGCTATCCGCTATGGCGCAGCCGGTCGGCGTTGCGTTGCCGAAGGCGTACGTCAGATGCGTGAGCTTATCTGCAACGCCATTGGTCTGTAAATTCGCAATGTTGTAGCCGGCGAAATAAATGCTCCATTCTTCGAAGTAGCCGCCGACCACTTTGGATTTACCGTCGTGGCCCGGCTCATTGGCGAGAGTGGGGCGCGCAAGAAAGAAGAGAACAAACAAACTGGCGAGGAAGCAGGGGAGAGCGCGGCTCGGAAGACCTTCAACAACACGAGTCGACATAAAACCACCTCGATGTAGAGGATGCGAACTAGCGAAGGAATATAAACCTATACAGCGGTCTTGGCAACGAACACTTTTTTACGGAAAAAGTAACGAAGAACTATCCTGTCCACGGATGAGACTGTTCATCGGCATCGCCCTCCCACCCTCGCTCAGCCAACTCCTGGCGCAGGCGGCTCACACCTTAATCCCCACCGAAGGACAACAACGCCCGCGCATCACCTGGACCCGACCGGAGAACATGCACATCACCCTAAGCTTCCTCGGACAAGTCGACCCCGCACGCCTCGATCACATCCAACGTTCCCTCGCGGCCATCCACGCCCCGAAACTCCACCTCCAACTCAACGGTTCCGGCTCCTTCCCGAAAGCAGGCATCCTTCACGCGCAGATCAAGCCATCCCCCAGTCTCCTCAACCTCGCGGAGCAAGTCTTTCAGTCCATGGAAACCTGCGGGTTCCCGAGAGAACGACGCCCCTACACCCCACACATCACCCTTGCCCGCAGCAAAGAACCCATCCGCATACCACCGCACAAAGCAGACAACCCCGCCTTCCAGCAATCCTTCACAGCCCACGAACTCCGCCTGTACGAAAGCATCACCAGACCGGAGGGCGCGCACTACGAAGTCAAAGCAGCCTTTCCGCTTCTTTAACATTCACCACAACAAAAATGCATTTTCCACAGAAAAAGTGCCGATTCCCCACCCACTGAAAACCCGCAGTTAACAAACCACCCTTTCCACACTTAAAACCACATCCTGACCACAAATAACCACCCGTGAACACCCAAAAAATCGCATATCACCCAACAAAATCAACCCTCTCACCACACGCCAAAAAACTCAGCAATTCTGATATTTCCAGTTCCTCTGTTTCCCCTCCGCGATCCACTCCACCGCCTGCGCCACCCGCTTCTCCTTCGTCTCCGCCCGCTTCGCCTCAGCGATCCATTCCACATACTCCCGCCGGCAACCAGGACTGAACTCTGCAAACACCTTCCCCGCCGCCTTGTTCTTCTTCAGCGCCGCCGCCAACTCAGCAGGAACCTCCGCCTCCGGCTTAGCCGCTTTCGGCTTGCGCTGCATCGTCTTGCCACCGTCTTCAATAAACGCCATCACCTCATGGACATACCCCACCATGTCCTTCTTCTTCGGCAGCTCCTTCACGCTGGCAACCTTCCCCAGCTTGCCCATGCCCTCATCTGAGAGCACGCCATCCTTCCGCATCATCGCAGTGACATCGCCGCCCCAAAGCCCAAAGCTGCAATGCGCCTTGAAAGCCGCCATATTCCCCAGAATCTGCCCCTTATACACAAAAAAAGGCATACTCCACTTGATCGCCTCTTCCACATCAGGACAAGCCGCATGCACCAGCTCACGCAGATGCTCCAGCACTGGCTGCGCAAACGGAGCAGCCTTTGCAATGTAAGCATCCACCTTCGGGTCTAAATTCGCAGTCTTTTTCACGCCAGCAGTCTACACCACCCTTACATCGTGTCTCCCGGCTTCGCCTTCGGCGTCGACGCATACGGCTTCATCGGATACGGCGGTCCCTTCGCCAGCACCTTCTCCATCTCCGCGTCATACCCATAAATATCGTCGAAGAAGTGGACCTGCCCATCCTCCTCCACCCACGCCGTCGCATAAAAAATCACAATCGGCAGCGGCGTCTTCAAGCTGACAGTGTGGTTATCCGGCCCACTGGTCATCGCCGTATGCACCTTCTCAAGATCCCAGTCTCCACCCTGCGTCGCCAGCACCCACGCCGCCAGATCCTCCGGCTTCTGCACGCGAATGCACCCATGGCTGAAGTCTCTCCGCGTCCGTTCAAACAGCGACACCGCCGGCGTCGAATGCAGATAAATATCGTACTGATTCGGAAAAATAAACTTCACCAGCCCCAGCGAATTCTTCGGCCCCGGCCGCTCCCTCACCATCACGCCGCCCTGCGCCACCTGCTTGGCCGAATAGTTCGTCAGCACCGTTCCCTTGCTGTCCGTCACCTCAAAATTTTTGTTAGCCAGATACCCCTGATTCGCCGTCATATGCGGAACCAGTTCCTTCCGCGCAATATCCGCTGGCACATTCCAGTAAGGCCTGAACACCAGGTACTTCATCATGTGCGTAAACACCGGCGTCTGATGCTGCCCCATTACCTTGCCCACCACCACTCTCATGGTGAAGTCGACCTTATGTTCCGGCGTAAATCCACGCAAAACAAACTCCGGCAGATTCACCATCAGCCGCGGATTCACATACGGGTCCGGCAACCATCGCCAACGCTCCAGCGAGTTCTGCAACTGTGCCACCCGCTCCGTCAAAGGCACATTCAAACTCTTGATCGTCTGCGGCGTCAGCTTCCCATCCACTTCGATCCCATGCCGCCCCTGAAAACTCTTCACGCCATCCGACAGCTCCTTATCGAACACCGTCGTCTTCTGCGCATCGCCCTCAACATCTCCCTCAAGCAGCAACCGCGCCCATAGCTGCCCCGCCGGATAGCTCCCACCCACCGAAACCGCCTTGTCCACCATCGGCAGCGGCTCCGCTCCATTCGTCTCCTGCTGCTTGGCTAGATCCAGATACCGCCCTAGCGCCACCTCCGCCTTACGATACTGCTCCGAGTCCGGCTCAACCTTCGCAATCAACCCCGGCACATCCGTCGCATCCACCGCATTGTCCGAGACAAACTCCGCCAGATCGTACTTCTTATCCGCCACATTAATATCGAAATTAAAGTGCAGCGGATTCACCCGCCCAATCCGCAGGTCCGAGATGTACCGCATCACATTCACCGTCATCGCCACGTCGAATGCCGCAAACGTATCTGCCGACTGGTCGCTCAGCTTCTGCACCCGCGCCGCCCACCGCGAGTCGTCATAATCCTCCGGAATCAACCCCTTCGCCGCAGCATCATGAAACGCCTGAATAAACCCCTTGGCCGAGGCCGTAGGCGCCCCATCACGCGTCCACGCAATCTCATAGTTGCGATCGTCATAGAACGTCGCCACAATCGTCTGATAGTCCGAGAAGTCCGGCCACCTCAGACTCGGCATCTCCTTGGCGTCCAGCATCTCCTTGGGGATAACCTTCTTCTCCACCAGTTTCTGCACATTTTCCGCATACTGGGTCGTATTCGGCGCAGACTTCGTCTTACGATGCCGCCGGCATCCATCCACACTCACAAGCAGGGCAAGGAAGCACACAGCGCCAACAACGCGTAGAGAAACTTTCATCATTACGGGAGAACCATCCTTCAGGCGGGACTACATCCGCGACCAGTATGCAGCACTTTCAACCAAATTCAAGACAAACCTGCACCGAAATCTACCGAGCAATCCCCGGCAGCACTGTCAGACAAATCAACGCCTGCGTCACCAACACCATTCCCGTAAGCGCCAAAAACATCTTCCGATACTTCGTCTCCAGCGCATCCGCAAACACCCCACCCAGAAACGTAAACAAAAACGGCAGCGCCCAAAGCCACGGCTGCGCGACCACCTGCGTCACCACCACAGGAAACAGCACCGCCGCCATGACCAGAGGAGCCGTATTGCCAAAGTACCGGCACCGCCGCACTCCAAGATAAAGCACTGCCGCCACGCCAGCCGCCACCACAATCGGCCCATTCGCCACGCTCGTAAAGAAGCTCTTCGCCCCATCCAGCGAGAACCAGAACCGCCCCCCACCCCCGGTAAACACATAGCTGAACGCCGGCAGCCGAAACGCATAAAACGCAAACAGAATTCCCATCGCCCCCAGCGTCGAGAAGATCAGAATCTGCATCACATAGCTCCGCCGCCCCTCCGCCAGATACAGCATCAGCACCAGCGCCGCCACAAATCCAATCATCGCAGCCACCAGATGCGCAGCCGCCGTCAACCCCAGCGCAACCGTCAACAGCGCAATCCGCGGACGCCACTTTCGCCGAGGCCCCAGCATCGCATGAGCCACACCCATCGCCGTATAGACCAACCCATACAGCCCCCACATCGCCAGCACATCATTATTCGGCGTCACTGCCGAGCGCACGATCGCCGGACAAAAACAATACAGTCCCAGCGCAAAGAACCCGCCCTCATTCCCAAACAATCGCCGAGCCACCCACCACAACCCAGCCCCCAGCCAAGCCGCAAAGAGCACAAACGGCAGATGCAGCAAATACTTCACGTTCGTCAGCTCATGCCGAGCCTCCCACGTCGACCCATTCAGCGATCCACTTGCATAAACCCTATTCTCCGGGCGGCGCAGCTTATCCCCCGCTAGCAGAACCAGCCGCTGCACCGTCAGTGGAAACCCCGCCACCCGGTAAGCAAACGTCCCATCCCCATTCAGGTTGCCGCACGTCGTAAAGTACCCGGCCAGCGGAGAAGGCCGCTCCCACATCTCCCGCCCGCACCGTGCAAACCGGTAATCCTCCGGCGAAAGCTGCTGCCGGCTCACCACCCAAAAACACTGCCCAATAAAAATCAACAACAGCACAGCAGCAAGCCGTTGTGGTCGGCCAATCTTAATCTCAGGAAACTTCATGCTGCGAACACCACCAGCCATCCCTCACTTGCACACCTATCCACTCCAACTGCCTCCATTTCGTCTTCTACTCCCTACACCCTACTCCCTACACCCTGCTTTTATCGTATCGTGAGAGATATATGCAGTCGCTCTCTTTCACGCCCGGGCTCGCCTTTCTCTCCGTCAACTCCCCTACCGTCCCCTGGACTGTAGTCTTCGAGGACGAAGGCGTCGCCGCCTACTTCTACGCCTGTGACCGCTCCCAGGAGAAGCACGAGCACAGCATCCTCGACGCCATGCTCATCTACAACGTCGCCGCCCTCGCCAAAAGCGACGCCGAACTCAACCGCCCCGAGCCCCAGCGCATCGCCACCGTCGAGTGGTCCCGCGACGGCCTGCAAGCTGCCCTCTACCTCGACGGCACCCCTCAAGCCCTCTATGACTTCCAGGCCCGCTGCGGATACTGCCGCATGAACTTCCCCAACTTCCTCGAAGAACAAGGCGATACCTGGCGCAAAACCACCCACGCCTGGTCCGAGTCCGCAATCCAGCGCTTCGAATCCGAACTCTACGGCCTGACCACAGATTCCCACGGATCAAACGGATAAAGACAGAACAAACGGATAAAAGACAAAAAGAAAAGGACCCAGTCGAAATCGCCGGATCCTCATATCAAATCGTCGTTGATCTTCCTTAATCGCCTTTGATAAGTGCAATCGGTGGAGATCGGTGTTAAGCCTTTAAATCCGCGTCTATCCGCGCAAATCCGCGGTCGTCCCCAGTCGAAGCTCCATGAAGACATTCGCTCGCACATAAGGTGACTCCTTCGGAGGCAGATGCTGGAAGCCAAGCGACTCATAAAGATGAATCGCATTCGCCAGCTTGCGATTCGTCTCAAGATAAAGCACCGAAGCCCCAAGCTCCCGCGCCCGTTCGATAGTGTACGCAAGCACTTTCCGTCCGACTCCACGCCCGCGATACTGCTCATCGACAGCCATCTTAGCCACTTCGAACACGCCGGGCTCCATAGGAATCAGCGCACAACACCCAATCGCCTGGCCCTCCAGGAACGCAAGAAAAATATGCCCACCCGGCCTGATGACCCAACTGTCAGGGTCTCCCAAAATCTCACGATCATGCTCCTCAAGACCAAAGTACTTCTTGATCCAAGCCTCATTCAGCTCGCGAAAGGCCTTCGCATCCTCAGGTTGATACGCCCGCAGCTCAATCGACTCCATAGATAGGGAAGCACTCTCATCCGATGGTATGTCAGCCAAAGCAAACGTCAACGTCATGGCATTCCCCCTTCTTCATTCCAACCTAAGCCCTCCCCAGCCATACGTCCAATATCTTGTTCGTTCGGATTATGATGTTCTAAGTATGGATGATCGCGACATAGAGCTCCGTCATCTCCGCTACTTCATCGCCGTCGCCGAAGAGCTCCATTTCGGCCGCGCCGCCAACCGGCTCCACCTCGCTCAGCCCCCGCTCTCGCAACAAATCCGCAAGCTCGAAGAGATCCTCGGCTACCCGCTCTTCCTCCGAACCTCACGCGCGGTAAAGCTCACTGCCGCCGGTGAAGTCTTCCTCGAGCGTGCCCGTCGCACCCTCCGCAACGTCCACGAAGACCTCGCCGAAGCCCGCAGCATCGGCAACGGAGACCTCGGCTTCCTACGCGTCGGATTCATCGGCTCCGCCATGCTGACTCCACTGCCCGCCATGCTCGGCCAGTACCGGCGGCTCTACCCCAAAGTGCAGCTCCAGCTCTCGGAGTTTCACACCTCCAGCATCATCCAATCACTAGGCAGAGGCATCCTCGACGCCGGCTTCCTCCGCGACGGCGGACCCTCAGAAGCCCTCCACGTCGAGCCACTCTTCTCCGAGCCCTTCGTCGCCGTCCTCCCCCACATGCATCCTCTCGCCACGCGCAAAGTTATCTCCGCGGCACAACTCCGCGACGAACCCTTCGTCTTCTTCTCACCTAGCGCCGGGAGCCTCGCTTACAACAAAACCATATCTCTCTGCGAAGAACACGGCTTCCGCCCGCACGTCGTCCAGGAAGCTCCCCAATGGCTCACCATTCTTGCCCTCGTCGGAGCAGGTCTCGGCGTCTCGATCGCTCCCGCCTGCGTCCGCCGTATCGCCGAGCCAAATATCGTCTGCCCCAGCCTGCGTGGAGCCCACGTCACCAGCGACATCGAACTCGCCTACCGCTCAACCGAAGACCGCGCCGTCGTCCACGCTTTCGCCAACATCGCCCGCACCAACTTCCACCGCAAGCCCACACGCAGTCGATAGCCATCACCGAAGGAACAGCTTCTCGACCTCAAGCCAATCCTTCACACGCTTGAACCCCTTCACCCCAACATTGTGCGGCGAGCTATACAAGATCCCTTCCCCCTGAAACCGCCTCAACTGCCGCGGATTGTCATCAATCAAATAATCCGCCTTCAAAATGCTCTTATCCCCGCAGTACACAATGTGCGAAGCCGGAATAAACGGAAAGTACTTCCCCAGCCACCGAAACTTCTGCTGAAACGAAGTCGGCACCTCCATCGCAGCCGTCGCGATAAACACCTCGTAGTTCATCTGCAGCCGTTGCAGCACCCTCTGCGACTCCGGCATCACCGCCAACCCTTCAAAAAAATCCTCCGACCGCAGATAGCTCTCCAGCGAGTGATGCCGATCGATCGACACCACGTCCCAAAGCCACTTACCCTCGAGATCCGCAATCGTAATCTGCTCGTCGTAATCCCGGTTATACCGCGTCAGATGCTCCCCCAACGCATCCGCCATCACCTCATCCATGTCCACACAAATTCGCTTCACTGCGTACGCACCATCTTCCTAAAGAGACCGAATAATCGAAGCCGCAATACTCTCCACCGGAACCGCCTTCTTCTGCGGAGCATCTCGCGCGGGATCATAGTACAGCAACCGCCCGCAGCTCTCGCACGTCATCATCGTCTCGTCGTTGCTCCGGTCCCGCAAATCATTCCACTTCTGCGGACGCAGCATCATCTGGCACGCCATACACTTCTGATTCAGCGCCTCGGCCACAGCCGTACCCTTGCCCTTCGAGATCCGGTCATAAACGGAGAGCGCATCCTCACCAATCTCCGG
This sequence comes from Edaphobacter aggregans, assembly GCF_003945235.1. Classification (NCBI taxonomy): domain Bacteria; kingdom Pseudomonadati; phylum Acidobacteriota; class Terriglobia; order Terriglobales; family Acidobacteriaceae; genus Edaphobacter; species Edaphobacter aggregans. The sequence goes on from NZ_RSDW01000001.1 coordinate 2,824,004, forward strand.
TCTAAGCGCAGCGCGCCTCTCTTCAACCCCAGCCAGCGCGACCTTATCCGCCGCAATCGTCTCAGCAGCCCGCACCCGTTCGCGCTCCAGAATCTTCTCGTCCGCAGCCACCGCCTCATCCGCCCGCGCCTTCTGAGCCTCAAGAGCCTCACTCCGCTCCATACTCTCCAACTCAGCGTCTTCCAGTCTGCTCACCTCACCTTGAGCAAACGAAATCTCATGCTCGAACGCCGTCACCTGCACCGTAGTCGTCGCTTGGTCCAACTGCTTCTTCACCTTCGCCATCTTGGCCTGATGGTCCTTGATGTCCAGCTCCTGACGGCGTCGCAACACCTCTTCCTTAGCGATCAAATCCACCACGACGGCTCGCTGCCCCTGCGTAGCCTTAAGTTTTGTCTCCAGCTCAGCAACCCTCTTCGGCAACGCAGACATCTCATCCCGCAGACGCTTCGCCTCCACATCAAGCCCCTGCAGCACAATCATCTTTTCAAGATCCGGATGCATCCAAAACACCTCACTTCACTACCGTCAGCGTAAAACATTCAGACATCCACCGGAAAACTCGAAGTCTACCACTCTAGCCGCTCCCTCCGAAGCCAGCATCTCCTCTGCCATTGAGAACACAACCACATTGGAGCATAATGGGAACCATTACGACGCTAGCCCGTGCACGTCTCCGGGCAGTCCGCAGCGTCCTTGTTTCCCTCGCCTCCCGGGCCATATCTTCCTTGAAAAAATTCTTCCCAGGATCGGAATTGATATGCAACTTTGGACAGACTACGAAGGAAGAACCATCGCTGAAAACTATCCCCTCGACAAGCTCCTCCGCCCCGAGGGCCGCAGCGCTTTCTTCTCCACCTCTAACGGCACCGGCACACCCGCCGTCATCCGCCTGATCGAAGCCCACTTCGACGAATCCGAGATCCTCAACCGCTGGCGCGTCGTCGCCGAAATCAACCAGATCAACCTCGTCAATCTCAAAAAATACGGCCAGACCACACTCGACGAGACCCCCCTCGTCTACGCCGTCATGGAGACCACCGAGGCCGATCTCGCCGAAGTCCTCGCCGACCGCGCCCTCACGCCTGAAGAGACCCGCCAGGTCGCCACCAGCCTCGTCGCCGCGCTCGAAGCCCTCCACTCCCGCAACCTCGTCCACGAGCACGTCGAACCCGCCAACGTCCTCGCCGCGGGCGAAGTCGTCAAGCTCCGCAGCGACTGCATCCGCGAGGTGCCCGACTCATCCGACGACCCCCAGCAGGACGGAAAAGTCCTCAAGGCCCGCGACGTCCACGACCTCGCCCTCGTCCTACTCCAGTCCCTCACCCAGCAGCGCACCCTGCCCAGCGGTTCGTCTCTACCCGCCCCCTTCGACAACATCGTCCGCAACGGCATCAGCGGAGTCTGGGGCCTTCCGCAGATCGCCGCAGCCCTCAACCCAACATCCACACGTCCCCCCGCACCAACGCGCCAACAACTCACCGCCGAACCAGCCACAGCACCGACCATTCCACCTTCCCGACCAACCTTGGACACGAAGGCGAGTCCGCAGAACGCGTCACCATCCAAAGCAATCGCCGAACCCATCGCCCCAACACCACCGAAGCCTCCCCAGAGACCCACCCCCATCACCATCCCAACAGAGGCAAGAGACGTCAGGCACCGCATCGTCAGACCAGTCGAGTTAGCCCCACAGCAACGCAAGAGCCTATGGATCGCCGCCGCCATCGGAGCTCTATTCTTAGCCTTCCTCCTATGGCACTTCTTGAGCCCGAGCGCCACAACGCAATCCGCCGTCGCGACCCAACCCATCACCACGCTTGCAGCCACCCAGCCAGACAACTCCGCACCCGCAGCCGAAACCCCCGCGCCGCCGCCTACTCCGGCAGCATCCTCCACCGGCATGCGCGACCAATGGAGAGTCGTAGCCTACACCTACAACCACCAGGACCAGGCCCAGAAGAAGGCTGCAACCATAGCCAAACGCCATCCTTCTCTCAACCCTGAGGTCTTCACCCCTAACGGCCACGCTCCCTACCTCGTTACCGTAGGAGGCCCCATGACCCGCGACGAAGCCAACGCCTTCAAGCAAAAGGCCCGAGCCGACGGCCTACCCCGCGACATTTACACCCAGAACTACACCACCCGCTAACAAACCCAGCGTTTCACGGACGAGTTGGTGAGGTCCGGCGGACTTCACCAACCCTCGCTCTTCGCACATCGCGGACACAATACCAACGACAATCACGACCCCTGCGGCGGACGACCCGACTGAATATCCAGCTCGCCGATCGTCAGTCGTCGCACGTAAAGTTCCTCCAGCCTTCCCTCCATCAGGCGAAGCCTTCGTATGCTGAGCGCCCCAATAGCGAGCGCACCGATTGCAGTAGCACCCAGAGCAACAGCTCCGAAAGCCACCGCCCCCATCGCAAAGCTACGGCTGATCTGCATCTTTGTCATAACAACCTCGGATCACCTCTATTTCACTCGCTGTACCTGTGGAGACTTCCAACTCCCATCCAGCAACTCCTGCTTAGGCAGGTAATACCGCATAGCAAGCATGAAAGGAGCCTTCGGAGCAGGCAGCCAGTTAGCCTCCCTATCCTTCCCCGGCGAATCAGCCTGAATGTACATCGTCAACCCACCATCCGAATCAAGCTTAAGATCCGGCATCATCGGCGAATTAATCAGATACCGATTGATCGGATTCTTCACCAGCAACTGCTGCGGCAGATTGTACAAAGTAAGCGACCAGAACGCATTCACCGGCGGAAACAGCCCCTTCGCAAAATGCAGCGTATACCGAGCCTTGCTGCCGTCGAGCGCCTGCCCATCCGCATCCTTCTCATACAGTGGATACAGAGCCTCTTCCTTCGAGTTAGCCCCAATGCCCATCTGAGCCCCGGTAGCGCGAGCCACATAATCGCCGTGAAGGAAAGCGCGCGTCCCGAAGAAGTTGCTGATGTTGCCACCACTAGCGGCCCGGCGAGCATCGATCTCCTTCTGCCCATTCGCCATACCCGCCACCCAGCCCGCCGTCATCTCAGGCGAAAGCGAGTTGAAATCAATCGTCTTGCCCGGCGCGATACCGATGCTCGCGAACCGTGCACGCAATTCGGTCTCACTATGCTGCGTAGGGCAGAACTGCAGCAGGAAATTCATCACATTGAAGAAATACAGTGAAGTCCTCATCTCCCGCGGAGGAACCGGCCTGATCCAGTCAATAGCCGGAGCAGCGGGTGGTGCAGGCTTGCCCCAAAATGCCGAGAGCGGTTGCGCTTTGTACTTCGCCTGAATCTTCTTCACGTTCTCGAGATCCGCAGCATTGAACAGCTGCGTCCGGCCCACAACATTAATGAACTCCGTCTCAGGCCGAAGAACCTTCGTGATACCCGGAGGAACCGTCCCCTTCCATAACGGCCCAGCAACAAGGAAGGTCCCACCCTTATTACCAGTTGTGCGCATGCCAATGTAGTCAAAGTTAAACGTATAGAGGTCCATCATCTGAAAGACCCAATAACGATTCTTCTCCACCGGAGGAATCGTGATAACAATCGGCTCAGCCCGCAAGTCGAGACTCAAAAAGGTATAGGGCGTGTCCGAATTCGGCGTGACAAACGCAGTGTCCTCAGGAGTAAAAACACGCGCAAAACTAAGCGGAGCATTGAAGGGTCCCTTGTACTGCGAATTACTCTTATCGATCGAGAACGCATACATCGTCAGATAAGCCTGAACCATAGGAAACCCATAGATGTAAGCCTCCTTGGCGATCGCCCGAACTTCAGCCGGGCTCGGCGTACTCTGCGCCCTCCCAGTACCGCTTCCCATCGAGACCAGAAAAAGCACAAGCAATGCACTGCAAAATGTCTTTTTCATCATCGTGGCTCCCCTGCAAAACTAGGATGAGGAATCAGCCCATCGGAAGCCGCGCAAGTACATCTATTTTTGCCGTCTGAATCAAAATCTACCTCGACGCTGGCTACGGATACGCGTACTATGACCGCGTCCACGGAGAACTGATCTTCGACATGTTCGACCTCAAGAAGCGGTTGGATGATCTGAATTCAGGCGCAGTAAAAGATCAACGTCAGTTTGTGCAGGACATGTTGATCCAGCGTCTCGCAGTTAGAAAAGGATCTGCAGGAGCCCACGAAGCGGTCTGCATCTGCCCTTGAGTTGCACTCTCCGCATTCATCTGCACCGCCAATTATTACGGCGATCAACCTTGGAGGCCAGAAGTACACGGAGATTCCCGTTCCCATACTCGCCATCTTTGCGTGCCCTCAAAACTTCGACTTCGACCCCGCCCTCAGGCCGACCCACCGCCAAAGCTGCAATCGTAGCGAACGATCTCTTCGTTACACAGAGGCAAGCGAACGCTGTTGAACCCGGCATACCGTCGTCCGCCTGCCAAATGCAGACCACTACGTCTTCAGGTTGAACGAGACAGATGTCCTCCGCGAGATGAACACCTTCCTCGCAAAACTGCCCTGACAGCTCTCAAGAGCGATCCAACCAGGACCACACCGGCCTCTTTTGCCATCCCTTTTTCTTGTCAAGCCCAAACGTCAAAATCCCAGCACCCATCAAGCCGATTCGCGTGCCAGATAATTTCCCCAAAACCGCTATAATGGACTTAGCGCAAAAGATAGACCCGCGCCCCGGCTGGGGTTTTCTCATTTATAATGAATACTTTAGATGCAAAGTATCTCTTATCAAGACTTTGGTGGGGATGTCCGCGTGCAACTCCAGCAGATAGAATACTTTACTACTTTTAGCACTGGTCGGGGATAGCTTCAGCAAGATGGAACCGAGAAGAGTATTCCGAAACGCACCTCTCGCAACGTCGCACCCACTCGCCAACACTCAGGTTTGCTTTACACTCATCAAGGCGCTCAGTATTCTGGAGCTTTGGTGAAGGACTGCATCTGTCCCCGCGCACACCACGATATTTGTCTTTTCGAACGAAAATAGGAGAACCACATGGCAGCAGTAGACGAAAAAGTAAAACAGATCATTGTCGAGCAGCTTCAGGTCGACGAAGCCGAAGTCACTCCCGGTGCAAGCTTTCAGGAAGATCTGGGCGCTGACTCTCTCGACGTAGTCGAACTCGTCATGCAGTTCGAAGAGGCCTTCGACATCCAGATCCCCGACGAAGACGCCGAGAAGATCAAGACCGTCAAGGATGCCGTCGACTACATCGAAAAGAACCAGAAGGCGGCTAAGTAACAATGGAGCAGCGTCGCGTCGTCGTAACGGGCCTTGGCCTCATCTGCGGGGTCGGTAAAACCGTGCCCGAAGTATGGGAAGGCCTGCTCGCAGGCAAAAGCGGTATGGCGGAGATCAAGGCCTTCGATCTCACAGGCCACCCCGTCCGTTTCGCCGCCGAGGTCAAGGACTTCGACCCGCTCCAGTTCATCGACAAGAAAGAGGCCCGCAAAATGGGCCGCTTTATCCACTTTGCCATCGCCGCCGCCGACGAGGCCATGAAGCACTCTGGCCTCCAGGTCACTCCTGAGATCGCCGACCGCTTCGGCGTCCACATCGGCTCCGGTATCGGCGGCTTCGACGTCATCGAGCGCGAACACTCGGCCATGCTCGCCGGTGGTCCGCGCAAGATCTCTCCGTTCTTCATCCCCGGCTCCATCGTCAACCTCGCCGCCGGCCACGTCAGCATCCGCTACAACGCCAAGGGCCCCAACGAGGCCACCGCCACAGCCTGCACCTCAAGTGCCCACTCCATCGGCGACGCCTTCCGCATCATCCAGCGCGGCGACGCCGACGCCATGATCGCCGGAGGCACCGAAGCCGCCATCACCCCCATGGGTGTCGGTGGATTCGCCGCCATGAAGGCCCTCTCCACCCGCAACGAAGATCCCGAGCACGCCTGCCGCCCCTTCGACAAAGACCGCGATGGCTTCGTCGTCGGTGAAGGCGCCGGCATCCTCATCATGGAAGAGCTCGAGTTCGCCAAGGCCCGCGGCGCCCACATCCTCGCCGAAGTCATCGGCTACGGCATGTCCGCCGACGCCTTCCACATGACCGGCATGGCTCCCGAGGGCGAAGGCTGCTTCCGCGCCATGAACGCCGCCATCAAGGTCGCCGGCATCTCGCCCGACCAGATCGACTACGTCAACGCCCACGCCACCTCGACCCCCCTCGGCGACGCACTCGAGTCCCAGGCCATCGAAAACGTCTTCGGCGAGCGTGCAAAGAACGGCACCCTTCTCGTCAGCTCTACCAAGTCCATGACCGGCCACCTCCTCGGCGGCGCAGGCGGTCTCGAAGCAGGCATCACCATCCAGGCCATGCTCACCCAGACGGCCCCGCCCACCATGAACATCGTGGAGCTCGACCCGGCCTGCCGCCTGAACTACGTCCCCAACAAGCCTCAGGCAGCCAAAATCGACTACGCCCTATCAAACTCTTTTGGCTTCGGTGGAACCAACGGGTCCCTCATATTCAAGCGCTGGACTGAATAAAACTTTTCGGGGGGCGCTGGATGCTCATTCCGACGCGCAATTCCTCCTCTCTCCGCATGCTTCGCGCGAAGCGTAACCTGCTCGTAGCGAAACGCGGCGCTTTATTCGCGATAGCCCTTGCGCTCTCGCTCTTAGCGCACAGCCTCGCAGCTCAAATAACACCAGAGTCAGTGCCCCCACCTCAACCTTCAGCCGCGGTTACACTCGGCGATCGTACCCTTTTCACCATCAATACCCCCATCGGCTCTACTACAGCCAAGGCCCGCGCCGTAGGTGTCAGCGCCCGCCTCGAGCAGGTCATGCGAGACCATAGCCGCAAGCCGGAAGACATCCACACCGTCGAGAATCCCGGAGTCACCCAAATCCTCTCCGACGACCTCCTCATCGTCAATGTCACCGACGCCGACGCCGCTGCCCACTCCACCTCTCGCTTCCTCCTCGCCGAAACCCAGCTCCGGATCATCCGCGAAGCCATCCCTAAAGTCCGCAACGAGTACAGCACCCGCAGCATCACCCTCGACACCCTTTACGCCCTCCTCGCCACCATCGCGCTCGTCTCTCTGCTCCTCATCTTTCGCCGCATCATCTTTCCCACGCTCTACTCTCTCATTGAGCGCTGGCGCGGTACGCGGATCCACGGTATCAAGGTGCAGAAGCTGGAGCTACTGTCGGAAGACCGCCTCGTCGGACTGCTGCACTCTCTCCTCCTACTAATCCGGTTCCTTCTCACCGCACTTCTGCTCTATTTCTACTTTCCCCTCGTCTTCAGCTTCTTCCCCTGGACACGCGCCTACGGCCGCATTCTCTTCGGTTACATCCTCTCGCCCATCCGCACCGGATGGGCAGCCTTCATCCACTATCTGCCGCAGCTTCTCGTCGTCCTCGTTATTGCCTTCTTTGCATGGCTCGCCCTCCGCCTCGCTCGCTTCCTGTTTCGCGAACTCAGCCGTGGAACCCTCTCCTTCACTGGCTTTTACCCCGAGTGGGCCATGCCCACTCTCAAAATCGTCCAGGTCCTCATCATCGTCTTCGCTGTGGTCGTCGCCTTCCCCTACCTGCCCGGCTCCGAGTCGCCTGCCTTCAAAGGCGTCTCCATCTTTCTCGGAATTCTCCTCTCGCTCGGCTCCAGCTCTGCGGTCTCCAACATGGTCGCGGGCGTCGTGCTCACCTATACCCGCGCCTTCAACATCGGCGATTTGGTCCAGATATCCGATACCACGGGACAGGTCACTGAGAAGACCCTCCTCGCCACCCAAATCCGCACCATCAAAAACGTCTTTGTCGCCGTCCCTAACTCTCTCGTGCTAAACAGCCATGTTGTCAACTTCAGCCGATCCCCCAAAAACCAGCCCCTTATTCTTCACGTGACCATTGGCATCGGCTACGAAACACCATGGCGCCAGGTCCACACCCTCCTCATCGCAGCAGCCAGCAGCACCACCGGCGTCCTTTCAGACCCTGCTCCCTTTGTCCTGCAGACTAGCCTCGAGGACTTCTGCGCCGACTATCAGATCAACGCCTACACCAAGGAACCCTTTCGCATGTCTGCCATCTATAGCGAACTCAATCAGAACATTCAGGACGAGTTCAACAAAGCCGGCATCGAGATCATGACTCCTCACTACAGTGCACTCCGCGACGGCAACACCGCCGCCATTCCCAGCGCTTTTCTACCTCCCAACTACCAACCCGATTCCTTCCGCGTCTCATCCTCCAACCCCGCCCAAGCCCTACCCACCTCTCCTCCAAAGACAAGCTAGCCCCACACCCACACAGTCCTTTTACCGCGCGGTAAGATCTCTGGCGGAGGGTCTATGAAGAACGCCGCCGTCGGCTTCTCCGCCCATTCAGGCTGGACCGCTCTCGTCGCGATATCGCTTGAAGAGGGCTCCCCGCTGGTGCTTTTGCGTCAACGTCCTCACCTTGTCAAAACCTTCACGTATGAATTTCGTCAGCCTTATCACAGCGCGAAAAAAGGACCGCCGTCCGAGGCTCCTAGCATCATTTCGCACGTCCGCGCCGATGCAAGGCGTCTCGCCTATCAAGCCATTCACTCCGTCCAAACGCGCCTTCAGGAGCAGAACTATGAACTCAACCGCTGCGGCCTGCTCCTTGCCTCCGGAAGACCGCTTCCGGCTCTCCCTCAAATCCTGTTGTCTCATGCACTGATTCACACCGCTGACGGAGAGCTTTTCCGCGAAGCATTGATTCACGCAAGCCTGCGCTGCGGCTTCGAGGTTTTCACTGCAAAAGAGAGCGTACTGCTTGAAACTGCCTCGCACACGCTGCACCTTCAGCCGGATGAGCTTGTTCGTCGCCTCACCGATCTCGGATCCGGGCTTGGTTCCCCATGGACGCGAGACGAAAAGTTCGCCGCGCTTGTCGCGTGGCTTTCTCTCCTGTAACAAAGTGGGTATAAAGGTTACCTTCGGAGATCACGCATGAAGTTGCTGTATACCTTTGCCCTATTCGCCCTCGCCCTCACCGCCCGAGCCGAAGTCACTCTCGCCAAAGTCTTCTCCAGCCACATGGTCCTTCAGCGCGACATGCCCATCCACATCTGGGGCAACGCCGCACGCGGCGAGCAGGTAGCCGTTGACTTCCATGGCGCCACCAACACCGCCACCGCAGACAACCTAGGCCGCTGGAGCCTCTATCTCCCCGCCCAGGCCGCCGGAGGCCCCTTCACCCTCACCATCCACGCCACCAACACACTCCAGCTTGAAGACATCCTCATCGGCGACCTCTGGATGGCCTCCGGTCAATCCAACATGGAGATGCCACTCGCAGGCTTCCCCGGCAACGCCGTCATCAAAGACGCCGACAAAGAAATAGCCGCCGCCAACTACCCACAAATCCGCCTCCTCCTTGTTGAAAAAGACACCTCCGACTACCCTCTCGAGGACGTCAAAGCCGCCACCGGCTGGTCGCAATGCACCCCTGAGACCGCAAAGAACTTCTCCGCCGTAGCCTACTTCTTCGCCCGCGACCTCCAGCAGAAGGAGCACGTCCCCATCGGCCTCATCGACTCCACCTGGGGAGGCACACCCGCCGAAGCCTGGACCAGCCTCGGCGCCCTCGGAGCCGACGCCTCCCTCATGCCCGTCTTCGCCGCCTACGCCGAGAAGATGGACCGCGAGACCACCGAACAACGCGCCGACCTCGCCGACAAGCAAGCCCGAGCCGAAGGCCGCCCCACAATCTCCAACCGCGACTGGCACCCGAACCCCGTCTCTTGGCGTCCCGCCGCCCTCTATAACGCCATGATCGCCCCCTTCACGCCGCTCCCCATCCGCGGAGTCATCTGGTACCAGGGCGAAACCAACTCCGCCCTCAACCGCGCCCCCCTCTACAGCCGCCTCTTCCCCGCCATGATCCAGGACTGGCGCACCCAGTGGCGTCAGGGCAACTTCCCCTTCCTGTTCGTTCAGATCTCCGCCTTCGACAGCCCCAAAGAAAACTGGGGACTCCTCCGCGATGCCCAGCGCCGCACCCTCCATCTCGTCAACACCGGCATGGCCGTCACCATCGACATCGGCTCCGAGCACAATGTCCACCCCTCCGACAAACAAACCGTAGGCGAGCGCCTCTCCCTCCTCGCCCGCAACGTAGTATTCGGCGAAAACATCGTCGCCTCCGGCCCACTCTTCCGCCTCGCCTATCCTGACCACGGCGTCATGCACATCTGGTTCGACAATGCCGCTGGCCTCAAAGCCCAAGGTGCAGTTCAAGGCTTCGAAATAGCGGCCGCCGACGGCACGTTCGTCCCGGCCACAGCCAAAATCGAGGGCGACACCATCATCGCGAGCAGCCCCACCGTGCCCAACCCGCGCTACGTCCGCTACGCCTGGCAAGGCTTCCCCCAAGTCAACCTCTACAACGCGGCCGGACTTCCCGCCTCCACCTTCACCTCATACCCAGTGCCATAGCATCACTCTCTGTCCAAGAGAGCAATCTTTTCAAAGGAGGTGTCATCCTGAGCGAAGTCATTGCAACGCAATCACTGAGTCGAAGGACCTCTGTCTGCTCGAAGCTACGACAATCGTCTAGCTGGTCGCCACAGCAATCCCCACGCTGATAATCAACCCAAACAACCACCACCCCACAACCACCGCCGCAGCCTTGCCCTTCGAAACCTTCGCCACGATCGCCGTTCCAATTATCAGCAACGCAAGCTGCCACAACCCAATCACATCAAAGAAACTCAAAATCGTCCGCAGCACCGGCCCCGCGTCCGGCATAAAGTAAGCCGGATTCGTCCCTACCGGATTCCGCATATCGTAAGCATCCGCATTGCTGCCAAACATCAACGTCACAATCGTCAATATCCCTGTCAGCAGTCGCGGCAACGAAGCATACATCCACACCGCAAACATCTGGCCATAAGTCGTCTGCGCGCCCAACCCAAAGTTGAAGCTGGCCCAATACAGCAGCGCTCCAATCGCCACAAAAATCAGAATGAAAATAAACGCCCCATAGCTCGAGTAGCGATAGCCCACTGTTATCCCGTGCATCTGCGCCGCCCGTTGCTCCGGGGTGAGACTAGCCATCTTCTCTTCCTGCTTTGGGTTCTGACGAATCTGGTTCTCCGCCACGCGATCAAAACCCACCTGCTTATCGACCACCACCGTAGTCCCCAGAGTCACCAGCACCAGCAGCACAAACGGAAGCCACCACTTCGCGCTCCGCAGAATGTCCGTAAACGTCTTGCTGGGCGCAATAAACGTATCCACCACGCGCTCAACTTCGCTTAAACCCTGCCCATCCACAACGACGCCATCGCTCATGCCGTTCTCCGTTCTCTTGAACTTCAGAAAAAGGTCGTTGCAGGATTGTAGCCGGTCTTCATAACGCTCCCGCATAAAATATCGAGGATAGTAGAATCCGCGCATGCGATTGGAGCGGCGACTGACGGCAGCGCAGGTAGCCTCGATGGCGATTGCAGGCTCGTTCCTGCTTTACGTGAGTGTCTGGCTAACGATGCTGCCTTATCACCACCATCTCGGTCGTGTTTATGGCTTCGGAAACTTTCTATGGGTATCTAGGTTTGAGATTGCTCGCTTCGTCTTACCCTTTGCCCTCGGCGCTTGGATGATGTACGCCGCATTAGCAGCATTCCATCGAGGCGTGGAGCAGACGATCTGGAGCGATCTCTCGCTAATGAAGCTGCGAACACTACTTGATCGCGTGGTCTGGACCATAGTCGTTTACACGATGGCGATCGGCGCCCTCGGTTGGGTTGTCTTTGCGTTTTTCAGTACCGTACCGCTTCACCGAGCCTCTGGGCCGGGTGGCCTGGGGTATTTTTTAGCCTCTCCTGTGGTGTGCTTGTTCCAGTTACGACGGGTGCTGCTACCGAAGCCCATCAGAGAGCCGCGAATTTGGCCCGGCGACGTCAAACCGCTGGTCTCCGAGCATTGGGGCGAACGCGCCACGTCTCAGGACATCTCTTAGACGATATGACAAATGTGCCAAAAACGGCCTCTGGGAGGTCAACGGATCGCCCAGACAACCGTAATGCCCCTTCATGCGGTCTCGTCGCCTGAGTGAGACATTGGCGCGAAACGCTCTTGGCCTAAACCATATGGAGACATCCGAACGATCTTCAGCGGCTTCTTGAAAACGTGTCAAGCCCATTAGCGCGTAAACCACTGAAAATAAGTTAAATATTGCTGCCGATCAATTTGACCCACTTTGCTAAACTAAATACATAGAAAAAGGAACAGCCCCGTCCTCAAGACGGGGCTGTTCTCGTTAACCACACACCGCTACGAAAGGAGTCTGCAAAGTACGTGCACCGTCCCAGCCAGTACACCAAGTCCAGACCTAAGCCTCATGACATGAATACTTTGGATACTTATGTATGGGATAGGGGGTACCCCACTTACTCCACAACAACTAGTACTTCACCCGCGCCAACCGTGTCATCCACCGAAACCGCCACCCGAATCACCCGCCCGGCCTTCGGCGACTTCAACTCATTCTGCATCTTCATCGCCTCAATCACCACCAATCCCTGCTGCTCGACCACCTCATCCCCAGCACTCACCAGCACCCGAACCACCCGCCCCGGCATAGGAGCCTTCACCGCCTTCGGCCCGACACCACCAGCCCCAACCCCACGCCGCCCGCGCAGCGACCGAGGATCCTCCACCTCAAACTCAAACCGCTGCTCCCCAACCAGAATTCCATCCCCATCCAGCACACACCGGTATTGCCGTCCCTCCACCACCAAAGACATCACTCCAGCCTGCAATATCCGCACATCCACCGCGATAGTCTTCCCATCGACGACACACTCCAAAGCCCCGTCGGCAGCACCTGCAGGAACCTCCACCCGACGCTTCTTCCCGCCGATCTCGAGCCAAACCGTCACTGGCGCAATCCCTCCTGCCGCCCCGCCAAACCCCACCGGCTCTCCGGCGAAGCGCTCCCCCCACCCGGCGCAGCCTCCCGCTCAAAAGCGGCAAACAAAGCCGCCGCTAGAGCCGCAACATCCTCAGGCACCTCTGCTCCATCGACCATCGACCCCGCCGCCAGCAACCGCTCCAGATACCCCGTATCAATCCGCGCCGCCCGAAAATCTGCATCCATCAAAATCCGCCGGAACAGGGAGAGGTTTGTCTTGATTCCGCCAATCACATACTCTCCCAGCGCCCTGAGCATCCGGTCAATCGCAACCTCCCTGGTCTCCCCAAACGCCACCAGCTTCGACAGCATCGGATCGTATTCCAGCGGCACCACCCACCCCGGATACACCGCACAATCCTCCCTGATCCCCGGCCCCCCCGGTTGCACCAGTCGCGTAATCAACCCCGGCGACGGGAAAAAATTGTTCTCTGGATCCTCCGCATAAACCCTGCACTCAATCGCATGGCCGCGCAGCCGCACATCCTCTTGCCTGAGCCCCAGCGGCTCGCCCATAGCCACACGTAGCTGCATCTGAACCAGATCGAGCCCCGTGACCATCTCCGTCACCGGATGCTCCACCTGCAGCCGCGTATTCATCTCCAGGAAGTAGAAGTTCTCCTCCGCATCCACCAGAAACTCCACCGTCCCCGCATTCACATACCCCGCCGAAAGCGCCAGCCGAACCGCAGCCTCGCCCATCCTCCTCCGCAAAGCCTCCCCGACAACGGCAGAGGGAGCCTCCTCGATCACCTTCTGGTGCCGCCGCTGAACCGAGCACTCCCGCTCGCCCAGATACAAGCAGCCGCCATGCTCATCCGCCATCACCTGGATCTCGATATGCCTCGGCCGCTCGATCAGCTTCTCCAGGTACACCTCACCCGACCCGAAGCTCCTCTCCGCCTCGCTGCTGGCCGCAGCATAGGCCGCATCCAGCTCCTCAGCCCGCATCACCGCCCGCATACCCTTCCCGCCACCCCCCGCAGCCGCCTTCAGCATCACTGGATACCCGATCCCATCGGCCACACGCCTAGCCTCCTCCACCCCTACTAACCCCGTGACACTCCCCGGCACCCTGGGCATACCCACCCTATCCGCCGCCTGCCGCGCCTGTGTCTTCGACCCCAATACCCGCATCGCATCCGCTGGAGGCCCAACAAACACCACCCCAGCCGCCGTACTAGCCTCAGCAAAGTCCGAATTCTCCGAAAGGAACCCATACCCCGGATGCACCGCATCCGCGCCCACCCGCCGCGCGATCTCCAAAATCAAATCACTCCGCAGATAGCTCTCCACTGCCGGTGCCGGTCCCAACCTATACGCCTCATCAGCATGAAGAACATGCAGCGCTGCCCTATCAGCGTCGGAGTATACGGCCACCGTCGCCAGCCCCATCTCACGGCACGCGCGAATCACCCGCAACGCAATCTCGCCGCGATTCGCAATCAAGACCTTTTGTATCGTCCGTCGCAAGCGGCAATTCTACCCCACCCTGCCCACCATCCTCGCCCGAGCGACAACAAAAAGGGCCTCCCCCTGGGAGACCCTTCTCGCTTCCGCAAAGCTCAGCGACTACTGCATGGTTACGCCGCCGCCGGTCTTCTCTTCCTTCTTGCGCTCATTTTCCTTACGAGCGCCCATGGCCTTCCGATCCCATTCTTCGGCCTGAGCCACGTCTGCCTTGCGCGCCGCCTCATCTCCGCACGCCAAGTCAGCCCTGCGCCGATAGGTCAGGTTTAGATACGACATTGCATCGTCGTAAGTCGGGTTCAGTTCCACGGCTCTATGCAGAAACTGTAGTCCCTCATTCACGAGAGCCGTGTTGGCCTCCTGCAGCTTCAGGCACGCACCCTTGCTCTTCTTTACGTTACCGTTTCCGTCATCGGTGAGACCATCTGCAGCCAGAATCGTAGTTGCATTCTTGTACGCCTGGATCCAGTTCAGAACGCCCAGCGTGTAATACGCCTCCGCGTCATTGGGCGCAAGGGCAATCACTTTCTTCTCATACTCCTTCGCCTCATCAAACTTCTTGATGTTGCGGTCGATCGACGCGATCTGTTTCAGGGCCGTCAGATCGTTCGGATCCTTTGCCAGCACCGCCTGAAAGCCGTCGATGGCCTTTTGCGCGATTTTCAGGTTCTCGGGCGTATCCAGGTTTGGAACCACCTGATAGGAGTATGCCGTCGCGAGATAGAGCTTCGCCTGATCGTAGTTAGGGTCCAGCTCAATCGAATTCTGGAAGTGTCCTACGGCTTCTTCATAGCGCGCATTCTTGAAGGCCTGAATGCCCTTGTTGAGTTGGTCGCGCGCCTTCAGGCGGTTACACCCGGTTACTGAAGAAAGCAGCAGCGCTAGCATAGCGGCCGTAACCGGAATCCGTGCGGTCAATTTCATTGGACGTGTTCTCTCCTTCAAAAGGGCGCGATGTTGTGGAACGGTGAATCGAACTGGGAATTTTCTTCTTGCCGCTTGATTGTAACGGTATATCTACCAATCTGGCCAGAGTATCTCTATTTTCTGATGCTGGGAAAACCCTTTGCGTATTTCTATCTTGAATAAAACTCATGTTTCATGAGACCAAACTGCTTTCGACCGGTCTCACTAGACCGCTCTTAGCCAAAGGCTATCTTCAGATACCTTCTGTAAAGGAATTTTTGGACGCGAAGTTTAGACGAAGGAGAGAGGCAACTAGTCTCACCTCCATATCAAACATATTCATCTGTTGCGGGCCTCGCTCCCTGGGGTAATCAAAGCCACATTCTCAGTGCCCGCTGCGCGCCCTGCGTCAATCACCCTCGAGACCACTCCAAAATCCAAAGCCGCATCCGCCCTCAATAGAATTCTCCGTTCAACCTTCCGCCCCAGCAATTCCAACAGCAGCGGACTGACTTCAGTTTCACTCACAGACTGCTCGTCAACAAAATACCGGGCCTCAACTCCTTGGATCTCCACCCGCACCAAAACAGGTCGATCCGCATCACCACTCCGCTGTTGCCCGGTGTTCGCGGACGGTAGTTCCGTATTAAGGCCACGTGGGAGAACAGGAACAATCACCATAAAGATGATCAGCAGAACCAAAAGCACATCGATCAGCGGAGTTACGTTGATCTCAGAAGAGAGTCCCGAGCTATTCGTTGAGAAAGCCATCGCTTCATCTCCCAATACAGAATTGGACAAGCGAGCACTCCATCAATGTCGACTACTCAAAAAAGCTCCGGGCGGCGAGCCAACTGGCCGCACCGCCCGTGCGAGAGCTTCTTCCAAACTGTTTTTACTGTCCTGCTTCGACTCGCGGCGTAATCAGGCCAATGTTGTCCACGCCAGCCTGATGACCAAAATCGATCACTTCGGCAACCTTATTGAAGTCCAGGTCCTTATCGCCCTTCACAAACATGACCTTTTCCTGCCGCGTGGCAAAGATCTCCGCCAATTTAGGCTCCAAGTCCTGCTTGTTGAAAGCCGTGTCGTTGATCTTGTACGCCGGAGCGCCTGCGCCATTCGATATCACCTGCACCACAATCGTGCGGTCGTTTGGCTCAGACTCTTTATGATCTTTGGGCGGCTGAGGAACCAGCGTATCCAAACCCTTCGGCGTTACTGGCACGATCACCATGAAGATGATGAGTAGCACCAGCAGGACATCGATAAGCGGGGTTACGTTGATATCAGAAACCGCTCCGCCTGTATTTCCACCACCCATTCCCATAGCAAATCTCCTTATCACTCCAGCTGTTCAAACTATGAGCAGCCGCTTTACAAAATTTCTTATTTCTTCACTGGGGCCGATTCAGTATCACGCTTCTCGGTCAACAGCCCAAGCTGGCTCACGCCGGCCGAGCGGATACCATCAACCGCATCCATCACCTTGCCGTAGTTTGCACGAGTATCGGCGCGCATAAACACCTGCTTGCTCGTCTTGTTTTCGAGCTTCGCCGAGATCTTGCTTCCGAGGTCGTCAATCGTCACTTGGTCACCACCGAGGAACGTTCTGCCGTCCCGCGTTACCGCCACAACAACCGCGTCTTCCTTGTTCGCGTCTTCCATCACCACCGCGGCATCAGCCTTCGGCAGATCCACGTTGACCTTGTTGTTCAACATGGGAGTGATGACCATGAAGATGATCAGCAGCACCAGCATCACGTCCACCATCGGCGTCACGTTGATGTTTGAGTTGACCTTCTTGCCTTCATCCCGCTTATTGATGCCCATAACGTCGGCTCCGTCCGGGTTTGCCCGGCTCTTGCTGTCTCTATACTCTCCTGCGGCTCACTCTGCCTCCGGATGCCGTTCGCTGGCGGCATCCGGAGAAACCTCAGAGTTGTAACTCTCGCAGGTCCTACTGCCTTCGGTTACTACAAACGCTTACCGGTGGCTCTGCTTGATGAAGTAGTCCACCAGCTCGCTCGAGCTGTTGTCCATCTCGACGTCGAACGCCTCCACCTTACCGGTGAAGTAGTTGAATGTCATAACGGCCGGGATGGCGACGAGAAGTCCAAACGCCGTCGTCACCAGGGCTTCCGAAATACCGCCGGCGACTGCACCGATACCGGAGGTCTTCTGCGTTGCAATCTGTTGGAAGGCGTTCAAAATACCGACGACCGTTCCGAACAGACCAATAAAGGGTGCTGTCGATCCGATCGTTGCCAGGCCGCCGAGACCGCGCTTCAGCTTGGCGTGAACGATAGCCTCAGAGCGCTCCAGTGCACGCTTCGAGCTCTCCACCTGCTCCTCGGTGATGCTGCCGCCCGAACCGAAGCTGCGGAACTCCTGCAGACCGGCCACGACAACCTCTGCCAGGTGCGACTTCTTGCTGCGATCAGCAACCTTGATCGCCTCGTCCAGACGGCCATCCTTGAGTGCGCCGGCAACCTTCGGAGCAAACTCACGCGACTGCTTGCGAGCTGCCGAGAAATACAGCGCACGGTCGATAATCACAGCCAGCGACCAGATCGACATAATAAAGAGCAGAATAACGACCGCCCGAGCCAGGTTGCCCATGTTGGACCAGAGCTGCAGCGGGCTGAAACCGACCTGCGCCTCATCAAAGAACATGGCGAGCGAGGTGGGTACATGAGCGAAGTTTGCGAGATGAGCGAGAATCACTTGGATATTTCCTCCTGGTAGAACTCTAACTTTCCAAATCTTGACCCGTGTATCCCCCAAAAGTTCGCCAACTGAGGAATACGCGAGAGGACAATTGAGATAACAGAACCCCTGGTTTAGCCTCCGCCAAAGTTGAAGTTCACGGTGATCTGCGTCTCAACCTCGGTCGGTTCACCATTCAACAGATATGGTTTGTAGCGCCAGTTTCGAACGGCGTCGAGCGCGCTTGCCCGCAGCATCTCCGGACCGCTGATCACCGTCAGGTTCGTAACTGTGCCCTCCTTCGAGATCAGGGCGTGCAGCACAACCGCACCGGACACATGCGCTGCCTTGGCAATCGGAGGATAGATCGGCTTTGGCTGCGAGATAGCCAGACCGCTAATGACGCCGCTCGATACTCGCATCGGCCCTTTAGGTGGAGCAACCTTCACCACCGGCGTAGGCGCAGTTCCAATGCCGCCCATCACGCCACCCGGGACGCCGCTTCCGCTACCCATACCGGACATGCCAGCGACGCCAGCCATCTGAGGTGGGGGCGCAGCATCTTCCTTCAGCATCTTGATATCCTTAGGAATCTTCGTCGGCGCGTGCAGGCCCTGGTCGATCTCCGATACCATCTTGATCGGCTTCACAACCTGCGCCGGAGGCGGAGGCGGTGGAGGTGGTGGAGGCGGCGGAGGCGCCGTCAGCATGGCCGTCATGGCCGTCTTCGGCAACGCCTCAGGATACAGCAGCGGGATAAGGATCATCGTGAGCAGAATTGCGCCATTGAATACAAATGTCGCGATCATCCAGTACTTGGACTTGGTCTTGATCTTCCCGCCGGATTCCATCAATGAGTCTTCAAACATATGCAGCCTCTCTACTGGAAGAGCTATTGATATTTAGACACCACATCGTTCAGATTTGTTCCCTGTTTGCGGATCCCAGACAACCCGATTGCAGATTTATTTTTGGGTACTACGCCTTGGCCTTTTTTCCCGCAGGCAATGTTGCCGTCTTGCCCCGTTTTGCTCGCCATTCCTGGTACGCCACCAGCATCGGCGCCGCCACAGCAATCGACGAATAAGTACCAATTAGGATGCCAACCACAAGGGCGAAGGAGAAGCCATGCAGCACTTCGCCACCAAATAAATACAGCGACAGCACCGTCAGAAAGGTCAGACCGGAGGAGATCACTGTCCGGCTCAGCGTCTGATTGATGCTGCGATTCACGACATATGCCAGCGATTCTCTCCGTGACAGCGCCAAGTTCTCGCGAATACGGTCGAAGACGACGATCGTGTCGTTCATCGAATAACCAATTAATGTGAGGATCGCTGCGATGACGGTAAGCGTAATCTCCTGATTCGTCAAGCTGAATGCTCCGATTGTGATCAGCGTGTCGTGGAACACCGCCACCACAGCAGCCACACCATAGATCAACTCGAACCGGAACCACAGATACACCAGCATCCCAATCAGCGAATATATCGTCGCCAGGAAAGCCTGTTTCTGCAACTGCTTACCCGCCGTCGGCCCGACAATCTCCACCTGCTCAATGCTGGGAGTCGAGTCGTGATAGTTCGCTAGCAGCGCATTCTCCACGCTCTGACGCCCCGCATCGTGCGCCGCATCCGTCGCCGACGACTGAGGCAGTGCGATGATCACCTTGTTCGCCGCATGTCCACTCGGGTCGCTGATGCGCTGAATCGTCGCATCATGAAGTCCCGCCCGGTCCATCGCCTGCCGGATATGGGCCTCGTTCGGCGTCTGGGCAAACTCCACCCGGATCTGCGTTCCGCCCTTGAAGTCCACACCCAGTGGAAGATGGTGCCAGAACAGCAGGCTAAGGATGCCGGCCACTGAAAAGATCAGCGAAAACCCGAGAAAGTACCACTTCTTCCCAAGCCAGTCGATATTCGTACTACGAAACAGTTCCACGCTCTTCAATCCTCGGCGGCAACCCTTCAAGGGCCCGCAATCTCTCAAAATCTCTGCTAAATCGACAACGGCGCGCCGCGTTCCTTCTTCTGCAAATGGGAATCGAAGATCACGCGCGACACAAACACCGCGGTAAACAGATTCGCCAGAAGACCAAACACCAGCGTCAGCGCAAATCCGCGAACCGGCCCCGTACCGAACAGGAACAGGATCGCCGCCGACACAATCGTCGTCACGTGCGTATCGATGATTGTGACCCATGCATGCGCAAATCCCTGCTGCACCGCGGCCGCCGCCGTCTTTCCGGCTCGAAGCTCTTCGCGGATGCGCTCAAAGATCAGCACATTCGAGTCCACGCCCATACCGATGGTCAGGATCACGCCTGCAATACCCGGCAGCGTCAGCGTAGCCCCGGTAAAGCCCATAAACCCAAGCAGGATCACCAGGTTCAGAATCAACGCCAGATTCGCATTGATACCCGCGCCACGGTAGTACACCAGCATGAACAGCATGACAGCCAGCATGCCGGCAACCGCCGCAATTACGCCCTGACGAATCGAAGCTGCTCCAAGGCTCGGTCCAACCACCCGGGTCTCCAGATACGAGATCGACGCCGGCAGAGCGCCCGTCCGCAACATCAGCGAAAGATCGTTCGCCTGCTGCTGCGTGAAGCCGCCCGTAATCTCGCCGCTGTCCCGAATCGCCGACTGAATCCCGGCGACCTCGCGAACTTTGTTATCCAACACGATCGCCATCGAACCCGGCGTAGCGGTGTTGGCACTGTGTTCGCTCGTGTACTTGTAGAAGCGGTCACCCGCCTCCGTCGTCAAAGTAAAGCGGATGTTCGGCCGCCCATTCTGGTCCTGCGAGGGCTGCGCATCGCGGAAGTCCGTACCTTCCACCTCGCTCACCCGCTTCAGCAACCAAACCTGCTCCGGCGCCCCTGCCGATCCCGAGCCCCGCACCAGCATCGAGTCCGGCGGAATCACTCCGTTATTAGCCTGGAGCGCATCCTGCTCTGTCCCCCACGGCCCACCCACTACAGCATGAATCTCCAGCTTGGCCGTCGACTGAATGACCTCTTCGACGCGCGCCGGATCGCTCACACCGGGCAGCTCCACCAAAATCTGGTTCTCGCCCAATCCATATTTCTGGATCACAGGCTCGGCAACTCCCAGCTTGTCGATACGTTCGCGGATCGTCTCGATCGACGTATCCAGCGTCCGCGCCGACAGGTCCCGCACCGCCGCCTGCTTCATCGTAAGCATCAGGGATCCGTCAGGCGCAGTCGTCACTTCGTAGTTCGCGTAGTCGACGCCCTGCACCACGTTGCGCACATCGCCCAGCTTGCCTGCCGGAATACCCGAAACCACAATCGTCTGCGGATGCGCCGGATCGCTCCTGCCTACAGTCGCGCCGGTAATGCCGGCCTTCTGCAGGTCTGTCTCCAGCCGGGCCGCATCGCGGTCCACAGCCGAAGCGATTGCCTCCGCAACATGGACCTCGAGCACCAGATGCGTGCCGCCCTTCAGGTCAAGTCCAAGGTTGATGTTATTGGTGATGAGTGTTTTCAGTGACCCCATTTTCGGCGCGTTGAAGCCAAAAAAGATCCCATAAAAGAAGATCACCAGTACCGCAATGATGGATGCCGTCTTACCGGCCAGATTCTTGCCCATGATCTTTATCGAAGGTGCAGCCTGCAACGCCCTGCTCCAGCCCTGCCGCCGCTATCCTTGTTTCTTCCTCGTCCGTTTCTAACGGTTGAATCTAAATTCTCTACTGCTTCTGCTTCTCGTCGCTAAGCCGCTTCGTCGGTGGTCACAGCGGCAATCGAACTCTTCACAAACTCAAGCTTCACCCCGTCGGGCTGGACGCGCAGCACAACAGTATCGTCCTTGACCGTCAGAATCGTCCCCTTGATCCCGCCATTTGTTGTCACGCGGTCTCCGGACTTCAATTGTGACAGCATCTCCTGCCACTTTTTCTGCTTCTTCTGGTTAGGAGCGATCATCAAAAAGTACAGCACCGCGAAGAACAGCAGCGGGAGCGCAAGTCCGCCCAAATTACCAAGGGCGAATCCCCCGGCAGTACTTTGCAACCACATTGCCAACATCAAATAGCTCCATTCCGTACAACACAGCAACGACCACGCAAACGCGCACCCATGCCTTCAGGCCGAAAAATGACGCCTAGCCCCTAAGCATCGCTGTTATCCCACCCTCATGTCAAGAAACCCACCGCCGGAACACTACCAATCGTCCGTCTCCGTCATACCCATCACATTCGGGTTTTTGCCGCATTGACCGCTCTTGCAGAACGCCTCCGCAGCCGCAATATATTGCGTCCAGTCCTTGGCGATCCCCACTTGCGCCTTCTTCAGGGACATCGTTCCGTTCCTCACCTGCTCCCCCAGGTACAGCTCTACTTTGTCTTTCTCCTTGAAATACCGTGCGTTTAGAGCCGCCCCATCCGGTCCGCACTGCGGCCAGATATTGTCCAGCGTATCCGCGCCTCCCAGGTACAGCGGCACCAGATGGTCCAGTTCGCAGGTCTGATTCTGCCCTTGATTGTCCTGGGGTTTGGATTGCGAATACCACCCATACGTCTTCGCCTTCTCATCAGCTGAAGTCGCCTTATTCCGCACGCAATCCGTCCGAAAATCAGGATCCTTCAATACCGTGACCGTAAGCGTCGAATTGACTGCGCCAGGCGTGCACTTCGGATCAGGCAGGAGATGCCCCTTCTTTTGGTGCGGCTTGCATGAACCATCGTTCGGCACATTGAATACCGCTAAGGCCTGGTCATCCTTTATCTTGATCTCGACTGGACAGGCCGGCTGAGCCAACGGAACACTCTGCGCCTGTATCTGCAAAGGCAAGCTTGCCGTCAGTGGTGGCGCGACTGGTGGCTGCTTGTGAGCGCATCCGGACAACCCAAAGCTCCAAAGACAGAAAAAGCAGCCAAAGAAACCGGAATCGATCCCTTTACCATCGCGCACCTACCGTTGGAGTTAACTTCTTCAAAGCATATTCTTTGCTACGGAGAGTCACTCTAACCGCCCACGCCGCATGCGCCTAATAAAAAATGAACCACCCCTCTCCGTTACCCACTCTTAAGTGAGGTCGGAGGCCCTTGCATGAACCGGTCAGCTTCACCCGCCCCAACCACCCCGTTCTCCGTCCAACCGCCCCTTCCGGCCACCTTCGCAGACTGTCGCGCCGCCTTCCGTAAACTCCACGAAACCGGACTCTTCGTCATCCCCAACCCATGGGACATTGGCACCGCACGCTATTTGCGTTCGCTCGGATTCAAAGCTCTGGCCACCACCAGCTCCGGCTTCGCTTTCACTCAAGGACTGCCTGACACCGACTGGGCCATTCCCCGCGACATGGCCCTCGAGCACGTCGCCTCCATAGCCGCCTCGGTCAATCTCCCCGTCAACGCCGACTTCGAATCCGGCTATGCCCACGAACCTGAAGTCGTGGCTCATAATGTTACCCTCTGCGTCGCCACCGGCATCGCCGGCCTCTCCATCGAAGACGCCACCGGCGACCACGAATCCCCACTTTACGATTTACCGCTCGCCGTCGAACGCATTCAAGCCGCCCGAGCCGCCATCGACGCCTCAGGCACCGGAGTCCTCCTCACCGCGCGCGCCGAGTGCTTCCTCGTCGGCCACCCAGACCCTCTCAACGAGTCCCTACGCCGCCTCGAAGCCTATGCCGCCGCCGGAGCCGACGTTCTCTACGCCCCCGGCCCCACAAAGCGTGCCGACATCGAAGCCATCGTCGCCGCCGTCCATCCCAAGCCCGTCAATGTCCTTCTCACCTCCAGCAAAAACCTCCAACTCGACGATCTCGCCACCATCGGAGTCCGCCGCGTCAGCGTAGGCTCCGCACTCTCCCGCGCCGCATGGACCGGCTTCATCAACGCAGCCCGTCGCATCGCTCTCGACTCCGACTTCTCCGGTTTCGACGACTCCGTACCCTACGCCGAGCTCAACGACTTCTTCCGCAAAGACCTCGCCCAACGCTAGCCCTGGCCTGCAGCCCAAAAGGGTGTAGCCTTCTTTCGTGAAGCGAGAAGCCGCCAAAGAGGAAGCCGCCGAACTGCTCACCATCGACGGCCACGAAGTCCGCGTCACGCACCCCGACAAGCTCTACTTCTCCAAACAAGTCCAGCTTACAAAGCTCGATCTCGTCCGCTACTACCTCTCCATCGCCCCCGGAGCTCTCAACGGCATCCGCGACCGCCCCATCGTCCTCAAACGCTTCGTCAACGGAGCCGAAGCCGAGGCCTTCTACCAAAAGCGCGCCCCCTCCGACCGCCCCTCCTTCCTCCGCACCGTCACCCTCTCCTTCCCCTCAGGCCGCACCGCCGAAGAGCTAGTCGTCGACAACCCCGCCGGCCTGGCGTGGATCGTCAACCTGGGCTGCATCGAGCTCCACCCCCACCCCGTCCGCTCCGACGACCTCGACCACCCCGACGAGCTCCGCGTCGACCTCGACCCCATCCCCGGCGTCCCCTGGTCCGACGTCCGCCTAGTCGCCTTCGAAGTCCAATCCCTCCTCACCGACCTCGGTCTCCGCGGCTGGCCCAAGACCAGCGGCTCCCGCGGCATGCACATCAACATCCGTATCCATCCCCGCTGGACCTTCACCGAAGTTCGTCGCGCCGCGCTTGCCCTCTCCCGAGCCGTCGAACGCCGCGTCCCCACCCTCGCCAGCTCCAAGTGGTGGAAAGAGGAGCGCCACGGCGTCTTCCTCGACTACAACCAGAACGCCAAAGATCGCACCACCGCCTCCGCCTACTCCGTCCGCCCGCTCCCCGACGCGCGCGTCTCTACGCCTCTCCACTGGCACGAGGTCGCCGACTGCGATCCCGCCGCCTTCACCGTCCTCACCGTCCCCGTCCGGTTCTCCCAGATCGGAGACCCCCACGTCGACATGGACGCACACCCCGGCACCCTCGAACCTCTCCTCGAAATAGCCGCCCAAGACGAATCCACCGGCCTCGGCGACGCTCCCTGGCCCCCACACTTTCGCAAGATGGAAGGCGAAGCTCCCCGCGTAGCACCCTCCCGAGCCAAAAAATCCACCACAGAAAAATCCTTCTCCCATCAACTAGACGAAGGATTCGGCGCCCAACGCTTCCGCAAGCGCTCCAAAACCATAGAAGAGGGCGACGCTACTATTTCAGAGCCGCCTCAAGCAGATTCAGCCCCGAAGCCACGCCGCACACGAGTTTCGACCCAACCACTCATCACCATCGCTAACTCCCCAGACAAACAAGCCGCCCTCGAAGGCCTCGAACGCTGGAAAACTCGCTACCCTGAAGTCGCCAATCACCTCGCTATCGACGACATCCTCATCGACTCCATGCGAGGCCGCTCCTCCACCTGGACCCGCATCCGAGTCAACCTCCGCCATATCCTCGAAGACCTCCGCCCCCCGCAAGAGACTCCCGACCCCGACGACGACCCCACCCGCGAGTGGCGCACCCTCCACGCCACAGCTAAACGCACGGCAAAAAAATCCGGCGGTTCGTGAGACCTCTCACCGCCCGCTCGCAAAGACCTCTCTCAACTCCTCAGGAGGCACCACCTCCAACTGCGCATACGTACAATCCTCCGGCCGCTTGTCCGTCCGCCATCGCCTGAAGTGAGCCATGTGCCGAAACCGCCTTCCCTGCATATGTTCATAGGCGACCTCCGCCACAAGCGCCGGCCGCAGCGGCTCCCACGACAAATCCTTCCCCTGACTCCACCGGCTTTGCCCACCCGGCATGCGCTTTCCTTCATTTTCGGTTTGAAACTCTGCCCAGCCCCGCCACGGATGTCCATCCAGCGCACCCCTGCGATAGGGCTCCAGAAAATCCACCAGCTCTCTCCGCTTCGCCTGCCTAAAGCTCGCGCACACCCCCACGTGTTGCAGCGCGCCCTCCGAATCAAACAGCCCCAGCAGCAGCGATCCAATCGCCGTTCCTTCGCCATCCTTATGCCACCGAAATCCGGCCACCAAGCAGTCGCAATCCCGCTCATGCTTCACCTTCAGCATCGTGCGTTTATTTGGTTCATAGATGCCCGTCGCAGGCTTAGCCATCACACCATCCAGCCCCGCACCCTCAAACCGCCTGAACCAATCCAACGCCACACTCGAATCTCGCGTCGCCGGCGTGATATGAACCGGAGGCCTCGCCCCGGCAAGCAGCCTTTCCAACTCCGCACGCCGCGCCTCAAACGGCTCTCCCCGAAGATCGCGCTCCCCTACACACAGCAGATCGAAAAACACCACCGACGCTGGAATTTCTTTCGATAGCAGCTTCACTCTCGTAGCTGCGGGATGAAGCCGCAGCTGCAACGCTTCGAAGTCCAACCCGCCCGCACCTGCGATTACCACCTCGCCATCCAGCACGCATTTCCCCGGCAACTGCTCACGCAGCGTCTCCACGACTTCAGGAAAGTACCGATCCAGCGGCTTCAAATCGCGGCTTTGAATCTGCAGTTCATCACGATCCCGAAACACCAGCGCCCGAAATCCATCCCACTTCGGTTCGAAGATCCACGCACCTTCCGTCGGGATCTCATCCACTCGCTTGGCGAGCATCGGCGCAACCGGCGGATTTACGGGAAGCTGCACCGCCACATGGTATACCTCGCACCCATGGCGTCACGACGGCCTTAGCCAACATCCAGAAATCGCCGAGACAATTCCTCCAGCGTCGCCCCCGGCTCCCCACACAACCCACTATGCGCCGGCGACACCTGAATCATCGTGCTCCGCGGCGAGACCAGCCAGTGAAAGCGCTCCCGCTGTGTCAGCCGCGCAATCGGTCCCGCCGAAGCATCTCCCGCTGCAATCTTCGGAATCGCCTCCAGATGTTTTCGCACCAACTCCACGTCTAACTCAGGCCACAGAGCCTTCAGCCGCGCCTCATTCACCTGCACACGCGCCGCCAGAAACCGCTGCTCCAGGCAGAAGACGATTACGCCCGCATTGATGAATTCCCCTCGCTCGACACGCGGAACGACGCGGACGACGGCGTAATCAAACGAGCTCGGCACGAGCACGGATGGCCTCCTCGACAAAATTTCTTGAAGCCTGCAACCGCCTGACGAAGAACTCCACGTACGCGGCCCGCCGGGCAGCCACAGCTGCCACACTGCCATCAGTCCCGAGCCACGCATCCGGCGCCTCCGCCAGAATCTCTTGAAACACCACCGGATTCAAGCGCGACCTCGCCGCCAAATCCGCCTCCTCCATGCCGGTTGCCCACGGCAGCAAAATATGGTGCCGCACATCCGCAAATGCGCCAGGGGCCTTCTGCTCTGCCGTCTGCCAATTGTGGTGAAAGAACAGCGCTGCTCCGTGGTCGATGAAGTAAAGCTTTCGGTGCCAGCAGAGCAGATTGGCGTTGCGCGGTGTGCGATCCACGTTCATCACAAACGCGTCGAACCACACTGCCATTGAAGCCGTTTGCGCGTCCGCTATATCGCCTGCTGCCGGGTCAAACATGGTTGATCCGGGCAGATAGTCCAGCGCCAGATTCTTTCCCGCACTTGCTTTCAGCAGGTCGCGGATCTCCTGATCGGGTTCGTTGCGTCCCAACGCAGCGTCTACCTCGGCAAAGACAAGCTCTGGAACACGCAGGCCTAGTGCTCGGCCGATCTCACCGGCTACTAGCTCTGCGACCAGGGCCAGGGGGCCTTGTCCGGCTCCGCGGAACTTGAGTACGTACATTCCGAGATCGTCCGCTGTCACGATTGCGGGCAGGGAACCGCCTTCCCTGAGGGCTGTGACGTACTGGGTTGCTCGAACCGTGCGGATCATTCCTTTGAGTGTAGCGGCACCAAAATGTGACATTTTTTTTGACATGGTTTTTGGTGTGGTTTTTTGCGAAAAATGGGCGTAGTTTGTGGTTTTTGGTGGTTACTAAGCGGTAAAAAGTGTGGCTAGGATGGTTAGCGGACGGCTTGTTTTTTGGTTCCCCTCCGACTCTGTAGGTCCAAAATCCACGGCTTTGGTCCCTGCGATTGAGAGAAGGATAGGTCTAACCTTATCTCCTTCTATTCTCGTATTTTGCATCCAAGATCCCTAGAGGACCCTATGGCCATCGCCGAAGACATCGCCGCAATCATCCGTCAGGAGACCGAACTCCGCCTCCCCAGCTTCGACAACGACACGGCGTGGACCCTTGGCCTCGTCCTTCGCGATCTCGCCCTTTCCCGCAACCACGCCATCGTCATCGATATCCGCCGCTTCGGCCAGCCTTATCAGCCGCTCTTCTATACCGCCCTCTCCGGCACCACGCCTGACAACGCTCGCTGGGTCCAACGAAAGTCCAACGTCGTCGCCCGCTTCCACCGCAGCTCCTACTACATTGGCCGCTATCTCGAGCAGAACAAGCTCACTTTCTCCGACCGCTACGGCCTTCCTGACGCCGACTATGCTGCTCACGGAGGCAGCTTTCCGCTGCACGTCGCCGGAGCGGGCATCGTTGGCAGCGTCACCGTCTCCGGCCTCCCCCAGCGAGAAGATCACAACTTCGTCGTCGAGGCCCTCTGCCTTCACCTTGGCCGCGACCACGACTCCCTCCGCCTGCCAAACCTTCCGTAACCTTCAACATACAAATCCGGAGCGACAAACTCCCCGCAAACGTGCTTTTATAGTCCATCCCTATCGTTCCTGCGGTTAGTTTCAGGAGTTCGTCTATGTGTCATCCGTGGTGCAGAGCCATCCTCTGTATCTCTGTAGCTCTTGTTGGCTGCGGCAGAGGTGTGGTCGGCACCGCCCCATCGATTGCAACCGTCGAGGGTCCTACAGCTTTGAACTCTCCCATCCAGCATGTTGTCATCATCATGCAGGAGAACCGCACTTTCGATAACCTCTTCAACGCCTATCCTGGCGCAGACACGGTTCAGACCGGCATGAGCAATGGGCAGCCCATTGCCTTGCAACCCGTATCCCTGGCCGACCCCAGAGACCTGGGCCACAACCATACCGACTGGTGGCAGCACTGGAACAATGGCAAGATGGACGGCTTCGCGCAGGGCCGCGCAAGCGATCCTTATCTTCCCTACTCCTATGTTCCGCAAAGCGACGTCGCCCCCTATTGGGCTCTGGCTTCGCAGTTCACACTGGGCGATCGCATGTTCCAGTCCAACACCGGCCCGAGCTTTGTCGCTCACCAATATATGATCGCCGGCCAATCCGGCCTGGCCTCGGAGAATCCTTCCGGCGCTGTCTGGGGTTGCGACGCAGACGCAAGCTCACGCGTCGCGTTGATCGGCCCCAACGGAACGGATCTTCCTGGGGTGTATCCATGCTTCGACTACAAGACCATGGCCGATCTTCTCGACGCCAAGGCAATCAGCTGGCGCTACTACGCCCCCGGCAAAGACGACGACAACTTCTTTATCCTCTCGGCCTTCCAGGCCATTCGACATATCCGCTTCGGTTCGGACTGGAACTCCAACGTCAGCTCCCCCGAGACACAAGTCTTTAGCGACATCAAGAGCGGACAACTGGCGCAGGTTACCTGGATCATCCCATCCTTTGCCCACTCCGATCACCCGGGCTCGACGAATGAGGGCCCTGACTGGGTTGCGTCTATCGTCAATGCCATCGGCGCAAGCCCGTACTGGAACTCAACCGCCATCTTCATCTCCTGGGACGACTGGGGCGGCTGGTACGATCACGTCGATCCGCCCCAGATCGACATGATGGGGCTTGGCTTCCGCGTCCCTGTTCTTGTGGTCTCGCCTTACGCACGCAAAGGGTATGTCTCGCACCAGGTGCATGAAGCCAGCGGCTTCCTTGCTTATATCGAGAATATCTTTGGGCTCCCGAACCTCGGCGCGCGCGATGTCCTCGCCGACAATTTTTCCGATTGCTTCGACTACACCCAAATGCCTCGTCCTTACGTCCAGGTGCATACCGAACACACGCCTGAATTCATGATTAGAGAAAAGGCCTCTGGGCCGCCGGACGACGACTAGACAGACACAGACAACAACGAAATCGCTTTTGCATATCCGTGTTGCAGGCTCTCATGAATCATCTTTTCGAATACCTCTCGCAGAATCTCCACGCAACTCTGAACACTTTGGTTTGGGCGTTGAGTCTCGTGCTGCAATGCATTCTCTTCGCGCTTCTCTTCAGCCGTGGGATTGCCCGAAGATTTCCTTTTTTCGCCAGCCTCATTGGCTTATACATTCTTCGCTCGGCCGTCCTGTTCCTGATCTTCAATCACGTGAGTCCAAGCAACTACACTGGCCTTCGCAACCTGCTGCTGTTGCTGGAGATTATCGTCCAAATTTGCGTGGCCGTTGAACTCACCCTTCCTCTCGCTCGCCAGCGAGGCGGCTGGTCGGTTCGTCAGGGCCTGCTCCTTCTGGGACTTCTCTGGACCGCTGGACTCTGCACCTTCCTCGCAACAGCAATACTTCCACCGCACGCACCTCTCCGCGCCGACCGCAGCCAGCTCTTCTTCTCTTTTTTCATGATCTTCCTTTGCGCCTGGGCCTATCGTCCACGTGCATTCGGCTCTCTTGCGCGCCGCATCATCTCGGGAGTCGCCCTCTACGGTATCGTCAACATCGCCGCCAATATCGGACGAATCAATGCAGCAGCCGACAAACTGCCGCGAGTTTATGCCGCCTGGTCGTACGCTCTTGTGGCAATCTATCTCATCGTCGTCGTCCTATGGCTCGCTACCTTGAGAATGCCTCCGGACAGATCATTGTCCGCCCCACTCTAGGCAGTGAGTTTTCCTCGCCCTATCCGGCTACAAATATTGTTCAGTTCGCCCACAATTCAATTTGCAATCTCTGGAAAACTCTCGAAATCAGGCTCATACTCATCCCATGCACCAGCTCCCCGAGCTTATGGCGCAGACGACCCACACAGCCTTCTATCTGCTGATGTGGTCCGTCAGTCTTCTGCTTCAGTTGACTCTCTTTGTCTCGCTGTTCTCTCGCAGTGTGGCGCGCTTCGCTCCCTTCTTCACGAACTTTATCGGCTTCTATCTGCTGCGGTCCGTCGTGCTCTTCTTTATCCTGAACCCCGCCAGTGCGGCCACCTACTCGCGGCTCTATAACTTCTTTCTGGTGCTGGATGTGCTGGTGCAATTCTGTGTCGCCGCCGAACTGACGCGCCATCTCGCCACGACCCACGGGGGATGGACTCGCCGCAACATCGTGGTGCCTGTCGTCTTTCTTTGCGCCACAGCTATCTGCACATACATTACGATCCAGTTAGCTCCTCATGCAGAAGTTCGGGTCGATCCCAGTCTCATCGCCTTTTCGTACTACATGATCTTTCTCTGGCTCTGGACGTTCGCTCTCCACGAGACCACGGCAGTCGGCCGCAGCGTCGCCCAAGGTTTCGCTATCTACAGCATCATCAGTATTGTTGCCAACATCGGCCGCACCTCCGCCATGTTCGTCGACCATCCGCGGAGCTACGCCGCCTGGACCTATGTGTTGGCCGGAGGCTACTTGGTCGTCGTCATCTTCTGGCTCGGCACTCTCAGGCCCAACCGCGAGAAGCTCGTTCCCAAGCCATTGAAGACAACCATTTGACACCCGATGTATCCTATTCAGGAGAG
This sequence comes from Edaphobacter aggregans, assembly GCF_003945235.1. Classification (NCBI taxonomy): domain Bacteria; kingdom Pseudomonadati; phylum Acidobacteriota; class Terriglobia; order Terriglobales; family Acidobacteriaceae; genus Edaphobacter; species Edaphobacter aggregans. The sequence continues at coordinate 2,855,527 of NZ_RSDW01000001.1, forward strand.
GTAAAACGATGAAGGGTACCGACGTCCTCTAAAAAATCCAAGAGATCTAAGCACCCGGTCTCTTAAACGAATCCATGTAAGCCTTGATCTCTTCTCGATAAGCGATCAGGGCTTCTTTCATTTTGGCGATGTCCTTGTCGTGCCCGCTGGGATACTGGTCCTCCTTCACCTCGGCGAGCGTGAAGTCGGTTGGCTCCTCGTACCAGTCGCGGTCGAACGGCCGGTTGGCCTCAAAGTAGATGGTCGCCTGCATGATCGCCGCGAGATGGGTGTATCGGTAGAAGTCCTGCGTCGGATCGGGCTCCTGATTGAGACTGAGGTTCCATGTGCGGAATCTCTCTTCGACCTCGCGCAGTGCAACCGACTCCTTCAGAAGAAAGTTGAACTGCTTGTACGTCGTATCGACCGTCATCTTTTCCAGCGCCGCATCCATGTACGAACGCCCGATATGCTTCTCGCTGCCGAGGATTATCACCTTCCAGGCGAGCGATGCTACTTTCTCGCCCTTGCGGCTCTTGAAGAAGAGCTGTCCTTTTTTTCTGCGTAGCAGATCCATTCGCAACAGTAGGAATAGGTATTCGAACAGCAGGCGGTTCATCTTCTTCGCCTCCGCGTCGTCGGGCACCATCTGCGGCTTCTCGATGCGGAACTGGTCGATCATTCGCAGGCTGCGCACGATGGGCAGATAGTACTTCTCCGACAGCGCGTAAAACTGCGGCAGAATCGTCTTCCATATCTCCTGCCGTCGCGACTCTATTCCCGCCTTCGTCTTCGAGTCTTCATCACGCCGTATCTGCCATCGCTGAAACCAAAGGCCGAGGACGCCCAGGATAAGAGGCAATGTGAAGAACGAGACGATTCGCCGGATAAAGAGATACCGCCGTTCCCTCGCCTCATCGCGTAGTGTGATCGGGCTTGTCGCAATGGTGCCTTCGTGCACCACGTTCTGCTGATCTGTCACCTGGTAGCGAACGGTTACGCGGAATCTGCCGCGATTCGTCGAGGGCGCCAGGTCGATAGGCTCTGTTTCGACCGAGTCGCCTTTCGCCAGCACAGAACTCTTCAGCTTCAGCGGCTTGTACCAGAACCCCGGCTCCTGTGCGTCGATGATCTTCAGATCACGCAGCGGCTGGTCCGTGCCGTTTTCGAACCGCAGCACCAGCCGGGCGGTCTCACGGCTTTCGACGACACTCTCGTTCACCCACATCCGCACCAGAAGGCCCTTCAGGCCCGAAGGAGATGCCGTGGCCACCACTGCGCTCTGCTGCGTCTCCATGGCACGTGGAGGAAAGCTATACGTCAGCCTGAGAACGAAATACACGAGCATCAGTACGACGCCAGTCAATGCGCATAGGAGAAAGCTGCGTACGTATTTCTTCGTTGTCGGATTCATCTCGGTCGCACGATCGCAAGACGTAAGGGCCCGGTTTCGACTGCAGCAATGCACCCCAGTCTATGTCACCCTTCACGTTTTCAAAACATCCGCGTCATGGCATCGCTGTGATACCGTTCGGCCATGCGTCTTTCCGCGAGCCTTCTTCTCACCGCCGCCCTCGTTTCGAGCGCCTTTGCACAAGCTCCCGTGTCGCCCGACACCCGCGCCGCTGTCGGCCAGCTCGTCGGCGACATTATGGTCAGCGGCAAGGCCTATGACTACGACCGCCAGTTAGCCGACGACATCGGCCCCCGCCTCACCGGCTCAGACAACTACGTTCATGCCGTCTCCTGGGCGGTCGATCAGTTCAAGTCGCTCGGCCTTACCAACGTCCACACTGAGCCGTTCACCATGCCCGCCCTTTGGGAGCCCGAGGTCGCCGCCACCGGCAAGATCCTTGAGCCACGTCTCCAGACGCTTCACATTTACTCCATCGGCTGGAGTCCCTCCACTCCCGAAGGCGGTATCAAGGGCAATGTCATCTACCTTCCGCAACTGACGAACGAAGCCCTCGATGCCCAGAGGGACAAGCTCCGCGGCAATATCATCCTCTTCGACTTGGCCAGCCTCGGCGAGCAGCCCACGATCACCCAGATTCTCAAATCGCTGGCCCACCTCAACGATTTTGCCGCCCAGGCCATCCTGTTTGTTGGGGGCCCCAATGGCAGCGAGTCGGCCACAGCCTTCACCTTCGACGGCACCATCTCCCCCATCCCAATCGCGCAGATTGGCCGCGAAGATGAGCTCCTCATCAAACGCATGCTCGAGCACGGCCCCGTCACCGTGCAGTTCTCCTTCAAGAACCGCATTCGCCCCACCACGCAGGTCAACAACGTCATCGCAGAGATTCCGGGCCGCGAGCTGCCGAACGAGGTCGTCATTGTCGCCGGCCACCTTGACTCCTGGCACCCCGCCACCGGCGCGCAAGACAACGGCACCGGCGCCGCCACCGTCATTGAAGTTGCCCGCGCCATCAAGGCCACTGGACGCCCGCCTCGGCGCACCATGCGCTTCATTCTCTTTGGCGGCGAAGAGCAGGGCATCCTCGGGTCAACTTCTTATGTGAAACATCACCTCGCGGACATGCCGAGCATCGCTGCTGTGCTGATCTCCGACACCGGCGCGCAACCCGCGAAAGGCTGGTATGTGATGGGCCGCGACGACGAGCAGAAGGCTCTTACCAACATTGAGCCGCTGCTGACCGGCCTCGGCTCCGACAAGACGACCACCAGCACGGAGTTCCTCTTCCAGACCGACCATATCGCCTTCGATCTGCTGGGAGTCCCCACCCTCGTGCTGTGGAACGACACGGATAAGTACTTCAAGCTGCACCACAAGGCGTCGGACTCGTTCGACTCCGTGGTGCAGGCTGACCTGAACCAGGGCGTCGCCACGACTGCCGTCACCGCTTATGCCATTGCGGATTCAGCGCAGTCTTTCGCTCCTCACTACACGCACGCACAGATCGAAGAGATGCTCAAAGATGCCAAGCAGTTCGACGATTACGAATACTTCAAATCCGCCGGTATCTTCCCGTGAGGAGCCCAGACGTTATTTGCACAACTGCGCTCTTCACGTCGATCTAAGGCGACGCAGATAGATTTCCTTCTATGGCGCATTCTCTGTTGATTGCCGTCATCGCAGCCTTCCTGTGGACATCCGATCCGCCCGCTCCTGCGCCTTCGACTGCAGGGGCGCACTTCGTCGGCTCAAAGCAATGTGAATCCTGCCACGCCGAGACCTACGCCTCATGGCGGCAGACTCGCATGGCTAACGTCGTTCAGGACCCGAAGCTACACCCGGAGGCCGTCCTCGGCGACTTCACTCATCCCGACCCCAACGTCACCTTCACCCTCGACCAGGTCGCCTTCACCTATGGCAGCCGCTGGAAGCAGCGCTACTTCACCCTGATCGGCGACGACTACTACGTTCTCCCTGCTCAATGGGACGTCGCTAAGAAGAAGTGGCTTCCCTACCACGTCGCCGACGGCACCGACTGGTGGACCGCCCACTACCCCTCCGACAACATGCAGCGCCCCACCGGGCCGCTCTGCGACGGCTGCCACTCCGTCAACTACAACATTGCGACCAAGAAGGTCACTGAGTGGAACGTGGGTTGCGAGAAGTGCCACGGCCCCGGCAGCGAGCACGTCGCTCATCCCACCAAGAGCAACATCGTCAACCCGGCACGACTCGACGTTGTCCGCGCCAACGACACCTGCATCCAGTGCCACAGCCAAGGCAGACCGAAGAGCAACCCGATTCCCGATGCCTCAGGCGTTGCCAAATATTACGACTGGCCCGTCGGCTATCTTCCCGGCCAGCGCCTCGCCGACATCTGGACTTTCGAAGAACATAAACTCGGCACGGCCGACTTCTACTACTGGCACGACGGCACCGCGCGTAAGAACCGCATGCAGGGCAACGACTACGTTCAATCGCTCATGGCTCATCGGGATATTCGCTGCTCCGACTGCCATAACGTCCACAGTGCGAAACATCCGTCCAATCTCGTCGACGAAGTGAACGACCTCTGCATGAACTGCCACATGCACCGCTTTGTCGCAGGCCCCGGCACCACCCAGACCATCGTTGAGCATACCCATCACGCCGCCAACAGCCCGGCCAGCCAATGCACCGCCTGCCACATGCCGAAGATTCAGGTCACCATCCCCGGCACCTTCGTGGCCGCCCATACCTTCAAGTTCATCTCGCCAAAGATGACGCAGCAATTCAACATGCCCAACGCTTGCAATCAATGCCATCAGGACAAAGACGCGGCCTGGTCCCTCAAGCAACTCGCCACCTGGCAAACCGTCTCTCCGTGGTCTCTGCAGTAGCACCGTCACCCGGAGTGCAAAAGCAAGCCCACCCGTCTCCTTATCTATCGTTCTTTTGTTTGCTGAATCGCCTCCGTCTGCCGCCGCATCATCTCGATGCAGCGCTCACAGAAGTCCTTGATCGTCTCGAGCTCGCGCATGGAGTACCGCGTAATCATCTGCGCCGACTCGCGTCCTAACGCCTCATAGAATGGCGCGATGCGGGCCATCGCCGGGGAATGACATAACCGGATGAACACCTTCCGCCGATCTGTTTCGCTCCGCTCTCTCCGCGCCAGTCCAGCCTTCTCCAGCCGGTCGATTGCCGCGGTGATGGCCCCTGTCGTTAGCCCTGTCAGTCTTGCCAGATCGCCCGCCGTAACGTCGCCCACGCGGTCGACATAATCCAGACATTTCAGGTCCGTCACCGATACGCCTGCGAGGTTAGCAATCGCCTGATGAAACAGAACACCCCGCGCGCCCAGCTCCCGCCCGAGCTGAAAGCCGACGATGTGCTCCAATTCTTTTCGCTTGCTCGATGGTGCCATTCTGTTTACAGTATCATTATCTCAATAATTGAGATAATTAATAATCGAGGTATTGGCCATGTCCATCCATCGGAAACGCGCTCTCATCATTGGAGGAGGAGTCGCAGGTCCCGTCCTCGCTCTCTTCCTCAAGTCGTCCGACTTCGATACCCAGATCTTCGAAGCCTCCAGCGGCCCAAGCGATACAGGCGGAGCGCTCGGCCTCGCTCCCAATGGCATGAACGTCCTCGCCGCTGCCGGTGTCGTCGAACAGGTTCGCGACGTCAGCGTCACCGGCAACGAGTGGGCCTTCGAAAATCAGCGCGGCAAACTCCTCGCCTGTGCGCCCGCTGGAGACACCGCCCGGTACGGCCAGCCTCCTGTCATGATCACCCGCGCCGCACTTCATCGCGCCATCATCGAGCACGCCGAGGCACAAGACATCCCCGTTCACTACAACAAGCGTCTCGTCAGCATCGATGACATTCCCGGCCATCCCATCGTCGCGCACTTCGCTGACGGGACTGTTGCCGAAGGCGACTTCATCGTCGGCGCCGACGGCATCCGTTCGCAGGTCCGCCAGGCCGTTATGCCCGATGCGCCCAAACCCTCTTACACCGGCATGATGGCTCCCGGCGGCTTCAGCCCCTGCATCGACACGGGTGTCACCCCGCGCTCCAATCAGCGTGTCCACTTCATCTTTGGCCAGAACGGCTTCTTCGGCTACTTCAATACCGTCACACCCGAAGGTCCGCGCACATTATGGTGGAGCACAGCCTCCGCGCCGCTCGAGAGCAAGGACAAGATGGCTGCCACCACCAAAGCCGAGCTGCAGCAACGCCTGCTCGCTCTCCACGGCGACTGGGCCGACCCCGTCCCTCAACTTATCCAGTCCGCAACCGACATCCTCAACATCCCCATTCACGACGTCCCCAGCCTTCCTCGCTGGAGCGCCGGTCGCACCATCCTCATCGGCGACGCCGCGCACGCCGTGGCTCCGCACTCCGGCCAGGGAGCTTCGATGGCCCTTGAAGACACCATGTATCTCGGCAAACTACTCTGCGAATCGGACGGCGAGCACCTCGAAAAAGTCTTCGTCGACTTCGAGCAGCATCGACGTCCCCGCACTGACAAAGTCATCGCCCTTGGCCGCCGCAACGGCCAGCGAAAAGAGAAAATGTCACCGGTCGAATTCTGGATACAGCAGCAGATGATTCGCCTCTTCGTCCCGCTAACCCGCGCGAAGAAGCAGGACTGGCTGCTCGCCTACAAGGTCGAGTGGGATCGGGCTGTTCCAGCTATGTCTGCGCGTACCCGCTCCATGGTTGCGAGATAGAAATGCAGATTATGCACAGAGTTCAGCGTCAATCCCAACGGCTCGCCTGACACAAAGAGATGCCGGAGGTACGCCCGCGAATACCGCGCACACACCATGCATCCGCACGAGGCATCGATTGGCCCCGGATCTTCCGCGTACTCCTTGCGTTTGATGTTCATCCGGACGACGACGCCGTCGGCATCGCGAGCAAACACGAGCCCATGCCGCCCCGCGCGTGTAGGCAGAACGCAATCCATCATGTCGACGCCCATCTTCGCGTACTCTTCAATCTCGTCGGGGTAGCCGACGCCCATCACGTAGCGAGGCTTGTCTTTCGGTAGCCACTCGAGCGTCCGTGCAATCATCTCTCGTGTTACTTCACGCGGCTCACCGACGGCCAACCCGCCAATCGCATAACCAGGAAAGTCCATCTCGACCAGCCGGTCTGCAGACTCCTTCCGCAGATCGACATACATTCCACCCTGCACGATTCCGAACAGACTCTGCGTAGCGCCGCCCAGAGCCTCATGCCACGGAACTCGATGCTTATGTAACTCAAAATGATCTTTTGACCGCTGCGCCCACGCGTGAGTCAGTCCCATCGAATCCCGCGTGCGCTCATACGTTGCAGGATGTTCCACGCACTCATCGAAGACCATCGCGATATCGGCGCCCAGAGCGATCTGCACATCCATCGAGTGCTCTGGCGAGAAGAAATGTTTGCTCCCATCCAGATGCGACCGGAACTCCACTCCATCCTGCGTCACCTTGCGCAAGCTGCTCAGGCTGAACACCTGAAACCCGCCCGAGTCCGTCAACATCGGCCGTTCCCAGCTCATGAACCGGTGCACTCCACCGGCCCGCGCAATCAGCTCATGCCCTGGCCGCAGATACAGGTGATACGTATTCGCCAGAATGATCTGCGCCCCGCGGTTCTCTGGGCCAATCTTCTCCAACACGCCCTGCTCGACGGCCTTCACACTCGCCGCCGTCCCCACCGGCATGAACACCGGCGTCTCCACCACACCATGCGGCAGCGTCAGCGCGGCTCTGCGCCCACCGCCTTCGGCAGTTCTCTGTACATCAAACGAAATCGACATGCTCTATGAATTGTAAGGGGATGAGGATTGTAAGTGGATGCAGCCCTTTTATTTGACGAGCATCTCCACCGCTTGAGGAACGGTGATGTTGTCCGGGAGCTGCTTGAAACTACTGTGCACCGCATGCTCCTTCTTGCCGATTGCCTTGAAGAAGATCGCGCGGCCATTGATGTCCGTATCCAACATTGCCGTCTTCCACTCGTTTCCGTACACCCTGTCGCGCGTCGTAGTGAAATTGCTGCCCGCATGGATCGTCGCGATCAGACCGTACCCGATACTGACATCTTCCGGCAGCCTGCCCTCTATGCCGTGCAGTCGCATCCCCTGCTCGTCCACAAGAATTGAACCTGACATCCCATGCAGCACACGCTCTTCGAGAGACTGTGGTTCATACGATGGATTCGGCTTGAAGTCGATGCGCAGAAAGCCGCCCTCTTCCTTCGGCGCTCCAAAATCAAATGCCTTGGGCAGAAGCGACAGCATCTGCTTCGCGTGCTTCTCGTCGTTCTTTAGTGCTTCTTCTTTCTTCGCGAACGCGTCGGGATGCGCTGCGATGTCCGCGAGCCGCGCTTTTTCCGATGCAGCGCTGTCCCCGTTCAGTGATTGCCCATCCACGGCAACCAACATCCGCACCTTCCCCATCGACGTCTCCGCCACCCACTCTTTCCAGAGATGGCCGCCTGTCCTCTCCGACCGTTCTTCAGACAGGTAGAGATACCGGCCACGATGCTGTTCGGCTGTGCTTTCGTTGGCTATCACCGTCTCTACAATTTGCCGCGACGAGGTTGGGCTCCCGGCCCGCATCGCGGTCGCAGCGGACATAAGACACAGGAGCGCGCCGACCTTTACCCAGGCCTGCTTCAGATGTTGGTTCGACGATGCGCATCTCACATTAAGGATCATCGCAGGTATTCATCTCTCTGTTGTCAGATGCAGATATTCGACGTAACGGGCGGTCAGAGGTTGTTTCTGCCGGTATCTCCAAGAAACTGCAAACAAACTGACGTAGACTAACGCGCAACTGCCATGTCTGACTCCGCAAACAATCCGGATGTCACCAGCCCAGATCCACTTTTGACTGAGCCTGAGCTCGTCACTGCTAATGATGCCGTGATTCCCCCACCATCCGCTCCGCAAGGACGGCGAGCCGCTGCGGCCTTTATCTTCTTCACCGTCGCGCTCGACATGCTCGCCCTCGGCATGATCGCCCCCGTCCTTCCTCGTCTGATCGAAAGCTTCCTCCACGGCGACACCTCTACCGCCGCGCAGATGCTCGGACTCTTTGGCACTGTCTTCGCCGTGATGCAGTTCTTCTTCTCGCCCATCGTCGGCTCGCTCTCCGACCGCTTCGGTCGCCGCCCCGTCGTCCTTCTCTCCAACTTCGGTCTCGGCCTGGACTATCTTCTGATGGCATGGGCTCCCGCGCTTGGCTGGCTCTTCCTCGGTCGCGTCATCTCGGGCCTCACCTCATCGAGCATCCCCACTGCCATGGCCTACATGGCCGACGTCACGCCACGCGAAAAGCGCGCCGCAGCCTTCGGCATGTTGAATGCAGCCTTTGGCATTGGCTTCGTCCTCGGCCCCGCACTCGGAGGCATCCTCGGCAACGTCAACCCGCGCCTGCCCTTCTGGGTCGCAGCGGGCTTGAGCCTCGTCAACGGACTCTACGGCCTCTTCGTCCTACCCGAATCTCTCTCGCATCAGAATCGCAGCCCCTTCTCGTGGAAGCGCGCGAATCCAGTCGGCTCGCTTTCGCTGCTCAAGCATGGCTCCATGCTGGCCATCGCCGCGGTTTTGCTCCTCGGATACATCGCACAGCAATCCCTGATGAACGTCTACGTCATCTACGCCGACTTCCGCTACCACTGGACCACCCGTAGCGTAGGCCTATCTCTTGCCACCATCGGCGTCTTCACCATCATCTACGGCGGCCTGCTCGTCAAACCAGTCGTCGCAAAGCTGGGCGAACGCAGAACCATGATCATCGGCCTGATCGGCGGAGCACTCGGCTACTTCATGTTCGGTGTCTCCAAAACAGGCATCATCTTCTGGCTCGGCATCCCCTTTCTCAACATGATGTCCTTCGCGTGGCCCTCCGCGCAGAGCATTCTCTCTCACAAGACCAGCCCGGCGGAACAAGGTCAGCTGCAAGGTGCGATCAATAGTCTGCGCGGCATCGCCGGACTCATCGGCCCCGGCATCTTCACCTACATCTTCAGCAAATCCATCGGAGCGGAGGCGATCATCCACATCCCCGGAACACCCTTCTTCACTGCCGCAGCTATGCTTCTCATTGCTCTGATGATCGCGCGACGCGTTGACGACAAACCCGCGCAACAGCATCACACCGATGCGGCATCGCCGAACTGACATAAACTAACGCGCAGCGATTGCATTGATCATCGCGCAGCGCTCCCCCAATAACCGCAGACGCACTCCTCCTGAAGAGTCCGTATGGATGTCGACAAATGGCCGCATAAAAAAATAACTGCGAGGTGTAATATTGCAGCCACGGGCCAAGACAGATCTGCGGAGCCAGTCCATGGGATCGCAACTAGCAGCCCTGACGCGAGAGTCGCCGCTAAGGCTTAGCCCCAAACTGCCCAAGCCCGATCACAAACTCTTTCCTACCAGTCTTCCTTCATTCGAGCGTTCGTTCTCCAATCCCCATCGCAACATTCTCCCGTTCTCATTCTCCAGTATCCCGCTGCAAGCTCCTACCCATCGCCCGCCCGCACCGATAGGCCTTCGGTTGCAACGCAAACTGGCAGTCGGTTCAGCGCACGACCCCCTCGAAGCGCAGGCCGACGAGATGGCCGAGCACATCATGAGCATGGCCAGTCCAACCGAAGCCGGCGTCGTGCCCACGAGCTCGCCGCAGACCTTGCAACGAAAATGCTCCTGCGAAGAAGGCGGTGGCAAATGCAAACAATGCGAGGAGAAGCAGCAGAAGCTCCAGCGCAAAGAGCAGGGGGGTATTGTCGCTCCGGTCGCAGCGCCGCCTATCGTTCACGATGTTCTCCGCTCTCCAGGCCAGCCGATCGACGCCGCTACACGCGCGTTTATGGAGCCGCGCTTCGGTCGCGACTTCAGCCGCGTCCGCTTGCATACCGAAACTCGTGCAGCGGAATCGGCCCGCCTGGTCAACGCGCTTGCCTATACCGTCGGCGACGATATCGTCTTCGGCGAGGGAGCGTATTCCCCAGGCTCAGCGGCCACCCGCAGACTCCTCGCGCATGAGCTTGCACACACGTTGCAGCAGTCCGCGTCGCCCCTCAGGCTGCAGCGCGCCTGCCTTACCGCCGCCGAGTGCGCTGCGCCACAGGCCACGCTCCAGAACTTTGTCGCCACCACAGTGGCTGACCCGAAAAACGTCAGCAAGGCCGCCAAACGTAAGGCCGACTGCGGCAAGGTGCCTCCCGACCCCAAGTGCACCTCCGACGGACACGGCGCCAAAGCCACTGCCCTTACCGCCATCATGGCGGCAAGGTATCCCACGCGTCTCACTTACATCACGGGCATCTTCATCGATAAGGACATACCGGACCAGTGGGGCGCATACACCACAGCTTGCAGTAGCTTCACGCCCGCGTTGCCCGGCGCCACATGCACCTTCGTGCCAGCTCCATTGGAGGCACAAGCGAAGCAGTTTCAGAGCGGCAGCAAAACCATCAACGGAAGCTCCGCCACAGACTGGCTCACCGCCGCGATCGGCACCCTGACCCACGAAACCGGACACGCCCACTTCAACGCCTCCCCTGCAATCGCCCCCCTTACGCCCGGTTCCTGCAAGTTCGCAGACTTCAAGTCCAATCTCTCAGAGATGGCAGCGCACTTCAGCGAGATGCACGTCTTCTACCGCGCTGCCCTCGCGAAGCCCGCGAAGGACCGGTTCAAGAGGTTTGAGCAGATGTTCGATTTCTGGGTGAAGAACGGCTCTGAAGACATTAGCGGCATCGTCAAGGACCTTCGCTGCCGCTGCGAGTGCAACGACGCAAACAACTTCATCATCAAGACCTTCGAGTCGGTCGCCTCCACCCAGAAATGGGACACCAACGAGCAGTTCATGGTTCATACCGAACTGAGCAAGCCGAAGTGGAAGCTCAACTGGCCCATCACACCTTCCTCAGTCAATGTCACCGATCTTCCCACCACGGCGCCCGCTCCTCTCAAGTTCGAATGAGTACCGCAGCATAAAAACTGGGCACAACGCCTGCTTCACCCGCGAGCGCTTCACACCCGGGTAGTCGCATCATTGCCCCGCCGCAAAATCGTAGCGGCACTCAACGAAGCCACTCCAGCCAACCCTGCAGCCAACCAGAACACAACGCGGAAGCTCGCTACAAACGCCTCATTCACCGCGACTCGCCCCTGCGGGTCCGTCGTCTCAATCGCGGCCAGCTTCACCCGCTGTGCACCAATCTCTTGCGCAACCTCTGCCGAAACCTCAGCCCGCTTCAGCCCCCTGTCGAGCGACGGCGAGAACACATGAAAGAAGAGCAGCCCAAACACCGCCAGCGCCAGCAACCCTGCCACCTGCGATGCCGCATTGTTCACTCCCGACGCCGACCCCGTACTGCTCTCATCCACCGAATTCAGCACGACCGTCGTCAGCGGCGCGACGCTCACCGCCATGCCCATCCCAAGCACTATGATCGCCGGAAAATAAGTCGTCCAATACGACCCGCCGATGCCCGGCCGCGTCATCAGCGCATAGCCCACCGCAACAATCAGAGGCCCCGCAATTAGAGGCCGTCGCGCGCCATACCGCGCCACCAGCCCGCCCGACCACCGCGACAGCGCAAACAGCAGCAGCACCATCGGCAGCAACGCAGCACCCGCAGCCGTAGGGGAATACCCCTGTACCTGAATCAGATTCAGCGGCAAATAAAACAGAGCCCCACCAAACGCTGCATACAAAAAGAACGTCAGCACATTCGCGCCCACAAAATTGCGGCTCTCAAAGAGACTGAGTGGCATCATCGGCGCCTCACAGTGCTGTTCGACCCACACGAACGCGGCCAATAACGCCACGCCCACAACACCCGCCACTCGTGTAATCACTCCGCCCTGCGTCCACTCGATCAGCGCAAACGTAACGCCGCTCAACCCAGCGGTCGCGAGCACCGCGCCTCTCCAATCCAGCGTATGAGCAGCCGCACCACTGCGACTCTCCGGCAACTTACGCAGCGCAATCGTCACCGTCACCACGGCCAGCGGAGCATTCAAAAAGAACACCCACCGCCACGATCCATGTTGCACCAGCCAGCCTCCCACCACCGGCCCCAGCGCTGTCATCATCGACGAGAACCCCGACCACGTCCCAATCGCCTTCCCCCGCGTCTCCGGCGGAAAACACGAGCTGATCAGCGCCAGACTGCTCGGCACTAACATCGCGCCACCTACTCCCTGCAAACATCGAGCCGCAATCAACTGCTGAATCGTCGGTGCGACCCCGCACCACACCGAAGCCGAAGCAAACAGCGTCACGCCAATAACAAAAATCCGCCGCCTCCCAAAGATGTCTCCCATCGAGCCGCCGACCAGCAGCAGCGCCGACAGAAAGAGCGCATACGCCTCCACCACCCACTGCACTTGCGACCCGCTCGCTCCCAACCCCGTCTGCATCGCCGGCAGCGCGACATTCACCACCGTGCCGTCGATGAACTCCATGCTCGTGCCCAGCACCGTGGCCACCAGCACCCACACGCCCGTCTGCATCGTCACCGCTGCAGCAGGACGCTTCGCAAGAATGACAGCTTCATCGCACGGCAACCGAGCGCAGTTCATCCACTCCCTCAGAACGACACAGCAAGGTTCACCCTACACCATCCGTCGTCCGAGCGAACTCAATCCACGCTCATCCCAGCATCCACATCCAGCACTAGCGACTGCCCCAGCACCAGCATCGAATGAATCTTCAGCGAAGTCAGCGACAGCGCATACCCCATCGTCTCTTCCGACCGACTCAACGCCTTGCGCATCAGATCAGCCGCGTTCACCTTCATCTGCTGTGGCAATTTGCGACTCAGAAACGGCACCAGAAAATAATCCAGCTCCTTCGACCCACTCAACTCCTCAATGCGTGCATCGCGAAACCCAATCGTCTCGCCCTCCGCATCCGGAATCACCGACACGTCCGCCTCCCGCGTCAGCGAGATCCCCACACACGTCCCATGCATCGCCGTCCCGAGCTTCGCCTTCGTGTGCACATGCACCACCACGCGATCCTGCACGAAACTCACCTTCGGCGAATCCGCATACACATAGCAGGTCGAGTTCACATCGCCCCGCATGTAATAGCGCCCCTCAGGCCCATTGAACAGCTGAGCCTTCAGCGTACGCTCCAGCGCCTTCGCCGAGATCTTCACCTCAACCGCCGAAGCTCTACCCAAAGCAGCAAACATCACCATCAAGAAAACAGCCAGACACCGCAAAGAAAAACGCATCGTCCTTTAAGCATAAAGGCACACTCCCTACAGCGCACCAACACCGACCGACAACCTATTGTGTATGCTTTCAGTTGCCGAAAAATTCACCCTCACCGACGCCCTGCAAAGAGCGCAAACGGAGCACCGATGCAACGACGCGACTTCCTCGCCACCTCCCTCGCCGCCTCCGCCCTCACGCTCTCTCAGCAGGCATCCGCTCAATCCCCCCTGAGCGCAACCACAACCCGCCTTCCAGCGCGCGAGTTATACGAGATTCGCAAGTACCACATGCAAACCGGTCCGCAGACAAAGCTCACCGAAAGCTACGTCGCCGATGCGCTCATCCCCGCGCTCAACCGCCTCGGCATCGCACCCGTCGGTGCCTTCCACCTCGACATCGGCCCCGAGACACCAACGCTCTATCTCGTGCTCCCCTTCACCGACCCCGTGATCCTTGCCACTGCCGAACTCCGCCTCCAAAAAGACCCCATCTTCATGAAAGCCGCCGAGCCCTTCTGGACCGCGCCTGCCACAGCCCCCGCCTTCCAGCGCGTCGAAAGCTCTCTCCTCATCGCCTTCGAAGGCTGGCCCAAGCTCACCCCTCCCGACACCAAAGCCAAACGCATCTTCCAGCTCCGCACCTACGAGAGCCCCTCCCCCGCCGCCCACGTCCGCAAGGTCGAGATGTTCCACCACGGCGAGTTCGAAATCTTCCAAAGCGCAGGCTTCAACCAGGTCTTCTACGGCGACACCCTCATCGGCCCTCGCATGCCTAACCTCACCTACATGCTCTCCTTCCCCGACATGAACGAACTCAACGCTCGCTGGGACAAGTTCCGCAACGACCCCGCCTGGAAGAAACTCTCCGCAGACCCCCGCTACGCCTACGAACCCATCGTCAGCAACATCACCAACCTCATCCTCAGCCCAACAAGCTACTCGCAGATTTAGAACCGGTCATGCGGTTGCCGGCGAGAGATGCGTCGCAAAAAGATCAAATACCAAAACTCAAACGTTTTAGCTTAGAATCGCATGACATGTGGAACGACCTGAGCAAAGGGCACTCCATGACCAATGATTCCGTAAAGCTGAGCCGCAAGGCCACTGCTTGTCTCGTACTGGCCCTGCTCTTCGCACTTGTCTTCCAACTCGCATCCGCCAGTCGCGAAAACTCCATTACCTGGGACGAAGGCCATCACCTCTTCGACGGCTACAACATCTGGAAGCAGGCTGACTATGGCCTGAATCCCGAGGTCCCGCCTTTGGTAAAGATGGTGGCCGCGATGCCTCTCTTGCGGATGTCGCTGAACGTGCCTCCACAACAGGGACGGCCCGCCCAGACCGAAGCCTTCCTCGACGGCAGAGACTTCATGTTCCGCAACGACGCGGACAAA
Source organism: Edaphobacter aggregans (assembly GCF_003945235.1). NCBI lineage: Bacteria > Pseudomonadati > Acidobacteriota > Terriglobia > Terriglobales > Acidobacteriaceae > Edaphobacter > Edaphobacter aggregans. The sequence continues at coordinate 2,870,551 of NZ_RSDW01000001.1, forward strand.
CTTCTCTTCCGCGCCCGCATGGCCTCCGCCGTCTTCATGCTGGTACTGGCAGTCGCCGTATTCAGCGCAGGGTGCGAGATGTTTGGCTCGCTCGCCGGACTGCTTGCACTCGCATTTCTTGTGTTCGATCCAAACTTTCTCGCACACGGAGCGCTCGTCACCACAGACGTCGCAATCTCCTGCTGCATCTTCGTCGCGCTCTATCTTGCCTATCGTTATACAAAGCGTCCGTCGCTCGTCAGGCTCCTGCTCGTCGGTCTCGCGACCGGATTGGCAATCGTCACGAAGTTCACTGGCCTCCTCGTGTTCCCTATGCTGTTCCTGCTGGCCATCGTGGAATCCATTTATGTCCGCGATTGGCGCCTGCTGGCCCGCAGAGCCCTCGCCCTCCTGATCGTCGCCGCTCTATCGCTCGCCGTGCTCTGGTCGTTCTACGGCTTCCGTTACAGCGCCCGCCCGGAAGGCCATGACATCAATCCACCGTTAGCCGAGTACCTCAGGCAGGTGCCAAACCCGCAGGACGCTCACCGCCTCGCTCTCCTCGCTCGAACCCGCATCCTGCCGGAGGCCTACATCTACGGCCTCGCCAACACAAAGATCACCGAGAACGCCGACACCAGCTACTTCTTCGGTCGTATCTACCCGCACGGCACCTGGCTCTACTTCCCAGCCGCATTCCTCATCAAATCCACTCTTCCGTTTCTGCTTCTGCTGGCGCTGGCACTGACGCTCATAGCAACGCGGCGACTCAAGCAAGGCCGCGAACTGCTCTTTCTCCTCATCCCTCCCGCCGTATACGTGGCAGTCGCGATGCAGTCCCACATGAACATCGGCCACAGACACCTCCTTCCCATCTATCCCTTCCTTTACCTACTCGTGGCAGCAGCAGCGATCTACCTAATCGGCACGAATCGCCGCTGGACCTACGCCATCGCAGCACTCTTCCTGTGGCAGGTCGCCGCCTCCGTGCGAATAGCACCCGCCTATATGGCCTACGGCAACGAAGCCTGGGGCGGCCCCGCGTCCGTCCACAAATATCTCAGCGACGCCAACGACGACTGGGGTCAGCAACTGAAGTCCGCAAAGCAGTATCTCGACAGTCGCGGCATCAAAGATTGCTGGATCGCGTACTTCGTCGACGGCGTCGTAGACACCAGCTACTACGGAATTCCCTGCAAGCGCCTGCCCACCATCAACACTATGTGGCTCAATCTTCCACTCGATGTCCCCCCGGAGATCGACGGTCCTGTTCTCATCAGCGACGGCGTCCTCACCGGCATCGACTACGGTCAAGGCGAGCTCAACCCATACGAACAGTTCCGCACACTGCGCCCCACCTCGGCGATTCAGTACGGCCTCTTCGTCTATGACGGCCACTTCAAGGTCTCCCTCGCATCGGCCCACGCGAAAGCACAAAGAGCGCGCAACCTCCTCGCTGAAAACCGACCCGAAGAAGCCCTCGTCGAAGCCGAACAAGCCGCTGCACTCGCACCAGAGTCCGTCCCCGTCCAGACAACGCTGGGAGATATCCTCACGCAACTCCATCGTCCCCACGAGGCTCAGTCCCACTACCACCAGGCCCTCATCTCCGCCGAGACCATCGAGCCGGAGTTACAAGCGTCCTCAGTCCACATCCTCCAATCGAAGATAGCCGCACTCGCCACCCAATAACCGCAGCCACAACTCACCCGTAAGCGCGGACTATCAATCACCCTTCCGCTTCCCCACCATCAACAAAGTGGAGGTCGACATTCAACCAGCAAACCTCTCGGAAGCTGATAAGAAGAAGATCGAGATCGCTCAACTCCGCGCCATCTTCGCCTGCGAGTAGAGCACCGGAGTACGCGCCTCATTCATCACGAAGCACAGCAAGGGGACTAATCCGAGTAGCACGAAGTGCCGGACTCAGGCTGGCCGCAAACGACACCAGAAGCAGCAGCGCGGTCACTGCAACAAGCGTCAACGCGTCACGCGAACTCACGCCATAGACCATGCTCGTCACCAGCCGGCCTAGAGCGAAAGCCGCAACGAGACCAAGCGCGATACCCACAATCGTCGGCTTCATTCCCTGCGCAACGACCACGCGCAACACATCAGCCTTGGTTGCGCCAAACGCAATCCGCAAGCCGATCTCCTTCATCCCACGCCTCACCGAATAAGCAAGCACGCTGTAGATACCAACCGTGCAAAGCACCAGCGCAAGCAGGCCGAAGATCGCAAGCAACTGCATATTGAAGCTGGGCTGCGTCAGCGTCTGGCCAACAAACTCCTCTAGCGTCAGCACATTATCGACCGGCACATCTTTATTGCTCTGGTGCACCGCCTCCGTCACCGCTGTATCAAGACTGTGCGGCGGAACTGCTGTCCTGACCGCAAGAAAGAGAGGTCGCGAGACCCAGGTCCCAAGGCCCCGCCCACCTTCAGTCTGCGCAAGCGGCCAGTACAACGTCGCAATCCCCGCCGAGCTGTCCAGACCAGCCTGCTTCACATCGCCCACCACTCCTACGATCTCCCGATCCTTATCCGGGTAAAACGACAGCTTCAGATGATGTCCAACAGCATTCCCATCAGGCCAGAACTGTTTCGCCATGGACTGACTGATCACCACCACAGGCGCGGAACCCGCCCTGTCATCCGGGCTGATCTCTCTGCCCTCAAGCAGAGGAATATGCGTCGCCTTGAAATACCCTGCTGTCGCGACGCGCACCGAAACCTCAGGTTGTTCCGACATCGCAACAGCCGCATGCCCTTCCACTGCCACCGGCTGATTCGAGCCGCCGGTGAGCGGAAGATTGTCCACCGCTCCCGCAGATTCCACTCCCGGCAGCGACCGCACCCGCTGCAACACCTGATCGAAGAACTGGGCCTCCTGCGTCGCGTCAGTAAACTGCTTCCTGTTAACCTGCACGTGCATCGTCAGCACATTGTGCACATCAAAGCCGGGGTCGATGTTCTGCAGCTTCCACAAACTTCGAATCATCAGCCCGGCCCCCACCAGCAAAACCAGAGACAACGCCACTTCGACAACCACCAGCGCAGAGCGTGTCCTGCTGCTTCCGCTATCAGCATCCGTGCGGCCAAGACCCTGTTTCAAAGCGTCGTTGACATCTCCCCTCGTCATGCTCAACGCCGGTATCAATCCCGAAAGGATACCCGTCACAACAGAAAGTGCGAGCGTAAAGGCAAGCACCGGACCGCTCAACCCAATCTCATTCATCCGTGGCAACTTGTCTGCGAAGAACTTCAGCAGTAGCTCTATTCCGAAGTGAGCAGCCACCAGCCCAAGCGCACCACCGCACAAAGAGATGATCAGCGTCTCCCCAAGAAGCTGCTGAATAATACGAGGCCGGCTCGCCCCCATCGCAGCGCGAATAGCAATCTCTTTCCGCCGCGCAAACGTGCGTGCAAGAACAAGGTTGGCAACATTCGCACACGCAATCAACAGCACGAATGCCACCGCTCCAAGCATCATCAGCAACGCCGGACGAACATTACCGACAATCTCTTCGCGCATCGAGTTGACCACCGCACCCCAACCCTTGTCATCATCCGGATAAGCCCGCTCCAGCCGCTGCGAGATCGTATTCATCTCAGCCTGCGCCTGCTGCACCGTGACCCCAGCCTTCAAGCGGCCAGCCGTAAGGAAGTGATGCTCACCGCGCACAGCCGCCTCAGTCGGTGTCAGCGCCAGCGGAACCCACATCTGCGCAAACCCCGGCTGCGTCATCGCCGGCCCCATCACGCCGACAATCGTGTAAGGATCCCCATCAAGATTGATCGATCTACCCACGACGCCCGCATCGGAACCATAGTGAGCCTGCCAGAATTTGTAGCTGAGAACGACCACCTTGTTCCTGCCCGACTGGCTCTCTTCCGGCAAAAAAACCCGCCCATGCAGCGGCTGAATTCCAAACACCGAAAAGAACTCCGGACTAACCGTGCTCGCCGTAACAGCCTCAGGCTTTCCCGTTCCCGTGATGTCAAACCCCGCGCCCGAGTAGAGCGCCATCTGCTCGAACACATGGTTCTGCTTCTGCCAGTCGAAGAAGTTACCCGCCGACACAGAAAAGCGCGTCATCCCCGGAAAACTCGTCTGCGGCGGCGTGTGCCATACCTGCACCAACCGGTCGACATCGTGGAACGGCAGCGGCTGCAGCAAAACAGCATGGACGATGCTGAAGATGGCCGTGTTCGCTCCAATGCCGAGCGCCATGATGATGATCGCCATCAAGGCAAAGCCAGGGCTCTTCAAGAGCAGTCGGAACGCGAATCGAAGGTCTTGCATCAAGGCTGACAAGCGTCTACCTCCTGCGCCACACCTACAACAAGCAATTCAAACACCACAGATCAAAGCCCAAAAGCCCATAATTATCATCACTTTTCACAAATCCACCGAAAACAAAACTGTCCATCGCCGAGCACAACCGTCCACTTCCGAACAAAAGTGACACCTATCCAGCGTTTCTGGAATGATCGAAGGCTTCTACCTATTCAAAACGTCCACCACCGTCATCTTCAGCCCAACCACCTACTCCCAGACTTAGTACTCCGCCGAATGCTGCCGGGGAGCCTTGCGCAGCGTAGATTACAATCAAAACGCTTAGACGGGCTTACAAACATGAGATCGCGTTTGCAAGGCGGTTTGCTCGCTGCAGTCGCAATGTTTCTCGCGACCGGGGCAGTGTGTGCCTACGCACAGACGCCCCGAAAGGCTGCAGAAAAGTGGCAAATCGATGGCATAGTCGCTGCCCTAAAAGATCCTATCTTGGAAGTCAGGACACACGCCTTGCTATATGTTCAATCCAACTCAGAATTTACATGGGATGGCGTTCCTGACCCTCTAATCGCCTCTCTTCTAAATGATCCTAATGTTCGGCGGGTTATTTCTTCTCTAAAAGCGAACGACGACAACGTTCAAAGTGGAACCGATACGGCAGCAGACATAACGATGCCTCGAAGTCAGGATGATCAAATCGCACTGCTCGAAAATCAAAATGTAAGCTTTGCTGTTCGAAAGGCCGTCGCATTGGTCCTCTGTACAACCCCTTCACCCCAAGAGGAACATGCACTTATCACCCAACTCAGAGTCAAACAGCTTCGATCTGTCCTCGTAAAATCCCTTGTCGTACATGGACCCTTAAATTTTAAGACGCTGCCCGATCTTACCTACCCCTTTTACTATTCTTACGAAGATTTACCGGAATATCGTTTTCTGATTCACTACCTCTTGGGTGGAAATGATAAAGCCGAATTAGTGTTAAAACACACATTTTTCGAGGAGGGCGAGGATAAGGTAAAGGCCGCCGATTATTCAGACATAGATGATGCGCGTAAAGCTCTCGAAGCCTTTGACGCCGTTCTCCCAATCAACACGAGGAACACGGGTTTTCAGGCCGAAATTGAGAAACAGATACTTTTTATTGCACATAAATGGAAAGATGAATGGACTTCGAAAGACTATGAACTACTAAACTCACTTTCATTCAAAATGAATGAAGATTCTCGGGCTGCTCTTAATAACATCATCAAACAACCTTATTGGACACGCCTCCTTCAAAAATTGTGGAAAGTTATTGCGGTTCAGATCGCCTTTTGGATACTGCTCCTATATTTCTATCCCAGATCGAGGGCCGTCCAGGCATTCTTTTTCTGGAACCGTTGGGCACGCAAGTTCTTCGGTTTGGGATATGTCGATCTTTGTTTGACCTGGATTCCTTACTTGCGAAATCGCTTGCTCGGTCCCTTCCGCGAGGAGCTTGTAGCGGAGGCCCGTGTCTCAGACGAAGATTTGAACGACTATTTCCATGACATCGAAGTAAGGCAAGGTGAGAGTCACATTTCGCTCTTCCACGCAATTCCTGAGATCTTTGGCCAAAGCATTCTGGAAAGTGAATCTGGTCTTGGAAAATCGATCTTCTTGCGTCGCCTCGTAAGCATGTCGAAACGGACAAACGCCTACTTGGCTGCAGAAAACTGTGATCGGGGCGTCTTCGAACTGATTCAGTTGAAGCTTAAAGGCAAAGCCAGCGATGAGACCTTTCTCCGTAGCATCATTTGGGCTGGTGGTCTCAGCATCGTCATCGATGGATTGAATGAGGTTACCGTAGAAACACGCGAGAAGATCCGCCGCTTCGTCGACGACTTCCCAAAAGCTAATATCCTCTTAGCGACACAACCCCTGTTTTGGAAACGACCTCCCAAAGCACTGGTCTTTCGTATCTCGCCTCTTACTGACGATCGCATCCAGGCCTTCCTTGAAAGCAGATATAGGACATTTGTTTCGCCGCTCATCATGACAGAAAGCGCATATAAGCAAAGATGCCGAGACTATCTCGAAGACGTCCTCGGTAATTGCCAGTCCGAAGAAGACAAAACAGCAGCACGGTTGGTCCTTTCAAATCCTATGGACCTTACCGTTGCCGCTCAAATTTTGGTTGCCGGTGACACTCCTACTCTTAGAAATCTGCAAGAGCAACAATTCACGCGCGTCGATCGAGACTTCCGGGATATTCGCCACGGCGAGCAGTTTCCCCTCCGGCAATTTTCCGAAAGTGTTTATGAAAGGCTTCTGGGCGACGAGATCACGCTCGACAGCTCTCAGTTCTTTGAAGCTATCCAGGTACTTTCATCTCACAAAATGGTCCTGATGCAGAATGAAATTGATGCCGATCAAAGACCTGTCAGGAGATGGGTCTTCCGCCACGATAAAATACGAGATTTCTTTTTGGTAAAAGCCTTCGAAAACGACCACGGTAACCGAATTGGAGAGCATATAGAAGATCCACGATTCCGCGGCGTCTACCTTATGCTCGCCTCACAACTGCCCCTCGCCGAAGCCAATGAATTGAGAGACGCCCTCGTCGATCGTGCGGCAGAGACGAAGGACCACCATCTATCGGATGCCGTTGTTGAAGTCCTCAAAAGCAGACGGGTGGCAGGCTCAAGGCCAGTCACCCAAAGAACTCCAGCCTGAGCATCTCCCTTGCCATTCAGGGCCGGTCACCTTTCGTCGCGAGCTTCTTCGCGATGAGTAGGTTCTATTCTGCCCGGGGTGAAGGCGAAGTCGTAAACGACTGAATTAACTTCCTATCCCCATAACATTCCAACCAAACCATCTATAAATCAGGCGCCTCATCCCAACTCCAACAGCATTTCCCTTACCGTCACCCCAAGCACCGGATGCACCATCCCCGGCGCAATCTCCGCCAGCGGTTCCAGCACAAACCGCCGCTCCTGCATCTCCGGATGCGGCAGCGTCAGCTCCGCCGTATTCATCACCGTCTGCCCATACAGCAGCAAGTCCAGATCGATCACCCGCGGCCCCTTCGCCACGGCACCCTCACGCTCGCGCCCCATCCCGCGTTCGATATCCAGCAACCCACGCATCAACTCCAGCGGCTGCAACTCTGTCTCCAACAGCAAAGCCCCATTCAAAAACCGAGGCTGATCCACATACCCCACCGGCTCCGTGTCATAAAACGACGACACCGCACGAACCTCACCCAACCCCCGCAACCGCTCGATAGCCACCCGAAGGTTCGCCTCGCGGTCACCAATCCCTTTTGACTCCAGATTCGACCCCAGCGCGATCGCCGCCAGACTTTTCACCCTCGCACCATCCCCAGTGCACCGAAATCTGCCGCGCCAATTACCACCCACTGACCACACTTGCCAGTCTTTTCACCGCTTGCTAACCACCGATTTTGCCCAGAAACAGCGAAAAACCGCCCAAAACCGGCGGTAAAAAAAAATGCAAATAACATGGAGAGAAAATTAGGCATGCAGAGGCTGCAAATGTCTCTTAACCCGTTCCGGTTCAGGCACTTCGTCGTACCCATGCGCCAGCTCCCAGGCCGACCGGTCACGCAGCAACCGCTGCACCAGAGCCGTATGCATCGCATGGCCCGCCCTCTCAGCCACCACCCGCCCTTGGATCCGCCGCCCCGCTAGCGCCAGATCCCCAATCAAATCAAGCACTTTGTGTCGGACAAACTCATCCGGAAAACGAAGAGGCCCATTTTCAACGCCCTGCCGCGAAAGAATAATGGCACTCTCATTCGAAACCCCGCGAATCAAGCCCATATCCCGCAACATAGCCTCATCTTCCTTGAATCCAAAAGTCCGCGCCGGAGCAATCTGTTCCACATAATCCCCCACCGCGAGATCCCCGGTAAACATCTCATATCCAATAGGTTGCGGAAAATCAATCGTGTACCGTATCCCATACCCCGACCCCGGATACACCCCAATAAACTTCGATCCGTCCCGAACCTCAACTTCCTTCAGAATCTTGATATACTCCCGCCGCCGCCTCTGCTGCTTAAGCCCAACAGAATGAAATGCTTGTACATAAGGAAAGGCGCTTCCGTCGAGGATGGGAATCTCAAGATTATCCACCTCAACGATGACGTTATCCACCCCATACCCAATCAACGCCGAAAGCAAATGTTCCGTCGTAGAAATCAGGACACTACCCCGCATCAGGCTGGTAGCATAACTGACTTTCGCGACATTGCGTCCAATCGCAGGAATCTCAAAATTGTCTAAGTCTATGCGCCTGAACACGATACCCGATCCTGCCGGAGCCGGGACCAATCGCATCGAAACCGGAGCCCCACTGTGCAGGCCAACACCGCTAAACTCTATCTCAGACCGAATTGTCCGCTCAAAATGGGCTTCCAGTCCCACGAATCAACGTCTCCCACAGGTGCCATCCTTAAAATTACAGTCTGGTAAGCATCCGTCGATGTGGTAAATTCACCACACTTTGTCGGCAAGATCGTTCACTTTTGCGCCTTGGTGAACCTAGCAATAAACCTTTTTACGCCTATAACATGCATCTATGAACACCAAAACTATTCTCCCTGCAGTCGAAACCCGGCGTGAATGGATACGAAACAGCCTCAAAGAACTTGTGCTGCAAGAATCGCCAAGTGAAGACATAAATGCAGTTAACGCTGCATCGGCAATTGTGGAGCGTCTAGCTCGTGGGATGGGGGGGCGTGTCAGGCGGAATAAACAAAAAAAATTTGGGGACGTCGTCGAACTGCGCTTCGGTCCTGCACGTTCGGGGCGTAAACCCATTCTTTTACTTGGACATATGGATACGGTGTGGCCGATAGGCACGCTGAAAGAGATGCCTTGGCGGGAGGAAAAAGGGAAATTTTTTGGGCCTGGTGTGCTGGATATGAAAGCCGGAGTTGTGATGGCTCTCGCGGCCGTAAGTACCTTGAAAGAGTTGAAGTTAGATCGACCGGTTACCTTGCTTTTAAATAGTGAGGAGGAGGTGGGGAGTCCGGTTTCTCGGGTGATTACGGAGCGGTTGGCGCAGGAATCGGCGGCGGTTTTTGTTTTGGAACCGGCTCAGGGTCTTGCTTACAAGACGGCTCGGAAGGGCGTAGGCCATTATAATGTGCAGGTTACGGGTGTTGGAGCTCATGCCGGGGTGGACTTTGAGAAGGGGCATTCTGCGATTCTAGAGCTGGCTAAACAGATCCAGACCATCTCTGGCTTCGTCAATTTCGCACGGCAGCTGACGGTCAACTGTGGTGTTATTGGTGGAGGAACGCGGTCAAATGTCGTCGCTTCCGAGGCGCACACCGAGGTGGATGTGCGAATATCGAAGGCCCGTGATGAGGCTTATATCCAAAAGCTGTTCGACGGACTGAGGGTCTCAGACCGGCACTGCAAGCTGACCATTACAGGCGGTATCAACCGGCCTCCCATGGAGCGGAAGGCTGGGACGATTGCGCTGTTCAAGCAGGCTCGCAGGCTGGCTGCGGAGCTGGGTTTTGAGCTTGACGAGGCGGCTACGGGGGGTGGGTCGGATGGGAACTTCACGGCTGCGCTTGGGGTGCCTACGCTCGATGGAATGGGGGCAGTAGGAGAGGGGGCTCATGCGGCGCATGAGTCGGTCGTGATTGAGCACCTGGTGCCGCGGACGGCTCTGCTGGCGGCGATGATTGCGAGTGTGGATTAGCTAAACACAGGAATCGAACGTTCTACGGCGACGTCTAAGGCGCCGGTTCCATGGTCGCCACACGCAGAACTATCGAGACTCATAGTGGCCGCGTGGCTGGCGCCATCGGAAGCACGCAAGCAAGCCGATGATGCCAATCGGAAGAAATGTTCCCGGCTCGGGTACGGGAGCAGCACTCAAGAAATCGCCGGAAGCCGACGTAAATGTCCAACCCGGGGGCAATTCCAGGAAAGCTTCAGCCGTGCGGCCAAAGTCCGCGCTTGAATCGGGGTACCCTATACCCGCTGACGCAGACACGTTCAAAGATTCCGTAAGTAATATTGGAGAGTGTGGCCCTGTGAGCGTTATCCCTGCGCTTACGACAAAAGAAGTCGGACCTTGATCGCCCGATATAGTAGAGACACTCTTACACTCAAAGATGTTGAACTCTATTACGTCCACACACGCGGTTGCTCCAGCGTTGCCTCCATTTAACCCTCCATCGACCCTCATCCCAAAAATGATTGTGCCACTTGATAAGGGATTGTCAGCCGGGGGCATGAAATCAAGATAGTTAGAGAAGTTTGCGTACGCCGATGCATCGGCGAATGTAGCTTCTCCGTTTGTACCAGCATTTCCAGATGCTGCAGCGAAGGCATGAAGCGATCCTTGCGTCGTCCCAATGCTGTTCGCGCTTGCCATCCCGAACCTGCCATCCGGGCAACTGTGCATCGTACTCTGCTCTCCGTCGGCCATCCTCAACCCCACACCACCACCCTCGTAGGATTCGTTCGCGCCGGCGCAAGCAGCACCCACCTCGCCGCTGACTTCAGCCCCATATGGGATCGTATCTGAGAAGCACGACGTTGAGATCGCTAGTAGAAACAACAGCAGGACAGAGCCAGAGAGCGCCATTTTGCCCTCCTAAAAACCAATCAGTCTACATCCACACCACATCCGCTGACACGGAATTTCTTCACCCTTCGCAAAACACCCGGCCATAGACTTCTGCTCAGGATTGCCCCTCAACTACGCTGGCGATCGATATGCCCTAGTTTGGCGCGGGCTTCTTCGAGGAGGGTGATGGTGCGGGCTATGGGGAGGCCGACTACATTGAAGTAGCAGCCTTCGATGCGGGGGATCCAGCGGGCGGCGTAGCCCTGGATTGCGTAGGCTCCGGCTTTGTCGAGAGGGTCGCCGGTGGCGATGTAGTCGGCGATTTCGGAGTCTGTGAGAACGTTGAAGGTGACCTGGGTGACTTCGACGTCGCTGACGATTTTGGCGCGGGTGGCGGCGGCTATGCCTGTGAGAACGGCGTGGGTGCGGCCGCAGAGTAGCTGAAGCATACGGCGGGCGTGGTCGGGGTTGGCGGGCTTGCCCAGGATGTGGCCGTCGCAGACGACGCAGGTGTCTGCGCCGAGGACGATGAGCGGGTCTTCGGGCGTATCGAGCGAGCGGCGGAGATTCCAGATGGTTTGGGCCTTCTCTTCGGCGAGGCGCTGAACGTAGGCGGCGGCGATTTCGTGGGGAAGGCGGTCTTCGTTGATGTCGGCGGAGTCGACGGTGAAGGTGAGTCCGGCCTGAGTGAGGAGTTCGCGTCGGCGCGGCGAGGCTGAAGCCAGGATGAGCATGCCAGATTGAGAGTATCGGCAGGGGGGATTTCGGGCAAGACGTATGTGGCCCGGTTGGTCGATGTTCATCAATAAATCGTGATATTGTAGCGGTCTGATTCGAAAATCAGGATCAGACCCACTACCACCTCGTTAACTCAATGCAGCACTGCCCTTGTGTCTGCGTGGAGTGAAGGACCGATCTCCCCTGGGAGGGATATACATTTGCCGCGATACCATGTCGTACTTGTCACGCTGATCCTCTTTCTGCTCACAGCCTGCAGTAGCGGGAACAACACAACCCCGGTCCCGGTCGCGCCTGTATTTAACAGCACTCCAGGTACGCAAGCTGTCGAGGGATCGGCTTACACTTACCAACTCACAGCAAGCGGCACTGCGGTTACCTTCTCTCTGACCAACGCCCCAATCGGCGCGACGCTCAGCGGCAATACGATCTCGTGGACACCCACGGCACAACAATCCCGGATTCCGAACAGCTTCACCATAACTGCAACTGCGTCAGGCGGCGCATCGGCAACACAGTCCTGGGCGGTAACGCCATCCGGTACCATCCGCATCAGCCGCACCGATACGTTATGGAATGAAACCGGCTCAACGAATGCGCCCTTCGACTGGAGCCGCATCGCCTCTTACGCCGCAGCGCTCGTGCCGCAATCGGATGGCTCCTTCAAATCATTCTCAGGCGCAGCAGACGCGAATGGAGTCTTCGAGATTCCCAATGTTCCCGCCGGATACTATTGGCTGAAGCTTGGACCCGTCGATACGTACTGGACGAGCAGCAGCACCTTCGACCTGGGCAGAGACGTCTTCGTTCCAATTGCCAATACCACTGCTCCGGTTACTTCGACAACACACCTCAATTTCAGTTTCACGTCTTTGGACGCGGCGGCTGGGAGCGGTCAGTTGCAACTCGATTCTCCTGAATTGGCAGCATTGAGCTATACGTCTTCGACGAATGCAGGTTCCACCACATTCGTCGGAGGACTTGTGATCAACGGTATTCTTGATCTTTCCGTAATAAAGAACGCATTCGTGAGGCAGTACGAACCGGCTTCATTTGGATCCGTGGACGGATACGTACTGGGCCCTGAACTTGCCCTGTCGAACCTGTCATTGACGACAGGCGGAATCAATACGATCACTGGAGCACTGAATCCTACGGTTCCGGCATCGATAAACCTCAGCGTCCAGGGTTCCGCATGGGCGCCCCTGCTCGATCACATTGCGCCAACGCCTCCCACCTATGTGGGAAGTGGTTTCTACGCTTCGGTTCAGCCCTATATCGCAGCGGACGGCCCAAACATATCCGGCTCAAACCCAATCGATCTCATCTGGACGAAGCCAGTCAACCCTCTCACCCTCACCCCCACCCTCACACCCGTCCTCATACCCGCTACCTGCTCGGCGAATCCGCCTTTGACAACCGATGTGGGACCCGCGACCGTGCCATACAGCGATCCGTTCCCCGCTGGTTGGAGGCGCATCTTCCGCATATGCCAGAACGCTTCGGTGGCGGTCCCGGTCCCTGGAACGGGCAAAACCCAAAGCATCTATTTAACCAATAGCCAGACGACATCACTGCCAACCGCCACAGTGAAACCGCTGATTTCGGCGGTACAGAACCCGAAGATCAACGGGGCCGACCTCTTCACGGCCAGCACGCTCAACAGCACAGTGGTAACGCTCAGCTGGGACCCGCCCGCGATTGGCACACCGTTCGGTTATAACGTGGCTATCTGGAGCCCTACTACATTGCCGGATGGCACAGTCGCTTATTTTTCCTCAGCCACGTTAAGCACGGCAAAGACCTCGATGACACTACCGCCGAATGTACTGGCGTCCGGACAAACTTACTTGTTTGTCATCACATCGCTGGTTGACGGAAAGGCCAATATGGAAACGAGCCCACACCGCTCCTCCCTGCCTATTGCGAATGCAGACCTGATATCGGCTCCCATCACTACAGCTACAAACTAAATCGCTGCCAGAACCCTACCCCCAACCCTTGTGAGCGACTGCCGCACAGTGGGACAATAGCCGCACCAGCGGCCAGTTCTTCGTCAGTTGCGGCCGAGGAAATAAGACGTGCGCTTCGAGATTTCGATTCGGACGCCGTTGTGAATGTTCGTCTGTGCCAAAGGTGTGCCGCTCGCGCATGCAGCAGCCGCGGGTTCTCACAGGCCTTCCCATAGATTGCTGATGCCTTGCTGCAGAGGGTATTGCAATGTGCCTGCGAAGCCGTCACGAAGTCTTCACGATGACATCGCATGTCATTCGGTTCTTCGCGGCGATTTTGATTGCTTTTGTATTTGTTCCCGCGCTCGAGGCCAAGACTTCCACCGTAAGCGGGGTCATCTTTACGCTCGGCTCGGATAAGGTGCAGACGGTATGGCCTAACGCACGTGTCACTCTGAAGAACGTCGACACCAAGAGTGAAGCTGCCACAATCTCCAACGATCTCGGGGCGTATGCCTTCACCGGTGTGCTGTATGGCCACTATGAGATCACCGTCACGCTGGCTGGATTTGAATCGGCTACGAAAAGTGTGACCGTTGAGAGCGAGAATCCTGCGAAGCTCGACTTTCAGCTAGTCCTAAAAGGGCGGACAGAGACCGTCACAGTCAGGGCTGAGGATACGGGCGTCGACCTCACATCGAGCTCGGGTGGAACCCCGGCTCTTAATGCCAACATTCTCAAATCTGTTGCCGTGCTCAACCAGGACTTTCAGGAGGCTTTGCCTTTGCTCCCCGGGGTCGTGCGCGGATTTGATGGCCTCATTCGCATCAAGGGCGGACGCACGAACCAGGCCAACACGCTGGTCAACTCGGCCAGCGTATCCGATCCCTTTACCGGGCAGGCTGCGCTCAGTCTCCCATCTGTAGCGGTGCAGTCTGTCCGGGTTCTCTCTAATCCCTTCTCGTCAGAGTATGGACAATTCTCCAGCGGCGTAGTCGACGTCAACACGCGTGGCGGCACCGACGAGTGGAAGTATCTCTTTGAAGATCCCGTACCGCGTTTCCGCTGGATCGACGGTCGCACCCATGGAGTCGAGAGCGCTTCGCCCCATCTGACCCTTGCGGGCCCGCTCGAAACCGGCAAGCTTTATCTATTTCAGGCGATGATCTATGGCTATGACACCGTGACGGTGCCGTCCCTGCCTAACCCCGACAATGTTCGCATCGTGGAGAGGATTAATACCTACACGCAACTCGATTGGGACCCGTCGCCGAGCCATCGGTTTACGGCCGTCTTCGCGCTCGATCCCCAGAACACTTACTACGCGAACATCAACACCTTCAATCCGCAGCCGGTTACTGCCAACGACCGTCTGCGCGACTATTTCGTCTCCGCTACGCATCGCTGGCTTCTGGCTGACGGCGGCTATGTCCAGAGCCTGTTCGCGGCCAAGCAACTCGACTCCCATGTTTACCCTGCCACGTGGACAAGACAAATGGTTCTTGCGCCCGAACAGAACTCCGGAAGCTACTTCGAAGAGCAGCAACGTAATACGGAGCTTTATCAATGGTCGCAGACGCTTCATCTCAGGCCAATTGAACATGCAGGCAGGCATCTGCTGACCTTCGGCTACTCCTACGCGCACTCTTCTTATGAAGGGCAGGTGACGAACTTCCCCATACAAGTCCTGCGCCAAGACGGTACCTTGAGCAGCAGCATCAGCTATGGGGCGGCGCCACCCTCGCAGGCTGCAAAGAACAATGTCGCGCTCTTCGCGCAGGACAATTGGCAGATTCATCCCAGGTTGACGCTTGATCTCGGCGTGCGGCTTGACCACGACAGCTTCTCCGCTGATGCCTTGAATATCGCGCCCCGCATTGGTTTTGTCTTTGCTCCCACGGGTGACAACCGCACTGCCATTCGCGGCGGCTTCGGCGTCTTCTTCGACAAGATCCCGATCAACGTCGCTATCTTTCCCAGGTTTCCAGCCCAGACCATTACGAGCTACGCTTCGGATGGAACTACTGTGCTCGGTGCTCCGGCGACGTTCACTCATGTCGCTCCTGACTCGCTGCGCATCCCCTACAGTCTTGGCTGGACGCTCCAGTTCGATCGCGAACTTCGCCGCGATCTGCTTCTCCGGTTCGGCTACGAAGATCGGCAGGCGTACCGCGAGTTTTATTTGGATCCTCTTCAGCACGCGGACGGGAGCGCCCAGCTACCCTTGCTCAACTCCGGGCGGCAAAGCTACCGCGAGTTTCTTACGATGCTCCGTTGGCGAGTCAATGAGCGATCTACTGTATTTGCCAGCTACGTTCACTCGCGTGCTCGCGGCGAGCTCAATGACTACAACCAGTTCTTCGGAAACTTCCCCTACCCGCTTATTCGACCAAATCAGTACGGTCCGCTTTCGTCTGATGCGCCTGATCGTGGTCTGTTCTGGAATGTGATCGGCTTGCCCCACAAGCTCGACTTTGTGCCTATCCTCGACGTGCACACGGGCTTTCCCTTCTCGCGGCTGGATGAAAACTGGAACTTCCTCGGCCCCGAAAACCAAGCCGGGCGATTCCCAATCTTCCTGGCCCTCGACACCAAGTTTCAATACCCCGTCGACTTTACCTTTCACGGTCACCGCATCCAATTCCGCGCTGGGCTGACTGTCTATAACGTGATCAACCACTTCAATCCGCGCGACGTTCAGCAACATTATGCCTCTCCGAACTATGGCGCCTTCTACAACTCCATTGGCAGGCTCTTTCGCATCGATGGTGACTTCAACTTCTAAATTTTCGCGATTTTCTCACCATTTCCGAAGGCTTTCTGTTATCTACGAAGATATTCGTAGTATTGTGTTAGCTGGATGTGCTCGATGGGTTCGGTGAAGACCTAATTTCCAACAAAGGGAGAATCGTATGAGATCCAGGTTTGTCCTTAGCGGCATTCTGGCGCTTTCTGTACTTTCGGCAGAGGCGCGGGCGTATCAGGCGGATCAGGGAAAGCATGACCTAACCGGGCGCTGGGTTCTGACGGCGGACTTCTACGGCACTACATCGTATATGCCGCTGGACCTTGTACAGCAGGGAGAGAAACTCACCGGTAAGTTTGGTTCCTACAAGCTCGAAGGCTCGGTGCAGGGGAACGCCGTTCACTTTGTTGCGAAGGACGATCAGGGCGACTCGGAAGAAGTTAATGGCACCGTGCAGGATGGAAAGCTTTCGGGCACGGTTGTTGGAACGTATGCGGAGGATAGTCCCGTACGGTATCAGTTCACGGGAATGCTGGCTCCTGTACGCCCCACTGGGCCGCCGCAGCGGCATGAGTTCACGCCGACGGTCTTCTATCGACAGTTTTCGGCTATGAATAAGCCGGTGCTGACGGTCGCTCCGGGAGACACGATCCACACGACGACCGTGGACGCAGGCGGTCAGGATGCACAGGGCGTCAAGCGCGTGAGGGGAGGGAATCCACAGACGGGGCCTTTCTACATTGAGAGCGCAATGCCGGGGGATACGCTGGTCGTGCATCTGACACGGCTACGGCTGAATCGGGACTGGGCGGCGAGCGACGACGGCATTGTGGAGAGCGGGCTGAACAGCGATCTTGCAGTGAAGATGAAGGACAACGGCAAGTCGATTCGCTGGCATTTGGACACCGCCAAAGGAGTGGCCTATCCGGAGAAGCCAGGGGAACATCTGGCGCACTACACGGTGCCGCTGCGGCCGATGCTCGGATGTATTGCGGTGGCGCCGGGTCCTGCGCAGGCCGCTCCGGGAACGGGTGATTCGGGAGATTGGGGCGGGAATATGGACTTCAACGAGATTGTGGAGGGAGCGACGGTTTACTTGCCGGTGCGGAATCCGGGAGCGCTGCTGTATGTGGGCGATGGTCACGCGCTGCAGGGCGACGGCGAACTGAACGGCAATGCGCTGGAGACTTCGATGGATGTGGAGTTTACGGTGGATGTGATTCCGGGGAAACGGATTTCGTCGGTGCGGGTGGAGTCGCCGACGCACATTATCTCGATGGGGCTTTATGGGTCGCTTGATGATGCGTTTCGCTCGGCTACGGCGAATATGGCTCAGTGGCTGACGGAGGATTACAAGTTGACGCCTTCTGAGATCGCTCAGGTTATCGGGACTGTGGCGGAGTACAAGGTGAGTGAGGTGGCCGATCGCAACTCGGGCGTTGTTTTGAAGATTGATAAGGAGCGATTGAAGCCACTTGCGGCTGCGGCGAAGTGAGAGGGGCTAGAGCCGAAGACGGTCAAGTTTCACATCGAGACCGCGCGAATGCTTAGCGCTTGTTATCATCAAGACGTCAGGGCATGAGGCCGAAGGGCTTCGGCATCTCGCAATGCCTGCATTTTTGGCCCCGACAATGATGGATCTAGCGGCTCGCCTGATACAACCTTCACTATGTTCCCGAGCTAACGCCCATGGAGCAGCGGAACTGGCAAGACGGACCGACGAACGGTGATTCGAAGCCTTTGAAGGATGCGGCTCCGACTCTTTCTTCTGTGTGTATTCCGGTGATCTTTGGCGTGGCTGTGACCGTCGCGCTGGTCAGTATGTTCTGTCCGGCGCTTCGACCGCAATCACTCTCGTGGATCTCATTGGCTGCGCTGGCGGCGTTTCTTCTGCTAGTGGCGAGTTTCCTGAGTGGATTAATTGCACAAATGATTTGTGGGCTGTTTCGGAACTACCTTCCGAACGTATCGTCGTCGGTTGTGCTGGCTACGTGCATTGGAGGATTGTGGGTTCCGGCGTGGGTGCTGTGTCTGCGAGGGCCGTCGATCCTGACTGTATTAGCTGGCTGCTTCTGCATCGTGAGCGTGGGTCGATCACTGAAGCAATATGATCGTGAGACTGCAGTGGCTGCGATGAAACGACCCCCCGCAGTGCCGTTTCATCTCGATGATTCGAAGGCATTGATTCGAGTGATCTTGCCTTCGCTCGCCGTCGCGGTAATTGCTGAGGCGGCCATTGTTGCTGTGTTTTTGAAGCGGTACGAGATTGCGTCTGTCCTGGCAGGGAGTGGTGTTGCGGCGCTGGTGTGGAGGTTTGGGTCGAAGGCTACTCCGAGAGGCGAAGAGAGTGACCGACTAGGGAGTTCGCGGACGATGCTCTCGCTGAGCCTGGCTTTTGCTTTTACGGTGGTCGTGATGATGCCGTATTTGCGGAGTTTTCGTTGGGCTGTGGTGGGTGAGTCTCTTGTAGGGCGGGGTGTGACTGCTGGGCGAACTGCAGAACGAAGCCGGGAGCCAACAGCGACGAGCAATGACGGGTATTCGGGAATCATTTTGTTGCCTTTGACTGAGCCGCGCAAGAAGATCGTCGCTCCGCGCAGTAAAGATGCTCCCAGTACGAGTTTTCGGCGACGGGAGCCGATGGTGATTCCTTTCGATGGGGTGTATTGGTACTTCAAGGCTCCGGATAAGAGGCCGCGAGCAACGGCCCGGATCGTTCGCGGCAGTTCGACTAAGGCTATTATTCGATCGTCCGACCGTTATCCGCTGTTGATGGAGGCTCACCAGAAGCTGGGCGCTCCGATTGACTTTAATTGCTGCAGTAGCGTTGAGATCGTGGTGCAGAACGCAGATCATCGCCCGGGCGCAATTGCGCTGGAATTGTGGCTGGTGGATAGCGCATCGCCCAGAGTGATCGGTCGTTATATCGGTACGGTGACGATTCCTTCGAGTGAAGGCGAAGGCGTTTCAAGCGAGGAGCAAGGTGAAGAGAAGCTTGAGTTTTCTGTGCCGGAAGGCGGAGGAGGAGGTGAGTTCAACGAGATCACTGTAGTGGTTAGACCCGCTGCGGAAAGAGCGCGAGCAGGGGCACAGATCGCTATCCGGCAGTTCGTGCTGCAGCCTTAGTGTTCTGAGTGGGTATGGTGTCGAGGAAGTTGTGGAGAACGGCGTTGAAGCGGTCGGTGGCTTCAAGGTTGGGGAGGTGGCCTATGCCTTCAAATATTTCGAGGCGGGAGTGGGGGATGGATTGCTGCATGACTTTTGCGGTGTCGACGTTGGTGTAGGCGTCTTCGGTTCCGACGACGATGAGGGTGGGGACGGCGATTTTGGGCAGGGTGGGGGTGTAGTCCTTGCGCTGGGCACGTCCGCGGAGGGCGGCGGCGGCGCCGGCGGGTGAGGTGCGGGCGATCATGCTGAGGACTTTGAGGGCGATGTCTGGATGGTCTTTGATGGTAGCGGGGGCGAGAAGTTTGGGGAGCATCTCGATGCCGGGCGGGATGGAGCCTTGGGTGAGGAAGCGGTCGGCGGTGGCGCGGCGAGTGGCTGCGGCTTCGGGGGTGTCGGCCTGGGGGAAGGTGGCGGCTAAGATGAGGCCGGAGAGGCGTTGAGGGTATTGGTCGGCGAAGGCCATGGCGATCTGGCCGCCCATGGAGAGGCCGGTTATGACAGCAGTGGGGATCTTAAGGTGGTCGAGAAGATCGGCGATGTCGTCGGCCAAGGTTTCGAGGGTGGTGGCTTCGGCGGCGGGGACCTGGGATAGTCCGTAGCCCCGGATGTCGTAGGTGATGACGCGGTGCTTCCATCTGAGAGCGTCGACTTGGGCGTCCCACATGGATTGATTGAAGGGATGGCCGTGGATAAAGAGGATGGGCATGCCGGCGCTCGTGTCGCGGTAGGCGAGGGAGGTGCCGTTGACGGAGGCGAATTGTGGGGTGAAGGGCATGTTGGTTCCCTTGACTTTAGAGTAGGATGCGGGGACTTTGCAGACAGCGGCTCCGCGCCTACACTGAACTGCGCGCCGAAATCTCTTTGACTCACTGAAACTTAACATTCAGTGAATGGGCCTGACAGTAAGATTCATGCGAACTAGTTGAACCCATGGAGGGTTTATGTCAACTGAATCAGCGCCGCTCTTTACCTATGAAGTCGCAGAAGCGGGGAACGCGGAGACGGGCTATATCACGACGATTGCTTGCCACGGCAGGGTGGTCACTCAGACCGCAGGCGAGCTCAAGGATCTGGTCAAGCCGCTAATCTCTCGAGGTGGCCGCATCGTGCTCGACTTTAGCGACGTGGCCGGTGTGGATAGCCAGGGGCTGGGCACTTTGGTCGGGCTGAAAATATCGGCTCTTGGAGCAGGTTATTGCACGTTCGAGTGCACCAACTTGTCGCCCCGTGTGCAGGAGCTTTTGCGCATTACCAAGCTGACTCATTTGTTCTCCTAAGGCGAGGGCCGAAGGAACTGCTCGTATGCGGGAGACGAAACGGAACGCGAAAACTGCAAACCAGGTTGCAGTGACAGCCTGAGCCATGTATCTTGAAAGGCAAGATGATTATTTCCTTCAGCCGAATTAGCTTTATTTACCGCTACTGGCGTCCAGTGGCGGCATCGGCGGAGTAGGTTCATCTGAGAGATAGCTGAAAGTTTCAGTTGAGATCGACATCCACACGAGCCGCGACCCGCTAAGGTTGCGGTTTTTTATTTGTGCTTTTGTTTGAGCAGTGAGGAGAGCTTATGGGAACGACAGCGGCGATGGTGAGTCCGGCGGGGCCGGTGAAGTCGGCGGTGGGACGGTTTGGCGTTTATGGCGGGCGGTATGTTCCCGAGACGCTGATGGCGGCGCTCGAGGAATTGGAAGCCGCATATGCGGAGGCGCAGGGGGATGAGGCGTTTAAGGCGGAGCTGGATGATCTGCTGAGGAACTATTGCGGTCGGCCTACTCCGCTGTACTTTGCGAAACGGCTTACGGAGCTATGCGGCGGGGCAAAGATCTATCTCAAGCGCGAGGACCTGCTGCATACGGGCGCGCACAAGATCAATAATGCTCTGGGGCAGGGGCTGCTGGCTCGGCGGATGGGGAAGAAGAGGATTATTGCAGAGACAGGCGCGGGGCAGCATGGCGTGGCGACGGCAACCGTGTGCGCGCTGTTCGGGATGGAGTGCGTGATCTACATGGGCGAGGAGGACATGCGGCGGCAGGAGCTGAATGTCTACCGGATGCGGCTGCTGGGCGCGGAGGTGCGTGGCGTGAGTGCGGGGTCGGCTACGCTGAAGGACGCGATCTCGGAGGCGATGCGGGATTGGGTTACGAATGTTCGGACGACTTACTACATTCTGGGGAGTGCGCTGGGGGCGCATCCTTACCCAACGATGGTGCGGGATTTTCATCGCGTGATCAGCAAAGAGGCGAAGCGTCAGGTGATGGAGCAGGAAGGTAAGCTTCCGGCGGCGATTGTCGCTTGTGTGGGTGGTGGGTCGAATGCGATTGGGGCTTTCTATGAGTTTCTTGGCGATGCGAATGTGCAGTTGATTGGCGTGGAGGCTGGCGGTCGCGGGACGGCGCTGGGCGAACATGCAGCGCGGTTCCAGAAAGTGGGTGGCGGTGTTCCGGGAGTGTTGCAGGGAACGTATAGCTACGTGCTGCAGGATGACGCGGGGCAGATTGCGGCGACGCACTCGGTGAGTGCGGGGCTGGACTATGCCAGCGTGGGGCCGGAGCATGCGATGCTGCATGACTCGGGGCGTGCGACTTATGTCTCGTGCACGGATGATGCGGCGCTGAAGGCTACGGTGACGCTGGCGCGGACGGAGGGGATTCTGCCCGCGCTCGAGAGCGCTCATGCGATTGCTGAGGCGATTCGGATTGCTCCAATGATGGCAAAGACAGATGTGTTGATGGTGAATCTGTCGGGGCGCGGGGATAAGGATATGGGGATTTTGGCAAGGGAACTGGATCTAAGGGGTGCGGGAGAGATTAAGGCGTGAAAGGTGCACTTACAACTCTCTTTGTCGTGGTTTGCTCCACGGTGGCCATCGCACATGCTGAGCGTCCATTTGAGGATGGAATCAAGCCGACTCAACTGGCGCAGATTGCTCAGATGTTGCCGGGAGCTCCCATATACAGTATCCGTTTATTTCGGGAGAAGAATAACGGACGTATTTCGGCTACAGTTTTGACGGCAAGTAAAAAGACTGGATGGCAGATTGTTCTGATCAGTCCGCAGGGACTCGATAGATATCGCAAGAGCTGGGTGTCTGCGAAATTGCCAGAGAGTTTTGCCGTGTCATCGCCCGAAGCGCTTAGGACTTACGGTCTGACCGATCAGGAAGGGATCGTTTTCGCGGGCTGTGCGCCACATATGTGTCCGGATATTTTCTCGGCTATGCTGTATGTCCCCACGCAGCATCGTGCTTTTAGCGGGACATGCGACAACGGAGAAACTACTTACTCCTTTATGCCCACAGCGGCCTTGCAAGGCTACAAAACTGCGTTGGATGACATTCTGCAAGAAATTGACAGACATGGAACTCAGCATGCTTGCTCGTCAGGGACAAGAGAGAAGGAAAAATAAGAGAACAGATGGCGATCAAATTCAAAAAGAAGCCTGGGATTGTTGCTTACCTAACTGCGGGTGATCCTAATCTTGCGACGACGCGGGATATTGCGCTGGCTGCAATCGACAACGGAGCGGATGTGATTGAGCTGGGCGTGCCGTTCAGTGATCCGCTGGCGGATGGGCCGGTGATTCAGCGGGCTAGTGAGCGTGCTGTGGCTAAGGGGACTCGGCTGACGGATGTGCTGGGGTTGGCGAAGGAGCTGCGCGCTGCGCGGCCTTCGGCGGGGCTGGTGTTGTTCTCGTACCTGAACCCTGTAGTGCGGATGGGCATGAAGACGTTCTGTGCGAAGGCCGCAGAGGTTGGCGCGGATGGCGTGCTGCTGACGGACATGATTGTGGAAGAGGCTTGCGAGTATCTGGAAGCGATGAAGGAGCACTTGCTGGCTCCGGTGTTTCTGGCTGCGCCAACCAGTCCTGATGCGAGGTTGAAGGCGATTGCGGGAGCTTCGCAGGGATTTGTTTACGCGATCTCGCGTGTGGGGATTACGGGCACGCAGCAGAAGGTTGCGGGTGACGCCGCTGAACTGGTGGCGAGGCTGCGGCAGTTTACTGAGCTGCCCATTGCGGTTGGATTCGGCATCTCGAACGCAGAGCACGTGAAGGCTGTCGGTGAGTTTGCCGATGCCGCGATTATTGGCAGCGCTTTGGTGGCGCTGATTGAGAAGAGTACGCCGGAGGAGTCTCCTGCGGCAGTGGGGCGGTTCATTGCGGGGTTGCGATCATGAGTGCGCGAAGGGCAGCGATTGGGATGAAGCCGTGCGCCGACGTTTATCATGGGGCGTACCAAACTATTTCGCAGCGAGCGATGCCGAATGGGCAAGACCTGGGTGAGCGCCGTTGCATCTCGAGGGTTAGTGCATGGATATCTCCGATTGGCGACAGAAGATTGATGAACTGGATGAGCAGATCGTTCGACTCATCAGCCAGCGCGCAGGGGCTGCGCAGGCGATCGGCGAGCTTAAGCGAACATCCGATCTTCCGGTCTATGAGCCAAAGCGGGAGCAGGCCGTCTTCGACCACGTTCGCGCGGTCAATCCAGGGCCATTGGACGACGCAGAGCTGCTGCATGTGTACGAGCGGATTATCGACGTGATGCGGACTTTGCAGAAGCGGAAAGAGTAGTTGTGTTTCGACGAGATTCAGATTTTGCGATTTCTAAAATTGATATGTGACTAGTTTGGTTGCATATGCGAGAGAGTGAAGCCAAGACAATGATCGTAGCGATGCAGGACCATGCAACCGAGGAAAACATACAACTGGTAATCGAGCGAATGGTCGAGCTCGGATTCAATGTTCACCGCACGACCGGAGCCGTACAGACGATTCTGGCCGGCGTAGGCACGCCCGATCACTTTGATGTTGCGGAGTTCAAGGTGCTGGCCGGTGTGCATGATGCTTACCGGATCTCATCGCCATACAAACTGGCGGGCAGGAGCTTCCGGCCTGAAGGAACGAAGATCAAGTTCCCGAACGGCGTCGTGGTTGGTGGCGAAGAGGTTGTGGTGATGGCGGGCCCGTGCTCGGTGGAGTCGCACGAGCAGATTCTGTTGAGCGCGAAACAGGTTGCAGCAGCGGGCGGAAAATTTCTGCGTGGCGGAGCGTACAAGCCGCGGAGTTCGCCGTACAGCTTCCAGGGCATGGGGCTCGAAGGGTTGAAGCTGCTGCGCGATGTGAGCAACGAAACCGGTCTGCTCGTGATTACAGAGGTGATGGAGATCTCGCAGATCGAAGTCATGTTGCCGTATATCGATTGCTTCCAGGTGGGCGCACGGAATATGCAGAACTTCAACTTGCTGCGCGAACTGGGACATGTGCGCAAGCCGGTTCTGCTGAAACGCGGGATTGCGGCGACTATTGAAGAGGTTCTTCTAAGCGCGGAGTACATTTTGTCGGGCGGTAACTACGATCTAATGCTGTGCGAGCGTGGCATCCGAACCTACGAGACGTACACGCGCAACACAATGGATATCTCGGCTATTCCAGTGCTGAAGAAACTGACACATTTGCCGGTGATGGGCGATCCATCGCATGGGGTGGGGATTCGCGACCTGGTGCCGCCGATGGCTCTTGCGAGCGTTGCCGCCGGGGCTGATGGGTTGCTGATGGAGATGCATCCGAATCCGGATAAGGCGATGAGCGATGGTGCGCAGAGCATGTATCCGGAGCAGTTGGAGAAGCTCGTAGCGCAACTGAGGTTGATCGCTCCTATCGTTGGACGGAAGATGGCGTAGCATGGCGGCTGGCGTGATAGAGCGTGTACTCATTGTCGGAACGGGATTGATCGGAGCTTCGGCCGGTCTGGCTATGCGTGCTGCTGGGTTTACGGGTCGCATTGACGGTTGGGATACGAGTTTTCTGGAGAGAGCGGCGGCGTTGCAGATGGGTGCCGTCGATGGCGTGGCTGCGGATCGCGAGGCTGCGCTTGAGCTGGCACGTGCGGCGAATGCGATTGTGCTCGCCGTGCCGGTGCTCGCTATCAAGGACTGGATGCGGCTGCTTGCGCCGGTTCTGCAGGCGGGGCAGCTTGTCACCGATGTAGGAAGCACGAAGCTCGAGATCGTCGAGCTGGGAGCGCAGCTCTTTGGCGGAGACGATAAGGCGGTGTTTCTGGCGGGCCATCCGATGGCGGGTAAGGAGTCCGGCGGTGCGCTGTTGGGTGAGGCTGGACTGTTCAACGGTGCTATGTGGCTGTTTACCCCAACGACGACAGAGCCGACCTCGATTGAGAAGGAATGGCGTAAGTGGGTGGGATTCTTCGGCGCGCGGACGTTGGATATGGACGCGGCGCGACATGATGAGTTGTGTGCGTGGGTGAGCCATCTGCCGCAGATGTTGTCGACGGCGCTGGCGGCGCTGTTAGAGGACAGGTTTGGAGATGCGCCGGAGATTGCAGCTATCGGTGGTAGGGCGCTGCGCGAGACGACGCGGCTAGGAGCTAGTCCCTACAGCATGTGGCGCGATGTTGCGATGACGAATACGGAGCCGATCGCCGACACGTTGCTGGCATTAGAGCAGCGGTTGACGCATGTGCGAGAGAATCTGCGGACGCCGGGACTGAGGGAAGAGTTTGAGCTCGCGAATCAGTTTCGCAAGCGGCATTAGTTTAGATTTCACTCAATTGAAAAGAGTTACGGTTCGATTAGGATCAACTGACCTGTGAGCGATTCAACAAATAGTCTGAACATCAGCCTTGCGGACGTAATCGCTGCACGGGAGCGGCTTCGTAGCGCTATCTACTACTCGCCTTGTCCGCACTCGCAGATGTTGTCTGCGCTGACGGGGCAACAGGTTTATCTGAAGCTTGAGAACCTGCAGATGACGGGCTCGTTCAAGGAGCGTGGTGCGCTAAACCGCATCGCGATGCTGACCCCTGAGCAGGCTGGGCGCGGCGTTGTGGCTGCGAGTGCGGGAAATCATGCGCAGGGGGTGGCGTACCATGCTACGGCGCGGGGGATTCGGGCGCTGGTCGTGATGCCGCTGGCTACTCCGCTGGTGAAGGTGACCGCTACGCGTGGGTTTGGCGCGGAGGTGGTGCTTCATGGGGCCAACTACGATGAGGCTTGCGAAGAAGCTACACGGCTGTGTCAGGCGCAGGGGATGACGTTTATCCATCCGTTCGACGACCCTACGGTGATGGCGGGCCAAGGGACGATTGGCTTGGAGTTGCTGGAGCAAGTGCCACAGCTCGGGGCGGTGATCGTGCCGATTGGCGGTGGTGGACTGATTGGTGGCATTGCTTGTGCCATCAAGGAGTCTCGGCCGGATATTCGAGTGGTGGGGGTGCAGACTTCACGGTTGCCTTCGATGGCGATGGCGGTTGAGCAACGTCATCCGGTGACGCTGCAGCCAGCGACTACGATTGCCGATGGTATCGCTGTGCGGCGAGCGGGCGATGTTACGTTTCCTGTTGTCGACAAGTATGTCGATGAGATTGTGACCGTCGACGAGGATGAGATTGCGTCTGCGATTCTGGTGCTGCTGGAGCGCGAGAAGACGCTGGCTGAGGGTGCGGGCGCCACGGCGCTTGCGGCTTTGTTGCAGAAGAAGACTTCGCTCAACGGTGCGCATACTGCGGTGCTGGTGGGCGGCGGCAACATCGATGTGACTCTGCTGTCGCGGATCATCGAGCGTGGTCTGGTTCAGGATGGGCGCATGATCCGGCTGCGGATTCATCTGTTGGATAAGCCGGGGGCTCTGGCAGAGTTGACGAAGCTGATTGCTCATCACCGCGTCAACATTGTCGATACGCTTTACAACCGTGCTTATTATGGCGTGAATCTTGGCGACACCACGATCGATATCACGCTTGAGACGCGTGGACGCGAGCAGGTTCAGGAACTACTTGCGGCTTTAGATAATGGCGGTTATGTGTACAGCCGGGTGATCTAGCTTGTCGTCACTGACGAGTGAACGATGTTTGCTGTTTTTCGCGGTGGCGTTCGATGGCCAGAGTGATGAGGCGGTCGATGAGTTGTTTGTAGGGTAGGCCGGTGGCTCCCCAGAGCTTGGGGTACATGCTGATGCTGGTGAAGCCGGGGAGGGTGTTGATCTCGTTGAGGTAGATGCGGGATTTTTTGCCCTTGCGTGCGGGTTCCATGAGGAAGTCGACGCGGGCGAGGCCGGAGCAGTCGCAAGCGCGGAAGGCTTCGATGGCCATCTTGCGGATCTGTTTGGATTCAGCGGCGGTGAGTTTGGCCGGGATGATGGGGACGCTCGCGTCGCTTAGGTATTTGGCTTCGTAGTCGTAGAACTCGGCGCCGGGGACTATCTCGCCTACGACGGAGGCTTCAGGGGTGTCGTTGCCGAGGACGGCGACTTCGAGTTCGCGGGGTTTGGCTCCCGGGCCGCCTACGCCCTGCTCGATGACGAGCTTGCGGTCGAAGCTGGCGGCGAGGTCCATGGCGGCGGCTAGTTCGCTGCGATCGTGGACTTTGCTGATGCCGACCGAGGAGCCGAGGTTCGCGGGCTTTACGAAGATGGGGTAGTTGAGGGTTTTTTCGATGAGGCGGGTGGCTTTGCGTGGATCGTTGCGCCACTCGCTGCGGAGGAGGGCCAGGTAGGGGGTTTGCGGGAGACCGGCAGCGGAGAAGAGCTTCTTCATCGCGTCCTTATCCATGCCGGCGGCGGAGCCGAGGACGCCTGAGCCTACGTAGGCTATGTCGGCGAGTTCGAAGAGGCCCTGGATGGTGCCGTCTTCGCCAAAGGTTCCGTGGAGGACGGGGAAGATGACGTCGATGTCGAGGGCGGAGTGAGTGGGGGCAAGGTCGGCGCTCACGTTGAGCTGGAGGGGTTGGAGCGATTCAGCGGGGACGGGGGGGATGATGATGGCTTCGTCACCGCGTTTGAGGACGGCGGCGGTGGGGGTGGCCTGGGGGTCTCCGGCTAGGCGCGGGTTCTCGGGGGCGGGCTTGCCGGAGAGGAGGGCCTGGGCGTCGTGTGCGGTGACCCAGCGGCCTTGCTTGGTGATGCCGATGGGGACGACTTCGTACTTCTTCTTGTCGATGGCCTTGAGGATGGAGGCGGCAGAGAGGAGTGAGACTTCGTGTTCGCCGGAGCGGCCGCCGAAGAGGACACCGATGCGTAGTTTTTTCTTCATTGCTTTGTTGATCGTCCTCTACAAGTTTCTGCCAGATGTTCGGCAGGATTTCGGCGATGGGTAAGGAATCGGTTGGCGAACCACAGTTGTTACCGTCTGCGGTTGGTAGCTTTGGGACGGGTGCCTCCCGGTACTCGAATTGTCCAAAAGTCAATAGCTAAAATATTCATTGCGCTTGGCTTACTAATTTTCCTTGTCTGTCTTCTACTTCTATTTTAGTGGGTGAGAGAGGGAAATATGGCACGTGCTTCCTATTGATAAATAGAGGGATAGGTTTGATCAGGGCTTGACAGCCTTTTTGGCCTGATTTCCTACAGGCCTCAGCTCCCCGGCCTGCAGGAAGAGTTAACTTGCAAATTCCGGATGGAGGCTTCTAACCTCATCAACCGGGTGCGATTCGGACAACCGGGCTAACCCAAACGAGATGGACTCGGCGTTGCGACCACGCAATGTGCCGTGACTGTTGGGGTTTGCCCTGAGCCTTTCATGAAGGAATAACTCGGAGGGGAAGCGATATCACGATGCGACGGCGCGATTTTGTTAAGGCAATAGTGGCGGCATCTGCAACCGCCAAGACAGTGTTAGGGCAACAGACTGCGACTCCAGTGGCACCATCCGCTCCATCGCCAGCACCAGCAGCACCCGGTCCCGTGCCGTGGATGCGAGGGCTGATGGAGGTGAAGCCTCTGCCGATGACTGCGATCGTGCCCGATGCCGTGGCGCAGACGAATGCGCATTTTTTCAATGTCCAGCAGATGGCAACGCTGCGGAGGCTGAGTGAGATTCTGATGCCGCCGCTCAAAGGCTATCCCGGAGCAACGGACGCCGGTGCGCCTGAGTTCCTCGATTTTTTGATTAGCGTTTCGCCTGCTGACCGGCAACAGATGTACCAAGCTGGTCTGAATCGGCTTGATGCGGAGGCTAAGAAACATTTTGGTGTGGCGTTTGCAGCGGTGAACGCGGCGCAGGCGGATCAATTGCTTCGTCCGTGGTTGAAAAGCTGGATGACGGATCATCCTCCGACGGAGCCGTACGCGCATTTCATCAATGTTGTGCATAGCGATATCCGCACGGCTACGGTCAACTCGCAAGCATGGAGTGACGCGGCGAGTGCGAAGGGGCGGCAAACGCCGGATGCGGGTTTGTATTGGTTTCCAGTCGATCCTGATATCCGTCGAGACGCTACTGCGCCCATCTGCCGGGCTAGTCAGAATAAACAACATTCCTAATTGCGAGTTAAAGAGAAAACTGAGGAGCTATGGCCGAAGAGACGGTTGACGTTTTAATTATTGGGTCGGGACACTCGGGTGGGATGGCCGCAAAGGTTCTGACCGAAAAAGGTATTTCGTGCCTGATGCTGAATGCGGGCCCTGTCGCGGACGTTCACAAGGACACAGAGGTCAAGCCGGCTTATGCTCTGCCCTTCCGTGGATTTAAACAGCCGGGCGCGTTGCCGCATGTCTTTCAGGCGAACGAGTTCAATGCAAATACGTGGGTCGATGAAAAGGAAGTTCCCTATACTTACGATCCACAAAATCCATATAACTGGGTGAGGGTGCGGCTGTTTGGGGGGCGCTCGCTTTTTTGGTCGCGTCAGTCGTTCCGGCTTAGCGACTATGAGTTCAAGGGTAAGTCTCATGACGGCTATGGGGATGACTGGCCGATTAGTTTGGCGGACGTGGCCCCGTACTACTCGCGGGTGGAGGCGATCTTTCGGGTGCAGGGGCGGGCCGACGGGTTGCCACAGTATCCGGATGGCAATTTCGTTGTCGACGATTCGCCGTGGTCGGGATGCATGCAGCGTTTTATCGCGGCAGGAAAACAGAGGGGCGTTCCGGTTTGCAAACCGCGCAGTTCTCTGGGAGTTGATGGCCTTGCCAGCTCGGTGAACCTGCTTCTACCGGACGCCTTTGCTACAGGCAAGCTGAGAGCGATTCCGAACGTGGTCGTGCGCGAACTCCGCGTGGACAAAAATACCGGACGGGTAAACGAAGTTCACTTTGTCGATCGCCTGTCGCGGCGAGAGATGTCGGTGAAGGCGCGCGTAGTTGTTCTGGCGGCTGGGACTCTTGAGAGCACGCGGTTGTTGCTGAATTCAAAGCTGGCGAATTCCAGTGGTGTGATGGGCCACTACTTGATCGATCAGGTCTATGGGCCGGGCATCGTCTGTTCTGTGCCCGAGGCTCGCGATGGCAAAGCTACGCCGGAATTGATGGGCGGCGGCGCGCTGATTCCACGCTTCCGCAACATCGGCACCAAGGAAAAGAACTTTATCCGTGGCTATGCGCTGAATGTGCATAGCAGCATGGGGCCGATGGATCCGCGTAACTTTGCGACATACGGAGAGGACCTGGAGAAGAAACTCGAAAGCTATAACGGCAGCGGGTTTTCGACCAGCATTATGGCAGAGGTCTTGGCGCGGTACGAGAATCACGTGAGCATCGACAAGAATGTCGTTGATGCCTGGGGGATTCCGGTGCTTCGCATCGATACAAAGTACACCGACAATGAGTTCAACATGGCTCGCGATGCGGTCGATACGAGTATTGCGCT
Organism: Edaphobacter aggregans; assembly: GCF_003945235.1. NCBI lineage: Bacteria > Pseudomonadati > Acidobacteriota > Terriglobia > Terriglobales > Acidobacteriaceae > Edaphobacter > Edaphobacter aggregans. The sequence goes on from NZ_RSDW01000001.1 coordinate 2,901,609, forward strand.
GGCCGAGGCTGCAGGGTTTGAGGTTCTTTCCAAGAACTACGATCCGAATCCACCTGGCTACAGCATTCATGAGATAGGAACTTGCCGTATGGGCGACAATCCGAAGACCAGCGTGCTGAATAAATGGAGCCAGAGCCACGACATCAAAAATCTGTTTGTTGTTGATGGAGCCAGCTTCGTGAGTTCCGGATGGCAGAATCCGACCATGACGATTGTGGCTTTGGCCATGCGAGCTTCGGATTATCTTGCCGAGCAGATGCGTCAAGGGAATGTTTAACTGAGGCGTTGCCTCCAAACAGACTGAAACCAGAGGGTCCTATCTTGAAGCATTCACGAAGAGATTTTCTCAAAGCCGGATCGGCCTCTATCGCCTGCGCCTCGCTGCTCAGCCCCCGTAAATTATATGCGCAGAGTCTTAATGTGCCGCTTGCCCTTCAGCTTTATTCGGTGCGAGAGCTATTGCCGACAGATTACGCGGGCACGCTCAAAGAGATTGGGGCGCTCGGTTATCGCGAGGTGGAGTCGGCAGGCTATTTCAACCACAGCGCAGCCGAAGTTAAGCAGGCCATGGACAACGCCGGGTTGAAACTGGTCAGTGCACATTATCCTTCGGAAGAGTTGCACAGGCAGTTCGACCAGATTGTTGCGTTCAATAAAGAGCTGGGTGTCAGTTACATTATTTGTTCTTCTCCGCGGCTCAAAGATCCGTCACGGCGAGGTAAGCCTGATACGTTCACGCTTGATGATTGGCGTTGGAATGCCGAGGAGTTCAATGCACTGGGAGAAAAAGTAAACGCAGCGGATATGAAGTTCGGCTATCACAACCACATCAATGAATTTCATAAGACGGATGGCGTGGTGCCTTATGTCGAACTGCTGCGTCTGACCGATCCTTCCAAGGTTGCGATGGAGTTGGATTGCGGATGGGTCATTGTCGGAGGCGGAAATCCGATCGAGTACCTTCGGAGCTATCCCTCTCGCATCGTCATGCTGCATGTGAAAGATTTCAAGCGTTCTAACACGCCTGTATCGAATACGAATCGCCCTGCCGTTGCAGAGTTAGGACAGGGCACGATCGACTATGCTCCTATCCTTCAGGAAGCGGCGAAGGCTGGGAACGTGAAGCACTGCTTTGTGGAACAGGAGGCGTTTAATGTGCCTCCCATGCAATCTTTGAAGATCGATGCGGACTATATGCGCAAGTTAGGCGTAGGTTAGTCCGCGCTGCAATCAGATGTTCGCGATGGTAATGTGAGCCTGCATGGTGTGGGTGGAGTTGGGGGCCAGCGTGATGGCATTGGCGGCAGCGTTGACGGTTTCGACGCATAGCATCTCGTGCCACTCGTCGGGGGCCATGTCGGGCAGCTCTTTCCAGGGGTTGAAGACTACGGTGGTGTTGGAGTTGGTCTTGGCGATGGTGGTGTTTCGCTTGGCCAAGGGGTCGTGGATGATGCAGGTGGCCGCGGTGTTTTCGTAGACGCGATCGGTGGGGCCGGTGAAGGTGAGCAGAGCGTTGGCGGCGGGCGTCTCGCGCATGTTGTCGGTCTTATCGATGAAAGATGTAGGCTCGAGGCCGGTGACGCTGACCTCGTGGACGTCGATGACGTGGTAGTAGGTGTGGAGCGCCTCTTCGAAGACGAGCGGGGTGGTCGCGTTGTTGGCCACGGTGAGTCGCATGGTAAGGCTGCGGCCGATAGTGAGCTGATAGGCGAGGGCGAAGTTGTCGAAGCCGAGATCGCGACTCATCTGCGAGGGGCCGAGGGTGAATGTGAGGTGAAGGTCGTCGCCGGAGAGCGCGACGAAGGCCAGGGTCCAGTCCTGGATGCGGGCGAAGCCGTGCGAGGGACCGGGCTTGCCCTGGAAGCGGGTGAGGTTTTTGTCTGCGGCGAACCACGGGAAAGCAATGGGGACTCCGCCGCGGATGGGCTTGCCGGGAAGGAGGTCTGTTTTCCGGCTGAGGAAGAGGATCGGTCGTTGGCCAGCGGGCTGCCAATCAGTGATATGCGCGCCCTGCAGGTAAACGGTGGCCTTCGCCTGAGGAGTAGTGACGTCGGCGTAGATGAGGCCGGTGGGCGTCTGGTGGAAGGCGAGGATGCCGGGGAGGGCAAAGTGTTCGTTGAGCTGGGTGAGATCCATTGTGAGAGTCAGCTTAGTCAAAGGGGTGATGGGTTGGTTGGAGCGCCGACCACGGATTCGGCACCGATAAAGTACGGATAAAAGACTAGAACGAAGATACCTGCTTTTTGTGAAGAAGACCTACCTGCAGCTTAATCCGCGCTGATCTTTGTTATCTGTGTTGACCCGAAGTCGATTTCCGAGTTCGGGTTGAGACGGAGCTCAATCTTAAGGCCGAAGACAAGGAGATGAGCCAGAAGTAGAGTTGGGACGCACTTACCAGACATGGTTGCGGGCGTTGTTGCACAGCGACAGATGGTCTTGCGGAATGAAGATTTTGGAGGAGGACAGAATGAGAATTACGACGCGAATAGCTTGGCTGGTTGCCATTGCGACGACGGTTCTTGTGAGTGGAAGGGCGCTGGCGCAGGGATGCGTTGCGGCGCACTCGAATCAGCGCACGATGGATGAGCTTGTGAAGGCGTATGACGGGGGCTCTCACGGGCTCTGGTCGATCCACAATCTGACGGTGGATATTGGTTATCGGGTGTTCAACTCGAACAAGTACTTCATCGGCGATCAGGAGATTGCGCGACCCACGGCAGTCCGGAACCACCAGAACATCTTCGACATTGGAGTCGAGTATCGGTTGAGCCCGCAGTGGAGCTTTATTGCGGATGTTCCTGTGTATGACGGCACGCGGAACCAGCTGTATGCTCCGAGCGGAATCTACCAGGTGAGCGGGTTAGGGGATATTTTTCTGGGGGCGCAGCGGTGGATCTTCCGGGGGCCTACGGAGAGCGGCGGGAATATTGCCGTGAGTGCTTCGTTGAAGATACCGACGGGCATCAACGATGCGACGGGATCGGCGCTGTACAAGGGACAGATCATCAAGGCCACGGCTGACCAGTCGATGCAGCCGGGAGACGGCGGCTGGGGGTTCGAGCTCGGGACGCAAGGCTATAAATCACTATGGCACCGGGCTGATCTGTATGGGCAAGGGCAATATCTGTTCAATCCGATGAACACGAATGGGGTGCCCACATTCCGGAGTCAGCCGGGGCAGAGCATCATGTCAGTGACGGACCAGTATCTGTATCGCGTAGGAGTTTCGCAGGGTGTGCCGAAACTGCGCGGACTGGCGTTGAGCCTCGGGGTTCGCGGCGAGGGCGTGCCGGTGCGCGATCTGCTGGGATCGAGCGATGGCTTCCGCAGGCCGGGGACGATTGTGTCGCTTGATCCGGGGCTGATGTATAACCTGCGACGGACGACGCTGTCGGTGAATGGGCCTTGGGCGCTGTATCGGAACCGTCCGCCGAGCGTGCCGGAGATACAGAACAATACTCCGAATGGCGATGCGTTCTTTGCCGACTACACAGTGATTGTGAGCCTGTCGCATCACTTTTGAGCACGGCGCGGCGTGAGCCTCCATCAAAGGATGGAGATAACTGCCAGACTTTGTGGCCATGACACGGTATCTGCGCGGCACCTAATATGAATCTCGAGAACGTATTGCCTTCCAAGGGGCGCCAGATTGGCGCCTCTCTTTTTTGCGCTTCGGACAGGGTGGACGGGCGTAGGCTATAGGACTTGAAGGTTTTTCCGAAAGGATGACTGGCTATGGCGACGCCCCTTAGTTCGCAGGAACGGTTTGCCCTTGGACAACAACGCCGCAAAGATGTACGCCGGGCGGATCATGCGGTTTGCAACACGAAGGAGCGGCGCGAGGATCCGCTGAAGTTGATGGAGGCCTCGATGCGCGGGCGGGTGCCGGCGCTGGTGTCGCTGAAGTATGAGCGGATGGCGGCGTCACCGTTCGGGTACTTCCGCGGTGCAGTGCCTGTAATGGCGTACGACCTGTCACTTACGAGAAACACAGGTATCCTGACTCAACTGTGCGGCGATGCCCATGTGCGAAACCTTGGCGCGTTTGCCGGGCCGGATGGACGGCTGGTCTTCGACATCAACGACTTTGACGAGACGATCGTAGGGCCGTTTGAGTGGGACGTGAAGCGCATGGCTACCAGTCTCGTATTGGCAGGACGCGAGGCCGGAGCGAAGGATGTACGATGCCGCGACGCCGCCAGCGTATTCCTTGAGCGGTACCGGACGACGATGGCCACGTTTGCGCGAATGCCGGTGCTGGAGGTGGCGCGGCACCAGGTGCACCGGTTGCGGGATGTGTCGCCTGTGGAAGGGATTCTGCGGCTGGCAGAGCGGGCCACGCCGATGCATACGCTGCTGTCGCTAACGGAAGTGGAGGGCGGAGAGGTTAGGGCTACCGGAAAGAAGATTGCAACGAAGACAGCGGCCAAGACTGCAGCGAAGGCGGCCAAGCCGAAGACGACAGAGAGGCAGACACGCATCTTCAAGTCGATACCTCCCGTGTTGACCCGGGTGACCGGGGCGATGGCCGAGAAGGTGGTCGCGTCGCTGGTGCCGTATACCGATAGCCTGCTTCGCGAACGGCGACATTTTCTTTCGCAATACAGGCCGATGGACGTGGCGTTCAAGGTCGTGGGGACGGGTTCGGTGGGTTTGCGCGACTACTGTATCTATATGGAGGGGAATGGAGCAAGGGATCCACTGTTCCTGCAGGTTAAGGAAGAGGTGCAATCGGGCTATGCGCCCTATGTGGATCAGGCGGGTGGCAGATCGAATCGCCGTGCGTCGTATCACCAGGGCCGGCGGGTGGTGGAGGGTGAGCGTGCCATGCAGTTGCAGTCCGATCCGTTTCTGGGATGGACGACGATGGAAGGACGCGACTACCTGGTGCGTCAGTTGAACGATCATAAGGCGTCGATCCAACTCGAGGAGCTACGGGCGGCTGGTTTGATGGAGTATGCGGGGATCTGCGGCGAACTGCTGGCTCGGGGGCACGCGCGGGCGGGTGATTGCTCGATGCTGGCGGGATATCTGGGGAATTCGACGCGGTTCGACGAGGCGGTAGTGGCGTTCGCCATGACCTATGCGGACCAGACGGAGCAGGATTGGCGCGAGCTGGTGCTGTCGATGAAAAAGACTGGCAAAACGATAGCGAGGAAAGCGGCAAAAAAGCGAAGCTGAAAACTGTCCAAGCTGATGCTGCGCCACGACTTCTCTGTTGTAGCCGTGGTGCAGCAATCATCTATTCATCTTGCAGTCATCGTCCCTACATATTGGCGCTCTACGTTAGCGCTTATGCGTACATATTTTGGTTATTTCCTCACAGCGCTGCTGTGTGTGTTTTTACTCCCTGGGGCCGTCTTCGCACAGTACGAAAACGGCAGCATTGTCGGGACTGTTCGGGATGGCTCCGGCGCAGTTATATCCGGAGCAACAGTCACCGTCACTAACATCGCCACCGGAGTGGTGAGCATGCGTACCACCAACGATAGCGGCGACTATGAAGTTCCGGCGCTGCACGTTGGCCAATACAACGTCCAGATCACACATGAGGGCTTTTCGCCGGCGCGGGCGACGGACATCACGGTCTCGGTTGCTTCGCGGCAGCGTATCGACCTAACCCTGAAGGTGGGGGAGACGGCTACGACGGTTGAGGTCTCGGGCGTTTCGTTGCAGGTGGAGACGGATACGAGCCAACGCGGACAGATCGTGACGCAGTATCAGTCTGAGGCTTTGCCGCTGGTGAGCCGTAATTACTCTGATCTGCTGGGGCTGGTAACGGGTGTGCGTCAGGCCCCCACGGCCGCGACGACCAGCTCCATCAGCAGCGTTGCGCGTGCAGGCGCGTACAACGTCAATGGCCAGCGCAGCATGTTCAACAACTTCCTTCTGGACGGCATGGACAACAACGCTTACGGGGAGAGCAACCAGGGCTTCGACAACCAGATCATCGCCGTTCCGCCGGACTCGGTCGCGCAGTTCAGCGTGGTCACGAATAACGAGAGCGCCGAGTATGGCCGGTCTTCCGGAGCGACGATCAACACGGCTTCGGCAGGCGGAACGAACAATTTCCACGGCACAGTATATGAGTTCATCCGCAACACGGACCTGAATGCGGTCGGCTTCTTTAAGCCAACCCTTGGCGCCGTTCCCTTCCAAAAGCCCACCTTTAATCGCAATCAGTTCGGCGTGAACCTCGGCGGGCCTATCGTCAGGAACAAGCTGTTCTTCTTCCTTGACTATGAAGGCTTCCGGCAGACGCTCAAGCCGCTCAGTGTACTTACGCTGCCGACGCAGAATGAGCTTAAGGGTGTCCTCGTGGCCTCGGTGAAGAACCCCCCGACGGGCGTCGTCTACCCGGCTGGAACTCCCATTCCGGCGAGCGCGATTAATCCACTCTCGGCGCAGATCATATCGTTCTTCAAGCAGATCCCGGGACTGCCTCAGTCCGGTTCGGCTACGACAGGTCTTGCGTCGAATGACTACTCGGTGCAGGCGCCCTTTACTGACAACGCGGACAAGGGCGACCTTCGCCTGGACTACCAGCAGAACCCCAGCAGCTCGTGGTTTCTGCGCATCAGCGACCGCAAGGAAAACGCAGTTAACTACCCGACGATCCCGATCCCGCTTGACGGCCAGACCAACGGCAATATTCGCATTCTGGACCAGCAGATTGCGCTGGGCTATACGCATCTGATGGGAGCGAACAAGATCGTGGACGCTCGCCTGGGGCTCTCGCGCACCAAGGCCGGCAAGTACAACCTCTCGATTGGGGACACGTCCTTCACGATTCCAGGACTGCCCAATAATCCGATTGTCGCCGGCGGCCTGCCTTCGATCGGCATCAACGGTTTTACCGGATTCGGCCGGCAGAGCACAAATCCGCAGTGGCAGAACCCGGCGTTGCTCGATCCCAAGGTTAACTTCACCTGGGTACGCGGCAACCACTCTCTGAAGTTCGGCTATGAGTACGAGCATATCTGGATGGCCGTCAACGACAACAATCCGCTCTACGGTTCTTACACCTATAACGGCGGGTACAGTGCTGTCGGGTCTCCCGTATCGGACAGCTATTGGGCGGACTTCCTCTTCGGCACAACGAACTCCTACTCGCTGGCCAACTACTTCGTTGCTCATCTTCGCCAGACGATGCACAGCGTCTACGCGCAGGATGACTGGAAGGTAAGCCCCAAGCTAACGCTGAACCTTGGCCTGCGCTGGGAGTATGGCTCGCCCTATTCAGAGCAGAACAATTACATCTCTAACTGGGATCCCACCTCACAGACTGTGTTGACCACCACCCCTGGCGCTGTTGCAGGGAACGGCATCACGCCTTACTCCGGAGGCGGAGTCTACGGTAAGACGCTGGTCAACCCCGATCTCAATGACTTCGCTCCACGTATTGGCTTCGCATACTCACCGCAGGCGAATACTTCGATCCGCGGCGGATTCGGCGTGAGCTTTGTGCACTACACACGCGCGGGCTCAGGCGACATTCTGGCGATCAACGCTCCCCAAGCTCAATTTGCCAGTGTTACCCAGACCGCACCATCAGCGACAAACCCCCGCTGCACTACGCTGCCTGCACAGATCATCGCTCCCGGTGCGACGACTCCAAGCTGCTATGCCACTGCCGAACAGGGTTTCCCTTCAGCCTTGGTGACGGCTTTCAACCCCGCGACAGACAACATCACGTGGATTCCGAAGAACACGGCGGACAGCTATGTTGAGAACTACTTCCTCAGCGTGCAACGGGCGCTGTGGAAGAACAGCCTTCTCGACGTCGCTTATGTCGGCAACCACGGGCTGAAGCTGCAGGGCTTCCTGAACGCGAATCAGCTGAATCCTTCGGTTATAACCAACGGCAAGTTCACCCGGCCCTTCGGCAACTGGCCGAGCGACATCACGGCGGCGGTGAACTCGTTCTACTCGAACTACAACGCACTGCAGATCCGCTACGAGCAGCGCATGGTGGGCGGTCTGACCCTGTTGAACTCGTTCACCTGGGAGCACTCGCTGGATAACGCCAGCGCGTCGCTCGAAGGCAATACGCCTTCGCCCCAGGATGGAAACAACATCCGGGCCGATTATGCACAGTCGGACTATAACCTGCCCATCGCTAACATTACGAGCGTCATCTACGAGCTTCCCTTCGGCCACGGCCGCCGGTTCCTCAACGACTCCAACGGCTTTGTCGATGCACTGCTGGGCGGATGGCAACTCAGCGCCATCAACACCGCGCAGGCGGGCACGCCTTTCAACCTCGTCTACACAGCGAATGCCACTACCGCGGTCTCGCCGCAGATTGGTGCGACGTATCGCGGTGCGAACGAGTATCGTCCGAATATTGTTCCAGGGCAGAAGGTGACGCAGGATCGTTCTTCGCGTGCCGCCGGTACCGGGTATGTGAACTACATCAACTACAACGCCTTCTCACTGCCTGCAACCAAGAGCACATCGGGCGCATTGCTGAGCCCCTTCGGCAATGCATCGCGTAATCCTGGTCGCACGCCGGCGTTCTACCAGACGGACCTTGCTCTGAACAAGAAGTTCACCACACCAATCGAGCGCGTGAAGGTGGAGTTCCGTACAGAGTTCTACAACATCTTCAACCACACGAATCTGTATCTTCCTTCGAGTGGTCTGGGTGGAACGCTGGGCGGGACTCCGACCAGCGGCGGCGTCATCTCGAGCACCTTTGAGCCGCGCATCATCCAGTTCGGCCTGAAGGTGATGTTCTAAACCGTACAAGTAAAACCAACCGATGGTCCCGTTGTGCGTCGATGTGACAGCAACGGGACCATCGCTTTTAAAACGACAGCCGGGCCCCGAACTGGAACTGACGTGGATCGCTGGCGGCGGTCTCCTGCCCGGCGGCGGTGTAGAGCCTATTCACATCGAGCGTGTTGTTCTTATTGATCAGGTTGAAGATGTCGGCTGTGACCTGAAGTCCCACTTCGTGCGAGAAGGTGAATGCCTTGGCAAAGCGTAGGTCGGTAAAGACCGTGTAGGGCCTGACGCCGATGTTGCGGCCGAGGTTTCCGTTGAAGTAGCTGCTGCCGGGAGCAGCATTGGCAGGAGCGTCGATGTAGCAGGGCAGGTTGAAAGCTCCGGTGGGCGAGTACTTCGACGCGACGGGAGCCGTGCCGCAACTGGTGGGGCCGCTGTTGAGAGCGACCGCGTTGGGACGGTCGGTGAGTGGGTTGAAGTCGAAGTTGGTGTCACTGCCGGTGAGCACGTTGAACGGGCGGCCCGACGATACTTCGAAGATCGGCGCGACTGTGACGTTCGAGAAGACCGCAGGGACGAAGCCTGAGCCGCCGAGCTTGCCTGAGTTATAAACTCCGGAGAGAACAAGGCGGCTACGCTGATCGAAGGACGAGGCGCTACGCTCGGCATTGGGGTTGAAGTTGTTCTGCGGGGCATCAGAGGTAGAGACGACGTCGGTGGAGTCGTCGATGGCGTGCGACCAGGTGTAGCTCACGAGGAACTCATAGTTGGTAGAGATACGCTTCCTGAGATTGGCGCTGAGGGCGTTGTAGCTGGAAGTTCCTGTGGTGAGGTTGGGCGACATGTCGCCAAAGGGAACGGGGAGGCCCACGCCGAGGCCGTCGATCGCGACAATCTGGCTGGCAAGCGCGACGCATTGGCCTGCTCCCTGACTGACCAGGAACGGCGCAAGCGAAGCGTTCAGGCCTGAGCGTCGGAAGAAGTTCAACAGCGGCGGCGCAACGTAGGGTCCGGCAGGACCGAGGCCGCAGGGTACGGTTCCGCTTGCGGTCGCTACGGTGAGCGGGTTCGAGGTAGGTCCGGCGACGGCGGACTGCGGGGTTCCAGGCAGCACCGATGCCGTGCCAGCTTTAACTGCGGCTACTGCGTTGCGCCAGTTGCCTACCAGCAACGCAGGATTGACCGGATTCACATTGACAGGCCGATTAAGGTGGCGGCCCCCAGTGGAGTTATACGCGATGTTGAGCGAGATGTTGTGGCCGAGATCCTGTTCGATGCCAAAGGAAATCTGCTGCACATAAGGCGTGGCGTAGTGCAGATCCGCAGGCAGACCGGAGGGAAGAATGGCGAGCGGGAATCCGGCGCTGAGGAAGTTCTGATTGGCGAAGATGGAGTTGGGATTGTTCGTGTCGAAGCGCTGCTCGCCGGGGAGATAGTTGAGGCTCGGAACAGGCAGGCAGTTGGCGTTCGAGAGCGAGCCCTGAAAAGTATTGGTCGCATTAAGATTCAGCGGGCTTACCGTGCTGGCAGCCGTACAGGGCGAGCCGCCAGCGAGGATGACCAGCGGCACTTCGGTGGAGTTGAAGACCATGGACTGCGACTCGAGGTTACCGGGAGCGCGGTCGTAGAAGAGGCCGTAGTTGGCGCGGATCACCGTTCTGCTGTCGCCGCGCGGATCGTAAGCGATGCCGATGCGCGGGGCGAAGTTGGTGTCCTGCAGGCGAATGCCTTGGCGGATGCCGTAGGCGCGCTCGGCGGCGGTCGTGTTGGCGTTTAGAGCGAGTTGCGTGGGGAAGGCCTCGACGTCATAACGCAGACCGGCGTTCAATGTGAACCTGCTAGTGATGCGCCAGCTGTCCTGCAGGAACGCACCGAGAACTTTGAGGTTGTATTTGAATGTCGTCACGCCAATGCCCTGCACGAACGACTGCGGAATCCCTAGGCCATAAGCCTGGATGGGCGAAAAGCCGGGAAGTCCGGCCAACTGCGGAGATACATCCGTGGCGTTGAGCGCAGCGAAGGTATAGTCACCGCCGCCGTAGAGTTGACCTTCCTTCAGGTTGATGGGGATATAGCGCAGATCGACGCCCATCTTGAAGGTATGGTTGCCGTGTGTGACCGTGAAGTTGTCCTGAAGCTGGTTCTGGTTTTCGATGCGGTCGACGACCGAGAACGGCGTCTTGCCGAAGTACGCGAACCCAGGGATGTTAACGGCAACACCGTCGCCTCCGGGTGAGCTTGACGGAGCAAATCGTACAGGGTGTCGCGCGTACTGATAGCGCAGTTCGTTGACCTTGTTGGCGCCGATCAGCAGCGTGTGCTGGCCGACGATGGCGAAGTCATGAAGGCTCTGCGAAGCGGTACGGGAGAAGGAGTTTTCGCCGAGGTTTTGGTTGGCCGCGTTCTCTTGAATGCCGGTGATGAAGCTGGGGCTCACGCTGCCGCGAAGCATGAGTTGTTGGTTGCTCGTAATCTTGTGGTCGAGCCGCAGAGAGTAAATCTCCGTCTTCTCCGAGATGGGGAAGTTGCCAATCAGGCTGTTGAGCGGAGTGAACGAGGTCGGCGTCGTAATACCTGAGGTGACGAAGCGGTTGGCACCGATTGTTGGCTGCAGAAAGGCGGGGTTCTTGCCAGTTGTAGCTAGCGAAGAACTCGAGCCCACCAGCGCGACGTATTGCTGGATGCCGGGCGTAGCTGCTGGAACCGCAGTAAGGAAGGCCTGCTGCTGGGGTGTCCCTTGAATCGTCAAGGTTCCCGCTGGAGCTCCGTAGAACTTACTGACGTCGATGTTCGTGAAGCCGAAGTTGTTCTGGCCAATGATGGAGAAGCCGCTCTCCTGACGGCGGGTAATCTCTGTCGAGAAGAAGAAGAAGGTCTTGTCGCGAATGATCTCGCCGCCCAGCGTAAATCCTGCCTGAACCCGAGTGTAAGCAGGCTGATGGACGTTCGAAAAGGGATTGGTCGCCTGGATGTAACGGTTTCGCAGGAAGCCGTAGGCGCTGCCGTGCAGTGAATTTGTTCCTGTCTTGGTCACAATATTTACAATGCCGCCGGAGGCTCGCCCGTACTCGGCGGCAAAGCCGTTGGTGATGATCTGAAACTCCTGCACGGCGTCCTGCGAAACAGTAGAACGGGTTCCGCCGGAGATGTAGTCCCCCGCGTCGGCGCCGTCAACGTTGATGGAGTTGGAGCGGGCGCGAACACCCCCGAAGTTCAGGCCCGAGGTTGGAATGGCTCCAACTGAGGGTGCCGCGTCGCGAGCGATCTGCGAATTGGTCAGGGTGAAGTTGATGTAGTTGCGGCCGTTGATGGGCAGGTTGTCGATGCGATTCTGATCGACGGTGGTGGACTGCGAGCTGCGCTGCGTCTCGATGATGTCGGCGCCGGCATTGACGTTGATTGTCTCGCTGCCAGCGATCGCGAGATTGAGCGGAAGCTGGGCCTGCTCGCCTACGGTAAGGACGACGTTAGTCGCGGTCAGCTTAGCGAAGCCGGCGGCCGTTGCCGTGATGGTGTAGGTGCCGGGCGGCAGCAGCAGAAGCTGGTAGTTCCCCTCGCCGTCGCTGGTGGTCGAGCGGGAGAAGCCCTTGGTGGCATCGGAGATAGTGATCGCCGCGCCGGGAACAACCGCTCCGGTAGGATCGTGCACCGTGCCGCTGAGCTGGGCCGTAGCGATGGCCTGTCCAACGAGCTGACTGGCGGATAGACACGCCAGGACGACGATGGCGGCTATACAGAGAAGAAAGCCGGACCGGGCTTTGCTGAAAACCATGGGGAACTCCGGACTACTGCTTGCCGCCGTTCTTTTGGCCGCAGCATGAATGGCAATTCATACGACGCGATGTTCTACATGAATGGGCATTCATTTTGCAAGGGGTTGCAGGGTACCCACTGACATTCCAGAGGTTCCGCATTCTCATAAGCGTTGAACAAGTGGCAGGACGGTCAGCGATCCCGTCAGGAGGCAGCGATGTCAGATTTTGTAACCTGCTTCTTCCCGAAGGGACAGAGCCTCAACAGCGGACAGTCCGTGCATCGCGGGTCGGTGAAGGTACAGAGCCGTTGGCCGTGCAGCTTGATCAGAGAGTGGTGCTCGTCGAGCATCTCGGCGGTCCACGTCTCAGGGACAAGCCGCATCAGGCGTTCTTCCGTAGTCGCGGCGTCGGCGCGTGGAGTGAGTCCGAGCCGCTGAGTGACTCGGAGGTGGTGCGAGTCGACGCAAAGTGCACGGCGGCGAAGCGTGCTGAAATTGACCACTGCGGCGCTGGTTTTTGATCCGACACCGGGAAATTGTTCGAGCCAGGCGCGGATCTTGTCCGTCCGGTACTGCGCTAGAAAATCCAGCGTCAACTTGCCGTAGCGATGCGTAATCTGCTGGAGCGACGACTTAAGCTGAACAGCCTTCTGATCGGGAAACGTTACATCGCGAATCGCGTCCTCTATTTCCTTCAGGCTGGCGTCGCGGAGATCATCCCAGCTGGCGAACTGCCTTTGCAGATGCCGCACCACTTGATGGGTGGTCTCGGTCTTGGTTCGCGACGACAGCAGCGAGTAGATGAACTGCTTGAGCGGATCCCATGGCTCGCGCGGCTTCGGCTGGCCGTAGTATCCCAGCAGCAGACGATGGATATGGGGCAGCTGATCGTCTGGTTCTCTTGGCGGTTTGGGAAAAAGCGAGTCGTTCATGCAGATTCTTTGGATGCGCTCTGACTAGGGATTGCGCGTGACGCCCAGTTGCGCCCCGTCCTCCGTTTGCAGGCCCCAGGCCATCCGCGGCGTGTTATGCGCGAGGCCGACACGGCCATCGGGGCCGAGCAGAATGATGCCTCCGTGGCCGCCAAGACGTTCGAAGAGGTAGTCGATAGCGGCCTGCGCGGCAATCTGCGGACTGGCTCCGGCGGCGACGCGGTCGACCGCCCACTTGCCAAGAACGAGCTTCATAATCGGCTCGCCCCAACCGGTGAGCGAAACGGCAGCAGAGAGATTGTCGGCGTAGCAGCCGCACCCTATCAGCGACGAGTCGCCGACGCGGCCCGGCGCTTTGTTGAGTGTGCCACCTGTGCTGGTACCGGCGGCGATGTTCCCGGCGGCATCGAGAGCCACCGCACCGACGGTGTCGTGGGAAGCATGGGGATCGTTCGGCGGAACGCTGAGCGGACCCGAAAAGGTGGTGTCGCGAAGTCCAGCGAGCTCCGCAGTCTGCGCTTTGTGGAGGCGCTCCTGCTCGCGCGGGATGACAAGCTCCGTGTTGTCGATGAGAGCCATGCCGTTCTGGCGTGCGAATCGTTCTGCACCGGTGCCGACGAAGTAGACGTGCGGGCTTTTGTCGAGGACGAGTCGTGCCGCGCGGATCGGATTGCGCAGCCGCTCGACGCATGCAACGCCGCCGGTGCGTAGGTTGGCTCCGTTCATCAGCAAGGCGTCCATCTGCACGCGGCCATCCTGCGTCAGGAATGATCCCCGTCCGGCGTCGAAGGTCTCATCGTCTTCCATAACAGCCACGGCAGCTTCCACCGCGTCGACCGCACTCGCGCCCTTTTCGAGCAGGCCATACCCCGCGGCAAGGGCATTGGCGATGCCGGATTCGTGGGCAGCTACGGCTTCGTCGGGCATAGCCCAGGCGCCACCGTGGATCAGGAGAACTGGTTTGTTGCTCATCGCATCCTAAGTTTACGGGAGCGCCACCGAAACGGAGCGTGGGAATGCCTTCGACCGTCATCGCCGCCATGCATTACGACGCTGCGAGTCACGTACTGACCATCGTGTACCGAGGCAAGCGCGGGGTGTATCACTACTTCGAAGTTCCACCGGAGGAATATGCTGCCTTTCGCGCCGCTACTTCCAAGGGAACCTATCTGAACGAGATCTTCAAACCAAAGGGATACCTATTCGAGCGGCAAAAGGCATCTGCGTCTGGCTGATGGCGGTGAGCTATCGATAATTGGAGACCGGGTCTGGTGACTCGGCTCTGCTGGAGTCCAGCAACTTGCGCCGTTCGGTCTCCAAATACGTGTACCGGATACGGTGGATGACCGTAATGGTCGAGAAGACCGCCAGCACCCACAGCGCCGGAGCCATAACGCCCCACTTATTGCACAGCGCGCCCAGGATGACGCACACGATGCGCTCAGGCCGCTCCATGAAGCCGACCTTGCAGGTGCCGATCAGCGCTTCGGCGCGGGCGCGGGTGTAACTAACCATCACGCAGGCAGTCATGACGAACGCCACGAGCCCGACGTAGAAGAGCCGGTTGCCCCGGGCATAAAAAACCAGCAAACCGAAGAAGATCGCAACGTCGGAGTAGCGATCCATCACGGAGTCGAAGAATGCACCGAAGACCGAGACCTGGTTAGTCTGACGCGCCACCCGACCGTCAACCATGTCAAAGATGCCCGCTCCGATGATGATCAGGCCGGCATAGAAAAACATTCGATTAGCGTTGTTGCCCCGGGCAAAGCCAAAGACCAGCGCGGCAACAATGTTAATCAGCAGGCCGATAAAGGTCAGCGCATTGGGCGAGATGCGGGTCAGCGCGAGACCATTAACGATCTTCTGCAGGAGCCAGCCGCTACCTTTACCGAATGCGCTTGTCCAGGTCAAAAACTACCTCAGGGGCGTGCTGCCCCGCTCTGCCGCTTCTTTGTTTCCACGGGACAGGCCGTGGAGCAAAAGTCTACTCTGTAACGTCGTGGATGGTAACCAGCTTCAGGACTTCGAGCTCGCGCTTGCCGTTCGGGGTAATTACAGTGGCGACATCGCCGACCTGTTTGCCCAGAAGCGCGCGGCCAATCGGCGACGTCGTCGAAATCAAACCCTGCGACACGTCGGACTCCTCGCTGGTGACGAGCTTGTAGCGAATCTCCTCGTCCTTGCTGGTGTCGAAGACCGTCACGGTGGCGCCGAAACCGACCTTGTCGTGAGGAATATTGACGAGGTTAACCATGGCAAGTTCGCCCATGCGCTTCTTCAATTGACCCAGGCGGGCGTTGACGAAGACCTGACGCTGCTTAGCCATGTGGTACTCGGCGTTTTCGCTCAGGTCGCCGAGCGCGACGGCCTTTTTGATCTCCGCCGGCAACTCCGTGGTCAATTCGTATTCAAGCTGCTTGATCTCTTCTTCTAGCCTTTTCTTTACTTGTTCTGGCATGGGGCCTTCCGGATGGTGCTGGCCTGCTCGCAGATGACACACGCGGCAGCGCGCTGAAGTGAAAACATGATTATACGATGCGGGCACGAAAAATCCGCGTTGTCACCTCGATCGCAGTGCTACCTTCCCGGCCGCCGGTTTGCCCGTGCCCCAAGAAAAGACTGCAAAATCAACATTGCGGCCATTTGGTCGACGAATTCCGTTGTCGCGCCCTATCGCCGTGTGTTCGGCGTCTTCCAGGTAGCGATGAGCCTCCACGCCGTAAAATGAAGCAGACCACGTGCCCCGAAATACCTCCCACACAGGATTCCGGGCACTCAGGGAGGCACTTGTTTTGAAGTTTTTGGGGACCCTGCTGCTGCTTGCTCTCATCGTTCTGGCCCTCGCCGGATATGTCGTCTACGCGCCGTACGGTCCCTCCGCCGAAACCTTCGTCGACATAGCCCCCGGAACCGGGAGCAAGACAATCGCCACCCAGCTCGAGCGGAGCGGCATCATCCGCAGCCGATTCGGCTTTGACCTCCTACGCCTGAAAAAAGGGGGCACCCTCAAGGCCGGAGAGTACCGTTTTGACCATCCAGTCCCGATGCCCGAGGTCTATGCCCGGATCGTCCGCGGCGACGTTTACAGCCGCACCCTGACCATCCCTGAGGGCTATAACATCTTCGACATCGCCCAGGCGGTCGAGGCAGCGGGACTCGGTTCGCGCGATGCCTTTCTTGCCGCAGCGCGACAGCACACCGAATTGATCGCCGAGTGGGCCGCCAACAGCGACTCTAAGCCTGAATCGCTCGAGGGCTTTCTGTTTCCCGATACTTACCACTTCTCACGCCACGCCACGCCTGAGCAGATCCTCACCACGATGGTCCACCGCTTCCGCCAGGTCAGCATCCAGCTCGGCCTCACCGGTGACGTCTTCCACACGGTCACGATGGCCTCGCTGGTCGAAAAAGAGGTCCGGCAGGACCCCGAGCGCCCGCTCGTAGCTGGAGTCTTCGTCAACCGGCTGGCCAAAGGAATGCCGCTGGCCACCGACCCGACGGTCATCTATGCGGCGCTGCTTGAGAACCGCTGGCGAGGAACCATCTACGCCTCGGATCTTCAGTCGCCCTCGCCCTACAACACGTACAAACACACCGGCTTGCCGCCCGGGCCCATCGCCAACCCGGGGGTCGCCGCGCTCAAGGCTGCCATCGCCCCCGCACAGACCGATTACCTTTATTTTGTGAGCGATGCGGCCGGTCACAGCCGCTTCTCCGCCGATCTGAAGGAACACGCTGAACAGGTCCAGGCGTACCGGCAAGCCGAGAAAGCCCAACAGCGATAGTCTTCAGTCTTGACGAGCAAGCTTCGCAAAAACTCCGCGCACCCTCACCCTGTCCAAAGGCATCCAAAGGGTATAAAAGAAACATCCTTATGCTTTGCGCGGCGGAACTGCGCCAAGGGATAGATATACTTGAGGTTCGTGCCGATAAAGATTCGACAAGCGTGTGTCGTGGGGTTGATAGGGCTGGCTCCAGCACTTACAGGATGCCTGTCCCGTACGCGCACCGTTCCTAAGACCCGTGTCGCCGACGTCATCATGAGCACGTCCCTCGACGCCATGTCGCAGCAGATCAACGCGCGCTACGAGGCCATTCAGACATTCAACGCCTCCGTCACAGTCGCGGCCACGACAGGTGGCGGTCTTGAGGGCCACGAGAAGGAGTACACCAGCCTCGCCGGTTACATCTTCATGCGCAGACCGAGTAACCTTCGGGTGCTGCTCCGCGTGCCCGTGCTGGGTTCGACCGCGATGGACATGGTCAGCGACGGCACCAACTTTAAGCTCGTGATACCGCCTAGAAACAGGGCGATGGTCGGAACCAACGAGGTGACGCAGCCCTCCAAAAATGGGCTCGAAAACCTGCGACCTTCCGTCTTCTTCGACTCCATGTTCGTCCGCGGACAAGGGCCTGACCAGATCCTCTCCATGACCACCGACACCCGTGTCATCGAGAGCGGCAAAAAGAAGAAGGACCTTATCGAGGAACCCGCCTACGCCTTGCAGGTTCTGGCGCAACCCGAGGGCAATATCGTCCGCACCCTTCGCGTGATCCACATCAACAGCACCGATCTGCTGCCCTTCCAGCAGGACATCTACAACAAGGACGGGGTTATCGTCACCCGAGCCCTCTACAGCAACTACCAGATGTTCGACAACATTCCCTTCCCCACGACTATCGTTATCCAGCGCCCGCGCGATCACTACAGCCTGACCGTGACCATCGTTAAGCTCACGCTCAATCAGAAGCTGGAAGACGATCAGTTCGAACTGAAGATCCCCGAAGGTATTCCCATACAGGTGATGAAGTAGGCTCGTGCCTTACGGATAGCTAAATTAGCCCCGTTCGAGCAGCGTGTGCAGCGATCGCTTGATTGATCTCCAGCGCCAGCGCCAGCGCCGCCCGACCATCTTCAGCTGAGACCAGCGGCTTGGTGCGATTGCGAACCGCGTTCAGGAAAGACTCGATCTCAAGCCGCAGCGGCTCGCCCTGCTCGACCGGAACTTTCTTGAGTGACAAGCCAGCCGAAGGATGCTGGCCCGCCTGTTGGGCAAGCTGAGCCAGTGCGGCAAGCTGTGCCGGATCCATCCCCGCTGCAGCGGTGACGTCGATCATCAGCAGGTCCTGCCGGGCGAAGTCCAGCGAGAGGTACTGATGCGGCTGAAAAAACCGCAGCTTCCGGACGCGCTCCGTGCTGACGCGGCTCGCCGTAAAGTTGGCGACGCAGCCGTTCTCAAACTCCAGCCGCACGTTCGCAATATCGACCTTGCGCGAGAGCACCGGCAACCCAACCGCCCGAACCTCGCGGACCGGCGAATCGACCAGACTCAACACGATATCGAGATCGTGGATCATCAGGTCGAGCACCACGTCCACATCGAGCGAGCGCGGCGTAAAAACACTGAGCCGATGCGCCTCGAAGAACATGGGCTGATGCAACTGCGTGCGCGCCGCCGTAACCGCAGGATTGAACCGCTCAAGATGCCCTGCCTGCACGATGCGCTTATGCGCACGGGCCAACTCAAGGATGCGATCAGCATCAGCGAGGTTCGCGGCCAGTGGCTTCTCGACCAGAAGATCGACCCCAGCGCCCAGCAACGGCGCTGCAGCCGTCGCATGATGCACCGTCGGGACGCAGATGGAAGCGGCATCCAGCTTGCCTGTCGCTGCAAGACATGCCTCAATGGTTTCGAAGCCGGGAACGCCGAACTTCTCCGATGCCGCAGCCAGCGTCGCCGAATCGCGGTCCACTACTCCGGCAAGCTGGACTGCCTGCCCAGCCTGCTCCAGCTCGCGATAGACACGAAGGTGATTGCGCCCGAAGGCTCCGGCGCCGACGACAGCAACCCGCAATGGCTGCGAGGCGGACACTACTTCGAGGGGCCCGGGGCCTCAACGGCCTGACGGCAACGGGCGAACAGTTCGAGCAGTTGCGTTACCTGATCCTCGGGCTTGGCCCCGGAGGCAGGGACAAATCCAGTCGAGCCGACGGCCTTGCTGCCGATATTGGCCTGTGACGCCACAAACTTGAGCAGATCTAGCGCGATGTCTTCCGTACGGCGGGCCGTAGTGTTCGATTCCATTGAAATGATTCCTCGTTTCCCGTCCTGATCTTAACGGTCTGCACGGTGTAGGCGCAAATGCGCTTACGTCATGCACCAAGCCGCGAAGGAGCGCGCACGCCGCACACAATCTCATACGCAATCGTCCCGGCCAGCAGAGCATGATCGTCTGCGGTAACGCCATCGCCCAGCAGCACCACCTCATCGCCTACCGCAACACCCGTAATACCGCTCACATCGACCACCGTCAGGTTCATCGAGACTCGCCCAACGATCGCAGCCCGCTGGCCCTGCACCATTACCCAACCGCCATCGATCCCAGTCGCCGCCGAAAGCTCGCGCCTCAACCCGTCCGCATACCCCACAGGCAGCAGTGCGAGCCGCATCGGCTGCTTCGCCACGAAGGTCGCGTTGTATCCGACCGTCTCGCCCGCCTGCACCTCGCGCAGGCCGATCACACGCGTCTTCCACGTCATCACCGGCTGCAACTCAGGTCGCACCCGAGCCTCGGCGTGCTTATCGTTCGAGCAGTCCGCGCACTCGATGGGCAGGCAGTACCCATACAGCCCGAGTCCAGGCCGCACCATCGCCCGCGCACCATACTCTCCGGCCAATTGCCGGAGCCACACAAGCGTGTCCGTCTGCGGCGATGCACTGTTGTCGATGGTCGACGAGTTGCCCGCGTGGATCCAAGCCGGGCGCAGACCTGCAGCCGAAACCTCACGCATCGCCTGCTCAAACCGCGTCCGCTGCTCCAGCGTCTGCGGCGAACCCGCCACCTCGGCCGAGGCGAAGTGCGTCATCACACCGTCGAGCTCGAGGCTGGGATGCTGGCTCAGATACTCAAGCACGGCTTTAAGCTCCGCGCCGGCACGAACTCCCTGCCGAGCCATCCCGGTGTCGATCTCCAGATGAACCCGCTGCCGAAGGCCTTTGCCGTATCCGTCGACGGCATCGGCCAACCACTCCATCTGCTGGCGGTCCCACACGACGGGGACGAGCCGATGCTGCACGATGGCATCCGCATCCTCAGCCAATAAGCCAGACATCACCAAAATGTCTGGCCGTTCTGAGGCGGCGACTCCAGCCGCTGCGAGAGCCTCGCCCACGGCGGCCCCCTCCTGCGCATCCGTCACACCGAGCCAACGCGCACCGGCACGCACCAGCACGGGAGCACACACTGCTGCACCGTGACCGTACGCATCGGCCTTTACCACCGCCAGTACTGACATCCCGACGCTAGCAGCTTCCGTCAGCAGCCTGTAGTTTGTCGCGAGCCGCCGCTCTGAGATATCCACCCAACTCTTCACATCGTTATCCTAACCGCGGCTAACTCACTGCAGCGCGGCGCATTTTGAGCCAGATCAGTGGCTACGGATCAGGAGGTGCCCCCTACCCCATGCTCTAAGTATCAAAGTATTCAAAACAAGCACTTTAGGTCTGGACCTTGATCCCGGGCCCAGGGTGAAATGAAAAAGCCTCGGCAGGGTCCGAGGCTTTCTGATCTCTTTATTCATTATAGCCAACTGGTTGGAATTACTAGGCCATGCGGATGTTGTTCGTTCGTAATGGGTTATGGCTTTTTAAGGCTTGACAAGATTTCTGGTTCAGCCTCACGCACCGCACGGACGGAAAAGCAGACCCTCTTCGGGGATGACAACCAGAGAGACAAGGATAACGGCCACACGCGCCCCCCATTCCCCATGCCACCTCAGCTGTGATACAAAGCCACGTCTGAAGAAACAGTACCGGACGATGCCACATGAGGGTTCGGAACGGTTTTCAAGGGGGCAGTCTGTCGCCATGAAAATGAATACTTATTCAGTATCAATGGCTTGCCGAATTTTGCTTGCGGCCGGTGTCTTGACCGCTCTTATCGGCTGCTCAAGCGGCAGTTCCAACCCGCTGGCACCCATCCAGTCTGCGCAACAGAAGAACATTGGCAACTTCACCACCACGGTCTTCCTGGGAGACTCACTTACGGCGGGCTATCAAAGCGGCTCGCTGCTCGACACCCAGCAGGTGCATGGCTGGGCCAACCTGGTGGCGACGCAGGCTAACTTCGGCATCACGCTGCCGCTGATCGCCTACCCCGGTGCTCCCAACGTGATGCAGCTTGTGTCGGTGGGACCGCCGCCGGTCATCACGACAGCGCCGGGAACGACGACTGGGCGTGACAACTTCGCCGCGCAGCCTACCGACCTCGCCGTGCCGGGAGCGTTCCTCAACGACATCGCCAACACAGTGGCGCTCGCGAATCCAGCTCCGGGACAACAGCAGATCAATCAGCTTGTTCTTGGCTTTCCCGGTCTCGGCTATGGGCAGGATTTCAGCCAAGCCGGCTTCGCAATTCATGCCCAGCCGACGACGATCTTTCTATGGGCAGGTAATAACGATGCGCTGATCGCCGCCCTTACCGGCATGCCGTCGTCGATGACTTCGACCGCGAACTTTACGACGCAGTACACCGCGCTCATCCAACTGCTGACCACGATGACGCCTGCTCACCTCGTCATCGGCAATATTCCTGATGTCACACTGGTGCCATATCTGCAGCCTGCCGCGCTCGTGCTTGCCGAGTACTCGGCGGCGACGCACCTGCCCGTCGCGACGCTCAGTGCGCTGTTCGGCATCAGTCCTGGGGATTATGTCACGATCGATTCCGGCCTTAGCCAGATCTCGGCCATCCTTGCTGGAACACAGAAAGGTCCAATCACCGATGCTGGTGTACTCACCGCAGCCGAGGTGGTGACCGTTAAGGCGCAGGTGACGGCTTACAACCAGATCATCGCGCAGCAGGCCCAAGCCGCGGGTGCGACGCTGGTCGACATCAATGCGCTCTTCACCCAGATCGCTGCATCCGGCATCACTATCAACGGGTTTACGGGAACTACCAGCTTCCTAGGGGGCCTGTTTTCGCTCGACGGTATACATCCAACCAACACCGGCTATGCGGTCATCGCCAACAAATTCATCGACACCATGAACACGAGCATCAGCACCAAGATCGCTGACGTACCGTTGGGCCCAGTGGCTGCAGCAGATCCGCTTTGGCCGATCAACCTTGTACCCCCTGGAACCGGCACAGCCGCTATCACGATGCCGATCGCCACAAACCGCGTTGCCACTGACGTTTTGATGGGGAGTTGGGTGCCGAAGAAGTGAGCGGGCGACCACGGATCAGTACGGACACCACGGATGAAAAACAAGGCCCGGCGCAGGCCTTTTGACTAGGCGCTTTGCCTTTCGCCGTTCTTGTCCACGCAATCCATTGCTTCGACTCGTTGTCTTTCTACTATTCGGAGGAAGTCCTCCAGCCGCTGTCCGCGTTTGGGCGTGAACTCGCGGTCTAACACGCGTAGGCCTTCGATACGGTCCATACGGAAGACGCGGAAGTCCTGCCGCAGTTCGCACCACGAAGCCAGCGTCCACACGCCGCTCCAGAAATAGAGCGCAAGGGGCCGGACATCGCGCTGGCTCTGCGCTCCGTCTTCGCGCGTGTAGGCAAAGGCTATGACTCGCCGCGAGACGCAAGCCTCATGCAGCAGGTCGAGCCGCTCGCGCAGATGCGGCCGCATATGGAAGCCTCCAGGCGCGTACATCAGGATGCTGTCCAGCCGTTCCCGCAGATCGGGTGGCAACACGCCTTCGATGCGCTGCAACGCCTGCCCGGCTGCGACTGTGCTCTCCGCTCCACCCCAGGCCTGCACGAGCCGCGCGCCCAGCACAAGCGCAGTCAATTCGCTGCGCGTGAACATCAGGGGCGGCAGGTCGAGATCGCGCCGGAGTGTGTATCCGACCCCAGCCTCCCCCTCGATTGGCATGCCCGACGCCTGTAGATCGCGCACGTCGCGGTAGACCGTCCGCACCGACACCTCAAGCCGCTGCGCAAGCGCCTGTGCGGTCTGCAGACGTCCTCCACGGAGCGTCCGCACGATTTGAAATAAACGGTCTGCCCGTCGCATGAACCTATCCTAGTTGGAGCCGCCGTAATGCGCCGCACCTTTAGCCTTAGATCGCCGTGTGCAGGCCGACATGGTTTCCTTCCGTATCACGCATGCAGGCAAACGAACCATGACCTCCTGGAACCGGCGTGCGGGGTATGATCACCCGTCCGCCTGCCTGCTCGATTCTGCTGAGCACCGCATCCAGCCTTCCGTCGCAGCTCAGATAGACCATAGTTCCATCGCCCCCTGGCCGTTGGAACGTCCGCTTGACCAGTGCGCCTGCTACGCCAGTCTGCTCCGCCGGGAAGATGCACATCATGTCTTCCTTACTGCCAAAATCGTCTTTGTGCATGGTGCACTCGAGAATCGTCTCGTAGAATCTGCGCGCGCGATCGAGGTCTCGCGAAGGTATTTCAAACCACGCCAACGCTGACTTCCGCTTTGTCTGTTCGCTCATAGTGCGCTCCTTTTTCATCCGACTGTAAGCGACAGCATAAGCAAAGGCTACTGACACCGTACTGTCAGTAGCCTTCTACCGTTCGTCACTATTTTGGTTATCGCCGATGGTTCGCTAGCTAGCCGAATCGCTCCGCAGAGTTATATCGGTTGGAGTGAGGACATGTCGTCGTTCTGGATGCCGTAATCAACCACGAACGAATACAGCCCTGGTCCCAAGGTGCGGGGGTATTGGCCGTTCATGCCGGAATTGCGGTAGAAGGCCCACACCGACTGCTCGACCACAATGGATGAGACGCGGTCATTGAAGAAGTTGTCATCGGAGGCGTTGAGGTTGCCTTCCAGTGTGAACACATGTTTGTGTTGGCCATGAAAGCCGGCATTCTCAAAAAGGACCACATGGCCTAACGGTTGACTGAGTCCCTGGATCGTCGCTCCTCCCTGCACGATCTCCAGGGAGGACATATCGTCGTTCTGAATGCCAACGTTCGCCACGAAAGGATACAGGCCGGGATAAGGGCCGTCAGGATGGATCTTAGGCCCCAGCAATGGGGGATATTTACCGTCGTAGCCCGCGTTCTTAAAGAAGGCCCAGACCCCGCTCAAGACCGCCACCGATGAGACTCTGTCATTGAAGAAGTTGTCATCCGAAGCGTTGAGGTTAGGCTCTTTCGTGAACACATGCTTGTGAGCGCCGTGGAAATTGGCGTTCTCAAACAACACGACTTGTCCGCCGATAGGAGCTCCATGTACAGTCGGGGCCGTTGAGACCGGTTGAAGCGAGGACATATCGTCGTTGCGGATTCCTATAGCCGTCACACTGGGGTACAGCCCAGTCCCCAAAACAGGCCCATACGGAGTGTTGAAGTTGGCATTCCGGTAGAACGCCCATGTACCGCCCAGAATGACAATGGAAGAAACTTTGTCGTTGAAGTAGTTGTCGTCCGCGGCGTTGAGGTTGGGCTCTGGTGTAAATACATGCTTGTGAGCGCCATGGAAATTGGCGTTTTCAAAAAGAATAGCCTCTGGCATTTTTGCTCCTCCTTCTCGGAAATAGGACCGCAATAAAACGCCAGATTAGTATCAAAAACGACAATGACAATACAACGGATACAGCCTTTTCAGTGGAAGCCTTGCGCACTCCTTTTTTCATCCGGCTGCAAGACGAGCATAAGAAAAGGCTACTGACACTGCCCTGTCGGTAGCCTTTCGCTGTTTCTCACTATTTGATGGTCGCCTGTGGTTCGCTAGTAACCGCCTCCGCCAGAATCGCTCTGAAGATTTTCAAACCGCGTGTAGTCGGAGAGATATGCCAGATGCACACTGCCAGTCGGGCCGTTTCTTTGTTTGGCGATGATGATCTCCGCCTTACCCTTCGACTCGGGATCTTCGTCGCCGTTCTCATCCTTGTTGTAATAACTGTCACGATGTATGAAGGCCACGACGTCGGCGTCCTGCTCGATCGATCCTGACTCGCGCAGATCGCTCAGCATCGGCTTCTTATCGCCGCCGCGCTGCTCACTGGCACGCGAAAGCTGCGACAGTGCAATTACTGGAACCTTCATCTCCTTGGCCAGCGCCTTCAGGCCGCGTGATACCGCCGAGACCTCCTGGTTGCGGTTCTCAAAACCCTTCTTTCCCGCCGAACCCGTCATCAGCTGCAGGTAATCGATCATGATCAGGTCCAGATGGCCCTCCTGCTGCTTCAGTCGCCGCGCCTTGGCGCGCATCTCCGCCAACGTGATGCCTGGCGTGTCGTCGATAAACATCTTCGACTCCATCAACCGCTCAAGCGCCGCCAGCAGCTTGCCCTTGTCTTCTTTGGGCAGAAAACCTGTCTGGATCTTGCGCGAGTTTACCAGCGCCTCGCTGGCGAGCATGCGTCGCAGCAGCGATTCCTTGGACATTTCAAGCGAAAACACGGCAACTACCTTGCCGTCGCGCACCGCCGCGTTCTGCGCGATGTTGATGGCCCACGCCGTCTTGCCCATCGAAGGACGCGCCGCGATGATGATCAGTTCTGAATCCTGCAGCCCGCTGGTCATGCGGTCAAACTCGATGTAGTGCGTCGCGAGGCCCGTGATCTCGCGGCCCTGCTCGTACAGCTTGTCGATCGAGCCGAACGACGAAGCTACGATCTCGGCGATTCCTGAGAAGCCGCGTTGAATGGCGCTGTCCGCCACCTCCGACAACTGGGCCTCCACATCACCGAGCACGTTGATCGCGTCTTCACTCTGATCCGAGGCCCGCGTCGCTCCGTCACTGAAGATCGACATCAGTTGTCGCAACAGGCTCTTGTCCTTGACGATGCGGACGTAGCTCTCGATATTCAGGTTTTTCGGGATGCCTTCGCTCAGGAACGCCAGGTAAGCCGGACCGCCGATCGCATCCAGTTCCTTCCTCTTCGACAACGCGTCCATCACAGTCAGATAATCGACCGCATGCCCGGCCGCCAACAGATCGAGCATTGCCTGATAGACTCGCCTGTGAGAATCCAGCGAGAAATCGTCTATTTTGAGCTTGCCGGTTGCGTCGCTGATTGCAACAGCATCCTGCAGCATCGCACCGAGGATTGCGATTTCGTTATGAACCGATGCCGGAAGGCCTTCTGCCGACGAGTATGTTTCTGAGAACGATGCCATGAATATTTAGATTAGTTCTTCTTCACACCTGAAGTCGATGTGACCCATATCTGCCGGAAGTCAACATGACTCATATCTAGTGCAGGGCTTGTGGTTATGCTCTGGAAAATTGGGGTTGCCTGTGAATATCACGTTCGTTCGGGTCATTTGAATAAAATCGATGAGCAAAGGAAGACATGCCATGACTTCAGAAAAACACCTGAACGTTCCACCAGTGGCACAGCGCGACAGAGGGTCGTTCGAGGTCTTTCGCGTCTGGGTCGCCGAACAGGGTCAGCACGTAAGCATCCGCTGCGGCGCATGGGAGGACCCCTTCGCCTGGGGTGTCGTCCTGGCCGACCTCGCCCGTCACATCGCCCTAGCTCATTCGCTGCACAACAAAGGTATCGACAAGGACGTCTTCCTCGAACGTCTGCTCGAAGGCTTCAGCGAAGAGATCGACGCCCCCACCGACGAAGCTGAGGGCGAAGTCACTCAGTAGCAGGCTACCCACTCAGTGCCCGTGGTACTTCTGGAACAAATCGGGAAACTGCTGTTGCAGCGCCGCCATCTTCGGCACATCGCAAACCTGGATATACGGATTGTTAGGATTCTTATCCGCATAATCCTGGTGATAGTCTTCGCCGTTATAAAAAGCCTTCAGCGGCACCAACTGCGTCACAATCTTCTTCGGAAACACATGCGCTGCATCGAGTTGCTCGATATAGGCCGCAGCAATCTTCTGCTGCTCCGGTGTCGTGTAGAAGATCGCCGACCGATACGACGTGCCTACATCCGGCCCTTGCCGATTCAACTGCGTCGGATCATGCACCACTGAAAAGAAGACCCGCAGCAACGTGCCGTAACTCACCTTCGACGGATCGTAAACGATCTTCACCGATTCGGCATGCTCCGTCCTCTCGGGCGAAACATCACTGTAGTTTGCCGTGTTCGCTGTGCCACCCGAGTAGCCAGCCGTCGTAGCCGTAACACCCTTCACGCGGTTGTACACGCTCTGCACACCCCAGAAGCAGCCGCCGGCAAACACCGCTGTCTCCTTGCCGTGTGGGGCCGCCTGCTCGTCAATTGCCGGTGCCGGAATTGGCTCCTTCCTCGTCTCCGCACCAATCACCATCTTTCGAACTCCTATCAGGAGCGCCGCCACAACCACCACTCCAATTCCAAGTCGAACCACGCCGCTCGTCATCACATATTCTCCCAGCAGCGATTAGATGCGGGCACCTGTCCGGAGGTAACAGACCACCCCTTAAGCCACACTCAGCCGCCGACCCTGAATTTCGATGTACACATGAATCAAGCTGATAGCCGCTGGAGTCACTCCAGCAATACGACTGGCCTGCCCCAGCGTCGAAGGCTTCACGCGCGTGAGAATCTGTTTCATCTCCGTCGAAAGCCCGCTTACCGCGCTGTAGTCGAACCACTCCGGAATCACCATCTTCTCGGCCTTGCGCATCTTCTCCATCGAGCGCCGCTGCTGGTTGAGGTAGCCCGCGTACTTGATCTCGGTCTCCACCGTCTTCATCTCGTTGCGAACCCACGCCGGAAGCCGTTCACCGCCCGCAGCATCCATCGCAGCAACCCAGACAGCAAAGATCTCCCCCGCATCCGCCAGCCGATCGTGCAGCAACGGAGCGATCTCCTCGATCTCAAGTTCCGGTCGCTTAATCAACTGCGCGAAGCTCTGCCCCGCGATACTTGAGGCATCTCCTCCCAAGCGGCCCAGCAACTCTTCCGGCAACTCACCCGTACGAACGCGAGAACTACTCAGCAGCGCCTCAAACGCAACCGCACGCGACTGTTTGGCCTCATACTCAGCCCAGGCTGAGTCATCAATTAGCCCGAGCCGCCGCCCATGCGGAGTCAGCCTGCGGTCCGCGTTGTCGATTCGCAGATGCAGCCGAAACTCCGCACGCGAAGTAAACATTCGATATGGCTCATTCGTTCCCTTGCTGATCAGATCATCGATCAGGATGCCCGTATAAGCCTCCGTGCGATCAAGCGTGAACCCAGGCTCACCCTTCACCGCCAACGCCGCGTTGATCCCCGCCATCAGCCCCTGACACGCAGCCTCTTCATAGCCGCTCGTGCCATTGATCTGGCCAGCGAGATAAAGCCCGTCAAACGACTTCACCTTCAATGTGCGATCCAGCTCTGTCGGATCAATCGCGTCATACTCAATCGCATAGCCAGGCCGCAGCATCTCCGCATGCTCAAGCCCCGGGATCGATCGCACCATCGCCGCCTGAATCTCCATCGGCAGGCTTGTGCTCATGCCGTTGATGTACACCTCATGCGTGTTCAACCCCTCGGGCTCCAGGAAGAACTGGTGCCGCGTCTTATCCGGAAAGCGCACGATCTTGTCTTCAATCGAAGGACAGTACCGCGGTCCAATCGCCTCAATCTGCC
This sequence comes from Edaphobacter aggregans, assembly GCF_003945235.1. NCBI lineage: Bacteria > Pseudomonadati > Acidobacteriota > Terriglobia > Terriglobales > Acidobacteriaceae > Edaphobacter > Edaphobacter aggregans. The sequence goes on from NZ_RSDW01000001.1 coordinate 2,930,544, forward strand.
CCGTATACATTGGCGAGCGATGCACATTCTCGCGAATCAGCCGCAGCGTCTCGTCCGTCGTATGCGCGATGTGGCACTTGATCTGACGCAGCGGCGGCTCCCCGCCCTTCGCAAACGGAGACCGAAAGCTGAACGGCGTAGGATCCGCATCTCCCGGCTGCTCCGCAAACTTCTCCCAATCAATCGTGCGCCCATCCAGCCGAGGAGGCGTCCCCGTCTTCAACCGGCACTCGCGCAAACCAAGCCGCTTCAAACTTTCGCCCAGCAAGACACTCGCAGGCTCACCACTACGCCCAGCCGTGTACTGCTGCTCGCCGCAATGAATCAACCCATTCAAAAACGTCCCAGTCGTAACAACCGTCGCCCCGGCGTAGACCACTCGCCCATCCCGCAGTTTTACCCCGCTGACTCGCTGATTCGCTGACTCGTCGACCCGCTCGACGATCAAATCCACAACCTCAGCCTGCTTGATGAACAGATTCTTCTGCCCCTCCAGCACCTCGCGCATCTTCACGCGATACAGCGCCTTATCGCACTGCGCCCTTGGCGACCAAACCGCAGGGCCCCGGCTCGTATTCAGCAACCGAAACTGAATCCCACAAGCATCGGCAACCTCGCCCATGACGCCACCCAGCGCATCCACCTCACGCACCAGATGCCCCTTGGCGATCCCACCAATCGCCGGATTACAACTCATCTGCGCAATCAAATCCAGATTCAGCGTAAAGATAGCCGTGCGCAACCCCATGCGCGCCGCAGCCACCGCCGCTTCACACCCGGCATGCCCCGCACCGACAACAACTACATCGTACTGTTCCGTAAAGCTCACATTTCTATTCTAAATAGGCGTCGCTAATCTACCCATCTACCGTGCGGTTACAGTCAAGTTGCGTGATAGGCAGTGGGTTTCCCATTTTGCTTATACTGCGCGAAATGGCACCCACGAAATTGCTGAAACAAGCTCATTACAGAAATTTTGCGATCTGAACTTCCCAGCGTCATTAGCCCACCATCATCTTGCACTTGGAAAGTAATAACGATGTTCTGCCCCGCGGAGGCTGGGTCTTTCACCTCGTGAGGTAGAGAACACCCTGTGATCAGTTTCCGCGTTGTGGCATCATCCAGCTCGGGAATTGGATCGCTAAGCCTAGTCTTGAAGTGCAGGACCAAAGGCATCTCCATCTGTACAGGAACGCCGTCAACAACCAGCGGTTTGAACTTGTAATTTAACGCCTGCTCCATTCCGAAGCTCTCCAAACCAGGATTATCCGAGTTGTGCTTTGCCGTTTCTCGCACTTGGCCCGTCCGGTCCGTGCGCGCATATACGATCATGTACCCCTCGGTCTTTCCCTCCCGCACACTGGGCCACTTAATCTCAGGAGCTTTTTCAACCAAACTCTCCTCTTTCAGCGTGGATACAAACGCGGTTGAAGTCCGTTGTTCGAAAGGCGTTGCGTCCGAAATCATAAGCATTGCATCCGGCAGATCGGTTAGTCCTTCCAGCGTCGCCAGCCGACCAACGACAGGCTTAAAGTCGAGCACCCGCGTCTCATAGGTTCGAGCAATCTTCTTGCTCTCAAACTCCTTCACGTCCTTAAACTCCATGAAGTCGTAAAACGTTAGTACATAGTCCAACACTGGCTCAGTGCTCTTAAGGCACACAACCTCAAAGGTCAGTTCGTCAGTGATACCAGCAGGACGGTCTTCGTGTTTTAGACAATTCTCTGATACCTGAGGGCCCTGCGTTCGAAAGTTCTTCGCCATTGGCACGGGATCCAGCACCGCCGACACAAAGTTCTCGAGCCAACGCGGATAATAATCGCCGTCGTTCTTCTCAAAGACCTTGTCCCCGTTTACCACCTTCTGCTGGTTGAACTTTGGCGAAGTCAAAACCATCCGGTACTTCGACTGATCAGCCCACCACACTTCGAGACGACCCGAATACTCCGATCCAGCAGCCCCTATCTCCATCACCGCATGAAAAGGCTTGCCTTCATACGTGAGCGAAGAAGCTTTCAAAGCTCGAGTCAGAGCAGCATCAGCATCCACCCGCTCGCCTTGAACTTGAGGTAACCCAGGCATTTGCGCCCAACTAACTATCGAACACAAAAAGGCTGCGGCAGCCAGACTGCGAAACCAAAATTTATGCATGTGTGCATCCTAGCGTATCGCTGTCTAAGGCGAGAGAGCCTTTGAGATATCTCGAAATGATGACCAATCTCCCCTACAATCACCGCATGCGCATCCAAAAATTCCTCCTCACCGCCACCCTCCTGCTGGCCCCCATTACCCTCCACGCGCAATCTCCCATCACCACCGACCCGACCCCCGACAAGCAAAACCCCGCCGCAATGCAGTCCTTCCAGCTCCCCAGCCACGGAGCCCTCCTGAACGCCCTGGTCTACATCGCCTCCGGCCTCGGCCCTCATCCCACTGTCATCCTCCTCCACGGCTTCCCCGGCAATGAGAAGAATCTCGACCTCGCACAATCCATTCGACGCGCTGGCTGGAACGTCCTCTACTTCAACTATCGCGGCTCCTGGGGCTCACCCGGCGACTTCTCGTTCACCCACTGCATCGAAGACGTCCAATCCGCCGTTGCCTATCTACGCGATCCCGCCAACGCCAAAAAGCTCCGCGTCGACTCCACTCACCTCGTCCTCATCGGCCACAGCATGGGAGGCTTCATGACCATCCAGGGCGGCGCAAACGACCCCGGCATCAAAGCCATCGCCACCATCTCCGCAGCCGACTTCAACGCCGGCCGCCTGCAATCGCTCCCCGCCGACAAGCACGATGCTACCGTCAAAGCCATCGCCACCCACCTCGCCGATGAAGGCATGGCCCCGCTCGCCGGCACCAGCCCCGAGAGTCTCGCCAACGAGATCATCGCCAACGCCGCCGCATTTAACTTCGTGAACCTCGCTCCCAAACTCGCCACTCGTCACATCCTCGTTCTCACCTCTGACGACGGCCTCGCCCCCGCAAACGACGCCTTCGTCGAAGCCCTTCACAAAGCCGGCAATCAACAGGTCAACGAGATCCACATGCCTACCGACCACTCCTACTCCGATCACCGCATCGCGCTTCAGCAAGCCATCCTCGACTTTCTCGAGCAAAACTAGCCAATCTCAGCATCCATTCCCGGCCTCTTCCCGCATCCAAGTCAGCAGGCGGAGGCAACCACCTACCTCCGCTACGTCACACTCTTAGCTATGGACTACTACCAGACCGTCATCAACGAACACTTCCGCCACCCGTGGTTCTTCGTCGTTTTCCTCTTCTGCGCCGTCATCGTCGTCGCCAACATCGCACACTACATCATCTTCCGCTTCATCCGCCGCAAAGAATCTGAACACAAGATTATGGGATGGGGCATCCAGAAGTACCTCAGCCATCCTGCGCGCGCCATCTTTTTCATCACATGCCTGCGTCTCGTTCTGCCAGCCATTCCCAGAATCCCCGATAACGCCGCAAGCGTCCTTCGCCAGGTTCTCGCCATGGCGGTCGTCATTGCACTCGGATGGTTCGCAGTCAGTTGTGTCTACGCCTTCCAGGCCGTAACGCTCCGCCGTTATGATCTCAGCGCCCCCAACAATCTGCAGGCGCGCCGTATCCATACCCAGTTCCAGTTCTTCCGCCGCATTCTCATCGCCTTGATCGTCGTCGTTACGATCGGCGCTCTCCTCTGGACCTTCAACGACGCTAGTATCTGGCGTTGGGGTTCCGGTCTTCTTGCCTCCGCCGGCGTAGCTTCCGTTATCCTAGCCACCGCAGCCCGCTCCACCGCAGCCAACTTCTTCGCTGGCCTCCAGATCGCTTTCACCGATCCCATTCACGTCGATGACGTTGTCGTCATCCAGGGCGAGTGGGGTCGCATCGAAGAGATCAACTCTGCCTACGTCGTCGTCAAGATCTGGGATCTCCGCCGCCTCATCGTCCCCTTGAGCTTCTTCATCGAAAACGCCTTCCAGAACTGGACACGCGACTCCTCCGACATCCTGGGCACAGCCTTCCTCTATGTCGATTACTCCATCCCCGTGGAAGCCCTACGCCAGCAACTGATCACCATCGTCGACACCTCGCCGCTCTGGGACCGACGAACCTGCGTCCTTCAGGTCACCAACCTCAGCGAACGCGCGATGGAGATCCGCTGCCTCACAAGCTCCCGCAACTCCAGCGACAGCTTCGACCTCCGTTGCATCGTCCGCGAAAAGATGACCGAATGGATCCAGCAAAACTACCCCAACGCCTTCCCCGTCACGCGCTTTACCGCGTTGCCTGATAGCGCCATCGATCCGCAACGTCCCAACCGGCCGGAAGCCCTCGGTTTCGCCTCCGAAACGTCTCGTCGCAGCTAACTGTCTATTGAATCTCAGCAAGCGGCTTGCCTGCCTGCGGCGTCTCTCGATTCCAGTCTTTGCCGAAGAGACGGGCTATCGTCGCAAGCAACCTGACTTTGCGTCACCGCAGGCGTGCCTGCGCCCAGCTCGCCTCGCGCCGGTATACCTGCTCCCATCGCTGCAAGAAAAATGTACTTCGAGTCTGGAACTTTCTCCCCGTAAGTCCTCCACTCTGTGGGTGCGTCACCACGGCCCGTGGCCCGGCAGAAAGATCAACGTCGGATGCCCGCGATACTCCGGATCAGCTTGCACAAACTTCCACAGCTCTTCCAGATATTGGTCCACGCGATGCGCCGCAGCCAGGTAGAAGCCGTAGCGTCCCGCGTGCGCCCGGTCGTCCGTCTCACCAAGCGACGCCGCAGTTGATCCGATGTTTTTAGCGGAAAAATCCATTGTCAAGCCCTCAAATCCCATAAACCGAATCCCGTCATACAGATACGCATTGCATATTAATTTCGCTCAATCAGCTAAACTAGATATATAGAGCTAAAAGAAAGCTCCGGGCCCCCCTACCCGGAGCTTTCGTAGTTAAAGAATCGTAAGCTGTTTGCAATGAATATTGCACAAACAAGGTATCTGGAATCAATACTTTGCGAAGATGGCTACCAAAGTAGCTGAATACAGATACTTTGCACGAGACCGGCAATGGGAGAGATACCGAGTGAACCGCAGTTCCAACGAGCGTAGAGTAGCGAATCTGAGAGGAGAACAGCATGCTCTGTAAATGCCCGGTCGTCGCCTTCATTCCCACAAGGGACGCAGCCAAGGCCCGCATCTTTTACGAAGACGTTCTCGGTCTTAGCTTCGTAAACGACGACGCCTTCGCCATCGTCATGGACGCCAACGGTACGATGATCCGCATCGTTCGTGTCGGCGAGTTTACCCCTATGCCCTTCACCATCCTTGGCTTCCAGGTAGAAAACATCGACCAGGCGGTAACCGAGCTCACCGGCAAAGGACTCGTGTTCGCCCGATATGCCTACTTCGAACAAAGCGGCGAAGGAATCTGGACAGCACCGAACGGCGCAAGGGTCGCCTGGTTCCTCGATCCTGACGGCAACACGCTTTCGATCTCGCAGCACTAGACGCGCTGCAACCACGAATGGTCCTAGAACTGGACCCTCAACCCAAGCTGCATCTGGCGCTCCTGCGTGCTGCCCGTCGCCGCTTCCGTAAACGCTCCGAATGGTCGCGTGTTCAAACCCTCCGCCGCCACAGTCGCAGCATCCTGAAAGATCAGTGGCGTCACGCCATTCACAGCAGTACCTACAAGAAACGCCCTCTGCGTAACGCCCGAGTAGTTCACGTGGTTCGTCAGGTTGAAGACCTCCGCCGTCCCGCGAACCCGAACCCCCTCCGTGACCCGTACCGTGCGGCTCACACGCAGATCGAGGTTATAGGCATCCGGTAGCCGAAGCGTGTTCCTCCCCACCGTAGGCAGATACACCGCACCGCCCGCACCGTTGATGCTCTCGCGCCCACCCGCCAGCCGGGTGCCGCCGAAGATGTCATAGCTGTAGGGGCCCCCGCTCCGCTCCGTAAATAAAGAAGCGATCTGCCAGCCATTCGCGCCAGTCCGCAGCCATCTGAGCTGGGACGCAAACCGAGGCTCCCACACCGCACTAGCCATCACCCTGTGCGGAAAATTCAAAGCCGAGAGACCTTTGTCATATTGCACCGTAAACGGATCGAACTGCCCGTTGATCCGAGGAGTCGCCCCGCCGTTCTGTCCGAAGTCGATCGCCTTAGACCACGTCCAGCTGACGTGAAACTCCAGCCCTCTCCGGCCTTTGCGCCGAGCCTCCACCACCAAAGCGTTATAACTGGCATTGGCGTTCGACACGATGTCGGTGACCGGCCCGAAGCCCGCGCTGACTCGCTGCGTATACACCGGCACCGAAAACATCTCACCATCCCGCACCCCAGGCATGCCCGTACCACCCTGTATCTCAAACGTTCCCGTACCGACGGAAGGAGCGATGTTGATATCGACCGAGTTCGGAAGCTGCCGGTCGAGATTGATCAGGTAGGTCGCACTCCCCACAACCCCAGCCCCCACCTCACGCTCAACACTGAAACTCCCCTGTTGGACTGTCGGCACCCGGAACCTGCGATCGAAAACCATCGCCGAGGTCGTCGCCCCGACCGCAGCCGGCGGAGTCGTCAAATAGGCACAGGCATAACCGAAACCCTGATTCGCTACCTGAGGACAATTTGTAATGGTTCCAGGCACAATCCGTACATTAAGTGTCGAGGACCCCAGCGCCGTATTAGCCAAGGCACTACGAATCGTCGCACCCGGAAGCCGTCCGAAATAGAAACCATACCCAACGCGCACCACTCCCTGTCCAGCGCCTAACGGCTCCCATGCGACCCCAACCCGCGGTCCAAAATTATTTCGATCTTCCGGAAAGACGCTCGTCGCCCCTACCTTGCCGAAGACTGCATCCAACGCCGCGTTTGGTTGTTGCGGAAACGGCAGCAGCTCGTACTCGTAGCGCACACCCGCGTTTACCGTCAGCCCTTGTCGCACGCGCCAGTCGTCCTGCACAAAGCCTGACCACTCTTGAGTATTGAATGAGACTGACTGTTCACCGAAGCTCTGCGTGAAGGATCGGAAACAGAAGTCATGCACCGCAGCATGGATAGACGGGCATCCGCCGTTGGGGTATGCGTTGACGTTGAAGGTGTAGTCCGTGATCCAGTCTACGAGTCCGCCAGCATGGCCGCTCGTAGCACCGCTGTCATACCGAAATGTCCCTTCTGCATTGCTCAGTGAGTCCGTCACGTCACGCACGGCGCTGAACTCCGCACCCACACGAACGACATGGCCTCCGTGCACCCAGGTCAGCATATCGCCCATTTCTATTCGGCGCTCATCGGGGAATGCCTTGAGCCCCAACGTGGCTGGTGTCCCGAAGATGAGCCCCAGCGGGCCAATTGAAACCTCAGGAACATATCCTCCAGGTCCCACCGCCGGCTCCTGCGGCAGTGGCTGTTGCGCCTGATCGAACTGGAGATCTCGCCCATATTGCCCGCTTACGGCATTGGTGACATGCGGACTCGCCATCCAAACCCAGCGCCCCAGCACCGCATCCACCTTGGTAAAGCTGCTGCCCAGGCTGGCAGCGCCGCGATCCACCACCGGAGTCAGCCGTAGCGCAGCAGGGGCACTCGATCGTGCGCGGTTGTATTGCGTGCTTATGTGATTTTTTTTCGAGGCTTGCCAGTCTAATTTGCCGAAGTTCACTGTTTGATCGGAATGTCTCGGTACTGCGCCTGTCAGGCTATTTAAATAATTCAGCGCTGCGTTCACCTTCGTACTGGTCACGCCACGGTTTGCGAGCAGCGTCATCTGGGTTGCCGTCAAAGAATAGAAGGCTGGATCGCCCGGTGACGATATTGCTGGAAATGTGCGTTTCTGCTGATCATTTGCGTAAAAATAGAAGAGCTTGTCCTGCTGGATCGCGCCGCCCACACTTCCGCCGAATTGCTGCCGCAGATCGTGCGGTTTCACAGCGAGACTCGTCACGGCACCATTGACATAGCTTGTTGCAGTCGAAAACGGATTTGTCGCGGCCCACGCGCTGTCGCGTGCCAGATAAAAGGCGGTGGCGTGAAGTTTATTTGTGCCGCTTTTTGAGATTGTGGTGACTATGCCGCCGAGGGCGTGGCCGTATTGTGCGGAATAATTTTGGCTGTTTACGCGGAATTCGCGGACTGCTTCCTGCGAGAAGGTGTAGGTCCCGCCTGAGCGATGACGCGAGTTTGTGCCGGGCGTCTGGGCGGCTTGTTCTTCGGGTTCGCCGTTGGTTTCAGGGGCGGTTCCACGTGGAACTGCACCGAAGCTTTGGTCGTCGTCGGCTCCGTCGATGCGGGTGCTGTTTTGGGTTACCGGGAGGCCGTTGAAGCTTGGTAAGTCTATGTTTTCGTTCGGGTTGGCGGTTGGGGTCAGCAGGGCGAAGTCTTGCCAGCGGCGGCCGTTTGCGGGTAAGTGGTCTATGTCGCTTTCGGTGATGGTGTTGGAGATGGCGGTGGCGGAAGGCTCTTCGAGGCTGGTGGCGGGTGGGTTGGGTTGGCTCGCGGTGATTGATACGGTATCGCTTGTCCAAGCTACTTTCAGGTGGGCTTCGACCTCGGTTACGCCACCGACCTCGACGTGGAACATGGGCAGGGTCATGGCGGAAAAGCCTGATGCGCTTACAGTTATCTGGTAGTCGCCGGAAGGTGTGCTGGGTAGGACGAAGCCGCCCGTGCGGCTGGTCGTGGCGTGGAGGATGAGGTGGGTGGAGAGGTCTTTGGCCTGGACTGCGGCTCCGGCCATGGCTGCGCCGGTGGGGTCGAGGACTACGCCGCGAATGGCTCCGTCCACTGCGGTTTGTCCGTAGGCGTGCGGCAGCAGAACAACATTCAGGAGGAACGCGCTTAGGGCAGCGCGTCTCAGAAAGGACAACATTGCTTTCTCCCGTGATCTCAGACACTTAGCAGCACGACCACGGGAAGACAGCGTCCGGGTAGAGCGTTTGTCATCATCATAGCTGGCCGGGTTTTTTTGATGTGGTGATTTCTTGTTTTTAAGGGGGCTTTTCGAAGAAGTGGTGTTTTGTTTGTGGTTTTAGATGGGTGCTTATAGGAGAAAAGTGTGGCTAGTGTGGTTAGCGGACGGCACTTTTTCGACGATGGAAAACATGCCAGATTTTTCAGGTTTATTTTCGTGCAGACCCACATCTCAGAATCGAGATATGGGGCACGCGCTGAAACGGCGACCGTAGCTGTAACGGTCGCCGTCTGGCTTTTGGAAATGGGTCAATGGTGTGCTAGAACTGCGCCCGAATTCCTAGCTGGAGTTGTCGAGGGGCGAAGGAGAAGCCGCTCGAGTTGGTGTTGGTTATCGATTGGAAGAGAGGCTGGGTGGCGTTGGTGGAGCTTGTGTTGAAGGTGAGCGTATTGCCGGTTACGATCCGGGGAGCGGTCGGCGTGGCTCCTGCAATGGTTGTGTTGCCCAGGAAGTAGCCGGTTGTGTTGACTGCGGTCACGTTCTGACGGTTGAGGACGTTGAAGGTCTCGGCCATCAGCTCCAGCTTGAGCCGTTCGTATATGGTGAAGCGCTTGGAGAGACGGAGATCCAACGTATTCGTGCTGGGCTGAGCGAGCCCGTTGCGCTCGAAGCCCGGAACGCGGAAGGTACCGTTGGAGCCGTTGATGCCGCCGCCAATGGCGCTGAGGGTTGGGCTACCCGTGGCGACAAACGCCGAGGAGAGTGTGCCGCTGGTGCCGATGGAGTAAGGGAATCCGCTCTGAAGCTGGAAGCTGGGAGCGAGTTCCCAGTCGTTGAGCAGATAGGCCATCCAGCCGGTGTACTGCCATGGGGCAGTGCCGATGGCATTGAGCACGAAGCGGTTGGTGACGTTGGTGAGCGAGTTGCCATACTCTGCACGGAGGCTGGCAGGATCGAGCAGGTTATTGGCCACGGTCGCGGTCTGGTTGTTCTGACCGAAGTCCAGCGCGTGGGACCAGGTGTAGTTTGCACTGAACGTGATGTGGTTGGAGAAGCGGTGATTGATCTGCGCGACCATGCCCTGGTAGTTCGAATTGACGCCGCTGAAGATATCGGTCAAGGAACCGAAGGCGCAGTTTGGACGCTGGCTCACGCAGGGTGATGCCGCGGTGTTGGGCAGTTTGGCATAGAACTTCGAGGTGTAGGTTGAGCCTGCCGCGAGAGGACCTTTACCAGAGGTATCGACGACGCTGTAGGTGACGGTGGTTGGAGCCGGCAGATTGACGTCGACGAAGTTTTGCAGCCTGCGGCCCCAGGTTCCCAGGTACGACATGCTGAATACTGTGTTCCAGCCCAAGTCCTGCTCGACCGTGAGGTTAGCCTGGTGGATCTGAGGGGCCTTGAAGTTGGGATCGAAGAAGACGGAGTTCGGCGCACCTGCGAGGCTTCCGGTCGCGATGATCTGTGGGAAGGGAGGCGCGGCGGCTGAGGTAGCCGTTGGGCTTACCGTGAACTGACCGGCCGCTGAACCTGTGCTGGTGAGGGCGTTGTAGATGGTGCCGTTGAGAATACGGGCGAAGAACATGCCATAGCCGCCGCGAATCACGGTCTTGTTGCTGCCGAAGACGTCGTAGGCAAATCCCAGGCGTGGACCAACGTTGGTGTTGTTGCTGGGGAAGACGCCGGTCTGGGGAAGAGAGGGAATGACGAGAGAGCTGACGGGCGAGGGTAGCTGCTCGAACTCGTAGCGTAACCCGACGGTGAGGGTCAGCTTGGGTGTGGCTCTGAAGTTGTCTTCTGCGAAGAAGCCAAAGTCGGAGGTCTGGAACTCGAGACCCGGAATGCCAAAGCCCTGGACGTAGCTACTGAAGTTTTTCGCGCGGGCGCGATTGGCGGGATTGGGATCCTGGGAGAGATAGAAGTCGGTGAAGTAGCTGGGGAGACTGGAGTAGCTGTAGACACCGAAGCCGGAGAAGAGATTGTTGACGATGTCGTTGGTGTGGATGTAGTCGCCACCGAACTTGAAGTTGTGGCGTCCGTGGACCCAGTTGACGGTATCGGCAACCTGCCAGCGGCGTTCGTCGGGGAGCGCCTGGCGGTTCAGGAAGTTCGGTGTACCAAAGGTGAAGCCATTGGTGATGGTAACGCTGGGAGGCAGGCCGAGGGGATTGGTGTATGCGCCGCCGGGGGTGGGACCTACGAGATTGGTTTGCTCGTAGGGAGTCGGCGTCTGATTGAACTCGAATTCGAAGTCGCGTCCGTACTGGTAACGGATCTCGTTGGTGATGTGGCTGGTAATGACGGTGTCGAGCTTCGCGATGCCGAAGGTCACGCGGACGTAGTCGTTGCCGAAGCTGGCGATGCCATCGGTGACTGTAGAGGCCGTCTGAATGCCAGCCGGGGAGGACCAGCGCAGACGGTTGACCTCGAACGAAGCGTGATTGCGGGAGTTGATCTGCCAGTCGATCTTGGGGAAGAGGATGGTCTGGTCGCCACGGCGCGGTACGGTGCCGAGCATCGTGTTGAGGCCAGTGAGGCCGTTGATGTAGTTGTTGGCGGCCGCAGTATATGTCGGGAGGTTAAGGTTGGTTTGCAGGGTGCAGGCCGCGGCGTCGATGGTGCTGGGGGCGGCGCCACCGGTTCCACCGCAGACTTTACCGGCGGGCAAAGTGGTATCGGGAAGGGTAAAGAAGCTGCCCGGATTGCTGGCGACTCCAACACCGGGGAAGTTGCGCTGGAAGCCGTCACCGGCGAAGAAGAAGAAGAGCTTGTCTTTGAAGATGGGGCCGCCGATGGCTCCGCCGAACTGCTTGCGGACGTCGGTGGGCTTGAAGTTTTGCGCGACGAAGGGGCCGCCGGGGGTCAACTGGACGCTGCGGGTGGTGAAGGCGTTGGCCGCGCCCCAGGAGGCGTCGCGATCGGTGAAGTAGAGCTCACCGTGGATCTGGTTGCCGCCGCTCTTGGTGACGGAGTTGACGACGCCGCCAGCCGAACGGCCGTACTCGGCGGTGTAGTTGGAGGTGTTGACCTGAAACTCCTGAACGGCGGCCTTTGCGGTGGAGTAACCGGCGCGGGTGCGTCCACGCTCTTCGGAGAAGTAGCCCTGGTTGTCGTCGGCGCCGTCGATGGTGACGTTGTTCAAGAGGGTGCTCTGACCGCGGAAGCTGAGGAGGCCGAAGCCGCTGGTGTCGCTGACAACGGCGGGCGTGAGCAGCGCATAGGACGACCAGCGGTAGTTGTTGACGGGAAGATCGCGGAGGACACGCTGGTCGATGAGACCGCCAAAGTCGGGAGAGGTGGTATTGATGGCCGGCGACTCGCTGAGAACTTCAACCGTTTCGGTTGCGCCGCCAACGGGGAGCTTCGGCGTGATATCGGTCAATAGGCCGACCTGGACGATGACTTCAGGCGACTTGAATGTCTGGAAGCCCTGCGCTGTCACCGTTACGGTGTAGGTGGAGGGTTGAAGATGAATCACGCGGAAGAAGCCCTGCGAATCTGATACCGTCGTCGCCTCGGCGTTCGTTGTGTTGGAGCGGACGACGATCGTTGCGGCTGGAATCGCGCCGCCTGTTGTGTCCTGTACTGTGCCGCCTATGGCTCCGTCCACCGCCGATTGTCCATAGGATGGGACTGCGAAACCGACGCAGAAGATTGCAACGAGTGCCCATTGGGTGATTTGCTTAATCATTTTTGGTCTCCTTAGAGTGATACCTGCCGTCCACACCAGGTCGCGCTTCAGATCAACGGCTGAGGTCGTGCTTATGGTTTTGTGGCCTATCGTGCGGGGCTTGTCGTGGGGTTTGCGCTCGGGCCGGTCGTCAGGCCTGTTGATCGAGACTACCCTCTAGCCTTATGCGCTTTAGAATTGCATACCGCGATGAATGCACGGTAAACCGTTCAAAAGGGGCCGAATCGCTTTCGTGTCGTGAGATCAGGCGTCGCCGTAATGAGCAGAGCCGATTCACCTTGCGATTGTGTATGCCAGCAGTTTAGCCCTTCGCCTAGTACACTGGATACTGAAAAATGTTTATTGATGAAGCGCGAATCCGCATAAAGGCCGGTGATGGCGGCAATGGCTGCATGGCGTTTCGCCGTGAGAAGTTCGTTCCGCGGGGAGGTCCGTCGGGCGGCGACGGCGGCCATGGCGGCGATATTTTGATGTCGTCGTCGTTGAGCCACAATACTTTGGTCCACTTTCGGTTCAACCCCGAACATAAGGCTCAGCGCGGCGGGCATGGGCTTGGGTCGAACTGCTCCGGGTATGCCGGGGAGTCGACTACGCTGAAGGTGCCGGTGGGGACGCTGCTGTATAACGACGAGACGGGCGAGCTGATCCACGACTTTGCGCGGCCCAATGAGACGATCGTTATCGCCAAGGGCGGGCGCGGGGGACGGGGGAATCAGCACTTTGCTACGTCGACGCATCAGGCTCCCAGGGAGCATGAGCTGGGTCGGGCGGGGGAAGAGCGTACGTATCGGCTGGAGCTGCGCCTGCTCGCGGATGCGGGGCTGGTGGGGTATCCAAATGTCGGGAAGTCGACGCTGATTTCGAGGCTTTCGGCGGCTCGGCCTAAGATTGCGAACTACGCGTTTACTACGCTGGAGCCGAATCTGGGCGTTGTGTCGGTGGGGGAGTGGCCGCATGAGCAGTCGTTTACGGTGGCCGATCTGCCGGGACTGATTGAAGGCGCGCATCTCGGCGCTGGGCTGGGGATTCAGTTTTTGAAGCATATCGAGCGGACGAGCGTCATTGTTCATCTGGTGGATGTGTCGGACGCGAGCAATCGGCCTGATCCGGTTGAGGACTTCAAGGTGATTACGGAGGAGCTGCGTAGCTTCGATCCTGCGCTTGTTACGCGGCCTACGGTTCTGGTCGCGGCCAAGGCTGATGTTGCGAATCCGGACAAGCTGAAGAAGCTGACTACGTTTGCCAAACGGCGGAAGCTGCCGTTTTATGTCATCTCTGCGGTAACAGGTGAGGGAGTCGAGGCGCTCAAGTTTGGGATTGCCGAGCTGGTTGCGATTCATCGGCCTGTGAGCATTGAGACGGAGGCACCTGCTCCTGTGAAGCTCAAGCCTAACTATCCGCCTCCGCCCAGTTCTGCTCGTCGTCGTAGTTCCTAACCCTGCGACGGGCCCGAACCGTCTCCAAAGAGGTTCCGCTTAGAACAATATGCAAAACTTTGCGCTAGCCATGGGGTAGCCTTATATCAGAGGCCCTCCCCCCATGAATACTTGCAAGAGTCTCCTGTATCGTAAGTTCGCTCTTCTTTCAGCGGTGTTTGTTCTTCTCTTGGGCACCAGCGTCGCACGTGCACAGCTAGCCTTCTATGGAGGCTTCAGCGGAGGCCCGGTGGGCGGAACCGGCGTCTCCGCAGCCTATGGGCCTGTTGTGGGCGCCTACCTTCAGAGTGGACGATTCATCGCATTCTCCTTGGGTGGCGATGCGCGTGGCACGTTTCTGTCACACTCGGGCTTCCACTACTACACCGGAGCCGCGGGGCCGCGACTGGCATTCAGAGCACCGATCCTTCCGCTGCGACCTTACGTCGAAGGCCTGGTTGGAGCGGCCAACTTCAATAACGGCAGCGGCACGTCGAGCTCAACCAAGTTCAACTATCAGGTGATCGGCGGGCTGGACTCCACCATCCTCCCGCACCTCGACTGGCGCGTCATCGAATTCGCTTACAGCGGCGTGTCGGGCAGTCCTATCGACGCCAAGATATTCACTACCGGTCTCGTGCTGCGTCTCTGGTAACGGCGGGATCGACCAAGGATGATCGCGGGACAGCGCGGATCAAGGCAGCGACCGGATGATTGATCCGTGCCGCTCCGCGTCCCTCCGTCGTCGCAGCCTAAGGTACGATTGCTGGCAGCCATGCGCGTAGCCCTCTTCGGCGGCACCTTTGACCCGCCCCACCTCGGCCATATCGGTATTGCACGAGCGGCCGCGGACGCCTTCCGACTGGACGCTGTTTTGTTCGCGCCCGCCGGCCGCCAACCGCTCAAGGCAGACGGCCATGCGACCCCGTTTGACGACCGTTTCGCAATGGCTGCACTTGCCTGCGCGGCGGATCCCCGTTTTGTTGCCTCTGTCCTCGATGCGCCACGCCCAGATGGCGGGCCTAACTACACTGTCGACACTCTCGAAGACCTTCAACGGCAGATGCCGGGCGCGACCCTGTTCAGCCTTGCCGGGGCTGACAGCTTTCTGAGCCTGCCCCGGTGGCGCGATCCTGCCCGCTTGCTTGAGCTGGCCGAGTGGATTGTGGTCAGCCGCCCCGGTTATCCGCTCGACGACCTATCGACGCTTGGGCTTACTTCCGAACAGCGCGCCCGCGTTCACCTGCTCGAGACGATTCACTATGACATTGCGGCAACCGACCTGCGCGAGCGGCTACACGGCGGCGACCCCTGCACCGATCTGCTGCCTCCGCCCATTGCAGACTATATTCAGACCCATCACCTCTACCGCTAAATGCTTTCTTTTCAGGCTCCCGACCACTTCGGGAATTTCTCCCGCTTTCCTGGTGAATCCTCCTGATGCTTTTTACGGATGAACCGATGAATACGGCAGATGAATCCTTCAGGCAGTGCACCCAAGTGGTCACCTATAAAGAGTTACGCCACCGCGAAACTTATGTCCCCATCACGTGTTCCGTTTATCTAAGCACGAAATAGGCCCCAATCCTTCGAGCTCCAAGGGGAGATGATGATTCACAAATTGAAATACTTCACTGTTACTCTGGCCCTTTTTCTGGCCCTCGGTATGTTTCTGGAACGGCCTGCGTACGCCTACGTCGATCCGGGCTCCAGTCTTCTCGTGTTTCAGAGCATCAGCGCGATGATTACAGGTGCTCTGTTCTACTTCCGCCGCCGTCTGAAGGCGCTCATTACCAGAACTCCAGTCAACCCTGCCAATACCCGCGAAAAGTAGTGTCGCGATGGCCGATCTCATTTCGTTTCCCATCCTTCCGACCTTCCGTGATCCCGCAGGAAGCGTAGAGATAAGGCCCGACGGTGCCTATCGTAGGATCCGTGCGCCTTTTGACGCGGAGATTCTCTCCTTCCTCTCGCTTCCCCTTGCCTCCGAACTGGTTGCCGATGGCCGGCTCGTCGCCAGCGAGGTTCTGACGGCCCCCACCGAGACTCTTGTTCTCCGCCACCCTCGCGTCTCGTTCCAGTCTTACCCCTGGGAGTGGCCGCCTGCCCTTTGGCTCGCCGCAGCCGAACTTACCCTTAACCTTTGCAGCGATCTGGTCAACGAAGGCTGGCTCCTGAAGGATGCAACGCCGCTGAACGTTCTGTTTCAGGGCATGCGGCCTGTCTTTGTCGATGTCCCTTCCATTCAGCGAGCGCCGCCCAACCAATCCATCTGGTACCCCTACGGGCAGTTTGTGCGGACTTTTCTGCTTCCTATGCTCGCCCACTCGCAGCTTGGATGGCCCCTGCAGGTTGCGCTGAACCGCCGAGACGGCTACGAGCCGGAGGAGATCTTCTCAGCTCTTTCGTGGCCCGCACGGCTTCGTCGGCCAGCCCTTTCTGCAGTGACTCTTCCTACACTGCTTTCGCGGAGAGCGCACCGCGACACAGAAGGCCTCGCGAACCATACCGTACAGGACCCCGAGCTCGCCAGGCACGTCATCCTCAAGACCCTCCGCACGCTTCTGTCGCAGATGCGGCGGGCAACGCCGACCTATCGCGCCTCCACGTGGAGCGACTACGCCGAGACTGCGACTCACTATTCCGAGACAGATCACGCCAGCAAGAGGGCTTTTGTCGCGGCGGCTCTCGAAGCGGCTCAACCCGCGCGCGTTCTCGACGCAGGCTGCAATACCGGCGTCTACTCGATGCTCGCCGCGGATACAGGCGCCGAGGTGGTGGCGATCGATACGGATCTCCAGGCAGTCGACCGGCTGTGCGCGACGCTCAAAGGCAGCGGAAAGAATATCCTTCCGCTCTGCGTCGATCTCGCGCACCCCACGCCAGCTTCCGGCTGGGAGAACCGCGAGACCGCGTCGTTCCTCAGCCGCTGCACCGGTCACTTCGATACGGTGATGATGCTCGCTGTCATCCATCATCTTCTGCTGGGCAGCCAGATCCCGATGGATCGCGTTGCCGCTCTGTGCAGTGACCTCACCACGGGCCACCTGATCCTCGAGTGGGTCCCTCCGACGGATATCAAATTCAGGGAGCTTCTCCGCGGCCGCGACGACATCTACGCCCACATCACCGAGGTTGCGTTTCGCGATGCGTTTGCGAAGCACTTCACCACTGTCGGCGAGAGGACGCTATCCAACGGCCGCATCCTGCTTCATCTCGAGAAACGATAAGAATGAAACTGCTGACCCATCCGGCGGTCACCGCGCTAGGAGTGACTACGCTATTTCTTCTTGGCTTGATTGGCCCACTCATTGCGCCGTCGCATCTTGCTCTTTATCACCTCAGCGGGTCGACCTCATCGATTTTTCTGTCGGTTCTCCTGAACGTGCTCTTCGTTTGGCTGCTGCTGACAGGGCTGCTCTTTTGGGCACAGAGACCGGGATGGCCGCGTGTCTTCATCTGGTCCAGCCTCACACTAGCCACACCTTGGATACTGGTAAAAGAATATGCAGTCCTGACTGATTGGACGATACCTCATGCGTTGAGTATGTTCGTCTTCCTTGCATGTCTGATCGCTCTCGTCTCTCTCCTGCTTTTGTGGAGGCCGGCGTACGTTCCTTCCTTCGAACGCGCACAACACTTCGTAGCCACGCTGTTAGGATTCGCTGCTCTCAGCGGTGTGCTCTTTGTGAGCCAGCTGATGTGGTTCGCATGGAAGGCACGTTCGCTCAACGTTCCTCGCCCCCTGCACTGGCGTCAGACGGCATCTTCGTCCCAGCCGACGAAGACGCGAGTGATCTGGCTGCTGCTCGACGAACTTTCCTATCAACAGGTCTATGAGCAACGTTTCCCCGGGCTAAACCTCGACGCCTTCGACCAACTCGCCGCTCAGTCGACAGTCTTCACCCATGCTGTTCCGACTGCCAGCTACACTGAAATAGCTGTTCCATCTCTGATGACTGGGGTACCTACTGATCGCGTCAGGTCATCCCCCGATGGATTCCTCAGCTTGCACAACGCGCGAACAAATAAGTGGCAGCCCTTTGATCCCCACGAGACGATCTTTCAGGACGCCCTGACGCAAGGCTATCGCACGGGCATCGCCGGGTGGTTCAACCCCTACTGCCGCATTCTGCCCTCGGTTCTCGACCGATGCTTTTGGACTGACAGCAGCGCTCGTGTCGAGTCTGACCTCGACACAGGGCAGCCTTTCGCAAAAGCATTACTGGCTCCCATAGGCTGGTTCTATAACGCCGCAAAATTGTTCGTCCGAGGAAGGACGAGACAAGATCAGGAGTCTGAATTTGAAGCCCGGCTTCACATTGTTGACTACCGCGACCTCTCTGCTGCCACCGACCAACTTCTCGATGACTCATCGATCGACTTCGTATTCCTGCACCTGCCGGTGCCTCATCCGGGCGGGATCTATGACCGCAAGACAACCAGCTTCAGCATCCACAACTCCTCCTATATCGACAACCTCGCCCTTGCCGACAAGAGCCTCGCTCACGTTCGACACCTGCTCGAGCAAAACGGCACATGGGATTCATCCGCAGTGATCGTGATGGGAGACCACTCGTGGAGAACGGCGCTTCTGTGGTCAGATAGTCCAACCTGGACCCACGAGGATCAGGTAGCCAGCCACGGCGGTCAGTTTGATGATCGTCCCGGTTATATCGTCAAGATGCCCTTCCAGCAAACACCGTCGCGTGTAGGTTCTCGTTTCGCCGCCATTCATACTCGTGCCCTGCTTGATGGGATTATCGACGGCAGACTCAAAACAGCGGACGATCTTGCCGCGTGGGCTGCACAACAACCCTGACGCCCAACCTTGACGCAGCTTCGCGCATCCCATCCGCAATACAGCAAGTGGCAACAACGGCCGCAACCCGCTACCATGGAAACTCCAAGGAGCCGCATGCCATCCATCGAAAGCAACCAGCTACTGCTCGCCGCCGCGTCCGCCGCCGAAGACAAAAAAGCTGAAGACATCCGCATCCTCGCCCTCGACCCCGCCGAGAGCGGTCTCACCGACTACTTTCTCATCTGTAACGGCACGAACGACCGCCAGAACATCGCCATTACCGATGAGATCGAGCTTCGCCTCAAACGCGAGTTCGGCGTCTACCCCAACTCCGTCGAGGGCCGCCGCCAGGCAGAGTGGATCCTGATGGACTATGTTGACTTCATCGTCCACGTCTTCTCGCCGGAGAAGCGTGCGTTCTATGGGCTGGAACGTCTGCGTAAATCGGCTACGACGCTAAGCATTGCGGAGTTGAATGACGCGTTGAAGGAACGAATTGCGGCGAGTCGCACAAAGGCACCGAAGAAGGCAGCGGCGAAAAAAGCTGCTCCAGCCCTGAAGAAATCGCCCGCTAAGAAAGCCACTGCCGCAAAAGCCGTTTCCTCCAGCAAAACGAAGAAAGCTGTGAAGAAGGCTGTCGCAAAGGGCAAGACCAAGGGTTCGGTCAAGACAGCTGCAAAGCGTGCAGCCGTCAAGAAGGCGTCCCCATCGAGGTGAGTTGCAACGGGAACTCCAGCTTTTGTTGAATGATCCTTTATTGCACAGACAAAGAGAAAGGGCGGGGAGCAAATGCTTCCCGCCCTTTCTTTGTAACCAGTTATCGAGCCAAGGCTAGAAGACCCATTTCGCCCAGAGCCTGAAGTTTTGGAAGGTAGGTTCGCGGGCAAACGACTTGTTGAGGAATGAAACTGTTCCTACATCCAGCAAGCTGCTGTCCAGTGGACCGACGTTATTGTGGTTGCCGATGTTCTGACCTTCGGCACGAAGAATAAATTGGCTGCTTTCAAAGCGCTTGAAGGGCGCTGGGATCGCCTTCTGCAGCGCAAGATTCCAGAATGACTGGCCGGGGTTCTCGAAGCTGTTACGACCAACCTCCTGGTTTTGATACTGAGCACCGTAGGGAATCAGGAAGTGAACCTGACTTGCCGTGACCGGATTCAGGATATTTCCATTAGCAGGGCTATTGTTATTGGCTGCCAAGTCGTAATAAACACCCGGCGTACCGCCAACGTAGGTTCCGTCGATTCCAACCATGTTGATCGACGCGTGACGATTGCCGACGATAGGACGATCGTTGGCTGTACTGCCGTCTCCATTGGTATCAAGGCCTAAGAGGCTGTACGACTGATAGGATCCCGAGGAAAACTGAGTCGTTCCGGATATGGTGTAGTTGCGAGTGAATGCTGACAACAGCAGGTTGGCTGCGAAGTTATCGGAGTGGAACCCTGCGGGTGACCAGGCATACGCGAACGATGCCACGTGCTGGCGATCAAACGCGGAGTGGCCGTAGTCCTGAAAGAGTCCATTACCAGCCAGATTTGCGGAGTATGAGGTCGGCGAGGCGAAGGTAGCGAAGACCTCCGACGCGTCATCCAGCAGCTTTCCGAAGGTATAGGATGCGCGGAAGAAGAGGCCGTGACCAAAGCTGCGCGAGCCCTCTATCTGGAGGCTGTTGTAGTTTGAGTCGGCACGATTGTCCCTGATATTGATTGCATTTCTGTTTGGGTTCAGGCGGGGCTGATTAAATCCACCGAAGTAGTTAAGTTGACGATTGGAAAATAGCTTCTGTCCGCGTGCGCCTACGTAATTTACTGCCAGTTTGACCTGGGCAGGGAGCTCGCGTTCTACACCGAAGTTGTACTGATAGGTAAGTGGATTGACCAAGTCACTCGAAACGCTTTGAACGGATGAAGTCAAACCATTCAGGACGGGAGTAATCAGGTCAAGCTGACCGGTGGCGTTTGTTAGTCCCCCGGTAACCGTTGAAGTATTTGTGCCCGTGGGAGCGTTCGGTGAAGACTGAGCCGAATTGACGAGAATATTCGTGAAGTCGGTATCGTAGAAGATTCCAAATCCTCCATGAATTACCGTCTTGCCATCAGAAAGGAATCCATAGTGAGGAACAAAGGCGAACCCAATACGGGGAGCTACGTTGTTCTTGTCGGCCTTGACCTTGACCACCGTGTTGATGGGGGCAAAGGGATTGTTGGGGTCAACAGCAGGGTAGGGCAATACGTTATCCGGAACGGTAACGTAGTCATACCGGAATCCGACATTGATCGTGAGATCGGGCGTCAGCTTAATATCATCCTGAGCAAATGCAGCGAGCTTCCACATGTGTGGATCGACCCGTGTCGGACCGAATGACTTGCTGGCGGAGCCTGAGGTGCCGAGTCTGTTCTGAAGGAAGTTATCCAAGGAGGACAGGCCGCCACCCGCTGCAAAAGTAAGGCCACCGAGCGCGTTCTGTGCGATCAGGTCTGTCTCGTGGTCGCGACCGACATCTGCGCCCATCCGGAGGGAATGTCTGCCTTTTGTCCAGCCAACCGTATCTTGAAACTGATAGAGCTGTTGGGCTCGTCCCTGAGGAATATTCTGGGAGACTCCGAGTGTGGGAAGTCCACTGCCTGAGAGGGTAACGTTGTAGATTTTCGCAAGCGGGTTGGCGAGAGTCTCGGGGGTAGGCGTGAACAATGCATCGAGCCTTACCTCTGAGCCGCGGAATTCATTGAGCAGGTTGGGCGTGAATACGTGTGTCCACGTACCCTGCGCAAGTTCGGAAGGACCGCCGACCTCTCCATCGAAACCTGGAAGGCCAGAGGTGTTCAGGCCAAGATCCGGCGTGAAGTTGGAGCGGTCATGCATGTAACGGAAGGTGAAGGTATCGGCAGACCGAGGAATGAAGTCGATGCGATACATCCACTGTGTATCTGGCTCTTCTTGTGACACAGGAGGCCGCTGGAAGAAGGCTGTCTGCACCGTGCAGCCGCCTGGGCATCCACCTGCCGCGCTTACCTGCAAAGGCCTGACGTTATCCTGAAGCAGGGCAAAGGAAGTAAGATAGCTGCCGTTATTAAGCAGACCCTGGAGTAGGGCGACTTGCGGACCGCCAATCGCGGTCAACTGAGCATAGCCCGCAGCATTAGGAAGCTGAATCTGCCCGGACGTCGATTTTCCATAGAAGCGGCTGAACTGGGTTCCGCCAAAAGCAAATAGTTTGTCTCTCCAGAGTGGGCCACCAGCAGTGAAGCCAAACTGGTGCTCGTTGTACCGAGCTTTCGGATTCGGTTCCGAGGGATCGAAGGGTCCACCCTGCCGGGTAACACCATCCAACGCGTTCAGACCGGAACCAGAGTAGAGTTCGAAGACGCTACCGTGAAACTGATTGGTGCCACTCTTTGTAACCAGATTGACTACGGCTCCGCCCGAGCGACCGTATTCAGCAGAAGCGGAGTTCAGAAGAGCGGTGTTGGATTGATACATGTCAGGGACCTGCGGGTTGAACGACTGGCCGCCGATGCCTACGTCATTGATGTCCTGGCCATCGAGCATGTAGTTGTTGCTACGTGGCCGGGCGCCGTTTACGGAGAGCTGCTCGAAGTTGCCGCCGACGCCCTGAAGATTGAGCGATGGGTTCATCATCTGCACACCGGGAAGGGTTGCGACGAGTTCAAACGGGCTCAGGGAGAAGATGGGAAGCAAGGAGAGCTCTTTCGACTCGATTGTCCCGGACAGATGCCCGTTGTCTGTATTGATCGAGTTTGTGTTCGCCTCGACGCTGACCATCTCTCCAACCGTACCGACGTTCAGAATTGGATCAAAGGTCGTAATGATCGAAGGGAGAACTCTAAGATCTTTCACCTCAGTATCGCTAAATCCCGCCATCGTGACCTTGATCGAATAGAGACCAGGGTTGATAGCTTCTACACGATAAGAGCCTGTTTCCGACGATGTCGTCGTCCGGATCTCGCCTGTTTCCTGGCTGGCCACGGTAACATTCGCGTTCGGGATTACAGCACCCGTCTTATCGCGAACCGTGCCTGCAACAATTCCTTTGCTTGTTTGCGCGAACCCGACGCCAACCATCACAAAGAGAGTTAACAAGGCTATTGCTAAACTTTTCAAACGCATACATTTACTCCGTCATGTTCGACAAGGTTGAATTGAATCCTCGGTAGGATCAGGCTTGGCGGGTTATGCCACAGGCAGCTGACACCGAACTTGCGGCTGGCGAACGCGAACCGCAGCTTTAGTTAAGCATTTCAGTGGCCACACTCGTAACTATAGGAATTTACTTATCTACGACTATTCGGGAGGACATAAAATATGGAATTTGGAATAACCGTTCTCCAATCTGTAAGAACCGAAGGCGAGCTGAACCGATGAAGATCGTCCTTGCCGCAATCCTTCCACGCCGCGCTCGAACCAAGGCCGAAGGAACGGACCGTCTGCTCGCGGACTATATAGAGAGGGTCGCACGGTATACGCCCTGCGTCTCTATGCTCTTCGACTCCGAGCCATCTCTGCTGGAATGGGTTGACCGACAGCCTGGTCGTGCGCCGGCTTACGCGGTTTTATTGGACAGCCGCGGCAAAATGTTCTCTTCCGAAGATTTTGCTGTCCAGATCAGCCGTCTTCGCGACTCCGGCACTCAAAATCTGGTGTTTGCTGTCGGTCCCGCGGACGGATGGTCCGCTGTCGCTCGCACCCGCGCTAATTTACTTCTTTCCTTCGGCCCCATGACACTACCCCATCAACTTGCCCGCGTCGTCGTTGCCGAACAGGTGTATCGCGCACTGACTATCATCGCCGGACACCCGTATCACTCCGGGCACTAGAGCATTCGTAGCCGAAGCTGTGTTCTCCTTCTGGTATGACCGAGACCTCCCGACGCGGACTGATACTCATCAACACTGGACCCGGCAAGGGCAAGACTACTGCTGCCCTTGGGACTGCCTTCCGAGCCGCAGGCAATGGCATGCGCGTGCTAATTCTTCAGTTCCTCAAGGGCTCATGGCACTACGGTGAGCTCGATGCTGCGAAGCTCCTTGGCGAAGACTTCGTCATCAAGCAGATGGGTCGCGGCTTTGTGAAAGTAGGCGGCGCCGAGACCGACCCCGAAGATATCCGCATGGTGGAGCAGGCCTGGGATGAAGCGGCGGCGGCGATTCTTTCGGGTGACTGGGATCTTGTTGTGCTTGACGAGATCAACTACGCGATTGGGTACAAGATGCTCGACCCCGAGAAGGTTGCCGAGGTCTTGCGCGCCAAGCCGGAGATGGTTCACGTCATTCTTACGGGGCGCAATGCTCATCCCACTCTGATCGAGCTGGCCGATACCGTCACCGAGATGCGCGAGGTGAAGCATGCATATGAAAAAGGCATTCTTGCCCAGCGCGGGATTGAGTTTTAGCTTTACAATCGGCTCATTAGAAGCTAACCGATTGAAGGGTGCACCTCCATTGAAGAGCTTGCTTCACTATATTTTCTGCATGTTTTTATATCTGTCGTCCGCGATTGCGGTACAGGCGCAATGGGAACGCGTGATCACTGGTGATGCCAGCTTTGACACACCGGATCATCCCTCTCCCCATCCGCTCTCTTATTTCACTCGCCGCCCCTTCTTACGGGGTTTTGAGAACTCTCTCTGCGACGACTCCGAAACACCACAAGGCACGGCTGAATGTGCACGCGACTTCAGCGCGAAGGTTTCCGTGCGCTCTGTCGGCACGCTAAGCGGTTTCCATATTGTTGAACTTCTCTATACCTTCACTCCCACGGACAACGTGACCGATAAAATTCCTCAAATGTGGAAATCCATCCTGGTAAAGACGGGGACGGACTCCTATCGTGAGATCTACCATCTGCAGTCTTATGCAGCTCCTAGTATTCCGGATCATTCCAAGCTGGAACCTTCTCGAATCGTCCATGTTGGAACAGAGACTGTTCTCGCAACGAGGGATTCTGACGGGGGTAATGGCGGTGGTTGTTACGAAGCATATTGGTGGTTCAGCCCGGACGGACCGCAGCCGCTCGATTTTTCATCGTTCACTACTGCTATAAGAAAACGGATTCCTCGCGATGCAACCTTCACTCCGAGCTGTTGGGCGCTCTATCTGGATCGCAGCGAATTGAAATCCTGGGTCCAGAAGCGCGACGCGAAATGTCACGGCTGCGGCGGTCTGGGCGAAGTTATCGCGCACTTTAAGCTGAACGGGGCGAGTGTCGAAGCTACTGACATTCACTTCCGATCTAATCCGGATTAGCTGTGCAGTTATGAGGGATTTGGCCGTGGCTGGCCATCTCTGTTGGTTTGATATTGATTGTGACCTCTTGCGCCCTTTCACGTTGCCCTATATTGTTTTGTTTCCATCGGAGAACGTTTTCTCATGACATTGAAACCTTCGCCTACCTCCTCGCGACGCTCCTTCTTGAAAGCCTCCACGCTTGCCGCTTCTGCCATTGCGCTGCGCGGTTCGAACATTCTTGCCCAGGCTACGCAGGCTGACGCGCATATCGAGATCATGCCTGGCGAACCCATCGCCACGATCTCCCCTGAGATCTATTCACACTTCATCGAGCATCTGGGCGGCGTTATCTATGACGGCGTTTGGGTGGGCGAGAACTCAAAGATTCCCAACCAGCGCGGCGTTCGCACTGCCTTTATCGACGCGATGCGCGCCGTGCGGGCACCGCTGTTGCGGTGGCCCGGCGGCTGCTTCGCCGACAGCTACGACTGGCGCGACGGTATCGGACCTGCATCCAAACGTCCAGCACGCACAGCCTTCTGGGGCCAGCAGGATACGAATCAGTATGGTCTGCACGAGTTCATGCGTACGTGCCGGGCCATCGGCTGCAAACCGTATCTCGCTTCTAATCTGCGTACCCTGCCGGCGCGCGACTTCTACCAGCAGATCGAATACTGCAACGCGCCTGCGGGCAACGTGCCTTCGAACTCAGCCGCTCCAGCCGTCCCGAACTCTTTCGCTACGGAGCGCGCTGCAAACGGCGATGTCACCCCCTTCAACGTCGATATCTGGGGCGTGGGCAACGAGAGCTGGGGCTGCGGTGGCAATCTGACCCCCGAAGAGTATGCCGCTGAGTATCGCCGCTTTACTGCATGGACGCCGAGTTACACCCGGGAGCCCCTGCGCTTCGTAGCCGTCGGACCTAACGGCGATGATGTTGACTGGACGACACGGCTGTTCAAGGCGCTACATGCAAATCCAGAGCGGCGGCATCTGTGGGGGCTTTCGGTGCACTACTACACGTCCGGCAGTCCGAGTAAATTTGCGGCTGGCGATGCACTGCAGTTCAACGACGCCGACTTCTACGATCTGCTTACGCGCGGCAGCATTATGGAGCGCGTGGTGACCGATCACTGGGGAGCGATGGCGGACACCGACAAAGAGCACCGCGTGAAACTCGTCGTCGATGAGTGGGGAGCATGGTATGGCAAGGGCACCGAGCTTGCGCCTGAGTACAACCTCTCGCAGCAGTCCACCATGCGCGATGCTTTGCTGACCGGTATTACGCTCGACATCTTTCAGCGTCATGCGGATAAAGTGGCGGTCGCGAACGTTGCGCAGTCGATCAACTGTATCCACTCGCTTATGCTCGCGCAGGGCGATAAGTTCACGGTGACACCGACGTTCCACGTCTTCAAGATGTATCTGCCGCATCAAGGGGCGCAAGCTGTTCGCGCGGAGTTCAAAGCACCGGACATCGCCAATCCGCTGGCGAACGCGCCCATTCCCGTTGGCGGCAACAGTTATCGTGGATCGCTTGAGGCTGTCAAAACGCTTGCAGGTCTGAGCGGTTCAGCCTCGGTCGCGACTACAGGCAACGGTAAGGTGCTGACACTGAGCGTCGTGAACCCTCACCTCGACAAAGCACTCACGACTGAGGTCGCTGTGCGTGGGGCGACGATCGCTTCCGCGAAGGGCACTGTCCTGGTCAGCAAAGATGTACACGATCACAACGATTTCGCGCACCCTGACGCGGTGAAGCCCACGATAGCAACCGTAGCCGGTCCGGCTGGAGGACGCCTGCTCCATACCTTCCCGGCCGCGAGCGTTACCACTCTGGAACTGACTTTGGCCTGACCCTTCCTTGCCTCACGCATGAGCTAACGGGCGCGAAACTCTCGCCGATACAGCTTGTGTGTGAGGTCTTCTATGATTCGTCTCTTCGGCGCTCTTCTCTTTCTTGTCTCTGCATCCGCCTCCGCTCAGGACTACAGTTACAAGGTCGTCTACAGCGGTGGGTCCCTCGCGTCAGTCCGATCGGGTGCAGACGCAACGCTCTACGTCGATCCGACAGTGGTACGAATCGTTGTCGATCACCTCAACGTTGTCTCGATTCCCTCGAATACCATTACGCAGGTCGCTTTCGGGGATGAGGTGCCGCACACTCTCGGCTCGCTCATCACTCTCGGCAAACAGAAGAAGCACCTGATCGGTTTTACATGGGCTTACTATTCTCAGCGCGGGGGTCTCGCCATTCAGTGCACCGCGAGCGAGTACGAAGGAATTCTTCTTGCGCTCCAGGGAGTCTCCGGCAAACAAGCTACGAACATCTCTGATGTGCCAGCGAAGGCCGGTGATGCGCAAGTCGCGGCCAATGCTCACCCGTGATGCGCGCGATGATTAAAGACTGATCAGCCAGGTCCACGAACGCCCATTTCATCAGCTCTTCTGTGGCAGATGGGCGTTCGTGTCCGGCGCACTTCTAACCACGATCCTTTAACGGTTCAGCTTGAAATCAACCGTAACCGTGGTTGCCACTTCGACCGGCTTACCGTTCACCGTGTAGGGCCTGTAGCGCCATTTCGAGACCGCTTCGGACGCTGCACTCCGCAGCATCGGGTCGCCTTGAAGTACATGCAGATGCCCCACTGTGCCGTTCTTCGTGATGATCGCCTGCATGACGACCGGGCCTTCGACGCGATCGGCCTTGGCAACGTCCGGGTAAGCAGGAACTCGCGACACCACCAGGTTCTCTTCCATCACACCAGGCGCAACAGACACCGGCCCTTCCAAACCGCCGTCCGAAACACCTCTGCTCGTTTCAACTAGCTCTGGTTCCTCCGGAACGGCTAGAGCGTGGCTCTTGTGTCGCAGGTGCGCATCAGTTTTCGAGATGGCGGCTTGCGATTCAGTGACGGCTTTTGTGGGCTCGTTCGTATTTTGTTCCGCTGGCTCGCTTACGACTGGTGCACTCGCGACCTGCGCACTCGCGGACGGAGCATCCTGAGCCGGGCTGCTATCGTTTGCCGCGGCTGTACCCGCTCCAGTGGTGCTCGATACCTCAGCCGAACCCGATCCATCGGCTGCTCGACCCTTCACCACACCGTGCAGTTCATGAAGCGCTGCGTCATACCTCTCATGAAGCGACGGACCAAAATCTGCCCATAGAGATGCACCATACTGCCGATGGAGAAAGAAAAATCCGCCCACCCCAATCAACAGCAACGCTGCAAAGAGACCTACACTTCGACTGATCCGTCGCTGCGAGTAGCCCTGAAGCGGGATTGAGATCGAAGGATCGTCATCATCCGCCGAATTGATCAACGGCACCGGCTGCGGCTCCAGCACGAGCCTGGATTTCTCGACGGCTCGGCCCACAGACTCCTGCATCGGCCTCGACTTCTCTCGTACTGGCTCAGTTATCGGCTCACGGACTTGCTCTGGTCTGGTGATTGGCCCCGCAGCGATTCTTCCCACACTCTCACGATCACGCACACCCGAGACCTTCGAGGCTAGCTCTTCAAGATGCGGCTCCATCCGGCTCATACGGCTGTCGATATTGTCGAGATGCAATTTAAGCTCGAGGCTATTCAATTCCAGCCGCAACAGAGCCTCATCCAACTGATGTTGCGTCAGTCCGGACTCACGCGACGAAGTGTGATCGTCCAGTCCACTCGTCAGTTGATCCTCCACTCTCGCATCAGGCTCCGGTAACGGCGAAGACTTCAGGTCAGAGTTAAATGCCTGCTCCGATATTCGTTCTGAAGATCGAGAGAATGCAGGAGCTGCGGAGGGCTGGCTCGTCGAAGTCTCAATAGCCTTCATGGGAGGAGGTGGAACAGCGGCGGGCGACGCGACGACAACCTCGTCTTCCTCGTGCACAACGGGACTGCTCACATCCTCGCCCGCAAGGATTCTCGCGAAATCATTTATCTGCGGTTTTAACTTGTCATCCGCAGCTGTTACCGAGCAACCCGCAATCTCCTGCACGATGGCATTCAACATCTGCTCATCGGAGAGCTGGCCGCCCTCACGGTTGCTGAATTTGCCTGCGAGCGCCCAAAAATCCATCGCGAACTTTCGGTCTTCCGCAAGCTGCCGCATGAATGCGCTAAAGCTGTCCGTCGATCCAAAACGCACGCTATGCATATCGCAGAGCGCACGGAATTTTTTCACGTACAGTACAGCAGGAGTTTCATCGACTTTTACCGTGGCAATCATGTCGATTTAGATGCCAAACTCGCGCCACGGGCTGTCAGGCTGCGTTTTCGACAACATCTCAAACGCTGCCATAGACATACAGCCACCGCCGCTAGGTTCCGCACCTCCCAACTCATTTCAGTACAATGGTCGAGGCACGTTTCCGGAAGGCATTCAAGCATGAGTTGGTTCAAACGCGAAGACAATGAGATCGTCAACGACGCCGAGAAGACGGTCCGCACCGAAGGCCTTTGGGTCCGTTGCCCGGGCTGCCGGCAGGTCATCTTTAAGGCCGAACTCGAGGCCAACCAGCAGGTTTGCCCCAAGTGCGGCCACCACTTCCGCATCGGCGCGCGCGAACGCATCGAGAATCTTCTCGAGCCGGGTTATGAACTCGTCGACCTTGAGCTCCGCTCTACCGATCCGCTCAACTTCACCGACCTCAAGCCTTACAAGAAGCGCCTCGCCGACGCGCAGAAGAAGACCGGCCTCAACGACGCCATCATTAATGCCATCGGCCAGCTTGGCTCGCACAACGTTGTACTCAGCGTCATGGAGTACAGCTTTATCGGCGGCAGCATGGGCTCCGTCGTCGGCGAAACCATCACCCGCGCCGTAGACCGCTCGCTCGCGACGCGGCATCCTCTCATCATCATCTCGGCCTCGGGCGGCGCGCGCATGATGGAGGGCATCGCCTCGCTCATGCAGCTGGCGAAGATCTCCAACGGCCTTGCCCGCCTCGACAACGAAAAGATCCCCTACATCTCCGTCATGACCGACCCCACGACGGGCGGCGTTACGGCCAGCTTCGCGATGCTCGGCGATCTGAACATCGCCGAACCCGAGGCACTCATCGGCTTCGCAGGCCCACGCGTTATCGAGCAAACTATCCGCCAGAAGCTACCGGAAGGCTTCCAGCGCTCCGAGTTCCTCCTCGAACACGGCTTCCTCGACGCCATCGTTCCGCGCAAAGAGATGAAGCAGTACCTCGAACAGACGCTCACCTGGATGACCGCTCAATCCTGAGCTGCATAAAACGATCTACTGGACTCTGAATTACTGATCTCCTGTTTCAAATGATTCTGCGAGGTTCCAATGGCTATCGATCGCCGATCCTTCCTCCAACTTCTGAGTACGAGCGCGCTTACTGCAGCTTTCCCGGCAAGCATCAGTCGAGCGCTGGAGATTCCTGCGCATCACAGTACAGGTACTATCGCGGATGTCCAGCATATCGTCATCATGATGCAGGAGAACCGTTCGTTTGATCATTACTTCGGAACGATGAGGGGCGTGCGCGGATTTCGCGATCCCCGAGCAGTCACCCTTTCCAACGGAAACCCTGTCTGGTGTCAGCCCAATGGTGGGAGCTATGTCTTGCCGTTCCATCCGGGAACGCCGAATCTTGGACTTCAGTTTCTTGAGGATCTTGCGCATGACTGGACGACAACACATGCGGCTTGGAATGAGGGCCACAACGATCAATGGGTGCGAGAGAAGGGCACCACCACGATGGCGCATCTGACCAGGAGCGATATTCCCTTCCATTATGCGCTGGCCGATGCGTTCACTATTTGCGACGCCTACCATTGCTCACTGATGGGACCGACCGATCCGAATCGGTACCACATGTGGACTGGTTGGGTTGGCAACGACGGACGCAATGGCGGACCCGTTCTAGACAATGCCGAGGCCGGATATAGCTGGCCAACCTTTCCGGAGCTTCTACAGAAGGCGGGTATCTCCTGGAAGATCTATCAGGACATCGGCCTGGGGCTGGAACTCAACGGGCGCGGGGAGACGGTGGATCCTTGCATCGGTAACTACGGAGACAACGCGCTCCTTTACTTCCATCAGTACCAGAATGCGCAACGAGGTTCTGCGCTGTACGAGGGAGCGAAGACGGGAACGAACGTCGCGGTACAAGGATCCTTGTTCGATATCTTCCAGGAAGATGTTCTGAAGGGAACTCTGCCGCAGGTTACGTGGATTGTCGCTCCGGAGGCGTACACGGAACATCCAAACTGGCCGGCGAATTATGGTGCGTGGTATATCTCGCAGATACTGGATGCGCTTACGGCCAATCCCGAGGTCTGGAGCAAGACCGCATTCTTCCTGATGTATGACGAGAATGACGGCTTCTTCGATCACATGGTGCCACCGACGCCTCCGCAGTCTCGGGCACAGGGGCTCTCGACCGTGAGCACGACCCATGAGATATTCGCGGGGAACGCTCACTATCCCGCCGGTCCCTATGGCCTAGGGATGCGGGTTCCGATGTTCGTCATCTCTCCGTGGAGCAAGGGTGGCTGGGTGAGCTCGCAGGTGTTCGACCACACATCACTGATTCAATTTATCGAAAAGCGTTTTGGCCTGCGGGAAAATAACATTACCCCATGGCGGCGTGCCGTCGCTGGAGATCTTACGTCGGCCTTCAACTTTGCCTCCCCCAACGACGCTGCGGTTCAATTGCCAAGCACTGTTGCCTACCGGCCACCGGATAGTCAGAGACGTTCGGACTACAAGCCTGAACCTCCTGTGGATCAGGCATTGCCGGCTCAGGAACCGGGAATGCGGCCAGCACGCGCAGTTCCGTATGTGCTCAATGTTCGTGGGCAAGCTAATTTCTCAAACCGTACGGTCAATATTTATTTTGGCAATTCGGGCAAAGCCGCTGCGGTTTTTCACGTGCGTTCCGGCAATAGCCATAATGGACCTTGGACCTATACGGTTGGACCGAATGCAGAGGTCTCAGATAGTTGGGCTTTCACGGCGAACGGTCAGGGCGCCTACGATCTTTCGGTGTTCGGTCCAAATGGCTTTCTGCGCTCCTTCAAGGGCAGCATCCTCGGCAGTAACAGGGCCAATCTCGAGATTACGAGTGTCTACAATGCAGCCCGCGGCAGCATTACATTGACCATCGTCAATCAACAGGTGCCGCTGCGCAAAACGAGCGTTCCGAAGCTCGCTACGGAAGAAGAGCTCGAAAACAATTCGCTGAATAACCCCAACCAACAAACGCTCACCAAGGTGAGCATCCTGAATGCCTATACGAAGAAAACGACCGTCCACGAACTCGGGCCGGGGGCGTCTCTGACGCAATCCTGGCCGTTGGAGACCACTTTCGGCTGGTATGACTTTGTGGTCGAGGTCAATTCGGATTCCAGCTTCCAGCAGCGTCTCGCTGGTCACGTTGAAACTGGACACGATAGTATGAGCGACCCGGCGCTGGGTGCGTCCGTGACGGAGTAAACAATAGCATCCCTCACCGTCCGCTATCCTTGGTAAGGATGCAACATGCAAACCCCTCTCGTACCGCTCTCCGCGTAGCCATGCGCCGCGCCGCGCATCAGCTTTACGACGCGCGACCGCTGGTCCTCGACGATCCCATTGCCGTTCCCATCCTTGGTCCTGACTATCTGCTCGAGGTTCACAAGACCGCCACCAAACTCCACAAGCCCTTCTCTGTGGCCCTTCGCGCCTTCCTCGTCGCGCGCAGCCGTTATGCCGAAGATCTGCTGGCCCAGTCCGTAGCACGCGGAGTCATCCAGTACGTCCTTCTTGGAGCGGGCCTCGACACGTTCGCCCATCGCAACCCGTACCCGAGCCTCCGCGTCTTCGAGGTCGACCACCCCGCCACGCAACAATGGAAACGCGAACTGCTCGAAACCAGCGGGATTTCGACTCCGCCCAGCCTCACCTACGCCCCCGTCGACTTCGAGCACCACTCGCTCCCCGAGCAGCTCCAGTCCGCGGGCTTCAATCCCGCCATTCCCACCTTCTTCGCCTGGCTGGGAGTCGTCCCCTACCTTACCCTCGCTGCCTTTCGCTCGACCCTCTGCTTCATCGCCGCACGCCCCGCTGGCTCAGGAGTGGTGTTCGACTATGGCCAACCCCGCTCTGCCCTGCCCTTCTTCGAGCAGCTGGCCCACGACTCCCTCGCCGCGCGCGTCCAGCTAGCCGGCGAGCCCTTCCAGCTCTTCTTCAAGCCCCCTGAGATCGCCGCCGAGTTGTCTTCCAATGGGACCGCCTTCCACCAAATCGAAGACCTCGGCACGCCCGAGATCAACGCCCGCTACTTTGCCAACCGCTCGGACAACCTCAAAGTTCTGGGCTCATCCGGCCGTCTTCTCAGCGCCTGGCGTTGAAGTTTCTCGATTTATCGAATCTTGTCCAGCCCGGCTAAACGGCGGTACTGGGTGAAATAAGGGCCCTCTCATCTGAAGTTCGAGGCTGGGGAACTGCCGCCATTAACCCCTTCGAAAAAAATTTCCCTATTTGGACGCAATCGAGATATCTTCTCTACTTACATCTCAGAACAGGCATTAGACCCAAAGGTCTCAAAAAAGTTTCGGGCCTATTTGTTGAATTTACGAGAAGGTTGCCAAAAATGTGCGGAATTGCGGGTTATACCCATGCCGAGAAGGACTTTCTCCCAGAACGCATCCACCAGGCGGTCGCCTCGATCGTTCATCGCGGCCCAGACCAGCAAGGTGTCTGGCAAAGCCCAACCGTATCCCTTGGAGCCACTCGCCTTAGGGTAATCGATACCGTTGCCGGGGCCCAGCCCATAAGTTCGAATGACAACGACTATACGCTCGTCTTCAACGGCGAGATCTACAATCACGTCGAACTACGCAAAGAACTGATAGGCCATGGCCACCAGTTCAAGACATCCTGCGATACCGAAGTCGTCCTGCGCGCCTTCATGCAGTGGGATACGGCCTGCATCGAAAAACTTCGCGGCATGTTCGCCTTCGCCGTCTGGTGCGAGTCCCGGCAACGCCTCGTGCTGGCCCGCGACCGCATGGGGATCAAGCCTCTCTACTATGCTCGCCGTGGTCGCGATATCTACTTCGGCTCCGAGCTCAAGGCCATCTTCTGCCATCCCGAGATCAACCGCACCATCGACCTGCACGCCCTCGATACTTACCTGGGGCTGAACTATGTTGCAGGGCCGCAGACCCTAGCAGCGGGTCTCGTGAAGCTGATGCCCGGATGTTTTCTCACCTGGCACGACGGGGAGATCTCCACGCACCGTTACTGGCAGGCCGATCTTGCCGATGCCGTAAAGCCCTCCAGCCTGCATGACGCCACCGAGCGTCTCGATCATCTCCTCTCCGCTTCGATCAAAGAACATCTCGCCGCTGACGTTCCCGTCGGCATATGGCTCAGTGGAGGCATCGATTCTTCCACCGTTCTCCACTACGCCAGCCAGCACACCACGACACCGCTCAAGACCTTTTCCATCACCTTCAACGGCCGCGAGTTCGATGAGTCTCCTTATCTGCGAGAGATGGCTGGCCGCTACTCGACCGAGCATCATGAGCTGGATCTCGGCCCCTCGACTGTTACGCCGGATTCGATCACGGAGCAAGCCTACTACTCCGACGAGCCTAACGCTGACGCCGGCGCCGTTCCCGTCTGGCACTTGTCCCGCATGTCCGCCAAAGAGGTCACGGTTGCCCTGAGCGGTGAAGGCGCCGACGAACTCTTCGGTGGCTATATCACCTATCTCGCCGACAAATATGCGCGGCGCGCCCGCATGGTTCCGCGAAGTCTCCGGCGGCTGTCCTTGCGCTCTGCCAACCGTCTGCGAGCTTCAAATAAAAAGATCGGTCTGGATTACAAATTACAGCGCTTTCTCCACGGAACACTCATGGATGAGCGGAGCTCGCACATATTCTGGAACGGGACCTTCTCGCAGGAACAGCGCAGCCAGCTGATGGTCTCGCACAACAGCGCCCACATGCTGAAACTGCTCGCGACTATACCGGCCCGCGGCGACCTGAGGCGCTTTATGGCCTTCGATCAGGCGTACTATCTGCCGGACAATCTCCTGGTCAAGGTCGACAGGATGAGCATGGCCCATTCGCTTGAGGTGCGACCGGCGTTTCTGGATCACCGCATCGTCGAATTCGCAGCCACGCTTCCTGCGAAATATTGCATTCAGGGGCGCACCTTGAAGCTGCTGTTGCGTAAGCTGATGAAGGACAAGCTTCCGCACAGCATTCTTGCGAAAAAGAAGCAAGGACTCGATATCCCTGTGCACGACTGGCTGCGCGGCCATCTGAAACCGCTGCTGCTGGACACGCTAAACAGAAAGACTGTAGAAGAGTCGGGGCTTGTCTACTGGCCGCATCTTGATTCCCTGATAAAGCTGCACATGGAAAGAAAGGCAAATTATGGGTACCACCTATGGGGCATGCTGATGCTGTTTCTCTGGATCAAACAATGGAAGATCCAATGCGGACAGGACATTCAAGCCCTCGAGGATTTCTCCACCGTTTCCGTGTAGACCTCCTCGTTCTTCTGGTCTCCTGCGCTATCTTTCTGCCGCTGGTCATCAGCCCGCCTCACCTGATGGACGACGTCGACGCGGTTCAGGCGCAGATCGCCCGCAACATGCTCGAGAGCGGCGACTGGGTGACTGCCCGGCTGGATGGCGTAGCCTATCTCGAAAAGTCGCCACTCATCTACTGGATCATGGCGTCGTCGTTCCGCGTCTTCGGCGTCCACGATTGGGCGGCTCGTCTTCCGCTCGCGCTTATCAACATCGCTCTGTGCTGGGTCACGGCACGCTTCGCCATGTGGGCCTTCGGCAGACGCGCTGGTATCTACGCGGGCACGGTTCTTGCGACCTGCATCGGCATGTTTCTGTTCACTCGAATCCTGATTCCCGACGCAGCCCTGACCCTGACCATCACCGTCGCGCTGTGGTCATTGTTGCGCCTGATGGACGAGTCAGAACCCCGACCGACTCTCTGGTTCTTCCTGCTTTACACGAGCCTCGCCTGCGGCCTTCTGCTCAAGGGCCTGATCGCGGCCGTCTTTCCGGTCATCATCGGTGCCATCTATCTCGCCATTACTCGCGAAGCCTCCGTGAAGACGATCTGGAAGCACCTGAGACCTGTCTCCGGAATTTTCCTGCTCCTACTCATCGCCGCCCCGTGGCACATTCTCGCGACGCTCCGCAATCCGCCGTACTTCGACTGGACGATGCACAGCAGCCCCGGCGAATACCACGGCTTCTTCTGGTTCTACTTCCTCAACGAACACCTCTTCCGCTTTCTGAACATGCGCTATCCGCGCGATTACAACACCGTCCCACGACTCTGGTTCTGGCTGCTTCACTTCGTATGGCTCTTCCCCTGGAGCGCGACCCTGATCGCAGCGTTCAGACAAAGCTACCGGCCCATCAGCCGCGAAGGAAGAGTCCGCTTACTGGCCCTGATATGGATCACCTTCGTTCTGGTGTTCTTCAGCCTGTCGACAACCCAGGAATACTACTCGCTGCCCATCTACCCTGCGCTTGCCATGCTGCTGGCCAGCGACCTCATCACGCGCGCCCGCTATCCTCGCGCCGCACGCATCGTGCTCGCCTCCATCCTCAGCCTCTGCCTTGCTGCTATCCTCTTCCTTCTCGTAAGCAACGTAAAGTATCCGACCCCCGGGGACATCTCCTCCGCGCTCACACAAAATCCCGACATGTACACACTCTCGCTCGGGCACATGAGCGATCTCACGCTGCGAGCCTTTGCCTATCTGCGCCTACCCCTTGCTCTCGCAGGATTCGCCCTGTTGCTAGGAGTCATTGGACTCGCCCGCACACGCAGGACTGCAACAACCGTCGCGGTCCTTGCCGTGATGATGGTCGTCTTCATCCAAGCGGCTCGCCAGGCACTAATCACCTTCGATCCCTATCTCAGTTCGAAGCCGCTGGCCGACGCGCTCACCCACTCCGAACCCGGAACGTTGATTGAAGGCGACGCTTACTACGCCTTCTCCTCTGTGTTTTTCTATACCAACAAGACGGCGCTCCTATGGAACGGAAGGAGTAACAATCTCGAATACGGCTCCTACGCTCCCAACGCGGCGAAGGTCTTCATCGATGACGAGTCGCTGAAGGCGCTGTGGTTTGGCGCTCAACGGACCTACCTTCTCGTCTACGGCTCCGACATGCCTCATCTCGAAGAACTCCTGAACAAGAACTTCCGCATAGTGAAATCCAGTGGCGGCAACTATCTGCTGACGAACCGTTGAGCCTTGGCCGCTGCACGCAACGCGGAAATCCAAATAGACTCTTGGTGTGCAGTAAGGTTCGTTACGGCTAACCAGGATATTTGCGGATGAAGCGTCTCGTATTTGCAGTCTCTGTCGGACTCTATGCTCTGACTTCCGCGGTCTTTGTGGCGGGACAGGATTCAGAACGAACTCCCGCCAACTGGCCCATGATCGGCGGCAACTCCGGCAACTCGCACTATTCAAATCTCAAGCAGATCAACCGTTCCAACGTTGCCAGGCTCGAAGTCGCATGGAAGTTTGACACTGGTGAAGAGGGCGGACTCGAGACGACGCCACTCATTATCGATGGTGTCCTCTACGGCATTACTCCTCGGCAAGAGATCATTGCCCTTGATGGCGCGAGCGGAAAACT
Organism: Edaphobacter aggregans; assembly: GCF_003945235.1. NCBI lineage: Bacteria > Pseudomonadati > Acidobacteriota > Terriglobia > Terriglobales > Acidobacteriaceae > Edaphobacter > Edaphobacter aggregans. The sequence continues at coordinate 2,968,237 of NZ_RSDW01000001.1, forward strand.
TCTCTGGAAGTTCAGCTCCGGGATCAATGGGACCGGCCCCGACCGCGGACTGACGTATTGGACCGACGGTAAAGAGAAACGCCTTCTCGCCGGAGTGATGAACTTCGTCTACGCCCTCGATCCGGCGACCGGCAAAGTCATCACGACCTTCGGCAAGAACGGAAGGATCGACCTGCGCGAAGACTTGGGCCGCGATCCAGCTGTTCAATCCGTCGCGCTCACAAGCCCCGGAGTGTTGTACAAGGATCTCCTTATCGTCGGCGGACGCAATCCCGAAACCCTCCCCGCACCGCCCGGCGACATCCGCGCCTACGACGTCCGCACCGGCGCTCTCCGCTGGTCGTTTCACACCATTCCCCACCCCGGCGAGTTCGGCTACGACACGTGGCCCAAAGATGCCTGGAAGACCAGCGGCGCAGCCAACAACTGGGCCGGCATGGCGGTCGATCAGCAACGCGGCATCGTCTTTGTTCCCACCGGCTCCGCGGCACCCGATTTCTACGGCGCTACGAGAGTCGGCGACGACCTGTTCGCCGATTCGCTGATCGCCCTCGACGCAACAACCGGAAAGCGGCTCTGGCACTTTCAAGGCGTGCATCACGACATCTGGGACAGAGATTTTCCCGCCGCTCCCATCCTCGTCTCCGTCCGTCGCAACGGAAAAGAGATCCCTGCCGTAGCTCAAACTACAAAGCAGGGAGACCTTTATGTCTTCAACCGCGTCACCGGCGATCCGCTCTTCCCCATCGAAGACCGCTCGTACCCAGGCAGCACGACGCCCGGAGAGGTAGCCGCAACGCATCAGTCTCATCCTCTCAAGCCCGAGCCCTTCGCGCGCCAAACTCTCACCGAAGACACCCTTACAACACGCACACCCGAAGCGCACGAGTGGGCCGTCAAGCGCTTCCATGAGATGCGCAACGACGGTCAGTTCGTTCCGCTCAGCGTTGGCAAAGATACGCTCGTCTCACCTAGCTTTGAAGGCGGCGGAGAATGGGGCGGCCCCGCAGTCGATCCCGCGACGCACATCCTCTACATCAACGCGAACAACTACGCCTCCATCGGTGCGCTCGCGGTCCATAGTGGAGACTCGCCAGGCCGCACAACGTACCTCGCCCAATGCAGCATCTGCCACGGCGAACATCGCGCCGGCACAACTGAGTTTCCTTCGCTGCTGAACATCACCCATAAGCTCACCACCGAACAGATCACAGCCGTCATCCACGATGGCAAGGGGCGCATGCCAGCCTCGCCCAACCTCCAAGGCGCAAAGCTCAACGCCCTGCTCGAATATCTCCAGACGGAGAAAGATCTCGCGCCTACTAACGCCAGCGAAGAACAAGCCGCCTCAGCCAAAGCATCTTCTCCTTCACCTGAAAGCAGCGCTGCACTTATGCCGGGAGCGCATATCTATGAGGCCAACTGCGCGATCTGCCACGGCGACAACCGCGAAGGCATCGCACCCTCATTCCCAGCGCTGATAGGCGTAGGAGACCGATACACCGACGCACAGATTCTCGCACTGATTCACAACGGCAAAGGACGCATGCCGCCCATGACCAAGCTCTCACAACATGACCTCGATGACCTGATGCGCTTTCTCCGCCCACTCAACGCGGAAGCAAAGACGACCGACGAAACAGATCCATCCGCAGCGCAATACTCGATGACCGGCTACCGCAGATTTCTGGATCCCGATGGCTACCCAGCCGTCGCAACTCCATGGGGCACGCTGAACGCACTCGACCTGAATACCGGCAAATATCTATGGCGCATCGCCTTGGGCCAGTACCCGGAGCTGGTCGCAAAAGGCATGCCCGACACTGGCAGCGAGAACTACGGTGGTCCCATCGTCACAGCAGGGGGCCTGCTCTTCATCGGCGCCACCAACTTCGACAAGAAATTCCGAGCCTTCGACAAAACTACCGGCAAGCTGTTATGGGAGACCACCCTCCCCTTCGCGGCCAACGCAACCCCAGCCACCTACGAGGTCAACGGCCGCCAGTACGTCGTCATCGCAACTGGTGGCAGCACGATGAACCCAAGAGGCCCCATCGGCGGAGTCTATGTCGCCTTCGCTCTCCCACAGTGAGCAGTCGGTCAAAACCTAGGCACCTGCCGCCACCACCTCAAACGGCCGCATCATCTCGTTGTCCTCGTGCTCCAGAAGGTGGCAGTGCCACACGTATCGCCCCGTGTAACCTTCAAACGGCACAATAATTCGCGTCACCTGGCCCTTATCGCAACGCACCGTGTCCTTCCACCCCGCCTCTTCGGGAGCGGCTGGTGTCGCAGCCCCGCTATAACGCAGCTCGCCTGTATCTTGAAACTGAAACACATCAAAGCTCCGCCGATCCAGCAGCTGAAACTTCACCAGGTGCAGATGGATCGGATGCGAATCTTCCGTCAGATTCACAAGCTCCCATATCTCCGTCGTGTCGATCACCGGCTTCTCTGTCACCGGCATATGCCACGGAGTATTGTTCAGCATCATCCCCATCGACTGCTGCACCTTATCCATCGTCTCGTCCAGCGTCAACCGCCGCGTCTTCACCGCCCTGCTCTCTGGAATCCGCTCTATCGTCCGCAGCACCGGTGGCAACGAGCTGGTATCCCCCGACCCCGACGCCGCCACGCGGAACTGCATGATGTCGAAGCTGTCGCTCTTCAGCACAATCTTCTCCCCGGCATGCGCGCTGAAGTCGAACACGATATCCGCCCGCTCTGCCGGAGCCACCAGCGCCCGCTTCATCTTCACCGGAGCACCCAGCAATCCCTGGTCGCCTCCAATCAGATGCATCTCCAACAGATTGCCAAACGAGAGCCGGAAGAACCGCGCATTCGACCCATTCATCACGCGAAAACGATATTTCCGCGGCTCCACATCCAGATAAGGCGAGAGCTTCCCATTGGCCAGCATTACATTGCTGTACACCTCCGGCACCCACGGCGACTTTGGATCTCCCGACACCGGATACTCCAGCTGCCCGTCTGACCGTAGAAATCGGTCGAACAGCATCAGTGGAACCTCATACTTCCCTTTCGGCAGATTCAGCTTGTCTTCCGTCTCATCGCGAACCACAAACAGCCCTTGCAGTCCCGCATAGATGTTCAGCCGATTAATCCCCATCGTATGGTCGTGATAAAACAGCAGCGCACCATCCTGCTTGTTCGGATAGTGATACACAAGCGACTTCCCCGGCACCACCCAGTCTTCCGGATACCCATCACTCGCTGCCGGCGTCCGCCCCCCATGGACATGAACCACGCAGCGAACCTCAGGCTTGTCCGGCTCGGCGCCATGCAGCGTATGGTCAATCGGCAAAAAGTGCTTCACCGGAAGCTCATTCGCCCACTCCACCACCAGGCCCTGCCCACTCTTCGTCTCAAATATCGGCCCGGGCGACGAGCCGTTGAACCCCCACATCCGCGTAGCAGGAAGATCACGATGCACCTTCTGATGAATCTCCTGCATTGCTACCCGATAGAACGGAAGCTCTTTCTTCGCATCATCCGGATCCGGCCGCAATCCGCTGCTCTTCACCACCACAGGAATCGGCAGCGCATCCACATACGGCGTCAACTTATTCGGATCGAGTGCCATCGACGGGGGCACCATCCCGCTCGCTACCGCAGCCTTCTCAAATGACAACCCAGTCGCCAGAACTCCAGCGCGCCGCAAAAACCTTCTTCGAGAAATCAACCCGTTCGCCTCTCTCATTACACACAAACAAAGGAACGAGGGGTGCGGAGACAACATCTCTCCGGCACCCTTCGTTCCGATCAAATCCTATCTTCTACGCAACAACTACTGGTTCACAGGACGACCCGTATTTTCGTTTAGCAAGAAGGTCCCGCCCTGCGGATTCTTGAAGTCGAACATATTCAGCAGCGTTCCCGCACGGCTGTCGAACGAACCATCGATCCGCTGGCTATCGACCCAGTTGTCTTCAACGAACCGAAGAATTGAGCTCTGATCCGTGATTGTGTGGTCAACGAAGTTCTGCTTCGCATACGGCGAGATCACCAGCAGTGGCAGCCGAGGACCATACCCGCAGCGCCCCTGCGCATGCAGCGAAGTGATCGACGACAACGCCGTCGAGCCGTCTCCGCACGAACCCGTCGCAACCAACGCATCCGCAGCCGTCGTCGACTGGTTCACAATCGGACTCATCTGGTGATCGTACCAACCGTCCGAGTCGTCATACGCAATCACGACCGCTGTCTTGTCCCAGTCCTTCGACTGCTGCAGCAGGTTGATCACGTGCACGACGAACGTCTGCTCATCCAGCGGATCCGAATAGCCGGCATGGCCATCCTGATACCCAGGAGCTTTCAGAAAACTGACCGAAGGAAGATTGCCCGCGTTCACGGCAGCATAGAAATCATTGATGTCGTACTGGTGGTTCGCCGCATCATCAAAGCCGATCATCTTCACCGACGATGGCCGCGTGTGCTTCGGGTTCGCTGTCGAAGCGTAGTACTGGAACGGCTGATGATGAGGAATGTAGTCGGCCTTCTTCGTCAGCGTGACCGCCGAGGTCGTCGAACGGCTGCAGCCCGTCGATCCATTGGAATTCGTAACCGTCAGGTCGAACCCGCCGGAGAAGAAGCCCCACGTTACGCCCTTAGCATTCAGCAGATCGCCAATGTTCTGGCCGCCGAACTGCACCGTCCCTGTGCCAGAGCACACATCGCCGATCGGGTCCGCATCGCTGATCAGTGTCTGTCCGCCGTTTCCATCCGGAACAACCGAGTCACCCGCGCTGATCGAATCAACAATCCCGCCCGTCTGTCCCGAGATCAGGTTGATCGCGCCGGGCGTCGAAGGCCCGAAGTTCGTGTCATAGGAGTTGTCGCTCATCGCATACTGCTGCGCATAGTTCCAGAGCGCAGTCACCGTATTGCCGTCATAGTAGCCCATCACCAAACCATTGGTGGTCTGCCCGTTCGGCGGAGGTCCGGGCGTTCCCGTGTACTTCGGAAATCCATCCATCAAGCCGCCATGGAACGCCTGCTGTTCCGGCGTATAGTCGTGATCCTGATCCGCTGTTGCGGCCTCCGACCGATCCAGACGGAACGGATTGGATGCCCCGGCTCCATTCAGCGCCTTATTCAAAAAGTTCGGATTGTTGTACAGCAATGCATCCGTATAACCATTCACCGACGGCGTCCCCGCAGCCGTCTTGAACTTCGGCTCGCCCGGAGGATTCAACGCAACAGGATAAGTGCCAAAGTAGTGATCGAAGGAGACGTTCTCCTGAAAGATCACCACAAGATGTTTGATCGGCGTGGCAGTCGCTCGGGAGTTGGCTTGCGCATTCGCGACAGCCGGCCCCGCAATCTGTCCAGCCACCAGCAGCGTGGCCAAAGAACTCGCAATAAGTTTCTGCATTGACATCTCCTTTAGTGTGAGGCCGCATCCGGGCCATCCCAAGGAGTAGTCGACTTTTATGAATAAGTTGTGACGATATCGTTTCGTCCCAAACAAAAATTAGCCCGACTCACTTTAGCTCATGGCTTACGCGGCTCTACACGCATCGGCCCCAGTGCGCTAGTTGATGAAATCGATCGTCCGCCACTCGCTCAGCGTCACCACACCAGCCTTGTTCACGCTCCACACCCGCCATCGATGTGGCTGCTGGCCCACCCCAAAAGGCTCCTCCATGCGAGTTATTCGAGCACCGTCTTTAGCCGGTACCCAATACATCAGCGATGGCGACCACATCTTCCGTCCAGGATCGAAGTACTGCGACTCAACTCCATACAACTCACCGGGATTGCCCTCTTGCTCAAACGCGATCTCCGTCTTGGGAAAGCGCGTCACGCGCTCGCCATCACCGGGAGCCAGCAGTGTGACACTCGAGCTTCCCTTTGGAGCGTCCCGTTTCAGGCCGATCGAATCGATTGTGGCAAACATCTGTTCGATCGTCGGCAATGGTCCTTCCGGCACCAGCAGGAGCACCCTCCAGCCCCCGTCTTCTTTCCGCAAGACCATAAAAGAGTGGAGGACCCCAAAGGAATCTTCCCCCTGCTCCAGAGTGGATGCCAAAACGTACGCCAGCCGTTCATTGCCACCCACCTTCTCGATCTGCGAGGTATAGCTCTGTTTCCCGCCCTCCCGCATCTGATTCAGACGGACCCAATTCCATGCAAAGGTCGAAACCGCGGTATCCAGCGCGTCTTGAGGAGGTCGCACGGGAAACGAACCAAACGCCTCCATCACTCCTTTAGCGACCGCCTGAACCGCCGCTTCGTCGGCAGACGTCAGGAGCTGCGTCGCCGACAACCCAGCCTTCCACTCTGGAGACTGCTCCAGCCAAACCAGAAAAGCCTCCCCAACCTTTCCATCAGGAGCATCTTTCAAGACCATCCACCAGCCTCTGTCCCCGCGCCGTGGCCGGCCAGCCATCTCCCTCATTCGCCCCGAACTCATCAACGGGCGTTCCTGTGCAGCGTTATCTGCGAAGACAGCATCGGGTAGAGTCCCATTTTGCCGCGCTGTGTCGATAGCAGGCAGGAGTGCGTTCGGGGGAAACGCCTGCCATTGGACCTGCAGCTTTGGATAGTCTTTCTTCAACTCCGCGACAAGGCCGTCGCCGTCGAAGGGCCGTCTGCTCGAAACCCAGAACGTCAGCTTCCCGTCGCGTAATGCTTCATACCGGTCCGGCGTACGCTGCCCCGCAAGAACCTGTCCTGTGCTCCAACCCAGCACAACCCACGCCGCTACTCGCAGAAAAACTCGCACATCCGCCTCCCGGCGCGTCCATTTACATCCGCTCAAATATATACCTAAGGTTCGTATTTTCTGGTGTTTCCGCAAATGACGCTTCAATAAGGAGGATCGAAAAGCTGGCTGCTAACTTAGCCAAAAGCCACTTCATCAGACAACCGCTATCAATTTCCGCAACCGAATCCCTGTCAAGCCCCAAATACGCGAATCCCCGCGCCAATCCTCACGAATCACGTGCCGATCGATTCCACTCGAATCGATACAATAGATATAGCGAACAAATGAAAGGCCCCGGAAACCATTCCAGGGCCTTTCTACTTCTGAACGAGATACTAATCTAAGCCGTTTACCTACAATATCTTGCCGATAAAACACCTGGAATGAATACTTTGCCTAAGCATCGCACCCTTAAGTCCTTCAATAAGAATACTTTGGTACCAACCCAGGAGGGAGTTGGTACCAGGACTTAGCTACTTGCTGTCCGGCTTGGCAACCGCGCCCGGATAGATCCCCGGAATCGGAGCCGTCATCTCCCTTTCCTTCTCAGGATGCGGGAATGGCTTGCGTGGCAGCATCGCCTCGCGCTCGCTCGTGTTGTAGAGGAAGATCGCCTCGACCACCGCAGCCTGCTCCAGGTCGTAAGGATGCAGCCGGTCGTACGTGTCCATGTTCGAGTGGTGCGTGCGCGTTTCGTAGTCCATCGGGTCCTGAATGAACTGGAAGCCGGGCAAGCCAACCGCATCGTACGACAGGTGGTCCGTGCCACCTGTGTTGCGAAGCGAGATTGTCGTCACGCCCAGGTCCTTCAGCGGTGCAATCCACTGCCGGAAGATCGGAGCGATCGCCGTGTTCTCCTGCGTGTACACGCCACGAACCATACCCGTGCCGTTGTCTAGGTTGAAGTACCCGTCCAACGTCTCCCACTCCCGGGTCGTCGTCAGCTTGCCGCGCTGGCGCATGAAGCCGGGAACGCTGGCCGGTTCAGGATGCTCCGGCTCTGCAAACGTGCCGAAGTGCTGCTTCACATAGCCCTGCGAACCGTACAGGCCCTGTTCCTCGCCTGACCACAACGCGATCCGGATCGTGCGACGCGGCTTCACGCCAAGCGCCTTCAGGATGCGCACAGCCTCCATCGCCACCACGGAACCCGCGCCATTGTCCGTCGCGCCCGTGCCGGAGATCCAGCTATCCAGATGCCCGCCAACCATAACCACCTGGTCCTTCAGCTTCGGATCGGTGCCAGGAATTTCGGCAACGGTATCGAAGCCATGCTCGTGATCGCCCGTGAACTTCGTCTCGATGTTCACCTCAAGCGTCACCGGCACATGGTTCTGCAACAGCCGGCCCAGCCGGTTGTAGTGCTCGATCATCATCACGGCATTCGGAATCGTGACCGCCGTCTCCTTCACCTGCGCGCCACGCACGAGATTCGCCCCGTTGTCGTCGAAGATGATCCCTGTGCCGCCGCCCTTACCGCCATCGCGCGAAGGCGTAATGATCGCGGCGACGCCTTCTTCAGTCATCATCTTCAGCGCCGCTGTACGAACCGCAGCCAGCCGCGCACGATCAGCCATCAACTGCTGAACATTAGGAGCACCCGCACGCCCGGCACCCGTCGGATAGGTCTCCATCTCCGCCAGCTCCTCGGTCGTATACCGATGGAACAGCGGCTCGGTCAGGTCAGGCGTCGGACGCATCGCACCAAACAGAACGATCTTGCCCTTCAGCTTGCCCTTGTACTTATCGAGTTCTTTGACATCCTGAATATCAAGGTAGACGGCCTCGCCCGACACCGGCCCGCTCGTCGCTGGAGACCACGGTGCTGCCTGCGCCATCAGCGGAGCCGTATCCGGAGTCACCATACGGATCCACGTATTGATCTGCTGCCAACCCATGCCGAACTCGCCCCAATCCTCCAGGTGCGCGTTCTCGAGGCCGATCGTCGTCAGAGTGTCCTTGGTCCATGCATTCGCCTTCGCCATGTTCGGCGAGCCCGTCAGCCTCGGACCGATCCCATCCGCCAGCGCCCCGGCAAACTGCATTACGTGCGAGTGCTTGAAACCCTCGTCTCGAATCTTTTGATACATCGCAAGGTCGATATTCTCCAGCGCTGGCTGAGCGCCATAGTACGAAGGAGTCTCGGTAACAGCCGCCACCGGATCCTTCTTCTTATCGGCAGCAACGGACGGTACAACGAGACCTGCGATGGCAGCCGTGCAACAGCTCCAGCGCGCAAAACTGCGAGCGAATGACATACGTGATGGTCCTCCGGAAGATACGTTGGGTGTGAGCGAAAAGAATAGCAGAATGAACTTTGGACGATTGGCAGCGCCCGATGGTTTCGTCGCAAACGAAGAAAGGCTTAACACCGATCTTCACCGATGCCACCGATAAAGGTTGAGACAAGGGCCTTTTCATTAGGTCTGTTTTGGATCGGTGTGATCGGTGTTAGGTTTTTGGGCGCGATGGCGGCAACAAGCGAGATGCTTAGCTCCGCCGCGTCAGCCGCCGCACCCAAAGCGTCCCAAGATACCCCAGCGCCACCACCAGCACCACCAACCCAACAGGCAACCCAATCCACTTGTAACTGATCGTCAGGTCCACCGCATGGTGCGTGGCAAGGTTGAAAGCCAGAATCGTAATGATCCCGAGAAACGTCGAGGCAAAGAACGCCGCAAATCCTGCAGCTGTGCCCATCAACAGGCTCGCGAACCATCCCAGGTCGCCCAGCGGCACCCCAAACAGGTAACCTTCTCCAAACGTATGCGGAGTCGAGGCTCCGCTCTGCGTCACATGCGTCATACCAGTAGAATACTGCTTTATGGCTGAAGGCGTTCAAAACGGACTGGTCCTCGCAACTCAGGTTGCCCGCGAAACTGCTGTGCTCAAAGCACCTAACGGCATCAATTACGCAGCATTCGGCGAGACCAGCATCGACGATCATGACCTCCAGCGCATGGTCCAGGCCGTTCCCACCGCCATCGCTGCCGCGCTCTCACGCAAAACCTACTACTTCGTCCCGCTCGCTATCAGCGAAAGTCGCGGCAGCGACACGACCCTCATCGCCCCCGCCTACACCCCAGAGCTCGGCGATCAGGCTATCTGCCACCGCAACGTCACCCTCACCGACACGGAGGGCGTCTTCATCTCCACCCGTCTTCTCGGCGACCGCTTCGCCCTGGCCTTTGAGTTCTTCATCAACGTCGGCCATGCCTTCGTCGACATCGCCGGAGTCCCCGCGGTATTCGACCAGCTCGTCTGGAACCAGGTCCTTGCTGATGTCCGCGGCGAAACCAGCCAGGACGCCTGGGAGAGCCGTGCCCAGGCCCTCAACGGCACAGAAGCCGCAACCGGTAAGACCCCGCAGATTGACGAGAAGGCCAAGAGCACCTTCCTCGAGGCCGCCTTCTCCGACGCCCTCGCCATCTACCAGCTCTCTCTCTCCGTCGACTTCGACTACTCCGAGCTCCGCGAGCGCGAGTACCCCCTCCTCGCCCCCCAGCCCCTCGCCGAGCGCCTCCGCCTCGTCGCCAAACTCTTTCCCCCCAACCCTGGCTACGAGTTCTCCATCCGCTACCGTCGACGCGCCTGATTCACCACGCATAAGCCGCCCCACAAAACTGCTACAGTAGTCGGGAAGACCGGAGCCATCCCATGCCCGTGATCCGCACCTGCAAACACTGTGGCCGCAAAAACCGCGTCTCCGCAAAGCATTTGGCAGAGACCGGCCGCTGCGGCGAGTGCAAAGCCCCCCTCCCGCCTCTCAATGAGCCCATCCCCGTCGACGCCGAGCTCTTCGACGAAATCACTCAATCCGCAACCGTTCCCGTCCTGGTCGACTTCTGGGCCGACTGGTGCGGTCCCTGCCGAATGGCCGCACCCGAGGTCGCCCGCACCGCCGCCGACATGGCCGGCCAGGCCATCGTCCTCAAGGTCGACACAGAGCAGAACCATCCACTCTCAGCCCGCTACAACGTCCGCGGCATCCCTAACTTCGCCGTCTTCCACAACAGCCGCCTCGTAAAACAACAAGCCGGCCTCGTTGGCCACGATGTCATGGAATCCTGGCTCCGCTCCGCCGCCTCCGAACCTGTGGCCTGAAAATCTAAAGGCCTAACACAGATCTGCACCGATACCACCGATTTAAAAGACCGATAAAACAACAACGAAAAGATTCTCTTCAAATCCTTGTCTTTCTAATCTTGTTTTTGAATCGGTGAAGATCGGTGTTAAGTTTTACCGTCGTATCGGGCCACAGCACGTCAAGGAGGTTAGCGATGTCTGTAAGCCTGATCGGCTGGGGACGATTCACCGACAAACCTGGCCAGCGAGTCACAGTCCCCGCACCCAGCACCGACGCAGGCGCGCCATGGCTCTGGGACATGCTAACCGGCGAAGTCGCAAATCTCGCAAGCGTCGGCTTCGATCGAATCCAGCTCCCACCCGCAAGCAAAGCCCAAGGTGGAGACGGCGCTGGCTGCGACGGCTACGGCGTCTACGACCCACGCGATCTCGGCACCAAGAACCAACAAGGAAGCATCCCCACTCGTTACGGCACCGCAGAATCCCTGCGCCAGTTGATAGCCGTCGCTCACCAACACGGCCTCGCCGTAGACCTCGACCTCGTCCTCCACCAACTCATCGGCGGAAAAAACGCCCAATACACCTACCTGGGAGCCGACGGCAAAACCCTGAACGGCCGAGGCGCGATGCAACCGGGCTGCTTTCGCAAATCCAAGGGAGGCGGCACACAGCCACAGGACGCCGTCCCGGTACCATCCGACGACTTCGCCTTCGGAGATGAAAAGGTCTATCAGCACTGCAAGCCAGCCCGATACACCATCAACGACGCGCTTGACTACGGCGACTGGCTCTTTCGCACCACCGGCGCCGACGGCGCAAGAATCGACGACGTCAAAGGCCTCTGGGCGCCCTTCGTCTCCGAGTTCATGCATCACGGAGCCATGGCCAACAAGCAGTTCTACTCCGAATACTTCGATGGCAACCCGGCAAACCTGAACTGGTGGGCCACCTCCTCGCCCATCAGCAGCCGCAGCGGAGTCGAAGACTTCAACATCCACTTCGCCATCCAGACCGCATGCAACAACCTGTACGCCCGCGCTCTGGATGGAGCAGGCTACTCCCAGTGGAACCCCGGCCTGGCCTACGGCTTCGTCGACAACCCCGACACCGACACCAGCCCCGGCGAGCAGGTCATCACCTCGAAGATGCTGGGCTACGCCTATCTCCTCACCATCAGCTGCAAACAAGTCCTCATCTACGGAAAAGACTACTTCTCCGATCCAATCTGGCCCGGCGCTTACGGTCTCAAACCGCTGATCGACAATCTCGTCTACATCAACCGAACCTTCGCTTATGGATCACAAACCACCCGTTGGGTCGACAACTCCGTCATCGTCATCGAGCGCGACGGCAATGGCGGCCAGATCGGCACCAGCCCCGGCCTCCTGACGGCCCTCAACTTCGACACCTACAACCGCCGCGAGATCACCTGCGCCACCAGCTTCGGCGCCAACGTACAACTCCACGACTACACCGGTCGACACGACGACATCTGGACCGACGGTCAAGGCAATGCCACCTTCACCATCCCATCCAACGCCTATGCCGGAGGCCAAAGCTACCTCTGCTTCTCACGGGCAGGCGCAGACAAGCCCATAACGCATCAGCCGCGGCACACAACCCAGGTCTTCTTCGGCGCGCCCGATCTCGACATTCCTCCGGCGACCGTCGACGGAGGGCAGACCATCGCAAGAATCTACGTGCAGAAAAACACCACCGTGACCTTCTCAAAGCAAACCAACATCCAGCCTGCGCTTCTGGATCAGGCAACTCCGGTTCCCGGCAATCGACCCAAGCAGACAGGCTGGTACAACATCGGAGTCAGCACGAGCTCCCCCGCGCCGGTCAATTTCACGCTCAGCGTGACCTACACCGGCGGAACGATCTAGGCCGTTGTCATGGAATCAATCGACCTAACCTATACGTGTAATTCACTTAGGCCTCTTCATTCGCTCCAGGAGACAGACCCAAATGCCACAACCTTCTTCGCTTCCCCGCGCCAGCTTTCACACAATCAATGCCGACGGTGTCCAGGTCTTCTACCGCGAAGCGGGCCCCGCCGACGCTCCGGTCATTCTGCTGCTGCACGGCTTCCCCTCGTCCTCACACCAGTACCGCGAGTTAATTCCCCTTCTGGCGAAGCGTTATCGAGTCATCGCACCGGACCTCCCCGGCTTCGGCTTTACCGTAGTTCCTGACGAGCGAAAGTATGTCTACACCTTCGACTCGATGGCCAAAACCATCGATGCCTTCTTAACCGCGCTCGGGCTGACGAAGTACGCCATCTACGTCTTCGACTACGGCGCACCCGTCGGCTTCCGTCTGGCAGTCGCGCATCCCGAGCGCATAACCGCCATCGTCTCGCAGAATGGAAACGCCTACGAGGAAGGTTTGAGTGACGGATGGGGCGACCTGCGCCGCTACTGGGCCGACCCAACTCCCGAGAACCGCGACGCCATCCGCCCCATGGTCACCTACAAAGCCACGCGCGATCAGTACCTGTATGGCGTAAGCGATCCGCTGTTGGTCGCCCCCGAATCCTACACACTTGACGCCGCACTTCTCGCGCGCCCGGGCATAGATGAAATTCAGTTGGATATCTTCCTCAACTACGCCACCAATGTGGCACTCTATCCCACGTTTCACCAGTATTTTCGTGACTTCAAACCACCACTTCTCGCCATCTGGGGCAAGAACGACCCCTTCTTCATCCCCCCTGGAGCCGAAGCCTACAAGCGCGACAACCCAAACGCGACCGTGGAGCTGCTCGACACGGGCCACTTCGCTCTCGAAACGCACGTGGAATACATCGCGGAGCGAATTGATCAGCTACTCTCATCCGTCACGCGTTGAAAAAACGCCCCAGTCGCAATCATTGAAGGGAGTTCTATCTCATGCGAGCAGATATTGTCCCCGGCTCCACATTCCCAGACTACGAACTACCAGATCACACCACCAAACGCCGCAAGCTCTCTGAGTTGCAAGGACCGCACCCGATGGTGCTGGTCCTTAGCCGAGGAGGCTTCTGCCCAAAAGACCGTCGACAGGCAGAATTATTGGTTCAGTTTTATCGCGAGATGGAAGTCGGTTATTGCCGCCTTGTCACCATCAGCACCGACAACCTGGCAGAGACAAACGAGTACCGGACCGGCGTCGGTGCCTACTGGCCGTTTCTGTCTGACGTCGGACGCACGATCCAGAAGGATCTCGACATCGCCGAGTACACCGATCCGCAGCACAATCCAATGATCCCGTACACCCTCGTCCTCGAGCCCGGCCTCATCGTCTTCAATATCTACTACGGTTACTGGTTCTTCGGCCGGCCAACCATCGAAGAGCTACGTCAGGACCTACGCGCCGTCACAAAGAAATGCCGCCCCGATTGGGACATCACAACCCCGGAACAAAAGGCCGCATGGCAATGCGGCGAGAAAGATCGCTTCTACCCCTACGGCAAGAGCTACGCAAAAGTGTTCGGCGAACAGGACTAAGCTTCTACTTAAATCTCCAAACTATCTGTCAAGCTCATATCGCCAACAACCATCATGGAATCAAAGGGATAGGCTTGCCGAATGATTCCCCCTCAAACCCTATAATTAAGTCAGTACGAAAGGAGCTGCCGGACGAAAGTGATTCTCTGTAGTTATTTAGGATCAATACTTTAGCTATAACAGAGGCTTATTTTTCAATACTTTGGCGTACAGGTATGGCCTTATCTTATGTAAATAGAAGACTTTAGCAACAATGAGTACGGGGTGGGAGTAGTGCTGAGAGGGGACCACGGCATAGCAGTGGTTATCCCGTAATCACACCCATCGCCAGGATGGCACACCCCACGGTGAAGATATCCTCAGCGACCGCGACGTACCAGTCTTTGAAGGAATATTGCCGGACAAGCTCTCGGCGAAGGAGAAATCCGCAAAAGGCACCGGCCAGAGCACAGGTCACCGCAAGAAATACACCCTCGAACCCCGACCCATTCAGCCCAGCGGCAACGATCGCGCCAATCAGTCCGGCAACGATCAACCTCGCTGCCAAAGGTCCAGGCGAGACCCGATCCACCATCTTCGGCAACTTGTCGGCAATATTCTCTCCAACGGCCAACACGGTAAAGATCACAGCCGTCGGAAGCTTCGCCACCCAGAAAGCCCATGTTCCATCAACCGGCAGATATCCAAGCCACGCAAACCAGCAGAGAACAGCCATCGGCATCATCGTACGTAGCCCGGTAACAAACCCAAGCAGGGGGATTGCCATGATCCACGACAACACTGCAAGCGCCATTGGCTTCCTCAATCGCCGCCATCAATTTAGAGCATTCCTCAAGACCAACAAGAGAACACCACCAGACTATAGACCAGCCTGGCCGCCCATCACGTCAAAAAGTGATGGAGGCGCAGACTGGCCAATGTTTCCAGATATTCGGACGCTTTGAGGTCGGTACTGCTGATCAGATCACGGAAGAAGGTTCACGCAGCCACCCATACAGCGGGAACTGCTCCGCAAGCTCACCGACATCCTTGCGGATCTTCTTCAATGCGCCCGCATCGCCCCGACGATCGAGCGCCTGCGCGATCCAGCCTGCAATGACGCGCATCTCCACCTCCTTCATCCCGCGCGTCGTCAGCGCTGGCGTTCCAATCCGGATTCCACTCGGCTTCATCGGAGGATTCGTGTCGTACGGAATCGCATTCTTGTTGACGGTGATTCCAGCCTCGCCCAGCGCGTTCTCCGCCTCCGAGCCAAGAATGCCCTTCTGGAACACATCGACCAGCATCAGATGCGTGTCGGTTCCGCCGGAGATAATGCGATACCCCTCAGCGGCCAGAGCCTCCGCCAGAACCTTCGCATTGGCCACCACCTGCCGCGCATAACCAGCAAACTGTGGATCAAGAGCCTCCTTGAAAGCCACCGCTTTCGCCGCCACAACGTGCATCAAAGGGCCACCCTGCTGCCCCGGAAACACGCTACGATCCACCGCCGCCGCGAATTCCTGCTTGCACAGAATCAAGCCACTGCGCGGCCCACGCAGCGTCTTGTGCGTCGTCGTCGTCACGACATGCGCATGAGGAACTGGCGAAGGATGCGCTCCCCCGGCAACCAGACCAGCAAAATGCGCCATATCAACAACGAGATAAGCTCCAACCTTGTCTGCAATCTCGCGCATCCGGGCAAAGTCAAACTGTCGCGGATAGGCGCTGCCGCCACCAATAATCATCTTCGGCTTCTCACGGACGGCGAGAGCTTCAAGCTCGTCGTAGTCAACGGTCTCCGTGTCCTTCCGAACCTGATAGCCAACAATGCGATACAGCTTGCCCGAAAAGTTGAGCTTGTGACCATGCGTTAGGTGTCCACCGTGCGCCAGGTCCAACCCAAGGACGCAATCGCCGGGGCTCAAAAGCGCCATATAAGCCGCGGCATTTGCCTGCGAACCAGAGTGCGGCTGCACATTCACATGTTCGGCTCCAAAGAGCTGCTTTGCGCGGTCGCGTGCAATGTTCTCGACCACGTCGGCGAATTCGCACCCGCCGTAGTAACGCTTTCCGGGATAGCCCTCAGCGTACTTGTTGGTGAACACCGTACCCGCCGCCTCGAGCACAGCACGACTCACGAAGTTTTCTGATGCGATCATCTCCAGCCCTTCGTGCTGGCGAATGATTTCGTTCTCGATTTGTGCGGCGATGTCAGGGTCGGCGGATGTCAGTTTGGCATTCAGATCGATGGACATAAGGGTATTTTATGCCCTGTATTCCAGATCCATGGTCCGTTATTCGCGCAAAGAAAAGGGTTCGGCGTGGGAAGCTATGTAAACGGCGTTCTACTATGCTAAGGCGAGAAAGCTGTATCCACCGAACGGCGAAGCGCAGATCGAGGGTTATCCTAACAGCGACTTCAGCAGCTAGTTTGAAGGCTTCAGCAAAGCGGAGGCGGAATGCACGCTCTGATTGAACCAGTAGCCCTTTGGGGGCTGGTCAAAGAAGATCGAGTGCACGACTCGATCATAGCTCTAGCCTTCCTTGCGATTCTGATAGCTCCCTGCATCGCGGCGATCTTCGGTAGCTCGTCTGACTCTGAAGAGCCGACCTAGGGAATAGCCTGTTGCTGTTCGGCCAGACGTTTGAAAGCCTGATAGACGAACGAACCCATGTACCAACCGTCCATGTATTTATAGGGTGTTTCTCCTGTGGTGTAGTGACCGCAAGGAAGCACCTTTGAGACATAATCCACGCCATATTGATCGAAGTTTGCAAGAACGTCGAGGGAGAATTCGCGCAAAAACGTCAGGTCATAGGTCGCATGAATGACAAGGACACGCTTCGGGCTTGCGGCGAATCGCTGCATGTACGACATGGGGCTGATTCCAGTAAATATCTGGCGCACTAAGTCCTGCGTGAGCCCTGCCTGTTGAAAGGCTTCGCGAATATGCCGCGTGCTTTGGCCTGTCCACACAACATCGCCAAACCAGGTTGAGGCGTGGTTGAAGGCACAGACCTTAAGGCGAGAGTCATGAGCGGCGGCGATGAAGGCATAACAGCTGCCGAGACTCGTCCCCAGCACACCGAACTGCTCGTAGCCTTGTGATTCAAGCCAGTCAAGGCAGCTGCGAATGTCGACGACGGCCTGCCTGCAGGCCTCGATGGTGCGGCCCACGTTCGCGCTGACGGCGTAGTCAGACCGCTCGAGCTCGGCTGGCCGCCTGATGTCGTGGTATGGCTTGGAGAGGCGTAATGCACTGATTCCGAAGCGATTGAATAAGGTGCAGAGCGCGTTGTGGCTGAAAGCATCTGCGTTCCACTGCGGCATTACGATGATTGCCTGCTTCGGCCTGCGGCCCTGCTTTGCCTTCTGCTTGTCTGTTAGTTCTGGCGCGGGATACCAACGCGCGTTGACGATGTCGTTTTCGGGGTAGCGGGTGCGGATGGGAGAGGTGAAACGGAGAAATTCGGCTTCTTCTAGTTCGCCCTCTTCTGCTTTGCGCTTTAATTCTGCGTCCTGAGCCAGTGTTTCTGGGCGGACATTGGTTGGAAAGAGCTGTGGATGGCGGGTTTCGAGGCGGAAATCCGTGGGTGTGTCGTATCCGAAAAACTCCTCTGAATGGTTGACTATGACGTCGTTTATGGCGGTCATTCGCTGGAGATCATCTGCGTAATCAGTGGACAGATTCGCAAGCGGGCTGAAGTCTTTCAGCCAGTCGAAGCCCCATTCGAGGGGGCGGACGATTCGGTTGGTGTCGCGTGTAGTAAGTGCAGTCTCCCAGGAGAACATCCACTTCGCGTAAAGCCTTGAGAGCATTAATTTAGTTTAGCAATCACAGCTCGGAGAGCACGAAACAGACGCGTCCGATGAGGTAGTCGGCTGGAGATTCGTGGTTAGCAAGTGGTAATAGCTGGACAGGAAACTCCCTCGAGTATGGGCGGAGGATGAGGCGGCCCTCGTCGAAGTCGACGAAGCGGAGGAGCAAGGCTGCACCGTAACGGACGGCGTAGAGGGTGGGCTGGTGGGCACGGTAGGGAGCTAGTGAGTTGTAGTGGCGGTCGAGGACGGCGATGGCTCCGGGGGAGAGGACGGGCTCCATGGCGGCGACTTGCTGGGCGTCGGCACGGATGGCGAGGAAGCGATCCCAGTGGGCGTGTTTGGTTGAGGGGCGGGAACGATTGTCGTGAAGGCGTGAAGCGGAGACCTGAATCGTTTCAATGACGGCAGAGGGAGGGATGCGAGCATCGTCCATGGCGACGGATGCCGAGACGACGGGGACGACCTCGATGGGGTTGGTTGGCTGGGGCGGGGTGGCAGCGGCAGTGAGTTCGAGAGGGAGGATCTGCTCGATGGTCAGGTTTTGCGATTCAAGGACGCGATCGAGGCCCTCGAGGGAGAGGGCGCGTTTGCGATTGAGGAAGTTAGAGATATGGGCTTGCTGGAACCCTGCCTGTTGGGCGATGCGGCGTCCGGTGAGGGTGCCACGCTCGATGCGCCCGAATAGTTCAAGACGGACGAGTTCGTGAAGATCTTGGAAGTTCATGGGTAGGCTCCTCCGAGGTCGAACAATATCATTGGACAAGACGAAGATTAGGCGAAAATTTAGCTTTGTGCAACGCATTTCGTGGGCAAATTGCTCAACTTTCAGGTGTTAGCGGTAACTTTGAGCTGAGGAAAGAATCATATTGACATCGATTTTGTCTAAAGCTATAACCTTGAGACTTTCTATTCATCGCTTCAGTAACAGAAATGGTGCAAAAATCGTGCCGCTTCTCCTGGAACGAGAGTGGATGAATGCAGGGTGATTGATTTCCCAAGGTACGACGCTGGATTGATCAACGACAGACAGGTGTTTGCAGCTGGATTGATGGGCCAATAGAGCTCCACGGCAGGCTGACGGCACTTCATAACAACCTGAGCGAGCCCGCTCCGACCGCTGAAAAATACCGAGGCTCGCTGGGAGCATTACGCCTTGAAAGGGAATGAAATGAAGTACTTGCGCATGAATCTGAAGGTATGTGAAGGGTGTGGAGCGCTTTGGCTCCGCATGGAAACAACAAACGGCGTTTACTGCCGGGGATGCTCGCAACGACTGTCGGAGTTTCCGGCACCGCGTGGGAGAAGCAGGGCTGGACGGAAGTCGCGGTTGACGCGGGTTTCGCGATGCCAGGCGGTCGTCGTGTCAATGGGAGGTGGGCGATGAGCGCAGCTGTGCTGGTTTTGCCCGTGATCTGGGCTACTGAGGCTTTCCATGAGATCCGCGAGGTTCGCGACGTACGTGAGGTTGCGGAGGTTGAACAACGGCGGAAAGCGGCTCCTGAGCTGGCTTTCTATCGGAAGTACACGGAAGGGCTGCTTCGGCGTTACGTGAAGATGGCGATGGAGGCTGGACGCGCTCCTTCTCTGCTGGGACGGGAGATGTTCCGGGGGAAGGTGACCAACTACCAGGTGCATGGATTCGACGATGTGGTGATCTTTGTCCACGACGTGGAGCGATGTCTGGCAAAGCTGGATAGCGAACAGCAGTTGATCCTGGAACGGGTCGCCATGCAGGAGTACACGCAGGGCGAAGCAGCTGGGTTGGTAGGGTTGCCGTTGCGGACGCTGATCCGGAGGTATGGGGATGCGCTGGATGAGCTGACGGAGGTGTTCCTGGAGCGCAAACTTCTGGAGCCTTCGAAAAGCTGTCAAGGGGTCTAAACTGTGTAAAACTTGCTAAACCATTGATTCAATTGCAAATATTTCTGCCTGGAAGTTGGCATGGTAATTCCACTCCAACTGCTATTCTGGAAAGGTAATCAAGAAATGAGACGGGAGAGCGCCTGATGGCTGCTCTCCCGTTTGCTTTTGGAGGTGGGGATGGAGAGGAAGCGAGTGAAGGGGCGGTTTGTGAGCGAGGGGGCTGTTGCGGACGAAGAGACGGTGGAGAAGGAGTCGCGGGTGGCGACTCCAAGGCCGCGGTACTGCAGGACGTTTGCCCGAAAGCGGGTGGCTGAGGCTCTACCGGAGATCATGGCCAAGTTTGCGGAGGAGGCGAAGAAGGGGAGCATTCAGCATATGAAGATCCTGACGAAGCTGGGTGGGCTGGACCAGGGGGATATGCAGGTGGCGAGGAAGCGTCGGCCGAAGAGCATTATGGCGAAGCTGCTGGAGGATTTCGGGAAGCCACAGGAACAGGAGCGACCACGGACGGGCGCGGATAAGGCGTAACGGTGATCAGAAGGATAACGGCGGATAAGAGCGAAACAAAGCAAAATACGGGTGCTCTGTACTGCGCAATAAACGATGAGATGAAAGCAGGTCCCCTTCGGGGAAGACAACAAGAGGCAGTGCGAAGAGCGATACAGAGGGAGGGTCAATGGGGCAGGCTGAAGGGCTGCATCGGCGGTGTGGTGCGGGCCGGCGAGAGGGTTTGCGAGGCGTGGCGGGCCTGGAGATGCGGGCTATGGCGGTGGAGTTTCCCGAGGTGCATGGGCATCCGAACCGGCTGCCTTTTGAGGGTGTGCTGACGCTGGTGGATGTGGCCAGCGATAAAGCTCCCAGTGGGGCGCGGGGGCATCGAGTGGTGTTGTCGAGGGCTGCGGCGGAGGCGGCTTTGCCTAGTCTGCTGGGCATGGCGGTTGATTACAAGGCCGGGTGGGACGGGCATGATGCGAGGCAGAAGTGCGGGATTATTACGGCGGCTGAGTTGGATGGGAAGCGGCTGTGTGTCGCGGGCTATCTGTATGCGCGGGACTTTCCAGAGATGGAGGAGAAGATTCAGGTTGAGGGCGCTATGGGGATGAGCTATGAGCTTGCGGATGCGCATGTGGCTGATCTGCGGGCTTCGATCTGGACGCTGACGCGGGCTACGTTTACTGGTGCAGCGATTCTGCTGCGGGAGAAGGCGGCTTATCGGAGTACTAGCTTTCGGGTGAAGCGCCGGTCGACCGCGGATGCTCGCGGATGGGCGCGGATGAAGGCGTAGCGGTGATCAGAGGGATAACGGCGGATAAGAGCAAGGACAACAGCAGATGCTGGGTCTCTCTGCTGTGCGAGAGACGTTGAGACTGTCTTTGCTTCGGTCGAGATGACGATGTTTTTGGAGTGTCGAAGGAAACAGTAACTGCAACTACGAGAGATGCGATGGAGGATGGATGAGTTTTGTGAGTGTGTTGGAGGCTGTGGGGAAGGGCTTTGAGAAGGGCTTGAAGTGGGCTGTGACGTATGCGGTTCCGGTGGAACGGTTGGTGGGGCTTCTGTTTCCTTCGGCGGCTCCGGTGGCGAAGGAGGTAGCGGATGCTACCTCGCTGATTCAGAGTGCTGTGCTGCTGGTGGAACAGAAGTATGCGGCCAGTGGCGTGCAGAGCGGGACCGGGGCGCAGAAGTTGAATGAGGTGATGCTGCTGACGGAAGCGGCGGTGACGGGGCTGCTGGCGAAGGCCGGTGTGCAGGTGGATTCGGCTTATTTGCAGAGTGTGATTTCGGCTGTGGTTGCGATTTTGAATGTGCAGAGTGCTTCTGCGCCGGTGACTGCCACGGCTTGAACAAAGGTTCAGTGGGTGGACTGATGTAACAGAGAACGACGAGGAGAGAGCAATGGATGTAGAGATGAAGGATGAGCTTGGTGCGTTTGTGCAGCGGCTTGCTGATGCGGCTGGTCTGCTGGAGCAGGCTGTTGAGAAGCTGGCTGCTCGGCAGAGTGACGCTGAGGCTTCGATTGGGCGGGTTTCGGCTACTGTCGAGGCGGAGATTGAGGAGCGGCTGGCCGCTGCTGAGGCTCGTATTGCGGAGTTGAAGGCTTCTGCTGCTTATGTGCCTACTACAGTTACACAAGGGCGGAAAACTCTGCCGGTTTCGATGGCTAATCTGCTGGCGAAGCAAGGGGTGACTGTGGATTCGATGGAGGCGGGAGCTGTAGATGCTGCTTTGGTCAGCTTGAGTCTCGAACAGCGGATTGCGGTGAAGGCTCAGTTGATGCGGGCTGGTTTGCTGGGTTAGGCGACCGCGGGTTTTCGCGGATGCACGGATTTTAAATGTTGGGCGTGGCTGCGGCTGCGCCCTTTCTTTTTGAAAGGGAGAATGATGAACGCGAAGTTTACTGAGATTCATGCGGCTGCGGATTTTATTGGGCCTGGTGCGGTTGAGGTTCCTCTATATCAATCGGAGATTACGGACCTCGTCCGTCGGCGGGGCGTTTTTGGGCAGAGGATCAAGCAGGTTCCTGCTACGGGACATCCTTCGAGATTTTTTGAAGAGACGGCGATTCCTTCGCCTTCGGCTTCTTCAGGATTCGTCGATCCGCGCAATATTGTTGCACCGCTGGTTACTCCGACTCGTGTGGAGCGTAGTGTTCCGCTGAAGGCGTTGGTCGCGCAGATCAACTACAACTTGTTCGATATTGAGCTGGGTCAGCAGCAGAGCCAGTTCGCTTATCTGCAGGCGAAGGATCTTGCCGATACTGTTGACGGCGTTCTGCGTACGCATGACGTTGCGCTTTGGAATGGTTCGGATACTAGTCTGAGCTCTCCGACGACTGCGCAGTATTATGGCGCGGGCGCGCAGATTGCCGCGGGTGGGAATACGGTGACGATCGGCACGGGCCAGAGCATTGTTGATGGCTTCAAGTCGACGATTGCACAGATGGTTGCGAATAGCTCGTATGGTGTTCGTCCTACGGCTATCTATGCGAATCCGGTGCTGCTGGATTTGATTGATCGTGAGATGAAGGCCGAGTTCAATGTCGTTCTGAATACGAAGGAGATTGCTGCTGGTTTGAGCGTGAAGACGCTTTCGACGCAGGCGGGCGAGATTCCTCTGATTCCGGAGTGGACGCTGAGCTATACGGGTACTCCTGGATCGGGCTCGGCTGTGCTGCCGGCTTATATCGTGACGGAGGATTTGATTGAGTATCACTGGCTGAGCGATCCGAATCCTCGGATCTTCCAGCTTGGCGTTCCGGGTTCGCTTGCTTCGCAGTATGTGGTGGTGAAGTTTGGCGGGCTTGTGGTTAAGGGTGCGAATTATGCGCACTATCAGGTACTGGTTGATCGCTAGTCGTTAGTCGTGGGATAGGAAGGCATACCCCAGGGGCTGAAGCCCCTTTCTTTTTTCTTTTTGCGGCCAGGAGAGACCCAAGGCTAAAGCCCTTGGGTACCTAGAAGCAAGAGCTTAGGGGGTGGTGGGGCCTATGCAGTTATGGGTGGGCTAATCGTGCAGGGGCCGGTGTTTGTTGCCGGTCCCTGTTGCTTTTTGTGAGTTTTCATTTGGAGGTGTGGTGTGGGCTATTTGTTGCCTTCGGAGTATGTGGAGTATGGGCTGGGGGCGGAGACTTCGGACGGTTGGGTGACGATGGCTTCGGCTTTGATGGAGGCGCATTGCAGGAGGCCTAGTCTGCTGGTGACGCAGTATGTGGAACGGATGCGGTTGACGGCTGGGGCGCAGACGGTTCGGTTGAGCTATCGTCCGTTGGCTGCTGCGGTGGGGGCTGTTTCACCGTTGGTGGGGGTGAATGTGCGGTATGGGCGGCCTCGACGAGGGGAGATGACTGATCCTGTTCGTGAGCAGCTTGCCTTCGCGTTCGGCGTGCCGGGGAGTCGGAATGCGCTGGATCCGGCGAGTGTAGATGTGAATTTGAGCACCGCGGAGTTGACGTTTCCGCAGAACTTTTTGGGGATTAATTACAACGAGGTCGAGGTGACGTATACGTCGGGGGTTGTGACGGTTCCGGCGGCGGTGAAGGTGGCTTGTGCGCAGATTGTGAAGAATGCGCAGGCGACTCCGGCGATGAATGTGAAGAGCAGCAAGATGGACACGATGCAGATGCAGTACTTCAGCGGGGTGCTGGTGGATCCGCAGGTGCAGGCGTTGCTGCGGCCTTATGTAGCGGAGAGGCTCGGGTGAGACGATGGCGGATTTGATGGTGGCGGTTCGTCGGGCTGCGGATGTTTTGCTGCGCGGGTGTGGCGGACGGACGGTTTTGCTGCGGGTGCCTGCTCCGGGTGTGGCCGGTAATTCGGCGGAGCAGTTGGGGTTGACGGTTCCTCGGTTTCAGGATGTGGAGTTGGGGCCGGTGGTGTTTCGCAGGACTCGGGTGAATGCGGCGGAGGGGAAGGCGGTGCAGCGCGAGGTGCTGGTTTCGGCTTCGGCCGTGGAGGTGCTGACTGGGTCTTTGGGTTTTTCTTCGGCTAGTGTGCTGTTTGCAACTGCGTTTGGGGTGCTGGTGGATGAGGCGCTGCTGACGATTGTGTCGGCTACGGAGATGGAGGCTGGCGGCGTGGTGTGTGGGTATCGGCTGTTGTTGCGTGAGGCTGCTGCGCTGGAGGTTTAGGGCGAAACGGAAGGGACCGCGGATTGGCCGGATGATCGCGGATTAAAAACAGGCCGATTTGTTACTGAAAGGGTTACGTTTATGCAGAATGCGAAGGATACGTTTTACGTCACGCTGCAGGGCAGGCTGGAGGCAGTGAATCCGGCGCGGACGGTGGTGGTGCGAGGAATGACTCGGCCTGGCGTGCTGGTGGAGGAGAACGAACTGGCTTCTGCGTATGAGCCTGTGGATGCGTTTCGGTTGCGGTGGACTGGGTTGAAGGTGGATGCGCAGGGGTCGCTGCCGCTGGTGACGATGGAGTGCGAGATTCGGTATGCGACGGATGGTAGCTCCGGCAATGGCGGGATGGATCGCGGGCGGTTGCTCGCGGCGATGGATGGGGAGCTGGTGAGCGCGGTGGGGGCGGCTCCGCAGAGTGTGGTGAAGATGAATTATTCGGGTGTGAGTGCAGGGATGGCTCCGGTGGCGATGGAGACGAATGTGTTTTGGGGCGATGTGGTGTTCGGTGCGACGACGGTAGAGGGCGAGCGGTTGGAGCGGGTGGCGACGGTGACGGTGTGGAGCTACCAGGAAGCGGGTGAGCTGTGAGTGGGGCTGGGAGTGGATTGGTTGGGGCGGTGGCTCCGGTAGCTCGGCGTGTGAGGGCTTACTTTGCGCCGGTGAATCGTGCGGCTGGGGTGCCGACGGTTTTCGATGCGGCGCAGATGGGAGGGTTTGGGCTGGATTCGCCGCCTGCTCCGTGGGTGGATTTGGGGTGGTGCAAGGGATTTGCTCGGAAGAGTGCGACGAAGGTTGGGGCGCTGCGGACGGGTGCTCCGGCGATTGTGGCCAGCCAGGTGCGGACTGAAGTGGAGGCCACGGTTCAGCTGGAGTTTGAGAGCTGGGGGAAGTTGCAGATGGCTCTGACGGCTGGGGCGCAACAGATGAATTTGTTGCTAACGGCTAGTGGCGCGGCGGCGAATGGGAGTGGTGGAGTTGCTGCTGCTCCAGTTGCGCTGGTGGCGGGTTCTACGGCTACTGCGTTGAATGTGGGGGCTACGGCTGCTGCGGGATTTGCTGTGGGGAATCTGGTTGCTGTGGATGTGGACTACTCGGGGCAGGTGGGGTTTGTGGGGAGTGGCGTGAGCGGGGCTTATGTGCGGGCTTCGGCGGATGTGGGCGGCGATGTTAATTATGTGCGGCGGGTTTCGCTGAATGTTGGGCGGGTGGTTTCGATTGCGGGTGGGGTGCTGACGCTTGGGGCGCCTTTGCTGGCGGGAGCTCCGGCCGCGGGGATGCAGGTGAGCAGGCTGGCTGGGTTTGTGGATCGTGAGGGTGGTGGGTTCTTTCAGGAGTGGTCTGGACTCTTTGTAATGGATGGGGAGCAGGGGGATCGGGTGATCTATCACTATCCGCGGTTGCAGGCGATGCAGGGAGCTGCGGAGGCTCTTGAGGTTGTGGAGGCTCCTTTGGAGCGAGTGCGGCTGGTAGGGGCTTTTCGGGCGCTGCCGGTGAAGGATGCGAATGATGGGGAGATGTGCGTTTGTTTTCGGAGTTATCTGCCGGGGGTTATGCGGGCGGTTTAGGTGAGGGTGGACGAAAGGCAGACTCCAGGGGCTAACGCCCCTTTTCTTTTGCTACGGAGAGAGACCCGAGGCTGAAGCCTCAGTGCCTAGAGGCAAACTGCGACGACAAATGCAACGGCGAAATGCGGGGGTCTCTCCACTGCGCAAACAGGCATTGGCAACGGTAAGTGCAGGCATGGATGAAGGATGAAGAGGAGAATATCAATGCGTTGGAAGCTTAAAGGATGGACGCTGGTTGGTATGTTGCTGGCGTTTCCGGGGATTTTGTGGGTGACTGTAGCTGCGGTGGCGCAAATTGCTACTACGCAGGTTACAGATACGATCTATCGTGCGGATGGGACGCCTGCTACAGGTACTGTGATTGTTAGCTGGCCGGCGTTTACTACTTCGGCTGGACAGGCGGTGCCTAGCGGAAGCACTTCGGCGACTATACCGGCGGGTGGACTGTTGAGTATGAGCCTCGTTCCGAACGAGGGTGCTATGCCGATGGGGACATACTACACGGCTGTGTTTCATCTGGATGATGGGACTGTGAGCCGGGAGTATTGGGTGGTTCCGGTGAGCACGACTGCGGTGCAGGTGAGTTCGATTGAGAGCACGGTGCTGCCTACCTCGGTAGCGATGCAGACGGTGAGCAAGGCGTATGTGGATACGGCGATTGCGGCGGCGGTATCGGGACATCCGCTGGATACATCGACTCCGTATGTACAGAAGAGCGGCGATACGATGACGGGGCCGCTGGTGCTGCCGGGGGATCCGACGGCGCCGTTGCAGGCGGTGGATAAGCAGTATGTGGACGTGAGTGTTACCGGAGTTGCGAGCGGGCTCTCGCAGAAGGTGTCTACGCTGCCGGGTGCTACTCAGACGG
The DNA here is from genome assembly GCF_003945235.1 of Edaphobacter aggregans. Classification (NCBI taxonomy): domain Bacteria; kingdom Pseudomonadati; phylum Acidobacteriota; class Terriglobia; order Terriglobales; family Acidobacteriaceae; genus Edaphobacter; species Edaphobacter aggregans. The sequence goes on from NZ_RSDW01000001.1 coordinate 2,995,272, forward strand.
TAGCTCAGCCTCCAGGGACGGTGCTGGAGGTGAACAATCTGAACGGCACGGAGTATGCGAGCCAGTACCTGAGCGGGACCGGCAACAACGGCATCGCGAACGCCGTGTCGAGCGCGGATTGTGCGGGCGGTTGCGAGGTGAAGGCAGAGCAGAACTATGCGTCGAACGAGAATTACGCGCCGACGCAGTGGAACGACAAGACGCATGTAGAGGATACGCGGAAGGGACAGCGGTTCGACAGCTATCTGAACCCGGAGAGTGTGATGATGCCGGGTCAGGAGACCGGGCAGGTGATCGATGTGGTGTCGACACGAAGCGGAGCCAGTGTGCTTCAGGAGACGACATCCGCTTTTCCAACTTCGACCGGACTGGCGGTCTTCCATAGTGCGTTGACGGGAGGATCGAATCAGTTTCCGCAGAATCTTGAGAGCCAGATTCCTTATTTCAAGAGCACCTATGAGGCGTTGGCTGTGACGGGTACGTACAACACGCAGGGTCAGCATGTACTGGCTCCTATGGGGACGACCTGCTATGGCGTGGGAGACTGCCTGATCGGGTCGCAGACGCTGACGGCATCGGGCGGCTTTCGGGACAATGCGGACGAGGGGACACATCCGTTCGATCTGCAGGTGCGCGAAGATACGAATGTCTTTCAGGGGACTTGCTCGAGCGGGTGCACGCCTGGGTCGACTTCGGTGAAGGTTGCTACGACTTATGCGCCGGGGACGCAGGGCGATGGGCGGTTTCTGATCGATAAGAACCCGGCTAAGGTGTTAAGCGCTGGTGTGCTGACGGGCGTTGGCGCGGCGGGGAATCATGCTTCGGCTGCGTTCAGCGGGAGCGGATTTCCGGTGAGCGTGTTCTTTCAGACGGCGCAGACGCTGAGCTCGCAGGTGAACAACATCGCTCCGGGAACGGTGACGTTTGCGATCGCGACGAGCGGTGTGCCGACGGGTTATGCGACGAATACGGCGGCGGCTCCGCAGACGAGCGGTGTGGCTTGCGTGACTGATCCGGTGAATGCTTACACTGCGCAGAACTACGAGATGGCGAACTACACGGTGGTGGATGGGACGCATCTGCAGATGACGCTGAACAAGACGCATGTGTCGGGCGCGAGCGTGGCTATGGCCGGCCTGTGCGGCTATGGCCTGGAACAGACGGTGGATACGACGGCGGGGATTCGACAGGTATTTCCTGTGGTTGGATCGTACTCTGCCACTGGGCTTTACTACGTTGGCGGGGAGACTCCGATTGTGGGAGCGATGGGGTCGACGTCGGCGTTTGCGAATGTGACGCTGAACATTGCTTCGATTGCACGTAATGGGAATGTGGTGACGGTGACGACGGCGGGCAATCTGCCTGTGGATGTAAATGGGCTGAGCCTGACGGTCGCGGGTGTGGCGGACTCGAGCTACAACGGTGCCTATACCGTAACGACGACGGGGCCGAATACGCTGACCTATGCGCAGAACGGCGCGAACAGCACGAGCACGGGCGGCACGCTGTCGTTGATGACGGGAGGGTATGCGCTGTATCCGATGGCAGAGGTGTTGAGTGTCTTCAACACGGCGACCAAGAGCGTGGATGGGCAGATGTCGCTGGCTCCGAACACAGTGGCGTGGGCGACGAACGACGTTGTGGAGCAGCCACACTACTACCAGGAGATGGTGGACGGGGACACGGAGTTTGTAGGGCAGACGACTCCGCGGCCGGGCGTGATTCTGCGTGCGGGTATTCAGTATGAGGGCAACAATGGGCCGGGCTTGCAGGGCTGGGGCGTGACGAACGCAGTGCCGGCTTCGAACTATTTCGGCAATGGCGGTACGCACTCGCCTCCGGATATGGCTTACCTGGCGAAGGGTATATGGCTGCGGACGATGGTTGCAGACGCCGGAGAGCAGGCGGTGTTCACGATTCACTGCAACTCGCATGGGTGCGGCAAGTGGAACTCGGGCTACAACCTGTTTGAACTGGATTCGAGCGTGGGAACGGACACGGTTGGGTTTCAGACGACGACGAGCACACTGTCGCTGAACCTGAGGGGAACGGGCTATTCGTTCACACCCCAGGGCTTTAACGCAGGAGTAGTGAATGCGACGACGCTGAATGGAGCGATCAGTGCAGCGAATATTTCGAGCGGTACGGTGAACGCGGCGCGGCTGCCGGTTTTTGGAGCATCGGGCGCTGGACATGCGGCAGGTGCGGTGCCGGATCCGGGTTCGACAGCAGGAACGACGCGGTATCTGCGTGAAGATGGGACGTGGGCTGCGCCGTCGGCTACGGTCGGCTCGACGACAGTGTCCGGAGCCACGGTGTCCGGCACAGCTACAGCGGACTACAACTTTCTGCAGGGATCGGGGAGCGTTTTGACCGACACCAGCGGGAACGGAAATGATGGAACGCTGGGAACAGGAGCAGCAGCGCCGAGTTGGACTTCGACAGGGCTGAGCTTTGCGCCCGGACAGGGTGTGTCGTTGCCGGCAACGCTGAACGGGACACAGACCTTTGTTCTTGGGATTTACATCAATCCGCTGACGTCGGGACCGCAAACGAATAATCCGTATCCGGTGCTGCTTACATCGTCGCTGCCTTCGGCTGGCGGGTTCAACCTGATGTACCAGATGACGGACGCTACGGGGAATTTCATCAACCTGACCTATGCTCCGACGCTGTTCGTCAATGCAAACCACAGGACGGATGCGCCGAATCTTCTGTCGGGTTTCCATGTGCTTGCGGTGACACTGGGGACGGGCGGGAGCAGCCTGGACCATGTCTACATCGATGGAGTGGAGGTGGCGAACTATCGCTTGCAGGGAGCTTCTGCTGGAGTACAGACTTCGGGGAATCTGTTTGTCGGGTCGAGCGGATTGTCGACATGGACGGGGTCAGGGTTCAATGGCACGTTCTACAGGCTGCGGACTTACGCGACGCAACTGGCGGCGACGGATGTTGCGACGGTGAGTGCGGCGATCCGCAACGAGATTGCTTCGCGCGGCGTGTTGACGTCTCCGCAGCAGCTTGGATTTGCCACGCCACAGCTCCATGCGATCGGTGACTCGATCACGAATGGCGCTGGAGTGGCGACGCCCTGGTCTTCGCTGCTTTCGCTGGCACGCCAGCCTGCGTATACGGTGACGAACTGGGGCATCACCGGGGTTGGTCTGCAGGCTCTGAACGGATCGGAGCCGAATCGCGTGGCGGAACGCTGCCAGACGAACTCGGGACCTGCTCTGGCGTTGGTGCTTGCCGGGACGAACGACTTCCAGCTGGGAAATGGAACGACGGCGACAGCAGTGATGGGCTCGCTGATGGGTGAAGTGCAGGTGCTGAAGCAGGCTGGCTGCAAGGTGTTCGTCGGGACGATGATTTCGCGCGGCGGCAATGATATGAGCGGGACAAACTACGATGCGCAGAAGGACGCTTATGACGGGTTGATTCTGTCTTCGGCCAAGACTGGAGGCGCGGACGGAGTGATCGATTTCGCGGCTGATCCGCGGCTCGGTGCGGACGGTGCGAATGCGAACTCGACGTACTTCCAGTCGGACACGATTCACCCGACGCAGGCTGGACAGGCTTTGCTGGCTGCGGCGGCGAGCAATGCGCTGAACTACGCTTACGGCTATAACGATTCGAATCCGCATAACGTGACGGCGCTGCCGTACAGCATGACTGCGGGGGATGGATACGTGAGCCTAGCGGGTGTGACGGGAGCGGGTACGGTGACGCTGCCGGATTGCACGGGGCAGAGCGGGGCGACGTATCGGATTGGGAATCCGCAGTCGGCTTATGCGGTAACGGTGGCTCCGCTGAATGCTTCGCAGCTGATCAATGGGCTGGCGTTCGGGACTGCGGTGACGGTGCCGGCGAATGGGTCGGTGACGCTGCGGGATGTGCCGAATCCGAAGACGGTTTCGGGTTGCCATTGGGAGATGTAGTGGGTGGCTTGGGATGGGCCGGGGGAGTTGTCTCCGGCCTGTCCCGGCAAGCGATATGGATGGATGGTGTGGGATGTCGAGGGATGGGTGGGCTGTCAGGGATGTGGACGAGTTGCTGCGGCTCGGACTCGAGATGAAGAAGAGGCCGGAGCTGATGCTTGCCATGGCCGAAAATATGCTGCGAGTGCGGGATCGGAATGGGTTGATACAGCCGCTGCGGGCGAATGCGGTGCAGCGGGCGTTTGAGGAGGCTCGGGGGCAGCGGAATATTGTGCTGAAGGCTCGTCAAATGGGCGTGACGACGTGGGTGGCGGCGAGATTTTTTTTGAAGACGATTACGGCGCGCGGGGTGCTGACGGTGCAGGTGGCTCATACGCGGGAGGCTGCGGAGGGGATCTTCCGGATGGTGCAGCGATTTTGGGAGTGTCTGCCGGAGGAGCTGCGAGAGAACGGCCTGGTGCGGAGCAAGGCGAATGTCGGGCAGATGATCTTTCCGGCGCTGGATAGCGAGTTTCGGATTGTGAGTGCAGGCGATGAGGGCGCTGGGCGCGGGTTGACGATTCAGAATCTGCACTGCAGCGAGGTAAGCCGGTGGCCGGGCGATGCGGGCGAGACGCTGGCGGGATTACGGGCGGCGATGAGTCCGGGGGGCGAGATGGTGCTGGAGTCGACGCCGAATGGAGCTTATGGGTGCTTTTATCAGGAGTGGGTGGCGACGGGTTTGAAGGTCGGCGAGTCGGCGAGTCAGCAGGGCGATGCAGTGGTGCGGCATTTCTTTCCCTGGTGGATGGAGGAGGATTATGTCGCTGCTGCGGTTACAGATTTGCGGGAGGATGAGTTGGCGCTGATGTCGGCGCATGGCTTGACGGCGGAGCAGATTGGGTTTCGGCGGGGGCTGGAGGCGAGTTATCGCGGGCTACGGTCGCAGGAGTTTGCTGAGGATGCGGAGAGCTGCTTCAAGGCTACGGGTGAGTGCTGCTTTGAGGTTCAGGCGGTCGAGGCTCGGTTGAAGGAGCTGCAGGAGCCCGTTGCGTGTCGGCGCGGTGGGGCTTTGCAGGTTTGGCTGCCTCCGGTTGCGGGGAAGGAGTATCTGGTTGCGGTGGATACGGCGGGTGGTGGCGCGGATGGGGACTTTGCGGCGGTGCAGGTGATCGAGATGGTGTCGGGGATGCAGTGCGCGGAGTTGCAGCAGAGGATTGGGACGCTGGAGCTGGCAAGAGTTTCGGCGGAGCTGGCAAGGGAGTATGGCGGGGCTTTGATCGCGGTGGAGAGGAATAATCATGGCGCTGGTGTGCTGGCTTATCTGGATAGCGTTGAGCGTTACGCTCGGGTTTATGAGCAGGGCGGAGTCGCGGGATGGTTGACGACGGCGGGGAGCAAGCCGGGGATGGTGAGCCGGATGGGGGCTTTGCTGGCAGAGTCCCCCTGGTTGTTTTTTAGCAGGAGGTTGTTGGGGGAGTGCCGGACTTTTGTTTCGATGGCCGGGGGACGGACTGGGGCTGCTAGTGGGGCTCATGATGATTGTTTGATGGCTATGGCGATTGGGCAGGCGGTTCGGGCGGAGTTGGCGGGGAAGAAGAAGGATGGGCCGAAGCTAAGGGAGGGGTGGGACTCGCGGGCTTTTTGGGTTGGGTGAGGAGGGCATCGCGGAAGTGCAAGAGCAAAAGCACTCGGGTCGCTTCGCTCCCCTCGGAAATGCGGGGGTTCTTCGCTGCGCTCAGAATGACAAGCAAAAAGTAACAACGACAACTACAAAAGCAGAAGCAGATCCCCTTCGGGGATGACAACTAGAAAGGCAACCGCAAAAGCAACGACAACGGCACACTATAACAAAGGCGGCACATTACGACGGTGGCTAGTATTCTGTTGCGGGGGAGTTTCGGGCTTGGCGGTTTTGGCGGTGCAGGCGATTCGTCGGATGCGGGGTGGGGCGCAGAGCCAGTTGATGCTGGGGGCCGATGGGAAGCTTTGGGTGGTGAAGTTTCAGAATAATCCGCAGCATTTGCGGGTGTTGGCGAATGAGTTGATCGCGACTCGGCTGGCGGCTGCGGTAGGGTTGACCGTTCCACAGAGCGATGTGGTCGAGGTGACGGAGTGGCTGGTGGCTAATTCTCCTGGGATGCATGTCGAGTTGCCTCGGGGGCAGAGGGAGCAGTATTCGGCGGGGCTGCAGTTTGGGTCGCAGTTTGTGGGCGGGCTGATGCCTGGGCAGGTGGTGGATTATCTGCCCGAGCAGCAGCTGGATGAGGTGAGGAATCTGGCGGAGTTTGCGGGGATCCTGTGCATCGACAAATGGGCGGGTAACTGTAATGGGCGGCAGGCGGTGTTCGAGCGGAGGTCGAGGGAGCGGAAGTATCGGGTTACGTTTATCGATCAGGGATTTTGCTTCAATGCGGGGGAGTGGACGTTTCCGGATTCGCCGCTGCGGGGGGTGTATCAGCGGAATCGGGTGTATGCGGGCGTAACGGGGTGGGAGAGCTTTGAGCCTTGGCTGAGTCGAGTGGAGGAGATGCGGGCCGATACTCTTTGGGGGATCGCGGAGGTGGTTCCGCCGGAGTGGTATGGCGGGGATACCGTGGTGATCGAGCGGTTGATGGAGCAGATGCTGATGCGGCGGTCGCGGGTGAGGGAGTTGATAGGGTGGTTTCGGGATTCGAATCGGGAGCCTTTCCCGATGTGGGAAAAGAAGGTGAGTGCGGTTGTGCCGAGGCAGTTTGCTGAGTTGAGTGTGGCGGGTAAGTTTGTAATGTAGTGGATGGTTGTTGGATTGCTGAAGAAAAGGACAAGTCAAAAACAAATACAGGGATCCTTCGCTACGCTCAGAATGACGGACTTCAAGCCATGTGAAGGTTGCCAATGCTTAGAGTTGATTGAAAGGGAATAGGGCGTGAGGGAACGGTTGCCGTGCGAGTTCTTCCTGATTCGGTATGTGCCGGATGTGGTGAAGGGCGAGTTTGCGAATATCGGTGTGCTGCTGCGAGAGGCAGGGCGCGACGATAGCGCGGTGGTGCGTTTTACGCGGGACTGGAGCCGGGTGAAGTGTCTGGATGCGGATGCAGATATCGGGCTGCTGGAGGGATTGGAGTCGGAGATTGCGGCTCGGTTGCGGATGGGTGCGGCGGATACGAAGCCGGTGATGCAGGTGCTCGAGGATACGCTGTCGAACTCGGTGCAGATGACGGAGGTTCGGGCTTCGCTGGCGGAGAGTATGCCGGCTGAGTTGGACCAGCTAATGCGGATGTATGTGGAGCCTCTGAAGGTGAAGCAGGAACGGAAGAGGACGGGGCGGGCGGCGATTGCGGGGGCGATGCGGACGGAGTTTGAGCGCGCGGGGGTGTGGGGATTGATGCGGAAAAGGATTGCGGTTTCGCTGTATACGCGGGCGGGGGATCCGATGAAGATTGATTGTGGGTATCGGGCTGATCTGCAAACTGCGGGTGGGGTGGTCCGGATGTTTCAGGCTGTGTCGCTGGAGGGTGATGTGGAGGGAGCGAAGGGTTTGGCTTACTCGGCTCCGCAGTTGATGGAGGGCGTGCAGCGGGTGGAGGGAGCAGCGCTGGAGTTGACGGCGGTGGTGGAGCCTCTGCGGACTGTGTCGGAATTGGAAGATGAGGCTATGGAGCGGTATCGGTTCGGGGTGGAGGCCATGGAGCGACAGGCGATTCGGGTGGTGACGGTGAGTGACCTGGCGAGAGTGGCGGCTATGGCGAGGGTGGAGTTGCGGGTTTAGGAATTGGGTATCAGGTTTCGGATTTCGGGAGGCATAGCCGGTTTGGCTGTGCCTTTTTTCTTTTGTGGTGGATGTGATTTGGAGAGAGGTGAAGGCATGGGCGTTCGGACGACGATGAAGAGTGTTTGGGAACGGTTGGCGGGAGTGGAGGCTGCGGCGGCTGGGGACGTGATCGTGGGGGAGCGGAAGACGGCTATGCTGCCTTCGATTCTGAGTCCGTATCAGGTTGGGCGTACGGGGCAGAACGCTTTGCCGAAGCCTACTCCGGCGAATCTGCGGAAGTTTGCGGAGACGCCCGTGGTGCGGCGGGCGATCAACGTGGTGAAGGACAAGATCGCCAGCATGGATTGGCAGGTGCGGGTGCGGCGCGGCTACTCGGAGGCGACGGTGGAGGATGCTGCCGCGCGGATGGTTGTGTTGCGGCGTTGCCTGGAAGAGCCGAATGCTTCGGATAGCTTTCGGGTGTTGTGGGAACAGGTGATCGAGGATCTGCTGGTGGGCGGGTTTGGCGCGGTAGAGATGGAGGCTACGCGTGATTCGGAGCGGCCGTTTCATCTGTGGGCGGTGGATGGAGCGACGATCCAGATCGACAGCAGGTGGGATGGCGATCCGGAGAAGCCGCGATATGCGCAGGCTACGGGGCAGTTGGGCAGGGATGGGTTGGTTCCACTGCTGGATGACGAGCTGATGTATCTGCGGCTGAATCCGCGGACCCATACTCCGTTTGGGCTGGGGCGGCTGGAGGTTGCGTTCGAGACGGTGAATCAGTTTTTGAGTGCGAATCGGTATGCGGGGCGGCTGGCTTCGAATTCTGTGGTGCAGTATGCGCTTTGGCTGAATGAGGCTACGCCGGAGCAGCACGATCGGCTGATTCGGTGGTGGCAGGATGAGATTGAAGGAACGGGCCGTGTGCCGCTGCTGAGCTGCGAGCAGAAGCCAGAGGTGCTGCGGTTTGCGGGCGGAACCGATGCCGATCTCCGGTTGCAGTGGCAGGAGGCGCTGATCCGGATGATTGCGAATGCGTTTGAGCTGCCGCCGATGTTGCTGGGGCTGCAAGGCGATGTCAATCGCTCAACCGCGGGCGAGATGGCGGATGAGGCGTTTCAGAGCGCGGTGGTTCCGGTGGCGAAGCTGGTGGCGGAGCACATTACGCGCGATCTGTTTGCGAAAAAGCTGGGTTGGCGCGAGTTCGAGTTCTGCTTCAACGATCTGGCGAGCAGGGACGAGATGGAGGAATTGCAGATTCAGACAGCTCTGTTGAGTGCGGGCGTGTTGACGGTGGATGAGGTGCGGCAGATGCGAGGGCTGGGTCCGTTGCAGAGCGAAGAGGTGACGCAGTGAAGGTGACGATCGACAATCTGGATGGCCAGGGTGCGGTGGACTATAGCGCCGCACTCTGCGCAGATGTGCCGTTGAAGATCGAGCGTGTGCTGAATGCTCCTTCGCGGTGCAGCGGGATGTTGGATGTGAGTGATGCGGGGCTGGCTGTTCCTATGAGGCGCGGACGGATAGTGGTGATTTCGGCTAGCGGGACAGTGTTGTTCACCGGATATGTAGCGACGGAGCCGCAGGCTGTGTATGCGGGGACTGCGACGAAGGGTCCGGTATATCGGTACGCGTTCAGCGCGATCAGCGATGAGTGGCTGCTGGATAAGCAGAGCGTTCCGGTGAGCGGGGCGGGATTGGCGCAGGCTGCCGGGCAGGTGTTGACGACGCTCACGAATCGCGTGGATGGTGGACTCTTCACGACGACGGGTGTTCTGAATGGAGCGGCGGTTGGCGTGTTCGACCCGGCGCCTGCGGGGAGTTGGTCGGTGAATGCGGGAAATGTCGCTGCGGCTACCTATGCGTCGTATCGTGTGCTGAATGGCGCGGTGAGCTTGCAGCCTGCGGGGACGGTGACACATACTCTGAGCGATGGCGATGGGACGCTGCAGGTGGCGGCGTTGCAGACTTCGGCGGTGAAGGAGCTGGCCAACGATGTGACGGTGAGCGGTGAGATGGAGCCTGCGGCCTACATTACCGAGACGTTTGCGGGGGATGGGACGACGACGGTGTTTCAGCTTTCTGAAGCGCCGTTTCGGCCGAAGGGGGCGGCCAACTCTTCGTTACTGCTGTCGGACAGCTTCAACCAGGGTGTGTTCAATCCGCAGGTGTGGCAGCTGGCCGATCCGGGATCGCATCTTGGTTTGAGCGCTGCTGGGCTGACGATGACCGGCGGCAACGGCTTCGATGGGCAGACGACTCTGATGGCGATTGATGCTATCGAGATGGGTGGCACGCTGGTGATTGAGGCTGGCAACGTGCAATTTGGCGTGGCCAGCGATGGCGTGGTGTGCGGATTGTACTCGGGCGTGATAGAGAGGGCGAACTGCTTTGTCGGATACAACGTGAGGCAGAGTGGCGGGTCGACGGTGGTGATCCCGTTGGTCAACGGTGCTGAGGTTGGGATGGTGTACACGCTGCTCAGCGGGCATACGTACACGCTGCGGATCCGGCTGCACTGCGTGGAGACACAGCGAGTGTTGCAGCGCTACTACGCCATGGTGGATGGAGCGGTGGAGGCTTTCGGCGGTGGAGTGGTTTCGGCGCCGATGGCAGTGGTGTTCGAGTTGCAGGACCTTGGAGTGGCGTCGAATACTCCGGCGACAGTGTTGTATGACGGCGCGGTGACGAGTTCACCGGCGAGTTGTAGTTTCGTCTCTGTGAACAGCGTGCAGCTATTTGGGTCGATGGGCTATTGCAGAGTGACACAGACCGGGTCGGCATGGGTGGCGAGTACGCTGCCGAGTGGAGTGAAGATGACTCGGCTGATTGGAGTTGCTGGCGAAGGTATCAATTGCACGGTATCTGCTACCGGTAAGGTTACATTTTTAGCCGGCCGTGTTCCGGTAGCGGGCGAGCTTGTTACTGTGACGTATCGCGGGCAACAGAGAGCCATTGCTCGACTGGAGGATCCTGCCAGCGTCGCGGCGGAGGCCGAGGGTAGTGCGCCGGGGACTGCTCGCTGGCTAGGTAAGGTGCTACGACCTGCGTCGCGGAGCTCAGTGGATTGCGAGAACGCTGCGCAAGCTGTATTGAGTTTTTCGGCCAGTCGGGCTGCGGCTGTGGCAGGGACCTATGAGGCGATGAACCCCAGCGATGTTTGGCCCGGGGATGTACTGACGATTACGAGCCGTGGCAAAACGATGAACGTAGTTGTGCGGCAGGTTGCGATTGAAGATGGGTCGTCGTGGCCTGAGGCGCTGACGTATCGAATTGCGTTTGCGAACGATTGGGCTGAAGGTTTGGGTTTGACTTTGTCGGAGGCGATTGCAGCAGATGCGTTGCTGCCTCTGACGGCGTTGGCGACACCGGGCAATGTGCTTGCGAACCTGCAGCAATTGCAAGTGGTGAGCGCGACGGGGACCGCGCTGCAGGTGGATGCTGGAACGGCTCCCCCTGCAGGCGGCGGGTTTGAAGTGCGACGGCGGGATTGGGACTTCGGGCTGGGTGTCGATCAGGATTTGGTCCTGCGAAGTCCGGTGCGGAATTTTTCGATTCCACGAGAGGGGCAGGTGGAGCAGTACTACGTGCGGATGTACGACGGATCGGCTCCGCCGGTGTATTCGCGGTTTTCGAGTGCGGTGTTTACGAATCTGCCGGTGAGTTAGCGGCGAGGAGGTGGGAGATGACGGAGTTTGAAGGACAGGTTCTGGCGGACCTGCGTGTGTTGAAGAGTCAAATGGAACATTTAATCGGGATCGGTCAACCGGGGCGCATCGTTCAGATCGAAGAACGGGTGGAGCGTCATGAGCGGAGTGTGCAGCGGATCAAGGGTGTGTTCGCTGCGTTTGGTGGGCTGCTAACGATGGTTCATCTAGCGATGGCTTATCTGCGGCGTTAGTTTAGAGAGGAAGGAATGGGAGTGGATTTCTTGAAGCTGTTTTTACGTGGCGTTGCGATGTTACCTGGGGTGATTCAAGGGACAGAGGCTCTGTTCGGCGCTGCGACTGGTGAACAGAAGAGGACGGCCGCGGTGGAAATCGTTGGTGCGGCAATTAACATCACCGATGCTGTGTCGAAGAAGCAGATCGCCGATGCGGATAAATTCACCGCAGGATTGAACGGGATCATTGACGGTTTCGTGACGTGCTTGAATGCGAGTATGTGGGCGAAGCAGTAGATGGCGGCGTTCATGGCCCAGACCTGTGGGACACGTATAATCGAGGGCTATGAGCGCCGGACCGTTGGTTGGAATAGTGATGGGAAGCCGCAATGATTATGCGGTGATGCGGAGTGCTGCGGAGATGCTGACGGAGTTCGGCGTAGCGCATGAGGTTCGTGTGGTTTCGGCACACCGGACGCCTGATCTGCTGTTCGAGTACGCGGAGACGGCGATCGCACGAGGGCTGCGTGTGATCATCGCTGGAGCTGGTGGCGCGGCGCACCTGCCGGGGATGATTGCAGCGAAGACGGTGGTTCCAGTGCTGGGTGTGCCCATCCCTGCGACAGCGCTGCAAGGGATGGATTCCCTGCTGAGCATTGTGCAGATGCCAAAGGGCGTTCCTGTGGGGACGCTGGCGATTGGCTCGGCGGGCGCGGCGAATGCAGGGTTGCTGGCGGCGGAGATTCTGGCGACGACAGATGCGGCGTTGCAGGCGAAGCTGGTGGCTTGGCGTGCGGCTCGGCGAGATGAGGTGCTGGCGCAGGTCGTTGGCGATGAGGTCGGCGCGTGAGCACTACCTCTTCTTCCGTGGCAAAGCCCATTCTGCCGGGGGCAACAATCGGGATCTTCGGCGGCGGACAGCTTGGCCGCATGACTGCGATGGCGGCGCGCGCAATGGGGTATCGCATCCTTGTGCTCGATCCGGACCCCGCGTGTGCGGCGCGGTTTGTCGTGGATGGATGTATAGAAGCTGGGTGGGACGATTCTCGTGAGGCTGCAAATCTGGCGCGTGGATGCGACGTAGTGACATTGGAGATCGAGCAGATCTCGATGGCAAGCATGGAGGCGGCGGCCAGCTTTGCTCCGGTGCGGCCAGGCGGCGCGATGCTGGGCGTGATTCAGGACAGGATTGAACAGAAGGACTGGCTGCAGCGTAATGGATTTCCTGTAGGAGAGTATCGTGCCGTGCGGTCGCTCGAGCAGTTGCGCGAAGCGGTCAATGCGCTGGGCGGCAAGGTCTTCTGCAAGAGCGCGACAGGTGGTTATGACGGGCGCGGGCAGGGGAAGGTTGGGTTCAATCCGGACGCAAAGGCTGAGGCTGAAATTCAGGGGGCCTGGGAGGCCCTAGGAGAGCGGGCCGGAGTGGTCGAGAAGGCTGTCAGCCTCGAGCGCGAGATTTCTGTGTTGGTGGCGCGGGCTCCGAATGGTGAGGTGAAGGTCTTTCCGGCGGCGTGGAATCATCACGAGGAACAGATTCTGGCGTGGAGCGTGATGCCGGCGCCGCTGAGTTCGGCGATGGAAGCCGAAGCGCGGAGAATCGCTGAAGAGATTGCCGATACTTTTCAGCTTGAGGGAATTTTGGCGGTTGAGTTGTTCTGCACGACCGATGGAAAGCTGCTGGTGAACGAGCTGGCTCCTCGACCGCATAACAGCTATCACGCAAGTGAACGGGCATGTGTAACGAGCCAGTTTGAGCAGCTCGTACGTGCCGTTTGCGATCTTCCGCTGGGCGAGGTAGATATAGTGCAGCCCGCGGCGATTGCCAATCTACTGGGCGATGTCTGGCTCGACGCGGATGGAAAGCTTCGCGAACCACGGTTCGATGCAGCATTGGCAGTACCCGGAGTGAGACTGCATCTCTACGAGAAGCATCTGCCACGAAAAGGCCGAAAGATGGGCCACCTGAGCGCGGTGGGGGCGAGCGCCGACGAAGCAATCGAGCTAGTGCTGCGAGCAAAATCTCTGCTGTGACTCCAATTGATTGGCGAACTCGCGAGGAGGCGACGCCAGCCTTATTGCTCTTCGCGAGCCTGGCGTTTGAGGCGCTCTCGTTGTTCCCTGGACTCCATCCAGCCGCGCAGAATGACGACGGCGGCTACCTGATCGATGACGTGTTTGCGATCGCGGCGGTCGTGCCCGGCCTCGTCGAGAATCTCGTGCGCAGCGACAGAGCTCAGCCTCTCGTCCCACAGCTCGACCGGCAGTCCGGAGCGAGCGCTCAACTCCTCGGCGAACTGCTGCACCTTTGCAGCCCATGGGCTCTGATCGCCCGACATATGGAGAGGATTGCCAACGACAATGTGCGCGACCTCGTGTTTGCGAATCAGCCGCTGCAGGCTGCGCAGATCTTCGCCGCGGCTCTTGCGCCATAAAGTAAGCAGGGGTTGCGCCGTGTAACCGAGCGGATCGGAGAGCGCGATACCGATACGCACTTTTCCGACATCCAACGCCATCACCCGGTCCGTGATCATGGGTTTAGTCTACCGTCGCGGTTTTGGCTGAGTGGCTGGAACAAAGAAATCTACGAGATTACCGTCGGGATCACGAAAATATAGAGAGCGAGTGCCCCAAGGCTGGGTGGTGGGCTTTTTGACCCACGTCTTCACAAGCCCTTGTAATCGAACGTACTCGTGATCGACATCGGTGACTTTGAATTCCAGGATCGCGCTATTGTTCTGTCCCGCTTTTGCCGATCCTGGGATGTACTTTTCTTGTGCTTCGGTGGCAAATATCGCGAGCACTGCCGTACCGGTTCGAAATTCGACATAAGTGTCATCTACTTTATGCGGCTCCATTTCCAGGGCCTGTGCGTAGAAGGAAGTTAGTCTTTTGACGTCGTTTGTGATGAGACACGTATTGGTCAGTGTAGGAGAGGAATTCTGTGCTGGCGGTGTAGCGCTACTTTCCAGGGAGCGTTGCATTGAAACTGCTAATGCCGTTGTCAGAAACACTGCTGAAACCATCTGTGTTTTCATGGTTCCCCCCGGACTTTGTAACAAAAACGGCAGACCTCAGTGAAGTCTGCCGTTGGTGTGTTGGTTGACTCTTGATCAACCGATGTCTTCGTTCCAGTTCTCCAGATAAGCCTTGAAGTCGGACATGAATTTTCCGGCGTCAGCTCCGTCAACGATGCGGTGGTCGAAGCCGAGCGTGAAGCGCTGGATGGACCGGATGGCGATGGAGTCGTTGCCGTCCTTGTCGGTGAGGACTTCGGCTTCTTTATTGAGCCCACCGATGCCGAGAATCGCGCTCTGCGGCTGGTTGATGATCGGCGTGCCGAACTGCTCGCCGAAGATGCCGGAGTTGGTCAGCGTGAAGGTGCCCCCGGAGATCTCGTCCGGAGCAAGCTTCTTGCCACGAGCGCGGTCAGCTACATCGACGATGCCGCGTGCGATGCCGAGGAAGTTCTTCTCCTCGGTCTGCTTGAGCACGGGAACAATCAAACCCCAGTCCAGCGCAACAGCGATGCCGATGTTGATGTTCTTGTTGTAGCGAATCGCCTCGCCATCGATCGACGCGTTGACGATCGGGTGCTTGCGCAGCGCAACAATAGCAGCACGCGTGATGAAGGGCATGTACGTCAGCTTGACGCCATTGCGCTGCTCATACTTCGACTTCTCTTTCTCGCGGAGCTTCACAATGCGCGTCATGTCCACCTTGAAGACGGTGTGGACGTGCGGACTGGTGCGCTTGGACTCGACCATGCGCTGCGCGATGATGGAGCGCATCTTGGTCATCGGCACGAGCTCGCCGGGCAACGGCTGCGCTGGCGCAGGAGCGGCAGGCTTGGCGGCTGCTGGCGCAACCGCGGCAGGTGCCGGAGCAGCCGGCTTTGCTCCGCCCTCGAGATGGCCGAGGATGTCGCTCTTGGTGATGCGGCCTGCGGACCCTGTGCCCGCGACCTGAGTGAGGTCAACGTCGTTCTCGCGCGCGATCTTGCGGACCAGCGGAGAAGAGCGGGGATGATCGCCAACTGCAGCTACTGGAGCTGAAGTCGCCACAGGTGCAGGAGCAGAGGCTGCGGGAGCCGGTGCTGCAGCCGCCGGTGCGGGGGCCGCCTTCCCTGCAGCGCCACCAATGACAGCCACTACAGTGTTGATCGTAACGGTCTTGCCCTCTCCGACCTTGATCTCGGTAAGGGTTCCGGCAACAGGCGAAGGAATCTCGGCGTCAACCTTGTCCGTGGAGATCTCGAAGATGGGCTCGTCGCGCTGGACGCTGTCGCCAACCTTCTTGAGCCACTTGGTGATGGTGCCTTCGGTGATGGATTCGCCCATCTGCGGCATCAACACCTCGGTGCCGACGCCCGATTCAATCTTGGTGCCCGCAGCTGCGACATCAGCCGCAGCTGGATTGCCCTGAGTTGCTGCTGGCGCATCCACGGCTGAAGGCGTTGCAGTGTCCGTTGAGGGAGTCGCCGCAGTTTCGGCCTTCGCCGCCGCTGCTCCAGATCCACCTTCCTCGATCGTTGCAACGACCGTGTTGATCTGCACCGTAGTCCCCTCGGCGATCTTGATCTCCTTCAGGGTCCCAGCCGATGGCGAAGGAATCTCGGCGTCGACCTTATCGGTAGAAATCTCGAAGAGCGGTTCGTCACGCTGGACGGTGTCGCCGGGCTTCTTGAGCCATTTGGTGATGGTGCCTTCAGTGATGGATTCGCCCATCTGGGGCATAACTACTTCAGTCGGCATGAGTGTCTTTTCTCCCTAAATTACTGGTGCAGACGGCTTGAACCGCACTCCATCCCTGGCCCGGTGCGCGATTGAGCATACGATTGGGATTATACGGCTGCAACAGGGTTCCTGGTCGCCGATCGGTGCGGTTAGCGAACAACATGGGCGCTGAACGCCCTCATACTCGAGTCGCAAGAAGATGATCCAGCGACTCGCACCAGAGCATCTGCCGCTCGAACACACGTCCAAAATTGCGTGCGGCGGAGTTGAGCGCATTCTCCATCGTAGGCTGTCGTGCCGGATCAAGACCGGGGTCCGCCTGGAGTTCAAGGCTGGTCACATCGCGGTCCGTGATGCCGCATGGCACGATCCACTCGAAGTCGCGGAGGTCGGTAGTGACGTTGAGCGCGAATCCATGCGAGGTCACGCCTTGCGAGACATGGACCCCAATCGCCGCAATCTTCTTTTCGAGAATGCTGCCGCCAGCCATCGTCCACACACCGGTTCGCTTGGGGATGCGCTGTGCCATTACGCCAAAATCACAGCATGTGCGAATCAGCACCTCTTCGAGGAGGCGAACGTAATCGACCGGCCCAAGATGCGGCCCCTTCTTGCCGGGAAGATCGCCGCGCAGATCGATGATCGGGTAGCCGACGAGTTGGCCGGGGCCGTGATACGTAACATCGCCCCCGCGATTGATCTCATGCAACTCGATGCCGCGCTGCGCAAGAAACTCATCCGAAGCAATAACATTCGACCGCACAGAATTGCGCCCGAGCGTAAGCACCGGAGGATGCTCCAGCAGCAACAACGTATCGGCGATGAGGTTCTGTTTACGCGCCGCGATGACCTGCTGCTGAATCGCAAGAGCGTCCCCGTAAGGAACGCGGCCGAGATGGAGAAGATTGATATGCATGTTGAAGCTTAAGAAGAACGAAGCCCGATCATCAGACCGGGCTTCCTCTGGTTGCAATGCTGAGAGTTAGACGTTGACCGCCATGCCTTCCACGCTGCTGAAGCCATCAAGCAGCGCCTCAGCAACCGTGGGATGCGCGTGAATCGTAAACATCATCTCTTCGACCGTGGCCTCAAGCTCAAGCGCTGTCACACACTCCGCGATGATCTCCGTAGCATAAGGCCCGATGATGTGAACGCCCAGGATCTCGCCATACTTCGTGTCCGAAACCACCTTCACAAAGCCATCATGCGAGTCGACAATCGTGGCCTTCGAGTTCCCAACGAACGGGAACTTGCCAACCTTCACCGAGTAGCCCTTCTCCTTGGCCTGCGCCTCCGTCAGACCCACGCTGGCAATCTGCGGATCGGTATACGTGCAGCCAGGAATGCGAAGACGATTCACCGACTTGGCGTACTTACCCGCCATCCGCGCCGCAACTACCAGCCCAGCCATCGAGCCAACATGCGCCAACTGCGGCAGGCCACCGACGATATCGCCAATCGCGTAAACCCCGGGCTCCGTCGTCTCCATCCACTCGTTCGTCATCACGAACCCGCGGTCCGGCTTGATGTTCGTCTTCTCAAGCCCGATGCCCTCGGTGCGCGGCGCACGGCCCACAGCCATCAGCACCTTCTCGGCTTGCTTGGACTGCACCTTGCCGTTCGCATCCGTCCACGTCACCAGTGCGCCATCCTTGTTCTTCTCGATCTTCGTGTCCTTGATCGACAGATACACATCGATGCCGCGCTTCTTAAACTGCCGCAGCAGCTCCTTCGAGATCTCTTCATCCTCTACCGGCACCACCCGCGGCAGCACCTCGAGCACCGTCACATTCGCCCCAAAGCTATTGAAGATCGACGCGAACTCAACCCCCACGGCACCCGAACCGATCACCACTAGCGACTTCGGCGCCTCGGCAATCTTCAAAATCTCGTAGTTCGTCAGAATCGTATCGTCCGGCTTATTCCCCGGCAGCACCCGTGCATCTGAGCCAGTCGCCAGCACAACCTTCTTCGCCTTGATCGTCTCGGTCTTGCCATCAGCCAGCTTGGCCTCGATGGTATGAACACCATCCTTCGCCGGGCCGGTCAACTTTCCGAAGCCTTTGAACGTCGTGATCTTATTCTTCTTCATCAGGAAGTCGAGACCCTTGACGTGCCGCGAGATCACATCATCCTTACGCGCTAGCACGCCCTTCCAGTTCAGCTTCGGGGTCACGCCATCGATACCATAGCGTTCAGCATGCTTCAGGTGATCCCAAAGCTCCGCCGAAAACAGCATCGCTTTGGTCGGGATGCAACCCCAAAGCAAGCACGTGCCGCCAAGGCGGTCATTCGCGTCGATAAGAGCGGCCTTCAGGCCATACTGTGAGGCACGGATCGCACACGTGTATCCGGCGGGCCCGCCGCCGACCACAACTACATCAAAAATCGTATCTGCCAAGGGAATCTCCGTTTCTGCGTCTATACAAACATTCTAGATTACGCTTCGTGTCAAGCGCTCTCGGTCATCCATCTGGCTGGCAACGTACTTTCAGACTAATCTTTATCGCACCTGCTCTCCCGCAAAGGAGTAAGCAGTCAAACTGAGCAAAGGATGAAACCCATGACAGCAGGAAAGACCACTCAAGTGCTCTACAAACTGTTCGTGTTTTTCCTCATCAGTGCAGGTTGCGCGCTGGCCCAAGTGACTATTCCCGACACTCCAGCCGGCCACACACTTCAAGCCTGGCTCGATGCTTTCAACAGCGGTGACCGCGCCAAGGTCGAGGCCTACGTCACCAGCACTGACCCCTCAAACTCCGTCGACGGCATGCTCTCCTTCCGCAGCCAGACCGGCGGCTTCGATCTTCTGTCCATCGAGAGCAGCGATCCGCTCCACATTCGCTTCCGCGTCAAAGAAAAAGGTGGCACGACAACCGCACTCGGCAATCTCATTGTAAAAAGCGGGCAGCCTCCGACAGTAGCAACCTTCGGCCTGCGCGCTCTACCCCCGGGAGCGGTCGTCGAAAACGTGAAGATTGACGCAGCCATGCGCAAGAAAGTCGTCGACGGCATAGAGACCAACCTGAACGAGTATTACGTCGAGCCCACGGTCGCGCAGCAGATGGTCGACGCAATGAAATTGCACGCAGCCAAGGGCGACTACGACAACATCTCCGACGGCGATGAGCTAGCCATGCGCCTGACCAAAGATCTGCAGGACGTAAGCCACGACAAACACCTGCGTATCGACTTCACCCCCTTCAAAACACCCGAACGAACCGGCCCCACTCCAGAGGACGAGGCTCGCTTCCACCAGCAGATGGAACACGCCAACTGTGCGTTCCAGAAGGTCGAGATCCTCCCAGGCAACATCGGCTATATCAAGTTCGACGGCTTCATGGACGCCGGATTCTGCGGCCCCACCGTCAACGCAGCGATGGCCTTCATCGCCCACACCGACGCCGTCATCTTCGACATCCGCCAGAACGGGGGCGGCCAACCCGCCATGGTCACGCTCATCGCAAGCTACCTCTTCGATCAGCCGAAGCACCTCATCGACATCTACAACCGCAAAGAAGATTCAACCACCCAGAACTGGACGCTCTCCTATCTCCCCGGCCCGCGCCTCTCCAAACAGCCTGTCTTCGTCCTCACATCCAAGCGCACCTTCTCCGGAGCCGAAGAGTTCGCCTTCGACCTCAAAAACCAGAAGCGCGCAACCATCATCGGCGAGACAACAGGCGGAGGAGCCCACCCGGTCTCAGGCCACACCGTAGCTGACTACTTCAACATCGGCGTACCCTTCGCAAAATCGCTCGATCCCGTCACCAAGACCAACTGGGAAGGAACAGGCGTCGAACCGGACGTAAAAGTCCCTGCAGCCGACGCCCTGACCACCGCACAAAAGCTAGCCCCCGAAAAGATTCAAGCCGGCAAGAGCGACAAGAAATAGCTACGACGCCGTCATCGCCTCAAGTAAGGCCACAGCCATGGCGTTATTCGGTGTCGTCACGCCATGCCTCTTGCCCACTCGCACAATCACGCCATTGCGAGCATCAATCTCTGTCGGCCTTCCCGCGAGCCTATCCGCAAGCATCGAGTTGACACCATCCCGAGCCGCCTTCCGATAAGCCTCCAACACTTCATCCGGAACCGCATCGCTCAGCACCGCACCCTCTGCCCGCCCGACAGCCACGCACTCACGCACAATCTGCAAAGCAACCTCGCCGATGGCCTCATCGTGCATCACCTCATTCGGCCGAAGCAGCAACGCAGACAGCACTCCCGCCGAGTTGTGGCACAACTTCCGCCAAGCAACGGTCACCCAATCAGGTACGGTAGCCGCATCGGCAGCCGTCCCCGCAAACAACTCCACAAACTCCGCACCCAACCCACCCTCAGGCACCTTCAGACTCATCCCACCCCGCTGCACAATCCTCTCCGGAGACTTCCTCTCCGCAGGACAATCCACAATCACCGGCACGATCCTGTCCGCAGCAACATCAGGCGCAAAGCGTTCCCTATGCTCCACGCCATTCTGCAGCACCGCCACCGGAGCGCCCTTCGCACACAACCGTTCCAGCCACCTCGCCGCACCCGCAACGTCGTAAGCCTTGGTCGCCACCATCACCCAATCAACAGCAGGCGCAACGTCAGGATCGGTAACCACCGTCGCATCGATCCGCATCACACCGTCCGGCGTCTCCACCACCAACTCCGCCAGCGGCGTGCGCACACACAACACCAACTCATGCCGCCCCGCCGACTGCACCAGCGAAGCCACCACCCCACCAATCGCCCCCACGCCAACAATCGCAATTCGCGCCACGCATTTCCTCTCGCGCAAAACTCGCTAGCCCAGCACCTTAGCCGCATCCTTAGCAAAATAAGTCACAATAAAATCCGCGCCAGCCCTGCGAATCGAAGTCAGCGACTCCATCATCGCCCGCTCCGGCTCCAGCCATCCACGCGCAAACGCCGCATGCAGCATCGAGTACTCTCCCGACACTTGATACGCCCCCATCGGCACGTCATACCGCTCCCGCGCCGCACGAATCACATCCAGATACGGCATCGCCGGCTTCATCAGCACCATATCTGTTCCCTCGGTAATATCCTGGTCGATCTCGCGCATAGCCTCGCGCAAATTCGCTCCATCCATCTGATAGCTGCGCCGATCACCGAACTGCGGAGCCGAATCCGCCGCCTCACGAAACGGCCCATAGAATGCCGAGGCAAACTTCGAAGCATAGCTCAGCACAGGAATCTGTTGATGCCCACCGCCATCCAACGCATTACGAATCGCCGCAACGCGCCCGTCCATCATGTCGCTCGGAGCAACGATGTCAGCTCCGGCAGCAGCCAACGAAGCCGCGGTCTTCGCCAGCAGCGCAACACTCGAATCATTTTCAATCTCGTAGTGATCACCATCACGCCCCACCACGCCGCAGTGCCCATGCGATGTGTACTCGCACAAACAAACATCGGCAATCTGCACGAGGGAATCCAGCGCACGATTCTTCTTGAACGCCCGGAGAGCCGTCTGCACAATCCCATCCGCAGCCCACGCTCCCGTCGCCTGCTCATCCTTCTCCGCTGGCAGACCAAACAACAGCAACCCGCCGATCCCCAGCCCAGCGCAAGCCTCCGCCTCCTTCATCGCCTCGTCAACCGACAGGTTGTACACCCCAGGCATCGACCCAATCTCTTTACGGACACCCTCGCCGGGGCAGATAAACAGCGGATAAATCAACGCCCCAGGATGCAGATGTGTCTCGCGAACAAGCGACCGCATCGCCTCGGTCCGGCGCAGCCTGCGCATACGCGTAACAGGAAAGTTCATACCAATAGTCTACGACCCCGTGAATCTACACCGCGAAGCTAGCTGCGATCCGCAATCGCGTCATACTCCATCCCCGACGTCGCCGGAGCCAGCACCCACAACGTGTAGATACCAAGCGCGGTCCCGAACGGAAACTTCAGCAGCGACAGAACAGACACGACAATCGCCAGCACCCTTCCCCAGGGCCTCCGCGTCAGCAGCGCATAGCCCACCAGCAAAGCCAACGCCGACGCCAGCACAGCCGCCACCATGATCACCGGCAGCAAAGCAGCCATCCACTGTGGCCCGAATGGCCCGCCGTGGTGCCCAAACTCCCAATTGTCTCCAAACCGCCCGAACCACATCATCTTGACGAAAAACATCGCCATCAAGCCGCCCAGCAGCCGAAACGCCCCAAAGGCGCACCACAGAATCCCCAGCAATTGCAGATTCCGCTGCACACGCGGAGCCGGCTTGTACATGGGCGGCGGATAGTTCGCATACACCGGTTGACCCGCCATTGGCTGAGCCGCCACAACCTGCGCCCCGCACCTCGAACAAAAGTGAACCCCTTCTCCAACTGCAGCACCACAAGCCTGACAGACCATCGCACACCTCTGACTTTCCAGCGTCCCCATCATTCCGGGACAGGCGCTTGTATCTGCTACGCGTACGCGCAGACGGTTGTTCCCTGCGAGATTACGATAGTGGAAGTGAATTCTCCAGAACTATTGCCGACCATCCCCTCGCTCCTCCACGAATCCAGCACCTCCGCGCTCGAGTGGCCACGCCTCCGCGACCACATCGCCGGCCGCACCTTCTCTCCCCTCGGCCGCGCCTGGATCCTCGCCCTAGAACCCTGCGCCGACCTTCCCTGGATCGACCAGCAACACCAGCGCACCGCCGAGATGCGCGCCATGCTCTTGTCAGGCGGCAGCTTCGAGTTCCGTGGCCTCTTCGACCCCACGCTCCTCCTCGACAAAGCCCGCATCGAAGGCTCAGCCCTTGAAGGCCTTGAGGTTCGCGACCTCCTCACCGTAGCCGAGCGAGTCGCCGCCTGGCGCACCCTCATCGACCCACCACCCAACGCCCCACGTTACGACTGGCCCGCCATCGATGCCCTCTCTGGCTCCCTCCGCGCCTTCGACCTCAACCCACTCCTCCACCAGCTACGCGGCAAGATCGAACCCGACGGCTCCCTCAACGACGACGCATCCCCCGAACTTCGCCGCATCCGCCGCGCCATGGAACGCCAACACCGCGCCATCGAAGAGAGCCTCCGCAAGTCCCTCCGCGGCCTCAACGAAGGGGGCAGCACCCAGGACGAGCTCATCACCATCCGCGGCGAACGCTTCGTCATCCCCGTCAAGGCCGAGTTCAAGCGCAAAGTCCCCGGCGTCATCCATGGCTCATCTTCCTCCGGACAAACCGTCTTCATCGAACCCCTCGAAACCATCGAGCAGAACAACGAACTAGTCCGCCTCCTCGACGAAGAACAATCCGAGATCCACCGCATCCTCGTCGCCATGACCCGCGCCCTCGGCGACAACGCCACCGCCATCCTCACCGGCACCGCCATCCTCGCCGAAGTCGAATCCCACGCCGCCCGAGCCCGCTTCGCCATCGACCTGAACTGCACCCGCCCCACCTTTACCAATAATGCCGTCGCCACGAGCACAGCAACCAATAACGTTGTCATTCTGAGCGGAGCGAAGAACCCCCGCATTTCGCCTGAAGCGCCACAAACCCGCACTGCTCCACCAGAATCCAACCCAACCAATAACCCTGTCATTTCGACCGAACTCCGAGCGAGTGAAGCGAGTCGAGGAGGGAGTGGAGAAACCCGCTTCTCTACCACAACTCCCTACGAGCCCAACACTCAGTCACCCGACCCACAACTCTCACTAGTAGCCGCCCGCCACCCCCTCCTTGAACTCCGCATGAGAGCCTCCGCACGCGAAGCGGGCACCGAAGCAGCCACACCCGTCCCCCTAACCATCACCCTCACCAACGAAGCCCGCCAGCTCATCATCAGCGGACCCAACACCGGCGGCAAAACCGTCTCCCTCAAAACCCTCGGCCTCCTCTCATTGATGGCGCAAGCTGGAGTCCCCATCCCCGCCGAAGAAGCCCATCTCCCCCTCTTCACCAGCGTCTACGCCGACATCGGCGACGCCCAATCCATCGAGCGTAACCTCTCCAGCTTCTCCGCCCACGTCGTCAACCTCGACCGCATCTCCCGCGAAGCCACCGCCTCATCCCTCGTGCTCCTCGACGAACTAGGCTCCGCGACCGACCCCGAAGAAGGCGCAGCCCTGGCCGTAGCCATCGCGCAGCACTTCCTCGACATCCACGCCTGGTGCTGCATCACCACCCACCTCACCTCGCTCAAGGTCTACGCCGCCAATCACGCCGGAGTGTTGAACGCCGCAGTAGGCTTCGACCAGCAGACCCTAACCCCCACCTACCAGCTCCGCCTCGGAGTCCCCGGAGCCTCCGCCGGCCTCAACATCGCCAGCCGCCTCGGCCTCTCACCCGAGATCATCGCCGCCGCTCGCTCTCAAATGTCCACCCAGACTGCCGACATAGGAGCCTTCCTCGACCAACTCCACGACCAGCTCACCGCCGCCGCCACCGAGCGCGAAACCCTCCGGCAGCGCGAGCAGCAACTAGCCCGCGAAAAAATCCGCCTCGAAACCGAAGGCCGCGCCGAACAAAAAGCCCGCACCAAAGAACTCGAAACCAAGCTCAACTCCCTCATCGAAGACTTCGCCTACCAGCTCCGCGAAACCGTCAAAGCCATCGACGACAAGACCCTCGCCCAAAAGATCGCTCGCGACTCCGCCACCCGCATCGCCCGCCTGCGGCGCGAGTTCTCCGAACAATTCAACTCCACCGTAGTAGCCCACAACACCGGCGCCGACAAGGCCGATCCCAACGCCCAACCCCACATCCCCAAAGGCATCAAGGTCGGCGACCTGGTCAAGCTCAAATCCCTCGGCCGCCAGGCCCGAGTAGACCGCATCATCGACGCCAAAACCTACGAAGTCTCCATTGGCCCCATGAAGATGCGCGCCGCCATCGACGACATAGCCGAAGTCGAGACCGTCAAAGTAGCTACGCCCCTCGAAGCCGCCCGCAAGCGCGGAGGCATCACCATCGCCACCGCCAACGACCCCGACTACATGACCTCCGAGATCAACGTCATCGGCCGCACCGCAGACGAGGCCCACGCCGAAGTCGAACGCTTCCTCGACCGCGCTTTCCTCGCCGGCCTCCCCTGCATCCGCATCGTCCACGGCACTGGCATGGGCATCCTACGCCGAACCCTCCGCGAATTCCTTCGCAACCACCCCCACGTAGCCACCGTCACCGAACCCCCACAAAACCAAGGCGGCCAAGGGGCAACCGAAGTCGAATTGAGGCAATGAGCTATGCCCTCGCCAACCATCGCTCCTCCACTCTCCGGAAACGTCCTTGGCTCCCCCGACGGCGCATTCATCCTCGCTGAGTGGCAAGACCCCGGCGGCCCACCCGATCCGCCGCGTCTCATCGCTCCACTCCACGTCCACCACAACGACGACGAAGCCTGGTATGTCCTCGAAGGCACACTCCGAATCAAGTCAGGAGACAATGAAATCGAAGCCTCCGCAGGCTCCAGCGTCTTCGTTCCCCGCGGCACACCCCACACCTACTGGAACCCCACTACCCACCCAGTCCGCTATCTGCTCATCATGACGCCAAACATCCACCGCCTCATTCAAGAGATTCACGCAACGTCCGACCGCAGCTCCTCCACCCTTCACAGCCTCTTCGTAAAATACAACTCACAACTGCTCTGATCCCTACTCCAGTAATCTATCTCCATGAACCCGCTCGTCGAACCAGCCTGGCTAGCTGCCCGCCTCCAAGACTCCAACACCGTAATCCTTGACGCCACACTCCCTCCCGTAGGCGTCACGCCCCCGGTCGATACCCACTCCCGCTACGTCGCCCGGCACATCCCCGGGGCCATCTTTTTCGACATCGACCAGCACTCCGACCACACCACCTCGCTCCCCCACATGCTCCCCACCGCCGAAGTCTTCGCCCAAAGCATGTCCGCCCTCGGCATCGCCGACAGCGCCACCATCGTCATCTACGAGCAGGAAGGCGTCTTCTCCGCCCCCCGCGCCCGCTGGATGCTCCGCACCTTCGGAGCCCCCAACGTCTACATACTCAACGGAGGCCTCAACGCCTGGGCCGCCGCCGGCCTTCCTATCGAATCAGGCGAAGTGCACCGCCCCGCGGCGACCTTTCACGCGGCCCTCAACCGCGATGCCGTCAAAGACTTCGCACAGGTCCAGCGGATGATCTCTGAGCACAAGCAAATCCTCGATGCCCGCTCCGCCGCGCGCTTCAGCGGAGCAGCACCCGAGCCTCGCGCCGGTATTAGCTCTGGTCACATGCCCGGAGCCACCAGCGTTCCCTTCACAGAACTCGTTGAAGCAGGCCGCCTCAAGTCGCGCGAAGACCTGCGCGACCTCTTCGCCTCAAAGCATGTAGACCTGCAGCAGCCCATCACCACCACCTGTGGATCGGGAGTCACCGCTGCGGTTGTGGCGCTAGGACTCGAGATCGCTGGCGCAACCGACGTTACCCTCTACGATGGTTCCTGGGCCGAGTACGCACAACGCCCCGAAGCCGTCATCGAAAAGGGCTAGTTTGCGGCCATTTTTTTTGGGGGGAGTTTTTCTGTGTGAAAAGGGGGTGTTTGCTGGGTTTTTTGCGCTTTTCGGTGGTCAATTGGTGGAGAAAAGTGTGGTTAGTGTGGTTTTGATGTGGTGTTTGGGTGGTGTGTTTGCGGGATCGAAAAAGTGGCAGCTTTTTGAAATATTTCTGTGGGAATCTTTAGTCCGGTGCGGGATGCCCGAAATGGCAACCCTCTTCCCGTCACCGCCGTTGTTTGTTTTTGCTGTCAGCCCCAGTGCTAAACTCCCATCCAAATGCCCGAGTCGCTCCAGCAGCGGATCGAAAAAATACGCCTCTGGGCAAAAGACCCCGACCGCGCCGCCTCGCACATTCTCGTCACGATCCTCGCCGTCATCATCCTCGTCGCCATAGCCCTCTGGATCGTCTGGATAGTCCCCAAGCACGAAGCCGCCGCCATCCTCGACCCCGAAAAACGCCTCACCCTCGAAAACGAACTCCGCAAGACCCTCACCCAGATCGTCCTCAGCATCTTCGGCCTCTTCATTCTCTACTTCACGTGGCAGCGCGCCCGCGCCGGCGACAAGACTGTCCAGATCATGGAGCAGGGTCACATCACCGACCGCTACACCAAAGCCATCGAGCAGCTAGGCAAACTCGACGGCGACAAGCCCAACATCGAAGTCCGCCTCGGCGCAATCTACGCCCTCGAGCGCATCGCCCGCGACTCCCCCCGCGACCACTGGACCATCATGGAGGTCCTCACCGCCTACGTCCGCCAGAACGCTCCAGCCGCTCCGAAGGGTGAAACACTTGAGAAGCCCCTTCCAGAAAAACCACGCACCGATATTCAAGCCGTCCTGACCGTTCTGGGGCGTCGCCTGGTCGGACCTAAGCGCGAGAACCCTGATCAGGCTCTCGATTTATCTTTCACCCATCTCCAAAAGGCAAGTTTTTACAAAGGCAACTGGGAGAAAACTGACTTTAGTACAGCCAATTTGCAAGAAGCCAACTTAAATCGAACGAGCCTTAGAGAAGCTTTCTTTGTCGACGCAAACCTGAAGGGTGCATTCTTTCGAAACGCAGATCTTCGCAATGCATTCCTTTTAGATAGCAATCTAGAGGGCGTCGACCTCGAGGATGCCGAGTTGTTGGGCGCACACTTCAGTGGAGCGAACCTTACTGGCGCTAAAAATCTCGGTCCCGATCAGATGCGAACAACTTGGCTCTGGTGGGAAGCTAATTTATCCCCCGATTTCCGAGAGGCACTCGGTCCAGTCCCTGATAAATCCAACGGCTAATGCTCTTAGCAACCGCAATTCCCATCCATCCCAATAGCATAGCCCGGTGCGGGTGCCGGGTGCCCCCTATCTGGCAGTCTCACCGCCAGATGTGGGACATTCACGGAAAGCGCGAAACCCTTCTTCCCAAAGCATCCGCCGTAGCCAAAGCGTATGCATCACCAATCCAACCCTTTCTCCGCTATCCCCCTCCAACCAAAGACGCAAGCCTGAAAACCGGCGTACCCTTGACGCCACAGCTGTATCGATGCCCGGAGACCCATGGCGACCACGGCGACCGAAGTCGAAATCGACCACTCCCTATGGAAGCCGAAAGCCAATCCATGGGCCATCGCCGCAACCGTCGCGCTCGCCGCATTCATGGAGGTCCTCGACACCTCCATTGCCAACGTCGCCCTTCCGCACATCTCCGGCTCCCTCGGCGCCAGCACCAATCAAGGAACGTGGGTCCTGACCAGTTACCTCGTCGCCAACGCAATCATTCTGCCGGTCGGCGCATGGGCGTCATCCGTCATCGGACGGCGTAACTTCTTCCAGCTCTGCATCGTCATCTTCACGGTGTCGAGCTTCCTCTGCGGCATCGCGCCCTCGTTGCCGGCTCTGCTGATCTTCCGTGTCTTCCAAGGCATCGGCGGCGGCGGCCTGCAACCCATGGCCCAGGCCATCATGGCCGACTCGTTCGAGGAGCGCAAACGCGGCCTCGCCTTCTCGCTTTACGGCCTCGTCGCCGTCCTCGCGCCCTCCATCGGGCCCACCCTCGGCGGCTGGATCACTGACAACTACTCCTGGCGCTGGATCTTCTACATCAACATTCCCGTCGGGCTGCTCGCCCTCGTTCTCGTGCAGAGGCTCGTGCAGGACCCTCCCTGGATCAAGCCCGACAGGAACAACCTCCGCCGCCTCGACTACGTCGGCCTCGCACTCCTCACCATCTCCATGGCCGGCCTCCAGATCGCCCTCGACAAAGGCGAAGAGAACGACTGGTTCGCCTCGAACTTCATTCGCATCTTCGCCACCATGTTCGTCATCGGCATCATCGCCCTGATCCTGTGGGAGTGGAACCACGACCACCCCATCATGAACCTGAAGCTCTTCAAGTTCAGAAACTTCGCCATCTGCTGCTTCCTGATGCTGCTGGTCGGCGGCGTCCTGAACGCCTCAACCGTGCTGCAGCCGCAGTTCCTTCAAGGTCTGCTAGGCTACAACGCCACCAACGCAGGCAAGGCGCTGACGATGGGCGGCCTCGCTCTCATCGTGGTGATGCCCGCCGCCGGCATCGCAACGGGCAAGTTCCCCGCACGAAATCTCGCGGCCCTCGGCTTCGCCTTCTTCGCCATGTCGTATTGGTACAGCTCCAACCACATCACGCTCGACATGAGCTTCCGCTTTGCCTCGTGGCTGCGCATTATCCAGGTACTGCCGATCCCGTTCTGCTTCATCGCCATCACGAACGCTGCCTACGTCGGTCTGCCTCGCGAGGCCAGCAACCAGGTCGCGGGCCTGATCAACTTCGTCCGCAACGTTGGCGGCAGCATCTTCATCGCCGTCACGGGAGCGCTGGTCACGAATCGCTCCCTCTTCCATCAGGCTCGCCTGCAGGAGCACATGCAAGCCGGCAATCCGCAGTTCGTGAACCGCGTGTACGATCTCGGCCACTTCTTTGGCGGCGGCGCAGACGGCACCTACACCGCGAAGGCCTACATCTACCAACTCCTCAACCAGCAAGCCGGAGTCATGGGCTATCAGGACGTCTACCGCATGCTCGCGTGGATGGCGTGCTTCATGGTCCTCTTCGCCTTCCTGCTCAAGAAGAACCGCCCCGGCCAGGGTCCCTCGGCGTCTGAGGCGATGCACTAAACGACTTGTTTGCAATAGCTTGTGCTCCGTACAACGGCCCGAATTCGCCAATATTTTATATTTCCATTATATTGGAAATATGGATAACAAAGCGGCCGTCTCCATCCTTACAGCTCTCGCGCAGGAATCCCGCCTGGCAGTCTTTCGCCTACTCGTCGAGCAAGGCCCTGACGGTCTGCCCGCGGGCAAGATCGGTGAGCATCTCGGCATCCCGCCGGCGACCTTGTCCTTCCATCTCAAAGAACTCAGTCACGCAGGGCTGGTGCAATCCCGGCAGGAGAGCCGATACATCTTCTATTCCGCCAACTATGCAGCCATGAACAACCTGCTTGGCTTCCTCACAAAGAACTGCTGCGCGGGATCGACGTGCGAAGTGACCGCAACCGTGTGTGCTCCTAACTGCGCCTGATCCAAGAAAGGAATCGCCATGAAACGTCTCCATGTGCATGTCTCCGTCAAGGACCTCAGCGAAAGCGTTCGCTTCTATCGTGGTCTCTTCGCCGCCGAGCCCACCGTCCTCAAGCACGACTACGCTAAGTGGCTGCTCGAGGACCCGCGAGTCAATTTTGCGATCTCGACCCGCTCCAACGAGACAGGCCTGAGACACCTCGGCATACAAGTCGAGAGCCTCGCCGAACTGGACGAGATTGAGCAGCGGGCAACCGACGCAGGTTTGGTGTCGTCGCCCGAGAAAGGCGCGAACTGCTGTTATGCGCAGTCTGACAAGCAATGGTTGACCGATCCTCAAGGCATTGTCTGGGAGGCATTTCACACTGTCGGAGAGATCCCGACGTACGGCGGACAACGTAACGCCAACGACGCATGCTGCGCTCCGGCCACCAAGCCCGACCTTACGCTTTCAGAGATCACGACCTGCGGCACGAACTCCGGCTGTTGCTGACATCAAGAGACGTCATGACCGACAAGACATACAACGTCCTCTTCCTTTGCACGCACAACTCTGCGCGAAGCGTGCTTGCTGAAGGTTTGCTGAACCAGATGGGAGCAGGGCGATTCAAGGCCTACAGTGCCGGAAGCTCCCCATCGGGCTCGGTAAATCCCTTCGCGCTGAAAACTTTGCGCACGCTTGGCTGTGACACGGAGGGCATCCGCAGCAAGGGGTGGGACGAGTTTGCCGGTCCCGATGCTCCTAAGATGGATTTCATCTTCACGGTCTGCGATAACGCGGCTGGTGAAGTCTGCCCAATCTGGCCGGGGCATCCCGCGATCGCGCATTGGGGCTTTGCCGACCCCTCGTTAGTTCAGGGAGACGACGCGACTCGGCTTGCGGCATTCGCGCACACCGCACAGCTCATCACAACGAGATTGCGTCTCTTCACCAGCCTGCCGATTGAAACGCTGGATCACATGTCGCTCGTGACAGAACTGCGCAAGCTCGGTGGCCACACCGCATGAACCTGACGCGCCGTCTCTTCGCCGAATGGCTTGGCACCGCGTTTCTGCTGGCGACCGTAGTGGGCTCTGGCATCATGGCCGAACGTCTCTCCGGCGGAAACGTCGCGATTGCCTTGTTGGCGAACGCCATTGCCACCGGCGCTGTCCTGTGTGCCTTGATCATGACGTTTGCCGAGATATCCGGCGCACATTTCAATCCCGCGGTCACGTTCGCTGCAGCCCTGCAACGCCAATTGCCCAGTAAGGAAGCGCTCCTTTACGTTCTGGTTCAAATCATCGGCGCGTTCTGTGGCGTAGCTGCCGCACATGGTATGTTCGGCCAGCAGGTGTTCTTTGCCTCACAACACATGCGTACCGGACCGGCCCAGTGGTGGAGCGAATTCATCGCTACTTTTGGCCTATTAGCAGTGATCTTCGGCTGTTCCCGGAGCCGCCCGAATGCAGTCCCATTCGCCGTAGCGTCCTACATCGTCGGCGCGTACTGGTTCACCTCATCCACCTCGTTCGCCAACCCTGCGGTCACGCTCGCGCGAGCTGCCACGAATACCTTTGCCGGAATACGACCGATGGACGCGCCGGGGTTCATCGCAGCCCAGCTCGTCGGCGCGGCCGCAGCAACGTTCGTCTTCACATGGCTGTTGAAGGAGTCGCCGACTCAAGGCCACCCCGAATGCTCCCAGACTGCACCTGTTCACAAGCCTGCCGATTGAAGCGCTGGATCAGTCCAGAACCCCTCTTGCCGTGGGCACCTTCCAGAAGAATGATTTGATCGGGAGGAGCAGAGCTACCAGCATCACTAGAAAGTTAAGAACTCCCAACGGCGATTTGGCACTAATCAACGTCCAACTCGCAGCGATACATGATCGCGAAACACCGGGGATGGGCTATGCATAGAGATCGATGCCGGCGAAATATTTGCACGCGGCGATGGAGGCACAACCGGGGTGACGACTGAGACGAGAATTGCTGAGCCGCAGGAATTTGCCGCGGTATCAATGAAGGACGCAGTGTGGCTGGCGGCAGGGTTTGGCCTGCTGAAGTATGTTCTGTCAACGCTGTGCCAGATAACGTTCCAACATGCGGGGTACGGCATTTTTCGTGACGAGCTGTATTTCATCGTGTGCGGCCGGCATCTGGCCTGGGGGTATGTGGATCAGCCGCCCATCATTCCCTTGGTGGCACGCATTTCGGAGTTGCTGTTCGGCTTGCATTCGCTGGCCCTGTTCCGGACCTTTGCCTCGCTGGCGAGTGCCGCGGAAGTCGCGATGACGGGGCTGCTGGCATGGCGAATGGGCGCTTCGCTCTGGGCGCAGGCGCTGGCAATGACGGGGATTCTGCTGGCGCCCATGGCCATGGCCACCGCTTCGAACTTTTCGACGAGCACTTTTGAGCCGGTCTTCTGGATGACGGTGGCGCTGGCGACGATGGAGCTGGCGCGGCTGGCCGATCGCGGCATTCGCAGTGGCCGTACAGTGGCGTTGTGGTGGGTCCTGCTCGGCGTGGCATCGGGCCTGGCCCTCGAAAACAAGTGGAACGGGGTTTTCTTCCTCACCTGTCTGCTGGCGGCGCTGCTGATGACCAGCCAGAGAAAGTTACTGGCTTCGAAATGGTTCCCAATCGGCTTTGCGCTAATTGTCGTGCTGATTCTGCCCAATTTGCTGTGGGAGATGCACCATCACTGGGCAACGCTCGAGCTGCTGCACAACGATCAGATTAACGGCAAGAACGTTCGTCTGGGCCCCATTGCATTTGCGCTGAACCAGATGGTCGTCTTCGGTCCTCTGATGGCGCCGTTGTGGGCGGGAGGCTTTCTGTGGCTGCTCTTCAGCCGGGCGGCGCAGGCATTCCGCTTTCTGGGCGTGACGTATCTGCTGTATCTGCCCCTGATGATGATTCTGCACGCCAAGGACTATTACCTTGCGGCCATTTATCCGATCTATTTTGCCGCGGGGGCGGCGGCCTGGGATCTTCTCTTCCGCAAGGCCTGGTTGCGGCGCGGGCTCACGCCCGTTTACGTGGCGATGAACGTGCTTCTCATCGCGATTCTGTTGCCAGCCATTCTCCCGGTACTGCCCCCGGCAAAAATTCTTGCCTATCAGCAGCGGCACCATCTGCAACCCCAGAAAAGGGAAAATGCTACCACCTCGCCGCTGCCGCAGCTCTACGCCGACATGCTGGATTGGCGGCAGAAGGCGGACCTGCTGGCCGCTGCCTGGTACTCGCTGCCGCAGGCGGAGCGCGCACAGGCCGTGATCTACACGGAGAACTATGGCGCCGCGAGCGCGGTGAACGTGTACCGGCCGGATGTGCCGGAGGCCATCAGCGGTCACCAGAACTACTTCTTGTGGGGACCACGCACGTATACAGGTAGCGTGATGATCGTGTTTGGCGAAAGCCGCAGGACGCTCGAAACCAACTTCGACTCAGTAGTGGAATTTACGCAGGATGCAAATCCGTATTTGGAGCCGTATGAGCGTGGGCCGGTTTTCATCTGCAGAGGCCTCCATGAAAATCTCCAGGCGGTGTGGCCAAAGATGAAGAACTGGGCGTGAGGCCACGGCGAAAGGGTCCGGCCCGTCTCAACTCACGATTTCAGGCCTTAGCACTCATTGAGTTCGACACGGATGTGTCGTCGGCAATACTGACATTTCGACATAACAGCTTTTTCCAGAACATGTTGACAACGTAAGGGCGTCTATTCGAGCAGTCAACTTCTATTTCCGGGTTGCCGGCAATCGGACATTTCGACCCGATTCCACGAAACTTCCGGATAGCCGGTAATACGTCCGTGATGATCGGGCGCTCACCTTGTGGAGTCACTCCGCATGCACGCAGTCCTCACGACTCCACCAATTGCGGCACGTCCGGGTTCCAGCGCCGCAGCACTGTCTTCCCGAAATACGCACAACCGAATGCCGTTGCCGCACCGCCGAGTTGGATCACATTGTTCTGCCCTACAATGAGGCCGTTTCCCAACGCTGCGAATAATAAGGTGGAATGCGCCACGTAGAGCAGCGCGGTAGCGGACGGGTACACCCACCTGCTCCGTTCCCGCAAGGTGACGCTCGCAATCGCCGTCGTGATGAGGTAACCCGTCAATCCGAAGTAGAGCAGTACTAGAAGCGAGAGCACCGGGATAGACTTGGGTGCGCCACCCACATCACCTGGCAGGAGAAGATGCTCTCGATATTCCGAAAAGAGCACCGTCGCTACCATCACAACGCTGGTGCTGACAGCCTGAACGACGATCTCGACGAGCCATATTGCCAGCCAGTGGACCGCTGTCACGTAATCCAGCCTGCGAATCGATCCCATCAATCCTCTCCGCTTATTGCGAACCCATTCTCCCACAGACGAGAGCGGGCGGGTGGCCCACTTATCTCCTTGCGTTTTACAGTCTTCTGCCATCCTGACCGTATTGTCGGCAATACTGACATTTCGACCATCGTGATGGAGCGAGACGGCACAGCGGTACCTCTCTTTCAGACTTCCGTAGCAAACCGGAAGAACGAAAAATGTGGCAACCGTTTACCACGATTGCCACACGTTTAACCACAACCTAACCGCAAATTACCACCACTAAACCACAACACGCGAAGTCGCCCGAAGCCCAACCCACGTGTCCCGCACAAACACCACCACATCCCAAATAAGCTTCAGCGTCGCAATCAAAAGAGCAACCCGGAAACCCAGGTAGATCGCCTGGTTAAGCGCAGCCAGAGTCTCATGCGGCAGCGACTTAAACCCTTGCGCAGGAACAAAATAGATCTGCGCTCGCACCATCACCGCAAGAATCCCCAACCCCAGCGCATGAACCACCAGGTCGAGAACCTTCCGCCACGTACCGAACCGCCGGATCCCAATCATTATGGCCTTGAGCACCAGCTGCGCGACCAGCAACCCGATAATCTGCCAGTAAAACGTATGCCACTGCGGCGTAAACCCTATCTGCTGGTTCTTCAGGTAATCGACGCCCGGTCCTAGAATCAGGAACGGCCGCGTAGGAATCGCCAGCAACCAAAGCAACATAACTGCGCTGACGATCAGATCCGCAATGCCACTCGCCAATGAGGGCACCTTGCCACGACTCTTCTCCACACGAGGAAGATCACGCGGATTCCACGGCTGCGCGATGCTCGTACCATTGTGTCTGCAGGCCCACTCGATGCCGACAAAGACCGCTGTCATCACTCCCCAGAACGCGAACAGCGTGCCCGGAAGATGTCCAATGGCCGCGCCAATTACCGCGCCAATATTGACTCTTCCATGGGTCTGAAACACGAGATTCACCACCTGCGCAAAGACGGAGAACAGAATCACCCAAGGTAGGCTCCTGCGCAGCGCAAGCAGGTAGAAGGGGAACACCTCCGGGCCAATCAGCGACTGCTGCGGACGATACCGCGAAGCAACAACGATCGGGCGCCCGTGGTTGCGAATGATCTCGACCAGTTCATCCTCTGTGAGCCGCCGGCCCAGCTGCTCTTCACGGTCTTCAATCATCGCAAGAAGGTTAACCCGAAGCTCGGCCAGTGTGTCGTCTTTGCTGGCGGCAGGAAGGTATTCGCCAATAGCCTGGAGATAGCGGTCAAGGATATCCATAGTCATTACTCCTGATGGCCCGTAAGTTCGGGCTGAGATTCGACGGCGGATGCAGCTTGGGACCCGAGAATGCGGTGCAGCGAGTCGTTGATACCGTTCCATTCCGCCAAGAGTTGATCGAGTATCCGGCGGCCCAGGGGAGAGAGTCGGTAAAAGCGCTTGTTTCGCTTCTCCTCCTCGCGCCATTCACTGGTCAGCAGGCCCTGCGTCTCCAGCCGGCGAAGCAGCGGGTAGAGCGTGCTCTCCTCAATGGCCAGCCCATGGTCAGCCAGAGCCTTGCGCA
Organism: Edaphobacter aggregans; assembly: GCF_003945235.1. Classification (NCBI taxonomy): domain Bacteria; kingdom Pseudomonadati; phylum Acidobacteriota; class Terriglobia; order Terriglobales; family Acidobacteriaceae; genus Edaphobacter; species Edaphobacter aggregans. Next base: position 3,031,450 of record NZ_RSDW01000001.1, read on the forward strand.
ACGTGTAGCCGTAGTGCTCCTCGCGAAGCTGCGCCAGAACCGCAAGAATGAGGCACCCGCGGCGAAGTTCGAGTCGAAGCGAATCGAACAGTTCGCTCTGAAGAGGATCGGTTTGGAAGACGGTATCCATACTGTGCTTCACATACTGTATGACGCATAGTGTATGTTGTCAAGTATCTATTTGAGATTTATTTTCCTCTGCGCCCAAGCAAAAAAATCCTGATGCGATACCGAGGTTTTTACCTTTATTTTGTTGTTGTTAGACCTAAATTTTTAGTGACACCTCTACAAAAACTGTGCTTCTGTCTTCAGGAAACCGCTCGGTTTTGTATTCTGCGATCTGAAAACAAAATGACCCACGCTAAACTCCTGCGCCCCTTCTTTGCCTTACTGTTCGCGCTGATTCGCATATCTGTCCTCGCGCAGGCGACCCCGCCATCGCTCCCCGACCTCCAATCCGCCGACACTTTCGGAGCGGATCTCTTTCTTCAGTCCGGCACAACCGGTATGGTTCTCGTGGTCGTTCGCGACAACCAGGTCTTTTTCCGGGGATACGGCGAGACCGCGCCTGGCTCCCATCAGCTTCCCACCGAGGACTCTCTGCTGCGGCTCTGCTCGCTCACAAAGATCTTTACCACTGACGTCCTCACTAAACTCGTCGCGGACAAGACAGTGCGCCTCAACGATCCTCTCCAGCGCTTCGCTCCACCCCGCGCCGTTGTGCCCAAACGCCAATTCATCACGCTGGCCGATCTCGCGACACACACATCCGGCCTCCCACGAGAACTGGGCAATGCTCCTCCCAAGACACCGCACTTCACCTTCCCTGACTACCGCACTCGCTGGCACTGGTTGCCGAATCAGCGTCTCCGCACTACTCCCGGTACTGCCGCCCTGTACTCAAATGTCGCCTTCGACCTCCTCAGCGACGCCCTCCACTCCGCCTCACATAAGCAGTACGCGGCACTTCTTGCTGAGCGCACTCTCAACCCGCTCCACATGCACAACACGACGTTCTTCCCCAACGCTGCGCAATGCAGCCATCTGCTCATCGGCGCCAACGACGAAGGACCCTGCACCTTCACCGAGGCCACCGCCGGAAGCTCCGGCCTCTACTCCACCGCGACTGATATGGCGATCTGGCTCCAGTACCTGCTCGGGACCGGTGGCCCTGGCATCCCCACACAGAGCCCGGCCGCGCAAGCCGTCTACGTCCTTCCTTCTGATCTCGTTAGCCAAAAGGGACTCGACCACGCCGGCGACCCAACCGGGATTGGTCTCGGCTGGATTCACCTCCTGCCAGCCGACGATCCCTCGCACATCATCCAAAAGACGGGTGGTGGCGCTGGCTTCGAAACCTATATCGCCATCAACCAAGCTCGCCACACCGCGATCTTCCTCGCTGCCACTGACGGTCCGGTCGACACCCACCTGCACTTCTTCAATGCCGCGAACGAACTCCTACTCGCTGTGGCCGGTCTGCCGCCGCTCCCCACCCCACCACCCAAACCTGCAGTCAAACACATGCACCCACATCGCCGTCGTTAGACGAAGGCGAACTGCGTCCACTGCATGTGTCTACTGATAGCAGGTCGTCAGATGCGCATAGGCATCAGGATGTAGCGATACTTGACATCCTCGTTGCCGTCTTCAGGACGCATCTGACCGGCAGACTGAGCATCCTTGAATTCCAGCCTTACTTCGCCGGTGTTGCCGATGGCCTTGAGGAAGTCCAGCAGATACTGGCTATTGAAGCCAACGACGAGAGGATCGTAGTTGTACGGAGTTTCGATGGAGTCTTCCGACTCACCCGCATCCGTGCTCGAAGAAGAGAGCTTGAGTTCGTTCTGTTCGAGCCTAATCTTGATGGCTCCGCTCCGTTCATCAGCAAACTGTGCGACGCGCTGGATAGAGCCCATGAGGTCCTCGGAACGAACGATAACGAACTTATTGTTATCGCGAGGCAGCACCGCTTCATAGTTGGGGAACTGCCCAGTGAGCTTGCGGCTGGTGAGCACGCGGCCACCAACCCGGAAGAAGAGCGTCTGGTCGTCATCGGCAAAGTCGAGCGTCTCAGCGTCCGTATTGCTGAGCAGACCAGAGAGCTCGCTAAGAGCTTTACGGGGAATCAGCGTCTTCTTCTCGCCGGAGATGCCGTCGAGCGTCTCGCCGAGCTTTTCGATGTGCGCCAGCCGATGACCATCCGTCGCGACCATGGCCATCGACTCCGCCTTCAGCACCAGCAGCGCGCCATTGAGCGTGTAGCGGCTCTCCTCGTTCGAGATGGAGAAGATCGTCTTCGAAACCATGTTCTTTAGCGAGGGCACGGAGATCTTCACGGCGCCGCTGGCAGGGAACTCGGGCACCTGGGGAAAGTTGGCGCGAGCCATACCAACCATCTTGGTGTTGGAGCGGCCGGCGCGGAGCTGTACCCAGTGGTTGTCCATCAGCTTGATGGAGATGTCACCCTCGGGCAGCAGCTTGATGTAGTCATAGAGTTTGCGGGCAGGAATCGTGCAGGCTCCGGGCTTCTTGACCTTGGCAACACAGCTTGTACGAAGGCTTTGGTCGAGGTCAGTTGCGGTAATCGTGAGCTTGTCGTCCGCGGCCTCAAAGAGAAAGTTCGACAGAATCGGGATAGTGGTCTTGCGCTCGACGACGGACTGGGCCGCGGTCAGCTCACGCAGCAACTCCGCACGGGAGACGGTGATCTCGAGGTTGCCGGTGGGGGGTGCGGTCTCGGCCATCTTGGGCTCCTGGGACTCCTGAGTAGCAATCGTCACGGTCGGTCTCTCCGGGTTTGAATCGTAGCTGCTGGCCAAACTGTACACCGAATGGGGTAGTGGATGCAGCAGGGCAGCCGTCTGCTTGATTCTAGGGGCGAAGGCCACCCGAAGGCGACAGATTTATTTGTGGAAAGCCGGGACGCTATGTGCGACGCCGGGAATAACTGGAGTGCGGGCCAGCACGAGTCTGGCGCCCAGCGATCACGTGTGTTGCGGTTGGGTACGACTGCCTGCGGCGCGAGTGCTTCTAAGAATTAAGACTTTAAAGAAGATAGATACCAGTAGCCTTAACCGTTGTCGCTTGAAAAGTGGATAACTGTCCCATCTGCTTATAAGTCATCGAGTTGGAGTACCATCCAGTTTTAGAAAACTAGACAAGAGAAGACGCAAAGGTAGGAAGAGTAGCCGAAGATCTGGTTACCCTGTACCGGCATATCCCACTTCTCCACAATGCCGAGTGACAGCCGTTGAGAAGACACACACTGATTCGTGGGAATGTTGATCAAATGAAATGGAATCATTCATTTAGCTAAACCTTTAATTTCACAGGCTCATCGAAACGCAGAGGATAATGTGTCCGAATTACCAAAGGAGACGTTGCCATGAAGATCGCCATCTTCGGTGCCAGTGGAGCGACGGGTCAGCTACTGACGGAGCGTTGCCTGGGTGCGGGTTACAGCGTCACGGCACTCCTGCGAAGGCCGGATAACTTCGCGCAGCGTGACCGGATACGCGTGGTGCAGGGAAGCGCGTTTGATGCCGCGGCTGTTCGAGAGACCGTCGAAGGATCGAATGTTGTGTTGTCAGTGCTAGGAGCTCGCTCACTCAAAAAAGAGGATGTGCTGGAGCAGGCCGTACCCCTGATCGTCGCCGCGATGAAGCAGACTGGAGTGCGGCGGATTATCGCGCTGGGCTCGGCAGGGGCACTCCCCGATTCACTGAAGAAACAGCCAACGTGGCGCAGGTGGATCGTCGAAAATATCGTGTACAAGACCATGCTGAAATGGCCAGTGGCATCGCAGATATCCCAATATGCAACGCTCTCTTCGAGCGGCCTCGACTGGACCATGGTGATGCCCCCCATGCTCACCAACACGCCGGGACGCGGTGTATACCGGATCGACGGCGAGGCGCTACCTCGCAATGGAAGCAAAATCTCACGGGAGGACGTAGCAGACTTCATGATGAGCCAGATCGACTCACGAGAGTGGGTCGGCAAGGGCGTGTATATCTCGTACTAGTCCTGACTCAGGCGTTAGGGCGTGGACCGCGCCGCTACCCGTGTATTCACCTCACGCTCCACGCGATCGAGATCCTGAGCCACCAGGTGCCCTCGTTCGACTTTCAGTTCGCCGCCCACATAGACACGCTCAAGGTCTGGCTGACTGGTGACAAAGACCAGCGTTGCATACGGATCGAAGACATGCCCGTAGTCGCTAGGGTCGATCACGAGAAAGTCGGCGAACTTGCCCTTCTCGAGGCTGCCCAGGCGATCAGCGACCCCCAACACATCGGCACTGCCCATCGTGTGCAGCTTCAAGACGTCATAGGGACTCATCACGCCGGCATTCTCGTACTTGTCTCGGATCGCGTAGAGCCCGGTTCGCAGGTTCTCGAACGGATCGGCCAGATCCGCGCTCGCCTCGCCATCGACGCCCATTCCGACCCTAACCCCGGCCTTCAAGTAAGCAGGAATATCCGCCACACCCGAAGCCAGCCTGCCATTCGAGAGCGGGTTCCAACTCATCGCTGCACCTGCCTTGGCCGTTGCAGCAATGATTATCGGGTCAGTGTGGATGAAGTGTCCGAAGATCATCCTGTTGGTGACCAGGCCCGCATCGGTGAACGCCTGGAAGAGTTTGCGGTCCTCCACCTGTGTCTCCGGCTGCTCAAGATAGTGGCTCTGATTGCCCAGATCGAACTCCTTCATCAGCGCGGCCTCCATCAAGGCCTGCGTCCCGGCCTGTTTTGGCGTGTCGGTAAAGGCCGTGCCGCCGTTGATCATCACCGAGAGCAGCTTGCCTCTCGTCTGCGGATCCTTGCTGGCTTGTTGGACCGCCACCCAGTCGAGAAAGGTCTTGAGCCGTTTACGAGCATCCTCCAGCCCATAGGTTGCGGTCGCCCTTCCGGGCTCCAATCCAAAGACGAACCGGAAGCCAGAGTCCATCTGGCCGCGATACTCCTGTTCGGCGAACTCGACCGCCTGCTCCGGCGTGTGGCCACCGTAGTTGAAGCTGTAGGCCGAAGTCACGCCATGCCGCAGGTGGTCAAGCGAGCCCTCAAGCGTAAACCAGTAGAGGTCCTCTGCGGTCGCCTTGGTCGCTGCCTTGCCATACAGCTCGTCGATCCATCCCAGCAGCGTCTTATCCGCCGCGAGGCCGCGATAGGCCGACTGCCACAGATGGCTATGCGCCGAGATGAAGCCTGGAATCACCCAGTGCCCCTTCGCGTCCCACACCGTCGCGGCCTTCAGCGAGGCAGGAGGTTCACCCTTACCCACGGCAAGAATTCTGCCATCGGCCCCCACGGCAAGGAACCCAGTAAAAGGTTCTCGCTCCGACGAGGCCATCGAAAAGATATAAGCGTTCCGTACCACAAGCTTCGCCGGGATCTGCGCAGCCGCTCGCAGCGACGTCAGGATCCCCAGCAGGCACACAACAAACATCCAGACCAGACGCGAAAGGAAGTTCATACCCTTTCTTATCTCGTCCCCGATGCGAAGACAAGAAGATTATGCCCGGAATAGCGATGCCGCCCTTCGTCCATTGCCTCCATGCACGCGTTACAGTATTCCAGTTAGCATAGGAGCTCTATGAGACAAGCCATCCTCGTCCTCACACTTGCCTGTACTGCGGCGATAGCGCAGCAGCCCTCTCCCGCTCCGGCACCGGCACCCAAGCCGCTCGTCGGCTCCATCGCGGCGCACCCTGAGTGGCCCCAGGCTAAGCCGGAGGATGTGAAGTCGGTCGACGCCATCCTTGCTGCGCTCTACGACGTCATCTCCGGACCGAAGGGCAAGGCACGCGACTGGGACCGCATGCGTTCGCTCTTCATCCCCGATGCCCGTTTGATTCCGTCACGCATCAACAAGGACACCCAACGCGTGGACGCCATCGTGCTGTCAGTCGACGGCTACATCGCGCGCAGCAGTACAACCATGACGACGAACGGCTTCTTCGAACACTCCATCCACAACGAGGTCGAGCAGTTCGGCAACATAGCCCACGTCTGGAGCACCTATGAGTCTCGGCACAATGCCGACGACGCAACGCCATTCGCCCGCGGCATCAACAGCATCCAGCTGCTCAAGGACGGTGACCGCTACTGGATCGTCAACGTCTTCTGGGACAGCGAGCGGCCGGATTCGCCCATTCCTGCGAAGTATCTTGGGAAGTAATTCGCGCCCCTCGTTAGCGCAGCTCACGGAAGAACGCCCGGACGTCTTCCGCGAGTAGTTGTGGCTGCTCCATCGCGGCGAAGTGCCCTCCCTTGGGCATCGTCGTCCAGCGCGTGATGTTCAGGCTTCGTTCCGCAAGCTCACGCGGCGGTAGGGGAATCTCACCGGGGAACGCGGCGAAGCCAACCGGAGTTTTAATCCGATTGGCATGCGAGAGATTGAGCGGTTGCTGGCGCGTCTCATAGTACAACCGCGCCGAAGAAGAGATTGTCTCCGTTACCCAATAGATCATCACATTGGTCAGGAGCTCATCGCGGGTAAAGACGCTCTCGACATCGCCTTGGCAGTCGCTCCATGTTTGGAACTTCTCAACGATCCAGGCCAGCAGCCCTACCGGAGAATCGTTCAGCGCATAACTCAGCGTCTGTGGCTTGGTTCCTTGTTGATGGCTATATCCGCCCTCGGCGTCCCACCAGTCGCGGAGCTCTTCGAAATAGGCTCTAGCCATCTCATCTTGCGGCGGCTGATTCAGTGCGCCTCCGAAGAGAAAGCGTCCCGCGATGTAGTTGAGATGGATGCCAATCATGCGATCGGCATGGTCGAGTCCAAGCGCGATCGAGACCGTCGATCCCCAGTCGCCTCCCTGGGCCGCGAATCGCTCATAGCCGAGCTCACGCATCAGCCGCACCCAGAGTGTAGCGATCTTCCGTGGGTCCATTCCGCGCTCGCGTGGGCGATCGGAGAAGCCATAACCCGGCAACGAGGGAACGATCACATCAAACGCATCTTCTGCTCTGCCACCGTGCGATGCGGGGTCCGTCAGCAGTGGAATGAGCTTTACCATCTCAACGAAACTTCCGGGCCACCCGTGCGTAAGGATGAGCGGCAATGGAGTCGGTCCTTTTCCGCGTGCGTGTACGAAGTGGATGTGAAGGCCGTCCAGCGCGATACGATACTGCGGCAGTTGATTCAAGGCCGCCTCTTCGCGCCGCCAGTCGTAACAACGACGCCAGTACTCGGCAAGCGAGCGCAGGTAAGCGAGGTTAGAACCCAACTCCCAACCTGTGTTTTCAAGCTCGTCCGGCCAGCGCGTCGCATCGAGCCGCTGCTCCAGATCTCGAAGTACTGCGTCTGGAATCTGGATTGAAAATCTCTCCGCAGCCATCTCAACCTCCACAAATCCGCTTACGAAGAGATGCTGCCGCCGTTACGCACGACGCAGAGTTTCCAGCAAAAAGCCCCGCCGTTTGGCGAGGCCTGCTGATTCGCTGATCTGCTGACTCACTTCCTTAGCTCAGTGTCTCCATCAGCTTGTTGATGGTACGGTTGAGATCCTTATCCGTCCGCCGCTGCTCATCGATCTTCGCAATCGAATGCATGACAGTGGTGTGGTGCTTGCCGCCGAACTGCCGTCCAATCTCCGGCAGTGATGCCTCGGTAAGCTGCTTAGCAAGGTACATCGCGATCTGGCGCGGTACAACGATCTGGCGTGAGTTGTTCTTCTGCTTCAACTCGGCCACACGCATGCCGAACTGCTCGGCCACGGTGCGTTGGATCGTCTCGATCGTAATCTTCCGCACCTGCGTGTCGATGAACTGCTTGAGGCATTGCTGCGTGACCGCCAGCGTGATCTCGACGCCATGCATCGAGCACCAGGCGATCAGTCGCACCAGCGCACCCTCAAGCTCACGCACATTGGTCCGCACGTTCGATGCGATGAACAGCGCCACATCGGTCGGCAGCGACGTCTGCTCGCTCTCAGCCTTCTTCTGCAGAATCGCAACCTTGGTCTCGAGATCAGGCGGTTGAATGTCCGCGATCAGTCCCCACTCGAAGCGCGAGCGCAGGCGGTCTTCAAAATCAGCAAGCTCTTTCGGCGGCCGGTCGCTGGCGATCACGATCTGCTTCATGCTCTCGTGCAGCGCGTTGAAGGTATGGAAGAACTCCTCCTGCGTCCGCTCCTTGCCCGCGAGGAACTGGATGTCGTCGATCAACAGCACGTCCACGTTGCGGAACTTGTCGCGGAAGCTGGTCATCTTGTCATAGCGGACCGAGTTGATCATCTCGTTAGTGAACTTCTCGCCCGAGACATAGCAGATCGACGCGTGCGGCTGCCTGCGCTTCACGTCGTGACCAATGGCATGCATCAGGTGGGTCTTGCCCATGCCGACGCCGCCGTAGAGGAAGAGCGGGTTGTAAGCCTTCGAAGGCCGTTCCGCAACAGCCTGCGCCGCGGCCATGGCGAACTGATTGCCACTGCCGATCACGAACGCATCGAACTGATAGCGCGGGTTGAGCTGCGACGCGGCATTCCAGTCGAAGCGAGACTGCTCAGGAGCAGGCCCTGTCGGAGCACCTGTGTTGAGGCTGCCCATGCGACTCTGTCGCGGCGCGTTCTGGCTGTGGCTCGGCACCGGAGCAAAGCCGCCGTCCTCGCGAACCTTCGGCGCGCGCGGATCCTGCTCAGGAGTGGTAAACGTCACCGAATCAACGTCGAGGCCGAGATTGTCGATCGCTTCCTGAATCAAATCGGCGTATCGATCGCCTACATGCTGGAAGTCGACGGAGGGTATCCGCACGAAGAGCTTCTTTCCCTCAAGGTGGGAGAATCGCGTTGGCTTCAACCAGGTCTCGTACGACTGCCGATTGATCTTCTTCTCGAGAGCCGCCAGGATGCGAACCCAGTAATTCAACACGGCCGTTGCCGTCGGAACGAATGACATTCTTTATCTTTCCTTGTCTTTTCCCTGTTCCAACCCAGATGATCCGCACTTTCGAACACAGTTGCGCAAATAAAAAAATCTGCAATGGCAAACAGAATTCCTCGCCCGCCGGAGCAGGCTATCGAGACGAAATCTGTGTTGCCAGAATTCTCTCCGCTAGGCAGCTATTACGTGCGGGGCAGAGAGGAGTAATTCAACATAAGTCAGAGTGCGGAACAGCTGGACCTGCAGAAAAACGTCTTACTAAACGGGTTCGATGGTAGCACGGAAAACAGCACGTTTTTCAAGCCATTGTTTCAAAAAAATTAAGTTGCACCATTCACGGTGAAGAACGCAAAACCAAGCGCTCAGGTGCGAAAAAAATCATTCGAACATCGACACAAACCTCTATGCCGATGCGTTCTCTTGTGGTATCGGTGGCGAGAAGCGAAAGGCCATCGCGATCCTGTTCCATGCATTGATCGAAGCGACAGCAGCTGTAAGAAATACCAGTTCGCTCTCGTCGAATACTTTACGTGCCGCGGCAAAATCTTCATCTGCAACGCCTGCTGGAGTTACGTGAGTTAGCGCTTCCGTCCACGCAAGCGCCACCATCTCACGTGCGTTGAAGATGCCTGCATCGCGCCACACCGCTACCAGATCAAGTTTTGTTTGCGGCACACCAAACTTGCGTGCGAGGTTAAGATGAAACTGCACGCAGAAGGTACAGCCGTTGATCTGTGAGGCGCGAATCTTGATCAATTCAGTCAGCGCTTTGTCGAGCCCCGAATCACCCACAGCCTTGCTCAAAGCCGTCAGCGCTGCTCTTGCCTCCGGCGCAATCTTTTCAAACTCTGCAAACTCAATCCGCGCATCCGTTGCCATTCCTTCTCCTTTGGTCCTAACTAGATTCCCAGGCACACCCGAGCGATGCAGTCGCGATTTAGAAGTGTCCTATTTTCATTCCCCACAATGTTCCGGCATTGCTTCTCGCTCGACGCTCCGCCCTCATCACTTTTATCTTGACCGAGAAACGAAGGTCGATCTACAACCGCATCCATGCGAAATGTCGTCCTTGGTCTTGGCATCAGCCTTGACGGGTACATCGCCCGTCCCAACGGCGCAGTCGACTTCCTCATCAGGCCCAAAGACTATTCCATGGCCCCCTTCTTCGCCCCCGTCGACACCTACGTCTTAGGTCGCAAGTCGCTGGACGCCGCCCTCAAGATGACAGGAGGCTCCCTCAGCGCCTTCACCATGCCGACCTACGTCTTCTCTCGTTCCAAACCACCTGGCGAACGCGACGGCCTCGTGTTCGTCAACGAACCGCCCGCCGGCTTCATCCGGAAACTCCGCAAACGCCCCGGCAAAGACATCTGGCTCATGGGAGGCGGCGAACTGGCCCGCGACTTCCTCAAAGCCGATCTTGTCGACCGCCTCTACCTCGGGATCGTTCCCGTCCTGCTCGGTGAAGGCATCCCACTCTTTCCAAGCGGCTTCCCCCAGCGCGACTTCAAGCTGCTCGAAAACAAGACCTACTCCAAAGGCCTGATCGCCCTCACGTACGAGCGCTCCCGCACAAAGCCCAAACGAAAGTCCTGATGGGGCGAAGAGGCCTAAGCCCCCTGTGAAAATCCCGTCCAATCAGGTATACTCAGAGATTGTTGCAACAAGCCTAAAGATTCAGCAGGAGTTCGATCCTGCGCAGGAGTTTGTCCGATGCCGAAGCGTACCTTTCAACCGAACCGCCGCCACCGCGCCAAGACCCACGGCTTCCTTAGCCGCATGAAGACCAAGGCCGGGGCTGCTGTACTCAGCCGCCGTCGCGCCAAGGGCCGTCACAAGATCGCCGTTAGCGCCGGATACCGCGACTAGTCTCCTCACTGCGTCTCTTTCTCCGTAACCTTCGGTAAATAGACAGTGTTGCAGCAAGAACCCATCTCGTTGGAACTCGCGTGTGCAGCTCTCTCAGAGCTTTGGTCGCCGCGAGTCGTGGGTCAGGTCAACGATCAGTACATTAAAGTAGCGAAGATCCAGGGAGAGTTCCCCTGGCACCAGCATGACCAGGAGGACGAGATGTTCTTCGTTCTCCGTGGCCAGCTCCGCATCGGACGCTCCGATGCAGACGGCGGCCCCGTGTTTGTGCGCCCCGGCGAGTTCTTCGTAGTGCCGCGTGGCGTCCGTCACAACACGTCAGCCACAGAAGAGACCTGGATCGCCCTGATCGAAACCGTTAGCACGCTCCATACTGGCACCGAACAGACCCCGTTCACCCGCTCCATCGAAGAACAACTCGCTCCCAACCGCTAAATCGTTATGTTCCAACATCTCGCCGTAGAGCGTCATTTAGGCGCTATTGCGGTTGCCATGCATGGGCAACCTGTCTCTCGAAAGGGTCAATCCAACCTACTGTCAGCTTGGTTGAACGTCGACGTAACCGCCCTGCTGACAGGAGATGAATCATGGAGAAACAGAACCAGCAAAACCAACCGAATCAACAGGCAGGCAAGCCCTCGCAAGGTAACCCGTTGTCCGGTAAGCCCGCGCAGCCGGCACAGCAGAGCGGCAGCCAACAAGGCAGCGGCCAGCACTCACAGACTGGCACTGGTACGAATAAGAGATAACGATTGTTGATTCCTCGAAGGCCCGCTGACATACCGGCGGGCCTTCCTGTGTCTGGGCTTGTTTGGCGCTGCCGTGGTCTGCATCTAAAGTTCCCGATGGATCAGCCGATGGAAGCATCGATGGACCGCCCAGACGAAGCCCGCAAGTCGCCACGTCACCCGTGCTACGGCCCCATCGACTTCCGCGTCGACGACTGGCACATCACAGGCAAGGTCATCAACCTGTGCCTCGACGGCTGCCTCATCCGGCCACGACAGCGTCCCGTGTGCAGCATCGGCGATAACCTCGATCTCCGCTTCGAGGTGAACGGCCTCACCTTCCGCGCGCATTGCATCGTGCGCTGGGTAGGTGCGGATCACATGGTTGGCGTCGAGATCCTGTTACTCAGCGAACGCGGCCGCAGACAGTTGAGCGAACTGATCGATCAGCTTGCCTCGTTGCGGAAGCCGTCTACGTTACAGCGATAATCTCTCAACGAAACAGGTAAACTGGAAGTTCGCAGGAACTCCTATGATGGCGCTCACCTTCCGCCTCCGCAAACACTCCGACTATCAGCGCGTCTACAAGGCCAGCCGCAAGCAGTTTGCGAAGCAGATGACCTACTTCTTCACCCTGCGCCCGCAACTCGGCCCCGACGGCACGCCATTACGCGATGCAGAAGAGTCGACCCCTCGCGTCGGCCTCACAGTAGGCAAGGTGATGGGCAAGGCCGTCGATCGCAACCGCATCAAGCGCCGCATGCGCGAGGCTGTCCGCAGGAACATCGCTTCCCTCAGCCTCCCCGTCGACGTCGTGCTGCATCCACGCCGCAGCGTCATCGATCTCGACTTCACCGTGCTGGACCGCGAGGTGGCCCAAGTCTTCCGGATGATCCAGAAGGCAGCCGAAAAACAGCAAGAAAAACAACAGGACAAGCAGCAAAACGCTCCCCCTCCGGCGTCATGACCGACTCCCAGCCTACGCTCGCCGCCCGTATCGCCTTTCGTATCTATAAGTCTGTTCTCTCTCCGGTATTGCACGCCTTCAGCCCATCGCAGTGCCTCTATCTGCCGACCTGCTCGGAGTACGCCTACGTAGCGCTCGTCCGTTTTGGCCCCATTCGCGGCTCGTGGATGGCTCTGCGCCGGGTCGCCCGCTGTCATCCATTCGCTAAAGGGGGCTTCGATCCTGTCCCCGAGCGAAACTCCGGTGCACCCCCATCCGTCTCCATTCATTCAGACCGTTTACCATAGAGAGTGCGCCTGCATTCTTGCGGCACAGCCTCGGTTTCACAAAGAATAGGAAGTTTCACTTGGCAGAGTTTAAGAACCCCAATCAGCAGGGCGGCGGGCAGGACAGCCGGTCCTTCCTCGTCATGGTCGTTGTCATGGTCGCCGTCTTCTTCGGCCTTCAGTTCTTCCGCTCGAAGAACCCCCAGACTGTGACGCCCTCGGCGCCTGCGACGACACAAAGCGCGCCCGCCCCGACTGCAACTCAGCCCGGAGCAGTTGCACCAGCCGTAGCAGCAGCCACACCAACTCCGTCCGCTGTGCCCGCCGTCAAAGCCACAGCTGAAGAGACCACCACCGTCGAAAACGAGCTCTACCGCATCACCTTCACCAACCGCGGCGGCCGTGTCGCGACATGGATTCTAAAGCAGTTCCGCGACAGCGACGGCCACCCGCTCGACCTGGTCCACCATCAGGCGGCGGAGCCCTTCGGCCACCCGCTCTCGCTCTACACGTACGAGCCCGCCCTCACCACGGCGGTCAACGACGCAATGTACGTCCCTTCTGCGACCGGCAACCTCGCCGCGCCCGCGACCCTGACCTTCAAATACTCCGAAGGCAACCTCGAAGTCATCAAGACCTTCTCCTTCGACGAGACCTACCTCCTGCACGCCGACGTTCAGGTCCTTCGTAACGGCACACCTGTTCGTGCGCTTATAAGCTGGCCCGGCGGCTTCGGCGATCAGGACAACGCACAAGCCTACGCAAGCGCTCAGCTCGACTTCTCGCGTGACGGCAGCTCAACCCATCTGGCCCCCAAGAAAGTCTCAGGTGGCGATACCCTCAACGGCCCATTCGACTGGGCGGGCGTCAGCAGCAACTACTTCGCCGCTATCTTTCTGCCCGACGCACCGGCGACCTCGACCGTCGCTACCTTTCACAACCAGCTCGACGTAGCCAAGACCATCCGTCGCACCGGCCTGGGCAGCGGCTCGCCCGCTAAGGGGTCCATCGAGGTCTCGATCCTCGGCGCCGCGCTCGGTGACGTCAACGGCCACACCCAGACACGCGTTTACGTTGGCCCCAAGGCCGTCAACGTTCTCCGGAACATCCGCGCCACCGGCAGCAACGTCACGCTGGAACCGCTACTCGACTTCGGCTTCTGGGGTCCGATCGGCAAGTACCTCTTCCTCGCGCTCCAGTTCATCCACACCCACATCACGTCGAACTGGGGATGGGCGATCGTCATCCTCACCCTTATCGTCAACACGCTCATCCTGCCTCTCCGTATCAAGACCATGCAGAGCGGCCTGAAGATGCAGCGCATCCAGCCTCAGATGGACGCCATCAAGGAGAAGTACAAGAAGTACAAGGCCACCGACCCCAAACGCAACGAGATGAACATGGAGATCATGAAGCTCCAGAAGGACAACGGCGTCAACATGTTTGGCGGCTGCATCCCGACTCTCGTGCAACTCCCGCTGCTGTTCGCCTTCTTCAGCATGCTCCCCCGCGTCGTCGAGCTGCGTCACGCGCACTGGCTCTGGGTCCCCGACCTGACCTCTCCCGACCCCTTGCACATCCTGCCCATTCTCATGGTGCTTAGCTCCTTCCTGATGCAGTACTACACGCCGTCGCCGGGTGTCGATCCGCAGCAGCAGAAGATGATGGCCTTTACCATGCCAGCCGTCACCGGCTACTTCGTCTGGAACTACGGCGCCGGACTCGGACTCTACTGGGCCGTCGGCAACCTCTTCGGCATCGCGCAACAGATGGTGATGAACCGCACCTCGCTCGGCCGGGAGATGCGCGAGATCGCCGCCAAACGCGCCCGTCGCAAGGCCGGCGCACCGGCTACACTGCAAGGCAAGCGCTGACGTATCATGGAGATAGAATCAACAAACAAACTGTTTACAGATAGAAACGCAAACAATGGAAGAGCCCGAATCCAAATCAAAAAAAATCGCTGACTTCCTTCAGACCGTCATCACCACTGGCGGTCTGAAGCTGAAGTACAGCATCCTTGCCAGCGACAGCCAGACGCAATCGAGCGACCCCACCGCCCATATCCCCGAGATCCGCGTCGAATTCAGCGGCCCGGACACCTCCCTCCTGCTGGCCCGTAACGGCGAACTCCTCCTTTCCCTTGAGCACGTCGCCGCCAAGATCCTCCGCTTCGAGCACGAGGAGCACGACCGCATCTCCTTCGACGCCGACAACTTCAAAGTCCTCCGTCAGCGCGAGCTGCAACTGGCCGCCGAAGTCGCGATCGAGAAGGTGCGTCACACCGGCCAGCCCTTCGCCTTCGCTCCCATGACCTCGCGCGAGCGCCGTCTCCTGCATCTCGCACTCTCCACGTCGGGACTGCCGACTGCGTCATCCGGTGTAGGCCCACGCCGCTTCGTCGTCCTCTATCCCGAAGGCCAGAAGCCGGTCGAAGATCCTGCACCTTCCACACCGGACCGCGTGCGCGCCATCCGAAACACCTTCCGCCGCCGCTAACGACGCACCCAATAGAAAAGGCCAACTCAACCGAGCTGGCCTTTTCTTTTGCGGCTATAGAGGGAAACGGAATCTAGCTCGCCACTCTACGCCGCACCATACCCGCGGCTCCTGCTATTCCCGTCAGAACCAGTAAAACGCTACCCGGCTCCGGCACAGTCGATACCGGTGGTGGTGGAGGATCGTCCGGCGTACCACCGGAAGGCGGTGTGTTTGGAATATGTGGAGCAGGGCCGTTTGGGTAGCTACCGCCCCCAAATCCGCCAAAACCACCATATCCTGGCCCGCCCTCATTCGGTAGGTAGCCACCCATCGGTGGCAGGAGAGGCAATTCGTTTGCGGCGATCAATGGACCGTCGCCATCATCAACATCCTGTGCGATGTACGGTCGCGCCGCAGAAAACGGCGGCAGATCCTCGCCCTTCAGCAGCTCGGGCGGAGTCGAACCTTCTGGCAGCTCATCGCCGCAAGCCAGATTGAAGGACCGGAGCATCTCCTCGCGAGTCTTGGGCCGCCGATGGACCTTTGCACGCAATATCCTGGGCTTGTTTTTGGGCTTAGGCTTCAGTGCTGCCAGCTTGCGATGGACATAGCGGCGCACGCGGTGATCGGCTGCACGAAGTTTATGGACGGCTTTGCTCTGCGCCAACGCGTGTTTGTACTGGACGAACCAGCGCTCACACTCCGTGGAGGCGTGGACACCCGTGGCGGCAGAAGCAACGACCAGAAAGACAACCAGAGAAAGCAGAAAGCGACGCATAATTGACAGGGCCCAAAGTAAGATTCACTTCGTAACTGTCTGGTAAACAAGCAATCGCGTCGCCAAACAAAAATGCACCGAATCGTATGCAAATTGCAGACACAAGAGCAAACAATTCCTTCACTTAGGCGAAGTAGTTACCCTTTGATGTGCAAGAAAGTGCGACTTAATTTCCACTTTTGACCCACCCACCCCACTTTGGCCCTGAGATTCCACCATTTGCATCTCAGGATTCTCTTCCAAAAACCGCTTCCACCCGTCCGACTCAGCCGTTTCCTTCAGGATCTCACTTCGCCACTTCAACAACGTGGTCATCTGGCGCCTCAGCATAATCGTCTCCATCAACCTGCCCAAGGGCCCCAGGCGAAGAGAAAACCGCACCTCATCCTTAACCCGCGTCCCGTCGTCCATCGCCGCAAAGTGCCTATCATGTTCGTAGTATTGGAAGGCGCCATCGACCATGGTCTCGCGAACATAATGAAACGGCCGCAACACCTCGATCCGACTGGTATGGATTCGTCCAAGCCCGAACATCCCCCCCTGCCATGTCACGGTGTCCCCCTGCCCCAGAGACCCGCTCTTCACACCGGCAATCGCCTTTATATTCTTTGATTTAGAGGACGCCAACAGAAAGTCCACACTGGTCGCGAGCCGGAAGCATCGCTCTACCGGTGCATTAACCCACGTGACCGTTCGAATCATCACCATAGACCTAGGCAAGTTGCGTACAACGTTACGCCAACAGGAGAATCTTTCCAATTCCGCCTTTTTCGGCTGCCGTTTGTGCCTGCCCGGCTTCCTCCAGCGGAACCATGCGGTCGATCGGAATCACAAACCTTCCGGCGGCAATATCCCCCGCCAGACTCTTCAACGCTGCCGTGTCCGGATGCATCACAACGGATTCAACCCTAATGGTTGGATGCAGTTTCGCGTTCGCGGGACCTCCCACGACCGATGCAAACACTCCGCCCGGTTTGACCTTGCCCAGCAACTTCTCTGCTGTCGGACCGCCCACTGTATCGGCAACCGCGTCAATAAACCCGAGCTTCTCCATCGCGGCCGCGTCGTCCAACGCAAGAACCTGATCAGCCCCAAGTTCAGCCGCCGCATTGATCTGCGATCCCCTTACCCCGGCGATCACGACGGCCCCAGCCTTCTTCGCCGTCCAGACTGCAGACCGCCCCACGCTCCCCAACGCACCCGTCACCAGAACCGTCTGTCCCTTCTGAATGCCGGTTCCACGCGTAACCAACTGCTCGCCCGTCATCGTCACCACAGGCAACGCCGCAGCTTCTACCGTGTCCAACCCCTCAGGAATCTTGATCATAGCGTCCGCATTTGCCGCCACCAGTTCCGCGTCCGACGAGTCTGCTACCCCCATCACCCTGTCGCCCGCTGCAAAGCCCGCCACGCCCGAGCCAACCTCCCGCACCAGTCCCGAGAAGTCATTTCCCAGGATCGCCGGAAACGTCAGCGGCATAAAAGCCTTCATCGCCCCGCTTCGCAGCTTGAAGTCGATCGGATTCACGCTGGTCGAAGTCACCCGCACAAGCACCTGACCCGCCCCGGCCACAGGGTCTGCGACGTCCTCATACGACAGCTTCTCCGGCCCACCGTACTCATGCAGAACGATCGCCTTCATCACACCACCTCAGCCCATCAGATGCTCTCCCCCGCCTCGTCGCCACATTCATTCGACTGGGGACTGAAGGATACCACTTGGCCCGATGCCTTCCGTCTCCGCGGTTTCAGTCAGATAGTCTCGCCACTGTTCCCCCTCGGCCACATGCTTGAGCACCGTCAGCCGTAGCCGCAGCAACTTCACAACGTAAGGCACGACCAGATGACGTCCCACCATACGCCCCACCACACCAAGCGGCAACGAGAATCGCAGCCGATCGATCAGCAGCGTCTGCCCATCAATCTCAAGGAACTGATGGTCATGCTGAAACCGCTTGAAACGCCCGCGCACCATCGTGTCCTGAAAGAACTCTGGCCGCTCATATTTTGTGATCAGACTCTCATGCAGTTGCGGCAGCCCAAAGATCCATCCTCGCCACACAATCCTGTCGCCCCCCACGACCTGACCGGCGGTCTTGCCCGCCACCGGCCGCATCTCGAGCGTCCGCTGCACCAGTCCAAGATCGGTCGCCAACAGAAAGCACCTGTCAATCGGTGCCCTGATATGAACGCTGTCGCTGACCGTAAACATGCCTTACCTCTGTCTGCCGTGCAAGACACAGGGACACACAGAATCCTCCGAACTCATCCCTGCATCTGTGCCAAAAGTGGTGTCGCACCACTCTACACAACCAGCCTTGTATCAGACAGTGCTTTCGCAAGCACTCCTACAAAAGCCGTAGGCAACTAGGCGGGCCGGTGCTGCATGCCCGATACAACCGTTAACTGTTACCTTACGAATCGCTGCCGCTAAGGTTCTACTCCTTGAGGTACTGCCGCCAGCGATTCGATTCGGCAACCTGCTTAATCATCGCGTTTCGCTCGGCGAGAAATGCATATAGATAGCCTCGCAGCACCAGTCGCTCGGTAGCTTGGCCTACCCATCCAAATGGGGACGCAAACTCCAGCACGTCGCGCATCGCTGTCTCGCCATTTGCTTCATGGAAGTGATGTTCGTGCCGGAAGCTTTTGAACATCCCCTTGGTCATCTCATCGCAAAAGAACGTAGGTGGTTCGTAGCACACAATCTTGCTGGCATGCCGCAAACGAAGGCCAAAGTGCCGGCCCTCCCATGTCACAGACTCGCCCAGCCTAATCTGTCCCTGCGTCACTCCCGCGATCGCCCGTTCTCTCGTCTGCGCAGTAGTGTCCATGTGCAAGTCCATATCGAGCGAAAGAAGGAAACACCGCAATGCAGGCGCAGCGATCCGCGTCTCAAGCCGGATTGTCTGCATCCTTTACAGCACCGCACTCTTCGAGGCCAGCAGTCCATTCGCCCGCACAATAAAGTCGACGAGCGCCACACTCCCCTCATCACCCTTGCCACGAGTCCGCACGCTCACAGCCTCGCTGGCCGCCTCCTTATCCCCCATCACCAGGACAAACGGCACCTTCTGCAGCGTGAACTCGCGAATCTTCGCATTCATCTTTTCATTGCGAGCATCCAGCTCCACGCGCAGTCCCGCAGCCTCGAGCTTCGCCTTGACCGCCGCTGCATACTCAAGATGCTTCTCGCTGATCGGCACCAGCCCAACCTGCACCGGCGCTAGCCACATCGGAAACGCCCCGGCGTAGTGCTCGATCAGCACGCCAAAGAAGCGCTCCACCGAGCCAAACAGCGCGCGATGCACCATCACCGGCCTGTGCAACTCACCATCCTCGCCCTTGTATTCCAGCTCAAACCGCTGCGGCAGATTGAAGTCGAACTGCACCGTCGAAAGCTGCCACAGCCGTCCCAGCACATCGACCAGCTTAATGTCGATCTTCGGCCCGTAGAACGCGCCTTCTCCGGGAATGCTCTTGAACGGTACTCCGCGCTTCGTCAGCACATCCTTCAGGGCGGCCTCGGCGTTATTCCAGTCGGACTCTTTCCCGACATAGTCGCCCGCTTTATTCGGGTCATGCATGGAGAGCTCGACGCGATACTCATTGAAGCCAAAAGTCTTCAGCACGGCCTCGGCAAAATCCAGGCAGTCTTCAATCTCGCCCTCAATCTGCCCAGGCGTGCAGAAGATATGCGCATCATCCTGCGTAAACCCACGCACGCGCAGCAACCCATGCATCGTCCCCGAACGCTCGTACCGATAAACGTTCCCCAGCTCCGCATACCGCACCGGCAAATCGCGATAGCTCTTTGGCGAGTTCTTATAGATCAGAATATGCCCGGGGCAATTCATCGGCTTCAGCCTGTACTCCGCGTCGTCCAACTCCATCGGCGGATACATGTTCTGCGAATAGAAGCCCTCATGCCCCGAGATCTTCCAAAGATCCCGACGCATAATATGCGGCGTATACACCATCTCGTAACCGCGACGGATACATTCGTCACGCATCCAGTCTTCCATCGTCTTGCGAATCAGCCCGCCCTTCGGATGCCAGAAGATCAGCCCCGCACCCGCGACCTCCTGTATCGAAAACAAATCAAGCTGCTTGCCGAGCACACGATGATCGCGCGCCTTGATCTCCTCCAGCCGCTTGAAGTAAGCATCCAATTCCTTCGCGTTGAAAAACGCAGTCCCATAAATCCGCTGTAGCTGCTGATTCTTCTCATCACCCAGCCAGTAAGCTCCAGCGATCGACATCACCTTGAACGCCTTCACCCGCCCGGTCGAAGGTACATGCGGCCCACGGCAGAAGTCGCTAAACCCGCCATTGCGATAAAGCGAAATCTCGTCGCCCGGCTTCGTAAACTTCTCGATGAAGTGGACCTTCATGAACTCGCCCTGCGCCGAGTAATCCGTAAGCCCCTTCTCCCGAGACTCCTCCACGCGCACAAACTTCTCATCCCGAGCAACCACCTCAGCCATGCGCTTCTCAATCGCCGCAAGATCATCCTCCGTAAAAGGAGTCTCGCGATACACGTCATAGAAGAACCCCGCATCGGTCGCAGGCCCATGCCCAAGCTTGGTCTCCGGAAACAGCTCCAGAATCGCCGTCGCCATCACATGCGCCGCCGAGTGCCGCACCACCTTCAGCGCAGCCTCATCCGTCTCCTTCAACAATTCCAGCGCAACATCTTCATTCAGCGGAGCCGTCAGATCGACCAGCCGCTCCCCACCCGTCGCAGCTCCATACATCGAAGCCTCCGAGGCCTCGTCTTCCTCCGCCATCCCCACAGCAACAGCCGTCAGCGGACGAATCCGCGCCACCACCACAGCGGCTGCCAGCCTCGGCGAGATGCTCATTGCAATGTCATACGGACTCGTACCGCGCGAAACCTCGCGCACGGAACCATCAGGAAGCTGTACCTTAATCATCTGTTCACTCATAAGCGTTATCTCTAAGCATATTTCCTTTGCTTCCCCCGCACCAACTTCTCGCGGGCCCGCCGCATCCATATAGAGCAACGGAAGCAGTAAATGACCGTTTACCGCAGCCAACTAGACCGAAGCATCCCACGCAGGTTGTAGCCCGGCTTTCGAGATCCCATTTTGGGCCAACGCCTCCAGCACCGATAATGACCTTAGAGCCAAAACTGGCCGGCGTCACCGAATCACCCAAAAAGGAAACGAATGCAGGTCTTATGCAAGCTGTCCGATAACTCCCCCGATGTTCAATGTCCCGTCTGCGGTCAGGGCTTTCTCCTTTACTGGGAACGCTCCTCGCGCACCCAGCAGGAGGCCACCCGCCACAGCATCCAGCAGACGCTCCGCGACCACCACGCCGACAACACCACTGCGGAAGCCCACCCCGAAGCCGCCTTCAACATTCCCAGCTGGTCTGGCTCACCCAAGTTCTCCGCCGCCGCCCTTCTCGGGGGAGCCCCCGTCTAGACCAGAAAACCTACACCGATGAAACACCGATCAAAACCCCAAAAAGGGCCGTTGTCTTAATCTGTTTTTTTGATCTGTCTCTAAATCGGTGTCATCGGTGAAGATCGGTGTTAAGTATCTCTGCACCAACACCTTCCACCCAACCACTTAAAAAATTAGGACCGCTGCTAGCCCAACAGCGGTCCAAGTACTCAGTCTTTTGCGGGGAAACCTTATTGCTACTGCTGAAACCTGCCTCTGAAACCTGGTTCAGGCTGCCTTCGGAACAGTGTCGACGGTTCTCTCCGCCGGCATGTTCTTCCTCAGCCACACATTAGCCCTCCACCGTCCAAAAAACGGAGCAGCGGCAACCAATGCAAACGACACTGCTAAAGCAATGCGCATCCACATCTCCTTTCTCCCCAGCGGGCCAACTTCTCCCACCGAGTCGAAGCACCCGGACCGCCTCTTGCATACAACTGGCCGGTCCGGACTTGATCACTGCAATTGCAATACGCTAACTATCTCGCCCCCGAACCAACCTCGATATCCCCCCTCCGGGCCACTGGCCGAACATTCGGGTTATCCGCCTATCCCACCTTCGTGTTATCTGCACCATACCCATCACCCCCGGCGTTCCCATCGCCTAAAATACCTCCATGTCCTACATCGCAGCCGTCGATCATCTCTACGCCCTCGGGCACGAGCTGGCCCCGGCCCCGAACGCCACCTCACCCGCCGAGCCCCGCCGCAAATTCGATCTCGCCCACATGCGCGCCCTGGCCGCAGCCCTCGGCGATCCCCAAACCACCTTCCCCTCCATCCTCATCGCTGGAACCAACGGAAAAGGCAGCACCGCCTCCACCCTCGCCAGCATCCTCACCGCCGCCGGCTACCGCACCGCCCTCTACACCTCCCCGCACCTATCCCGCGTCAACGAGCGCATCCAGATCGACGGCCAACAAATCCCCGACGACGACTTCGCCCGCCTCTACTTCCAGGTCGACGACACCGCCCGCCGCCTCGTCCGCGAATCCGTCCTCCCGCACCACCCCAGCTTCTTCGAAACCCTCACCGCCCTCGCCTTCCTCTATTACGCCGAGCAACACGTCGACATAGCCATCCTCGAAGTAGGCATCGGAGGCCGCCTCGACGCCACCAACATCGTCGACCCCCTCCTCTCCATCATCACCGACATCGCCCTTGACCATCAGGACTACCTCGGCAACACCATAGCCGAGATCACCCGCGAAAAAGCCGGCATCCTCCGCCCTAACGGCACCCTCATCACCCTCCCACAGCACCCCGAAGCCAACCAGGCCATCGGCGAAGTCGCCGCCACCCTCCACATCCACGCCATCAGCGCCGCCCCCTACATCCCCCACACCCCTATCAGGCAAACACCTGCCGTTACCTCTAATGCTGTCATTCTGACCCTGAGCGAGCAGAGCGACTCGAAGGGGAACAACCCCGGCATTCCGCCGGCAGAGCTGCAACTCCCCCACAACCACTACAGCCTCACCCTCGCCGGCCAGCCCCTGGAAATCAACTCCGCCCTAACCGGCCAGCACCAGCAGCGAAACATTGCTTTAGCCATAGCCGCTGCCGAAGAATTACGTAACCCAATAGGTTACAATATAGCAATAAGTAACCAACACGGTTACAAAATAACCAACTCCCAAATCGAAGAAGGAATCCGCAAAACCCGCTGGCCCGGCCGTCTCGAGCTACTCCGCTTCCCCGAAGGACCCACCCTCCTGCTCGACGTAGCCCACAACCCCGCCGGAGCCTGGACCCTCCGCGCCGCCATCGCCCAGCTCCCCGAAACCCAGCCCCGCACCCTCCTCTTCTCCTGCCTCCGCGACAAAGACCTCCGCGAGATGACCCAGATCCTCCTCCCCCTCTTCGACTCCAGCGCCGACCGCCCCCACGACCACATCCTCTTCGCGCCCATCGACAATCCCCGCGCCACCACGCTCGACGAGCTCACCGCCGCCGCCACAGCGCTCGACATCCCCGCCCAAACCGCGCCAAGCATCGCCGAAGCCCTCACCCAGGCCCGCGCCATTACCCCCACCGACGGCATCATCCTTGCCACCGGCTCCATCTACATGGTCGGCGCAATCCGAACCCTCGCCCTCAACGGAGGCGCGAACCCCGCATGACCTCAAAGCCTGTCCTTCCGACCCTGAGCGAGCAGAGCGAATCGAAGGGGCACAACCCCCGCATTCCGCCGGTCGAGGCACCTACCTCAATGGAAGACACCATTTCATCCGAGTCTCCAAAACCCTCCGCGAAGCCCCCAGCCTCCTTCGCCCTCCGCTGGCTGACCTACCTCATCTTCATCCCACTGATGACCCTCTCGACAGTCTTCTTCGGCTGCATCTCTCTC
Source organism: Edaphobacter aggregans (assembly GCF_003945235.1). NCBI lineage: Bacteria > Pseudomonadati > Acidobacteriota > Terriglobia > Terriglobales > Acidobacteriaceae > Edaphobacter > Edaphobacter aggregans. Next base: position 3,055,254 of record NZ_RSDW01000001.1, read on the forward strand.
CTCTGCGGCCTATGGGACAAATCCGGCCGCCAGCAGCACTACATCGCCCACCTCTGGGCCCGCAGCCTGCTCTTCATCACACTCTCCCCCGTCACCCTCATCAATAAAGAGAAGCTCCACGAACACGAGACCGCCGTCTACGCCTCCAACCACCTCAGCTACATGGACACCCCCGTCCTCTTTGCCAAGCTACCCTTCCAATTCCGCATCCTCGCCAAACAAGGCCTCTGGAAGGTCCCCTTCATCGGCTGGTACCTCAACCGCTCCGGCCAGGTCCCTGTCGACCAGTCCAGCGCCCGCCTCGCCATAGCCAGCCTCAACCGAGGCGTCCAAACCCTCAGACACGGCCTACCCCTCGTCCTCTTCCCCGAAGGAGGCCGCGCCGCCGACGGCCGTACTCACCCCTTCCTCTCCGGTTGCGCCTACATGGCCATCAAGGCCCAGGTCCCGCTCGTCCCCATCACCCTTATCGGCACCTACGAACTCCTACCGATCCACACCTACCACCTCAAACCCCGCCCCCTCGCCATCATCGTAGGCGACCCCATCCCCACCGCCGGCCTATCCACCCGCGACGCCGACGCCCTAACCCAGCGCCTCTACGAAACCATCACCACCACCTACATGCAAAACCAACCGACCACGGATTAAACATGTGGAATCTGCCTTTGCCTTAATCCGTCTTTAGCCTTTGCTTATCCGCCTTTATCCCTCTGATCACCGTTACGCCTTAAAATCCGCGCCCATCCGTGAAAATCCGCGGTCGCCCAGTCGTATCATGGACTTCACCATGATTCCCCGCATAGCCATTCCGATCCCCACCAGCACTGACCCCGACTACAACGCCAAATCCTGGCACCAATACGCCGAAGCCGTCACCCGGGCCGGCGGCATCCCCGTCGAAATCCCCCTCAACGCCACCCCCCGCGAGACCGCCGACCTCATCAACACCTGCCAGGCCGTCCTTCTCCCCGGCTCCCCCGCCGACGTCAACCCGCAAAAGTACGGCCACGACCCCATCCCCGAGTGCAACCCCGCCGACCCCGCCCGCGAAAACGTCGACGAACTCCTCATCCAGGACGCCCACAACCTCTACAAACCCATCCTTGCCATCTGCTTCGGTACCCAATCCCTCAACGTCTGGCGCGGCGGAACCCTCATCCAGGACCTCGCCCCCATGCCGGTCAACCATCCCGCTGGCCGCAGCGTAGCCGTCGCCCACACCGCCGCCGTCGCCCCCGACTCCCTCCTCGGCACCATCATCCCCTCCGAAGAAGCCCCCGAGCAGGACGGATTCCTCCGTCTTCCCATCAATTCCAGCCACCACCAAGCCATCGGCATCCCCGGCGACGGCCTCCGCATCGCCGCCCGCTGCCCCCAGGACGCCGTCATCGAAGCTATAGAAGGCGGCCAGGACGCCACCAACCCCCACGCCCACTTCGTGCTAGGCGTCCAATGGCACCCCGAGCGCAGCTATGACATCTCCCCCGCCTCCAGAGCCCTCTTCGAGCGCTTCATCTCCGAAGCCGCCGCCTGGATCCCCCGCCCCATCCACACCTCCGTAGCCTGACCCTCAATGTTCCACGTGGAACACCCAGACACCCGACCACGGATAGACACCGTTTTGGTCCTTAAATCCGTCTTTATGCTTTTTATCCGTGTCCATCCGCGCCAATCCGCGGTCGAAAACGTTCCACGTGGAACATCTGCCATACTTAACCCGCGATGCCCCTCTCCGAATCCCAGATCGCCGCCCTCCTAACCCCCTATCTCGCCCCGGTCCCCCCGCCGAAGAACATGATGCCCCGGCTCTCCACCTATCTCGACCTTCTCCTCAAGTGGAACGCCCGCACCAACCTCACCGCCATTCGCGACCCCGAAGAGATCGTCCGGCGCCACTTCGGCGAAAGCCTCTTCGCCGGCCAGCACCTGGGCACTCCGCTCCCCGAAACCCTCCTGGATCTGGGCTCCGGAGCAGGCTTCCCCGGCCTCCCCATAGCCATCCTCCACCCCGATCTCCCAGTAACCCTGGCCGAATCCCAGAACAAAAAGGCTACCTTCCTCCGAGAAGTAGCCCGCACCCTCGAACTCCCCAACGTAGAAATCTGGGCCGCTCGAGCCGAATCTCTCCCCCCAACCCGCAAATTCCACACCGTAACCCTCCGAGCCGTAGACAACATGGCCGCCGCCCTAACCGCCGCCGCCCCCCGAGCCACCCACCAACTCCTACTCCTCACCAGCACAATCCCAACCCTCCCCCCCGAATTCACCCCCAACCCACCCATCCCCATCCCCAAGACCCAAACCAGCATCCTCCTCCAAGCCACCCGTACGTAAAACGTTCCACGTGGAACACTCAGACACCCGACCACAGATCCACACGGATAAAAACACAGCCCGTAAAGCCCTAAGCCTTTAAATCCGTCTTTCAAGCTTTTAAAATCCGTGCTCATCCGCGCCAATCCGCGGTCGCAACGTTCCACGTGGAACAAAAGTTTTCCACACCATCCGGCCCCAAACCCCTCCATTCCCGCAGCATTTTCGCCCTTCCACAAGTTCTCCACAGACTCGGACCCTTCTCCACAACCCCTCCCGCCTTGCTCCCAGCTCATCGGCCCGATACCCTTCTCCATACGCCGATGATCACCATTCACCCCAAAAACAAGCCCCTCCCGCAGCCCGCAACTGCAGAAACCCCAGAGACCCCGGCCACCACACCCGAGACCCCTAAACCCTCCAAGGTCATCGCCGTGGTCAACCAGAAGGGCGGCGTCGGCAAAACCACGACAGCCATCAACTTAGCGGCGTCCTTGGCTCTCGAAGGCCTCCCAACCCTCCTCATCGACTGCGACCCCCAGGCCAACACCACCGGAGGCCTCGGTTTCGGCCGTGACGACGCCCGCCCCAGCATCTACGACCTCCTGATGGACCATCACGCCGCCGACAAGGTCATCGTCCCGACCGACGTCGACAACCTCTCGCTCATCCCCGGCAGCAAGAACCTCATCGGCGCCAACATCGAGCTCGTCGCCCAGGACCGCCGCGAGTACCGCCTCCGCGACGCCCTCGCCCCTGTCCGCGCCAACTACCCCTTCATCCTCCTCGACTGCCCCCCGGCCCTCGACCTCCTCACCCTCAACGCCCTCGTAGCCGCCGACGGCCTCCTCGTCCCTATGCAAGCCGAGTACTTCGCCCTCGAAGGCATCTCCGAGCTAATGTCCACGCTCGACCGCGTCACCCAGTCCTTCAACTCCTCCCTCGCCCTCGAGGGCGTCCTCCTCACCATGTACGACGACCGCACCAACCTATCCCAGCAGGTCACCGAGAACCTCACCTCCTTCTTCACCGACAAGCTCCTCAAGACCAGCATCCCCCGCAACGTCCGCCTCGCCGAAGCCCCAAGCCACGGCAAGCCCGTCGCCCTCTATGACTCCAAATCCCGAGGAGCCGAAGCCTACCGCGAACTAGCCCTCGAACTCCTAGCCCGCAACAATATGGAGAGCCCCGAGGTAGCCCGCCGCCGAGCCGCCGCAGCCGCCGCAGCCAGCGCCCTCAAATCTTTCACCAAACCCGAAAAGAAGCACCGATTCTGGCAATCCAGCAAATAGCCACGCCGTTACTCCTTACTCAGAACTCGTTCTCGCGATTCTCGTTCTTAGGTAAACCGCAAACCACCTTTGCCACACATAAAACCGCTACCTAACCACCAGTGAGCCACCGAAAATGCCAACCGCCACACACGATCCCAAACGCCGCGCCCTGGGCAAGGGCCTTGAATCCCTCCTTCCCGCCCGTCCGGCCACCCCGCCGCCCGCGCCCGTAACCCATGTAGAATCAAACGGAAAACCCCTCGAAATCCCCCTCGACCACATCGAGCGCAACCCCTGGCAGACGCGCACCCAGTTCGACGAAGCAAAATTACAGGAACTGGCCCAGTCCATCGTCGTCTCCGGAGTTGTGCAACCCATTGTAGTCAGGCCACTTAGCCAAAAAAATGGTGAGGCCCGATACCAGCTCATCACCGGCGAACGCCGCTGGCTAGCCAGCCGCAAGGCCCAAAAAACCACCATTCCCGCCATAGTCCGCCAAGTCGCTGATGAGCAAGTACTTGAGATGACCATCATCGAAAATCTCCAGCGCGCCGACCTCAACCCCATGGAGCAAGCCCGGGCATATCAACGACTTAGCCAGGACTTCCAGCTCACCCAGGAACAGATGGCCACCCGAACTGGCAAAGAACGAGCCAGCGTAGCCAACTTCCTTCGTTTGTTGAAGTTACCCGAAACCGTCCAGCAAAAAGTAGAATCCGGCGACCTCTCCTTCGGCCACGCCCGCACCCTCTTAGCCTTAGAGTCCCCGGAATCAATCACTTCCGCCGCCCTAAAGGTCCTGGCTCTCTCCCTCTCCGTCCGCCAGACCGAAAGCTACGTTCAAAACCTGATCAACCCAGAAGCCAAACAAAAGAAAGAAGATAAGCAACAAGCTCAACCCGAAGATCCCAACGTCCGCGAAGCCCAGGACCGCCTCCAGCGCACACTAGGCCTAAAAGTCCGCATAGAAGACAAAAAAGGCAAAGGCAAAGTAATCATCGAATACTCCGGCTTAGAAGACTTCGACGCCATCCTCACCGCACTCGGTCAAGAAAAATAATCCGCAAGAACGAGAAAACGCCCATGCGCAAACTCTATTTGCTCCTCATTTTGTTACAAATTGCATCACTCTCCGCTGCCGCCCAAACCACAGCAACAACCCGCACCCTTCTGCGCACAGGCCACATCCTCAATGTAAAAACCGGAGCGGAACCCGCTGCCCAGACCATCATCATCACCGGCGATCGCATCACCGCCATCGCCTCCACGGCCTCCACACCCAAGCAATCCGGCGACACCGAAATCGACCTCACAAAATACACCGTCATGCCCGGCCTGATTGACGTGCACACGCACCTCACCATGGCCAACAACTTCGATCCCTACTTCGAACTCTCCATGACGCCTGCAAAAGAGGCCATCATCGGAGTAGAAAACGCCAAGGTCACCCTCGAAGCCGGCTTTACCACCGTCCGTAACGTCGGCGCCAACGACTTCACCGACGTAGCCCTCCGCGACGAGATCAACGCCGGTCACGTCCCCGGCCCGCACATGCAGGTCTCCGGTCCCGCCCTCGGCATCACCGGCGGCCACATGGACGAAAACCTTCTCCCCTACGAGTACCACGCCCACGGCCAGGGCGTAGCCGACGGCGTCCCCGCCGTCCAGCATCAGGTCCGCGAGAACATCAAATACGGCGCCGACCTCATCAAGATCGCCTCCACCGGCGGCGTCCTCTCCAAGGGCGACGACCCGCAAGCCAGCCAGTACACCATGGAAGAGCTCCAGGCCATCGTCGCCGACGCCCACCGCCTCGGCCGCAAAGTCGCCTCGCACGCCCACGGAGCACAAGGCATCCTCTGGGCCACCGAAGCTGGCGTCGACTCCATCGAGCACGGTTCCTACATCAACGACGAGTGCATCGCAGCCATGAAGAAACGTGGCACCTACCTCGTCCCCACCGCCTACCTCGTCGACTGGATGCGCGAGAACGGCCATCTCCCCGCTCTCTACCAGCAAAAGATGACAGACGTCAGCGCCGCCATGAAGGCCAACCACAAGCGCGCCATCGCCGCCGGCGTCAAAGTGGCGCTAGGCACCGACGCCGCCGTCTACCCCCACGGTCTCAACGCCCACGAGATCGACGTATACGTCAATCAATACGGCATGTCCCCGCTCGCCGGCATTCAGACCGGCACCATCAACGCCGCCGACCTCATGGGCTGGACCGACCGTGTAGGCACCATCGAACCCAACAAATGGGCCGACATCATCGCCATCGAAGGCGACCCGCTCAAAGACGTCCGTCTTCTCCAGCACGTCCCCTTCGTCATGAAGTCGGGCGTTGTCTACAAAAACGAGACCAACAAGCAATAGCCACCCGCGTGCCCCATTTGTCTTGTGCTATCAGCCTCTATCCCTCGGATCACCGTTACGCCTTAAATCCGCGCCCGTCCGCGCTCATTCGTGTTCGCGTCGTCGCCTGTTCTTAAATCGGCGTTATCGGTGACAATCGGTGTTAAGCATTCGAGTTTCTGGACAGTCTCCAAGAAAGCCACGCAAAGGATTCCCGCGCCTCGCGCCCCATGTTAAAAGCCTCAGCCTTCGAGTTCCGCTTCCGCTTCCTCCTCCACGCCATCCTTTACGCCCTTGGCTTCACCACGCCATGGAACCACTGGCTTCATCTCGACACCATCCGCACCTGGCAATATCTTGCCGCGATCCCTTCACGCGCAGGATGGCTCTCCTTCGTTGCCGCTACCAACGCAGTCCTCATCCTGGGAATCCTCTGCGCCCTCGCCGCCGCCCTTCTGCGCACCTGGGGCTCAGCCTACCTCGGAGCCTCCATCGTCAAAGATGCCTCCATGCACGCCGATCGCGTCGTTGCTGCTGGGCCCTACCGTTATCTGCGCAACCCGCTCTACCTCGGCACCTTCATCCACACGTTGGCTCTCGCGCTCCTCATGCCACCGAGCGGAGCCATCTTCGCCATCCTCACCATCGGCTTCCTGCAACTCCGCCTCATCGCCGGCGAAGAGTCTTACCTCACCGAGCAACAAGGCGCACCCTACCTCGCCTATTGCGCCAAAGTCCCCCGCCTCATCCCCGCACTCACCCCGCGAGTTCCCGCCTCGCCCGCGCAACCCAACTGGCCACACGCCTTCCTCGGTGAGATCTATATGTGGGGCGTTGCAATCTCGTTCCTTACCCTCGGCTGGCGCTACAACGCCTTTCTCATTATCCAGGGCATCGTCATCTCGCTAGGCATCTCGCTAGTCGCACGAGCCTTCATTCCTGGCCCACAAGTGAATCAACAAACAAAGGCGTAACAGTGATCAAAACGATAAGAACAAGATAAACGAACCAAACCGACAATCAGACGAACGAGATTACTCCACTCCTCATCCTCACTGTCCTCGTTTTGCCTTGCTCTTATCCGCTTTTATCTTTTTGATCACCGTTACGCCTCAAAATCCGCGCCAATCCGCGAAATCCGTGGTCGCCCCAAAGCGATAGCCCGCTGCACCCGGTAATGAATCAGGGGCGCAACGGGCTTGTCTTACTCCAGCAAACGCGTTCAGCGTCGAACGCGTAGCCGGCGGGGAGGGCTACTCCGCACTATAAAAACTACTTCTTCACCGGTGCGATCGTGTCCTTCGCAACCTTGGCCACGCGGAACTTGACCACGGTCTTGGCCTTGATCTTGATCGTCTCACCCGTCTGCGGGTTGCGGCCCAGCCGAGCCTTGCGCTCTGCCTTCACCAGCTTGCCGATTCCAGGAATCGTGAACTCACCGTTCTTCTTGGTCTCCTTCACGGCGGTCTCTGCCAACAGGTCGAGGAAAGCTGCGGTCTGCTTGTTGGTCAGCTCAGTCTTCTCTGCCAGGTGGCGTACCAGTGCTGTCTTGGTCAATCCTTTTGCCATGTGTTGCTCCTTCTAACTTTCTGAAATGTACTTCATCGGTCCGCTCGCCTGACCCGCTCGAAGAAGTAAATTGCATCCAATTTCAAATGCGGAATCACCAATGTTCATGCGGGTGCGGAGAACCGTACCGCAATTCACCTTCGGCTTTTCTGCGTAAATTGTCAACCTGATTTCTTCGGTTTCCACAGGTTTTTTCCGGTTTTTGTCGGTTTTGTTCGAAAATAGACACATTCACCCACCAAAAACCCGCCAAAATCGCCATTTTTGCGAGTCTGGCGCTCCATCAAAACAAACAAAGGCGTAACGGTGACCAAAGAAAAAACAGGATAAAAAGAACAAAAACTCACAGCCAACACCATTCACGCCGAGTCCCTCCCGTGCCTCATCCCCACGGTTTTGCTCTTATCGGCCTTTATCCTTTTGATCACCGTTAGCCTTAAGATCTGCGCCCATCCGCGCAAATCCGTGGTCGATCGCTAGAACATCGGCTTCCTCGGCTTAGGCGCCAGCGGAGCATTCAGCAAAGCAACCAGCGGCGCGGCGACCTTGAACCGCTCCACAATCACCTTCACCAAATCAGGCCGGGTCGCCGTCTCCGCAGGCAGCCGAGCCACCAGACCCCACTGTCGGCAAAGCAGCAGATCCATCGCCGGATCATCCGGAGCAAACCCCTTCGGCGCCCGAGTCAGCGGCATACCATCGTACGGCTCCATCAGCGACCGCAGCTTCTTCCCCGCCAGCACCGCCCGCATCTCCGCATGATGCTCCACGAGGTATCGCCGAATCGCCAGCAACTGCTCCCGTTCCGGCATAAAGACGCCCGCAGCAATCGTCACCTCCGTGCCGCCGACATCGAAATAAAACCCACCCCCCGAAGTCTTCTCCAACCCCGTGCGCGCCCACCAAGCGCCCTGATGAATCTTATAAGGCCGCTTATCTGCGCTAAACCGGATATCGCGATAGATCCGCATAATCGCCTTCTGCGGAGGCCGCACATTCTCCGGCGCAAACCCCAGCATCGCCTCATTTACCTCAGCGATCAGCGCCAGCATCGGAGCCTTCACCTCGCGCTCATACACCGCCTTGCGCGCCCCAAACCACTCGCGGTCGTTGTTCCGCTTCAACCCCCGCAGAAACTTCAGCGCCTCATTCGAAAAATGCGTAGCCATACCAGAATCGTAAATCCCACCTGTCGCGCCGCCCAAAAACTGCCCATCTTGGAGAGCGCGCATTCAAAACATAACCGACGGCAACCACGCGCCAGAGGGCTCGTTATAGAGCCCGCTGCTCATCAGCGTCATCGGCTGAACCATCCGCAGACCATTGGCCAGGCACCAGCGGAACAAAGCGCTGTTCCGCGACGGCACCAGAATTCCCGGACCGGCAAAGGATTCCACCGCCACGATCAACGCCTGCAGATCAAGGTTGGTCTCCGCCGTCGCATGGCCGAAGAAAGCGAGATTTGAGGTGTATCCAGTGATGCGGCCTTCGCGTTCGACAACTCTGGCCGTGCCTCCCTGGATCGACTGCTGCAAATCGGCACCTCGATCAAATCCATGAACACGGCGGGACAGAGCATTACAAGCACTTGCATCGGCAGGCTGGGCCGGTCGCACCGTACATCCGGGGACACTCCGCTGCAATGTTCGTCCCTGCATGCAGGCAAGAGGCTCGCGAACATCGAACCCGATGCTTGCATAAAGCGAGAGCGAGCGGTTGTGAAAGGCAGCTTGTATTAGCCGGATTCCGGCAGCTCCTCGTTCGTTTGCCCGATCCATCACCGCCCGCATCAGCGCACGGCCAACGCCAAGGCCTTGAGCACTAGGGTCGACGGTGACTGGCCCGACACCTGCAATGACGGCACGTTCATCAAGGCAATTGCTTCCCACAATCCGGCCTTCGCTCTCGGCCACCACACAGTAGCAACCCGGTATGGAAAACATCATCGAAAGCAAGCCAGTGGCAGCCTCTGGCCCAGGAAAATCGCAAGGAAAACCGTGCGTCTTATTAATCGTGGAGAACGCGTCGTAGCAAATCGGCCCGCACGTAGCACTGTCCTCCGGCACCGCAGGACGCAGCTCCAGCTTCGCTTGTGATTTTGGCGGCATCAACTAGCTTCCTTTCCGGTTGCTGAAGTTATACCAGCCTAAGCGCCGCCAGCCTTGCTGATAAGAACATGCGTCGCACCGTCCCCAGCGACAAACCTGACACGGTCGAACCCGAGCTTGGAGAGATCGATTCCCGAAAACAAATGTTCCCCTTCGCCCAGCAGAACCGGCGACATCGCTATGTGCATCTCGTCGATATAGCCCGCCGTCAAGCATTGACGAATGACAGAGACACCGCCACCAATCCGAACATCCTTGCCATTGGCGGCGTCCTTGGCCCTTGCCAGAGCAGCTTCAAGCCCATCGGTGACAAAGTGAAACGTAGTGCCGCCTTCCATGGTGAGCGAAGGCCGCGCATGATGCGTGAGGACAAAAACAGGCGTGTGGTACGGAGGCTCGTCGCCCCACCACCCTTTCCAGGAGTCCCCTTCCCACGGACCCCGAACCGGCCCAAACATATTGCGTCCCAGAATCCATGCACCAACATGTTCAAACGACCGAGCCGCAAACTCATCGTCGACACCGCGCACCCCGCCCGCCTTACCATGCATCTTGCAGAAGCTCTCAGTTTCAAAGAACCAACGGTGCAGTTCAAGCCCGCGAACCCCAAGGGGATTGTTCAAATCCTGCTTGGGTCCGGCACCAAACCCATCCACTGACACAGAAAACGCAGCCACTCTGACTTTGCTCATCAGTTCTCCTTTTTCAGCAAATTGATTCTACAAAGTCCACAGCCTGATATATATGCAACGGTGGTAGGAATCACTTGTCGCGTCAGTGGCCACTTCAGAGAGGTGGACGATCAACCGAAAGTCGCTCTGCCGCATCGAACTTGTTGCAAAGGACCAAAGGACCCATTCGAAAAACAAGAGCCCTTGCCACCTGGTGGACAGCGCCGCAACCCCTTCCGTCGCCGCAGGCCAAACTGAAAATCATTCTTCGAGATGGCTAGCTAGAGGTGCAGCGAACAACGTCTCTTCTCCTCGCCAGTGAGTGGGAAGAAGTGCTTCTAAAACAAAGGCTGAAATGCAACAGGAGGAATTATGGCTACAACAACCGCCGCAGTAGCAACAATGAAGGTCGCGCAGATAGCTAAGCCAGGAGCAGGTTTCCAGATCGTCGAGCGCGAGATCCCCACGCCGGGTGCAGGACACGTGCGGATCAAGGTGCAAGCCTGTGGAGTTTGCCACAGTGATGTGCTCACGGTAGAAGGCGCTTGGCCCGGTATCGAGTATCCCCGGATTCCAGGACATGAAGTCGCAGGCATCATCGATGAAGTGGGCGCCGATGTCTCCGCGTGGAAGAAGGGACAGCGTGTCGGTGTCGGCTGGCACGGCGGCCAGGACAACACATGTCGCGAGTGCCGTCGCGGAGATTTCCGCAATTGCCAAAACGTGAAAATCGCAGGCATCAGCTATGACGGCGGATACCAGCAATACATGGTGGCTCCCGTAGAGGCACTCGTGTCGATACCCGACAGCCTGAGCGACGTCGAAGCCGCACCACTCCTCTGCGCTGGAATTACCACCTACAACGCCCTGCGACACAGCGGTGCCCTCCCCGGCGACCTTGTCGCAGTGCAGGGTATCGGCGGTCTCGGTCACCTCGGAGTTCAATTTGCGAACAAGTTCGGCTACAAGGTAGCGGCGATAGGGCGCGGCCCCGAAAACGCAGCGCTCGCAAAGAAGCTCGGCGCGACCGTGTATATCGACAGCAAAGCAACGAACGCAGCAGAGGAATTACAAAAGCTGGGCGGCGCACAGGTCATTATGGCGACAGCCCCAAGCTCCAAGGCGATGTCCGCGTTGATCGACGGTCTGGGCCCGAACGGCAAGCTTATCGTTATCGGTGCGACGTTCGATCCCATTGAGGTCACACCGGCACAGCTCATCATGGGAAGCAAAACCATTCAAGGCTGGGCGGCGGGCACACCAGCCGACTCTGAGGACACACTGCGCTTCTCCGAGCTAACCGGCGTGCGTGCCATGATCGAAACCTATCCGCTCGAACAAGCCGCCGAGGCTTACGCGCGCATGCTGAGCGGCAACGCACAATTCCGCGTCGTCCTGACGATGTGAAGTTGGCCAACAACGGGCTTGCCGCCCATGACGATCACATCGTAATCGTCATTGCGGCAGCTCTTTGCCGGACTGCTCGCACATCATGTACTCCGCGTACCAGGCCGGCCAGTTCTCGTCGCGCTGCCCGCCCATGCGCTTCTCGTGCTCGCCGTGGGCCGCCTCTGCACGCCGAAGCGCACTCGCCAGATCATTCACCGACGCGAACGTCGTTGCCGCGGAGTCGATGCGCCCGGGCAGTCGCGCCGTGATCTCTTGAAACAGCCAGCCATTGCCGTCCGGATCGCTGAACGAAGCGAACGAGCGGTAGCTGCGATGCTCGGGATCCGGACCACTGACCCGCACTCGCCCAAACAGGTAGGGATCGTCCGGACCAACGTACACACCCTCGTTGTGGAACATCTCACTGACTTTGACACCGCGGCCGAGCAACTCGTCGCGGGCCGCCGTAAGGTCCGAAACGATCAGGTACAGACCCTGCGCGGAGCCGGGTGCCGCTGCGGTAACGTTCTTGCCGAAGATGACCGAGCATCCGGAGCCAGGCGGCGTGAACTGCACCACGCGGAAGTTGTCGGTGGCATAGTCGGCGTCGAGCCGCCACCCGAGGCTCCCGTAGAACTCCTTCGCCCGGTCCACATCCGATACGGGGATGACGACGATCTCGAGCTTCGTGTCGACTTTCGCGCGGCCCGCGCCATCACTACGCACTTCATCCGTGCTCATGTTGCCTCCTGGTCGTATTGAAATGTAACCGCATCACGAATGCTATTCCCTTTCGTTGCATGAGCTGTGACTCCCTCAGCGAAATGAGCAGGTCCGACGAGTCACATGCTGGCGCTATGCAGCCTTACGAAGGTATATCTTCCCGAAAATTGGATGCGTGGCGCATTGGCCTTAGCCCCGTCCTTCTGCTCCACCCATCCATAAAGAAACTCTGCACCAAAATCCAGGCTGCCAAACGAATTCCAAATGATGTTGCCTGACGAATAAGTGCTCTTGTGAAACGTATTGCCCGGCTGGAACGCAGTGTTCTGCAACTGCACAAACCCAAACATCGCGTTCGATCGAACAGATCTGGTCCAGTAGTGCTGATAACCGATAAATGGCGCAAAGAGTGGCAGCGCTTTCAGCGTCAGATCCATCTCCGCTCTGGGTGCAGCGTCCAGGCCGAACCCTCGCGTGTCGTTCACATAGCGCGAGATTCCATTTCCATAAGCGACCTGATACACCATGTTGTCCCTGCCGTAGACGCGCACAGCACCCGATGCATTCATGCCCCATCCAAACGCAGACTCCTGCGGACCCCCATTGGGCAAACGCGCCGCCAGCTCTCGAAAGATGCTCGACACCTGAACATGTCCGCGTTCCGCTTCATAGCGAAACTTCAATGCGCCGTCAGGAGCCGGAGTAATCGGCGCAACCGCCGAACCATTCACAGAAAAGCGGATATCCGAGCTCGGCTGCTCCACCGACACAGAACCGCTCATGCCTCGCCCGATCAGAAAACTGTATCTGGCCTGCGGAGGACGCACGCTAAAGCGAGAGTTCGGCCCTTGGAAGTCAAGCGAGTCCGGCGTGGCATCCGAATCCAGAAAGTTCGTAGACGTCTGTCCCACCAGAATGTTGTTTATCTGGGCATAGAAATGACGCAGCCGCGGCGTCGTGGCACCATTGCTGCCGAAGAAATCGAACTGCATAAACATCCGCGCAGTTCCCCAACTTCTTACAGGAGCTCGAAAGTCTGTCGAAACGCGGCTTTGGCGAACGCCCGCACTGAAATTGTTCGTGCTCGATCCCTGTGGAATCGGTATCGACGCAGGAATAAACGCGTCCGTCACGCCGGCAGGCCTCGGGTCAAAAATAAAATCGCTCATGATCCGCCCATTGATACGCAGCATGGTCTGCGTACCTGGCAGAACAAAAAATCCTGGATACGTGGCCTCCAGCGGAGCGTTATAGAGACGCGCTTCGGCCTCCGAGTCTTCCGAGAAGGTCTCATAGTCCGCAGTCTGCTTGCCCATGGCTGCCCGCTGTTGTTCCGCCGACAGAGGCACCGAAGGTGGCAACGGCGGCAGCGTTCTCTCGATAGCTCCCGTCTGCACAGACACGGGCACAGGCTTCACATCCTTCACTGCGTCGGAAAGCTTGTTCTGTCCGCGCATCGCATCCAGCTCAGCTTGAATCTGGACCATCTGGCTTCGCAGCTCATCCATCCTGGTCTGCAGCTTACGCATCGCCTCGTCAGCCGTGCTCCCGGCATCCTGCGCCCCCATCCGCGCAGCTCCACATAGCAGAACAACAGTGAGCGGCATTATCAAAATCTTTTGCATGCCCTACCTCTTGTCGTGCATTCATCTGCTGCCGGATGGCTCCGATCTAACATTCTCCACTAAATCGAGCGGCCATATCTCGATTCTGAAATATAGGCCATCGCGAAGCATCCCCTCCCGTCATTTCATCGCGAGCAAACTTTCACTTCTCATTCACCAATCCGCTGTAGCATTTTTCGCTAGGCCCAAAGCCAACCTGTCAGGGTGCAACTGCTTCCTATACAAACCAGCTGCTCAACTATCCCGCAAGTACGTTGCAATAATGAAATCAGATGGAGGAAGGCACATGCAGGTCTTACGCGACGTCCTCGAGAAGGCACAGAGAGATGGAGTCGGAGTTGGCCATTTCAATATCGGCGATTTCGTCATATTGAAGGCAGTATTCGCATCCGCGCAGGATCTAAAAGTTCCAGTTCTGGTCGGGGTGTCCGAGGGAGAGCGAAAATTTCTGGGCACTCGTCAGATTGCCGCGCTGGTCAAGAGCCTGCGAGATGAATTCGATTTCCCCATCTTCCTGAACGCCGATCACACGCACTCTCTGGCCAGCGCCATAGAAGCGGCCAAAGCCGGGTTTGATTCAATTGTCTTTGACCTTTCGGCGCTGCCGTTCGAGCAAAACATACGCCAGACCAAAGAGGCGATCGAAGCGCTCAAAGGCATCAACCCTGCCATCCTCATTGAGGGCGAAATCGGCGACATCGGAACCGGTTCTGAAATTCATGACGCTGCTCCTGATCTTTCCAAGGGCCTTACCTCGCCCGAGGAGGCAAAACAGTACGTTGACGCAACAGGAGTCGACATACTGGCTCCCGCCGTAGGCAACATGCACGGCATGCTCGCGAGCATGGTGCAGGGGACGACAAAGAAACATCTGGACATCGCAAGAATCGCTCAGATCAAGAGTGCCACCGGGGTTTTCATGACCTTACACGGCGGGTCAGGAACCGAAGACGAAGACTTTCGCAAGGCAATTGCAGCGGGAATTAATGTCGTACACATCAACACAGAACTGCGCGTTGCATGGAGACGTGGCCTGGAGCGGGGCTTGGCCAACCATCCCAACGAAGTCGTTCCTTACAAAATTTTGCCGGATGCATTCGAAGCGATTAAGCAGGTTGCCACTTCGCGCCTGAAACTCTTCAACAGCACAAAGTAAGACGAGCCTCGAGCTGCTACTACCAGCCTGTTCAGTCCTCGCGCGCCGCGGCTTCCAACGCGGGCAGATCCATCTTGATCATCCCCATCATGGCCGCCATAGCTTTGGGGTGACTGATCAACTCCCCGATATTGCGTGGCACGATCTGCCAGCATAGTCCGAAGCGGTCAGTAAGCCAGCCGCAGGCCATAGGCTTGCCACCTTCAATCAACTTGTCCCAGTAGCTGTCGATCTCTCCCTGGGAGTCGCAGCGCACGAAGAACGAGAAGGCGGGGTTGAGCTGATACGCTGGGCCGCCGTTAAGAAAGACCATCTCCTGACCTTCAAGTTCGATCGTGATAGTAGCAATCTTGCCCACGGGCCAGGGACCAACGCCTTTGGAACGCACCTCATTAAGCCTGCGCGCGTGCGGGAAGACGCTCAGATAAAACTCAGCGGCCTCTTCAGCGTTGTCGTTGAACCAGAGGAATGGCGCAATGTTGTTCATGGCCGACATGGTAGCAGACAGCAGCTCACATCAGGCAAACGCAAAAGAGGTGAAGAGCAAAGCTCCTCACCTCCGTCTCGCACAACTAGCTAGCTTTTACTTCGCCCCATCCGCCAGCAGAGCATCCGCAGCCCACATCACCGGAGCCTGCCCATGAAAGTCCCCAGTCCGCCGCTTGCGATCGTAGTAGTACTGCATGTCATCCTTCTTCCCCGTACCCTCGCACACCTGAGTCACATCGTGGTTCTGGTCCACATACCCCACCACTGCGATCCATCCCTTACGAGCAGCGGGCCCATACGTCGCGGCATCCAGCCATCCATGCTTCACGCCCATAATCATCGCAAACGCAAACATCGCCGAGCTCGAGCTCTCCGGCCAGGCATCATCCTTATCAATCAGCTCATGCCACATCCCATCCTTGCCCTGATACTTCAGCAGCGAGCTCATCATCAGCCGGTAACCCTTCATAATCCTTGCACGATCCGGATGATCCTCCGGCAGGTCACTCAACACCTCAGCCATACCCGCCGCAACCCAACCATCCCCACGGCCCCAGAAATACTTCACATCCGGAGCATGAAAGAACAGCCCATTCGGCTGCTGCAGCTTATCCAGATACGACACCATCTCCTTCGCCACCCGATCCAGATACTTCCTATCTCCACTCGCCCGATAAGCCTCCAGCTGCAGCATCGTCAGCATGTACATATCGTCGATCCAGTACCGCGTCTCCGCCGACAAACCATCCGGCTGCGGATTCTCCCACTGCCGATCCGCCCACCACAGCCCTTCCTTCAGAAACCGCGGATCCTTCGTCTGCCGCGCAATCTCCAACGGCACCACCCCAAAGATCGAATCATCCACATGCCGCCGCACCGGCCTCCGTTCGGCCTCCGCGCCACCCGGCATCAGTGGCTCAAACCGTTTGATCAGCGCATCCCGCAGCGCATCATTATGCGTCAGCTGCGCATACCGCAACGCCCCATACCACGAAGCGACCTCCGAATAATGAATCGTCTTCGTGTACTGATGCGGACTCGTCACAAAGTGCTCCGCCAGAGCCTTCCCTACATCCTGCGGCGAATCACCCGCAGGCCAGTTCGCAAAACTGTCATTAGCAGAAACGCCCTGCGCTCCAGCCACACCCAGACAACCCATCAATACAAAACCACACAACGCCAACCGTGACTTCATCCCGCCTCCGCGAACACCAATTTTCTGTTCGCAAAAAGTTTATCTGATGAAAATAAGCTTTGGGAAACCACTTCAAACCAATTCCCGCAAGAAACAGCCCTCACACACTTAGGTGCCCCATATCGAAATCGCCACTAAATCGGGTGCCCCATATCTCGATTTTGAGATGTGGGCCTTCGAGCGAAGCTCGAACCACTCCCGCCACCCATCGGCAGCGCAGCGCGAAAGCTCACGCGCAGTATAATTTAGAGCATTCGCAGAAACGTAAGACGAGCAGGGGCCTTGTCTTGTAAAGATTGCTCTCTTCAATGCTGTTCTGGCATGTAGGCTAGCCTCCCAAAAAATATCGCTGACGATACTAAGAAAATCGTTCCCGGGCAGACACGCGGCTCGCAGTACGGATTCCATTGGGATAACCATGAGTCTGATGAGGCGAAGGCGGCTCAACACGCAACGTGAAAGCCACGCTCCCTTTGTGTGGAAAATTTCCACGCGCCTGTTGCTGCTGATCTCCGGATTGTTGCTATGCATTCTCAGCCGCCCAGCCTGTGTGGCCCAGCAGAACGCCAAAAATGTCCTCTTCGTATTCAGCTCTGCGGACCAGCAACATCGCGATCTGGATTCATTTGAAAAAGGACTGCGGACTCGGGTTCCGCAACACCTCAACTTCTATACGTCATACATAGACTTTGAGCGAATGGTAGATGCCTCCTACCGGGATAGCCTCGCGGAGACTTTTCACCACGCCTACAAGAACGTAAAGCTGGATGTTGCGGTCGTATCTTCCATTGAGGCGCTTCGATTCGTGACGCAATACCGTGACAGGATTCTTCCTGGCGTGCCCATCGTCTTCTATTCACTCAGCGCCAAAGAATTGGAGGGACAGCAAATACCGGCCGGCGTCACTGGCACAACCACCGACGTCGGGCTTCGAGAAACAATCGACCTGGCGCTACGTCTTCACCCGGATGCCCAAGCTGTTGCGATTATCACGGAAGGACCGGGGTTCTGGTGGAAAGTTGCCCAGTCGGAGCTGTATCGTCATCGCGATCGAGTGAAAGAGATCGATCTTTTCGGCCCTCCATCAGAGGAGACCCTGGACAAAATAGCAGCTCTGCCTCCTCATACGCTCATCCTCTTTCAACTCGCAAAACTGAGTGCAAGAGAATCGGATATCAAACCCAATGATGTTCTCGCCGCGGCTGCCAAGCACCTGCCGACCTACTGTGCGTGGAAGGGATCATTTATTCTCGGCTGCATTGGCGGGGCTTACACCGATGGGGAGAAGAATATCGATTCGTCGGCAGCGACAGCAGCACGAGTTCTGTCAGGCGAGCGGCCGGAAAACATTCCGGTTGTGAACGACTCCAATTTTCAGCCGCAAGTGGATTGGCGGGAGCTTCGCCGCTGGCATATACCCGAGTCGACTCTACCGTCGGGCGCCGTGATTCTCTACCGGGAGCCGAGTCTCTGGGAGCGGGGCCGCGACTACCTTATTCCTGCTATTGGGCTGATTCTCGGTCAGGCGATATTGATTGCAGCCTTGTTATGGCAGCGCGCGCGAAAGCGCAAGGCCGAGGCCGTTATGCGTGAGAGCGAGAAGCGCTTCCGTGTGATGACGGACACCACGCCGTCGCTGGTGTGGATGTGCGACTCCCACGGCAAGATCACGTATCGGAATGAGCGGCTCATCGCCTTCACCGGGCCCGACCCCACGGTTGGATTCAGCGACGCGTGGGCCAGCTACGTACATCCAGACGATCGGCAGAATCTGCTGGACACGGTCGCCCAGGCGCTGAAGAATCACAAGTCGTTTTCGACGGAATGCCGACTGCGGCGCTCCGATGGAGTCTATCGCTGGATGCTCGCCGTCGCTTCTCCGAGAGTGAATGGCGATGGATCGTTTGCTGGGCTTATTGCTTCGGCTGTTGATGTGACGGACCAGAAGCTCGCCCAACAGTCGCTCGAAAAGATGAGCGGTCGGCTGATCGAGGCCCAGGAGCAGGAGCGCAGTCGCATCGCGCGAGAACTGCATGACGATATCTGTCAGAGGCTAGCGTTGTTGTCGCTGGAGATTGACGAGGTGCATGTTGCATCTGTGGACGCAAACACGACGGAAAGCCTGGAGCAGATCGGGAGACTCTGCAGAGAGATTGGGTCGGACGTTCAGGGCCTGTCGCATCAACTGCACTCATCGATCCTTGATTACCTTGGCGTGGCAAGCGCTGTTAAGGGATTTTGCGATGAAATGTCAAAGCAATATGACCTGCAAATCGAGTTCAGCGCGCGCGATGTGCCCAAACAGTTGCCCAAGGACATTTCTCTATGCCTCTTCCGCGTGGCTCAGGAAGCGCTACATAACGCGGTGAAGTACAGCGGGATAAGCGAGTTCACCGTGGAGTTGGTTGGCACCAGGGACGTAGTTCAGCTCATGGTCACGGATAGAGGCGCGGGGTTCGACCCCGAAGACGTGAGGCAGCATGGAGGTCTGGGGCTGGTAAGCATGCAAGAGCGGGTGCATCTGGTGCACGGGACTTTTTTGGTGGACTCGGCGCCCGGCGAGGGCACCAGAATTCTGGTTGCGGTGCCCCTTGGCGTCCCGGAACGGAAGTATGCGGAAGACGACTCCACCCAGGAGATCACGAGGACCCAGCTTTACTGACTTCATCTCGCAGTCAGACTCTTGGACGGGTGGCCCGCATCGAACATCCCACTAAAATCGGGCGCACCATATCTCGATTCTGAGACGTGGGCATTCGAGCGAAACTCGAACCGCTCTCTATATCGAGAACCGGAGCCATAAGGAGCAAACATCCTTCTTATTTCGTGCCTTCGGACACCTGCGTCACATCGTGGTCCTGGTCGATTTAAGTGCAGTCCACAAACCACACTTGCCACACAGTTCACCAGCAACTAACCACCAAAAACCACGAGCAAACCACCAAAATCCCAGCAAAATTGCCATTCCACCATCGCCAAAAATTCCCGCACTGTAACCTGAAAACCAAGCAGAAAAATGTCAGATCCCGAGATCCAAAACGACACCATCGTAGCCATCTCTACCCCACCCGGACGTGGAGGCATAGGCATCGTCCGTCTCTCCGGCCCCGAAGCCCGCGCCATCGCCGAACCCCTCCTTCGCCTCCGCAATCCCTTAGCACCCGCACAAGCCCGATATGCCGAAGTCATTGATACCATTGGCGAAACACTCGACGAAGCGGTCGTAACCTACTTCGCCGCCCCCGCCTCCTACACCACCGAAGACGTAGTAGAAATCGCCTCCCACGGCTCCCCCGTCCTCCTCGACTACCTCGTCCGCCAGTGCATCGCCCGCGGGGCCCGCCTCGCCGAACCCGGCGAATTCACCCAGCGAGCCTTCCTCGCCGGACGCCTCGATCTCACACAAGCAGAAGCAGTTAGCGATCTCATCGAAGCCAGCACCCTCCACCAGGCCCGCATAGCCGCCCAGCAATTAGGAGGCTCTCTCTCCCGCCAAATCGCCCCCATCAAAGACCAACTAATCACCCTGATCGCCGCCCTGGAAGCCGGTATAGACTTCGCCGAAGACGACATCGACACCCTCCCCGCCCAAGAAATCACCAATCAAATCAGCAAGATCCAAGCCCCCCTCACCGCCCTCGAACGCACCTTTTCCTATGGCCGCATAGTCCGCGACGGCTTCACCCTCGCCATCGTAGGCCGCCCCAACGCCGGCAAATCATCTCTTTTCAATCGCCTGATCGAGCGCGACCGAGCCATCGTCACCGCCACCCCCGGCACCACCCGCGACCTCGTCACCGAACGAGTCTCTCTAAACGGCATCCCGGTCGAATTAATCGACACCGCAGGCCTACGCCAATCCACCGACGAAGCCGAAACCATCGGCATCGCTAAGTCCCGCGAAATCATGGCCGAAGCCGACGTAGTCCTCCTCGTCATCGACGCCACAGCGCCCCCACACCCCGAAGACGAAGCCACCATCGCCTCTCTAACCACACGCCCCCTACTGATCGCATGCAACAAATCCGACCTCACCACCACATCCTCATCACCTAAAACCAGCCGCCCAACCATCGAAACCTCCGCCCTCACCGGCTCCGGTATTCTCGAACTACGCGCAGCAATCCTCTCGCAGATCTCCAGCACCACCCCCACCGCAGAAACCGCTCTTCTCACCAATCTTCGCCAGCAACAAGCCGTTTCGGCAGCTCTCACCTCATTTGCTCAAGCCCGCCAGGCCGCCGCTGCCGAAATTCCCCACGAAATGATCCTCCTCGATCTCTATGAATCCCTCCGCGCGCTAGACTCCCTTACCGGAGCCACTACCTCCGACGATATCCTCCACCTCATCTTCAGCAAGTTCTGCATCGGCAAGTAGACCTACCTCCAACAGCGTCCGACAAGTCCCACACGCCTGTTCATTTCCAGCGTCCCTCCCGTGCGGCAAGCGTAATCACTTCCCTCTGCGAATAACGCGCGCTCGGCTCCATAGGCTCTGTAAACCATGAAAAAAGAGTCTAAAATTTTACTGTTCGCGTGAGTGTCTGTCGGGCCAGCTTCATCAGGAGGGTGTACCACCTCGATGTTCGCTCCCAAGGAACAATCAGCGAAGAGGCCTTCTCAGCGACACGCGGCCCGCTCTCATCTCGCGGCGCGATCGCCTCTCTTCTCCTCGAACGATCAGCTGGAGTCGCAAGCGCAATCGGCATCGGCCTCCATGGTTCGCCATGCGCATCAGCCTCACTCTGGCCACGAACGGCATCCGCACCTCTTACCTGCGCAACCAGACTCCTCTCTACACCTGCCAAAAGAGATCTCGCAGGTCGTCGCCTCTCCCGGCCACGCCCTGGGTCCAGCCGAACGCTCCTTCTTCGAACCTCGATTCGGCTTCGACTTCAGCCGCGTCCGTGTCCATACAAATGAGGAAGCAGCGCACTCCGCCCGGACAATCCGGGCATCAGCGTACACCCTGGGAAGCAACGTCGTCTTTGCAAAAGAAAAGTACGTGCCCCATACCGAGGCAGGACGCGTTCTGCTGGGCCATGAACTGGCTCACGTCGTGCAGCAGGCCACTGGCTCCGTGCATGGTATCCAGCGAGCACCCGACGCTGGAGTCGCCGATGCTGGAGTCGATCCTGACGCGGCTACGACTACGCAGGCGCCGCCCGACGTATTCGACCCGGACGCGAACGAAGCCGCCGCCCGCACCCAAAATCCCGATCTGCCTCAGATCGACCGGGCCCTGAAATCTCCTGAAGAAAATGAAAAGGCGGCCGCGGCAACCGTGCTCGAGGCGTTCGGCAGCGAAGACAAGCTGAACGAGCAGTTCGAGCAACTTCCTGACATCGTAATCAAGACCGTCGATCAATATGGAAAGACCGATAAGACCGCAAACCGCGTTCAATTTTTTCTCCGCATGCGGCTCTACTTCGACTCCTGGGCAGATATCATCGCTCACTTCAAGCAGATCGTAGAGGTGAAACATGGTCCGGTCGACGTCTTCCTCCATAAGGACGCCGCGGACCGCCTGGAGCGCGCGCTTTCTGTGCTGAAACAGAAGGGCCATCCGTTTCCCTCCATTAGCGAGGGCTTCAGTTTTCGTGACCGCCACGAAGGCCCAATCCAATCGGCCGGTATGATGACCCATGCACTGGGCTACGCGTTCGATGTGGCCGCAGGAGAGAACCCCAAGATTGGCTTCATGAAACCCGGCGAAATCGGCAGGCACGATCCTATTCAGATCGCCTCGGCGATCGATCCCTCCGGAGCCCACATGGATATGGGGGCTTCTAATCCAAAGATCATCGAGGCCATGGGCAAGCGTACCGCTGGGGACACCAGCCTCTCCGCCGCGGACGACAAAGACCCCGTCGCGCAAAAGTACTTTGAACTCTTCGCACAGCAGTTTCAACACATGCAGGCCGGTTCTCTGGAGTTCCTCAACACTATCTCGAAGGACCATAGAGAAAAACTGCTTCAGCTGCGCAAGAATTACCTAGACGTCCTCAGGAAGCTCGCCGCCGAAAAGAAAAAGGGGAAGAAGGGTGATGCGACCATCATCACCGCCCTCGAATCCGAGCGGCGACAGCTGCTGGCCACGATTCCATCGCTCGCAACCGAGTGGCTGACCGCGATCGACAAGGCAATCACTAAAACGCTGGCAGCGCATCCCGGCATGGACAAGCTACGCTCCCCCGGTGACATCGCGAAAGACCTCAAGTCTGCCGAGGGAGACCTGAAAGCCAGCAAGCAAGCCGACGTGCAGTCCCATCGGCTGGAGTCGAAGGCTCTCGCCGAACGAGACACTGCATCCCAGGTAGTCAAGCTGGCCGAGCAGCGGGAACATCGTTCACCCGGAGGCGACGACTTCAAGAAGGCCCTTGCCGCCACAGCGCTTGCCAGAGAAAATCTGCAAAAGAAGCTCGACGTGTTAGTCGATGCGATACAGGCCAGGTTCCAGAAAGATCGCGAGCTGGCTGCCGCACAGGATCGGCGTGAAGGCCTCTCAGCAGAGTTGAAGCGCTCCAACGATCCCAAGCTCAAAGGCGCGTGGGACTGGATCCAAAGCCTCCGTGAACTGAAGCGCAGTCTGGGCTCGCCCGACCTCTCCACGCCCGCCGGTCTCAAGGAGTACGAAGCGCTTACCACCGGCAACCTCGGCTCCAGGATGGAAGAGAATCCCCCGCTCCTGCGTCTGCTCGAAGTAGGCTTCTTCAACCCCAAGGGAGCCTTCGATCTCGAGTTCTTTGAAGAGATGGCGCACAGTGGATTCTGGCCCGGAGCCACCTGGAACTTCGGCGGAGCCGATCCGATGCACTTTGAGCTGCTCGAAGGCCGCAACCGAACTCGCAGCCCGGGAAAGGTCGACAAAAAAATAAAACGAAGTATCGCGAGCTCCGGAGCTGGCCGGGTTCGGTCTTAACGATCGATCGTCAGGGCGGACTCTGCCTGACGCTGACGCGTGAGCGGAGCTAACAGAGAACTGCTCCGACGGTGGACCTTGGCTGCTTGCGGAAAGGCTGTGTTCACCTGTCCGCTGGCGTGCTCAGTTGCGTGCGCTATAGGCAGAGAATGGGAAGCAGGCTGCGCGGTGGCAGAGAGATACGGCAGTGGAGCCGGCTCGGGTAGCGAATTGAGGTCGATCACGGCGATGCCGTTGCCGGTGGCGCCGGTAATGGCCACCAGGCGGCTGTCCTGATTATTGGAAACGAGGGCGCGGAAGTTGGGCGAGAGTTGCACGGGAAGCCCGATGCGAGCGCGGAAAGCTCCTGTGCGGCCATCAAAGACATCGATGGCCTGGGTCCCCGGTTGGAAGAGTAAGCTACCGTCGGCGGAGAACGCCGCGCCATAAACATAATCCGCATCCAGCGACTCGGCCAGATTCAGCTCCTGCATGCCGAAGCTGTTGAAGTTGCTGTCGGTGATAAAGCCAGCTGCGAAAAAACTTGTCTGATTGGCGTTGAGGGCTAGTTCGTAGTTGGTCTGGGCGATCGCATAGTTGGGCGTGGCAGGAATAACAAATATGCCGGAGGCGGTGTCCACGTAGCCCAACTCGCCATAGTCGTTGAAGTAGATGCGCGAGCCATCTGCCGTGATCGCGAGGCGCCCGTCCGGATCAGAGCCTTCCGTCGGCAGATATGGGTCGGAGCTTGGGCCCGTGACCTCATTCACCTTTCCCGTGGATGGATTGAGCGCATAGAGATAACCGCTTCCACCGTCGCCATCCAGATCGAATGTGGTGAAGTAAACCGTGCCGTTGTTGGTGACAGCGACGCCGGAAGGCTCCTCGACAATGGGCTCGAATATCTGCGCCGCATAGGGAAAGCTCTGGACAGCCGAAGGCTCATCGGGATCGACAATGTAGATGGCAATCGCGCCTGGGTCGGAGATAGCAAGCTTCGAAGCGTCGGGAGAGAGAGCCAAACCGAACAGGCGCTGTGGGCCGTACGCATTTTTTGGCGCAGGAATGGGGATCGAAGGTAGCCACGCGCCCTTGGTCAACGAGAAGACGCGGATCTGGTTCACGTCGGAAAAGTAGTACACATCGCGTTTGGAGTCGTAGATCCCGTCGGCCAACTGACCTGCGACGGAGTATTGCTGCAGTGCCGGAAGGTAGGTCATTTTTGTACTAGCGCTGGTCGAGCCGCTGGCGTTGCCCACAGAGATGGTGGCGGTAGTCCCGGCAGCTCCTGGGGGGACGGTATAGAGCAGGGCGTTGTACGGTAGCGGCGGAGCGGTAAAGTAGGTGGTGCCGTTGGGTTTGGGACTATAGCCGCTAGTGGTGGCGGAGCTTCCGCCAACAGTTACCTGAAGATCGGCGGGTGCGGCAATGTAGATGGCGCTGTTGGTGTACGCTTGCGGCCCGAAGCCAAATCCGAATAGGCTGCCGGGGCCGCCTCCTTCGGCGGTAGAGTAACTGGTTGCCGCCTCCAACACCCATGGTCCGTAGGAAAAACCATAAGGTAGCAATTGCGAACCACCATCAGTGGCGAAGGTGCGTACATCCACCGGCCCCTGCGCGCCCGCCGGAGAAACGGCCGCCAGCATCCCGGAGAACGAGCTGTTATCCAGCCCGGTAGCGGCATTGGGTCCAAAGTAGACGCTGCCCAGCGGCGGTGCAGGAACGCCGACAGTGTTGGGCATCCAACTGTCGGCCGTGCCGCCTCCCACCGGACCATAAGGAATATCCAGCTGGGTCTGGCTGAAGCGGGAACCTATAGGAAGCGCGTGCGTAGCCGTCGAATCCAGCAGACCGATGCCGCCTCCCGAGATCACACCTGCCGCCACGCCGCTGGAATTCATCGCCTGATAGATCGGTGGTAGCGGTGTATAACTCCCTGGAGAAGAGAGGTTGAGCTGCGGAATCCATCCGGTCAGCTTGCCGCTGGCTAGGTTGTAGACATCAAGCACATCGACCCCATTGGGGTCGGAGATAAAGACAGAGCTGTTGTCCTGGCTTAGAAACATGACCGGATAGTTGAGCAGAGTTTGGGTCGTCGGAACCGCGAAAGAGCTCTTTACTGCGAAGGTTGCAGCGTCAAGGGTGTAGACATCATAGCCATCGTACGCCACCACGGTGCCGCCGTCGGACGTGAGAGTAAAGGCTGTGAATGCGCTTCCCTGGCCGCCGCTAAGAGTTTTTGACAAGTTCCATGTGTCGGTTTCCGGATCAAGGGAACAGAGCTGGGAACTGCCCTGGGAGGTTTGCACAGCAGAGAGCAGCACTCTGGTCCGATTGTTAGTCAGGATCGCATTCTGGAATGCAGAAAAACACGTTGGCTTGTCATTGGGGGAACTGGCAACGTCGAATAGCGACGGCTCTGTGAAAATACTGATGTCATTCGTAGCTGGATCCCACAAAGCCAGCGGGCCATTGCCATCGACGTACGAATAGCCGGGTACAAGAAAATAATGTTCCAGCAGGAGTTTGCCATCCGCCATGGCATAGACGGCGTTGGCTGCAAAGCCATTGGAACTGATTGTGCTTGATGGGTACCGTTTGAGCACGGTCAGATTGACCGGATCGACCACATATAAATCGCCAAGCATAGTACCGACATAAAGCACGCTGCCGTCCGCCGCCTGATCAAGACCGAAGGCGCCAGGAATGGTAAGCGCAGCCGTAAGGGCATGGCTCGACGCATCCACCACATTCAATCGGCTCGTGTAGGCATCTGTCGAGAAGAAGCGATTAGTTGCCGCGTGATAAATGAGGTAGTTTGGCGGGGGAAAGCCAGTGTAAGGCGTCATCGCATCGGTGCGCACTAACTGATCCGCGGTGCTGAGGGCGACAGGTGTAATGCTCTCTGCCGGACCAATGGAGAGCGGCAATGAGACGCTTTGGGTGAGCGGGCCATAGGTAGCCGTTGCAGTCAGCGTACCGCCAGTAGCATTGCTGGCCGCCTCGACAAAGATGGTCGTCTGGCCTCCAACGCCACTTGTGGTGAAGTTCGAAGGCGAAATCTTGATACCTGAAGGAGGTGTCGCTAATTGAACGGAGATGGTCCCTATTCCATTTGAGGTGCCAATCACCGCAAGGTTGAAGGTGCCGGTGGAACCGGCCGGGACGCTCAGCGTAGCAGGCTGAATACTCATCCTCAGTGTTGCAGCGAGGACGAACAAATTAAATTGAGTCTGATGAGTAATGCCACCGCCCACGCCGGTCATGGTGATGGTCGCGGTTGAGTTTGGAGCCGGTACAAAGGTGGAGGTTACCTGGACGGTTTGCGTAGTCCCCGGCTGCAGGTTGAAGCTAGCAGGTGAGAAGGTAACGCCGCTGGGGAGACCAGTGAACGAAATGGCGATCGGCTGATTAAACCCATTGTGATCCGTCGCAGTTACGCTAAATGTCGACTTGGAACTCTGATACACGCCTAGCGACGTGTAAATGCCGGAGGAGAGCGTAAAGTCAGGCGCCGTAGTGACTGTAATAGGAAGGTTCACCGTGGCCGAAAAGGTGCCGTTGGTGACCGTAATCGTGGCTGAGCCGGAGGTAGTTGCGGTGGATGCCGCGGTGAAATCGAGAAGTACGTCGCTGTTGGCAATGCTCGTGAAGGTGGGCTGGGCTACGGCGACTCCGGCAGGCAGCCCGGTGACAGTGCCATTCACAGTGCCGGTGACGCCGCCCAGTCCGGTAATAGCCAGCTCCACTGTTTGTGAGCCGCCCGGATCGAAAGAAATGCTGGCGGGCAGCGGAGTCAGAGAAAGCCCCGGCGTGACTTGCACCGTAAGGGTAAACTGCGCCTGCGCAGACAAACTACCGCTCAAACACATTACCGTGACGGTCGATGTGCCCGAAGTGGCGACGTTGTTGAGGCTGAGCTGAACTTGCTGTGACTTGCCGCCGCTCAAACTAAAGGTCCATGCGCTGGCATTGACACCGCTAGGCAAACCGTTCAGATTACACGAAGCGCTCGCGGTAAAACCGTTCAGGGCATTGAGCGTAATGTTTAGGCTCTGATTACCGCTGCTCGTGAGCGTGAGACTGCTGACAGAAAGGCTGAGTGTAAAGTTTCCAGGGGTAGTGCTAACACTTCCGTTACCCCCAATTTCACTTCCACCCCCACCCCCACTCGCACAGCCAGAGGCGAAAAAACCAACCAGAAAAATGGCAAGAAACCACAGATCTACAGCGCGCGTTTGGCGAGGCATTAAGCAATTCCTGAATAAAATCGAAGAGTCGGTAGTCTAGCATTCCGAAAATCGAGCGAAAGATATGGGCAACATCCGCCACCTGCGTCACGCTATCGGTCACTCGATTTGCATCAGTTATTCAGCCAGGACGGCCTTGGTCAAATTGCGCGGATGGTCCACATCGATCCCATTGTTGATGGCCATCCAGCAAGAGAGCAGCTGTAGCGGAATGACCTCGCATACTGCCAGCAGAGCCTCGGGACTCTCTTCCACATACACGGTGTGGCTGGCGAGCTCTCCCACGACATCATCCCCGACGTTCGCAATGGCAAGAATGCTAGCCCCCTGCTCACGCATGTCGCGCATCAATAGCAGAACTTTTTCATAACGCTGTACGGAGTCCGCATCGGCACGATCGACCGTGGCGATCATCACCAATGGCGTGCCCTCCGCGACCAGAGCATTTGGACCATGCTTCAGCTCTCCGCTGGGATAACCCTCGGCATGGAGGTACGCCGATTCCTTGAGCTTCAGCGCGCCCTCGCGAGCGATGGAGTAGTGGACGCCTCGCCCCAGAAAGAGAAAATTTTTTGCCGTCCGGTACTCCCCGGCGACCCGCCGCATTGCATCGTCCCACCCCTTGAGCTGTTTCTCAATGCGCAAGGGGAGCTGAGCGACCTCCCGGAGACGAACCACGAGCTCCGAGGCCTCGATCGCACCGCGCACTTCGGCGCTCATCAGGGCAAGCAGATAGAGATTCAGTAGTTGCGCGGTAAAGCTCTTGGTGGCTGGAATGGCGCGTTCGCGACCCGCCACGGTTGGGAAGGAGGCCGTCGCTTCACGCGCCATAGTCGAATCGTCTACATTGGTAATCGCCAAAGTAGCGTGGCCCGCAAGGTTGGCCTTGCGTAAGGCGGCGAGCGTGTCGGCCGTCTCGCCAGATTGGGAGACGACCATCACCGCAGCGTCCGCCGAAGATTTTGCCGGGCGATAGCAGTATTCGCTGGCATACTCCACGTCGACGGCAATGCCGCTGAGATCTTCTATCACCAGCTCGGCGAACAGACCCGCGTGACGGCTGGAGCCGCTCGCCGCAATAACTAGCTTGTTCTCAATACTCGACAGCCAATCGAATGTGGAGGCACAGGTGTTTGCCCGGAATCCGTCGTCCTCCACATAATGGTCGACCGTCGCGGACAGGGTTGCGGGCTGTTCGTAGATCTCCCTCAGCATCCAATGAGGATAGGGAGAGGGATTGTTCGTATTCGTCACGTCGCTAAGCCCCGCTAAAATTGATCGTTTAGTGCCTATACAATCAAAATAGAGCACATTTATGTGTTCTTCAAGAAAAATATCCATTTTTGATTGAATCGGCTGGGTTACACTCAGAAGCTAGCCATGTCCACTAAGACAGATCTGCGCGCTGATCGCATCATGAAGGCTTTGCTCCGTGCAGGAGACATCTCGGTTCAGGAACTCGTCGAGCAAGTCGGAATCTCGGCCCCCAGCATTCGGCGAGATCTGGCGCGTTTGGAGAAAAAAGGCCTCGTTCTCCGCACGCATGGTGGCGCGACCCTTGTCGAATCATTGCTTTACGAGCCCTTTCGCCACGACACATCCTTTCAGGCCCGTGAGCTGCGTTCAGCCGATGCAAAGCGACGTATTGGCCTGGCTGCTAGTGAGTTGATCGGCGAGACCGAGACCATCGGGTTGACCGCCGGCACCACCACCACCCAGATTGGCCGGTCACTGCGGCACCGCCGAGGCATCTCAGTCATCACCAACGCGCTCAACATCGGGATGGAGTTGTGCAATCAGCCTGCCATCAAGACGATGATCACCGGCGGAACACTCGCCTGGGCGTGGACGTTCGCGCTTGCCGGCCAGCCTGCGCTGAACTTCCTGCGCGATGTCTATCTGGACAAAGCCTTTATCGGCGTGACAGGCTTTGATCTGGAGCGCGGAATCACCACGCTGGAGTCGGAAGAGGCTGCGGTCTCGCTGGCCATGCTTCGCAACGCAAAGCGTGTGATTGTCGTCGCCGACTCCAAGAAAATCGGAAATGTCAGTCCTGCGCTGATCTGTCCGATCACAGCCATCCACGTACTCGTGACCGACACCGACATCCCCCAGGAGATCCACGACGAACTTGTGGCTCGTGGAATCGAAGTCATTCTCGCTTAGTCCCTGTCGGGGAACGTCTTTGAATCCAACGCGGTATTTCTAGCGAACAAGCGACTTTCATGGACTTCTTCGTTGAGTGAGCGACGGCGTCTCTTGGCCCATAGAACGCGCGGCTAGATCCTGGATTTCTGCGCGCAGAACCAGGGTCCTGTGGAAAACCTTTGGAAAAGCTCGCACTCCTACGTTGCTGCTGATGACGGTTCGCAAGCTATAACCATGTCGATTGGCAACTCGAGCAGGCCTGCAAGTATCGGAAACTGACCATTTAGCGCCTATAAGCTCAAACTGTTGGGTGTAATGAGCCACAAAAGCAAATTTATTTTCACAAAACGCTAATTTTCTTCTTGCATATCTTCGTCGATGAGGATAAGTTTCACACAATTGTCACAGAACTGATCGTCTTAGCCACATTTGAACAAAAAAGTGGCCGTAACGCCCTCTGTCAGCAGTTATCTGTCGTGAAACTTTCTTGAAAGCCCGGGAGACCACCGATGTTCGTCAAATACAACAGACTCATATCCGCAGCGACGCTCAATCTCGCGTTGCTGTTTGCGGCTGGCGCCACCTGTCTTACCTTGGCGACCGCGTTGCCTGCCTCTGCCCAGCAGGCCTCCGGAGCGATTACAGGCACAGTCCTCGATCCACTCGACGCCGCCATTTCCAATGCCACGGTCACTGTTCGAGACCTGGATCGCGGAACCACCTGGACGGCGAAGACCAGCAACGCAGGCATCTACGAGTTCCCGCAGATTCCCGTGGGCAACGTTGAGATCAACGTGAAGGCCCCCGGCTTTACCACAGCGCACCGCAACTCCTTCACCTTGGTACTGAACCAGGTCGCCCGGGTAGACTTCAGGCTGAAGGTTGGCGATGTGACCTCGACGGTCGAGGTAAGCGATGCTCCCCCGCTGCTCCAGACCGCCTCGACTGAGGTGGGCACGCTCATTGACGCGAAGGCCACAACTTCGCTCCCACTCGCAACCCGGGACACTAACCAGCTAACCCTCTTGGCACCGGGCGTCATCAGTCCCAACATCTTCGCCTTCCAATCGTCGCAGACCACCTTCGGCACCGGCCGTCCCTACGTCAACGGCGCACGCGAGCAGGACAATAACTTCTCTCTCGACGGTATGGACGTCAACCAGGCCGACAACAACGACGTCGCCTATGTTCCCAGCCCCGACGCCATTCAGGGATTCAACATCATCACCAGCAACGCGCCGGCCGACTTCGGTAACTACATCGGTGGCGTCATCGTAGAGTCGCTCAAGTCAGGCACCAATGAGTTCCACGGAAACGTCTTCGAATTCTTCCGCAATACCGTTCTCAATGCGAACACCTGGCAGAACAAGGCTAACGCATACATCGTCGGCCAGGACGGAAACGTCGCCGGCTCCACTTTGCCTCGCGCCGCTCTGCAATGGAACGAGTTTGGCGCCACTATCGGCGGTCCCATCCTCAAGAACAAGCTGTTCTTCTTCGCCGACTTCCAGGGCATGATCAACAACACTCCCAAGACCTACCAGGCGAACAGCATCATTCCGACGCAGTATCTCTCCGGAGACTTCGGAGCCCTCTGCACCAGTCAGGGAGCTACATTCGTCAACGGCGTCTGCTCAAACCCTGTCCTG
This sequence comes from Edaphobacter aggregans, assembly GCF_003945235.1. Classification (NCBI taxonomy): domain Bacteria; kingdom Pseudomonadati; phylum Acidobacteriota; class Terriglobia; order Terriglobales; family Acidobacteriaceae; genus Edaphobacter; species Edaphobacter aggregans. The sequence goes on from NZ_RSDW01000001.1 coordinate 3,087,072, forward strand.
CAGCTCTACATGCCCACCGCCAGCGCAACGCCGGGCAGCCGTACGCCTTACCTGAATAACAAGGTTCCCGTCAGCAGCAAAGTGGCATCGTCCATCGTTTCCTCACCTCTCTTCATACAGCAGGAAGGCCAACAGAACTACGCCACCAGCGGCTTTGTTCATTCCTATCAGGGCGATGTGAAGATCGACTGGCAGGCATCTCCCAAAGATCACGTCATGGGACGCTACTCCCAGATGTACACCATCAACACCAGCAGCAATGGCATCGACGTGTTGACGCCGAACCTCACCCGCGAATATCCGTTGAAGAACTTTGTCATCAACTACGATCGCACCATCACACCGACGCTGGTCAACGAACTCCGTCTCGGTGCCCAGATCTTCCCGGCAAACGACCAGCAGTTCACCAACGCAGCCGGCGGAAATCTGCCCCAGCAATTCGGTTTGCCCGGCGTTCCGGGAGACATTCTTCCCGCAATGTCCTTCGGGTATCAGCCCATCGGAAGCACCAACGGCGTCGAGATCTTCCACGACTCCACCATCCAGGTCGAAGATTCGCTCACCTGGACCCACGGCAAGCACTCCATCCACACTGGTTTCGAGCTCTACCACTACATCATGAACGACGTCTACGCCGGGAACTCCGGTGCCTCCGGCGGGTTCATCTTCTCCGGTCAGTACACCGCCAACCCCAACGCGTGCCAGACGGATCCAGTGTCTCAAAAGCCCGTATGCGCTGCCGGAAGCCCGTTCGCCGACTTCCTGCTGGGCCTGCCACAGGAAGTTCAGCAGGGTGCCCCCCTGCACTTCAATCTGCGCAACAGCCTCTTCGGAGCCTTCGTGCAGGATACCTACCAGGCCACCTCCAACGTCACTCTCACCCTGGGTCTGCGCTATGAGCTCACCACGGCTCGCGGCGACAAAGATGCCAGCAAGAACGTGAACTACGATCTCGTCACCGGTCAGCCGGAGATTGGGAAGAACTACAACACCTATACCGGGATCACCAACTTCCAGCCGCGTCTCGGCGTTGCCTGGAAGCCGACTTGGGCTCCAAACACGGTCTTCCGCGGCGCTTATGACCTCTCCACATACATGGAAGGCAACGGCGTCAACAATATGGCGGTCATCAATCCTCCGAACGTCATCCTGACGGACATCAAGAACAACGCCGGCGCGGCTCTGAACCTGCCCGCCACAACACTGGATCAGGGTTACTCCACGTTCTCGACGGCCTGTACCCCTGCTCAATTCCTTGCTCTTGCTTCAAATTGCATCTCCGGAGTGCAGGCTCACGCGACCGACCCCAACCTTCGGCCGGCTGTGGATCAGCAGTGGAACGTGGTGGTTCAGCATCAGTTCAGGGGCAATGCCACCGCTTCGCTCGGTTATGTCGGCAACAAGATCGATCACTTGTCCGACATCTACCTGTACAACCAGAAGCAAATCAACTCGGCCGGCACTGTGGTCCCTGGCCCATATATGAAGCAGCTCCTTGCTGCTGGCGTCGGTCAGGCTCGCTTCAACGGCTCGGACGGCGTCTCCTCTTTCAACGCGCTGGAAGCCACAGTGGCGCAGAGAAACTTCCATGGCCTCGACCTCCAGTTCTCCTACACCTGGTCGAAGTGCCTCACGAACACCCTCGGCTACTTCGGCTCCTACGGCGACGAAGAGGGAGCTGGTGAATCACAGACCCAGGCCACGCAGAACTTCTTCCAGAACGAGTACAACCCCAAGGCTGACTACGGTCGTTGCACTACTGACGCCGCGTCCAACTTCGGTGGCTACGCGCTCTACAGCCTTCCGTTCGGCAGGGGCAAGACCTTCGGTAACAGTGTCAACAGGGCTGTGGATCAGGTCATCGGCGGCTGGCAGGTTGCAACCGATCTGTCCTTCCGCTCAGGCTTCGGAATCACTCCCTTTGCAGGCGCCTACGCAGGCGACTACAACCCCAACTCTGCATCCTCGCTCACCGGTTCCTACCAGCCACGACCAAACTGCGTGGCAGGCGTCTCGGGCAGTCAGGCCATGCAGACAGTTCAGATTGGCAGCAGCATCGGCAAAGTCGATCTCAACCCTGCTGCTCTCACAGGAACAACCGACGGCCAGTTTGGTAACTGCTCTTCCGGCTCGTTGCGTGGTCCCAGCCTGAAGACAGCCAATCTCAACCTGACCAAGAATTTCCCGGTCACGGAGAGGGTCTACGCGACCTTTGGAGCCCAGTTCATCAACCTGACGAATACGCCGATCTTCAGCGTACCGGCAAGCTGGTGGGGTCAGTACAGCTCCTGCGCAAGCTGCAACGGCGTTCGCACCACCGGCTTCAACGGTGGCGGCAGCGGAACAGTCGGGTCCTTTGGTCTGCTTGACGGCTCCAACCCTGGCCGCCAGGTCGAACTCTCACTCAAGCTGAACTACTAATTGGCAACTACGAGACTCCGCAGGCATCCCCCTGCGGAGTCTCGTGTTTTAACGGCGCTCCGGGCACACGTTGCTCCGGAGGAGTTGGAGTCAAGAGCAATCGAATGCGCAACATTATCTTTGAGCTTTGTGCTGAAACGATCGATGCCTGTCTGGCAGCAAAAGAGGGTGGAGCGCATCGCGTCGAACTCTGTTCAGGCCTGAGTGAAGGTGGACTTACGCCGAGTCACGGCCTGGTCCAGGCAGCCATCGAGCGCAGCGGACTTCCGGTTCATGTGCTCCTTCGTCCACGCGGCGGCGGCTTCCAGTACACCGAGTCTGAGATTTCGGTAATGCGGGAAGACATACAGCACGTGAAGCAGTTAGGTGCAGTTGGAGTCGTCCTCGGGCTGTTGCGGGCCGATGGTTCGGTGGATGTTGAATCCGTTAGCGGCCTTGTGCAACTTGCACATCCGATGAAGGTGACGTTTCACCGTGCCTTCGACGTAACACCCTCATTGCCTCAGGCGCTGGAGGATGCCATCGCCGCCGGTTGCGACCGCATCCTCACCTCAGGCGGCCACAGTGATGTCGTAGAGGGCACTTCCTGCCTGTCTCAGCTGGTTGGTCAAGCGAACCAGCGCATCGTAGTCGCCGTCGGGGGCGGTCTGCGGCTCAAGGATGCCGGATCGCTGGCACGGCTTACCGGCGCAGCGCACTTCCACGGCTCTCTCCGGCGAAGGCTGAGCAGCGGGCGACCCTCGAATGAAGCCGTCGACGAGTCACGGAGCTTCGGAGAACGGTATGTCGTCGATCCGGACGACATTCGCTCAATCATTCATCAACTCCAGAGCGCCTGAGCCCAGCCGTAGAGCTAATCGTTTGCGTCTCTTGCTTCAGGCATAACGAGGTAAAGCAGAACGATGCCTAGCACGACAAACATTCTGAATGCGGCGTCCTGACCGTTCCAGGTTCTCGACTGCCACATAAGAAACCATTCGCCCCCAACACTCAAAAACGCCACCGACCACATCAGTATGCCGAGGGTAAGAGCAATGACACCCACATTCTTTGAGCGGATGAACTGTTCAGCAGGAAGCTTCAATGCGCGCACCAGACTGATGCCGCCCCACCAACAAAGGACGGCGGTGATGATCTCCCAAAAGATGATGGAGAGATAAAAAATGGTATGAATGCTCGGCTTGTTGATAGCGCGCCACATACCGCCGTTGCCGGGAAAGGTGGAGTCCATCTGAAGAACGTGACGGACGAATTGGTAGTTGGAGTTGTAGTCCGTCGTGTTGTTGAAGACAACAAATGTGTAGAACAGAGCCACAGAGAATACAAGGAGACACTTCGAGACTCGAACCGCCATCAACTTCCTCCTGGAGCGAAGATCCAAAAATAGCCCGGAGCGCATTGACGGTCGCGTCGTCAAAGCGCGTACCAAGCCTTGTAAATGCCTTTAGATGGCACCGTGATCTGGAGCCATCACCTTTCAGAACTTAAAGTGTTGTTAGCGAAGCCGACCCGTCCTTCGCGAATGATCTTCGAGAAGTCTGGACTTTGGTCGGCACCTCTTGCTGCGGCGTTGATGTGTGCCTGCTCCCTCAGCGCCGATAGCGGTAAACCACCGGTAACTATGGCGCCGCGTTCGTACAACATCTCATCCATCTTGCCGTTCAGCAGGATGCGCCAGTCCAGGCGCATGCGGATGTTACGCGCCTCAGCGGTAGTCACTGCAATGTTGGTAGTGCAGTTGTCGGTCAAGGCGTTATACCACTCGGGGCGCTCATGCAAGCTGTTGACGCGCTGCAAGTAGTCGAGGAAGATCTTGCGCACGAGCGGCGGACTAGCCGTAGTGCGAAAGATATGTACCTCTTCATCCTTACGGTAGTTGGTCCGCAAGCGTATGACGTCGCGCTCGTCGCTGACTATATAGATAAGCGTGTACTGCCGGAAAAACCCCCGGATGGCCGAATAACTTTGGCCCACCTCGTTACGCGTCTCGATGGACATCGCGACATGACCCTGCTCGCCGAAATCGAAACTCACGATGGGATGCGCGATCCAGGGCGAGCCCCACCAGGTTATAAAGAGGTCGGCACCCCGAAGGTTCGCCAAATCAAACGAACGAACCTCCCATTGACAGGTGTAGTCCTTCTCTGTGCGATAGTCACAATTCCGAAAGTTGTGGATGGTGACATGATCTCCGTTGATCTCGGCGAAAGCGGTCTTCGCATTGTCAGGTTCCCAGTTGCGATCGTTCGACGGCTTGATCGATAGCCACGCGATAAGAACGATGACGAATCCCGCGAAAGCAATCATCATCCCCATGTGGCCGCGGCGCAGGAAAGACAAAGCCGTCAGCATTGTAACGAGATACAGGATGGCGACGACTGTCCGCAACGACCCGAACGGAGAGTCGAAGTAGATCGCCGCTGCCGCCCACACGGTTACAAGCACAGCGACGATAATTGCGAGCATGAACACTGTCCTAAGTAGCCATCGCACGCTGCCAGTCCTTCCAACTCTTCTGAAGTTGTCGATTACTGCGCGACCGCCGAGCGGAGGCACAAACGAAGTCTACAGGCGACCCTAAGTGTCCGCCAGCCTATTAGGGGTTGCATACTAATTTCCCTCCATCCAGTAAAAAGCCGAAAATGAGACGGTTGAGAGTAATCTGTCACCTTCAGGAGAGAGACAAATGTCGTTAGACTCGCGCCGGGCAGTCTCCGATCTACAGGAACTCCGCGCCCTGACTGCGGACGATCACGGCGCCCAACGCATTGCATGGAGCCCGATGTGGCTCAAAGCCCGCGCCTGGTTCCAGACCAAGCTGCAAGGTCTGCCCATCGAGCACCACTACGACGCCGCAGGCAACTCCTGGACAACCCTTCACGGCGACTCCGATCGAACCCTCATCCTCGGCAGCCATCTCGACTCAGTACCAAACGGCGGCTGGCTCGACGGCGCCCTCGGAGTTCTCGCAAGCCTCGCCGTTTTACGCGGCATCGCAGAGGAGTTCAACGGGAAGCCGCCCATCACGATTCGCCTCGTCGATTGGGCCGACGAAGAGGGCGCACGCTTCGGCCGCAGCCTCTTCGGCTCATCAGCCTTCGCCGGAACCCACACCATCGAAGCCGACCGCAGCCGCACTGACCGCGATGGAGTCTGCCTCGAAGACGCCCTCAAGAAATGCGGAATCAACGTTGATCGCATCAGCGAGAGCGCCATCGAACGCGGCAAAGCAGGAGCCTACCTGGAGTTGCATATCGAACAAGGCCCCGTCCTCGAGTCCATGCAACTTCCGCTAGGCATTGTACTGGGCACCAAAGGCGTCGAGCGCCACGCGATCACCTTCCACGGACAGGAGGCACATTCCGGCTCAACCCCGATGGCCGTTCGTCGAGACGCACTGGCAGCAGCAGCAAAACTCGCACTCGAGATCCGCCCCATCGCACGCAAACACCCCGACTCCGTCGCGACCATGGGCAGCGTCAAAACCTTCCCGGGCATCGTAACTGCGGTCGTCGGACGCTGCGAAACAACCCTCGACATGCGCGATCTGGATGCCACGGTGCTCGCCTCGATGTTGGCCGAGGCTCGTGCCGCCAGCGAAAGATTCGCCGCCGAAGAACGCTGCACAGTCGAATGGTCAAAGATCTGGAACATCGAGCCGATTCCATTCGATCCCCAACTCATCGAGTTCTGCGACGAAGCAATTCGCGAAACAGCAGGCACCTCCCATCGGCTGCCCTCAGGACCACTCCACGATGCCGCCGAAGTATCGCGCGCCGGAATCCCAACTGTAATGATGTTCACCCAATCGCTCGCCGGTCTCAGCCATAACAAGGCAGAGGACACGAAGATCGAACATCTCGAACTTGCAGTGCAGGCATTCGACCGCCTCGCCAGAAAGACGATGACCTGGCTAAGCGAGAAAGAAAAAGCCGTTTAGCCGCGGCTGGAAAGGCAATATAAAGACTATCTTGAGGTCGTTCCGCTCCCAGCAGGTGTCCGTCTTGCAAATGGTCTAACGCTCTTTCGCCAGCGAATCTTTGCCCCGCGATGGTGCATAATGATCACTCCTGAGTCCCGAAGAGCAACATCGCAAGGAGGATCATGTCGTCTTCCATTTCGAAACGTCTACTAGTTTCGGAGAGTGCATCCAGTCGTAAGGAGATCGTCGAATGAGCGATCAACCAGCCTTCTCGCAACCGATCCACGATCACCCTGAGATTGCTGCGCGCTTCAGAGATATTCATCCCCCCCTCGACATGCAGGCTGCCATACCCGAGGCGAACCGCTGCCTCTTCTGCTTCGACGCCCCCTGCACGACCGCCTGCCCAACGCATATCAACGTGCCGCAATTCATAAAGAGGATCGCCACAGGCAACCTCTCCGGCTCCGCCCGCACCATCCTCGATGCCAACATCCTCGGCGCAAGCTGCGCGAGAGCATGTCCAGTAGAGGTGCTCTGCGAGGGCGCCTGCGTCATGCACCGCTACAATAAACAGCCGATCCAAATCGCGCGGCTGCAACGCTTCGCAATGGATGCCCTCCATGAAAGCGGATCACCCCTGCCATTCGAGCCGGGCGCAGACGCAGGACTTTCGGTTGCACTGATCGGCGCTGGCCCAGCCTCACTCGCCTGTGCCGCCGAACTCCGTCGCCGCGGAATCCGCGCACGTCTCTACGACGCCCGCCCGCTACCCGGAGGTCTGAACACTTACGGAGTCGCCGAATACAAGCTCCCGTTTGCAGAGAGCCTGCGCGAAATCGAAATGCTCTCGCAGCTCGGCGTCGAATTCCATATGAACACAACGATCGACACTGCCAAACTCGCAGAGCTAGAGCGTGAGCACAACGCCATCTTCCTCGGAGTCGGCTTAGGTGCAATTCACAAGCTCGGCATCGGCAGCGAGGATCTTCCCGGTGTAACAAACGCACTCGATCTCATCGCAGACTATAAATCCGGCAAACTCACCACAGTACCCGAACGTGTCGTTGTCGTCGGCGCAGGAAACACCGCCATCGACGCGGCAATCGCTTCAGTCCGCCTTGGCGCGATCGAAGTACACATCGCATATCGCCGCGGCCCGGAACAGATGTCAGCATTCTCCTTCGAGTACGAACACGCGAAGAGCGAAGGAGTAAAGTTTCTGTGGCACGTGCTGCCAACCGGTATTCACGGGGACGAGTCTGTCGAAGCACTCAAGCTAACACGGCTCGCCACCACAGACGATGGCTCGATCGTCCCACAGCCCGGCTCAGAGTTTTCATTACCAGCCGATTGGATCGTCTTGGCGATCGGACAAGGCACCCATTCAGCTTTCCTGGCTACAAACGGAAGCGACGCTGCAAAGGTCCAGCTCGAACGCGGCCGCATTCTCATTGACCGTGCCTCGGGCCAGACCTCGAACCCGAAATTCTTCGCCGGCGGCGACTGCACCAACGGAGGCCGCGAAGTAGTGGACGCAGTCGCAGACGGAAAACGCGCGGGCATCGGCATCGCCGCGTGGTTGGAGGGTCAGCATGTCCAAGCCTAAGCCAACTCTTGAAACGACCTTCTGCGGCATCAAGTGCCTCAACCCCTTCTGGCTGGCATCGGCCCCTCCAACCAACTGCGGCGAGCAGATCATGCGCGCCTTCGACGCAGGCTGGGGCGGTGCCGTATGGAAGACCATCGGCGAGCCCATCACCAACGTCAGTTCGCGCTACTCCTCTATCGACTGGGAAGGCCGCCGCATGATGGGCTTCAACAACATCGAGCTCATCAGCGACCGGCCCATCGAAGTTAACCTGCGGGAGATCGCCGAAGTAAAACGCCGCTACCCAAAGCACGTCGTCATCGCATCTCTCATGGTCGAAAGCGCGCGCGAGACATGGCACGACATCGTCCAGCGCTCCGAAGACGCAGGCGCAGACGGCCTCGAGCTCAACTTCGGCTGTCCCCACGGTATGAGCGAGCGCGGCATGGGCTCCGCCGTCGGTCAAGTCCCCGAGTACTGCGAGCAGATCACCTCATGGGTAAAAGAGAAGGCCCGCACACCCGTCATCGTCAAACTAACTCCGAACATCTCTGATATTCGCATGCCTGCACGCGCTGCCAAACGCGCCGGAGCCGACGCTCTCTCCGCCATCAACACCATCAACTCCATCACAGGCATCGACCTCAATACACTGCAGCCAAACCCGAACGTCGACGGCAAGAGTTCGCACGGCGGCTACTGTGGCCCTGCAGTAAAGCCCATCGCGCTCAACATGGTGCAACAGGTCCAGTCCGATCTCCTTGCCACACTCCCACTCTCCGGCATCGGAGGCATAGCCACCTGGCGAGACGTCGCCGAATTCATCCTCCTCGGCTGCAGCACAGTGCAAGTCTGCACAGCGGTCATGCACTACGGCTACCGCATCGTCGAAGACATGCAGGACGGCCTGCTCGCGTGGATGACAGAAAAAAGTTTCGCCACCATCGACGACTTCCGCGGCCTCTCACTCCCCAACGTGCGCGAGTGGAAGCATCTTAACCTCAACTACAAGATCGTAGCCCGCATCCACGAAGACCTCTGCATCGGCTGCCAGCTCTGCTACACCGCCTGCTGGGACGGCGCCCACCAATGCATCCATCTCGACCGAACCGCACCAGCACCGGACACAACGCTCACGCCAGCGATGGTAGAAGCCGAAGCCTCACGTCGCATCTCAACAACACCCATCCCAAAACTCGACTCCGGCTTGACCCACACCAACGCAGTCACTCCACTCGAACGAATCCCCCGCGTCGATGAAGATCACTGCGTAGGCTGCAATCTCTGCTCACTCGTCTGCCCCGTCGACAACTGCATCACCATGGAGCGCATCGACAACGGTCTACCCCCACAGACATGGGAAGAGCGCACCGCCGCAGGCCTCGTCCCCGCAGGCACAAGTGAGGTCCTAACCAACGGCTAGCAGCAAATCAACCAGAGGCAAGAGACGCAGCATGGGAACTCTCATTCAAAACGGAACCGTCGTCAACGCAACCGGCCAGCAGAAAGCCGACGTACTCATCGAAGGCGAGACCGTCACCCAGGTCGCTCCCAACATCGCCCCCGACAGCCATACCACCGTCGATGCCACCGGCCTCTTCGTCATCCCCGGCGGAGTCGATGCCCACACCCACATGGACATGCCCTTCGGCGGCACCGTCTCCGCTGACGACTTCCTCACCGGCACTCGCGCCGCAGCCATCGGCGGCACCACCACCATCGTCGACTTCGCCATTCAGGCACGCGGTACACGCATGCGCGACGCACTCGACATCTGGCGCGCCAAGGCCGAGGGCAAGGCCTGCATCGACTACGGCCTGCACATGATCGTCACCGACCTCGGTTCCGACGCAGGCAAACAGGGTCTCGCCGACATGGACGACATGGTGCGCGAAGGCGTCGCCAGCTTCAAGCTCTTCATGGCCTACCCCAACGTGCTCATGGTCGACGACGCCACCATCTTCAAGGCGCTCCAGCAGACCGCGAAGAACGGCGCGCTCATCTGCATGCACGCCGAAAACGGCTCTGTTATCGACACCATCGTCCAGCAGACGCTCGCCCAGGGAAAGACCGCACCCATCTATCACGCGCTCTCACGCCCCACCATCGCCGAGGCCGAGGCCGTCAATCGCTGCATTGCCATGGCCGAGATCGCAGGCACCCCCATCTACATCGTCCATCTCTCCAGCGAAGACGCGCTCAATCAGGTGCGCGAAGCACGCGACCGCGGCCTGCCCGCATTCGCCGAGACATGCCCGCAGTACCTCCTGCTCTCCATCGAAGACCAGATGCCCGGCAAGAGCTTCGAAGAAGCCAAGTACGTCTTCACACCACCATTGCGCGAGAAGAAGAACCAACCCAAACTCTGGGACGGCCTCGTGCACGACCATCTGCAGGTCGTCTCGACCGACCACTGCCCCTTCTGCTTCGCCGATCAGAAGCAGCTCGGCAAGGATGATTTTTCTAAGATCCCCAACGGAGGCCCCGGCGTCGAAAACCGCATGCAGCTGCTCTTTCATCACGGCGTCAATGCCGGAAAGATCACTCTCGAGCGCTTCGTCGAGATCACCTCTGCCGCACCCGCCCGCATCTTCGGTATGTATCCCACCAAGGGCGTCATCGCCCCAGGAGCCGATGCAGACATCGTCCTCTGGAACCCCGCAGCGGAACACCTCATCTCCGCCGCAACGCACAGCATGCGCTGCGATTACTCCATGTTCGAGGGATGGAAGGTGAAGGGCAACGCGCAAAAAGTCTTCTCGCGAGGCGAGCTCATCGTCGACAACGGCAAGTACATCGCGGCAACTGGACGCGGCAAATACATCCGTCGCGAAGCACGAGGAGGAGCCTGGAAATGATGCCGCCCGCGCCCAGCCCCGACATCGTCTATCAAGACACGCCGCACGACCCACATCTCTACAACGCCGACCTCGCCCCCACGACGCCCGCGCAGCGCACCTGGACCACCTACAACTACATCGCCCTCTGGTTCTCCATGTCCATGGAGGTCACCACCTACATGCTCGCCTCCTCGCTCATCGCTGGCGGCATGAACTGGAAGCAGGCCATCTTCACCATCCTGCTCGGCAACCTCATCGTCCTCATCCCCATGCTCCTCAACGCACACGCCGGAACGAAGTACGGCATCCCATTCCCCGTCTTCGTGCGCGCAAGCTTCGGCACTCGCGGAGCCAACCTTCCCGCGATGCTACGCGCCCTCGTAGCCTGCGGATGGTTCGGCATCCAATCATGGCTCGGCGGACAGGCCATCGCCGCCATGCTCGCCGTCCTCTGGCCCGCAACCGCCCACATGCCAGCAGTCCTCTGGGCAAGCTTCCTCGGCTTCTGGCTGCTCAACATGTTCGTCGTCTGGCGCGGCGTCGAATCCATCCGCTTCCTGCAAAGCTTCTCCGCTCCCTTCATGCTCATCATGTCGCTCACGCTGCTCTTCTGGATGCTCCACAAAGCCGGCGGCTTCGGCCCCATGCTCTCCGCGCCCAGCCAATTCAAAACCACCAGTAGCTTCTTACATTTCTTCTTCCCATCACTCACCGCCATGGTCGGCTACTGGGCCACACTCTCGCTCAACATCCCCGACTTCACCCGCTACGCCAAAAATCAGGACGCACAAATCGTCGGCCAGGTCTTCGGACTCCCCGTCGCCATGACGCTCTACTCCTTCATCGGAATCGCCTGCACCTCGGCATCCGTCACCATCTTCGGTGAACCCATCTGGTCACCCATCACGCTGCTCGGAAAATTTCACCAACCTTTCGCAGCAATGCTCGCCCTCGTAGCTCTACTCGTCGCAACGTTGAACGTCAACATCGGCGCCAACGTAGTCTCCCCCTCCAACGACTTCTCCAACCTGGCCCCACGCCTCATCAGCTTCCGCACCGGAGGTCTCATCACCGGTTTCCTCGGCCTCGCCATGATGCCCTGGAAATTAATGGCGACCTTCGGCAGTTACATATTCGGATGGCTCATCGGCTACTCCGGCCTCCTCGGTCCCGTCGCAGGCATCATGGTTGCGGACTACTTCTTCATTCGCGGCACGCGCCTCGATGTCGTCTCGCTCTACCACCGCGACGGCCCCTACGAATACACCCGCGGCATCAATCCTCGAGCCATCGTCGCGCTTGCAATCGGCGTCATCGTCGCCCTTATCGGCCTCGTCATTCCTGCCCTGCGATTCCTCTACGACTACGCCTGGTTCGTAGGCTTCTTCATCGCGGCCGCCACCTACTACGTCCTCATGCTGCAATACACCTCAACGCCACAGACGACATCGAACCACCTATCAAGCGTCTAACCAATTCACCGTCCTCGAATGGAGTCGCCATTTGAATCAAGAAGAAGTGGTATCTAGGTTAAGAGTTGTTTTGAAAGCAGTGGCATCTAGGTAACCCAAGGCTTTAGCCTTGGGCCTCTTTCGGGTCTGAAAAATAATGGGGGCTTTAGCCCCTGGGGTATGCCTCCTGCGTTGCCCGCCACGCAAAGCAGACGTGATCAACTAACCTGAGCACCAACGAATAGGATCTACACCATGAGCCCCACCGACACCGCCGCATCCCAAGCCCTCACCAGCCAACAAGTCGTAGACCTCACCCGCCAATACAACTACGGCACCTGGCGATTCCAGCGCAACTGGAACCCGATGCACATCGCCGACGCCGAAGGCTGCTACCTCATCGACGGCTCAGGCAAGCGCTACCTCGACTTCTCCTCGCAGCTCATGTGCTCCAACCTCGGCCACAAAAATCAGGCCGTCATCGACGCCATCGCCCACCAGGCGCAGCAACTCAGCTACGCCATGCCCGGCTACGCCACCACAGCCCGCGCCGAGCTCTCCCAACTCCTCGCCGAAATCCTCCCCAAAGGTCTCCGCAAATTCTTCTTCACCACCTCCGGCACCGAAGCCAACGAAGCCGCCTTCAAGATCGCCCGCATGTACACCGGCAAATCCAAGATCATCGCGCGCTACCGTTCCTACCACGGCTCCACCATCGGCTCCATCGCAGCCACTGGAGACCCCCGCCGATGGGCCATGGAGCCCGGCGGCAAAGGCCCCGGCGTCATCTTCGCTCCCGAAGTTAACTGCTACAAATGCCCCATCCGCCACACATACCCCGGCTGCAACATCGCCTGCGCCGACTACATCGAGCACATGATCCGCAACGAGTCCGACGTAGCCGCAGTCCTCGTCGAACCCATCGTCGGCACCAACGGCGTCCTCGTCCCGCCCGACGAGTACATGCCAAAACTCCGCCGCATCTGCGACGAAAACGGCGTCCTCCTCATCGCCGACGAGGTCATGACCGGCTGGGGCCGCACCGGCGAATGGTTCGCCATGAACCACTGGTCCGTCATCCCCGACATCCTCGTCACCGCCAAGGGCATCACCTCGGCCTACGTCCCTCTCGGCCTCTGCGCCACCAGCGAAAAGATCGCCGAGTTCTTCCAGGACCACTTCTTCTCCCACGGCCACACCTACGAAGCCCACCCCATCACCCTCGCCCCCGCCGTAGCGTGCATCCACGAGATGCAGCGCCTCAACCTCGTCGAACGCGCCCGCGAACTAGCCCCCTACGTCGAAGCCAAACTCAACGACCTCAAATCAAAACACCGCAGCATAGGCGACGTCCGTGGCAAAGGCCTCTTCTGGGCCGTCGACATGGTCAAAGACCGCACCACCAAAGAGCCCTTCAACACCTACGCCGACAAGGTCTCCGGCAAATCCCTGGTCGTCGACCAGATCGCCGCCAAAATGCTGGCCGACGGAGTCACCATCCAGGCCTGGGTCTCCCACTTCGTCATAGCCCCACCCCTCATCGTCACCAAAGAAGAGATCGACCGAGGCATAGCCACCCTAGACAAACACCTCACCATAGCCGACGAAGCCGCATCGCCTAGCTAGGCTGCATGCAAGTTAGCCAACATCGCTCCTGCTTGTCATTCTGACCCTGAGCGAAGCCGAAGGGGAAGAACCCCCGCATTTCGTTCGCAGGGCCCCAACTACCTCGGGAAGCCACAAGACCGGTGTGCTCTCCAAACTTCCGTATTGCCGGTGATACGGCAAAAACATCGCTCGTAGCGTGGTTTCAGCACCTATCGCTAGTTTAGATAAACCGATAAGCATCTGAACGAAGCGGATATAATTCGGCGCACACGCAGTGGGGGGCGTAATGGATGAGTGATGATCTGGGCAATCCGGGAGAACCTGTGGCAGAGGTTGACCCGGATGAGCTGAAGGCTTTCTGGCAGGAAACACGCAACCTTCAAGCAGGACATCCCGGTCAGAATGTTGGTATGGGTCTTCACGTGATGAAAGCCACCTTCAAGCCGGGCGCGAACCTACCAGCGGTCTGGTATCGCTCGGCCATGATTCAGGTGCTTAACCAAGTAGCGCAAGAGCAGTTGGCTCCTTGGGTCAAGGATGAAGAGGTTTCGGATGCTGTCTTCCGAACGATGGCGACGATTCCGATGGAATGGATTGGACACACTGACCGAGAAGGCCTGCCCTTCGATGTGGAAGAGTTCTTCCGCCAATTGAGGGAAGACGGTGTGCAGAACGGCTGACGTCGCCAAGCATGGAGGGAGCGAATGATGCTAAAGATTGCAATAGTTGTGATTCATGGTCGCGCCGGTATTGTGGCTATCGCCTGTTAGCGTCCGTTGACATCAACCTCCGGTTTGCCCGTCGTACGTCCTCGGTTGGGTCGTCCTTGGATTGCCACTTCATATGTTGGACTGTCGGATCCACCATGAGTACGATACATTCGGAAGTTTGTCTTCCCAAAAAAGGAGGGCGGTATGAAGCGTGAGCGCGCTTTGCAGATCGTCTTGGTCTTGGCGGGCTTGTTTTATTCCTTTTGGGGTTACATCTTGTTCGATGCTCTGTGGCGTTCCAAATGGCTAATTCAGAATGACGACGTTTTGCCGATGTTCGTCAGCCTTAACTTTGTGCTTGGAGTCTTTCTGTTGCTGGCCGTTAAGCAACCGGCCAGGCATCGCTCGCTGATCGCCTATGGGGCTTGGTCAAGCCTTGCCCATGCGGCCACGATGACGATCCAATCCGCGGAGGCCTGGGCGCACGGGATGCACAGGAAAGACAGTCCCCAGGACATTGTGATCATTGGCGTGGTTGGAGTCGCGCTCCTTGCACTCCTTCCGGCAAAACAACCAGCACCGGCCGGTCCCGTTCCTATCAGTGAGCCGCGTCTTGCCTAACGCTAGAGCACCTGGTCCACCGCCGTGCCTGTATCGAGACGCAAGAACGTCCTCAGCGGAGCGCGGCGATTCGCTCCGTTGAATATGCCCGACGTTGCCGCTGCGTTACTTTTTGATTGTCGGCAACATGGACATTACGACCCAGCTCCGCGAAACTTCCGTATGGCCGGTTAACAGGGACTTACAGCATCACTTTCGAGAAGCCGACTTGTGATGACTTGATGACGAAAATCACGCCTCGGTCGACCTCGATGTAGTCCTTCGCCCTCAGCTTATCGTTCTCGATTTTCGCCCACCGCGAGGCGAAGGACTTTAGCGTCCCCGTGTGCTCATAGTTGCTGTAGGTCTTCCAGACGTAGATGACCTTCGCACCAATGTCGGCCCTAGTGGCGAGCCGCAGGCCCTTGGCCTTGCACTCTGAGATGAATCGTGCATCGTTGTCGACGCTCGACGCCTTATTCCTGACAAAGGTTGCGTAGTCGGCGGGAGCGAGGTTGATTAACGGTTCGCCCCGTGTCGGAAGCTCCATGTATATACGGTGTCGTCGCGGGTCACTCTTCAGCAAATCGTCCCGATACTTCTCTATGGCCTCATCACTTTGGTGGGGAATCTTCCCCATCTTGTTATAGCCAAATCGAGGGTCAGCGGCGTTGAAGACACGAATCCACCACGACTCCGCGCTCTCTAGCTTTATCGCTTCTACGACCTCGATAACCCCAAACTTGAACTTATCGACGCCGTACACGCTATAGATGTCCTCGTGGAGCGGAATGCAGTGGAATCTGTCACAGCTAACATGGTCCGCACAGCGACTTCTGGCCGAATCATCTTTCTCATCCTTGCCGATGTAGATGCGTTTCGTGTCTTCGTTGCGAATGAAATAAACTGCGCCCATATAAAGGCTCTGACAATGTGATTTGATCCGATGGTCGCATTCTACAGGCATGTCGTGGTCGGATCGTCGGCAATACGGAAGTTTGGCCCTTCACGGAATCAGACCACAGCCGCCTTGCGGAATTCGCTTGCCTGGTCGCGCTCCCGCGTCTCGTCGGCGAGCTTGGGTTTCGGTGACCGATTGAAGCGGCATCTGTCGATGGGCCGATATATCATCCATGCGATCCCATCGCCCGAACCGTTGTTTGCCCTGTCAAGTCCAAAACAGCCATAACTGCAATCGAATCAATAACATCAATTTGCCGATTAATTACCACCCACCTGCTAATCTAAATACAGATCAAAAAAGAACCCCGACCACCCGTCGGGGCGTCGTTTTTAAACCAAAAGAAAGGAGACCGCCAAATAACCAAAACAAAATGAATACTTTGCAGAAGCACCATCACGAAACCCGCGAATCCAGAGACTTTGCGCAAGCCCCAGTCAGACAGGTCCACCCATAACTAATCTAAATGGAACACTTTACATAAAAGTGCGAGGGAGGGGTACTACCCCAAAGTCGGCATAGAAGTATCAACCCCCGTCCGAATCCCCGTAGGCCACCGCGAGGTCACCGTCTTCAACCGCGTATAAAACCGCACCCCCTCCGGCCCATGCACCGAGTGGTCCCCAAACAGCGATCGCTTCCATCCGCCGAAGCTATGAAACGCCATCGGCACCGGAATCGGCACATTCACCCCGACCATGCCTGCCTGCACCCGATGCGCAAAGTCCCGAGCCGTGTCGCCATCACGAGTAAAGATCGAGGTCCCATTCCCATACTCATGCTCATTAATGAGCTTCAGCGCGGTCTCAAAATTATTTGTCCGCACCACACCAAGCACAGGTCCAAAGATCTCCTCCCGATAGATCCGCATCTCCGGCTTCACATGGTCGAACAGGCAAGCCCCAAGAAAGAACCCTTCGCCTCGAGCCTGCGCATGCGAACGCCCATCAACAACCAGCTGAGCCCCTTCCTCAGTCCCAAGCTGAACATACCCAGTCACGCGCTCCAGATGAGCCTTCGTAACCAGCGGCCCCAGTTCTGCGCCTTCCTTCATCCCATCGCCAACCTGCAGCTTCTCAATACGCGTCTCCAGCTTGCCGATCAGAGCATCCGCCGTCGCGCTCCCCACCGTCACCGCAACCGAGATCGCCATGCACCGCTCGCCCGCGGAACCATAAGCCGCGCCCACAAGAGCATCCGCAGCCTGATCCAGATCCGCATCCGGCATCACGATCATGTGGTTCTTTGCCCCACCCAGCGCCTGCACACGCTTCCCATGCTTCGTTCCCTCGCGGTACACATACTCCGCAATCGGCGTCGACCCCACAAAGCTCACCGCCTGCACCGTAGGATGGGCCAGCAGCGCATCCACCGCGACCTTATCCCCATGCACCACATTGAAGACCCCATCCGGCAGCCCAGCCTCCTTCAGCATCCCCGCCAGCAGGAGCGAAGCACTCGGATCGCGCTCACTAGGCTTCAGCACGAACGTATTCCCACACGCCAGCGCAATAGGAAACATCCACATCGGCACCATAGCCGGAAAGTTGAACGGCGTAATCCCAGCCACCACCCCAAGCGGCTGCCGCATCGACCAGCTATCAATCCCCGACCCCACCTGCTCGGTAAACTCACCCTTCAGCAGTTGCGGAATCCCCGTAGCGAACTCCACGACCTCCAACCCACGAGTAGCCTCTCCCCGCGCATCCGAGAAGACCTTGCCATGCTCACTCGTCAGCAGAGCCGCAACCTCATCCAGCCGCCGCTCAAATATCTCGCGAAACCGAAAGAGCACCCGAGCCCGCCGCAACGCCGGCTGAGCAGACCACTCAGGAAACGCGGCAGCCGCCGCCACAACAGCAGCATCCACCTCCGTCGCCGTAGCCATCGCGACCTTTGCCTGCACCTCACCGCTGGCGGGGTTGTACACATCGCCAAACCGCCCCGATGTCCCAGCCACCAACCGGCCGTTGATCCAGTGTTGTACTTCACGAACCTTGCGATCTGCAGCAGAAGCAGAATTAACTGCGGCGAGCGTAGACATAGACGCCTCCGATTCGAGACGACCATCCTATCAGTTGTGCACGTCCTCCGCGATCATCCCGCCACTACGATTCAAGGCAGCAGCGAGCCAGAACCTTGGAGCTTCTGTTCCAGCAAACGAGGCATATAGAAGCTAAAGAAGTTATCCGAATCAGACCGCAGGCACACAAACGTATTCGCCGCCCCCGGCTCCTCGCGCGTATACCCCTGATCATCAATGCGAAGCCGCAGCGGCTCAACCGGACACACCGCCGGATCAATCGCATAAGCCACCGCGACCGCATCGAACATCGTCGGCGTCTGATTCTTCGTCTCACGCGACCACTGCAAATACAGCAGCGCAATCGCGTCGGTAAGATCCGTACTCCGCGTAAACAGCAGCTCCCGTTTCGTATCGTCAAGCTTCAGTTGCGTCGAATCGAGCGGCATCACATACAGCGGAACCCCCGACCCAAACACCTTCTTCGCAGCCTCAACATCCATCGCGATGTTGTACTCAGGCTCAGGCCCGCGCGTAGGCAGATAGCCAAGGTCGTCATACCCCCGCCGCACCGATCCACCCATCATCACGATGCGCTTCAATCGTTTGAAAGTCACAGGATCGCGATCAAGAGCCGCCCCAAGATTCGTCATAGGCCCCAGTGAGATCAGCGTAATCTCCCCCGGTCGCTGTCTGATCTGCTCCAGCAGAAAGTCCACTGCCTTCGGGTGCTCCCGTGGCGGTTGCCGCTGCGCCCACCGAGCCTGCGAGAAAGCGCCACCCCCCTTGCCATGTTTTTCGATACCCACCGCAACAGGAATATCGCTGCGCCCAGTCTCGCTGAGCAAACGATCGAGCAGCCGGGCTCGAAGCTCCGTATCCCCCCAAGCCGACGTGATCCCTACGATATGCAACTCCGGACTAGACAAAGCCAGCCCCACCGCCAGAGCATCGTCGATATCATCCCCGATATCCGTATCGATGATCACCGGTTGAGCTGCAACTGCTGGTCGCGCAGCTGTATTGACCTGCGCCGCACAGCAGCAGCACGCAAGCCACAGTGCAATTCCGGAAATACTCATCGAACGCTGTCTCACCTGGGTCCCCTCACTACAAGCATGATCAAGATCATAAACAGCAGACCATCAAATTACCTCTTAGCGCTGCATATAAAAACTCATCCCATCAAAAGAAAAGCCCACCCCTCTCCCCGAGAAGTGGGCCAGCGACACAAGGGCTTCAAGTAGCGGATGTAATACAACTAATTCATTGCTATTTGTTTTGAGAGACGTTCCTGTATTCGCTGTACGGCTGTGAAGAAGAGTCCGGCGCAGACCAGCGAAGGGGTAAAGCGGTAGTTGGCTCCAAATCCTTCCCAATCGGTAACAATCCGCTTGAAGAAGGTGGCCCATGCAAAGTGTTCAGCGGAAACTTTCATCGAGGAAGTCATAGCCCACCTCCAGTCTGCGAATCGCATAATCGTTGAGGAGAGGAAAAGACAGGGGCGGTCGGCTTGAACAGCGCGGCCGCCTCATCGTTCATTGGACATTTACCGTACCGTGTTCAGCGCAACGACGATAGGACTTGAATCCTGCTTATTCTGCGCCTCTACCTTTTCTACCTTCTGTTCCATACGAGTCTTTGGGCACTCAAGGCCATCATGGTTGCCCGCCGTCCAGATCTGCCGCAGGAAATACTTGTCGCCGCGACGATCGAAAACGAGGGAGCTACCAGTCGGAGTGTGAGAAGTGTACGCAGCATGAACACTCACAAACTCCTCCGCCTTCTGATTAGTCTCGCGCAACTCAATCAGGCTGTCCGAGCGGGTGATGATATAGGTGCCCGCCGGCATCACTCGCAACCCTGCCTGAAAATCAAAGGGTATATCCGCCTTCGCCACAGGAGTGTTCTGGGCGAGAGCCGTCGGAGCCGAAGCAACCATGCCGATCGCCAGGGCAGAAGCGAGAAGACTGGATCCTAGGATGGAACTAATTCGTAGGCTTTTCATGACGTTCTCCTTTTTAGGGAAGGACAGTCTTCATAACTGCCTTCACCCGTTAAAGCGGAGACCCCAGGTCATAAGTGCCACAATTTTTAAATTTATTTTTCGCTGGCCCCACAAGGCGTACGGAGCGACAGCCTTCAGCAAGCATCGATACCATCCGCGGCCTGAGCGAAAATGGAAAAGCCACACGAAAGGGACCCTCCATGTCGTTCATTAGTCTCCGCAAGAGGACAACCGCCACTTTGTTCAGTCTTCTCCTCCTCCTGCTCACCTCCTCCTGCCTCTCCGCGCAGAATATCGTCCAGCGCCCACACATCCTGGGCATCTCGCACGCCGGTTTCTTCGTGTCCGATCTCCCCAAAGCCCTCGACTTCTGGCAAGGCCTGCTGGGCTACGCCCAACCCTACGACATCAAGAAGCCCGACGGCACAACCCGCATCGCCTTCATCAAAATCAACGACCACCAGCACATCGAGCTCTTCAACGAAGCCTCCGCCGCCCCCGGCAACCATCTCAGCCACATCGCCTTCATCGTCGACAACGCCGAGCAGATGCGCCTCTACCTCGCCTCCCACGGCATCGCCGTTCCCTCCAAAGTAGGCAAAGGCAAAACCGGCGACGCCAATTTCGAAATAAAAGACCCCGACGGCACTCTAGTCGAATTCGTCGAGCCACAACCCGACGGCCTCGAAGCCCGCAACGCCGGCAAATTCCTCCCCTCCACTCGCATCTCCAATCAGATCCTCCATCTAGGCTTCCTCGTCGGCAACAGTCAGAAGTCCCTCG
This sequence comes from Edaphobacter aggregans, assembly GCF_003945235.1. Taxonomy (NCBI): domain Bacteria; kingdom Pseudomonadati; phylum Acidobacteriota; class Terriglobia; order Terriglobales; family Acidobacteriaceae; genus Edaphobacter; species Edaphobacter aggregans. Next base: position 3,107,990 of record NZ_RSDW01000001.1, read on the forward strand.
ACTTCTACGGCACCCTCCTTGGCTTCGGCGAGTTCTGGCGCGGCAGCTCCAACGGCAAAGAGCTCAGCTGGATCGACCTCCGCGTCCCCGACGGTCAGGACTACGTCGAGTTCATGCTCTACAACACCCTCCCGCCACCCGACCAATGGGGTGGCAAGAACCACGTCTCCCTCATGGTTCCCGACATCCAGCGCTCCATCGACACCCTCAAAGGCCGCCCTGCCTACCAGACCTACGGCAAGCCTCTCGACATGCACGTCGGCGTCAACGGTCAGCGCCAGGTCAACCTCTTCGATCCCGACGGCACCCGCGTCGAGCTGATGGAGCCCAACACCGCCAGCGGAAAACCAGTCCCACCCTCCACAGCTCCCCCACCGCACTAGGCAACGCAATGCCGCCGACATCATTTAAATAAACAAACGGGCGCAACTCAATCGAGAGCGCCCGTTCGACTTCATGCCGACATCAGATCCTACGGATTGCTCGGTGTCTGCGGAGTCCCTGCCACCGGCGCGAACGGCGCCAGCAGGAAATTCACTCCATTCACCGTTCCATTCCCAAGCACACGGTTATAGCCCTTCTTGGTGGTGAACAACCCGTTGTAGCCCTGAATATTCTCCCGGTAGACATTCAGCGGTAAACCCGTGGACTGCAGCGCCGCGAGCGTATAGATATCGAAGTTCTCGTTACCCAACCTGGTGCCAAGCCGCTGAATCTTCAAGGCAGTCAGGCCCGCAAAGTCCGGTGCGGAAATGCTCGTCCCAACCACGCCAAACAATCCACCGCCGATTGCCACAACCGCAGCACTCCTGTCAGGTCCGCAGGGAGTCACTGAGCCAATTGGGCACCCGCCCATTTGCAGGGATACATCGGGCACCGTTCTGAACTTCGATCCTGTAGTGACCAGCTTCTGGAACGTCGGCTTTTTATAGTAGATGCTGTTGCCGCCGCCCGATCCCCAGTATGCGCCCGTTGCCGGCGTGCCATAGAAGATGTCCTCCGCCAATGGATCGCCGAACGCCGCCTCACTCACATACTTCGAGTCCAGCGACCCCGTAGTCATTGTCGTCACCAGGTTCGTGCCGCCAACTCCCGTCACATTCGGACTCGATGCCGGGGTCTCCGCCGACTCCAAAAAGCCGCCGCAGGTGCTCGTCGCATTCGTGTCAAAGCATGCAGGTGCCGGAACATCCAACGCTCCCAGATCTCCTGAAGAAGCCACAAATGTAATCCCCTGCGTTGCGCCCTGCTTGAACACATCGTCGTAAACGCCAAGAATTCCCGTGAAGTCCACGCCGTCGTTATAGGCTGGCAAATAACCAATCTCCGGGCCGCCAAACGACATGCTCACCACATCCGCCTTGTTTGTCTCGATGATCGTGATCAGCCCCGAGATGATATTCGCGTCCGACAGATCAGGCAGGTTGTAGAGAATCAGGTTCGCTGCCGGAGCCATACCGCCTGTCTGTTGCAGGTCCAGATGCGTCTCAAGCGAGTCGTTCGGATCGTACGGTGCTCCCCCGGCAATATTCACCGTAGTCATATGCGGCACGGCAAGCTTTTCATGCCCGAAGTACGCCGCCATATCCGGAGGATTGAACCCCCCGCTCATCAAGATACCGATCGTCACACCCTTGCCGTTATAGACCTGGTAGCTCGGATAGCTATAAGCCTCCTTCAGATCGTCGAACCAGTAAGGCCCCGCTTCGCTATAGCGATTCGTCGGCAGCGCTTCAAGTTTTTTTGCGTGAGACCGCATCCGGATAAACCCCGAAAGCCCCGTCACCACAGCACCATTGCTGGCCATCGTCGAAGGCAACGAGATGCCGCCCACAGCGACCATCGTCTTCTTCCCATTCTTGAACGTTCCGACATGCACCTGAGTCAAAAGAGCCTGCTCCACGGAGCTTGCATCGCCGCTCACATGGATCTGCTGTGGCGAAATCACTTGTGTCGTCAGTCCATAAGCTTCCAGTTCATGCTGCACCGCGGCCACCGTCGCCGCACTCGCCCCAAACCGCGCATGGAACTGCGCAGGCGTCAGCCATTGGTGAAAACTCGCCGAAGTGGAATCATGCAAGTTGTCGAGCAGCGCATCCAGTTCCGCCTTGTGCTGCAACGGCAGGTAGACATCGAACTGCACATTTTGCCCTGCCGCAGCTCGCGCCTGCACTGCGGCCTTCTCGGCGGCCAAAGCCGCAGTGTTTACCAAGCCAGCGCACACAAGCGCCGCAAAGACAATGCTCAGTCCCTTCTCCAATCGCATAAGGCCTCCAGAGATAAACTCGTATCAAATTTTGGGTTTGGCCCAAAGAACACCCAGAGCAGGTGAGGCAATTATGTACTCCTCGCCGCAGAAAAACACAAGGCAAAACAAAGTCAACAAATCAGTTAGTTCAGGTGGAAGGAATCGATTAAGCAATAATTTGCAGATCCTGACGCCTACTGCGAGCTTCCAGCCGGGTGCAATTTGCCCAAATTGACGAGCGTGTCAGGATCATCCGGCCGCAGCTGGAGCACCTTCTTATAAAACCGCAACGCAATATCGTCCTGCCCACGCTGCTGAAACATCACCGCCAGATCGAAGTACGGAGTCGGATCCGACGGATTGTTATCAATCGCCATCTGGAAGGCCTTGATCGCATCATCGACCCGCCCCTCCTGTCGATACAGCACACCCAGGTCTGTATAAGCCGCGCTCCCCTTAGGATCGAGCGCAATCGCCCGCTGCAGCTGCTCCTCCGCGCCACGAGTATCCCCAACCTGCCCCAGCGCCACCGCAAGATTCATCGTCGTGCCGGCATCCTTCGCATCCAGTGCGACCGCCCGCCTGTATGCCGTCACCGCATCCTTGGACCGCCCCAGCTGCGAATCAATATCCCCCAAACTCGCCCACGCCCTCTGATACTCAGGCCACAGCCTCGTAGCCTCGCGATAATTCTCCTCCGCCTTAGCCAGATAACCCTTCTCCCGATAAGCAAACCCAAGGTTGTAAAACAGTGTCGGACTCTGCGGAGTAGCCGCCAGCGAACTCTGATACAACCTCACAGGATCGCTCCAGTCACCCACACGAGCCCACACTCGCGCCGCACCCCAAACCATCCAAACCACAAGAAACCCAACCGCAATCTTCTTCCCGCTGCCGGAATACTCCAGCGCAAACGAAGCAATTGCCAGCGCAAAACCAGCCGCAGCCAGATAACAAAACCGCTCCGCCATCCCCTGATAAATAAAGACAACGCCGCTAAACGGCAGCAGCGCAATCATCGTCCACGCCAACCCCACAGCAACTATCGGCACACGCTTGAGCAGAAGAACAACCAGGCCAATGAAGGCGATCAGCCCAATCCAGGCCACCATCGCAGCAACAGAAAAAACATTCGCAGGAGTAGAAGTCGACCGCTCTACACTCATGTGAACCGGAGCAATCATCCACAAACAATACTTCCAGAACGTCAGCCCAATCGACCACCAGGCCCCCGCGCCTGTCGCTCCCGAAGCCCCCACAAAACGTTTCACTGCAAAATAAACCAAGCCCGCCAAAACCGCCGACCCAGCCAACCAACGCCACAACCTTCCCGATACGCGGCCTGTCGCATACCCCAGCAGCAGCGTCAGGGGCAAAACAAGCAATCCAGCCTCATGACTAAGCACCGCCGCCAGCGAAGCAACAAAATACCCAGCCAACACCAGCCATTTCTCGCGGCGAAGATAAGCATCCGCCGCCCAAAGCGCCACCAGCAGAAAGAATCCGCAAAGCAAATAAGCCCTGCCGCTAACCCAGGCCACAGCCTCCGAATTAATCGGAAGCCCCAGCCACACCATCGCAGCAACCGCCGCAGTCAGCGCAGGCACACGAAGCCGCCGCAGCAGCAAAAACCCAACAATCCCATTCGCCCAATGAATCAGCAGATTTGTAAAGTGAAACCCACCCGCGCCATCAACTCCCCACACCCGCCGGTCGATCGCAAGACTCAACCAATAAATCGGACGATAAGTCGCCCCGCCCCCCGCCCCGCGAAACTCACTCGTAAATGCAACCGGCGACAACCAGAACCGATGAAACGTCGCATGCAACGAACCCAGCGACGGATTATTCACAATCTGATCGAGATCGTCATAAATAAACGGAGCACCCAGCGCCCGCCAATAAAGCACCATCACCCAAAGCCCACTCAACAGCGCAAAGCTCAACCCCTGATGCGCCACGCACCACTGCCAAACCGAACTCCAGACGGAAACATCCGCGCGGTCAGAACCTCGAGCCGTCTTCCCTGTAGCTTTTGATTTTGAAGAGGGTGCAGCCATAACTCCGCTACGACCTGCTCCCCACGGTCCGCTTCACGCGCAACCGCACGACTTGATCCAGAATCAACCCCGCCATCTGCACCTTGCTCATCGCAGGAATCTCCACCACACCCTCCCGCGTCACAAAGCTCCCCGCATTCCGCTCCGAATCGAACCCCGTCTCCCCACTCGAAACGTCGTTCACCACCACAGCATCCACGCCTTTGCGCTCCAGCTTCGCCCGACCATTCTCCAGCACGTTCTCCGTCTCCGCCGCGAACCCAATCGCCAGCGTCCCAGCCCGCCGCCGCTCAACGATCTCCTGCAAAATATCCTCCGTAGGCTCCAGCTCCAGCACCCGTGCGCCATTCCTCTTCAACTTCTGCGTCGCAACCTTGGCCACACGATAATCACTCACAGCCGCAGCCATCACCACCACAGTCGCCTCAGACAGCCGCTGCATCACCGCTTCACGCATCTCCTCTGCCGTCGTCACCTGCACCAACTCACAAATCGCAGGAGCCGCCACCACCGCATTCGCACTAATCAAAATCACCCGAGCCCCACGTCGCGACGCCGCCTCGGCAATCGCAAATCCCATCCTCCCGCTCGACCGATTCCCAATAAACCGCACCGGATCGATCGCCTCCCGCGTCCCACCCGCGGTCACCAGCACAGTCTCTCCCACCAGATCCGCAATCGACTCAGCCTGTCCTTCCGAAGCCAGCACCTCACCCACCGCAGCAACAATCGCCGAATTCTCCGCCAACCGCCCACCCCCAACCATCCCGCAAGCCAGATACCCACTTCCCGGCTCGACCACCCTTACCCCCCGAGCCTTCAGCGTCTCAATATTCGCCCGCGTAGCCGGATGCTCCCACATATTCACATTCATCGCCGGAGCCACAATCACCGAAGCCGTCGTAGCCAGAAACATCGTCGAAAGAAAATCATCCGCCAGCCCATGCGCAAACTTAGCCAACGTATCCGCCGTGGCCGGAGCCACAATCAGCACTTTCGTCGTCTGAGCCTCATTAATATGCTCAATCACCGAAGCCGCGCCTTCATCCCCGAGCTCCACCGGAGCAGCCCCAGCATCCTCACCCCAAAGACTCGTAATCACCTTATGCCCTGAGATCGCCGCAAACGTCAGCGGCCGCACAAACTCCTCCGCTGCCCGAGTCATCACCACATGCGGATCCAATCCCGCATCCTGCAGCAGCCGCACCAGTTCCACAGCCTTATAGGCGGCAATCCCCCCGCAAACTCCAACCGTAACCTTCACGCGCCCAGCGCTCATCGCAGCACCTTCCTCCACCATGCTACGCCCCTTGCTGTAGCATTTGCCTTTCTCGCTTGTCATCCCCGTAGGGGATCTGCTTTTCGCTAGTGCCACCCAAGCGAGCCCCAACCGCCAATATGTAACGCGATCTTAATCTCTGTAACGCGATCTTAACCTCCGTCCCCACAAAAACCCGTTAGCCTAACCCTCATCAACCATGAACGTGCTGGTTATCGAAGACGACAAGCGCATTGCCGCACTTGTTGAAAGGGCCCTCATCGGCGACGGACACCGCGTCACTCTCTCCCACAACGGGCGCGAAGGTGCCGACATGCTTCTCGCGGGCAAATACGACGCCGCCCTCCTCGACATCCTCCTTCCCGGCATGGACGGCTTCGAAGTCCTCGAGCGCGTCCGCGTCCGCCACTGCAAGACCCCCATCCTCGTCCTCACCGCCGTCGACAACGTCCCCAAGATCCTCCACGCCTTTGACCTCGGCGCCGACGACTACCTAGTCAAGCCCTTCATCCTCGAAATCCTCCTCGCCCGCGTCAGCGCCATCGCCCGGCGCATCTCCAACATCGAGCAGCCTCCCGTCACTGCCGCCGGCATCACCCTCGACCGCAACCGCCGCGTCGCCATCCGCGACGGCAAACACATCCCTCTCACCCGCAAACAGTTCGAGCTCCTCGAAACCCTCATGCGACGCTGCGGCCTCATCACCTCCCGTGAAGAGCTCATCGAAGCCGGCTGGGGCAACCTCGCCGAAGTCAAGGAAAACACCCTCGACGTCTACATCCACGGCCTCCGCGCCAAGCTCGAAGACCACGCCGACGGCCGCCCTCTCATCCGCACCGTCCACGGCGCCGGTTACATGTTCGTCGCGGCCTAGCTCCATGCGTTCCCTCTCCGTACGCGCCCGGCTCATGCTGTGGTATCTGCTCGTCACCTTCGCTGGCCTCTGCGTCTTCGGCCTCATCTCCTGGGGAGCACTCCACTACGCCCTCCTGCAAGGCAAAAAGACCCACCTTCAGGGCCGCGAAGACCGCCTCCTCACCTTTCTCAGTGACAACAAAGCCAAAGGCGACACCTCACCCCTCGACGAGCAACTCCGCGACTTTGCACTCGTCACCCACGAAGGCAACCTCTTCCACATCCACCACGCCGATGGCTCCTTCCTCTTTCCCGCCGAGAAGAACCCCGACCAACCCACTCCCGACTGGCTTCCAGGTGGCGAAGACTGCACCCAACCCATCTACTCCACCGTCATCCTCGACCGTCAACCCGTCCTGGTCCTCTGCCACATCATCCAGCTAAACGGACAACCCGTCCGTCTCCACCTCGGCGGCTCGCTCGAAGAGCAGTTCGAGATCCTCGACACCTACCGCAAAGTCCTCCTTCTCCTCATGCCCGGCCTGCTTCTGCTCTCGGCGCTCATCGGCTACTTCCTCAGCCGCCACGCCTTCAAACCAGTCGACCGCATGACCCGCGCCGCCCTCGGCATCGGCATCGGCAACCTATCCGCGCGTCTCCCGGTCCCGGCCGCAAAGGACGAGATCCAACACCTCGCCGTAGCCTGGAATCAGCTCCTCGCACGCCTCGAAGCCGCCGTCTCCCGCCTAAGCCAGTTCTCCGCTGACGCCTCCCACGACCTCCGCACCTCCATCACCGTCATGCTCGCCACCGCGCAGCTCTCCCTCCATCGCCAGCGCACCGACACCGAGTACCGCGATGACCTCGACAAGATCGTCACCGAGTGCCGCACCGCCGCCACCCTCCTCGACGCGCTCCTCTCCCTCGCCCGTAGCGACAACTTCATCCACGAGGTCGCTTTCAAGCCCATCAACCTCTCCGACCTCGTCGTCCACTGTTGCCGCCGCGTCGAAGACCTCGCCGAATCCAACGGCATCCTCCTCGACTGGCATCTCCCCCGCGAACCCATCCACATCGAAGGCGACGAACTCCTCCTCCAGCGCCTTCTCGGCATCCTCCTCGACAACGCCATCCGCTACACCCCCGAGCACGGCGAAATCCGCGCCGAAATCTCCCTCATCGACAACGAACCCACCATCACCGTCCGCGACACCGGCATAGGCATGTCCGAAGACGTTCGCCAACACGTCTTCGACCGCTTCTACCAGGCAGACCTCCGCGAGCGCAAAACCCAGGCCGGCAGCGGTCTCGGCCTCTCCATCGCCCGGTGGATCGCCAACGCCCACCACGCCGGCCTAACCGTCGAGAGCACCCCCTTAAAAGGCTCCGTCTTCCAAATCCGCTTCCCCGCGACCATCCCCACCCCCACCCTCGAACCCAAAGAACAAGCCCTTCGCTGACCCCACCGGTTAGCTATTTGCCTTCCTTTTTGGCATCGCTGTCTTGCCGTTGCTTTCCGTGCTTGTCATCCCCGAAGGGGATCTGCTTCTGCAGTTGCAGTTGTCCGTTTGCTCGTCATTCTGACGCTGAGCGAAGCCGAAGGGGAAGAATCCCTGTATTCCGAAGGGGGCCAAGCCCCTTTACCTTTCGGGGAACAATCCCCCCGCCCCCCGCGTAATCACACCCACGGGAGAACCCCATGGCATCTCCGCGTCAAGACCTCGCCTACACCCTCCGTCGTCTAGCCAGAACCCCCGCCTTCGTTCTGGCCGTCATCATCTCCATCGGTCTCGGCATCGGAGCCAATGCCACCATCTTCTCCATGATCAGCAAGTTCGTCCTCAGCTCCGCACCGGTCGGCAATCCCGCCACGCTCATGAGCATCCACACCACCGATCGCGGCGACCGCTGCTGCAACAACTTCTCCTGGCCTCTCTACAACGACCTCCGCGACCAGTCCCGCACCTTCTCCGACCTGGCCGGCTACTACGACCTCGTCCCCGCCTCCATCGGCGGCACCGGCGAGCCCGAGCGCGTCTGGGGACAAGCCGCGACCTCCAACTACTTCGACGTCACTCAGCTCCCCATGGCCCTCGGTCGAGGCTTCCTCCACACCGAAGAGCACGCCCCCGTCCTCGTCCTGAGCTATCGCCTCTGGCAGCACCGCTTCGCCGCCGACCCCGACATCCTCGGCAAATCCGTCACCCTCTCCGGGCACCCCTACACCGTCGTCGGCGTCGCTCCCCCAACCTTCCGCGGCATCGATCTTCTCCTCGACCCCCAGTTCTGGGTACCCTTCGGCAACATCGACCAGCTCGTCCCCAACCTCCCCGACCACAACTCCCGCCTCTTCCACTGGGTCACCGTCACCGGACGCCTCAAACCCGGCGTCACCCGCGATCAGGCCGCCGCCGAGCTAGCCACCCTGTCCAAAGACTTCGCCGAAACCAACGCCGCCCCCGAAAAAAATCTCGAGTTCCCCTTCGAACAAGCCGGCTCCCTTCCCCCACGCGACCGCTCCACCGTCTTAGTCTTCCTGGCCTCGCTCATGGTTGTAGCCCTCCTCGTCCTCTGCATCGCCTGCGCTAACGTCACCAACCTCCTCCTCGCCCAGGCCTACAGCCGCCAGCGCGAGATGGCCGTCCGCATCGCGCTCGGAGCCACCCGCACACGCCTCCTCCGCCAGATGCTCCTCGAAAGCATCCTCCTCGCCTTCGCCGGAGGCATCGTTGGCGTCCTGCTCTCTATCGCCGCCACCTGCGGCCTCTCCTCCTTCCACTTTCCCGCGCCCATCCCGCTCGACACCGCCGTCAGCGTCGACTCGCGCGTCCTCCTCTACACCTTCCTCCTAAGCTTCGTCACCGGGCTCCTCTTCGGCCTGGTCCCGTCCTGGATAGCCTCCCGCCCCATCCTCACCAACGCGTTGAAAGGTGAGGACGCCCTCGTCCGCCCCGGCCGTCGCTTCAACCTGCGCAACATCCTCCTCGTAGCCCAGATCGCCATGTCGCTCGTTCTCCTCTGCGCCACCGGACTCTTCCTCCGCAGCCTGCAATCCGCCGCCGGCATCGACATCGGCTTCCGCTCCCACAACATCCTCATGATGTCCGTCGATCCCCGCATCCACGGCTACACCCCCGAACGCACCGTCCAACTCCTCACTCAAGCCCGCGAGCGCGCCGCCGCCCTCCCCGGCGTCATCTCCGCCGTCGCCACCGATACCGTCCCGCTCTCCGGCGGAGGCCGCAGCGACGGCATGTTCGCCGAAGGCCATCCCAAGCCCACCGGCCCCTGGCCCATAGCCGAACTCTACATGGCCACTCCCGGATACTTCGAAACCATGGGCATCCCCCGTCTTTCCGGCCGTGACTTCGCCAACGAAAGCCCCACTGGCACCAAAGTCGCCATCATTAACCAAGCCCTCGCCCAAAAACTCTTCGGCAACGAAAACCCCATCGGCCAACGCATCACCGGCGGCAGCGTCACCTACCAGATCATCGGCGTAGTCAAAAACACCAAATCCCGCACTCTCGGCGAAGACCAGCGTTACATCCTCTTCCGTTCCCTCGACCAAACCGTCGCCACCGACCCTGCCTTCATGGGCTACACCCTCCTCATCCGTACCGCAGGCGACCCCGCATCCATCGCCGCTGCCGTCCGCCAGCAGATCGCCGCCCTCGACCCAACCCTCGCCATCTACAACGTCGCCACAATGGAAGAGCACCTCCGCGACGCCCTCTTCCTCCCTCGCCTCGCAGGCACACTCTTCGGAGTCTTTGGCCTAACCGGCCTCATCCTAGCCGCCGTCGGGCTATACGGAGTCATGAGCTACTCTGTCACCCGCCGAACCCGCGAGATCGGCATCCGCCTCGCCCTCGGCGCGCAACTCAGCGCCGTCCAAGCCCTCATCGTCCGGCAGGGCATGCGCCTTACACTCATCTCCGTAGCCATCGGCCTACCCGCCGCCTTCGCCCTCGCAAAATTCTCCACCAGCCTCCTCTACGGAGTCCGCCCCCACGACCTGGCCACCTTCACTCTGGTCCCCATCTTCCTCACCGCCGTGGCCCTCCTCGCATGCTGGCTCCCCGCCCGCCGAGCAACCAAAGTCGATCCCCAGACCATCCTCCGCTATGAGTAGTGCTTGAGTGGTGATTTAAATAGGCGGTTCTGCTGCCTTCTGTATAGTCATTTGCATGAAAATCGTAGCTGGGACTATCGTCCTACTCGCGTTGCATGCTCTCTGCTCTGCTCAAATCCAAACTCAAGACATCTCACAGGCTCAGCTGGACGCTATCAATAGCCTTACGCTCAGTCAGGCAGTGAAGCAGCGTGAAATGTATAAGGCACCGCTCAAATCCGCGTACAACAGACAGATCGCATTGATAGGCAAGGACTGTCAGGCTGAAATCGAGCAAGGCCAGCAGCCCTACAACATCTGTATGGGCCGGGCGAGCCAGCAGGCCGAAAACGACTATTCCGTCTTCTACAACAATCTCCAGATGTTGTGCCACGACGAGGAGCAGCTCGCAACATTGCAGGCTTCAGAGAAGGCATGGCAGACCTATAAAGACAGCGCCATGAAAGCAACAAACGCCGCCTGGCCAAACGGCACTGGAGCGCCCGGCTTCGCAGGTCAGGTCTACGTGTCGTTGGTGCGCAATCGAATGCAGGAGTTGCATGAAATATTCATGTTAAATATCGCGCAATAGCACGCCACAGGTATTCCTCGGCAAGGCGGTTCTATGATCCGCAACGGCAAATCTTAAATCCACCTTATAAAAACCCACCCAATCTTAGGAACCACCACGACTCCCACCAAAACAACTCCCGTTACCGATGAAGCTCACAAGCACCCAATAAAATAGCGCCTTTCGCAACACCCCATCACATCCCCTCAAAGCTCCAGGCCCACAACTCAAAGCCTCATGTAACAAGCCATTCACGTTCGACTTCTAAGTTTGCAAAACACACCTTGCAAACTTTGCAAAAGTCTTTCGGAGGACTTGTGAACACTCTCGCCCATCGTCTGTGCCGGATTCTTACGGTCAGCGTATTCGTACTTATCTCCTTTGCCGGCCACGCGCAGCAGCCCTCAGGGACCCTCACCGGCACCGCCGTCGACCCCAAAGGCGGTGTGCTCCCCAACGCAGCCATCTCCATCCGCAACGAGGCCACCGGAGCCACCCGCTACATCACCACCGACGCTCAGGGCCACTTCTCCGTCGCCGGTCTCCCTGTTGCAAAATACACCGTCGAAGCCTCCGCTACCGGCTTCGCCACCACCATCCGCCACGGCATCCAACTCACCGCCGACCAGCCCCAGGACGTCTCCCTCTCGCTGAACGTCGGCAACGTCAGCCAGCAGGTCACCGTCCAGGCCGACGATGCCCACTCCATCGCCTCGCGCCTCGCGCCCATCGACGCCCTCCTCAGCCAGACCTCTCCGCACAGCGAGATCGGCGCAACCTACATCCGCAACTACACCGCTCCTACCTCCGACTTCGGTGAACTCACCCAGATGGTCCCCGGAGCCTTCACCACCAACGCCAACGGCGTCGGCCTCGGCCAGAGCAGCACCAGCTTCCGCGGCTTCCCCGACGGCAACTACGACATCGACTTTGACGGCATCCCCTTCTACGACACGAACACCCCCTCCCACCACTCCTGGGCCTTCTTTCCCGCACAGTGGATCGGCGGCGTCGACTTCGACCGCAGCCCCGGAACCGCCTCTACCGTAGGCCCCACGCCCTTCGGCGGCTCCATCCACCTTCTCTCACAGGACTTCCTGCCCAACCGCAACATTCGCGGCGGCTTTTCCTACGGCTCCTTCAACACCGTCCTCTTCGACGGCGCATTCAACTCCGGCGACTTCGGCGGCGTGAACAAGAATTCCAACCTCTTCGTCGACGTCCACCACATGTCCTCCGACGGCTATCAGACCTTCAACCTCCAGACCCGCAACGCCGGCTCCCTCAAATACCAGTACAAGCTCTCCGACAAGACCGTCCTCACCGGCTACAGCGGCGTCGTCTGGCTCGACTCCAACTCCCCGAACCTCTCCTCCACGCGCCAGCAGCTCCTCACCAACGGCAATAACTACCTCCTCCAGAACACCGATCCCACCCAGGCCAACTACTACCGCTTCAACACCTACCACGTCCCCACCGACTTCGAGTACGTCGGCGTCAACCACCAGTTCGCCCACAACTGGCTCCTGAGCTTCAAGCCCTACACCTACAACTACGACAACTCCGAGTTCTACGCCAAGCAGCTCAAGACCGGCGCCATCAACCCCGCCAACTGCGCCCCTGTCTCCGCAACAGCCACCGAAGGCGGAGTCAAAGTCCCCACCTCCATCAGCCCCTGCGCCGTCGACAAGTACAACAGCTACCGCAAATACGGCCAGACCTCAGCCATCACCCAGACCTCAAAGCTCGGCACCTTCCGTACCGGTTTCTGGTACGAGTGGGCCCGCACCAACCGCCACCAGACCCCCTCCAACCCCCTCACCCACGTCGACGACGCCCAACCCAACTTCAGCGAGAAGTACTTCACCAACTCCTACCAGCCCTACGCCGAGTTCGAGTTCCACCCCTTCAGCAAACTCACCCTCATCCCTGGCGTAAAGTTTGCCTACTACACCATGAACTTCACCCAGCTCGCCGACAACGGCGGCAAGATCGGCAGCATCAACCCAGTCACCAAGCAGCCCTTCACCTCCGTCACCAACACAGCCGACTATCACTCCTGGCTACCCGCGCTCAGCGCCAGCTACCGTCTCAAGCCCAATCTGTCGATCTACGGTCAGGGTGCAGAAGGCAGTGTCGTTCCTCCCACCTCAGTCTTCGACGTAGCCGGTGGATCCGTCGCCGTCCCGCCCAAGCCGCAGAAGTCCACCACCTACCAGGTCGGCACCGTCTACAAGATCAACCGCCTCGCCTTTGACGCCGACTACTACCACATCCGTTTCCAGAACGGCTATTCCTCATCCACCGACAACAACCCCAGCTCCGCCACCTTCGGCGAGTCCATCAACTACATCGCCCCCAGCTCCATCTCTCAGGGCTTTGAGGCAGAGGGCAATCTCTACATCACCCACGGCCTCAGCGTCTTCCTCAACGGCAGCCGCGGCCAGGCGACGTACGTAGGCACGCTCACTGTCTCGTGCACCGCCGGAGCCACCGGTTGCACCTCCGCCACGCCAACACTCATCCAGGCCGCACCCTCCGGTCTCTGGGTCGCCGGAACCCCCACTGACACCGAGGCTCAAGGCGTCACCTACCAGGACAAGGGCTGGAACCTCGGCTACTTCAACAAGCGCGTCGGCTCGCAGTGGATGGACAACGGTGCCTACCACGACCAGCTTCGCGTCGATCCATTCTCTGTCTCGAACATCTACCTCAACTACACCATCCACGCCGGTTCACGCTTCGAGCGCTTCGACCAAACCAAGATCCGCCTGAGCATCAACAACCTCACCGACTCCCACAACCAGACCAGCATCACGGCAGGCGGCAAGCTCATCAACCAGAACATCTCCACCAACGGCACCAGCTACGTCGATCCCTTCAACGCAGCCACAACATCCTCCACCGGCTACACCGGCGGCTATAACCTGGCCGACAACCCCACCCTCCTCCCCGGCCGCAGCGTCATGCTCTCCATAACCTTCGGCCTCTCACCCAAGCGCTAATCAACTTCGTTACGCTCCTCTCAAGAGTCCCGGCAATACCGGGACTCTTCTTTTTTCCTCACGTAACCCCCGCCAACTCCTGCGATTGTCGTTATCGCCACCGAGCCCAACCCTACCGAGCTCTCTTAGGCGCGATGACGACTTCGGTCTCGACATGCTCGTTGAAGCACCCAGCCGGATTCAGGCTGAGTAGCGCTTTGATCAGTTCTGTCTCGAACGCCTTGGCATTGTCGCCGAATAATGGCCTGGCGGAACTTGATATGGAATAGACGCATCCGATGATCGAATTTATATCCCGCGTGATGGTGCTCGGAAACTCATGAGATGTGAAAGTGGAGAACCATTCTGACCGGACCAGAGCTGGTTCGTGTTCAGGTTCTTGCGGATTGGATTTTGGATGCCGAGTTCTCGGCCCAAGAAATTTTGCGACGATCTGATCGGCTACCGGCTCCCAGCTTTCTTGCGGACGTCGCTTGCCTGGGTTCACGAGCGCCAGTCCTCCTCCGTCTGCTATGAGAATCGCGAGTTTCTGGAGTACTTCGTCACGGTCCATCCAGTGAAAGGCTTGCCCAATAGTGGCGACTTGAAACGGTCCCGCCCCCAACGAAATGCTCTCGGCCCTGGACAACAACCAGTGGACGTTTTGTCGGCCCCGTGATTCCGCCAACCATCGTCCTTGGGCGATCATGTCTGCATCTGGATCGACGGCGACAACCTCGCCGACGGCATAGGAAAGTGGGATTGCGATGGTGCCCGGACCGCATCCCAAATCTAGCGCACGCATGTCCTTGGTGAGAGAGTAGCGCTCGACGATAAAATCGATCGCCGCCTGTGCGTATGGCGCACGGAAACGGTCATAATATGGCGCCGTGTGGGCAAATGGCGAGATGCCTGATGAGGTGGGCATTCCGTAATGGCATCACAATATTCTCTTCAGAACAAACGAACTCTGGCACGCGCGGCGGACTTTCCATCGTTAGTCCAAAAACACCTCTTGACGAATATTGCAAATAGCGATATAAATATTGCGATTTGTAATACACATGAAACTCGCAGACAAAATCCGTTACCTCCGTGAAGTAGAAGGCAACCTCCGCGGCCTCAACCGCGCCATGACCCAGCAGGAGCTCGTCCGCGCCATCCAGCAGGAAAACGGCACCGGCAAAAAGAGCGGCAAAGCCACCATCAGCCAGTCCTACCTCTCACAAATCGAGAGCGGAGCCCGCCCGCACCTCACCAACACCACGCGCCTGCTCCTCGCCAAATTCTTCAAGGTCCACCCCGGCTACCTCGTCGACGACCCGGAAGGCTACCACTCCGAGCTCCTCTCCGACCTCCGCACCATCGAAGACAAGCTCGACCTCTGGCTCATCGCCGGTTCGGAACGCTTCCGTCGCGACCCCGCACTCTGCCAGGCGCTCCTCACCCTGGCCAACCACGACGACACTCGCCGCTGCTTCCTCCTCATCGAGGCCATCATCGAGACGCCAGCACTCCTCGACCGCCTCTTCCACGTCCTCCGGCCCGAAGCCGCCACGTTATCGCCCACCAACTCTCAACCGGCTCTAAAAAAAGCCGCCAAGCGGAGCACCAAATAGCATGGACTCCTTCTATCTCATCTGCTTCAGCGTCGGCCTCGTCCTCAGCCTCCTCTCCGTAGTCGGAGGCTTCGGCCACCTGCACCTCGGCCGCCTCCACATCGGACACACCGCCCACCACCACACCCACGGACACAGCCTCTCCGCCGTCAACGGCTTCACCATCACGGCCTTCCTCTGCTGGTTCGGCGGAGCAGGCTATCTCCTGCATCACTTCAGTGTCTTCACCGCATCCCTGGTTCTCGTCCTGGCCTTACTGAGCGGCATAGCCGGAGCCGCACTTCTCTGGGCCGTCCTCTTCAAGGTGCTCCTGCCCCGCGAGCGCGTCCTCACTATCGAAGACACCGAGATGACCGGCGTCCTGGCCCACGTCAGTGACGCCATCCGCGACAGCACCAGCACCGGCGAAATCATCTTCTCCCAAACCGGAGCCCGCCGCGCCGCCGCCGCCCGCAGCGAAGACGGCACAGCGATCCAGCGCGGCACCGAAGTCGTCGTCATCCGCTACGAACGAGGCATAGCCTACGTCCGCCGCTGGGACGACCTAACCAACACCTGACAAGCTGTTGCACTTGCTTTTCTTGCTTGTCATCCCCGAAGGGGACCTGCTGTTGCCCTTGCACTTGCTGTTGTCCTTGCTTCTCTTGTTGTCATCCCGTAGGGATCTGCTTCTGTTGTTGCTGTTGCTTTGAAAAGGCACATCGTTCTGGCGGCCTCACTTGCCGAGGCAATCCCCAGCCACCCACCCACTGAGGCAAGCACCTCACACGCCCTCCAGTCCGTCTCGGACAAAGGAACGATATGCCGAACTCGGTAATCATCATTGCAGGTCTGATAGTCCTCGCCACGCTCGCACTGGCCCTTCTCATGGCCAAGATGTTCCGCAAAGCCGGACCCAACGAAGCCATCATCGTCTACGGCTTCCGCGGCCCACGTGTCATCAAGGGCGGCGGCGCCGTCATCTTTCCCGTAGTCGAAAACTCCCGCCAGCTCTCCCTCGAGCTCATGAGCTTCGACGTAGCCCCGCAACAGGACCTCTACACCAAGCAAGGCGTAGCGGTCACCGTCGAAGCCGTCGCACAAATCAAAGTCCGCTCCGACAAAGAGTCCATCCTCACCGCCGCCGAGCAGTTCCTCACCAAATCTCCCGACCAGCGCGAAGGCCTCATCCGCCTCGTCATGGAAGGCCATCTCCGCGGCATCATCGGCCAGCTCACCGTCGAACAAATCGTCAAAGAGCCCGAGATGGTCGCCGAGCGCATGCGTTCGACCTGCATGGACGACATGAGCAAGATGGGCCTCGAAGTCATCTCCTTCACCATCCGCGAAGTCCGCGACAAAAACGAATACATCACCAACATGGGACGCCCCGACGTAGCCCGCATCCGTCGCGACGCCGAAATAGCCGCCGCCGAAGCTGAGCGTGACACGGCCATCCGCCGCGCCATAGCCCTTCGCGAAGCCGCCGTAGCTAAAGCCTCCGCAGACCAGGAGCGCGTCCTCGCCGAAACCCTCTCCCTCGCCAAGCAAGCCGAAGCGCAACGCGACCTCGACATCCAGAAGGCCCAGTTCACCGAATCCGCACGCCGTCAGGAGGCCCAGGCCGACAAAGCCTACGAGCTCCAGACCAACGTCATGCAACAGAAGGTCATCGCCGAACAGGTCAAGATCCAGCAGATCGAAAAGCAGGAGCAGATCAAAGTCCAGGAGTCCGAAATCCTCCGCCACGAAAAGGAGCTCATCGCCACCATCCTCAAAGGCTCCGAGATCGAGCGTCAGCGCATCGAAAACATCGCCAACGCCGAGAAGGCCCGCATCACCATGGAAGCCGAAGGCCGCGCCGCAGCGACAAAACTGCAAGGCGAAGCCGAAGCCAACATCATCTTCCAGAAGGGCGAAGCCGAAGCCAAAGCGATGAACGTCAAAGCCGAAGCCTATCAGGAGTGGACACAAGCCGCGGTCGTCGACAAGCTCATCACCAACATGGCCGACGTAGTCCGCGCCATGTCCGAGCCGCTCTCGAAGGTCGACAAGATCACCATCGTCTCCACCGGCAACGACGGCGCAACCGGAGCCAACAAACTTACCGGCGAGATGACCAAAATAGCCGCCCAGGTCCCCGCACTCTTCGAGGCCCTCTCCGGCATGAACCTCCACGACCTCATGGGCAACATCAAAGCGATGAAACCCCGCGAAGACGGCAACGGCAAAACCCTCTAACCAATCCCAGGCTCATCGGCACTTAACCGGTGAGCCTGGTCATCCCTTTCACGCAGCACGAATCGAGAAAATACGATGTTCACCTTCATCCTTCTCGCAATCATCATCATCGCCGTAGCATCCACTATCTTTCGCCTCATCTTCTGGCCAATCCTCAACCCCTATCGCATCCGTCGTCCTTACTTCGGCCCATACGGTTACTGCGGCTACGGCAGAGGATATCGTCGCGGCATACTCCCCCGCGGCCTTCTCGCCATTCTTCTCTTCGCTGCCTTCGAACGCCTCTTCGGACGCCGCTGGTAACGCAACCTTCACCGAAAGGAGCCCGCCATGTCTCTCCTCGAACGAGTAGGAACTCTCCTCCGAGCCAACATTAACGACCTCATCGAGAAAGCCGAGGACCCCGAAAAGTTAGCCAAACAACTAGTCCTCGACATGGAAAACCAACTCCTTCAGGTCAAAACCCAGGTCGCCATCGCCATCGCCGACCAACACCTCCTCCAGAAGAAATTCAAGGAGCACGAGGAAGCCATGAACCAGTGGAACCGTAAAGCCGAACTAGCCGTCCAGAAGCAGCAGGACGACCTCGCCCGCGCCGCACTCGAGCGCAGCATCAGCCAGCAGCAATTGGCACAAGGCTTCACCCAGCAGCTCGAAGACCAGACCGCCGAGGTCGAAACCCTCCGCACCGCCTTCGACCGCCTCCAGCAAAAACTCCAGGAAACCCGCGCCACCGCCGAGATGCTCATCGCCCAGCACCGCCGCGCCCGCACCGTTGGCAAAGCGAACGCCGCCCGAACCATCGCGGCCAATCACCAAACCACGGCAACCCTCAACCGCCTGCGCTCCACCATCCAGCGCAAAGAAGCAACCAACATGGCCGGCCACATGATCCTCGAAGCCGAATCCATCGAAGACCGCCTCACCACCCTCGACCGCGAAGATCAGATCGACCGTCTCCTCGAAGAACTAAAAAGCCGCCAACCCCGCCTACCCCAATAAGGCGGAGTAGGCGGCCGCATCTCGAAGCCGTTGCCCTTTGCACCGTATTATTGCCGAGGTAGCTCAGTGACTCATGCAGATGCAATGATCGGTCTTATGATCGGTGCGGCCGCAATCGCCTGCGGTGTGGGAGCCAGGGGCCAGCGCCCAAAGCTAGGCACGAAGACTATCCCACGGTGGTTCGGACAGTTGTGGTGCTTCGGGATAGGAGCGTTGTCGATCTTCTGGTCTCTACCCAACCTTCGCGGTTCTTGGCACCGGCACGATTTTTTTGACGATTGGTGGCTAGTGCCTTTCTTGGGGGTCGTCTGCGTACTCAATCTGATATTGAGCGAGTCGGAATCAGACGGAGAGATTCAGTCGCTGAACCTTGCCCCACACAAGAACGACGACGCGGGTCTCGCGAAGCCCTAGCTTCATTCGCCGGGAAGTAAATACTCCTCAGTTGATACTCGCGTTATTTGTTCCTGTATCCGCTACATATTCTTCGGCAAGCCTTTCTGAGGAAGCATATGCGGAGCCACCACCGCCCGCGGTGGTATTGGCTCCGGAGGAAGCGGTATCCGCTTCAGCACCGGTAGCGCAGGCATCCCGAACGTCGGAAACAAATCCGTCGTTCCCCAGTCATGCGCTCGCGCCGCATCCGTCAGCACCTTGTACGGCGAAAACCACGCAGGCCCCGTCGGTGTCATGCCATTCCAGCAAATCACCGTAGAGATACCCGCCGTCTCAAAGTGCACTCCATTCTGACTCGTCGTCAAACTCCCCCCCTTATCCCCAGCAAAAAGATGATTCGCCGCGTCCACCGTAAACACATCGTCAAACCCATGGAACCCATGCGCATCCGGCCCCGTAATCGTAGCCGTCGCAGCCGACGCATTCGCCATCCACGTCTGCAGCGTTGCCACACTCATCATCGGATTGTTGAACGTCACGCTCAGCGCCGCCAGCACGCGCGCAACATCGGTCGCAGCAGCAGAGATCCCGCCTCCACCACCGCAGTTCTCCAGATTCCACTCTCCATACCCCAGCGCACACAGCGGCTGTCCCGTCGCCATCACGCTCGGCAGCGCCGTCAGCGGGCGCGAATGATACCGTGCTTCATCACCCAGTTGCGCCGAAGCTACCGTAACCGCCGACCGCACCCGTGTAATGTTCAGCTTGTTCAGAAACGTCGCCATGCCTGCCATATAGCTGGCTGCTCCACGCATCCGCGCCACCACAAGCCCCAGCAGCATATACCCCGCATTGCTGTAAGTCCCCTTCGTCTTGTCTCCCGGAGTATTCGTCACCGTTTGCCGATACAGCCACTGCGCCATCTGCAGCGCGCTCACCGGCAGCGTCGCCGACACATTCGGATCGGTACCCAGAATCCCCGACGTAACCCCGCTCGTCATCTCCAGCAAATGCCGAATCGTAATGTCGTTCCAATGCGCCATGGCCGGCCCATTCGCAATATTCGGCAGCGCGTCCTTCAGCAGCGTGTCCAGCACAAACGCCGTGTTCGTCCCCGGCAGCTTCGCTCCTTCATCAATCAGTTGATAAATAGCCGCCGCCGTAAACATCTTCGACACACTCGCCTGCCGGAAGAACGTAGTCGGTTGAACATCGGGATACCCCGGCTCGGCAATCGTGTACCCCCGCGCATACACCAGCCGCGTCCCACTCACAATCGCCAGCGAAGCCCCGCGAATCATATTCGCCGTCATCACTGCTTCCATCGCAGTATCAATCGCAGCCACTGCGGCGGACCCAGCCGGTCCATTGATCCGCAACGTCCGCGCATCGCCATCCTCACGATCGGCAAAGATCGCGCTGAACCTCGCCGCGCTGCCCGTTCCCTTCGCACTCACCCGCACCGGCCGCAGCCCTTGCGGATAAAGCGTATTGAACTTCGTCTGATAGTCCGCGCTCGTCATCCCATCCCACGCCTGCCACGCCACGTCCTCGCTGTCGTCGTACATCATTAGGTCCCCAACGTCCGGAGTCGCCGCAACATTCACAGGCCGTCCAAACCCCGACACCAGGGCATTAAACCGCGCCTGCACCGTCGCATAGTTGTCATCGATCCCATCACAGTTCCACGCCCGACTGTCCTTATTCGCCACCCAAACACCGATATAGCGCAGATCACCCGGATTCCCATAAACATCCGCCCATCGCAGAATGTTCCCCGCCGCCATCTGCGACTGGTTCAGCGTATTGAAGTCCGCCGCCAGCAAACCATGGCGCGTTAGCGGAATCGATCCCGTCTGAATAAAACAAGCCGCGAACAGGGGATTGTTCGCTGGCCCCGTCGCCGTAACAATCTCAGGCCCCCACCCCTGCGCCGCCATGCTGTTGAACTTCGCCTGCCACGTAGCCGCATCCATCCCAAAGAACTGCTGTTCCGCGACCACCACGGCCCGCTTGACCATCGAAGCCGCATATCGCGGATCGTTCCGATCGCCGTAAACGCACAACGAAATCGTGCGATACCCAGCGGCAGCAGCGTTGTTCAGTTGTATTTGATGATCCGCAGACGTGCGGTCATGCCACGCAACGATGTCCAGAGCCATAGCATTCCATCCTTATCTCGGAAAAGATTCAGATCAGCAGGGCCCATCAACAAAATCGTTCGCCTATCCTAATCCTCTTTCGGCCCACCCGAAAATAAAGTCGGGAAAAGTGCCGATTTCTAGACGGTCGAATTGCGACCATCCGCTAACCATCAATCACCACAACTCCACCACACTTGCCGCGCAAAAAACCACATCCTGCACACCACTTTTCCCAAAAACCCCAGCAAAAACCACAAAATCACCACGCCAAAAAAAGCACAAAAAAAGATGGCCGAATTCTCGGCCATCCCCCTTAAAAATCCGTCAAAACTACCCGCACAAACTCCCATTCAAATAGAACTTCACCGGCCGCCGATTCACCCCGCGATAACTCGACTGAAACGAGATCCCCGCCAACCGCCCGCCCGCCGGAATCACCCCATTCTCACCCGTATTGCTCATCATCACCATATCCCCGCGCTGCGCAACCCGCGCGTTACGCGCCTGCCCTATCTCCTGGCTGTCCGTATACAACCAAAGCAACGTCCACCCTTCAATCGCCTTATCCCCAGTGTTCGCAATCTCAATCGTCCCGGTAAAGCCATCACGCGACTCATTCCTGCTCCGATACGAAACATGGCAAGCCTCACTCCGCCTCTCCCGCCCCGCCATAGGAGACACCACCCGCGCCACCACAGCCTCTGCCGCGACAGCAGGCACCGCTGGCGACATAATGCTCGCCAACATCTCCTGCTTCAACACATTCGCTGCAGCATCATAATGCGCATTCAGCAGCCCGTTCGCATCCTCGCCATTCAGCGCCCATGAGGTCCAGCTCAACTCCTGATGCTTGCCAAGAAACTGCACCAAACTCTGAAACCACTGCCCCTCCGACCCCGGTACATTCCCACGAATATCTTCGGTTTTATTCGTCGTCCCAAACTCCCCCACCCACACCGGAGCAATTCCGCTCAGGCTCACATACGCCCAATGCTTCACCCACACAGCCTCAAGACTGGCCGCAGTAGTGTTCGTGTTGAACCACTTCTGCGCATACTCATTCGGACCATACGTATGCGGCGAATAAACCAGTTGATTCGCCACCTTCAACCGCACCGGCGAGCGTCGCACACCCTCCAGATTCCCGCCCCACCAGTAAGAATCATTGTCATAAGCATCCACGCCCTCAACAAACACAATCAGCCGCGGATTCACCCGCAAAACCGCATTGCCACCGCGCTCCGCAGCCTGATGCCAGTCACGTTCTCCACCGCAGTCCCAGCACGCTCCGCCGCTATTTGCATTATGCGGTTCATTCCGCAGATCAACTCCTACAACCGTCGAGTTGCCCGCATACCGCCGCACCAGACTCTCCCAATCTCCAATCCACGCTGATTCGGGATACTCGTTCGTGTACCAAAGCCCACTTTGCTCCGCACTGTCACCCGCTTCCGACCGGTGATTATCAAGAATCACCTTCAATCCCAACGTCCCCGCATACTCGACAATCCGGTCCAAAATCTCAAGCGAACTCAGCCCTCGCAGATCTGTGTTGATTGTGCCCTGTTCATTTTCAAATCCAATGTTCTTCGGAACCACCGGCCGCTCTATCATCTGGTTTGACAGGGGAATTCGTACCGTATTGAATCCATTACGCTTAATCGTCTGTAGAATAGTCCGGTAATCCTGCACCGTCAGCCCACCTGGTACCTGTCGCACTGTCTCAAATCCGTACCAGTTGATTCCCTCAATTCGCACTGGCTGGTTTCGTTCGTCCAGAATTTGGTTCCCGCTCGTGTGCCAGTACCCGGTATCAGGAGCGCGCATTGCAGCCAGAACAACGCGATGTTTCGGTGCTGGAATCGCTTGATGCGTAGCAACGCGAATGATTGGGTGGGTAAATGTCTGAAATGGCGTGATGATCAAAGCGAAGAGGGGACAGACAGCCAAAAAGAAAGAAAGGATACCGTTCATCAAAGTTCTCCGTTTCAACGACTTACATGCTTCAAGGTCAGAAAACGATCGCGAACTTTGCCAAAGTAACCATCTATGGCAATTGATTTGCTACTAAATCAAACTACAAGAGCTACTTAGCTGGTAACCAGCCATAATGTTAAAGTAATCATTAAAATGTTACTTTCGGCAAGATAAAAGGTGACTATAACGTTTTTTATTTTTTTAGGTTCCGGAGACAGGCACTTAGCGGCCTCGGCCCCCGCTTCCGTAACCTCTCGTTTGTCAAGAGAGGCAGCTTTCTTGTAAGCCATCCCGCTTGCTCCAGGGGTGATCTAAACCCCGCGCTACAATCGTTCGAAGAATGATTGCTCACCTGCGTGGCCGTTTAATCTCAAAAAATCCGAATCAGGCTATCGTTGATTGCGGCGGCGTCGGATATGACGTAACTATCAGCGTTGCAACGTTTTCCGAGTTGCCTGCGGAGGGTGTCGAGGCCTCGTTGTACATACACACGCATGTGCGGGAGGATCAGATCTCCCTGTTTGGTTTTTCGGATACGCGGGAGAAGCGGTTGTTCGAAAAGCTGCTTAGTATCAGCGGAATAGGGCCAAAATTGGCCATCACGATACTCAGTGGGATTTCAGCAGAACGGCTGGTGGTGGCGATTCGGGGTGGGGATCATGGGACGCTGACAAGAATTCCGGGGATTGGGAAGAAGACGGCAGAGCGTATCGTGCTGGAAATAAAGGATAAATTGGATGATTTGGCGGTGCCGGTGAGTGGTGGCGGGGCGCATCATGGGCCGGCTGCGGAGGATGCGCTTTCGGCACTGGTGAATCTTGGGTATCCGCGGCCTGTGGCGCAGAAGGCGATTGAGACGGCGATCGAGCGAAACGCTGCGGCTGGAGCGGACTTTGAGACCCTCTTTCGGGCGGCTATGGCGGCGATCCGGTAGGATTTGTGGCGCGTTTTTTTTGACGTGGTGGATTGGTGGTTTTTCGGGGATTTTCGTGAAAAACGGGTGGTACTAAGCGGTAAAAAGTGTGGCAAGCGTGGTTAAAAGGTGGCAATTGGTGGTTTGCTAACGGCGCTTAGAGTGACTTGCTTACGGCTCCCGCGGAGGGTCCAGGTTCGGCAGGAAGCCAGTGAGCAGCCCAATGGCCGGCAGGTAAGAGCAGACGTGGTAGACGAAGGCGATGCTTGTCGCGTCGGCTAGCTTGCCGAGTACTGCAGCGCCGATTCCGCCCATGCCGAAGGCGAAGCCAAAGAAGAGGCCGGAGACGGTTCCTACGCGGCCGGGCAGGAGGTCCTGCGCGTAGACCAGGATGGCCGAGAAGGCTGACGAGATGACGAACCCGATAATGACGCTTAGCACGCCGGTCCAGAAGAGGTTCGCAAAAGGCAGGACGAGGGTGAACGGCAGGACGCCGAGGATGGAGATCCAGATGACCAGCTTGCGTCCGTAGCGGTCGCCTACGGAGCCTCCGATGAGAGTGCCAGCGGCGACTGCGCCGAGGAAGAGGAAGAGCAGAATCTGGGAGGTGCGGACCGATACCTGGAAGCGATTGATCAGGTAGAAGGTGTAGTAGCTGCTGAGGCTGGCGAGGTAGAAGTACTTGGAGAAGACGAGCGCGAGCAGGACGGCAATTGCGCCGGTGACCTGGAGCTTCGAGAGCGAGTGATGCATGACGGCGGTGTTTGCACTTGTATGCGTCTGTGACTGTCGAGCTTTGTACCAACGACCCACGCGCAGCAGCACGGCGATGCCGATGATGGCCGGAATTGCGAACCATGCCATGCCCTTTTGGCCTTGCGGCAGAACGATGAAGGCTGCGAGCAGCGGGCCTATGGCTGAGCCTGCATTTCCGCCGACTTGAAAGAAGGATTGCGCGAAGCCGTGTTTGCCGCCCGAGGCCATGCGGGCGATGCGGGAGGACTCCGGGTGGAAGATGGCCGAGCCTACGCCGACGAGCGAGGCGGCGAAGAGCAGCCATCCGAAGGTAGGGGCGAAGGCCAGCAGGATGAGACCAGCCAGTGTGAAGGTCATGCCGATAGGCAGGGAGTAGGCAACGGGTCTGCCATCGGTGAAGCGGCCAATCAGCGGTTGGAGCAGCGAGGCGACGACCTGATAGGTGAGGGTGAGGAATCCGAGGTGAGTGAAGTTGAGATGAAACGAACTCTTCAGGATCGGATAGATCGAAGGCAGCAGCGACTGCACCATATCGTTGAGCATGTGGCAGAAGCTGACTGCGGCCAGCACGCGAAAGAGGTTGCGGGAGGAGTCGTTGAGGGGTGGCGCTTTGTGCTCAGGCGCGATATCGATTGGGTCGGCGGCAGGGAGGGTCGCGGTGAAAGTGGTTTCGCTCATGGGGAGTCACTTCTAGTTTACTTCCCACGTGGTCGCTTGCATGGCAAAGAGTATCGCGGTGATGGGTATGTCGAGCAGAACCACCATGTGACACAGGTGTGTGAGGGTGCGGGGAAAAAGTACCGCAAGCGATGGACTTCCATGGGCAGGTTCCGGTGATGTGGACTGTATGCTCAGCTGACGGATGGAAGTAAGTAAGGGGGTTAATGTCGAAGTAGTCGGCCATTCGGGATTCCGGATGGCCGACTAGATGGAGAGGTCACCCACTGGCTTCGGGCGATCTAATTTCCAAGCGTGTAGGTCACGTTTATTGAGGTCTCGACTTCGATGGGATTCCCATTCAGAAGATAAGGTTTGTAGGTCCACTGTCGCACTGCGTCGAGCGACGATATACGAAGCTCTTTTGGGCCCGAAACGACTCTCAGTTCTCGAACGATCCCATCTTTGTCGATCACCGCGCCTAGCACGACAGTTCCTTGAATCTTCGCCTTTTTGGCTTCCTCTGGATACTCCGGATCGGGGCCGGACAATTTATTCCCAGCCATCACTTGAGCGGAGACTTTGACAGGCCCAGAGGATGATGACGGGGTGCCGCTGACAGCCGAGGCTGCCTCCACATGCGTGCTCAGCGCCAATGCTGATGCGCAAATCCCAATACCAAATGCAGCGCAAATGGCCACAATGACGAAGCGGCGCACACCTCGGATTTCGTTTTGTTTTCCAGTTAGCCTCATAAGTCTCCTTTCAAATGCGTTGGCATCGAAGATTCCGATGGCGTGAGGGGTTCTGATCGACATTCCCTCTACAAGCAGGGACGCCAACCGTAAGAGTGATCGAGCATATTCATTTCGCCCAGCGATTTCGGCTGCTATTTGGTCGCAAACTATCTCGCGACTCTCCATGATCCGTTCGCGCGTGAACCGGAACAACGGATGGTAGCTCACAGGCAACGAGAGCAGTTCATAAATCAAGTTTTTGAGAAAGTCGTTCCGGTGCATGTGCGCGAACTCATGTGCGATCACCGTGTGGAGATCCGCCTCCGGCAAGCTAGTGTCGGCCATACATGCAGGCAGTAACACAAGCTTTTGCGATAGTCCCATCGTGAGAGGTCCGAAGATCCGGGCCGAAGTCGCAATCGATACGTTATTGATCCGAAATCTTTTCGAACACTGCTCCCAATAAATCGCGGCTTCGCCTGTAAGTGTCACCTCCACTGATTCCCGCCGCATTGCGGAGAGTTTGCTGCACCTCCAGGCAAATCTCGCTGCGAAATAAGAAATGATGGTGCCATACACAATTGCGATTGCCGTAAGAAGCCCTGCAGACAGATGCAGCGCACCGCCCAATCCGGTCCCCGCACCCATCGTTACCGACACATGCGCTCCGCCGACCCGGTGAGCATTATGGGCCCAGAGGGGCAGCGAAAGCAGCCACTCCCATGACAAAGCAGAGCAAAGCGGAAGAAAACTTTGCAGTAACAGGACACTCACCCATACACGATGCTCCGCCGTGGCAGCCATCGTTCTGAGCGTTCGTGCCGCAACGTACCCAGCAGCGAACAGCAATGGAATCTGCCACAAAGAATTCAGAAGATAGGACAAAATCCAAGATTCGAAGCTCCTCATGGCTCGCCCGCCTCCGCGTTAAATCGTTTCGTCAACTTCGCCAGCTTTTTCGCATCGATCTGTCCATTCTTAAGAAGACTCATGACCAGTTCTTCGCTCGATCCGCCAAACATGCGATCAATCACGTCGCGCAGGCCCCAACCTAGCGCCTTGGCTTCAGTTACCTTTGCGGCGTAGACGTAGGCGCGACCTTGTAGCTCACGTTTGAGCTTTCCCTTACGCTCAAGAATGTTCAGCATGGTCTGTACGGTGGTGTAGGCCAATGGAGGCTCCAATTCTGCCTGCACAGCACTGACCGTACTGCTGCCACACCTCCAGATCACCTGCATGATTCTTAACTCAAGCTTTGTTAAGTCAGTTTTTTGAGGTTTCTTCACTAGAGCTATCTCCTAAGTGATTAGGAGGTTAGGCTGAGTAGCTCAAATTTGTCAACTAAAAACTTAGGAGTAAAGAGGTGGTGTGGCCGACGAGCTCTCCGATAATGCATCGTCCTTGTCGAGCTAGATTACGGGTGTGAAGCATGGATGGCTGGATGCCGCGAGGTATGGTCCGGCGGCATCGTTATAATCAGCTTCGCCACGCGAGGCTGTATAAGGAGTCTTCGGAAAGCATGCTGCGGTTCATTCTCGTCTTCACTGCCATTGGGTCCTCCGTTTTGCAAGGCCAGGTCGCCACTCAAACTTCACCATCCGTCGTACCTCATCACGACTCCGGTTTTGAATCCGAGCGGAAGCGGGCGGATGAACTGTTCACTGCTCAAAAGCCATTAGAAGCGCTTCCGCTGTATGAAGATCTGTGTCGACAAGACTCGACGGTGGCCGTCTTCGCTGAGCGTCACGGTGCGGGTCTTCTGGCCAAGGAAGCGACGCTCTCTGATCCATCCGCGCGGATGGAAGTTCATCTGCAGGCGATGAAAGAGATCAAACGTGCGCAGTCTCTTGGGGATTCCAGTGCGTATGTTCGCGCAGTTCTCAACGCGGACACGAAGACGCTCGTAGGGGCCGTCCTCGCGGGGATTCCCCTCTCCGTTGGCTATTCCTATCACGGAAAACCCGATGCGCAGGCTGTCTTTCACGACGCAGAAGCTGCTTTCGGGCGGTCTGACTGGACCGCTGCCGCGAAGCTCTACACACAAGCCGCAGCCCTTGACCCTGGCTGGTACGATCCGGCTCTGTACGCTGGAGATTCTTTTTTCCGGACGAAGGACGTTTCCAATGCCGGCACCTGGTTTGCCAAGGCTATTGCAATCGATCCCGACCGTGAAACTGCGTACCGCTACTGGGGCGATGCGTTGTTCCAGGCGGGGGATCGTGATGGGGCTCGCGAGAAATTCGTAGAAGCCGTGGTCGCCGAGCCTTATGGTGCTCCTCCCTTTTCCGAGATTGGGCAATGGGCTCAGCGTACCGGTCATCAACTCGTCAAGCCTGCCATCACGCGGCCTGCCTTTGACACTCCGCAGGGCGTTCTTCGAATTGATCCGGAGCTTGCGGCTTCCACCAAGGATGGGCGATCTTCGTGGGTCATCTACCAGCAGTTCCGCGTGGCTCATGGGGCTCGTACGCTGAATCAGGCCATTGTCGCGGGCGCGTCGGATGCCAATGCTGTCATTCGACCCACGGAGTATCGCCACACGATCGCCGAAGAACACGCAGCACTGCGTGCCATGCTCGACGACATCGACGCAAAACTCAAGGGCGATACTCTTATCGAATCGAACCTCGATCCTTCGATCCGCAATATCAGGAATCTCGAAAAAGCCAACGTTCTCGGTGCCTGGATTGCAATCAACGCTGCGGATGCGGGTATCCGCTCAGACTATCCTGACTATCGTGCTCATCACCGGAAGCATCTGATCGACTACGTCAACGGCTACCTGATCCGCTAATCGTGTAGACCACACGTGGTTGGCTCCCTATTCGTGTATGATTCCCGCCGGAGAAGAGCTGAACTTAGGTTTCGAAGTAAGACGAGGAGTGGAAGAAGACTCATGGGCAGCGACTGGACAAGGCGGGAGTTTCTTACACGAGCGGCGGCTGGGGCGACCTCGCTTGCGGTTGCAGGAGTTGCAGAGAATGTAGCTGCGCTGGCGGCAGAGCCTTTGAGCATGCGTGGCCGATTCTTGACGCACGTTTCTATTGTGCGTGTGAATCAGATTGAGGTCACTCCGGATCGCTCGATTGGCGAAGATGAGGCGAGCGACAATCGGCCTGAGCGAATTCGGTCGAGGCGAGAGGCGTTTGCGGCGGGTTGTCCTGGCGGCAGGATGACGTGGGCTATTAGTTGGCTCGCGCTCAAGGACAGCCGGAAGGAGTACAAGGAGGCTCGGCGGCTGCTTGCCTCGTATCATGACCGCTATGGCGACGAGATCACCTTCATTCCGGGTGGCTATTTCGCCCCGATGTACAACACGCGCGAACAGAATCGGCAGACGATTCATACCGCGCTGGGCCAGGTATCGGAGATGGTAGGGGGTGGTTACAGGCCGCAATCTCTTGTGGCGGGTTTCATGGACGCGGAGAATATGCGGCTTCTCGCTGCAGATGAAGGGATTCACGTTTGCCAAGGGCAGATCTGGAGCCAGCACGGGATCGATAACGGAGATGGTGATGGTGGGGTTTGCTATCCCTACTATCCCAGCCGTGAGCATTATTTGAAACCGGCACAGGGGGCGGCGGATTTTATCGACTGCGTTTGCCTGGACGGCTGGACGTGCGACTTTCTGACGGCGCGGCGGGAGGGATTTCAAGGCGGCTTCAATAGCAGGGTGGGCGTGGGGCCGATTGAGACGGTGGGGAATCTTGGAAAAGTTGCCGGCCGTAAGGAGATGCTGGACACGACGGCGGTGCATTTTGATGGTGGCCATGCGATGAATGGCTTCGGCTGGGTGACGGCGATTTGGGAGGTGTCGATTGGTCACGATGAGGATTTGACCTATTGGCTGGAGGCTGTGCGGGAGAGGTGGCCTGATACGCAGGTGATTACTGAAGGGGAGTTCGGCCAGGAGTGGAGGAAACATACGCCGAATAATGCGCGGCTGAACTACCGTTTCGATGAGAAAGGGACTGGAGCGCCCGGGTCGGAGAAGGAGCTGGAGATTCAGTGGTTCATGAATAACGAGTTTCGACTGGCGTTGCTGCGCGATTGGACGCGTGACAGCCCTCCGATGGCGATCGACTTTACGCGTTATGACTTGAAGGCGGAAGAGCCTCGCGGCTTGCAGCGTGAGTGGAGTCTGATGAACGTGCTGAATCAGAAAGGCATTCGTCCCCAGGACAAACCTAGACGGTTGCGAGAGTTCACGATCGAAGACCAGCGCCGCATCTATGCTCGATACCCCGAGCTAAAAAACCGGTAAGTTAGGGTATGGCGCTAAACGTTCAAGAGCAGTTTGGACAGATCGATATCTACGTCTTCGATCAAATCCTTCGTGGAAACATAACCTCTGAAATGCGGGTACTTGATGCGGGATGCGGATATGGACGCAATTTGGTGCATCTGCTGCGAGAAGGCTGCAATATATTCGCGCTGGACGCAAGCCGCGAAGGTGTTGAGCATGTCCGTCAGTTATCTGCTTCCCTGGGAACCGGGCTGCCTGCAGAGAACTTTCAGGTGGGACTCATTGAGCAGATGCCATTTTCAGATGCATTCGCGGATGTCGTGATTTGCAATTCCGTGCTCCACTTTGCGCGAGATGATGAGCACTTCAGGACGATGTTGTCCGGTCTGTGGCGCGTTTTGAGGCCCGGTGGGATGCTCTTTTGCCGTCTGGGTTCAAGGATTGGAATGGACTTTGAACGGGTACGGGGCAATATCCATGTCATCGGAGATGGCTCGGAGTGGTTCCTCGTGGATGAAGCGATGCTCCTGAAAATTACTGATGAGATGAACGCTGTTCTGGTAGATCCGTTGAAGACGACGGTCGTTCAGGACTATCGCTGCATGACAACGTGGGTGGTGCGAAAACGGCGTTAAACCTCATTTTTCTTTGCCAGAGGCGCAGCAATGGCCTAGATTGCTTCTATGGCAATGAATGATCGTCGCTCCTTCCTGAAGATGACGGCCCTTGCGGGGGCGTTTTCGTCGAACAGTCTCTTTCGCCAGGCCCATGCGGCGGACTGGGAGGCCGCGTCCCGCTCTGTGGACCATCTGGGGGCAGCAGAGGCCGCTCAGAATGAGGACTACTGGAGTGTGATTCAGCGGGGGTACTCGGTGAGCCCGCAGATCATCAATCTGAATAACGGTGGCGTGTCGCCCGCACCGATTGTTGTGCAGCAGGCGGTGGAACGCTACAACCAGATGACGAATGAGGGGCCGTCCTATTTTATGTGGCAGATCCTCGACCAGGGGCGGGAGCCGCTGCGGCAAAAGCTGGCACGGCTGGCGGGGACTTCGGCTGAGGAGATTGCGATCGATCGCAACTCGACTGAGGCGCTGAATACGATCATCTACGGGATTCCGCTGAAGGCTGGGGACGAGGTAGTTGGGACGAAGCAGGACTATCCCAACATGATGAACGCGTATCGGCAGAGGGCCGAACGCGACGGCATTGTTTACAAGCAGATCAGCTTTGATTTCCCCGTTGAGGATGTCGACACGATTGTGAAGGCGTATGAGCAGGCCATGACGCCGCGCACGAAGCTGGTTCATATAACGCACATGGTTAACTGGGTGGGGCAGTTGATGCCGGCGCAGCAGATTGCCGATATGGCTCATGCGCACGGGGCTGAGGTGATCGTGGATGGGGCGCACTCGTTTGGGCTGATGGATTTTAAGATTCCGGATTTACATTGCGATTACTTTGGGACGAGCCTGCATAAGTTTCTGTCGGCGCCGATTGGCTCGGGCATGATGTGGGTGAAGAAGGACAAGATCGAGAAGATCTGGCCGCTGACCTGTTATGGAGATCCTCGCAGCAGCGATATTCGTAAGTTTGAGGCGCTGGGAACGCGCAGCTTCCCCATCGAGCAGGGCATTGGAGAGGCGATCAATTTCCATGAGGCGATTGGGTCGAAGCGTAAGCAGGAGCGCATTTTTTATTTGAAGAACTACTGGGCGACGCGGGTGAAAGACGTTCCCGGGGTGAAGCTGCATACGTCGCTGGATCCTCGGTTCTCGTGCGCGATCTGCGGAGTCAGCATTGAGGGTGTCCCGCCGCGTGATCTGATGAACACGCTGTTTGATCGCTACAAGATTCACACGGTCAGCATCGACTACGAGAAGATCCACTGCATCCGCGTGACGCCGCATGTTTATACGACGATCGCGGATTTGGATAAGTTCGTGAGCGCTATGGGTGAGATTGCGGCGAGTAAGAAGGCTTAGTCGGTATCGCAGCATTCTGCACGCTGTTCCGCTTTATTGGATATCGGCTTCCTCGACTGTGGGGGCCATGGGAATGGTCGAGTCCACTTTGGTCAGCCTGAACAATTCCACGACGCGTGGGCTCGCTCCGGCGATAATCATCCGGACGCCTTTGCCCCGGCAGTGAACATAATGACTGACTATCCTGCCCAAGCCGGTGGAATCCATGTAGGGGACATCGGTCAGGTCGAGGATGTTGAGGGCTGGCAGTTCTTCGCTTGGCGTCGATTGGAAACTCAAAATGTTGAGCAGGCCGATCGGGGCTAACGTGCCGAACATATCGCGCGCGGTGAAAGGTCCGCAGAGACGAAAGATCACTGTGCCGGGAGCTTTGCCTTCTTTGCGTTCAATAGTAAAAGGAGTAGATTTCCAAACCTGAGCGTGATTCGTCTGCATCATTGACCCTTCTTGCACCTCGGACGCCGCTGAACTACAGCGATTCTGATGTTTGAAGCATTATAAGAACTCAGTGGGCTTGTTGATGAGGGAGGCTAAGAAGTTCCCTTACCAAGGAGCAGAGGCGTTCGAGGTCGTCCAGGGCCTGGCATCCCACGATTTTTGCGGATTCGCCGTGGTATCCCTCGGCTGCCAGGTAGAGGACATTGGTCAGGCTCTGCAAGGGATTGTTGATCTTGTGCGCGAGTTTGTTTGCCATGGCGGCTTCAGCGACGAGGCCTGCCCGTTCCATGAGCAGTTTTTGTTGGCGGAGCTGCCGGACTCCGATGGCGGCGAAGTCCGCGAGGATCTCCATGATGGCGACGTCGCCCTGGTCGAAGGCCTCTTGCCGTTCGTGCGCCAGGATGTAGATGGTTCCGCGCGTTTCGTCTGTTTGCCACGGAAACATAAGTCCGTCGGTCACAATGGGTGCCGTGATGCCGAGGATATCGAAGTAGCGCTTGAAGGCGCGGACATGCTGAGGCCCTCCGCGCTCCAGACAGATCCTGCAGCCGCTGTGATAGTAGGGGAACACTGCGTTGTACATGTTTGAATACCGGCCTGCGATGGCGACCCACTGGTAGTACGCATCTTCTGTCCGGTCCTCTTTCTCGACGCTGATGGCGGAGCTGTCTGCGCCGCAGAGCTCGACGGCGGTCTCTACCAGGACTTGCAGGATGTTCTCAGGATGCTCGACCAGTGCGTGGGCGATGCGGCGCATGCCCTCGGGAATTACGGTGACGTTGCGCAGGCGAACGAGCCTTGTAGCAAATGCACTATCAGACTGGAGGTCGGTCACTTCCAGCCCGGTATCAGCCGATGATGGAGAGAACACGCTTATATGAGCCTCTCGATACTGCAGTTTTTTGGTGCTGCTCAGGCCCTGGGCTGGCGTGGCGAATCGACCACCGTCTCACCATATGACCTCCGGTCGCCCGAAGACGTCAAGGAAATTCGGACTTATCGATAGCGGGGTATGTTGAGCGGCCCCGGTAGTCTTGTGGACTTGCCGGGGCCATCAGGTTTGCAGACGGCCCGTAAGCCGAATTCTGTTCTAGACGATCATTCCTCTACGCGACGCATTACTGCGGCGCTTTAGCAACCTACCCGCAGGTTTTGGCTCCCCGAAGGGTCTCTCCGCCTGGGCGCATCGGGCCGATACGCTTGCTGCCGCCTGGAGAGGAGCGGCAACATCCCTGCCTATTTGGTCTTGCTCCGTGTGGGGTTTACCCTGCCGCGACCATTACTGGGCGCGCGGTGCGCTCTTACCGCACCTTTTCACCCTTACCCCGGGCCGCGTGCATGGCCGCTTGCGCGGTCATCAGCCTGAGGCGGTATGTTCTCTGTTGCACTTGCCGTCCAGAGGTCTTGAAACCTCCGTCCCGGACGTTATCCGGCACACTGCCCTGCGGAGTTCGGACTTTCCTCCCCCGCCCGACGCCTTGCGACGCGAGCGGCAGCGATCATCCAGCCGCCTGCATTTTAAGTGTATACCGCCGCGCGATTACTTCCGAGTAGCCGACGATAGGGAGTTGTGAGACTTCGGTTCACGCTTTGGCGTTATCGCGAGCTAACGCAGTGAGTGAGGGAACCGCGCAGTGACGACGGCTGCAAGTTCCTGTTGTCCAGCGCTTGCCTAGTCGCAGTGAAAGTAGAAGCGGTTGCCATCGAGGTCTTCCACTGTGAATTGACGCAACCCCCAGGGCTTCTTTTCGAGAGGCTCAACGATTCGCGCGCCCAGCGAGCGCAGCTCGTCGTAGGTGGCATCGATGTCTGGCGCAAATACCCAGTGAACAGAAGGCTCGAAGGGTTGGCTTTTACGGCGGAAGAAGATCGCGACATTATCTCGTGACACGGCACCGATCTCCTTTCCGGGATACAGCCAACCAATCTCGAAACCAAGGGCGTCACGGTAATGCTGCTGAGCTCGTTCGACGTCCGCTACCGGCAGCTCCGGTGTCGGATGGCTGAATGTCGCTTTCAATTCCTTCTGGCCCACAACGTCCTCCTATCCGCCGCGTGTGTCTTGCGCTTAGCAATCTACTGGCTTTCACCGAAGTACAGGGTGTGCCCTTGATCGTCCTTGATGACGAACTCGCGTGTTCCCCAGGCCGTCTCGTGCACGTCCTTTACGAGAGGCACTCCGTTTCCCTTCAACCTGGCTGCCGCGGCTGAGACGTCGTCCGTTTCAAAGTAGAGGTGGAAGTGCTCGCCCTTATCCACGAACTCGATAGAGGGGTCCTTCACGTCTGAGAGCTTGAGGTGAAAGAGCTGACTGCCTGCCCTAATGCCCGCGTAGAAGTCCTGGTACTGGAACTCCAGCGTTAGTCCGACCTTCGTTGTGTAAAACCGTATCGATTCAGCGAGGTCGGTAGTCCGGAGCTGAGCAATTGCGCTCGATATCTGCATCTTCCCTCCGACAGGCTGCTAACGAGGTAGACCGACCGGCTTAACCCGACGCATCGGGTCGAGGCTCGCAGCATAACGCAAGAATACCCGGGACAACCTGTCAAAGAAGAAATCTTTCCGCCGCAATCCTTTAGCGAAGTGGCTGTGGACGAATCCCCGACAATCTGATGGGCGAAGAGCGGTTTTGACGATTGCGAACGAAAAAGTGACGGTTTGCGTATAGGAAGGTGGGGATAGCCTCGCTTTCGAGGGGTTAGGGCTGGTAGTCTCAAGCCACTCCCCAGGAACGGTAGAAATGGAATTCAAAGAGGCCGTACAGATCGCGCTGCAGTCGCTCTGGGCCAACAAGCTGCGGACTATTCTTACGCTGCTCGGTGTCGTCATCGGCGTCGCCAGCGTGATTGCCGTGGTGACGCTGGTGAATGGCGCCAATACGTATGTCGCGACCAAGTTCAGCAGCTATGGCGCTGATGTATTCACGGTGTCGAAGATGCCGCAGATCATCACCAGCCCGGAGGACTATCAGCGGTTTCAGAAGCGGAAGAACATTCTGTTTCCGGACTTCAAGTATGTCGAGGCCAACTGCAAGCACTGCATCGGGATTGGCGCGCAGCAGTCAGTGACCGGAAAGATCGTGCGGGGGACACAGTCCACGACCGATACCAGCATCCGGGGATATACATGGCAGATGCCGGCCCTGCAGAACCTGAACATCGTGCAGGGACGCGGGTTTACTCAGGCAGACGAAGAACATGCCTCGCGTGTGGCGATCATCGGGACGGATATTCAGGACCACCTGTTTGAGGGAGTGGATCCGCTGGGGCAGGAGTTGCGGGTAGACGGCACTCCGTACACGATCATCGGCATCAGCGAGAAACAGGGGAGCACGTTTGGTGCAAGCCAGGACAACTGGGTCGCGGTGCCGCTGCCGTCGTTTCAGAAGAGCTATGGGACGGCGAAGACGCTGACGATCTATGTGAAGGCAGGCGAGGCCGGACCAGTGCTGGAGACGGCGGCGGACGAGGTGAGGGTGCTGGTGCGGTCGGCGCGGCATGACGCTCCCGGAGAGCCGGACTCGTTTGAGCTGGATACGAACAATACTCTGGTGGGATTCTTCAGCATGGTGACCGAGTCGTTTGGAGCGGTGGCCGGGGGGGTGGCGCTGATCGCACTGGTGGTAGGAGGCATCGTGATCATGAACATCATGCTGGTGAGCGTGACCGAGCGGACACGAGAGATCGGGATACGGAAGGCGTTGGGCGCACGGCCGAAGGACATCATGATCCAGTTTCTGATTGAGTCGGGGACGATGGCGCTGGTCGGCGGAGTGTTCGGCGTCATAGGTGGGATCCTGGTGGCGCAGGCGATTACGATTCTGGCGGGATTTCCTTCAACCGTTGCGTTTTGGAGCGTGTTTGCCGGGCTGGTAATGGCTACCGGTACAGGAGTCTTCTTTGGTGTCTATCCAGCGCGGAAGGCTGCGCAGTTGGATCCGATCGTGGCGTTGCGAGCGGAGTAAAGCACAGGGCAAGGGCAGGAACAGAAAGGAGGTCGTCAATGCAGGTCGCCGATGCGAAAGAAACGGTAACGATGGCGCTGGGTACGTTGCGGGCGAACAAGCTGCGCAGCGGGCTGACGATTCTGGGGATCGTGATCGGCGTGATGACGGTGATTATTATCTCGTCCGTGATCAATGGGTTGAACTCGCGTGTGTCGGGCCTGGTGGAGTCTCTCGGGACCAACGTGATCTGGGTGTTCCGGTTTCCTGTGATCGGGGTGCGTCCGACGACGGAGATGCTAACGCGGAAGCAGATGACCTATGACGACGCGATGGCGATGAAGGCGCTGCCGCATGTGCTGGCGGTGTCGCCGTCATTGCAGTATCGAGACAATAGCGGAGTGCAGGGCACCGTGGGAGTGAAGTTTGGCACCAAGAAGATGGAGGGGACGACACTGGAGGGGGACGCGGCGAGCGTGAAGGATGTGTATGACCTCGACCTGAAGGAGGGCCGGTTCTTCACCGATGGCGACGTGGAGCGGGCGGCAAACGTTGTGGTGTTAGGAAACGATACGGCGGACACACTGTTCGGCACGGTGAGTCCTGTGGGCCAGGATGTGACTATCGCGGGCATAGTGTTTACCGTCGTGGGGGTGATGGGCAAACGCCCAATGGCGTTTGGGGGAGGGAAGAACCCGGAAGACAATAAGGCGTGGTTTCCGGTGACGACGTTCCACAAGATCCATCCGGAGGTATTGGATTACTGGATCAGCCTGAAGTTCGACGACCAGAAGAACAAGGCTCTCGTGCAGGATGAGTTGGAGGAGTTGCTGCGGATCAGACGAAAGGTGAAGAACAATGCTCCCGACAACTTTGCGATCTTTGGGACGGACTCGCTGACGCGGCTGTGGGACCAGATCACGTTCGGTCTGTTCGCGCTCATGCTGTCGCTGTCGGCAGTGGGATTGCTTGTGGGCGGGGTGGGAGTGATGAATATCATGCTGGTGAGCGTGACGGAGCGGACCCGGGAGATTGGTGTGCGCAAGGCGATCGGCGCGAACAAGCAGATGATCCTGACTCAATTCACGCTGGAGGCGATGACCCTGTGCGCTGTCGGCGGCATTATCGGGGTGTTGGGTGGCAGTGCGATCGGGTATGCCGTGCACTTCTTTTTCCCTGCGGCGCTATCGGCGGTATGGATCGGCGCGGCGTTCGCGAGCTCCTGCGGGATCGGGCTGATCTTCGGCATCTATCCGGCATGGAAGGCCGCCAACCTCAACCCCATCGAAGCTCTTCGCTACGAATAACGAGAAAACTAACCCGCACAGCCCTTCAGGTCGGATGTTGCATCATACAATCGATCCTTCCCTGGGACTAACCCATGCTGCGTTTTGTTGGCGGTTTAATCCGGCCCTATCGTAGTACCCTGGCAGTCATTCTTCTCTGCATGCTGGTCGAGACGGCGATGAGCCTGGCGACCCCATGGCCGCTGAAGATCATCCTCGACAACGTCATTGGCGACCACAAGCTCACTCCCTGGCTTCATCATCTGCTCCACCCCATGTTGGAGCGAGGCGACAAACTTCATGTCGCGGCTCTGGCGGCGGTCGCGCTCGTCCTGATCGCCATCGTCGGCTCAGCCGCCTCCTACATCGACAACTACTACACGGAGAGTGTCGGGCAATGGGTCGCTCACGATCTGCGGATGCGCCTGTATCAGCACCTGCAGCGCCTCTCGCTGCGCTACTACAGCACCCACGAGACCGGCACGATCCTCAGCACCCTTACTGCCGACATCCAGACTATCCAGGGCTTCGCGTCTTCTTCCACGCTCAGCATTCTCGTCGATCTCCTCACGATTCTCTGCATGCTGGGTCTCATGTTCTGGCTCAATTGGGACTTTACCCTCATCGCTGTGGCTGTAACGCCTTTTCTTCTCCTCTTCGTTTCGCGATTCAAAAAGGCCGTCAAGAAGGCGACCCACGAAGTCCGCAAAGAGCAGAGTGCGATCCTCGCCGTAGCCCAGCAGGATCTCGAATCCATCCAGGTCGTGAAAGCTTTCGGTCAGGAGAAGGTGGAGGAAAAGCTCCTCTTCGATGTGAGCGAGGCGACCGTAGGGGCTGCTCTCAAGGCCCGCAGCATCAAGGCGCTCCTCTCGCCGGTCGTGAACATCACCGTCGCGCTTTGTACTGCGGTCGTTCTCTGGCGTGGGGCGGCGCTTATTCTTGCAGGGTCCATGACCATCGGTGAGCTCACTGTCTACCTCGCTTACCTTGCGAAGTTCTTCAAGCCAGTCAAGGATCTTGCCACAACAACGAATGCCGTAGCGCAGGCTGCTGTGGGCGCCGAACGCATTCGCTCCATCCTCGATACCGACGCCGTTATCCCTGAGAATCCCGACGGCCTCGAACCCGAAACTCTGGCCGGTGAGATCGAATTCGACCACATCGCCTTTGGATACGATGCCGACAACCCAATCCTCACCGATCTAAACCTCAAAATTAAGCCTGGACAGTTCGTCGGCATCGTAGGTCCAACGGGCGCTGGAAAATCTACCGTGGTTAGCCTTATCCCGCGCTTCTATGATGTCCAGTCCGGTACCGTCCACATCGACGGCCATGATGTCCGCGAGTACAAACTCAAGCCTCTTCGCGACCAGATCGGGTATGTCCTGCAGGACACAGTCCTCTTTCGCGGAACCATCCTCGAGAACATCGCCTTTGGCCGGCCCGACGCCACG
This sequence comes from Edaphobacter aggregans, assembly GCF_003945235.1. Classification (NCBI taxonomy): domain Bacteria; kingdom Pseudomonadati; phylum Acidobacteriota; class Terriglobia; order Terriglobales; family Acidobacteriaceae; genus Edaphobacter; species Edaphobacter aggregans. The sequence goes on from NZ_RSDW01000001.1 coordinate 3,147,874, forward strand.
AAAGATGAGATCATCGCTGCGGCCAAACTCGCCAACGCGCACGACTTCATCATGGCCATGCCGAACGGCTACGACACGCTTGTCGGGGACCGCGGCTCCACGCTCTCCGGTGGTCAACGCCAGCGCATCGGCATTGCCCGCGTCATGGTTCGCAACAGCCCCATTCTCCTGCTGGATGAACCCACTGCGGCCCTCGATAGCGAATCCGAAAAACTGGTCATTGATGCTCTTGAGAAGCTGATGAAAGGTAAAACTGTCATCGCTATCGCCCACAGGCTCAGCACTATCCGCGACGCTGACCAGATCGTCGTCATCGCTGGTGGAGTCGTCGCCGAAAGCGGCACCCACGACGAGTTGATGGCCAAGAATGGCCTCTACGCCGACCTTCACCGGACCCAGTTCGACGCCGGTTCAGATAAAGTAGAGTCACCTCAGCCGCAGGAGCAGTAACACCATGTCCCGCTCCCTCATCGTTTTACCCGACGACTCCGCGCAGCCCATTCTCGACGCCATCGGTCAGGCTACTAAGTCAATCCGCATCAAGATGTTCGTCTTCTCCGATCCCGCGCTACTCCAAGCCGTCATCGCCGCGCAGCAACGTGGCGTCGACGTGCGCGTCATGCTCAATCCCGCGCGCCGCGACGGCAAGGAAGAGAATAGCGATTCCCGGAAGGCACTTGCCGACGGCGGTATCAAGGTCATCGACAGCAACCCGGACTTCGACCTGACGCACGAGAAGTCCATGGTCATCGACGATTCGATCGCCTTCGTGCAGTCGCTGAACTGGGAGACTGAAAATCTCACTACCACACGCGACTACGCCGTCCTTACCACGCACAAGCACGAAGTCGAAGAGGTGATGGAGTGCTTCGATGCGGACTGGAACCGTTCGAAGTTTAACGCCGGCGACCACTCCCATCTCATCTGGTGCGTCGGCAATGGGCGTCAACGCCTGGGCCAACTCATCGACAGCGCCCAGCACACTTTGTGGCTGCAGAACGAGCGCTATCAGGACCCCGTCATCATCGAGCATCTGGTTCGTGCGAGTAGTCGCGGAGTCAAGATCCACATCATGGCGCGTCCTCCGCACAAGCTAAAAAAGGAGAAGCTCATCGAAGGTGTGAGCGGCCTGCGCTGCCTTCAAGACATCGGTGTGAAGATCCATAAGCTAAAGCACATCAAGCTTCATGCCAAATTGCTTCTGGCGGACGGTGCCCGCGCTATCATCGGTTCCATCAATCTTGCCCCCGGCAGCTTCGACAGCCGTCGCGAGCTGGCCATCGAAGTTGACGATGAGCACATCATCCGCCGCATCCAGAAAACGCTCCACGAGGATTGGGAGAACTCCCACCTGTTGGATCTATCCGACGAAGGTCTACTCGCCGAGCTCGAACAGTGCGACCCCAATGTCAAAGAAGATCTCGCGCTTCAGGCGGAGAGCCATCATAAAGGGAAGTAGCCACGCACCGCGTCCCCCGAATGATCGCTAAACACGCTGTTCGATAGACTAGAAAGAATGCTCGCCATCTTGATCGAGGTCTTCACCGCACTGCTTACGCTGGCAGGCCTCGCCTATCTGTTGCTGGCGCTATGGGGTGCGCGGGACTTCAACCATTACTGGAGACGTCGCGGCCTCGCCGCTGGCTGCGCTCCCGACGTCTCCATCCTCAAGCCGGTCAAAGGCGTCGACCCGCAGATGTACGCCGGCCTGGTGAGCCACTGTCAGCAACAATATGCGGGCCGCTTCGAGATCCTCTTTGGTGTCAGCAGCCTCGATGATCCAGCTGTAGCCGAGATCAAGCGTCTTCAGGCTGAGTTTCCTGAGTGCGCTATTCGCCTCATCGAGTGTTCTGAACGACTGGGCACAAGCGGCAAGGTCAGCAACCTCATCCAGATGCTCCGCGTGGCCAGCTACGAGCACGTACTGATCAACGACAGCGACATCCGTGTCTCGCCGAACTACCTTACCCGCGTGATGGGCAGCTTCGCAGATAGCAGCGTCGGCATGGTGACGGCTCCCTACATCGGACGAACAGCGCAGAGCCGCCCCAGCCTTACTCTCTGGTCGCGCCTCGAAGCCCTCGGCATCTCTACAGATTTCATGCCGGGAGTCCTTACTGCGCGCAAGCTCGAAGGCGGAATTCATTTTGGTCTCGGCTCAACCCTCGCCACCAGCAAAGCCGCATTAGCCAAAGCAGGCGGCCTCGAATCGCTCGTTGAATGCCTCGCCGATGACTACGAGATGGGCGCACGCATCGCCGCTGCAGGTTACAGGATCGAGCTTTCGGCTGAGGTCGTTGAAACTTCTGTTCCGGCCTACACCTTCAGGGGCTTCCGCGATCACCAACTGCGCTGGGCTCGTACTGTGCGAGACTCACGCAAGCTCGGCTATCTCGGTCTGGCCATCACCTATGCGCTTCCGTGGGCCGTCATGACCTGCATCGCCAGCGGCTTCGATCTCTGGAGTTTCACCTTGCTCAGCGTCGTTCTGCTCGCACGCGTTTCGGTTGCGCTTGCAGTCGGCGTCGGAGTGTTGCGCGACGGCCAAGTGCTGCGCGACCTCTGGCTTCTTCCCCTGCGCGACTTCTTCGGTCTGGTCTTCTGGCTCTGGAGCTTTGCTGGCGACACCATCGTCTGGCGCGGCGAACGCTTCCATCTCCGCGGCGGCCGTCTTCATCGTGCCTAGTAGGGATTGGGTTGATTGCTCAATATCTCTTTTCCTCCGCTTTGAGCGATGAAGTAGGTCTTTCCAGGTAGCTTGGGAATGTGGTCCAGCTCGGTCCAGAGGAAGATGCGTCGCGGTTCTGTCCATTTCAGATCGAGCGAAAGCTCATCCTCGAAGATCGCCGGGGCATCCGGGAAGAAGCTGCCGTACCAGAGATTCGAGCTGCGGCCGTTGAGGATGTGAAGATCGTTGCGGCGCAGATAGAAGCCGAGTGTGCTGGCCGACTCGTACTCGCCGTTGATGACGATCAGGTCGTCGGGCTTAAGCTCAGGGGCAACCGCATCGGCCAATCGCTTCGATGTAAGCACTGGCGAAAAAATTTGCAATCCCAGATGAGCCGCTAGCAGAAATCCAAACGCTGCCGCAGCTAGCCAAAGATTGGCAGGGTGAGGTTTGTAATCGCGCCGAAACAGCCAGCAGGCCAGCGTTCCACCGAACAGTGCAAATGCCGTGATCATCAACGGCACGCGAAACGCTCCCATGGCCTGAGCGTTCAGATCGAGGAAGTGACCGAACGAGAGTGCGTAATCCTGAGGGTTCTGCTTCAGTAGCGCCGCAAGATCGGTGCTCGCTCCGGCCTGCTGACCATGCAGTACAAAGAATCCACAAACCAGTGCTGCGATCGAACCAAAGATAAGCAGTACGGTCGAGATGCGCTGACCAGCCGCGACCAGACGGTTCGGGACGACGAAAGACTCCGCCTCATTGGCCTCGCGGTTCAACCATCCAGCAATCAGCAGGATTAGCGCGGGCAGCGATGGGAGAACGTAGTACTCCTGTCGCGTGGAAAGACTGAAGAACAGCAGAGGAACCGCAGCCCACAGGCCGAGTAGCCATAGTGTGGATTCGGGCGCATCGAGCGTGTGGCGACGCAGAGCTTTACGCCACGGAACAGCAGCCAGCCCGTGAAACAGGAATCCGCTCCAGGGCATTAGCCAGACCAGGACGAGTCCCCAGAACAGCGCGAGCGGAACGGTATCGTAGTCGCGAGGTACGCGCAGATTGAGGTAACGGAGCAGGTGCTCGTTGATGAAGTAGAACCAGAACCATCCGTGAACACTGCCGTCGCTCGGTTGAGGGACGATCCAGTGACCATGTGTGAAGTTGATGCTTCCGGGACTGCCCTGTGTGGGATTCGCAAGGCCGATCAGGATGTGCCAAGGCGCGGCTATGGCTAGGAAGACGAGGAGGCTGGTGAACGGGTGTAGTCGTCGAAGACGCACCATGGTGCCGCGGGCGCCTCGAGTCATCAGCAGATGAAGCGCGACGATTGCGACGGGGAAGACGATTCCGATCAATCCCTTGGTGAGTACGTTCAGAGCACAGCAGGTAGCGAAGCCGTAGCAGAGCAGACGATTCGGTGAGGTTTGTTGTTCGGTTAGCCAGTAGCAGAGGATCGCGAGCGTGAGCCAGAGGCAGACTGCGGCGTCGGGAATCGTGATGCGGGTGAAGATGAAGATGCCGAAGCTTGAGAGGAGGATGAGGGCGGCGTAGAGTCCTGCGCGGGTTGAGGCAAAGGCTCGACGGGCGAAGCTTTCGAGTGCGAAGGCGAGCGCCAGGACTGTGAACGCGAGCGGAAGTCGTGCGGCGGCGGTGTGGACGCCGAAGATTTTCATGCTGGCTGCCATGCTCCAGTAAAGGAGGGGAGCTTTTTCGAGGTAGCGGATGCCGTTGGCGTAGAGGGTGGTCCAGTCGTGGCGGAGGAGCATCTCGCGGGCGACCTCGGCGTGGACGGAGTCGGCGTCGTCAAGCAGCGGCGGGGTAATGAGGGTGAAGCTTGCGTAGAACAGGAACCAGAGGGCGAGCAGGATCGCACGATTGCGGGGTGGGCAGGCTGGGGTCGGCACCTGATTAGTGTATGTGCATGACGGCCACGGATCTTCGCGAATAGGCGCGGATCAAAGGCGTTACGGTGATACGAAAGATAAAGACAGATAAGATGACATGGTGACTGATCTGGTTCAACTTGGAGCAGGTGCTGCCAGGCCGCCTGCGGAACTGATCTTTGGCGATTGGTATCCGGCGCTGCGGGCGAGGGAGCTGCGCGTGGGAAAGATGACCAAGACCATGCTGCTTGGCGTTCCGCTGGTGCTGGGGCGCAAGAAGGACGGAAAGATCTTTGCGATGCGCGATCTTTGTCCGCATCGTGGAATTCCGCTGTCGGCAGGGTGGTTCGACGGCGAGACGGTTCAGTGCAAGTATCATGGCTGGCGGTTCGAGCCTTGCAGCGGGCAGTGTGTCGAGATTCCTTCGCTAACCCAGTTTGAGACGCTCGATCCGACGAAGATTTATGCCGGTGCTTATCCTTGCGAGGAGCGCGATGGCTACGCCTGGGTGTATCTGCCGGAGCCTGGGACTGGCCGCGTTGGCGATGCGCTGCCTGCGGTGCCGGAGTTGCCGAAGTTTTCGCAGCGGTTTCGCAGCGCGCACCTTGTGGCTGACCTGCCTTGCAACGTCGACCACGGGATCATTGGGTTGATGGATCCGGCGCATGGGCCGTTTGTACATCAGGCGTGGTGGTGGCGTAGTCGGGCGAGCATTCACGAGAAGGAGAAGCACTTTGAGCCGATTCCTCAGGGGTTCAGGATGTCGGCACATGCTCCTTCAGGCAACAGCGCTCCTTACAAACTGCTTGGCGTCTATGGCGAGCCGATTACGACCACGATCGACTTTGTGCTGCCGAATCGCCGGTACGAGACGATCCGTTGCGGCGACAAATGGTTTTCCAGTTTGACTACGGTAACCCCGGTTACGCCTTCGACGTGCCGGATTGACGTGATCGCGGCTTGGAATATCTTTTATGCCGTTCCTTTTGTGACTTCCATTGCTACATTCTTCGGCGCGCGGTTTGTGCGGCAGGACCAGCAGACGATGATCGAGCAGGCCGAGGGGTTGCGGTTTCATCCGGGGCTGATGCTCATCGACGACGCAGACAAACCGGCGAAGTGGTACTTCGGTTTGAAACAGGCCCGTCTGAAGGGAAGCGGCGAGCATCCTTTAAGTGGACCGGTTACGTTGCATTGGCGGAGTTAGGTGCCCTCACTGGCAACCGGTTCCCTTGGAGTTGCGGGCTACTTTTGCCGAAGGACCATAACGGGAATCCTTCCTTCATCAAAGGTAACTTTGGTGTTTTGATCTCATTCCTCTTCCCTCATCGCCGATGAGAGGAGTGTGCAACGGCACGAGGGGGAGAGATGATCCGACAGGCGATTAATTGCGATATATGTGGGGCGGAAAAACTGGAGGCTACGAGTCACTGGTTCGTGGCCTATGAGCAGGGCGGTGAACTGAAGCTGCGGGGATGGGAGTCTCCTAAGAACTCGCGGAAGAACGTGAAGCATCTTTGCGGACAGAAGTGCGTGCAACACCTGACTGCGAACTTTACGGCGGCGGTGATGGCCGGCGAATACGCGACCAAGGGCGCGAAGGAAGAGATGCCCGAGAGCATGGAACAGAGTGTCGATGATGGTTACGATGCGGAGGAGACGCCAATTCTGCAGCGCATGGGCTATAGCCGCGAGACGGCGGCTCTGATTGAGGAGGAGTCGTGGGCTGGACCGGCGAAGCCTAAAGTGACTTCGCTGGAGCCGGTGAACAAGCCGAAGGTTGGGCGCGAGACTCTTATCAATGCGGCTCGCTTGAAGGTGCAGACTGCGCGGCCTTACCAGCATATGGCTTGATCGCTTCGGCGCGAAAGAGAAAGCCCCGGGTACGGATATCCGGGGCTTCAATTCGCGGGTATCGTTCCCCGCGAAGATCGCGTCTCTTAGCCCCGTTTGGCTGGGTTTTGATCGGCCGCAGCACAGGGCAGCATGATGTTGAATACAGAACCTCGTGAGCCGTTGCCTTCTCCAGAACGGACTTGAATGGTGCCGCCGTGCCTGTCGATGATCTCCCTGGTCACCCATAATCCGAGACCAGTGCCAACGTCTTTTTTAGTGGTGAAGAAGGGCTCGAAGATTTTGTCGATGTGTGTCGCGGCGATTCCTGCGCCGTCGTCTTCAATCGCTACGTGAATGACATTACCGTCAGGACTTTGAAGGCAGGCTAATTTGACACGAATCGTTCCGTTTTCGCTGACGGCGTCGGCTGCGTTGGAGATGAGGTTCGACATTGCCTGTTTGAGTTCTCCGGCCAGGCCTTGAACGGGCGGGCACTCGCCGAAGTCGCGTACGAGCGTTATGTTCTTGGTTTTGAACTTATTGGAATAAAGCTTGAGTACAGATTCAATGAGTGTCGGCACTTCAACATGTCCAGGCACGTTGGATTCACGGTAGAAACCGAGCGTCTGACGGGTGATGTGCGAGACGCGCTCCAGCTCCTGTTCTGCCAGGAGCAATTGTTGCATGGCTTCCGCAGGCAGATCGGGTGTTCCTTTTACGAGGTAGATCAGGTTGCCGACGGCTTCCAGAGGATTGTTGATTTCGTGGGCGACGGTTGCTGAGAGCCGGGCGGCGGCGGCTAACTTTTCTGTCTTGCGAAGAATTTCCTGGGACTTGCGTTCATAGGTTGCATCCCGGAACACAAGGACGACCCCGATTAATTTGTCGCGGCCATCTCGTATGGGGGCGGCGCTGTCTTCAATCGGAATCATGGTTCCGTCGGTGTTTTGCAGGACCGTGTGGTTGGCGAGGCCGATGACGCGTCCGAGCTCCATGACCTTCTTTACGGGATTTTCCACGGGCAGGTGTGTGGACTCGTTGAAGATGGGGAACACCTCCTGGATAGGCTTGCCCTTGGAGTTCGCCAGAGGCCTTCCGGTGAGTTGCTCAGCTATTGGATTGAGGAAGGTCACGCGTCCGCGTTCGTCGGTTGCGATGACTGCATCTCCGAGGCTGGTCAGCGTTACTCTGAACCACTCTTCGCGCTCGAGTAACTGTCGCGCATGCCTCTCTCGAAGCGCCATCTCATGGAGTATGAAATAGGCGAGAAAGATCAGGCCCAGAGCGGCGATAAAACTGGCCAGATAAATAGAAGCTGTCGTCGTCCGGATGCTTTTCTGATAAATGGCCGACCGGGCGACTTGGAGAGACGTTTCCTCCTGTCCCATCTCGTCGATCAGTTTGCGGATGTTATCCATGGTGTGCAATCCGAGATCTGACAAGACAAGGGTCTTGGCTTCGGCGGACCTGCCAGAGCGAAAGAGCGAGATTGTCTGGGCGAGTTCTGCCAATTTTGCATTGGCCAGACGGCGAAGCTCTGGAATTTGCGCGAGTTCATCGGGAGTGTCGGCGGTTAACTCCTCCAGATGCTTCAGGTGTGGCTCAATCTGGGTGAGGGCGAGATCATAGGGTCCAAGGTATGTCGGATCCGCCGTGTAGAGGAAGCCACGCTGACCTGTCTCCGCATCTTTCAAGATCGATTCGGTTTGGCTCAACTCGAAACGAACCTGCTGTGTGCGTGTGACCCAGGTCTGATTTGCGACTTGTATGCGAAGTTGACGTGCTGTGATGATGGCATTCGCCGCCAGCACGGCGATCAACAACACGAAACCGGTGATCACGCTAAAACGCTTGTGAATGGTTTGCATAGATGGGGCCCAATACGTCGCGCGGAAGTTGTACGTGTTTTTTCGTGATTATAGACGAGGATTTCGGCTGTGGCCGCTCGGGTCACGACGCTAGAAGGCGCTGACGCCCTCTTCGACGACTAGCTGGTCGACCTTGATGTTCATGGCTTCCCCTAATTTCTTGAAGCCTTCTTTCCAGTCTTCGGTCCAGTAGTTTTTGTCGCTGCGCCGGAGGAGGTCATTCCAGATGTTCTGGGCCTGCCAGATGTTGACCTCGAAGGGGAATTTGCACAGGGTTTCGGCGATCAGCACGGCATTGCTGAGGGCTCCGTTGGCTGTTGGGTCACCGGCTGCAGAGGCCTCGAGGCGTACCATGGCGCGCTTCATCCGCTGGCCAGCTGTGTAGCCAAGCTGCTGGGCGTTGAAGGTGATGTGCTCGGATTGGGCGTGGGTGAGTAGCGCCTCGATGGCTTCGGCGTCGAATGTCTCGGCCTCGAGGGCGCGGCGCATGCTGGAGTTGATGGCGTAGTTGGCCGCGACTTCGAGGGCAGGCGGCGGAGCCATGCCGGTCTCGGTGAGGAAGTCGAGCAGTGAGGCGTGGTCTTCGTAGATCTTGCGGAGGGAGTCCTCCATCTCGGTGAGGGTCTGGGTAAGGATGGTCTGGACGATGCGGTGCTGCTCGTCGGCGAAGAGGGAGATGAGGGAGTAGCCCATCTCGCCGAAGATCTTGTCGATGATGCGGATGACCTCGGCTAGGTTGGCGCGCCGCATGGCGTGGGCGACCTCGGTGGCGGCGGTTTTGAAGGCTTCGACCTCTTCGGCGTTAGAGGAGTCGTAGCGTTTAACTGCGGCGGAGAGGTTCTGGTCGCCGAGATGCAGGACAGCGAAGCAGATGTCCTCAGCCTCCTCGGTGATGCGCGAGTCGACGAGCGCGCGGCCAATGGCGACGCGGCCGCGGCCGGAGGTGAAGACCTCGTGGCTTTCGCGGTGGACGTCGAAGCAGAAGAGCTGGCCCTGTTCGGGATAGGAACGGAAGATGGAACTGATGGCGTAGTGGGCGCCAACCTGCTCGAGGCCGATCTTCATGTTGGTGACGTAGCGTCGGTAGACTTCAGAGCCGTCGCCGATCTCGGGGACGTTACTGATGCCTTTGGCAAGGATGTTGAGGAAGCCGGTTTCGAGCGCGACGCCGGGTTCACCGAAGAGCTTGGTGGAGAGCTGTAGGACGCGGCCAGCGTAGGCGATGACCTGTACGGTCTCGATGCCGGAGACTTCGTCGAAGAACCAGCCGCAGGAGGTGTACATGAGCTGGGTGTGGCGTTCGAGTTCGAGGAGTTCGAGCGCGGTGATGCGTTCGGCCTCGGTGAGCTCATGGGTGGCGTGCTCGGCAAAGAAGGCGTTGACGCTGGCGGGGGAGCGGTCGAGGATGACCTGGATGTAGGCGTCGCGTGCGGCCCAGAGGTCTTTGAAGAGGGACGAGGATAGTTTTTCGGCTAGCGGGGCGGTGCAGTCACGGAGATAGTCGAGGGCCTCGCGCAGGGGGCCGCGCCACTGCTGGTTCCAGTCGGGCTTGCCGCCGCTGTTGCAGCCGCAGTCGGAGCGCCACCGTTCGACGCCGTGGGCGCAGCTCCAGGAGGTGTCTTCGACAATTTCGGCCTCCCATTGAGGAGGGAACTTCGAGAGGAACTCGCCGTAGTTCGTGAGTTTCGCGTGGTGCTCGTCTTCGAGCCAGTGCATTGCGTAGGAGAGGGCCATCTCACCGTGGCGGTGGTGGTGGCCATAACTCTCGCCGTCGGTGGCGACGTGGGATATCTGGGCCTTCTCGGTGTCTTCGGGTGTCGTGGGGCGAAAGCCAGCGAGAAGCCGACGGCCAAAGTCTTCGCCGCTGTTCAGCAGGCCTTCGAAGGCGATGGCGCGTGAGTTGGGACCGTCGTAGAAGAAGACGGCGATGCTGCGTCCTTCGTCGAGGCGGATGAGGTAAGGGTGCGTGGGGTTGACGGTGGCGTCCGGCGTGCCGATCCAGCCGTCGTTGTCGTCGGATTCCTTTGCGAGCGGGGCGGCGTTCGTATCGGGCCCGGAGCCTGCGATGCGGCGGACGCGAGCGCACTGGTTGGGTGCGAGGATGGTGAACTTGATGCCCTCCTGCGCCATGAGGTCGAGGACGCTGCGGTTGGCGGCGGTCTCGGCGAGCCACATGCCTTCGGGTTTGCGGCCGAAGCGGTGCTCGAAGTCGGCGATGCCCCAGCGGATCTGGGTGAGGGCGTCGCGCTTGCTGGCCAGCGGCATGATGATGTGGTTGTAGACCTGTGCGATGGCCGAGCCGTGTCCGCTGTATCGCTGCCTGCTGGCCTTGTCGGCGTCGAGGATCATGCGGTAGGCGCGGGGGGCCTTGTCGTTGAGCCAACTGAGCAGTGTGGGGCCGAAGTTGTAACTCATCCGCGCGTAGTTGTTCATGATGCGGATGATCTTGTTTTCGACGTCGGTGATACGGGAGGCCCCGTTGGGCGCGTAACATTCAGCGGTGATGCGCTCGTTCCAGTCGTGATAGGGCGCGGCGGAGTCCTGGACCTCGACGGTCTCGAGCCAGGGGTTCTCGCGGGGCGGCTGGTAGAAGTGGCCGTGGACACAGACGAACTTCTCCGGTTCTTGCGCTATGGGTGCAGCGGTAGGGGCGGCGGTCTTCGCAAGTGTTCTGGACTTGGCCATAGGTACTGGTTTAGAGGGTATCGTGTGCAGCGGGGTTGGTGGGGCGCGAGCGGGATTTTCACAGGATTTATGGGGTGAATCATCACTCGAGTGCTGACTATGGTACTGAAAGCCTTACTGTTTTGCCGAAAGATCGGCCAGGACTGAGGTAGCGATCGAGCACAGCGCTGAAGGCGATTGCTAGCAGATAGGCAGCGATGTTTTTGAAGGAGAAGAAACGTCCGAGGATAAGTTGGCCGGCAAGGGTCAGGCGAAAGGCGTCGATCGCGGGCTCAGGGACGAGGCGTGAAAACTCAATGATGAGCGCCGCGAGTGCGGAGATTGTCGCGAGAGCAATGGGGTAGAGCTTTGGGAGTAGAGTTGCTATGAACCAGTAGAGCGCAACTGCCCAGAGGAAAGAGCCGCCGTACTTGTAGAAGAACCATGGCAGGCCAAGCGGAAGCATGCGCCATCCAATGCCGATGGGGATGGTGACGAGGACGATGGCCAGCGTGGTCAGAGAGCGGCGCATAAGGAAGCCGGGGTCACGGTTGGGGTGCGAGGCTTTTGTTGGCCAGGTCACAGGCTCGCCACATGTACCAGCTTGCGACCGAGCGCCAGGGAGCCCAGCGTTTGGCGCGGCGGTGCATCTCGTCGGGCTTGGGGAGGTCGAGTGGGGTGACCTTGTCGGCGGGCTTGAGCTTGCCAAAGGTGAGGGCGAAGCCTTTGCGGACGCCGTAGTCGGAGACGGGCAGGACGTCGGGGCGACCGAGGCGGAACATGAGCAGCATCTCGACGGTCCACCGACCGATGCCGCGCACCTGGGTGAGGTGCTCGATGATGTCCTCGTCGGACATGCGGCGGATGCTGGTGAGCGTTGGGACGGTGCCGTCGAGGGTTTTGGCGGCTAGATCTCTCAGAGCCAAAGACTTGTTGTGCGAGAGACCGGCGGCGCGGAGCTGTTCGTTAGGGCAATCGAGCAAGTGCTGGGCGGCGAAGTGCTGATCGCCGTTGATGGGATGAAAACTTTCTAGGAGACGGCGGTGGATAGTCGCAGCGGCTTTGCCGTGGAGTTGCTGGTAGACGATGCTCTCGACGAGAGCTTCGAAAGGGGACTGTGCGCTGGCGACGCGGAGGGTGAAGGGGCCGGCGCGCTGGATGAGTTTGCCGAGCTTCGGGTCTGCGGCGGTGAGTTCGCTGAGTGCGAGGGTGGAGTCGTAACGAGGGGGGCGTGGGCTCGTGAGCGGACGCGGCATGAGAAGACGGTATAGCAGAAGTGGGAGTAAAGTCTTCTGGTCGATTTAATACAGGCTATATCGGTTCTTAATTCGGACTATATTGGTTCGCATTTACAAGAGCGATACCTTTCGGGCAACGTAGATGTTGTGGTGAGTGGGCCCCGGAACAGGACCATGCACGAGATGTAGTGCAGGAGCTTTTGAAGTGGGTTCGATAATCGGATGTTGCAGGTAAAAAAACAGTTGCACACCGGCTAACACCGCGCAGACAGGGCTTTTCCACTGGTATACTCGAACTTTCCAAGGGAAGATTTTTGGGCGTCGGAAACTGCGATGTCCATAATGGTCGACGCATTAAGGCATCGGCAAAAGCAGCAGGAACGAAACACTACCATCGAAAGCAACCTCCTCGACCTTCAAAGTCAGGTAACGCAGAGGAAGTAGGAACGCACTCATGGCGCAAGTTTTTGACCGCAGTTCGAACGCGCTGGCCCGTATGAGCCTGGTCTTGACGGGACTGATCGTCATCGCACTCGGCGTCGCTCTGAACCAGCTGCAGCGATCACCGTGGGTGACGCGGCAGGGCCAGCGGCCGGACCAGCCGATTCCGTTCAGCCACAAGCACCACGTCGAGGGACTTGGGCTCCAGTGCCAGTACTGTCACACGCAGGTGGAGAAGGCGGCGTTTGCCGGGATCCCGCCGACGAAGACATGTATCAACTGCCATTCGCAGATCTGGACCAACGCCGAGCTGCTTGAGCCGATCCGGCAGAGCTGGGCGACGGGCGCTTCGATCCAGTGGATCCGCGTGCATGACCTTCCGGACTTTGTGTACTTCAATCACTCGGTCCACGTGAATAAGGGAATCGGGTGCGCCAGCTGCCATGGCCGCGTCGACCAGATGCCGCTGATGTACATGGAGAACACGCTGCAGATGGAGTGGTGCCTGAACTGCCACCGCAACCCTGCTGCGAATCTGCGGCCAACAAGCGAGATCTACAACATGGCGTGGGCTGGCCCCTCGACCCGCAGGCCAGTCTGGTGCGGAAGCACGGGCCAGAATGATGGAACGACAGCGCAGAGCGTGAACTGCACGACGACCGATCCAGCGGGCAAGCCCGGAGCTGAGCTTGCAGCGTTGCAGTTGACGCCTCCGCCGCCGACCAGCCAGGGAGTACAGCCGCGCGGAGGGCCGTCCGTCAGCGAGGCTTCACCTGTGCTTTTGCCGGGAAGCTATCAGAAATTCACGAGCCAGATTGAGCTGGGCAGGTACCTAACGGCTCAGTACCACATTCGCACGCCGAACGAACTCTCCAGTTGCGAGACGTGCCACCGATGAAAACGACTGGGATTGGAACAGAAGATACGATGGCTGAGACAAAGTCACAGACGGACGCAGTAGTGGTCACCCAGATTGCACCGGCCAAGCTGACGCTGGCCGAGGTTCGCGCGAAGCTGGACGGCAAGACGGGGCGGCGCTTCTGGAAGAATCTGGATGAGTTGGCCGAGACGCCGGCGTTTCAGGAGCTGATGCAGGAAGAGTTTCCGCGCCAGTCGACCGAGTGGGTTGATGCGGTCAGCCGCCGCGGCTTCCTGAAGGTGATGGGCGCATCGCTTGCGCTGGCCGGACTCGCAGGTTGCACCAAGCAGCCGGATGAGCCGATCTTTCCTTATGTGAAGCAGCCCGAGGATCTCGTTCTCGGCAAGCCAATGTACTTTGCGACGGCGTATCCGTTCCCGACCGGCGCGATTCCGGTGCTGGTGAAGTCGGATGCGTTCCGCCCGATCAAGATTGATGGCAATCCGGAGCATCCGGTCTCGAAGGGCCGCTCGGACGCGTTCACGCAGGCGACGCTGCTCGATATGTACGATCCGGACCGCTCGCAGCATGTTCTGCGGCACGGACAGACCTCGAGCTGGGGACAGTTCCAGGAGGCGTTTCAGGCTGCGGCGAAGAAGACGTCCGGTGGACAGGGCCTCTACTTTCTGAGCGAGACGGTCACCTCGCCAACTCTGGCCGAGCAGTGGAAACAGCTTCAGGCGGCGTATCCGCAGGCGAAGCTGGTGCAGTGGGAGCCGGTAAATCAGGACTCGTCCCGCGCGGCTTCGAAGGCAGTTTTCGGTAGCTATGTCGATGCGCAGTACCATCTGGAGGCGGCAGACGTCATCCTCTCGCTCGATGCGGATTTCCTTGGAGGCATTGCGCACCCAGGCTTCCTGCCTCTGGCCGCGGCTTACGCGGAGCGGCATCGCTACGAAGAAGGCAAGACGATGAATCGGCTGTACGTCGTCGAATCGACGCCGACAGTGACGGGGTTCAAGGCTGAGCACAGGCTGGCACTGAAGCCGAGCGAGATTGCAGGCTTCGCGCAGGCGCTGGTGAGCGGTACTGCTCCGGTGGGTGCTAGCGGCGAAGCGCAGAAGTTCTTCGCGACGCTGAAGGCTGAGCTTGAGGCCAGTGGTGGACGCTGCGTCGTGATTCCTGGCGAGCAGGCTTCGCCTTCGGTGCATGCCTCTGCACATCTGCTGAACGCTTCGCTGGGCAACGTTGGCAAGACGGTCATCTACACCGAGACGGTGAATCCGCTGCCGAGCGAGCAGCTGGCCGATTTGAAGGCTCTGGTCGCCGACATGAACGCGGGCAAGGTTCAGTGGCTGGTGGTGCTGGGTGTCAATCCTCTGTACTCGGCTCCGGCTGACCTGAACTTCCTCGATGCGTTCAACAAGGTACCGGTGACGGCGCACCTGGGCTCGCATCTCGATGAGACGGGTTCGGTCTCGAACTGGCACATCAATAAGGCTCATTATCTCGAGAGCTGGTCGGATGCGCGGGCCTATGACGGCACGATTTCGATCGTTCAGCCGATGATCGATCCACTGTACTCGGGCAAGTCAGCACACGATGTCTTCCAGACACTGCTGGCTAACCCAGTGGCATCGCCTTACGACGCTGTTCAGGCGACGGCGCGCACCTACATCAAGGGTGACTTCGCTCCGAGTTGGCGCAAGGCGCTGCATGACGGCTGGGTTGAAGGCACGGCCTTTGCGGCGAAGACGACCGGCGCGCCGAAGAGTGGTGTGGTTCCGGTAGAGTCGCTCGCTGGCGGCGCAAATGGTTTAGAGATTCTGTTCCGCCCCGATCCTTCGCTCTACGACGGTCGCTTCGGCAATGTTGGCTGGCTACAGGAGTTGCCCAAGCAGGTTACGAACTTGAGCTGGGATAACGCGGCGCTGATGAGCATGGACACCATGGGCGATCTAAAGCTCGAGGAGACCGACCTGGTCACGATCGAGCTGAATGGCCGCAAGGTGATCGCTCCGGTGTTGATGTCCCCCGGGCACCCTGCAGGTGTGGTGACGGTGCATCTTGGGCTGGGACGCAGGGCCGAGGCTGGCCGCGTCGCTGCGGGCGTGGGTTTTGACGCCTATGCTGTGCGCACCTCGGACGCTCCGCTTTTCTCTGGTGGCGCGAAGCTGACTAAGGCCCCCGGATCGTACGACATCTGCGTCACCAAGGTTCACGCGATGGAGACACGCGGCGCGTTTGCGCAGCTCCACTTCGAGCATCCTCACCTTGAAGGTGCAACATCGCTTCCTGGTAATGAGGCCATGGAGCGCGGCGTGATCCGCTATGCCACGCTGGAAGAGTACAAAAAGACACCGGGCTTTGCGCATGAAGGCAGCCCGATGCGAGAGACTCCGGAGCATGAGACCAGCTTCTTCCCTGATGCGTGGAACTACCAGAAGAAAGATCCGTCCACGCTGAAGGTTCAGAATGCATGGGGCATGGCTATCGACCTCAATAGCTGCATCGGCTGCAACGCATGCGTCGTAAGCTGCTATGCGGAAAACAACATCCCCGTGGTCGGCCGCGAGCAGGTGAAGGTGGGCCGCAACATGCAGTGGCTCCGCATCGACACCTACTTCGAGGGCGATCTGCATGCTCCGCGTGCGCACTTCCAGCCAATGACCTGCCAGCACTGCGAGAACGCGGGCTGCGAGCAGGTCTGCCCGGTCGGTGCGACGGTCCACACGCCGGAAGGCCTGAACACGATGGTCTACAACCGCTGCGTGGGCACTCGCTACTGCTCGAACAATTGCCCCTACAAGGTGCGGCGCTTCAACTTCCTTCTGTACTCGGACTTCGACACGGAGAGCTTGAAGTTCATGCGCAATCCGGACGTTTCGGTTCGTTCACGCGGCGTGATGGAGAAGTGCAGTTATTGCGTGCAGCGGATCGAAGCGGCAAAGATTACCGCCGACAAGGAAAACCGCGAGGTTCGCGACGGCGATATCGTAACGGCCTGCCAGCAGGCATGCCCGACCGATGCAATTGTCTTCGGCAACATCAACGACAAGGCAAGCAGGGTAGCAAAGCGCAAGGCTGAGGAGCGTGACTACCAGGTGCTGGCCGACCTCAACTTCCGTCCTCGCACCAGCTATACGGCTGGCGTCATCAACCCGAATCCGGAGTTGGCATAATGGCTACCAAAGGACCCATCAACGACCCGATGATTGACCCGCGTACCGGCGAGTACGCCGTCATCGCCCCGGGCCACAACTTCAAGTCGGTCACGCAAAAGATCGCCGGGATCGTGCTGACGTCGAATACGCCGCTGGGATGGTTTTTTGGCTTGCTGGTGGCGTCCGGCTTTGTAACGGGCCTGGTGATCGGTCTTACCTGGCTGGTTCTGAAGGGCGTCGGCATCTGGGGCGTCACGATTCCGGGAGCCTGGGGCTTCGCCATCATCAACTTCGTCTGGTGGATCGGTATCGGTCACGCCGGCACGCTGATCTCGGCGATTCTGCTGCTGTTCAAGCAGACCTGGCGTAACTCGATCAACCGGTTTGCCGAGGCGATGACGATTTTCGCGGTTGTCTGCGCCGGCATGTTCCCGCTGATCCACGTGGGCCGTCCGTGGCTGGGATACTGGCTTTTCCCGTACCCGAACACGATGAACGTGTGGCCGCAGTTCCGGTCACCGCTGGCCTGGGACGTCTTTGCGGTCTCGACCTACGCGACGATCTCGGTAGTCTTCTGGTACATCGGCATGATCCCGGACTTCGGCACGTTGCGCGACCGAGCGCAGCTTCCGCTGGCGAAGTACTTCTACGGCATCCTCTCTCTTGGGTGGCGTGGATCGACGCGTCACTGGATCCGTTATGAGTCGGCGTCACTGCTGCTGGCGGGCCTTTCGACACCGCTGGTGCTCTCGGTGCACACGGTCATCAGCTTCGACTTCGCTGTGGCTGCGCTTCCGGGTTGGCACACGACGATCTTCCCGCC
Organism: Edaphobacter aggregans; assembly: GCF_003945235.1. Classification (NCBI taxonomy): domain Bacteria; kingdom Pseudomonadati; phylum Acidobacteriota; class Terriglobia; order Terriglobales; family Acidobacteriaceae; genus Edaphobacter; species Edaphobacter aggregans. The sequence goes on from NZ_RSDW01000001.1 coordinate 3,165,318, forward strand.
ATACTTCGTTGCGGGCGCCATCTACTCGGGCTTCGCCATGGTTATCACTCTGGCGATTCCGATCCGCAAGTTCTACCACCTGGAAGATCTGGTCACGTTGCGCCACCTCGACAACATGGCGAAGGTCATGCTGGGAACCGGCTTGATTGTGGGCTACGGCTACGGCATGGAAGTCTTCATGGCGTGGTACTCGGCCAGCCACTGGGAGTGGTTCATGATGTGGAACCGCATGTTCGGCCCCATGGGCTGGGCCTACGGCATCCTGATCCTGACCAACCTCGCGATTCCGCTGACGACGCTGTGGTCGCGTAAGCTCCGGGTCAACGTGGCTTTCCTGTTCGTGCTCTCGTTCATCATCAACACGGGCATGTGGTTTGAGCGCTTCGTCATCGTTGTGACCAGCCTCTACCGTGACTTCCTGCCGTCAAGCTGGGGAACATATCGTGCGACGCGGTGGGACTACATCATCTACGTCGGAACGCTTGGCCTGTTCACCTTCCTGTTCTTCCTGTTCGTGCGCTTCCTCCCAATGATCCCGATGAACGAGATCCGGATGATGCTGCCGCAGACCAAGGTAACCCGTGGCGGCGCGACCGCCGAACAAGTCAGTGAGGAGTCAGCCTAATGCCGCCGCGCGAAGGAATCTACGGTCTACTGGCGGAGTTCAATACTCCAAGTGAGTTGGTGCATGCGACGGAGGCAGCGCACAGCGCAGGCTATCGCCGCATGGAATGCTACACGCCCTACCCGGTGGAAGAGGCGGCGTCGGCCCTGCATTTTCACAAGACGCGCGTGCCGTTGGTGTGCCTGCTGGGCGGCGTTATCGGCGTGACGACCGCGTTCATGATGCAGACGTGGGTTGCCGTGTGGGCTTATCCACTGAATATCGGCGGCCGTCCCCTGTTTTCGTGGCCCGCATTTATCATTCCGGCCTACGAGTGGACGATTCTGTTCGCCGGCCTTTCGGCTGCCTTCGGCATGATCGCGCTGAATGGCCTACCGCAGCTCTATCATCCTGTCTTCAACGCCCCGAACTTCCGTAGCGGCGCGACGACGGACAAGTTCTTTCTTTGCCTCGAAGCGGCCGATCCGAAGTTTTCTGTGACCGAGACACGGGCATTCCTTGAACAGTTCTCCGCGGTCTCCGTGGTGGAGGTGGATCATTAATACGCACGCAAACCAAACCTCCCGGCGCATCGGCCTTGCCACGGCGGCTTTCGCCCTGATGTTTACCATTGGCTGCCGCCAGGATATGCAGGATCAGCCGAAGTTCATTCCGTTGCGCGGCACGGACTTCTACGCGGATGGACGCTCGGCGCGCCCGCAGGTGCAGAACACCGTAGCGCGTAATCAGCTGCATACGGACAACTACTTCGAGACCGGTCTGGTCGACGGCAAAGAAGGCAACGCGTTGCCCTTCCCTGCGACTCTGGAAGTGCTCCAGCGCGGGCAGGAACGCTTCAATGTCTACTGCACGCCCTGTCACTCGCGCGTAGGCAATGGCGCCGGCATGATCGTGCAGCGCGGCTATGCTCCGGCGGGCAACTTCCACACGGCCCGCTTGCAGGCGGCTCCGCTGGGACATTTTTTCAACGTGATGACCAACGGCTACGGAGCAATGCCCGACTACTCGGCGCAGCTGACTCCTGCTGATCGCTGGGCGGTTGTCGCCTACATCCGGGCGCTTCAGCTGAGCCAAAACGCAACACAAGCGGATGTCGCATCGGGTAGCCACGTCGAGCCGCTCGACAGCATCGCCGAAAAAGAGGGCCTGCCTGCAAGTTTCGCGGGCGAGTGGACCCTCCCCGCAACGGCAGTTCACGGTACGCCCACTGGCGATACGTTTGTGTTGCCGCAAAGCTCGACCAATTCGAACCCCGGTTCGGGAGCGCCTGCTGCCTCTCAGCCGAAAACAGCAAATTCGCCGGCCGCCGATGTGCCAGCCGGACAAACCGCACCGAAGCAGTAACCTCGGAAGCTTCCGAACGAAGGCTTGAAACGCATGTCATCTGGACACGAACATAACGGGCACCACGACAGCCACCACGGGCCGAAGACCTTGCCTGCGTCGCTGGCTGCGCCGGAGATTGTCTCGGCCTGGCGAACGAAGGCGCTGATCGTCGCCGTGGTCGCTGCTTTGCTGTCGCTGGCCTTTGCCTTCACGTCTCAAGGCAGGCATCACATGCTCCGCGCCTACCTGCTGGGCTACATGATCGCCTTCGGCTTCGCTGCCGGCGGCCTCGGACTGCTGATGCTGCAGCATGTCTCGGGCGGCAAGTGGGGCCTGCTGCTGCGCCGTCCGCTGGAGGCGATGTCCCGCACGTTGTGGCTGGTGGCAGCGATGTTTCTGCCGATCGCCTTCTTCATGAAGAAGCTGTATCTTTGGGCGGCATTTACGACCCCCGAAGAAACCGCCAAGGGTCTGGCCAGCGGTGCCATCTCGGCGGCCCAGGCGCATGCGCTCGACTTCAAGCGTCCCATGCTGAACCCGGCCAGCGTTCTGCTGTTGACTGCGTTCGTCTACCTTGTTCTGGGGACATTCGCTTACTTCGTCAACAAGTGGTCGCTCGAGCGCGATGCCGATCCGGCAGCCGGAACACAGGCCAGCTTCGACCGGTGGCGTGTCAAGCTTGAGAACATCAGCGGTCCAGGCGTCCTGATCTACGTGATCATGCTCACAATCGGCTGTATATCGTGGATCATGTCGCTCGATGTGACCTGGTACTCGTCGGTTTGGGGCCTGAAGTTCCTGGTCGGCCAGGGCTACGGCGTGCTTGCCCTCGGCGTCCTCACGGTCATCCTGCTCTCGCGGTATGAGCCCATCAAGACCATCATGCGCACGACTGAGCAGCACGATCTGGGCAAGTTCATGCTTGCATTCGTCATGCTGAACATCTACCTGACCTTCGCTGAGTTCCTGATCATCTGGTCGGCCAACTCGCCGGAAGAGATTCCGTGGTATCTCAACCGCATCCGCGGTGGCTGGTGGATTATCTGCTCGTTGAACTTCATCTGCCACTGGCTGATCCCGTTCTGTCTGTTGCTGTCGCGCGATCTGAAGCGCAACAAGAAGAAGATGATCTGGCTGACTTGCTTCATGATCTTCGCTCGCTGTGTGGATATGTTCTGGCTCATCGAGCCCGGCTTCCCGGATGCGCACTGGAACTTCCGCATCATCGGCAACCTCAGCATTCTTGCTTACATCACCGTTCCGATCGCCGTGCTCGGCGTGTGGACGGCTTATTACCTGACGCAGCTCAAGGCGCGGCCATTGGTCAACGTGAACGATCCGCACCTCGAGGAGATTCTGGAGCCCGAACATGCCCACTAACGACCACGATCTGAATCAGCCGCACCGCAAGAAGTACACCCGTAGCTCGGAGACCCCGGGCTACGAGACGACTGACGTCAATGTTGGCGGCGTCGTGGTCTTCCTGGCGGGACTGATGGGCTTCCTCGTTGTCTTTTTCGTCTTCTGCTATGTGATGGGCAAGGTCATCAACGGCCAGTTGCAGGAGGCTGACGGCCGGGCTGACAAGTGGCACCAGGCTGCAGCCGCGAATAATGGCAAGCGCCAAGACCTGGCCAGCAATCCGGAGATGGAACAGAAAGAGCTAAACCGGTTGACCACCAGTTTCCCTGAGCCCCGCCTGGATATCGACGATGGCAACCAGGCGACAGCTGATCTGCATGCGCGCGAGGACCTGCTGCTGGATCACTATAGCGTCTCTCCGGCAGAGGGGCAGGCCATTCGGATTCCCATCGAACGTGCCATGGAGCTGATTGCGCAGCGTGGTCTGCTTGTGTTTACTCAGCCAGCTACGGCAGCACCGCTCATGGTTGGTGATGCGAGACCCGAGGTCCAGGCCCCCCTAACGACAGGGTTTGCCCGCACCGGATACGAGCTCGATACGATCGAAGCACGCGAACAGAAGATGGATTTCAATAGAGCGGAGAGCGCGGCGCACGCAGAGTTGACACCCGCAAAGTAACGGAAGACATAGAGAACTAGAAGAGAGAAGACATGAAGAACTGGCGGACAATTCGAGGCGGTTGGCAGGCGGCGACTCTTTGCTGCGCTCTGCTGTGTGCGCCCACGTTCGCGCAAGTCTCAAGCTACGGCGACAAGCAAACCGGCGATAACGCAGGAGACCAGCTTCCGCAGGTATTGCAGCGCGTCGGCGTGGCGCAGCGTCTCAATCAGCCTCTGCCGCTCGATGCTGCCTTTGTCGATGAGACGGGCAAGGCAGTCAAGCTTGGAGATTACTTCGGCAAGCATCCCGCCATCGTCTCACTGGTCTACTACACCTGCCCAATGCTCTGCTCCGAGGAGCTGGACGGTCTGACCGGAGCCCTCTCGATGGTGCATCTGACGCCGGGCAAGGACTTCGATGTCGTTGTCATCAGCATCGACCCGAGCGACACGCCTGAACAGGCCGCGAAGAAGAAGGCCTTCTATCTAAAGCGGTACGGCCGCCCAGAGACTGCCTCTGGCTGGCACTTCCTCACGGGGCAGCGTCCGGCGATTGACGCAGCTACCAATGCAATCGGCTTCGGTTATGTTCGCGTTCCCGGCCCTGACGGAAAGCTTTCGCAGTTCGCCCATGCCAGCTCGATCGAGATCGCAACGACCGACGGCAAGATTGCACAGTACTACCTCGGCGTCGAGTATTCGCCCAAAGACATGATGCTTGGGTTGATCGAGGCGTCGGGCAACAAGATTGGTTCTCCTGTCGCGAACATTCTCACCTACTGCTACCACTATGATCCCCAGACGAACAAGCACTCGCTGATTGTCGCGCGCGTTGTGCAGGTCGGCGGAATGATCACCATGGCAGGGCTGGGTGGATTCATCTTTTTGATGTTCCGAAGAGATTTGAAGCTCGGGCGCGACCACGACTTGACCAAGAAAGAGAATGGATAAAGGGTAACGATGCATATCAGTCCAGTACTGTGGCAATTTCTAGTGAAGTGGCTCAACGCTTCGGCGCTCTTTCCGCGCGAGGCATCGACCATTGCGCCCTACACAGACGCGCTCTACTTCTTCCTGCTATTGATTACGGTGGTCGGCCTCATCGTCGTCGGAACCCTCATCTTTGGCTTCGCGCTGCGCTACCGCAAAGAGCGTCACCCGGTGGCCGTTCCGATCGAAGGCTCGACGCTGCTCGAGGCGACGTGGACCATCATCCCGCTCGCTCTCTTTCTCATCGTCTTCGTGTGGGGCGCGCTGCTCTACTTCCGCATCTACACTCCGCCAGTCAACTCCATGAACATTTACGTCGTGGGTAAGCAGTGGATGTGGAAGGCGGAGCATCCGGGCGGCCAGCACGAGATTAACGCACTGCACGTCCCCACTGGCCGGCCGATTCAGTTGACCATGATCTCGCAGGACGTCTTCCACAGCTTCTCGATCCCCGACTTTCGCGTGAAGCGCGAGGTTATTCCGGGCCGCTACTCGACGGTCTGGTTCCAGGCGACGACGCCGGGCACGTATCACATCTTCTGCACGCAATACTGCGGAACGAACCACTCGGCGATGATTGGCGAGGTCACAGTCCTCAGCCCCGAAGATTACGAGAAGTGGACGCGTGAATCCACGAGCGGTATGTCGCTGGCCCAGAACGGCGAGCGGCTCTTCGCCAGCATGGGCTGCAACGCCTGCCACTCCGGCGCCGCAACAGCACGCGGCCCAAATCTGGCTGGAGTTTACGGCTCCAGGCTGAAGCTGACTAGCGGCTCCGAGGTGTTGGTGAATGAGGCGTATCTCCGCGATGCGATTCTCAATCCATCGCAGCACATCACGGCGGGCTATGCGCCGATCATGCCAACCTATCAGGGACAGATCAGTGAAGATGGCCTGATCGACCTGGTCGAGTACATTAAGGGTCTCCAAACCAACTACCGTGTTCAGCAAACGCTGACCACATCCGAGTCGAACCAAGCGGCGCCGACAACGCCGGGGGCGGTAAAACCATGAGCGCTACCAATTCCACAATCCTGAATCTGCCAGATCAGAAGACGGCCACGCTTCCGAAGCGTAATTACATCAACGCTGAGGACGGACTGCTGAGCTGGTTGTTCACCGGCGACCACAAACGCATCGGGATGCTGTACCTGATCTCGATCACGTTCTTCTTCTTCATCGGCGGCGCCTTTGCCGGCCTCATCCGCCTCGAGTTGCTGACGCCGCAGCCGGACCTCGTCGCGTCTGACACGTACAACAAGCTGTTCTCGATGCACGGCATCATCATGGTCTTCCTGTTTCTGGTGCCATCGGTGCCCGCAACGATCGGAAACTTCCTGATCCCGATCATGATCGGTGCAAAGGACCTGGCATTTCCGAAGATCAACCTGCTGAGCTGGTATCTGTACTGGATTGGCGGCCTCTTCACGCTGACGGCTATGGTTCTCGGAGGCGTCGACACGGGCTGGACCTTCACGACTCCACTCTCGACCCACTACCTGAACACTCACGTGGTCACGGCAGGTCTGGGCGTCTTCATCATCGGCTTCTCGTCCATCTTCACCGGCCTCAACTTCATCGTTACGATTCACCGCATGCGCGCTCCTGGAATGACCTGGTTCCGTATGCCGCTGTTTGTGTGGTCAAACTATGCGGCGTCCATCTTGATGGTGCTAGGCACGCCGGTTCTGGCCATCACGCTCGTTCTCGTGGTGTTGGAGCGCACGATCGGCATCGGAGTCTTCGACCCAACCAAGGGCGGCGACCCGCTGCTCTTCCAGCATCTCTTCTGGTTTTACTCCCACCCGGCCGTCTACATCATGATTCTTCCGGGTATGGGCGTGATCTCCGAGGTCATCAGCACCTTCAGCCGCAAGCGGGTCTTCGGCTATACGGCGGTCGCGTTCTCTTCGGTGGCCATCGCGCTGTTCGGCTTCTTCGTATGGGCGCACCATATGTTCATCATGGGTGTCTCGAACTACTCGGCGCTGGTCTTCTCACTACTGACGATGCTTGTTGCCGTCCCGTCCGCCATCAAAACCTTCAACTGGGCGTTCACCCTGCAGAAGGGCTCCATCACCTTCGAGACGCCGATGCTCTACGCGTTCGGCTTCCTCGGGTTGTTCACCATCGGCGGCATGACGGGCGTCTTCCTCGGCGCCCTTGGCATGGACATCCACCTCACCGAGACCTACTTTATCGTGGCGCATTTCCACTTTGTGATGGTCGGCGGTATGTTGATGGCGTTCCTCGCAGGAGTGCACTTCTGGTGGCCCAAGATGACTGGCCGCATGTATCCGGAGTCGCTCTCGAAGCTGGCCGCTGTAACGACGTTCATCGGCTTTAACCTGACCTTCCTGCCGCAGTTCATTCTCGGCTATCTCGGAATGCCACGGCGCTATCACTCCTATCCGCCGGAATTCCAAGTGCTGAATGTGCTCTCGACTGCGGGCGCGACGGTGCTCGGCGTTGGCTACATGCTGCCGCTGCTGTATCTAGCCTGGTCGCTGAAGTACGGTGAGATCGCCGGTAACAATCCTTGGCAGGCGACCGGCCTCGAGTGGCAGATTCAATCGCCGCCGCTGACGGAAAACTTTATCGAGGTCCCCATCATGGATCATGAAGCGTATGACTACGAATGGCTGGCCCACAAGACGGAACAAGAGGTGACGACCGTTGGATAACACGATCGTAGCAACACATCACGACACGGCAGCAGAAGATCATCACGCCGCACTGCCGCAGCACCGTCATCACTTCGAGACGCCGGAGCAGCAGCGCGAAGCCGGAACCTTCGGCATGTGGCTCTTCCTGCTGACCGAAATCATGTTCTTCGGCGGCCTGTTCTTCGCCTACCTGCTCTACCGCAACTGGTATCACGACGCCTTTGTCGTGGCTTCCAACCAGCTCAGTATTCCGCTGGGAGCAACGAATACTGCGGTCCTCATTGGCTCCGGCTTCTTCATGGCGCTGGGGGTCTGGGCGGCTGAAGTGCGCAAGAAGGGCTTGCTCGTTCTCTTCCTGATTCTCACCACGTTGCTGGGACTCGTCTTCCTTGGTGTGAAGTATTTTGAGTACAAGGAAAAGTGGGAGAAGCATCACATCCCCGGCGAACACTTCGACATCTCGGAGTTCGTCAATCCTCCGATCAACCCCAAGACGGGCAGACCGACCGAGCAGCCTTTGCCTCCTGATGTGGCACAGAAGACACAGGTCTTCTTCTCGCTGTACTTCGCCATGACCGGCATGCACGCGTTACACATGATCATCGGCATCGGCCTTCTTATCTGGCTCATACGGCGATCTCAGCGGGGCGACTTCTCCGCAGGGTACGTCGCACCGATAGAAAACTTCGGCCTGTACTGGCACTTTGTCGATATCGTCTGGTTGTTCCTGTTCCCCTTGCTGTACCTCATCAACCGGCACCCCGGCTCGTAGCCGCGCTCGAAGGAGAAGACCATGTCCGAATATCACGATCCGGCGAATATAACCAACCCGGAACACGGCGAACATCACATCGTCACGCCAAAGACCTACTCTCTGGTCTTCGTGTCACTACTGATCGGTACAGCCATCACGGTCGGTGCGGCATATATCGATCTTGGTATTTTCAATCCGGTCGTTGCTCTTGCTATCGCCTGCACCAAGGCTGTTATTGTCATCCTCTTCTTCATGCACGTCTTCTTTCAGTCGAAGCTGATCAAGATGACCGTGGCAGCCGGATTCTTTACCTTTCTCGTTCTCATCATCATGACCCTCAGCGACTACATGAGCCGCGCGTGGGGCCTCTGGTAATCCGAAATCTTCGTTTTGATAAGAGTGCGGCCCTCGGGTCGCATTTTTGTTGTCGCAAAAACTGCCCAGCGATTCACCCGTACACTGCATCTATGGCTGAGCCGCAGTCCCGGTTACCGCAGGAACTTCGCGCACTGGCAGACGATCCTCGAATCACAGTGCGTCGCGATGGGCCGCCCGATCCCAATGGCCAATGCCTCGTCTACTGGATGCAGCGTGCGCAGCGCGGGATCGACAACCACGCGGTCGATTTGGCTGTGTATATAGCCAATCTGCTGGAACTGCCACTGGTGGTGTACTTTGCAGCGATCTCAAACTTCCCTCACGCCAACCTTCGCCACTACGCCTTCCTCAATCAGGGTTTGGTCGACATCGAGCAAGACCTGCAGCAAAGAAACATCACCTTCCTCATGCGGCGAGCCCCGCGCGAATCGCATGAGCAACTCCTTACCGATGTTCGCGCAGCCTTCCTGATCGGCGATGAGAACCCCCTTCGCGTGCCCGGGCAATGGCGGAACCAGCTCGCGTCACGCATCTCCATCCCATTCTGGACAGTGGACACAGACGTCGTCGTTCCGTCGAAGCTGATCGAGAAGGCCCAGTACGGTGCCTATACGATCCGGCCGCGGCTGTATCGTCTGCTGCCCGAGTTTCTCCATCCGTACGAGAATCCACGCGCCAACCATGCATGGAAACGCCCCCACGGCTTCCAGTCCGATGCCGTACACGAGGACATCACGCGCGGCTGGAAAGATCTCGACCGCAGCGTCGTCCCCGTTGAAGCATGGCAGGGCGGAACGCACGCCGCGCTAAAACGGCTGAAACACTTCACTGGTAAATTGCTCGGCGAGTATGATGCGAAGCGCAACCATCCCGACATAGACGGCACCTCCTGCCTCTCGCCCTACCTTCACTTCGGACACATCGGCCCCATCACCATCGCGCTCGCAGTCGAAGCCGCGGCGAATGCAGATCGAAAGCTGCAGCCTGCACGAGACAGCTACTTCAATGAACTGATCGTCTGGCGCGAACTCGCCATCAACTTCGTACGCTACACGCCCAACTACGACTTACCCGAATGCGCTGAGGATTGGGCAAAGCAGACCATCGCCAAGCACGCACGTGACGAGCGTGAACACCTCTACACATTGCGTCAGCTCGAGGCCGCCCAGACCCGCGACAACCTCTGGAACGCCGGCCAACTCCAGATGGTTCGCTTCGGATGGATGCACAACCACATCCGCATGTACTGGGCCAAGAAGATCCTCGAGTGGACACCCGACATCGCCACCGCGATGAAGTACTGCATCCACCTCAACGACAAATATTTCCTCGACGGCCGCGACCCCAACGGATACGCCGGCATAGCTTGGGCGCTGCTAGGCAAATTTGATCGCGCGTGGGGGGAACGCCCCATCTTTGGCAAGATTCGCTACATGTCCGGCGCCTCCACCGGAAAAAAATTCGATTCCAAACGTTACATCGAACAGATGGGACTGCTACCCGAACAAGCCACACTGAAATTTTAGGTAAATACAACTACGGCAATATTGTTGCGCGCTCGCGGCTGATGGTAGATTCAAGAAACGCGCCGCGATTAATTCACTAAAAATATCGCACGCTGCTAAAGAGAGTCGAAATTCCTGAGAAAACTCTCATCGTTTTCTAGAAATGCCCTAATTTTTGACCAGCTCTAGCGTTGACTCATTGGACATCGGATTGCATCACCAGAAAAGCTGGTGTCCGCAGTACTACTGATTTAGCGCTATGGGCCTGTTCGTTCCTCCTCAACCCGCGCCGCCCCTCCTGCCACGCCTGAGCCGCCGCGCCCGACTCGCCCTGCTCTCTATCGCCATCTCTCCGCTGACATCTTCTCCAGCCCAGTCGATCCCCTTTGCAACTCCTGCCAACACTCTCGGGGCGCAGCCGTCCTCCGAGACTCCAGCCCATGTCTTCCGCGCGCGCCGTTTTCTCGCTGGGCGCATCCCCGGCGGCAACACCTCCGCGGCGCAAGCCATGGACGCCGCCCGTCAACAACAGGCCCGGACATTTCTCCAACTCGCCGCGCAGCCTCGCGATACCAGCCTCGGGGTAACGTGGCAGCCACTCGGTCCAAACCAGATAGCCAGCACAACCTACGGCAACGTCACTGGTCGCGTCACTGCCATAGCCATCGACCCGGCCGACCAAACAGGCAACACCGTCTACCTGGGAACCACTGGCGGAGGCGTCTGGAAGTCCACCAACGCCGCCGGACCAGCCGCAAGCGTAACCTTTACGCCGCTCACTGACACTTTGCCCGTCTTCAACGCCAACGTCGGCACAGCCACCATCCCCTCGCTCAGTATCGGTGCCATCAGCGTGAACTCCGGCATCATCCTCGCTGGGACCGGCGACCCCAACGACGCCACCGACTCCTTCTACGGCAACGGCATCCTGCGCTCCACCGACGGTGGTCTCACCTGGACCCTCATCAAAGGCTCGCAGGACGGAACCACCGGAGCGCACTCCTTCCTGGGCCTGGGGTTCGCTGGATTCGCCTGGGGTGGGACACCCAGCACCACCTCCGGCCTCGTCGTCGCCGCTGTCTCGCAGGCAGCCGAAGGCACGCTCGTCAACGCCTCCAACCAGCTCAGCAGCGTCATGGGCCTCTACTACTCCACTGACTCTGGCGCGACCTGGCAGATGTCGACTGTCATGGACGGCAGCCAGACCGTGCAGACCCCGCAAACCAACGGCCTCGACGCCGGAGGCAACGCCGCAACCTCGGTCGTTTGGAACCCCATCCGTCAGCGCTTCTACGCCGCCGTCCGCTACCATGGCTACTACGAGTCCGCCGACGGGATCACTTGGACGCGCCTCACGCATCAACCGGGCACCGGCCTCAGCACGACCGCCTGCCCTACCAGCCCCGGCACAACCGGCAGCGTCGCCTGTCCCATCTTTCGCGGAGCCCTCGCCGTCCAGCCAGTCACTGGCGATACCTTCGCTCTCACCGTCGACCGCAACAATGTTGATCAGGGCCTCTGGCAAGATCAGTGCACGCTCTCCGGAACAACCTGCACGAGCGCCATCACCTTTGGCACTCAGCTCTCGTCATCACCACTCGAGACCGGCTCCAGTAACGCCACGGTCCCACAAGCCGACTACAACCTGACCCTCGCCGCCATCCCATCAGGCTCCGGCCCCACGCAGGACACGACCCTCTACGCCGGAACCATCGACCTCTACCGCTGCGGGCTAGCCGCCGGGTGTACTCTCCGCAACACCACCAACGCCCTCAACGGATGCGCTGCCCCCGCAATGGTCGCGCCCGCCCAACACGCAATCGCACTCCTCGCAACATCCACCCAACCGCTTCTCTACCTAGGCAACGACGGCGGCCTCTGGCGTTCCACCGACGGCGTCAACCAGCAATCCACTCCCTGCTCCTCCGACGACGCCACCCACTTCCAAAACCTCAACTCCGGCCTCGGCTCCCTCGCTGAAATCGTCAGCTTCGCCCAGCACCCCACCGATCCCGCCACGCTACTCGTCGGCCTCGGCGCAAACGGCATCGCTGCAGCCTCCGCATCAACATCCGGGGCATGGCCGCAGCTATCAGCAGGCGAGGGTGGCACCGTCGCCATTGACCCAGCCAATCCCTCGCTCTGGTACGTCTCGACCGCCGCAGGCGTCAGCATTCGCCAGTGCACCCTCGGAGCAAGCTGCACCGCCGCCAACTTCACCGGGACGCCAACCATCGGCGCAGCTCAGACCTCCAGCGACGCCTCGCTCATCGATGCCCCCTGGCTCCTCGACCCCGCGCTCACCTCCGACGTCATCATTGGAACCTGCCGCATCTGGCGAGGCTCAGCCTCCACAGGAGCCTCCTGGTCGCCCTCCAACGCTATCAGCAATCTGCTCGGAGGCACCCAAACCACCGCCTGCACCACGAACCCCTCCGTACGATCCCTCGCAGCCGCCGGTCCCGCAAGCAGCTCCACTTCTGCGCAGAACGCCGGCTCCCAAATCCTCTATGCCGGCCTGGCTGGCACTCTCGACGGCGGCGGTACCTTGGGAGGCCATCTCTTTGCCACCACCAGCGGGGGCACCGCAACCAACACTACCCCATGGACCGATATCGCAACGTCGACCGTTACAAATATCGCCGTGGGCATCTTCAATCCTGGCGGTTTTGACATCTCTTCCCTCGCTGCCGACCCGCACGACGCCACTGGCAAGACGATCTACTCCACTGTCATGGGCTTTGTCGGCAACGGTATCAACGCGGCACACCTCTATCGCTCCACTACTGGCGGCGCGAGCTGGACCAACATCACCAGTAACCTCCCCAACGCCCCGGCAAACAGCGTCGTGGTCGATCCCAACGACGCCAACACGCTCTACGTCGCGCTCGACACCGGCGTCTACGTCACCACACAGGTCGCCACCTGCAGCACCGGCAACTGCTGGAGCATCTATGGCACAAGCCTCCCCAACGCACCCGTCATTGCCCTGACAGCCTCAGCGACCCTCCCTACCGGAGACGGCCGCGTCGGCGAACTCCGCGCCGCCACCTATGGACGAGGCCTCTGGCAGATCCCGCTCCTCACAGCCGCCACCACCGCGCAGCCCTCCATCAACCTCAATCCCCCATCGCTCGCCTTCGCCACACAGGCAGTCGCAACAGCCAGCGATCCGCAAACCATCACGGTTACAAATACAGGCACAGCCCCACTAACCGTAACCCAAGTCACAGTCACTGGAGACTTCACCGAGACCAACACCTGCACCGCCGCACCCATCGCAGTCAACACCACCTGCACCATCAATGTGACCTTCGCGCCCACAGCCACCGGCAGCCGAAAAGGCACCCTTACGGTCTACGGTAACGTCGCCGGAGGCCAGGCCACAGCAGCACTCTCCGGAAACGGCTCTCCCGCTGCGCCCATCGTCTTAACGCCGCTCGCCCTCACCTTCCCGTCAACAACGATTAACGCCACCACCACGGCGCAAAACATCACCATCTCCAACACCAGCGCCACAACGCTCGCCCTGCAGATCCCAACCATCACTGGCGATTTCCGCATCTCCGTCAACACCTGCGGCTCATCACTCCCACCCAGCACCGGCTGCACCGTCTCGATCACCTTCACCCCCACCGCCTCTGGCACCCGCACCGGCACCTTCACCATCACCGACGACGCAGGCACCCAGACCGCGTCGCTCTCCGGCACCGGAACTGCTCCTGCAACCGATGCCCTCTCCGCCCAGTCACTCACCTTTGGCTTGCAGCAGCTCACCACCTCCAGCCCCCCACAAACCATCACCCTCACCAACTCTGGAGACGTAGCCCTCACCCTCATCGCCGCTCAAATTACCAACGGCGACTTCAGCGTCGTCAACACCTGCGGCAACTCGCTCAACGCCCACGCCTCCTGCTCCGTCAGCGTCATCTTTCAGCCGGAGAGCGTCGGCCCCATCACCGGCACCCTCACCATCTCCGACCAGTACCGCACCCAACCCATCTCTCTCTCCGGCACCGGAGTCGCACCTCCCGGCGTCTCCCTCTCGCCCGCCTTTGGCATCAACTTCCCATCCACCGGCGTTGGCATCGCAGCGCTTTCACCCATCGTCACCCTGACCAACAACGGCGGCCTCCCCCTCACCATTACCAACACAACCGTCACCGGCGACTTCGCCATCGTACCCGGCACCAACAACTGCGGGGCCACTCTCGCCGTCGGCGCTGCCTGCACCCTGCAACTAGCCTTCACTCCAACCATCGGCGGCCCGCGCACCGGCACCCTCACCCTCACCGACAACTCGCCTACCTCACCCCACACCCTCTCGCTCACCGGTACCGGAGTCGACTTCGCCCTCACACCCGACGGCAACACAACCGTCACCACCCAGAGCGGCCAAAACGCAGTCTTCCCGCTGCTGCTAAGCCCAGCCGCCAACGTCCCCGGCACCCTCACCGCCACTTTCGCCTGCACCGGAGTCCCCGCCAACTCCACCTGCACGGTCACCCCATCCAGCACGACCCTCGACGCCCCAAAGACAATCTCAGTCACCATCCTGACCGGCATAGCCAACACCTCTCAGGCCGCACGCCATCAAAACCGCACTCTCTGGCTCGTCCTGCTGCTCCCCACCGCATTGCTCGTCCTCCGCAAAAGCCGCCCCCTTCCACGCCTGATCTGCACCTTTGCGCTAAGCTGCCTTCTCGCAAGCTCAGGCTGCGGAACTGGCCGGCGCATCCCCGGCTCCGACAACTCGGATCCCACCCAGCCAGCCCAGACAATAACGCCCGCTGGAACTTACACCATCGTCGCCTCAGCCACCAGCGCAGGCCTCACCCGCACCATCAGCCTCACCCTCATTGTCCAATAAAGCCCCTCTATCTTCCGGAATAGTTCTCAAGAAAGGCTGGCTCAAACACCGTGTCCAGATTATCCTGAGCCTCTCCCCACATCCTCAGTTCTCCAGAACGGATCGTCGATGACGCCCTCCGCCGTGATCACCACCGCGCCCCCTCGCCGTACAAGCTACGCAAAAGCCGCCCTCTGGACCGTCATGGCCCTCATGACGCTCTCCGTTATCATCCTCAGCGAGATCCCGCTCTTCAAGCTCACTCACCCCCGTCATCTCCACCTCGTTTCTATCCGCTGGATGCTCATTCCCCATGCCCTCGCCGGAACGACGGCCACCCTTATCGGCCCATTGCAATTCTCCACGCGCCTACGTTCCCGGCACCTGACCCTGCATCGCATTCTAGGACGCGTCTACGTCGTTGCTATCCTCATTGCGGCACCACTCGCCATCTACATCGCGACCATCAATCATCAGCCGGCTATCTTCTATACAGGAACCATCGTCCAGTCGGGCTCCTGGATCGTCACCACCCTTGCTGCCTTCCTCGCCGCCCGCAACCGTCACATCCAGCAGCATCGTCAGTGGGTGGTTCGCTCCTACGCCGTCACCTTCACCTTCATCCTCGTGCGCGTTCTCAATCCAGTCCCCGCTTGGTACAACCTAAGCGACGACGCCTTTGGAGCAGCCATCCTGGTCATCGTCTTCCTCGCCCTTCTCATCCCTGACCTGGCCTTCCACTGGCGCGAACTCACCACCCGTCGCGCACGATAACGTCAAACAACCTGCCCCGCGCTAAACCCCGAGGCCCACGCCCACTGGAAGTTATACCCACCCAGCCACCCGGTCACATCGACCACCTCGCCGATAAAGTAGAGTCCCTGAACCTTGCGGCTCTGCATCGTCTTCGCGTCCAACTCCGCCGTATCCACGCCACCGGCAGTCACCTCAGCCTTGGCATACCCCTCCGTTCCAGCCGGAGTCACGCGCCACGCATGAAGCCCACGCTCCATGCCGGCCAGCGAGTGATTCGTCCAGTCAGAAGGCTCGTTCAACGCAACCCAGCGCTCTGCCATCCGCCCCGGCAGCACAGCGCGCAAAGCCAGCGTAGCCGCACCGGAATCCCGCCGAGCATTCCGCTCCAGCAGCGGAGCCATGACCGAAGCCCCCGGCGCAATGTCGAGCTCAATAGCCTCACCTGGACGCCAGTACGACGACACCTGCAGGATCGCTGGCCCACTCAACCCGCGATGCGTCACCAGCATCTTCTCCCGGAAGTTCCCCCGCCGCTTCGCCGCCCCAGCCGTCGCCACCACCTCAGTCGAGACACCTGAAAGAGCGCACCACCTCTCGCGATCGTCCGCACTGAACACCAGCGGCACCAAACCCGGGCGGCACTCGATAATCCGCAGCCCAAACTGCTCGGCAATCCCATACCCAAACCCGGTCGCCCCCATCTTCGGAATCGACAATCCACCCGTAGCAATCACCACCGACTCCGCGCGAAAAACACCCTCCGAAGTCTCAACCCGAAACTCCCCATCCCGAACCACCGAAAGAATCCGCACCCCAACCCTCACCCGAACCCCAACCTCGGCACACTCCCGCTCCAGCATCGTCACCACATCCATCGCCGAGCGGTCGCAAAAAAGCTGCCCCAGCGTCTTCTCGTGATAACGAATCCCATGCTTCTCAATCATGGCAATGATGTCCGCAGGTGTGAACCGAGCCAGCGCCGACTTAGCAAAGTGAGGATTCTCCGAGAGGAAGTTCTCCGCCCGCGCATGAATGTTAGTGAAGTTGCAGCGCCCGCCACCGGAGATCAGAATCTTCTTCCCAATCTTCTCCGCATGATCGAACACCACCACACGCCTGCCACGACGCCCCGCCTCCAGCGCGCACATCATCCCCGCCGCGCCCCCACCCAGCACAGCAACATCAATCCTTTGCGTAACACTCCCCATCTTCCCATTCTAAGGTTCCGCTAACAGACGGTAGCGCCAGAACGGCCATTCACTTGCATTCATCCATCGTTTGCCCGTCCGATGCAACTTTCGAGTCATTGAGACCCCCTCACGCATGCTTTACACCTGAGCAAGCAGCAAAAGGAGAGTCTCGGCCATGCGCATCCAAAATCAGTGGCCACGCTCCGCCGCCCTCGCACTATTGACGGCGGCGATCGTCGTCGGAATCTCCGGCTGCGGCGCGTCGCTCACATCTTCTTCGCCAGTCACCGGCCACACCTTCGCCGGCCAAATCTACGGCGGTAATCAACCGGTCAGCAACGCCAACATCCAGATCTACACTCCAAGTACTACCGGATACGGCACTGCCTCCATCCCCCTGCTCAACCGGACCGTCACCACCAACTCCAACGGCGGCTTCTCCTTCAGCGGAGCCTACACCTGTCCCTCCGCGTCCACGCCCGTCTACCTTGTCGTCACCGGCGGCAACCCAGGCCTGGCCGCAGGCACAAACAACAATGCGCTAGCCCTGATGGGCCTGCTCGGAGCCTGCGGCGACCTGTCGTCGGGCTTCTTCAACATCAGCGAGCTGACGACCGTCTCAGCCGTCTGGTCGCTCGCACCGTTCATGGTCGACTACGCACACATCGGCACCAGTCCCGGTAACGTACAGGGCCTGCTCAACGCCTTCGCCACGTCGCAGAGCATGGTGTCCGTCTTCACCGGACGATCCCCCGGCACTGCACCCACAGTCGCCAACATTCCTTCCGCGACCATCAACACGCTCGGTGACATTCTCTCCTCCTGCATCAACTCCAACGGAAGCACCTCACTCACAGCTCCATGCGGACGTCTCTTCGCAGCCGCAACGCCGGTCGGCGGTACCACTCCCAGCGATACCGTCGCCGCAGCACTCGACATCGCGCGCAATCCGAGCCATAGCGTTGGCTCCATCTTCAGCACCCTCGTAGCGAACGGCCCCTATCAGCCCACGCTGACATCCTCTCCGGGCGACTGGACCCTCGCCATTAACTACACATCGACTGCCTTCAACAAGCCAGCCGACATGGCAATCGATTCTCAGGGCAACGCCTGGGTGCTCAGCACCGCCGGCAACGCCAGCGCCGTCAGCGTACTCAGCAGCACAGCCGGAATCACCTCGACCTTCCCCCAAACCGGCGGAGCCTTCGCCCGTCTCGCGCTCGATCCCTACGACGATCCCTGGCTCACCAACAGCATCACCTCCAGCGTGACCGAACTCAATAGCGCCGGAGTGCGAGCTTCGCTCAACCCATTCAACGGCGCAGGAATCCAGGGCCCCGGCCTTCTAGCATTCGATGGGCTCGGCGACGTGTGGATCGCCAACAGCGGACCAACCGTCAGCAAGTTAAGTGCTAACGGAGCCCCCTTATCGCCGGGCACTGGCTTTAGCACCGGCGGCGTAAGCAGCCCGTCAGCTCTCGCGCTGGACACGTCCGGCAACGCCTGGATCGCCGACAGCAGCAACAACGCGATCACTGTGCTCAGCAACTCCGGAGCGCCCATTCCTGGCTCTCCCTACACCGGCGGAGGCATCAACGGCCCGTTCGCCGTAGCGATCGACTCTGCAGGCGGCGCGTGGATCGCCAATCGCCTTGGCAGCAGCCTCAGCCGCCTGACAAGCTTCGGAGATCCGGTCGCTGGAAGCCCCTACTACGGCGCTGGCCTCAACGCACCCATCGACATGGCAGTCGACGGACTCGGCAATGTCTGGCTGGTCAACTCCGGCAGCAACACCGTCTCGGAGTTCCTGAGCACCGGCAGACCACAGTCCGGCGCAACAGGCTACGGCAGCTCCGTGCTGACCAATCCGTTCCGTCTGGCACTCGATAGATCCGGCAACGTCTGGGTAGCTAATCTGGGCTCTGCAGTGGCAGGCCAGGGCACCATCACCCAAATCGTCGGTACGGCCGCCCCCGTCGTAACACCAGTCTCCATCGCGATCCAGAACAACGCACTGAACCAACGTCCCTAGTTCACTTTTGTATAGCCTTGCCGCAGACACACGGTCTCGAACGCGCAATCTCTATTTGTGCGACGATTAATCCATGTTGAAAGAGGTGCAGAACCGCGGGCCAAAAGTCGTCGCAGGCCAACCGCATGGTCCAGCGGCCATCATTACCAGGCGCGCTGGCGACCGCCTGCGTGCAGGACATCTATGGGTCTACAGCTCCGACGTTACCTCGCTCATTCCACACTCAGACAGCTCCGAGATCGCCCCCGGCGCACTCGTCACGGTCGCTGACAGTCGAGGAATCCCGCTTGGCGCGGCGCTCTATAGCTCGGCGTCGCAAATCATGCTGCGAATGGTGTCTGCACAAGCAGCCCTCACGCGAACGGCATATCTCGAACAGCTCCGAGAGCGCGCAATCGCTGCCTTGGCACTACGTGAAGCACTCGCAGCACAGTCAGCGACCGACAACTCATGCAGATTGATCTTCTCCGAAGCCGATAACCTACCCGGCATCGTGGCCGATCGCTACAACGAACTCGTCATCCTCCAATTACTGACGCAAGGCACAGCGCAGGATGACGTTCGACACATTCTGACGGAGGTGTTCCGCGAACGGCTGCAACCCGCCACCATCGTCGAACGGCCTGACCCAAAGATTCGCGAACTGGAACAGCTAGCCCCCTCTCCATCGACGCCCTTATACACCAGCACCCCCGACTCGCCGCAATTGACCACCGTCTTCACCATCAACGGCGTGCGCTTCCACTACGACGCAAGCTCGGGACAGAAGACTGGAGCCTTTCTCGACCAGCGCCTCAACTACGCCGCCGCAGCAAGGTACGCACGTGGAACGGCACTCGATATCTGCACCTATCAGGGAGGCTTCGCACTCCATCTCGCCCAGCACTGCGAGCGGGTCACCGGCGTCGATGCCAGCCGCGCCGCGCTCGTCGTGGCAGATCGTAATCTCGAACTCAATCCCACCCTTCAGGCGCAGGTCGACTGGATCGAAGCCGACGCATTCGAACTCCTGCGCGAATACGAAGCCACCGGCCAGCAATTCGACACCATCGTTCTCGATCCCCCCGCATTCGCCAAGTCCAAACGTGCCGCCGAAGGTGCAATACGCGGGTACAAGGAACTCAATCTCCGAGCCATGAAGCTGCTCCGCCCGGGCGGAACGCTCGTAACCTGCTCCTGCTCCCATCACGTTTCGCTGGCCGAGTTTACAGACGTAGTTGCTGCAGCCGCCTCCGATGCCGAGCGGCGTGTGCAACTGCTGGAAACCCGCGGCGCGGCGCCCGATCACCCCGCCGTCCTGACCCTGCCCGAAACCAGTTACCTGAAGTGCCTTATCTGCCGCGTGGACTAGGGTAGTAGCGAATATCCCTCGCATTTAGCAGGAAAACGCTGCACCACTGCGATACTAAAAAGAGTCTAATATTCACAGCATGGCGACGACCCAACTTCCGAAGCTGAGTTCATTCGACCGCACCCTGCAAAGTGCGCGTTCGACCATGATGTTCAGTGAAGTCGTGCGCCTCGCCGTCGACAGCTTCAAAGCCAGCAAGGTCCGCTTCCTACTCACCATGCTCGGCATGATCATCGGTTCCGCGTCGATCATCCTGGTCACCACTCTCGGCCTTACCGGCAAGGAATACGCCCTCAACCTCATCTCGAGCATCGGCCCCAACATGATCGAGATGCAGTACGACGGCGGCACCGTCGTCGGTCCGGACAACACCACCGCCCCCGACTACATGACCCGCGACGACATGAACACCGTCATCGAACAGGTCCCCGGCATCATCGCAGCCTCGCCTATGCTTGAGTTCCACGACCGTGTCAGCATGGGCGGTGGCGTGGTCAAGGACACCATGTTGCTCGGTGTCTCCCCGCAGTACAAGCAGGTCCGTAATCTCGCCATCGTCGCCGGCCGCTTCTTCGACGACCAGGACGCCGTCGCACACACCAAGGTAGCAGTCATCGTTGCTCCCTTCGCCATTGCGCTCTTCGGCACCCCTTCCGCCGCCGTTGGCCACAGCATCACGGTAAGCGGTATTCCGTTCGTCGTCATCGGCGTCTTCAAAGAGAGCGTCGAAACCTTCGGCCAATCCGAGATCAGCGATCAGACGATTCTGATCCCCTATCAGGTCGCGCGCTACTTCACCGGGACCGACACCGTGAAGCAGATCTTCTTCACCATGAAGGACCCGACCCTCGTCCCAGCGGCCTCCGAAGAGATCCTGAACATCATCAAGAGCCGCCACCGCGCGACATCCGTCTACACGGCCTTCAACCTGACGCAGGTACTCAGCGTAATGGCGCAGATAGCCAACATGCTGACGATTGTTCTGACCCTTGCCGCGGCCATCACCCTCATCGTCAGCGGCGTCGGCATCATGAACAGCATGTTGGCCAACGTGCAGTCCCGCATCAAGGAGATCGGCATCCGCAAGGCCCTCGGAGCCACCAGTCGCGAGATCCGCCTGCAGTTCCTCACCGAAGCCGTCTTCCTCTCGCTCAGCGGAGGCATCATCGGCACACTCGTCGGCCTTGCGATTCCCTGGACGGTCAGCCTTCTCACGCCGTTCAAGATCCCGACCTCGATCTGGTCCGCCGTCATCTCGCTGTCGACCTCAGTCCTTGTAGGCGTGCTCTTCGGAACGCTCCCCGCCAACCGCGCCGCCCGTCTCGACCCCGTCCAGACCCTCAAGTACGAGTAGCATGGCCGCAGGCTAAAAGCAAAATCAGCATCGCGTACCAGCTTTCGCCTTTGTCGTTGCTTCGCCTTTTTGGTCGTCATCCCATAGGGGTCTGCTTCTGTCCTTGTTTGTCGTTGCCTTCGCTATCGTTTGTTCTTTCTCGCCGGATACGGTTATCCTGCTTTTGCTGTAAGGCCTTGCACTTGGGTCCCGTCTCATCCAAAAACGATAAAACTTTGGAAGTGCCCGTGATCGAGCGCCGTCTCAAAATCCTCATCCTCATCTTCCTCTGGATAGCCACGCTGGAAGACACGTTCCTCTTCCTGATGGCGTGGTTCGCACCCGACCTCTGGTTCAAAGTCTTTCACGCATCGGTGCCCGCAGGCCTGGAAGTCGCATTCCTACGCCGCTCAGCCGGTCAGTGGGCGGCATTCGCTCTCGCTCAGGCCATCACACTCTGGCGTTGGCAAAAGCAGCCAGTCTGGCTCCCGATCACAGCCGGCATCCGCTTCTCCGACCTCTTCACTGACATCTCATACATCCTCGCCGCCCCCTCGCTCACACCCATCGGCTGGATGCTCCTGCTCCCACCGCCGCTCCTCAACCTCATCGGCGTCATCATCCTGCTTCGTGGCTACAAACAAATTCAGAACAGCACGCAAAAATAAAACGCATCTGTCTCCACGAATCATGTTTGTGGAGACAGATGCGTCTGTATCTTACGTCGTTACAAACTACTCAGCGGCGGCAACAGCCTCGGTCTCAGGCTGATCGCCCTTGACCGTCACCTTCACGTGGCTGGTAACGTCACGATGCAGCTTTACAGGAACATGGTACTCGCCGATCGTCTTCAGCGGATCCTCAAGCGAGATCTTGCGGCGATCGATCGTGAAACCCTTCGCCTCGAGCGCGTGAGCGATGTCGCCCGACGTGACCGAACCGAACAGGTGATCGTGCTCGCCGACCTTGCGCTCGAACACCAGTTCAAGAGCATCCAGCTGCGTCGAAAGCTGCTCCGCCTCGACCTTCTCCTTGGCGGACTTGCGAACAGCCGATGCCTTCATCTGATCGATGACAGCCTTGTTGGCCGCAGTCGCTTCAATCGCGAGCTTGCCCGGCAGCAGGTAGTTGCGCCCGTAGCCGTCAGCGACCTTCACTACATCGCCGCGATGTCCAAGCTTAATTACGTCTTCCTTCAGAATGACTTCCATTGCATATCTCCGATTTCGTGTCTCGTAAGTTAGAAGCGCGCGGCAAAGGCAAGCAGGGCGATATTGCGCGACTGCTTGATGGCCAGGCTAAGGCGGCGCTGGTGCCGGGTGCAGACACCCGTCAGGCGGCGCGGAACAATCTTGCCGCGCTCCGCAACGAAGCCCTGCAGTAGACGGACATCGCGGTAGGAGATCGCATCAATCTTCTCCGTGCAGAACTTGCAGACCTTCTTGCGGCGGAAGAACTTGCGTCCACCAGGGCCGCCGCCGGGAGCGCCAGCCGGACGCGGACCGCGCGGTGCACCGGCGCCAGGGCCGGAGTGAGGACGGGATGCAGGAGCCTGCTGCTCCGTGGATTGCGTGCTGTTTGTTTCGTCAGCCATGTGTAATTCCTCTCAGGTACGTTGTGCCTTCACCCGCTCCAGACACGCTTTGGAGTCTCTGAACATTCGACCAACCTGCAGTCGAGCGGAAGCGGGGTTCGGCGATGATGCTACGTTGTGCGAAGCAGGTTCAACCGGCATCGCGAATCTTTGCGAAAAGTCTCTTAGACAGCTGCAGCGTCAGCGGCAGGAGCTTCGGCAGCGACAACGTCGGCCACTTCAGCAACCGGAGCCTCAGCCTGTACCTGCGCCGGAGCGGCAGCAGGAAGCGAGCTGCGCTTCACCTTCGTATCGCGGATCGCCTTCACCTTCGCCAGGCGCTTCTCTTCCTCGTCCATGCGCACGGTGATGAACTTGATCACCTGCTCAGAGACCCGGAGGCGACGCTCGATCTCAGTGATCAGCGAGCCAGCGGCAACAATCGTCAGCAGCACGTAGAAGCCGTCGTTGAACTTGCGGACCGTGTAAGCCAGCCGGCGGCGGCCCATCTTCTCTACGCTCTTGATCTCGCCGCCACCATTGGTGACATTGGCCGAGAAACCTTCAATCAGCTTGTCGAGGTCGGCTTCTTCAACGTCCGGCCGGACGATGAACATAATTTCGTAAGTGCGATTCATTCGTTTACTTCTTTCTGCGAAGTTCTGCTTCGCACCGTGCTGGCGTCTGTTCTGCCAACCCGGTCTGGAATCTACTGCGTTGTACTGCCTACTTCTCCTTCGGCTCGTCCGAATCCTTCTCAGGGTCCGTCGGCCGACGGTTGAACTCATTCATCGCGGCGCTGACACCTTGCGTCAGCACCATCTCGACAGCATCTTCCACGCGGTCGAGCACCTCATCCAGCACCGCAAGCTCCTGCTTGCGCATCGGCGACAGTAAGTAATCCTTGCCGCCCGCCTTAATCTCTCTACCATCCGCCAACGCTGGCTTCCCAACGCCAATCCGGATTCGCAACCACTCCTCGGTCCCAAGCGCGCCCGAAACCGACTTCACTCCGTTGTGCCCGTTCGGTCTTCCATCCCTGCGAATCCGAATCGTACCCAACGGCAATGCCAGCTCGTCGTAGAGGACGATCACATCCTCCGAGACGTTCTCAATCTCAAGCTCACGAACCAGCGCGGCCACCGAAAGCCCGCTCAAATTCATGAAGGTCTCAGGCTTGGCCAGCAGAACATCCTGTCCCGCAAGCCGTACCCTGGCCGTTAGAGCCCTGCCTCGACGGTTCGTGACGGCCACACCGCAATCCTCTGCGATCCGATCCACCGCCAGAAACCCGGCGTTATGTGGCGTGAACTGATACTCAATCCCGGGATTCCCGAGTCCGACAATCAACTTCACGCCACGTTCTCCAAATCAGGGCAATCAGGGGGTAGGCCGTTGTTTTTCTGCTCCCTACTCCCTGTTCCCTCGTCCCTGTTCTTACTTCTTGCCGCCCTTGGCATCAGCCGCAGGTGCTGCTTCCGCAGTCTCGGTCTTGCCCTTCTTGGCAACTTCAGGTTCAGCCGGTGCAGCGGCCAGAGCATCAACCTCAGCAGGAGCCTCTTCCTTGATGATCGTGACGTGAGCCACAGTCGCATTCTCTTCAGCGAGGAACTTGATGCTGCCCGAGTGCGGCAGGTCCGACACATGGATCAAGCCATGCAGTTCGAGACCCGTAACGTCGACGTCAAGGTGGCTCGGAATATCACCGGGCAAGCACTCGATTTCGACTTCACGCAGCACATGCTCCATGATGCCGCCCTGGTTCTTCACGCCCGTCGGGATACCAACCAGCTGAATCGGCACCGATACGCGCATCATCTTGTCCATCGCAATCCGCTTCAGGTCGATATGCAGGAGCTTGCCCTTGATCGGCTCATTCTGCCAGTCGACGATCATGGCCTTCACCACGCCCGAACCCTCGACGTTCAAGTCGAAGATCGTGTTGTGGCCCGACTCGGAGTGCAAAATCCTGGTGATCGCGCGGGGGTCAACCGTAACCGCAACCGCGTCCTTGCCCGCACCGTAAACAACGGCGGGAATCTTGCCTGCAACGCGAACCCGGCGAGCGGCATTCTTGTTGAACTTGCCCTCGCGGACGGTTGCGACGATTGCTTCAGTGTTTGTTGTTGCTGCCATGATCTTCTTTTCCTTTCGGGCACGAGGTTGAGCCTCGCTCCCTTTGCTACTTGGTTAATCCAAGCCGCTAACTGCAAACTGCGACCTAGTCGAAGAGCCTGCTGACGCTGGTCTCCATGTGAATGCTCTCAATCGCCCTGCCGAGCAGTCCGGCAATCGAAAGCACCTTAATCTTCGGCACCCGCAGCGCATCTTCCCGCAGCGGAATGGTGTTCGTCACGATCAGCTCTTCCAACCGTGATGTTGCAATGCGCTCGACCGCCGGCCCTGAAAGCACCGCATGCGTCGCGCACGCATAAACTTTTGCCGCGCCCTGATCCAGCAGCGCATCCGCCGTCTTCACAAGCGTTCCGGCGGTATCGATAATGTCGTCGAGGATCAAACACGTCCGGCCGCGTACATCGCCGATCACGTTCATCACCTCAGTTACATTAATGTCGGTCCGCCGCTTATCCACGATGGCCAACGGCACTTCCAACTTCTTGGCGAAAAATCTCGCCCGCTCCACGCCTCCCGCATCCGGCGAAACCACCGTCAGGTTCGGCAACTCCAAATCCCGGAAATAGCTCACCAGCACCGGGCTGGCAAACAGATGATCCACCGGAATATTGAAGAATCCCTGTATCTGCGCCGCATGCAGATCGACCAGCAGAGCCCGGTTCGCACCGGCAGTCTGCAGCAGATCCGCAACCAGCTTCGACGTAATGGCAACACGCGGACGGTCCTTGCGGTCCTGCCTCGCATAGCCATAGTAGGGAATCACAACCGTGATGCGCCCGGCCGATGCGCGCTTCAGCGCGTCCATCATGATCAGCAGCTCCACGAGATGCTGATCGACTGGGTAACACGTAGGCTGAACGACAAATACGTCCGCACCGCGAACGTTTTCGAGCAGCTGAAAGTGAACCTCGCCGTCGGAGAATCTCTGCAACCGGGTCTCGCCCAGCGGCACACCGACGAACTTGCAAATCTCCTCGGCCAGCGGCCGGTTCGAAGACCCGCAGAAAATCTTGAAGCGCTTTGGCTCTGGAATCCGTCCGGAGCGCTTCCTCTCCGAACTTGCCTTGGCCTGCCCGCCGGGCTGACCCTGCGCGGAGCCTTGGGGTTGAGGCTGGGAGCTCTCGTCTTGCTCCTCAGCCTGCCCTGAAATAGGGGAAAGAACTGCAGTCGTGTCTTGTTTGCTCACGTTTGAAACCTCCAGGTTGGTTGACCTTGAATAGTTCCTGCTGCTTGGTCTTGCGAAGCCTTGTTGCGGCTCCGTTCTTCTTGCAAATCCTGTTGCGAATCCTGCAAAACGAAAGATCAATCTTCCAAACTTCTAACTTCTTCGTCCGCCCCTGCGTCTCTTGTTCTTCCTGCAGGCTGCGGCATCCAAAAATCGTTCAACTTCTGCGGCACATTGTTGCCGCCAAAGAACCCTAACTTGCTCCTCGCATATGGCGTCGACTTGTTGGTTGGGCGACTAGGATTCGAACCTAGACAAAGAGATTCAAAGTCTCTTGACCTACCGTTAGTCGATCGCCCAGTAAACCGCCGGATACTATCGCGATGACCGGCGTGGTCACCCTGCGAACATTCTCGTCCAGTAATCCTCTCGAGGCAAGGTACTCGTTACAAATGCCTTAACCCCGGACGCCTGAACGCGCCGTTGAGCAGCCTCTGCGTCCGCCTCGGACCGGTAAAGTCCAAACAAGGCAGAGCCCGATCCCGACAGAGCTGCGTATATCGCAGGGCTGTCAGTAGCACCCGTTTCATTACCCATCAATTGACGCTTGGTTATTCGCAAGGAGGGATACTGCGGAAACACAACATCTTCAAAGTCATTATGAAGATCGCGGTTTCCAATCCCGGTGCGGACAAGCGCGAGAAGGGCATTCTCGGCCAGATCGTTCAGCGCATAACTCTGGTTCTCACCAGATAAACCCTGTTTTTTCTCAGGATTAGGATCGCGAACGATACCGGAGGTGCCGGACTTACTATCACCTGTCTTCGCAGAGAGGGACGCGTAAGCAAGACTCAACTCATTTAGTCTATCGGGGTTATCCACAGAAGTCAATCCAGCCCCCGACGCCTGAGACCCAACCCCCGACCCAGCTTCAATCCTGTCTGATTCCCCTGACGCCCCGGCCACCAAAGCATCCCAATCCCGAAAAGCCGCCGGAGTCGAAACCCCCACCGCCGGAACCGCCACCACACACCACGTCCGGGGCAAATCCGGCATAGGGACGACTAACTCCCCCCGCCCCAACCCCAAAACCGCCCCACCAATCAGAAACAAAGGCACATCCGACCCCACCTCAGCCGCCAGCTTTAACCGCTCCACCCCCGGCAGAGCCAGCCCAAGCTCCCGCTCCAACCCAATCAAAGCCGCCGCAGCATTCGCCGACCCAGCCCCCATCCCCCCCTGCACGGGCAGCCGCTTCTCTATATGGATATCGACCTCAGCTGTCACCCCTAGCCGTTCCAACCCTCGCTCAACCATCTTCCAGCAAGTATTCCGCCCATCCGTAGGAACCCGAACATCGTTAGTCGTCAGCGAGATCCGCGTAGCCGAACCCGAAGCCGGTCGAGCCGTAACCGTAACCAAATCAAACAGATCCAACGTCTGATACAGCGTAGTCAGCCCATGAAACCCATCCGGACGCACCGGCCCAATCGCCAACCCCAAATTAACCTTCGAATAAGACCGAACAATCGTCCCCATAGACACCCATTCTAGGTGTCAAGGAGCTGCGGAACGAAGTTTTACCGATTCGATCTGAGTTGTCCCCTACCCCGCCCTCACCACATTCGCTAACCAGCACACCTATTCTTTATCACCAGAATCCAAGCTATCCTGTCTTCAGACATCCCTGCTCAATCAGTCAGGAGCCACCCTTGCGCCCAGCCGCCGCCCGCATCGCTGCATCTTTCGTCGCCCTCACCTTCCTTGCGACAACGCTTCAGGCTCAGCAGCCCAATCTCGAGCCAACTCGCGCTCCTCATGCAATGGTCGTCACAGTCGAGCACAACGCCACCGACGCAGGAGTAGAGATCCTCAAACAGGGAGGCAACGCAGTCGATGCCGCCGTAGCCGTACACTTCGCGCTCGCCGTCGTCTACCCTTTCGCCGGCAACCTCGGCGGAGGCGGCTTCATGCTCATCCGCGACAAACACGGCAAATCCCATTTCCTCGATTACCGCGAAAAGGCCCCCGCTGCTGCTACCCGTGACATGTACCTCGACGCCAAGGGCGACATCGTCCCCCGCATGTCGCTCGTCGGTTACAAGGCCAGCGGAGTCCCCGGCTCAGTCGCTGGCGTGGTCTACGCGCAAAAGCACTTCGGTAAACTCACCCTCGCCCAGGACATGGCCCCTGCCATCCGCCTCGCCACCGAGGGCTTCGTTCTCTCCGACGCCGAAGCGCGCATGTTGCAGAGCAAGAACATGACGCTCTTCCCGGCCTCCGCGCATATCTACCAGCGTGATGGCAACTTCTATAAAGAAGGCGAGACCTTCAAGCAGCCCGAGCTCGCCGCCACCCTCGTCCGCATCTCCAAAGACCCCGACGAGTTCTACAAAGGCGCGATGGCCCACCAGATCGCCGACGTCGAAAAAGCCGGCGGCGGCCTCATCACCGCCGAAGACCTCGCCGCCTACCAGGTCAAAGATCGCGAGCCCATCAAAGGAAAGTACCGCGGCTACGACATCATCACAGCTCCGCCACCCTCCTCCGGCGGCATCGTCCTCGTCGAGATCCTCAACATTCTCTCCACCTACGACCTGCCCAAGTTAGGCTCCGACCGCAGCGCCGCCCAGGTCCACATCATCACCGAAGCCTTCCGCCGAGCCTACATGGACCGCTCCGACTACCTCGGCGATCCCGACTTCAACACCCTCCCCTTGAAGCAGATGGCCAATCCGAAATACGCCGCCGCATGGCGCGCCTCCATCGACCCCGGCAAGCCCACGCCAAGCAAAAACCTGACCCGTCCGGCAGGCTTCCTCCCGCCTCCGCCTTCCGCGACGAAGACAAAAGAATCCACCGAGACCACACACTTCTCCATCGTCGACTCGGAGGGCAACTCCGTCGCCAGCACCACCACACTCAACGGCGGCTTCGGCTGCGGAGTCACCATCGCAGGCCTCGGCTTCCTCATGAACAACGAGATGGACGACTTCACCTCCAAGGTCGGTGTTCCCAACATGTACGGCCTCATGCAGAGCTCCGCCAACTCCATCGAGCCGGGCAAACGACCACTCTCTGCCATGACTCCCACCATCATTACCACACATGGCACCATGTTCCACCGGCCAAAACTCGCCTATGTCATGGGAACCCCGGGCGGTTCTACCATCATCACCACCGTCGCCAACGACGTCATCAGCGCCATCGACAACGGCCTCAACATCCAGGCTGTCGCGGATGCCCCACGCTTCCACCATCAGTATCTTCCCGACCGCCTCGACTTCGAAAAAAAGTTCCCCGACGACATCGTCACCCAGCTGAAAGCCATGGGCTATGACACCAATCGTAATCAGGCAGCCGACGACAAAAGTCCTGGCCTCTGGGGCGACTCCGAACTCATAGCCGTCGACCCCAATACCGGCGAACTTCTCGGCGGCCACGATTCCAGAAGGGCCTTCGGGAAAGCAGCAGGCTACTAACCGCGAACAGAGCGCGCCCGCTGTGCGGAAGGAAGCATCCAACCGCACAGCGCCCATGAAACGCCCTCGCATTGGCACCGCTGGCTGGAGCATTCCTTCGCACCACGCCGCCATCTTCCCGGGCTCGGGCACTCATCTCGAACGCTACTCTCGCGCCTTCAACTGCGTGGAGGTCAACTCCTCGTTCTATCGCTCCCATCGTCTCTCTACTTGGGCAAGATGGGCCGATTCAGTTCCAGAAGATTTTCACTTTGCCGCCAAAGCTCCAAAGGCAATCACCCACGAAGCAAAGCTCAACTGCACAATCGAACAGTTGCAGGCCTTCCTTCAGGAGGCGAACACCCTCGGTCAAAAACTAGGCCCAATTCTCTTTCAACTTCCACCCAGTTTCTCTTTCGACGAACCGCGCGCAAAGACTTTCTTCATCATGCTTCGCGATCTCTACTCAGCATACGTCGTTCTTGAACCACGGCACCCAACCTGGTTCACGCAGGAGGTCGATCAACTCCTGAGAAACTACGAAATCGCACGCGTAGCAGCCGATC
Organism: Edaphobacter aggregans; assembly: GCF_003945235.1. NCBI lineage: Bacteria > Pseudomonadati > Acidobacteriota > Terriglobia > Terriglobales > Acidobacteriaceae > Edaphobacter > Edaphobacter aggregans. Next base: position 3,195,996 of record NZ_RSDW01000001.1, read on the forward strand.
CCGCAATCACGCCAGAAGCCGGTGAACCCGGAGGTAACAAGCGTCTCATCTATTACCGGCTCCACGGCTCTCCGCACACCTATTACTCAGCCTATAGCGAAACTTATCTCGCCAACCTCGCCGCAGCAATCCATAACCATATCGACGCCGACGTGTGGTGCATCTTCGATAACACAGCCGCCGGCGCAGCAATCGAAGACGCACAAACTCTCCAACGGTTACTATGACGGAGACCAGCTCAGCGAACACTTCGAGGCCTACCCTATGTCCCTCTTACTACCTACAACCTAGCAACTGGCCTCGTCGAACTTGTAAAAGCAGAGCCTATTTACCGATCACTTTATCAATCGCCGCCTGCGCCAGCGGAGCCATAATGGCATACCCCTTCGCATTCGGATGTACGCCATCGCTGCTCAATCCAGCCTTCATTCCGCCATTGTCATCCGCCATCGCCGAGTAGTAATCCAGATATGTAATCGAATGATTCGTGGCATATCCAGCCAGCCACGCATTCAGCGTTTTGATCTTCCCCGCCGGAGCCATCCCTGGCTTCCACGGATAATCAGCCGCCGGCAGAATCGAAGCCACAATCACCCGAATCCCATTCGCCTTCGCCAAATCCACCATCGAGCGAAAGTTATCCTCTGTCATCTCCGGAGTCATTGGCCCCGTGTTCCCGGCAATATCGTTCGTTCCTGCCAGAATCACCACAGCCCTCGGATGCAGATTGATCACATCCTGCCGAAACCGTATCACCATCTGCGGTGTAGTCTGCCCGCTGATCCCGCGGTTCACATACGGCTTCGCCGGAAAGAACTCACCTGTATCCGGCCTGCGCCCCCATGCATCCGTAATCGAATCTCCATAGAACACCACGCGATCCTCACTTGAAGGCAATGGCCCAAGCGCCGCATTCTCCGCCTTATACCGATTCAACTGTGGCCAATCGTCCAGCTTCGCCTTCATCGCGGCGATCTGCTTGTCCGTATCGACAGCCGGTGCCGCGGGAACAGTCGCCTGACCCCACCCCGCCGTTTCCACAATCATCAAGCCCGCCAAAAACAAACACGCCACACTCTTCATCCACGCCTCCTCTTTACTGGTGTCCCAAAGCCTTATCAATCGCCGCCTGCGCCAGCGGAGCCATCACTTCATATCCCTTCACACTCGCATGGACGCCATCCACCGTGTACTCCGCCTTCATTCCGCCCTCCGCATTCGTCAGCGCCGAGTAGTAATCCAGATAGATCAGCCCATGACTCGCGCAGTACCCCTTTAGCCATACATTCAGCGCGCGAATCTTCTCCGCCGGATGCAGCCCCCTCCGCCAGGGAAAATCCGTCGACGGCGTAAGCGAAGCAAACACCACCTTGATCCCATTCTCCCTCGCCAAATCAGCCATCGACTGCCAGTTGTCCTCAGTCATCTCCGCAGTCATCGGCCCCGTATTCCCGGCGACATCATTACCTCCACCCAGAATCACCACTACCTTCGGATGCAGGTTCACTACATCCTGCCGAAACCGCGCCACCATCTGCGGCGTAGTCTGTCCGCTGACTCCGCGATTCACATAAGGCTTCCCGGGAAAGAACTCACTTCCATTCCTCCCCCAGAACTCCGTCATCGAAGCCCCATAGAACACCACCCGATCCTCACCCACAGCCGCCGGAGCCAGCGTCTTGTTCGCCTCCCTGTAATGTCCCAACTGAGCCCAATCGTCGAGCTTCACCTGCATCGCGGCAATCAGCTTCTCTGCATCACGCTGCACAGGCACAGGAGTAGGAGCAGCAGCAGTCTGTGCAAGCCCCATTCCACCCAACGCCACCCAACACGCCAGAAAACCAACCCGCACTAGGATCGTCACGCGTCGCACCACCCTCTGGATTCGCGTCCGATTCTAACCCACCGGCCTCTTCCAAACGCGAACCTACCCTGTAACCGACCGAACACCTGTGCACCGCTCCACTGCTGTACCCTTAAAAGTGATGCAACCCGGCCTCTCTACCCACGTCTTCCTTCAGCAGCGCCTGCACCCCGGTCTGCTCGACGCCCTCCGTAACAGCGGCGCCCGCACCATCGAACTCTTCGCCGCCCGCCACCACTTCGACTACACCGACCGCGCCCAGCTCCGCGAGATAGCCTCCTGGTTCCGTGACACCGGCACCGCCGCCACCCTCCACCAGCCCATCTTTACCCGCGAGCAGTCCGAAAACTGGTCCCGCCACGTCTCCGCGACACTCTCACTCATCGCGCCCGAGAAGACTCACCGCATCGACGCCATGGACGAGGTCAAGCGCGCCCTCGAGTCAGCCGAGCAGATTCCCATCACCGCCATCACACTCCACCTCGGCCTCAAGGACGACCCCTGGAACACTCGCGCCCTCGAGAACTCCCTCACCGCCATCGAGCACCTCAAGGCCTTTGCCCACCCGCTCGGCGTTAAAGTCCTCCTCGAAAACCTCCAAAACGAAGTCACCACCCCCGAGCATCTCCTCGAAATCCTCCATGTCGGCCACTTCAGCAACGTGGGCATCACGCTCGATGTAGGCCATGCTCACCTCAGCGACACCGGCCTCGACCACGCCTTCGAGCTCCTGAAGCCCCGCATCGCCGAACTCCACCTCCACGACAACCACGGCCTCAAGGACGAACACCTCTGGCCCGGCTCCGGCAGTATCGACTGGACAAACCTGGCCAAACTCACCGCATCACTGCCCGCCCAAGTCCCCGGCATCCTCGAGATCGCCTACGACCTCAACGAAACCGCCGACTCAGCCACCGCTAAAGCCACAGCTGCTTTCGACCAGCAACTCCGACTCACCGAACAACTCGGAGCCTGAGACGCGTCAGTCTTTCACTGCGAAGTTCACCAAACGCGGCATTGCTCCGCATGAACCATAGGCTGACCAGCCTTGCAGCTGAACGCCTTATGGAACTCCGGCATGTTCGACACGACATTATTAACCCGCAGCTCAGGTACCGAGTGCGGATTAGTAAGTATCTGTGTTCGCAATGCCTCCGGACGAACCTGCGTACACCAGGTATTCGCGTACGCAAGGAAGAACCGCTGCATATTGGTCAATCCATTTGAGTCGGTATCCGACATCGTCTTGCCCCGCTGTTGCAGATCGGCGGTCAGCGCCGCAAGAGCCAGGTGAATGCCGCCGTTGTCCGCCGTGTCCTCGCCCTGAGTCAGCTTCCCATTCTGCTGCACTCCGGCAACTCCGGGAACAGACCCCGTATACTCCTTCGCGATGCAAGCGCCGCGCTGGTCGTACTCCTTCGCATCCTCTGCCGTCCACCAGTCACGCAGGTTGCCCTTCTCATCGAACTTGCGCCCCTGGTCGTCGAAGCCATGCGTCAGTTCATGCCCCACAATGGCTCCTTCTGCCCCGTAATTGATCACATCATCCTGCGACGAATCGAAGAAGAGGGGCTGCAAGATCCCTGCCGGGAAGTTAATCGTATTCGTCTGTGGATCTTCGTAAGCGTTCACCGTCGGTGGTGTCATCAACCACAGAGCACGATCCAGTGGCTTGCCGGTAAGGTTGAGTTGCCGCTTCAGTTCGAAAGCCGTAGCGCGCTCGACATTGGCGGCGTAGCTATCTCGCGTTATGGTTAGAGAGCCATAATCAATCCACTTGTCCGGATAGCCAATTTTATCCAGCACCGCTGCAAGCTTCAGGTGGGCCTGTCGTTTCGTATCAGCCTGCATCCACGACACATTATCGATGTCATGGCCCATCGCGGTTTCAATGTCATCCACCATCTTCTGCGCGCGGGCCTTGCTCTCCGGTGGAAACACTTGGGCAACATACACCTGCCCCAACGCCTCACCAAGATACTGATCCACGGCTACCGCGCAACGGCGCCACGCCGGTGGCTGCACCTTTGCCCCCGTAAGCGTCCGGAAAAACTCGAAGTTCGCCGTACGCCACTCATTGCCCAACGATGGAGCCGCAGCCTTCAACAACTGCCACCGCAGGTAGAGCTTCCACGTAGCCAGATCTTCGTTCACCAGCAGCTTATTCAACGCGCGAAAATAGTCCGGCGCACTTACCTCATAAAGAGCAACCGTTGGAGCACCAATACCCTTGAGGTAGGTGGCCCAGTCAAAAGCCGGCACCAGCTCCTTAAGCTGCGCCTGCGTAAAGCGATTGTTCGTCTTGTTAGGATCACGCCGCGTAATGTTGTCCATCTGCGCCTGTGCCATTGCGGTCTCAATCCGAAGCACCGTAGACGCGCTATGCGTGGCATCCGCCTCGTTCATCCCATCCATCTTTAGCAGTGTGGCGATAAGCGCGACATACTTATCTCGTATAGCCTTCATACCCGCGTCGCTGCCCAGATAAAAATCGCGTCCCGGCATGCCAAGCCCACCTTGATCGACACCCGCCACAACGCGGCTCACATCGTTATAGTCCGGCGTAGGCCCATACCCAAACATGGCCACATTGGTCTGGTTATCATCACCCGTCCACGCCTGACCGAAGGAGCTATGAATAGCCGCAAGCACTCCGGCGATCTCGCGCTTGTCATTCATCCCATTGATCTTCGCCAGCAAGGGCTGAATCGCCTTCAGATCATTCGCGCCAGAGCTTTCCTGCTCCTTGCAGGTTTCAAACATGTCACCGATCTTCTGTTCGTTCGGCGTGCGCGACGAATTCGCCTCTTCGTTCTTCTCCAGAATCTCGCGAAGGACCTGGCGGTTCCACATCGCCAGCTTCGTACCCGCACCCCATGAGACCTGATCCGCCGGAATCGGATTCGCCGCGTTCAGCTTGCCGCACGCATGCTGATAAAAGTTATCGCAGGGGCTGACCGCCGAATCCACCAGCGTCACATCGATGTGGTCCAGCTTGATCGGTGCCGGCGCTGAAGACTGAGCTACGCAACTCACCGCGGACGCAAACAACAAAACCGCACAATAAATCTTCATCGAGGGCCTCCACAGTGCCATCTGACTGCTCGCACTCAGAAAATCGGTACGGGACATAATAGCGCGAGCAATCTGGGCGCTCCACTCAAATGTGACAAGCTCGCTCAAATATGATTCGAACATCATTCAATTGCCACCTAGCGAAGACGGCAGTGCACGCCGCCATACTCACCCGTCTCTTCAAAATGCCGTGCCGCAGCATCGTCCGGGTTATACCGGAGCGCCACCCGCACCAACTCTCGCGCACCGTCGCCATTGTCCTTCTCCCAGCGCAGCAGCGCCAGGTTCAACACCGCTGTCGTCAAACCTGGATCACGCTTCGTCTCCTGCTTCAGCAGCGTCTCCGCATCCGCTACATCTCCACTCTGCGCCTCCAGCACAGCCAAATCTGTCGACACCACCGCATCATCCTTACCCATCGCGAGCGCCGCTTCGTACTCTGTCTCCGCCTTCGCGCGGTCTCCACACATCACGGCCAGATACCCCAGGTCCTCATGCACGACTGCATCCGCCTTCCACAGAAACTCCACCTTCTCCAGCAAACTCTCCGCCCGCACATAGGAGTGTTTGTCGCCCCGCTCGGCATACTGTGTATACGCCAGCCCTCGCTCGCGATCTCCCGCATCGACATCTCCCACAACTACCAGGTCCACCGCATCCGTAAAGCGTGTCACATCGCCGTTCCCCCTCCGAGTCACCGTCGCCCCCTTCACCAGCGGCCTAACCTCGATATCGTGATCGGTCAGTTGCTCATGCGAGATATCCGAAGTGTCCCATCGCGGCATATGGCATGCCACGCAGTCCGCCTGCTCAGGATGATGAGCCGCGGCTTCAAACCCCGCCGCCGCTGTATGACACTGCAGACACCGTGCGCGAAAGTGCACCACCCGCTCCTCAGCCGATGGCGAGCCATGTGGATCATGACAAGTCACACACGTCATCCGCGCCCCTACTGCACGACGGCAAGCACTCCGCAGCAAAGCCTCATACTGGCTCGTCGCCCGCAGCGTCGACTTCGCCGAACTGGCGTTCACAAAATAAACCGCCGTCTCAAACAAATCCTGCCCCGGCTTAAAGCCTTCCAGCGAGTGCCCCGCCCGCTGAATCATCACATCGCCCTCCAGATGACACTGCAGACAAACGCTGTCCTGCCGCTCCGGCGTCAGCGTCCCCAGCTGCAGCAGCGGAGTCTTTCCACCCGAAGCCACATGCGCCTCTACATCGCCATGACACGCCGCGCACCCCACCCCGCCTTGCCGAAACGGCGCACCCGCCCAGGCATTCCGCGCAAATGGCAGAGGCTCCGCCACCCCCGTCGCATGACAATGCAGACAATTCGGCTCTACCGGCAGCGCCAGCGGAGCCCGCTCCGCACCCTCATACGCCGGAGCCATCTCATATCCCTTTTTCCCCGCATACCAGTTCACTGGAGCCTCATACCAAAGCTCCCCACCCTCCACCGGCCGAGCGAACAGATACGTCCGCCCCTGCCGTCCCGATCCGATGTAGTACACCAGCCATTCCTCGCCCCGCAGAGCCTCCCCCGGCGCCGGCCGTTCACGCTCATAGCGCAGACGAGGCTCTCCATCCTTCCCATCCACCTCGTAGTGCACACCCGACCGCTCATGAAAATAACTTCCCCGGATCAGCCCCTCCGTCGCCCATCCACTCCCTCGCGCCATCGCCGTCTTTTCCCAGCTCGCATAGACTCCCGCATGGCACGCCGCACACCGGCGATCCGGATCGTTCCCGCCTGAGCCTGCTTTCGTCACCACATCCAACGGCCACCCCATCCCGCCCGCCATCGCCACCATCATGCAAACAAACGCCGTCGCCAAAACCAGAGTCGAACCCGGCCCCACCCGCCGCCCGCCGGTGCCAACGCATCATACGATCCCCTGCGCCCGGTCCCCGAAATACTTCCCAGGCATCCGCACGGCCCAGCGACCCCATGTCGCTAATGCCTCAATAAACCCGCATCTGCCCGGCAAGTCTCTGCCCCCGCCACTCATTTACTCTTGTATTAACCATCATGAGCGACACCGTACCTGCCACCGCCCCCATCGTCACCATCGCCACCATCGGCCAGCACGAAGGCCAAAGCGTCACCCTCCGCGGCTGGCTCTACAATCTCCGCGCCTCGGGCAAGCTCCTCTTCCCGATATTCCGCGACGGCACCGGCACCATCCAGGGCATCGTCCCCAAGGCCGCCGTCCCCGAGCACGTCTTCGAGACCCTCAAAAACCTCCAGCTTGAGTCCTCCCTCACCGTCACCGGCAAAGTCCGCGCCGACTCCCGCGCCCCTAGCGGCTACGAGCTCGACGTCGAAGACATCCACGTCATCTCCGCCGTCGACCCCGCCAACCCCTTCCCCATCCAACTCAAAGAAGCTGGCGTCGACTTCCTCATGGAGCACCGCCACCTCTGGCTCCGCACCCCACGCCAGTCCGCCATCCTGCGCGTCCGCGCCACCATCATGCGCGCCGCAGCCGAGTACTTCGACACCAACAGCTTCATCCGCACCGACCCACCCATCCTCACGCCCAACGCTTGTGAGGGAACATCGGAACTCTTCGAGATGGACTACTTCGACGACGACAAGGCCTACCTCACCCAATCCGGCCAGCTCTACATCGAAGCCACCGCGCTAGCCCTCGGCAAGGTCTACAGCTTCGGCCCCACCTTCCGCGCCGAAAAATCCAAAACCCGCCGCCACCTCACCGAGTTCTGGATGATCGAGCCCGAGGTAGCCTTCCTCGAACTCGACGGCCTCCTCGAGCTAGCCGAAAACTTTATCACCCACATCGTCACCCGAGTCCTCGAGCACCACCGCGCCGACCTCAAAGTCATAGGCCGCGACGTCACCAAACTAGAAGCCATCCTAGCCCCCGATTCTGACGCCACGACATCAACCGCTCCTACAGAAAACAAAGCCGTCATCCTGAGCGAAGCGCAAAGCGCGCAGTCGAAGGACCCCGAAGCAGCCAGCCCAACCCACACCACTCCAACCTTTTCAGCCACAAAATCAAACCGCTTCCCCCGCCTAAGTTACGACGAAGCCCACGCCATGCTCGATGAAGCCTACAAAGCCGGCAAAATCGAAAACCCCCACAAATACGGCGACGACTTCGGCTCCCCCGACGAGACCTACATCAGCAGCCAATTCGACAAGCCAGTCATGATCCACCGTTATCCCGCCGCCTTCAAAGCCTTCTACATGCAGCCCGACCCGCTCGACCCCACCAAGGCTCTCTGCGTCGACGTCCTCGCCCCCGAGGGCTACGGCGAAATCATCGGCGGCTCCCAGCGCATCGACAGCTACGACCTCCTCAAGCGGCGCATCGAAGACCACAACCTCCCCCTAGCCGCCTTCCAGTGGTACCTCGACCTGCGCCGTTACGGCAGCGTCCCCCACGCCGGCTTCGGCATGGGCATCGAGCGAGTAGTAGCCTGGCTCTGCGGCCTCGACCACGTCCGCGAAACCATCCCCTTCGCCAGAACGTTGAATCGCATCTACCCATGATCGACATTGCAAATGAACCAGTTTCGGGAGAGCCGTTAGTGGCACAACCCGTCGGGGTCCGCGGGTGGCTGCTCTACATCTGCATTGCCTTTACGATCCTGGGACCGATCAAGATGATCGAATTCATCCACGGGACCTCAGCGCCGATAATGCTCGCTACTTACATCACCATCGCTGTAACGAGTTTTATCGCCGGACTAGCTACATGGGCAACGCGATCCTCAGCGTTCCTTTTTCTGCGAATCGCCCTTGTCGCGCGTTTGCTATACAGCTTCCTCCAGGTGTATCTGGGGATGGAACTCGCTCGTCAACAGTTTTCGACGACCCTCGATCTTGCGAAGCAGGAGTTTATGAGCGCAGCAATCAACATACTTCTGGTGTTGCTCCTGTTCTTCTATTTCCGGTTTTCCAAACGTGTTCGAAACACATTTGGTCGCAACATTTAGTTCATTTCCGGATCTACCGGTAAGACGTGGGGTGACCCACATCTTAGACTAGGTGGGTGGCCCATACATGAAGACCCACACATACCTCGGGTGCCCATTCATGCAGTCTCATTGCATGGGTGGGTCATTCGCGCAAAGCGCGAACCGCTTTTCAGCCAAACAGCGCGCTAATCTCCAGCATGACAAACCACCCAAAAAAGCGTCTCATAGTGTTGGCTCCATGAGCAGACCTGAAACCTCGAACAGAACAATGGCATCCTAGACAGAGAAGACAAACCCACACTGCCACCCGAACCACTGGAGCAAGCCATGGCCATGAACGACTACAACATGAACGCCTTCCCCACCACCATCGACGCCCCCCGCGAGGAGACCGCCTCCCTGCTCGCCAAGGTTCTCGGCATCACCTCGCTCGGCTTTCTCATCACCGCCATCGGCGTTGCCACCGCACCACCATGGGGAACCCTGCCCGGCCTCATCATCGTCTTTGGACTCGTCTTTGGCATCAGCTTCACCCGCAAAGCCAGCCCTACCCTCGCGCTCGGACTCTTCCTCGCCCTCACCTACTTCATGGGTTGGCAGATCGGCCCCCTCATCCAGCACTACATCCGAAACTTCGGCCCGGGCATCGTCTTCAACGCCGCCGCCACCACCGCCGCCGGCATGGGCGTCATGGGATGCATCGCCTATCTCTTCAACATCAACTACCGCCGCATCGCCGGCATCGGATTCGCCGCGTTACTCTTGCTCATCATCGCTGGTATTGCCAGCATGTTCTTCCGCTTCCTCAGCCCGGACATGTTCTCCTGGCTCACCCTCGGCATCTTCTCCCTGCTCACCATAGGCGACTTCGCCCGCATCCGCGCCGGTGGAGACGGACGCTCCGCCGTCTCGCTCGCCCTCTCCATCTATCTCGACGCCATCAACATCTTCCTAGCCGTCCTCCAACTCATGGGCGGCCGCCGCAGCCGAAGCTAATCTGGTCGGGTGGGCGGTCCCCATCTCGAACCAGCCATAAACCCGGGTGCCCCATCTTCGCGACAGCTTTATCGTCGCTAAGGTGGGTCATTCGCGCAAAGCGCGAACCGCATCTCCCCCACCTCACCGGCCCGCACCCTCAGCCGTTAGCGCAGATCTAGAGTTTCATAATCAAACCCTGACCAGTAGGCAGGCTCAAAATAAGAACGCCACGCTCCTGCGCAAAGCGATCGAACCCTTGCTTCTGAGCCGCATGTCTGGCCCACCCGTAATCATCCAGAAGCATGATGGCTCCGCGCACCATTCTCGGCCAGAAGAACTCCGCGGCCGCGATCTCTGGATTAACACAGTTCATGTCGATCGAGAGGTACGCAACTTTTTCAGGAGCAGATGCTGCCAGCGTATCCGGCACAGCGCCTTTCACCAAAACCACGGTGTTGCCAAACTGCGAAAACGTCCGAACCACCTCGTCATAACAGGGCTCAAACCCGCCAGCCGTAATGCCATTCTTCTCTTCCTCGGGAGTTAGATAACGTTGCACCAACCCTTCGAAGGTATCGAAGAGGTAGAATTTCTTCCCTGAGGATGGCAGATCCACGAACCCCAGGATCGTTCGCGCCAGTCCACCGCGGTTCACCCCACACTCTACAAAGTCGCCATCGAGTCGTAGCACTGACTCCGCAGCCCAGCAGGCAATGTAGGCTCCCCATTGTGGGTCGCAACCAGCCCACGAACCCGTACTCATTCCTGCAGCATAGGCGCTTTGAAATCTCGGGTCAGTCATGAAATCGCTGTTATGAATCGTCGCCATCCCATGCCGGTTATATCGAAATTTCGTACTTTGGGAGAGCCGACGCAGAGTATTCAGAACTGGTGGAGGGAGGATCGCCTTGGACAAGGACCTCAGCATAATGAACTTTACAATGCCAGACCGGATCTATGGAAATTTCACGAAAGATGCCAGCAAAACCTTGTCAAGCTCCGAAACCACCCAACTCGCTAAAAACAAACATCTTTCAAGCGCCGAGGAATTCCAGTCAACCCGCTATACTTAATACAGACACAAAAGCCTCGGCCTGCGCCGGGGCTTCTTCCATTAACAACGATCCACGGAGAAGCACACAGTACGGCCGACAGACCAGTCCAGACTTAAGCCACACAGATGGAATACTTTGCATCAAAAGTACGGGAGGCTGCCGATGCATACGAAACCGGTCTTCACCCTGCTCGCAGGAACCCTCCTACTCCAAGGCTGTCGTTCCTCAGCACCGACCACCGCTCCAGTGCAAAGCCCAGTCACTGACGCCTGTGCCGTCCTCACTCCCTCCGAGATCAGCACCGTCCTTGGCATTCCCATCGACCCCGGTCAGCACATCCCAAAAACAAGCACGATCATGTGCGGTTGGGCCAAAACCGGCGTCGTCGGCGAGTCAGTAGTCGTACTCAACTTCACCACCCCGGACTATTTCGAAAAAGAAAGAGACCCCCACCCCAGGATCACAATGACACCTGCACCCAGCATTGGAGACGATGCCTACTTCATTACGTCACAGTTCGGCACATCCCTCTTCATCAAGAAGAAAGACACAGTGATCGGCGTCGCCATACGAGACAAGACCATCCCCTCCGCCGAACTGATGGAGAAGGAGAAAGCCCTCGGCCTAAAGGCCGCCTCCCGGCTCTAAAAAACATCCAACCATGTAGGAGCCCAAGCCCAATGAAGATCCTCCTCGCAGGCGCATCCGGAGCCATCGGCCAAGCCCTCATCCCCCTCCTCATCGAACAGCAACACGAGGTCGTCGGCGCCTTCCGCAACCCAGCCCACGCCGATCGCGTAAAAAGCCTCGGCGCCACCCCACTGATCCTCGACGCCCTCAACGCTCAGGCCGTCAGTAAAGCCTTCGCCGAAATCAAGCCGCAAGCCGTCATCAACCAGCTCACCGCCATCCCCCCACGCATCGACCTCCGCCACTTCGACCGCGACTTCGCCCTCACCAACCAACTCCGCACCGAAGGCACTCGCAACCTCACCACCGCCGCCGCCAACGCAGGCGTAGAAAAATTCATAGCCCAGAGCTTCGCCGGCTGGCCCTACGCTCCCAAAGGAATCACCCTCAAGACCGAAGAAGACGCTCTCGACCCCGCTCCGCCGCCCCAGCTAAAGCCCACCCTCGACGCCCTCGAAACACTCGAGCACACCGTCCTCCGCGAATCCAAATTCACCGGCATCATCCTCCGTTACGGCCCACTCTACGGCCCGCACACCTCCATTGCCCTCGGCGGCAACGGAGTCCCCGAAGGCACCACGATCGAAGACATCCGCAACCACAAGATCTCCTTAATCGGCCAGGGCACCGGAGTCTGGTCCTTCCTCCACATCCACGACGCCGCGACCGCCACTGTAGCTGCCCTCACCCAAGCCCAGCGAGGCATTTACAACATCGTCGACGACGACCCCGCCCTCGTCTCCGACTGGCTACCCTACCTGGCCGAGTGCATCGGCGCTAAGCCCCCCATGCACGTCCCCAACGCCATCGCCCGCATCGTTGTTGGCGAACACGGCATCGCTCTCATGAACGATATCCGCGGAGTCTCCAACGAAAAAGCCAAACGCGAGCTCAACTGGACCCCCAAATGGACCAGTTGGAGACAAGGCTTCCGCGAAGCCCTAAGTTAGACGAACCGAAACAAAGCAGTCTTCGACGAGAACAAATTCTTGTACACTGTGGCCCATGGTAGACATCGACCTCATCGTTCAGATGCTTCGAGATCACGGGCACACCGTTGAAGATGTGCACGTCGTGCCACCAAACGCTGGCGAATACGCATTTACCGTGGACGGAGTCGCCGTCAACTTAGAGGGCGCACGGCACATACTCGAGTTGGACGAAGCGAAGTGAAGTCGATCTCACTCCTATCCTCAAATGCAAGAAGCTGAAGACCTCTACGACGTGGACGGCTGGCTGCTGATCTTTGCAGCGCTCCACATCACGTTCGGAGTTCTCACTTTTCTCTTTCTCGCTCTCAGCGGTACCTACGCACTATTGCCAGACCCGACGAACGTGGCCAAGATCATATCGATCGTTACCGGAGCGATAAATATCGCTGTCGGCGTGCTCATCCTGAGAACAAGTCGATGGGCGATCCCTGCCGTCGCAATCGCCCTTGGCTTGCAACTCCTGCTCGTGCTGTCAAACGCATTCTTGAGCACCCGCGACTCGAAGACCTTCACGATTCAGCTTGTCCTGCAAACCATCGTTAAGCTGGCGATCCTCCACGCGTGGTTCCAGTATTTTCGTACATCAAAGCGGGTTTATTACGCGCTTGGGCGCAACCTATAGGGCAGCCGTCACGCGCTAGATTCGCTCCAAAGTCCCACGATCCATCGCCCCGCCAAAATACTTCTCCAGCGCCGCCCCAAACACCCCATTCCCCTCAGAGCCCTCTGCAGCCTTAGCAAACAGAGTCACGCTCGAGTGAAACTTCAAATCATCTGGATATCCAAAGATCTCCTCAACGGACCGCCCCTCCACGCCGCACACAATCCCCACACACTCTCTCAGCCTAGGCCCCAAAACCGCATGTCCCAGATAAGCCCGAGCCTCCTCCAACCCCGAGATCGCATATCTCACCGCCATAGGACTACTCCCCAGCCCCCGAATCTGCGGAAACACGAACCACATCCAATGACTCCGCTTTCTTCCCGCCCGCAACTCCGCGCAAGCCTGCTCATACACCCCCACCTGCGACTCCACAAACCGCTCTAGTTCAAACCGGTCACTCATCCTGCACCTCCCACGCCATCAGATGCAGCCCTCCTGAGCGACAGACGAAGGGAGGGGGTGCCTATCTATCACTTCCCCCTAGGGACTTCAGGCTCAAGAGCCAACTACTTCTCACTGCTTGGCGGGACCAATCCCTTCAACCGCAGATACAACGCCAGCGTCGCATACTGCTCATTGTCATGCGACACGGTTCCCCACATCAGCCCCACACGCGACCGCTTCGCCTGCCCCAGATCGAACATCTCTGTCAGATTGGTATCGGTCAGCGCGGCAAAGGCCTTATCGCACTCATCAAACGAAGCCGTCAACGCCTCGACAATAGCAGCCTTGTCCGCAGTCTCCGCCGGAACCTTCACCTGTGCACTCGGAGCCGTATGATTCGCTGCCCCGCAAGTACGCAGCTGCGCCTCGGTGACATGGTTGACGACCCGCGCAAACGTCCGCACCTCAGGCGTCGGCTTGAACGAGTAACTCTCCGCTGGCATACGATCCGCCGACTTTAGGATGTTGTCCTTCAACCCCGCATAGCTCCGCTGCGCCTCAGCTGCCGGCCCGGTAGCCACGCTCGCCACCGGAGCCTGCCCAAACGCCACACCCGAAACCGCCAACGCCACACATGCCACCCGTACAAGTCGCATCATCCTCACCTCGAACATCAACACCAGCCTACAGGCATTCGAATATCTTATGGCCAACAAAAAATGTCGAACGAATCTCCAGCAACTCTCCATCGTCTAACCTCACTATATGAAGGTCATAGGGTCTGGCTCGCGCACTCGTCTCCTTGCATCTATCCTCATGGTTTGCGTCGTAGTCTTCGCGGCCATCCAGTTGATCCACCCAAAACTCGACAACCCACCGGTAACCGCCGAACTCAAGGCCCCTCCCGAGGTCAAGCGGATCCTCAAGACCTCCTGCTACAACTGCCACTCCAACGAGACCCACCTCTTCTGGTTCGACCGCGTAGCCCCCGCCTACTGGATCGCAGCCAGCGACGTAAAAGAAGCCAGAAAGCACCTGAACTTTTCTGAGATAGAAAAATTACCAGCCGCACAACAAAGCGCCATCCTCTACGAAGCAATCAGCCAGATCCAACTCGGCGGAATGCCTCTCAAGAGCTACACACTCCTTCACCCCGAAGCAAACGTCTCGCCCGATGACCTCGCCATCCTAAAGAACTACCTGCATCCCACTGAAACCAGCACTCCCAACCCAGCAGCCGGGACAGCCGCAGACGACCAGTACGAAAAGTGGATCCACGCCAGCGCTCCGACAACCAATGTCCAACCGACCTTGAACGGAATCGCCTACATCTCCGGCTATCAGGACTGGAAGATCATCAGCACCACCGATCGTTTCGACAACCACACCATGCGTGTCATCTTCGGCAACGATGTAGCGATCAAAGCCATCGCCGAAAACAACATCCATCCCTGGCCCGACGGAACCATCTTCGCCAAAGGAGCCTGGGCCCAGCAGGTCGACGAAAACGGCGACACTAAAACCGGCCAATTCATCCAGGTCGAGTTCATGATCAAGGACCACCAGAAGTATGCATCCACCGAAGGATGGGGATTCGCAAGGTGGCGTGGCACTGACCTGAAGCCGTACGGCAAGGACGCCGCCTTCACCTCCGAGTGCACCGGTTGCCACAAACCCGTCCGCGAAAACGACTACGTCTACTCCTTCCCACTTACAGGACAACAGTGAAACCCATGAAAACCACCTTCATCGTTGTAGGACTTGCAATCCTCCCCTTCGCAGGCTGCACTAGCAAGCCAGCCACTCCATCCGTCAATCAACAGGCTGCTCTCAATGGAACCCTCCCCTACAATCCGTTCCAATGGAAGATCATCACTTCGTCGCTCAATCGCCGCGACTCCACCATGTCCACGCTGTACGGCAACGACATCGCCGTGAAGTACGCACGATCCAACCCTGACCACAACTACCCCACCGGAGCGGTCCTCTCCCTCGTAACCTGGGCGCAGCGCGACGATCCGCATTGGTTCGGAGCGAAGATCCCCGCATCAGTAAAATCCGTCGAGTTCCTCACCGTCGCCGCCTCTCCAAACCAACCGGCATACACGTACGAGAACTACCAGGGCTCACCTCTTAGAAAGATCAACCTGTCAGACACCAGCGCCGTCAACGCACGCGTCGATCATCTTCTCTCGCGGAGGGCTGCCGTCATGCCTTAGCCGGTCTATTTGTGCGCAGAATAAGGAACACGCTCACCAGAACAATTGCCGCACCCACCAGCGTTCGTCCGGTCAGTTGCTCCTTCGCAACGAAGTACCCCAGCGCAACGGCCACCACCGGATTCACATATGCATGGCTTGAGATCTTCGACGCCGGCATCCTTCCCAGCAGCCAGACAAACGCGGTAAACGCCAGCAGCGATCCGCACGTAATCAGATAGCCCAGTGCCAGCGCAGCGCGCAGCGAGACATGTGGAAACGGATGCAGCTCGCCGAACATCCCAGACAGCATCAGCAATCCGGCGCCCCCCAGCATCATCGCCCCTCCCGAGGTCAGCGGCCGCGACGCCGGCATCTTCATCCGCCGCTGCAGCACCGAACCTAGCGCCCATCCCATCGAGCCCAACAAGACAGCTAGGCACGGCACCAGCGCAACATTGCCACCGTTGTTCGGAAGAACCAGCACGCCCACGCCGAAGAAGCCCAGCAACGTCGCACCCATTACGCCCCAGCGAAACGGCTGCATATGGAAGACAAGCATCTCCAGAGCTATCGTAATCAGCGGAACCGTGGCCGCAAGAATCGATGTCAGACCCGACGTCAGATACTTTTCTGCCCAGAACAGCGGTCCATACTCCGCCACGAACATCACAAACCCGATGACGGCAAGATTCTTCCACTCGAGCCGCGTCGGCCCAATCGTGCCTCGCAGCCGCGTGAAGACGTACAGCAGGACTCCTGCAGTGAAGAAACGCACACCCGCAGCAAACAGCGGTGGGACCTCATGCACTGCGATTCGTATCGCCAGAAAGGTCGTTCCCCAGAGCACATAGATCGCAAGGAATGCCATGACGACCCGAAGGTCGAACGATCTAGTACTCGAAGAAGGAGCGCCTACGGTAACCGCTGTATTCGCCATAGATGGTTATCACTTTACATTTAGTAAACTAACCTGTAAATCTAAGTTAGAAGGTTATCCGCAAAAAGTGACGAAACCTTTTCAACTCGTCGCCGGCCATCCCGTCCTCGATCTCATCAATACGCTCGACTGGCGCTTCCGCGAGACCGGCCCCGAAGAACTCCTCAACACCTACGACGACCTGCTGCAGTTCTCAGAGCAATCCATGCTGCTGACTGCCCGTCAGACCCAGCGTCTACGCAAGGTATCTCCTTCAGCCGCTGACAAAACCCTGCAATCGACAAAAGACCTTCGTGAAGCCACTTCGCAGATCCTCTACGCCATCATGGATGCTCGAACCCCACCGATAGACGCGATAAAAAAACTCGATCAACATATCCAGAAGGCACAGGCAAATCGCACTCTCCGATGGAGTCAATCCCGCTTCGAGCTAAGCTGGCCCAATACGGAAGCCGACGCCCAACTTCCCCTCTGGCTCCTCGCGCAATCCGCAGCCGATCTCCTCACGGCAGAGATCATGCAGCGCCTGCGCTCCTGCGACAACCGGGAGTGCCGCTGGCTCTTTCTCGACACCAGCAAAAACCACACCCGCCGCTGGTGCGACATGAAGCTCTGCGGCAACCGCATGAAAGCCCGTCGCTTCAAAGCCCAACACAGCGCATAACAGCCGCAATGAAACCTGTGTCGCACCCCCGCAAGCTCAATCGTCGCCAATGAACTATCCTATAAAGGATAGCTTCGCGAAAAGAGCCTAGCCTCCGCCAAGCCCACGACGCCTTCGTCTGAAAAGGAACTACTCACTTGCCACTGAACTGCGGAATCGTTGGCCTCCCCAACGTCGGAAAATCCACGATCTTCAACGCCCTCACCTCGGCCAAGGCCCAGGCGGCAAACTATCCCTTCTGCACCATCGACCCAAACACCGGCACGGTTACAGTCCCAGACGTCCGTCTCGACAAGATCACCGAGTTCGTCAAGCCCAACCGCACCGTCCCCACTACGATGGAGTTCATCGACATCGCCGGCCTGGTCGAAGGCGCATCCAAAGGCGAAGGCCTCGGCAACCAGTTCTTGGGCCACATCCGCTCAACTGACGCTATCTGCCACGTAGTCCGCTGTTTCGACGACCCCGAAGTCGTCCACGTAGCTGGTGGAGTCAACCCGCTCCACGACATCGACATCATCAACACCGAGCTCCTCCTCGCCGACCTCGACACCGTCGATAAGCGCAGCCAGCGCCTCGAAAAACTCGTCCGCAACACGCAGGACGCGAAGATCAAAGCCGAAGCCTCCGCCGTAGCCAAGCTCAAGGAGACCCTCGAAGCCGGCAAGCCTGCCCGCACCGCCGACCTCACCGACGACGAGCGCCTCGCGGCCCGCGACCTCTTCCTCATCACTGCCAAGCCCCAACTCTACGTCGCCAACGTCGACGAATCCGGCCTCACCACTGGCAACGACTACACCGCCGCCGTCGAAAAGCGCGCCGCCGAAGAGAACTCCCAGGTCGTCCGCATCTGCGGAGCCCTCGAGTCAGAAATCGCCCAGCTCGAACCCGCCGAGCGCGACGAATTCCTCAAGGACATGGGTCTCGAAGAGCCCGGCCTCAATCGCCTCATCCACTCTGCCTACCGACTGCTCGACCTCATCACCTACTTTACCGCCGGTGTGCAGGAGGTCCGCGCCTGGACCATCCGCCGAGGCACCAAAGCCCCCGGAGCCGCCGGTGTCATCCACTCTGACTTCGAGCGTGGCTTCATCAAAGCCGATTGCTACTCCTACGACGACCTTTTGAAGTACGGCAGCGAACAAGCTGTCAAAGAAAAAGGCCTCCTACGCTCCGAAGGCAAGGAATACATCGTCAAGGACGGCGACATCCTCTTCTTCAAATTCAACGTGTAGCGCAGTTCTAATCGCGGCTTCCCGAAGGCCCACGGCAGACCCATGCCGTGACCACCTTTGGTGAAAGTAAAACGAACAGGTGTATCGTAGTGGCCACTGGAGGTCATGGACCCATGTCCTTGCGATCTCACGTCGATATGTGCCTCTTCGTTCGCATTATGCGGGCCGACGTAGAACACGTGTCCTCGCAGGGGATTGAAGATCTCGATCGTGCAAAGGACGTGGAACCGGCGCTCCGCCTATGGAGAGCGCAGTATGAGGCTCATACAACGACCTGGTTTCATGAGCTGTATCACTACTGGCAGGGGCTTCGACTTCCATTTCTGTTCTGGTTCGCCTGTTACTCCTTCCGCTGGATAATGACAGGATTTAGAGATTTCATGCGATCGAATCTTCCCTTCGATCAGTGGAACGGTATAGCTCCCCAGTTGGAATATCTCTCCTTAAAGCAGCACTGCCTCTACATGGGCGTGGGCGAATTTATTCTCCGCGTGGAGGACGTGCCCCCTCCTTCCGGATGGAAATGTCAGGCCATGCTATCTCCCTTGGACCTCATCGAGGGCGCCACGTCCATTGCCGAATGGCAAGTACAGTCTCCTACCCACGGACCCAACACAAAAGAGTTTTTCCGTTGGTGTAAAAGACACCCTGCATACGTCGACGCCTTTCAGTTTGTGACTCAGGCTCTGGGGAGCGATGAGCTTGCGCTTCGGTGTTTCAACCCCCTCGTCGAAGCCGCCTTCCATACCAGCCAACCGGTTAGAGGATTCGTGGAGCTTCTCTCACGCTTTATCCCATTCCTGGAGTCCCCGATCGGAAAGGCCTTTATTGCGCAAAATGAGCCCTGCAGATGGAGCTTCCTTTTCCAGGATTTTCTCTCCGAGATCGAGTTTGAGGCTAAGCCCAACTCAATCCGCGGAGTCTACCTCGAAATGCCATTCTGCCTCATGGAACGCGACACTTGGATCGAGGCCAGCTGGGATGGCGCCGATTTTCTTCATCCGTATCTCACCCCAAATGCGCGCACGTGGAGCAAACTCGAGAAGCAGGATCCCCTCCTCTCCCTCGTTCTCTCTCAGTTGCCATGGAGTAGCCAAACTGCATTCGATACTTGCGTCAACAACTTCTATCCGCCATTGACACTTCTTCACCTTGCCGCGACCGACGGCAAAAACCGCCTGATCGTCACCGGAGGCGAACGACAGAAGGACCCCGCTCTGGACCCTCTGGCCAGCGGTAATCTCCTTTGGTTGTTGACCGCCTTCAGCGTTGTCCGCCGAGCCACAGGAAGCCACTTCGATCCCGGACTTCGCCTCTGTCATCACAGCAATTGCCCCCGGTACGAAGGAAATTACTGTAACCTGTACCCCGTAATTCCTGCCCGATGGCAAGACTGCGGCTTTCCCGATCGAGTTCAGGAAATTATCGACGTGCTCTCCCACAGTAAGTAGCCAAAATTGAGGTCAGCCATGGAAAACCTATCGACCATAGAACTGGATGCCGGTACAGAAACAGACAAGCTATCCAACTACATCCTCGGCTCGCTTACCGACGACGAGATCGACGAGATAGAAGTTCGTCGGACTCTGGCTCCTGCTACAAGTATGGCAAACGAGCCCGTAACGATTGGCCTCATCCTGGTTGCCGGCGCCAAGGCGGCAGCTGCAATCGCGGGCGCCATCACCGCTTACATGAAATACCGCACCCAACAGTTGGAGAATCAGGCGAAGCTGCAGCCCCACCAGACAGTGACAATCAGAGTGTTGGAGGGCGAGGTGCCCGAATCAATCAGAAAACTCGCCGGAACCGTTCGTCTGGAAACGCCGAACAAAGCGTAGCTGCGAAACTCGTCCATCGCTGCGGCCAGGGCCGGGTGTTCCATCCCTTTGTGGCTTTGCCGAAAAGGTGCAACCGAACACCCGTTCCCCGCAGCTATTCCTTGCTCTTCAACAAGCTCTCGTTCTCCTGAATGAACGTCTCAATCTCAGCCGCCATCCCAAGAATCCTTCGCCACTGCTCCTTATAGAGCGTCACCGGAAATCGGCCCACGCCATACAGCGACAGCCCACCCTTCTCACTGACCTTGAGGCTCAGTCCGCGCACGCCTTTGTTCTTCAGCTTATCGTTCTCCGCACGCAACCGTTCAATCTCTGCCTTCAGATCTTCATCCGACATAACCTGTTCTCCTTCAATTCAAGACTACATTGTCTTCTCCAGCCTCTTCCGCTGGGTCTCTTCTTTGGCGTGGAAATTCAGCCGCAATAATCCAGCGATCGCGCAGGATGGGACGCAATTCTAGCGCGGATCGCATCGTCAACGCGGCTAAGCGTCAGTCTTCCTCACGTAGTCCAGCTCCATCAGCTTCTTCCATCCGTCTCCCACCTTCTCATTCAGTGTCCAGTGGTAGAGATCATTGCTCTTCATCGCAACATCCACCCGAAAGTCCGCCTGCTTCCCTTCAAAATCCTCTCCATGAAATGTCATCTGCCAATTACTTCCTGCGATGCTCATCGGCCCTTCTGTAATTGCATTCTGAGCATCCATGTACCACATCGCCAGCGTCTTCTTTCCCGGATCCCAGAACATGTTCCCGTCATACGTCTTCATCGCGCCTTTGTTCGTCACAAAGTGCGTCGTAAACCGCACATAGCTTCCGTTATCCGACCATTGATACCGCGTCTCGATCCGCTCCATCCCCGGAGCCAGCTTCGAAGCATCCGCCGTCCACACCCCACCCACAAGCCAACCCAGCGCCGCAATCGGTTTCGCCTCTGTCGTCGTTGAAGCCGACGTCTGCGCCACAACGGGGCTCGATGCCCCCATCCCAACCGTCAAAGCAAGCGCACAAATCACAAACAATCTCATCGAACTTTCTCCTGTCAAAAGATATGTCCTACGCGGCCCGCAACCTCTTCTGCTCGTCCTGTAGCAATCGAAAATAGTTCCGTAACTGCGCCACAGAAGCATCAAACGGCGCCAGACTCCTGTGTGCTCTCGCCTGCATCACGCCGCCCTCCATTACCGTCAGCACGAACCGCGATAGCGCACTTCGGTCCAGTTCCTGCGGCAACCGCTCGCCAGCATCCCTCAGGCAGCTCTCAACCGCAGCGGTCCACCCATCGAAGTTGTCGCTCAGCAGCTTATGCACCTCCACCTGCTCCTCGCCGATCTCGAGCGCCAGCCGCCCAATCGGACACCCATACGTGCATCCAGTCGCAATCAAATTCCTCCGATAGAACCCCAGCACCGCAAACACCCGTTCCACGGGATCATCCGTCTGGGCAAAGACCGGATCCATGACGATGGGGTGCAGCGTCGCTGCATACAGCCGCAGAACAGCCAGCAGCAGCTCCTCCTTCGTCTTAAAGAAGTAGTAAAAGCTCCCCGGCTTCGCCCGAGCGTGGTCCAGAATCTCCGCCATCCCAGTAGCCGCGTACCCGTGCTTCCAAAACAGATAAAGGGCCGCCTCGACGATTCGCTGCCGGGTTGTATTCTCTTGTTTCATGTTAGTTGAATGATCAACTAACATGTAAAACATTGTCAATTAAATCTTTTAGATTCAGGCAACTGTCCTTCAACTTGAAGGAATTTATCTTTCACTCCAATTGGCTGCTCACTCCGATCTCAGCCATCCAAACTTATAGAAAAAGAATGGAGGAGTAAATGAACCTCAAATCGAACCACCGCACTTGTAGCTGTTGGAACTATCCTTTCTCTCCCCATGGCCAGCTTGGCCCAGCGAACCGAAACCCAGCAGCAGGCCCATGAACGGGCCGAACGTGAACAAACCGCCAAGGATCACCGCCATCACACCGGCGCGAAGATAGTCGGAGGCTCCGCAGCCGGCGGAGCAGTAGTGGGCGCGCTAGCTGGTGGAGGCAAAGGAGCCCTCATCGGCGGTGCAGTAGGCGCAGGTGGAGGAGCCATCGCCAACAAAGTCCGCAAAGACAAAGCCGTCGACAAGCGCGAACGCGAGGAATCCGGCTATCGGCAACCTCACTGATTTCTTTTGAGCCCTAGATCTTCTGTACCCGCTGGACGTCCCGCACCCCCGGAACCCGCCGCAGATTCTGCACCAGCCGGTTCAGGTGCCGGACGTCCACCGTCTCAATCACAAAATCAACAATCGCCGTTCCATCACCCTCAGGAGAAGGCTTCGAATCCACGCTCCGGATATTCGTCCCATCGTCCGAGATGATCGCCGTAAACTCCTTCAGCATCCCAGTCCGGTCGTCGCATATCACCGTCAGCTTCACCGGATACGTCTGCGCCTTAGCCGCCCCCGGCTCACTCGGCGTCGGAGCCCACTCCACCTGAATCCGCCTATCCGACTCATACAGCAAATTCTGCACATTCGGACAGCTCCTTGCATGCACCGCGACGCCCTTACCCCGCGTCACATACCCGATAATCTCCTCACCTCGGATAGGGTTACAACAACGCGCCCGGTACACCAGCAGATCGTCCTGCCCTTCCACCTGCAGCGAGTCCGAACCCTTCCCGAAGAAGACCCGCTTCACCGCCTCCGACATCTGCCCTACAGCATTGCCAACGCCGCTCTCGGGCGCCGCCGGCTCAGCCGCCATCGTCGAACCCGGCTCCAGCTTATTCAAAACCTGCCGCGCCGAGTACTTGCCAAAGCCCACCGCCGCCAGCAGCTCCGCCTCTGAGCCCATGCCATACTCAACGGCGACCTTGTCATAATCCGCCGTGCCGTACTTGTTCAACGAAAGTTTGTACTTTCGAGCCTCACGATCCAGCAGCTTTCGCCCAATCTCCACCGCCCGCTGCCGCTGATGCTCATTCAGCCAATGCTTGATCTTGTTCCGAGCCTTCGAGCTCTTCGTAAAGCTCAGCCAATCCCGGCTAGGAGTATGCCCAGTCTGCGTCGAAATCTCGACGATATCGCCGTTCTTCAGCTTCGTCCGTAGCGGCACAATCCGCCCATTCACCTTCGCGCCAACCGTCGTATTCCCAACCTCGGTATGGATCGCATAAGCAAAATCAATCGGGCTGGCATCCTTGGGCAGCACCACCACCTTGCCCTTAGGCGTAAAGGTGTAGACCTCCTCCGGGTACAAGTCGATCTTCAGCGTCGACATGAACTCGTTCGGGTCGCTCATCTCGCGCTGCCACTCCATCAACTGACGCACCCACGCCAGCCTCTGTTCATCCTTGGCGCTTACATTGTCATCAGCCTTGTACTTCCAGTGAGCCGCAATGCCTTCCTCGGCCACCCGATGCATATCCTCCGTTCGGATCTGCACCTCGAACTGATGCCCACCTTCCGCAATCAGCGTCGTATGCAGCGACTGATAAAGATTCGGCCGCGGCATAGCAATAAAGTCCTTGATCCGCCCCGGCACCGGCCGCCATATCGAATGCAGCAACCCCAGCAGCGCATAGCAATCCTGCACCGAATCCGTGATCACACGGATAGCAAGCAGGTCATACACCTGGTCCACCGGAATCTTCTGGTCCTGCAGCTTCTGCTGAATCGAATAAAGCCGCTTGATCCGAGACTCCACCCGCCCCGGAATCTTGAACTCCTTCAGCTTCGTCTCCATCTGCACAACAATCTTGCGCAGAAACTCCTCGCCCGCCCCACGCAGCGCATCCACCTCATGCGAGACCTGCTCATACCCGAAAGGATCGGTATACCGAAACGCCAGATCCTCAAGTTCACCGCGCAGCTTACCCATGCCTAGCCGATGCGCCAACGGAGCATAAATCTCCAGCGTCTCCCGAGCAATCTTCTGCTGCTTCTCCGGCTTCAGATGCTCCAGCGTCCGCATATTGTGCAGCCGGTCGGCCAGCTTGATGATGACGACCCTTACATCCGTCACCATCGCGAGCAGCATCTTCCGAATATTCTCCGCCTGATGATCTTCGCGATTCGCGAACTTGATCTTATCCAGCTTCGTCACGCCTTCGACGATGTGCGCCACCTGCTCGCCAAACCGCTTCGCAATCTCAACCGAAGTCACATCCGTGTCTTCCACCGCATCATGCAGCAACCCAGCCGCAATCGCCGTCGAATCCATCTTCAACTCGGCCAGCACTTGCCCCACCTCAAGCGGGTGGATCACATAAGGCTCGCCGCTCGCCCGCTTCTGCCCCTCATGCTGCTGTAGGCAGAACGCCCAAGCCTTCCGGATGATCTCCAGATCATCCCCAGGCCGGTTCTCATGCACCGTCTCCAGCAGCTTCTGAAACTTATCGTCAATTGTCCTGATATCGCTTACCGCAAGCCCCGCCAGATGCGAAGCCGAGGATTCAGACTCCACAATGTTCTCTTCGGCCTTAGGCTCGGACGCCCCCACCGGCATCAGCACCCCCGAGATATCTGGAGCCGCAGCAGAGACCGTCCCCACGGGTATAGTCGGAGCCGCGACAGCAGGAGTCGCTTCCAGCGAAACACCTGCATCGATCTTGGAACTCTCCGGTTGGCCCTTAGGTTCGTTGTGCGACTCTGGCTCGGGGCCGACCTGCGGAGAGGCCGGGTTAGCGATTGCCATAGGTCATTATAGGCTGCTCGTCCAATCGTTGCTCACCAGACAGTTGCATCACTTGCAGCTCGGCGATGAACTTTCCGAAACCCCGTTTCCAGAGAGCTATTTGAAGACCACATTTCGTGTCAATTATCGATTTTAGATTTGCGGGCAAGAGCAAGACACAATAGCGAAAATTCCTCTCGAACAGCTTGCACAATGGACGGTCTGCGCATAGACTGCCCCCACCAAGTCTTCCCAGGGATTTTCCTACCTGTGTAGCGCGACATTTTCGGCCCCAAAATGTCTTACCCACCCATTTGCTGCTCTAGCAAGACAAGGAGTTGCTCAATGACGGGGGAGCCCAGACAGCCAGTAGACACACGCACCTTAGCACTGGTCGCCTTCTCGGCGACGGGGGGTGCGTTCATCGAATATTACGATTTCATTATCTACGGATATGCAGCCGCCAGCGCGTTTCCGGCGATATTCTTTCCCAGATTGCCGCCTACCCAGGCACTCCTGTTCTCTTTCCTGGCTTTCGGTGCGGGGTTCCCAGCACGCTTATTGGGGGCCTTCCTATTCGGTCACTTCGGCGATCGCATCGGACGCAAGTTCACATTCGTGGTCAACCTCATCATTGTGGGAGCCGCCACTTGCTTAACCGGACTCTTGCCCGGCTATGCGAAGTTAGGAATCGCCGCCCCAATCCTTCTTGTAGTGCTGCGAATCCTGCAAGGAGTTGGAATAGGGGGGGAGTTTGGAGGCGCTTCTTCTTTGATTGGCGAATTTGCTGCGCAGCGACGCCGAAGGGCGTTCTGGATGTCGCTGGCGACCCTGGGCGTCCCTTTGGGCAGTATTGGTGCCGCCGTTGTCCTGCTGATCATGAGCAAGACGTTCGCAACCACCGGTTGGCGGGTGGCAATGCTCCTCTCTGTCGTGATGGTGATTCCGGCACTGCTGGCACGCTATAAGCTAGCCGACAGCCCCCTGTTCGAGCAGCTCAAACAAACAGGCAAGCTCGATGCGCTGCCGAGCTTCGGTGTTCTGAAGCACCACACTCGTCCCGTGATTCTCCTCGCCCTGGTTTACGCCTTCCAAAACATGGGCGCATATGTAGCAGGAACCTACCTTATCTCATTCATGCGCTTTGCCGGTATCTCTTTGGCAACTACTGCCACGATCCTCTTAATTGGCAGGTTCGGAAGTCTTCTAGGCATACTTGCCAGCGGGCCCACTGCCGACTTCTGCAAGCGAAGAGTCACCGCATACATCGGGATCGGGCTAACAACGCTGCTCTCCTATCCTCTTACATTGGCCGTTCTGAGCAAGCGCATTACGCTGGTGACCCTCTTGGAGATCCTTGTTAATTTCATCAATCTTGGAATATTACTGGGGCTTGCGCCGATCCTGACCAATGAGAGCTTTCCGACAAAATTCAGATACTCTGGAGCCGGAATCTCCTTCAACTTCGCGGGCATTCTGGGCGGCATGATCGCGCCGTCGCTGCTGACGGGACTCATCGGGAAGGATGTCTTTCATAAGTGGTACTACATCCCGATCGTCTATGGCATTTACGCTGTCGTTGCCATGATTGCACTGCGATTCATCCAGGAGACCCGCGACCTGAAGTTAGAGGATCTCGACCGGGCCGAGCCTGCTTTGCGCACAGTGCGAACATGATTGCTGCAGCCTCACCGGGCGAATGACTGCGACCGGCTAGTTACAACAGGCTCATAAGCTCCTCATGTGCCTGACGGCTAAAGCGAAACGGCCCGATGGAGCCGTAAGAAGCGCGGTCGATCGATTCTTCATGGGTGTTTTCGTAGCCAAAATCAGACCATATGACGTCGTCTACAGCAAACTCGATCTTCAGGGTTATAGCGCCGCATCCCACATCTCCGCATTCCGGACAAACATACAGGGAAACCCTGTCACCGGGAAGGTCGCCTCGCTCAAGACCCAAGAGGCGGCGCACGGCTTTTTGCTCCTCCTCAGCTGCTGGAGGAGAGATCCATAACGTTGAAACCCGATCAGACCGCCGCCCGATTTCGTCATACAGCGAGTGCCCATCAACGACAAAATCCAGAAAGCTACGATCCACGCGATCCGGGCCAGACACATGTCGGTCCCGCTTCACCAGGTTGAGGGTAGAAAGACGTGTACTCACAACTGGACACCTCTCAAAATCCAACCTTTAAAAACTCAGCTAACTATCAAATAACAGGCCAAATAGAGTCTCTTCGACTTGGCCTATTAATTTCAATCCCCAAAATAGAACTAAGAGCAAAAGCCCCGATGCAGGATCCGAAGATCCCAGAACCGGGGCTTTTCCTGTCTTCATGATTCCGACCGCCGGATTAATCCCGGCCCCTAACCCTTGGCCGCCAACTGCCGCAGAACATACTGCAAGATCCCGCCATTCTGGTAGTACAGAATCTCCTGCGGCGTATCGATCCTTACCGTCACGGAGAACTCTGTCGTCTTGCCCTTGTCGGACTCTGCAAACACCGTCAGCGTCTTCCCATTGGCAAATTTGCTATCCAGCATCGCCTTCAGCTGTCCCGGAGTTTCTCCCAGAGCGAACACCTCCTCGCCAGTCAAATGCAGCGACTCTACATTCTGCCCCGGCAAAAACTGCAACGGCAGAATGCCCATACCAACCAGGTTCGACCGGTGAATCCGCTCATAGCTCTCTGCAATCACGAACCGAATCCCAAGCAACCTCGGTCCCTTCGCAGCCCAGTCACGCGACGAGCCCGACCCATACTCCTTGCCCGCCAGAATCGCCAGCGGCGTCCCTCGCTTCGCATACTCCACCGAAGCGTCATAGATCGACATCGGCTTATCGTCCGGCAGCAGCCGAGTCACACCGCCCTCGGTCCCCGGAGCCAGCCTGTTCCGCAACCGCACATTGGCAAACGTCCCGCGCACCATCACCTCATGGTTGCCGCGCCGCGATCCATAGCTGTTGAAGTCCGCAGGCTTCACCCCATGGTCGGTCAGATACTTCCCCGCCGGCCCATTCAGCTTGATCGACCCCGCCGGCGAAATATGGTCTGTAGTCACCGAATCACCCAGCACCGCCAGCACCCGGGCCCCATGGATATCCTCCACCGGCTCCGGCTGAGCCTTCATGCCATCGAAATAAGGAGCCTTCCGGATGTACGTCGAATCCGCCTCCCACCCATACGTATTACCAGCCGGAAACTTCAGATTCTGCCAGTTCTGATCGCCCAGCGAAACCGTGCTGTACTCATGCCGGAACATATCCGAATCAATCGAGCTACCCACCGTCTCCGAAACCTCCTGCTGGGTCGGCCAGATGTCCTTTAGGAACACTGGCTTCCCATCCTTGCCCTTACCCAGCGGCTCCGTATCGAAGTTATGCCCGATATGCCCCGCCAGCGCATAAGCCACCACCAGCGGAGGACTCATCAGATAATTCGCCCGTACCTCCGGCGAAATCCTTCCCTCAAAGTTCCTGTTCCCCGACAACACCGAAACCGCGACTAGCCCATGGTCCTCAATCGACTTCGAAACATCCGTAGGCAGTGGCCCCGAGTTGCCGATACAAGTCGTGCATCCATACCCCACAATCTGAAACCGCAGAGCATCCAGATAAGGCATCAATCCCGACTTCACGTAATAATCCGTCACCACACGCGAGCCCGGCGCCAGCGAAGTCTTCACCCACGGCGGCGTCTTAAGCCCTTTCTCCACAGCCTTCTTCGCCAGCAATCCTGCCGCGATCATCACATAAGGATTCGAAGTATTCGTGCACGAAGTAATCGCCGCAATCACAATGGACCCATGCCCCAGGTAAGGATCAGGATCGACCCCAAACCGGCTCTTGATCGACACCGCAGGAGCCTCCAGCGTAGCCACGCCGCCACCCTCAGCCTCGAGCGTAGCAACCGCAACCACTGGCGCGCCCACAACTGGCGCCGGAGCCCCTATGGCACTCGCGACATCACCCGTAGCCGAAGTATGACCACCCTCACCCTCCCAGCGCACCAGCTGCCGCACCGTCTGGCTATTCGCATTCGGCCCCAGCAGAGCAGGCAACTGCTCCTTGAAGCTCGCGCCAGCCTTTGACAGCGGAACCCGATCCTGCGGCCTCTTCGGTCCAGCCACGCTCGGCTCCACCGTCGCCAGATCCAGTGCAATCGTCGCCGAATACTCCGCCTCAGCAGCATCCGTCGTATGGAACAGCCCTTGCTCCTTGTAGTACGCCTCGACCAGCGCAATCTGCTCTTCCGTCCGGCCAGTCAGCCGCAGATACCGCAACGTCTCTGCATCCACCGGGAAGATCCCGCACGTCGCCCCATACTCGGGAGCCATATTTGCAATCGTCGCCCGGTCGGCCAGCGGAAGCTCCGCGATCCCCGGACCATAAAACTCCACAAACTTACCAACAACACCCAGCTTCCTGAGCGCTTCTGTCACCGTCAGCACCAGGTCCGTAGCGGTCGTCCCTTCCTTCAACTTGCCCGTCAGTTTGAAGCCCACCACCTGTGGCACGAGCATCGAAACCGGCTGCCCCAGCATCGCCGCCTCGGCTTCAATCCCACCAACACCCCAGCCCAACACCCCTAATCCATTGATCATCGTCGTATGCGAGTCCGTCCCCACCAACGTATCGGGATACGCATAAACATTGCCCGCCGCATCCGGCTGCGTCGTAAACACCACCCGCGCCAGATACTCAAGATTCACCTGATGGCAGATCCCCATTCCCGGCGGCACCGCCGAAAAATTCCGGAAAGCCGTCTGCCCCCACTTCAAAAACGCATACCGCTCGCGGTTTCGCTGAAACTCCAGCGCGGCATTCATGTCATACGCCCGCACCGTCCCAAACTCATCCACCTGCACCGAGTGGTCGATCACCAGCTCGGCAGGCTGCAGCGGATTGATCCTCTCCGGATTACCGCCCAGCGCAAGCATCGCATCGCGCATCGCCGCAAGGTCAACGACAGCAGGAACACCAGTGAAGTCCTGCATCAAAACACGCGCCGGCATGTAAGCAATCTCACGCGAGGGCTCAGCCTTCGGATCCCACGCCGCAAGAAACTTAATATCATCGGCAGTCACCGTGCGGCCGTCTTCATGACGCAGCAGATTCTCCAGCAGTATGCGCAGCGAGAAGGGAAGCCGCGCAAGGTTCACGTCGGTACCTTCCAGCGCCTTCAGGCGAAAAAGATTGACGGTCGTTGAACCGGATTTCAGTGTGGATTTGCTCTTGAACGAATCGGGATGCGAAGTAGTCGGGGCGCTCGACATAATGTCTTCTCCAATAGACGTGAGGGCCGTTTTTTCGGACGGCGACGGGTGAAGCCTATCAAATTTCCAGGGAAGGGGTAGAAACTAGGAACGACCGCGGTCAGGGCGACCGTGGCGGAAGCGCTTTAACATGGGTAAGCGACCTGCCATCAACCTCATTTTACTGCGATTCCTCATCCAAGGTACACCCAACCTACTAAATCGCATCTCACTTACAAAGTCCGGGTTATAACCCGGGAAGGAGCAATAAAACGATGCAAGTATCAGGGCCCCTTTGCAGCAAATGCACCAAATATCTCTTAGGTCTGGCTATCGGGCTCACAACCATCGCAACCGTCACCGGAATCACCGGTTGCCGCCAAGCGTCCGATGCCACCACCGTAGCCGCTAGCACCGGCCCCGACCCCGCCGACGCTAACTTAGCCCCAGTCGGCTCCAATCAGTCGCAACAGCCAGCCCCGGCTCCAGCGCAAACAAATCCAGCGCCTGCGCGCGTCTTGGGTCAGCGCATCCAGAACGAGAGCCAGCAGACCGCCGAAGAGTATCCGCAAACTGAAGCCCAGCAGCCCGAAGCTGATCAATCAGCTCAGCCTCAACCGCAAAACCCAACCTACGATAACAACGACCAAACCTACGACGATCAGGTTGCCGCCGGCCAGGCCGCGCTCGAAGCCGACCAGCCCCCACCGCCACTCCCCGTCTACGATCAACCCCCAGCCCCCGCGCCCAACTACCTCTGGACCCCCGGCTACTGGGGCTACGCTCCCGCCGGCTACTACTGGGTTCCCGGGGCCTGGGTCGCCGCCCCCTATTACGGGGCCCTCTGGACCCCCGGCTACTGGTTCTTCTACGGCAACCGCTACCGCTTCCACCACGGCTTCTGGGGCCCGCACATCGGCTACTACGGAGGCATCAACTACGGCTTCGGATACACCGGCTACGGCTATCACGGCGGCTACTGGAACGGAAACCGCTTCTACTACAACCGGGCCGTCAACCGCGTCAACGTTAACAACATCACTAACGTCTACAACCGAACCGTCGTCGTCAATAACAACACCCGCGTCTCCTACAACGGAGGCAGAGGCGGCATAACCGTCCGCCCACAACCCGCTGAACTTGCAGCCATGCGCGGCCCCCGCACCCCGCCAATGACAGCCCAGCTTCAAAACCAGCGCGAGGCCGCCCAGAACCACGCGCAGTTCTACGCAGCGAACCGAGGCCGTCCCTCCATCGTGGCATCGCCACGTCCTTTCACCGCCGACCGCGGCGTCACGCCTCAGATTCGGCCAACGCCGGTCAATCAACCTCAGCCGCACACATTCCAGCCCGCCAGTCCGCAGCCCTCACGACCGGCTCAGCCACAGATTCAGGCCTACCACTCCACCCCGCAACCAAACGTCCGTCCCGCAACTCCGGCACCGCGGCCTCAGCCCGAAACGCGCCCTGCTCCCGCGCAGTCCTACACTCACCCAGAGCCGACCCCTGAACACCCTCACTCCGAGCTCAGAGGACCCAACCCAACCGTACGACCCACATTCAATCCCGGCATCACCGAACCAACCCCACACCCTCAACCCGAGGTACGCCCAGCCCCGCAACCAAGACCAACGCCCGAGATACGTCCGGCTCCGCAGTCCACTCCAAGGCCCGCACCCTATGTCTCTCAGCCAAGACCAACACCGCAGCCGCAGTATCATCCTGCACCGCAACCACAATCTCATTCCGCGCCACAGCCGCATCAAGAGCAGTCTCACGGCGACGGACACCACCCTCGCTAGCCGTACATTCGCTGGGAGACGCGGTACATCCGTGCCTCCCAGCGATCCTTAATCACCATCTACCCAAACCCGATCGCAAACCTCGCACCGCCACCTATTCGTAGGCTCGATCTCTTCCAACAGCGGATCAGCCGCCCCACACCCCGGACAAGTTGGTATTTCAAAATCCCCCACTTTCTCCGACTTCCGAAATTCTTCCGAGATCGGCTGCGCAAGAACTGTGGCCGCGCGTTCCGCATCATCCGGTGCGACTACGACGCGAGGTCCTCGCATGTCGAATTTGCGAGTCGCCTGCGATATCACCTGATTGCGAATCCCCGCAGATGCAAGAGCGGCACTAGCAGCCTCAGCGTCATCGATTTCGGCAAACTCCCAAACGCAATCGTCAGGTGCGAGTTCAGCGAACTCAAAAAGACTTACTTCCCCTTCAGCCCTAGAAGATAGGTCGACAACGGGCTTTTTCACCTCAGGCGAAACAACCAACCTCCGCCGGGCAAGCTCGCCCTTCAAAGCCTCCTGAGCAGTCTCAGTAAGATCACCCACCTGACGCACCAGCGCAATCAACTCATCATCGCCATACTCGCCATAAAGCCGCACTAGCTCGCTGTACTGTTCCGCATCACTGATCAAGCGTCCTCCTAAAGTGGTAGTCCGGAGCCTCACACAATGGTCTTTTTCTTGTCAAGAGCCGGAAACCTGTAACTCCATAAAAATGATGGAGATAAGCCCTGCCGAACAATTCGACCCCATTTGTTAAACTGGATATAGAACAGAAACAGCCCCGTTCAAAAGACGGGGTTGTTCTCTTTAACCCTAAACACCATGAAAGGAGCAAGATGCCTCATGCCAAGTCCAGACCTAAGTCGCCTATCATGAAGACTTTGGATACTTCAGTACGGGGTAGGGGATACCTCGCCAGCACGTCACTCCGCCAACGAAGCCTTCCGCACCTCGACCAGCGTCGAGTAGAACGTAGCCCCGCCGCCAATATCCGTCAGCCGCTCACTCGTCAGCACATTCACGTTCGCCCCATCCCGCGAGAGCTTATTCCAATCTAGCCGAGCCGCCACCACCCCGGCCCCCACATGCCCATTCACCAGCGCCCGAAGAGCAATCTTCCCGCGCCCGTTGAACACCTCGACCTCATCCCCCGCGGTGATCCCGCGAGCGGTCGCATCCGTCGTATGCATCTCCAGCACGCCCGCCGTCCGCAACTCCATCCGCTGATGCCCTGCCAAATTCGCAAACGTCGAGTTCATATAGTTGTCCGCCTTCCGTGCCAGCAGCTCCAGCGGAAACTTCGCTGCATCCGCCCCACCTCGTGACTCCGTAGGCGCAACAAACACCGGCACAGGCGTCAGTTCACCTCGACCGCTAGGCGTCCTGAACCACTCCGCCGTTGAAAAGGGAAGCGTCACCCCATCCTTATTCACCGGCAACTGAAGTGGAACGTGACCCTCCTGCTCCAACCTCGCCCGAGTCATCCCCGCAAACCATGGATGATCGGTCGTCAGAGCCTGATCGATCAGCTCATCCTCGCGATCGTCAAAGCACTCCTCCGCAAACCCCATCCGCCGTCCCAGCTCACCGAACACCCGCACATTGTTCCGAGCCTCACCCAGCGGCTCAATCGCCCTGTTCGAAACCTGCGCGAACAGATGCCCATACGCCCCCTGCACATCCTTAGTCTCCAAAAAAGTAGGTGCAGGCAGCAGCACATCCGCATAGTCCGCCGTATCCGTAAAGAACTGCTCATGCACCACCATGAACATGTCGTCGCGCCGCATCCCCTCCAGCACATCGTTCTGGTTTGGAGCCACCGCCGCCGGATTCGAGTTGTAGACAAACATCGCCTTCACCGGAGGCCCACCAACCCCAGCATCGCCCATCGTTAAAGCCTGCCCCAACTGGCTCATATTCACCGTCCGAGCAACACGCCCCAACGGACTCTTCAACATCAACTCCGGCATCTGCAGCGCATCCGAATTAAACGGAAACGACCCAGAAGTAGAAAGCTGCAACCCACCACCAACGTACTTCCAAGCCCCCGTCAGTAGCGGCAGCATGCACACCGCACGAGCCGCCGTCCCGCCATTCTCACTCCGCTGAATCCCATAGTTCAGCCGAATCGCCGCCGGTCTACTTCCATTCCGTCCCGCCGTCGCATAAGCCCGCGCCAGCGTCACAATCGTCTGCGCCGAAATCCCAGTAATCGCCGCTACCTTCTCCGGCGAGTTCTCCGGCTTCATCGCATGAACCTTCAGCTCCTCAAACCCCGTCGTGCACTGAGCAATGTACTCGCGATCCTCCAGCCCCATGCTCAGAATCACATGCATCAACCCAAGCGCCAGTGCCGTATCCGTCCCCGGATTGATCGCCAGATGCTCATCCGCCAGCGCAGCCGTCCGCGTCTTGTACGGATCAATCACCACCAGCCGCGCGCCACTCCGCCGAGCTTCCTCGATAAATGGCCACAGATGCACATTGTTCCCGTGGATATTCGCGCCCCACGCAATCACAAGCCCCGCATGAACAAAATCCTCGGGCCGCGTCCCCAGTTTGATCCCATACACATTCTTTAGTGCCGTCCCACCCGCCTCCGCGCAGATCGTCCGTGCCAACTGCGAAGCCCCCAGCCGATGGAAGAACCGCCGGTCCATCGACCCATACCCCAGCTGTCCAATCGTCCCGGCGTAGCTGTACGGAAGAATGCTCTCCGGCCCAAACTCCTCCGCAATCTTCTTCAGCCGAGCCGCAATCTCATCCAGAGCCTCGTCCCACGTAATCCGCTCAAAAGCCTCAGCCTCGCGACCCTTAACCGCACCGTAACCGGCTGGCCCCTTCGGCACACCAGCCTTCCGCCGCATCGGATACAGCAGCCGATCCGGCGAATAAACCCGATCCAGATACTTCGCCACCTTCCCACACAAAAATCCACGCGTCACCGGATGCGAAGGATCCCCCTGCATCTTCACCGCGCGCCCGCTCAACTCATCGACCGTCACCAGCACACCGCACGAGTCCGGGCAGTCATGCGAGCACACCGCATGCACAACCCTCGTCCCGGCCAATTGCTCGCTCATCCTTCAATTCTAGCCCTCGGATACGCAAAACCACTCTCGGCATTTATGCTGCATGCACCAGGCATCACGCCAACTCCATGCCCGAAAAGCTCTTCCCCACCACGCGCCTCGAAGCCTTCTCCGACGGAGTCCTCGCCGTCATCATCACCATCATGGTCCTCGAGCTCAAAGTCCCCGAACAAAATGGGCCCGCCGGTCTCCTCAAAATCGCCCCCATTCTCTTCATCTACTTCCTCTCCTTCACCTTCATCGGTATCTACTGGATCAACCACCATCACCTCATCCACCGCACCGAGCAGGCCGACCACCGCGTTCTCTACTCCAACCTCGCCTTCCTCTTCTCTGCCTCGCTCCTGCCCTTCTTCACCGCCTACGTCATCGAAAAGCACGCTGACTCTTTCTCGGTCGCACTCTACGCCGCGTCCATGATCGTCACCGGCATCACCTTCCTCCTGCTGCGCCTCGCCGTCGGCCGCCTGCTCAAACAAACCGGAGGACTCCAGCCCGAGGACATCGCCACCGAGCGCAAGCACTACGCCAGCCTCGCTCTCTACCTCATCGCCATTCCGCTCGCACACTTCCACCCTTACCTCGCGCTCACTGCCATCACCCTCGTCACCGTCGTCTGGATCGTCCCCACCGCCGCAACACCTGCCTGTCCCGAAGACTCCACTTCATACCGGTAACTTCTTCACCCTTTGACTCTTCATCAACCCAAGCCCACACATTTGCTACAGTTGTCGATAGATCCCCTGAGGTGACCCTGTGCGCTTCCGCCCCGCCGTCCTCGCCCTCGTTCTGCTGCTTCCCTTTGCCACCACCTGCCGCTCGTTCGCACAGGATGACCAGCTCAAGCCCGTCCCCAAGGAGCAACTCGACGTCATCAAGGTCCTCCTCGCCCAGGAGGCCGCCTGGAACAATGGCGATCTCGAAACCTTCACCCAGTCCTACAAAAACTCCCCCGATATCCTCTTCGTCACCACCAACATGGTCAACCGCGGATTCGAAGGCATGCTCGAAGCCTACCGCCGCAACTATCCCAACAGAGCCGCCATGGGCAACCTCAGCTTCTCCGAGCTCGAGGCCCACCCCCTCGACGAAAAATTCGCCGTAGTCCTAGGTAAATACCACCTCGACCGCAGCAAAAAAGACGGCGGCAACGCCGAAGGCCGCTTCTCCCTGGTCCTCGAAAAAACCGACAAAGGCTGGAAGATCATAGTCGACCACACGACCGGCTAGGCCTACTCCTCCCAGCCCATAAGTCGTCGTTCTTGCCTCTCTTGCTTGTCATCACCAAAGACAATCTGCTGTTGTCATCGCTTTTGTTTGTCATTCTGACCCTGAGCGAAGCCGAAGGGGACCCTTGCCATCCCTACTTGCCCACAATCAATAAAGTAGCCCCATGCTTAGGAAGCCAATCCCTCACCACCCCTGTCCGCCGTCCAAGATCCTTCCCCTTCCAGACATCCCGCACATTCGCTCCATCCTTAAACCCAATCTGAGCCAGATCCACCGTAACCTCCCGATTACTCCAACTCCGATTGAACATCCCCACCGCCACCCGCCCACCACTCAGCGGCTTCGTCCAAACATCCAGATCCCCGCTCTGAAACAACCGATCTCCCTGCCTCCCCAGAACATCCTGATCAATCGCAATCGCGTCCTTGTTCATCAGGATGTTCTTGTCCACCTCGCTCATCTTGCTCAAGTCATTCCCAGCCAGCAGCGGAGCAGCCAGAATCACCCACAAACTCATATGCGTCTTATATTCGTCCGTGGTCATCCCGCCATTACCCACCTCAAGCATGTCCGGATCGTTCCAATGTCCCGGCCCCGCATACTTCGCAAGCCCAGCCTGGCTGAACCCAATGGCGATCATCCGCCCATACGTATCGTCGATATCATCCGTCGTCCGCCACATATTCGCGCCCAGCCCCGGCCCCCATGTCCACGGCTGCGCAACCCCGTACTGGCACAAGCTATAAAGTATTGGCCTTCCTGTAGCCTTCAATGCATCGCCCATCTTCCGATAAGCCGCAATCATCAGCTTATTCGCAGCCTCAGGATCATCCGGATGCTCCGCCTGCACCTTCTTCATGTTGTCTTCAAACGAGCACAGATCGTACTTCAAAAAATCCACTCCCCAGTCCGCATACATCTTCGCGTCCTGCGCCTCATGGTCCAGACTCCCGGCATACTTACCGCACGTCTTCGCCCCCGGCGACGAATAAATCCCAAACTTCAACCCCTTCGAATGGATGTAGTCTCCCAGTGCCTTCATATCCGGAAAGCGCTTATTCGGATGCAGCACTCCCTGAGCATCCCGCTCGCCCTGCCAAGTGTCGTCGACATTCACGTAGACGTAGCCCGCATCGCGCATACCGGTGCTGACCATCATGTCCGCAGCCGAGCGAACATCGGCATCCGTCACACGCCCGGCAAAGTGATTCCAGCTGTTCCAGCCCATCGGTGGCGTAGCCGCAAGCTTCGTCTGGCCAAAAGCCGCAACGCCACACAACAAAACAGTCGTCGAAAGCACAGTAAAGATCCGCATCGCGAGTAAGCTCCGAAAGATCGATTTCAAGCGCGCCTAAGCTTACCGCATTTCGCCTCTTCGCCATCGTCAAATAGCCGAAGCACACCAGCGGAGCAAATGCGCGGCCCCGTGCAAAAGCATGGCAGCCGCGCACCTCACTAAGTCGACTTAACAGTACTGCTCAGGGCGTTAAGGTTAGCGTGTAGTTGTTGAAGTTCCCGGTGCAGATCTCCCGCATACCGACACGTCTCGCATCCGTGGAGCTCGTATTCGCACACCAATCGAAAGCAGTCGAAGGCACGAACTCCGTGATAGGGCCTGCCCACTGAGCGCCATTCGCCCCATGGGCATAATAGTAAGAACAAGCTTGTAGCGGGACGAGATCGCCCCCGTACACAACTTTGGATTGTCCCGGCGGAATCATCCACCAACCTTTTTTCTCCCAGTCTCCGCCATCCGGGCAATTGGGCCGACGCCACTCGAACATGGCCCAGATCGTCGTTTGAGTCCCATTAGCAATTCTGAACATGGCTCTTCCTCCTCGGGATAGTGTTCGTTGAGCACGTCTACGTATTACGACCTGATTTACTTTTCCAGATCATGAGTAGGGGAACGCCTCGCGATTCCAGAACCCCCGGAGGCGTGTGGGCTGGCGCTATATTCCTCCACTCCCGGCTTGGCAGAGGAAGACCCACCACCACCGTCTGCCGAGCGGGCGGCCACCTCGGATGGTTCCGTTTCACCAAGACCCACCACCCCGTCCGCACCCGCTTGCGATGCTTTCAGGGGGCCGGTCAGATTTTCGTACACTCGTATTTTTTCTGACATTCTGGTTCTCCTGTCTCGGAAAAATTGATGCTGGCCGGGACGCTATACCTGCTCAAAAGTTGTGTCAACAAAGCCTGCAAGTCGCGCTGCAACGTGTTTTGAATCAGAGCACGGTGATTTTGCTCAATCGGTATCCAATGGCTTCGATACACATAAAAATCATCGTTCCGCGTTAGTATCGTTCCAGAACAAGAGAGATCTGCATGAACACTTTGCGAACCGTTAGCCGCCGCCGTTTCCTTACCGCCACTGCCGTCACGGCCACTGCCGCATACATCACTCCCCGTAGTCTCTTCGCCCAGACCCAGCAACCCGAGATGGTCATCAAGGGCCGCGAGACCGCCGTCAAGGCCAAGATCACCACCCAGAAGCTCCGCGGCGACGTCAGCGTCCTCCTCGGCTCCGGAGGCAACATCGCCGTCCTCGCCGCCAAAGAAGGCAAGCTCCTCGTCGACGCAGGCATCTCGACCTCCCGCCCTCAAATCACCGAAGCCCTCGCCGCCATCAACGCCGACCCCATCCGCATCCTCATCAACACCCACTGGCACTGGGACCACACCGACGGCAACGAGTGGGTCCACTCCGTCGGCGCCACCATCTGGGCCCACGAAAACACCCGCTACCGCATGTCATCCCCGCAACACATCGACTTATTCAACGCCACCTTCCCGGCCGCGCCCGTCGGAGCCCTTCCCACCATCCTCTTCAACCCGTCCCGCACCATCAGCGACAGCATAAGCACCCTCGAGCTCTCCCACTACGATCCCGCCCACACCGACACCGACATCTCCGTCCACTTCCTCGAAGCCGACATCCTCCACACCGGCGACACCTGGTTCAACGGCGCCTACCCCTTCATCGACTACTCCACCGGTGGCAACATCGACGGCATGATCGCCGCCACCAAGCGCAACCTCGCCACCGGAACCAACTCGACCACCGTCATCCCCGGCCACGGTCCTGTCGGCAATAAGCAACAGCTCTCCGACACCCTCGACATGCTCTCCGCCATCCGCGACAAAGTCGCCGACCTCAAAAAACAGGGCAAATCTATCGACGAAGTCATAGCAGCCAAGCCCACCGCTCAGTT
This sequence comes from Edaphobacter aggregans, assembly GCF_003945235.1. Lineage (NCBI taxonomy): Bacteria > Pseudomonadati > Acidobacteriota > Terriglobia > Terriglobales > Acidobacteriaceae > Edaphobacter > Edaphobacter aggregans. Next base: position 3,235,778 of record NZ_RSDW01000001.1, read on the forward strand.
CGACGGCAAATTCTCCAAAGGCTTCGTCACTCCCGAAATGTTCACCCGCCTCGTCTATCAAGGCGTCTAGACCGCTCCGGCTCGTCGATTCCGACAGGCACGGCGATCAGAAGAGGTAAGGCACCAGGGCGGCGGTCCGATGAACATACTTGGCATACGTCTCTCCAAACTGAGAGCGCATCCACTGCTCTTCCTTGCTGAGCTTGGCCCAGAACATGACGAAGAAGAGGATGAAAACAACGAATCCGCGCACATCCGAGAGGGCGATCGCGAGACCGAGAAATCCAGTCAGTATGCCAGTGTAGATAGGGTGGCGCACGACGGCGTATGGACCCGTGGTGATCAGCTCGTGATCCTGCTTAATAGTGACCTGGCTACTCCAGTTGCGGCCAAGGTGCTCACGCGCCCAGACGGCGAAGAGAAGACCGCCGACGGTGACTGCGGCTCCTAGCCAGAAGGGCCAGAATCCAGCGCGCCAGACAGGTCGGTAAAGCCAGGGCAGAGGGATCCAGTTTGTCGTGAGGAGGATGATCGCGATGAGGATGATTAGGAGACGCAGAATGCCGGAGGAGGCCGATTCCAGGCGCTGGGTCTTCTTCGTATTGGAGGCCTTGATCCGCCAGTAGGCTAAGAAGGCAATCCAGACGGCAGGAAAGAAAAGTCTGTAGATCCAGATCATGGGGGACCTCCGGGGCTGAAGGTTCTACGCAGGCTCGCACGGGGCAGTTCTAAAGGCGAGCAGCGTTTTCATCACGAGGCGAGCGCGTCTCCAGATTCGATCCAGCCGCCGTGAGCTTTTGACGTTCCTGGCGAGTGACCGGTCAACTTAATAGTGCAAACACCTGCTCGACCATTGCCGCCACAACGATCTCGTGATCGAGACCGAGCGCCTTGAGTTCGCCCTGTCCAATCGCATCATACGTTCGTTCTGTCGTGAATAGATGGATTGCGTCATCCTCTCGCCGGCCTGCCGGAATTCCATGGCGGAGACGCAGTTGAGCAATGACATCCAGTTGCCTGCGACGTTGGCTCCGATAAAACCGCCGCACTTCCTCATCCGTGAAGACCAGCTCCATCAACGACGCTCGCAGACCGCGCCATTTCGTATGGAAATCGATGGCTAGCTCGACGAGTCTTCGTGCCGTCTCTTTCGGCTCCCTGCCGGCCGACAGCTCCGAATCGATCGCGGCCCACTCGGACGTAACCCACGTCTCATAAACAGCGAGAAAGACTTCGCGCTTGTCTTTGAAGTGCTTATAAAAAGTGCCGGTCGCGTATCCGGCCTCCTTCGCAATCCGATTCGAATCGGTCCCACGATAGCCGTCACGATTGAAAATCTCCGCTGCCGTCGCCACAAGCCGCGCGCGCGTTTGCGCTGGTGTACCCCGTCTGGGGCGTTCAACCTCGACTCTTTTCTTCCTGCCGTTGGTCACGAGAATATTGACACGCTCAAGTGCTGATGATAGTCATATCACTCATAGTGATACAAACGTCACTAACGCTTGCCCCACAAAAGAGGCTATTCATGCGCATACTCTTCCCTATCGCAAGAATCATGTTTTCATTCATCTTCCTTATTGCAGCTCCACGTCATTTCTCAAGCGAGGGAATAGGACACGCTGCAAGTTTGGGCGTTCCTCTCTCGAACCTGCTCGTTCCCCTGTCCGGAGTCATGGCGATTGTCGGCGGATTGAGCATCGTCTTCGGTTACAAAGCACGCTGGGGAGCTTGGATCTTAGTCGCGTTCCTCGTGCCAGTCACATGGACGATGCACGCATACTGGAAACAGACTGATCCGGCTGTGATTCACGTACAACAAGCAATGTTTGCCAAAAATCTGTCCATGCTCGGTGCAGCACTTCTGATTACGCAGTTCGGAGCCGGTCCAATCAGCATCGACGATCTGAAGAAGGATCGCGAATCTGTCGCCGAGACTTGTTGAAGGCGTGGTTTAGACCCACAAAAACCTGTCGCAGGCGGGTCATTGCAAGCCCGGTGCCCCATCTTAGCGCCCGGCCTTTCGGGCGCTAAGATGGGGCTTTGCAGGATGCTCACATCGAGACGCGTTACCGCCCCACTCCCCGCTGCATCTGCCGAATCAGCCCTTCCAGCCCCGTCTGCATATAAGCACTCATCTCCCCGAACAAGAACCCCGCTCCAACTCCCGGCCGCACGGCCCGCACCGTAGCCTGCACACGCATCGTCAGACCCCCCGCCCGAAACACCATCTCCACCGGAGTCCCCGCCTCCAGCATCAGCCGAGCCCGCGTCTCAATAAAGCACCCCGACAAGCTGATATCCACCGTGTTGCCACGAAACAGCAGCCTGCCATCACTCACCATCACCTCGGCGTCGCCATGGACGGCGTAGCGCTCATGCCGCCGCCTCTCGCGAACCTCACCGCCATCCTGCGCCACCATCAGACCCATAGCGTCCTCAGAGGCAAGCCAAAGAAACCCGCCAAATCCTTCATCGGCAGCCCGCCGAAAACCTTCACCAAAGCGAAAGGGGCTGAGCCAAAAGGCCCAACCCCTCGAAAATCGTCCTTCGAAAAGACCGCAGCACCTCAGACGGTCATCACTTCTTTCTCTTTAGCCTTGAACAGCTCCTCGACCCGCTTGATCTCCGCATCCGTCAGCTGCTGAACCTCTTCGTTCGCCCGCTTCTCATCATCAGCCGAAATCAGCTTATCCTTCGCCGCCTTCTTGATCTGCTCATTCCCATCCCGGCGGATATTCCGGATCGCCGTCTTGTGGTCTTCCATCGTCTTGTTCAGCTGCTTGACCACCTCCTTGCGCCGCTCCTCCGTCATCGGAGGCACAGGCACCCGGATTACCTTCCCATCCGTCATCGGATTCAGCCCGGTCCCCGAAGTCCGAATCGCCTTCTCAATCGCCGACACCATTCCGGCGTCATAAGGTGACACCAGGATCAACGTAGGTTCCGGCGTACTCACCTGTCCCATCTGCGCCACAGGCGTGTCCGTCCCGTAATAATCCACCTTTACATGGTCGAGCATATGCACATTCGCGCGCCCTGTCCGCGCACTCAGCAGATGCGCTCTGAAGTCCTCCACCGACTTCTCCATACGCGCCTTCAACTCCCGGTGGGCGCCCTTCAACGCTTCCATATTTGCCATCGCTGATGCCATAAACTATGTCCTCACTGCGCCGATGCGCCAAGGCAAATTCTAATTCACTGACGAAAACCGTGCCCGTAATCGAACACACAGCCAACCGTTAAACCGCGCTCCTTAAAGCGTCCCTCATCCTTACCCTGGCCCTGAGCCAGCTGAAGGGCGGAGCGAAGAATCCCCGCATTTTGCTCGAAGCGCCTCGCTCCATCCATCAACAAACCGCTCTAACGCACCACAGGCAGCGTCTTCGAGATCGCCGTAGCATCAGGACTGCACGCAGGATGACCCCATCCACTCGCACTCACGCCAATCATCACTCCCGGCGCCGTCATAATGTCATACACAATATTGTCCGGACGGCTCGAATCCGGCCCAACTCCCCCCGGCACATAATCCAGCTTCAGCGTATTCCTCGTCCGCCACGCAATATTGTGGTCCGCGCAAGACGAGTCCCCGCTCACGCCCAGTCCGCCGATAAGCGTTCCCTGCGCGTTATACAGAGCCAGCCCGCCGCCAAACACATTCACGCCGCCAATCCTGTTCCCAACCATCGGGTCATCCGACTGGCCATAATCTGAAGGATCGCCGCCATACGCCACCTTCGTATCCACCGGATTGCTCGCCTGCAGCCCGAACAAACTTCCTCCCGGCTGCGTCGCGCTGTAAAGGTCCGCCGTCGACAACGCCAGCTTCGGCAAGCTGAACGCATTCGCCGTATTCGCCTTCTGCGCCGAAATCACCCTGCTCCCCGGCCATTGCGACCCGCGATCCGCGCCTGTAAACGCCACCGCGCACACAATCCCATCGCGATTCACAACCGTCCCCCACATATCCAGATTGAACCCGCCGTTGCTCTGCATCCGCGCCGAAATCAGCGCCGCCCGCAACGCCGCATAAGAAGGCAGCCCTTTGCACGCCGACCCTGAATTGTTGTTATTGCCATCGGCAGCCTGTACAACCGCACCACTGCGAGCCAGCAAACACACCGCCACCAACACGGTCATCTTGATGAATCCGTTTTTGCTCATAGTGCTTCCTCTCATAAAAATCAGATTGGAGCCCAGAATGTCAGGGTGACCCGGAACGCCAGATAAAGGCCCGGAAACGTGCGAAATTCTACCACCCGCAAGGCAACACTCGTCGGCTGCACCCCGCACACCGGTCGACCACACCACCCGCATCTAAAGCATCAAACCTGAAATACCGGGCCAAAAAGGAGAGATGTCGCATGTACGCAGTCATGGGAATCACCGGGCAAGTAGGATCAGCCGTCGCCGACAACCTCCTCGCCCACGGCAAGCAGGTTCGCGCCATCGTCCGCAACCCCGAAAAAGCCGCCACTTGGAAATCCCGCGGTGTCGAGCTAGCCATAGCCGACTACGACAACCCCACCGCGCTCGAAGCCGCCTTCCGCAACGTCGAAGCCGCCTTCGTCATGATCCCGCCCTACTTCGCCCCCTCACCCGACCTCCGCGAACCCCTCGCCACCATCGCCGCCATCCGCACCGCGCTCGACCGCGCCCGCCCCGCCAAGGCCGTCTATCTCTCCTCCATCGGAGCCCAGCAAACCAGCGGCATCGGCCTCATTACCGTCCTGCACATCCTCGAAGAGCAGTTCGGCTCACTGCTCATCCCCGGAGCCTTCCTCCGCGCCGGCTGGTTCATGGAAAACTGCCTCTGGGACGTAGCCCCCGCACGCGAGCAGGGGAAACTCTTCTCCTACCTCCAGCCCCTCGACCATAAATTCCCCCTCGTCGCCACCGCAGACATCGGCCGGGTAGGCGCGGAAGCCCTCCTCCAAACCTGGCAAGGCAATCGCTACATCGAAGTCGCTGGCCCCGCCCGCTACTCACCCCGGGACATCGCCGCCGCCTTCACCGCCGCCCTCAACCGCAATGTCGAAGCAGTAGCCGTCCCCCGGGACACATGGGAAAGCAACTTCATCTCCCAGGGCACGCCCGAAGACCGCACACCACGACGCATCGAGATGATCGACGCCTTCAACTCCGGCTGGATCGACTTTCCCGCCCCCGGAACCGAACACATCCAAGGCACCACCACTCTGAAAACAGTCATCGACCAGCTAGTAGCAAACAACTAACCAGCCTTCAGGCAGAAGGCTGGGTGGCTCTAGAGAGTGCAACCGACGCCTCACTCGTCAACACGCGGAACGTGAATGTCTCCTGCAGATACAGCCGAACCATACTATCCGTGTGGCTCAGATAGCCAATCGACACATCCTGCCCAATATTGAGCTCGAAATCGCCACCGCGCGTAGTCAGCACAAACGCCCCATCGATAGCAGGAGCCCAAATAATATCGCCGTCGACGATGCGTTTAACGTGCTCCAGTATGGGATACCCGTGATCGCGAGTCTCTGCCAGCTCCGTATATTCATTCGCACCCAGCAGAACCGAATAAGGCCCATTCACACCCACTAGCCGCAACTGGCTCAACGCCCGTGCCACAGCATCCGGATAGTCGCGCACATCCGTTGGCAGCGGCATGATCGGATTGCTCGTACCTTCCCGAATGCCCTGAATATTCGCCGCGCCGTAACCATCAAAGATGGCCCTGTCCTCAGCGAAGGCAATCTTCTTGGCAGCATCCTTCGCAGGCTGCCAGTCGGAGTCATCCGAGCCGCGCTCCACATCATCAATCGCCTGACGAGTGAGTTCAAAAGGAACCCGCAGTTCTACCAGAGGCTTCACCTCACGCTGGTTGGCAACGATGTCCGCAGCTGGCGGCGAGATCGTCAATAAATGTCCCGTGGCAACTCCCGGCAGATCAATTCCACTCGGGGACGGCACATCGACCACGCGTCGGCCCGCGAGATAGCGCTTCAGCGTCCGCGTCGTCTCCTCTTCGATCTGCGCCCAAGCGGCGTCCGAAATCGGTGCCAAATCCCGATGAAGATTATTCATGTTTAACTCCTTTGAGCGATCCTATTCCAAGTGATGTGTCCCGCATGGATGATGCAGGTGAAGCGTCGGATGATGCGGGCGACTCGTCGGAAGGAGCAGCCAGAGCATCGATTGCCGCAGGCTCTGCATCCCCAACGTCTTCAAGAAACGTCGCAGACGGCGCGAAGAACAGGCTTCCTGTCACTGGGCGGCTAAAGTCCAGCAATCGGTCATAGTTGCCCTTCGGACGACCGACAAACATGTTCTCAAGCATCAACTCCGTGGGACGTGGAGAGCGGCTGTACCCGATGAAGTACGTACCAAACTCGCCGTGACCCGGCCGTCCGAAGGGCATGTTGTCCCTCAGAATCTTGACCTCTTTCCCGTTCTCGACGATGACGGTCAGTGCACTATGCGCGTTCGTAGGCTTGACGGAGTCATCCAGCTCAACGTCCGACAGCTTCTTCCGGCCGATAATCTTCTCCTGTGCTTCAACGGAAAGAGCGTTCCAGCTCTTCATATCGTGAAGATACTTCTGGACAAGCACGTAGCTGCCGCCCGCAAACGAAGAATCTTCCTCTCCCACCAACGCCGCTTCTAAAGCGAGCGCCCCTCTCGGATTTTCCGTGCCGTCGACGAAACCAATCAGATCGCGGTCCTCAAAAAACCGGAACCCCTGCACCTCGTCCACAGTAGAGACGGCGTCACCAATGCGTTCCATGATCTGCGTCACCAGCTCGAAGCAGAGATCCATTCGCCTCGCGCGCACATGAAACAGCACGTCGCCGGGAGTGGCGACCGCATGCCTTCCACCCGACCGAATCTCACGAAAGGGATGAAGCTCGGCTGGCCGCGGATTACCGAACAGCCTGTCCCAGGCCTCCGATCCGAATGCCGCAACGCAAGTCAGCCCCGCTTCAAGGTCGCGGAACTCCACAGCACGAATAAGCCCCGCAAGGTCGCCGCATAGCGAGCGAACGGTTGCGTAGCTCTCACGGTCTGGCTTAATACACACGACTATGAAGATCGCCGCGCGGGTAAGTGGCGCGAGGATTGGCTGTGGAAGAGGAACCTCCTCGGGCCCATCAGGTGCAATCATGCAATTTGCCTCAATTCGTTCCGACCTTCATTCATCCGGACTGCTCAAGCTCTGTCGACCGTCTTTTGCGCTCGTCAAGATTACAAAAGATAAGTGCTAGTTGTGCCGATAGCCATAGACCAACTTCCCAGTTGCATACAAAACCAGTGACCATACCGAGCCGACTCTGGAAAAGGTCATGCCTGAATAGAAATGCACCTGTCACCATCAGCCAGCCAACAGTTGCCAATTTATTCCAGGCGTCTCGTGTTCACATATCTTTACGACTTTACCAAACCCAAATGATAGCTGTGTCATTGCAGCGGAACTGAAGACTTCACGAACAGAGAAGGTAAGTGAGGTGGGCGCAATCGCCATCAAAAGCATTGCGCTCCGCACCAGCGGCTCGCCCTCTACATGTCTTTTAGGTTCGCAACTTACAAAGAGATTCAGCAGCTGGACGAGAGCGCTCGGGCTGACTCGTGAAACCCATCCGTTCAGTCGCAACCCAATCAAGATAATCGATCACTATCTCCAGATTCGATCCATTTCGAATCAGAGCCTTCAGCTTGGGGATGTACGAGTCGTATTCGTCCGTCGCATTCGGTTCCCCGCAGACTCCTATTGGATCCCACTCTTCCATGAGCACAGCGCGCACCCGAAGCCACAAATCGTCCCGTAGTTCGTCGCCCTCGACATAGTGAGACAGAGGCATCCTACGCCAACCCCGTCGACTCCGCCTGCTCCTGAGCATGATAGCTACTTCGCACCAGCGGCCCACTCTCCACATGCTTGAACCCCATCCCCAGAGCCTCATGCTTCAAAAACGCAAACTCATCCGGTGTGTAATACCGAGCCATCGGCAGATGATCCCGTGACGGGCGCAGATACTGCCCAATCGTCAAAATATCCACCCGCCGATCCGCCAGATCGCGAAACACCGAAAGCAGCTCGTGCATCTCCTCGCCCATCCCCACAATGATGCCCGTCTTCGTTACAATCTGATCGCCATCCCGGTCCGAGAACATCTCCGCAGCAATCTCTTTCGCGTGTTCTAAAAATCGCAGAGACCGCTCATACCGCCCACCCGACTTCGCCACGCGATAAAGCCGAGGCACCGTCTCGATATTGTGATTCAGAATCTCCGGCCGCGCCGCCACCACCATCCTCAGCGACTCCTCGTTCCCCTGAAAGTCCGGCGTCAAAATCTCCACCCTGCACCCCGGAGCCTGCAGCCGAATCTCCTCGATCACGTTCACAAACGCCCGCGCAGCGCCCACATTATCGTCATCCCGATTCACGCTGGTAATCACAGCATGAGCCAACCCAAGCTGCGCCACCGCATAAGCCACCCGTCGAGGCTCATCAAAATCAATCGGCTCCGGCTTGCCCTTCGGCACCGCACAAAACCCACACCGCCGCGTGCAAAGATTCCCCAGCATCATGAACGTAGCCGACTTCTGGTTCCAGCACTCCCCAATATTCGGACACTGCGCGCTCTCGCAAACCGTATGCAGATTCAGCTCACGAGCCATCTTCTTCAAATTGTGGAAGGTCTCGCCCATCGGAGCCTTCGCCTTCAGCCACGCCGGTTTAGGCGCAGGCTTACGCGGCGACAGGTCAATCTGCACAAGCTCAGCCGTAGGAGTCATCCCTTCGATTGTACCGTCCCCGCTCCAACCGCCGCTGTTCTTACCTTTGTGCTCATAATCCCCGAAGGAGATCAGCCGTTGCCTTTACCGTAGCCGTTTCTTTTGATCCCCTCCCGCCTGTACGATGGACCTCCAGAGAAATCGAGCCGGAAACTGAGAGGGGCCGAGCAAGTGAAGCGAACGCGGAGCACTCCCACCCTATCCTGCATCACGGCCCTGGCTGCGCTCACCTTCTTCCCCATCCAAACCAAACCCCAAACCCCCAAAAACACCGACTGGCCCATCAACACCGGCCGCCCCACCGGCGACCACTACTCTCCCCTCACCCAGATCAACCGCGCCAACGTCAACCGTCTCAAAGTAGCCTGGCAGTTCGACACCGGCGAGCGCGGCACCATCCAAACCGCCCCCATCATCGTCGACTCCGTCCTCTACGCCGCCACTCCCTCACAAAAAATCTTCGCCCTCGACGCCGCCACCGGCCGCGAGCTCTGGCGCTTCGACTCCGGCATCAAAGGAACCCAACCCCTCCGCGGCGTCTCCTACTGGAGCGACTCCGGCAAAGGCCGCATCCTCGCCGGCATTATGGACCACCTCTACCAGCTCGACGCCGCCACCGGCAAACCCATCCCCACCTTCGGCGACCACGGCAACATCGACCTCCGCAACGACCTCGACGCCGACGACCCCACCCAGCTCTCCGTTGCCCTCACCAGCCCCGGCGTCATCTACGACGACCTCATCATCATCGGCTTCCGCGCACCCGAAACCCACCCCGCCCCCCACGGCGACATCCGCGCCTACGACCTCCATACCGGCAAACTCCGCTGGTCCTTCCACACCATCCCCCACCCCAGCGAGCAAGGCTACGAAACCTGGCCCCGCGGCGCCTGGCAAACCGCCGGAGCCGCCAACAACTGGGCTGGCATGTCCCTCGACACCACCCACGGCATCCTCTACGTCCCCACCGGCTCTGCAGTCGACGACTTCTACGGCGGCGACCGCCTCGGCAACGACCTCTACGCCAACACCCTCCTCGCCCTCGACGCCCACACCGGCAAGCCCATCTGGCACTTCCAGGGCGTCCATCACGACATCTGGGACCGCGACTTTCCCTCCGCCCCCGTCCTCCTCACCGTCAAACGCGACGGCCACTCCGTCGACGCCGTCGCCCAAACCTCCAAACAAGGCTTCGTCTTCCTCTTCGACCGCATCACCGGCCAACCCCTCTTTCCCATCGAAGAGAAGCCCTACCCCCACAGCGACGTTCCCGGCGAAGCCAGCTCACCCACCCAACCCCTGCCGCTCAAACCCGCACCCTACGCCCGCCAGCTCCTCACCGCGGACATGCTCACCAACCGCACCCCCGAAGCCCACGCCTGGGCCGCCAAGGAGTTCGCCACCTTCCGCAGCGAAGGCCAGTTCATCCCCTTCAACGCCCACGGCCAAACCGTCGTCCTCCCCGGCTTCGACGGTGGTGCCGAGTGGGGCGGTCCCGCAGTCGATCCCGCTACCAGCGTCATCTACGTCAACGCCAACGACATCGCATGGACCGGCGGCCTCGAAGAAAACAAGCCCACCTCCAGCCTCGGAGCCTCCGTCTACCAAAGCCAGTGCGCCGTCTGCCACGGCACCACCCGCGCAGGCTCCCCACCCACCTTCCCCTCGCTCATCGACATCAACAAGCGCCTCTCCGACGCCGAAATCACCGCCATCATCCACGACGGCAAGGGCCGCATGCCCCCATCCCCCACCGTCAAAGACGACCGCCTCAAGGCCGTCCTCGAATACCTCCACACCAGCACATCCGACCTACAGCAGCAAGCCGCGCAACAGCGCACCACCAACTCATCACCCAGCAAAGAACTCCAAGCCGCACAACCCAACGAACTCCCCTACCGCTTCACCGGATACCGCCGTTTCGTCGACCCCGACGGCTACCCCGCCATCGCTCCACCCTGGGGAACCCTCAACGCCATCGACCTCAACACCGGCGAATACCTCTGGAAGATCCCCTTCGGCGAATACCCCGAGCTAGCCGCCGCAGGCATGCCCAACACCGGCACCGAAAACTACGGAGGCCCCATCATCACAGCCGGCGGAGTCCTCTTCATCGGAGCCACCATCTTCGACCGCAAGATGCACGCCTACGACGCCCGAACCGGCAAGCTCCTATGGCAATACGAGATGCCCTACGCCGGCCTCGCGACTCCAGCCACGTACAGCGTCAACAACCGCCAATACGTAGTCATAGCCTCCGCCGGAGGCAAAGACCCCAAACACCCCCAGGGAGGCCTCTACATAGCCTTCGCCCTCCCAACAAAGCCCTGAACCCTATTCGGCCGTTGCCGCTCTCTTTGCAGTTGCCGTTGTTGCTGCCGTTGCAGTTGCCGTTGCAGTTGTTTTTCTTGCTTGTCATCCCCGAAGGGGACCTGCTGTTGCTGTTGCCGTTGCTTTTGTATTTGCAGTTGCAGTTGCTTTTCTTGCTTTGTCATCCCCGAAGGGGACCTGCTGTTGCCGTTGCTGTTGTTGCTGTTGTTCTTCTGGTTGTCATCCCGCAGGGATCTGCTTCTGCCTTTTGCTCTTGCCACTACCAAACCTCAAAATCCCCCACCAAGTTAACCGACTCGATTCCCACAACCGCATGAGGAAAAGTTCCTCCCAACCCCCCGTACACTCGGCTGAGCCAGGCCAGTCACTGGCCATATCCAGGCCGTGGGGATTTGATGAAGTCTTTGATCTTTGCTCTCTTTGTCGTATTTGCATTTGGCGTTTTAAGCGCGCAGCAGCCCGTCTGGCAGCCGTCGCCAGGACACACGCAAATCCCCATATGGCCGGGGCCAGCGCCTGATGCGCGGCGTGCCGCAGGGCCGGAGGTCGCTAAGACGACGGGGAAGGACTCGCTCGTCGCCGACAGGCCGTGGGTCTCTGTGGAGAACGTCTCGCACCCTACGATGACGGTCTATTCGCCAAAGGGGAAAAATACGGGCGCTGCAGTAGTCGTGTTCCCTGGCGGAGGCTATGAGATTCTTGCCATCGACCTCGAAGGCACGGAGGTTTGTGATTGGCTGACGTCCAGGGGGATCACGTGCGTGCTCTTGAAATACCGCGTGCCAGCGCCAAGATCGTCTCCGAATTGGGGAGCTTTTCCGCAATCACCGATGGCCTTGGAAGATGCGCAGAGGACAGTGGGGCTGGTGCGCTTTCACGCTGCCGAGTGGCACATCAATCCGCACAGAATTGGAGTGCTCGGGTTTTCGGCGGGCGGCCATCTGGTGGCCGCGATGAGCACGCACTTCAAGAAGCGTTTGTATCTGCCGGTCGATGCCGCTGACAAAGAAAGCTGCCGACCGGACTTTGCGGTAGCGATTTACCCGGGACACCTGATGCTTGGCGGCGGAAAGTTTGAACTGAATCCCAACGTTCCCGTCACCAGCCAGACGCCGCCGACGTTCTTACTGCAGGACGAGGATGACCACGTGGACAACGTAAACGACTCGCTGGTCTACTACATCGCCTTGAAGAAGGCCGGAGTACCCGTCGAGATGCATTTGTACCCGCAGGGAGGCCATGCATTTGGACTGCGACGCACAAAGTTCCCGGTAACAGCATGGCCTCAATTAGTGGAGACGTGGCTGGGAACGCTCGGAATGACTTCAGAGTAGGCGCTGGGACTGCAGGTTCCCCATTCATCGTGATGAGTGGAAATGTAAGACTTTCCCCCGCGTTGTTTGCCTTTGCAGTGGTTGTTGCCGTTGCTTTTGCCGTTCTTGTTTGTCATCCCCGAAGGGGACCTGCTTTTGCTTTTGCTTTTGCCGTTGCTGTTGTCGTTGCTTCTGCCGTTGCCGTCGCCGTCGCATCGAGGTACCCCAAGGTTTCAGCCTTGGGTCTCTCGAACGCACCAGAAAAGGGGGACTTTAGCCCCTACGGTATCCCCACCACCCCGCAGACGCACATCAACAAACCAGCATTCCCACACTTTTTTCCACTAGTTACCCACCAAAAACCACCCACAACTCACCGCAACCGCTCCCGAACCTCAGTCCGCACCAGGTACAAAAAAAACACCAGCGAAAACAACCCTTGCACCAGAAAAAACCCAGCATGCAGGCGGGAAAAAATAAATAAATAACCAACACTCAACAACATACAAGCAGCCGCCACCAGAGCCCATCCCCACTTCTTCAGCCGCAGAAGCCCAAAGATCCCCACCGCCAGCAGCGTACAAACCGCAAGCACGCCATACTTTGGCCCACCTTCGCCAAACCTGCCCTGCAACGCTGCAAACGCGTTGACTATCGTCATAAAAATCAAGTACATACAGATGCCGGCAATCCCCGGCAACATCTGTCCCGCCGCTACCTTCTTCTCATCGCTCATAAAGTATGCAGATACGCCAAAAGATCATCTAAATCCTGCTGATCCAGCATGTTACCCTGCGCCGGCATCATGTTCCGCCCATGCAGAATAGTCGCCGAGACCCGCTCATCCGTCGCCGCGGCACCACTAGGCAGATACTGCCGCTTGAAAACCCCAACCATCGAAGGCCCATTCAAAGGAGCATCTTTCCGGTCATTATGGCAAATCACGCAATGCGCCTGATACACCCCATGTCCCCGCATCTGCTGCGCATTCAATAAGTTAAGAGGGGTAGGCGGAGGCGTCGACTTACACCCCGCCAGCACACACGCCAGCACCAACAGAAAAAAACCTCGGATCACCCTTTTATTCTCTCATCTACCGCCGCATCCCCTGCACCAGCAACATCACCCCGATGCCCGCCAGCCCACAGTACACATACTTCAGAAACGTTTCTCCCTGCATGCGATGATTCATTACTCTGCCGAGCCAGATTCCCACCGGCAACACTGGCAGGCAGAGCAGATAATAATGCGTCACAACAGGAACCCACAGCCCTGTCAGCCAATACCCGAACATGCCAATCATGCTCGCCGGCAGAAAGTAACCCTGCAATGTGGCACGAAAATGCTGTGCAGACCAGCGACGCATCGCTCCGTAAATCACGAGTGGCGGTCCATTCATTCCGTACGCCCCACCAAGTACACCCGCGAGAAATCCGGACCAAACAACCCATCGTTTGCTATCGCTCTTTAACTCTGGCGGCTTTTTCCCGACCAGGGAAAAAACTGAAAAAGCCATGATCAAAACCGCCAAAGTGACCATTACGGCGCGCTGATGCCGACTCGCCAGCAGCATCAGTCCCACCGGTGTACCAATCATTGTGGAGGCCACCAGCCACCCCACGCTCCGTACGTGGATCTTCCTCCAGTCTTGCGCAACCACCACTGCGGCAATCGTGATGGACACAAGCACTGCTAGCGGCGCGGCGGTTTTAACTGGCAAAAAAAGGGCGAGAAGCGGCACAGCAATAAGCGCCTCTCCAAATCCAAATGCCGATCGAATCAGCGTGGCCACGAACACGACTGCCACAACCCACACCGCAGTTGCATCCATCAGCGCATCCACTGTCTGTCAAGGAAGGTTACAGACAATTGACTGATGCCCATCCTTCAATTGTAGTAGCTGGTCACGCCCGCAATGTCACACCTGCCTCTTCTAGTTCGCCGCCGCAATCGCTGCCACAATCTTGTCCATCACGTCACGGTCCGCATTCGACCGAGGCATATGGTTCCCCACCATGATCGAAAAAATAACCGTGCGCCCGCTAGCGCCCTCTAAAAAACCACTCAAAGCCCGCGCTTCTCCAAGGGTCCCGGTCTTCGCAAACACATGATTTTTCAATGGATCCTTCCCAAACCGCTCCGCCAGCGACCCATCCTGACCACCCACGGGCAGCGACTTTTTCCAATCCGCAAACCAAGGCTGCGTACTCGCATATTGCAGCAATTTCACCGTAGCCCGCGGAGTCACCAGGTCATGCCCACTCAACCCCGACCCATCAAAAAAAACAAAATCATCCGGATCAATCCCCACCTTCGTCGTTAAAAAACTCCTTACCACCCGAGCCCCTTGAGCCACTGAACCATCTTCTCCGGCAAAATACCCAAGCTGCCGCAGCATCAACTCTGCATGAAGATTCTGGCTAACCTTATTCGTCACCACAATATCCTCACCAAGCGCTGATGACGGATGCTCTGCCAGTTTCTTCATTTCAGGTTTCATCGTCTCTGTACCTAATCCCGATCTCCCTCCTGAATTTGCCGGTAGAGGCTCACGAGCCTGAGCCACGAAACCTCTCGAATCCACAGGTAGTCGATGCTCTGCCCGAGCCTTCCCCGTCACAACGATCCCCCTCGCCTCCAGCATCGCCTTCAGCGTCACTGCTGCGTACTCCGCCGGATCATGAATCGCCACTTCCTCCTCGTCCGGTTGAGCATCCACCGCAATCGACCCATATACCCGCAGCGCCGTCGCCCCGAGTGCACGTTCGATCTCGACATGGGTGCCACTCTTAACTCCACCAGTTACCAGCCCCGAAACATCCACCGTGTAGTAAGGAATCGCCGGATCCATAGTCACCGTGGCAGGTTTTCCCATCGCGGTCCCTGGCGTTATCTTCAACTTGATCTGATTGTCATTAACTGTCAGCGCCGATACCGGAGCCCCATATCCCCACACCGTGTCATCAATCGACCAGTCCTCTGGATAAGGTTCCCACGGAAATATGGTGTCATTCCCCACCACATCACCATTCACCACCTTTAGCCCGGTCTTCTCAATCTGGTCCGCTAGCTCTGCCAAATAACGCAGCGCAGGGGGCGATGGCGCTGCCGGCTTCGTCCTCAGTGTTGGCGGTACATAAGGAATCTCGCGGCCCGAGAGATTTGCATCGCCTCCGCCCCATAGAATCACATCTCCACGCAACTCCCCTTGATTCGCAAAGCTTCCCTTGGCAAACACCTGTGTTGCAAATACCCTATCGGTCCCCAGTAACGCCATCGCCGCCGCGGTCGTATACAACTTCGCATTGCTGGCTGGCTGAAAAAGCTGCCCCTCATTCAGCGAGTAGATCGGCGACCCATCCATCCCTGTCACCTTGATCCCCCAGTGCGCCCGCGACACAGCCGGATCAGCCAGCAACCCCTCAATCTGCCGCGCGAGCGGGGTAGAAGAGCCACCCCGACCCGTCTTCTCCGCCAAGCCATCACTCGCAACACTCTGCGCCTGCGCAACCCCAGCGCACACAGCCGTCAAAAACACTAGGTCACGAAACATCTTCATCATTCGCGCAGTCTAGCATCCGCCGCGCCGTCATCAGCACTCCCTATTCCCTACGCCCGACTCCCTGCATAGAATCCCCCCATGTCCCTTTCGCCCCGTCCACGTTATGACTGGCGCCTTCGCACCCGCACCCTCCCCCTCGGCCTGCGCACCCTTATCATGGGCATCCTCAACATCACCCCCGACTCCTTCTCCGACGGGGGCCACTTCTACACCCCCAATGACGCTCCCCACCGAGCACTCACCCAAGCCCTCCGCATGCTCGACGATGGGGCCGACATCCTCGACATCGGCGGCGAATCCACCCGTCCCAACGCCATCCCGCTCACCCCCTCGGAAGAGCAGTCTCGCATTCTCCCTGTTATCGAAGCCATCCTCAAAGAACGCCCCGACACCATCCTCTCCGTCGACACCTTCCACGCGACAACTGCCTCTCAGGCCGTCGAAGCTGGAGCCGAGATAGTCAACGACGTCAGCGGCCACCTCTGGGATCCCGCCATGTCCACCACCTGCGCCGCGCTCGCCTGCGGGACCATCCTCATGCACACCCGAGGCCGTCCCCACGAATGGCCCCACCTCCCACCACTTGCTCCAGCCGAAGTCCTCCCTCTCGTCCTCACCGGCCTAAAAGAACGTATCGAAGCCGCAATCACTGTAGGCATCTTCAGCGATCGACTCGTCCTCGACCCGGGCCTCGGCTTCGGCAAGCGCTTCGACGACAACTACCCGCTCCTCGCCCACCTCGACCAGCTCCACCGGCTCAACCTACCCATTCTCATCGGAGCCTCACGCAAAGGCTTCCTGGCTCACACCCTTGCCCAGATCCCATCTCAAGCTGCCATCAACCAGGGAAACCCACCACCCACCGAAGCTCGCCTCCACGCCACCACGGCAGCCAACACATCCGCAATCCTGGCTGGAGCCCATATCCTCCGAGTGCACGACGTCCGCCCCACCGTCGAAGCTGCAGCCATCGCTGACCGCATCCTCAGTGCTCTCTAAGCACTCGCCCCCTCATCGCCGGCAAGATCAAGGTTCTGCGTAGTACCCCTGAAGCGTGCGTGCCGCAAGACCTGGCTTTGCGACCTTCACCTCAATGTGGTGATACTCGTCACGATGATCAGCGGGCGCATGATCGAACGAGAGCTCGTAGTAAGCACCCGTATCGGCCATGCTCCGCTGCAGCAAAGCACTGACGTCATTGCTGGAGCTCAGGGCAAGACCGCCAGTCTGGGTGGCGATCACCTGCAGGGCTAAGTCGCCAAGATTTACCTGATCTGGCTTGCTGACGCCCTTCAGAAACGACTCGTAGTAGAAGTTATGTTGGAGCGATTCGTCGGCTCCGAGCGGATCGATGCTGTAAAGCGTGACATGAGCCTGTCGAAGCTCCGTGGACAGGTTGACGATATCGGTGAAGATCTGCTGCCGTTGCTTCGGGCTGAGCTCGATATTGGGGCCTGTGAGCAGCGGCCAGCCGGGCGATACCCAAAGAATGATCTTACGGCCGGGCCTGGCTGCCTCACGCACAGCAAGCTGATGAAGCGCGGTGAGCGAGAGCTGGAAACGTTCGTCAGCGCCATAAATCCCGCTGGAGCGTCGGATAGTGCGGAGACCGACTGCGTATTTCTCCAGATCGGCACTAAGCGCATTGCCATCGCTCGATGAGCCATCCTGTATCTGGGTGCCGTCATCCGTAAAGATCGCGAGGGTTGTCGGGTGCGCCAGCCGCCCCTCGTTTGCACGCAGAAATTTATCGATCTCAGTGCGCGCATAGGCTAGCTTCTGATACGAAATGTTGACCGCATCGACAAGCAGAATAACCTCGATCGGAGCTTCACTTCCGCCCAAAGCGCGAAAGGACGTAACCGGCCTCGGAGTCTTGTTATCGAGCACCGTGAAGTCCTGTTGCTGAAGCCCGGCGACAGGCGGCCCAGACTTCGGCGTGACAACAACATCAAGGTGAATTTTGCTCGAAGGCTCATCCGCAGGAGCGTTCTGCTGGGCTGAAGCTAGAGTAGGGAACTGCAGAAGAGCTAGAAGCAGAAGGGCGCTAAAGCGAGTCTCTATGGCCATGTCTTCCTCTGTCCGCGCGCGCAAAGCCTCGCCAGAAAGCCTCGCGAGGCCGCCATACGGACGCACTGCTATAGAGATAGACGCAAGGACCCTCGGATAAGTCGATGAATTCACTAGTTCAAAGCGAATTTAGTTCTCACTCGGCACGCAACGCTTCAGTGGGATCCACCGACGCGGCCCGACTCGCAGGTACACTCACCGCCACCGCGGCGATCAAAGCCAACCCCGCGATGGTGATCGATACCGAGAGCGGATCAATCGTGCTCGTATGGAAAAGCAGCCCGTTGATCAGCCGAGCACCCGCAAGCGCAACCGCGAGCCCAGCCACGATCCCAACCGCAGCAAATCTCCCCGCCTGCCCCAGCACCAGCCGCAGAATATCCTCGCGATCTGCTCCCACTGCCATCCGCACACCGATCTCGCGAGTGCGCTGCACGACCATGTAAGACAGCACCCCATAGATCCCAATCGCCGCCAGCGCCAACGCTACAAAGGCAAACAAGCCGAGCAACTCCGCCGTCATCCGCTGCCGCGCCACAGAGTCCGACAGCAAACCATCCAGAGTCAGCACGTGATAAATCGGCAGTTTCGGGTCCAACCCATGCACTGCGTTCTTCACAACCGAGACCATGCCTTCAGGATCCACCGCAGACCTCACCAGCAGTACCGCATGCGGTCCGAAGCCCGGCGCGTAAATCTCCGGCAGAGCCTCCGTATCCATGCCCTGATCATGCGCATTCGCCACAACCCCAACCACCGGAACCTTCGACGGATTCGCGCTCAAAACTCCGACGATGACCTTCGCCCCCAACGGATCTCTTCCCGCCAGATACCGCTGAGCAAACGCCTCATTCACCACAAAGAAGTTAGGCTGATCGATATCCTTCTGCTCAAACACTCTCCCTTCCTTCAGACCGATCCCCATCGTCTTAAAAAAATCCGGACTAACATAGCGAATCTGCGCCAGCGGAAACGCCCCAGGAGCCGGCGCAGGCGCCCCTTCAATGAGAAAGCGCGTCATGACCTGCGAAGGTTTGAGCGGAAGCACATTGATACTTGCGGCAGAGCGAACACTCGGCGACAGCGCCACTTTCTCGAGCACTCGTTCATAAAATCGATTTGCCTCGGGACCGCCCTGCGGATACTGTGGCTCCGGCAGCGTAATCTCGGCACTTAGCAAATGATCCGTACGGAAGCCAGTATCAACAGCAAGCAACTTCTGAAAACTCCGAATCACCAGTGTGCTAAGAAACAGAACCACAACCGCGACCGCAATCTCCCCCGCGACCAGCGCCCCTCTGCTCCAGCTCTTTGCGCCAGTGCTGCCACGATCTCCCGGATGCAGCGCCTCCGTCAGATTCGATGCCCTCCTCATCAAAGGCAGCAGTCCAAACAGAAGCGCAGTGAACGTGCAGATTCCAAGCGTGAACAGAAGTACCGGAACGCTGAGGCTGACAGAATGAATCATCGAAAGATCAAGACCCGCAGCATGCGAAAGCGCAAGCCTCAGCAACGGCAGCGCACAAGCTGCGAGCAGCGTTCCCAGCGCCCCTCCCAGCAAACACAGCACTAACGTCTGAGCGAGAAACTGCGAAAACAGCCGACCGCGACTAGCGCCGAGCGCCTGACGAACCGCAATCTCCCGCCGATTAGCCGCAGCCCGCACCATCAGAAGATTGGCGACGTTCGCGCAAGCGATCAACAGTACCAGCACAACTGCACCTAGAAGGCTGAGAAGCGCTGGCCGCAAACTCCCCACTAGCTGCTCACGCAGCGGAGCAAGCAACACGCCTTCGTTGCGATTCGTTGCAGGGTAAGCTGCAGCGAGACGACCAGCAACCGTCTCCATGTCAGCTCTGGCCTCTTGCAACCCAACGCCAGGACGCAGCCTGCCCAGCACATTCACCGAATGCCACACCCGCGATGCCTGCGTCGGTTGATCCAGCAGCGACAGCGGCAGCCACACCTCACCTTCCGCGGGATAAGCAGCGCCAGCCGGCAGCACCCCAACGATCGTGTAGCTCGCGCCATTGAGATCGACATTGCTCCCAACCACACTCGGATCCCCACTGAAGTACCGTTGCCACGCATCCGAACTCAGCACGGCAACATGATTATTTCCGGACACGTCATCGTGTTCATTAATCATCCGGCCAATCTGGGCAGAAAGCCCAAGCACCGAAAAGAAATTGCCGGACGCGAGCACGCGATGCACCTGCTCCGAGCGCCCATCCATCGTCAGCGAAATCGTATTCGGATTGAGAGTGGAATACGCTCCAATCTGCGCGAAGGTCTTCTGCTGCGCCCGCCAATCCTGATAATCCGGATAAGTAGCCTCCGTGCCACCCTTCACCTGTGGATGAGTCTCGCCCAAAGCCACAATTCGCTCAGCGTCCGTAAACGGAAGCGACTTCAGCAGCAACCCATAGACCGTACTGAAAATAGCTGTCGTCGCCCCTATACCAAGGGCCAGCGTCAAAACCGCTGTTACGGTAAACCCCGGAGATTTACGCAACTGACGAACGGCATAGCGAATATCCTGCAGAAAAACCCGCATCGTCTCCACCTCGTAAAGAAACAGACGGCCGCACTAACAAGAAGTATTGGGCCAGCGCCAAGGCGACGAAACATCGTTGTTTCTTTTGCCGTAGTTTCTGTGACGAATGGTTGATCCTACATCTCTCCGTAGACCACCTCGAGCAACTCCCCAGCCAGACGATGAAGTGGACGCAGCAACGGAATACCCGCCAGCTTCAGCGTTACAAGGATCATCTTCAAGGTCTTCTCATAGAGCAGCATCGTCCTCTTCTGATTCTCGCTACGGTCATACACCCAGAAGAGAATCAGGCCCATCTGATACATCCAAAGCAGCCGCGGCAAATAGGGCTTGATGTTCGAAGGTAACTTTACAGCCGAGTCCGCAACCGCGCGCGAGAAGAAATCAATGTCCTGCTCTCGAATCGTTTTTGTCTCATTGCTGAAAGGTGACAAAGGGTGCTCTGGATCCGCATGCGCCGACAAAGCCCCGAGCAACCTCCGGTTCGGCCCAAAGCACTCGAACTTCGTCGAAATAATCGCCCGTAACCGCGCTTCCAGAGTCTTGCTCTTGTCCAGAAGCGCCTCAATCTCAGGCCGCATCTGGCTCTGCGAGCGCTCATAGAACGCCATCACGATCGCATCCTTCGACTCGAAATAATAGTAAGCAGCTCCGACCGCTACCTC
The DNA here is from genome assembly GCF_003945235.1 of Edaphobacter aggregans. Lineage (NCBI taxonomy): Bacteria > Pseudomonadati > Acidobacteriota > Terriglobia > Terriglobales > Acidobacteriaceae > Edaphobacter > Edaphobacter aggregans. Next base: position 3,257,045 of record NZ_RSDW01000001.1, read on the forward strand.
TGCTGCTGTTGCGATCTCACGCATCGTAGAACGCTCGAAGCCGCGCTCACGAAACACCGCAAGCGCAGCTTCAAGAATTCGAGTCCGTGTCTCTTCAGATTTCTTGATCTTCATCCGTTAAAGCTCATGCGATTCGTGGTGGTGGCGGTGCCGCCTGTGCAAGTCCGGACCGGCTCCTCATCTTTGCAAAGACAAGAATATTGAAGAAATGCATCCCTCCAAGGATCAGCAGCACAACTCCTATCTTCACACTCTCCAGTTCAATCGCCTGGCGAAGAGTCGAGAGCGGTTCGCTTGTCTTCAGGGCCAACGCGATATAGCCAACATTGATGAGGTAAAACCCTACAACAAGCAGATGGTTTACGGAATCCGCTAGCTCCTCATTGCCATGAAACGCGTCGACCAGAAAGACCCTCCCATTGCGATGCAATGTACGCGCAACCCAGATGGTAAGTGCAATGCTGATAGCAAGATAACTAAAGTAGCAAGCCGCGACATTCATATTTTGAACCGTCCTCTCATTATTTTTGAACATGTTCAGTTAAATAGATACGCCACGTCGCAGCAGGATGCAAGGATTTTTTGAACATGTTCATTATTTTTTTTGAAAGTAGGCTCAGAACGAGTGTGCATGCTCTGAAAGGGCACGGACTTCAGTCATGCCGTAGTGGACCTCAAAATTGAGGGAACTTTTAGCCTCTTAGGCGGTATTACTTTTCGTCGCTCTCCGAAGCAGCTACAAGCGACAACTTCCCTTGCCACTCATCGCTCGTCATTGGCCTCAACTGCACCGGCACCGGCTCAAGCTGTGGCAGGTCCCTTTCGCCAATCTCCATCTCCCGCAACCTACGCGAAATGGAGAAAAGCCCACCCTGCCCCTCCACTTTCACCAGCATGTCGTCATACGCCTTACCAGCGCTTCGAAGCGTCTTGCCCAATTGCACGATCGCATCATGCAGGCCGACCAGCTTTGCCTGCACCTTCAGCGCCTCATCGCGAATCATCTGCGCATCCCGCGCAATCTGCGACTGCTTCCATCCATAGGCCACCGCCTTCAGCAGGGCGATCAGCGTCGTCGGCGTCGCCAGCAGCACCTTGCTCTCCGCGCTATATTCCAGCAGCGAAGGGTCCTGCTCCAGCGCCGCTGAGAACAGCACCTCGCTCGGCAGAAAACACACTACAAAATCCGGCGACTCCGGAAACTGCTTCCAATAAGCCTTCCCGCCCAGCGCATCCAAATGCTTCCTGACCCTGGTTGCATGTGCTGCCATATGCGCAGACCGCAGTACCTCGTCGTCACATGCGCTCGCATCGAGAAACGCATCCAGCGGGGTCTTCGCGTCCACGATGATGCTCCGCCCATTTGGCAGTTTCACAATCAGGTCAGGCCGGATCGACACATCCTCGCCCCTCACAAACTTCTCCACTTCGAACGACGCATACTGCACCATGCCTGCAAACTCCACGCATTTGCGCAACTGCATCTCGCCCCAGTTGCCTCGTACCTTAGGAGCCCGCAGCGCCGCTACTAACTGCGTCGTCTCCTTTCGGAGGTCCATATGCGACTTCTGCATATTCTGGATCTCCGCCAGCACCTCGCTGTAAGCGCCTGCCCGCTTTACCTCCAGCTCATGGCTATGCGTCGACAGCTTCGCCAGCGACTCCTGCATAGGCTTAAGCAGCAGCTCAATCGCCGATTCCTTCGCCGCCAACTCCTTTGCCGCCTCAACCTGCTGTGTCTCCAACTCCCCCTTCGCAAGCCGGATCAACTGCTGGCTGTTCTCATGCAAAGCACTCGCAGCCAGCGCTTGAAAACTCGTCTTCAAACTAGTCTCCACATCCACCAGAGCCTTAACCTTCTCGTCCATCGCCTTCTTTTCGGCCACTATCTGAGAACGCAACCCCGCTGCTTCCAGCCGTGCCGCCTCACCCGCTGCACGCAGGACCTCTAACTCCCGCACCTTCTCCTCGATCACCCGATCCTTCGCCCCGAGTCCCTCGCGGAGCCCAACGACCTCAGCCTCCCGTGCCGCCATGCGAGCCTCTACCGCGACACGAGATCCCTGCATTTTGCTACCCGCAATGAGCCACGCGATTACCGCGCCAACCACACTTCCCACCACGAACCAGACCATCGTTATCGCTTCCATTCCCCAAATCTACGCCAAATCTTCGCCAAACCTCAACCCGTTTGCCCACAAAAATCGCTCCTGTCCAAAAACTGAATCTTCACCGCTCCCAAAATAATCAAATTTCGTAACTCATGGCAGCCACAGCGATAGAACTCCCCGGCGCGGAACACTCAAGCGCACTCCAAACCGCAGAGAAGCCATGGCGGCCCCGTATCAACCCGTGGATCGTCGCTATGACGGTCACGCTTGCCACGTTCATGGAGGTACTCGACTCCTCCATCGCCAACGTCGCACTGCCTCACATCGCTGGCGGCCTGGGAGCCACACAGGATGAGGCGACCTGGGTCCTCACTGCCTATCTTGTAGCCAACGCCATCATTTTGCCCGCTGGCGCCTACATGACCACTTTTATCGGACGCAAGAAGTTCTACATGATCTGCGTCGCGCTCTTTGGCATCAGCTCTGCACTCTGTGGACTCGCTCCAACACTTCCTCTGCTGGTCTTCTTCCGCATCCTGCAGGGCATCGGCGGCGGTGGTTTGGCACCCTCCGAGCAGGCGATCCTCGCCGATACCTTCCCGCCTGAAAAACGTGGCCAGGCCTTCGCTATGTACGGCCTCGCCGTTGTCTGTGCGCCCGCCATCGGCCCTACGCTGGGCGGCTACATCACCGACAACTTCGACTGGCGCTGGATCTTTTTCCTCAACGTCCCCATCTGTCTCATCTCCCTCTTCCTTACCTCGCGCATCGTTGAGGACCCGCCTTACGTCAAAAAGCAGGTGGCCCAATCCCAGAAGGGCGGTATTAAGCTGGACTTCCTCGGCTTTGGTCTTCTTGGCCTGACATTCGGCTCGCTTGAGTTCATCCTCGACAAGGGGCAAGAGGACGACTGGTTCTCCTCCCGCATCATTACTTTCTTCGCCGTCGCCATGGTCGTCGCCTTCATCACCATGATCTGGTGGGAGCTGAGGCAGCTTCGCACAGGACATCGCCCCATCATTAACCTCACCCTGTTCAAGCGCCGCAACTTCGCAATCAGCTTTGTCCTGATGTTCGTGCTCGGCTTCTCGCTGTACGGCACCACCGTCCTCATTCCGCAGTTCGTCCAGACACTGCTTGGCTACACTGCCGAACTCGCTGGTCTCGTCCTCTCTCCCGCTGGGCTCATGATGATGGCCATGATGCCCGTCGTCGGTTTCCTCTCCGGCAAGGTCGACCCGCGCAAACTCATGGGCTACGGTTTCTTCATGCTGACTGTATCGCTGATCACCATGCACACGATGGACCTCAGCGTGAGCTATGGACGCCTCGTCTTCCTGCGTATCTTCCAGGCCTCGGGACTTGCCTTCCTCTTCATCCCTATCAACACCACCGCGTACATCGGCGTGAAGCAGTCGGAGAACAACGATGTCTCCGGCCTTACCAACCTTGCGCGCAACATCGGAGGATCCTGCGGAACGGCGTTCATCGCCACCATGCTTACCCGGCGAACTGCTGCGCACGAGACGAATATGGTCCGCAACTTGTCGACTGGTAACCCGGCGTTCAATCAGAAGGTTGACTCTCTCAAGGGGGCCTTCGGACACGGCGCTCAGGCAGTTCACTCGGCTCAGGCCTATATCTACAACCAGTTACATCGCCAGGCCACCATGCTGGCTTACCTCGATATCATCCAGTACCTTGCCGTCTTCTGCGCCTTCATGTTGCCGCTTCTCTTCTTTATTCCGCGCCCGCCAAAGAATGCCAGCCCGTCGGCCGGCCACTAGTTGACTAGTTTTTTTCGTGCGGTTTTTTGGAGGGGGTTTTGCGAAAAATGGGCGGAAGTTGGTGGTTTTTGGTGGTTAGTAAGCGGTAAAAAGTGTGGTAAGTGTGGTTTGTTGACGGTTGGTGCGCGGCGTCTAAAAACATGCCAACTTTCTGAAAGATTTCTGCGGAAATCTAACTGAACCGCTTCGGATGGGAGACGCCGCTATTAGCGGGGAGGCGCCGACCCATCGAGCAGTGGCTTGTCCGGTAATAAATTACGTGGCTAACCCAAAGAGTTTGAATGGGACAGCTTGGTTTTGTGTGCCCGCCAATAGAGGAATCCGTAGACGACCAAATAAGCGAACGTCCAACTCCCAAATGTCACCGCGACAGTGCGCCAATCTGGAAAACGGTTATGGACGATCCATTTTGCGACGATCTGTAGAATGGCAGCCAAAAAGATTGTCGGAGCACCTGCCTGCAGCCATAAGGGCCGCTTTATGGTGTCTTTTCGGTCCATGCGCAGATACTACTACCACTTGGAGTTGGTTAGCTAAGTAATTTATTGCCGCTTGTCCAGGCCGCGCAGCTTGCGTCCCATCGTTCCCTGCAGGTCGAACACAATCACATCATTCTTTCCCTTGATGAGCAGAGGCCCCGGAGCATAGAGCGTCTTCTGTGGCCCTACGTACCAGATGCGTCCCAGCGCGCGTCCGTTCAGCCAGAGCTGGCCCTTCCTGAACTCGCTCGTATCCAGAAATGTGTCCGCAGTCTTCGCAAGGTCAAAGCTTCCGCGATAGAAGCAAGGGCCCTCGCAGGCCTTCTTCGAATAGGAGTATGAGCTCACCGCTGTCATCGGAAGCGGATAGATATCCCACCCCATCACCGGCTTGCCTGCCAGCGTCACTTGTTTCGTGATGCCTGCGCGCTCTCCGCCGATCGTTTTGCCGAAGTTCACGCGCGCCGTGTTCTCTATCAGAATGTCCAGTCGAGAACCCGCAGCAGCAGAGATCGTAAGCCGGTCTTGACCGAGTCTCCGGTCGATCACGCCTATCATCTTGCCGTCCAGATAGACCTGCGCGTAGCTGTGCACCTTATCCAGTAAGAGGTCGCCGGAGGCTGCGTCCTTCAGGTGTGTGCGGTAGAGAATATAGCCGTAGGCCTGGTCCACGTCCTCCATGCTTAGCACCTGCTCTGAATGAATGGGCTTCGACAGGTTGTCCCACAGTGAAGCTGTCTCGAGCATCGCAACATCAGGCACGCTCATCGGTGCAGCGACGGTCGGGACTGGAGGCGGTGTGATACCGGTAGCCTTTGCGATCAGATCGCGAAACACAAAGTACTTTGGCGTCGGTCGTCCACTCTCATCGAGCACAGAGTCATAGTCGTAACTGGTCACGTCGGGTTCATAGTTTTGGCCGTTGGTGTTGGCTCCATTCATCCAGCCAAAGCTCGTGCCTCCGTGGAACATATAGATGCTGACCGAGTAGCCCTGTGCGAGCATCCACTCGAGGTTCTTTGCCTGTGCCTCAGCATTCGTATGTGCGTGCGGTCCACCCCAATGATCGAACCATCCCGCCCAATATTCGCTATTGATAAAAGGACCATCGGGCCGGAACTTCTTGAGCGTTGTAAAGGCCTTCTCGGCATCGCCGACCTTCTCGCCGCCGAAGTTGATCCCTACGGGAAGTTCCGGCAGTGATCCGTCCGGCACCTGTTCTGGTCCATCGGCTGTATAGAGCTGCGACTTCGTAAAGCCTGCGTCGACCAGTGCCTTGTGGATCTGTTCCATGTACGCGTGGTCGTTGCCAAACGAGCCATACTCGTTCTCCACCTGCGTCAGGATGACTGGTCCGCCATTGCCGATCTGGAGCGGAGCCAGCTCTTGCCCTAGTCGCGCGATCCATCGCTTCGCAGGCTCCATAAACTTCGGATTGCTCGTACGCACCACGATGCCGCGCTCCTTCAAGAGCCACGCAGGGTATCCGCCCCACTCCCACTCCGCGCAGACATAAGGGCCGGGCCGCAGAATCACGTACAGTCCCTCCTGCTGCGCCTCGCGCACAAACTCTGCGACATCGTTGTTGCCGGTGAAGTCGTACACACCGGGTCGCGTCTCATGCACATTCCAGAAGACGTAGGTCGTAATGGTGTTCAGCCCCATCGCCTTCGCCATCCGAAAGCGATCCCGCCAGTAGGCTCGCGGAATTCGCGGATAGTGCATCTCTCCCGAGATCACACGGAACGGTTTGCCATTCAGTACGAACTGCCCGTTGGCCACACCAAACGTATAACTCTGCTGCGAAAACGAAGGCAGTGCAAAGCTCAATACACAAAAAAGGAGAAGAAGCCGACGACGCAAATCACACCTCGCTGAACAGGTGAACCTTAAACCCATCGCACCCTTATACATCTCTAAGTCCAAGTTAACAAAAGATGTCCGACCTCGTTATGAATTCTTTACGGTTTCATCACGAACTCCTTATTCACCTGTGATTAGGCTGAATCGTTAGTGTCCGCGGCTTGATTTGGCCGGGCGCGCTAACGTGAATGGAGAAGTGAAGTGAAAACAAAAATGAAATCAAGCATTTGCGGACTTAGCCTCGCGATGCTCTTTTTTGGTGCGGGCCTGATTTTCAATGCAGTCGATCTTCGAGCACAGGAGCGCGCTCCTCAACCGACTGCGGAGGAGATCAAAGCTGCGCAAGATCAGAAGATTCAGCTACTGCAGGACAAGTTAGAGGAGATTCAGCAGCAGATCGTTGAGCTGAAGCGGGCTAACTCAGCTCAACCGGAGACGCACCACATCACAACGGCCAAAGCTTCTGCTCCCCCGCCAGCTGTTTCCGAGGAGCCTGTGATCACCGATCCCTCCAATCCAAAGTCAGAGCCGTTCGCCTTTGCCGATTTCACCTGGCTCACGGGCAACGCCCGCACCATGGATACTCCGTACGCAACTAAGTTCTTCACGCCGGAGATTCGTACGGACACCAACTACACCTACGACTACCGTCACCCGCAGGACAACACCATCGGCGGATCGAGTGAAGTCTTCCGCGCGAATGAGGTGCAGTTGACCCAACTCGGAGTCGGCGGCGACTTCCACTACGACAATGTGCGCGCTCGCTTGATGACGCAGTTCGGCCTGTACTCCCAGACTACACCGCGCAACGATGCAAGCACCGCACGAGGCCAGTGGAACCTCGCGGATGCATATCGCTATGTCTCTGAGGCATACGGTGGCTATCACTTCAACGTACAGCATGGATTGAACGTCGACGCCGGCATTTTCATGTCGTACGTCGGTCTGTTTTCCTACTACCAGTTCGACAACTGGGCCTATCAGCCGTCGTATGTCTCTTCCAACACGCCGTGGTTCTTCAATGGCGTACGCGTGCAGTGGTTTCCGACGGCAAAGCTGAAGATCGAACCGTGGTTCATCAACGGCTGGCAGTCTTACGGCAGGTTCAATAATCGGCCCGGTCTCGGCGGGCAGATTCTCTGGAGGCCCAATGGCAACTGGTCGATTGTGGGCAATCAGTACGGTTACGGTGAGGATGCTCTTGGTATACCTACGCGCACTCGTTACCACACCGACGATAGCGTTCAGTACAAGTACTATGACCGCCCCACGTCATTTATCAGCAAGGCGGCCGCCACGCTCACCGGAGACGCTGGTTGCGAGAGCGGGGGCGGTGTCAGCTGCTTCGGCAACGGCAAGACCGGACCGAAACAGAGCTTCCTCGGCTTCATGGCTTACAACCGCGTCTGGTTCGATCACGATCGTTACGCTTTGACTCTTGGTGGCGGAAAGATCAACAACCCTGGCCGATATCTTGTACTGTTGCCGCCGATCAATGGAGCGACAGCGGCCTCGGGGACGCCGTACTTCACCGAGAATCCGGGCGATCCGTTCAAGGCGTGGGACACTTCGGTTACGGCAGATTACATGCCGAGCCAGTACTTCACCTACCGCTTCGAGTACAACCATCGCGCCGCGAATGTTCCCTACTTCACCGGACCTGGAGGCGTGACACCTCCGGGAGGAAACACCGGCGCCCCTGGTTCGGTTGTTCCGGGCTGGACTCCGGATCTTCGCAACAGCGAGAACCGGATAACCGTCGCCTTCCTGCTGAAGTTCTAAGCGACGTGCAAAGGAAAGGCCCGCATGTATTGGTGCTGCGGGCCTTTCCATTTCTTGATGAGGTCGTTACACCGGCTTCGGGTTCCGCTCGTCAAATTGCAGCTGGTGCCAGTATGGGTAAGCTCGCGGAACATCGCTCGCAGCATCGAGTTTTGCAATCTGCTCTGCCGTGAGCTTCCATCCGACTGCGCCGAGGTTCTGCTTCAACTGCTCTTCATTGCGAGCGCCGATAATCACCGTCGAAATGCTTGGACGCTGCAGCACCCAGTTCAGTGCAATCTGCGGAACTGTCTTGCCTGTCTCCTTCGCGATCTCATCAATCGCATCGACTACTTTGTAGAGATACTCTTCGTCTGGCTTCGGTCCACCCTCCACAACCACCTTCGTGTTCAAGCGGCTGTCCTTCGGAATCCCAGTCTCACGGCGAATCTTGCCCGTTAGGCGGCCCCATCCTAGAGGCGACCAGACCAGCGCACCAACGCCCTGATCGAGTGCGAGCGGCATCAACTCCCACTCATAGTCGCGTCCTACGAGTGAGTAGTAGGCTTGATGCCCGACGTATCGTGCCCATCCGTAGCGTTCGCTTACGCTCAGCGACTTCATCAAGTGCCAGCCTGAAAAATTCGAGCAGGCTATGTACCGTACCTTGCCCTCGCGGACGAACTTGTCGAGCGTGTTGAGTGTCTCCTCCACTGGCGTCGTCGCATCGAACGCATGCAGGTGGTAGACGTCGATGTAGTCGGTGCCGAGCCGTTTCAGGCTCCGCTCGAGCGATTGGATGAGGTGATAGCGCGACGAGCCTACGTCGTTTGGTCCTGTGCCGAATCGAAACGTAGCCTTGGTCGAGATCAGCACATCCTCGCGCTTGAGATGCGACAGCGCCTTACCGAGCGCCGTTTCGCTGCTCCCATCCGAGTAGATATCGGCCGTATCGAAAAAGTTCAAACCGGCGTCCATACAGATCCCGACGATCCTGTTCGCCTCTTCCTGCGTCGTCTCCGACCACGCCTTGAAGAACTCGTTCGCTGCGCCAAACGTTCCCGCCCCGAAGCAAAGCTCCGGCACCTTCAAACCTGATTTACCAAGCTGTCTATATTCCATGAGCTTTAAGATGCCACCTCGCACGAATTCGTTTCAAAGTACTCTCTGCGTTCATTGCGGCTTCGTTAAATCTTTATTGTTTCGCTGCGGGAATCGTCACATCACGCACAATCTTCCAACCTTGCGGGGTCTTCTCGAAGACCAACAGGTACGTCCCACTCGCATCGCCGCCGCCCGCTGCAGTGCGCTCCAGGTGAAACTTTCCTGTCACCGTTGCGAAGCGATCATCGAGTGGCTGAACCTCGATATCGCTATACGTCAGGGTTCCCATCTTTTCCCGCGTGGAATAAGCGGTGCGATAGCGCTCCAGCATTTGCGAATAACCACGGCTTATCTTCGAGCCTATAAAAAGTATGTCGGGCGAGTTCCTGTAGCCCGTCGCGAATACGTCCATATCGCCGCGGTTCCAGTCCACAGCCTGCTGAGCGAGGACTGCCCGTATCGCAGAATCTTCTGCCATCGAGTTCGTCTGCGCAAAGACGGGAGCGCACCACAGATAAATTGCTATCAAAACTGCCGAAACTGAGCGATACATAAAGCGCCTCCGCATTGCAGTCAAAAGCTGCAGTCTGAGAATAACGTGATCGTCGACGAGTCGAGCATCACATCTCTGTTTCTACCGGCTTATCTACCTGCGACTGATACACCTCTTCGACGCGTTCCACCGTGTCGATCTCGCTCACTGGTTTGTCTGTCCTGATGCGCAGAATCCGTGGGAACCGCAGTGCGAAGCCGCTCGCATGCCGTCCGCTGCGCATGATGTTGTTGAACGCCACCTCCAGCACCATCAGCGGCTCTACTGTTCTGAAGAATCCTCGATCCTCAAGCGTATGCTCCATCATCCACGCGCTCATCTCGGCTATTTCTGCATCCGTCAGGCCTGAGTAAGCCTTTCCGACATTCAGCAATTCGCCGCCTGGGGCACGCACGGCAAACGTGTAGTCACTCAGGATTCCTGCGCGCTTTCCGTGCCCAAACTCCGCGCCCGTTACGACTACATCCAGCGTCGCGAGCTCTCGCTTCAGCTTCATCCACGCCAGCCCGCGCCGTCCCGGTTGATACACGGACTCCGCAGCCTTCAGCATCACGCCCTCATTCGCGCGCGCTCGCGCTTCGGCGTACGCTCTGTCGATGTCTTCCGCCGACTCCACCAGCCTCGAAGGCGAGAGCATTAGACGTTCCACCACCTCGCCATCTTCCTCAGCAAACATCAATCCCTGTGCGCCCTTCTTTCGTTCGTCGATAAAGATTGGAGATCGCGTCGTCTCTACCAACTTCTCCACCACCGCTTCGAGCCTGTTGCGTCTCTCACGCAGTGGCAGCTCCAGCAGTAGCTCGCCATTCGCATACATCAGGTCGAACGCCATAAACACCACAGGAACCTGCCGCCGCCACTCACTCGAAACGCGCTTGCGGCCGATTCGCTGGCCCAGCACGGCAAAGGGTAGGGCGCGGCCTGTCTCATAATCCCACCCCAGAATCTCGCCGTCGAAGATCACCGGCCCCGCGCCAGCCGAGGCCACGTGGGCAAACGCCTCCTCCAAGTCTGGAAAGCTCTCCGTCACATCCTCCTTGTTGCGCGAGTAGATCGCTACGCGCTCCGGTTGCTCCCCATCGCCGCAGTGCACCTGCGCGCGCATCCCGTCATACTTGTCCTCGAGAAAGGCCTCGATGTGTGCTTTCTCTGCCTCTTCCTCCGGCTCACCGGAGAAGCGTTCCGCCGCCTCCTCCGGCGTATCCACAGGCGAGGCCAGCATGAACCCCAGCGGATGAAACAGTCGCATCCGAGCCTCTTGCAGCGTCCCCGCGAATGCCCGCTGCACCGCCGCACTCAAATCTGCCTCAAGCATCACAGCATTGCGAACCTCACCGACCGGCACTCCAGCCGCAACCGCAATCGCCTCTTCTACAAGGCTCTGCTTCACGCCGATCCGCATGTCTCCGATCATCAGCTTCAGCAGATACTTCGCCTCTAGCGGAGTAGCGCGTCGTAGCAGCCCCTCCACTAATCCCCCCCGTACCGCAGTAGTCCGCGCCACTGCCATCGCTGCAAATGCGTCGGCAACCTCCGCCAGCGTGAGCGACGCCTCAGCCACAGTGCGTCCATTCAACAGATCGAACCCAGCCGCACCTAAATCCCCATACTGCTTATAAGCCGCCGTAAGCTGAATGTCCGAAGCTCCACTCACCGCCAGCAAAGCCTTACTCAGCAGCGCTCCCCCCGCATTCAACTTCCGCGAATCCGCCTCCGCAAACGGAGTCCCCGACATATACAGCGCAAACAACCCAGCATCCTCACTCTCGGAAGCCTCCGCATGCGCCGACGAGATCGCCTCGGCGATCGCTGCCCGCTTCTTCAACCGGCCAGCCTCACCTGCCAGCTTCTCGGCCAACTCGGCAACTTCACGAAACAAAGCCACTCGAAGGCCTCCATAAGCTGTTGGTAAGTTTATTGATGCCAAATTTGTACGGGTCGCAGGTTACTCTTCGCGATATCCTGCCTAGGATATGACGAACGTATGGTCTAAGAGATTCGAACTTATTCGAGGCTTCGGTTGGATTGCATTGGCTGGTCTGTTGCTTGGGGTTATAGCAGCCCTAACTTCTGGGGATGTGCGATTTTGGAGCGCACTTTTAGGAGTTCTTTTCTTCCTTCCCGCATTTTTATACACCTATGTTGTCGTCATCTGGCATTGGAAAGATCGTTACCGGGGTAAACACAGTGACTTCTGGGGCGCGGCGATTCTTCTCGAAACTAGCGGCTGGTTGAAACTCATCTATCTTTTCCGCCATCTCATTCCCGATATGCGACATTCTGGCCGGTACGCCGATTCTTCGCACTTAGGACAGCAGTTTCCAATGAACGCCCTGAACCCCTCAAGACAGGAGTAACATCTAAATAGAGTGATGAAAGCACCCGCAAACCCGGTGAACTTCCCGGCCCCCCGGCCCATCGTGACCCATCGTCACGACTTTGCCTAGCTGCGCCAACGCCTGCTTTCTACTCCCTACACCAATTCCTACTTCCTGCCTTACAAGGACACCCCATGTTCGACCGCCTCGACCAACTCGAAGCCCGCTACGAAGATCTCGGCAACCAGCTTGCCGACCCGACCATCGTCACCGACCAGAAGCGCTACCAGACCACCGCTAAGGCGCACCGCGACCTTGAGCCTACCGTCGAAAAGTTCCGCGAGTATCGGTCCGTCAAGACTGCGATCGCCGACGCGAAGGCCATGCTGGCCGAGACCGACCCCGACATCCGCGCTATGGCGCAGGACGAGCTGCTCGCCCTGGAGCCTCGCCTCACGCAGGTCGAAGAAGACCTCAAGGTTCTTCTCTTGCCCAAGGATCCCAACGACGACAAAAACATCGTGATCGAGCTCCGCGCCGGGACCGGTGGCGACGAGGCCGCCATCTTCGTCTCCGAGATGTTTCGCATGTACCTCCGTTTCGCCGAGCAGCACAAGTGGAAGGTCGAAGTCCTCTCCAGCTCCGAGACCGGCATCGGCGGCGGCATGAAGGAAGTGACGGCCATCTTCGAGGGCGACAAGGTCTACTCGCAGATGAAGTACGAGTCGGGCGTCCACCGCGTCCAGCGCGTTCCGGCAACCGAGACGCAAGGCCGCGTCCACACGTCTGCGATCACGGTAGCTGTGCTCCCTGAGGCCGAAGAGGTCGACATCAAGATCGAAGCCAAGGACCTCCGCGTCGACACCTTCTGCTCCTCAGGCCCTGGCGGACAGTCGGTCAACACGACCTACTCGGCCATCCGTATCACCCACCTGCCGACCAACACGGTCGTCTCCTGCCAGGACGAGAAGTCTCAGATCAAGAACCGCGAGAAGGCCATGCGAGTCCTACGCGCCCGGCTCTACGAGGTCGAAGAAGAACGCATCCACCAACTTCAGGCCAAGGACCGCAAGCAGCAGGTAGGCTCGGGCGATCGCAGCGAAAAGATCCGCACGTACAACTTCCCTCAGAACCGTGTCACGGATCATCGCATCGGCCTCACCAACCACCAGCTCAACATGGTCATGGAAGGCATGCTGCAACCCACTGTTGACGCCCTTATCGCCCATTACACAGCGGAGAAACTCAAGGCAGAAGCTACAGCTGCCTAATCCGCGTTAGATCTTCAGTAGAAAAATGCCGGAGCCAATGGCGGCTCCGGCATTGAGTTTAAGCACTGCGCTTATTTCTACTGCGCGTCTAATTCGCTGTTAGTTCAGCTGATCGACGTGCCGGGCCAGCAATACAGAATTGCCCGATAGAGGATCTTTGACCAGCAAGCCGACCACACGGATGTTGGATCCCGCCGTCAGGCTAGTCATACTGGTAAGTCCATCACGGAAGTCGGTAGCGGTGCCGAGGTAGACCGTCACCGGTCCCGGCACGAGCAGGCCGGCAAATCCGTTGATATTCATCTGGAACGTATCGTTGCCACTATTCATACTGCCGGCGACGACTGTTCCATTGAATCCCCAGTTGCGCAGCACAACTCGCTTCGCCGTAACTGCCTGGGCATTTGTTGCTCCACTTGCTGGGCCACCAATCGAGACATGCTGTCCCGGCAAGAGTGCCTTGGAGTTGAACAGGAATTGCGTCAGCGGATTATGCATCCAGTAGATAAAGTATTTCTCGTTCCCGGTGAGATTGACCGTGGCAATCTGTCCGAGCGAAAGCCCTGTCGTCGTCGGCAACAAATCACGCACATATAAATCGAAGCTGGTGGCAGTGCCCGACGGTGGCTGCACGTATGTCACTTGTCCGCCCGCATGGAAACCATCCTGCGAGAGAATCGCCACCTCATCGGCGGTGATCGTCGAGTCAGCGGTTGCAATCGTGCCCGAGACTTCCACGATGCTGCTCGTGGTCAGATCGCTCAGGCTTTCGCTGTTGTCGAACTCAGTCTGTCCATTCACCTGGACCGTGAACTGGCGTCCGTGCGGTCCCTGAATGACGAAGGATTGTCCCGAGGCATTGACGCTGACGACCGCCGCATCGAAGTCGTCGATATGTCCGCCAGAGTCGCTCGGTGCGACGGCGGTGACATTGAAAGTCGGTGTGACATTGCCGGTGATCTGGCCGGTGCTATCTACCTGAATCGACTTATACAAATCGAAGTCGACTCGCAGGCCAACTGGTCCAGTCTGGCTCACAATAAGCGGTGTCGGCAGAGTCACTTTGATCGTACTCGTCGACAACGTGGCCGGTTCTGTCTGAACGGTAGGCGCCGCTCCAGCCTGCGTGTTCAGATAGCCGATTGTCGTGGTGCCAAGCGTGATCTGCACGCTGTTGTAAGTGCCTACCGGTACCGCGTTCAGATCGAGCAGCGTCTGAAGGCCGTTGTAGCGCGCAAAGTCCACCGTCGGTGTGCCGCTGACAAGAGACACGCTGTTTCCACTCGAGTCAATCGCATTCACGCTCTGTATCTGGGTCGTAAATGAGATAACACCCGCGACAGGTGCATCGGTGCCAATCACGAACGCATTGCCGGTGACCGCGTTCGTCGTAGTTGTCGTGGTGCTGGCAGTGTTGGAGCCCGAGCAACCCGCTACCAGCATCGCTGCAAGCGGCACAGATACAAACGCGATCAAAGACCTGATGCCATAATTTTGATGAGACATAGTCGAACCTTTCCTCTCTCTTTCGATAAAGCAGTGAAGCAATCCAGATGCAGAGCAACATGCGACTGCTGACGTTTCGGAAAAATTGCGCACCAAGGCTTTCTCGTGAGGAGATGCCTCCTCTCAAGTCGAACCACACAACCAATCAGAAAAATGGGTACTCACAGCAAGTCGGAGGAGTCGAACCAGCATGTTCGCTGCCCTCGACGCTTCGAGTCATCACAATAAGTTCGCGTGACGGTGTGAGATCTGACTGTCTTCACTTATCGTCACTGGCCGTACGAACACAGCAAGTTGAAAAAAGTGTCGCGGAAAAAGAATCGGCTTCCCTAAAAGTGTCATCGGGGCAATCCTTGGGCAGAAGCACCAAGTGCCGGCGCTCAAATCTCCATATAAGGCCGATGAGGCCTGATGTGTGCGTCATCCAAAACTCCTAACCAAAGAAGGGTAGTCACTTAACGCTGGCCAATATCCCGGCACTCCCACCCCATCGTCATGCCCAACCCAGATTCCATTTAGCTTGGCACTCGTCCAGCGCGTAGGCGACAATTCGTTTAATCACGGAGCCTCAGTTTGCGATTCTCGGCCAACCCAATCGTCCCGATAAGCCTGATAGTAGCGGCCCTGGTCTTTGTCCTACCCAGCGTGGCCCAGCAGCAAACTTCTCCGTCCGACACCGACCTCCCGATCGAAGGCATTCTGCTTCGCCTGCAGATTCATCTTTGGAACTACATGGCCAACGTCCCCAGCTTCTTCTGCGACGAGCACGTCATCTCCGACATCAGTCAGATACGACTGACCGCCCGCAGCGTCGCAAACTCCGGCCGCACCACAACGGACTCCATCTTCCATCTCAAGCGCTCCGATCCCGGCGTCGTTCCAGTGCGGCTCACCGAAGCCCGCGAAATCAAAGCCGTGAACAATAAGCCCGCTCAAGGTGAAGCGATCACCGGTCCGGCCATCTTCTCGGGAGCCTTCAGCAGTGGTCTCAACGTCGTCTCTCTCGATCTCATGCCCTGCTATGACTATCGTGTCGTTCCGGGTCAGCGTCTTCACCACGCCCCGGTACTCGTCATCGACTACGCTCTCAAAGCATCCGTTGCCGCCAATAACAACTGTCCCGGCCCCGAAGCGGAAACGGGCCGCGCCTATATCGATCCCCAGACCTTCCAGCTTCTCCGCATAGAGATGCGCACGCCGAACCACGAACTCACCCCCGGAAGCAGCACCCTTACCCTGTGGACATGGTCCGTCGACTACGCTCCCGTCACCTTTGACAACAAACTCTTCTGGATGCCAAAGACCATCGATTCGGCGGTCACGGCCAACGACGGCAGCACCCGATGGTCCTTCGCCGCAACCTATCGCAACTATCACAAGCTCAACGTCACCTCTCGCATCGTCACCACCAGCGACAACTAGCCAACACGCCCCCACGTCAGCGACAATCCATACGGACATTGCCAGCAGCGAATCAGCGACAGTAACAAACGAAGGAGTTCCCGAACATGCACCAGCAGCGTCTCGTCTTCCAGCGCATCGCAAGCGCAATCACCCAAGCCGCGGCTGCACTCTGTTTGGTCTTCTCCCTGCCGACGACGTCCCTTAACGCTCAGTCTCAGGTTCCACCTCTCGCCGGCATTGCCCACGTGGCTATCCGCGTCCATGACCTTGCGGCCGCGCGAGACTTCTACGCCAAACTCGGTTTTCAGGAAGCCTTCAACCTAGCGAAAGGCGGCGTCGTCTACGAGTCCTTCATCAAGATCAATGACCACCAGTTCATCGAGCTCTACCCCGTCACCGCCAAGGATCCGAAGGCAGGATTCCTCCACCTCTGCTTCGAAGGCGACGACCTCAACGCCATCCACGACGACTACGCCAGCCGTGGTCTCACTCCCACCCCAGTTCGCAAAGCCGGGGCCGGGAACCTCCTCTTCACCATGGTCGGCCCTGAGCATCAGAACATCGAGTACACCCAGTACATGCCGGGTTCCCTCCACTACAACGACCGGGGCAAGCACCTCGACGAAGACCGCATCGCCGACCGTATGGTCTCCGTCTCCCTCGCCATGCAGGACACCGCCGCTGCTCGCGACTTCTACATCAACCAGCTCGCCTTCAAGTCCATCGCAGGCGACCCCATGTTCCTCCACCTTCCCGGAGACTCCGGTCAGGAGGTCGAGATCGCCCAAGCTGTTCTCGGCTCTCGCGCCAAAATGATCCTCGAAACCAAAAGCCTCACGAAGGCCGCACACCTCCTTCACAAGCAGCAGATCACGGATACCAAGATAAAGAACGACCTGGCAGTCACCGACCCTGACGGCAACATCATCCTCATCGAAGCCCGCTGGTAAAAACACATTCCGCTGAAGCACTGCAGCTCTCTCCTGCTTTAGAATCCTCATCGAAGAAAGATGTGTCATCCTGAGCGAGCGCAGTGAGTCGTCGCGCCTGTCCTGAGCGAAGTCGAAGGAACCCGGGTTGGTTTTACTTTTGCTCATAACCTCAGCCAAGGGAATCGCAGCCCTAAAACTCCCATGATCACTCTCCGCCAGTCACTTACCGCCGCGACGCAGCAACTGGCCACCGACGAGCACCTCCGCGCCGAAGCCCCGCGCGACGCCGAACTCCTTCTCCTCCACACGCTGCAAATCCCTCGCGCGACCCTCCTTGCCCATCCTGAGCTCGAACTCACCTCCGATCAGCTCTATCTCTACGAACAGACCATCCACCGTCGCCTGCAATACGAGCCCGTCCAATACATTACCGGTCAGCAGGAGTTCTACGGTCTCACTCTCCGCGTCTCCCCCGCCGTCCTCATCCCCCGACCCGAGACCGAGCACCTGGTCGAATCCGTCCTCGCCCGCCTCCCCCACGACCACCCCGTCTCCATCGCCGACGTAGGCACCGGCTCCGGAGCGATCGCCATCGCGCTGGCTGTGCATCTTCCCGAAGCCCACGTGACGGCTCTCGACCTCTCCACCGAGGCCCTTCACCTCGCCCAGCTTAACGCCGAAAACCACAACGTAGCCCACCGCATCCGTTTCCTCCATTCCGATCTCTTCGCCGCTCTGCCACCCGGTGCGGCCTTCGACGCCATCGTCAGCAACCCTCCCTACGTTCCCACCTCCGACCGCCCGGACCTCCATCCCCAGGTTCGCGAGTACGAGCCCGTTACCGCTCTCTTTGCAGGCTCAGACGGCCTCGATATCTACCGCCGCCTCATCCCCCAGGCCCAGCACCTGCTCAAACCCAATGGCCTCCTCGCACTCGAGATTGGCCAGGGCCAGCAGGCGTCTCTCACAGCTCTTCTCGAAAGCTGGCGAGATCTCTTTTTTATCAATGACCTCCAGCAAATCCCTCGCGTTGCCGTCGCCACCCGGCCTTCCGCAACTCACGCCTGATCAAGAAAAAGCTGCTCCCGCGGCCTGTTAATTTCTTGGTATCCCCATCGGAATTTGTCTCTAATGAAATTGATTTCGATTTGACATCTCTTAAACCGGACACATATAGTCCTCCACGATTAAGTAAGACCAATCTCTACGTTTCGCACAGACGAAACCAAACCCCCAACCAACAATTTCGAGAGGCTACTTTATGCGGTTACTAAGAGCAGTTGGACGATTTACTAAGGGCGTATCCCATATCGCCCTCTGCGCGACACTTCTTCTGAGCTTAGGTTCCCTCATCGCGTACGCCCAGACCGCCGGTACCGCCAGCATTCAGGGAACCGTGACCGATCCCACAGGTGCCGCCGTCCCCGACGCCAAGGTCACCGTGACCAACACCGATACGGCGACCACACGTTCCACCGTCTCCGACGCAGCAGGCCTCTTCAGTCTCCCCAACATTCCCGTCGGCGCCTACTCCCTCTCTGTTGAAGCAACCGGCTTCAGCGGCTTCGTCCAGAAGGGCATCCTCGAAGTCGGCAATAACGCTCAGATCAACCCCACACTCAAGGTCGGTAGCTCCTCAGAGCACATTGAAGTTCAGGCCTCCGGCGTCTCCCTCGAGACCGAGACCAGCAGCTTCAAGCAGGTCATCGACCAGCAGCGCATCACGGAGCTCCCACTCAACGGACGCCAGGCCACCCAGCTCATTCTCGTCGCTGGTGGCGCCGTCAATGCGCCCGGTAACGACATCAACGGCAGCAAAACCTACGCCAACACTCCCGTTATCTCTGTCGCGGGCAGCCAGGGCGTCTACAACAACTACGTCCTCGACGGCGGCAGCCACACCGATACCTTCACCAACACCAATCTGCCCTATCCGTTCCCCGACGCACTCCGCGAGTTTTCTGTCGAAGCCAACTCTTTGCCCGCCCGCAATGGTCTCCACCCCGGGTCTCTGGTCAACGTTGTTACCGTCTCCGGCACGAACCAGTGGCATGGCAGCGTCTTCGAGTTCCTTCGCAACAATGTCATCAACGCCAACAACTTCTTCTCACCCACCAAGGACACCCTCAAGCGCAACCAGTTCGGTGGCACCGTCGGCGGAAAGATCATCACCGACAAGATGTTCTTCTTCTTCGGCTACCAAGGCACGCGCGAGCGCAAGACCAGCAGCGCTACCGGCTACTGCGTTCCCACTCCTGCCGAGCTCTCTGGAGACTTCAGCCAGATGGGCACTGCCGCAACTGGCAGCGGCTGTCCGATAACTGCCACCGCCATCGTTGACCCGGTGACTGGCGTCAACATCTCGGCTACCCGCAAGCTCCCTGCCAGCAGCATCAATCAGCAGGCTCTCAACCTCTCCGCGATGCTTCCCAACTCTCAGGCTGACAAGTACGGTCGCGTCAACGTGTCTCTGCCCGGCAACAACAACGAAAATCAGTACATCGGCCGCGTCGACTACACCTTCCACCAGAACCACAGCTTCTTCGGCCGCTACTTCATCACCAACTACAACGCGCCTGCCTACTTCTCGCCGACCAACCTTCTCCTCACCACCATCGCCGGCAACGACGAGCGCGTCCAGAGCTTCACCCTCGGCTACACGTACATCATCTCCCCCCGGATCGTGAACACCTTTCACGGAACCTACGCTCGCCGCCGCAACAATCGTGGTCCCACGGCTGGCGGTATCAATGCCAACACGCTCGGCATCAACATGTTTACCTACGTGCCCGATGACTTCCGCCTGACCATCACCAACGGCTTCTCCGTCGGTTGCGGTACCTGCTCACCGGGCTTCTTCAACACCAACACCGAAGACTTCTCCGACGACGTCGATTTCATCCACGGCAAGCATCAGATCGCCTTCGGTGGTGAGGTCATCCGCACCGGCGACAACACCCAGGCCGGCTACCTCCAGAACGGCAGCTTCAACTTCGGTGGCGCCTCAAGCGGCGTCGGCGGAAAGACCGGCGAACCGATGATCGACTTCATCGGTGGCAAATTGAGCAACATCGGCACCTCTACCGCCTTCAGCCAGAGCAAGGCCCAGCAGACCGCCTACCGCCAGACCCTTTTCAGCCTCTACGTGCAGGACACCTACCACTTCAACCCCCGCCTCACGGCTAACGTCGGCCTCCGCTGGGAGCCTGAGTTCTTCCCCATCGACAACTTCCATCGCGGCAGCACCTTCGATAAGAACGCCTTCATCGCCGGCCAGCGCAGCACGGTTTTCGTCAACGCCCCTGCAGGCTCCTTCTTCTACGGCGATCCCGGTGTTCCCGCGTCATTCACCGACAATCGTCTCGCCAACTTCTCGCCCCGCGTCTCCGTGACGTTTGATCCCTTCGGCTCCGGAAAAACTGTCTTCCGTGTCGGCGGTGCCATCATGTACGACAACCCCGCGCTCTACACCTCGCAGCGCAACAGCTCCAATCCGCCTTACACCAACGAGATTGACGTTCCCGGCCCGGTCAGCTTCACCAATCCGTGGTCGACCTATCCCGGCGGCAATCCCTTCCCCATCGCGAATCCCCCACAGACCAACTCTCCCTTCCCGACCAATACGCTCTACGTACTCATCCCGCGTCACATTCAAACTCCAACCATCAATCAGTGGACCGCCAGCGTTCAGCAGGATCTTGGCCACGGCTGGAACATGTCCATCACTTATCTCGGCAACAAGAACAGTCACCTCTGGCTCGGAACTGCCCTCAACGCCTCCGTCTTCATCCCCGGCACCTCGACTGGCATCACCGGTTCCTGCGGTGCTCTGACTCCGACCACCGGCTTGCCCGCAGCTGGCACTGCTTGCTCAACGACCACCAACTCCAACAACCGCACCGCACTCTCTCTGATCAATCCGGTGCAGGGCGCGGGTTACAGCCCCACCATGACCCAGATCGACGACGGCAACAACTCCAGCTACAACGGTGTCATCGGCGTCATCCAGCACCGCCTGTCGAACGACTTTAGCTTCCTCGCCAACTACACCTGGTCGCACTGCGTCAGCGTCGGCGACGCTCCGGGCGACATCGCCGCACCAACCTTTATGAACTCCGCCAACCGTCGGCTTGATCGCGCGGCCTGCGGCTTCGACGTTCGCCACATCTTCAACACAACCCTAGTTGCCTCCAGCCACTTCACCAGCCTCCAGGGCTGGGCCGGCGCGCTGGCCAACAACTGGCAGATCGCCCCGCTCATCCGCATTACCAGCGGAGTCCCGTTCAATGTCACCTCGGGCATCGACAACTCGCTCACCGGTATCGGCCTTGATCGCCCGAACCTGGTCAATCCCAACGCTATCTATACCGGTGTCAAAATCACTCAGAAGGCGGCCGGCAACCTCACCTATCTGAACAAAGCGGCATTCTCCCAGAACACCGCCGGCACTTACGGCAACCTCGGCCGGAACGCCGTCCGTACTCCTGGCTACTTTGACTTGGACGCCGCACTCAGCCGCAGCTTCCCCATCCGTGAGCGCTTCGCCTTCATCATCCGCCTTGAGGCTTTCAACGTCCTCAACCATCCCAACCTCAACACGTTCACCTCGGCGCTGAATTCAAGCACCTTCGGAAACGCTACCGCCGCCGCCGATCCGCGCATCTTCCAACTGGCCGGAAAGATCACCTTCTAAACCTAACCATTGCAGCACCAAGGAATAGCCGTCCCGGGTAACCGGGGCGGCTATTTTTTCTTGCACCACGACTCAAATCGGTCCCCTGGGGGAACGCTAATTTTATTGACACTGGTCCTACCAAACTCTTATAGTCCTCGCCGATTTGGTATCCACTTTCACCCAGGCCGGCAACGAAAGCCAAGAAGGTATAGAGGACATACAAATGTTCAGTCAGATCTCCACCACACCTCTTCACAAAGTGCTTCTTCGCGTCTCTCTGCTCGCAGTGTTTCTGTGCTGTCTGCCCCAACTGCTTCACGCGCAGGCCGCTGGAACTGCCAGCATTCAAGGAAGCGTCGTAGACCCGACAGGCGCCGTACTTCCTGGCGCGACCATTTCGCTCGTTGACAGTGCGACCCAGATCAGGCGTACGGTCAACAGCGACAGCAGTGGTCTGTACACTTTTCCGAACGTCCCCGTGGGCACTTACACCCTCAGTGTGACTGCGTCAGGTTTCCGAACCTATTCCCAGACCAACATCGTCCTCGAGGTCGGCAGCAGCATCGCTATCAATGTGACCATGGCGGTCGGCACCAACGACCAGCGCGTCGAGGTCAAAGCCGAAGGCCTCGCCCTCCAGACCGAAGACAGCTCCTTCAAGCAGACCATCGACCAGCAGACCGTCACCGAGATGCCGCTCAACGGTCGCCAGATGACCGGCCTCATCGCTCTTTCAGGCGGTTCTACCTCTGCCCCCGCTGGCGACTTCACCGGCAGCAAATACTCCTACGCGACCATCTCCGTCTCTATCGCCGGCGGCATGGGCAACACGACCATGTGGCGGCTCGACGGCGGCGATAACAACGACTACATGGCCAACGGCAATCTCCCATTCCCGTTCCCGGATGCCGTCAGCCAGTTCAGCGTCGAATCCACCGCGCTCAGCTCACAGAACGGCATGCACACCGGCGGCCTCGTCAACGTCGTCACCCGCTCTGGCACCAACGCCTACCACGGTTCCGCCTTCTGGTTCATCCGAAACAACTACCTCGACGCCACCAACTTCTTCTCCACAACAAAGGACACGTTGCACCAGAATCAGTTTGGGGGCACCTTCGGCGGCCCCATCCTTCATGACAAGCTCTTCGCCTTCGCCGCATATCAGCGCTGGGTGGCCAAACAGTCCCAGGCCGCAACCAAGGCAACCATACCCACCGCATCAAACCTCGCGGGCGACTGGTCCACTTCCGATGGGCCAACCTGCACATCCAGCGGCAAGACCATTCAGCTCGTCGACCCCCTGACCGGTACAAAACTGACGGGCAACAAATATCCGACTACTACACCCAACTACAACGCGCAATCCCTGGCGTTGATGAAATATCTGCCCGCGATCGACCCCACCTACGACACGGGCAATTGCGGATTCGTATCCTACGCCATCCCCTCTGAGATCTTCGATAACCAGTTCGTGACCCGCGTCGACTACACCATCAATCCGAGGAACAACCTCTATGCCCGGTACTTCCTCGACGACTATGATGTCCCAGCGTTCTTCGACCCCCACAACATCCTGATCACCACACAGTCAGGTAATTCACAGCGCGTGCAGACCTTCACCCTCGCTCACGCATTCTCCATCAGCAGCAGGACGGTGAATACAGCGCACATCACCGTCATGCGGCGCCGTAACATCCGCGGATATGCCTCCAACGACATCAACGCCGCTACGCTGGGCGTCAACATCTACCAGGGCGAGCCGAACGGCCTGCAACTGAACACGGGCAAATTCACCATTGGCGGCGGCACAAACTCAGTCTCCCATTTCAACGACAACACGTTAGTCGTCAGCGACGATGTCACCATGCTTCGCGGTAAGCACCAGATCGTCTTCGGTGGAGAGTGGGTCCAGAATCAGCTCAACATCTCCAACGCATACGAGTCCAACGGCGTCTTCAGCTTCAGTGGCATCTTTAGCGCGAACGGTCCCAACGGAGGAACTGCTGTCGGAGATACCAACTTGGACTTCCTCATGGGGACCCAGAACTCCTTCCAACAGAGCAAGATGCAGCAGAATGCCCTGCGCGGTCCCGTCCCCAGCCTATACGTTCAGGACACCTACCATGCCAACAAGCAACTAACCATGCTGGCTGGCCTGCGCTGGAGCCCCAACTTTATGCCCACCGATTACTTCAATCGAGGGCTCGTCTTCAACATGGCCGCGTTTTTAGCCAACCAGCATAGTTCGATCTATCCGAATGCTCCCGCCGGAGCGTTTTTCTATGGCGATCCGGGCGTTCCGCGGCAGTTTACACAGAACTCACCCTGGCAATTCTCTCCGAACGTCGGTCTGTCCTTCGACCCCTTCGGCGACGGCAAAACGGTTATCCGGGGTGGCGCCGAATTGGCCTACGACATGGTCAACTTCTTCACCGCCCAGCGCAATCAGCAGAATCCGCCCTTTGCTACCGCCATCAGCCAGACACAAACAACCACCTCCGGTCCTATAAGCTTCTCCAGCCCCTGGTCGGTTGGCCAGATTACGACCAGCCCCTTTCCCCAGCCTGTTATTCCGGATCCAGCCACAGCACAGTTCTTTGCTCAATCCCAGTACATTGTCCTGCCCCCCCAGTTCCACCCGTCCTACACCATCCAGTGGACGGCGAGCGTTCAGCGGCAGCTTCCACGTGACTGGCAACTCCAGGTCGACTACATCGGAAGCCACACCGTCCATGCTCCCATGGGGACTCCGATCAGCCCGGCCGTCTTCACTCCCGGCGTCTGGGGTGCAGGTGGCGCTGGTTGCTCAGGAGTCGTTCTCACAGGTCCAGCCGGAAAACCCGCCGGCGCAGCCGGAACACCCTGTTCCACCACCGCCAATCAGGCCCAGCGTTTTTATCTCACCACGCAGAACCCTCTTCAGGGCAATCAGTATTCGGGAGGCGGTCCAGGCTCGGTCCTTATCAACAACAACGGCATGGCCAACTACAACGGCATGGTGACCACCATCCAGCATCGTCTCTCGTCTGACTTCAGCCTGCTGGCCAACTACACCTGGTCGAAGTGCCTCAACACGGCAGACGCGCAAGGTGACCTCGCCGGCACCACGGTCCAGAATCCCAATAACCCCAGCATGGATTACGGCCCATGCGGCTCCGACTTCCGCAACGTCTTCAACGTCGTCTTTATCGCCAAGAGCCACTTCCAACTCGACCGAGTCGCCGCGATGTTCCTCAACAATTGGGAGATCGCGCCGCTCCTTCACATCGTCAGCGGCGCACCATTCACCGTGACCGCAGGCCAGGACAACTCCTTCACCGACGTTGGCAACGATCGCCCGAATCTGGTTCCCGGAGTCCCGATTTATCTCAATCAGACCCTCCGATCAGCGACCGGCGTGTCGAACCGTGGATACCTCAACCCGGCAGCATTCGCTCAGGTCACCGCCGGATGTCCAACGCCGCTCTCGCCGACGACGTGTCCCGGATACGGGACGTATGGAAATATCAGCAAAAATTCCTTCCGCGGCCCCACTGCTTACCAGTTCGATGCCCAGATCTCCCGCATCTTTCCCATCCACGAAAGTCTGGCCGCCACCTTCCGGCTGGAAGCCTTTAACGTCCTGAACCACCCGAACTTCAACATCCCGACTGGAGGGACCGTGGGAACTCTCGGCGGAACGACCGGAGGAGCCGGAGTCCTTACCTCATCCACCTTTGGCCAGGTCTCAACTACGTCCAACCAGGCCAGAGTCTTTCAGGGATCCGTGAAAATAACCTTCTAACTTACATCGCTACAACAAACCAATGGCTGCCCCGCACATCCGGGACAGCCATTTTTTTACCTCGCAAATGAAACCGGCCCGCATCAAAGAACGTCTTACAATGCACCATGACCAAGGCGCAGCTTCAAGATCACCTCCACTCGCTGGAAGAACGTCTTCTGCACCCCGACCGTGAGCCTGACCGTCGCGCTCTCAGCAACCTGCTCGCCGAAGACTTCCAGGAATTCTGCACCTCAGGCCGCATCTTCAACCTGCAGCAGCTCACCAGCGCGCTCCAAAACAGCAGCCCTCGCGCCGCCACCATGAGCTACTTCTACGTCACCCCGCTAGCCGATGACGTCGCCCTCGCCACCTACCACATCACCACCGCAAACTCTACCTCCCACCACTCCTCTATCTGGGTCCAGCGCAACAATCGCTGGCAGCTCCTCTTCCATCAGGGAACCATCGCCGCCTAAGAATCCTCCCAATCCTCCCACTCACGCTCCTTATCCCTCGGCCCCCGCTCAAGCCGATCACCCGCATCGTCCTGCTCTTCCCACCTACGCCGCTGTTCCTGCTCTTCTCGTTCCTCGCGCCCATCGCTCATACATCCTCCTCGCCCCCACGGAAGATATTAACTCAACTCCTCCCCGGACTTAAAGACCCGAAAGATACGGAAAAAACCGAGGCGCAATAAACACAATCTTTCCAACGAAATCCGCAGTCCACTGCAAAGATCCGCAGTCACCTCGAAAGATCGGTGTCCTCGGCGCAAATCGGTGTTAAGCCTTTAGCCAACCCAGAAGCCGAACCCTACTTCTTCTCCTCGTGATACTCCTGCTCCGTATTGATCCCCCACAGAGCAGCCTTATCCACGTGACCCGCAACAATCCCATCCACCGCTGTCATCGCCGTCAGCATGCTGTGGTCTTGATTGTTGTACTTATGCATCCCATTCCGGCCCACCAGAAAAAGATTCTCGAATCCATCTGTAAACTCCCGCAGCTCGTCGAACCGGTCATACGTCCCAAAGTAGGCAGGATACGTCTTCGGCACCCGCACCACATGCCCGTCGCTCACATCCTCAGGATTCAGAATCCCGATCTTCGCAACCTCGGCAATCGCGAACCGTTTCAGGTCCTCGTCCTGCATCTTCCAAAGATCATCCGTGTCATAGCAGAAGTACTCGAGCCCAATCCAAACTTTCGTCGGGTCCTGCACCAGGTAAGGACTCCAGTTATTGAAGATCTGTAACCGTCCCAGTAACACATCCGGCTCCTGCACATAGATCCACGTATCTTTCAGCAGTCCACCGTCCGTTTCCTTCACCTTCAGTCGATCCGCGAGCAACCCAACCGTAATGAAGTCGCGATACTGCAATCCATCACTCACCTCACGCACGTTCGCCGGCACCGGAACATCGAGCGCCTGCACCAACTCGCGCATCGGCATCGTCGAGAAGAAGTATTCACCCGCAAATGTCTTTGTCTCTCCGGCCTCATTCACCGCATCGATCGAAACCACACGATCGCCCTCGCAGTGAATCCGAACCACCTTCCACCCCATGTGGATCTCGCCGCCCTTCTCCACAATCTGATCGGCCACATGCTCCCAGAGCTGCCCCGGCCCGAACTTCGGATACATGAACCGCTCAATCAAACTCGTATCCGTGCCCTTCTGCGACAGATCACCCTTCTTCGACCCGCTGAAGGTCTTCTTCAAAAAGTGCTTCACCGCAGTCGTCAGGCTCAGCCCCTTGATCCGCTGCGCCCCCCACTCCGCCGAAATCTCATTGCAAGGCGTCCCCCAAACCTTCTCCGTATAGCTCTTGAAGAAAGTCAGATAAAGCTGCCGTCCAAATCGATTGATCAGAAAATCCTCAAGACTCTTCTCCGGTCCAATCTGGCTCACACGAGACTTCAAATAGCTCGTCCCTACCTTGAACGTTCGCACCAGCCCAAGGTTCTTCAGCGTCGCGCCGGTCAACGTAATCGGATAGTCGAAGAACTTCCGCAGATAATAAATCCGGCTCTTCCGGGGACGAATCAACATCACCAGATCCGAACTCGGTGGCTCAGCCGTCACCAGAGCCGCAACATGCTCCAGGGCTTCAGCTTCCTCAACCTCCACCTCATCCTCACTGGCCACATGATGAACAATCGGCCCTACCCCACGAAGCACCGGCTCTTCCGGCAGATGCGCTGGCACCGCTACAACGCGCTTCTTGCCCTGATAGCTGATCTCCTGCGCCGCACCGTTCTCCGCAGTCACCTCAGGCGGCATCAGGTCAATCCACCACTGCATCACGCGGTCGCTCTTCGAGAAAAACCGATGGCCCCCGATATCCATCCGGTTGCCTTTGTACTTGATCGTCCGTGAGATCCCGCCGATCTCCTGACTCGCTTCCAAGATCACCGGCGTCACATCCGATCGCCGCAGAAGCTCCAAACCCGCCGTTAAACCCGCCGGCCCCGCACCAATAATCACCGCAGTCTTCTTCAAGATGGTCCCGTCATTTTTTGAGGATGCCCAACGCGTCGAGTATAAAGCGTCGGCCTATGTTGTGACTTATACAGCATCACCCTATCAACTCCCCCGTAAGTTGCAGGACGTGAATACTTATCGACACCGTAAAATTAGGTAATGTCACATCTACTCGTCACCGGAGCCTCTGGCTTCTTCGGCGGTGTCCTCAAGCGCCGTCTCCTCCGCGAAGGCCACACCGTCGTCAACATCGACCTCGAGCCCGACGAAGACTCCCTCCCCGGCCTCACCAGCATTCAAGGCGACCTCCGCGACGCCGCTCTTCTCCAGCGCACCTTCGCCGAGCACCGCTTCGACGCTGTCTATCACGTCGCCGCCCAACTCGCCCACGGCATGAAGATGGACGAGCATCTCCTCTGGACCTCCAACGTCGACGCCACCCGTCTCCTCGCCGAAACTGCCCGCAACGCCGGCATCCGCCCTTTCGTCTTCGTCTCCACCAACTGCCTCTGGGCCTCCAACCTCGGCCATCCCGTCCAGGAAGACCGCGACATCCCAGCCCCCATCGAGCTCTACGGCAAATCCAAGCTAGCCGCCGAGCAGCTCCTGCAAGACTTCACCACCGACCTCGACGTCGTCATCATCCGTTGCCCCACCATCATGGACGCAGGCCGCCTCGGCCTCCTCGCCATCCTCTACGAGTTCATCGACGACCACAAAACCGTCTGGGTCGTAGGCGACGGCAGCAACCGCTATCAATTCATCTACGCCGAAGACCTCGCCACCGCCTGCATCCAGGCCGCCAGCTATGGCAAATCCGACCTCTTCCACATCGGCTCCGACGATGTAAAGTCCATGCGTCAGGTCTACGAAGCAGTCATTCAAACCTCAGGCAGCAAATCAAAAGTCCGCTCCCTGCCCAAGGCTCCGACCATCGCCGCAATGATGGCCGCGCACAAACTCCGCGTCTCCCCTCTCGGCCCCTATCACTACAAGATGATCGCCGAAAGCTTCGTCTTCGACACCACCCGCATCAAGCAGCGCCTCAACTGGAAGCCGACCCTTACCAACGAAGAGATGCTCCTCCGCGCCTACGACTACTATGCCAAAAACCGCGCCGAAATCGCCAACCGCACCAACGTCTCCACCCATCGCAAACCCGCATCCATGGGCGTCATCCGCCTACTCAAGTGGATCTCCTGACAGTACAGACGACACCATTACCGTAGATCGCAGTTTTTCGCCGTCGCCGTTGCCTTTCTAGTTGTCATCCCGTAGGGATCTGCTTCTGTAGTTGCAGTTGCACTTGCAGTTGTCCTTGCTTTTCTAGTTGTCATCCCCGAAGGGGACCTGCTTCTGCAGTTGTTCTTGCACTTGCCTTTGCATCTAAATATCCCAAGGCTTCAGCCTTGGGTATCTCAGTCTGGCAAAAGAGCAAAAGGGGCTTTAGCCCCTGGGGTATGCCTTCCTCTCCAAGCCGGGGCCGAGCCCAAAAGGACCCAGCCCCAACCACTAAGGACTTACTTCCTGCCACTAACCTTAAACACCAACCCATCCTTACCAGCATCGACCACCACATGGTCCCCATGCAGCACGGAACCATCCAGTATCTTCACGGCAAGCTTGTCCTGCACCATCCGCTGAATCGCCCGCTTCAAAGGCCTCGCTCCATAGGCCCGGTCATACCCAGCCTTGAAGATCGCCTTCCGCGCGCCATCCGTCAGCTCCAGCGTAATCTTCCGATCAGCCAGCAGCTTCTGCAGATCCTTCAGCCGCAGATCGACAATATGCGTCAACTGCGACTCATCCAGCGGCCGGAACACTACAATGTCGTCCACGCGATTCAAAAACTCCGGCCTGAAGTTCTGCCGAAGCACATCCATCACGCGGCCCTTCGCTTCCTCGAAACCATCCTCGCCCGCAGCCCACGCCGTCGCCAGCTTATCCGCGCCAATGTTCGACGTCATAATCAGCACCGTGTTCTTGAAGTCGACCGTGCGCCCTTGCGAGTCGGTCAAACGCCCATCATCCAGCACCTGCAGCAGCACATTGAACACATCCGGATGCGCCTTCTCGATCTCATCGAACAGCACCACAGCATAAGGCCGCCGACGAATAGCCTCCGTCAACTGCCCGCCTTCGTCATACCCAACATACCCGGGAGGCGCGCCCACAAGCCGCGACACAGCATGCTTCTCCATGTACTCGCTCATGTCGATCCGCACCATCGCGGCCTCGTCATCAAACAAGAACTCAGCAAGAGCACGAGCCGTCTCCGTCTTTCCCACGCCCGTAGGCCCAAGGAAGATAAACGACCCAATCGGCCTCTTCGGATCGGACAAGCCAGCACGCGAACGCCGAATCGCATTCGATACCGCACTCAGCGCCTCATCCTGCCCAACCACGCGCTCCCGCAGACGATCCTCCATCTGCATCAGCTTCTTCGTCTCGCCCTCCAGCATCTTGCTCACCGGAATCCCCGTCCACTTCGAAACGATCGCCGCAATATCCTCCTCGTCGACCTCCTCCTTCAGCATCCGGCTCGGCTTCGACGAAACCCCCGTCGCCGCCTCCGCAGCATCCTCACGAACCGCCGCATCCTGCAACGCCGTAAGGTCGCGCAGCTCCGCCTCAAGCTTCGGAATCTCGCCGTACTGCAACTCCGCCGCCCGCTGCAGATTGCCCTTGCGCGTCTCCTCCTGCATCTGGAACCGCAGTCCATCCAGCTGCTGCTTCAGCTCCGCAATCCGGCCAATCGCACCGCGCTCCTTCTGCCAACGAGCACGTAGCCCCGCAGCCTGTTCCTTCACCCCAGCCAACTCGCGCTCAACAACAGCCAGCCGCTCCTTCGATCCGGCATCCTTCTCGCGCTTCAACGCCGCCCGCTCAATCTCAAGCGAGGTCGCCCGCCGCTCCAAATCGTCGATCTCGACCGGCACCGAGCCAATCTGAATCGCCAGCGCAGCCGCAGCCTCATCCACGAGATCGATCGCCTTATCCGGCAAAAACCGGTCCGATATGTAACGGTGGCTGAGCGTAGCCGCCGCCACAATCGCCGAGTCCTTGATCCTCACCTTGTGGTGAGCCTCATACTTCTCCTTCAGCCCGCGCAGAATCGCAACCGTGTCCTCGACATTCGGCTCGCCGACATACACCACCTGAAAACGCCGCTCCAGCGCAGCATCCTTCTCGATGTACTTGCGATACTCATTCAGCGTCGTAGCGCCAATCGCACGCAACCCGCCACGAGCCAGCGCCGGCTTCAGCATATTGCTCGCGTCCATCGCTCCTTCGGCCGCACCCGCGCCCACCAAAGTATGTAACTCATCGATGAACAAAATAATCTCGCCGTTCGAGTCTTCAATCTCCTTCAGCACAGCCTTCAACCGCTCTTCAAACTCGCCGCGAAACTTCGCCCCAGCCACCATCGAAGCCAGATCCAAAGCACAAACCCGTTTGTTCTTCAGAATGTCCGGAACGTCCCCCATAAAGATCCTGCGGGCGAGCCCTTCCACAATCGCAGTCTTACCCACGCCAGGCTCGCCAATCAACACAGGATTATTCTTCGTCCTGCGCGAAAGCACCTGAACCACACGACGAATCTCTTCATCTCTCCCGATAACTGGGTCAAGCTTTCCGCGCCGTGCAAGGTCGGTAAGATCCTTCGCATACTTCTCCAGCGCCTGGAACTTACCCTCAGGATTCTGGTCCGTCACCCGCTGCGACCCACGCACCTCGGCCAGCGCCTTCAGGATCGACTCATGCGTCGCTCCCAAAGCTGCCAGCGCACTCTGCAGCACCGGATCACTCTTCGCCTTCGACAGCGCGAGCAGCAAATGCTCCGTCGAAACGTAATCATCCTTGAAGTTGTCCGCTTCCTTAAACCCCTGCTCCAAAACCTTCTGCAGCGCCGAGCTCAATCCAGGCTGAGCCCCACCCTGAACCTTAGGCAGCTTCTCAATCGCCGAGTTCACCCCGCTCAGCAACTGCTCCACCGGCACCCCGATCTTCTCGAGCACCGGGATCACCACTCCATCGCGATCCTCCAGCAGCGCTGCAAGCAAATGCAGCGGCAGCACCTCAGGATTGCCGTTCTCAGCCGCATGACTCTGCGCACCCTGGACCGCCTCCTGAGATTTCAATGTCAACTTTTCCCACTTAATAGCCATGCTTCCCTCACTTTTCTCCGTTAGCTACCCACCGAAATTCACCAAATTCCGTCGCAAAAATCCTAATCCCTTTACTGCCACATACAAAAAAGCGGGAGACCGGTTAGTCTCCCGCCCGCTCCAACAAACAGAGACAAAAACTTAGGCCGCGGAAGCTTCCACCTGTTTCGGCTTATCGGCCGCGGAGCCGACGCCGATCTTCACCTGCTTCGGTTTAGCTTCAGCCTTCTTTGTCAGCGTGATCGAAAGCACGCCAGCGTCATACGTAGCCGTTACAGCATCCGCATCCACCGTCTGAGGCAGCGTAAAGCTCCTTACGAAGCTCCCATACCGCCGCTCGATCCGGTGGAAGTTCTCTTCCTTCTCCTCGGCCTCGAACTTACGCTCACCCTTCACGGTAAGCGTCTGATTCTCAACCCGAATATCAATTTCCTCCTGCTTGACCCCAGGAACTTCCAGCTTCAAGACCACCTTCTGCGTGTCCTCATATACATCCACAGCAGGCACAAAGTTACCCGCCGTCAGGCTCTCGTTTTCGCCAGACGTGTGCCCAAAGTCCTGAAAAATCGAGTTCAATCGGTTCTGCAGCAACGCCACATCGCTCCACGGCGAGCGAAACGGTGTAAATCGAGTGATCGTCATAGCAAATCCTCCAAAACTGATAATTGTTGCCGGTCCAACCGACCTTGCTATAGATAAGACGCAGCATTTAAGTAAAAAGATGCATATTATATGATGGAATTTGACTCACATATCGTCTAACCCCATTGTGGGACAGACTCCTCACCCCCATTCGCTATCCTTACCAAAAAAATCTCATATAGAACCAGTAAGCCATTCAAAAAAAAACCACTTGACCAGCCTTCTGCCCCTCCTCGCACTTTCCATCCTCCTCGCCGGGTGTGGGGACTCCATTTCCCAACACGCCGCAGCCACCATCTCCACCCAGCCAGCGGACATCGAAGGCATTACCCACGGTGGCCTACAATCAGTCGGCAACGCCCACATCTATCTCTTTGCCGCCAATAACATAGGCTACCGAGCTCCCAGCATCTCGCTGATCAAACCCTCCGCTCCTGCCGCAGTAACCGACACTCGCGGAACCTACATCCTCACCGACGCTTCCGGCAACTTCAGCCTTAGTCACACCAACTACAGCTGCTCCGACGGCCAGCTGCTCTACCTCCTCTCCACCACCGGCAACCCCGGCTTGGCGGGCGAATCCAACAATGACGCTATCTCCTTGATCTTTGTCCTTGGCCCCTGCCCCTCAGATGGCAACATCGGCGAAATCACCCGCTTTATCGACATCAACGAGGTCTCCACCGTCGCCGGCATCTACGCCCTCGCCGGCTTTATGAGCGACATCACCCGCGTCAGTTCATCCTCCACCCAACTGTCCCAGCGAGGTCTCGCGAACGCTTTCGCCGCCGTCAACAACCTCGTGGACATCACCACCAGCCAAGCTCTCGCTCAAAACCTCCACGGTAACGGAGTCATCCCTCAGGCAAAAATAAACGCCCTCGCTAACCTCATCGTTCCCTGCATCAACTCCGCCGGATCCTCCACCCCCCACTCTCTTCAGCAACGCCCGCGACAGCAACGGATTCGCCCCGCCGACACCGCCACTGCTGTCCTTAACATCGCTCACAACCCAGCCGCCAACGTCGGAGCACTCTTCTCTCTCATCGGCCCCACTCCCATCTACCAACCACCCTTAACACCGCGCCCAAACGACTGGACCGTTGCCCTCATCTTCTACGCCCCCACAACGTCCGGCCCGTACTTCCCAGCCATCGACTCGGCTGGCGACCTCTGGGTTCCTGCCTATGCGAGCAATACCCTCACCGAGTTCGACCCCCTCGGCAACATTCTCTCCAGCCAATCAGGCTTTACCGGCGGAGGCCTCAACCAGCCCTTCTCCGTCGCCATCGACGCCTCCGACAACCCATGGGTCGTCAACTTCGCCCCAATCGGAGCCTCCACCGTCTCGCACTTCTCCTCCTCGGGCACGCCCATCATCTCAACCCCGTACCCCTGTGGAGCGGCGTGCTTCTTCGTGGCCTTCGATTCTTCGCAAAATGCCTGGATCTCCGGCTCGACCCGCACCCTGACGCTGAGTCCCAATGGCACCACCGTTGCACAGTCCCCATGAACGCCTACGACTCCGGCATCGCCCTCGATTCGACCGGTCACGCCTGGACTCTCGGCCTCAATGGATCACCAACTTCACTTACAACTCCATCACCGAATTCATAGGCTTGGCTCCCCCCCGCAACCCCCATCACTCCGATCAACTACGGCCAGCGCCCTTAGCTTTGGTCGGCGATCTCTGTCGTGGCCCAAACGGCCAATTCTGCCTACGGCAACCTACGGAAAGTAGTCTATTTTCAATAAACCATTTATTATCATAACGATAACTTGGCGTGATCATTCCACCCATTCCTCTATAATGGATTTAGATGAGCAAAGGAAAAGCCCCCGGACACTATCAGGGGGCTTTTCCTTTACTTGTTTATTTGTAATACCTTGCAGGTATCTAGAATAAACACTTTACCGAGGTATCATATCGCTAAACCGCTGAAAATAGATACTTGCAGCTTTAGGGTTGGGTTATCGGCTTATCGCAACGTGCAACTCGCCGCTTTCCACTAAAGGCAGAACCGTTTGCTAAAGCCCAGCAACGCTAATCCCGCCAGCCCGGTTGCAACCAGCAAAACATTGCTCGGTTCCGGCACAGCATTTACCTCAAAGGTCGTCCATGCGAGAACGTCCGAAGCACCACCGTCCGCGCCTCCCAGGATGGCAAAAAATCCACTGTAGTCGGTTATCGCAGCATCCGTCGGAATCGTGACCGTGAAGAGAACGTCGGTTGCGCTATCGCCAGGATTCAAGCTGAGCGGAAAGTTACCGAAAAATGGGTTGTCATCCAGCGTAAGCGGGCTGTCGACGTCGAACGAATCGCTGTTCAGGAAGACCGCTGCTCCGTTGGTATTCGGAGCAGACACCGTCGCGACAAAAGACAAGGTCGAACCCGGAACACCCGACTGCACGGGATCGCTCAAGGTTAGGTTGATCGTGTCTGCGAACGCTCGCGAAGACACCAGCAAAAGTATCGCCATGAGAAGCGTCGAAAGAGAAAGGGCCGTTTTTCTAATCATGATCTCGTTATCCTTAATTCCCAGAGGTTAGTGGTTTCGTTTGAAGATGTTTTTTGGGAATCACTACGGTAGAACCGCTCGGATGCTGCCGCCGAACGTTCCGCCTGTATAGCTTCCCGTATATCGTTCCGCCGACGCTGCGCCCGACGCTCCTGCCGTCGACGGGAATGTAACCGTGGTGACAACGGAGCCGCCGCCCGGTGCAATGTCCCCAAG
Organism: Edaphobacter aggregans; assembly: GCF_003945235.1. Taxonomy (NCBI): domain Bacteria; kingdom Pseudomonadati; phylum Acidobacteriota; class Terriglobia; order Terriglobales; family Acidobacteriaceae; genus Edaphobacter; species Edaphobacter aggregans. The sequence continues at coordinate 3,292,605 of NZ_RSDW01000001.1, forward strand.
CGTTTGCGGGATTGCTGCTCCGGTCGCACTGCCGAGTGTCGCACCAGTGAGCTGCACGTTTTGGGCCGTTCCCGTGCCATTATTCTTCACCGTCACCGTAGCCTGGTAGCCGCCGGCTACCTTCGTCAGCGTCGCTGTGGTTACCAGCTGCACCGTGCCCTGAATCGCAGGCACCGAGAAGTACGCAACCGCCGGATCGTGGTCGCTCACTCGCTCAGGACGGGTGGCATCGTTCAGGTACACCAGCGGAAAGTCGGAGTCCATGTGGGCATACACCAGTCGTGTTTCGGTCGGGACCAGGTCGCTTGTCACAATTACGTGGTCCAGCACCTGGGCGCTTCCGGTTTCCACGTAGCTCTGCCGTTCCGGAGCAGGAAGTAGCGTTACGAGATCCACCAGCGGCGGATTCGCCAACCCTGCCACAGGGGGCGTCACAACCTGGGATGCCGGTACCGGCGTACCCTTCGTCACTCCGATCGTGTCTACAAATCCGTCCGAGAACTCAAACGAGTTGTAGTCACCGACCGTGATCACATGCTCACCCGCAGCCTGATATCCCTGAATGAGCGTTGCCAGATACTCTGCCTGCGCTTCGCGCTTCAAACGAACGGTAGCTCCCGTGCTCGTAGGATCGTCGATATTGATCAAGGATCTCTGGTGCACTGAAATCACCGTCACTGGGTAGTCTGTCCCCCCGGTCCGCTTGATGCCCGCATGAAGAACCAGCGGGGTACGGTCGTTCAAAATTGCCTGCGCTCCCGTCGAACTCGTAAATGTCGTCGCCAGGCCAAACTGCTGGACGTTCACGACATTCACTCGTGTCGTCTTCACCAGGAAGCCGGTGTTGATCGCTGTGCCGTCATTCGCAAGGAACAAGTAGGGCGCATAGATAGGATCGGTCTGTCCCGCAGCCTGTGCATCCGCGCTGATCTTGTTTGCGAGGTCAGTCAGCACTGCAAGGTTCTCGATCTCCTGCGTTCCTATGATGTCCGGCATATTCAACACATTCCGTATCGCCAGCGAAGCCTTCGCCAACCGCCGCTGATACGCTGCCGTCGTCACGGTTACTGCCGAGCTGCCGGGATTATCCGCATCGACAACATCGTTATAGAACCGCTCCATGTTGAAGCTGGCCACAGTGAACTCGTTGGCAGCCTGCACCGGAACCGGCTGTGCCGTCATCAGCCCCGTCACTGTCGATGTGGACGTCTTATCCAGCAGAATCTCCGGCGCCCCGGACGAGAAGTCCATCACACCTGTGATTCCCGTAACCGTCGCATTGCTCGTCAGATCGATTGCCGGTCCGCCAAACGCTGCACTATCGATAAACAGCAGCTCCGGATTCGAGTCCCAGATAGGCACACTGGGAGGCAGCGGCCCATACGTCGTGTCCGTCACAGCCACTCCAGGCTCACGGAACGGCCTTGGCACACCAGTAACGACGCCGTAGAACTGGCCATTGGAGGTATTCGTCTCAGTCGTCTCATTTAGCGATGCGTCCGTTCCGCTGGTGGTCGTCAATGAGTTGATCGCTACCCGCATCCCCTCGAACTGCGAGAACTGCTTTACGCCACCCGATGGCGAGTCCATCGCCGCCGTAATCGTCACCGCTGCAGGTAGTGAATTGCTGGTTGAGAGCAGCGTGAATGTCTGTGGTCCGTCGATCTCTGTCCCGGGCGTAAGTGCTGTCGGGGGATACGTGTTAACCGTGCCCGTCACCTGTACCTCGTTGCCTACAGCAATCGTGGTGGGCAACTTCGTCGATCCCGTATAAACCAGGATTCCTTCCGGTGTTACCGGACTCGTATCTGCGTCCTTGGCCTCCAGGTAAAATCCATTCGACTTTACCCCGATCACAATGCCACTTGTGGTGACCGTCTGTGTCGCGTAGGTCGAAGGCTTGTTCGTCTGAATCGTCCGTATCGTCACAAAGGGTGGCGGAGTCTGTACGGTTAGTCCAATTGTCGTTGTGGCCGTCCGAAGCTGTGAATCCGTCACCGACACCGGCAGAGTGAATGTGCCGGTAGATGTTGCCGTCGTGCTGTACGAGAAGATGTTGTCTCCTGCCGTCACGTCGCCATTGCTGCCGTCGTCAAACAAGGTCTGTGTTGTCGATCCGCCAATCGTGCTGAGGTCCGCCTGAACCTGGATGCCGGTGCTTGCGGGATCTGTCCCGGGGATCACTTGTACCGTTATGAGTGTTGAGTTTCCCGAATAAAGCGTCGCCGGTGTCGCTGTTCCCTTTGCTGCCAGCGGTGTTGGAGCGCCGCACACGAGCGGAGTCGAGCTCGTATTATGCGGGCTCGGCGCCAACGCCTTGAACTCCGTCCCGCTATTGCCGAGCACAGTGCACGCATTCGTGCGGATATCCGCCGTCGTCGTTCCTGGAGCCGGAGCAGCAGATCCGAACGAACAATTCGTCCCGGTTCCATACGCTACAAAGTCAACCAGCGTTGAGTCCGTCGTAGGAGCTGTTCCCGAGCATACGGAGCTCAGCTTTGTTTGCGAGCTCACCAGCGCAATCTTGCCGGCTGCTGCGCCAAATGCAATGTTTGTGCCCGTAAAATCTGCCGTCACCGGGAGCGCCGTTCCATTCGAGCCTGGGCTCGCTGCAATCAGGTAGTACTGGCCGGGCGCCAACGTAATCGTCGCGGGGAGCAACGTTACGGTCGCGATTGTTGTGCCGGCTGCGCTTGCGTACTGAATGCTGTAGTTATTCAGGGTGAGCGTGTTGCCTGTGGGATTGAAGAGTTCCACGTAGTCGGCATTCAGCGTTGCGCCTGCATTTCCACCTGCTCCATACACCTGCGAGATCACGACGTTCGTCGGTGTCGACCCCCAAACCACACCGTTGAACAGCAATAAGGCAAGCACGAGCGCAATACGAGCGCAAAGGCGGCGATGAAATCCACAAATGATTGGCATGCCGGGATACTACCTTAAAACGCCGTCCAATTCGTTCAATATCAAATCAAAAAGCCAATCTGAGGCGGCGCGACGGTTTGCACCTTCTGGATTTTTTTGTGTGGTGGCGGTCTGCTCGATTTGTTGTTTTTGCTGGGGTTTTTGAGAAAAGTGGTGGCTGGGTGTGGTGTTTTTGTGGTCAATTGGTGGTGCAATGTGTGGCAAAGCTGGTTAGGAGACAGACACTTTTGCGGGTCTGAAAGTATGCCACTCTTTCAATATTTATTTTGGAGCGGTTCCTATTTTGGGGATGGGGCTGCTGGAGTAGGCTATGGGGCTTCGTTTGTCGGGGCGGAGTGGGCCTGTTTCTTCTGGCGTACGAAGGCTGCCTTTTGGGTCCATTGGTCTGCCAGAGCGATGGCTTCGGTGCGTTTTGTGTCGTCTCCGCAGGCCAGGTCGGCCTGGCGGCGATAGGTGAGGTTGAGGTATTGCATGGCGTCTTCGAAGTCGGGTTTTATGTCGATGGCGTGGGTGAGGTGATCGATACCGTCCTGGACGAGGGAAGAGTTTTGACCGCTTAGCTCCTGGCATGCGGATATGTTCAGCTTGGTATTCCCGTTGCCGTCGTCGGTGAGGTATGCGGTGGCAAGGATGCGAACGGCGTTTTTGTAGGCCTGCGTCCAATCAATAACACCGATGGCATATTGGGACTCGACGTCGGTTGGTTCGAGCTTCAGGACTTGCAGCTCGGTTTCTTTCGCCTGATTGAAGCGGCTGGTGTTGCGGTAGAGGGTTGCGACCTGTTTGAGCGCGGCGAGGTGCTCGGGAGCGCTCTCGGGAATCTGCTTGAGTATGTTGATGGCGTTGTTTGCGGTGGCTAGGTTGTCGGGTGTGTTCAGGTTCGGAACGACCTGATAGCTGTAGGACACGCCGAGGTATAGACGGGCCTGATTTGAGGAGGGGTCGAAGGCGACGGCTGCTTTGAAGTGCCGGACGGCATCGGCGAAGCGACCGCTTTTGAAGGCCGCGACTCCGTGGGTGATTGCTTCTTCGACGGAGGAGTCTGACGGTTCCTGCTGGGCGGCCTGATTGTCGATTGACTGGGCCGGGAGGGTGGGGGTGAGGGTGATTGCTATTAGGATGGCGCCTAGTGCTGCTCGTTTGCGCGAAAGAGACATGGCGGGAGTTTAGTCTTACTTCCCGATTTTGGTGAGGGTTTTGAGGAAGACGGTTCGCGCTTTGCGCGAATGCCCACATTTCAGAATCGAGATATGGGGCACCCGATACCCGATACTCGGCAAATTGATCCGCTATCGACGCGGCGGTTTGCGCGTGACGAAAATGCCCCACCTCTCAGAATCGAGGGGTGGGGCATTTTGATTTATCGGAAGGTATCACTTGCTAGGAGCGGTTGGCGGCATCCGGGTTCGCGTGGTCGATGGGTACGCCGCGAGGATCCGGTTTGACGGTGACCGGCTGGGTGTAGGTTTGGCCGTCCACGGTGAGGCGGACGGTGTAGTCACCGGGTTGCAGTGCTACGGGGCCGCCGCGTTGACCACGGGCGGGGCGAGCCGGGGTTGGGGTTGGGGTGCCGGCGGGTGGCGAGCAGGCATCTCTGGGAGTGGGTGCGACGGGGCCGCGGCCGAAGCCTCGCGGAGCGGCTACGTTGAGGGGAAAGCGATGCATTCCGGCAGCGGCTGACGGCGGCTGTGTGGGCTGCTGCCAGATGGCCTGAACGTTGATGGCTTCCGTATCGACCGGGGGCACCGGAGTATCGCTGGCGGCGCAGGCGCGAACGGTGCCTTTGCTATCGAGCAGCTCCAGTTTGACCGGTTGAGCCGGGGCGGTTTTGAGCCAGTAGTAGGCGAGGACGCCGGCGGGTGGGTTCAGTTCCTGCGGCTCCTCGTGCGGCAGCGGGGTGCCATTCATGCTGCCTGGGTGAACGGCCAGAGACTCACCGGGTTTGAAGAGGTAGACGCCGGAGGATGCAATCTCATTGCCGTGCGTTGCGAGCTCGCGGAGGGCGGTCATCTGATCCATGACCCAGAAGCCGCGGCCATGGGTTGCGACGTCGAGATCGTCGCCGTGGACGACGATGTCCCGGACGGAGGTAACGGGCATATTGTTCTGGAGCGGCTGCCATTGCGCGCCATCGTTGAAGGAGACGTAGACGCGCAGTTCGGTGGCGGCGTAGAGCAGACCCTTGGTCTGGGGATCTTCCTTGACCGAGTTGACGTAGGCGCCTTCGGGGATGCCTTTGACGATGTTGTTCCAGGTCTTGCCACCGTCGCTGGTGCGGTAGATGTAGGGCTTATCGTCGCCGATGCGATGGCGATCGACCGAGGCGTAGGCAGTTCCTACGTCGAAGTGACCGGCTTCGATTTGTGAGACTTTGCTCCAGGCGGTCATGGCGGACGGGGTGACGTTGTTCCAGGTCTTGCCGTCGTCGGTGGTTACGTGGATGAGGCCGTCGTCGGTGCCGACCCAGACGGTGGTGGCGCTGAGGGGCGAGGGACCGATGCTGTAGACGACGCCAAAGCGGTCGGTCATTTGCTGGTCGATGTCTTTCGCGGTGACTGGATCGAGGCCGGCTGGGAGCTCGGGTTTGACGCGAGTCAGGTCCGGGCTGATCTTCTCCCATGAGCGGCCGCGGTCGCGAGAGCGCATGACGAATTGATTGGCGTAGTAGAGCGCTTCATCGGCTGTGGAGAAGACTTGCGGAAGCGTCCAGGTCTTACGGTTGGGATCGTCGGGATCGGGCGCGGGTAGTTGCCCGCCGAGGGAGGCGGGTACGTTGAGGTTCTGGTCGCAGCGTCCGGCACCGGCGCCATAGAGGATGTTGCCGTCTTTGGGGTCGGGGATGACGGTATCGCTTTCGCCTGCGAGACAGGTGGGTTCCCAGTTGCGGAAGGAGAGGACGCCTTCGCGCGACCATGTGCTGACGCCGACGCCGCCGCTATCCTGCTGGGCGCCGTAGAGCCAGTAGGGGAAACGATTGTCGGCGGCGACGTGGTAGATCTCGGCGGTGGGCTGGTTGTACCAGGTGCTCCAGGTGTGTGCGCCGTCGACGCTGACGACGGTACCCTGGTCGCTGCTGAGGACCATGCGCTTGCTGTCGTTGGGGTTGACCCAGATTTGGTGATAGTCGTCGCCGCCCGGGGCGCCTTTGACGGGGGCGAAGGTCTTGCCGAGGTCGGTGGTGAGGTAGGTGGCGGTGTTGATGACGTAGGCGCTGTCCGGGTTGACGGGATCGACGGTGATGGAGCCGAAGTACCAGCCGCGGCCCCAGAGGCGGGGCTCGGCGTTGACGAGTCGCCAGGTTGCTCCGGCGTCATCGGAGACGTAGACGCCGCCGCTGGTCTTGGGGGCGGGGGTTGTTGCCGGGGCGGCGAAGGAGCGTGCAACGGGCGCGCCGATGTCGTCGACAACCGCCCAGAGACGGTTCGGATTGCTGGGGGAGACGGCGATTCCGATTTTGCCGACGTAGTCGTCGGTGGGGAGGCCGCCGGTTAGCTGCTTCCAGGTGTCGCCGCCGTCGGTGGATTTATACAGGCCGCTGCCGGGCATGTATGACGGAGCGTAGACCGACCATGGCGGACGTCGCGTGGCCCAGAGGGTGGCGTAGAGGACGCGCGGATTTTTAGGGTCGATGGCGATGTCGACTGCGCCGACGTTGTCTGGATCGGAGGTTTTGAAGAGGACCTTCTTCCAGTGGGCGCCGCCGTCGGTGGAGCGATAGACGCCGCGGTCGGGGTTGGGCGTGTAGGCATGGCCGAGCGCGGCGACGTAGACACGGTTGGGATTGGCCGGGTCGACGACGACTCTGCCGATGTGGCTGGTCTTGTCGAGGCCGATGTGGGTCCAGGTCTTTCCTTCATCGACGGACTTGTACATGCCGATGCCGTAGGAGTGCTGGCTGCGAATGTCGGGTTCGCCCGTGCCGACGTAGATGACGCCGGGATTGGAGGGGGCGACGGCGATTGCGCCGATGGAGCCGATGGGGATGCCTTCGTCCGAGATGGGGAACCAGGTGCGTCCGGCGTTCTGGGTCTTCCATACGCCGCCGCCGACGGAGCCGAAGTAGAAGGTGTCGGGCTGGCTGGGGCTTCCGGCTACGCCGTAGGAGCGGCCGCCGCGCATGGGGCCGACGTCACGCCAGTGAAGGCCGGAGAGCAATCCCTGAGGGTAGACGCCGGAGGGGCTGGTCTGCTGGGCCGACAGGGTGAGTCCGAAGACGAAGAGGCAAAGAGAGGCAAAGAAGACAGACAGGCGGTGTTTGAAGGCCAATGAGGTTGCTCCTGGGCGTTGCTATTTGGGTGAGACGGTTCGACAGCGGTGGTGAGATTTTTGGTTGCGTTCGGTTGTCGCGGATGACGCTGCGTTGTGGATAAAAGTTGCAATGAGTTTTTGAAGTTGCTGGGTGATGGACGCATCGTTAAAAGAAAGTTACCGAATTTGCGTCTAAATGCAACTACCGTTCGTAGTAGTTCGCACATGAATAATTTGGGAAGACGTGCGGTTGCACTGCTATCTTTTTGTGTCTTGCTGGGCCTTTCCAGTGGATTTCTTCGTGCACAGCAGGGGGATACGGCCCTGTACGGAGGGATGAAATGGCGCTCGATCGGGCCGTTTCGCGCGGGTCGCGTCTCTGCCGTGGCAGGGATTGCGGGCAATGCGGCTATCTACTATATGGGCAGTCCGGGTGGGGGCGTGTGGAAGACGGTGGACGGCGGGGTGGTGTGGACGCCGATCTTCGACCAGATGCATGTGGCGTCGATCGGGGCGATTGTGGTCGCGCCGTCGAAGCCAGACGTGGTCTATGTGGGCACCGGCGATGTGAGCCTGGTCGGGGCAGCCGTGAACATGGGCAACGGGATCTACAAGTCTGTCGACGCGGGACGCACGTGGACTCATGTGGGGCTCGAGAATACGGAGCATATCGGCGCTATGTGGGTGGATCCCACGAATCCGGATGTGGTGGTGGTGGCGGCGCTGGGGCGGACGTTCTCGCCGAATGCGGAGCGGGGGGTCTTCAAGACGACCGATGGCGGCAAGAGCTGGCGTAAGGTGCTCTACAAGGACGACGAGACGGGCGCGATCGACGTGGTGTTTGCCGCGGATGACTCGAAGATAGGCTATGCCGCCATGTGGCACCATCTGGTGAAACCGGGGCAGACGCAAGACCTGATCAACGGCTCGAAGGGCGGAGCGATCTATAAGACGACCGATGGCGGCGAGACGTGGACGCCGATTGTTGCACCGGGTCTGCCGGCCGAGGGGTTGAGCCGCATCGGCGTGGCGACGTCGCTGGGTGGCAAGCGTGTCTATGCGATTGTGGCGGCTATGGGCGGAAACGCCGGCTTTTATCGGTCCGACGACGGCGGTGCGAACTGGATCAAGAGCACGACTGATCCGCGGGTGACCGGCAGCGGGTATTTCAGCAGGGTTTTCATTGATCCGAAGAATCCGGACGTTATTTATGTGGCGCAGACTTCGCTTTACCGGTCGGAGGATGGCGGGCACACGTTCATCTCGTACAAGGGAGCGCCGGGCGGGGACGACAATCACGCGCTGTGGATCGATCCTACGGATTCGACGCGCATGATCATGGCGAGCGATCAGGGCGCGACGATCAGCATGGACACCGGGAAGAGCTGGAGCTCCTGGTATAACCAGCCGACGGCCCAGATCTATCACATGTCAACGGACAACCGGTTCCCCTACTGGGTCTACGGGACGCAGCAGGATAGCGGCAGCGTGGCTACGCTGAGCCGGGGGGATTATGGTGCGATCACCTTCCTCGACTGGGATCCGGTGGCGGCCTATGAGTTCGGGTACATCGTGCCTGATCCTTCGAACCCGAACATGGTCTATGCGGGCGGGCCGGGACGTGGTTTGGTGCTGTTGAACCGCGCCAACCGACAGGTGCAGACGATCTCTCCGAACCTGAGCCGCGACGGCGACTATCGCATGGCGCAGAATCCGCCGTTGGCGTTTTCTCCGCAGGATGCGCATGTGTTTTACGAGGGCACGCAGTTCCTGATGGAGACGAGCGACGCCGGGACGAACTGGAAGAAGATCAGCCCTGACCTGACGGTCCGAGCCGGCAGCGAAGAGACGAACCGGAAGGAGAAAGAAGAGGCTGCATCGCACGCACAGCAGGACAGAAAGCTGAGAACGAAGGAGGCGAACGAGACGCTGGCACAGCCGAATCGGAGCGCCATCAACACATTTGCTCCTTCGCCCGTGGCAAAGGGACAGATATGGGCAGGCACGACCAACGGCCTGGTGCAACTGACCAAGGACGACGGGGCGAGCTGGCAGCAGGTGTCTCCGCAGGGACTTACTCAGTTCACGATGATCAGCATCATCGAGGCTTCGCACTTCGACGCGGCTACAGCTTATGTTGCGGTTGACCGGCACGAGGAGGACGACTTCAAGCCGCATATCTATCGCACGCGCGATGCGGGCAAGAGTTGGGAGCAAACGGTCGCAGGTATCGCTGATGGAGATTTTGTTCGCGTGGTTCGCGAGGATCCGGTTCGCAAGGGTCTGCTGTACGCGGGAACGGAGAATGCGACGTATGTCTCCTTCGACGACGGTGAACACTGGAGTACGCTTCAACTGAACATGCCGACGACCTCAGTGAGGGATTTGCAGGTTCGAGGCAGCGATCTGGTGGCCGCGACGTATGGACGTTCCTTCTGGATTCTGGATGATATAAGCCCTCTGCGGCAGATCGATGCGAAGACGGCGCAGCAGCAGACGGTGTTCTACCGGCCCGAGCGGGCTCTTCGGGTGCAGTTGGATCTGAATGGGGATACTCCGTTGCCACCAGAGATACCGGCTGGGCAGAATCCGCCGAACGGTGCGCTGCTGGATTTCTACCTGAAGACGGAGCCGACGGAGGATATCGCGCTCGCGATCTACGATAGCAAGGGCCAACTTGTTCGGGAGTTTTCGACGAAGGCAGAGACGCACACTGCAGAGCCGCCCCCCAATGTTCCGGACTACTGGCTGGGGCATCCGGAGCCGCTGACAAAGGTGGCTGGGATGAACCGATTCTTGTGGGATCTGCGCTATGCTCCGCCGTTGGCGCTACGGCATCAGTATGCAATCTCGGCGATGTATGGCAATACACCTGCGGAGCCACAAGGGGCGCTGGTAACGCCGGGTTTGTACGAAGTGCGGCTTACGGTGGGCAGCAAGCAGTATAAGCAGCCGCTTGAGGTCGTGATCGATCCGAGGATTGCGGTGTCGAAGGATGCGCTGGCGCGCCAGTTTGAGCTGGAACGCAAGACGACCGACATGGTGACGCTGACCTACAACTACTATCATCAGGCGATCGCGTTGCGGGAAGCTATCACCGGGGCAGAGAAAAAGCTACAGAACCAGGACGCCGAGTCGGTTGCTGCTTTGAAGGAGTTCGACCAGAAGGTGTTGCGACTGCAGGGCGCTGAGGGTCGCGGAGGCGGACCTCCTGCCGCCGGCCGGACGAAGCCCACGTTTGCACTGCTGAACGGCGAGTTCGGCTCGCTGGCGACCACGGTCGATAGTGCGGACAGCGATCCGACGCCGGTAATGGATGCGACCTTTGGCGACTACTGCCGCGATCTGCTGAATGTAACGACGAGCTGGAATCAGTTGGTCAAGCAAGAGCTTCCGACGCTGAACGACACGCTGGAAAAACAGAAGATGTCGGCGCTGCCGGCGGGAACGATTGGAGCGCCAACGCAGTGTCCGTTACCTACCGATAATCGCGCTGCGAAATGATTTTGTTTCATCAGTAAATTATTCCATTTGTTAATTTGCTTCTTTGTGTTATTCACTGAATATCCAAATTTTTCGTTTTCGCGTTGAGGTTCTCCAAGAGACCCAACGTCAACACCAACTCAGCACGTCCACGACTGAGCGCTGAAAGTGTCAGTGAACTCTTATTCCCAGGCACGGCAGTACTTACTTGAAGCATCTGGAGGCTCTTCATCATGAAATGCAGTAATCTCCTTAAGATCGCAGGAGCGTTTTTCCTGTGTGTCTCCATGTCACTTGCACAAACGAGTACGACCGGTGCTGTGAACGGTACGATTGCGGACGCGTCCGGCGCCATTGTTCCTGGGGCTACCGTTATCTTGTTTAATCCTGCGACGGGAACGACGCAGACGGTAAAGAGCAGTGCTTCCGGTACGTATCGGTTCGAGTTGATCCCTCCGGGCGACTACGTATTGCGGGTGGATCAGGCGGGATTTGCCAAGCTTGAGTCAAAAATTACAGTGAGCAATGCACAGGTGCTTGGAGCTGACCTGAAGCTGCAGGTGGGCAGCGAAACGACGACAATCGACGTTGAATCCGTGGCCACGACGTTGCAGACGGAAAACGGAAACGTGGCAACCAATGTAAGCCGGAAGCAGATCGAAGAGGTTCCGAACTCCGGCAATAACATGACGTATGTGACGCGCATTACGCCGGGTATGGGCACAGGCTTCGGTGTTTCGGGAAGCACGACGCTTTATACGGTGGACGGCATGATGAATAACGATCCGTATAACAACTCGAATAACTCCGGCGCTTCGAACCTGATGCTTGGCATCAATGACGTGGAAGAGGCGACGGTCACCGGTAACGGGTACTCGGGGCAATTTGGCGGCCTTGTGGGCGCGCAGGTTAGCTTTGTGACCAAGAGCGGCGGCAACCGGATGCATGGTGATGCCTCGTGGTTCTGGACCGGTCGCTCTCTGGTTGCGAACAACTGGTTTAACAACCACAACGGCACTCCCCGGCCATTTGAGAATGCAAACGAGTGGTCAGCCGCCATCAGCGGTCCGGCGATCAAGGACAGGCTGTTCTTTTATGTAGATACAGAAGGTCTGCGCGCCGTTCTGCCGTCAGCATCGACCGGCATTTTGCTTCCGTCGCAGAATCTGCAGAACTACACTCTCTCGACTCTTGCCGCGAAGGGCCTGTCAAATTCGGTTCCTTATTACAAGAACATGTTTTCTATCTATAACGCGGCTGCCGCAGCACATAATGCTGTGCCGGGAAATCCAACAGCTGTAAACAATGCTGCAAATCCGACGGCGACAAGCACTGGTTGCCCGAGTGCTCCGAGTCTTACGGCAGGGGAGATCGCAGGGCTGGGTACAGCAGCAGGCGCCTGCACGGTCTTCTATCAGGGATCTGCGACTAACTTCGCTAACGAGTGGTTGCTCATCGCGCGAGCCGACGCTGTTCTGGGGCCGCGTGACAGAGGCTTTATTCGCTACGAACATGACACCGGGAGCCAGCCAACTACGACCGACCAGATCAACCCGCTGTTCAGCGCGATCAGCATTCAGCCCCAGCACTCTGGGCAGGTCAACGAGACCCATAACTTCGGGGCGCGTGCGGTGAACAATCTGATCGTCACCGGCCTGTGGTATGGAGCGCTCTTTGGACCGTCGAATCTGCCGGCCACACTGGCGCTCTATCCGGCGCAGATGTCGTTCAGCGACAGCTCGCTTACCGGCCTGGGTGGTACGAACGCCTCGTTCCCTACCGGACGTAATATCACAACGATGCAGTTGCAGGATGACGTGGCAATCGATGCAGGCAGCCATACGATCAAGTTTGGCGGTCGCGCATACCTGATCAAGGAGAACGACCACTACTTCACGGCAGGAACGGTGCCGTTGCAGACAGTGTCCACGCTCGGCGCCTTTATCAATGGAGGAAGCGACGGGTCGAATACCACGACGTTCGCTCAGTCGTTCGTTACCAAGCCAAACCACCCGATCATGTATGACCAGCTTGGCTTCTATGTGGAAGATGACTGGAAGGCGCGCCGGGACTTCAACATGACCTTTGCCCTGCGGATCGAGCACCAGGGGAACGTCAAGTGTCTGGATAACTGCCTGACCCTGCCGTTACAGCCGTTTCCAACGTTGACTCACTCCGCGGCCACCCCTTATAACCAAGCACTCGCCTTCAACCAGAAGGAAGTCCTTCCTGGATTGCAGGGGGTTGAATGGGAGCCACGTGTTGGGTTCTCCTATAACCCGCCAATTCTGCACGATACGCTTGTAGTTCGTGGCGGAGCCGGTATCTTCTTTGATGGATTGCCTGGCAATATCGTGGAATCCATCGTCAAGAACTCCCCGGTGAAGAATACCTTCAAGCCTTCCGGAGATAACATCGCGTCGACGGAGACCTCTAACCTTTTCAACGATGCAGCTGCATTGAACACAGCGTTCAGCGGCAACATCGTGAACGGTGGAACGGTTGCATCCATCAAGGCCAGCTTGCCGACGGCGCTGCAGCCATTCTTCACGCCGCCGGGGTTGTATGGTCCTCAGAACAACTTCAAGATCTACCAGATATACAAGTGGAATCTTGAGGTGCAGAAGTCGTTCGGTAAAGGAACGACCGTTTCTATGAACTACCTGGGCAACCACGGCATCAACAAGCCGTATACCAACGCGGGCCTGAATGCTTACTCGACCACAATCGCCGGTCTACCGACATCGGCACCGGATACGCGGTTCGGGCAGGTGAACTACATTGTGTCCGGAGGCATGTCGAACTACAACGGTTTGATCGCGACCTTCACGCAGCGGTTCCGTGGCGGTAGCGTCTTCACAGCCGGCTACACCTATGGCAAGTCGATGGACACGACGACGACAGGCCTTAGCTCCACGACGACAGGCACGACGGATATCGCGTCGTCTGTCGACCCGTACAATCCCACCCGGTATGCTCCGGCTTCCTCGGACATCCGCAACTACCTGACGCTGAATTACGTATATAAAGTCCCGTTCAAGAACGCGTTTTATGGCGGATGGCAAGTCGCCGGAGCGGCCTTTATCTACTCGGGCCTTCCCTTCACCGTCGTTGACTCGGCAGCAACAGCCAAGATCAACGGTTCGGCGAGCTCGGGCGGTTTCTATGGCGGTACGTTGATTGCAAACTATAACTACAGCGGAGAGGCTGCGTGCAGCCGTGCATATCAAGCTAACCCCTGCTTGACAGCTTCGCAGTTTCCCATCGGAACGAATGGTCTGCACACTTCAAGCGTCTCGTCCAACGGGCCACGTAACGCATTCCGCGGTCCCGACTATATCAGCACCGACCTCAGCATCATGAAGGAGATTCCGTTGCACTTTGAAGGTGGTGTGTTCAGCTTTGGGGCGCAGGCCTACAATGTTCTGAACCATCCTAACTTCTCACGTCCGACCACGAGTTCGTTCACCTCGACGAGCTTTGGCACCATCACTTCGATGGTGAATCCAGCGGGCGTCTTCAGCGGAGTGAGTGGTGACGATTCGCCACGCATTGTGCAGATCAAGACCAAGCTCGTCTTCTAGAAGAAGAGTAGGGTTTGTTTCAATTGGAAACGGCAGTCCATTATGGGCTGCCGTTTTATTTGCAGTATAGGAGGGACTTCGTTTAGTTGGAGGTGCTTGCCGGTGTAGCGCGGAATCCAGTGCTACGCAACCGGTAGCGGACTGCAGCGGCTGCGAAGGTTATGAGCGAGGAGACTTCGACAAAGACTTTGCCTCCGTCGAGCAGGTCTGGATGCCCATCCTTAAGGAGCGGGTCAGTAAGAATGCTGTGCAGGAAGAAGAGCGCGGCTGCGGGAAAGACGAGGTAGTGGAGATTTCGCCAGAGCGGGCGGCCGATCCGGGTGCGAAGGAGGGAGCTGAGGAGGACCAGCAAGAGTAAATAGAGAGCAGCGGCTCCTGCGAGATTGAGTTTCGGCTGGAGGGGCGAATGGATGGGCCAGAGGATGTCGATTACGCGAAAGTGCGGCTCATGCAGGAAGAGCAAGACCACGGGGTGCGTGAGGGTGAGCGCAACGGCGGCGTAGGCGGTCCATTGGTGGAGCGCGAAGATGTTCATGCGGCGATGAGGCCATTGGCGCAGCGGGCTGTATCGCAACGCGATCATCATGCCCAACAGCATATTGAGTGCCGCAGCACCGACAGCGCCGAGACCGAGGTAGGCGCATAGATCAAGAATGGTCATAAAACTCCATGGCGGGGTGGGGATTGCTGCTTCCGGTTCAGTCGACGGTAATCCTCGTCTTATCCAAGATGCAGGAGACGTTCGGAAACGTTCCGCAGCCATGGCGACAGAGATGCGATGACGAGAGCGGCGCCGCATACCATGGCTGAAAGAGTCAGGATCGTCGAGAGGCGGCGTTGGGGGCTGGAAGTGGGGAACCTCTGAATGAGACGGTCGATGCGTACCGCAAACTCGGACTCTCCGCAGACGAGCCCGGTACAGATCATCGCGGGGTCAGGCGTGGTAGCCCGACGCGTCAAGGCGACCAAGGTTTCGGCGAGCAGGAAGGCGCGCGTACTATCACCCCGCACGGCATCGTCATCAGCGGCCCACTCCGCGGCATTTTGCCAGAGACGCATCCACGTGCTGCCAGCCGGCAATCTGAGGCTGAGTCTCGGAATGACATGGAGAGAGAAGAGCTTCCAGTTGTCGCGGTGTAACGCGTGGGAACGCTCGTGGTCGAGCACTACATCGAGGGCCAGAGCGCTCAGACTGCCATCTTCCATTAGATTCTGTGAGATACAGACGAAGGGGTTGTAGAGGCCAACCAAGGCGACTCGATGCGCAGGCTCTTGAAGGGTGTAGATGGGGGTCTGATTGTGGGCGTGGGTTAAGCTCTGCCCGGAGCGCCTGCAGGCCTGGCTGAAGTGTATGGTTCTGGCCGCGATGCGGAGGCTGCGGAGGGCGGCGAATCCAAACCAGGCACAGACGATGGCCGCAAGAAGAAGGCAGAGCCAGCCGACCGTCTCCGGCGCAAGGTTTGTCTCGGTGTGAAGATACTGCGGGACACAAAAGAAGCCAGTTAGCAGCACTGCGACGAGGAAAGGCGCGACTTGCAGCAGGTAAAGGAGGCGCTCATGCTGTCTGACGGGCAGGGATGCCAGCAGGCGCTGAAGGAGGGGGGCGCCTGCCCAAAGGATGAGTTCGAGCGTGGTCTGCAGGATGCCTATGCTAACCACAATAAGGCAGGCCAGACGGAGGGTATACGAGAGAACCATGTCAGGAGCCTCCGTCAGGTTCAGGGTCGGACCCAAGGTAGTTGGCGCGTGCGGATCGAATCTTGGACTCTAACTGGTCGAGCATGCCGGTGTCGTAATGATGGACAGCGTCGACCAGGCATGATAGCAACATATCGGGCCGCTCCCCTGAATCGGAGAAGTAGCGACGGATCAGGTCCGAGGCGCGCCGTTCCTCGATCTCCCTGGCAGTGAGGTGCGCGGAATAGATGAACGCGCGGTCCTTCTTTTCGCGGTGCAGGAGGCCTTTTTTGAAGAGACGATCGAGGGTCGTCATCACGGTGGTGTAGGCCAACGCCGTGCTTAGACGCTCCGCTACCTGCTGAACATTGGCATTACCCTGAGATCGGAGTACCGACAGGACTTCCCGTTCCCTCCGGCCTAATCCCCATGCGGGCTGCTTTGAGCCGGAACCTGGGGTGGAGGGTTCCCCCTGTTGCGGCTGGGTTTCGGGATTTTTACTCGAGTCAGCCATTTCGATTGATCCAGTGAAGACGATGCCAAGGATGCCTCGGAGACGTTTCCGGACGGCTAAAAGTTTCGTGTCCCACTGGATTAGC
This sequence comes from Edaphobacter aggregans, assembly GCF_003945235.1. Lineage (NCBI taxonomy): Bacteria > Pseudomonadati > Acidobacteriota > Terriglobia > Terriglobales > Acidobacteriaceae > Edaphobacter > Edaphobacter aggregans. The sequence goes on from NZ_RSDW01000001.1 coordinate 3,309,121, forward strand.
CCGACACAAATTTAGACGGTTGAAGTCCTCAGCGCAGGCCAAAAGATGGGCTATATTGAATTTGTTCAAGCTTAATCCAACTCTATCAAGAGTGCTTTCTGTGTGGAGGAATTTTGCGTCGATTTGTGTCTGTACTCCTGCTCAACACTATGGCTGCCGGGCTGGTAGCCCAATCAGCGCCTTCGTCATCGAGCGCTCTGCTTGGTTATACAGACGCGAACGCAAAAGTCGAGCGTGACTGGGAAAACCGTTTTCGAGCCATTCCTGAGGCGAAGCGGGCGCATGAGAATATGCGTCTGTTGGCGGCGCATCCGCACCATGTAGGCTCTGAGGCTCAACGAAAGAACGCGGAATGGATGGTGGCGCGCTACAAGGAATGGGGTTGGGACGCGCACATCGAACAGTTTGACGTGTTGTATCCGATGCCAAAGACGATGCTGCTCGAGATGGTAGGGCCCAAGCCGTTCAAAGCGAAGCTGGATGAACCGCCGCTTGCGGAAGATCCGTATACGCACGAGAAGGCGACCCAACTCCCTGGGTACAACATCTACTCCGCGGATGGGGATGTGACCGGACCCCTGGTTTACGCGAACTATGGGATGCTCGATGACTACGCTGAATTGGAGCGGAATGGCATCTCGGTCAAGGGAGCCATCGTCATCACGCGTTACGGCGGCGGCTGGCGCGGATTGAAGCCGAAGCTGGCTTATGAACATGGAGCTATCGGATGCATCATCTACTCCGATCCGGCGGATGACGGCTATGTGCAGAATGATGTGTTGCCGTCTGGCCCGATGCGCCCGAGTGGCGGCGTACAGCGCGGCAGCGTCGCAGACACCCCGCTCTATCCTGGCGATCCGCTGACGCCAGGTTATGGGTCTGTCCCGGGGGCGAAGCGGCTGGCGATCAAGGATGCTCAGGTACTGATGAAGATTCCGGTGCTGCCAATCAGCTACGGTGATGCGCAGCCACTGCTGGCCGCATTGAGCGGCAGCGTTGTTCCTCCGGCCTGGCGTGGCGGTTTGCCGATGACGTACCACTTCGGCCCCGGACCGGCCAAGGTGCATCTGAAGCTCGCCTTTGATTGGGGAACGAAGCCGGTGCTAGATGTTGTCGCTACCATGAAGGGTTCGGTCGAGCCGGATGTTTGGATCGTGCGTGGCAATCACTACGATGGCTGGGTCAATGGCGCAGACGACCCGATCTCGGGACAGTCTGGAATGCTGGAAGAGGCTCGCGCTCTGGGAGAACTTGCGAAGCAGGGCTGGCGTCCTAAACGAACGCTGATTTACGCAGCCTGGGATGGTGAGGAGCCGGGTTTGCTGGGCTCGACCGAGTGGGCCGAGACTCATGCGGAGGAACTGTCTAAACATGCGGCGCTCTATGTCAACAGTGACGAGAGCAATCGCGGCTTTTTCAATGCGGGTGGGTCGCATGCGCTCGAGCGTCTTGTGAACGACGTGGCGCACGATGTGACGGACCCGGAGACCAAGGCTTCCATCTGGAAGAGGCAGCAGGCGGCGATGCTCAGCCGGGGGGGGCGGCCAGGCGCACGCAGCGTGGATTCGGGCAGCGAGACCATTCCGATTGGAGCGATTGGGAGTGGTTCAGATTTCGCTACGTTTATCGACCACCTTGGCATTGCTTCGCTGAACCTCGGTTTCGGGGGTGAGGATCGTGGCGGCACCTATCATTCGGCTTACGATACGCCGTGGTACATCGAGCACTTTGGGGATAAGGAGTCCCTTTACGGAGCTGCGCTGGCTCAGACGGCGGGCACTCTGGTGATGCGAGTGGCCGACGCCGATGTGCTGCCCTATGATTTTTCGAATCTGGCGGAGACGATCGGGGGCTACTCGACCGAATTGAAGTCGCTGGTGAAGCAGCTACAGCGGGAATCTGCGGTGCGGCAGCGGAACATCGCGATGGGCGTATATACGCTCGCAGCTGACCCGCAGCATCCGACGACGCTTCCGGGGCCGCTTGCCAGCCCGCCCGACATGGACTTTTCGCAGCTTGATGGTGCCATTGCCGCTTTGAAGACGGCGGCAGACAAGTTCAACAAGGCGCGTGCGGCTGGCATTGCGGCCTCACCGTCGAAGCTGAGTGCGGTGAATGCAGAGTTGGCGACGGCTGAGCGCAAGTTTCTGAATGCGGATGGTCTGCCGCGCAGGCCGTGGACCCAGAATATTCTCTATGCCCCGGGTTGGTATACGGGGTACGGCGTCAAGACGCTGCCTGGAGTTCGGGAGGCGATCGAGGACGGACGATATCCAGAGGCGGCGGCGCAGTTGACGATTGCCACACAAGCTATCGCCAATGAGGCAGCCTACATCGACAAGATTGCCGACGAACTGGCTGTTCCATAGAGGTGATTCTTTTGCTCAACCGTCGGCTTGCAGATACAGGCCAATATATTTGATGCGATTGCATCTTTCCGGAGGGAGGCTTCGTCTATGAAGCGTTCACCTTCTAATGTTTTTCCATCCGTGGCGGCCTATACGGCCACCACGGTGTAATTCGACTCAGGAGTTTTATGACGATGCGTGGCCGGTTCCTTTCCGCAGTAGCGATGGTTGGTATTGGGATGTTGGGTGTGGGCGCTTGCTTGGCGCAGACGGGGGGCGTTGACCCGAAGCTCTTTTCCGATATGCGCTGGAGAGAGATTGGACCGATGCGCGGCGGGCGCGTACGTGCTCTGGCCGGTGTCCCGAGCCAGCCGGCGACCTTTTATTTTGGCGCGGTGAACGGCGGCGTGTGGAAGACAACCGATGCCGGGCAGACGTGGCAGAGTCTATGGGATTCTCAGCCCACCGGCTCCATCGGTTCTATCGCAGTAGCGGAATCCGATCCCAATGTGGTGTACGTGGCTAGTGGCGAGGGGTTGGCTCGCCCAGATCTTTCCACCGGCGATGGCATCTACAAATCTACTGATGCCGGAAAGACGTGGACTCATCTCGGGCTGCGGGATGGTCAGTCGATCGGGCAGTTGGCTATCGACCCGAAAGATCCGAATCGGGTCTTTGTTGCGGTGACCGGGCATCCTTACGGTCCGAATGAAGAGCGTGGGATCTATCGCACGCTGGATGGCGGGAAGACGTTTAAGCAAGTGCTGTTCGTCAACAATCGGACGGGTGGGTCCGATGTGCAGATCGACCCGCAACATCCGAACATCGTCTTCGCAGGAATGTGGCAGCGGCAGGAAGGTCCATGGGAGAATGGATCGTGGGGTGGCAGTGAAGGTGGATTCTACCGTTCGGCCGATGGTGGCGATACGTGGACAAAACTCACAGGCCACGGTCTGCCAGATGACATTCTGCAGGTGAACGTGGCGATTGCGCCCAGCGACTCCAAGCGCGTATATGCGGCAGTCGCGACGGTAAGAGGTGGAGTCGGCATCTATCGCTCGGACGACGAGGGCGTGAACTGGGTCCATGCTCCGGAGAATGATCCGCGTGCGGAGGCGAGGATCGGTGGTGGCGATGTGCCGGTACCGCGTGTCGACCCGAAGAATCCCGATACGATTTACGTTGCAAGTGTCGTTACATGGAGATCGACTGACGCGGGCAAGACCTGGACTGGTCTGCGCGGCGCACCGGGCGGCGACGACTATCAGAATGTTTTCATCAATCCGAATAACACGGACATCATTGCGCTGGCGAGCGATCAGGGAGTCATCATCTCGCAGAACGCGGGCAAGACGTGGAGCCAGTGGTATAACCAGCCCACCGCGCAGATGTACCACGTGACGACGGACAATGCATTTCCTTACCGCGTCTGCGGCGGGCAGCAGGACAGCGGCAGTGCTTGCGTTTCGAGCCGCAGTAACGATGGCCGCATTACGTTCAACGACTGGCATCCGGTCGGTATTGAGGAGTATGGGTACGCTGCGCCCGATCCGCTTGATCCAGACATCGTGTACGGCGGCAAGGTGACGCGCTACGACCGGCGCACGGGTCAGATCCAGAACGTCGAGCCGAAGCCGCTGCGCAGTTACCGGGTTCTGCGGACACAGCCGTTGATGTTCTCACCGCTCGATCCTCACAGCCTCTACTTTGCTACGAACACGTTGTGGCTCACCAAGGACCAGGGCAAGAACTGGAAGGAGATCAGCCCAGACCTGAGCCGCGAGACCTATGAGTTGCCGTCAACCCTAGCAACTTACAAGGATTCCCCGACTGCCAAGACAACGCGGCGTGGTGTGATCTATGCGCTTGGATTGTCCCCGCTTGATGTCAATCGGCTGTGGGCGGGAACGGACGACGGCCTGATCTGGACGACTGCGGACGGAGGAGCGAACTGGAACAACGTGACTCCACCGGAGCTGAAGCCGTTCTGGAAGGTCTTCAATATGGACGCTGGCCACTACGATGCTTTGACGGCATTTGCGGCGATCAACACGCTCCGGTTGGATGACATGCGCCCCCACCTCTTCCGTACTCACGACGGAGGTAAGACGTGGAAGGAGATCAACAACGGAATTCCCGATGGTGCGGCGACGAGCACGATTCGCGAAGATCCGAAGCGCAAAGGACTCCTCTATGCAGGCACGGAGACGCAGGTTTATGTCTCCTTTGACGATGGAGATCACTGGCAGTCGCTACGCTTGAACATGCCTGCAAGCTCAGTGCGTGACCTGCAGGTCAAGGACGACGACCTGATCGCGGGCACACACGGGCGCGGGTTCCTGATTTTGGATAACGTGACGCCGTTGCGTCAGGCGGCAGCCAAGCTGGCAGCAGAGCCGATGCATCTCTACACACCACAGACAGCACTTCGGATTCGCGGAAATATGAACCCGCCAACACCATGGCCGCCAGACATGGCAACGGGAGAAAATCCGCCGAACGGTGCGATGTTCGACTACGTCATCGGTCCGAAGTTTACGGGAGTTCTGACGCTGGAGATTGTGGACGGTAAAGGTGAAGTGGTTAGCCGATTCCGCAGCGACGATCCAGTGCCGCCGCTCGATCCGCGTTATCCCGATCCGACGCTGTGGGCACGTGCGCCGCGAGTGCTCTCGGCAGCGGAAGGTCACCATCGTTTCCTTTGGGACCTGCGCTATCCGGCTGTTCCTGGTATGTCGACCGGGCCTGATGCAGACCAAGCGGTTCCGTATGACACGCCTGCTGTTCCGTCTTCGCCGTGGGTGATGCCCGGCAAGTACACGGTGCGACTGATTGCTGGTGGCACCACCTTGAGTCAGCCCTTCAACGTGGTGATGGACCCGCGCGTGAAGACGCCAATGCCGGAGATCGAGGACCAGTTCAAGGTATCGAAGGCGATCTATGCCGACACGATGCGCGCGACGGTAGCGATCCACGAGATCACCGTTTTGCGCGAGCAGTTGAAGGCTAAGTCAAATCAATCTCCCGTGGCCGCCGTGGGCGACTCGTTGGAGTCGAAGCTGAACAAGATCGCTGGTGGCGGGGAAGGTGGACGGGGCGGTGGTGGTCGTGCCGGTCCAGCAGGCCCTCCAACGTTGAACGCGGTGCGCGTCCAGCTTGCGCGTATTGAGCATTCGATTCAGAGTGCCGATGTGGCTCCGACAACGGCGCAGGTAGAGGCTTATGCGACTCTCGCGAAGCCTCTGAATGATCTGCTTGATCAATGGAGCACATTGAAGGCCAGTGATCTGAAGGCGCTGAACAGCACGCTGCGGCTTCAGCATTTGCCGTTGTTAGAGCTCGATACGACTGTGATCGATCATAACGTTGAAGACCAGATCGAACTCGGCGACGAAGAGTAAGAGAGAAGGTAATTTTGGTGCGGCGTGTCCTCGCGATTCGCCGCACCAAATTGTCTCCGGAGAGTTCTTGGATCCATGTGTCTGTGGGTTCGAGAACTCTTTTTTGGTTTGGAGTTGTGTTCATCCGATTGATTGTCCGGACGCGTAGCTTCCTACTACTAGCTCTGGTAGTAGAGCGTATCTTCCCGTAGTTCTAGATATAGAAAATTCTCACATTCTTAACTGTCGGCTCATCTGGGGAGATCCATGTTTAAACCTCGTCATTTCTTTTCAGCACTCCTGCTTCTTCCATTTGTTACAGCCTTTGCGCAGACCCCAGATACTGCCACGATTACGGGCACTGTTACCGACCCGATGCATGCTGTTGTTGCCGGAGCGCAGATTCATGTCATCAATACTCTTACCGGGCTTGATCGCACTGCCACGTCAAATCAGGAGGGCAAGTTTACGATTCCCGGTCTGCCTGTTGCTGGTGCTTATGGGGTCTCTGCTGCAAGCACAGGCTTCGTGGCCACACATCTGGAGCATGTGACGCTGGCTGGTGGAAGCACTGCTACGGTCTCGCTGGAATTGAATGTGGCTGGCGCCGCGACAGAGGTGACGGTCATGGGTGCAGCGGACGGTCTAAGAACCGATCAACCGCAGCTTGGCGAGCGTCTGGACTCGCCTCAGATTGAGGAGACCCCACTGGCGAACCACCGGATTACGTTTCTGCCGCTCCTGAATGCAGCAAACCGGCCTGCGATCAACCAGGGCGATATCTTCATGAACCAGAATCTGTTCACGACGAATGGCGCAGGGCGCCGCCAGACATGGTTCGAAGTAGATGGCAGCACCGGGAACGATAGCTGGGGCCGACAGACGATCTTCACAAACCTGCCGATCGCAGCTGTGCAGGAGATGACTGTGCTGACGAACGGTTTTTCCGCTGAGTATGGTGCTGGCACGGGTAGCGTAGTCAATATAGTGACCAAAAGCGGCGGCAAGAATCTGCACGGAGAACTCGGTGGTCTTTGGCGGCCATCAGGGCCAGAGGCGGCTTTGTCCGGCTTTACTACTTCCAACGCGGCGAGCGGGAACGACATCACGAATGACACTTTGTGGCAGGGATCCGGCGCGCTTTCGGGGCCGATTGGACACAGTGGCGTAACTCAGTTCTTTGTGGCTGGCGAGCACAGTGACCAGGACCGCGCGTCTCCAGTGACATCCCCGCTGGCGCCGGGCAACTATATCGGACACTATCGCGACTGGCTTGGTTTTCTGCGGCTTGACCATCAGTTCAATTCAAGGAACAACGCCTTCTTTCGCGGCAATGTCGATAGCTTCTATGACACGAATCCAAATGGAACAGTGGGCGGTAGCACGTTGCCCAGCGTGGCTCGCGTCTTTCGGAGGCGCACTTACTCCGCAGAACTAGGTGAGACGTCAGTGCTGCGACCCAATCTGCTGAACAGTGCAAGACTTCAGTTTCAGCTCGCGTCGCCGGTCACGGAGTTTGATCCAGTTATCAATGGCACGCAGTTTGTTGTACCGATTTCGTCCGGCGGTACTTTCACATCGGGGACTTCGCAGTCCGCGCTGCTGATGAATCGCCAGTATCAGATCAATAACACGCTCTCGGCCAACCTGGGGCGGCATCAGATCAATGTCGGTGGCAACGCCATCATTGCTCACAATGGCGGCAACAGTAAGGAGTTCGGCGGCCCTATCTATCTGGGCAAATTTACCTATAACACTTGCACGCAGAGCGCTGCGATTTGCGAAAGTCCAGCGTTCCTCAACAATATTGCCAACGTCGCAAACTATCAGCAGAGTTACGGAAACGCCGCCTACACGGTTGATGACACTCTTTGGTCGCTCTTCGTTCAGGATGACTTCCACATGAGTCGAACTCTGACGCTAAACATGGGACTACGTTACGAGCAGCAGACGTTCACGGATGGAAAACTGAATTTTGCGCCGCGCGCGGGGTTCGTCTATGACGTCACAGGGAGAAGTGAGATTGTTGTGCGGGGTAGTTTCGGCATTTATCACTCGCAAGTTGTCGATGACTCCCAAGCGAATTATTCGTTGACGGGGCCAACCGGAGTCTTCAACTACACAGCGACTCCCGGACAGGTGGGCTTTCCCACGAGTATCGCGGCAGCTCCGTTGCCAAGTTTCCCGACAGGCGCGCAGGTACCTTTGCGGTCACTCTATATTCGCCCAGGCCGCAGCGCGTATTACGATCAGTTCTTTCCAACGTCGACGCTCGTTGGCTATCCTGACAAACTGCTCAACCCATATTCGGAACAGTGGACATTAGGTCTGGAGCATCAGTTCTCTCCCGCCTGGGTCCTCAGCGTCGACTACGTTGGTACTCATACGCTGCGTATCAATCGTCCCTTGGACGTCGACGGCCCGGCGCCATTCGTCCGTACGGTGCAGGGACAGACTCGATCGGCTCAGGCTGCCAACTGCACCCGTCCTTACTGGGTCTACTGGTATGGCCAAAGCGGAAAGCCATGCAATGCTGCGGTCGCCTCCAATCCACAGCCGGCTTATAGTGTGATTCAGTCTGATGTAAATGATGGATATCTGCATTACAACGCGTTGGATCTGAATGTGCGTCACAACTTTAGCCACGGGTTCTCAGTGCTGGCAAGCTATACGTGGTCACACACTCAGGACAATGTCGATCCCGACACCACGAGCCAGAATCCCAACGACACAAACTTTACCGGACGCCAGGAATATGGCAACGCGATCTACGATCAGCGGCATCGGTTGGTGCTGAGCGGTATTTATGTCGCGCCATTCGCAATCCACATCGGCGGCGTTGCAACGATGGCCGGCGGTCTTCCATACAACATCGTTACCGGAACGACCAACAGTGGTAACACTGGAGCTACAACGGACCGCCCGGTGATCAATGGAGCGGTTGTGGGTCGCAACACCGGCCGAGGCAACGCGATCTATGATGTGTCACCCTTCATCAGCCGTGCGTTTCCGATCATTCGTGAACGAGTCAATCTCGATCTACGTGCAGAGGCGTTCAATGTGTTGAACCATGCCAATTTCGTTGGCTACAGCGGAACTTATGGCAATGGTTCAAGTGCGGGAGTTGGCTTCGGCACACCGCTCGCGGGAATTACGAACCAGCTACCTGCGCGGTCCCTGCAGTTCTCTGGCAAGCTTTCGTTCTAGCAACTCATCAGGAGGAACGTTGATTCGGACTCTATGGCGGCGAATGCCGCACGCGGCTGTTGCCGGCATGTTGTGCATGGGTACGTGCGTCGCCTGTTTGCAACTTCTGACTGTGAGCACAGGGCTTGCCCAGTCGAACACCGGATCGATCGTTGGACAGGTCGTCGATCCGCAGGGACGACCAGTTGCCGGGGCTTCCGTTGTGATCCGCAATACCGACCTTGCGACCAAACGCGCGGCAGTGAGTGATGCGAATGGTTATTTCAGGGTCGGCAACCTGGTTCCGGGAGCGTTTACTGTAGAGGGTAAAGCCCAGGGCATGGCTTCGAAACGTCCGGTGCGTCTGACGCTCGGACTAGGCAGCACCGCGCAAGTGAACCTGGCGCTGAGTGTGGCTACTGTGTCACAGAAGACAACCGTGTCTGGTAGAGCAGCAACGAGTGAGGGCAACACGGTCGCGCCGGCAGTCAACAAAGATGAGGCATCCGTCAGCAGTTTCTTTGCGGGCATGACGGTTACCTACCTGCCCAATCGCGACCGCGACTTCACCCAGTTTGGCCAACTGGGCGCAGGCATTATCGAGAACGCGAATGGAAACGGCCTGATCGTTGCCGGGCAGCGCTCGTCCGCGATCGTGACGCAGGTAGACGGTGTCGACTTCAACGACCCGCTGCACGGAGGCGCACGAGGCGCGGGCGATGGAACGTTCTTTTTGCCCCAGACAGTGGTGCGCGAGTTTCAGATCGTTCGTTCGGGCGTGACCGCAGCAGTCGGCGGGACGAACGCTGGCCTTATCAATGTTGCGACGAAAGAGGGCTCGAACAAGCTACATGGCGAGGCTTTTTACACCGTGCGCCCGGCGTGGGCGACATCCGCCGATGCCTTTGGGCATACTCTCGATAACCGGCAGAATACCTTTGGCATCTCCCTGGGCGGTCCGGTATTGCGCGATCGCGTTTTCTACTACGCTGGAATCGAACAGGATCTATTGCAGGTTCCCTACTTCGTGCAGTTCGAACCGCAAGGGGTGCTCATCCCCCCAGCGCTCGCTGGCATGCAAGGACAGGTTCCTCAAAAGAGTTCTCCGACTGCGGCCTTTGTTCGTGGCGATGCGACCCTGAGCCATTCAAACACGCTGAATGTGTCGGTAGCCGTCAATCGCATACGCTCTTCGAACGTTGGCGATGGGTCGACGCGTAGTGTTGCCACGCTCGACAACGCCGATTCACTAAGCGGACAAAGCATTTGGAGCAAAGCTGGTTTGACGACTCTTGTGAACGAACGGAGCGTGAATCAACTACTCGTCTCCTGGTCGGGAGATCATCGTAACTCGACGCCGAACTCCACTGCACCGGAGTATGCGATCAATGGATTCGGAATACTGGGTGGAAGCTCGCTCGGCTCGCACATCTATACCTCGAACCAACTCCAGTTCGGTGACACGCTCTCCTTCACCAGGGGCAGCGCTGTGCTTGATGTGGGCGGGAGATTCGCGTACAGCCCCGCTTACGAGCAGCAGGAAGAGAATCTCAACGGACGATTCGACTACAACTCATTTGCAGATTACCTGGCGAACACGCCACGCCGTTATCAGCAGACGTTCGTGATTGGTAACACGCGTTATAGCGGATCGGTTCGTGGACTCGGTTTATTTGCAAACGGCAAGCTGCCTCTAGGCAAGGACGTAACCCTGACTGCGGGTCTGCGCTGGGATGCTCAGTGGAATCCACAACCCGAGCATCCTAACGCCGCGATCACCCAGACCCAGAAGATTCCTGCAGATCTGGCACAGTGGCAGCCCCGGGTCGGAGTTGCGTGGACACCGATGCGAAAAACCGTCGTGCGGGCGTCGTCGGGGATCTACGATGCGCCGACCCCTGCCACCATCTTTCACCGTATCGCCGCCGAGAACGGTTTGCAGACCATTACTGCCGATAGTTATTTTGATCCGCAGATCCTGCCGCTAGTGAGCAATGGGATACATGCGCTTCCTTTTCCTCCGGCGGTGTTGACGACTCCATCTGCATTGATAGTTGGTATCGATCCCAGCTTCCGCAATCCACGTTCTCTTCAGGTTGCAGCTGGGGTCGAACAAGAAATTAAACCGCAGCTTACTCTTTCCGGTGGCTATCTTCACAACAGCTCATGGCGTTTACAACGCCGTTTGGATAGCAACCTTAATCCTCCAGTTGCGACTGCGGGAGGGCTGCCGATCTTCCCGGCGGCGCGGCCGAACTCCGCGATAGGACGGTTGCTCGTGAACGAGTCGTCAGCACACTCCAACTATGACGGCTTGCTGTTGTCCGCCTTCTCGCAGATCTCACGCAGGTCGCAGTTGATGGTCAACTACACTCTTTCTCAGACTCATGACGATGACTCGAATACCGGGCAATACGGTATCGATGCTGCGCTCAACCCATTCGATCTACAAGGCGAGCGGGCGTTTTCGTCGCAGGACGTTCGTCATGTGTTGAATGTGAGCGCAATTTTTAATTTGCCTCTGGGCTTCAAGTGCAACCCGATGTTTCTTGCCCGCTCTGGCCGTCCCTATACTCCCATTATCGGGTTTGACACGCAGCATGATGCAAACGACTGGAATGATCGTGCACTGATCAACGGAGTGACCGCAGGACGCAACGTCGCGCGGCAGCCTGCATTCTCGAATCTCGATCTCCGCGTGGTGAAGGACTTTAGCCTTCGAGGAGTAGGACACCATCTGGACCTATTTATGGATGTGTTCAATTTGGCGGGCTCGTCTAACCGGAATTTCGGGGTTGATGCTGTCAGTCTCTATGGCACGAATAGCTCGCCAATCGCGAGTGCAGGGCAAGCTCTCTTTGCTCCCGACCTGACGAGAGTTGGCGGACCCCGGGCGATACAATTCACTGCACGGCTGGTCGCTTTTTAGTGGCAAGTGCGACGAACGAGACTTTCTTTGGAATGAGGCTCGTTTAAGTTGTCGACATAAAGATCAATGTGAAAGTTTGGTTGAGAAAGCCGTTCGCACAAATCCTTAAGCGCAGACTTTAGCCCAAGTACTGCAACACAGCTGTCATCCTGTCAAAACTGACAGCGAATATATCTGCCTTTACGTCATCAAAAAGTCGATAAGTGGGATGAAAGATGAGGTCCCTACAACGCCGCGCATTATGTCGAGGCCTAAAACGCGGAGATGCCGGTTATGCTCTGTCCGAGGATGAGCGTGTGAATGTCGTGCGTGCCTTCGTAAGTCTTCACGGACTCCAGGTTCATCATGTGGCGCATGATGGGGTAGTCGTCGGCGATGCCGTTGGCTCCGAGAATATCGCGAGCCATGCGCGCGCATTCCAACGCCATCCACACGTTATTTTTCTTCGCCATGGAGATGTGCTGGAAGGCCGCGTTGCCCTGATCTTTGAGCCGGCCCACCTGTAGCGATAGCAATTGCGCCTTTGTGATCTCGGTTACCATCCAGGCCAGCTTTTCCTGCACCAGCTGGTGGCTGGCGATGGGTTGATTGCGGAACTGCTTGCGCTGCTTGGCGTACTGCAATGCGACGTCGTAGCAGGCCATCGCGGCTCCGATAGCTCCCCAGCTGATGCCGTACCGAGCCTGGCTCAGGCACATCAACGGAGACTTCAGCCCATCGGACTTCGGTAGCAGGTTCGCAGCAGGAATTCGCACTTCCTGCATGGAGAGTCCGGATGTGACCGATGCTCGGAGAGACCACTTGCCGTGGACATCCTGCGCGGAGAATCCGGGGCGATCGGTTTCAACGAGGAAGCCACGAACGCGCCAAGCGTCTGGAGAGACGCTCGGTTCTTCTACCTTGGCCCAGATTACCGCGACATCGGCAAGGCTTCCCGATGTGATCCACATCTTTTCGCCGTTCAGGATGTAGTTGTCGCCATCCTGGCGGGCGCGCGTACGCATGCCTGCTGGGTTCGAGCCGAAGTCAGGTTCCGTCAGGCCGAAGCAGCCTAACTTTTCTCCTGTGGTCATCTTCGGCAACCAGAAGGACTTCTGCTCGTCGGAGCCGAAGGTGTAGATGGGGTACATCACCAGCGCCGACTGCACGCTGACAAAGCTCCGAATGCCGGAGTCTCCGCGTTCGAGTTCCTGGGTGAGCAGGCCGTATTCGACGTTGTTCATGCCGGCGCAGCCGTAGCCGTCCAGCGTGGCTCCATAGAAGCCCAGTTCGCCCATGGGACGGACGAGTTCCTTGGGGAAGCGGCCGTCGCGGTTGCACTGCTCAATGATCGGGATCAGCTTGTCTTCGATAAAGGCGCGTGTGTTGGCGCGGACAAGAAGCTCATCCTCGGAAAGCAGGGCATCGAAACCAATGAAATCTACACCTTGAAACTTGAATGCCATCGCTTGGTCATTCTAGTTGATGGCGGCTGCGGAGCCTTCAGATCAGGTACTCCTCCCCGTACCTTTGGTCCTAAAGTATTCCATCCAGGTACTTTAGGTCTGGACTTGGTCTTGAGTTCCAACGGCGGATTCGCGTGAAGGCTTAACACCGATTTGCACCGATGACACCGATTTGTTGTGGGGAGTTGAGGTATCCCCCTCTCCCGTACTTTTGTTCTAAAGTCTTCTATTTAGATACTTTAAGTCTGGACCTGGTCTGATTTTGGTTAAGTGCGAAGAGCCCCGGCTTTGGCCGGGGCTCTTTTTGTCTCTGTTTCTATTATAGCGGGGTGAGAGTAATTAGTTGCCAGACGGATGTTGTTGTGGGGTAATGGGTTAGGTGGGGTTGGGGCTTGACAGGTTTTTAGTTGGTGTTTTGCGGCGGTGGCGGTAAAACAGAAGGTGCCTTCGACACGCTCAGTGCAGGCTCTTTGGCTACGGCGGCAGCCTCGCTCCGGATGGCGGGCTTTGGGCCGTGGTTGAAAAGGTTGAGGACTGTGGGAGGATGTAGACCTTCGGGGTCCTTCGGCTGCCCCTTCGACTCGCTACGCTCGCTCAGGGGCCGCTCAGGATGACACATTCTGGGGAGAGGGTGAGGCAGAGAAGCACCTGAGAAAGACTGAAGCCTCTCAGCAGTGAGGCGGCGAGAGGCTTCGGTCAGAGTGGTACTTCAAAAATAAGCGACGTATTGTGTGCCGCCCGATGCCGTTGCGGGTTAGCTGTGTGCCTCCATGATTTCGGCGAGGACTTCGCGGCTGGGGCGTGTGCGTTCCTGGGGTAGTGTAGCCAGAGGCTCATCCACCATGTTGAGGAGCGAGGTGAAGTCCGGCTTTTGCGTATCGATGTAAAAGACGCCGGTGAGGACCTCTCCTTTTGCGTGGGTCTCCATCAGCATCTTCGTGGCATGTATTTTGTCGGTGGGATCGTAGTCTTCGTGCAGTTTGCGCAGGCGAAGGGAGGATCCATCGTGCAGTTGGACGTTGACGGTGGTGTTGGGATCGTATTCGACTTCGATCTCCTCAAAGTGAGGGACGAAGCCAATCTCGCCGACTGATTCTTCGTGTTCCTGCATGTACTTGTAGCTCTTGGTCGAGCCCTCGTGGTCGTTGAAGGTGACACAGGGAGAGATCACGTCCAGCATGACGGTTCCCTGATGAGCGATAGCAGCCTTCAGTATGGCTGAGAGCTGCTTTTTGTCGCCGGAGAAGGAGCGTCCGACGAACGTTGCGCCCATCTGGATTGCGAGCGCACAGGTGTCGATCGCAGGCAGATCGTTGACGACACCGGTTTTCAACTTCGATCCGATGTCGGCGGTTGCGGAGAACTGGCCCTTTGTCAGGCCGTACACACCATTGTCCTCAATGATGTAAATCATGGGGACATTGCGGCGGAGCAGGTGGACGAACTGACCCATGCCAATGGATGCAGTGTCGCCATCGCCGCTGATGCCGATGGACTTCATCGTCTTGTTGGCAAGCAGCGCGCCGGTTGCAACGGAGGGCATACGTCCGTGAACGGAGTTGAAGCTGAAGGAGCGGGACATGAAGTACGCGGGCGACTTGGAGGAGCAACCGATGCCGCTCATCTTCATGACGCGCTCGGGTTGAATCCCCATCTCGAAGAAGGCTTCGGTGATGCGTTCTGAGATGACGTTATGTCCGCAACCGGCGCAGAGTGTGGTTTTGCCGCCGCGGTAATCGAGAACCTGGAGTCCGATGCGATTTGTTTTGGGCCTGGGAGTAACTGGTGTGGTCGACATGCTTACTCTGCTCCTTCTTGTGCGGCGATCGCGTCGGTGACTGTGCGTGCATCGATGGGAAGTCCGTTGAAGTGGCGGACCGAGTGCAGTTTGGTGACTTGCGTAGGATCGAGATCGATCTTCAGCAGATTGAACATCTGTGAGTCGCGGTTTTGCTCGACGACGTAGACGCGTTCGTGGGTGGCGACAAAGTCGTGTATCTCCGACGTAAACGGATAAGCGCGGATGCGAAGATAGTCAGTCGGAAGCTGGGACTCACGCTCCAACTGGTCGCGGCTCTCAAGGACTGCCCAGTGGCTGGTGCCGAATGCGATGATCCCCACCCGCTGCCGGCCGGTGCCTTCGAGGATTGGTTTAGGGACGAGCGTTCTTGCGGTCTCGAACTTTCGCGCCAGCCGCAGCATGTTGTTTTCGTAGTCATCGGGCCGCTCGGTATAGAGGGCTTTTTCATTGTGGCCGCTGCCGCGGGTGAAGTAGGAGGCGGCGGGATGGTCCGTTCCGGGCAAGGTGCGATAGGGGATCGCGTCGCCGTCCACGTCTTTGTAGCGAGCGAAGCCGCCGACCTCTTCGAGCTGTTGGGCGCTGAGAACTTTGCCGCGCGTGATCGGTTTTTCCGGGTAGTCAAAGGGCTCCGACATCCAGCTATTCATGCCGAGATCGAGATCGGAGAGGACGAAGATTGGGGTCTGCAACTGTTCCGCAAGATCAAAGGCCTCGATGCCGAACTCGAAGCATTCTTTGACCGTTCCGGGGATGAGCATGACGTGTTTTGTATCGCCGTGGGAGAGCCCGGCGATGAAGGTGAGGTCGGCTTGCGAGGTGCGGGTCGGCAGGCCGGTGGAGGGACCGGTGCGCTGGATGTCGAAGATAACGCCGGGGATTTCGGCGTAGTAACCGTAGCCTGCGAACTCTGCCATGAGCGAGATTCCGGGCCCGGAGGTCGCTGTCATCGAGCGGGCGCCTGCCCATCCTGCACCGAGAACCATGCCGATTGCGGCGAGCTCGTCTTCGGCTTGCACGATGGCGAAGTTCGATTTGCCGTCCTGCTCGATGCGGTACTTTTTCATGAAATCGATGAGTTGCTCGACGACCGAAGAGGACGGGGTGATCGGATACCACGTCACGACGGTGACTCCCGCGAACATGGCTCCCATAGCGGCGGCGGCGTTGCCATCGATGATGACTTTGCCGTCGGTTGCGTTCATGTGCTCGATCACATACGGGTCCTGCTTGGTCAGGGTGCTGACGGCGTAATCGAACCCGGCGTGGACAGCGTTCAGGTTCAGCTCGGCTGCTTTGACCTTCTTTGCAAATTGTTTGCGAACTGTCTTTTCGACCCACTCCATGTCGATCGATAGAAGGTGCGCGGCGACACCTACGTAGACCATGTTCTTGACCAGCTTGCGAACCTTCGCGTCCGCGCCTGTGGCGGCGGCTAGCCGGTCGAAGGGCACAGGATAATACGTCAGATCAGAGCGGATCTCATTGAGTTTGAAGGGTTCGTCATAGATGACTGCCGCGCCGGGAGCGAGGGAAAGCACATCTTCGCGAGCCGTCTCAGGGTTCATGGCGATCAGGACATCGATATCCGCTTTGCGTGCGACCCATCCGTAGCGGCTGACGCGAATGGTGTACCAGGTGGGAAGTCCCGCGATGTTTGAAGGGAAGAGATTTTTGGAGGAGACGGGCACGCCCATGCGGAAGATACTGCGAAGAAGGACGTTGTTTGCGGATTGCGAACCGGAACCGTTGACCGTTGCGATCTGAATTGAGAAGTCGTTGACGATCTGCTTTACACCACCATCAGGGTCCGATATTGGCTGACCCTGCACTACAAGGCCACTGCTGGTCATTTAAGAATGTTTCCCTTCCATGTGTTGTAGATACGTCCAGATCGTTTCAACCTCGCGTTTACGGCACAGTCGCAGGTTAGACTCAACCTTCCCCGGAATTGTAGTCCAGAGAGGGGTGTATCTGGCTTGCTGTGTTTTTTGCGTGTTACCCCGCATATTGGTCGTTAATGCGGGCGCATTGGATTTACAGGATTTATTGGGGTTTCGAGGAGGTGGGCTGGGGTCTCGCTCACCCCGGAGGCGAATGTTTCGTCCATCTGGGCAAGACACCCGGACAACATTTGCGACAGGGTGCCCGCCGCCCAGAACCGAAGCGATAACGGTTCGGGCGCATTTTTGAGTTAAATGGTTCGCACCCATCTCCGAATCTGGTACGGTGGGGTGGTCGAATGCTATGACAAACGATTCCTATCTACCTGTCATTGTGCTCCTGCTCGCGGCCCTGGCTTTTACCGTGTTACCGCTGGCGTTGGCTTGGTTATGGGCGAAGAAGTTTTCTCCGGGCAAGCCTGGCCCAAGCAAGAATGCGATCTACGAGTGCGGGCTTGAATCGGCAGACGACGCCTGGATGCAATTCAAGCCCGGCTATTACCTGTATGCGATCATTTTCCTGATTTTTGATGTGGAGGCGGTCTTTCTTTTGCCGTTTGCAGTGGCATTTACTGGTTTCACAGCACCAGAATGCATCGCCATGATGGGCTTCCTGCTTTTGCTGGTAGAAGGACTGGTGTGGGCCTATCAGAAAGACGTGCTGGTTTGGACTTGATGTCGATATAGAAGCAATGCTGTTGCAACAAAGCTGGGACCATTTGGATGTTGAAACGCCCAAGGGTTTTGGAATGGATGAGCAGCTAAAAATCGAGTTGGGCAAGCAGGGTATTTTCGCTACGACCTTGCAGGACCTCTATAACTGGGGTCGCAAGAACTCTTTGTGGCCGTTGAACTTTGGTCTGGCCTGCTGCGCCATCGAGATGATTGCCACAACGATGGCGCGCTATGACATGGCTCGATTCGGGGCGGAGGTTTTCAGGGCGTCTCCGCGGCAGGCGGACTTGATGATTGTCGCCGGCACAATCACTAAGAAGATGGCTCCGCAGGTTGTGCGCCTCTATAACCAGATGCCGGAGCCGAAGTACGTTATCTCCATGGGCGCCTGCGCGATCTCTGGCGGCCCGTTCAAGCAGGGCTACAACGTTCTGAAGGGGATTGATCGCTATATTCCTGTCGATATATACATTCCCGGCTGTCCGCCGCGGCCCGAGGCTCTGATCGACGGGCTCATGGCTTTGCAGAAGAAGATCGACGACCAGCAGTTAACAGGGGATCATAAGCCACGCCATCTAGATCCCGATGAACCGAGCGAGTTCATTGTGCCGCAATTTGGAGCGCATGACCTGGAGCCGCCACAGAATCCCGAGGTCTGGCGTCCTCCCTTGGTCAACATTTCCTTAGCAGGTGGGGATGACTCTGGAACCGATTAAATCCGAGATTGAAGCGAATGTTTCCGGTTGCCGGTTGGAGATTCTTCTCAACGGTAGCCCGTCGGGCCAGCTTTCTCTGCTGATCGATCCGGAGCATGCCTTGGCAGTGGCCAAGTTTTTACGTGACGCGGAGCATCTACGATTCGACTACTGTTCGAACGTTACCGGCATCGATTGGCCGGGTAAAGAGATCTCTGTAACGGTGAAGACGAAAAAGATTGTGGATGGGGTGGAACAAGAGGTTGAAGAGATTCAAAAAAGCCAATCCGCGGGGTGTCTGGAAGCGGTATACCACCTTTACTCCATGGAGAAAAAGCATGGTCCGGTCATTCTCCGAATGCGAACCGAAAACCGCACCGACCGAGTCAGCTTGCCCTCTCTTACGCCGATCTGGCGAGGTGCGGAGTTTCAAGAGCGGGAGATCTTCGATCTGTATGGAGTCGTCTTCGACGGGCACCCCGATTTAAGGCGCATTTTGATGTGGGATGGGTTTGAAGACCATCCGATGCGCAAAGACTACGTTGAACCGGATGACTACGAGTACGAACCGACGGCGCATGATGAAGTGCTGCAAAAGGCGAAACGGCATTTAAATAGAGCGGGGTGGCCATGAGTGCCGCTACACTTCCCGCCGTGCATTTGACGCCGAAACCATCTATCGATGGTAGCGAGGGCCAATTGCTGGAAGTTTCAATGGGGCCTCAGCATCCCTCGACGCACGGCGTCTTTCGCATGGATGTTGTACTAGATGGCGAGCAAGTTGTGAAACTGAAGCCGGTGTTTGGCTATCTGCATCGCAATCACGAAAAAATAGCGGAGCAGGAGACCTATCTCGGTTCGATGCCTTACACCGATCGGCTCGACTACTTTTGCTCCATCACGAATAACTGGGCTTATGCGCTCGCTGTCGAAAAGCTGGCTGGCATACAGGTACCGGAACGCGCCGAGTACATCCGCATCATTACAGGCGAGCTGACCCGGCTACAGAACCATGCCTGCCTGATCGGATTCTTGATGCAGGATATGGGCGCAAGCGGGACGCCGCTGATGTACGCCTTTCGTGAGCGCGAGAAAATTCTCGACCTCCTCGAGGCACTCACCGGATCGCGCATGATGTGCAACTACATGCGATTCGGCGGCTGCCGTGTGGATTTTCCTACCGGCTGGCTCCAGCAGGCACAAAAGGTCGTCGAGGCGTTTCCGCGTTTTCTGGATGAATATGAACGGCTGCTTGCGGAGAATGAAATTCTTATGGCGCGTACGCAGGGCATTGGCGTGCTGCCCAAGGAACTGGCCGTGAATGCCGGCGTTACCGGGCCAATGCTGCGGGCTTGCGGCGTCAATTATGACATTCGCAAAGTGGACAAGTATGGCATCTACGATCGCTTTTCTTTTCGAGTCCCACTGGGCGAACACGGCGATGTTTATGACCGCTACATGATCCGCCTGCTTGAGATGCGTGAGTCGGTCAAGATTTTGCAGGAAGCCATCAGAGACATTCCGTCTGGCGCGATTATGGATGCGAAGACCAAGATCCGTGGATTCCGCCCGAAGGCAGGAGAAGCCTACGGTCGAATCGAAGCGCCGAAGGGAGAACTTGGCTTTTATCTGATCAGTGATGGGTCGCCGAATCCGTACCGCTATCGCGTGCGCCCACCCAGCCTGATCAACCTCACTGTGCTGGAGGACATGTGTCTCAGCCATAACGTGGCAGACGTCGTTGTGATTTTAGGAAGTGTGGATATTGTGCTGGGCGAGGTAGATCGATAAATAAGTAGGGGGCATCTGTGTTTGGTGAAGGTCTTCTGAAGGGTATGGCGGAAACGGCTCGAAATTTTCTGGGCAGTTACGTCAGTAAAGATCGGCTGACTACCGTTCAGTTTCCAGAAGAGCGCGTGGCACCCATCGAGGCGTCGCGCAATTTTCCCTTCCTTGTTTATGACGGCAAGGACTGGCAACAGGGAATGCGCTGCGTCTCCTGCCTGATTTGCGAAAAGGAATGCCCGCCCAAGTGCATCTTCATTGAAAAGAGCACAGATAAAAAGCCGGATGCAACCGGTAAACCACAGTTTTATCCTGCTGTTTTCAATATTGATGTTTCGGTCTGCATGAGTTGTCAGATCTGCGTCGAGGTCTGTCCTTTCGACGCCATCAAAATGGATGTCGCATTTGAATTGAGCACAGATAACCGCTTCGACGACCTGCTCTGGGACAAACAACGATTGGCCAAGTCGAACGAATACTATGGCAAAATTCACCCTACAGAGGCAGCTGCAGTGGATGCGCAATTGGCCGAGGGCAGAGCCAAGCTGGAGGCGAAGTCGAAAGTGACTACGGAAGCAAAGGCGGTCGGGGCCGCAGTACCTTCCGCACAAACAGTGAGCGGAGCCACAGAATAGAAATGACCTTGTCAACGACGGGTATCGAACTTACGATGGCTGCGTGTAGCACCGCAGCAAGCCAGGTGCGATCTTTTCTGAGTGCGGTGCGTGATGCCTGAAACGATCGATCAGATATTTGTGATAGTGAAGCATTGGCTCTTGGGCTATGTACCAGTCGAAGTGCAGCCGTTGTTCTCTGCGTTGCTTTCGGTTGTGCCTATCCTCGTAGTGTTTCCACTACTGTTCGCGATTACGACTCTTCTTGAGCGCAAGGGCCTGGGACGAATCCAGAACCGCTACGGTCCAAACCGTACGGGTCCTTATGGCCTTCTTCAACCCATTGCCGATGCTGTGAAATCGCTGACCAAGGAAGATGTTGTTCCTAATACTGCGGATGAGGTGGTGCATTTCCTGGCGCCGTTGTTGCTCGTGTCGGCAGCGCTTCTGGCCTATGCGGTTTTGCCTGTTGGACGGAACATGATCGTTGCCAATCTGAATGCGGGAGTGCTGTTTTTTTTCGCAGTTGGTTCTCTGGTGGAACTCGCGGTCTTCATGGCTGGTTGGTCCAGCCGAAATAAATACTCCTTGCTTGGAGCAATGCGCGCTATTGCGCAGATGATCAGTTATGAAGTGCCTTTGGTGCTGGCGTCTATCGTTGTCATTATGGCTGCGGGCTCGCTTTCGACCGTGGCGATTGTAAAGGCGCAGGCTGGTTATGCGGGAATCTGGCCGCACTGGTTTGTCTTTACACCATGGGGATTCGCCGGGTTTGTTCTTTTCATGATTGCAGCGACTGCTGAATCCAATCGTTCGCCATTTGACCTGCCTGAAGGGGAATCTGAAATCATCGCGGGCTATTACATTGAATACTCAGGCTTCAAGTTCGCGCTCTTTTTCCTCGGCGAATACCTTGGCATGTTTGCGACCAGTGGAATGGCGATCACGCTGTTCCTTGGGGGGTGGGCTGCGCCGTTTTCTTTTCTAACCTGGGTTCCATCGTATTTTTGGTTTTTCTCGAAGCTATTGGTGTTGATCGCAGGATTCATCTGGGTCCGCGGCACTCTTCCGCGCTTGCGTATGGATCAGCTGATGAACTTTGCATGGAGGTTCATGCTGCCAATGGCGTTGCTCAATATTTTCATCGCCGGGGTTTGGCATTTCATGCCTGCCGGACTTTCGCGATGGTTGGTATGCATCATTCTGGTTGCTGCTCCTTGCATCTTGTTGAGCCGCGGCCTGAAGAAGGAAAAGAAGCTTCAAGTTCGAACATATCGTTTTGCCGAATAAAGAAATGTGTTGGAGTAGGTCGAGATCGAGATGACAGTAGCCTTCCTCATCCTTGCCGCGCTGACGACCGCTGGAATGGCGGCGGCGATGGGTCTGCGCAACCTCGTTCATTGCGTACTGGCTTTGACGCTGGGTTTTGCTGGCTTGGCTGCACTGTATCTTCAGCTTGGCGCGCAGTTTGTCGGGTTTACGCAGATTCTTGTTTATGTTGGAGCGGTGGCAATCCTTGCCGTGTTTGCGATCATGATGACTCAGAGTGCGGGGTCGATGACGCGACCGGTTTTCTCCTCCGCTTGGTTAACAGGCAGTCTTGTTGCTGGTTCCGTCTTCGCCGTTCTTGCGTGGGCGATTTGTTCCGGCGCGGTGTCACGCAAAATGTTGCCTCCAGAACCTCAAGCTACCGTCCATCAAATCGGTGACGCACTCATGCATAGGTTTGTTTTGCCGTTGGAGATCATTGGGCTTCTGTTGACTGTTGCGTTGATCGGCGCAGTCGTCCTCGCGATGCACGGAAAACGGGAGACGCAATGAGCTCGCTTACGAGTTATCTACTCTTGTCCGCCCTCTTGTTTTCTATCGGCTTGGCTGGCGCGTTAACGCGGCGCAGTGCAATTCTTGTTCTGATTGGAATTGAACTGATGCTCAACGCGGCAAATCTGAACCTCCTCGCATTCTGGCGTTATGGACCGAATCCCGCGGCATTGACCGGGATTATGTTCACGATTTTTTCAATCAGTGTTGCGGCAGCAGAAGCGGCGGTTGGATTGGGCCTTATCCTCGCTGTTTACCGGCATTCCAGGACGACCGATTTAGACAAGATGAATTCGATGAAAGGTTGAGCAACGAATGGACAGACTTGTTCTCTTCTAGAAGACTTGGAAGTCGATAGATACTCTGCCGCTGTGGGCATCATCGCAGCTTGATACATTTCTCCCAACCATTCGCTGAGACTCAATGACTTGGATTGTCCAAAACCTGTGGCTGGTGCCGGTGTTGCCGATCCTTGCGGCGGGGATCAGCGCCTTGACGAAACAGCGCAACCGCACGCTCGCTGCTTCGCTCGCTATCGGCTCCATGGCAGCGTCCTTCCTTCTTTCACTATGGGCGTTTGTGTATGTGTTTTGGCTCGGCAGTCACGGGGAGAATGTAAGGCAGGTAATCAATGTCCGCTGGTTTCAGTTCGGCAATGAGTGGTTGAAGATCGGCTGGGTGCTCGATCCTCTGACAGCTGTCATGTTGCTGATGGTAACTTTTGTCGGGCTGCTGATCTTTATCTACAGCGTCGGCTATATGGCGCACGACGAGAACTTCACGCGCTTCTTTTGTTTCCTGGCGCTCTTTGCGGGCGCGATGCTTGGCGTCGTTATTGCGAATAGCCTGCTCCTGCTCTTCATGTGCTGGGAGGTTGTCGGCCTCACGTCCTATCTGCTCATTAGCTTCTGGTATAGCAATCCAAGAGCGGCGGCAGCAGCGAAAAAGGCCTTTATCGTTACGCGTATTGGCGACCTTGCATTTTTTCTCGGGATGGCATGGTTGTACGCCCAGGCTGGCACGCTTCTCTTCTATGATGGCGGTGCTGGATGCCTTGAGCAATCCGCGCTCACCCGTCTAGTTGCACAGACGACAACTGTAGGGTTGGCAGCTTCTACGGGCATCGCACTGCTGATCTTCTGCGGTGCAGCGGGTAAATCCGGCCAGGTTCCCTTGCATGTCTGGTTACCGGATGCAATGGAGGGTCCGACGCCCGTCAGCGCGCTGATTCACGCGGCGACGATGGTTGCGGCGGGAGTATTTCTTATCGCACGCATCTATCCGCTGATGAGCGCCCACGTGGGAATGACCATCGCACTCACACCAACCTTGGCGTTACAAGTTGCTACCTGGGTAGGCGCGATTACCGCCGTTTTCGGTGCGATGATTGCGGTTGCGCAATATGACATCAAGAGAATCCTTGCCTACTCCACCATTTCGCAGCTTGGCTACATGATGATGGGTCTAGGCGTCGGTGGCGTAGCCGTAGGAATGTTCCATTTGATAACGCACGCCTTTTTCAAGTCACTGCTGTTCCTCGGCGCAGGATCAGTGATTCATGGCTGCTCCGGCGAGCAGGATGTCCGTCGCATGGGCGGATTAAGAAAATTCATGCCCATCACCTTTGCAACGTACGCGGTGGGGATGCTCGCGCTGTGCGGATTCCCATTATTCTTCTCCGGCTTCTGGAGCAAGGACGAAATCCTGCGCGCAGCCCATGCGTGGCGCGTGTCCCAACTGCCGTTTTATATGGGTGCTTTCGGCGCGTTGCTGACGGCTTTTTACATGGCGCGGCAGGTCTACTATGTGTTCGGCGGCAAGTCGCGTTTGGCAGGAACAGGCCACTTGCACCATGCTGCGGATTCCACAGATACAACACCTGCTGCCCCAATCGCCCTGCACGAGAGTGCTGCGGTTATGACGATACCGCTGCTGATTCTTGCTGCGTTTGCCATGCTTCTCGGATTGATCGGTACACCAGCATGGCCCTGGTTTCAATCCTTCCTCGATGGCAATTCAGCAAAGGTGAATTTTGCAGCATTCTCGGATGCTGGTGTGCTTCCGGTGATGGCTTTATCTTCTCTTTTGGTCTTTCTCGGCCTCGGCATGGGCTGGTGGTTTTACGGCCGCACACCGATTAAAAATGCTCAAGAACCGGATGCGCTTGGGCGGCTACAGCCACAGATCTTCGCTGTCTTGGGCCACGCCTTCTACGTGGATGCATTGTATGGAGCGACCATCGTTCGACTAAACGCTTGGTGGTCCCGTATCTGCGACTGGCTCGACCGATGGGTCTGGAACGGTGCTGTGCAGACTGTGTCTTATCTCGTACTCGGCTTTGCATGGCTGGACAACTTCATTGATACACGAGTTGTGAATTCTGGCTTCGATGAGGGTTGCAAGGATATCTCGCGCGGTGGCCGGATGCTGTCTCGTCTCCAGGGCGGGCAAGTGCAGAGTTATCTTCGAATGATTGGTTTTGCGCTCATCGTGCTTGTGCTATTCCTGCTGTGGGAGGCCAGGGGATGATCGCTTTTCCATGGATCACTGTCCTGACCATCGTGCCAGTCGCAGGCGCACTTGTCCTTTTCGGCCTTGGCGGGCGAAGCGCCAATCCCTCGCGTTGGCTGGCTCTGGCCTTCAGTTTTATTGCGCTCGTACTGACCCTGATCTTGTGGTGTCACTTTGATTCCGCTTCTGGAAGTCTTCAATTTCAAGAGCGGCACAGCTGGATTTCGACTCTGGGCGTGGAGTATCGCGTCGGCATCGACGGTCTCGGACTCCTGATGCTATTGCTAACTTCCATTGTTGTCCCCATCGGTATCGCTGCGTCATGGAAGATTCAGGAGAGGGTGCCGCTCTATTTCTCTCTGGTACTCCTCCTTGAGGCATGTCTGTTCGGCACGTTCACGGCATTGAATTTCTTCCATTGGTTCATCTTCTGGGAACTGAGCCTGATTCCGGCGTTCTTTCTCATTAAGCTTTGGGGTGGACCACGGAGCACCCCTGCGGCTACACAGTTCCTGATCTACACGATGGTCGGCAGCATTGCGATGTTGCTGTCATTTCTAGCCATATTTCTGGCGACGAGACAGTTCGATTTCATCGAGCTTGCGGGTCTGGCACGGAACGGTCAGCTTTGGCCGGTCGTGATTGACGGATTGGGCTGGCATCGCTTCTCGCCGGATCATGTAGCGTTGCTGATCTTTGCCGGGGCTTTCCTTGGATTCGCTGTTAAAGTGCCGATGGTTCCGTTCCATACCTGGCTGCCTTCCGCCTATTCCGAAGCGCCCACAGGCACAACCATTCTTTTGACTGGTGCGATGTCGAAGATGGGACTCTACGGCTTCCTTCGCATTCTGGTTCCTATCTTCGGTGCAGAGATGCAAGTGGTGCTGACTCCCCTTTTATGGCTCGCTGTGGCGACGGTTGTCCTCTCCGCATACGCTGCGCTTGCGCAGAAGGATCTGAAGCGCATCTTTGCCTATTCGTCTATCAATCATCTTGGCTACTGTCTGCTGGGAATATTCGCAGTGATGAAATTCACTGGTGGAGATACTGCGCTTACGGCCGAGAAGTATGCAGCGATGGATGGTGTTCTGCTGCAGATGTTCAATCATGGACTGACTGCTGCAACGCTGTTCTGGTTCGTCGCCATGTTGGAAGAAAGGAGCGGGGGCGTCCGCGGACTGGATGAGTTTGGTGGTCTGCGCAAAGTGATCCCGGTGTTTACCGGACTCATGGGCATCGCCCTGTTCTCGTCGCTAGGTCTGCCGGGCTTAAACGGGTTCGTCGGAGAGTTTTTGATCTTCAAGGGATCATTTCCTCTCGTAACGTGGGCCACAGCACTTTCAGTGATCGGCCTGCTGGTGACAGCAATTTTTATTCTCGGAATTTTGCAGCGTGTTTTCTCAGGGCCGCTCAATGAGAGATGGAGAGCGATGCCAGATCTGACGATGGGCGAACGGCTGACGTTGGCGCCTGCGATTGGACTGATGTTCGCGCTGGGCCTTTATCCCCAGTTAGTCCTCGGAGTGATTAACAATACGGTGATTCGGATGGTGCAACAACTAAAGTTTTGATCGACAGGATGAACCAGGCACTCTAACTATGCTCGCGTGGACGATCTACATCTCATTTCTCGGGGCACTTGCTCTCTTGCTGCTGCCGAAAAACAGCGTGGCCTCCGTGCGCATCCTTGCGCTACTGACAGCGGTCGCTGGCCTTGCGATCACGCTCACAGCCTTTATGCAGCATAGCGCTGGAGAAATGCTAACGATCACTCGTGTGCCATGGGTTCCATCTCTGGGTATCGAATATCACCTCGCGGCGGACGGAATTAGTCTGACCCTGCTTTTGCTGACGGGGATTATCGCGATTACCGGCATCCTTTTTTCCTGGAACATCGAACATCGCACGAAGGAATTTTTCGCATTCTATTTAGTGCTCATTGGAGCCGTGTACGGCGTATTTCTTAGTTATGATTTGTTTCTCCTGTTCGTCTTTTACGAAATCGTTATCATCCCAAAGTATTTTCTAATAGCGATTTGGGGCTCGACACGGCGCGAATACGGCGCGATGAAACTAGCGCTCTACTCCTTCATCGGAAGTGCGATGGTGCTCATTGGACTGATCGCAGCGTATGTCGTTGCCGGAGCAAAGACGATGGCGTTAGAAGACTTGACCCAGTTTCCTTTCCCACTTCATTTTCAAATGTGGGCGTTCCCGTTGGTATTCGTCGGCTTCGCGATTCTTGCAGGCCTATGGCCTTTTCACACGTGGGCCCCCACCGGTCACGTCGCCGCGCCCACTGCGGCTTCGATGCTGCTCGCAGGCGTGGTGATGAAGCTGGGTGCCTATGGTTGTCTTCGCGTGGCCATGGTGCTGTTTCCTCTCGGCCTGGGTCCGTGGGGTTTCCATGTGCTCGGCTTCGGTTCATGGCGTGATGTTTTTGCCGTACTGGCCATCATCGGTATTGTGTATGGCGCGACGGTCGCGCTGGTGCAAAAAGACTTCAAATTCGTCATTGGATATTCGAGCGTAAGCCACATGGGCTTTATCCTGCTTGGCCTGATGACGTTGAATCAAATCGGACTCTCCGGTGCGGTAATCCAGATGTTCTCGCATGGGATTCTGGCGGGACTACTGTTCGCTGTCGTCGGGCGAATGGTGTATGACCGCACACACACCCGCGACCTGGCGTCTCTGGGTCCAATGAATCTCAACAAAGTCGTTCCGTTTGCCGCCGCCACTTTTGTCGTAGCGGGGATGGCCAGTATGGGACTCCCGGGGTTCAGCGGGTTTGTAGCAGAATTGATGATCCTGATTGGCGTGTGGCGTGCGTTTCCCATACTCACTGTCTGCGTTGGAATCGGGATTGTAGTTGGGATTGCGTATATATGGCGCGCGATGCAAAAAGCATTCTTTGCAGAAGCGAACATCAAATCCACTCCTGCCCAACCGCCATTGCTTCCGGTTTCTCTTCCCGAACGACTAGGCGCAATCATCTTGATCGGCGCGAGTATTATCATTGGACTCTATCCCCAGATACTTCTAAATGTGATTCGTCCAGCGTTGAATTCCCCGCTGTTTGACAACCTGCGCAAAGGTAGTTGGCAATGATCCCAATCAACTATGCGCAAATGTTGCAACTCGCTCTGCCAGAGCTCATCGTTACGGTAGCGGCGCTTATCGTGTTAGCGATCGATCTCCTCTTTCTGCGTCAATATCAGACTCGAGTCCGGTTCACCATTGCTGCCGGGCTGGCATCGATCGGTTGTGCCGCAGCAATTCTTCAGTTACTCCTGACCCCGGCGCAGGCTAACGTCCTCGATGGAATGCTCGTAGCGAATCCGCTTACGCATCTGGTCCAGATTGCACTGCTCGTGCTGACGATCTTCACTCTCTTGCTCTCTGCGGATTCGACTTTTACGGAACATGTTGGCGAGTTTGTCTTGCTCATCCTGGCCGCAACGGTTGGCATGATGTTCCTCGTGGGATCGCAGGACATCGTGATAATTTTTATCTCCCTCGAACTGTTGAGCTTGTCGCTTTACATACTTACCGCTTTCGATAAACGCAGCGCGCGGTCCTCCGAAGCTGCCTTGAAGTATTTTCTCTTTGGTGGAATGTCGGCGGCATTCCTGCTGTTTGGATTCAGTCTGCTTTATGGCTTGTCCAACTCCACTAGCCTCACGTACATTGCCAGCGCTATCCATGGCCAATCCCTTACCCCACTTCTGGTCATCGCCATCGTGACGACCGTGATCGGTCTAGGCTTTAAAGTCGCTGCCGCGCCATTCCATTTCTGGGCGCCGGACGTATATCAGGGCGCACCTGTGCCAAGCGCTGCTTTTATCGCGTCCGGATCCAAGGTCGCCAGCTTCTTCATCTTCTTTCAAGTGATGGTGATTGGCTTTGCAGGTGCGGAAGGCAGTGCTACGTGGCGGCACTTTACACCCGGTTGGGTCTCGGTGCTTGCCGTGGTTGCCGTGCTTTCTATGGTTTTGGGAAATCTCGTGGCAATTGTGCAGAGCCATGTGCGGCGGTTGCTCGCATACTCGGCCATTGCTCATGCGGGTTATATCCTGCTCGCATTGTTATCGCACACGCAACAGAGTCTGGGCGCCCTTATTTATTACGTGGTGACGTATGCGCTCGCAACGCTTGGTACCTTTGGCGTTATTGCAGTTGTAGAGAAACAAACTCATAGCGACCGGCTTTCTGATTTTGACGGGCTCAGCAGACGAGCGCCCGTACTCTCCTTTTGCATGTTCATCTTTCTTCTCTCTCTGGCGGGAATTCCACCACTGGCTGGATTTTTTGGGAAGTTCTACTTGTTTGTCT
This sequence comes from Edaphobacter aggregans, assembly GCF_003945235.1. NCBI lineage: Bacteria > Pseudomonadati > Acidobacteriota > Terriglobia > Terriglobales > Acidobacteriaceae > Edaphobacter > Edaphobacter aggregans. The sequence goes on from NZ_RSDW01000001.1 coordinate 3,338,586, forward strand.
CCGTACTGGCTGCGCCGGGGTCTACTGGCCTGCTATGGCCAGTGGTCCTCGCCATCGCGATGAGCGCCGTGTCGCTCTACTATTACCTACAAGTGCTCAAGAGAATGTATGTTGCGAGCCCCCCTGCTGGGACAGAGAAGATGCAAGCGCCAATTCTCAGTCAGTTTGTTATAGTCCTGCTTGCTGCGGCCATTGTGTTGCTTGGTTGCACTCCGCATCTACTGTTGCGGTGGATGATGGAAGCGATTCAAGCCTCCGGCCTTTGAGTCTTGCAAACCGCAGTTGGTTTAGATCACACCTGCAAAACATCGCCTTCCCGGGCGACCATTTCATACAGCACAGGGTTTACGAAGAAGCCAAGGAATAGTCGTGAGACCAGTCCCGCGACGATTACGATCGCAAATGGCCGTTGCGTGTCAGAACCAATGCCGGTGGAAAGCGCAGCGGGTAGAAGCCCTAGGCAAGCCACAAGGGCAGTCATCACGATAGGCCGCAACCGCAGGAGCGAAGCCTCGCGTGTTGCCGTGCGGATGTCCTTGTTTTCGAGACGCAGTTTGTTGATATAAGAGACTAGAATAACGGCTGTTTGGACCGAAACGCCCATCAGTGCAAGCAAGCCGAGCGCCGACGAGACGCTGAACGGTGTGTGGGTCATCCTAAGCGCGATCAGGGCGCCCACAGGTTCGGTCAGTATGACGCCGAGAGCTATGGTCACCGGGAATTTGAGATTGCCATAAAGCGCAAACAGGATCATAAAAATGATGAGCAACGCGAGCGGGCCGATAAACTCCATCTGATGTTTCGCTTCTAGGAATTCGCCATACTCGCCGCCCCAGGTGAGCCGATACCCAGCCGGCAAAGATTTTTCAATATCCCTGATAGCTCGCTGCCCATCGAGCACGGCACTCTGAAGGTCGCGTCCTTCGATGCTGTACTGCACGCCGATGTAGCGTGAGTTGTTTTCGCGATAGATGAACGAAGCGCCGCTGGCCTCGTGGATATTCGATAGTTCACTTAGCGGAATTTGCTGGCCCGTGGGGGTTCCGACGAGCAGATTGCCAATCTGTTGTGCATTTTCCCTGAATTCTGGTTTCATTCGCACAACGAGATCGAATAATTTCTCGCCTTGAATTACTTGAGTAGCTGCCTGGCCACCGACAGCCGCTTGTACGATCGCTTCCACGTCGGCGACGTTGATTCCGTAGCGTGCAATCTTTTCGCGATCAACATCAATCAGCAGGCTCGGCTGGCCGAGTTCGCGCACGACGGTCAACTCTGTAAATCCAGGTATCTGCGATAGTCTGCGCTTGATCTCGAGTGCTTTGTTCTGAAGAACGTTCAAATCTGGACCGTAAACTTTGACGGCAAGCGCGCTCTTGAGTCCCGTCAACGCTTCGTCGACGGCGTCTTCAGCAGGCTGGGTGTAATTGAAGATAACCCCAGGAAACGCCTGGAGCTGCTTTTGTATGTCCTCAGTCAACTCGGCCTTACTGTGGATCGCCCCCGTTTTCCAGGAAGCGTCGTTGTAAGGCTTCAGGCCAACGTAGAACTCGTCATTGAAAAAACCAGTGGGATCCGTACCATCGTCCGGACGGCCAAGTTCGGAGCCGACATCGGTCACCATCGGATACTTCATCAGGATGGTGCGAACCTGAGGCGAGAACTTGCTCGCTTCCTCGAACGAAACCGTATACGGCATCGTTGCGCGCACCCATAGCGCGCCCTCGTCGAGATGAGGCATGAACTCTCCACCGATGAAAGGAACGAGCAGAAGAGTTGCAGCAAAGATCAAGGTGGCCACGAACATCGTGATCTTCGGATGGTCGAGGCACCAGTCGAGCTCTTCCGCATATTTTTTTCGCACCCATTCAAAGGGCTTGTTCACGCGTTCACGCACGCCATTTTTGAACCAATAGGCGCACATCACAGGAACGAATGTGAGCGTTAAGATCAATGCTCCAACGAGGGCGATCCACACCGTGTCCGCCATCGGCTTGAATAGCTTTCCTGAGGGACCGCTGAGCGCATAGATGGGTAGGTAGGCCGCAATAATGACCGCAACAGAGTAAAAGATTGGACGATCGACGTCCTTGGCCGCTGCCAATATCACCGTATGAAGATCGTAGGTTTGGCCTTCGCGCTCGCCCAACTCGCGGAAGATGTTTTCTACCATCACCAGGGTGCCGTCGATGAGAATTCCAAAATCGATTGCACCGATCGACAACAGATTTGCAGGAACTCCACGTGCATGCAAGAAAATGAATGAGAAGAGTAAAGCCAGAGGGATGGTAAGCGCGACGATCACTGCGGCGCGAATATTCCCCAGGAAAAACATCAGGACAATGAGGACAAGGGCCATCCCAAGCAGCATGTTGTGTTCGACAGTGTTGATAGTCAGCTGAACAAGATCGCTCCGATCGTAATAAGGACGCACTTTTACGTCGGGCGGCAGAATATGTTCGTTGAGCTGTTGGGTTTTCTCTTCGACGCCCTTTAGTACGTTCTGCGTTTGCTCGCCGCGCCGCATCATGATGACGCCCTCGACGGCATCATCTATTTTGTTAAAGCCAAATTCGCCCAGGCGGGGAGCGTTTCCGATCGTAACTTCACCTATATCGCGAATACGCACCGGCACCCCATTTTGCGTGCCGACGATAACGTTGCCAATATCTGAGGTGTCACGGACGAGTCCGAGACCGCGAACATAATAGAACTGTCCACCCTGCGAATAGAATCCGCCACCCGCATTGGAATTGTTGACGGAGAGCTGCTGTAGTACGGTCGGTACCGTGATGTGGTAAGAGTAGATTTTTGCAGGGTCGAGAAGCACTTGATACTGCATCACCGTGCCCCCGAAGCCTGAATCATCTGCAACACCCGAAACCTGCTTGTATTCGCGCTCGATAACCCAATCTTCGTAGATCTTCAGCTCTTGCGGTGTGCGGTCCGGGCTCTCAATGACGTATCGGTAGACAAGACCAGAAGGACTCGCAAGCGGCGCGAGCGTTGGCGTTACACTCGTCGGGTAAGTTACTTCGCTTAAGCGCTGGAAGACTACTTGTCGCGCGAAGTAGTCGTCGGTACCTTCGTCAAATGTAAGGATGACATCCGACAGTCCGTATAAAGATATCGAGCGCATCACGGACATCTTCGGCACGCCGTTCATCTCCACTTCAGTCGGGACTGTAACCAGGCGTTCGATCTCTTCGGCTGCGTGTCCGGGCCACTGGGTGATGATTTCGACCATCGGAGGAGAAAGATCGGGATAGGCGTCCACCGGCATGTGCTGAAACGAGATCGCTCCAGCGACGGCGATGAACGCCACTGCGAGCAGAATCAATAACCGCTGCCGCAGTGCGAACTGGACGACGTGATGAATCATGCGAAGCCGCCTCCTCAGTGTTGCAGCGAATTGGCAAACTGAATAAACAAGCTGCCATCGCCCACAACCTTCTCTCCAGGGGAAATGCCCTTCAGAATCTGTGTCTGCCCGTTCTGGCTTTGGCCAATCTCCACATCGCGCCTGCCAAACTGGTTCGCGCCGATGGCGACGTAGACGAATGGCTGATTATTGTCATCGTGAAGAACGGATGAGTCAGGCACAGCAGTGGCGTTCGGGATCGAGCCTGCCGTCACGGTGACAGTGCAATACATGTCCCTTTTTAATTTTTCGCCGGGGTTGTCAACAACGATGCGAGCCTGCAGCGTTCTCGTATTCGGATCGAGCGCAGGCGAGACATACGAAATCCTTCCGTGGAAGCTGTCAGGATATGCATCCGTTTGCACGATGACATCATCTCCACTGCGGACGGAGGCGAGACTTGCCTGGTACACGTTCGCAAGAACCCATACCGTGCTCAGATCTGAAATCGTAAAGGCCTGCGTCTGGCCTGCTTGTACGACCTGACCAGGCGAGACAAGGCGCTCGACAACTTCACCGTCGATAGGAGCAAGTACCGGAATTTGTGCCGAAGAAGGGGCCTTCGCCAGATCGGCAGGGTTCTTGATCCCGAGGATCTTCATCCCCTGATCTGCAGCGTTCAGGTCTGCCTGGGCTTGGTTGCGGTCCGACTCGGCCTGCTCAAGATCACGCTCGGCGATCGCCTGATGTTGATATAAGTCCTGTGCGCGCGCGTAATTTTTGTTCGCGAGACGGTAGGAGTCCGCGGCCTTTAAATAGGAATCCAGCAACTGCGAATAATCGGGGCTGCTCACGTCGAGCATCGGCTGGCCTGCTTTGACATGCTGGCCCGGCACAACCAGAATTCGACTTACAGGGCCGCCGACCTGAGTGATGACCGGCGTGGTTTTGAAGGCATTGTAGGCCACTGCGCCTGTGAGCCGCAGTGTGCGCGTTAACTCGGTGGGACGAACAGTGACCACTCTCACATGCGACATCTGGTCCTGCGGTACGGTGAAGAGGTGGGCTGTCGCAGAGGGCGACGCATCCGTGGAAAAGGAAGTCATCTTACTCGCTCGGTCGCGATCATTCGAGTGACAACCCGAGAACGTCAATGCAAAAGCTAACGCCATCGCACTTCGAAATCTGTAGTGGCGGCAGGTGAGAGATGCAGTCGTCATGGCAAGCTCCTTGTTCCTACAGCTTGACGAAGCTGTTCGATAGTGAGCAGATACGAAGCGAGTGCCTGGCGATAGCCGAGCTGTGTCGCTCGATAGCTGCGCTCCGCGTCGAGAAAATCCAGCAAACTGGCTGCGCCATGCCTGTAGGCGTACTCGCTGATGTCACGGGACTGTTTCGCTTGGTCGAGATAACCCGAACGATAGAGTCCGACAACTTTGTCGTTGGTGCGCAAATTTTCAAAGGCATCCCTCACATCCGTCAGTACTTGTCCCGTCGTGAACTTTGCCTGCTCCTGGGCCTGAGTGATCGCGAAGCCCGCGCGTGCAATCTCCCCCTGATTGCGATCGAAGATCGGCATCTGGATCTGTCCGAATAGGGAAACGGTATTGAGGGAGCTGATGTGCGTGTAGTTCACTTGGCCTGTGACGTCTCTTTTGCCAATCGCCTTTTGCAGTTCGTGCTGACTGTTCGCAGCGGTCACCCCTTGTTGTGCCGCCTGCAGATCAGGCCTGCTCACCAGAGCCTTTGCTTGAAAGTCTTCGAGATTGCCTTTGACAGGCTGATAATCAAACGCTCCAGCTACGTCGTAGTCCGGGGCTATCGATTCATATCCGAGCAGCTGCCTTAAGTCCGAAAGTCCTTGAACCTTGGCGAGCTGCGCTGCGGATACATCCGTCTGGAACTGAAGCATCTGAAGCTTGATCTTCAGCAGATCGCCCTCGCCGATGTCCCCTGCTTTATAGCGCGCTTCGCCGATATCCACTGTGTTTTGGAAACTCTTGAGGTCTTGCATGGCCAACTCAAGCGTCGATTCGGCTAGTTCAACGTTGATGAACTGCGAGGCAACACTGAAACCAAGGCTGCGCTCGTTGTCGGCTACTTGCGATCGTGTCACTGTGGTTAGATCTTTGGCAGCTTGCAGGCGGTGTTGTCGCTTCTTGCCTCGTTCAAATAGATAGCCGACACCCAGATCGAACTGCGCCGTGTTGTCGAGGTAATCCGAGCTGAATTGGCTCGGCTGGAAGACTGGCAAAAACTGAGCGTCGCCTATAAGCACTGGATTCGGTCGAAGATTCGCCGTAATCTCTTCAGCCTCGTTCTGCTGGATCGTAGTTCGAGCGGCCAGCAGATTGTGGTTGTGCTGGAGTGCCATCTGGATAGCGTCGTCCAGCGAAATCGTTACCGATCCCTGGTTCTGGGCAAGTGCCTGCGCGGGTGGGGGCGACGGCGTCTGGTTTGGCGCAGGTGGGGATTGCGCACCTGCAACTCCGAAGAACGACACCGTAACTAACAAAATTGGAAGACGCAAACGTGGTAAGCACATGGGCGTTCAGCCTTCTTGTAGAGGGCGGTACAGAGATTGGCGTGCCGCGAGTGGCACGTAACCGATCCAACGAGGCTGTTACGCGGGAGGGCCGCGCACGGGAATGTGCTGTGCGGCGGGACTTGGAGTGAAGTCGTAGTTTTGTGGTTCTGGCCCGGGCCCAGTGGGAATCAGAATGTAGGCACGGGCTCCCGCCAGTGGCGGTTCGATGGCTTGATGGCTCATCTGGCATATCGGGCAGGTGTCGGGGAGAGAATTGGCATGATGATGCCAGACCTCTCCCAGCGTTGTCCCCAGCACCAGCGCGAGGAGCGCTATAGGGAACACCATGCGCCAAATTGGCTTTAGATCAGCCACTTTTGAGGGGCATTTCAAGGGCCCTCCGTACAGTCCGGTAAGTTTAGCGCAGAAATTTCATTTTTGAACATAACTTTGGACGCTACACTCCCGGTTCGTAAGTGTCTGGTTCTTTCCGCTCCAGGACCCTCCCTGAAGAGACTCAATACCGGAGTCGTAATGCTTTGTACAAGATGGCCTGTCACAGGTCATAATGGCTCCCTCGCAAGATACTTCACGTCGATTAGCGCGAGCCGGAGTCGCCGTATCCATGTTCGTTCCCACCACGTTCCACGCCGCTCTCCTGATGACCATCCTGAGCACCTTATGCTGGGGCTCCTTCGCCAACACCTTCAAAGGCACAAAGAATTACCGCTTCGAGCTCTACTACTGGGACTACGGGCTTGGTATCTTTCTTATCTCGCTGGCGCTGGCCTTTACGATGGGCAGTTACGCCGGCGGCCCCGACGCATTTCTCGCGAATCTGCATGCCGCCGACAATATCAATCTCTTCTACGCAGCCCTCGGTGGCTTCATCTTCAATATCGCAAATGTGTTGTTGATCGCCGGTATTGAGATCGTCGGTCTCGCGATCGCATTTCCCATTGCGATTGGTATCGCTCTGGTCCAAGGCGTAGTGCTCAGCTACGCCTTGCAGCCGCGCGGCAATCCTGTCTTGCTGACAGCCGGCGTCTCCATGGCGGTTGTTGCCGTGATTCTTGTCGGCAAAGCATACGGAGCGTTGCGTACGGCAGGCAATGTCATTTCGCGGCGAGGCGTCGTGGTCTGCGTTATCTCCGGCCTGCTGATGGGCATCTTCGCTCCATTTATTACTCGCGCCATGACGCACGGCGCAACTTTAACGCCATATACGGCGGCAGTCTTTCTCACTCTGGGCGCCTTCCTATGCTGTTTCGTCTTCAACCCCATCCTCATGCGCAAGCCAATTGTGGGGACGCCAGTCGAAGCTGGAGACTACTTTCGCGCCTCGGCCTCGTACCACGCGCTCGGTCTGCTCGGTGGAGCGATCTGGGGCATTGGTACGGTCTTTAACTTCGTAGCTGCCTCACTGGTCGGTGTGGCTATCTCCTACGCTATCGGGCAAGCCTCTCCTATGGTCGCCTGCTTATGGGGCGTCTTCGTGTGGAAGGAGTTTAAGGGGGCAAATGCACGCGCCAAGGGATATCTCGCTGCGATGTTCTTTGCGTATGTTCTCGCGCTAGTGCTCATCGCTCGCGCCTACGCTTCGTAGATTTTGCTCGCGGAGTTAAGCCGAAGCGACTTCATTCATATTAGAAATAGGGAAAGAGGGAAGGGCATGGGTAAGGCTCAAGTCGTGGTGATGGGTAGTTATGTGGCCGATCTCGCGTTCAGGACGGAGAAGCTGCCGGCGTGGGGCGAGACATACATGGGAGAAGATTTCAAGCTTGGGCCAGGCGGGAAGGGCTCGAATCAGGCAGTTGCGGCTGCGCGCGCCGGGGCGAAGGTGAGCTTCATCAGCAAGCTTGGCCGCGATGCTTTTGGCGATATCGCCCGCAAGACATACGGGGAAGAAGGAATTGATGCGACGCACGTGTTCGAGACCGATTCCCCAACCGGTGCTGCAGCGATCATCATCGATGCGGTCAAGGGTGAGAATGCAATTATCGTTGTGCCGGGCGCATGCTTTGAGTTGACCCCGCAGGAGGTGGAGCAAACGCGGCAGGTAATCGCGGAGTCGGCAATCTTCGTCACGCAATTGGAACTCTCGCTGCCAACGGTCGAGGCTGGCCTGAGGCTCGCGCATTCCCTCGGTGTGCCGACGATCCTGAACCCAGCGCCCGGCCACGAGCTTCCGGATACGATGCTACAGTACTGCGACTACCTGACGCCGAATGAGACTGAGACGGAGATCCTGACCGGCATCCGCGTCGTCTCGCTTACAGATGCCGAGCAAGCGGCGGATGCATTACTTTCGCGTGGTGTGCGCAACGCAGTGATCACGCTTGGAGCGCAAGGCGTGTTGGTGAAGAATGCGACAACGCTGCAGCATGTCCCAGTCTATGTCGCGGGTCCAGTAGTAGAGACGACAGGCGCGGGAGACGCATTCAACGGTGGCTTCGCAGTGGCTCTGGCCGAAGGCAAGGACATCCTGCAGGCGGCGCGTTTTGGCTGCGCTGTGGCTGGCATCTCGGTCACACGACACGGCACGGCCCCCTCAATGCCTTTCCGCAATGAGGTCGATGAGCTGTTGCAACGATTTACCTAGAGATACGAGGGCGAAGGCGAAGCTTTAAATAGGAGCGGCAGCAGAGGTGCTGTCAATAAATTCAGTAACGCGTGCTCGTATACTGAAAAGATAGGAAGACGCCGGCGCTACGATCTGGCGCGGGCACTTCAGCAGATTTTTGCTCTCAGAAGTTATTGAGGGAGATAAGACTATGGCAGTGAAGCAACAAGAGCAGCATCCCGTTATCCATCAGTCCGTTCCGGTCGAACTCAATGGCCGATTGCTGGAGCCGAACCGCCGGATACCGCTCAATCTCGAATGGGTTGAGGAGATTCGCGTCAATACCAGCGCCGTGGAGAGACGTGCCAGCACCATCGATACGCGCCGTTCGGTGAAGAAGGAGTGGCAGGCCGCATGGCTGCTCCGCGCTATCGCGTGCATGGATCTCACGACCCTCAGCGGCGACGATAGCGCAGAGCGTGTGAAGCGGCTCTGCGCGAAGGCGAGATATCCGCTGCAGCGACACATCGTCGAAAAGCTCGGCATCGAAGAACTGAACCTCACCACTGGAGCGGTCTGCGTCTATCATGCGTTTGTTGAGACCGCCGTGAAAGCGCTCGAGGGGACAGATATCCCTGTCGCTGCGGTCTCGACCGGCTTCCCGGCGGGCCTGTCGCCGCTTGCAGAAAGAGTGCAGGAGATTCGCCGATCCGTCGAGGCAGGCGCACACGAAATCGACATCGTCATCACACGGGCGCATGTCTTCAATGGTGAATGGCAGGCGCTTTACGATGAGGTTGCCGCTTTCAAAGACGCCTGCGGTGCAGCCCACATGAAAGCCATCCTCGGGACAGGTGATCTACTCACGTTGCGTAATGTTGCCCGCGCCAGCGTGGTCGCCATGATGGCCGGAGCTGATTTTATTAAGACCTCTACCGGCAAGGAAGCTACGAACGCAACCATTCCCGTCTCGCTAGTGATGGTCAGGGCTATTCGCGACTATGCAGAAAGAACCGGCATGTCTGTAGGTTTCAAACCTGCGGGCGGGATCAAGACGGCGAAGCAGGCTCTTCAATGGATGTATGTGATGAAGGACGAGCTTGGAAGGCCCTGGCTCGAACCAAGTCTTTTCCGCTTCGGCGCCAGCAGCATGCTTGCCGACATCGAGCGCCAATTAGAGCACTACATCACCGGCCGCTACTCCGCCGCCTACCGTCACCCGATTGCATAAGGAGTTTTTGTGAGCAACTCAATTGTGGAAGAGTTTTACGCTATGGAGTACGGTCCTGCGCCAGAAGATCCGAAAGAGGTTGAACGCTGGCTCGACGCGCACAAGCGCAGCTTTGGCAACTATATTGACGGCGCATGGCAGAAGCCCGCCTCAGGAGAGTACTTCGCCACGAACAATCCCGCAACTGGCGACAAGATCGCCGATGTTGCGCAAGCCGATGCTGCGGACGTTGATGCGGCCGTTCAAGCCGCCCGCAAAGCTCTTCCCGCATGGCAGGCGTTGACCGGTCATCAGCGTGCTCGCTATCTATACGCGCTGGCGCGTCAGGTCCAGAAGCACTCACGCCGGCTCGCGGTCTTAGAGACGATCGACAATGGCAAACCCATTCGCGAGAGCCGCGATATTGATATTCCTCTGGTAGCACGTCACTTCTATCATCACGCGGGATGGGCGCAGTTACTGGAGAGCGAGTTTCCCGGTTATACCGCGTGTGGCGTCGTCGGGCAGATCATTCCGTGGAACTTCCCACTGCTGATGTTTGCGTGGAAGGTTGCACCAGCGCTCGCTGCCGGAAATACGGTTGTAATCAAACCCGCCGAGTACACGCCGCTTACAGCTCTTGCTCTCGCGGAACTTGCAGATGAAATCGGCCTGCCGCCGGGTGTTCTCAACGTCATTAATGGTGATGGTCGCACCGGCGCGCTGCTCGTTGAACATGACGACATCGACAAGATCGCCTTCACAGGTTCGACTGAGGTTGGCCGAATCATCCGCAAGGCAACCGCCGGTTCCACCAAGAAGCTTTCACTCGAACTTGGCGGCAAATCTCCGTTCATCGTCTTTGATGATGCCGACATGGACTCGGCCGTCGAAGGTCTGGTCGACGGCATCTGGTTCAATCAGGGACAGGTCTGCTGCGCCGGTTCACGCCTGCTGGTACAGGAACGCATCGCGGAAGCGTTCTACGCCAAGGCGCGAGCCCGTATGGAGACTCTTCGTGTCGGCTCGCCGCTAGACAAATCCGTCGACATCGGAGCCATCGTCGCACCGGTGCAGCTCGAACGCATCCGCGCGCTGGTCGATCAGGGTGTCGCAGATGGCGCAACGTGCTGGCAGCCGCAGTCTACGATGCCGCAGAAAGGCCTCTACTTTCCTCCGACACTGTTGACTGGTGTCCATCCTACGGCGACGGTGGCCCAGGAAGAGATATTTGGCCCAGTACTGGCAGCGATGACGTTCCGTACACCGAGCGAAGCCATCGAACTTGCGAACAACACCACCTACGGACTGGCAGCCTCCATCTGGAGCGAAAACATCAACGTTGCGCTTGACGTCGCCTCACAGGTCAAGGCTGGAGTCGTCTGGGTCAACAGCACCAATCTCTTCGACGCATCCTGCGGCTTCGGCGGCTATCGCGAAAGCGGCTATGGTCGCGAGGGCGGCCGCGAAGGTATGTACGAATATCTCGAGCCTGCATGGGGTCACGAGCGCGCGAAGCAAAAGCGCCCAGCAAAAGCCGCGTCGACGAAAGAGGACGATGCCAATGCCAACGTTTCAGACACCATCGACCGCACAGTAAAGCAATATATCGGTGGCAAACAGGCAAGGCCGGACTCCGGCTACAGCTTTCCCGTCTATTCTTCCGATGGAAGAGTCCTCGGCGAAGCCCCTCTAGGCAATCGCAAGGACATCCGCAACGCAGTAGAAGCGGCTCACAAAGCGGAAAAGTGGGCTAAAACAGCTGCACATACGCGAGCGCAGATCCTCTACTACATTGCGGAGAATCTGATCCAGCGTCGCTCCGAGATCACCTCCAAGCTCGCCGAAATGGTAGGTAAAGACCAGGCCAGCTCCGAAGTCGAATGCAGCATCGACCGCATCTTTACCTATGCGGCATGGGCCGACAAGTACGACGGCTCGGTACACAATCCGCCGATGCGCAATGTCACGCTGGCGATGAATGAAGCCATCGGAACGATCGGCATTATCTGTCCCACAGAAGCCCCATTGCTTGGATTTTTCTCGCTGGTCATGCCAGCCATCGCCGCAGGCAACGTCGTCATTGTGGTTCCATCGGAGAAGTATGCCACCCTCATGGGCGACCTCTACCAGGTCTTCGATACCAGCGACCTTCCCGGCGGAGTCGTCAATATCGTTGCGGGCCGGCCATCGGAATTGGCAAAGACGTTGGCAGAGCATGATGACGTTGACGCCATCTGGTGCTTCCGCGATCCTGCAGACGCAACGCTGGTGAAGGCGGCCTCGGTCGGCAATCTGAAGCAGGTCTGGACCAACGACAAGTACGAAATTGACTGGTTCGACTCCAATCAGAACGATGGACGCTACTTCATGCGACATGCCACGCAGATCAAGAACATCTGGGTTCCTTATGGAGAGTAAGGCTTAGATACGCTACTCTTTTCTCTCGCATCCGCACGATTCGCGAATGACCAATGAAACCGGTAGAACGGTTCTTACGCTCGATGAAGCAGAGTCACCCTTGATTCTTTGTAGCAGCAGTCGTGCCGACATGCGTCCGAGTTCCGCAGCGGGCTGGCGAACAGACGTGATGGGAGGCCTGATGAGGGTGTAAAAGTCAACGTCGTCAAAGCCGACGAGCGCTACATCCTTGCCGGCTTCAATATTCATCTCGCGGAACGTCTCAATCACCCATATGGTGGACGCGTTGTTTGTAGTGAATAAAGCGTCGGGCCGATTACCCGAATTAAACAACGCCGCCATGGTGGTTTTTGCTTCCGCGAGGCTCGACAACTGCAACACCTTTGCGCGCGGCAATCGCGCCTCTCGCAAACATTCTTCGTAGCCTGCAATGCGTTCCTTGATGGTTCGCAAATGGGAATTTGTGGCAACACACGCGATTCTTCTGCGGCCGTGGCCGATAAGATGTTCCACGGCCATTCGCGCCCCGGCACGATTTTCGACTTCTACAGAATCCGTTGAAGCCACCTCAATATAGCGATCAATCGTTACAACAGGAGTTGTCCCCGTAGCCACGGCTTTCAGATATCTGTCGCGGCTATCGACGGGCACTAACAAGATGCCGTCCACAGGGTGATGCGTCATCTGTTCTACCTGTGCAGCCTCGATAGAAAGATCGTCATTCGAAGCCGCCAACCATACCAGGTAGCCGCTCTCTCGCGCCGTCTCCTGAACAGCGTGACTGACGACTGAAAAGAATGGATCTGCTAAATCCGGGACGATCAGGCCAATCGATCTCGATAGCTGACCGGTCAACATGCGCGCGGCGTGGTTCGGTCGATAATCCAGCTGGCGAATGGCCGCACGGACCCGTTTCGCCGTCTCTTCTGCGACGTAGGGATGCCCATTGATCGTGCGCGAGACAGTCATGGGTCCAACACCTGCTGCCTTCGCGACATCTTCAAGCGTTGCTCGTTTTGGGGGGGACGACTTGTGCACGTTCTCCTTCATTTCTTCTTTATGGGAGGCCTATCATAAAGCCTTCGATATGAAGGCTCCATTAATTTATCAGACGTTCATTATTCTTTTGTGTTGACAGGGCAATACTCACCTGTGTAAACAGTTGAGCGTTATGATAGCGCAATCATATAAAACGCTACTTGATAGGTACGGTGGCGTCCTGCAAATGTTCCATAAGCCAGTATTCAAATCGAAGGGGAGCCGCCATGTGGAGAAATGTACGAGTACATCTATCGTGTCTTTGCGTCTTGCTAGTAGGTTGCAGCGTCTTCGCGGCCCCAGCGTGGGGCCAGTCTGACGTCGGTACGATCGCTGGATTTGTCCGCGACCACTCCGGAGCCGTTGTACCGGGCGCGAGAGTGACGATCCAAAACGAGGGAACGGGCCAGGAGCAATCGGCTATCGCGGATTCTCAAGGCCGTTATACGATCACCAATCTGCAGCCTGCCGACTACACCATGACGGCCGAGGCCAAGGGATTCAAGAAATTCATTAGTACCCATAACAGACTCAGCGCGAGCACGACGATCAATATCGATGCGACTCTCGACATCGGCCAGTTGTCTGAAACTGTAGAAGTGACCGCAACCGCGTCAGTGTTGCAGACGGAGTCTGGAGCGGTGCAAAGCCAGGTCACGGGACAACAGATCAGAGATCAGCAGTTGAACGGACGTAATCCGCTCTACATGGGTTCCCTGCTTCCAGGCCTTCGCAGCGGTTCCACGCTTGGAGACTTCAACTTTGCGGTCGGCGGCGGAGTTCCTTTCCAAATCAACGGAGCCCGAACGCAGGATACCCTCGTCACGTTTGACGGCGCTCCCGCGGTTCGCACCCGTGGTAGCGGCGCGATCATCGGTGTTGCCAGCGTGGACGCCACGCAGGAGATGCAGGTGCTCACGGCTGGCTATCAGGCAGAATACGGCGGCGCAGCCGGCGGTCAAATTCGCCTTGTGAGCAAGAGCGGAACTACAGATTTTCACGGTTCCGCATATGAGTATCTGAGAAATTCGGCGATGAACGCCAACACGTGGACGCGCAACTTTAGCCCCACGACCCGATTTGCCTCACCGTTCGTCTATAACAACTTTGGATTTACGTTCGGCGGCCCGGTCTGGATTCCAGGGTGGCATGCGACTGATCCGCTGAGGCAAAAACTGTTCTTCTTTGTGAATGAAGATTGGATCAGATATCGCTTCGCCGATACTCAGCCCCAAGCCGTACCCACTTTGCGGATGCGCCAGGGTGACTTCAGCGAACTGCTGGTTCCTGGTAATCCCTGGTACAGCGGCACCGCTCAGATCTATGATCCAGCAACCTGCCCGACGAAGGGTGCGGCGAGCTGCGTGGCATATGCAGGCAACATCATTCCCAAGGGACGTCTGAGCGCCAACGGCATGGCGATTCTGAATGCGTATCCCGCTCCCACTCCTGGATACGTAACGGGAACCGCTACAAATTGGATTGCACAAGCCGCGCATCCAATCAATCAACGGAAAGAAGTCATCAATGTGGACTTTATACTCAGCCAAAATCATCACTTCGAGTTTCGTCGTCAAGCCGCGACCTACCTCGAATACCAACCTTTCGACCAGGGATCAGGACTGACGGGCAAGTACTTCAATCGTCCAAACCAGACCAACGGCCTTGCTTGGACCTGGACTATCTCTCCAACCATCATCAATGAATTGCGCGGTACTGTCAGCATCGATCGGGTATATATTCCGGTGAACACGGCGCTGGCCGGCTTCAACAGACAAACACTGGGTATTAACTTTCCCTATATCATCCCCGGCGCTAAAGCTGCACCGCAAAAAATTCCAAGTGTCACCCTTCCTGGCGGCTTCTACGGTATACAGGGTGGTCCTTATCCCTCGCACTCCCAAGGTCCCATCTACACGATCACGGACAGTGTGACCAAGGTATGGGGAAATCACACAGTGAAAGCTGGCGTCTACTTTAACTATCAGGGCGAAAACGATAACGACCAGATCAACGTATCGACTGTACCGGGCGGCGCCAACAACCAGAACGGCTCGTTCGTCTTTACCGATCCAAGAACGGGACTGGGCGGAACTACCGGTGTCGGTATAGCCAACCTGGCTTTGGGGTTGGCCGACAGCTACACCGAGATCGGGCCCAAATCGTATACACAGTGGTCCGGACAGATGTATGAGTTCTTCGGTCAGGATGCGTGGCAGGTAACGTCTAAACTGCATATCGACTACGGTCTGCGGGTAACCATCCTTACTCCCTACAAGCCAGCTTGGGGCAATGCAGTTTACTTTGATCCCGGTTCGTTCGTTGCCGCGAACGCACCGCAGGTCAATCCAGCGACGGGTCTCGTCATCCTGGGCACTGGCAACCCCTACAACGGGATGGTGATTCCGGGCTTCAGCAATTTCCCCAGCTCAGCTGCAGCCCACGGAGTGGTCGGATCCGAAGCTAACTCGACCGCCTGCGATGGAGGTCCCTGCACTGGCCTGTTCGCTCCTCATCTGCGTAACGGCTATGTCAACCTTGCAACCACGGTTCAGCCTCGTTTGGGCATTGCTTACCAGGCTGATTCGAAGACGGTATTTCGCGCGGGAGCCGGTGAGTTTGCAACCCGTATGGGATTGCTCGATAACATCTTCCCTGGCGGCAATCCTCCCTTCCAGCCGTTCGTGACAGTGAATGCGGCATCGGGCAACTTGAACAGCATGGTGGATAACCCTGGTCTGGCCTTGAACCCCAGCGTTGCACCTGCTTTGACGGTGACGACGTTGGCCCAGAATCTAAAGTCTCCGGTCAGATGGAACTGGAACCTCACTATTCAGAGGGAGCTTCCGTTGAGCTCTTACATGTCAATCGCCTATGTCGGAGGCCGTGGCATACACAACTGGAGAGTGTTTGACATCAATCAGCCTGTGGTCGGTGCTATACAGGCGAATCCCGGCAAAAATGTGACTTACCTTCGCCCCTACCAGGGCTACTCTGCGATTCAGCAGGAACAAAGCAATGGGGACGCGAGATATAACGCGCTTCAGATTGCGTGGAATCGACGCTTTGTACACAATGCAATGTTCGGTGTCAGCTATACATGGTCGAAGAGTATGGATGACAGTTCGAACTACCGTGACATCGTTCCTGATACCTACAACACCAGTAACCTCTGGGGACCGTCCGAGTACGACGCTCGTCATGCTCTGGTGGTTAACTATCTCTATGCGTTTCCATTCTTCAGTGGCCAAAGAAATCTCCAGGGCCAGTTATTCGGTAACTGGCGGTTAGGCGGAAGCGCTCAATTCCAAACTGGCCAACCCTGCGGAATCGGAACCAATAACGAATACGCCGGCGTAGGCGAGGTGGGCAGCTTCGGTTGCGGCTCTCAAGGGCAATTCTGGGTTAAGAATGGAAACCCAGCGATCCTGAAAAACTTCTCCGGCTATCCGGGGCAAACTGGCAAATACTTCGCCACAACAAACGCTGATGGTTCACCAATCTTCACGCAGCCCACCGCTGGCACATTCAATCTTCAACATGGCGTGCGCGACTCCATCTACGGGCCCGGCTTCCAGAACTGGAATATCTCCGTGCACAAGGACTTCCCAATCAACGAGAGAGCGCGGTTCGAGTTCAGCACCGATGCTTATAACTTCATCAACCACTCCAACTGGGCACAGATTGGGCAGACAGGCGGTCCTGATCTCAACCCGACGTCAGGTACGTTCGGAAGAGTCACCGGAAAGTCGCAGACCAATCCGCGACAGCTGCAGGTCGCTCTGAAATTTATCTTCTAGAACAGAACGCTCAAGACCCCGCACGCGCTCGAACGTGCGGGGTTTTCTGTTACCGGCATCAAACCCTAAATCAGTTAGGCTCCGGCGCTGCCCGGCGAATGGATGGTTCCAGCTATGCGATTGACACACTTCTCATGCTCGCCTCGTCGTACGACCAAATCTTGCCGTCGGTCTTTCGGATCTGTTGGGATCCTGTCCGCAGTCGCAGCAACTTTGCTCCCCATCGCCGCTTATAGCCAGACAATGAAGGCTCCCGACATCACAAAGGCTCCAACTTTGTATGTCGTTCCGTACGCGCATCTCGACACGCAATGGCGTTGGGAGATGCCGCAGACGATCAGCGAGTATCTGCTAAAGACGATGCGCGTGAACTTCGACTACATGGATAAATATCCGCACTACGTCTTCAACTGGACCGGCTCCAATCGCTACCGTCTGATGAAAGAGTATTTTCCCGCCGACTACGCCCGGATGCAGAAGTACGCCGCCGAGGGACGCTGGTTTCCAGCCGGCTCATCTGTCGAAGAAGGCGACGTCAATCTTCCCAGCGCCGAAGGAATCTTTCGCCAGGTCCTCTATGGCAACGAATACTTCCGCAAAGACTTCGGCAAGGCAAGCGCAGAGTACATGCTGCCCGACTGCTTCGGTTTTCCTGCATCGCTCCCCAGCATCCTTGCTCACGCAGGCGTAAAGGGCTTCTCGACACAAAAACTCAACGCGCAATGGCAGCCAGCCCCGAAGATCGGCGGCCCCGATTCACCTGAGAAGACACCAGAGGGCATTCCATTCAACGTCGGACTCTGGGTTGGACCGGACGGAAGCCACGTACTCGCAGCGTTGAATCCCGGCGGCTACGGAAGCAATGTTTATACCGATCTCAGCAAGCCGTCCACGCAGTCTATAGTTTCTGCGCCGCAACTCACCAGCGAGGAGCGCTCACGGCTCACTCCAGCACAGCAAGTTGCGCTTGCCCGCCCGCGCTCTGTCGAACCGAACTGGGTCGAGCGCATCGACCGCAACGGCAAGGTCACCGGCGTCTTCGCCGACTACCACTACGTCGGCACTGGAGACATCGGCGGTGCGACCCAGGAATCAACGGTAAAGCTGCTCGAAGCTATAGTGACCAAGAGCGAGACCACATTGCCTGCGCCACCACGCGGCGCATTTGCGATGGGCGAGACACCAACCGCCGAGCCCAGCGGGCCGCCGGTCAAAGTAGGTGAAGGCCCCGTGAACGTAGTCATAGCCACTGCGGATCAGATGTTCAACGACATCCAACCCGGGATGGAATCGCGCATGCCGCAATACCAGGGCGATCTCGAGCTCATCAATCACTCCGCCGGCTCACTCACGTCGCAGGCGTATCACAAGCGTTGGATCACCAAGAACGAGCTCCTCGCGGATGCCGCCGAAAAATCTTCCATTGCAGCACAGTGGCTCGGAGCCCGAACCTATCCGCAGCAACGGCTCAACGATGCATGGACGCTGGAACTGAGCGGCCACTTCCACGATATCGGCGCTGGAACCGCAACGCCACGCGCGTATCAGTATGCCTGGAACGACGACATTATCGCGGCGAACCAATTCGCCGGTGTCCTCACAGATGCAACCGAGGCAATCACCTCCGGCCTCAACACCCAGACCAAGGGAGTACCAATCGTCGTCTTCAACCCTCTCAATATCGAGCGCGAAGATCTGGTTGAAGCCAACGTCACCTTCCCGAATGGCACTCCGAAGGCAGTGCGCGTCTCTGGCCCAGACGGAAGAGAAGTTCCCTCGCAGCTCACAGGCGGCAAAGTCCTCTTTGTAGCGAAAGCCCCCTCCGTCGGTTATGCCATCTACGATGTGCAGCCCGCCGAAACCACCAACACGCATTCGTCGCTCAAAGTAACGGACTCATCTCTCGAAAATGATCGCTATCGCGTCCGTCTGGATCAGAACGGCGACGTCTCCAGCATCTACGACAAAGCCTTGAACAAGGAGTTGCTGTCAGGCCCGGTCCGGCTGGCCGTCTCCACCGACATACCCAAAATTTATCCAGCATGGAATATGGAGTTCGAGCAGGAACAAGCAGCGCCGCGCGCCTATGTCAGCGGCCCTGCGAAAGTTCGCATCAAAGAGAATGGCCCCGTTCGAGTCTCACTAGAAGTAACACGCAATACCGAAGGCTCAACATTCGTTCAAACTATAAGCCTCTCCGCAGGCGATGCCGGCAATCGCGTCGAATTCGGCAACGCAATCGACTGGAAGACTCTCGCCGCAAACCTTAAAGCATCGATCCCCCTTGCCGCATCGAATGAAAACGCCACCTACAACTGGGGCGTAGGAACCATTCAGCGACCCAATGCCAACGAGCGCCAGTTCGAAGTCGCTTCCCATCGATGGATCGATCTCACCGACAAAAATGGAAGCTTCGGCACCACCATCCTGACCGATTGCAAGAACGGATCAGATAAGCCCAACGACAACACTCTTCGCGTCACTCTCATGCGTTCGCCCGGAATGCAGCCTTCAACCAACGGCCGCCCGCAAGCCTACACTGATCAGGCAAATCAAGACTGGGGCCATCACGAATTCGTATTCGCTCTTGCAGGTCACGCGGACGACTGGCGCAAATCTCAAACAGACTGGCAAGCCTACCGGCTCAACGATCCTCTGATCGCTTTCGAAGCGACGAAGCACTCCGGCACACTCGGCAAGAACTTTTCATTGATGCACCTCGACAATCCTCGCATCCGCGTACTCGCGCTCAAGAAGGCGGAAGCCAGCGACGAAATCATTCTCCGCATGGTCGAACTCGACGGTAAGCCAGCCCAGGACGTGCGAGTCTCCTTCGCCGCGCCAGTTACCGCAGCCCGTGAAGTCAACGCCCAGGAACAGCCCATCGGATCGGCGACCATCACTGACGGCGCGCTCGCCACATCGTTCACCGCCTACCAGCCACGTACATTCGCGCTGCGCCTCGGCGCGCCAAGTTCGAAGCTTGCCTCCACACAATCGCAACCGGTAGCGCTCAACTACGATCTAGCCGTCGCCAGCAACGACGACACCAAAACCGAAGGCGTCGGCTTCGACGGCAAAGGCGACGCAATCCCAGCCGAGATGCTACCCACAACCATCAACTATCACGATGTCCGGTTCGATCTAGCGCCGGCCAAAACGGGATCGTCCAACGCAGTTGTCGCGAGGGGTCAAACAATCAACCTCCCTGCCGGTCACCACAACCGGGTCTACGTTCTGGCAGCATCGTCCGATGGAGACCAGTCAGCAGAGTTCAAAGTTGGCGATAAAGCCGTCAATCTAAACATCCAGGACTGGGGCGGCTTCATCGGCCAATGGGACACGCGTATCTGGAAGAGCGCACCCGAACGCGACTGGGCGATCTCAGCAAACCACGCCGCGTGGCCTCCCGCCGACGAGCAGCAGCGAGAGGCACGCCCACAGTCTCCCCGCTACCCCGAGGACTACGTCGGCCTTGAAGCTGGCTACATCAAACCAGCAAACGTCGCCTGGTACGCCTCCCACCACCACACTGCTACCGGACTAAACCAGCCGTATCAGTACTCCTATCTCTTCGCCTATCCAATGGAAGTCTCAGAAAACACAAAGACACTGACCCTACCCAACAACGAAAAAATCCGCATTCTAGCCATCTCCGTCGCCCAGGAGGAGCCCGGACTGATTCCGGCGCAACCGCTCTACGACACTCTGAGCCACACAAACCCAACCAATACCGCCAAATTGGCACGCTAATACAGGTGCCAGTATGATTTCCAGATGTTGTTCGGCAGAGTCAAATGACTTGCAGAGCAACGTAAGGAGATAACTAGTTGCAAATACGTTGTGGGTCCTCGCTTTCTTTGGCATTGGCATCGATGATTGTGTTCGCACCACTCTCTGCCGCAGCAAAACCAACCGCTCCCGAACCTGTCATCGTAGCCTCTGGCTGGCAGTTACAGGACGCAGCCAGAGTGCCTCAATCAGGCGGAGAGGTCGCCGCTGCTACCTTCAACCCAGCCGGCTGGTACCCCGCCACCGTTCCCGGCACTATCCTTACAACACTCGTCAACAACAAGGTCTACGCAGAGCCTCTCTACGGAGACAACAACCGCCCGGAAAAGATTCCCGAGAGCCTGAACCGTACCTCCTACTGGTACAGAACAGTAGTCACGATTCCCCAGGCCTACGCGGGCAAACACATCTGGCTCAACTTCGACGGCATCAACTACTCTGCCTCCGTCTGGGTTAACGGTGCAGAGGTCGGCACCACGCGCGGAGCGTTCATCCGCGGCAAATACGATATCTCCTACAACGTAAAGCCCGGCAAGAAGGCCGTGATCGCCGTGCTCGTATCACCGCAACCTCACCCCGGAGTCCCGCACGAACATACCCTGACAAACGGTGTAGGCCTGAACGGCGGCATCACCGCCATCGACGGCCCAACCTTCCTCTCCACCATCGGCTGGGATTGGCTCCCCGCCATGCGCGATCGAGATACTGGTATCTGGCAAAAGGTCTTCCTCTCCGCCACCGGCCCCGTGCTGATCAAGAACCCGCTCGTCACCACCGATCTCCCCTTACCGAAGACCGACTCCACCGACGTCGCCATCCAGGCCACCGTCGAGAACATAACCGACCAGCCGCAGAAGGGCATCCTGAAGGGAAGCATCGACAAAATCGCCTTCCAACAGCCCGTCGAACTAGCCCCGCATAGCACGCAACTAGTCAGCTTCGATCCCAAAACCACGCCCGTCCTCCACATCAATCAGCCGAAGCTCTGGTGGCCCAACGGTTATGGCCCGCAAAATCTCTACAAACTTCACCTCACCTTCGAGCAACAGAACAAACCCTCCGACACGCAGGACGTAAGCTTCGGCGTCCGCAAGATCACCTACTCCGTTCCCGACTCCGACAACCTCACCATCTCCGTCAACGGTGTCCGCGTCTTCATTCGCGGCGGCAACTGGGGACTCGACGAAGCCATGAAGCGCATCCCACGCGAGCGTCTCGAAGCCAAGATCCGTCTGCACAAGCTGGCCAACCTCAATCTGATCCGCAACTGGGTCGGCCAAAGCACCAGCCAGGACTTTTACGACCTCTGCGACAAATACGGCATCCTCCTCTGGGACGAATTCTTCCAGCCCAATCCCAGTGATGGGCCCAATCCAACCGATCTCGACACCTACATCGCCAACGTCCGCGACAAGATCGTCCGCTTCCGCAACCATCCCTCCATCGCTGTCTGGTGCGCCCGCAACGAAGGCTTTCCACCCAAGGAGATCGACGACCGTCTCCGTGCCCTCATGGCCGAGCTGGAACCCACGCGCATGTATCAACCCAGCTCCACCGAGGGCCACGGCGTCCACTCCGCAGGGCCTTATCACTGGCGAACTCCCCGCGAGTTCTACGTCATCCATAACGACTTCTTCAAGACCGAAACCGGCAGCATGTCTGTTCCCACGCTTGAATCTATCCACGGCATGATCCCCAAAAGCGACTGGGAGACCATTACCGACAACTGGGCCGAACGCGACTTCGCCAAAGGCGCACAGGGCGGAGACATCTACCCCAGCATCATCGCCAGCCGCTACGGCACCATCGCCAACCTCGCCGACTTCGTTCGCAAATCGCAACTCGCCAACTACGAAGCCTTCCGCGCCATGTACGAAGGCCGCAACGCACAGCTCTTCCATCCCGCCACAGGTGTCATCACCTGGATGAGCAACCCCGCACAGCCTAGCTTCGTCTGGCAGATCTATCACTACGACCTCGAGCCCAACTCCTCGCTCTTCGCCGTCAAGAAAGCCTCTGAGCTGATACACATTCAGTTCAACGAAGCAACCAGCGAACTCCAGGTCATCAACAACCTTCCCGATGCACTCGTCGGCGCGACCGCACACACCTTCATCTACAACCTCGACGGCACCATCGCCTATCAACACTCTGACAAGGTCACCGCGCAACCCGACACCGCGACGACCCTCGGCCCAGTTGCATTCCCAACGACTCTCTCCCCCGTCCACTTCCTGAAGCTCGAACTCTACGACAACGACGGCAAACTTCTCTCCGACAACTTCTACTGGCGCGCCCAACCCGAGCATCAGGACGACCTTACAGCCCTCGGCAAGCTGCCTACCGTCAATCTCGAAGCACAGGTTCAGCGTAAGGACGCAGCCGGCAAGGCCCTCCTGACCGTGACCTTGCACAACCCATCGAAGAACCTCGCCCTCATGTCCCATCTCCAGCTACGCCGCCGCTCAGGAGACCGCGTTCTTCCCGTCTACTACAGCGACAACTACATCTCGCTTGTCCCCAACGAAACCAAAACCATAACCATCGAAGCCGACCAGAAAGCTCTCAAGGGCGAAGACGCTCTGATCGCAGTCGATGGCTGGAACATCTCAGTTGCGCCAACATCCGCCGCCGGAGTCGCGATCGCACCCAACGTCGATGCCCAGCCCGATCACTGGCCAGCCACAGGACTCCCCTTCCAGACGACAGGTCTACGCCAATAGGCCCGTCTCAGCAGTTCAAAATTGTGACAAACCCCGATCTTCTGAATAGGATTGGTTCGGATAAAAAACACTATGCGCCGACGCGACTTTCTCAAGACCACTAGCACCCTCCTCGCCGCCACGACACTACCCTCGATTCCAGCACTCGCCGCCGAGACCCTCTCACAAGGCCGCACCGTCCTGCCGATGAACCGCGGCTGGCGCTATCATCCCAGCAAAGTCGAAGGAGCTGAGGCCATCACCTTTAACGACGCCTCCTTCGAAACCGTCGTAATTCCCCACACCAACATCAAGCTGCCCTGGCACAGCTTCGACGACAAGATCTACGATTTCGTTTCCACCTATCGCCGCCGCTTCAAAACGCCCGCCGCCGCAAAAGGCAACCGCGTCTTCATCGACTTCGAAGGCGCAATGACTGCCTCAACCCTATGGATCAACGGCGTCTCTCTCGGCGAGTACAAAGGCGGCTTCACTCCCTTCACCTTCGAGCTCACCGAGCATCTCAAGCCCACCGGAGAAAACGTTCTCGTGGTTCAACTCGACTCCACTGAGCGCGCTGACATCCCACCCTTTGGCAATGAGATCGACTACCTCACCTTCGGCGGCATCTACCGCGAGGTCTCCCTCCGCATCGTCCCGCAAACCTACATCGACAATATCTTTGCCCGCCCGCAAGACGTCCTCAGCGGCAAACCCGGGCTCGACGTCGACTGCTTCCTAGCAGGCAAAGCCGCGTCCGATCTCACCCTCGAAGTCGAACTCCGTGACGGCGACCGAACCGTAGCAAAGGCAACGCAGCCCGTTACCTTCACGCCCGGCACCGACCCAGACGCCGCTGCCAACCCCACCACCCACGCCCCAGTCCACGCCAGCACCCAGACCATCCACGATCCCGCACGCCAAACCGTCTCACTCAAATCGATCGACGGTATCAAGCTCTGGGACCTCGAAAATCCGAGCCTCTACACCGTCCACGTCCGCCTGCTGCAATCTGCCAAACCCATCGACAGCGACACACGCCGCATCGGCTTCCGCGAGGCCACTTTCACCGATCACGGCTTCTCGCTCAACGGCAAAATCGTCAAATTGCGAGGCCTCAACCGCCATCAGACCTTCCCCTTCGTCGGCCAGGCCCAGCCCGCGCGAGCCCAGCGCCAGGACGCCAAAATCCTTCGCCACAACCTGCACTGCAACCTCGTCCGCACCTCGCACTACCCACAGTCGCGCCACTTCCTCGACTGCTGCGATGAGATCGGACTTCTCGTGCTCGAAGAGATTCCCGGCTGGCAGCACATCGGCGACGAGCCCTGGAAGCAGGTCGCCATCGACAACGTCGGCCGCATGATCCGCCGCGACTGGAACCACCCCTCCATCATTCTCTGGGGTGTTCGTATCAACGAGTCGCGTGACGACCACAGCTTCTACAGCCGCACCAACGCCCTCGCACACCTGCTCGATACGACACGCCAGACAGGCGGCATTCGCTACTTCCAGGAGTCTGAGTTCCTCGAAGACGTCTTCACGATGAACGACTTCGGCTTCCCCCTCAAAAAGCCGAACCACCCGCTCTACCTCAACACCGAGTTCGTCGGCCACACCTTCCCCACCAAAACCATCGACGACGACGAGCGCCACCGCGAGCACACCCTCCGCCACGCCCGCATTCACAACCAGATCGGCTCCGACCCGCAGTACTCCGGCGGCATCGGCTGGTGCGCCTTCGACTACAACACCCACGCCAACTTCGGCGCCGGCGACCGCATCTGCTACCACGGCGTCACCGATATCTTCCGCGAGCCCAAGCCCGCCGCCGGCTTCTACAAATCCCAGTGCGACCCCGCCGTGGAGATCGTCCTCGAACCCGCCTTCCACTGGGCCAACAGCGACGAGGCAACAAGCTTCACCCAGGCCGTCGTCTGCTCCAACTGCGACCACCTCAAGTTCTACATGCGCAACGAAGGCGACGAATCGGCCCCATGGAAGCTCATCGCCGAGCTCGATCCCGACAGCACTGAGTTCCAACACCTTGCTCACCCGCCCTTCATCCTCGACCGTCGTCATCTGAAGACCGAGCAGCGTCACGGCTGGGGAGACCTCCGCATCGACGGCTACATCAAGGACAAGCAAGTCATCTCCAGAAGCCTCTCCGGCAGCGGAGCCGACCGCAAATTCGCCCTCGTCCCCGACGACACCACGCTCGCCGCCGACGGAGCCGACAGCACCCGCGTAGTCTTCCGCGTCACTGATGAATTCGGAGCCATTCGCCCCTTCGCCAATGACCCCGTCACCTTCAAGCTCGAAGGCCCCGCCGACCTTATCGGCGACAACCCCTTCGCCCTCATCGGAGGAACCGGAGCCGTCTGGGTCCGCGCAAAGCAACAACCCGGTACCGTACGCGTAACCGCAACTCACCCCCGCCTCGGCACCCAAACCATCCAGATCACCCTCACCCCTGCTCCACCCGAAGCCATCTAGCCACCGCAAAAAACCGCAAAGCCAACCAAAGGAAGCGTCATCTCGACCGGAGCAGCGGACAGTTTCATCGTCCGCTGCGGAGTGGAGAGACCCCCACATCTCGCCTTTGCTGTCGTCGTTGCACTTGCTGTTGCCGTCGCCTTTGTTGTTGCCGTTGCCTTTTGTTTGTCATCCCCGAAGGGGATCTGCTTCTGTCTTTGCCGTTGCCTGTCCTCTTTCACCCGCCGCAAACCTCGCTCCTCGCCACAACATGAAACAATCCAAACGAGCCCCCGCACATGCCTTCATGGACCCAGCTTCCGAAGCACCTGCACGCACTCGCCGTCGCCACTCCAGGCTCGGTCCTGCTGCAAACCTCACGCTTCGACGCGGAAAACCACCATAGCTATCTCTTCCTTCACCCCATCCACACCATCTCCGCCCACTCTCTCGCCGAAATCCCCGATCTCTTCCGCCGAATCGAGCTCGCCCTCGCACAGGGCCATCACGTCGCCGGATACCTAAGCTACGAATGCGGCTACCACTTCGAACGATTCGAAGAGCCTCCGCTATCACCACAACTCCCGCTCGCATGGTTCGGCGTCTATCTTCATCCCTTCATCTTCAATCACGCACAAGATTCTTTCGAAGGCCCCGCACCCAATCTCTCCAGGGTCCCATCGCCCCACACGATCCCTGATACCTTCGCGACGAACGCACAGCTCACCATCACGGAAGACGAATACAGCGCAAAGATACAGCGCATCAAAAATTACATCGAGGCGGGCGACACCTACCAGGTCAACTTCACGGACTCTGTCACGGCTCACACTCCGCTCTCGCCCGCACAAGCCTTCGCCGCGTTGTCGGCTTCGCAACCTGTCTCCTACAGCGCCCTTATCAACCTAGCGACACGACACATTCTCTCGTTCTCCCCTGAACTCTTCTTCCGCATTAGGAACGGCCAAATCAGCACGCGCCCGATGAAAGGCACGATGCTGCGTGGCCTCGATCTCACGGAGGACGGGCAGCAAGCCAACCGGCTCCAAAGCGATGAAAAAAATCGCAGCGAGCACGTTATGATCGTCGATCTATTGCGCAACGATCTTGGCCGCCTCTGTGCACCCGGCAGCGTTCGCGTCGATGACATCTTCTCCGTCGAACGCTACGCAACTCTCTTGCAAATGACATCGACCGTCTCAGGCACCCTGCGCCCCGGCCTTCGCTACTACGACATCTTCCGAGCGCTCTTTCCCTCAGGCTCCATCACAGGCGCGCCAAAGATCCGAACCATGGAGATCATCCGCGAACTCGAAAGCCATCCACGGGGCATCTACACCGGAGCCATCGGGCACATAGCGCCAAACGGCTCAGCAACATTCAACGTAGCCATCCGCACCCTCGTGCTCCAACAAGGAATTGCTCACATGGGCGTAGGCGGAGGCATCGTCGCCGACTCCCTCCCCGCCGACGAGTACCGTGAGTGCCTTCTCAAAGCCAGCTTCCTCACCCGCGTACGCCACGACTTTCAACTCATCGAAACGATGCTCTGCGAAAACGGCAGCATCACCCTGCTAAGTCTGCATCTAGACCGGCTTGAGGCTTCAGCACGCTACTTTGACTTTATCTTCGATCGCGTCGAGGCGGGGACCCACATCACGGACTACACAAACCAGCTCCCCACAAACGAACCCCACCGCATCCGTCTCCTCTTAGACGCCACCGGCACCCCCACCCTCACCCACACATCCCTCACACCTGATCCGCCCACCCTAACCGCTCGCATTTCCACCGAACGCACCCACTCCACCGACGTCTTCCTCCGCCACAAAACCACTCACCGCGACCTCTACGAGCGCGAACTAGCCAAAGCCCGAGCCGAAGGCTGCGACGAAGTCCTCTTCCTCAACGAACGCAACGAACTCACCGAAGGAGCTATCAGCAACCTCTTTCTCCAGCGCGAAGGCAAGCTCCTTACCCCCCCTCTCGCCTCTGGAGTCCTCCCCGGCATCTACCGCCGCCATCTCCTCGAAACCAACCCCACCGCCGAAGAACACATCCTCACCCCGCACGACCTCGACACCGCCGAAGCCATCTATCTCTGCAACTCCGTCCGAGGCTTACGCCGCATCACCAACCTCATCCGCTCGATTTAAACTGGATACCATTTACAGAGTCGCCTTCCACGACGATGATGGATGCTTCGATCGAGACAGAAGCAGATAGCAACTCAAAACAAGCCTCACCGCACGGAGAGTAATGTCCACATCGTCCACCACGACCACCGCCGCATCGCCCTTCGTTCTTCTGCCCAGCTCCCACGCGCGCTATAACGAGAGATTCCCCGCCGCAGCCGACCTCGAGCAAGCCCTCCGTCAAAAGATCCGCGGCGAAGTCCGCTTCGACGACACCTCCCGTGCCCTCTACGCCACCGACGCCTCCAACTACCGCCACATCCCCATCGGCCTCGTCCTCCCACTCGACGAAGCTGACGTCATCGCCACCGTCGAAATCTGCCGCCACTTCAAAGCCCCCCTCCTGTCACGCGGAGGAGGCACCTCGCTCTCGGGCCAGGGCTGCAACTTCGCCGTCATCCTCGACTTCTCGAAGTACATGAACAAGATGGGCCCCGTCGACCCCGTCACCCGCACCGTGCATGTCCAACCCGGCATTGTCCTCGACCGCGTCCGCGAGGCCGCCGAAAAATTTGCCCTCACCTACGCCCCCGACCCCGCCACGCACAGCCGCTGCACCATCGGCGGCATGATCGGCAACAACTCCTGCGGCATCCACGCTCTCATGGGCGGCAAGACCGTCGACAACATCCACTCCCTCGACATCCTCCTCTACGACGGCACCCGCATGACCGTCGGCCCCACCACCGAAGCCGAACTCACCGCCCACATCGCCGCCGGAGGCCGCATCGGCCAGATCTACGCTGAACTCAAGCGCCTCCGCGACACCTACTCCGCACTCGTCCGTGAAAAATTCCCCAACATCCCCCGCCGCGTCTCCGGCTTCAACCTCGACGAGCTCCTCCCCGAAAACCACTTCAACGTAGCCCGAGCCCTAGTCGGCAGCGAAGGCACCTGCGCCGTCATCCTCGGAGCCACCCTCAACCTGGTCCAAAGCCCCCAGTTCCGCACCCTCGTCGGTGTCGGCTTCGAAGACGTCTTCATCGCCGCCGACCACGTCCCGCTCGTCCTCACCCACAAGCCCATCGGCCTCGAAGGCATGGACAGACTCCTCCTCGATGCCCTCCGCCGCAAACAAAAAGCTCTCGCCGACCTCCCACTTCTCCCCGAAGGCCGAGGCTTCCTCCTCGTCGAATTCGGTGGCGCAACCCAGGCCGAAGCCGACGAACGAGCCGCCACCCTGGCCCTATCGTTGCAGACCATCACTCCCACCCGCATCTACACCAAGCCTGAAGCTGCCCGTGTCTGGGCCATCCGAGAATCCGGCCTCGGTGCCACCGCCTTCATCCCAGGCATCCCTACCGGCTGGGAAGGCTGGGAAGATGCCGCCGTCGACCCAACCCAGCTCGGCTCCTACCTCCGCAGCATCGTCGCCCTCATGCAGGAGTACGGCTACCACAGCCCCATGTACGGACACTTCGGCCAGGGCTGCGTCCACATGCGCATCTCCTTCGACCTCGAGACCGAAAAAGGCATCCTCGATTTCCGTGAATTCATGGACCGCGCCGCCGACATTGCCCTCGCCCACGGCGGCTCCCTCTCCGGCGAACACGGCGACGGCCAGGCCCGCGGCGCTCTCCTCCCCAAGATGTTTGGCCCCGAGCTCATGGACGCCTTCCGCGCCTTCAAGCGCCTCTGGGACCCCGCCAACCGCCTCAACCCCAACAAAATGATCGACGGCCACGAGATCCATGAAGACCTCCGCCTCGGCGCCGACTACAACCCCTGGCAACCCAAAACCCACTTCGCCTTCGCCGAAGACAACGGCTCCTTCCCTGCCGCCACCCTCCGCTGCGTAGGCGTCGGAGCCTGCCGCAAAGCCGACGCCGGAACGATGTGCCCCAGCTTCATGGCCACGGGCGAAGAGCTCCACTCCACCCGCGGTCGCGCCCATCTCCTCTGGGAGCTCATGCAGGGCGAAGTCCTCCCCAAACAGTGGAAGAACGAGCAGGTCCGCGAATCCCTCGACCTCTGCCTCTCCTGCAAAGCCTGCAAATCCGAGTGCCCCGTCTCCGTCGACATGGCCACCTACAAGGCCGAGTTCCTCGCCCATCACTACGAAGGCGCTCACCGCCCACTCTCCCACTACGCCTTCGGACGCATCGACCTCTGGGCCCACATCGCCTCCTTCGCGCCCCGTCTCGTCAACGCCATCAACAACGCACCCGGCATCAGAGGCCTCATCAAGTCCCTCCTCCACATCCACCCCAACCGCACCTTCCCGCGCTTCGCTAAACCCTTCACCAGCGAGCCCCGCCCAGCCCAGCCAACCGGCAACGCCGACGTCTTCCTCTGGGCCGACACCTTCAACAACTACTTCCACCCTTCCACCATGCGAGCCGCCTACCAGGTCCTCACCGGCGCCGGCTTCCGCATCTCCCTGCCCCAGCATCATCTCTGCTGCGGCCGCCCCCTCTACGATTTCGGCCTGCTCAACAACGCCCGCGAGTATCTCCTCAAGGTCCTCACCGCCCTCGCCCCCCAACTCGACGCCGGCACCCCCATCGTCGTCCTCGAGCCAAGCTGCGCCTCCGTCTTCCGCGACGAGCTCACCAACCTCCTCCCCAACGACCCTCGCGCCGCCAAGCTCCGCAGCCAGACCTTCCTCCTCAGCGAGTTCCTCGTCCGCTACGCCCCCGACTACGAGCCCCCGCAGATCAGCGAGAAGATCGTCGTCCACGGCCACTGCCACCACAAGGCAACCATGACGATGGCAGACGAGCTAAAACTCCTCCGCGCCACTGGAGCCGAAGTAAAACTCCTCGACTCCGGCTGCTGCGGCATGGCCGGCCCCTTCGGCTTCGAAAAAGACAAATTCGACCTCTCACAAAAACTAGGCGAACGAGTCCTCCTGCCCGCCGTCCGCGCCAATACCGAAGCCATCATCGTCAGCGACGGCTTCAGCTGCTGCGAACAAATCACCCAAAACACCACCAGCCGCCCGAAACACCTCGCCGAAGTCCTGGCCCAACCCTCGCAGCAATAACAGTACCGCCAGAATGCGGGTGCCCCATGTCTCGCGTCTGAGACATGGGTTCATTCGCGCAAAGCGCGAACCGCTGACGCCTGAGCAACAACGTCACAGCCTGATGCCGTGTTCGCCGATGACAGTAAAAACGTCCAGCAGATGAGTAAGGCCGAGAAGCTCCCGGACGCGCTTGCCAATATTGAGGAGCTGTAACTCACAGCCCGCCGTCTTGGATGAAGTGTAGAGTCCGACGAGTGTCCCGAGGCCCGTGCTGTCTATGGCGGTGATATCCGACATGTCCAGCACCACTCGTTTGGTGTCCGAGATCAATGGGCGAACATTCGAGTAGAGGACACCGGTCAGTCCAGAGACCAGTTGCCCGTGGCACCTCACAACAGCCACGCCGTCTGTACGCTCAATCTCGAGAGTAAGGTAGCGCGGGGCTGCTTGATCGGGCATTAGGCTCTCCGTCTTCGGAACAGAATCAAACGAAAATGACCGGTTCGAATGAGTCTCTCATACCTAATGGGAATGGGGTAGATTCGAAAATCGCCAAGCTTTCGACCGGGTGCCGGTTACCCCATGTCTCGCTTCTGAGACATGGGTTCATTCGCGCAAAGCGCGAACCGCTCTTTAATCTCTTTCATTAAAGCTGTCATTTCGACCGAAGCTGCTCGCGTTTTTTCGCGAGCAGCGCAGCGGAGAAACCCGCTTCTCTACCGATACCTCCTTCTAGCAAAAGCATCTGCTGTTGCTCTTGCTCTTCGCAGCTAAGCACTCAAAATCCCACGCTCCTTCAAAACCGCCATCAAGTTCTGATGCGCCAGATAAAACACAATCTTCAGCCCGTCCTCCGCGCGATGCACGATAAATGTCGACCGCAGCGCAATCTCTTCCCCGGTTTCGAACTCCATCATCCACTCGGTCTCTACCAGAACATACCGATCACCCAGCGGCCACTCCTCCATAGAAGCCAGCCTCGTCCTATGGCTCCCAGCCCCTTCCAACAGCTTTCTTTTCAGAGCAACGGCCTTCGGCAAATCAGCCGCCGAAACAACTCGTCCGCCTGCCGAATCTGCCGCCATAAAGACCTCAGCGAACTGCCGCAATGCCTCCTCGGCTGAACCACCGTCGTTCGCACATCTCTCATACTCCTTGAAGAACTGTTCCACCTCCGTGCTAATTCTGTTCATTTCCATGCCTCCACTCGCGCGAATTGAGAAAAAGGTCCTTTAGTATTATATCACACTTAGCCAGATTTATCAAGATAAGATCATTGCAATCAGTAATTTACAGGTCAATGGATAATGGGTATCCCAAGACTTCAGCCTTAGGTCTTTCGCTAAGGGCTACAAAAACCTTGTCAAGCCCCAATCCCATCTAACTCCATAACTATCAACAAGATCCGAGTGGCATAATGATTTCCCCAACTCGGTATACTAGAAATAGAGAAGAAAAAGGAGAAAGCTCCGGCCACCCGGAGCTTTCTCCTTTTCTATCAAGACTTTAAAAGTTTCAGCCCAATAAAATGAATACTTTAGCAAAGAAGTCCAGACCTAAACTATTTCGAAAGAAGACTTTAGGACCAAAAGTATGGGAGGGGATACCTGACACCAGATACCTGACGCCTGATACCTATTACCGTGATATTTGTTGCCTGACAAAGCACCAAAGTCCAGACTTAACCAGTCTATTTTGGAATACTTATGATCAAAAGTACGGGGGAGGGGATACCTAAGCGAGCTTCTGCTCCTCAAGAGTCAAAGCCAGCTCCTCCCACTCGCTCAGCAGCGCCGCCCGTTCGCCCCGAAGCCGATCCAGCTCAGCCGCCGTCCGCTGAGACTCCTCCGCCGAGGTAAACACGCCCAGCCGCTCCTCGGCAGCAGCAATGGACGACTCCAACCGCGGGATCTCCTCTTCCGCGAACCGAAGCCGGTCCTCCAGCTGCTTGAGCTTGATCGGATTCAGCCGCTTCACCGTAGCAACAGCAGGAGCCTCCGCCACAGCAACCGGAGCCTCAACAGCCGCAACCGGAGGAGCCGCAACCGCAGCCGTAGTCCCGCTGGAGAGCGAAGTAGCCACCTTCTCCGGCCCACCTTGCTTCCGCCACAGGTAGTCCTCATAGTTGCCGGGATAGATATGCATCCGCCGGTCTTCCACCTCGAAGACCCGGGTAGCCAGTCCGTCAATAAAGTACCGGTCATGCGAAACGAAAAGCACCGTGCCTGTAAAGTTCTTGATCGCGTCCAGCAGAACATCCTTGGCGCGAAGATCAAGGTGGTTCGTCGGCTCGTCCAGCAGCAGCATGTTGCTCGGCGAAACCAGCATCTTCGCCATCGCATAACGGTTGCGCTCTCCACCCGAGAGCACACCCAGCTTCTTGAAGACGTCGTCGCCGGAGAACATGAAGCAGCCAAGCAGGCTCCGCAACTCGACGACAGGAACCTTAGGCGCCGCACCACTGATGTCGTCCAGCATCCCAGCGTTCGGGTCGAGCACCTTGTACTGATCCTGAGCGAAGAAGTCGACCAACGCATTGTGGCCCAGCCTGATCGTGCCGGACGTCGCATCCTCCTGCCCGCTGAGCAGCCGGATCAGCGTCGACTTACCAGCACCATTCGCTCCAACCAGCGCGATCCGGTCGCCCCGCTCGATGGTGAAGTTCAGGTCATCCAGAATGAGCTTCTCACCCCCATCCGGCGTCGGATAAACCTTCCGAAGATTCTGCACCTCAATCACAGTGCGACCCGATGCCGGCGGCTGCGGAATCGAGAAATGAATCGTCGCCTCTTCTTCCGGCACTTCAATGCGCTCGATTTTTTCAAGTTCTTTGATCCGCGACTGCACCTGCTTCGCCTTCGTCGCCTGATACCGAAACCGATTGATAAACGCTTCAAGCGCGTCAATCCGATCACGCTGGTTCTTGTACGCAGACATCAACTGCGTGCGACGTTCTTCCTTCTGGGCAACATACTTCTCATAGTTGCCGTGATACGTGTGCATGCGCTTGTTCCATATCTCGATCGTCTTGTTGACGGTGACGTCGAGGAAGTAGCGGTCGTGCGAGATCAGGATGAACGCGTTCGGGTAGTCATGGAGATAGTTCTCCAGCCAGTTACGCGACTCGAGGTCAAGGTGATTGGTCGGCTCATCCAGCAGCAGCAGTGAGGGCTTCTGCAGCAGCAGCTTGGCCAGCGCAATTCGCATCTGCCAGCCGCCGGAGAACTCCTCCGTCTTGCGCTCCCAATCCTCCTTGGAGAAGCCAAGACCACCAAGAACCGCTCCGACCTGAGCGTCGAGAGTGTAGATGTCGTGGACATGAAGCTGATCGGCAATATCGGAGTAGCGCTCGGCCGCAGTCATGTACTCCTTCGACTTGGGATCCGCTTCCGACAGCGTATGCGTAAGCTCGATGGACTCCGCCTCAAGCGCATGCAGATGGTCGAAGACCGAGAGGCACTCGGCAAACACGGTCTTCCCCCGAAGCGCAAGCCCGTCCTGAGGCAGATAGCCAAGGGTCATCCCCTTGACACGAGTAAGCTGTCCGTAATCCAGGGACTCGACCCCGGCCAGTATCTTAAGCAGGGTTGACTTGCCGGTACCGTTACCGCCGACAAGGCCAGTGCGCTCGTCCGGCGTAATCAGCCAGTTAGCGTCTTCAAATAGGAGTTTTTGGCCGAAGCGTTTGCCGGCAGCTGAGAGTTGGAGCATTCCACCTCTATTTTCGCATCTGCGAGGGCACAACAGCGCTTTCCACCCCGACCGGGGAAGAGACAACTGCGAAGCGCTCTGCTACTGTCAATCTTGGGAGCTTGATGTCTGGACACCCACAACTTTTCCCGGATCGTGAACCGGCTGTGATGCGCGCGGCGGAAGACAACGCCGAACCAGCAAGAAAGGCCGCCCCAGTGTGGTTGCAGCGGCTATCGCTGTTTGTCCTGGTGCTGTTCTGCGTGTATCTTGGCGTGCTGGTGATGGTGCTGCCCTGGTGGACGCGGGTGTGGGACCACAACATGTTCATCCAGGCTCGCCCATGGCTGGCAACGCTGCTACACAATGGTGCGGTGCGCGGGATCGTCTCCGGCCTGGGATTGCTGGATATCTGGATAGGCGTCTCCGAGGCGGTCCATTATCGTGATTACCGCGGATAGGAACAAAAAAACAGCCCGAAACAACTGAATCGAGACAAAACCATGGACCGAGAAACACCTGAAGCGCTGCCATCAGCTCCACTTGCTTACGAGAATCCCGATTTTCTTAACTCCCCGGATGGTCGAATCCTGCGCATCATGGCGGAGTACCAGGAGCCGATGATGCGGTTCCGGCGCGAGCGGGTGCAGGACACGGTGGTGTTCTTCGGGTCTGCCAGATTTCGAGCACTAGATGTGGCGAGCGCCGAACTTGAGCTGCTGGCGAATACCGGTGCGACGCAGCCTGCTCCAGCAGAAGAGCAACCAGCGCGACCTGAGGAGATTGAGAGCGGAGAGGTGAGCGCGCAGAGGTTGCAGCTGGCAAAGGCGGCAGTGGAGATGGCTGCTTACTATGAGGACGCGCGCAAACTAGCTTGGTTGATGTCCAAATGGGCGCAGTCGCTACCAGGGCGTCGGCACCGATTCGTTGTGACCTCAGGTGGCGGCCCTGGGATCATGGAAGCCGCAAACCGCGGAGCCTACGAAGCAGGCGGCAAGACTATCGGGCTGAACATCAAGTTGCCGTTCGAGCAATACCCGAACCCGTACATTACTCCGGAGTTGAACTTCGACTTCCACTATTTTTTTATGAGGAAGTACTGGTTCGCGTACCTAGCAAAGGCTCTGGTGGTGTTTCCCGGGGGGTTTGGCACTCTGGACGAGATGTTTGAGGTGCTGACGCTGGCTCAGACCCACAAACTGGCGAAAAAGATCACGGTGGTGATCTACGGATCAGAGTATTGGAAGAGTGTGATCA
Source organism: Edaphobacter aggregans (assembly GCF_003945235.1). NCBI lineage: Bacteria > Pseudomonadati > Acidobacteriota > Terriglobia > Terriglobales > Acidobacteriaceae > Edaphobacter > Edaphobacter aggregans. The sequence continues at coordinate 3,374,585 of NZ_RSDW01000001.1, forward strand.
ATCTGGATGTGCTGGCGGAAAAAGGTGCGATTGCTAAGGCAGACCTGGATCTGTTTCAGTTTGCCGATACCCCGGAGGAAGCCTTCGAGATCTTGAAGAAGGGGCTGACAGAGAACCATCTGCAGAGCGAGTACGAGCGGAATCTTCGCCAGAAATGGGAGGCCGAAGGGCCAGCCCCGAGCGCGCAGGAGATTCTGGGGCCGGATATCGCAAAGACCCGGTAGATGGTCGTGCTGTAACCTTTCTGGTTACTGGATTTGCGGATATTGAAGCCCCATTGTTGGTGCAGTTACATGACTGTCATTTATAGGCCCCATACTGACCCCGAGGGAGCCAGAATGGGGGTCGCGATGAGCCAGTCGAGTGTTTCGTATCTGTGGAGAGAGCCGGATGCGGCAAAGAACTTCAAGACCGGCGTTTCGTTACACAGCCACACGAACCAGTCGAAGGAGACATTGGATTTTATCTCCGAGCTGTCGAAGGACTGGGGAATACTGCAGCCGGTAATGCGGTGGTGTGAAGCTCGCAGCCATCGGCTCTCGGGGATTCAGCCGGACTATGCACGCAGTTACTGGACTCCACCGCTGACGCCCAGCCTGGCGTTCGACCTGGAGAGACGGCAGATCGAGGAAAAGCTGCAGTTGCCGGGTCTGGTGTCGATTACGGACCATGACGACATCAACGCACCGCTGCTTCTGAGGTCTCTGCCTTCTGCACGGCACATTCCGGTGTCGGTGGAGTGGACGGTGCCGTTTGGGACGACAGCGTTTCATCTAGGCATCCACAACCTGCCCAGCGCGACAGGCGTGGCTTGGATGGAGCGGATGCGGGAGTTTACTGCGATTCCGGTCGAGACTAGGGCTCCTGAGCTCCTGCGGGATATGCTGGCTGAGCTAGATGAGTTGCCGAGTGTGCTGGTTATCTTCAACCATCCGATATGGGACCTGTATCGCGTCGGCAAGGACCGCCATGAGGTCTTCGTGAACGAGTTTCTGGCGAGGCATGGACAGCACGTTCATGCGCTGGAACTGAACGGGCTACGGAACTGGAAGGAGAACCGCGAGGCTGCCACACTTGCGAGCAAGTGGAATCAGTTGGTGATCAGCGGCGGGGATCGGCACGGAGTGGAGCCGAATGCGAATGTGAACCTTACGCGGGCGGAGAGCTTTACGGAGTTTGTGCACGAGGTCCGACGTGAGCGACAAAGCCATGTGCTGTTTATGCCGCAGTACGCAGAGCCGTGGAAACACAGAATTCTGCAATCAACGCTGGATGCGATTCGGGACTATCCGCACTTTCCGGAGGGGTCGAGACGCTGGGATCAGAGGGTGTATCACCCGGACCGCAAGGGCGACATGCAGCCTTTATCGGAGCTCTGGAACCGCGGAAGGAGTCCCCGATTCGTTCGAGGCGTCCTCGCAGCGGTTCGGATGATGGGAGCAGCACCACTGTCACGTGGGTTGCGGCTGGCATGGAACGAATCGGGAGAGATGCGTACAACGCTGTCAAGGCAAGAGGCCTGATCTCGTAGGGGGACGTGGCTGTTGCTTTGAATTTTCTATCCACGGTTGGCAGGGTGCGGGATAGTCTAAAGCGATGCGTGTGCCGCGGGTTGCCTACTTTCCGGATTCCTTCCACGAAGTCAACGGAGTGGCCCATACCAGCCGTAACTTCATCGCATTTGCCCAGCGGCATCGGTTGCCGTTTCTGTGCGTACGTGCGGGGGAGAGGGCGACAGCATTCGAACAAATCGGCGAGTTGAGGACTCTGGAACTGGGGCGCAGTAAAGCTTCGGTGCGGATGGAGAAGGACTTGGAATTCGACGCGCTGTTCTGGCGGCATGCTGGAGCGATTCGTCGGGAACTGAAGCGGTTTAAGCCAGATGTGATTCATATTACGGGGCCGAGCGAACTGGGGATATTTGGCGTGTATTTCGCCTGGGAGCTGAATATTCCGCTGGTGGCGTCGTGGCACACGAATGTTCATGAGTATGCAGCGCGGCGAATGGCGTGGCTGACACGCCGGCTGGGCGAGCGGAGAGGCGAAACCGTGGACCAGGGTGTGGAGTCGGGGGCGTTGTGGGCGACTTCGCAGTTTTACAAGCTGGCGCGGGTGCTGTTTGCTCCAAATGGTGAACTGTGCCGGATGCTGGAACGGTCAACGGACAGGCCGTGTTACCTGATGCAGCGGGGCGTGGATACGGAGCTATTTTCTCCGGTGCGGCGGACGCGCGGAGACGGTGATGAAGTGGTTGTGTTGGGTTATGTCGGGCGGCTTTCTGTTGAGAAGAACGTGGCTTTGCTAGCGCGGGTTGAACGGGAGTTGACGGCGATGGGTGTGAGCGGAGTGCGGTTCCTGATTGTGGGGCATGGGAGCGAGGAGTCGGCGTTACGGGCCGAGTTGTCGCAGGCGGAGTTTGCTGGGGTGCTGCGGGGGACGGCTCTGGCAGAGGCGTACGCAAACATGGATTTACTGGTGTTTCCTTCACATACGGATACGTTTGGGAATGTCGTGCTGGAGGCGCTGGCGAGTGGGGTTCCAGCGGTGGTGACTCCTGATGGTGGGCCGAAATTTATTGTGCGAGATGGTGAGACTGGGTTTGTGGTCCCGGATGATGGATTTTCCCGGGCGGTGGCGATTCTGGTGCAGGATCGGGCGCGACTGGAACAGATGAGGGTGAACGCGCGGGCCTATGCGATGGAATGCAGCTGGGACACGGTATTTGAGCGGGTTTACGCGGGATACGAGACGGCTTTGCAGGCCGAGGGCTAGTAGCGTAGTTCGCCGATGTAGACGCCGTAGGGTGGGATGGTCATGGATTCGAGATGCATGGGGCCGGTTGCGTTGTCGGAGCGCACAATGGCGCGGAGAAAGCTGCCTTTGAGGTGAAGGCGCTGCATATCGGCTTTGAGCGAGAGCTGTGCGGGTTGCGCAGAGAGGTTGCAGATGATGACAATTGCCGGTGAAATCGGGGTGACTGCCTGGGGTTTGCGGACCCAGGTGAGGACGTTCTGGTCGTCGTGATTGAGGGTGATGTTGGCCCCGGCGTTGATGGTGGGATTGCTGTGGTGGAGCGCGCTGAGCTGGCGATACCAGTTGAGGAGAGACTGCGGGTCGGCATCCTGAAGGGCGACGTTGGGGTTGGCTGGGTCGGGTGGGGGTGCGGTTTTACCCTTTGCTGGCGCGGGTGGAGCGTCCCAGTGGATAGCCGTTGCGGGGTCGGAGTCGGCGGGGAGGCCTAGCTCCTGGCCGTAGTAGATGAGGGCGGCGGAGCGGGTGGTTAGAAGGATTGTGGCTAGGATTTTGGCGATTTCGAGGTCGTGTTTGCCGTCGGCGAAGCGGGTGAAGCTGCGTGGATAGGCGGGGCCGTCGGTGAGGAGAACGGGCATGTTTCGGCTGGATTGCAGGGTGTCTTGTGTGGCGTCGATTGTGGTGCGGAATGTGGCGGTGTTGAGTTGGGTGGAGGTGGCGAGGGTTGGGTTGAGGAGGAGTTGCGGAGTTTCGTGCGTGGATGCGGGCTTTGGCTGGGAGTCGAGGGTTGGGGTTGCGTCGGTGATGAGGATGCGTTGGCCTACGTAGCTGCTGATGAGTTTGCGGAGGTCGGCGATTTGGGATGTTGTTGTGTTCGTTGAGGTTATGTGGAATCCGGCTATACCTCGGTTGAGCCAGAAGCGAGCGGCCGCGGTCGGGTCGGTGGTGTGGGGGTCCAGTTCGAGGAGGACACGGATGTTGTTGCGGCTGGCCTGGTGGATGAGGTCGTCGACCTCGTCGACGGCTGCGATGGAAGGGGGTTGGGTGGGATCGGGCAACAGGGGAGTCAGGAGGAGGGCATCGGCTCCAAGGGAGTGAATGTAGTCGAGGCGTTGGATCATGCCCTGTATGTCGTTGAAGCCGCTAGGGTTGGCATGATAGATGACTGCGTGCTTCCACCAGGGGCTGGAACTCATGCCGGAGCCGACCCAGCCGGGACGGGCGAGGGTTTGGGGGAAGGCGGTGGCGGAGAGGAGGAAGGTCAGGAGGAAGGCGCGGCGGGAGGGCATGGGCGGGTTTCGGTCTCCGGAGTTGTTGAAATGGTAGCGGATTTTTTTGGATGGTGGAGGTGGTGATTTTCCTGGGGTTTTTGGAAAAAACGATGGATAACTCGCGGTAAAAAGCGTGGCAATCGTGGAAAGTGGATGGTACATGGTGGATAGGAATTTGCACTGTTTTTGGTGCAATGGGGAGCTGCGAGGAAGCTGTCGCGAAGAAAATGGGTGCGTTCATGGGGAGGAAGAGCGGTTCGAGCTTCGCTCGAATGCCCACATCTCAGAATCGAGATATGGGGCACCCGATTTGGTGGCAATGCTCGATAGGGACCACCTGTCACCCGATTTAGTGGCGATGTTTGATAGGGACTGCCTGTCCAATGTCTGTCTCGCTTCGGTCGCCGATCTCGCCGTCGGCTCACGCCACCTTTGGCAGCCCGTCTACACTACCAATGGCGGCCAATCCCGCCGGACCTCCTCCGACCGGCCCGCCCCGGAACACCCGAGGACCACCCATGCAGCAGCCCCTCACCACCGGAGTCCCGCCTCTCACCACTCCCAGGTTCTATATCACGGGCCGTCAGCGGCTCAGCCCCGGAGCCATTCTGCTGGCTATCGTGGCGGCGGCCGCTGCGCTTTCCTCGGTACTCTATGCCCTGGGTCATACCGGACGTGCACATCTCGCCTCCGGCGCGGACCGCTCCGCCAGCGCTGCATCGGCCTCGGCTGCTGACGAGAAAGACGATCCATCGCAGATCGACACCATCGTCCTGGGTGATCCTGCCGACGCTCCTGTGCCCGCCCGGCGGGGAGATCACGTCAGCCCCGTTCACCCCACCATTCTCGTTCGCCTGCCTCGCTTCGGCGACCAGGTGGGCCTCATCCCCGACACTCCGGCCGGCCGCCTCCTCTATGACTGGCTCGCGGCCTTCAACCAGGCAAGCTACCCCGCGCTTGGCAACGCTCTGCCCAATGTCGCGCTCGCGTCGGCGGCGGCAGCACAGATCGAGCTTCGGCAGCAGACCGGCGGCTTCAGCCTGCTCTCAGCCAAAGAGGTGTTGCCCGGCGTCCTTGTGTTTCGGCTCCGCGACCAAACGCCATCGGCGAATGAGGTCCTCGGCACCCTCCAGGTGCGTCCGAACTCGAGCCCCGCTGCCATCGCGAGCTTCAGCCTTCGCGCCGTTCCCTCGCTGCGCCCGGACGCCACCGCGGGGGCTGCACTCTCGGCCGCTTCACCACGATGAGTCATGGATGTTCCTCGTAGAGAGGAAAAAGCGGTTCGCGCTTTGCGCGAATGCCCACATCTCAGAATCGAGATGTGGGGCACCCGATTTGTTTGGCTCAGATGTGGGCCTCCGCCCAAGATGCACGCATAGGCTCGGCGGCCTATGGTAAGCTTTGCGCTGTCCAAAGATAGCCCTAGGCCCGGATGTCAATCTGCGCGAATGGTGGTGTCGCATGGCAACAACAAACGAACCTGTGGGGACGATCACGAGGTTCTTCCTGATGGCTGCGCTTGTGCTCGGTGCATGGAACGTAGCGCTGGCTCAGAATGACCACCGCGGAGACCAGGATAAAGACGATCACCGCGGAGATCGAGATAAAGGCAACAACGATGGAGGAGAAAAGGTCCTCTATATCTGGGCGCAGGATCAGGCTCAAGTTGCTCCGGATTTCCTGGCGGTAATTGATTTTGACGAACGCTCCTCCAAATATGGAGAGGTGATCAACGTTGTACCGGTTCCGCCTCCCGGTAATACGGGCAATGAGCCGCACCACTGCCACTTGAATTCGAACAAGACGATTCTGGGATGCGGGGGGCTGCTTAGCCTGTTGAAAGGGCAGAGCGGGATCTTTTTTTCGACGTGAGCGATGCGAAAAAACCGAGATTCATGTTTTCTGCTAAAGCTGTCGAATCCGCTATGACGGACGACTTTCTGCCGATTGAAAATGGCGGCTTTCTGATTACACAAATGGGTTCGGCTACTGGCATGGCACCCGGTCGCGTCGCAGAATTCGATGGCAGCATGCATTTCGTTGCGGACCACTTCGGTACGGTGTCGTTGTTTGAGGAGTGGCCCAGCACGCCGCCGTTAGACGGGTTCAACCCTCATGGTATTTCCGCGCGTCCAGAGTTGAATCTTATGATGACTTCGGACTTCCTGCTGCCGAGCAGCACGCTGATGCCTTCGATGGCGCCAGTGTTGCGGGGCTCGGTGCGCATCTGGAACTACAAAGAACGCAAGATCACCAGAACGGTTGACTTGTTTTCGCCAGACGGAACGCCTGCACAGGGAACGATGGACGTGAAGATGCTCCCTAAGGACCGGCATGGTTACGGGTACACATCGGGCATGTTTGACGGCCACATTTATCTGGTCGATCCGGAAAGCAACAGGGGGAGTGTGGTGTTTGATCTCGCGACGGTGAAGCCCCACGTAGATACGCCGGTGCCTGGGGGAATGGGGCAGATCATGGCAACACCAAAATCTGGAGATCGGCTGATCGTAGGAACATTCATGGCCGGGCAAGTGGTCATGTTGGACACCACCGACCGGTTCAATCTGAAGCAGGTATCCGTTGTCAGCTTCGGCGCGAATGCGGGACCGCACAACATTGTGCTGAACGAAGATGATAGTCGCCTTGTGGTAACAGACTATTTCCTCAATGAAGATGAGGAGGGAATTATCCATTTCGAAGGCGACCATAAAGTCCACGTTCTCAAGGTCGCGCACGACACACTCACCGAGGACAAGCGGTTTCAGCTTGACTTCAATACGGCCTTCAAAACTGGGCCAGCTCGCCCTCACGGCATCGCTATGAAATAGCTCAGCGTGCTTCGCCTTTGGGTGAAGTTCTCGAAGGCTGGCCAGAAATTGACGCGGTGGTCAATTGAAGCTGAGACAGCACGCGGCTTGAGATGGAAGAGGGCACAGACTCTTGCTGAGTCTATGGCTTCTGCCTTAGCGCTGTTGCTTCTGGAGGCGTTCGATCAATTTGACTGGATGGAGCGGCTTGGCAAGCAGCTCGAACTCATATCCCTGTTTGTGCCCCTGAAGCAAAATGTCTGAGATCCCGGCTTGTCCGGAGAAGAGTAGGATTTTTGCTTTGGGTAACATTTTGTTGACGTAGATGGCGAGCTCGACACCATTCATTCGGGGCATTAATACATCGGTAAGAAGATAGTCAGGCTGAAACTCTGCAACCATGTCCATTGCGGCAAACCCATCGTATGCCGTCATGGTATGGAAACCTGCGTCTTCAAGAATTTCGGCGCAAGTGTCCGCGATCAATTTCTCATCGTCGACGATAAGAACCCGTGGTCTGGCTGCCCGGACTTCTGTTGCTTCGGCGTCGTGGGAAAGATCCACTGTCAGATTCGGCACAAAACTATTGCCTAAGTTCATGGAGCCCAATCCGATTTGCAACATACCTTCCTCTTATAGCTCGGATATTGTTTTCAGAGTTTTCATCAGTTCCGGTCTTTCGGAGTCGCGAACGGAATGTAAATCGTAACACTTGTACCGCTCTTTCCGGGCTCAGTGCTACTGGAGACTGCAATCTGGCCGCCGCGGGTCTCTACCAGCTGTTTCGTAACCCATAGACCTATGCCAGTGCCGAGATTTCCTTTTGTCGTAAAGAAGGGTTCAAAGATTCTTTGGAGGTTTTCATGACTGATGCCGACGCCGTCGTCACGAATGATCGTCTGAATGCCCTCTCCCTGCGCGACGTTTATTTTGCGGAGAGAGATGCACAATTTTCCGCCTTCCTTCATCGCATCGATGCCATTGGCGATGAGGTTGGAAAAAACTTGAATCATCTCCCCCCTGCTAACGGAAATTTTTCGTAGATCGTTGAAGCTTGATTCGACCGAGATGCCGCTGGCAAGAAGTTTCGACCGATATACCGTGAGAACGTTTTCGATCAGGTCATGCAGATAGAGGTCCGTGGGAGAGCCGATGTCGCGGTAATAGCCCAGGGTCTGGCGGGCGATGTGCGAGACGCGTTCGAGTTCATCTTCGGCGGTGAGCAGATAATCCTGCGCCTTTGGGCTCGCCGAGCAGTTCTGACGCGCGAGATAGATCAGATTCATCAGGGACTCGAGAGGATTGTTAACCTCATGAGCAATCGCGGCCGCCATGCGTCCGGTTGCGGCGAGTTTTTCGGATTGAATCAGCAATTTTTCCATGCGCTTGCGGTCAGAGATATCGCGCGCAATCTTGGATGCTCCGATCACGCGGCCTTCATCGTTCCGAATAGGCGAGATGGTTACCGAGACTTCCACGAATTCTCCGTTCTTACGACATCGCGTGGTTTCGTAGTGATCGATCCGTTCGCCGGCGCGGAGCTTTCTGAGAATTTCATCTTCTTCGTAGTGCAGTTCTTCAGGAATTAGACGCAGCAGGGGCTGGCCGACCATCTCCTCGGATGTGTAGCCGAACATGCGGCACGCACCCTGATTCCAAGTCTTAATAATTCCGTTCAGGTCTTTGCTAATGATGGCATCGTCAGCGCAATCAACGATGGCGGCAAGGCGAACGCGGCTATCATCGAATCGCATCTGGTCGCTGATATCCTGGGCGATCTTGGAGGCTCCGATAACCTTGCCTGTGCCGTCTTTCACCGGCGAAATGGTGACGGAAACCGGAAATTTCTCGCCGCCTTTCCGGACCCTTACGGTCTCATAGTGTTTGATTCGTTCGCCAGCACGGACCTTCGCAAGGATTTCAAATTCTTGGGAATGCAGTTCCTCTGGGATGAGCCGCAGGATGGGCTGTCCTATCATTTCGTCGGCGGTATAGCCGAAGATTCGTTGGGCCGCGGCATTCCAGCTGGTAACGACTCCTTGCAGATTCTTGCTGATGATGGCGTCGTTGGAAGATTCGATGATGGAAGCAAGGAGATACTTTGAACTGTCTTCGAGGGTTGGGGACTCGTCGATCACCTCTTGCTTTGAGTTGTCTGTTCTTGGGTCCAATAGGGAATAGCTCCGATCTAACTGGGGCGGATCTGCGTGTACAAGTCGCCACCGAATCTGATGCTATTTCATGGCTATAGGTTTTCGGTTGAGCTGCGGAGTCCCGGAAACGCTAACCTGATGAGAAATGGCGGACCTGTAATTTGTACCCCGTCGCAGCGTATGACGGTGAATCCGCCGCCGCACTCGATCGCGGCTACGACGTTACTCCTGACGGTAAACATTTGCTGCTGATTCGGCCTAGCGAACAAAATACCAAATCAGAAGCACCTGATACTGGTCTAACACTACCCGGCGGAGATCCGTCAGCTTGCGGTCGATGGAAGATAGGTCTCGCGCCCGAACGGCTCGGCACCTAATGGAGCGGGTTTGTGGGCTATACTTCCGCGAAAGCTTTGATGGAGGTGTGTGCGGCGTATGGGCGTGTCGGCTGCTGATCAGGGTTTGTATGGGATTGTGAGTGGGGCGGCTCCGGCGACGATTGCGGATGTGCTGGCTACGATGCAGCGGATCGATCAGACTCTGCCGGACAACGATGGGTTGAAGTGGTTCAACCGGCTTTACATGATGGTGACGCAGGAGGTGGATACGAAGCCTCCGGCGGGCGGGTGGAAGGATGCGGTTTGGCTGGATCGGCTGGATGTGGTGTTTGCCCAGTTCTACTTCAAGGCGATTGCGGCGTATGTGAGTGGGTCGGACGATGCTCCGAATGCCTGGGACGCTTTGATGGAGTCGCGGTACCAGCCGGGGATCGATCGGATACAGTTTGCGCTGGCGGGGATGAATGCGCATATCAACCATGACCTTGCGCTGGCGCTGCTGGAGACTGACTCGCAGATGAATGTGGTTCCGAGCTACGGCAGTCCTCAGCATGTGGACTATGAGGCGGTGAACGAGTTGCTGCATGCGGTGATGCCGGCTGAGCTGAAGATGCTGGCTACGGATGTTCTGGGACAACTGGCGCAGGACACGGGGAAGATCGGGCGGCTGCTGGCGTTCTGGAATGTGTGCAAGGCGCGTGATTTGGCGTGGGGGTTCGCAGACCATCTGCGCGGTTTGCAGGGGCCGGCGCGACTGGTCGGGTTGAGTGCTCAGGATCAGGTGACAGGGGTTTTGGGGCGGGCGATTCTGGTTTGTGCTTGAAAAGGCTTAACACCGATTTGCACCGATGACACCGATTTAAAAAGGGAGAAGACAATAATGAGTGCCAGACAGGTTCTTGCGCTCGGTGCATCGGTGCTGGCGTTGTCTTTTTTAGGTGCGTGCCGACGTTCGCCTACCGAACCGATGCAAGGTCGTGTCGTACGGCTGGCAGAACTTGAGATCGATCCTGTCCAATTAGAAGCTTACAAAGCGGCACTTAGAGAAGAGATTGATACCTCGATCCGCATTGAGCCGGGCGTTCTGACGCTATTCAGGGCCTGGCTGGTATTCACACCCGACCTAGCTACCGATTGCAGCGCACGCGGCGAACGAGCCGATTCGCAACTATTTTGGCAGCTTGATTCGCTAAGGCTGCGGCTTGATGCGCTACGCCTACCCCGGCCATGGTTGAGTCGCCCACGAAGAGAAGTTTTAGCTCTGGCAGACTACTCTCAACGACAATGAGCCCGGTTCGCGGGCCTTCTGCTTCGGGTAAACGAAGAGCGGTTCGCCGCATCTTTCGTCCCTGCGTCAAAAGGAGAGGGGCGAGTATGGCCTTATAAATTGGTAGCAATCTCATCGAGGGGATCGGTAGATGGCAGCGCTTCGCCGGATGGATGAAGTGTATCCTCAGCCGAGGATGCGAGTCTGGAAGGTGGTTGCGTTGACAGCAGGCGCAATATTCGAGATAGTCGATCTAACCTATGCAAGGCATTCTCATTTGTTTGGCCCTCAAAGAACCGGCTCTTTGTCGAGTTTTTTGTAGTGTGCCGACGGTGAGTGTGGCGATCTAAGTTGCTTAGATTGATTGGAATACCAGAGTTCCAGTTATCGTTGCCGTCGGCTTATTCCCTGCAAGTTCTGTGCTGAGCGTCTGATCTTCTTTCAGAAGTGGAAGAAAGTTTTATTAAGAAAAGCACAACGGTTGACGTTTTTAATCTTGCGTTCATTGGTGTTGGGATTTATGGTTTTGATCAAACACCTCATTTACACCAGACACGGTTCCTGAGCTCCACTCCATCCGTGTATACCGTTCTGCGGCCCCTTCCTTGGCATGAAGTGTACCTAACAAGACTCTGACGTAAGCCTCAACCTCTTTTTTGTTCAACAGAAACGATTCAGGAGAGCTCTACCCATGAAGTCATTTTCAAGGCACATCTATCTCTATCTATTGGTGCTTGCGTTAGCGATAACGCAGTTCCTATCGGCACAGACCTTTCGCGGCGGTATCGCGGGAACGGTCCAGGACAGCACGAATGCGGTGGTGGCAAATGCAAAGATCGTATTGCTTGGCACCGACACGGGATACACACGTGAGACAGTCTCGACGAGCGCGGGGGCTTATAGTTTCCAGGATCTGCCTCTAGGCAACTACAGCGTGACGATTACTGCACCCGGTTTTGCGTCGAAGAAGATCGACGGGATTGCAGTGCGTCCGGGACAGGTTTATGCGCTGGACATCTCTGTCTCCGTTGCAACGAGCAATGAGCAAGTAGAGGTGAATGCGGCGGCGATCGCGCTGGATACGGTGTCGTCGACGAACAACGCAGTGGTGAGCGACAAGGCGGTTGCGAACATTCCTTTGAACGGCCGCGATTTTACGCAGTTGATTAAGATCACGCCGGGCTTTAATGGCCAGGGCTCACTGAACGGTGCGAGAACGAACCAGAATAACTGGCAGATTGACGGCGCCGACAACAACGACCTCTTCCATAACTCAGAGGGTGCGAACCAGGGCGGCGTTTCGGGTATTGCAGGCGTCACACTTCCGATCGACGCGATCGATCAGTTCTCGGTGCAGTCGCAGGCAAATGCTGAGGTCGGCCGCAATGCGGGTGGCTTGATCAACATGGTCATCAAGAGCGGAACGAACCATATCCACGGCTCCGCCTACTACTTCCTGCGCAACGAGTTTTTCGCCAGCAAGAGTCCGATATTGCCCACAGCCACGCGGAAGCCAGAGATTCGCAATAATCAGTTTGGCGGATCGCTGGGCGGTCCTATCCTGCACGACAAGCTCTTCCTATTCGTAAACTACGAGCGGCAGAAGTACGTTATTGGCGCTCAGTCCGCGGCGACCGAGCCGACGGCAGCGTGGGTCACGCAGGCCACGGCGCTTTTGACGGAGCACAACATTCCGGTGAGCCCGACTTCTCTGAACGTGCTTAGTCTGTGGCCGCAGGGCAACAAACCCTCGGGTGGAGCGACGTTGAATAACTTCTTCGATACGCGCCCACAGGACGGATACAGCGACAACGTTGTCGGCAAGCTTGACTGGAATCTGACTTCGCGCCAGACGCTTTCGGTGCGGTCCTTTATCGGAACGGGGCGTCAGCTTGGTAATGCTGGAGTCAATATCTGGGAGTACTACCAGGTCGCTCCCAACCACGTTCACAACTATGCGATCACGCACAACTGGGCTAAGACGGATCACCTGTCGAATCAGCTGCTAGCAGCCGTGAACTACTTTGGCCAGACGTTCAATGACAATGTTCACAACCAGGACATTCCTGCGCTGGGGTTGAATACCGGTGTGACGAATCCTTCGCTCTTTGGCGCTCCGACGATCACGATTACGAGCTTCGATCAGGTTGGTGTGACGCCTCCACTTGGACGGCAGGACTACACCGGCATGCTCAACGATACGGCGACGCTGGTTAGCGGCAAACATCAGTTCCGGCTTGGCGGTGAGTTCCGCCGTAACTACATGAACCTGCTGTACCAGCGCAATGTTCGTGGATCGTTCAACTATGACGGTACCGCGTATACGGCGCTTCACCCAACGAACAACTACGCTACTGAGGCAGATGGCACGACCCGTGCGCTGGCAGACTACCTTGCCGGCTATTCCACGTCCGGTACGATCGTCTACGGTACGTTGCAGCGCGATCTCTGGCTGAACCAGTGGAGCATTTTTGGTCAGGATCAGTATCAGCTGTTATCAAATCTGACGCTCAACTACGGTCTGCGTTGGGACTATTCGGGCCCGGTCTATTCGACGAACGGAACACTGTCGAACTTTGATCCGAACTCTTCTACAGGCTTCGCGATTGTGGGTCAGAATATCGACACGATCTACCCGCGCAGCTATACCAACGTTGCTCCGCGGTTTGGGTTCGCGTACCAGGCGGCGAGCAAGTTGGCCGTGCGTGGAACGTATGGCATCTACTACGATCTGCCGAACCTGAATGGTTTCTTTGATAACCGTCCAGGCAATGGAGCTTCGGTTGGTGTTCAGGCAAACAACACAGGGCCGAACCCGGTCTTCACGGTCTCTAAGTCTTCGGCGTACCAGATCCTGCCTAACATCAATCCGTTTCCCACCACGGGTGCGGCGACTACCTTCGGCGTATCTACAGTCGATCCGGGCTTCAGGAATGCGTATGTTCATAACTTCAATTTGAATACGCAGTATCAGCTGGGTCGCAACTCGATCTTTCAGGTTAGCTATGTCGGAGCCCTCGGGCGGCGTCTGTTCAACCTGATCGATATCAACCAGGCAGCACCGAACAGCACAGGGTCCACACAGCAGAGCACGCGGCCCTATTTCTCGAAGTTTCCTTCGTTTGCTGCGATCAACCAGTATGAGTCGAAGGCTGGATCGAACTTCCATTCGCTTCAGGGCATGATTCGTACGAGCAGCTTCCATGGGCTGACCGCGCAGGCTGCGTATACCTATGGTCACAGTCTGGATAACGTCTCCGGTACGCGTGGATTTGCTCCGCAGAATTCGCTCAATCTGGGCGGGGAGTATGGAAACGCGGACTTTGACACTCGGCACACCTTCAACGCGTATGCGGTGTATGAAGTGCCGAAGTTCACCGACCGCTGGAAGCCTCTTACCAGCGGCTGGCAGGGGAACGTGTTCACGACGTTCTATACGGGCAAGCCGATCAACATCAAGACCAGCACCAACAACAGCGGTGTAGGTGAGTTCCAGGATCGTGCTGTGCGGATCGCAAATCCGTACACGACTTCGCACACTCTGGTTCGCAGCTCTGCAACTGCCGGAGCGTATGTGCAGTGGTTCGCACCTACTGCGTATGCTTTGCCTGCTAAGGGAACCTTCAGTGGCATGCATCGCAACGATGGCCGTGGCCCGGGCTTCGGAACGGTGGATGCTTCCCTGGTAAAGAACACACAACTGCATGAGAATGTGAACCTTCAACTTCGTGCGGAGATGTTCAACATCTTCAACCGTCTGAACCTTGCTAATCCGAGCGGTTCGTTTACGTCCACGTCGTTGGGTCGTTCGACCGACACGATTGGGGACAGTATCGGTGCTCCCGGTATTGGCTCGGGCGAACCGTTCAACGTACAGTTTGCAGCTAAGATTATTTTCTAACCTGCATGCTTTGACTGATCGGCACAGGCTGAGAGCGAAATGTTCTCAGCCTGTGTTGTTTACTACTGTGTTTCACGCTGATGTGACGGGAGATTTTTTGTATGAAGCGTTTTGCTGCTTTTGTGACGGGGGCTGCGATGATTGCGACGCAGCCGGTGTTTGCGCAGATGGGGGCTCCGGGGGAGCGGACACCGACGATGCCTGCTGTGGCGGGACCATTGGCGGCGAAGTATAAGGCCGATGCGGACAGGATTGTGCAGGCGGCCATGGCGGACGATGAGGGGTATGCGGATCTCGCGTATCTGACGGATCACATTGGGAAGCGGGTGAGCGGGAGCCCGCAGTTGAATACGGCTGTGGAGTGGGGCGCGGAGTTGATGAAGAAGGCTGGCTTGCAGAATGTGCAGATTCAGCCGGTGATGGTTCCGCATTGGGTGCGAGGGAATGAGTCGGCGACGATTACGTTCAAGGGTGAGGCGGGCGAGATTACGAAGCCGCTGCATATGCTGGGGTTGGGCATGAGCGTGGGAACGCCGAAGGAGGGGATTACTGCTCCGGTGGTTTTCGTGCATGACTTTGCGGAGCTGGATGCTCTGGCCGATTCAGCGGTGAAGGGCAAGATTGTGGTGTTCAATCCTGGCTGGCATGGGTATGGAGTGGGGTCGATGTATCGGACGGGCGGGCCTTCGCGGGCTGCGGCGAAGGGTGCGGCTGCGGTGCTGGTGAGGTCGGCGACGGGGCTGGCCATGCAGATTCCACATACGGGCACGCTGCGGTATGACGAGAAGCAGCCTAAGGTTCCGTCGGCTGCGATTTCAGTGGAAGATGCGTTGCTGATTGAGCGGCTGGCGAAGGAAGGGCCGGTCACGGTGCATCTGCAGATGGATGCGCATATGGAGGCCGATGTGAAGGCGGGGAATGTCATCGGCGAGATTGTGGGGAGCGAGCATCCGGAGCAGGTTGTGGTTTTGGGCGGGCACATCGACTCGTGGGATGTGGGGCAAGGTGCGCAGGATGATGGTTCGGGCATCATGGCTACGTTTGAGGCGGTGTCGCTACTGCATAAGCTGGGGTTGAAGCCGAAGCGGACGATCCGGATTGTGTTCTGGGTGAATGAGGAGAATGGTGGCGCGGGTGGACGGGCTTATCGCGAGTGGATCGGCGACAAGATCGGCAACCAGGTGGCCGCGATTGAGATGGATGGCGGTGCGGAGAAGCCGCTGGGAATCGGCTATGGCGGGTTTGGCGGGCCGCGGCGGCCTGCTCCTCCGGCCCCGGGCGCTGCGGTTGCTCCGGCTGCGGGCCGTGGTGCGGGGTTCGATGTGAGCTCGCTGTCTGCGGATGAGAAGCAGTCGTTTGTGTACCTGCAGGACATCGTTTCGTTGCTGGGATCGATTGGGACCGACTCGGTTTCTCCGGGCGGCGGCGGGTCGGATATTGGACCGATTACGGCTGATGGTGTGCCCGCGCTGAGCCCGCATACGGTAGGCGATCACTACTTCGACTGGCACCACACGGAGGCGGATACGCTGGATAAAGTGGATCCTGATTCGTTCAAGAAGAATACAGCGATGCTGTCCGTTGTGGCCTATGTGCTGGCCGATATGGATGGCAAGTTGGCAGGGCGGAAGTCTACGTTCCGCGAGTAGCTTCGCCTAAGAGAATGGCGGTTGCCTCGATGTTCGGGGCAGCCGCCTTTTTATTTGAGGGAGAGGCTCGTAGGCTCAACGGCTATTGAGGGCTTTGCTTTCAGTGCGTCTGCGCGTGATCTCCTGCTGAAACTGCTCTGATGCGCAGTGGTTCCATGTATGAGTGATGCTGACGCGATTGTCGCCGAGCACGCGGATCATGCGCCCGCCCTGCAGAGGCTCAATCGCCATTATTTCGTTGTACTGGATCGCCTTTGACGGCCGCAGCCAGAAGCGCTGCACGATTGCTGTTGGCGTCAGCACAATCGTGCCAGGTAGCTGGAACAGAATGAAGGCGATCAGAACGATCATCAGCACGAGCGCCAGCACGGGAATCGTGTGCCGTGTGACCCACATCGGATAAGCGAAGAGCGCGAAGTAGGCTGGCAGCACAATCAGGCGCCCCCACATCACCAGCGGCTTCATCCCGAAGGACAGCCCCTCGGGAGTTTCGCGTGCTGCGCCCTTTACCAAACGCCCTGCGTAAAGCAGGCCGAACAGAACGAACAACATCAACATCTGGAATGTCTTCAGATCGAGTTTCATCGGTCTTCCTTACTTTGCCAGCGGAGGTGGTGCGTAGTACGGTAGTTTTTGCTGCTCCTCGGTGGCGCGCTTCACGCCGAGGTCGTCGAAGAGAAGGCTTGGCACGATTGTAGTTTGAGGCACGACGCCCAGCGTGTTCGAAACGTAGGGATCGTTTCCGACAGCCACAATGTCCGACCGCAGGCTGCGCGTGTCGACCTCGTCGAAGGCCGCTCCGCGCACGAGTTCATGGGTGCCGTCGGCGTGTACGCGATAGAGCAAGCGCGGCGTTACTTCGTTGCCGCCCATTGTTTCGACTGCGTAGACATCGGTGCCGCGGTCTTTTGCCATCGCCAACAGCTTCTTGTTCAGTTCGGCTGCTGGAACTGCTTTGTCCGACTTGACGATCAGGACTCCAACGCGTGAGTGTGCAGCCTGCGCGGGGGCGGCGCGACCGTGGCCGTTGGAGGCAGGGAAGTCCTTGATGGGTTCGCGGCCGATCAGGTAGTTCTCGAGTGTGCCGTTGACGACGATGTTAACCGGCTGTGCGGGCACGCCTTCGTCGTCCACTTCATAGGCTCCGAGGAGCGCCTTGCCATCGAACTTTGTTTGCAGGGGGTCGTCGGTTACGCTCAGCAACTCCGGCAGCACTCGCGATTTGTAGCTGGTGTTGAAGGCTCCTGCCGTGCGCGCTGTCGTGCCTAGTTCAGGCCTCTCTGCTTCGACGTTTGGCACGAACAAGCGAGTAAATACGTCGGACGCCGCGTCTCCGCTGAAGAGCACAGGACCGTGATAGTCCTCGGCTGGCACCAGTGGAGCGTTGCGAAGCGCTTCCAGGCTCTTCAGGTCGTCGACTACGCGTTTACGGAATGCGGAGCCGCTCTCGAGGTCCTTCGCATCCGCGGCTGTGGAGCCGTTGTCACGGGCAAGGACCATACCGTCGGCTGCCTGTCCGCCGACGCTGATCATCGCGCTGTAGCCGGTGTAGCCCTGCCGCACCGAGGTGCCCTCAGTGTTGACGAGATAGCGGTTCATCGCCAGACCGCGGACGTTCGAGGTTGAGTATTGCACGTGGTCAGCAAACCCCTTTACTTCGGGGTCGCTTGCATACAGGCCGCTGGCTTCGACGATGCGCTTCTTCCACTCGTCGCGATCGATATCCAGTTTTACGAGGGGAGTTATGTGAACTACGGGCTTGGCCGATGCGAAGTCCTGCTCCGAGCGGGTCGATTGAAAGCGCTTCAATGCAGCTTCCTTGGCCGAGTAGGCACGGAGCGCATTCTTGTACGCCTCGTCGGTCGCGCTCCACAGTGCGTAACGTAGCGCATCGGGGTTGTTGTCCGTCGGGGCGAGTTGAACCGAGCCATCGCCGCGGCCGGTGCTGGAATCCAGTTTGTAATCGCCTACGCGGACGGTTACGCGAACGAGTCGTTGACGGCCAGCTTCCTCGCGGACGAGCGCGCCGTAGTTTGCGACGGCTTCGTAGGTGTTGATGTCGTCCATGCGGTACTCGATGAAGAAGGGCCGTTGCATGTCCTGCAGGACGAGCTGGGTTTTCTCTCGCTCGAGTTCTGCTTGCATGGCCTTTAGCATCGGGTCGTCGCTTTGGGCGGCTTTTGCAAAATTTGTAACTGTCAACGTGCTAAATAGAGCACCGGCACAAAGAATAGAAGAGACTGCAGATTTCATATGTGATCTTTTCAGGAACATGTTAGTTGCCCCCCTTTCCGTCGGTGATCGGAGGAGGAGGCAGAATTGGCGGTCTCGCTGTTCCTTGCGACTGCCGCTGGGTTTCGATCTCGCTGACCAGCATGGCCGGGGCGACAGCGCTGACCGGAATGCTACCGGATTCGGCACCGCAGATTCCGTTGAAGATGTCTTGCTTGTCGCCGGTTGCGACGATGCGGTTCAGAGCGGCTTGCGGGGTGCCGACGATGCTTACGCCGCGGACGAGCTCATCCGGGCGGCCATCGACGTAGACGCGATAGACGACCAGCGGGATGACCTGGAAGGCTTGTGGCGAGCGGCGGGTGGTTACAGCGAAGCCTGAGGAGATGTCCTCGAAGTAGAGGCCGTACGGTTTGCCCTGCTTCTTTGCTTCGTCGATCAGCATCTGGCGCAGGTCCTTCTCGCTCACTGCCTTCGACGAGGTGACGATCAGGTTGCCCTGGCGGCCGGTTGGCATGCGGCCGGTTTCGGCGCGGCCGTGTCCGTTGCTAGTGGAGAAGCTGGCGATGGGCAGCCGCGACATGAGGAAGGTCTCGAGGACGCCGTCCTTGATCAGGTCGACGCGACGTGCCTGCTGGCCCTCGTCGTCGTAGAAGTAGTGGCCGCTCAGAGGGGTTCCGTTGAAGCTCTCCTTTGTCGGGTCGTCGGCGACGCTCAGGAAGCTCGGCAGGATGGGCTTGCCCAGCAGTTTGGTGAAGGTCTGGCCTTCTTCGTCGCCGCGCTGGCGCTGGCCTTCCAGACGATGGCCGAGGACTTCGTGGAAGAAGACGGCTGATGCACGTCCGCTCAGGATGGCGGGGCCGTTGAATGGCTCGGTTACGGGGGCTTCGCGCAGGGCTACGAGGTTCTTGGCCATGGCGATGGTCTTGTCGGTGAGGGTCTTCTGGTCGGGGAGGTGGGCCACGTCTTCGGCTTCGAAGGTTTCGACGCGAAAGAGGTCCATGCCGTCGGCGGCGCGGGTGCGTCCCATGACAATAAGGCGGGCTGTACGGTTCGGCGTTGTTACCCGAGCGCCCTCGGAGGAGACGAAGTAATCCGTCTCGGTCGAAGCCTGCAGAACCACCATGCTGTAGATGACGTCGGGAAACTGTTTGAACGCGCCAGAGAGATCGCGCAGCCTCGTCTCCCATGCTGTCTGGTCGACTACCAGGGTGGGGGCTGGCGGTAGCACATCCGTCTTCGGCTGCTCGGCTGAGAAATCTGCCGAGGCGTCTTCTTCCTTGGCCCTTACCTGCTGCTCGGTCTTCACCTTCAGGAAGGCGTCGAGCGCCTTGGCGTAGCCGCGATTGGTGGCGAACCAGAGGCTGCGCTCAATGGCGGCGCGGTCGTCGGTTAAGGGCAGCGGGAGGGTCGTCAGGGCGCTGTTGCGATGGTCGCCGTGGGTGTTGTCCTGTCCGGGGGCGCCCAGCCGCACCTGCACATCGGCGACGCGGCGGCGGCTGTCGTTCTTGTTCGTCAGTGCACCGTATTGGGCGGTCATTGTGACGCTCTCGTTGTCGGCCACGGCGTAGCTGAGGAAGTAGGGCTTGGGCTGCTGGGTAGCGTCGGCGCTGCCCAGCGAGTTCATTGCGCGGTGCAGCTCTGTCTCGAGCGATGCGATCAGCACGTTGGCTGACTGGGGCGCGACCTGCGCCTTCGGTGCCGCAGCCAGGGCCATCCGGGTAGAGGAGACGCTCCCCGTTATCACCAGCCCGGCCAAGGCTGCCGCGCCAACTGCCACTGTATGTCTTTTCATGGGAAAGGAAACTCGTTTCGCCTGCAAAATTTCAACTGAAGCCGAGTGTATCGGAAGTGCCTCCGATTCGCTGCGGTTGATCGGTTCCGGTTGCAGGATGGTGTTTCTGAAGCTGTTACTTGGACGAATCCATTTCGCTTTTGGCTTCGAACCATGCCGCGGAGTCGTGGCAAATACCACTTTCCGGCAACTCAGTGCCACTTCCGGCTGGCGTTCGATGGCGATTTCAGCTTCACCGTGGACAAGCTCCTCCTATACGGTATAAAGGAGACTCCTGTGAGATTTCAGACGACAGAGACAGTTCAGACCCCTGACTCCGAGATAGTCCTTCGCGCGCTCGAGACGACCCTGCCAGAGATATCGAGCGAGGTGGTTCGCGATGGTGACCAGATCATCCTGCGCGGCCTTGGGCCATCGCCTCGTACGAGGAATCCCCGCGATATCACTGTCCTTCACATCAGTTCGCACCAGGAGACGACAGTCATCCATGCCGATGTCAACTTTCAGGCATCGGCGCTTCTGGGCGCGACATCGCAGGACTCCGTTGTTCGGTCGAAGCTCGACTATGTCTTCGATCAGGTAAGGTCGCAGCTTAGCCTTGAGACGCGGCGTGATCCTGTATCCGAATTAGTTCCGCATTCCGCTACGTTCGCGCCGGCAATTGCGCCTTTCGTTGCGGAGCCTGCGCTTCATTCAGAGACGGAGCCCGTTGAGCGGTCCAGGTGGGAGTTCAGGGCCGAATCTGAACAAACGGTGTCGCCTGCCGAGTCGCCCGTGTTGCCGGCGGAGCGGCCATTTGTCCCGCTGTTCACGCGATATGAACCGATACGAGTCGAGCCTGCTGTTGAGCCTGTCGTAGAACCTGCCGTTGAACCTTTCGTGGAGTTGGTCGCGGAGGAGGTCGTTGCGGCTCCGGAATCGCCCGGCCCAGCGCCTGCCGTTGAGAGTGAGCCCGTTGATCTTGCCGTGCCTGCCGAGGTTGAACTCGTTGCGCCGGCGCCGGTCGTTGAGAAGGTTGCAGCGGCTCCTGTGTCTCCGGTCGAGACGGCTGTCGCCGCCTCGGTTGAACCCGCTAAGCCCCGGCCCGAACATCCCACACTTCAGTTCAGCAGCTCGCAAAAGGCCCAGCGAACGCATGTGCCTGCGCTGATCGCTGCTATCGTCGCGCTTCTCCTGCTCTTTGCGGTTGCGGCTTACTATCTACTTCGGCCGAATCCTCCGGATCCTTCGCCGACCTCGCTGCCGGTCAAGACCCAGCCCGTCAAGCAGGGTGCGGTATTTCTAAGCTCTACCTCTGGCACAGGGCTCTCACTCAACGGCTTCGTTGCAGATCCCGCGCAATTCTTTCAGTTGGCTTGATCAGTCAAACGTTTCACTAAATTCGTTGATAACGAAGCCTATCCATATTGGCTCGACCTCTCGATTGACCTCGAATAACTCTTTACGTCGGGTCTCCGATCATGCACACTGGCTCAACTTCAGGAGCAACTTCGTATGAAACTCCGTCTGCTACTTATCTTTCTTGTCGCCTTTGTTTTTGGCTTCGCCATGCCGATGTTGCACGCTCAGACGCCGGTTGAGAGTTCTCCTCAGGGACAAGCTCAGACGCAGACGCCACAGTCGAAGCCTGCCTACTCGCTTCCACCTGAGAAGCTCGAGAAGGCCATTGCTTACTCGCGCATTCGCGTGATCCTCGACTTCGTCGACAGCGGTTGGGGCATTCTGCAACTCATCCTCTTGCTCGCTCTTGGGATCGCGGCCCGCATGCGCAACTTCGCCGTGAATGTCAGCAAGAACCGCTGGATTCAGGGCTTTCTCTTCACCTTTCTTTTTCTGGTTGTCACCACGCTGCTGGGCCTGCCGTTGGACATGTACGGCCACCATGTCTCCATGGTCTATGGGCAATCGGTGCAAGGCTGGGGAAGCTGGTTCTGGGATCAGACGAAGGGCTTTCTGCTCGGATTTGTCTTCGGCGGTCTCTTTGTGATGCTGCTGTTCTGGGTCATCCGCAAGTCGCCTACGCGCTGGTGGTTCTGGTTCTGGATTCCGGCCATGATGGCTGTGCTCTTCGGCGTTTTTATATCGCCCGTGCTGATCGATCCGCTCTTCAACAAATTTGAGCCGCTGGCGAAGTCCAACCCGGCGCTGGTGGATCGTCTTGAACAGGTTGTGCAGCGTGGCGGCATCCATATCCCGCCTGATCGCATGTATCTGATGAAGGCCAGCGAGAAGGTCACGACCCTCAATGCGTACGTCACCGGTTACGGTGCGTCGAAGCGGGTAGTGGTGTGGGATAACTCCATCGCCAAGGCTACGCCGGACCAGATATCGTTCATCTTCGGCCACGAGATGGGACACTATGTTCTGAACCACATTCCGTCGACGCTGGCCTTTCTTGGTGTTCTTCTACTGATCGAGTTCTACCTTGGCTATCGTGGCGTCCAGTGGCTGATCCGCCGCTATGGGGACAAGTGGCGCGTGCCCTCGCAGAATGATTGGGCGGCGTTGGTGGTCTTCATGCTGGTTTTGTCGGTGCTGTCGTTCTTCAGCGAACCCATCGTCAACGGCTTTAGCCGCATCCACGAGCACGCGGCCGATGTTTATGGCCAGGAGGCTATCCATGGCATCGTGGCCGATCCGCAAGCTACGGCGCAGCAGTCCTTCCAACTGCTCGGCGAGATGTCGCTGACTGACCCTAACCCCAGTCCTTTTGTCGAGTTCTGGACCTTCAGCCACCCTTCGGTGTCGAGTCGAGCGGCCTTCGCGGCAGCGTACAACCCCTGGGCTCCGGGTCAGCATCCGAGGTACTTCAGTAAGTGAACTTTATGCCAACTGATTGCTTGTTCTGCAAGATTGTTGAAGGTACTATTCCTGCCAATCGTGTCTATGAAGATGAGTGGTGCATCGGCTTCCCGGATATCAATCCGCAAGCCCCTACGCATCTGCTCCTCATTCCCAAACAGCACATCGCGTCCCAGGCGAAGGCGCTTGCCGAGCACAAGCCTCTGTTGGGCCATCTGATGGCCACGGCGGCCGATCTAGCTCGCGCACAGGGGCTGGACAAGGGCTACCGCGTTGTCGTCAACACGGGCGACGAAGGCGGCCAGACGGTCCATCACCTGCATCTGCACCTGCTCGGGGGACGGGCTATGCGCTGGCCTCCCGGTTGAGTCCCCCAGCCACGACATCACGCAAAAAAGGCCCGCGGAGAAGATTTCTCTACGAGCCTTTTGCCATCGTGAAACCGCGGTTGCCAGCTGTGAAACCACAGGCTGACCAGCGAAATTTACTGGTTGAAGTTTGGCTCTTCCTCTTCGGCCAGCCCGTAACGGCGCAGTAGATTCGGCAGGTTCTGCGAGAAGGCAGCGCGCGGCATTACCGTGTCGCAACCCGCTTCGACAGCCTTCGCCTTCAGGTCTCCCTGCAGATGCGAAAGAAATCCAATGATCGACGTGCTCCGCTTGAGCTTTGTCTTCAGCTTCGGGATCAGCGTCAGGGGCTTCACGTTCGCGTTGTTCAGGTCGAAGACGATCAGACCGGGACGGTCTTCCTCTTCTTTGCTGGTCAACGCGGCGATGGCTTCCTTGTCATTCTTGACGAAAGCAACCTTGACGCCGAGTTTGCGCGCCGTCTCCTGGATCTTCGCAATGAAGAAGAGGTCTTCGATGAAGAAGAATATCTTCGTCGGCGCATCCTCAGGAATAGGAACAGTGCGGCCCTGTGAGTAGTCGATCGGCTGTGAGTCGCTGACGACAAAGCTGCGACCATGGCCGTTGCCGCGGCGCTGGAAGTTACCGTGCGTCTCGATCGTTGATGGCGGCGAGTCGGCAAAGTTGCCGTTCACTTCGCGATAGCTGTGGTCCATTGGGCCGACGAAGCTGCGAGGTCCGCGTTGTTGCTTGCCGCCACCGCCTTTGCGCTTGAAACCGCCAGTGGTGTTGCCGGGCTGGTGCGAATTGCTGTCGCGGAAACCGCCACCCTCATTGCCGGCATTCTGGTGAGGACCTCGTTGGCGATCGCGGTCGCGGAACTTCTTCTTCCAGCGTTTGCCGCCGCCAACGTTGTTATTCTGCTGTTGGCCAGCGCCCTGGAAGTTCTGTTGCGGGGCCGCCGGCTGAAAGCTTTGTGGCTGCGCGGAGCCCTGGATCGAGCCTATCGGCTGTCCTGCGGCCTGCTCGCCCTGTGGAGCCATATCGGAACCTTTGTTCTTCCGCTTGCGGCGGCGACGCCGGCTGCTTTTGGACTGACCCATGCCGTGGGGAACGTTTGCTCCCCCGCTGTACTGCGCGTCTCCGTCCTGCTGGGCGGGTGACACTGTCGAACCCTGGTGCGGCTGCACCTCGGATACATTCTGCTCTGAAGTCATGCTTCCACTTCCTATTGCACAAAAGCGCAATTTAGCGATTCACTCCCACGCCATAAGCCCATCGTCTCCGTGTAGGCCACGGAGCGCGAATCAAACCGGTTTTGCAGCGTCGGAAGAAACGATCTCAAGTTGTACTCGAACGGACGTCTTCTATTGCTATGGTTCGCTGCGACCAGCCGATTCTTGCAACCAAACCGGCTACGCACAGCCAGGAGCACCAGACAGCGGCAGTCCCTTCACCCTTACTTCTTCTCACCCTCAACTTTAGTTGCGACAGAGTCCGAGAAATCCGGTCCACTGTTCCTGTGCGCCGCCGGCCATTCTACATAACCGTATCGATTGGTAGCCAGGTGATCGGCACCCACAGCCGGCTCACGAAGCAAGACACAGGGTACGCGCAAAGACGATGCTTTGCAAGAACTCTTTCTAGTATAGCACTGAGCCGTGCTCCGGCAGGATGAAACGGTGGCAGAGAAAGTCAAAGGCCACCTCTCACAAGGCGACCTCTGTGTGTGAATGGCCAGTCACTGGCCTCCTGAAAAACTTCCTGGAGAGGAAGTGAGCCTCTTGGGTCGACGGTCGCGTCGTCGTTAGGGCGCGACATCTGTGACAACCCGGGCATTACAGCCGTGTAATCGGAGGAAAGACGAGCACGGTGCAACACTCAGGACAGAAGCAATTTGGATTCCAAACCAAAAACGTATCGTTTTACCGCAACTTCACCACCCTGCGAGGGTTGGATCGTCCAAAAAACGGATGCTGTTACACGGTTGCTCCATTTTTTTGGATTTGCCCAGGGTCCCGGCTTTCTTTTGTTTGACCCGCTACGGGTGCGCCCCTATAATCTAAAATGTTCTGGAAGCCCTCTCGCTCCCTCCGTAACTGGATGATCGAGGTAAGCGGTGATCGCATCCTCAGGGTGCGTCATCTGAGTGGATGCAAGGAGCGCATGCAGGGCCCGGCACGGATGGTTGCGAAGGTGCACCTACCACCGGATGATCTGTTTGAACGACCCCCTAAGGAGTACCACACACCGCATGAATCGCAACGCTGCTTTTGCCTCCGCCCTCGCTGCGGTGTTGACCACTGCCGTAAGCCTGGCCCAAACCACAGCTGCACCTGCTGCAGCTGCACCCGCCGCTGCGGCTGCTGTTGCACCCCAGGCCATCCCCGCGAAGATCGCCATTATTGAGTACGAGCAGGTTGCTGCTGCCACCAACGAGGGTCAGCGCCTCCTTCAGGAGTTGCAGACGAAGTACACACCCCAGAAGACCAAGCTGGACGCCCTTGCTGCCGAGATTGACTCGCTGCAGAAGCAGCTTCAGGCTGCGCCGGCGACCATGACTGACGAAGAGCGGGCCTCCCGTGCGCGTGCCATCGATACCAAGCAGAAGCAGTACCAGCGTGATGGCGACGACGCGACCACGGCCTATAACGCCGACGTGCAGGATGCGATCGGCAAGGTTGCCCAAAAGCTGGGTCCGGTCGTCATGAAGTATGTGCAGCAGAATGGTTACACCATGCTGCTCGACAACAACGGCCAACAACAGGGTGGGTTGACTCTGATGTGGGCGGTTGGTGGTATAGATATCTCGCAGGCCATCGTCGACGCTTATAACGCTTCCTCCGGGGTTGCAGCACCGCCACCGTCTGCGCCGTCGGCAACGCGTCCGCGTCCCACTGCTCCCGCAACCAAACCTGGACCGTCCAAGTAGTCATACCCAGTTTTGCAGGACCCGCGAAAGCAGCCTTTCGCATAGCCAGACCATTTTGAACGACCTCGAAGGAGTACCACAAACCGTATGAACCGCTCTCTTGCTCTCGTCCTCGCCATTGGCGCAGGATTGACCACCGCCTCCGCGATAGCCCAGGCGCCTGCAGCAGCAGCACCAGCCGCACCCGCTGCCGCAGTAGCGCCCCCACCGCAGGCCATCCCCGCCAAGATCGCGCTCATTGCTTTCGAGCAGGGCGTCTTCGCAACCAATGAAGGTCAGAAGACGGTTCAGGATATCCAGAAGAAGTATGAACCGAGAAAGACCCAGATTGATGCGCTCTCCAGCGAGGTCGACTCACTGAAGAAGCAGTTGCAGGGTGCTCCGGCCACGCTGTCTGATGAGGAGCGCGCTACCCGCCTGAAGACCATCGACACCAAAGAGAAGCAGCTCACTCGCGATGCCGAAGACGCGCAGAACGCCTATAACGCAGATCTCCAAGATGCTTATGGCAAGCTCGCGCAAAAGTTCTCGGCGACTGTGAAGAACTACGTCAGCCAGAACGGCTTCACGATTCTGCTGGATGTCAGCAACCAGCAGACCAGCAATGTCATGTGGATCAACCCAAGCACGAACATCGATGTAACGCAGGCTGTAGTTTCTGCTTACAACGCCTCCTCGGGAGTTGCAGCGCCTCCTCCGTCCGCTCCTTCGGCAGCGCGTCCACGGCCGGCAACCACGACCCCTCGGCCTGCTGCAACAGCACCCAAGCAGTAACGTAGATTTCAAAAACTAAAAAGAGGCCCGTTAGGGGTCTCTTTTTTGTTGGGCCAAGATGCATATATACCGCAACTCTGTGGAAAAAACTGTGGATTCCGATCTCACTTGGGTCTGTGAAGCCGGAAAACTGGTCCTTTTTGCTTTTTGAGTCACCCGCGGCAGAGAACCACAAATGCCTATAAATGAGTCGGTTGCGCGAGCCCAGCCCTTGCTCCGAACAGAAAATGGTGTGGTCACCTCTCAAGTACAGCGATTTCAAGGGTTTCCACAGATCATTGTTACT
The DNA here is from genome assembly GCF_003945235.1 of Edaphobacter aggregans. NCBI lineage: Bacteria > Pseudomonadati > Acidobacteriota > Terriglobia > Terriglobales > Acidobacteriaceae > Edaphobacter > Edaphobacter aggregans. The sequence continues at coordinate 3,401,893 of NZ_RSDW01000001.1, forward strand.
GACAAGTTACGGTTACGTACGTTTTTCGTAGAAACGGCAGTCAAAACCTGAAACAGACGGCTCATCCTAAGCACGGAAAAGCGGGTCTTTTTACTCCTCGCCTACCTTGAGGACTGCGAGAAAGGCTTCCTGCGGGATATCGACTTTGCCGATCCGCTTCATGCGCTTTTTGCCTTCCTTCTGCTTCTCCAACAGCTTGCGCTTACGGCTGATGTCGCCGCCGTAGCACTTGGCGATGACGTTCTTGCGAATGGCCGTGACAGTCTCTCTGGCGATGATCTTCGATCCGATTGCCGCCTGGATGGCCACCTCGAACATCTGCCTCGGGATTAGCTCTCGCATCTTCGAGACGAGTGCCTTGCCGCGGTCGTACGCGAAGTCGCGATGCACGATGATCGAGAGTGCGTCCACAGGTTCTCCGCTGACGAGGATGTCCATCTTCACCATCGGGGAGATCCAAGTGCCGGCGAGGTGGTAGTCGAGGGATGCATAGCCACGCGACACGGATTTGAGGCGGTCGTAAAAGTCCAGCACGATCTCGTTGAGAGGGAGTTCGTAGGTCAGCATCACGCGCGTTTCCGAGACGTACTCGAAGTTCTGCTGGCGTCCGCGTTTGTCTTCAACTAATTTCAGGATGCCGCCGACGTATTCTTCATTCGTCAGGATCTTCGCTGTGATTACTGGTTCTTCAATCTGTTCGATTTCAGATGGGTCAGGCCAGCGTGAAGGATTATCGACTTCGATGACTGAACCGTCTGTCATCGTGATCTTGTAGCGCACGCCTGGAGCCGTGGTGATGAGGTCGAGGTTGTACTCGCGCTCGAGGCGCTCCTGAATGATCTCCAGGTGAAGCAGGCCAAGGAAGCCGCAGCGGAAGCCGAAGCCCAGGGCGGCGGAGGATTCCGGTTCGAAGTTGAAGGAGCTGTCGTTGAGCCGCAGCTTTTCGAGGGCATCGCGCAGCATGGCGTGTTCGTGCGAGTCGACCGTGTAGAGGCCGGCGAAGACCATGCTCTTGATGTCTTCAAAGCCTGGGAGGGCCTCGGCGCAGGGGCGTTCGACGTCCGTGATGGTGTCGCCAACCTTTGTGTCTGCGACGTTTTTGATGGTCGCGACGAAGAATCCGACCTCGCCAGCGCTCAGCTCTTCGATTTCCACGGGCTTCGGCGTCATCACGCCCATGCTCTCAACGTCGAAGGCCTTGTTGTTCGACATGAGCTTGATCTTCATGCCCTTGCGCAACTTGCCGTTGATCACGCGCGCCAGTACGATGACGCCTCTGTAGGGGTCGAACCACGAGTCGAAGATGAGCGCCTGGAGAGGGGCGTCGGCATCGCCCTTGGGTGGAGGCAGCAGATGCACAACCGCCTCAAGGATATCGGCTACGTTCAGGCCTGTTTTTGCCGAGACTGCGATGGCGTCGTCAGCCGGTAATCCCACTGACTTTTCGATCATCTCTTTGGTGCGTTCAATGTCCGCACTCGGCAGGTCGATCTTGTTGATGACAGGAATGATCTCGAGTCCATTCGAGATGGCAAGGTACGCGTTCGCAAGTGTTTGTGCTTCAACGCCCTGCGACGCATCGACTACCAGCAACGCGCCCTCGCAGCTGGCTAGGGAGCGTGAGACCTCATAGCTGAAGTCGACGTGGCCCGGTGTGTCGATCAGGTTGAGCTGGTACGTATCGCCGTCATTCGACTTGTAGACCATGCGGACGGTGTGGGCTTTGATGGTGATGCCGCGCTCGCGCTCGAGGTCCATGGCGTCCAGCACTTGCGCCTGCATCTCGCGGGCAGTTAGTGAGCCGGTGAGCTCAAGCAGGCGGTCCGACAGGGTGGATTTGCCGTGGTCGATGTGCGCGATGATCGCGAAATTGCGGATGTGACTTGGATCCATACGGAGTAACGCAATGCCTCAATCTTCAAGGATATCATCGCGGCGAGGCGCAGCGCGTACAGGGCGTCAGCTCGTAATTTCAGCAACATCGTGGCAAGATGCTCAGGTTTACGCGGCAGATACGTCTTACAATGAGCAGGGACAATGCAGCAATCGGATCGATACAACCTAGGGCGGTACACCATACCGCAGCGGTGGGTACTTGTTGCCATGTGCCTGCCTCTGGTGCTGCTCGCGGGTTGTCCGCAGAGTCAAACCGCCGGGCCGGGCAAGGCTCTGACGAACGCGACAGCTCCCACAGTGACGAAGCCCATGGCTGCCAACGGGGCACAAGCTGCGCCGGCCACCACGACCACAGCACAGTCCGTGGAGAACGCTGCAAAGGCCTACAAGGCGCAGGAGCTCATCAACAGAGCCGAACAGACCTATCGCAGCGGCGTTGACAACTATCGCGCTGGCCATCTGGACGCCGCACGCATCGACTTCGATTCTGCTGTCGACCTCATGCTGACGAGTGGCATGGACCTCAAGACAGATCCGCAGCTCGCTGACGAGTTCGATCGACTGCTCAATGCTGTCAACTCGCTGGAGATCGCTGCGCTGAAGCAGGGCAACGGCTTCTCGCCCACCATTGAAGCGGCGCCCCTCGATGCCGCCAATGAGGTCACCTTCCCAGCCAACGCCGCTCTCACTGCGCAGGTCGCAGCGGAGCTTAAGACGACGAAGTCTGACTTTCCTCTGGTCATCAACGACTATGTTGCTGGCTTTATCAGCTACTTCAGCAACTCGCCGGGAGGTCATGCTCATCTCCTCCGCTCGCTGGAGCGTGCGGGTAAGTACAAGGACATGATCGCGAAGAACCTGAGCGACGAAGGTGTTCCGCAGGATCTTATCTATCTTGCTGTTGCTGAGTCCGGCTTCCAGCCACAGGCTCTTAATGCGCGCTCGGGTGCTGGCGGTATGTGGCAATTCATGCCTACGGGAGCTTACGGCCTTACGCGGAACGGTTGGTTTGATGAGCGCTTCGATCCCGAGAAGTCTTCGAAGGCATATGCCCGCTACATGAAGACGCTTTACGACCAGTTTGGTGACTGGTATCTCGCGATGGCGGCCTACGACTGGGGTCCGGGCAACGTACAGCGGGCCGTTATGCGCACGGGTTATGCGGACTTCTGGGAACTCTATCGCCGTGGAGTGCTGCCGGGCGAGACCAAGAACTATGTCCCCGGCATCATCGCCGCGATCATCATGGCGAAAAATCCGACTCAGTATGGTTTGGACAAGTTGTCGCCCGAGCCGGCTGTCATCTCCGATACAGTCATGGTCGATTACGCCATCGACCTTCGTCTTGTGGCCGATGTGACCGGAGCTTCGCTGCAGGAGATCGTTGCGCTAAACCCAAGTCTTCTTCGTATGACCACGCCGCGCGACATATCTTTCGATCTTCATCTTCCGATTGGTACATCCGACGTCTTCGCGAAGCGTATCAAAGACATTCCTGAAGAGAAACGCGCCAGCTGGCGGTTCCACATCGCACGTGCCGGCGAGACGCTCGACACAATTGCGACTGCGCAGCACGTTCGTCCGAGCGAGATTGCCGAGACGAACGGCATCGCGGCGGGGGAGACGGTTGAAGAAGGGGACGAACTTGTTATCCCTGTCGCTACTGTTTCAGGCGGTGTCAATCCGCTGCATTACACCGTGCGTCATGGTGACACGCTCGTCACAGTTGCCGATCGTTTTAGCGTGTCGGTCGAACAGTTGCGGCGTTGGAATCATCTCTCGTCGAATGCCGTGAAGCCTGGACGTCTGCTGACCGTTGCAGAGCCCGTCAAGCTCGCACCAGGTGCGCGCGTGCGTGGAAAGTCCGCGCACAGCAAGGGCAAAACACACACAGCATCAAGTGCTTCACACTCGACCACTGCACACGCGCAGGCAACTCATACGCGTACTACGGCCTCTTCCACGTCGCATTCATCGACGAAAAAATCTACGTCCCACGCGAAGAACTCCTCTTCCAAATAGAAGTCAAAAGCTGCACGATAAGCTACCTCATCAAAAAGAGTGCTTGCCATTGCTGGCGCATAGATGCATCCTGTTGCTAGAATCTCGTGTCAAGATGCACATGTAATTTTGTTGCATCCAATGTTTGGTAACGATCAAGCAAGTGCACGATGAGAAGTTCAAAAGCAGCCAGGGGAAACGACGATGACGTTGGATGACACGATCAAGCTCTACGCAGCTGCCGCAGATGACGATCACAACTTCGGTGATGACGATAACGACGATTTGAGCCATCGCTTCGACGATGATGATGAAGAAGAAGAGGTCACGATGACCTCTGACGACGACGAAATCGACATTGAAGAGGATGTCGAAGAGAGCACACCCGATACGCATGCCGAAGAGGCGAGCATCTTTGCCCCTCTCCCCTCGCCGATAGAGAGCTATACACCGGCGATCAGAGAGTCCGCCGTGCCGGTGCAGAGTGAGCCTGTCTACACTCCGGCAAAAGAGACACCTGCAAAGAAGGCGCCGGCTAAGAAAGTTCCCGCAAAGCAAGTAGCGGCGAAAAAGGCTCCCGCAAAGACAGTGGCGAAGAAAGCTCCGGCGAAGAAGGCCGCAGCGAAGAAGGTCGCTCCTAAGAAGGCAGCCAAAAAGGTTGTCGTGAAGAAGGCCCCGGCGAAGAAAGCTGTGGCGAAAAAGATTTCAAGATCTGCCGCGAAGAAGTCTAGTGCTCCCCGCGGCGGTAAGGTCGCTTCCAAAAAGGCGGCCCGCAACACGGGCACTGTAAGTAGCAAAAAATCTACGAAGAGAGGTACTACCTTGGCAACGAAGAAAGCTGTAAAGAAAGCAGTCAAGAAGGCTGTCGTAAAGAAGGCAGTCAAGAAGGCGGCAGTCAAGAAGGCCGTCAAGAAGGCAATCGTCAAGAAGGCCATCAAGAAGGCAATCGTCAAGAAGGCCATCAAGAGAGCAATCGTCAAGAAGGCAATCGCGAAGAAGGTTCTCTAAGAACAACCCGTAATAAGGCAAGCAAATAGGCCCGGACTCCTCAATTGAGAGCCCGGGCCTTTTTGCGTCTGCTGATAAGTTTTACTTCTTGTTAGCTGCGATCTCGGCCAAGACTTCTTCGCTGTGGGTCTGCACGTCCACCTTAGGCCATACCTTCACTACTTTTCCGTCAGGTGAGATCAGGAAGGTCTGGCGGCTGGCGAACTTCATGTCGCCGTGCGTCATAACCGGTACACCGTAAGCGTCCACGACCTTGTGGTCAGGGTCGGCCAGCAGCTTAAAGCTGAACGTGTCCTTCGCGCACCATGCCTTGTGGCCCTCTACCGTGTCGAGGCTGACGCCGAGCACCACAGCATTGGCCGCATCATACTTCGCCATGTCGCGCTGGAAGTTGTGCGCTTCAATGGTGCAGCCCGTGGTCTGGTCCTTCGGATAGAAGTAAAGGACCACCCACTTGCCTTTGTAGTCCTTCAGGCTCACGGGCTTGTCTTCCTGCGAGGGCAGGGTGAAGTTGGGAGCTGCAGCGCCCACCTGCACCGAGTCAGCTGCCGCCGCAGCCTTCAGGCCAAAGCCGCCGGCTGCAATCACGCCCATGATTACTGCGATCCAGATTCCTTTGCGCATCATCGTTCCCCTTTATTTAGAGCTTGCTATGTAGACGAGTGTAAGCCACGTAGGACTCGCGCCTATTGCGCGTGCCGCAATTTTACTCCGCTGTGACCATGTGCTGACAAAACCAAGACAAAATCGAAACAGTACCCTTACTCCGCGAAAATGGCGATACCGGCCTCATCTGCCTCTGCGATGATTGCTGCCGGATCAAACATCAACGTCCTGCCCGCCTCGAGCGCCAGGCATGTTGCCCCTGCTTGCCGCATAGTCCGGATTGTCGCCACACCGACTACGGGCACGTCGAAGCGCATGTCCTGATTTGGCTTAGCTACCTTGACTACGGTCAAGGATCGCCGCAAGGTGGTGGTCTGAGAGGCTGCAGCGTGCCTTACGCTCTCCTCTGTGTCCAGCGTGCGAAACAGGGCCCCGGCGCGCTCGATGGTGGCGTCCGTGCCCTCCATTGCTTCCACGGCGACGCAGGCTTGCGCTGCGATCACTACTGTCTGGCCCAGGTCGTAGCCCGCGATAGCCCGCGCGACAGTACGTCCGTAGTCGATGTCTTTTCGCTCTTGTTCATCCGGGGAGCGACGGGTCAGGACTCCTGTGCGCGCCAGTAGAGGCTCCAGATACGCGGTGGATGAGATCAACTCGATCCCTTCATCCCCCAAGACCTTGGCCACCGCGCCCAGCAGCACATCGGTCGAGCGCGTCCGCAGATTCAGCAGAAGCTTGGCCAGTCGCCAATCAGGCCTAATGCTGGAGAAGATTTGCTTATGCTTCACCTGGCCCGCCATCACGGCTCGCGAAACACCCTCGGACTTGAAGGTCTCGATCAACCGCGACAACTCGCCCAAGGAGAGCCAGTAGATGCGCACACCAGCATCGGACGCAGCTCGCGCATTCATCTCCGGATCCGTCTCTTCCTTGATGGCCGCTACTACTACCTCCAGCCCATGCGCTCGTGCCGCATCCAGCAACAGAAAAGGGAAGCGCCCATTGCCTGCAATCAGCCCGAGTTTATTCATAGATGAACGCGTCTCTCATTCGTTCTTCAGCGGCCTGTATGGGGCGCAGTATCGGGAGCAAGTTGCACTGTGTGTCCGGTACGCGCAGACTGCCGCGCCGCGTCGAGGATGCGCACGACAGCGACATTGGTGTCGAGAGACGAAAGGTCGGCCTTTGGTTCCAGACGATGTTCCAGCACAGCGACCAGATAGTTCAGTGAGTCGTCCTGGGGCGATGCAAGGGGCGGTGCGGCCTCAGCATGTTCTTCTGTGTCCCCTGGCAGGCGAACTCTGAGATCCTTCGCTTTTACGGTGCCGACGAAGCCTTTTGCACCGTAGACTTCCATGTCCTTGCGGTCGAAGGGCCAGTTCCATGAGGCCTGAATGATGGCCTGCGCATGAGGATAAGCGAGGAGGATCGTCGCTTCGTCATCGACGTGCGGATACACATCGGGCTTGATCTGCTGCGCGACAGCAGTGACAGAGACCGGAAGCTCGCCATGCATCATCCAGGTCGCAAGATCGACGCCGTAGCATCCAAAGTCGAAGAGCGCGCCTGCGCCGTTCTGCTTTGGATCGGTGAGCCAAGTCAGAAACTCCGGACCGACGCCGATCTCTTTAGGACCGCGGTGTCCATCATGGACAACGAGCTTGCGTAGTTCGCCAATATGGCCGCTGGCGAGCAATGCATTCGCCGCAGTGTTTGAGGCATACCAGGTTGTTTCGTAGTTTGTCAGGACGGGTACCTGAAACTGCTGCGAGAGGTGCTGGATGGCGAGGGCATCGTCAAGAGTAGTCGCAAGCGGCTTCTCCACCATCGCGGCGATGTGGAGTGGTGCGGCCTGCTCGATGGCTGCGCGGTGGTCGGCGATTGACGTATAGACAAGTATGGCTTGCGGATGAGTCGCCGCAAGCATCGCTGCTTCAGACGGAAAGAAGAGGCTCTCATTCAGATGGAAGAGCGCGGCGTACTTCTGGCGAAGAGCGGCATCAGGTTCGGATATGCCGACAAGCTCGACGTTTGGGTGCGATGGAAGGTTATGTAGAAACCCTTGGACATGGCCGTGGACCAAGCCTACGACAGCGACCCGTACGGGTCCACCATTCTGCGCAAAGCCCGAAGTGGGAAGGCTGAAGAGGAGTGCGATGAGGAGCGATTTGAGGGCGATGTGGCGGCAAGAGAGGCTCATAGGCAAGTGAGAGATAGTCTAACTCCGTTGCAAGAGTTCTGTGTTCGCATGCTCGCCTGGGACCTCCAGAGGCGATATCGCAGGTACTCGAAAGTCTGGCGGCCAGAATACAATGGAGTCGTCCTTGCCGATCTTTTGGGAAAGGACACGGAGCGAAGTTGCCTGCATGGGGTTTGCCGCGATAATGGCGACCTAGTCAGCTAGTGACTGCTCCAGGCCCCCCGTACGGCGACATCAGGCCCTGCCCGACGAACAATTTCATCCGTCATCAAAATAGCGCTATTGGTGACCACCTCCATAGGGAGATTTCAATGAAAGCCCTGCGAATGTTGTTTATTCTGGCCACGACTCTGTCCGTATATGCGCAGCAAAAGCCCGCTGATTTACATACGAGCCAGAATTCACTCGACTGGGCGGGTGTTTACGAAGGGGTTTTACCATGCGCGGACTGCCCTGGCATCAAGACCAGGCTGACGCTCAGCCTCGACGGCACCTACGAACTTGTGACGCAATATTTGGAACGACAGGTTCCAGCCCAACTTGTGAGAGGGCGATTCACATGGCAGAGTAGTGGCAATGCCATTACTCTCGATGAGCAGGGTGGGGGGCAAAAGTATTCCGTTGGCGAGGGCAGACTGATTCTGCGCAACGATGGTGGGCCACCGGTGGTGCTGACACTCGTTCCGCAAACGAGAACGGGAGATAACCTAGCGCAGAGACTTGAACGGTATCGCTGGACTCTTGAGTCTGCAACCGACAACCAGAGTCGCCCCATCGATATGCTGCCGCCCGGTAAAGACCATCCGGTTGTGCTCGGGTTTTCAGGCAACAGACTTAGCATCCAAGGCCCTTGTAACCGAATCATTGGTGCATACCGGATCAATGCCGCAAGGCAGCTTACGGTGATTGGTGGACCAGCCTCCACGATGATGGCCTGCGATCCCGCGCTGATGAGCGCCGATACCGCGCTGTCCGGCATACTGGCCAACCCTTTGAGTGTCGAGATCGGCGATGGTCCATCACCGCAACTGCGACTGCGATCTGCGTCGAACGGTACGCTGACATTTACTGGTCAGGCCACCCCGGAGGCCCTTTATGGGCCGGGGACCCGCATCTTTCTGGAGGTTTCAGCCCAACAGATCGCGTGCGAGCGTCCGCCGGCACCTAATACGCGCTGTCTTCAGGTCCGCGAAAGGCACTATGACGAACAAGGGCTTCCGGTCGGAACACCTGGAGAATGGCGGCCTCTCTACGAGAACATTGAAGGCTATACCCACCAGGAAGGCGTGCGTAATGTGTTACGGATCAAACGTTTTGATCGAAATCCGGCTCCGGAAAGGGAGTCTTCAACTTTGTATGTACTGGACCTAATCGTAGAGTCGGAGCTCGTGAAGCGGTAGAGCTTAATTTGCAATAAGCCAAGAGTAGATGCAATATCTGCTCCACACCGACAAGTAGGAGAACGAATTGATTTCACGAAGAATTGGCTTGAGGGTGTTGTTTGTCATCACAATCATGATCGCCGTGGTCGACTTCTTGTTGCCACCGATTCCGCAGCCGCAGTCGTATCACATGTTCGCCGACCAGCGAAGTTTCCTGGGCATCCCCAATTTTGGCGATGTCGTTTCAAACGTACCTTTCGCGATCGTTGGATTGTGGGGATTGGTATTTTTGCTACGGCTGAGCTCCGAACAGCTCGCACAACGTTTTATTGATAGAAGAGAACGCTGGTTCTACCTGATTATTTTTATCGGAGTGCTGCTTACGGCTTTCGGTTCCTCGTACTATCACTGGGAACCAAGCAACGCGCGGCTCGTATGGGACAGGTTGCCTATGACGATTGTATTTATGTCTCTGGTGGCAGCACTCATTGCAGAGCGTATCAATTTGCGCGTTGGTTTCTGGTTGCTGCCGATACTTTTATTGATCGGCATGGGCAGCGTGTTGCAGTGGCATATGAGCGAACTGCGCGGGGCTGGCGATTTACGTTTCTACGCTACGGTGCAAACTTATTCGATCTTATTTCTGTTTATGGCCCTTCTATTTCCACCACGTTACACGTGCGGGTCAGATTTGGCGATTGTGGCGGGTTTCTATGTCCTCGCGAAGATTCTGGAGACTTTAGATAGGCCAATCTTCAGGCTAGGACAAATCGTGAGCGGCCACACATTGAAGCATCTAGCAGCCGCCATGGCTGCCTACTGGATTTTGCGAATGATACAGAGACGACGGCCAATTCCGGCCACGTCGTCGTGAGTGCAGCGGTACAACGATCTGGACTGCATTTGATCTAGCCGAATGGCTAAAGATATACGTCCTAGTGCCTGTGGATGTCTCCTGCAGGCTGAGCAACCAAGTTAGAAGTGCATGGTACCGTTATCACCGAATGTTTCGGATGATGCCAAAACCACGCTATATAGTGAAACTCGCTAGTTCTATCCATTCGCTTATGCTTTTGGGCGGAATTCTTTGCGTCGCTGTCGCCGCCCAAACTGGGTCTTCGTCCAACGAGCTTGCTTTTAAGCGATCCAAATCGTTGCAGCGCGGAGTCAATCTGTCTGGGTGGTTTGGAGGTGGAGGCGGCGATTTTTCCGATGCACATCTCCAGAGTTCGATCACGAACCGCGATCTGAACCAGATCCATGGGTTGGGTTTCGATTACGTTCGTCTCCCCGTCGATCCCACCCCAATCATGAAAAACGGCGTCCAGGTAGAGGGAAGCGAGCGCGTTCTGACGCAACTGGACAAGGCAATCGAAGAGATCCTTGCTACTGGATTGTCCGTTGACGTCGCAGTCTTTCCAAATGGCGATGTGAAGCAAAGACTCCAGACACAGCGAGGAGTGGACGACTTCGTCTCTTTATGGCGATTTTTGGCGAGCCACTTTGCAAAGTTCGATGCTGACCATGTCTTTCTTGAAATTCTGAATGAACCGGAGGTGCAGGATGTCTATCGGTGGGCGGGAATTCAGACCAGGACTGTACGGGCGATTCGTACGGTCGACCATCGACACACCGTTATTGCTACTGGCGGACGATGGTCAGGTCTGGACGAACTTCTACAGTTGGAGCCCGTCAGCGACAACAACACTATCTACACCTTTCATTTCTATGAGCCCTATCCATTTACACATCAGGGAGCTACGTGGGGTAGCAGTGAGTGGCTGTATTACAAAGACATACCCTATCCCGCGACCTACGAAGCGATGCAGACGCAACTGTACCAGGTTCCTGACGAGATCGCTCGCTACCAACTTTTTCTCTATGCGAACGGCGGGTGGAACGAGGAGACTTTTCAACGCAAGCTGGCATTTGCGGCGGAGTGGGGAAGAGAGAGGGGCGTTCCGGTGATATGCAATGAGTTTGGAGCCTATCGCGATAAAGCACCAGCGGACTCGCGGACCCGCTGGATCGCCGATGTCCGCACTTCGCTCGAGCAACTGCACATCGGGTGGGCGATGTGGGATTACAGCGGAAACTTTGGGCTCGTGCAACGCGACAGCGCCGATCATGTGCCTGATGCGTCAATTGTCCATGCCCTGGGACTGAAGATGCCTGCTGAAACCGGAGCGTCCAACTAGTAAGATTCTGTGCACAGGGTGGTGTAATTGAACGGCTGGCAGCTTGTCCTTTCAATCACACCGAGTTTGACGGATAATCGCCTAACGCGATGTTGCTATCGAAGATCTCAGTGGCGTGGGTGGCGATGCGACCCGGTTTTCGGAAGTTACGGAAGCGCCGCATTCTGAGTAAGGTGTTCTTTCGAACCCGGCTGTTCTATTGTGTGGGGTTGATTTTTCTCTTCCTGCTCGGGGCTCAGATTCCTCTACACGGGCAGAATGATCTCGCACTTCAGGCGTCAGAGTTGATGCGGACAGGCAGGTTCCATGATGCTGAGATGCTATGGCGTCAGTTGGAAGAGCAGCATCCTGAAAATGCCTCAGTACATAGCAGCCTAGGAGTTGCGCTCGCGCAACAAGGGCAACTGGAGCAGGCTACGGCTGAATACCGTAAGTCGCTGACCTTAAAGCCACATCAGCCAGATGTTGCGTTTAACTTGGGTCTTGCTGAGTTTAAGCAAGGACATTTCTCCGCTGCGATCCCCGCGTTTGAGTCGCTGGCGAAAGAAAAACCAGAGGATCATCGTACTGGGCTACTGCTGGGGATGAGCTACTTCGGCCTTCGCCAGTATGCCAAGGCGATCCCTTATCTGCAAAGAGTAATCAAGGATGATCCCTCCAATCTGGAACTACACAACGTTCTTGCTCAGAGCTGTCTGTGGAGCCGCCAGTACGACTGTGCGCTGGCGGAGTTCAAGAGCATTCTTGATGTCAACCCGGATTCGGTTCAGGCGCACATGCTGTTGGCGGAGGCGCTTGATGGCATGGGGAAAACAGAGGATGCAATCAAGGAGCTTGAGGCGACGGCACGCATCGCGCCGACTGAGCCGGTCCTGCACTTCGAGCTAGGCTTTTTGTACTACAAACAGCGCGATTACGACCATGCATCGCCTGAGTTGCAACTGGAGATCAAGAATAATCCGGGATATGCGCAGGCTTATTTGTATCTGGGCGACATCGCGCTGCACTCAAATGACAATGCGGCGGCTGAACCGTTGTTGAAGAAGGCGCTTCAGTTACAGGGAGAAAGCCGGCTGGCCTACTTCGATCTTGGTTGTGTTTATGCCGATCAGAACAGGGATCAGGAAGCTCTCACTGCTCTTCAGCATGCGGTTAAGTTGGATCCAACGCAGCCTGACGCGCATTATCGGCTCGCGCGGCTGTATTCGAAGCTTGGGCAAAAGGAAAAGGCTGCCCAGGAGTTTGCCAAGACGAAGGAACTGCATAGCAAGACAGAGGACTCGTTGATCCAGAAGGTGTCGGGCGATAATGGTACGCCGCAGTAGGACGTACTCCTTGATCAGGGAGCTATGATTCAAGAGAAGAAGCACAGGCTCCAGGATGAAATGAGCAAGGCCAAAGCCCACATCTCGCGCCGGGATTTTCTATGGATGGCGACCTCTTCGACGCTGGCTATGGCTCAGGGCGTAACTACTCGAAATCTTAAACCGTTGCCCAGAGGTAAGCCGTCCGGTATTCCATTTCTCGCTCACTTTACTGACGTTGCCGCCCAGGCCGGGCTAACGATCCCTGTCGTCTATGGCGGGCTAAAGCATAAGGACTACATTGTCGAGACAGTGGGATGCGGAGTTGCCTTTCTGGATTATGACAACGATGGATGGCTAGATATTTTTATTTTGTCCGGTACGCGTACGGATCCGGCTATCCTGGATTCCAGCAATCGGCTTTACAAAAATAATCGAGATGGAACGTTTACTGATGTTACAGAGAAGGCAGGACTCGTACGGAGTGGATGGGCTAGTGGAGTTACAGTTGGGGACTATAACAACGATGGCTTTGAAGATATCTTTGTCACTTACTACGGTCAAAATGTTCTTTATCGCAATAATGGGGATGGGACATTTACCGATGTAACTCGACAAGCTGGATTGCTCTATGAAGGCAATACCCGATGGGGATCAGGATGCACCTTTCTTGACTATGACCGCGATGGGCATCTCGATCTCTTCGTAGCGAATTATGTTGACCTGCATTTGGATCGTTTGCCAAAGCCTGGTGCGAACCCGTTTTGCAACTTCAAAGGCGTGGCGGTGAACTGTGGTCCTCGCGGGCTGCCGATGCCTCGCAATTACTTGTATCGGAACCAAGGAGATGGGACGTTTCGCGATGTTTCTCAGGAGACTGGCATTGCGAAGGCACAGCGGACCTATTCGATGACTAGCGTGGCCGCTGACTTTATCGGTGATGGCTGGACGGATCTTTATGTGGCATCGGATTCGACACCAAGTCTTCTGTTTCGAAACAAGCATAACTCTACGTTCGTGGAAGAAGGGGCAGAGCGGGGTATAGCTTTTAGTGCCGATGGTGCTGAGCAGGCAGGCATGGGCGTTGCGGTTGGCGATTACAACCTTGATGGCAACCTCGATATTTTCAAGACTCACTTCTCCGACGACACGAATGTTCTGTATCGCAACGACGGAACCGGCAACTTTACGGATGTGACGATTTCCGCTGGCTTTGGGGTTGAGACTCGGTATATCTGCTGGGGAACGGGGTTCGCCGATTTCGACAATAATGGATGGCCAGATCTGGCGGTTGTTACTGGCTCCGTTTATCCGGAGGTTGAAGCGGAGTTTCTGGAATATCCGTTGAAGACGCCTCGGTTTATCTTTCGGAATCTCGGGACCGGGAAGTTCGAAGAATTGATTGAAGAAGCTGGGCCGGGAATTAGCGCTGTCCATTGCAGTCGAGGATGCGCCTTTGGAGATTTCGATAACGACGGCGACGTCGACATGGTCGTGATCAACTTGAATGAACCACCATCGTTGCTTCGAAACGATGTTAGTGGCGATGGGAACTGGCTGAAGGTGTTCCTTGTTGGGACGCAGTCGAATCGAAGCGCGATCGGGTCGAGGGTTATAGCCAAATATAGCGGCAAGGCGCAGGCTCAGTCTGTTATGGCGCAATCAAGCTTCTATTCCGTGAATGATCGCAGGCTGCATTTTGGATTGGGGGCGAACGCTCGTGCTGATCTTGAGATCCATTGGACCAATGGCTTGATCGAGCGCTTTCCGGGCGTTGTGGCTAATCAGTTGGTGACGATCAGGGAAGGCAAAGGAATTCTTGCGTCCTCGCTGCCGGGCGTGAAGAGGCGATCGAACCAGGAACTGTAGAGTATTCGTAAAAGAACGGGCGCCGAGGCAGTGAAGCCTTGGGCGCCCAACGTCTCCAGGTTAGAAGTAGAATTTTCCGCCGAGCTGCAGGCGACGGGCATCGGCGGAATTGGTTACCTGCCCGAAGTTCCCATCGGTGAAGCTCGTATCGAGGCCGCTAAATTGAGTGTGGTTGAAGGTGTTGAACGACTCGAACCGTAGTTCCAGTCTTGGGCCCTCGCCAGCTGTGAATGGGATGGACTTGAACAAGGCCGTGTTGAAGTTGAAAGTTCCTGGTCCAACAATGGCATTCCTCTGGGAGTTGCCAAAGCCTTGATTTCCACCGCCGAGCCATGGCGCAACCGGTGCGGCAAACGAAGCCTTGGTAAACCAGGCTGTTCTTGTTTTGGGATAGGTGATGTTGCTCACCACGTTCGGCCGGTTGGTGGTGCCACCGCCCAGTCCGAGCACATCGGTGCTGAAGGTCGGGTTGACCGGTGATCCTGACTGGGCAACAACAACTCCGGAGAGCGACCAGCCTCCAAGGAGCGTACGTTCGAGTGTGTTTCCGTGCGCGAAGGACGGTAAGGCATAGATATAGTTCACATTGAAGATGTGGCGTCGGTCGAGATTCCCGGACGCGTAGTCGTAGTGGATGTTGAACGGGTTCGAAACGCCATTCAGATCGCCGCTGACCGCATCGAGAGCATGCGACCAGGTGTAGGCAAGTTGCAGTGTGAGGCCATGACGATTCTCCATGCGCAATCCCGCCTGGAAGCCGTTGTAGTTAAAGTTGGTTGCATTCTCTTCCTGAGTGATCGAGCCAAACCCGGGAAACTGCCGATACAGATTTGCGTTGGCCTTACCACCGGCAACAGCTTGCCGCTGTGGACTATTCAAGGGCAGAGTATTGATATTCCGGTCGTTGTTCTGGTGCCAGCCGGTAGTACCAACATACTGGACTACCGCAATGACCGACTGTGCGACTTGGCGTTGTACTCCCAGGCTGAATTGCGCTGTTCCGGGAGGCGTGTAGTGGAAGTCGAGGTTAGTGAGAGTTGAAGGGAATATAGCGTTACCCGCAGACTGCCCCGTAATAGCGCTGGTGGAGGGGTTGGAGAAGTAAACGTTGTTAGCGGAGGGCTGGAAGGCGAAGGGAGGATTCTGTGCAGCGTTATAGACGTCGTTGCCCTGGACACGTTCAAAGAACATTCCAAAGCCACCACGGACTACTGTCTTTCCGTTTCCGCCGATGTCATAAGCAAAACCAACTCGAGGTTGCCATGTGTTGTACCTGTTCTGGACATTTCCACGAGGGAAGCCATTAACACCAGCCAGCGAAATACCATTGAGATAGAACGGGGAACCGTTGAAGGTGGTCAGTTGACTGGCCATGACGGTGCCGTCCGGGTTAAGAGGAAATCCCAAACCTGTGTTGTAGTTGGCTGCAACAAAATTAGCGAACTGGTTAAATCGCTCATAGGCGTGCGGCAGTCCGTCGAAACGAATGCCGAGGTTAAGAGTCAGGTTGGGGACGATACGGTAGTTGTCATTTGCGTAGCCGGAGTAAGTGTTGTTGACCCAGTGCTTGCCGGCTAGATAGTTGAGTTGGGTAAAGTTGGCAGTGTCTCCCAGTAGGAAGTTGATATAGGAATCACCGGAAAAAGAAGTTGGGGTGAACTGTGCCGTGCCCTGTGTATTTGCTTGCAATTGCTGGTTCTTGACGGCACGCATATAGCTGAAGCCGAACTTCAACTGATGTTTCCCATGGTTCCAGGACACGTCATCCCGGACTTGGTAGTCGTTGAAGGAGTTTCTCCACGGGAAGTAGCTCGAGCTCCATGTGGTACCGTATGGCGCGCCTAGCTGTATCTCGGGCATGCGGCTTCCAAAGTTATTGGCTGCGGGGAAGAAAGAGGTAGCCGACCAGCCAGACGGCTGTGCTGATACGCCGACAGGATCAAGATGAATGAGGTTGCCGTTGTAGTTGAAGGCGGTTTCGTTGAGGAGGTTGGGGGAGATGGTTTGGGTGAGTTTAATAACCGCCGCCCACGATGGGTTATACATCGCCGTGCCCACGGTTGGATAGCTGCTGTCTCCCCATAGGGGCGGAAAATAGGTCTGGTGCACATTGTCATGGACGTAATGACCCATGAGCTGGAGCTTGCTGTTGATGGCATGGTCGATGCGAACCAGGTCCTCGCGAACGTTGGTCGGTTGGGCTATGGACGAGATGTATTGCGAGGTGCCCAGATTGGGTTCAGGAAAAGTGCCCGCATTCATCATGAGGACTGCATTGGGGTCGAGCAGATTGGCGGGGATTTTATTTCCTGGGAAGGGTTGTCCGGCAATCAATCCGTCGGCCGTATAGAGTGCCTGTCTAGCGGGATCAGAGGTTATCGGAACAACCGGGATTGTGCCATTCGAGGGTACTGTATAGGTCAATGGTTGTCCGGCTACCGGGAAATTGCTGGCCGCGATTGTATTCTTGATGCTGGGCTGACTTCCCTGAATCAGCCTGCGCCACTCTTCGTTGACAAAAAAGAATGTCCGCTTGCGTTCGTTGTTGTAAATGTGGGGAATGAAAAGAGGTCCGCCTATATTGCCGCCGAAAAGGTTCAGGCGGAATTTTGGTCTCGCCTGGCCTGCAAAGTTAGTGAAGTAATTGTTGGCGTCGTAGACTTCATTTCTATTGAAGTACCACAGTCCGCCATGGAAGTCATGAGAGCCAGATCTGACCACCATGAGAATGGTTCCACCTGAACCGATGCCGTAGTCGGGACCGTAGTTGCTGTTGAGGGTCTGGAATTCGTTGATCGCATCGAGCGAGGGCAGGGTGCCGAAACAGCCACCGCAACCGCGGTCATTCAACTCGCCACCATCAAGCAGGTAGATGTTATGGCCTGAGCGGGTTCCATTGAAGCTGATACCGTTGCCGGAGGTGAGCGCGTTGACTCCGTTGAAGCCCGGCAAGTTGTTGGAGACGCCCATGCCCAGGACCGCCAACTGCGTTATGTTGCGGCCATTGATGCCCAGCTGTGTTACCTGCGCACCACTGATCAGGTTGCTGATTTCGTTGGTCTGAGCCTGGACTTGCAGTACGTCCGCTTCCACGGTTACTGTCTGCGATTCGCTGCCGACAGTAAGGGTGACATCTTCCTTCAGTGTTTGAGCAACGTTCACAACGATGTCCGTTACGATGAATTTGTGAAAGCCTGACGCGACAGCGCTGAGCGTATAGTTACCCACGCCCAAACTAGGGAAGACGTATTCGCCCGATGTGTTCGTCGTTGCTTTTCTCACCTGACCGGTCGCAGTGTTGGTCAGGGAAATTTCGACGTTCGGAACGACTGCCCCGGTGGAGTCCGTCACGGTTCCGGTGATGATTGCGTTTTCCTGAGCCCATGCGCTTGGAATTAGCAGCAGAGCCACGCTTAACATGACAATCAATGCGAATCGAGAACGATGCATGATGCAGCCTCCAAATTTTGGTTGAACTTGCTGTTCAAAGAAGACTTCTGGCCCTTCTACCGTCCCCAGGCTATTTACTATCGAATTACTTGGCTCAGTGGGATAGAGACTTGCATGTGAACGTAAACGTTTTCTGCAAATTCTTCAGATCGCGTACAAATAAACGAATTACTGGGTCCAATATCGTTTTTTCGTATCTCGCGCGCCGTAGACTTCGTCTATCTGGCAGCACACTCTGGGTAAATGTTTACTCGGGTGGCAATGTACTTTGTAGGAATAGTTCTGTCAAGAGAAAACCGGCTCCGCAAAATGCGGATTTACTCGCGACAAGGACTGTCGTTCGAACGAACGTGCCCTCGCTATAACATCTTCTACCAACAATTGGAGCGCAGGGACGAACTGCCGGGGTTTCGCGGTTGGTGAGCTATTACTAGTGTTAACTTTAGTAGTGCTTCCGTTGCAGGGATTCGGCCGGAACTGTTATCGACCCCATCCGGCCGGAATTTTCGTCCACTACAACAATACGAACGGATCCGGTGCTCTCACTCTTCTCAATGGGTTGGTCGAAAGGGATCCCATCCCTTAACAGCGCTTGATAGGTGGCGGGCTTCAAGGATAGTCCCAGCGTTTTCCCGGTAACCCGCGCGTGAAAACCATCATCGTCTCTTTGGGCCAGGAAGATGTCCAGATTGTCCACCCACCGTTCGCCTTGCTTGGCGAGAGCCAGGTCAGCCGTTGCTATGGCAAGCTTGAGGACGATCCCCGTTGACGCGGCTGCCGAATTCACACTTACTCCGATCTCGTTCGCGTCGAAAGGCTGCCATACCGCTCGGCCGAACCGCTCCTTTAGAGTGCTCGGTTCTCTGGAGTACTGGTAGCCATTGCGGTATCGTAACGTCACTCCGCGCCGGGCGGTCGGCTTAATGGTCAGTACGTGGTACTGGCCGTTAGGCACTTCGTCGGGCGCAAAGCTGAGCAGATAGGTAGCGTGGCCATCTTCGACAACCCCGTTTAGGGCTGCTGCGATGTTGCCGGAGCGGCGGATGGCGCGTCCCCCGGTGGCATTGGCTACCTCGCGCACAGGCCCCTGAATGGGGTGAAGATCTTGTTGTATCGGCGCAGTGGTTGGGGCAGACTGCGTGTTGACCGACGTCGGCGCATTCGAGCTTTGCGCCGCCTCGATGTCGCGCGCGTGCGTTTCGATGCTGACCTCGCTTCCCGTTTGAGAGGCATCGAGTGGATAGACAGCTACGTGGGCATCGTTCATCGCCTCCTGCGTTCGCAGGGAAAATTCATCGATATGTTTGCTGCCCTTGTTGATACCTCCTGACTTATCAGACGAGCCGGATAGCACGCTATCGCTGGTGACCCAAACCAGGTTCTTGTGGCCAGGAATTGCGGCAAGATGGCGGGTCACGCGGATCATGATCGACAACGTGTCTTGCGCTGGATTGCTGCCGATCTGACGCATTTCAGGGTCGATCAGAGTGCCCGCATTTGGTGCCTGAGAGGAGGTGCCACTCACGGTTTGCGGTTCGGGCTGACTGCCGGCAGTGTCCACCTGTTGCCGGGACCGATGCTCCTCTGCCTGCGCTCGTGCCAGGTCCTGAGAGTTGGGCATCCATTCGCTCAACTTTGCCGCAAGCACCGCGTGATCGGTCGTTCCCTCCGCCAGAACTTGAAAGCCATGCGTTTGCAGCACGTAGAGCGCAACGCGCTCGTTGATCGGGAGCACCTGAAGAAATCGCAGTATCTGCCCGCGAACGTAGGTCAACTCGGCCCACGTAAGGTTGCTGGCATCGATCAGGAGAATTGTGGTGTTGCCGGCCGTGTTTCCGATCTCCGGGCCTGCGTTCGCAGAGGTTGTTCGCCGATTTGAATAGGCGAATTGCGACGGAGTCTTGCCGGATTCTGTTGCAGTGGCGCTTGGCCGGTTGAAAAATTGGATCTCCTGCTTGCGTCCGTTGTCGTAGATCTCGAGGTCCTCCGGCGTCAAGTCTGTTATCGGATGGTTCTTCTTGTCATAGGCCGTCACAGCCACGTCTACCAGGCGCGTTCTTGCTGGTAGAGAAAAGTTTCTGTCTGGCGAAGCAGAGCGTTGAGTTGCAGCAGTATCCGGAAACCCGGTCGAGTCTGCCACACTGATCTCTGGAATTGCAGCCTCCAGTGTTGCATTTGTCGCCGGGTTGGGAGCCGTTGGGGTAGGTATAGCCGCAGTCACATTTTGCGCCGGAGTCGTTTCTGTTGGCTTCCCGGCAACGCTTGGCGAGCCTGTGCTTTCTGGCTCGGGAGTGTTCGCCTCTTGGGCGCTAAAGTTTTTCAGACCCGACGCAGGCGCATCCCTACCCGGTTCTCCGTCGGTCAGAACATGCGCGGACGCGGTAAACACGTGATATTGCTCAAAGGCGACATCATTTACCAATGTTTGAAGTGATCCCGGAAGATTCTCGGTGCCTTGCGTCATATTTGCAGTGCGGAAATCCTGCATCTGCAGGGTATGGGGTAGAGGCTGCGCCTGCGAGATGGAGATGCTCTTCACGGGACAGAGATAGGTCTTGCCCCCAATCTCCACGGGGCCGTATTCGACTACGATGCTGGCCTTGACGATTGGATCGGTTGGTTTAAGGTCTGCCTCCAGCGTCAGGCGAAGGATCGTTCCGTTCGCTGGATCGACAGTGATTTCCCCGTGATAGCCGGAGAGTTGCTGGAAGACGCGACTTTCTTTGTTGTCTCCAGGGACGCAACAGAATTCAACATCATAATGCGACTTCCCTCCGGGAACTGCGTAGCGGAAGACTGCCACTGGCCCGACTGTGCCTTGCTCCCAATGGCTCCAGGTCAACGTGCCCTGAGCTGCATCAACCAACACCGTGGCAAGAATGGAGCCAAACTCGCCCGAGGTAGTCAGACCCTGTGTAGCCGATCTGGATTTCTTGCCTTTCGCGGCTCCCGTGTCGACTACCTCCTGACCGTCGCGGTAGAGCACGTTGGTGCTAGATCTGCCGATGAAGTGTAGCGGCTGGTAAAGAGTTGCGACCGTCTGTCCTTTCTCATATCCGCGTGGGGTATCTTCGAAGCGTGTTGTGACACGTGTGGCAAAGAAGTTCGGCAATTTAGTGATGGTCTTCCCAACATAGTCGACCGTTAGAGCCATGAGTTGGCGTTGCGAAGGAATATCGGGCCTCGCAACGGCAGGAATCTCCGCTGTGGGAAGGTCGAGAAATGCTGACATATCGGCCAACGCAATCAGCGCCTGCTTGCTCTCGGTACCGGGCAGGTCTACCTCCAGGCGCGACAGCTTGGAGGCACTCAGTCGTTCGGTCAATTGCACATCCGACAGTTGCCGCGCCACCTCCGCATCGGGTTTGCCATGGGCCGCGGCCAACACCTGCTCCAACTGTTCCACGTTGACACGTTTAGCCGCGAACGCTGGAAAGGCGATCTCAGTCAGCAATAAAAGGAGGAGGGCTAACTTCTGCATCACAGATCCCCCGCAGGGCGAACGGGTCATCATAGGCTCTTCCGTGCAGACACAGCAATTGATTGAGAACTTTTGACTCGTCCCGTACCGTAGCTCCCCTTTTCATCTATATGCAGGGCTCAATCACTTCAGACTACGCAGGTAGGCAACAAGTGCATCTGTATCTGCCTGATTCAGATCGACCGGAGGCATCCCTCCCTTGATCATTTGAGGTGTTCGATGATGCAACAAGAAGGCCAACTGATTAGAGGAATACTTCTGGCCTATGCCGATAAGCGCCGGCGCCTCTGTGGTGCCTTCGCCCCGATCTCCGTGGCAGCCACCGCAGGGTTGCTCCGCGAAGATGGCGGTGCCTTTGGCGATGAGCGGATCGGCAGTTACCAATGCCACCGGTACAGGATTGGAGGGCTGCGATTGAATTTGAAATGGTTGGCGCATGTAGTCGATTTCGGCTTGTTTCTGACGCGTCAGCTGCGCGGCCACGTTCTGATCGGTCCTGTCGTCGCGGTAGCTGATGGCGCCCAGGCCTGCATAGCAAGCTACGAAGATGGCAAATCCAGCAACAACAACAGGACGCTTCCATGGCCGGCGTTCGCGTCCACGATCAAGAAAAGGAATTGCTGCAAACAGCAAGGCGAGGAGTCCGGGTAGGAGGATGCCGCCGAATAGAGACCATCTCCCGCTTACGACCTTCAGCCACTGAAAGATTGGCAGATAATACCATTCGGGGCGAGGTATATAGCTGGTATCTGAAGTATTGGCTTCTGGACCAAGATGAACTGGAACAAAGTATGCCACCAGTGCAAGAGCCAGAACAATCAGCAGACTTGCAACCATATCCATGACTAACTGGCGAGGATAAAACTTTTGTGTTGGAAGCTTGGGATAAACAGGGTCTTCCTTAAAGGGACCAGCAGCGCCTGCCTTACGAAACAAGAAGACGTGCATAGCGATGAAAGCTATCAGCATTCCGGGCAATACGAAAACGTGAAGCACAAAGAAGCGCGATAGGGTCAGCGTCCCCATCTGTGGGCCACCGCGGAGTAGTTGCTGCAGAGGCTCTCCGATAAGCGGGACTTCACTGATGATGTTCGTTCCAACCGCCGTAGCGAAGTATGCCTTTTGATCCCAAGGCAACAAATAACCGGTAAAGGCCATGCCCAACATTAGAGCAAGCAAGAAGCATCCGGAGAGCCAGAGTAATTCGCGCCGGCCTTTGTAGGAACCGTAAAGAAGCGTTTGCGAGATATGCAGAAATAGCAGAATGATAATGGCGGTCGCGCCATAGGCGTGAATGCTGCGCAAAAACAATCCCGAGCTGACCACCTTGGAAATATAGGAGACGGTTGTATGTGCGTGATCGGAGGAGGGTACATAGTATAGAGTGAGGAAAACTCCGGTGATTACCTGCGACAAAAACAGATAGAGCAGTCCTGACCCGAAGACGTAGGCCCAGCGAGCGCCCCCTGGGATTGGTTCGTCGAGTGCTTCATTCAGTAGCGAGTGGATGTCAGTGCGACGATCCAACCACTTCATCCATCCAGAGATGGGCCTCTGGTTTTCTTGTGACAAGGGATGCTCTGGGTCCGGCATGGTCTCTCCAAATCTCAGCCGACCGGTTCTTTTTTGGCAACCAGCTGGCGAAAGTATTGAAAGCGGACCTTGAGAATACCGTTTTCAACCTTGCTTTCGAGCTCGTCCATTGCGCGGAGCGGTGGCCCGGAAATGTGCACACCAATGTTCGTAAAGGTGCCACCGTGGCAGGGGCAGATGAACTTGTCTCGTTTTCCGATCCACCGCACGGCGCAACCAAGGTGCGGACATACGGATGAAAGCACCTTAAAGTTGCCGCTCCCCGTGGGCACAATATATACACCGTTTTGCACCACGGAGCTGCGCCAGCCGTCGATCTTTTTGACGTCAATTGTGCGCGCAACAGGTTCGGCGAGCGAAAGGAATTCATCGATCTTTCCGACATCGGACCAAGATGCTTCTTCAGATGGGACACGCAGAGGAAAGGTGGCAAAGCGCATAAGCGGAATAGCCAATGTCGCGCTGACTAGACCCCCAGCGGCAGCCAATAATAAGCCAAGAAACGACCGGCGTTCCGGCACGGGAACAGGCATTTGCTCAGGAAGATGTGCTGGGGCAGGCATCAACTTTATTCCTACGGTTTATAGAGACAGTATTGAACTTCGAGTGGGTTGGGAGGCAATCCAAATTTGTCCTCATAACGGCTTTTCGTAGAGCCCTCGAACGATCCGAGGCCGTCCGAGAAATCACCCTGGAGGTCTCTTCAGGTGAGGCCAGTTAACCAGATGCATGAGTCTGCTTGTGTCATGCGGTTGTAAATAACTTGTCATTAATTGCGTAGCAAGGAAGTGACTACTCGATTCCTCTCCGCCCAAGCCCTCTTGGATGAGAGGAGACGTATAGCTTTTGAAGTGGTCCCAGCTCTTGTTCGAGTTTGTTGCTTCTCAACTGATTCAGAGACGCTTAGTCTTCTAAGGTTGTGTTCAGCGTTCTAGGTTACCAGCGTGGATAATCGGCGTAGGCTAGCCATTACATCTTCCATACCAATCCCGAAGTCGATGAGACAAGCGATCTCATCCACTTCGTGTTCGCTAAGGAACTCAGCTTGATGAGCACACTGATCAAGAGTTCCGATAAAACTCAATTCACTGTGTAGGTCGTTATTTACCTGGATGTTAATCATTATTTCGCTTTCCCGCTCACTGATCTGAGAAAAGCCTTTGCTCTGCTTGGCCCCGAGGGAATGATCCTTTTGCATTCCGATATTCACTTTAAGATATTTGGCCATAGCGGGCCGGGCGATGGTTTTTATCTCTTCAGCGTTTTCCCCAACAAACGTGTGAGCCATCAACGTGATATGACCACGACGGCCATGATGGGCTTGAATTGAGTCCCGGTAAATTTGCGCTTTGCGGGTGAACTCTTTGAGGTCATGTTTGAGTGCGAAGTTCGCCGTTAGAACATTGAATCCAAGCTTGCCGGCATTGAGGAAACTGTCATCCGATTGACCGGTTATCCAGACGGGTAGTTCCTTTTGAATAGGTGCCGGTAGAATCCCAACGTCGATCGTAACCCCCTCTCCATTTACCAGTGGTATCTTCTCGCCTCGCCAAAGTCTTTGGATTAGGGCAATCTTCTCGTACATGTCGTCATAGCGGTTCTTATATGTACCAGGCGAGAGCACAAAATCGTTTACGTGCCATCCCGAGGCAGCCGCAATGGCAACGCGGCCATCCGAAAGGTTGTCGATCATAGCCCATTCTTCGGCGACGCGCAAAGGGTTCTGCAATGGTAGGACGACGCTTCCAGCTCTGATGGAGAGATGTTTCGTAATCATTGCGAGTGCTGCGCCGGTAACAGAGGGGCTTCCATAAAGACCACCAAACTGTTGAAAGTGTCTTTCTGGCGTCCACACGGCAGAAAAATTATGTTCATCCGCGAACTTGCTGGACTCTAATAACAGTTGATATTTGTGGTCTTGACGTTCTGAGGAATCCGCACTGAAAAAAAACAAGCTGATCTCTGGTGCCATTTCTCGCCCCGCTATAGAAGAATTTAGTCCTATGTACAACCTATCGATGCGTCGGCCAACTCAAAATGCGAGTCGGGCGCCAAAGTAGTGCATTGTTCGAGCTTCGTCTTATACTTTCAAATCCGTAGGGCCGTCCACAAACAAGGAATACGCGACGCTTCTGTGAGCGTTAGAGCCTCGGTGTGACTTGCCGTTGCGTTGAACCTGCTATCTTCTTGTGCAAAGGTCGTGGGAGAGAGAGTACTAGATACCATGACCAAGACACAACGAAGTTAGCAGAAAGAAAAATAGCGGGCAAGATTATTCATTCTATTGGGCAGGGTATTCGCGATAACGTGACTCCATCGCATCGAGGGTCCGCAGAGCACTGGTTAAACCTGTCAGATGGCTTTCCAATCGGCTTGTAGTACGGGGCAGACAAAGCATGCGGCTGTCGGCGAAGCTACCGTCTGCCTAAAATTTAGGTAACCAATTTGTCTACATATGATTACAGTTAAAAATGGCACCAATCTGTAAACCAACGAATCACCAACTTATCGATAGGATAGGGTTTGCTCGTGAGAACCTAAGGAATTGTCACTGTGATTTGGTTTGACGGGACGCTTTCTACACCGTTGTAATCAACGCTCTTTACAAGGTAGCTATAGGTGGAACCACTTGCGACGGCGCTGTCCACATAGGCAGTCTGCGCATCTGGCGAGGCGGTGATCAGTTGAAAAGACCCACTGCTTATCGACCGGTAGATGTTGTAACCTGCTACCGGGTCTGGCGAACTGCTGGGTGCATCCCAATTGAGGTAGACTTCATGCGCCGCCGCTGCCGTACCTATGCCGCTAAGAGCCACCACTGCCGTACCTCCGGTAGTCGAGTTGCTGCTAATCGTGATCTGCCCTGCAGCTCCTCCGGTTGCTGTTGGCTGGAATTGGACCTGCAGCGTGACCGTTTGGGTTGGATTCAGCGTCACCGGTAGGCTTCCACTGATGATGGTGAAACCAGATCCCGTGATCGCCGCTGCGCTTACTGTAACCGGTGAGGTTCCTGTCGAACTTAGCGTCACGGATTGCGTCGCTGCAGTGTTCACGGTCACGCTACCGAAGCTCAGACTGGTGACACTTACTGTCAGCTGCGGGTTCGCTGTAGAGGGCGGGGTGGGGGATGATCCGCCACTACAGGAGGGGACGCAGTCTGCCTGGAAGGAGGCGAGGGCATAGATGGTGGATTTTCTTTGATCAACCAGGATGCCTGGATTACCGGTTGAATACAGGGAATCGGTTGCCGAGACAGAACTTCCGCTGGAGATATCTGTACAGGTGTAGGTGGTCCCGGTGACAAGAAGTTGTATGGTGTCGCCGTTCGCGGCAACAGGACAGTTTGAGGCGATGATGTAGTTGCCAGCACCGTTGGCCAGGGAATAGAGCAGGCCGTAGTCTCCCAGATAACATACGCCGTTGCCAGCCGTATTCATGCGCACGCACACACCGGTGGAGCCCTGCGCCGAAGAATAACCCACGAACTTAGCCTGCGCATACTGGTCATTGGAGAACGAGATCCCGGTATAGGTCGCTAGTCCCTGTTGTCCGGAGACGGAGGGTGCAACCGTACCGCTGTTCTGTGCCAGAGATACATACCCTTGTCCATACGACGACGTGTTGGTCCAGTTTGTCGACAACGCTCCCGATCCACTGAACGTGTCGACTGCGGGATAAGGACTATTGGTATTACAGGAGGGGACGCAGTCTGCCTGGAAGGAGGCGAGGGCATAGACGGTGGATTTTCTTTGATCAACCAAGATGCCTGGATTACCGGTTGAATACAGGGAATCGGTTGCCGAGACAGAACTTCCGCTGGAGATATCTGTACAGGTGTAGGTGGTCCCGGTGACAAGAAGTTGTATGGTGTCGCCGTTCGCGGCAACAGGACAGTTTGAGGCGATGATGTAGTTGCCAGCACCGTTGGCCAGGGAATAGAGCAGGCCGTAGTCTCCCAGATAACATACGCCGTTGCCAGCCGTATTCATGCGCACGCACACACCGGTGGAGCCCTGCGCCGAAGAATAACCCACGAACTTAGCCTGCGCATACTGGTCATTGGAGAACGAGATCCCGGTATAGGTCGCTAGTCCCTGTTGTCCGGAGACGGAGGGTGCAACCGTACCGCTGTTCTGTGCCAGAGATACATACCCTTGTCCATACGACGACGTGTTGGTCCAGTTTGTCGACAACGCTCCCGATCCACTGAACGTGTCGACTGCGGGATAAGGACTATTGGTATTACAGGAGGGGACGCAGTCTGCCTGGAAGGAGGCGAGGGCATAGACGGTGGATTTTCTTTGATCAACCAAGATGCCTGGATTACCGGTTGAATACAGGGAATCGGTTGCCGAGACAGAACTTCCGCTGGAGATATCTGTACAGGTGTAGGTGGTCCCGGTGACAAGAAGTTGTATGGTGTCGCCGTTCGCGGCAACAGGACAGTTTGAGGCGATGATGTAGTTGCCAGCACCGTTGGCCAGGGAATAGAGCAGGCCGTAGTCTCCCAGATAACATACGCCGTTGCCAGCCGTATTCATGCGCACGCACACACCGGTGGAGCCCTGCGCCGAAGAATAACCCACGAACTTAGCCTGCGCATACTGGTCATTGGAGAACGAGATCCCGGTATAGGTCGCTAATCCCTGTTGTCCGGAGACGGAGGGTGCAACCGTGCCGCCGCCCTGCGCCAGAGGAACATATCCTTGTCCATACGACGACGTGTTGGTCCAGTTTGCCGACAACGCTCCCGATCCGCTGAACGTGTCCACCGCGGGATAAGGGGCTACACTCGAGGCCGATGCGAATCTGGAACCCAGGGATAGCGACAGACAGAAAGCCATCGCAAGAGCAAGGGCACCCCACCATTTGCGCAGTTGGGGAGTCTTTGCAGCAGATTGGATGCGAAGTCCATTCGGTTGCTGAACCTCAGCATTATCTGAGCTGCCAGTGATTTCTACAATGTAGTCGGAGGACGAAGAAATAGCGTAGTTATGGAACACGAACATCACCTCTTCAACGTGCAAAACTGCATGGTTTAAGAGGCAGAACGAAAAGGAAAAGAGAAAACGCTAGTCTACGTCTCGTATGACTGCACACCTACCGATTCGGAGGGATATGGGTGCAGTGGGATTTTTCTGTCTTACCTGGCAACTACCATGACGCTGCTCAGGTCGCCGATTCTCATTCCCAAATTTTCATACACATCAAAATATCAAAATGATCTGCACACAGACCAAGACGGCATTGGAAACGCGGGAAAGCTTTTACACCCATTCCTAACATGTCCGGATCGACATCCATGAATGGGGTCGCAATCGCACTAATCGGTCGCTAATTGAACTAACTGTTGGTTTCTGAAATACTGCCCCGTTTATATCAAAGATGTTTCCAGCAAGCAAACATCTTCGGCCAATGCCGCTCTGCGCAGTTACACCTTTGTGCGCGATGCAGCACTCGTCGGATGTTTGGAATTTGCTTTTGCTGCTTGCAACAAATTGAGTGCATATGAGTTATAGGTTGTAGAGCTGTCACGTTTTACTTTTTCTGTAACTCAGGCGGAGCTTAATCCCCGGTACCTTCATCTCTCTGGTGACTCCCTAACCTGCGTGATCACACAAAAATCATGCAAGAGCGAAGTACATGTATGCGATGAGTGGTTGAAGCGGCGAGCGCGCACAAAATCAAACATTCCTGTCAGGGAGCCTTCGGTTCACCCCCCTTAGGGGATGCCAGGCTCTCGCTCTCCCGTTTGTTGGCCTTTATATCCTTGTATAGCTGCAACTCCCTATTGGCGTCTTCTGTGCGACCCGCTCGGCGATAGGCCACTTGGAGTTGATAGTGTACAAACGCGTCGTGAGGATTGATCCTGGCTGCTGTCTCCAAGTGTCCAATAGCCTCTTCTGTCTTTCCGTCCTCCAACAAGACCTTTCCCAATTGGTATTGAGCTTCTGAATAGTTTGGGTTCAGTGCGAGCACGGAGCGTAGAAGGGGGAGCGCTTCTTCTTTGTGGGAAGTTTCGGACAGAGCATACGCCAGGTCGTATTGCGCGTCGATGTCACGTGGGTTGATCTTCAATTCATCTCGCAGTTCTGGAATTGCATCGGCTGGCTTGTCCAGGTGGATCAGGGTCGCGCCTAGCTCGTAGTGAACACCTGGCATCTCCGGATTCTCAGCTGTAATTGTTCGAAAGCAGGGAAGGGCATGTTCATAGTTCGCCGAGGCAGTATATAGCTTGCACACCAGCAGGTGAACGTCGGGCGACAGGTTTCGCGCCGCGAGGATGTCAGCGATCGCGTTGGCTTGCTGCGGTTGATCGGTCCGCACGAGAGAATAGGCCCATGCGTAGGCAGTCCGTGCGTCCTGCATGGCTAGATCGCCGATCGGCGCAAAATTCTTGGACGCGTCAGAGAATCGCTCCAGAGAGAACAGCGACATCGCAAGCATCAGTCTTGAACGCTGGTCCTCGGGACTCGCGGAGACGACACTCGCGAGAGCCCTCGCACTTTCCTGGTACTCTTCCTGCTCGAAGGCTGCGGTACCGAGATTACGCATCAGGCCGGGAGTCGATGGATTCCACTTCTCAGCCTCCTGAAAGTGTTTCAATGCTTCTGCGTACTGCTGTTCATGCGCTTCGGCCGTGCCCCAGTCGTTGAAGCCGGATCCAAGGATCTGTCGCAGTTGGCGCTCGCGTACCTTGAGCCGCTGACTCTCCGCCGTGGACGCCGATGGATGCCTGAGCCTTGTACTCACGTCTTCGAGTTGCTGCATCGCGAGCGTCGTCAGTGCCTGCGAGGACGCCATCACGGCCGCGGGGTCACCCGACGAAGTAGCCTCCTGCTGTTTGTTCTGGAGGTCCTGGAGCTTCCGTGTTGCAGAGTCTATAGTGGCCGGTTGCCGTGAATTCGCTTGTTGAGAAGACTGGCTGCGTAGTTCGCCCACCGTGCCTACGGTCAGCAGGAGCAGCAGCGAGATTCGAGCGGTAGAGATCATTCGGTTATAGTGCCATGCCCAAGGTGGCCTCGTCGCGAAGATAGGGCGTTGCGGCGATTTGCCTTGGTCGGTACCTCTAGGCATTTTCGCGTAAAGTATTCGATAAATGGGAGTTACGGGTGGACTTGTCCGTTTTTGAAAGTGGGAAGTCTCTTGATTCAAGGGTTTGAGAGATGTAGCGGTTGTAAAGTATTGGTTTGATGATACTTATCGCATAAGTATTTCTTCTTTAATGGATCAGGGTTCCAAAAAGAAAGGCCCCGGCTTCCCAGCCGAGGCTCTTTCATCTCTATATCCAGAATAGCAGGTTGAGGTAATTAATCTGCCACGTGGATGTTATTGATATGAATGTAGATAAGAGAAATTAGGGCTTGACATCCTAAATTTGGGAGCAAAATGCGATTTGGTACAGCGACTTTTGCAGACCATTTCTGATTCGGCTCCATTTTAAGGATGGATCAATTGGTTTGCTAGGACACCGGGCAGACTCCGGATCTTCTGGAGTCTGCCCGGAAAGGGGGTTAGAAGTTCACATGGAGGCCGTACTGGATCTGCCGGGCGTTCCCGATCAAACCGCTTGATGTCCCGAAGCCCGTCTGCAGATCCTGGGCGCTGACGATGTTGTTCGTAGCGCTGCAGGGAGCATAGAGGCTGTGGCCTGTGCTTGCATTTGTTCCGATCGGCCCTCCGCAGTTGACCGCCGAGACAGGCGAGCCCTGCGAGAGTGAAGCGGGGTTGAAGTTCGGGTGGTTGAAGAGGTTGAAGAAGTCCAGGCTGAACTTGATCGTGGCCTTCTCATGGAACAGAGGCCAGTTCTTGTCCAGAGACATGTCCGTGTTGTTGAAGTTCGGTCCGCCGACGACACCCCTCTGCGCCATATTGCTGGGGAGTGTGCCAAGCGCATACCCGATCAGAGTAAATGCTCCTGGATTGATGATCGTGTTGGTGTGACGGTTAGCGACGGGGCTTTGTCCCGTCAACAGAGGACGCTGCGGCGACGTAAAGCCGGTCTGCACCAAGGCACCGCTCTGGTTCAACTGGCTCGTATACGTTTTACCGGTAGCCGGGTTGATGCCGAGGTTGTTCTCGTGCGCTCCTTGGAAGATGGTGAAGTTGTTGCCATTCTGAGACGTAAGGATGGTCGCCAACTCCCATCCTCCGAGCACGCCGCGCATCATCGCATTGGATCCCTGCAGCTTCGGCAGGAACCAGATTGCGTTGGCCACGAACATGTTGGGACGGTTCACGTTTGAAGTGCCGTAGTCCAGCCGGGGGTTGGTGTAGTAAGTGAGTGACTGGTTGCCGATACCACCGCCCGAATCGTCTGTGACAACGTTCGTCAGGGCATGCGACCACGTATATGCCGCTCCCAGTTGAAGAATGCTGCTGATGTGGCTGTTGAGCGATAGCTGCAAGCCGTTGTAGTTCGAGTAGCCTCCATGCGCCCAGTACGTCAGGGTGCTGTTGTTGCCTCCTGCCGGGAACGGGCGCAGTAGGTTGACAGCATTGCTGTTGGCAAAGGTCGCCGCCATCCAGTTATTCGGAGCAATGGAGTTGACGTCATACGAATTGGTCAGGTGTATGCCGCGATTTCCGACATAGGCCGCCTGGAAGATCGTATTCTTGGCCATTTGGTGCTCGACGGCCAGGTTCCACTGCCATGAGTTAGGAAGATTGGCGTTCGGATCCTCACCACCGGATGGGCTGGCCGTTCCGGAGAGGCTGGCCGGCGTCGCTCCTCCCAGTGTGCGGGCGTAGTTATTGGTTGTCAGAGCGAATGGAGCGTTGGCCACCAGCGTGTAGCGCGATACGCGCTCCCGTTGGAAGAACTGGCCCACACCTGCGCGGACAACTGTCTTTCCCTCGCCGAACACATCGTATGCTACGCCGAGACGCGGTGCGAAGTGGTTGTGTCCGTTATTGATCAACGAACGATTCGGTCCAGGTGTGCCGTGGCTGAAGTTCGTTCCGAACTGGCTGTTCGCAGCTCCGCATGGATCCTTTCCAGGCGCAACCCACAAGCCATTGCAGGCATCGCTGGAAGGTGCGGACGGATTGTAAAGCTGTGGCTGGAAGCTGGTGATCTGGTCATCCGGCTGGAACGGCTGCAGCAGCAGTGAATAGCGGACACCATAGGTGAAGGTTACTTTTGGCGAGACTCTCCAGGTATCCCCGGCGTAGAACTCATAGTCGCGCCAACGAAGCTGGGCTCGAACGTTGGTCGATGTTTCGTTGATGTTGAAGACATTCCCGGTGAGTTCCAGATTTGCGAGCGTATCGTTCGTGTCGATGCCGCCAGCGGTCGTGGCTATGCTGCCGCCAACGGACGGACGCTCGCCCGTGCTGCTGTTGACGTCTTCATTCTTGCCGTTGAATCCGAAGAATGCGCCGAACTTGAAGTTGTGCTGCCCCTTCACCCACGAGACATCATCGCGGAAGGTATAGATGTCCAACTGGTTCTGCCAGGGCGCCTGCAGCGACGTGTTGCCGCCGTAGGAACCAAAGTTGACCTGCGGAACTCCAAGGGCACTGTGCTTGAGTGAGGCTGGATACAAGGTTGGAACGGCAGCCGTTACTTGTGTCAGAAGACCCGGGTTTGTGCCGCCGGGCGTAATCGAAATCCGATTGTTGGAGTAGTTGAACGCCGCATCATTAACCAGCGTGTTGCGAATCGTCGAGGTCCAGTGGGTCGTAATGGACTTCGACGGCTGCGCCCAGTTGCTGTTCAGAGCCGGATATACCGTGTCTCCCCAATAACCCGCGTTGAAGGCCGGGTTTTCCCATGAGTCCTGCGTATAACGACCCATGATGTGGTTGGTGTGGTTCAGGTCGAAGTCCCCGCGGACGTTCTCCTGTCTCCAGTTCAATGCCGTCGGAAGCGATGCCGACCAGTTCTGTCCGTTCGAGTTCAGTGCGCCGTTTGGAGTGGTCGGCAATGGAAGCATCTGCATCATCGTTGCCGCCGAAGGATCGACCGCAGCCAGCTTGGATGGCCCAGCCAGCTTGCCCGCAGGTACAGCGCTGAAGTTCGGCAGACCTGAGGTATTGCAGCCCAGTACCGAGAAGTCTCCGGCGCGTTCTGCAGCCGTCGGCACGCAGGCGCTCACCTGGCGTCCCTTGATTTCATGGTTCCACTCCTGGCTCCAGAAGAAGAAGAGCTTGTCCTTGAGGACGGGGCCGCCGATCGAATAACCCCAATCGTTGCGGCGCTGCTTATCCTTGCCATCCAGTGGCAGGCCTTTGCCCGCGTTTGGTGCCGAGAAGAACGTGTATGTATTCAGCGCATCATTGCGTCCGTTGTAGAATGCGCTGCCATGGAAGGTGTTCGTTCCGCCGCGAGTGATGATGCTGATCACAGAACCCGAAGCCTGGCCATATTCCGGCCCGTAGCTGTTCAGAAGCATTTTGAACTCGGCGATCGCCTCGTTCGATGGGTAGATCAGGATCGTGCGGTTCGATCCGACGTCGTTGTTGTTCACGCCATCGACCAGGAACAGGTTGTTCGTTGTCGGATTGCCGTTGACCGACATATCGACGCCGCCGTTCAGGCCTTTACCCGTGTTCTGGAAGCCGTTTGCTGCAGAGACGCCCGGTTGAAGCTGCGTCAGCTGTACAAAGTTGCGGCCGTTCAGTGGGAGCTCCCTCACCTGGGTTCCATCCACGACCACGCCCAGGCTGGCGCTGTCGGTCTGCACCTGGAGCGCATTCGCCTGTACGGTGACAGTCTCGGATACACTTCCCACTTGGAGTTGAGCGTCCACTGTTGTCGTTGTGGCGACGTGAACGATTGCACTCTTTACTCGGAATTCCTTGAAATTGCCGGCTGAAATTGAGACGTCATATACAGCATCCGGTAGTTCCGCCACGGTGTAGTTGCCCTGAGCATCCGTCGTGGCATTGAACGTCTTCCCTGTCGCCGTGTTCGTAGCAGTAATGACTGCTCCCGCAACACCGGCTCCGGAAGTATCCGTTACCGCACCGCTAATTGTACCTGTAAGTTTTTGTGCGTACGCCGAAAGCGTGCCCAGCAATAGAGCTGTGATCAACGCCGTAAGAAGTGACCAGCTTGGTGATCGTTTCATCGACTGCCTCCCAATGAAAGTTAAATTTCAGGTCAATAAAGGCCGCCCTGTCACCGCAACACGGTGAGGACAGCTCCGTTTAGTTTTTCTTTTTGTTCGTTTTTATTTTTGTGCGAGCAAATGCGCTGTCGACTAGCTTGCTTGTCTGGCAGACACACAATAACCATGGCTCCTCAGAAATTTCGCAAAGAAAACAGCAAAGTGCACGATCGATCGCAGTCTGAATTGCCTTAAAGAGAAACCCAACTGCGAGAGCATTTAAACGCTTTAGCTCTTCATTTGTCAAGAACTGCGCATCGCAGAAGATACGGTTTCGCAGGATTTTCGATCAGTGGGCCGACCTGTCGCATCTGGCTGCCACATACCCTGCATTTGCTCTTGTCCGCTTACGTCAGAGAGCTAACCTCTGACGTAGGAGTAAGCTTGGTGTTCGACCTGCCAGCAGATTAAATCACGTTAGCGGTTACGGGTTGGACCAATTTCCTTCGCGTCCACCACTCCGCGTCCCTCGAGCACAGCGTAGAACTGGTCTACTGCGAGCCCACCCAACTTCTCGATCTTCCCCGAGGGCCAACGCACCTCCACCGAGTCGATCTTTGTCGCCTGTGCTAGCCCGAAGTGCAGACGCAAGTCATTCTGCGAGAGGTAGCTTCCACCGCTTCGCACCTCATCGGTCTGAGTCATACCTCCAGCCGTAACCGTCACTCGCGCGCCCAACGCCAGCCGATTGCTCTTCGTGCCCGCAAGCTCAAAACTCACCCAGTGCGCGCCTGCGACACCTTTATTGTGCAAAATCATCGGCGAGCCATCAACATCAGAGACCACGACATCCACATTGCCGTCGTTATCCAGATCCGCGATCGCCAGTCCGCGGCTTACACGTGGCTGCTGAAGCGCTTCTCCAGCCTGCTTACTGGCGTCACAGAAGAGACCATTGCGCTCATTCATGAAAAGGTTCTTCGGCTGGCGATACCGCGCGCCCGATGGAAGCGAGTCCACCTGCGGATATACCTGTCCGTTCACTGCAATCAGATCGGCCCAACCATCGTTATCCAGATCCACAAACGCATCGCCCCACTTCACCCACGGAAGCGTTGCCAGCGCAACCCCGGCATCGTAGGAAACATCGCGGAAGTCATAGTTCCCGAGATTCTTGTAGAGCGCGTTCTCCTCGTCCGCGAAGTTCGTAACGTAGATGGAAAATTTTCCCGTGTGGTTGTAGTCGGCCACTGCGACGCCCATCGAACCCTGCTCGGAGCCATCCGCGCTCACCGCAGTGCCGGATTCCAGACCAATCTCCGAAAATTTCCCGTTGCCCTCGTTCTTGTAAAGAAAGTTCGGCGTCGAGTCGTTGGCGACATAGATGTCAGGCCGACCCGTATTGTTGAAATCCGACCACACTACCCCGAGGCCGTAATAACCGTTCGGATCACTTACGCCCGCTGCCTTCGAAACATCTGTAAACGTTCCATCGCCGTTGTTGTGGTACAGAGCGTCACCCGCTCCTTTTAGTCCGCGCGGCCCACACTGGACATCGATCCCGCGATACCTGCAGGTCGGCGTTTTGCCGAAGCCCGGCAGATCCGTCAATTTGAAATCGACGTAGTTGGTGACCATCAGGTCCACGAACCCGTCCCCGTCGTAGTCGCCGAAGGCCGCGCCAGTCGACCAGCGCCCATCGACCACGCCTGCCTTCTTTGTCACATCGGTGAATGTTCCGTCGCCGTTGTTGCGATAGAGGACGTTGCCCCCCAGACATGTCACGTATATGTCTGGGTAGCCGTCGTTGTTGTAGTCGCCGACTGCTCCGCCCATGGCGAAGCACGGTGTTGCCACGCCTGCCTTATCCGTTACATCGGTGAAGGTGCCGTCGTGGTTGTTGTGATACAGCGCGCTGCGAGCCTTCTCGCCCTTTAACGCCATCTCAACCGTAGGTGCATTTGTGAAGTAGATGTCGGGCCAGCCGTCACGGTCGTAATCGAGGATCAGAACACCACCGCTCATCGACTCGACGATGTACTTCTTGTCGGGTGCAGAAAGATGACGGAAGTGAATCCCTGACTTCTCCGTTACGTCCACCAACTCAGGGACCGCCCGGTTTTTGCACGTCTCCGATCTCGCGCCGGGAGGAGGAAGAGCGCTTGGACTGTGAGCCTGTGCGCACAGACTAGCCACCAACGCGGTCTGCAGGCCCCAGGCCACAATTCCACGTCGACCGCTCCTGATAACGGAGCGCCTTCGAGTTTCAATAAAGTATGCCAAGTGCCGGGATAGGGGAAATAGACCAAACACCCCCTGCCGCCTCCAGACGATGCTGATCATTCTACTAAACCCAGTTTTGCTGTCTTTGCACGCACAGATCAGGATATGTCTCTTTAGCAACTATAGATTCGGTTGATTGCCAGTCCCCTACGTGATGATGAATGTGGTGACGCTCAACGGTGTCGTCGTCACCTCGATTTGTCCGTTGGTAGCCGCGATCGTAGGTAGCTTTGCGTGCGTCTCTGTATTTGATGTCCGCACTGCGGTGCAAGTCGTCGCGTTGAACCCACCGCACTGAATCGTCAGCGGGCGCTCTACCGCGTCGTCGTTGATTGCGACGCAGACCAGGCGCTTGCCCGTCGGATCGATGTAAGCCGAAAAATATGTGTTCGGCGCCGGCGTAGGGCTCGCATCCACCCTGTGAAACCCAGGGCGGATAAAACGTGAGAAGTGCCCGATTGTGAAGAATCGCTTCGATAGCTGATACTTCTTGTTCGGCACATCGATCGCAATCAGCGAACTCCGTGACGTCGTCGTTGCTGCCCCCCACCAATATAGCCACGCACTTACGTCATCCTCAATCATGTGTGTGTGCACCACGCGCGCCCAGTAGACGCCGTCGTTCATGTTCGTGATGTTGGCGTCGCCTGCGCTGACCTCGGTCTCCCAGATCGCCTTCTTCTTGTCTAGCGCTGTTGAGAACCGTCCCGTCCGCGCACTGATCGATACGTAAGGGGCAGACGTGGGCGCGTACGCATGTGCCGCCGCAATCTGAATCGCCTTGTCGCACACCGGATCAGCGAGAATTTCGTTGATCATATCGTCGCTCCAGTGTTCGTGCTCGTTAATGACGATCTTTGCGGAGACGCCCTTCGCTTCGAACGTCGGGATCAGGTTCTGTCGCAGAAATTTTGCCATCTGCCCGCCGGTCCAACGGCACGACGCATACTTCTGCGTCGGCGTAAAATTCGGTTCGTTCGCAGGCGAGATCGCGTAGATATCGAGATCGTATCGCTTCTTGTACTCCAGCACGTACGTCGCGAGGTAGTCTGCGTATTGCTGATACATCGCTGGCTTCAACTCGCCAGCATAGCTGTCACCGTTGGACTTCATCCACGCCGGCGGCGACCACGCGCTGCTCATAAACCGCGCGCATCCACGTTTTTTCGCCTCATTCATCAGCCAGATCTGGTCTTCGTCGCCTGTCCAGTTGAACTCAGCCGACTTCGGCTCGATCGACGCCACTGTGCCGTCGGTTTTACCCGCCCCCTCTGGTCCATCGCCAATCTCATTGCGCAGGATCGAGTAGCCCATGCCGCCGTTCGGCGAAAACATCAGGTTCAACAGATTGTTCTGATCCTTCTCCTCCAGGAGACGAATCGTACGCGCCGCGTGGAAGGCCTCCGAAAATCCGAACCCATCAATCAGCTGACGATAGTGGTCCGGCGTTGTCGCAATACCTGCCGCAGCCGGTTTTTCTGTCGCGTATAGCCCACCCGCATATCCTAATGCTGCCATTCCCGCACTTGTGCGCAGAAATGACCGTCGTGTCATTGCCATTAAAACCTCACACATCTCTCTCGAAGGAGGAGTTCCACTTTATATTCTGCAATCGAAGAAAATCAACCCCACATTTACGCTATATTCTGAAACCATTTCTTATCAGGGCGAACTGCTCGCACTTCCACACCCTTCCATTGCATTCTAACTATTTTCTTCAATCACCAAAGGAATGGCACTTTCAGCCCCAACTCGGATACGCTGGTACACAGCGCCGGCCGGCCGGCTGATTTATTTAGACAATCTACGAACGCGAAGGTGATCGAAACGATGTATTTCGGAATCGACTGCGGTACTCAGGGCACGAAGGCCCTGGTGATCGATGAAAACGGAACCTCCCTCGGGCGTGGCTATGCTCCGCACGCGCTCATCGAACGTGAAACCGGTGCGCGCGAACAGCAGCCTGAGTGGTGGGTCGAGGCCCTCCGCACCTCTGTCTGTCAGGCCCTGGCGCAGTCGCCGAGCAAAGCCGTACAGGCGCTCGGCGTTTCGGGCCAGCAGCACGGCCTCGTGGTCCTTGATGAGCACCACAACGTTATCCGCCCTGCCAAACTCTGGAACGACACTGAAACAGCGCCCGAAAACCAGCAACTCGTCGAACTACTTGGCGGCAAACAAGCCTGCTTCGAGCGCTTCGGCATCGTACCGTTGACAGGCTATACCGTCTCCAAGCTGCTCTGGCTCAAGCGTCACGAACCCGAAAACTTTGCCCGTATCCGCCACATTCTCCTGCCGCACGAGTACCTCAACTTCTGGCTCACGGGCCGCATGTGCGCGGAGTACGGGGACGCCTCCGGCACTGCCTTCTTCGACATCCGCTCCCGTCGCTGGACCCGCGAGGTGCTCGATGCTATTGATGGGGGCACCGGTCAGCTCTTCGCCGCGCTTCCCCCTTTCATCACCGTGGACGAGCCCGTCGGCACGCTGCGCCCCGAAGTAGCCGCAGAGTTCGGCCTTCCCCACTCCTGCATCGTCTCCGCCGGTGGTGGCGACAATATGATGGGCGCTATTGGTACAGGCAATGTCCGCGAGGGTGTTGTCACCCTCAGCCTCGGCACTTCTTCCACCGTCTACTCCTTCCACGATCAGCCCGTGCTCGACCCCACCGGCAATGTTGCCCCGTTCTGCTCCTCCTCCGGGGGCTGGCTACCCCTCGTCTGCACCATGAACGCGACCAATGTCGTTACGCAGACGCTCAACACTCTCGGCAAAACCGTGCAGGATATCGAAGCGGCACTCGCCGCCACTCCTCCCGGTGCCAATGGCCTCGTCTTTCTCCCCTTCCTTAACGGAGAGCGTACACCCGACCTCCCAAATGCTCGCGGAACGCTCACAGGTATCTCGGCTAATAACTTCACGCCCGAGAACCTCATCCGCGCCGCTATTGAAGGCGTCAGCTTCGGCATCCTCAATGGCCTCGACCTCATTCAGAGCGAAGCGCCGGTCGACCGTATGCTCGTTATCGGCGGAGGATCCCGTTCTGCCGCCTGGCGACAACTCCTCGCGGATGCCAGCGGTGCTACCGTGGAGGTCCCACTCGAAGAAGAGGCTGGCTGCCTCGGCGCTGCCATTCAGGCCATCTATACCTACAGCCATGCCAACGGCCATCCAAAGAGCTTCGCCGAACTGGCCAGCCGTTGCGTCAAAGTCGAGGCCACCCGTACTGCCCACCCAAACACCGCTCTGCGCGCAGCCTACCGTCAAGCTCGCGATCAGTATCAGTCCAGTTTGAGGATTATTTATAACTAGAAATTTTATTGATTGGTGTAGCGACGCTAGAAATCCTATGCTTTAAGACCATACCTTTGAATCTTATAAAGTAGCGTTCGGTAGCTGATGTTCAGGACCTTGGCGGCTCTTCTTCGATTCCATCCCGAAGTAGACAATGCATCTTCGAGCATACGGATTTCTGCCTGATTCTTGACTCCATTGACCACGTCTCTCATGTTGGCAGAAGCAGGTGGTTTCTTCTCTACTATAGGTTCCACAGGGACTACGGTATTGACTCGCGTCTTGGTCCGCAGGTCGTTGTATGCGGATTCCTCGTCCTGGAGGACAAGTGTGCGGGTGACAAAGTTACGCAACTCGCGAAGATTTCCAGGCCAGTGGTATTCCTGAGCTGCTTCCATAATTCGACTGGAGAAGGTAGAGGGTTGTTCAGGCCGGGACGCACCTCTGCGTATCAACTCTCGCATCAACAATGGGATCTCTTCACGGCGTTCGCGTAGCGGAGGAACGGTAATGGTTAGGGTGTTTAGACGATAGTAAAGATCTTCGCGGAAACGCTTTTCAGCCAGCGCATCCAACATGTTGATATTGGTGGCCGCGAGAACGCGTACATCAACTTGGGTGCTAACGCGCGCTCCAAGACGGCAGAAGGAGCCATCCTGCAGTACGTGAAGCAATTTGGCCTGCATCTGTGGGCTCATTTCACCAATTTCGTCCAGTAGCAGAGTTCCTTTATTGGCGAGTTCAAACTTGCCCGGCTTGGATTTCATTGCGCCGGTAAAAGCTCCCGCCTCGTAGCCAAATAGTTCACTTTCGAGAAGTTCTGTGGGTAGAGCGGCACAATTGACGTTGAGGAAACTTCTGTCCGCACTTGAGTGATACTTATGCAGCAGCATGGCCACTATTTCCTTACCTACGCCGCTCTCACCCAGAATGAGTACTGGAATGTCGACGGGAGCGAGAAGGCGGACATCTTTGTAAAGTTGCATCATCGTGGGTGACGCTGCCAGGAAAAAGCGGTTATTGTCCAATTCTTCCAAATGGTTGGGAAGGTTCGTTGGGTTGTTTGCTTGCGGGGTTCCTACTGCTGTTGGCTCGACCTTGGGCCAGGAAGTCAGCTTCTCCAGGTCTTTCTGCAGCAGAGGCTTCGTCAGCACAGTTTTAATGCTCCATTTCGCGGCGTATTTCTCCCAGGATGTGTCTCCAATTTCTGAGAGGATGCACAATTTCTCGCTGCTTAGATGTTGCAGAAGATCTGAGGCGAAGAGGCCATCCCGCGATTTACTCTTAACTGCGTCGAACAAGAGAAAATCTGCGACCACTCCTGTGTGCAATAACTGGAGAGCCTCGCGAGAGGAAGAAACGCACATGGATTTATGACCATTGGATCCCAGAGAAGTGTGAATCATGTTGCAGACATCGATGTCGTCGCTAATTGCTAAAATCTGCAATGCGTGCGTCATGTAACACACCTCAAGGCGGAATCGAATAGGTGGACCAGATGCTACAGAGAGCGAACTATACCAGCCGGGTCGTTTCCAACCTAGCATTTGTCTAACAGATCGATTATTTGTAAAGGGCCCGGAGAACCTTATGATAAACACGACGCATCATCGTCGTTTGGCAGATGGCAAGTGCAAAAAATTGCAAAAAGAAAATCAATCCATATATTTACTTCAGGTCGTAATGATGGGTTGAGTTACCCGCTTTGGATTGCGCCAAGCATTAATGCCCACGAACGATCCCTGAAGTGCAGCGAATTTAACGCTATCCCCGGAAAGTGTCAACAAAAAATTGCACACATGGGATGCAGTTAGTCTGCATGGATCGATTTAGCAGCCCTAAGTTATATTGAGTCACAGGATAGCTAATGACCGAGAGAGTTATTAATTTTTCACTGCGCGACGAAGATAAAAAGATAGTCATGGTTACTAACTGAAGTGTCGGTAACCTTTAAGTACCCTGTTCATTTTGAAGGCATCGAGCAATCGGACGGCACCATGAAATA
Organism: Edaphobacter aggregans; assembly: GCF_003945235.1. NCBI lineage: Bacteria > Pseudomonadati > Acidobacteriota > Terriglobia > Terriglobales > Acidobacteriaceae > Edaphobacter > Edaphobacter aggregans. The sequence continues at coordinate 3,443,514 of NZ_RSDW01000001.1, forward strand.
TCGCGTTGGTGGTCAAGAGGTTGAGGTTTATCGGTGTGTTCGAAAGCGATTTAAGTAGTTGCTGGCGTCCGGCGACAGACATCAAACTTTTGCCCAAGCTCGATCTCGATCGTGACGTTTCGGTTGCTGCGGAGTGCCTTGATTGCTGGGAGTACCTCTGCTATAAACATAGCTTGCACGTCAGAAACCAACAATAAGGTCTATTGGTAACCAATTAGTGTGATTGTGTCCCCCTAAATACGAATGTCAATCTGAAGTCGTGAGGGGTGAAACATTCCGCTCTTCCCATTGACGCGGCTTATCAAAAAGCCGTAAATCGCTGCACAAACTTTGATCTTGTACGAACGTTGGGAATGAAAGGCGACTTGAGCAGCTCTCATGAAAGTTGCCAGGTAAAGACAAATCGTTCCCCTACATTGAGCGCCAATGCTGATTGATGGCACGCATTTCGTACGAGACATGTAGCGCTTCCCTTTTTTCCTTTTTGCTCTGCCTCTTATCCATGCACTTTTTGCACGTTTCAAGAGGTGATGTTCGTGTCGCCCAAATATGTTATTCCTGTCTCGTCGGGCCGCGTTGTTTCAGCGCTTTCTCGCACTTCTTATGCTGTCTCTCGGAAGCTGACCAGGCTCCGAATCTGGCTAGGCACACGATCTCGCGAGTGCGATAGTGTATGGATCGCTTTTGGGATGGCTTGCTTCCTGGTGTTGGCAATCTCCGGTTGTGGGTCGGGGGTCAATGGAAATCTGTCGGTGAGCACCCCGAGTCTGAGTTTTGGAAATGTCACGGTCAACTCCGCTACAACACAGGTGTTGATACTGACATCGACGGGCACCTCTCCGGTAACGGTGACCGCAGCGTCAGTTACGGGAGCGGGCTTCTCTATCCTAGGTGGTAGCTTCCCGTTGATGTTGAATCCGGCGCAGACGGTGACGCTGCAGATACAGTTTCAGCCAACCTCAGCGGGAGCAGCAGCGGGACAACTCACGATCAACACCAACTCAACTGATGGCGGCGGCACAGCCGTCGTAGCACTCAGCGGTATGGGCATGGCGGCTACCTCTGCTCCGCCAGCGGCTCCGCAATTGGCGGTGAGCACCTCGAATCTAAGTTTTGGCAATGTGGCTGTAAACTCGTCAATGACGCAACCGGTGACGCTGACCTCGACGGGCACTTCGGCGGTAACGGTGAACTCAGCGTCAATTACAGGCGCGGGCTTCTCTATTGTTGGAGGAAGCTTCCCAGTAACGTTGAATCCGACGCAATCAGTGACGCTGCAGGTACAGTTCCTACCAAGCTCAGGAGGAGCGGCTGGAGGACAACTCACGATCAGCAGTAACTCTGCTATCAGTGGCGCGATCATCGTGGCGCTCAGCGGTATGGGTGCGGCGGCGACCGGCTCTGCTCCGCCAACTGATCCGCAGCTAACAGTGAGCGCCTCGAACTTAAGTTTCGGCAGTGTGACGGTGAGCACGTCGACAACGCAGTCGGTAACGCTGGCCTCGACGGGCACTTCGCCGGTAACAGTGAACTCGGCGTCGATTACAGGCGCGGGCTTCTCTATCGTTGGGGGAAGCTTCCCGTTGACGTTGAATCCGACGCAGACAGTGACGCTGCAGGTACAGTTTCAGCCGGCATCAGCAGGAGCAGTTGCAGGACAACTCGCGATCAGCAGTAACTCCGTCAGTGGGGGCGCCATCGCGGTGGCCCTTACCGGTACAGGGGTCACGGTCGCGGATCCCCAATTGACGGTGAGTATCGCCGGCCTGAGTTTTGGAAACGTGACGGTGAACTCCTCGATGATGCAGTCGGTGACACTGAAGTCGACAGGCACTTCGCCTGTAACGGTGAACTCGGTATCGATTGGAGGTGCGGGTTTTACTATCCTTGCGGGGAGCTTCCCTGTAGCGTTGAATCCGGGTCAGTCAGTGACGCTGCAGGTGCAGTTCTTACCAGCCTCAGCTGGAGCGGCTGCGGGACAGCTCACGATCAACAGCAACTCGACCAGCGGGAACGCGGCGATCGTGACTTTGAACGGTACGGGCGTGACTGCGAATCCGCAGTTGACGGTGAGTGTTGCCAGCCTGGAATTTGGTAGCGTGACGTTAAATACTTCGACAACGCAGTCGGTAACGTTGACATCGACAGGCACTTCTGCGGTGACGGTAAACTCCCTGTCGATCAGCGGAGGAGGCTTCTCTATCTTGGGCGGTAGTTTCCCGCTAACTCTAAATCCAAATCAGACTGCGACGCTGCAGATACAGTTTTTGCCGACCTCGGCGGGAGCAGTTGCGGGACAGCTCACGATCAACAGCAACTCGGTAGGCGGAAGCGTAGCAACTGTAGCTCTCAGTGGGACGGGAGCGGCGAGCGCGCATTCGGTCGACCTTAGTTGGGACGCGCCAAGTAGTTCACCCGATCCAGTGGTGGGTTATAACATATATCGGTCGACAAGCAGTAGTGGACCTTTCCAATTGATTAACTCGTCTCCAGACGCACAAACCACTTATGTGGATAGCACGGTTATCAGTGGCAGTACCTACAGTTACTACGTAGAGAGTGTCGACGCGAGCGGCGTAGAAAGCACTCAATCGAACGAGATTTCGGTGAAGATCCCCTAGTGTCCCTGACGGGCTGAGTCAAAAACGTTGGCTTAGGCATGAGTTCTCCTTTAAGATGAGGCCGCCCCTCTTCGAGCGAAATTTCTGCCCTAGGACATGAGACTTCTCCATTTAGCGCCTTGGCGCATTTCTTTCTCGACATTTTGCCGCTGAACCAGCCGGAAAGTTGTGCAATTTATTGTTCTTGTATGCATGACCCTGCAACCCCAGGATTGCGTGCAGAAGATCGGGCTGTCACGCTCGCTTTAATTTCCCGGAAAATCAACAGTAAATACTGGCATTGGGCTTTTTACCGGCTAGCTGGACTATGGCCATCATCGTGCAAGCCAGCGTCTTTGCATATCCACAAAAGCGTTCGGAGCCTGAGCGCAGGATTAAAACAAGGGCTGTAGCCCACAGGGCGAAGCTATGTCTTTGTAACCGAGTATCAGAAATATTGCTGTCAATGGAAAGGCGAAGCTAAATGCTGACCCCTCAGAGCATCGACATAGAACAAGACACCTCGGGCTGGTGGGCTCTCTACACCCGCCATCAGCACGAGAAGGCAGTGGCGGAGATGCTGTCAGCAAAGGGCTTTGAGGTATTTCTGCCGCTTTATGAATCAATACGGCGCTGGAAAGACAGAAGTAAGATGCTTGCGCTACCGCTGTTCCCCTGCTATGTCTTCGTTCGGGGAGGACTCAATCGTCGATTGCAGGTCGTGTCAACTCCCGGAATTCATATGATTCTGTCTCGTGGCGAACGCATCGCGATCATTCCGGAAGCCGAAATTCAAGCGATTCAAAGAGCGGTCGAAGGGCCCTTTCGCGTGGAACCACATCCTTTCTTGAAGTGTGGTGAACTGGTTCGTGTCATACGGGGCTCCCTTGAAGGCGTCGAAGGGGTCTTGGTCCGCAAGAAGAATCTGTATCGTCTGGTTCTATCCGTGGACATGATGGCGCAATCCGTGGCCGTAGAGATTGACGCCACTGACGTGGAGCCGGTGATGGCGCGAGGCGCAGCCGTGTTCGTGATCAACCAAGTTACGGGGCCCGTGAGATTTGGTGAATCGTCACTTTGTAGTGGACGACAAATAACCAGTATTTGAGAAGAGTCGATCAGACTTGGATGAGATCGTCTCCAAAATGCTTCAACCAAGTCGGACAGCGTGAATCAGCATGTACCCTTATCACTTCAGTCTCGTATCGCAGACTCAGGTTCTGACTCAGATCTCTGATAAAGAGAGTCAGGTTGGAGGACAAGAGAGATTCGCCAGACGCCAAGGCAAACCTCTCCAGGGATCCTCGTCGGAAGTCATTTTAAAAAGCAATACAGATCACTCAATGGGATTAGGATTCCTTTTGATTGTTCTTTCCGGTTCTTTATTAGCTCAAGTGCCAGCCGCAGGTCAGGCTAGTAACAAACTCCCGGTAGCCACCATTGCGGCTTCTCCAGTGCGACCTCTGGCACCATCGGACAGCAAACCACACGATGATAGCTTCCTCATAGGTAATGACGACGTTCTGGCGATTAATGTCTGGAAAGAGCCTGACCTCACTCGGTCGATTCAAGTGCGATCGGACGGAAAGATTTCGTTACCTCTGGTAGGAGAAGTTCAAGCAACAGGACGGACTCCTGTGCAACTCGAACAGGATATAGCTACCAAACTCCGGATCTACATTACCAAACCAGAAGTTACGGTAATGGTGGAAAAGATTAACAGCGATAAGTTTAATATCCTTGGACAGGTAGCAAAGCCAGGATCATACTCGCTTGCGCTCGCGCCAACAGTTATGGACGCTATCGCAATTGCTGGTGGCCCCGGAGATTTCGCTAAGCAGAAAGCCATTTATATTCTTCGACAGAATCCCGATGGTGGTCAGTCGCGTATCGCCTTCAATTACAGGGACTTTATCAAAGGCAAAAACTTACATCAGAACATCAAACTCGAACCGCACGACACCGTCGTCGTGCCTTGAAGGGCTGCTTGGAATTCCCCGTAATACTCTCAGCGTTGCCCTCGGTCGCCGGTCTGGCCTAGACCATAAAATCGGTTGTGGCGTTCTCGATCCACAAGGGTACTCCGTTCTTTTCATACCCAACCACCAGTTCATCTCTGCCATTTATCAGTACACGCACCGCTGGAGACAATCATGGAAGAGATCTCCGAGGAACAAAATTCCGAACGAACTGACATCGAACACTACCTGAACATAATCCGTCGCCGCCACATCCATTTTTTTGTACCACTATTTCTAGGGTGGCTCGTGGTTTGGGGGGCCAGTTGGGTTTTACCGGTGAGCTACAAATCGGGCACGCTCATCTTGGTAGAGCAGCCCACTATGCCTAAAAACTACGTCGTTCCGAATGTCAACGACGATTTACAGAATCGCCTGCAGAGCATTACGCAACAAATTCTTAGTCGGACGCGCCTTCTTCTGATCATTGACAAGTTGCACCTCTATGGTGACAGCCATCGTCAGCTTACGTCAGATGAAAAAGTTGAGCGAATGCGCAAAGACATTGACATCGAACTCGTACATAATTCTCAGGGCGACCAGATCACGGCATTCAAGATCAACTATTCGGCGCGTGACCCTCGTGTTGCCCAACGTGTAACAAGCGAACTGACTAACCTCTTTATTAGCGAAAATCTAAAAGTGCGCCAACAACTATCTGAAGACACCACTAAGTTTATCGGTAGCCAGTTGGAAAATGCACGTTCAAACCTAGCAGAACAGGAAGCTAAAATTAGAGAGTTTAAAGGGGAACATGTGGGAGAGTTGCCTTCCCAAGAAACAAGCAACCTACAAATTCTAAGCGGGCTCCAGGCGCAGCTACAGAACGCTCAGGATACTCTTAACACTGCGAAACAGCAGCGAGTTTACCTCCAGACGTTGATCGAGCAATACCGGGCTCTTCATACGTCTTCCCGGACTGCCGACGGTGCCCCGACAGGTTTGTCAGCAATTGACCAAGAACTCGATCGATTAAAGTCGAAGCTAGCAGACCTTAGCACTCGCTACACCGATCAATACCCGGAAGTCGAGAATCTAAAAGATGAAATATCCAAGACCGAAAAGGTGAGGAGCGCGCTCGTTGCTGAGTTGAAGAAGAAAAACAATAGCGGGGGGCAGGTCGACAGTACTGCTACACGCGACGGAGCGGATCCATCACAAAACTCGTCGCTGTTGCAGTTGCAAGGCCAACTGCAAGCCAATCAAGCCGAGATCACGAATCGTGAGCAAGCAATCGCCGGGTTACAAGCGAGAGTCAACGGCTACCAGGATCGGTTGAATTCTGCGCCTACACGTGAGCAGCAGCTAGCAGATCTGACACGTGGTTATGACCAAACTAAGGCTAATTACGACGACCTGCTAAAAAAGCAGAACGAATCAGAGATGGCAACCAGCATGGAATATATGCAGCAGGGAGAACGCTTCAGCATGATTGATCCTCCGAGCTTGCCACTGAAACCGGATTTCCCCAATCGTCTCAAATTCTGTGGAATCGGGCTGGGCGTCGGTCTCGCGTTGGGCCTCCTTGTGGTAGGTGGACTCGAAGCTATGGATCATCGCCTGCACAGCGAAAAGGAAATTAAAGCCCTACTTCCGATGGCGATCTTATCTGAGATCCCTGAGATCGTAAGCCCGTCGGATGAACGAAGCAGCAAAAGGAAGATGGTACTGGGATGGGCGATGGGGGCACTAATCATAACCACCATCTTGGCAGGCTCTGCCATCAGTTACCTGCGCGGTTAGGTTTATTTTCTAAATGTACAAAGCGTTCTTCCATCTCACGATCGAATCCTTTGACCTTACATCCAATCCCACCCATCGGAAACGTGCTCAATGACTTGGATGCCGCCCTGTGAAGACCTATTGCAGGCGATGGGTAGCGTTAGCCGTTGAAGCGAGAAAACATGAGTCGCATATTTGAGGCGTTACAAAGATCGGAAGCCGAACGCTCTGAGATTGATTTGACAGTGGTGTCAGAAGCAACTGAAGTGCTGCGGCGCGTCGAACGTGAATCAGCATTGAAATGGGATACGCCAGGTTCGTCTGAACAGATTGATGCAACGAAAAACTCTGACCGTGAGATGTTGTTCGGCCAATCAGGGAAGTCGCCGGTAGGGACGACACCTGGAACTCATATAGGCGCCAAGCTTTGGCAGGTTGAAGAGCGGCTGGATCCGTTTGGCCAATTCCAATCCCTGGAGATTTCGCTTACTTCTCAAAGTCGACTGGTAAGTCTGACGGACAGCGGGAGTCCGGCGGCGGAAGCTCTCCGCCTTCTAGGGGTGCGGTTACGACATCTCCGGCGCGATCGGACGCTTAGGAAAGTGCTGATTACGAGCACAATTCCTCAAGAGGGCAAGAGCATGATTGCTGCTAACCTAGCTTGCACTCTCGCTCTAAGGACTCAACAAAGAATTTTAGTGTTGGAGGGAGATTTGCGGCGTCCGTCTTTATCGCGGATGTTCGGGCTCGGAAGGAATCCGGGCCTCTGTGAATGGCTGCGAGGCGAGCGCAGCTTGACGGAGAGTATCTACCATCTCGAAGGCCAGGATCTTTGGATATTGCCCGCAGGCAGTGCTCCCAGCAATGCACTGGAACTACTGCAATCGGGAAAATTATCTGAGCTGATGGATCAATTAACCGTGTTGTTTGATTGGATCATCATCGATTCTCCTCCCGTACTGCCTTTGGCTGACACAAGCGTCTGGATGCGGTTGGCAGACGGAATTCTTCTAATTACGCGTCAAGGAACCACAGAAAGGCGACAATTAAAGAAAGGACTCGAAGCGCTCGAGCCTAGAAAGTTGATCGGTGCGCTAGTGAATAGTTCAAAGAACGCGGCAACCAGTGACTACTACTACAGTCCTTCAACGGCTTCACGGTTGAACGACGCTTCGGCAGAATAATTCTCTGATTCTCTTATATCCAAAGTCGCCCCATACAGACCCTATTTACACGAACAGTTCTAATCGCTTGTTTTTCTCTTACCTCAAGAAAAAATAAGTTAAGAACAAGCTATGAACAATCGTTCCTAACAGACAACAAAAAAGTAAATTGGCCACAAAGAGAGGAGTTGGCTGTGACTCTGCTGCGTATGGATAAAGCTTCAAATCCGGCTGACCCTCTATTAGAGTGGTTATCCATTGGAACGCGCGAGGTTCTGAACGAAGGAACCTTTAAGAGAATGATTGCCGTCGAGCGCAAAAGGACGGAGCGTTCCAGGGAGCCGTTCCTTCTTATGTTGCTGGAGGCTGGCAATCCTCAGGGTTCGGAAAAGAATGGAAAAGTTCTCGACAGTATGCTGTCTGCCCTGCTGGTATCCATCAGGGAAACCGACGTAATCGGCTGGTACAAAGATGGTACTACCGTTGGTGTAATGTTTACGGGACTCGCGGGCAATGACAAGAACTCGATCCTGAGCGTGATCTTAAGCAAGGTGAGCACGACGCTAAAAGCCCAGTTGACATCAGACCATCTTAGTCAAGTAAGTATCTCCTTCCATTTCTTTCCCGATGACTGGGGCCATGACAACTCCGGACGCCCAAGCAATCCATCTTTGTATCCGGATCTGTTGAGCCCGGATAAGCGGAGATGTGTCCTGCTGCGCATCAAACAAGTAATGGATGTTGCCGGAAGTGCACTGATACTAATCCTTTGTACGCCTCTACTTTTGGTGATTGCAGTGGCAATCAAGGCGTCATCCAAAGGGCCTGTCCTTTTTCGGCAACAGCGAGTCGGACAGTACGGCCAAAGCTTTACATTCCTGAAATTCAGATCGATGCACACAAACAATGACCATAGCGTTCACAAAGAGTATGTGACTAAATTAATTGCAGGTGAGGCAGAGCATAAACCGTTCAACGGGAATGGTGAGGGCGTATATAAGCTCACGAACGATACGCGAGTCACACGAGTAGGAAAATTCTTGCGCAGAACTAGTCTGGATGAGTTGCCACAGCTGGTGAATGTCCTGAAAGGGGATATGTCGCTTGTCGGCCCTCGTCCGGCAATTCCATATGAGTTGGCAGCATATCAGACGTGGCATCGTCGCCGTGTATTGGGGGTCAAACCCGGGATTACTGGGTTGTGGCAGGTTAATGGTCGAAGTAGTGTTAAATTCGACGAAATGGTTCGTTTGGATCTGCGATATGCCACGTCTTGGTCACCTTGGCTCGACTTTAAGATCCTTATGCTTACCCCTCGTGCGGTGATCAAGGGTGCGGGCGCCTGTTGAGTTTCATACATGCCAGAAGGTGTTGTGGCGAAGCTAGTCTGCGCATCAGAAATACAGCTTTTATCTCACGAGAAATAAGGCAATTCTAGCTCCTTAGAGCCCGCTTCGCCCATTAGGGACGCATCGCCCTCGTATACGCATTTCAATTATCTGTAGTTCGGAGATCCCTGAAAATCATGAACTTCGGCGTCATTGGCTACGGTTACTGGGGACCAAACGTTGTAAGAAATCTTGCTAGTCTGGAGGATTCCGAGGTATTGGCAATTGCAGACAAAAGTCCAATCGCACGGAAACGTGCACAGAAAGCTTATCCAGGAATCAAAGTAACTCCAAACGCTGCAGAGGTGATCTCATCCCCCAAAATTGATGCCGTTGCAGTTATCACTCCAGTCTGGACACACTACGAACTGGCAAAAGCTGCTTTGGAGAATGGCAAACACGTGTTTGTCGAGAAACCGTTCACCAGCACTGCCGCGCAAGGAGAAGAGCTGATCAGCCTCGCTCTGCAAAAAAATCTAAAGATCATGGTGGATCATACCTTCCTCTTCACAGGAGCGGTAAAGAAAATATCACAACTGCTCGACGAAGGAACGCTCGGTAGGCTCTATTATTATGATTCGACTCGCATCAATCTAGGTCTCTTCCAGCACGATATCAATGTTCTCTGGGATCTTGCGCCGCATGATCTTTCCATCATGGACTACCTTATTAAAGCAAGCCCTGAGGCAATTGTTGCGACTGGACAGAAGCACCTTAACGGTTGTGAAGATGTTGCCTACATGACCCTCTATTTTCCCGAGAAAGTCATAGCACATATTAATGTCAACTGGCTATCCCCAGTAAAAGTTAGGACCACTCTCATCGGTGGGGAGAAGCGGATGCTGGTTTGGAATGACCTCGAAGCAGATGAAAAGGTAAAGGTGTATGACCGAGGAGTTGACATCACGAGCCGCGAAGGCGTCTACGAACTACTTGTTAACTATCGGTCTGGCGATATGTGGGCTCCTCAACTAGAGCAAGTCGAAGCTCTGCGTCAAGAGCTGACCTACTTTGTAGATTGCATCTCAAGTGGACAGGAGCCTTTTAATAATGGGTGCGCTGGACTGCGAGTAGTCAACATGCTGGAAGCAGCCAGTGAATCACTGAACAAGAGTGGGGCTCTGGTGCACCTGTGAACTCGTACAATTGCATTGCGGACGATGTCAAATTGGGAACAAATGTTCGACTGTCGAAGTTCATAAATCTTTATGGATGCGAAGTCGGTGACGACACGAAGATCGGTGCGTTCGTGGAAATTCAGAAAAATGCCAGCATCGGAAAATGTTGTAAGATCTCAAGTCACACATTTATCTGCGAGGGAGTGGTTATTGAAGACAACGTCTTCGTCGGGCACGGAGTGACATTTATTAATGACAGCTATCCGCGTGCTACGACTTTTGAAGGAAATCTACAAACCGAAACGGATTGGAAAGTCGAGCGTACAGTTATAAAAAAAGGCGCATCAATCGGTTCCGGTACTACGATCCTTTCCAATACCAATATCGGAGAGAATGCGATCGTGGGTGCCGGCAGCGTAGTCACCAAAGATGTTCCGCCTTACGCCATCGTGGCCGGCAATCCGGCCAAGATCTTGCGCTACATTGAACAGACTATAAAAGGTCACAATGAACACTTCTAATAACATTCCCTTTATTGACCTCGTCACTCCGCACATAGAGTTAGAGCAAGAACTTACTGGTGTATTTCGTCGAGCTCTACAGACAGCCGACTTCGTTGGCGGACCCATGGTCAAGGACTTTGAGGAGGCCTTTGCCACTTTTTGTGACACGAACCACTCGATTGCGGTTAGTAGCGGTACTGACGCTTTGCGATTCGCTATTGCAGCATGCGGGGTCAAGTCCGGTGATGTTGTGCTCACTGTGCCACATACATTCATCGCAACCACGGAGGCCATTTCGCAAGCTGGTGCTATACCGGAATTTATCGATATTGACGAACACACCTACAACATATCGGTCGAGATGCTTCAGCAGTATTTGGAAGAGCAATGCACGCGGACCCGATCGGGCAAGCTCGTCAGCCTTAGAAGCGGACGACCAGTAACTGCGATAGTGCCGGTGCATCTTTATGGTCAGATGGCTGATATGGATTCAATCCTGAGGCTAGCGGAACGCTATAGTCTGACAGTGATTGAAGATGCCTGCCAAGCACACGGTGCTGAGTACTTCTCTAAAAACCTGAATCGTTGGATGAAAGCTGGTTCGATGGGTCGCGCCGCCGCATTCAGCTTCTACCCGGGAAAAAACCTCGGGGCGTGCGGCGAAGCCGGTGCAATCACAACGAATGATGCCGACATAGCCAAAAAGATCAAAATGCTGCGTGATCACGGCCAGACGACAAAGTACTATCACGAAATAGAAGGCTATAATGGACGGGCGGACGCGATCCAAGCCGGGCTTCTGCACATAAAGTTAGTTCATTTAGCAAAATGGAACGCCCAGCGTCGCGAGCGAGCAGAAGAATATAACCGCTTGCTGGCAACAAACGATGTCTTGACTCTTCCGCATGAGCCTTCGTGGTCGCGTGCTGTGTATCACCTCTATGTAATCCGCACTAAAGACCGCGGCGGTATGATGAATCATTTAAAAAATGTTGGCATTGGGACGGGAATTCATTATCCGGTTCCCCTGCACTTGCAGAAGGCTTATGTCTCACTAAATTACTGTCTGGAAGACTTTCCGGTGACGCGAAAAGCCGCTCGCGAAATCCTCTCCCTGCCAATGTTCCCGCAGCTTACAGCAGACAAACAAGCCAGGGTGGCCCAAGAGATTCAGATATTTTCTTCCACGGCTCCTCTTAGCCGGGCGGAGAACGAGGATAATCTACTGGTAGCTGCGGATAGAGTTGCATAAGATAGCGTTCCTTCCCAAAGTATTGCGAAGTGAAACTGCCGTTGGCATCTTACCAATTAGGACGGCTGGATCTTCGCTGTCGAAGCTCCGGTTTTATAAGTCACAAACACCGTCCCACTCCTGCAGTAGCGTTCGTTGCGGTAGTCAGTCTGGTGAATTCATCTCGTGAGACATTCGAAGTTCATCGCTTGGGAGTGTAAAAAATTGGGCCATAAGTCTCTCGAAAAAGATGAGACACGAGGCACCTCTTTTCTTCTTTTGGAATTGTCTACGGGTTGGTGAATTTATCAGCACCAAGGGTTGCTGACATGGGTGGAAATGGTCTTCAATGCGTAAAAAAGTCGCCATCGCAGTCTGCATTGTCGTAGAAAATCTACCTGTACCTCTTGACAGGCGCGTATGGAAGGAAGCATGCGCACTACGTGATGCTGGATATCGAGTTTCAGTTATTTGTCCCAAAGGAAAGGGCTTCACTGCGGGATACGAGACTCTTGATGGAATCGAAATCTACCGTCATCGCGTATGGGAGGCCTCGGGCGTACTTGGGTATCTTGTGGAGTATAGTGTCGCCCTGACTGCCGAATTGCTTCTGGCGTTAAAAGTCTTTTCCCGCACAAGATTTCGCATTCTGCAAGCATGCAATCCTCCAGACACGATTTTCCTAATAGGACTACTGCTGAAACCTCTTGGAGTCCGATTTATCTTCGACCAGCACGACCTTGGTCCAGAACTCTTTGAGGCGAAGTTCGGCAAGCATAGCGGCTTGCTTTATAGGTTAGCTCGATTGTTTGAGCTGTGCTCTTTCCGAGTAGCAAGCACATGTATCGCAACAAACGAATCCTTTAGGGATATTGCGATCACCCGTGGAGGAAAGCGTCCGGAAAACGTCTTCATTGTGCGGAACTGCCCCGATATTGCCACATTCCGCCGGCTCCAACCTAGAAATGGCAATACGTTTGGCAGATCGCTACTCGTGGTCTATGTGGGCTTCATGGGAACTCAAGATGGTCTGGATTTGCTACTTGAATCCATCGAACACATCGTGAAATGTGAAAATCGGCAAGACACACATTTTCTTCTCGTCGGGGGAGGACCAATACTTCCGGAGTTGCAGGAAGTAATCGCTAAGAAGCACTTGGACGCTTTTGTGACTCTCACTGGTCAAGTGTCCCATGCCGAAGTAGTCACCTATCTCTCCCAAGCAGACTTGGGTGTCGCGACAGATCCGAAAAATGCAATGAATGATAACTCTACAATGATCAAGATTTTTGAATACATGGCGTTCAATTTGCCAGTCGTACTTTTTGACTTAAAGGAGGGGCGACGCATAGCAGACTCCGCAGCGTTGTATGCCATTCCAAATGATCCCATAGATTTTGCCAAACAAATCGGCCGGTTGCTAGATTCTGGGGAACTCCGTCAAGAACTTGGTCAACGTGGCCGTAGACGGATAGAAGAGAAGTTGAACTGGGAAACAGAAAAAGTGTCCTTACTTCGAGCGTATGAAACAGCGCTTCAGTTTACTCACATATTGAGAGTGCAAGAGAACCAGATCCGATGATGGATACAACTGGTTCTCGCGTCCTCTTATTGTCATCCCACACGCGCAGGCGTTTTCCTATAACTGGGCAAGCTGGGTGCTACCGTTTCATCTATCGGCTTATATGCACTATGTGTGCTGTCTTCGTTTTAACCTTTACTGCATCTTCTTGGTGCTTTTCATCTGGCATTGTTCTAATTCGCTCGGCAGACCCGTCGCCGGAGCAACGCGAACTCGAATTTGCTGCCCGGTTCTATGGGGTTAATTTGGAAGTTGTTACGGCGAGTGATAGTAACAAAGCCTTCGTACTTGGAGCTATCCGACAGGATGCGAACTTGGCTGTTGCAATTGAGGCGGGGGCACTCAACGATATTAATCCGAAAGCATTGCTTCAGGCTCTGCATCGAGAGCGAGCAGGCAGTATACCGTTACTGGTTTTTGCCATAACACCAGATGTGGATCAAGTTCTTTTGCGTCAATTGTCGGGTGGTGCCGTAACCGGCTCAGGATATATAAAAAGTTTATCGGGCTTGCATTATGTGGTTGGACGAGTCGCTGGTCTGACGCAACAATTGACAAATGTTGATTTCCCAATTTCTGGCAACCACATAAGTTATTTTTACCGAACAGAACACAGCCACGCTCAAGTAATCATCTCAGCCCGAGATAATCATCAAGCCGTTCCCATATTCCTGGAGGCGGACCTCGGCCAGCAAAAGGTATTTCTGCTATGTAATACACTTCCAAACAATCGCATAACCGATACAATCTCCGAAAGTATGGAGGCCGGATTTGCAAAAATTGCGCCCGTGATGATGTTTGTGAAGTTTAGTGCCGGCGAACGAGGTTGGCACGCTTTGCATCATTACGCAAACCTAACAATCGATGATCCATGGCTTCGTGAGCCATACGGAAATCTAAGTTACGTAGGTCTTCTTGAGGAGATGGAAAAGCACGAATTCCATACAACCATTGCTTTCATTCCGTGGAATTACGATCGCAGCCAAGCAGATGTTGTTTCACTATTTCGAAATCATCCCAATAGATTTTCGATCGCGATCCACGGAGACAATCACGATCACAAAGAATTCACCGACTATCGGAGCAAGTCTCTGACAGCACAGGTCGATGACCTTAAGCAAGCCTTAAGCAGAATGGAAAGTTTTCAGAAACTAACAGGAATCCCGTATGACAAAGTAATGATATTTCCTCACAGCATCGCACCAAAAGAGATGCTGGGAGCCCTCAAGACATACAACTATTCCGCCACCGTTAACTCGTCAAATGTTCCTCAAAATATCACTAGGCCCACGAACATGTCTGAGGCTCTCCGACCCGTTACATTGTTGTTCGATGGATTTCCCAGCATCAGTCGTTACTCCACGGCAGTGCAAGTCCCGGAAGCGTACGTAGCTATTAATCAGTTTCTCGGAAATCCATTGTTTTTTTACGATCACTCAGAATTGTTTTCGCAGGGCATCGGCGCCTTCGACCCAGTGGCAGACGAAGTGAACAGACTTGAACCGGCTACCGAATGGCGTAGCTTAGGGGAAATCGTAAGGCATCTCTACGTCGTAAAACTTCGAAATGATTCCAATTATGACGTCCAATCATTTTCAAGTAACATTTGTTTGGAAAACGGAATCGGTCGAAGCTCGATATTCTACGTGCAAAAGCAGGAGACAGGTGGCCAAACGATAGCCTCTGTTACTGTAGATGGAATAACTTATCCCTACAGTTTTCAAAAAGGTCAAATTAGCCTCGATATACCTGTTCCTTTGGGAGGCACGCGCTGCATATCGATCCAATATGCAAATGATTTGGAATTGGATCCGATCGGCCCGAAGCACGACTCTATCGTTGTCTACCTGCTTCGAATGGGATCCGACTTTCGAGATATTTATTTGGCAAAGTCGAGCGCTGGTCTTGTAGCCATTCATTTCTATAACAAGCATGGGCTAAAGCCAGCTAAAGTAATTGGCTATCTAGTTATTTTCTTGACCACGTTGATCTACGCCTGCTTCCGTCTGTGGATATCTGTAAAAAAGCGTTTTCTATCAAATCATCAGATTTCGCCGTCCCTAACGAACTGAATCGCCGTACAAAACGGTCGCTGTCCTATTTTCAGCGGAGAATTGGTTTCTGACGAGCTTCGCCGAAAATTTTAGATCATCGTTACTTACGAAGGTTATTCGATGAATCCCAGGTATGTTATTGTCACTCCCGTTCGCGATGAGGAGAAGTACATAGAGTCCACCATTGAGTCAGTTCTTCACCAAACGATACTTCCTGCTGAATGGGTGATCGTCGACGATGGCTCCGTCGACCGAACTGGTGAAATTGCGGACCGATATGCGATGCAACATTCATGGATTAGTGTTATACACCGCGAGAACAGAGGCTTCCGGAAGTCGGGCGGCGGGGTGATGGAAGCGTTTTACGATGGGTACAACAAACTCCAATCCGCGCACTGG
This sequence comes from Edaphobacter aggregans, assembly GCF_003945235.1. Taxonomy (NCBI): domain Bacteria; kingdom Pseudomonadati; phylum Acidobacteriota; class Terriglobia; order Terriglobales; family Acidobacteriaceae; genus Edaphobacter; species Edaphobacter aggregans. Next base: position 3,459,292 of record NZ_RSDW01000001.1, read on the forward strand.
GACTTCATCGTAAAACTCGATGGAGATTTAGATTTTGCACCCGACTATTTCGAGAAGTGCTTCGCTCACTTTTACCAAGATTCTAAACTCGGAATCGGCGGAGGAGAGATTCATCATCTCGTTGATGGCGAGCTGAAGCTTGAGGTAAACCCGAGGTTTCATGTACGAGGAGCGACCAAAATTTACAAAAGAGCATGTTGGGAAGGAATCGAAGGACTTTGGTTAGCCCCGGGATGGGACACCATCGACGAAGTCAAGGCGAATATGTTGGGTTGGAAGACCTATGCTTTCCCCGAACTGCATCTTCTTCATCATCGTTTCACTGGAACTGAGGAAGGTCTGTTCCGCGACAGAGTGAAGCACGGAGTAGCCTGTTACGTTTCTTGGTATCACCCGCTCTATGTAGTTGCGAGTTGCCTGCGGCGTCTAACTCAAAAACCTTATATCGTCGGTTCAATTGGAATCATGTACGGATTTTTAAAAGCTCATTTTGCTCGTTTACCGCGGTTGGAAGATCGCACTTATCGGGCTTACATCCGCGGTCAGCAATTGAGACGCCTTTGCGGATTGCAAACAATTTGGAAGTAATCACTCACCTGTGGCGTCGAACTCATGTGTGGAATCTGCGGCAAATTTGCCTTCGGGCCTAACGAGACTGTGTCGCCCGAGCTAGTGCGGGCGATGGCTGCCACGATTCGCCATCGTGGTCCAGACGACGAGGGGTACTACGTCTCGGGTCCGGTTGGGCTGGGCTTCCGCCGGCTTTCCATTATTGATCTTCAAAGTGGTCACCAACCTCTTTCAAACGAAGACGGTTCAATATGGATCGTCTTCAACGGAGAAATCTATAACTACCAGGAACTCCGCTCGCTTCTCTTAAGCAAAGGGCATGTCTTCAAGACCAAGACTGACACAGAAGTAATCATTCACCTTTATGAGGAGTATGGGCCTGATTGTCTAAAGGAATTGCGTGGGATGTTTGCCTTCGCTATATGGGATGGCAATGCAAAGACTTTGTTTCTCGCGAGAGATCGGGTAGGAATCAAGCCGCTTTACTATTGCCTAGATGATTCATGTTTAGTTTTCGCGTCTGAAATCAAAGCAATACTAGCTGATCCTTCGATTGACAGACAGATAGCTCCCGAACTCATCGATCGATTTCTGACCTTTCTGTATGTGCCGGGCGAGGAGACGCTCCTCAATGGAATTTCCAAGTTGGCCCCGGGGCACTACCTACTCGTCAATGATGGCAAGGCGATAATTAGACAATACTGGGACCTGCGTTTCAGAGAGCCACTAGAGGCCGTGAGCGCTCAAGATGCAGAAGCCGGCTTGCGGGATCTTTTGATTGAGACCGTCGGGCTGCACATGATCGCGGATGTTCCAGTGGGTATTCTTCTGAGTGGAGGGATTGATTCCACAGGAATATTGAGCCTCGCTGTGAATGCTACGGATAAGAAGATCAGCACTTTTACAGTAGGGTTTTCCGGAAACGAAATTGCAGATGAGAGGCCCTTTGCAAGGCTAGTCGCCGACAAATTTGGAACCCAGCACTATGACATGACGATTTCGGCCGATGATTTCGCGGCATTCCTGCCCCGATACATATGGCACATGGAAGAACCGGTCTGTGAACCTCCGGCCATCGCACTTTATTATGTTTCCAAACTGGCGAAAAAATATGTTACGGTGCTTCTCTCAGGAGAAGGTGGAGACGAAGCATTTGCAGGTTACAGCAATTATCGAAACCTGGTTTGGCTTGAGCGTCTCAAGGCAAACGGCTCTTGGTTGAACAGCATCTTCGCCAAAGGATTTTCCCTCGCCGACTCATTGCTTGGCTCCCGTCGATTATCTGAATACGGGCCATTGATGAAGGAACACTTTCCGGACTATTACTACAGTCGCACGTCAAATCCCAATCGTTTTACTGGAAACGGGTTGGGTAAGGTTTACTCTTCTGATTTTGCGGAAGCAATTGACCGTGAACATAGTCTCGAACCAGTGCGCAGGCTGCAAAACCACGTCCGAGACCATAACACACTCGACGCGATGCTTTACATCGACACCAAGACCTGGTTGCCAGACGATCTTCTGATCAAAGCAGACAAAATGACGATGGCCAACTCGATTGAACTTCGCGTGCCATTGTTAGACCACCGAGTGTTGGAATTTGCAGCATCACTGCCTCCCAGTCTCAAACTGAAGGGTCACAATACGAAGTACATCTTGAAACAGGCACTCTCGCAGAAAATTCCAAATGAGATCCGCAATCGGAAAAAGGCTGGATTCCCAGTACCTTACGAATCGTGGCTTCGGAATGATCTAAAGGATGTCATCTGGGACGTGTTGACAGACAGCAAGACAATCAGCAGAGGCTATTTTCGCAAAGCTGCGATAGAAAGCTTGCTCAAGGCCAACTCGAACGGTGCCAACTACTCCAAAGAGATATTTTCTCTGCTCAGCCTTGAGTTGTGGCAACGAACATTTCTGGATAAGGAACAAGTTGCCTTATAGTAAATTGACGGAATCCGCGATTAGCCTCGCGGCCAAAGGGTTTTGGCGTACGCCATACCGCTTTAGGCTTGCACGCGCAATCGGCCCTTCATATTCATTGCGTTGCGTAGTCTTCCATAATATTTCGGACGTTCAGTCGCCGTTTACCAACGGTATTAGGGTTACCACTACTCCGAAGAAATTCGAAGGGGCGCTAAGATTTATAACCTCCTACTATGTTCCCGTACGCCTTCAAGATCTTCTAACAAATTGTGATGGCCGTGGGTTACCACCCCGCGCAATGCTTGTTACATTCGACGATGCCTATGCATCGGTTGCCGAGTGGGCCGCGCCTCTCTGCCGACAATTTGCCGTGCCAGCAGTTTTTTTTGTAAACGCTGCGTTTCTTGATAATCAACGCCTTGCACCGGACAATCTTGTCTGCTATGTCGCTAATGTGCTGGGAATGGAGACAATCAAAGCGGCGGTCCGCGCCGTCCCAGGCCGCGAAACCTTCCAACTGCACTCTCTTACCGATGTTTTCGGAAGTTTTTTTCCGGTCATCTCGCTAAGAGAAAGGGAGGCCTTTCTTGAAGCGTTGCGTCAATTGGCTGGTATCAACGAAAGTCGCCTTGCAAATGAAGCTTGCCTGTACATGACCAGCAAACAATTATGTAACCTAGGATCTTTCGACTTCGAAATCGGAAACCACACGTATACACACACACACTTCAGGTCTCTCTCGCAGCAGGATTTCGTTTCAGAAGTTGACAGGAATAAGGCGGAATTGGAGGCCTTGCTAGGAACAAAGATACGTTCATTTAGCCAGCCCTACGGTTCTGCTGAGGATCTCACTTGTGAGTTAGCGAAGCATCTCGAACGCTCAGGGCACCAAGCCATATTTTTGAGCGAGAGCGTTGCCAATCCTCGAAGGCTTGACCTGTCCCATCTCAACAGGATCAGTACCTGTGCCCCAAGTGATGACGCGCTGTTCTTCGAAATCGAAGTTTTGCCACGCCTTCGGGCGATACGAAATCGGATTTTCAAAACCCCGCTTCCATTTGCGGCGGCGTAAATTTGCTCATCGTTTAAAAGGACGCCTGAAAATCGAAAAAGCAACTGCCTTAGCGGAGAATGGTGCACACATCTCTCTCTCTCTCTCTCTCTCTCTCTCTCTCTCTCTCTCTCGATGCAAGTCCAAATGTTTATATTGGCTCAACTTAGTACAACGGTGGGCTTAACTAAATCTCCATGTCTAATTCTGTTTGGCAAGTTGAAGTGGACCGCGCAACGCCCGTCGAATGGTCACGGATGCTTGATCTTTTCGACGACGCGAACATCTATCAGACAGCAGCATATGGTAGCGTCCGTTGGGGTGAGAGAAGTTTGAGTCGTCTCGTATTAAAGAGAGACAACGAAGTCATGGGGATGGCCCAACTCAGAATCATTCGTCCCACTCCGCTCAAATTTGGGATGGCTTATCTGCGTTGGGGGCCCCTCTGGGAACGGCGTTGCCGGACTCTCGATCCCGAGGTTCCTATTCGTCTGGCCGCTGCTATTGAGGAAGAATACTCTAAAACGAGGAAACTCTTCGTGAGCATTCTTCCTAACGCTTTTACCGGATCGCCGCGGGCCGAAGTATTTCAGTCTGCTTTTTCGAAATTTGTTCGGGATGCCAACGGACCTGGTGATATATACCGAACTTTCCTTATGGATATTAGTCCGCCACTTGAAGAGTTGCGGAGCAAACTCGATGCGAAATGGCGAAACAAGCTTAAGGGATCCGAAAAAAATAATTTGACAGTGATCTCTGGAAATGGGAGGGAAGAGTATCGCACCTTCAGCGAGATCTACTCCCAGATGCGCCGGCGCAAGGCGTTTCAAACGACAGTAGATGTTGATGAATTCGGGCGGATACAGGAGGCTCTCCCGGAATCACAACGCTTGCGCGTTCTGATCTGTCAAAATGAGGGTGTTCCCGTGGCTGGCCTCGTTGCCTCGGCGATGGGCGAATCCGCTATTTACCTGCTTGGCGCCACCAGTGACGCCGGATTGAATTCCAAGGGCGCCTATCTCTTACAGTGGACCTTGATTTCTTGGCTCAAGAAACACGGTATTAAATCGTATGACCTCGGAGGTATTGATCCCGAAGGGAATCCGGGCGTCCATTATTTCAAGAGAGGGCTTTCGGGCGTGGACATTTGTCAGATTAGCCCATTCTTTGTGTCAGAGAGCGTCGTCTCTTCCGGGGTCGCCATGATAGGTCTGGGAATCCAACGCACGCTTCACTTCTCCTTAGGAGCTCTAAACCGTGGCCACTTCATCAAACAGCCTGCGGCCAGAAGTTAGGCAAATGTCGCCTTCAACCACATCCATAGAAATATCCGTCGTCATCGTTGGCTGGAATGCCAAGCATTATCTGGAGTTATGTCTCGAAAGCCTAGCCGAAGCTCCTCCGCGGCGTAGCATGGAAGTTCTAGTTATCGATAATGCATCTACGGACGACTCGGTCGAGATGATCGAAGCCAAATTTCCCTGGGCGAAATTGATTAAGAGTGAGGAAAACTTAGGTTTCGCTAAGGGAAATAATGTGGCCATCCGGCAGTGCAAAGGACGTTATATCGCGCTCGTGAATCCGGATGTGATCGTATTTCCAGGTTGCCTAGACACGCTTGCGGACTTTCTCGATCAGAATCCAAAAGTGGGAAATGTGGGGCCGCGCGTTTTCAATCCGGATATGACTCAGCAAAGCACCTGCCGGCGGTTTCCCACGCTGTGGAACAATTTTTGTTCCGTAACCCGCTTAGAAAGGATATTCAAAGCTTCCTATTTTTTCGCGGGGGAGCACATGTTCTACTTTCCGCATGACCGCATGCTGGCGGTAGATGTCATCGTGGGTTGTTTCTCGATGATTCGTCGAGAAGCTTTTGATGACGTGGGACTACTCGATGAAGGCTTGTTCATGTACGGGGATGATGTCGATTGGTGCCGTCGTGCTAGAAATGCCGGATGGCAGGTAATTTTCTGTCCAGAAGCACGTGCCATCCATGACCAGGGCAAAACCACAGCCCCATTTCCTGTTCGCTTTGCAGTCGCGCAACAGCGCTCGGTTTTGCACTATTGGAAAAAACACCACACGTTTCTGGGTGTGTTAGGAATCCGGAGTCTCATGTTTTTCCGTCATTTGCCTCGCTACGTGGTCGCGGGTCTTACAAGTCTTGCGTTTCCCCGGAAAAATTCAGAAAGCGAAGTACGAAAACGGGTGAGCGCTGCTTGCCTGAAACAACTCGTCTATGGCAGTGTGCGGAACTCAGATTGAGAAACGGCCAGTGTTATGAGCATTTCTAATGCTATTTTGCGCTCTACGGTATATCTCAAGCGACATGGCTTGGTGGCAACGATACGCCGCGTCCAACTCGCTGGAAACCGAGCGCTTTTCGCAGACCGCATGGCGGTCCTGTACTGCGATCTGAGCGAGCGAGGTTTGCCGCAGATAAATGTTCCGGTAGTCCTGAAAGTGAAACGCCTCAGATCTTTAACTGAACTCAGCGCGGAAAATTTGAAAACAATGACCAGCTTCTGGAACCCAAAACTGGCAAACCGAAATATCCGAGAACGCTTCGAGAAGGGAGCTTCGCTATGGTTGGTCGAATGCCAAGAGCGATTGGCTGGTTATGGCTGGACGTTGCAGGGACGCACCATGGCACCTTATTATTTTCCATTAGCACAGGATGACGTGCACCTTTTCGATTTCCACGTGTTTCCTCTTTATCGCGGACGCGGAATTAATCCGTACTTAATCTGCCGTATTCTCGATGGTCTCGCTACGAATTGTCGGGGACGAGCGTTCATTGAGGTGGCGGAATGGAATGACCCACAGTTGTCGTCCCTTCGAAAGACTCCCTTTCGCTGTTTGGGGTCGGCTAGGTCTTTCACGATTATGGGTTACACTCTCGTGTCATGGATTAAGAACGACATCGTTGCACAGATCAATAAAGGCACAGATCCGGCCGATCAGATTTTTGGAACAGCGACCAAATGAGCAGTGAGCATCCAGAGAATCTCCGTTCTCCGCACGTTAGCTCAAGCTTCGCCACATCGCTTCCGTACAGCATCAATCCAAACGTACCCTGCCGGTTGGAAGTTCTTATAGCGCCATTCGGTATAGAGACATCGTTTCTGACCCGAAAGGTGTAGAGGAGGTCTGCATCACCTGTGCTATGATTTGGGGGAATATAAGGCTGCACCTCGCGCCCAATAAATCTATTGGCACGATATTATTTTGGGCCCGTTTCCGCGAGCGTTTTCGGCAGACGCCGTATTGCACGGGCAGTAATAAAAGAGTTCCGCGAGAGCTTTTTGAAAGCTCGCTATTTCGATTGACGCCTCGCCTGGCGTGTTTGCCTGCCCACTGAAACCAAATCTGGCTGCTGACCGGTGACAATGACCCTTGTCAATGTATGTCTCTGCGCAGCTCAACATTAGTTACTCTGGCTAGGAGATGTTGATTTGATGTCAAAGGTTTTAAGTGCGATCGCCCTCTTTGTGTTTGTTTTCCTGGCTGTAAAACCGAGCTTTGCTACGGGTGGGAAGTGCCCTTCCGGGAATACGACCATCGACCCGTCCGGCAATCCTATCAACATCGCCGATATTGGTGTGAATGGGACAATCACGGGTGGAATCACAAGTTGTTTTTATGCGTCGCAGGCTACAGGATCGGACACAAACAGCGGTACGACTGAAGCATCCCCTTGGAAGCATATTCCAGGGATGTCAGGATGCTCCGGTGTGTGCGCATCTACCATCCCTGTAGCAGGCGAGGCCTTCATCCTCAAGGGCGGAGATACCTGGACGGCGACTACCGATATGAACGGTTTGCAGTGGGCTTGGTCAGGCACCAGTACACACCCGATCGCCGTAAGCACAGACCCTACATGGTTCAACTCAAGCTGTGGGGCCTCGTGGTGTCGTCCGATCTTCAACGCGAATTCGGCCGCGACCAATAACATGTTCAACGTCGGTAAACAGAGCTGGAACATCTTCGACAATATCGAAGTCACAGGAATGCGGAACAATATTAACGGCTGCCAGATGGCGAGCAGCACGAATACACGCTGCACCCAACTTTACTTTCATGGATGGAGCCACACAGGGAATAGCGATAATGTTGGATTCTTCGCCCAGTGCGGAACTGCCGACATGATTGATCACAACGTTATCGATGGCTCTGATAGCACCAAGAACACATTCAACGGGGTGTTTTCAAGCTGCGCGGGAACAATTGCCTATAACTACTTTGCGTATGTGGTGTCCGGGGTTCTCGCTTCGACCGACAGTGTTCACGACAATACAATCCTTCATACGGTGACCTCGATTGACGGGGACCACTGTAATGCGCTCTTTACCTTCGGCCCCGCCAGCGGCACAAGCCAACTGATCTACAACAATTACATCAATAATGGCAACAGCTGTCCCGGTGGCGTGGTGCTCTGGTTTAACGGCAACGGTGGAGGAAGTTCTAGCTGGGTTGGATACGGCTTCAATAATGTGATGTGGGGGCTTAGTTCCAATCCGGTTAACGTCGGGAACCATCAGACCACGAATTATGGAACTTATTACTGGTTCAACAACACTGTGGATTGCGCGCTTGGCGGCTGCGGCGGAACTCCGGGAAATGGGTACTGGACGATGTTCGACCAGAACAATCACGCCATTCCGTCAGCCTTGAATTTTGATGCCACATCTTTTGGAGGAAGTATCCCGACCCCGTGCAATCTTGGAAAGGGCACTGGATGCACCGATCTGACACAGACCGAAGCCGTAGCGAATGGGCAGGGCTACATGTCAACCGAGGCCCATCCTTATTCGCCTATTGGTAACTGCACGCCGTCGACGTGCGGGACAGTTCAATCTGGAACCAATCTTACCTCTACTTACTGTTCCACTCTGTCATCTGTAGATGCCGCGGCTGGGGCCGCGTGCCTTTCGTCAAGCAGTGTTGGCGTTGCCTATAATTCAACAAGCCACAAAGTTACCGGCCCGAGTGCAACACCGCTCCCGAGGCCAAGTTCTGGGCCTTGGGACATTGGAGCCTACCAATTGGGTATACAAGGCGGCCCATCCGCCCCAACAAGTCTAACGGGTGCGGTCCAATAAGGATTGTCGTTTGTCGGAAATCTTAGAGAGGGTGTAGCGTGAGGAAGTTAAAGGAAGGACGTCCTACAATTTTGTAGAGTCCTAGGCGAAATCATGCCATTCGGCCGCTCGCGCTATATATGCCGGATCTTCCGAGGACTTCATCCAACGGCCACATCTAAGCCCCTCAACTGGTTCCAATGAAAATCAGCGTCCTCATCCCGGCCTACAATTGCGCAAAAACGCTTCGCTCAACACTCGAATCAGTATTTGCGCAAACGTCGCCAGCTGATGAAATCATTGTGCTCGATGATGGCAGCACGGACCAAACGCCCGAGTTGCTACGCTCCTACCAGTTGCAGATAAAATTTTTTCGTAAGCCGAATGGAGGCGTCGCTGAGACACGCAATGCACTCGTAGCCGCGGCTAAGAATGAAATGATCGCCTTTATCGATGCAGATGACCTGTGGCATCCGCGATATTTGGAAACACAACGGAAGCTGTTCAATCTTCACCCGAACGCATCGGCTTACTTTATTGCTCATACGAGTTTCACCGGGCTGGGTGAGTATAAATGGCAGGATGAATACGTCAAACAAGAGTTGCGCGCCGAATACTTTGAAGCGGCTCCATTTTTGAAACGATTTCGTACCGCGCCGGGGCACTTTGTTCTTAGCTTTGCCTGCATTTCTGCGACCGTGCTGCGTGCGATGGGTGATGAACCGTTTCGCGAAAGAATTGCGGAAGATGTTTATCTGTGCTGGATGCTACCGCTGTATGGGCCGATTGTTTTCGCGTCAGCCCCACTTTTAGGCGCGTACCGAGGAACGCCCGGTTCGCTCTCTTCAAATCGACTGAAGTCTGCCGAGTTGGAGATCAAAGTTCTTGAGCTTCTGGAAGGACGCTTCGCTACGGCAGACATCGGACTGGAGAAGGAGTTTGAGGTGGCCTTTCATTCAAAATTGCGGACACATGCCAAGATCCTCATGAGCGCTGGTCGAGCCGAAGAAGCTCACGCACAGTTAAGGCGCTCCCTTGGCCGGTCCATCAATCCTGTTTCGTTGGCGAAATCATTTGCTCTGCTCTCCCTGAGCTATCTTCCCAGGCCGCTGCAGCCGAAATGGCCACCGGTCGATCGTGTGTAGAGTGCTTCCCATAAGTCTTAATGTAAGCGTCTTGATTGCGAGCCGAGATCATCGATGCAACCCAAAAATTTGGCATTCGGAGGAGGCGCGGGTGTAACCATGTTGCATCCGCTGGTGGCATTGTTGATGCTTATCGCCATCATGCAGATCCTTACACTTCCACGTAACAAGGCTATTGCACCCTTTCTCGTCACCTTTTTCACGATACCAACCGCACAGGTTGTTTTAGTGGGGCCTCTGCACTTTCCTGTCCTGCGCATCCTTATTTTGACCGGATTGGCCCGAATGGCTCTTCCCCGGAGCGCAGGGTCGGGAGGCACGTTCACAGGTGGCTTCAACATGCTCGACCAGATAGTGGTCTTCTGGACTGCGTCGGCTTTAATCGTTGTTTCTCTTCAGTGGATGGATCCCCAAGGGCTTATCAAATTTGTAGGGGATTTTCTGGATTCACTAGGTGGCTACCTCGTGGTGCGATTTCTAATTCCGGACCGTGAGGCAGTCCGGCTTACGGTAAGGGCGCTGGCCTTGATTTGTCTGATTCAGGGCATGTGCATGCTGAGCGAACAATTCACTCATAGGAACGTGTTTGCCTTTTTGGGAGCAAATCAACCCACGATAAGAAACGGCAAGATACGGTCAGAGGGAGTTATGGGCACGCTCTTCGGAGGTACGTTTGCCGGCGTTTTAATCCCCTTGTTTCTTTGGTTGTGGACCGCGGGAAAATCTAAGTTTGCGGCGGCTCTGGGGTTGATTGGCGCCACTGCGATGGTGTTCGCATCTCATGCGAGCACGTCATGGTTGGCTTACGGAAGCAGCCTGCTGGGACTTTCTTTTTGGTTTGCGCGAAAGCGGATGCGACTCGTTCGCTGGGGGATTGTGACCGCTTTGGTGGGATGTCACCTTTTCATGAATGGGCCCGTTTGGTCTCTCATTGAAAAGATTGATCTGACTGGTGGCTCATCCAGCTATCACCGGTATGAATTAGTTGACAATTGCATTCGGCACTTTAGCGATTGGTGGCTTCTCGGCTATAAGTATTATGGCAGATGGGGATTTGATATGTGGGATCTCTGCAACCAATTCGTTGTCGCCGCGTTGACCGGAGGCCTGATAACTCTGATCTCTTTCATCATGATTTACAGTCGGAGCTTCGGACTAATCGGGAAGACGAGAAAACGGGTGCAGGGAATCCGTGCACAGGAGTGGTTCCTTTGGTGTCTTGGTTCGAGCCTGTTTGCCAATGTCGTGGCTTCCTTTGGCATCAACTATATGATTCAGCTGCAGCTCATGTTGTTTGTACTGATTGCCTGTGTTTCCATCGGAGTACTTAAGACCCGAACAACAGTGGAAAAAAAGCAGATCAGATATGCCGTTTATACCGTTGAACCCAAGGACATAGATGCGCCAGTTCACTCGCGGTATAGCCGGTTAGAGTCTGGGGCTTACTCTCGCTAAGAGTTCGATAGCCGAACTAACGATGGGCTTCCACCGCTTGCTGGCAGATGTCGGCAGCCCGCACTGAACTTTGGCAGCCAGACGTGGTCTACCTCGACGACGCAGAAGGGGAACGTGGGGCGCTCCTTTAGGGGTGTTAGTGCGCATTGTTAGCGGAAAGAGACGATCCTAAGTCTATTGGGATCTATGCCTGCTGTCGGGCGGAAATGCGAAACAGGTAGCAGACCGCAAGCAGAACCCATAAGAGAGAGGCAGAGGTGTGAGAATGCTACTAAACAATTTTCCAAACAAACTGGGCGGAGACAGAATCGGTTTGTGGTCGGCGAAATTGCTTTTTTGGGGGCTCGCGGGGTTCATATTCCTAAACTGCTTGGCCTTTTACAGTTCCTATACGCCTTATAGCGATGACTTCGCATGGATCTTGCACTGCGATCATCGTTTTGCGAACGTGGCGGAGTGGTTCACCCGGGGCGCGACGGGCTACTTCGTCAACTATCAAGGACTCGTGAACCCGCTCCACACGGCTAACTTTCGGCCCCTTGCCGCCATTTTCTTTTACCTCGCCAGTTGGTTCCATCCTTGGATGGGATACCAGTCTCAACTGGCAATGAACTATGTCCTTCTAATTGTCGTCCTATGGGCTTACCTACGATTTCTTCAACGCTTCACCCCGCTTTCCGACACGGTGCGCTGGATAGTAGCCGCGGCTTTTCTCGTGTCGCCCGTCTGGTCAGACAACTATTTTTATCCTTCCATTAGGCTTCATTTGCTCGAGTGCGCGGCAACGTTACTAGCGAGCCTACTGCTTCCGTCTGCGGCTGGTGGTTCCCTGTTCAGGCGAGTTGTTCCTGCGGCCATTGTTTCTGCAGGCGCGGTGTTCGCGCATGAACTCGGCATTGTGGCGCCATTGATTGTGGCGTGGACACATTACCACGTGTCGACTCGGGCTGGGTATCGGCGCAAAAAAGCTGCAGGTGAAGCACTTCTGATTGTGGCCATATCTATTGGCCTATACCTCAGCGTTCGTCTGGCTTTCTTCCAAGTATCAGCGCAAAGTGGATATCAGGCGTATCAGGCGTATCACTCCAAATCCCCAGCGGCTGCCGTATTGGGTCTCCTGATGCGACCTTTTTTTCCATTCGAGACATACGTTTCTGGGGAGGCACTAAGGAGCGGGGGGACGCTGATTGGTTGGTGGATGGTGTTGCTTACGCTAGCAGTCTATATTTTGCTTGCCGTTGGACTAATACGTAATTCTCGTTACCGCAGTGATCTGCGAATGCTGACAGGATGTGCTGCAATTGCGGCTGCGCCACTGGTTTTCGCTGTCGTGGTAAGACAAATGGGTATCCTGCTGATTTATTGTCTGCCGCTCGCTTATTTGACCGTCGAATCTTCGATCTCCGTCAACGCCAACCGACTACTCCTTCGTCGGGTTGGAACCGCGCTTCTTGCTGGTGCGGGTGCGCTCTACATAGGTGCGGGAATCCAATCGTTTGTGAAGGCGCGCGCAAATTGGAGCTCGGAGTCGATATATTGTCGTTCCATGCGGGCCGAACTTGCGTCCGCCATGCAACGCGGTGCGAGGCATATTTTTCTTATTAATGATCCGTCAGCTTATTTCGGCAGCCTGGCAATGCTTCAACTCACGGCGAGGGAGAACGGGGTAACGCTGGCCGATCCGACCGTAGTCAACCAGTTGGCGCTGGGGAAATACGAAGACGCGAGGTATACGCAGGATAATGGAATTATGGTTGAGTGTCGGGGAAACGTTGTGTCAATTCAAATTGAGCTTGCTCCAGGCCGGAAGTTTGATTTTGTTGCGCCTCCAGAAATGCTCCTAACTCGCGCGAACGCCAGTGGCGGTCGATACACGTTTCCTTATGTTCAAAGAACGCAACATCGAGACATGCTAGCGCGCTCGATTGTCGAGAAAATCGATTTTGGTAATAGGCTCGTTTTCAACGCTCCAACCGCTTGTAACAGTGTTGGCGTCGTCGGGTTCCCCGGACGAGGTCAATTGCAGCCTCAGATATTCCTTTTGACCCCGCCAGGTTCGCAAGCAAAAAATTGAACGTTCGTTCAGCCTTGTGGCAATAAGGCGGAGCTTCGTGAGACCGATATCGCGACGCCAGGCAACTTACACGCGCCGATTAGTTTTGAGCCGATGGCTCGTGCCGAATGAATAAGAGCGAACAATGAGATCCGACAGTAGACCCATTCGAGTCCTATATAGTTTCCCCAACAGGCTGGGGGCAGGCCGGATTTGCTATACGGCCTGGCAGCAGGTGAACGGGCTAGCTGCGGCAGGCGCGGACGTGCTTGTTTGGCCGGCTTCTCTAGGTCGACCGGTCTCGCCGGGCATCAAAATTTTGCAGACGCTGGCTCTGGGGAAATTCCGCATACCGTACCGGATCGTAGGGACAATGCGCGCTGTAGCGCTTCACGACCGGATTGTGTCGCATCGAATCGAAAAGATGGGGGAACAGATTGACATCATTCACACTTGGCCACTTGGAGCGCTTGAGACGCTCAAGACAGCGGCGCGGCTGGGGATCCCGACATTACTCGAGCGACCGAATGCACATACAGGTTTCGCTATGGACGTTGTGCGAAAGGAATGCGACCGACTAGGAATCGTACTGCCGCCGGATCAAGAACATGCGTACAATGCAGCAAAGCTGCACAAAGAAGAAAAGGAATACAAGCTAGCGACGCGGCTCCTGTGTCCATCTGATTTCGTAGTAAAGACGTTTCTCGACAAAGGGTTTGCGAAGGTACATCTTGCCCGGCATACCTACGGGTTCGACGAGAAAGTCTACTACCCTGACATGAAGCCGCGTGACCCCAAGCGAAAACTAAGCGTGCTGTTCGTCGGAGTCTGCGCGGTACGCAAGGGAGTGCACTATGCCCTTGAAGCATGGCTGCAGTCTCCTGCCTCAAAGGACGGAACATTCCTAATAGCTGGGGAGTTCTTGCCAGCCTACCGTGAAAAGCTCGAACCTATGCTGTCGCATTCAAGCGTAAAAGTTCTGGGCCATAGGACGGACGTGCCCGATTTAATGCGTCAAAGCGACATTCTGGTTCTGCCTACTATTGAAGAGGGAAGCGCACTCGTAACTTCCGAAGGCCGAGCTAGCGGGTGCGTCTTACTGGTATCGGAAGCTGCCGGCGCGATCGGTCGTCATATGGAAAATGCGCTCATCCACCAAGTCGGCGACGTTCCAGCGCTCGCTCAACACTTTACGATGTTGCACGAGGATCGCGTACTTTTGGAACGGCTCCGAATCGCCTCGGTGGCAGGTGTCTCCGAGATTACCTGGACGGCGGCCGGAGCGAGGCTCCTTGACGTATACCGCGAAACGATCGCGACCCACAAGGCAGCCGTCTCGAGAGAAATTTCTCAATCTCCGGATGCGTTTCCGCAAAAGCCTGATATTGGACCAACCGTACAAATGATAGGGAGCCCCCTTCATGAATCCCAAAGTGTCCGTAGTTATTCCCACATATAACCGGGCAGATAAGGTTCGGCAAAGCGTGGAGAGCGTCCTAGCGCAGAGCTTCAAGGATCTGGAAGTCGTCGTGGTGGATGACGGATCATCTGACGAGACTGGGCAAACCCTCAACCACGATTTTGGAGATCGTATCCGTTACTACTTCCAACATAATCAGGGAGTAAGTGTGGCACGGAACAAGGGAATTGAGGAAGCTAGAGGTGAATGGATTGCTTTTCTGGATTCCGACGATCTGTGGGAGCAGGAAAAGCTCGAATATCAATTCAAGGCCTTGGATCGATTTGGCGCCCAATGTGGTGCGTGTTACACGGACGTCAAATTCTTCAACCACTCAGAAACCCGCACCATGTTTCAACTCGCTGAAAGCAACTACCGTCACGAAGAAGAGATGGGCGTAAATACCGACGTGCTTAGACTGCTGGTGAAGCCCGGAGGCGCTGGGATGGTGGTCTGCTTGTCCTCGTTCCTTGCGCGAAGGGATGTAATAAGAAAGATGGGGGGATTCGACACTGGCTTGTTGTATAGCCAGGACAGTGAATTCATGTTCCGCCTGGCGATGCTCACTGGCTTTTGTTACGTCAACTGCCCGCTTGTCTCATTTGACCGATCGCCTGTAGAAGATCGCCACGTGGGTGTAAGCTCCGCTTGGAACGAACTGGAATTTTTCCTTCGAGATAGCCAGCTGAGGCTCGAGGGGTTGTTGCGCTTGACTGATAACCAACCGTCTGCGATCCGCAGTCTGGTCCGCCGACAGCTGGGCTCCGTTCATAGTGGATGGGTAAATTGCTATTTAGAAACCGGACAGTACACAAAGGCGCGTACAGCCGCTTACAAGGCGGCGCAGATGAATTTAACTTTCAACTTTGCAGTGAAATGGCTGCTCACATGGATAAGTCCCAGGCTCGCCCTTCGAACTGTACGCCACCGGGAAAACAAAAGAGCTTCAGCATTCAGCGTGTAAAAGCGGTGTTAGAAAAGCCCATGGACAGAAGCACACCGTTAGCGGTTTCGGAACAGGAATCAGGGTATGGCGAAGGCATGGTCAAGGATAGCAATCAGGAGCTGTGCCCTATTTGCGGACAGGCTGGCCCCCGCGAGTGGCTACGGGCACCAGATCGTCTGCATGGCCGACAAGAGCAATATACGCTTCTACGCTGCCTGACCTGTTCGCTCGTATGGCTCAGCAAACCGCCGAAACCAGCAGAAATGCACAGACATTACACCGACGCATATGACAGGCTGATTTCGGCTACCGGCGAGAATTCGCCGGGACGGTGGCGGGACCGCAACGCCGTGCTGACGCTACACAAGCAGTCAGGAGCGCTTCTCGATCTGGGATGCAGTTCGGGTGCGTTTTTGCAATCTCTCGGCGGGAAGCATTGGGATCTCTTCGGCATCGAGATGTCTGCAGAATCGGCGAAACAAGCGCAGGAAAAAAGCGGCGCAAGTGTATTCGTAGGAGACATTCTCCGCGCCCAATTTCCTCCAGCATCATTTGACGTGATTACGTGCTTCGATGTTTTCGAGCATTTGTATGAGCCGCGTCGGGTGATGGCAAAAGTGGCAGCTTGGTTGAAGCCGGATGGAATTTTTTATGTTCTGGTGCCCAATGTGGACGCTGCCGAGGCCCGTATATTTGGAAGTTATTGGCATGGACTCGAACTGCCGCGTCACCTGTTCCATTACTCACAAGAGTCTCTCAAATTCCTCGCCGAGTCATCCGGGTTGTGCCAGGTGTCGCTTGAGACGCGGCGCAATCCAGCTGTGGGGACCAGCCTGCGTTATGTCTGGGATGATGCTTTTCGTTTTGTAGGCATCCACCGAACCCCCACTGCCTACCGAGGTGAGGCGAGCCTACCATGGAGAGCAGCGCGGAAAATAGTGCGCTTAACCGCTCTTCGAGCGCTTCTGATGATGGCCCCCATCGTGGGAGGAGGCGAATCCATCCATGCCATCTTCCAAAAAAAGAAGGTTTTTAGTGAGTGAACGACCCATTCATTATAGGTGCGGAAGCCCCAAGGGGCACGAGACTTTTTCTCCACGGATTTGTTCGAAATCCTTGTACAAATCTGTAAATTCTCTCCCACTTATAGGGAAAATCCTGGAAGTTAGTGGGTCCTGATGAATCTAATAAGAATCTTCGACCGCGCCAAGGTATTCATCGGCGTCTTAGTTTCGGGAGACGCGCTCAGAGTCAGAACCATGCGCGGCGGCGCTTGGCTGGGGATGGGAAGCATTGCGGAGCAAGCTGTGAGGTTTGCTCGCAATATGCTCCTGGCGCGAATTCTGGCGCCAGGAGCCTTCGGAACTATGGCGATTGTCATTTCTTCTGCATCACTGGTGGATATGCTCACTGATGTCGGCGTAAGGGCGGCTATCATACAAAATCCTCGGGGAAGCGAGACGGCTTACTTGAATGCATCGTGGTGGATAGGGCTCGGCCGTTCGATCTTTTCTTACTCGATCATCTTCGCAATGGCTCCTTGGATCGCCCACTTCTATGATCGTCCAGAATTGTCTGGGTTGCTCCGTGTCGCATTGTTGAGCGTGCTCTTCAATGGCGCCATGAGCCCTCGTTCCGCCCTAGCCCAAAGGGAGATGAAATTGGGACGGTGGGCCGCAATTACAAATGGAGGCGGCATCTGTGGCGTAATCCTTACGGTCGCTCTCAGCTTCTATATGCGTAATGTGTGGGCTCTGGCGATTGGCTATTCTGGCGAGAACGCTTTCCGTCTTCTCTTGTCCTATGTCCTATGTCCTGGCTTGCCCTTACGGCACTTCGATCGGAACTCTGCTCGAGAACTCCTGATGTTCTCGCGGGGAATATTCGGTTTAGCCCCTCTAAACTTAATTATTTCGCGCGCGGATATTTTTGTTCTGGGAAGGTTATATCCTTTGGCCGCCCTCGGACTATATACGATGGCGGTCGCATTGGTCACCACGCCTTCAATCTTCTGTACAAATATGCTTGGGCAGACTCTTATGCCCGCTCTATCCACCATTCAGGAGGACGCACATCGCCTCAACCGAGTCCTTTTGGAGGTGACTTCGTGGCTTCTGCTGATAGGAATGCCGGCCGCAGTCTTCATATTCTTATCTGCACCATCCCTCCTTAGACTTGCGTATGGTGCACGCTACATTGCAGCCGCCGGGCCGTTATCCGTTGCATCCGTAGTGGTGTTCTTGACTGTGCTAAATTCTGTGCCGACTATTGTGTTGTTCGCCAAGGGCTATCCAGCATTACATCGTCATTCGGTCGTTGTCAGCGCTGTTGCAATGCTGGTCGTTGTCTATCCGGCCTGCAGAATTCTGGGACCAGTGGGAGGTCAAGTCGCCGCGCTGCTTGCAACCTCGTTTGGATATCTTATTCAGCTGATCCTTCTGCGTTCGGTAACCGGCCTGAACCTGTTTCGGTATGGAGCCGCACTTGTACTGCCAACCCTCGGATCTGTGGCAATGTTGATTATTGTGCTTGGCGGTCGACGTCTTGGCTTGGTGGTTAGGCCTAGCACCGATATAGCTTTTTGTGCCGCAAGTTGTCTCATCCCTTTTGCACTGTGCGCTGCAGTTCGTCTGCGCTCTTCAAATAGAGCCCATATCTTGTACGCTTCTAAAGCGACGGAATCGGCAGCGGCACGATAGTACTCATTCACACAGGAAAGATAATCCAGTGAACTCTAATATTTTTGGCGCGTCAAAATTCGAAAGACTAACAAGATCTATCTATATACAATGAGAAATTCATCGATTGAATCTGGTCAAATAAGTTATCCAGTGAGGAATGGCGAGGTATCGTCGCTTGATATTCTTCAGTACTTGAGAGAAACGGGATGACTGCTCACACATGTCCATCCAATTGTTTGGAAGCTCGACAGGAACGGAGCTATAAGAACGAACAAAGTGTTCGCGGCTTCTGTGCTCGACTCGATGGCCGATGTTACATCGGGCAGTCACTAGTTAAATCACATCCCGCATTCTGGGTTGCGGGATAAAATAAAGTCTCTCTTCTAACTTGAAGGTACTATCAAGGAGCGAATCATGGTTAGCCTTCTCCGCGAAGCGTGGCTCCGGTTCGAAGACCCGTTGACACTTTTGCCGCGCACCAGAAACAAGCTCTTCAGTCTTTGGATGCGTACGATTTATCCGTTTGCATCCGCAGGACGTAAGCTATCTGTGCACTATCCCTGCGCATTACGGAGACCAACTGCGAAATATGTTAGTTTGGGAAACTCCGTGATCATTGGAAAAGATTCCACCCTTTATATTGTCCAAGATGACGTGAATGAGTTGAAATTAGTAATTGGTGACAACTGTGTCATAGGGGCCCGAAGCACCCTCTCGGCCAGAAACCACATTCACATTGGACAGGATGTCATCATGTCAACGTCGGTGCTTATCCAGGATCATCACCACACGCACGAAAGCACCGACCTCCCAATCCGCGATCAGGGTATCACATCCGGTGGACGAATTCGAATTGAGCAAGGATGTTGGATCGGTCAGGGCGCCGCAATCCTTTGCAATGAGGGCGAAATAGTGATTGGCCGGAACAGTGTGATTGGGGTGAACTCTGTAGTAGGCAGAAGTCTTCCTCCGTATTCTGTGGTGGTTGGTAACCCAGGCATAATCGTTAAACGGTCCAATCCGATAAAAGCCTGCGTCGGCGGCGAAAATACTACGATGATTACTCGGTCTCTGGACGATACACGGAAGGAGTATCAAAACGAAGCCTTGCTGGAGTCGCGCACCTGAGTTGGAGATGTGTTGCGATTATTCCTCATCGATGAGTAGTAAAGTAACGCTGTTGCAAATGAAGGGCAATTTGGTTTCGGCAGAAATACCCCAACCAAAGTTTGTATGTGCGGTTCAACTCTTCTGGGCAGGCAAATCGCTCAGAGAAAGATATCCTTTTGAAAGTTGAGAATTTAACGCCAATGGACATTCGATCTGAAATCGTTACCCAATTCACTCAGGTTGCAGAAGAACACACTATGCGACTTGCGCCTTTAGCCGACGATCTGGAACTGCTCAGCTCAGGTCTCGACTCACTTTGTTTCGCGATTGTGGTAGTTCGGCTTCAAGATGTGCTTGGGATCGACCCCTTTAGCGCGTCTGAAGACGTCCTCTTTCCAGTTACCTTTGGCGAATTCGTCAAATTTTACGAAAATGTGGAACGATAAATGCAAGTACAGCCTCGAAATGCTATTTGATATAGCAACGTAATTTACCTACACGCCTTCCAGTAGGACTATGAGTGATCTGACTGGGGGTCGACGCCGCTATAGCCCATGGCGAAGGGGCAGTGAGTAATCTGGCCATCTGTGCAACGGCCAGCCAGTACTCCGAGACAATGGGCTCTGATGAACATGACAACTTCACGGCACGTAGTTTTCTTCTCTCTCCGATTTATCTTGCGAGGCACCTCTCTTTCGATATTGACGCGCATGAGGTGGTTCGTAATTGCGACGTAATTCTAAAAAGTGCAAAAATTCGCCTACGGCGATGTGAGCGGACTCTAGATACTCGCCGAGAGTGTGTAATTTACTTGTTAATGTGTGCAACACCCTGCAATCCCAAGATCGCCTGCGGAGAGGCCCTTGTTAAGAAAGGTCTAATCTCCCCCAAAACCATCAGCAATTCTTGTCGTGTCGATTACCTGCGTTTTGGCCATCATCGTGCTACGCTCTGTACTTTATAGAGTCACAAAGCGTTCGAAGTCTGAGTCACGGATGAAAACGAGGGCAGTAGCCCACAGGGCGAAGCTATGTCTTTCTAGAACGTTACATCGAGAAGAACATGACTGGCGCTGGGGGGCCGCTGGCTGAATCTCCGTGCGCTGGCCAGAGGAACGCAGTCTCGTTCAAAAAATCTTTTACCCGCCGTCTGGCGACTCGTGTCGATGAGCCTGCCCACATTGACGGCGCTAACTGAAGATCTTGGCTGTCTATTAACTGTGCTTCGTGATCGTCGCAGCTCGCTTGAGAGGCTGCTTGTTTTTGAAAGGTATTCTCTTCGCTATCACGTTTGTGCGTGTGTGAGATTTTATGACAATGCAGCAAGGTAAATGGGCATCGCTTTGGAACGCGCTTAGCGCCGCGGGAGATTTGTCTGGCCGCTTTGTATTTGGCGCGGAAGCAAGTATCGCTTTGAGCGACCTACTTGCCGGGTCTGCTCTTTATGGTAGAGGTGATGAACTGGGTGGTCGATCCGTTCTTGTTACGACAACGAACCAGTTCACCACGGCCTCGGCACTCATAGAACTGGACGGCATCGCGCGCCGTATGGTTCTTTGTCCACCAGATTTACCGGTTGAACATCTACCGTACGTCATCGAATCGGCAAATGTCGATGCAATCGTATCCGACCGTACGATACTTGGATTGGATATTCACCGCCCCCTATGCTTCTGTCCGTGCACTCGGAAGATTGTGCCCGAAAATTGTAGTCGGAGCGCACAATACCAAACGGAATGGATTCTTCTCACCTCTGGTACGACTGGGCTACCGAAACTTGTTGTCCACACATTATCTAGCTTGTCCGGCGCCATTAAGGCCGGCAGTGGTTCAGCAGAACCGACCGTTTGGAGCACGTTCTACGACATTCGCCGTTACGGCGGTCTCCAGATATTCCTTCGCGCTTTCCTTACTGGGACGTCCTTAGTTCTTTCGAGTGCGGAGGAGTCAACGGCAGATTTTCTTGCTCGAGCCGGCTCGCACGGAGTCACCCACATTTCCGGAACACCATGCCAGTGGCGCCGGGCGTTGATGAGTCCGTCAGCTAATCTTATCCAGCCCAAATATATTCGTTTGTCAGGAGAGATCGCGGATCAGGCAATCCTCAACCATCTGCGATCCTTTTATCCGCAAGCTCGAATCGCGCACGCTTTCGCCTCAACAGAGGCCGGCGTGGCGTTTGAGGTGAACGATGGTATCGCGGGCTTTCCTGCAAGTGCGATAGAGGACACCCCCGATGTCGAAATGAAAGTTGAGGATCGTTCGTTGTGGATACGTTCAAATCGCACTGCAAGCCGCTATCTTGGCGACCAACCTCCTATCTTGAAAAACGCGGATGGATTTGTAGACACCCGCGACCTGATTGAATTGCGAGATGATAGATACTACTTCGTCGGTCGGCAGGATGGAGCGATTAACGTCGGAGGTTTGAAAGTGTACCCCGAAGAAGTGGAGGCGGTTATCAATCGTCATCCAGAGGTTCAGATGTCGTTAGTACGGACGAAAAGGAATCCGATTACGGGTGCGCTCGTCGTCGCCGACGTAGTTCTGACGGAACAACAATCTGCCAGTCGTGATATGCGTGCACTCCAGGGTGACATCCTACTGCTCTGCCGCGAAACTCTTTCTTCCCATAAAGTTCCGGTCGCAATTAACTTTATTCCCGCGTTGGCGGTCACTGAATCTGGGAAACTCGTGCGCCGCAATGCGTAATGTAATTGTGACAGGCGGAAGCCGAGGGTTGGGTCTGGGTATTGCCCGTAAATTGACGGAAACTGGATATCGTGTCATTGCAGTTGCGCGCAAACAAAATGATGAACTCGCGGTGGCAATGCAGGAAGCCGAAAAAGCGAATCCCGGATCGTTTCACTTCGCGCCCTTTGATCTCGCCGAGATCGAAGGCATTCCTGATTTGATCAAGACCTTGCGGAAAGACTTCGGTCCGATCTATGGACTGGTTAATAACGCCGGTTTGAGTTTTGATGGAACTCTTGCCCTTATGCCTGTGTCCCAGATTGAACAACTTCTGCGTGTAAATACGCTGTCGCCAATTGTGTTCACCAAATATATGGTGCGCTCGATGATGGCTGATGGAGGCGGTCGCATCGTCAATATGGCGTCTATCACCGCCTTCACAGGCTATAGTGGCCTCTCGGTGTACGGGGCAACAAAGGCATCGATCATTGGTTTTTCCCGATCTATAGCGCGAGAGGTCGGACGCATGGGAGTAAATGTGAATTCGGTCGCTCCTGGCTTCATCGAGACCGACATGACTCAGGGCATCAAAGACGAGCAGCGTCAGCAGATTGAGCGCCGCAGCGCCCTGAAACGCCTTGCGGACATCGATGATGTGGCAAATGCCGTCGAATTTCTTCTCAGCGATCGAGCGAAGAACATTACAGGAACGGTACTTACCGTCGATGCGGGTAATACGGCATGACAGAGGTTCAAACAAATGCTCCAGTCAATGCGAATGGCTCTGCTGCCAAGGCCTGGTTGCGTGCGCTGGAACTGACCGCGCCGATCGCTCGTAACCCTAATCGCGTTATGTCCACGGTGATGGAGGACCTGGCTGCGCGCTCGAGCGATGCGCCTGCTTTGCTATCCGACCGAGAGTGTCTGACATATCGAGAGCTTGCCGAACGTTCAAACCGATATGCCCGCTGGGCACTTAAGCAGGGTCTTGCTAAAGGCGAGGTCGTCTGCCTGTTGATGACGAATCGACCGGAATATTTTGTCATTTGGCTTGGTATAACAAGTGTCGGCGGTGTGGTTGCGCTGCTCAACACCAATCTTGTTGGTTCTTCGCTGGCACATTGCATCAATATAGTTTCGCCTAAACATCTGATTGTAGATGGAGAGTTCGTCGATGCGCTGACTACTGCGTTGCCGAGTCTCAGCGTGTCACCCGAGATCTGGGCACACGGCGTCGAATGCGCCTCATACCAGCGTATCGATCTCGACATCGAGTACATATCGGGTGACACGTTGAGTCGGGAAGAGCGAAGGCCGTTAACCATCGAAGATCGGGCACTTTACATCTTTACCTCTGGTACAACTGGACTACCTAAGGCTGCCAACATCAGCCATGCACGCGTCTTGCAATGGAGCCATTGGTTTGCCGGAATGATGGGAGCTCAGCAAACAGATCGGATGTACAACTGCTTGCCGATGTATCACAGCATTGGTGGTGTGCTGGTACCTGGTGCCGCTCTCGTTGGTGGCGGTTCCGTGGTCATTCGCGAAAAGTTTTCGGCTAGCCAGTTCTGGGCCGATGTCATTCGTTGGGACTGCACGATGTTTCAATACATCGGCGAGCTTTGCCGTTACTTATTACACGCTGCACCGTCCTCAAATGAGAGAAGCCATCGAATCAGAATGGCTTGCGGCAATGGGTTGGCATCCGAAGTGTGGGAAGACTTTAAGGAACGGTTTCAAATCCCCCAAATCCTCGAATTCTACGCATCCACAGAAGGTGGCGTTTCTTTATTCAATGTTCAAGGAAAGCCCGGTGCGATCGGACATATTCCGACGTACCTAGCGCATCGATTTTCGCCACCGCTGGTAGTGTTCGACGTCGAGAAAGGCAAGCCGGTCCGAAATGACGAGGGATTCTGTATTCGCTGTGCTCCCAACGAAATCGGCGAGGCGATCGGTAAGGTTGTGAACGATCTATCGAACATAGGCGGTCGGTTTGAGGGTTACACTGACAAGCGAGCATCGAACGAAAAAATCCTTCGTGATGTTTTTGAGCTGGGAGATGCCTGGGTTCGCACCGGCGACCTTATGCGGAAAGACGAGAAGGGCTTTTTTTATTTTGTCGATCGTATAGGCGATACGTTTCGATGGAAGGGCGAGAACGTTGCGACCTCTGAAGTCTCAGAAGCGATTTGTACATTTCCAGGAGTCAAACACGCTAATGTCTACGGGGTGGCCATTCCAGGGACCGAAGGTCGCGGTGGCATGGCAGCGCTCGTTACCGAACATGAGATGGATCTACCGGCGTTTCGGAGGCATCTGATGAGCCGTCTTCCAGCCTACGCGCGTCCTTTGTTTCTGCGAATTCGAGATGATATTGAAGTAACTGGAACTTTCAAATATTCGAAAACTGATCTAGTACGTCAAGGATATGATCCTGTTGCTATCACAGATGTCGTCTATTTTGACAGTCCCGAGTCGGAGGCGTTTGTTCAGCTCGACAAAGTATTGTACGACCGTATCCAAGACGGCCAGATCCGTTTATAAACTTCTGGACTAGTCGATTTGGATCGACGTTTACACGACTAGTAAACAAGAGTGGACTATCTATTTCATAGCAAACAGTTCCTTTGTTCTAAGCTTCGTTAGCGCCACGGAAGTAGGATGCGAAATGGTCATCGATGAATTCAGGAGCGATTTCGCAAAGATTGAGTCTGAGATAGCGATGGGCCCCATCGTGCCCAGTGTGACACCCGAAGAGATTCGGGATCATCTCACGTCTCGCTATAACTTCAAGAAGGCGATGACTCTTGAGGAAGTCATCGTCGATGTAGAACAGATGTTAAGAACGTGGCAGGTCCAGGTCACCCATCCACGTTATTTCGGCCTCTTCAACCCGAGCGTGACGCTCGCATCTGTCGTTGCGGAGACCTTGGTAGCCATGTATAACCCTCAGTTGGCGAATTGGCGAACCTCGCCTGCGGGGAATGAGATCGAAAGGCATACTCTTAGTTGGCTCGCCGCAAAATTTGGCCTCCCAGCAAATGCCAGTTCAACATTCACGAGTGGTGGGTCGGAAGCCAATCTCTCAGCGGTCGTTGTCGCCTTAACGCGTGCTTTCCCCGACTATGGCGAAAATGGACTTCGAGATCTTACCGCGTTGCCCACGATCTACGTGACAGCGGAGGCGCATCATTCGTTCAACAAGATCGCGCATATAACCGGACTTGGAAGAAGGGCTTTGCGCACAGTAGCGACCGACTCATATTTGAAGCTTGATGTTGAAGATCTCAGAAGACGTGTAATAGAGGATCGAAAAATCGGATTAGCCCCCTTCATGGTGGTCGGCGCCGGCGGGACCACTGCAGCTGGCGTAATCGATCCCTTGACGGATATCGGACGCTTTTGCCAAGAGGAGAATCTTTGGTTTCACGTCGATGCCGCATGGGGGGGGGCCGCAATACTAGCTGAAAGCCTCAAGCACTATTTCGCCGGAATTGATACTGCAGATTCAATCACGTGTGATGCGCATAAATGGTTCTCCGTGCCAATGGGAGCCGGGATGTTCTTCTGCCGTCATCCTGACGCCGTCGCGGAAGCCTTTCGAGCTGAAGTCTCCTATATGCCGAAGAAGACGGATGGGTTTGTGGAGGATCCCTACACTACCTCAGTGCAATGGTCCCGCCGTTTTATCGGTTTGAAACTCTTCCTCGCGTTGGCGCAGCAGGGGGAATTGGGGTATGTCGAGATGATCGAGCACCAGACTCAGATGGGACAGGTGCTGCGCGAATCTCTTGAGTCCTCTGGGTGGCGAATCGTTAATACGACGCCGCTGCCACTCGTTTGTTTTACGCGGGAAGGACTCGATACCAGTAGGTTCCTCTCAGTTCTGCGAGAACGCCAGATTGTATGGATGTCAGAGGCGCAGCTCGATGGTACTCCTGTCTTACGCGCGTGTATCACCAGTTTCAAGACTACTGAAACGGATATTCACTGGGTGGTGGATGAGATGAATCGTCTCATCTGTCAAGGTGCCGGTCAAACCAGTACGAGGCCGGAGTCGGTCTCACCAGCACAGCCCAGACAGGGATGGAAACATGAAACGGGACACGATTGCTATTCACGGCGGCTACAATGTAGATCCGACGACCAAGGCTGTAGCTGTGCCAATTTATCAGACGGTTTCTTACGCGTTCGATAGCGCCGACCATGCCTCGGCATTGTTCAATCTCGAGGCTGAAGGATTTCGCTATACCCGTATCGGGAACCCGACTACTGCAGTGTTGGAGCGGCGGGTCGCGGCGCTAGAAGGAGGGCTGGAAGCCCTGTGCGTCAGTAGCGGACAAGCGGCAGTTAACTATGCGGTTCTCAATGTTTCTCAGTTGGGAAGCAATATTGTTTCGGTTCCGCAACTCTATGGAACTACGCACACCCTATTTGCGCACATTCTGCCAAGCCAGGGAGTCATTGTCCGATTCGCGGAGTCGGATCATCCGGAGGCGCTCAAAAAACTAATCGATGACAACACCCGTGCGATCTTCTGTGAAAGTGTTGGTAATCCGGCAGGAAATATCTGCGATATCGAGTCGCTTGCTCGAATGGCTCACGAACACGGAGTGCCGCTGATCGTCGATAATACGGTTGCCTCACCTATCCTTCTGCAGCCGATTGAATACGGCGCTGACATAGTTTTGCACTCTCTCACAAAGTTCCTGGGTGGACACGGCAATTCGCTCGGCGGAGCCATCGTCGACAGCGGCAATTTTCCGTGGGGAGACCACGCCTCAAGATTTCCGATGTTCAGCCAACCCGATGCCTCCTATCATGGGCTCGTCTACACGGATCACTTCGGGAGAGGCGCCTATTTAGGACGGTGCCGCAGCTTCTACCAGCGAACCACCGGGGCTGTCTTGTCGCCACTGAACGCTTTCCTACTGCTGCAGGGAATCGAGACGGTCGCGCTACGAGTCGAGCGACACGTTGAGAATGGCAAAAAAGTAGCAGAATTTTTGAGCAATGACCCCAGAGTTAAGTGGGTTAATTATGCTGGATTTGCCGAGAGCCCTTATTATGCGTTGGCACAAAAATATATGTCCGGCCGCGCCTGCTCACTGATGACCGTTGGAATCATGGGGGGCTATGAAGCCGCGATTAAATTTCATGATGCATTGAAACTGGTGACCCGCCTCGTCAATCTGGGTGATGCCAAATCGTTGGCCTGCCATCCGGCCTCGACGACGCATCGGCAAATGTCGGACGAAGCGAAACGCAGTGCTGGAGTCATGCCGGAGATGATTCGACTCAGCATCGGGATCGAGCACATCGACGACATCATCGAAGACCTGAATCAGGCACTCAGCGCAACAACATGCTGATCGGTTCCCAATAATTCACGCCAATCTGACAATTTGATCGACCTCTACCCAAGGATCAATGGCAGATCAAGCAGAGCTTCGCCTGTGGCGCACTTTACATGCGCGGAACATCACACTATAGCTATCTTCCGGTCTCGATAGTCCCTTTCGCTAACGGAGAGTACATCTATGCCCTTGGAGTTGGATAGTTCACATCTTGGTGGGGAAGTTGTGGTTATTAAGCCTACAGTTTTGGGCGACGACCGTGGCTTTTTCATGGAAACCTACCGCTACGACAACTTCCGAGACATGGGGTTGCCGACCGAATGGGTACAGGACAATCACTCACGTTCATCGAAGGGAGTTCTACGCGGTCTCCATTTTCAGTGGGATCCTCCAATGAGCAAATTGATGCGGGTGACTCGTGGTGCGGCCTTCCTTGTCGCAGTGGACATCCGAAAAGGATCGCCCACATTAGGCGAGTGGTTCGGCCTTGAAGTTACAGCAGACAACAAGAAGCAGATATATGCTCCGTACGGATTTGCGCGCGGCTTCTGTGCTCTTACTGATGAGTGTGAAGTGCAATACAAGTGCACGGGAATTTATAACTCCGGTGCAGAATCGGGAATTTACTACAAGGATCCCGAGATTGGCATTGAGTGGCCAATCACAGATGTCATTGTATCCACTAAGGATGCTAAGGCACAGTCCCTGAATCAATGGCTTGCCTCGTCACTGTCTGACAACATCGTCTATCAATCTAAATCCGAGTTTGCTGGAGGGGTGAAGTAAATGCGTATTCTTATCGCTGGTGGTGCAGGTTACGTCGGTTCTGCATTGATTCCGCATCTCCTGGATCGGGGTTATACGATCGACGTCGTCGATTTGTTCTGGTTCGGCAACGACTTGCCGCACTATGTTGGCGTCATTGAAAAAAATATCTTCGACCTGCAAGCGTCCGACTTATCCGGCTATGACCAGGTTATATTTCTAGCTGGTCTCTCGAACGACCCGATGGCCGATTTTTCACCCGCCAAAAACTTCATCTTCAATGCATCGGCTCCAGCATATCTCGCATACATCGCCAAGAAGGCCAAGGTAAGGCGATACATTTATGCGAGCTCTTGCTCGGTGTACGGATACACGGAAAACGAGCTCTTCGATGAGAACTGCCCCGTCAATTCGTCCAACCCGTACGGTATCTCCAAGCTACAAGGGGAACGTGCCGTCATGCAGATGGTCGATTCCGAATTCTCTGTCATCGCTCTGAGGAAGGGCACCGTCTCCGGATACAGCCCACGTATGCGTTATGATTTGCTCGTCAACACAATGTTTAAGTGTGCCATGAAAGAGGGTATGATTCACGTCAACGACCCGGCGATATGGCGTCCTTTTCTCAGCATTGAAGACGCTGTCATGGCCTACACACGCGCCATCGAAGCTAATGAGTCCATCAACGGCATATATAACATCGCCTCCGGCAATCACACTGTAGGCGAAGTTGCCGATCTCGTTAAATTTGCGGTCGAAGAAGAGTTCGGCCAAAAGATCGCGCTAGACATTAAGCACATCAGAGACGCCCGGAACTACAAGGTTTCAATCGAGCGGGCCAAAACGATCCTAAGTTTTCATCCACATCATAGTGTCAAGTCCATCGTACGCAGTCTGATCAGCAATATGGATAAGTGCGGCGATTGGGACAACCCCAAGTACTACAACATCCATGTTTTCAAGGCTCTTGAGAACCTGACACCGACTGGTACCTATGCGTTTTCCCAGGTCGCTGGGGGCACTAGGTGAAAGTTGCCGTGCTGGGATCTAATGGACAACTTGGGAGCGATGTGTGTGCAGCCTTTCTACGGAATGGAGATCAAGTTATTGGTCTCACTCACTCGGATTTTGAGGTGACTTCGGCTTCCTGCGTCGATGCAGTGCTTTCCGCTTCCATGCCGGAGTTCATCGTCAATACGGCAGCGATGCACCATGTAGAGAAATGCGAGGCTGATCCCATTGGCGCATTTCACAGCAATGCAATTGGTGCGAAGTTCGTGGCCGAATGGGCGAAACAGGCCGGCGCAACGGTAGCATACGTGAGCACTGATTATGTCTTCGATGGCAAGAAAGATGCTCCGTACTTGGAAATCGACTCTGCTGTCCCGCTCTCTGCTTACGGAATTACCAAGCTGGCGGGAGAACACTTTACTGCCGCAATCGCTGCGAAGTACTTCGTGCTTCGCGTTTCTGCCATTTATGGCCATCACCCATGCCGAGCAAAGGGTGGTCTCAACTTCGTCGAGTTGATGCTAAAGTTATCTCGCGAGCGAGACGAATTGCGCGTTGTTGATGATGAATTTGTCACACCGACTTCCACTGTACAGATCGCAGAGCAACTAATTGTGCTCAGTCGCTCGCGGCACTACGGCCTCTATCACGGAACCGCCGAAGGAAGCTGCTCGTGGTATGAGTTTGCTCGTGAGATCTTCCGTGCCACAGGCACCAGAATTCGCTTAGAGAAGGCGCGTCCCGGAGAGTTTCCGACAAAGGTTCCGCGCCCTAAATTCTCCGTTCTTGAGAATCAGGCACTGAAAGCTGCTCATTTGAACGTGTTTACCGACTGGCGGGATGGATTGGATAGTTATCTCCGTACCCGCGCTTAGTTCCAGTTAGCACGCGTAACAGGGTGGAAGGGGTTGTTGGCAGCATGAGCGACAAATATTGCGATGTTGCCATTATTGGAGCCGGTATCATTGGGCTCGCGGTTGGTTTGCAACTCATTCGCAAGGATCCGAACCTGAAGATCATTGTTCTCGATAAGGAAAATGAAGTAGCTTCTCATCAGACGGGACATAATAGTGGTGTGCTGCATTCTGGCTTGTATTACAAGCCAGGTTCGCTCAAGGCGCGGCTCTGTGTTGAGGGCAGGGCGGCCATGATTCAGTTTTGCGAGGAGCACGCGATACCGTACGAGATCTGCGGCAAGATCATCGTTGCAACCGAAGAACACGAGATACCTAGTCTCAATGAACTGTTGCGCCGCGGACGGACGAATGGCGTATCTGGCCTACGGGAGCTGGACGCGCAGCAGATTCATGAGATCGAGCCTCACGCATCGGGCCTACGCGGTATCCATATACCGACTACTGGTATCACTGACTTCAGAATGGTCTCGGCCAAGTATGCGGAGCTTATCAAGCAAGGTGGAGGCGAGGTTCTTACTAACTCTGGTGTCTCGCGCATTTTGTCTGAGGTTGGTGGGATCGTTCTTGAGACTTCTTTCGATGTCATACACGCGCGTTTCGCCGTCAACTGCGCAGGTTTGCAGAGCGACCGCATCGCTAGCATGGCTGGCGCCAGTCTTGGTCTTCGCATTATACCGTTCCGGGGCGAATACTTTGAGCTCGTGCCTGCGAAGCACCATCTCATCAAAGGCCTAGTGTATCCGGTTGCCGATCCCCGCTTTCCATTCTTGGGAGTTCATTTCACCAAGCGAATTCACGGAGGTGTCGAAGCGGGTCCGAATGCGGTGCTCTCGTTCAAACGCGAGGGATATGCCCGAACGTCATTCAACCTCTCAGACACGCTCTCGACGGCTTTGTTCCTGGGTTTTTGGAAGATGGCCTCTCAGAACTGGGAATATGGGATGGAAGAAATCTACCGTTCTTGGAATCGGCAGGCGTTTACGCGCGCGCTGCAGAAGCTGTTGCCGAGTTTGACGGAGCAAGACATTCAGCCTGGAGGCTCGGGTGTACGTGCTCAGGCGTTGGATCATGACGGAAATCTATTGGATGATTTTCATTTTATCTATCAGGATCGAATTCTCCACGTTTGCAACGTGCCTTCTCCGGCAGCCACAGCCTCTTTGTCGATCGGTAGGGAGATTGCTTCAATGCTCCATGGGCATGCTGCACTCAAAAAAGTGGAGCTTGTTGTTAAACAGGAGATAACATCGGCAAAAAACCTGGCTTCGTTGGCATGTCCCGAGAGCACTTAGATATGAAGGCGTGAGTGGCTTACCGGTGAAACTCCTCTTTCCCAAAAGTTCCAGCCGTAAATCAACTTGAGTCCTCTGCAACTAAATCGGCATCATTTTTTACCTGTGTCGCCGGTGCTACCCGCCGATAACATATGCACTTTATTGTTAGGTCGAATGCAAAGACCTGCAACCTAGAATCACGCACGAAAGACTGCGCAAGTAGCCAAGCGATAATTTTCGCGAAATCAGAAATGAAATACCTTGATCATGTTTAGGAATGCCGCCATTACTATGGCCATCATCGTGCAAGCTAAGCGTATGTAGATCGACATTCGAAGTCAGCGCGGCCGAGTAAGGAATGTAGCCCACAGGGCAAAGCTATGTCTACTTGGACTGAATGTTGGATCAGGAAGAGCACAGCCAGTAACTATAGGTGGGTAAAGCGCCTATTGCTGAACTTTATAGGCCCAGCAATAAAGTACGTCTTTGCCCAGACTCCAATCACCGTGGCGCCCGATTGCAAATTTCTGGTGTCGAATCCCTAACCATTGAAAGAAAGGTGAAATTATGAACACGACGCTACTCATGCCGCAGCAGCCGCAGAACCATGTGCTCGACGCCTCCATCCAACAGCAGATCAATGCCATGATTGATGGCCTTATGGCTTCGTTGCCTGAAATGAGTCAACTGACCAAAGCTGAGCGGCGAGGGATAATTGCGCGATATACCGCAGTTCTGGAAGGAAATTTCATCTATTGGATGACGGCCACCCTTCTTGCCGTGCAGTCAGAAGATGCGCGCCCAATCCTCCTTGATAATCTCAACGAAGAAGTGCGCGATTCCCATCCGGTCATGCTGCGCAATTTCGCGGTTGCCGCCCAGGCTTTCCCGACAGACTCCGATGCGTTAGCCGTGAATGAAGAGTTAAATAGCGTCCGTCGCTTTCTGGGTCGGCTTTCCGCCGTGCAGTCGCTTCTGACAATGGCTTTCTTCGAAGGGTTCATACAACGGTTTATGGCTTATTTGGCGGATCTTGCCAAAGCACAAGGCTCAGTTGATATGGAATACACAGATGTGCACGGTGTCTGCGATATTGCGCATACTGACGGTCTCTTCCGTGCACTTTCTATTGAGATGACTCTCAACCCGCTTGAACCGGAGAAAGATCTCTTCGAAGGCGTCTATCTCCTTCGCACCCTCATCGAGACCGTCGTCTTCAACCGGGACACACCCTCTGCCTGATCATTTCTACCGGGGGCATCTCAAGTGCAGACCCAACTTCATCAAGAGATCAGCTTGCCAGAGCAGGCCGGATACTTCACGGTCCCCGGTGCGGAGCTTTACGCAGTCCTGCATCAGGTTCCGGATCCGGTGGCGCGCGTTCTCCTCGTTGGACCATTCGCCTCCGGGCGGCATTTTTCATATCACCCATGGGTTCGCTGGGCCCGATATCTGGCCGCGAGGCGGATCGAAGTCCTTCGCTATGATTATCGCGGTATTGGCGAGAGCACGGGTGTTTTCGAAGAAATGAGTTTTGAGAACTGGAGCGAAGACGTCCAACTTCTTGCCGATTGGGTCATACGCCGGTCGCCCAGCGTCCCGCTTGTGCTCCATGGGCTCGAACTAGGAGCCATACTCGCCGCCAGATGTTTCCATAAGGGCACAGGCGATGCATTGCTACTGTGGTCTCCGCCTGCTAATGCGAACCAGGCACTCCGTTCGAGCCTCTTGTACTGGGCGGGGTTGGGACAATTAAACGAGTCTCCCGAGAACCGGAAGACAGTCTCGGAATATATCCGGCAATTAGAAGAGGGTTCTTTTATCGAAGTACAGGGATATCAATGGTCGAGTCGTCTGTGGCGCGACTCTTTTCACTTTGACTTGCCCGCGACCATGAGAGATGAAAGCTCTTGCGAATCATACAAAAAGCCAATCAAGGTAATTAAGCTTGGAAAAGAGGCTGCTCCTCTGGTGAAGTCGCATTTTGGGAATGGCGAAGCTAGGGACTTCAGCTGCCTATACTCCAGTAATTACGACTGGATTGCCGGAGCCTTAGCCCTCTCGCACAGGGGGATGCAATGAAAGAAACGATTGAAACACGTGAGTTGATCGTGCTGGATGGTCTCGACGTCACTATCCGAGGCACCTATCATAAGACCTACGATGACAACCTAGCCGCACAGTCAAACCCGGTCGCGCAACCCCGCATCGGGGTTTTGTTCCTGAATTCTATTTCGCCGACGAGAGCTGCGCATGGCGATGCGGCGGTTTATTGGGCCGACTCGTTTGCGGAGTGTGGCTATCCGTCCTTTCGACTTGATCTGCCAGGATTCGGAGACTCCGAAGGAGATCTTCCAGAAGATTTGGCTGGCTTTATCAACCAAGGGGGGTATGCATCCATTGTCTCCGCTAAGGTCAGAGAGCTTGTGGCTCGATTCAACCTATCGGGAGTAGTCATAGTGGGTCAATGCGCAAGCGGTGTCTCGGCACTTTATACGGCCGCCGCCTCGCCAAAGTGCAAAGGCCTTGTTTTGATGGACCCATACTTCTACTTGCCACAAGCAAAACGGCCAGTGATTCGACGGGAATGGGGTACTTGGTTTTTACATAGTCGTCGCCAGTTTTCGAGTATTGTTTATGATCGTCTGAAAAGGATTGGCTGTTTTCTCCGCGGGGGAGACCTGCCGAAGAATGCCAATTATCTACTTCTTAGTTCCTGGAAGAAACTGACGCCCAAAGGATTGCCGGTTCTTATCCTAAAGGGGCCCGACTGTAGAACTCTCAACATGAAACCGAGGGCTGGTGAGTTCGACTACTTAGAGTATCTTCTGAAAGTTGCAGGTCGCGGAAGTAAGGTCGTCGTAAAAGTGACGAATAGCGCCAATAAGGCTTTCGTGAACCATCAGGGCCGAGTTGCGGTTCGGCAGCATACTGAACAGTGGCTAAATGCCTATTTCCCATTGGTAAAGCCTTGAGACCACCTTGCATACCGGCACGACAAATATTAGAAGGCACAACGAACTTCGTTCTATACCTTTTGTGTTGGAGTTGTAGCCGATTGCAATACGGATCGACATAGTTTTGTGCTTAGCCATCGTCGATAGTGGCAATTATTCCGTAAAAGACGACGGCAGAATTTTGAGCAATGATTCCAAGTTAAGTGGGTCGATTATGTTGGGTTCGTCGAAAGTCCTTATCATGCATCGGCACAAATATATGGTGGCTACTCGCTAATGGCTGTAGGGATCACGGGGCTACGAAGCCAGCAGTTAAATTTCATTTTGCGTTGAAGCTGGTGGCACGGTTTGTCAATCTGGTGACACCAAATCGTTGGTCTGCCTCTGCCTCGACGACGCATCGACGAATGTCGGATGAAGCGAAACGCAGCGCCGAAGTCATGGCTCGGGATCGAACACTGCGACGATATTATCGCCTGATCTGAATCTGGCGCTCAACGCAACCGTGTAAATAAATGATCGTTACAGAATACCCTGATGCCGATTTTCCGAGGGTACACTTATGCCTATTTGTTCGAGTTCTAGTCGTTTCGTTCATGACCGGCGGTCAGGCAGCAACACGCCTGCGGAATGCCGGGAACGGTCGAGTAAGTGCGTCACAATCGGATTGATCAATAACATGGCGGACGGGGCTCTCGATGCAACAGAGCGCCAGTTTATTTCGCTTCTCGATTCGGTTTCCGATGACATACAAATTAGACTATCGTTTCATGCGTTACCTAACGTTCCCAGGAGTGAGCTAGGTACAAACCATATCAAAAATTTCTATTCGAGTGTCGAGAGTCTTTGGGATAAGAGCCTTGACGGACTCATAGTGACCGGCAGAGAGCCTCTCGCATCGAATCTGAAGGATGAACCTTACTGGGATAGTTTTACAGAAGTCCTTGAGTGGGCTAAGGAAAACACTTACTCGACCATCTGGTCTTGCCTGGCCGCGCACGCTGCGCTATTGCACATAGATGGGATCGATCGTGTCAGGAGCAACGATAAATTCTGCGGTATCTTCGAGTGTGCCCGGCTGTCAGATCACCCCCTGACGACAGATGCGCCGTCGCGCTTCAACCTTCCACACTCCCGGTGGAACGGCATACCTGAAGACGCTTTGACAAGTTGTGGATATAGCATACTCACGCGAGCGGCGGATGCCGGCGTTGATACGTTCGTAGGGCGGCACAAAAGCCTCTTCGTCTTTTTTCAGGGTCACCCAGAGTACGAATCCAATACGTTGCTGCTTGAATACCGCAGGGATGTTGGGCGTTACCTCCGTGGAGAGACAAATATCTATCCACTGATGCCGCGAAGCTACTTCGATCACAGGACTGTGATTGCATTGAAGGCGCTTCAAAACGAAGCTACGTCCCGCCCACGCGTAGACTTACTCGCGGACGTCTCTGCTGCATTAGGAAAGTCAAAAATCGAAAACACCTGGTACTCAACAGCTGTATGCATTTACCGAAACTGGCTGGAGTATATATGTGCGCAGAAGCAGCTACGATTGAAAGACAGATCTCTATCCTGTCAACGCCCGCGAAATCTGGTATGGCCGCACCAGCGACTAAGCTTCTGATCAATAATCGCTGGGTTGCAAGTGAATCCGGCGACACCTTCGCGACGGTAAATCCCGCCACCGGCGAGGAAATCTGCCAAGTTGCTGCGGCTAATGCCATCGATGTGGAGAAGGCCGTTTTTGCAGCGCGGACGGCTTTTGAAACAGGTCCTTGGCGGAAGATGCACGCATCAGAGCGGGGGCGCCTGCTCTACATTCTTGCCGATCTGATCGAAAATAATGCTGACGAACTCGCCCAGCTCGAATCT
Organism: Edaphobacter aggregans; assembly: GCF_003945235.1. NCBI lineage: Bacteria > Pseudomonadati > Acidobacteriota > Terriglobia > Terriglobales > Acidobacteriaceae > Edaphobacter > Edaphobacter aggregans. The sequence continues at coordinate 3,495,624 of NZ_RSDW01000001.1, forward strand.
CTCGATAACGGTAAACCAGTTTCAGTGGCGAAGAGAGTGGATGTTGCCAAGACAGTTGCTTGCTATCGATATTTCGCGGGATGGGCGGACAAGATTCAGGGCAAAACCATTCCCATTGACGGCGATTTTTTTTGCTACACCCGGCATGAACCCATCGGCGTAGTCGGACAAATCATCCCTTGGAATTATCCCATGCTGATGCAGGCGTGGAAGCTTGCCCCGGCGTTGGCCACAGGAAATACCGTCGTTATGAAGCCGGCCGAGCAAACCCCTCTCTCCTCGCTACGCATCGGGGAATTGGTTGTTGAAGCGGGTTTTCCGGAAGGCGTCGTCAATATATTGTCGGGATTCGGTCCCACAGCAGGTGCGGCGATCGCGCGTCACATGGACGTGGACAAGGTGGCATTCACCGGATCCACCGAAATTGGGCGTCTAATCTTGGAAGCCGCAGCAAAGTCCAATCTGAAGCGAGTCACTCTTGAACTCGGCGGAAAAAGCCCGAATATCGTATTCGAGGATACGGATCTCGACGAAGCGGTAGAAGGCGCGCACTTGGGACTCTTTTCCAACCAGGGTCAAATTTGTTGTGCCGGTTCAAGAGTGTTCGTCGAAGAGAAGATCTATGATCAGTTCGTAGAAAAAAGTGCGACTCGTGCCCACAAACGTGTAGTCGGAGACCCGTTCGATCCTAAGACAGAACAAGGTCCGCAGGTAGATCAGGCGCAGTTCGACAAAGTGATGGGCTATATCGAATCAGGACAAAGTGAAGGTGCTACGCTTGTCTGCGGTGGCAAGCGCGTCGGACATCGTGGCTACTTCATCGAGCCCACCGTGTTCGCCGACGTTCAGGACGACATGAAGGTTGCCCGCGAAGAAATCTTCGGACCGGTGATGAGTGTCATCCCGTTTAAGAATCTCGATGAAGTAATCACTCGGGCAAACCGAACGGATTACGGATTGGCAGCAGGGGTGTGGACACGAGACATCAAAAAGGCGCACGCGATTGCAAATGGAGTGCGCGCTGGTACGGTATGGGTGAATTGCTACAACATTTTGGATACTCGGGCTCCCTTCGGTGGATTCAAACAGTCAGGAACGGGACGTGAACTAGGCGAGTACGGACTGCAGCAGTATTCGGAAGTTAAAACCATCATTGTCAGGCTTTGACAAAAGATCTCGCAATCAAGAAGTGGCCGCGAATGACTTGTTGACATGATCCTTTGAGATCAAGATTTTTACTCGCAATTAGGCCACCATCGTCGAAAACCGTGTCGTTGTATCTCCCCTAAGCTGCCTCTTCGGAGGCGGCTTTTTCTTTGTTCGGGGCTGAACGACAGCTTAACCGCAGATCTATCACGTTCCTAGTGAGGTGTACGATGTGAAAAATGTCTGAAACGACTTAAAGGTGCTTAGTGAGGTTATGAGGTGTTTCCAATGTGGTCTATCAGCCACGTGTACGATGGAATTGTCTTTCCGGGGAAGCCGCCAGCCTCGTAGACGAAGGTATAGTTGCAGTCAGTATATGAAGAAGCAACCCCAGTTTCTGGGGGGATGAAGTCGAGTTCCATCGTGAATAGTTTATACAAATCGCGCTCTTCATCTAAAACCAGCAAAAGCAGGACCGACCGACGTCTGCATAGTGTTTTGGCAGTTATCACGGGACTAATGACTCTGTCGTTCCCGGCGGTTGCGCAACAAGCTTCTCCGCAACGCTCAGACGAAGTTATAGTATGGGGCGCCGTGAATAGTTCAGATGGCAAGCCGGTTAACGACGCGGTGGTACGACTTGAACATGAAGGTGTCCCGGGCACCGTCGAGACGAAGACCAACGCAGCTGGCGACTTCGTGTTCTTGGCTCTCCGAACTGGTAGCTATCTACTCAACGCAGAGAAGGCAGGATTACGTAGCCGCAGCGCTGCTGTCGTTGTGCCATCACAGAGGGATCAAGAGAAAATCTATCTGGTCCTCGAAGATTCCGGATCAACTCATTCAGATTTTAGTACCTCCTCATTGTCTACCATTCAAACCATGACATTCGCGGATAAACCGAGCTTCTCCATCGCAGGAGTCACGGATTGGACCGCCGTGGGTGGGCATGGATCGGATTCCAGCTTGCGAACCAGCGAAGCTCTCGCCAGTGAAACTCTCACGCTTAAATCGACGAGCCCGGAACATAGCGCGGCAAGTGTCACCGGCGATACCAATGAAGCGAATCGACATCGACTGGTGGGTGAGCTTGACGAAAAATCAGGTGACCCTCTGGGCGCCGTTCACGAATATGAGCAGGCAGTGCATCTGGATCCCAGTGAGCAGAATTATTTCGAGTGGGGTTCTGAGTTGTTGCTCCACCGAGCTATATTGCAGGCTCAGGAGGTCTTTCATAAAGGCGTAGAGACGTACCCGAGATCGGTTAAAATGCTGACTGGATTGGGTGCAGCTCTCTTTGCCGGTGCTCGCTATGATGAGGCGGCGCTTCGTCTGTGCAATGCTTCCGATTTGAATCCGACAGACCCCGAACCCTACATCTTTATGGGGAAGATTGAGATAGCGGCTCCAAATACCTTGGCGTGCATCGAGCAAAAGCTGGCACGGTTTGTGCAGGAGCAGCCGGAAAATTCTCTCGCCAATTATTTTTATGCGATGGCGTTGCTGAAGAGGCAGCAACAACCTCCAAACAGGCAGGTCACGCAGGAGGCTGAAAGCTTATTTACAAAAGCCGCAACAATTGATGACAAATGCGGCGATGCTTATCTTCAATTAGGGATTCTTTCTGCATCGGCACGCGATTTCGAGAAGGCGATTGGTTTCTACATGAAGGCAGTCGAAGCAGACCCGCAGCTGGGCGAGGCCCACTACAGGCTAGGTATGGTTTATGACCGGATGGGTGAGTCGGCAAAGGCTAAACGGGAGTTCCAGCTTCACGACGAAATCAAAAAGCAACAGGCAGAAACAATTGAACGCCAACGCCGAGAGGTGAAGCAGTTCCTGGTTGTTCTACCTGAGCATCCGCCGACACCGTAAAAACATCTCTACTTCGGTTGCGGCTTGAACGTTGCAACTATTCCGTCGCCTTCTCGAATTGTGAGTATCTGATTCGTTTTGATCTGCGTGAATCGTTCGACTTTCTGTGTCGTCGGCCACTTTACTTCGATGATGTCCACAGTCTCGACTTTGCCAAGACCGAAGTGAAGGCGCAGGTCGCTTTGTGACATTACGCTTGTGCCACTGTGAACTTCATCCATCTGAGCATGTTTGCCGGTGACAACTCGCACGCGGGCTCCTATGGCCGTGCGATTGCACTTGGTTCCCAGCAGCTTGATCTTAATCCAGTTCTGTTTGTTGCCTCCATCGTTGCGAAGAAGCGATGGGAGATCATTCAGGTTTAAGACCAAAACATCCATGTTGCCGTTGTTGTTGTAGTCTCCAAATGCGGCGCCACGACTGGAAAAGCGCTCGCTGATGCCGGATCCCATCTGCGTCGAGACATCTTTGAAGTTGCCGTTGCCGAGATTCTTGTACACCAGCCGTGGGTTTTTGAAGGTCTCGCCGAAGTCATAGTGGTCGACCTCAGGATAGACGTGTCCATTGACCTGAACGATGTCGGGCCAGCCATCATTGTCATAGTCGATAAAACCGCAGCCCCAAGCCACATAGCGATTGTTAACTCCGATGCCGGATGGAAAGGTTACATCGGTGAAGGTTCCATCGCCATTATTGTGGTACAGGTTGCAGGTATCATCGACGAAGTTAGTCTTGAAGATGTCGAACCAACCGTCGCAGTCGTAGTCGGCCACTGCGACGCCCATTCCAGCCTGCTCATGCCCGTCGTCATTGTAGGCGCAACCGGCCATGACGGCGATATCGGTGAACGTGCCGTCGTGGTTGTTCTTGAAGAGAATGCTTGGTTCTGAATCCACCGCGATATAAATGTCCGGCCATCCGTCGTTATCGAAATCGTAAGAAACGGGGGTAATGGAGTATCGTGGACCAGGCTTGAGAATGCCTGACTTCTCGGAGACGTCGGTAAACGTGCCGTCGCCATTGTTGTGGTAGAGGAGGTTGGTGTCGCCTGGAAGGCCGCGCGGCCCGCACATAATGGGAACGCCTTTCCACTGGCAGTAGTTTGTTGCGCTTGCGGAGGGGATCTTATCCGGATCGATCTTGATGTAATTGCAGACGAAGAGATCAAGATGACCGTCTCGATCGTAGTCGAGAAAAGTACAGCCTGCGCCCCAACGGCCTTGTTCCCGATAGAGGCCGGCCTTGTGGGTAACGTCAGTAAACGTGCCGTTTCCGTTATTGCGAAAAAGACGGTTATGCCCAAGGAAACAGCAAAAAAGATCGTCCCATCCGTCGTTATCGTAATCACCTACGCAGACGCCGGTCTGCCAGCCGGCAATCCCTAGTCCTGACTTATCTGTGACATCGGTAAACGTGCCGTCGCGATTGTTCCTGTACAAATGTGAGGTCGGCGTCTTTCCCTGAGGCCAATTCGCGTCGAGCCGGTTTCCATTTGTAAGGTAGATATCTAGCCATCCATCGTTGTCGTAGTCGAAGAAGGCCAGTCCGCTTCCCTTGGTCTCAATAATGGACCGTTTGTGGTCGATACCACCCCATACATTGGGGATGTTCAGTCCGGCTTGCTGCGCCACGTCGACGAACTGGACCCCGGACGGCGTGGGATTCGATACTGCAGCTTCAACGACGAGCGAACTTTTCCATTTCCAGAGTGGAGTCGTAAGTGCATCCGTCAGCGCACTACCCAACACGAAGAGAGAGGACCCAAGGAAGCGCCGTCGCGGGAAGATCATAGATGGCAATGATTATAGCGAGCGATTTTCCTTTCAGCTCTCTGCGCATATTCAGATATCGGAGAAAACAATCTACTTCGCTTCATAGGGTTTTGTCTGCGAGGAAGAGCGCAAGTTGAAGCAATTGCTTTCTGCTGGCCATCGGCATGGGTGCATCGCCGGTCGGGGTGATCGCCGGAGCCTGCGCCAGGACCTGTTCAATGCGGTTTACGTCAAGGCCACCGCTTACCTTGCTGTTCTTGAAACGGTCCAGAACTTCTTTGGCTTTGGCGATCTGTCCCGTTTGAAAGTAGAAGGCACCAAGGGTTGAATAGCTTCCGGGCCATTCTGGAAGTAATTCCACTGCGTGCTCGAACCGCTCCGCTGCCTCTGCAGTATTTCCTTCGAGAGCTGAGGCGAGTCCCAATCCCCAAAGAATTTTCCCGGAGCCGGGAATGTGAGCTTGTCCCTTCAGCAATGTCTGTTTCGCATCTGCAATGTTGTTCTCGCGAAGCTGGAGCAGTGAAAGCGAGAGATAGTCCTGATCGTTATCTGGATTGCGATTGATGGCGCTTCGGAAGATCTCTGTGGCGTGGCTTGTGTCACCCATGTGCGCGTAGATATCTCCGAGCAAGGCAAGGTAGGAGTCGTCCCTACTTCCTTCCGGTGCAACCTGCAAGGCCGTATTAAGCGCCTCGGAATAACGGCCCTCGCGAAAATATGCATTTGCTAAATCGAAATTTACTTCGTTCGAGCTTGGATTCGCCTGCAGTGCTGCCTGGAACTGTTGGATAGCATCGTCATACAGATGGTAACGCGCCAGTAAGACACCAGCACCAGCCAAGGTTCGGGAATCGCCCGGACTTACCTTGTCGAGCTGCGCGATGGTGTTCCTAGCCTCATCCATTTTTCCGGATTTCAGATAAGCCTCAGCCAGAGGATAAAGAACGTCAGGTTGATCCGGGCGCTTCTTGATCTGCTCGATAAGCTGAGCCAGGTCCTGCAGGTTTCGGGCACCGGGGTCAAGTTTTGAGCGATTATCGAGGTAATCGAAGAGATTCTCATAGGGATAAGCATTAATGGAAACATTTTTAGAGAGAGTCTGAAATTGGGCGAGGTCCCGGTCGGCTGCTGTCGTCTCGTGCAATTTTCTCTCCACCATCGCGAGCTTGTAGTATCCAGTCGCCGAATTAGGGCTGACTCGAACATATTTTCTGAGCAGATTCTCTGCCTCGGGAAATCTTTTGGCTTCGATTCGAAGATTGGCCAACTCTATAAGCGCATCAGGAAAATTCGGATCTGAGCCGAGTACTTTCTGGAATATCGCGTCCGCTGTTGCAGTATCTCCCTGCAGATTTGCTATGTGGCCCAACTGGAACAAGCAGAAGCTGTTGCGAGGATCCAGCTTGAGTCCGTTTTGAAAATCTTGTTTCGCTTCGTCGAACCGTCCGAGATGCGTGTATGAAAGACCTAAGAAGGCGTATGTTCGCACTGAAGGTTCGGCCGCGATCGACTTATTGAACTCTTCGATAGCTTTGTCGATCTTGCCCGACACGAAATAACTTTCGCCCAGAACGGAACGGATATCCGATCGCTGTGGTGTGATCTGTAGAGCTTTTTCCAGCAATGGGATCGCATCCTCGAAATACTTCTGGGAGATGCTGATGTCGGCCATTAGGAGGAGGATGTCCGGATTCCTGGGCGTTATCTTGTTTGCGCGGATTAGTAGATCGAGGGCGTCGAGAGATCGCGACTCATTCGTATAAACCTGTGCCAGCAAGTAAAGAGCTTCGGGGGACTCGGGCCGCAATTTGAGTGCACGAGTCAAGATGAGCTCTGCATTGGGATAGTTGCCGTTCAGAAGAAAGGTTTGTCCGAGGTTATAAAGAATCTCGAAGGTCTCGGGCTGTAGAGCATCGGCCTTTTCAAATTCCAACTGTGCAAGCTTGTACTGCTTTTCGGACGCCAGCAATATTCCAAGAGAGAAATGCAGCTGGACCTCATTCTTATTCTCTGCAGAGAGTTCAATCGCCATCCGAAGGGCCTCCGCAGTGCGTTTGCTCTGCAAGTAAGCGCGGATCAGGTTGAGGCGTGTCTCGATATTTTTCGGACGTACACGTTCAAAGTAAGGAATGGCTTCCGTTGGCGACCCCCTAGCCATCTCGAGTAGCCCAAAGTTGTAGTTCCCATCCCGGTTTCCTGGCTCAAGACGCAGAGCAGTTCGGAATTCCTTCTCAGCCATATCGAACTGCTTTTGGGCGAGGTAGACATTTCCCAGATTGTTGTGCGTTTTGGTGGCGTTGGGGGCAAGCTGCAAGGCTTTCTGAAATGCAGCGAGAGCGTTTGGGTAGTCCTGCTGTTCGCTCTCGATAATTCCAAGCAGGTTGTAGCCCTCAGCGCTAGAAGGATTTTGCTTGAGCTCTTCCAATATTTTGGTCTTGGCTTCATCAAGATGGCCTTGTTGAACCAGAACTTCAATTGGCTGGAGCCTTGCTGATATCTTTGAAGATTGTTGCTCGGCCGTACCCATGGCGCAAGCAAACAAAATCGCAACTAGGGTAGAAATACTACCCGCACGCGACCGCGCTATGACGATTCCGATCCTATGCCTAAATGAGGTGCGAATGCCCATCTCCCACACCATTCCAACTTGCTCATTAGCGCGGTCAGTGTAGCATCTCAAGGATTTGCGTGGCGCCTGGATTCTGTGGCTGCATGCGTAGCAGGTCCTGCAACACGTCTCTCGCTTTTTCCTTTTCATTTCGCATTGCGTAGAGACGGGCAAGATTGAGATAAGACTGATCGAAGTTTGGGGCAACGCGGATGCAAGTCTTGAATTGCTCTTCCGCTTTTGAGTAATCCTGCATCTGGACGAAAAGAATGCCCAGGTTGTTTAGAGCCTCGGGATAGTCTGGACGCAAGTCGATCGCCTTCTGCAAATAGTCTGACGCGCGCTGCATCTGATTTTTCTGGGCGAAGAGCATTCCTAGGCTGTAGTTGACCTCAGGATCGTCAGGCTGAATTTCGAGCGCGTGATCGAGGTATTCCTCTGCTTTCTCAAAGACCTTTTGCCGCCGATAGACGTTCCCCAGGTTCAAGAGCGCAATGACGTAGGTTGGCCTGAGGAATAATGACTGCTGAAAGTTTCTAACGGCTTCTTCCGGGTGGCCTTCTTGTGCCGCTATCATGCCGAGATTATTCCAAGCCTCCGGATAATTCGGACGCAGCTTCACGGTCTGTTCAAGGTAGTGGCGCGCCTGCTGAAAGTTGTTTCTTCGGAGATTGAGAGTTCCAAGGTTGTAATAGCCTTCCGGGTCGTCGGGTTTGGCGGCGATGACCTGCTCAAACGATTCTGTTGCTTGGTCCAGGTAGCCATGTTGGAACAGCGCAACGCCATAGGTAAAGTCGTTGCGCCGAAACGCGTCCTGATAGAGCTCGCCTTTTAATGGCAGCGCCTTCTTCATCCTATCGGCTGCAGTAGTTGGAATAGACTTTACATCTTCCAGCAGACGCTGTGGATTTATTGGGCCCTGATAGACCTTGACGATTATGCCCTCTCTGTCCAGCAGGAAGGATGTCGGAATTGCGAGATCCCTGCGACGATCGAACAAGTATCGATAGATGATGTTGTAGACACCAGCCACGTCTTCCGTTGCAAAAAGGACCGGAAAGGAAAGCCCTTCCCGCGCCACTAATGATCGTGCGGCTGAAGCATTGCTTGCATCATCCACGTTCACAGCTAAAATGTCCAGATGGCTCGTGGTGAACGTTGAGCGGTGCTGATGGAGAAGTCTCAGTTGGTCATGGCAGATTGGCGCGGTTGTCGCCCAGAAATTGAGAAGCACGAAGCTGCCCTGTGATTGCTTGAGTTCCCGTGTATTGCCTGCGAGGTCAGGCAGAGAGAATTCTGGCGCCTTTAAGGGATCAAGGAGCCAAGTGTTTATCTGGGAAGGCAATGGTTCCAAAGTTGGCGGTGGTCCTGGCTTTGCGTAGGCTAAGGGCGACTCCGCAAAGGGTTTAGCCTGGAACGAACTCACGCCTTCCTCAATTTCGATACGGTGGTTGATCGGTAAATGTTCGAACTGTTGCGAGAGCCCACTTGGCCAACGGACAGTAGCCCGGATGGTTCCTTCCGGCTTCCCAACTCCAAAGAACAATTCCTTCGAGTGTTGAGCGAGAAATCCAGAGCCCGCCTGCAAATACTTTGTCTGGCGAAACGTGCCGGTTTCGACTTTGATTGCCGCTCCGATTGCATCGCGATTGCTTTTATGCCCTCGTAAACGGAACGAGATCGAGCCCCCGAGGTCCTTCATTACGTTGTGCAGTATCCGCAATTGAGGAGCGTTCCGGTTTTTGAGGATAACCTCCAAACGTCCGTCATGGTCGAGATCGGCGAGAGCAAAGGAGCGGCTGTCCTCAAGAAAATCCAATCCCAGCATGCCGGAAACCTCGGAAAACGTGCCGTCGCGGTTGTTCGCGAACATGACATTTCTCTCGTAGGCGTTCCAGGAACTGTCCGACCGAATCAGTTCATTGATGGCATTCCATCCATGTTCGTAAGCCAACGATGGGGTAGCATCTTCGGGAGATTTTGCAACTATTTGTCGCCAGAAGAAACTTGCCAGATCGTTCCGATCCAGCGCGGAGATGTATCCGTTGGTTACATAGAGGTCAGAGTAACCGTCGTGATCGAAGTCCCATAGATCGGCGGACCAGGACCAGCGGCCCATCGCAACTCCGGCCTGCTGCGCGATGTTTTTAAACTTGCCGTCTCCTTGATTTCGGTACAGCGCATTGCCCCGCGCGTGCCGTTGATAGAGGGCGCGAATATCCTCTGGGGCAGTTGAGTGAAATCGCGCTTGTTCTGAGACTCTTTGGCCGGCGGCTGCCCACATGCTGGTGGTGTAAATGTCCTCATGTCCGTCGTTATCGAAATCAGACCAGCATGCGCTCATTCCAGCGCCGACGTCTTCGATGTGGGACTCGCTTGAAGCAACGCCGAAGGTTCCGTCGCCGTTGTTGCGATAAAGCTGAGATCTGCCGAAGTCATTCGCCACGCAGAGATCAGGCAGGCCGTTGGAGTTCGAGTCGCCCCATGCACAGGCGAAACTGTACCGGTCATTGTCTTTGTTCAATCCTACCTGTTCGGTTCTATCTACAAATGTTGCGTTTCCCTCGTTGTGTAGGAGGTAGTTTGGTGGACCATTCCGGGCGTCGAAGTAGGGAACAGGATAGTGATACTGGTCGAGCCCGAGGTAGTACATGTACGTGCAGAAATAGATATCGAGATGGCCGTCTCGATCGTAGTCTGCTACAGCCGCATGCGTGAATGTTCCTTGAGGAGGACGCGCAAATTTGAAGGCATCACGCTTGAGCGAGAAGGTCCCGTTCCCTTGATTCAGGAAAAGGAGAGGACCGCTGCCGCAGACAACAAGAAGGTCCTGGAGTCCTTTGTTCTCAAAATCCGCAAAGAGTGCGCACGCAGTGTTGTCGAGTACGCCGACCCCTGCCTTCTCCGTTACGTCTTCAAAGGTGCCATCGCCTCGGTTGCGGTAGAGGCGGTTTGGTAAGCCAGATGGCTGGCATACATAGAAATCATCGAATCCGTCATTATCAAAGTCGCCTGTGGCCACACCATTGTTTCCATAGACGTCGATGCCGCATGCGCCATCGAGAACTGTACGCCAGTGATCGACGCCACGAAGCATCTGGCTTGCGTATGATTCCGCGCCTCCTAAAGCCTGGAATGTAACATCGATGAATGCAGGTTCGTGCAAGACGCTAAGAGTCTCTTCACTGGCCTCCCACTTTCTTACCTTCCAAGCTTGCGATTCATCGTGCGACCACTCCATTCGCCAGGATCCGACCCTTTCCGCACGCTGCTCATCGTTTCGGTTGGTGACGATGTCATATCGGACTTCGAGTCGAACTGCTATTGGTGTGTCTGAGATCGTTTCGATACCGTAAATTTCAAATTCAGCAGTTTCTACTCGTGAGACGTCGCCCAGCCACCCATGAATCTCTTTGAGAAATCGCTCTCGTCCCGGAACCACGTCAGCGCCAAATTGTCTCCTCACGATGTCGATTCCGTAACCGGAACGCAGTGAGGAGACCTTGGCGGGAATCAGCGATGAGGCCTCAATCGAGGAGGACAGCAACTCCCTCAGGGTAGAAAGATCGCGAGCCGATGTCTTGAGGGTTTGGCTCCATTGTTTGAGGAGCGAATCGATTTCAAAGGCATACTTCTCGGTCACGTAGTCGTCCGAACCCGGAGTGACAAGGCGAAGAATATCTGCCAAGGGAGATTTGGACGGATAGTGAGGAGTCAGGCGGACATCGCTAAAAGTAAAGGCGGGATCTGGAGTCGGGAGGACCTTGGGTGAGCTGAAGAGAAGCGAAACCCCATAGAAAGGCGCCGGGCGGAGGAGCAGGGGTGTCAACCCCATGCTTTTGAGCAGCGCTCGTCGGGAAAGGGGCTTTTCATTTTCGTGAAGCGACATGATTATCAGAGGACCCGTGAAACCGACAAAGGTGTCCGAAGGATAGCACCATGGCCAAAGCAGCCCAAATTAGGTCAGTCCCGCCCGACTTTTTCGAAGAGGCTTTTGGCTAGGTCCAATGAAGAATGCCGATCTCAAACTTTTGGTTGACACATGTTCTGCGGTTGCACTAGTATTTGCCTCGCCTAAGTTGTAACCGGTTACAACATGCAGTAAGCGTTTCCGGGTTCTCCTCTCGGCAAAGACCCATGGGATAAGAAAACAGAAGAACGTAGGAAAAATTGGAGGGTATTTCGGATGGCTCTTGATCGCAATCGCGGCACTCGGCTTAGGAAATTTGCCTGCATTGTTCTCGCATGCTTGTGTTTTTTCCTGGTATCAACTTTGCACGTATTCGGCCAGGTAGATGAAGGATCTATTACGGGAACTGTCCAAGATACAAGCGGTGCGGTTGTCCCCAATGCACAAGTGTCTCTCTTAAATACCGACCAAGGTATAACTTTGGATGTCACAACAAACAGCGGCGGCGACTTTACCTTTTCGCCGGTCAGGATCGGGCACTACTCTCTGTCCGTTACTGCTAAAGGTTTTGCCAAGACGACCCAGCAGAATCTGACGGTAAACGTCGGCAGCCACCTGCAGGTCAATGTTCAACTTAAGCTGGGTTCTTCGACTGAAACCGTTGAGGTGAGTGCTGCCCCGCCACAACTGCAGACCGAGGAAGCATCGGTCGGCCAGGTGATGACCGAAAAGAGCGTGAATTCGCTGCCGCTCAATGGGCGCAACTTTACCTTCCTTGCCCAGCTTGGTGCAGGTACGCAGACACCCCAGGCCGACACGCGAGGCAATGCTGCCTCCGGAGCTTTTTCCGCAAATGGCCTGCGGCCAGCGCAAAATAACTACTTGCTCGATGGCATTGACAACAATTCCAACGCCGTTGACTTCCTGAACGGAACAAACTTCATCGTGCTCCCTCCGGTGGACGCAGTTTCGGAGTTCAAGGTTCAAACCGCCAATTTCAGTGCCGAACTCGGCCGTTCCGCGGGCGCCGTTCTCAACGCTACGATCAAGTCCGGAACCAATAGCATCCATGGTGCGGCCTGGGAATTTTTCCGCAACGATGTTCTCGATGCCGCCGATTGGTTTGAGAACAACGGTGGAGTCAAAAAGGGAAAGTTACGGCTGAATCAATTCGGGGTCGCGGTAGGCGGCCCGATCATTAAAGACAAGATATTCTTCTTCGGCGATTATGAAGGTCTGCGTCGCGTGCAGGGTACGGTTCAAACCGGTTCCGTGCCGACCGCAGGAGAAGTCAGCAGTGGTTTCACCAATCTCTCCGACTTGGTCACTGGGAATGCCCAGACCGATAACCTGGGCCGAAGCATAGCGCTCGGTGCTGTCCTGGATCCCGCGACAACGCGGTTAGTTACAGCGGGCACGGTTGATCCTGTGTCAGGCCTCAGTGCGTCGAGTACCGGCTATGTTCGAGATCCGTTCGGTTGCTCAGCGTCCACTGTGAACGTTACGATCGCCAACTGCCCCAACCTGAATCATATTCCCGCGAGCCGGTTGGATCCAGTTGCCCTCAAGCTGATGGGCCTCTACCCGGCGGCGCAGAGGGGAGGGTTAACTTCGAACTACACGGTGAGCCCAAGCCTGTTTGAGCATAGAAACGCATTTGATGTTCGGGCCGACGTTAATCCTACCCAAAAGGACCAGGTATTCTTTCGTTTCAGCTATGTGGACGACCCCCAATTTATTCCGGGCATCTTCGGAGGCGTAGCAGACGGCGGCGGATTTCAGCAGGGCGATCAGTCTGCAACATCGAGTCAGTCTGTTTTGGGGTATACCCATGTGTTCACGCCAGCGATGATCAACGTGCTGCACGTAGGATTTAACCACCTTCATACCACGCGCTTTGGGCCGGTAGGCGGTACGAGCGGTATTCCGGCACAGTTCGGAATTCAAGGCATCCCACAGGTTCCTGAAAATGGCGGTCTTCCCTCACTCGCTATTGGTGGATTGCAGACCCTGGGCAGCAACGCCTTCCTACCCTCTGACGAAATCAGCCAAACTCTCCAAATCACCGACGACTTTACGAAGGTTTGGAAGACGCACAGCTTCAAGGCGGGCATTGAATCCCAACAAGTAAAATTTTCGACACTGCAGCCAGCGTATTCACGCGGTAATTTCGACTATGACGGTCGATACACTGATGTACCTACCAAAAACAATGGAGGCACAGGACGCGCGCAATTTCTGCTAACTCCTCAAGCAGCGACCGTTGCAAATGGAGTCAACTACTCGGGAGGTGCCGACGGAGTCAATGCATCCAACATCAATAAAACCTACAATTACAGGACCTACTTGGCGTTCTACTTCCAGGACGACTGGAAGGTAACTCCGAAATTGACGCTTAATCTCGGTCTGCGATACGACTACTTTAGTCCGATTCGGGAGACCAATGGCGGTCAGGCTAACTTCGTTCAAAGCGGTCCTCCAAACGGGACCCCGACGTATCTCATTCCCGCGAGCGGTAAGGATGACAGAAGCTTGTCTACCAGCTTTACCACCTTGTTGGCGAGAGATGGGATTGCGCTCCAGCTGACCGATAAATTCGGACAAGGGCTGACGCAAGTGCAAAAGACTAATTTCGCACCACGCATAGGACTCGCTTACCAAGTCAATCCGAAAACGGTCGTACGCGGCGCATTTGGTTACTTCTACAATTCATTTGAGAACCAGGGATATGGACCGAATATTGGCGAAAATTATCCCTTTGTGTACAACTTCTCGTATTCGTCTCAAGTACCCGCCGGCAGTCCTACCGGATTGCAGGCGGTCTCGCCAATCAGCTACAACTCTCCGTGGGCTGGCTGTCCGACGGCAGGCCCGGGTGGAACCGCAACCACTGGTGCCGGTCTCTCGTGCATTGCATTTACGCCTACCGCTGTAAATGCACAGGGTCTGGGCCTGCAGGGGCTTCAGTTCAACTACATAACCCCCCGTACGCTCGCCGTGAACACATCAGTCCAATACTCGATAACACGGGCTTTGTCGGCACAGGTCGCGTATGTGTTTACTCAGGGCAAGAATCTTCAGCAGGGTGTTGGCAACAACAATGTGACTGCAATCTTGCCGTCTGGTACAAGCACAACCAATCTAGCGAGTCCAGGCGCTGGAGGGACGATTCCATTCCCCGATTTCGCGTCGAATGGTAGTTTCCAGGCCACGGTAGGAGCCAGTAATTACAATGGATTGCAGACCAAGCTGGAACAGCAATTTTCGAACGGCTTGAATCTCCTTTTCGCCTACACTTATTCCAAGACGCTCTCGGATGCAGGCGACTTGTTGAATGGTGGTAGCTTGGCTGGGCTCCGCGCGCCTGCTGTACCGGGTCTTGGTCCCTCATTTGATTGGGGGCCAGCCAATTTCGATATCCGTCACGTATTTCACTTGAGTGGCGGGTATGAACTGCCAGTTGGCCGGAATAAGCGCTTCATGGCGAACTCCGGTAGAGCAGCTGACGCTGTACTTGGGGGATGGTCTGTAAACTGGATTTTGGTACTTCAAGGTGGCCAGCCCATAACCCTCAGTTGCCCGACTTCCACGACAGCGGGAACAAACTGCTACGATGTGAGGGTTGCGGGACAAAGTCAGAAACTTGGGCGGTTCATGAAGAACGGGAAGCCATTTTGGTATGGGAACCCCGCTGCCTTCCAGCAACCCTGTCCGCTGGGGGTCACACCCACCGCAGGCTGCATCCCATACACTGGCAGTGCCGTTCTGGGTTTTCGCCCGGGGACGACCACAGGACCAGGATTTAATCGGTTTGATTTCTCGGCGTTCAAGGCTTTTCGCCTGAGCGATCGGTTCTCCCTGCAGTTCCGGTCCGAGTTCTTCAACATACTCAACCATCCGAATTTCAATGCTCCTAATTTCGGCGGAAACGGTGTCGTCGCAATTAGCAACTCTGGCAACTTCACCAGCGCCAACTTTGGGCAAATTGGATCGACTCGCGATGCTCCCTACGATCCGCGGCAGATTCAATTTGCTTTGAAGCTGCTTTTCTAAGCTAAGATAAAAACGCCCCGGAAAGGTACGCCTACTGGGCGCCTTTCCGGGGTTTTTCTTTTGCGAAGCGCTTTGCTTTCGCGGCGATCATGGAGGTAGACGGTGAGCAGGATGCCGCGGTTTCGGCTTGGGATTCTTTGCTCTCTTATGGTTTGCGCGACCTTTGCCGCAGCCGATGGCGACCAGAAGCAAAAGCTGGATCGCCAATTTCAGTCGGCGGTGGCGCAATATGACGCCGGGCGATTCGCAGAAGCAGCAGCCCAACTAGAAGACCTTTTACCTCAGGCACCAAATAACTTTGAGGTCGAAGAACTTTTGGGGATGACCTACTCCGCGCTGTCGCAGGATACGAAGGCAATAAAACACCTTGATGCTGCGGTTCGATTGAAGCCGAACTCGGCTGCTGCGAGGACCAATCTGGCGGCGAGTCTCTCGCGTTCAGGAAAGGCCGAATTGGCTGGCGAACAGTTCCAAAAGGCGCTCGAATTGGAGCCTAGGGACTATACCGCCAACCACAACCTGGGTGAATTTTATATTCAGTCCGGAAAGATCGCGGAAGCGCACCCTTTTCTCGAACGGGCGCAACGAATTAATCCTGCCTCCTACGATAACGGCTACGATCTGGCGATGGCCGATCTCCTCACTGGACGGCTTGACGAGGCACGGCAACTTGTCCAAAGCATGATCCAAAGCAAGAACACCGCGGAGTTGCACAACCTGCTAGCCCAGATTGAAGAGAAAGACGGAAAATTCGTAGCGGCGGCAAATGAGTTCGGGACTGCTGCTCATATGGATCCGAGTGAGGACAATTTGTTTGATTGGGGGAGCGAACTTCTTATCCACAGGACCTACGAGCCGGCCATAGATGTCTTTCGCCAAGCTACCCGGCTTTATCCGAATTCCCCCAGACTTCAGATCGGGCTGGGCATGACGCTATACTCGCGAGGTCTTTACGAAGAGGCAGTCAAGTCCCTTCTTGTGGCGGCTGATCTAAATCCTTCCGATGCTCGGTGCTACCTTTTTCTCTCGAAGGCCTACGATAGCTCTCCAAGCCAAGCGGAAGAGGTAATTCAGAGATTCCAGCGGTATTCGGAGCTTGAGCCCAACAATGCACTGGCCCAGTACTATTACGCGATGAGTTTGTGGAAGGGAAAACGGGCTGAGGGCTCAGGCTTGGATCTTCAGGCAGTCGAGTCCTTGCTGAAAAAGTCTATATCTCTGAATGAGAAGCTTCCCGAAGCCCATGTGCAATTAGGCAATCTTTATGCCGACCAGCATCAATATGCCAAGTCCATTCCGGAGTATGTGCGTGCACTCGAACTGAATCCGAATCTCCCGGACGCCCATTACCGTTTGGGGACGGACTATGTTCACGTCGGACAAAAAGACCGCGCGCAAAACGAGTTCGACGTCTATCAAAAGCTCCGAGCGCAACATCTGGCCGAAGTCGACAAGGAGAGGATAGAAGTCAGGCAATTCGTGTACTCGGCGAAGGCTGCTCCTTCCACCAAGCCTTGATTTCTGTGCAGCGACAGCCTCAAGCGTATGCTGGCGGAATAACGAGTGGAAGTTGAATGTCATTGAAACTCGCTCCAACGAATGATAAGGAGATTTAAATGACGGGCCAATCATCATTCAGCAGAGCACATACAGTTCGTAGGAAGGAAGCGGCAAGCCCTCGCGAACTCGCCCAACGTCTCGGCCATAGCAGGCGCGATTTTCTGCGCGGTGCGGCAGGGATGGTCCTGGGAACTACACTCATGGGTGTAAGCCCTTTTGTCCGTGGACAAACTGCAAAGAAGCGGAAAGTAATCGTCATTACATTTGGCGGAGGCGCCCGCGATCAGGAAACATTTGCACCTGAGGGTCAGGAAAATATCCCGCACCTGCTCCACGAACTTATCCCTCAGTCGAGTTTTTTTACACAAGTAACGAACCAAGGGATACTGGGCCACTACGTGGCGACTGCCAGTCTGGCGACGGGTGTATACGAAACCCTCAACAACTTTTCTGCAATCCCTCCGGAACATCCCACTGTCTTCGAGTACTTTCGCAAGGATCTGAGGCGCCCGTCCTCGGACGCGTGGGTGGTTGCGCCCAGCAACGGATTCAACCGTATTGGCGAGAGTGAATGTCGCTCTTATGGTCCGGGCCTGGGAGCGAGGGTGGTTTTGCCAAAGCATTTGCTCAGCGCGGCGACATCCGGGACTGCCGCGGACTACGAACATCTTTTGCGCGATAACTACGAAACGCCGCTCTACACCCCCCCAATTGGGGGCGGGGAATTCGAATTGCAGCAACTGGAGTCAATCCTGAAGCTTTCGGTCAATGATTTTAGGACGCATGCCCAGACCTTATCGAGCCCGGACGAACTCTCTGTGTATATCGCGAAGCGACTGATGAAGCAGGAATCTCCCAGCCTTCTTTGGATCACGATGCACGATATCGACATCGCGCACTCCGGGGCCTACTCGCTCTACATTGATGCCATTCAGCGTACGGATCGTCTTTGCACGGAGATATGGAAGGCGATTCAGAGCGAGCCGGAATACGCGGGCAACACGACACTTCTAATTCTTCCGGATTTTGGCCGGGATGCCGACGAGGATCCCGGGGGAAATGGATTTCAGCATCATCGCACGGGTGACGCAGCCTCCCGTACCACCTGGATGATGGCTCTGGGCACAGGTACCCGCCAAGGAGTGGTGTACGACCGTCCGTTGCAGTCTATTGACCTTGTACCTAGTCTGGGGGCGATGATGGGATTTTCGCCTACGCTGTCGCAAGGTAAACCGATTCGAGAACTTTTGTAATTTTTATGCTGCCATCCAATCTCCAAGCCGAACAGTTCATCGGGTATCCTCCTGAGGCAAGGAGACTGGCGGTAGCCAACCTGCGAGCGCTGCAACAACTGCCACTCAGCTTTCTGCCGGGTTTACTGAGAGAACTTATCGATTACGATTTCAAGTTCCCAGTAGAGCGCATTGCAATCGAGAAGGAACTCGCGAACCTCAGTTCTCTTTCGCAGGCGCAGATTAATCAGTGGTTTCAAGCATTCTCCCAACTATCGCTCTCCTCGAAGTTGGAGCACCTCGACTGGGTCAATCATCCTGCCCGGTTTCTCGAACAGGAATCGGCACACCTATGGACCACGCATCAACTGGATGCATTTCGAAAGGCAGCGACGGATTACGGCGACCGACTGCGATCGGTGGTGTCCGTTGAGCCTATTCCCGTACCCAGGCTTGGAATTGCAGTAATCGGACAGGGCGTCGCGTCGTACGATGGATCTCTATTTCGCAACCTGCGCAAGCAGGGTACTTATTTTGGACGAGTCAAGCCCGAGAACGGACTTGAGCATCTGCTGACGGCGGTCGCTGTTCGGGCGAAAGCATATCCCGTTCCTTATGGCCATTGGTACGTTGATGGAGGGCAAGCGGCCGATCATAGCCCGCTAATGACGTGCGTGCAGTACCAGGCGCTTGAACCCGTGCGCGTTGCCCTGCTCAAGTACATGCAGAAAGAAATTGAGCAACCCGGTATGGGGCCGGAGGAACTACGCACAAACCTGGCACGACTGTTGCCCTCCGATCTTGGGATGGATAAAGCGGGAGACGCGGTGCTGGACCGCTTTCAGGTCAAACTGCTCACAGAAGGCTCCGGCACACAGATATTCAGCACCACCTTTGCACAGTGGACAGCACGCGAGGCCCTACGACGTGCTCAACCGCTCACCCTGTTGGTACGTTTCGCACCGCGACAACGGCAACGACCAATGAATGAGTTGCTTTCCGGCAGCCATGGCAATCCTGAACTCGATCTCATAGGCTCCCTCATCGATGCAGACATGGGCACTTACTATCATTGGATAAACCAGCAGCGGCTATCGGGATCAGAGCACTCTTCGTTCCTTGTGTGGTTTGAAGGCCACAGTCAAGCTCTCGTGATTGCCCCGTCTCTTCCGCGAGGTGCGGAGTCAAATTCGGCCATTGATCTCAGAGAGCTAATTTCACTCACTACCGGTTAAATTTTCCGTCAGCGGGATCTGCAAAAAATGGGTGTTGAACGTTGTGTATTTTGTGGTCAGTTTGTGGTGTCACGAGTGGATAACGTGGACATTGGATTACCCGGCACGAGTGTGTTCAGGCGTACTTGTCGGAGAAGGCAGCGGAAACACAATCAAAGCCCTGGAAAGGGTTTAGTCATCCGCTCAAAGATTCGGTTTGAACCGATGAGTTCCAGCAGCCCCATACGTTCGAGGATGACAGCACAGTAGGGGAACGTTAGTAAGTCGCTGGCTTCTGGGCTGTGGGAGAGTAGTCTGCAATACGGACATTTCGGGGTTACTTCCGGATTGCCGGTTATTACTCGGTACAGAGTTCGCGATTTCTCGTGGCAATTTTGACAAGCTCTCTGGGTCAGTAGACGCGTCTTCCGGTGATGGTGTACTTCGCGTCAGGAGGATTCTCTGGGGCAATCACCTTCTCCTCCGCAGGTTTCTTCTCCTCTGCAGGCTTGATCGCCTCTGCAGGCTTGATCGCCTCTGCAGGCTTGATCGCCTCTGCAGGCTTGATCGCCTCTGCAGGCTTGATCGCCTCTGCAGGCTTGATCGCCTCTACAGGCTTGATCGCCTCTGCAGGTTTCTTCGCCACTATAGGCTCCTCTGGGATCATCGCCCACGCGAAGCCGTGCGCCAGCCATAAAAAGAAGGTGGCGAAGAGGCACACCGCAACAAGGCCAGCGATAAAGAATACTACCTGGCGTTCATTGTTGGCGGCAGCAAACAACCCGATTAAGAAGAAGGCGAAGGTTGCGATTGAGAAGCCGACCGCGAAGCGCTCAAGTCGACGCGATAAAACACGCATGCGATTACTCATTTAGGTCCTCCGTCGCTTAGCGAAATAGGCCTCGGGGGCTTATAGAAAAGAGCCGCTTACCTGCCCAGATAGGTTGCACCCTCCGTCTAGGGCTTGCAAGCCTTATCCCGACTCCTTGAGGAAGGAAACTCTGTTAATTACCAACTCGCGGACTTGTGAAGAGGAAGAGGTTCGGGAGGTCGCGGCAGTAGCCATCGATTTGGAAGGTGAGGCTTCGAACCAGCGATTACCCGCCGGCGAATCGACCCCGATGAATCTCCGCAAAGACATGGGGCACGAGAGCTTCACCGATGAAGCGCGACCAATACACGACCGTGGCATTAAACAGCCAAGTTGCTGAAAAATAAAAATAATTACCAAAAAATAAGGACCTCCGTGCGGAGGAGGCTTCTGTTGAAGATCTCTTAGTAAGTTACTGATTCTAAGTGGTGGCCAGAGACGGGATCGAACCGCCGACGCCGGCCTTTTCAGGGCCCCCTACCAATGGACCTAAGTGGCTTAGAATCAGCGGACGCGATTGATACGAAAGAGGTTAGAGCAGTGCGGATTAGGATAGGCTGGGATCATTTGGGATGGTTTCCTCCCTAGGTTGTTCCCGTATTGTTCCCGCCTACCAAGTCGACCGATTTCATCCGCGTATGCAAAGCTGTCCTGCAACCGCTTGCTAATGGTTGTGTAAAGCGGTGCAGGCACCGGTAGGACTGCTCTAAATTTTGCCGATTCCAAGAGGACGGCTTCAATGCAGGCATAGCTTGTTCTCAATACTTATGGAGAGTTGACGCTCGCGGGCATTCCGCCAGGGCAGACATAGGCGGTAAAGCAGTCTTTCGAGGAGGCGTAAGGTGTGGGAACGGCGGCAGACCGGCTACGGCGAGTAGAAGCTTGTTCGCAGCATTGAAGAGGATTCAAGTGAATGTCGACATAACCGTTGGTGGCGGCCAGAATAGTGGTCGTAATTGGCTGTTTTGTGTGGCCGACCCCAACTCTTCATCTCGCACTCTTGATGAGGGGTCACTTCTTTTATGTAGGGCCGCGAGAGATTTTTCAAGCAGGCTCTCAGAACCTCCAATAGAGAGGCGCGATGAATACTGCGACCACGAGCGACCACAACAGGACCATCATTCCAAGCTTCCAGTAGTCCCCAAACTCGTAGGCACCCGGCCCATACGTCACCAGGTTCACTGGTGTGCTCATAGGTGTAAGGTGAGCAGCACCGGACCCCATTGCCACGGCAATCAGCAAAGGCAGTGGCGAAACGGAAAGTTCACCAGCCGTGGCGACTGCGATTGGGATCATTACCAGCGCTGCGGAAGTGTTGGAAATAACCTGTGTGAGCGCTGTGCTCACGACGAACAGTCCGGCCAACACGGCTCGCGGACCGCCGGCGCCAACCAGTTGGATGACATGGTCTCCGATCAATCCCGCCAAGCCTGTGTTGGTCATGGCAGTAGCCATCGGAATCAAACCTCCGATGAGGATGCAGGTGTTCCAGTCAACGCCACGGTATAGTTGCGGCAGCGTGATAACCCGCATCACAACCATGGCGCCTGCACAGAGTACTGCCGCGATCGCTGGCGGTACCGCGTTGGTCGTGAGCAGGACGACCAGTAAGATCAAGATACCGATGGCTTCATAGGCGCCACGGCTCAGGGCGACTGCCTGGCGCCGAACCACTTCCGGAGAGTCGACCACCAGCACCTGCGGATCGGAAAGGTGCTTATCCAGTGCCTCCCACGTTCCCTGCAACAAAAGGTGGTCACCAATGCGCAGTTGTGTGATATTCGACTCCACGTCATAGCCGCCGCGCTGAATACCGAGAATGATTAGGTCCCCGTTGTGTGTGGCCATACCCGGGAATACTGTCTGGCCTATCAGAGCCGAGCGAGGCGGGACCACGATTTCGGCTAGACCGGATGAACGATTGAAAAGCGTATCTGCGATGTTATCGTCCTCTGCATTCGATTTGCGGATGGCAAGATGCATGTCACGCGCCAGCTTTCCCACCGTCTGTGCATCACCGCGCACCAACAGAAGATCTCCTTCGGCCACTGGCTTCTGCGTGGGCTCCCCTCCTTCTGCATCCACTAGACTGACAATGCTTACGCCAGGGTAGGATGTCAGATCGATATCAGTTCTAGACATTCCGACATAAGGTGAACTGGCACGTACCCGCAGATGATGCATGTCGTCTTTGATTCGGTATTGTTCGACCAGCGTATGCGCATGACCGCTGAGGTCAACTGGGAGAGATCCACTCCGACGCTTCGGCAGCAGGTGAGGCCCGAAAATCAGAATGATGACCATCGCGCCAGCGAATAGGGGAACGCCCACGATAGCCCACTCGAAGAACCGGATAGGCCCCGCGCCAGCCAATTCGCCAGCATTTGACGCGATGACATTTACGGGGCTGCCCAGCAACGTGAGTTTAGCGCCGGTGAGGCACGCTATCGACACCGGCATCATTATCTGAGATGGCGCAATATCCGTACGTGCTGCGATGACGACCGCGATCGGGACCATCGTTACAACTGCACCATTCATGCCAATCAGTGCGGTGAACAAAGCGGATAAGAGCAATAGTGATACGAGCAACAGCGTTTTATTTGTGCCTGCATAACGAATGAGGAGTTGACCGGCCCAAGTCCCTACGCCTGTCGCCTCCAGACCAGTGCCAATGACCAGAAGTGCAGCGATGAACACAACCAATGAGTCACCGAATCCCGCCAAAGTGTCGTGCGCGTTCAGGACGCCGGTGAAATACAGGACAAGCGACGAGAACACCGCTACGATTGCCGCTGGCAATTTATTCCAGATGAACAAGACCATCATCGTGACAACAACCAGCGATGTGATCATAAGTTGACTCATCTTTATATCTCCCGGGCAAAACACCGATCCTGGATTTGCTTCACAACACCGCCGTCAAGACGGCAGATCAGTAACCCAGGGCGGCGCCGTCGCCCCGCGGATCGGCCCCTCCTTCGTAGAAACCCTGTTCGTGATCGACGCGGATGGCATGCGCATGCCCCATGTTGTCATTCCAGTCGGTAACCATTTGCACGGGCTGTCCGCGCCGTTTCAGTTCGCGCACCACCTCATCAGGGATGCGCCCTTCGAGTGACATATTCCGCGATTTCGTTCCCCAGGTCCGCCCCATCAGCCAACGAGGCGCTTCGATCGCCTGTTGAATGTCATAGCCGAAATCGATGATCCGGGTCGCGAGTGCCGCTTGCGATTGCGGTTGTCCTTCGCCGCCCATCGAACCGAAAGCAAGATAGGGTTTTCCGTTGCGTGTCATCATGCCAGGGATCAACGTGTGAAACGTGCGCTTTCCGGGACGCAGATGGTTTGGATGATGCTCATCCAGTGAAAAGAATCCGCCCCGATTTTGCATGATGATACCTGTATTGCCGCCGATAACAGCGCTTCCGAAGTCGTGAAAAATCGATTGAATCAACGACACGACCATCCCATTCCTGTCCGCAGCGCAGAAATAGCAGGTATCTCCTTCAGGGACGCGACGTTCATGTGGATGTGCATAGGCAATACCGGCAGGTACCTGGCTAATGTCCAGCGCCCGTTCTGAGTCGATCAGCTTGCGGCGTTCATTGCAGTACTCCTTCGAGATCAACCGCTGCACCGGAATCTCCACGAAACGTGGATCTGTCAGCCATTCTTCGCGATCGGCGAAAGCGATCTTCACTGCCTCCGCCATATGGTGGTAGTAGTTTGCGGTGCCGTCGCCCCAGGCAACCACATCATAGCCTTCAATAAGATTCAGAATCTGGAGCGGAGTGAACCCCTGGGTGTTTGGCGGCAACTCATGCACATCGTAGCCTCGATACGTTGTGGTGATTGGGTCAACCCACTCTGCGTGGAAGTCGGCAAAATCGCTCGCCCGCAGCGGCGACCCTAACGATTGAACGCCTTCCGAAATTTGCTTAGCGATTTGGCCCTCGTAAAATCCTCCGCGTGCGCCTTTATCGGCAATATGTTGCAATGACTGCGCAAGGTTTGTTTGGACGAGCCGTGCTCCTTCGCTCGGGACTTGACCACCAGGCAGGAAAACTGCGGCCGTCGCCGGGTACTGCGTCAGAATCGGCACATCCTGCACGATCCAATCAAGCAGGGACCGGCTAACCGGTACACCGTCGCGGGCATAGGTAATCGCCGCTTCAAATAATTCACTCCAGGGCAGGCCTCCAAAGCGCTCGTGTGCCGCACGCCACCCGTCGACAGCGCCCGGCACGGTCAGAATGGCCAGCGGCCCACGCGATGGAATCTCATTGTTTTTGCCTTTGGAACGATAGAAATCCAACGTTGCAAGCTGCGCCGCATGACCACTGGCGTTCAGCCCATGTACGCGATTGGTCTTTTCATCAGCGATCAACCAGAAGCCGTCGCCGCCCAATCCGGCCATGTGTGGATACGCCACACATAACACCGCATTTGCGGCAATGGCCGCATCCACTGCGGTGCCGCCGCGCTGGAGTATATTCAATCCCGCCTGACTGGCGAGGTAGTGAGGTGTCGATACCACACCGCGCGGTGCACGAGTAGACGGGCGACCGGTGCGAGGGCCATTCGGATGACTCATGACGGAATCTCCTTACGTGCCTTCTGTATTAACAAGCCTGAGGTACTTCCCATGGCTTGCCGAATCCTACGGATATGGGCGCGACATCGGTGGATCAAGACGCCCGGTCGTCAAACTCGATTCCGGTATCTCTAATCTTGTCCTTGGAGTGATCCATAAAACGTGTCACGATGGGCAATGCTCCCCCCAAGACAACACACAAAAGTCCCAGCCATAACGTGACCGTATGGCCTCCCGTTGCGCCAAAGCTGGTTAGCGGAAAGGCAACGAATAGTAATATCAGCGCGATTGTCTCAGCGGTTAGCTTGTCCATTGAACTACCTCAATGCAGAAGAACGAGTGCAACGGTTGCCAATCCAGTCAGCACTGCAACAAGGATGGTCCAGGGCAACGCCTGTCGCAGTACTGCTCCTTCTTGACCCTTGATGCCAGTGATGCTCGTGCCTAGCACGACATTGGCGGGACCAATGGCATTCCCGTATGCACTACCCGCGGCCTGCGCAGCAATAATGGTTTCCACGGGTAAAGCGTGCAGATGTGCCACGTCGCTTTGCAATCCACCGAAAAGCACGTTGGATGCCGTGCTGCTCGACGTCATGAATGCGCCAAGCGCACCAATAACGCTGGCAATGCTGGCATAGACTAATGGTGGAGACACCGCAGCGATGCCGTCGGCAAGAACTAATGTTTGGCCACTGTGGTCAAGTATTCGGCTCAATACCAGAAAGGCAATGACCGGCACGGAGGCTGGTACGCCATCAGCAATTAGACTTCGCGCAAGATTTTCAGTGCCGTGACGCGCTCCCCAGGCTCTGTAATAACCCTTCGCATTAAACACAATCCAAACGACGATGGCCGTGATCAACAACATTGTTCCAGGGTGTGTTAATGGAGCGAACGGTGCGTAACGCTCGACTGCAGCATTGTGCACACCGAATCCGGTTTCCACTTCAGGAAAAGGTAAACCGACTCGGAACTGCCGCAACGCCGCGTTGAGTGACGGAATGAGCAGAATTCCAAGGGTCACAATCGGCAGCACGATGTAGGGCAGAAACGACATCGACAGGCTCATGACGGGCTGTTCTTCGTGCTGCGTCTCAGTACGTTTTTCCTGCATCGCAGGTCTGTCGGGGATACCTTCTATCGGTTCACCATATCGGCGCCAACGTGATAAAGGATAAAGAGCGATCATTGCGACGGCGGCAGCCAAGAACGTTGAAAGTTCAGGACTAAAAAACGCAAATAGCAGTTGTCCAAAACCCAGGATCGTACCCAGAATGAGGACCAGCGGCCAGGCATGCCTTATGGCCGCCCAACGTCCATAGAGCCACACAATAAAGAGGCCGCCTAAATATGTCGAGATCAGTAGCAAAAGCGACGCTTCATAGGCAGTCCTTGTAACATCGTGCACGTCGGCAACCTGCAGTGTTGCCAGCCAACCGACGCCGAGCGTGCCGAAGAACCTCGCCCACGCATGTGCAATGATCGACATCGACGCGGCATAGACCGGTCTTACGCCCATAGCGAGAAGAAGTGGAGCGACCACAACGATAGGTGCGCCAAAACCTGCTATGCCCTGGAGAAACGACGAAAATACCCAGGCGAGCGCTAAGATGATAAACAATTCATTGCGGCTAAAGCGCGCAATGCCTTGTCGGAGGGCGTCGTATCCACCCGCCTGTTTGGTTAGCTGATATAGCAACAGCGAGGGCCACATTACATAGAGAATAAAGATGGCGTCCCACACGCCTTTCGCACTTGCGACTGCCAGCGTGGCCAGAGGAGTTCGAAAGGCGAGGAAAGCGATGATACCGCCGGTGAACATCGCCACTGGTCCCGCTTCAGGCGCCCGCCAGCGCAGTGGCACAAGGAAAATGAGTAGCGCAAGAATGGAAAGCGTTGCTAACGTCCAATGGAGAAAATCAACCGGAACATGTGCCTCAGTCATTTTAATTCTCCGCGCATCGCGAAAAAGATCATTAGCAAACGTAATTTGGTTTTGGTAATTGCAGCGCCCAAGTAGCGCATTGAGCAACACTCTTATAGGAAAGGCCCATGTACTTCTCTGATGCAGAGTCAAAGCTCTGAATTATGAGTTCCTGATTTGAGTGGAATCCTGGGACTAAAGAGCGGAGAGAAAATGGTGAGACTACTGCTCCGTTGGATGTCAGCTAAAAAGAGACGCTCTGTAGCGAACGAATGTTCTCATAGCTATCCCAGAGTGTCAAACAGTTTCGGTTGTTGTGGGATCTGTTTCCAATGCGCCTTATTTTATTGGCACCGATTTCCAGATGTAGTGGTCGTGAGAACTCTCCACAGGCAGTTTCCTCACGAGACCGCAACCTGTAAATGAATATCTCATTATTCAAAGATTTCGTGGAAGGCATCAAGCGATCGCGACCTTGACACATCATGGCTTGCGGCGGCATGACAGACTGCTCGACGGGCCATCACGAGAAACTCAGCTGAAAGCGGGTTTTATGATTGACGGGGAACAATACGGGAACAACGTTGATTCAGTCTCTTCAACCACTTACGAAGCGAGACTAGAAATGGGCTCGGAGAATTACTGCGCTGCTCCCTGCTAAGTTATTGATTCTAAATGGTGGCCAGAGACGGGATCGAACCGCCGACGCCGGCCTTTTCAGGGCCGCGCTCTACCACTGAGCTATCTGGCCTTGGCATGGTGCAACGCTTCTATTCGGGGATCGCCAAGGATGCCCGGAGCGTACGTCTGTCGCATCGGCCTTTTCAGGGGGAGCTTGCTACCGGTGGGGAACCAGCAACTCAAACGCAATTCAAGTATAGCAATCTCTGGCCATTCTCTCCAACTCGCCGCCCCTTCACGCTATTCTTGCTCATATCACTCACGATAAGGACGCCTCATGCTACGTCCCACCCAGAGCCTTTTGGCCACTCTCCTTCTCTGCTTCACCGCTGCTGCTATTGCACAGACTCCAGCCAAGCCCAAAACGGCAGCCCCACGCGTATCGCGTGCTACACCTCAGGAGCAACGCGCCTCCCGCGCATTCGACGCCGCTAAACAGAGCAGCCCTCTCCAGCTCACTGCCTTCCTCGTCAACATGCCCAAGGGCGGCGATCTTCATATGCATCTCTCCGGGGCCGTCTACGCCGAGACCTTCATCAGGAACGGCGCTGCCGACTTGCTCTGCGTCAATCCTGGGACTCACAGCTTCGTGAAGCCTGGTGGCACTACGCGTAGTATTCCGCCTCAGCCAGTTTGCGGCGAAGGTAATGTCCGTGCGTCGGACGCTTTCAAGGACCAGCGCCTCTATGATGACCTCGTCAACTCGTTCTCCATGCGCAGCTTCGTTCCCAGCGCCGGCGTCAGCGGTCACGATCAGTTCTTCGCTACCTTCGGTCGCTTCAGTGGCATCGACAAATCCCATACCGGCGAGTGGCTCGACGAAGTGGCATCTCGCGCTGCTGCGCAGAACGAACAGTACCTTGAGGTCATGGAGACGCCGATCTTCTCTGATGTCGCTAAACTTGGCTACTCCATTCCATGGCCAAGCACTCCTGCTGACCCTGTGCTGAATCGCACTGGTGACGCTACCGGAACCACGCGCGAGGATCTCAGCAAGCTCCGTGACGCGCTTCTGGCTGGAGGTTTGCGCGATGAGGTCGCCGTCGATCGCAAGGAGCTCGACGATGCTCTGAACTCGCGCAACCAGATTGAGCACTGTGGTGAGCCAAGTGCTACCCGCGCCTGCTCCGTCAAAATCCGCTTCTTATACCAGGTCCTGCGAGCATTTCCGCCACAACAGGTCTTCGCACAGACTTTGCTGGGCTTCGAGGTCGCATCGCAGGACCCGCGCGTCGTCGGCATTAACTTTGTTCAGCCCGAAGACTCTTACATGTCGATGTCGGAGTACCACCGCCAGATGTTGATGCTCGACTACCTGCACGGCGTTTACCCCAAGGTGCACATCTCGCTTCATGCTGGGGAGCTAGCTCCCGGTCTCGTCCCGCCCGACGGTCTCCGCTTCCATGTCCGCGAGGCGATTGACCTTGGTCACGCGGAGCGCATCGGCCATGGCGTCTCCGTCATGTACGAGAACGAGCCTCAATCGTTGCTCAAAGAGATGGCCTCGCGGCACATCATGACGGAGATCAACCTCACCTCGAACGACGTCATCCTTGGCGTCACCGGGGCGTGGCATCCGCTGCCTGCTTATCGTGCCGCGGGAGTTCCGGTGGCGCTCTCGACTGATGACGAGGGCGTCTCTCGCATCAACATCACGCACGAATACGCCCGGGCTGCACTCGACTTCAACCTTTCTTACCTCGACCTGAAGAAGATGGCCCGCACCTCGATCGAGCACAGTTTTCTTCCGGGGGCCAGCCTATGGGCACAGCCTGACGTATTTACTACGATCAACTCTGCCTGTGCTGCCCAACCGCTTGGCGGAGCCAACCCGACGCCCAAGTGCCTGGCTTTTTTGCAGTCCAGTGAGAAGGCTGCCGAGCAGTGGCAGCTCGAACACCGTTACCTGCTCTTCGAGGGTAGCCTTCCATAAGTAAGTATCCCCTTACCCCGCACCTTAGGCCTCAAAGTATTGACTGCAGATACCTTAGGTCCGGACTTGATCCCGACTAAGGTATATCTTCGGGCAAAATGGAGGCCGCTCTTTTTTGGCGGGAAATCGACCCTTCGGCCCGCCCTCCTGAAAAGTAATTTCGTGAATTTCCACGCGCTTTTCAAAACCAAGGCTTCCACCATTCTCTAAAGTCAATTCCTTCAATAATGAATTACCGTAGCCGATGCTGAGGTAACCGAGGCATGTACTATGTTTGGCGTGCGAACAAACGTTTTCCTTGCCGCTCTGTTAATTGTTGGGACCTTCGCGTCCGCACAACAGATCACCCTTCCGCTCTGGCCCAGCGGGGCGCCCGAGGCCTATCATGGCGACCCCGAAACTGACATTACGAAGCTCACAGATCGCCTCGTCGCCGGGAAGCCGTTAGCGCATCTGACTAACGTCAGCAAGCCGACGCTGACTGTCTACAAACCGACCGGCAAAAACACTGGTGCGGCGGTGGTCGTCTTTCCCGGTGGAAGCTATCGCATCCTCGCCTACGATCTAGAGGGCACGGAGGTTTGCACGTGGCTCAACTCCATCGGAGTGACCTGCGTGCTGGTGAAGTATCGCGTGCCCTTTGCCGAACACTTTCCTGAAAATCCTGCCGACCTTGAAGATGCGCAGCAGGCCATGCGCATCACGCGCTCTCATGCTACCGAGTGGGGCATCGATCCAAAGCGCATCGGCGCGCTCGGTTTCTCCGCTGGCGGACATCTTGTCGTCGTGTTGAGCAACCATGCCGACTACAAGCGTGCCGGAGAGTCTGCGAACGAGATAGACGCACACCCTGACTTTGTTGTCGTCATCTATCCCGGCTATCTTTCCGATGCCCCGGCGCTGAACAAACTCGCGCATGGCATTGATCCCAGCCCGAATACGCCGCCGACCTTTCTTCTGCAGGCCGAAGATGATCCGGTGCACGAAGAGAATGCTCTGCTTTACTTTCAGGCGTTGAAGGAGGCAAAGGTTCCGGCGGAACTTCACCTCTACGCGCAAGGAGGCCACGGCTACGGCCTTCGCCCGACCGAACTTCCAGTGACCCACTGGCCCGGGCTCGTCGAAACATGGCTGCACACCATTCATGTGCTTCCCGGTCAGTCTTCGCATCCATAATTCATCACCCAGCCAATCGTCCCGTGAGCCAGAGCCGATTACTGTCTTGCCCTTACAGAACATCGAAAACAACAGGAGTTTACCTAGATGTTGCAAAGAACGTATGCACAAAGAGCAGCAAATGTAGCTTTGTCTTTCCTCTCCGCAATCCTGCTGAGTGCGCCCTGCGCTCTGGCACAGTCGCCGCAGCCGGATAGTCCCGCTCTGCGCGCTCGCGTTGACGCCATCGTCGAGAAGATGACGCTCGAAGAAAAGATCGACTACATTGGCGGCACCGGCTTTGCCATCCGCGCTGTGCCTCGGTTGAATCTGCCGGCCTTCGAGATGTCCGATGGTCCTTATGGCGTCCGCAGCAACGCTGGCTTCCCCTCCACCACGTATGTTTCCGGCATCGGACTAGCCGCCACGTGGAACCGCAATCTGGCCGTCCAGGTAGGTGAGGGAATTGGCCGCGATGCGCGTGCGCGTGGTGTTCATTACATGCTTGGGCCCGGGGTCAACATCTATCGCTCGCCGCGCAATGGCCGCAACTTCGAGTACTTCGGCGAAGACCCTTTCCTGGCCGCTGCCATGACCGTCGGTTACATCAACGGCATGCAGTCGCAGGGCGTGAGCGCTACCGTCAAGCACTATATGGGCAACAACTCAGAGTTTCTGCGTCACGATTCCGACTCAATCATCGATGAGCGTACGATGCGCGAGATCTACATGCCGACGTTCGAGGCCGCTGTGCGCAAGGCCCATGTGGGTTCGATCATGAACTCGTACAACATGACCAACGGCCAGCACATGACGCAGAACGGTTATCTGAACATCGATGTCGCGCGCAAGGACTGGGGCTTCAATGGCGTGATGATGTCGGACTGGGTCGCAACCTACGATGCGGTTGCGGCAGCGAATGGCGGCCTTGATCTTGAGATGCCCACGGGCAAATTCATGAACCGCGCCAACTTGTTGCCCGCCATACAGAGTGGCAAGGTGACGCAGGCTACGATCAACGAGAAGGTGCGCAATATTCTGGGGACTGCGGCGCGCTTCGGCTGGCTCGATCGCAAGCAGACGGACAGTTCTATCTCGTTCTTCAGTGCGCAGAACAACACGATTGCACTGAACGCAGCGCGCGAGAGCCTGGTGTTGTTGAAGAACGACGGCAAGCTGCTGCCGCTCGATAAGGCGCGGGTGAAGTCGATTCTCGTGGTCGGCCCCGATGCCTATCCCGGGGTTCCGGTTGGCGGAGGCAGCGCGCGCGTGGTGCCGTTCCATACGGTCAGCGCGCTTGAGGGTATCAGCGCGTACGTTGGTTCAGGCGTGAACGTCTTGTACGAGCGCGGTGTGCCGACTCTGTCTGAAGCGGCTCGTGCTACAGACTTCGTCAACGAGCAGCAGAATGGCAAACCCGGCCTGAAGATGGAGATCTTCGCTAATACTGATCTATCGGGGGCGCCCGTCAGCACCACCGTGGTTCAGCATATCGACAGTGCAGGCGCAGGTCGTGACAATAACATCGACGATCCGGTCGTTACCGCCGCCCTTAGCCAAAGACATCAAATCTCGCGGCGCTGGTCCGGCTACTACATTGCCAGTAAGGCAGGAAGGTATATTGTCGTGCTGCAGGGTGCAGGTGAAGGGACTGGTAATCGTGTCTATGTGGATGACAAGCTCATCATCGACAACTGGAAGCTCGTCCGCGCTATTCAGCCCCACAGCACGCTCGAACTTCCTGCGGGCGTGCACAAGCTCGTCATCGAAGACTGGCGCCACGCACCGCTTGGCGGGCGCATTCGCTTCGCCATCGTCGACGCAAATGTTATTGTCAGCGCCCGAGCCAAAGAACTCGCCGCCGAATCCGACGCCGTCGTTGTCTCGGCAGGCTTCGACTTCGACAGCGAGTCCGAGGGCGGCGATCGCACATTCACACTGCCCTTCGGTCAGGACGAGTTGATTCGCGCAATGGCTGCGGCCAACAAGGCGACAGTCGTCACTGTAACTGCTGGAGGCAACGTAGATTCGAGTGAGTGGATCGATCAAGTGCCGGCGTATCTTGCAAGCTGGTACTCGGGTCAGGAAGGCGGAACTGCGCTTGCCGAGACGCTCTTCGGGGCCGTCAATCCATCCGGACATCTGCCCGTCACGCTCGAACGCAAGGCTGAGGACAATCCTACCTACGCGAACTACTATCCCGAGGGCGATTCGAATCGGGTCATCTATAAGGAAGGTATCTTCGTCGGCTATCGCGGCTACGAACACAACCACACGCAGCCGCTCTATTCGTTCGGATATGGGCTCTCCTACACGACCTTCAAATTTTCGAATCTATCGATCAAGCCAGATGCTGCTCATGCCACCGTCAGCTTTGACATTACCAACACCGGGGATCGTGCCGGGGCTGACGTCGCACAGGTTTATGTTGGCGACGATCATGCCAAGATCGCCCGTCCGGCGAAGGAGTTGAAGGGCTTCGAGAAGGTAATGCTGCAGCCGGGCGAGACGAAACATGTCTCGGTGGACCTCGATAGCCGCGCCTTCGCCTACTACGATGTCGAGGCGAAGAAGTGGAGCATCGCTCCTGGTAAATTCAGTGTCCTTGTCGGTGACTCCTCGGCCTCGCTTGACCTAAAGGGGACGATAGACGTTTCGCAGGCCGCTGCAAATTCGGCTACGTTCTAACCGCGTCATATCGCGCCGCCTCATCTTCTCGGGTGAGGCGGCGCTTTTTTGTGCATGCACGCGCTAAACTCATCACGAGACCGTCGCCCATGAAAAAACTTCTCTATGTCATCTTTATGACACTCACTGTCGCTGCCCAGACGCCGAAGTCCGATCCGCAATTCCTGCAGCAGATCGAGCAGTTTCGCACTCAGCGGGCAAAAAATCTGTCAGCGCCTGATGGCTGGCTCTCCCTCGTCGCGCTGCAGTGGCTCAAGCCAGGGGATACCACCGTCGGTTCAGCCCCGGGCAATACGCTGCATCTCGATCACGCTCCTGCCCATCTCGCAACGTTTCACCTTGCAAACGATAGCGTCACCCTCGTGCCACCAGCTGGAGGCTTTTCGGCAGGCATCACGCTCGACGGCAAGCCCGCCACTTCGTCCAAGCTTTCCTTCGATGACAACCATCCCTCGGAGCTTCGTTACAACGGCTTGTTGATGATCGTGATCAAGCGCGGAGACCGCCTCTATCTTCGCGTCAAGGATGCACAGGCTCCCACGCGAACCAACTTCCACGGCTTGAATTGGTATCCGCCCGATCCACGATTCGTCGTCACCGCCAAGTGGATTCCGTCGAACCCGCCACATTCTCTGACCATACCCAACGTTCTCGGGCAGATCAGCCACGAGGCTTCGCCCGGTGTCGCCGAGTTCATGCTCAACGGACAGACCCTGCGGCTTGAGCCCGTCATCGAAGATCCTGGCGAGCAGAAGCTCTTCTTCATCTTCCGCGATACCACGAGCACCACCACTACGTATCAGGCTGGCCGCTTCCTCTACACGTCTCTGCCCAGCAACGGTCTCGACAAGCCCGGTACCGTCGTGCTCGACTTCAATCGCATCCAGAATCCGCCGTGTGTGTACACGGCTTTCGCAACCTGCCCGCTCCCACCGCAGCAGAACCGCCTAAACATCGCCATTCCCGCGGGCGAAAAACGTTACCACAACTAATCCATCACGCTAAGATGCTCTGAGATAAACCCACATGACAAGGCGATACGAATGAAAAAGTTCCTCTCCACATTTTTGCAATTCTTCCTGTTCCTCCTCACGTTTGCCATTGGCAGCTTTGCTCACCCGTTCAATCTTCGGTGGGGTCTGACAGTCACGACGCCAACGGTCACGCGCTACTTCGTTCCCGATGGCCTGTTGCTCATGGTCATCCTCTTGATCCTCATTCTCATCATGGAGGCTCTGATGAAGCGCCTCCGCACGTTCGCTCCATGGACCGCGCTGGCCTTTGTACTGGCTGCCATCGTTGGCTATGCCATGAAGCTTGGCTTCATCACCCGCGATCTATAGAGCTCCTTACTCCTTCACGACAACGACGATCTTTCCCGGGCCGCCTTTGACATAGTCTCCCGCGTAAGCCTCTTCTGCCTTTTCGAGTGGCACCGTCGCACCCACGAAAGTACGCAGAGTGCCCGCATCCAGCATCCGAGCGACTTCAGTCAACTGATCGCGGTTCGGCTCCACGATAAAGAACGCAGCCTTCAGCTTCGGATCGTCCGTGCCCTCGACATCGGAGGCGATGGTGACCATCCTGCCTTCTGGCTTCAGCACACCCCATGAACGCTGCAGTGTCTCACCCCCGACGGTGTCGAACACGATATCGACCTTTCTGACACGATCTTCAAACTGTTCCTTTTGATAGTCGATGACCTCATCGACTCCAAGCTCCGATACAAACGCAAGAGTGTGTTCCGAAGCCGTGGCGATTACATGCGCACCTCGCGACCGTGCCAACTGTACGATAAATATCCCAACCGCACCCGCCCCGCCATGGACCAACACCCGCTCGCCAGCCTGAAGTTTGGCGCGATCAAACAGACCCTGCCATGCCGTCAGCGCACTGATGGGAACGGAGGCCGCCTCAACGTGCGTCAGCGACTTCGGCTTGGCCGCGATCGAACCCGGCAGCGTGACGCAGTACTCCGCCGTCGCCCCATCGGCAAACCAATCGTTCATTCCGTAGATCTCCTGCCCAACGTCGATGCCGGTAACGCCATCACCCACAGCGGCGACTACTCCTGAGAACTCATGTCCTGGAACAGCGCCGGTCCGCGGCTCGCCAGTCTTTGTGTGCGTTGTGGGATACCACCCAAGCTCGGTATGGATCACGCCCGCTGCATGTACTTTAACGAGGACTTCACCCGGCGCCGCTGCTGGTTTCGAAACATCTACTTCGACTAGAGTCACACCACCCGTTGCATTGCTCAGTTGTATCGCCTTCATCGTCCCTCCTGAATCGTTCGCGCTAAACTCATCACAGCTGTTTCATGAATAGATTCTTCCCATCGTTCTGCGATTTCATCTTTTGCAAAAATTATTCTTTGCAAAATGGTTCGCCGCACACATATCCGAGCCATGGCCGATAACGAACTCTTCCGACTCCTGAACGCCGCTCAGCACCACCTCGACGAAGGTTTTTCCGATCTTCCTCCCGCCCCTGCGCCGCCGCTGGACGAGCAGGCGGCTGCCATCCTCAAGGAAGCCGCGACCCGTCTCCACGATAACTACCCGTACGCCCACCCGCTCTACGCAGGGCAAATGCTGAAGCCGCCACATCCCATCGCCCGCGCTGCCTACGCGCTCGCCATGTCGGTCAACCCCAATAATCACGCGCTTGACGGAGGCCGTGCCAGCTCCGCCATGGAGATTGAAGCCGTCGCCGCGCTGGCGAAGATGTTTCACTGGCCGCATCATCTGGGCCACCTGAGCAGCGGAGGAACCTTCGCCAACCTCGAAGCGCTGTGGGTCGCCGGCCAACTCGCACCGGGCAAGAGTGTTGCCGCCTCCGATCAGGCCCACTACACTCATAGCCGCATCTCCAGCGTCCTCGGCCTGCCCTTCGTCAGCATTCCGACCGACAACAACGGCCGCATGGATCTCGCCGCTCTCGAACGCCTGCTCGAAACAGGGAGTATTGGTACTGTCGTAGTTACGCTTGGTACGACTGCCATCGGCTCGGTGGATCCGCTCGACCAGATTGCGCAACTTCAGCAGCGCTACAAATTCCGCATCCACGTCGACGCGGCCTATGGAGGCTACTTTACGCTCGCGTCCAACCTCTCGCCCGTGGCGCGAGCCGCCTACGACGCCATCGCACACGCTGACTCCATCGTTGTCGACCCGCACAAGCATGGGCTCCAGCCCTATGGGTGCGGGGCGATCCTCTTCCGCGACCCAGCAGTAGGCCACTTCTACAAACACGACTCTCCGTACACTTATTTCTCCTCGAAGGAACTCCACCTCGGCGAGATTTCCCTCGAATGTTCCCGCGCCGGAGCTTCAGCCGTCGCGCTCTGGGCCACGCAGCGTCTTCTGCCCTACACTCCCGGCGGAGCTTTCGCGCAGGGGCTCGAATCAGGCCGGGCCGCTGCGCTTGAACTGAATCAACGACTCTCCCTGTCCACGTATTTCGTCACC
Organism: Edaphobacter aggregans; assembly: GCF_003945235.1. Classification (NCBI taxonomy): domain Bacteria; kingdom Pseudomonadati; phylum Acidobacteriota; class Terriglobia; order Terriglobales; family Acidobacteriaceae; genus Edaphobacter; species Edaphobacter aggregans. The sequence continues at coordinate 3,532,316 of NZ_RSDW01000001.1, forward strand.
CCGAGCGCCCCACCTCAGCTCGATATCGTCTTCTGGGCCGTCCGAGCCAAAACTCCTGAAATTTCATCCACATCCGCCCAGCACATCTTCGACGAAGCTGCTCGCCTCGACCTTCATTTGGCACTGGCAAATCTGCCGACGCGCTTCTTCCCGGCGGGAACTTGGCCGGACTCCGAACAAACTAAAACAGTTACCTGCCTCCGCTCTGTGCTGATGAAGCCCGAACACCTGGCCTGGCTCGACCAGATCTGGAGTCGTGTTGAGTCGGCGGCGGAGGCCGTTTTTCTGTCAATACCCCCTCGGAACCAACCCCAGTAACCATAGTTCTACTGCGCGATGGAAACGATTTGGTAAACTCACGCCAACGGGCCCGATTTCGCTCTTTTGCACTGGAAATCATGCATTCATGCTTCCAGCTCTACGGAGCGCACCCAAGCTGCCGAGTGTACGTCAAAAGAGAACGACCGACCCGGCCAGAAAAGGAAGCACCCAAGCATGAGCCTGCCTGCCTCACCGACCTCCGTACCCCCTGACCTTACCAACCGCACCATAGCTTACTTCTCGATGGAGATTGCGCTTTCTCCAAAGCTGCCGACGTACTCCGGCGGCCTGGGAATGCTTGCCGGGGATACCCTTCGTTCTGCAGCCGATACCGGCGCGCCGATGGTCGCCGTCTCGCTCGTGCATCGCCGCGGCTACTTCCGCCAGCACCTCGATGACACGGGCCAGCAAACCGAATCCGACGTCCCCTGGTCGCCCGAGACGACACTTCCCAGCGCTAACCAGTTGATCGCCCTCACCGTTCAGGGAAGGCAGTTGCTTCTGCGCGCATGGCGCTTCGATGTCGTCGGCGTTACCGGCCATATCATTCCGGTCTTCCTGCTCGATACCGACGTGGAAGGCAACGACGAGTGGGACCGTCACCTCACCGACCATCTCTACGGCGGCGACTCCTACTACCGCCTTTGTCAGGAGACCGTGCTCGGTTTGGGCGGCATCGCCCTGCTGCACGCGCTCGGCTGCAAGCCCGAGGTCTACCACATGAATGAGGGCCACGCCGCACTACTGACCATTGCCCTGCTCGAGGAGCGGCTCGCAGGCAAACCCTTGCGTGAAGCCACCGAGATCGACATCGATGCCGTCCGCCAGCAATGCGTCTTCACCACGCACACGCCTGTTCCCGCAGGACACGACCAGTTCGGCCTCGACCATATGTATCAGGTGCTAGGTCACGACCGCGCCGCCGCCATCGACTGCGCCAACTGTCTGCACAACGGCCTGATGAATATGACCTACCTTGCGCTGCGCTTCTCCCGCTACGTCAACGGAGTGGCCATGCAGCACGGCAAGGTTTCGCAGAAGATGTTCCCTGAGTACAAGGTCTACTCGATTACCAACGGCGTTCATGCCAGCACCTGGATGTCCGAATCGTTTCAGGAGCTGATGGACAAGGAGATAGCGAACTGGCGCACGGATAACCGCTACTTCCGCTCCGTCTATGGCATCGATCCGGCACGCATCACGGCCTGTCACGTCAAAAATAAGCATCGCCTGTTTGCGACGATCGCCAAGCGAAGCAATCACTACTTCAATCCCAGCGTGCTGACCCTTGGCTTTGCCCGCCGCGTAGCCACCTACAAGCGCGCCAGCCTGCTGCTCCACGACCCTGCACGACTGGTCGCCATCGCAGAGAAGATCGGGGGCCTGCAGATCCTCTTCGCTGGCAAGGCTCATCCGGCCGACAACGCAGGCAAGGGCCTCATCCGCGAGGTCTACGCAGCAGCGGCTAAGCTGAACTCCGCCGCGCTCAAGATATACTACATTGAAAACTACGACTGGGAGCTGGGAGCGCTGTTGACCCAGGGAGTCGACGTCTGGGTGAACACGCCGCGGCGTCCCTACGAGGCATCGGGAACCTCTGGCATGAAGGCCGCCCTCAACGGCGTCCCCTCGCTTTCGATTCTGGACGGCTGGTGGATCGAGGGTTGCGCCGAAGATACCACAGGATGGGCCATCGAAGACGGCGAGACGGAAGCCGCCGAGGCGAACAGCCTATACGACAAGCTTGAGAAGCGCATCGCCCCGCTCTACGCCAATCCCAACGCCTGGGCTAAGATGCAGCAGCACTGCATCGGGATCAACGGAACGTTCTTTAACACGCATCGAATGCTCAGCCAGTACTTCGCTAACGCCTACTACCCGCCTGGGCCGATCGTACCGGCGGCAATCAGCGTTACGCCACATCGCCGCTCCACCGACACACCGGAACCAGAGCCCGCGTTGGTGACCGTCCGATAGCTTGCAGTAGGTTAAAAATGAAAGGGCGCGACCTTAGTTGATCGCGCCCTTTCATATTGTTTGAATTAGTCTCCTGCAACCGGTTGAGGTACATGCACCGGTGCCGGATGCTTCCTCGCAAAGCGCACCCGCAGCCGATCAAAGAACAGATAGACTACCGGCGTCGTAAACAGCGTCAGCGCCTGCGAGACGATCAGGCCGCCGACGATCGCGATTCCCAGCGGCCGCCGCAGCTCACTTCCTGTGCCACGGCCCAACGCCAGCGGAAGACCACCAAGCATCGCCGCCATCGTCGTCATCATGATCGGACGGAAGCGCAGCAGGCATGCTTCGTAGATCGCCTCCCGTGGAGTCTTGCCGCCTTCACGCTCGGCTACCAGCGCAAAGTCGATCATCATGATGGCGTTCTTCTTCACGATGCCGATCAGCAGGATGATGCCGATCATCGCAATAACGCTCAACTCCACCTTGAACAGCAGCAGCGCGACAAGCGCGCCGACTCCGGCAGAAGGCAGCGTCGAAAGAATCGTCAGCGGATGGATGAAGCTCTCGTAGAGCATGCCCAGGACGATGTAAACCGCAACCAGCGCCAGCAGAATCAGCATCGGCTCGCTCGACAGCGACGCCTGGAAGGCCTGCGCCGTTCCCTGGAAGCCGCCGTGAATCGTCGACGGCATTCCAATGTTGACGCGAGCCTGTTCAATCGCCACAGTGGCGTCGCTCAGCGACACACCGGGTGTGAGATTGAAGCTCAGAGTTGCGGCAGGCGATTGCGACTGGTGGTTGACCGTCAGCGGGATGCGCTGCTCCTCGAAGTGGGTGATCGCGCTGAGCGGAACCATTGCCCCGGTCGTGCTCTTGACGTAAATATTCTTCAAAGAATCCGGATCACGCTGATACTGCGGCGCAACCTCCATCACAACGTGGTACTGGTTCAGAGGCCGGTAGGTCGTCGATACCTGCCGTTGCCCAAAGGCGTCCGACAAGGTCGCATCGATCGTCAGCGGCGAAACGCCAAGGCGGCTGGCCGTATCGCGGTCGATCACCAACTGCGCGCGCAGCCCCTGGTTCTGCTGGTCGGTTGCGACGTCCTTGAGCTCAGGCAGCTTCTGCATGGCCGCCATCAGCTTCGGCGCCCATTCATTCAGGTCGTTGAGGTTATCGGCAGTCAGTGAATACTGGTACTGAGTCGCCGTGTTGCGCCCACCGATGCGCAGTTCCTGCTGCGACTGCAGATAAAGCTGTACGCCCGGAATATTCGCAGTCTTCGGACGCAGACGATTGATGACGACCTCAGCGTTGTCCCCTGTCCTCTGCCGTTCAGCGTCAGGCTTGAGGAAGATGAACATGTTTCCAGAGTTGGCACCACCGCCGCCTGGACCGCCGCCGCCAACGAACGCCATTGTGTTCTCTACAGCAGGATCGTTCGCTACGATCTCAGCCAGGTGCGCCACATTCGGCTTCATCGTGTCGAACGAGACGTCCTGCTGGCCGCGTATCTGGCCTCCAATACGTCCCGTGTCCTGTTGCGGGAAGAATCCCTTAGGAATAAGGATGTAGAGATAGACATTCAGCGCAAACGTCAGAATCGTAATGGTCAACACAAGACCCTGGTGCCCAAGCACCCACTTCAAGCCGCGCTCGTACTCTTCCGTAAGCCAGGCCAGGCCCCTCTCACCCCAGCGATAGAAGACGCCATGCTTCCCGGTGCCGTGCGGTTTGAGGAACTTCGCGCTGAGCATCGGCGTCGTCGTTAGCGAGACGACCAGCGAGACCATGATCGCCGCCGACAGCGTTACGGCAAACTCGCGGAACAGCCGACCCACAATTCCGCCCATCAGCAGGATGGGAATGAAGACCGCGATCAGCGACGTACTCATCGAGACGACGGTGAAGCCGATCTCTTTCGACCCGATCATCGCCGCATCAAACGGAGACTTACCGTTTTCAAGATGCCGGCTGATGTTTTCGATTACGACAATCGCGTCGTCGACGACAAACCCGGTCGAAATTGTCAGCGCCATCAGGCTCAGGTTGTCCAGCGTATATCCCAGCAGGTACATCACGCCGAAGGTGCCCAACAAGCTGAGCGGCACCGACACGCTGGGAATCAGTGTCGACCGTACCTCCCTCAGGAAGACGAACACCACCAGAATCACCAGCACGATCGAGATGATCAGCGTTTGCGTGACATCTTTGACCGAGGCTCGGATGGTCGTCGTGCGGTCCAACGCTACGTGAAGCTGCACTGCCGGAGGTACCGCCGCCTGCAGCGATGGCAGCAGGTTCAGCACATTGTCCACAGTCTGGATTACATTCGCCGTTGACGTCTTGAAGACGATAACGAGGATCGCCGGCCTGCCGTTGAAAAGACCGCCCGTGTGAATGTCCTCAACACTGTCGATCACATCGGCTACGTCTTGAATTCGCACCACACCATGCGCTGCTGCGGCTGGAGATGCTGAAGCTGCACTTGCAGTCGTAGTAGCGGGGGTCCCGACGACTGTATTGACGCTGGCCACTGCACTTGCAGATGACGCGGGCAACCCGGTATCTGCAGCCGCCGAGCTTACCGGCCCTTTGTCCGTCGCGACGATCAGCGGAGCGTACTCCGATGCGCCGAACAGCTGGTCCGTTGTGCTGACCATCCAGCGTCGCGTCTCATCCTGCAGATATCCCTTCGGCTGGTTCACGTTCACCGTGCCGATGGCTGCGCGCAGCGCCTCAAGCCCCACGCCGTAGTTGAACAACTGCGTCGGGTTGGCCTCGATACGCACTGCAGGCTTGGCGCTGCCGCCGCAGAACGTCTGGCCAACGCCATCCACCTGGGCGATCTTCTGCGCCAGAATGCTGTCGCAGGCATCGTAAAGCTCAGGCACAGAGAGCGTGTCCGAGGTCAGCGCAAGAATCAGGATCGGCGAATCCGAAGGGTTGATCTTTCTGTACGTCGGATTGCTCGGCAGGTTCGCAGGCAGTTGGCTCCGCGCCGCATTGATCGCCGCCTGAACGTCGCGCGCCGCGCCATTTACATCGCGGCTCAGGTCGAACTGCAGCGTAATGGAGGCATTGCCCAACCCAGACGACGACGTCATCTCATTGATGCCGGCAATCTTGGCGAACTGCCGCTCGAGCGGAGTCGCAACTGCCGACGCCATTGTCTCCGGGTCCGCTCCCGGCAGGCTCGCACCCACCGAAATTACCGGATACTCAACCTGCGGCAGACTCGCTACAGGCAGCAGCTTATAAGCGACCGCGCCCGCCAAAATGATTGCGATCGACAGCAGTGTCGTCGCGACCGGACGCTTGATGAAAGGCGCGGAGAAGTGCACGCCCTCCGCGGAACGCTTCTCCGCTGTCTTCATCGCCGCAGCTAGATCGTGATTTTCTTCGTAAGCCATCAGTCTGCACTCACCGCATGTTCATGCTCACGGAACTCCGCATCCGCCTTCGCGGTGTTCAGATACTTCCGCCCAATCCGGTCGAAGAACAGATACACGACCGGCGTCGTGAACAGCGTCAGAACCTGCGACACGATCAATCCACCGACGATTGATATTCCCAGCGGCTGTCGCAACTCGCTTCCGGTGCCGCGTCCCATCGCCAGCGGCAGGCCGCCGAGCAGCGCTGCCATCGTCGTCATCATGATCGGACGGAAGCGCAACAGGCAGGCCTGATAGATCGCCTCCTCTGGCTCCATTCCATGCTCGCGCTCAGCTTCAAGCGCAAAGTCGATCATCATGATGGCGTTCTTCTTCACGATGCCGATCAGCAGGATGATGCCGATCAGTGCAATCACGCTCAGGTTGACGTGGAAGATAAGCAGCGCCAGAATCGCACCAACACCGGCCGACGGCAGCGTCGACAGAATCGTGATGGGATGGATATAGCTCTCGTACAACACACCCAGCACGATGTAGACGACGATGAGCGCCGCAAGAATCAACAGCGGCTCGTTGGTCAGCGATGCTTCAAACGCGCGGGCTGAACCCTGGAACTCCGCATTGACGCTCGCCGGCAGTCCAAGCTCCTGTTTGGCGCGGTTCACCGCTTCGACAGCATCGCCGATTGACTTGCCCGGCGCGAGATTGAACGAAATCGTCACAGCAGGGAACTGCCCCTGATGGTTGATCGCCAGAGACGATTGTCTCTCCTCGATGTGGGTAAATGTCGAAAGCGGTACCTGTGTCCCGTTCGAGCTCTTCACGTAAATATTGTTCAGCGCGTCGGTGGTCCGCTGGAACTTCGGTGCCACCTCCAGCACGACGTGGTATTGGTTCTGCTGCGTAAAGATCGTCGAGACCTGCCGCTGTCCAAATGCATCATCCAGCGTGTCATCGATGTTCTGCGGTGTGATGCCCAGCCGCGCCGCTGTATCGCGGTCGATGACAAGATGAGCCTCGAGACCGCTCAACTGCTGGTCGCTTGCGACGTCAGTCAGCACCGGAATCTGGCGCAGCTTATCGACCAACTTCTGCGACCATATCGCCAACTCATCCGCATTGGCGTCCTCAACCGAGAACTGATACTGCGTCCGGCTCACACGGTCATCTACGGTCAAATCCTGCAACGGCTGCAGGAAGCACTGAATCCCCTCTACCTGCGCCAGTCTGGGTTGCAACCGCTGAATCACGTCCAACGCCGAAGATCTGCCCGACTCCCTGTCCCTCAGGTTGATCTGGATGCGGCCGCTATTCAGTGTGAAGTTCGTCCCATCGATTCCAATAAACGAAGACACGCTCTCCACGTCCTGATCCTGGAGGATGATCTTCGCCAGCTCCTGCTGACGTGCGGCCATCGCATTGAAGCTGATGGACTGCGGAGCCTCCGTGATGCCCAGCAGCACGCCCGTGTCCTGCACCGGGAAGAATCCCTTGGGTACGATGATGTACAGGTACACCGTCAGCAGAAACGTCGCCAGCGTTACCAGCAACGTCAGCGTCTGATGACGCAACACCCACTTCACGCCTTTGCCGTACTTCGCAATCACATACTCGAAGAACTCTTCGCTCTTGCGATAGAAGGCGTTCTGCTCGTTCTCCGGCGTATGCTTCAGCAGTTTGGCGCTCATCATCGGCGTCAGCGTCAGCGATACAACGGCAGAAACAAGAATCGTCACGGCCAGCGTCACGGCGAACTCGCGGAACAGCCGCCCAACGATATCGCCCATGAACAGCAGCGGAATCAGCACAGCGATCAGCGAGACCGTCAACGAAAGAATCGTGAAACCAATCTGCTCCGATCCCTTCAACGCAGCTTCCAGCGGAGAGTCGCCCTCTTCCAGATATCGCGCGATGTTCTCGATCATTACGATCGCGTCGTCGACGACGAACCCGGTCGAGATCGTCAGTGCCATCAGGCTTAGGTTGTTCAGGCTGTATCCCAACAGATACATCACTCCGAACGTACCCACAATCGACAGCGGCACCGCAACGGAAGGAATGATCGTCGCCGCAATCGACCGCAGGAACAGGAAGATGACCATGACCACCAGGGCGATGGTCAGGATCAGCGAGAACTGTACGTCCTTCACCGATGCCCGGATGGTGGCGGTTCGGTCGGTCAGCACCTGCACCGTCACACTGGTCGGCAGCGTGGAGCGCAGTTGCGGCAGAAGTCGGTTCACCTCATCCACGACCCCAATGATGTTCGCGCCGGGCTGCCGTTGGATGTTGACGATTACCGCCGGCTTGAGCGTCAAGTCACGCGCCGGCTGATTCCCAGCGGCTGGCCGCGCCGACATTCCAACCCAGGCCGCTTGATACAGGTTCTCTGCACTGTCGATCGCAGTCGCAACATCCGACAGCCGCACCGGCGACCCATTCCGGTACGCGATGATCACCTGGTTGTAGTCTTTGCTCGAGAGCAGCTGATCGTTCGCGCCGATCGTATACGCCTGCCGCAGACCACTCAGATTTCCCTTGGCCTGGTCGACATTGGCCGTGCCCAGCGCTGTCCGTATGTCCTCGAGACTCAACCCATAGTTCGCCAATGCTGTCGGATTCGCCTGAATCCGCACCGCAGGCTTCTGTCCGCCATTGATCGACACCAAACCCACGCCAGAGAGCTGCGAGATCTTCTGCGCCATCACCGTGTCGGCCAAGTCCTCGACCTTCGACAGCTCCAGCGTGTCGCTCGTCAAGGACAACGTCATGATCGGCGCGTCAGCCGGATTCACCTTGCTGTACACCGGCGGATTCGGCAGGTCCTTTGGCAGGTATGTAAACGCTGCGTTGATCGCCGCCTGCACATCCTGCTGGGCGATGTCGATCGACTCCGACAACTCGAACTGCAGCGTGATCACGCTGCCGCCGCCCGAGCTGGTCGATGTCATCTGACTCAGTCCTGGTATCTGCCCGAACTGCCGTTCCAGCGGAGCCGTCACCGAAGAAGCCATCACGTCGGGGCTGGCTCCCGGATAGAACGTCATTACCTGAATCGTCGGATAATCCACCTGCGGGAGTGCCGAAACCGGCAACTGGTAGTACGCGACGGCACCCGCAAGCAAAATGGCCACCATCAAAAGCGAGGTGGCCACCGGCCTAAGAATAAATGGCCTTGATGGGCTCATGGACGCGTACCCCCTGCATTACCCGGCTGTCCGTGCTGCTGATTCTGTCCGGCCTGTCCCGCATTGCCGGTAGGCGCCGAAGTTCCCGTTTGAGCGCCTATCGAGTCCGCCGCAAAAACACGAGTCGCCTTTGTCGGGATCACTCTGCTTCCGTTGCGCAGCTTCTCCTGGCCATCCACAACCACCGAATCGCCCACACTCACGCCGTCTTTCAGGATCACCTGTGTGCCTTCCGTTACATCGACCGTTACCGGCCTTGCCTCGGCCCAGAAAGGCGCCTGATTCTGCTTTCCGCCGCCATTGCCTGCACCAGCACCTGCAGCTGGCGCCCCGGCATTCGTAGCTCCCGCAGCGCGTCTGCGCCTGCCCTGGGTGCCGCTATCGCTGCCGTTGGTCAGCAGATTCGCCGGAGGATCTCCCGGATGCACCAGGTACACAAAGCTCCCCTGGGTTCCGCTCTGTAGCGCAGCCGCCGGAATCACCAGCGAGTTCGCTCTCTGCTCCAGGATCAACCGCACGTTCACAAATTGGTTCGGGAACAGCGCCCCGTCCTTGTTGTCGAAGACGGCCTTTACCTTTACTGTGCCCGTCGTCGTATCAATCTGGTTGTCTACCGTCAGCACTTTGCCGCTCGCCAGGTGCGTCGTGCCCGACCGGTCATAGGCCTCAACAGCCAGGGTATGGCCGTTCCGCGTCAGCTTCAGCACATCCTGCAGATGATCCTCCGGCAGTGTGAAGATCACAGCGATCGGCTGCAACTGCGTCACCACCAGCAATCCGGTCGTATCTGCGGCATGAACGATGTTGCCCGGATCAACCTGCCGCAACCCGACTACGCCATTGATCGGCGAGGTAATCTTCGTATAAGCGAGGTTGACCTTGGCTGCCTGGATCGCCGCCTTGTCCGCATCGATGGATCCCTCCATCTGACCGGCAGTCGATACCTGTGCCTGCTGGTTTTCCTTCGAGACCACCCCTGCGTCCAACAGCGCCGTATACCGCGCCGCTTCTGCCGTAGCATTCGCCGCAGCGGCCTGGTCCTTCACCAACTGCCCTTCGGCCTGAGCCAGCGCCGCCTGATACGGTGCCGGGTCTATCTCGGCCAGCAACTGGCCCTGATGCACCGTCTGCCCCTCGGTAACATTTACCCGGATCAGCTGCCCATCCACCCGCGACTTGATCGTCACCGTGTTGTACGCCGTCACGGTTCCCAGTTCGGTCAGGTAGATCGGCATCGTCTTCTGCTGCACGGCGACCACCTGCACAGGCGTCGGCCGGTCCAGCATCGCCGCCATCTTCTGACCCTGCGTCACCTGTTCCTGCGAGTTCTTGCGTATCTTCCACACGGCCGCGCCTACCGCCAGTGCGATTACCAGCACCACAATCCACTTCCTGAAGCCCGATCCCTTCGGTTTCTCCGGCTCAGGCAGCGATATCTGCGGCTTAGGCGCCGGCAGGGCTGCATTGGTCTCTTGTTCGCTTATCTGGGCTGACGACATGGGTGCGCTCACCGTGCTCTCAAAGATTTAGGGTTGAACCGAGGTTGTTGATGCGAGATTCTCGAAATCAGGATTCTGAGTTTTCTCTAGATACCTCAGAATAAATGATAATGACGTTGGCCGCCGCTGGAAGGTTTCGAAATCCAGCGTTCTCCATTTGGACAGATTCTGTCCTGCTTCATGGTGTTAGTCCGGTAATCGCGCTCATAAGGAAGGATTTTCTTTGCTCACTCCGGCCCCCGAACTCGCAACCTCCACCCTTCCCGCGCTCTGTGTCGACCTCGACGGCACTCTCGTTAAGTCGGATACGCTCGTCGACTCTACTCTCGCCCTCGCACGCCATCATCCTTCCGCACTCCTTCGTATCCCAGGCTGGCTCGCCCAGGGCAAAGCCGCACTCAAGCAGCACATCGCAGCTACTGTTCAGTTAGACGTCGCCCACCTGCCTTACAACCGCGAACTTTTGCAATTTTTAGAGCGGCAGGGCTCCACGGGACGCCCCATCTACCTCGCCACCGCCGCCGACGGCGCTACCGCCCACCGCGTGGCGGATCACCTCGGCATCTTTGCCGGCGTCCTTGCCTCGGATGGAACCACTAATCTGTCTGGAAACAATAAGCTAGCAGCTTTCCGCGAACGCTTTGGCGACAACTTCGACTACATTGGCAACGCTCTTCCCGATCTTCCCCTCCTCCAGGCTTGCCACGAGCCGATGGTCGCCAATCCCACCGCTGGCCTCCGCGCCGCCCTCCGCCGTGCCCACATCACCCCCACCCGCACCTTCAGCGAGCAGGTCTCCCCCTTCAAAGCGTGGCCCAAAGCCATCCGCATCCACCAGTGGGCCAAGAACACCCTCATCTTTCTCCCCATGATTCTGGGACACGCCCTGTCCCCGGGCCTGATCGCAGCGGCCATTCTTGCCTTCTTCAGCTTCGGCCTCTGCGCCTCCGCCACCTATATCGTCAACGATCTCCTCGACATCGAAGCCGACCGCCACCACCCCCGCAAGCGCCGCCGTCCCTTCGCCTCAGGAGACCTCTCCGCCATCGCCGGCGTCCTCGTCATCGCCGTCTTCCTGGTCGCCTCCATCGCCCTTGCCCTCCTCGTTCCGCGAGCCGTCTCCACCTTTTCGCCCGGATTCTATCTCGCCCGGCCGCACAATTTCCTGGCGTGGCTGGCCTTCTACGCCGTGACTACTCTCGCCTACTCGCTCCGCTTTAAGCGCACAGTGCTGGTCGATGTCATCGTCCTTTCTGGTCTGTACACCGTGCGTATCATCGCCGGCTCCGCAGCCACGGGAGTTCCCGTCTCCACCTGGCTGGCCGGCTTCAGCATCTTCTTCTTCCTCTCGCTGGCGTTCGTCAAACGCTTCGCCGAGCTTGAAAATCTCCGCGAGCGCGGTGCAACCTCAGCCAAGGGCCGCGGCTACCACATCACCGACATCGAGCAGCTCCGCAGCTTCGGCTCCGCCAGCGGATACGCCTCCGTCGTCGTCCTCACCCTTTACATCTCCAACCTCAACGCCGACGCCGGCCTGCTCTACAACCACATCCACCGTCTCTGGTTGCTGGTCCCCGTCCTTCTCCTCTGGCTAAGCCGCCTCTGGCTCCAGGCCTCCCGCGGCGAACTCAACGAAGACCCCGTCGTCTACGCCATCACTGACCGCCGCAGTCTCCTCATGGGCCTGCTAGTCGTGGCCATCGTCCTATCGGCCCTCTAACAAGCCCTAATTTCCCATCACCTCCGCAGTTGTTCTTTCTAAGCCAGTACAAAAGATCGGGTGCCCCAATCATCGCAGTCTCATCGCGATGATTGGGAATGTAGAACCTTCCCCAACCAGCCTTCGCCGTTGCTCGTTCTCTCGGGCACACCCCACCCACCTCATTTATCCTGATCTTTACTCACATGAGCGACCACATCCCCCAACTCAACAGCCACGGCGAACCTGACCTGGAAGCCGCCTTCGCCACTCTCGCCGCAGAGGTCCGCACCGAAGCCGCCGCCCTCACTACCCCCGACGCGCAGGAAGCCTTCCGCCTCCACTGGCTGGGCCGCAAGCAAGGCCGCCTCAAGCTCATCAGCGACGCCTGGCTCAAGTCCGCCCCGGCTGAAGCCCGCAAGCCCCTCGGCATCCGCTTCAACCAGCTCAAGCAGCAGATCGAGCAAGCCCTCGAAGCCCCGCTAGCCACTGCAAGCACGGCAGCAGTGCAGGGAATTGACGTCACTCTCCCCGGAGCCATCCGCACTCCCGGCATCCCCCACCCGCTCCTCAAGACCATGCAGGAGATCGTGCAGGTCTTCCACCACCTCGGCTACAGCACCAACCTCGGCCCCCAGGTCGAAACCGACTTCTACAATTTCGAGGCCCTCAACTTCCCTCCGAACCACCCCGCACGCGACACCCAGGACACCCTGCAAATCGCCCACCAGTCCTCCAAGCCATCACGCGACCGCCTGCTGATGCGCACCCACACCAGCCCCGTGCAGATCCGCACCATGGTCGCGCAGGCCCCGCCCATCCGCATCGTCATCCCCGGCAAAGTCCACCGCAACGACGCCGCCGATGCCACCCACTCCCCCATCTTCCATCAGGTCGAAGGCCTCTGCGTCGACACCAACATCACCTTCTCCGACCTCAAGGGCACGCTCGACCACGCCATGAAGGCCCTCTTCGGCAGCGACGTCAAAACCCGCTTCTTCCCATCGTTCTTTCCCTTCACCGAGCCCAGCGCCGACGTCCAGATCTCCTGTATCTTCTGCGGAGGCAAGGGCTGCCGCAAGTGCAAACACTCCGGCTGGATCGAGCTCCTCGGCTGCGGCATGGTCGACCCCGCCGTCTTCGCTGCAGTCACCGAAGAACGCCGCAAGACCAACCCCGCCGACGACACCTACAATCCCGAGCGCATCACCGGCTTCGCCTTCGGCATGGGCGTCGAGCGCATCGCCATGATCCAGCACGGCATCTCCGACATAGGCCACTTCTACTCCGGAGACATGCGCTTCTTAGAGCAGTTCGCCTGAAGCCGTTGTTCAGCGTCAAGTTGTTCAACGTCAAAAAGATAGCGCTTCAACATGCCTCCTGATATGCTCAGGGGGCATTTCCATTTTTGAGTTTATCCAGGGGTATTTGTTTGAGACTTGCAACTGTGTTTGCCTTGGTACTTATTGCACTATCTGCCCAATCTTTGCATGCTGATTTGATAGGCACCAGCGTCTCCGGTTCGCTCTATTACACGTACACCGGCCCCGCCCCAGCTTATGGCACTGTAGTTTCGTACAACTTGTACGACCCCTCATCCTATTCCAACGCTGTTCCGTCTATTTACGGCAACTATGCGGGACCAAATAACATCACCATCGGATCTGCCACTGAATTCGGCTATGAAGACACGTCTTTGCTCATCATCACTTCAGACTTCACGGATAGCGCTCTTACCATCACGGAAACCTGCCAATGGGCCTATGGCTGCGGAGTCTTCGGCGATTTATTCACGTTCACCGATCCTGCCTTCACAAATCTGACGCTTCTTTCCGACCCTTCGAACTTCATCGAATCCTATAGCCTCATAGGCGATACGATGACGATCCGGGCTGATTCTCCTACCTTGTACCTGACATCTCGGATTCTCTACGGAACAGATACTGCCGTATTCTCCATCGATCCCACTCCCTCAGTCCCCGAGCCAGGTTCACTCGTATTGCTATCCACCGGTGTCTTGGCAACACTAGGCTTCGCTCGTTGCAAAAAATCTCGCAAAAAAACTCAAGGATGAGCAGTATCGTCTAGGCTTTGAAGACAATGCGCTTCCTCGAACAATTCGCCTGATTGTCAGCAGCTTCAGGAATTGCTCTTAGCTGGCATGTACAAGTTGCCGCCGCATCGTCCGTCGAACCACATGTCCTCCAACAAGGATCAGCGGTTTTTCAATTGCCACATGCAGCAACGCCGGGACCGCGATCACTCCTGTTATGAGCACGGCAATACGGACCCACATTGGCGCGCCCGACATCGTGTGGAACGCGAACCCCATCACAATCGTATGGCTTAGGTAGATTCCGTACGAGTGTTCCGCGATCCAATGCAACAGAGGCTGCAACACACCGCGCGAGACTTCTCGAGCGTTTGCATACAACAGGGCCAACAGCAGCGACACCACCCACGCACGCTGGAGCTTCACAGCCAGGTGCAGATTGTCGTGCGGTCCAAACAGTAAAATTGCGGCGGCGATCCCCATTGGCCATCCCCATGCCGGCAGCGTCCATCGCCAGCGTTTGCTCCGGATCACGTCGTACGCGACTATTCCCGATGTAAAGCACGGCGCATAGTGGAAAACGCTCAACCTCTCGCTTATCTCAGGCGTGATTAGCGCCAATACCACCGAGAGCGCCCATAATCCAATCGAAACATACCGGCGCTTACCTCGTACTGCGAAGTAGAGCACTGGAAGCATCACGTACATCTGCACCTCAAGCGGCAAGCTCCACAGAACGCTCAGAATGTCCGGGCTGTAAGTCAGGTTCTGGGTCAACGTCAGGTTTGAAAGGTAAGCCTTCAGGCCGATCCAATGGTAGGTTTCCCCCGGATAGGCCGGAATCCTGAACATCACAATCAGCACCACAAACAAGATCGACAACGGATAGATTCTGAAGAACCGGCGGCACCAGAACCCCGTTACCAGCTCCCAGGAGCTCTGTGCGCTCGCCTGTAACCGCTCCAAAGAACCCATCAGCACAAAGCTGGTATGAACAAAAAAGATGACAACGCCGACGCGCCCGAGACTTCCAAAGCTTCGTATCCCGAATACATCCAACAAATGTGCGATAAAGACGCATAGTACGGCTGCCGCGCGCAGCATATCTAGATTAGGCGAGAGCGTCGCCTTCGGTGGTGGCATGAAATTTCCTTAGATTAGTCACCTCAGAATATACCGGGACGTTCCGCCGCAGCCTACGACTAAAGCGGCAAGCCGCTGTCATCCGTCTAAAACAGGGGTCGATCGGGAGTAAAACTCAACCGGCCTGTTAAGGTCGGCGATAAAAGACAGCGAAACCGCGACCACGGCATCTCCAATAGAGGTCACTTCTGCTCCGGAGACATGCGCTTCCTCGAGCAGTTCGCCTGAGCCTCTAGTGCAGGCTGTCCCGCAAGCTCTGCAGGTTCTGTGGCTGCACACGAATTACGCCGCTGCGCGGACTATCGATATCCGCGATCAGAAAGAACGCGATTGCAACCAGAAGCGGCAGCACGATCGCCAATTTGGGCTCAACGCGCCGGGCTTGAAATCCAAATAACACACAGCAGCAGATCGCAACTACAAACAGCAGCATCCAGGCCGCCCCGGGAACCCGGTACCGCCACGCAGCTTCTGTATAACCCTGCGAGTTCAGTACGTCGTTCATTCCACCTACCGTCAGGGTCACCACCGAAATCGGCTGCTGCTCCTTCACATGACCCGAAGCAGCAGTCCAGAGCTCACCCTGCACTCGCGCCGTATCTGCATTGACCCGCCGCAGATCATCGTCGCTTCGCGCCCCGTAGTGCTGAATCCGCAGGTCTAAATACTGCCGTAGAAGCTCACGCACCTGCGCTCCGTCCGCCTCGGGAAGCAAGTCCGCGCGAAGATACTCCGTTCCAATCGCGTTGGCCTCAGCCTCCTCATAATTCTTTCGCTGATCGTACCGGCCGACCGCCATCGAAAAGCTGAACCCGATCACCAGTCCAAGCAGCGTCAGCGCAGCGCCTAGAACCACATCGAAGTCTGGGCGCTCCTCCTCGGAGATGGACTTCCGTCGAAGGCGCAGCTGAGTCCCCAGCCAGTTCGCAAACCACAGAATCGCGAACGAAACAAAAAAAATCAGGACAGGATAATCCAAAAGCCTCATGAAAAAAGCCTCCTGAGCACTCTTCAACCAACTGAGAATAGTCCAGCGCGATCCCGCTGACTACTGCAAGGTCCCCCGCAACCTCTCCAAATTTTTCGGCTGCGTATGAATAAACCCTCCCCGAGGGCTATTCAAATCGGCAATAAATGCCAGTGACACCGCGACCACCAACGGCAGCACAATCGACAGCTTCCAGTCGGTACGTCTCGACCCATAGCCATACAAAACGTTGCAGCCCAGAGCAATCCCGAACATCAGAGCCCACGCGGCCACCGGAATGCGGTCCTCCCACACCTCCCGCGTCGCTCCCTCGGACTTAATCACATCGTTCACGCTGGCGACCGCAAGCGCCGCGACCGCAGTCGGCTGAGCCTGAGCCGGCTTACTCACAGCGGCCCAAAGCCCATGCTGCACCTGTGCCGTCTCCGCCGCAATTCTCTCTGTCTCCCTGTGCCCATTCACATAAAACTGAATCCGAAGATCCGTGTACTGACGCAGCAGATCGCGTATTCGAGCCGAATCTTCCTGAGGCACAAGCTCCGCTCGCAGATACGCCGTTTCAATCGCATTGGCCTCGGTCTCTTCATAGTCGCCGCGTAGCTCAAAGCGATTGATCGCCATCGAAAAGCTGAACCCGATCACCAGCCCAAGCAGTGTCAGCGCCGCACCCAGAACGACATCGAAGTCCGGCCGCTCCTCCTCGCCGATACTCTTCCGGCGAACGCGCAGCCGAGCCCCCAACCAGTCCGCAAACCACAGCGCTGCGAATGAAACAAAAAAAATCAGGACAGGATAATCCAGGAGTTTCATAGCAGCTCTCCCTCACACAGAAAAGCAGTGCCTTCGAAAGACACTGCCTTTCCGCCTTCGACTCCAGCTAAACGGGTTTCTTCTTCGGCCCATCCAGAAAACCAAACAGCAGATGCAGCAGTGCCAGCACCAGCGCGCCAAGAAATGCCGCCGTCCAGGTCGCTACGACAAAGCCCGGCACAAACACGCTCGAAAATTTCAGAATCACCGCATTGATGATCAGAAAGAACAGCCCAAACGTAAGAATCCCGAGCGGCAGCGTAATGATCTTCAAAAATAGCCCCAGCGTCGCATTCAGCAGCCCGATCACAATGACCGCAATTAAAGCCGACACAAAGCCACTGACCACAAAGCCCTGTACGAAATGCGAAACCACGAGCAGGGCCACAGCATTCAAAATCCAGTGCAGAAACAGACGAACCATGGCTCGTTCCTTTCAGCCGCACAATTGAACACCCGGATTCGCCGTTAGCGTTTCCGCCACACGAGCATACCCCACCCAGCCCCGGCCCAGCATATTTTTCTCTTCCTGCTCGAAACTTACTTCACCACGTCATGGTCGTAGCTGATCACCCGCGACACCTTCCAAGCCCCATCCTTGTACTGCCAAAGGTGAATGAACTTCGCCTCCCCCAGCACGTCATTCTGCACCCCGGGATGATGAAACCGATGCACGCCAATCTCCACGGCCCCATACCCCTTCAGCGGATAAACCTCCAGCGATCCCTTCACCAACTCTCGCGTCACCTTCCCGCAGATATTGTTCTTGATCGCAACCAGAAACGGCTGCTTCCCCACCATCAGCCCTGTCTTATCGTGATAAAACTCCAGATCGTCCACCACCAGCGAGCCCAGCTTATCGATATCGCAATTGTTGTAAGCATCGAAAAGCTGCGTATCCAGAGCCGAAATCGCACGCGTCAACTCCGCATCGCTCTTGATCGCCTCCAGCGCAGGAACAGCCTGAGCCTCCACCCGAACCAACGTCCCCGCCATCAAGCCCACCAGCACCAAAGCCGAAAACCTCTTCATCGAACCCTCCGCGCTCAGAAAGTAAGCACCCTCCGCAATACGCAAGCATCTATAAGAATGTTCATCCGCATTAACCTCAAACCAGGAAACCGCAACTCATGGGCAAAAAATTCGAGCGCATCGAACCCGCTCACCTCGAATTCATCGAGCGTCAGCACATCTTCTTCAACGCCTCCGCCGCCCCCGAAGGCCGTGTCAACGTCTCGCCCCGCGACGCCGCCGCTCTCCGCATCCTCGACCCCAACACCGTCGTCTACCTCGATCGCACCGGCAGTGGCAACGAGACCGCCGCCCACCTCCGCCTCAACCCTCGCCTCACCCTCATGTTCTGCGCCTTCGAAGGCTCCCCCATGATCCTTCGCCTCTACGGCCACGCCCGCATCCTGCCCCGCCACAGCGACGAGTACGACACCCTCCTCGCCACCCACTTCAACAACACCGAATTCCCCGGCGCCCGCCAGATGCTCCTGCTCCACATCGACCTCGTCCAGACCTCCTGCGGCATGAGCGTCCCCTTCTTCGATTACGTCAGCGAACGCGACCAACTAGACCGCTGGGCCGAAGTCAAAGGAGAAGCCGCCCTAGAAGACTACCGCCGCCAGAAAAACACCCTCAGCATCGACGGCTACCCAACCGGCATGTTTGAAGAGATCAAAGAAACCACCGTCCCTTAAAGCCGTTTCACTCGACAACCTTTTTGATTCGTCCGGCTTCTAGGTACCCCAAGGCTTCAGCCTTGGGTCTTTCAATACACCGAAGAAAAAGGCTTCAGCCCCTGGGGTATGCCTTTACTAAATTGCGCATCATTTTCTACTAGAAGACTCATCCGACTTCGACAAACCCAACGTCATGATTTCGCTCCCGCCACTAAAGAGCGACCATCCCCCGCTATCTTCAGCCATCTCCACATAGGGAAACCTACGGTAGATCGCGGCAATAATCTCTTCCGCTTGCTCTTTGTTCACATGAGTCATGAGGCGGGTGGAACTCCAGCTGCCGAGTCGCGCATAAAGACCGCTTGGCTCATCTTCGCCACCCTCTCTATAGTCCAAACCCGAAATGCTCGACCATTGAAGACGTAAATTGCTGCTTGAGATTCGACCAAGAGTACCAATGACCTCAATGCCCTCTTTCGTAATCAGTAGCTCTGCATGATCGTCACCAAGCCACCCGACAACGCCATGACCTATAGCAACCACCAGCATGAGGAGGACAATCCAGCTTTGATTGCGCCAGAAGAGAAATGCCAGCCCCGCGATAACAAGAGCCTCCACAAGAAAATCAATCCAGCGCCTTTGTCTCGTGAACAAAACCTGCATTTCATCTTCTCGATCGAAGATCTCGAAACGAACGCTTGGCCCGAACCATTTCATGCAATGATCTTAGCTTTGCCGAACCCCGTTTCAAGGAAAACAGGGCAAACATTTAGACTAGAAGCCGTCCATCATGAAGATTCTCACCGCGTGGCTCCGCCACTACCTCCCCACCCTCTCCGTCACCGACCGGCAACTAGCCGACGACCTCACCCTGCGCGGTATCGCCGTCGAAGGCGTCCACGATCTCACGCCTGAATCTGAAAGACGACCTTCATACGCGTCTGGAGAGCTCAAGCGGCTACAAGAAAAATATGGATCCCTCTTCGAGATGGACATCACCACCAACCGTGTCGACGCCATGAACCACTACGGCATCGCGCGTGAAGCCGCCACCATCTACAACCTCCCGCTCGAGCACCTCAACACCAAGCTCCCCGTAGGCACCCTCGTCGACGGCCCATTCCCCATCCGCATCGCCCCCGACGCCAAAGGACTCTGCGGCCGTTTCACCGCGCAGGTTCTCCGTAACGTCACCATCGCCCCTAGCACCGGAAAAATCTCCGAATACTTCAACCTCCTCGGCCAGAAACAAATCTCGAACGCCGTCGACGCCAGCAACTACGTCCTCCTCGGCATGGGCCACCCCACCCACGCCTTCGACCTCGACAAGATCGAAGGAGGCATCGTCGTCCGCCTCGCCCACAAAGGCGAGAAGCTCAAGCTCCTCGACGGCACCGAGCGCACCCTCGAAGCCGACGACCTCGTAGTAGCCGACGAAAAGAAGGCCCTAGCCCTCGCCGGAGTCATGGGCGGCTGGGACTCCATGATTACCCCCGAAACCAAAAACATCCTCATCGAGGCCGCCTGGTTCGACCCGGCCACCGTCCGTCGCAGCTCCCGCCGCCATCTCCTCCACACCGACGCCTCCCACCGCTTCGAGCGCGGAGCCGACTTCAACGCCGCCCCCGTCGCCAACGCCCTCGTTGCGCAGCGCATCCTGCAAGCCGGCGGAAAGATCGAAGGCGAGCTCATCGACGTCATCGACCCCGACGTAGCCGCCCGTACCGCCAACCGTCCCACCATCGAGCTCTCCGTAAAGCAGGTCCAGCGCCACCTCGGCAAAACCATCGACCCCGAAGGCATCACCGGCGAGATCGTCGCCCGCTACCTCTCCTCGCTGGGTTGCGAGCTCATCCTCCACGGACTCGACATCTACCGCACCAAACTCCCCTCCTGGCGCCTCGACCTCGAGCGCGAGATCGACCTCATCGAAGAAGTCGCCCGCGTCTACGGCTACAACCGCTTCGCCAACACCCTGCCCACCGCGCTCCCCGTCATCGCTCACCCCACGGCAGCCAAGGAAGCCGCCGTCCGCACGCGCCTCCTCGCCCTCGGCTTCAGCGAATCCATTTCTAGCAGCTTCGCCAGCCAGCAGGACAGCGACCTCTTCTACACCACGAAGCAGACAGGCCAGCAACCAGTCCCCATGGAGAACCCGCTCTCCGAAGAAGCCTCCCTCCTCCGTCCATCGCTCATCCCTGGTATGGCGACGATGCTCGCCCACAACCTCAACAGAGACGTCCGCGAAGTCCGCCTCTTCGAACAGGGCCAGATCTTCACCGGCACGATCCCCGCCGACGCCTCCCACATCGCCGACGTCCACGAATCCCCTCAGCTCACCCTCGGCCTCACCACCGCGAACCCGCAGACCATCGCGCCGCACATGGCCCAAGACGTCCCCTTCTTCGAGCTCAAGGGAGCCATCGAATCCCTCCTCTCCCTCTTCACCCTCCCCGGAGGCGCCGAGGCCGTCACCTTCACCCCCGAATCACCCGCCTGGCTCCAGCCAGGCCGCTCTGCCACCGCACTCCTGAACAACCAACCCATAGCCCACTTCGGCGAACTGGCTCAAACACAGGCCCAGCACCGCAAACTCCGGCAGCCCGTCTATCTCGCCCAGGTCGACCTGGCCACCCTCTACGATCTCTCCCTGCGCAAGATCACGGCCCACGACCTCTCCCGCTATCAAGCCGTCGAGCGCGACTTCTCCTTCGTCTTCCCCGACGCCGTCCAATGGCACACCATCGCCTGCGCCATCCAGGCCCTCGCGATCCCCGAGCTACAAAGTCGCAAGCCCATCGAAGTCTGGCGCAATGAAAAGAAGTACCCCGGCGTCTACTCCCTCCTGGTCCGCACCATCTTCCAATCGCTCGACCGCACCCTTCGAGACGAAGAGCTAGCGACCTGGTCCACCCAGATCATCGAGACCCTAACCAAACTAGGCGGCACCCTCCGAGCCTGACGCCCAACCAACTGCCGTCGCCGTGGGCGCGGTTTGTAGTTGCTCTTGCTTTTCTAGCTTGTCATCCCCGAAGGGGACCTGCTGTCGCCGTTGCTGTTGTAGTGTAGTTGCTTGTCATTCTGAGCGAGGCGAAGAACCCCCGCATTTTGCTCGCAGCGCCACGAAAACTCCACGGCAGAGTCCCAAAAGTGCCATCCGCCAACCAGCTTTTCCACACTTCGCTCCATCAACCCACCACCAAAAACCACACGCTACACACCACTTCGCAACAAACCCGAACCCAGAAAGATACCCCAAAAAAATATCCACGGATTCACCCTCTATACTCTTCCACAGGAGTACAAGTAATGACCACAGCCACCATCAGCGTCGACGAGTTCCAGGCCCTTGAACAGAAGGTCCTTCGCGCAGTAGAGATCGTCAAGCGGGAGCGCGAAGCCCGCGCCAAAGCCGAGGCCGAAGTCACCTCCCTCCGCGAGCAGCTCGAGTTCCAGACCCTCGTCGCCACCGAGGCCCAGACCGCCGTCACCACCCTCACCAAGGACCGCGACGCCGTCCGCCTGCGCGTAGAAAAAATGCTCCAGCAAATGGACGACCTCCTCTAAAACCCGCGTCAACAGCGCACTTCAGGAGTAACGATGGATCAGACTCTCACCCCGCCCGCACCACAACAGCTCGCTGAGAGTCAATCCATCGCCGTCGAAATTTACGACCAGATCTACAATCTCCGCGGCACTGATCCCGCCTACATCCAGCAGCTCGCCCAGGTCGTTGACGCCAAGATGCGCGCCGTCTCCGCCCTTGGCAACACTGTCGATTCGCTCCGCGTAGCCGTCCTTGCCGCCCTCAACATCGCCGACGAGCTTCAATCCCTCCGCCAGCGCCACGAAACCCTCGCCGGCAGCCTCTCCCTCTCGCAGGTCACCATGCGTTCCCGCGCCGGTTCTCTCGCCGGACTCCTCGACGAAGTTCTCGAAGATCGCAAAGTCGGCTAGCATTTTTCCTTGAATTTCCGCCGTCGCCGTTGAATGATGATGCTGCTGCTTCAATCAAGATCATCTTTCACGGAGCCCCGATGCGTCCCCTTGTCGCACTTGTACTAGCCACTTTTTGCTGCCTCCCCACCATCAACGCCCAGGCCCCCCAAAGCTATAAATCCGACCCGAAATTCATCAGTGCCGTGGCCGAAGCCAAAAAACTCGCCAACCAGCACGAGTACTTCTTCGCCATCGACTCCTACAAAAAAGCCAACAAAATCGCGGGCGGCAAAGATTTCAACTCTCTCGATGAAATCTTCACCATCCAGATGACCATCGCCAGGTACAAGGATGCAGCCAACACAGCATCCGAGATGGAATCCATCGCCACCAACCCATCCGACAAATCCTACGCCGAAGGTAGCCGCGGCTTCGCTCTCTATCAGCAGGCCGGCGACAAGGGTAAGCCCGAGTTCCTCAAAGCAGCAGATGAGTCCCTAAAAGCAGCGATTGCCAGCAATCCTAAAAACGCCACGGCGCACTTCTATGAAGGCAGAACACTTGCGCGGCTCAACCAGATCGACGCCGCCAGCGAGCAATTCAAGGCATGTCTAAGCTGCCTCTCCCCAAAAGATCCAAGCTACGTCCGCACCGAGCATTTCGCCGCAAACCCTGCGCTATCGCTCGCCAAAATGGCTCCTCCTATCACCGTCACCGCCCTCGACGGCTCGCACTTCAACCTCGACGAGATGGGCGGACGCGTCGTCCTCATCGACTTCTGGGCTACATGGTGCGGCCCCTGCAAAGCCGAACTCCCCCACATGAAAAAAATCGCAAAAGAGTTCGCCAACGAACCCCTCGTCATCATCAGCGTCAGCTGGGACTCCGACGAGGCCAAATGGAAGGACTTCATCGCCAAGAACGAGATGACCTGGGTCCAATACCGCGACGCCAACCACGATCTCTCGAACGCCTTCGGTATCAACGCCATCCCGCACTATTTCACCATCGACACGGATGGTGTCCTCACCGCCGAGATGCTTGGAGAAGGTTCCGACGTCGAAGGCAAGCTCAAAAAACTCATCGCCAAAGCGAAGGCAGCCCGCGAAAGCGCACCTCGCTCATCCTCCACTGGCAACTAGCGAATCTCGCGCCGACCGTTAGCCGCTACACTTGAAGCAAGCTCACAGTAGGAATCTAACGTGTATATCCCCAAGTTCAACGAAGAGACCCGGCTCGACGTCATGCATGCCCTCATCGAGACGCAGCCGCTCGCCACACTCGTCACCATGAGCAACTCCGGCCTTATCGCGACGCATCTCCCCATGTTGCTCGCTCGCGGCGAAGGCCCGCACGGCACGCTGCGAGGTCACCTCTCCCGCGCCAACACACAGTGGCGGGATCTCAATGTCTCCCTCGAAGCCCTCGCCATCTTCGCCGGCGCCCATCACTACATCTCGCCCAACTGGTATCCCGAGAAAGCCGAAGACGGCAAAGTCGTCCCTACCTGGAACTACGCCGTCGTCCATGCCTATGGCCCTCTCAAAATCATCGAAGACCCGGCATGGCTGCGCTCGCACCTCAACGCTCTCGTCACCCAGCACGAGTCCAGCTTCTCCACCCCATGGAAGATCACTGACGCACCAGCCGACTACATCGCATCGCAGATCAAGGGAATCGTCGGCCTCGAACTCCCCATCACCCGTATCGAAGGCAAGTGGAAGGTCAGCCAGAACAAGTCCGAGCGCACCCTCCGCGCCGTCGAGCAAGGCCTCGAAGACCTCAACACCCCCGAAGCCCTCGCCATGCGCGACCTCGTCCACGGCAAGCGGCCCTGAACACAACGCCCTTGTCAACTTGCATTGCTCCTCCGGCATAGGTAGGATCACAACCTAAGAGACCGGCCTGCTAAGCAGGTGCCGCGATCCACGCTGGTTGAACCAACATTCATTGAACAGGGGCCTGGCTCGTATATATGGTTCGGTGTGCAGTGTCCGCCAGTCCGGAATGCCTAAAGAACCACGGCAGGGTCCCGCCGTCTTAGGACGGGTTCACCAGCGCTTCGCACACGGCCCCGCGGGTCGGTTTTCTTGTTCCAACGGCAGCGTTCTAAAGACTCGCCACGCCAAATGAAGATGTGTCATCCTGAGCGAAGCCTCTGCGAAGCAGAGGCGGAGTCGAAGGACCTGCGGTTTCCTCCTGCCACCCGTGTACCCCAATCTCATCCACCTCGGCTACTTCACCCTGCCCACCTTCGGCGCACTGGCAGCCATTGGCCTCATCGCCGGACTCACCCTAAGCCTCCGCACCGCCGCTAAAGTAGGACTTAGCCCCGAAAAAGTCTGGAACGCCGGCCTCTTCACCATTCTGGCCGCCTTCGTCCTCTCCCGCTTTTTGCTCGTCGTCACAAACCTCCGCGACTTCCTCACCTACCCCATCCTTCTCCTAATGGTTCCGTCGCTCACCGCCGCCGGCCTCTTCCTCACTGCCATCGCGACCGCCCTCTACCTCCGCTTCCGCCGCCTCCCGATCCTCCGCACCCTGGATGCCTGGGCCCCCTGTGCCACCCTCATCTGGGCCTTCCTCGCTCTAGGACATTTCGCCGAGGGCAGCGACCCCGGCCTCCCCTCCCGTCTCCCCTGGGGCATTGCCATCCCGCCTTCCGCACTGAAACTCCACCCAGTAGCCCTCTACGCCGCCATCGCCGCGATCCTCATCACCCTCGGCCTCCTCCGTTACCTCACCCCGCACCGGCATGCTGGAGACACCATCGCCTCCGCCCTGGTCGCCACCGGAGTAGCGCAATACCTCCTCACCTTCCTCCGGCAGCCGTTCCCTTACCCCGTCCCACTCGGCAATCTCCTCGATCCCATCCAGTGGATCGCCCTCGGCATGATCGCAACCGCCGGTCTCATCTCGCTCCAATCCCGAAAGCTGGTCACCCATGCCGTCTAAGAACATGCTCCCCAAGGGCCAGCGCCGCCGCACCGTCAAACACGAGTACCGCGCCACCAGAGGCGTCGAAGAGCCGACCCCCCTGCCCATCCCTGTCCTCGAAATCGACTTCGACGACGACGCCGAAGACCACATCCACACCTTCACCGCCGCCCCCGAAGCCGCAGGCCTGCGCCTCGACCAATACCTCGCCCAGGCCATCCCTGACATCAGCCGTGCCCGCGTCCAGCTCCTCATCGAGCACGGCCAGGTCCGCGTTGCCGGATCACCAGCCAAGCCCAAACAAAAACTTCACGGCGGCGAGCAGATCGAGATCGAAGGCACTCCACACCCTCCGCCCCTCCACGCCTTTCCCGAGGACATCCCCCTCGAGATCCTTCACGAAGACAAGCACCTCGCCATCATCAACAAGCCCGCAGGCATGATGGTCCATGCCGGCTCCGGCGCCACCGACGACTCCCGCAACCACGGCACCCTCGTTAACGCCCTTCTCTACCACTTTAACAAGCTCTCCGGCATCGGCGGCGACCTCCGCCCCGGCATCGTCCACCGCCTCGACAAGCAAACCAGCGGCATTATTCTTGTTGCCAAAGACGACAGCACCCACCGCAAGCTAGGCGACATGTTCGCCCAGCGCCACGTCGAAAAGACCTACATCGCCCTAGTCCACGGCCACATCGCCAAAGACAACACGACCATCAATCTCCCCATCGGCCGCGATCTAGTCCGTCGCAACCGAATGACCACCCGCCGTTCCGCAGACAGCGAAGGTGTCCGCACCGCCGTCTCCCACGTCAAGGTTCTCGAGCGCCTCACCACCCCCTACGGCCCCTTCACCCTTGTCGAAGTCCGCATCGAGACCGGCCGTACCCACCAGATCCGCGTCCATCTCCAGTCTTTAGGCCATCCGGTCGTCGGCGATACCCTCTACGGTGCCCCCCACGTCATCGGCAGGGAAGGGAACACCCTCTCCCTCGACCGAAACTTCCTTCACGCCGCCCGGCTCGCCTTCACTCATCCCCAGAGTCAAAAAAGTATGCAGATCGAGGCTCCTCTCGCGCCCGAACTGAAATCGTTTCTCGCAGTAATTTCTGCGAGTTCCAATACAGATTGAGTAAAATCAAACCAGTGACCGCAATTAATAGATCCCCCCGCACGCTCTTTCGGTTGACCTGGGCCCTCCCGCTCGTTGTTGCACTCGCCGCCGCGCCGCTCCACGCGCAGTTGCAGCTGAATGCGCTCCCCGGTGCTCCTGTCCCCCAACCTCCCGCGCCTGCAACCACTTCCCCGGCACCTGCCGCCTCGCAGTCCACGCCCCAGGCTGCCATTCAGACGCCTAAGCCGGCTCCCCAGTCGACGCCTCAGACCGCGCCTGCGACGGCTCCTCAACAGCCCCCCGCCAACGAACAGGCCCCGGCCAGCGATCAACCCGTGACGACCCTCCACGTTCAGGCCAACGAGGTCAACCTCATCTTCACCGTCACCGACAAGAAGGGCCGCTTCATCACTGGACTCAAGCGCGAAAATTTCGGCCTCCTCGACGACGGCCGGCCGCCCATCTCAGTCCTTCACTTCTACCAGCAGACCAACCTGCCCCTCCGTGTCGGCATCATGCTCGACACCTCCAGCTCCATCCGCCAGCGCTTCCAGTTCGAGCAGGACTCCGCCATCGAGTTCCTCCTTCAGATTCTGCACCGCAACGACCGCGCCTTCGTCATGGGCTTCGACATCCAGACCGATATCGAACAAGACTTCACCAATAACGTCGATCTCCTCAACCAGGGCATCCGCAGACTCCGCCCCGGCGGCGGCACCGCTCTCTTCGACTCCCTCTACAAGACCTGCCGTGATCAGATGCTCACCCTGCAGGAAGAGAACGCCGTCCGCCGCGCCCTCATCCTCGTCTCCGACGGCGACGACAATTACAGCCGCGTTCAGGAGTCCGACGCCATCAAGATGTGCCAGCGTGCAGGCACCATCGTCTACACCATCAGCACCAACATCAGCCCCAGCAAAGACAAAGGCGACGAGACCCTCCGGGCCATCTCCGAGGCCACCGGAGGCCAGCCCTTCTACCCCACCAAGCTCGAGGACGTAGCCGTAGGCTTCCGCAACATCCAGGAAGAGCTCCGCAGCCAGTACGCCCTCGTCTACCGTCCCGCCGACCTCAAACAGGACGGTGCCTTCCGAACCATCTACCTCCAGGCTCTAGACCCCCGCTACAGGGTCCGTGCGCAGAAGGGCTACTTCGCCCCCAAGCCACCCCAGTAAACTTAATCCGCTCAAAAAGAAAGCGTTAGGGAATGTCTACGAAGAGGCCCGGGTCGGGGCCTCTTTTTTCTGACCGAAACATCGCCCCGCATGAAAAAAATGCTTCATGTCCCAACTATTTTTCGTGGAGGACATGACTTCACCGGCCGGAGATTTTGCTGCTAAATGCATGGTTTAACTTTGTTTCCACAGAAAAACATTTGTATTCAGTAATTTACAAGGGCACCCTTTTCTCTGAACAACTTGTGGCATGTGAGATGCACCACAACTGTCTGTAGTTCACAAAAAACACGGGATAGACATGAAATCAAAATGGTTGTTGGGCTTCGTTGCTGCTTCAGCTCTTTCGGCTCCTGCATTTGGGCAGATTCAGATTTATATCGGGACACCACCCCCTCCGATTCGTTATGAGGCTCCTCCGCCGATGCCAGGCGAAGGCTTTGTATGGACCGCAGGATTTTGGGAGCCCTATGGTCCTCGTTATAGATGGGTTCCAGGAAGATACGTCCGGGCTCCTTACCCCGGAGCGTATTGGACTCCAGCTCGTTACGAGCACGGTGACAAAGGATGGAAGCTTCACAAGGGGTACTGGGTACACAGAGGTAATCCTCATTTCGATCATGACCACGATCACGGCCACGGACACGACAGGGACTGATTAACCCACCAAAATGGAAGGCGGCAGCTAATGGCTGCCGCTTTCACGTTCGCGAGTGAATGTAGAACTATCCCGAAAAACCCGTGTCTAATAAGCAAGAGGCACTCTGCATAATGATCGGTCCCCTCCGCACTCTTCTCCTAACCGCACTCGCCATCGCCGCACCCTTCGCATCCGCGCAGCAGCCCGCCGGCATCAGCCAGAGCCTTAGCGAACTGGCCCTCCAGCCCGCCACGCACATGTCGATGACCTTCGACCGCTCCATGCTCCAGCAGGCCCAGAGCTTCATCGACAACGGCAACGGTGATCTAAAACGTGCCGCGGCCGCGATCAACAGCATCACCGTCGACACCTACCACTACCACGAGCCCGCCTTCTACACCCCCGAGACGATGGGCTCCATCATCGCCACCTATCACGCCGCCGGCTGGAAGCATCTCGTCAACGCCAACGCCACTCCGGCCCAGAGCGCGCAACCCCGCGCCACCATGACCGACCTCTGGCTGCACTTCCACGGAACCGAGATCGACGACGTCACCGTCCTCGTCCGCGCCCCACGCGACATGAACCTCATCCAGGTCTCCGGAGCCATGCGCCCCCTTGATCTCGTCCACCTCAGCGGCCACTTCGGCATCCCCAAAGTCGACCCCAATGCCGTCATGGTCCCCGCCCCCGACGGCCGCTAACTAATACCCATACCGCTCCACCGCTTTCAACAACTCCAGCTTCCGCGCCGGCTCCAAAAAACTAGCCTCCACAGAGTTCGCCGCCAGCTCGCGCATTTGTTCCAGCGAAAACTCGAACCGATCCTGCACCAGAACGTACTCACCCAGCAGATCGCTCCCAAACATCGGTGGGTCGTCCGAGTTGATCGTCACCATCAACCCCGACTCAAAATAAAGCTTAACCGGATGCTCATCCAACCCCAGGCAACAACCTGTCTTCAGATTGCTGGTTACATTCAGCTCCAGCGGAATCTGCTTCGCCGCCAGCACATCGATCAACTCCGAGTCGTTCTGCGCCGTCAGCGCATGCCCAATCCGCTCCGCCCCAATATTGATCGCCGACCACACACTCTTCGGCCCCACTGACTCACCCGCATGAGCCGTCAGTCGTAACCCCGCAGCCTTGGCCTCCGCATACAGCTCCCGAAACTGGTCCGCCGGGCCACGAGCCTCATCGCCCCCAATCCCAATCCCCACAATGCTTGGATACGTCGCCCGTAGCTCCGCTGCCTTGCGAAACACCCGCGCGCCCTCTTCCACGCCAAAGTGCCGCACCGCATCGATGATCCACAGCACGGTCGTCCCAAAATCTTTCTCGCCGCGAACCCGACCACGCTCAATAGCCTCAACGTAAGGCTCAACCTCAGCCTTCTTCCAGTAATAAATAATCCCGAAAGAGATATAGACCTCGGCGTGTACCACGCCCTGCGATGCCAACTCACGAATCATGTTGTACGTAATCAGTTCATAGTCATCAGGCCCGCGCAGCCGCTCCGTCACCGCCTTGAACGACATCAGAAACCCGACAAAGTCCTCATACGTATAAAGCTTCTTCGCCGCCTCCAGCGTCAGTGGCTCCGCATCATGCCGCTGGCTCAACTCCACCAGAGTCTCCGGCTTGATCGTCCCTTCAAGATGCAGATGAAGCTCCGCCTTAGGCAGCCCACGCAGCCACTCAACTACATCGATCTCTGGCTGTTTCGCTTCTTTTCGAGCCATCGCTCTATCCTAGGCCTCCGGCGCGTAAAACTCGCTCCGCTTCCTGCTATAGAACACATAGACCACGAGCCCAATCACCAGCCAAACAAAGAACCGTATCCACGTCTTCGCCGGCAGTCCCGCCATCAGCAGCACGCAGAAGAGCACGCTCAACACCGGAATCACCGGTCCAAACGGCACCCTGAACCCACGATGCCGCTTCGGATCCTTATACCGCAGCACGATCACGCCCATCGACACCAGTACGAACGCAAACAGCGTCCCGATGTTCGACATCTCCGCAAACGTCCCCACGTCGAACAACCCCGCCGGAATCGCCACCAGCACTCCAGCCACCCATGTAGCAAACGCCGGAGTCCGGAACCGCGGATGCACCTTACTAAACGCACTAGGCAGCAACCGATCACGCGACATTGCAAACCAGACCCGCGCCTGCCCCAGCTGAAACACCAGGATCGACGAGATCATCCCCACAATCGCGCCCAGCAGCACCGCCAACCTCACCCAGTGCAGTCGATGCCCTCCCGGCGTCAACGAAACCCGTTTCAGCGCATTCACCACCGGAGCGCCATCGCCAGCCACGCTCTGCCACGGCACCATTCCCGTCAGCACCATCGCCACACCGATGTACAGAATCGTGCACACTACCAGCGTCGCCAGAATCCCTATCGGCACATCCCTCTGCGGATCCTTGCACTCCTCACTAGCCGTCGAAACCGAATCGAACCCGATGTACGTGAAGAAAATAATCGACCCGCCCGCCAGCACCCCACTCCATCCATTCGGCGAGAACGGCACATAATTTCCCGGATGAATAAAGCTGATCCCGAAGAAGATGAAGACCAGAATCGCCGCAATCTTCACCAGTACCATAATGTTGTTCGTCTCTGCCGACTCCTTGATGCCCCGCACCAGCACCACCGTCAGCAACAACACGATCAGGAACGCCGGAATGTTGAATCCCCCATGCCACCCCGGCAAGTAAATATCCCGCCCCTGCAAATCCTGCAAACCCAGCGGCAGATAAGCTGGCGAAAGCCACTTCGGCGAAATCTTCAGCCCAAGCCAATCCAGCAGATCCACCACATGAGCCGCGAACCCCACGCTAACGCTCATATTGCTGAACGCATACTCCAAGATCAGGTCCCACCCAATGATCCACGCCACCAACTCGCCCAGCGTCGCATACGTATACGTGTAAGCCGACCCCGCAATCGGAATCATGCTCGCCAGTTCGGCATAACAAAGCCCGGTCAGCGCGCAGACAATAGCCACCAGTATCAGCGAAACCGCCAGCGCCGGCCCAGCCCCCGGCCGCCCCGCTACCGCACCATGGTGCAGAATCAGGTCGATCACCGGCGAATCCGCCAACGAAGCCGCCGACATCTGATTGCCGCCAATGGCCACGCCAATCACGGTAAAGATGCCTGATCCGATCACCGCACCAACGCCCAGGGCAGTCAGCGACACCGGTCCCAGCGTCTTCTTCAACGCGTGCTCCGGCCGCTCCGATTCAGAGATCAGTTTGTCGATCGACTTGGTTCGAAAAATTTGTCGGGCCAGCGGCGTGCGCTCCTCAAACAGAATTGGTCCGGATTACACCGGCTTCACAACACAACTTGAGACATATCTCTTATTCTGAGGAGCTTACTCCCTGAACAGAGCGTTCGAGACGTCAAGAAAGCGGGAGCCTCATCAACGTTTCACTCCGCTCAGGGAGCATCATCTGCTTATCGGCTTACCGCTTGCTCTGACCGCGTGAAGCCTTCTTGACCTTCTGCTTGTTCTCGCCGCGAGCGCCCGTGCGCGGTCCCTTGGGAGCAGCCTTCTTCCGTGCTGCCCGCTTTACCTTCTTGCGCTCGTCTTTATCTGTAATGCTCTTTGTATTTGCCATGTAGCTTTGCCAATCTTTCTTGTAGTTGCGATTCGGAACCTAGAGGCGCTCCAGCTGGGCAAACTTCTCCACCAGCTTCTTTACGCCATGCTGTTGAAATTGTACTGTAATCTTCGCATCATCCCCATCGCCTTCGCGACGAAACACGATTCCTTCCCCATACTTCGGGTGCCGCACCCGCGAGCCCTGCTTCAGCCCCGTCTTGCCCGTAGGCTCAGGAACATCCACCTTAGGCCGCGAAAACTTCTGTCCCGCTGCCTGTCCCCGCCCCGCAAAGAAGCTCGCAATATTGTCAATCGAGCCTCCACCACTCGCTGCCCGCGCACCAGACTTCGCCCGAGCCCCACTCGAAACCCCACCGCCACGCGGAGCGCTCTGATCCTCATCCTCATAGCTGTAGTGCCGCTCGCCCTCTTCGCGACCCGCGCCAAACCGGTTCGCCTTCGGATAAGGCGTCGCATACATCCCGCCATACCTCGACCCCGAAAACTGCGGCCGCGCCGGAGGACTCCCCAAATCCTCCACCAGCCGCGAGGGAACCTCCTCCAGAAACCGCGAAGCCACACTCGCTTCCGGCATATCGCTCCCATACCGCCGCCTGTATCGCGCCCGCGTCATCACCAGCGTATCCATCGCGCGCGTCATCCCGACATAGCAGAGCCGCCGCTCCTCCTCCATCCCCGACGGATCCATCAGCGTCCTCGAATGCGGAAACAGCCCCTCCTCCATCCCCGCCAGAAATACCAGCGGAAACTCTAGCCCCTTGGCCGCATGCAACGTCATCAGCGTCACCTTCGCCTCGGCCGAATACTGGTCCGCATCGCTCACCAGAGCCGCATGATCCAGAAACTCCTCCAACGTCTCCCCACGCTCCTGTGCATCCTGGGCAGCATTCGCCAATTCCTTCAAATTCTCAATCCGCGAGAAGCTCTCCGGCGTAGCCTCCTCCTCCAGCGCCCTGATATACCCACTCCGATCGTTCAAAAACTTAATCAACTCCGGCAAAGTAGCTGCATCCCCCGGCTTCCGAAACGCCGGCCTCTCCTCCAAATCTTTGCCCTCTCCCTTGTCATCCTTCGTTGAAGGCGGAGGATCTGCTTTTGTCCTTCGACTCGCCGCCGAACTCTTCAGCACCACCGGAGCAAACGGATTAAAACTAACCGCATCGATCCCATGCAACTCATCCGAGTCCCTGGCATTCTCCGGAGCAATCGTAGAAAGCTCCTCGGTCGGCCCAAAATCAAACCCAAAATTAAAACTCGTATCGAACGAAGTATCCGCAGCGTCACCTGCCCCAGTCTCTACCGGCACTTCATCGTCGTCCGAATCCTCAGCCCCAAACCCAAACGAAGTATCCCCCTCCTCTTCCGCAAGGGGAGCGACATCCTCACTCAGCTTTTCCGCAAACCCCGGCCCCAGCATCGCCCGAGCATCTTCAATCAACCGCCTGAATCCGCTCAAATTAATCAGAGCCCGCTGAGGCAGCAGCTTGTCCTCAATCGCCCTCCCCATCGCATCCCACGTACTCATCCCACTCGCCAGAGCCATCCGCTCCAGCGTCTCCATCGTCGTCTTTCCAATTCCTCGCGCCGGCGAATTGATCACCCGATTCAGCGCAATCGAGTCATGCACATTCTGCACCAGCTTTAAATAACTCAGAATGTCCTTCACCTCAGCGCGGTCATAAAAGCTGAAGCCTCCCACCATGTGGTACTGAATCTGATACCGCCGCAGCGCCTCTTCCACCAGCCGCGACTGCGAGTTCGTCCTATACAGCACCGCACACCGAGGCTGCTCCTCCTGCTGCCCCGCCTCCCGCAGATACCGCTGCACCCGATCCGCAATAAACAGCGCCTCATTCTCGCCATCGGGAGCCTCATAGTACCCAATCAAGCTCCCGCCTTCGCGCGCAGTCCAAAGATTCTTCCCCTTGCGCTGCGTATTCTGTGCAACCACCGCGCCCGCACCCTCAAGAATCATCTGCGTCGACCGGTAGTTCTGCTCCAGCCGAATCGTCTTCACATCCGGAAAGTCCTTCTCAAAATCCAGAATGTTCTTGATATCTGCGCCGCGCCAGCTATAAATCGACTGGTCCTCATCGCCCACCACGCAGATATTTCCATGCGACCCTGCCAGCAGTTTCATCAACTCATACTGCGGCCGGTTCGTATCCTGATACTCATCGATCATCACGTAGCGATAGCGCCTGTTATATCGCTCCCGCACCTCAGCCGAAGACTTCAGTAGCCGCACCGTCTCCAGCAACAGATCGTCAAAGTCCAGAGCATTCGCCTTGAACAGCTCCTTCTTATAGATCTCGAAGATGTGCGCAATCTTCTCCTCCATCGGATTCGTCGAAGCAAGAAAATACTCCTGCGGATCGATCATGTGGTTCTTCGCCCACGAGATCCTCCCCAGCGCCACCCTCGGCTTCAGACTCTTGTCATCAATCGCCAGCCGCTTCAGTGCAGACTTCACCACCGCCTGCTGATCCGTCTCGTCATAGATCGCAAATGTCTTCGTCAACCCCACGCCATTCACGCGCAGAGCCTCAATATCCCGCCGCAATACCCGCACGCAGAAGCTGTGAAACGTAGCCAGCATCGGCTTCGCAAGCGACGTATGCCCCAGAATCTTATTGACCCTCTCCTCCATTTCCTTCGCGGCCTTATTCGTAAACGTCACCGCCAGAATCGAATCCGCCGGCACACCGCGTTCCTGTATCAAATAAGCGATGCGATGCGTAATCACCCGCGTCTTTCCGCTACCCGCCCCTGCCAGCAAAAGCACCGGCCCATCCACCGACTTGATCCCCTCCTGTTGCTGAGGGTTCATATTCATCAAAAGTTCACTCAACGCGCTACACACTCCACTCCTTCAATCTTATCGCCCGTGAACCATTCGTATCTTTCCACCATTCGTCACCACTAATCCACCACTCGTCACATCGTCGAATCGAACGGAACTTTTGCAAGTCCAATCGCGTAAGTCTTCACCAATCGAGCCTTCCGAACCATGGCGGCAGGCTCCCTTGAATCTTCGAAGTTACCTGGAGCCACTATGAAACGTCGCAACTTTCTCGCTACTGTCGTCATCTCATCTTCTCTGCTCGTTTCACAGGCTGTCTTCGCTGCGCCGGCAAGCATTCATTCGCCCGTCAACGCGATGTTCGGAAAACCGAAGACCGTCAAACTCACTCTCGTCAACGACTCTGGCGCACCCATGGAAGTCAAATGCGGCGATGATGTCGTCAAGCTGGACGCGGGCAAACCCGTCACCCTCAAGCTGACTACCGGAACTCGCGTAGTCGCAAACAGCACCAGCCCTATGCATCAGCCGGGCTCGCTCATCGCAGAGGTCTCCGACTCTCTCAGCGGCGCGACCCTCCATATCAAATAGATGTTGTAACTGCACTCCCAGCCGGTCGCCCTGCTTTTCTTAAGCGGGGAAGACCGGCTTTTTTTCGCAGTCAACAAAGTAGTAACCCATAATGAACAATTGTTCCGAATCTCTTCGCTGTCGTCACCTCTGCCCATATCGCACATCGTTCACGCTGCATCAACTCGCAACGAGCCTTCCCCTGCAAAAGCAACCTGCATCTTGATATCCTCTTGTTAATGATCCACAACCTGGCCGTCTTCTGCGCCTCCGCCAACGGAGCCAACCCCATCTACTCCGAAGCCGCCGAGCACCTCGGCCGCACTCTCGCCCAACGCAACATTGGCCTCATCTACGGCGGAGCCACCGTCGGCCTCATGAGCGCTGTCGCCGAATCCTGCCTCGCCCACGGAGGCCGCGTCGTAGGCGTCATCCCCGAGGTCCTCGTCGATCTCGAAGTCGCCCACCAAGGCATCACCGAGCTCCACATCACCGACACTATGCACACCCGCAAGGCCCTCATGGGACAGAAGGCCGACGCCTTCCTCATCCTCCCCGGCGGCTTCGGCACTTTCGAAGAGATGTTTGAAGTCCTCGCATGGCAGACTCTCAAGCTCCATCAAAAGCCCGTCGTCCTGCTCAACATCAACGGCTTCTACGACAAGCTCCTCACCTTCCTCGACCACTGCGTCGACGAAGGCATGCTCAAGCCGAAGAACCGCAAGATCCTCCTCGTAGCCAACACCGTCGAAGACGCCCTCGCCCAGCTCTCTGCCAACATAACCGCATAGGCGAAGCAGCCTTACTTCGCCGCCGGATCAGCCTGCATCGCACCGAAGATGTGGCCTTCTGTGTCTTTGAAGTATGCCAGCCATCCAATACCAGGAATCGGCATCTTCGGCACCACACACTGCCCGCCCGCACCTTCAACGATCCCCACCGTTGCATCCAGATCTGCAACGTCCATCGTATTCACGCAAGGCTGTGCAGGATCACGCCGTGTCATCAAACCACCATTGATCCCTGGCTCGCTCGTACCTGTATTGATGGTCCAGTACTCCATAGGCCCGCCCCACCGCTCAAACTTCCACCCGAATACCTTCTCGTAGAACCGCATCGCGCGTTCCGGTTTCTCAGCAGGAATCTCAAAATGAATAGGCCTGTTCATCGATGTCCACCTCCGATGCCGACCATCCTACATCCCATCGACCATCTAAGATGAAGCCGAATCGCCTCGAGGTTTCACGCACATCTCACACTGGCAAACCCGCCGCAGATACTCCCACGAATAAATTCCGCTCTCATGCCCATCCGTCCATTTGAACTTCAGCGCATACTTGCCCACCGGCGTCACCTCAACCGGCCGCACTGGAGCCTCATACATCACCAGCAGAGTCTGCGCCTTGGGCTTGGCCACACCCACCGGTCGCCCACTCTTATCGCGCTCCTCATGACACGTCGCACACGGACACGCATTCCGCAGCCATGCAAAGCTCCACGCGCTGTGGTGCCCATCCTTCCAATTAATCTCGACCCCAGTGCCCTCCGTCTTCATCACGCGAACCTTCTTCGGAGTCACCGCATCCTCATGCAACCGTTCTTCCTCCGCGGACTCCCGCTGCGCCTGTTCCGCGCTCACAATTCGAATCCCTTCGTGGCTCATACCCCTGTAATCTCCTTCACTGCATGGCGGTCAAAGTGCAGCTTCAGCACAAGAATGCTGATCGACAGCACAAACGTCACCGCGTTCGCCGCCGCAACCGGTGCCGAGCGCACCAGCACTCCATAGGTCAGCCACAGAGCCGTTCCTATCGAGAAGATGGAAAACATCCCCAGCGAAATATCTCTCGCCGTCCGCAGCTTGACCACGCGAATCAATTGCGGCAGAAAAGATATCGTCGTGCATGTAGCCGCGACATAGCCGATAAAGTCGATCGTCTCCTGCCGTATCATCCATTCCTCCAGAAAAAATACGTTGCCGTAACGCAGCCCGTGATCACCACAATCCTGCGCAGCACATCAGCATTCATTCGCCGCGCATACTGCGCCCCCACATAACCACCCAGCCCCGCAAACACCATCGAAATCAGGCAGTACCGCCAGATCACCGCGCCGCTAAAAATAAATATCACCACAGCACACAGATTCGCGAGGCAGGCCGCCAGCACTTTCAGCGAGTTCAGCGCATGCATCTCTTCCACGCCAAACAGCGCCAGCGCGGTCATGATCAAAAAACCCGATCCCGCCCCAAAGTACCCAATGTAGAAACTCACCGGCAGCAACACAAAGAACAGCGGCACCAAAGCCGGAGTTCTCGGCAAATGCGGCTCAGCCGACCTCCTCCGCAGCCACTGCGACACCGGCCCGCTAACCCAGAACAGCAGCGAAGCTATCAGCAGCAGCCAGGGCACAAGATGCAGAAACGTCATCTGCCCGGTCTTCAGCAGCACCACCGCTCCGCTTACCCCACCCAGAATCGCAGCCCCGCACACCACCGGCAGCAGGTCCCGACGCAAATCCCCACGCAACGCAGCCACCGAGGTCAACTGTCCCGGCCACAGCGCCACCGTGTTGGTCGCATTCGCCTGAATCGGCAGCACGCCCATAGCCAGCATCGCCGGAAATGAAAGGAACGATCCCCCTCCCGCCATAGCGTTCATCACCCCCGCAACCAACGAGGCGGTCACTAGCCACACGTAATGCCAATGCAAGTTGAATCCCGCTATCATCCATCTTCCATTGTATCGGCTTCACGACCGACCGCGGATCACACGGATCAGCGCGGATCAAAAGACAGACAGAAGCTCTTGTTCTTCACCTCTTTGCCTGTTTTGGATCGGTGTCATCGGTGTAAATCGGTGTTAAGTATTTACTCGGCGGCGGCGCTCCAGCTAACGGCTCGAAGATGCATTTAATCCGTTTTATCCGTGCAATCCGCGGTCGCCCGGCATCTCCGGAGTAGCCGCAATCAATCGCCGCGTGTACTCATGCGCCGGCTTCTCACAAACCTGCGCACACTCCCCCAGTTCCACCAGTCGCCCACGCTGCATCACCGCCACCCGATCACACAAATACCGTACCAGCGGCATCGAATGCGAAATAAACAAATAAGTCAGCCCATACTGCCGCTGCAAATCCCGCAGCAGATTCACCACCTGCGCCCCCACGCTTACATCCAGCGCACTCACCGGCTCATCCAGCACCACAAACTCCGGCCTTAGCGCCAGCGCCCGAGCAATATTGATCCGCTGCCTCTGCCCTCCACTAAACTCATGCGGATACCGTTCCAGAGCCGACTCATCCAACCCAACCTCACGCAGCATCACCACCAACTGATCCCTGTTCCCTGATCCCTGTTCCCTATGAATAGCAAACGGCTCCGCCAGAATCTCCCTCACCCGCATCCTTGGATTCAGCGCCGCAAACGGATCCTGAAACACCACCTGCATCCGCCGCCGCATCTCTCTCATCTCACCCGAGCTCGCAGCCAGCAGATCGACGCCTCCATACCGCACCTCGCCCGCCGTAGGTTCTACCAATCGCAGCAGCATCCGCGCCACCGTACTCTTACCCGACCCCGACTCCCCCACCAAACCCAGCGTCTCCCCGCGTCGTATCGCAAACGAAACATCGTCCACCACCCGCGCCCCCGTGCCGTACTGCTTCACCAGCCCCCGCGTCTGCACCAATACATCATCCATCGCCATAGCCGGATGCTACCATCCAAAAAACGTCTGCAAAAACATGGAACGAACCCATACCCCTCGATCAGCAACCAGCCTCACCGGCAAGACCGCCCTCGTCACCGGAGCTAGTGCCGGAATAGGCCGAGCTACGGCTATCGCGCTAGCCCATCACGGAGCCAACCTGGTCGTCACCGCCCGCCGCGAAGACCGACTCCGTCAGCTTTGCGACCACATCGAATCCACCGGCGCCAAAGCCGTCTTCCACGCCGGGGACGCCTCCCGCGACGACACCGCCCGCCAGACCGTAGCCCTCGCCATCGCCGCCTTTGGCCACCTCGACATCCTCATCAACAACGCCGGTGCAGGGAACTACAAAAACCTCGTCGACACCACCGTCGAGGATTACGACACCCTCATGGACGCCAACATGAAGTCCAGCTTTCTCTTTTCCCGCCACGCCGCACCCCTCATGATTGAGCAGCGATCCGGCACCATCCTCTTCATCTCCTCCGTCGCAGGCCTGCAAGGAGCCCCCGGCGAATCCGTCTACTGCGCCACCAAGTTCGCTCAGGCCGGCTTCTCTCAATCGCTCGACGCGGAACTCCGCAAGCACAATATCAAAGTCGGAACCATCTTCCCAGGAGGCGTCAAAACTGAGTTCGCCCTCGGGAAAGGCCGCACCGAAGAGACCATCCGCAACTCCACTATGATGGACCCCGCCGAAGTAGCCGAAGCCATCGTCTTCGCCTGCCTCCAGCCTCCCAACCTACGTATCCCCCAGATGACCATTCGCCACATGGGCTGAGTCCATCAATCCAGATTCGGATACATCCGATGGAACCCCGTAGCCTCCTGATAAGCCCGCGCAAAAGCTGCCAGCCGGGCATCCGAGTACAACCCACCCAAAAATGTCAGTGACACCGGAGTCCCCGGTCCGCCCACATTATCCCGCCCTCCATCCTCATCGCTCTCCGGCTTCGGAGCGTCTTCGCCCCGCACACCATTCGGCACAATCACGGCAGGATGCCCCGTCAAATTCGTCCCCGACAACTGCGCACCGCCGCCAGGAGTCACAATCACATCCACCTCAGCAAACACCTTCTCCATCGCCTCAATCGCCAGCATCCGCGCCCGCTGCGCCTGCACATAATCCACCGCCGAATAAAGCCGAGCTATCCGAAACTGATTCGGCCAATCACCTGGCTTCTGTCCCGTAAGCAGTTTGTCCCTCCCACTCAGAGTCAGCTCATCAAAAGCCGCAGCAGCCTCCGCGCCCAGCACTGGAGTGATATCGCCAAAGTGATACCCCTTCGGCATCGCCACCGGAACCAGCGTCACCCCCATCTTCTTCAGCCCAGCGATAGCCGCCTGTCCATACTTCGCATCGTAGATCTGCCGCGCATGGCCCCTCTTCTGCACGTCCGTCGCATCCGCCGCCAGCGCAGGCACCTCAAACTCGGTATTCAGATATCCCACCCGCAACTTCTTCCAATCGAACTCCGCATCCCAATTGAACGCCGCATCCTTCACGCTGCGATCATGCCCATCTGGCCCATAGATCGCGCTCATCACCAGCGCACAGTCTTCAACACTTCTGCAGATCG
This sequence comes from Edaphobacter aggregans, assembly GCF_003945235.1. Classification (NCBI taxonomy): domain Bacteria; kingdom Pseudomonadati; phylum Acidobacteriota; class Terriglobia; order Terriglobales; family Acidobacteriaceae; genus Edaphobacter; species Edaphobacter aggregans. Next base: position 3,573,171 of record NZ_RSDW01000001.1, read on the forward strand.
GCCCAATCTTATCCATCGTCCAGCTCAAAGCCATCGCACCCGTCCGCGGCACAAACCCAAACGTAGGCCGCAACCCCGTCACGCCGCACCGAGCACTAGGCGCCGAAATCGACCCCAGCGTCTCCGTCCCAATCGCAAACCCCACGCACCCAGCCGACACCGCACTAGCACTCCCCGCCGACGACCCACTCGACCCCTGCCGTGCATTCCACGGATTCCGCGTCCGCGCCCCAAACCAAAGATCCCCCTGCGCCAGCGCCCCCATCGTCAACTTCGCCACCAACACCGCACCCGCCTCATCCAGACGCTTGACCACCGTAGCGTCATAATCAAACGTCTGTTCCTCAAATCCTCCCGCACCCCACGTAGTCCGATACCCCTTCACCGCGAGCAAATCCTTAGCACCCCACGGAATCCCATGCAGCGGCCCGCGATACTTACCCGCAGCAATCTCCTTATCCGCTGCCGCAGCCTGAGCAAGCGCCCGCTCTTCCGTCAGCGTAATCACAAAATGTAACCGTGGATCGTACTTTTTCAACCGCTCCAGATAGATCTTCGTCAACGCAACCGAAGTCAGTTTGCGCGTCTTCAAAAGTTCCGCCAGTTCACGAACCGTCCCGAACGCGTACCCATCTTCACGGCTGTGGTCGCCTGCGTACCTACCAGTTTTGGCATCGATAGCACCTGCCAGCCCCCAGTCGAGTCCAAAAGCGCTCACATCCGGAGTTCCACTCATCCGCATAGGCTTCCGCTCCGTATCCAGCTTCATCCCGGCCGGCGCCGGATCGAACACAAACGCCGGGGCCACGCTATTCGGAATCTTCATCGTCCGAATCACCGCCACCGAATCCCGCTGCTTGGTCAGCCCCTCCAGCATCATCGCTTTCTGATCCGCCGTCAGAGTCACCCCGGCAATCGCGGCCGCCGCATCAATCATCTCCGGCGAAATCTTCGGCATCGCATGAGCATCCATCCCCGCCCGTTGCCCCGACGCACTCCCACCAGCCGTTTGCGCCTGGGCCGCCATCCCAAACAAAACCCCAGGCAGCAGTGTCTGCCCTAGCCCCACCGCCGAACAAACCCCAAGAAACCGCCGCCGATCCATCAACCCAGATTGTCCGCTCATCATTCCTCCATAATTTGCAAAGCAACGCCAACCTCGGCGGTCTAGTATTCGTCCTCGTCGCCAGCCGACGCAGCGCCCGCTGGAACCGCCGGCTGCGGCACAGAAACCCCATCGCGCTTGTACACCCGTCCACCCTTCATAACCCAATCCACGTGCTCCATCACCGTGATGTCCTTCAGCGGATCGCCTTTGACTGCAATCAAGTCGGCGAACCGCCCCGGCTGAATCGACCCCGCATCTGCCGAAACCCCAAGCAAATCCGCAGCATTATGCGTCGCCGTCATAATAGCGTCAGCAGGAGTCATGCCTGCGCCCACCATCAGCGTGAACTCATGTGCATTCGCGCCCGACGACGTATCCGTCCCGAACGCGATCTTCACACCGGCCTTATACGCTCCGCTGAACATCCCCTTCATCAGCGGCGTTACCTCCAACGCCTTCTGCGCGCTCGACGGATTCAGTTGCTCCGGATGCAACCGCGCCGTCTCGTTCACCTGATCCGCAACGAGCAGCGTAGGTACCAGGTACGTCCCATGCTCGATAAACAGTTTGTAGCTCTCCGCATCTGCGTATGTCCCGTGCTCAATCGAGTCCACGCCCAGCCGTATCGCATTATCAATCGCCGACTTCCCATGCGCATGCGCCGCCACTTTCATGCCCAGGTTGTGCGCCGTATCGATCACGGCCTTGATCTCCTCATTCGTCATCGTCTGGACCTTGGGATCATCGCCGATCGAGAGCACCCCACCCGAAGGCATAATCTTGATCAACTCCGCCCCACGCCGCCTGTGCTCTCGAACCTGCTTCATCGCCTCTACCGGTCCATCCACCACACTTCCGCCCCAGCTCGCATTCGTCCACGCCGGATCGATTCCGTTACGCGGATCACTATGTCCTCCGCTCGAGCTCAACGGCTCCAGCGACACTTGAATGCGTGGCCCCACCGCCCATCCATGATCGATCGCCCGCTTCAGCGCCAGGTCAGCGCCATCGCTCGAACCCATATTGCGCACACTCGTGAATCCCTCTTCCAGCAGCTTCCTAGCATTCGCTGCCGAGCCGATAGCCGTCTCCATCTCGCTCACCGTCAGTCGCGTTTGAAACGGATTCAACCCCAGCCTCGGCGCGCCCCCCATATGTTTATGCGCGTCAATCAAGCCCGGCAACAGAACCTCATCGCCCAGCTCGATCACCTCAGCGCCATCCACATTCGAAGTGCCCGACTTCACCGAAGTGATGCGCCCACCCTGAAGCACCACAGTCACCGGCCCCTGCATCTGCTTGGACACGCCATCCAGCATGTGCGCCGCATGAATAACGATCGTCTTAGCTGACCCGGACTGCGTCTGTCCACCTGAACTCACAACCGCACCTACACATAGAGAAAAGGCAGCGAAAGTCTTCCAACGCAGCTCGAGCATGGGATATCTCCGGAACAAATTGATTTCACGAATCCACCGAGTATAGACCATGCGGACTTGTTGTCAGTCCGCAGTCGCACCACACTTCATCCCAAAGGAAAACCCCGCCATCTTCAGCGGGGTTTCAAATGAAAATTGTTCCGAACTGCGTTAGATATCCAGATTCTTCACATCCAGCGCATTCTCTTCAATAAACTTTCTGCGCGACTCGACATCCTCGCCCATCAGCGTTGTAAAGATCTCCTCGCAGGCAGCAATGTCTTCGAGCTTCACCTGCAACAGTGTGCGCCGGTCCGGATCCATCGTCGTCTCCCAAAGCTGTGGAGCCGTCATCTCGCCCAGACCCTTATACCGCTGCACCTGGTACTCTTTGCGACCCTGCTCGATCACATACTCGAACACCTCGCGAGCCGTCTTCTTCTCCACCGGATCCTGCCCAGCCTTACCCGGCCGCTTGCCCGGCTTAGCCTCCAGCGCAGTTCCAGGAGCCGCAGCCGTCTCCGCTACGCCCTCTTCCGACGCAGCTTCCTCGGCCTCGTCCGCGTCAACCTTCGCAGCCTTCGCCGCATACTCAATCAGGAACGGCCCAACAAGCTGCTCGCGAATCAGCGCATGCTTGCTCAGCATCTGCCGGCTCTCCGCCGACGAAGCCAGCGTCCAGTCGATCGTTCGCACTGCACCCTGCGCATCCGTAAAGTTCACCGAGTACACTCGGTGCTCCTCATCCAGCTCCACATCGCCAACATGTTTGAACTGGTACGCCTTCGTCAGCGACTCCAGCTTCGTCCGCATCTCCTCAAGCTTTGCCGGAGTTTCGAAATCGGCCCTCTTCGCAGGCTCCTTGCCCTCATGGGCAAACAACTCCGCGAACGCCCGCGTTACCTCTTCATTACGTAGCCGCTTCTGCACCTTGTCGAAGAACCCGAGGTAGTCATTCAACTGCCCCATGAACTTCGTCAGAGCCGCGCCTTCAAGCCTCGCGCCGCCCTCGCCATAACGAATCACCATGCCATCCGACGCACGCTTCACCATCACGGATACGTACTCGCGGTCGTCCTTGATGTACTGCTCAAACTTGCCCTTCTTGATGCGATACAGCGGCGGCTGCGCAATGTATACATGCCCGCGCTTGATCAGCTCCGTCATATGCCGGAAGAAGAACGTAAGCAACAGCGTACGAATATGCGATCCGTCGACGTCGGCGTCGGTCATCAGGATCAGCTTGCCGTATCGCAGCTTCGTCGCGTCGAAGTCATCCTTGCCGATGCCGCAGCCCAGAGCCGTAATCATGGCGCGGATTTCTTCGTGCCCCAGCATCTTGTCGTAACGAGCCTTCTCGACGTTGAGAATCTTACCCTTCAACGGCAGAATCGCCTGGAACTTACGATCACGCCCCTGCTTCGCGGTCCCGCCTGCGCTCTCACCCTCGACGAGATACAACTCGCAACGATCCGGCTGCCGCTCCGAGCAGTCCGCCAGCTTACCCGGCAAGCCACCGCCATCCAAAGCACCCTTACGCCGAGTCAGATCCCGAGCCTTACGCGCAGCCTCACGCGCACGAGCAGCATCGATGGCCTTATTGATAATCTTCTTCGCCACCGAAGGATTCTGCTCCAGAAACGCGCCCAGACGCTCATTCACAAACGCCTGCACCGTCCCCGCGATATCCGAGTTCAGCTTGCCCTTCGTCTGCCCTTCAAACTGCGGCTGCGAAAGTTTCACGCTGATCACAACCACAAGCCCTTCGCGAACGTCATCGCCGCTCAGGTTCTCCTTCACGTCCTTGAACAGCCCCAGCGACTGCCCAGCCGCATTGATCGTCCGCGTCAGAGCCGTCTTAAAGCCAGAGAGATGCGTTCCACCATCAACCGTGTTGATGTTATTGGCAAACGTAAATACCGTCTCCGAGTAAGCATCGTTGTACTGCAGCGCAATCTCCATGGCCACGTTGTCACGCTCGGCCTCCATGTAGATCGGCTTGTCATGCAGCACCTGCTTACCCTTGTTGATGTGCTTGATAAACTCCGCAATTCCGCCCGCGTACTTGAACTCCTGATGCTTCGCTTCACCTGTCTTCGTGTCGGTGGTGCGCTCGTCGGTCAGGTGAATCTCAAGCCCCTTATTCAGGAAGGCCAGCTCACGCAATCGCTGCGCCAGCGTGTCGTAGTTGAACTCCGTCACCGAGAAGATCGACTTGTCCGGCAAGAAGTGAACCTTGGTCCCCTTACGCTTGCTAGGCCCCATCTTGCGCAGTTTGCTGATCGGCGCACCCTTCGAATAGTCCTGGGTCCAGGCATATTCATCGCGCCAGATCTCGACGTCGAACTCTTCCGACAGCGCATTCACGCAGCTCACACCGACGCCGTGCAGTCCACCCGAAACCTTATAGTTCGAAGCGTCAAACTTACCGCCCGCATGCAGCATGGTCAGAACCACCTGCACCGCCGGCATCTTCTCCCCGTTGATCACCTTGTCGTCAACCGGTATCCCACGTCCGTCATCCACAACGGTAATCGAATTGTCGACATGAATCGTCACATCGATCCGCGTCGCATGACCACCCAGCGCCTCGTCGACCGAGTTGTCCACCACCTCATACACCAGGTGATGCAGCCCCATCTCGCCGGTCGAACCGATATACATCGCCGGCCGCAGACGTACCGCCGCGAGTCCCTCCAGCACCGTAATATTCTCAGCGGAGTACCCGCCCCCGCCCTTCTTCTCGGCGTCCGTGGTTGCGTCAGTTTGCGTTTCCAAAAGGTCCGTTTCGGTGGGGATTGCCGTCGATGCCATGTAGCTCCTGAGTGTGCAGGAAAACCCATCGTTGCCTGTTGGCTCGAACTCGCGAAAAACCGCGTCAATCAAGCACTTTGAAAGATTCAGGCCGGGGTTTTCAGTAACTTAAGTATAGCACGGAAAGGGTCTCTTCGATATCCCCCGACACCATCTCGGCACCCCCCTCAAACCCTCTCTTTTCTGTCACATCTGCACGCTCTTTTTGCCGTCGTCCACGTTCCCAAAAAGCAGACCTGACCAACGCAGTCGCGGGCCCTTGTCCAACGGAAATGCCAGTAGCGGCCCGCACAAATCGCACTTCGAGCAACGATAAAGTCCCGCATTCGACCTATTGCCCTCGGTGGCCTTGAGTAACCAAAAATTCGCAATAGACGTAACTGTTATTTCCGTTCTGAGGTCACCTGAAGTAACCCAAAAGTGGTACTCCCCTCCCACCCGCGGATTGCTATCTTCTTTTCACGAGGTGAAGTAATGAAATTGAATCGTTTGATAATGGTTTCTCTAGTTGGATTATCTTTAGCTACCCCGGCATTGGCGTGTGAACCGGGCAAGGGTAGTATCTTCTCGTTCTTTCACCACAGCGACTGCGACCACGACAAAGACTCCAGCCAGAATCACGACCGCGATAAAGACAAGGACTCCCATCACGACTGCTCCGGTGGCGGGCACTCTGGTGGCGGTTCCAGCTCCGGCGGCGGCGGCTCAACGCAACCCACCAAAGGCACCGTCTGATCCTTCTTCGGGCCATGTCCGAAATTCTGTCAAGCCCATCGACGATAAAACTACTTTAGAATAAGCAACATAAGCCTTTCGAAACTGTTGCAGGTCAACAGAGAGTAGCCCCGAACAGCAAAGTTCGGGGCTATCTCGTTTTGCGATGAATATTTCCCCATAAACTATCTGAATGCAATATGTTAGCGAAATTTAGTGCTATATCATTGCATACATTGCACGTGATAGTGAGCAAGAAGGAGCGGAGTACATGCGAAAGCAGTCAAACTCCGCGCAACCCAACAGATTTGCCCAAAACTCATATATACTCAGAAGGTTGTCCAAAGCAGCACTTCGTTAGGAATCTCAATGCCAAAGTTGAAGACACACAGCGGCGCGGCCAAGCGCTTCAAGAAGACCGGCACCGGCAAGTTCAAGCGCGGCCAGTCCAAGATGCGCCACATCCTCACTTCGAAGGCGACCAAGACCAAGAAGAAACTCGGTCGGATCGTTCTCGTCTCCGAAGCGGATACCGCGAAGGTCGCACGGATGCTTCCCTACGCGTAAAGCGTAAAGGAGTCGTTCGATAGAGTCTTTCCAATCGAGCCGTCCCGAAACGGGCGAAGGGCCAGAAAAGCGTATCGGCCCCTGGAGCAGCGCAAGCGCTCCACTGAGATCGGAAGTAGTAAGCGAGTGAAGAGGCCACCTTGCCTCCAGCCGCTCAAACGATGTACGCAAAAGGAGAAGTACGATGCCCCGTGTAAAACGGAGTACAAAACGCAGCGACCGCCGCAAAAAGATCCTCAAGCGCGCGAGTGGCTACTTCCTCACCAAGTCCAAGCTCTATCAGGCAGCCCAGGAAGCCGTCGAGCGCGGCCTCATGTTCGCCTATACTGGTCGTAAGCAGAAGAAGCGTCAGTTCCGCTCCCTCTGGATCGTTCGAATCGGCGCCGCCGCCAAGCTGAACGGCATGAGCTATTCGACCTTCATCAACGGCCTCAAGAAGGCAGGCAACCAACTCGACCGCAAGGTCCTCGCCGACATCGCCGCCAACGACCCCGCGGGCTTCACCACCCTCACGGTTCAGGCCAAGGCAGCCCTCAATGCAGCCAAGTCAGCAAAGGTCGCAGCATAACGTAACCGTCATCGCAGCTCTGGAAGGCACGGCAGCCGCCGTGCCTTTCTTTTCGCCCGTAACAGATTCCAGCGAAAGAAGCAATGTGTCAAATGTCTAACGTCGAATCAACTCCGAATAGGCCTGCGACAAAGTATTCTGTATCCATGCCGCAGGTTGAAACCGAGCAAACCCAGCAGCGCTTAGGCTACGAACCCGACGCCCCCACCGGTCCCGCTTCCTTCGAGTCCTGGGGTCGCTACCCCGCCTACAATGCAAACATCATCCCGATTCACTGGCAAGGTGATTTCCTTGACGCTGCGAGCAAACTCCACAACGGTGCACTTCCCGTCGGTATGGGGCGCAGCTACGGCGACGTCTGCCTGCTCAAGGATGGCAACCTCCTCGTCACCACCGGCATGAACCGGATCATCGACTTTGACCCCGAGACAGGTCTCCTCACCGCCGAAGCCGGAATGTCCCTCGCGCAGATACTCGACTTTATCGTTCCCCGCGGTTTTTTCCTGCCTGTCACGCCCGGCACAAAATACATAACCCTCGGCGGAGCAATTGCCAACGACATCCATGGCAAGAACCACCACGTCGCCGGAACCTTCGGTTGTCACGTCACCCAGTTCGAGCTCATCCGCTCCAACGGTGACCGCAAACTCTGCACGCCCACGGAAAACTCCGACCTCTACGCCGCCACCATCGGAGGCCTCGGCCTCACCGGCTTCATCTCCTGGGCCACTTTGCGCCTCAAGCCCATCGTCTCCCGCAAAATCGACTACGAAGGCATCCAGTTCCGTGGCATCGACGAGTTCCTCGACCTCACAGAAGAGAGCAAGGACATCGAGTACACCGTAAGCTGGGTCGACGTCACATCCACCGGCCGCAACTTCTGCCGCGGCATCTTCATGCAAGGCGATCACTCGCCGAAGAAGGATGAGCTAAAGCCCTCACCCGAATCCAAACTCGTCTTTCCCTTCGAAGCTCCCAGCTTCGCCCTGAATCCGTTCTCCGTAGGCGCCTTTAACACAGCCTTCTACCACAAGCAGATTCGCAAGCGGGTCATGTCTCTCCTGGACTACGAGCCCTTCTTCTACCCGCTCGACAAAGTTCTCCACTGGAAGCGCATGTACGGCAAGCGTGGTCTGCTGCAGTTCCAGTACGTCATCCCATGGGAGTACGCCCGCGAAGGTACCGTAGCTATCCTCAAAGAGGTCGCCAAGTCCGGTCTCGCCAGCTTCCTCGCAGTCCTCAAAGCCTTCGGCGACTTCCCCTCGCCCGGCCTCATGAGCTTCCCCAAGCCCGGCATCACCCTCGCGCTCGATTTCCCCATCAAGCCCGGCAAAAGCTTCCCCCTCTTCGAGCGTCTCGCTGACATGACCCTCGAGTTCGGCGGCCGCCTCTATCCCGCCAAGGACGCGGCCATGACCGCCCGCCAGTTCCAGGCCTTCTATCCGCAATGGCAGGAATTCGCCCGCTACCGTGATCCCCTCCTCACCTCTAGCTTCTGGGAGCGCGTCACCGGTGATCGACCGACTTTATGAATCAGACCCCAGGCACGACCGCACCCCGCAAAATTCTCGTTCTAGGAGCCACCTCAGGCATAGCCGAAGCCACCTCCCGCATTTGGGCCAGCCAGGGTGCGAGTCTCTTTCTCGTTGCCCGTAACGCAGAAAAGCTAGCCGCTGTAGCCGCCGACCTCAAGGCCCGCGGAGCCAGCTACATCGACACTGCCGTAGTCGATCTCGACAACGTAGACCATCACCCAGCGTTGCTGGCCCATGCCATCAACTCGCTCACTGGCCTCGACGTCGCCTACCTCGCGCACGGAGTTCTCGGCGACCAGACCCAAGCCGAGCAGGACTTCAACGCGGCAGCCCACATCCTCTACACCAATCTGGTTGCCCCGGTCTCGCTCCTCACGTGGTTGGCCAACTACTTCGTGCAGCGCCACTCCGGCACCATCGCAGTTCTCTCGTCGGTAGCCGGAGACCGCGGCCGCAAATCTAACTACGTCTATGGCTCCTCGAAGGCCGGACTCTCCGCCTTCCTCGCAGGCCTGCGCAACCGCGTAGATCGCGAAGGAGTCACGGTCCTTACCATCAAACCCGGCCCCACCAAGACCGCGATGACCGCTGGCATGAAGGGTAGCGAGAAGTTCGCCGACGTCAACAAGGTTGCAGAATCAATCGTCAGCGCGATCGACAGCGGCAAGGACAACCTCTACGTCCCATTCCAGTGGCAGCCCATCATGTTCGTCATCCGCAACATCCCGGACCGCATCTTCAAAAAGCTAAATCTTTGATCCACTCCAGACGGTCTGATTTCTTACTGGCAGTCTGCTGTTGTTGCGCCATCTGCTGCTGACGCGTAGGCGGAGGCAGTTGTTCCGGCAACTGCTGCGCCCTCTCCACCAGGATCGACCAGTCCTCAGGCACCGGCAGCTCCTGGTCAAGCGACGGCGCGCCTTCACTCTGCGTCACCCGCACCGCCACAGTAAGCTCACTCGCCGCCCGCCCGCGAAAGATCCCATGCGTCGGCGGAACATCCGAGTAATCCCGCCCAATCGCTGTCCGAATATGCCGGTCACCCGCCACCAGCCAGTTCGTCGGATCAAATCCAACCCACCCCAGATGCGGCATCAACACTTCAATCCAGGCATGAGTGGCCGAGCGAATCGAGCGGTCCATATCACTCTCGCCATGAAATAAATAACCGCTCACATACCGGCAGGGAATCCGCAGCTTCGACCGAACCAGCGTAGTCATAATGTGCGCAAAGTCCTGACAAACTCCCGTCTTTGTACTCAGCGCAAGATCAATCGGCGAATCCACCTTCGTCGACTTCGGCTTATAGTCAAAGTGCTCATACATCTGCTGATTCAGCTGATGCAGCACCATCATCGGATCATCTCTACGCCGAACATCCAGCTCCGAAGCCAGCTCATCCAGCGCATCCGTCGGAGCAGCAAACTCACTCGGCAGCAGCATCTCCCAGTAGTCTCCCTGCTCCACCATCGCATCCAGTTCATCCCACGCATCCGGAGCAAGAAACGCCGGAACCTGCGGAAGCGGCTGCATCTCCACCAGCGACTCCGCCACAATTACCAACTGTCCATGCTGCCCCGGAATGTCGAAGTGGTGCACATGATTCGCCAGATGATCGCGATAACCAAACACCCTGCACCGCGGACTCACCGACAGATGAAACGTCAGGCAGCGCTGGTTCTGGTCGTTCCGCGGATGCATCCGCGTCTCCATCATGCTCTCGCTCACGGAGTTGCTGTACAGAAACTTCGTCAAGTGGCGAATCGAATAGTACATCCAGCTCCTCCTTCTGCGTCGAATCTCATCTCTGCCTAACCCGCCAACGCCGCCTGGATCGGGTAGTCCACATAAAGCTCATAGATCATCTCGTGAATCGCCCTGCACTGTGTCTGAATATTGCGCAGGTAAGCCACCACATCGTCCTTCAGAATGTCGTCGACGCCGCTATAGCTCAACAACGCCTGCAGACGCCCCGACAAGCGACGCAGAGGCTCCGCCCGATTCTTGCCGCTCTCTCGATGGATCGCCTCCAGCGCATTCTGCATGCTGTCAATCGAGAACCTCAGCGAGTGCGGAAACTCCTCATCTAGCAGCAGGAACTCAAAGATCCTGTCCGGCGTAAGATCGGCTGTGTAGACCTTGCAGTACGCCTCAAACGCCGTAGCCGACCGCAGCAAGCCCATCCACTCCAAATACTCGTTGCCCTCTGACATCCGCTCCGGATACCCCCACAGATCCTCGTGATAAGCCTCCAGCAACATCGCGGTCGCAGAAGCGCGCTCAATGTAACGCCCCACCTGAATAAACTGCCAACCCTCACCATGGCTCATCGTCGAGTCAGTCACACCCTGAAACTGATGCACTGCCTCCATCACCGACTGTAGAAACTCCGTCGGCTGAGCCATCTCCTGCAACGCCTCTGCATGCATATCGCTCTGCATCTCAGGCCGCGTCACCTGCAAATACAGGCTATTCAGCCGATGCCACTGCTCCGTCGAGATCTGCTCCCTCACATGCCGCGAGTTCTCACGCGCAGAAATAATGCAAGACACAATAGCGGCCTTATTCTCCGTATTGAAAGTCAAGCTACGCATCAGCGCATACGGATCGCCCGTAAACTCAACGCCCTTCGGATGCCCCAGCGCCTGCAACGCCCGATGCCACCGCCGCTCCGCACTAGTCGAGCTCTCATCCAGCATCAAATTCAGATTCACATCCAGCAGCCGCGTCGTATGCTCCGCCCGCTCGAGATACCGGCTCATCCAATACAAACTATCCGCAACACGGCTTAGCATCGGCACCTCCCTTCATTGACTCAACACCCACGTATCCTTACTCCCGCCGCCCTGCGACGAATTCACCACCAGCGACCCACGCTTCAAAGCCACCCGCGTCAACCCACCCGGCACAACCGTCACCTTATCCCCATAGAGCACATAAGGCCGCAAATCCACATGCCGAGGCTCCAGCGCGTTATCAATCAAACAAGGCGCACGCGAAAACGAGATCGTAGGCTGCGCGATATAGTTTCTCGGATCGGACTCGATCTTCCGAGCAAACTCCTCACGCTGCTCCGCCGTCGACTGCGGCCCGATCAGCATCCCATACCCACCGCTCTCACCCACAGCCTTCACCACCAGCTTGTCCAGATTCTGCAGCACATGCTGCCGTTCCTTCGGACGAGTCAGCAGATACGTCTCCACATTCTTCAGCACCGGCTCCTCAGTCAGGTAGTAGCGAATAATATCCGGCACATACGCATACAGCGCCTTATCATCGGCAACACCCGTGCCGAACGCATTCGCCAGCGTCACGTTCCCCGCGCGATACGCATTGAACAACCCGGCTACACCAAGAATCGAATCCCCACGAAACGCGAGCGGATCGATAAAGTCATCATCGACGCGCCGATAGATCACATCCACCCGCCGCAATCCATTCGTCGTCCGCATGTAGACGATGTTGTCGTGCGTCACCAGGTCGCGCCCCTCGACCAACTCAATACCCATCTGCCGAGCCAAATAAGCGTGCTCAAAGTAAGCCGAGTTGAACACCCCCGGCGAAAGCAGCACAATATTCGGCTCCGGCCGACCCTCAGGCGCAAGCGAACGCAGCGTCCCTAGTAACAACTGCGTGTACTGCTCAATCGGCCTGACGTTATAACTGCGGAACAACTGCGGAAAGATCCGCTTCATCACGCGCCGGTTCGTCAGCATGTAACTCACGCCGCTCGGCACTCGCAAGTTGTCTTCAAGAACGACAAACTCGCCGTTCTCCATCCGGATCAGGTCCGTACCGCAAACAGCGATATAGACATTCCGAGGCACCTGCAGCCCAATCATCTGTCGGCGATACTGCTTGCAGCTGTACACCACCTCACGCGGTACGATCCCATCCTTCAGGATGCGTCCCTCGTTATAAATGTCCCTCAGAAAAAGATTCAGCGCCGTAATTCGCTGCGACAGCCCCTGCTCCACAATCGCCCACTCGGCTGCAGTGATGATGCGCGGCAACAGGTCATACGGAAAGATCTTCTCCGTCCCCTCCTCGCGCCCATACACCGTGAACGTGATGCCCTGATTCAGAAAGCTGAGGTCCGCCGCCTGCTTCCGTCGCTGCAACTCATCCGGGGGCAGGGAAGTGAAGTGCTCCAGCAACAGCTGCGTGTGCTTGTGTAACTCACCCGGCCCAGCGAACATCTCGTCGTAGGCATGGTCCAGCAAATAGTTTTTCAGTGCAGGATGCTCGAACTGGATCGACTGAGTTGGCTGCATTGGGAGCCTTGAGTATAGCGGCACATCCGCGCGCGACCAAGAAAATCCGAGCCTTACTTCTCCACCCGGTGCCCGTCCTTGCTGAAGTAGCTCAACTGACGCCGGTAGCAGCGCTGATGCTCCAAATCGAACGCAATGCACGAATCAAAGGGCTTAGAGTACACATGCAGGCTGATGCACCCCACAGTGCCGGCATTCTCGATCTGGTGGATCGTCTGCAGCTTATCCACCGTCACCATGCCCGTCCCCTCAGCACAGCTTACCGTCCGCACCTTATCGATCTGCAACTCCGTCGCTCCACCCAGGCAGTCGATATTCACCACATTTTGGTTCTCCGGAGCGTTGCAACTCGTATGGTGAAACTCGTGCGTCAGTACCTCACCCTGCGACACCGTCATCCACCCAAGTTGCCCGTTATGTGTATGAATCGCGGTCTTCTGTCCCGGTGACCAGCAGATCGTCATCACCTCGAACAGCTCATCCCGATAGATCAGGTTGCGCGTATAGAAGCTGTCCCGCCACCACACATAGTCATGCAGAGACTCGGGCCGCAGCGTCATCGCCCCCATGTACTCCGCAATCCTATCCTTCGTAATCAGGTCCCGCTCCAGATCCCGCAGTCCGGCAATAAAGTCCGGCACGCTGGTCCTGAGCGGGTGGCTACAGTTCGCTATCGAAGCGCTTTCCATGGTCTCCTCCCAGATTCCTCTACATCCATTATCGCTCCGGGTGAAACGAAGGTCGCGAAATTTCGCCTAATCCAACTCAAACATCAACTCATCGACATAGCACCAGTACCAGCTCTCGCCGGGCTCAATCGATCGAATGATTGGGTGCTTGGTCGCGTGAAAGTGCTTCGTCGCATGTTTTCCGATGGACGAGTCGCAGCAGCCCACATGCCCGCACTCCATGCACATGCGCAAATGCACCCACGATTGCCCGATCTTCAAGCACTCTTCGCAGCCTTTGGTGTTGGGGTGGACAGGTTTGATCTGGTTTAGATGGTTACAGGTAGCCATGCCTGAAAGTTTACGCGCAATTCGTCCGAATGACGTATCGGAGTGAACGGACGGAAACACAATCGTGACCGTCCGTTCACTCCCCGTACTTACTGGCGCTGGCCGCCGGTCAAGAGCAGCGTCTGCCCCGTGACCCAGCCCGCATCATCCGAAGCGAAGAAGACGGCAGCCTTCGCGATATCCACTGGCTGCGCGATCCGCCCCAACGGAGTAATCGACTCCACATGCTTGCGGAAGTCGCTCTCTGCGAACCCAACCGCATGCAGTCCTTCGGTCTCAACCATCCCCGGATTCAGCGAGTTCACCCGAATCTTCTTCGGCCCGAGCTCCTGCGAAAGTGAGATCGTGATGGCATCGACCGCCGCCTTCGTGGCACTGTAAACCGAGGCCTGCGGCACAGGCATCTGGCCCACAATTGAGCTGATATTGATGATCGAGCCACCCTCCGGCCCAAAGTGCTTCACCGCCTCCTGAGTCGTCAGCAGCAAGCCCAGCACGTTCAAATCGAACTGCGAGTGAAAGTGCTCCGGCGTAATCGCCTCCAGCGGTTTGAAATCAAAGATGCCCGCATTATTGACGAGGATATCGACCTTGCCATAGGCCGCAAGCGTCTCCTTGAAGAGCTTCTGAATATCCTCCGCCTTCGAAACATTCCCTTGTACCGCAATGGCTTTACCACCCTTGCCGGTGATCTTCGCCACAACAGCATCCGCTCCGGCCTTGCTGCTGCTGTAGTTCACCACTACAGACGCCCCTTCGGCGCCAAGATGCTCTGCAATCGAGGCCCCAATGCCCTTCGAAGCGCCAGTAACTACAGCCACTTTTCCTGCAAGCTTACTCATGACTCAATCTCCTGTTCGATACGTCATTTTGACGATCATCTAACTATCATCCCGTTCCATGGGATGAGTCCGATAGGAAAAGGATGCACCTTGTTTCTGCATCAACCCCGCAATCTGACAATACTTTTACCCGATGTTGTTCTATTTACGCCCATTTCAAAAGCCAGGGCAGCCCCAACTAGCGTAAACTAGTAAGGACGCGCACTTTCCCCGAAACACCACTCCTAAGCGCACAGACAAGGACATAAACGCAGTGAGCACCTCAACCGCAGTTGCCGTTAAGCCCATCTTCAACATCGCCATCATTGCGCACGTCGACCATGGCAAGACCACCCTCGTCGACGCCATGCTGCGCCAGAGCGGCACCTTCCGCTCCAACGAGGCCGTCACCGATCGCGTCATGGACTCCAACGATCTTGAAAAAGAGCGCGGCATCACCATCCTTGCCAAGAACACCGCCCTCTACTACCACGACAACAAGATCAACATCGTCGACACCCCCGGCCACGCCGACTTCGGCGGCGAAGTTGAGCGCGCCCTCAAGATGGTCGACGGCGTAGTCCTCCTCGTCGACGCCTCCGAAGGCCCCCTCCCCCAGACCCGCTACGTCCTCTCCAAGGCCCTCGAAGCTGGGCTGACCCCCATGGTCGTCATCAACAAGATCGACCGCCCCGACGCCCGTCCCCAGGAAGTCCTCAACGAGGTATACGACCTCTTCATCGACCTCGACGCCGACGAGTCCGTCCTCGACTTCCCCGTTCTCTACACCAACGGCAAGCTAGGCACCGCGACCACCGATCCCGCGACACCCGGCACCGATCTTCAGCCCCTCTTCGAGCAGATCATCACCACCATCCCTGCCGCCAAGGGCGAGCCCGAAGGCGCAGTGCAGATCCTCGTCACCAACCTCGACTACTCCGACTACCTTGGCCGTCTCGCCATCGGTCGCGTCTTCAACGGCACCATGCGCACTGGCCAGGAGTACAACGTAGCCAAGATCGACGGCACCTTCACCAAGCACAAGATCACCAAGCTCTTCAGCTTCTCCGGCCTCAAGCGCACCGACATCGAAGAAACCCAGATCGGCGACATCGTCGCCATCGCCGGCATCCCCGGCGTCACCATCGGCGAAAGCTTCTGCGACGTAGAAAATCCGCAGCCCCTCCCGCCCATCGTCATCGACGATCCCACTATTGCTATCCAGTTCAACGTCAACAACTCGCCCTTCGCCGGCCGCGAAGGCAAGTTCGTCACCTCGCGCAACCTGCGCGACCGCCTCGACAAAGAACTTCTCACCAACGTCTCCCTCAAGATGGAAGAGACCGGATCGCCCGATTCCTTCAAGGTCCTCGGCCGCGGCGAACTCCAGCTCGGCATCCTCATCGAAATGATGCGCCGCGAAGGCTTCGAACTCATGGTCAGCCGTCCCGAGATCGTCACCAAGCGCGTCGAAGGCGAGCTCATGGAGCCAGTCGAACACCTCTTCATCGACGTCCCTGAATCCTTCGTCGGCACCGTCATCGAGCGCCTCGGACCCAGAAAAGGTGAGATGACCAAGATGACCAACCACGGCTCCGGCCGCGTCCGCATGGAGTTCCGCGTACCCTCCCGCGGTCTCATCGGCCTCCGGTCTGAAATGCTGACGGAAACCCGCGGCACTATCATCATGAACTCCATCGTCGACGGCTACGCCCCCTACCAGGGCGAAATCCCGCAGCGTCTCTCCGGAGCCCTCATCTCCGACCGCCAGGGCACCACCACCGCCTACGCGCTCGAAGGCCTGCAGGATCGCGGCGTCCTCTTCGTCTCGGATGGCGTTGAAGTCTACGAGGGCATGGTCGTCGGCGAGCACAGCCGCGACAACGACCTCGACGTAAACTGCGTCCGCGAGAAGAAGCTCTCCAACATGCGCGCCTCCGGCTCCGACGACGCAGTCCGCCTCGTCCCCTACAAGCAGCAAACCCTCGAGCAGTGCATCGAGTTCATCGCCGACGACGAACTCGTAGAGGTGACTCCCAAGTCCCTGCGCATCCGCAAGAAGGTCCTGCAAGCCAACCGCCGCCCCCGCAAGGGCCAAAGCGAATAACCCTCTCCAATCGCTAATAAGAAACGGCTGGAACGATTCAATGTTCCAGCCGTTCCATTTTGTAGTTGTAGTTGCCCTTGCCGTTGCTGTTGCCTGTTCTTTTGGTTGTCATCTCGTAGGGATCTGCTTCTGTCTTTGTCGTTTCAGTTGTCGTTGTCTTTGCCGTTGCCCTTACCCCTGGTTACCCCAAGGCTTCAGCCTTAGGTCTCTCAGACAGCCACGAAAAGAAGGGGCTTCAGCCCCTGGAGTATGCTCTCCTTCCCCCGCCACAAATCCTCAGGCACAGTTGCATCTCCTCCCACAATGCCTGATCGTTATCGCATGACTCTCACCCGCCGCAAGATGCTGCAACTCTCCACCCTCGCAGCCATCTCTCCCCGCGTACTGAAAGCCGAAACTGCCCCCATCGCCACCACAACCTCCGGCAAAGTCCGAGGCTTCATCGACAACGGCGTCAAAGTCTTCAAAGGCATCCCCTACGGCGAAGACACCTCCAAAACCCGCTTCCAACCTCCCGTCAAACCCCAGCCATGGCAAGGAGTCCGCGACACCATCGCCTTCGGCCCGCAAGCCCCGCAACCCATCCACGCCCGCAGCGGCCGCTCGGCCTTCTCACCCCTAGACGAAGAAACCCCCGTCAACAGCGAAGACTGCCTCCACCTCAACGTCTGGACCCGAGCCCTCCGCGACGGCAAAAAGCGTCCCGTCCTCGTCTACATCCACGGCGGAGCCTACTCCTCCAGCAGCAGCAACGGTCCGGTCTACAACGGCGTCAACCTCGTCAACCGCGGAGACGTCGTAGTCGTCACCCTCAACCACCGCCTCAACCTCTTCGGCTACCTCTACCTCGCCGCCCTCGGCGGACGCGACTTCGCCGACAGCGGCAACGTCGGCCAACTCGATCTCGTCCTCGCCCTCCAGTGGGTACGCGACAACATCGCCGAATTCGGCGGCGACCCCACCCGCGTCCTCATCTTCGGCCAGTCCGGCGGCGGAGCCAAGTGCGCCACCCTCATGTCCATGCCCGCCGCCCACGGCCTCTTCCACCGCGTCATGACCATGAGTGGCCAGCAGCTAACCGCCACTACACCAGAGCACGCCACCGAAACCGCCAAGGCAGTCCTTGCCGCCCTCGGGCTTACGCAGGCAAACCTCGACGACATCCGCGACCCCGCCAAAGTCCCGATGGAGAAACTAGTAGCCGCCATCCGAGCCGGAAAATACTTCGGCCCAGTCCACGACGGCCGCTCCCTCCCCAGCGATCCCTTCTCCCCCGAAGCCCCCGCGATCTCCGCCAGCATTCCCATAATCCTCGGCAACACCCACGACGAAACGCGCCTCCTCATCGGAAGCTCCAATCCCGCGCTCTTCTCGCTCACCTGGGACGAGCTCCCCGCAAAGCTCGAGCAATATCGTCAGTTCCTCGGCACCCTCAAGACCCAGGACATTATCGCTGACTATCGCGAGTGGCACCCCTCCTACACTCCCAGCGAGGTCTTCTTCGCCGTCACCACCGCCTTCCGCAGCTGGCACGGCATGGTCATCGAGAGCGAACGCAGAGCGCAGCAGCACGGCCCAACCTGGACCTATAACTTCGCCTGGAGATCACCCGTGGACGGCGGCAAATGGAGAGCCCCGCACACCATGGACATCCCCTTCATGTTCGACAACATAGACATCGCAGTCCCCATGACCGCCGGGGACCCGGAAACCAAAAAGCTCGCAGCCCAGATGAGCAACACTCTCATCGCCTTCGCCCGCGCCGGCGATCCGAACAACCCCTCCATTCCAAACTGGCCCCGCTACAATCTCGAAACCCGGCCCACCATGATCTGGGACATCCCCCCTGTCATCGAGAACGACCCCCGAGGCAAAGAGCGCAAGCTCATCGCCCAGGTCCCCTACCTCCAACCCGGAACCTGACTTCGAAGCGGTCCATCTTTTCCACAGAAATCTTTCAAAAATGTGGCCTCCTTTCAGCGCCTGAAAAGTGGCATCCCGCTTACCATCCTTGCCAGCCTTTTCACCGCTAAGAAACCACAAAAAACCACGCACAACGCACCGTTTTTCTCAAAATCCCCCGGAAAAACCAGCATTTCGCAGTTTTAAAAAATTACGGGCCCTCCCGCCAAAGAGAGAGCCCGTTTTCGATCCAAATCACTACTTCTGAGCAGTAGCAAACCGCTTATTCACTTCATCCCAGTTCACAACATTCCACCACGCCGCAAGATAATCCGGCCGTTTGTTCTGATACTTCAGATAGTAGGCATGCTCCCAAACATCGTTGCCCAGAATCGGATAAAGCCCCTGCGACAGCGGATTATCCTGATTCGCCGTAGTCACAACCTTCAGCTTGCCGCCATCGAACACCAGCCAGCCCCAGCCCGATCCAAACTGCTTGGCTGTCGTCTCATTGAACAGCTTCTTGAAGTCCTCAAACGACCCAAAATCCTTCGTGATCTGATCACCAATCGCGCCCGTCGGAGCGCCGCCGCCATTCGGCTTCATGATCTGCCAGAACATCGTATGGTTGACGTGACCGCCGCCATTATTCTGAACAACCTTGCGCACGTCCTCAGGAATGCTGGCCAAATCCTTAATCAACTCCTCAGGAGACTTACTCCCGATCTCAGGATGCTTCTCAACCGCACCATTCAGGTTCGTCACGTAGGTCTGGTGATGCTTGTCATGGTGCAGCTTCATCGTCGCTTCGTCGATGGTGGGCTCAAGCGCCGCATAGTCATAGGGCAAAGGGGGTAGTTCGTAAGCCACGGTGATCTCCTGTCGTCTTGCGTTTTCTCATTTTGCCGGCGCTGTCATCCACCGGCGTCAATAGGTTCTGATGCCATCCGTGCTCGCCGCGATGCAACAGCTTCAAGCCCGGTGCGGTCTTCGAAATCATAGCGCAACTGCAACATTCATCGCCTGTTCACGCCGACCGCATTCCCGTAATCCAACTTTTTGCGTTCTAATAGAAATCCAATGAGCGATCCCACCCCTCTCTACCGCTGGCTCAAAGATGAGGGCCCAGCCTTTGGTGCACCTGGTCTCGCACCACGTTGGACCTCCAGCAGAAAAGACGCCGTCTCCACCTCCTACGCCGCCTCCAGCCGCGTCTGGTTTACCGTCTCTCACGGCATCCTCAACGAGATCTACTACCCCACCATCGATCGCCCCCAAACCCGCGACATGGAGCTCCTCTTCTCCGACGCCGAAACCTTCTGCCGCGAAGAAAAACGCGACCTCGACTACGACTTCGACTACATCGACTCCGACGCGCTCGCCATCCGCGTCACCGCCACCGACCCCGACGGACGTTACGTCATCACAAAGGAGTTCATCACCGACCCCCACCACCCCGTCGTCCTGATGAACGTCAAGATCACTGGCGACGAGACGCTGCTCTCTCGTCTCAAGTGTTACGCGCTCCTCGCCCCGCACCTCAACGGAGGCGGTGCCGGCAACTCCGCCCGCTCTATCGACGTCGCCGGCAAACGCTGCCTTGCCGCCTGGAAGGGCAACACCTCGCTGGCCTTCGGAGCCGACTGTGGATTCACCCGCTCCTCCTGCGGCTACGTTGGCACAAGCGACGGCTTTCAGAATCTCTGTCGCGACAAGGAGATGACCTGGCAGTTCGGCGAAGCGCTCGACGGCAACATCGCCATCATGGGCGAGATCGACATCGCCCGTCACCGCGAGTTCACCATCGCAATTGCATTCGGTGACGGCCACCACGCCGCCGTCGCTCAGATGATGCAGAGCCTCGCCACTCCATTCGATATCCATCGCAGCCGCTTCCTCGTTCAGTGGGGCCGCGCCGCCTCGCCCGAGCGCCTCACCCCCGCTTCCACCGACGGCGGCGCCCTCATGCGCATCAGCCACAACGTCCTCCTCACCCACGAGGACAAGACCTACTCCGGAGCCTTCATCGCCTCCGCCTCCATCCCCTGGGGAGCTTCCAAAGGCGACTCCGACCTCGGCGGCTACCATCTCGTCTGGACTCGCGACATGGTCCAGACCGCCACCGCCCTCCTCGCCTGCAACCGAACCGACACCGCCCTCCGCGCCCTCGTCTACCTCGCCTGCACCCAGCGCCCCGACGGCAGCTTCGCCCAGAACTTCTGGATCGACGGAACTCCTTACTGGACCGGCATTCAGCTCGATGAAGTAGCTTTCCCCATCATGCTCGCGTGGCGACTCTCCAAAATGGACGCTCTCGGCAACTTCGACGTCGTCCCCTTCGTCGTACGCGCCGCAGCCTTCCTCGTCCAGTACGCTCCCATCACCCAGCAGGAGCGTTGGGAGGAGACTCCCGGCTACTCCCCTTCCACTCTCGCCGCCGTCATCGCAGGCCTCATCTGCGCTGCTGATATCGCTCGCACGAACCAATCCACCGAACTCGCAGCCTTCCTCGAAACCTACGCCGACTGGATCGAATCCCACCTCGATGAGTGGACCACCACCACCGAAGGCGTCCTTCACCCTGACGTGAAGTACCACTACATGCGCATCCGTCCGCCCGCCCCCGGCGAACCCTTCTACAACGAGCAGGCAGGGCCGGGCATCATCCGTATCGCCAACCGCGAGCCCGGCGAGCAGTTCGACTTCGAAGCCCGCCAGATCATCGACGCCGGCTTCCTTGAGCTCGTCCGCTACGGCATCCGTCGCGCCGACGACCCGCTCATCATCGATTCCCTCAAGGTCGTCGACCACGTCCTCAAAATCGAGACTCCCTTCGGCACCTGCTGGCGCCGATACAACCACGACGGTTACGGCCAGAAGAAAGACGGGGGCCCCTACGACGGTTGGGGACAAGGCCGCGCCTGGCCACTTCTCACCGGCGAACGCGGCCACTACGAGCTCACCGCCGGCAACGACTGCACACCCCACATCGCTGCCATGGAACGGTTCAGCTCCATCGGAGGCATGCTCCCCGAACAGATCTGGGATCAGGCGGATATGCCCGCCGAGCGTCTGTTCCTCGGCCGTTCCGCTGGTTCCGCCCAACCCCTGGTCTGGGCCCACTCTGAGTACCTCAAGCTCCTCCGCTCCACTGTCGACGGCCGCGTCTACGAGCGCATCTCTATCGTCGAGCAGCGCTACGCCGTCCCACTCGACAAACGCACCTTCAAAAATCACGTCGAAATCTTCAAACTCCGCCGCCCCCTCACCGACATCGCCTTCGGCCACACCCTTCGCATCCTCCACACCGACCGTTTCCGGGTCGTCTATTCGCTCGACAACTGGGCCACTGTTCTCAATCAGGACTCCCACTTCGTCGGCTATTCGGGCTACTTCGCCGACATACCCATAACCGGCCCCAACACCGGCACCATCATCTTCACTCTCTGCTGGTCCGACGAAGGCCAACCCGACCGCTGGCTCGGCAGAAATATCGAAGTCATCATCGTCCCCAAGTCTTAGCCCCTGACACCCGCAGAGATGCACGCATCCCCGTATCGCCTGTACACTGTCATGGATAGGCCCAAATTACATAAAACCAGTGTCGTAGCCATAGCGCTGCGTCCGTAACAAAGGAAAAGAATGAGCGATCAGCAGCAGAACGATCTCGACCAGCTTTCAATCAACGCCCTCCGTTTCCTCGCCGTCGACGCCGTTCAAAAAGCCAACTCCGGGCACCCCGGCGCCCCCCTCGGATGCGCACCCATCGCCTACCTGCTCTATCACAAGTTCATGCAGCACGATCCCGCCGACCCCAAGTGGATCAACCGTGACCGCTTCATCCTCTCCAACGGCCACGCCTCGGCCCTCCTCTACGGCGCGCTTCACCTCTCCGGCTATAACCTGCCCATGTCTCAGCTGGAGCAGTTCCGCCAGTGGGGCTCCCACACCCCCGGCCACCCCGAGTACGGCGAGGCCCCGGGCGTTGAAGTCACCACCGGCCCCCTTGGCCAGGGCTTCGGCATGGCGGTAGGCATCGCGACAGCAGAAAAGCACCTCGCCGCCGTCTACAACCGCGACCACTTCAACATCGTCGACCACTACACCTACGTCCTCTGCGGCGACGGCGACCTGATGGAAGGCATCTCGCACGAAACCGGTTCCCTCGCCGGAACACTCGGTCTCGGCAAGCTCATCGTCCTCTACGACGACAACCTCATCTCACTCGACGGCCCCACCGAGCTCTCCTACACCGAAGATGTCACGGAGCGCTTCCATGCCTACCACTGGCAGGTTCTCTCCGTAGAAGACGGCAACGACCTCGTCGCCCTCGAAAAGGCCATCCTCGAAGCCAAGGCCGAGACCACCAAGCCCACTCTCATCCGTGTCCGCACCGTCATCGGCTTCGGAAGCCCTAAGGCCGGCACCAGCAAGGTCCACGGCGAAGCCCTCGGTGTCGAAGCCGTTAAGGCCACCAAGAAGAACCTCGGCTGGCCCGAAGACAAGACCTTCTACGTCCCCGAAGAGGCCCGCGCCAACTGGGACACCATCAAGCCCCGCGGCGAGCTCGCCCATAACGCCTGGCACGAGAAGTTCGAGGAATACAAGAAGGCCTATCCCGAACCAGCATCTCAGTTCGAGCGCAGCGTCAAAGCCGAGCTCGAAGCAGGATGGGAGAAGAAGATCCCGGTCTTTCCGACCGACAAGCCCGTTGCCACCCGCAACGCAGGCCAGGTCGTCATGAACGCTATCGCCGGTGTCGTCCCCGAGCTCTTCGGTGGTGCAGCCGACCTCACCGCTTCCACCAAGACCATTTTCAAGGATTCGCCCAGCTTCCACGTCGATCCCAAGGGCCGCAACGTCTTCTTCGGCGTCCGCGAGTTCGGCATGTGCGCCATGGTCAATGGCATGGCAGCCCACGGCGGTCTTATCCCCTTCGGCTCGACGTTCTTCGTCTTCTCCGACTACTGCCGTTCGGCCATTCGCATGGCAGCGCTGATGAACGTCCACTCGCTCTTCATCTTCACCCACGACTCCGTCGGCCTCGGTGAAGACGGCCCCACCCACCAGCCCGTCGAGCATCTGACGAGCCTCCGCGCCATCCCGCACCTCACCGACTTCCGCCCCGCCGACGCCAACGAGACCGCCGCCTGCTGGCAGCTAGCCCTCGAGCGCAAGAGCGCCAGCTTCATGGCTCTCTCCCGGCAGGATCTGCCCGTCATCGACGCCGAGAAGTACAAGGTGCACGAAGGCACGAAGCACGGTGCCTACGCGCTCGACAACTCCGGCAAGGACATCATCCTCATCGCCACCGGCTCCGAGGTTCCGCTGATCCTCAAGGCCGCCGAAGAGCTCAAGGCCGCAGGCATCGGCGCTTCGGTCGTCTCCATGCCCAGCACCAAAATCTTCGACGAGCAGACCGACGCCTACAAGGCCACCATCCTGCCCGAGAGCACGCCCAAGATCGCTATCGAAGCGGGCGCGACCCTCGGCTGGTACAAGTACATCGGTCACAACGGAGTCGTCATCGGTATCGATCGCTTCGGAGCCTCCGCCCCGGGCCCGATCGCTCTCGACAAGCTCGGCATCAACGTCGCGCACGTCGTGGAGCAGGCCAAGAAGCTGGTTAAAAAGTAAACCCTCGGGAACGGTGACAGGAACGACATGACGCAGGACGAAGCAAAGCTAAAGGCAGCCCAGCGCGCTCTGGACTTTGTTCAGGACGGAATGTCGCTCGGCCTCGGCTCCGGCACAACTTCGGCCATCTTCATCAAGCAACTCGGCGAACGCGTCAAGCAAGGGCTGCGCGTCCAGGGTATCGCTACCTCGGACGCCAGCCAGCGGCTCGCCGAGTCGCTCTCTATCCCAATCACCACGTTCGACCAGTGTCCGGAGCTAGACATCGCCATCGACGGTGCAGATGAGGTCGGCCCTGACCTGGCTCTCATCAAAGGTGGCGGCGGAGCGATGCTCCGGGAAAAGATCGTCGCTGGCGCCGCCCACCGCTTCATCGTCATCGCCGATTCCAGCAAACTCGTCGACACCCTCGGCCGCTTCCCATTACCCGTCGAAGTCATCCAGATGGCGCTACCCCTTGTCTCCCGAAAGCTCGAAGCGCTCGACCTCAACCCGAAGCTGCGCCATCATCCCGACGGCTCCCTCTACATCACCGACGAGGGCAATTTCATTCTCGACTGTGCCTGTGGCTCCATCCCGGATCCCGCCTGGACGGCATCAGAGCTCCGCGGCATCGTCGGCGTCGTCGAACACGGGCTCTTCGTAAACATGGCTTCCCTCGCGCTCATCGCCGGCGACGACGGTGTCCGCGAGGTGCTTCCATAATGCGCACCAAACCGCTTCAAACTAAGCTCCAACTGCGGGCCTTGCATCGTTAGCACCCCACTGAGCGTCCTATAACTATGCCGACTTCCATTGACCCCACTGCCGTCGCTGCCCCTAAGGATCGTGTCTGGTTCATCACCGGCACATCTACCGGCTTCGGTCGTCTCCTCGCAGAAGAAGTCCTCAAATCCGGCGGCAAGGTCATCGCAACCGCGCGCGACCGCCACAAGATAGCCGATTTGGTAGATCAATACCCGTCCACAGCAAAGGCCTTCGCTCTCGATGTCACCAACCCGGGCCAGATCGAGTCTGTGGCTTCTGAAGCCGTCACCCACTTCGGCCGCATCGATGTCCTCGTCAACAACGCAGGCTACGGCATCGCCGGAGCCATCGAAGAGGCCACCGAAGCCGAGTACATGCCAGTCTTCAACACCAACGTCTTCGGCCTCATCAACGTCACCCGCGCCTTTCTGCCTCAGTTCCGCAAACAACGCAGCGGCAACATCCTCAATCTCTCCTCCATCGCCGGTCTCAGCGGAGGTGCTGGCTGGGGCTTCTACAACACCACCAAATTCGCCGTCGAAGGATTCTCCGAAGCTCTCGCCGCCGAACTCGCTCCACTCGGCGTCCACGTCACCGTCATCGAGCCCGGGCCCTTCCGCACCGACTTCCTCGGCCGCTCCGGCGTAGAAGCTGCCCAGCGCATCCCCGACTACGACGTCTCCGCAGGCAAAGCACGCGAGTACATGAACACTCAAAGCGGCAAACAAGTCGGCGACCCCCTCCGCGCCGTCCAGGCCATGATCGCCGTCGTCGAATCCCCCAACCCGCCGGTCCACCTGATCCTGGGCTCCGTAGCCCTCAAGCGCTTCCGCGCCAAGCTCGACCAGTGGAATCAGGAGATCGCTGCCTGGGAACCAACCACCCTCGGCGCAGACTTCCCGGAGGGCCAGTGAGCACCACCTCCATCAAGACCATCTTCTGGGACATAGGCGGAGTACTGCTTACCAACGGCTGGGACAAGGGCCAGCAGCAGCGCGTCCTCACGCGCCTTGGCGTCGATCTCGCCGACTACGACGCCCGCCACGACGCAGCAAATTACTTCTGGGAACGCGGCCTCTCCGACGCCCGTACTTTCTTTAACAAAACCGTCTTCCACGCCGACGCTCCTGCCTACAACTTCTCCTTCGAAGACCTCTGGGCCGCCCTCTGCGCTGAAAACCACGTCCTCCACAAAGAATGTTTCGACATCCTCGCATCTCTCCGATCAATCGGCACCTACAAGCTAGCCACCCTCAACAACGAGAGCCGCGAACTCAACGCCTACCGCCTCGACGCCTTTCATCTCCGCCCCTACTTCGACTACTTCATCTGCTCCGGCTACGTCCACGAGATGAAACCCCACCCCGGCATCTACCAGGCCGCTATCGACATCTCCGGCTTCCCCGCCGATACCGCTCTCGTCATCGACGACAAGCTTGAAAACTGCGAAGCTGCAGCCGCTCTCGGCATGCACGCCATTCGCTTCGAATCACCCGCGCAGCTCAGCAATGAACTCGCTCAACTCGGCGTGCACGCCGTCTACGCATAAATAAAAGGAAGACACATGGAACTCGGAATTATTGGACTTGGCAAGATGGGCTTCAACATGGCAGAGCGCCTCAAGCTCGCCGGTCACAAGGTTGTCGGCTTCGACTTCAACAAGGACGCCACCGCAAAGCTCACCGCCACCGGCTCCCTCGGCGTCAACTCGCTCGAAGACCTCGTCGCCAACCTTTCCGCTCCGCGCGCCGTCTGGATCATGGTCCCCTCAGGCGACCCTGTCGACCACACCATCGCAAGCCTCGAAGGTCTTCTGTCCCAGGGCGACACCATCATCGACGGCGGCAACTCCAACTACAAGGACACCCAGCGCCGCCACGCACAACTTGCGCCGACCGGCCTCGACTTCGTCGACTGCGGAACCTCCGGCGGAGTCTGGGGCCTCAAAGAGGGCTACTCCCTCATGATCGGCGGCGACAAAGCCCCCGTCGAGCGCCTCACTCCCATCTTCCAGGCCCTCGCCCCCTCGCCCACCGAAGGCTGGGGACACGTCGGCCCTTCCGGCGCCGGCCACTTCGTCAAGATGGTCCACAACGGCATCGAGTACGGCATGATGCAGGCCTACGCCGAAGGCTTCTCCATCATGCAGGCCAAAAAGCCCCTCAATCTCGACCTCACCCAGATCGCGCACATCTGGCAGAAGGGCTCCGTCGTCCGCTCCTGGCTCCTCGACCTCACCGCCGGCGCGCTCGACCACAACCCAACCCTCGCCGGCCTCGAAGCCTGGGTACCCGACTCAGGCGAAGGCCGCTGGACCGTCACCGAAGCCATCGACCTCAACATCTCCGCTCCCGTCATCACAGAGTCCCTCATTCGCCGTCTTCGCTCCCGCGAAGAAAATAACTTCACCGACCGTATGATCTCCATCATGCGCGGAGCCTTCGGCGGCCACGACGTCAAAAAGGCCTAGGCAGACCTCACCCGCCAAGCCACCAAATTTCTAACCATTAGCACGAGAGGTAATCTGAAATGCCGACCTTAGAAGCCAATACATCACTCTCCGCCGCCCCGGCAACCCCGCAGCCCGAGCGCACCCCTGACCCCTGCATCGTAGTCATCTTCGGTGCGTCAGGCGATCTCACCAAGCGCAAGCTCCTCCCTGCGCTCTATCACCTCGAGCAGGCAGGCCTGCTCCCCAAGGACTTCGCCGTCGTAGGCGTAGCCCGGCGTCCCCTCGAGGAGAGCTTCGCCCCCGACATGAAGGAAGGCATCGTAGCCGGAGGCGGTGTCGAAGAGAGCGATCCCAAACTCGCCCCCTTCGTCGATCGCATTCAGTACCACGCCATGAACTTCGACGACCCGTCCGGCTACGACGCCCTCAAGACCAAGCTCGCCGAGCTCGATAACAAGTACAACACCTGCGGCAACCGCCTCTTCTACCTCGCCACCGCACCCGAGTACTTCTCCGACATCGTCAACTACCTCGGCGAGCACGGCATGGCCAAGCCCGACGTCGAAACCGCCCCCAACGGCTGCAAAGTCTGGGTCCGTACCATCATCGAGAAGCCCTTCGGCCACGATCTCAACTCCGCCAAGGCCCTCAACGACGAAGTCAACAAAGTCTTCTCTGAAGACCAGATCTTCCGCATCGACCACTACCTTGGCAAAGAGACCGTCCAGAACATCCTCGTCTTCCGCTTCGCCAACGGCATCTTCGAGAACGTCTGGAACCGCAACTACATCGACCACGTCGAGATCACCGCCGCCGAATCCATCGGCATCGAAGGCCGCGGCCCCTTCTACGAGACCGCCGGAGCCCTCCGCGACGTCGTCCAGAACCACGTCATGGAGCTACTCAGCTTCGTAGCCATGGAACCGCCCGTCTCCTTCGAGGCCTCCGCCGTCCGTGCCGAAAAGGTCAAGGTCTGGAAGGCCATCACCCCCATCCACCCCGCCGACACCGTCCGCGGCCAGTACGGCCCCGGCATCGTCGACGGCAAGCCCGTCATCGGCTACCGCCAGGAAGATCGCGTCCACCCGCGCTCCCAGACCGAGACCTACGCCGCCCTTCGCCTCGAGATCGAAAACTGGCGCTGGGCAGGAGTCCCCTTCTACATCCGCGCCGGCAAACGCCTCGCCAAGCGCGTCACCGACATCACCATCCAGTTCAAGCAGCCCCCTCTTCTCCTCTTCAAGGACCAGCAGGGCAAGGGCGGCGAAGGTGTCAAGCCCAACGTCCTCTCCATGCGGATCCAGCCTGACGAGGGCATCACCCTCCGCTTCGGCGCCAAAATCCCTGGCCCCAGCATGAACATCGGCACCGTCAACATGGACTTCAGCTACGCCGAAGCCTTCGGCAAGTCCTCGGCCAACGGTTACGAGCGCCTCTTGCTCGACGCCATGCTTGGCGACGGAACCCTCTTCGCCCATCGCGACGGAGTCGAAGCCACCTGGGCTCTGATGACTCCAATCCTCGAAGCCTGGAAGAAAGACCCGGTCAAGGACTTCCCCAACTACGCCGCCGGAACCTGGGGCCCATCCGCAGCCGACGCACTCCTGGAGTCCGAAGGCCGCAAGTGGCGCAAACTCTAACGTAGCTGCAGTTCTACTTGCGCTTGCTTTTGTAGTTGCACTTGCACTTGCTTTTGTACTTGCACTTGCCTTTCTTGCTTGTCATCCCCGAAGGGGACCTGCTTTTGCTTCGAAAGGGCGCGGCTTCAGCCGCACCATAAACTCGCATACCTCGGGGGCTTTAGCCCCCGAGGTATGCCTTCTCATCCGCAGTCGGAAATCACAAACCGCAGGACACTAAAACCATGCCCCGACCAGTCACCGTCACCTACCGCATCTCCTCCACCCCCGCTGAAGTCGCCGCCGCCGCCGCCCAGCTCTTCACCACTGCCGTTATCGAAGCCGTCAAAGCCCGAGGCGTAGCCCGAGTAGCCATCTCCGGCGGCACCACGCCCAAGGCGATGTTTGCCCTCCTCGCCGCCGAGCCCTTCGCCTCCCAAATCCCCTGGGACAAGCTCGACCTCTTCTGGGTCGACGAGCGCTGCGTCCCTCCCGACCACGCCGACTCCAACTACCGCATGACCCGCGAAGCCCTCCTCTCCAAGGTCCCGCTCCCCGCCGACCGCATCCACCGCATGGAAGGTGAACTCGACCCCGAAGTCGCCGCCGCCCGCTACGAGTCCACCATCCGCAACGCCTTCCGCCTCGAGGGAGCCGAAACCCCCACCTTCGACCTCATCCTCCTGGGCATGGGCGACGACGGCCACACCGCCTCCCTCTTCCCCCACACCGAAGGCCTCAACGACCTCACCCACATCGTCATCGCCAACCATGTCCCCCAAAAGGACACCTGGCGCATCACCCTCACCTCGCCCGTCATCAATCAGGGCAGGGAAGTCGCCTTCCTCATCGAAGGAGCAGCCAAGGCACAGGTCCTTCATGACGTCCTCCTCGGCCCGTTCCAGCCCGACACCTACCCCTCGCAGATCATCCGTCCCGCCAGTGGCCAGCTAACCCTCTTGCTCGACTCCGCCGCAGCGGCTAATCTGCCAGAACCGGCCAACGCAGACCAAACCGGTACCCTGGAGCTTCGCTGAAGCTATTGCACGCTTGCTGTGCCTGTTTTTTTGAAGTGTCATCCTGAGCGAAGTCATGGCAACGCCATGACGAAGTCGAAGGACCTGCAGTTGTTGGGGCAACATTCTCTGGAGATTCACTAAATGATTCTTGCTGGTGACGTCGGCGGCACAAAGGTGCACCTCGCTCTCTACGATTTCTCAAGCGGCAAACTCCACGGCATCCGCGACCAGAAGTTCCCGGCCCACGAATTCACCGCACTCGATCAGATCGTCACCAAATTCCTCGCTGGCGACGACACCTGCCCCCGCGTCCACCACGCCGACATCCTCGCCACCTGCTTCGGTGTGCCCGGCCCCGTCCGCGAAGGCCGTCTCAAACTCACCAACCTCCCCTGGGTCCTCGACTGCAAAGAGCTCTCCAAGTCCCTCGGCATCCAACACGTCTTCCTCATCAACGACCTCGAAGCCAACGGCTACGGCATTCCGGAGCTAGCCGCCGACAAGATCTTCACCCTCTACGCCGGCGACGAATCCGCTGTCGGCCACCGCGGCCTCATCGCCGCCGGAACTGGCCTCGGCCAGGCGCTCCTCATCTGGGACGGCAAGCACCACCGCCCTATCGCCTCCGAAGGCGGCCACTGCGACTTCGCCGCCCGCTCCACCCGCGAAATCGCTCTACTCGAGTACCTTCGTGCCCAGCTCAACGGTCGCGTCTCTTGGGAGCGCGTCGTCTCCGGCCTCGGCATCAAAAACATCTACACCTTCCTCCGCGACGTCGAAAAAATCAACGAACCCCAGTGGCTCCGCGACCGCATGAAGGCCGAAGACCCCAACGCCGTCATAGGCCAGTGCGCCGAAGACGGCTCCAGCTTCCTGTGCTTCGAGACCATGAAGATCTTCGTCTCAGCCTACGGAGCCGAAACCGGCAATATCGCCCTCAAGGTCCTGGCCACCGGAGGCATGTACCTCGGCGGAGGCATCGCCCCCAAGATCATCAAGACCCTGCAGAACGGCTTCTTCACCCAGGCCTTCCTCGACAAGGGCCGCCTCTCCCCGCTGCTCCAATCCATCCCTGTACGCGTCATCCTCGACGACACCTGCGCCCTCCTCGGAGCCGCCGCCTACGCCGAAGCCCGAGCCACCGAGCTAGGCAGCCAATCCGAACGCGCCGCCTCCCTCCAAACCGCCCTATAGCCCTCACACCCCACTGCTATCTCAGTTACGGTCGACGATTGTCATTGCAGTTGCAATTGCGGCTGCAGTTGCTTTTCTTGTTGTCATCCCCGAAGGGGACCTGCTGTTGTCTTTGCAGTTGCTGTTGCTGTTGTCGTCCCCAACCCACCCATAAATCGTCCCTTGCGCAGTGGAGAGACCCCCGCATTTCGCTGTTGTTTGTTCTTCTCCCGACAAGGCCAAACCCCGTCAAGCCCGCAAGCACCATATCCCATTACTCATCAACAACATACCTGTGCCGAATCACCCTCGCCATCCAGCTATACTAGTTAAAGAATCAAAAACAGCCCAAGCCATCAAAGCCCAATCGAGGTCCGGACCTAAAGTATCCCGAATCAAGACTTTGGATACTTTCAGCCGGGGTGGGGGATACCCTCGGCCAAAGCCTGCATCACCTCATCGTCCGAAGTCTGCCGGAAGTCCTCATAGAACTGCCCAACCGCAAACAACCTACGCGGAACCAACACACAAAAGACATCATCCGCCACCGACCTAAGCATCTCAACCGCCTCGCCCGAAGCCACCGGAACCGCAACCACAATCCGCTCCGGCCCCAGCATCCGCACCGCCCGAACCGCAGCCAGCATCGTGTACCCGGTAGCCACCCCATCGTCCACTAAAAGAGCCATCTGCTCAAAAACATCAAGCGACGGCCGCCCCGCACGATAAGCAAACTCCCGCCGAACCACCTCCTCCTTCTCCCGGACAATGGCCGCCTCGAGCGCCCCCTGCGAGATCCGCATCGAAGCGATCGCCGCATCATCCAGCACCACAAGACCACCCGCAGCAACCGCTCCAATCGCCAGCTCCGGCTGGCTCGGAGCGCCCAGCTTGCGGACAACAAAGACATCCAGCGGCAACGCCAGCGCCCGAGCCAGCGCAGCCGCCACCACGACTCCCCCACGCGGCAGCCCCAGCACGACTGTCTGCGCCCGGCCTTGATATCCGGCCAGCAACCCGGAGAGCAGCTCCCCCGCATGTCTGCGGTCGCGAAACATAACCGGTTGGATGCCAAAGGAGTCTAACGAAGGAAGGTGCTGCGTCATCGCCACTCGTCACAATCGATCCGCGTCCCGCGCCGCAACCCGCAAATAATCCCTCTCAATTGGGTATCGTCGAAAGATATATGTTGAAAGCCGGCCTCCGCAGGACCCTCCTCGCTCTATCCGCCCTCGCCCTCACAGCTATCAGCGCTCACGCCCAGCGCCTTCCCGGAGGAGCGGTCCCCGAGCACTACACCCTGGCGCTCACCCCCGACCTCCAGGCCGCCACCTTCACCGGCAACGAGACCATCGACCTATTCCTCGGCTCCCCCAGCAAAACCA
The DNA here is from genome assembly GCF_003945235.1 of Edaphobacter aggregans. Classification (NCBI taxonomy): domain Bacteria; kingdom Pseudomonadati; phylum Acidobacteriota; class Terriglobia; order Terriglobales; family Acidobacteriaceae; genus Edaphobacter; species Edaphobacter aggregans. The sequence continues at coordinate 3,606,050 of NZ_RSDW01000001.1, forward strand.
TCACCCTCAACGCCGCCGAGATCAAAATCGCCTCCGTACAAGCCACATACTATCCCCACGCGGTCAGCTACGTGACCAAGGGCGGTGCGGGCAAGCAGAATGAGTTCAGCGGCACCATCCCGGGCAAACCGTCTTTCGCTCTTGCCACCGTCACCTATGACGACGCTAAGGAACAAGCCACCTTCATCTTCCCGAACGAGCTTCCCGCAGGCAAGGTCACCCTCGACATCAGCTACACCGGAATCCTCAACGACAAACTCCGCGGCTTCTACCTCTCCAAGACCAAGGCCCGCAACTACGCCGTAACCCAGTTCGAGCCCACCGACGCCCGCCGCGCCTTCCCCAGCTTCGACGAGCCCGCCTACAAAGCCACCTTCGACATCGCCCTCACCGTCGACGCTGCCGACACCGTCATCTCCAACACGAACCAGATCGCCGACACGCCCGCCACCCCCGGCAAGCATACCCTCAAGTTCGCCACCACACCCAAGATGTCCACCTACCTCGTGGCCTTCCTCGTAGGCGACTTCAAGTGCACCACTGGCAAATCCGACGGAGTCCCCATCCGCGCCTGCTCCACTCCCGACAAGGTCGACATGACCAAGTTCGCCGTCGAGTCAGCCGAGTACATCCTCCACTACTACAACACCTACTTCGGCATTAAGTACCCCATGCCCAAGCTCGACATGGTCGCCCTACCCGACTTCGAAGCCGGCGCCATGGAGAACTTCGGCTGCATCACCTACCGCGAGACCGACCTCCTCGTCGACGCTAAGACAGCGTCGATCCCGGTGAAGAAGAACGTCGCTGAAGTCGTCGCCCACGAAATGGCGCACCAATGGTTCGGCGACATGGTCACCATGCAATGGTGGGACAACCTCTGGCTAAACGAGGGATTCGCCACCTGGATGGAGACCAAGCCCGTCGCCAAGTGGCATCCCGAGTGGAACATCGCCCAGGACGACGCCCAGGAACTCGACAACACCCTCAATTACGACTCCCAGGCCACCACCCGCACCATCCGCGCCAAGGCCGAAACCCCGGGCGAGATCAACGAGATGTTCGACGGTATCGCCTACGGCAAGGCAGGCGCCGTCCTCGGCATGGTCGAAAACTACCTAGGCGAAGAGACCTTCCGCCAGGGAGTTCACAACTATCTCCAGGCACATCTCTACGCCAACGCCACCGCCGAAGACTTCTGGACCGCCCAGACCTCCAACTCCCATCTCCCAGTCGACAAGATCATGGAGAGCTTCGTCACCCAACCCGGCGTCCCGCTCCTTACCTTCAGCGATGCCTCGGCAAGCGGCGCACCTGTAGCGCAAAGCCGCTTCTTCCTCTCCGCACCGGCGAACGCCAGCACCACGCAGCAGTGGACCCTTCCCGTCTGCCTCAAGACCACCGGAAAGCCCATCTGCCGAGTCCTGAACGCGGGTGACTCCACCCTTCCCATACCCGCAGACGCGCCGATGACGTTCTTCTACGCCAATGCCAACAGCAAAGGCTACTACCGCACGGCCTATACCCCGCAGCAGTTCAACGCCATCGTAGCCAAAGCCGAAACCGCCCTCACCCCACCCGAGCGCATCGGCCTTCTAGGTGATCGCTGGGTCCTCGTCCGCTCTGGTCAGGGCAACGTCGGCGACTACCTCAACCTAGTCCTCGCCCTCAAGCAAGACCCCAACGCTGCTGTTCTCGAAAACGCCTTCGGCAAAGTCAACACCATCGACGCTCGCATCGCCACCGACGACGACCGCACCCAACTAGCTACCGTTCTCCACCGCGAGTTCAGCCCCATCTACATCGCTCTCGGCCAACCTTCGAAGAGCGACTCCTTCGACCGCCAGCAGCTCCGCGCTCTTCTCTTCGAAACACTCGGTGCCGCCAAAGATCCCGCAATCGTCAACGAAGCCCGCCAGATTGCTGACCGCGCCTTCGCTAATCCCGGTGGTAAGGACAAAACCCTCGACCCACTCCTGACCGACGCCGCTATTGCCATCGCCTCCCGCAACGGCGACGTCGCCTTCTACGAAAAAGTCCTCGCTGCCAGCAAGGATTCGAGCGACCCTGGCCAGCAGTCCGAAGCCCTTCGCACTCTCGCTCACTTCACCGACCCAGCCCTCGTCACCCGCACCCTCGACTACGCCGTCTCCGGTCAGGTCCGCAATCAGGACAGCTGGATTGTCCTCGCCATACTCCTCAACAATCGCGAAACCCGCGAACAGACCTGGACCTACATCCAGCAGAACTGGGACAAAGTCCACTCTCAATTCACCACCAACTCCGGCGTCCGCGTCGTTGCAGCCACAGGCTCCTTCTGCAACATCAACCAGCGCGACGAGGTCAAAAACTTCTTCGCCACCCACAAGGTCGACGCCTCCGAACGCACTCTTTCGAAGGCCATCGACAGCATCAACGACTGCATCCATCTACGCGCCACACAGGAGCCCAGCCTTCACCAGTGGCTAGCGACTCAATCGAAACAATAGCCACACCCTTGCTGCATAGTCGAAGTGCTGTTGCAATAATTCTGCAACGGCACTTTTTCTTTGCCTCGCACAAACGATCAGGAGAAGCCCATTCAACCCCAACCCGCACTCCGCCAATGGGCACCCTGCATCGCCATGCTTCTGCTATCGTTCCTCAGCTACGTGGACCGCAGCGTCCTCGCCATCCTAAGCCCAACTATCCTCACTGAGCTCCATCTCTCGGCCACGCAGTACGGCTACGCGATCCTCGTTTTTAGCCTCTGCTACATGATCGCCAACCCAATCTGGGGATTCTGGATGGACCGGGCCGGCCTATGGATCACTACGCTAACCGCCGTCCTCATCTGGTCGCTCGCCTCAGGCGGTCATGGCCTCATGCTGGGCTTCGCAGGAATGTGCGTCGCCCGCGGTTTCCTGGGATTCGGCGAGGGAGCAGCCTTCCCCGCCGGCCTCAAGACCGTCGCCGAAACCCTTCCCCCCAGCAAACGTTCCTTCGGCCTCGGCATCGCCTACAGCGGAGGCTCCCTTGGAGCCGCTCTTACCCCGCTGGTTATCACCCCCATCGCTCTGCGTTACGGATGGCGTTATGCCTTCGCGCTCACAGCCCTCCTTGGACTCGCCTGGATCACTCTCTGGCTCATCCTGCGAACCACCGGTTGGTACACATCTCCGACCTCCGTGCGGCCCATCTACAGCGACCCAACACCAGCAACCTCCCGATGGAACCGCAATCTCTTCGCCGCCGCCGCAGTCTACGGCCTTGGAGCAGCACCCCTGGCCTTCGGCCTCTACGCCGCCCCACTCTACCTCACCCGAGTCCTCCACCTCGACCAGCGCACCCTCGGTCATCTCCTCTGGATTCCGCCCGCAGGCTGGGAGGCTGGCTATCTCTTCTTCGGCAGAATCGCCGATCGCCTCCGCCAGCGCAGCATAGGTCAGCCATCTCGCCCCGGAGCCATCTTCCTCTTTTTCTCCATCGCCGGATTTCTTATCACGCTCTTACCCCTCGCAGCCTCCAGCCCCTATCCACGTACTGCCACGATGCTGCTCTTCTTTTTCCAGATGTTTCTCGGCGGAGGCTTCGTTGTCTTCGCCCTCTCCGACGGCATGGCCGCGCTGCCGAAACAGCATACCGCCTTCCTCGCTGGTATCTGCATCTCCGCATGGGCGCTGACGACGGGCATTCTGATGCCCATTCTTGGCCACTTCTTCGACCAGCACCGCTACACCCTCACATTTTGGATCGTCGCCAGCCTCCCACCACTCGGTACCATTCTCTGGCGAACCTTGGCCACTACCTCACCTGGCACTCTCTCCCCGATTCATGAGAATTGACCCGATTTGGCTTTGAACCGGTACCTTTACCGGTGGAGGCCTCGAAGTTAGGCCAAAGATGCTACCCCAAAAGTGCTATGTGGTTAATCCCTTCTCGCGTCGAGAATCAATCTCGGGTCAAGGACTTTTCCCAAATGAGGACAACAATGAAAAAATCGTCTCTCTTGCTTTTCGGTCTCGTTCTCTTCTTTTCCGTTGCCCTCCCCCTCCATGCTTACGACGGAGCGGAAGGTTGCGTCAACTCCCCTGAAAATCCGACCGCCATCCTCGCCGCTGTGGGTTCTGCCGGGGCATTTTTCGTCTCGGCCCGTGCTCGCATCAAGGCTCGTCGCGACTCAACCAAGTAATACCCCCAGCAAGTTGTCTCGAATCGGAATCCTTTATGTCGACTCTTCCTGCGGCTGATCTTGGCCCTTATCCAATGCCACGGGTGGCGAGACTATCGCCGCCCTACGCCGCAGGCTTCGCAGCCATCCTCGCGATCCTCGGCGTATGTTCCATTTGGTCCACTGCAGCTGCACTATGGACGCTTTGGAGCATGGATGCCCTCAAGTCGATCGGCATGATGGTCCCCCTGGTCAGCCTCGTCCTCATACTCCGAGTCTGGCGCTCCCAAAACTGGCAGATGGAAGGAAGCTGGTGGGGTCTGGTCGTTCTCACCGTCACTATCGCTGCGGTTCACATACGCGATCAGGCAGTTCTTATCCTTGTCGTCTCCCCAAAATGGGCGGTCTACTTCCCCCCCCACTCGCTTGTAGCCTTCGCCTACGGTGCAGGTGTGGTTCTCCTCTTTGGAGGTCCACGCCTCTTCCGCGCGGCGTTGTTCCCCATCGTTCTTCTCTGGTTCGTCAATCCCATCCCTCACTTCTTCAATGTTCTCGTCGATCTCCCACTGCAGCGCGTCTCGGCCCATGTAGCCCGGGCGTTCGCCATCGCACTAGGACAGCCGCTCTCGCCCGATCAGATGCGCCTCATGTTCACGCCGACCTTCGGAATGTTCATCGCCCCTGGCTGCAATGGCATTCGCGGAGCCGTCACCATGGGCTTCATCGCACTCATTGCTGGATACGTCTACCGCTTCCGCTGGTATGCGCACGCAGCAGTTGTTGCGGGAGCTGTTCTCCTTGGCTATCTATTCAACTTTGTCCGCCTCTGCACCCTGGTCCTCTATTACATCGTCGCGCTGCACTTCCACTGGCTGCGCTCCAGGGCTGAGATGGGCGATTACATTATCGGGGCCTGCCTCTTCCTAGTTGCTACGCTCCTGCTCTTTTACGTCGTCCGCAGACTCGGAGAATCACCCCGACAGACCAAGCCTGTCTTGTCGTCCTCGCCATTTTCCTCGACCTCTCGGTGGTCATACAAACTGCGTTTCGCCGCTATGTTTCTGATCGCCACCTTCGGCTGCTACGGTTTCGCACGCGCCGTCGTCATCGCCGAGGCTACCGGCGAATTCGCACAGATCCGAGCCGATCAAAGAGCACCCGGCAAGTTTCCCCCTCGCATGGGCGCCTACACTCTCGTTCGCACATGGAACGAGAACCTCAACACCGGTACGCTCCTCTTTCACTGGGCCGAGTATGCCCCAGTCAACGGCGGAGCGCACATTAACCTCGGCATCTCTCCCGTCCTGGGCACACACGACACGCTCATCTGCCACTCCGCGCGCGGAGACGATCCCATCTGGCAAAACGAACTCACCACAAGCACCGCTGGCCAACCAAACGTCAGCTTCAACGGGGCGATGTTCAACAACAGCACATCACTCTCCCTTGAGGCCACCACCGTCTGCAGCGGTTCGTCCTGCGGCGAGTACGCCACCGATCGCTCTCACTTCGGTTTCGTCTACAGCAAGCCGAACTCTCAATCTCTGCTCACACAGGATCCACAGAGGCCCATCCCCATCATGCTTCGTACTGAACTGGGCGATGACTCGTTACCTGCAGACTATGCTCGCCAGCAAATGTCTGCTTCCCTTAGCACCTTCCTCGCCTCGGTCGACCTCAATGAACTCACTCGACCCTACCGCCACCGATAGCGACGTCGCTCACTCTGCTACCCTTGCCTCTAGTGAAATTCAATTCGCGTAGCCTCCTTGCTCCCCTCGCCGCGATCTCTGCCGGCATTCTTTCCTTGTCTCTCGCGGGTTGCGCTACGGGAATCTCCACAACCCCTACGCCCCCAACCACTCCAACACCTCCGACGACTCCAACTACACCTGTTGCGCCACCTGCCAACCCAGGCGTCTCCTTCAGCGGCAAGGTGACGGCCGGTTCACAGCCCATCGCCGGAGCAACCATCCAGGTCTACGCCGCTGGCACCACCGGCAATGGATCCGCTCCCACAGTGCTTCTCTCGACGCCCCAGACCACCGATGCCACTGGAGCCTTCACCGTGCCGGCAGCCTATCCCTGCCCGGCTAGCTCCTCACAGTTATACGTCGTCGCCCGTGGCGGCAATACCGGAACCTCTACTTCACCCAACTCCGCCATAACCTTGGCCACGGTAGTCGGGCCATGCAACCAGGTCACAGCCTCCAGCCAGTTCGTCCTTAATGAAGTCACCACCGTCGCCACCGTCTGGGGTTTGTCCCAGTTCCTGGCCACAGGAGCCAGCCTCGGCGCCTCATCGACCAACACACAGGGCCTAACCAACGCCTTCGCCACCGTCGCTAATCTCGCCAATCTCACCACAGGCACATCTCCCGGAGCAGCTTTTCCAAGCAACGGAATCTCTCCCGCGGCAAAGGTCAACACCCTGGCCAACCTGATCAACACATGCACCGCAGCTACTACTGACCTCACTCCCTGCACCAACCTGTTCACCGCGGCAACCCCGGCCGGAGCCTCAGCGCCCACCAACACTCTCGACGCCGCGCTGAACCTCGTCCGCAATCCGGGAACAAATGTTGCCGCACTCTACAAGCAATCCACCGCCAGCAACGCCTTCACTCCCGCCCTCACCACCACCCCCGCCGACTGGACGCTCTTCATTAGCTACACCGGCGGTGGTCTCAACGAGCCCGGAGCTCTCGGCGTCGACTCCACCGGCAACATCTGGGTCTCCAACTACAGCGACTCCACCGGCACCTTCGGCATCGCATCCAAGTTCTCCCCCACCGGAAGTCCCATCTTCCCCACTGGCATCAAAGCCAACGGCCTCAGCGACTCCTACGGCCTCGCCATCGACGCCAGTGACAACGTCTGGATCCCCTATGAACATAGCCCGAGTGGTCTCGGCGCGGTCAGCGTTCTCAACTCAAACGGTCAGTCGATCTCAGGCGCAGCCGGCTACACCGCCGGAAACCTCTACTATCCCATCGCCGCCGCCATCGACCCCAACGGCAACGCTTGGGTCATCAACTACGGCAACGCTCACCTCACTCTCTACTCAAGCACCGGCCAGGTCCTCTCCGGCACCACCGGCTTCTTCGCCCCTTCCTTCGCCTTCCCCGCCGCCATCGTCGTCGACGCTAACCACAATGCCTGGATCGGCGACGAGAACGACGGCTTCATCACCCGCATCTCCTCTGACGGCACGCAAAACCTTCCCGTCTCCTGCTGCAACAGTCCCAACGGCCTCGCCATCGATCAGCGCGGCTACGTCTGGGCCGCCAACTTCGCCGGCGACAGCATCAGTCAGATCTCCGGTTCCGGTACCGTCGTCTCCAATGGCTACACCGGCGCAGGCCTCGACCACCCTCAAGGCATCGCCGTCGACGGGGCCGGCACCCTCTGGATCGCCAACTATCGCAGCCCAGCCCTCACTCAACTGGCAGGATCGGCCTCCTCCAACCCCGGCGCAGCGCTGTCACCGGCCACCGGCTGGGCCCCCGACGCAGCACTGCCACCACCCCCCGGATCGAGTACTCCCGTCAAACTCCTCGAGGCCTTCGCCGTCGTCATCGACGCGAGCGGCAATCTCTGGGTCACCAACTTCGGCACCAACACCCTCACCGAGTACATCGGTCTCGCCGTACCCATCAAGACCCCTCTAATCGGCCCGCCCCAAATTCCCTAGCCGAACCGCTCCATCCTTTTGCATTCCTGGGCCAGCACTTTCGTAGCCTCTAAAAATGAGGTAGAACCAATAGTTTCCTATTGGTTCTTCGCGGCGTATCCCCTGCTCTTCATCAAAGGCCGGCCCCGTAATTGGCAATCTTCCAGCCAATAGCACGCATCCCCGAAAAGGCACAACAGTAAAAAAATTACATTCCACCTCTTGACAGACGTTGTCGCAAAGGCAGAATCTTGCAATCGCAATCAAGTGGTCTGACCATAGCTTCTTGAAACGATAAAAAAGCGCCCAAACGCGCCCATGAACAAAAAGTTTTACCCGCAAAACCTAGAGAGGTTACAGATGATGCTCAACAACGATCGATCCACCATGTTCCGCTCCGGCAAAGGCGAAGAATCAAGCCCGCTCCGCCATCTTCTTCCGAGGCTCTTCCCCATTCTGCTGGTTCTCCTCACGGTCGTTCTGCTCTGCGGAACACCGGCCAACGCTCAGCTCGCCGGTAAGGGCGAAATCAAGGGTACGGTGACCGACCCTTCCGGCGCAGTCGTCCCCGAAGCCACCGTCGTCGCGACATCGACAAGCCGCGGCCTCAAGTTCACCACCAAGAGTTCATCGTCCGGTGACTTCTCTGTCTCGGCACTCGATCCGGACATTTACACCCTCACCGTCACTGCCACGGGGCTCTCGACGACCACGCAGGAAAACATCCACGTCAACGCGCTCGAAGTCGCAAACGTGAACGTCAGCATGAAGGTCGGCTCTGAAGCTGAGACCGTCACCGTTACCGCCGCTCCTCCCGCGCTCGAAACCAGCAACGCAGCCCTCGGCGCGACCATGGAGAACGACATGTACTCCGCGCTTCCCATCCAGATGGGAGCCTACGGCCAGCCTGACCAGCGCCGCGCCACCGACTTCGCGTTCCTCATGCCCGGCGTGCAAGGCAACAACACCAACGGCAACGCCACCACCAACACCGGAATTGTCAACGGATCGGGAAGCCGCGGCGCCGTCTCTGCCGTGTATATCGACGGCATCCCATTCGTGCGTGCCGGAGGCAACGGCGACCCGCGCTACGTATGGACCGCCATCTCCGTCGATGCGGTCGACCAGTTCCAGGTTCAGACCGCCGGATACTCCGCCATCTATGAAGGGCAGGGAATTCAGAACTACGCCATCAAGCAGGGCGGCATCAAGTATCACGGGAGCGTCTATTATTTCTTCCGCAACACGGCCCTCGACACCTGGGGCTTCTTCGGCGCTGTTCCCAACCCCGTCACCGGCGTAGTGGCCAAGCCAACCGAGCACAGCCACGAGTACGGCATTGCTCTCAGCGGCCCGCTCGTTCCCGTTGGTTCGTTGAAAGACAAGCTCTTTTTCTTCGGCAACTACAACGGCTTCCGCTATTCAAGCCAGACCCCGACCAGCCTGACCTTCCCGACCGCAGCCCAGCAGGCAGGTAACTTCGCGGGACTGGTCAGCGGCGGTATCTTCGATCCCACGACGCAGGCAGCATGCACGGCTCATAGCACTGACGGTCCGTGCCGGTACCGGTACGGTTACATAGGAGGCAGCGCGGCAGGGTCCAGAGGAAATCCGGTCCTCTCAGGCCAACCTGTAGACGTGATTCCGTCGAGCGAATTCTCGCAGATCGCCCTCAAGCTCCAGAGCTATCTCCCGAGCGGTATTGGCACGTCGGCGCAGAACAACTTCAACTCCCCCAATTCGACTGGCTTGACGAACTGGTCCACGACCAACCGTATCGATTATGCGTTCACCTCGAAGGACACGCTGACCCTGGTGGCAGCCATCGGCCGTCAAGCGAGTTCCAATCCCACCGGCCAGACGACTGCAGGGCGCAACGTAGGTCCGGTCCCGTATAACTACGGTCAGGTCTTCGCTCCCAAGACAGCCGTAGGCGTCATCGAGGAAACCCATATCTTCTCGCCGCATCTCATCAATCAGTTCAAATGGGGATACGCCCGGTACAACGGTCCCACCTTCCAATCGAATCAAGTCCCCGTCTACGCTGCAACAGCTCAGGGCCTGACAGGCCTGCCAGCCGGACCGGCATCCCAGGCCTTCCCGATCGTCACCTTCGCCGGTACCAACGCTCCAACCAACTGGGCTGGTCAAGGTCCCAATATCACTCTTGCTGAGAACTACACCCTGCTCAACAACGTGCAATGGAATGTTGGAAAGCACTCGTTCACCTTCGGTGGACAGATCGCTTGGCTCCAATACAACGTCACACCAAATACCGGCGGTTCAAGCCCGCTTACCATGGCCAATGCCGTTACCGAGACCGCAGCGATCAACAAATCAAGCAATTCAAGTCCTGCCTATGCGGCGACCTCTAACACCGGCTACTCCTACGCCAGCTTCCTCATCGGTCAGATCGACAAAGGCAGCCTGACTCAGAATCTCGTGCAGCAGTTCAATTCGCGCTTCCGCGCCATCTCCCCCTACGTTCAGGACAACTGGAAGGTCAACGAAAAGCTCACCCTCGATCTTGGCCTGCGCTGGGACTATTTCCCCACGCTTCTTGATGCGCACGACAACATGAGCTTCTTTAGTCCCACTCTGGCTAACCCCATTACCGGCACGAATGGAGCGCTGCAGTTTGCCGGCACCGGATCTGGTACCTGCAACTGCCGTACACCGGTCAATAACTACTTCAAGAACTTCGGCCCGCGCATCGGCCTCGCGTACCAGGTCGATCCAAAGACCGTCATCCGGTCCAGCTACGGCATCATGTTTACCCACGGCAATGCCGTTGGCGGCGGCGGTTCCACCGCTGGCTTGGCTGGCAACTCCCTTGGCTTCTCGGCCAGCCCAAGCTTCTCGGCTAACGGCCAACTGCTATCCACCTTCCCGCTCACCGGGACGAACAGCGCATTCCCGTCCTTTGCACCTGCCGCAGGCCGCGCCGTGGGCCCGGCCTTTGGAACCGGCTATACGACGACGAGCGGTTACACCGGCACGCCGTCTACCGTCAGCTACTACGATCCATATCTCGGCAGCCGTGCTCCTGAGTATGTCAACTGGACCCTTGGCTTCCAGCACCAGTGGACCAATGCACTTACCTCGAGCATCACCTACGTGGGATCGCAGGGACACTTTCTTCCTGCCGATGCCAGCAACGCTCGTGGCTTCTGGGCAAACCAGCTCGATCCGAAGTACCTGTCCCTGGGAACAGCTCTGAACTCGGCTGGTACATCGGCCTGTGCAGCGAACGGCCTCACTTGCCCATCGGGCTTTACCACAGGGCAGCAGCTCAATGTGGCTCTCCGTCCGTTCCCGTTCCAAGGGGTCACCGATCAGTTTGCTTACGTCTCCAACTCCAACTACAACGCACTCCAGGTGACCCTCAACATGCGCGCCACCCATGGACTCACCTTCATGGCCAACTACACATGGTCGCGCTCCATCGACGATGGAGGCACCTTCCGGACCGGATACGATATTCCGGCTGCATTCTCCGGCGATGGACAGTTTCACAAGGCTGATTCCATCGAGCGCAGCGTATCCACTAGCAACCAGCCACAACACATAGTCATCACGGGCGTATGGGATATGCCCTTCGGCCGCTCTATGCTCAACAATAGCGGATGGGAGCGAGCGATCTTTGGCGGATACAAGCTCTCCACCATCTACCAGGCCTACTCTGGTTCGCCGCTCGCCATTACAGGAGCAACCTGCAACGCCAACCCGGCGCAGATTACCTGCATGCCCAGCTACAATCCCTCCTTCGCCGGTCCAGCCCGCATCAACGGCAGTTGGGGGCATGGCGTCACCCGTACCAACTACAAGGACACCACCAATCCTGGCTCCTTTTTCATCAATTCAAACGCGTTCGTCTATGCGCCTGCTTACACCTTCGGCAACAATCCACGTACCGCTCCGTACAACATCTACGGTCCGGGCAACTACAATCTCGATCTCAGCCTCCGTCGCAGCTTCGGCCTTCACCTCGGTGAATCGTCCAGGTTGAACCTCCAGGCCGACCTCTACAACGTCACGAACCACACCCAGTTCACAGTGGCCAGCACAGTATGGAGCCCAACCACCACGAGCTTTGGCCAGGTCTCCGGTACTCAGGCCAATGGTCGCCGTTCCGCGCAGCTTCACGCGCGTATCGAGTTCTAACCCAACACTCACAACAACCAAAAAGCCCCGGGGTTCGCCTTGGGGCTTTTGTTTTCCGCAGCACAAAATGCCGGGCGCCCCATATCCGGCAGCCTCATTGCCAGAGGTGGGGGCATTTGCGTAGAAACGCGAACCACACTCCAGACCTGTCAAGCCTCATTCCAGTCTAACCCTTTTACTCACAATAACATCCGAATGGCATTTAATTCTCTCCAGCCCGCTATAATAGAACCAGAGAACAAAAGAGCCCCGCCACGAGCCGGGGCTCTTTTTTTGACTGAGACTGAAAACTGAAACCGAACCAAGATCCAGACTTAAGTCCCAATTTTTTAATACTTTGCGTACTTAAGTGGGGGAGGGGGTACTTGCAATCACCCGTCGATTACCAACTGGACGGCGCAACAGAACGCAGGTCTAAGACCTGCCTAACCGGAGGTCCAGACCTAAGCCTAATCTTTGTAATACTTTGAGAGTCAAGGTACGGGGAGGGGGGTACCGCAGATGCCTAGGATCACATGATTCGGAACCGTTCCCGCATCAGCCGTTGGAATCGTGGCTTCCAGATCAGGTCGTAGGCCAGCTCTTTTCCGGGAAACATGGCTAGCGCCGCCTTCCTGCTGTCGGCGATCATCTGGGACGCATCATCGACCGTCAGCGAGGCATCCTGCGCGATGACCTGCATCACCATGTTCATCATCAGCTGCAGCCGGCGAATCAGCTTTTGCTCCTCCGCCCGCTCTTCGACACTGACCTCAGCTCCAGCAGCACCCGATTGATCCAGCTCCATCAGATAACCTCCTCAGCTATGCCATGCACGATCATCATGCTCTTCTGTAAGATGCACCCGCAAGAAGCTAGGAACCAAGGGAGAGTCATCCAGTGCGTTCCATTGCTTAGTTGTCGCCCGCGATAGCCTGAATCCCACCGTTACGGTCCAGCAGAAAGGTCGTCAGCCCAAACTCATCGGTCCGGTATAGCCTTGTCCCGTTATCGGCGACCCGTTGAATCACCTCAAATCTGGGATGGCCGAACGTATTACCTCTTCCCACCGAGACAACCGCATCCTTTGGCGCCACCGCCGCGAAGAACTCCGGCGTCGTCGACGTTCTGCTCCCATGATGACCAACCTTCAGCAGCGTGACCGGAGCAAGCCGTCCACTGGCAACCATCGCCCTTTCGCTGGAAGCCTCAGCATCTCCCTCGAGAAGCACGGAAGCCTTACCGTACTCGACGCGCATCACTAGTGAGTCGTTGTTCACTGGGGCTCCGCCGTTCACATAGCTCGCTTCGGGAGCCAGCACACTCACCTGCGTTCCACTCCACGCCAGATAGTCACCCGCGTGAAGATGGCGAACACGCACACCAATATCCTCAGCCTCTGACAGGAGAGCGCGATACGCCACTGAGTCCGGATCGACTCCGACCCAGAGTTCCCGGGGACGAAAGCTCCGCATTACCGCAGCCATCCCCCCCATATGGTCACTATGCGCATGGCTCAATACGATCACATCGAGTCGTCGAATCTGCCGCGACCAGAGATAGGGCGAAACAACCTCTTCTCCAACATCGAAGGTGCTGGTTGCCGCTGCCGTCTCGGTTACTGCTCCGACTGGGCCACCCGCATCGACTAGCATCATTCGTCCCTCCGGGCTAACGACGAGGAGTGAGTCACCCTGGCCAACGTCGATCGCCGTCACTTCCATCTTCTCCGGCGATGTTAGGGCCCGTTCTGGCCACAGCACCATCGCTGCAATCAGCGGCACGGTAATGACCGCTGCCCAAGTCCATCTGCGAGAACGCCGTACACCCCAACAACAGAAGCCCCATCCGATTAACGCCAAAATCGCCACGTGCCATGTTGGGCCGGGAGTTCGTAGGTCAGCCGACTGTATGTGACTCACGCGCGCGATCACCCAAGTGATTCCGTGGAGTAGCGCTGCGGTTACGGACGCTGGGATGAGTGCGATCCGTCGGCTTACGAGAGAGGCGCAGAAGGTGATTATAGCCAGGGGTGCCAACATCGTCACGACTGGCATTGTGACCATGTTGGCGGGTAAAGCGAAGACTGTAGCGCGATGGAAGTAGAGTGCCATGGGGAGGACCATGATCATCTCCGCGACGAGTCCTATCAATGCGAGTTCAACCGCCCAGAGTGTGCATCGGATCGATATTGCAGGAAGGTGGTGAGCCCAAGTTCCTAATATTTTTGCGAGAGCATTGCCCCAGAGCTGGAGCATCATGCGGAACTGCGCAACGGGTGGTGTGAAGCCCATATCTCGCCAGCGTTCATCGAGGTTCGATGCTGCACGAGCGTATGGTGCGAAGGTGCGCTCTCCCAGAGGCGCCGCGATGCCGCCGATTGCAACGATCGCTAGAAACGTCATTTGGAAACTGGCTTCGAAGAGGCTCCTTGGCGACAGGATGAGGACGCCAAGCGCTGCCGCTCCTAGTGCGTTCAGGATGCTTTGGTCGCGTGAGATTAGCCGCGCGATGAGGAAGATGGTTGTCATGAACAAGGCTCGCTGTACGGGAGCACCGAATCCCGTCAGCAGGGCATAGCAAGCTGTTGCTGTCAGGGTCAGGAGTGTTGCTAGCCACTCTCGAAGTCGCATGCAGCGTGTGATCCAGAAGATGACTCCTGCGAGCAGCGCAACGTGCATTCCGGAGACGACAAAGAGGTGGAACGATCCAGTTCGCTCAAAGTCCAGTCGCAGATCGTGATTTAATCCGGCTCGGTCGCCGAACAGCATTGCGTTCAACATGCCTGCCTCGTCTGGCGTGATCCGCAGCGCTGGGGGGAGCCGATGGGTTGTACTCGATTGGGCAAACTTCAGCATGCGGTCGGAGGCCCAACTTTGCGCTGCGTAGAGACGACATTGCAGGCTTGCCTGAGGAGTTGCAGCCACGTGCAGCTTCGCCGCGCGAACTGTTGCGTGCGTTCCTATGCCTTGTGCGAGCAGGTAGTCTGCGTACTGCCAGGCTCCGGGATCGCGGTAGCGTTCCGGGATCTTGAGGCGCATCGGCGCTTCGACAATATCTCCGCAGTGCAGTTCGGGAAGAGCGTTTCCGTGGGTTAGAACGGTGGCTCGCACGCCGCCTGCTGTGGTGATCATTCGGGAAATATCCGGTGTTACTTCTTCTATGGCTTCAATTTGCAGATCGACTGATAAGGCTTCTGCGGCTTCTGGCTCTTTCTCGATCCACCAAGCTGGGTCGTTGTCCTGGTCGGCTGCGTTTTGCCGCAGTGGAAGTGTGCGGACTCGGACCACGCGGCCGCGTACTGTTCTGCTCAGGCCGTCTGCATACGGCAGCAAAGCTTGTTGCGACTGCGGCGGTGGCTGCGTCTCGGCGCACCAGAAGCCGAGTGTTATCCAGACGGCGGCTAGCGGTACGAGTGTTAGTCGTAACGAGTGCTTCAGTGCGGCTATTGCGAGCAGCAGGAGAACGAGCGTTGCGGTGAGCAGGATGATCCGTGGTTGCCAGTTTCTGGATAGCACTATGCCCAGCGCGAACCAAGATGCGGCGGCAAGCAGAGTGGCGCGGCGGAAGTGGAGTGCTTCTATTGCGGCTGCGGCCTTGGGCCACAGTGCAGGATTTGGTTTGCCTGTTTTCACTGACTTCGAGGAGCCCACGAGTTGCGTTTACCACCCATCTCGCCGACAAAATTCACTACTCTATTGCTGCAAGATCGCAACTGTCTCCAGATGGAAGGTCTGGGGGAAGAGGTCGATCATGTGCAGCTCTGCCAGCCTGTAGCCGGAGTCTACCATTGCCTTCAGGTCGCGTCCCAGTGTTACCGGGTCGCAGGAGACGTGGACGATATGTTTTGTCTTCAGGCGTGCAAGCAGGGAGCAGACTTCTAAGCCGACTCCTGCGCGTGGTGGGTCCAGGACGATAAGGTCGGGGCGTTCTCGCTGGACTACAGCTGCGCGGAGGAAGTCGAGGGTTGTGGCGGCGATGGCTCGTCTTCCTTCGCCCTTGAAGGTTCGTGTGAGGTCGTCGGCTGCGGCTTCTACGGCTACGACTTGTTTGAAGGTCTTGGTGAGCGCTCGGGAGAAGAGACCTACTCCGGCGAAGAGGTCCCAGGCGAGAGTTCCGCTGCGGTTGCTCGTGACGAGGTTTACGAGTTCATCGATCAGGAAACGATTGACCTGGAAGAAGCCCCCGCGGCTGACCCAGTAGCTCTCGTTTGCTGCTGTGTAGTTCAGGCCTTCGGTTCCCCACGAAGTTCCTTGTTTGATCTTCTGTACCTTGCGGCCTCTTCCTGCTTCGGTGGAGAGTATTGCTGTGCCTGCTCCGACGAGTTGTGGAATGAGTTGCTGGAGTTTGGTGCAGAGGTCGATGAAGCCTTTTGCGGGTTCCTCGCTGACGAAGAGGGTAATCTGGAGCTTGGTTTGGTCGGCTTTGGTGAAGAGTTCGATTTCGGTTGCGGCCTGCATCCAGCGCGAGGCGTTGGGATCTTGCTGGGCGAGTTGCAGAAGTGCTTCTGCGGCTTTGAAAAGAAGAGGCGCGGAGATTGGGCACATCTGTATGGGGAGAAATTCAGCGGAGGCGCGGCGAAGGTATCCGACGCGAAGGTTGCCTTCGAACTTGGCGGCTCGGAGGCGAATTCGGTTTCGGTAGTGCCACGGTTTGTTTGTGTGTGTCTGAATTTGTAGTGGATCGGTCAGGCCTGCGCGTTCGAGGGTTTCGCGCAGGATTTCGTGCTTCATTTCAATTTGTGCTGCGTAGTCTGCGTGTTGATAGTGGCACCCGCCGCATTCGCCGAAGTGGGTGCAGCGTTGTTCGATGCGGTTGGCGGATGGTTCGATGATGTTGAGTAGCTTTGCTTCTCCGAAGCTGGATTTCTCTTCGCTTCGTTGTGCTTCGACCAGTTCGCCTGGGAGCGTGAAGGGGACGAAGATCGCTTTGCCCGCGTCTTTGCCTTCGGTTTGGTGAGCGAGGCCGGAGCCGCCGTAGATGGCTTTTTCGATTCGCAGCTTCATTCGTGGCTCATATAGAAGAGGCTTAGGCGCGGTAGCTTGTTGCCTTCGAGGAGGCGCTTTTGCAGGAACTGTTGCTGGACTTGTTTGATTTGGACTGCCTGCATCTTGCCGCGATAGGGAGCTAGTTCGCGGGTTGCCTGCTCGCGCAGGGCTACGAGCTGGTCTTCAGGTGTCGCGGTGAGGAGTGCGGCGAAGAGCTTTTCTTCGAGGACGCTCAGGGTTCGGTCGAGTTCTTCGAGTGAGTGTGCTGGATGGCTTCGTAGTTCGGTTGCGAGGACTTTCAAGCGTGCTGTGACTTCGACTGCGGTTGTGTTGGCTGGTGATAACAGGTTCGCGCCTGCGATAGAAGCCGCGTTTGTCTCGAGGAAGCGGGCTACGCGGTCTGACTCGAAGCCGCTGTCTATTGTTTCGGAGGGTCTGGCACCGATGGCTGCTTCGTTGGCTTGTTCTACGGCTTCCATGACGCTTTGAGCGCACCAGGCCAGGCCGTTGACCTTGCGGGTTCTGCCGGGCGGTCGCAATGACTTGGCGTCATGCTTGTCGAAGGCGCTGTCGATGCCTCGCAGGACGGCTTCGAGGGGAATTCCTGCTTCTTTCCAGGTTTCGATGAGCGCCCAATCGAGGGTGGAGAGCATGAGGAGGGAGCCTCGGCGTTGTTGGAAGCGTTCTTCGATCTCGGTGAAATAGTTGAAGTAGTTCTGCATCGGGCCTTCTACAGCTTAGCTGGGTTCATGGGTCCCCTCGGGGGGATCAATTTACAAGTCGCTTATTTTCAAGCAGATGGAAAACGGCTTCGGCTAAAATCGTCTAAACAAAAGTGTTGCGGCTAAATCTTCATTCTAAAAGGGAAAGCCTCGGCACTGACCGAGGCTTTCTTTTCCGATCTCTTGATTCAAGTATAGCGGGTTGAGCGGAATTATTCGGCAACGCAAATCGCCTTGATTGGCGCGGAGATTTGCGATTTGGGAGCTGACAGGTTTTCGCGCTGGTGGTCCCGCTTAAAGTTGCAGCCGAACCTTCAATCTCGTAAAAACCGCAGCTATCGCGAGAATGAATGCAGTGAAGAGTGCCGATCGTATCGCTCCGGGCCACCCATAGTTGAGATGCGTTTCGAAGTACGTGATGCCTGCCAAGGCGAGGATGAAGTAGTAAAAGTCTGGCAGCAGGTAGGTCAGCAAGGTGTTCGAGCCGGCGGGACGAGCGAAGAAGGCCCATGCGGTTTGCTTCTTCACGTCGCAGATCCAGTAGAGTGCGGTGAATATTAAGACTGCGGCTCCGATGCTGTAGAGACACCATGTAGAGGTTGCTCTGATTTTGGAGATGCCTAGCGGGGTGAGGAGCCATCCGGCTAGCAGGGTTGAGAAGGCGAATGCGAAGCCGAGAAGGGTTTTTGGGCGAAGTGTCTGCCAACGGTGATTGCCGAGAAAGATGACGGAAGTGACGACGCCTGCCATGGTGATGCAGGGCATGGCTCCGTTGCTGAATGGCCAGAAGTAGAGTGGGAGATGATGAGTGAAAGTGATCCACTTTGCTGTGCAGAGGCTGTTGAACGTCAACAGTGTGATAAACCATGCAAGCGGAAACCAGAGCCAACGACGTGTCGGAATATAGAGGATTGCTACTGCAAGATAGGTGTAGCCGATGAGGCCGAGGATCTCCGGGTAGGAGCCGTCGATCCAAGCGACGTGTCCGTCGTGTGTGGTACGGCGAAAGATGGCGAACATTGCAATGGTCAGGACAAAGCCGACGATGCGTAGCCAGCGATGCAGCGTTGCGTGGCGTTCTCCGTTATAGACGCTGAGGAATAGTGCTGCGCCTGTGAGAGCCAGAATCGCCCAGGCGTTGGGGTTGATGTGCATGAGGGCGCGATCGCCGCTTTCGGCGTTGGCTAAGATGAGCCCGAGAACGATGAGGCTGGCGGCTCGAAAAAGAACATGGAAGCAAAGGGATGGCAGGGATGGGTTCTTCTTTAATCGTTGGCGGATGGCGAGGGGAATCGACAGGCCGACGATGAAGAGGAAGAAGGGGTAGACCATGTCGACATAGGTCATGGCGTCGACGTTGGCCTTCATGTGGTAGTTCCACCAGGGCAGGCCGCGGACGCTCGCCAGATCGTTGACGAAGATCATCACTACCATCGTGAGACCACGGAAGATATCGATGGAGGCCAGGCGTGAGGTGGCGGATTTCTCTGTGAGGGTGACTGATGAAGTTTGCGTGGCCGGGGTCATTTCGTCCCATTATGCACGTATGGCGTTTTCTTCAGGCCCGTATCGATGGCGTCGAGCAGCGCGCCTGTGGGATCGCCGGAGTAATCCCAGAACATCATGCCGCCGAGTTTGTGGTCGACCACATACTTGCTCTTCAGGGCAAGGGATTCGGGATCTTCATACGAGACGAAGATTTTCTTTTCAGGGTTGTAGAGATAGGGGACCGAAGCGACGGGGTCCCAGTAACGTGTGTAGCCGTTGTTCAGCATGGTGGTGGTGATGTTGCCATACCTCGCGAAGGCATTGGGAACCGGCTTGCCTGCCTGAAATAGGCCGTGATCTGTATCGGATACCTGGCCCCATACATGTCCATAGAAGGGGACGCCGAGAACGATCTTCGCTGTAGGGACGCCAGCTTGTTCGAACTCCTGAACGGACCTGTTACCCGAGATTTTTTTGGGGTCGGCGGGATTCGTGAAGAGAGGAGCATGGTGTGCGGCGATTGCGTCGGAGGAGGGCTCGTAGTAGTCATAGGCCATCAGGTTGACCGTATCGACGTATTTTTGTGCCTTACCCATTTCGGTATGCGCCAAAAAATCAGATGAGGCGCCAGTTGCGATCGTGAGGTAGAGTTGGCGGTGAAGCTTCTTTTCCTGCTGGTTGAAGCGATGTCGAAGCTCTTTGAGGAGTAGCGTGTAGTTCTGCTTGTCCTCGGGGCGGAAATGATTGCCAGCGCCTACCATGCCTGGGTACTCCCAGTCGATGTCGAGTCCGTCGAGATGATTGTGATCGACGAACTCCACGACGCTTTCGATGAATAGATTGCGGCTCTTTTTGGTGAAGGCCATGTCGGAGAAGTTGCCCGACCAAGCCCATCCTCCGACGGAGACGAGTACAGTGAGGGAAGGATTTTCCTGCTTTAGTGCAACGAGCGCTGCTAGGTTTTTGTCGTCGTTGGTGAAGCCGTTGATGATGCGGCCACCTTGCAGGTTGGCGAAGGCGTAGTTGATGCGGGTCAGCTTCTGTGCGGCGATCTGACCGGGCTGGATTAGATCGTTTCGCTGAAACACATAGGCGACTATAACGGGCTTTGGAGTTTGAGCGGGTGCTGCGGCGAGTAAAACGGGACTGCAGGATAGGCCACAGATGAGCAGCAGCCTCTGTATACTCAGTCGATTTCTATGCAAAGCGCGTGAACTCCTTTTTGAGGAACATATCTTCTGTTTTCATTAGACGTCAGTTCTTCGTAATCTGTTTGGAAGACATGGCCAGTGTAGATTCATACTGTAGGATGTCGCGAGTGGCGGCAGGCATCGAGTTTGTCGGTTAGGCCGCAACGGTTGTTCTAAAGAGGGTAAAAAGATCAAACGCATCTGGATGCAGGTTCTAGCAGTTTGTTGTATGGGATCGTTTGGCTCTGCGTGCATGGGCCAGTTGCATGTCCTGGTGGATCATGTTGGATATGAGACGCGCGCGCCCAAGCAGGCGCTTGTGGTTGGCGCGGACTGGGATCATCCTCAAAAGTTCGTGCTGATTGATACGGTGACGGGCAAGACAGTGTTGACAGGAACTCTGACTCAAGGCGGCCAGGTGGATTCGTGGGGTGGGCGTGTCTTCTGGATCGCTGATTTTTCTTCGTGGCAAAAGGCTGGTCACTATGCGATTCAGACGCAATCAGCTGCGGGCGAAGTAAGTTCGTGTTCGTTCGATATTGATGATGATCTTTTGGAACGTAATACGCTTTCGAATGTGGTCTTTTACTTAAAAGGACAACGAGCTAGCGGGCTGATGGATCAAGCGGACCGTCATCTTCCGTTGCCTGCGGGCCAGTCAGGCTTTGTGGATGTGCACGGTGGCTGGTATGACGCTACAGGCGACTACGGGATTCACTTGTCGCATCAGAATTTGACGTCCTATTTCAATCCTCAGCAGGTACCGCTTGTGGCGTGGACGCTGTTGAAGAGTTATCGCGTGCTTGAGGCGAGGCGCGATGACAACTTCAGTGAGTATGAGCGGCGCATGCTGGATGAGGGTCTATTTGGCGCTGACTATCTGGTGCGCATCAAACGGCCCCATGGCTCGTTCTTCGAAAGCATTACGGCGCCTGGGAAGGATAAGTTGCCGCAAGATCGAGCGATTGGTAATCCGAACTGGCGCACTCAGATCAAGAAAGATGCCTCGGATAGCACCGAGCGTATGCAGCGTGCTGAAAGGCCCGAGGACTTTGAGGCGAGCTTTCGTGCTGGTGGAGGTATGGCTATCGCCGCGCTGGCATTGGCCAGTACTATGCCTGCCGACGGGGACTTTACTCGCGCTGACTATCGGCGTGCTGCCGAAGAGGCGTTTCAGTTTCTAGATAAGCACAATCGCGAACTGTTGAACGATGGGAAGGAAAATATCCTCGACGACTACTGCGCGCTGATGGCGGCTACGGAGCTGTATCGCGCAACGAAGCAGGAGACTTACCGGGCTGCTGCAGATCGACGCGCTGCCCATCTGATGGCTCGGCTTACGACCATTGAAGGACGTCGTGACTCCTGGCGTGCGGACGACGGGGTGCGACCCTACTTTCATCCCTCGGATGCGGGCTTACCAGTTGTCAGTTTGCTTGAATATGCGCAGATCGCTACTTCGGCGGTGCAAAAACAAGTGCACGACGCGGTGGAGCGGTCGCTGCGTTTCGAGCTTGGTGTAACAGGCGAGGTCAACAATCCGTTCGGATACGCGCGGCAGTTGGTGAGAATGGGAGATGGTAAGGTTCGCACTGCATTCTTCTTTCCTCACGATACGGAAGCGGCTCCGTGGTGGCAGGGTGAGAACGCTCGGCTAGCTTCGCTCGCCGCTGCGGCTCGGATGGCTACGCCGCTCTTTGATAAGGACCCTGCGTTTCAGTTGCAGCTCGAAGGGTATGCCTGGAACCAGTTGCACTGGATCCTGGGACGGAATCCTTTTGACACGAGCATGCTGATGGGAAGCGGTCACGGGAATGCGCCGTACATGTTCTTCCGTTCGTATAAGTACACGAGCGCTCCGGGAGCCATTGTCAACGGCATTACTGCCGCCAACGGTGATGAAGACGGCATCGCTTTCAACGAAGGATATGCTGTGACCGGCAAGGATGAAGACTGGCGCTGGACGGAAGAGTGGCTGCCACATGCAGCCTGGTATCTGTACGCTGTCAGCCTTCCGCACTGAGCACCTAGATGAGACTTGCTTTTACAACAGGTAGAAGCTGAATTGATCGACGTTGGGTGGTCGAACTCCGAGAGTTCGCAACATGCTTATCACCTGGCCTCGGTGGAGCGTGGAGTGGTTCACCAAATGGGCTACGATCATTGAATAGGAGAGGCGCAACTCCTCTCCATCAGGCTTGAGGCAGGAAAGTTCGGTAGAGATGTCGGGTTCCTGCAAGTCTTCGAGCCATCGATGGAGACTGTGCCAGACTTCGGGCCACTTTTGTTTGAGGCTGTTCAAGTCAGGCTCAGGTGGCGGATCTTCGAACAGGCGCTGATCACCAACTTCGATCAGCGGTGGGAGTTTGCTTGCGAGGAGGCGATTTCTCCAGACACGCTCGGCGTAGAAGATGTGGCGAAGGGTTTCGAGGATGCTTCGATGAGAGGCGCCGAGGTCGCGGCTTAACTCGTCTGTGGTGAGGTTAGAGCAGGCTTCAAGGAGTTGCTGGTCGGCCCATGCTGAATAATCGATGTCATTGAGTAGGAGTTCTCTGGTCGTCGCCATGGTGACGAGTATAGAGAAGAGGGTAGGATTTATCTGCACGTCCAGGCATTGACCGGGAGAGCGTAAGCTGTGTATATCTCGTTGTTCCTGTACTCGGTTGTGCGGATCCACTTTCTTCTCGAATTCAAGGCGCTCTCGAAACAAGATACGAAGAACTTTCACGACAGAAGGTCACTCAAACATGAGTCAGGAGAATGCAGGGATGAAGCTTGTTTGTTCCTTTGGGTTGCTTCGCGTAAGCGCCAGGAGATATAAGCCATGGACCTGGTGACAATTTCTCGGGAATCGCTGAGTGGAGTGGTGTCCGACGCTCAGGCTCGGAGTTGGTGTGCGCAACTGGAAGCTGGCGGGATTCTCTACTTTCCGGAGACGCCGGTCCCAATTCGCCACGAGGACATCGCGTTTCTCCTCGGGCAACAGCAGACGGATAGTTCTCTGCACAAAAATATTGCGTATAAACCTAACGTCGACAAGTTGAGCGGCGTGGATACGAAGACAGCCGATGCAGCTGCAGTGGCCCGGCTACAGTCGATTATGCGGCAGTATTCCAAGAGCGTTGTGGCATTCCTGACTGGGTTTCTGTCGCCGTATCAGGGGAAGTGGGAGTTGGATTACGCGAGCTTTCGTCCGCAGGAGGAACAAGGACGTGATCTGCCTTTGCGGAAGCGAAACGACCTTCTGCATACAGACGCGTTTCCGACACGGCCTACGCACGGTGCACGGATTTTGCGCTTCTTTAACAATATTCATCCCAGCCGCACGCGGGACTGGGTGGTGGGGGATCCCTTTGCGACGATCGTGCGGCAGTTCACACCGGCGGAGATCGCTCCTTCGCCCGATAGTGGGTTAGGTCGGGTGGCTAAGGGATTGGGACGGGCGGTTGGTTTGGGCGCGGCGCTGCCTTCGATCAAGCGGTCGCCGTATGACGACTTCATGATGCGGTTCCATAACTTCCTGAAGGAGAATGAGCGCTTTCAGGCGGAGTGTGCGAAGTATGCGTGGCAGTTTCCGGCGGGGTCGAGCTGGATGGTGTATACCGATGCGGTTCCGCATGCGGTGCTGGCAGGTCAGTATGCGCTCGAGCAGACGCTGCTGGTGAAGCCGGAGGCGCTGGTGGCTCCGGAGACTTCTCCACTGAAGGTGCTGGAAGGGATTGCTGGGACTGCGTTGGTTTAGGCCCTAGCTGTCTTTGCGGTAGAGGAGATTGCGCATCGCTTGCCGGCGGGCTTCGTTCGCTTCCTTCGTGGTCTTGCGTTCTTCGGCGTCCATGTGCTGCTTGGTTGCGAGATCCTCGGCTGCTTCGGGGAGACTGCATTCGGGACAACGATTGGCGAATCCGGGCTTGTCGGGCTTCAGCTCAAACTCTTCAGAACAGATGACGCAGACTTTGATCGGGAAAGGCATTTCGACTCCGTGATTAGTACATCATGTCTGGGCTCTCTGTTTCAAAATGCCACCTCTGCCCCTCCCCGGCAAAAGTACACAAAGTCTTCCAAACACGAGAGTTAAGTCTGGGCCTTGATCTGGCGTATGGCACAGACAAAAACAGCCCGGCGGGTGCCGGACTCTCTTTCCTACTTGAGTTAAGGATATCAGTGGCGTCAATACCGGGTTGTGGATATTGTTGTCGGCGAGAGCCAAAGGAGGCGGTATGAGGGCGATATGGAGGCGGGTTGGGGTTGGGGCGGGCTTTCTGGTGTGCAGCGCTCTGGCGGGGGCGAGCGATCTGACAATTCATTTGAGTGGGTCGCAACCTATTACTCGAAATACGGCGAAGTATCAGTGCGATGCGCAGGGTGCGAAGATGGGACTTCCTGCGGAAATTTTTTCGGTTGAGTACATCAATGGGGCGGGAAATAGTCTTGCTGTCGTTCCTGTGGGCGGAAATTCTCTGATCTTTGCGAATGTTGTTTCGGGTTCGGGGGCACGGTATGCTGCGGGGCAGTACATCTGGTGGGATGCGGGTGGGCGCGGGACTACTTTTTCATCGGGCTCGATAGCGGGGAAGATGTCGTCGGCGTGCCATCGGGTTCAGTGAAGAAGACGGTTAGCGCGCAGTTCTGGAGATTGGTATGCACGAGCGGAAACGACGCAGTCGCCCAAAGCCGTGGACGGAACACTGTCTCGAAGTCCGGGGCCCACGTTGGATGATGCTGTTTCATCGATTGGAATGGTGGTTTTCATGGATGGCCTGGGCGCTTGGGAACTGGGCTTTTCTCGATGTGCTGGAGCATCTTGGAACGTTCTCGGTATTGATTGCTGTGATTTTCTATTTTGCAGACAGTGGCAACCGCAGAAAACAGAAGCACTACCAGGCGTGGCAGGTCATTAATACCGCACAAGGAAAGGGCGGCAGCGGTGGCCGGATTGAAGCGCTGCAGGAGCTCAACGCTGACCGTGTCTCGCTGATTGGAATTGAGGCGAGCGGAGCGTTTCTTCAAGGGCTATCGCTTCGAGGAGCTGATCTCAGTCGCTGCGATTTTCATGCATCTGACCTGAGAAATAGCGATTTTGCGAACTCGAGGCTCAACTTCTGCGGTCTGAAGGATGCCAACTTTCGCAGTGCGAACCTGACAGGTGCAGCGATGGAGGATGTCGACATGGGGGGTGCCGATTTAAGTGGAGCCAATATGGGCGGTGCTGATTTATCGAGGGCCGACCTCAGTCGCGCTGACCTCAGAAATGCCGACCTGAAAAACATCGTGTGGAAGGAGATCGGTTCCATGCGCCTGGCTAATGTTGCCGGGGTTCGAAATGCCTCGCCTGAATTTATGAAGTTTGCTGCCAAGGAGGGAGCCGTCATCCTCGATTCTGATGAGGAGTGGGATACTTTGCTCCGAAAAGAGCAGTAGCCACATCGATTTGGCTTGAATTGGCCAATATATATCAGGGGGTGGGGGCAGCTTCGACGCGGACGATCTTGCACTCGACCTGTTTGCCCTCGGGGG
Organism: Edaphobacter aggregans; assembly: GCF_003945235.1. Taxonomy (NCBI): domain Bacteria; kingdom Pseudomonadati; phylum Acidobacteriota; class Terriglobia; order Terriglobales; family Acidobacteriaceae; genus Edaphobacter; species Edaphobacter aggregans. The sequence goes on from NZ_RSDW01000001.1 coordinate 3,631,918, forward strand.
TCTTGATTTTTGTCTTGTCGCCGTCGATCTGGTAGTTGATCTGGGTGCCTACGACGAAGTCGGTGGCGTTCATGGATTTTCCGGAGTCGGTGCGGCAGGTATAGGACTTGCCTTGGGCGACGAAAGAGAGGTCGTAAGCCTGGTGCTTGTGCTCTTTGTCCGTGGTGCCGGTGGGTTGAGAGTCTTTGAGGGTGGTGTCGCCCTTGATCTTTGCGGCGGATGCGGGGATGGTGGCGGCGATGGTCGCGATGCCCAGGATCGCGACTGTGGTCACTTTTCGCATGGGGTCACCTCGGGGTCATGGACGATCACAAGGAGTTTAGCGCGTTCGCGTCGTTTGTGGTCGATTTCGGATTTGATTCTTTCTTCCCCGGTGCGCCATTGAGCGAATACTTCAGTGCAGGACCATGTTGTGTTGTCAGGAGGAACCGTGCAGATTCGCAGGATAAGTGGAGTTTTTTTAACCGCCGTGTTGGCTGTATTTCTTGTGGGCGGGATGGACACACCAAAGAAACTAGATAGCTCGACCCCTACTAAGGGGAAGACTGACACCAAGGGAGGGACGGCGGGCAAGACTGATGCAAAAGGAGATTCGAAGGCTCCTGCCACGAAGACTTCGGCGAAAACTCCTGCCAAGACCAATTAGGGAGCGTGGTGCACTCGATTCAGTGGGTGATGAGGGGCGTAGAATCCTGAGACATCAAAGGAGGCTCCATGGCTCTCAGTTTTTCTGCAGATATCCGCCCTCTTTTTCGGGATGAGGACATTGAGTGTATGAAGGGGATGGGGATTGAGCTTGGTGATCCCGCGTGGATGTGTGTGCCTGCTAATGCGCAGAGTGTGTACGGTACGGTTGCCGATGGCTCGATGCCTCCGGATGAGCCTTGGCCTGCGGATCGGGTGGCGCTTTTCAAGCAGTGGATGGACGCGGGGTTTCCTGCGTAACTATTTATCAGGGCGGGAGTTATTCGTTCGCGATGAGTTCTCGGATATCGGCGATGTGTTGCTTGAGTTTGGAGATTTTTTCGGGCCAGGAGCCGTGTATGTGATCGGGGTAGGGGATTCCGGCGGCGTACTCGCGTTCGGCTTCGGCTAGATGCTCGAGAAGGATGTTCAGGCGTTCCTGAAGGGTGGGGCCGGGCATGGGAAAAGGCTACCACCTTGGAAGGCGAAGTGGGCTTGATGGACAGTTGATGGGTGACAAATCCGCCGATTTTTTTGGGTGTGGGTCTAGGTGTTTTGTTAGGGGTTTGGGGGAAGTGTGGTGGCGGGACGTGGTGTTTTGTGGTCAATAAGTGGAGAAATGTGGGGTAAGGCTGGTTAGCTGGCCGTCACTTTTTGGTTTTTGAAAAATCGGCACATTTTCTGGATTTATTTTTGGTGATTCCCGTTTTGAGAATGGGAGCCTTTTCTTAGAGGTGAGGGCGTTTGAGGCCAGGGAGGACGGTTCGCGCTTTCTCGCGAATGCCCATATCTGAAAATCGAGATATGGGGCACCCGATTTTGTGGAGCGAGTCAGATGTGGGCCCCCCGCCTGTCTCTTAGAGGGTGAGGGCGAAGACGGGGTCTTCGAAGGTGGAGGCGCCTACCTGGAAGGTGCGGGTTCCGATTTGGACGAAGCCGTTTTTGCGGTAGAAGGCGATGGCTCTCTGGTTGTCGGGATGGACACCGAGGAGGAGGCGGGTGGCTTGCTGGCGGCGGGCGCTGGCGATGGCGAGGTCCATCATGGTGCGTCCGGCTCCGGTGCCATGAAATTTGGAGAAGAGATAGATGCGGCGGAGTTCGAGGTCGCCGGGCTGGACGAGGTCGATGGGGAAGTCGGGTGCGGTGAGGAGGGCGTAGCCGACGGGTGCGGCTCCGGGGGAGAGCTCGGCGAGCCAGGCGCGGGTCTCGGGTTTTTCGAGATAGGAGAGGTAGGCGGCGGGGATGTGGTTTTTGGCGCAGTGGGCGAGGAGGGCGTCGCCGGGGACGAGGCCGGCGAAGGCTTCGAGCAGGGTGGCGGCGGCGATGATGGCGAGCGTGGGCGCGTCCGCTGGGATGCATTCGCGGAGAGTTACAGGTTGTTCAGGAGGCATGGGGTTAAGATGTCGTCGGGGGTGAGGTGGGTTCGCGCTTTCTCGCGAATACCCATATCTGAAAATCGAGATATGGAGCACCCGATTTTGTGGAGCGAGTCAGATGTGGGCCACCTGCCTATTTTTTGTGATTGCGGGAGATACGGGTGGTGGCTGGAATGTATACACCTGATGGGTCTATAACGGAAGCGCAGCTCGCCTTTGCTCGCAGTCTCATTGACGCTCGGCGTGACACTCGTCGTGGGACGCGGGCGAGGAGCCGTCGACCTTCCATGTCGATCAAGGTAACCGACGCTTGAGCTGATCTGGAGGTTTTATGCCAGTCTTCGTCTGCAAACTTTCCCACAAGGATCTGAGTCATCGGCTCATCGCTACTTGCACCGTCGTCGGCGAAGAGCATGGGTATGAGACTCATCAGAGAGAGTTCGAAAACGCGGCGCAAGCTGCGAAGGCTCTCTCTGAAGCTGGGATAGGTAGAGACCGCTGCGGTCCCATCCCCGAAGATGCGAAACCGGATTGGTCCTGTACGTTTGAGATCAGTCACAACGAAGCTCAGAAATTTGATGTGCTGCATGTTGACAGCGAGGAATAGTGGCGGGTGCCTGTTCATCATGGCATTCGGGTATCAGGTTGCCGCAGGTGGGGAGCGCGGTTCGCGCTTTGCGCGAATGCCCCACTCATGCGGTGAGACTGCATGAATGGGACACCCAGAGTATGGTGGTTTTTAAGTATGGGCAACCCGTCGAGCGAGACGTCTTCGGCATTCCGGTATGAGACTGATGAGACCGGTGGCCAGAAGCAGAAGGCTGGATGGCTCCGGGATCACCAGACCGGCATCGGTAATCTGGTCGAATTTGGTGCCGGATGTTCCGATAAAGACCGCTGAAAGAGCGGTTCCGGCGAATGCTGTTCCCGCCGCATTCCAGGTTGCCGAAGTGGGGAGTGAGATATCTGCCAGCATGACACCGGTTCCATCGAGACCGCTCCAGAGAGCGACCGAGCCTGAGTTGTCCGCGGCTTCGTAGTAGAACGAGAGAAGATTGAATCCGCCGGAAACATCCATAGTGGCGGAGGGCCCGTTCAACTGGCCGACCAGGCTTGGGCCGTAGGGCGGCACAGCGGAGACAGCGCCGAAAGATGGCGTGAAGGTAATGCCGTAGTTGGGGCCGGGTCCCGACCCCAGGCTTCCAGTTCCACCATCGTAGAAACTGAGAACTTGTTCGGTGTTCTTAAGGCCTCCGAAGTCGAGAACGAACGGAATGGCTCGAGCGGGCAGGGAGCCCAAGATGATAAACGTGAATAGAAATAGGATTAGGCGGAGTTTCATAGGATGCCTCCTCGGTTGCTAAAGATGAGAGCACCAGAAACGGGGTGGGGAACCGGTGGCAATTTTACGCCTCTTTTCGGCCCGATGAGATTGTATGAATGGGACGCGCTCAGAGTATGGGTGGGTTTAGGGTTGCGGCGTTTGTGGGCGTTCCGTCCAGCTTCACATGGCGCAGGAACTCGCCAGCGCCTTGCAATAAGCGGACCGGATCCGGCAGCGTTGTGCCGTGATCTATCGATGAGAATAAAACTTGCGCCGAACGACGCCCATCATTCCCAACATGCCTGTTCCAAGCAAAGCAAATGTAGAAGGCTCCGGGGTAACGACCGTTCCGGAGATATCCACCGCCAACGGACCCCCTAGGTTAGCTTTCCAGCCGTTGGGAACGTTGCAGCCTGCCTCTGAGGGGTCACAGAAGAAAAACGAGCCAAGGATCGTGTGGTGGTCATCACTGGCGGAGCTTCATCCATCGCTACGTTTCCTCCAGCGATCTCGAGATAGTATGTTCCGGCAGCCAAAGAGATATTCAGATTATTGAGATCGAAGACCTCGGTGATAGGAGGACTTTGATTCGAGCTGAAGGGGAGGGCGCCGGCCCCAACGCTTGTGACCGCTCCAAGTTGATTCCCAAAGCCCACGCTAAAGCTGACATTAGGATTCGGGAAATCTATGGGGCCGGTGATGGAAATTTTGATGTCGTCGATTACGACGGGCGTGAGAAGGGTGAATTGTTGCTCAACCGATTGACACTCGGATCCCGGACATAAGACGACATTTCCGTGCGAAGCGGAGGCGAGGTTTGTTCCAACGAGGAGGGAGTCGGCGTGGGCTAGAGTGGAAGCGACGAGAAGGATGACGAAGGAAAATAAGCGATGGGGAGATTGCATGGGTTACTCCAAAGATCTACTCAAGATTGAAGTCAAGGATGCGATCAATGACCAGTGGGTCTTATGGATGGGCTCGGCGTCAGGCGCTGCTGAAGTTCATGGCTGCGCAGAAGGCAGCTTAGATTTACACCACGTGAGTATTTGCTGCGTTCACAGCAACTTGCCGGCGAGCCAGTAATCGACACTGAACTTTCCCGGACCGGAACAGATCAGCCAGATAAAGAAGAGCACGTACAGGACTTCCGGAAGGTAGAGGAAATCGTCGAGCCAGCTAAGAGGCGAAAGCCCTTTAGGCAACGTGGAAACAGCGCTGGTCAGGGTGGCGACGATCATATCGATCAATAAAGCGAAGCTGGCCGGGCTCGAAAGAAACCCTATGGCCACAAGGGATCCGCAGACGAACTCGACAGTCGACACGAAATAAGCTGTCTGGCGGGGAAATGGGATTTTGGCCTCTACGAGCGTGTCGTAAACAGGTTTCGTGCCGCCGGCGACAAACAATTTGTTTGCCCCGGAGATGGCGAAGAACAGCCCGATCGAAACGCGCACCAGTAGGATGGCATATTGTTCCAAATGACTGCTGCCCGACAGCGCAAACTGGATCAACCGTTTCCAATCCATCTCTCATGCCTCGATCGGAGGATGTGCTGGCAACGAGGATACCTTAGTTGGGCGCGTGGTTAGCCGTTTTCGACGCGGGACTTTATATCCCAGTACGCCGTGTCGATGAGTTTGTTTAGGGCGGTGAGGTTTGTGGGTGTTCCCGGCTTCAGCTTTACGTGGCGCATGAATTTGCCGGTGCCTTGCAACAAGCGGGCGGGATCCGGGAGCGTTGCTCCTTGAAAGAATCCCACGTTTACGTGCGAAGTGAATACATCGACGTAGCCGAAGGGCGCGTCTCCAAGACATGCGACCGGGCAGCCGTCATGCAAGAGCTCTCGAACTTCGTCCCCGCAGTTTCGCATCACCTGGAACCACTGATGCGCGATGAGGCCTAATTCACCTTGATGGTGTTTCATCCATGCGTCGATGGCGGGATCTCGCTCTACGGCGCCATTGAATCGCAATAGCTCTGTTGCCACCGTTGCTATGTATGGGCCACTGTCCGTCTTCGTCTGCGGATGGAGCCGAGGGTGGCGATGGCTCCGGTGGCGAGGAGCGTAAGTGTTCCGGGTTCGGGGGTGGGGGCAGCAGTGATCGTCAGGGAGAAGGGCGCGCCGGCGCTATCGGTGAGCGAGATTGGGCCTCCGGGGCCGAAGGAAGGAGTTGTTTCCGAGCCGCTGTAGAGTTGCGGGCCTGTGAGGTCGAGTGCTCCTCCGGGGATGTTGAGCAGGCTGACTCCACCACCTCTGGCACCGTTGAAGAATGTCAAGCCGGAGGTCACTCCAAAGAGATCGTCGATGGTGATGTCAATGCCATTGAGCGTGAAACTGAACCCGGCGGCGGCGGAGGCGATGGGGGGGGTGGAATCCAGGGAGAACGTATAGGTACTGCCTGCTCCGCTGAGGTCGAACAGGAGGAGGGTGTCGGCTTTTGCGAGCGGAGAAATCAGGAGTGCGAAGGCGAGCACAAAGGCTTGATAGACGAAACGCATGGAACGTCCTTTCAAGTGCCAATTTTTTGTACTGGGGGCCTGAGTAGGAAGTATAGCAAAGGAATGATGAGGGTTGGGTTAAAAGCGAGGGAGTTTTTGCGGGAGTTTTGTTGCTTTGGCGGGGTGGGGCGGTATCTCTTGCAGGAGGTGGAGATGAAGGCTCTCGATCATGTCGCGATAAGACTGCGCCATGAATGGGCACCCGATGTGTGGGTGGGGTTATGTACCCGGTACCCGGCTCTTCGTTAGATGTGGGTTATCCGCCCTGTCTATTTGACCGAATAGCCTCGCGCATCCATGCATGCTGAGAACGCCCGTTTAAAGGTACTCATCTGTTGGTCATACGCTGCCTTCTGGTTCTGGTACTGCTGCTGCACCTGCGCCCCTCCTTGTGCCGCTGCCTGTTCCTTGGTAGCCGCGTTGGCTTTGCGCTGCTGTCTCCCGCCGCGCACAGTTCCTACCCCCGCGCCTACGGCCGCACCTGTTCCTGCATTTCCAGAGATGCCGCCAATCACAGCGCCGCCTACTGCGCCACGAGCTGCACCCTTGGCTCGTCCGCCTTTTTGTTGCGGAGCAGAGTCAGCCGCCTGAGACTGGGCTGCCTGGATATCAGCAGAGGTCGGTGCCTGGGGAGGCGGCGTATCGGGGCTGACGCCTGTTTGCTGTTGAGCCAGGTTGTAGCAGTCCGACTCATCGATGAGCTGTTGATCGTGACTTTGGCCCTTTGCCGCAGCGACGAAAAGGCCCGCTTTATTTGCGGCTGAGAAGGAAGGCACGGGTCCTGTTGGTGCAGCGGGTGTTACCGGTTGAGTTGGAGCAGCCGGTTGAGCTGGGTTAGCGGCCGGTTGGGCAGTGGACGGGGTTTCAGATTTCTTGCAACCGACGAAAGAGAGAATCCATGTTGCGATGCAGAGGAGGCCCACCAACTGAAAGCGCCTAACAATCGAAAGAGAAGGCAATGCCATGTCAATCTCCTTTGGGTATTGAATCCCTCGATGCTCGGGGTCATGATGTGAGCGGGTCACTTGCGCTGCGCCTACGGGCGACAATTGTATTCCTTATCGGCCTGGGGAATCGCTCTGGGCGATGGTCTGTATGCGGAATTCTGCGAGCGCTTTGCCAGGCCTGTCTGGAGATGGCCACCTATCAATAGTTACATTTCTTGCATCATGTGCTCCGGTGATGGTGAAGGCGGGAGCAGGTTGGTGAGGATGAGGAGGGTGGGGACTTTCTGGTCGAGGTTGCGCAGCTTCGAGGGAGCGTTCTGAGAAAATGCCTCGAGCTTGGCGGGATTTCGTGTGAAAGGGCGAGGCTTGTTGGGCGTGGCTACTTTATGGGAAAGGGTTCGCGCTTTCGCGCGAATGCCCACATCTCAGAATCGAGATGTGGGGCACCCAGTTAGTAGAGAGCGTCAGATGTGGGCCACCCGCCCCACCGTCCTACCGCTGCGGTGACACGGGCGGAATTGCCCGAATCCCATTACAAATCCCGCCTTCCGGCACCGGTCTCAGCCCTTCCACCTTGCTAATCACCTTGCTGAACGCAGTCGGAATCGAAAGATTCGTTCCATTCGTGTAGTAGGTCGTATCCGGAATTATCGGAGTCGGCGTAGGCGCATCGTTCGTCGTATAGCTGTAAACCTCTGTCCGAAACGCCCGCTCAATCACCTCCACGCTCCCTGTAAAACTCACCGCGTGATCAAACAGAACATCGACATCCGTCAGCCCCGGCCGCACATCGGTAAATCCCTCCTCCTTCAGCCAAGCCATCACCTTGTTCATGTCATCCATGTTGGGAGCTAGCGTGTGTAGCCATCCACTGCCCGGTTGCTGTCTCCTTTGGCACGCGTCATTCAACTGCTCCGCGGGAATCTCAAACCGAATCCACATCTTCACCACGTGCGCGCCATCCGCATGCCTCAGCTCACTCGTCCCCAGATGCGCCAGCACCTCAGCCACCGGAACATGCGTCGGATCAACCGGCTTTCCGTGCACCATCTGCACCGTCTTCAACATCGGAGGCGTAGTCGGAACCGGCGGCGGGTGATTCGGGTCATAGTGCACCGGCCTGTAAACCATCCCCGCCGAATCAGGCAGCTCCACCCGCGACCCGTCTGACACTGCATCTGTAACTACTGCTGCTATCTGCCCCCACGCAACTCCGCCACCCACTAGAGACAAAATAAAGCTGCACAACACGCCACGTACCCTAGACAGACTCGCCATTATGTGTCCCCGGAAACCGCTCGAAACAATCGTCTTACAGCCGATCACCGAGTATATACGTGGCCCCTAGCATTTTGTTATTCCACGGTGACACTCTTGGCTAGATTTCTGGGTTGGTCTACGTCGCAGCCTCTTCTAACGGCAATGTGGTAGGCGAGGAGTTGTAGGGGGACTACTTCGAGGATGGGTAGGAGTAGTTCGGGGGCGGGTGGGATGTAGATGGTGTGTTCTACGAGGTTGCAGATCTCGTCGTCGCCCTGGGTGGCGATGGCAATGACGCGGCCGCTGCGGGCGGTGACTTCCTGAATATTGCTCAGGGTCTTTTCGTACTTGAGGACGCTGGAGGGGTCGTTGGGGTCCTTGGTGGCGATGCAGACTACGGGGAGGGACTCGTCGATGAGGGCGTTGGGGCCGTGCTTCATCTCGCCGGCGGGGTAGCCTTCGGCGTGGATGTAGGAGATCTCCTTGAGCTTGAGTGCGCCTTCGAGGGCGATGGGGTAGTGGATGCCGCGGCCGAGGAAGAGGAAGTTGTTGGCGTTGTGGAAGAGCTTGGCGAGGTGCTGGCAGTGCTCGTCGAGGGAGAGGCGCGGGCGGGTGCGGCGCTCGATGAAGGGGAAGGGCGGTAGCGGTGTGCGGGCTGAGGCCGGGGCCGCCGCGGCGGGTGTGGGCGCGGCGACGCCTTCGGACATGCCGACCTTGGTGGAGGAGTGGAGGGCCAGTATGGACTCGAGCTTGGAGGGAAGGTGGGAGAGCTCGGTGGCGAGGTGAAGGGACTGCTCGGGGGAGATGGTGTCGCGGACCTGGGCGAGGTGGAGGGCGAGGACGAAGAGGGCGGTGAGCTGGGCGGTGAAGGCCTTGGTGGAGGCGACACCGATCTCGGGGCCGGCGTTGGTGGTGATGGTGCCGGAGGCGCGGCGGGTGACGGCGGATCCGACGACGTTGCAGATGGCGAGGGTCTTGGAGCCTTTGGCGATGAGCTCGGCCTGGGCGGCGAGGGTGTCGGCGGTTTCGCCGGATTGGGTGATGAGGAGGCCGATGGCGCGAGGGTCGGCGATGGGGTCGCGGTAGCGGTACTCGGAGGCGTAGTCGACGTCGACGGGGAGGCGGGCGAGGCGCTCGATCATGAACTTGCCGGCGAGGCCAGCGTGCCAGGAGGTTCCGCAGGCGGCGATGGTGATTTGGGTGGCGGCGCGGAACTCTTCGTCGGTGATGGAGAGGTTGTCGAGGAAGACGCGGCCGGTGTCGAGGGAGATGCGGCCGAGGGTGGTGTCGCGGATGGCTCGGGGCTGCTCGTTGATCTCTTTGAGCATGAAGTGCTTGTAGCCGGCTTTTTCGGCCTGGATGGGGTCCCAGGCGATGCGCTGGACTTTTAGCGGGAGGACGTTGCCGTCGAAGTCGTAGAGGGCGACGCCATCGGGGGTGAGGACGGCTAGTTCGCCGTCGGCGAGGAAGTGGATGTTGCGGGTGTGGTGGAGGATGCCGGGGACGTCGGAGGCCAGGAAGAATTCTCCGTCGCCGATGCCGATGACGGCGGGTGGACCCATGCGGGCGGCGACGAGCTTGTTGGGCTCGTGCGCGGAGAGGACGCCGATGGCGAAGGCTCCGGTGAGGCGGTGGACGGCTCGGCGGACGGCTTCTTCTAGAGGGATGCCGGTTTCGTTGGCGAGCTCCTGCTCGATGAGGTGGGCGATGATTTCGGTATCGGTTTCGGTGACGAAGGTGTGGCCGGCGGCGGTGAGTTCGCGCTTGAGGGCGAGGTAGTTTTCGACGATGCCGTTGTGGACGACGACGAGGGTGCCGGTGCAGTCGCGGTGGGGGTGGGCGTTCTCTTCGGTGGGGCGGCCGTGGGTGGCCCAGCGGGTGTGGCCGATGCCGAAGGTGCCGTCGATGGGGTTGGCGGCGATGACGGACTCGAGGTTGCGGAGCTTGCCGGGGGCGCGGCGGAGCTCGAGGGCGGTGGGGCCTCCGGCTACGGCGATGCCGGCGGAGTCGTAGCCGCGGTATTCGAGGCGGCGCAGGCCTTCAATGATGACGGGGACGACGGGCTGGGGGCCAATGTAACCAACGATTCCACACATGTCTTGAGTGTAGATGGAGGCGGCCGTTTTTGTGTTCACGTAGAGGTGGGACTTTTGTGGGAGGGATTTAAGGATTGTCCGGGATAGGGATGGATGGGAATGCGGGAGGTAAGAATTGTTCGCGCTTTCGTGGGACTGCCCCACTCATGCGATGAGGCCGCATGGATACGGCACCCGAGGTATCGGTAGGTTTTCATGTATCGGCCACCCGCACATTAAGCGAAGAACCTGCGTCTGACAGCCACTGCTATCCCAAGCATGCCGGTTCCGAACATGAGCAGAATGTTTGGTTCAGGAGCTGGTAGAGGAGATACTGCAGTCGCGGCACAGCCCAACCCACCGAAGTTGCAGTACAGCACGCCGTTGTTATTGGTCGTCGTCGAACTGATATTGACTTGGACATTAGTATCGGCAATCACGAAGACATATCCCGCGCCGATAGTTTGATAAGCGATGAACTCCTGTCCGAGGTCAATGACCGGGTTTCCGAAGACGAGGGCTGTACCTCCAGTCAGGGAGGACGTATCGGCGTAGTTCACATCGGCCACGCCTGTTGTGAACGGATTGACCACGATATCCGATGTGTCGTAGTAACCAGGGTTGGAAGATGTGCTCTGGTTGACGATCGAGCTTCCGAGGGACATGAGAACAGTGTTGACGGCGGCGATGCCAAGGTCGTCCTGCGGACCGTAGTCGGAGTTGAGTAGTAGACGTCCACCACCATTGACATAAGCGTCAACCAAGGAGATCTGACCTGCTGAAAGACCCACAGGCCCAGGAAGGATCACGAAATTCGCACCGGATAGGGACGTGAAGCTTGAGGTGAGCTGAGTGACCGTGTAGCCCTGATCGGCGAAAAAGGTATTGAGGGGTGAGGCAAACGCAATGGGCTCGTATATATCTATCGTCGTGGCGGCCGCGGGCTTTGAGGTCAAAGCAGCCACAACCAAGGCAATAACAGAGAGGGTGCTGATTGTGTTCGTGTGCCTTCGACTCATGGTTAGTACTCCTCTCTTTGAGAGATTTTTTGGTTAGGCACCAAATTGCCCTAAGGAACTAGAACTCGCAGTTTTCATGAAGCTTCCACTAAGCTACTGGCCTGGGTTGGGAGGTGCACGTCCTGAGGCAAGTCGGTCCCATGAGTTAACTGATCCATGAGGCCGCCCATGTTCATTTGCAGCCAGTGCTCCGCGATGCGCCCGTCGCGTAGACGGTAAAAAATCATCAGGTCAGCCGATACAGTCTTGCGAGTAGGCTCGATGCCCGCGAATGCACCCCGGTGAACTCCGCGGAATGTGCCTCGCATCGCTACCAAGTTCTCTTCCGCGATGAGTTGGTGCGCGATGAGTTCATAAGCTGGAAAAGCGGCTTCTACGTTGCGAATATGTTCCACAAGGATCGGGTCGCTGACAAACTGGGCGATAAGTTCGTCTGTCTTTGGCTGACCGCTGAGTGCGTGAAGATAATCTTCAATGAACTGTGTGCTTTGGGTTGTTGAGCTCGTCATAGCATCCTCCACGTATTCGGAATCGGTTTATCGAATCGTGTGGGGATCATAACCTCAGATACAGATCAAACGCTCATGCGGAAAATGCTAGAAAAATCAAAGTAAAATGAAAAACATGGAAGACGGCGCCTACCGGTTCGGTGAGTTTTCGCTCTTCCCATCCGAACGCCAGCTTTGTCAAAACGCACTGAGCATACCCCTGCCTGCGAAGGCTTTCGATGCCATGCATTTGTTGGTGCGCAATCACGGGGGGCTGGTTCTGCGAGAAGAGCTCATTCAAGCGCTCTGGCCCGATATACACGTAACCGAAGCCAATCTCACCAATATCATCGTGCTGCTGCGGAAGATCCTGGGCCGGGACGCAATCCAGACAGTCTCAAAATATGGATATCGATTTACTCTTCCGGTTCTCGGAGAACCAGGGGTAAGGCAAGCCACCTACGCAAACTTCGTTCGCGGAAAAGAACTCGCGGCAGAGCGATCGCCGGAATCAATCTTCCAGGCTCGCGATCTGTTCTGGTTGTGTCTCGCAAACGATCCGAATTTCGCGCCGGCCTGGGCATGGCTTGGACGCTGCTGCCGCATGTCGGAAAAGTTCAAGGCCGGCCCATCGATAAATCTCGATATTGCCGAGACAGCTTTTCGTCGAGCTCTCGCGATCGATCCGAATCTAGCCTGCGCCCACCATTTCTACACGCAATTGCAAGCTGACTTAGGGCAGGCTTTGCAGGCGATGACGCGCCTGGCCGCGCGCCTGAAGCAGCATGGAGAAGAACCCGAGACCTTTGCGGGCTTGGTTCAAGTCCTGCGCTTTTGTGGACTCTTAGAGGAGTCCGTCGCCTCGCATGAACGGGCAATCGCTCTTGACCCGACAATCAGCACAAGCGTCGCCCACACCTATTTTCTGCAAGGAGAGTACGAGAGGGTTTTCGAGACCTACTTTGGCAAACGCTACTATCTGGACGCTGCTGCGTGGGCGGCCATGGGGGACACCGACCATGCCATAGCGGTTCTCCACGAGAGGCTAACCCATCCCGAGCTGTCGCCTCTCATGTTCGGACTGATGGCCTCCCTCTTGGCGGTTCTGGAGGGGAAGAGTGAGGAGGCGATCGCGATCATAACGCAAACGGAGGTCCTTCACGAACCCGAGTTGCTGTTTTACTTAGCTCGTCACTTAGCCATGCTGAACCTTGCCCCTGCTGCCGTTGAGATGCTGCAACGCGCGCGTCGAGCAGGTTTCTCATCATTCCGCGCTCTAGAGCAGGACGCCGCCTTCGCCGAAGTGCGAAACCAACCCGGGTTTGATGATGAACGGGAAGAGGCAAAGAATCGTGAGGCCCATGCGAGTCAGACTCTCCATGAGACTCTCGGCTGCGACTTCCTCTCTCATGGCGGGTGGCCCAGGCCTAAAAATTGAGGCTATTGCGTAAAAGTGAACCAAAGTGGACCTTCGAGCATGGCTCGAACTGGAAGGCCTTCAACCAGAACGTCGGCGACGATAGTACAGTCGGGATCTGGCGTGAAACTTATCACTAACCATTCATGGCGTTGTAGGGTGGGGAGATGAAGGAATTTCGGAGACTTACGATTGCGGTGCCGGCGGTGGTGCTGGTGGTGTGTCTGGTGGCGATTTATCTGACACAGGGCTCGATGGCGAATCTGCCGTTTTTGCGCGGGACGGGCCGGACGGGGACACGGGGTTCGGTGGATGGGCTGGTGGATCAGCGGCCGTGGCAGACGATTGAGGCGCTGGCTCCGCTGGCGACTTCGGCGGAGGAGAAGCGGCTGGCGCGGGATGCGGAGCGGCTGGCCGATCATGAGGTGGATCAGGCGTTTGCGCAGGCGCTGCGGCAGGCGTCGGTGGGAACGCACAACCTGACAGGCGAGGCGCTGGCGCTGCAGCAGAAGGTCGCGATGTTGCAGGGGATGGTCAAGAGCGATCAGGCGAAGGTGGACAGCCTGACGGCGGCGGCGAAGGGAGTGAATCCGCCGGGGACCGATGATCTGGATATTGCGAAGGCTCAGTTGCAGTTGGACAACGACGAGTTGGCGGATGCGAACGAAGATCTGGCGCGGGCGAGTGGGGACAATCGGGGGCAGATTCAGCAGGAGCTGACGGCGCGCGAGGCCACGATGAAGAAGTTCGATGAGCAGGCGGATAATGGCGCGCCGACGGCGATTCAGTCTGCGAAGCGGCACGGGACGCTGGCGGGGAGGGTGTCGGCGTGGTTCGATCAGCGGACCCGGATTGGGTTAATTGAGCAGGCTCAGGCGGAGGCCGATGCGGATGTCGCGGCGTTGACGGCGCAGCATGGAGAGACCGAGAAGCAACTGAGTGCTGCGGGAAGTGCTAATCAGGCGCAGGGGGATGGGCAGGGTCGCGTGGCGAGGCTGGCGCAGATGCATACGCTGGCGCAGATCCACGGGATTCTGGATGACCGGATTGCGACGCAGAAGCAGCTTTCGGCGGTATATGGGAGATGGCTGGATCAGGTGAAATTACAGCACAAGATTGTGGTGCACCTGATGCTGCAGTCGGTGGCCTGGATTGCGTTTCTGGGGTTGTGCGGAGCGCTGGTGGCGGCGGGAGCGAACAAGCTGCTGGATCGTCTGACGATCGACCGGCGTAGTTTGCATACGCTGCGGACGGTGACGAACCTCGGGATCCAACTGCTGATGCTGCTGCTGATCCTGCTGGTGATCTTTGGAGCGCCGAGTCAGATACCGACGATTCTGGGGCTGATGACGGCTGGGTTGACGGTGGTGTTTCAGGACTTCATTCTGGCGTTCTTTGGATGGTTTGTGCTGATGGGGAAGAACGGCATCCGCGTGGGTGACTGGGTGGAGATCAATGGCGTGGGCGGCGAGGTGGTCGAGGTTGGGCTTTTCCGGACGTCGCTGCTGGAGACGGGCAACTGGACGGATAAGGGGCATCCTACGGGGCGGAGGGTTACGTTTATTAATAACTTTGCGGTCACGGGACAGTACTTTAATTTCACGACCTCTGGGCAGTGGATGTGGGATGAGATCAGCGTGAATATTCCGTCGGGGCCGGATACGTATCGGACGATTGAAGCGATTCATACGGCGGTGGAGAAAGAGACGGCGAACGATACGAAGCAGGCCGAGGAGGAGTGGAAGAAGGCCGCGAAGCAGAATGTGCTGAGTAGCTTTACGGCGAAGCCTTCGGTGGATATGCGTCCTTCAGCGGCTGGAGTTGATGTTCTGGTGCGGTATGTGACGCATGCGTCGGAACGATTTGAGATGCGGAATCGGATTTATCAGTCGGTGATTAATTTGCTTCATGGGCCGGAGGCGGAGGGCGGAGCTACGGTGTCTGATGGAGTGAAGAGCTGAGACGAGGATTTCGATCGGGAGTAAGCTCGATCTATGAAGATCCTCGTTCGCGCTGGAGTCCTTCTTGGGGGTGCTTGTCTTTCCGGCGTTCTCTATGCGCAGAGTGCGCCTTCGGCATCGCTGCTGGTTTTGTCCAAGCAGGATCACACGCTCGCGATTGTTGACCCGTCTAGTCTTCAGGTTGTCGCCAAGGCGCCGGTGGGGAACGATCCGCATGAGGTGATTGCTTCGACGGATGGGACTACTGCGTACGTTTCGAACTATGGGGGCGGCGCTTACAACACACTCGCTGTTATTGATCTGGTCGCGCATAAGGCGCTTCCGTCTATTGATCTGGGGCCTCTTCGCGGTCCGCATGGCCTTACGTTTGTTGGAGGGAAGACTTGGTTCACCGCGGAGGGGGCGAAGGCGATTGGACGTTATGACCCGGGTGCGAAGAAGGTCGATTGGATTCTTGGGACCGGCCAGAATCGCACTCACATGATTTATGTCTCGGACGACGAGAAGAAGATTGTAACTACGAATGTCAGCTCCGGGACGGTGAGCATCCTTGAGCAGGTGGCAGTGCAGATGCGTCCGCCGCCGCAGCGGCCCGGGATGCCTATGCCGCCGGGCGGGGCGGGGCCTTCTGGGCCTCCTTCTGGGCCAGCGCGCGTGGATTGGAATCAGACGGTTGTTCGTGTTGGCGATGGTTCGGAGGGGTTTGACGTTTCGCCGGATGGTAAAGAAATTTGGGTTGCGAATGCGCAGGACGGCACGATCTCGATTATCGACTTCGCTGGCAAGAAGGTCATCCAGACGCTTGCTGCTGATGTGCCTGGAGCTAATCGGCTTAGGTTCACGCCGGATGGTAAGCATGTTTTGGTTTCTATGCTGAGTGGGCCGGATCTGGTTGTTCTGGACGCCAGTGCACGCAAGGAGATCAAACGGGTTCCTATCGGCCATGGAGCAGCGGGTATTGAGATGCAGCCCGATGGTTCGCGTGCGTTTGTTGCATGTACGCCGGACGATTATGTCGCGGTGATCGATCTTCAGTCGCTCGCGGTTGTGAGTCACATTCAGGCCGGTGGCCAGCCTGATGGCATGGCTTGGGCTGTTCGTCGATGAGCTGCGGGTTTCACTAAATTCTTTAGGGTCTTCATGGAGTGGGGGACGACCGTGGGCAGGTGAAATGGTAGGTTAGGTTTCAGACGGGGTGTTGATGCATCTTCTTGTGATCAATAGCGGATCGTCATCGATCAAGTTTTCGATATTTGGCACGAGGGTGCGGACGGGGCGCGGGGAAGCGGTTGCTTTGCCCGCTTCGTTGTTTGAGGGTGAGGTGAGTGGGATCGGGAGCGGGTCTGCGGGTTTCAAGTTTCGCGATGCTGCGGGGAAGGATTTGAGTGGCGGCGTCTCTTCGGTGAAGGCTGAGAACTCGGTGGAGGCGATTGGCCGGGTGGTGGATGCTGTGAGTAGGGAAGGGATGCCGCAGGTGGATGCGGTAGGGTATCGGGTGGTGCATCCGGGGGCGAAGCTGGATCGGCATGTGCGGATTACGGATGCGGTGATGCGGGATCTGGAAGAGGCAGCGGTGTTTGCTCCGCTGCATGATCCGGCGGCGATTGAGATTATTCGGGAGACGATCGAGAGGTTTCCTGAGGCGAAGCACTATGCGGTGTTCGATACGGTGTTTCATGAGACGATGCCGGACGAGGCTACGGCGTATGCGATTCCAGAGGGGTTTCGTGAGCGCGGGGTGAGGCGGTATGGGTTTCATGGGCTGAGTTGCGAGTCGATTGTGCGGCAGGTGCTGGATGCGGCTGAACGCGGGGAGATGAAGTTTCCGCGACGGATGGTGATTGCGCATCTTGGTAGCGGTTGCAGCGTGACGGCGCTGGTGAAGGGACGGTCGGTGGATACGACGATGGGGCTGACCCCGACAGGTGGGGTGGTGATGGGGACGCGGCCGGGGGATCTGGATCCGGGGCTGGTGCTTTATTTGTTGCGGGAGATGAAGGGGGATCGTGAGGCTGCGTTCGCGGCGGTGGAACGGCTGCTGAATCATGATTCGGGGATGGTGGGGTTGTCGGGGTTGCCGAACGATATGCGTAAGGTGAGGGCGGCTGCGGGTGGAGGCGATGCTCGGGCGGTGCTGGCGGTTGAGGTGTTTACACGGAGTGTGAAGAAGGCCGTTGGGGGATTTGTGGCGCTGATGGGTGGGTTGGATGCGCTGATTTTTTCGGGTGGGATCGGGGAACATGATGCGCAATCAAGGGCGGAGATTACGGATGGGCTTGCAGGGATAGGGATTTCTATTGATTCTGCGTTAAATGTGGCTCCGGGGAGCGGTTTGCGGCGGATTAGCGCATCTGAATCAGATACGGTCATTTTTGTGGTTCCGTCTCAGGAAGATCTGATGATTGCAACGCATGTGGATCGGATGAGTCGAGCCGGTTTGTAGCAAGTTAGCGAATCAATTTGGGTTGAGGAGAGTGCTATGAGTGCTGTTTCTGCTTCGGCGGCGAAGGCGAACAAGGCAAAGGGTGCGACGGCTTCGACTTTGACGACGGATGAGTTGCGAAAGATGGATGCCTACTGGCGGGCTTGCAACTACCTGAGTGCGGGGATGCTTTATCTGAGAGAGAATCCGCTGCTCAGGACTCCGTTGAAGGCAGGACAGATCAAGGACAGGCTGCTGGGGCATTGGGGGTCGGATGCAGGGCAGAGCTTTACGTGGGTGCATTTGAATCGGCTGATCAAGAAGTACGATCTTGATTTGATCTTTTTGTCGGGGCCGGGGCATGGGGCTCCGGCGACGCTCGCGAATTGCTATCTGGAGGGCGTCTACTCGGAGGTTTATCCGGACAAGAGCGAAGATGATGCAGGGATGCAGAAGTTCTTCAAGCAGTTCTCGTTTCCGGGTGGGATCGGGAGCCATTGCACGCCGGAGACTCCTGGGTCGATTCATGAAGGCGGTGAGCTGGGATATAGCTTGTCGCATGGATTTGGCGCGGCGTTCGACAATCCGAATTTGATTGTTGCGGTAGTGGTGGGAGATGGTGAGGCGGAGACGGGACCGCTGGCTACGAGCTGGCACTCGAATAAATTTCTGAATCCGGCGCGCGATGGTGCGGTGCTTCCAATACTGCACCTTAACGGTTACAAAATAGCCAATCCTACTGTGCTGGCGCGGATTCCAGCGGAAGAGCTGGAGTGGCTGTTCAAGGGATATGGGTGGACTCCTTATGTTGTGGAAGGGCATGATCCGGCGCTGATGCATCAGCAGATGGCTGAGGTGACGGAACGGTGCGTGCTCGAGATCAGGGAGATTCAGGAGAAGGCGCGTAGTGCGAAGGCGGGGAAGGTACCGGAGCGGCCGCGGTGGCCGATGATTATTTTGCGGTCTCCGAAAGGGTGGACGGGGCCGAAGGAGGTGAATGGGCACAAGGTGGAGGATTTCTGGCGGGCGCACCAGATTCCGATTCTCGATCCTAAGACGAATCCTGTCGATTTGAAACTGCTAGAGAAGTGGATGAAGAGTTATAAGCCGGAAGAGCTGTTCGACAAGACGGGCCGGCTGGTGGAGGAGTTGAAGGAGATGGCTCCGGTGGGGGCGAAGCGGATCAGCGGGAATCCGCATGCGAATGGCGGGTTGTTGCGGAAGCCGCTGGAGTTGCCGGACTTTCGTGATTATGCGGTGGATGTGAAGAAGCCCGGGCAGATTGAGGTTTCACCGACGTACGTGCTGGGTGGATATCTGCGCGATGTGATGAAGAAGAATATGACGAGCTTCCGGGTGTTCGGGCCGGATGAGACGGCTTCGAATCGGCTGCAGTTGCTGTATGAGGCGAGCAAGAAGACCTGGATGGAGAAGATTCTGCCGGAGGATTCAGACGGGACTGAGATTGCTGCAGATGGCCGCGTGATGGAGATGTTGAGCGAACACACGCTGGAGGGATGGTTCGAGGGATATGTGCTGACGGGGCGGCATGGATTTCTTTCGAGCTATGAGGCGTTTGTGCACATCATCGACTCGATGTTCAATCAACATGCGAAGTGGCTGGAGAAGAGCAAGCTGGAGCTGCGGTGGAGGGCTCCGATCTCGTCGATTAATTTGCTGATTACTTCGCTGGTTTGGCGGCAGGATCATAACGGGTTTACGCATCAGGATCCGGGGTTTCTGGATGTGGTGACGAACAAGAGTCCGCATGTGACGCGGATTTATTTGCCGCCGGATGCTAACTGCTTGTTGAGCGTGGCGGATCACTGCCTGTGCAGTACGAACTACGTGAATGTGATTGTGGCAGACAAGGCTCCGCATTTGCAGTATCTGACGATGGATGAGGCGGTGAAGCATTGCACGAAAGGGATTGGGATATGGAATTTCGCCAGCAATGATGCGGGTGAGGAGCCTGATGTCGTGATGGCGTGTGCGGGCGATATTCCGACGGCGGAGGCGCTGGCGGCGGTGGCGATTCTGCGTGAGCGATGCGAGGGTTTGAAGATACGGTTTGTGAATGTGGTGGATCTGTTCCGGTTGATGCCGGAGACGGAGCATCCTCATGGGTTGTCGGACAGGGAGTTCGACAGCTTGTTTACGAAGGATAAGCCGGTGATCTTCAACTTCCACGCGTATGCTTCACTGATTCATAAGCTGACGTATCGGCGGACGAACCATGACAGCTTTCATGTGCGCGGGTACAAGGAGAAGGGGAATATCAATACTCCGTTGGAGCTGGCGATTTTGAATCAAGTGGATCGGTTCAACTTGGCGATCGATGTGATTGATCGCGTGCCGAAGCTGCAGGCTACGGCGGCGCATACGAAAGAGTGGTTGAAGGAACAGATTATCGAGAGCATCAACTACGCGCATGAATATGGGATCGACCGGAAGGAGATTCGGGAGTGGAAGTGGCCGGTGTAGGTGAGGATTTCTCGCGGGCAGCAAGAGATTTACGGCACGTTATGGTCGGAGCCGACGGGCTCTTGAAGCCGGCTAAATACGCTCCGCACAACGTGATCGCAGCGGATGCCCATAAAGGGGAAGGCTTCTTTCGCATTGGTTCCGATGCGGTGCGAGAGTCAGCTCCGTATCATGCCATGGCCTCGATGAAGCC
Source organism: Edaphobacter aggregans (assembly GCF_003945235.1). Lineage (NCBI taxonomy): Bacteria > Pseudomonadati > Acidobacteriota > Terriglobia > Terriglobales > Acidobacteriaceae > Edaphobacter > Edaphobacter aggregans. Next base: position 3,652,067 of record NZ_RSDW01000001.1, read on the forward strand.
GGACTTTGACATTTTCTTCGGTAAGGTCCAACGCCTCCGCTGTCTCGGAGGTGCTCAACTCTTCGATGTGGCGAAGCATGATGACGGTACGGTATCGCTCGGGCAGCTTTAGTACGGCCTGTTCGAGGAGTTCTCTTAGCTGTGTGTTTGAAGCGCTCTGCTCGGGGGTGGGGGATTGACCGGTCATCTTCATCGAAAGCTCTCCGTCGGTTTCGGTAGAGTCTAGTTGAGGATTGCGGTCGCGTGCACGAAGGCGAGCCAATGACTCGTGCACGGCGATGCGCGATAACCACGTGGAAAACAAGGCACGTCCCGAGAATTGATCGAGATGCTCATAGGCACGAACGTATGCATCCTGCATTACATCTTCAGCCTCGGCGTCGTCGTGGAGAATTGCGCGGGCGATGCGATAGAGGCGTTGGTTGTATCGACGCATAATGACTTCATAGAGCGCGGTCTCACCTGCCGGACGCGGTCCACCACCTCCTGGTCGCTCAATACTTCTAATATCGAATTCTCCATAAGGAGCCTGGTTGCCATAATTCACTCGTCCAACGAATGGAGTGCAGCGAGTAGGAAAGGTTACAAAAGACGCTTTTGGGACTCAGACCGGTTGCCGAAACAAGACGTGTAAACCTAAGTGTTTCCGGATTTGTTGATATTTCCTATTGGTTGTAACCAATCTCCGGTCCGAAACTCTCTTCAGTGAGAGGTAGGAGATGAATAGATTCGATCGCCGTCTTGATGTTAGCTGGTGGGCTTTGAGAATTTCGCTGGGCTTGATGGGCGTTATCGCTGGTATCGACAAATTCTTCAATAAATTGGCGGATTGGGGCATGTATCTGAGTCCTTATGCAAAAGCGATCCCCGTCAGCACTTCCACCTTCATGCATATCGTAGGTGGGGTGGAGGTTATCGCTGGTTTGATCGTGCTCAGCCGCTGGACAAAGGTAGGTAGTTATATTGTCATGTTGTGGTTGATTGCCATTGAGGTCAATCTGCTGACCACCGGAATGTTTTATGACCTTGCGATGCGGGATCTTCAAATCGCCGTTGGTGCATTTGCGCTCTCGCAGCTTACTATTGTCCGCGAGCGATCCGCGCGGGAGATAGCGGTTGGGAGTCGGGTATCGCTGTAATCGTTCGGTTACCAGTGTAGCTAACCCGTTTATTTGAACTGAAATGGAGGAGATCGTGAAAATACTTACTTCCTTACTGGCGTTCGGTCTATTGGCTGCGCCAGCACTGGCTCAAACAAAGACGTTCGACGATGTTGCAATTGTTGATGTGGCCTGTTCGAAGAAGGTGGCTGCCGATCCGAATTCGCACACGCGCGAGTGCGCTCTGATGTGTGAGAAGAGCGGATTCGCTATCGTTACGTCGGACAAGCAGGTACTGAAACTCGACGCGAATGGCAATGCAAAGGTTGCTGAGGCGTTGAAGGCTTCGGATAAGGTCGATCATCTGCGGGTCAACGTTAGCGGCGATGTACAGGGCGATACGCTGAAGGTGACTTCCGTAAAGCTACTGTAACGAGTGTTCACACGCTTGCCCAGGCAGTGATGCTGCGCGAAGAGGATTAGTGTTGTTGATCAAAAGGAAAGCCCCACCTGCCATGAATGCGCAGGTGGGGCTTTTGTTGAATGATGCGGTTTAGAAGATGATCTTCGCACCGAACTGCGTGTTGAAGGGTTCGCCCGCGCCGATACCGGGGGCGCCGTTGTAGTCGCCGATGGTATCACCGAGGCTGAAGTCTCCTTGATTGGAGACATCGCCCCAGCCCGGAGGAGCGTAGTTGGCGCGGTTGAAGAGGTTGAACATTTCAGCCCGGAGTTGAATGTTGATGTGCTCCGTAACCTTGGTGTCCTTGAAGACGGAGAAGTCGACGTCGGAGTAGCCCGGTCCATAGTAGCCATTGCGGCGTGTTGTGCCGAATGTGCCAGGAGCAGGATCGGTAAAGGCTGCGGGATCGAGCCAGTTGGAGCCGGGTTTCTGTCCCTGGTAGCCCTTGCGGACGGGACCAATCTGGACGGCGCGATCGTTGCCTTCGTTGGTGCCGCTGATGTCGCCAGAGGCGTGGACGGTGAAGGGTTGACCACCATGGAAGCTAAGCAGAGAGTTGACCTGCCAGCCGTTGGTGAGAAGGCGTGCATGGGAAGAACCGGGAATCTGATAGCTGACGAAGCTGACAAAGGTGTTTCGGGTGTCGAAGTCCGAGTTGCTGTAGTCACCCTTGAAGTTGTAGTTGTCCTGGGGGAGAGCGCCTCGATAGGCAGAGACCTCGTCCAGGTTGTGGCTCCAGGTGTAGACGGTCGAGCCGGAGAGATGATGCCAGTTCTGTAGGCGAAGCTGGGCCTGGAGAGCGTTGTAGTTCGAGGTGCCGATGCTCTCGACTTGGTTGATGTTGCTGTATTGCGGATAAAGCTTGTAGTAGGGACGTAGCGTTTGATCCGAAGCCTGGTTGAGATCGAGCAGGCTCAACAGACGGCGCCCTTCGCTGCCAACGTATCCGATTTGCGCGAAGACGCTGGAGTTGAGGGAGTGCTCGACGTTGACGCTGTAGTTCTCGTTGTAAGCGGAGCGGAAGTTGTTGTCGATAGAGAAGACGCCGCAAGTGGAGGTGGCGGTGCAGGGATAGCTTTGCGACGATGGGAAGATTGCGACGTTCTTCTGGATGGTGCTCTTTGCGCCTGCGACTGGAGCCACAGTGTAGACGGGGCTGGGACCGCCGGGATTTCCTTCCACGCCGTTGGGTGCAGCGTTGCCGGGGCGATTGTCGAGGAAGGGGTTGAGGTTAGGAGTATCGAAGTAGAAGCCGAAACCTACGCGGACAACGGTGCTCGAGGTAGCTTGATAGCTTGCTCCAAGGCGTGGGCTGAAGCTCTTGTAGTAGCGCTGGTAGACGCTGTCGATCTGGTCGCCCTGGAAGGCAAGTCCGTTTGAGGCAGTAAGCGAAGGCCGGAAGACCGACATGTTTTTGTAAGGGTTGTGGAAGGGGCCCTCGTAGTCGAACCGGATGCCGTAGTTGACGTTGAGTTTGGGGTTGAATTGCCAGGAGTCGCCTGCGTTGAGGAACCAGGTGTTGACGAAGACCTGACGGTCGGGGTCACCAATTGCAATGGAGGCGTTCGAGGTAAATCCGGCGAGGTAGTCGGCCAGCGCATAGCGATAACCATCGAGGTTGTCGGGGTTTGGCGGAGCGAGAACGGCTCCGGGAAGGCTCTGTATGCGGCTGCCGTCGAAGGTGAATGAGCCGGTGGCGTGGCGATGATAGAACTCGTCGAGCTGGGCCTTGCGGAACTCGCCGCCGAAACGCAGCTGGTGCTTGCCGATGACCCATGAGAGCTGATCGGTGAGGTGACCGGTGATGTCGTTGCGACCCTCGGGAGGCGTCTCACCGACGGGATCAAAGTTCTTGATGCTGATGTTGGGGGCGTTGGGGAAGGGAGCGCCGGTAATGAAGCCGAGGGTTTGGACGTTTCCGGGGGTCTTATAGTCGTTGAAGACCTGGTTGAAGTAGTTGACTCCGGCGAGGAGTTGATTGGTCATGCTGGACGAGATGACACGGTCATAGACGATAGCGATGTTCTGCACGTGAATGGGAGCCTCTTCGTAGTAAGAGACTAGCTGGGAACCGACGGGAGCAACCTGGTTGCCCTGACCGACAAACCAGTGGGCACTGAGGTTGTCCTTGCTGCTGAGACGGTAGTCGACTTTTCCGAGCCCGTTCCAGCTGTAACCGAACTCGGGATCGCTGGAGTGGTAGTTCAGCTTCGTGCCGACGGTGTCCTGAGCGAGAGTGCTAGACCCCCAGAGGGTATTGAGCACATCCTGCATGACCGGGTTCACGGCGATGTGGTTGGCGGCAAGGATGGTCTTGGCCTGATTCTGCCAGCCGACCGAGGGCTCTGTTGCGCTGCCGGATTGGCCGATAACAAAGCGCTGATGCTCAAGGGTGAGGAAGCCGAAGAGTTTGTCATGGAGGAAGGGACCGCCCACGGAGAAGCCGGTGTTGTAGTTGCGGACCTTCTGCTTGGTGTCGGAGAAGGGGCTCTTCGCTCCGAAGGCTTCGTTGCGGTTGAAGTAGTAGACGCTGCCGTGAAGCTGGTTGGTGCCGGCGCGGAGAGTGAGGTTCACGGTGCCGCCCGGGTTACGGCCACCTTCAGGTCCAGCTTGGGTCTGCGCAGAGAACTGATCTACGGCGTCGAGGGGAAGGATGATACCGGCGATGCCGGAGACGCCGCCCTGGTTGACGGCGGGAACGTTGTGCCAGAGGTCGTTGTTGTCGACTCCGTCGATCTGCCAGTTCATCTGGTTCGCGCGGGTGCCGTTGAGTGAACCATAACCGCCGCCGGAATAGCCAGCGTAGCCGGGGGTGAGCTGGATCATCTGAGTGAAGTCGCGACCATTGAGTGGAAGGTCGGAGACGGCCTTGGCATCAAGAACCGTGGTCTGCGTGGTGGTGGTGGTGTCGAGGGTAATGCTGGCGGCGTCGACCTCGATCGTTGTCACAGAGCTAGAGAGTGGAAGGGCGATGGGGAGGGTGTAGATCGTTCCAGCGGAGACGAGGATCTTGTCGGTCTTTACGGTCTGGAAGCCTGTGAAAGAGGCCGTGACGCTGTAGTTGCCGAGCGGGAGATCCTGAAAGAGGAAGGTTCCGGCGCTTGAGCTGACAGTGTTATGAATTACGCCGGTGTCGGTCTGGGTGGCAATTACGGTGGCGTTGGCGATGGCCGCGCCGGTGTGGTCGGTGACGGTACCGTTGATGCCTCCGCGGAAGGTTTGGGCAATGCCGGGAAGAGTACAGACGAGGGCTAGAGTGAAGGCAATGAATCTAAGGAGAGTTATTCGTGGTTTTCGTGCTGAACGCATAGTACCTCCGCAAAAATGAGACAAGAATTTCCTGCCCGTCCTGAGGACGGTTTTTTGTGTAATGAATGCAGAATGCCGGCTTCGCAGCGGGATTGCTGCGGGTACGTCACTGTGTTCCAAAGGCCGAACGGCTAGTTGAAATGTGGCGAAAACGACTGTTTAAGAAAGGAGTTATGCAAACGTATTCTCGCTTTGAGAATTTTGCAAGAATTATTTTGGGACGAACGCACTGAATTCAGGGACGAAGTTCGCGCACGATCAAGCGCCATCTATGAGCATTAAAACTCAGTAAATACGCGGCTTTTCGGAGGTTTGCTTGTTGCTTCGGAGGATATTTTTGAAGAGGTTGATGAAGGGTTTTGTATCTCGTGATCAAAACATTCAATCAAACTTGCGAAGTGCGAGGACCGCGTTGAGGCCTCCGAAGGCGAGGGAGTTGGAGAGGGCGATGGGTCGGAGGGGATCGAAGGGGCGGGTCTCTTTGGTGATGACGTCGAGGTTGAGAGTGGCGTCAACGTCGGTGACGCCGTAGGTGAAGGGAAGCTGATTGTGGTGGAGCGCCAGGACCGTAGCCAGGGCTTCGATGGCTCCGGTGGCGCCGATGGAGTGGCCGTGGAGGCTTTTGGTGGAGCTAATGGGGACTGTGGGGGCGATGTCGGGGCCGAGAGCTTTGTGGATGGCTTCGGCTTCGGTGGAGTCGTTGGCCGTGGTGCCGGTGCCGTGGGCGTTGATGTAGCCGACCTCGGAGGGTGAGGCGTTGGCGTCTTTGAGTGCGGTGCGGATGGCCTTGGCGGCTCCGTCCGAGTAGGGCTGGGTGATGTGGTGGGCGTCGGCGGACATGCCGAAGCCGACGATCTCGGCGTAGATGGTGGCGTTACGGGCCTGGGCGCTTTCGAGGGTTTCGAGGGTGAACATGGCGGCGCCTTCGCCTAGGGTCATGCCGTCGCGGTCGGCGGAGAAGGGGCGGCAGAGGGTGGGGGAGACGACTCTCATGCTGTCCCAGGCGCGGAGGAAGCCGAAGGTTAGGGGGGCATCGTGGCCGCCGGCGACGGCTGCGGAGACCATTTCGGAGCGAACCATGTGAAAGGCCATGCCGATGGCGTGGGTTCCGGAGGCGCAGGCGGTTGAGATGGTGAGGACAGGGCCGGTGATGCCGAGGTCGATGGAGACGTGGCTGGCTCCGGCGTTGGCCATGGTGCGGACGACGGTGAGGGGGTGGGCTCGGGCGTCTCGGAGGTAGAGATTGGCGAGCTGGGGCTCTTCGGCCTGACGGCCAGCGCAGGAGCAGCCGAGGATGATTGCGGTGTCTTCGGGGGCGTGGGCCTGGAGGAGGCCGCTGTGCTCGACAGCGTTACGGGCGGCGACGATCCCGAGCTGGGCGGCGCGCTCGGTGGCGGTGGCTGTGCCGGTGGACATGTACTGGAGAGGGTCGAAATCGACGACCTGGGCCATCTGGGTGAAACGAACGCCGGGATGGCCTGCGGGGGCCGTCGGGAAGGGCCCGATGGGGGCGATTCCAGTGATGCCGGAGAAGAGGGAATGGCGGAAGTCGTCGACGGTATTGCCGATGGGAGTGATGCAGCCTAAACCTGTAATAACGACACGATTCACGTCGACTGGATCTCCTCGAAGTAGAGCAGTGGAGCTAAGGTGTGGCCACGTTGGCTGGAGGCTTGTTTTCGCGGAGTTGGTGGACGCCGCGTACGACGTCGCCTACGGTCTTGAGGGTGCCGAGTGCGTCGTCTGGGATTTCAATATTGAAGGTTTCTTCGACTTCGAAGGAGATGTTGATCTTATCGAGAGAGTCAATGTTGAGCTCCTCGAAGGTGGTGTCGAGGTTGATCGAGTCGGCAGGGATGTTCTTTGATTTGGCGATGATCTCAATGCAGCGCTTCTCGATGTCGTCCATAAGGCTTACCGCTTTCTCGTGTGGTGTCAGCTCAACTTACAAGGATGCCTGTGCCAGTGTAAAGGCAGCTTGTTAACCGCTGAGCTACTTTAGTTGGAGAGAAAGCACAGTATGGAGGCGAGGAGGCCGCTAGCTCCGGCCAGACGCACCGGTGGATGACCGATGTGGACCTGAAGGAGATGGGAGAAAAGGGCGGGTCTGCGCTGGAATGTGCCGAGGGTGCGGGTGCGAAGAGCGGGGTGGGTGTCCATTAGGAGCATGGTGCGGGACATGAGCCGTGGGAGACGGTGGATCTTCCGATGGGCGCGCTCGTAGGCGGGGAGATTTTCGGTTTTGAGGGCCTGGGCGAGGGCCAGGGCCTGACGGAAGCAGAGGGCGAGGCCTTCGCCGGTAACTGCATCGACGGAGCCGGAGGCGTCACCGATGAGGGCGATGTTTCCAGAGGTGACCCGGTGAAGGCGGCGAGTCAGAGTGATAGAGCCGAGGGGGGTGTCGGTGGGTGGGGCGGATGCGAGACGGACTCTCAGGGCGGGGAAGAGGCTCAGGGCTTGCTGAATACTGGAAAATTTCTCGGTGGCTACAAAGGCGACGCAGATTTCGCTGGACGAGATGGGGGTGACATAGGCCTGGGCGCGGTTGGTCCAGTAGACCTCGACAAAGTCGGTCCAGGGGGCGACGCTGAAGTGCTGGCGTAAGCCGATGCGGCGGGAGCTGGTGGTGGCCCTTTCGAGGCTGGCGCAGACGCGGATGCGGGATTGGGGGCCGTCGGCGCCGACGATCCAGCGGGAACGGAAGTTTTGTTGGTTCGTGTGGACTTGGTTGTCGTCGATCCGCCGGACTACAGTCTGCCAGCGGAATTGGACTCCGAGGTCGACGGCGCGGTTGAGGAGGAGCTGATGGAGGAGAGTGCGACGGATGCCGCGACCCAGGCCAGCCGGGAAGGCGGCTTCGCTCGTGGTGGAGTCGCCTAGAAAACGGATTCCACGAAGGAGTGAGCCTTCGGCTGAATCAATGGTGATGCCGAGTTCGGAGAGCGTGGCCAGAGCGTCGGGCAGGAGGCCTTCGCCACATGCTTTGTCGATGGGTGGCTTCATACCGTCGGCGATTGTGACTTGCAGGCCCTGCGCGGCGGCGGCGATGGCACAGGCTAAACCGGCTGGTCCTGCACCGGCAATGAATACGTCGGATTCCGTGATGGCTGAAGGTCGATTTGCGAGATGGCTAACGTTCATCCGACCTGTTCTCGAGGATATTCAGCGAAAATTTTTGACAGCGCAACGGATGTAGTACAGGAGCTCAACATTGCAGTTTGACCCTAAGGAGTAGGAAATAGGAAGCGTTCCGACGCAAAGATACTGAAAAAAGACAAGATGCTTACATAACGGAGACGCAGTCATGCTTTACCGCGCGAATAAGTCGTCGGTGGGTGAGCAGAACGATATTTGGCTGGAACTGCCGCGGTGTAGTTCGAGGCTTACGCCAGAAGTCAGACGCGCCGGCAAATGCCGGCTTCTTCACCACTGAAGGAGGACGAGTTCGGAGCAGAAGGCCGGGCCCATGGCGGCGAGGATGCTGTAACAGCCAGGGGTTCCGGGGTGGTTGAGGAGGTAGTCCTCCATGACGGCGAGGACGGAGGCGGCGGATAGATTGCCAACCTCGCGGAGGCTCTTCCATGAGGGAGCGAGAGCGTTGGGCGGAAGGTTGAGGGTGTTCTCCATAGCTTCGAGAACTTTGGGGCCGCCGCTGTGGAAGATGTAGCTGCAGATGCGGTCCATGGAGAGATTGTTGTCGCTGAGGAAGGCTTCGACGTCACCGCGGAGATTCTCGTTGACGACTTTGGGGACTTCTGGGGAGAGGACGATCTTGAAGCCGGTGTCGGTGATGTCCCAGCCCATGATGCGCTCGGTGTTGCGGTAGAAGGTGGAGCGAGTAGAGACGACGCGAGGCGCGGGCTGCTCGATGCTGGTGGGGCGCTTGCCTAGAGGGGTGTCGGCCCCGGCCATGATGACGGCAGCGGCGCCGTCGCCGAAGAGGCCGCAGGAGATGAGGTTGGCGATGGACTGGTCATCGTCCTGCCAGGTGAGGGAACAAAGCTCGACGGAGAGCAAGAGGACATATTGGTCCGGGAAGGCGCGGACGTAGTCGGCGGCACGGGCAATGCCTGCTGCTCCAGCGACGCAGCCAAGGCCGAAGATCGGCGTGCGCTTGACGTTGACGGGGAAGGGCATCCGGTTGATGAGACGTGCATCGACGGTGGGGCTGGAGATGCCGGTGACAGAGGCGAAGAAGATGGCGGAGATGTCGGCGGCGGTGAGGCCTACGCGTTCGAGGGCAGTGGTGATGGCTTGCTCGCCGAGGTCGACGGCGGCTTTGATCCAGGCGTCGTTGGTCTTGGTGAAGGTGTCGAGGGTGGGGTAGGTCTCGAGGGGGAAGACGATGTTGCGGAACTCGACACCGCAGTTGGCGTGGAGGCGGTTGAGGAGCCGGGGCTCCTCCATTTTGTGCTGCCAGCGATTTCGGAGGGCCTCGGTGATGACTGCCTGTGGATAGCGATGGGGCGGATATGCCGTGCCGACAGAGGCGATGCGCATGCTTATGAGGACCCTTTTCGATTACGTGAAGATAAATTGCATTTACCACAGCCAGCCAATCGTGATCGGCCAGGGAGTGCATCCAGCGTACACGCTGAGTTGAATTTGGTGTGGGATATCTAGTGGGCGGGTGAGAAGAAGGCTAATGGATGCGTGAGAGCTCCTGGGCGTAGAGGGTGTTTTGGGGGTATTCCTTTGAGAGAGCGGTGAGGATGTCGCGGGCTTCCTGGGGGCGGTTGTCGCGGAGGGCGGCGACGGCGAGCATCATGCGGGCGAAGGGGGCGAGGTAGTGGCCCTTCTCGGCGGTGAGGTGAAGGAGACGGAGACCCTCTTCGCGGCTGGTGGAGGCCCCAGAGAAGCTGAGAAGCCAGCGGAGGGGTGCCCATTTGAGGCTGAGCATGTAGTTTTCGACGCCGCTGGCAAGGTGGGCGTCGTAGAGGGTAGGGTCGGCGGCGAGGGCCTGTTTGGAGTACGCGCTGGCCTCCTTGCTGTAGTTCAGGGCGGCGAGGTCGCGCTTTTCGATCATGAGGGCGTAGTCGGAGCGCATGCCGGAGACGAGGGTTTTGACATAGAGAGCGTTGGCGTCTTTGGGGTTGCGCTGGAGAGCGGTGTCGGCGAGGCGGCTGGCTTGATCGGTGCGGTCGTCGAAGTGCTTGCGGACGATCGGGTCGGGAGTGAGGCGGTCGCGGTTGTCGAAACGGCTCTGATCGGCGAAGAGTTGTACGTCGATGACATGGAGGCGGTTAAACTCGCCGAATAGCCAGGCGGCGGCGTCGGAGACTGGGCCCATGGGGTCAGCGGGGTTGGAGGTCATCCACTGCTCAAATTTGAGGTGAGCGTCCAGGAATTGGAGGTTGTACATGTCGTGGTAACCGTCGTTGAGTGGGTTACCGGTGAGTGGGGACGCGGGGAATGCAGCGGTGGTCGCAAGGAGAAGAAGCAACAGGAGAATCGGAGTGTAACGGCGGCGGGTGGATTTTGCTTTCAACTGTGAGGAGATGACATGTACCTCTACTGACATTGTTGTCCCTTATATCGTATCGCTGCGTGGGGACTGGTCCCCATGTTAAGACTCGGAAGCGCGGACTTTGGGTGACCGACCTCCTTCTCTTGAGATTCCAGAGTGAGAGTGGGGGCTGTACCCCTTCCGTTGCTATGAGACCCATGTTTTTGGAACTGCTGCTTGCAAAGCCTTGCAGGTTTTTATACGGGATGGGAGGCAAATTATTGATTCTATTGCGCTGTATTTTGGTGCTCCAGTTGCTTACTGAGGTGGGTGAGAAAACTTGGAGCAAATGTGGGATCCCTTTGCGGGATTTTTACGAGCGACAAGTGCTTTGCCATGAGCTTTATGCGTCTGGCGCTGCAGTAAATGCTCCGTCCGACGTGGAACGACTGAGGCCGGGAGGTTGCCGGGAGCGGCCTTCTAGCGCTTAGGTTACATGGAATCTTTTGGTCGCCAGGTTTCCTGGCGACTTTCGTTTTAAATTGAGGGTTCTGGAGGGAAGTCCTGGCATTCATCGGGCTTTACTGGTTTAACCGATCCGCCCTGCAGGGATCACCCTTGGGTCGTCACGGCAACGGCTTGTTTTTTGACTTTTTCTTCCAAATACCAGGCTACTGTCTTCCGTAGACCCTCGTGAAACTGCGCCTTGGGCTGATAGCCAAGTTCCTTGGTGGCACGGCTGATATCCGCAAGCGAGTGCTTGATGTCGCCCTCCCGGGGAGGGCCATAGTTTGGCTTGCTGGAGAAGCCGATCTGATCGGCGATGGCAGCATAAACATCATTCAGGGTGTGGCTCTTTCCTGTACCAACATTGAAGACGCGACCGGTGGCCACCTCGCTCGGAGCCACGCAGGCCAGTAAATTGGCGCTGACGGCATTGTCTATGAAGTTGAAGTCACGGCTGGTGAGACCGTCACCGAAGATGGTGGGGGTTTCGCCGGCCATCATCTTGTAGGTGAACTGGGCGATCACTCCAGAGTAGGGTGAGTCCGCGGCCTGGCGGGGGCCGAAGATGTTGAAGTAGCGGAGACAGATTCCCTCTAACCCATATGCCCGATAGAAAGACTGGATGTAGTACTCACATGTGAGTTTCTGTACTGCGTAAGGCGAAAGAGGGCGGGGCAACATGTCTTCCTGCTTGGGCTGCGTGGGTTGGTCTCCGTAGGCTGAGGAGGATGCCGCGTACACGATGCGGCGAACACGCGCGTCGCGTGCGGCGAGGAGCAGGTTCAGGGTTCCGTTTATGTTGGACTCATGCGAGGTGACAGGGTCCTTCACGGAGCGTGGAACGGACGCGAGGGCTCCCTGGTGGAGAATGTAGTCAATGCCTTCACAGGCAGACTTCAGCCCGGCGGCGTCTCGTAGATCCATTTGCTGGAACGAAATTGCATCTCGAATGTCGGCGAGATTATCAAGGTTTCCTGTCGAGAGATTGTCGATCCCTTGTACGTAGTGTCCCTGGTCAACGAGAGTATGGGCCAGAGAGGACCCGATAAATCCTGCGATTCCTGTAATCAGATAACGAGCCATCGATCCCTCCACCCGAAGTCGTTCGCTGGGGTGTAACAAAAATTGTGTTGCATCGGAAGCGTTCCCATTTAGCGACACCCGACGAAGCGTTCCAATGCGAATTCAGCAGTCAGTGTAAGCATCAAGTGTTTCTGGCGAAGCCGGTCGGGTCGATGCAACTTTTGTGCAGTTCGCCGCAGATAGTGCCACGTCCAACCTGACCCGACGCCATAAAAGATACGTGCTTAAATACTATATTCAACCTTATTGCGAGAGGCATCCCTCTGCGTTTTCGATAGGGGACTACAACGGATCAAAATGGGTTATGCCTGGCGATTATCAGCCCAGATGCGGCCTCAAGAAAAACACAACAGCAACAGACTGGATGCGATAATCCAGACATGCTGACTACAAACCAAGTCGTCCTACCGAAGATTGCCCAGGAGCGCCTCAAGCGTCTCGAGAGCCGCACAGCCAAAATCGGAGTCATTGGGCTCGGATATGTTGGGCTGCCGCTTTCACTGCTTCTTTCTGAGGCTGGTTTCAAAGTAACGGGCTTCGACATTGATACCAATAAGGTGACGGATCTGGAAGCCGGTCGATCCTATATTTTCCGCATTCCGCAAGAGGAGATTCAGGGGGCGCGGCAACATGGGTTTACGGCGACGACGGACTTTTCCCATCTGTCGGATCAGGACGCCATCATTATGTGCGTTCCCACGCCGTTGACGGAGCACCGGGAGCCGGACCTGAGCTACGTGGAAAATACGACCAGGGCCGCGGCGCCGTGGATTCAAGAGGGCCAACTGGTCGTGCTCGAAAGTACGACTTACCCCGGGACGACGGAAGAATTGATGATTCCGATTCTGGAAGCTGAGAATTTGCATGGGCTGAAAGTTCAGGGCAAGGGCACGGCGGCAGAACAAGGAGTCTTCTATGTGGCCTTTTCTCCGGAACGAGAAGATCCGGGCAATGTAACCGTAGCGAGACACAATATTCCGAAGGTCGTCGGCGGCCATGAAGAGATAGCGACCGAGCTTGCCGCAGTGTTGTATGAAGGGATATTTACACGGTCTGTCCGGGTGTCTTCGACGCGTGTGGCCGAGATGACCAAACTGCTCGAGAACATCTACCGGTGCGTGAACATCGCGTTGGTGAATGAGCTGAAGCTGCTTTCGTTGCGCATGGGTGTGGACATATGGGAGGTCATTGATGCAGCTTCGACTAAGCCCTTTGGTTTTCATCCTTTCTATCCTGGGCCAGGGCTTGGCGGGCATTGCATTCCGATCGATCCTTTTTATCTGAGTTGGAAGGCGAAGGAATATGACTTCAATACGCGGTTCATTGAGTTGGCTGGAGAAGTCAACGAGTCAATGCCGGCCCATGTGGTGCAATATGTAGCGAAGGGGCTCAACGAGCACAAGAAGGCCGTTAACGGTTCAAAGATTTTGATGCTCGGAATGGCCTACAAAAAGGACATCGACGATTTGCGCGAATCTCCTTCGCTTACGGTGATCGAATTGTTGCGTGAACAAGGTGCTGAGGTTCTCTACAACGACCCCTACTTCCCGACGGTTGGCAGAGGGCGACACTACAACCTCAATATGACCTGTACGCCGTTGGAGGATCTCGAACAATACGACTGCGTTCTGATCATGACGGATCACTCCGACTACGACTACGAAGATATTGTCAGCCATTCGCAGTTAGTAGTGGATTCACGTAATGCAACGAAAGGGATTCAGTCTGGTAAGATCGTTCGCTGTTAGGCAAGCTGGCGATGTGAAGGAAAGGTATTGGGTGGGATAGCAGAAGCAAGGGGAGACCCCTGCTTCTGCGCTTTAGCAAGTAGGTTTGTAGGTGGCGGTAAAAAAGAAAACGTCACCCTATGGAAAACTAAGTCGAATTCTTGTCCTCGTCATATATGGCGCTGGACGAGATCGTTCTTTGCGATACGTGCCGGATTCTTGCGGTTCGAGACCTGAACTAAACCACATAAAAAATTGCACCTGTGTTCATTTTTCAACAGACGATGGAACGGGGATCACATCTAGGCGTCGCCGTCCTATCTGTTGCGTGATTAAGAATGAGCGGTAACTAGCAGAGAATCAATCTTTAGCTAAGGCGAGCATAACGACTAACTTACGAGTTTTTAACGGTGTTGTATTTAATAAAAATGCCTCTGTGGTTGCGGCTGAGGAGCGAACGCCGGAAATTTATCCAGCATTTAATTGCGAGGAGAACAATATTGGTGTGATGTGATATAAGAAACGAGTAACCTTTCCAAACGATCGCCACTGAGTTGTGTTGTGGCTGTTTTTTTACTCTGCCGGTTCTGATGACTTTTAGGAGATCTGCTCGCTAGAGCTATCTTTTCTCAGGAAGGCATGAGTATTTGTTCGATATGTCAGTGTTAACCTCCCCAAAAGTAATCCCCATCACAAAACAAATAAGGGCATCAGGCGAGATGCTGGGCCTCTGCTTCTGTCTTGACTTGAGACGCATGTGAGACCAGCCGCCTATAGTGTCGGACTAGTTCCCTACCACCAAAGTGGGATGTCCAACTCCATAGGAGGCATAGTTTTGCACTGCAAGTAACGCTAGGCTCCTAACTTAGATTTACCTAAACCTGGTATCTCAGGAACTGCTTAGTCGTGTCTTATCGCGGTGTAACACTCTGGCGCCTTTGCCACCTTGTGATGAGTTAGGTAACCCATAAGTTGCACTCAAACCTACTCATATAACTACAATGGCGGCCGATTTTAGCTGTAAGTCTTATCTAAGACGCAGGGCCACGAAGTATTTCCACCGGCTTGTTCGGGCCGAATAATTTCAACCGAACTCAGAGGTGCGTTTTGGGAAAAGTACTAAGGACGATTGCGACGAGCATTAGCATTTCTCTCTACTTATTTGTTCTGGGATGTGGAGACCCCGCACTTTCTCAATCCGGGGCCCCGAGTATCAGCCAAATTTTCCCGCAGACTATTGCAGTGGGTACGCAAAGTCAGATTATCAAGGTGACGGGACAGCATTTTGCAAACCAGGCAGCCATTCTCTGGAATGGGCACGCACTTCCCACGACTGTTGTCGATTCCAATACGTTGTCTGGGGCAGTTCAAGGTAGTAATCTCGCCGCTCCCGCTACTGTTCAGTTGAAAGTGCAGAACTTGGATAATGGGCAACAATCGCAACCTATGCCAGTAACGGTGGCAGCGGCTGCTACGTCGTCCAGTCAACTCGTAATCAACTCGGTCGCTGTTTCCGGAGCAATGGTGAATCAACCATATGCCAGCGCGTTCGGTGCAAGTGGAGGCACTCCTGTGTACACATGGTCGATCACGTCTGGACAATTGCCGGCGGGCCTCTCTCTTGTGGCATCGACCGGTGTAATTTCCGGTATACCGACGGTCAGCGGGACGTTCAATTTCACTATCTCGGTTGCGGATTCAGCAAGCCCGGCACAGTCTGTCTCGACGTCGGCCTCGATCACTGTCTCGTCTTCACAACTGGCGATCCTATCGCCACAGTTTCCCTCCGGAGGTGTCGGCACGGCTTATTCGATTGCCATGAAAGCTGCTGGCGGCACACCTGCATACACATGGTCCATTACGTCCGGACAATTGCCAACGGGTCTCTCTATGGGATCATCGAGCGGCGTGATATCCGGTACACCGACAGTTGGTGGTACGTTCAAATTCACCATCTCGGTCGCGGATTCAGCAAGTCCGGCACAGTCGATCTCGACGTCGGCCTCGATCACTGTCTCGTCTTCACAACTGACGATCTTGTCCCCACTGTTCCCCTCCGGGGGTGTCGGTACGGCTTATTCGATTGCCATGAAAGCTGCTGGCGGCACACCTACATACACATGGTCCATTACGTCCGGACAATTGCCGACAGGTCTCTCTATGGGATCATCGAGCGGCGTGATATCCGGTACACCGACAGTTGGCGGTACGTTCAATTTCACCATCTCGGTTGCGGATTCATCAAACCCGGCACAGTCAGTCTCGACGTCGGCCTCAGTTAGTGTCGGATCTTCTCAGCTGGCGATCACGTCCTCAGTGCTATCCTCTGGGATTGTCGACACGGCTTATTCGACGGCTTTACAGGCAAGTGGCGGAACACCGGCTTATACCTGGTCGATTGCCGCAGGTAGTCTGCCTGCAGGGCTCACTCTGGCCGCGACCACCGGTGTAATTTCGGGTACACCGACGACTTCTGGAACCTCTAAATTCATCGCAAGTCTGACGGACAACAGCAATCCGGCACAAACGCAGTCCACTGCGATGACAATCACAGTAGCCGCGGCACAGCCGCCTACGGGGCCTGGAACAACCTGGTACGTTCGCCCCGATGGAGGCACACGGTATTCTTCGAATGTGACTACGGGCCAATGTGATGGTAAGGCGGATGCGCCATACTCAGGCTCCGGTGTGAACCAGCACTGCGCGTTCAACGACGTGCGGATGCTGTATCAGGATGGGACGTATAACATCGGCGCGTCATTTCCGGCCTGGGGTTGGGTAATTGCTGGTGGCGATACGGTCCTCATTCGAGGATCTATTGGGACGGGCGTCTCCTACCGGATAGGTTGGAACGGTACGACGTACGACGGTTGGGGTATTGCAGGGGATCCGTGGAGTTCCGGGATGCCGCCTCCTCCATCGGGGACAGCATCGCAGCACACGCGTATTTTGGGTGAAAACTATGCTTCGTGTCACAGTGCATCGGCTAAGACGCAGCTCCATGGCGGACGAGGGGCTTACGCTGTCATGAGTTTGTATGGGGCTTCCTACGTGGATGTCGCTTGTCTTGATATCACGGATTTTTCGGCGTGTGGTCGGGCAACGCAAAAAGTAGGATGCGATTCGACACAAGACTTCGCACAGGTCGGGATTCAACTCCACAACACCTCAACGCATGATTCGTTCACTGATATTCATATCCATGGTCTTGCTGGAGCAGGCGTAGCTGGATCTACTGGAGATGGCGTAGTGATGGACTACGTGGACATTCTGGGCAACGCCAGTTCCGGGTGGAACGCCGATGAGGGCGATGGGACCACCGGTGTAGGATCGCTCCTCGTGTCTCATTTCAACATCAGTTGGAACGGCTGCGCCGAGGAGTATCCGATTGTTGACTCTGTTCCGTACGGAGACTGCACGGATCAGTCCAGCGGAGGGTATGGAGATGGCTTCGGTACTGCGACCGTAGCAAGTCCTTCTCCTGGTTGGCAGGTCCACTTTGATAATGGCACTGTAAGTTACAACACGCAGGATGGATTGGATGCACTTCATATCAGCGGTCCCGGGTCGACAATGACTGACACGAGAGTGCTGGCGTATGGAAATGAAGGACAGCAGCTAAAGGTAGGTGGAGCTACCGCAACGATACAAGATAGCGTCATTGTGGGGAATTGTGAAGCGATGACGACGCAAGCAATTCCGGGGACACCCGCGGGATTCGGGTCGGTTCTGGCGTCACCTTGCAGGGCCGCGAATACAGCGGTCGTTATCAACGTCACACCTGGCTATCAGGCTACCTTTCAAGGCAATACGGTTTTTACCCAAGGATCGATTGGTCTTGAGGTAGAGTACGCAACTGCAGACACAGGGCCAACTAACACGCTTCAATTCAACGACAACATATTTGTTGGATTTCCGAACTCTGGGAACGGAGCGAACCCCACTCCGATTTATAGCAACACTGATCTAAAGATGCTCACGAATCCGGGTGCGAGTTGGTCGAATAACTCCTATTTCGGATATAGGAACAACTGGATGTGCCCGGCGGTCAATGAGAGCAATGCTCTGTGTATCGATCCTGGACTGGTAGATGAGACTTACCATCCTTATGGCTATGGCAACATGGCACCGGCATCCAGCTCCAGTCCAGTCGTCGGAGCAGGAGTGGCTGTACCCTCCATCCCCCTGGATTATACTGGCGTAACTCGGCCGAATCCTCCGAGTATCGGAGCGTATGAGTTCCCTCAATAGCCGCATATGCCTTAAGACGCTTTGTGTATTGGTTCTAGGATGTGCGTGTGTTCCCCTCTTCGGTACGACTTGGTACGTTCGTCCGGATGGAGGCACGCGCTACTCCACAAACGTAACGAAGGGCCAGTGCGATGGTAAGGCAGATGCGCCTTACCCCGGCTCCGGCGCGAACAAGCATTGTGCGTTCAACGACGTGCGTATGCTGTATACGGATGGGACGTATGCCGACGGTCATCACTTTCCTGCCTGGGGTTGGGTGATTGCTGGAGGCGATACGGTCATCATTCGAGGCTCTATTGGGACCGGCGCCTCCTACCGGATAGGCTGGAACGGTACTACGTACGACGGCTGGGGTATTGCGGGGGACGCGTCGAGTTCAGGGATGCTACCCCCTCCGTCCGGCACAGCTGCACAGCACACGCGCATTCTGGGTGAGAACTACGCTTCGTGTCACAGCGCGTCGGCTAAGACGCAACTCCACGGAGGGCGAGGGGCTTATGCTGTCATGAGCTTGTATGGGGCTTCCTACGTGGATGTCGCTTGTCTTGACATTACGGATTTCTCGGCGTGTGGCAAGGCAGCACAGAAAGTTGGGTGCGATTCGACGCAGGACTATGCTCAGGTCGGGATTCAGTTACACAATACTTCAACACACGATACGCTTACAGACATTCACATCCATGGTCTTGCAGGCTCAGGCATAGTTGGAGCTACCGGAAATGGCGTAGTAATGGACTACGTCGATGTTCTAGGGAACGCCAGTTCTGGCTGGAACGCCGATGAAGGCGACGGGACTACTGGAGTGGGATCGCTTAATGTGTCCCACTACGACATCAGTTGGAACGGTTGTGCCGAGGAGTACCCCATTGTACATCCGCTCCCATTTGGAGACTGCACGGATCAGGACCATGGGGGGTATGGCGACGGCTTCGGAACGGCGACAAAGGACAGCGATCCGCCAGGTTGGCAGGTTCATTTCGATCAGGGTGTTGTCAGTTACAACACGCAGGATGGATTAGATGCGCTTCACATCGGTGGTACAGGCTCGAGCATGACCGTTACGAACACGCGTGCCTTCAGCAGTATGGGACAACAGATCAAGGTAGGTGGCGCAGCGGCGATCATAACCGACAATCTTATAGTCGGCAATTGTAGGGCGATGTCCAAGGCGATCCCAGGCACGCCGCCGGGATTCAACGCTCAGTTGAGTCTGTTTTGCCGGGCAGGTGACAGTGCAATCGTCGTCAATGTGCCAGAGACTCAGCCTGCCATATTCCAGCGCAACATTATTTACTCGGCAAACCGCCTTGCTTTGGAGGTCGAGTATCTTGGGAATCCATCGCCCAAGGCCGCTATCAAATATGACGACAACATCTTTATTGGTTTTCCCAACGTGGAAGGTAGCTACCCTTCGCCAATCTACAGCAATACCGATCTGAAGATGTTCACCAATCCGGGAGCTAGCTTTAGCAACAATATTACTTTTCGCGCTAAGAGTAACTGGAAATGCCCTGCTACCTGGCTGCACGAGACGGGTGGTAGCTGTAGCGATCCGCAACTAAAGGATGAGACCTGGCACGAGTATGGCTATGGGGATTTCTCGCGCACTAAAGCTATCGACAAGAACTCATCGCAGCCTGAACCGGGTCCTTCTCGTGGACCTTCGCATGTCTCTACAGTGATGAAGTCATTGGGAACAGCTGTCCTGGTAGCGGGTGCCTGGAGAGGATTTCTATACTTGAGGGACCGTTCAACCAAGGCCTAGCTCCGTTTCGGACTTCCAATCCAATTCCAGAACAGCGACGCTGCAGTTCTAGGGTTATCCATATCGATTGGACAGATGGCTACAGCTCGCAAGGAACTTATCAGGGCAGCCCACGGACGGTTCTGACTCTTCAGGGCGTCTGCTCGCTGCTTATAGGCGCGAGCCCAACTGATCTGACGCGCGAGTATCCCGCAGCCGGGTGCGCCATAATGTTTGTTGATGAACTGTAATTGGGCTCGTAACATTCGGTTGGGATCGGTTGACATCGAACCTGGTGAAATCCTGTAATGAGCAATGACTTTGGGCACGAACGCGACTTCGTATCGGAGGGCGATCCGTAGCCAGAGATCGCGATCTTCTGTCGCGCGCATCGTCTCGTCGAAAAGACCAACCTCGTCAACGCATTTTCTGCGAAATGTCATGGTGGGGCACGGCAGTTCAACTTTACGCATATAAATGTACGGCGCAATATTCCCTTCGGCGTATCTAGGGTTTCCCGCGAATGTTCTTCCTAACTGACCTTCCGGGTCGATGGTAGTGACGAGACCGTAGGCAAGACCAGCTTGCGGCCGCTCTGCAAAGGCTTTCAATGACTCTGAGAGGCGGCATGGGAGCCATACATCATCAGCATCGAGGAGAGCAAGGAATTCAGCTGTTGAAGCCTTAATGGCGGTGTTTCTCGCTGCCGGCAGCCCGCGGTTATTTTGCTTGATGTATTTAAATTTGGAACCGAGTCGCTCCAAGAACGGAGCGATTACTTCAGCAGTATTGTCAGTGCTGCCATCGTCTACGAGCAAAATCTGCCAATCATCGAACGTCTGTGAAACGACACTCTCAATGGCGGCCGGTAGGTAGTGTGCAGCATTGAACGAAGGGATAATAACGTCGACCGTAGCCATCTTGCGTATTTTCCCACATCGTCGACGGTTGCACTCGAATTTGTTGAGCGGTCGGCAAGCTAACTACTCATGTGCGAACGCCGCGGAGTGCAAGAAATGTTCCGGTTACAAGCAGATCTTCGTCGCTGTAATCAGAGAAACATTTTTGCAGGCGGGGACGGATATCTCGAAGACCATCAAGATTCCGTTGGTCGTAATGCGTCCCCGGAATCAGGCTCTCAATATGGGGCGAAAACTCATTCTCGCCTGCGATGTGAGTGATATAAAAGCGTGAGTCATAAAAGTCGCGTGCTGCCAATTCGCGATAGGTCGGCAATCGCAGACGGTTCATGGTTGGATCAGGACGTGAGATCAGATTCCAGAGGGTATCGGAGACGGTCAGGAAATAAAGTGGATGTATTTCCCCGAAGAGGTTGTGGCAACGGAAGTCCACTTTGTGCCACATCTCACCGTCGAACCGTAAGCACCGGACCATGTTCTTCCAACCCGTCTCCAAATTCCCAAGATGCTCCAACACTGCACGAGATATAACAATGTCGTAACTCTGCGATTCGAGAGGTGTCGCAATGCTGTCCATCGGGACACTGTAGCGACTGAGTAAACGGTCGCCTCCGACGGTTGCCGTTCCATCGGACTGGAGTGTAACTACATCCTTAACGCGTTCCTTTTCCTCAGCGCTGAGACCGTTGTAGATCGCCCGATAAATGTATGCGTTGTGTTTGGCATCGAAATTTGGGGCGAATCCGTCGATACAGGTCACCGTACGCGCACCCTTCGCCAGCAGGAGAAGAGCGACGCCCAGATTGTCTCCTGGCCCGACTTCAAGAACGTCTTTCCCTCTCAGGCGCTCCGTGTCGCCTCCCGCTCCATATGTCAGGTAATCGGCCACTACCCGGTGAGCATAGCCAGCAGCATCTTCTACCGACATATTAAGACCGGTCGAGCCCGAATGATGCCCACGCAGCTTGAGGCGAGTCAGAACCTGGCCTTTTGCATAATTCAACCCCGCCAATATCGGCGAGTGGTCAATGAATGACATTGTGAAATCTCCAATCAGAGGTATGAGTCGTCAAGCGGGAATGCAGTATCCACTTGAGTTCTGTACGTTCCACTTCATGTCACGGTCGAGATTAGCGTCGAACAGAGTGCCAATTTAGCGAGGGCTTTCCGCTGTCCGCGATGATACACATGAACGCCAAAGACTTGAAGCCTAATGCGTGGGATCGATTCGTAAGTCACTTGTTTGCAGTTGGATGAAACATGAGGTTGCTAAAAAAGTCCAAACAAAATGTGTTGCGACAATCGATTTTGACGCATTGACTAGAAGAGGTATGCCAGCGACATCCGTACCTATAATTTTCTCGTGCTATTCTGCTGATCAACAAGCACGAAGACGATGTCAGTTCCCGATGGGGATACGGAAGTTCCATGCGCGAGGCCTGGAAACTAGATCGAATTCGACGTGCAGCCTTTATCCCGCTTACTATCGCTGCGCTCATCTCTCTTGTTGTGGGGATTCGTCACGCCATTGAGTACCAGTGCCATGATCTGCAATGGATGGGAGCTCGGCTGGTTGGGCAGTGCATCGATCCGTGGCAGGAGGAACTCGCACACTTCCCGCACCACTTCCCCCATTTTGTTACGCCCAACTATCTTCACCTCTTCTATTTGATTCTGCTTCCCTTTGGCCTCCTTAGCTTTGAATTTGCTGAGATTCTCTGGACTGTGACCAGTGTTGGCTTGTCTGTCGTCTGCATACTGATGCTTCGGCGACTTTTCAACCTCGATCGCTTTCAGACCATGCTGGCTCTGTGCCTGCTCTGGATGAGTTCGCCCTTTCGCGTCGTGCTGGAAGTTGGCCAGACGTCCTTCTTCGAGCTTTTCTTCTTTACAGGCGCCTATCTGGCCACTTCGACGGTGCTCGGTGGCTTGTCGTTTGGCGTCAGTTTCGCTAAGTACAGCTACTCGCCAGTAGCTGCCATGCTCTTTCTTCTCCGTGGCCGGCTGCGCTTTCTTCTTTATGCCGCTGCGGTTCCTATCGTGGGGTTATTCGGAGTCTGGCTTCTTGTCAGAACCCCGCTTCTGAAGCTCGCGATTGAGCCGTTCGCTGTATCCGCTGGCCCGACTGCGGTCAGCCCAGGTTTCGCGGACCTGATGACCCTAGCTGAACAAACTCTCAAATCCCACATTGCCTTCATTCACGCACGACAGTTTGCCTATGCTCTTGGCTTGTTCGGTAGCGCTGCTTATGCGCTTCTGCTTAGCCGCTTTCGGCTCTCGCGCGCCGCAGAATTCACGCTCATCTCTATCGCCAGTCTCTTCTTTGTAAAGCACCTCGTCTACGACTACATCTTTTTGGCCGTCCTCTTGTGTTTTGCCTTGACCCAAAAGAGCATGAAAATCAAGGGGCCGCTCGTCGGCGGTGTTTTGGTCTTCTGGTTTATTCTCCCTATCTTCGAGAAGAGGTCGCAGTATGATCTGAACGTCCACCTCGGGCGACTCATCATTGATTGCGGACTGCTGGCGCTACTTCTCGCCTTCACAACCGGCTACATCATTCGTGCCACAGCCCAGCCTCCGAAGGCTAACGAGATTGAACCGGAAGTATCTGCACGAGCCCTGGAGGCAACGTCCTGATAATCGCGGGACGCGCGCTTTGCTGATTGACCCGCCCAAAGCGTCCCGATTAACGGAGTAAGTTCCTGTAGGTGGTGCTGATTCGGTTCATCATAGCTTCCGTGGTGAAGCGTTCTGCTACGAGTGCCTTTCCAGCTAAGCCCATTGCCTTGGCCTGGGAGGGATCAGAAAGCAAATGAGCGATAGCTGCTGAAAGCGCTGCCGGATCTTCCAGTGGGACGAGAAAGCCATTGACGCCATCTTTTACGGCTTCTGCATTTCCGCCGACGTTGGTTGCGATAACCGGCAGAGACGCCGCCATGGCTTCGACAATGGCGTTGGAGAAACCCTCGCTGCGAGAGGGGAGAGCGAAGATGTCAGCTGTGGACAAGTATTCGTGTATGTTCGTAATGCCGCCAACAAAATGGAAATGATTGGATAGGTTCAGATCCCGAACAAGGGCTTGCAGTTCCGCGAAATAGTCAGGCTCCAACACGTCCCCAGCGATGCTGAATGATACGTTGGGAAAGCGCTGCACAATGGATGCGGCAGCCTTGATGAAGATGTCGTGTCCTTTTATACGCCGGATGTTTCCTACTGTGGTGACGAGGGGTTCGCCGGAAGGTTTAGAAGGCCTGGAGGTAGTCTTCCAATCGGAGAGGTCAAGGCCGTTGTAGATCGTCTGGACGCGAGCGGAATCGATTCGATCCACTTCGATGCAGTGTTGGCGAACCTGTTCAGATACGGCAAAGACCGCGTCGGGAGCACCGGACATGAGCCTATAGGCAATATCGTGTTTGCGGCCCCTGAGTATTCCCATGTCCCTGCGGCTCCAAATCAGCTTTGACTTTGACATCGTCTTTGTCACAAATCCTGCCCAGAGATCGGAACTCTCAAAAAACGTCTGGACGATCTGGATTCGGTGCTGTTTGAGGAAGTGTCTGAAGTCTAAAGCAGCACGAAGAGCTGTGAGGTCATAGGTGCGCCGCAAGGGCAGCACATAGATAGGACACGGTGGCGATTTAAGACCGCCGCTTTCGGGATGGACGGAAAAGGTCAGGATCGATGCACGGTATCCATACTTTGGAAGAAGGGCCGCGAGTCTCAGTACGATTCGCTCTCCACCGCCAAGGGTTTTGGGAAATTGATCGACCACAAGAAGTACGTGGGGCAATTCAGCATGGTTCGCATCATTCAGGCTTGAATCTTCCGGCGGCAGGACTGTGATCATACTCATTCAGGAAATTTTCCAACGAGCAATTTCTACGGAGGTGGAGTGCAAGACTATCTATCGATAGACCAGGTATGGATTTACTGCGATTTCAGAATCAACCTGCGCTGACTCTGCTGTCGGTTCCGATGTAGGGAAGTGAGTCGCACGAACCGCAGCTGCAACGAGAATCCAGAGGATGCCAGTGATTTCAACATAGGTCCACCGGTCACCAAACAAATTAGCAACGACGCTGGCGCAAATCGCAAGGAACAGGCCAAGGCCAAGGCCTTGATAGAGTGGATCGGTCGCCTGTTTGAAGAGGCGGTAAGAAACTGCAAGCATTTGTTGAAGCAGGAATAGAGCCATCATCATGCCAATAATGCCGGTTTCCACCAGGACCTTGACGTACCAGTTGTGAGTGTCTTTCAGATCGCCAACATGCTCCTGGAATTGAAAGGTAGCGAAGCCATTTCCTACGATTGGACTACTGGCAAACGACTTCTGCGCGTCCTTCCAAAGGTCGACTCGTTCCTGGGCTGAGGCTTCGAGTTGTCCGCTGGAGTCCGAGGTCATGTTGACACGCTCACGCACGGCCGTAGGCACGACGGCTTGCCAGGTCAGCAGAAAGGCTCCGAGGAGGAGAAGGAGTTTTCGATCCTTCAATAGGCCAAGGACGAAGATACTAAAGAGCACCGCGAGGTAACCGCCGCGAGAGAACGTGTACATCGCTGCAAGCAGCGTGATACCCACGAGTGCATAACCGATTAATTTGATCTTCTTTCGTTTGACAAATTGCACCAATCCCCAAAAAAACATACCAAACTGGGCCAAAAACGCCGCTGTCTGGTTTGAGCCATAGGCTAGCGGGCCACCGTCGCGCTTATTCTCATCGAAGGTTGTCCATGTTCTTGACATGCTTTCGAACAAGCTGCTTCTGTCGATCAGAAACAGAGAAATGGCGGTGAGAATAACAATCGTCCTGACAGCTTTGCGGTCTTCAATCACCAAGCTTGCTGCCACAAAGATCAGGGGGATGAGCATGTAGTCTTTCCACGTGGTGAAGTTGGCGTCGGAGAGCCAGAGGGGTGCCGGTGCATTTCCGAACGCGGTGCCGATCCACATGGATAGATAGAGATAGACGGCAAAGACAAACCAAACCAGGTAGAGCTTTGATTTAGGAAGGTGCTTGCCGCGGATGAGAGCTCCGATAATGATTGCAATGACAAGGATGGTCAGTACGTTGCCGCCCAGTGGAAAGTCTAGGAATCTGTCCCGCAAGGTGCGATACGGTAGGAACGGCATCATGTAATAGAGGCCGAGAAGAGGCCTTCCCCCCAACGAGACGAGGCACATGATCCAGAAGCCTAAGTAGGCAACTATCGGAATGTAGTGGCCGAGGCCTGTTCCAAACAAGGTGTGACTCTCCAAGACGCCTGCATATGACCGTGCAGGTTGACAGATATTAGTTTACTAAACCCATACTCTATTTCTCCCTGCGACGAAATTGTAGAACGCGAGTGCGGCCGCCGCGTTGAGCATGACAAAGGTATTGGCGATTGCTACTGGTTTTAATCTCCTGGTGGATGGACTGAGCGATCCGAGGACGGCCAAAACGTAGAAGAGTATCTGAAGCCAGAAAATTGCTCGAAAAACCGGTCCGCTAATCATCGCTGCAGCAACAAGCATAAGGACTAAGAGGAGCGGGACCAGAAGTCGTAGAAGTTTATGGCTGATAAAGCGAAAGAGAAGTGGGTTTGCCGGCGAGAGTAGCCATGGTGACAGTCGCAGCAACTGGTAGTTTCCTGTCAGAGTGCGGACCTTGCGCGAGAACTCTTTTCCCTTTTCGCTGAAAAGTCGGTCGCGCGCTATCGCTGACGGCTGAAAGATTACCCGTTTGCCCTTACGAGCTACATTCATCGGGACAAAAACATCGTCGAGAATGGTTCCGTCCGGTATCTCGGTGTAGAACTGACGGCGTATGGCGTAGATAGCTCCGGTTACTCCGACAACCGAACCGGATGCGGACTCGAGTTTGCGTACAGCCTTTTCGATCTTCCAGTAGATACCGAGAGCATCCGAGGATGGGGCTGTGGACATCGATTCGAGGAGCAATTCTCCGCTAACGGCACCTACGGTTGCATCGGAGAAGCAGGCAACCAGTTCGGAAATCGCGTCTGGTTCGACAAACTGCCGGGTATCGAGGAAGACGAAAATCTCACCAGTGGCGTGCTTTACGGCCTCATTCAGGGCGCACGCCTTTCCATTTGACTTGTCGAGTATGACGGGGCGGATGACGGAAGCTTGCGCACGCAGAATGTCGGCGGTCCGGTCTGTCGATCCATCCGAGGCGATGACGATCTGAAGCCGGTCCTTAGGGAAATTCAGCAGTTGAAGATTCTCGAGCTTGGCAGGCAGGTTCGCTTCTTCATTCCGAGCGGCGATGATAATAGACACGTTGGGCGAGATGGGCTTACGGAGGATGGGCCGATTGCGCAGGCGGGCAAGCAGCCAAAGCCAGATAGCATAGCCGAAATATGCATACGCCACCAGGGCGACGCAGAGCCAGAAGAGCGGCTTCATCGTAAGCTCCAGTAAGGCGTTCTGTCATCTGAGAGAGACGCAATGCGCGAGGTGTATCGCAGTGTGTGGTCAGCCAAAGAAGCTGGCGGGCAAATGCTCCGTGGAGGGGATACAACGCGAGGGCTTTTAGGAGTCACAAATCCTCTCGATGTCTGCTGCCGCATACATGATCGCGGATCAGTCGAGAACGATGCTTTTACTGATGATACGTCATCTGCAGGATGGAAAGGAAAGTGCTTTTTATACAAAAGTGGTAGGGGAAGTGACGATATCGAGGTGCCATCACTTTCAGTATTCGGTCACGACGCTGCTACCATCACTTTGCGCACGCAAACATCAATGGCGGTTCTGAAAACAGATGAAGTTGAGATGTTTTCGTACGGTTTGAAGTCGGCGCAAAGGAGTTTTTAGCTTGCAATTGCGTTTACGGCACATTGCGCGGAGTGTACTGTCCAACTGGCTTGCAACAGCTGCCACTCTGGCAGTTGGATTCTTTCTGGCACCCTTCATCGTCCATCGGCTAGGAAATGTGGCCTATGGGGTCTGGGTACTGGCAATCTCCTCCGTGAATTATCTGTCTATCCTCGATCTGGGCATGGCCAGTTCCGTTGTCAGGTTCGTTTCCAAGGGACATGCTACTCAGGATCATCAAGGGGCCTCCGAGGCCTTGTCGGCAGTGCTTTGGGTTCGTCTACAAATCGGAGCATTTCTGCTTGTGCTAAGCGGCGGACTTGCGGCAGTGTTTCCGCTCGTCTTCAAAATCCCTGCGGCACTGGCCGTCGATGCTCGCGAAGCCATCCTGATCATTGGGGTAACGGCCACAATTTCCATGTCGTTCGGAGTTTTCAGCTCCACACTTTCCGCATTGAACCGTTACGATCTGCGGAGCTATGTGTCACTGACCACGCTGACTCTACGCGTGGTCGGCGTTGTGAGCGTATTGCGTGCCGGCCACGGCATTGTTGCAGTTGCTCTCTGTGAACTTTTCGCAGCTGTGGTTGGTAATGGTTTGCTGATGTTTACTGCGAAAAGAGTATACCCCGAGCTGAGAATACGGCTGACCAAACCCAGATGGGAAGTTCTTCGCAAGATCTGGTCCTATAGCATCTACGCCTTCCTGCAAACGGTAGCGGTCCAATTGGTTTATCAGTCAGACAACCTGGTGGTTGGCGCGTTTATTTCGGCTTCCGCAGTAACCTTTTACTCGATCGGAAATTCTCTGTGCCGGTATACGGATCAGGTCGTCGCCGCGATGACCACAACATTTACTCCTGCTGCAAGTTCGTATGAAGCCCGAGGCGATACTTCAGGCTTGCGAGCCCTTTATTACAATGGAACCCGGGCCGCTATGGCATTTTCGCTGCCGATTGTTATCACTTTGATTATTCGCGGTGGCAGCTTTATTGGGGTGTGGATGGGCCCTCAGTTTTCCAAAACATCGGGGACGGTGCTTGCCATTCTGGCGACGGCTCTCATGTTTTCCTTATCGAACACCACCGGAATCTCGATCGCTTTTGGAGTCGAAAAACATCAAGTGCTTGCTAAGTGGGCACTCGGAGAGGCCATAGCGAACCTGACGCTCAGTATTATTCTGGCGCGCAAGTTTGGACTCTATGGCGTGGCAATCGGTACGCTGGTGCCAAGCCTGTTTGTCCATCTGATTCTGTGGCCACGCTATGTCTCCAGGCTCGTGGACGTTGGTTACGTCCAGGTTTTTCGAAATGTTTTGGGGCCGGTCTTTCTCTGTGCAGTGCCGTTTGCCGTCGCCTCGTACGCAGTCGATATACTCTTGCCGGCGCGCACTATGCTAGTGTTTGTTCTACAGACGATCGCGCTCCTCCCCCTTTTTGGGATTGCCATTGGCCTAATGTTTAGGAACAATGTTAAGCGTCAGATCCTTCCCATAGTCAGGTCCTTTTTATATGCTAATGCAAAGTAAACGGCATCAATCGGTGATGCTATATCTGAGAGTCTCGGTTTTGTCGATTGAGATGGCGACTTCCCGCACACACAATTTTCCGTGGCATAAATGAATCGCGAAGACAGAGCTGACCAGAAGCTTACAATTGCCCACTTTATGCCGTGGAGTGGTGTGGGTGGAGTTGAAATCGCTACTCTTCGCATGGTCGAGGCAACAAACGACCGATTCCGTCATGTTGTATTTTGTCTGGATGACGCTTCGTCGTTGATGGACTCTTTCGAGAAGCTCGGGGTCGAAACGGTAACATATGCTCCCCCTGAGCCCAGTCTGCGACATGGAATCAGATTTTACAAAAAGTCGCGTGCCGTGGCGCGACAACTTCAAGCCGTCGGAGCGGATGTGGTTCACTTTTCCGAGACCAAGGCGGCCTATCATAATAGCCTTGCTGCCCTTCTGGTGCGATCTCGCATGATGTGCCATGTCAGGAACACCTACCCGGACGTTAGCCTGCGCGAGAAGCTCACGCTGTTGCCGGTTCATCGCTTCATCTTCGTATCGTACGAAGCGAAGCGTCATTTTAGTGTCTCTATGCCTGCCGAGAAAACGCGCGTTATCTATGACGCGATAGAAATACCAGCCATGGATATGGCCGCGAGCAATGCAGCGGTCAGACGCGAACTGGGAATTCCGTCCGAATGCACAGTGGTTGGGATGGTTGCCAGAGTCAATCCGCAGAAGGATTATTTTACTTTGGCATCTGCTGCTGCCGAGGTTCTACGTAAGCACCCCGATACTCGGTTTTTAGTAGTGGGCGACAATTCCCTTGTTGATTTGAATCGACGCCACTATGAAGAAGTAGTCAACAAACTTAATGAATTAGGTATTGCGGATAAGTTTATCTTTACGGGCCATCGAAACGATGTGTCTCGGCTGATTGCCGCAATGGACATATCCGTACTCTCCACTCATCGAGAGGGTTTTGGGCTTTGCATTGCGGAGTCAATGGCGATGCAAAAACCCGTCGTAGCGACAGCTGTCGGCGGTCTGTTGGAAGTTGTCGAACATGACGTGACCGGGTATTTACATCAGCACGGTAACAGCAAAGAGCTTGCAGATGCGATCATCAAATTGATAGATGATCCCGAAAGGGCGAATCAACTTGGCCTGGCGGGCTGCGAACACGTACGGCAGAATTATTCTGGCGAGAAATTTGTTGATGAGATTTCGAAGGCATATTCCGATGTGATGCGCCCGTGAAAGACCACATCCGCGTCATAACCACTGAGGGAGTTTTTGGCATGCAATCGAATACGATCCAGCGGCGCGAAGGCGGCCGGCGGACTCTCGGACATGGGCGAACTGAACCGCCACTAGTTTCGATCATTACCGTTGTCTTTCGTGCCAAGGACGACCTTGCCAGTATTCTGAACAGTATCTTCGAGCATAACCCGCGCGACTTTGAATTGATCGTGATTGATGGCAACTCCGGCGATGGAACTGTCGAGTTGTTGCAGGAATGGGATGAGAAGGTCGACTATTGGCTGAGCGAGCCGGACATGGGTATCTATGACGCGATGAATAAGGCCCAGGCCGTAGCACAGGGCGACTTTCTCCTCCATTTGAATGCAGGAGATAAACTGTTGCAGTTGCCCAAGGAGGAGCTTGAACTCGCACGTCGTGAGAATATTGACGTTGCAACTTTTCGTGTGTCAGTCGATGGGACTCGCGAGTTTATTCCTTCCTGTGGTTCGATGCTCAAGTTGAAGAACACCCTTCATCATCAAGGGACGTTCTACCGTCGGCAGACGTTTCTTCCGTATGACCTGCGGTACAAGATTCTTGCTGATTATGACGTAAACCAGCGATTGGCATTGCGCGGTGCGAAGATGAAAGCGTTTGATAAGGTTGTTGCCTGGCACGCTTCGGGCGGGCTCTGTGACAACATCGATGGATATAGCGAGCACGCCAGCATTCTCCGCAAAAATTACGGATGGCCTTACGTGGTAGCATCGCTGATGCTGAATGAGTGGAAGGGGATTAAGGCCAGGCGAAAGGCTGCGCTGAAACGCTGGCTGCAAAAAAGACGCGCTTCCAAATGATGTCATTGGTTTGCCGCCGAGAATATCCGCCATATGAATCGATGGTGCATTTTATTCAGCAGGCTGGTTTTCGTGAACGTGCACAGCAATTCTGGACGTAGCTGCTATCGAGCTTTAGCGCATGTAAACTACGGAGGACAGTAGTGTGGGCCTGGGAGTGCAACGCGGATGATTTCATTAGAAGAAACCTTAGATCTGGGTCGTCTAGACGCAGTTGTGTCGTGCCCGGTTTGCTCATCAGCTAATATCTCCCCTGTTGGTAAGAAGCTGACAATTCATCCGAAAGCTACGAGTCGCTTCTCCATTTTTTCCTGTGACAACTGTGGCCATTGGAGTACCGATCCGCTTCCTCAGCAGGACTATCTTCTTCAGCTGTACAGCGAAGGTTCTCTCAGCGTCTATGGCGCGGGCTGGCAAAAGGTTGTAAGCGAGCAATTTGAGGCCAAGACCGCTGAGGAGTGCCTCGGCAAGCACGGTTGGATCGTGGACGCAGAAAGGGCTCGCGAGCCAGGCAATTACCTTGAAATTGGTCCTGGCAATTGCGCTGTGCTTCGTAGTTTCGAGGCGATGAACTGGAAGTGCCATGCGATCGAGCCTGGGAGCTGGTCGAAAGATAGGCCTGGATTCTATGACAGCATTGCGCAGTTGCCCGACGTTCAGTTTGATGTGGCGGTGGCTAACGACGTATTAGAACATGTGTCTGATCCACGCGCGCTGTTGTCTGAGGTTTCTCGTGTTCTCAAGCCGGGAGCTCGCTTCTATTCCTGCTTTCCGAATGCTGACTCTATCAGAGCACGCATTCAGGGGACTAATTGGAGAATGGTTCGACCGATAGGCCACGTCCATTACTTTTCTAAGCAATCGGCGGCGGGTCTCCTGAAAGGCTGTGGCTACAATGTACGAATGATGCGCACTTATGACCTGCTCATTGATTTGGACTTGGTGGAAATTGCCAGATCGCTTGCTCATTTACGCGTAAAGTACGCTTGTAAAACAATCGCCGATGTAATGGTATCGGGTACAATATCCGCTTTGGGAGCTGGGGACCAGTGGCGAGTCGTGGCAATCCGCGATTAGCGGCGATTTGGGTAAGGCCGCTGAGGGAGGTCCCTTGTCAGGCATTCGCGTTGGCCTCATCCCACTCATTCGTCTTGTTAAGCTTTCTGAGCCGCGAGACGGAACGGCTACCCGGACTGGATCTGCAAATTACGAAATCGTCCTCTTACTTCGTCACGCAGGCTAAGTAACGACTTTTGATTGTGACGATTGCGTCATACAAATAGAGCAGTCAAGTTCCAGCGACTCACAAACATGGGAGGAGACAGCACGATGGAAAGTTCGGAGCTAAACGCAGCTCCCCTAGTGAGCGTGGCGATTACTGCGTTCAATTCAGCCAACTGGTTACCACGAGCTCTTGATAGCGTGCTTGCCCAGCGAACTGATTTTCCAATCGAGATAGTTATTGGTGATGACTGCTCTCAGGACACAACCCTCGAGGTTGCTCGTTCTTATCGAGAGCGGCATCCAGATGTGATCAGGATATTGGAACGAAGCAAGAATGTCGGCATTCAGCGCAACTATTATGAGACCTTTGAAACTTGCCGCGGTAAGTTCATTGCATGGCTGGATGGGGATGACTACTGGACGGACCCCGAGAAATTAGCGATTCAGGTGAAAGCTATGGAATCGGATCCGTCTATAAATCTGTGCGGTCACTATATTCGAGTAGTTTCGAGAGACGGAGAAGTAAAACAAGATAGATCTCCCTCCATGCCTCCTGGGCGGTATGGACTTGAAGAGATGCTTCACAGCTGCTTTATCCCTAGCCTCTCAGCGATGTTCCGCAATGGTATCCACCGTCAGTTGCCGGCGTGGTACTTTGATCTGGCGCCCGTCACTGAGTGGCCGATTTGGGTGTTGGCTGCTCTTTCGGGGAATGTCGTTTTACTGGATCGCGTAATGGCAGATTACATGCATACGCCGGGCAGCGCCGCCTGGAGTCAGGGAGACCTGTTCAGGGAAACGATGGAAGCAAAATTCTATGAACAGATTGAGAGCGTCCTTCCGTCGAAGTGGCACAGGCTCGTTCGTGCAGAGAAGGGCAAGCGCTATGAAGCGATGGCATACTTCCTTAGAAAACAGGGGCACTTTCGTGCATCGCGAGAGGCGGCGTTGAAGGCATTTCGCTCGCCACTTCTCCTGGACAGCGTGGGCAGCAAGACGAAGGCGCTGTTTGCTGCTGTAGTGCGCGAAACGGAGTGGAGATTTCGGCGTCGGCGGATTGCGGACTCAATGTAGTGGCCGTTGTCCGATCTCTTGGCTAAGACTTCAGTTCGTAGTCAATGGATATGCGGTCGGTTCCCAGGATCAGGTTACGATTTATCCGTCGTAGCTTTAGGGAGTTCCGTATTGATCTCGAGGCCGCTTTGAGCGGCTTGGTGAAGATTTCCGAGATCTTCAGTTGAAAAAGGATCAATCGTGTTATTCACATAACCGACAGAACCGGCGGTCGAAACAACCTTGCCAGGGTTCCCTACAATGACGGCTGAACTGGGTACG
Source organism: Edaphobacter aggregans (assembly GCF_003945235.1). NCBI lineage: Bacteria > Pseudomonadati > Acidobacteriota > Terriglobia > Terriglobales > Acidobacteriaceae > Edaphobacter > Edaphobacter aggregans. Next base: position 3,685,605 of record NZ_RSDW01000001.1, read on the forward strand.
TCAAAGTTGACATAAGCACCTGGAGCGATAAGTGCATCGTGTCCAATGGTCACTTTCCCAACGATAATCGCATTTGCGCCCACCCAGACTCGATCCTCTAGGGTGGGTGCCCCCTTACGCGAGCCCCGGCTCGTGGCTCCGATAGTGACTCCCTGTGCAATGTTAACGTTGGCTCCTAAAATCGCGTGAGGACTGATGACGACTCCTCCAAAGTGCCCAATGAATAAACCTGGGCCAATGTCAGTGGTAGGGGAGATGTCAAAGCCATACTTGAAGCGATAGTGATGAAGCTGGATTCGGTTGTAAATATAGGGAAAGATGCCGAAGGATTTCTTTCGCTTGCTATAGAAGGCAACTTTGCGCAGATAGTACGTAAAGCGAAAACCCGGCTCGCGAATATATGCTGACAGAAAAGCGCGTGTATTTGCTTGTCCGCGGTAACGGTAAACATCAGCTTGTAACGTTTGCCAAAGCGTAGAGGCCAATCTTAGCTCCTTCTTTTCGAGGCTTTTGGTCAGTGTGATCCGGCGCACACGTGATCTACCTTTGTGTCATTGGCACTGTTTGTGCTGTGGTCTAGTATTGTAATTTAGCTATCGCAATCAGCATAACGCGAGTTAGACATATGCTTGCCTGTTGAATTGATGTCGAAGGAACAGATGCAACATCCCTTGCGGAAACTTTATCTTCTGTATCACGAGCTGCGACCCAACAGCAGCAAGTACTCGTACGCCCTTGAGGCCAGAGTGTTTGAGCAACATATGGATCTTTTTGTTCAAGTGCGGGAGGCAACGGATTCGGGGCTATATCCCGAGATAACTTTTGATGATGGACATATTTCGAACTCTGAGTTCGCCCTACCCATTCTGCAATCGCGAGGCCTGAAGGCGCACTTCTTTATTACCGTGGGCTGGACGGGGAAGAGAGCTGGCTATATGGACTGGCCAGAGCTCAGAGCTCTTCATCAGGGCGGTCAGTTGATCGGTGCTCATGGATGGACGCATACGCTCCTTACTCATTGCAGCGTCAAGGATCTACAGACAGAGCTGGGTAATGCGAGACTGACGCTTGAGGATAAGCTGGGAACATCTATTACTACAATGTCCCTTCCAGGAGGCCGCTACAATCGCCGAGTCATCACGGCCTGCCAGGAAGCAGGCTACACAGAGATCTACACCTCTATTCCAAGAGCCGAGACGGCGCCGCTGGGCCCAATGATTGGTCGGTTGAATATTCGCGGGAATATGAATCTCGAATTTATTGCCAAAGTCCTTCGACCCGACAGTAATGTTCTGTCGAGCCTGGAACGTCAATATCAGATAAAGGCAACCGCGAAAACTCTACTCGGAGACCGGCTGTATGAAAAACTTTGGGCGCTTCTGAATAGAAAAGAACACGATACCGATGGCGGCTGGGCTACTGCTGAATGAAGATCCTGCACATCATTAGCAGCGGAGGAATGTACGGCGCGGAAGCTGTCATTCTGAATATGTCGCGAGCTCTCAATGAGAGTGGTCATAACAGCGTGCTTGGCGTTTTCTCAAACTCTTCGAATCCAAATACTCAGCTTCATGAAGGGGCCGCGAAAGAGGGCATCGAATCCCATCTGATTCCCTGCAAAGGGCAAATGGATCGGACAGTACTTACAAGCATCCGCGAGCTTGCATCTCGAACGAACGCAGATGTCATTCATGCTCATGGCTATAAGGCAGATATTTACCTCTACTCTGCAATGCGAATGGGGGGAGTGCCGTTAGTCTCCACCTGTCACACCTGGTATGACAATGATCCTTTCGTCTTCTTATATGGTGTAGCGGATCGTTTTGTGCTGCGAAACTATGCGGCAGTTGTGGCTGTCTCAGATGAAGTCAAACAGAGATTACTGAAAGCCGGAGTCCGCAAAGAGAAAATTCACCTGATTCGAAACGGAATTGACCTTCGTCCGTTCGATAACGCCCGCCCCACTCTTCGCGGAGATTCGACAGGAGATGCTGCTCTCATTATTGGATTGGTTGGGCGTTTGTCCAAGGAGAAGGGAGTCGATCTTTTTATACGTGCAGCTGCCCGCGCCCTGGTCGAGTTCCCGCGCGCGAGATTTTTGGTCCTCGGTGAAGGGCCGGATCGAGATAAGCTGGAGTCCTTGATCGATGAGCTTAATATTGGGGATAGCCTTCAACTCCTGGGCCAACTCGATAATATGCCGTCGATATATGCTTCACTGGATCTCATGGTTTCGGCATCGCGACAGGAAGGACTGCCCATAGCGATTCTGGAGGGGATGGCCAGCAGGCTTCCGGTGATTGCAACCGCCGTAGGTGATGTGCCGACCGTTGTGCTGGATGGCCGAACAGGAGTGCTTGTATCTGCTGAAAATATTGAAGCGCTCTCTGCAGGAATCATAGAGCTGCTGCGGGATACTGCAAAGTGCAAGCGCCTCGGAGTGGCGGCGAGACAGTTCATCGAAAAAGAGTTTTCTGCCGAACGAATGACAACGGATTATCTCCGTGTGTATGAATCTGCAAGCCGAACGAGCAAGGCAAGGCGATTTGAAGCTACTCGGCCTCTCGGAGAGAAAACGAAGTGAACGGAAGCATCCATCGGCCCAGGATTTTCATGATGGATATGTTGGCGACGGTGCCATACTACACCGCATATCTTGCCAAGGCGCTGCTACTGGAGCACGTCGATGTAACTGTCGGATCGATCTCCTACTATCTGGATCCCAGTTGCTTCTCGAGTCGTGGAATTGAGATCGATCCGGGGTTGCTCGATGTAGTGGGCAAGTTTCATTTATCCCGGCTGCCGCGCCGAATCTTAAAGTTGATTGAGGCGATTCTGAATCTTTCTGCACTGAGCATTCGCTTTCTGGTCGCTGCTCCTCCCGATGTAATTCATGTGCAATATCTGCCAATGCTCATGTGGCGGGTTCCACTCGATCTGTGGTTTGTTGAATTCTGCCGAAAGCGGGGTTCGAAGACTGTGCTGACAGTTCACGATCTACTACCCCACGATACCGGTGAGGCATACAAGCAGACCTTCCATGATCTCTATCGTATGGTCGACAGGATTATCTGCCACTCTGACCACATCCGCGCAAGGCTTGGTGCGGAATTTAGTGTGCCTGAAGAAAAGATAGCTGTTATTCCACATGGTCCATTCTTCTATGATCTTCCTGCAGTGGGTTCCGAACAGACGTTGCAGAATTTTCAGATTGGGCCCGATAAAGTTACGATCCTGTGGCAGGGAATTATCTTTCCATACAAAGGGATAGATCTCCTGCTGGATGCCTGGCAAAAAGTCGAGGAAAATACCCAGGACGCTTGCCTTGTCGTTGCCGGTACAGGAGCACCAGAGTTGCTTGAGCAGATTCGCGAACAAGTCAAACAACTTGATCTGAAGCGGGTGAAGCTTCACTTTCGGTTCATCTCCACCGAAGATTTGGTGGCTCTATATCGAGTGGCGGACGTTGTCGTTTATCCCTATCGTGCGATTACAACCAGTGGTGCGCTTGCGACAGGGCTGGCTCTGGGAAAAGCTATTGTCGCTAGCGATCTACCAGTCTTTCGTGAGTTGCTGACGGATCGAGAGAATGCGCTGCTGGTTGATCCACAAGATTCCCTTAAGCTTGCGGGGGCACTGATTGAGCTGACTCAGGATGCAGCCTTGCGGGAGCGGCTTGCTGGTAAGGTGCGCCAGATGAACTTCGGTGACCACTCGTGGCACTCCATCGCCAGGAAGACCATGCAAGCCTATGAGAGTGTTTTGCTTTATCCGCTCTCTTAGAGAGAGGTTTTCTCGTCGCAGGTCAAAAAGAAATTAGGCGTGTACCCTTGTTCGGAAGAAGCAGAACAAAGAGGCACACGCCCAATTGCATCATGTTGAAAGATACCCACGGTTCTGATGAGCTAGCTCAGGGAACTAAGCGCCTTTTCAGCATCTTTTGATGTCTGACTGTTGGGCGCCAGGGCGACAGCCTTCTTCAGATGATTCACAGCGTCTGCGGTGTTCGAGAGTTTTGAGTAGGTCATTCCAAGGTGATAATGTACCGCGGCGTCATTTGGCGAAACCTTCACTGCGTCTTCCAGCAAGTCCCTTGCGGAGGTGTAATTTCCTTTCTGGTAATAGACCCACGCCAACGTGTCAGCCGTGCTGGGTGAGTCAGGCATCGCTCGGCGAGCAATCTGAGCAAGGGAGAGAGCAACGTCGGTATTCTGTCCGCCTTCCACCATCAGGTAAGCGAGGTTGTTGGCCGCGACTGGCTGTTCGGGTTGGATCTTGAGGGCTGCCTTGTAATAATCGATGGCTTTGCCCTGATCTCCGCGTGCTTCTTCAAGCGCACCCAGGATGGTATTTGCTTGTGCGTCGCTGGGGTGGGTCTTAAGCCATTGTTGCCAGGTGTCGATTGCTTTTGCGGGGTCTCCATGGCTGAGAGTTGCACGGGTGTAGACCATCAAAGCGGCACCGTTGTTTGGATTGAGCTGCATCGCCTTTTGGGCCGAGGCTGTGCCCGCGTTTATGTCACCGGTCTGAAGCTGCAGCTCAGCGAGCATGGTGTACATATCTGCGTTCTGCGGGACTTTGGCGATCTGCTGCTGAATACGATCAATGGCCTTGGCTGGCTGCTTCTCAACCAGCATGGTGTAGACAAGCAGGCGCATGGCGCGAGCGGAGTTTGGGTCGTTGGTGAGTGCCTGCTCGAGGAGAGCCTTGGCTTCGGGAATATTCTTCTGAGTCAAACGAAGCTCTGCCAGGGACAAGGGAGCGAGAGCGTTTTTGGGGTCGAGTTTCATGGCCTGCTTGAAATCGGCCTCTGTCTTGTCGTACTGTTTCTGATTCCCTTCTGACATCCCTCTCCAAATGTAAGGATTCGCGAGCTGCGGGTTGATGGCGATGGCGGCCTCCGCAGCCTGTGCTAGAAGCCCGAAGTCGCGGGCATCGAGGGCGGCCTGAGCGAGACCCTCCTGGGCCTGGAAGTTTCTCGGGTTGAGCTTTACAGCGTCGCGAAAGCTCTGAAGGGCAACGGTCTGATCGCCCTTCATGCGAGCGGCGCGGCCCAGCCAAATCTTGACCTGAACGTTCTCGGGGTTGTTCTTCGCAGACTTCTGCAGGAGGTTGAAGGCTTCAGTTGCCTTGTTATCGTTCAAGAGGAGCATGGCGTTGAGAACTGCAACGTCGGGGTCGCCCGCGTCGGTTTTTTCAAGATCGTCAGCGATGGGCTTGGCCTTCGCCACGTCCTTTTTCATGAGCAGGATGCGGGCATAGGCCAGCTTGAGTTGCGTGCTCTTAGGATGTTTGGCGACAAGATCAGCGTAGGCCGGCTCGGCACGATCCAGCTGCTGGGTGCTGATGTAGTAGCTCTCAAGAAGGTTAGCCCCGACCGGTGAGTCGCTGAGATCGTCGGCTGTTTGCCGGAAGGTCTCTTCGGCCTTGGCCTTGTCACCTTGGCGGAGATATATATGGCCGAGGTTGGCGCGTGCGCTGACATTTTTGGGGTCGGCTGTGACGGCGGCTTGCATCGCTTGCAAGGCTCCGGACAGGTCACCCTTTCTCTCGAGCAATGCGGCGAGCGCTATGTGAGAAGTGGCGTTCTTCGGATCGAGTGAGACGGCCTTGTTGAGTTGCTCTTCGGCAGCAGGTTCTGTGGCGGGATCAGAGGCCTGGAGAAGGCCAAGCGCGGTGTGAAAGTTGGCCCGGTTCGGGTCGATGGAGAGGGCGTGTTGAATCTGGGAGAGGGCTTCGGCGCGATCTCCCTTGGTGGCGGCTATGCTCGAGAGAAGGGCATAGGCGTCGGCGTTGTTGCTGTCGATCGCCAGTACAGCCTTTGCCTGTTCGGCTGCACGGTCAGGCTGGCGGCCGGCCAAAAGCATGTTGCCGAGGTCGATCCGAGCCTGGGTATTGCTGGACTGCAGGTCGACTGTGCGGAGAAGCTCGGCGTAGGCGGGCAGCATATTGCCCTGTTTGACATAAACTTTGGCCAACTCATAGTGGGCCGCAGCGAAGTTATGATCGACCCTGAGAGCGTTGGAGAACTGGATGGCCGCTTCCTTCAACTTATTGTCGGCAGCGTACCGTTTGCCGCTCTCAAGATACTTCTGTTTTTGCTTGTTGGGGTCGCGCGAACAACCAACGGTAAGCCCCAAGGCGATCGAGACAGCAAGTACCGCAGAAACCCGGAACCATCGTGGAGCTAATTGCATTTTCATCGAGCTTTCCTCTTCAGATAAGAACTTGTACTACGTAGATGTTTACTCCGTTACAGACCCATCTGGCACGATGCAGTATTTTCGCAACGGTTGCCGAGCTTCAGTCGGGAATAAACTGCGGCAGAAGTGGTGCTAACTCACCGGCGAAAAGTAGAGCGCGGTCCCGGGCGCTGGAGATTGGCTCGGACGGCAGGACGCTGGTGATGACGCGGACCAGGGCGCCGTCAGTACGGTTTGTGCGTATCGCATCCTTGACCATGTAGAGCTTGGCTTTGTATTCATTGGCAATGCTCCGGCCATGCGCCTGATACCAATAAATAACGAATTGTCTACTCTCGCCGTTGCTAATAACGTATTCGCCAACGTTATAGAGCTTTCCGTTGATATCGGGCATGTTGACGTATCGGGAGGTCTCAAAAGTCCAGCCGGCTCCTGGGAGACAGTGCTGGGGCGAATGAATGGTCTGGCCGGTGCGCTGAGTAGGGAAATAGCCGATGAACAGGCTGACTGGAGCTGACGGATTGACCGCAGAGTGCGACTGGGCCTGAGCACCCGGCTGATGAAGTACGGAGGCGCCATAGATACGGTTGAGGAAATCGCCTTGGCCGAGTACGTCGAGAGTGTCCTGATCGAGAGGGATGTCTTGCAAGGTTGTCCAGGCTCCGATGGTGTTCGGCATCTGGCTCAAGGATTGACGAGGAGGAACATAGTCTTTGTCTCCACGGGTGTGGAGGAGAATGGCAGTTGCCGTGAGGAGGACTATGACAGTCCAAAATCGTGGAGATTTCATATCGTCTTGCTCTTGACTGGTGAAATGAGGCGCATGACACGGTGGACCAGATACAGGCAGCACAGCGAAATGACAAACATCACCCACCCTGAAAATTCGTGGAAGAAGCCGAGAGCCTTAACCGGATCCCAGTATTGGACGAAGAGACCAGTGCCAACGATTCTTACGACGTTGGCAGCCACAGCGATGGGAATGCTGGCTAAGGCAAGAATCACGCGGCGTTTGGTGGTCTTTTCAAGAAAGTAACCATAGAAGACCGCCAGGGTGAACAGGCTCATCAGAGAACGGATACCGCTGCAGGCTTCGGCCACTTCCAGCTTCATGACCGGAAGTTCAATGACATTGCCATCTTGCAGGACTGGAACGCCGAATAGGGGCAGGATGATGCTGGCAACTCGGGAAGCGAGGAGTTGTAGCGGAAAGGTGATTTGGTTGAAGACGATGGCGGGAAAAGGGATTGCCAGCACTAGAACAAAGAGGGGAAAGAGAAGGCGATTAAGCATGGGGCGACCGAAGAAAGTCCAGATGAGACCGCCCAGCAGAAAGACGAACGATATTCGTGAGGTGAAGAGCTCAACACCATAGACGCCGAGTATGAGAATGACGAGTGCGAAGACGATCAGGCCAATTCCGGCCCAGGAAGGCCGAACAGGGGTGGCGCGGATCGCATCTCGATTGTCCCAGACAAGAAAGAGAGCAAAGAGAGGGACGAGGAAGCCGTGGGAATAGTCTGGGATGTTGTACCAGTCGGCTACCAGCTTGATAGCGATGCGAAAGTAAATCGCGACAAGGAGAGCGATAATGGCAACCCAAGGAGCCCATCGTTCCGGGGATAGTCGCCCCGACCGTTTCTTGTCGGAAAAGGCTTCCTCGCTCGGGGTGAACGGTGGAGGAAGTGGTTCTGTTTGCATGCTGCCCACCGTTGTTGGTAAGACGTTATACTTCACATATCACCTGCAAGCAATTCGAATGCCGTGTACCGGAACCGGTTTCTCTTTATTACACGCCTATGTCTATCAAAGTGGAAGATTACCGTCTACAAAAAAGGGAAAAACATTTCCCTTTTTGACTGCCAATCTGCACACTGAGGGAGTACCCTAAAGTGGGGTAAAAGACTGATCTTCTGTCCAGAGATTCATCGGTCAGTTGTTGCAAAATGGCTTACATGTACCCGCGAGCGGAATTCTTTAGGAAAAATCGCCTCAGGGTAATGATTTGGCCCTTGTGGTGCAGGAAGATTTGTCAGGTTTAGTGACGCCCTAGAGGTCTTCATGGCGTGCGGTTTAATGTGGATCCGTAACGCAAGCTGCATCAATAGTAAATGGAAATAAACGAGAACCGAACCTGATGAGTCAATAAAAGGGATGAGTCAATCCCTTGTCTTTACGAAAGGATGGGAGCTACTCGATGAAGTGTTTTGATGTGGTCTTGATTGGAGTGCTGTCTGTGGGACCGGCGGTCGCTGGCATGGCCCAGGCGGCACAAACGAAGCCGGTACCACCCGTTACGCCTCCAGTGTCTACGGCTGCACCTGCGACTGGGACGGACGGAGTGGTTGCGACACCAGCTCCGGCCAACCCTGACGGAGCCCCTTCCCCATCGAAATCATCCGACGCGGGGGTAGCAAATACGCCACATTACATTATTGGACCTGAGGACAACCTGCAAATCTCGGTCTGGAAGGAGCCGTCGCTCTCGGGCACGATTCCGGTACGACCTGACGGTATGATCTCGCTGGCCCTGGTGGGCGATTTGCCCGCGTCAGGACGGACGCCGATGCAACTGGCGAACGACATCACAGTGCGACTAAAGAAGTATGTCCAGGACCCCAACGTCTCTGTTGTCGTACTAGCAGTGAACAGCCAGAAGATCTATATGGTTGGCGAGGTAGGACATGTTGGACCGATCCCCCTGGCAGCAGGGATGACGCCATTGCAGGCAATTGCTACTGCAGGTGGGCTGGGTCCGTTTGCGAACTCGAAGAAGATTTATATTATGCGGACAGTGGCGGGTAAGGAACAGAAGATCCCATTCAATTACAAGGTGGCGCTGAAGGGAGGAGATCAGGGAGTCACGCTGCAGTCTGGAGATACGATCGTCGTCCCATGAGATGCCCTATGAAGATATGGCTGCCAATCTCGATGATGCTTCTGGCGCTGAGCGCTGTCTCGCCAGGACAGGCTGTTCCAACAGCCGTCGTCTCCAATACCAGCTCAGGATGGGGGATGCCGGCGCTCGATGGGACTGTCCACTACGCTTTGACCGCTTCGCAGCTGGTGCAACTGGGAGCCAACGGTTCGGGCGATACGACGCACTCGACTACATTGTCGGGAAACGTCTCCTATGCGAACACAAGCGAAGCACTACCGTTCTCAATGCTTTATTCGGGCGGCGTTCTTTTCGGAAACCTGTCGGGACAGGGAACGACGACCTTCCAGAATATTACCGTTTCGCAGGGACTTATTAGAGGAAAATGGGTGCTGGGTGTTTCTAATTCGTTCAGCTATCTACCGCAATCGCCAACTACGGGCTTGTCTGGAGTTCCGGGCGTGGGGGATCTTGGGACACAGCCGATTCAGGTACCGGGAGAGCCTCCAGTTGGAGGTGTGCTGACCTACTCAGGAAACCGCTACTCCAATACCTTGAGCGGCAACATTGAACGACGTCTTACCGGTAAGACCTCTTTGAGTGGAATGGGTTCCTGGTCAGTGCTACGGTTTCTGGATAACAACGGGCTGGATACGACGCAGATCTCGGGATCCGTGAGCGCTAATCATAGGATTGATGCCCGGAATACAATTAGCGCAAGTGCCATCTATTCCACATATACGACGAATGGGACTCTTCAGGAAGTCAATCTGCTGAATCCTCTTTACGCAACCGATTTCCAAACGCGCGGTTTGAATGTGGGGTATACGCGTTTGATGACTCGGGCACTCACCCTGAACGCCTCGGCAGGACCGCAGTGGGTGAACAGTTCCAGTGGGGTTCTGATTCCGTCGCGTGTGAATCTGGCTGCGGACGTGGGCCTTACCTATAGTCGGAAGATCATCGGTGCAAACGTGAATTATTCCCGGGGAGTCAACGGGGGGGGCGGAGTACAGCCGGGTGGGCTGTCTGACATCATTTCAGGTTCCGTGAGCCGCAGTCTTAGTCGTGTCTGGACGACCTCAGCTCAGGCGGTTTATTCACGTACTTCGGGGCTGCTCGCTGCAGCACCTGTTACGGCACAAACAACAACTCCAGCGAGCGTCAACGGAGTGACTGAAACGTTCTATTGCGGGGCGCAACTGTCGCGTGGATTCGGCAGGTATTGGTCAGGCTGGGTGAGTTACGGGGCCCAGAACCAATCCATCAATAATTCAATTGTGTCGCAGAATGCTTTTAGCGGGTTCTCGCAGACGTTTGCAGTAGGAATTACATTCGCGCCGAGGGCAACACGTCTCGGTCAGTTTTAAGGAGTCATCATGCTTGGTCATCGTGCACTGACGTTTGAAGATTATGGTGCCATCCTAAAAAGACGGTGGTGGATGGTTGCTATTCCTGCGGCGATCCTACCGGTGATTGCATTTGCGAGCAGCTATTTAGTGCAACCGCAGTACTTGTCGCAGACGTTGGTGTTGGTGGAGCAGCAGAAGGTTCCCGAAGATTACGTAAGGCCAGTAGTGTCGGAAGATCTGACTGGCCGGCTGGCTTCGATGAGGGAGCAGATTCTGAGCCGTGCGCGGTTGATGCCAATCATTGAACGGTTCAACCTCTACGGCAGCGGTAAGATGTCGATGGACGACCGGATTGATCTAACGCGGAAGAACATCGATATCAAGCCAATTCACTCAGAGATGGCACGTACTGGCGGGCTGCCGGGCTTCTTCATTTCGTTTACGGCCTCCGATGCACGTACAGCGCAGCAGGTGGCTGGCGAGATTACGTCGTTGTTCGTGAATGAGAACCTGAGATCCCGCGCGAGTTCTGTGGAAGGCACACAAGAGTTTCTGCAAGGCCAACTCGCAGACGCCAAACGGAACCTGGACGACCAGGATGCGAAGATGGCGGCGTTCGAGCAGAAGTATATGGGCAAGCTACCGGGCGAAGAGGCTCCCAACATGAACATGATTTCGAGCCTAAATACGCAGTTAGATGCTACGACTCAGGCTCTGGCACGAATGGAGCAGGATAGAAGTTATGAAGAAGCAATGCTGACTCAACAGCAGTCCGTGGCCCAGACGATAGATCGTGGCGGTCCGGCACCCCAGGCACAGCAGGCGGAACTGCAGTCGCTTTTGAATGAAGAGGCGGACCTGACCAAGCGGTACACCGACGATTACCCGGATGTGGTTGCTGTTCGGCGGAAGATCAAAGATTTGCGCGCTGAGATGGCAAGCGCACCACCACCAGCGCCGGTCCCACCTGTCTCCGCGCCAAATCGTGGCGATTCACCGGCGGTGTTGCAGCTTCGCGCTCAGATTCGCTCTCTCGACCAGGGGATCGCGCAGAAAAGGCATGAACAGGGGCAGATCTCTAGCCAACTTAAAATTTATCAGGATCGCATCTCATCGAGCCCCATGGTGCAGGAAGAATATAAGAACCTCACGCGGGATTACACAACGGCGCAGGCGTTCTACGACAGTCTCCTGAAGAATGTGAACCAATCGAAAATGGCGACTGACCTGGAAAAACGTCAACAAGGGGAGCAGTTCAAAGTGATGGATGAGCCTAATCTTCCAGACGAGCCCTCCTCGCCAAAGCGCAGTGTGTTTCTCGCAGGCGGTTTGGCGGCCGGGCTAGGGCTTGGACTATTACTGGTTGCGTGGATTGAGTATCGCGACACAGCACTACGCAGCGAGAGGGACATATGGGCGTTTACGAAGCTGCCGACGCTAGCTGTCATATCGCTGACCGGAGAGATGCAGCCGGTGGCAACCAAGCAAAAATGGACGTTTGGCCGACGCAAACCGAAGATCGCAGCGGCGGGTAAACCGCTGATGAATGCGGGCGGGTGACGATGTATAAGAGCTTCTTCAAACTGCAGAGCAGTCCTTTTGGGACCAGTCCTGATCCGCGGTTTCTGTACATGATGCCGCATACTCGGGAGGCGCTGGCCTGCCTTGAGTACGGCATCTCGGCACGGAAGGGATTTACGGTGCTCACGGGTGAAGTTGGCACTGGTAAGACGACACTGTTGAGAAGGGCACTTGCATCGTTTCATAGCCGGAGGGTATCGACAGCGTTCGTCTTCAATCCACGGCTTGATGTTCTGGATTTTCTTGAATTTGTGCTCACCGACTTCGGTATTGCGCCGGCGACGCGTACCAAATCTGGCATGCTGCTGCAGCTTAATCGATGGCTGATTGAGCGGTTTCGCATGGAAGAGACCTGTGTCGTGGTGGTCGATGAGGCCCAGAATCTTTCCTGGGAGTTGCTGGAAGAGATTCGGTTGTTGACGAACCTAGAAACATCGTCTGAGAAGCTATTGCAGATCGTGCTCTCGGGGCAGCCCGAGCTTGAAGAGAAGCTGCGGCATCCGAGCGTTCGACAATTGAGGCAGAGAGTTTCGCTGTGGTGCCGTACGCAGTCACTAACCGAGAGTCAGACGCATGCCTATGTTGCCGAACGACTTCGAATCGCCGGCGCTACCTGGCCATTGTTTTCGCTGGATGCTCTCGATCTGGTGCATCGCTACGGCCGAGGAATTCCGCGCATCATCAATTTGTTGTGTGAGCACTCGCTGATTGTTGCGTATGTCGAACAGGTGCAGCAGGTGACAGGGGCGATGGTAGAGGGAGTGGCGGTCGAATTGGAATTAGAGACGCAACCGTTCCTCATATCGTCTGCCGCCATGAGTGGCGGAAGCGGGCAGCCATCACGGGCCTTTAGCTCCGATGGTCCCAACCTGATAACGAGTTTCAACGGAGAAATACCGGGAAGGCAAGATCGATGAGCCGCATATACGAAGCACTGCAAAAGGCAGAATCGGAGCGGAAGTTGGAGCGGCACGAACGCGAATCATTCGCGCCGGAACAGGTGGCCGATGATAGTCCTATTCCTGCGCGAACTGCGTCCGCTGTTGCCGAAGAGTACGATTCTGCTTCGATGCAAACGATGACGAGCCGTCTCGCCGAGACGTTCGAACCATCGCCGTTGACGCATGACCGTGCGTCGGGACTCAATGTAGATAAGATTGCCCGGCAGCCGTGGTCTCCAGTCTTGTCTCAATTACCGGCTCTGCTGGATCGTGGTCCTTCCGTAGAACAGTTTCGGAGCCTGCGTTCACGGATTTACGAGCTCCGCGACATTAGTCCGCTGAAGTCGATTCTAGTGAGCAGCGGTCTGCCGCAGGAGGGAAAAAGCTTCATCTCGGCGAATCTTGCTATTAGCCTGGCGCGTCACAAGAACAGCAAAGTGCTTCTGATCGATGGTGATATGCGTCGTTATACTGCACATGAGATATTGGGCTGTGAGTCGCAACCGGGATTAGCGGAGTATCTGGCTGGAAAGGCAAGCATCGAAGAAGTGATGCAGAGGGCAGATGCGGCGGATGCAAATGGATCAGCTAAGTTTCATCTGACGAACCTTACCTTTATCCCGGGCGGCAATGGCGGCGATAAGGCGGCCGATCTTTCCGGAAATCCACGTTTCGGCGAATTGATCAAATTAGCGGAACCACATTTTGACTGGATTATTGTAGATTCTTCACCGGTGCTCCCTGTGTCGGATGCAGTGAATCTGGCGCGGTCCTGCGACGGTGTGCTGCTGGTTGCTCGTGGAGGGGTGACCAAGTTTCCTGTGGCACAGCGCGCGGCAAGCGAGTTGAAGGCCTCGAACATTCTTGGCTTTGTGCTTAATGCCGTAGAGGACAAACCCCAGGTTGGCGATTATTACGGGTACAACGCCAACAAGGAGTAACAGGGAGCAATTGACGCGATGATCCGGCTGTTCAATGTGTATTACCCAACACGTACCATTGTCCTGCTGCTGTGCGAGACTCTGATAGTAAGTGGTTCATTCCTGTTGGCGACGGCGATGATGCTCGGGCCAGATACCTATCTGGTCCTCAACTACGAATACGGCGCGCTGAAGATCGCGGGTCTTACAGTGCTTACTCTGCTTTGCTCCTATTACTTTGATTTATATGAGCCTCAGCGTATCTCCGCACGCTGGGAGATCTACTTTCGCCTACTGCTTGTTCTCGGATTGCTGTCCTTTTTACTTTCGGCGGTGATCTATTTTTTTCCGGGTGCTGATATTGCCCACTACGTTCTGTTGCTGGGGCTGATATTTCTGACATTGTCGTTGGTCGCTTGGCGTAGTGCGTATGAGTGGATCATCGGGAGAAAGATGTTTCGTGAGCGCGTGTATGTGCTCGGCGCCGGTGAACGTGCACGGACAGTTGTTGAATTGCTTCAAACTCGCAAGGATGCAGGTATGGAGGTCGTTGGTTCCGATTCACGTTCGCTCGACAAAGCTGAACGGAAAGAGGCCTTTACAACGGCGCTTGAAGCTTTTCACGGTCCCGATCCAGGGATCGATCGCGTAATTATTGCCCTCGAAGATCGCCGCGGAGAACTTCCATTACGCGAGTTGCTGAAACTGCGATTCAACGGTGTGGTGATTGAAGAGGCTGGGACGTTGCTGGAGAGGCTTACGGGCAAATTGTATCTGGATGGACTGCGCCCGAGCAGCTTCATCTACGGAGAAGGATTTCGCGTGAGGCCGTCGCAGCAGATCGCAAGGCGCATTGTTTCTACGTTGACAGCAGCCACAGGTCTGCTTTTATTTCTACCTTTTTTCCCATTTGTGGTGCTGATGGTTCGTTTGTCTTCGCCTGGACCAATCTTTTTCCGTCAGACCCGTGTTGGACTTGGCGGACGCAACTTTACCGTTTATAAGTTTCGTTCGATGGGGACGGACGCTGAGGCTGCCGGGGCCAAATGGGCGACAAAGAACGATCCCCGTGTTACGCACGTGGGCATGTTCATGCGGAAGACGCGATTGGATGAGGTTCCGCAATTGTGGAATGTGCTACGTGGTGATATGGGATTTGTAGGGCCTCGACCAGAAAGACCTGAGTTTGTGCCGTGGCTGTCGGAACAGATCCCGTATTTCGATTTGCGCCACATGATTCGTCCGGGCCTGACGGGATGGGCGCAGGTACGCTATGGCTATGGCTCGACACTGGCAGAGACTCGCGAGAAGCTTGAGTACGATTTGTATTACATCAAGCACATGTCTCTAGGGCTGGACTTATTGATCATGTTCGAGACAGTGAAGACGATTCTACGGCGACGGGGAGCGCAATAAATCTGCTTTGATGCCGCAGTGCCCCATCCTACAAATACTTGCAGGATGGACGCGATTATGGCATCTTCCCCACTCGGGTTGAATCAATAGATCCTGGGGCGTGATGAAAGTGTGGGTTTTAGGGAACGTTCCCCACTTTTTTTTACCAAACGAGGCATACGCAGGGGGCGGGGTGGGACCTCGGGCATGCCAACCTCGCTCAACTTATAGAGGAGGGAGCGGTAGCTGATTTGAAGCCACTTAGCGGTCTTCTGGCGGTTCCAGCTGTTGGCTTGCAGGACTTTGAGGATGATCTGACGCTCAAGGTCATGCGTAGCCTGCTTGGTGATGTTTTTGAGTGAGATGGGTTCGCTGAGGTCGATGTCGGTGGTGATGCCGCCACGGGCCGGCTCGGGCATCATCTCAGCGACCAAGGCTTCTTCACTTCCAATCAGGACGTAGCTACGGATGAGGTTCTCGAGCTGGCGGATGTTTCCCGGCCAGTGATAGTTTTGCATCAGACGGATGGCACTCTTTGAGAGAAGTTCCGGTGTATGGTGGAAAACTTTTGCATAGTGCTCGATGAAATAGTCGATGAGGATGGGCAGGTCTGCGATGCGCTGGCGCAGAGGGGGAAGGTTGATGGTCACTGCGTTGATGCGGAAGAGGAAGTCAAGGCGAAAAGTGCCGTCTTCGACCTGGCTGCGGAGGTCGGTGTTAGAGGCCGAGACGAGGCGAGTGGTGATGGTACGGGCCTCGTGGCCACCGACGCGGACGAAGGTGCCATCCTGCAGAACCTGGAGGAGCTTGGATTGGACGCCGAGATCGAGGCTGCCTACTTCGTCGAGGAAGAGGGTGCCCATGTGTGCCTGCTCGACGCGGCCGAGTTTGGTGCTCATCGCGCCGGTAAACGCTCCCTTTTCATAGCCGAAAAGCTCGGTTTCGAGCAGGGTGTGCGGGATGGCCGGACAACTCACTTTGACAAGAGAGCCGCGTGCACGCATCGAGAGGGAATGCAGCAAGCGGACAGCTAGCTCTTTGCCGGTGCCGCTTTCTCCTTGAATAAGAACGGGAACGTCTGTCTCGGCCACTCGTTCGAGCTTGTTGCGGACGGCCTGCATAGATGCTGTTTTGCCGAAGATGATATCCAACGGTGGGAGATCGAGTGCGGCAGCGGATTCGGCGTTGTGAACCAAGGTCTTTTTCCTATTAACTGGATGGGTAGGGCATGACAGCAACTCTGCAATTCCCTTCACAGTGCACGTGAGTCGCCAATCATTTGAATGTCGCTGTGATTTAAAGACTCAAACATCATGAAAAAGACATGGTGGTTTTGATCTCCGACATCAGATCGGATCGTAAGCAGCTATCTATCGGTAGAAAACGAGGTCATAGCAAGAAAGCTTACTAAAGTAACCCTAGCCAAAAATAACCTTTTTTTTGACTCTTTTGAAGCGGTTAACATGTAATCTAAGCCTACTTGGAGAGAAATAAGGGAAAACCTTTATCTCTTTTGTCAGCAAAATTATTAACATTTTTCTGTCGCAGGTTTCTCAAACGGTCTAAAATTCGCTCAGCAAAACGCCGTGGGGAGTCTCCCCACCTCTGCGGCCGGGAAAGAATCAATAAGGTAGTGCGGATCCAGTAAAAAGAGAGACATGGGTCCAAGAGTCTTGCAAGGTTTGGACGTTAGATTCCAAACCGGCCTATAGGGGTGTTGTATGTCCGCTTCGTTGTCGTATCCGATCTCTGCTTTTAAGTCCAGTTCTAAGGCCCGCGCCCAGATACTAATTCTGGAGCCAGACATTGCAGTTCTCGACTATCTTCGGTTGACCCTTGGTGACCAGTATGCGCTTAGCCTCTTCTCGGAAGAGCAATCGCTGCTGGACCGCCTTGATCAAAAGGAGGCCGACTTGCTGTTACTGGCATTGCACGCGAACCGGGATCCGATTCCGCTACTGACGCATATCCGATGCACGAAGCCGAATCTGCCGGTAATTGTGCTGTCATGCTCGGCGGAACTGCGGGATCTGGAGATGGTGATCCGGCTCGGCGTGCGGGCGATCGTGATGAAGCCGTTTACCGGCAGCGACGTGGAACAGGCGATCGAAGAGCATTTGGCAACGGCGGAGAAGAAGATTTCGCCGGCCGACTCCCCGCGGGAGATTCCTCTGAATGAGACGCATTCGTTCGTGCGGTCAAGCAAGCGGATGCGGGATCTTGAAGCGCAGGCTGCTCTGGTTGCCCGGGCGGATATTCCGCTTCTGATCCTAGGAGAGAGCGGGACGGGCAAGGAGATTCTTGCGCTATATACACACATGATGTCTGCGCGGAGCCAGCGCATCTTCCTTAAGGTGAATTGCGCAGCAGTGCCGGCAGATCTGCTGGAAAGCGAACTGTTCGGCTATGAACAGGGCGCGTTCACCGGTGCGGTGAAGACGAAGCCGGGTAAGTTCGAAATATGCTCGGGTGGAACGATCTTCCTGGACGAGATTGGCGAAATGCCTGCGATTTTGCAGGCAAAGCTGCTGCAAGTGCTGCAGGACGGGACTTTTTCGCGGCTGGGCAGCCGATCGCCGATGAAGGTGGATGTGCGGGTGATCGCAGCGACGAACATCAATATGAAAGAAGCAATGGCGAACAAGACGTTCCGCGAGGATCTGTACTACCGGCTAAACGGATTCACGTTGAGCATTCCGCCGTTGCGGGAGAGACGTGAGGAGATTCCGGTGTTCGCTGAGTATTTTATGCGGAAGAGCGCCAAGAAATACGGTCGCGAGCCGTTGCACTTCTCGCAGACTTTGGTGAATACGCTGACGGAACACTCGTGGCCAGGAAACTTGCGTGAGTTGGAGAATGTGGTGAATCGCTATCTTGTGCTGGGCGATGAGAAGGCGATCGTTGACGAGCTTTCTCCGTCGAACGCTTATCAGGGCGCTTCGGCTGCGGCGGCAGAGGCGCCGACCGGTGCTGGCCTGAAGGCTATGGTGAAGAGTCTAAAGGGTGGTGCTGAGGCCAGCGCGATCGCTCAGGTGCTGGAAGGTGTTGGTTGGAACAGGAAGGCAGCGGCAAATGATCTTCAGATCAGTTACAAGGCGCTGCTGTACAAGATCAAGCAATATGACCTTTCTCCGCAGGATCGCGCATAAGTGAAAAAGATGGCCGAGACAGAGACCACGGGAACGTACCGGGTTGTCGTACGCTATGAAGACCGTGCGGTTCGTGGGTTCGTGGAGGAGAGCGAACTGGGGTCGATCGAGCAGCTTTTGCGGAACGATCCGCAGTATCCTCTTGATTCCATTCGTTTAAGGCTCCTCGATTCTGAAGAGGTCGAAGAGGTTCCTACTAAGGACGCTAAGGCAGTTTTTTTTGTTAAGACGTTCGATGGTGATTTGCGGCATCGGGCGCTGCATTTCCATGAAAATGCGCCAATTGTGCCGGGACTCTGGGTGCGGGTGTATTTTTACGATGGCGAGATGATCGAGGGGATCATCAGCAATACGCGGGACTTTGTGTTGGAGGATGGGTTTTTTATGAGGCCCACGGATCCTAATGGAAACAATAGACTTGTCTATATTTTGAAAGGCGGGTTGAAGGATTTTCACGTGCTGGGGATGAGGAATCCTTCGAAGAATCCGGCTTAGGTTTGCGCGGTGGGTGCCGCGTTTTTTTATTACTGATTCGGTTTGTAGGCCCACGTGCGCGATGACGCTGGATGGGGCGTTGGCGTGTGGTTTCTGGTGGGCAGCTAACGGAAAAAAGTGTGGCAAGTGTGGTTTGCTGACGGCCGTTTTTTGGCCTTCGCGGAAGTTGCCCTTCGCAGGGTGACCTTGTCATTTGCATATCAGAACGGAGGACTTGGCCAATCTCATACGAGGTTGTTGCGCGGAACTCGTCGGTGCCGAGTTCCGCCTCGTCGGTGCTGATCCCTGAGACCGCTGTGTTTAAGACGAACACCTCTTCACTGCTCGAAATTTCAGACAGCCATCTTCAGCCTCTCTCGAACGGCCCAATCCTGGAGAAGCTTAAGCGATTTTCCGGAAGCTGTACGATTCGCTCGGCCACGAGCCTGAACGACAGTACGTCTCTTCGGATCAACCTCGACGGTCAAAACGTGCTGAACCCTCTCACCCTGCCACACGCGCAGTGACCAAATGCTGGAAACGCCACGGTAGCAGCGATCAGCATAGCTTGCGACACAATGATGCAGTGCGGCACCCTCGCTCCGGAGCTGTGCACTATTGGTAAGCTCCAACATTAGCCACCGTCTCGGCATCTCTGGATGATCCCGGCTGGGCTCTGCTACCTGAAACGGTTCAAACGGCGACCGTGTCCACGAGTAAGCAGCACCGCCCGCACCGAGACTTCGGTGCCAGGTGTGCACCAACCGTAGCATCGACTGTACCGTTCGACCTTTCATAGAGAACGCTGGTTGTGGGGGATCAAGTCTGACTGTTCCGTCCGGCGTGTCTATCGTGATTCGCTCGTGTCGAACTGCCTGAATGTAGTCGATCATGGGCCCGACGTGCACGGGATCTACATCACCCGCATTGTCGATCAAAAACATCCAAACAGTACGCCAGAACTTCCCATGACGTAAGTCTGTGGTCAATCGAGTAGATAGAATCGCCCTCATCAACTCGGAAGGTGCTCCCAGAGCGAGCAGCTCCGCTCTACGAATGGCGTGCTCGATGGGTAGGTGATCCTGCGATGCGAGGAAGATATGTTCCATCTTCCGGGTCATCACAACCGGTAGGTCGAGAGATCGAAAGCTGACCCCGTTGGAGTGTGCGATAAACCACTCACGTTTCCTGTCTGCAGCCGAGTCAGTCGCATACCAGCAGGACGCGAGAAACACCGGAACTCTGTATTCGCAGATGAGGTGGCGTGCCAACGACGATACTGCGGGCCGCCAAGATGATGATGAGCCAGCCCAGTCACTCGCTGGCCGGATATGGGCGCCTCGGAAACGAGACAGGTTGACGAGCGTGTCTACACCAGAGTGACGCCCATTGACGATGGGTGCCTCGAACAAGCGCGCTGCTCGCTTCCGAGCACAATGCAACAGTTCACAGAATTTCTCTAAGACGGATGTATCGAAGGACAGTTCGGCGTATGCATGGTGGATAGCGCAGTCCGTTCGCCGCCTGTGATCCCGAACGAAACGTTCAGACCAAGACATAACTTCTCCTATTTTCTAAACCGTTGAGCGAGTGGCGCGAATGTGCGCCCCCGACGTCACATACAAAAACAACGCGGCTTCAGACTGCCGGTGCGTGGCACGCCTGTGTTTTTGTCGGGTTTAGATAACAGAGAAGAACATCACGAATTGATGATAGATCATTCGATAATGCATTCGTCAATCACCATCACGACCTACCCCTTCAATCTGAGATGATCGAGGTTCCTCCGTTTGCAATATCTCTTGGGAGAGATGGCCAAGAAGACCCGCGTTGGGTTGGTACTTAGAAACGCGCTTATCTTTACTAAGCGGCTTCTTCCAACTATCTAGTGTTGCCGGGGTGAGAAGCTTCTTGTCAGCCTCCCGTTGGTATCATTTTCGTGACTTTCTTTCGAGGCGAGATGAGGTCCTTTCCAGACCGGGTGGTCTATCGTTCGTTCCTGCGCGCCGGCGGGTTCTTTCTCGCAGCCGTATTCTGGGTTCTTCCGGCGCAGGCGCTTCCTGCGAAAGGCACGCCGGCTCCCTCCCTCACGACGATTCAGTTACTGCAAGCTCCAACAAGCGGGCGAAGAGATTGGGATAGTCTGCGAGGAAAAGTGGTGGTGCTGGAGTTTTGGGCTACGTGGTGCGCGCCGTGCATCGCCAGCCTGCCTCACCTGAACCAACTCGTGGAGGCGCTCGATCCAGCTCGATTTCAATTCATCTCCATCGATGACGAAGACCCGAAGGTGGTGCAAGCATTTCTCGCGAAGAAGAAGATTGGGGGTTGGGTGGGTGTGGATCGCTCAGGCAGCGTCTTTGCGCGGTATGGCGTGAAGTCGAGGCCGACCACCATTGTTGTGGACACGCGGGGAAAGATTGTGGCGGCAACGGAGATGGACAATCTGAATGCTGCTGACCTGGAGGCAGTGGCCGAAGGGAAGAGCGTCGCTTTCAAACCAGCAATGGAGATCGTTACGCAGAGTGCTGCCGTTTTGCCGGCAGCCGCGGCTCATCCTTTGTTTTCTGTTTCGTTCAGCAAGGCCGCTCCGGGTTCGAAATTTTCCATGGTGAAGCATCCGCCGAGCGGAACGGACTTTCTTGGAGTCGACGCAGGAACTCTTTTGACCTACATCTACGATCCGATCGGCGAGCGGACAGTCGTCGGGAGCCCGTTGCCAGAAGGACTTTACAACTTGCGGGTGGAGTTGGCCGGGGTGCCGGATGCCGAGGCGTCGTCCATTGTCCGAACAGCGGTTTTCTGCGGATTGCATTTGCAGGTGCAGCCGAAGACGATCACCAAGCGCGAATACATTCTCAGAGCCACGGATGCGAGCCAGCAGCTCTTAAGCCCATCCGCTTCGAACGGAAAGGCGATGCGAGGCTACTGGAATGGGAGGCTCGTGATCTCGAAGGGAACGATGGACGATCTCGCCTTTGCGTTGGAAACGGGACTCCAGAATCCGGTGGTGAACCAAACCGGTATCGAAGGCAAGTTCGATGCGCGCTTCAATTTCAAACCAGAAGATATTGACAGTGCGAATGCCGTGATCAAAAAGACTCTTGGTCTTGAACTGGTGCCAGGTACTGAGGAGCGGACGGTAACGCTGCTCGAGCTGGTCAAACAGGACGAGGGCCAATTGTGTGCAGCAGAGCCGAAGCAAGACAAGTAGGCTCGTTCCATAACAGGCTCTCAGAGCGGTTGGCTGATGTAGGTGCAGACCAAGACTGCACTGTAAGCACACGCGATTGCCACATCATGTTGCTCCCGAGCGTGACGTCTTCTGAGAAAAAGAAGCGGACGATGTGAGTTGTGCGCGGTGGTCTATAGATACCAGTAATTCGGCGTGTTGCTGATTTTGTCACTGCGAAAGTTTTTCGAATAACGCGAAAACACCAAGTAATTCACTTGTTTTTGAAGCGTGGCGTTGCTGCGCATCATCGTGTGCCAAACCTAGTGCTCGATAAGTTTCGAAAGGTGCAACTTTCGAGTAATAGGTGAGCTAAGCGGGGGACGTTACCGTTGCTTACGAAAGTCATATTGCAGTAATGCCACACCTTGAGGAACTTATGACAATTACGTCTCCCCGTTCCCTGCAGTCCCTTGTTCCTTCGCTTCTACGGAACCGCAGATCGAAGTTTTTCTTAGTGCTGTTGATGACACTTGTCACCAGCGTGGCTTACGCGACTCAGGCGCCAACGACGACGGCATTGGCCATCTCGGGAAATACGATTGTCTATCAGCGGCCAGTGATTCTGGCAGCGACTGTCACTTCCGGCGGATCGCCTGTCAGCGCTGGGTTGGTGATGTTCTGCGATGCGAGTGCGAAGTATTGCGAGAGCAACACTGCGCTTGCGATGGTTCAGCTGAATGCGTCCAACGGAGTCGCTATTGTGAAGCTGGGCAGCGGTCCGCTGGGATCGCACAGCTACAAGGCGGTGTATCGCGCGAATAATTCCTATGCCTCGAGCACGTCGAACACACAGACGTATACGGTCGTGGGAACGTATGGCTCCACGATGGGCCTCACTTCCACGGGTACGGTCGGCGCCTATACGCTCAAGGGCTCCGTAACAGGAATCGGATCGCTTGTTGCCGGACCGACCGGCACCGTCTCATTTCTGGATACGAGCGTCGGCAATAATTCGCTGGGAACCGAGCCTCTGGGGACGGCTACGCTCACGAGCGCCTTTGCTCAAGCACCAAACTCGCCGTTTCTGATCGGCAATGACCCTACGAACAAGAGAGATTCTGTCGCGGTCGCTTCTGCGTATCTCAACTATTTCGACAACAACCTGGATGTGGTGACGGGCGATTCGAACAATGTCATCTCAGTCCTGCTTGGCAATGGCGATGGGTCGTTTCAGCCGAAGGTGAACTATCCGGGGTGCCCGACTGCGTCGCCGGTTGCGATCAAGATCCTTTTGGCAGATTTCAATCGGGACGGGCTGACGGACATCGCGCTGGGCTGCTCCGACGGGAGCACGGTGGGCGGACTATCGATCCTTCTCGGCAACAGCGATGGGAGTTTTCAGCCTCCAGTTTCGTACTCCACCGGCGATGCCGCCGGGCTCGCTTTGGGCGATTTCAATAACGATGGAATATTAGACATTATCCTGACGAATCGCGCGCAGCAGAACGTGACAGTCTTTATCGGAAACGGCGACGGGACCTTCCAGGCGGCAAATATCGTTCTTGCGACTCCGCAGAAGGTCCATGACATTGTGGTTGCGGACTTCAATGGAGACGGTAACGACGATATTGCTTACGCGGTGAGCACAACGGGGCTGTCGACTGTATATTTTGCAGCCGGTAACGGTGATGGCACGTTTCAAACGCCGGTGGTCGCTGCAACGAATGTTGGCGAATTTTTGACCATGGGCGATTTGAACGCCGACAACAAACAGGACATTGTGTCCGCCACGATTACCCAGCCGAGTGGACACTATGTTGGCTACAGCATGTATGTCCTGATGGGTAATGGCGATGGAACCTTTAAGCCGGCGGTGTCTTATCTTGCCGACTATCCTTCTGATCCGCATATTGCGGACGTAAACGGGGACGGGAAGCCGGACGTGATAGCAGGAGGAAGCTTCGGCGCGCTGGTGTTTCTAGGCAACGGCGACGGAACATTCCAGAACTATACAGAGCCAGTCATCGGCGGCTTTGGGCTGACCTATGCCGTGAATGCTGGAGACTTCAACAACGACGGCAATGCAGATTTGATTGGAACGGATGCGCAATCACCTCATGCCGCAGTGGCTCTTAGCCAGGTGCAGCAGGGAGCGAGCGCCGCCGCACTTGCAGGCGTTGCCGTTTTCCCGCTGGGCAGCGGTACTCACAACGTTGATGCGAGTTACTCGGGCGACGGGATCTATAGCCCCAATGTCTCATCAACGATTCCGCTTCTGGCTGCACCGACGCCAACGACACTGACGCTCGCTGTGCAGCCGGCCTCGGCAACGGTGCCCGGACAGTCGGTGACTCTGACGGCTACGTTGAGCCCCTATACGGTTGGGCCTCCGACGACGACGACGGATGGCGAGACGGTGAAGTTCTATAACGGCAATGCGCTGCTGGGATCGGGCACGCTGAGCGGCGGTGTCGCTACGTATACGACAACAGCATTGCCGGCCGGTACCGATACGCTGAAGGCTATCTATCCTGCGACCGGGGATAAGAATTATCTGTCCAGCACATCGAACACGGTGAACATGACGGTGACGGGAATAGTTGTGTCGTCTTCCGTGAATCCGTCCACGTATTTGCAGAACGTGACGTTTACGGCGACGGTGGCGACAGGCGACACGGGCAACGTGATGTTCATGGATGGCACGACGTCGCTTGGTACGCAGGCAATCTCGGGGACGACGGCGACTTTGAGTTTGAGTACGCTTTCGGTTAATTCGCACAATATTACCGGTGTTTACAACGGGGATGGCAGTCATAGTCCTGCGACTTCGCCGGTGCTTGTGCAGGTGGTGAATAAGGCGACGCCGACGGTGACGGTCTCGACCAGCGGGGCGAGCTCTTATGGCGACTCGGTGACGATCACTGCGACGATTGTGGCAGGAGCCACGGGTACGGTGACGTTCACGAGCGGCGGGGTAACGCTGGGTTCCGCGTCGCTGAATGGATCGGGTGTGGCTTCGATCACGACGAGTGTGTTGCCGGTCGGGAGCGATTCGATTACGGCGAGCTATCCGGGTGATGGCAATTACACCCAGGCTAATGGCTCGGTGACGCAGACGGTTGGGCAGAAGGCTGTGAGTCCAACGCTGACGTCGTCCGCGAATCCGTCGAAACAGGGAAGCTCTGTCACGTTTACGGATACGCTGCCGACAGGGGCGACGGGTACGGTTGCGTTTTCGAGCAATGGAACGTCGCTGGGCACGATTGCTGTGAACAATGGCGTGGCGACGGTATCGACGTCGACGCTTCCGGTCGGTAGTGACGCTATTGTCGCGGTCTATAGCGGTGATACGAACTACAGCACGGCTACTTCGAATCTGCCCCAGACGGTTAACAAGGCGACGCCTTCGATGACGGCAACGACCTCGGGAGCGAGTACGTATGGAGCGTCGGTTACGCTGACCGCGACTCTGACGGGTGGTGCGGGCGCCGGTGTTACGGGTTCGGTGGCTTTCACGGATGGCGCATTGGCGCTGGGCACGGGAACTGTGAGTGCTGCGGGTATTGCGACGATCTCAACTACGGCGTTGCCGACGGGAAGCTCTACGATCACCGCGACGTACAGCGGTGATGCGAATAATGCCGGAACGACAGCCACTGTAGCCCAGGTGGTGTCGACGGCGACGACGACGGTGAATGTTGCGGCGACCGGTGCGGGTGCTTACGGCGCTACGGTCACCATTACAGCGACCCTGCCGACGGGGCCGACTGGGAATGTGACGTTTACTAGCGGCGGAGTGACTCTGGGCACTGCGGCTGTTGGGTCAACTGGTACGGCAACGATAACGACGACTGTGCTGCCCGTGGGTACCGATACGATTACGGCGAACTACGGCGGCGATACGAACTACGGCTCGGCGAGTGGGACGACGTCGGTGACGATGACGAAGATTTCGCCGACGATGACGCTTGGGTCTTCGCTGAATCCGAGTATCTATGGCCAGTCTGTGACCTTCACTGCAACACTGCCAACGAGTACGACTGGCACGGTTACATTTGCGAGCGGCGGCACGACGTTCGGCACGGGGACAGTGGTGAATGGTGTTGCGACGGCGTCAACGACGAGCTTGACGGTTCCGAGCGACGTGATTAACGCGACCTACAACGGAGATGGGAACAATAGCACGGCTACGGCGACGCTGACGCAGACGGTGAACAAAGCTACGCCTGCGGTGACTGTGTCGACTCCGGGGCCAACCACGTATGGCAGTTCGGTAACGATTACGGCCTCCGTACCGGCGGGTGTGACGGGAACGATCACGATCACTAGCGGTGGTGCAAACCTGGGCACGGGAACTGTGAGCGCCGCGGGGGCGGTGACGGTGACGACTACGGCGCTGCCTGTTGGAAGCGATACGATCACGGCCGACTATAGCGGAGACGCGAACAACAATTCGAATTCGGGATCGACGACGCAGGTGGTGTCGGCGGCGACAGCTACGGTGAATGTGTCGACCTCGGGGCCGAGCAACTATGGCGATCCGGTGACGATTACGGCCACCGTTCCCACTGGGGAGACGGGCACCATAACGATCACGAGTAATGGCGTGACACTCGGAATGGGCACTGCAACCGCAACCGCGGGGACGGTGACGGTGACGACGTCGACGCTTCCTGTAGGCAGCGATCCGATTACTGCGACCTATGGCGGAGATAGCAACCATAGTTCGGCTACGGCAACAACGACTCAGGTTGTGTCGAAGAAGGCGCCGACGGTGGGGATTGCGTCATCGCTGAATCCGTCTACGGTGAATCAGTCTGTGACGTTTACAGCGACTGTGTCGAACAACGCGACAGGGACGGTTACATTTTTGGATGGTGCTACTTCTTTGGGCACCGGGACGCTGGCTGGGGGCACTGCGACGTTTGCTACATCAACGTTGTCAGCGGGTTCGCACACGATCACGGCGTCTTATGGCGGGGATACGAATAATGGCTCCGCTACTTCGGCGGCTCTGACGCAGACGGTGAACAAGCAGGATCCAACGCTGCCGGCTCCGACTGTGTCGTCGACTACCATTACGCTGGGTGGGTCGGAGACTATCACTGAGACGGTGCCGACTGGGGTGTCCGGGCCGGTTACATTCTCTGAGGGTGGGACCGTTATCGGTACGGCGCCGGTTGTGGGTGGAGTCGCGAGTATTACGGTGACGACGCTGCCGGTTGGTTCTGATCCGATTACGGCGAGCACGCCTGGCGATGCGAACAACAATCCGGCTACTTCGCCTGCAACGATTGTTACGGTCAACAAAGGGACGCCGACTATCGGGCTTAGCTCTTCGCTGAATCCCTCGGCGTCCAATCAGCCGGTGACGTTCACCGCGACCGCGCCAACGGGAGCGACGGGGACGATCAACTTCCTGGATGGCTCGACTCCTCTCGGGACGGGGACGTTGGCGAATGGTCAGGCGAGCGTCACTGTCCCAACGATGACGGCTGGGACGCACACTATCACGGCGAGCTATGCAGGTGATTCGTCGTACACCGCTGCGACGTCTGCGCCTCTGATACAGACGGTCAACAAAGGAACGCCCGTGTTGACGGGGCCGGTTGTCTCGTCGCCGACGATACCCTACGGTGGCACGGAGACGATCACGGAGACAGTGCCTCCGGGAGTGTCTGGACCGGTTACGTTCACTGATGGCGGGACGGTGATCGGAACGGCGCCAATCGTAGGTGGGGTCGCGACGATTACTGTGACGACGCTGCCGATTGGAAGCGATCCGATTACGGCGAGCACGCCTGGCGACGCGAACAATAATCCGGCGACTTCGCCAGCGACGACGGTGACGGTGACGAAGCTGACGCCGGTGCTGCCGCCGCCGACGGTGTCGTCGACCACGCCTCCGCCGAATACTCCGGTGACGATTACGGAGACAGTGCCGACGGGAGTGACCGGGACGGTTACATTCTCTAACGGTGGGACGGTACTTGGCACGGCTCCGATTGTAAGTGGAGTTGCGACGATCACGGTGCCTTCGCTGCCGCTGGGTGCGAACCCAATCACGGCAAGCACGCCGGGCGATGCGACCACCAATCCTGCTACTTCACCTGCGACGACGGTGACCGTAGGGAAGACAACTCCCACGGTGACGTTGACTTCGTCGTCGAGTTCGTCGAACGTCAACCAGTCGGTTACGTTTACGGCGACGCTTCCTGCTGGTGCTAGTGGCACGGTGACCTTCCTTGATGGGACGACGGTTCTTGGAACGGGTACTGTGAGCGCTGCCGGTGTCGCGACGTTCAGCACCGCTAACCTGACGACCGGAACGCACACGATCACTGCTTCCTATGGGGGGAATGACAGCTATACGGCGGCGACGTCCGCTCCGTTGACTCTGGTCGTGGGCAAGGCGGTGACGACAATTACGCTGACGCAGAGCCAGCCTACGGAGCTGCTAGGCACCTCGGTGACGTTCACGGCCACGGTGGCTGCGGGAACGCCTACTCCTACGGGGACGGTCTCGTTCCTTGATGGGACGACGGTTCTCGGGACGGCTCCGCTGAGTACGAATGGCACTGTGGTCTCGTTCGTGCTGTCGGGTAATGCGAACTATGCGACGAGCACGCTGACGACGGGAACGCACACGATCACGGCGACGTATTCGGGCGATACCGGCTTCGGGACCAGCACATCGGCACCTGTTACGAACATCGTGCAGGACTTCACGTATACGGTGACCGGTACGAAGACGCAGAACATCTTCCCCGGTGATACGACGAGCTTTACGTTCAGCGTGACACCGGTGGGTTCGACGACCTTCATGAGCGATTTGACGATGGATATCGATGGCCTGCCGAAGGGTACTACTTACACCTTCTCGCCGGCGAAGATTGCTGCCGGGAGCGGTACGACGACCGTTACGCTCAACGTTACGACGAGCAGCACGCTGACTGCAGCGAACCGGGTCCCGGCGGGAACGCCAACGCCTCGACGGGGCGCTCCGATTGCTCTTGGAGTGCTTGGGCTGCTTGGTCTGGGTGCTGTCCGCAGGCATGGGCGCAAGATGCCACGCATGCTGATGGTGCTTCTGTTGTTCCTTGGCACGCTGCTGCCGGTTGCTGCGCTGAGTGGTTGCGCTGGCGGTTATTTCACGCTGACTCCGACGACCTATTCGGTTACTGCTACGGGTACCGAGGGGACGATTCAACATTCCGCAACCGCGACTCTGGTCGTGCAGTAGGAGAGATACCGATGCATCTTGCAAGAATTGCGCTACTCGTCTTTTTGCTCGCTTCACCCTGGGCGCTCCATGCTCAGGGTGGGATGTTGAGCGGGACAGAAGATATTTCCAGGCTGGAGGCCGGAGGGAACTATAACTATTTTCATGCGAACGCACCTCCGGGACAGTGTGGGTGTTTCGGGATGAATGGCGGCAGTGGGACGTTTCTGATGAACGTCACACCAAAGTGGAGCGCGGTTGCCGATATCGCTTACGCGCACGCGAGCAATGTGAATGGTACGGCCCAGAACATCACGATCATCAACTACCTGTTTGGGCCTCGCTATACGCGACGCATGAGGAGCCGCTATGTTCCTTATGGACAGGTTCTCTTCGGCGGTGCGAAGGAGGATGTTAATTTTCAATTCACCATCAATCGGCAATCGTTCGGGCTGCTGGGTGGCGGTGGGGTGACGACCCGGTTGAAGCGGAAGTTCGGATTGACTCTTATCGAGGTCGACTACGTTTACACGAGGATTCCGAATGCGACGAACAATACGCAGAACAATCTGCGGATCGTGACCGGTGTGACGTATCACTTCGGTGCGCGCTAGGTTGCGGCTGATTGAGCTGCTGCGCGGGCGTCACGTATCAGATCGGGCAGGCCTACTCCGCGGTATCCGTTTCCAAGGAGCCATAGGCCTTTCAGGCTACTGACACGTTCGTCGAGTTCTGCCATGCGCTCGAGGTGTCCTACGGCGTACTGGGGCAGGCTGTTGGGCCAACGGCGTACTACGGTGACTTGCGGCTCGGGGAGTGGACCGAGGATGCGAGCGAGTTCGAGGCGGGCTATGGCGGCGATCTCGTCGTTGCCGCAGCGCATGAGGCGGTTAGCTGCGGCTCCTCCGAAGAATGCGCGGAGGATACGGCCTCCGGGTGGGACGCGGTCGGCGAACTTCTGGTCCATGAAGGTGGCGGCCAGAAGAAGGTTGTTTGAGCCAGGGGGGACGAGGAAGCCGAATCCGAGTGGAAGGGAGAGGCTGGTGGCGTTGGCGAAGCCAAATCCTACGACTACGGCGGAGCTGGCTTCCATGGACATCAGATCGGCGGCTTGAGGGGCGATGGGCTCGATGAGCGCGCGGGCTACGTCGACGGGTGCGGCCATCATGACAGCGTCGAAGCGCTCGATCTCTTTGCCGGTGCCGATGAGCCAGCAATCGTCTTCGCGGGAGAGGTACTGGACGGTGTCTCCGAGGCGAATCCAGTTGGTGGGTATGGCGGCGATCAGGTGGTCGATGAGGGTTCCGAGACCGCTGCGCAGAGTGGTGAAGATCGCTGCGGGTTTGCTGTTGGTTGCTGCTCGGGCCCGCGCGGCGGCGATGAGGCTGCCGTGTTCGCGCTCCATTGCTACGAACGGGGCCATGACGGCGCGGACGCTGAGCTTGGTTACGTCGCCACCGAAGACTCCGCTGAGAAGGGGCGCTCCGATTTTTTCGAGGACCTCGTCACCGAAGTGACGGTGGACAAAGGTGGCTACGCTTTCGTCTTGCTGGGGGGCGGAGGATTTGAGCTCCCCGGCTCGGGTTATCTCATTGTGAAAGGACTGCTTTGCTTCGGGGCTGAAGAGGTTGGATGTGTCTAGTGCAGCGAGGTCGGTGGGAACCATCATGCGCATGCCGTCGGGCATGGCCTGGAGGTGTCCGTCGATGAGGACGTAGGTTTTGCGGGTGGCGTCGTTGGAGGGGATGATCTCCTCGGCGAGGCCGAGTTCTTCGACGAGGGTGCGGGCCCAGGGTTTTTCGGTGACCCAGGCGTCGGGGCCGCACTCGAGGATAAAGCCGCCTTCGCGAACGGTTTCGACGATGCCTCCGAGATGGTGGGTGGATTCGAAGAGGATGGCTTCGACGGGGTTGCCTGCCTGAACCAGCTTTGCCAGCTCGTAGGCTGCGGTTAGTCCGGCGATGCCTCCCCCTACGATTGCGATCCGCTTCACTGGTTCTCCCTCTGGTGCGCCTAGAGTATTTTGCCTGTGGGAGACAGGTTTGTGCGGGTGCAGCCTCCCCCCTGGGGGACTAAAAGTACTAAAGTCTTGATTTTATTTATTTTAGGTTTGGACTTATGGTGTAAAGCACTCCATTCGATTGACTTGTTTATGTGATGCTCTCTTTTTGAAAGAGAAAGCCCCGGCGGGTAGCCAGGGCCTATCTTTTTGAACTCTATGACCAGTATAGCGGTTTGGGTGGAATTGTCCCGCATGCAAATCTCCTGAATTGGCGCGGGTATTTGCGATTCCGGGGTTGACACGGATTAAGGCGTAAACGGTGATCCAAAGGATAACGGCGGATAAAAAGCAAAGACGGGGGATAAGGTTTTTTGCACTTGTCGCCCTGGCCCATTATTCTGATCTCCACACAACCAAAACTGATACTTTTTTCATACTCACGTTTTTCAATCTGTTGCATCCTACCCCAGTACGTTTTATTCACCGAGGAGAAATTGTCATGGTCATCGAGACCCCAGTTATCAACATCAACAACAGCACGCTCATCCTGGGTCTCGACCCGTTTATCGGTTCCTACTCTGAAGAACTTCAGGCCGCCTATCGTATCGATGATCCGGAAGACGACGATCTGGAGATCGATGAGCCGAAGTATGAAGACGATGAGGACGAGGAAGACGACGACGAGTACGAAGATGACGACGATGAAGATGAAGACGACGAGGATGAGGAAGACGACGAGTACGAGGATGATGAGGACGAGTACGACGATGATGAGGATGAAGACGACGATGAGGATGAAGAGTCAGAGCCCATCGATTGAGGTCGTCGTTTAGGTCGGGAGGGCTGCAGTTGACGGCAGGGGAAATTCCAGGCCCATTGGCCTTTATTGCTTTCTTAGAACATTTCGATTCGAGGGGAAAGATGGATCGCGATTGCCCACCTTAGCGACGATAAAACCGTCGCGAAGATGGGGCACCTAGATGGTTGCCCCCAAATAGCGGCCGCACCTACGTGAGCTTAGTAGCCGTCGTCTGAGACTACGTTTTCGAGGGACTCGCCTGCCAGGTAGCGTTTGACTTGGGCTACTCCGAAGCGGAAGGCGCGGTGGATGAAGTCGGGTGTCGATCCGGCTACGTGTGGGGTGATGAGGCAGTTGGGCGCGGACCAGAGGGGGTGTCCTTTGGGTAAGGGTTCGGGGTCGGTTACATCGAGGGCCGCTCGCAGCTTGTGTTGGTTCAGGGCCTCGACCAGGGCCTCGGTTGAGACTACGGGGCCGCGGGAGGCATTCACGAGGAGTGCTCCGTGCTTCATGAGCGCGATTTCTTTTGCGGCGATGAGTCCGCGAGTCTGGTCGGTCAAGGGGACCGTGATGGTGATGATGTCCGCTTGCGGGATGAGTTGGTGCAGATCATCGATTGCGGAGACTGCGGGGTCGGTCTTTGCTGAGCGGGCTACACGGAGGATCTTGACGCCAAAGGGGGCGAGGCGAGCTTCGATAGCTGCGCCGATGGATCCGTAGCCTACGATGAGGACGGTTTTGTCGGCGAGGTCGTCGCCGAGGACTCGGTACTGGCCCATCTGGGGGCCGCTCTCGTTGAGGAAGCCGTCGAGGACGGATGCCTGACCGATCCATTCCTGACGGAGTTGCGCGTCGCGGTAGAGGGGGAACCGTTTAACGGAGGACATGATGGCTGCGAGGACCCACTCGGATGTGGAGATGTCGTGGATGCCTCGGCCGTCGCAGAGGGTGACGCCTTTGGGAAGCCAGGGGGTGATCCAGTCGACGCCGGCCATCATGGATTGAATGACTTTGACGTCGCGGAGGTGGGAGAAGGTTTCGGCCGCGTCTTTGCGGAAGAAGAGGAGGATCAGGAAGTCGACCGAGATTTCTCCAACGGGGTGGCGGGGGATGCGTACGATTTCGGCTTCGGGTGGGAAGCCGGTTAGAAGATCGGAGGAGAGGTTTGCGTCGACACCAACTCGTAGCATGTTGGGAGTTTGCCTGAGGGGAGGGAGGTTTCACAACATCCGGCTTTGGTGTGAGAAGCTACTCGGGTTGAGTCGGATGGTGTTGACAGCGTTGACTGGGATGGTTAGGGTTAGCGACGTTACCGGTTACGAATGGAGGTTTTTGAGGATGGGGCGTGGTGTGAAGGCTGTGGTTACGGATAGTCATTTCTGGGTGCCGTTTGCGGTGCTTTTGGCGGGGATTGGGCTTTTGGTGGTTCTGCACTAAGTCAAAAACGATTGGTAAGAGCTGGAGAGATGGATGGCAACTGTGGTTTCGAAGACGGTAAAGGGTGGTTTGTCGCTGCATGGGCTGGGTGTGATCTGCGGGTTGACGGCCGGGGTTTGGCTGGGTGCGGCGGAGGCTCCGACGAAGCTGGTGAATGCGGGGTTCTCTCCGTTTGCGATTTCGTTGTGTATGGTCGCGGGGGTGTTTACGGCTCGGTGGACGTTTCCTACGCTGCTGAAGGGGACGGGGTATGTGTTTGCCGATCTGGGGGCGAAGAAGCATTTGATTGTGTGGGCTCTGCTGGCGGGGGCGCTTTGGGCGGTGGCGAATACGTTGACGGTGTTTGCTATTCGGGATGTGGGGCTGGCGGTGGCGTTTCCGATGTGGAATGCGAACTCGCTGATTGGGTTGTTCTGGGGGCGGGTGCTGTTTTGTGAGTTGAAGGGAGCTAACGCGAAGAACATCAGCAAGGTTGTGGTGGGCGCGGTGTCGATTGTGATTGCGGCGGTGATGCTGGGGTTCAGCACGATTCATGGCGGGGCGATGGGGCAGCATGCTGTGCGAGGGATTACGGCCGCTCTGGGCGCGAGCTTGATGTGGGGGACGATGTATGTGCCTTATCGGAAGGCTTATTTGAGCGGGATGAATCCGCTGTCGTTTGTGACGGCATTTACGGTGGGAGAGCTGGGGACGGTGCTGGCGCTGACGCTGGCTCTGGATGGCGGAGTGCACTCTACGGCGTTTCATCTGTTTCGTATGCCGGGGGTTCTGTTCTGGCTGTTTCTGGGTGGGTTCGTTTGGGTGATTGGGGATCTGTTTCAGCAGTTTGCGGCGAAGTATCTGGGGATTGGGCGGGGGATTCCGCTGTCGAATACGAATCAGTTGTGGGGGTTGGCTTGGGGCGCTCTGGTGTTTGGGGAGTTGGCGGGGGCGGACCGGTCGCATAAGCTGCTGGTGGTTGGCGGGTCGGTGATGATGATTCTGGGGGCGCTGGCGATTTGTACGGCGGTGGCTTCGGCGAAGGAGATGAGCTCGACCAATGAGGCTGTGTTGCGGGAGTGCGACCGGTATGGGATGGATTACAACCGCACGCTGCTGGCTCAGGCGGGCGATGAGTTTGGCGGGGCGGGGGAGAAGCGGCGGTGGTGGGATTATGCGATCGTGCTGGTTGCTACTGGGGTGTTTGTGACGTTGGGAGTGCGGGCGGTTGTGCCTCCGCTGGAGATGGATTTGAAGTGGGTTGGGGCGCTGGGTGCTGTGTTGGTTGTTAGTTTGGGGTTGGGGGGATGGAGCCTTTGGCGGCGGACCCGGTTTTCTTAGGGATGTAGTAAGGATTTAGTCGCTACGTCCTTCGGACTTCGCTCCGGCCTTCGGGAGAGCGGTGGGCCGCCTTTGGCGGCGCTTTTGAGACCCGAGGCTGGAGCCTCGGGGTACCTAGAAGCAAGGGCAAAGGCAAAAATAAGAACAAGGGCAACAGCAAGAACAAAAGCAACAGCAAGAACAAAAGCCAATGCGGGGGTTCTTCGCTTCGCTCAGAATGACAAACAAAAACAAAAACAAAAACAAAAACAACGGCAACGGCAAAAGAGAAATGCAGGGATTTTTCCCCCTTCGACCATGGTCAGGGTCAGAAGGACGGCGTTCCTGTTTTCGAATTATTCGGTGCGGAGGATGATGACTGGGTCGGTTTGTAGGGCGTGGATTACGGGTGGGAGTGCGGCTAATACGGCGGCGGCGAGGATTGTCAGCGATGGGAGTATGAGCATTGCTGGGTCGGTGGCTTTGACTTGGTAGAAGAGGGTCTCGATGTATCGCACGGATGCCATGCCGAGGGTTAGGCCGGCGATGGCTCCGATGAGCACCATGGAGAAGACGCGGGCGGTTACGAGTCGGGCTATGACGCTGCGCTGTGCGCCGATTGCCATGCGGATGCCGATCTCGCGTTGGCGTTGCAATACTGAGTAGTTGAGGACGCCGTAGAGGCCGATGCCTGCGAGTAAGAGTGCGACGGCAGCGAAGAAGAGTCCCAGCATGGCCAGAAGGCGCTCGCGGACGGTTTGGGCGCGGACCAGTTCGGCCTGGGTGCGGATGTTGCTGACGCGGAAGTCGGCGCGGGCCCGGGGGACTTCCTGACGGAGGACAGGCGCGAGTGCGAGGGGATTTGCGCTGGAGGTTCGGATGAGGAAGGTACCGCTGGTTGTGAGTATGGGTGCGCCTTTGGCGTCGACCTGGTGGAAGGGGACGTAGGCTGTGGGAAGGATCGGCTCGCGCAGGCTGCGGTAGGGGGCGTCGCGGACGAGGGCTACAACCTCGTAACGGTTGTTTCCTTTGCCGAAGAATTTTCCGACGGGATTTTCGCCGTTGAAGTAGGTCTTCGCGAAGGTATCGTTGACGATGGCGGCGCCGGGTGAGGTGTCGGTTATGCGGAGGTCGCGGCCGTCCAGAAAGGGAATCTTCATGGTGCTGGTCCAGCCGGGGGAGACGGGCAGGAAGTAGGCGAGATCAGGACTTGTGATGACGCCGTTGATTGCGATGAAGCCGTTCCATGAGTTACCTCCGAGCAGAGGCCAGCCTGAGAGGGCTACTGCTTCGACGCCGGGGACTGAGCGAAGATCGTCGGCTACCTGATCCCAGAAGACTGGTGGTTGTGCGTGGTGGGCCACGGTTTCGAGGAGGAGAAGGCGGTCGGTGGAGAAACCCATGGGACGGTTAGAAAGACGGTTGAAGGTTGCCACGAAGAGTCCCGCGACGAAGACGACGAGGAAGCAGAAGGCTACCTGGACGGCGATCATGCTGTGCATGAGACGGCGGCGTGAGTGTGGGTCGTCTCCGCCTTTGAGTGCGCTGACTGGTTTGACCGCTGAGGCTCGCAATGCGGGGAGAAGGCCGAAGAGGAGCATTACGCAGAAGATGAGGACGAGGCCGAAGATGGCGACGTGCCAGTCTGCGGGGAGAATGAGGTGAGCTGGGTTGTCGGGTGGGTTGATCATGCTGACGACGAAGGGTGCGGACCACCAGGCGAAGAATGCTCCGATGATGGCCGCGAAGAAGGCAAGCAGGGCGCTTTCGACGAGGACCATTTGGACGAGGCGCCAACGACCTGCTCCGATGGAGACGCGGAGGGCCATCTCACGTGATCGGGCTGCGGCGAGGGCGGTCATCAGGTTGGCGACGTTTGCGCATGCGATGAGCAGCACGAGTGCTACGAGCACACCGATGGCTCCGAGTGCACGGCGGTAGTCGCGTTGGAGATTGGAAGCTCCGGTGGCTGCGGGTTCGAGGACGAGGGTTTGATCGATGAAGCGATCGATAAGCTCCTTCTTGATGCCGGTGAAGCCTTTGGCTCGCTCACGCTCGAAGGCACGGCTGGTTGTGTTTAGTTGCTGGCGAAGGGGCTCGGTGGGGATGCCGGGTTTCACGATGGCCAAGGTGCGGTGCCAGGTTGTGTCGGAGCGCGTGACCGAGGGGTGCATCATCGTGGGCAGGAAGATGTCGGTGATGGTGCCGGGTTCGGTGCCGGTGAAGGGCTGCTCGGAGACGCCGATGATCTCGTAGAGGGTGTCGCCCATGCGCAGGGTGCGGCCGATTATTTTGGGGTCGCGACCGAAGCGATGTGTCCAGTAGTCGTAAGAGATGACGACGTAGGGGTTGGCGTTGGGCTTGCGGTCGTCGTCTTCGGTGAAGAGCCTGCCTAATGCAGGGTGGAGACCGAAGGAGTCAAACATCCAGCCGGAGACGTATTGGATGTAGGCCTTCTCGGTCTCTTGATCGGAGCTGTAGGTGAGGTCCATCCGCTGAGCGTAGGAGACGGCGATTAGCTCGGCCTGATTTTTTGTTGCGGCGCGCATCAGTTGGAAATCCGGGTAGGCCCAGCCGTCGAAGGTGTTGGGTTTGCCATCGAAGCCAGTTCCCTGACGAGCGAGCTCGTAGAGATGATTGGCGTTGGCGACGGGGAGGGGTCGCAGGAAGAGTGCGTCGATGAGGCGGAAGGCTGAGGTGCAGGCTCCGGTTGCGAGGGCGAGTGAGAGGATGGCTGTGGCGGAGGTTATCTTGTTGCGCTTGAGTTGGCGCCAGCCGAAGACGATGTCGGCGCGGAGAGAGTCGAGCCAGGGGATGAGGCGGATGTTGCGGCTGGTTTCGCGCTGGTGGAGGGTGGGGCCGAAGGCTCGGCGGGCTTCGATGGGGTCGCGGCCTTCGGCGATCGCTTCTTCGATGTGGGACTGGAACTCTTCGTCGAGCTCGCGGTTCAGATGGTCGCCGCGAAGTGTGTTGGCGATACGCGACCAGAACGACATCTCATGCCTCCCGTAGAACGCGATTGATGGCTGCACTTACGGCTTGCCAGCGAGATTCTTCTGCGGATAGCTGCTTCTTTCCTGTTGCGGTTAGCTCGTACATGCGTGCGCGGCGGCCGGTGTCTTTCGTGATCCATTCGGCGCGAATCCAGCCGGCTTCTTCCATGCGATGGAGGGCCGGGTAGAGGGAGCCTTCTTCGGCGTTGAGGACGTCGCCGGATGTGTCGCGGATTGCGGACATGATGGCGTAGCCATGGGTGCATGGGCGGCGCGAGAGGATCTTCAATACAAGCAGATCGAGCGAGCCTTGGAGAGAGTCGGATCGTGGCATACTAAGACATCTATATACTAAGACGTCTTAGTATCTGTCAAGAAGAGAGGTCTACGCGCTCTCAGGGATGGTTATTGTTTGTAAACGAGCGCTGGGCCGCTTACGCGCTTTCCATGGAGGTCGATATTTACTTCTACACGGTCGGCTATCTTGATGAAGGGGATGCCGCTGTTCATGCCGTAGTCCTTGCGGTCGAAGGCCATCGTTCCCGTGATAGCGCCTGAGCCAGTTCCCTTGCCGGAGACGGTCAGGGTCAGGGTCTCGGGTTTAGAGACTCCGCGAATCGTAAAGGTACCCTGAACGTCAAAGGTGTCCGGGCCGGTCTGAACAACCTTTGTTGAGTGGAAGGTGATGAGGGGGTCATGTTCGACGTCGAAAAAGTCCTTGCTCTTCAGCTTGCCGTCCTTCATGCCGCTTCCGGTATTGACGGAGGCCGCCTGAATCTTGACGTCCAAGACGCCTGTTGTGACATCGGGTGAGGTGAAGGTGAGCGTGGCGGCCCACTTTTCGAAGGTGCCGGTCAGGTCGACCGAGGCCTTGACGTGGAACTTGATCGAGCTATCTTCCGGCGTAATTGTGAAGACAGGAGCCTGTGCCCGGCTCAATGGTGGCAGCACTGTGGATGCCACGAGGCAAAGAATGGCTAATCGCATGCCGCCGAGTGTCGGCTTTTCCGGCGTTGCTGTCAATTTCAGGATTATGGAAGGACAGGACGAGGTCTGACGGGGCGTCCCGATAGGCGTGGGGGAGTTAAGTTGAACAATCTAAACCGGGGGCAGCGATCTTCAATGCAGGTTCGAGAAATAGGCAGAATTTGTGACGAAGCTGTGGGATGATGATGCTGCAGTGAGGGTTAAGCACGATGGCTGTTAGGTTG
Source organism: Edaphobacter aggregans (assembly GCF_003945235.1). Classification (NCBI taxonomy): domain Bacteria; kingdom Pseudomonadati; phylum Acidobacteriota; class Terriglobia; order Terriglobales; family Acidobacteriaceae; genus Edaphobacter; species Edaphobacter aggregans. The sequence goes on from NZ_RSDW01000001.1 coordinate 3,724,633, forward strand.
AAAGATATTGCACGGGATCTTGGGGTCTCGGTGGTGACCGTCTCGAAGGTGCTACGGGGGAATGCCGATATTGGCGAGGCGACTCGGCGGCGCGTTCTGAAGAGGATGAAGGAGCTGAATTATCAGCCGAATATGATGGCTCGCGGGCTGGCTAGCGGGCGGACGTATACGGTGGGGTTGGTGGTGCCGGACCTGGTGCATCCGTTCTTTGCTGAGTTTGCGAAGTCGCTGGGCGGGGTACTGCGGACGAGTAAGCGGGCGCTGATTCTGGCTTCGTCGGAGGAAGACCCGGAGGTGGAGCGGCAGGAGATTCGTACGCTGCTGAGCCGGGGTGTGGATGTTCTGCTGATTGCATCGTGCCAGGCGAATCTGCGGAATTTTTATGAGCTGGGGGATGACCGGACTCCTTACCTGTTGTTCGATCGAGATTTTCCGCATCTGGCGGCGCACTTTGTGGGCTCGGACAATGTGCAGGTGGGTGAGATGGCGACGAAGCACCTGATCGAGATTGGGCGGACGCGGATTGCGCATATCGGCGGCAAGAATACGAGTCCAGCGTTCGATCGGTTGCGTGGGTATAAGAATGTTCTGGCGGAGAGTGGGCTTTCGGCGCCGGAGGACTATGTCGTGGTTCGAGAGCGTGTGGAAGAGGCGGGCGATGCGCTGGGGTTCGAGGCGATGCAGGAGCTGCTGAAGCTAAAGCCGCGGCCGGATGCGGTGTTCTGCTACAACGACCTGACGGCGCTGGGAGCGATGGACGCGACGTTGAAGGCTGGGCTGCGGGTTCCGGAGGATATTGCGTTTATCGGATGCGGGAATCTGCGGTATGCGAATTATCTGCGGGTTCCGCTGAGCTCGATCGACCATGGAACGGCGGAGCTGGGGCGGATTGCGGGGGAGTTTGCGCTGGAGCTATCGGCTAAGCCGGAGCAGGAGCCGAAGAGTATTCTTGTGCCGCCTACGCTGGTGGCGAGGGAGTCCACGGTGGGGGTTTCGGGTGGTAAGTGACGGTAATGAATAAGCGATTTTTGAGTATCCTCGTCCTTCTTGCGGGGGTTGCTCCAGTGTTTGCGCAACAGGGACCGTACCCGTTTAAAGATCCTGCTCTGCCAGCGGAGAAGAGGATCGATAATCTTCTTTCGTTGATGACGTTCGATGAGAAGATCGATTGTCTGGGGACGCGAACGGGTGTGCCTCGTCTTGGGGTTCCGAACTTTGGTAGTTCGGAGGGGATTCATGGGGTCGTTCAGCGAGAGAGCAGGCCCGGGCGTCCCATGATTACGACGACGCAATTTCCGCAACCTCCTGGTATGGGTGAGTCGTGGGACCCGGAGCTAGTGCGTGAGGCTGGTGGTGTGCAAGGGTACGAAGCGCGATTCATCACGCAGACGGAAAAGTACAACCGACAGATCCTGATGCTGTGGGGGCCGCAGGCGGATCTTGCGCGGGATCCGCGGTGGGGCAGGAGCGAAGAGGTCTATGGTGAGGATCCGTTCTTCAATGGAACGATGGTCGTTGCTTTTACAAAGGGGCTGCAAGGGGATGATCCGAAGTATTGGCAGTCGGCGGCGCTGCTGAAGCACTTTTTGGCGAACAGTAATGAGAACTTCCGGACTAGTTCGTCGTCGGACTTCGATCAGCGACTTTTTTGGGAGTACTACTCGGTTCCGTTTCGCATGGGCTTTCTGGAGGGCGGTGCGAAAGGTGTGATGGCGTCGTACAACGCCTGGAATGGGACTCCGATGGCTATCAATCCCATTCTCAAGAGCATTGTTCAGAAGGAGTGGGGCGTCGATGTGCTCTCGAGCGACGGCGGTGCGGTGAAGTTGCTGGTTACTTCGCATAAGCGTTTTGCGAATCAGCAACAAGCCGTGGTGGCTTGTTTGAAGGCTGGCATTAATCAGTTTCTCGATACGTATAAGGATGAGACGAAGGCGGCGGTGAAGGATGGATTGGTGTCCGAGCGAGAGATTGATGATCTGCTGCGGCCCAAGTTCAGAGTAACGATTCGGCTGGGATTGCTTGATCCGCCGGAGATGGTTCCTTACGCGAAGATCAAGGATGAGCCTGAGCCCTGGAACACGGAGAAGGACAAGGCGGTTTCGGAGAAGATGGCGCTTGAGTCGGTTGTGTTGCTCAAGAACGCTAATTCGTTTTTGCCGTTGAAGAAGGATTCGATTAAGTCGATTGCGGTTATCGGGCCGCTTGCTGATTCGATTCACTGGGACTGGTATGGCGGTACGCCTCCGCATGCGATTACTCCGCTGCAGGGAATCAAGGATGAAGTGGGGCCGGGGGTTACGGTGAAGTATGCCGCCGATGAGATCGGCAATGCTGCGGTGAATGCGGCGAAGACGTCCGATGTGGCAGTTGTTGTGGTGGGCAATGATCCGACGTGTGGTCCGGATATGCCGCATGATTGGTATAACTCTGCCGATGGCGGTGGAACGCTGCCGTGCACTGTGCCCAGCGATGGACGTGAAGGGCGTGATCGCGAGAGTATCACTTTGGCGCAGGAACAGCTGGTCAAGCAGGTGTACGCCGTCAATCCGAAGACCGTGGTGATCCTGGTCTCGAGCTTTCCGTTTGCGATTAATTGGTCGCAGGCTAATGTTCCGGCGATTTTGCATATGGCGCACTCTTCGCAGGACGAGGGGACGGCGCTGGCTAAGGTTCTCTTTGGCGGTTACAACCCCGGTGGGCGATTAGTGACGACTTGGCCGAAGTCGGTGGAGCAATTGCCGCCGATGATGGACTACGACGTTCGCCATGGCCGTACGTATATGTACTTCAAGGGTGATCCGCTTTATCCATTTGGTTATGGCTTGAGTTATACGACCTTCGGTTACTCGAATTTGAAGACGAGTTCCAAAGAGTTGGCGAGTGACGGAAGCGTTACGGTCAGCGTAGATGTGACGAACACAGGTAGCCAGACGGGCGATGAAGTGGTGCAGCTTTATGTGAAGCATCCGAAGTCGAAGGTCGAGCGGCCGGGTGAAGAGCTCAAGGGTTTCCAGCGCGTTACGTTGAAACCGAACGAGACGAAGACGGTGCAGATTCCGCTGAAAGCGTCGACGCTCGCTTACTGGGACGAGAAGCAGGGACGATTCAAGGTCGAAGCGGAACCGGTAAGCGTGATGGTCGGAAGCTCTTCGAAGGACATCAAGCTGACCACGGAAGTCCGTGTTCCATAGTCCCACAGATGTGTTCTGACGGAATTATTTGACTCTTTTGCTTGGGTGCTACTCCGCGGATTTGCAGCGTGGCGAATTCAGCTGGAATCGTCTATGCTTCGGCAATGGAACCGATCATCAAGGCTGCAATTCCAATTCTGCCCGCTGCTGATACGACGGAATCTCTGAGTTGGTGGACTGACATCTGCGGGTTCAAGGAAACGTTTCGCGATGCTACGCCGCCGAACTATGCAGGAATCAATCGCGGCGACGCTTACCTGCACATTGCCGGCATGAGCGATAAGGTGCTCGCACGAACGGTCGGCGACCAGACCATGGTGAGGATCGCTGTAAAGGGCGTTGAGGCCATGTACGAGGAATTTCAGAGTCGTGGCGGCACGGTGCATCCCAATGGACCGTTGCAGACGAAGCCCTGGGGGACCAAGGAGTTTGCCGCGATCGACCCCAATGGGGTGTGCGTGACGTTCATGGAGTAGGCGTTTTGAGCCTCGGCATGGCTATTGCCGATCTACTTGACTCCTTTAGCTGGGTCCCAGACGCCCTGGAGCTTGCGTACGTAGATGATCTGGCCGGTGTGGTAGGCGTTGTGAGTACCGATGCGGGCTATGGTGGGGGCCCAGAGCTCAAGCTTCTTGTCGTCAGCGGCTTCGATTGCCTTCTCCCATTCGGTGAGGACTTTGTCGAGCTGCTGGACGGTGGTGGCCCATTGGGCGGCGTCGAAGTTGTTGAAGGTCTCGTCGTTGTTACCGCTGAATTTAGGCGGCTTCTCGCCTTTGAAGCGGGTCAGCGCTTCGGTGTTCCAGAAGAGGAGATGATTGGCGAGCTGGCCTACGGAGTGGTTACCGGGGCCGGGGGTCCATTTGGCCTGATCGGCGGTGAGGCCCTGGACGGCGATGTTGACGGGGACGAACCAGTCTTCCTTGTCGTGGGTGGTGTGTAGTTGATCGAGGAGGATGCTTCGGAGGGTGGGTGGGGTCTTGGGGGGTGGCGGGTCTTGCGCGTAGACCTGCATGGTGAGCGAGAGCAGAAAGGCGAGGGCGATTGGCTTCATGTTGGCGTCTCCTGGCGATCTGGCGGGGTCTGGCAGAAAGTGTATGCGAGGACGGGCTTTTTGCCGGGCGGGAGGTATTTTGAGGGGCGCAATTGTGACGAACGGCTGGGACAGGCTGCTTTTTCCTTGAGCAGAGACGCTAGCTTACTGAATACATTGGTCTTTTTAGCGCTCGGAGGTTGCGAATGTCGCCGGCGAGTGAAGAATTTGCTTGCCATGGGAGATTCGCAGATCCTATATTAGTTCAACGTTAGCGGTAACGTTAAACTTGCAGAGCGTTTCTCCGGAGGGAGATCACATGGCGACCATACCTGTTTCGAGCAATGCTCCACTGAAAGATCTTGATGAGTGGGATGACTTTTTAACCGGGCGCTACCAGGAAGGCAAGAGCGAGAGTGAGTTCCGTCAGTATGACGAGAAGGCGACGCCGGGCGTCGCGGAGTTCTATCGGCTGAATCACCAGTTCCAGACGTTCGACTATGTGATGGCGAAGGAGAAGGAGTACTTCGGGCTGAACAAAGGCGAGAAGAGCATCTGGGAAGCGGCGGAGTTTTTGAACACGCTGGTGGACGACAGCGATCCTGATACAGACCTGACACAGATTGAGCATCTGCTGCAGACTTCGGAGGCGATCCGGAAGGATGGACATCCGCGTTGGTTTGTATTGACGGGATTCATTCATGATCTTGGCAAGGTGCTTTGCCTTTGGGGCGAGCCACAGTGGGGCGTGGTGGGCGATACGTTTCCTGTGGGCTGCGCTTACTCGAAGGACATTGTGTTTCCGGAGTACTTTGCGGCGAACCCGGATATTAAGAATCCGCTGTATCAGACGAAGTATGGCGTGTATGAGCCGAACTGCGGGCTCGACAAGGTGCATATGTCGTTTGGGCATGACGGCTACATCGGCGAGGTGATGAAGAAGTACATGCCGGAGGAGTCACTGTACATGCTGCGGTATCACTCGTTTTATTCGGCGCATCGGCATGGAGCTTACAGGCACTTGATGAATGATCATGACGTCGAGATGCTGGAGTGGGTGAATAAGTTCAATGTGTATGACCTGTACTCGAAGGGGCATACGAAGCCGAATGTGAAAGAGCTGAAGCCTTACTACGACGATCTGTTCGCGGAGTTTTTCCCGGAGAAGATTGCCTGGTAGGTGGCGTATAGCGAAGGATCATGGCCCTGGGTGCGGTTTTTCGGCTCAGGGCTTTGCTTTGCGACGATTTGTTATTGAAGAGGCATGATGTCGGAACGATTGGTGCGGGATACGGCGAGTCAGATGGGCCGCCACATTTCTATTCGACCCGGGAGTAGCTCGATGCGTGAGGTTAGCTATGGGCGGATACGGCTGGGCGGTGCGCAGAAGGAAGTGAGCTTTGCAAATGAAGGGCAGGAGACGGGACTGATCTGTGTGCAGGGTGAGGGCGTGGTGCTGGCTGGCGGTGAGCGCTTTGTGATGACTCCACAGGATGCGCTGTATGTGCCGAAGGGGACTTTGATTACAGTGCAGACGGATGGGGAGGTGGATCTGGTGGAGTGCTCGGCTCCTGTAGATGGGGAGTATCCATTGCAGTTTGTCTCAGTGGAGGATGTGCGGGCGGATGAGAAGCTGCACTTCGTTGCTGGCTCGGCGGGTGCGCATCGCGAGATCAATATTTTGCTGGGGAGCAATATTCAAGCGGGGAGGTTGGTGGCTGGGGTGACGCGGTCGCTGCCAGGGAACTGGACGAGCTGGCCTCCGCATGAGCATGCAGCGATGCTGGAGGAGATTTACGTGTACATCGATATGCCGGCGCCGAGCTTTGGGCTGCAATTGGTGTATACCGGCGAGATCAGTCCGGCTGAGGTGGAGGTAGTGCGCGAAGGCGATGCAGTTCTTTTACCGGAGGGTTATCACCCGAACGTTGCGATTCCAGGAGGGACGCTGAATTTCGTGTGGATCATGGCTGCGCATCGCGAGGTGGTGGACCGGAAGTGGGGAGTGGTTCAGGTGGATCGGCGATACGCTTCGTGATCGATTTCTAGCTAAAGTTACCGCTTAATTTACCTGTGGTTTACATGAGGACTGCAAAATAACACCCACGCAGACATTCTTCCTGAGCAACATCACAGGAGATGTTCTGCGCGATGATTTCCGTTTGCGCTACATGTACTATAAATAGGATGTAAATACTTATTTTTCATGTATTTATGAATGCACTAGCTGTGTTTACGTTAGCGGTACCGTAATGGATTTTGCTTGACAGTGCTTCGTGGCGTGGGTAAGGTTTCGCCGTCCGCAGAAATTACTAATCGTACGACGCTAATTCTCTTGCGGGAACTAGCGCCGTTTGGGTGCAGTAATCAACCATCTGGCAACAAGGATCACGACAACAAGAATCACAGAGGCAATTATGCGAACTATTCCGAAAAGAATGTTGAAGGTGGAAGGCCATTTTGGAGCATCGGCATGGCTGAGTCTGGCGTTGACGCTGCTACTGCTGTTTCCGGCGTTGAGCGCCTATGGACAGTTTGAGTCGGCATCCGTGCTTGGGTATGCGAAGGATTCGTCGGGTGCGGCGATTCCGGGCGCTACGATCACGCTGACCAATATTGCGACCAGCATCTCGCAGACGACGAAGGCCGATGGCGAGGGGCGGTATGAGTTTCCGAGTGTGCCAATCGGCGAGTACAAGGTCGTCGCAGAGGCTTCAGGTTTTGAAAAAGTGCAGACGCAGAACTTCACAGTAACGACGAATGCGCGGCAACGCGTGGATGTTGCGATGAAGACGGGATCCGTTTCGGAGACAGTAACGGTGACGGCTGCCGCGGCTGTGCTGGAGACGGAGACGAGCTCTCGCGGTCAGGTAGTTGGTATGCGAGAGATTCAGAATCTTCCGCTGAATGGCCGGTCTTACGCCGACCTGGCGTTGCTGGCTCCGGGCGTGCGCAAATCCTTTTTGCAGAATCAAAGCACGACGAGTCGTGAGGCGTCTTTCAACGTCAATGGCCAGCGCAGCGCCTTCAATAACTTCCTGTTGGATGGTTTGGATAACAATTCTTATGGAACGTCGAACCAGGGTTTTGCCAATGAGAATATTCCGCCATCGCCGGATGCAGTTTCAGAGTTTCGGCTGGAGACGAACAACTACAGCGCGGAGTATGGCCGCGCATCGGGTGCGGTGATCAATGCCAGCATTCGGCGCGGCGGCAATCAGTTCCATGGGGGTGCGTGGGACTACAACCGGAACACAGTATTCAATGCCATCGGGCCGTTCCCACCTACTTCGGGTCAGAAGCCAGCGTTCATCCGCAATCAGTTCGGTGGAACGTTCGGCGGGCCGATCTGGCGTGACCATACGTTCTTCTTTGCGGACTATGAGGGCACGAGGCAGATCGCACTGTCGTTTGGAACTGCAACTTTGCCGACAGCGGAACAGCGTGCGGGAACGTTCCTGCTGCATGCTGCCAATGGGACAACAACGCCGATTCCGCTGCAAAATCCCATCACCGGAAAGATTTACGCTAACGGCATTATTCCGGCGAGCGATCAGACTCCGTTCGCCAGGGCTGTTATGGCTGCTTTGCCAGGTACAACGAATGGGGCTGCACTCAATACTTCGGCTGCCTATGCGAACAACTTCTCGGCGTTTCCGCGCGGCACGATCAATGATGATAAGGGTGACATCCGTATCGATCACACCTTCAGTCAGAAGCTGAGCGTTTTTGGTGTGTACAGCCAACACCAGACGACCATCTTCGATCCGCCTACATTTGGCGGTCCGGCCGGTGGCAACGCCAATTCCAATGTGCATATCTACAACCGGCAAATTGCGTTTGGTACGACATACGTCATTACACCGTCGTCGCTGTTGGATTTCCGCATGGGTATCGGTCATAACGAGGGCGGCAAATCGCCTTATGGCGTCGGTCAGCCAAGCCTGCTCACGCAAAATGGCATCACGAACGGCATTCCGACGGATCCGCTTATTGTCCGCAGCCTGAACGCACAGAGCGTTTCGGGTTTCGCGCAATTCGGAGCTCAGCCGGCCAGCCCGCAGTTCCAGAATCCTTCGGTCATCAATCCCAAGGCAAACTACACCTTGGTTCATGGAATCCACTCGATGAAGGTCGGCTATGAGTATCAGGCGATCAACACGCAGATCAACGATTACAACCCGAGCTACGGTCAGGACAATTACGGCGGGGCCTATTCCACTGTTCCAAACTGCACTACTCCTCCGGCCGCACCTGTAACACCATGCGCAACTAATCCGACCGATGCGTTTTCGCAACTCTCGCAGGCTCGTAATCTGGCGGACTTTCTTTTTGGGAATCGCAACTCGTATTCGTTGACGAATTTCTTTATCGCCTCGGTGCGTCAGAGGATGAACTTCATGTACTTCCAGGACGACATCAAGGTGAGGTCAAACCTGACGGTCAACGCCGGCCTGCGCTATGAGCTGGCAACGCCGCAGTATGAGGCGAACAACAAGCTTGCCAACTTTGATCCTTCTACGAAGACGCTGATTCAGGCTAAGGATGGTTCAATCTACGACAGAGCTTTGGTAAACATGGCATTGAACAATTTTGCGCCACGCTTTGGCTTTGCTTATAGCGTGACGCCGAATACGGTTATTCGTTCCGGCTATGGCATCAGCTATACCCAGTACAACCGCGCCGGTGGAGAAAATAATCTGACCTACAACGGGCCTAATGTTGTGAATGCAACTATCAACAACGCATCGCCATCGCCCGCAAGCCTTTGCCTCAACGACACGCAGGACCAGACAAAATGCTTCCGTCAGACACAGCAGGGTTACTCGGTGACGCTGACGGCTCCGTCGGCATTCAATCCGGCACTTGTGACGTCGCGCTATATACCGAAGGACACGAGGACCGGTTACGTGCAGAGCTACCACTTGTCTGTGCAGCAGCAGTTGCGGGGCGGGCTCGTTATGGATTTCGCGTATGTGGGCAATACTGGCCGGCATCTGCAGATTCTTGCCGACTATAACCAGGCGAATCCTTGCACCGCGGCGCTGGCTTCTCAGTGCCCTGGTTCCACGCTGGCAGCACGCCGTCCCATACCTACCTTTGGCGATATCGAAATTGCTTACGGTGGTGGACCCTCCAACTACAACTCATTGCAGTTCAAGGTTGAAAAGCGCTACGGGAATGGTTTGTATCTGCTCAACTCGTTCACGTACGGTCGCGCTTTTGACTTGTCGTCGGGGCATCTTGAGACGAGCAACGGTGATAATTCTCGCGTGAATTTTGCTAACCCTGCGGGTGACTATGGCCGGTCGGGCTATGATCAGCCGCTCAACAACACCACTTCGATTATTTACGACCTGCCTTATGGAAAGGGACGTCGCTTTGGAAGCAGCGCTCCATATCTTATGAACGCGCTTCTTGGTGGATGGCAGCTGACCGTTATCAATAATATGAACAGCGGTCTGCCGGTAAACCTCAACTACACGAACAGCACGTCGAACGGGACGAATGTCACGGATCTGTATACGTACAGGCCCAACGTGACGGGTAATCCCGTGGCTCCTGCTGCGAATCGAGTGAAGACGGCGACTGCACTGACTGGTTGGCTGCTGAAGTCGACTGGTGCAGGGGTTCCCGGCGTCTCTGTTCCGACTGGCGGCAGTCCATTCGGCAATGCACAGCGGAACATGGTTGTCTCTCCGGCGTTCTACCAGACGGATCTAGGCTTGCATAAGGCGTTTCCGCTATGGAGAGAGGGATCGACCTTTGACTTCCGTTGTGAGGCGTTCAATATCCTCAACAAGGTCAACTACCAGGCACCAGACGGCAATATCAGCAACTCAACCTTCGGGGCTATCAGCTCTGCTTACCCTGCACGACAGCTTCAGCTTGCAGCCAAGGTGTTCTTCTAAAGCAGGCTATTCAATAAACTGAAAGACCTGCGGCGCCGATTCCACTGCGAACGGCGCCGCAGCAACAAGCGGAACGCAGTTTCGTTGAAGGATGGGATACGGTTTTGAAGATTGATCGGCGTACATTTGCTCTTAGCGGGGCGGCAGCCCTGGGAACACTTTGGACTCCTCGCATATGGAGTGAGGTGGCACAGACTGCATCTCCTACCCGCTTTCACTTCGCGGTGGTGAGCGATACACATATCATCGACGACTACTACCAAAAAGGTACTGAGAATGGTGTCGAGGATAATGAGAGCATCCTTCGCACGACGGAACGCCTGGTTTCTGCGAGGACGTTGATCAACTCGCTGCGGCCTAAGATCGAGAAGGTTTTTGTTCCGGGTGACTGCTTCCACAATTACCCGTCGGCTGACTACGATTTTTATTTCAAGAACCGCACGCGGATTGATATTGCGAAGGAGCTGTTTGATGGCTTCGAGATGCCGGTGCATCTTGGATTCGGCAACCATGACTATGATGTTCCTCGTGTGTCGCGCGAGATGTCGCATAGATTGTTTGCCGAGAAGTTGAAGGCTAAGCCATACTCGTCGGTTGACTACAAGGGATTTCGGTTTGTGCATCTGAACAACTTTATGGGTGCGACGTGGGATAAGAGTTCCGATCAGTTCAATAAAGGGTTGGGTTCGCTGGGTGTGGAGCAATTGAACTGGTTTGAAGGACAATTGCAAGATCGAAAGCCCACGGTAGTTTTCATTCACTATCCGCTTTGGATTGTGGTGCCGACCGAGGTGAAGGATTACGGCTTGCATCCGTTGCTCTACAAATACCGGGATAGTATTCAGCTTGTGGCTGCCGGGCACTGGCATAAGTGGGTGGATTTTGCGCATACTTATGGGCCGCAGCATTATGTGACTGCGGCTACGCGATACGATCCCAATGCGTATATGTTGTTTGAGGCGGATAGTAAGAAGCAGACGCTTCGGTGGATGAATGAGGATCTGGTGCAATGGTCGACGCATTATGCCAAGCCTTACAAAGGCTAATACTAGAAATCAGATAAGAGAGGCTGCAACCTTTTTATGAATAGAGACAATGTGGTGCGGATTTTTTGGGCGGCAGCTTTGCTTGTATCGGGTGGGCTGGTTTGGGCGCAGACGACAACGACTGCTGAACAGGACAAGATTGTGCGCATCAATCAGATTCAGGTGATTGGGTCGCACAATAGCTACCATGCTGGGTTTGCTCCGAGTGAGCGAAAGTACATGGAAGCGAAGAGTCCTAAGGGATTGCGGAGTCTTGACTATCATCATGCTCCGCTGGCGGATCAGCTTTCGGGTGGGGTGCGGCAGATCGAGATCGATATCTTTGCCGATAGCAAGGGCGGACGATTTGCTCATCCAGCCATCGTGCGGCAAGTGGCGGCGGCGGGATTGCCAGCTGATCCGGACTTTGATCCTCAGCACGAGATGGACAAGCCGGGGTTCAAGGTAATGCACATGCAGGATCTGGATGAGCGGAGTACGTGCCACACGTTTGTGGCTTGTCTGACGGCTGTGCGGACTTGGTCGAAGCAGCACCCGCGGCATCTGCCGATTTTTATTTTGGTGGAGACGAAGGAAGGCCCTATGCGCGAGTTGCCTAACGCGGTGGAGACGGAGCCGTTTACTTCTGCTGTGTTCGATGCGATGGATGCCGAGATTCGGTCGGTGTTCAGGGCAGACGAGATGATTACTCCGGATGAGGTTCGCGGTAGTGCGGCGACGCTGAATGAGGCTGTAAGAGCGGGTGGATGGCCGACGCTGGAGAAGGCGCGGGGGCGCGTGATCTTTCTGATGGATCAGCAGCATGTGGGGCCGGTTTATCGCGAGGGGCATCCTTCTCTGCGCGGACGCGTCCTGTTTACTAATGCCGAGCCTGGTGCGGCGGACGCGGCGTTCATCGAGCAGAACGATGGATCACGTGAAGCGATCGGTGCGCTGGTGAAGCAAGGGTATCTGGTGCGGACGCGTACGGACGAGGGGACGGAACAGGCTCGTACAAACGACACGACGCGGAGAGACCTTGCCCTCTCAAGTGGAGCTCAGTTGATCAGTACGGATTATCCTTCGTCGGAGCCGTCGCCGTGGACTTCGTATTTTGTTGGGCTGCCCGGTGGAGTGGTGGCTCGGTGCAATCCGGTGAATAAACCTGTTGGTTGCGACGACAGGTTGCTGGAACCTTCGCACTAAATGTATTGCAACTCAGCAGACTACGCGGCGAAGCTTTTCGAGCGAGGCGCGCCATGTCACTTCGTGCCATCGACGATCGCTGTTATCGATAAACCCTGCGTGAGAGAGATGCAGTGAAGTTGATGATCGTGTCCGGTTGAGATCGATGATGACGGTCGTCTCAGAAGTGAGAACAGGCTGCTTAGCCCAGGTGAAAGCTACCTCATATGGCTCCCGGGTGAGATAGGCGGTGCGTATTTTGAGGCTGGGATATCTTCGATGTGCGAAAGTGAGATTGATATCGAAGCCCTTTTGCGTTTGCGAGACTGCTACACCGCGGAATGGGTCACAGCCCGGGAAACATAGCCATGCCTCGAGGTATTCGGCGATGGTTAGAGCATTGAAGATACGGCGACTATCTGCCGGTATTTTTACTGAGACTTCGACCCGATGTTGTGTGAAGTTCTGATGTATTGAGAGAACTCTTTGCGTCACGGCCTGCATGGTCATAGGAAAAACCTGCTTATGCTTCATAGAGGGTATGCAGCCATGTTTATAGCTCAAGAGGGTTATGTGACAGAGTGACAGTTGAGGGTGTGATGTGACGCAACTTTTGGTTGAGTGGCACTGCGGCGAGACGGTCTACCCAGCAGAGGAAGAGGGCTTCGCGCGGATTTCACAGATTTCCATATTCGTTGAGAAACGCGGATTCGGATTTATGGAACGAACTGTTAGCCGTCCTATGCAGTGACGAATAGGACTGCACGCAGGGCGAGCCGTTGGGGGATGGCGATGGGAAGCCTGAAGGCACGAAGCGGCTTCCAGATTTTGAAAGGCTGCGTTAGCGATCGAGCCAGTATTTGATGCGAGAGCGATAGCTGCGGCTCATGGAGATCTTCTGGCCGTTATTGAGCAGGACGCCGTATTCGCCGTCGACTTCGGGCCTTACCTCTTTGACATACTGAAGGTTGACGATAGAGGAGCGATGGACGCGCAGGAATGTGCTGGGGTCGAGCTTCTCTTCGAGGTGGGCCATCGTCTCGCGCAGCAGATGTGTCTCGCTCTGAGTGCAGATGCGTACGTAGTTTTCTTCGGCGCCGATCCAGCAGATCTCCGATACGGGGAGGAACAGAATGCGGCCCTTGGACTTGAAGACGATGCGTGTCGTGTAAGGAGACCCGTTCTGGCTTTTTGCGGCGTGGGCGTGGGGGTTCTGCTGCTTGGCTTTGATTTGCTGCAGGGCACGCTCGGTTGCGGCGCGGAATCGCTCCAGGGTAAAGGGCTTCAGTAGATAGTCGACGGCATTGATCTCAAAGGCGCGCAGGGCGTAGCGGTCGTAGGCCGTAGTGAAGATGATGCAGGGGAGGGACTGTGAGCCGTTGGAGAGTTCACCGACGATGTCGAAGCCGTCCATGTCTGGCATACGAACGTCGAGGAAGAGGAGGTCGGGTTTGGTGGCACGCACCAGATCAATCGTTTCCGCTGCGGTTGCGCCTTCACCGGCGACTTCTATCTCAGGTATCTCGCGGAGGAGCTGGCGTAGCTTCTGTCGTGCCAGGACCTCATCATCTGCTAAAACAGCCTGAATCATGACACACCGTACCTAGTAGATTTCTCTATTGGACGTTCGGAGAGCTGGAGAGGGAGCGTAACAATTACTTGAACGGTATTGTTTTTGATCTCAGTGATGGAAAAGCTGTGATTGTCGCCATAGTGCATCCGTAGACGATCCTGCACATTGGTCAGACCTACTCCCTTGCTTTTTCCATTCGGCGGGGTGAGATGCAAACCAAGACCATTGTTCGTAACAGATAGGCAGAGTCGGGAGCCATCGGCAGTAGCTTCAATGTGAAGCAGACCTTCGCTGTTCAGCTTGGAGAGACCGTGAGCGTAAGCGTTCTCGACGATGGGCTGGAGGATCATCGTTGGCACGATGGCGTCGTGCAGATGTGGATCAATCGACATCTGTTGTCGTACTCGACCGGCGAATCTGCGGTCCTGCATAGCCAGGTACATCTCAATGAACTCCATCTCGTCGCTCAGGGTAATGAATTGGGCTTCGCCCCGGTGAAGAGTGATACGGAGGAGACGGCTAAGTTGTTCCAGCATTAGATCTGCCGCCTGAACGTCGCTCCGCATGAGGCTGGAGATGCCGTTCATCGTATTGAAAAGAAAGTGCGGATTGAGCTGCATCCGTAGTGCCCGCATCTGCGCCTGAACAAGCTGTGATTGCAGCTGGGATTCTGCTCTCTCTTTCTCGCGGAAACGCTGGTAGTAACCGAGACCACGGAAGAGGAAGAAAGCGCACCAGAAGAGGACGATGTTGTCGATCATCTCGCCGTCGAGAACAAAAGCCAGACGGCGCCAGTACGGCATGGGAGGGCGGCCATGAGGAAGCGTCGGGAAGATAAGGATCCAGATCATCTCTTCGAAGACGCCGACGGCAATGCTCAGTGGAAGGAAGAATGTGAGCATGGTGCGGAGGGTCGCGTTATTGATCTGGGGGTTGAGTTTCCACCAAATAACCCAGCAAATAACACCCCAGATGAAGTACTGGACTCCCCAGGCCTGGAGAAGGAGACCCAGATGGATCTGATAGTTCCAGAAGCGCGAACTAATCCACTCCTGCAGGGCGAAGAGGCAACCCAGCGAGACCGCCGCTCCGATGAATACGGCTGGATGCATAAAGAGCGGCTGGTTCGTATCTTGTTTCCACTGTTTAAAGGTCAGGTAAGAATCCTCGACTTTCTGTCTTTTGTTTATGATCGCTCACGGAAGCTAATGGGTCTGCTACACCTGCGGGTTGTGCGTGGGTACTAGTTGAGGTCCCCTTCATGACGTCCACGTTGGTGGGCAGAGGGAAGAATTTCGCGACCTCTGGATCTTTGACGATGAACTTCTTCGGAGACCGGTGCTGCGCATACCATGCCTGGGCCGCAGAGTTGAGCGATGCCCGTTCCTCTGGTTCGAGGCTGGCGTTGAGTTTGTTGATGTCGTAACGTAACAGATGCTCGGCCTCTCCTCCCCCCTGAAGCACTGCGATCTGGAAGTGGAGGATCGCTGACTTGCGGTCGACAGGGCCAGCCTTGCCGTCGCGGGCGATGATACCAAGGAGGACGGACGACCTCCACTCTCCGGCGTCTGCAGCGGCCTGCACAACGGTCAGTGCTTCGTTGGTAGTTTGCTCCAATTCAGGATGGTTGAGCAACAAGAGTCCAAGTGAATGCATGGACGGAACATAGCCGGCCTGAGCTGATTCGCGTAGGAGGCTGACTGCTTTGGGGATGTCGTGGGGGTGGACAGGGTCAGTCGAGAAGAGGGAGCCAAGATCGTACCCGGCAATAGGATCGTGTAGCTTGACGCCACGCTCGTACCACTTTTCCGCAGCTGCCACGTCGGGTGAGCCTGCCATTCCAAAGTAGTAGATCGTACCGAGATAGGCGGCGGCGGTGCCGTTTCCGCGTCGAGCGTCCTCTTCAAAAAGCTGCATGGCAAAGTTGATGTCCTTGGGCACCCCGAGACCTGCAAGATAAAGCACCCCGAGGTTAAGCCTTCCAGCAGGAGAGCCTGAGGCTGCTGCAAGCTGAAACCAATGCCGTGCGCGAACGAGGTCGACGGGAACACCAATGCCGTCCTGGTAGAAGTAACCGATCTGGTTCTGCGCATCGGGATCTCCGCTTTGAGCGGCCTTCTCGTACCAGAGTGCGGCGAGCCGTGCGTCCTGGGGCACTCCATTTCCGGTCATGTAGTGTGCGGCAAGTTCAAGCTCTGCCTTGACGGCGCCGTGTTGTGCGTCGGTTTGAAGCTTGGCGACCTTCTCCTCGTCCGGAGAGAGGCCGTGGCTGGATGGGATGTATACGACATACGCCAAGAGTGTCAGCAGGATGGGAATATGAAGTGTCCTCGGTAAGGTCTGCATCGTCATTTTCTCCAGGCCAGATGGGCGGATTACTCGCAGGCTCGTTCGGAAAGGACTCTTGGAAGTGAGGGCCGTGCACCATTGACGTGTCTGATTACGGACGGGTTATCAAAGGAGTTCTGCGTTTGCGGACTGCTCGTCACTGCGGAGGAGCGGACGGTCTGGGGAATTCGCAGTTGGCCGTCTCATTGCCGCAGTTCGTCACAAATATTCTGGTGCAAAGAGAAATGGCCGGAAAGGAGGCTTCCGGCCATGAAGAGTCAAACTATGAGGAACGCTAACGAACGTTGAGCTCGACGACTTGAATCGAGTAGGGCGGCAGGTCGTGAGAGAAGTGACTCGATACGTTGCTCAAGGAAGAGTCGGTTGGAACAATTTTCCTCGGCTCCGTGATGCTGTTTGTCTCGGTGGGAGAAGAAGCGTGGAGCGTAGTGAGTTTTGCGGATAGAGCTATGTGCTTCGCTCCGTTTAGATTGATGTCGAGCTGCTGCTTTGTCGCGGTTGCGTTGACAAGCTTCAGATAGAGAACACCCTTTGTGGGATCGCTTGTGACGGAGTAGAAGACACGTTTATCGGCGTTGGTGAGGGTCGAGTCGACGATCTGGGTCCCGCGGTGATTGCTGAACATTACTTGTGCGTAGTAGCTAGGTGAGCCGTAGCTGGACATGGCATCGTAGCCGATAAGGTCTGTTTTCCATTGCATGCCACCGGGGTTTACGTTGACGAACAACGGCGCGTAGCTGTGCATGATGATTACGTCGCTGTTGCGTTCCATGCCGGTCATCCAGGCAGCGTCTCCGAGAGCGGCGTTGAAGTCCGGTGTGGGTTCGCCTTCGCGGGTGGCCCACTCTCCTACCATGATTTTGGTTCCGGTTCGGCTTGTTTTGTCGTAGTGGTGCACGTCGTCGAAGAACTGTTCGGCCTTGCGGTAGTAGTGGTCATCGAGTACGTCTGGCTGGCGCGACGTGACCTGCGTGGTTGCGATCACCTGGATCTCAGAATGGCTCTTCTTGATCGCATCATAGAACTGCGCGAATCGAGCGTCGTAGCTCTTCGACTTATCGAACCAGTCTTCGTTGCCTACCTCAACATACTTGAGAGCGAAGGGTTTTGGGTGGCCGTCCCGGGCCCGGATGGCTCCCCATTTTGTGTCGGTGCCGCCGCTGACGTATTCGATCTCATCGAGAGCATCCTGCACGTAGGGCTCGAGAGCTGGACCAGCATCTATGTGCTCCTGCTTCATGGAATAGCCGGCATAGACCGCGAGGAGTGGCTGCATCTTGAGGTCTTCGCACCACTCTAAAAACTCCAGGAGGCCGAGGCCGTCGGAGGAGTGGTAACGCCATGGGCTGGGGTGGGTTGGGCGATCTACCAAGGGGCCGATCGTCTTCTTCCACTCATATCGCTCAGGGATATGATCGCCTTCGAGGTAGTTTCCCCCGGGGAGACGCAGGAAAGACGGCTTCATGGCGGCAAGAAGCTCCATGATGTCCTGGCGATTTCCGTTGCTGCGGTTAGCGTAGGTGGGCGGAAAAACAGAGACGAGTTGCAGCCAGAAAGTTCCGGGATGGGTCGTGGTGAGGGCGAAGTGATTTGCTGCAGAGGGTTTGACGTCTTTAGTGGTAAGCACCACGCTGTAGCGCTTCCATTCCTGGCTCAGTGAGGGAATGACCGCAGACGCCGCTGATACGCCGGTGCTGTTGTCGATGAGGCTGATCTTGAGTGGGCCGGAGAAGCCTGCATCAGCTTTTGCATAGAAGGATGCCTTGTACTGCGTGTGCGGACGAACGGCGATGCCCCAGAATCCATCGTTCTGCACGCCCGCTGGATCTGTTGTGCTGGCGGCGGCGACCGATACCTTGAGGCTCAAGGGCAAAGCAGTGCTTGGGCCTGTCGTCTTATCGATGTCTATGGTAGCTGCGTTCTTATCGTTTGCTGCGATCGACCAATGGACGGGTGAGGATGCGTCATCCTGAAAGGTCCGGTTTCTTATCAACTCGGCGTAGAGGCCGCCATCGTAGGAGTAGTTGATCTCCTCTGTCATCAGGCCGTGAAGGATAGGGCTCGATGCGCCGACGGATTTATCCACCTGGATGTTAAGAGTTCCGTTAGGAGTTTGTGCGAGAAGCGTGGTTACAACACACGTCCATAAACCTGCGGCCAGAAAATTTCTAAGTCTGGACATGAAACTCCATTTCGAGAGGATGATTCGGTCGAACGCTAGAATACGTTTACTTTCGGCTTCAAGGATACATAATTTGAACGGCGTTGCCATCAGTTACCTGCATCCAGGAAAAATGGGCGTCAACCCTGGACCCAGGTTCCATCGATCAGGCGCCAGGTCGCGGGATTTTCGATTTTATCTTTGAGCACGTTGGGCAGGCGGCTCTGGCGGACGTTGTCATAGCACTGCAGTGCTGCAAATCGCGTCAGCGAGGTGGGAATACCGACCGCGGTAAAGCCCGGGTGCGAGGTGGAGGGATAGGGGCCTCCATGGTTCATTGCCGGGCTTACTGCAACGCCGGTTGGCATCTTGTCGTTCAGCAGTCTGCCTACGTGCTGGCGGAGTGCTGGCGCGAGTTGATCGTAGACTACGTCGTCTGTTCCGGAGTTGGACGAGTAAATGCTTCCCGTTAGATTGCCTTCGAGCGACTGGATGACTTCAAGCAACTGAGCAGGATCGGTCGCAGTTACAGCCAGCGTGGCGTTGCCGAATACCTCGCGCTGGAGGGCCTTGTTGGAGGAGAGGAAGTGTTGTGCTGTAGTGCGCAGGAGGGTGTTGGCGTAGCGGTAGCCGGGGCCGTCGGCGATGTCTCCTCCTGTGACGAGCTGAGCGCCTGCATCGCGCAATGCTGTAACTCCTTGTGACAGGTGTTCGCGGCCACCGGATGAGAGCAGCGGCTGCGAGGGGCGATCTTTGAAGATCGTCGCGACCTTTTGCAGAAGAGTCTCCGTCGCATCGCTTTGAGGCAGAAGAATGAGATTGGGGCTGGTGCAGAACTGGCCCGATCCAGCGAGGCAACTATCTGCTAGCTCTTGCGCCAGCTGATCGCCACGTTCTGCGAGTGCGCCGGGTAAGAAAATGACCGGGTTGATGCTGGACATCTCCAGGTAAACGGGTGTGCCTGCTGACTCGGCCGCTTCTTTCAGGCGAAGACCTACGGGCCGGCTTCCGGTGAAGGCGATGGCGCCTACCCGCGGATCGCTCATTAAACGCAGGCCATCTTCGTTGCTGAGTTGATAGATCATCTGGACTGTTGCCATGGGGAGGCCCGCTGTTGCGAGAGCTTTCAGGGCTTCCTCTGCCAAAAGACGCGTGGTGTTGGGATGGAGAGGGTGGGCTTTGGCGATGACAGGATTGCCGACCGCGATGGCTGCAGCAAAATCGCCGCCGCTGACGCCGTTAAAGGCGAACGGGAAGTTGTTCGGGCCGAGAACGACAACCGGGCCTATGGGTGCGAAACAAGAACGAATGTTCAGCTTGAGATCGAGAGCCGCGTGCTTCCAGGATTCTTCTCGTGCTGCTGCTGCGGCTTGCCTCAGTTGGTTTACTGTCCGAGGTAGTTCCACATCCTTGAGTCTTGGGCTGATGGGAAGGGCTGTCTCTTCGTGAGCGGCTTCTATGAGTTGTGCCGCAGAAGACTCAATGTTGTTGGCATAGGCTTCCAGAAAGGCAGCGATGCGTTCAGGTTCAATCTTGCGCAGGTCCTGCGCGGCATGGGACGCGGCTGCGAGCGCGTCGTCACAATCTTTCCAATTGCTTATGGGGAAGGGTGTCGGGAGCTGTTGTCTTGTTGCGGGATTCTCGGCTTGAAACGTACTGTCGGAGTTTGCTTTGCGCCAGTCTCCTGCGATCAATACCTTTGCTACATCCATTGCGTTATTCCCCTTCAGTGCTCTCTGACTCTACGCCCGCTTCCTTAACTCTATAGCCAAGCGGACAGTTCTTAGAGCAAGGAAGAAGATTTGATGCGATTCAGAGTCGCACCCCGAAAACGTTGTTATCCATCACGGCTTTTGCGGAGTGGTGGGACAGATGTCATCGCCGATGGTGGACTTGGCAAATGGCGCCATGATGGTGGCGACGGATTGAAGCTGGCCGTTTTTCATGACGCACTGGACACGGGCGGTGTCGTTGATGTTTTTGAGGGGGTTGCCGGAGACGATGATGAGGTCGGCGAGGTGACCGGGCTCGATGGTGCCGAGATCTTTTGTGAGACCGTAGGCTTTTGCAGGAAGGATGGTCGCGGTCTCAAGGGCTTGCCACGGGGCCCGGCCATATTTGACCTGGGCGCGTAGGTTCAGGTGCAGCGAGGTGCTTGGTAGGTCGAGAGGGGAGTCGGTGCCGGCGAGGATAAGACCGTTGGCGTTGAGGACCTTCGTGATGGTGGCTTCTTCGTCTTTGAGGTGTTGGTAGGCAGACGCCTGATCTGTTGTCTGGGCGGTGTGGAGGGACAGCTTGAGGCGTGCGTTCTCCCACGGCGGCGAGACGGACTGGCGGGGATCGGTGGCCATCGACGGGTCTTCACCGTATTGGGCTTGTGCGAAGGTGGTCGAAATCGTCCACATGCCGGATTCGGGGAGCAGCGTTGTGACGTCGGAGTAGCTCTTGCCGGTGAGAGAGCGGGAGTAAGCCCAACCTGTGCGTGCGGTAGCGGAGAGGTGCGACATACCGTCTTCGCCGAGAGCGACGGCGGGTAAGAGATAGTGTGAGGCGGTCTCGACGCCCATCTGGCTGTGAGCGAATTGGATGCCCTGCTCGGCCCAGGCGTAGGGCAGCCGGACGTAGAGTTTGACGAAGTCGAAGTCCAGGGCCTTGAGGCGGTCGAACTCGCGATGGAGCTGGGCCTCGGAGGTAGTGGGGATCATCATCGGGTAGTAGACGCGCTCCCCGTCGACGGCTTCGGCTGTAGTGAAGAGACGTGGACCGATGGCTGCTCCTGAGGTGTAGGCCTCACGGTGCTGGAGGGCGCGATAGGCGTTGTCAGCGATGCCGCGCAGTTCGGTGACGCCGTAGATGAGCCAGAGACGGCCCATGCGGTCGCCGTAGTAGATGGAGTTGTCGGAGTCGGGGTGGGCGTGGTTCTCGAAGAGGCCGGGCATGACGGTGGAGTCGGCGGCTTCGATGGTGCGAGTTACGCCTGCGGGGGGAGTAGAGCTGTGCGGCGTGACGCTGGTGATGCGATTGTCCGTGACAAGGATGTCCACGTCGGTTTGTTCGTCGGGGCCGGAGCCCTTCCAGAAGCGGGTGGCATGGATGAGGAGCTTTTGTTGGGGCTTGGCCGGAGTAAAGGTCAGGGTGAGGGGGACGGGTGTGACGGCTCCGGTGGCACGATTGATGAGCTTGAGCTCGCCGTTGTTGAGATAAAGGAGTTTGGAGGAGTCGCCAGACCATGTGGGCGCGTCGGTTGTCTCATCATTGAGCTTGACGGCTGTGCCGGAGGGATGACCAGCGGCATCGACGGGCATGGTGTAGAGGAGATCGTCCATGACGAAGGCCATCTCTTTTCCGTTGGGGGAGTAAATGGGGCCATCTTCGGTGCGGGTGGTGATGGATTCGAAGGGAGCGGGAGCGAAGAACTCAGTTTTGCCGGTGGCGAGATCTACGGTGAGGATAGAACTGGTGCCTTCGCGGAAACGCTTGGTGTAGGGCTTGATCGTGGCAATGGCGACTGTCTTTCCGTTGGCTGAGAAGGCGGGGCGGCCGGGGAAGAAGGTCAGTGGTGCGAGGGGCCTGGTGGCTCCGGTGGTTACGTCAACGAGGAGTGTGGCTCCGGTCTGGTCCTGAAAGGCGATGAGTTTGCCGTCGGGCGACCAGGCGGGCATGATCTGGGCGGTCTTGCTGGGGGAGACCTGCTTGTCAGCGGAAGTGTCAGGGGCGGAGGTGTCGTGGAGGTAGATGTTCTCGATGCCGTCGCGGTCGGAGACATAGGCGAGGGTCTTGCCGTCGGGCGACCAAGCCGGACCTTGCTTGTAGAAGGTGTCGTGAGTGAGTGCGACAGGCGCGCTGCCGATGGTCATGAGGTAGAGCTGGTTCAGGGCCACGAAGGCGATCTGCTTGCCGTCTGGCGAGAGCGCGGGCGCGTAGATGCCTTTCACTTGGTGCGCGGTGGTTGCGTCGAAGTCGTAGGCCTTATGCGGGTACTGAGGGCGGATGGATTTGATGGTGGCCGTGAAGGGGATGGGCGTCTCGGGCTTGTCGGAAAGGCTGGTGCGTAAGATGTGGCCGTCGGCGGTGTAGAGGAGCTCTGTGCCCGAGAGCCAGACCGCTGGGAAGGGGAATGTGTCTTCGGCCTTGCCGGTGTAGGTGGTCGCGCCAGTGATGTTGAGCTCGGCGGTGTTCATGAACATGCCGACGCCGTGGAACTGAACATAGGCAAGGGATTTTCCGTCGGGTGAGAAGCTGGGGGCTTCGACGCGACCTGCGGGGATGCTGGTGACGGCAGTGGTTTGTTTGCCGGTGGCGAGCGTGATAGCTTCAATGGTCTTGCCTTGGATTCCTGTGCCGCTAACGAAGGCGATCTGCGAGCCGTCGGGCGACCAGGCCGGTCCGAACTCGTCGGCTTCACTGCTGGTGAGCTGCTTGAGTGCGCCTGTGGCGATGTCGACGGTCCAGATGTCGTAGCTGCCCTTGAATGCGCGGTCAGATGCGAAGGCGATCTGTTTGCCATCGGGCGAGATGCGGGGTTCGCGGTCGTCGCCGTGGCCGGTCGTGATTTGCTTGAGGCCAGAGCCGTCGGGATGCATGGTCCAGATGTGGAAGGTGCCCCCGGAGTACGACTGGAAGGCGACGAGGTCACCTTTGGAAGACCAATCAGGGTGAGAGGCTTCCTGCTCTGGAGTCGTGAGCTGCTTTGCGGAACCGCCGGTGATGGGCATCGAGAAGAGGAGGCCTTGCAGGTCCGCGATGATGATTTTGTGATCTGGGGAGACGGTGATCTGCGTGTCGGTGCCTTCGGAGATGGTGATGAGCTTTGGCTTTGCGGGGGGTGCTGCGTGGCCGGCTGCAGCGAAGACGGTAAGGAGGAAGGCCGAGACGAAGGCGTGGGCAGTCAGCGTGCGGCGTGATGCAAGGTGCATTCTGTGATCCCTCAGGCAGAGGCACAGTGCTGTGACGCACCGCACCTCCTCGTGGATTGAGTATTCAGCTTACGACGGATTAGAACTCGAAACGGGCCAAAAATTGCAATGAGCGCGGACGCCATTCGACAGGAATGCCGGTGGCGGCGGAGGTGGTGGCGGCGGGTGTGCCGTATGTAGGTAGCGTTACGATGCCGTTGTAGTTGCCGTAATTCGAATGGTTGAAGAGGTTGAAGGCTTCGACGGCGACAATTGCACGAAAGCGGTCGTTGATTTGGTGCGATTCCTGTAGCCGAGTGTCCATACGGTAGATGTTGCGTCCGTAGAGGGCGTCGCGCTTGGTGAGGTAGTAGCCGGTTGCGGTGTCGAGATAGTTGTTGGCTGGATTGTTGTAGACAGTAACGCAAGGGGCTGCAGGGCAGGTCGCGCCGGGAGCGATTGGGGTTGTGTTGAGAGCGAAGGTGCGGTTATAGCTGGGTGCGTAGCCGGTCGGCTGAGTGGTGTTGACGGTTGTCGGGAAGGCATTGCCGGAGCCGTAATGGAAGAGGCCAGAAAGGGAAAGGCCAAACCTCCAGGCGAAGTCGCCCGTGGCGGTGAGGGTGTGTCGCTGGTCGTCCTGGCCGTTCGCCCACTCGTCATGGATGCCGTTCACGAAGGGTTTGTTGGGGTAGTAGAAGGGCGACTCGCTGGAGTCTTTGAGGCGGGAATAGGTGTACGCGAGGCCGCTGGTGAAGCCATGTTGCAGTGAGTGGCGAAGACCCATCTGCAGGGCGTCATAGATGGCTCCAGACTCGTTGGGAGTGAAGAACTGGTTGACGTTGGTGAAGGCCTGAGCGCAGACGTTGAAGGCTCCCGGCGTTGTGTCGGGCATGACTCCGCCTGTTGGGCAGGAGACCGTTGTTCCGGCAACGTACTTGCCGCTGGGGTTGAGGTTGAACTGAGGATTGGCAGGATTTTGCAGGAGGTTGGAGTTGAGGCGGATCCAGTCGTGATAGACGCGGGTGTGAACGTAGTCTGCGGTAATGATGGTGCGGAAGGGAAGTTCGCGCTGGACGCCTGCAGAGACCTGTAGGGCGTAAGGCGTCGACACATATGGGCCGAGCGGCTGGACGGCTTGACGCGGTGTGGCCGTTGGATTGGCGAAGGGGGATTGCAGGTTCAGCGGATTCGCCGTACTACCAGTGATGGACTGCTGGAGCGACGTGACGCCGTTGAAGATCTGGCTGTCGATGGTCTGGTTGGCAGCGACATCAGCGAAGAACATGCCAGCGCCACCGCGAACGACCGTCTTACCGCTGCCGGCCACATCGTAGACGAAGCCGACGCGTGGAGCGAACTGGTGGTTGTCATTGTTCTGTGGCGTCAGCAGCCCGTTGTTGAGCTTCATACCGGTGTCGAAGATGCCGAGATCGTTGTCGTATCGGATACCCAGGTTGAGAGTGAGGCGTGACAGGACCCTGTAGTCATCCTGAGCCCAGAAGCCGATCTGGCTGCGAGGGAGAGAGATGTTGAAGTTGCCGGAGCCTTGAGTGAAGGTGCCCAAAGCGCAGAGGGAGTTGATGCTGGTGTGGGTTGGGTTGGTCGTTGAGTTGGTGTAGTTCCAACTGCTGACATCGGTGGTGCCATTGGGGAAGAGGTCGGCAGCGACCTGGGCCGCAGTGTAAGAGACGCCGTTGACTGTCTTGGCGGCGATAGCGGCGCAACCGCTTGCTGTGCCGTTGAGATTTTGCTGGAAGAGGCCTGTGTTCGAGCTATGGATGAACTCGGCGCCGAACTTGAGGCTGTGTTTGCCAATCAGGTAGTAAACATCGTCGCGGTAGTGCTGAACGTTCTGGTTGAAGATCTGAGGATAGTTGTAGGGTGCTCCGACAGTGACTGCGCCGAACGTGATGGCCTGCGAGGTGTAGAGAGGAAGATTTTCCCACTGGAAGTGACTGTAGCCGCCGTGCACCTCATTGATGAGATTGGTGTGGATGACGCGATTCCAGTCGCCGAGGATGGTGTAGTTGCCGCGGGTGGCGTAGTAGGCCGAACTTGGATCGGCAGTGCCAGAGGAGAAGGTCTTGTCATTCTTGAAGTTAAAGCCGTTGACGCGTCCGTAGATACGATCCTTGCCACTGGCTTGATAGTCGACGCGGCCAAGATACTCATTGACCGTGAGGATTTGAGGGAAGACGAGGTTGCCGGCGCTGCCGGGCAGTAGAGGAGAACTGGTGATGCCGCTGGACTGGTGCTCGCCTTCGTAGGAGCCGAAGTACCAGAGCTTTTCCCTTCGGATTGGACCGCCGAAGGTGCCGCCGTACTGCTGGTCGGAGAGCGGGGTGACGACGTGGACGACTGGGTCGGCGGCGTTGAAGGCGTCATTGCGGAAGTAGCCGAAGCCTGAGCCGTGGATGTCGTTGCTGCCGGTCTTGGACTGGACGTTGACGGCGACACCGGCGGAGCGGCCAACGGTTGCGTCGAAGCGGTTGGTGATGATCTGGAACTGGCTGATTGCGTCGGGCGAGAAGCGTGGCTGGCCGAAGCTGGCGTCGGCGGTGTTCTGTGTGACCTGGAGGCCATCGAGATTGATCTGGAACTTACCGGAGTTGGCGCCGCCGAGTGGCGTGTCGTTGACGATGGCGTTGACGCGTACGCCGGGAACGAGAGTGGCGAGTTGCATGTAGTTGCGTCCGTTGATAGGCAGGTTCCTGACGTCGTCGGGGGTGATGTTGCCGGCGACGGTAGAGGATGTTGTGTCGACTGCCATGTCCTCAGCGCGGACGATGACGGATTCGGTGGTGCTTCCGATGGGCAGCACGACGTCGACTGTGGGCGTCTGGCCGATGAGCATGGAGGTCTTTACTTGCACCGTCGTGAAGTTGGGTGCTCTGACGGTGACGACGTAATCGCCTGCGGTAAGAGAGGGAACCTGATAGATTCCGTCGGCGTTGGTCTTGGTGTTGATGATGGTTCCGCCGACCTGGCGGACTTCGACGGTGGCGTCGGCGATGACGGCTCCCTGAGCGTCGGTGACGTGTCCGATGATTCCGGTCTGCTGAGCATGAAGCGCGGAGACTGAGAGAAGGAGGGCGAGGAAAACGCGATAGATCGGCTTCATTTTGGAGGAACCTCGAGGAACAGAGTCAGGTGCTTGTTCTACGTCAGCCCGTTCAAGTGGCTCAGAGGAGATGAGCGGGGCGAGAAGTTGAGGATCAGCAAAGGGGCGCTATCTTGAACTGCTTTGTCAGATTCGATCCCGAGTAAGAGGGAGATCGTGCTGAACGGGAACAAGTTATATCCCGAAGGTAGGGTGCAATTGCGCCTGCGTCGTTGGGTTGCGGGACAGGAAGCTTTTGGGTTGAATGATTGGAGCGTAGAGGCTTTCCGGCGCCGTGTCTAATCGAAAGATTTTCGCGCGTGATAGAAAACTGCGAGGAAATGTAGGTCTGTCGCGGGTTTTCGTTGACAAAATGCGGAACTGCCGTGAATATGTGATTAAGCCGCGATGAACTTTTGGCTGTGATTCAGCAAAAATAAATCGGTCTTACCCACCACAACTTCATACGCATCTCTAACTTGCTTGGAACAGCCCGTAGCAGTGCACAGGTTTTTTTATTTGACCGCGAGGCCTACTTTGGACTTCAGAATCAGGCAGCTGAAGTGTTTTCTCACACTCTCTGACCTTCTCAACTATGGGAAGACGGCGCGCGCTTTGTATATGAGCCAGCCGACGATCACGTTCCAGATCAAGTCGTTGGAGGAGTCGTTCGGCGTTAAGTTGTTTGAGCGCGATCGGCAACAGGTGCGGTTGACCGATGCCGGATTTGCGTTTCGTGAGTATGCGCAGAGCATCATGGATTCGGTTGACGCTGCTCAGGAGTGCCTGAGCGGACTGCATGCACGACTGCGGCTGCGCGTCAGTTGCGGGCCGGTGGGACAGTTCGTGTTGCTGCCAGCGGTGATTCGAGCATTGGCAGAGCAGTATCCGAAGTTCGAGCTCGAGGTGAGCGAGCTGACGACCGAGCAGATGATGTCGAGGCTGCCCGAAGGCAAGATGGATGCGCTGCTGATGGTCAGCTCGCTGCCGATCAAAGGGCTTCGCTTCGATCCGATCTGCAAGGAGACGCTGGTGGCAATGGTTTCGCGCCGTAGTCCGTTGGCTGCGGGACGGAACATCTCGGTTGAAGATCTGCGCCGCACGAGCGTGATCGCGTCGCGTACGAAGGATTGCCGGTTCCATCAGCCCTGGTTGCATAGTCTGTTGGCTCCGTTCGGGATTACGCCGCGGATTGTTGAGTCGCCGCAGTCGTGCTCGGTGCAGTTTGCTTATGCGGCTGCCGGGGAAGGGATTGCGATTACGACAGCTTCGATGGCAATCTGCTCGTTCCCTGATGTTGTGGCCCTGCCATTCTCTGAGCCACTGCCTGCGCTGCAACTAGGGCTGGCTTCCATGGAGAGCAATGAGTCAACGGCGATGACGGTCTTTCGCAAGATCGTGATGCAGTGCGCTGAGGCGACGCTGGAACGACGCTTGCCGATGAATAGCTTTTCTTCGCACGCGCATCAGCCTGTGGTTGCGTTTGCCAGCCAGCGAGAGGCTAGCTAGGTCCTCGCAGGTGCCTTCCCAATGATCGATCAGCAAGTCTCCTATTTTCATTCAGATATAAATCAGCGTGGCGGTTTGTGTGGAACTAAATCGGCATCGCGAACCTCCTTGATTGGTGCGGTGATTCGCGGTTTTGGTGCTTGGCAAGGTTGTAGCCTATGGAAGACGGTCTCTGTGGAAAATCTGAGGAGTGGAAAGACGACGCCGATGATCTTTGGTGCGCACGTAATCGTATACAGCAAGGACGCGGCGGCGGACCGCGCCTTTCTGCGCGACGTTCTGCGATTTACTTCTGTGGACGCTGGCCACGGTTGGCTGATCTTCGCGCTGCCTCCTGCGGAGGTGGCGGTTCATCCTGCAGAAGAGAATGACCGGCCTGAGCTTTATTTGATGTGTGACGATCTTCGGGCGGCGATTGCGGTGCTCGCGGAGAAGGGCGTCCAGTGTACAGAGGTGCAGGAAGCCAGGTGGGGTTCAATCGTCAAGGTTCGGCTTCCGGGCGGAGGCGAAGTCGGCCTTTATCAGCCGAAGCATCCAACGGCTTTGAACCTCGCAAACTGACCCACTAGCTACGATTCAGTTGGTAGTCGAGGAGTGCGCCTTTTCAAGTGCCAGCACTGCATACGCGGTTGCAGCGTCGCTCATAAAGCGGCCCACGTCGGTCTGCGGATCGCGCTGTTTGTTCAGCGATGTAGCGAGCCAGTCGCCGTCCTTCTGCTGGTGCTGTTCAAGCCACTCGACCCCACGCTGCAGCGTTTTGTCCCGGTGGCTCGTTCCGGATTCTTCCATCGCCAGGACGACTAGAGCGGTTGCAACGCCGTCGCTCCCCTGCGGCTCCGGCGAGTGATCCAGCCGTGGCTTCTTGTCCATTGCGTAGAGCCTCCAGCCGCCGTCAGTCTGCTGGAGACTTTGAATTGTCAGGAGCAATGTCTTGCGCTCGGCGTGGGTCAGTAGTCCGTGGACCTTTGAGGATGCCCACAGGACGTAGATTTGGCTCATGAGCGGTTGCGTCGCATACTGCCGACGAAGGTAGTCGCGCATCCGGTCTGTGTGCTCGCGAACTGCGGGCTCGTGTGCATATCGATCCGGAGCATTGGCTATCTCGATCATGAGCAACGCCGCGCCTTGATAAGCGGACTCTCCAGCCTCCCACGGACCGAGGTGGAAGTCCTGCCACTTCCATCCGCCGGCTCTCTGGCCGGTTTGCTCCTGCAAGGCCCATGCATTGTCAAAGGCCGTTCGCGTAATGGGGCGGAGATGTCCCTGGCGTGCGTCGTAGCTTGCGAGGATGATTGCGTTCAGCACGGCTTCGGTCGCGTGCGCCTCGGCGGTCTTGCCGGGTCCGTGGACTGCGTCGGAGTAGAACGGGATCATCTCGGACCAGTGGCTGACGCGCTTTTCCACGCTGTCCATCATGATCTTCTCGGGTGCGGCCATCTCGCTGGACTGCTGTCGCAGCGCGGGGCGCGCCATTGCATACGGCACATTGGTGTGACAGGAGATGCAGATGGTTCCGTGGTCTTTCTGGGCACGCGGCCATTGCTGCCACCAGACTTCGCGACTGTCGAGGTAACTTGCGGCTGCCTGCTGGCTCCAGTGCGCGGTCGAGGTCTTAGAAGGGGTTTTGGAGGCTCCGCGGACCGGCTTTGCTCTCCACAGACCGATTCCTATGACGGATCCGGCCAGCAACAGATACGTACCTAGAACTCTGTTTCTCACCCGAGATGCCCCTGATTGTTGAATTGACTGCGCAGAATTGCTTGATGGTAACCCAATTTTGAATCGCACCTGCACAAATTCAATTGGTTGTGCACTCATCGACCCGCCTATTGGCGCAAAAATCAACCCAAAGCTGGCTTGATGGTCGATGAAAAATGCTTTCTGAAGGACCCATTTATTTTTTTCAATTGCTAGTGGGGGACTGTGCGTCCTCCAATGCCAGAACCGCATAGGCAGTTGCAGCATCGCTCATAAAGCGGCCTACGTCGCTCTTCGGATTACGCTTT
The DNA here is from genome assembly GCF_003945235.1 of Edaphobacter aggregans. Classification (NCBI taxonomy): domain Bacteria; kingdom Pseudomonadati; phylum Acidobacteriota; class Terriglobia; order Terriglobales; family Acidobacteriaceae; genus Edaphobacter; species Edaphobacter aggregans. The sequence goes on from NZ_RSDW01000001.1 coordinate 3,754,572, forward strand.
TTGTTCAGCGATGTTGCGCGCCAATCGCCGTTATTCTCCTGATGTTGTTCGAGCCATTCCAACCCACGCTTCAGTGTCGCGTCATGGCGGCTTGTCCCCGATTCCTCCATCGCCAGGACGGCCAGAGCGGTTGCCATGCCATCGCTCTCCTGTGGTTCGGGTGAATGATCCCACCGGGGCTTCTGGTCGATCGACGAGAGCCTCCAACCACCGTCAGCCTGCTGGAGGCGTTGAAGCGCCTCGATCAATGTCTTTTGTTCGGCTTGAGTCAACAATCCGGGTACTTTAGGAGACGCCCACAAAATGTAGAGCTGGTTCATTAGAGGCTGAGCCGCGTACTCGCGTCGCAGGTATTCCTCTAGTCGCTCCACATGCTCGCGAACCCCCGGCTCACTGGCATATCCATCCGGAGCATTACCCAATTCCAGCATCAGCATCGCTGCACCCTGATAACCGGACTCTCCCGCTTCCCACGGCCCCAGGTGGAAGTCCTGCCATTGCCACGCACCGGCCTTATCGCCGGTCTCTTCCTGCAGCGCCCATGCTGCATCAAAGGCAGTCCGCGTAATGGGGCGTAAATGCCCCTGTCGTGCGTCATAGCTTGCCAGCATTACGGCGTTCAACACAGCTTCCGTCGCACGGGCCTCAGCTGTCTTACCTGGGCCATTAGCAGCGTCGGAGTAAAACGGGACCATCTCGGACCAATGGCTCACACGCTTTTCCACGTTGTCCATCATGATCTTCTCGGGGGCGGCCATCCCTGTCTCACTCAACTCATGACGAAGCGCGGGCCGTGCCATCGCATAAGGCACCACAGTATGGCAGGAGATGCAGATCGTTCCGTGGTCCATCTGCGCGACCCGCCAATCTTGCCACCATACCTCACGGCTGTCCAGATAACCTGCTGCTGCCTGCCGGTTCCAGCCCGCGGATGAGGTTTTTGAGGCTCCGCGCACCGACCTTGCTCTCCATAAACCAATACCAGCGACAGACCCAGCCAACAACAAATAAACGTACCAAGCTTTGACTTTCATCCGATGTTCTCCTGATCGGCTGAACTCATTCCATCGGGATACCTATAGTAAACCCAATTTGGAAGTGCAATCCGCACAAATTCAATCATGATTGGCGCATCACCGAGTGCCAAAGCAGCTCGGCGAGGCGCCCAACCAGGGATCTGATGATAGACGTTTTGTTAGTGGCTACATGGACGGCGTTCCGCGGCCTGTTAGCTGGCGAATGAGGTCGACTTCGTGCTGACGGTAGGGGGTATCGTCCTGGCGGAAGACCTCGTGGAACCAGATGGTGGGCTGGATGAGGACATAGGGCCTTTGCCATGAGTCCCAAGGGAGCCAGGTCTGGGTCTTGCCGGCCACGAGGCCCCAGTTGATCGCGCCGACGTTGTACTTCTTGGCGAGGGGAAGGATGGTGTCGAACGTGCTGCCGTTGCCGCGGGCCATGTACTCGGTGCAGATGATCGGGCGGTGAAGGGGCTGGAGGGATTTTACGCGGGCCTCGAAGCCTTCGGGCCAGTCGTAGTTGTGGAAGGTGATGATGTCGGACTCGGCTAGCTGGATTTTGGTGACGGGGCTCTGCTTGGCGGGGTCGGTCCAGTTACCCATCCATACGCCGCTGGTGAGGGGCTGGATGGGGTGGACGGAGCGCGCCCAGGCGAAGGCTTTCGGCAGGTAGTAGGCGACACGTTCATTCTTGTTTTCGGGTTCGCCGGGCTTTTTGTCGTTGCCGTTGTCGGGCTCGTTCCAGATGTCCCAGCCGAGGATGCGGTCGTCCTTGGCGAAGGCTCCGACGACGCCTTCGACGTAGGCTTTGAGCTTAGGTTCGTAGGCGGGGTCGGTGAGGCCGATGGCTCCTGGGCTCTGGACCCAGCCGGAGTTGTGGATGCCGGGGATGGGCGGGTGTTGCGGGCCGAGGTGAGGGTTGGGCTCCCAGCAGGAGTCGAAGAGGACAAGGAGCGGCTTGATGTGGTGTTTGGCGGCGATGGTAAGGAAGGTATCAAGACGCTGGGTGAAGCCTTTGGGGTCCTGCTCCCAGAGCTGGTCCTGAAGGAAGACGCGCATGGTGTTCATGCCGATGGATTCGCCGAGGCCGAGTTCTTTGTCGTTGAGCGCGGGGTTGAAGGTGGCAGCCTGAAACATTTCGAGCTGGTTGATGGCGTCGGAGGGGATGAAGTTGGCGCCGACGAGCCACGGCTGCTTTGCGTACCAGGCGTTGGCTGCTTCTTCGGTCCAGCGCTGTTGCGCGAGAGCCGGAATAGTAAGAGCTAGGGCGAGACAAGCTGCTTGTATCGGACGAAATCGCATCAGGGCCTCATTTTCTTCTGGCGATGGGTGTTGTGATCTGTGGCTTGCGTTAATGGTTGCGCTGCGTTTTTAGTCAGCGAGATGATACTTGATCGCCGGGGCGGTCTGCATCGCCTGAAGGAATCGGTGAGGGAACTACATCCGCTTTACGCGTGGACGCGTATAGCCACTGGGCCTATGATTTTGTCTCGTGAAAGGTGTAAGCCATGGCCATTCTTGGGGCGTTCTGCTTTCCGGGAACAGGGCATCTGAATCCGATGACCGCGCTGGCTCGCAGGCTGCAGCAGAGGGGGCACCGGGTCATTCTGTTTGGAATCGCGGATACTGCGGCGCGGGTTCGGGCTGCGGGGATTGAGTTTGTGCAGGTGGGTGCGGCGGATTATCCGATGGGAACGCTGCGGCAGTTGGACGAGAAGCTCAGCAGATTGAAGGGACTGAATACGTTCCGGTTTACGGTTGACCGGGTGAAGAATCACTCGCGCATGGTGCTGCGGGATGGGCCGGATGCAGTGAAGGCCGCCGGTGTGGGAGCCATGGTGGTGGATGAGGCAGATATGGCGGGAAGCGTCGCGGAGCATCTGGGACTGCCGTTTGTGTCGGTGGCGTGCTTTCCTCCGCTGCTTGCCGATGACACGATTCCGCCGTTCTGTTTTGGCTGGGGATATCGCACGGACGCGATTGGACGGCTGAGGAATCGGCTGGGCGCGAGACTGCTGACGCGAGTGGCAAAGCCGATTTTTGAAGACGTAAATGCGCAGCGCAAAGTGTGGGGTCTGACGCCGCTGGGTCACAGCACGGATGCGTTGTCGAAGCTGGCGCAGATTACTCAACTGCCGGAGGCGCTGGAGTTTCCTATGCCCAATCGACCTTCGTGGCTGCACTATACGGGGCCTTTTGTTGATAGTCAGGTGCGTGAGCCGGTGGAGTTTCCGTGGGAGCGGCTGGATGGGAGACCGCTGGTTTATGGCTCGATGGGCACGCTGCAGAATGGCTCGGAGCGGGTCTTTCGAATGATTGCGCAGGCTTGCGTGGGGCTGGATGCACAGCTTGTGCTCTCGCTGGGCGGTAGTAAGGATCCTGCCGAGTTGGGAGAGTTGCCAGGTAAGCCCGTAGTTGTGCGGTACGCTCCACAGCTGGAACTTGTGAAGCGAGCGGCTGCGGTCGTGACTCATGCCGGATTGAACACTACGCTGGAGACGCTGGCGGAGGGGGTTCCGCTGGTGGCGATTCCGATGGGGAACGATCAACCGGGGGTGGCAGCGCGGATTGCCCACAGGCGGGCTGGAATTGTTGTTTCGCAGTGGAGGCTTGGTGTGGGGCGACTGCGGAAGGCGATCGACGCGGTGTTGCGGCAGGGGTCGTACCGTAGCGCGGCGAAACAGGTGCAGGCAGCCATGCAGAAGGTCGATGGATTGGAGAGGGCGGCTGATTTGATCGAGTCGGGGCTCGGCCTGCGGAGACAAGGCGATCCTGCACGGCAAACGCAGCGAGCGGTGCCAGTGGCGTAAGGAAGAACGAGATCAGGCGTCAGAAGTGGCCGGAACGTTATACCCTTGATGCGCGAGGTCATAGGTCGAACGATGAAAGCTCTGCTTCTTTCCGAGTACAAACATCTGAAGGTGACCGATCTTCCGATGCCTTCTGTTGAGCCGGATGAAGTCTTGGTGCAGGTGGCGGCTTGCGGGATCTGCGGGAGCGATGTGCATGGATACGATGGCTCGTCGGGGCGGCGGATTCCTCCTGTGGTGATGGGCCATGAGGCTGCGGGAGTCGTCGCGGCTGTCGGTGCGGCTGTGCCTGGGTTCGCGGTGGGCGACAGGGTTACGTTCGATTCGACGGTGTACTGCGGTGTTTGCGAGTTCTGCCTCCGGGGCGAGGTGAATCTCTGCAACAACCGTCAGGTGCTTGGGGTGTCATGTGGCGAGTATCGACGCGCGGGAGCGTTTGCGGAGTTTGTTGCGGTACCCGGGAGGATTCTTTATAAGCTGCCGGACGCATTGTCGTTCGCTGAGGCAGCGATGCTTGAGGCGGTGTCGGTTGCGCTGCATGGGGTACGGGTTGCGGAGCTCAAAGGCGGTGAATCCGCTCTGGTGATCGGTGCGGGGATGATCGGGTTGCTGTTGCTGCAGGCGGCAAAGGTGGCTGGATGTTCGCGCGTGCTGGTGGCCGACATCGACGAGACGAGGCTCGCGAGGGCCAGAGAGCTTGGAGCCGATGAGATTCTGCACGCGAGCGGTGATGCACTGGTGCGGGAGATCAATTGGCTCACGGACGGCCGTGGAATGGATGTTGTGTTCGAGGCCGTGGGCCGGAACGAGACGGTAACAGGCGCTATCGACTGCGTGCGCAAAGGAGGCACGGTAACACTTGTAGGCAATATCTCGCCTGAGGTCACGTTGCCGTTGCAGAAGGTCGTATCACGGCAGATTCGGCTGCAGGGGTCGTGCGCTTCGGCGGGAGAGTATCCACAGGCGATGGAGTTGATGTCGCAAGGGAAGATTAGGGTAGGGCCGCTGATTACGGCTGTCGCTCCGATAAGCGATGGCCCGCGGTGGTTCGAGCGCCTGCATGGAGGGGAGCCGAATCTAATGAAGGTGGTGCTCGACCCACGCGAATTTCAGGACGAACCTGAAGGTATGGTGCGGTGACGATGAGTGATGGATTGTTTGATCTGAGCGGTCAGGTAGCATTGGTCAGCGGTGCCAGTCGGGGATTGGGTCAGCACTTCGGACGTGCGTTGGCGAAGGCAGGTGCCGACCTCATCGTCACGAGCCGCAAGGTCGATGACTTGACGGCGTTTGTCGCGGAGATTGAGGCTCTAGGGCGCAAGGCGATTCCGCTGGAATTGGACGTTCGCGATCAAGGCAGCATCGAACGAATGGCCGCAGCAGCTGAGGCGGCGGTGGGGCAGGTGCACATTCTGGTCAACAACGCCGGATGCAATGTCAGGAAGCCCGCGCTCGACGTGACGTGGGACGACTGGAATCTTGTGCTGGATACGAATCTGCGCGGAAGTTTTTTTGTGGCGCAGCAGATGGCTCGTCGCATGGTGAAGCATGGGTATGGGCGGATCATCAATATCGGCTCGGTGACGAGCGTGTTTGGGTATTCGGGGCTGGCTCCGTATGGTGCGAGCAGGGGTGGCGTGCGGCAACTCACGATGAGCCTTGCGGATGACTGGGGCAAGTACGGGATTACGGTGAACTGCCTTGCTCCGGGGTGGTTCAAAACGGAGCAGAACAAAGTGTTGTACGAGAGCAAGGAATGGGTAGAGTATCTGGTGGACCGGATTCCGTTGAAGCGGCCGGGGCAGGCACACGATCTGGATGGAGCCGTGGTGTTTCTTGCTTCGGAGGCCAGCCGCTACGTGACCGGCCAGACGCTGCTGGTCGACGGAGGAATTTCAACCGGGGCTATGCGCGCGACCGTGCAGGCTCCTGCGAATGCAGATAAGGAGAAGTGATGATGAAGGTGTTGCGAAGGGTGTGTCTGCTGGCTGTGGTTGGGATTCTTGCGAGTGCGACAATGGGGGCCAGGGCGCAGAAGTCTGAAAGCACAGCGGACAAACTGCGGATTTATTTCATCGATGTCGAAGGCGGGCAGGCGACGCTGTTCGTTACGCCGAAGGGCGAGTCGCTACTGATCGACACGGGCTGGCCGGGCAACGAGTATCGTGATGCCGACCGAATCGCTGCCACAGCGAAGAGAGCTGGATTGAGCAAGATTGACTACGTCCTAATCACGCACTTCCACGACGATCACGTCGGTGGCGTGCCTCAGCTGGTACAGCGAATTCCGGTTGGAGCGTTTATCGATCATGGGCAAAATCGCGAACTCGACAATGCTCCAACCGTGCGCGATTTTGCGGCGTATGAGAAGGTGATCGCCGACGGGAAATACAAGCGAATCCTAGCGCGGCCAGGTGACGTTCTCCCGATTGCTGGGATGCATGTCACAGTCGTGAGCGCGGATGGAAACCTGTTGCCGGGATCATTGCCGGGAGGCGGGCAAGCGAATGCGTTCTGCAAGGCTTCGGAAGTGCGTCCAGCGGACAAGACGGAGAACAGCCGGTCGCTTGGGGTGCAGATTTCGTTCGGCAACCTGAAACTGCTCGATCTTGGCGACCTGACATGGGACAAGGAGATGGAGCTGATGTGTCCGACGAATAAGCTGGGCAAGGTCGATGTGCTCATCGTCTCGCATCATGGGTGGTATCAGAGCTCGAGCCCCGCGCTGGTCGATGCGGTTCATCCGCGCGTGGCGATTATGGACAACAGCGAGAAGAAGGGCGGATCGACGCCTACGCTCGTGACTATTGCGAAGTCTCCGGGGCTTGAGACATTGTGGCAGCTGCACTATTCGGCTGAAGGTAGCGAGGCGCACAACACGGCGGCGGAGTATATTGCGAATCCGCTGGGGACGGACGCCGGACATTTTTTGGAACTGATCGGGAACCCAGACGGGAGCTTCGATGTGCGAAACGAGCGCACAGGCGCGACGAAACATTATGCGGCCGCTCACTAAGGCGCGATGAAGCTTGTTGCCCATTAGATGGTAGGAGCGCATCAATCTTTGATGGGGTTTAGGATTACTGCATGGACTGGAAGAGCAAACGGATCAGTACCCTGCTGGAGGCGGCACTGGCCGAAGATAAAGTCGCCAATGACATTACAACGGCCCTCACGATCGCCCCTGGCCTTCGGGCGTCGGGAACGATCATCGCCAAAGAAGCCTGCGTCGTCTCGGGACTGGGCTGCATTCCTGCATTCCTCGATATCTTCGCGAAGATGGCTGGCGGAAAGGTGGGGCGATTCGAGGTCGTCAGCCATCCGGAAATCTTTGACGGCGTGAAGGTGAAGAAGGGGCAGACGCTGGCTGTAATTCGACACAATGCTGCCGCGATCCTTTCGTGCGAACGCGTGATTCTGAATTTGATGCAGCGCATGAGCGGCATCGCAACCCTTACGAACGAGTTCGTGCGCGCGGTCGCGGGTACGAAGACCAAGGTGCTCGACACACGCAAGACAATCCCAGGCCTACGCGCGCTAGACAAGTACGCGGTCTGCTGTGGTGGAGGTGTGAATCACCGACTCGATCTGCAGGACGGCATCCTGATCAAGAACAATCACATCTCGCTTGGCGGCGGGCTGCCCGTCGTGCTCGAGCGTGCGCTTGCCGGACGCAAGGCTGGACAGATCGTGCAGGTCGAAGTGCGCAGCCAACAGGAACTCGACCAGGCGATCGCCGGGGGAGCTGAGTCCATCTTGCTGGATAACATGACGCCGGCGGCGGTGAAGAAGGCTGTGAAGCAGATTCGGACTGCGCTGCCTGGGGTGCCAATCGAGGCCTCGGGCAACATGAATTTGAAGACGGTGCGCAAGTACGCGCTAGCGGGAGTCGATTTTGTTTCGGTCGGGGCTCTGACGCACTCTGCCGCGGCGACGGACCTCAGCATGCGCATCACAGCGGACTTGTACTAGGTTGGCCATGACTGCGCTCGATCTGCAAGCAGTAGAGGCGGAGATCGTTGGGACGGAGTTCGCCGGACGGATCCTCCATTTTCCTCTGGTTGGATCGACGAACGTGTTGGCGCTTGAGGCAGCGCAGGCCGGAACGCGGAGTGGCGTTTGGGTCGCCGATGAACAGACGGCTGGGCGCGGTCGCGGCGGCCACGGATGGCACTCTGTGGCGGGAGACGGTCTCTACGTCAGTGCACTCACCGCTCCCGCGATTCCTCTGACGATGGCGAGTTGGCTGCCGTTGGCAACCGGGCTGGCCGCTCAGTCGGCGATTGCAGCGGTCACGGGACTGCATGCGGACATTCGCTGGCCGAATGATCTGCTGCTGAATGGGCGAAAGTGCGGCGGCATCCTCGTCGAGACGGGATCGATTGCAGGAAGGCAGAACGAGCCTGAGATGTTGCGGTATGCAGTGATCGGCGTAGGGATCAACCTCAATCACATGAGCTTTCCGTCGGAGCTTGAAACACTGGCTACTTCGTTGCGGAAAGAAGGTTGCAGGGCAATATCGAGAGACGCACTTCTGGCTGGATTATTACGCTCTCTTGACGAAGAAATACGCAAGCTCGTCCGACAATATCGGGGAACGTTGAATGGAGCCGGTTTGCTTGAGCGTTTTGCCTCGGCCTCGACGTGGGTCAAGGGCAAGCGCGTCCACGTCGAAGAGGCTGGCGGCTATACTGGCGTGACGGCCGGACTGGATATGCGCGGTTTTCTGCAGGTGGCCGGCGACGACGGCGTTCTGCACACCGTTCTCTCTGGCGGCGTTCGGGCGCTTGCACAAGATCAATAATCAGACGGAAGAACGAAGATGCTACTGGCACTCGATGTCGGCAATACCAACACGGTACTTGGACTCTACAAACAAGGTGCTGACGGCACGCACTCGGAGATAGTGGCGAACTGGCGCATCACCACATCGGCCAACTATACGGTGGACGAGTTTGGCGTTCTGCTGCGCGATCTCTTTAGTTTGCGCGGTTTGGAAACCGCAATTGTGAACGGTATTGTGATCTCGTCGGTGGTGCCACCGTTAGATTCGGCGCTGCGCCATGTCTGTGAACTCTACTTCAAACTGAAGCCGCTGTTCATTGAGCCAGGAGTAAAGACAGGGTTGCCGATCCTGACCGACAATCCGTCCGAGGTGGGTGCAGACCGCATCGTTAATTGTGTCGCGGCCTTCGAGCGATTCGGCGGCCCGGCAATCGTAATCGACATGGGTACAGCGACTACCTTCGACGTCATATCGAAGAAGGGCGAGTTCCTCGGCGGCGCTATTGCCCCTGGCTTGAAGATCTCCGCCGAGGCGCTCTTCGCCCGCGCTGCACGCCTGCAACGCGTCGATGTAAAGAAACCCGCTAAAGTCATTGGTACCAACACCGTCGACAATATCCAGATCGGCCTTTACTACGGCTACATCGGCCTCGTCGACGGCATCCTCGAGCGCATGATCGCAGAGCTTGGCCCGGAGACGAAGACGGTGGCGACTGGTGGCTTGGCAAAGCTGATCGCAGGCGGATCGAAGTACATCGCCGAGGTGGACGATATGCTGACGCTCAACGGCCTGCGCATCATCTACGAGCGTAATGTCGATCGCAGCAGGAAACGCGCGACATAGGGTATCTCCATTACGCCCTACATACTCAGAACACGCACTGCAGCCGCAGCCAAAGCGGCGCCAGCCAATGGGCCGAAAATGGGCACCCATGCATATCGCCAGCCTGATCCACCCTTACCTGCGATCGGCAGCACAGAGTGAGCGATGCGGGGACCGAAGTCCCGGGCGGGATTGATCGCATACCCCGTCGTCCCGCCTAACGAGAGCCCAATCCCCCAGACCAGCGCACCTACCAGCATCGGTCCCAACCCCGCTGCAACTCCGGCCGGAGAAACACGCTTCGAGAACAGAGCGGTCGCGACCAGCACCAACACGAACGTCCCAAGCACTTCGCTGAAGAAGTTCCACATCGGTCGATACACTGCAGGCGCAGTCGCAAAGCAGGCAAACTTCGCATCCGCGTCTTCGGTGAGCTCCCAGTGCGGCTTGTACTGTAGCCACACTGCAACGGCTCCACAGAACGCCCCAAGAAGCTGTGCCGGAATGTAGGTGATCAAACGGATCGGATTTCCCGTCATCATCACAGAAGCAAGGGTGAACGCCGGGTTGAGGTGGCCATCGGCATCACCCAGCGCAGCACTGACAGCGACTCCAGCAAACACCGCGACCGCCCACCCGGTCGTGATCGAGATCCACCCAGCATTCTGCGCCTTCGATTTATTCAGAAGCGCGCCGGCGACAACTCCATTACCTAGCACGATTAACACGAACGTCCCGACGAATTCACCAATAACGGCAGACCAATTGACCATAACCCTCATTCACCTTTGTAGACATACCCTTGTGCTACTGCATAAAAATTCGCGAGATCCTTATCCCGCCACGCTTCCGTGCGGCTGAGTTCCTCCGCCAGCAGATCGGCAACGACGGGTGCTGCTTCCATCGCTGCCCGCGCATCCAGAAATAGCGCACGTGTTCGACGAGCCAGTACATCCTCGACGGTGCGCGCCATCTCGTAGCGCGCGGCCCAGACTACCTCCCGCAACCGATAAGGAAGCCGCGGATGCAGCAGCGTGCTCAGCGTGGAGTCGTGGTCCGAGAGCGCCTGAATCAGCGGCAGATCGGTCCCATACACTCGCTCCGGCTCCGCAATGCCGGCCGAGTCATCCGTCCATCCATGCAGCTTCAGATCGAGCGTCCGCGAAGCTACCTTGGGCAAGCCCGCAACATCCACAGCGTGGTCGATCGCATCCTGGCCCATTTTGCGATACGTTGTCCACTTGCCCCCGGTCACCGTCACCAATCCCGACTGCGAGACCAGTACAGTGTGATCGCGCGACAGCTTCGACGTCGTTCCATGTCCCTTGCGAACAAGCGGGCGAAGTCCAGACCAGACGCTGAGAATCTCCTCGACACGCGGCTTGCGTCCAAAGTATTGAGCGATGTGCTCAAACAAGAACTTCCGCTCAGAAGCCAGCGAACGCGGTTCCGCAGAAGCACGATCGACCGGCTCATCTGTAGTTCCCACAACAGTCGCTCCGTGCCACGGAATGGCGAAGAGCACTCGTCCATCAGAGGTCTTCGGAATCATCATCGCCGCACCGCCCGGGAGGAAAGACTGCGGCAGAACAAAGTGCGTCCCCTGGCTCACCGACAGCAATGATCCGGGCTCTGCTCCATCCATCGCGAGAATCTCTTCGGTGAATACACCGCCCGCATTCACAACAACCTTCGTGGTGATATCAAATCGCGCATCGCTCTCGCAGTCACGCGCTTGAATCCCCACCGTCTTTCCGTTCGACTTCAGTAAACCAGTCGCTTCGACATAATTGATTGCAGTTCCGCCCAGATCCTGAAATGTTCGCAGCAGCGCGACTATGTAGCGAGCATCGTCGAACTGCCCGTCGTGATACAATACGCCGCCTTTAAGACCATCGCCTGCGATGCCCGGCAGCATCTCAAGTGTCTTGTCACGTGAGAGTAACCGCGAAGACCCAAACGAAAATCGACCAGAGAGCCGCTCATACACCTTCAAGCCAAATCCGTAATAGGGAAGCCCGAAGTAGTTGAACACCGGCACGACAAACGATAGATCGTGCACCAGATGAGGAGCGTTGCGCAGCATGTGTCCGCGCTCCCGCAGCGCATCGAGCACGAGCGTTACATTCATCTGCTCCAGATACCGCACCCCGCCATGCACCAGCTTCGTGCTGCGGCTCGAGGTTCCTTTGGCGAAGTCATCACGCTCCACGAGCACCGTGCGGAATCCCCGCGCCGCCGCCTCAACCGCAGCACCGAGACCCGTTGCGCCGCCGCCGATCACCAACACATCCCACAGCTCAGTCTGCTCGCCCAGCTGGCGCAGAAGCTCATCGCGTCCGGTCAACCTTCAGCCTCCTCCTCTTTCGTCCAGCCTTCTGCACGTCCCAAAGCTTTGCGCCAGGAAGCCCGTACCTTGCCCCTGGCCGCCGCGTCTATCACAGGACTGAAGACGCGATCCATCTGCCACTGCCGCGCAATCGTTTCTTTGTTGGGCCAATATCCCATAGCAAGACCAGCTAGATAAGCCGCGCCCATCACTGTGGCCTCGGCGTTCTTCGGCCGCACAACTTCGATCCCAAGCACATCGGCTTGAATCTGCATTAGCAAGTTGTTCGCTGAGGCCCCACCATCCACACGCAACTGCGCGAGCGGCAAACCCGAGTCCGCCTGCATCGCACCAAGCACGTCCGTCACCTGCAGGGCGATTCCTTCTAGCGCAGCCCTGGCGATGTGCGCCCGCGTCGTTCCCCGTGTCATTCCCAGCAGAGCACCGCGCGCATACTGATCCCAATGCGGAGCCCCCAGTCCGGCAAACGCCGGTACGAGTACGACTCCATTTGAGCTAGAAACCGACGCTGCCAACTCTTCCACCTCAGCCGACGTGCGAATCACCCGCAACTCATCCCGCAGCCACTGCACTACGGCGCCAGCCATCAGCATGCTTCCTTCCAGCGCGTATTCGACCTTGTCGCCGATCTGCCACGCAATAGTCGTCAGCAACCGATTCTTCGAGGCCATCGGCTGCGTTCCCGTGTGGAGCAGCATGAAAGCCCCCGTCCCAAACGTGCACTTCGCCATCCCTGGTTCTGTGCACATCTGCCCAAATAGCGCAGCCTGCTGGTCGCCCGCAATCCCCGCAATGGCGATCCCCGCAAAGAGACCGCGTGTAGTTCCGCAGTGCCCGCTCGAAGCCACAACCTCCGGCAGCATCGATCGCGGAACATCTAATAGCCGCAGTAACTCCTCGTCCCACTCAAGCGTGTGAATGTTGTAGAGCATCGTCCGCGAGGCATTAGTCGCATCCGTGACATGCCTCTCCCCCTGTGTAAGCTTCCAGATCAACCAGCTGTCGACAGTCCCAAAAGCAAGCTTCCCCGCCTCAGCCCGCGCCCGCGCACCATCCACGTTATTCAGGATCCAGTTGAGCTTGCTCCCCGAAAAGTACGCATCCGGAATCAATCCCGTCTTCTCCTGGATCATCGCACCATCACCGCGGTTCCGCAGCGCATCGCAAAATGCCGCCGTACGTCGATCCTGCCAGACGATGGCGTTGTAAATCGGCTCGCCAGTCTCGCGGTCCCAGACAACGGTCGTCTCACGCTGATTCGTAATTCCGATAGTAGCGATATCGTGTTCTGTCAGGTCCGCAGCGGCAAGAGCCTCAGTCGCAACGCCGCTTTGTGAAGACCATATCTCGGTCGGCGAATGCTCGACCCACCCCGGCTGAGGAAAGATCTGTCGAAAAGGTCGCTGCGCAATCGACACCACGCTGCCCGCTTCATCCACCACCATCGCACGCGAACTCGTCGTCCCCTGATCCAGCGCAAGAATGTACTGTTTACCCGCCAAGTTGCTCTACCCCAACTTCCTCGCAAAGCTAGAGCACACGCTCCGCCCGCAAAAATGGTTCGAGCAACTTTACATTGGGCCTGCCCGTTAGACCAGTCCCTACTCAGTCGCGCTGGGCGATATCAATGATTCGCAACGTTGTGTCAGAGGCTGTACACAAGCGCTATTTTGATTCTGTTTTCCAGCCAACCGTGACTTTATTTGCCGCGTTCTGTTGCCTCAGCCACGTATACAGCGGCTGGAAATATTCAATCATCGGTCCTGCGTCCAGATGGTCCGTTCCTGTCATTGCTTTCAGTGTCTCCTGCCATGGCTTCGACCGCCCAGCCTCCAACATCGTGTTCAGCTTCGCCCCTGCTTCTTTGCTGCCGTAGAAGCTGCACCGGTTCAGCGGCCCCTTGTAGCCAGAGGCATCGCACATCGCCTTGTAAAACTGGAACTGATAGACGCGGGCAAGGAAGTACCGCGCATAAGGAACATTGCCCGGAATGTGGTACTTCGCGCCCGGATCGAAGTCGGCCTCAGACCGCTGAACCGGCGGTGCGACTCCCTGATATTTCTCACGCAGCTCCCACCATGCCCTATTGAAGTCTTCAGGTTTGGTCTGCCCGCTGAAGACCTGCCATCGCCATTTATCGATCAGCAGTCCGAAGGGAAGGAATGCGATCTTATCCAACGCCGTGCGAAGCTGGAGCGGAATATCTGCCTCGGGCGGAGGAATCTGATCGATCAGATTCAACTGTTTCAGATAGTCCGGCGTGATCGAAAGCGCGATGGAGTCGCCAATCGCCTCGTGGAACCCATCGTTAGCCCCATCGCGAAAAAAAAACGGCTGCTTCCGGTAAGCCCGCTGATAGAAGTTATGTCCCAGCTCATGGTGCACCGTCGTAAAGTCGTCCGCGTTGACCTTAATGCACATCTTCAGCCGCAGATCCAGATCGTTGTCCACGTTCCATGCGCTGGCATGGCACACGACATCGCGGTCTCGGGGCTTAATGAACTGCGACCGCTCCCAGAACGTCGCCGGTAGCGGTTCAAATCCCAGCGAAGTAAAAAATCCTTCACCATACTTCGTCAGCTTCTTCCCAGCCTCCAGTGGAGAAACCGGGCCAATCTGCTTGTTCAGCGCAGCTTCAAGGTCATACATCTTGAAGCTGCCAGCGTCCGTAGGCGCAACGATGTCATAGACATTTCCCCATTCCTGCGCCCACATATTCCCCAGCAGATGGGCCGGAATCATCCCATCCGGTCTGTCTGCTGCAGCGCCGTACTTCTGAATCAGCTTGAACCGCACATAAGCATGCAGCTCCTGATAGAGCGGCTCGAGCTGCGTCCACGCCCTCTCCAACTCGGCCGAAAACTGCTCTGGTGTCATGTCATATCCCGACCGCCAAAGCTCGCCCGTATCCCTGAAGCCAAACTCCCGTGCACCCTGATTCGAAAGCTCCACCAGCCGCGCATACTTCTCTCGCATCGGCGGCGAAATCTTATGCCAGCCCACCCAAAGCTCCTGCAGTTCCTTCGGGTCACGCGACTTCGCCATAAGCACGTCGAGATCATCAATCCCAAGACAATTCTTCTGATCTCCATCAGTCGAGGCTCCCGCAGCCGCGGCTTCCGTTCTGCAATACTTACCCTTCCCATACATCCCGTCCAGCGACGTCGATACCTTCGTCAACTCCGCGACCAGCTTCGGGTCCGTAGGCGAGCCGTTCAATCTCAGCAACATGAACTTGCGATCCAGATCAGGCGGCAGCTTCATCCCTTTAAACCGCCGCGCCCCGATCACCAGCTCATTCGTCCTCGTCAGCAGCCGCTCGTCGGCCTTGGCTGCGATGGCCTCGGTGTCATCTGTGATGAAGGTGGCTTGCACCCAGGCTGCTCGCCCAGCCTCATTGGCCAGAGCCAGCAGATCAGTCTCGGCCTTGTCCATAAATGCCTGAGCCTCAGCAACGGTAGGGGCGGCAGTCTTCGGCGTCTGTGCAACGGCAAAGACCGGTAGGAAGGCGACGGCGAGAAGAGCGCTCTTTAAGTGCATGGCGCAGTTTACCGAATCTCGCCCTCAATTTTCTCCCTCAAAAACTAGGAGAAAGATGCGTGGTACGACCAATTGCGAGTAAGATTCCCCTGAGCGCTCCGGCGCCATTGGAGACACCGACCAAAATGAACAGCTTCGGCAATCGACTCGCCGCCTTCGCCACCCTGACCCTCCTCACACTGCCTGCACTGGCCGCTGGCAAGGTCTGCGACGCCCACGCCTATGGGGCCAAAGCCGACGGCACCACCAAGGACACCAAGGCCATCCAGGCGGCCATTGACGACTGCGCGAAAGCCGGAGGGGGCACCGTCAAGCTCGCCGGAGGAACGTTCCTCTCCGCCCCCATCGTGCTGAAAAGCAACATCGCCCTCGACCTGGCCAAGGACGCAACCCTCTTCGGTTCACCCGATCACGCCGATTATCCTGCCATCAGTGAGTTCCGCGCCCCAGGCACACAATCCCTGGTCCGAGCTGCCAACGCCGAAAACATCGCCATCACCGGCGCCGGCACCATCGACGGCAACGGCGAAAGCTGGTGGAAGATCGCCCGCGCAACCCATAACGCCGGAGTCGTCGGCGAAGTCACCTTCCGCCCGCGCCTCGTCGTCTTCGACCACTGCAAACACGTCCGCATCGAAGGCGTCACAATCCAGAACTCCCCCAGCTGGCAGGTCGTCCCCTACTACTCCGACGACGTCATCATCCGCAACGTCCGCATCCTCGCCCCGCAGCACTCGCCCAACACCGACGCCATCGACCCCTTCAGCTCCAGCAACATGATCATCGACCACGTCTTCGCCGACGTAGGGGACGACAACATCGCCATCAAGAGCGGCATCATCAACTCGCCCGGCCCCGATGAGCCCAGCAAAAACATCACCATCACTGACTGCGAGTTCATGCACGGCCACGGCCTCTCCATCGGCAGCGAGATCGCAGGCGGCGCACACAACATCCACGCGGAGCGGATCCACTTCAAAGGCACCGACCAAGGCCTCCGCATCAAAGCCAACCGCGACCGCGGCAACCAGGTCTACGACATCTCCTTCAAAGACATCACCATGGAGAACGTCAAAACCTCCATTCTCATCAGCGCCTACTACCCCAAGGCGCTCCCCGAAGGCGAAGTCGCAGCCGCGCCCATCACACGCCTCACGCCGTTCTTCCACGACATCACCATCGAGAACGTAAAGTCCATCAACACTCCATGGGCAGGCGTCATCGTCGGCCTACCCGAGTCGCCCGTCAAAAACGTCGTCCTCAAGAACATCAATATTCAGGGAGCGAAGGGCCTCCAGATCGCATATGCAACCGTAACCGGCACAAATGTAAACATCACGGCATCGGAAGGCCAGCCAATCACAGTAGCCCCTAACGCAAAAGCAACGATCAAGTAAGATCAGCACAAATCTACAGGCAAGAGCGCGGCCCGCACCTCAGCCGCGCTCTTGCCCGTAATGCGCAGCACCTTCGACGGCTCGTCATGCCGCTCACAAGACTCACCCCCCCGTGGAACCCGCAGCAACTCCGCCACAAACGCAATTAAGGCATCATTAGCGCGCCCATCCACCGGCGGAGTCGTCAGCGAAATCTTTACCGCTCCCGCATGAACCCCACTCACCCCATTCTTCCGAGCCCCCGGATGCACCCGCACGCTCACCGTGCACCCATCCCCAACATCCTGCACGAAGTCAGCCGCGTCATCCATCACACACCAGCCGGATAAACCCGCTTCCCAAAGATGCTGGTCCCCACACGAACACACGTGCTGCCCTCTTCAATCGCGACCCCAAAGTCATTCGACATCCCCATCGAAAGCTGCGTCACCCGCGGAAACCGCACCGCAGCCTCATCCCGCAGCCGTCGCAACTCACGAAAATAAGGCCGAGCCATCTCAGCATCCTCCGACCACGGCGGCACCGTCATCAAACCCACAGCCTCAACCGCCTTCAACTCCTGCATCGCCTCAAGCAACGCCGTCAATTCCGCCGGAGCCACCCCATGCTTCGACTCCTCATGGCTCAGCTTCACCTCAATCAGCACCGGAAGCCGCTTACCCAGCGCCACCGCCGCCGTATCCAGCCGCTGAGCGATCTTCAGCGAGTCCACCGCATCCACCGCATCGAACAGCTCCGCAGCCTTATTCGTCTTGTTCGACTGCAGCGGCCCAATCAGATGAAACGCCACATCCGTCAACGAGCCGAGCCGAGCCGACTTCTCCTGAAACTCCTGCACCCGGTTCTCACCAAACAACCGTTGCCCCGCAGCATAGGCCTCTAAAATAGATTCAACGGGATGGACCTTACTCACGGCCATTAGCGCAACTTCACTGTCAGAGCGGCCAGCTTTTCGGCAGGCTGCAGCAATCTCTTCATGCAATCGGGAGAGGTTGTCGGCGATAGACATTCTTAATGCATCTTACCGGCAATATCCGGTATTCGGAGGCTGTTACATATGTGGACGATTCTTCTCCTGACTGGGTCAAACATCTTCATGACCTTCGCCTGGTACGGACACCTCAAGTACAAAGACGTCGCGCTCTGGAAGGTCATTCTCGTAAGCTGGTCCATCGCCTTCTTCGAGTACTGTCTCCAGGTCCCCGCCAACCGCATCGGCTCCGGCACTTTCTCGCCTTCCCAACTCAAGGTCATCCAGGAGATCATCACCCTCTCGGTCTTCGGCGTCTTCACCGTCTACTACTTCGGCGAAAGGCTCCACTGGAACCACGCCGTGGCCTTCTGCTGCCTCGTCGCCGGAGCCTTCTTCATGTTCCACAAGTTCTAATCGAGCTGCCGCTTTTTTAGTTGTCATCCCGCATCCTGAGCGAAGCCGAAGGGCAGGAATCTGCTGTCGCTCCGGTTAGAGGTGCCACAACCGTCACTCGAGCATAAAGAGGTAAGGGCCAGCCGACAGAATCGACTGGCCCGAGAATACCCCATCCAAATTACTTATCTGCCGTGCTCTTCCAGATACTTCTCCACCTCAAGCGCCGCCATGCATCCCGACCCCGCAGCCGTAATCGCCTGCCGGTACCGCCGGTCCTGAATGTCCCCGCAGGCAAACACGCCGGGAATAATCTCGCCATTCAGCGTAGTCAGGACATTGTTCTTCGTCAGGATGTAGCCGTCGTCATCTAAATCCAGTAGCCCCTTGAACGCTTTGGCATTCGGAATATGCCCAATCCCAAGGAACATCGCCGACACAGGAAGGACAGACTCCTCTTCCGACAAGCGGTTCTTCAGCTTCAGACCCCTGACGTCCTTCTCTTCAACGCCCAACACCTCTTCCACAGTTGTGTTGGTCATGAACTGGATCTGAGGATGAGCCATTGCGCGCTCTAGCATGATCGGAGAGGCGCGGAACCTCTCGGTCCGGTTGATCAGCGTGACCTTCGTCGCAAACCGAGTCAGAAACAGCGCCTCTTCCATCGCGGAGTCGCCTCCGCCGATCACGGCAATCTCCTTACCGGAGAAGAAGAACCCGTCGCACGTCGCACACGAGCTGACCCCATGGCCAATCAGCGCCTGCTCGCTCGGCAGGTTCAGCCACCGGGCGCTCGCCCCGGAGGCAATAATCAGCGTCCGCGTATGGATCGTCTCTTTGCCAATGTTCAGCTCAAAAGGATGCTTCGTAAGGTCGATCGAATTCAGGTGAGCCATCCTCAGCTCAGCTCCGAACCGCGTCGCCTGCTTCTTCATGTTCTCGATCAGCTCCGGCCCCTGAATCCCCTCCGGCCATCCCGGAAAGTTCTCCACTAGCGTCGTAATCGAGAGCTGCCCTCCCGGCTCATGTCCTTCCAGAACCAGCGGTTTCAGATTCGAGCGGGCAGCATAAATGGCAGCGGTAAGTCCGGAGCATCCGGAACCGAGGATGACAGTATCGCGAGTCGTGTTTTCACTCATATTGACTCCCTCAGTGTATATGCGCCACAACCCAAAACGATTCGCGCCGCTCCCAACCCCCATCCATCACATCCAATACCCCTTTCTCCCTTACGGTGCGACGCTTATGGAATTTTCACCACGAATCCTGTCAAGCCCAAGACATAACCAAACCATTTGTTATCAGCAACATCCGTTCGCGGAATCAATCGCCCCGAACTTCTATACTTAGTACAATGGTTCTAGATACGGTGAGCACTGTCTGATGCAGAGCTTTCTCGTTTAGAAACACAGCAATCTACATGCAAACCATTTGAGAGGAATACTTTGCATGGAAGGTCCAGAGATAAACCAAATAGATGCAATACTTTAGCGCCAACCAGTGGCGGTGGGGGTACCCTTCAAGCAAGTGCGACTAGAATCAAAAGCATGGCAAACCTGACGCTGGTCTACGGAATGAGACTGCTACCCGCCGACGAGGTAGCAGAGGTGGGCGACGCTCCAATCGCCCTGAAGAACGGCAACCAGGCACGCGTCACCATGCACGTTCTCGAAGGTAGCCGGGAGCAGATCGAGGCCCAGCTCAAAATGAGTCTCGACGCCTTCTTCGACTTCTACCCCGAAATCTAAAACCCATCGGTAACGTGTCCAAAGTGCGAGCGCAACCCCGCAGCACCCTCTAACCCCGTCCTCTCCTGACGAAAGAAAGGGAGAGGAGGCAATGAGATGGCGCACTGCCGGTGGACCGTACCGATTACTCCATACCTTCGAGCCATAGCGATAGCGACAGTCGCGATCGCATCGCTGGCCCATGCGCAGACCTCGCCCAGCGCGCCCGCCGAGACCATCGAAGACGCGCTCCACCAGATGTCCGATCAAGCCGGCGTAGCCTTCGTCGGAGAAGTCACCGTCATCCGCCATATCAACGGCTCCAATGGAGCCTCCGGCGTCGTCGAGGTCAAGTTCCGCGTTGACCAGGCCGTCCGCGGCTGCACGTCGGGCACATACATCCTGCGCGAGTGGGCCGGTCTATGGGCCGGAGGAGATCAGCGTTACCGCACCGGCCAGCATCTCCTGATGCTCCTCCACACTCCCGGGCCCAA
This sequence comes from Edaphobacter aggregans, assembly GCF_003945235.1. Lineage (NCBI taxonomy): Bacteria > Pseudomonadati > Acidobacteriota > Terriglobia > Terriglobales > Acidobacteriaceae > Edaphobacter > Edaphobacter aggregans. The sequence goes on from NZ_RSDW01000001.1 coordinate 3,774,883, forward strand.
CGGCATCACCTCGCCCGTGGGAGGCATGGCCGGAGCCATTCCCCTCCGTGGCGCAGACATAGCCCCCCGCGCCACGGACGCCACCACCACCCACCAGCCCACCATCGCCGACCTGCGCTGGGTCGCCACAAAAATCCAACGCCCGATGGTCTACACCAACGCTTCCGCAATGCCATCGATTACGGTCAATCTCTCCCAACCCATCACAACCGGACAGACCGTCACGACCACTGCACCCACACCCGCGAACGTAAGCGACGCCTCCATCCCAACCCAACAAGCCACCGTGGACCTGGTCGTCAACATGCTCAGCGCATGGCAGAGGGCGCCTCATGCCCTTCCGTAGAACCGTCCGCAGCTTCCTGCAAATTGGGCTCTACCTGCTCGCTGTCACTCTCACGGCACAAGCCGCCGGACCTCGCTGGGTCGGAGGTTCACCGTACTACACCAACCACGGCTCCCTCGTCGTCTGGTACACCGACTCTCCGCTCTACTTCACTGATCCCGGCGACCTCAGCCCCTCGGTCGACCACGCCGCCGCAGACGCCATCGTCGCCGCCGCAGCTGGTGTCTGGAACGTCTCCACCTCCAGCCTCGTGCTGACGAGCGGTGGCACCCTCGCAGAACACGTCAGCGGAGCGAACGTCTACGCCACCCCCACCGGCCTGGTCTTCCCCGCCGACGTGCAGAGCGCCAACTATCAATCGATCCAGATCGCCATCATCTACGATAGCGACGGCTCCGTGACCGACCTGATGCTCGGCGGAGGAGCAAGCAACCCCTCCGGCTGCCGTCAGAACGCCGTCACCGAAAGTGTCGACTCGATCACCGCTGACAGCCATATCCAGCATGCCATCCTCGTCCTGAACGGCCGCTGTACTGGACCCGATCCGCAGCAACAACTCCAACTTCAGTACCAGCTTATGCGGGCCTTCGGACGCATCCTCGGGCTAGGCTGGTCGCAGACCAACGACAATGTCTTCACCGGTAGCCCTACGCCGACTTACAACCAGGCTATCAACTGGCCAATCATGCACCCAATCGACGTCATCTGCGGTCTTTATACCTACCAGTGCATGCCGCTGCCTTTCACCTTGCGCCCTGACGACATCTCATCGCTGGACTATCTTTATCCGGTCACGTCCTCCAACCCTGCTCCCGGCAAAGAAAACACGCTCCTGAACGGCAACCAAATCCGCGGTACGATCACATTTCCAAACGGACAAGGCATGCAGGGCGTCAACGTTGTCGTTCATCGCGAGCAGGCCTTCTGGGCCTATCCCGAGGCCTGGCAATCAGTCTCTTCCGTCTCCGGATTTCTCTTCCGCCGCGATGGCGACAACCCTGTCGACGGTCCCGTCGCCCCAGCTGTCACCAACATGGGTACCTACCTCGCAGCCGTTGAGGGCTACTACGAGATGGCTCGCGTTCCCATCCTGGCCCCGCAGTATGATTGGCAGAACGCGGTCGTCACTACGGAGCCGATCAACCCTCTCTACACTGGTCAATACGCCGTCGGCCCCTATGATGCCGGAACGGTCGAGCCATCAGGCACAACTTCCGCAGGTCAGGCCTGGCTCATGACCCCCTATACCCAGGCCGAAATCGACTTCCCCGCCACTGTCTCAACCAGCAACAGCGCGCCACCTGCTTCCGGTACTGCGTACTCACCCGTCAGCACCGACTCACAAGGCTGGTGGACAGCCTGCCTCTGCGACTACGCTCGCACCGCCTGGTCCACCCTTGCCGTTCGGTCCAACCGCACGCTCACGATTGAGGTCACAGCACAGGACGAGCAGGGTTACACCACCGCCTCCAAGATGATGCCGATCATCGGCGTCTGGAACGTCGCTGACGCCACAGGCAGCCTGCCTACAATCGCTGCCACCGGGACCGCCTTCAATGGCACTGCCGTTGGCATGACGACCTTAGCCGTCCGGAGTACGCAACCGCAGCAGTTACGAATCGCCATCGCCGACCAGCGCGGAGACGGCCGCCCCGACTACGCCTACCAGGGCCGCATTCTGTATGCCGACACCATTGCCCCTGCTAACGTTCCCGCAACCGGAGGCGCAGTCACCATCACCGGCATGGGCTTTCGACCGGGAAACGCAGTGACGGTCAATGGAGTCGCCGCCACGGTCACCAGTTGGAGTCCTACCACCATCGTTGCCGCTGTTCCCACGCTCAGCGCGCTTCACTCTACCGCAGCGCTCACTGCCGACGTTCAGGTCAAGGACCTCACGACCGGCGGCACGACCGAAATGGCCGCAGCACTCGCGTATGCCGCGCCCGTGCCTTCGCTCAATCTCATCACCGCGCCTTCCGGTACAGTCGCCGCCGGACAAATCGCCACGATTCCATTCACCCTAAGGGCACTGCAAGGCGATGGAGCGACGCCAATCGTAGGACAGCAGGTCACGTTCTCTGTCACTTCTGGAACCGTCCAGTTCAACGCCTGCGGAGCCGCCACCTGCACCTTGTTCACCGACGCCTCGGGCTACGTCACGACCGCCATCACCCCACTCACAGCCGGGAGCATCATCGTTACGGCGACCAGCTCGATCGGTACCCAGACGGGCTCATTCAGCGCAGCTTCACTGGTCAGAAGTATCGTGGTGACTCCGTCCATTCAGTACATCGCCGCCGGAGCCAATGTAGCTTTGATCCTGCAAGTAGCCCTCACCGACAACATCTTCCCGGTCAACGGCGTACTCGCGAGCTGGATGCCCACGGGAGGTGCCATCGCATTTATGCCCGCTACATCCACCGCAAACGCCCAGGGAACAGCCGAGACCAATGCGGTTGCAGTGCCACTCGCATCCGGCTCTCAAGCCACGGCGTCTGTCTGCGCCTGGACCAGCGTTTGCACCAACTTCACCGTTCAAAGCGTAGACCCAAGCCTGTGGCGTCTGTCGATCGTCAGGGGAGGCGGTCAGTCAATCTCTTCCACCGGCACACTCGTTCCCGTTGTCCTGCAAGTCACCGATCCAGCTGCCCACCCCATCGCAGGCGCGTTGGTCGAGATACACCAGACCATCGATGCATGGCAGCCCCTATGCCCCGACCGTGGCCGCTGTCCCATCGCTCCCGTCTACGGCGCCTCCACCGTCACAGCAACCTCCGACACAAATGGTATGGTCACGATCACACCCCTTGAACTCCCCGGAGTCGCCACAACCACCAACATCGCCGCGGCTACCGGAACTCAGGGCTTCGTCTCCCTCACCCTTCAGAAACAACCTTGAATCAAGCCTCTCCAATGCCTGATACCGGAACCCCTTCTTCGGCATCAAAATAGTAAGACAAGAAGCCGAACAAAGATGAAGGAGCCTGAACCATGGCGACAGGCAACAACGTACGCAAGCGAGTCATCGTGGTGGGCGGTGGCTTTGCAGGGATTAACGCAGCCATGGAGTTGGCGAAGCTCTCCGTGGACATCACTCTGGTCGACCGCAAGAACTACCACACCTTTCAGCCCCTTCTTTACCAGGTCGCGCTCGCCGTACTTTCGCCTGCCGATATTGCACAGCCGATCCGCTCCATCCTCCGCGACCATCAAAACGTCGAGGTCCTCATGGATGAGGTCGTTGGCTTCGACCTTTCCGATCAACGCGTTCTCCTCAAGACTGGCTCACAACTCGAGTACGACTACCTGATTCTCGCTTCCGGTTCCACCCATTCCTACTTCGGCAAAGATGACTGGGCAAAACTTGCTCCCGGTCTCAAGACTGTCGAGGATGCCACAGAGATCCGCCGCCGCGTCCTGCTCGCCTTCGAACTGGCGGAGCGACAGATGCAGGAGGCTGGCAGCCACCCTCCACTTAACTTCGTCATCGTCGGAGGTGGTCCCACGGGTGTCGAACTCGCAGGGGCAATCAGCGACATCGCCAAGCTGTATATGACGAAGGACTTCCGCCACATCGATCCCGCGACCGCCCAGGTGCTGATCCTCGAAGGATCACCCAGCATTCTCGCCGCGTATCCGCCCGACCTCCAGGTCAAAGCTCGCGAACAGCTCAACGCTCTTGGCGTCCAGGTCCGTACCGGGGCGCACGTCACCGACGTCCAGCCCGGCTATGTCATGGTCGACGACGAACGCGTAGAATCTGCTGTCACGCTATGGGCCGCGGGCGTTCAGGCTTCGCCGCTCGGCAAACTCCTCGGCTTCCCGACCGACCGCCGCGGCTGCGTCCTCGTCGACCAGTTCCTGAACCCTCCGAACCACCCCGAGATCTTCATCTGCGGCGACCTAGCCCACGTCGAAGAGAATGGCCGACAGCTTCCCGGCGTTGCTCAACCTGCCATGCAGATGGGAGTCTACGCAGCCAGACGCATCGGCCGTCTTGTGGCGCGCGACTTCGGCAGCGACGGCACAGGTCTCAATCAACCCTTCCACTACTTCGACAAGGGCGACATGGCCACCATCGGCCGCAAAGCCGCTGTTGCGAACATCAAATGGCCTTTCCACGGCCACTGGAGCGGCTTCCCCGCATGGATGACCTGGCTCCTCGTCCACATCTTCTTCCTCATTGGCTTCCGCAATCGCATCGCCGTCTTCAGCCAGTGGGCATGGACGTATCTCTCATTCCGTGACGGAGCACGCCTGATTACCGGGTCACAAAACCTTCCCGGCTGGAACGAAAACTACGGAACCCCAGAGGATGCGTCAATCCAGAGGTCGCTCGATCTGGCAGTACCAAAGACCTAGAAGCTACAAAATCAAAAGCGCGCCGGCCCAACAAGGGACGACGCGCTTCTTGCAGACTTAATGCATTTACTTACTTCGCCGACTGCTCGATCTCTTTCCACTCAGCGTCACTCAACTTCACGCTCGCAGCTGCGACATTCTCCTCCAGATGCTCAACCGAAGATGTCCCAGGAATCGGAAGCATAACCGCAGAACGACGCAACAACCACGCAATAGAAAGCTGTGAGAGCGTAACCCCATGCCGCTTGGCTGCAGCATCCAGTTTTCCGCCGGGCTGTGTCAGCTTGCCAGCAGCAACAGGGAACCAAGGAATAAACGCAAGGCCATGCTTCGTGCAGTAGTCCACAACATCCTCATGCGTCCTGTCGCCGATGTTGTATAGGTTCTGCACGCTCACAATGTCGATCACCTTCCGTGCCTGATCGATCTCGCGTGGCTTCACTTCACTCAGTCCTACGTGCCCGATCTTGCCCTGCTCTTGCATCTTCTTGATGACGCCAAGCGACTCCTCAACCGGCACCTTGGGATCGATGCGATGCAACTGCCACAAATCGATACGTTCTCGCTTCAATCGCCGCAGGCTCATCTCAACCTGCTGCTGCAGGTACTCCGGACGGCCCACCGGCAGCCACTTATCTGGTCCCTGTCGCGTCAATCCGGCCTTCGTGGCGATCACCACGCCATCGGCATACGGAGCCAGCGCTTCGCCGATCAAGCGCTCGCTCACCTCCGGCCCATAAGAATCCGCCGTGTCGATAAAGTTCACCCCCAGTTCTACAGCGCGCCGCAAAACCTTCTTAGCCGTCTCAGGATCTTGGGGCTCGCCCCAAATCCCCTTGCCAGTGATCCGCATCGCACCATAGCCCAAACGATTGACCTTCAAATCTCCGCCAATCGTCAACGTCCCGCTCGCATTCGCTGTTACAACTTCGCTAGTAGCCATAGCTCATCAGATGCGACTCGAGCGGAAAACGATTTTGAGGCTCCAGCCAAAGCCATCCCTGGGATCAGCCCAATCGCAGAGTCTCACCCTCTTCCAGTACCCGCACTCGCTCGCGAATCTCCAGCCGTCCGGCCTCTGCGCCAAGTCGTTGCACCGGTTCATCCATCGGCTCCCGCCCCAGTCGAAAAGTCCCATAATGCATAGGCACCATCCACTCCGCACCCACTTCAACAAAAGCCCGCGCAGCCTCCTCCGGACTCGTATGCACTGCCCGATAGCTGTCCGGGAAATAAGCTCCAATCGGCAGCAACGCCACCTCGGGCTTCAATCGTTGGCCAATCTCTCGAAACCCATCAAAGTAAGCCGTATCGCCCGAGTGATACACCGAATATCCGCCACTCTCCACGACATATCCGCCATACCCACGATGCGTATCGTTGAACATCCGAGCCCCCCAATGTCTGCATGGAGTCATCGTCACCCGCAGCCTCTGCACCTCCAGCTGCTGCCACCACTCCATCTCGTGCACCCGCGCAAATCCCAGCCGAGCCACCAGATCTTCCACGCCCTTCGGCACCACGACCTCAGGAGCCCTACCCGTCAACCGCAGCGTCGCCCGCACGACACGCCTAAGTGAAGCCATATCCAGATGGTCCATATGCGCATGTGTCAGCAGCACCAGATCGATAGCCGGCAGATCCTTCACCAGCAGTCCAGCCCTCCGCTGTCGCCTCAGCAAAATCAATCGCTTGGAGAACACCGGGTCCACCAGGACATTCTTCCCACCTACTTGCAGCAGAAACGAAGAGTGGCCAATAAACGTAACGCCTAACTCCTCCGGCGTCACCAGCTCCGGCAGCCGCGAGACCCCCGCCATAGGCTGTTCATGGCTCTCCCGAACCAGCCGCCAAAGCTGCCCTAACTTCGTCACCACAAAAGGTCTACGCTGCAAAACTTGAGCCATCTTTTGATTAGATGCTTTCCATTACGCAGACGTATCATCTTTGACCTCGGCCACCAATCCCACACACTTCCGCATCTATCCAGTGAAAGGGGGTCGCAGATTATCCCCGCCGACCACAGCCTCGACAAGCCCCCTGATCCACGCCAGCAACGTATCTGGGATTATGTCTCCCGATCACCTTTACGCTCGCTTTGGAACCTTCACGGCATCTCTCCCCGTGTGATAGCAAAACGCACCTGGAGGTCTTTCATTGACGATAGCCTGTTAGGTCACGCAGCCGAACTCGGTTTTTACTTCCTTTTTGCGCTCTTTCCAACTCTGTTCAGTGCCAGCGCACTCCTCGGTCTAGCCGCTCGCTCGGCCTCTACCATCTATGACCGGCTCCTTCATTATCTCTCTCTCGTCATTCCGACATCAGCCCTTGGTATCGTCCTGCAGACGTTCAACGAGACTACAGCTGCCGCAACCTCAGGCAAATTGACCTTCGGCCTGATCGCCTCAATCTGGTCTGCCTCGGTTGGTATCTCCGCGATCCAGGACTCCCTCAACGTTGTTTACAAGGTGCACGAAACTCGTTCCTACTTCCACGCTCGAATCTCTGCCATCGGGATCACCGTTGTGCTGTCAGGAATCGTTACTCTCATCCTCACGTGCATGCTTGGCGCAGACTTCTTCGCTGCCCTTGCACATCGCCGCATCGAGCAGCACTTCCTTGCCGCACTCACATCATTGCTGGCGCGCATCGTCGGTTGGGCAACTGCTGCTGTCCTGCTGGCCCTCTCGTTCGCTGTTATTTATTACTGGGCACCCGGTCTACAGAAGACACGCTGGCATTGGCTTACACCCGGAACCTCAATCGCCATCCTTGGATGGCTGCTAGCTTCCTTGATGCTCCGGCTCTACCTGCACTTCTTCAACTTCTACTCCATGACGTACGGCTCTCTGGGGGCCGTCATCATTCTTTTGATGTGGTTCTACATCACCGGCCTCTCGCTTCTGCTGGGAGCCGAGATCAACAGCGAAATTGAGGCCGCAGCCGTTGAGAAGCGCCTCGCTGGCCCTTCAGCTGCGCCTCCGTCCGCAGATTCACCGCCGCGAGCTCCAGCCTCTACGGTGTCGCAGCCCGCTCCGCTGCCAGAGTCTTAACCGCCCACGCCTCATACGTCAATCGCCCTTTCATCGCTTCCCAATCCCTCTCCGGAAGCACCATCAAGTCTTCCCGCTTGATGCCTGGATAACCTTTCCCCAAAGCATCCAGTCCACCCTCCCGATCCTCCCGGATATAGTTCGCCGTTATGTCAACACCATTCGCCTTGGCCCACTCGCTCACATGTGTAACCGGCATAGTAGCAATATCTTTATCGGTCCAATTTACAAATCGAATCTGTCGTCCAAGCCACGCGACCCCATCCCGATCGACCCAACTCGTTCGATGACTGATTCCCGGATACAACACCGTCGTAAACATATCCCTGTCAGTCCCACGCAGAGCCACGGCCCGCGTCCGTACGCTAGCGAACCATGCCGGCCCATGATGCACCATATCCATCACCGTATCGTTATCCCCATTCATCACGAACATCGGCCCTCGAGCTGCATTTAGCGAATACAGCACCGCCCCCCGATCTCCCAGCACCGACAGCGCCTTATAAGGCGGCGACTGGCACGGAAGGGGATTCGAATCGAAGTATCCACCCGGCCCGTCATACACCCCACCGCCGCTCAGAATCACCGCATGAATCCCCGGATCAATTGCGCCCGTTATCCCAGCGATAAACGCGCCCATCGAGTACCCCACCACAGCGATCCGTCCCGCATCCACCTCCGGCCTCGCCGCCAGATAGTTCACCGCCTGCATCGCATCCACCTGCATCAATCCGGCTAATCTCTGCCCCCAATGCGGCGCATCCACGATCTTGTCATGCGACCCTGCACGAGACTTCTTCTCGACATTCCGTTCCCCTTCGCCGATCGGGTCGTAGGTCACGACCATCGCACCCGCACTCGCAAACATCATCCCGCTGTAGAACGCGTACCAGCTGGACTTGTCTCCGCCATGCCCATTCACCACGACGATTCCCGGAAGCTTTCCCTGCCAGCTAAACGTCTTCGGATCCGGCCGGTACACCACCGCCGGCACCAGCATCCCATCCGCCGTCTGATACGTCACCCGCTCTGCGATCACCCCAGCCACCGGAGAAAACGCCGACCATGTCTTTGCCTCAAGCGGCGGCAGCACCTCCGGCACATACAGTTGGTGCCGAATCTCCCGTCGCCACTCCTCTTCCCGTGCAGTCCTCTGCTTCGCAGACAAAGCCTTTGCCGGGGCAAGCTCCTTCACCGGCGCCCCCACCCAATCCTTGTCGCCTACGCTCGCCGCTGGAGCTTGCCCCCACAAGGCAAGTGCCCCCGCCAACACAAAGCCAGCCGACACGACTCCGGTCCCAGGACCTCTCATCGTTCACCTCACATAAATTGACGTGCTTAGGCCACCCACGGTCTCATCAAGCTACAATCGCTGCATTCATGAATCTTCACGCCATCGTAATAGCCATCATCGTTCTGACCCTGCTTACAGTCTCGCTCGGCCGCCTTGGCAAAGTAAAAACCAAGGCAGACTACCTCGTCGCCGGCCGCTCTCTTCCAGCCTTCGTCCTCGTCTTCACCTTACTCTCCAGCTGGATCGGCTCCGGCTCTCTCCTCGGCGGCGCCGAAAACGCCTATAAACACGGCTTCGTCGCCCTCTGGCAAGCCGGCGGAGGTTGGGCTGGCCTCCTCCTCATCTACTTCATTGCTCCCCGCGCCCGCAAATTCGCCCAGTTCACCATCCCCGACCTCCTCGAGACCCGCTACAACCAGACCGCCCGCGTCCTCGGCGTGATCGCTATCCTACTCACCTACACCGCCATCACAAGCTACCAGTTCATCGGTGGCGGAGACATCCTCCACCTCATCTTCCCCGACGCCATCTCGCCCATCATGGGCCGCTACATCCTCGCCGCGTTCGTCATCGTCTTCACCGCCATCGCCGGCATGTCTTCCGTGGCCTACATGGACCTCTTCATCGGCCTTCTCGCCACCGTGACCATGTGCCTCGCCCTTCCCGTCCTCGTCCATCGCGCCGGAGGATGGCCCGCCGTACACTCCGCACTCCCCGCCTCGCACTTCCAGCTCTTCGGCGACCTCACCCCCATCCAGTGCCTCGAGCTCTTCCTCCCCACCTGCCTCCTCCTCCTGGGCAATCAGTCCATGTACCAGAAGTTCTTCTCCGCTAAATCCGAGAAGGACGCCACCCGTGCCGTCATCGGCTGGATCATCGGCACCATCATCCTCGAGACCGTCATCGTGGCCATCGCCGTCACCGGGTCCGCCCTCTTTCCCACCGGCGAAGTCAGCAGGGCACCCCGCGAAATCCTCGCTTACTCCGGCCTCCACGGCTTCAGCGACGGCTCCTTCGCCCTCAAGCTCCTCGGAGCCCTCCTCATGGGAGCCATCTTCGCCAAGATCATCTCCACCGCCAACAACTGGCTCTTCTCCCCCGCCACCAACCTCGTCAACGACATCTACGTCCGCTATCTTCGCCCCGACGCCTCCAACAAGAAGATTCTCATCGTCAGCCGCCTCATGGTCGTCCTCCTCGGCCTATGGGCGCTCTTCCAGTCCCTCGGCACAGAATCCGTTCTAAAGAAGGCCCTCTACGCCTACACGATCTACTCGGCGGCCCTCACACCGGTCATCCTCGCAGCTTTCTTCTGGAAGCGTGCAACAGCCGCTGCAGCCGTAGCCAGCATTGCCGTAGGCACAGTCGTCACCGTCGCCTGGGACACCATAACCCCACACCTCCCATCGATCATTGGCCAGCGCGACGCCATCTTCCCAGCGCTGGTCGTCTCGCTCCTCTGCCTCTTCACCGTCAGCTTCCTCACCCCACCCCCCACCCTCGAACATCTCCAACCTTTTGCAGAGCGCTAACTCGCACATTCTTTAGCATTCTGTTAACGTTGCTGTTCAATAATTAACACTTCAACGGGGATCCCTGATCATCGCCACCAAGCCAGCACCTCCGAGCCGTCGGGAGCGTGGATGAACTACCAGCTCCTGCCCGATCTGGCCGCCATGGCCACGCTCCTGACCATCCTCTACTTCCTGCGCCGTCGCCACCCGCAGGAGCGCGTAGGACTGTGGCTCGTCGGCCTCCTCTTCATCTTTCTCGAGGCCATCGCCCATGCCCTCTACACGCCCACCGGCCCTCGCCACATCCCCTCGCACATCGTCGCACTGGACGCCTACCTCGCCGCCGGAATCATCTTTCTTTGGGCAGCCGCGCAGCCCCTCTACCCCCGCACCAGCACCCTGCGCTATCTCCTCATCAACACCCTGCCGCTGGCCGCCGTTCTCACCGTCTATGGCCTCGATGTCCGCCGCCCCGGCATCTACCTTATCTTCGTCGCCTGCGGCCTCATCCTCGGCGTCATCAGCCCCTTCATACTCAATCGAACCTGGAGACTGGGCAAAGCCTGGTGGCTCGTCCTGGTCCAGCTCGCGATCTGGATCCCGGCCTGGTTCTTCGCCTCGAACGGCCAATACCGTGACGCCGCTTACTACCCTCTCTTCCTTCTCTATCTCTGCATCGCAGTTGTCTTCCAGCTCAGCCTCCCTCGCAAGAGTCTCGGCAAAGTCGCCATCGTCGCAGGATTCGTAGTCTGGTCCCTCGTCTTCCTCCTGCACTCCTGGGTCAGCAATCACCCGCAATTCACGCCCGTTGCCGCAGAGATCTGGGACTGGCAAAAATTCCTCGTCACCATCGGCATGCTTCTCGTCATGCTCGAGCAGCAGGTCGCAAGCAACGAGTGGTATGCCCTCCACGATCAGCTCACCGGTCTTCCCAACCGTCGCCTCTTCGAGGACCGCCTCACCGCCGCCCTCTTTACCGCCCAGCGCAACCGCACCCGCGCCGCTGTCCTGATGATCGACCTCAACGGCTTCAAGCAGATCAACGACTCACTCGGCCACGAGGTCGGCGACAAACTCCTCCAGCACGTCGCCCGTAACCTCCGTCACTCCATCCGCATGCCCGACACCCTCGCCCGCCTCGGCGGCGACGAATTCATCATCATCGCCACCGATCTCCCGTCCGACCTGCCTCCCAGCCTCATCGCCGACCGCAGCCTCGACCGCATCAGCCACGCCCTACGCAAGCCGTTTGCAGTCGCCGGCAACACCCTTGCCGTCACTGGCAGCGTAGGCGTAGCCATCTATCCCGACGACACTACCGACGAAATCCTTCTCCGCCGCCTCGCCGACGGACGCATGTACGAGCAAAAGCGCAAAATCCACGCCGAACCGTCAGCATCAGAGCCCTTGGCTTTTCAAGCGCGCTGAAAAGCGATCGCCACAAGCGCGTCAGTCAGGACGGGCGAATCATTCAGGCTCTCAGCCCGCCAAAGCTTCAATCCAAGCTCCCGCGCTATCTCCCGAAAAGCGATATCGATGTCGTAAAGCACCTCGACATGGTCGCAGACGAACCCGACCGGCTGAATCACAACCCCACCGTGCCCCTCGTCCCGGATGGCCTTCAGACTCTCCTCCACCGTAGGCCCAATCCAGGGACCACCACTAACCCCCTGGCTCTGAAAAGCAAAATACCAGTCACCATCACTTAAGCCAGCGCCAGCCAACCGATCAGCCACCAACTCCGCCGTCCGCTTAGCCTCAACAGGATAAGGATCAGGAGTCATCTGCATCGGAGTCCCCGGCCGCGCCCCCGCGATCGAAGCCTCACCCGTCATGATCGTCCGGCAAGGAACGCTATGCGCGGTAAACAGCACAGGAATCCGCCGCCCCAACTCCGCAGAAGCCTCCGTCCACACAGGCAACAGCTTCTCCGCGAAGGCCCGAATCAAAGAAGGCTCTTCCGCCCATCCCGCAACAAAATCAACCTCAAGGCCCCCAGCCGCCTCCATCACCGCACGCCGATACAGCCCAACGCTCGTGCGTGAGTTCTGCGGAGCCAAACAAATCGCCTTGATCCGAGTCACGCCATCCGTCCGCATCTGCGCAATCACATCAGCGATATACGGATGCCAGTTACGCATAGCAACGTAAACCCGCGTACCGCCAAGTCGCTCCTGCAACAAACGTCCCTGCGCCACCGTCCACTTCGTCAGCGGCGGAGGCTCAGCACCAGGCGTCTCGCCAAGCCCGATCTGCGCATACCGATGTTGCAGCTCCTTGACGACCTCATCCGGAAGAGCCCGTCCACCCGTAACCTTGCCAAGATACTCAGCCATCTCGCCGAGCACATTAGGAGTCCCGTGCGCCAGAAGCAGTACAGCAAAGCTCATTGCGTGCCGTACTCCTTCACCCACTCCACCACCTTGATGACGCTCTCAACCGGCGTCCCCGGAACAATTCCATGCCCAAGGTTGAAGATATGCCCCGGCCGCCCACCAGCAGCGGCAAGAATCTCGCGCACCCGCGCCTCCAACACATCGTGAGGCGCAAACAAAGCAATCGGATCAAGATTGCCCTGCACGCCACACCCCTCGCCCACCGCCTTCCAGCCCACATCGAGCGGAACGCGCCAATCAAGTCCAACCACATCGGCGCCAGTCTCGCGCATAGCCGGAAGCAGGGAAGCCGTATCGACACCAAAATAAATCACAGGCACACCCAACGCCTGAACCCGCTTGATCAGCTCCGTCGTCGGCGCGAGACAGTACTGACGATAGTCCGTCACACTCAGCGCACCTACCCAGCTATCGAAGATCTGAATCACGTCGGCCCCAGCCTCAACCTGCTGCTGCGCAAAGCCCACAAGCACCGTGACAAGCTTCTCCATCAACAGCGACCACGCGGCATTATCGCTATACATCAGCTTCTTGGTCTCGATGTAGTTACGCGACGAGCCACCCTCAATCATGTAGCTGGCCAGCGTAAATGGCGCGCCGCAAAAACCGATAATGCCAAGCTGATCGCCATCAGCCCGAGGGCCTGAGAAGTGTGCCGCAACCTTCTCAATGGCGCGCCCAACATAACTGAGCTCATCCACGCGATCCGTACGAAGGGCATGAATCTGTTCCGCAGTGCGAATAGGCGAGTGCACCACAGGCCCCTCACCCGCAAGAAACTCAAAGTCGAGCCCCATCGGCGTAAACGGAAGCAGCAAGTCAGCAAAGATAATGGCCGCATCGACGCCCAGCCGCTCCGCCGCAGTAATGGTCACCTCAGCCGCGATCTCCGGCGTCCGGCAGATGTCCAACAGGGAGTGATGCTTACGCACGGCCATGTACTCTGGCATATAGCGCCCGGCCTGCCGCAGAAGCCAGATCGGTGTACGGTCAACAGGCAGCCGCAGACAGGCGCGCACAAAGCGGCTACCGCGCGCCTCAGTGCCGGCGGCCGCAAATTCAGGGGATGCTTCGCTTAAAAAGTTCTTCATGGGTACCCTTTTGAGCCTAGCACCAGAGCGGCGTGCATGGCATCTACAGGGTCGCTAGTCTTCCAGTCGGAACGTAAAGTCTTCGATTACCGGATTCGTCAAGACCTCGCGCGCGATGCGGTCGACCTCGGCTTTGGCCGCGCCAGCCTCTATGCCATCGTCCAGCGTCAGCAGGAAATACTTCCCCTGCCGCACATCGGCAATGCCTTGATATTGCATGCGCCGCAGCGCATCAGCCACTGTCTGCCCTTGAGCATCCAGCACGGTTCGTTTCAGCGTGACATAGACATGAGCCTTCATCCTGTCTGATTATAGACATGATGCAGTTTTAATCCTCCGGCGAGGGTTTATCGCCGTAACAAATTTTCAATCCGGCCCAGCCAGCATCTGACCAGAGGCCCAAACTTTCGCAGAGAAGAGATCCTAACATTTATGCCGAACTATCTTGAGTTACCCGTCGGGGCCAACTCCCCTGAGGTAATCAACGCCGTCATCGAGATCCCCCACGAGGGCATCAACAAGTACGAGTACGACAAGGAACTCCACATCTTCCGGCTCGACCGCAATCTTTACTCGCCCGTTCACTATCCCGGCGACTACGGATTCATCCCGAGCACACTGGGCGACGACGGCGACCCGCTCGATGTGCTGGTGCTCGTCGACGCGCCAAGTTTTCCCGGCTGCGTCATGGAGGTTCGCCCCATCGGCCTGCTCGAGATGCTGGACCAGGGCTTGGGCGACGAAAAAGTCCTCGCCGTCGGCAAGGGCAACCCGCGCTACAAAGACGTGTGGAACTTCTCCGAGATCTACCCCCACATGCTCAAGGAGATCACGCACTTCTTCGCCATCTACAAGGACCTCGAAGGTAAACGCGTCGAAGTAAAGGGCTGGCGCGACGCCGCCTTCGCCCGCGCCAAAGTCCTCGAAGCGCAGCAGCGCTTCATCGAAAACAAGGCCAACCCACTTCCCAAACCAGTTCCCAAGAAATAACCCACGCGCAACATCATGAAAAAGGTCGCTAGAGATAGCGACCTTTTCATGCGCACCACTTCACTATCGTAGAAAAGTGTAGTGGTCAGTTTGAAATCCATCCAACTTTGACAAGCATTTCAACCGCAACCACATCTGGGCGACGGCCGCGTAAGCGCTCCGGTTAGCGTGCCATGGCGTGGTCGCCCATCCGTTGCTTTCCCGCGTCAGATTTTAACCATTCACCGGCCACCTGGCGGGTCGTAATGTTCAGCCGGTTCATTGCATTCGTGAGCGCGATCGAGAACGTCAGAGCGGCCAATTCGCGCTCGTCGAAATGCCGAGTAACCTCATTCCACAGTTCATCTGGCACTGGATCAGACCGGTCAGCGACTCGAGTGGCGGCTTCGGCCAGCGCCAGCGCCGCGCGTTCCGAATCGGTGAAATACGGGGCGTCGCGCCACGCAGAAACGGCAAAGAGCCGCTCGTCTGTTTCGCCAGCCTTTTTGAGTTGACGCCAGCCCAGGTCCACACACACGCTACAGCCGTTCACTTGACTCGCACGCAGATGGACCAGACCGCGGATCGTTGAGGACAGGCCACTTTTCTCTACGGCTGAAATCAGCGCAAGGAGCGCCTGCATGGCGTCGGGATGCAGCATTGCGGGATTCTTTAATCGTGATTGCATGGGAGGATCTCCTGAAGATGAAATTTCCGTGTTACATACCGATGACGATCCGCGAACAGAAAACGTGACAGACACCACCAATGCAGCGCCATCATGAGCACGTCCCCCCTGTCACATAGACTGAGTCTCGTCCGTCATCATCATGAGACAAACGCGAAGGGAACATGACCCATGGGCCAGAGCGATGCGCTAGCCGAACAATTCGAGGAGAGCCGGGGGCACCTGCGCGGAGTTGCCTATAGGATGCTGGGCTCACTGAGCGAGGCCGACGACGTAGTGCAGGAATGCTGGCTGCGGCTGAGTAGGTCAGACACAGATATCATCGAAAACCTGCGCGGCTGGCTGACCACGGTTGTGGCGCGCATCTGTCTGGATACGCTGCGGTCGCGCAATTCGCGGCGGGAAGAATCGCTCGAAACCGCTGCTCCCGAATCTGCGCTGAAGCAGGGAAGTACACCTGATCCGGAGACCGAAGCTGTATTGGCCGAATCCGTCGGCTACGCCACTCTGGTGGTGCTGGACCGGCTCAATCCTGCCGAGCGAATTGCCTTTGTGCTGCATGATCTCTTCGATGTTCCATTTGAGGAGATTGCGCGCATCACAGGACGCACGCCGGAAGCGGCCCGGCAACTGGCCAGCCGTGCACGCCGGCGCGTTCGCGGAGCGACCACCTTACCCGAGGGCGAACTCGTGCAGCAGCAATCCCTGGTGGAGAAGTTTCTCCTCGCACTGCGTCTGGGAGATGCAACGAAGCTGCTGGAGGTGCTCGACCCGGACTTTGTTGTTCATGCCGATGCTGCGGCTGCGCCCGGAGTACCGCCGAACCTTCACGGTGCGGAAGCCTGGGCGAAGCAAGCCATCCAGGCCGCGCGAGGTGCACGCCTGGCAAGGCTGGCCATGGTCGAGGGTTCGGTGGGCCTCCTCGTGGCACCGCGGGGTCGGCTGTTCCGTGTATTGCGATTCACGTTTGTCAACGGCCGTATTGCAGCGATGGAAGTGATCGGTAATCCCGAACGCCTGCGGACGATCGAGGTCGGCGTGATGGCAGGGTGAGGTCGAAAGCCGTGGCTTTAGCCACCGATAGACCCTTTAGAACCAGCCAGTTCTGCAATTTTGTACCATTGCCTCGTCTTTCACTGCGTTTTACGGAACCCCAATGACACAGTCTCCGTATAATCCATCAGAGAGGGTACTCCCATGACACCTCCGTATCGTCCATCACAGGGTGATCCCACGAGCCGCTTCGTTCTCTTCGTAGCTGCTTTCCTCATCATCGTAGGCATCAGTTCTCAGGCCTCGCAGAGTAGCGCCTCGATTAAGTCCATGTGTGTCTGCGTCCCGGCTCGGGCGGGACTAATCATGAAGTCGGCGCTTGCGAGGACGCAGGCACGATCCACGAAGCCATTTACCACCAGGGCGACCGTTACCCAGTAACAAGAGTCAGCGCGACCGCCATTTCTTTGCCGGGTTCCTACGCATGAACTCCTCCATCCTGGCTCTCTCCGCGATGGCCTGGATGCGTTCCCGATCTTGAAAGAAGACTCGCCGCTACGCCCTCAAAACCAGCCCCCGGACGGCTCGAGGCCATTGATGCGCAGATACGTGACGAGATTGCCATAATGCAAGGCGTCATGATTTCCGACTTGCGTCAAAATGAACATCTTGTTCGTCTTGAAGCCCCAGAAGTCCGCCGGGTCATTGAGGTGCGCATCGGTGAAACCAGAGAACGCGCCATCGCAATAGCTGAACGAGCCTTTAAGGTAGGCCACGATCTCCGCCTTCGAACCCTTCGCGGCAGCCGGGGCGGTGAGTGCTTCACCCTTGGCGTTTGAACACAAATAGTAGGAAATATCCGCCACATGAGTCACAATCTCGCCAAACGAGCGAACCTCCTTCGTCGGCCGGTAGCTGTACTTGGACTCTGGCATCATGTCCGCCGCCTTCATGATCTTGTCCTGCATATTGCTACGAAAAATGGATAACGTCATCGTCAGCGGCTGCGGCGCTGCGATCGGATTGGGGAAGTTTGGCGAGATCTGGGCGTTGGCCAGGGACGCCAACACCGAAACAGATACCAGGCCAACGGGAACCACGACGCGAGCCATGGATCGGAACATCAGCGCAAGGACAACGTGCCAGGTTCCAACTCTTACAGGCTGAGAAGGAATCTGTCTGGTAAGCCTCTCGATTAAATTGCGGATCGTGCAGAAGAGAGCTTTCGGGAAGTATCGCATTTGACGTCCTCCTGCATGGCAACGTTTGCACGCAAGGTTCCAGTTGGCGCGCTGAACGCTACCTCTTTGTAGTCACCAGATAACAAAATGACGAGGGCTCTGGACTCTATGCCGCACTGTCCATTTTCGATAAACACTGTCCGCTGGCAGCATTCAGGCAGTGGTCTCCTGGCATCTCGCGGAGACAACATTACTGCGGATGAGGCGGATCAGACCGGAATATTTCCACTGGATCTGCCCGAGCTACTCCACGATGCGGTCAAACAGCGGACTTATAAGCCCTATCTAACCGAAACTGGCTTCTGACTGGAAACGGGTTTTGAAAAACAAGGACTACTTGCCGAAAACCCGGTTTTACGGGAAATTAAGTCTGCGACAGCGTTTGGGTTCAGAGACCGGTAATTGGCTCTCGGGGGAAATCCGACGAAGGTCATGGTCGCAGTAGTGCCTGAGTTCAATCAGCGGGCGCGGCCTGTCTGGCAAGACTCAACTGTGAACGATCTTCTTCCCATCCGAACCCGTGATCGTCACCGTGCAACTCTTTTTTCCGGTTTTGATCTCGATGGTGTCTTCCCAACAAACGCGCTTGTTTTTCCACAACCAGGAGACCTGCTGGGGTCCATCGCTCGCCACAACTCTCGTTTGCTGGGAACGAAATACCGCAAGGATTCCGGTAAGCGCCGCAATCATCGGCTTTAACAAGCTAATGGCCGTCAAACCCGATGATCGTCGGCTGTAACTTTTGTGACATAACTTGTGACTTATAGGTTCAATCAGTCTCTTTTAAGCCCGACAAAATCAACGGTGCGTCAAAGGGGCGTTTACCATACCGTGGCCCGTACCACGCGTTTGTTGCGCTCTTGCAATGGACGAAAGTCGTCGCCCAGAATAGTCCGAAAAGCTTCGAATTGTTCCGACGACAATTCAGCCCACTCCTTCAAGACAATCCATTTCACCGACTCCGTACAGGGCGGTGTAGTAAGGGA
The DNA here is from genome assembly GCF_003945235.1 of Edaphobacter aggregans. NCBI lineage: Bacteria > Pseudomonadati > Acidobacteriota > Terriglobia > Terriglobales > Acidobacteriaceae > Edaphobacter > Edaphobacter aggregans. The sequence continues at coordinate 3,793,819 of NZ_RSDW01000001.1, forward strand.
TCCCGGATAGGTGTAATACCTATTCGTGTCAGTAAAAGCCTTTTCGAAATCAAGTTTATTGACTGTTACCGGTGCGGATGTGGTTAGTTTCGGTAAACCGGCGGCGATCAAATTCCCCAGGAATTTGCTTTGCTTGCCGATCTTATACAACATTCCAATGACCACATAATTGTTCTTTGCATCGATGAATACCGCATGAAGCTCCATCACACCATGCGTTCCTTCCACGGTATGTTCGGAGAGCGTGTGGAAGTGAAATTGGCTGAGAGTGTAGATCTCGCTACCGATCGTCAGTGTTCCCCCCTCCTGGGGCGTGGCCTGGATCGTGTGACCGTTGTTGATCAACGTATATGCCATCTTATTAAGGATGAGGTTCAGACCGCCGAGCCCCGGGTCTAGAACCACGGAGTCAATATCGATAGGGGACTGGCGTCCCGTTGGCGATGGAGCGCAAGCCGAAAAGTCACTTTCGAGATCGGACCAATACCCTGGGCCGGTATCTCCGTTGTAGGTGAATTCATGTTGGGCGGTTGCGGGGATGCAACTGCCGACACACAGTACAAGGACAGCTATTAACAGCCTCGTCGTACGCTTCATTTTCGATTTCCTTTCGGAGTACGGGGAACCGCTGCGGGTAAGGAGTCCGCGATCCAATAACTACGGAACAGGTCCGGTCTGAACCGCTATCGCTCGATGAATGGCGAGGGATAGAATCAATCTTCTTTAGAGCTTGGGAGAGATCCAGTAAACGGAAGGATATTGCAATTACTGTATCTCTTGCTAATGAATCATTCATCGCCCGTCAAAAATTGAACAATCTTCTCGTTACCAACTCGCCGAGGTTGGCGATTGGCGATGAGCGGCCAGGTTGCTCCTTGAACCCTGAACAGAGCGCCTTGTGGCTTCTGGGCGGGTGGTGCGCGATTCGGAAGTTATGCACTGAGAGTCATTCAGCGATCGCGAGCTCAAAATCCAAACCCCGCGAGGTAGTTCCCTTAAACGGGGTTTCGGAAACAACAACCGAAGTTGCCGCAAATGCGACTTCAGGGGAATTTGGAGGCACGCACCAGAGATGGGTGGCCATCCTTCACTTGGAAATAGAGAAACTCATGGTTACCTGCGTAGCAGAGCGCCGATCCGACGAAGTCATGCGGCATTTGGTAGAAGCCCTCTGGTTCGCCGTTGCTTGCATTCACCAGCAGCCAGGTTTGCGCCAGCGGCCCGAAGTAAGGAAGTGATGGTTTGTTAGTGCTTTCAGCTTTCCCGGAGGCTGAACGGTCCGGGTATGAAAAGTTGATCGCGATCACTCCGTTCACCAACTGGAGGCTTAAGGGATGTGAATCCTTCGTAGGCTTCAGGAGCGGGAAGGTTTGGAGTAGCTCTCCTCGAGGGCTCGATACCTCGATAGTAGAATCTGTCGTCGCGATGAAGGTATAGACACCGCCCGACGCAATCAAGGTCTCGGTGCGATCTGAAGAGAGATCGAAGTTCTTGCCCTGCACGGTCTTGCGAATGAGTCTGCCATCTGCATCGAGCCAAACCGTAAGAGGTGTCTGGTTGGTTGCGGGCGACGTCTCATTCACCGCGACCGAGCCAAAGATCATCAAGCTTCCGTTTTGTGAGACGGCAAACGAACGAGGATGGAAGGACGGGGGCAGTTGAAGGCCGGTGCGTCGTACCTCTTCGTTGGAGGACGAGAACTGGATTAAGCGTTGGTCATCGGCGTGGGAGAAGATGGCATAGAGGGTGCCGTCTGGATCTACGGAAAAATGCCATTCGCCTTCTTCGCCCAGGTCGGCGGGTAAGCGAACTCGATCGACTCGTTGGCCATCCTGCGAGACGCGAAGAATGTTTCCGGCTTCGACGATGCGGCCAACCAAGTCAAAGAAAACATCTCCGTGTGCATCGCACTGGTTTGAAGAAAAGGAGAATGGCGAGACCGATACGGGACGTGCGTCCCGTTGATTGAACTGGATTGTTGGAGGGGTTGGCGGCCCAGTCTGCTGCGCGAGCATGCCTGAGCACACGCCTCCAATTGACCAACAGAGCGCGACTGATCGTAGGCGTTTTGTCATCTGGAGAGGACCTTCCCTGGGCCTCTTTACCATTGCTGTATGAATAGCATAGTTCGGCATCTACGACTATGACCGGGGCTTCCACGAAAACGGGGTTGTCGGAAACTTCGTTTTCCATGCTTGAACTTTCCGACAATGCGGGTGGTCTCAATGGGTCGACGCAACACTCAGCTCAGACCCACATTCAATGAAAACAAAAGCTAAAAGCGCTGGCTAGGGTTAGATCAGCCGGAATCTTGCCTGGCTAGGTTTTGACCACATCAGCCAAACAGATCAATTCTTCAGGGTAAGCATTTGTGGATCAGCTGATTAGATAGTGTTGCATCGACCGGTTGAGCTGGCACCACTTTTGGGGAACTTGACGACAGCGTTGACTGAATCTGAGAGTAAGAGGTGTTCCTAAGCTATGCTCGCGCTATGTTCTGTGGCGGTTGCTCTACGCCAATCAAGGAAACGCACATAGGAAAGAGATCCACTGAGCGCTAATCCGGCCAGCACGGCTACGAAAAATAGGATGTCAGAGGCACGAAGCAACCAGTTCTGTTGCTCAAAGAACATTGTTGCAAACAAAATGCTCATCAGGATATTGAGGATCATCCAGCCAAACCATTTCAAGAAGGCTGCGCGGTAAGTTGACGCAGTGCTAAATGCCTTGCGTCTGGCTAGTTCTTCTCTGCCTTTCGCTCTCTGCTCCTCTGACCAGGCCATGACCCCACTATAAGCTATCTAGCTTACCTCGCCTACGGCTATCTCCCGCGAAACGGGGTTTCGGAAAGTTCATCGCCGAGCCATGCATCCAGAAAATCGATAAGTCCAGACAAGTCAGCTTCTCGTCAGTAAAGCTGTTGCAGCGCAGCCCATTCCGCGCACAATTTCGTAACACCCTCGTACCTCACCAACTCAATGAACAGTGACGCCACAAAAATTAGTGCGTCCCATATCTGGCAGCCTAATCGCCATATTGGCGGTTCGCGCGAAAGCGCGAGCCGCTCTCCCATCCCAGCCGCAATTAAACGCTACGCGCGGTCCTCCGCACCGCCAGATAAACCAATGGCCCGGCAGCGGCTATGATCGCCGCAAACCCAAGCGCAGGCAGCCCCGCAACTCGCTCATCACGCGCAGCCCACAGCGCAAACGCAATCAAAATCGATGGCCCGATCCCCATAGCCGCCGCTGCCCATACCCCGCCCGGAACGCGGAACGGACGATGCAGATTCGGCTCCCGCAAACGCAGAATCACCAAAGCCACAAATTCAAGCACGAGCGATCCCCCGTACAGCACGAGGTCAATCGTGATTAGCCGCTCGAACGTAAACCCAAGAGCCAGCGCCCAGCCAACGCTGCACGCCAGAACGCTGACCCACGGAACCCCATTCGTCCAGCGTTTAGCCAGCACGCGAGGAAGAAGGCCGTCCTCAGCCATCGCATAAGGCAATCGGGTCAACGAGAGCGTCAGCGCATTGAAGGTCCCAAGCCCATCAAGCGAACCAGCCAGCACGACCCCCAGCGCCAGCAGCGGCCCACCCAGGATCATGCCCGCATCCACCCACGCTCCCGTCGAGAAGCGTTCCGCAGGAATACCCGCCAGCCACACCGCTCCCAGCGGCAACATATAGACGCACATCACCACAAAAGCCGAAGACAGCATGGCCCGTGGATACGTTCGCTGAGGATTCTCGACCTCCTGCGCGATCGTCGAAGCATTGTCCCAACCCATGTAGTTCCACATTGCCACCATCACGGCCCCTCCAAGATCAAGCTCAGCAGGAGCCCCTCCTGCAGCCACAGCAACGCCATGCCGAAGCCCCTGCCAAACCGCCAGTCCGATCAGCACCACAAAGGGAGAGAGCGAGATGATCATCATCCGCTGCGACCCTATCCCCACAGCCACCGCTCCCCGCAGATTCCAAACGGCAGAGATCCCCACAATCCCAAGCTTCAGCAGCAATCCACGATGGCCAGCGGTCAACCCGGGCGCAATATGTGTCAGATACAGCACAAAAGTCGTAGGGTAGATCGCCATGTCGAAGACACTGGCCGTCAACGAGAGCCACGCCTCCTGAAACCCCCAGAACGGCCCCATCGCCCGCCGAACCCAGTAGTAAAAGCCCCCCTCATAAGGCATGGACGAGGCCAGTTCCCCCACCATTAACGCAGTAGGCAAGCTCCAGAACAGGGGAACCAGCAGCAAAAGAAGCAGCGCCCGCCCATACCCCGCCTTGCCGATGATGTCTTCCAGGCCATAAGGCCCCCCCGAAACCATGAAGTACGTCGCAGCAACCAGCGGCAACAGCCGCATCTTTCCCATCTTTGCCACTCTTTGCGCCACTTAATCTCCACAATCGCACCAGTAATAAACACAAATCTAAAGGATGGCTAGCCCGCGCCACACCTGCACGTTATAATCATCCAAGCCGTAAAAAAAGTGGAGAGTTGGCCGAGTGGCTGAAGGCGGCGGTTTGCTAAACCGTTATAGGGTCAAAAACTCTATCGGGGGTTCGAATCCCCCACTCTCCGCCAGACAGTCCTTCCACACGCCCTTTTTCCGATAATTGCAACCGCTAAGCTTTGTCTGGCGATTCGGTCGATTTCTCTAATTTCGTGGTCGAGTGGAACTTTTTTTGACATGGCGGGCGAATGGAAGACGAACTTACGGGTAGACGGAAGCTGTTAAATTCGGCGGCAAAAGCGTCACCTACTCGTCAAAATGCTAAGGGTTAGGTGCCGACACTGAACCAGAATACACACCAACAGGAAAGTTGACTTTCAAGATTCTCGAGTACGTTGGTGGCGTCAAAGAGCAATCGTGGATTGAGTTTAGTTCCCGCTCGAGAGTCGGCTTGCCGAGATATTGCATGCTCTCAAACAGGCAGCTGCCGCTCTTCGGGAATGGGAAGAAAAAAGAGCCAGAGAAGCTAAGCTTGTTGAAGAACGCGCGGAAGATCGACGAAAAGCGGAAATCCAACACAAGAAACTATCGTAGGATCTGGCTGGCTAGTCGAGCGCTGAAACCCTACGCGATTTCTTGCAACGTCTGGAAACTGAGATGGAGAAGGATCCGACTCGAAGTCTGAGTTCGCCGAGCGATGAATCGATCAGGTGAAGAGACAAGCAGAGAGCCTTGACCCATTTTCGGAGGCGTCTACGACTTCCTGGATCATTATCAGCAGTTTGGATGGGACAAGATGACGAGACGCCGCTGCCGGCTCAGGCCGGACCCCACCAAGGAAGTCCACTTTGCTTGAAATGAGTTGTTCGAAGGAACGAAACGGTGCACCGCTCGAATCCTTGTTACTCGAAGAATTTGGCTTGCCTATAGTGGCTATCCTTGGGATTTGTCCAATCTCGAACAATTTCCTCCATTGTCCTGCCTGTGCTGACACTATTCGCCTGTTCTTCCAAAATTCCCTTGTCGGCACGGCCATCGACAAACGAATCGTCTTGTTTACAAAGAGTCCAGATAGTCCGCGACGCATTTCTCGCGCTGTTCATTCGGGTAAGCGTCCAGTCACCTTTCAGCTTTTCTCCGCGCAGCGTAAATTCTAAGACGCCCTCACGCAAGCCGCGCTCGATATCGTCGGATTCCGGATGAGGTTCCCACGTTCCGCGATCCCAAAGCATAATGGGACCCGTCGTATGCAGGCCTTCGAACAGCAGGTATTCACTCCTGTGATCCCTCATCTCGATGGCTCTACGAAGCTCTCCGGCATGGCAACTTGGCCCCTCTGGAAGGGCCCAACTCAACAACACTCCGTTCCACTCCAGTCTGAGGTCGTAATGTAGGCGCGTCGCATGATGCTTTTTCATGGCATAGGCACGCTCGCGATGAGCGCAACGGATGGCTTCTCCTTCCATTTTGCGACCTAATCCTCCCAGCCAAATCGAGTCCATGACCATTTGTATATCGTTTCACTCAAATGAAGAAAGAGAACGAACCTGCTAAAGAAGGACCTGGAAAATGAACAAATGGCGGAATTGAACAGAAAGGGCGGCCTCTTCCTTATTACTAAGCTTTGGGACAGTGCGAAATCGAGTTTTATCCTGACACGTTTCCTTTGCAACTTAATTTCGACTCTGCCTTCATTGTAGGAGCCAACGGCGGTTTGCTGAGCGCCGACAGTTTGCGAGTCGCCGCAGGTGCATCGGATACTGTCGCGTGTGAGACGCTAGAAGTGCCTTGCAATCGAAGGGCGCGATCTGATGGCTAGTGCCGGTCACAGCGCAATCCCACCTTGTCCGAATGACACGCGACAGGTGTATCGTGTTGGATGATCATGCGGATGCAAGATTTGAAGTCTCTCTTATTTGCGACGCTTATTGCGGCGACTGCTCCAGGGTTGACTCAACAACCGGCGGCGCATCGGAGCGTAGAACAAGAAGCGCCAGGGAAACCCGTCGCTCCGAAGCCTCAAGACACAGAGGTGTGGGAGCCGGTGCCCAAAGTAGTGACGCCGGGCTCGACCGACGCAGCGCCGCCCTCCGACGCGATCGTGCTATTCGACGGGAAGGATCTCAACGAGTGGGTCTCCGCTCAGGATGGGACGCCGGCCAGATGGATCGTCGCTAATGGCGTACTGACCGTAAACAAGGCTCCGGGTGTTGGGAACATCCAAACCAAGCGGACCTTTAAGAACTACCAACTCCACATTGAATGGAAGATTCCCGAGAACGTTACCGGCACTGACCAGGCCCGCGGCAACAGCGGAGTGTTTCTCGCCTCCACTGGGCCCGGCGATGCCGGATACGAGCTACAGGTTCTCGATTCGTACAACAACAAGACCTATGTCAACGGTCAAGCTGGGAGTATCTACAAGCAGGGCATTCCGCTGGTGAACCCGAACCGCAAGCCCGGTGAATGGCAGACCTACGATGTCGTGTGGACCGCCCCAACGTTCAACGCTGACGACTCATTGAAGACACCGGCTAATGTGACAGTCTTCTTCAATGGCGTGCTCGTGCAGAATCACTTCGAGTTGAAAGGGCAGACGCTGTATATCGGCCAGCCTTTCTACAAGAAATACGACACTGGTCCGATCAAGCTGCAGGCGCACGGCGACCACAGCGAACCAATTAGCTTCCGCAATATTTGGGTAAGGGAACTGAACTAACGCACGCTAAAAAGAGCTCAGGAGCCGATCATGCGTAACTTCGCGCCCATTTCAAGCCTTCCATTGCGACCGAACCGGCGCACCTTTTTGATGGGAGCCGGAGCAGCGATGCTGGTACCCGGAAGTGCCTGGGCGCGCACCGGCCGCGCCTCCGCCTCAAATCGCATTACCATCGGCGTCATTGGATGGGGCATGATGGGGCCAGCCAACACTAAGGCCTTTCTGCTCCAGGATGATTGCCAGGTCGTAGGAGCCTGTGACTTGCACAGCGGTCATCTGCAGAGCGCCGTGGATACCATCAACAGCCGCTATGGGAACAAGGATTGCAAGGCATATTACGATTATCGCGAGATGCTAGCGCGAGATGATATTGATGCTGTAATGATTGCGGTGCCAGATCAATGGCACGCACTCATCGCGACGGAAGCCGCAGCCAGAAAGAAAGATATCTACGGCGAGAAGCCGCTAGCGCGCACCGTTGCGGAGCAACAGGCGATCGTCAGAGCGGTTCAACACAATGGCGTCATCTGGCAGACCGGCTCCTGGCAGCGCTCGCTCCCGTCGTTTCATAAAGCAGCGGAAATCGTCCGCAACGGTCTCATCGGAAACGTCATTCGCGTAGAGGTCGGCTTGCCCGGCGGCCATCATGACTTCCCCGGCACCGTTCCCGCATTGCTGCAGAGGCTTTCGTCTTTGCCGGATAAGATCACCAGCCCAGCAGAACTCGTGCCGGGAACCGCCGGATGGGATCTAGCCGTAACCGAGCCTCCAGTGGAACTGGACTATGACAAGTGGCTTGGCCCCTCGAAGGCCGAGCCCTACATTGACGCGCGCGTCTACCAGAATTGGCGCTGGAACTACAACACTGGCGGCGGACAGTTATTGGATTGGATCGGCCACCACGGTGACATCGCGCATTGGGGTCTGGGATTCGATCTCACCGGCCCTTCGGAGATTGAAGGCTATGGCGAGTTCCCGCCGTCGAATGCGGCCTGGAATACTGCGACCAAATACCATATCGAATGCAAATACCGTAAGGAAGTTACGCACTATCCGGTCGACGTCGCAATGACCATATCCGGTGGTTCTCCCGCAATCGGCATGGGAACAAAATGGATTGGGACAGACGGTTGGGTGTGGGTGGATCGATCAGGATTCGATGCGTCCAATCCCGCATGGATCAAGGGCGATTCCCTCCCTGAAGAAATCCGCAAAGTAAAACTCTATGAATCCCCTGAGCATCGGCGTAACTTCCTCGACTCGGTGAAATCCCGCAAACCTACGATCACTCCAGTCGAGACTGCGCATCATTCCACCCTTCCCGGGCATCTTGGCCTCATATCCATGCTCGTCGGACGAAAAATCCAATGGGATGTGGCTCAGGAAAAAATAATGAACGATAGTGCCGCCAGCGAATTGCTTTCGCGGCCATATCGGGCTCCGTGGAGATTCCCCGGATGAAAATTCCCTGTCCTGATCTCCCCAGGAACACGGCCGACGCTGCTAAGACTCGTATAAACACTGGGTGATATAGCGTATCGTGGGTGAGAAGGGCGGGGATTCCTGTGATTTTCCCTGATAGCGGAGAATTTTGTTGTGATCAGCGTGCTGTAGGGGCGCGGCGTTCGATGCTCGCGCCGTTAAACCAAAGTTCAGCCGTCGCCGTCTGATCTGAGAAGGGACCCCACCGCCCGCTGCGAAAGGCTTTCGAAGGGATCCACGCACCAATCTCACCTCCATCGCCGGCAACGGGCTCAAAATGCCGCATGTCGCCCAAGCCTGCAATGGAGATCGATGATAACTGCTGATGGTGGATGCCGCTTCGGATATTCGTTATGGGTCGAATTTGATAAGCAATAGAGCATTCGGGCTCAGCTGGAGCTTGAGCTGTCCATTCTGAAGCTTCGTTCGTTCGGGGTCGGGGAGCGCCGATTCGCGGTTCAATTGTTCTATCTGAGCGGGTGTTGGGTTGAGAGGTTTGCCCATGGCTGCATAGTGCTTTAAAACATTCCCGTGCTCTTCATCGACACGCTGAATCGTGACGTTAGCTTCCTCGGGGATCCCTCTAAATGTGAACTCAATGGTCTGAACCAAACCATGTTGATCAGGTTCGACCAGATTCCAGGCGGCTATTGCAAGACGTCCATCCTTTGTCTTTGTAACGATTATGTCCTTTGATGTGCTTGCAATACGCCTGTCTCCAAGCTGATGCAGGAGACCGTACCCATAGTAGCTGGGCTTGTTGATTCCCCCCTTTGCACGAAGCCCGAACATGCCAATGAACGGTCGGTCGATCGGTCCACCTTCCTCAAACACATCGGAGAACGTCCAGAAGGAAAGTTCCTCCACCTTACCGTCGCACTGTCTCACGGTATTGGCTACTGCGGGTCCGACGTAGATGGTGTCTCGCGCCTCCATCTTTCCGGGGACGTTCCACTCGGTCCAGTACAGTGGCAACTGCGGCATCGCTGATTGATGAATCTGCTCTCTCACTTTTTCGACAGCGCGGCAGACGCGCTCGCTCATGGGAATATCCTCATCTGTTCCGAATAGATCCAGGACTGTATCGTCGGCATATCCATGCGTAGAAACAAAGTCGACGGGAACTTTATTTGCCGCAGCATGTTTTAGAAAGTCATCGACCCAGGATGCAGCGGCAGTGGCCGGGCCTCCGACTCGCAGCCGGGGATTTACGCTCTTCAAATCGCGGGCTGTGTGGTCATAGAGTTCAAAGTAGGATCTCTGCCGTGGAACACCGCCCCAGAAATCGATATTCGGCTCGTTCCAGACTTCGAAGTACCAGCTTGCAACCTCGTCGATACCGTAACGGTCGACAAGGTGCTGGGCGAAATGGGTCATCAGATCGTCCCATCTCTCTATGCTCTTGGGCGGTGAAACATTCTGCTTGTACCAGAAGGCATGCAGGGCATCTGGATTGAAGGCCAACTTCTTGGGCATAAAGCTTATCTCGACAAATGGGCGTACCCCATTCTTCAGTAGTCCATCGTAGATCTGGTCTACGTATGCGAAGTTGTAGACCGGGTTGCCGCGCCCATCCTCGTTGTAGACACCCACCTCATCGTGCAGGATGGCGTGGAAACGCACGTAGCGAAAGTCGGTCACCTGCTTTACGGCACGCAGGTCTTCGCGATAGCTCTCGCGTAGAGTGAGAATCGCGCGTCCCGATCCAAACATTTGCTCCCAAAAATGCGGAAAGGGTGTGGTCGGGGCCGTCGCGTCGATCTGGATGTGCTCCTGCCCTATGGCTTGTAGATTCGAGAGCGGGCTTATAACGAGCAATATCCACACGCCCAGAACAAGGAATCTGACTGTCAATCTGTCGCGCATTGTGTCTTTCTAGCGGCCGCACCTTCTGCCTGAGACGGCTCCGCGTTATACAAATGGCCTGATAAAGAGGAGGGTGCCCTTGAGGAGCACCCTATCCATGATGGTCGACAGTTCTGCCTAGAAGCTGAACCGTGCCTGTAAGCTGACGGTTCGCGATCCAAGGGCTCTCTGAGCCTGTCCAAAGTTCAATAGCATGATGTCATTCGTGATGCTGGTCGGATCGAAGTTCAAATTGTTAAAGAAATTGAAAGCATCGGCGCGGAACTCAAACTTCGCGTTCTCTCCTAGAACCGGGAGCTTCGGCAGACCAAATGCCTTCGCAAGGCTGACATCAAGATCTCGGTAGCCTGGACCGGTTAATGAATTACGCGCCACTCCTGGCGATTGCGGAACGGAAGAGGTCCCAGGAAACGCGACTGCTGGGGTAAAAGTGGGTGCCAAGAAGTACGGTTGCCCAGAACCGGCCAGCGGGAAGTTCTTATTCTGATTATTTCCCACACCAGGCCCGGACTTAAACGCACCATTACTTGTATCGTGCCCCGCACCACCGAGATAAGCAGCAGGCCGCAACTGAGAATAGCCGCTGCCTTGGAAGTAAAGGGTATTACCTTGATTGTTGATATTGGGAACATTGTAGACAGGGGTCCATGGAAATCCGGTATGAATATTCAGGATGCCGCTCAACGACCATCCGCCAACTACCTTTTCCAGCCAACCATGGCTGCCGCGGAAGAACACAGGCTGCCATAGAGCATAGAGCTTAAACGCTTTTCCTACATTGTAGTCGGAGCGTCCGCGTGCATAAGCTTGGAAGTACGGATAGGGATCTCTCTGATACGGTCCCGAACCGTCATCCATACTTTTGGCCCAGACGAACTGTGCGTCCGCCATAAATTGATGCGAGAAACTGTGTTTCAATCCAAGCTGAAGTGCGTTGTTATTCGACGCACCTTGATTGTTGAAGTAATTCACATTGGTCACGAGAGGATTCAATGGAATCCTTTGGGCCGCTGCTAGAACGTAGGCATCTGAATTCGTGATGATATGGCGCGCCGTGCTGCCGTAATATCCCACCGTGGCAATCAGCTGATGACCAAGATCGTATTGGGTATCCAGCGAATAGTGGTGGGTATACGCCGTAGGAAGGTTGGCTGGAAATGCCGTAACTCCGACACCCCCACCGGTTGGAAGGTTGACGGAGTTAAATGTTGTGACGGTATGGGGATTCGGCGGGTACCCAAATAGAGAATGCGGATCGCTTGCAACTGCATAAACAATGTTCGGGTTGATATTGCTGGGCGATTGGCTGGCAAACCCCGGCGAAACCGTCGAGGGCGGATTGCTACTTGCATTCCCAGAGATCGCGATCTCTTCCTGATTGAAGTTGAGGCCGTAGCCACCTCGTACCACGAACCGATCGTGAAATATCTCAGGACTCCAGGCGAATCCAAGTTGTGGACCGAAATTCCCCTTCTGTGCACTCCATAGGTTGCCGCCAATCCGGATGCTCATTCCAGTGAACATGCTTGATCCACTACCAAACTGAACTGAATTCAGGTTGTCTTGTTTAGTTGAGAGCGGTCCAAAGTAGGAATAGCGCAATCCGGCGTTGACGGTGAGATTGTGCCGAACCTTCCAGTCATCCTGAATGAAAAATCCATAGATGGTGACTCGATTGTCCTGCCGATGCGCAGTCGGTATACCCGTGAGCGGATCGAAGGTGCCACCCTGGAAGTGCGGTGCGTCGTTGAGGAAGGCCCAGATATTGTAGAAGTTGTAATTAGGCCGCGCCGAACCGGTTGACTCGTTCAGATAGTACAGTCGTGTGACTTCTCCGCCAAACTTAAGCGTATGGTTGCCGGCTACTTTGGTTGCCACGTCCTTATAGGTGTATGTCCACTGGTTGAAGACGCTTGGCCCGGGGGCGCCGAAGGTAATTAGACCAGTGCTGGGAATGCTGCCGATTTGGTCGATCTGTGCCTGTGGCAAGCCGAATGGCATCTGCGGATTTGAATTGACCTCATTCCAGCGCCACCCTGCCGCATTGGCACGAGCCTCATTGAGGAACGATGGTGAAAAGGTATGGTTCCAGATACCTGCAAATGCGTTGTTGATCGCATCATGATGAAAAAGGTTGTACGCACGGATGGGGCCGTTGAAATTGGTAGTGCTGACGGGAACCCAATAGATAGCAAAGCTCGCATGGTCTCTCTGGGTAACATTAGCGTCGAGACGGCCGTTGTACTGAACCTCAGTAGTCGACGTTGGATTCAAAGTCGTGAAGTTTGCAATGTCGGCGACATTCGTCAATCCGCTGCCAACGCCAGGATTGCCGGAGCCCGTCCATGTAAGGTCTTGCGTTCCCAGCGGCGATGTCAGTGGGGATCCGAGATTCAAACCTTGCCCAGGGATTGTCCGGCAGTTCACATTTTCAACGAGTCCAATATTTGCGCACGTTTCATTAATCATTCCTGCGGCACTCACGCCTGCGCCGGGAAAGGTCAGAAATTGTGATGAGATGCTGTTGGGAGGCCCCAATTTATCGAAAGCCGAGGTCTCATACCACGCGGTTGAGGTGGTTGACGCGCTGAGTCGTATCGTCTCATACGCGAAAAAAGCAAAGATTTTATCTTTCCAGATAGGGCCGCCGACGCTGCCACCAATTTGGTTGAATTGCTGCGTATCCCTCAGTAGACCTCGCTCTGCAGGTGTGCCTGGTTGCAGTGAGCCTGGCCCGTTATACGGCTGATAAGCGTTCAGCCCCGGACGATTCGCCCTGAAGAAGAAACTGCCGTGAAAGTTATTCGTGCCGCTCTTAGATGTGACCTGAATCTGCGCACCGCTAAAACGGCCATTTTCCGCGTCGTATCCGTTGGAAACTATTTTGACGTTATCAACGGAATCTTCGTTGGGCGTGATCACGGTCGTTCCTCCCCACACCGCACTGACCGTGCTGATGCCGTCAATTGAAATGGAGTTTGTCTCGTATTGGCCGCCATTCGCAACGGACTGAGGACCGTTCTCAGTTTGGAATATTCCGGCGCCGGCGCCTGTTCCACCTGGACCCTGTGTGCCGGGAAGATTATTAGTGCCGCCGCCCGCTGCCTGTGATCCATTGCCAAAGACGCCGGGGGCCAGTTGTACAAACTGGAAGACATCCCGCCCGAATGAGGGCATGTGCTGAATCTGATTGCTGGTGATGGTTCCTCCAATGGAGGCAGTCTGGGTATCCAACGATGGCACCTGAGAGGCATCTACGGTGATCGTCTCTGTTGCTCCACCGATCTCCAGTTGCACATTTAATGCGTTTGACTGTTCGGGGATCAACTGTAAATCATTGAGAATTTTTTTCTTGAAGCCTTTGCTCTCTATAACTAGTGAAAAATGATCCGCGGGTAAAGCATTGAAATTGAAGACGCCGCTTCCACTACTCGTTCTTATAAGGGTCTCGTTGGTTGACATGTTCTTCAGGGTTAGGGTTGCGCCTGGGACGACTTCTCCCTGAGGATCGGTTACAACGCCTTGGATTGATGTCCGAAACTGGGCAAAAGCTGTTGCCGAGACCAGACAGCCTGCTAGGGACAGCAAAATCATCCCAAAAAGGATCCGAGAGACGACTACGTTCCACGTCCATGGACCATGAACACCACGCAAAGAATCTTGCATAATGCCTCCATAAACTCGAACTCTGGTTAATTGTCATGTCACGGCTGCGCAACACGCCTCGTACTTAATGGCCTGTTTCGTGCATGCTCGCCGACGTCAGCGCAAACGATTGCGCTTCGGGTAAAAGGTATATACCCCACAAGTAACGATGGTCAAACAATGGACCACAATTTTGGGATTTGAGGATTCGAACTGGACAGCATCGGATAGTGGCCACTCATTGGTATTACTGTGTGTCCTCAGCTCAAACGGCTCCGTGAACCACGGCTTCTTCGATAGTGGGGACCTCTTCACCACAATTGATTTTTCGTAGTTCCACGCAGAAAGCCGCCGTAATCCATACCTATGGACGAGATCGTTGGGCGCTAGGACGATGAAGATTATCTTGGAAAACGCCGCTGGGTTCACCACATCGATTTCCCGACGCGACCTCCCGAAGTCGTCTCTTGCGGCATTGGATGAATGTCGACGGCGATCGCCGCCATATCCTCGTTAGTTTCACCATGGTTAGTCCATTGCACCTTCGCGCACCCAATTCTCGTCGACAAGCTGCTCCACGATCTGCGAGACGGCGCTTTGTCCAAGCCCGAACGTTGCGCTAGATTAGCGCGAAATGGGTTGGTCCGGATTAACTCGAGCACAATATCCCGGTCGATGACCCGTGCCGTCTCACTCGACGCGAGCCGTAATTCAGTCAGGTCAGAACCTCTGATGTTAAGCATGCAATAAACCACTCCGACCAAAAATAAGCGAAGCATATCGGCAGCTGTTATCAAATTTGTTTTTACGACGAACGAAATATAACCCCGACAGCTTTTAAGGAAACGGCCATTGGAACGATAGAAAAGTAGCAGCGAAATGGGGCGGGGGTGTTAGCGGTTTCATCGCAGTCATTTGGCAATCGGTGCTAATAAAACTTGAGTTAGTTAGATTCGAACCGAGTCTCCGCTGCTGGATATGGCTACTTCCGATTTTTCGGGTCTGGGTGCATGCGAAAAGCCGCCTACATCGCAAGTTGGAGTTTTTTTCTTGACAGGGCAGAAACCGCACCCATATAGTCTCGGTCGCTAACAAAATTGAAATTGAAGGTTAGATTGAAGCGACACGGATTCGCTCGCGGAGCTCGTTTGTTGGCGGAATTTTTAGGAGGCAACATCAATGAATAACGCAAGTGGCGTTCTTGGCAGGCGAGGACTGAGTCGAGACCTGCACCAACTCTGTGGAACAGGTCGATGGGTCCTTCCTCTCATCGTGGTCACGTTCTTACTTTTGTCCGCGTCCCTGACCCACGCGCAAACCACAGCTCAATTGACGGGTATCGTGCAGGATGCCTCGGGAGCTGTGATTCCTGGGGCCCAAATAACGCTGACCGATGAATCGACCAGAACTTTGCGCATCGTAGAAACGAATCGCCAGGGATTGTATGCCTTTCCCGCGCTAGTGCCTGGCTCCTACATGGTGAAGGTCAGTGCGAAAGGTTTCCAACCCAAGGAGATTACTGGAATCACGCTGCATGCCGGAGACGAACGAACTGTCCCTGCGTTTGCGCTGACGGTGGGCTCACCTGATACGACAGTTGTAGTCGAAGCATCAGGCGATCTGATTCCCACGGACAACGGAGCGCGCACCAACGTCCTAGACTCCAAACAGATCGAGAACCTGGCTCTTGCTGGCCGCGATACGACAGAGCTGCTGAAAGTGTTGCCGGGTGCGACAACAGTCTCCTCCGGCCTAACCCAAAACGCTCCGATGTATAACGATCTAAATGTCTCCGTACAGCAGAGTGCAATCGGCAACGGGATCAATATCAATGGCGCGGTAAATCGTGGCGGTACGGCGTTGCTGGCTGATGGAGCCAACATCATCGACCCGGGCAACATGGCGTCGTCGGTCTCGATTGTCAACCCGGAAATGACCTCGGAGGTCAGCGTCCAGGCGTCGAACTTCGGTGCTGACACACCGTTTGGCCCAGTAGTTGTAAGCACTATCAGTAAATCGGGGGGTGAGCGGTATCACGGCGAAGCCTACTTCAACGCACGGAACAGCGCCCTGAACGCGAACGACTGGAGAAGCAATCATCAGGGAGTCGCGCAGGGACCCCAGCACTATTACTATCCCGGTGGTAACTTCGGCGGTCCGGTACCGGGTACAAACAAGAAGCTCTTCTTCTGGGGCGGCTATGAAAAGTGGCTTCAGAACCAAGGCAACTCAAATGTCTTGACGTCTTATATACCCACTCCGGAGATGATGGCGGGAGATTTCAGCACCGATAACGCCGACAACCTAGCCCTTTGCCCCAACGGATTTTTCGCGACTCCGAAGAGCAGCTACCCGCAGGGTCAATGGTGCGGTGATCTTTCCGGAACGGTCTATGCAGACGGCTCTACTGCGAATCCTACTCCGGCTCCTTACGGAAGCCAGGGTGGAAATGTGGGCCAGAAGATACCTGCTCAGTTCATTGATTCTGGCGCGGCAGCACTGGCCAAAATCTGGCCCAAGGCCAACGCGAACCCGGCAACCTCTGTCGGCAATGTCAACTACTATCAGCCCATTCCAAACCTGAACAATGGATGGATGTATCGCGTTCGGGTCGACTATCAACTGGGGGAAAATACAAAGATCTACGGGTCTTATCAGCAGGCATACGACTCGCAGCTGGCGCAGGGCAATGGAGCGCACCTGTACTGGACGCCTGGCAATGCCATACCCTACCCGGGCGGCGGCGAGTCCGAGGCTTTCTCCGGCAAATCGCTGGCAGGGCACTTCGTACACAACTTCAACGCCACAACGACCAACGACTTCATGGCGGCATGGGCCTTCGGCAGCTTCCCTTTTGTCCAGCCTAACCCGTCGGCGGCCTACCGGAGCACATTAGGCTATACCTACGGCAAGGTCTTTCAGACCGCCTCTTCCAACATCCCTGCCTACAGCAGCGCCGGAAACTTTAGCTTCCCGGATTTCTCGCAGGCTTCTATCTTTGACAACCCTCCAGGGAAATATGCAGTCCGCAAGGAAGCTCCACAGTTCAGTAATACGCTGACCAAAGTTTGGGGCGCTCATACGGTGAAATTGGGCGCATTCACGCAGACCACCGATAACTACCAGAGCACCTTTAGCACAAACCAGGATGGATCCCTCACCATTCGCGCGGGTCAGAGCACGAATATCATCACCGGAAACCAGCTTGGCTCGCCTCAGAACCCCGTGGCCAACTTCACGATGGGGATACTATCGGGCTACAGCGAAAACAACTCGTCTCCCATTGCCGATACTGCATACCAGGCAACAGCGGTATTCGTGTCCGATAACTGGAGAGCAACCAAACACCTGACTCTTGAGCTGGGCGTGCGCGTGGAGCACATAGGCCACTGGTATGACCGTGATCACATTGGCATGGCGGTCTTCTATCCTGATCGGGTACTGGCTGACTACAACGGTGGCAAGTACGCTCCGGGATATTACTGGCACGCCATCGATGCGGGCGTTCCGCTGAGTGGTCAGCCGAACCGTTTTGCTTATGTCGATCCACGACTGGGTCTTTCCTACGATCTGCGCGGGAACGGCAACACTATGATTCGCGGCGGATGGGGCGCCTACCGCTTCGTCACCCAAGTCAACGACGTTTCGGCGCCGTTGGTGACCGCGCAACACGTCCTCAGTTACAACCTGCCCGGTCAGAAGAATGTCATGCTTTCGCAGCTCAACCAGTTGGCATATAAACCCTGCACATCACAATGCACAAGCGGAACACAAACGGGCTTCGATCCGGGCGACTACGGTCAGCCGCTCACCTTTGCCTACAATCTTACAATTGACCAGAGGCTGAAATGGAATTCAGTGCTCGATGTTGCGTACGTCGGAAGCAGCACCAGTCAACTTTCCAACAACAGCGAGGGCATTGAAGGCAGCAATTTTGCTGCACTTGCCGATCAGAACAAAACTCCGCTCGGAGCCTTCTTCAAACCCGATCCAGTGACCGGTGTACTATCCACCAACCCGGAAAACCTAGGAACGAATCCTAACGGGACAACTGGCACTTCAACCGGGAATAAGGCGGCAGATTATCACCCATACGGTTACGCGTACGGTACCGCTTCCGCCCTCATGAATCAAAGTACCGCTTATACCAACTACAACGGTCTGCAGATAGCGTGGATCAAAACAACCGGCAAGCTCGGCTATAACCTGAACGCTACCTGGTCGAAGACACTGGGCACGAGCCTGCAAGAGAATCCATATGATATCAACCGTAACTATGGCCCGACCTCCACGGACCGGCCGTTTGTTTTCAATGCCTCTTACTACTACCAGACCGGGAGAATCGGTTCGTCCAATCAGTTTGTCCGCGGGCTGCTGGGTGGATGGACGATCTCCGGAATCTCGACGTGGCAATCTGGGGGATACATTCCCGCTGCGCTCGGAAACGGTGTGCCAAACTTCGGTATGGGACTAACGTATACCGGTCTGCCGGCAACTGCGAAGGCCCAGGGCATAGGTAGCGGCATCGGTAGTGCTACGTACTTTGGTACGGATGCTCCTGTTCCGATTCTGCCCACCTTAACCTGCAATCCAACCTCCGGCCTCGCCCACTACCAACGCGTCAATGGGAGTTGCTTTGCGGCGCCGGCGGTAGGAACGCAGGGCGGTCAAAATTACCCCTATATGAGCGCCGCAGCCTATTTCAATAATGATCTGGCAATCTACAGGTCATTCCATATCCCTGGTCGTGAAGGGCAACAAGTTCAGTTCCGCGCCAGCGCATTTGACTGGCTGAACCACCCGTTGCCTGGTTACAGTTCGCTGACACCGCTCACGCTGAGTTACAACGTGGATTATGCCGGTAAAGCAATCACGCCAAACTACAACACTAAAACCTTCGGTGTTATGGACAGTAAGACTGGCTCTCCATACCAGCGAATTATCGAATTGAATGTGAAGTACTTCTTCTAGAACGCCTCGTGTGAAACGGAAGGCAAACGATCGTTTGCCTTCCGTTTTTCTTTTAAAATTTCTGGAATCTCTCTGTCTGAGTTACACCGCCTGCCACGATATCGTATTTGAGTCTTCGTCGTTTAAACGGAATGCAATCCCGAAGTCAGCAATAAGCCGGTCAGACCAGATGTAGAACTATAGATATAGGGTGCTTTTACAAACAACGGGTCCGCAGTATGGTGAGGGCTGGTCCCGAAAGTAGTACCTCCGCTAACGGTGGGTGGCGGTTCAAAATCCAGCAAGAACAGGGCCCGATCTTAGAGAAATGTTGATCCGCCGCGCGATCGAAGATCGGTGCCGCAGCAGACTCAAGCGAGATCAATCGCTGATCAGCAAGCGGACGTATGGTTTCGAAGCTAGAGCTCTCGAAGAGCGCGATAATTGGGGTCACACCCAACAAACTGGCTCGTATTCTCTGGACCTTATTTCCAGCGGGATTACCGCACGCCATTCAGTTGTGTTTGCCTAAAAAAACGGCCTGAAAAACGCCAATGCTTGGAAAGTCCTTCCGCGCCGAACGGACTTAGATCCCCAATGCTGGACTGTTAAATCCGCCGAGGCAACGCGTATTTAGGCCATGGGAGTCATGGGTGTCTACAACTTGTGCGCCAGTGAATACACATGACGTGTCATACCCCGCAACTATTCGGCAAGTCATGATGAGTTGTGACAAAAGGTTTCCCAAAAAAAGTATTTAAGACAAACACAGAGCATGGGACTTCATACATGCGCCATCAACACGTCCGTGGAAGCCATATACGTTGGGCTTAATTGGTTCCCACTAGTCGATTTTTCTCCCGAGCTCCTTTTTGAGATGTTTGCTCGGTGCTTTGCAAGTGACACATGACCGAGAACGGCCTACCGGCCATGAACGCAAGCACCAAAAATCTTCTAGTCGCTGAACGCGCAGAGGATCCATCGCAGAAGGGCGAATACTAGGTCGTTGTAATAGTCGAAAGGCTAGAAATGTTTGAATTCTTGAAGACTGCGCAATACCTTGGTTCTTTTTTTCACCGGTTAGACCTATTCAAAAATGTTAAGAAGATATGGAACCTACGTCTATGCTTCTTCATAAATACCAGGTCTGTTCTACTGCAGTCTTCCTTCCAAACCATATCGTGTGTGGAAGCAATTGGAATGCCACGAACATCAGGAAAATCAGAGTCAATATTTAAAGTTTCTAATAGTTCAAAGATCCACGGTTATTTCTCATTGGCTTTGCTTGCCATAATGTCTTGTGGCATAGCGGGTGCCCAGACTCCGACTACTGTGAGCCTCTCAGTCACTCCAGTGACCGCGTCCTACGGATCCGTAGTCCAGATGACGGCCACTGTGACTGCCGGTGCAACACATCCTTCAGCCGGGACAGTTACTTTTAGCGACACCTTCAATACTGTTACGCACGTTCTTGGTACGATCCAGGTTCAGTCAGCAAACGGCAAAGCAATTTTGCAGCGAGAACTGGGTGGAATTGGAAATCATTCCATTACAGCCACTTTCAATGCTCCGAAGACCTATCAGTCGAGTTCCTCAACTGCGCAAATTGTGGCTATCACGGGGCAGTATCCGACGACGGCAAGTCTTTTACAGACCGGTGGTGCGACGGGAAATTGGTCACTCACAGCGACAATTACGGGAACTGGCAGCCTGTCACTGTCGCCAGGCGGGAATGTATCTCTTCTTGATACGTCCAACGGAGGCTACCTTCTTGGCATGGCCGGCCTTGGAACGGGAACTATTGCACAGCAGACCGTTGCTGGCGCCGGATCACCCATTGGTGTCGGTACTAACCCGGAGAGCGTAGCAGTCGGAGACTTTAACGGCGATGGCTTCATCGATATTGCAGTTCTTAGCAAGAGCAACAATAACAACGTAAGCATTCTGTTAGGTGACGGCACTGGCGCATTTACCGAATTGGGAACGAAGCTAAATGCCGGCAACAATCCCGTTGCTGTAGTGACCGGAGACTTTGATGGCGACGGCAATCTTGATCTTGCGGTAACAAATTCTACTTCCAATGCGATTAGCATTCTGCTCGGCAATGGTGATGGCACTTTCCGCAACAGAGCTACGTTTACCGTAACGACGCCCTACGCCCTGGCGATAGGAGACTTCAATCGGGATGGTATACCCGATCTCGCAGTAGCCAATAGTGGCAACCAGGTGAACATCATGTTGGGCAACGGCTCCGGGGGCTTCACCCTATCCAGTGGATCGCCATTCACCGTGGGCAATGGCGTAGCCTCCATCGTGGTGGGAGATTTTAACCGCGATGGCAACCTCGATTTTGCGACAGCCAACCAAACCGATAATTCGATTAGTGTCATGCAAGGGGATGGTACAGGCACTGTCTTTACATCCATTACAGGTGCGTCGCTTTCGCTGGGCGCCGGTACGACTCCCCTCTCTATTGTTACTGCGGATTTCGATGGGGATAACAAACTCGACCTCGCTGTAGCGGAATCCGGAAAGAACAGGATCGGTGTTCTTCGTGGCAACGGCGATGGAACCTTCGGGCTACAGGCAACGTACGCCACTGGGTCCACGCCCTATGCACTCGCTGTAGGAGACTTCAACGCAGATGGCAACTATGACATTGGAGTAGCCAATTCAGGCGCGACAACCGCAAGCATTTTGCTTGGAAATGGCAACGGCACATTCCAATCTCAGACGACACCCTCTGTTGGGACGAATCCTAGATCTGTGGCTGCTGCCGATTTTGACGGAGATGGCAACGTTGATCTCGCCGTTGCAAATTATGGCAGCAACAATGTGAGCATCCTGTTAAATCAGATAACGGATACGGCGACGGCGTCGCTGACGATGATCTCGATCCCGGGTGGCGGCAACCATTTACTGGATGCGACGTACGCAGGCGACACGAACTTCAGCACGAGTACGTCGAATAAGGTGTCGTTGGCTGCATCCCCAATAACAACGTCGACTCTTTTGAGCACCAGCTCAAACTCTCCCACCTACGGACAGCAGGTAGTTCTGACAGCGACGCTAAGCACCAGTATGGTCGGCACCCTCACGCCAGCCGGAGTGGATACGGTGACGTTCAAAGATGGCACGACGACCATCGGAACTTCGACGCTCTCAAGTGGTGTAGCTACTTTGAATGTCAGCAATCTAAGCGTCGGTAGTCACACGATTACAGCTGTTTTCGGTGGAGATAGCAACTTCCAAACTAGTACATCCGCTCCGGTGAGCATCGTTGTAGGCACGGCGACACCTGTCATTACATGGGCTAACCCCGCACCCATCGCTTATGGGACGTTATTGTCGACCACGCAGCTGAATGCGGTAGCCTCAGTAAACGGCATAACTGTCCCTGGCACTTACACCTACACGCCGGCTGCTGGAACTTTACTGGCGACCGGGTCGCCGCATACGCTTAGTGTTACGTTTAAACCCACTGCTTCAGGAAACTACACCACAGCAACGGCGAGCGTGTCGCTCACTGTCACCCAGGCAACGCCAATCATCTCCTGGGCTACTCCGTCGCCTATCGCTTTTGGAACGCCACTCAGCAATGTACAGCTGAATGCAACGGTAACGAGCACCACGGTGGTTCCTCTGTCCAGCTATTACAACGTGAGCGGCATCATCACCGATGGCTCGACGGTAACGAACGGTGGATTTGACGCCAACGGCAACGACTACTCCGCCAACCAGCTCGGCACATCGATTAGCTGGAATGGTGTGACCTACACATTTGGCCCAGTGAACGCGAATGATGCTGTCAGCAACATCACGATCAACCTTCCACAGGGCCACTTCTCCAGCCTCAACATGCTCGGCGCGCTCGTCAACAATGCGACGGCTTCGAATACCTTCACCGTTACTTACACCGATGGATCAACTAAGAATTTCACACAGAGCCTGAGCGACTGGGTTTACCCGATGAACTACGCGGGCGAGTCGAATTTGAAATGCGATATCGCACGCGATCAATCTGGCGGAGCGCAGGACACCCACTCGACCTGCGTCTACGGATATCAGTTCGCGCTCGATAGCACAAAGATCGTGCAGAGCGTTACGCTTCCAAATACGCGCAACATCGTGATGCTTGCGATGGGGCTGACTTCTCCTCCCATCGCAGGGACGATGGTTTACAGCCCGGCCGCTGATACGGTTCCTGCCGTTGGTACAGATACTCTTTCGGTTACCTTCACCCCAACGGATACTGTCGACTACTCGAGCGCGTCGGCGACGGTGCAACTCGTCGTCAATCCAGCCACGGCCTACCTTAACTGGCCCACACCCGCGCCAATCAGTTACGGAACGCCACTAAGCTCGACCCAACTTAATGCCAGCGCTGTAACGGCTACGGGCGTAATCCCCGTTCCAATCTCCACCTACTATCGGGTCAGCGCTTTCTTCACTGACGGAGTCCAGTACCAAGTTGGAGGATTCGACAATAATGGCAACGCGTACTCTGCTAATCAGCTTGGAACGACGATCGCATTCAACGGCATCAACTTTGCACTTGGGCCGCCAAGCGTTCCGAACTCGATCACGAGCACCACTGTTTTGCTTCCTCAAGGAAACTTTACAACCCTGTCTTTCATCGGAGCGGCTGCCAACAGCGCACAAACTAACCAGACCTTCACCGTCAACTATACCGATGGCACCTCCACAACCGCGCAGATCAGTCTCAGTAGTTGGACGGCGTCGAGTGGCTTTGCTGGCGAGACGATCGTTTCAACGACGACCAAAGAAGATACTTCCGGCGGATCTCAAGTAGTAGGCACTTACAACCTGTACGGCTATCAGATTGCTCTCAGTAACACAAAAACAGTTAGCAGCATCACCCTTCCGAACAATCTCAATGTCGTCGTTCTGGGCATGGCCCTCAGCACATCATCATCTGCGACAAACCCAATTCCGGGGACCTACGCTTATACCCCCGCCAGCGGAACGATCCTTAGCTTGGGGACCCATACCCTATCGGTTACGTTTACCCCTACCGACACCAGCCACTACTCCGTTGCGACCAAAACGGTTTCCATCGTGGTGAACAAAGCTGTCCTAACAGTGACCGCAAATAGTCAAAGCGTGGTATACGGTACGTCACTGGCTCCTTACACGTACGCCATCACCGGGTTCGTCAACGGTGATACCCAGACGAGCGCAACGACGGGTACCCCATCGTTGACAACAAACCCCACGACTCCCTCCAACGTAAATACTTACCCAATCACTGTGGCTGCGGGCACGCTCGCCTCCAGTAACTACAGCTTCACCTTTGTTAATGGATCTGTGGTCATTACGCCGGCCACCCTTACACTCAACGCCAATAACGCCTCAAGGTTCTATAACACCGCCAACCCCACCTTTACCGGGACCATCTCCGGGGCCGTCAACGGGGACACCTTCACCGAGAGCTTCTCCACGACCGCCAACACCTCATCAGCTGTAGGCACCTATCCAATTACCCCTGCCGCTTCCGGCACCCACCTCTCCAACTACACGCTGGCGGTCAATCCCGGTACCTTGACCGTCACCCAGGCGACCCTGACGGTGACGGCAGGCAACGCCAGCCGCGCCTACGGAGCCCCCAACCCCGTGCTCACGGCCTCGGGCGCGGGAGCGTTGTCGAGCGACAGCTTCACCTACACGGCGACGACGGCGGCAGTGCCGTCTTCTCCGCTGGGAACATACTCGATCGTGCCCGCGGTGACCGGAGCTAATCTGGGGAACTACAACGTGGTGTATGTGGATGGCACCCTGACGGTGGGCCAGGCGACCCTGACGGTGACGGCAGGCAACGCCAGCCGCGCCTACGGAGCCCCCAACCCCGTGCTCACGGCCTCGGGCGCGGGAGCGTTGTCGAGCGACAGCTTCACCTACACGGCAACGACGGTGGCAGTGCCGTCTTCTCCGCTGGGAACATACTCGATCGTGCCTGCGGTGACCGGAGCTAATCTCGGGAACTACAACGTGGTGTATGTGGATGGCACCCTGACGGTGGGCCAGGCGACCCTGACGGTGACGGCAGGCAACGCCAGCCGCGCCTACGGAGCCCCCAACCCCGTGCTCACGGCCTCGGGCGCGGGAGCGTTGTCGAGCGACAGCTTCACCTACACGGCGACGACGGCGGCAGTGCCGTCTTCTCCGCTGGGAACATACTCGATCGTGCCTGCGGTGACCGGGGCTAATCTCGGGAACTACAACGTGGTGTATGTGAACGGCACCCTGACGGTGGGCCAGGCGACCCTGACGGTGACGGCAGGCAACGCCAGCCGCGCCTACGGAGCCCCCAACCCCGTGCTCACGGCATCGGGCAGCGGCGTGCAGAACGGCGACAGCTTCACCTACACGGCGACGACGGCGGCAGTGCCGTCTTCTCCGCTGGGAACATACTCGATCGTGCCCGCGGTGACCGGAGCTAATCTGGGGAACTACAACGTGGTGTATGTGAACGGCACCCTGACGGTGGGCCAGGCGACCCTGACGGTGACGGCAGGCAACGCCAGCCGTGCCTACGGAGCCCCCAACCCCGTGCTCACGGCCTCGGGCAGCGGCGTGCAGAACGGCGACAGCTTCACCTACACGGCGACGACGGCGGCAGTGCCGTCTTCTCCGCTGGGAACATACTCGATCGTGCCTGCGGTGACGGGAGCTAATCTGGCCAACTACAACGTGGTGTATGTGAACGGCACCCTGACGGTGGGCCAGGCGACCCTGACGGTGACGGCAGGCAACGCCAGCCGCGCCTACGGAGCCCCCAACCCCGTGCTCACGGCCTCGGGCGCGGGAGCGTTGTCGAGCGACAGCTTCACCTACACGGCGACGACGGCGGCAGTGCCGTCTTCTCCGCTGGGAACATACTCGATCGTGCCCGCGGTGACCGGAGCTAATCTGGCCAACTACAACGTGGTGTATGTGAACGGCACCCTGACGGTGGGCCAGGCGACCCTGACGGTGACGGCAGGCAACGCCAGCCGTGCCTACGGAGCCCCCAACCCCGTGCTCACGGCCTCGGGCGCGGGAGCGTTGTCGAGCGACAGCTTCACCTACACGGCGACGACGGCGGCAGTGCCGTCTTCTCCGCTGGGAACATACTCGATCGTGCCTGCGGTGACCGGGGCTAATCTCGGGAACTACAACGTGGTGTATGTGAACGGCACCCTGACGGTGGGCCAGGCGACCCTGACGGTGACGGCAGGCAACGCCAGCCGCGCCTACGGAGCCCCCAACCCCGTGCTCACGGCCTCGGGCGCGGGAGCGTTGTCGAGCGACAG
This sequence comes from Edaphobacter aggregans, assembly GCF_003945235.1. Taxonomy (NCBI): domain Bacteria; kingdom Pseudomonadati; phylum Acidobacteriota; class Terriglobia; order Terriglobales; family Acidobacteriaceae; genus Edaphobacter; species Edaphobacter aggregans. The sequence goes on from NZ_RSDW01000001.1 coordinate 3,820,258, forward strand.
CTTCACCTACACGGCGACGACGGCGGCAGTGCCGTCTTCTCCGCTGGGAACATACTCGATCGTGCCTGCAGTGACCGGAGCTAATCTCGGGAACTACAACGTGGTGTATGTGGATGGCACCCTGACGGTGGGCCAGGCGACCCTGACGGTGACGGCAGGCAACGCCAGCCGCGCCTACGGAGCCCCCAACCCCGTGCTCACGGCCTCGGGCGCGGGAGCGTTGTCGAGCGACAGCTTCACCTACACGGCGACGACGGCGGCAGTGCCGTCTTCTCCGCTGGGAACATACTCGATCGTGCCTGCGGTGACGGGAGCTAATCTGGCCAACTACAACGTGGTGTATGTGGATGGCACCCTGACGGTGGGCCAGGCGACCCTGACGGTGACGGCAGGCAACGCCAGCCGCGCCTACGGAGCCCCCAACCCCGTGCTCACGGCCTCGGGCGCGGGAGCGTTGTCGAGCGACAGCTTCACCTACACGGCGACGACGGCGGCAGTGCCGTCTTCTCCGCTGGGAACATACTCGATCGTGCCCGCGGTGACCGGAGCTAATCTGGGGAACTACAACGTGGTGTATGTGAACGGCACCCTGACGGTGGGCCAGGCGACCCTGACGGTGACGGCAGGCAACGCCAGCCGTGCCTACGGAGCCCCCAACCCCGTGCTCACGGCCTCGGGCAGCGGCGTGCAGAACGGCGACAGCTTCACCTACACGGCGACGACGGCGGCAGTGCCGTCTTCTCCGCTGGGAACATACTCGATCGTGCCTGCGGTGACGGGAGCTAATCTGGCCAACTACAACGTGGTGTATGTGAACGGCACCCTGACGGTGGGCCAGGCGACCCTGACGGTGACGGCAGGCAACGCCAGCCGCGCCTACGGAGCCCCCAACCCCGTGCTCACGGCCTCGGGCAGCGGCGTGCAGAACGGCGACAGCTTCACCTACACGGCGACGACGGCGGCAGTGCCGTCTTCTCCGCTGGGAACATACTCGATCGTGCCTGCAGTGACCGGGGCTAATCTCGGGAACTACAACGTGGTGTATGTGGATGGCACCCTGACGGTCGGCCAGGCGACCCTGACGGTGACGGCAGGCAACGCCAGCCGTGCCTACGGAGCCCCCAACCCCGTGCTCACGGCCTCGGGCGCGGGAGCGTTGTCGAGCGACAGCTTCACCTACACGGCGACGACGGCGGCAGTGCCGTCTTCTCCGCTGGGAACATACTCGATCGTGCCCGCGGTGACCGGGGCTAATCTCGGGAACTACAACGTGGTGTATGTGGATGGCACCCTGACGGTCGGCCAGGCGACCCTGACGGTGACGTCAGGCAACGCCAGCCGTGCCTACGGAGCCCCCAACCCCGTGCTCACGGCCTCGGGCAGCGGCGTGCAGAACGGCGACAGCTTCACCTACACGGCGACGACGGCGGCAGTGCCGTCTTCTCCGCTGGGAACATACTCGATCGTGCCTGCAGTGACCGGGGCTAATCTGGGGAACTACAACGTGGTGTATGTGGATGGCACCCTGACGGTCGGCCAGGCGACCCTGACGGTGACGGCAGGCAACGCCAGCCGTGCCTACGGAGCCCCCAACCCCGTGCTCACGGCCTCGGGCGCGGGAGCGTTGTCGAGCGACAGCTTCACCTACACGGCGACGACGGCGGCAGTGCCGTCTTCTCCGCTGGGAACATACTCGATCGTGCCTGCGGTGACGGGAGCTAATCTGGCCAACTACAACGTGGTGTATGTGAACGGCACCCTGACGGTGGGCCAGGCGACCCTGACGGTGACGGCAGGCAACGCCAGCCGCGCCTACGGAGCCCCCAACCCCGTGCTCACGGCCTCGGGCGCGGGAGCGTTGTCGAGCGACAGCTTCACCTACACGGCGACGACGGCGGCAGTGCCGTCTTCTCCGCTGGGAACATACTCGATCGTGCCTGCGGTGACGGGAGCTAATCTGGCCAACTACAACGTGGTGTATGTGAACGGCACCCTGACGGTGGGCCAGGCGACCCTGACGGTGACGGCAGGCAACGCCAGCCGTGCCTACGGAGCCCCCAACCCCGTGCTCACGGCATCGGGCAGCGGCGTGCAGAACGGCGACAGCTTCACCTACACGGCAACGACGGCGGCAGTGCCGTCTTCTCCGCTGGGAACATACTCGATCGTGCCTGCAGTGACCGGGGCTAATCTTGGGAACTACAACGTGGTGTATGTGGATGGCACCCTGACGGTCGGCCAGGCGACCCTGACGGTGACGGCAGGCAACGCCAGCCGCGCCTACGGAGCCCCCAACCCCGTGCTCACGGCCTCGGGCAGCGGCGTGCAGAACGGCGACAGCTTCACCTACACGGCAACGACGGTGGCAGTGCCGTCTTCTCCGCTGGGAACATACTCGATCGTGCCCGCGGTGACCGGAGCTAATCTGGGGAACTACAACGTGGTGTATGTGGATGGCACCCTGACGGTGGGCCAGGCGACCCTGACGGTGACGGCAGGCAACGCCAGCCGCGCCTACGGAGCCCCCAACCCCGTGCTCACGGCCTCGGGCGCGGGAGCGTTGTCGAGCGACAGCTTCACCTACACGGCGACGACGGCGGCAGTGCCGTCTTCTCCGCTGGGAACATACTCGATCGTGCCTGCAGTGACCGGGGCTAATCTCGGGAACTACAACGTGGTGTATGTGGATGGCACCCTGACGGTGGGCCAGGCGACCCTGACGGTGACGGCAGGCAACGCCAGCCGTGCCTACGGAGCCCCCAACCCCGTGCTCACGGCCTCGGGCGCGGGAGCGTTGTCGAGCGACAGCTTCACCTACACGGCGACGACGGCGGCAGTGCCGTCTTCTCCGCTGGGAACATACTCGATCGTGCCTGCGGTGACCGGAGCTAATCTGGCCAACTACAACGTGGTGTATGTGAACGGCACCCTGACGGTGGGCCAGGCGACCCTGACGGTGACGGCAGGCAACGCCAGCCGCGCCTACGGAGCCCCCAACCCCGTGCTCACGGCCTCGGGCAGCGGCGTGCAGAACGGCGACAGCTTCACCTACACGGCGACGACGGCGGCAGTGCCGTCTTCTCCGCTGGGAACATACTCGATCGTGCCTGCGGTGACGGGAGCTAATCTGGCCAACTACAACGTGGTGTATGTGGATGGCACCCTGACGGTGGGCCAGGCGACCCTGACGGTGACGGCAGGCAACGCCAGCCGCGCCTACGGAGCCCCCAACCCCGTGCTCACGGCCTCGGGCGCGGGAGCGTTGTCGAGCGACAGCTTCACCTACACGGCGACGACGGCGGCAGTGCCGTCTTCTCCGCTGGGAACATACTCGATCGTGCCTGCAGTGACCGGGGCTAATCTCGGGAACTACAACGTGGTGTATGTGGATGGCACCCTGACGGTCGGCCAGGCGACCCTGACGGTGACGGCAGGCAACGCCAGCCGCGCCTACGGAGCCCCCAACCCCGTGCTCACGGCCTCGGGCGCGGGAGCGTTGTCGAGCGACAGCTTCACCTACACGGCGACGACGGCGGCAGTGCCGTCTTCTCCGCTGGGAACATACTCGATCGTGCCCGCGGTGACCGGGGCTAATCTCGGGAACTACAACGTGGTGTATGTGGATGGCACCCTGACGGTCGGCCAGGCGACCCTGACGGTGACGTCAGGCAACGCCAGCCGTGCCTACGGAGCCCCCAACCCCGTGCTCACGGCCTCGGGCGCGGGAGCGTTGTCGAGCGACAGCTTCACCTACACGGCGACGACGGCGGCAGTGCCGTCTTCTCCGCTGGGAACATACTCGATCGTGCCCGCGGTGACCGGAGCTAATCTGGGGAACTACAACGTGGTGTATGTGAACGGCACCCTGACGGTGGGCCAGGCGACCCTGACGGTGACGGCAGGCAACGCCAGCCGTGCCTACGGAGCCCCCAACCCCGTGCTCACGGCCTCGGGCAGCGGCGTGCAGAACGGCGACAGCTTCACCTACACGGCGACGACGGCGGCAGTGCCGTCTTCTCCGCTGGGAACATACTCGATCGTGCCTGCGGTGACGGGAGCTAATCTGGCCAACTACAACGTGGTGTATGTGAACGGCACCCTGACGGTGGGCCAGGCGACCCTGACGGTGACGGCAGGCAACGCCAGCCGCGCCTACGGAGCCCCCAACCCCGTGCTCACGGCCTCGGGCGCGGGAGCGTTGTCGAGCGACAGCTTCACCTACACGGCGACGACGGCGGCAGTGCCGTCTTCTCCGCTGGGAACATACTCGATCGTGCCTGCGGTGACGGGAGCTAATCTGGCCAACTACAACGTGGTGTATGTGAACGGCACCCTGACGGTGGGCCAGGCGACCCTGACGGTGACGGCAGGCAACGCCAGCCGCGCCTACGGAGCCCCCAACCCCGTGCTCACGGCCTCGGGCGCGGGAGCGTTGTCGAGCGACAGCTTCACCTACACGGCGACGACGGCGGCAGTGCCGTCTTCTCCGCTGGGAACATACTCGATCGTGCCTGCGGTGACGGGAGCTAATCTGGCCAACTACAACGTGGTGTATGTGAACGGCACCCTGACGGTGGGCCAGGCGACCCTGACGGTGACGGCAGGCAACGCCAGCCGTGCCTACGGAGCCCCCAACCCCGTGCTCACGGCATCGGGCAGCGGCGTGCAGAACGGCGACAGCTTCACCTACACGGCAACGACGGCGGCAGTGCCGTCTTCTCCGCTGGGAACGTACTCGATCGTGCCTGCAGTGACCGGGGCTAATCTTGGGAACTACAACGTGGTGTATGTGGATGGCACCCTGACGGTCGGCCAGGCGACCCTGACGGTGACGGCAGGCAACGCCAGCCGTGCCTACGGAGCCCCCAACCCCGTGCTCACGGCCTCGGGCAGCGGCGTGCAGAACGGCGACAGCTTCACCTACACGGCGACGACGGCGGCAGTGCCGTCTTCTCCGCTGGGAACATACTCGATCGTGCCCGCGGTGACCGGAGCTAATCTGGGGAACTACAACGTGGTGTATGTGGATGGCACCCTGACGGTGGGCCAGGCGACCCTGACGGTGACGGCAGGCAACGCCAGCCGCGCCTACGGAGCCCCCAACCCCGTGCTCACGGCCTCGGGCGCGGGAGCGTTGTCGAGCGACAGCTTCACCTACACGGCGACGACGGCGGCAGTGCCGTCTTCTCCGCTGGGAACATACTCGATCGTGCCTGCAGTGACCGGGGCTAATCTCGGGAACTACAACGTGGTGTATGTGGATGGCACCCTGACGGTGGGCCAGGCGACCCTGACGGTGACGGCAGGCAACGCCAGCCGTGCCTACGGAGCCCCCAACCCCGTGCTCACGGCCTCGGGCGCGGGAGCGTTGTCGAGCGACAGCTTCACCTACACGGCGACGACGGCGGCAGTGCCGTCTTCTCCGCTGGGAACATACTCGATCGTGCCCGCGGTGACCGGAGCTAATCTGGCCAACTACAACGTGGTGTATGTGAACGGCACCCTGACGGTGGGCCAGGCGACCCTGACGGTGACGGCAGGCAACGCCAGCCGTGCCTACGGAGCCCCCAACCCCGTGCTCACGGCCTCGGGCGCGGGAGCGTTGTCGAGCGACAGCTTCACCTACACGGCGACGACGGCGGCAGTGCCGTCTTCTCCGCTGGGAACATACTCGATCGTGCCTGCGGTGACCGGGGCTAATCTCGGGAACTACAACGTGGTGTATGTGAACGGCACCCTGACGGTGGGCCAGGCGACCCTGACGGTGACGGCAGGCAACGCCAGCCGCGCCTACGGAGCCCCCAACCCCGTGCTCACGGCCTCGGGCGCGGGAGCGTTGTCGAGCGACAGCTTCACCTACACGGCGACGACGGCGGCAGTGCCGTCTTCTCCGCTGGGAACATACTCGATCGTGCCTGCAGTGACCGGGGCTAATCTCGGGAACTACAACGTGGTGTATGTGGATGGCACCCTGACGGTCGGCCAGGCGACCCTGACGGTGACGGCAGGCAACGCCAGCCGTGCCTACGGAGCCCCCAACCCCGTGCTCACGGCCTCGGGCGCGGGAGCGTTGTCGAGCGACAGCTTCACCTACACGGCGACGACGGCGGCAGTGCCGTCTTCTCCGCTGGGAACGTACTCGATCGTGCCCGCGGTGACCGGAGCTAATCTGGCCAACTACAACGTGGTGTATGTGAACGGCACCCTGACGGTGGGCCAGGCGACCCTGACGGTGACGGCAGGCAACGCCAGCCGTGCCTACGGAGCCCCCAACCCCGTGCTCACGGCCTCGGGCGCGGGAGCGTTGTCGAGCGACAGCTTCACCTACACGGCGACGACGGCGGCAGTGCCGTCTTCTCCGCTGGGAACATACTCGATCGTGCCTGCGGTGACCGGGGCTAATCTCGGGAACTACAACGTGGTGTATGTGAACGGCACCCTGACGGTGGGCCAGGCGACCCTGACGGTGACGGCAGGCAACGCCAGCCGCGCCTACGGAGCCCCCAACCCCGTGCTCACGGCCTCGGGCAGCGGCGTGCAGAACGGCGACAGCTTCACCTACACGGCGACGACGGCGGCAGTGCCGTCTTCTCCGCTGGGAACATACTCGATCGTGCCTGCGGTGACGGGAGCTAATCTGGCCAACTACAACGTGGTGTATGTGGATGGCACCCTGACGGTGGGCCAGGCGACCCTGACGGTGACGGCAGGCAACGCCAGCCGTGCCTACGGAGCCCCCAACCCCGTGCTCACGGCCTCGGGCGCGGGAGCGTTGTCGAGCGACAGCTTCACCTACACGGCAACGACGGCGGCAGTGCCGTCTTCTCCGCTGGGAACGTACTCGATCGTGCCTGCGGTGACCGGAGCTAATCTGGCCAACTACAACGTGGTGTATGTGAACGGCACCCTGACGGTGGGCCAGGCGACCCTGACGGTGACGGCAGGCAACGCCAGCCGTGCCTACGGAGCCCCCAACCCCGTGCTCACGGCCTCGGGCGCGGGAGCGTTGTCGAGCGACAGCTTCACCTACACGGCGACGACGGCGGCAGTGCCGTCTTCTCCGCTGGGAACATACTCGATCGTGCCCGCGGTGACGGGAGCTAATCTGGGGAACTACAACGTGGTGTATGTGAACGGCACCCTGACGGTGGGCCAGGCGACCCTGACGGTGACGGCAGGCAACGCCAGCCGTGCCTACGGAGCCCCCAACCCCGTGCTCACGGCCTCGGGCGCGGGAGCGTTGTCGAGCGACAGCTTCACCTACACGGCGACGACGGCGGCAGTGCCGTCTTCTCCGCTGGGAACATACTCGATCGTGCCTGCGGTGACGGGAGCTAATCTGGCCAACTACAACGTGGTGTATGTGGATGGCACCCTGACGGTGGGCCAGGCGACCCTGACGGTGACGGCAGGCAACGCCAGCCGCGCCTACGGAGCCCCCAACCCCGTGCTCACGGCCTCGGGCGCGGGAGCGTTGTCGAGCGACAGCTTCACCTACACGGCAACGACGGTGGCAGTGCCGTCTTCTCCGCTGGGAACATACTCGATCGTGCCTGCGGTGACGGGAGCTAATCTGGCCAACTACAACGTGGTGTATGTGGATGGCACCCTGACGGTGGGCCAGGCGACCCTGACGGTGACGGCAGGCAACGCCAGCCGTGCCTACGGAGCCCCCAACCCCGTGCTCACGGCCTCGGGCGCGGGAGCGTTGTCGAGCGACAGCTTCACCTACACGGCAACGACGGCGGCAGTGCCGTCTTCTCCGCTGGGAACGTACTCGATCGTGCCCGCGGTGACCGGAGCTAATCTGGCCAACTACAACGTGGTGTATGTGAACGGCACCCTGACGGTGGGCCAGGCGACCCTGACGGTGACGGCAGGCAACGCCAGCCGTGCCTACGGAGCCCCCAACCCCGTGCTCACGGCCTCGGGCGCGGGAGCGTTGTCGAGCGACAGCTTCACCTACACGGCAACGACGGCGGCAGTGCCGTCTTCTCCGCTGGGAACGTACTCGATCGTGCCCGCGGTGACCGGAGCTAATCTGGCCAACTACAACGTGGTGTATGTGAACGGCACCCTGACGGTGGGCCAGGCGACCCTGACGGTGACGGCAGGCAACGCCAGCCGTGCCTACGGAGCCCCCAACCCCGTGCTCACGGCCTCGGGCAGCGGCGTGCAGAACGGCGACAGCTTCACCTACACGGCGACGACGGCGGCAGTGCCGTCTTCTCCGCTGGGAACATACTCGATCGTGCCCGCGGTGACCGGAGCTAATCTGGGGAACTACAACGTGGTGTATGTGGATGGCACCCTGACGGTGGGCCAGGCGACCCTGACGGTGACGGCAGGCAACGCCAGCCGCGCCTACGGAGCCCCCAACCCCGTGCTCACGGCCTCGGGCGCGGGAGCGTTGTCGAGCGACAGCTTCACCTACACGGCGACGACGGCGGCAGTGCCGTCTTCTCCGCTGGGAACATACTCGATCGTGCCTGCAGTGACCGGGGCTAATCTCGGGAACTACAACGTGGTGTATGTGGATGGCACCCTGACGGTCGGCCAGGCGACCCTGACGGTGACGGCAGGCAACGCCAGCCGTGCCTACGGAGCCCCCAACCCCGTGCTCACGGCCTCGGGCGCGGGAGCGTTGTCGAGCGACAGCTTCACCTACACGGCGACGACGGCGGCAGTGCCGTCTTCTCCGCTGGGAACATACTCGATCGTGCCTGCAGTGACCGGGGCTAATCTCGGGAACTACAACGTGGTGTATGTGGATGGCACCCTGACGGTCGGCCAGGCGACCCTGACGGTGACGGCAGGCAACGCCAGCCGTGCCTACGGAGCCCCCAACCCCGTGCTCACGGCCTCGGGCGCGGGAGCGTTGTCGAGCGACAGCTTCACCTACACGGCGACGACGGCGGCAGTGCCGTCTTCTCCGCTGGGAACATACTCGATCGTGCCCGCGGTGACCGGAGCTAATCTGGCCAACTACAACGTGGTGTATGTGAACGGCACCCTGACGGTGGGCCAGGCGACCCTGACGGTGACGGCAGGCAACGCCAGCCGTGCCTACGGAGCCCCCAACCCCGTGCTCACGGCCTCGGGCGCGGGAGCGTTGTCGAGCGACAGCTTCACCTACACGGCGACGACGGCGGCAGTGCCGTCTTCTCCGCTGGGAACATACTCGATCGTGCCTGCGGTGACCGGGGCTAATCTCGGGAACTACAACGTGGTGTATGTGAACGGCACCCTGACGGTGGGCCAGGCGACCCTGACGGTGACGGCAGGCAACGCCAGCCGCGCCTACGGAGCCCCCAACCCCGTGCTCACGGCATCGGGCAGCGGCGTGCAGAACGGCGACAGCTTCACCTACACGGCAACGACGGCGGCAGTGCCGTCTTCTCCGCTGGGAACATACTCGATCGTGCCTGCAGTGACCGGGGCTAATCTCGGGAACTACAACGTGGTGTATGTGGATGGCACCCTGACGGTCGGCCAGGCGACCCTGACGGTGACGGCAGGCAACGCCAGCCGTGCCTACGGAGCCCCCAACCCCGTGCTCACGGCCTCGGGCAGCGGCGTGCAGAACGGCGACAGCTTCACCTACACGGCGACGACGGCGGCAGTGCCGTCTTCTCCGCTGGGAACATACTCGATCGTGCCTGCGGTGACCGGGGCTAATCTCGGGAACTACAACGTGGTGTATGTGAACGGCACCCTGACGGTGGGCCAGGCGACCCTGACGGTGACGGCAGGCAACGCCAGCCGCGCCTACGGAGCCCCCAACCCCGTGCTCACGGCCTCGGGCGCGGGAGCGTTGTCGAGCGACAGCTTCACCTACACGGCGACGACGGCGGCAGTGCCGTCTTCTCCGCTGGGAACGTACTCGATCGTGCCTGCAGTGACCGGGGCTAATCTTGGGAACTACAACGTGGTGTATGTGGATGGCACCCTGACGGTCGGCCAGGCGACCCTGACGGTGACGGCAGGCAACGCCAGCCGTGCCTACGGAGCCCCCAACCCCGTGCTCACGGCCTCGGGCAGCGGCGTGCAGAACGGCGACAGCTTCACCTACACGGCGACGACGGCGGCAGTGCCGTCTTCTCCGCTGGGAACATACTCGATCGTGCCTGCGGTGACCGGGGCTAATCTCGGGAACTACAACGTGGTGTATGTGAACGGCACCCTGACGGTGGGCCAGGCGACCCTGACGGTGACGGCAGGCAACGCCAGCCGCGCCTACGGAGCCCCCAACCCCGTGCTCACGGCCTCGGGCGCGGGAGCGTTGTCGAGCGACAGCTTCACCTACACGGCGACGACGGCGGCAGTGCCGTCTTCTCCGCTGGGAACATACTCGATCGTGCCTGCAGTGACCGGGGCTAATCTCGGGAACTACAACGTGGTGTATGTGGATGGCACCCTGACGGTCGGCCAGGCGACCCTGACGGTGACGGCAGGCAACGCCAGCCGTGCCTACGGAGCCCCCAACCCCGTGCTCACGGCCTCGGGCAGCGGCGTGCAGAACGGCGACAGCTTCACCTACACGGCAACGACGGCGGCAGTGCCGTCTTCTCCGCTGGGAACATACTCGATCGTGCCTGGGGTGACGGGAGCTAATCTGGCCAACTACAACGTGGTGTATGTGGATGGCACCCTGACGGTCGGCCAGGCGACCCTGACGGTGACGGCAGGCAACGCCAGCCGTGCCTACGGAGCCCCCAACCCCGTGCTCACGGCCTCGGGCGCGGGAGCGTTGTCGAGCGACAGCTTCACCTACACGGCGACGACGGCGGCAGTGCCGTCTTCTCCGCTGGGAACATACTCGATCGTGCCTGCGGTGACCGGGGCTAATCTCGGGAACTACAACGTGGTGTATGTGAACGGCACCCTGACGGTGGGCCAGGCGACCCTGACGGTGACGGCAGGCAACGCCAGCCGCGCCTACGGAGCCCCCAACCCCGTGCTCACGGCCTCGGGCGCGGGAGCGTTGTCGAGCGACAGCTTCACCTACACGGCGACGACGGCGGCAGTGCCGTCTTCTCCGCTGGGAACGTACTCGATCGTGCCTGCAGTGACCGGGGCTAATCTTGGGAACTACAACGTGGTGTATGTGGATGGCACCCTGACGGTCGGCCAGGCGACCCTGACGGTGACGGCGGGCAACGCCAACCGCGTCTACGGAGCCCCCAACCCTGTGCTGACGGCATCGGGCAGCGGCGTGCAGAACAGCGACAGCTTCACCTATACGGCAACGACCACGGCAGTGCAGTCTTCTCCGGTGGGAACATACTCGATCGTGCCTGCAGTGACGGGAGCGAACCTGGCCAACTACAACGTGGTGTATGTGGATGGCACCCTGACGGTAGGCCAGGCGACCCTGACAGTGACGGCAGGCAACGCCAGCCGCGCCTACGGAGCCCCGAACCCTGTGCTCTCGGCATCGGGCAGCGGCGTGCAGAACGGCGACAGCTTCACCTACACGGCAACGACCACGGCAGTCCCGTCTTCTCCGGTGGGAACGTACTCGATCGTGCCCGCAGTAACCGGAGCTAATCTGGCGAACTACAACGTGGTCTATGTGGATGGCACCCTGACGGTAGGCCAGGCGACCCTGACGGTGACGTCAGGCAACGCCAGCCGCGCCTACGGAGCCCCCAACCCTGTGCTGACGGCATCGGGCAGCGGCGTGCAGAACAGCGACTCCTTCACCTACACGGCAACGACCACGGCAGTGCCGTCTTCCGCGATAGGGAACTACTCGATCGTGCCTGCAGTGACGGGGGCTAATCTGGCCAACTACAACGTGGTCTATGTGGATGGCACCCTGACGGTAGGTCAGGCGACTCTGACGGTGACGGCAGGCAACGCCAGCCGCGCCTACGGGGCGGCCAACCCTGTGCTCACGGCATCGGGCAGCGGCGTGCAGAACAGCGACAGCTTCACCTATACGGCAACGACCGTGGCAGTCCCATCTTCTCCGGTGGGAACGTACTCGATCGTGCCCGCAGTAACCGGAGCTAATCTGGCGAACTACAACGTGGTGTATGTGGACGGCACCCTGACGGTAGGCCAGGCAACCCCGATTATCACTTGGGCGCCACCAGCGACGATTAGCTACGACACTCCTTTATCTGCCACTCAGCTGGATGCAACTGCTTCGGTGCCTGGTACTTTCACCTATACACCTACCGCAGGCACGATACTTTCGGCAGGTTTGAATCAACTCTCGGTCAGCTTCATTCCCACTGACGCAGTCAATTACACAACGCAAACAGCTACCGTTAACCTCACGGTCACTCCTTCCGCCCCCGTCATCAATTGGGCTGATCCGGCATCGATTATCTACGGTACGGCACTCAGCTCTACCCAGCTTGACGCGACCGCCGTTCAGCCCAACGGTGTTGGGGCTGTGGCCGGTACCTTCGTCTACAGTCCGGCCGTAGGAACTATCCTAAGCACTGGCATCCACCCGATTTCAGTCACCTTCACTCCAACTGATTCCTCCGACTACACCACTCTCATCAAGACGGTGTCTATCAACGTCCTACCGGCAACTCTGATTCTTTCTGCGAACGATGCCACTAAAATCTATGGCGCGCCGAACCCATCGTTCACCGGTACCGTCACGGGAGTTCAGAATGGGGACGTCTTTACCGAGAGCTTCACAACCTTAGCCTCAATGCTTTCCAACACTGGATCGTATCCGATCGTTCCGAGCGTCTCAGGGCTCAACCTGCCCTTTTACCTTCAGACGGTGAACAATGGCACACTTACCATCACAAAGGCATCGGTTACCTCGACTCTTACGCTAAGCCCCGTCAGCGTTGCCTATGGCCTCCCAGTAAATATGACGTTAGCTTTGCAATCGACGACCAGCGGTACGCCGACAGGAACTGTCAGCTTCTTTGACAATGGCAATCTGATCGGGACTTCACCTGTCACATCTGGTGTCGCGACCTTCTCCACAACGTCGCTTCTGGTTGGAAACCATGTCATCACCACCCTCTATAGCGGCGACATGAACTTCAACGCGCAAACCGTCGCAGCCACTTCCGGGTCTAACACGGTTGCCATCACTCCGCTCGACTTCAGCTTCCAACTGACGAGCTTGCCGACCCTCCACGGAGTCTATGGAACTTCCGGCGAGTACACCTTCCACTTAGCGCCAATAGGCGGTAGCTATCCCGGAACAGTACAATTCACGATCGACGGAAGTCGCGGACCGATCTTGGCCACCTATACGTTCTCGGAAAATTCTCTCCCCATGCACGGAGGACCTGCAGACATCACACTAAACGTGGCTACCCGTAAGCTCGCTGGGATGGAACACCCTGTTGATTTATCCAGCCGTCTAGGATCTATAGCCCTTAGCCTTTTCCTGATTCCGCTTGCGTCGGCGCGACGTCTCCGCAAATCGGGACGCAAACTGGCTCGAGCCATCAGCATGTTCGCCTTACTCTTACTCACACTTGGAGGTATCGCGTCGCTTACCGGATGCGGAAGCGGCTACCGAAGTATCGATAATCCAATTGTGGTGATTGCGACCAGTAACGGCGTTCAACACACGATTACCATCGACTACCACATCGATGCGTCAGCTCAGTAATAGGCACAGATGTGGCGAGGGCGGCAGGGGCCCCTCGCCACGGCACTCCAAGACAGCATCCAGCAGGAAGTAAGTTTAGAAGCTTGTTTGCGTCGATAGCCTACTGCGGACACATCAGCGGCACAAGGTAAAATTCCCGATGCTGATCTAGAGAAAGTCCGTATTCATAGTGAGATCAATAAGAAGCTTGCGACAGGCACTTGGCGCGCAGGTCTCAGTGAGGAACGGTGGTAGGGGAGCGCACACCACTACTTGGGTGGTGAAGCTGGCGGGGGCTGTTTGTTTGCGTTGGGGTCTTTGTTGTTGGTAATGTCCTCGCCGTTGTAGATGATGCGCGCCGTAGCGTGGTACTGCTTATAGTCGGTGTACTTGACTATGTTGCGCATGTGGACGTCCTGCGACATCGATCCGTTGCTGGCTTGGAAGTGAAGATTGCCTTCGGCCTTGGTGTAGGTGGGGAACCAATATTTTCCGTCAACCTGCTCGTAGTAGGTGGTGAAGGGGGGTTGTAGGTCCTCGTGGCCCTTGCGCGTGTCCTGGGGGACGGTCATGCCGTTGATGAGGACGATCTGGAGATCCTGCTGGTCGACCCACACCTTGCCTTGAAAGTAGTGTTTGCCTTTTTCGATGGTTTTGGGGCCAGCTTCGAAAACGTAGGTGTCGAGTTCATCGACCTTCTGGCGGCCCAGGTACTTGACGTCGTATTTGGGCAGATCTTCTGTGGTGAGGATGAAGGGGAGGCGGTGTTCGATCTCGTCGAAGTCGGTGGGGGACATCATGACGCGCTCTAGGGTGCTGGCGGGCGCGAAGACGACGTGCTCGGTGCGCTTGCCATCCTTGTCGAAGACGATGTCGGTGACTTGGAGGTATTCTCCGTCGACGCGGTTAGTGTCCTCGGCGAGGGTGTCCACTTTGACGGTCTGGCGGAAGGTGTAGTTGTCGCGGGCGCGGCGGAACTCAGACTCGCGAGCGCCGAACTTCTGAATGATTTCGTCTACGGTCGTACCGGTGGGGGGCGTAGGGTCGAGCGGACCGAAGCCTGCGGCGTCCTGGGCTGCGTCTGAAATTGCGACAACGGTGAGGGCATTGGCGGAGATGGCCGATAGCGACAAGAACGATGCCGCGAAAAGGCCGGTCATAACAGAGGCTCGGATCGCCGGGAGGGTCTTCATCGTTTTGGTGACTCCAAGTTAGGGCGAGTAATGATCGCTGCTCGCACCTACTAAAGATAGACGCTAAGAGCGGAGGTTAGGATGCAGGTCGAGATGAGTGCGGTGTGGAAGATGGCGGCTCTTCACTGGGCCTGCCCAGGAGCAATTGCTTGCCTTACGGGAGCGGTCTGGCTGCTGCGGCAACAAGTTCGGATTCAAGTAGCGGCACGCCGGCGTGACAGGAGGGTGAGAGGGGAGATCGAGGCGTATGCGCGGCTGGATCTGAGGCTTCTGGCCGATGGTGATGTGCGCGCGCTGAGCAGGATGGTGTGTCGGGTCGTGGCAGAGAAAAGCCGGTTCTACAGGGCGGCAATGCTCGTGCGGGACGCTGATGGGAGGCTGTACGTGGCCGGGAGTACAGGTATGGATGATAAGACTGCACACGCAATACAGCAGTGGGGAGAACGTGCAGATAAGGAAGAACAGTGCGGATCCGCCGCGGCTGAATATATGGATCATATTGGTGCTAAGAGCTTTGCCGTGGTTCTGGGTGAGAGCGCTTCGGGGGTGGGGGCGGAACGAGCCATTGTGATCCCTATCGATACCACGGGCGGGCGGATGGTAGGGGCACTGGTGGTTTGTGTTGATGGAATGATTTTTTTGCCGCGCAAGGAGGTGGTGGACGCTATGGCTCCGCTGGAGGCGTTGGTGGTGAAACTGGGGCGTGCGATGGAAAATGCTGCGCTGGCGGAGCGTTTGCTGCGCGCGGAAAAGCTGGCAGGGCTTGGGTTGCTGGCGGGAGGGGTGGCGCATGCGCTTAATAATCCGCTGACGGCGGTGATGGGTTTTGCTGAGTTAATTGCTGATACGACACAGGATTCGCGGGTGGAAAAGGATGCGCGGACGATTGTGCAGGAGGCGCAGCGGATGCGGGAGACGGTGGAGAGTTTGCTTAATTTTTGGCGGCCGGGTAGCCAGAGCGACGAGATGGTACGGATGACGGCGGTGGTGGAGGATTTGGCTTCGGCTTGCCGGGAGACGCTGGAGAAGAGAGGGGTTCGGCTGGTGGTGCAGGTGGGTGACGACGTTCCGGCGATCCGGGGGAACAGGGAGAAACTGCGGCAGGTGATGGAGCATCTTCTGAATAATGCCGCTCAGGCGATTGCGTCTTCGCCCAATGATGACGCGGGGTTTGAGCATGCGATTCGGGTTACGGTGAGCCATGATGCGCGGGGGCTGCATGTGATTGTGAGCGATACGGGGCCGGGGTTTCGTCAGCCGGGGCGGGCGTTTGACCCGTTCTATACGACTCGTCAGCCGGGCGAGGGGACGGGGTTGGGGTTGAGTATCTGCTATGGGATTGTGCGGGAGCATGGCGGGGAGATCAGCGCGTTTAACCTGCATCCGAGGGGGGCTGCGGTGGTTTTGGAGCTTCCGGTGGCGGATTTTTTTGTGGAGGATTTTGCCGGGGCGGGACAGGTAGTGGCTTGAGGGTATGTGTTTGAGGATAGGCGGGTTAGTTGGCCGGTTTCGGTGGTTAGCTTGTGGTGAAAAGTGTGGATTGTGTGGTTTTTTTGTGGTGTTTGTGTGGTGGATTCGACGGTCTGAAAGTCGGCACTTTTGATGGGAATATTTCCGGGTCGGATTTTTGGCTTCGACGGACGGGAAGGTATACCCCACGGGTTGAAGCCCTTGTTGTGGCCGTCTTAGAGACCCAAGGCTGAAGCCTTGGGGTACCGAGAGGCAACGGCAAGGGCAGAGGCAAAAGCAACGGCAAGAAACAAATGCGGGGTCTCTCCGCTGCGCTGCTCACGATGATGCTGTGAGCAGCTCCGGTCGAGATGCCGAGTTTTGGGTTGTTGTGTGGGAGAGCAAAGGCAACGTCAAAAGCGACCGCAACGGCAAAGGCAACGGCAACTGCAAAAGCAACCGCAACTGCAAAAGCAACCGCAACGGCAAAAGCAGATCCCTACGGGATGACAAACCAAAGAACAGGCAAAGGCAAGGGCAGAAGCAAGGCAAAGACAGAAGCAACGGCAACCGCAAGACGATGGCTGCGGCACGTATCGATGGTGATTCTTGCGCATCCGTCGTGAGTGGGGGCGGGAGTAGACTGGCGCGATGAAGATACTGGCGGCCTTGGTCTCCTCGGTGATTTTGGGCGGGGTTGTGTTTGGACAGGTCGCGGCGCGGGCGGGTGACGGAACCGCGGATGGGACTGCGTGGAAGCGGCCTATGACGTTTGCGGACCTCCAACGGATGAGGCGGGTGAGCGATCCGCAGATTTCGCCCAGTGGGAAGTGGGTGATGTTTTCGGTGGTGGATGTGGACCTGGCGGCGAATACGAAGACCTCGCATCTTTGGGTGGTGCCGATGGGAGGCGGGAGGGAACAGGGAACAGGGAACAGGGATCAGGGCGTAGGGGGTGGTGGACAGGGAGTGGGCGGTGCGGCTTCTGGACCCAGTTCTTCGGAGGACGTGGGTGCTTCTTCCGGTGGAAGAGGTGTGGTTGGGCGGGAGCGGCAGATTACTTTCTGGAAAGAAGGGGAGAGTGAGGGGCGGTTTTCGCCGGATGGGCGGCAGGTTGCGTTTGTGGCGACGGGCGGGGCGAGTGGGCAGTCGCAGATCTTTCTGGCGGATTGGGATGAGGCAGCGGGGAAGGTCGGGACTCCGCGGCAGTTGACGCGGGTGAGCACGGAGGCGGATGGGCCTGTGTGGTCGCCGGACTCGCAGCGGATTCTGTTTGTGTCGCGGGTGTATCCGGAGTGCAGTGTGGAGGATACGTGGCTCCATCAGGATGAGTGCAACCGGAAGAAGGATGAGGCGGCGGCGAAGAGTCCGGTGAAAGCGATGGTGTTCGATCAGCTGCTGTTTCGACACTGGGACCGATTTGTGGGGCCGAAGCGGAGCCATGTGCTGGTGGTTTCGGCAACGGATGGCAATGCGGTGCGTGATCTGACGACGAGCCGGGATGTGGCGGATGCGGAGGTGCCGACGTTTTCGCTGGGTGGGCCGATTGGGTATGCGTGGGCCCCGGACTCGAAGGAGATTGCTTATGTAACCAATCTTGATCTTGTTCCGGCGGCGAGTACGAATAACGATGTGTTTACGCTGCGGCTGGATGAGCCGAGAGCGCGGCCGGTGAGGATTTCGACGAGTTTGGGGAGCGATGATGGCCCGGCTTATTCGGCGGATGGGAAGTGGATTGCTTTTCGGTCGCAGGAGCGGGCGGGATATGAGAGTGATCGGTTTCGGTTGATGTTGTTTGATCGGGAGAAGAAGACGACACGGGACTTGACGCCGACGATGCGCACACCCAGAGGACAATTATTTGATGGGTGGATTGACGAATTTATTTGGGCTCCCGATAGCTCAAGCTTTTTATTCACGAGTTCGATCCGCGGAGAAGGAGCAGTTTTTAGTCTTGACCTCTGTGAAGCCTGTCCGCAGGCTAAGAGCCAAGCGCTCTTCGTACGTAGAACCGATGTTGGGGAGTTTAGTGATCTTCGAGCATTCAACGACAAGACAAACCATGGTTTTACGACGCTTGTCGCATCGAAGATGACCGTGACTCATCCCACCGAGATCGTTTCAGTCAGTCTCGGCTTACTCGGTCACGGGTTTGAAGATGTCCTTTATAGCAAGGGGTCGGAACCAGACATTACTCCAGACTTTGGAAGTGAGCATGTTCTGACACATTTGAATGATGGGTTCCTCCAGGCAATCGCTATGGAGAAGATGGAATCTTATTGGTTCACTGGCGCAGAGGGGGCGAAGGTGCAAGGATTCATCATTCCGCCGCCTAACTTTAATCCGGCAATGACGTATCCAGTGAAGTTTTTGATTCATGGGGGGCCGCAGAGTGCGTGGGGGGATGCGTGGAGTTATCGGTGGAATGCGGAGTTGATGGCGGCGGATGGGTATGTGGTGTTGATGGTGAATCCGCGTGGGTCGACGGGGTATGGGCAGGCGTTTATCGATGGCGTGAATGGCGATTGGGGTGGGAAGGCTTATCTCGATTTGATGAGTGGGCTGGATGCGGCGGAGGCGAAGTATCTGTTTATTGATAAGAACCGCGAGTGCGCGCTGGGGGCGAGCTTTGGCGGATTTATGGCGAACTGGATTCTGACGCATACGAACCGGTTTGCGTGCATTGTGACGCATGATGGGATGTTCAATCCGCAGAGTGCGTATGGGACGACGGATGAGCTTTGGTTCAATGAGTGGGAGTTTCGGGATCACTCTCCGGCAGGGAAGAAGGCGGGGGGGCTTGCGCAGGTGAGCGCTCCGGGACAGCCGTGGACTTATTTTGATCGGCCTGCGGCGTCGGATAATTTTCGGAGATGGTCTCCGCTGTTGTTTATCAAGAATGCGAAGACGCCTACGCTGGTGATTGATTCGCAGAAGGATTACAGGCTGGATGTGAGCGAGGGATTCCAGTTGTTTACGGCGCTGCAGCGGCTGGGTGTGCCTTCGCGGATGCTGTATTTTCCGGATGAGGGGCATTGGGTGCTGAAGCCGCAGAACTCGCAGCTTTGGTATCAGGAGGTTGGGGAGTGGTGCGACCGGTGGACGAAGGGGGATAACTACAGCTCGGTTGGGGTTGTGGGGCCGGTGGTGGCTCCTGCTGCCGCTGCGCCTGTGACTCCGGCTGCGCCTGTGGTGAAGGCCAAGGTGCAGGAGTCGCCTAAGGTGGTGGCTCCGGTTGCGGTTGTGCCGAAGGTGGCGGTTGCTCCGGTGCCGCAGACAGTTGCGCCGCCGCAGAGTCCACCGAAGGAAGTGGCGAAGATTGTGCCGCCTCCAACTCCGGCTGTTTCGAAGGCTGCGGTGGCGGCGCAGGAGACGCAGCAGGCTGGGGGTGCGTCGTTCCTGATCACGATCAAGGCTCCTGAGGATGAGGTGCAGGTGGGTTCGGATGCGCGGGTCGTCATTACTTTGAAGAACATCTCCAATCACCAGGTGCTGATTGGCCGTCATACGGGGACGGATAATCCGGAGTTTTCGTACAGGATTGAGGTCAGGAATGCGGAGGGCCGGGCGGTGGAGGAGACAGCCTATGCTCGCGGGGTGCGGCAGAGCGAGGTCAACACGGTGGACTATGTTCAGCCGGGGGGAATCGCGGTGCAGACGGCGCATCTTGCGAAGCTGGTTAATTTGAGGCGGCCGGGACGGTATACGGTGCAGGTGTCGCGCAAGGATGCGAAGACCGGTGCGATGGTTCGGTCGAATGAGATTACGCTGAATATTGTTCCTTGAGGCTGGCGTTCGCTTGCGGTGGGTGACAATGGTGTGGGGAAGGTGCGATGGCGTTTGTGAGGGCTAAGAAAAAAGAACCGCTGGGGGAGCGGGAGTTGTTTGAGTATGCGGTGGGCGCGCTGTCTCGGCGGATGCGAACGGTGAGGGATCTGCGGCGTTTGATGAGGGCTCGCGCGGAGGAGGGTGAGGCGGGGGAGCAGGCTATGGATGCGGTGGTGGCTCGGCTGAAGGAACTGAAGTATCTGAGCGACACGCGGTTTGCGGCGGACTATACGCGGCTTCGTAAAGAGAACGAGAAGTATGGGCGGCGGCGGGTGCAGCAGGATCTGGCGCAGAAGGGTGTGCAGAAGGAGTTGATTGCGACGACTCTGACGAAGGCGTATGAGGATGTCGATGAGGTGGCGCTGGCGCGGGAGTACATTGCGCGGAAGAGGATGAAGAAGCCGAGCGGGGAGAATGCTCAGAAGGAGACGGCGCGGGCGATGGGGCGGCTGATGCGGGCGGGGTTTTCGGCGGGGGCGATTTATAAGGTGCTGCGGGAGTGGGATGTCGAGGTGGATGAGGTGGAGGAGCCGATTTTGGAGGATGAGGGTTAGTTTGTGCAGGCTTTCCAGAGTGGGATGTTGCTGTGTGTGCTCATTGATGGGTGGCTAGAAGGAAGCAGACAAATGCGACGATGAGTGCGGCTACGCGGAGGCGGTGAAGGGTGTCCCATTTTTTGTGCTCGCGGCGGGCTCCTTCAGGAAATGAGTCGGGGGTTAGGCGGGCCATTCGATTGTTGATGGGCACGAGGAAGAGCAGCGTGACAAGAATCACGATGGCCCAGATGATGCTGGCGGCGATGAGTAGGACGAAGCCGGGTTCATGATGCCGGAGAAGGGTTTCGAGGCCGAGGAGGAGAAGGCTTACCGCGTACCAGAAAGGCATTGCGGTGCCGAGTCTTTCGGCGAACAGGCGAACCGCTGTGGCTTGGGCGCGATCGTCGAGCTTCCACACGATCGGGTTGATGAAGGCGGAGACGGCGAACTCGGTGCCGATTAATAGCCCTATGCAAACAGTGACGGCGATATCCAGAAAAGGCATTCACTGACTCCTGCGTATCAGATGCGAGCGGATCGCAATGCTGTCGGAATGATTGCAACCGGCAGTGCTTCTAAATGGCGCGGATCATGCGTGCGGGAAGGTAGAAGAGTGCGGCGATGAGCTCGAATGTGCCGCCTACGACGAGGCCAAGGAGGCGGAACGGCAGCAGAATGAGCCAGATCAAGGGATAGAGGATGACCGCGGCAATCGCGACGGGCCAGCAGACGACCAGCAGGAGACAGAAGATCAGGAACTTCAGCATCGGGGTACTTCTCCTTATGGAAAGGATACGACGGTGCGGCGGAAAAGTTCCGTCGAGTGGGATGATGGTGGGATGGGAGAGTCGGGGTTGGAGCGTGTGGTGGCGGTGGACTGGAGCGGCAGGGTGGATGCCGCGGGGCAGCGAAGGCATATCTGGGCAGGGGTTTGGACGGCTTCGGGATCGGGTGGAGTGTTTTCGCTGGAGGCTGGACGGACTCGTGAGGAACTGATTGGGTGGCTGATTGAGATGGCGCGGGAGACTCCGCGGATGGTGGTGAGTGTGGATTGCTGCTTCAGTTTTCCGGCCTGGTTTTTGGAAGAGCATGGGTGTGGGACGGTGTTCGAGTTCTGGCGAAGGGTGGCGGCGGGGCAGGGCGAGCGGTGGCTGGCGCGGGAGTGCGAAGAGGTGGCGCGGGATGAGCGCTTCTGGGGTGCTCCGCATAAGAGGCCGGAGCAGTTTTGCGGGCCGGGGCTGGCGCGGTCGATGCGGTCTACTGATATGGAGAACAAGATCACGCCGAAGATGCTGGAGGGCGATCCGGAGCGAGCGGCGAAGGTGAAGGGGATCACGCCGAAGTCGCCGTTTCAGATTGGTGGGAGCGGGAGTGTCGGGACCGGGTCGTTGAGGGCGATGCCGTTTTTGCTGGCTCTGTGGGAGGCTGGGTTCACGGTTTGGCCATTTGAGTCTTCCGGGCTCGGTGATACAAAGCCGAAACCGCTACTAGTCGAGATGTATACGCGACTGATGACGGGGGCCGTGGCGAAGAGTAATGAGGTTGCGCGGCGGGCTTATCTGGTAGCGAAGAAGAAGAGCGATGCCGCTTATGCGGAACTAGGACGCGGCGTACTGGCGAAGGCTTATGCGAGTGAGGATGCTTTCGATGCGTTGGTGAGTGTGGTGGAGATGGTGCGGTATAGAGAGGAGTTTGCGGGGTTGAAGGCTACAAAGGATAAGATGCTGTGGTTGGAAGGAATTACATGGCGGCCGGGGATAGGGACGGAATAACACTGAAGACGATGCAGGCAACAACGACGTGGACGATGGTGAGTCTGCGAGTGGTGCTGTGCCCGGTGATTGTGTGGGGAGCACATGCAGGTTGGGATGGGCGCTGGCTGGGTTTGATCGTGCTGGTAGCCCTGATCGATGACATCTTCGACGGTGTGCTCGCTCGGCGATGGGCTTGCGACACGCCCGCGTTGCGCCTTTCGGACACACTAGCGGACACGGTCTTTTACCTTGGAGTCGTGATAGCGCTATGGATGAGGGAGCCGCAGCTGCTGCGCGGGAACTGGCAGTTGCTGGTAGCCCTGTTTGCGACCGAAGCGATGAGATATGGGTTCGACTTCTGGAAGTTCGGCAAGGGCGCAAGCTACCATACCTACCTGGCGAAGTGCTGGGGCCTGGTGATGGCGGTGGCAGTGATCGGAGTGCTGAGCTTCGGAGGCCTGCAGTGGTTAATTACGGTCTCGCTGGTTCTGGGGATTGCGTGCAACACGGAGGGTCTGGCCATGAGCGTGGTGTTGCCTCGATGGAAGAACGATGTGAAGACACTGGGCGCTGCATGGCGGCTTCGTAAAACGATGACCAAACCCGCTACTGGGGTGTGATGGTAAGCGTCATGTGGTGCATATCGGAGTAGGTCAGGTTGAGTGTGTCGTTCGCCTCATAAAGTGTGGACTGCGCGATAGAAAAGTGCTTCTGATCCGCGTCGATGGTGACGGTAAGACCAGGGAGAGACCACTTGTTTGCTGTGATCTGGCTTAGTCCGGTGCCCTCGGTATGGATGCGCAAAATAAGCGTTCCGTCGGCAGTAATGCGGATGCCGGTCTTCGAGGCTTCGGCGTCGATCTTTGGCGATTGCGCGACGTAGAACCAGCCGATGCTGCCTGATGGGGTTCGCCACTGTGCGGTGACGGGATGGAATTGCGTGTCGGGAGGAGCGTCTTTGGTGAGGCTGGTGATCTGGCCTCCGTAGATGGCCTTGTTGCCTATCCATGCGGTGGCGGTGCGCTCGTCTGTGATGGTGCGGCGAACCTGATGCTCGCCGGAGAAGTGGCGGATCTGACGGAGGGCCGCAGCGGGAGGCTTCGCGCCGAGGATGGTGAGTTGCGGGGCGAACCAGAGGTCGGTGAGGTGGTCGGTGTGGGCGTCGGGAATGGGGAGTGGGGCTTTGTCAGCGGGGAGGAGCATGCGCATCCAGACGCCGGTGAGGGCGACGTAGGTCTCCATGTCCATGCCGTAGGAGCGGTCGTAGGGGCCGGCGATGTTGCGCAGGTCAGGATGATAGAAGGCGGCGATGTCGGTCCAGAGCGTGGCTTCGATCTCGGAGCCGAGCTGGCGGATACGCGGGGTGGATCCGTAGGAGCGCCAGAGTGCGAGGCCGTAGAGATCGACGCCGTAGTAGGTGGGTGAGTTGTATTCGTTGAAGGCGTTGTGCTGGCGGAAGAGGGTGGCGACGTTCTCGATCCATTCGGCGGACTTGCGTTTCCAGTCGGCGTTGTTGTCGTGGGTGGCGGCGAAGTCCCAGAGTGCGCCGTACATGAGAGCGATGTTGGAGTAAGAGGGGGTGAGGCGGCCGTGCTGCATCTCGCCTTCGATGGCGCGATCGATGGCGGCGTAGAGACGTTCGGCGAGGGTGGATGGGATGCGGTCCGGATACTCGATGAGGATCATCTGGAAGGTGGTGCCGATGAACTCGCGCCAGTTGGGGTCGTAGGTGCGCCAGATGGCGGCGGCGTCTGAGGGGGTTGGCTCTTCGGGGGAGCGGCGGAAGGTGCCGTGCCAGGCTTTGCCCTGGTCGGGGAACTGCTCGTTGAGGACGGCTTCGAGGGCGTCGACGGCACGCTGGCGGTCTCCGGGGGCATCTCGCGCGAGCAGGCCGAAGGCGTACCAGCTGGTCTCTCGAACCATGTAGTGGTTGGGGGAGGCGTGTTCGCCGCGAACGGCGGGTGTGCGCAGGAGGTGCTCGGAGGTGTCCCAGAAGCTATCCATCGAGCTCATGGAGAGATCGAAGGTCTGGCGGGTGTTGGCGTCGAGCTGTGCAGGTGCAATGTGTCGCGGCGTGGCGGCGTGGAGAGCGGAGGTTAGTGTAAGCGCGGCGGTGGCGAGGATCGAGCAGAAGCGAAGAGAGATCATCGGTTTCCTTTGCTTTGGATGGTACATTTTTCGCCGAACTTGAGGCTTGATTTGCGTGGCTGTGTGGCCGGATGCCGCGCCCGCGCCGTGTGTCCGTTTGCGCTGGTAGACTTTAAGTCTATGAACTATAGGTCGGGAAGCCAGATTCGGGAAGATTTTCTGCGGTTTTTTGAGGGCAAGGGGCATCGGAGGGTGCACTCTTCTTCGCTGGTGCCGGCGAATGATCCTACGCTGCTGTTTACCAATGCAGGGATGAATCAATTTAAGGATGTCTTCCTGGGCGCGGAGAAGCGGGATTACTCGCGTGCGGCCAGCTCGCAGAAGTGCGTGCGTGCGGGTGGGAAGCACAATGATCTGGAGAACGTCGGGTTTACGCGGCGGCACCATACCTTCTTCGAGATGCTGGGGAATTTCAGCTTTGGCGACTACTTCAAGAAGGATGCGATTGCGTTTGCGTGGGAGCTGCTGACTTCGAAGGAATGGTTCGGGATCGATCCTTCGCGACTGTATTGCACGATCTTTGAGGGTGATGAGGGTGTGCCGCGGGATGCGGAGGCTTATCAGTATTGGCTGGAGGTTGGGGTTCCGGCGGAGCGGATCTTTGAGCTGGGGGCGAAGGATAACTTTTGGGCGATGGGGGATACGGGGCCTTGCGGGCCTTGCAGCGAGATTTATTACGACCTTGGGGTGGAGGCGAGCGAGTTTGGGAAGGACCTGCCGTTTGGTGAGGATGAGCAGCGGTATGTCGAGATCTGGAATCTGGTGTTTATGCAGTTTGATCGCACCGTTACCGCATCGGGCCCGCTGCTGACTCCGTTGCCGAAGCCTTCGATTGATACGGGCATGGGGCTGGAGCGGATTGCTTGTGTGTTGCAGGGTGTGCTCAGCAACTTTGAGACGGATTTGTTTACTCCTCTTATTAAGAGAGCGGAGGAGTTGACGGGGCATAAGGTGGAGGCGGATCACGAGGTGGATGATCGGTCGCGGGCTTCGCTAAGGATTATTGCGGACCATGCTCGGGCGGCTACGTTTTTGATCTCGGATGGTGTGCTTCCGGCGAATGAAGGGCGTGGGTATGTGCTGCGGAAGATTTTGCGGCGCGGGATTCGGCATGGACGGCTGCTGGGGCAGGAGAAGCCGTTTATGCATGAGATGGTGTTTGCAGTTCGGGATGAGATGGGTGTTGCTTATCCGGAGTTGAAGGAGTCTGCGGAGCGCGTGGCTAAGGTGGTGTTGGCGGAGGAGCAGCAGTTTGCTCGCACGCTGGAGCTTGGCCTGAAGCAGATGAATGAAGAGACGCTGCGGTCGGGTGCGCTGGCGTTTCGTTTGTACGAGACATTTGGGATGCCACTGGACTTTATGGTGGATGCAGCTCGTGATGCTGGAATTCCTTTTGATATGGCGGGATTTGAAGCTGCGAAGGAAGAGGAGCAGGCTCGGGCTCGGGCTTCGTGGAAGGGTGGGGCGCAGAAGTCGGCGGCTCCGGTTTATCGGGAGTTGGCGAAGACTGAGTTTGAAGGGTACTCGGCGCTGCGGGTAGATGGTGCGCGGGTGCTGGCTCTGGTGAAGGATGGCGTTGGTGTGCCGGAGTTGAAGGGTGGCGAGTTGGGTGAGGTTGTGCTCGACGCGACTAGCTTCTATGCGGACTCGGGTGGACAGGTTGGCGATGTGGGTTGGCTGTATTCGGAGGATCACAACTCTGTTGTCGCTGAGGTGAGTGGTGCGACCAAGCCGGTGCAGGGTGTGTTTGCGCATAAGGTGAGGGCGAATCAGACGATTGCTGTGGGGGATACGGTCGATACGGTTGTCGATGCGACGAATCGGCTGGCAACGGAGAGGAACCATACGGGGACGCATTTGTTGCATGCGGCGTTGCGTGAGGTTCTGGGCAAGCATGTGAAGCAGGCGGGATCGCTGGTGGATGCTTCGCGGCTACGGTTCGATTTCTCGCACTTTACGAGTGTGGCGGAAGAAGAGTTGCAGGAGATCGAGAACATTGTGAACGGCCAGGTGCTTGCGAATACGAAGGTCGAGACGATGGTGGATGTGCCGATTGATATTGCGGTGAATGAGTTGGGCGCGATGGCTCTGTTTGGCGAGAAGTATGGCGAGCGCGTGAGGGTTGTGAAGATCGGGGACTTCTCGACGGAGCTTTGCGGTGGAACGCATACGGGGGCTACCGGGGAGATTGGTTTGATCAAGCTTGTGGGCGAAGGGTCTGTGTCTAGCGGCGTTCGGCGTGTCGAAGCTGTGAGTGGCACGGGGGCGTTGAGTGAGTTCCGGCGCGGGTTTGATGTGGCTCGTGTGGTGGGGCAGCTGGTGGGAGCGACGGATGTTGCTCCGGCGGATGCTCTGCGGCACAGGATCGCGGCGCAGGAAGAAGAGATGAAGAAGCTGCGGCGGGAGCTGGATCAGGTTCGGATGAAGGCGGCGTCTTCTTCGGTTGCTGATGCTGCTGGTTCGGCTGTTGATGTGAAGGGTGTGAAGGTGTTGGCGCAGCGGGTGGATGGCGTTGAGAAGTCGCAGATGCGGGAGCTGGTGGATCAGCTTCGCGGGAAGCTGGGTTCGGGTGTGGTTGTGCTTGGGGCCGCGGCGGATGGAAAGGTTGCGCTGATTGTTGGCGTGACAAAGGATCTTACTTCGCGGGTGCAGGCTGGGAAGGTTGTCGGGCAGCTTGCCGCGCTGGTTGGAGGCAAGGGTGGTGGACGGCCTGATCTGGCAGAGGCTGGTGGCAGTGATGCCGGGGCTCTCGACGGAGCTTTGACTAAGGCTGCGGGTGTGGTGGAGGGGCTGTTGTCTTAGCGGATTTGCTTTGGAGCAGAGTCGTTGGAAGGTATAGGCAGTCGTAACGGCAACGATTCAGTCGTTGCGTCCTGCGGGCTTCACTCCGGTTCTTCGACTTCGCTCGGGGCAGAGCGGTGGCTGCTTCGCGGTGGGTTTTAGACGCGGGGCTTAAGCCTCAGCTCGATCTTAGAAGCAACCGCAAACTGCAACGACAATGCAAATACGGGCTTTCGCTTCGCGAAGTGTGGGCAGGTGGAGATAAACACCCAACGGTAAATGAGTTGCTACATCTTTGGTGGGGGTATCGGGGGGAGTACCGGGTGGGTTTTCACAGTCGGGATGAGGAGCGGGGACTCTTAAACTGGGGTGGCGATGATCGTGTGCAAGACAATGCGAGGACGATGGGTGTGGTGCGCCGTTTGCGCGGCCGGGTTGGGTTGTGGGGTTGCGCTGGGGGCCATGCAGGCCAAGGCTAAAGGCTCTTCGGGGCAGAGGCGCGTCGCTGAGATGTCTCCGTGGGAGCAGGCTACGCAGGGGCGCGAGGCGCTGGAGGCTATTCCTGACGGTTCGCGGACGAAGGCGGACTACGCGCGCGCGATGGATGGGTACAGGGCGATCTATCATGAGACTCCGCAGAGCCAGTATGCGGCGGCTTCGGTGAATGCGGTTGCGGAGCTGCTCGCCGAGCAGGGGCGAGGGTTGCAGGATGCGAAGAGCTTGAAAGCTGCGGTGGGGCAGTATGAGTTTTTGCGGACGCAGTATCCGGGGAGTTCGCTGCGGGTGGGCGCGCTGCTGGCCGAGGCTCAGATTTATGAGAACGATCTGCATGATGCGACGGCCGCGAAGGAGAAGTATGCGCTGCTGGTGAAGCAGTATCCGCGAAGCTCGCAAGCGGAGGAGGCTCGGGCGGGACTGGATTCTTTAGAGCAGGGAACAGGGAGTAGAGAAGAGGGAATAGCGGATAAACAGCAGAGGCCAGGACAGAGCGCGGCTGCTGCGAGTGCGGAAGATAAGGCTGGAGCGAGTTCGTTTGCGCCTATGCCAGTGACTCGGAGTGCTGGCTTACCCGCTGCACAGAATCGAGCGGCGGTCGTGGGGCCGAGCGCAGGCGATTCGGCTGCCGCTTCGTCTGCGAAGGTGGCTTCGGGGAACACTTCGAATGATGCGGATGCAGCAGAGCGGCGAGGGACTTCGAATCCGATGGATGAGGCTTCGGATGGCGCGGAACAGAATGCGGTGGTAGGGCTTTCGCATGTGGCGAAGAACGCTGGTGGGAAGCGCAAGGGGTTTGCGCAGGTGACGGGGATTCGGCACTGGTCGACGCCGAACTATACGCGGGTGGCGATCGACCTGGGCGACGATGTGACGTATGAGGCGGCGCGGGTTCCGCATCCGGACCGCATCTATTTTGATCTGCATGGGACGCGGCTGGCGCAGGAGTTGGTGGGGAAGAGCTTTGCGGTTACGGACGATGGCTTTTTGAAGAAGATTCGTGCGGCACAGTTTTCGAACGATGTGACGCGGGTTGTGCTGGATGTGAATGATGTGACGGAGTACTCGGCGTTTTTACTGCCGAATCCTTACCGGCTGATTATTGATATTCATGGTGGGACTCCGCTGCAGGCGGGAGCGAGTAAAGATCAGACGGCGGGCTCGCAGGCGACGAATGCTGATGAGGTTCCGGCTCCTCGGACGGCGGCTGCGGGAAAGACTGCGCCGGGGCGGCCGGTTCCGAATACGGTGGCGACGAGGAATGCAAGCACGGCGATCGATGTTGCGGCGTTGAGTGATCAGCCCGGCAAGGTGGAGGCGACGAGTGTACCGACCTCGCGGCCAATTGCAGCGGTAGTTCCGGAAACAGGGGGCAGGGAAGAGGGAGTAGGGAGTAGTAAGCAGACTGCTGATGTCGCGGCTACTCCGACTGCGGGTTCGGGTTCTAGTTTGAGTTCGCGGAAGGGGAAGAAGGGTGCGGCTGTGGTTGATCCGGCGGCTCCAGCTCGGGCTGCAGTGCCTACGGCGGATGGTGAGACGTCGCTGGTGCGGGCGCTGGGGTTGAAGATTGGGCGTATCGTGATCGATGCCGGGCATGGTGGGCACGACTCGGGCACGCTGGGTGTCGACGGGTTAGAAGAGAAGGACGTTGTGCTGGATGTCGCGCTGCGGCTGGGAAAGATACTGCATGATCGGCTAGGCGCGGAGATTATTTACACGCGGTCGGATGATACGTTCATTCCGCTGGAGACGCGGACGGCGATTGCTAATAAGTCGCAGGCGGATTTGTTTTTGAGTATTCACGCGAACTCGTCGAGTGACGCGAGCGCGCGTGGAGTGGAGACTTACTATCTGAACTTTACGTCGCAGCCGGATGCTTTGGAGGTTGCGGCTCGTGAGAATGCGGTGAGCGATCAGTCGATCCATCAGCTGAGCGATTTGGTGAAGAAGATTGCGCTGAAGGAGAAGATCGATGAGTCGAGGGAGTTCGCGAGCGATGTGGAGACGAGTCTGTATGGCGGGTTGCAGAAGGGCAATGCGGGGCTGAAGAATCGCGGGGTGAAGAAGGCTCCGTTTGTCGTGCTGATTGGTGCGAATATGCCTTCGATCCTGGCGGAGATTTCGTTTGTGACGAATCCAAAGGATGCGAGGCAGTTGCGTCAGACTGATTATCGTCAGCGGGTGGCGGAGAGTTTGTACAAGGGTGTCGCGAAGTATGCGGGTGGGTTGAGTGGGGCGAAGGTTTCGTCGGAGCGGGCGAGCAACGACAAATAGAGCTGGCTTAGAATGCTCGGCAGCATGGTCACCCGCGATCTTGTTTCTCTAGGAAATCCGAACGAAACAGTTCTGAAAAATTATGTCGAGCGAAAGCTGACCTTGGCCGTCTGTCTGCATAGAAGGGACTTATGACGTCGATCGAGGAATGTGGCTTGGTGCTGTCCATGGAGGACGTGGGATCGGAGATTGACCTTGCGGCTCTCGTGGAGACTTACTCTGCACTTCTATTCCGGGTCGCTCATTCGGTTCTTCGTTCGCGAGCAGAGGCTGAGGATGTCGTTCAGGATGCTTTTGTTCGCGTCGTCGAGCGTCGTAGCTCCCTGCGGGCTGTGCGGGACATGCGTGTTTGGCTGATTCGAATCACGTGGAATCTTGCGATCGATCGCAGGAGGCGCGTACGGCCCGAGCAGATGGACGAGGGTTTTGCGGAGAGTCTGGTCGCGTCGAGTATGCCAGCCGATCAGGCATTGGATGAATCGCAGAGGATGAAGGCTGTTCTGCGCGAGTTGGAGAGATTGCCGAAGGCGGAGCGCCATGTTCTGCTGCTTTCCTCGCTTGAGGAGCTGGGGACGGTGGAGATGGCGAAGGTTCTGGGAAGAAGCGAGTCTGCTGTGCGAGCGTTGCTGTTCCGGGCACGAATGCGGTTGCGAGAGCGGCTCGAGAGAGGAGGAGCATGAGGAAAAGCGCTGAGGACGCGATCAGCCAGGTGCTGGAGGGTTTGCGCGACGTTGAGGCTCCGATCGGAATGGAGCGACGGATTCTGGATGCAGTGCTGGATCGTGCGTCGGTTAGGTCTGTGCGGATGCCGCTGTGGGCGTGGAGCGCTGCGCTGGCTTGCGCGATGGTGGCTTGCATTGCGGTCGCTGCAGTTTATCGGACTGCCAGGGTTCCTGTTCCGTCGATGCATTCGGTCCTTGTAGATAGGACGCCTAAGGCAGATTTAGAGACCCCGGTGAGAAGCGTACCTACTGTTTTAGCTGCGCAGAGCGTGAGGTCGAAGACGAATGAGAATGGGAAGAGAGCGAAGGTGGCTCGCGATAACGATGCAGCGGCTTTGCGCGAGATGCATGCTGCCAGCTTTCCGGCGCCACCGATGCCTTTGACCGAGCAGGAGAAGCTTTTGCTGCGGATCGCTCATCGCCGCGATCCGGAGCAGCTTGCGATGCTGAATCAGGAACTGCGTGACAAGAGGGAAGCAGACAGCAACGCGGAGTTTCAGAAGTTTTTTGAACCAACAATCACGGGAGATAGCGAATGAGGTTGATTAGCACGATGAGAGGGATACGGTCGATGAGGGTAGTTTGCGGAGTTTTGAGGGTTGTTCTGGCCGTGGGTTTGAGTGGGGGGAGCGTATGGGCGCAGACATCACCTTCCACCGCTGCAAAGCAGAGTTCGGAGTCTGTACGGACTTTTTATCTTCACAATATCGGTCAGCAGGCCGATGCTAACGAAGTCGTCACTGCGCTTCGCAACTCACTGGATCCGACTGTAAAGATGACAGGCGTGCCATCACAGAATGCCGTAGTTATACGCGGTACGCCTGACCAACTCGATATGGCACAGAAGCTCATCAACGAGCTTGATCTTCCCAAGAAGAACTATCGCCTGACTTACATGATCAACGAGATGGATGGCGACAAGCGCGTTGGCTCGCAGCATTTCACGATAGCCCTAATCCCAGGTCAGGTGACGACGCTAAAGCAAGGCAGTAAAGTGCCGGTTGTGACGGGAACCTACAATCCAGGGAGTTCGAGTGCGCAAAGTCAGATGACCTATCTCGATGTGGGCATGAATTTTCGTGCGTCCGTGGAGGAGTTCACCGATGGAGTGAGATTAAGTTCAAAAGTGGAGCAATCGAGCGTCGCCGAGGAGAAGTCCGGTGTGGGTGAGCAGGACCCTATCGTGCGGCAGACAATTCTGGAAGGTTCATCGATCCTCGCTCCGGGCAAGCCTCTTAGGTTGGGATCGCTCGATATTCCCGGCAGCACTCGGCATTTGGAGATTGAGGTGGTTTTGGAGCCGGTTCGATAGATAAGGCGAAGCATAGCCATTCGTAATGGTGCCCAGGGCTGGTTGAGAGTTCTCTATGTGCGGACTCATATACTGGCCCTGGGCATTTGTTAAGGGTGCTGCTATCGCGTTTTATCTTTCTGCTGGAGTGCTGGGCTTTTGCGAAGTCTGACGACGGCTGTTGAGGAGCGGACCGATCGTGCGCGTTGGCGCATGCTCGGATTGATCTGCGCTGGCGTTGTGCTGTGCATGACGACTTGGTTTTCTGCGACGGCGATTACACCGGAGCTTGTTCAGCTTTGGCGGTTGTCCGCCGGGCAGGTCGCATGGCTGACCAATGCGGTTCAACTAGGCTTCGTTACCGGGGCGCTGCTTTCAAGTTTTGTCAGTCTTCCAGATTTGATTCCGCTGCGTAGATTGATGGGAGTGAGCGCGCTTGTGGCGGCGTCGGCAAATCTGTGTCTGCTGTGGGTGCCTTCCGTAGCTTTGCTGCTGGCGGCGCGTTTTGTTACGGGCGTGGCGCTTGCGGGAATCTATCCGCCGGCTCTTAAGCTGATATCGACGTGGTTCGTGCGTGGACGAGGCACAGCGTTGGGGATGGTGATCGCGGCGTTGACGCTGGGGTCGGCGCTGCCTCATCTCGTGCGATTTCTGACGGATCGTGTTAATTGGCAGGCTGTGGTGGTGGCGGCATCGGTGTGCACGCTGGCGGGTGCGGGTTTGATGGTGTTCTTTGCTGCGGAGGGGCCGTTTCCGTTCAGCAGGGCTGTGTTCAATCCGCGTTATGTCGGGGTGGTGCTGCGAAATCGTCCGCTCGTCCTGGCCAATCTTGGCTACCTGGGGCATATGTGGGAGTTGTATGCCATGTGGGGATGGTTTCTGGCGTTTGTGCGGGCGGCGTCTCCGCATCTCGGTTTGGCTGGGACTAAGACTGCGTCGCTTGTGACTTTTGCGGTGATCGCCTCGGGGATTGTTGGAGCAGTGTTGGGTGGAGTGCTGGCTGATCGTACGAGTCGTCCTTTCGCCGCCGGGTTGATGATGACGTTGTCCGGCCTGTGTGCTTTGGCGATTGGTGTCGTCTTCGACGGGCCACTGTGGCTGTTTCTGCTGATTGCTGTTCTGTGGGGGATTACAGTCATTGGCGACTCGGCGCAGTTTTCGGCGATGGCGACGGAACTCAGCGACCCGAGCTATGTCGGAACTGCACTCGCGCTTCAACTCGGTCTCGGCTTTGCGCTGACGCTTGTGTCGATCCGCTTCACGTCAGTGCTTGCGGCGCACATCGGCTGGCGCTGGAGTTTCCTGCCGTTGGCAGTTGGGCCTGCCGTTGGGGTGGTTGCGATGGTGCTTTTGCGCCGTTTGCAACAGGGCGGGGTTCTCAACAAAGGCTAGCTAGGTATACCGAAGAACTATTCTGCCTTGCCTACGGAGTGGTCCTTATAGACCTTTTGGAACTGGGTGAAGGCTAGCTTCTTTTTGCCGTCTTCGGAGATGAGGCCCTTGCGGTTGAAGCCGTCCTGCAACTTAGGAATGTTGCGAGTGGGCGAGCGGAAGTCCATCAAGACCCAGGGAACGAGGCCACGTACCTGAGGGATCTTGCTGATCATGACGAACTGATGTTCGTAGACGTTGACTTGTTGCTCTTCGGCCCAACGCTCGTCTTTGCCGCCGTGGACTCCTTGCTTTGCTTCGGCTCCGAACTCTGAAATGAGAATGGGTTTCTGCGGGAGCGTCCACTTGATGTTGTCGGCGTCTTCGGGGCGACCCTCGTACCAACCGACGTATTCGTTCTGGCCTACGACGTCGAGAGCGTTGGCCAGTGGGTCGTCCTGGACCATCTCGTTCCCTTTGGCGTGTGGGCCGATGAGGGCGGAGGTGATGGGGCGCGTGGGGTCGAGTTTGCGTGCTTCGTTGGCTAGGTTAGTGAGGAATTCTGTGCGCGTGGGGTTGTTGGGCGTCTCGTTGGAGACGGACCAGAGGATGACCGAAGCTTTATTGCGATCGCGCCGGATCATCTCGTTGAGCATGTAGGTGGCTTTGGCGTAGACCTCAGGTTTTTCGAAGGAGATATGCTGCCAGAGCGGAATCTCTGACCAGATCATGATGCCTTCGCGATCTGCGGTGCGCTCCATGCGTTCATCGTGCGGGTAGTGGGCTAGACGAACGAAGTTGGCGTTGAGGTCTTTCAGGAAGCCGAAGATATTTTTGACGTCTTCGTCGCTGTAGGCGCGGCCGGTGCGATAGGGGGCCTCGGCATGCATGTTGGCGCCCTGCAGAAAGATGGCTTTGCCGTTGAGGAGGATGCGCGTGCCGTCGACGCGGATGTCGCGGAAGCCGATGTCGTCGGTGAGCTTGTCTTCACCGGAGGCGAGTTCGACTTTGTAGAGCTTTGGCGTCTCGGGTGACCAAAGATCGAGCTTGCTGGCCTTGATGTCGAAGGGTGCGCGTCCTTCTGCGTCTGTTTTGAGGGTGGTGTTGACGCCTGCCTCGGGTATGCGGAGGGTGACAGGGGTTCCGGCCGTGGCGCCTACGACGTGAACGTAGCCGGTCAGGTTGGTATTGGAGGGGGAGAAGGTGCCTTCGTGCTTGAGGTGGACGTCGTAGTCGTCGATGAACTGCGTGGGAAGCGTGACGAGGGAGATATCGCGGGTGAGGCCGCCGTAGTTGAACCAGTCGATGCCGACGGAGGGAATGCCGTCGACTTCGCGGGTGGAGTCCACGGCGATGACGACGAAGTTGGTGCCGGGTTTGAGCGCTGCGGTGACTTCGCAGTCGAACGGGGTGAAGCCGCCTTCGTGATCGCAGATGCGCTTCTGATTGACCCAGACAAAGGACTTATAGTTCGCAGCGCCGATGTGGAGGAAGGTGCGCGTGTTGGGCCTGGGCTGGAAGTCGAAGTCGCGTTGATACCAGATGACTCCTTCGTAGCGAAAGAGAGTGGGGTCCTGGGTGTTCCAATCGCCGGGGACTTTCAGGGTGGGAGCAGTGGCGAAGTCGTATTCGTCGTTATGCGGACCGCTATTGATATTTGGGTGGGTGTTCAGGGCGTAGCTGTTGTCGCGGACCTTGCCTGCAGGTGTGTAGAGGGCTCGCGCTGGCGGCTGGTCGACGAGGTAGTGCCAGTCTCCATTCAGGGACATGACGGAGCGGTGGTCGACGCCGACGAGAAGCGTCTTAAGTGGTTGCTGCGCAAGCGCCGGCAGGGCGGCGGCATACCAGACAAGGGAAATAAATGTTTTACGGCAGCCCAGTTTTCCACCTGCGAAGACCTTCGAGAAATAAGTCATACCACTTCACCCTCTGGCAGGAATTGAAGGAATTTTGAATGAAACACGAAAGAGGGCGAGACGGATAGCAGCACAAGCAACCGAACGTCACACACCTTGGCCCACCGGGCAATCGTACCAGACGGTTGTCGTGGCTTTCCATTGAGCATCAGGGCGCGTAGCGCGTTTCGTGCAGAGGAGGGAGTCAGCTTACGAAGTGGGTTCGGTGGTAGTCTGACCGAAGTATGGGTTTTTCGGTACGGTTTCGGATGGGGTTGCGGGCGCTGCTGGGTGTGGCGCTGCTGGGGGCTTCGGCTGGGCTTGCGGTAGGGCAGGCAGGACAGACGACGCTGGTGGTGCCTCCTGCTCCGCTATTGCCTGTGCAACTTGGCGATTGGGTGAAGGGCGACGCGCCACCGGCGGATAGTGTGGCGCAAGCCGATGATCCGGTGCTGGCCGAGTCTGGGCTGAAGCGGCAGGAGCGTGCGGTCTATCACTCGGGGGCGAATCCTCAGCAGACGATTGCGGTGACGGCGTATCAGTTTGTCGATGCGACGG
Organism: Edaphobacter aggregans; assembly: GCF_003945235.1. Lineage (NCBI taxonomy): Bacteria > Pseudomonadati > Acidobacteriota > Terriglobia > Terriglobales > Acidobacteriaceae > Edaphobacter > Edaphobacter aggregans. The sequence continues at coordinate 3,856,135 of NZ_RSDW01000001.1, forward strand.
GAGCTCATTCAGCTTACAGCTACTATCAGCGGCCGGGCGGGTATAAGGGACCGAAGATCGGTGATGAGACGGCGAATGGATTTCTGTTCCGTAGCGGGACGACGCTGGTTTCAGTTGACTCGAAGCTTCCTGTTGATCAGACCGCTATGGTTCTGAGGGATCTGGAGACGCATCTGCCGAAGGTGGGTGGGCCTAAAGGACTTCCTCCGCTGCTGCCAACGTATCTGCCAGCGAAGGGACTGCAGACGGACTCTGTGAAGTATGCGTTGGGGCCATTGAGCTACAAGGCGATGGGCGGCATGCTGCCGGGAGAGATCATCGGGTTCGACAAGGCGGCTGAGGTGGTAACGGCGAAGTATGCAGGGCAGGGTACGCTGACGCTGCTGCTGTATCCGACGCCTCAGATTGCTGGGGAGCATGGGCGCGCGATCGTGGAGGAGGTCAATCGAATAGGGCCTCCTGCAGGGACGGTGTTGCTACGGCGCGAGGGTCCCCTAGTTCTGATGACGACGGGAGCGTGGGACGCTGCCGAGGCGAAGCGGATGGTCGAGGGTATCCATCTGCGGAATGAGCTGACGTGGAACAAGCCGGTGCCACTGGAGTTTCATGCCGAGGTGCTGAAGACGTACAGCTTGCTGACGAGCATTGCCATCTTCTGCGGAGTGGGAGCGCTGGCGGCGGTGATACTCGGACTGTTCCTGGGCGGCGGACGGGCGGCGATTCGGGTGCTTCAGGGTAAGCCAGCCGCGTCGGAGCCGGAGTTTTTGCGGATCGATCTGAGCGGAAGAGTGGCGGCAATTCATCCCGAGGGTATCGAGGGAGAGGCTCAAAGGTAGATTCAGGTGGGGTTGCGGGGCTCCGATGTGTGCACTGGGGATGGTGCAGGCGGGGGGCTAAGCGGCTGATTCGATAGTGCTTTGATGGTTGGTCGGACCGCTAAAAGCGAATGTATGGCGAATGCATAGAAGCATGTTGTAGGTTTAGTAACCCTCGTAACTGCATAGCAAATAATGACTTACGATTGTCTAGTTTTAGCCTTGACACGTCATTTTGCCAAACTTAGTATTTCGCCAGAAAGTTCTGATGGCTTTGCCTCCGTTGGAACTATTCTCCCTAAAGAAGAGGCCGCCCTGTTGCCGGGCGGCTTCTTCGCGTTTGTGCGGAAGACGGAAGGAGGTCGTTACCAAAGTGGGAGAGTGGGGGTCGAGAACTGGCGATAGAACTGTGACGGGGAGGCAAGAGCGTCGATAGAGAGAGTGTCGAAAGGCGCCGAAGAGGCTCTTTTTGCAGGAGGGACACTCGATGATCGCGGTTCTGATGGTGGTGCTGTATCTGGTTCTTATCCTGATGCCGTGCCTGATCGCGGCGAGCATCGATCTTGAGGCCGAGGAAGCGAATGCAATGGCCCCAATGGAGGAGGGTGACCGGGGTTGATCGATTGTGCTAGTTTGGCCTCTGCGGTTTCAGGAGGTCGGACCAATGATGTGGCGACAGGTGCGTGTTCGGGTCGGAGTGGCTTTGTGGGCGGGTTGCACTTGGCTTTCGGCGGCCTCGCAGGATACGCGGCAGGTCGTAGAGCCGAAGATTCCGCCGGCTTGCGTGCAGTTGGAGGCGAAGCTTAAGACCGTCGATGACAAGGTTGCTCCGGCTGACGAGTCGAATCTGGATACTGAGAGGATCCAGAAGGCTCTGGATGGGTGCGCGCCGGGGAAGGCCGTGGAGTTGAAGACCGCTGGCGGCAACAATGCCTTTTTGACAGGACCGCTGGAGATGCGGACCGGCGTAACGCTGCTGGTGGACAAGGGAGTGACTCTATTCGGGTCGCGGGATGCCTCTCTTTACGAAGTGACGGGCGAAGGGGTGACGCCGGGATTGTGCGGGACGATTGCGACGGGTGCTCCGCCGCCGGTTTTTCCGGCTCCACAGCGTCCGGCTCCGGTGCGCGGGGGGTGCAGACCGCTGATCTCGGTGATTAATGCCAAAGATGTCGGGATCATGGGGGACGGCGTGATCGACGGACGGGGCTACGCGAAGATTCTGGGCAAGGACTATAGCTGGTGGGAGATGGCACGCAAGGCCGAGCCGAAGAATGAGCGGTACTTTACGACCAGGATGATTGTTGCCAGCCATGCCGACGGGCTGGTGATGTATCGGATTACGCTGCATAACTCTACGAACTTCCACGTAAGCGTGAATCAGACGAATGGGTTCACAGCCTGGGGCGTGCATCTGTTGACGCCGACGACCCGCGGCGTGGATGCACGAAATACGGATGGCATCGATCCGGGGAGTTCGACGAACGTGACGGTTGCGCATAGCTGGATCGACAATGGCGACGACAACATCGCCATCAAGACGGGCGTGTCGCACATGAGCGTGCTGGACAATCATTTTTTCAGCGGGCACGGCATGTCGATCGGGAGCGAGACGTTTACAGGACAGAGCTTTCTGTTGGTGGACGGCCTGACGTTGGACCATACGACCAGCGGTATCCGGATCAAGAGCAATGTGACGCGCGGCGGTTCGGTGCACGATCTGGTGTACCAGAACATCTGCATGCGCGGCGTGAAGAATCCGATTGCGATCAGCCCGTATTACACGAACCAGACGACGGAGCCATACGAAGATCCGAAGTATACGGGAGATCGGATTCCGGACTACAAGGCGATTACGATTCGCAATCTGACGAGTACGACTCCGGGAGACGTTCTGATTGCCGGCTTGAACGACGAGCACCAGACCGAGATTGCCCTGGATAATGTGCACATCGCCGACATTACGAAGGCACAGGTCCACGGCCACTTTGCGACGGTAACGGTGGGGCCTGGCGCGACGAACATAGACTTCAGCGGGACTGATATCAAAGTCGTTGCGACGAAGGGAGAGAAGAGCGGCGCGGCGTATAGCTGTGATGGAAGGTTCGTGCCAATGCAGTAGAGCGGGCTATTTTCGAGGGTGATTTTGCGCGATGCGTCTTCACCCGCTAAAATAGATCCATACGCCGATGTAGCTCAGCTGGTAGAGCAACTGATTCGTAATCAGTAGGTCAGCGGTTCAAATCCGCTCATCGGCTCCATTCCTTTCAATAATTTAGAGCTATTTTTCGTAGGCTCCCACAGAACGATTGTGGGAGTTTTGTGGGAATCGATTTCAACCCGCCTTCAAAAGGTGTAGCGAGTTGGAGTGATTTCTGCGATTGACTACCGCTGCAGCCCCGCTGGTATCGGGGTGCAGATACTTCATGGTCGTCTTGATGTCCTCGTGTCCCATGAGTTCCTTAACCTCGACTACGTTCAGGCCCTCGGCGAGCATGTCAGTGGCGAAAGTGTGACGGGCACAGTACAGTTTCAGGTCCGACGAGATCGGCTGCAGCTTTTGTTTTGCGTTCGCGAGATTGGCGGCCTTGACAGTCGCTCTCCATTGTTTGGAGATGGTCGTCAAGTGCCCGCACTTCGCCCGCCTCGATGGGAAGATCCAAGGGCTGCCGCTAGACTCGCGCAGGCGCAGTAGATCGCGCATGCGATCACTCAATGGAACGTAGCGCTTGGATTTGAAACTCTTACCGTACGGCACCAAGACGACGGAGCGGGCCCAAAAGATGTGCTCCTTGCGGATCCGCATGGCTTCTTCGGGGCGCATTCCAGAATCCATCATGATAATCAGGACATCAGTGAGCGGTTGGGAGGCGTGCTTAAGCAGCAATGCCTCGGTGGATGATTCGACCAGCGCCGTACGCCCGTGCTCCTCGAGCAGTTTGATGCGCGGTGCGGCCCGCATTATGTTCCAGTCCACCGCGATCCGCAGCATACGGTGCAGAGTGCGGAGGGCCCGGTTGGCGTTGGAGGCACTGTGGGGGAAAGTGAGGATTGCGGCGTCGCTGGTACCGATCTGATCGATACGCATTCCTGCCACTCTCGTCCCTTCCAGCATCTTCCATCCCCCGTGATAGTAGCGTTTCGTGTCGAGGTCCAGTTGGCCCGAGACCGCCTGCGCGTCCACAAATTCAAGGAAGCGATTTGAAAAGTCCCGGAGAACTGGTGCCCGCCGCGAGTTCAAGCTGCCACCATTGTTGCGGATATCCGCAATGCGGAGAGCCTCGAAGGTGTTGGCACGGGACTTAACCGTCTCCTTGGTGGTGCCCCGATACTTCCGACCATCGATCATGAACTCGTAGTGCCAGTATTTACCGCGTTTAGTAATGGCCATGCTATCTCTCCAGTGTTGCCCGCACGGATGGAAAGCGTCGGCCAGTTTCAACATACGCAAGTATGTCAACGGCATCATACTTCACTCGAGCCTTGGGTCCGTTGCCCATCTTGATGTAGGGTGGTCCGTCGCCGACGCAACGCCACCGTCGCAGCGTCCCCATGGGGGTCGCAAGGATTTCGGAGACCTGTCTCTCTGTGAGCAGCTGCATCTCCCGTACCTGCTGAACTCGTTTTGTGCCGAACGGCTTTCGCCCTTCTCTCCCCCTGGCGCACTTATCCTCATGTGGCATCATGTGGGGTAATACCGTCTCCAGAGCCGGGACCCTCGATATTGCCTTCAGATCGTTAGACACTAGGACCATGGAGCAGATGGCTATCGACCACATCCTGTTCAGCGACGCATCTCCACGCAAAGGTCCACCAAGTCTTCGTCGCATCAAATGCACGGACATGGCATGGGCGCATGGTCTCGATGACGGTGCAGATTTTGCGCGATTCGCTGCTCCTCCGGGTTAGCGAGGGTCTTCGGAGTGTTCGATTCGGCCCCGGTGATATCTGGCTAACATTTGACCGTCAGTATTTTCTTCTGTGTTTGCTTCGCGTGGGACGACGGTGAAACCATGAACGGCCATTCTTGAAATGCCCGCCCTCCGCTATATATCACGACCAGATCGATGAGATCTCGAGAGCACACACATAATCCAATATGCCTTCACTGACGACGGTCCTGACGAGTGCCCGGTGAGGCAGTGTTCGCCTCTCGGGAATGCATCGTTGACTTGCAATCAATAGAGTCGCCTCCTGGGTCGTAAGGCCGATATGAGGGCCAACTCTACCTATTGGAGAAACCATGTCTGGTCGTTAGGAGACGTCTCGCGCTAGCGGCTGGAGAGACCGCGCTCAATTGCAGCGAGCAGTTCATCCCGCCCCAAGGTTCCGAGCTGCAGTTCGAGCTCGTCCGCGACTGATTCAACTGCGGCCCATACCGAATCGTTGTTTAAGATTGCGATGGCCTTGGCCTCCCACAGAAGCAACTGGTGATCGCGGACCTCATTGGAAAACTCAAGGGCAGAGTGGCACATAACCCGAACCAACAACTGGTTAACACGCCAGTAGTCACCGACGCAGCCTTCATCAATGATGATGTTGGACTCTGCACGCAGGTCGACAAGAGATTCTCCACGGATCTTAGCCTCTGCCGCCGGACCCGCAATGTACATGACGGCATACTCGCCAGCACGTACCCTAGCTTCCCGAGTCCGGAATACGAAATTGGCGGTGTGAACAAACTTTAAGACGCGCCGATCGAGCTGCGTGACATCATTATCGATGTACATCGGCCTAAAACCGAGGAGGTGGGCGACCACCGCATGTGCGGCTTCGTGGTACCGCTTAAGCTTCCAATGGTAGTTGCTCTCTTCGAGTTCCGACATCTCTTCTAACGACAAAGGGTTCGTACCATCGACCACGGTTTCATCCCCTACCGGTTTCGACTCGGGGGATGTAACAGGTTTAGGATCGGACAGGTGGGCGTGCAGACTGACCTCTTCAAGGTTCAGTGACATCTCAAAGGACTCCTATTCGGTTTTGTATGCTCAGCGCCTCGAGCACATGAGGGGTAATACACCGACAGGTGTCCGAATGCGTATATCTTGGAAACTATTTTTCGAAAGAGCGAAGCTGTCGGGACAGGTGCTCTGATGGTGCCGAATAAAGGATTTCTGGTTTGATCGTGGGTGCAGCGACCTCCGGGCTTACGTTTTCTTCCAGGTCTCCCCTACTGCCGTCTCTACCTCGACGGGAACTTGGCCGCTGAGCAGTTGATCGGCGGCACGGACCATCGTATCCACGACGGCTTGTTCGACTGCCGTAGCTTGGTTCACCGGAACCTCCAACACCAGTTCATCGTGCACCGGCATCAGGAGCATGGCTGCTACGTCCTCCGGTAGCGACGCAATCGCCAATGCAAGAATGTCCGCTCCGGTTCCCTGGTTTTGGTAATTTAATGCACGTCGAAGGTCATTCAGTATTGCAAACGGGCGGCCCGACAGGGTACTCGTCTCATAGACCTTGACGCCATGACGACCGGGATTGACCAACCTTGCTTCATATGGATTCCAGAGAACGCATGCGTTCGGAATGACCTTGCGGAACCGTTCGAAATTGGTCCACCAATGCCAGATCCGAAATTCGGGATAGAGCTCAAACCAATCGTGACGGGCTTGTGCGGCTTCCTCTAAGCTCCATGTCAGCCCGAACGTGGCGATACCACTTCGGTGTAAGCCTCCTGCACCCATGCCATAGAGCAAGCCGAAGTTGACCGCCTTCGCTCGTTGTCGTTCTTCATGTAACTGTGCCTTCAGCTCACTCTGAGTTTGACTATCTCTTGCCGCGAGCCATTCGACCGGATTCGCTCCGCAGTCGATCCTTCCTTGGCGTCGGGCCATATCGATGCCTGTAACCATGTGGGGGTCGAGGCCACGGCGGAAGATCGATATCATCATTTGAATATCGCTGCAAAGGACGGCCTGGGATACGGCAGGTATAGCCGCTCTATACCAATCGAGTTTTTCGGCATCAGGCTCCGGCGGACAGAGGAGCTGTTGATTAGATCGCATACCCGCTCTAGCGAGAGCCACCCACCAGTTGGTGGGTTCTTCCTGAACCCGTAGGCGAAGATCGGCCCGCTCAGCCAGAACCGCAGCTATCCGCAACTCGATCGCGGCATAGTCGGCAGAAAGGATGAGATGGCCAGCCCGAGCGCGAAAAAGGTCTCTGAATCGAGGATCGCGTGGCACGTTTTGAACTGTGGGCCAGGCGCTCGTGGTACGCCCCGTCGCCGCTGCGAAACCAATTAATGAATGGAGTCTTCCATCGAACTTTGCCGCACGTTGGTATTGCTCCAGTAAGCGGACCCTGAACTTGTTCTCCTTTATCGCCTCCAGCATGGGGCCCGGTGGTAGATTCTCGATGTTCTGGGCATTCAACCCGTCCAGACCTGTGCTATGCGAACTAACCTGGTTCTGAGACAGAGAGATGCCGTGGGTTGCTACATGTTCGGCCAGTGCACGCTTCAGTTCCGCAGTTTCGCCGATCCGGGTGTCAGTCAGCGGTTTCCCCAGAGCGGAAAATTCAGAAAATTTCGTTAGATCTTGTACAGACCGCTCAAGATCGTCGATGCACTTGGATCGGATCTTCAAACCCGCTTCCACATCAAACGGGACGCCTTTGCTGTGGGCTTCTGCGAGCCGAATAGCTGCCCGGCTATATGAGAAATACCAGGGAGCCTGGTGTCGGATGTAGGAGGGCATGTCCAACACGCTTGTGTCCGCTATCAAGGTCCGGAGAATCCGGATCGGCAGTTTAACTCTTTTCGCCAGGTAGGCGCGGTGGTGGGCGGAGAGAACACTGACACACCAGTTCCTATGGGCTTGATATTCCTTGTCAGGCACTCCCAGCCTCAACGAGAATGCGGCCCGATAAAAATCGTCTGCCTATCGACGCCCTTCATTTATGCCATTCCGCGTTCGTATTCGGACCGCCCACATGAAAAGAAGCCCACCGTAGTGGATCACGGTACGTTGCTTATGGTCGTTCTCGTCGCCATCGCATTGTTGATGGGACTTCGGAGCGACTGGGCCCTTCGAATCGTAACGATTGGGGTTGGTCTTCCAACCTTTTTCGTGATGCGCAACATGATCAAGAGGTATCGTGACTGGTCGCTGAAGCTTAGTGGGTCGACGGTGCCCCGCATAGAGCTTCCATCCGGGTCTCTATTGTTCCTACGCTTCCTTGCCGACGAAGCTACTTTCGCGCTCATTACTTTCCAGTCCATTCAATATGCATTTGTCCGTATCGCGAAGGCGCAGGCACAGCTGATCGAGAACACCGGCGATATTCTGCGATATCTCGTGGGCAAGTGGAGTGGCTTCTTCTCGCTGTTTCTTATAGTGGCGGGGGGAACACTTGGCATTATCCTGCTTTATTTAGTCTCTCTGATCAGCGTGTTTGTTGGTGCGCGACATCCGGTCGATGCGGACTGGCTTGCACCGCACAATCCATACTCCGTTGTTGTCCTTATTCCCGTCATGCTTGCGCCCGCAATCATCTTCTTTCTCATGTTGCTCACGCTGTTCCTGATGGTCCTCAACATCGTCTTATACGTCTTGATGCCACTGGCGGGCGCAAAGGTATTCGGCTGGCGCCTTGCGGCATCCTCCGTCTTCAACGAAATCACCGTTGAATCCGCTCCGCTCGGCACCTGGAGCCTGCTCACACTGTTCCCACTGCCGGGAGATGTCTGGTTGCGGCACAGCATGGGTTACGAAGATCCGAATGCCAGACAGCAAGTGGTGACATTTATCATCGAAAATCTCAAGGCGTAGATGCCGAAATCAACACGGTTCCATCCTCGAATCTTCTTGGACGCCGAAAATCCTACCGGAATCGCGTACCTTTCTGAAAGGTCTTCGCGAGGTCGTTGAACGATAGGTTCACGAAGGTCCACAACTGCGCCTGTTTACTCCTGCGGATTGGGTGCTTTGTTTGTTTCCGTAACTGCCCCGATAATGGCTCGCTGAACGATCGGGAAATCGGGTTGCCGGATGACATAGATTCAAAGATGCTTGCCAGCAAAACCCCAACTACATCTCTTTACCGAAATCGATCTTGGTTGTCAGACCCGCCAGATCTAATACCCGACTTGCACACCGCCTACTCAGCAAACTCATGAAGGTTGGAGATTTTTCCTCCGGCGGTATAAACGATACGAATCATGCGAACAAATCGCCGCCATGGGGTTGCCCTGTTTTCGCCTGTACTCCTGATCAGTTCCCGGAGTTGATGGCCGCAGCGTTGACATGTCAGGATATCTCTCAGTGGGCCGCAGCGTGGGATATCGCACTGGTTCGCGGAGCCCTTATTCGACAGATTTCGGTGGTCCGCAATCTGTAGGTTGGGAAACAGCAGACGTCCACGAAAGCGCCTATCGATATAGGCGGCAGAACCGGTTCGACGCGATAAAAAGGGCCGTGAAATGACGCGAACAGTAGCGAGCAGTCGGTGACTACAATTCGCTTCGCTTTTCAATAATTCGTGGCTTGTCTTCGCGAATTCTATTGACTTTCCTGAAGCTGCAGAGCAATATTCCCAGCTAAGCTATCTACTCCTCCCTCTTACAGCTTCCAGCGTCATCCCCCGGAATTTGGGCTATGGGCCACTTATCCGTTTAGAAAGTCTCGACCCTCGGTGGAAGTGCCATGGAATATCGTCACCGTCTTATGCGGATTCCGAGAACCCCTCGAAGCAGCGAGTCCGGATGCGCCGTGCCTCGGAGGCTTCTGGGACTGATGCGCCTCAAGGAAGATGCTCCAACCAATCTCGGAACGAATCTGAGCTTATCGTATGCTCGTGGGTCGGCCCTGCAACGATTCTCCCAACAGTTCGCGAAATTGGAGGGAGAGAGATGAGCGCGTTTACTTCAACAAAATATTCGTCGATACTTCTCTTTCTTATCCTGTTTGCATGCGCTTCCCAGGTTATCGCACAGGTCTATCAGATCACTGATCTCGGCACACTGCCCAGTCAAACTAGCAGTTCTGCTGTGGGAATTAATCAGCTTGGGCAAATCGCCGGAAGTTCGGGGAATCACGCATTCCTCTACTCGAATGGAACGATGACGGACCTGGGCTTTTTGCCAGGCTCGAATCAGGCGAGCGCTTCCGCAATCAACAACAGCGGGCAAATTGTTGGAACTTATGGCCTAACAACCTTGCAAGGTCGAACGCTGGGATTCCTCTGGGATAGCGGCGTCATTTCGGATCCCTTCAATTCCGCCGCCTACATTAATGGCCAATTTGAAACGCAAGGCTTCGAGCCGGTCGCTATAAATGACAACGGCCAGGTCGCGGTAAATCTAGCCTCGAACGGCAATTCTACTGCCTTACTCTGGCAAGTCTCCGGAAACCAAATCACGACGCTCTCCTCTGGAGGCAGCACCGCGTACGCGATCAACAATGTCCCGCAGGTATCTCTCGTCGATAGGCCGTCCTACGCATTTGGCGCGATTTGGAGTTTAAGCGGAACAACTGTCTTGCCGACCTTATATCCCCCCTTGGCAGGATATGGACCGACGCCATATGGAATCAACCAGAACGGACAAGCCGTCGGGGAGTCTTATGCCAATAGTCAGGCGCAGATACATGCCTTCCTGTGGAGCAACGGTACGATCAGCGATCTCGGTACACTTGGGGGCGCGAACAGCACAGCCAGGGCAATCAACAGTACAGGACAGCAGATCGTCGGAGATTCCGACCAGAATCCGAATACGGCAACTACCCAGAATCGGCGTGCATTTCTTTACGCCAACGCCAACATGTTGGACCTCAACTCGCAGGTCGCCAATATTTTGGGTTGGGAGCTGCAATCAGCTGTCGGCATCAATGACTCAGGGCAAATCGTAGGGAATGGCACCTACCTTGGTAATGCGCACGCTTTTCTCTTGACTCCTATAATTCAGGGCACCGTATCTCCAATACAGGGCGGCAATGCCGGCAATGTTACGTTGAACGTGTTTTATCCGGGAACCATGCCTACTTCAGTGGATCTGGCGTGTGCTGGAGGCACGACGATTGTGGGCGGTGTTCCGGTTCCGATAAGTTCCAACTTCGTCCAGGTGACCTTTAATCTGACCGGAGTAACTCCTGGTGCCTGCAGCGTTGTTCTCAACGAACCGGGAGGGAGTATTCTCACTACTCCCAATGCTTTCACGGTAGTTCAGGGCGGTGCACCCGACATCCGAATCAGCGTCGCAGGATTTCCTCAACTTCGAGCGGGGTTGCCGGAGACCTACTATATCGTGGCCGAGAATGTTGGGAACGTCGATTCCGGTTCTGTTCGGATCTGGGTTTCGTTCCCAAGCTTTCTGCAATGGCAGCCAGCTGGTGTGCAGCCAAGCTCAAGTGGCGCAATGAACGGAAATACTTTTGTAGCTTTCGACATTCTTCCGAAGGCGAGTTCTAATAATCCAATTCCTTTTCTGCTGACAGCTCCCGTCAGCTCAAATTTGGTGCATAAGCCGTTTCAGATTCAGGCATGGAAGCTGGGGCAATGACGATGCTTAAGACCCTCGCCCTGACATGTCGTGCTATGCAGTTTGCTTTTTTTGCCTCCTCCGTGAGCTTTTCGATGCTTGCCTATGCTCAAGATCCGAACGTCTTCACGGTCAATCAAGGCGGCGCTCCCAACATCCAGATCAGTATTGCCGGATTCCCGCAGCTTAGGGCGGGGCTGCTTGAAACTTGCTATGTCCTGGCCGAAAATCGTGGCAACGACGACTCCGGCATCGTTCGGATTTGGGTAGCGTTTCCGGACAACCTGCAATGGCAGTCCGTAGGCGTGCAGCCCAGCTCTATCGGTGACATGAATGGAAACACGTACCTCGCCTTCGACATCAGTCCGGCACTCGGTGGCAATGTTCCAATCCCTTTCCTACTAGCTGCTCCTTTCAATTCCTATCTGGCACACAAACCCTTTCAGATTAGCGCGTGGGTAAATCAACAATGAAGATGCCCTCATTTTTAGCCGCGCTGACCGTCATTATTACTAATGTGTTGATTTGCTTCCAAGGAATATGTCAACCACCATTGGGTCTAACCTGTACTGACGCGGCAAGTTGTCCGTGGAGAGAGCCGACAGAACAACCTCTTTGTACGAATTTCACGGATGGATCCCCTGAGGACGTAGTACGCCAACAGCTTTATTACGCATCAATTCGCGTCAACAAATGTCCGTGCGATGCTGACGGTGATGAGAATTGCACAGACGTGAAAAAACTAATGGCAACAACAATCACAAACCTCATTGTTTTCCAATCGGAGCATCTCGCTCCTCTTGTGCTCACAGGAGGATCGGAGCTAGATAATCATCATGATGCTGGTCTATACAGCCACCCCAATGGGTACAAGGCCGATCTTCAAGACGCTGACGGTTCGGTGAAGAACTCGCTTTTGCCCTTTATCCAGAAATATTTCGATCGGCTGTACCCGAATCGAGGAGATTCATGTGAAATTTGGGGGATGTATCAGTATGACCCATCTGATCCTGGCCCGCAATTCGCGTATGAGGATTCATACTGCGACAGCACATTACACATCGACATTGTATTCCCGCCGGTGCCTCTGGCGAACGTTACACTGACCGTCAGTGGAACAGGAACGGGACAGGTCACGGCGAGTCCTTCGACCGTATGCGTGGGCTGCGGCTCCATCTATGTCACGAAGGGGATGAACGTGAACATAGCCGCAATACCAGACGCAAGTTCCGTCTTTGACGGCTGGGTCGGAACGATACCCGCAGGCAATTGCGCGACGAGCGGCGAAGATTGCATCAACGGAGCTAATGCCACAATCTTTGCGGATGGATCACGGACAGTCACTGCAATCTTTGACCTTTTGCCGCCTCCCCCTCCAGGCGGCTTCGGATGCTGGGTTTGGGATGCCACATTGGGTAATCAAGGAGGGTACAAATGGACTTGCACAAGTCCTTCTCCCCCAGCAGGTGGAGGTGTTCAGCCACAAGTAGGTTGTTGGCATTGGGACCCTAACTCAGGCCCATTCGGTGCGTGGCTCCGTGATATTTGCGGTGGGGGCTGCGGTCTGAATCTTACGACTGGCTTGCCCATGGTGTACTGCCCTCCGGGAGGCATCTTCGGAGGCAAAATCATCGAGCCAGGCGATCCAAACGACAAGGGCGGTACTCAGGGAACTGGATCGCAGCAGTATGTAGCTGCGTCGACTCCATTGCTCTATGCCATCTCTTACGGGAACGAAGCGACCGCCAGTGCAAATGCGCAGACGGTCGTGATCACTGATCCTCTAAACACATCAGTTGACGACCTCACCACCTTCTCGTTTGGCCCAATCTCCGTTGCCGGTCAAACACTCTTCCCACCGCCGGGCACAACGTACTCGACAACCATTGATATGCGACCCGGAACAAATCTCCTGGTCGGAGTTAATGCTCGTTTAGACTCGAACGCCGGAATCGCTACCTGGAGGTTTACTTCCATCGACCCCGCTACTGGATTGCCCACAACCAATCCAACCGCCGGCTTCCTGCCTCCGGGTGCAAATGGCAGCGTTTTCTTCACCGTGATGCCCAAGCAGAATGTGACTAGCGGAACCCAGATCCAGAACCAGGCCACCATCGTCTTCGACGCCAATCCTTCCATGAACACTCCGACCTGGTTGAACACGTTCGACGTAACTGCGCCAGCGAGCCAAGTTCAAGCCCTTCCATCAACTGAAATGTCCAGCAGTTTTGTCGTCCAATGGCAGGGCACCGACATCGGCTCCGGCGTTCAGGACTACACCGTCTACGCATCGGTCGATGGCGCAGCCTTCGCTGTGTGGCTGACGAATACGGCAGCGACATCTGGCACGTGGACCGGACTAGCAGGGCATGCGTATAGTTTCTACAGCCTCGCTCGCGATCTCGTGGGAAATGTTGAAGCTGCCAAGACCTCGGCCGAGGCAACCACGATAGTCAGCACGCTCTCGAACGTGACCTCGTCGGTAAAGGTCACGAGTACGGGATTCCTCTACAGCCGCGCCACTCGCACATACAATGGAACCATCACCGTGACAAACGTAAGCGGTTCTGCGATTTCGGGACCTCTCCAGATTGGTTTTGGGGGATTGCCTGGAGGCGTCACGCTAACGAATGCAACTACGGCGAATGATGGCATTCCCTTTGTCACCCTGCCTGCCGGACTTGCGCCAGGACAATCCACGGCCTTTACAGTGCAGTTCGGCGACCCATCTAACTTGAGCATTACCTATTCACCGATCGTCTATTCGGGAGCGTTTTGACGTGAGACTAGCATCGTTGAAGGAACTAATTGTGCGATCTCTGCCGACTATGGGATTGTTGACACTCCTCGGAATGTTTTCTACCGGCGGCCCCGCGTGGGCAGACCCGCTTTCGTATCTGGTGACGATCAACACATCGACGATCAACGGTACCTCGGGAAATCTGGATCTGCAATTCAATCCTGGGGCGCTTCCCGGCACGCAATCAGCCACCGCGACGGTCCAAGGATTCGCTTCCGACGGAACCCTTGGAACTGCGGGGCTAACAGGCGACGTTGCTGGAACGCTGCCCGGCACACTGTCATTCGACAATCAGACCGTATTCAATGATGACTTTCAGGCGATCGTATTTGGCAACACCATTCAGTTCAATTTGGTTCTATCCGGACCTGCGGTGCTGACTCCCGATGGCATCTCAACTTCGGGCAGCAGCTTCGGCATTGGACTGTGGGACAGCACCGGCTTCAATCCGCTCCTGACGTCGGACCCGAACGGCTTCGCAGGGATCGTGAACATTAACCTCGATGGAAGTGGAACGGCGACCATTTTCCTCACTGATGCCGGTGGTCCACCCGTGGTGACTGTCACACCGGAGATAGCCTCCACCGTGCCGGAGCCGGGTAGCATACTGCTATTCGGAACCGGGCTGACGGCAATGATCAGAATCGTTCGCAGGGGACTTCGAGGGTAGAGACTGAGTCAGGACCGGCAGGTTTCCAGCAGTTGGCAGGCCTGTGATCTGTTTCACGACGGTGTACGAAGACAGTCCTCTCAGAGAAAATGGGGAGCGAGCGCGGTATGGTCACCTGATCGACGGGCGCGGATACCGTGTATGGTCCTCAACCTGTAGGTCGTTGACCACCTCGAAGTCTCCTTCTTCGGCGCCGTTTATCAAAGACTTATCGACCCCCTGACGCGACCCCTTATTCACCACCGAGCAACCGCTACCATAGGATGAAAGGTGAGGAAGCCTATGTCATCGAACCAAATGTCATCGAACCAAACTTCTGCACCTCGTCAGCACGCATCCACTGGACCTACGCTGCCGCCACTACCCGAACCGAGCCACGCTGAGCGTGTCCGGACCCTCATGTCACTGGCCTCAGTTGCCACCCTATCGACGCTTTCCCGCAAGCACCCGGGCTTTCCCTTCGGTTCGCTGATGCCCTTCGCTCTCGATTCTTCCGGTCGGCCCATCTTCTTCATCAGCAATATGGCCATGCACACTCAGAATCTGAAGAGCGACCAGCGATGCAGCCTCTTCGTTGGGCAAGTAGCTGCCGATGGGGATGCACTTGGGGCCGCAAGGGTGACCCTGATAGGCACCGCCGAACCCATGGCCCAGAACGACATAGTTGACGCTCGGGAGAAATACCTCGCTCGCCATGAGAATAGTCGCTACTGGGTTGACTTCGCAGATTTCAGCTTCTTCCGACTCCAGCCCATCGATGTCTACTACATCGGTGGCTTTGGCGTGATGGGTTGGGTCGAGGCGCGAGACTATGAACAAGCCGCTCCAGACCCGCTGGCCGGGGCCGCTCCTGGCATTCTGGCGCACATGAACGCTGACCATGTCGATTCGATGATCCTGTTGGCGCGGTCTCATGCAGGAATCGAAGCGACAGAGGTGGCTATGACCTCTGTCGACCGCCTGGGTTTCTCTCTTCGATTGAAGACCCGTGAAGGAATGAAAGGTACTCGCATCAACTTCAACCATGAGGTAGTCACTCCGCAGCAAACTCGGGCAGTGCTCGTTGAGATGGTGCGTCAAGCCAGACTCGGAGCGTAAAAGAAGAGCGGGGAATTTGTCCAGGGTCTCGTTCGCGTACATTGACTCTATGAGTCTGCTCGGATCAATCGTACGATGGCAAGCGGAGGCTCTGAAGATTCCCCCGCCATCGGACACCAACCTCCTACCCGCGGTGGGAGGACTTCCCGGCCCGGCGTTTTTCCCTGAAGGCTTGGGACTAAGTGAGTCAGCTCTGTGCCAGAACGATCGCCCCACGATCATCGCGATAGGGCACAACTTCGGTTGCCAAGAGTACCGCACTGAAATTCAAGTGGCAGGTCGCGAAGACGACAAACCCACGTGGCGTAACTTGGACGCTCTGCTCGGACAAGCCGGTGCCAATCCTTCTCAGTGTTTTCGCACAAACTGGTTTGTCGGCCTTCTCCCTGGCGGCAAACAGACTGGACGCTTCCTTCGAAAGCCTGACTATGAGTACCAGCAGGCTTGCCTCTCCCTTTTGGTAAAACAGATCCAGATGATCAAGCCGACGGCGATACTCATCCTCGGCCCTGAGGTCGCCAGCCGTGCCAGTAATCTAATTCCAGCACTGGCACCCTGGCGAGGTGCTGAACGATGGGTCGATATTGACCAGAGCACCATTGGACACTCTGTACGCGACGTCGAGGTTTCTGCAGCAAGCATTCGGACCAACGTTGTCGCTCTCTTGCATCCGTCCTTCGGAATTGCTAATCAGGGTCGCCGCATGAAGAACATGCACGTCCCCAGGACAGAAGCTGAAATCCTTCGGGCGGCACTGGAGTAGGTGTATGCCGCATTGGAATGGGAACATCTAGTTTGAGCGTATCAACTGCGGTGTAATGGGAGTTTGGCTGCCGACCGGGTGGCATCGAAGACTATCTCCAGCGCTTCGCCAATCCTCGGGGAAGTCTTCGACCTTCGTTGGCGAATCGAGGAGATAAGACTCAAATTCCACAAACGACATGATCACTCTGTAGGTTGTAAATGGGACGCTATCAAAGTCCCAAAGGAAGGACGTCGACTTGAAGACAACCTATAGGGAAGGTAAATCGAGTGGCTCCATAGCTAAGTGTCTCAATGAGGTTGGCCTATGAAGCGTGCCGCGCTATACCTCAGAGTTTCAACTTTTGAACAGTCTCCACAGAACCAGTTGCATGACCTCAGGCAGTTCGCAAACCAGCGGGGTTGCCAAATCGTTGAAGAATACACAGACCACGGGGTCTCAGGGACTAAAGCCCGACGTCCTGGCTTGGATCGGTTACTGATGGATGCAAATAGGCGCCGCTTCGACGTGGTCCTTGTCTGGTCCTGCGACCGTCTGGCCAGAAACACCAAACACTTCCTGCAGGTGCTCGACGAGCTGAACGAACTTGGAATCCAGTTCCTCTCCCAACGTGAAGCCATCGATACCGAAGGTCCCCTAGGCCGGGCGATCGTCGTGATTGTGTCCGCAGTAGCCGAACTAGAACGGTCGCTTATCGTTGAACGGGTTCGTGCTGGTATGCGGAGGGCGAAACTTGATGGCCGCCGCATCGGGCGGATTCCTCTCGATGTCAACCATGCGGCATTGGTCAAGGACCGCTTATCTGGAATGTCCTTGACCCATGTGGCTAAGAAGTACGGCCTCTCGAGGGCGAGCGTTGTCCGCTTTGTCCGGGAAGCACAAACACGGCATTCGGAGACGAATTAGTAGATTTTGCTGCTAATGCCCATAGGGATAGAGAGAAATTGCTATGTGTGTAGATTGCGACGGATTAGAGGTAGGGCTCGTGGTTAGCCTAAAGATCCTCCGAGAGACCTTAAGGGGATTAAGCATCAATGGCAGGCGCTGGTGGATTGCCTGTGATCCACATGACGCAGCTACCAGAGGCTACGTCTCGGTTGGTTATGGCGATCCGCAATGCGAGGACCGACTGAACACCGTGTATTTTCGATTTCCGATAATCGGGGATGTCACTCCAGGGATTTCAGCTGACAGGCTTGTATTACTGATCGATCCGTCCACCTGCACGCCCGAGGCGCCAGGTTTCTATTTAGAAGGTGGACGGGTGGTGCAGGATTCGTTGGAGGACTTCCTTCGTTTTTACCCGCCCCTTAAACGTGCTTTGATAACCCGGTTGCAGATCGAGACGTGATCGAGAGTGAAGTAAAAGCGAATCAAGTAATTTGGTGATTACATCGAGGACATTAGATGGGGATTTTACTGTGACAAAGAACGAAATTATCACGAAGACCTTGACGGAGATGAACCGGAATTGTGGGGACTTTGGCGGCTCTGGACTTGATCCCGTGGAAGAGCTTGATCGCGAGGAACTCGTGATCGCCACGCTCAGAGAGCAACTCCCCGACGATGACGTTAATACTTGCGAGGATCTCCAAGGATTGGCAGCGAAATGTTGCGACACTTGTCACCGGTTCTACCCTCACTACGACATGTATTTGGAGAAGCTCCCGACGGGTGGTAAAGCGTGGATTTGCTGCACCGTTCGCGCTGAGTTCTTGAAGTCCCTCATATAGCTCGATATCCCGACGCGACTCGTTCCAGTCGGAATGGCAATCCCAACCGTTTGATCCTGAGGATATGGCAGCAAGCTGGATGAGTGCTAAGTCCTGTTGGCAGTAGTTGAGCAAAGGGCCACTTGTCCGGAAAGGCGGGCGGTCTCAACCGGTCGATGCAACATCATCTGATTTAGATCATTTCTTAGAGGTGGTGTTGATGAGACAAGGAAGACGGTATGGGCTTTTTTGCGGAACAGAAGGCGGACATATGGCACCGCTGGAAGGCGGGCGAGTCGCTGCATGAGATTGGACGCGCCGAGTTTTCCACAACTTTCTTTCGAAAAGCGGCAGCAAGTGTAAATTTCTTCCTGCGAATTTTGAATATACAGGTGTGCATTTTGTGGGCAGAGCAAAGTTTGTGGCCGTCCTATCATCGGCCAACAGTTTTGCGACAGCCAGGAAGTCTAATCTGCCAATATCCGGAGGGCGTACCGATGCCGATGAGAAAGTGGCCTCTTCTCGATTCCAATCCAGCATATCTGGGTGGCCGCCCATGCGTTGACGGGACGCGGCTGAGTACGGAGCACGTCTACCAGTGGTGTGCCGGAAGTGATTCGGTGCCCACGTGAAAATGGCCAGGAGTATCGGCCCGAAGAGACCGCGAAGCAGATCAAGCAGGCGATCGCGTTCGAGAGGCAGCGCCGCGAAATCTGAATAGCCCAATAGTGTCATAGGGTTAGCAGACGTTTTGGGCATAGAATTGGGCCACTCAAGGCAGCTACATTGTGATCGGCGCAGCGTAAAGAGGCTGAATCGTCCACAGTGCTGTCCTTTCAAAGCGAGAAAGAGTTCGGGGAAATAGAGCAGCATTGAAAATCACCATTCATAAGGGCAGCCAAGAAATTGGTGGAAACTGTATTCAGGTCTCAGCGGGAAAGACAACGATTCTTCTCGATGCCGGACTTCCTCTCAGTGCCGACAGCCAACCCGTAGACCTCTCGCACCTTTCCGTGGATGCCCTTCTTGTCAGCCATCCTCATCAGGACCACTTCGGCCTGATGGCTACGCTGCCGCCCGGCACTTCGGTCTACATCGGCAGGCTGGCCCGCAGCCTGATCGACGCCCCGCAGGTGTTCCTCGGCAGAGATAGATATGCGCTCGACTTCCACGACTTCAAGGCCTGGCAGCCGTTTACCATCGGCGAGTTCACCATCACTCCCTATCTCGTCGACCACTCCGCCACCGATGCCTACGCCTTCCTCATCGAAGCCGAAGGCAAGCGCCTGTTCTACAGCGGCGATCTTCGCTCGCATGGCCGAACGGGAAAGCTCTTCGACAATCTCATACGGCGCCCCATTCGCGACATCGATCTCCTCTTCCTCGAAGGCACCATGCTGCACCGCAGCAACGACCAATTTCCTGATGAGAAGGCGGTCGAAAACACAATCTTCCAGACAATTCGACAACAGAAGAACATCTCGTTCGTGCTTGCGTCCTCGCAAAACATCGACCGCATCGTCTCCGCCTATCGGGCCTGCAAACGTGCCGGCAAACTCCTCGTCATCGACATCTACACCGCATGGGTGCTCGAACAACTCCAGCAAATCACTCAAAATACGCCCGCCATGGATTGGGACGAGATAAGAGTTTTTGCCACTCACAGTCAGGACGAAAGGCTCAAGGCCAACCCAGACTACTTTGGAGATTTCAGAAAGCGGCTCTATCGCCACAGGGTCAAGCGTGAGGAACTACACGCAACTCCCAAATCATTTCTTTACTTTGGCAAGATGTCCAGCTTTCGCCTCATTGATGAATTCAAGAACGCCGCAGCGCCCGTCAATGCCATCTACTCGCAGTGGCTTGGCTATCTCGACGGAACCCACACCGACTACTTCGGCAGTGACAGAATCTCCGCCTGCCGCACCGACCCGGCAGTCAACTTCGTCTACGCGCATACGAGCGGGCATGCACCATTGAAGGACCTGCAAAAACTGGCTGCGGCTTTGAAGCCGAAAATGCTGGTTCCGATTCATACCGAAGACGCAGAGGGTTTCAGAAGCAATTTCGAGCACGTAACGACACTAATGGATGGCGAGACGTTCGTCCTGAACTAGAAAGGAAAGACATGGCAGAGAAGAAGGGGTTTAAGCGCCTCAAACCAAACGATCCACTCGTTAAGGAGCTTGCACCGGGCAACTATCCCTGGTGGGATACCCTCGTCGAACGTTCGCACACGGACAAAAAGATCAGCATCCAGGTGCGGGGCAATTATCTGAATGTGTATTCCACGATGGGCAATCTGCTAAAGGTAGAGATGGCGGGGGGGAAACTTGTCTGCAAGACGCACTACAAGTACCTGATTGATGATCTCGCCGACGAGTATGTCGTCCTTCGGGCGGAGAGCGATCATCTTGCCGTCAAGGAGCCCTCCTGTCCCCTAGTGACTTCGCTTCTGGAGGGCAAGCACTTACAGCGTGTACAGAACAACATTGCTGCCCACGCTGGACTTGAGAAGACGATTCAATCCAAACTGGTTTGGCATAACAGAAACACTCTGCTCGATGCGGAGATCGCGTTCAACGAAGAGGGGGAGCAGGGGGACAACACGGATCGCAAGACACGAATCGATCTGGTCAATCTCGACAAACGCAGCAATACAGTGGTCTTTGTAGAGCTGAAACAACTCAGCGATGTCCGACTGCACAGCGGCGAGGTGAATCAGCAGATTTCAAAATATATTGCCTTCGCGCAGAAGCAGAAAGAAAACATCATCGAGGCCTACCGGAACGTGATCGAGGTAAAAACCCTCCTCGGGATACTTCCAAAGACTTGGGAATTGGCAACGGCGAAGATCGAGCGCGTTGAGCCGAGGCCGATTCTGGCAATCGCGTGTTCCAACCAGAAGTATATCGACGACTGGAAGCGTGACCTCGAGAAGAAATTGGACACAAAACAGCTTGCAGGCCTCTATTTCTTCGGCACCAACGTCGATCTCAACCTGAAATCTGATAAGAACAAGGAACAGTTTCTCGTCGATTCAGTGCCGGTGGAGCGTGAGGCAGAAAACACGGCCTGCTTTCCGATCGCTCCTTGATAGGGGCGGTGCGTTAGGCACCAAGGAAAAGACTCCTTCTTGCCGTCTAACGAGATTCCTTGCAGCTGAGTAATGGAGGGGAAATGTCAAGCACCAAACCGTCATCATGGAAACAATGCGCAACTTGCCAATATTGGGGAGGGCCACGGAAGGCAGACTTCACTCGTGTCCGTGTGGAGTACGGCAGCGACCAAGACAAGGGTGAATGCGTAGGAGGGGGATGGAACAGGCAACAGAAAACTGCTTCGAGCACGTGTGGCAAATGGGAGAAGTGGGGTGTGCTGAAGTAGTCAGTGTGGTTCGGGGAGCCGTATGACGCGAGAGTGTCTCGTAAGAGACTGCGAGAGACTAAGGGCAAAATTCCCTGCGCCTACTCACCCAAAGTCAATGTTGTTTTATTGCGGGGTCTTAAAGGGGACTATGGTTCTAGTCTTGTTTGGCGATACGCACGAACTTCACCGTGAAGTGGAGGTTCCTGCAGGAGACATTCTGATCTGCGTAGGTGATTTCACTATGTTCAGCAGGAGCTTCTCCGCAATAGTGGACTTCAACGAATGGCTCGGGGAGCTTCCGCACCGCCATAAGATCGTGGTTCCCGGTAATCATGAGTTCTTCCTCGAATCGAACCCTAAACGCCGGGGACTCCTCGACAATGCTCACGTGCTGCTCGATGAAGGCATTGAGATCGAAGGGTTGCGCTTTTATGGTTCGCCCATGACCCCGCTCTACGGTGCTGCGTTCGGTAAGTCCTCACCCAACGATCGGGAACGCCATTGGAGCAAGGTCCCGGATGACACTCACGTGCTTGTTACACATGGACCTCCGTTCGGTATTCTGGACGTTTCTCCCGACCAGGCGGATCGGATGGGAGATCCAGAGCTGCGAAATCGGGTGCGAGAATTGTCTTCTCTGAAGCTTCATGCGTTTGGCCACATTCATGGAGCACATGGTGCTGTTGAGCAGGACGGTGTTACATTCGCCAATGTCGCGCTAATGGGACACCTTGGCGACCTTGTGCAAGCGCCAACAGTGCTGCGGATGACAAGCAGAAGAACCTGATATTAGCGAGGGTCGTTATCATAATTCCGATCAGTCTGAACGGACGACCTTTTCTTTGATTAGTCCTGAAATGTCGGCAGGTATCGGTGATCCTGCCGGTCATGTTACTGGATTGGCGACTTCCGGACAATGTGTTCATGGACCTATTCAGATCTATCTGTGTTTTGGGCACATGGCCGTAAAACCGACTGCTCGGACAAGTGATCGCTGCCAATTGACTCGTGACGGCTTTCTCGATGAGCGCATTATCGCCAGTCAATCAGCGAGGAATGGTTTCTCATGAGATGGTGAACTGCCGACCAACGAGAACCCTTGGCCTAGTAACGCGGTGTTCAGAATCGCGATTAAAGATCGGCGATCACCGACACGTTCCCGGCTGAGGCGATCCTGCGTCCGACCCGGTGGAGTTCCACCGGCTTCGAGTCATCGCTCTACCGGAGCACCCTGGCGGGTGCTGGTGGTCATAAAGGGTCGCGCGAGAGCGATCCACAAGTCATTGATAAACAGTCGTCAAAATAGTCGATGACAAGATGGTCCACAAACTACAGTCTATTGATCGGCTGCGGTTGGCTTGCTCTGAGGCCAAGTGATGCTTGGGCGAGCTGCGGCTTTTCGATAGCCAACACGCTAAAAGATTCACATTCATTGTGGATTTGGATCCATAATGCTATAGTTTTGTCCCTCCGGTTGAAAGACGCAGGCACAGCCTATATTTTAAATCGCTATTCGGGCCAAATGCATTCTCTCAAAGTATGACGTTCTGAAGTCTTCGGAGTGACATCTGATGATCGCCGCGCGATGCCACGATCTGCTTCCTAGCGGCAGGAGTGCCGATATGAAACGCCCGCAGATAAGGAAAAAGCTTTCTATTTTGGCAATCCTGTGGGTGACCGGAACTGCGATGGCCGTGCCAACTGCTGACTGGACCATCATGGTGTACATGAACGCGAAAAACACTTTGGAGTGTGATGCTCTAGAGAACTTTGCACAACTTGCAACGCTGGGCAGTACCTCGACCGTCCCAGTGGTTGCGGAGTTAGGGCGCCCGAAACTGATAATGGACGGTGGCAAACTACGAAGTCGTAATCGATGCGGCGACAAGGAACCCTGGGACGGCGTGCTCAGATTTTTTGTTACAAAGAATCAACAGCCATTACCACGAAATGCGGTTCAAATGTTGGGCGCCGCAGACATGGGGTCGGCAGAGACATTGCGAAAATTCGTAGATTGGGCGAAGACCAATTACCCCGCGAAACATTATCTCCTAGTCATCTGGAACCATGGTCAAGGATGGCGTTTCCAAACATCGCCTAATCAGGCGGTGAATGCAAACTTCTCGAGAGATCGTATACCTGCTCTCCTCACGGAGGAGTCGAACAAAGCAGGTACAAAAGCAAGGCCACTCCCTCCGGTCGGCGGCTTTCGCTCAGTATCATTTGATGGCGATACGAAGCATTTTTTGTATAACCGTGACATCCAAGATTCTCTCGGCAGTCTCCTTGGCGCTAGAAAACTAGATGTAATCGGATTTGACGCGTGCTTGATGGCAATGATCGAGAGCGGCTACGCATTTCGTTCGCTCGCCACCGTCTTGGTAGCGAGTGAAGAGCTAGAACCAGACCGCGGATGGGACTATGGCGATATCCTGAGACAAGTGCAAGACCATGCGGGGGCACTTGACGCTAGAGGGATGGGTGAACTCCTGGTTGAGAGCTACAAACGGGTGTACCGTGATCGGCTGAAGACTACGCTGTCAGCTATAAAGTTGGACAATGTCGATGGGTTCGCAGATGCCATTAGCAGATTGGCGGTCGAACTCGTGAAAGACCTAGCGCTGGAACGTCAACAAATAGCAAATGCCCGAGTAGCATGTCGGAACTACGGAGAAAATCAGAACCTGACAAATTCCATCGATGTTCGCCAGTTTGCGACAAAGTTATTGGAAGTCACTAAGAATGGCGAAGTTTTGAGGGCGGCGAAGGAAGTAACAGACCTCCTAGATGCTCAGTCGCTTGTTTACTCGCACTATGCTTCAAAGAGAAGCCAAGGAGATTACGGCTCTTTCGGGATTTCAATCTACTTTCCAGCATCAAAACACGATTTTGATGAGGATGCAGATAAGGATGGGTACCTTCGGTCAAACAGCAATCACGCAGTGGAGTTCGTTCAGAAGAACGAGTGGTCTAGATTTCTCGATAGATACTTAAAGCTTTCAGGCAATTAGACATCCCTACCCCTTCAGGTTTTTTAGTTAGCACCGGTGCAACCCAGCGAATTCTTCACATATAAGGCGTCTTCGATTTCTGGCATTAACTCTTCTGTGAATCTAGCGACTTGGAAAGACAAATGCCCGAATGTCCCCGTACCGCTCTTTTTCAGGGATCCGTAATCCAAATCGTTGTCGCCACGATCGTCTGCTTAGGGATCATCGTCACCACGGGTCATGCTGCGATCCGTTGCGAGAGCGTCAGCGGCGTTCCTGGTTCCTATAGTCATTCCAGCTTCTACATAAAACAAGCTCAAGCCAATAAGCCACAAACATTGTCGTTTAGGACTACTGGGCCGCTTTTCTTCACTTTAACGCGTGCATCTAGAACCATCACAGGACGTGCGAACATTGTCGTCAGCAGGTCCAACGCGAAAGAGGGCGCATCAGAAATCGTTTGCGAGACGGGCTGGACAGATCCGGTTCGTAGCCACACTTTCAGCACACCTCGTGAAAACGACCACGATGGCATCTGGACGATTCAAGTGTTCGATGAGATCTCGGGGGGACCGACAGGCGAAATTCCCTATGTGATTCAGATGATCCTATCCACACCCCGGGTAGATAACACATTGTTAAGAAGGCTACGCGGTTCGCTCCCCTCTGACGTACCATTCGGTAATAACGCTCGTAACAGAACATTCTCTCTTTGTGGATTGTCATCAGGTTCGCTTCGCTCCCAGAGCACTTTGGAGATCGCGACAAGTGACACGTTCACCGATGTCGGCGAAGGGTTGCCTCAGACGTATTTCATTCATGCTGACCGTTATGTATATCTTCGAATTAGAAGTCCCATAAAATCGGTCATCACTGTGACAATCTCGGCAAAAGAGCCGGGAGTTGCGTCATTTGCCCCAGTTTGCAATATCGAGAAAAGGTCCACGGAATTGATTGCAGACGGTATGATCTACGCGGTAGCCACTTGGGACCGTCTCCTGAATCCTCTCTGGCGGGTAGAAGTATCGGCCAAACCCGTTGGAGAAAGTTACGCAACACAGGCGAACCAAGTTATCGTTGAGATTCTACGGCAACGCGACCCTGAGAGAAGAATGGACCAACCGCTCGACTTCCTCGCAAGTTGCTATATATGCAAGACGGTGCGGCGCAGCACAACTGAAACTTCCAATAGCATAGTTTCCGTAGTGAATGGAGCGATATCGAAACCACTAGACTTTCTCACCGCTGTGTCCGTGACCGTACCCTCGAACTTTACCCCACGGCAGAATTCTCTTTTGGAGCAATCAATAGAGACGGGGGTGGCGATATGGTCGGCCGAATGTTCTTGGTGCACAATCGATACGCTTTCAGTTCTGAAGGTCGGCCCTCGTCGACTGATGCGAGCGGACTTGCTGCAAGCCATCCAAGAGTGGCCGGGACCATTGTCCAAGCTAATGGCTGACAAGAGGCTTAGCGGTTTGCGGCTAACACTTGGCAGTGGCCCAATGTACAAAAGCGTGTCGGACGACGATCCTACGATCAAGAAACTGTGCGGAGCCGCCGAAGCAGCGCTTCCAGACTATTTCCAGCGGGTCGCCTTCGCATACGGCTGTCGGCCGGGCTCAAAGCCTGAATCTAAGGCAGTCGTGGAGCTTATGTTGGAAGTGACAGACGGACCGACTGATTGCGGCAAAAGCGTGAACATAGTGGCTTGCGAGCCAGATCGTGAACTGCTCGAGCTAAATGGTAAGGACTATTCGTTTGGCATCCTTGGAGGTGACACTTGGATTGGGTCTGGACCACGACATGTGAATCTGCTCCACGTTATACTTCACGAGATAGGACATTGGCTGTGGATGGGGCATGTTTCGAACGATGCGTCGATCATGTCAGAAGTATTGAACACGTCCCAATGTATCAACGATGCTGACATAGCGGAACTACGTGAAGCGATACAAAGACGGCGCGAACACCCATATTTCTTTCCGGGCCCCCAAGCGCTCTTGGCTCGAAAAATTAACTAAGACCACTCAGTATTCGAAGAAATCTTGACTGACCATTGCGTACTACCACTTACGCCATAAACGCAGCTTCATATTAGTGAACTCTTTCAGAAGATCACTTCAGTTCCGAGTCTTAATTTACTTGAATATCGGGGGCTATTATGCGTCGGGAATGGGCCGCTGCATGTGTGTATATTTGTTGCGTGGTGTGGTCGGGGCGCCCCGCTATTGGGCAGGCGACTAAGTGTGAAGTTAGTGATCCTGGGAGCCACATGTGTTCCTATACCGGCCTCAATAGAAGCTGTACGCTCACAATTGATCGGCTAAGACCATCAACACCTCCCATCATTTACGCGAGGACTGATGCCATAATCACCGTAAAAGTGATCAATCCCTCTCCATTTGAGGATCTGTCTTTGGATTGGAAATCCACGACAACTCTGTTACCTCCCGACGCCTTTGCGACTGCCTTCTCGGCTTTGGCGAGTGTCGGTGGAAAGATAACGCTACTAAGCTCAACTTCAAAAGGGATCGCGAGAGGGCCTGCCGACATTAGTTCCGATCAAGAGAGTCTGCTGAGTGAAATACAGGACGATCCCTCAGTTCTCCTTGCGAAGCCTGGACTTGAAATGATAAAGCAGGTTTTGCAAGCGCCGCCCGTCGACATTTGTTCGAAAAAAGATCCACGGCCATGGACAAATGCAAAAGAGTGGAAGGCCGATGTCGAACTAGCTTTGCGAAATGCGATTGTCGCAGCCAGAAAAAGCATGAGCACGACAGAAGATCTCGCGAAAAAGGTCGACGATCTAGGGGCCGAAATCCGCGCGTTACCGGCAGATCAGACTTTCACTGCGGTTTTGAAGCAGAATCAAACAATTCTTACAAATGCTATTCAAGCACGACTCCAACTTGGCGTGCGATTCCAAACTCTGCTGGACGCCCTAGATGTTATCCCCGATAAGGGAGTAGCGCTGAAATCTGATACAGCGATTCGTGATTCCGATACGAAAGACAAGAACTACCAGAGCCAGGTCTGGGGTCTGAACTATTTGAACAAACTGACGCCTGTGGCAAAGAGGGTTTCGACGACGACTCCAGCAGCTGATCCCGGGTTGCTCGGCACCCTTGCCGAAACCCCAGTAAAACAACCCATCATCTCAGTTACTGTGCAATTCCAGTCACCGCAGCGACTCGAAGTATCGAGTGGGTTGATGGTTCCTACGAGTCCATACCATACCTATACAAAAGCTTCGGTAGCGACCAACGGTATCGTTACGGATAATATAGTGCAGGAAAATCTAACATATACAGTCGTGCCAGTCGTTTCGGTCAATTTTCTAATAGGTAGAGAGCTCATCGCACGGAAGCAAAGAGTTGCAACGTTCGCAACCGTAGCTGTGGGATACAATCCGGCAACAAGTGCAGTTGAGTTCGGAACCGGTCTGGCATTTTCGTGGAGGTCGATTGTGCTTAGCGGTTTGGCAGATGTAGGACGAGACATGCAGCTCGCCGGTGGGTTCAAAATCGGCGAATCGCTGGGCTTGACGAATGCGGCTACTCCACTTACAACGACAAGGTGGGGAATAAGACCTGCGGTGGCACTGAGTGTTCGTATCCCGTTGGGGGGCGCGAGCAAATGAGGGAAGAGCTGACTCTTCAATTCACGTTGATCGCGTGCCGAAAGCAGGAAAGACATTCACTCTCTTGCAATTTCGTTCGAATACCAAACTCACCCGTTCTCTTAGCAATTCTTTTTCAGCATCGGAAGCTATAAGCAAACGCACTCCGACTCGCTGTAGCAGGATCATCACATCTAAATTAAGTTATTCGCTAGTATGCCCCACCACAAATTTCACGATTAGCTTTGCTGAAGGTGCGAAGGGATGCGGCGGACGGAAGACGCTATGTATTAAACGCAGGGAGATTGTGCTTGACTCTGGCCGATTGGTTGATAGGATGGCGAACACCCGGATTAAATGACGTCGGACACGCGGAGATTCTTATGTCTGAAGTTGATCCCCAATCGCTGCAGGGAAAACCACCCGAGCAGGCGTCAACCAACGAGCCGCAGAGCAGTATGGAAACGATACAGAAGCCCAACGCGATGCAGTCAACGAAACGCGAACCGAAGGGCATCTTCGTATGTTTGCGATGGCACTGGGAACGAGTTTGCGGCAAAGGATTCGCTCGACGGCAACTCGAATGTGGTGAAGCTATATACGGCGTTGCGGCTGGATAATCAGCAGGTTGCCTATTACCATCCCGGGGTTGGTACTCTGGGAGACCCGTCGAAGAAAGGGCTGGCGCGGAAGTGGTCGGTCGTTACGGGACTGGCGTTTGGTAGTGGCTTTGAGGATAACGTGCTGGACGCGTACCGATACCTGATGCAGCATTATGCGGACGGAGACAGGGTGTACATCTTCGGGTTTTCGCGGGGCGCGTATACGGCTCGGGCGCTAGCCGGGCTGTTGCACGGATACGGGCTGCTTTGCAGGGGTAATGAGGGCCACATCCCGTATGCCTGGCGTATGTATACCCAGAAGATCGAGACCCAGAAAGAACTGAACGCGCATACCATCTCGACGGACACCACATTTCGCGACACGTTTTCGCATAAGAACTTTTCGATTCATTTCATTGGATTGTGGGATACGGTGTCGTCCGTTGGTTGGATCACGACGCCACTAAGGCTGCTGGACGTGGCAGAGAATCCAATTATTCAACGCGGACGACATGCCGTGAGCATCGACGAACGTCGGTGCTTCTTCCGGGACAACCTCTATGGCAAACCTGTGGCGGTCGACATTCCTGTCGGTTTGCGCGGCACGCCTGAGGGGGATGCGATTCCGAAGATACAGGACGTGTTGCAGGTGTGGTTCTCCGGAGTGCACTCGGATGTCGGCGGGAGTTATCCGCAGCTTCAGAGCGGGCTGTCGAACATCACGCTGGAGTGGATGATTAAGGAGACCGAAGATGCAGGCGCTCATTTTGATAAAGAGCGGGAGCGCATGGTGCTGGGCACGCCGGGACCTGGCGAACCTACACCGGCTACGGCGGCGCTGGCATCAATGTATGAGAAGCCGAAGTCCCATATGCTGCACCGCTCGCTGCATACGATCTGGTGGCTGTTGGAGTTGTTCCCGCATCGTTACTACGACAAAGACGATGCGAGCGTGAAGAAACGGATTTCGCTGGGGGCATACCGCAAGATTCCGACTGGGTCACTGGTTCATACGAGTGTAAGGGAGCGATTGGCGGCGCAAGCCTGCTATCGACCGAGGAACATTGCGAGCGAGGACTTGATGGATCCGCCTTCGAGTCATGACGCATACCTGCGTTTCGAACCTAAGAAGTGCCGCGAGTACTCGATGCGCAAGAACCCATTCGTCGTCTTTGTTGTCGCGGCGCTTGAGTTTGGATTCGCCCTCTATGCTTTGTCATGGCTGATAGCGTTGGCTCATTGGCATGTGCCTGTGCGAGAGATTCTGACGTCTGTGTGGAAGTCGCGGTCTGCCATGAAAGGGTTTGTGGTGAGCCACTGGCTCTCGAAGATGGGGCAGGCTGCGGTTTTTGTGTGGATAATGTTTATATCGGCGGCTGTCGTGCTCATCGGGGAGATTGATTACGTTTGTGCGGACCCGGGCGTAGCTATGCCACAAGCGTCGCGCTTACGACATCCGTCCGCGCTCAGCTCCATCCTAGTTCTAATATTTCTGTATTTCTCTCCGGATACGCGCTGCCTCGCTGTCCAAACCTGCCTCTTATCGGGCGATATTGCATCCCACAATCGTCCCGAAAAACTTACATCTGTCATGACAGGACCTCACGAATATGGAGTCACCGCAGAGCAGTTCTTCATTCCCGGCAAGCAGCGTAGATCCGAAGTCCCCGCGTTCTCGCTTTCTCACGCGAAAGGTTCTAATCGCGCTATGCCTGTTGCTACTCCTCCTGACGACACCGATCGCGCTGATTCAGCGCTACGGCCCCGTACCGCTTAAAGCGCTTCATCTCACCCGGTTGAATGTCACACAGGATCACTGGTGGCTCAGACCTCTGTTCCTGCCCCCGGACTCTGAACTTCCGTATATTGCTTCGCCGATTCTGGCCGTTGCTCACAATGAAACCTCCCTTTGGATTGGCGGTCAGTCTGGCTTTCTGGCGACCATGGATGATCACATAGACGGACATCCCGGTCCATGGAAATGCCTGAATCCTGCATCCCGCGATGACCGGTCATGGAGTGCTGGCGGTTGTACGGTTGAGCAGTTACAGACCTCACAGTCGATTGCCACAGCCCTGAGGTCATTCTCCCCTGTGCCGAGTGTCTACGCAGCAACAGAACAATCGGCTAATGCCAACCCGGCAGGAGTTGCGAACCGGCAGAGTAATGCGCCTCCTCAACCGAATACGGCGTCGCCTGTAAAGCCAGGAGCCAGAATTCCGCCAGCACCTTCAATCTCCGATAAAACACGAAGTGTCCTACCCCAACCCCAAACTCCTAGCAACGCGAATCTTCTCGCGCCCCCAAGTGGGAACTCTTCCGGTCTGATACAGCCTGTACCGATCACAACGAATGCTGAGTTACTTTCCGCACTCAATATCAAGCCTCAAGAGGTTCGGACAGCAGTAGACGAGAGCAAGCAGCATCCGAATGTCCTTGCCTTAGAGTGGTTCAGCGACACTGAAGCGGCAATGCTGACTGATTCGGCGATTCTCTATCGCACCTTCGATCATGGGCTGACATGGAACCCTTATCCAATTTCCCTGATTGCGAAACCGGATCAGCTGAAACTTGTCCTCAACTCGCCTGTTAATTTAGACAATTCAGCTCTTCAGTTTGTTCTGGCGGGACAAACATTCCGCTACGACCTCGACAAGAGGGCGGTTGCTTCGTCTGGAAATACGACTTCTTGCGAAGAAACCATCAACAAAATTACGTCGGCCTACGACAAGATAGGTTTTCTCAAGCCTAGTCCGCAATGTGTCATTCGGCCGAACCCTCTGCGTGCCTGGTCGACCCTAAATCCGAAGGGGAAGAGTTCATTGTGGCTACTGACGGCGGATAACCGGAGCGGCCAGCGGTTGGTCCGTTCCGAGCCATCTGGGCTCGGGGGCCTCTCCCTTCGACTTCCTCCCCCTTGGTATCTTTTCGTTGCTCTGCCGCTAGCCGGATTACTCCTCTATCTCGCTGCGATGAGATCCCCGGCGCAGCCTCCAACAGATGCGACGATCGCCAACCTGGCGGTCTCCGATCGTCCCCTGGAGTGGAATGATGCCGATGTGATGGACTTTCACTCGATCGCCCGTGGCCTCTCCCTGTTTCTTCGCAACAAGAACACCGGAGTACCCCTAGTTCTCGCCATCAACGGACCGTGGGGCAGCGGAAAGAGCTCATTGATGAACCTGCTTGCCGCGAGGATGAAAGACGTCTCGAACACGATCACGTTTAATGCATGGCATCATCAGTCCGAGGATCAACTGCTTGCGGCACTTCTCCAAGCCGTGCGGACCCAGGGCCTGCAGAGTGTCTGGTCGCCTCGAGGTGTGTGGAGGCGGCTACGACTAATCCTTATCAAGAACAGCGAAGCGTTGCCGGCCGCCACGTTTGCGATCTTCGCATTGCTCGGCAGCGGATCAATCGTTGTCATCACCACCTGGTACTTCTTGAATCACGTCCTATCGAATCCTGCGACGTCACTTGAACTTCGTCTCCTAAGCGAGGGCAAGTACGTTTTCGCCGCGCTTGTCGCCTTTCTGGGAATTCTGAAGACCGTCAAGATTGCCGTCGGCTCGGTGATCGCGAATCCGTCATCGTTGTTGGTGTCTGGATCGGGGTCAGGATCTCTCAAGGACCTCGATGCCCAGACAACCTTCCGGCAACGCTTCGCGGGCGACTTTCGCAATCTGACTAAGTTGCTCAAGAGGCGCCGCATCGTCATCATCATCGACGACCTTGATCGCTGCCGCCCAGAGAAAATTCGAGAGGTGATGGAGGCTGTAAATTTCCTGGTGTCGTCCGGAGAATGTTTTGTAGTGCTCGGATTGGCGCGACGCAATATCGAGTACTACCTTGGCGAAAGCTTCAGGAGTCTCGTTCAGAGAATGCCAGACGATCTGCTGGGTAAGCCGGATGGTGAGGAGAAGGGAGTGGCCCAGAACGATAAATCCCTTCGATTTGCCCACTCGTACTTGGATAAATTAATTCAGATCGACGTCCCTGTGCCGTTGATAACGGGAGAACAGGCACGAGAGATGGTGGCCAGCGCCGAATCGGTTGCCACGCTGACTGAGGAAGAGCTTCGCATTCGATATCAAGTCCAGCTTCACTCAGGGAGAGTGGCGGGGACGCGAGATTTCTTGCTTTGGGCTAGGAAGTGGTCCGTGCCTATCTTGGCAAGTATTCTTCTAACGCTAACTCTGAGCAGGTCGATCATTCGGTGGGATACTGCCCTTCTCAATAGACTCAATTCCATCCCTGCCACGAAGAGCTCTGCAGCGCCGGAGGCCGGAGTTGCCTCTGGCCCATCCCAGTCCACCCAGACTCAGTCTCCAAACCCAGGCTCTCCAATCCCGGTGGGCAGCGAGACATCGCAGGCACCACTCAATCCGGCTACACCGGCGCCGAATTCGCAACCGAATGCCGCTGGAGCGCAGAATCAGGTTAGTGGGACAGCCACCTATCGGACGGTGCCATCCATCACGACCGCACATTCTCTTCCTTGGTGGCTGACCTATCCATTCATTGGTCTTCTTCTGCTGATATTTTTGGCAATTCTCCTCCGCCTCGCCTTCGAAGACAAAGAGACTCTAGAGATCGATGACAAGGAAAATTTCAAGCGGGCTCTGTACGAATGGGCTCCTTTCATCTATTTGAACTTCCAAAGCCCCCGAGCCCTGAAGCGGTACCTCAACAAGGTGCGGTTTATCGCAAGCCGGCAGCGGGGGCTCAATGAAGCGGACGGCATCCCGAGGATCAAGAGTTTTTCCGAGTTTCTGGTGAAGCGGTGGGAGCGAATTTGGGACAAGGCCACCTATGAAGTAGTTCTTGCGAAGGCGAGTGAGAAAACTGCAGATATGCAGTCCATCGAGATCCCGGATAGAGTGCTGGTCATCCTGGTGGCCCTTGAATGCAACTCTCGCACCTGGAACCTCCTGAATCAGAACAGCGGCTCTACCAACATGCCCGAGGCATTTTTGACAGGGATGGAAGAGGAGACTAGAGCATGGTGGCAAGCGGCACCACAAGAATCGCTGCTATCCGCCATCAGAACGATCTGGCCAGAGTTAGTAGGCCACCTCAATGATTACCGTGAATTGACAGGCAAAGAGGCCCGTACGCCGTTGAACAGTGACTGGGGGACCTAGTAGGTCGGAAGGGTGATGTCCGACCGCGTCCCCAGCAGCACGAAAGTTCGGATTCAGGGGAGCTGCCCTTCATTTCGGGTTTCAAAGCGTCACTACTTCGTCGGAGCTCTCCGATTGGAAATGATGCTTTGGACTCAAGCTGCCCCGCCGATTCGGTTTCAATGCTGTGGAGGTCAACCTTATCGCGATTCCATCATCGGCAAATAAAGGAGGGGGCGTTCAGCAATTAAGTTACCCTTGTCCATGCGGGTACTTCAACGACAAGTCGCAGAAGGTTCTCACGCCGCCATTTTCAACCAGTCAGCTCGATCCAAATCAGTGACCGACTCCCTCAACGCAGTTTCTTTTCTGCTCACATTTCCTGCCCAATCGCGACTCCGGTTGTACCACTACAACTGAATGCCGGCGGTTCTCGCATTGCCCAGATTGTAGACATATATAGCGAGTGATATGGAGGAGATGTCCTGGCCGCAATGAAAATCCATGCGGAAGTTCTCAGCGCTAAATGTCCCACAAGATAGCTTCAGTGTCAGGTCAGACAGAAGACATCCACACGAGCGTCGCAAACACAATATAAAGCGCTGAGGTGGCCAACCTGACCGCGCAGATGCGAAACAGGATGTAGTCGGCCTTCTGGGTTGGAAGGAATTCGGGATTTTGAGAAGCATCTGCTGTCGCTCTCGTAGCGAGACATATTCAAGCGAGGCTGAGTGCGGGAATTTTGTGGGAAACATGGTGCAACACTATGCGTAATACTGAGCAAAACGAGCAAATGAAAAAGCGTCCATCCGTGCGGGCAATCATGTGTAAAGTATTGAAAATGTTTAGGTTGTGAATAGAAATAGACCCTAGACAATATTGAATTCGTAATCAGTAGGTCAGCGGTTCAAATCCGCTCATCGGCTCCATTATTTTCAATAACTTACAGACTTTTCGTTTCCCTACATCACTGCCGTGTGACGCGAATTGTGACGTGACAGCATTGGTCCGTGATTCTCGTTCACAACTGTGCGTACCGTTTCGAGACTTGGATGCTGGTAGATCATCGCCGTCTGCGCGTTGGTATGACCCAAGGCGCGCATGACGAGGGACAAATTACCGGTGGCCCCCATGACCTTCGTCGCGAACGTGTGGCGGGCACTGTAGAGGACAATTTCCTTCGATAAACCCGCCGCAGCCCTCGCCTCTTCGAAAGCCTTGGCGACCGTTGTGACGTGGCCTGTGACGGAATCAGAGGGAAAGACCCAACCCTCAGTCATACCCTTCCGCCGGATGTGGAGAGCCTTGGTGACTCTCTCACTCATCGGAATGTATCGACGTGAAAGCTTGGTCTTGCCTCTCGGGATAAAGATCATCCCACTGTCCCAAGCAATGTCTTCCCAACGCATCTGAAAGACTTCACCTGGGCGCATTCCGGAATCGAGAATGAGTGTCAAAACATCTTGCAGCGGCTGTTTTGCCACTGCCAAAAGTTTGAACTCTGCTTCGGCATCAATCAAAGCGGAGCGCCCATATTCTTTCATTAGCTTGATTCGAGGCGCTGCCGCAATGACTCCCCACTCCGCAGCCTTCCCCAACATCCTCCGCAAAGTGCGTAGTGCTCGATTCGCATTCGCTGGCGAATGGTCGAATCGGAGCGCTTCCGCCTCGTCGGTGGTGACATGGGCAAGCCTCATGCCAGAGATAGGTGTCTTAGCGAGCATTCTCCATCCTGACCGGTAATACTCTTTCGACTCCGCTTCCAGGCGGGTACTTTCCACCCATACCAGAAAGCGTTTCGAGAACTCGGCAAGCGTTAGCGTTCTGCGCTGTACAGTTAGCTTGCGCTGCTTTGCCTCTTGCATCAACTTGGCTTCGATCATGCGGGCCTTCGAAGAAACGGTTTCCTTTGTCGTTCCGCGATAACGTCTGCCATCCATAGCGAAGTCGTAGTGCCAAACCCCGCCCCGTTTATAAAGAGCCATTGCGTTCCTCCATGTATGCCCGCACGGAAGGAATGCGTCGACTGCTCTCAACGTAGACTTCTACGTCGCGAACATCATACCGGATGGAACCTTCTAGTTTGTGCCAAACAGGTCCAAGTCCAACATTGCGCCAATATCGAAGGGTTCCCTCTGGAATCCCAAGTACGAGAGAAAGCTGTTTTGCTGTCAGTAATTTCATCTGCTTCGTCTCCAGTTCCGTTGATTTAGGCTTTCACAAAAGGATTAAATGCCCTGCTGATCCTGGTACAGACCTCACCGCTCCATTCTGGAAAAGAGACAGCGTTATCGACTTCGTAGGGCTCATTGGGGATGATCAAGTCCTCTTCGCAAAAGGTCTCGATATACCCTTGTAGTCTCCGCAGATCATCAAACATCGCTTTTTGCTCGGCAGCAGGTAACCGATGTTGCGCTGCGTCCTGCATTGCCGAAAACTCTCCACACTCCAACAGGGCCGATAAACGCTCCCGGCCAGCCGCTCCTCGGATGAAGTACTGAGTCCCGCAAGATTCGCAGACAAAATATGGTTTGTTGTTTTTGTCGGCTCGTCGGTCGAGTGAACGCCCGCAGAGCGCACAAGGTATAGTTTCGGTTTGTTGTTTCATTTGTCTTCCTTTCTTCCAACGTACGTAACGTTGTGTTCGTTATGTAATAAGCGTTATGCAACGTTTGCGAGCACGGTGAACGCGGAGAGCGATCCCTCGATTTCGCAAAATTTCTCATTTACAACTGCGACAAAACCAAGCCGCAGAACTTCGATGGGACCTTTCAGCAATTCCCAGATGGCGTCTTTCTTGGGCTTCTCAAACAAGCGAATGTTCCGGGATGTTGTGACGCGACGCGAACCCTTCGGGGCCGACATCAACAGGTCTTTGCTTAAGTATTTCGATACGTATCCAACGATTCGGCGAATCGTAATCATCTTGATCCAAACGTTCCAACCACCTCCTACCGCTTGCCACTCTGCGCGGAGCCATTCAATGTCTATGAACTGATTCAGAAGCAGGTGAAAATGAGCGTTGCCGTTCTGTTGATATTCCAGGACGCGGATATAGCTCAAAGCCTTGCCGTACTTTCTATGCAAGACACTCCTCAACTTCGCGAACGTCCTGTTCAGATACTTGGTTGAGTCTTTACCGTTGAGCTTCTTGGGATCGAGCGTCAGAGTCACAAACCGATTTAGCTGCAGCTTTTCTGCCCACGCAGCAATCGCGCGTTTGCATCGCTTCGCCCGTCTCGGGCCGCAATACCGGCATTCCCAGCACTTGCAATTGAGACGGATAAACTTCTGCTGTTTGGAATCGAAAGATATGCCCCGGACCGTCCAAGCACCGCAGCCTTTTTTGCGGCCTCGCTTGCTATGGCTGTCGGTAAATTCCCCGAATTTTTCGAGTAGATCGCTCTCCAACGCACTTTCCCTGTCGCGGGAGAAGAGATGGTCTATGGACAAGTCGTCGTCTGAGGAGAATTCGTTCTCTTTGGGAGAGTCATCGGCTGTGACGATTAGTCTCTTATAGATAAAACAAGATAGAGACAACGGCACAGCGCCTTCGGCGCTGATGAGCGCTCCGCCCTCAAACTCCCGCCCATTTTTAGGCTGATAATAAGCAGCAGGGCGCAAAGGCGCGCCCGGCTGCAAACCCACGCAAGCCTCAGATGTTCGGTCTGCTGTTGCTGGAAGTGTTGGCTCTATCAGCCCCGGATCGGAATGGGTAACCGACTCCCCGGATTTTGTAGAAGCCGCATTCCACTTGCGCGAGTTGTGATGAGTTATCACAACTCAAGTAAATCAATTCCTGCCAATTACCAAAACGACAGCCCAAGTATTTGTTTGAAAGATTTTGTAACGTCCCAACGTTACAGAGCGAGGAACAAATTAGGTTTTGTTGTTATGTGCGTCTGCGATCATCGTTACGATGTCCCACAGGGGGCCCAGTGGAAGGCTAATCTCAGAGAAATTCCGGTTTCTCCATACTCGGTGTGCGCCCTCATCTAATCCAATTCCGGTTGCTGCGCTGATGAGAGCCGCGACTTCACGGTCATGCCATTCACCCGTAGCCCTCTTGACGTAAGCGGTAGGTAGATGACGTTCTACATCACGAACATTCCGAACGTTGATGAGTTCCATGATCATGGAAAGAAGTTTGAGAAAGACTGATACGTGCGGAGGTAGGCGGCCATCTGGCGAGGACCAGGAGTGGATCCAAACGCGAGTTCTGTTGGGGATGTGGAAGGGATCTTCGCAGCGAAGCCATCAAAGATTGTCGCCGTGGCTTCGAGTTGCGCCGCGAGTTGGGTAAGTCGCTTTGGATCACCCAAAAACTCATAATAAGCGGCCGGAAGTCGGGCAAGAAAAACCCCACATTTCAAGGTCGCAGCCAACGGAGCCTTCTTGCACCCGGCCCGCAGAAGTTCGAGCATTTCGAACTCAGCTCCCAATTCCGCGAGATGCTTCAGGTAGCCGTCCGCCCAAGTCACTAGCCCGACAGAAAATCCGTTACCAGCGCACGTGAAGATAGCCAGAACTGCGTCGAGGTCTTTCTGGAACGATAGTTCGAGCGGAGTAGTCATGAGAGTACAGAATAATTCACAGTTCGGGAGGACTCGTCGACGTTTCATTTGTGCGTTTGCCCAATGACGCGTCTTTGGGCACTGATGCACTGTGAACTGGTAGTCGGTCAAGAGACGACATTACGAGGGCAAGCAGAGCAACACCCCGCTAAGCATCGTAGCGATCAGTAGCGTCGAGGCCTTCCCTGAATCCCATTTTGCGGGTGACGGTGCCTGG
Organism: Edaphobacter aggregans; assembly: GCF_003945235.1. Taxonomy (NCBI): domain Bacteria; kingdom Pseudomonadati; phylum Acidobacteriota; class Terriglobia; order Terriglobales; family Acidobacteriaceae; genus Edaphobacter; species Edaphobacter aggregans. The sequence continues at coordinate 3,894,973 of NZ_RSDW01000001.1, forward strand.
ATATTGTGGGCGAATCCCGCGCAAGAACGCATCAGTGGCGAGGTCCTCCTGCAGACAGGAGACATCTTTGTTGGTCAGGCCGAGGGCCTCCCCAACTACACTGTCCAAATTTTCAATGGCAGTTCGCATCGCTTCCTCAAGACTAGACTCGTGATGATTCTCAACACACACAGTTGCCATGCAGCGATCTCTTTACCGGAGCATGCAATCTTCGACGTGGGTTTGCTGTCTATTCGAAGAACTCTTCGTCCACTTTCTTGATGTACAAGGTATCTTCGATTCGGCAGCCCACATTGTGGCGAATCATGAGCTTTGCCAATTGAGTGCCATCAATCAGAACTATACGTTTGCTAAGAAAATCTGCAGTCTCCTTCGCAGAAACGGAGAATGTCGATGTCGTAACAAAAAGTCCTTTTGCCGCTTTGTGGCGATCCAGGCTGCCGAAAAAATCTCGAATTGCACCTGCACCTACGCTGTTGCTGACTCCATATCGTTTTGCTTGAATATAAACACGATCGAGACCAAGGGCATCCTGATCGATGACTCCATCAACTCCGTCATCTCCAGAGCGCCCCAAGGTCCGGCCTGCTTCCTCCTTCGAGCCACCGTATCCCATGCTCAGAAGCAGGTTAACGATCAAGCGCTCGAAGAATTCCGGTGGAGCCTCCCTAATTCGATCAAGCAAGTCTTGCGCTAATGCCGCGTCAATCTGCTTGTGAACAATCCTCATCTGCTCATCCGGGGTCTGTTTTTGTTCTTCGAGAGTGGGGCCTGCCGTTAGACCAGGTTGGTCGCTAACATCATTGGATTTTTCCCGAAATTGGCGGAACTCCTCAAACTGCATGAGCAGCTTATTGTCGATCTGCTTTGGTTCGTCTCAATGAGCTTCTGACCCCGGGGGGAGATTCGAAAGTGGCCCCGTCGCGTGATGTCAATCAAATGAGCTTTACTGAGATAGGACTTTGCCCAATGTGCACGATTGCTGAATATCGTTTGCTTCCCGGAGGGCAGAAGTTCGCTGCGCTCCTCTAGAGTCAGTCCCAATTGATCTGCCAGCTCCTCCACAACAAGGCCGATCCGCACCTCCCCCTTCGCGGAAGCGGTTAGAACGGGCAGCATCAGAGACTGGTAATCAGGAATGGCCACTTCTTAGCTTGACTCCTAGCGGAAATGAAGATTGAACATCAAACATAGCAGAGCTGTGTCCAGTTATTTACGTATTTACAGATATACAGATGGGTTCTGGCTGCGTCCCTTTGAATTATGCCAATGCACATTTGGTACGGTACACCTCTCGGACGAACCAGGGTATGAACGCAGTGGGGAGTGCTTGATTAGAGTGATGCAATCTCGTCGCTTAGATCGTCGAGAGTTCGTGTCGAGTAAATTTTGGTGTTCCATTTTTTGTCAATCTTGAGGCGTCGCAGCAGTCAACCATGGCTTTGTCCGCGACGACATACTGCGCGATGGGGATAGCAGTCGCCAGGTGTTCAATGTCTTTGGAGTCGCCACTCTTGACAGGGGAGTTCTTCACACATAGATCAGTCGACAGTCGGCATCCGATGTCCTGGATGGGAAGTTCCCAATAATAGGGCGAGCGCATGAAGGCATAGACACCAGCTAGATCAGAAAAAAATCTCCTCCAGGACCGCCAAGGCTGTGCCATTCGCTTACGCGCAGCATAAAGCCCTCAATGCCTAAAACGCTCCACATATCTAACGTGCCAGCGTCCTTTTTTCTCATGTAGTCGCCGATCATCATCATCATCGAATCGGCTTCACCTGCGCGCTCCAGGCTTACGTGCATTCTGCGAGAATGATGCTGCGTTTCGCTCAGTTAGGGCTCGGACGAATTCCTGGTAAAGATACGCAAGCGTATTAGACTTGCCGCTCCCCGTGTTGCCAAAAATGGCGATGTGGCTGTTAAACAATCCGTCTAATGGGAAAATCGATATCGAAATCATACCCTTCGATGCTGGCAATATTGATGGATGGATTAGCCGGGTCGTGTGTGAGATTGTGAATGCGCTGATGTTTAGCTCTACCCCCTTCGCAAGAAGTCTGCTGTCTTGAACGGGGCGAATAGAGCTTACTCAAGGACTGTGAGGGCGAGGGTTATCGACCTGCGGGAGCTGACAAAAGTCGCGTTGCTGATGAGCAGCAGAGTTGTCCCGGTGTACTGGGGCATTAGGGATTATGATTATTTGACTTCCAATTGCGAGGACGTGGCTATGACGAGCAGTACGGACATCCCTGCTTCAGATCAGCAGCCCTTTGTTAGCGCTTATGCGATTAAGTCAAACCATCCACAAAAGGACTCGGCGGTTTTCGTTGAGGAGCTGGACTCTTCTCTAAGCGACCTCGCGAAGTACCTCAAGGATAAGGGATATGGCGACGTTTCCGTTTCGATGACGGAAACGGCGACACTCCCCATCGATTCGAGCACCATTCACGTCTTGATCAATGTAGTAGGTCCTTTGATAGCAAAGGGCATAGCCACGGGTTTTGCGGGAAAGCTTGGCGCCGATATTTATGACTGGCTCAAGAATCGTTTCAAGGACACGTCCGTAACGAAACCGGACAAATGACAGTCAAGGCTATCGACGGGGCTCTAGAAGATAGCAGCCGGATGTCCTAATGCACCATAATTAAGCCAAACATCGAGTAGTACTTATGGGCAAATTCGCTCCGAATGATAACTATTTGTCGCGCTGTTTCACCGCAACGTGTGCGGTGGGCAGAGCCGTCAGAAACAACTGGTCCCAACTGATCGATGCGACACAGAACTATGACTTCGATTGGGAAAGCCTGGTGAAGTACCTGGATCAATCCTGTATATCGCAATTTAGTAGCATTCCTGTGTCAAATGATTTCAGGAGTTATACAGATCACGTTCGTGACTCTCTCCGCAGTATTCACAGGGGGTTTCTGAAGGATTACCCCTTACTCCAGGACGTCGTGCTTCTCATAATAGACGGGATCATTGATTGGGCCGACGTCAACGAGCTCGAAGAGCATCTGATGGAGTTGAACAAGGAAGGACGCGACCGTGCGATAGAGTGTGTCAAACGGTGGGGCGGACCTCTTGCGAAGAAAAGGTTAGAGTCACTGAGATCCGCCGATCTCGAAGTCAGCGAAAATGGGCATACCGGCGCGACGTATACGTATATGCCGACTCCGACTGGGTCGGTCAGACTAGCGTTTGGACACCCTAGGGGCTCCCTTCTCAGCTACCTCAATCTCGATTTCTATTTTTTCCACGAGTACCTTTCGCATATCTTTCCCGCATGGGACGACCGGGCCAGAGACTTTTCAGAGGGGTATTTGTTCCAAGTTGCTCACTGGGAATCGGTAATAACGGCGGCAACGGCTGCCAAAATTCTGATTTGGAATCTTGATTTCGCTCAGCATGCGGAGACGGTTGGTGTACGGCCAGGAGATGAAGGTCGATGGGTAAAAATGCAAGTCACCGCCCAGTGGTACCGAGAAAAGAGATGTCAGGATGCATTCCCTTCCATGCTTCTTGAGTTGGCAGCGTTCCACGATCCGCAGAACCCGAACTTTGGCCCAAAATTCATCCGGTACCTTCGTTGGATTGCAAGAACCTCTGATGAAAATGCACAAAATAAAATACTTAGCGCCATCCAGGAGTTTTCGGGAGACCTAGTATCGGTATCCGATATGATGCGTCAGTACACTATCGACAAAATTCAATGATGGACGAGGTTACTAAAGTTACTTCTACCGAACGGGTAAATAGGTGGTAGTGTTATCTTGCAATTGTAAGAAAAGTCGCATACGGGCAATACTTTTCCCTCCGGACCACATCTATTGATTAGGATGAGTGGCTACGATGAAGCACAACGTTGTCCGCGCGAAAGCAATAAGCGCAATCTTTCGATTGCAGCAGTTTACGGTCCAACAACTTGCGGAAGTCTCTGGCCTGAAGCCCAACCAGCTTTACCCTATCCTTAAGGATTGCAAGGACAAGGGGTTCCTGGCGACCGAATCGCCGACTACTATGGAGCGCAAGGCCCATAGGCCAGTGCTGACATACAGTCTGACGTCAGATCACGTAACCCAGCAATCCATTGCTGAAGAGTTGCTGCCTCTCGTTCCTCAGCTCAAAGAAGGCGAAAGTATGTATCGAATGACGTCGAATCTCGATCTTCGGAGCTCTCTGGCGAATGAACTCCAACCTCTCATTTCGGTTTCAGCAGAGGAAGCTCGAACCAGGGCAGAATTGGATTCTTTCAAAGAGACTGTGAACAAAGCGGCTGCGCTCCTAGACGAGGTTGAATTACAGGTTGGCTTCCTCGCTGAAAATTTGAGTGTCACATCAGACTGGTTTTCGTTGATCGATAAAAAAATCGCAGAGACTCAGGACGAACTTGAAACCGCAACGTATGAGTCTGGGATTCAACTGGAAGACCTCATCAAGACGGAGGTGGGGCAGAATGCCAGTCAGGAAGAGCCATGGTATTCGCTGAAAATCGCTTGGGTCAGGTTTCGCAAGTATGCAAAGCAGGTGGACGACCTCAAGCAGACGTCCGAAGCGGCTCACGCAGATCTTGGTGCACAGAAGGAATATGCCGCTGCCATGAGTGGACTGAATCTGACAAAGGTAAGCGCAGAAGCTATCGAGCACGATTTGACTGAGTTGTATAAGAAAGCCGACAACCCCTCCCTACGGGAGATTTTCTCGACAACGCTTGAAAATCTTCGCGAAACGCTAGCGGACCGTCACCATGTGAGCGCTTCCTCGACAATCATTCATAGCCTGATGGCAAGTGCAATTCGCTATTGTTCGGATGCGCACCTCCCGCTCAAAATGGGTGCCTATCTTCTTAAACAGAAAAACGATGATCGCTGTCTCATCTACAATGTCGCCAACCTCCGCATACTTGCCGGTGGGGAATCAGAATCAGAAGAGGCATTCACGCTTTGGAACCAATGGGCTGAGGATTTCCTGAGTAGCGGGCATTTGTGGAAATCGAGCGAGAAAGCAGGCAGGTATCGGGCACCTTATAGCTATGTTGCCTTGATTAGCATTCCACTCGTTGGAATCGATGCTTCCGTCTTTTCCGAACTTGAAGTAAAGCTCGGTGAACAAGCTACCTTTTCGGTTGTCAGCCATAGTCCTCTTACAACGAGAGGGCTCCGTCCTTACGTAGCGGAACCTACTCTTTGCGATCCTTCCAGTTGTGTCCAGGAGATTAGGATCTCAGAATCTCTAGGGAATCAAATCGGGAGACTTTATGTATACGGGTCTCTAGAGAAGCGGGTCAAGAATGTGCCAGGGATGCCGGTCGTGAGGTTGGCAACTGGATTGGTGATGAGCGGAGTGGAGAGGGTGAAAGCGTGGGAGATTGCCCACAGCCTAAATGCGGAACACGCACTCTTGGTTTTGCACAGCTTCGACAAGAGACCGGCAGCCTCGACTCATGTCGACGATGCTGTACGGGAATTGCAAGAGCGATCAGGAGGGCTCTTGCTCGACTCGATGCAGACAAAGCAAGGACATGGCGCGCCTGTGGTAGCGTTGGCGAGATAGTCCTCGCTTCTCGCTAAGACTTTGATCTGGAGTTGTTCCTGTGGCGAGTGCAGATCTTAAAATGGCACAATCGAATGTACGGCTGCGGGTTCTAGAGCACTTGCTCTGCTCGACCAGTTGTTCCCTCAAACGGAGTTTGCGGCGACTACGGTCGGCGTTGCTTTCTGAAAGGCCGCCAAAACAAGCCCAAGGGTATTTCTGAAATTCGGAAAATCGTCCACTAGGGCCGATCATCCGCGTCTCGTTGGCCAATTGACGTTAAGATCAGTTGACCGTATACGTAACTTCTTGTGACGCAAATTGTGACGTACAGCCTCAATCAGTCTCTGCAATACCCAACAAAATCAACGGTCTTGCATTTCTCTTCCGTGCGGGCGTTTATGATATTTCCTCTTTATTTCCAATGAGATTGGATTGTTTTCGCTTCTCCTCCTGATCAAATTCGTAATCAGTAGGTCAGCGGTTCAAATCCGCTCATCGGCTCCATCCCTTTCAAAATTCATTCGATCGAAAGATTTGCATAGTGGTTCGTTACATTTGCGCGGTCAGCCTGTGCTTTTGTGCGAGGATTCTCTGCATGAGCGTTTTGGCCCGCGTTCTGTGGACTGCGCTGGGAGCTGGGATGTTCCTTTCAGCAGCCTGTGCGTGCGCCCAGGATCTTGAGCCGCGCTCTTACTCTGCTTCTCCTGTGGGAACTTCGTTTGCCGGGGTGGGGCTCGGAAGGTCGAGTGGCGATATCTCGTTCGACCCTACGATTCCTGTTACGAATGTGACGGCCACTATATACGCGCCTGTGCTCGGCCTCGGGCGGACGTTCGGCATACTGGGGAGGCAGGCCTTGCTTACGGCGGCTCTGCCGTATGCGTGGGGAAATCTCTCAGGTGACGTGGGCAACGATGAGACCAGCATCTATCGCTCCGGCCTGGCGGATGTGAAGGCGCGGTTTTCGATCAATCTGCGGGGCAGTCCAGCCATGACTCCTGCCGAATTTGCGAAGCGGACGCACCGTAGCTTCATTATCGGGACAAGCTTGTTCATTACCGCACCTGCCGGGCAGTATAGCGGCCAGAAGTTGATCAATCTCGGCACGAACCGCTGGTCTTTCAAGCCCGAGCTGGGCGTGTCGTATCCGGTGAAGAAGCTGGATCTCGACCTCTATGGCGGTGCATGGTTTTTTATGGACAACGGAAACTTCTATCCGGGGCTGATGAACCGGTCGCAGGCACCGCTCACAACTCTTCAGGGTCATGTGAGTTACACCGTGCGCCGCGGTCTTTGGCTGGCGGTCGATTCGACGTGGTATGGAGGTGGCGAGACAACGGTCAATGGGGGACCGCCGACGGAGAGGCAGTCGAACAGCAGGCTTGGCGCGACGGTGTCGCTGCCGCTTGGGAAGTCGCAATCGCTGAAGATTGCCTACAGTTCAGGAGTGAGCGGAACCATAGGCTCAAAATTCAATACGGTCAGCGTCGGATGGCAGCACATTTGGCTCGATCGCCGCTCGAAATGACGAATTTTGTGCTTGAACCTGATTTGGTACAAGTTATCCACGGATATATGGTGACTTCACGGTAAATTCTCTTGATTGGCGTGCACTTGCGTCGGATACTCGGGGAAGAGTTTGATGGATCCCTGTATGACGGTTGCCAACCGAGACACCGACGTGACCCGATATAGCCGTCAAGATGTTCTACGAATCCTGCACCTGCATGCACGCCAGATTACGGCGTGGGAGCGGGCGGGGCTGATTTCTCCCACCGAACAGTATTCCTTTGAAGAACTGGGGCAGTTGCGGACGCTGCGCGATCTGCAGGCGCGGACTCGGTTTTCTGCCAGGAGCATACGAGCATCGGTGGATGCGATGCAGCGCGTAGCCGGGATGCGGAATCCTCTGATGGAGGCCAGCGCCGTGCGCAAAGGATCGCGGCTGGCGTTTCGTCATGGCGGCGCGTTGGTGGATCCCCTGTCGCAACAGCTGGCGTTTGATTTTGAGGTGCCGTCGGGATTGCGGGTGATGCGCTGTCAGGGAAGTAACTTGGCGCAGAAGGCCATCAATGTGCAGGAGCTGTTTCTGCAGGCGGTTCGGATGGAAGAGGATCCGGCGACGGTTCCACGGGCCATCGAGATATACGAGACGATCCTGTCTGTCGGGCCGCAGCATGCGCCGACACTGATCAATCTCGGAACGATCCACTACAACATGCGTCAGTACGAGAAGGCCGAAGAGCTGTACCGGCGTGCGACCAAGGCCGACCCGGAGTACGCGCTCGCGTTCTTCGACCTGGGCAATGTGCTGGATGAGTTGCAACAGTTGAGCCAGGCGACGGAGGCCTATCAGAAGGCGGTGTCGCTGGTGCCCCAGTATGCCGATGCTCATTACAATCTGGCGCTGGCGTATGAGCGGCAGGGTCAGCGGCGGCGGGCATTGCGGCACTGGTTGACATACGTTCGGCTCGATCCGGTAGGACCGTGGGCGAACCACGCGAAGGATCAGGCTCGGAAGATATTGAAGACGGAGAAGCTGTCGATTGTGAGCCGACGTGGGCGGCTGGTGAAGGCTGCTGGGTAGGTAGCCTCTTCTGTTAGCTGTGGATGAATCACTATTCAGTCGTTATTCTGCGATGCTAGACTCACCTTTTTCAAAGTGTATGAGGTGAGTGGATGGCAGAGCGGGGACGTTCAGCGCTGACGCGGCTGAGTGACGATGAGCAGTTGTTTCGCGATACGGTTCGACGGTTCGCGGCGGAGCAGATCGGGCCTCTGGTGCGGGGAATGGATGAGGCGCAGCAGATGGATGCCGGGGTCATTCGGCAGCTGTTTGAACTGGGGCTGATGGGGATTGAGGTCCCGGAGCAATATGGCGGGGCAGGTGGGACGTTCTTCGAAGCGATTCTTGGCGTGGAGGAGATCTCTGCGGTCGATCCTTCCGTCGGGGTGCTGGTCGATGTGCAGAATACGCTCTGCATCAATGCTCTGGTGCGGTGGGCGAATGAGGAGCAGAAGCAGAAGTATCTAACGCGACTGGCGACCGACACAATCGGGGCCTATGCGCTGAGCGAGGCGGCTTCGGGATCGGATGCGTTTGCATTGCAGACCCGTGCAGTACGGCGAGGCGACGACTACGTGCTAAACGGCCAGAAGCTCTGGATCACGAACGCGAAGGAAGCAGGCGTCTTTATCGTCTTCGCAACCATCGATCCAGCAGCCGGATACAAGGGGATCACTGCCTTCCTGGTGGAGAAGGGCGCGGCTGGTTTCTCTCTGGGCAAGAAGGAAGATAAGCTGGGGATTCGGGCATCAAGTACGTGCGAACTAGTCTTTCGCGACTGCGTTGTGCCGGCAGCGCAGGTGCTGGGCGAGCCGGGCAAGGGCTACAAGATAGCCATCGAAACCCTGAACGAAGGCCGCATCGGGATAGGAGCCCAGATGCTCGGTCTCGCGCAGGGTGCATGGGGACATGCGGTCAAGTGGGCCAAGGAGCGGAAGCAGTTCGGTAAGCCGATCGTCGAGTTCCAGGCGATGCAGTTCCAACTTGCCGAGATGGCGACCGAGATCGAGGCAGCCCGGCTGATGGTCTATAACGCGGCCCGGTTGAAGGACGCGAAGCTCGAATTCCTGAAGGAGGCGGCGATGTGCAAGTACTTCGCCTCGCAGGTCGCCGAGCGCGTAGCCAGCCTCGCGGTCGAGGTCTACGGTGGCTCGGGATTCGTGAAGGACTATCCCGTGGAGAAGCTCTACCGCGACGCAAAGATCGGAAAAATCTACGAAGGGTCTTCGTTTATGCAACTGGCCACGATTGCAAAACTGACACTTTAGCGCGTCCTCGAGCAAGGACGGGCTGCAGGTTACACTAGTGGTCAGGCCACTTATTCAATGACGAAGACTTCGAATGCACCCCCGCGGACACCTTTGCCCTTTCTGGGCCTGGCTTGTGCTGTCGGGGTGTCGACGATGTACTACAACCAGCCGCTGCTCGAGGAGATGGGACGCACCTACGGGGCAACGGCGGGGCGCACAGGATTCGTAGCCGTGGCCACGCAGGTCGGCTATGCCATTGGCCTACTCTGTTTCGTCCCGCTGGGCGATGTACTCGAACGCCGTGCCCTGATGATGCGGATGTACGGCGCGGTAGCAGTGGGTCTGCTGCTGGTAGCGATGGCCCCGACGCTCGGCTGGCTGATCGCCGGCAGCGTATTAATCGGCGTGCTGGCTTCGGTGACGCACATCGTGTTGCCCATCGCACCCGACCTGGTCAGTCACGAGGAGCGAGGCCGCGCGATCGGCATCGTTATGACTGGCCTCCTGCTGGGAATCCTTCTGGCCCGCACGTTCGCCGGATGGGTGAGCCGCATAAACGGTTGGCGATTGGTCTTTGTGGTGGCAGCAGTGATGAACGCAGCTTTTGTGCCACTGCTCTGGCGCGTGATGCCGAAGCTGCCGCCGAAACAGGAGCTCCGATACACCGATGCGATGCGCTCGCTGTGGACGCTGTTCAGCACACAACCTCTGTTGCGCGAATCTTGCATAATCGGCGCGTTGGTCTTCGCATCCTTCAGCTGTTTCTGGACGACGCTGGCGTTCCTGCTGGAGAGCCACTACCACCTCGGCGCAGGCGTTGCGGGAACCTTCGGGCTCGTGGGCGCGGCGGGAGCACTAGTAGCGCCGGTCGCCGGAAGGCTGGCCGACAAGCACGGTTCCCGCTGGGTCATCTCCGTAGGGATGGCGCTGCTGGCCTCATCCTATGTCCTCCTATGGGGCGAGGAGCGGTCGCACATGGCCACAATGCTGCATATCGTGTCGCTTGCCGTCGGCGTCGTCATCCTCGACATGGGTGCACAGATGACCCAGGTGGCGAATCAGACGCGAATCTTCGGCCTGGCTCCCGAAGCAAGGAGCCGCATCAATACCGTCTACATGACGGTCTACTTTACCGGAGCCGCGGCAGGTTCGGCACTGGCGACCGTCGCGTGGGTGCACTGGCAGTGGAACGGCGTCTGCGCTCTTGCCGTTAGCTTGATTGCTCTGGCCGCACTTCGTCACGCAACGGGTTGCCGCACGCCGGAGCAGGACCACTGCCATCCGACGGTCGAAGATGAATTGATGGAAGCGTAGAAGACCCGCAGAGTGGTGGTGAGCGAGGCAGGGCTCGAACCTGCAACCGTCAGCTTAGAAGGCTGATGCTCTATCCAATTGAGCTACTCGCCCGCGTGTCGCACAGAAACGCTTCTATCCATTGTAACGGGCTGCTCCGAGAAGTCGAGATTTTACAAGCGTCAAACTTGGCTACTGATCGAGAACGATATAGTCCATTAAAGGAGACAATCGGCAATGGAAAGACTGAAGGGCAAGCGAGCACTTATTACTGGAGGCACGACAGGCATTGGCCTCGAGACGGCTCGGCAATTTCTCAGCGAGGGCGCACGCGTAGCGATCACTGGCAAGAATCCTGCGACTCTCGAAGCTGCACGCAAAGAACTCGGCGCCGATGTGCTGGTCATTGAATCAGACGCAAGTGATGTAGCGGCCCAGAAGATGCTCGCAGAGACGATAGGCAACGCCTTCGGCGACCTCGACATCCTGGTGGCGAACGCAGGAATCGCAGAGCTGCGACCGGTAGAACAGTGGGATGAGGCCGGCTTCGACCATTCCTTCGCCATCAATGTTAAGGGACCGTTCTTTCTGGTCCAGGCGCTCCTGCCCATCTTTGCCAATCCGTCTTCGATCGTGCTGACGACCTCAGTGAACGCGCACATCGGCATGCCAAACAGCTCCGTCTATGGAGCAACGAAAGCGGCACTCCTCTCGCTAAGCCGAACTCTGACCGGTGAATTGATCTCGCGCGGCATTCGCGTCAATGCCGTGAGCCCGGGGCCCATCGAGACGCCGCTCTACGGCAAGCTCGGCCTATCTGAGTCCGATCTGAAGACGGTAGCTGACTCGATCAAAAGTCAGGTCCCCGTCCGGCGTTTCGGAACCGCAACCGAAGTCGCCAAGGCGATCCTCTACTTTGCCTCTGACGAGTCCGCCTTCGCAGTAGGCAGCGAAATCATGCTCGACGGCGGAATGGGGACTCTATGAAGAGATGTCCAGACGGGCGTTCGATAAAGTGCGAACGCCCGTCGCTCAGGCAAGTCCAAAAGCACGGCTGCGAAGAATCCCTGCAACGTCATTAAGCCCGGCGGCCCAGTGTTCCTCGGCGGTCTGCGAATCATGACCCAGCGCCTTGACGTACAGGCTGATCGCAAAACCCTCGTGTGGAACAGTAATGTCGATGAGCGCGGGCCGCAGCACACAGTCGAGCATCGCGTAAGGATGGTCAAGCGGCGCTGCCTGGCGCGTGAGCCGGTGGAGAAGCTGCTCGTGCTGGTGAAACGAGGCGAAGGTCGACCGCTCACGCCACAGGATATCGATATAGCTCGCGAACCCCGCAGGAGTGTCCTCAGGAATCTGGTCAAGCTCGAAACGAAGCCGTTCAAGCTCGTCCCCTTCTACTTCGGAGTCCAGCGTCCACGCATCGCACTTCGCCGTGAAGACGACAGACCGGGGTGCATTCAAGGCGCGGAGAGCATGCATCAGAGGAGGGTAAAGCTCGGCCTCAGGCAGGTGGTCGAGGTCGTAAGGATTCTCACGCAGATCGATGAAATGGCGGTCGGGATTGGCAGGATCGGACCAGGGGACGACCAGTACAGGATCGTCCGCGGCGCATTCAACGGACCACTCGCAGAGCATCTTTTTATCTTAGCCGGTGAAATTTGAGTGTTATGACCCGTGACAAAGGCAAATAATCTTGTCAAGTCCCCAAGTGCTCTATCCTATTCATATGAAATAGGATAGGCAGTGCATAATCATTTGACCCAATTCGCTAAGATAGTAATAGTCACCAAAAAAATTTAGACAAGTTTCCCGCTTTGAGGAGAAAGTTCATATCCCGAAGTCCGGACTTATGTCATTTCTTTGGAAGACTTTAGGACTTTAAGTACCTCCGGGGGAGGGGTCGTTTCAGGCGTGGGCCAGAAGGTACTGTAGCAGGGTGTGCTCAGCCCAATAGCCGTCATAGCCGGTGGCGAGGTCGGGTGTGGCGAGGTAGGCGCAGTGGCCTCCATGTTTGCTCTCGATGAAGGTGATGTGCGGGTTCGCGGCAATGAGCACACGGCTCTCCGGCATGATCCGGAGAAATGGGTCGTCTGCGGCGTTAAGAATAAGCGTGGGGACGGCGATGCGATCCAGGACGCGGGCGGCAGCGGCACGGTAATAGTAGTCATCGGCGCCGGTGAAGCCGGAGTAAAGCGCGGTAATGCGGTCGTCGAACTCGCGGATGGAGCGAAGGCCGACGGTCAGATTGGGATCGAACGCACGGGGAAAGAGCGCAGCCTTCCGGCGGAACCGACGGTTGAGCGCGCGGAGAAACTTGATCTCGTAGAGGCGATTGATCGGTGCGTGGAGCGCATCGGCGGAGGGACCAAGGTCAACGGCTGGAGACACGCCGATGACGGAGTGGAGTTCAGGTGGTGCATCGTGGCCCAGTTCGCCCGCCAGCTTGAGGACGAGGTTGCCGCCCATGGAGTAGCCGAGCAGGGATACGGACTGGAGGTCATACAGGTCGATGAAATGGCGCATGACGACAAAGACGTCACCCGAGAGACCGGAGTGGTAGAGGGTCGGGGTGAGCGCTTCAGTACCGCCGCAGTTGCGCATATTCATGCGGACGATGTTGCAGCCGCGCTGCCACAGCTTATTGGAGTTGCCAATGACATACTGCGAGTTGGACGAGCCTTCGAGGCCATGCACAATGATCACAGTGGGACGGCTGGCACGCACGTCGGCAGGCTGCCAGTGGCAGTCGCAACGGACCTGGCTGGAGATCTGAGTGTCGGTGGCGGGGGAGACCTCGACGAGGACCGACTCCGCCGGCGGCAGCAGATCGGTGCGGGGAAGGAAGTTGCCGAGGATGGTCTGGAGATGGCCGTTCGTGAAGAAGCGACGCGGGATGAACTCCGCGGCGTGTGCAGCCACGGTCTCGAGTGCGGTGCCCATCAGGACTGACCTACCTTGCCTGCGACTCCAGCGAGAAAGGAGACGGCGTTCAGCGCTCCGCTGGGCTCATCCTCATGCTTGAAGTAGATATAGACGTCGCGGTCGCGCGCCAGAGCGGTGAATCGCTGGACAAAGGCATCGAGTTCGTCCGGGGTATAGACTCCGGTCCGGCGCAGTCGGAAGCTGGTATGCGTATTCGCCGTGTGGACCTCAGGCGTAGCAAGTTCGTCGCTCTCGGCAATGCAGAGCGCAGCATTGTGCGCGCGCAGGATGTCGTAGATCTCGTCGGTGAACCACGACTCGTGGCGAAACTCGAACGCGATGGGCGCAGCACCGGCAGCGCGGAGAGCAGGTGCAGCGAGGAACGCGGAAAGCCGGGCGGCGTCGGCCTTGAGATTGGGCGGAAGTTGGAAGAGCACGAGGCCGAGCTTACCAGCCTGGCGAACGGGCTCGAGTGTGGAAAGGAAGTACGCCACATCGTCGTCGCAGGCGTTGAGACGTTTAATATGCGTGATGCGCTGCGGAGCCTTGAAGCTGAAGCGGAAGAACTCCGTCGTCGATGCAAGCCAGCCTTCGAGCATGGTCGCCGTAGGCAGCGCACGGAACGTATAGTTCACCTCAACCGAGCTGAGCTGCGACGAGTAGAACTCAAGGAAGCGCTTCGCCGGCGTGCCAGCGGGGTAGAAATCGGGCTTCCAGGTGGGATACGCCCAACCCGAAGTTCCGGCAAAGATACGCGAGGATGCGGCCGATGCTGCTACCGCAGAGGACGGGAGTGAAAATTGAGGTGCGCGGGGCACTGGTCTCCGCAGGTGCTCGGTGGGGGATTTTGGGGCGGCTAGTGGGGTTCGAACCCACGACATCCGCTGCCACAGAGCGGCGTTCTGCCACTGAACTATAGCCGCCGTACTGCTTTCAATTGTAGCATCACATAGAGGCGAGGGTCAGCTTTATCGTCGGAGGGGAGGAAGATCGGATGTACACGGCTACCAACCCCGAGATCATTTCGCCGCGGACGAAACGCGGCGGCAAGATATTCGACGATGAGAACCTCGACATTCTGTCGCATATCCTCGACGACTTCATCAAGGTCCCGGGAACATCGATCCGGTTTGGGCTCGATGGAATCATGGGTGCCGTTCCAGGCATTGGCGACATTCTGGGCGGAATCGCCTCGTGCATCATCATCATCGCGGCCTGGATGCGCGGCGTCTCTTATGTAACGGTGACGAGGATGGTCGCCAACGTCGGCATAGAAGTAGTGGTCGGCTCAATCCCCATCCTGGGGGACATGTTCGATATCGCATGGCGAGCAAACCGCCGGAACTACGCACTTCTGACGGGCAGCCTCTACCAGCCACGCAAATACACGATTCAGAGCTGGCTGTTTCTCGCTGCGCTGTGCATCGTCCTTGCTGCGCTGGTCCTGCTGCCCGTATTGCTGGCTGCATGGCTCATGACGGCTGCATTCCACGCACTGTTTGGCGCGGATATTCACATCCATTCATGGCTGTGATGGATAACACCCGCTGATGCGATAAACTAAAAGAAGTCGGGGCGTAGCGCAGTCTGGTAGCGCATCTGCTTTGGGAGCAGAGGGTCGGGGGTTCGAATCCCTCCGCCCCGACCATCCAATCGAAAACTGAGCGCACTTCTTTGTCCAGGCCCCGCTGGACATTGCGCCGACGCGTCTGCATAGCAATAGATCATGAGGGATCTATTGCTAGCATCTTGCCTAAGATGTTGGAATGATTGGTGGACCTGATCGGGATCGAACCGATGACCTCTTCCATGCCATGGAAGCGCGCTCCCAGCTGCGCCACAGGCCCACTCTTGGGGAAGGACTCTATCTATTCTGGATGAGTGGGCGTTTTTAGTCAATGTTGCCGGGAACTAAACGGCTATCTCCCGGTGTCTAAGGAATATAGAGTGAGCGAGCACTCTGCCGCCGGCGGCGTAGTTACTCTCGCGAGCGTTGAAGAATTTGCCACAGGTTTCACAAAAGTCGTAGTTTAAAGGAACCCGAAATGCAGGCGGGCATAGCAGTGGGAAATCTAGCGAGCGCGATTGGCATCCAGACCGAAGATGCTGCTCTTGTAGCTGACCTCAAGGCCGGCTCCGAGGAGGCATTTGCCATTCTCATCGCGCAGTACCATCAGCCGCTCTATTCGCTTATCGCTCGCAGTTTGAATGATCCGGCCGATGCTGCAGATATCACCCAGGAAGTCTTCATCAAAGTGTTCCGCAGCATTCGCGGCTTCCACGGTGAGTCGAGCCTGCGTACTTGGCTCTACCGCATCGCGCTGCACGAGGCTTCCAACCAGCGCCGTTGGTGGTCTCGCCATAAGAAGCAGGAAATTACCATCGACTCATCGGTCGAGAATGAAGACGATGGAAGCACCTTTTCACTCAGTGCTACCTTGGCTGACCATAGCGATTCGCCCTACGATTGCGCTGCCCAGGCTGAAGTTCGCGCACGCGTGGAAGCGGCCCTTCGGCAGTTGCCGGAGGCTTTCCGCACAGTAGTTGTTCTCCGCGAGATTGAAGGCTTCGCATACGAAGAGATCGCGGAGATCCTTAACGTAAATCTTGGCACTGTGAAGTCCCGGTTGACCCGAGGCCGGTCGACGCTGCGTGCGTTACTGGTTGCCCAAAATGCCAAAGCGGTAAATGATGCTGCTTCTTGCGGCGCTGGGCTCACATCCAAACAGACACAAACGGTGACGCAATGAACTCCCCTAACTGCGCGAAAATCCGGTCATCTTTCTCTGCATACCTCGACAGCGCCGTCAGTGGGCAGCAGATGCAGGCGATTGTCCAGCATCTGGATCACTGCGAGGTCTGCGCTGAGGAGTTCGCCGATTTGCGGGCTCTGCAACAGTCCGTCGCTGCCCTCGGCCCGGTAAAGGCGCCGTCCGATCTTGGGATGAAGCTTCGTCTCGCAATCTCGCACGAGCAGGCCGCGCGCAAGGCGAACTGGCTCGATAGCGTTGCGGTGAAATGGGACAATGCCGTTCGCCCGATGCTTGTTCAAGTCTCGGCAGGATTTGCCGGCTCCGTGGCCCTGATTGGCAGCATCATGCTTCTTCTGGGAATGGTGGCTGAGCCCCAGGCCGTGATGGCCAATGACGAACCGCTGGGAGCCATGACCGTACCTCACTATCTGTACTCGGCTACCAGTCCGAATGCGATCATTACTGACCATGACACCGCGATCGTTGTCGAGGCTTATGTAAACGATGAGGGGCGGGTATACGACTACAACATCGTCTCTGGCCCGGAAGATCAGGCTGTGCAAAATCAGATCGTGGATCAGCTTCTGCTCAGCGTATTCGAACCTGCCCGCGTTTTCGGCTTGCCGGTGCGCGGCAGAGTGGTCCTTACCTTCTCGGGCATCTCCGTCCGGGGATAATGCAGGCGCGCGAAGGTTGCAACTGACCCTTCGCTCCCTTAAACTTCATGGGAGCGTCGAATCCTTATCGTGCCTTTCCTGACTAAATCGTCCCAGCCCCAATGCCTCCGAGCTTTCTGTCTGCGAATTGGCGCAGTTCTTTTGATTGTCAGCTTCGCCGTCGGCGCGAGAGCTCAGACGGATTCATCGTTGAGCAGCAGCAGCGTTCCGAGTGTAACTGATTCTAAAGAGCTTACCAAGACTCCCCACCCTCGTGTGACGCAGCCGGAAGCAGGCGGATCCGCTATCACGCTTGAAACAAGCGAGTCGCTGTTCGATCTTGCCGTGGCGCTTAACGTTTGTGGCTACGATGCCGATCTAGCCGCATCGGCACCTGTACGTCTTAAGATTCGCGAAGAGATCAACATGGCGTTGGCCGGTTCTGCTGAGGCTCGTGATAGCCGCGATGCGTTGTGCGGTTACGTCCGTCTGCATACACTTGCCGACAGCGGCCTCAACCTCGCGCAGTACATCTCGTTATCCCTCTATCTCAATCCTCCGCCTGAGCTGACTCCATCGGTCGCCGAAACAGATCTGCCTCCCGATGCCACCCAGATCGTCAATATTCTTCCACTTCTTCGAACCTTCAGCGAGGATGTCCATCTTCACGCAATCTGGGTAGAGCATCGCCCGGATTACGAAGATCTCACGAGCCGGATTCACGATCCGCTGACGAAGATGATTCTGAACACGAACATCTACCTTCGTTTGCCGGTCAGCAGCTACGACGGGCGTAGATTTCTGGTCCTGCTGGAGCCAATGCTTGCACCCTCAGCGACGAATGCACGCATCTATGCCACCGACTACATCGTAGTGGCTTCGCCAGCCGGAGAGCCGGTCGGCGCTGTCCACATGGATCAGATTCGTCACACCTATCTCCACTATCTCGTGGAGCCATTTGTGTACTCGCGCGCCTCGGCGATGGAGCGACTGCAGCCGTTGATGAAAGCCGTACAGGATGCGCCGCTCGACTTTACCTACAAGTCAGACATCGTCGCGCTAATCACGGAGTGCCTTATCAAGGCGATCGAAGCGCAAACGATGGACGTTGGGCTGACCAAACCCAAGCATCCCGATGCAGTGAAGCAGCGCGCCGATATCGAGCGCTATAACGCCGATATGGCGGAGTATGATCGCCAGGCTGAGCTTGTTCGCCGAAAGGCTGTTGACCTGGATGTGCGCCAGGGATGGGTATTGGTCGATTACTTCTATGGCAAGCTCGGACAGATGGAGAAAGAGTCCATCAGCCTGAAGGAAGACATCGGTGAGATGGTCTACGGCATGGATGTAGACCGCGAGCGGCATTCGGCGCAGCAGGTTGTCTTCCTGCCGGAAGGCACGCATGACTTTGTGCATCGTGCGCCGCGGCAGCTTAGCGGCATGGATCTGGCGGAGAAGAAGCTGATTGGTGGCGACGTCGAGGGTGCTGGCGAGTTGGCAAAGGCTACGCTAGCCAGTCCTGACGGCGATCACGCGCGCGCCTACTATATGCAGGCTCGGATCGATCTAATGCAGCGGCAACCGGCGGCAGCTATCGACAACTTCGAGCAGACGCTGAAGACTTCGAAGGATCCTCGTACTCTTGCCTGGTCGCATATTTACCTTGGGAGACTGTACGACGTCGTTCCCGATCGCCAGAAGGCGGTGGCAGAGTATAGGGCAGCGCTTACGGTCCGCGATGGTCAGCCCGATACGAAGGCGGCTGCGGAGAAGGGGCTGAAGGAACCGTTTGCCGCGCCCGGGATGCAGCAAGCTGCTGAACCGGATGATGATGCGCCGATCGATCCCAGCGGTAAGGCTGAGAAAGATTCCTATCGTCCGCCTGCGCCGCCCAAATAACATCAATTCTTGGGCTGGCTGAATGATCAGTCCAGTAAAGTAAAGCGCAGAGGGCCCGATGACGACGCGCCGCAAGAAGACAGCACGATCCAAGCAGAGCGAGGAGATCCCGAGCTTGTTCGAACACCGGTTCGAACGGCCAGAGCTGCTTACCTGGGCGTTGACGCATCGTTCGCTCGCCTATGAGTCGAAGCCAGAGACGCAGCCGAGTCCTGATGCCGATAATGAGCAACTGGAGTTCGTCGGCGATGCGGTACTAGGGCTTGCTGTAGCAGAGTCGTTGTTTCGGCGATTTCCGGGCTCACGCGAGGGAGAACTGACGCGTCTGCGCGCTTCGCTGGTCAGTCGACGGCATCTGGGTAGCGTTGGAGCGCGAATTGGGCTTGGAGCTTGGCTGCGGCTCGGGCGAGGCGAGGAGCAGAGCGGCGGCCGCAGCAAACCGGCGCTGCTGGCCAATGCTTTGGAAGCCGTGATTGCCGCGCTCTATCTCGATGGTGGTCTCGAGGCCGCGCGCGCGTTTATTGAGAAGCAGATTATAGAGCCAGCCTTGCCAGAACTGCAGTTGGCGATGCAGGCTGGCGATACGTTCAGCGGCGCGATCGGCGACCACAAGTCCGCGCTGCAGGAGCATTTGCAGGCTACTGGAGCAGGGCAGCCTCAGTATGTTTTGACCGCGCAGAGCGGGCCTGACCACCAGAAGCGGTTTCGGGTGGAGGTGCGGGTTGGCGACAAAGAGGGCGGATCGAGAGCGTTGGCTGAGTCCGAGGGCTCGACGAAGAAGCAGGCCCAGCAGGAGGCGGCGCGGATCGCGTTCGAGCGGCTGATCGAAGAGCAGCGATCGGGCGTGATTGCTCAGGAGGAGGCGTTGGCGAAGTGATCGAGCCTGCTGCATCCACGGAACTGGCGCAAGGCGAGCCTGCTTCGCAGGAAGTGGTCGAGGTCACGCTCTTAGAAGTGGATGTTGCGGTGGTTCAATCTCAGAGGCCTGAGGCTGGGGTGCTGCATGCGATTCAGTCGCTGATCTACCTGATTGTCATTGCCGTCTTCATCATTACTTTCTGCGTGCAGCCGTTTCGGATTCCTTCGGGATCGATGGAGCCGACGTTGTTGGTAGGCGATTTTTTGCTAGTCGATAAGCAGGGAATCGCGACCGGTGATGCTGGTTTGCTGCCTTCGACACGTATTCGGAGGGGTGAGATTATTGTGTTTCACTATCCTGTCGATCCTTCGATTCACCTGGTGAAGCGGGTGGTCGGGATGCCGGGCGATCATCTGAAGCTGCGGAATGGCAGGGTTTATATCAATGATGTGCTGCTGCCTGAGAGCTATGCGGTGTATCGGCCGAGTATGCCGGACGGATATCGCGACAACTTTCCGCGCCTGCAGAACGCGGATCCGAACATCGACTCGCGATGGTGGATCCGGATGCGCGGGCTGATCGACGATGGAGAACTGATCATTCCTGCCGACAACTACTTTGTGCTGGGCGACAACCGCAATAACAGCGAGGACAGCCGTTATTGGGGTTTCGTGCCACGTGAGGCGATTGTTGGGCAGCCTCTTCTGGTCTATTTTTCGGTGCGGTTGCCCGGGTTTGATGATTCTGACGTGCTGCCTTCGGAGGCAAAACAACGTACCGGGACGATTCTGGATAGCTTTAGCAACTTTGCCAGGTGGGACAGAGTATTCCGGGTGGTTCGGTAGGCTCCCCCGCAGATCGGTCGTAAGTTTATTGTTTGCAAAACGATAGTGGAATCTATGCCGCTAAAGTATTCCAAACAAATTGGTTGCCACCAAGGTGTTCAATCTAAAAGGACAAGACTTTTATTGATTCCCCCGATTTTGAAGCAATTTATTTTTTTAAGACGAGAAAGCCCCGGTGGTGTGCCGGGGCTTTCTTTGATCTCTATAACTAGTAGAGCGAGTTGAGCGGAATTATTCGGCAAACGCAATCCCCTTGATTGGTGTGGGAATTTGCTGTTTGTGGGCTTGACAGCTTTTTGGAGGGTGAGTCGCGAGGTTGGGTTCAGCAGGGTTTCCGATACACTGGCACAGGTAGATGTGGAGATGGGTTTGATGGATACGATGGAGCCGGCAGCGAAGGATGTTAACACTGAGGTAGAGCGCATAGAGACGCCGCTGGAATCGCTGGCTTCGATCTGCAGCGTGCTGGCCATCGGATTGTTTGTGATGACCTTTATCTTCCAGAACTTCGAGATTCCTTCGGCCTCGATGGTGAAGACGCTGCTGATCGGCGACCACGTACTGGTAGATCGGATTGCGCTGGCTCCTCCGACGAAATGGGCTCCTTTTACTTTTTACCGGGATGTGCGCCGGGGCGACGTCATTGTGTTTCTGAAGCCGGGAGAGCCGGACCTGTTTCTGGTGAAGCGGGCGATTGGGCTTCCGGGAGACCGCATCCATCTGCGGAATGGGATTGTTTATCTGAACGGCGTTGCTCAGGATGAGCCTCAGGCAGGTAAGCCGATGGCCGATGGAAATCTGCAGCATGAGTACAACCCTTACCGGGACGATTTTCCGAGCATTCCGCCGGAGGGAATGGATGTAACGGCGAGCTGGCAGTATGAGCTGCCCAGCCACATCGAGAATGGTGATCTGGTCGTGCCGCCGGGCAGAATTTTTGCGATGGGCGACAACCGCACGGAGAGCCTGGACAGCCGTTACTGGGGCTTTGTTCCACGCGAAAATATCGTAGGGCGGCCGATGTTTGTGTACTGGTCGTTTGAGACGCCTGCGGACCAGATCAACAAACAGAGCATCGGAGAGCGGATTGCATTCATGGGGCATATCCTGATCCACATCTTCGATCAGACACGTTGGAGCCGTACGCTTCATGTGATTCGGTAGAGAGGCTGGCGGCGACGACGATGCGGATTCTGGCCGCGCCGAGACCTTGTTCGGGCAAGAGATGCGGGAAGTGATGCAGGACATTGATACAACCCAGGCGCAGGGTGAAGGCACGCGGCCACGGAGACGCTGGCTGTCAGGGCGGTTGCTGTTTTTGTATGCCGTTGTGCTTGCGTTGCTGATGGTGGCGTTGCTGCCGCCGTTGATCAATGTGAATCGGTTCCAGAGGCGGATTGCGACCAGTATTGGTGGGAGTCTGGGGCGTCCGGTTCATCTGGACCGGGTGGAGCTGAGTTTGCTGCCGCTGCCGGGCTTTACGCTCGAAAATTTTGTGGTGAGCGAGGATCCGGCGTTTGGATCGGAACCGATTATCCGCGCCAATTCGGTGCGGGCCACGCTGCGGTTGAGTTCGCTGTGGCGGAAGCGGGTGGAGTTCTCGAAGATCAGCTTTACGGAGCCCAGCGTGAACCTGGTGCACCTGCCGAATGGAAAGTGGAACCTTGAGAGCATCCTGGCGCAGGCTTCGCGGATTGAGGCGGCTCCGACGGCACAGGTGAAGGCGGGGGCTACGCCGAGGTTTCCTTATATCGAGGCGACCGGGGCGCGGCTGAATCTGAAACAGGGGCTGGAGAAGACGCCGCTGTCGCTGACGGACGCGGAGTTTGCTTTGTGGTTGCCGAATCCTCAGGAGTGGAGGCTAAGGCTAGAGGGTAGGCCGAGCCGGACGGACTCGGATGTGACGGATACCGGTGTGGTGCGGGTGGAGGGAACGCTGGGACATGCAGCGTCGCTGAGTGAGGTGCCGGTCAATCTTGAAGGGGAGTGGCGAGGGGCTCCGCTGGGAGAGGCCAGCCGGTTCCTGATGGGGAGAGACGCTGGGCTGCGGGGCGACATAGTGCTTACGGCGAAGGTTCAGGGCACGGTCGGCAAGAGCGAGATCCAGGCCAGGCTGCGGCTGAACGATGCGCGGCGGGCGGACTTTGTTCCGGCGCGTCCTCTGGCGGTGGATATGGAGTGCCTGGGGACGGCAACCAGTATGTTTCATGCGTTCGAGAACGTGCGGTGCAGTTGGCCGCCAAACGGGACGAAGACGCTGGCTTTGGCAGGGGAGATTCCGGATGTGCGGAGGCTGAGCTCGGCTACGGTGCAGATCGGGACACCGGGGATTCCGGCGAGTACGCTGGTGGATTGGCTGCATGTGGCGAGCGACCGGGTTCCGGCGGATGTTGCGGTTACGGGAGTGCTGGCAGGAAGTGTGGCGTATAGGCCGGGCTCTGGGTGGGACGGGGAGATCGTGCTGAATGAAGCAGGGTTGACGCATGGAAAGGCTGAGGCGCTGGTGGTGGGCGATGTGGCGGTGCACTCGGCGGCGCCGCCGGTTGCGGTTGTGCGGGTGCATCATCGGGCGGTGCAGGCTCAGGTGCCTGCGGGCGGGTTTGTGCTGGCTCCGACGTTGCTGGCGCTGGGTGGGAAGGATCCTGCCGTTCTGGAAGGACGGATCGATAGGACGGGCTATTCGCTGCACCTGACGGGGATGGCTACGACGGCGCGGCTGCTGGCGCTGGGGGATGCGGTTCCGCAGTTTGGGGATGGGCTGGCGGAGGCTTTGCCTACGAATCGGGCTGCGGGGCCTTTCCGCGTGGATATGGTGGCGAATCGGACCTGGGGTGGGGAGCAGGTTTGGGCGGATGCTTCGGCGGGGACGGGGCATCGGCGGCGGTAAGTTGTGCGCTTTTTTTCTAGTGGTTTTCGGGGGGGATTTTGCGGAAAATGGGCGAAAGTTGATGGTTTTTGGTGGTTAGCTGGTGAAGAAATGTGTGGCTAGTGTGGTTTCTGGGTGGGGGGTTTTTCTGGGTTGGATTTTCGGCGTTGATAATCGGGTTGGGTGCTTGACCTTTGGCATTTGTGGCGCTTTGGGCGAAATGCGGGGGTTCTTCGCTACGCTCAGAATGACAGGCAAAAACAACGGCAACTGCAACTGCAACGGCAAAAGCAGATCCCTACGGGATGACAACCAAAAAAACAACTGCAACGACAACTGCAACAACTGCAGGTCCTTCGACTCACTGTGGATCCAGGTTGTCGGTGTGGGTCTAGTGGGTGACTACCTTGCGGGTGTGGGTTGTGGCGGTGGTTTCGGGGATGTTGCCGTCGTTTAGGACGATCTCATCGGGGTTGCCTTCGAAGACTATGCGGGTGGAGGCTGTGGAGTGGCCGGGGACTCGGACGCGCTCGGTTGTGGTGAGATCGCCGGAGCGGACGGTGACGGGGACGTCGGCGATGGCTTCGCCTTCGTTGCGGACTTCGATGGCAATGAGCCAGCTGGTGGCTTTGTTGCCCTGCGCGGGTAGCTCGCGGGGGGTCACGTTGGCGATGCTCAGGTCGGCGAGGCCACGGTCGTTGTAGACCCAGTCGTCGAAGAACCAGCGCAGGTCTTTCTTTGAGGTTTGTTCGAGGATGGTCTGGAAGTGGTGGGGATCTTGTTCGGCGGGACCGCTGCGGCGGTAGAGCTGGAGGGCATGCTTGAGGGCTTCGTCGCCGACGATGGAACGGAGCATCCATAGGACGGCGGCGGCTTTGTTGCGGTAATAGAGCTCGTCGGTGGCCTGGATGAGGGATTGGCCTTCGGGGGCGGGTGGCTGGGGGGTGCTGCTGCTGGTTTGGGCGTCGGTGGGGGGCGTTGTGGCGGGTTGGGAGCCAGCGGGTTCAGCCAGAGAGAGCGGGATTCGCTGCTGGTTGAGCTGATCGAGCGCGGCGTCGCGGCCCTGGGTGCGCTCGATCCAGAGGAGAGACATGAACTGGGGGACGCCCTCGTTGAGCCAGGCGTGCGAGGAGTGGAACCAGGCGTGGGTGAGGGAGTGGACGAGAGGCAGGGTGAGGGTGCTGACGTTGGGGTGCTGCATATTGGTGACCAGGAAGGCGCCGTCTTCGAAGGGCTGGCCTTCGTGGTCGAGGATGGTGAGGGAGGTAAGGGGGGTGGGACCGAGCCAGTCGGCGAGGAGAGGCTGGATGGTGTCGGCGGCGGCGGCGAAGGCGGGAACGGCGTCGGGGTTGCCAGTGATGGTGGTGATGAGGTTGTTGGGGGCGGGGGTGGCGGTGCGGTCGGTGAGGAAGAGGCTGGGGATGCGGAAGCCGAGAGGCTGAGGGGCGAAGTCGGCGGTGGCGATACCGGGGGCGTTGGCTACGGGGGTGTCGGGGTTTTCGGTGATGGGGAGGAGAGGCTCGCGGCGGCCGTTGAAGAAAGCGTCTTTGGGGGCGTCGCCGACGTACTCGACGGTGAGGCGGAGGCGGAAGGTGGCGGGGGATTGCTGGAGCTTGGTGCGGCCTGCGGCCTGGAAGAGCTTGGCTCCGTCGCCGAGGAAGAGAGGGGCGGAGGCGGTGGGGTACCAGAGGACGTTGCCGAAGCC
Organism: Edaphobacter aggregans; assembly: GCF_003945235.1. Lineage (NCBI taxonomy): Bacteria > Pseudomonadati > Acidobacteriota > Terriglobia > Terriglobales > Acidobacteriaceae > Edaphobacter > Edaphobacter aggregans. The sequence goes on from NZ_RSDW01000001.1 coordinate 3,920,125, forward strand.
GCGAAGTGCGGTGGTGTCGGGGGTGATGGCGTCCCAGTCGGCGTGGGCGGCCTGGCTGGGTGGGGCGTCGATGACGTCGAGGCGGCGGGCGGAGAATTCAATGGGGCCGGAGTAGATGGCGGAGAGATCGAGGGTGTCGCCGGGGGCGAGGGGGTGGGGGAGGGTGACGACGGCTTCGGTGGCCTGGCCGGTGTGGTCGGCGTCGGTGTTGATGGTCTGCTGGACGAACTTGAGGGGTTGAACGCCGGTGGGGGTGGTGAGGGCGAGGTTTTCCCACTGAAGGGTGGAGGAGAGCTGGAGGGCGAGGCGTTCGAGGGGGGCGGAACCGGAGTTGCGGACGGTGAAACGGGCGTGTACTGCCAGGTGGGAGCTGGCGGGGGTGATGTGCACGTCGAGGTCGTAGGCGGTGAAGGTGAGGGAGTTGCGCTCGGCGTCGGGGATTTTGATGGTCTCTTGCGACGCGGGCGCGGGCTTGGCTGCGGGCTGGGGCTGTTCGGTGTCCTGGTTGCGGTTGAAGAGGACCGTTCCTTGAGGCGGTGGTGCGGGCGCAGGTGTGGGCTGCTGGTCTTGTGGGGTCTGTGCGGATGCAGTTGCGGCGAAGAGGCAGAGAGCGAGGAGGGTTCGGGTCAAGTAGGGGAGCCTTATTTGTGTTGGACGAGTCTTGGGAGAAGAAAGGCATACCTCAGGGGCTAAAGCCCCTTTTTGCCGGGGCGTAGAGAGACCCAAGGCTAAAGCCGCATTGTCTATGGAGCACTTGCGACGCGGCTGAAGCGGTGCCCTTAAGCAAGACAAGGGCAATTCAATATCTTCGCGAGTCGTGGGGTTATTTATAAGCATTCACGGCGATCTCTTGGTTCATCAGACGCTGCCGAGGCCTTTGCGTTTCTTTGGCTTGGGTGGGGCGATGGGTTCGGGGGGCTGGCGGCGTTGGCGCATGGCCTCGTACATGACGATGGCTCCGGCGACGGAGACGTTGAGGGAGGAGACCTGGCCGGCCATGGGGATGCGGAGGAGATGGTCGCAGGTCTTTTTGACGAGGTCGTGGAGGCCGGCTCCTTCGCGGCCGAGGACCAGGACGCAGTTGGTGCGGAAGTCGAAGTCCATGTAGTCGGGGGTGCCGCGCTCGTCGAGGCCGAGGACCCAGACGTTGTTCTGCTTGAGCTGCTCGAGGGAGCGAACGAGGTTAGTGACGCGGGCGACGCGGACGTGTTCGGAGGCTCCGGCGGAGGTTTTGGCTACGGTTCCGGTGATGGGGGCAGAGCGGCGCTCGGGGAGGATGACGCCGTCGACACCGGCTCCGTCGGCGGTGCGGAGGAGGGCGCCGAGGTTGTGTGGGTCTTCGACGCCGTCGAGGGCGAGGAAGAAGCTGTGCTGGCCGTCGGGTTTAGGGGCGAGGAGGTCTTCGATGGTGAGGAACTGGCGCTCGCGGACGACGGCGAGGACGCCTTGGTGGGCGTCGGTGCGGGCGAGGCGGGTGAGCTGGTCGCGGGGCTCGATGGAGACGCGGATTTTGGCGGCTCGGCAGAGCTCGATGAGGCGTTCGAGGCGGTCGTCACGGCGCTCGCGGGCTACGCTGACGTGATCGAGCTGGCGGGCACCGGAGCGGATGGCCTCCTCAACTGGGTGGAGGCCGTAGAGAACTTCCATGGTTCAAGTTTACCTGCTCGGAAGTAGGGAATAGGGGGTGGGGAGTAGAGGCGGTGCAAACGCGACGGCTCTATCGAATTTGTTGTGGACTGTGTGTGTTGGAGAAAGATTGATCAGACGCATGAAAAGACTCGCGTAGATGGGTGGCGGGTCGTAGAATTGGGCCAACCATAAAACAGCTGTTTGGAAGTGTGCGTTCTGGATGATTTAGGCTAGGCGCTCGGCTTTGCGGCTGCGATTTGGGAGTGGTTGTGTCGCAGATTATGGATGATTCCAGTCGAGACCGAGACTTTTCCATGCAAATGAGCGTCAATAAGGATATGTCCGGTATGGCCATTTCGCTGGCGGGTTCGCTTGCTCATCAAGAGAGCGAAAATGTGGTCATCGCGCAGGGGTTGAAGAGGCAGGATCCGGAGCTTCTTGACCATCTGATCGAGGTGTACCAGCACAGGCTGATGCGCTACCTGCTGTTTTTGACGGGTAAGCGTGAGGTGGCCGAGGACCTGTTCCAGGAGACATGGATGCGGGTACTGCTGCGAGGCGCGCAGTACAACGGCAAGGCTCGGTTCGATACGTGGTTGTACACGATTGCGCGAAATCTGGTGATCGATCTGTCGCGGAAGCGCACCATGGCCAGCCTGGATGAGATGAGCGAGGGTGGGGAGGACGACCGGCCATTTGAGATTCCAACGACAGGGCCTTCTCCGCTGGAGCAGTTTCAGTCGCGCGAGAACAGCGCCGAGGTGGGTGAGGTGCTGCTGCGGCTGGAGCCGACGTATCGCGAGGTTTTGGTGTTGCGGTTTTATGAAGAGCTGTCGCTGGAGGAGATTGCCGGGATGACGAAGGCGCCTCTTTCGACGGTGAAGTCACGGTTGTATCGCGGTCTTGCTGCTTTGAAGCCTGAGATGGAGCAGATTCGCGCATCGCGTCCTGTGGGGGAGGCGGCTGTATGAATGATGCCCGCGACAAGAAGTTTCCGGAAGTAGATACGGGTCTGTTTATGCGAGGGGAACTGCCGGGGATGGACTCGGCGGCGCGGTCGTCGATTGTGAACCGGACGCATCGGGTGGTTCGGGAGCGGGCGACGAAGATGGCGGCACGGCGGAATCGCGCGCGCAGCTTGTGGGTGCCGATGGCGGTCTGCTCGGCGCTGGTGGTGATGATCTGCACGGCGGGGTGGAGCGTTCTGGACGAGTATGATGCCGCGCCGACGGGTGTGCCGGACTCGAGCGATCAGTTTCTGGTTCTTGCACTTTGGTTTTTCCCGGTTTCAATGGCGCTGCTGGCGATGGTATGGTTCCGTCGTACTCGTAATCGCTCCGGCAGAGAGGCTATGTAATGACGATCACGTGGAAGCCGAAGACAAACCGATCGGAGGAGGCACAGGCAGGTGGAGAAGACCGCCTGAGCATGATCCCTGCGTGGTCGGTGGTCTTGGCGATCGCAGTGTTTGCTGGGGTCCAATACCTGTTCCACGGGGTGATGCCGCACCACAAGCATGAGATGCTGCCGATGCGACTGCTGATGGGCTACGCGTGGGGGACAGCATTTGCCAGCTACGTTCTGCTGGTGGGGTATGTAAGCAGGGATGTGAAGCGGCGCAATATGCCGGCCGGGCTATGGATGCTGATTGTGGGGTTGATGCCGGGCGGGATTGGTGCGGTGGTGTACTTCCTGCTGCGACAGCCAGCTCTGACTCCGTGCCCGCATTGCAGCACTGAGCTTACGGCGAATGTGCACTTCTGTCCGCAGTGCCAGTTTCAGCTGGCTCCGGTGTGCGGGCGGTGCTTCCGCGGAGTGCAGATCACGGATGTGTATTGCGTCCAGTGCGGCCATGATCTGGCCGAGGACCACACGCCGGCGAGGCTGCGCGCGTATAGTGACTAGTTGTAGCGATGTCACTGACAGCACTCATCATCGACGACGAACCGCTGGCCCGGCAGGAGTTGCAGTATCTGCTGGAGCGCGTGGGTGGGGTTGAGGTCCTGGCGCAGGGGACCAATGGAATTGAAGCGGTGGAGCTGATTCGCACGCATAAACCTGATGTGGTGTTTCTGGATGTGCAGATGCCGGGGCTGGACGGGTTCGCCGTACTGAAGAAGCTGCTGGATCGCAAGGTGCCGATGCCGCAGGTGGTGTTTGCGACGGCGTTCAACCAGTATGCGGTGCGGGCGTTCGAGGTGAACGCGATCGACTATCTGCTGAAGCCGTTTGACCGCAAGCGGGTGATGCAGACGATCGAGAAGGCGCAGGCTCGGGTGGTGGGGCCGGGAGAGCCAGCTAGTCCGAGTCTCGAGACGGGCGCGAAGCTCGACGCCCTGCTGAAGCTGGTGGAGGAGCAGTCGCATGCGCAGGCTCCCAAACCGAATACGGGCAAGGTGGTGGTGCGGGCGCAGAGCCGGTTGCTGCTGGTGGATCAGAAGGAGATTTGTTTTGCGTCGATCGAGGGCGGGACGATCAGCGTGGTGACTTCGACGGTGGAGGGGCACTCGAACTGCCGGACGCTAGAGGAGTTGATGGACCAGCTCGATCCGGAGGCGTTCTGGCGGGCGCACCGGTCGTTTGTGGTGAACATTCAGCACATTCGCGAGGTGGTGCCGTGGTTCAAGTCGAGCTACCAACTGCGGATGGATGACCCGAAGAAGACAGAGATTCCGGTGAGCCGGGCCCAGACGAAACGGCTGAGAGAGCTGTTCAACCTGTAGGCCGGAGGCGAGCTTGAGCGGCGCAGCGACCTGATGTGGCTCAGATCGCTGCGCTGCCTGCTTAGTTGTAAAGTTTTCCGCGTACCTTGGCGATCTCGCGAAGGTTCGCAAGTTTTGTGTTGTTTTTCTTCATGAACGCTGCGTTGAGTTTGCGCTTGTACGGTCTGAAAGAGTCCTTGCTTGCTTTCTTTCGCATCTGGTTGTCGACCCATACGCGCAGGCTCATACCCGATGCTGATCCGAGGGTGACGATCTTTGGCGGGCCGGGATCGACGTAGAGGAGTTGCTGGAGTTGATTGGTCGCGGGGTTAACCCATGAGATGTAGCCGCCGGGCAGGATCTGCCTTGGCTTCAGGATGGCTCCCGTAAAGCTGTAGCGGGTGCCCGTGGTTACGACGGGATCGTAGAAGTGGGGTGTGATGAAGTCCGAGACAGCGATGCCCGCGATGGGATAGGTGTACTGATCGGCTTCGCAAGGGTCGCAGCCCTCGACGAGATAGCCGAACTGGGCGGTGCCATCCACGATTTTTCCGCCGGTAATGGTGATGGAGGTGGAGGTCTGCAGACGGTTTCCGTAGGGGTCGATCAGCATTTCGATCGTCTCGTGGCTGGCATCGACGGTCCACTCGTTGCTTGAGGGGCTAGCGATGACCTTGGCGTATGGCTGGTTGTGCTGGTCCATGTGGAAGCCACCCTCACCCGGCGGAAGCGACTTGACCAGGAAGACGGGCCATACCCCGGCAGGGATGCTGGTTGGGTCGGGAAGGTATCGGACGGTGGCCTGCACGTTCCAGAATTGCGTGAGGTCGCGAGTGACCTGAATGTTGAGAGCAGCCGCAGCTGCCTGCAAGAGATCAGGGCTTATTTTGCCTGTTTTGTCGGCGAGGCCGACTTGGATGAGTGACATGATTAAGCTCCTTCTTGTCGAAGATGATGACGTTGCACCTATCTTGTGAAGGGCCCGTGAACTGTGATGTTGTACCCAGGGAAGAGAGCCAGTCTATATGAAAAGTAGCGATGGTGGATGGGTTAATGAAGATCGGCGCGACACCGCATAGAGTGCGGAGATGTTTTGAATCGATGGGGCCGCTTTCGGATGGGATGGTTAGGCGCGGCCTTCGCGTTTTTGCGCCAAAACGAGACCTCTGGGGGTGGGGAGAAAGATCGCTGAGACGAGGCCTTCGGATTCGAGCTTGAAGGCGGCGTCGCGGACGATCTGGAGGTGGGAGCTGGCGTCGTGCATGAGTATGAGGCCGGTCGGGCGGATCTGGGGGAGGAAGCGCTTGACCTCGGCTTCGCGGATGGGCATGTCGGAGTCGGAGAAGAAGATGTCGATGGTGCCTTCGATGTGCATCTCGAGGGAGGACTCGTTGCGGAGCTCGATCCAGTCGGAGAGGCCGGAGGCGGCGATCTTTTCTGCGGCCTTGGCGAAGACGATAGGGTCGTACTCGCAGGAGATGATTTTGCCGAAGCCGTTGGCTCGGAGGCCTTCGGCGATCCAGAGGGTGGAGACGCCGAGGAAAGAGCCGGTTTCGACGACGAGGGTGGGCTTGAGGGTGGTGATGAGGGTGCGGAGGAACTCGAGGACCTCGGCTTCGGCGGTCATGGAGTCGTACATGTGCCAGCGCTCGGGGTGGGGGCACTCGGGGGTGGGGCGGTGATACTCGGGCAGGAGTGCTCCGGCGGCGCGCTCGGCCTGGAGCATGACTTTGTGTTCCTGCTTGATCTTCTTTTTGAATAGGCCCATGAGGGAAGTTTACAGGGATGTGGCGGAGGATGAGGCTAGAACATAGCGGCGATGCCGAGGACCTTGTTGATGGAATCGACTACAGTTGCGGCGGTGGTGATGTTCTTGGTGATGTTGGTGATGTCGGACTGGATCTTCTGAAGTGTCGCGCAGGTCTGCTTGATCTTGGGTTCTGCGGCAAGGAAGAGCGCGGTGTTAGCGTCGAGTTGGGCTTCGTCGAGGTCGGTAATGATGTCGTAGATGGATTCGCGCGCACCCTGGACGAGGTCTTTGGAGTTGATATCGGAGGCCTCCCAGTAGGCTCGGCCGAGGGAGTCGTAGAGGGCCTGGTAGTCGTCGATTGTCTGGGGTTTTTTGAGGATGGGTGGGGCGTCGGCCATGGTTCCTCCGGGTTAGGTGGTGGGTAGGGAGAAGTAGAAGCGGGCGAGGCGCTCGGCGGCTGCGTGGAGATCGGCGATGCGCTGCTGGAGCGAGTCGGCGTTACTATTTTGCGCGGCGGTGGCAAGGGCGTTATGGGTAAGGGCTAGTTGCGTGAGGCAGCTTTGGAGATAGGCGAGCATGTCATCGGTGGACTGCTTGCTGGCGAGGATGCCGGGAAGCTTTTCGATCTCGGCGCGGCGCTCGGTGGGGGAGAGAGCGGAGCCTGATTTGCGGATGAATGTGTCCTGCTGGGTGAGGAGCTGCTCGTAGTCGTTGGCGGACTGGCGGCGAATGACGGCGATGTCGTTATTGAGCAGCACGGTAATGGCTGCGATCTGGGGATCCATGTCGCGGATGACTTTGGGTACGTTGGATTTTATTTTTCGGGAGACCAGATAGTCGCCGAGGGCTTTGAAGGCGGTGCTGGCGGCGTTGGCTTCCTCGGGCGTGATGAAGCCAGATGTTACACCGGTGGTTGGGTCGGTTGTCTGCCCCATGGCCTGGAGATTAGTGCCGACGGAGGTGGCTGCGGCATTGAGTTGAGGGGAGTCGACGCCATTGGTGACGTCGGCGAGGGACTGGGCGTAGGCTTTGAGGCCGTCGAGGACGTCGGAGCGGGCCTGGAGGCCTTGGGCGGTGATGAGGGGCTTGAGGGTGTGCGGGTCCCAGGGTTTGTCGCTGTCGTATTTGGCTACGGCGGCTGCGGCTTGCTCCTGGTCGTGGAGGCGGACGGCGGTCCGGTAGGCGTTTTCGGAGTTGTCAACGACGAGGCTGGTGGCTCCGGAGAAGTCTGCGGTGTGGCGAGCGAGCGGAGTTGAGGTGGCCGCACAGCCGACGACTAAGAGGAGCGGGAACAGGGCAAGAGGATTGAAGCCGAAGGAGAGCCTGCGTCCAGCAGCTTGAGTCCTGGAAGTTGATTTCGGCTTGTAGCACATACCCTGCTAGGAAAGGCCTGGTGCTTTGATTTGTCAAGCTTGTCGGATCGATAACGGCGCGGTTTATGCGGGTAGCGGCAGGAGATTGAGGGTGTCGAGGACGGTGGGGACGGATTTTGCTGCTGCGTGCCGAGCGGATGGGCTGCCACAGTGGAGGGAGACGGGGGAGTGGCTCTGCTGGTCGAGCCAGAGGGAGCCGGAGTCGCCGGGTTGGGTGAGGATGTAGTCGGCGGGGTAGGTGGGGTCGGTCTGGATGAGGACGTCGGGGTCGTTGACGGAGAGGATGATGCCCTCGGTGACTCCGCTGGCAGCGCCGGACTTGATGACTCGCATTCCGGCGACGGGTTGTGTGGGTGGAGAGGTGGGGCCGATGCCTAGCTGATAGTTCAGGCCGGTGAGGCCGGGGAGGAGTTGGGCGGCGGCACAGTCCAGTTGGGGGTTGGCGCGGGTGGCACTTGTGATGGCGATCTTGTACTCGGGTGCGATGGCGGCGGGTTGGTAGATGGGCTCGTCGACGGTGTAGTGCAGGAGGGCGGAGTTACAGAGGACGTGGTACGCGCTGACGATCCAGAGGCCTCCTGCGGCGTCGGTGGCGATGTAGCCGAGGGTTCCGGGCTCGTTGACACGGGCGTTGAGAATGCTGGTGCCCGAGATGATGGGCCGGAAGTTGAGGTCAGGGTTGCTCATCTGTTGCTATTGCCACATGGCCGAGGCGTGGGATTCGAGGTCGAGGTGCTGCTGGGCTGTGAGGTTGGGCATGAAGTTGAGGCCGGTGTGCTGCTCGATCCACTGGACGGACTGGATGTATTTCTCAAGGTGATAGGGGCTTTTGTATGTGGTGGTGTTGGGCATGACGAAGGCTATGGACTTCCAGGTTGAGCCGTCTTTGACGATGATGATTTTGTAGAAGTGGGTGGGTACGGCGACGGCGTCTTTACCGATGGTCCAGAACTTGACGGTGCCGTCGGCGGTTTGGGGGCTGTCTTCCTTGGGGTCGTAGAAGATGGGACCGGTGATCTCGTAGGCTTCGGAGTATTGCTTGACCCAGGTGCGAGTGAGGGTTTCGAGGGACTTCCAGGCGTCGCGGTTGAGGTTGGGAAGCTGCGGGGCGATGTTGGAGAGGTAGAAGGTTTCGTCTTGAAGCTGCTGGTTCTGGCTCTGGTTGCCGGCGGGGGCCTGGTGGCCCTGGTCGTAGCCGGAGGATTTGTAGTCGGCTGGGGCGGAGTGAGGGCCCTTGAGGTCGGGGTCGACCTTGAACTGGTTGGAGCGCTCAGCGTTGCCTACGAGCTGGGGTGGGGCGACGTGCTCACAGACCCAGTAAGGAATTTTGTCGAGGGAGCTGAATTCGAGGACGTAGCCCTGGCGGAAGACGAACTCGGTGGGGCCGAGCTGATCGGAGGTCTTTTGGGGCATGCCCTTGAAGCAGAGTTCGTCGGCTAGTTTTTGTTGTTCGGCGGTGAAGCCGGCTTCGCGGGCGATGTACGTCGAGCCGATGGCGGGCCGGGCATGCGGTTGCTGGTGGACTGAGGCGCAGCCCGTTAGAAGGATGAGGAGAGCTGAGGTCCACGGCAGAGATCGGGTCTGCATGCGAGTACCTTTCGGTGAGTATCGCTCTCTTATAGCCGGAGTTGGAGTGGTGTCCAAGCTATTTCTTCGATCATGACCTCGCCTGGTATCTGTTTTGTTTCAAAGTATTGATTGCAAGTACTTTAGGCTCGAACTTGTACGCTAAATTGTTGCATCCAAATACTTTCGCGGCAAGGTATTCATTATGAAAGACATAGGGCGATCGATCTTTAGCTGTCTCTGTTAAGTATAGAAGGTCTCGTGAAATTAAATGGCAGGTGGATGTTATTGATCTGCAAGGGTGAGCTGGTGGCGGGGCTCGATGGAGACGCGGATTTTGGCGCTGAGGCAGGTTGTGAAGGAAGGTACGCCGCAGCAGGGCGGGGGTTGGGTTGTTGGGAGGGTTTCACCTATTCTAGAAGTGATGCCCCGTACGTTGGTGGCGAGTCCAGCGAAGGAGATTCGGGAATGGCAGAGACAGTAAAGAAGGCGAAGGCGCCGGCGAAACCACGGAAGACAACAGCTTCGGCCAAGGCCAAAACCAAGGCCGCAGTAGAAGAAGTGAAGGCGGTGACTCCGTCTCACAGGGAGATTGCTCAGCTTGCCCATAATTTCTGGGCCGAACGTGGCTGGCAGGATGGGTACGCGGAGCAGGATTGGCTGCGGGCGGAGCAGGAGTTGATGGGACGGGCTTCGTAAGCCTTTCTACGGTTTTCAAACAGGAGTTGATTTTCAGACGTAGAGTGCCCCCTTGCTGGATAGAGGGGGCGCTTCTGTTTTGCGAGGTGGGATTTGGGTGGGAGGGGTGTTTCTCTGCTACTCTTCGCAAAAGGGTGGGGATTTGGGGGCTTCGGCGATCAAGTGAAACGGATTTTGATCAGAATAGTGGTAGGGCTGGCTTTGGCGTTGGCGGTGGTGTATCTGGGAGACCTGTTGGTCTGGCGGGTGCGAGTGGGGATGGGCGGCGGCATGGGGAAGACGCAAGTGAGCCGGTTTGTGGTCGCTCCGCTGAAGGGAAATAAGGAGGAGTACTACTTCGACGGGACGACCATGGTGGATTGCAGCCGGTCGCTGTTTCCGCAGGCGGGGAGTGGGGCTTGCTGGTGGCTGGAGCGGCATCATGTGGTTTATGAGCGGTGACGGGGTCGGAAAAGAGCATACCCCAGGGGCTGAAGTCCCTTTCCTTTTGCGGGGTAGAGAGGCCCAAGGCTGAAGCCTTGGGGTACCTAGAGGCAAAGGCAACAGCAAAGGCAAGAGCAGATCCCCTTCGGGGATGACAAACAAAAAGGCAACGGCTTAGAGCTGGATGCCTGGGTGCGATATGGCTTAGGGGCTGGGTGGAGAACAGGGGAGCTAGGTGGAGGCCTTTTGGGTTGGGAAGGGGGATGGGTGCGCGGTGGGGGTTGTGGACAGGACTCGCCAGAGGATGGCGCCTAGCAGGGGAAGGACGGCGACGATCACGAAGGCCGAAGGTCCGCCCTCTCCCAGGTTGAGAAGTCGGGTGATAGTTGGAGAGGTTATGGCGGTGATCAGAGCCCAGGCGAAGGTGCAGACTCCAGCGAAGAAGGCGGTGTGTCGTCTGGGAAGCATGGCTATGCCGTCGGAGAGGGCCATGATGATGAATCCGGCGCCGAGGAACATCTGGCAGGCGAGGAGGGGTACGGCCATGTCCAGTCTGTAACTTCTGAGAGCTGTCATCTGTAAGGGGACGAGAAGGAGTCCGGCGATCGAGAGGATGAAGAAGATGAGGCCGGGACGAGTGCCGCGTGGTTGGAGGTGGTCGGCTAATTTGCCGAAGAAGAGATAGCCGGCGATCAGGCCTGCTGATGTGAGCCAGAATATGAAGCTGCGGCTCTCGATGCGTATCGATGCGATTCGCGCGGAGTAGGAGAAGACGAAGGCAACGGGAATTGCTCCGAAGCTGTAGACAGCGACGTTAGCGAAGAAATTGCGCGCCCAGCGGGATTCTTCGGTGGCTTGGGGTGGGGATGAGCCGGACTGGGAGATGGTGGCTCGCAGCATGAGCCAGAAGATGATCCAGACGATGCTCAGCAGGGCTGCGAAGGTGCAGGCGAAACGCCAGGAGAAGCGTATGGCGATCGGTATGAAGATGGGAGCAGCGAACACGGTTGCAAGCGGACCTCCCGTATAGGCGATGCCGAGGCCGACGGCGCGACGGGTGGCGGGAAGGGTGTCGACGACGGCCTTGACGGCAGCGGGGACGGTTGCGGCGATGCCGAGGCCAAGGATGCTGTGAGCGAGAATGAGTCTGGTAGGGCTTTGCGACAGTCCATGGCTCGCTAAGGCGAGCGACCAGATGACAATGGCGCTGAGTGTAGGGAGCCAGAGGCCAGCGCGATCCATCCATAGTCCCCAGAAGGGACTGGCGAGCATATAGAGGATGCTGAAGCCGAGGAGTGCGAGGCCTTGTTGTTCGGAGGTCAAATCGTCAACAAAAAATCCTGAATAGAGGAGGCTGAAGATGTTTCGGCCTGAGTAGCTGAGGAATGTCAGCAGAAGCATTGCGACGCAAGGCGCCCATTGTTGGAAGGCTGAGGTGGATGGAAGGGTGATCTCCTGCGGTGGGGGCGAGGGAGTTGTAACGGGGATGTTTGTTGGGGTGGGCTTGGCTTCGATATGGACGGGAGGTGCTTGAGGTGGGAGTGGGTCAGGGGTGATTTTGTAGTTGGGGGCGATGAACGATGGTGCGGGGGATTGCTCTGGTTTGTTTTTTTTGATGGCCTTCGGCTTGGGTTCGGGCTTGGGTTCGGGCTTTGGTTTGGTGGCTGGTTCTTCGTGGACTGGTTTGGGCGCTTCGGGTTGGCGATGTGGGGGCTCGATAATCGGTTGTGGAGGGGTTTGCTGACGAGGCAGCTCGACGTTCGGGTTGACGGCCAGGTTGCTGAGGAGGATGCGAAGGCCTCGGGCGTAGTCGGTCCGGAAGTCGACGTGTTGATAGGGGCGGAGGCGAAAGGGGATTTTGCATTCGCGATAGAGGACAGGGATGACGGTCTTGTGCTCCTCGAGGGCGAAGGAGATTTCGTCGTCGACGTTGGTGGAGTCGACGGATGAAGGAGAGAGGATCACGAGTATGCGTGGAGAGGCGGTTAAGGCATCCTGCACGGAGCGGGCCCAGCGTTCGCCGGGTTTGATGTCGAGTTGATCCAGCCACACGGTAGCTCCGGCGGACTTCAGGTCTTCGGCGAGCCGAAGCGCGAAGTCGGAATCGTCACGGGAGTAACTGACGAAGGTTGCCTGTGGCTCTGCCGCCAAGGGTTGTCTCCTTATGCAGGAATTTCATAGTAGCTGATCCGGGTGGAATTCTCTTCCTATTGAGATTGATGTGGGAGCGGAAATGTCCGACGTATGAATGGCTGCTCTTGAAGAATGTGGAGATTGAAACGGCTTAAGAGAACAACTTTTTGCGGGAAGCGGGTCATCAAAATTGTTGATGTCAGGAGTGATAGATCTATGAAGAAACTTTTTGGACTGTTAGTTGTAGTGCTTCTTCTTTCTTTCCCAGCGTTAGCGCAGCATCCTGGCGGCGGCGGTCATCCGGGGGGCGGCGGGCATCCTGCTCCGGCGAATGGGCCTGCTGCGTATCACGGGGCGCCGCATGTTGAACCGAACCGTAACTTCAGCGATGCGCCGGGACATCCGAATGTTCCTCATGTTCACCCGAACGGGGAGTGGATGGGACATGATGGCGGACCGAATGATGTGCACTATCATCTCGACCATCCGTGGGAGCATGGGCACTTTGTGGGTGGGTTTGGGCCTAGCCATGTTTGGCGTCTGTCTGGGGGCGGGCCGTCGCGATTCTGGTTTGGCGGATATTACTTTGGCGTGGCTCCGTATGATCTGGCATACGTCAATGGCTGGAACTGGTACGGGGATGAGATTGTGATCTACGAGGATCCGGATCATCCGGGTTGGTATCTGGCCTATAACACTCGCCTGGGCACCTATGTGCACGTGCAGTATTTCGGAGCATAACGGCCGATTCTGGTTGGGCTTCCTCTTCGCGACGATACTGCTGTCGCGAAGAGGAAGCCCCTGATGATTTTGCTGCGATGATGCGTTCGATGCGGCCGCTGTCAGCAGCCGGTGAAGGAGACGAATGCTCCGAGCTGCGACGGCAGGGTTGGGTTAAAGGGTTCGAATGGGTAGGTCTTTGATGTGTCGAAGCCTGCGGTTGTGGCCGCGTTGAAGTCGACAAAGGGCAGGAGCGCGTTGACGGCCTGATCGATTGAGGTCCAGCAGAGGGTTCTTTCGTAGCCGTTGTTGTTGGGCGGGTCTACGCTTTCGGCGACTCCGCTGATGCCGGTGATGGTTTCGATGGGGCCTCCGAATTTTTTGGTGACGTCGGGGCCGACGACACGGGCCAGGGTGCGGTGGTCGCTCTCGATGCCCATGATGCGGGCTGCCGTGACTCGCAGGTTGCGCGTGCTGAAGTTGCGCACGCCGACCAGATAGGCTGCGATGAAGGCGTCTTCGAGGGTGACCAGGATGTTGAGAGTGGTCTGTGCGTCGGCGAACATGTTGGGGGGATAGAAGAAGGAGGTGAAGGGTGTGGGCTGGTCGGTTACGGATTGCTCGAGGAGGTAGTGGGACATCTCTTCCTGCAAGGCGGCGGCCAGATATCCCTGGTCGTCCGATGGAATCTTTTTGAAGAAGGGCGCGGTGTTGATGATGTTGCTGTAGGTGGTGACGGCGAGGGCTTCGGCGATCTCGGCTGCGACGAGGATGTCGCGGTCGCCCTTCTTTAGATGGTCCTTCTCGGCCTTCATCGTGTCGGCTTCTTCTTCCTGCTGGGCCGAGGCTGTGGTGATTAGTCCTCCGAATGCGGTGAGGCTGGTGGCTCCGGCGAGCGTGGCGCTCTTGAGGAAGGATCGTCTGGAGAATGCTGCGTGGTTTTGCTCGTTTGGTGCGTACATATTGCGTCTCTCCTGTGTGAATTTCAGGAAAGTCATCCGTTGTCGTAAGTGGAAGTGGCCCGTGGCTACTTTCCTGGCTGGATGAGGTACGAGTCGAGATTTGGGAGTGGATTGGGCGTAGCAGAAAAATTACAAATGCAGACTGATCGCGCTTTTTACGGCGTGAAGGCCTGCATTTGTTTGCGGGTTATTCCTGGACTACGGCTTTGACGAGGTTGCGGGGATTGTCTACGTCGATGTTTCGGCCTATGGCCATGAAGTAGGCGAGGAGTTGCAGGGGGACGACTTCGTAAAGGGGGGAGATGTACTCGGCGCACTGCGGGACGTGGATGGTGTGGCGGCTGAGTTTGGCGATTTCGGTGTCGCCTTCGCTGACGATGGAGATGATCTCGGCTCCCTGCTTGTTCATGTCGCGGACGAGGTTGACGGTTTTTTCGTAGCGGAGGATGGAGTCGGGTGCGTGGGGGTCGCGGGTAGCGAGGACGACGAGCGGGGTGTTGCGGTCGACGAGGGCGTTGGGGCCGTGCTTGAGCTCGCCGGTGGGGTAGCCTTCGGCTTGAATGTAGGCGGACTCTTTGAGCTTGAGGGCGCCTTCGCGAGCGATGGGGTAGTGGACGCCGCGGCCGAGGAAGAGGAAGGACTCGGCGGAGTGGAGGGAGTTGGAGAGCTCGGCGACCTGGGTCTCCCAGCGGGGGAGTGCGGCTTCCATGGCGGCGGGGACGGCGTAGAGCTCATGAAGGTAGGACTCGACGACGGCGCGGGTCATGCGGCCACGGACCCGTGCGGCGTAGAGAGAGAGCAGCGAGATGACTACGAGCTGGGTGGTGAAGCTTTTGGTGGCGGGGACGGCTCGCTCGATGCCGGCGAGGGTGGGGAGAGAGCAGCCGGCGAGCTTCGCCATGGTGGAGTTGGGCTTGTTGGTGATGGCGATGGTGGAGCTGCCGCGTGCGGTGGCCTCGCGGAGGGCTTCGGAGGTGTCGGCGGTTTCGCCGGATTGGGAGATGACGAGGAAGCAAGGGTTCTTGAGGGTTTGGGTGGAGCGGTAGATGTACTCGCTGGCGTATTCGACGTCGACGGCGATGCCTGCAAGATCTTCGAAGAGGATTTCGCCGACCAGGCCGGCGTGGCGGCTGGAGCCGCTGGCGGAGATGAGGAGACTCTCGCGGCCTACGAGGGCTTGGCGGGCGGCGACGAAGGTTTCTTCGCGGAGGCTGTTGCCGTCGGCGTAGGCGGCGAGAGTCTCGGTGATGGCTTGCGGCTGCTCGAAGATCTCGCGGAGCATGGCGTGGGGGAAGATTTTGTCCTTGGGAAGCATTGCTTGGTTTTACCTCATGGATCAGTCTAGTGATAAGTTTGGACGCCAAAAAGAATGGTGCGGGAAAAATCCCGCACCATGGCTAACACTTTGCGCTTTCGCTAGTGGTTCGAAGGGGTTGTGGTGAGGCCGGGATTTTTGCCCATGCTGAGGAGATTCGCCATGATGCGGTAGGAGCCGGGGACGCCGTCGGGCATCTGGCGGAAGAAGGCGTAGGCCAAGTAGACGTAAGCACCCTTGCCGTAGCGGGTGTAGAGGAGACCACCCTTCTGTGGGTCCTGGCCTGCGTCGTGCATCTCGGTGAGGGCGACGTAGTGTGGGTCCCAGGTACGCATGAAGCCGTGGCCGCGCTCTTCGACCCAGTTGTCGAAGTCGGCAGTGGTGATTTTGTTAGGCCAGTTGAAGACGGGATCTTTGGGATCAAGGAGACTGACCTTGTTGTCTTCTTCGATGACCTTCTCGGGGTCGCCGGAGAGGCTGAGTGGGTAGGGGCCGTAGTTGTGGTCGAACTCCTGGGTCTGGTACTGGACGATGACGGTGCCGCCGCCTTTTGCGTATTCGAGGAGACGATTGTTGAAGGTCTTCAGCTCGGGACGGGCAGCGTAGGCGCGGATGCCGAGGACGATGGCATCGTATTGGGAGAGGTCGCCGGTGGCGATGTCCTGTGCGGAGAGGAAGATTGGGTGGATGCCCATGTCTTCGAGCGACATGGCGACGTCATCGCCGGTACCCATGATGTAGCCGACCTTAAGGTTGGGTGCCGTTTTTACGTCGACACCGCTGGTGCGGTAGGTGGCAGGACGATAGTGCGGATAGGGGCGGAGGCCAGCGTAGCCGACGGTCTCGAAGCCCTGAGTGTATTTTTCGCCGTTGTATTCGGCCACGGCGGTGATGGTATAGGGCTTGGGCTGGACGGACTCGGGTTGAACGCGGAAGACGAGGTTCTGATCTTCGCCCTCACGTGTGGTGGCGAAGTCGGCTACGGCGGGAGTGGACATCCATCCCTTGGGGAGATCGAGGTGGACCTGGCCTTTGGCCGGGCCTTTGACGCTGCTGTGGAGGGTAACGTGTAGCTCGAACGTGGTGCTCATGAGCGGAACGATGCCGGCCAGTGGGGAGACGGTGAGCGAGATGGCCGGCGCTACTAGGAGGGGTTCGAGGACGGGGCCATCGCCGTTCATGCGGTGGATGGTCTGGACGACTCCGGTGAGCTTGATATTGACGCCCTGATACGCGACTGTGGCCTCGGCCAGGAGAGGGTAGGGCCGATTGGGAAGGTTGAGGTACCGGAGATCGCTGATGTCGTAGTAGGACTGTTCGAGATTGGGACGGCTGAAGTAGGGCTTGGTCAGCTCAGCGTCTTTAGGGACGGTGATTGCGATCAATTGATCGCGGGAGTCGCTGGGGGCCATCGCTCCGGTGATGGAATCTTTGGGTGTCATGATCCAGCCGGGTCCGGCTTCGGATTTGACCTGAACATCGGTGAGTGAGACGGGCTCGCTACCCTGGTTGGCGATGTGGACGGAGACGTTGAAGGTCTGGCCGGGGATGACGTTCTGCGAGGTTGGTGTTTGTATGGACATGTCACCGAAGGGGCCGGAGCGCTGAGGGCCCGCACCGTCGGCGGTGTTTGCAAGGAATGAGAGGCCGAGGGATTGCTTCAAGGCTTCGTTGAACTGGGCCTGCTTGATCTGGAGCTCATGCGCCATGTTGTAGCGAGATTCGGCGGGGAGGTTGCTCTTGTTTACTTCGTCGAGGAGGGCGTTGGTCTGGGCGAGGCCTTTGGCGAGGGTCGGTGCAATGGTGGAGGGGGTGGCGGCGTTGAAGTCCTTGATGGCGGACTCGACGGTCGCGTTGAGTGCGTTCAGTTTTTCGCGCCAGGGTGCTTGCTGAGCTTCAGGTGCATAGGATGCGATGCCGGCCAGGGTGATGTCGATGCCGTCGAAGAAGCTGGATTCATGCGGGGAGGTCGAGATGCGCGCGGCGTAGAGGTGATATGGGCTGGAGGTGGAACGAGGGAGGGGGATGGCTATGCCACCGTTCTGAGACTTCTGCTCGTTGAGGCCCTCGCGGGAGATCTGCATGTAGGAGGAGCCGAGGAGAGGATTGTAGGTTCCGGTGGGGATCTCGACGTTGGTGGAGGGGACGCCTTCGATCCAGGTGTCGTCGGCGTAATTGCGGAAGCGGACGGGTTCCCAGTGGCCGGTGGCGTAGTCGTAGACGCCTTTGTCGGAGATGCGGGCGAAGGGGACGCGGCCGTAGACCTTGAGCGGTGTCCAGGGGAGGAGGCCAGCTTTGATCTGGTCAGGGAACATGTTGGGATCGCCGGCGGCCTTGTAGGCTTCTTGCGCCATGGCGCCAGAGACTTGATGGTGACCGTGGCCATCGGAGACGTTGCCGACGAAGGTCGAGGTGATGACGAGTGGGCGCTGCATGCGGATGACTCGGACGACGTCGTAGAGGACGCGATCTTTGCCCCAGGTCTTGAGGGCTTCTTCAATGGTCTTGGAGAAGCCAAAGTCAGCGACGCGAGTGAAGTACTGATGGACGCCGTAGTAATTGCCGGCGGCGAGCAGTTCCTGGGTGCGGAGGGTTCCGAGCTCGTCCCAGTAGTCGGAGGTCATGTCGTTTTGACCGCCTTCGCCGCGGTTGAGAGTGAGAAGGGTCGTATCGACGCCCTGGCCGCGGCCTTCATAGGTGAGCATGCCGCCGTCTTCGTCGTCAGGGTGCGCGACGACCATGGCGAGGCTGGCGCGGGTGTGAAGCTTCTTAAGAGACTGGGAGAGAGCGGCGGAGCCTCGATCGATCGGGAGCGGACGAGCAAAAGCCGATTGATAGTGAGAGGATTCCGGCTGCTGGGCGACGACGTTCGTTCCGTTGAGGCAGAGAGAAGATATGAGAAGACCCAGAGTGGTGCCGCGGAACAATTCAGATCTCATGGTGCGAAGCTCCTGAGGGATTACAGAGGTGTAAAAAGTCGACGATGGTAATGGATATCATGAGGTGAAAAACTTTGTAAAGTTTATTTACATATTTGGGGTATCATCGTTGTCGAATGAACACCGTCGAAAAAATGCGTCTGCCTCATCTCTCTACCGTACAGTATCCCCCAGAAATGGAGACAGGGCCTTCGCGACCGGCGCATCTGCGTCAGGTGAATGCGCGGGGATTGCTGCGGTTGCTTCGTGAACACAATCCATGTTCGAAGGCGGACCTGGTGCGGTTGTCGGGGTTGAGCGCGCCAACTGTGTCGAGCGCTGTCGCGCATCTTGAATCGCTGGGGCTTATTGAGAATTTGGGGGAAGGAGAATCGAGCGGTGGGCGACCGCCCGGGTTGCTGCGTTTTCACGCGGAACATGGATATGTTGCCGGCGCGGATATTGGCGGGACGCGGCTGCGGATGATACTTGCGGATTTGAACGGCAAGGTGCTGACGCAGTGGTCGACCCTACTGACCGAGAAGCAGCGGACCCCGAAGGCTGTGTGCTCTCTGATGCACGAGGGGCTGAAGGTGATGTGCCAGGAAGAGAGTACGTCGCTCAAGAAAGTACTGCATCTGACGGCGGGCGCACCGGGGATTACGAATGTTGATTCGGGAATTGTTCTTTCTGCGCCGAACCTTAAGGACTGGGATGACGTACCTCTGCGTACGATGATCGAAAAAGAGATGGGTATTCCGGCGCTGGTAGAGAATGACACGAACCTTGCTGCGGTGGGCGAGCACTGGCGTGGGTCGGCCACGGGAGTAGAGGATTTTATTTTTGTTGCGTTGGGAACAGGTGTGGGCGCGGGAATTTTTCTGCGCGGACGCTTGCATCATGGGGCGAACTGGAGCGCGGGGGAGATTGGCTACACGCGCGCGGAGGGATGTTCGCGACATCCGTTGCAGGTGCATTCGCCTGGGCAACTGGAGCGGTCGATTGGGGGAGTGGGCATCGAGAAGGAGTGGATGCGGCTGCTCGGACGGAGCCGCCGGGCGAATGAATCGGCTCTGACGAAGCTGCGGGCATCGGAGATATTCGACCTTGCTGTGGATGGCGACAGGGCCGCGGCTGAAGTTGTTCACTATGCTGCGCAGATTTTGGCTAACTGCATTGTTGACCTGGCGCTGGCGCTCGATCCAGAGGTAGTCATTCTAGGAGGCGGCGTGGGCGCTCACGCCGAGCTTTGTAGGGCCACGGAGAAATTACTGCAACAGAATGAATTTGCCTGTCCACGCGTTCGGTCCAGCTCTCTCGGTACGCAGGCGCAACTCCACGGGGCAATTTCGCTTAGTCTCTCGGCCACGGAAAACAGGTTGCTGGCTTAGATTCAATAAAGAAATCATATTGACAAGCACAAGGTTGTTGCCCTAGTGTTAGGGCCACACTTCCTAAATAGATTTTACTAAGTTCTTTGTCAAAGCGATTTAAAGAAACGCTGATTTCGCTTCACCGTTGAAGTTTCAGGAGGCTACATGTCGATTCTTCGCATTGCCCAAACAGCTCTCTTCGGCGCCGCTCTTGCAGCGGGGCTTGTAGTTTCCAGCGCGAGTTTGCCCGCGTGGGCGCAGTCGCAGTCGATCAACGGCACGATTCGCGGACTGGTCTCGGACTCCACCGGGGCGCCGATTGCAGGGGCGACGGTGACAGTGAAGAATCTGGATACCGGATATACGCGTATCGTAACCTCTGCAGGGGATGGTCTTTACATCGCTCCCGATCTGCCGGTCGGAACATATTCGGTGAGTGCGCAGGCGGCTGGCTTTGCTCTGCTTACACAGACTGGTATCCACCTTGCTGCAGGAAACGAAACCGTTATCGACCAGGTGCTCAAGGCGGGATCCGTGGCCACCGTGGTTGAGGTGACCTCCGATGCGCCGATTCTCGAACCAGCGCGGTTCACGCTGGGCCGCACGATTTCGCCGGAAGAGACGCAGAACCTTCCGCTGACGTCGCGCAATCCGTATAACTTCATCCTGTTTCAGCCGGGGGTGAGCGGCCATCCTAATCCGGAGAATGGGATTCCGCGCACGGTGAATACGAACGGCCTGGTGGACCGCATCAGCTATCAACTGGACGGCATGGTGGATACGGAGACGGATCGTTATGGTCTGCGTTTGTTCGCTATTTCCGACTCGTATGTAAGCGAAGTGCAGACGATTGCCAATAGCGCTCCTGCAGAGTTTGGCAATACTGCTGGTGTTACGTTCAACGTGATTACACCGACAGGGACCAATCACTATCACGGACTGGTGCAGTACATCTGGCGGCCAAAGGCGGCGAGCTCCTGCCCGATTCTGCAAAACTGCGTTGCAGGTACGACTGGCTATGCTCCTAAGCCCGATTTGCATGTGGATGACTATGTGGGGCGCATCGGTGGACCGGTAAAGAGGGACAAACTATTTTTCTTCGCTGCCTACGAAAAGTTGAAGCGCGCCAATCCTCAGGCGATCACGATTACGCCAGCTAATCAAGCTACGTTGATCGGCTACGGGATCAATGCAGCTCTCTTCAATCCTGCGCCAAGCGTGCAGCGGGCGCAGTGGCTGGATGTACGTGGTGACTGGACCATCAACACGAAGAACCAGGCCTTTGTGCGGTACAACTATTTCCGCAATAACTATCCGTTCAACACAAACGTCGGCGGTTTGTATGCTCAGGACGCGTCATCGGACTTTCAGGATCGGGCTCATATCATCGGAGCACAACTGATTACGACCTTCACTCCGAACATTCTGAACGAGTTTCGCGGCTCGTGGCCCTACCGCAATGAACACCATGTTGCGGGCCCAATTACGGGACCTGGGCCAATGATCACGATCACCGGAGTCGCCAACTTCGGCGGCACAAATGCAGCTGCTGACAAGTTCCAGGAGAAGATTCCGTCGTTCAACGACAACGTGACCTGGATCAAAGGTGCGCACACGATGAAGTTCGGTGTCGGCCTTCAGAAGAACCTGGACACACAACTGCAAGATGTTTATGTGCAGTACACGTTTGCCTCCATTGCACAGTGGCAGAGTGCGAAGAACGGTACGACACCGCACGTTTACAGCAATGTGAAGGCGAGCATCGGACAACCTGGCGCGGCTTACCATTCGGTCTTCTTCAATCTGTTTGCGCAGGATACGTGGCAGGTGAAGAAGAACTTACTGCTCTCCTATGGCCTTCGCTATGACCAGTACCGCGCCCCTACACCCCCAGCGGGCGAGCCCTTTGTCTACACGCAGGGTTTCCGCACTCCGCTTGGGAATTTTGCGCCGCGGTTCGGTGTTTCGTATCAGCCGAATCCGACGACAGTTGTTCGTTTGAATGCTGGGCTCTTCTATGAAGCGACACCGACAAACACGTGGTACAACCCGCTGTACAACAATGGCGCGGCGGGAAGTGGTTCTTTCATCGCGACCGTGACGGGTGCCTCGTCGGAGGCGGCTGCGACAAGCTGCCAGCCAGCCTTCCCGAACACTCCTCAACAGGTTCCGGCAAGCTGCCTTGGAACACAGAGCATCTACGCCCTGACTCCGAGGTTCAAGAACGAGTATGTATGGAACGTCAATGCACAGGTGCAGCAGCAGCTCACGAAGAGTGACTCGCTGACTCTTGGATACATCATGACCAATGGGCGCAATATGCAGTTCCTGCGGAATATGAACCTCATTAATCCGGTTGGCACTCTGCTTGACGGACGTCCTGTTTTTCAGACAGCAGTGAATGCGAACACGCGTCTGTTTCCGCAGTTCAACAACATTACGCTGATCGACGTTGGCTCGAACTCTTCGTACAACGCGCTGACAGCGACCTATGAGCATCGGATGTCGCTGGATTGGACGATGAGCGCGTCTTACACGTGGTCGCACTCGATCACTAACACGCCGGAGGCCAATTCGTATGAGTTCTCGACGCCGGTGCAGGACACGACCAATCCTAACGGGGACCGCGGCAATAGCGGTGTCAACCGTCCGCAATCGCTGACGGTGAGCACGGTGTATGCGCCGACGGCACACTTCGAGAATCGAATCGCGAACGTGCTTGCCAACGACAATAATCTTGCGCTGCTAGGCAATTTCTCGAGCGGCGATCAACAGATCATGACTGTCAGTGCGGCGCTCAACAACGATGCGATCGCCACGAGTCGGCCACTGTTCATTGGACGAAACACCTTGCGCGCCCCGAACATCGCTCAAGTAGATGCCCGCTACACACGTGGCTTTGGCACCTATTGGGAGCGCGTGAAGCCTCAGTTGCTGATCGAGGCCAACAACCTGTTCAACCGTTCCAACGTGACCTCGATCAATGGAACGGCGCAAGTGGTGCCTCTCAACTACGTTGGGCCATCGAATGGCAATCCGGCCACCTTCAACCGGCTGGCGGGCACGATTACCTCCCAGCCGACGCTGGCGCCGACGAGTTCGGTTCTAGAGGCACGAATTCTTCAGTTCGGTCTGAAGGTCGAGTTTTAGACTCATACTGAAGGAAGGTATGCCAAATTTACCGATTAAGGGCAAATCGGTGTTTCCAGCACCGATCTACCGCGACACCGTCTTAGTTCAGGTCTTTGCGGATGCCAAACGATATTTTCTAGAGCCGCTGCTGGAGATCGAGTATGCGCATACGCTGATGCTGGCGCGACAGGGCATCATGCCTGAAGCTGAAGCGGCCCTGTGCCTTCGCGCGCTGGACCAGCTTGATATCGATGAGGTTCGTTCGGCGCAGTACGACGGGACATTTGAGGATCTGTTCTTCTACCTGGAGAAGAAGATTGCCGCAGTGTGCGGCGAAGAGGTTGCCGGCAAGATGCATACGGCTCGCAGCCGCAATGATATTGATCTGACGATGTATCGCATGGTTCTGCGCGAGTGGTTGACACAGACACTGGTGGCGACGTTGCATCTTCGCCGCAGGCTTGTGGAGTTGGCATGGGAGCATCGTGCTTCGCTGATGCCGGCATATACGCATAATCAGCCTGCGCAACCGACTACGCTGGGCCACTACCTGATGGCGTATATCGAGATTCTGGAGCGCGATGCTGAACGGATTCAAGCCGCTTATGCTCGGGTGAATCGCAATCCGCTGGGAGCCTGCGCGATTACGACGACCGGATTTCCTATAGATCGGCACTACACAGAGAGGCTGCTGGGTTTTGCGGGACTGCAGGTCAATTCGTATGGGGCGATTGCAGCGGTGGATTATCTCGCCGAGAGCTGTTTCGTATTGGCTGGCACGATGCTTAGCCTGGGGCGGTTTGCGCAGGATCTTCTGTTGTGGAGCACTGTAGAGTTCGGCTACTTGCGGCTTAGTGATGCTTATGTACAGATCAGTAGCATCATGCCGCAGAAACGCAACCCGGTGCCTCTGGAGCATGTGCGGATTCTTGCCAGCCGCGCTTTGATGCAGGCACAGAGTGTTGTTGGATGTTTGCATAACACTCCGTTTGCCGATATGAATGATGCCGAAGACGAGTTGCAGCCGCTGGTGTATACGGCATTTGAAGATGGCGAGCGAAGTCTTCGATTGCTAGCTGGGGTTTTGGATGAAGTGAAGTTCCATACTGAGCGCATGGCTGTGGCCGCAGATGAGAACTTTCTTCCGGTTACTGAGTTGGCCGATACGCTGGTGCGGTCGACGGGCATCAGCTTCCATGCGGCGCATGCAGTTGTGAGCGCCGCAGTGAAGGAGCTTGAGGGCAACTATGACGCGGAGGCGATAGCGGAGATTATTGTGCGTGAGCTTCCGTCGATTGTTGAAGGGACTCGGATGATTTCTCGTGAGACGATCAGGACTTCGCTGAGTGCGCAGAACTTTGTTGCGGTTCGGCAGGTTGCGGGTGGACCGGCGAGTGAGGCGCTAGATCCGGAGATTCTGCGGGCCAGGGAGCAACTCCTGATTGATGAACGGTGGCTGTTTGATGAGGAGAATCATCGCAGGAATGCGCGAACGATGATGAGAGAAGAGAGCGATGCTCTGCTGCGGCGGGTCGATGGACGTTAGCCGGCTTCCGTTGACTTCAACTTCTCCGCCTAAGCCGCCAGAGTTGCAGCGCGGGCTTTCGACGCTCTCGGCGCTGGGGTTGAATGTTATCGGCATGGTGGGTATAGGGCCATTTGTCACTCTGCCGCTGATTGTCGCAGCTATGGGTGGACCGCAGGCGATGCTGGGTTGGGTATTGGGGGCGGCCTTGTCGTTGTGCGACGGGATGGTCTGGAGCGAGTTGGGGACAACGTATCCGGAAGCTGGGGGTTCGTATGCTTATCTGAAACATCTTTATGGCGAGCGGAGATGGGGACGAGTGTTCTCCTTTCTTTACGCATGGCAGCTCTTGTTCAGTTCGCCGTTGTCGATTGCTTCGGGTTGCATCGGGTTCTCCCAGTACGTGTCGTTCTTTCTTCCGAATGCGGCCACGCCTTTGTTTTCGACGAGGTTTGTGGGGGTTCCGATTGTCGTTAGCGGACAGACACTGATCGCGATGAGCGCGTGCGCGCTTGCGATAGCGGTGCTGTATCGGAGCATTGTTCAGATCGATAAGATTGTTCGCTGGTTGGGCGTTGTGGTTGTCCTAACGCTTGTGTTTGTTATTTTCGCGGGTTTCACTCACTTTCATCCGAGTATGGCTTTCGATTTCCCAGCGGGGGCCTTTCATATCGATAGCGCGTTTTTCATCGGGCTGGGTGCTGGACTGCTGGTTGCAACCTATGACTACGGTGGTTATTACGGCGTTTGCTTCGTGGGCGCGGAGGTTCGCGATCCGCAGCGGACGATTCCGCGTGCGGTGTTGGGTTCGGTTGTTATTGTCGGCACACTGTACCTGCTGATGAATGTCAGCGTGCTGGGCGTGCTGCCGTGGCGTGAACTGATGCAGGATAACGGCAGCCATGCGCGAATGTTTGTCATCGCTGAGTTCATGGAGCGGTTATATGGGCATGGAGCCGCGGGTGTGATCGTGGTGTTGATCGCGGTGGCGGCGCTTTGTTCGGTGTTCGCTTTGTTGCTTGGGCAGTCGCGGATTCCGTTTGCGGCGGCTCGGGATGGCAACTTTCCTGCGTGGTTTGGTGCGATTCATCCCAAGCTTCGGATGCCGCACCATTCGCTGCTGACGCTGGGGGCGATGACGCTGATCTGTTGCATCTTTCGATTGCAGGAGGTGATTACCGCCCTTGTGGTGATTCGCATCCTGTTCCAGTTTCTGCTGCAGGGAGTGGCGGTCCTGCTACCCAAACATCGACGGGAGCGGAGGGTGCGCGGATACCGCATGCCGCTCTATCCGATTCCTGCGTTGCTGGCGCTGAGCGGGTTTCTGTTCATTCTGTTCTCGCGGCCGAACTTTCAGCGAGAGATACGGACCGCGGGGGTGATTCTGCTGGCTGGATTGATGGTTTACCTGATTCGGTATCTGCGCCTACGGAGTGCGGTGTGAAGGTACCCCTCCCCCCTACTTTGCCGCGTAAAGTCTAGCAGGGAAATACTTTAAGTCCGGACTTGCTGTTTGGAAGTCCGGACTCAAAAAGGAAAAGGCCCCGATTGTTTTCGGGGCCTTTTGCTCTATTTCTAGTGTAACAAGCTGAGGAAGCTGATTCGGCACCTCATAATCTATTCGTTTTGAATGAGATAAGCCCGTTTTGGGATTGACAGATCTTGGCTATTTGATGAGGTCGCGGTAGTCTTCGCGGGTCGGGGTGAAGACGTCGAGGACTTCGGAGGGTTCGAGGGCGGAGGCCTGGTGTTCGACATTGCCGTCGACGATGAAGCTGTCTCCGGCGTGGGCGTCGAAGACTTTTCCGTCAACGTCGACGCGGATAGCTCCGCTGATGACGTAGACGAGCTGATGATGGGGGTGGCTGTGGCGGGCTCCTACCCAGCCTTCCTCGAAGTAGTGACGGACGAGCATCAACTGGTCGGTGTTGGCGAGGACCTGGCGGCGCATGCCGGGCTCGGGGGTGAAGGTTTTAGGGTCTTGGTTTTTTACGAAGGTCATCTTTGGCTCCGTCGTGGGTTGATTCCAGAGTAGCGGATGGATCGCCTGTGAGGGGAGCGTACTTCAGGGGCTGAAGCCCCTTGATTGCCGAACATTCTATGGCACGGCTGAAGCCGTGCCCTTAAGCAAGACGGTTCGCGCTTTGCGCGAATGAACCCAGGTCTCAGAACCGAGACCTGGGGCACCCGCACCCGGTGGGTTTCTTTTCTCATAGTCGCAACGGAGTGAGTTGGAAGTGAGACGGTACACTGAGCATTCGAAAAATTCTGCGAAAGGAGCACTGATGCTCTCAGAAACCGAGGCTCGGCAATTTGCGCATAGTTGGATTCAGGCTTGGAACTCCCATGATCTCGAGGCTGTTATGTCTCACTATGCACCGGAGGTTGTTTTGACTTCGCCTACAGCGGCGAAGTTATTGAGTGATCCTTCTGGGACCGTTACCGGCAAAGAAGGCGTGCGGAGTTATTTTGAGCGTGGGCTTGAGGCCTACCCGAATCTCAACTTCGAACTTCTGGACGTGATGTGGGGAGTTTCCAGTGTCGTTCTCTGCTACCTAAATCAGAAGGGCACGAAGACTGGGGAGTTTATGGAATTCGATGCGGGACGGAAGGTTGTCAGAGTCGTCGCTAATTACACGTGAACGTACGGCTCAACCATCAAGGAACGCGATACCACTTCATTTGGCCAAACGCGAAAGAACGCTGAAGGAATTAATTAAATGTTGGTAATGAGGTTTCGACAAAAATCTGGCGCGAAGGTGAGGTTCTTTCAAGTATTTCTTTTAGTGCTTATCCAGTCCTCCGCGATGGCTTGGCCGCAGTCTCATGCGGCAGACCTGCGGAGTGTTGACTTCAAGAACTTCTCTTATCCGTGGGTTCACCCGAGTAGTTGGCCAAACCATCTACAGTGGATGAGCCTTCGGCTAAAGCAGCATATTCGGTTAGTTAACGGGAAATGGGACGAGCGCGATGAAAGTGACAGATCCAACCATTTGCCGTTCTCGGGAGTTACACTCGAAGGAATTAAATACGGCAGGCTCTCTAGCAACAACAGCGAGGATGCGATCGTAGTTCTTCGGTACGACTCCGGAGGTACGCAATATCACTATTGGGTTTATATTTACGGCGACTCAGGCGGGACACCTAAACTGTTGGGCTTCTTTCACGCAGGTGACCGTGCCGCACATGGTCTTTATCAAGTTTTTGTCAAAGACCAGATTCTGAACGTTCGGCTTTTCGATCCAAAGTACCAAGAGGGCGATTGCTGCTCTAACGGATACCTAAACTATCAATTTCGCTGGAATGGAGAGGGCTTCGATGCGATGGGGAATCCTGTCTCGGGGCGCGTAGATTCGAAGTCGCAGAGGCCTGTCTCACTCTTTGGACTACCGATAGATCGACCTTAAAACAATCAGAGATCTAAAGGAGACAAATGCAAAGAGGCGAGCTTTCGCTCGCCTCTTTGCGGATCAGGAACGGTTAGTTGTGAGGGTAGTCGACCCTTATGGTTAGGATTTCGTAGGGGCTGATGGGGGCTGTGACTTTGTTGTTGGACACCGTTAGGGGGGAGCCTTGTGGCTTCTCCATGAGGTTGGTTTCGGTGGCGGAGGTGGCTCCGGTGGGGACGGTGAAGGTTACATCGGATTGTTTGCCGGCCCACTCGAAGACGCGGAAGATGAGGCCGTTGTCGTCCTCAGCTTTTTTGATTGCGGTGAGGATTACGTTCTCCGGTGTGACGGAGGCGTAGGAGTGCTCGAGGGGTAGGGTGCCGGTGTGGGAGCCGACCTGTGCGGCGCGCAGTTCGTAGTTGTATTGGTAGCCGCGGCGTGCGGTGAGGGCCTGTTTCCATGTTCCGGCGTGCGGGTAGAGGGCGTAGCTGAAGTGCTGGTGGCCGCGGTCGGCTTCGGGGTCGGGCCAGGTGGCGGAGCGCAGGAGGGTTAGGCGCAGGACGTTGCCTGCGGCGTCGTAGCCGTATTTGGCTTCGTTGAGGAGCGAGAAGCCGTGCTGGGCGTCGCCGAGGTCGGCCCAGCGGAGAGCGGGGACTTCGAACTTGGCTTGCTCCCAGGTGTTATTGCGGGTAGTGGTGCGCTCGATGTTGCCGTAGGGGATGTCGTAGGTGGCCATGGGGCCAGTGGCGGCGAGCGGGAAGGCTGCCTTGAGGAGGACGTGGGTCTCGTGCCAGTCGATGTCGTTGATGACGTCGACGGTGTCGGTGTTGGCGTAGAGCTGGAGGTCCTGAACGAACTTCGAGGACTGCCAGGTGCGGGTGACGCGGATGACGGCACGCATGGGGCCGCTCTCGACGAGCTTGACCGAGTCAACGTTGCTGATGGGGGTCATGTGGTCGAGAGTGCCGGGGTCGATGTTCCAGGCGTCGTATTCCTTGGGGAGATCGTGGAAGGTCTGGAGCTGGTTGCCGCAGGCTCCGCTGGCGAGGGACTCGAAGTTGGACTTCTTGTCGTAGAGGCTGGTGATGCAGCCGGTGGAGGAGTCTACGACTACCTTGAGGAAGGCGTTCTCCATCGTGGTGCCGCTGGCTTTGAGGTCCGTCGCAAAGGGCTTGGTTCCTGCAGTGACGTGGAGTACCTGATAGCCCATGGAGGGGACGTCTTTTGCGGCGATCAGGATTTTGTAGGTGTTGGTCTTGGGGTCGCTCTCGGTGACGAATGAGGGCAGGACGTTGTTGTGGGCGTCGAGGACTGAGACGCCGTTGGTGGATGCGGTGGGAAGCTGGACTGTCGCGGTGGTGATGCCGGTGTGGCTCCAGGCGAGCGGGTTGAAGACGAGGACGGGTACTTCGCCTGCGGCTTTGGTGTTGATGCCTGCGGCGAGGGTGTTGAGGGCGTTGGTTGAGATTTCGTTGGTGGCCCAGCGGACCTGGTCGAATTCGGCCTGTGCTTCTTTGTAGATGATGCCGATGCCGGAGCCGGCGGCGAGGTCGTGGAAGCCGTTGAAGGCAATCTTCTTCCAGGCGTCGGTGAGTTCGGCGTGGGGGTAGGGCTTGCCGTCGAGCCATGCGAGAGAGGCTAACTTTTCGGCGTTGATGGTGCGCTCTTCGGATTCGCGCATGTTGCGCTTGTGCTGGGCCTGGGTGGTCATGACTCCGCGGTGGTACTCGAAGTACATCTCATCCTTCCAGGTGGGGATGGCGATTTTGCCGGGGTCGGGCGTGGGGAAGGTGTAGCCCTTGGCGATGGAGGTGTAGTTCCAGACGGGCGAGTTGGGGGAGAGGTTTTGCTCGGAGTTGGTGAAGAAGGATTGGGCGACGCCGAACTGGATGTTGGGCATGATCTTGCCGGGCTGGGCCCAGTGATTGCCCTCGTCGAGGATGGCGCGGGTGGGGCCGCCGCCGTGGTCGCCGATGCCGTAGAGGTCCATCATCTTTTCCATGCCGGGTGCGCGTTGGCGGGCCACGGCGAGGTCGGCGGAGAGGCGGACGGGGTTGAGGTTATTGTTGGCGTAGTCGTGCGGGAAGTAGGTGAGGACTTTGCTGCCGTCGGGAGACTGCCACCAGAAGAGCTTGAAGGGGAGCTGGTTGGTGTCGTTCCAGGTCATCTTCTGGGTGACGAAGTAGTCCATGCCAGAGCGTTTGTAGATCTGGGGGAGCTGCCAGTTGTAGCCGAAGGAGTCGGGGTTCCAGCCGATGCGGACGTCGACGCCGTACTGGTCTTTGAAGAAGCGCTTGCCGATGAGGAGGGAGCGGACCTGGGATTCGCCATCGGGCATGTTGAGATCGGGCTCGACCCACATGCCGCCGACGATCTCCCATCGGCCTTCCTTGATGCGCTTTTTGATCTCTTCGTTGATGGCTGGGTATTTTTGCGCGATCCAGTCGTTGTAGGCGGCGGCGGATTGGGTGTAGGTGTAGTCGGGGTACTCGTTCATGAGCTGGAGCGCGGTGGAGAAGGTGCGCTTGACTACGTCGACGGTTTCGGTAACGGGCCAGAGCCATGCGGCGTCGATGTGGGAGTTGCCGGTGAGATGGAATGTGGCTTGTTGCAGAACGGGCTTGATGGGCTCGAGCTTTTGGCGGGAGGCGGTGAGGGAGGCGTCGAATTTTGATTGGTCGGCGGCTTCGAGGGCGGCGAGATCAACGGTGGTGATGGATTGGTTGAGGGTGGCTAGGTCCTGCGTGGGGTTCTTGGAGAGCGAGGGCAGGAGGGCGGCGCTGGAGAGGAACTCGGTGCGAAGGTCGGAGGGGTTGGGGCGGCCGGAGGCGAAGTCGATCTTCATGGTCGCGCGGTCGAAGGTCTTGGTGTCGACGGTGTGGAGGAGTTTTACGGCGATGAGGACCTTGTCGCCGGGCTTGGCCTGGTCGAAGAGGACGATGGGTTCGAGGTCGTCACCGAGGGCTACGCGGCGGCCGTTGAAGTAGATGATCTGCGGCATGGGGCCGTTGGCGTTGGCACGGAATTGGAACCAGATGCGGGCTCCGGTGAGGTCGTAGCCATTGAGATTTTTGGGGACTTCGACGAGGCGACGGAACCAGACGGCGTCGTTGGGGGCGTGGCTGCGGGGCTTGACGATGGGCCAGGAGGAGTCGTCGAGGTTCGGGTCTTCGCCGTGGGCGAGGTCGCCTACGTGGGAACGCCACTCGTCGGCGGGGAGGTTGTCGAGGGTGCCGAGGCGCTCGACGACTTTTTGGGAGTTGGCGGGGAGGGTTGCGATGATGTCGGCGATCTCTTTGGGGGATTGCGCGTGGGCGGGGATCAGGGCGGCGGTGACGAAGGCGGTGAGGAGGATCGTGGTGATACGGCGCAGAGAGGCGATGACAGTCAAGTGCGACTCCTTTGGGTTCTGTCCGGTTTCGTTAGCGGTTACTTTGAACGACCAGATTTTCCGGTAAAAGCGAACAGAGGGAGTCTAACGCACTTTGCGCTCCTCGTGGACCGGGAGCGCAGGGCGGATTTAGATGGGAGACGGATTAGCGTTTGAGGATGGCTTCGAGGTATTCGAGGGCTCGGGGGTCTTTGGATTGGCCCAGCCAGAAGATGGCTTCTTTGCGAATGGTGGGGTTGGAGTTGGTGTCGGCTACGTGCATGAGTTGGGGGACGCCTTCGTCTTTGGGAAGCTGGCTGAGCGCGAAGACGGCTTTCTTTTTAACTTGCAGTTCGGGGTCGTTCTGGATGGCGTCGGTGATAGCGGCGCTAGCTTTCTTGCCGGCCTTTTGGGCCAGCCAGAAGATGGCCTGACCGCGGACCTGCGGGCTGGAGTCGGACTTGGCCATTTTGAGGAGTTCGTCCGTCGCGGCGGGGTCAGAGTTGATGGAGAGGTCGAAGGTTAGTTTTTCGCGGAGTTTGGGATCTTGTTCTTTGGTGATGAGCTGCTGAAGGACGAGGAAACCTTCGTGTCCGCGCTTGGCACCCAGCCAGAAGGCGGCTTTTTCGCGGAGGCGCGGGGTGTTGGTCGGGGCGGCGAGTGAGGCGAGGGCCTCAGTCGCGGCTGGAGTGGCATGCATGGCGAGGGTGACGAGGGAGTCTTCCGTGACGCGTTTGCCCTGATCGTCCTCGGGCTGAGCGGCGAGCTTGGTCAGGAAGGTTACGCTGTCGTTGGGCTGGACGCCGGTGAGCCAGGTGAAGGGGACGCCGCCTGCGTTGAGCCGGCAGCCTGCGTTGGCGGGACGGACTTTGATGATGGCTCCGTGATCGAGGCGGAGGAGGACGTACATGTTAGCTGGCGATGGTTTTTGATCGCTGCTGCTCATGCCGTCTCGCGTGGACTCGAGTTGATATTCACCGCAGCATCCATCTTCAGACTGTGATGCGCCCTCAGAATCTGAACATGAAGAGAAATTCGTTCGTGGAAGAGCAGGCACTTCATATCCAAGCCATTGGGGCTGAGTTGAGCGCTGAAATCGCGCCACCGTCGCGGACAGTCCTGCGCCTGCGGGCTCAGTGTTGAACTGCGTGTTGATGACTTTAGGCTGTTGCGCGACGATGGCGGACGCGCTGAGGATGAGGGCGATGAGAAAGTGTTTCACGGCGTAGTTCCTCCTGACGATGTGGGGGGCGATTGCTGGCGTCGGCTACTTGTTGAGGATTTCGAGCATGTAAGCGGTGGCTTCCGGGTTGTGCATGATGCTGAGCTGCTGCACGATGGATTGCTTGAGGGCAGGGTCTTTCTCGGTTTTGGCCAGGGTGACGAGATCGTGTGCGTCGTTGGCGAGGAAGAGGGCTTGGACGGCGGCTTTCTTGGTCTCGGGGTCGGCGCTGTTCTGGTAGATGGCGAGTAGCTTTGGTGTGGCCTCGGAACCTCCGGCGATGCCGAGGTTGCGGATAGCTTTGCGGCGGAGGTCGGGGTCCTGCTCGGTGGTGGCGATGTTTCCGAGGACCTCGGCACCTTTGTGGCCTGCGGGGATGAGGCTGTTGATGATTTCGGCCTTGATCTCGGGACTCTTTGCTTCACTGTAAAGAGTCTGGAGTTGTGTAGTTGCACCGAGTGCTCCGAGGGTATGGACGGCGGTACGGATGAGTTGCGGATCGGTCTCGTTGCGGGCGGCCTCGACGAGTTTGTCGGGACTGTTGGTGACCACGTAGGCCTGGAGGATGGCCTTCTTTACGGCTACGTTGGTGGTGTGCTGGTAGATGTCGGCAAGGACATCTACGGATTGCCTGCCGCGGATGGATAGCATGCGGATTGCCCTAATCTGCAGGGTGGGATTCGATTGGCCGCGGGCGATTTGGCCGATGAGATCCTGAGCCTGTTTGGAGTCGCTCTGGGAGAGGACGAAGAGGGCGCGCTCCTTGAGCTTGTCAGAGCTATTGCCGGCGAGAATTTGCTGGATGGCGGGGATAGCGTGGGATTCATCCTGCTGCATGATGGCACTGAGGGCGAGGAGCTTTAGTTCGTCGTCCTGGGTGGCCTCGGGCGACATGAGCTGCCCGCTGTGGCTGTGGATTTCGATTTCGAGGGCGCCGCACTCGTCGAGCCATTTGCTCTTGGGGTAGGTGCGGCGGAGCTCGGCACAGGTGCTGAGTGCTCGGGCTGACTGGCCTTCTTTGTTTTCAGCGTAGGCACGCCAGTAGAGGGCGCCTTCGGCTCGCTCGCCGCGCATCTGGACGACTTTGTTGAAGAGGTCGACGGCGTCGGACCAGCGTCCTTCGTTGATGGCGCGGGTGCCGTCGTTGTAGAGGGCGTCATCCTTGGCGGCGGGGGAGAGTTCGTAGGCGATGAGCTCCGGCTTGACGAGCTCGGCAGAGAAGGCCTGCGGCGCAAAGAGAGGAGAGGCGAGGATGGCAGCGAAGATGAGTGATGTGTTCTTCATTTAGATGGATACCCCTTTCGTTCGGACGGCTCCGGTTTGCTGCTCTTTTTCGTCGCCTTGCACGCGGGAGCGCAGGACGCGGACTTCGAAGAGGAGGCCGTCGGTGTTCATTTCTTTTTGCAACTCGGCGAGGCGGGCAGGGCTTGGGTTGTCGGGTTCGTTGGCAATCTCGACGAGGACGCGCTCGAGGCGGTCGAGGGCTGCAGTTAGAGCGGGATCGCCTGATTTGGCTGCGCTCGCGCGGTAGAGGCGATTGGCGGAGAGAAGGTCCTGTGCTTCAGCTTTTACGGGTGCCGCGGCTTCGGCGGAGTCTGCGTGTTTGAGTTCGACCAAGAGGCGCTCGGAGCGGTCGAGGTGGTCGCCAAGGACTACGAGGACGATGGGCTGACGAGGTGCATTGTTCGCTGCCGTCTGGATTTGGGCCGGGTGTTGATGGTTCTCCCATTGACGGCCGGCGAAGAAGGCTACGGCGACTAGGAGTGCGCATCCGGTGACGAAGGCGAGGGCCTTCAGATTGGTCAAGCGGGTCCAGAGGCTTTGATGCTTCTGTTCGTAAACCGGCACGAAGTTGCGGATGGACTGCCAGACATGCTCGCCATATTGGGCGTCGCGGGCGGGTGGAGTGATGGGCTCGATTGCGGCGAGGTCGTTGCGGAGTGCGGCGTAGATGTCAGCGCATTGACTGCATTCGCGCAGATGGCCATCGATGCGCGTGGGCTGCTGGGATTCTCCGTAGTAATGCTCGATAAGTTGTTCTTCGGTCAGATGGTTCATGCAATTACCTTGAGTAGCGTGAGGCTGCGGCGAAGCGCGGCATAGGTGTCAGCACAGTCGCTGCACTTGCGCAGGTGGGTTGCCACAGGTTCGGGTTGGGGGGTGTCCTTGTAGAAGTACGCGACGAGTTCTTCTTCGGTTAGGTGCTTCATGCGTTCACCCTGAGTGGTGCCAGGCCGCGGCGGAGTTTCTGTACGGCACGGAAGACCGCTTGTTTGGCGGAGTTGGGAGCGATGTGGAGCGTGGCGGCGATCTCTTCAGTGGAACGGGCTTCCATGTGGCGGAGGATGAAGGCGGTGCGCTCGGTGGGGGTGAGACGCTGCATGGCGCGGGCCTGGAGGGCTTCGATCTCCTGGCTGAGGAGGAGGCGCTCGGGATCGGCGGCGGTGTCGGCGACCTGCACCTGATGCTGAGTGGGGTCGGCGTCTTCGGCGATCTGATAGTTGGCGGCGGGTTGTCGTTTGTTCTTCATATTGAGAGCACAGTTGACTGCGATACGGTAGATCCAGGTTCCGAACTCAGATCGTGACTCGAAGCTTTCGAGCTTCTGATAGCCGCGGAGGAAGGCTTCCTGAACGACCTCTTCGGCGTCGGCTTCGTCGCCGGTGATGCGGAAGGCTACGCGGAAGACAGTCGGGCTGTGGCGTACGACGAGCTTGCCGTAGGCCTCTTTGTCTCCGGTGAGAACCGCCCGGATGATCGAGTGGTCGTTCTCTTCCATTCAGCGCATTAGACAGGGTTTTAGGGCGCCGGTTAGGAAGAATTTTTCGTATCGGATTTTGGAAGAGATCCGGGTTCGGGATACGGGGTGTTGAGTCGCGCTACACTGACGTAGTTGGGGGGCCCAGGCAAGCCGATTTGCGTGGAGGGTCATGCTGAGAAGCTATCCGCAATGCGAAGAGAGATTTAGACGGGCCGGGATTTGGGTGTGGGTCCTCTTTGTTCTGCTGCTTTTACCGGTGGGAAGCTGGGGCGTGGTCTGGGGGCAGGGTTTGTCTTCGGCTGTGAAGTCTGCTACTGGCGGCTCGCCCCCGCCTGCTGATGCGACTGCCGCGCCTGTGGTGGCTCCTCCACCGCCTGTTCCTGCTGATCCGCTGGGGCGGACTTCGCCGCATGGGACTGTGCTCGGGTTTTTGCGGGCGGCGGAGGAGAAGGACTACACCAAGGCTGCGAAATTTCTTGATGGAAAGCGGTCGCCGGAGCAGGCGACTGAGCTGGTTGTGCAGCTGAAGTACCTGCTGGATCAGGGGCTTTCGACCAGCCTCGACGACATTTCGCGCTCGCCCCAAAAAGATATTGAGGACGAGCATCGGGTGACGAGGGAGCGGATCGGTCTTCTAAAGACCCCGGATGGTGAGATGGAGGTGCTGCTCGATCTTGTAAAGAGACCAGGGGAAGCGTCTATCTGGCTCTTTTCGCAAGAGACACTGGACCGCGTTCCGGAAGCCTATTCCAGCGAGCACCGCAAGGACATAGAGGATTACTTTCCGGCATGGTCTCAAAACATTCGCTTTCTCTCTGTCCCGCTGTGGCGCTGGGGCACGATCCTCGTCTACCTGCTGATGGTGTTTTTGGCAGCCAGCCTTATTACCAGAGCGATGATCTGGCTGTTTCGACGGCTATTCAAAAATAGAGTGACTGCGAGCGTAGAAGAGTCTGTTCTCGCGCTGAAAGCGCCGATCTTCTGTGTTTTGGGTGCGATTATGAATCGCGCTGCGGCCGGCTACGCCCGCACTGCGTTGAGCCGCCACTATTGGAGTGTCGTCGGGCTTATTTTGTTGTGGGTGAGTGGGGCGTGGCTGCTGGTGCGGATCACGAACATTCTCGTCTCGGTGTGGCGTCACAGGCTCCTACTGAAGATGCAGGTGGAGCGGGCCACGCTTGTCAGTCTGCTGGGGAGAATATTTACGATTCTGGTCGGGCTCGTGCTGGTGCTTGTGCTGCTGGCACAGGCCGGCGTGAATGTCTCTGCAATGGTTGCCGGTTTAGGTATCGGCGGCGTTGCGCTGGCTCTTGCGGCGCAGAAGACCCTGGCGGATTTGTTTGGCGGACTCTCCATCGTGATGCGTGGCGCGGTACGGGTGGGCGACTTCTGCCAGATCGACGGGCTCACCGGGACTGTCGAAGATATCGGTACCAGCTCTTTGAGTCTGCGAACACTGGGTCGCTCCGTGGTGTCGATTCCGAATTCGAAGGTGGCGGAGGTGAATCTCGAGAACTTTGCAATGCGTGATCAGTTCTGGCTGAACCAGACTTTCACGCTGCGGTTCGATACGCCACATGCAGTCGTGAGGGAGGTGCTGGAGAAGATCGTGCAGTTGCTGCTGGCGCATCCGGAGTTCAATAAGAATTCAGCGCGGGCTCGACTGATTAATTTGACCCCATCAGGGCCGCAGATTGAGGTTTTTGCTTACTTTCGGAGGCCGGGCGCGGATTGGGCGGTGTTTTTGGGGGAGCAGGAGAAGATCATGCTCCAGATATTAACCATTGTTGAGGAGGCTGGGAGCAGCCTGGCGGCCCCGATTGGCGTGGTGCGGATGGAGAAGGAGAAGGCGTAGAGGTTTCGTGGGTTCTGGGGCTGGGATGTAGACTTGTGCTGTCCGAACGAGCGTGTTTGAGGTGGGGCGATGCAGATTGCTTATACGCTGACGTTCCCAGAGTTCCTTGAGGGGCAGCGGGTTCATGAGAACCGTAGTGTGAAGACGCGTGTTCTGCGATTTTTGAACTGGTGGTTCTTCCCGCTGCTGGGGCTGGTGCTGGTGCTCGGCTCGATCATGCTTTGGCGTGAGGGGTCGCCGTGGGTGACGGTGATTGTGGTGTTTTTGTATGGATTGTTTCTCGTCAGCTATCGCTTGCTGTTGGTTGGGAGGGCAAAGAACAAATACGTCAACACGCGGCGCGGGAATGGGAGCGTACTGCTGGATGTCTCAGAGGAGCAGATTGTCGCGGAGTGGCCGGAATTTGCGAGAAGTGTGGCCAGTTGGTCGGCGATAAAGAAGTTTCGTGAGGATGAGAAAGTTCTCCTGATTTATGTTGCCCCAGCGATCTTCTTTATTGTGCCGAAGCGTGCTCTATCGCCAGAACAGTTGAGCGAGCTTTTGTTTTTGCTGAATCGGAAGCTTGTGTTGCGTGGGTGAATGATTGCAGAAGAGACCTGCCTTAGCGGAAGATGCGTAGTTCGAGCAGGAAGAAGAAGAGTACACCTGCTGACCCGATCGTGATCCACATCTTGAGAAGGAAGGTGTTAATGCCTTCTGATGGATCCTTTACGCGAAGCATCCAGTTCGTGCAGAGAAAACCAACCGCGCAGACGGCTGTGCTGTACAGAATCATGCGAACGAGTGGGAACAAAAGGCGGTGGGCGGTCACGTCGATTCCCCAGTCGTTATAAGACTAGAAGAGGCGGCACGAGTGGCCGCCTCTTCTCAGTCTTACAGAACGCAGATTTATACGGCTACGGGTTCGCCCACCTTGACGTTGACCGGGGTGAGCCAGTTGTGGCGGTCGGGCTTGAGTCCGTTGACAATGTTGAAGAACTCGTCGTGCAGGGCCGTGGTGATGGGGCCCATGGTGCCGTCGCCTACGAGGATGCGGTCGACCGAGCGAAGGTGGGTGACCTCGGCGGCAGTGCCGGTGAAGAAGGCTTCGTCACAGATGTAGAGGAGCTCGCGGGGGAGCGCCTGTTCTACGACTTCGATGCCGAGCTGCTTGGCGAGGGTGATGACGGAGCTACGTGTGATGCCGTTGAGAACGGAGTTCGCGAGAGGCGTGGTGTAGAGGACGCCGCCGCGGACGATGAAGAGGTTCTCGCCGGAGCCTTCGGAGAGGTAGCCGTTGACGTCGAGCGCGATTCCTTCGGAGTAGCCGTTGATCTCGGCTTCCATGCGGATGAGCTGCGAGTTCATGTAGTTGGCGCCGGCCTTTGCGAGTGAGGGCATGGTGTTGGGTGCGAGGCGTGACCAGCTGGAGACACAGACATCGGCGCCATCGTTGCCGGGGACATATTTGCCCCAGGGGAAGTTGGCGATGTAGACCTCGATGGGAGACTTCAGCGGATTGACGCCGACTTCGCCGTAGCCACGGAAGGCGATGGGGCGGATGTAGCAGGGCGCGACGCCGTTTGCCTCGATCACATCGACGACTGCGGAGCAGAGTTGGTCGACGGTGTAGGGGAGGGGCATGCGGTAGATCTTGGCAGAGTCGATGAGGCGGGCCATGTGCTCGGGAAGGCGGAAGACTCCGGCGCCGTTGGGCTGCGAATAACAGCGGATCCCCTCGAATACAGAGGAGCCATAGTGGATGACGTGGCTCATGACATGGATCTGTGCCTTGTCCCAGGGAATGAGCTGTCCGTTGTGCCAGATGTTCGCGGTGGTTTGTAAGGCCATGTTGGGCTCCTAGGTGGAAGGTTAATTATAGCGAGTCGGCAGGTCGGCTCGGCAGCGGGCCAGCGGATTTTGTGATGAACGGCGTGTTAGTGCTCCGTGAAAGATCGGAAGCTTTCGAAATATTGCAGTGAAGTGAACCGGCTAATTTTTCTTCGCTGGCTTGCCTGCCTAGCTGACCTGCTGACTCGCTAACCTGCCTGCTTGCTGCTTCGCATGTGAGAATGGAGCGTGGCGTTTGATCCTCATTCCGTTAGCTTTCAGGAGCTTCAGCACTCGGTATATGTGCGCTTTTCGGTGCTGGCACTGAGCTCGATCTTCTTTCTGGTGGATCCGTTTGCGGCGTTGCCTACGTTTCTAGCCGTGACGGCGGGAAGCGATGATGCGCGGCGGAGGCGGATGGCGTGGAAGGCTTCGCTGACGGCGTTATTTTTTCTGAGCGGATTCGCGGTAGCAGGGCAGTACATCTTTCGCATGTTCGGAATTACGCTGCCTGCGTTTGAGATTGCTGGTGGAGTAATTCTGCTGCTGATCGGGTTGGATATGCTCGAGGCGAAGCGGTCGGCTACGCAGGAATCGAGCGAAGAGGCGCATGAGGCGGCGAGCAAGGAGGACGCGGGGATCGTTCCGTTGGGGATTCCGATGCTGGCCGGCCCGGGAGCCATTACCAGCGTGATGGTGCTGGTGGGGCAGGCGCAGACGAAGTGGCAGATGGCAGCGATTTTGGGCTCGATCTTCATTACGGCAGTGGTGTGCTATCTGGTTCTTGGGAACTCAGACAAAGTGGCGCGGGCGCTGGGGGATACGGGGATCCGCATCCTTGTGCGCATTATGGGTTTGCTGCTGGTAGCGCTGGCGGTGCAGTATTTTGTGAACGGAATGGCTGACCTTGGGGTGATTGCGAAGCCCTCGTGAGGCAACGTGATGGTTGGCGGTTGCCCTCTCATGGGGCATAGGCCAATTTCGAAGTGGAGAGGCAGCGCATGAGGCAGGCGATGCGAGGGGCATGGTTGGTTCTGGGCGCGGTCCTTCTGGTGGGAGCATCGACGCAGTCGGCGTGGGCGCGATTTCAGCCGCAGAGCTGCAAAAATTCGTTTACCGAGCAGCAGGAGATTACCGAAGGCGGAAAGGTGGCGGCAGAGGTCTTCAAGCAGATGCCGGTGTTGCCGGATAGCTCGCCTGTATCGCAGTATGTGCGGCAGCTTGGGGCGAAGCTCGTGGCTGTCGCGCCGGGATACAAGTGGCCTTACAACTTTCACGTCGTAGCGAGTGAGGAGATCAATGCGTTTGCGCTGCCGGGTGGGGCGATGTTTGTGAACCTGGGGACGATTCAGGCAGCCGAGACCGAGGCGCAGTTGGCCGGGGTGATGGCGCATGAGATCTCGCACGTGGTGATGCGGCACTCGACCTGCAACCTGACTAAGCAGCAGACGATCGGGACATGGGCCGGGCTGGGGCAGATGGTGGCGGGGATCGCCCTGGGGAATGGCGCGCTAGGCTCAATGGCGAATCAGGGGATCGGGATGGTGACGGGGCTCGGTTTTTTGAGGATGTCGCGAGATTACGAGAAGCAAGCCGATCTGCTGGGCGCCGGAATTTTGTATGACGCGGGCTATGATCCGCGAGGGCTGCCGCAGTTCTTCGAGACGATTCAGGCGAAGTATGGCGAGGGTGGGGCACAGATCTTCAGCGATCATCCGAATCCGGGCAACAGAACGCAGTATGTGAATGCGGAGATCGCGACGTTTCCTCCGCGGCCGAATCCGACTGTGACCTCGCCGGAGTTTACGAAGATTCGGGCACTGGCGGCCAAGGAGAAGACCTACAACGCCAAGGAGGTTCAGACGGGGGGGTGGCGTCAGACAGGGAAGTATGCGCTGGTAGCTGGCGGGCCTGCGCAGGTGATTCCGGCGGCTCCTGCAGGTCGTGGGCAGGGTGGGGCTGTGGGTGTGAGGCTAAGCCAGAGTGCGCTGGGACTCAATGACCGGATGGTTGCGTATCAGGGGGCTGGGTTTTCGGTGAGCTATCCGTCGAGCTGGCAGAAGGGCGAAGGGCAGAACGGCAGCGTGGCGTTTGTGCCGCCGAATGGATCGGGGCAGTCGGGAATTGCGTATGGAGCGCTGATCGATTCGGTAAGGTTTAAGACTGCGATAACGGATGCGAATACGTTGGCGCAGGCGACCTCGGCGGTGGCGCAGCAGATGAGTCAGCAGAACGGTGGAATGCAGCAGGCTAGCCAACTAGTGGCGGTCACGGTTGGAGGGCAACCGGGGAATGCTGTGGAGTTGCGAGGCCGGTCGCCGGTTGCGGATGGCGGATCGGCGTTGGTGGAACGGGACTGGCTGGTGACGGTGGTGCGTCCTGACGGGAGCTTGAGCTACATGGTGTTTGTAGCGCCGGAGCCGGACTTCGCCGCGTTGAAGCCGGTGTTTTCGACGATGGTGCAGAGTTTCCGCGTGCGTTAGTGCAGGAGCAAGACTGATGCGGCGACGAGAAGCCCAGCTGCTCCGAGGACCAGACCGACGAAGAAGAACGTTCTGTTGCGGGTGAAGAGAGTGATAGAGGAGAGAACGACGGCGATCTGAAGGAGGGCTTCGCCCAGATCGAAGCGCGCGGCTTTGGCTTCCGCATGGGTAACG
Organism: Edaphobacter aggregans; assembly: GCF_003945235.1. Lineage (NCBI taxonomy): Bacteria > Pseudomonadati > Acidobacteriota > Terriglobia > Terriglobales > Acidobacteriaceae > Edaphobacter > Edaphobacter aggregans. Next base: position 3,961,408 of record NZ_RSDW01000001.1, read on the forward strand.
CTTTCCTCATATTCGTGAGCTTTTTGCTGCTCCTCGACGAGATCGGCCTTCAGCTTAGCTATGTGGGTTTTGTATTCGGCGGTCTTCGCTTGGATTGCAGCGGAATCGGCGCCAGACTGTGCGGACAAAAGATCAATGGCGACAGAGAGGCTGTCCATGCGAATCTTCTTGGCCTGATATTCGTTCCATTGATCGCTGGTGCGGGTCTCCATCAGGATGGCTTCGGTGTGGGCGCGGTGGCCCAGAACGGTAACCATGGCAACGAGAACGGCAAGGATAGAGATGGCAAGCGAGATGACTTTGAGCGATTCGCCGCCTGACTCACCGGATTCCTGCAACTTGTGGGCGAACTCCTGGACTTCACTGGGCTCCATGATGGGTGATTGTAAAACCTGTGAGAGTGGATTGCTGGCGCTGTGGCTGATTGTCAGCAAAATAGCGATTGCACAGGTGACTAAGGGGTCAAATGGGGTGAGACGCCAGATTTTTTCAGCCTGTATTTACATGGACTTGACGGAGTTTTCTACAGGAAATGCAAGTTATTCACAGCGGCAGGGTTGCGCTCGGGCTGAGTCGTTGATAATCTCAGGAAGTCGCAAATGAGCGTTGAGCTTGCACGGAAGTGGAAAGCACGATACTCTGAATAAGCAGTAATGAGCTTCGCACCTGGGCCCCAGCAATAGTGAGGGCGAAGACAGGAAGTCGGAGCGCAGTCCAAGCGTTTGATCGCGGTTTTGAGCCTAAGGCCAACCGAATCCAAACCCAAGCCACTGCAATAAAATATAAGGAGCTTAGGCTCTGCGGTTGATTTTGCGCCGTCTGGATGTTTTGACATTTTGTGCTGTGCGAATGAGTCACTTGAAAGGCTGATTGAGATTGAAAAAGATCTCGAGAAAAGCAAAAAACAAGTTGACACGAGATTGAAACGTTGATAATCTCAGAAAGTTCGCTAAAACGTCGAACGCTGCTGAGTGGTACGAGCGAGGCCAGAAGAGTGGTCTGCCGAGCGGCAAAACAAGACGAAAACAGCGCAATCAAGTTCGAGGACACGACTCAGGCTTTGAGCCGAGTAGGTCCTTGATCCAAAGCTGCCCGCTTAGGTGGATGCAGTCAGGATCTTTGACAACATAGTTGAACGTGCCAGTCGTGAGATGATACGAAATTTGGTTTAGTCATTCTCACTAGTTATATCCTCCGCTCCTTTCGAGCGAGTGGAGGCGCTTGATCCACCCCGACCCCTGTCGATGGGTGGCAAGCAAACCAAGATTAAACGAGAGTTTGATCCTGGCTCAGAATCAACGCTGGCGGCGTGCCTAACACATGCAAGTCGCACGAGAAAGGGGCTTCGGCTCTGAGTAAAGTGGCGCACGGGTGAGTAACACGTGAATTATCTACCTCCGAGTGGGGAATAACTGAGAGAAATCTTAGCTAATACCGCATAACACTTACGAGTCAAAGCAGCAATGCGCTTGGAGAGGAGTTCGCGGCCGATTAGTTAGTTGGCGGGGTAATGGCCCACCAAGACGATGATCGGTATCCGGCCTGAGAGGGCGCACGGACACACTGGAACTGAAACACGGTCCAGACTCCTACGGGAGGCAGCAGTGGGGAATTTTGCGCAATGGGGGAAACCCTGACGCAGCAACGCCGCGTGGAGGATGAAATCCCTTGGGATGTAAACTCCTTTCGATAGGGAAGATAATGACGGTACCTATAGAAGAAGCCCCGGCTAACTTCGTGCCAGCAGCCGCGGTAATACGAGGGGGGCAAGCGTTGTTCGGAATTATTGGGCGTAAAGGGCGCGTAGGCGGTTTGACAAGTCTGATGTGAAATCTCTGGGCTCAACCCAGAGTCTGCATTAGAAACTGTCGGGCTTGAGTATGGGAGAGGTGAGTGGAATTTCCGGTGTAGCGGTGAAATGCGTAGATATCGGAAGGAACACCTGTGGCGAAAGCGGCTCACTGGACCATAACTGACGCTGAGGCGCGAAAGCTAGGGGAGCAAACAGGATTAGATACCCTGGTAGTCCTAGCCCTAAACGATGATTGCTTGATGTGGCAGGTACCCAATCCTGCCGTGTCGAAGCTAACGCGATAAGCAATCCGCCTGGGGAGTACGGTCGCAAGGCTGAAACTCAAAGGAATTGACGGGGGCCCGCACAAGCGGTGGAGCATGTGGTTTAATTCGACGCAACGCGAAGAACCTTACCTGGGCTCGAAATGTAGTGGACCGGGGTAGAAATATCCCTTTCTAGCAATAGACTGCTATATAGGTGCTGCATGGCTGTCGTCAGCTCGTGTCGTGAGATGTTGGGTTAAGTCCCGCAACGAGCGCAACCCTTATCTTCAGTTGCTACCATTTAGTTGAGCACTCTGACGAAACCGCCTCGGATAACGGGGAGGAAGGTGGGGATGACGTCAAGTCCTCATGGCCTTTATGTCCAGGGCTACACACGTGCTACAATGGCCGGTACAAACCGCTGCAAACCCGCGAGGGGGAGCTAATCGGAAAAAGCCGGCCTCAGTTCGGATTGGAGTCTGCAACTCGACTCCATGAAGCTGGAATCGCTAGTAATCGTGGATCAGCATGCCACGGTGAATACGTTCCCGGGCCTTGTACACACCGCCCGTCACATCACGAAAGTGGGTTGCACTAGAAGTCGGTGCGCTAACCGCAAGGGAGCAGCCGCCCAAGGTGTAATTCATGATTGGGGTGAAGTCGTAACAAGGTAGCCGTAGGAGAACCTGCGGCTGGATCACCTCCTTTCTAAAGAGAACATCTCGGCATATTCCAACGCCCTGCGAATGCAGGCGACATGGTTTCACGACCATCCGAGTTGAAGTAGTGACCGAGTACCATCTGTATAAGCGCAAGCAAGTGCAGATGAGCCTGAACTAGACCCTCTTTATTTCGTTCTTCTGTCAACACCGATGGTCAATAGCGGCGTAGCTGCTATGCACGTTCAACTGTGTCCTCGAAACCTTTTTTCGAGAGAGCTCGACTTTGACTCGTAAGAGTCAACAACAGAGCAGCATGCGATTCGATAGAGTTTCTATCGGCGTAGTGCCGGGCCTGTAGCTCAGTTGGTTAGAGCGCACCCCTGATAAGGGTGAGGTCGGTAGTTCGAATCTACCCAGGCCCACCACCTTTGTCGTAACTATCGGGTAGACTGATAGTGATGGGGCTGTAGCTCAGTTGGGAGAGCACCTGCTTTGCAAGCAGGGGGTCAACGGTTCGATCCCGTTCAGCTCCACCATCACCACTCGATAGATCGATTGAGGTTTCACCAAGCGATGTCTGCTTGAGGTTGAGGCTCTGCTGGGAAGCGGAGTTTGAACCTTGAGCAGGAATGCTCAAGCCGCCCGAGGGCGCGATAGTGAAGACGCAGTAATGCGATTCGCTCTATGATTTTTGACAACTGAATAGATTGGGTAAATATAACTACAAGGCTGAGCAGCATGTCTTCGGGTAGTTTCCGAAGAAAGCTGTCAGTTATTGAGTGTCTTTAGAATAATTTTCGTGTTACCAGCCTAAGTCTCGTAAGTTGAGATGAAGGTTGTACGACACAGGCGTGGACTATATCAAACGTAGAATTCTCTACGTTGCAGAGGTTGTTGCTCTGCTGCGTGCGAGTAAATTTTATGGTCAAGCTACTAAGGGCGCACGGTGGATGCCTTGGCAGAAACAGGCGATGAAGGACGTGGCAAGCTGCGATAAGCTTCGGGGAGCCGCACACAGGCGTTGATCCGGAGATTTCCGAATGGGGAAACCCACCCAGGTAAAACCTGGGTATATCCAACTGAATTCATAGGTTGGAATAGGCGAACGGAGGGAAGTGAACCATCTCAGTACCTCCAGGAGGAGAAAGAAACCTCGATTCCGATAGTAGTGGCGAGCGAAATCGGAACAGCCCAAACCCGTACTATTTCGGTAGTTCGGGGGTTGTAGGGCCTGCAACAGTAGAGTTACCAATCTGGTCGATAGCTGAAGTCTCTGGAAAGGGACTCCATAGAGGGTGACAGACCCGTAGGCGAAATTGATCCAGACTCGAAGCAGGTACCTGAGTAAGGCGGGGCACGAGAAACCCTGCTTGAATCCACGGGGACCATCCCGTAAGGCTAAATACTCGTTTCTGACCGATAGTGAACCAGTACCGTGAGGGAAAGGCGAAAAGCACCCCTTTGAGGGGAGTGAAAAGTACCTGAAACCGTGTGCCTACAAGCAGTGGGAGGACTATGCCCGTAAGGGAATGTCTGACCGCGTGCCTATTGCATAATGAGCCGGCTAGTTATTCTTGTCAGCAAGGTTAAGCGTGAGCGAGCCGCAGCGAAAGCGAGTCTGAATAGGGCGATAAGTTGGCAGGAATAGACGCGAAGCGGGATGATCTACCCTTGGCCAGGTTGAAGGTGGGGTAACACCTACTGGAGGACCGAACCGGTGTTTGTTGAAAAAGCTCGGATGAGCTGAGGGTAGGGGTGAAAGGCTAATCAAATTCCGTGATAGCTCGTTCTCTCCGAAATAGCTTTAGGGCTAGCCTCGGGTGATTTGGATTGGTGGTAGAGACATGATTGGACTAGGGGGCTTTCCGGCTTACTGAATCCAGCCAAACTTCGAATGCCAATTACAACCAGCCCGGGAGTCAGACTGTGGGGGCTAAGCTTCACAGTCGAGAGGAAAACAGTCCAGACCGCCTGCTAAGGTCCCAAAATTACAGTTAAGTGGGAAAGGAAGTCGGAACGCTCAGACAGCCAGGAGGTTGGCTTAGAAGCAGCCATCCTTTAAAGAAAGCGTAATAGCTCACTGGTCAAGCGGTCCGGTGCCGACAATACAACGGGGCTAAAACTGTATACCGAAGCAGCGGATGCACACCTTTTAGGTGTGCGTGGTAGGAGAGCATTCTGTCGTGGATGAAGCGTAACTGGGAAGATACGTGGACATTACAGAAGAGACCCTGCCGGCATAAGTAGCGATAATGAAGGTGAGAACCCTTCACGCCGAAAGTCTAAGGTTTCCTGAGGAAGGTTAATCCGCTCAGGGTTAGGCGGTCCCTAAGCCGAGGCCGAGAGGCGTAGGCGATGGAAATCCGGTTAATATTCCGGACCTCCCAGTTTTTCGTTATCACGATGGGGTGACGCAGAAGGATAAGCAGGACCTCCTATGGCTATGGGGTTCGATGCGCGTAAGCTGGTTTCTCTAGGCAAATCCGGAGAGACTTAACAGTGAGGCGCAAAGCAGTAAGCCGAATGGCTGAAAGCTGCTGATTTCATGCTGCCAAGAAAAACCTCTAAGGAGAGAAATTGGGAACCGTACCACAAACCGACACAGGTAGACGAGGAGAATATCCAAAGGCGCTCGAGTGAAAGCTTGTTAAGGAACTCGGCAAATTAGACCCGTAACTTCGGGAGAAGGGTCGCCCCCTGGGTTCATAGCCTAGGTGGGCCGCAGTGAAACGCGTACGGCGACTGTTTAACAAAAACACAGGTCTCTGCAAAGTCTAAAACGACGTATAGGGGCTGACTCCTGCCCGGTGCCGGAAGGTTAAAGGGAGAGGTTAGGGCGCAAGCTCGAAGCTTTGAACTGAAGCCCCGGTGAACGGCGGCCGTAACTATAACGGTCCTAAGGTAGCGAAATTCCTTGTCGGGTAAGTTCCGACCTGCACGAATGGAGTAACGATCGTACGACTGTCTTAACGAGTTGCTCGGCGAACTTGTAGTACCGGTGAAGATGCCGGTTACCCGCAGCTAGACGAAAAGACCCCGTGCACCTTTACTATACTTTTACTATGAGTTACGGCAATTGCTGCGCAGGATAGGTGGGAGGCTTTGATACCGGACTTTTGGGTTCGGTGGAGCCAACGGTGAGATACCACCCTGCGATTGTTGTGATTCTAACCTGCTCCCGTGATCCGGGAGAGGGACATAGTAAGACGGGTAGTTTGACTGGGGCGGTCGCCTCCTAAATTGTAACGGAGGCGCGCGAAGCTACACTCAGGTCGTTTGGAAATCGACCGTCGAGTGCAAAGGCATAAGTGTGGTTAACTGCGAGACCTACAAGTCGAGCAGATGCGAAAGCAGGCCTTAGTGATCCGGTGGTTCTGTATGGAAGGGCCATCGCTCAACGGATAAAAGGTACGCCGGGGATAACAGGCTGATCATTGCCAAGAGTTCATATCGACGCAATGGTTTGGCACCTCGATGTCGGCTCATCGCATCCTGGAGCTGTAGAAGGTTCCAAGGGTTAGGCTGTTCGCCTATTAAAGCGGTACGTGAGCTGGGTTCAGAACGTCGCGAGACAGTTCGGTCTCTATCTGCTGTGGGCGTAGGAGATTTGAAGAGGGCTGTCCTTAGTACGAGAGGACCGGGATGGACGAACCTCTTGTGTTCCAGTTGTCTTGCCAAAGGCACGGCTGGGTAGCGAAGTTCGGTTGTGATAACCGCTGAATGCATATAAGCGGGAAGCACGCTCTAAGATGAGATCTCCCAACCCAAAAGGGAAATGAAGGGCCCTAGAAGACCACTAGGTTGATAGGCTGGAGGTGGAAGCGCAGTAATGCGTGTAGCTTACCAGTACTAATCGCCCGTTCGGCTTGTCCATAAAATTTACTCTGCGCAGTGAAGTCCACTGTTCTAGAGTTCATTCAATACAAGCTTTGTAGTTATACGAGATATAACTAATACGTTTTTGGTAAATGTCTGCTCAATCTATTCAGTTGTGGAAGATCGCGAGAGCGAAATTCTCAAGTTTGCCGGTGAGTTTACCGCGAGGGTCACACCCGTTCCCATCCCGAACACGGAAGTTAAGCCTCGTTGGGCCGATGGTACTGCACGCGTAAGTGTGTGGGAGATTAGGTGATCGCCGGCATAATTTAGAAGCCCCATCCTTTCGAGGATGGGGCTTTTTATTCCTCATCATTTATACCTTATTTGCCGAGTTAGTCTCGGCAGATGTGACAGTGGCCTGAAGCTCGACGGAACCTTCTTTGAGTGAGGTACCGGTGATCTGCCTTGTGCGAGCAGCCTGGAGATACCAGAGGAGACGGTCTGCGGCGATTTTTGAAGAGAGACCGCCGTCGCGGATGTTGGATAGGCAGTTGCGGTCGGCGTCGGTGCGGTCGGGATGAGGATGCCAGGTGAGGTAGGCTCCGAGCGAATCGGGTGAGGAAAGGCCGGGGCGTTCGCCGATGAGGACTAGGCTGAGGCTGGCTCCGAGATGAAAGCCGATAGGATCGCCGATGCCGACTCTGCCTTGTTGCACCAGAGTGAGTGGGGCGATAGTCCAGCCTGCGGCGAGGAGCTGCGGTAGAAGGTGTGCGAGCAAAGGTATGGCATTGTGTTCGATGGCCAGAGCGGAGAGGCCATCGGCGATGACGATAGCGAGGTCGGTAGCGAGGTTTGGTGAGGCGGGTTGGAGCTGGGCAACGGAGTCGGGGTGGAGGGTCCGTCCAAGAATTGGTTGGCGGAGATAGGCAGCGCGGCTAGGGGCATTGGTTTGGAGTTGGAGGACTGGGATGGAGGCTTCAGCGAGGGTGGGGAGTTCATCGCGGAGACGCCGCTCGAAGGCCGGAAGATCGAACGAAGCGTGGACGGCGTCGCGGGCCTCAGCGTGGGCGAGTTGGAAGTTAAGTACTTCCGTCGTGACAATGCTATGGCCGGTCTTGGGCAAAGATACTCGGGCGGGAGTGAAGTCGCGAAGGTTGAGACGAGGAGTGGGGATGAGATCGGACATGGGTTGGTCAGTTCTCAGAGGTCAGTTGCATTTGAGTCGGCAGGGGAAGCTGGCCGGGAATGTCGCTTCTGAGCCACGCTTCGAACTCGGGGGCCGGGCGTAGACCGAGGGTGGAACGAAGGTAAAGGGCATCGTGGAATGAGGTGCTCTGATATTGGAGCATGACATCGTCGGCGCCGGGGACGCCCATGATGTAGTTGACGCCGGCTGCGCCAAGGAGCGTGAGGAGCGTGTCCATGTCGTCTTGGTCTGCCTCAGCGTGATTGGTGTAGCAGACGTCGCAGCCCATGGGCAGGCCGAGGAGTTTGCCGCAGAAGTGGTCTTCGAGGCCGGCGCGGAGGATCTGTTTGCCGTCATAAAGGTACTCCGGGCCGATGAAACCGACGACCGTGTTGACGAGCATGGGGGAAAAGCGACGTGCGACGGCGTAGGCTCGGGCCTCGCAGGTCTGCTGGTCGACGCCGTGATGTGCATTCGCGGAGAGCGCGCTGCCTTGGCCGGTTTCAAAGTACATGACGTTGTCGCCGACGGTGCCTCGGTGGAGTTCGCGGGCAGCGTGGTGGGCTTCATCGAGGAGAGCGAGGTTGATCCCGAAGGAGGTGTTGGCCCGCTCGGTACCGGCTACGGATTGAAAGACGAGGTCGATCGGTGCGCCTTGTTCGAGCGCGGCAAGTTGGGTGGTGATGTGGGCGAGGACGCAGCTCTGTGTTGGGATGGAGTAGCGTTCGCGAACGGAGTCGATGAGCCTGAGGAGGCTTATGGTGCTGGCGACGTTGTCGGCGACGGGGTTGATGCCAATAACGGCGTCGCCGGATCCGAGGAGCAGGCCGTCGATGATGGAAGCGGCGATGCCGATGGGGTCGTCAGTGGGGTGGTTGGGTTGGAGGCGTGTGGATAGGCGTCCGGGTAGGCCGACGGTGGTGCGAAAACGGGTGACGACGCGAATCTTACGTGCTACAGCGATGAGGTCTTGTACGCGCATGAGCTTGGACACTGCGGCGGCCATCTCAGGAGTGAGGCCGGGGGCGAGAGCGGTGAGGGATTCGGTGGTGGAGTCGTAGGAGAGTAGTTTGTCGCGGAGGCCGCCAACGGTGAGGCTGGCGATGGGCGCGAAGGCGGAGGGATCGTGGGTGTCGAAGATAAGGCGCGTGATTTCGTCGGTCTCGTAGGGAATGACGGCCTCGTTGAGAAAGGCAGTGAGAGGAAGGTCCGCCAGGGTCATCTGGGCGGCGACGCGTTCGACGGAGCTGCGGGCGGCGATGCCAGCGAGTTCGTCGCCAGCGCGAGCGGGTGTCGCTTTAGCGAGCAGGTCTTTGAGGTCACGGAAGGTGTAGGTGATGCCGTCGATGGTGTGGTGCAGAGGCACAAGGTTCCTCGCGGACGATGGACTGCTGGGTGCAGTCTATCAATGCCACGGTAGCTCCGTGATTCACGCGCGGTTTAACTCTCAAGGTCAGGCTGCCCGTATACATCCACTCCGCCGTTGTAGTTGGGAACGTAGACCTGTCCTCCGTCGACGATTGGGGGTAAGAACTTATTGAAGATAAAGGTGATTCCCCACCGCTCTGAATCCCAAAGGACGGGGATCGTGCCGTTCGCGGTGTTGTCGGGGTCGTAACAGAGCAGTCGGCCGTTCGTTACATGTGTGCCAGGGTCGCCAGCGTTCGCGTCGCCGTAGGGAACTGTGCACCACAGGAGCGCTGTGCCCGGCTTGTTGCCGTTTGATGAGAGTGAGCAAAAGCCGCCTGGCATCCCACCGGGTGACCCCGTAATCGCCGAAGAAGCGAATTCGTTTCCCTGTGCGACGTAGGTCAGTGTTCCCGTTGGGCTCATAGCCCACTCATGCAACTGGGAGTTTTCTCCCCAAACGAATATCTTCATGCCAGTTGGGCTCATGTACTGCACAGGCGTGGAGTGCATGTGCCGCGTCTTTCCCCACGGCATGAAATTGAGGGTTGTAACGTCCTGGGGACATGGATCCACCGGTCCCGGAGAGGCCGTGAGCCATACAGGAGGGCCGGCCAGCTTCGCGCAGTTGGCCTTCATGTTCGCGAAGTCGGCTGGTTGTGTGTTTCCCATATTGCGAGCATTCACTGGATACCCAATGCCGTCTTTGCCTGCCGCGAGATAGATCATATATTGCTCGATCAGCGTTCCCCCGGCAGAGCCCAAGTCTTCATCTGCATATGCAGGGTCTTGGGCCTGAATCTTTGGGTAGACCAACTGTACGGGCTTGCCTGTGTTGCTATCTATGCTGTTTACCACCTTTGCCCCAACCATCGCCCGCGGCTTCATTCCATTCACAGGCATTCTCATCGCCTCGGAGGGTGCGCTCACACCAGCGAGTTTGTCGCTGGGCGGGAGCATGGGTGAGGAGAGTGTCGGGTTTTTTCCGAGCCGCGCGGAGTCGGAGTACGGTGCCCACCTGCTAATGACGCGCAGCGAAGCAGGTGTAGTTCCTACTGGCGGTTGGTAGAGGATTTTGAAGACGCACTCGCCGAAGTCACTGACGCCGTTGTAGGATCCGTTCCCTGTCACCCCATAGAGATAGCCGTCCTTATCGGCAGAGAGCCCTTGCCCGGCCATCCATACTCCTGCGCCATCCCCTTGCGACATCGCCAATGCAGAGGCTAGCTTATTCGTCGCCACGTCGAACGCAAAGATCCAACCCGCAGCACCATTCCCTGTTTCCTGTACGGTGCCCGAAGCGAAGAAGATCGTTTTGGTCCCGTGGACGTTCGTCATCACAAGCGAGCTGCGCTGTTTTCGAAGCATGCTGTTGAAGTGCTGCGTTCCACTGATCGCTCCTGCCAGCGGAACTGGAGAACATACTTGAGATCCATCTGAAACGTTCAGCACATTGACGAAGTGTGCAGCTTTATCTGCTGAACCGTCCGGCGACACCCAGGAGACCATGTACACACGTTGCGTATCGGGATCAATCACGCCGGTGGAGAGCACGCCCCATTTGTCATTGACCATCTTGCTGTCGATTGCAGTGGTTCCCGTCACCGGGCCGCCAAGGTTGACCTGCCAGATGCCTTCGCCAGTCCTGGCATCCACGCCACGAACGATATTTGCCATGGAAGGCAGGACCATTACGTCGCGTAGGCCCTTAGAGGTTTGAACGCCGGGAAGTACGAGTGGCTGCGCCTCGACTCCCCTCGCGTCGCCGAAGACGGGAATCGTGGTGATGCGGCTAATTCCTTTGGTTCGCACGCCGTCCTGGGTGAGGATCGTCTCTTTGAGGTTCGCACCAGAGCGATCGTTGTCGTAGGCACGGGTGAGTACAGGAATCATCTGCGCCGGGCAGCTTAGACATAGCGCCAAAAAGAAGCCAGCTATTCGTCGCATAGTTACCCCTTTTTGCGATACAGAGAACAGGTCCCGCTGCGGTTCACCAGGCTTGGTAAGCTCCACCGCACTTTCCACGCGATGCGCTGATTTGTTCCGTAATTTTGACACGAATCCGCAACGCTCGATAGGAGAAAAGGTGCATCAAGGGAGGTATGCCCAAGGCTCGAGTCGTTTGGTTGGAAATTATACTTAAGTATTAACTTGACAGTCGTAGCTGGTGGCGACTAATAGTTAAGTGTTCACTAAACTTATTGAGCTCGATAAACGGTGGATGGTCGATTTGATTTTTCGATCAAATGCGGACATTGAAAAGGAGAAGATATGCGAAAGCTGATCGTTTTCAATCATGTATCGCTGGATGGATACTTTGTTAATGCGAGTGGTGACTTCACTTGGGCGCAAGACGGGAACGACGATGCGGAGTACTCGGCGTTTGTCGCAGAAAATGCAAGCGGCGGAGGCCAGTTATTATTCGGCAGGGTGACGTACGAGCTAATGGCGCGCTATTGGCCGACTCCAATTGCGGATCAACATAATCCCGCGGTGGCCGCGGGAATGAATAGCATGTCGAAGGTTGTTTTTTCGAGAACGCTGGATCAGGCACTATGGAGTAATACCCGGCTGGTGAAGGGAGATCTTGTTTCGGAGATTCGAAAGATGAAGGATGAAACTGGACCGGGCATGGCGATCCTGGGGAGCGGGAGCATTGTTGCGCAGTTGGCGCCGGAGAACCTGATCGACGAGTACCAGATGATGGTGGATCCGGTGGCCCTGGGCAAGGGGCGGACAATGTTTGATGGCATCAAAGAAAAGCTGAACCTAAGGCTGACAAAGACTCGGACATTCGGCAATGGCAAAGTTTTCCTGCGTTATGAGCCAAGGGTGTGAAGTCAGAAGCAAACTATGGGGTTGAAAAAGCGACTATGAAAGAACGGAGCGTTATCCATAGCACCTTCGTTATCGAACGCAGTTATCCCACAACACCACAACGCGTGTTTGCTGCCTTCTCCGACCCGAGCAAGAAGAGCCGCTGGTTTGCTGAGGGTGGTGGATCCGTGATGGAAGAGTTCGAGATGGATTTTCGAGTCGGAGGTGTTGAGCGGACTCGGTTCCGCTTTAATGAAGGGCCTGCCTGCACAAACGAAACCATCTATCAGGACATTGTGCCTAATCGTCGCGTCGTGTTTGCCTACACGATGGCCCTCGGCGATAAGCGCATCTCATCCTCGCAGGCTACGGTGGAGTTGCTGCCGGCGGAAAAAGGGACCGAGCTCATCTTCACCGAGCAGGGAGCGTTCTTTGAGGGCTCGGATGGTCCTCAAATTCGTGAAGAAGGATGGCGTCAGCTATTTGGACAATTGGCAAGTGAACTGGAGAGCTAGATTGCAAATGAACTGCAGAGGCGGCGTCCATGCTTAGCCAGAGAGCCACGATTGACCGCGTCTTTCACGCACTTGGCGATCCCACGCGACGTGCCATTATCGAAAAACTGACTGAAGGGCCTGTTTCGGTCTCGATGCTGGCAAAGCCGCTTGATATCACTCTGGCCGCTGTTGTTCAACACTTGCAGATCCTGGAAAAAAGCGGACTTGTCTACACGCGAAAGGTCGGGAGAATTCGCACCTGTCGCATCGAACCCAGGGGTCTTTCGGTGGCTGAGCAGTGGATCGGCGATCGTCGTTCGCTTTGGGAAAGACGGTTTAATCGATTGGGAGATTTGCTTGCCGAGCCAGATGGAAAATGAGTGGCAAGAGCAATCCTTGCAAAGGCGAAATAGGGTAACGAATCGATTCGCCTTATTTTGCGTCTTCTGTTCGAGCGGAAAAGTGTGGATATTTTGTCCGATTTTTTTGGTGTGGTGGAAGGGTGTTTTTGCTGGGGTTTTTGGGGAAAGTGGTGCTTCGATGTGGTGGTTTTGTGGTCACTAAGCGGTGCAAAGTGTGGCAAACGTGGTTAGCGGACGAACAATTTTGAGGGGCGCGAAAGTCGGCACTTTTCAGGATTTATTTTCGGGGGCAAGAGGCATTAATTCTTCGATCCTGTATTCGCTCCGGCGATGGGATAGCCCTGCCATAGGTATTCGAGGGCTTCGGGCAGGGTTTGTTGTTTCGCGGTGTGGTCGGTGTGTCCAGCGTTGCGGACAAAGACGAATTGGTAGTGGTAGCCCTTGTCGGCTAGCACGCGTGCCATGTTCTCGTTGGCGACGACCCAGTCGTGCATGTGGTCGTTCATGACATTGGGGTTGAGGAGGTCTCTGTCGCCAACCTCCATCCAGATTCGCAGCGGCTTAGTGGGAGTATTAGGGATGAGGTGTTCGTGAAACTCCCATGCGCCGTGGGGCGTCTGTGGGTTACTGGGCCATTGCTGGTTGACGTAGGTGCCGGAGTAGGTGAGGACGCGGTGGTATAGCTCGGGGTGGTACCAGGCCATGATGAGGGCGCAGGAGCCTCCGGAGCTGCCGCCCATGGTTGCGCGGCCGTCGGGGTCTTTGGTCAGTTTGACCTGGTATTGCTTTTCGACGAGGGGGAGGACTTCGGTCTCGACGAACTCGGCATAGCGGCCTGACATGGTGTCGTACTCGAGGCCGCGCTCGCTGCCCTGGGCGTCGCCGCTGCCGTTGCTGATGGAGATGGCGATCATGACGGGGACGCGGTGCTGGGCTATGAGATTGTCGAGGGTGGTGAAGAGATCGCGGTCGGGGCCGTCTGCTCCGATGATGAAGGGCGCGACGGTGCCAGGGACATATTGTTTGGGCACATAGACGGTGACGCGGCGGGTGTAGGGAGCGGGGTGGCTGGTGGTGACGATGAGTTTTGCGGGGTCGGCGGGATCGGGCGTGCCGAAGGTGTCGGGCTCTCGGGCGATGCCGGGGTAGAGCTTGCTGTCGGCGGAGTTCATGGTGAACTGGGAGACGGTTCCCTGTGGCACGCTCGGCTGCTGAGTGGCGTCGGGTGAGGGGGTGTGGGTGGGGCCCAGGATGAAGTTGCCGTCGGCGTTTGCGGGAGCGTTGGCGCCGTCGGGTAGTTCGGTGGCTGTGACGTAGCCGGGGGTGTGGGGGTCGCGGGTGGGCGGGGTTGGGCGTACCGGACGTGTCGCGGGTTGGGGTGTCTGGGCTCTTAGGGGAGTTATGCCAGCTAGAAGGGCTAGAAATGCGATGGTTCGGAGATGCTGCATGAAGTTCTCTCCTCAATGATGTCCGTGAGACGTGGGAGATGTGCCAGATGTTTATGTGGCAATCATCTCCAGTCGGGGAACTATATCACTGATGGAAGATGGGTGATCGATCACCGGCTTACCGGTGCGGTGGATGCGAAACGGGGCCTTGCCTAATGATGACGTGCGTGCGTTCGCGTGTCATACGGATGCGGCATCCCAGTGGGTCGGGACCAATTCCGCATGTGTTCGTCCGGACCTGAAGCCATGCGATCTGGTCGGGATCATTGATCATCCACGCGGTGGCGTTGGTTGCGTAGTGGGTTTGGTACAGATAAGAGGCAGTGTTCATATCGATGTCGGCGGCATCCGCATTCATCTGCAGGCATCCGCTTTCAGGAGGTGCGGTTGTTCCGTCTGCGCGGAGGCAATAGTCTTCGTCGTGCTCGAGCAGGATCCTTTTGTTGGAGCCGGTGATGAAGTAACGCGTTGTGATGGGCGGAACGCGTGATGTTGTGGACCATTGGATCAGATCGCCGACAAACGCCGGGGGAAGGTCGCTCTGTGCAAGAGGATCTTGCTTGACCTGCCTGGAGAAGATGACAACGGATGGCGTGGGTTCGCCATTGGTGGGATGGAAGTAGAACCCGCCCAGCGCAATGCCATCCTGCATATCGATCCAGAGAAATCCACGGCCACCGAGGTAGGGCCCGCTTTGGCCGGAAAGCATCAAGTAACGGCCATCACGGATCTCAACCGGCTGAGAGGAGCCGTTGATCACCATTTCGAGTGCGTCGGAGAGTGGCATGTCCCGGCCGTAATGAAACATGCAATCGGGGACGAAGGTTTTCATTAATTTGTGGAATTGCTTGTCGCGAAAGAGGTCCTTTGACGGCGCTCCTGCAAATTGATTCAGAAAAGCGAGCTGGTCGGGTGGGATTGGTTTTAGAAAGATGGCCTTGTTGTAGTTCGATGCGGGGGGCTGGGGAGCTTGAGATTGCGGATTCTGGGCCTGTTGTTCTGTCGGTTGCGAGGGTGGACCACTTTGCTGCGCATTCGCCAATCCGTATGCAGCGGTGGGTAAGAGGAGGCCGGTGGGCAGCAGGAATAGTGTTGCGAATCCCAGAACGTGGGACACTTTTGATTTGCGCAAGGCGCGAAAGGACTGCATAGGGCCCAGGAAACTCCTTTTTTATCAACGACTCGGTCGAATTGTACCGATTCGGAGTGACATTGCACGGTATTGTTTAGAGAAATTTCATTTTTGGAGATGACTGCCTTGAGACGACGTGATTTGTTTTGCGGGATTTTGTTGGGGGCTTTGGTTTCGTTGTCTCCGTGTGTTGCGCTGGGGCAGCGGGATGCGAAGGCACTGCGAACGATTGGGTTTATGACGGACTTCGATGTTCGCGATGATGCGGTGGGGATATGCAAGGCTGTGATGGAGGGCGTGGCTCCGGGGGTGCGGATTATTGATATTACGCATCAGGTGACTCCGTACGAAATTGCAGAAGGGGCGCGGTTTCTGGCGGGGTCGGCTCCTTATTTTCCGGATGATGCTGTGTTTGTGGTTGTGGTGGATCCGGGGGTGGGGAGCGCGCGGAAGGCGATTATTGCGAAGTCGAAGAAGGGACAGTATTTTGTGCTGCCGGATAACGGGCTGTTGACGCTGGTGCAGGATCGGGATGGCATTGTGGGGGCGCGGGAGATCAAGAATCCCGAGTGGATGATTGGGGCGAAGATGTCGTCGACGTTTCATGGGCGGGATATTTTTTCGCCTGCAGGGGCGCATCTGGCTCGTGGGGATGATTGGACTACGGCGGGGCCGGAGGTGGATGTCGCGAAGCTGGTGCGGCTGGATATTCGGTCTGCAACAGTGGATGCTGCGAGGCTGCGTGGGCACGTGATCGGGACGGATGGGCCGTTTGGGAATCTGGTGCTGAACGTTCCGGCGGAGACGTTTGCGCAGCTTGGATATGGGCTGGGCGATGTGGTTCCAGTGGAGATTGGCGGGAAGAAGTATGAGCTTCCGTTTGTGAAGACGTTCAGCGATGTTCCGGTGGGAAAGGGGTTGCTGTATATCGATTCGCGTGGGCGGCTCAGTGTGGGGATTAATCAGCGGAACTTTGCGGAGATCAATGCGGTGGGCGCGGGGGCTGAGGTGGTGATTCCGAGGAGGCGGTAGGTGAGATTTGTCATGCGTGTGACGGTGGGTGATCGACCAGCGCCTGCGCCAGCGTGGCGGCGTATGCGAGCAGCGCGCCGTCGTTGCCGGGAGATGCAGCGAGCTGAATTCCGGCGCCGAATGCTGCGCCGATGATCTCCGCCGGCAGCGTGACGACGGGTAGTCCTGCGAGACTGAAGGGGATGGTATAGCGGAGGATAGTCTGACGTGCGGAGCTTTGGTCCTGATTTGCGACGAGACGGCTGACGGGGGCGCAGGGGAGCATCAGAAAATCGAATTTGTCGAACGCAGATGCCATGCGGGAACGGAAGTCCGCAAGGCGCTGACGGAGGGGTGCGAGATCGGAGTCGGAGAGCGAGGCTCCCCAGTGTAGGCGCTGCGCGATTATGGGTTCGAATTGGTCATAGTGGCCGCGGTGCTGGGCGGCGGCCTCATGGGCCTGGATTGGCGCGAAGATTTCTATCGAATGATTCCAGCTTGTTGTGTCGAATTCGGCGAGAGAGGCTCCTGCGCGTGTGAGTTGCCGGCGCCATGCGTCGAAGGCGGCAAGTACGTCTGATTCGCAATCCGTTAGAAAAGACAACGGCACGCA
Source organism: Edaphobacter aggregans (assembly GCF_003945235.1). Lineage (NCBI taxonomy): Bacteria > Pseudomonadati > Acidobacteriota > Terriglobia > Terriglobales > Acidobacteriaceae > Edaphobacter > Edaphobacter aggregans. The sequence continues at coordinate 3,978,420 of NZ_RSDW01000001.1, forward strand.
GCCGATGCGCGGGGCTGATGGTGCGGTGGCGAAAGGGACGCTGAAGAGAGCATTTGCGATAGCCGCGGCGTCGCGTGGGTCGCGTAGGAGAAAGCCGACGGTGTCAAAGGATGGTGCAAGATGCGCCGCGCCAGTCCAGGCATTTGGCCACTGGCCCGTTGTAGAGGCTAAGGCGTGAGAGGCTCGGTATCCAGTCAGGCCGCAGAGTGCGGCGGGGACGCGAATGGATCCGCCGGTGTCGGTACCGATGGCTGCGAGGGCGGAGCCCTCCTGAACGCTGGCGGCAGCGCCACTGGAGGAGCCGCCGGTGAGCAGTGAAGAGTCGCGGGGCTGAAGGCAGTCTCCGTAGTCAGGGTTTTGGCCAGTGATGCCATAGGCGAGGGGATGAAGGTGGGTTTTGCCGGTGATGAGGCAGCCGGATGCGCGCAGCCTGTGGGCCATCGCGGAGTCATGTGTGGCGGGCAGGTTGTGATCTGCATAGAAGCGAGAGCCGAAGGTGGTTATGGTATCCGCAAGATCGAAGCAGTCTTTTAGAGATACGGGGACACCGTACAGCGGCGGCCTGGCAGCGTTAGCGTACGTGTGGGCGAGTGATTGTGCCTGTTGGAGAAGCTCCTGTTGATTGAAGTGAATGTACGTGTTGCGGGAGGCGTTGCTGTTCACTTTCAGTGTTGCTGCAGTTGCTACCTCCGCAGGGGTGGTGTGGGCAGCGAGCGCGTGGCGTAGTTCGGTGAGAGGTGAGATTCGTTCGAGCATCGGGAGAGCTATAGAGATAGCAGGTTCGGTGTGGCGAAAGATCGAAAACTGTTGACGCAAATTTCTGGAGAGTTCAGACTCAAGCTTCCGGTGGCGAATTTCAAGAGGGATTTTGCCTGATGCATACCGCTGAGGATGATCGGATGGACTCTTCTGGAGTTGTTGCTAACGAGAAGGTTGCGGTCGTCACGGCTTCTTATGGGTTGCGGCGGGGTGTTCTGTCACCGTTGGAGACACTGGCGCAGTCGGTCTCGACCATGGCGCCTAGTACTTCGCCTACGCTGACAATTCCTCTGGTGTTTGCGTTAGCGGGAAATGGCACGTGGCTGGCGTATGCGCTTGCCATGGCAGGGATTGCGTTGATGGCGTTGTGTATCGCGGTGTTTGCGCGGGACTCGGCATCGCCTGGGTCGCTGTATGTTTACACGCGCGAGACGCTGCCGCCGGCGTTTGCTGCGGTGGCTGCGTGGGCGCTGTTCTTCGCTTATGTGATGACGGCGGCTTCGGTGATTGGTGGATTTGTGAGCTATGCGTATGTGTTTCTGGGGAGGTTTGGGCCGCATGTTTCGGCGGGGCTGCTGGCGGCTGTGTGCGCGGGTGGGGCGGTGTGGATTGCGTGGCGGGATGTGAAGATTTCGACGCAGACGATGTTGTGGATTGAAGCGGTGTCGGTGTGCCTGATCAGTCTTGTGGTGGGGATTCTGCTTTGGAAGCATGGGCTGCGTATCGATGAGGAGCAGTTGCGGCTTCGCGGAGTGACGCCGGTGGGAGTGCGGCTGGGTGTGATGCTGGCGCTGTTTAGCTTTGTGGGCTTTGAGAGCGCGACGACGCTGGGGGCCGAGGCGAAGGAGCCGTTGAGGACGATTCCTCGTGCGGTGTTGCAAAGCGCGGCGCTGGCTGGGGTGTTCTTTATCGTCTGCGCGTATGGCGAGGTGCTGAGCTTTCATGGAGCGAGTCCGGGGTTGGGTGAGAGCACGGCTCCGATGCGGTTCTTGTCAGAGAGGGCTGGTGTGAGCATTGCGGGGCCGGTGATCGATGCGGGGGTTCTGGTGAGTATGTTCGCAGGCACGCTGGCCTGCGTGATTGCAGCGGCGCGGGTGTTGATGCTGATGGCGCACAATGGGCTGGCTCATGGCAGGCTTGCGAAGACTCATGCGGAGAAGGAGACTCCGGGGGCGGCTAGTGTGTTGGCTGGCGTGCTGGCGTTTGTTCCGGTTGCGGTTCTGGTGGAGCGGGGATCGAGCGGGGCCGATGTGTATGGATGGATGGGTACGCTGGCGGTGTATGGGTTTTTGACGGCCTATGCTTTAGTGGCGGTGGCGCTGCCTGTGCATCTGCGACGACGTGGGCGGTTGGGTGTTGGTGGGCTTGTGCTTTCGATCAGTGCGACGGCGGCTACGATTCTGGCTATGGTGGGAACGTTTTTTCCGGTGCCTCCTGCGCCGTATCGTTATCTGCCGTATGTGTATGTGGCGTATCTTGTCGGCGGGATGGGCTGGTATGTGATCACGCGGCGGCGTGCTGTGGTTGCTTGATCGCTTTAGGGGGCTGGTTCGCCTATATCTTCGTTCCAGATGTGTGGGTTTTCGCGGATGTAGTCGGCTAGCAGGGTGATGCAGTCGGGTGAGGCCAGGTCGATGATTTCGACGCCGATGGAGCGTAGCCAATCGATGCCGCCGGAGAAGTTTTCCGACTCGCCGACGACGACGGTGCGGAAGCCGAACTGGCGTACGAGGCCGCTGCAGTACCAGCAAGGTGCGAGGGTGGTGACCATGATGAGATCGCGGTAAGAGGTTTGGCGGCCGGCGCGGCGGAAGGCGTCCGTCTCGCCGTGGATGGAGGGGTCGTTCTGCTGGACGCGGCGGTTGTGTCCGGAGCTGATGAGTTCGCCCTGACGGTTGAAGAGGGCCGCGCCGATGGGGATGCCTCCTTCGGAGAGGCCGATGCGGGCTTCCGCGAGTGCGACCTGGAGCATGGCAGCGTAGTCCGGAACTGGTGTGTGGTTTGGGGTTGGCATTGATTCCAGCATAGCTCTCTTAAGTTTCTGTTTATCACTGATTTGGGAGGGGCTTTGGCAGTGTTGTTTGTTTCGGTCAAATTTTCCGATTGACATCGTAATGGTTTCGTCTATGCTCTGGTTTATTGACGACAAAATTGATCGGGCTGTGACGTTAACCTTGCTGAAGTTCCGAGCTTCAGCGTTGCGTTTTTAAAAAGCCACATCTACCGACAGCTCTCCGCTGTCTGATCAGGGCCGTTTTTGCAATAAAAATAGGACGACCGCAACCATCTCTGCGAGGTGACGCCGTGGTGTTTTCGAAAGTCAAAGTTGCGCTTACCCTTTGTTGCTTTGTTCTTGCAGGCTTCTTGCTGATGCAAGCGGCTAGCGCTCAGCAAACGCTTGGCGGAATCGTGGGGGTTGTGACGGATGCTTCGGGCAGCATTCTGCCGGACGTATCGGTGAAGGTGGTGGAAGAGGAGACACACCTGACCCGAACCGCGCAGTCGAACTCTGCCGGTAGCTATGCTTTTCCGAACCTGCCCATCGGAACATATACGGTGACGTTTACGCGTGATGGTTTCTCCACGGCACGCTTTCCAGGGATTGTGGTTCAGGCAGATCGTACGGTGACGCTGCCGGCGCAGATGGCGGTTGGTTCGGTGACGGAGGCTGTGACGGTCGAGGCGAATCCGCTGATGAACGCTGTCGATACGACGAACGGATATGTTCTGGACAGGGCGCAGATCGAATCGGCTCCACTGCCGACGGGGAGTTTTACGGGGCTGGCGATTCTTTCGACTGGTGTCAGTGCGGAGCTTTCTGGTGGTACAGGTGCTAACTCTGGACTTGGCAATCAGCCGATATGGGCCAATGGGCAGCGCGATACGAGCAACTCGTTCCAACTCAACGGCGTCGACAGCAGCAATCTCTTCAACGGTAAAAGTACGAGCCAGGTCGCGTCTGCGCGTATCGTCAACAACACCGGCGTGGGCAATATAGGCGCTGGCGGAACACAACAGAGCAGTGCCTCGGTCTATCTTGCTATCGGACAGGCGCTCCCGACTCCTGCGCCTGAGACCATCCAGGAAGTTCGCGTCAATGCTTCGATGTACGACGCGCAGCAAGGCTCGACCTCAGGTGCTCACATCGATCTGAGTACATCATCTGGCACCAACGCTTATCACGGCAGCGGATATTTTCGCCGAGGCACCGACTGGCTGAACGCTGCGCCGTTCTTCTTCAAGCAGGACGACAGCATTCCGGCGAATGAGAAGGTCCCGCAGCTTCATCGGTACAACGCCGGCTTTACTCTTGGCGGGCCAATCATCAAGGACAAGCTCTTCGGCTTCATTGCCTATCAACATGTTCACGTTAGCGATCAGGAGATCGGCATCTCGCGGCTTACTGTTCCTCCGGGGCTTACCGATGATCGCAGCGCTGGCACTCTGGCGGCATTGGCGAACACAAACTTCGGCCTCACGGGCGATGATGCTATCCAGCCCAGTGCCGTCAGCCCTGTGGCTCTCTTTCTTCTCAACTACAAGATGCCCAATGGGCAATACATGATCCCCTCCGCCTCCGGTGTTACTCCGACACAGAACGTCCCGTTTAATGCCTCCATTCCCGGCACTGCCTACTTCCACGCCGATCAAGCGGTCGCAGACCTGGACTGGATCGCCAACTCGAGGAATACCGTCGCGCTCAAGTACTACTATCAGCACGATCCTCTCAACGCGCCGTACGCGTACTCCAACGTGCCCGGCTTCACTCAGCACCTCGATGCCGGCAGCCATGTCTTCTCCATCAACAACACGACGCTACTGAAGCCGAACCTGTCGGTTGTGCAAACGATCGGCTTCGTACGCCAGAAAGCATATGCCGTCAACGATCAGCCCTTTGGTCCTTCACAGGCTGGAATCAGCGCGTTCGGGTCGACTTACTTTCCGGGTATTAGCATCGTGGACGTCCTCGGGAATGGCAACGCAAACAATCAGAACCCGGATGGCCTTTACGATCAAGCCCTCAATGTTGGTCCGGGTGCTTTCACTCAGGGGCCATTTACCGGCCTCTTCCAGAATCGCCTGATGCCATCGGCGAATGCTACCTGGACCATCGGAAAGCACACCTTCGCTTTTGGCGGCAATTACTCTTATACGCAGCTCAACATCCGCAACCAGCGCACCAATAAGGGTATGATCTCGACGGCAGACTTCGCCAACTTCCTCGAAGGCAACCTCTCTTACCAGAACAATGACTTCACCACTACGACTTTTCTCGTTGGCAATGCGAATCGCTACTATCGGGCCAACCAGGTTGGCTCGTACTTTCAGGACAAGTTTCAGGTTAAGCCCAACCTCTCGCTAACCGTTGGCATTCGATATGACTGGAATGGCGGCCTGACTGAAAAGCATGGCAACATTTTTAACTTCGATCCCTCGGAGTACCAGTTCAACACTGCTTGTCTCACCAATGGTGACGAGTCCTCGGTGGACTGCTATCCGAACAACGGCTTCGTCATCGCCAGCAACAATGTGCAGGCTACGCCGGGAGCAAGCAAAACCACTCTGACCGGACGCCAGTGGGGCTTCGGTCCGCGCATCGGTGCTGCGTGGCAGCCGAAGATGTTCAACAGTAAATTAGTCGTTCGCGCCGGCACGGGAATTTACTACGATCGCGGCGAGCTCTTCACCTATCTCTCTCCGGGATACGCTGCAGGCGAAGTCACCGGCGGTCCTTTCGGCGTCGTACAGGCACCGCCTTTCGTCAACGCCGTCCAATGCAATCCTGATGATCCGCAGCCTACAGTAGCCTCTGCGTGCGAGGGTCCCTTCAGTCTATCCACTCCATTTGGTACGTCGATCCCCAACCAGCCGACCGGCAAAGCAGCCGATATCACACACTATCTTCCGACACCTGCCCAGATTGAGAACGGCGCACAGATGTTTTCCTTTGCAAATTATGCCCAGGACAACAAGCTGCCCTACACCATCAACTACACCTTCGACGTTCAGTGGCAGCCTCGCAATAATCTCGCCGTCGAGGTTGGATACGTCGGCAATCTCGGCCGCCATCAGGTGATACCCGTTCCCTTCAATCAAGCCGGTATCGCCTCTGCCTCTCACCACATCAACGGCCAGATCTATACCTACGGCTATGCCGTGCAGGAAGCGGGAAATTCCTTCTGCTTCTACAACTGCGCACCAGCTAATTTGCCCAACGGCAATCCGTATCTGGCTACCTACGAGGGCGGCAACATCGACCTTCGCGTTCCGTATCTTGGATATTCTGCGGAATCGGAAACTTATAAGGCAGCGGGCATCTCTTCTTACAACGCCCTGCAGGTCCACGTTGAGCAGCGCATGACTCACGGCTTCCAGATCGGATTCTCCTACACGTACTCCCATGCGCTCGACGAACAGAGTGGGATGGGTCTTTTCTACAACGGCAATAATCCACTTAGTCTTCGCGATGGCTATGCTTCTTCAGACTTCGATCGCACTCACGTCGTCAACTTCACTTACCTCTATCAACTTCCCACTTTTTTCCCGAAGACTACAATCGCCGGCAAAATCACCGACGGCTGGACTATCAGCGGAATTGCTATCCTTCAAAGTGGTCAGCCCTACAGCGTCATCGACTACTCCGGTGCTGTAGGAAGCATCTACTACGGCGTGGCCGATGGCATCACGAATCCTATTGTGCCTCTTGCACCTGGATGCACCCCTCAGAATGCGAGGACTGGTGTCTCAGGAGCGTTTGGAGCGCCAGCGCTGAAGGCCGACTGCTTCACCCTGCCACTTATCAGTCCGGGAGGACTTGGGGGCGCAGTTCCATCCAACGATCCCTTCGAGACCGACTTCACCAGCGGCCAACGCAACATCTTCCGTCAATCCGCTCAAAAGCGTACCGACCTCTCCATCATCAAGGACATGAACATTAACGAGCGCATGTCCCTCCGCTATACATTCGATATCTTCAACCTGACCAATACGGCCAGCTTCGATGTACCTAAGGATAATGTCTCGCAAAACGAGTCCTACAATGGCTTTCCGTCGCTCGACCAAGCAGGGAATTTCTTCAATGAGCCCAGCGGCTTGGGTTACGTTACCAGCGCCATCGGTAGTCCACGACAGATACAGATGTCTTTGCGGCTGATCTTCTGATCCTTGCTTTGCTCATCGAAGAATCGCGGCGTGCTTTTCCAGAGCCGAAGCATCTACGATGGACATAGCAACCATGTCCGAACAAAAATCTCTTTCCCCCGAAGTTCTGCTTCACATCAGCCAAATACTTAGCATCCCGATGCGCGGGCTCGTTGCCGTGATCGAACTGTTGAACGAGGGTGGAACTGTCCCGTTTATCGCGCGATACCGCAAAGAGGCCACAGGCAACCTCGACGAGGTGCAGATTCGCGACATTGAAGAGAAGCTCGCTTACTTCCGCGATCTGGCGGCGAGACGCGAGACGATTCTTGCGTCGATCCTCGAACAGGGCAAGCTGACCGATGAGCTAAAGGCGCGAATTGAGGCGACGCTTGATCGTAGCGAGCTCGAAGATTTGTATCTGCCTTATCGTCCGAAGCGACGCACCAAGGCAACGATTGCGCGTGAAAAGGGTCTGGAGCCACTGGCGCTTTATCTCTGGAGTCAAGAGGCCGCAGATCAGTTGCTGCCAGAGTTCGCTGCCGGGTTTGTGAATCCGGAGAAGGAGGTGAGCAGCGTCGATGAGGCACTTGAAGGCGCACGGCACATTGTGGCCGAGATGATCAGCGAAGACGCGGACTTGCGTAAGGCATTGCGTCAACTAATGTTTGATGAGGGTGTGATCGTCAGCCGGAAGGCTATCGATGCGGTCGATGAGCAGGAAAAATTTAAGATGTACTACGAGTATCGCGAAGCGGTGAAGACGATTCCATCGCATCGGATGCTGGCAGTCCGGCGAGGCGAAGCAGAGTCGGTGCTTTACTTTCTGATTGAGCTCGATGCTCTGCGTGCAGCGTCCGTTCTGCGTTCCGGCATCGTGCGTCGACAGGGGGACTGGACTCTACATCTGGAACTGGCAATCGAAGATGCGTGGAAGCGGTTGCTGAATCCTTCGATACAGGGCGAGATACGACTGGAATTAAAAAAACGATCGGATACGGATGCGATCCAGGTGTTTCGCGATAATCTGCATCATTTGTTGCTGGCTCCGCCTGCTGGTCCGATCTCGATCCTCGGCATCGATCCGGGGTTGCGAACCGGATGCAAGGTTGCGGTGGTCGACGAGACTGGCAAGTTTCTCGCGCATGATGTTCTCTATCTGCATACATCGAAGAACAGTGCAGGACCTGCGGCTAAGACGTTGGAGACGCTGTTGGTTCAGCACAACGTTCGCGCCATCGCGATCGGCAACGGGACGGCTTCGCGTGAGACGGATGCTTTTGTTCGAGAGTTTCTGCGTGAGCGTCGACTGGACAATATTTTCTCAGTGACAGTGAGCGAGTCGGGAGCGAGCATCTACTCTGCCTCGGAGATTGCTCGGCAGGAGTTTCCGGATCTCGATTTGACCGTTCGTGGAGCGATCTCGATTGCGCGGCGTCTGCAAGACCCGCTCTCAGAGTTGGTAAAGGTTGATCCCAAGTCGATAGGTGTGGGCCAGTATCAACACGATGTGGATCAGCGCCAGTTGCAGCGATCGCTCGAAGCTGTGATTGAGAGCTGCGTGAACCGCGTGGGCGTCGATCTGAACACGTCGTCGTGGACGTTGCTGCGGTTCGTATCGGGCATCACGGAACGGATTGCGCTGAATATCGTCAGCTATCGGAATGAGAACGGGAAGTTTCGCTCGCGCACACAGCTCAACAAAGTCCCGGGTATTGGGGCGAAGACATTTGAGCAAGCCGCCGGCTTTCTCCGTATTCGGGATGGAGAAAATCTGTTGGATATGACGGCTGTGCATCCGGAGTCGTATCCGGTGGTTGAAGAGTTGGCTCGTCTGCTTGAAGCTCCGCTTAATGAGTTGATCAAGAATCCGCATCTGCTTGCCAAGCTGGACACGAAGAAGCTGTCGGCAGGGACGTTCACACTGAATGACATTCTGGAGGAATTGCGCAAGCCGGGGCGCGATCCGCGCGATAAATTTGTGGCTCCGAGCTTCAATGAGCAGGTGCGCGAATTTGCAGATGTTCATCCGGAGATGGTTTTGGAAGGCATCGTCACTAACGTTACGAAGTTCGGCGCCTTCGTCGACATCGGAGTGCATCAGGATGGATTGGTTCACATCAGCGAGCTCTCGAACCGATTCATCAAAGATCCGTCGGAGGCAGTGAAGACGGGCCAGATCGTCAAGGTGAAGGTGCTGAGTGCAGACACAAAGACTAAAAGAATTGCACTTTCGATCAAGGCACTTCAGGGGCCGTCGCAACGTCCCCAGGCGACACGACAACAGCAGAAGCCACAGCCTACACTCGACGAAAAGCTCAACATGCTGGCTACTAAGTGGAAGGTCTCCTAGCGCTAGGAGAGTGGCAGTTTTAGCTCTGCCCTGCATCCGATCTCGCCGTCACTGCGATTGGCTAGCTGTACAGACCCACGGTGAGCCTGTGCGATCTGCTGTGCAAGCACGAGACCGATGCCAGTGCCGCTCGGTTTCGTCGTGTAGAACGGTACAAAGAGGTTGCCGGCGTTGGTCAATCCTGTACCGTTGTCGGTGACTGCGATGACGACTTCGCTAGCCGTGCGCTCCCATTCAATGCGTACGCAAGGAGGACCGTCACCGGCCGCATCAGGGCTTAGCGCAGCCTCTGCCGCGTTGCGAGTCAGATTGATTAGGGCCTGCTGGATGTGGTCTGCGTCGACTCTCAGAGTGAGGTCGTCTGCATGAGCGACAGTGACGAGGACGCGTGTTTCCAATCGGGCCACTCGCTCAAGCAGCGCCGTCAGTGAGACGGGCGCAAGCTTTGGCGCAGGTAGGCCCATCAGCTGACGATAGGCTTGCAGGAAGCGATTCAGCGATTCTGCACGGTTTTCGATGACTTCAAGGCCGCTGTCGAAGTCGCGATCATTGTCGACAGCACGCAGGGAAGAGAGTCGCGCACGCAGACTGCCGGCGATGGATTTAATGGGCGTCAGAGAGTTGTTGATTTCGTGTCCGAGTACACGAATCAATCTTTCCCAAGCTATGCGTTCTTCTTCCCGCAGAGCGGCGCTGACGTCAGAGAGAACCAGCAGCGTATGGGGAACTCCGCGCAGGCGAAAGTTTGTCCGCTTGACGACCCATCGTGAGGCTTGTTGTCCGTCGCCGAGCGAGAGGAGATCATCGTCGCTGGTGTCGAGCAGGTAGCCGAGTTGGAGCTTCTGTGCGGAGTGACCGACCGCGATCTGTCCACGCAGGTTGAAGGCACGTTCGGCCGCCGGATTCAATAGCCTCAGCCTGTTCTGGGGATCAAAGGCGAGAACAGGTGATTGCATGGAGCTCATCACACGCTCGACCAACGCCATTGCTTCGAGAGCGCTTGCCCGCTGATTCTGCAGCATCGCCGCTAACGCGTTAATCTCCAGGGCAAGGTCGCCCATCGCATCGTTTCTGCGACCGCCGCGAGCTCGAAAGGAGTAATCGTCCTCGCGAAGTGCGGCGACTACGTTCGATAACGTCTGTAAGGGGCGAGTGATCTGTTCGGTCAATAACGAGACAGCGAACGCCCATCCGGCCGCGAAGACCAGCAAAACGATGCATTGAACAGAGACCTCAACGGAGTGCTGCGACAACAAGACCCAGCAAAGCAGGAGTGCGGGGAGGCTCAGCAGGTAGAGCCAAAGTCGCAGACGTTTTTCGAAGCTCAGCCGACGGCGAGATGCGGCAAGTGGCAGGCGTGTGCGCTGGGACGTGGTGCCGGGCCGCTCATCAGAGGCCATACTTCTCGATTCTTCGATAGAGTGCGCCGCGGCTCAGACCAAGCGCATCGGCGGCGTGGCTTACATTGCCGGAGGCGCGCGCCAGCGCCTTACGAATCAAGATGGCTTCCACGGTCTCAAGGCTCAGCTCATCAAGATTTTGCACGGCAGTTCGCTGTGTGTTCAGTCCGAGGTCTGCCGATTCGATGCGCTCGCCACGGGCCATCAGGACGGCGCGCTCTATTGTGTGGTCCAGCTCACGAACATTACCGGGCCAGTTGTGGTGCAGCATCAGCTGAAGTGCGGCTGGTTCGAAACCCTGAATGGCTCTTCGATAGCGAGCGGTGTATCGCGCGAGGAAGTGACCGGCAAGAGCTGGTAAATCGTCGCGGCGCTCTCGTAACGGTGGCAAGTTGATCTCGACTGTATTCAATCGGAAGAGAAGGTCTTCGCGAAAGCGTCCGGCGGCGCACTCGGCTCGCAGGTCTGCATTGGTTGCAGAGATCATGCGGACGTCGACCGTCTGAGTCTTCGACGAGCCCACGCGCTCCATCTCGCCGGTTTCAAGCACGCGAAGCAGCTTTGCTTGTTGGCGAACGGGGATATTCGCGATCTCATCGAGAAACAGCGTTCCATTGTTGGCGAGTTCGAAGCGTCCGATGCGGTCGGAACGAGCATCCGTGAACGCTCCCTTTACATGGCCGAAGAGCTCGCTTTCAAAAATTCCCTCTGGCAAGGCGCCTGTATTTACAGCTACGAGCGAACGCGTCGCGCGCGACGATAGCCGATGCAGTGTCTGTGCGACGACCTCTTTGCCCGTTCCATGTTCTCCGGTGATGAGGACGTTCGCGTCCGACGGGCCAACTCGCGCCATGGTCTCGAGCACCTGTCTCATGGAGGCAGCCGATGCGATGAAGTCAGGCGCTCCGGATGCGCGCAGGATGCGGTTCTCGGCCTCAAGCCACTGTGCCCTCTTCTGGCTGCGATGCAGCTCCATCTGGGTTCTAAGAATGCTGAGCAACCGCGCATTTTCCCATGGCTTCTGGATGAAGTCGCCCGCGCCGCGCCTCATCGCATCCACCGCGAGATCGATATTGCCCCACGCGGTCATCACGACGATGGGTAGCTGGGCATCGATCTCTCTAACGCGTGAGACAAGATCCAGTCCCTCCTGGCCCGAGGTTGTGTCGCGGGTGTAGTTTAAGTCAATCAGCAAACCGTCGAAGCTCTCGTGTGCTAGTGCATCGAGCACCAGTGCAGGAGCGCGCACCATCTCGAGCTCGTAACCCTCTGGCTTCAGCAGCAGACGCAGAGCCTCGAGAATGTGTGGTTGGTCATCGGCGATCAGAAGCCTGCAAGGCGTCTCCGCTGATGTCGTCGCCTTGTCGCCTGTGGCCATGCGTTCCACTATCATCCCTTTACTCCACTCCGATTACTGTCCGCCCGGCGCAATGCCTGTCTTCGCCGATTCTATCGAAATCGAGTTGGCTTCCAACGTAGACCCGACCGAGCGTTCCAGCTCAATCTTAGCCTTTTGGTACGCCGTCATCGCGGCGACCAGGGTAGACTCGGCTTCTGCAAAGTCCCGGCGAGCGGTCAGAGTCTGGTAACTGGAGCCTGCTCCGAGCTCCTGTTCCTTGCTGGTGATCTCGAAGGTCTTCTGTGCAAGGTCGCGTGCTTTTCGTGCTGCTACCACGCGGGCTTGACTCTGTTCCAGGGCATACTGTGCGTTTCGCACTTCGATGCGGATCTGCTTTTTCAACTGCTGTAGGCGCAGTTCTGACTGTCGTGCCTCCAATTCGGAGCGATATTGGTCCGACTTCGCCACGCGGTTGCGAATGGGAACGTTGACTGAAAGTCCGACGTAGTAGTCAGGGGCCGAACCGTTGAAAGCGTTTTTCACCGCGCCCCCCCAGTCGGTCGGCGCAGTCGACATCTCCTCCGAAACGGGATTCGATGGTCCAGCAAGCCCTGTGCCACCGTAGAAAGCATTAAGCGAGACGGATGGGAGCAGGGCGTTGCGGGCCGCGTCGCGGCTGATACGGCGACTATCGAGATCAATGCTGGATTCTGTCAGCTCCAAGCGATCGCGCAAGGCCTGCGCGATGATATCTTCCGTCGGCCCCTTGGCAGTTGTATCCTGCATTGCGCTTTGATCGGTGGGGCGCACTGGCATCGCCTCGAGAATCGGGTCGTCAAGGTTTTTTGTCAGCGCGTTTTTAATCAACAGTTCCTGAAACTGCAGCGTGGATTTCGCGATGGTGAGGTCTTGTTCGCGATTGGCAACTTCGGCCTCGGCCTTCATCACGTCCATTGCGGGAATGGCCTGCAGTGCAAGTTGTTTACGGTCATTGTCCAATGTCTGGTTAGCGAAGTCGAGGGAGCGGGTCTTGACCTGCTCGTCTTCATAGGCTGCCGCCAGATCCCAGTACATATTAGCGATTTGCGTGATCGTCGTAATGACCTGGAGCTTAAAAGCCGCGTCGGAGATCTTTTGATTGTTTTTTGCAATCCGCAGAAAGCGCAGATTAGGGCCGAAGCCGAATCCTGCCAGCAACTGTTGCTGAAGTGCAACGTGATAGTACGAGTTCAGCGTTGGATTCAGAAAGCTGTTCGGACTATTCGTTGCGCCGCGACTGTTTTCGAAGACTGCAGAAAACATAGTTCCAGTCGGAAACGCCTGCGAGTATCCGATGTTGCCGTTCGTCGTATTCTGCTGCAGCGTTTGAGTTCCGTAGATCGACGTATTTGAGAGTGGCTGCGTGTAGTGTTCGATGTTGAACGAGCCCGTAAGGGAAGGGTCGTAGGAGGCGACATTGGTGCCAGTTCCCAGCGTGGACTGCACCAGTCCCGACGCACCTGAACCCGCGCCGCCTGCACCGCCCGATGTTCCACCGGCGCCGGCACCAGCCGAACTTGAGCCGAAGCCACCCACGCCGCCGCCCGGTGTATTCTGCACGACGCCTGTATTGACGCCGCGGAAGGAACCACCAGCCTGCGTTCGCAGAATATCTGCCTGCGCGATCGGAATGTTATAGCGCGCAATCGCCAGATCAAGGTTGTTCTCAAGTGCGAGGGAGATTGCGTCCTTCAGCGATAATTCCAGAACTCCGTCATGCACCAGCGAATCGATCCTCGCCGAATTTGCGAGATTCGGTTGCGGTACCAGCGTCGCCCGGTATGTGTTTAGTGGATTGTCGGAGTGCGGGATATCCAGCCGCAGCGCTGGTGCTGTTGCAGTACTCTCCTGTGCGATTCCAGACGCGGTCACGAGGGCAACCAGGCTTACGCGGGCCAGAAGGGAAGCAGACCTTCTCACGAATGGACCTCCTCTGTACTTGTGGCCGTGTCGGAGTACATCCAGCCGTCACGCAGTTCAATGGTTCGGGTTCCATAGCGGGCATTGGCCTCCGAATGCGTGACCTGCACGATCGTTGTGCCCTGTTGATTCAACATGTGAAACAACTCCATAATCTCCTTTGCCTGTGCGGACTGAAGGTTGCCGGTCGGCTCGTCGGCCAGCAGCAGCGAAGGACGGTGAATGACAGCCCGAGCGATGCCAACTAACTGTTGCTGTCCGCCGGAGAGCTGGCCAGGATACAGGTCTTTCTTGCCGACGATGTTGAAGCGATCGAGCGTGTCGGCCACCAACGCTTGCCGTTCGAACTTAGGAATGTCCTTATAGGACAGGGGCAGGTCGATGTTCTCGGCCACTGTTAGATCGTCCAGCAGGTGATAGCTCTGGAAGACCATGCCGATTCGCCGCCGGGCAAGGTCGGCTCGCTGCTTGCGGTTCATTGTTTGTACCGCGACGCCGTCAAAGTTGAACTCGCCCTTCCATTGGTCATCGAGCATCCCGAGCACATTCATCAGCGATGACTTGCCTGCACCGGATGGCCCCATGACGGTTACAAATTCACCTTCGTTAATTGTCAGATTTACGCGTCGCAAGACCCAGGTTTCCGTATGCCCAGCCCTGTAGCTGCGTTCCAGGTTTCTCAGTTCGATCATGATTTTTATTCCATCCTCAACGCTTGCGTTGGTTCTACCGATGCCGCGCGCTGCGCGGGCAATGCCGCGGCGACGATTACCATTATCGCCGTGACTGCAATACAGGCGATCAGTGTTCCAGGATCAAGTGGCTGGACCTCGAATAACTGGCTCCGTAGGAATCGGGATAATGCAACTGACACTGGCAAAGCTACCGTAAGTCCAACTGCCGCAATCTTTACCATGTCCATAAGCACGAGCTGCACGACCGCAATCCGCTGTGCGCCAAGAGCCATCCGGATGCCAATCTCTCGCGTCCGTTGTGCTGTTGCGTATGCCAACACGCCATATAAACCCACAGCAGTTGTCAGGAGAGCTACCAGAGCAAAGCTTACTGCGAGCAACGCGATCATCCGTTCATTCGATACGTTTGCGTCGATCTGCTCGTCCATCGTCTTCATTGAATCGGCGACGAGCTTCGGGTCCAACCCATGGAGTGCCGTGCGGATCGTGTTCTCCGCAGCTTCCGGAGCCTGCTCAGTCCGCACGTAGAACACCAGATTGTTTGCCCCGAGATTCTGAGCAAACGGTCGGTACAGCGTCCTCACGACACCTTCTCGAACACCGTGCTGTTTGGCGTCGCCAACGACTCCTACAATTTGCGTATCGAGTTTGACTTTGTCCCCGGCCCCCTGGGCAATGGAGTGTCCCAGCGCCTTCTGAGGAGAGCCAAAATATTTCACTGCAAAGCTCTGGTTCACTACCGCCACCCTCGGAGCACCGGTGGTATCCGCTTCAGCAAGATCGCGCCCCGCAATGAGGGGAATTCCCAGCGCTGCAAAGTAGCCCGGTGTGATCCATGGCGTCTCGACATCAACGTCCTCATCGGCCTTTGCGGCATAGCCTTCGATCGTGATGTTGCTCTGAGTGTCGTCGTCTGCCAGCACAGGATCCGACGTCCCGCCAGCCACTTGCACCCCAGGCAGTCCGCGCAGCACGGCCCGAATCCGGTCCTGCAACGGGATCGCATCTTTCTGCGCATATCCGGCCATCGTTGGCGAAATCCCCAACTCCACCAGATGATCCGTCGTCATACCCATGTCCTGTGCCTTGAGGTTGTGAAGAGTCCTAACAAATAGCCCAGCCCCACTCAGCAGAAGGACGCTCAACCCGATCTGGATTGCAATTGCTGTTCGACGGAAGCGCTGCGCCGCACCCAAAGTGCTTGCCGATTGCTGGCGCAGCGACTCATTCAGTCCAGGCCTCATCATCTGCCACGCCGGCGCCATACTGAACAGCAGGCTGATGCCTACGGACAACGCCAGATTGAACCCGAATACTGTTCCAGTCGGTGCCACAGAGAAAGGCAGATCCCCACTTTCACTGATTCGCCGCACCAACATCGCCGCAGCCGTTGGCGCCAAAGCCAGACCTAGCGCGCCGCCCAGCGTTCCAAGCAGCAGTCCTTCAATCAGCATCTGCCGCAGAATGCGCCCGCGCGCCGCTCCAAGAGCGTATCGCACTGCAAACTCGCGTTCCCTTGCCGACGCCCGTACCAGCAGTAAGCTCGTCAGATTGACGCAGGTCATCGCCGCCAGCAGAAGCACCATCACCATCAAAATCATGAGCGGTGTCCGGAGGCTGTCTCTCAGGGGAGAGAAGCCCTTCGCATCATCCGTCAACACGATGCTCGACTTCGCGACAAAGTGTTCGCGAAACTGTGCAGAGATCGTCGGCATCGTGTTCAACTCTTCAGTGCGGAGGCTGCGCCATAGCGTGGTCATTGCCGCAGCAGCTGTCGTCGCGCTAACTTCCGGCTTCAGTCTGCCCACAATATTCAGCCATCGTGATCGGTGGTCTTCCAGATCGTCCCGGCCCGGCATCACTTGCGGCTTCATTGTCATCGGCACAAAAATCTTCGGTGTATACCCGTTGATCGCACTGCTGAACCCTGCTGCCGCCACTCCGACAATCGTGAACGGATGACCGTTGATCAGCAATGTCTGATTCACTGCATCCGATGAAGAGTTGAACCGCGTCTTCCAGTAGTCGTAACTTAAGACCACGACGGGACTGCCTTCCTTCACGACGTCATCGCTCGGTACAAGCAGCCTTCCTGCTGCCGACTTCACACCCAACACATCGAAGTAGTTTCCGCTAACGATCTCCGCCGACAGCAACTCCGGCTGGTTCTTCCATACCGCACCTACCTGCGTTTCATCGTTCGCTAGTAGTCCGCCGAATACAGTGTTTTTGTCTCGCAGATCGCGATACATCGGATAAGAAAAGAAGTCCTTATCCGTACCGCCAAACACGCTGATATGTCCCCTGTCAGACCCGATGAAGCTTAGCCGTACCAGTTCCTCCGGTCGCTGAACCGGCAGCATCCGCAGCAGCACTTGATTGAACACCGTAAAGATTGCGGTGTTCGCGCCGATCCCCAATGCAAGCGTTAGAATCGCCGTCAGCGTAAAAGCCGGCGCTTTCTTCAACTGCCGCAATGCATAACGAAGATCCTGCATCATCTGCTCTCTCCTATTCGGTCCGCAATGCCTTCACCGGATCGGTCGAAGCTGCCCGCCGCGCCGGAATAAGTCCGGCGGCGAACGCGGAACCGATCAACGTCGCAATCGCCGCGAACAGTACTGTTGCATCATGACGGGCGACGCTATAAAGCTGCGATTGCACGAATCGGGCGCACAGCAAAGCGACAGGGATGCCAATCGCGAGACCTATTCCGGCCTGGATCATCGCCTCTCGGAGTACCATGCTGACGACGCTGCCACGACCTGCTCCCATCGCCATGCGTATTCCAATTTCAGGAGTGCGCCGCGCAACCGTGTAGGCAGTGACACCGTAGAGTCCGACTGACGCCAAGATGAGAGCAAGAACGCCGAACATCAATGTCAGCCGGGCTATGAGGCGTTCCTGGTTGAATTGTCCTCTAATCTGTCCAGCGAATGTGTCGTAGCGCGTTACCGTAAGATTTGGATCAATGTTTGCCAGCGTCCGGCGCATCTGCGCTTCCAATCCTTCGACCGAGCCCTTGGTTTGCAACATGATCGCTCCTGCATATAGCGAGCGGATGTCGTCCTCAGGCTTTGTGTGGGCAACTTGCAGGAGTGGGCGGAAGTACATCGCACGCATCGGTTGGCGTACGTTGTTGTACTTCACATCGGAAACCACTCCCACAATCTCAAAGTCGGCAGCGCTTTCAACACCCGATATGCCGAAGTGAACGCCGATAGGGTCTTCTCCCTTGGTGAAGAATTTTTTGACGAAGGCCTGATTGACCACTGCGACAGGAGTGGAGGTTGCTGTATCTTGCGCGGTGATTCCGCGCCCGCGAAGCACGTGGTGTCCGACGATCTCGAAGAATTCCGGCCCCACACGCAACCATGAGGCGCCAATATTCTCGCCTGCTCTGGGCTCGGGTCTGCCCTGAATCACAACGCCTTCGCCCCAGTTGTTTCCCTCGAGGGGCGTGTACAGGGATAGAGAGGCTCGCTCCACTCCGGGCAGCGCGTGAAGATCTTGATCAATCTTCTCGTAGAGCGGTTGTAACTGCTCGGGCTTGAAGCCTGCATTCTCCGGATTAAAGTGTGCAACTACCCGATTATGGGTCTCGACCCCAAAGTCCTGATTCTCCAATTTATTCAGGCTCTTCGCCATCAAACCTGCGCCGACCAACAGCACTAGAGATAGCGCCGCCTGCAGAATGACCAGCGATCGTTGCAGCCAGCCTGAGTGGTCCATCGTAGATCTGTTCGATCCGCGCAATGCCTCAGCTGGCTCAGAGTGCGATGTTACCCAGGCTGGCGCGATGCCGAAGATTAACCCTGTTATCAGCGATAGTCCGAATGCAAACGTGAGCACGACTGGAGACGGAGTTGCATGGATAGGGAGATTCGTAGCACCAGGGAAGGCCATGGTCAGAAGCACTCTCGTGCCGCCATACGCAACCACCAATCCAGCAAGGCCGCCCATGCACGATAGCACCACACTCTCGGTGAGCATCTGCCGGATCAGTCTCTTTCTCTGTGCGCCCAGCGCCATGCGTATCGAAGTCTCTGCACGCCGCGCCATGCCGCGCACGAGCACCAGGTTCGCAATGTTGGCACATGCGATCAGCAGAACCAGCGCGGAGATAGAGATCAGAAGCCGAAGTCCAGTGCCGAACTCCTGCTGCATGTTCGCGATGCCGACTCCGCCCGGCGTAAGGATCACATGCGATTCTGCGAGATTTTTCTTCTCATCTTCTTTCTGGTAGAGCGGGAGTTGTGTGAGATAGTTGCGCAGAGATGCGCTCATCTTCGCCTGCAAGGGAGCCATCGCAGTTCCGGGCTTGACCCGACCCAAGATGTAGACCCAGTTCGCTCCCTGACGATGCAAAAGGCTCGTCGGATGAGCAGGGCCGAGGAGGGGCTCCATGGCCATGGGGATGTAGAAATCCGGCGGAGTGTCTGTCATACGATCTCCGTAGAATCCGGCAGGAGCAATCCCCAAAATGGTCACCGGATATGTATTCAGCACAAAAGTGCTGCCGACAACCGAGGGATCGAGAGCGTAATCACGTTGCCACGTCTGGTAGCTCATGACAACTCCCATAGGCGCTCCGACAACATCGTCGCTCGGTGTCAGGAGCCGTCCCGCATAGGGCTGTAGACCGAAGACCTGGAAGTAATTGCCGGAGACCATCTCTCCCCGTGTAGCTTTCGGCAGTGAATCGGGCTTGTTACTACGCGCCGTGATCGAGCCGTATCCTACACCTGCCTGCATTGCGGCCAACTGCTCGAACTCGGGCGTATTGTCGCGAAGATGTGTATAGAGTTCGTAGGCAAATAACGAATAGTTATTGTTTTCCGGCGTACCACCGTTGACGCAGCAATCGTCCTGGTCGCCAACCCGGACCAATGTTTTGGGGTCGGTGACCGGCAGATTCTTGAGCAGCACAGCGTTCACCAGCGTGAAGATTGCTGCATTTGCGCCAATCCCAAGTGCCAGCGTCAAGATCGCCGTCAGAGTAAATCCAGGAGCCTTCCGCAACTGACGCAGCGCGTACTGTACGTCCTGTATCAATCGGTTCATTGCTTGATCCTCGTTTTGCGAAGGAGATATTAGGCTGCCTGTTTAGTTCCGCGGTAGCTCAGCGCACTTGCAACATCGGTGTGCACGACATTCGAGTGCACGCTGGGCAGAGGCACACTCAACTTCACGCTGTACTGCCGCATCCCAATGATCACAGTGAATCCTGGCTTCGGCTCGGCAGAGCAGACATGCGAGCGCATTGCATTGATCTCGTTCTCAACAGGGTCGCCACTATTTGCGCTTAACCGCAGACCGTCTCCATCTGCCATACAGAAGAACGCCGCATTGAATCCGACACCCATCACCACTGCCAGAATCAGCGCCGCGGCAAATCCAGGCTGCTCGCGAAAATCAGCCTTCATGTCATTCACTATCTCAGCGATCATCCCTCTACCTCCGCCAGTAGCCGGCTCAGCTCTCCTTCGGCTACGACTTTGCCATCGAATAGATGTATCTGCCGTTCCGCATGCGCTGCAAAACGTGGATCGTGCGTCACCATGCAGATGGTTGCTCCCTCGTCATGCAGTTCCTTCAGCAACGTCATCACGGCTTCGCCATTCTTCGAATCAAGATTTCCCGTGGGCTCGTCGGCCAGCAGGATGGACGGCGAACCCGCCAGCGCTCTCGCTACGGCGACTCTCTGTTGCTGACCACCCGAGAGCTGCGCTGGATAGTGCCTCATACGATGCGCCATATTCACGCGCTCCAGCGACTCCTGCACGCGCTTCTTGCGCTCCGAGGCAGGCATACCCGTGCGATAGGTCAGAGGAAGCTCAACATTTTCAGCAACGGTAAGGTCGCCGATCAGATTGAAGCTCTGGAAGATGAAGCCGATCTCCTGGTTGCGTATGCGTGAGCGGTCGGCGAAGTTCAGGTTCGCCACTGCCTTGCTGTTCAACGTGTAGTTGCCGCTGGTCGGCGTATCCAGCAAGCCGATGATCGACAGCAGTGTCGATTTGCCGCATCCGGAAGGACCAGACATGGCCACGTACTCGCCGCGCGCAATGTTAAGGTGAACCCCGGAGAGTGCATGTGTTTCGATCTCGTCCGTGTAGAAGATCTTCGTCAGCTGCTCAATCTCGATAATCGTCTCTGCCATGCTCATGCTCTCCTTGCCTATTCCAGGCGGATCTTGTCTGTGTTGTCCCATCTGCTCATGTCCGACAGAATGACGGTGTCGCCCTCCTGCAGACCTTCAATCACCTGAATGCTGTTCACCGAAGCTCGTCCAACTTTTACCGGAACTCGTACTGCTGTCTTGCCGTCCGTGCTCAGCTTGAAGAGGCTGATGGTACTGTTTTCGTTGCCGAACGCAGGGCGGCCCACGTAGACCACGTTTGCCATCCGGTCCAGATCGATCGTTCCATCAACGCTCAGGTCCGGACGGGCGCCAAGTGGCAGAGCGCCTGCAAGTTCTACGTCAACGGTCACCGTTCCGTTCACTACCGCCGGATCAATTCGCATCACCTTACCCTGAATGACACCGTTATGGGTGTCGATCTCCGACGGTTGGCCGATCTGGATGTCGCGCGCCTGCGTCTCGGCGATCTTCAAGCTGGCCTTCAGCTGGTCTGGTTGAACGACCTTCGCGAGCGTCGCCCCTGGATCCACGTGTTCTCCTACCTGGTGCGGCAGGTCGACAAGAACGCCACTGATTCCTGCGCGCACACTCAGCGCATCCTGTTGCTTCTGTTTCAGCGCCAGCAGAGCCTGCGCCTGTTCCACCTTCGTCTGCTGCACGGCAATCTGAGTCTCGATAGCTTTTTCATTCAGCGTCAGCCGTTGTTTCTCAAGACCATCCCGTGTCGTCAGCTCATCCGCTTTGCCCTTCGAAGCGTTGTACGTCAGCCCACTGATTACGCCCAGGTCGTAGAGCGATTTATCCGTCTGCGCCTGCAACTTCGCCTGACTGAAGTCCGCGCCCACTGTCGCTGCCGCGGCCTTCTGTGTCATCAGGTCGCTCTGCAACTTTGCTTTAACATTCGTCAGGTCGGCCTGTGCCGCCTTCAACTGCAACTGAGCGTCCAGCAACTCCTGCTGCACAGTCGGATCTGCCAGATCCATCAGGATTGTGTCCGGTTCCACCTTTGCGCCTGGAAGTACGCGGATGCGCACGACCGTCGCCTCCGTCTCAGCAGGAATCAGCCGAATCCTGTCCTCACGCGGAACCAGAGTGCCGGGTCCACGAACCTGCCGTAGCAGCGGCCCCCGTTTGACTTCGTCGGTCCAGACCGTTGCGCGGTCTACCGTAGGGGCCGCAGGCTTGAGCCGCGACACAAACAGCGCCACGCCAGCCAGCGCTAAAACGCCAACCCCCGTTGCGATCAATTGGCGGCGCATCTTCTTTTGCTTGATATCTGGTCTTGAGATGTCCATTGCATACGTAGTAGGAGCAAGTCCCCTGCCAACGATGCATGAGCATTTTCAATGGCTTACGCTGCTGATTCCAGTCCGCACTGTCCGCGAGTGTGATTGAGTGTCCATTTTTGAACACCAAAATACCCTCGCAGAGTTTGCTGTAGCTATACGTCCACCTGCCATCTCTATATAGAGACGGTTTTATAAGTAGGCTCCAGTGCGCGTTGTGCAGTGATCTTGAGATTCGAAGGCAGGTAACTGAGTAGATGCTGCAACCGACTCGCCACACTGCTGGCCACGGCGGCATCCGGCGAGACTTCCCGGATATGAGGCAGCCCCCACAGCACACTCCATGATTCATCAATCTCATCCAGCCCGTGCGCTGCGGTGTCCAGAGCCTGATACTTTTGCCAAACTACAGGGTCGATGATCAGCCCGTTGTCGATGCACTTACCCATCATCCACTTCAGAGTAATGTCGGAGAGACCGCAGTCCTTGCACCCGCCACCCACGCTGCTATGGCATCCGCTGAACCACACCTGCTCGAGGATCTGCCCCGGAACGTTATCGCTCACCCAAAGGGTCGGTGGAAACGCCTTGCGCCGCTCATCTATCGAAATCGCATGATAGGCGGCCTTTACCGATGCGCTCAGTTGCGTATCAAGAAAGCCGTACAAAACCGGATCTACGCCGCCAAATAAACTTGGTACGCCTAGCGAGCCCACTGTATCCCAAACCCCGATCATCGCGATCGTCACCGGCTTGTTGCCGTACTTCGCTGTCAAGTTTGCCTGGGCCGCTGCGCGCTCCGGAGAACCTGGTTTCATCCGGTAGGTGTTGAAGGCATCACTAATGGCGTCGTCCGTCAGATTGGTAGGCAGCCCGCACGCGGACAGCATCCCACCGATGCTTCTGGCCGTATAGGCACCGCGGCTAAAACCGATCAGGAAGATCTGATCTCCCTCGGAATAATCATGTGCAATCTTGGTGTAGCCTTCCTTCACCTTGTTGAACAGTCCGGTGCCAAACGCTCCGCCCAGCAAGTGGCTGATAATCGATCCGTCGGTGCCGACTCCATCGTCGTAGCGTGGACATTGCGTTGCAGTCGTGGGCAGCGCTTTGTACAGCTTGTACACGTTCGTATCCGTCACAGAGACCGTATTGGCCTCCTTAGGATGATTCCACGTTCCGTCTGCACAAAAGATGATGTTCTTCATTGCAATACCCTCTCATAACTGACCGCCAAGTCGCACCGGAGCCCTTGAAATGAACAGCACCATGCTACACCGGATCAGCAGAGCGATCTTTCGACAAAGATTCATTGCTGGATATGTACAGTACTATCGGAAAATCCTCGCAACCGGCGAGAAGAGATCCGTATCCCGATGATCGTCTTTCGTTCCTGTTTTGCAACGAAGCTAAATCTGTACATCTTGCTTCTCCTCCTCGCAACACTGCGACTCCCGGCTCAGACAACGCTCGCGACCTTGTCATCTCCTCTCGACTATCAGGTCTTCCAGCGTCAAAGCCGACAGCAAGGGACCATCTTGATCCGCGGTCGCGTCAGTGTCCCTGCGGATCGTGTTGAAGCCCGCATCGTCGGCCAATCTCTCCCATCGAAATGGAAGCGCCTCACCTTCGATAGCACAACAGGAGACTTTCGATCCGATGCCCCAACTCCAGCGGGCGGTTTTTACTCCGTAGAGGTGAAGTTGCTGCGCAAGTCACGGACCGTTGCTGAGCTGACAGTGCCGCACGTAGGCGTTGGAGAAGTCTTCCTCATCTCCGGCCAATCCAACTCGACCAACTACGGCGAAGTCCCCCAGACAACGGAAACCGGCATGGTGACAACCTTCAGCGGAGAGGCGTGGCAGCTCGCCAATGACCCTCAGCCCGGAACGCAGGACAACAGCAAAAAGGGCAGCTTCGCCCCGTCCTTTGGCGATGCACTCTACCGCAAATATCACGTGCCTATTGGAATCGCCTCGGTTGGCCACGGCTCTACCAGCGTGCGTCAATGGCTGCCGACGGGCGAACGTGTCGAAGTGATGCCGACCATGACGAAGTACATCCTCAAGGGTAACGACGGCAGCCTCACCAGCGATGGCACTTTATTCAATGGAATGATGGCGCGCATACATCAACTCGGCCCACATGGCTTTCGCGCCATTCTCTGGCACCAGGGCGAGTCGGACTCCCATCAGCCGCCGGAGCACGAAATCTCCGGCGAGACGTACCGCCGTATGCTCGAGCACGTCATTCTTACCACTCGTAAGCAAGCCGGCTGGGACATCCCGTGGTTCGTCGCCCAGGCCAGCTATCACACGCCTGAAGACACATCTACTCCGGCCATCCGCGAGTCTCAGCGTAGTCTCTGGCAAGCCGGCATCGCGTTGGAAGGTCCCGACACGGACACTCTCACCGCCGCGTACCGGCAGAATAACGGCAAGGGCACTCACCTCAACGATGCAGGCCTGAAGCTGCATGGCCAGATGTGGGCCCACCAGGTGGAACTGTATCTGGACGAAGTCTTGAGGTAGTCGCTATCGCGACAAATTTTTCACATCCGTCGAGGCCAATAAATGCAAACGTATACAATTTGGCCGTATCTTGAAAAGATGTTGCCCACGAAAATCGAACTTTGCGGATGAAATGCACTTATCTTTGTTGATAGATGGCGATTTTCTGTCTTGAGCGGATCAATTTCAACAATAAAAAGTAAAAGCAATTAGTAAAAAATTTCTTGACAACAGAATCTCTGGATTTATAGGATTCGCGGCGTCAACCTTTCCAGGTTTTTGCTGTACCCAACTCAGGAGCCAGTCATGCGAGTCCTTCGGATGTTTCAAAATAAAACCGCCATCAGAGCGGCGATGATCGTAAGTATGGTGCTTGCGGGAATCGCTGGCCTCACCATACCGGCCTTCTCTCAAAGCTCTTCTTCCTCAGTCAACGGCGTAGTCACCGATCCCGTCCAGGCCGTCGTCGCCGGTGTGAGGGTCGTTCTGAAAAATGTGGACACCAACGTCGAACGCGTCACTGTTTCCAATGCCGCCGGAGATTACTTCTTCACGAGCGTTCCGCCAGCCAGATATACCCTTACGTTTTCGGCGAAGAGCTTCCAGACCGAAGCCATCGCGGTCTTCGAGGTCTCAGTAGCTCAGGCTGTCACGATCAATGCGGCACTCCGGATAGGCGAGACATCGCAGTCCGTTACGGTGGAAGCGGCTGGCACCCAGGTGGAAAGCTCCACCGCGCAGCTCGGAATGGTGATCGGCCAAAAAGCAGTGACCGATCTCCCGTTGAACGGTCGCAACTTCACGCAACTGCTTACTCTGACTCCCGGTGTGACGCCCATCAGTTCTGGCCAGAACTCCGGCGCCAGCAACACCGCCGTTACTGCTGCCAGCACGACGAGTTATTCCTTCCCCTCGATCAACGGCGCTGGCAACCGGTCCACGATCTATCTCGTCGACGGCATAAACGACAACCAGGCTTGGTATAACACCTACGCTGTCCCGCCCATTATCGATACCGTCCAGGAATTCAAGATCAACTCCCACAACGACTCTCAGTACGGCGGATCGTTGGGCGGTGTGGTCAACATCATTAGCAAATCCGGCACAAACTCCTACCACGGCTCCGGATGGTGGTTCCTACGTAACAATGGGTTTGACGCGACGCCCTACATCTCAGCGCCGACCTCCTATCACTTGAATACGTTTGGCGGTCAGATGGGTGGGCCGGTGAGGATTCCTCACCTGTACAACGGCCGGGACAAGACCTTCTTTGAAATCGGCGCAGAGGGAACACATTACTCCAAAGCGGGATCGACGAATATCCTTATTCCCACTCAAGCTCAAATCAACGGAGACTTTAGCAGCGCAACGACAGGTGTGACAAAAAGCGGTACATGCTTTGCAGGCGACGCTAAGGTCGAATCATTCCCGTGCCAGTTATACGATCCGACTGTCGCAAATAACGCCGCAACCCCAGGCCGCCCAGGTTTTCTGGGTAATCAGATCCCACTCTCCAAGATGAACCCCTACTCGCTGGCGTTCATCAAGGCAGTATTCGGATCAGCGACGCCGATCACTATTCCTGGAATCCCTTCCACGACCAGCAATTTTCAAATTACCGATCCTACCCGGCAGCTCGTGTACAACTACACGGGCCGAATTGATCAGCACATCGGCACAAAAGATTTCATCTTTTTCCGTTATGCCGGTATCCAGTGGTATCAAAACGCCCCGAGCTCGCTTCCCACCCTTTTCACTTCTACTCAGATTCCCGCTCAGCAGTACGGTGTGAGCTGGATGCATGTCTTCAATCCGACCACCAGCATGCAGGTGCAATATGGCAAGACGCATGTCGAGGACAACGTCCTCACTCAGTTCAATAACCACAACCTGTGGCAGACCTACGGATGCTCCACCGATATGTGCAACTCCTTCGTCGGAGGAGCTGCTGTATTAATTACGCAAACGGTAACAGGCGGCTTCAACGGGGGCGAGGTCAACAGTCCTTCACCGAATCTGTCCAGCATCCACGAGTGGTCAGGCAGTGTCATGAAGACCATCGGCAACCACCAACTCCAGGCTGGCGGCGGCTGGGATCAGGTCAACTACACCGCGGAGCTGCGTCAGGGTACAGTTACATTCTCCGGCGCCTCCACGGGAAACTTCGGCGCTGTTCCTGGAAAGGCTGGCGCAAATCCCGGCTCGCCTGCTGCAATCACCGCGGCACAGATCACTGCGCAGTCCGGCTTCGGGCTGGCAGACTTCCTGCTCGACTATCCCAACTCAGAGAACAAGCGCAACGTCCTACTCTCCGAGCGTCCTGGTGGGATCGGCAGCATTTATGTGCAGGATAGCTGGAAGTTGACGCGTAACCTGACGGTCAACTACGGCGCCCGCTATGACCGCAGCGTTATCCCCGCCTACGGTACGCCCGCCTCGGTAGGGTTGCAGGGCAGCATCGAGACTGGCGACTTCGATTTCAACACCGGCGATTACATCCTTCAGCAGTTGCCGCCGCTCTGCAGTGATCGTGGGCACGCGCCGTGCCTGCCCAGCTCAACCCTTCCGGCACACGTACGCGTTGCTTCAGGCGGGAAAATACTCCATGGCAGCAAGGACAACATCGGTCCTCGCGTGGGCTTTGCTTATCGTGCAAATGACAAGCTGTCCATCCGCGGCGGTTTCGGCATGACCTATGACAACTGGGCGGCCATCATCCAGATGACGCAGAACTACCAGGGCTCCTGGCCTGACACTGGTACTTTGCAAATCAACAATACCAACACACCCGGCACCCCCTACACTTCCGCACAGAACCCCTTCGCCGATAACGGCGGTAACCTGCCTGCTGCAACCCCCTTCGGATCTTCCAACGTGAACTACATGGTGGACCCGCGCTGGAAAAATCCCTACTCCGAGCAGTACAACCTCGGCATCGAACAGCAGTTCGGCAACCGTACCATCTTCTCTCTGAACTACGTCGGCTCGGCATCGCATCGTATGGACGTTGGCGGCTACTACAACACCGGTACTCCAGCCGTCGCAGCCTCCTTCGCTGCCCGGCAGACAGCGGGCACCACGGGGCAGCCGTATCCGTACACTGTCCCGCAAAAATCATGGGATCATAACGCTGCAAGTGCGTCCTACAACGCGTTGCAGGCGTCCCTCGTACGGTCATTCGTCTCGGGCTTCGGCTACACGGTCGCCTATACGTGGAGCAAAACGCTGGATGAAGGTGGCGACGGTTATTTCGGCGTGGAAGGCGGGGTTCCTGAAGATCCCTACAATCCGAAGGGCAGCCGCGGTCCTGCGAGCTTCAGCATTCCGCAGATTCTCACCGCCAACGTTCTCTACGAACTTCCTTTTGGCAGGGGTAAGGCTTTCGAAACCGGAAATCGGGTTGCCGATCTAATCATCGGCAACTGGCAGGTGAACGGAATCTTGTCTGGACGTTCCGGTCAGACCCTCAATATCTCAGCGGCAGGAGATCTTGCCAATACAGGGAACGCCGGCACGTACGAAAGGGCCGATCTGGTTGGCGAGCCCTTCCAAAGCGGCCCCGTCGCGGGGAATCCAACCTGCGTTCCGCCCGCCGGCCCAACGCGAACTCGTTATCAGTGGTTCAATCCCTGCGCTTTTGCGACTCCCAAAGGTGGCACGTTGGGGAACGCGCCGCGCAACTTCATGCAGGCGCCGACGTTCTGGAATTTGGACACATCCGTTCACCGGCTGTTTCCGATCAGAGAGTCCCTCGCACTGAAGATCGATGTGGAAGCATTCAATGTGCTAAACCACCCCGTCCTTGGCAGCCCGGCGTCAAGCGTGACCACGCCAGCGACCTTCGGTCAGATCAGCACATTGGCATACGGAAACGCAGCACGCATCCTGCAATTCGCGGCGAAAATCCAGTTCTAAAACGCTACGATTTCCACTTTCCTCAGGGATGGGCTTCGGCCCGTCCCTTTTCCTTGTTGAAAGCGAGCAAGCTGGACAGCCAACGTCCAGGTCTGGGGCATAGCTGGAGCCACGCTCAATAGCCGATATTCTTAATCGCCTGTGGTCCTAGCCGTTCCTTCAACTGCTCGAGATACAGACTCTCCGGAGCAACAGGCTTCTCCTGCGATTCGATGATCCCCTGAGGCAGCATCGGCAGCTCTGGCCCCGGATCAAACGTTGGCAACTTGCCCAGCGCCTGCTCGCCGCGATTCCCGATCCCCCAGTTCGCCGCACCTGGAGGCATCTGGATCACATACGATTTCGCGACGTTGTTCCACGCCACGCCCCACCCCATCGTCCATCCATGTCCAGACCCCATCGACCCGCGATTCATCAGGTCGATCCCACCCTCAGGCACCTCGTTGCTATCGATCAGAAGCCCCGTAGACCAGCGCTGATGCGGCTGCACATGCCCATCGCCATGAAAGACGCAGTGAAGTACCACATTCGGCCCCTGCTCCCTCGCGCCCGTGGCGATATAGAAGACGTTGTTCTCGTCTGCACTGCAGCGGTCGATCAGAATCTGCGTCCCATCGACAGAAAAGTCCGCCGACTTCGCCGCTCCAATCAACGCGATGCTCTGCGTCACATCCACCTTCACCACCGTAACCCGTCGAGTGTTGTGATCCAGATTCACCGGTCCAGTTGTATTGAGGATGCGAAGATTGCTGACCCATCCGTCCTTCATGCTCTTCAACTCCACCCCGTTGAAATGCTTGTCGTTCAGCGTGACTCTCCTCGCCGGGGCAACCAGTCTGAAGTTCTCTACCCCCACCTGCTCAATCTGTCCGGTGTGCTCTACCTTTACAACCTTAGCCCCGTCCGCCCCTAAATACTTCGCATCATATGAGTCCGCCAACGGCACATCGAACTCCAGCCTCTTGCCCTTGATGGCGACAATCATGCGCTCCGTCTTCAACTCATCCGACACCCACGTCTGTTTCTTCCCAGCACGAACCAGCGTGTCCATGCCCATCAGGTGCACCCACTCCGGTGTGACTGGCCGAACGATCTGCACCACGTCGCCCACTTTGAAGCCCGAGGCATTCTTCACGTTGAGCGTCATCGCTCCAGAAGGAACGTAATCGTCCACTATCGTAGTCGCCTCGCCCACAGGCTTGATCGTGCTCTCACCGGCAATCAAAACTGCAAGATGCGGATCTCCTGTCATCTCAATCACCGTGTCCGCTTCGCCCGAGCCACTGCCTCGCAACACCACGCCACTCGCGCTGATCTTCAGCGTAGCCTTGCAATGAAACCGTCCCGGAGCAAGCAAGACAGCTCCACGTATCCCATTCACCAGCGGCAGTGCGGAAACCTCATCAATTGCCCCCTGAATCGCCGCGCTGTCATCGTCATCTGAGGGAGTCACCGTCTTTTTCACCGGCACTATCGGCACAGCAACCCCGCCGCCCATATAGCCCGCGTACGAAAAGTCCATGATCCGGTCGCCGACCTTGAACTGTCGATAAGTCAGCTTCCCCGAGTGGTCAAAGTAGACCCACTCGCTATGCGCAGCGGGCGCCGGCTTTGCTCCCACCGTAACGGCAAAGAAGACAGCAGCGGCTGCCACTACAGACGACTGCAAGACATAGCTTGAAACTCTTGATGGACTCAATCGTTACTCTCTCTTATTTTCCAACCATGACCACGGCGCCGACAGCCGACTCATCACGCCACGCATCGCCATCGGGGTAGCGATACCGCTCCAGCGATTCCTGCCGTATCTCGATGCTGTATCCCGGCGCCTCCGGCATCAGATAGCGGCCGCGTCGAATCCTGACTGGCTCCACAAAGTGTTCGTGCAGATGGTCCACATATTCAATGACGCGGTCTTCCATGCTCCCCGACACACACAGATAATCGAACGCTGAAAGATGTTGTACGTACTCGCACAGCCCCACACCGCCGGCATGAGGACAGACCGGCACCTTGAACTTCGCAGCAAGTAGAAGGATGGCGAGATTCTCATTTACCCCCGCGACGCGGCAACTATCGATCTGGCAGACATCGATGGCGTTGGCCTGCAGGAACTGCTTGAACATTACGCGACTGTGGCAGTGCTCCCCCGTTGCGATGCGTACCTCAGGAACCTCGAAGCGAATGCGCGCGTGCCCCAGGATATCGTCCGGGCTGGTCGGCTCCTCCATCCACCACGGCTCCAACTCGGTTAGCTCGCGCGTGCGCAGAATTGCCTCTTCTACGCCCCACTTCTGGTTGGCATCGACCATCAGCTTGTTCTCCCAGCCAATCTCCTCGCGTACCAGTCTGCCGCGACGAAGATCGTTCGCTGGGTCGCCCCCCACCTTCAGTTTGAAATTGGTCCAGCCGTCGGCCAGCGCCCGGTGACAAAGCGTCCGAATCTTTTCGTCGCTAAACCCATACCACCCGACCGAGGTCGTGTAAGCAGGATAGCCATCGCGCTCCAGCAGCTCCATGCGTTCGGCGTTGCCGCTCCGGGCCTCTTCCAGAATCTCTCGTGCTTCGCCGCGCGAAAGCGCATCGTCGATATAGCGAAACTCGACCGCGGAAAGCACCTGCTCCGGTTCGAGATCCGACAGCAGCCTCCACAACGGCTTCTTCTCAACTCGCGCATACAGATCCCACACCGCGTTGATCAGCGCTCCGGTCGCCAATTGAATGACGCCCTTCTCCGGACCAAGCCAGCGAAACTGGCTCTCATCGGTCAACTGGCGGCAAAACCCGGCCATATCGGCGGTCAGCGAATCAAGCGTCCGACCCTTCACAAAGCGCGCCAGGTATTCAAGCGCAAGGACGCAAAGCTCCGTGCCCCGGCCAAGCGTAAAGGTCAGGCCGTGGCCTCGATGCCCCGTGTTCGTCTCGAGGATGCAGTAAGCGGCCGAGTAGTCGGGGTCTTTATTGACCGCATCAGACCCGATGCTTTCCCGGGAAGTAGGAAAACGCAGATCGACGACTCTCACACTTGTAACAACAGTTTCATTCACTTCGAGTCATGCACCTTTCGGGTGGTATCTAAAAAGCAGGTACAGTTTGAGGCTGCGAGAAACAGGCCTGTCTTGAGTTAACCATGGTATTTCTATTTGTGGAAGATAATATTTGTCAATGAAAAGAGATTAGAAAAGAAATGGGGGCTCTCAGGGAACCCCTTTTAGCTCCTATTTCGCCGATCGTCTTTCAATCGAAAGTCAAACCTATGGATTGTCGGGCACAAGCCGCTCATTCAATAGAGCAAATCCCTGGCATCAATTTTTGTTATATGAAATATTATTTTTATTCTTGACAATCGTATTTGTTGATCGATAAAAACGCTCATGCTGCCGTAAGACGGCTTGCGGTGCAACCTTACAACTCAGGCAAAAGGCGGGAATCAAGGATCAATGGGCGCTTTCAAGGTAAATCGACGAAACATGTTGTTGGGCACTGGCGCATCTCTGGCCTCTCTCGCTATAGGAGCAAACGCGCAGGCCCCGGTCCCGCCAACTCCGTCGCCAGCCGCGCCGGATCCCAACTCACCTCCTCCGACCGCCGATCAGATCCGCCGCATGCAGTGGTGGCACGTCGCCAAATTCGGCATGTTCATCCACTTCGGCGTCTACAGCCAATACGGTCGCCACGAGTGGGCCATGGAGACCCAGGCCATCCCCATGCAGGACTATCTCCAGCTCGCCAAAGAGTTCAACCCTAAGCCCCACTCTGCGCGCGCATGGGCCAAGCTGGCCAAAGCTGCTGGCATGAAGTACATGGTCATGACCACCAAGCACCACGAGGGCTTCTGCAACTGGGACTCCAAGCTCACCGACTACTGCGCTGCCAAGCAAGGCCCCGGCCGCGATCTCGTCCGCGAGTACGTCGACGCCGCCCGAGCCGAAGGCCTCCGCGTAGGCTTCTATTACTCCCTCATGGATTGGCATCACCCCGACGGCGCCCTCTGCGCCCACGACGAAGAGGCCCGCAAGCGCTTCGTCGAGTACACCCACGGCCTCATCCGCGAGCTTCTAACCAACTACGGCAAGATCGACGTCCTCTGGTACGACGTCTCCTGGCCCCTTGACGCCAAGGGATGGGAGTCCGAGCGCATGAGCAAGATGGTCTTCGAGCTCCAGCCCGACATCATCGTCAACAACCGCAACAAGCTCCCCGGAGACTTCTCCACACCCGAGCAGAAGATCGTCGCCGAGGCCGGCGGCCGCGCCTGGGAGAGCTGCATGACCCTCAACGACTCCTGGGGCTACCAGCGCGCCGACGACAACTGGAAGACCTCCCGCACGATCATTCGCAACCTCATCACCTGCGTCCGTGACGGCGGCAATTACCTGCTCAACATCGGCCCACGCGGCGATGGCTCTATCCCCGAAGAGTCTGTTCGCGTTCTCACCGAAGTCGGCCAATGGATGGACACCAACGGCGAGACCATCTACAAGTCCGATCTCTGCCAGCCCCGTCGCGCCAACTACGCTAGCTTCACCCGCACTGGCAACACCCTCTACATGCACGTGCACTTCTGGCCCGGCGAAGACGTCGCCATCTCCGGCCTGACGGCAAAAGTAAAGTCCGCATATTTTCTCAAGAGCAAACAGCCGGTCAAGTTCACGCAGGATAACTTTCGCGTCCACATCACAGGCCTTCCCACCCACGCGCCCGATTCACCCATCACCACTATCGCGCTCGAGTGCGACTCCGAGCCCAAGCAGAATACCGACTACGTGCGCATCAACAAGCCCCGGACAGTGTAGTTAGTACCCGTAACCTCCAGTCCCGTCGAGTCACCACTCCGGCGGGACCTATTTTTTGGCCTTCGCCACACGCTTCTTTGGCGTCGATTGATCTTCAAGCGGCGGCAGCGCGCCCAGAGCCTCCGAGATCTGCTGACTCGCCTTCCGCAGCGCAGCGGCCACCTCCTGCACGCCAATGGTGTCCTCAATGCGCTTCACATAAGGAACCGTCAGGCCAGCGACGGCAGTCCCCTGCGAGTTCAGAACAGGGAAGCTGATATTCATCACGCCGGTCACCTCATAGCTGGCGCGCCGCTCGTATCCGCGCACGCGAATCTTCGCCAGATGATCATCCAGATCAGCCGGCTTCTTCTTCTTCGCTTCCTGCGACCACTCCTGGATGGCCCGCTCACGCACATCCTCGGACTGGTGAGCCAGAATCACGTGGCCGGTCGCGGCATGCATCAGGTCAACCTTCGACCCCACCTTCACATAAAACCCCGTGGACTCAGGCGAATCGACCTGCGCCAGAATCACCACATGGCCGCCGTCCAGCACACCCAGATGGCACGACTGCCGCAGCTCATGTGCCAGCCAGTGCATGATTGGCAGTGCCTCCGTGACCATGCGCTTTGTCGGCGGATGCTCCTGCCCCAGCCGGAAGAGTCGCAGCGTCAAATGGTAGCGGTCCTTATTGGCGGACTGGGCAAGGTATCCCCGCTGCTCCAGGCACAGCAGCATGCGGAAGATCTCCGACATCGTCCGATTCAGCCGTCGCGCAACCTCGCTAACCGTAAGGCCTTCAGGTGTACCGGCAAACAGCTCCAGAATATCCAGCCCCTTCTCCAGCGCGGGAGTCGGGTAGTATCGCTTAGTCTCTGGTTTAGCCGCCAGCGTTCGAGGAGTAGAAGATCGCATCCCCCCAAAAATAACAAAATGCAGCTCAAACGTGTAAACAAACATTTACGCTGCTACTCCGCCGATACCTGCGCCAGCCATCGCCCCTGCCTCATGTAGCATTGGCATGCGCGGGCGGCACCTTTGTCGAGCAGCCTGAGCCCCAAAACAACGTGACCTCCACCGACACGCTGCCCCCTCCACCGCATCCAGTCCCACGACGCCGCTGGCGCATCGCCTGGCTGCTTGGCCTTGGCGTCCTGGTCAACTACTTCGACCGCGTCAATCTCTCCGTCTCCCATCAAGCCCTCAACGAGACCTTTGGCATCTCCGCGGTCACCTTCGGCTATCTCTCCGGCGCCTATAACTGGACTTACGCAGTCTGTCAGCCACCCGTTGGCGTCCTTCTCGACCGGCTCGGCATCCGTCGCGTCGGTCGCGCCAGTACGCTGCTGTGGAGCGCCGCCAGCTTCGCCGCAGCCCTCACGCCCAGCATCAAAGGATTCTTCGCCGCTCGCTTCCTCCTCGGCATCGGCGAAGCTCCGACCTTCCCCGCCAACGCTAAAGCCATCGGCCAATGGTTCCCCGCAAACGAGCGCAGTTTCCCCACCTCCATCTTCGACTCCGCCGCCAAATTTGCCTCGGGCATCGGCGTCCCCCTCCTCGGCGTTCTGCTGCTCAAAGTCGGCTGGCGCTGGAGCTTCGCCGCCACGGGAATCATCAGCTTCCTTTACTTCCTTCTCTTCTGGAAGATCTACCGCGACCCCGCCGAAGACACGCAACTCAGCGAACCCGAGCGCGCCTACATCTCCGAACCCACCGACGCTCCGCTCGAAGAAAAATCCGATCCCCTCCCCCTGCCTTATCTCCTCGGACGGCGCAAGGTGATTGGCCTCGCCCTGGGCTTCGGCTCCTACAACTACGTGTTTTATCTGCTACTTACTTGGCTCCCGAGCTACCTCTACTCTGCCCTCCACATCGATCTCCTGCACTCCTTCCTCTTCACCGGAGTCCCCTGGCTCTTCGCCACCGCAACCGATCTCATCATTGGAGGCTGGCTGGTTGACGAACTCATCCGCCGCGGCTGGAACGCCAACCGCGTCCGCAAGACCACCCTCATCGTCGGGACCGCCTGCGGTCTGGGCATCCTCGGCGCCGCCCACGCCCACACCCCGGCCCGAGCGCTCATCTGGATCAGCATCTCAATCGGCGGCCTCTCCGCAGCCTCACCCGTAGGCTGGACGATCCCATCCCTCATCGTGCCGCGCAGCAGCGTGGGAAGCGTAGGCGGCATCATCAACTTCTCCAACCAGCTCTCCGGCATCGCGGCCCCCATCGTCACCGGATATCTCGTCGCGGCCCATCAATCCTTCGCTTTGGCCTTCGGCGTCTCAGCGATCTACCTGCTCATCGGCATCGCCGGCTACATCTTCCTCCTGGGCAAAATCGAACGGTGCGTGTAGCAGAAAGTTCTTTGCTCGCGGGGACCAGCATAGGGCAATAGTCGGCATCTCACAGGCAGCACTTCGAATTGACCGAAAACGATCTCATGCCGCTATCGCAGCAGTTTGCGTATCTCGTCATCCTCGCGCTCCCGATCGCCTGCGTCTCCTGGACCGTTACCCACGAAGAGGTCTTTCGCGAGCCTCGCGAATGGTGCAAGGGCCAAAGCGAGCGCTGCCGCTCTCTCCCCTCAAGAAAATTCTTCTATCTCTTCACCTGCGAGTATTGCTTCAGCCACTACACCGCAGCCTTCTTCCTGCTGATCACCGGCTTCCACATGCTTTACGAGGGCTGGCGAGGCTACCTGATCGCCTGGTTCGCGCTCGTCTGGGTTGCTAATATCTACATGAGCTTCTTCAACCGTTTGCGTCTGGATATCAAACACGAAAACGTAGCCATCGCCGTAGACCAAAACAAAGTAGCCGATGATGCTCAACCAAAGCAGGCCTCTTAGATTTCCTCCGGGGAAGAAACGTCCCCTCCAAAAAACTGTCAAGTGAAAACCTAGATATCTCCAATAAAACCAATAATATACAAGTGCCGATTCATTCCCTTCCATCCGTTACACTTGAAATAGAGATCAAAAAGCCTCCGGCAGACCACCGGAGGCTTTTCACCTTAACGGGAAGAACAAACTATGTATTTTGAATACTTTGCAAGGAGTACCCCGCGAAAATCAAGACTTTTCAGACTCAATTCGCGCGAAGTCCAGACCTAAGCCTAATCTTTCGAATACTTTGCGGAAAAAAGGGGGAGGGGTACCCTCCTTACTCTGGTGGCAAATCATCCAGAGCTGCCCTCGTCTTGTCATATAGAAGCTTGGTTTCGGCATACTGCTTCCGGAGCCCTTCAACGATGTGCGCCGGAGCCTTAGCCATAAAGGCCTCGTTATTTAACTGTTTATCCGCAGCGGCAAGTCCTCTCTCAAACTTGGCAAGGTCCTTGGTCAGCCGTTCGCGTTCGGCGGCGACATCGATCTGGCGCTCGTACAGAACGGCGACGTCGAAGCCAGCGGTGGAACGCGCATTTGCGCCCGTCAGCGGCTCGCCTGAAAAAGCGACCGACTGAACCCGGGCCATCCGAGCGAGCATGTCGGCATTGGCGTCGGCCAGAGCGATAACACGATTGTCGGCATGCAGCAGGATCGGCGCCGCTTCCTTCTCGGGCACGCCGAGCTCCTTGCGTAGCGCCCGGACGGTTACGATCAACTCCTGCAGCGTCGTCATCGCACTGACGGATGCAGCATCGGCAGGGAAGTCGCCAGCCTGAGGATAACGAGTCAGCGCAATCGACTTCGCCGGAACAGCGTTGTCGTAGAGCGCATGCCAGATCTCCTCGGTCAGGAAGGGCATGAAGGGGCTCAGCAGCCGAAGCGCGCTCTCGAACACCCCTACGAGCGAGGCCAGCGTGATCGCAGTTACCTCGTTCTTAGGAGTAGCTTCGCCAAACTCGAGCCGCAGCTTCACCAACTCGAGATACCAGTCGCAGAACTCGCCCCAGAAGAACTGGTAGATCGCATTGGCAGCTTCATCGAAGCGGTAAGCCGCAAGAGCACGGTCCACCTCGCCGCAAACTGCACTGAGGCGAGCCATGATCCACCGCGTCTCCAGCGGAGTCTCGGCCGGCAACTCCGGCACCACTCCGCTGTCGCGCATGGATACCTTGTACCCAGCCTCCTGCGCGCGGTCGATGTTCATGAAGAGAAACCGGGCAGCGTTCCAGATTTTGTTCGCAAACGCACGGTAGCCTTCAGTCCGCGCTTCACTGAACGCAATATCGGTCCCCGGCGAGGCCATACTCGCCAGCGTGAACCGCACAGCATCCGTGCCAAAGCGCTGAACGATATCAATCGGATCGATCACGTTGCCCTTGGTCTTCGACATCTTCTGCCGGTCGGCATCGCGCACTAGAGCGTGAATATAGACCTCGCGGAACGGCACAGCTTCGGCAAGCGTTCGCGGTGAGCCATCAGGCATAGGGACGTCGAGCATGAAGTGACAACCGAGCATGATCATGCGGGCGACCCAGAAGAACAGGATGTCGAAGCCCGTGACGAGCAGATCGGTCGGATAGAACGCAGCGAGATCCGGCGTCTGATGCGGCCAGCCGAAGACGGTGAAGGGAAGCAGCCCCGAGGAGAACCACGTATCCAGAACATCGGTCTCCTGCGTGATGCTGGCCGAGCCACAATACTCGCACTCCTCCGGAGTATCGCGCGCCACCGTAATCTTGGCGCACGAAGCACAATGCCACGCAGGGATCCGGTGCCCCCACCAGAGCTGCCGTGAGATGCACCAGTCATGGATGTTGCGCATCCACTCGTCGTAGGTCTTACGGTATTGATCGGGAGTGAACTTGATGTAGCCCTTGTCGACCGCCTCGATGGCCTTATCGGCGAGCGGTTGAATCTTCACGAACCACTGTTGCGAGAGCCGCGGTTCGATGACCACGCCTGTCCGCTGGCTAAGGCCGATGGAGAGCGTGTGCTCCTTGACCGCAACAAGCAGTCCAAGCGCCTCAAGGTCGGCAACGATGCGCTCACGAGCCTCATACCGGTCGAGGCCATGATACGGAGAGCCCGGCAGCAGCACATGGGCCGTCTCATCGAGGATCGCAACGTTGGGAAGATCATGCCGTTGTCCAATCGCGAAGTCATTCGGATCATGCGCTGGCGTAACCTTCACTGCGCCGGTGCCGAACTCAGGCTTAGCCCAGTCGTCGGCCAGGATCGGAATCTCGCGATCCGGCCCGCCGTTGACGCCGCTCAGCGGCAGCCGCACAAGCTTGCCCTGCACTGCGAGGTAGCGCTCATCGGTGGGATTCACGGCAACAGCCGTATCTCCCAGCATCGTCTCTGGACGAGTCGTCGCGATAACGATCGAGCCTGAGCCATCCGCCAGCGGATAGCGTATGTGATAGATCTTGCCGACGCGCTCCTCGTGCTCGACCTCCAAGTCCGAGACGGCAGTCTGCGCGCTGGGGTCCCAGTTGACGATGTACGCCCCGCGATAGATCAGCCCCTGCTCATGCAGCCGGACAAAGGCCTCCTTCACGGCCACGCTGAGCCGGTCATCCATGGTGAAGTACTCACGGCTCCAGTCGACGCTGGCCCCCAGCCGCTTCATCTGGTCAAGGATGGCCCCCCCATACAAACACTTCCACTTCCAAACGCGTTCAACAAAAGCGGCGCGTCCAAGCTCCTGCCGATTCGTACCCTCACTCGCAAGTTGCCGCTCGACCATCATCTGCGTAGCAATGCCCGCGTGGTCGGTGCCCGGGACCCAAAGCGATACCTCGCCGAGCATTCTGTGCCAGCGCGTCAGGATATCCATCTCGGTCTGATTGAGCATGTGGCCCATGTGCAGCCGTCCCGTCACATTGGGGGGTGGCAGCAGCATGGTGAACTTCTTCGTCCCGCCATCCGTATCTTCGGGCGTGGGGACGTCGAACAGGTGTTCGCGGACCCAGTAGGCGGCCCAGCGCTCTTCAATGACGGACGGATCGTATGCTTTTGGTAGTTCGTGGCTCATCGGTACTTTAAGGGTAGCATCGGATTGGCCATTGCTTCCTTCGCCTGCGCGACATGACTACGGCCGGAGGTCTTCCGGACAACGGTTTCGCGCCGTACACTAGCTGCACGAGGGCATCATGCAGAGATTGTTGCTTGCCGTTCTTTTATTGATTGCTACAATTCCGGCGTTTGCAAAGGGAGACAATGACCGCGTCAGCGTAGGTTCGGATATCACTGTCGCCGAGGGTGAGACCGTCGGCGATATCGTCTGTGCCTTCTGCTCGGTTCGTATACACGGTGATGTGTCAGGCGATGTCGTGGCATTGCTTGGCAGCGTAACTGTCGACGCGGGACGCAGTATTCACGGCGACACGGCAATCATGGGCGGCGATCTGAACCTTGGCGAGGGATCGTCGATAGGGGGCGATGTCTCAATTATGGCCGGTGATGCGAACCTCGCGTCAGGGTCTACGATCCGCGGTTCGCAGTCGATCTTTCCCGGGCGGTTCTGGCTGCTGCTGCCATTGCTACCTTTGCTAATTCCTATCGGAATCATCTGGTTAATTGTCTATCTAGTGAGGCGTAGGCGTTACCGGTTCCCGGTTTATCCGCAAGGGCGTGGGATTTAACCGAAACAGGCAGAACCGAGCGGATCTCGGAACCTGGACGAGCGGTTCTGCGTAGTATCTCCAGGCAGTCGCTTTAACCTTTGGGGGAAAAACTTGCTAACCAGCCTGATGCGGTTTCTCGGCCTCCTGCTTCTGATCGCGCCGATCGCGTCTGCCCAGGCGCAAGGCAGTCGTATTTATTTTGGACAGGATGTTTTTGTTGCACCGGGCCAGCAGATCCATAACGCGGTATGCGTCTTCTGTTCAGTGCAGGTGGAAGGTGATCTCACGGGCCGCGCGCTTGTACTCTTTGGCAACCTGAACGTCACTGGCCGAGTGGAGCGCGGGGCCACTGTCGTCTGGGGCAATGCCGTGGTCGACTCGCAGGCGCGCATCGGTGGCAATGCAGTTGTGCTCGGGGGCAACGCGGTCTACGAGACGGACGATTCGATCTCTGGTAGCGCCTATGTCCTGGGCGGCCATCTCTCGAAGACGGGGGTACATGCAATATCGCACCGTCGAGTTTCTGTCGGTCCGGCGGTCTTTATAGGCGTGGCCATTCTCGTGATTCTGTTGTTGTCAGTTATCTTCTTTCCACGTGTGAGACACCGACCGACCGTGAATCAGACCACCTGAATTTCTTAAGATACTGATAGTTTCGAATCAGCTAAATAGCAAAATAAGAAGAGGGATGCTCCGTATAGGCAGCATCCCTCTTCGTTCCGGTGATAACTCGAAGCTAGAACGGATTGAGCTTGGATAGGCCCTTCTTCTTCTTATGTTTGCTCGAAGACTCTTCGCTCTTGTCGAAGCTCGGGTTGGTTTTCTTCGCTCCAGCGGCCTGTGCAGCCGGCTGCGATCCTGCGGGAACGTCATTTACCTGATCGGGGGCAACTGCGGGCTTTTCGATAGCAGGAATTGCAGTCGTGTTCGTTGGCCCAACCGCCTTGAGGCCACCATTGTCGCTGCTGGCTGGCTTAGCGGAGGGCGATACGATCTCGATGCCCATGGAGTTGCTGCTTCCGCTCGCAGCTGCCGGCGCAGTCGTGGCTCCAGGCACATTCGTCATCACCACTGCAGATGAGGTGCTGCCGGTTGGAGCAGCTGGAACCTCCTGCAGTTGCAGGGGAGCAGCGGGAGTTGAGGGAGATTCACTGGCCGCAGCTGTCGGAGTGTCCGTTGTGACGGGCTTAGCAGCATCTGGAGCCGGCGCGGCGCCGGGGTTCATCGCACTATTAAAGTCCTGGGTGAGTTGTTTGGTGATCTGTGGCGCCAGCGTTGGCTTGGGATCGGCCAGTGGAGGTTCGCCATCGCGCGCTGCCATCACAACGTCGGGCTGACGCAAAATGAGCAGCTTAGCGCGATCCTTGAGAGCGTACTGCCGACGGCTGTTCTCAAGTGCTGCGCTGGCAGCAGCCTGCTCCGGCGTAGGATTCGGAATGGGGAGATTCATCGCGGCCAGACGGTCTCGCGCATCCTCAACGTGTGCTGACGCTGAATGCTCAAGAACCACTTTGCGATAGGCATCAGCAGCTCGCTCGTCATAAATTTTTTCGAGCCTTGCTTTTGCATCCTCAGGAAGCTTCATGTTGCGGATAAACCGGGCTTCGGCCTCATAGGAGTCGCCCAGTCCCACCAGAACATCATCCATGTGGCTAAACAGGGGATAAGTATCCACCACGGTCTGATAACGAGCGATGGTGGCTGGCCAATTCTCACGCGAGGCGTAATAGGAGGCGATATCAGACTCACGGGTGGCAAGAACCTCCTGAACCTCGCGAAGTCGCTGTTTGGCCTGCGGCACGAGCGTCGACTCCGGAAACTGCTGGAGCATTAATCGGTATTCTTCCTGCGCGTGGACGGCCTTAGAGTAGTCGCGGTCTGGCTTGTCCAGCTGACGGAAGTAGATGTCACCGACACGCATCTGAGCCTCAGCAGCCTCAGGTGCATTGGGGAAGAAGGTGATGAAGTCTTTATATTCGCTTTCGGCTTGGGTCAGCGCCGCCGTGCCTCCCTCGCGATACCAGCTGTCAGCGATGGCAAGCTTGGCTTTCATCTGATACTGCGAATCCGGATAAGTATTGAGCAGCGTTTGAAGCGTGAGACGGGCAACGTCGAAGTGACCCTTCTTCGTGGCGTCGAGCGCCTTGTCGTAGAGTTGGCGGTCCGGCAACTTGGCATCGTCGGCAGTCTGCGCGTCTAGCTTCTTCTCCTTGCGCATTTGCTGCTTGGTGTCCTTGGACGGAACGACCTTGTTTTCCTTCTTCGAGGACTTGGTCGGGTTCGTAAGGGTGACGTCCTGACTCTGGCTGGCAGGAGCTGCCGCAGCCTGGGACGAATCGGTCGCCTGTGCGACTGCGGCTGCGGAGAAGGCCAGAAGACTTGCGACGGTAAGTCCGGCTACGACACCGGCCTTGAGACTTGGGAAGAAGGAACGTTCACTCATCAGCTATAAACCCCATCGGCCTCGCGCATAACGCACAGGCTCGCCTTTATTCTAGTCTTTTCCTGCCA
Organism: Edaphobacter aggregans; assembly: GCF_003945235.1. Taxonomy (NCBI): domain Bacteria; kingdom Pseudomonadati; phylum Acidobacteriota; class Terriglobia; order Terriglobales; family Acidobacteriaceae; genus Edaphobacter; species Edaphobacter aggregans. The sequence goes on from NZ_RSDW01000001.1 coordinate 4,020,730, forward strand.
CACTTGGGGCATTGACTGCCCTTGCCAGCTCCAGGAACTTACGGGCGTTTTGCTCTGCGCTGCCCGAGTGGAAGATCGCCGAGCCCGCCACGAGCATATCCGCTCCTGCTTCGACCACATCGGCGACCGTATCGTTAGCGATGCCACCGTCCACCTCAATCCGGAAGTTTAGGTCGAGCGCTTCGCGAAGTTCGGCTAGGTAGGCGATTTTATCCAGAGCCAGCGGCAGAAATTTTTGGCCGCCGAAGCCGGGATTGACACTCATTACCAGGACATGGTGCACCATTGGGAGGACTTCAATCAGGGTTTCGACCGGGGTCGCTGGATTAATTACCACTGCGGGTTGAACGCCGTGATCGGCGATGAGTTGGAGTGTGCGGTGCAAATGCCGGCAGACCTCCTGGTGCACGCTGATCATGTTTGCACCGGCCGCGGCAAATTCGGGGATGAAGGCGTCCGGATTGTCGATCATCAGGTGGCAATCGAGTGGAAGCTTAGTGATCGGGCGCAGCGCCTGCACCATTGGTGGGCCGAAGGTGATATTTGGTACGAAATGGCCATCCATCACGTCCACGTGGACGATTGTTCCGCCTCCGCGCTCGGCTGCCGCTACTTCGTCGGCCAGATGCGCGAAGTCAGAGGCCAGTATCGAAAATGCCAGTTCTATCAAGGGATCGCTCCTGCCTGTGAGTTTATCAGCGCAATGTGAGGATCAGGTTGCTACGTCACTTTCGTTTGCCAGAGCGCTTTTCCACAACGGGGACGGCGCGTTCGACGTCGGGACGGCCTTCGTGGAGGATACGTACTTTGGCCTCTTTGGCGGCCTCGCGCTGGATGTCGGGCAATTGTTTGGGTTCTCCCAGAACCATCCGGGCTGCTCCGCGCAGAATGCGGCGAATTGGCCATGTGCCGTCGGGATTTGGTAGGAAGATCTCGCCTGTTCGCTGTTTCTCGGGGCGGTAATACCAGCGGCGAAACAGGGAGAGATGGTCACTCAACAGGGCCAGGTCAGTGGATGGGGCGATTTTTGTATCGAGGCTTTCGAGAACGGTTTTGGCGCGCTCTTCTGGCGATTCAGTCGGCGTTACTGGTTCTCCCTCCAGTGGCACAGCTTGCAGCATTAGGGGCTGGGCGAACAGTGAACTGCCTACGCTGGTCTGCTCTTTGACCGCGCGTACTCCTAGTGTTGAGAGTCGTTCGGGGCCGGCAAGGCAGCCGCCTTTTAGCAGGAAAATTGCGGCTTGGTCGGCGTGTTGTCCTTCGGGGATGGCGGCTTCCTGGACGATTATGGCTTGCAGATTCGGGATGGGTTGCACGATCTCGTCGGCTTGGGATGCGGCTGCTTTTACTTTTTGCCATTGAGCGTGGAGGGTGGCGGCTCTTTCGAATTCCATCTCGGCGGAGGCTTGTTCGCGGTCGGCGCTGATGGCGGCCAGCATGCTTTCGCCCTGAGTGTCGAAAAAGGCTTTAACTGCTTTGGTTTCTGCGTCGTACTGCTCGAATGTGCAGGCTTGTTTGCAGGGCTCGAGGCATTTTTTCATCTCGCCGTAGACGCAGCCGGGGTGTTCGGGGTAGGGGTGGAGGTCTTCGTGGCAGCGGCGGAGTTTGAAGAGGTCGAGGACGGCATCACAGTAGCGTTCGGCGGCGAGGCGGGAGGGGAAGGGGCCGTAAGTGTTGTCTAATGAGCGCTTGGTGAGGCGGTTGGTGGCGTAGACGCGGGGGTGGGGGTTCTCGATCGCGAAGCGGAGGAAGGTGGGGGTGTGGAGTTTGAGGCGGCGGCGGGCTTCGGCGTGGCCGAAGAGGGTGGAGGCGGCGTGGTAGAGGACGAGGGAGGACTCGAAGTCGGAGCCGGTGATGCAGTAGTCGATGCGGGCTACTTTGTCTCTTAGATTCAGGCGTTTGGACTGGGATTCGGGTGGATTGAGGAGGCGGCGCATTCGGCGGCGGAGGTCGGCGGCGCGCGTGAGGTAGGGCTCGTCGGTGGGGCGGGGGCTTCGGAGGGCGAAGACGCCGGGGAGGACTGGGATGGTGCGGAGGATGGCGTCGGCGTTCTCGGGAGAGAAGTCGATAGTGTGGTCGAAGGTGAAGGTGGTGGCCACTCAAAAGAATTGTAGACGCGGGGATTTTGTGTCGGGATTTTTGGGTGATTTTTTTGGGGTGTCGTGGCAGGGTGCTTTTTCGTTGTTTTACTGGGGTCTTTGCAAAAGTGGGCGGTGGATGGATGGCTTTTTGTGGTTAGTTGGTGGTGAAAAGTGTGGCTAGGCTGGTTTGTTGATGTGTCTTTTTGAGAGGTCAAAAAATCGGCACGAATTGGAAATATTTTTTCGAGGGCGTTTTTATGGGTTGACGATGATGGTGATTAGTATCACAATGTGATTCTAATCATGCTTGGTGAATTCGAATACGTGTTGCTTACGGCGGCTGCCGGACTTGGAGACAAGGCTTATGGGGCTGCGATGCGGGAGGAGATCGAGGCGACGACCGGGAGGAAGTGCTCGCTTGGGGCGCTGTATACGACGATCGATCGGTTGGAGGCTAAGGGGCTGGTGACGACGTGGATGAGCGATGCGACTCCGCAGCGGGGTGGGCGGGCGAAGCGGATGGTTCGCGTGACGGCGAAGGGCGTCGAGGAGGCGAAGGAGTTTTATGACGCAGTGATGCGGGTGAGCCGCGGAGCTTCGTGGGTTGTGGGTAAGACGGGGAGGGCGTGATGGTGCGTCTGGACTGGCGTGTGGTGGAGGGTGCGGCGGGGCTGCTGGGGTGTGAGGATCGCGAGGCGGTGCTTGGTGATCTGGTCGAGGCTGGCGAGGGTGCGTGGCGCGGGTTGCTGGATGTGCTTGGGTTGGTGGTGCGAAGGCAGACGGAGCTTTGGAGGAGTTGGCGGCCCTGGGTCGCGGCGTTGGGTGTGGCGCTGCCGTTTAGTTTTCTGCTGATGGGGTTTTCGGTTTCGGTGAGTCTGGGGTATCGGCAGGTAACGTTGCATGGCGGGTGGCTGGGGCTGGCTGGTCGTGCGGTGCTTCTTGTTGTGCTGGCTTGGGCGAGTGGGTTTGTTGTGGGGTCGGTTTCTCGGCGGACTTTGTGGGTGAGTGTGGTCGCTACGCTTTCGCCTTGCTTGTTTTGTCTGGCTCGGTTTCGGATTGCTTCGTTGTCGCGGGGTTGTTTGTTGTTGTTTGTTTTGCCTGCGGTGCTTGGGGTTTGGTGGGGGTTGCGTGGGCGGACGGTAGGGGCTGGGGTGGGTTTGATGTTGGCGTTGGGAGTGTCGATGGGAATGGGGCTTTGGGGAGGGTGGTGGGGGAATTGGTTTTTGGTTTGGCCGGTTTGGTATTTGGTCGTTTTGGGTAGAGGGGATGAGAAGGCATACCCCAGGGGCTGAGCCCCTTTTTTTGAAGGGTGGTTGACGAACAAAACAACGGCAACTGCAACCACAACTGCAACACCAAAGGCGAAATGCGGTCTCTCCACTGCGCAACAGACGGGTGAGGCCGTCCGTTGCTTCGGTCGAGATGACGATGCTTTTTGATGTGCTGCAGAGTGCTTATCGGAGGGGAACTGTAATGGCAGAGGCGAAGAGGCAGACGATTATTGCGGTGATCGTGGCGGTTGTGGCTTGTCTCGGTTTGTCGGTGATGCCTTTGTGGGGACAGGCGGTGGGGAGCCGGGTGGTGGAGCGCGAGATACAGTCGAAGAACTTTGCTCAGAATAAGATCGGGACGAGTGCGGTGCGGAAGCTGGTGGTGTATCTGCCTGCGGGTTATGACGGGGCTGGGAGTGATGGGACGAAGCGGTATCCGGTGATTTATTTTTTGCCTAATCCCCTTGTGGGCTATCGGGATTTGTTCGATAAGAATGGGGCGCAGGCGTTGTTTGATCGTGCGGTGGCGGCGCATGCGATTGGCGGGTTCGTCTTTGTGTCAGTGGATATGACTACGCCGCTGGGAAGCTCGTGGTATGTGAACTCTCCTGTGACGGGGAACTGGGAAGACTTTGTGGTGCAGGAGTTGGTGCCCTACATGGATGCGAACTTCCGGACGCTGGCTGCGCGGGATTCGCGGGGGATTGCGGGGGATTTCATGGGCGGGTATGGGGCGATCCGGTTTGGGATGAAACATCCGGAGGTGTTTGGGTCGGTGTATGCGCTGCATCCGGTAGGGACGGGGTCGGGGGTGCAGGTGATGTATTCACGGCCGAACTGGGATCTGCTGGCAAATGCGACGTCGCTAGATGATGTGAAGAAGGATGGGTTTTCGACGATTTTTACGAGTATCTTTCAGGCGCATTTGCCGGATGTGGACAGGCCTCCACTGTTTATTGATTTGCAGGCGCATAAGGTGGGGGATCGGCTGGTGATCGATACGAAGGTGACGGAGCGGCTGCGGGAGAACTTCTTTATTGAGTCGATGGTTCCGAGGTATGCGGATAATTTGAAGTCGCTGCGGGGGTTCAAGTTTGATTGGTCGCGGAACGATACGAATATGGACCATATTTACTCGAACCAGGCGCTGACGCATAAGCTGAATGAGTTTGGGGTTCCGCATGAGGCGGAGGAGTACAACGGGTCGTGGGGGGATGGGGTTTGGGGGAAGAATGGTCGGATGGCTGCGGAGGTGTTGCCGTTTTTTGAGAGGTGTTTGGTGTTTTGAGGAAGTGGATCGCGCTTTCGTGCGATTGTTCCACTTGTTCGCTACGACCGCATGAATGGGGTACCCGGCCTATTTACTTCTTGAGAAAAATTGCACGATGATCACGTAGATAAAGAAGATGAGACCGATGGCCGTGATGGCGAGCCGAATGTCGGACGAAAGCGGCTTGGATTCGAGAGAATAGTAATGTGAAGGCTTTCGAGGGTCGAATTGAATGTCGAAGGTGTCGGCAATTGCTAAGCCGTATAACGAGGAGTTGTCATTAACGAAAAACTTTCCGCTCTCGATGGAGCCATCTGGGGTTGAGTAGGAGAAGAAGATGTTCATCGTTCGGCCGCCACGCCCTCCCTCCGATACGATTTCGGTTGAAGTGACTGTTGCCGTGACAGTGGGCCATTTGTCGATGCCTCGCCATTTGTAGAGTTGTTCTGTGAGCATGGGACAAACAGTATGACACTGTATCGTGCTGTGTTAACGGGTTTTTCGGGACTGGGAGAGAAAGGCGGCAGCAGCGATCAGGCTCCGGCTATGGTCATGCCTTCTACGCGGATGGTGGGGGCAGCGCTGGAGCCTCGGAAGACGAGGTCGTTGCCTATGGCTACGATGTTGCGGTACATGTCCTTGAGGTTGCCGGCTATGGTGATCTCTTCGACGGGGTAGGTTAGTTCTCCGTTTTCGATCCAGACGCCACTGGCGCCTTGTGAGTAATCGCCTGTCACGAGGTTGACGCCGAAGCCCATGGTCTCGGTGACGTAGAGGCCACTCTGGACGTCGCCGATGATCTCGTCGGGGCGGAGTGTTCCGGGTTCGAGGTAGAAGTTTCCGGCGCCTATGCCGGGGTTGCCGGCGAGGCCGCGGGAGGCGTTGCCGGTGGACTTCATGCCTAGCTTGCGGGCGGTGTAGGTGTTCATGGCGTAGTTCTTGAGGATGCCGTTTTCGACGAGGACGGTGCGGCGCGAAGGGAGGCCTTCGCCGTCGAAGGGCGAGGTGCCGAAGCCGCCGATGCTTGCTCCATCCTCGAAGCGATGGATGAGGGTGCCGTCGTCGATGACGGTGACGTTTTCGCCTGCGACCTGTTGGCCGAGCATGTCGGCGAAAAAGGTGGCGTGGCGGTAGATGGCGTCGCCGTTGGCTGCGTCGAAGATGTTGCCGATGATGGAGCGGGAGATTTCGGGCGAGAAGACTACGGGGGCCTTCTGGGTTTTTACTTGCCGTGCGCCGAGGCGGCTTAGGGTGCGGCGGGCTGCTTCCTGGCCGATCTCTTCGGGAGATTCGAGCTTGCTGGCTGAGCGCGAGTTCGAGTACCAGTAGTTGCGCTGCATGCCGCCTTTGTCGTCGATGGCGATGGGGACGGCGGAGAAGCCACAGTAGGAGCGGCGATACTCGCCGGTGAAGCCGCGGGAGTTCATGAGGATCTTGTGCGATGTGGCGGCCTCGAAGTCTGCGCCGCCGGAGTTCTGGATGCGGGTGTCGTAGGCCATGGCGGCGGCTTCGGCGCGGCGGGCGATCTCGATGCGCTCGGCTGGGGGCTGCTCGTTGACGTCGTCGAAGTAGAGCTTGAGGTCGCCTGTGAGTTGGCCGAATTCTTCGCGCTCGGGAAGGCCGGCGAAGGGGTCTTCGCTGGTGATCTTTGCGAGTGTGATTGCGCCGTCGACGAGGCGCTCGATGGAGTCGGTGGAGAAGTCGGAGGAGGAGGTGCTGGCGGTACGCTGGCCGATAAAGACGCGGAGGCCAACGGCGCGGGAGCCGGATTCTTTGAGGGTTTCGACCTGGCCGAGACGGACCTTGGCGTTGAACTCGTCGCCTTCGTAGACGACGGCTTCGGCGTCGGTGGCTCCGGCCTTGAGGGCTCGGGTGAGGACTTCGGAGGCTAGCTGCTGGAGGTCGGTCTTTGTTTCGGTGGGCATGTGTTCTTCAAGGATAGCCCACTGCGCGAAAGTCGTTATTCTGGACTCGGATGCAGCTTGTGAACGCGGTATGAGGAATAGACTGCGGAAATTCGTGATTGCGACTGGGCTGATTTGTTGCTGCTTGCCGGCGATTGCGCAGGTAGATCAGTTTCTGCCTGAGATAAATTTTTATTCCAAGCTGAGTTCCGGTACGCGAATTCAATTACAGGCGAAACAGACGCGTGAAGGCGGTGAGCCGGTTCAGGCTGAGGTGGGACCGAGCGTCGATTTTTACCTTCGTCCCCTGATACGGCTGGCCAAGGCTACGAAGTTCGATCTGGATGATGCAAAATCGCGGCCATTGGTGTTATCGGTTGGGTATCGCTACCTGTCGGAGGGCGATGGCGGGGTGCCAACGAACAGGCTGATGCCAGTTGCGACTTCCCGCTTTCCGTTGTCGACGAGGGTTGTGCTGACTACCAGGAATCGGTTCGACCTGGACTGGAAGGGCGGGGTTTTCACGTGGCGGTATCGCAACCGGCTTCAGGTGGAAGGGCCAGTCGCGATTGGTTCTTATCACCTGACGCCGTATGCAAGTGTTGAGCCCTTCTACCAGAGCCAGTATGGGAAATGGAGCGAGACTGCTATCTATGCCGGCTGTATTTTGCCGATAAGAAAACACGTTCAGCTCGACCCTTACTATGAACATCAAAACCAGACGGGCAAGAGTCCCAATGAGCAGCTCAATCAGCTTGGTTTGATTCTTAATCTTTACTTCTAGGATGTGACACTCTTTGGCCTTGCGGATGTCTACGCATTCGGGCGGGTTTCTCCATTTATGATGTGCGGGGTCATCTTATTGGTAGGAGGAAGAGAATGTCGGAGTTGGGAAACAGGGTAGTTGTTCAGAGATTTTTGGAAGAGGTCATCAACGAGGGACGGTTGGAGCAGGCAGATGAGATCGTCGCCGAGGATTTTGTTGAGCTTGATCCTCTTCCGGGGCAGAGGCAAGGACGCGAGGGTTTGAAGGAAGTTATCGGCATGCTGCGCACGGCGTTTCCGGATATGCATTGGGTGGTGGACGAGATGATCGCCGAAGGGGAGAAGGTCGTCACGCGATTTACGTGGACGGGCACGCAGCAGGGAACGTTTATGGGCATTCCTGCTACTGGTAGGAACGTCGTTGTGAAGGGCGTGGTTATCGACCGCATCGTTGGTGGCATGATGACGGACAGCCGCATTCTGATGGATACGATGGGAATGCTGCAGCAGCTTGGGGTGATTCCCGGGGCTTAGTGGACCGGGGATGAGGATGGCCGGGGTTGGCGGCCGTCGGTTGCTTTGAGGAAGTACAGGCCTTCGGCGCAGTACTCGGAGTCGCTCTTCAGCTTGTGCTCGATGTGTGTGGCCGGGCCGTCTTCGGAGCGGCGCTTGAAGAGCTTGACGGCTCCGCCGCAGCTCTTGCAACGGAATTCGGTGTCGTTGTCTTCGAGGGCCTCGGCGATGGTCTTGACCTTCCAGAAGGGCTCATAGCCTCCCGTGGCACGGACGCGGCGACGCTTGACTTCACACTCGTAGAACCTTTCACGCTCGGCTACTGCCATGATTGACCTCGATTAAGTACGGTTGTGTTTCGTTGATTGGTACTTTCCGATGTCATGCAGGTAGCAGGTACGTCGCGTTGCTTCGCGGGAAAAATGTCAGAGGACGGGATGCTCGGAGAGCTTTGGCTCGCGGCCGTCGGTGGCCTTCCTAAATAAGATGCCGTTGGCGCAGAACTCGGAGTCGGCGGCGGATTTGTGCTCGACGTAAGGCGGATTGCCCGGCTTGTTGTTGCGGCCGAGGAGTTTGACTTCGCCGAAGCAGTCTTTGCAGCGGAATTCGGTGTCACTGTCGGCCAAGGCTACGGCGACGGTCTTTACCTTCCAGAAGGGCTCGTAGCCTCCGCCGGTTTTGACGCGACGACGTTTTACTTCGCACTCGTAAATCTTTTCGCGTTCAGCTGCCATTATTGTCCTGTTCCTCCGACCGTCATGCGGTCGAGCTTGATTGTGGGCATGCCTACGCCGACCGGTACGGACTGGCCGGATTTGCCGCAGGTGCCGATGCCCTCGTCGAGTGCGAGGTCGTTGCCGACCATCGACACGTATTTCAATGCCTCGGGGCCGTTGCCGATCAAGGTCGCGCCTTTGACGGGGCTGGTAACTTTGCCGTCTTCGATGAGATAGGCCTCGGAGGCGGAGAAGACGAATTTGCCGTTGGTGATGTCGACCTGGCCGCCGCCGAAGTTGACGGCGTAGAGGCCGCGCTTGACGGACTTGATGATGTCTTCGGGCATGTCGTCGCCGTTGAGCATGTAGGTGTTGGTCATGCGCGGCATGGGGATGTGGTGGTAGCTCTCGCGGCGTCCGGAGCCGGTGTTGGGCGTGCCCATGAGGCGCGAGGAGAGCTTGTCTGACAAATAACCTTTCAGGATGCCGTTCTCGATGAGGACGTTCTCCTGGGTGGGGTTGCCTTCGTCGTCAACGTTGATGGAACCGCGGCGGTTGGGCATGCGGCCGTTGTCGACTACGGTGACTTTGCTGGACGCGACCTGCTGGCCGATGAGTCCGGCGAAGGCTGAGGTTTTTTTGCGGTTGAAGTCGGCTTCGAGGCCGTGGCCTACGGCTTCGTGGAGGAGGACGCCGGGCCAGCCGGGGCCGAGGACGACTTCCATCTCGCCGGCGGGGGCTTCGATGGCGTTGAGCTGGAGGATGGCGGTGCGAGCGGCTTCGCGGGCGAAGTGCTCGGGAGACTTGTCTGTTTCTCCGGGGCCGCCGGCGCTTTCGAAGAAGTCCATGGTGACGCGGCCGCCCCCGCCGCTGGTGCCTCGGGCGGTGCTTCCGGCGCCGTTGTTGCCTGCGGCGTCCTTGGCGATGACGAAGACGTTGAGGCGCGCGAGGGGCTGGGTGTCGGAGGCGAAGGTGCCGTCGGATGCGGCGATGAGGATGCGGCGGAGCTCGTCGGAGAAGCCGGCGCGGACCTGGGTGATGCGGGGGTCGTAGGCGCGGGCGGCTTTGTCGGCTCGTTCGATGAGGGCGAGTTTGGCGGCGATTTCGGCGTCGGAGGTGGCTCCGGCGATGGGGTAGAGCGAAGTGGCTTCGGTGTGGCGGAAGCCGGACATAAGCTCTTTGGCTGGCCCACTTGCGATGAGGGCTGCGGTACGGGCGGCGCGGAGGAGGCGATCAGAGGAAAGGTCGTCGGTGTAGGCGTAGCCGGTGCGCTCGCCGGAGACGACGCGGATGCCGCAGCCTACGGAGATGCCCTGGGAGGCCGATTTGACTAGGGATTCGTCGATGCCGAGGGATGTGGAAGTGACTGATTCGAAATAGAGGTCGGCGTAGTCGCCGCCTGCGGAGAGGGCTTCGCCCAGACAGCGTTCCATCAGGCGTTCGGAGAGACCGAGTTTCTCGATGAAATAGCGTTTGTGGTCCGGGGCGGGAATTGTCATCTACCTAGATGATAGGCGTTGACGCGGGGCGGGGCAAATGGGGCGGCTTCGTGGGGGAAAGGCTTAACACCGATTACACCGATTGCACCGATAATACCGATCTAAAGCGAGCGCAGATTTTAAGGAGGACGTGGATAACGGCGTCACAGCGAATAGAGGGGTAAAGGCTGATAAGGACAAAACGAATAGAGACAACAGGATGGGGGGAATAACTTGTTGTCTTGAAGGTTCTTTCCCGTGGATTGGGTTTTAACGGCCGTGGGAAGGGTCGGGTGAGGGGGAGACGCTTAGGTCGAGGTGGAGGTTGGGGAGGTCGGGGGTGTAGCAGTTGCCGTTGGGAGCGTAGGTTTTGGCGCAGGCGCGGGTGATCTCGGGGCGGCGGGGGGATTGGGCGTATTGCCAGGCGGCGATGTTGGGGGTTCCGGCGGCGGTGATGTCGGGTGGGTGGAGGGTGCAGCCGTTGGAGGGTGGGCATGAGTCCTGGTAGATGAAGAGGGTTATTGGGTGGAGGTGTTTAGCGGCGACTTCTTCGCGGATGTTTTGGGCGGTGGTGATGGTCTGGCCGGGTGCGTCGGGGACGGGTTGGCCGCTGACGTAGGCTCCGGGGAGGTAGGGTGAGCGGGCGATGGCTTCGGTCCAGGCGAAGAGGTAGACGGATTGGGGGGCTTCGAGGCGGCCGCCTTCTTCCTGATCGAGGAAGAGGATGGTGTGGGCGGGGAAGTGCTCGCGCTGGGCGGCGGCTATGGCTGAGGCGGCGTCTTTTTGGCCGAGGGCCGTGGGGGCGGTTCCGGACTTCTGGGCTTTGTTGATTTCGGCTTCGAGGCGGCCGTTGAAGAGGACGAGGAAGCCGAAGTTATTGCGGAGTAGGATGTCGCGCTTGCCGGCCCAGGTGTTCTGCTGTTCGCCGGGTGGGTTGTTGAGCCAGTAGCCGGTGAAGGCGAAGTGTTTGCGGAGGGTGGGAAGGACGGAGTCGCCGGGGTAGTCGTTGCGGTCGAATCCGATGTAGCTGTCGTTGCTAACACCTGCGCTTGGGTTGAGTAACGGTTGCTGCGCATTCGTGACCGCGGCAATGAGAATGAAGGCGAGACTGGTAATAAGCAGACGCATGGTGGCGTGTAAAAGGAATATTCTTAAACAAAGTTACACAAAGAGCTGTGCTACCTTGCTTTTACGAGCATGTAAAAAAGGAGTCCGGCGATGGCGCTGACGGTGGTGGACGCAAGGTATCCGATTGGCAAGTTTGAGATACCGGAGACAATTACACCAGATGACCGGCTAGCCGCGATCGCATCGCTGGCTGATCTGCCCGAGCAGTTGCGCAATGCAGTGGAAGGGATGGATTCCGGGCGACTGAATACGCCGTATCGCGACGGCGGATGGACGGTACGGCAACTGGTTCACCATATCGCGGACAGTCACATGAATGCGTTTATCCGGGTCCGGTTTGCGCTGACGGAAGACTGGCCGACGATCAAAACGTATGACGAGGATGCTTGGGCGCTGCTGCGGGATTCGACGGCTCCGGTAGAGTGGTCGCTGGAACTGATTGAGAGTTTGCATGCGCGTTGGGTGATGCTGCTGCAGTCGCTGAACGAGGAGCAGTGGAAGCGGGGATTCCACCATCCGGAGTATGGGGCAATGTCGGTGGAGTTGACGACGGTTGTATATGCGTGGCACTCGCGGCATCATGTGGCGCATATTACGCATCTGCGCTCGAAGGAAGGCTGGTAGTCCAGCTTCCATGGGTGAGGTGAGGATTGCAGAGAGCGACGCGGAGATCGAACGATGCTTCCCGGTGATGCATCAACTGCGGCCTGCACTGGTGGCGGGGGAGTTTGTGGACCGCATCAGGACGCAGGAGGCGGAGGGGTATCGGCTGGCGTTTCTGGAGCATGAGGGCAGGGTGGTGTCGGTCGCCGGATTTCGGTTGATGACTGTGCTGTGGAGTGGCCGGACGCTGTACGTCGACGATCTGGTGACTGATGAGGCGGCACGGTCCAAGGGGCATGGAGAGACGATTCTGATCTGGCTTATGGACCATGCTCGGGCGGAGGGGTGCGCTACGTTCAGCCTGGATTCGGGGACACATCGGCGGGAGGCTCATGCGTTTTATTTTCGGCATGGGCTGAGGATTTCTGATTTTCATTTTCAAAGACCTTTATAGGCGTATAGGCGGCCGCGGATTGGTGCGGAGGTCGCGGATAACGGCGTAACGGTGATCAAAAGGATAAAGGCTGATAAAAGCTGTGCGGAGTCCCTCCTAGGGGGCTGTGTCTTGTGGTGTGTTAGGGTTCGGCTATGCCGTTACAGGTAGGGTCAAGAACAGCCTCGCGGGTCGCTGAGGTTGAGCAGAGTGTGGAGGCAATCTCAGGGGCGCTGGAGGCGTTTCTTGCGGAGCATCCTCGGGCGGTGGTGCTGGAAGATGGTAAGGCGATCTTCGACATGTGTGAGGCGAAGTATCGGCTGGCGACGGAGCATGGGCGGTGCACGCTGCATCTTTGGAGTGAGGATAGGAATCTTGTTCGGCGGGTAAGCGCGACGGTCTCGCGGAATGGCAGTTTGCGGCTGAGTACGCACCGGTTTGGGCAGACGAAGCCGCAGACGCTGGAGTTGGTGGCGGATAAGGATCGGCGGACGCCTTCGACGCGTGAGGCTACGCGGGTGAAGTATCTGCGGGTGCTGGAGCGGGTGTTGGGACGGGCGTTTCCGGAGTGGAAGGCGGATGGGTTTCGGACGGCGATGGATCTGGAGAAGAGTTTTGGGCCGGCGTATGCGCGCGGGTCGCTGGTGCAGGGACAGAAGGCCTGGGCGGTGATCGCGGTTAATGACGAAGAGACGCAGGCTACCGTTGATGGGATTCTGACGCTGGGGATTTTGTGGCTGCATCATTGTCGTGAGTCGGGTGATGGACGACGGGTGTATCAGGGGTTGAAGGTGGTAGTGCCGCGAGGGGCGGCGGCGCTGACGGTTTCGCGGCTGTCCTGGCTGCATCCGCAGGCGGCGCGGTGGGAGCTTTGGGAACTGGATCAGGCGGCGGAGGAGTTGGAACAGAGGGAGGCGGCGGATCATGGGAATCTTTCGACTCGGTTGATGCATGCTCCGAATGAGGTGGCGGCGCGGGAGAGGTTTGCGGTGTCGGCGGCGCGGGTGATGGCGCTGGTTCCGGAGCGCATGCGGGAGGTCGTCGAGCAGAGAGTAAGGAGTGGGACGGAGCTGGCGTTTCTGCTGCATGGGCTGGAGTTTGCGCGAGTGCGGATGGGGTATGCGGGGAGCTCGTTCAACAGCTTGCAGGAGATTACGTTTGGCGCGGGGGCGAATGAAACTCCGCTCACCGACGAGAATGAAGGGGAGTTGCGTGAGTTGGTGGCGCGGCTGTTTGAGCGGCGGGCGGCGAGTGGGGACAAGCGGGATCCGCTATACAGAATGCAGCCGGAGCGGTGGCTGGAGAGTGTGCTGCGTCGGGATGTTGTGACGATTGATTCTCATCTCGATCCGGCGCATGTTTATACGCAGGTGCCCGCGTTCGCGGCGGGAGATCGGGGGATGCTCGATCTGCTGGGCGTAAGCGATGATGGGCGGCTGGCGGTGATCGAGTTGAAGGCCGATGAGGATTTGCAGTTTGCTTTGCAGGGGTTGGATTATTGGGTGCGTGTGCGGTGGCATCATTTGCAAAATCCTGACCAGATGAGTGGGTTGGGAGAGTTTCAGCGGAATGGGTATTTTGGTGGGGTGAGGTTGGCTGAGTCGGCGCCGAGGCTTTATCTGGTTGCGCCTGCGCTGCGGGTGCATCCGGCGACAGAAGTGGTGCTGCGGTACCTTTCGCCGCGGGTGGAGTGGGTGCTGGTGGCTCTGGATGAGCGGTGGCGGGCGAAGGTGAAGGTGGTTTGGCGGAAGAGGAGTGGAGGGGTATGACGATACGGTTGCTCGGTGCGCTGCTGGTTGTGGTTTTGTTGCCGGTTCATGGGAGTTCTCAGCCGGATGCTGCTAAGTGGAAATTGGTGTGGAGTGATGAGTTCAATGAGGCGGATGGGACTGGGCCTGATTCGGCGAAGTGGGGCTTTGATTTGGGTGGTGGAGGATGGGGGAATAAGGAGTTGGAGAGCTACACTTCGAGGCTGGTGAATGTGCAGCAGAAGGGTGGGAATCTTGTCATCACGGCGCTGAAGGAGGACTATACCGGCGCGGATGGTGTGGAGCGGCCATATACGTCGGCTCGGATCAAGACGAAGGGGCTGTTCTCGCAGGCTTATGGGCGGGTCGAGGCGAGAATGCAGCTGCCACTGGGGAAAGGGATTTGGCCGGCGTTCTGGATGCTTGGGGATGATATTGGAAGTGTCGGGTGGCCGAAGGCTGGCGAGATCGACATTATGGAGAATATTGGTGAAGCCGGGAGGGTCTACAGCACGCTGCATGGGCCGGGGTATAGCGGCGCGGGTGGGATTTCGGCGAACTACAACCTGCCTGCTGGTGAGGCGGTGAATGATGGCTTTCATGTGTATGCAGTGGAGTGGTCGCCTAATAAGATCAGGTTTTATTTCGATGACAAGCTGATTGCGGAGAGGACTCCCGCTGATCTGCCTGCGGGTGCGAAGTGGGTTTATGACCATCCGTTCTTTTTGATTTTGAATGTTGCGGTGGGTGGGGCGTGGCCGGGGAATCCGGATGAGGGGACCGTGTTTCCGCAACAGATGCTGGTGGATTATGTGCGGGTGTATGAGGCGCGTCCGTGAGATGGATGCCGGTGTGTGCCGGGGTTGTAGCGTCGACGGCGCTGCTGCAAGGACAGACACTGCCTGATGTGCAGAATGCTTTGGGAGTGAGGCTTGTCGTTGCAGAAGAGGATACGCAGCCTGCTCTGGATGTTGTGCTGCCTGATGGGCCGGGCGTGGTGATGAAGGTCGTGTTTCCGGAGCACATTACTGTCAGGAAGCGAGGGGGCACCGAGGGAGAGCAGCTGTATCTGTATCGGCCCGGGAAGAGCGGAGAAAGGCCGGCGTGGAGGACGGTGGGCGGCTCGCTCGAGTATGAGAGCGATCTGAAGGGCAACGTGCATCTGCTGGCGCGTGCGACGCAGGAGGAGGATGGCGTGCTGTTCCACTATGAACTGCAGAACCGCTCGAACGTCGATTATGAGATGGCGCTTGCGATTACGGACCCGAGGATGATCTCGACGTTGCACGATGAGCGGCTTGAGCGGACGTATGTTCATCACAGGGATGGATTCGATCTGCTGGCCTCGGAGACGCCAGAGCGGCTGACGTTGCCGTTGAATCAGTGGCTGCCGTCGCGGTATCTGGCTTCGTATACGTGGCCTGTGCCTGCGTTGCGCGTGGAGAAGCGTACGGATGGTATTACGTACTACAACAAGTCGCGGGCTGTGGATGAGCCGATGATTGCGACGGTCTCGACGGACGGTAAGTGGGTGGCGGCTAGCTTTACGAAGACGACGGGGAATGTGTGGAGTAATCCTGAACTGACTTGCCAGCATGTAGATCCGGCAAAGCCGTTGTCTGCTGGTGGAAGTGCGGTGCTCGAGGTGAAGATTTTGATCTTTAAGGGAACGTTAGAGGACGCGTTGCGGAAGGTGCGGGCACAACGGTCATCACTGCAATAAGACCTTTAGGAGGTCAAAAGAATTGCCGTTTCGACCTTGGGATTAGTCGCAGTATGCGGCAGAGGTTAGGAGCGATTCGTCGGGTTCCATGGCTGCGTTTTCGGATTCGGCGTTGTGAGACTGGGCTTCGAAGAAGCGTTCGATGGCGTCGAGGACGGCAGGGCCATTTTTGGATTCGAAGATTTGTTTGCGTAGTGCGCCGCCGCCGGGGACGCCGTGGGTGAACCAGCTGGCGAACTGCTTCATCTTGCCTACGCAATCGCGGTGGCGTTGGTCGCGGGCGATCTGGCCGGAGGCTTCGATGGCGGCGGCGCGGGCGGCTTCGGCGGCCTCTTCGATGGCGATCTCGTCGACCAGCATCTGGAAGTAGGTGCGGATCATGCGGTAGCGGTCTTCGTTGGTGGGGATATCGTAGGTGCCGATGCCGGTGGCTTCCTTGGAGGCCGTGTACTGGGCGATCTGGCGGAAGATCCACGGGTTTGCCGGGGCGGTGCGGCCGATCATGACGGCGTCGCAGTGGGTGGCTTCGACCATGGCGGCGGCGTCTTCGGGGGTGCGGATGTCTCCGTTGCCGATGACGGGGATGTTGACGGCGTCTTTGACGGCGGCGATGTACTCCCAGCGGGCCTGGCCGGTGTAGCCGTCTTCGCGGGTGCGGGCGTGGAGGGCGCAGGCGTTTAGGCCGTTGTCTTCGGCCAGCTTGGCGAGTTCGACGCAGACGATGTGGTGGTCGTTCCAACCCATGCGGAACTTGACGGTGAATGGGATGGTGACGGCGCTGCGGATGGCTTTGAAGATGCGCTCGATCTGCGGGAGGTCGCGGAGGAGGCCGGAGCCGCCGTTGCAGGCGACTACGCGCTTGGCGGGGCAGCCGAGGTTAAGGTCGACGAGGTCGAAGCCGGCGTCCTGAACGATGCGTGCGGAGTCGGCGAGGGTCTCGGGGTTGGAGCCGAAGAGCTGCGCGGAGATGGGGTGCTCGTCGTCGTAGTAGGTGAGGTAGCGCTTGCGCTTGGTCTCGCGCATGCGGGAGAGGCCGTCGGCGGAGGTGAACTCCGTCATGATGAGGCCGCAGCCGGATTGCTGGTTCGATTGCGTGGTCTCGACGTCGGTGCTGGTGGACTCAGGCGTGAACTGGCTGGCGTTTTTGATGAATCGGCGGAAGACGGTGTCGGTGACGCCGGCCATGGGGGCTAGCACTGTGGCTGGAGCGATGGTGACGTTGCCGATGGTGAAGCTGGCAGGGACGCGGGAGTGCTCGGGCATCGCGTGTTCGATCGGCGAGTCCCAGCGTTTTTGCTCGAGCGTGTAGCGCTTCTTCATAAAGACAGGGAACAGGGATTAGGGAACAGAAAGCTAAAGGCCCCCGCGTTTGGCGGAGGCCTCTGAGGTTGTGGGCTCCGCTTACTTTGCGGCTTCTGCCTTGCCGGCGTCGGACTTGGCGAACTTGCGGCGGAAGCGCTCGACGCGTCCTGCGGTGTCGACCAGCTTCTGCTTGCCGGTGAAGAACGGGTGGCAGGCGGAGCAGATTTCGAGGACGATGTCGCCCTTGTGCGTGGAGCGGGTCTCAAAGTGAGTACCGCAGGCGCACTTGACGGTGATGGTGTCGTACTTCGGGTGGATTCCTGCTTTCGGCATGATGAAAGATATCCTTTGGCTGATTTTGGCTCGTCGGGTCGCGGATCGCTTGCGACGGTGCGGTCACGTCACATCGAAGGCCTGTCGCGATGCCGGGCACACTCCTACCAGAGCGTGCGAGCGCTTTTCCTATTTTAGCATTTTTTGCAGTTTCGATTGAGTGAACGACTACTGCAGGGCAAAAGCGACGGCAATCGCTAGGGTTAGTAGCGGAGGTAGAAGCCGAAGCCGGGTTGTATGGTCCAGCTGCGTTGACCGGTGTAGAGGTAGTTCTGGTAGAAGTCGGGGGCCAGGAAGAAGGCTTGGCGGAACTGGGCGCGGAGGCCGAAGTGGGGGGATAGGACGGAGCGTTCCACTCCCAAGGCATAGTAGATGGTAGCTGCGCCCTGCTGCGGGAGGCCCTGACCGCCACCTGCGGTTGGGTGGAAGACGGTGGCTCCGCCGCCTACGCCGAAGAAGGGTTGAAGGCCGTAGATCTGGTGGGGTGGATGGGCGACGTAGCCGATGGAGTACTCGGAGGCGTTGTTCTGGGCTCCGCCGATGATGTATTGGGGTGGGGGTGTGCTGTTGGTGAAGTTTTGGGTGTATCGGGCGTAGCTGTAGTTGATCTGGGCGCCGATCCAGGGGGACTTGGTGTAGCGAAGCTCGACGAGGGCACCAAAGGTGTTGCTGGAGTGCTGGTCGACATGGACGCCGAAGTAGTTGGTTCCAGAGACGTCCTTGGTGAAGTGGCCGGTGCCGCTGACGCCGAGGTCGAAGCGGGAGAGTACGCGGTCGAGTGACGTTTGGGTTTGGGCCTGGGCGTGCGCCTTGCCGGTTGATCCTGCCAGCGCTGCGAGGAGACAAAAAAGGACGGTCCGGACAGTGGACAGGCGAGACGGATTCAACATCAAGACGAAGCTCCCTTGTGGCAAAAGAAGTGTGGCTCCTCCAGTCTACTCCGGGAGGGCGGTGGATGCGGAATCGACCGCGGATTCGCGCGGAAGAACTCGGATTTTAAAGACAAAGGCCTAACACCGATTTGCACCGATGATACGGATTGGAGTGCCGGATTGATGGGGGGCGACGGGAAGGGCAGAAGCAGGTCCCCTGCGGGGATGACATGCAAGAAAGGCGACTGCAGAGGCAATCGCAGGTGCGCTGCAACTGAGGTTAGTGGTAGATGGCGTTGGGGGCGGGATCGACGAGGAGAGTGAGGCCGTCGATGCTGCGGACGCGGACGGTGGACCCGATGGTGACGGTGCCAGGGTCTTGCAGGCGGGCGCGCCAGATTTCGCCGCGAATCTCGACCTGGCCGGTGGGGGCGAGGGGCGTGCGGGTGAGGGCGATGGCGCCGATCATGGCCTGGGGGCCGGTGAGGACTTTGCTGCGGCGGGCTTTGAGGGCGATCCATGCGAGGCCGAAGGTGATGCCGCCGAAGCCCAGGCCGGCGGCGATGGCGGTGGCGGGGTGGACGCGGAGTTCGGGGATGGGGGAGTCGACGAGGGTCATGAGGCCGAAGACAAGGCAGACGATTCCGGCGAGGCCGAGGGCTCCGTGGCTGGTGAATTTGGCTTCGAGGACGATGAGTATCAGGGCGGCGAGCAGGAGTGCGACAGCGGTGTGGCGGACGGGAAGGAGATTGAGGCCGAAGAGCGCGAGCAGGACGAAGAGGGTTCCGAGGGAACCCGGGACTACGGTTCCGGGGACGTTGAATTCGAGGTAGATGAGGAGGCCGCCGATGACGAGGAGGAGGACCGCGATGTTGGGGTTGGTGAGTTGGCTGAGGAGACGCTCGCGGCGTGAGGGCGGGACGGGGAGGATGGTGGCGTTGCGGAGGTTGAGGGTTTCGGTGGTGCCGTTGAAGCGAGTGATGGTGCGGCCGTCGAGGGCGGCGAGGAGGGAGGCGTCGTCGGGGGAGTCGAGGTCGATGAGGTGGAGCTTGAGGGCTTCGGCGTCGCTGTAGGATTTTGAGTTGCGGACAGCGTCTTCGGCGGCCTGGGTGTTGCGGTGGCGGCGGTCGGTGAAGGAGCGGAGGAAGGCTGCGGCGTCGTTCTCGATTTTTTGCTTGAGGACGGGGTCGGGGTTTGACGCGCCTTCGATGACGGGGTGGGCTGCGCCGGCGTTGGTGCCGGGGGCCATGGCGGCGACGTCGGCGGACTCGAGGAGGAAGAAGCCGGCAGAACCGGCTCGGCTGCCGGAGGGGGAGATGTAGAGGATGACAGGGACGGGGGAGTTTTCGATAGCCTGCACCATGACGCGGGTGGAATCGAGGAGTCCTCCGGGAGTGCCGAGGGAGATGAGGACGGCGGCTGCTCGGATGCGGGCGGCCTGGTCGAGACCGCGCTGGAGATAGTCAGCGGTGATGGGCTGGATGGTGTCGTGGATGGTTAGCTTGAGGACTACTGGCTGGGGGGATTGGGCGCGGAGAGGGAGGGTGAGGAAGAGGATTGTTAGGAGGAGGGTGAGTATTTTGCCGGAGGAGAGAGGGGTGCGGCTTTGGGCGAAATGCGGGGGTTCTTCGCTGCGCTCAGAATGACAGGCATGACGACGCGTGGTATTCATGGGAGGGTTTGTCCTCGGGATTGGAGGGCTTGCTTCATGCCCTGGGCGGCGGTGTTGTTGGGTTCTAGGTGGAGGGCGTTGGCGACACTGGAGGCGGAGCCGGCTAGCTGGTTGGCCTGAAGGTCAAGGCGGGCGAGGACGAGGTAGGCTGCGGCGTTGGGTTTTAGCTTGAGGGAGGAGTTGGCTTCGGCGCGGGCTTGCGTTGGGTCGCCGCTTTGTTCACGGACCTGGGCGAGACCGGCGTGGGCGGTCGAGGTTGAGAGGGCGTTGGTGGGGTCGGCGGCGAGGGCAGCTTGGAATTGCTGCTCGGCTTCGGCGATGAGGCCCTGGGCCAGGTAGTCATGGCCTAGCTGGGTGTATTGGGTGGCCTGCTCAGCGGGCGGTAAGGTGGCCATACGCATGGCGCGTACCTGGTCGAGCTGGAAGGCGGCCTGGCGGAAGGAGGCTTCGGAGTAGGTGCGGCGGATGCGCTCGAGGGGCTCGAAGTTTGTGTCGGTTGCGGGCGAGCCGGGTGCTTTTGTTGCGGCGGGCATGGGCTTGCCGTAGGCGATACGGGCTTTGAGCTCGGTGGCTTCGCTGTCGGTGGGGCGGAGCTTGAGGGTCTGGTCGACTTCGCGCTGGGCCCCGGCGAGGTCGTTGTGGCGGAGGAGGCTGACGGCGAGGTTGTAGTGGTAGTCGGGGTCGCTGGGGTCGGCGCTGGAGGCTCGCTGAAAGAGGGGCGTGGCGTCGTGGCCCTGTCGGCTGGAGGCTACAGCCTGGTTGTTGACGACTTCTGGCAGTGGGAGGCGGCTGGCTACGAATTTGAAGGCGGTTTCGGCTTCAGCGTATTTGCCGGTATTGAAGCGGGAGAGGCCGAGGTAGAAGTTGGCTTCGAGGGCGCGCGGGTCGGTGGAAGGGATGCGTGCGAGGGTGGCGGCGGCGTGGTCGTAATCGCGCTGGGTGTACTGGGCTTTGCCGAGGGCCAGGAGGGCGGCGGTGTAGGTGGGAACCTCTTGCACAGCTAGCTGGAGGTGGTTGATGCGCTCTTGCGGGTTGGGTTCGCTGGTGCCGCGGATGTAGTTTTCAAAGGCGCTGAGCTTGACCTGGCCGGGGGCGGCGAGGAAGGTCTGCTGGGCTACGTTGAACTTGGGGTCGAGCTGGCGGGCGATCTTCCAGGCGAGGGCGTTTTGAAGGTCGAAGAGACGGGACAGTTCGGTGGAGTCTTCGATGGGGGCAGAGAGGTGGAGATTGTTGACGTCGAGGATTTGTGCCTGGACGGAGATGCGCGCTTCGGTGACGGTGTAGCTGCCGACGATGACGTAGTTGGCGTCGAGGGTTTGGGCGATGCGGATGGTGGTGGCGCGAGTGGGCTTGAAGTCGAGCGGGTAGCCGAGATGGTCGAGGGCGTACTGGCGGTCGTCGCGGGAGATGGTGAGGTATCCGGCGGAGGTGAGGCGCTGATTGAGGGTGTCGGGGAAGGAGTCGCCGATCCAGGCGAGGTTGGTCTGGCCGGAACGATTGTCGAAGGGAAGGACGAGGACGACGCGGCCGGATTGCTGGGTATCGGCGGAGGATTGCGCGAAAGTAGCGACGGCGCAGAGGAGAAGGAGGACGAGGCAGAGGAGATGGCGGGGGTGAGAGAGCCTTTGCACAGCTTGAGTATAGAGCTTGGCAAAGGCGGTGGCGTGATGCTTCCGTAAGGGTTTGGGGTGGCTTTCTACGGCTAGTGCAGTGCAAAAGCAAACCCAGGGGTTCTTCCTGTTTGGCTGCGGTAATCCGGATTTGTGTCCCTGATTCGCACAGTGCGCGCTTGGTGCGGGTGCTGCGATACTAAAGAACGATAGAGTGGTGTCTGAGAAGGTTGATGGCTGAGATTTGTCCAATTTGCGAGGGTGCCGGGCTGAGGGTCGTGCAGCGGGACGGCAGGCAGTTTGCTCAGGAGTGCGAGTGCAGAGTCGGGCAGCGGGCAGCGCGGAGGCTTGGGCGGGCGCAGATTCCGCGGCGGTATGAGCATTGTTCTCTGGAGAGCTATGAGACGAACTTTCCTTCGTCGCACCGGTCGCAGGGAGCGGCATTGATGCGGGCGCGGAAGTTTGTAGAGAGCTATCCGCTGGAGACGGCGGGGACGGGACTGTTGCTGACCGGGTCGATCGGGGTGGGCAAGACTCATCTGGCGGTTGGGATTCTGCAGGCGTTGGTGCAGGATCGTGGGGCGACGGGGCTGTTCTATGACTATCGCGATCTGTTGAAACAGGTACAGCATAGCTATAACAAGCAGGTTGCGGCGACGGAGCTTGAGATTCTGGCACCGGTGTTTGACGCAGAGGTGCTGGTGCTCGATGAACTGGGCGCGTCGAAGCCGACCGATTGGGTGTGGGATACGGTCGCGCACATTTTGAACACGCGCTACAACGACCGGCGCACGACGATCATCACGACGAATTATGCGAACGCAGGGCCGCTGGGTACGGAATCCGGTCCGAGAGGCGTCATGCGGGAAGAGACTCTGGGCGACCGCATCGGCGAACGAATGCGGTCACGGCTCCAGGAGATGTGCGTTGTGGTGGAGATGCAGGGTGAAGACTTCCGGCAGAAGGTGAAGCGCGCAAGTTTTGCTTGATTGCGCTACGGCGTCTAAGTGTTGTGCTAGACGACGGTGGCCAGAAGAATAATTCCTGCGGTCAAGGCAGCAATACGATAGGCATAATCAGCCGATGTCAGCGGTGCTTTGGAGGCAGAGGTCGCGACATAGGGATTTGAAATGCTGATCGGAGTAACTGACCTCGGCGATTTGTCGCTCTGTGTATTCATGTTGGTCTCTCCTTCTCAAAGGAGTTGATGTCTGGTTAACGCGATAATGAGCTAAATAGTTCTGGTGGCTGATTAAAAATCATGCAAACTTCGCATCGGAGTGCCACTCCGGGTACCCATTGTGTTGACTCTTTTTTGATGCACGAAACCGCGGGAAGAATCGTGGCGCAGGTATAAAATTTCGGCTTATGAGCGAACTTGGGCGACAGGATGGGCGGGAGATCGGCGGAAAGAGCGAGCCGGTAGATATCCAGCAGGCAGGGAACGAAGCAGGGATCTTTGCGCCCAAGGCTGCGGCGGAAAGCCGGATGCCTGTAAGTGTATGGATTATCGCGGGGCTCGCAGTTTTGGCGGTGGTGGTTGGGTTAGTTTTTGCTGGGCGGAAGAAGACGGAAGCCGCGCCGAATACTGTTCTGCCGCTGGCGGCTTATGCGGGGAATCTTCCTTTGTCGCAACTTGCGATGAGCGAGTCGACGAGTCTGTCGGGGGGAAAGTCGACCTTTGTGGATGGGTACATCAAGAATACCGGCAGCGAGACGGTTACAGGGGTGACAGTACAGGTGATCTTCCGCAACGATGAGGCCATGCCGCCTCAGTTGGAGACGGTGCCGCTGGCGCTGATCAGGACACGGGAGCCCTATGTGGATACGCAGATGGTGAGTGCGGCTCCGCTGAAGCCGGGTGATGAGCGGGAGTTTCGGCTGATCTTTGAGTCGATTCCGACGAATTGGAACTATCAGATGCCCGAGGTCCATGTTGTGCGGGTGGATACGAAATAGGGCCAGGGACCCGGGACGGCAATAGTTACCGGCGACCCGGAATATTTTGCGTGAGCCGGTTCTAACGACGCTGGGGCCGGTGGGTGGGTGAGAGTGGGTAAGCCTAGCATTTTCAATCAAATTGGATTGTTTTGCGGTTTGGCATGGTAGTTGCTCTTAGGAAATGCGTGTTGACGTCTGAACCATAGGCGCACAGGTAACTAAGGAGCGAAGACTCATGAATAAGACAAATACATTTGGTCTCTCAGTACTGGTGCTCGGTAGCGCTATGGGGGTCTCGGCGTTAGCTCAGACGAGCACTCCTCCTGCCCCAGCCACGGACTCGGCAGCAACGACCTCATCCAAGGCGAATGTGGATGATAAGGGTACTTATGCCACTGGGCAGCCGCTCGAAACGCAGTCGAAAGAGGGTTTCTGGGGCAAGATGAATCCCCTGGCCCGGAAGAGATGGGTACACAGACAGGTTGATCCGATCAAGGATCGGACGAACGAACTCGATCAGTTGCAGGCAAAGAATGCGAATGACATTCGCGACGTGGATTCGCGGGCAACAGCCGGAATCAACAAGGCTATGACTGCCGCGAACACGGCTGATCAGCATGCGATGGACGCGAACAATAAGGCCACCGCTGCACAGACGCTTGCTGGGAACGCAAGCAGCAGGACAGATGCTCTGCATGGAACGGTAAGCAATCTGGATCAGTTCCAGACGATATCTGCGACGTCGGTTCCTTTTGTTGCAGGACGCACTACGCTCGGGCCGAAGGCGAAAGCTCAGCTGGATGATGTAGCGACCCAGTTGGCCAATCAGAAGGGTTACATCGTTGAAGTACAGGGCTGGAGCCGCGCTGGAGTGCAGACTTCGCAGGCGATGGCGGACGCAGTTGTACGGTACCTCGTCGTTGAGCATCAGGTACCGGTTTGGCGGATTTATCGTACGGGGCTTGGAAGAAACACCACAACGCCGGCTGAAGGCGAAGTGGCTGTAACGAATGGAGTTCGCGTCACGCTGCTGCATAACAGTCTGGCGACGATGGATTCTACTTCGGCGTCGAATGCTATGCCGGCCCCCCCAAAGACCTCCCCTAACACGGGAGTGAGTGCACCACCAGAGGCGAATCAGTAGGCCCTCCCCCTAAGGGCGGCCTGGAGTTCGATCTCTAAGCCGCCCGCAAGTTTGTCGAGAAGCGACCAAGAGCGCTCTCGCAAAAACCTCTCCTAACCAGAGAGAACCAAGGCAGATTGGCCCCTCATTGAGGGGCCGTTTTTTTTAATTCGGCTGAGGGTCGGAATGTTAGTTTTTTTGGGTAAAAACGGATGGTAGCGGGTGGTTTGTTGGTGGTGAAATGTGTGGATAGCGTGGTTTGTTGACGGCATTAAATCCGGAGAAATCGGTTGCAATCGGGGAGGTTATGGGTTGAAGTGATACGGGAGCTGAAAATGGGTGATGGGGTTGGGCGGGGCTTTTGGATTGTCCGGATTGTCGCTTTGGTGGTGGGGCTTGCGGTAGCCGGTAGCGGCTTGGCGCTGGCTGCAACGCCTGTGGATGCCGCAACAGTGAAGCAGAAGGTAGAGGCGCGGGGGGTTGGTAAGGACTTTAAGGTTGGTTTGGGGGACGGCTCGACGGTTAGTGGGGAGATTGTTTGGATTGGGGAAGAGAAGTTTCAGCTGAAGGCTAAGAAGGAGCCGCAGCCTGTGGATGTGTCGTATGCGCAGGTGACTCGGGTGGGTGGGGCGGCGTGGTGGATGTTCTGGCGGCGGCGGTGATTTTGGCGATGGCTTTGCGTTGAAGGCGCTCGGGTCGCTTCGCTCCCCTCGAAATGCGGGGGTTCTTCGCTTCGCTCAGAATGACAAGCAAACTGCAAAAGCAACAACAACTGCAAAAGCAACAACAGAAGCAGATCCCTACGGGATGATAAGCAAGAAAGGCAGCTGCAACTGCAACTGCAGAAGCAGATCCCTACGGGATGACAAACAGGAAAGGCAACGGCAACTGCGAGACGTGGCTAAAAGGCTACGGCTGCGTGGATCGCTAGAAGTTGTTCCAGGGTGGCTTTGAGGTGGTTTAGGTGGAGGGCGTTGGCTCCGTCGGATTTGGCGTGCGGTGGGTCGTCGTGGACTTCCAGGAAGATGCCGTCGATGCCTGCGGCTACGGCGGCGCGGGCCAGGACGGGGATGAACTCGGGTTGGCCGCCGGAGACTCCGTTGCCTGCTGAGGGGGTTTGGACGGAGTGGGTGCCGTCGAAGACTACGGGGGCAAAGGCTCGCATGATGGGAAGCGAACGCATGTCGACGACGAGGTTGTTGTAGCCGAAGCTGGCGCCGCGCTCGGTGAGGGAGACGCGGGGGTTGCCGGAGTCGCGGATCTTTTCGACGGCGTGGCGCATGTCGAGAGGGGCGACGAACTGGCCCTTCTTGACGTTGATGGCTCGGCCGGTTTCGGCGGCGGCGATGAGGAGGTCTGTCTGGCGGCAGAGGAAGGCTGGGATCTGGAGGACGTCGACGGCTTCGGCTACGGGGGCGCAGTCCTGGGGGGTGTGGACGTCGGTGAGGACGGGGAGACCGGTGGTTTCGGCTACGGTACGGAGGATGCGGGTGCCTTCGATGAGGCCCGGCCCCCGGAAGCTGCGGATGGAGGTGCGGTTGGCTTTGTCGTAGCTGGCTTTGAAGATGTAGGGGACGCCGAGGTCGGAGGTGATGCGCTGGATGGCGTCGGCCATGGTGCGGGCGTGGGTCTCGGACTCGATGACGCAGGGGCCGGCGATGAGGAAGAGTTTGCCTCGGCCTACGGGGACGTTGCCGATATCGAAGGGGTTGGTCACATGTGTTATTTGACCATAGTTGGGGGTGGGAATGGACAGACGGGGGAGATCGTCGTATAGGCAAGAACATTGATGCGAATACGACTTCTGGAGGTTTGGGATGATCCTGCTCAGTCTTTCCGCTCTTGTGCTTGGTGCAGGGCTGCAGATGCAGGCGCAGACTGCCCCCGCTCCTTCGTCGGCGCCTATGACCGAGGTGATGGTGATGACCAGCCGGAAGCCGGGAGTCACTCTTGCGGATGTGGCGAAGGTGGTGCCGGAGGAGGTGCGCACTGCGGTGCAGCTCTATCTGGATGGAAAGATCGACCGGTGGTATACGCGGACAGATGGCAAGGGGGCTGTCCTTATCCTGCACTGCAAGACCGTGGATGAAGCCAAGGAGGTTATCGGGGGGCTGCCGGCGGTGAAGGCCGGGTATCTGGATGTGGAGTACATTCCGCTGGGGCCGTTTACGGGATTGCGGGTTTTGATGAGACCACAGCCTGCGGCGGAGGGGGCCGCACCGCATTAGGATCCTGGTTAGAGGGTGAGTTCCCAGTTTTGGCCGATGAGGTCTTTGCCGAAGCTTTGGTGCGGCTCTTCGGCGATGAGGCGGTAGCCTTCGCGTTGGTAGAGGCGGCGAGCGGTGTCGAGGATGCTGTTGGTCCAGAGGGTGATTTTGCGGTAGCCGGTGTGACGGGCGAAGCGTGTGCACTCGCGGATGAGTGTGCCGCCGAGGCCGAGACCACGTGCGGTGGGCTCGACGAGGAGGAGACGGAGGCGGGCAGTGTCGGGATCTTTGGTGTCTTGAACGAGGAAGACGCAGCCGAGGCGCTCGTCGTTGCGGTCGGCGATCCAGCAACGCTCACGCAGGGGGTCGAGGTGGTCGATGAAGTCGGCGGTGATGCGGGCGACGAGGGCTTCAAAGCGCTCGTCCCAGCCGTACTCTTCGGCGTAGAGAAAGCCGTGACGCTGGACGACCCAGCCCATGTCTCCGGGGCGGTGAGGGCGAAGGATATACGGTGGCGATGGCCTTGGTGAAGGGTCACTGAGCATGGATTCGATGGTGGACATGGCCTGGACGAGACGGGTGCGCTGGTCGGGGGAGAAGGGCTGGATCATCTCGTTGACCTGCTCGTTGGAGCGGAGGTCCAGCGTGGCGAACTGCTTTTGGCCCGTTTTTGTGAGGGTGAGGTGGGAGCGTCTTCCGTCGTCGGGGGATGTTCTGCGCTTGATGAGCAAGCGGGCTTCGAAGGCGCGGAGGATGCGGCTGAGGTAGCCCAGGTCGAGGTCGAGGGCGATGGCGATTTCGGAGGCGGTGGGCTGGTCGCGGGTGGCGATCTCGTAGAGGACGCGGGCTTCGGGGAGGGTGAGAGGGCTGTCGAGGAGGCCGGCCTGCAGGGTGCCGATGGCGCGGGTGTAGAAGCGGTTGAAGCGGCGGACGGCGTCGATCTGATGCTGGATGGTGGGCTGGATGGTTTGAGGCTGGATGTGGGAGGTAGTGGCGGCCATCACGGGTTCCTCCGATGGATGGTTGACAGTGTCAATTAATTTACTTGAGTTTGTCAACTATCTCATCGGGCGGACTAGGTCTTGAGGGAGCGGCCGAGGCTGGAGAGGATCAGGGTTATGAAGGAGAGGCCTCGGCGGCTGTCTTCGCTGGTGGCTCGTTTGGCGAGTTCGAAGAGGCTGGGTGGTGTTTGCTCGCGCTTGTGCTCTTCGGTGGCGCTGGACATCACTTTTGATATGTGGTCGAGGACCTCGGGGTCGAGTTCGGTGAGGATTTTGGCGGCGGTGAGGAGGTTGCGGATGCCTGCGACGCCTTCGGGGAGGCGGGCGTACTTTGCGATCTCAGCGGCGATGGTGTCTTTGGCGCCGATCATGCCGTGGAGGAGATCAAGGACGCCTTCGCGGTGGGCGATTGCGATGACTTCGAGGGCTTGGAGGAGCGCGGCTGCGTGCTCTGCGGGGGCTTTTTCGAGGCGGCGCTCGAGGTCGGCTTTGAAGTCTACGGGGACGGGTTTGAAGGCGATTGGCTTGGCCATGGGTGCTCCTTGGAATATGTGGCAGCAAAGGCGAAATACAGGGATTCCTCGCTGCGCTCAGAATGACGACGGAATCTACACAGTCGTGGAGGTGATTTGTACTAGTTTGTCTGCGGGGGATGTGCCGGGGACGTGGTAATCGGTGCGGGCCCATTTGCGTTCGATTTCGAGGCCGGGTTGCGGGGTGCGGTTGCCGTAGCGGAAGTTTCGGCGCGGTAGTGGGTCTTCGCCTTGTTCGGGGAGGACGGTCATGATGACGGCGGTCTCCTTGTAGGCGGGGGTGTGGGTGTTGCGGTCGGTGAAGCTGCTGGTGAGGCGGTTGACGGGCTCAACGACAGAGTTGATGGGCATGTAAAGCTGTTTGCCCTGGACTCGGTCGGTGACGACGGCCTGCACGCGGACGATTCCGTAGGGGCTCATGAGCTGGACGTAGCGGCCGGTGGTGATGCCGCGCTCGGTGGCGAGTTCGGGTGAGATTTCGAGGAAGGTGGAGGGGGACAGGACTTTGAAGCCGGGAGTCCGATAGGTCATGCTGCCCTGCTGGAACTGTTCAAGGAGACGGCCGTTGTTGAGATGGAGGTCGAACTCGGGGTTGGACTCTATGCAGGGGGGGATGTACTCGATGGGGTAGAAGCGGGCCTTGCCGTCGGGGAAGGGGAATTTTTCGGTGAAGAGGAGGGGAGAGTCTTTGCCGTCGGCGGCGATGGGCCACTGGAGGCTCTTGTAACCTTCGAGGCGATCGTAGTTGACGCCGGCGAAGAGAGGGGTGAGGCGGGCGACTTCGTCCATGATCTCGGAGGGGTGGCTGTAGTTCCAGTGGCCGCCCATGCGGTTGGCGATGAGCTGGATGATCTCCCAGTCGGCTTTGGATTCGCCGAGGGGTTCGATGGCTTTGTAGATTCGCTGGATGCGGCGTTCGGTGCTGGTGAAGGTGCCGTCTTTTTCGAGGGAAGCGGCGGCGGGGAGGACGATGTCGGCGAAGCGGCAGGTCTCGGAGAAGTTGATGTCCTGGACGATGAGGAACTCGCAGTTGCCGAGTGCGTCGCCGACGTCGCCGGCGTTGGCGTCTGAGGTGATGGTGTCTTCGCCTTTGATGTAGAGGCTCTTGAGTTTGCCTTCCTGGATGGCGCGGATCATCTCGTGGTTGTCGAGGCCTTTGCTGGTGGGGAGGGTGACGCCCCAGTCGGCTTCGAATTTTGCGCGGATGTCGGGGTCGTCGACTTTTTGGTAGCCAGAGAAGACGTTGGGCATGGAGCCTAGGTCGCTGGCTCCCTGGACATTGTTGTGTCCGCGGAGGGGGTAGGCTCCGGCGCCGGGGCGCATGTAGTTGCCGGTGACGAGGAGGAGGTTGGAGAGCGCGGTGGCGGTGTCGGAGCCTCCGCAATGCTGCGTGACGCCCATGGCGAAGAGGATGCAGACGCCGTCAGCGCGGGCGATCTCGTGGGCCACGGTGACGAGGGTGGCGGCGGGGATGCCGGTGATCTTTTCGGCGTATTCGAGGGTGAAGGGGTCGAGGGATTTTTTGTACTCGTCGAAGTTGTTGACCCACTTGTTGACGAAGTCCATTTTGGCGAGGCCGCTGTCGATGATGTATTTGGCGACGGCAGAGAACCAGACGGCGTCGGTGGAGGGGTTGGGTCGCATGAAGATGTCGGCGCGCTCGGCCATCTCGTGTTTGCGGAGGTCGGCTACGATGAGGCGCTGGCCGCGATGTTTGTGCGAACGCTTGACGCGGGTGCAGAGGACGGGATGGTTTTCGGCGGGGTTGCAGCCGACCATGAGAATGAGGCCGGCTTTCTCGATGTCGGCGATGGAGCCGGAGTCGCCACCGTAGCCTACGGTGCGCTGGAGGCCCATGGTGGCGGGGTTCTGGCAGTAGCGGGCGCAGTTGTCGACGTTGTTGGTTCCGATGACGGCGCGGGCGAGCTTCTGCATGAGGAAGCTCTCTTCGTTGGTGCATTTGGAGGAGGCGATGAAGGCCAGGGCGTCGGGTCCGTGATCGGCTTTGATTTGCTTGAACTTTTTCTCGATGATGTCGAGGGCTTCGTCCCAGGTGATCTCGCGGAAGGATTCGCCGTCGCGGAGGAGTGGCTTGGTGAGGCGGTCGGGCGAGTTGATGTGGCCCCAGGCGAACTTGCCTTTGACGCAGGTGGAGATGCCGTTTGCGGGGCCGTGCATGGGCTCGATTTTGAGGATGTGGCGATCTTTGGTCCAGACGTCGAAGGTGCAGCCGACGGCGCAGTAGGTGCAGACGGTCTTGGTGCGCTTGGTGTGCTCGTTGCGCATCGCGGATTCGATCTCAGAGAGGGTGAGGATGGGGCCGTAGCCGATGGGCGGCTCGACGCCTTTGACAACGTCGATCATGTCGTCGAGGACTTTTGGAGGGAGATTGGTGAAGTAGCCGGCCTGGCCGAGCATAGATTTTTCCATGAGCGCGTTGCAGGGGCAGACGGTGACGCAGTGGCCGCAGGAGACGCAGCTGGAGCCGTCGATCTTTTCGCCGCCGTCCCATAGGACACGAGGGTGGGCGCTCTCCCAGTTGATGGTGAGGGTCTCGTTGACCTGGACGTTCTGGCAGGCTTCGACGCAGCGGCCGCAGAGGATGCACTGCTGGGGGTCGTAGCGGTAGAAGGGATTGGATAAGTCCTGCTCGTAGGGCTTGGGGGTGTAGGGGCGCTGCTGGTGCTTTACGTCAAGGTCTTTGGTGGTGTTGTGGATGGTGCAGTTCTGGTTGTTGTTGTCGCAGACGGTGCAGTAGAGCATGTGGTTCTGGAGGATGCGGTCGAAGGCTTCGCGCTGGGCGATGTCGACGGTCTCGCCTGCCGTTTCGATGGTCATGCCGGCGGTGACGGCAGTGGCGCAGGCGCGTGCCAGTTGCCCGTCGACTTTGACCATGCAGGTGTCGCAGCTTTGGATGGGGCCCATCTGCTGGACGTAGCAGACGTGGGGGACGGGCTTCTGGGCGCCGGATTCGGTGCGGCGATTGAGGAGGTCGATGAGCAGTTCGCCGGAGTGCGCGGGGAGGGGGATGCCGTCGATGGTGAGCTGCATGTTGGGGGAGTGATCAGCGGGGGTATTCAGGAAAGATTTCATAGCACCCATGCGCTTTCTGATGCTGAGGAGGATAGCAGAGGTTTTGCGCTGTGGGTGTGAAGTTCGGGTAAGGCTAAGTGATGCTGAGGATTTGCGCGGCTGCGCGGAGGCCGGAGCGCATGGCGGCGTGGACAGTTCCCCAGTGGCCGGTGGTGTCGGTGTGTTCGCCGGCGAAGAAGAGAGTGTTGGCTACGGGTTCCGACATTTGCAGTGGGGCGTCGAGGCCACCGGAGGCGACGTAGCTGTAGGCTCCTAGGGAGTAGGGGTCGTCGCGCCAGTTGTGGGTGTGGATGCTGAGGAGTTGGCTTTGGATCTGCGCGGGTTCGAGGCTGAAGATCTTTGCCAGACTGGTGCAGGCTTGAATGGCGAGATCGTCGGGGCTTAAATTGGCTAGCTTTGCGGAGCGTGGGCCGCCGACCCATCCGGTGATGGTGTTGCTGGGCTCGGGGTGTGGTGTCCACCAGACGGGCGGCATCTCGGTGAAGCTGAAGAGGAAGCTGAGATCTGCGATGGCTGGAGGATGGGCGAGGTGCTTCCAGAAGGGCTCGCGGAAGAGCAGTGTGAAGCGGAAGGCGTTGCCCATGCGTAGGCGGGAGGCGGCTTCGAAGATATTTGCGGGTTGTGGAGTGATGGTTACGCTGCCGCTTTGCAGGACTCCGAGTGGCAGGGTGATGATGGCTCGTTGCGCGGTGAAGGTGCCGGTGTCGGTGATGGCTTCGACGTGGTTGGGCTGCCAGCGGAGCTCGCGGACTGGAGTCGCGAGGCGAATGGTGCTTTTGTATTCGGCGATGCGCTTGGCCAGATAGGCGGGGAGTTGGTCGTAGCCGTCGCGCAGGCGGTAGCTGCTGTCGCCTTCGATGGATTCTTCGGCTTTTTGTTGTGCGCCTAGCGAGGCTGCGCTGATCTGGCGATGGTCGGCGGCGTTGAAGCCTTCGACGTAGCTGATGGTGGACGGGCGGTCTTCGGCGGGGATGGCTTCGC
Organism: Edaphobacter aggregans; assembly: GCF_003945235.1. NCBI lineage: Bacteria > Pseudomonadati > Acidobacteriota > Terriglobia > Terriglobales > Acidobacteriaceae > Edaphobacter > Edaphobacter aggregans. The sequence continues at coordinate 4,053,031 of NZ_RSDW01000001.1, forward strand.
GGTCGAGATATTCGGCGAAGGTGAGGTCGGGGCCGGTGAAGTTTTCGAGTTTTTCCAATGGGTCGAAGAGGTCAAAGAGTTCAGCGGAGCAGGCGTTGAGGCCGGAGTCGTCGAAGCAGATTTGTGCGCCGCCGCGCTCGTAGGTCTCGAGGCCGGCCTCTTCGATGAGTGCCCAAAGTTCTGGGGCGCGGCCGTGGATGAATTCCGCGCCGAGCTCGATGGCTTCGTTACCGATGTGTTGCGTGTGGATGCGGCCGCCGATGCGGTCCTGGGCTTCGAGGACGAGCACGGAGACGCCGGATTCGGCCAGGGCGCGGGCTGCGGTGAGTCCTGCCATGCCTGCTCCGATGATCAGGACTTCTGTGTTGGTGTCGGCCATGCGGGGTTAGATGCCCGAGGCGTGGGCTTTGCTCCAGTCGGCGTAGGCTGCTAGGGCTTGCTGCGGGCCGGTTCCGTACCAGGCGTAGCCGTTGCGGCGCTCGAGGGAGAGCTCGCTGACGTCGTCGTGGATGGTCTTGTCGCGGTCGCCGAAGATGGGCTTGCCGGTTTCGATGCTGTAGTAGCGTGACCAGATGGGGCCTGCTCCGGGCTTGGCTTCGAGATGGCGTCCGCCGGGTGTGTTGCGTCCGCCGGTCCAGTCTTCGCCGTAGATGGCGGCGTTCTTCAGCCATGTTGCGGCTGCGTGGATGGATGCGATGACTTGCGGCGATGGGTTGGGCAGGTGCATGAGGTAGAGCAGGATGTCGGCGCTCTCTCCGGTGGCGAGGGCTACGGGTTCGAAGTTGCGTCCAGCGACGGGAGCGAGCGTGAGGGCGTCGTGCTGCTGCGCCCAGATGGTTGGGTGTCCGTGAATGACGACCTGCGTTGCGAGGATGTTGGCTAGGGCTCGGTCGGCGCTGGCTGCGGCTTGTTTGCGAAGATCGGCGGGGATGAAGGCGTATTTGCCGGTGCCGGTGGAGACGGCTGTCAATACTTCGGCGGCCTGGGTTACGGCATTGTCGTTGAAGGTGATGGCGTCGTGGTAGCCGCCTTCGAGGGGCCAGACCTGCGGCCATCCTCCGTTGGGGAACTGTGCTGCGAGCAGATAGCGGATGCCGCGGAGGAAGCTGGCGCGGTAGGGGTCACCTTCGGGGCCGGGCGTTGAGGCGGAGACGAGCGCGAGGAAGCGGAGCTGGGTGGTAGTGGCGTCGTTGTCGAGGGTGCCGACGTAGTTCCAGTGCGGGTCGCGCGGGGTGTCGAAGTCGTCGGGGCCGAGGTGTTTGCTGATGTTGTCGGTGGTGTAGCTCTGGCCACGCTGGCGTGGGGTGGTGCCCATGTCGAGGTTCTTGCTCCATCCGCCGGCGGGGGTTTGGAAGCTGACGATGACGTCGGCGGTGCGGCGGGCCTCGGGGGTTGCGTACCAGTCGGGAGTGCGGTCGAGCGGCATGCTGCGGGTGCCGAAGCCTTCCTTGGGGATGGTCGGCTCGGGTGCGCCAGGGGTGCGCTCGGCGGCGAGGGCGGCTTGGTCGGCGAGGCGCTGCTTCTCGGAGCGCTGGAGGTAAGTGGTCCAAACGGCGCGATCTTTCTTGGGGAGCTGCGCGATGCGCTCGGCGGTGATGGATTCGGCGGGCTTGCTGGTGCCGATAACTGCGGCGTGGAGGGGGACGGCGGCGATGAGGCTTAAGAGGAGCAGGCGTAGGGTCACGATAATTGGACGTACCACTTCGCCGGAAGACGCAGATTAGGTCGAAGTCAGTGGTGGCTTGCCGAATCGCTGCCGGACGAACGCCATGGCTTCGTCTGAAGTTTTTACTGTGCCTTCGAGTTGGGCGTCTTCGGCGGCTTCGAGCATGGATTTGAAGCGGGGGCCGGGGCGGTATCCGGCGGCGATGAGTTCGCGTCCGGTGAGGAGGAGTTTTGGCTGGATGGCTTCGGGTGGTGCGGACTCGTAGTGCTGTTTGGCGAAGTTGTAGAGGGTGAGGTCGCAGTGAGCGGAGGTGCAGTCGAGGTAGTGGAGGGCGAGGTGCTCGTCGAAGCGTGGGAGGCGGAGGAAGCGCTTGAGGGTGGACTCGCGCATGTGCATGACGTCGGCGAAGCGCATGTGGTTTTTGACGAGGGCGATGATCTGCGCGGTGTCTTCGTTGGAGAAGCGCAGGCGAGAGAGTATCTCTTCGGCGATGCGAACGCCGACCTCGACGTGGCCGTTGAAGCGGATGCGGTCGTGCGGGTCGTTGGGGTCAGGGGCGCGGTAGGTGGCGGGCTTGCCGATGTCGTGGAGGAGTGCTCCCCAGGCGAGGGTGGATGAGCCGTTAGGCGGGAGCTTTTCGAGCAGGAGCATGGTGTGGACCCAGACGTCGCCTTCGGGGTGGAACTCAGGCGGCTGCTGGACGCCGTGCATGCGTACGGCTTCGGGGAGGACTTGTTGGAGGAGACCGGTGGTGTCGAGGAGCTCAAAGGCGCGGCGGGCGTGGCCTTCGGTGAGCATGAGGGTGAGTTCGTCGCGGATGCGTTCGAGGCTGACCTGGTCGATCTGGGCGGCGGCGTTGCGGATGGCTGCGAGGGTGGCGGGCTCGATGGTGAGGTCGAGGCGGGCGGCGAAACGGACGGCTCGGAGCATGCGGAGCTTGTCTTCGGCGAAGCGCAGGGCCGGGTCGCCGATGGCTCGGAGGATTTGCGCGGCGAGGTCGACGCGGCCGCCTACGTAGTCGAGGGTGGCTGCTGCCGCATCGTTGGTCTCTTCGTAGATGGCTGGGTCGAGCAGCATGCCGTTGATGGTGAAGTCGCGGCGGAGGACGTCTTCGCGGGCGTCGGTGAAGAACTGGACTGCGTCGGGGCGGCGGCCGTCGCTGTAGGCTCCGTCGTGGCGGAAGGTGGCGACTTCGGTGGAGGTGCCGTCGTCTTCGCAGACCAGGACTACACCGAAGTGTGCGCCTACGGTTAGGGTCTTTTTGTCGGGGAAGAGATTGAGCACGACGTTGGGTGTGGCGCTGGTGGCTACGTCGAAGTCGTTGGGTTCGAGGCCGAGGAGGAGATCCCGCACGCAGCCTCCGGCGAAGTAGGCCTGGTGGCCTACATTGCGGAGCGTGAGCACGATGAACTGAGCGGCTCGATATCTTTGCGAAGTATTCGAGGATTTCATGATTCGAAATGGCGCAGTGTCAATAACGCTAGATAATGACGTACAAAATGACGAAACCTACAGACACTGAGCAAAATAAATAGCCCGTGAACCGGCTCCACGCGCGACTGAACTTTGACTGCGGGAGCATTCCAAGGGTGAAGAATCGATGTTGTACTTCCGGGTGACGAATGAAGTATCGGCCCAAGAAAAACATGATGGCTGCAAATGTGAGTGGCAGTATAGAAGCGATCAAGAGCTGCATTGTGGTCACTCGATTTCGATAGCTTATCTTTGTTTGACTATCATAGAAGGATGCACGAACAATCTGGAAACTCCAGAGGCCTGATTCTGGGCATCGAAAGCTCTTGCGACGAGACTGCTGCGGCGGTGGTTCGCGCTGGGAGCGATGCGCTTTCGAATGTGGTTGCATCGCAGATGGCGCTGCATGCGAACTATGGCGGCGTCGTTCCTGAGCTGGCTTCGCGGGAACATCTGCGGAATGTTGTGCCGGTGGTGCGGGAGGCGATGGCTCGGGCTAGAGTTACATTCGATGATCTGGATGCCGTTGCTGTGACTGAGGGGCCAGGGCTTGCTGGTGCGCTGCTGGTGGGGATCACGTATGCCAAGGCGCTTAGCTTTGGGGTGGGTAAGCCGCTGATTGGAGTGAATCATCTGGAGGGACATATCCATGCGGTGTTGATGGAGGCCCGGCAGCGTGCGGAGGCTCCGATGGAGTTGCCGCTGCTTGCGTTGGTGGTCTCGGGTGGGCATACACATCTGTATCTAGCGCGGCAGAGTGGTGAGTCGTGGAGCTATCGCAATGTGGGCCGGACGGTCGATGATGCGGCGGGCGAGGCTTACGACAAGGTCGCGAAGTTGCTTGGGTTAGGGTATCCGGGCGGGCCCTGGATCGATGCGCTGGCAGTGCGGGGGAATCCGCGGGCTGTGCCGTTTCAATTTGGGCAGATCAAGCCGCGGGCTCATCGCGAAGGGATTTCGTTCCCGAATAAGAAGGCACCGCCGAAGGGTGAAGGGCCGACCTTTGATTTTTCTTTCAGCGGGATTAAGACGGCAGTGTTGCGCTACGTCGAGACGCATCACATGCGCGAGAGTATCGAGGCTCGTCGCGTTGCTCTGGCTGCTGACCCGGAGTTGAGGCCGAAGTCGGACGCGATGGCGGCGTTGTGCGATGCGAGAACGCTCGACCTGATTGCTTCGTTTCAGTATGCGGTGGTGGGGAATCTTCTTCGCCAGACCTTCGCTGCCGCGGAGGTGTTTGGGGCACGAGGGGTGGTGGTTTCGGGTGGCGTGGCGGCGAATAGCGAGCTGCGGCGGCGGTTCAAAGCTGAGGCGGATAAGCGCGGGCTGCCCGTGGCGTTCCCTTCGCTGTCGCTCTCGACGGACAATGCGGCGATGATTGCGGCTGCGGCGTGGCCCAAGTTTGTGGCTGGAGATTTTGCGGGTGAGGAGCTGGGGGCGACTCCGCAGCTGAGGCTTGGGTCGGTGTAAGGGCCCTCGGTGCACGAATAGGGCGGGCATCAGCTAAAATCAACAGGGAATTCCAAGGGAGAGCAGTCTGCACCGCGCTACGTGCTCGGCTGCGGCAGGTCAATAGCGCACGTGGCAACGATGGAACTCTTTAATACTCTGGGCGGAAAGATCGAGCCGCTGACTCCGGTGGGCGCTCCGGCGCTTCGCATGTATTGTTGCGGCCCAACCGTCTACGACTACGGACACATCGGAAACTTCCGTACGTTTCTGCATGTCGATGTGCTGCGACGATTTATGCGTCAGCAGGGCATGGCGATCGATTACGTGATGAACGTGACCGACGTGGACGACAAGATTATCCGCAATGCTGCTGCGGCTGGCGTGCCCATTGGGGAGTACACGGCTAAGTACGAGCGTGCCTTCTTTGAGGACTCGGACGCGCTTGGGATTGAGCGACCGGAGGAGATTGCTCGGGCGACCAGCTGCATTCCCGACATGGTGGCTCTGATTCAGAAGCTGGCGGCGAAGGACATTGCCTACCAGGCTGAGGATGGAAGCTGGTATTTCCGGATTCATCGTTTTCCGGAGTACGGCAAGCTTTCGAAGAAGGACTTCGAGGGGATTGAGGACGGCGCGCGCGTCGATGTGGATGAGTATGAGAAAGATGCCGCGCGGGACTTTGCCCTGTGGAAGGCAGTGAAACCCGGCGAGCAGAGCTGGGATACGGAGCTTGGTGCCGGACGGCCGGGGTGGCATATCGAGTGCTCCGCGATGGCGATGAAGTTTTTGGGCGAGACCTTTGACCTGCACGCTGGCGGCGAAGATTTGATGTTTCCGCATCATGAGAACGAGATTGCTCAGTCGGAGTCGGCCACTGGGCACACCTTCGCGCGACACTGGATGCATGTGCGCTTCCTGCTCGTGGAAGGCCGGAAGATGTCGAAGTCGGAGGGCAACTTCTACACGCTGCGCGATCTGCTGTTGAAGGGTCATCGTGCTTCGGCGATACGTTTTTTGCTGATTTCGGTGCCGTATCGCAACCAGATGAACTTTACGTTTGAGAGCCTTACGGAATCGACCAACGCCGTCGAGCGGTTGCGTACGTTCCATCAGCGGATGCTGAAGGGTGGTTTTCCGGAGGGGCTGAATCCGGAGATTGCGGCGGCTACTGCTACGGCGAGTGCAGACTTTACCGCGGCATTGGCCAATGATTTGAATACGGCTGAGGCGCGTGCGGCGATCTTCGATCTCGTTCGGGCGGCGAATTCTGCTGCGGATGCGGGGACTCTCCGGGCTGACAATGTTGCGGAGATTCTGAAGGTGATGGCATTGTTCGATGGAGTCTTCGCGGTGCTTGAGGACAACGATACGATCGTGACTCGCGCTGCGATTGCGTGGGCTGAGGCTGAGGGTCGTATCGGCGAGGCGGATGCTTCGCTGGTTGCGACGCTTGCACTGAGCGATGAGGCGATTGACGCGCTGGTTGCAGAGCGTACGCAGGCCAAGAAGACTCGCAACTTTGCGCGCGCCGATGCGATTCGTAACGAACTGCTCGCGAAGGGCATCCTTCTTGAAGACTCGAAGGATGGGGTTCGGTGGAAGCGTAAGTAGTTTCGATTCTTAGTGCTTCAAATGACATGGGCGGGAAAAGGATGTCCCTTTCCCGCCCATGTTGCGTTTTAACTGTCAGATGAATCATTCCTTGATATCAAGCATCTTTATATAAAGGAAGTTTGGATAATGCCAGTTGCGAAAAAGACAAATACGAAAGTCGATACCAGCGGCATGCATCTCTGGCTTGTGTTGTGGAAGGCGTCTCGTGCGGTTGAGGCGCATGCGCTGCGTAATGTTGCGGGTCTCGACGTTGGGTTGAGCGATTTTGGTGTGCTGGAGGCCTTGCTACATAAAGGGCCTTTGCCTATCAAGGATTTAGGGGCCAAGGTGCTGCTGACCAGTGGCTCGATTACGACTGCTGTGGATCGGTTGGAAGCGAAGGGTCTGGTCGAACGGCTCAGCGATAAGCAGGATCGTCGCAGCCGGATCGTGCGACTGACGGCGACTGGGCGGAAGGTCATCAAGAAAGCTTTTGCGGAGCACAAGTTGGCGATGGAACTGGCCGTCTCGGGGTTAGACCTGAAGGATCGTGCGCAACTGATTGAGTTGCTTCGCCGACTGGGACAAGGCGCGGAAACGCAACTGGAAAAGAAGCAGAAGGGAAGTGGCGCTAAGGGGCGTCATAAGGAGGAAGCATGGCAGTAACAAAGAAGGTGAAGGGAATTTACGGGGCTGGATCGGACCATTGGGTTGGGGATGGCTTTCCCGTGCGCAACCTGTTTCCGTCGAACGGCGTGAACGATGAGGTCAATCCGTTTCTGATGTTGGATTACGCGGGACCGAGCCACTTTGAGCCCTCGAAGCGCGCGCATGGGGTAGGACAGCATCCGCATCGCGGGTTTGAGACGGTGACGATCGCGTATCAGGGATCGGTCTCGCACCGCGATTCTGCGGGGAACTCAGGCACGATCTATCCCGGTGATGTGCAGTGGATGACCGCAGCTTCGGGTGTTGTGCATGAGGAGATGCACGCGAAGGAGTTCTCGGAGAAGGGCGGGACGTTCGAGATGGTGCAGCTTTGGGTGAACCTGCCCAAGGCGGCGAAGATGTCGGCGCCGCGCTACCAGGGCATCACGAAGGAGCAGATCCCCACGTTGACACTGGGTGCGAATGGTCAAGCGAGGATTATCGCCGGAGAACTGAATGGGGCGGAGGGGCCGGCGAAAACTTTTACTGCGATCAACGTCTTCGATCTGCGTTTGAAGGCTGGCGATCCGGTGAAGTTCGCACTGCCTGATGGTCATAATGCTGCGGTGATTCTGCTGCAAGGCGATGTTCTCGTCAACGGCGTTGAAGGATTAAAGGGCGCCGCGCGAATTGCGGTCTTGTCGGATGAGGGCGGAGAGATTTCGATTGAGCCCAAGGTGGGTTCCACGCTGCTTGTTCTCAGTGGCGAACCGATCGACGAACCTGTCGCGAGCTATGGCCCATTTGTAATGAACACGGAGGAGGAATTGAAGCAGGCCTTTCAGGATTACAAGACTGGAAAGATGGGCAATCTCAGCTAAGGTCCTTGTTTGAGAATCAGACGATGGATGCGTGTGGAACGGACGAACGTTCCACACGCTATTTTTTTGCGATCAGAGATGATTACTCTGCCGCAACACACGCTCGCTCTGACGGAATCGGTTTGGGCTTCGGCGACGGCGTCATGTTCAACAGGATGAGGCCGGATATGACGATGGTGACTCCGATGTACGCCGTCCAGAGGATTGGTTCGTGGGCGATGAAGCCCCAGAATAGACCCCAGATTGGCAGCAGATAAGTAACAGCGGTGACGTGTGTGGGCTGGATGCGCGTCAGCAAATCGTAGTAGAGCAGGTAGGCGATGCCGCTGCCTGCGATTCCCAATGCGATGACTGCAAGTACGGAGTTGCGATGGATTACATCCGGGTGCGAGCCAAAGATTGCGAGAGGAAACAGCATGATCCAGGCGAGAGAGAGTTGCGTGGTGGCTAGGCCGATGGGGTCGAGGCCTTTGAGCTTTACTTTGGCGATCACAGTCGCGATGGCGTAGCCCAGACTGGCCAGCGCGATGAAGAAGACTCCGCGGAAGAAGGCTGCCTCGTGACCGTATCCGTGCGAGTTGTTGCCATGGCTGAAGACGACGATCATCACGCCAGAGAATCCGAGCAAAACACCGCCTATGGTGAACCGGTTGGGCTTCGTGCTTTGAACCGCCATCGTCAGCAACAGTGCCCAAATGGGGGTTGTTGCGTTAAGGACTGCAGCAATGCTGCTCGGGACGGTGCGTTCGCCAAGAGCGAAGAGGGTGAATGGGATTGCATTGTTGAAGAGCGCCACAAGCAGCAGTGGCACGATCAGGCTGCGGGGTGGCAGAGCGCGGCCCTTCAGCTTCAGTATCGTCCAGAGGAAGGCTGCTCCGAAGGTGAGTCGCAGGAGAGCTACCCATACTGGAGGGAAGCTGCGTCCGGAGATTTCGATGAGGATAAAAGATGCTCCCCATACGGCTGAGAGTAGAAGCAGTTGGACGAGGTCACGCCGACTCATTGATATCTCCTCAGGAACTCGTTAGAGATGAACTGTATCTGTATCGCGATCTGCGCGATGGTGTGAATCCGGTTCAAAATTGTTTCTTCGCGATTGAAGAAAGGAGTCCATACTCAGCAGGGAAGCGTCGACAGTGGAGAGGGCCAGCGCGCCGGCTGCCATCAGGTACACACCGTAAGAGAACTGCGAAAACCCTGCGATCGTCATTGCGGTGGCAAAGAGAAACAGCAGGGCTGCCGATCCGATTGCCGCGACCGGAAGATAGATGCCGAAGATAAGAGCGATGCCAAAGGTAGTCTCGCCGATTGTGGCTAACACGGCGAGCGCAGGTATCGTCGCCGCTGGCATGAATGCATTGAGGCGGGCTGTATAGCTGATGAAGTGCGCGAAGTCGCCCCATGCCACTCCGGGTGTACCGTGCGGGCCGAGCAGTCCGAGGCGATCGGCTACTGCATCCAGGAACGCGACGGCAAGAGGAAGTCGCAGGAGGGAGGCGATCCCGCGAATGCGCCCTCCGGTAAGAGCAAGCAGAAGAAAAGGAGCAGCGTATGTTAGCGGGTACGACATGCTGCTCCACGGCTCGTGCAGGCGAAAGTGATGAGCTGTCATCCATATCGCTTGTGCGATGAGAGCTGCCCACAGCAAAGCGAATGCTATGGGTTTGATTCGAGCGAAAGGCGCTCCCGGTTTGTTGGAGTTAAGCCGCATCGTTGCTCCAATGAGCGCTTTCGTAATTTACGCAGGGATACTGTTCTGGCTGCCAGTCTGCGCGAAGATCAGCGCGAGCACGCGAGCCGGTTTCGCCATGCTTACGTTGGCTGAGACCTGATGCACGCTGTTCGGCGGCTCGTAAAAGACTTGCCCCTTGCGATAGGTTTTCTCTGGTTGTCCTTTGAGTTTGAAGCGGACTTCACCCTCAAGGATATAGCCGACGACAAAGCCCGGATGGCGATGCGCATTGGAGAATCCGCCCGCTGGATAGTCGACCTCAAGAATGGTTAGATCCCAGTGATCGAGCGAGACGGACGGCAACGGCTGCTTGAAGACGGTACATACCTTCGCGGCCTGAACTCCGGTGCTGCCAATGATGGAGGAACCCAGTGTCGCTAGTCCTGTCTTGAAGAGTCCTTCGATAACTTCCCTTCGCGGTATCATGCTTCGACGATAGGTCTAAAACGGACCTGTGAGAAGGTCCATTTTTTACATTTGCTATGGGCCACTTCGTCTAATGTTTAGTGTTGCGCTCGAACTTTTCGACCACTGCTGCGAGCTTCTGCATTCCATGATTGATTTCGCGCGATTCGAAGGCGGCAAATCCCAGTAACACTCCGCGAATCCTGCGCTTGCTTACGGAGTATCGTTCCAACGAGGTTGCATCGATTCCCTGATCGGCTGCCTCGCGTTCGAACTCGCGTGATGCGACAGGAGCGCGATAGAAGGCGGGGGTCGCCAGACCGGCGTGCATTCCCGAAAGCTGCAACGAATCACCTACATATTTTTCCGCAGCATCCTGCAGCGCGCATCGACGCTCGGCATAGGTCTCACGCATGCGGCGAAGGTGGCGGCCGAGATGCCCATCGACGATGAAATCAGTGAGGACAGCCTGATTGATGGAGTTGGCCCAAAGGTCCATCTGATACTTCATTCGTAAAACCTTATCCATCAGCTGCTCTGGCACGATGATGTAGCCGAGGCGCAGGCTTGGGAAGAGGACCTTGTTGAAGCTGCCGATGAAGATGACCGAACCAGTTTTGTCGAGGCCCTGCAGTGCCGGGATGGGTACGCCGCTGAAGCGGAATTCGCTGTCGTAGTCGTCCTCCACGATGATGGATTTAGCAGATTGCGCCCACCGCAGCAGGGCGATGCGCCGTTCAAGCGACATCGTAACGCCAAGCGGAGCCTGGTGCGCGGGTGTCACGTAAGCGAGCTTTGCCCGCGGCGCAAGCTGCATTCCACGCTTCACATCCATTCCGTCGGCGTCGACTGGGACCGGGACGATGTTCGCCCCCGCATTGCGCAGAGCCCAGGCCGCAGCGAAGTAGCCAGGGTCCTCTATCCACGCGGACTCTCCCGGGCGAATGAAGAGGCGAGCAACCAGGTCGAGCGCCTGCTGGGTGCCGGTGACGACGATTACTTGGCTGGCCTGGCATTGCACACCGCGCGAGGTCCCGAGATACTCGGCGATTGCGTTGCGCAAAGGGGCATATCCCGCTGAGTCCCCACCGCCGAGCAGCGCTTTTGTCGCCCGTCTCCAGTGTCGTGAGTTCAAGCGAGACCAGATATCGATGGGAAACAGAGTGACGTCGGGGTCGGATGACTGAAACGGCCGTATCGCTCGCGTCGTCGTCGACAGAAACGCAGGGGCTTTCTCAGGCTTCGCCGGCATGCGTGCGCAGACGGTTAGAAGATCATCGGGGAGCCGTTCATTCACCCAGGTGCCGGCACCGGTCTTGCTTGTGAGGTAGCCTTCGTCGCGAAGCTGTTCCATCACCAGCATGGCGATGCCACGTGAGACGCAGTGCTGCAGCGCGAAATCTCGCGTAGATGGCAAGCGAACGCCACGCTTCAGGCGGCCATCAAGGATAGCGCAGCGCAGCTCGGCATACAGCCAGTCCGTGAGCGACTTGTTTGCAGGCCGTGGGCTCAGCGGCAACTCGAGCGAGCTGATTAACTTTGCCATGACTATGCCTCTCGCTCCACGGCGACGCACTCTGTTTCAGCCGTAGGTGCACCGCTCTTGAGCTTCGAGCTGGTCACCAGATATACCGCAAGCAGAATCGCGCCCATCCCTACATATTCGATGGCGACGAATCGTTCGCGAAGAAATATTGCGCCGAGGATCACAGCGATAACCGGGTTGATGTACGCATAGGTGGCTACCTTCGCAACCGGGACGTGCTCAAGCAGATAGATATATGCCGTATATCCCACGAGCGAGCCAAAGGTAACGAGATACAGGATCGACGCCCACGCCTGCACGCCCCACTGCCCGCCACGGTATCCTCCCACGAGTATCGTGACGCAGGCGTTGAACAGCCCGGCGAAGAACATCTGCCATGCAGCCGCGACGAAGGGGCTGACCGGAAGTTTAGCTCGCCGCGCCAACACCGACCCGCATGTCCAACTGAGCGCGCAGCCCAACGCTACGGCGGCTCCGATCAGTTGTCGCGTATCGCCGTGCAAACTCTCGCGCAGCCCCGGCGACAGCAACACCACTAATCCTGCAAAGCCGATCACGATGCCAAGCCAGCCTTTGGCACGTAGCCCTTCGCCGTTCGGCAGCAGCGCTTCAAAGATTGCAACATACAAGGGAATGACGGCGATGATCAGCGCAGCCAGGCCGCTCGAAAGATACTGCTCGCACCACACGAGGCCCATGTTGCCGCCGCCAAGCATCAGGATGCCAATAGCGGCAAGCAAGCCAAACTCTCGCCGCGTGAGTCGCAGACTCATTCCGCGCATCACACAGAGCGCCAGCATCAGCGGCCCGGCAATCAGGAACCGGACACTCGCCAGGAGGAATGGAGGCAGAACCTCAACGCCAAAGCGGATCGCAACGTAGGTCGATCCCCAGAAGAAATAGACGCAGCCGAACGCGATCAGAACCTGCGTCGTGTAGGCGGAGCGCTGTCGCGGCATATTCTTCATGGTATCTGTAGCTGATTCTGCTGCACTCCGTTTTGGTCCATAAAATCATTCGCACGACGGTGTTAAAATAGAGCCATGATGCCCCGGTTTGCCGCGTCTCTGCTTCTTGTCTGTGCTACGGCTCTTTCCCAGACGTCTTCCTTCTCGCTCAAGAGCTTTCACGATCCAGCTCCGGGTATTACTTACTTCTACCCGAGCGAGTTCACGCCAATGATGCCTGCGCCGCCATCAAAGGAAGAAGGGGCGACACCGCATTGTGTGCGGACGTCCTTTTCGGCAGGCTCCGATCCTGCGGCCGGCAACTCTGCATTCGTTTTCTCTTTGATTGACAATGCATGCCCCGGGGTCCTGAAGGACGCTCAACAACTGGGGTCGTTCACACGAACACAGATACTGCGCCAGATGAAGCGATATGGCACGCCGGTCATCATGCATGACCCCGTCCGATATACCGTTTCGGGCCATCCTGCTGCCGTAACGCTAGCTTCGGCCCAGGCCGCGGATACTCAAGCCGCTGGCACCAAAACGAAGAACGGCGATGGGACCACCTATGCCGCCAAGGCATGCATGCTCACCGGCGACCCCAACACTGGGCGCGAATCGGGTCCAAAACCTGTTGTCTGCTTCGACTTCACAACGACACGGCGCGACCTTCTTCCTCGTCTGTTTGCCTTTTCGGCGCAGTTCGACGGGGAGACATTGCAGTCGCTGGTTCCGGGCACTCTTCTCCGATAGGCGTCCGGTGCGCTATACTCTGCGGCACACGTAGAGGTTTCTATGAAGGCCCTCTTCACAACCGCAGATTGCCAAAGCCGCAGAACCGCAGGTCGATGCCGCCTTTTCAGGAAGCACGTGATGCCTCGGCGTTATCTCTGTGTGCTGCCGAGCCGCTCGCGCCCTAGTCTCTTCTCCGGCGATTAGAGCAATTCCCAAGTCAGCGACGATATAGCCTGCAGCGACTGTGGTGCTTTTCCATATCTAAGGAAGAGCATCGAGCCACATCGCATGTATGGCTGCCCCAAAACGGATCCCTCACCGTTGCTGAACATCAAGGAGAGACCCATGAGCCCCGTTACTCTCGCGACTGCAAAGACCGCTCGTATCGCCAGCGAAGCCACGTTCGCTCAGTTTGGCCCCAGGTTGAAGACCGCGATTCCCGGCCCTCTCGCGCAGAAGATCATTGCCGACGACACCCGCCTCATGTCGCCAAGCTACACGCGCAGTTATCCGATGGTTGCGAAGTCGGGTCGCGGCATTCGCGTGACGGATGTGGACGGCAACGAATTCCTCGACTTTTCAGCCGGCATCGCCGTGAACTCAACAGGGCATTGTCACCCTGAAGTCGTGAAAGCCATCCAGGATCAAGCCGCCGAATTGCTGCATATGTCCGGTACGGATTTTTATTACGAACACATGATCAAGCTCGCCGAGCGACTGAGCGCCGTAGCTCCTATGCCCGGACCGCATAAGTTTTACTACGGTAACTCCGGTGCCGAAGCGGTCGAGTGTGCCCTTAAACTCGCGCGCTACCACACTGGACGACAGAACATCATCAGCTTCTTTGGCGCGTTCCACGGACGCACCATGGGCGCGCTTTCGTTGACCGGATCGAAGCCGCAACAGAAACGTCGCCTCGCACCATTCGTTCCTGGCGTACACCACGTCAGATATCCCTACGCCTATCGCGGCTGTAGCGGCGGCCCGCAAGAGTCAGAAGCGTTTGCCCTCGACTGCGCGCGCTACATCGAAGAAAAGCTCTTCAAGACAATTCTGCCGCCGGAAGAAGTTGCAGCCATCATCCTCGAACCGATTCAGGGTGAGGGAGGCTATATCGTCGCCCCGAACAATTTTCTGCGCGAGATTCGAAGCATCTGCGATCGACACGGGATCATGATGATCGTCGACGAGGTGCAATCGGGCGCTGGCAGAACAGGGAAGTGGTGGGCCATCGAGCACTCCGGCGTGCAGCCCGACATGGTGTGCATTGCAAAGGGCATCGCCTCCGGTATGCCGCTCGGCATTTGCATGACGAAGGCCGAGATCATGGACTGGGTGCCCGGCTCGCACGCCAGCACCTTCGGAGGAAACCCTGTCTGTATCGCCGCGGCCCTTGCGACGATGAATGTCATTGAACGCGAAGGCCTGCAGAACGCCGCAATCGTCGGCGCGAAGATGATGGAGCGCATGAGTACCTGGATCGCGAAACATCCCACCGTCGGTGACGTGCGCGGTCGCGGTCTGATGATCGGCATTGAGATCGTCAAAGACCAGAAATCACGTCAACCCATCGGTGCCATGCGCGACAAGATCGTCGACCTGGCCTTTGAGCGAGGCGTACTCTTTCTTGGTTGCGGCGAGACCAGCATCCGACTTTGCCCGCCGCTGATCGTTACGCAACAGGAAGCCGACATCGCACTCGACGTGCTCGAAGAGTGCATTGCGCTGGCAGCCCCGAACTAAACATAGTCAAACAAAACGAGAGGCGACATCCGTTCAAGGGATGTCGCCTCTGTTGTTCTTCGTCTGCTTGCTGTTAGAAGTTGAACGAGATCTGCCCGCTGACGGTTCGTGGCGAGACAAAGTGCGTTCCACTAAACGTCGACAGGAAGTTATACAGCGCGTACTTGTTCGTCACATTGACTGCCGTTATGCTCAGGTTCGTCTTCAGACGATCACGGTGCAGGATGTTGTCCCACCCCATCGCCATGTCGAACATCGTGCGTGGCGCTACACGCGGCGGGTTGCGGTCATCGTTCTCCGTTCCAGGCTTCGGCAGTGAGAGAAGCGGAGAGGACAACTGTCCCGTCGGGCAGCTAATCAGGGGTGCAGTGCGTGTGGCCTGCACACCGCCGCAATTCAAAAGAATCTGCGTCTGCTGATCTGCTGTCAGGTAGGTCAGGTCGGTAGGAGTCTGGCCATTGTCGATCGGCGCATTTCCAGCCACCAGTCCGCTCTCATACCTCCACGTAAACCCATACCAGGGAGCGTTCGGCTTTGGCTGATACTGCAGATGTGTCGTTTGCTGGAAGGCCTGATCGTGATCGATCCGGAAGGGAGCCGTGCTCGAAGTAGTCGGGTTGTTGAACAGAATGCCGCCGATCTCCGGCCCGAAGAATCTCGAACGTGTATGCCCAAGCACAGCATAGGCGGATACGCCATGTATCTCAGGAACCGTCGCCTTCACTCCGAAGCCATCGATCTTCGATTTCGTCCACTCAATCGGAAACGCCAGCGGCGTATTGAGCAGAACATCGAAGTCGAAATCACGATCGGTGTACTTCCAGAAGTACTCGCCATTGACGATCAGGTGTTTGCCAACGCCTTGCTCAAACCCGGCGTCGTACTGGCTGCGGCTTGCCGGCCTCAGGGGAACAGCACCATAACCCGCTCCTTCCAGTCCACCGATGCCGGTTGAACTCGAAACGATCAGGTTCTCGTTGTACGGCGTCAGGAAAAGCTTTCCATAGCCCAGCCGAAAGACAGTGTTTGTCTGCTTCAGGCTGTAAGTGCCGCCCAGCCGAGGTTGCGCCATCGAGCGGCTGCTGATGCCGTTGTAGTTGTCGAAGCGTCCGCCAACGAGGAATGACCAGTTCTTCCACACGATGTTGTCCTGCACATAGATCGCCTGCTGCTTGATGTCCGTGCGGCCATTGAACTGGAAGAGCTTGCCTCCGCGTGTAAGGTCAAACGGTGCAGTCCCAGCGTTGTAGTTGGGATTGGGCGTATCGCCTTCCGGACAGTTCTCCGGATCATTGGCGTCAGGATTCGTATCTGGAGCGCCATTCGCGTTCAGGCAGGGCGCATTGAATGCCGCGTCCGTAATGCCGAGCGAGAAACCTTCATGCAAAAACGTGTGATAGAACATCACGCCGGTCTTGATAGTGTGAATGCCGACGGAATAGCTGTAATCCGCCTTGATACCGGCATTCCGCAGGCTGCGATCCTGAGCCAGCGTCGCCGGCGTATCGTCGAACGCGTTCTTGCTCGGGTAGTAGTGGAAGTTGTCCTGCCGCATATAAGGATTTACCGAGATCAAGCTGCGCGCATTGATAATATGTGTCCACGAGGGTGACAAATTGTAGCTGAAGATCTGGCTGCGCTGATCCTGTCCCGAAGCCTGCTGATCATACTGATTCGGATTCTGAGACCAGGTTCGCGACAAGCTCAAATTCAACTGCAGCGAGTCGACATCGCTCAAGTGATAGTCGACGCGGTCGAAGAAGTTTTGATTGTTGCCATGGGCATGAAGCGGCAGATACTCCGGCGTGTCCAGGTATCGCCCGCTGTCCACAGCGTCGAAGGTCGCGAAGTTGCCGAAGCGTGCCGTCCCGAAGCCGAGCGTTGCACTTCCATTCGCCGTGCCGAAGGAGCCGTAGTCGAACGAGAGCGACCCCGTCGGATGAGACAGCCCCAGTCCCGAGCGTGTCGTCGTCTGCACAACCAGCGAAGCCTTGTCGCCATACTCCGGCGGAGCGATGCCATTGATCACATTGATCGACTGGATCGCATTAACCGAAAGCTGATTGCCAAAGACACGGCTCTGCTGATCGCTCACTGGCTGGCCGTCGATGGCGTACGTGGTGTCGGCATGTTCTCCCATGGGATGAAACAAGCCGTTCGAGTCGGATGCAATGCCCGGCGTGCTCAGCGTCACAAGCGAGCTCAGCGGGGCGCCCACGCTCTCCGTAGGCAGCCGCGAAAACAAGTTGCGGTCAACAGCGGAAGCGGACGTAGGATCGCCGCTTATGGTGTCGTCAGCCTCTGCTTTCACGCTGATGACCTCATCGCTCGCGGCTACTGCCAGTTTGAAGTCGACCGTAGTGTTGGCAGCGGTGCGAATTATGGCATCCTGTGCCGCGGACTGAAAGCCTCGCATCTCGACAGAGACGTGATAGCGATTGAACGGCAGATTGCTGAAGTGGAATTGCCCCGCCGCATCGGTTTGAGTCGTCTGAGAGTGTCCGCTAACCGGGTTGAGCACCGTCACCGTTGCACTGGAGACCACCGCGCCCGTGACGTCAGTCACTGTACCGGTGATGTTGCCGGCAGTACCTTGCGCCACCGCGCTGGTACCCAGCAATATCAAGGCAAACGCAAACAGAAAAAATCGGGTAAAGATAGATCCGCACATAAGGATGGAGTAACTCCTGTCGAGCTCAAAGAGCATCGTGCTGGAAAAGCGCTAACGCGTACAGAAGCACGCGAGACAGGTTGAAAAGACTGACGAAATTCGTTTCGGAAGCTTTCTGAAACCTGGAAGGGCGGACTAAGCGCAGAGTTGATGAGTAGGAGGGGGGCGGCTAGCCATCTCGAATCGCCACCGGAAGATACGTTGGGCATCCGCGGCGACAGAATCTAGAGCCTGGATCTGCAGCATTGGCTCAGGGGTAACGTGTAGCGACACCGGCAGAGCGGAATGCATCGCCACGCAAAGCGGACAATGATCGTCCGGAGTCGGTCGATTGTGCTGCGAGTTCTGTTTCAGTGCTGAGAACTCGGCATGGGTATGGCACGCTAGTACAGTGCTCATCATGCAGACGACCAGAACGCACAGAATCGCAATCAGCCGAAGCCACATGGGCCGCTGCCGTTCGCTACCTCCGGGTTGAAAGATGGTCTGCATTCATTTCAGATGCTATTACCAGTTTTGCATATTTGAGGGGAGACACCAAACAACCCCACCTCCCTCTTGGTCTGCGTGCGCGTCTAACGTGATGGCACTAAACTGGCAAGACCGTTCTTATGACGAACAAAAGAAAAGAGCCTGAAGGTAAGACGAAGCAGCCGCCCACAAAGTTTGCCGTCGCGCGGCTTCTTTTGGCTGGTGCTATGGCCATCTTTGCCTTATCGTTTGCCGCAGCTCAAAGCCAGAAGCCGCTGCCTCCATTGGACCCCGCGACGAATCCCCATCGCACACGATTGATTATGAAGGACGGTAGCTATCAGATCATCATGAGCTACCGCATCGTCGGCAACGTAGTCCGCTACGTCAGTGCAGAGCGAGGTGGTGCTGAAGAGGAGATTCCAGTCGACCTCGTCGACTTTGAGGCCACCCGCCGCTGGGAAAAACAACATACTGCTCCGGCAGCAGGCGACAGCGGCTCTTCCGAGACGCCCGCGATCGATCCTGAACTCCTCAAAGAAGAGGCCGAACGGGCATCTCTGACGCCAGAGGTCGCGAAAGACCTGCGCCTTCCTGAGCAAGAGAGCACGCTCATTCTGGACAACTATCAGGACACCCCTGAACTCGTCCCGCTAGGCCAGACCGAGGGCGATCTAAACCGGAGCACAGGTCACAACATCGTGCGCGGCGCCATCAATCCCATGTCGAGCGCTCACCAGATCGTTCAACTTAGAGGAGAGAAGGCAGCCATCCAACTCCACACCGACACTCCCACCCTATACATCAGACTTGGAGACGCCGCGGCCGTATCCACCGGTGCAACACCGCTCACGGTCGACACCCACGGAGCCAGCGCCGCAAACAACGCGCCCTCGGGTGCATCGCCGAACAGCCGCTATGTCATCGTCCGTGCCGATGTCCGCACGGGCCTCCGCGTCATCTCCAGCTTTAAGATCGGTCTTCTGGGTGGGCAGCGACAGGAGGACGTCATTGAAACCACCACCGAGACTCTTCCCGGAGGTCACTGGATGAAGCTCACGCCACGTCAGTCCTTGACCTTCGGCGAGTACGCCCTGATGGAGGTCATCTCCGACAAAGACGTGAATCTCGGTGTGTGGGACTTCGGTGTCCATCCGGTTGCCCCGGAGAACCGCGATGTCATCAAGCCGGACCCAAAGCGTCCGCTGACGCTCGAACGCCGTCGGCCGGAATAAGCATCAGCACGGAGTCAAAACGAGGCAATCACCGAAGAACGTCGACCGCACTCCCTAGAGCCGAGACCGACTGGCGCGAACCTCTGGATATGGATGCAGTCACTTCCCGTTGCATCATGAGCCCGCGTCCCATGACAGCGACATTATCACGCGTCGTTTTGGCCTCGTACATCATCGTGTCAGCTGCTCGCAGAATCGCGGCCACAGTGTCCCCATCCTCCGGATAGGTCGCCAGTCCGAAGCTGCCGGAGAGAGCAAGCGAAAGCCCCGCCCCCTCCAGAAAACGTGTCGAACGAAGGTCGTCGCACACTGCCATTGTCGTTCCGGTCGCCGCGGCCTTACCCATGCCCGGCATCAGTGCGACGAACTCATCACCGCCGTAACGGAATGCCGCATTCGCTGGCCCCATGGCGCGCTTCAGCATGTTGCCTACTTCGGCGAGCAAGCGGCTCCCGATCAGGTGGCCATGCGTATCATTCACCGTCTTGAAGTAGTCAAGGTCAACAAACAGCAGGCTGAATTCCTTACTCTGTTTTACCTGTTCGTCCAGCATCGTATAGAGATGCCGCGCGTTGAACAGACCCGTCACGTCGTCCGTGATGGTCAGCTCCTGAATCAGCGTCATCGACCGTGCGTTCTGAATCGCGATCGCGGCGTAATCGCACAGGATGCGTAGAAACGAGATCGAGTACTCCGAGAGCAGATCCAGTTTGCTGTTTAACAGCTGAATCACACCCAGCGTCTTGTTGCCCGAGCGCACCGGCACGCAGGCAATCGACTGAATGTTCAGGTCCGGATGCTTGGCCGCGAACGCAGACCAATGAGCGTCCAGCGCCACGTCGGGCACAACCAGCGGATTGCCCGTCGCCGCGACCCATCCCGCAACGCCTTCGCCAAGCGGAACACGCAGACCCTTCAGGCTCTCGGCGTTCTCTCCCACCGCAATCGCATAGTAGAGCTGTCCCGTGGCCTCATCGACCATCAGCATCGACCACCGCTCCGGTCCGAAGAAGTTCGCCATCTTGTCCATGATGGCGCCCAGAATCTCTTCCAACTCCAGGCTTGACGTCAACGCGCGCGCAACATCGTGAAAGACGCGCAGATGATCCATCTGCCGGCTTTCGATTACCTCGAACTGTCGCCTATCTTTCACAAAGATAATCCCCAGGAAAAAGTATTCATTTCATGCAGTGCTTCAAATACAGAATTGACCGAAGTCGGCAAAACAGCAACGCTCAGCCGCCAATATGGACCATATTTCGTGACGGTTTTTCAAAATCAGGCTCGCCGATGTGGTGACGCTCTTCTTTACGCAGCACAACCTTCCGTACATACGCGCTCAACTCTGCGTCGGTTCCACCGCGCAACATCAGGCCATACATATCGTGATCGCTCTGCGAAAACAGACACGTTCGAATCTTTCCATCCGAAGTCAAACGCACTCGGCTGCAGTGTCTGCAGAAAGGCCGCGATACCGGCGCGATAATTCCAATCTCACCCACTCCATCATCGAACGTAAATCGCCGCGCAGTCTCACTTAAGGCATGCGGTGGTAACTCTACCAGTGGACGAAACGCATTCAGCCGATCCACAAGCTCGTCCATGCGAACCACCGTCTCGGGCTTCCAACTGCGATCTTCCTCCAGCGGCATGAATTCAATAAACCGGACGATGACTCCCTCACGCCGTGAAAATTCCGCAAACTTCTCGATCTCTCCATCATTGAAGCCGTGCAGTAGAACGCAGTTCACCTTCACCGGCCCCAACCCCACCTCCTGAGCCTTACGCACCCCAGCCAGCACCTTCTCGTAGCTCCGGGGAACCCGCGTAATCGCTGCAAAGATCTCCGGATCCACCGCATCCATGCTGACTGTCACGCGATTCAGTCCCGCATCTTTCAGCGGAGCCGCTAGCCCTTCCAGCAGATGCCCATTCGTCGTCAGAGCAATATCCAGTGGCAGTCCATCTTCAGCAGGCGTCCCATCATGCAGAAATGCCGTCCGCATCTTCGCCAGTTCGCTGACCATCTCCACCAGACCAGTCCGCAACAGCGGCTCGCCCCCCGTCAGCCGAATCTTCTCAATCCCCAGCGAGACGAAAACCCGCACCATCCGCAGATAATCCTCAATCGCCAGCTCTGTATACTGAGCCCCCTCGTTCCCCGTCCGGCAGTACACGCACTTGTAGTTGCACCGGTCCGTCACCGAGACCCGCAGATCCGTAATCGCCCGCCCAAATTTATCCCGCAGCCTACCCTGAGGCGTCATGGCATCCGCATGTTCCAGCAGAGCCGTCGCGTCATCATCAACCGTCATGGAAGGGGCTATCGTAGCCATCGGCTTCGTCTCAAACTACAAGTATTTAGATGCGTCGAGTCGGCGATGGAAACAGAGTTACAGGGGATACAGTCCCTCAAGTATATCCGCCCTGAAAAAATTAGCGATTACAAATGAAAAGGTTACGCCGAAAAAAATGCCACCGGTAACCTACTATCCCTTAGCCTCTCGCACCGCCTTCGTCAGCGCCGGAACCACCTCGAACAGATCCCCGACCACGCCGTAATCCGCGACCTCGAAGATCGGCGCGTTCTCATCCTTATTGATCGCGATCACCGCCTTCGACCCCTTCATCCCCACCAGATGCTGAATCGCCCCCGAAATCCCAACCGCCAGATAAAGCTTCGGCGATACCGTCTGCCCTGAGCTGCCCACCTGCCTCTCCATCGGCAGCCAGCCGTTGTCGCAGATAGGCCTGCTCGCCGCCAGCTCAGCCCCCAGCGCCGCCGCCAACTCCTCGACGAGCCCGATATTCTCCTGCTCCCCGATCCCGCGCCCAACTGACACGATCACCGGAGCCACACTCAAATCCACCGTCTGTGCCGACTCACGGAACAGCTCGCCCGGCTTATTGCGAATCTGCGAAGCCTCAAGCGCCGGCGCAAAAGTCTCCATCGCCACTGCTACTTCCGCTTCGGCTGCCCGAAACGACCCCGCCTGCACCGACACAAAGCACGGCCCCGCGCCCGTCTGCTTGTAATCCGCGTTCAGCTTGCCCTGCAGCAACTGCCGCACAAAAACCGGCCCATCATGAATCGCCACCACGTCACTAATCAGCACCTGCCAGAACCGCGTAGCCAGCGCCGGAGCAAAATCTCGCACCTGGTACGTATGCGGAAACACCACATACGCCGGCGCAACCTTCTTCACCAGCTGCTCCAGAGCCGCCACATAGCCATCCGCCGTGTACTCCTTCAGCAGCGCATGCTCCACCGCATAAGCAGCATCCACCTTGCCGCTCGACGACCATCCACCAAGCGCCTGCAACCCCTCCCCCACCACAGCCGCCGACAAGCCCACTCCCAGCTCCGCCGCCAACTGCTGCCCCGCCGCAAGAGCCTCAAAGCTCATCTTGTTCCACGTACCCGCGCGCTGCTCCAGTACTACAAGAACTCCGCTCATATTACCCTCACCTCAAACTTCAGCTTCTCGACAATCTTTGCCGCAACCTCAGCAGGCGAACCCGTCAGCATCTCCGTCTTCTTCTGCTTCTCCGGCAGATACACCCGTTCTAGCGCAATCGCCTGCGCTCCAGCAGCGGCCGACGGCGTCACCGTCTTCGTCTCCTTCGTCTTAGCCTTCTTGATGCCCATCAGCGTCGCATATCGCAGCTTGTTTCCGCCCGACTGAATCGTCAGCAACGCGGGCAGCGGCATCTCCACATGCTGAAACCACCCATCCTCCAGCTCGCGCTTCACCTTCAGGCCCGAGCCCGTCACCTCCACATGCATGATGAGAGTCGCGTGCGGCATACCAAGCAGTTCGGCCAGCACAACACCCGTCTGCCCCAGCCCCAGATCGTCCGACTGCAACCCCGTCAAAATCAAATCCGGCGACTCAGCCTTCATCGCATCGGCAAGAATCTGCGCCACGCCCAGCGTATCCCGCTCGCCTAGATCATCGGCCTCAATATGAATCGCCCTGTCCGCGCCCTTCGCCAGAGCCTCCCGCAGCGTGCTCGTCACACGCTCCGGCCCGGCGCACACCACCACCACCTCGCCGCCATTCTTCTCCTTCAACTGCAACGCCTCTTCCAGCGCATACGCATCCGGTTCGTTGATGGTGTAGTTCAAATCGCTCTCGTCGATCCACTTGCCATCAGCGGCCACATGAATCTGCGCATCCCGCTCCGGCACCTGCTTAATCGCCACAAGTATCTTCATCGTTCCTCTCTATAGCCGTTCAAATATTGCTGTGCCACCTAAGGAAGCCCCTTCGATTTTTATGCCACTTTGGAGCCCTATTTTTGTGCCACCTAAAGAAGCGTCATCCTGAGCGAAGGCGGCGCTTTGCCGCCGTAGTCGAAGGACCTGCCATTCTCTTTCGGAAGATACATCTTTTACTAGCTTCCTTACTAAAACCTCAGTTTGTTCCCTCCACCACAGGCAAAGCCCGAGCCGTCAACTGCGCAATATCCAACAACTGCGGCGGAGCTTCACTCACCGCTGACAACGCATCGCGAAACATCGTATTGCAAAACGGACAAGCCGTCCCCACAACCTGCGCTCCCGTCCCCGCAAGCTCCTTCGCCCTCACATGGCTCACACGCTCACCCTGCTCCTCCCCAAGAAACGCCAACCCACCACCCGCGCCACAGCAAAAACTCCGCTCATGCGATCGAGGAGCCTCCACCAAAGTTCCAGCCTTCGCCACAATCTCCCGAGGCTCCTCATACACATCCTGATACCGCCCCAGGTAGCAGGGATCGTGATAAACAATGCTCTCCCCACCCCCCTGCTGCGGCAGCCGATCCTTATGCCGAGCCATAAACTCCGAGTGGTGCTCAATCTCCGGAGCCACCCCATACTCCCGCCAGTCATTCGCAATCGTCCTCACGCAATGCGGACAGATCGTCACAATCTTCTTCACCTTTGCCGTCTCAAACGCCTTCAGCCCCGCCTCCGCCATCGTCTGAAACACCAGATCATTCCCCAGCCGTCGCGCCGGATCCCCCGTACACTTCTCCTTCTTCAGCACGCCAAACGTAGTCCCTAAAAATCCCATCACCCGCGCAAAATCCGCAATAATCTCGCGCCCCTTCGGATCGTACCCACCCATGCACCCCAGCCAAAGGCAGTACTCCTGCGACCCATCGAAAATAGGGAACCCCTGCTTCTGAATAAACTTGTCGCGCTCCATCGCACTCAACCCCAGCGCGTTTCCATTCTTCTCCAGCGCCAGAAACAGCTTCGTCCCATAGCTGTCCTCCCACACACCCGTATTGGTCGCGCCCCGCCTTAGTCCAACGATGATCGGCACATGCTGAATCCCCACCGGACATTGATATTCGCAGCTCCCACACGTCGTGCACTCAAACGCCGCCTCCATACTCATGTACTTCGCAGGAGGATTATCCGGCGAAGTCACGCGCCCCTCAGTAAGCAGCGCCATCTCCGACTCCGGCCCAAACTCATTCAGATAAGACCGCATCCCCAAAATGATCTCTTTGGGATTAAGCACCTTCCCCGTTGTCGATGCCGGACAATGCTCCGTGCATCGCCCGCACTCCACGCAGCTATACGCCTGCAGCGAGATCAGCTGTGTCACATCCTTGCCCGCGACCAAGCCAAAGTCCTCATCTCCCGCCAGCGGAGGAATCTTCGAAAACCCATCCCGCTTCAAAAAGATCGTGACCGGACTAAGCACCAGGTGCAGATGCTTCGTATGCGGAATCAACGGCAGAAACACCAGCAGCGCCAGCGTATGGGTCCACCACAACGCCTTCACCGCCGTTCCACCCTCGTCCACAAAGAACGCCGCCAGATACGTCACCATCAACAGAAAGATCAGGAAAGCAATAAACCCCGACTCATATGAGACCTTCTCGCCCAGCCAGATAGGTCGCACAAAGAACCGCCGCACAAACAACCCGAAGATCGACACCGCAACCAGCAGAGCCCACGCAGCCGCAAACAGAAAGTAAAACCCACCCACATAGCTGGCCGGAGGTAGAAACCCCAGACGAATCCCATTCGCCAGATGATTCAAGCTCACCAGCGCAAACGCCAGAAACCCCCAGAAGACAAAAGCATGCGCCAACCCAGGCAACGGTCGCTGCTTGATCACCTTCGCCTGACAAAGCACCTCCCAGACGAAGTCCCACACCCGCCGTCCCACCGGCGCGAGCGAGAAATCCGCATCTTTCTTTGACTGGAGAATGTTCCGAAGAATCGGTCCGAACCGCCAGAAGAACAGCGCGCCTGACGCCGCAACGCAGACGACCAGCAGCCCAATCTCAAACCACGAGAAGTGCTCCGGCTCAGCCAGCGTAGCCGAAACCCGCAACCCTGAAAGAAGCATCGATCCCGCGAAACGGGAGCCCGCCACCGTCACAAGCGACACATCCACCATCCGAACCCATCCACGGGCGACGCCTTAGGTGCGCATCACTCGCATCCCGAACAATCTCCGCAGCAGCTCCGGTGTCGTTTCAGCGTTAGTAGCTGAGGAACTCAGTGCTTCCGCGGCGCAGACGCACGCCAGCAACGCCAAACACAAGTGCAAGGGCAAACACGGCCACGTCCCAATAAACCATCGGATGAGCCCAGCCGGGCGACAGGGTCCAGTCCTGCCCAGCCCACAATGTGACCAACGACCCAACGATCAGACATTGAACGCAGATCACCAGAAACAGCTGGCCGCGACGGCGCCGCTTATCCAGCAGTTCAACCTGCTCGGGCGTTAGGTTACGTTCTTCCAAGGGCAGCAGTGTGTTTGCCATGTTTGTACTCGTCTCCTGCGTGTTGTTCCGGTTCGAAGGGCTGCCGCCCCGCCGGGCAACAGCACCTCCATTAAATCACAGCATTCGTCTCCCGAAATCCTCACACCGAAGACAGCTTTCGTCTACGCACGCGAAAGCATAAATGAATACCCATTCATTCGTAAAGCAGTCTTTGCAATGACTGTTAGCAAACCAACCTTGCCACACTTTTCTCCAAGACCCAACCACCAAAAATGCATTCCTGGGATGGCCCCTATCAACATTCCCGCATCCTAACGAGAGGTAAAAATTTCCCCGGTCGAAATGCTGCAAAAGCCTTGAATTCAATTCGAACACTGGAGAAACCGTCCATGCCAACCATCCATGCCCGCCATCTCACCCATCGCGTGGCCACACTTTTGCTCCTCGCAGCGCCAACCCTACTAGCCCAGCAGACCACCACCACAACCACCACACCCCAGGGCGTCACAAAAGACGTTCAGGTCGAAAACTCCACCGTAGTCTATGTCTCCGGCGACACCGTCGTCCTCAGAAACGCCGCTGGCGACCTGCAACTCCTTAGTTTACCGGCAGGTGAGACCGTTTCAGTGAACGGCCAACCCACCGCTCCAAGAGACCTGAAGCCCGGCACAACCCTGACGCACGTCCACATGAGGAGCGTGCAACAGTCCACCGTAACCAACGTCACCCAGATCGACGGAACCGTCATACGCTTTATCACGCCCAACTCGGTAATCCTCCGGCTCGGAGACAACACAGTAGACCGTTTCACGATTCCGTCGCACGCGAACATTCAAGTAGATGGCAGGGATGTCAGGCCATCTGATCTGCGCCCGGGAATGAGAGTATCCGCTACCGTGGTCAGGACCAACGAACAGCATACTCACTCCAATCAGACGAGTGTTTCAGGCGCCGTCGCCACGCCCCCACAGCGCGGGACGCTATTGATCTTCGCTGGACCGGCCAGGGAGTAGCAGCAGCCGACGGGATGCCTCTTCACTCACGCCAGTTTCGTCACCACGAGACGCCCTCGTCGTTGAGAAGGGCGTCTCAAGTTGGTCCCTTCATCTACTCTTCCACCTGATTCCTTCGACTTGTCGGCTTCCTAAATGAAGGCTACGGATTGAATCCCGGCGACATCAAACCGCTTCCTGCACCGGACATTTTTGCACCCAACCATATCGTCCCGCCGCACCATATAGCTCTGTGCCTTGGCAAAGCGGGCACGGTCACGATCGTCAGCACCGCGTGGCAGTTGAGCTTTCTTCCGCCTCACCAGCCAGCCCAATTCATACTCAGCCTGTTGCCCGCAGTGGGGACACGTCATCGTATGTGTGCGTTGTTCGGGCCGTTCATCAAAAAAATCGCGCTCTTCCATGCTGCACCTCGCCGGATGCGGCGCAACCTGCACACGCACCCCCCATGCAATCCTGCCTCAGTGGAGCCTCTGCGGGCAAGAGTATTGCATAATCACGGGGTACCACTGCGGTTCTTTCCACGCGGTCGTCCAAACACTTTATGAGTAAGCCAAAGAAACAGATATTCTCCAAGATCAAAGCCGTCAAGGCCAACGCTCGCACTCGCGTGGGCGCTCCACCACCTGAACGCGTCCTCCCCGACCCCAAACAGAAGCTCGCCGCCAAACCGAAGCATAAAAAGACCCTGGCTGACCTCATCAGCACCACAGGAGAAGAATCATGACTAAATTTCATCTCAGCGTTCTAGCCCTTTGCGCAATTGCTCTCGCAACCACAGCTGGCGCCCAGACCATCCAGGTCAACCGGGATAACCGCACCATTGCTGTCACTGCCACCGACAAAGTCACCGTCATGGCCGACACCGCCACCGTCCACATCGGCTTCGTCGCCTACGGCCCCGACAGCGATACCGCCTACGCCAACGGATCTCGCGTCTCCAACGCCATCATGAATGCCCTGACGACGGCCGGTATTCCGAGAGAGACAATCGAGAGCGAAAGCCAGAGTCTCGCCCCTTCCCAGAACTTCCAGGTGGACAGGCTTACCCCTGCCGAACGAACTCAGCGCCAGTTCATGGTGAACCAGAGCTGGACGGTTCGAACCCCAGCCGACAACGCCGCTAGGCTACTGGACATCGCCGTCAAAGCCGGAGCCAACCAGTCCGGCCAGATCGAGTGGAGCTTCAGGGACGAGCATGCCCCCGAGTCTGAAGCCGCCGCCAAAGCCCTCAAGAGCGCCCGTACCCAGGCCGAACAGATGGCGACCAGTCTAAGCACAAAGCTAGGAGCCCTCCTCTTCGCCAGCAACCAGACGCAGGCCGAAGTCATTCGCCCCATGATGCGTGCGATGGCCGCACCCATGGTGGCGGGCAGGGCCGAGCCTCTCGCCATCAACCCACGCCAGATCGAAAAATCCGCCACCGTCTACGCAGTGTTCGCCATCGAGTAAACTTCCTCCCAGCGTTCGATCACCGTGTTCAGGAAAAAAGAGGCCCCATGCCCGTCCATACCTATCGTGAACTCAAGCCGACCCCCGAAGCCGAAGCCATCTATCGCCGCTGGCTCGCGAACCTCAATGAAGAGTTCACCCGACACCAGAACTTCGAACGCCGCGCCGACATCGTCCGCGACGAGCTCTACCAGATGTACCTCGCCAAGACCCATGGTGGCCGCAAGCAGACGACCCTTACCAGCGAACTCGCCACCAACGTGCTGGCTGAGTGCTTCGATCCCCGTAACGTCACCCTTGAGCCTGAGTACTACGGCGACGTAAACGTCGAACAGTACAACCTCCGCAAGCCTCTCATCTGGTTCTGGCAGATGTTCGACCGCTCGCCGCTCGGCCTTAATCACTGGCTAGGCTTCCGGTTCCGATGCATGCTGGGCCGCCACATCTTCCGCCACCTCGGAACCGG
Organism: Edaphobacter aggregans; assembly: GCF_003945235.1. Classification (NCBI taxonomy): domain Bacteria; kingdom Pseudomonadati; phylum Acidobacteriota; class Terriglobia; order Terriglobales; family Acidobacteriaceae; genus Edaphobacter; species Edaphobacter aggregans. Next base: position 4,081,901 of record NZ_RSDW01000001.1, read on the forward strand.
CGTCAAAATCTTCCATAACGTCGAATTCACCTACGGCTACAACCTCACCATCGAGGACAACTGCACCATCCACAAAAACGTCATGCTCGACGACCGCGGCGAGATCATCCTCCACGAGGGCACCAGCGTCTCCGACTACGCCAACATCTACAGCCACACCCACGACATCAACACCCAGGCCGACGTCACCAACAAAGTCACCGAGCTAGGCCCCCGGGCCCGCGTCACCTATCACGCCACCGTCCTGGCCGGTTCCACCATCGGCGAAAACGCCATGCTCGGAGCCATGGGTCTAGCCACAAAGCCAGTACCCCCCGCCACTGTAGCAGTAGGCATCCCAGCCCACGTCAAACGCCAGAAGCAATCACAATAGACAAGGCCCCGATTAGCGGGTGCGCCGATGCCGTCCTTTGGTTCTTTTCCCGGCATTTTCCTTTGCGTTTACTTACTTCTCGGAGATGTCAAGTCCCCAAGCCACATATCTATATATGAATAAAGGAGATAGCCGTGGCGTATCAATTCCACCCGACCTGCTACACTGGACATAGTGATTGAAAAGGCCCAGGCCAACAGCCGGGCTTTTTCCTTTTAATCCTCCAACATTGTAGAAAGAATGTCGTCTACTAAAATGCATAAAATCAATACTTTGCAGGAATCAAATTCGCCAACACCCTGAATCCAGAGACTTTCCGCGTTGCAGAAAATGCAAGTCCAACCATAACTCTTTTGTATCTAAGACTTTGCATAGAAAGAACCAAGGGGTAAAACGATCTACTCGGCCACCTGAAACGGTTATCGACATAACTCCAAGCCGGGACTCCTGCCCTCCGGTAGACTTGAGCAAGTATGAATCAAGAAGTCGTACTAGTTATCTTTCAAGTCGTTGTTCTCATCCTCGCCTTCAGCGTGCACGAGTGCGCCCACGCCTGGACTGCCTGGCGTCTGGGCGACCCTACGGCTAAGATGCTCGGCCGCGTCACCCTGAATCCGATCAAGCACCTCGACATCTTCGGTTCGGTCATCTTCCCGCTTATCTCGCTGGTGTACGGCGGCATGTTAATCGGCTGGGCCAAGCCGACCCCGGTCACCGCCCGCAACTTCAAGAACTACCGCCGCGACGACATCCTCGTCACTCTCGCCGGTCCGGCCAGCAACCTGCTTCTAGCGACCGGTGCACTCATCCTGCTCATCGTCCTCAAGTACGTCATCCCCGGCGGGGTCGTGGCAATCGCCACCGCCGTCGCCCTTGCCTCAAAAATTCCCGGCGTCTCGACTGAAAATTTACCATCGCTGTTCCCCATCGCGCTGCTGCTTTACTACATCATCTTCATCAACCTGCTGCTGTTCATCTTCAACCTCATCCCCATCCCACCGCTCGACGGCAGCCGCATCCTCCGCCACTATCTGCCCTATGGAGCGCTGCAGGTCTACGATCGCATCGGGACGATTGGCCTCTTCCTCATATTCCTCCTAGGGGGAGGGGTAATCTTCCGCGTCTTCTTTTATCCACTGCTGGGTTTCTTCCAGCACATCCTCTTCAGCGTCTAGGCGCGCATTTCCTGTAACCTTTTCTTTGACACAGATGACTGAACAGACCCCTATCACTTCGCGCCCCCGCGTCCTCAGCGGCATGAGACCCACCGGCCGCCTCCATCTCGGCAACTATATGGGCGCCCTCTACAACTGGGTCCGGCTACAGGACCAGTACGAGTGCTACTTCTTCATCGCCGACCTCCACGCCCTCACCACCGACTACGCCGACCCCACGTCCCTTCGCCAGAACATCCGCGACGTAGCGCTCGACTTCCTCGCCGCAGGCCTCGACCCGGAACGCTCGACCATCTTCATCCAGTCCCACGTTCCCCAGCACGCCGAATTGCACACCCTCTTCAGCATGTTCACCCCGCTCCCCTGGCTCGAGCGCGTCCCCACATATAAGGATCAGCAGGAGCAGCTCCGGGAGAAGGACCTCAACACCTACGGCTTCCTCGGCTACCCCCTCCTCCAGTCCGCCGACATCCTCCTCTACCAGCCGGACTTCGTCCCCGTCGGACAAGACCAGGTCGCCCACGTCGAGCTCACCCGTGAGGTAGCCCGCCGCTTCAACGCCCTCTACTGCTCCCAGCCCACCCCGGCCATCCAGAAGGCACGCGAAGACCACTCCGACAAGGAAATCATTGCCGCTGAGGTAGCTGCCAATAACGTCACCGACGGCATCCTGCCCGAACCCAAGGTACTCCTAACCCCCTCCCCCAAACTCCCGGGCCTAGACGGCCGCAAGATGTCCAAGAGCTACTCCAACACCATCATGCTCTCCGAGCCCGAGGCCGACCTCCGCGCCAAGCTTAAGACCATGGTCACGGACCCCGCGCGCATCCGCCGCACCGACGTTGGCAATCCCGATGTCTGCCCCGTCTTCGACCTCCACAAGGTCTTCTCCACCGAAGAAACACAGCAGAAGGTCCGCCAGGGCTGCACCACGGCGGGCATAGGCTGTATCGAGTGCAAAGGCTGGCTCGCCGACTCCATCGTCCGCGAGATCACCCCCATCCAGGAGCGCCGCCGCGCCCTCGAAGCCAATCCCAGCGAAGTCGACGCTATCCTCTGGGACGGCTCCGCCCGCGCCCGCCGCCGCGCCATCCAGACCCTTCAGCACGTCCGCCAAGCCATGGGCCTCGAGTAAAGAACATGTCCGACGAAATCATCCATCCCGATCCGAGCGCAAAAGAAGCAGACCCGGAAGAACTGAGCGCCACGAGTCCGGCTTCTGAGAATGAGGCCGCATCTCCTTCGGAAGAGCAATCTGTTGTATCGGACGTAGACGCTCCGCAGCCGCACGAACCCTTCGCCCTGCAGCATCCCGTCCCCGCGCCTGCACCCGAACCAAAACGCGCATCCGCGAAGGACAAAGAGAAGGAAGAGGCGTCGCAATCGCCATTCTCCGTCACCGTAGGCCAGGTCTACGACGGTCCACTCGACCTTCTGCTCGACCTTATCCGCAAGCAGAACATCGACATCTACGACATCCCCATCGCCCGCATCACCGCGCAGTTCCTAGACTACACGCACCAGCTCAAGCAGACCGACGTCGACTCTGCCGGCGAATTCATCTACATGGCTTCGCTGCTGATCCACATCAAGTCGAAGACGCTGCTCCCCCGCGATCCCTCCGACGTTCTCGGCGGCGACGCCGAAGACCCCCGTCGCGAGCTCGTCGAACGTCTCCTCGAGCACGAGCGTTTCAAAGCCGCCGCCCAGATGCTCCTACAAAAGCAGCAGATCGAAGAGGCTACTTGGACCAACCCCGGCATGCGCGAGTTCAAAGACTCCGCCGCTGCTGAGCGCGAGATCGCCGCCGACACCGTAGACCTCGTCCGCGTCTTCCAGGACATCCTCCAGCGCGTCCGGAAGCGCCCCGTTCTTGACGTCGACGAGGAGTCCGTCACCGTCGCCCAGATGATCGACTACGTCAAACGCCGCCTCGTCATGGAAGATAAGCCGGTCAGCCTCCGCCGCCTACTCCACAACACCCACACCGAGCGCGCCCTCATCTGTATGTTCTTGGCAATGCTGGAATTGGTCCGTCTACAGGCGGTCCTGTTGCACCAGCCCATTCAGCAAGGGGACATCCTCATTAAAAAAACCGACGCCTTCGACCAGGTCTTCGCCGACCAGCAACAAGCCCGCGACGACTGGCGTTAGGGGATACAGTTCTTTCTACATCCTGAACATCCGTCATCATAGGGCGAAACAAAGGCATCATCTTTCACATTCCTGTAACACCCCGTTTGCAAACCGCGCCTATCGTTCATCTCACCGAGAAATCATTTCGCGCAACCAGGTGAACGGACTTATGGCAACTCCAGCCACATTACCCACTGGCTCTATCCTCGACGAAAAACTAAAGAAGTCTTCCTCACCTGGCAAAGCCGGCGTTGTGGTCTTCGTACTTCTGCTCGGCGGCGGACTCGTCTACATCATCAGCCGTCTCGCCAACGACCTTTCGGTCGTCCATCCCACCACTCTCTTCCCCTACTTCCTCCTCGGCATTGCCTTGCTGATTGCGCTTGGCTTTGAGTTCGTCAACGGCTTTCACGATACCGCCAACGCTGTTGCTACTGTTATCTACACGCACTCGCTCGAACCCCACGTCGCTGTCGTCTGGTCTGGCCTTTGGAACTTCATCGGCGTGCTCACCAGTTCGGGGGCCGTCGCCTTCGCCGTTATCACGCTGCTGCCTGTCGAACTCATCCTCAAGGTCAGCGCCGGCTCCGGCTTTGCAATGGTCTTCGCCCTCCTCGTGGCCGCCATTCTCTGGAACCTCGCCACCTGGTACCGCGGACTTCCCGCCTCAAGCTCCCACACCATGATCGGTTCCATCATTGGCGTGGGCCTCGCCAATCAGTTGATGCACGGAACCTCCGGGACGAGCGGTGTCGACTGGAGCCAAGCCACCAAAGTCTTCAAGGCACTCCTCTTCTCCCCGCTGATCGGCTTCATCGGCGCCGCACTTCTCTTCCTGCTCTTCAAACTCGTCATGCGCGACCCACGTCTCTACGAAGCCCCCAAGGGCGCCGCTCCGCCGCCGTTCTACATCCGTGCACTTCTTGTGCTCACCTGCACAGGCGTCAGCTTCGCCCACGGCTCCAACGACGGACAGAAGGGCATGGGTCTCATCATGCTCATCCTCGTCGGAACCGTTCCCACGGCCTACGCGCTCAACCACACCGTCGGAGCGTCACAGGTTCAAACCTTCGTCGCAGTGTCTCAGCAGACGTCCGATGCTGTCAGTCGCTACGTCGATTCCAACGTCGTCATCGCGGACAGCGGCCCCGAGCTTCAACACTTCATTGCAACCCGTGAGTTCCACCCCACCACGATGCTGGCCCTGCAGATGATCGTCAACGATATTCGCAACGAAGTGTTCCATTACGGCTCGCTCGGCAGGGTTCCCGCAAATATGCAGGCCAACGTCCGTAACCAGATGTACCTTGCCAGCGAAGCAATTCGGTTACTGCCCAAGTACGGCCCCAAGATCTCCGATGCAGACCTCAAGATCCTTGCCAACTATAGGTCGTTCCTAGACAAATTCACCAAGTTCATCCCCACCTGGGTTAAAGTCGCCGTCGCCCTTGCGCTCGGCCTTGGAACCATGGTCGGTTGGAAGCGCATCGTCGTCACAGTCGGCGAAAAGATCGGCAAAACGCACCTAACCTATGCCCAGGGAGCTTCCGCCGAACTCGTCGCCATGTGCACCATCTGGGGCGCTGACTACCTCGGACTTCCCGTTAGCACAACCCACGTCCTCTCTTCAGGCGTAGCCGGCACCATGGCTGCGAACAAGAGCGGCCTACAGATGTCTACGCTGCGAGACATCGCCCTAGCCTGGGTCTTTACTCTACCCGCGGCAGCGCTCCTCTCCGGCTGTCTTTTCTGGCTCTTCAATTTGTTCGTCGTCAAATAACCACAAGCAGGGGCTGCGCTATCGCTTCTTCGCTCCGTCAAAGCTATCCCGCATAGCAAAGAACGCCTTCTTCGGCGCATAGTCTACATCGAAGGGAAGCGGCCGCTGCAATCTATCCGGATGCAGCGGCCGAAACTTCGTTCCATGGTTCAGCCATGTGTTGCGGTCGCTAGCTCCCCACGTCAGCACAGCCTTGACCTCTGGGCCCCGCAGTGCAGTTGTGAGGTAGTCGTGATACACATCTGCCACGATCTGGTCACGCTGCGCGATATCGTCCGAAGTCACCTTGTCATCATTGACATCCATTTCCGTCACAAACACCTGCAAGCCCAGCGCCCGCGCACCATCCATCAATTCGTGAATCCCTTTGCCAAAATCAGTCTTCCCATCTGCATGAAGATGCGACTGGATCCCCAGCGCGTCCAGCGGAACATTGGCAGCCTTCATCCGGCGCAGTAGCGCTAACGTGGCCACCCGTTTACGGCCCTCTTCCTCGGTGTCATATTCGATCCCATACTCGTTGTAAGTCAGCAGAGCCTTCGGATCGACCTCTCTCGCAGTCCTGAATGCAATGTCGATATACTCCGGCCCCAGCATCTCAAACCACGGTGACGATGACCGCATCCCATCTGCCCGACCATCTTTCATCCATATCGCCTCATTCACGACATCCCAGCTATGGATCTTCCCCTTGTACCGACCACCCACCGTCGTAATATGGTCAACCAGAAACTTCCGTGCATTCTCCTTGGTCACCGTGGACGCAAACCACTTCGGCAGCGCCTCATGCCAAACAAAGTTGTGGCCCCGCACCTTCATCCCATGCGTTTCGGCGAATGCCACCAGGCTGTCCGCATCCGTAAACGAGTAGGTATCCGGCGTCGGTCGCAAAATATTCCACTTCAGACAGTTCTCAGGCACCAGGATGCTGTACTGCTCTGCCAGCAGATTCCTGAATTTCTCATCCTGCCGGAACAGCTCCGCATTTACGGCACACCCCGCCAACATCCCCCGGGCAGCGGCGCGAGCCTTCAGCGACCCTTTACCCGTAATATCCTCCGCGCCAGCGCCACGCATCGCCAGAACACTACGCCCCCCAGTCAGCCCCGGCAGAGCAACACCGGCTGCAACCCCCATAACCTGCTTTACATAGTCCCTACGCGTAATCGTCATTCACGCCTCCAGCCTGTGCATGAAATCTTACCTGTGGTTGGTATGCTTAGAAGGTGAGCCTTAAAGCAAAGATCGAAGCCGTCATCTACGCCTCAGAAGAACCAGTAACCCTCGCCCAGCTGATCGGGCTCCTCGGCCACGAGGCTCAGGCCGAACTGGACCATATCGACGCCTCCCAGCAGTCTCTCTCGCTCGCCGAGGCCGACGCCGAGTCCACGCCCGAAGACGCCGCAGCCGCCGAAGCCGAGCACGCCGCCGCACTTGACCGCGCACTGCACATCGCCGCCGCCGAAGAGGCCGCCCAGATGAGGGCTGCTCACCAGCACGCGATCGCCGACGCCGCGGCGATGCGAACCAGCGACACCCTCGACGAACCCATGGCCGAGCCAACAGTCACCCCTGCCGTTGCCGCCGAACCCGAGCAGGGAAGCGAAGCCACCCCCGAAGAAGCAATAGCCAAAAAAGCCGCCCGCGAGGCCAAAGAGGACAAGGAGCGCGCCCGCCGTCTCCGCGAATACTTCCGTTCCATCCTCGATCAGCTTATCGCCGACTACGCCAATGGCGACCGAGGCCTCGAAATCCGCGAAGTTGCCAGCGGCTACCGTCTTGCCACCAAACCGGAGTACCACGACGCCGTCCGCGGTTTCGTCAAATCCCTGAAACCACCGCTGAAGCTCTCCCTCCAGGCCCTCGAGACCCTCGCCGTCGTCGCCTATAAGCAGCCCGTCACCGCCCCTGAGGTCTCCGAGATCCGTGGCGTCGATTCTGGCGGCGTCCTCGGCTCGCTAATGACCCGCAAGCTCGTCACCACAGCTGGCCGCAAGCAGGTTATCGGCCGCCCCATCCTCTACAAGACCACCAAGGACTTCCTCCTCCGCTTCGGCCTCAAAGACATCAACGAGCTTCCCAGCATCGAAGAGTTTGAGAAGATGGCCGGCGAACTCGCCGAGCAGGAGGAAATCCCGATGGAGCATGAGGCGCCCAAACCGTCGCCCGACAGCCTCACCGAGGCCAATGTGGAAGAAGAAAGAGACGCTGTAGAACCTCAGGCCGACGGAGACAGTTCAGAAGACGTCGTTCCCGGCACACTCCCGGTAGACGGCCGCGTCTCCGGCCCGCCACCGGTCTATGATGAATCCGCCACACATGATGTCGAATCTCCCGAAGTCCAATCCGAGGTCCGGAGAGAATCCGAGGAGGGCTGACCCTCTATGTCCAATTCAAGGCTCGATCCAAACCTGAGCACTAAGCTCCCGGTCGATCCCACAGACGAAGGACCCGACACCGTGGCTACGCCTGAGGGCGACAACGAATATCCGGGCGACGTTCCTCTCACCCCATCCATCGTTGAGGACAGCCTCGAGGGCCTTCAGATACCTCCCGGCAGCAAACCTCGTCCATGACCCCTCAGACCTCCAACCCTGACCTCTACACTCACGTCAGGGTTGTCATCTCCATCATCGTTGGTCTTTGCATCACCACTCTTCTCGGCGGATTCGCCCGTTTCGTCCAGCACCCCCGTCGCGAGCGAGTCTCCATCCTCCATCTCGGCTGGGCATCATCTCTCCTGCTCTGGATTATCCATTTCTGGTGGTGGGAGTTTCGCCTGTCGATGGTCCAGCAGTGGACCTTCGCCAACTACTTCTTCGTCATCCTCTACGCCATCCTCTTCTTCTTCCTCTGCACACTGCTCTTCCCCTCAGACCTCAAGGACTACGCCGGCTACGAGGACTACTTTCTCTCCCGCCGCAAGTGGTTCTTTGGCTTCCTCGCCGCAACCTTCCTCGCCGATGTCATCGACACAAGCCTCAAAGGCTCGGCCTACCTCCACTCCTTCGGGGTCGAGTACCCTATCCGCATCGTTGCCAACTTGGTCATCTGCGTTATTGCGATGTTCACCAGCAATCGCCGAATCCAGCTCACCCTCCTGGCCGTGTCTTTCCTCTATCACCTGGCCCTGATCGCTCTGCTGTACAGCACGCAATAACGTGGTGAACGCAGCTAGAAGCAAAACAGGCGATAATAGACCCAAGGCTCCAGATTCGATACGAAGCCACCTCGGCCCAAAGCTTGAGACCAGATCCACCCAGACCGCGATGAGCAACCCCGCAGTCAGAAAGCTAGAACCAAATGACGAAACCTCTCTCCTCCCCTAAGCCAGAAGCCAGCGAAGAACCCAAAGGCGACCGCCTCCAAAAAATTCTCGCCCAGGCCGGCATCGCCAGCCGCCGCAAAGCCGAGGAGATCATCCTAGCCGGCCGCGTCCAGGTCAACGGTGTCGTCATCAAAGAGCTCGGCACCCGCCACGACTTCACCAAAGACCACATCCGCGTCGACGGAAAACTTCTCCACGGCCCCGAACAGCAGCGCTACTACATGCTCAACAAGCCCCGCGGCTACGTCACCACCCTCGACGACCCCGAAAAGCGCCCAACCGTCATGCAACTCATGACCAAGCAGAAGGGCCCGCACGGAGACCATGTCCGCCTCTACCCCGTAGGTCGTCTCGACTACCTCAGCGAAGGTCTCCTTCTGATGACCAACGACGGCGACTTGGCCAATAAGCTCTCCAAGGCAGCAGCAGGCGTCGAAAAGACCTATCTGGTCAAGGTCAGCGGCGTCCCCGAGTCAGAAAAAATCGATCAGCTCCGTCGCGGCATCATGATCGACCGTGGTCGCCTCAACGAGGTCCGCAGCGGCCGTCGCGACCGCGTCATCACCTCCCCCGCAAAGATCGAGTTGGTCCGTGGCGGCGATAACCCCTGGTACGAGCTAACCCTCACCGAAGGTCGCAACCGCCAGCTCCGCAAGATGTTTGAAGAGATTGGCCATCACGTCGAGAAGATCCGCCGTATAGGTTACGGAGCTCTCCGCCTCGACGTTCCTCCTGGCGAGTACCGCGAACTCACCCCCGGCGAGGTCACGGCACTGGGTCGCGCCGCCAAGGGCCAAAAAGTCGTCCCCAAAAAGAAGACCCCCGAATTCGCCCAGCTCAAGTCTCCCGCAAAGAAAAAGCCCAGCCTGCCACGTCGTACCTTCGCTGCCAAATCAAGCCCTCGCCGTCGCCCCAGCTAAGGTTCGAGGCAGTCGTGCGACGGTGGCCAGTATTTTGTGAAGGCCCTGGGAACCAACTTGTATACCCACAAAACCTCTCATTTCTGACCAATTTTGCCCTACTGTTACGACTCTTTTACACTCCCCTAAAAGTTCTCCACAACACCATTGACATATCTCGATCCGCACGCTCAAAATACTCCCGCTATTCATCTTTCGGGGGATGACAAACCTACCTTTGAGAGCATCAAATAGCATGTGCCGAAGACCTCGGTGCAGTACCTGTAGTCAACCAGCAGTTTGGTGCAGTTGGCAGCAAAGGAGCAACAAGAGTGGCAATCGAAAAAGCAACGTTTGGAGCAGGATGTTTTTGGGGAATTGAAGCACGATTCGACGAAATCACCGGAGTCATCGACACAGCCGTAGGATACGAAGGCGGCGATCTCGAACACCCAACCTATAAGGAAGTCTGTACCGACCGCACTGGCCACGCGGAAGTCGTTCAAGTCACCTTCGACAACTCTCGAATCTCATACGAAGCGCTTCTCGACGCGTTCTTCGCCATGCACGATCCAACCCAGGTGAACCGTCAGGGGCCGGACTTCGGTACTCAATATCGCAGCGTCATCTTCACCCAAAACGATCAGCAGTTCTTCCAGGCCCGCGCCAAGGTCGCCGAGCTAAACGCATCCGGTACCTACCGCCTGCCCCTCGCGACCAAAATAGAGCCCTCCAAAACATTCTGGAAGGCCGAGGAGTACCACCAGCGTTACCTCGAGAAACGCGGCATGGTCCACTGTCACATCTAAACACCTAACTATTTCCAGCATCCGGAGCCCCATGCCTAACACAACGCTTCATCGCGTTAGGCATAGGGCTTCTGACTTATATCTAGCGACCGATTTGCTCCAGGACGCTCCGCATTGGAGTTGCAGACATCCTGAACAGTCCCTCGAACGGATCATACATCTCCACGATGATGAAAACCGCAGCCGAAACTGCAAGGGAACACACGATGAGAGTGCCCGTCAAAGTCGCATTACGTTGAGCCAACAAGCCGAAGCTGATGAAGATAACCGTTAGCCACGAGACCAGGATCGTCAGCAAAGGAGTCGAGAAAGCATTGCCCGACGATTCAACGAACATCAGCCAGCGAGTCTCATAGATTGCCCGCATCAATCCCAACGCCTCGGCTCTGTTTGTGCGTTGCTGTTCGTTTTTCGGTGGTAGCGCCTGTAGCTCGCCGTAAACATTTGCAAAGGTATGATCCGGTTTCAGATCAGTTCGCAGCGACCGGTCTTCAGGCCAGATGCGATTTGCCGCAATTGCGACCACATCGTGCAGGTTGGATCGTATCTCTCGCGTCTCTGGACCGTATTCGGAGAGAATACGGTCCGTCAGAATTAGCTTGGCGGATAGGTCTTGGATCTCTCGGTGCTGTGTGTTGTAGAAGGTCAGTGAGGAGGAGACAAGCATGCCAAGAACTAGCCCTGTCATTGTCACAACCAACCCCGTCGCCAGCTTCACCACATCCGTTGTACCGGGTTGGAGATGTTCCTTCGGCAGGATGCTGTGAAGAAACATACCAAATAGGGCTCCTCCAAAGGTGCATCCAAACACGACAAGACTGATCAGTACAGAATGCATTAGTCCTCCCAGTAAGTTGCCGGCTTCGATACGGGGGCCCTTCTGCGTTGTCTCTGACAATATACGTCGATGCGATAGATGAAAGAGGCTGTATTCGTACTATTGCCCTGCTGGAGATGGAACTCGAGAGAAAGGGTGAGTCATTCTGTGTTATAGTGGTATTGCACCCTGGAATAAAGGCGTGCAGGCATCGCAGGCAAAGACTCCTAGTGGACTTCGGATTCTGGCCAGAGACTGCGATTCGCCTCTCCCCACCGCTTATCTTCCTTATGAACTCCGGAAGCCGCGCTGGTTGCTCTGGCTGGAAGACACGTCATCGGACGAGTCTCGCCGTGCAGCAGCAGCGCTCCGAGTTACCTCGATAGCAATGCTGATCAATGAACTCCATGGTGCCTAGGCGCCCCTGCGTTACTACGCCGCTTCACTAACCAAAGGAAACCTCTTGACGACAGCAATTCTCGAGCAGCCGGAAACATTCCAGGCTGCCCCTATCGCCTCAAACAACATCCCCTCCAACAACGAAGCCGTTTTCACCAACTTCGACATCTCCGACTCGCTGAAGAATCGCCTGACCAATGCCGGCTTCATCAAGCCGACTCCCGTCCAAGCCGGAGCAATCCCGCCCGCGCTCGACGGCAAAGATATTCTCGCCACCGCCTCTACCGGCACCGGCAAGACCCTCAGCTTCCTCATCCCCATCATCGAGCGCCTCGAAGCGACATCGGTACCCAGCACCCGCGGCAAGCGCAACCCCATCCGCGCCCTCATCCTCCTGCCCACGCGCGAACTCGCCATGCAGGTACTCGAGGCTCACGCCAAGCTCGTCCCCAACGCCCGTCACGACGCTGTTCTGGTCTGCGGAGGCCTCTCTGAGCGTGCTCAACTCGACAATCTCGACCGTGGCCCGCGCCTCGTCGTCGCCACTCCAGGCCGTCTCGAAGACTTCCTCCGCCGCCGCGAGGTCAACATCGGCGCCGTCGACATGTTCGTCCTCGACGAGGTCGATCGCATGCTCGACATGGGCTTCCTACCCGCCATTCGCCGCATCGTCGGAGCGATCCCCAAGACGCGCCAGACTATGTGCTACTCGGCCACCCTCGACGCCAACATCCGCGAGATCGTCCGCGACTACGTCAAGGACCCCGTCCGCATCGAGATCGGCACCACTTCCAAACCCTCTGACCGTGTAGAACTCCGCGTCTACACCGTCATGCAGGACCAGAAGCTCGGCCTGCTCGACCAGATGCTGCGCGAGGAGCAGGGAACTTTCCTGGTCTTCTCCCGTACCAAGCACGGAGCCGACCGCATCTCGAAGAAGCTCGAAAAGCTAGGCCACGACGCCGACGTCATCCACGGCGACCGTAGCCAGTCGCAGCGCACAGCCGCTCTCAAGGGTTTTGCGAACGGCAAGCATCGCGTCCTCGTCGCAACAGACGTAGCCGCTCGCGGTATCGACGTCCAGGACATCGCCCACGTCGTCAACTACGACCTGCCCAATGCCAGCGAGGACTTCGTCCACCGCATCGGCCGCACAGGCCGTGCAGGCGCCAAGGGAGTAGCCACCACCTTCGTCATGCCGCAGGAAAAATACGACGCCCGCAAGCTCGAGCGCGAACTCAAAATCAAGTTCGAGTGGCGCGAGGCCGATAAGAACCTTGAGAAAGAGGAGCGCAACAAGCCCGTCGATCTCAAAACCTCCGGCATCAACGATCTGATGGCACTCGAGAGCCGTTCCTGGCGCGGTGAGTCTGCCTCCCAGACATCCGAAGCCCCAGCCAGCCCGAACCGGGGCAACAACGGCTTCCGCGCTCGCCGCAGTGGCAACGGCGGCGGAAACTTCTCCGGCAACCGCAGCAGCTTCGGCCGTTCCAGCGGCCCCCGCGGCAACTCCGGCTCACGCCCGACCCGCGGCAACCGCGGCCGCTAACCCAGAACCGCACCAGACCAGACGCGCTCCGCCTGCCAGCCAACCAGCAGCAGTGCGGAGCAGTCGTTTGTAGTCCTCGGGTTATCGCAGCCTCTTCGAATATCCGAGCTATTCACCGCGTCATAACGCGAAGCCTTATAAAATAAGGAAAAACATATGATCTCAGTCTCCAACGTCACCATGCGCTACGGCTCGAAGCTGCTCTTCGAGGATGTCTCCGTCACCTTCACCTCCGGCCGCCGGTACGGCCTCACCGGCCCCAACGGCGCCGGCAAATCCACCTTCATGAAGGTCCTCACCGGCGAGATCGACGCCCAGAAGGGAACCGTCGTTCGTCCCAAAAAGATCGGCGTTCTCTCGCAGGACCAGTACGCCTTCGACGCCTACCGAGTCATCGACACCGTCATCATGGGCAACAAAGCCCTCTGGGCGGCACTCGAAGAGCGCGAACACATCTACGAGAAGCCTGAGCTCACCGATGAAGACGGCTCCCGTCTCGGCGAACTCGAAGGTATCGTCGGTGACGAGGACGGCTACGAAGCCGAATCCAACGCCGCCGTTCTCCTTCAGGGTCTCGACATCCCCGACGAGCTCCACGAGCGCAAGATGTCCGAACTCCAGGGCGGCCAGAAGGTACGCGTCCTTCTCGCACAGGCCCTCTTCGGCAACCCCCAGGCCCTGCTCCTTGACGAGCCCACCAACTACCTCGACCTAGAGTCCATTCACTGGCTCCAGGATTTTCTCAATCGCTACAACGGCACCGTCATCACCATCTCGCACGACCGGCACTTCTTGAACAACGTCTGCACCCATATCGCTGACATCGACTACGAGACCATCATCACCTACAACGGTGGCTACGACGACATGGTCCTCCAGAAGACCAGCATCCGCACCCGCATCGAGAGCCAGAACGAACAGCGCGAAAAGAAGATCGCCCAGCTCAACGACTTCATCGCCCGCTTCTCCGCCGGCACACGCAGCTCGCAGGTAAACTCCCGTAAGAAGGAAGTGGAACGTCTCGCCACCAGTGAGCTCGCCCGCTCCAATATCGCGCGGCCCTACATCCGCTTCGACATGATCCGCCCTTCCGGCAAGAATGTCCTCGAGTTCGAGAACGTCAACAAGTCCTACACCCAGCCCGACGGCAAGACTGAGCACGTCATCAACAACTTCTCCGCCGCCGTTCAGCGCGGAGACAAAGTCGTCCTCATCGGCCGCAACGGCCAGGGCAAGACCACGCTGCTAAAGGCTCTGCTGGCGAATGGGCCCGGTATCGAAGAGAAGGACGTCTCCATCGACTCAGGCTCAGTAAAGTGGGGCCACGAGGCCCAGATCGGATACTTCGCTCAGGACCACAAGGGCTCCATCCAACTTGGCATGACGGCCAGCGACTGGCTGCACCAATTCGACCCTCAGGCGACCAAGGAAGACATCCGTGGCATCCTCGGCCAGATGCTCTTCCGTGGCGAAGAGGGCCTCAAGAAGACCGACGCCCTTTCCGGAGGCGAAGCCGCCCGTCTGCTCTTCTGCAAGATCATGCTGCAGAAGCCCAACGTCCTCGTCCTTGACGAGCCCACCAACCACCTCGACCTCGAGAGCATCAACGCCCTCAATCAGGCCATCCAGAAGTACGAAGGCACCGTCTTCCTGGTCACCCACGACCAGGACCTGATCGAAGAAGCCGGCACCCGCATCTGGCACTTCGAAGGCGGCCCCACCGACTTCCGCATCACCGATCACAAGGGTCCATACGAAGAGTACCAACAACAACTTGCGTTGGCTGCAAAGTAGTCTTGACTAGCAATTCAAGCGGCGCGATTCATCACGAATAGCGCCGTTTTTCTTTGTTCGCACGACTCTGTCATCTCGCTTGCTCGTAGCCGCCATGGAATAATAGCCAAAATACGAAGTAAATCAAGATGTCTTTGAGAAAAGGTCAGGCGATCAATATGGCAGCCACCGTTTTACAGCAAGACACCCCTCACGACACCCACGAAGCACTGGGGCTGACGGCGCACCTCATCCAGCTTGAGGACCAGTACGGCACGCACAACTACAAGCCCCTCGACGTGGTCGTCGAGCGCGCAGAAGGCGTCTGGGTCTACGACGTCGAAGGCCGCCGCTACCTCGATTGCCTCGCGGCCTATTCCGCCGTCAACCAGGGACACTGCCACCCACGCATCCTCTCTGCGATGATCGAGCAGGCTCACAAAGTCACCCTGACCTCCCGAGCCTTCCGCAACGACCAGCTCCCGCGCTTCCTCGAAGATCTCCACAACCTCACCGGCTACGAGATGGCGCTCCTAATGAACTCCGGCACAGAAGCCGTCGAGTCCGCCCTCAAAGTAGCTCGCAAATGGGGCTACAAGGTCAAAGGCATCCCCGCCAACCAGGCCGAAATCATTGTCTGCACCAATAACTTCCACGGCCGCACCATCTCCATCATCAGCTTCTCTACCGAAGACCAATACCGCGACGGCTTCGGTCCCTTCCTCTCCGGCTTCAAGGTGATCCCATTCGGCGACGCGGCAGCCCTCCGCACAGCCATCACGCCAAACACCGCCGCCTTCTTAGTCGAGCCCATCCAGGGCGAAGCGGGCGTCCTCATCCCACCCGACGGCTACCTCGCCGAAGCGTTCGCCATCTGCAAAGGGAACAAAGTCCTCTTCATGGCCGACGAGATCCAGTCTGGCCTAGGCCGCACCGGCAAGCTCTTCGCTTATGAGCACGAAGGCATCACTCCCGACGTCCTCATCGTGGGCAAAGCTCTCGCCGGCGGCTTCTATCCTGTCTCCGGCGTTCTCACATCACGCGAGGTCCTCGGCGTCATCACCCCAGGCGACCACGGCAGCACCTTCGGCGGCAACCCCATGGCCTGCGCCGTAGCCCGAGCCTCCCTTAAAGTCATCGTCGAAGAGCACCTCGCCGACCGCTCCGCCGAGCTAGGCACTCTCTTCATCAACCGCCTCCGCCAGATCAACAGCCCGCACATCATAGAAATCCGTGGCCGAGGTCTCTGGATCGCCATTGAACTGACCACCCCAGCCCGCCCCATCTGCGAAGCCCTCATGCGCGAAGGCATCCTCTGCAAAGAAACACACGACAACATCATCCGCTTCGCCCCTCCCCTCATCATCGAGAAGGAAGAACTCCTCTGGGCAGCCGACCGCATCGAGGAAGTCCTCAAAGCCGTCTAGCCGATAACTAGCCATCCGTCATCGAGACGGCCTCATCGTCGCAAAGGATATAAATCCTTTCGACATGAGGCCCTCAGGCTTACGACCTCAAGCCTGCATCCGTCTTACAGGGGCTTCAAGTCGTTTGGAGGCTTTCGTTTCGATGATGCGATACCCAAAGTCCCTCTCACTGGCAGCAACTTTCCTTCTCTTTTCTTCTCTCCTTCACGCACAGCAGCCCAAGACGCTCACGCCGTCCGAAACTGATCTCTGGAATCATCGCCTCGGCCCCGAGAGGGCCATTCACCTTACAGCGGCAGAGTCCGCGGACCTCCAGCGTCACCTCGGTGGTCATGAATACCTCGAGTACGAGATCGTCGTCTCTGAGAACGGTCGCGTCGAGTCTGCAACGCTTCTCCCCAACGCCCAGCTCGACTCGCTCAAACCCCACACGGAGGAAGGGCAGGGCATCGAACTCTCCCATATCTTCAAACCCTGGCTTCAGGATGGCCGACCCATCAAGGTCAGCATCCACGATTACGTCAGTCTTTATCCACCCGAGCAGTGGGGCGAGCCCAGCATCCTCTTTCCAGAGGTCACCGAGCTCTCCTCCGTCAAAATCAGCCTCACCCGAACCCCTTGCTACGGCACTTGTCCGGGTTACGCAGTCACTATCTCGGGCGACGGCGTCATTCACTACACCGGCGGTCACATGGTCCTCATCCCCGGAGACCACATCGCTCACATTAAGCCCGATGCAGTCCGCGAACTCCTGCAGAGCTTCCGCAAAGCAGACCTTTTCTCGGCAAAGGATGAATACCGCGGCAACTGGACTGACAATCCTACCCAGACCATTACCCTCGTGATCGGCACACGCCATAAGACCGTCATCGACTACGTTGGCACCGATGCCGGTCTTCCCCTCGCAATCCGCAACCTGGAAGAGCAGATCGACGAAGTCGCCGATACCAAACGTTGGGTCAAGTTCGACAGCAACACGCTGCCCTCGCTGTTGGAAGAAAAATGGCCATTCAAGTCATCCAGCGAGCAGAACCTCGCGCTCTACTCCAGCGCCATCACCAGCAGAAATACCGCTCTCATCCATCAATATGTGGCATCGGCGGCCCCTATCGTCGCACCGGTTGCCGGCACTGCATCCCCTGTTTGCGTCGTCAGCTCAGTCGGAGACGTGTCTCTCGTCAAGAGTATGACGGAGTACACCAAAACCTTTCCACCCCGTGTCCTCAACGAATGCCTTTCATCTTCAGCGCGCAGCGGAAACCTCACCCTCCTGCAGCTTTGGCTCGATCACGGTGCCGATCCCAGGGCAAAGCCAGAAAAGATCAAGGGAGATTGGATATCAGATGTAGGTCCCTTGCCCAACGCCCTCATCTCCGGCAATGCCGATGTCGTTCGCAAGCTGCTCGACTACAAGGTCGATGTGCATGCCAATGTGCAAGAAAATGAACCCCTCCTCTTTTGGGCACTCGAGCGTAACCAGTCCAAAGACGAGGGTCAGCAGATAGCCGAGATTATTACCATGCTTGCCGAGGCAGGAGCCGACGTAAATGTCCGTGGCAACATGAACGAGACGCCCATCTTCGCTGCAAACTACCACCCCGAAGCGATCAAAGCTCTCCTCGCTGCCGGTGCAGACATCGAGGCGCGCGACAGAAATGGCAACACCCCGCTCATCCGTAATGCTTTTATGGAAAAAGTAGTTCGTGAGCTTCTCGCCGACGGAGCGGATCCTGCAGCTGTAGCGAAGAACGGCGACACGGCGCTTAAGAACGCCCACCAGTATAGTTGTCCTGCATGTGCCACTCTCATCGAAGAAGCGCTCGAAAAGCGCGTCGCGAGTCTTCCAAGATAGGAGGGCTTATTGCTCCTGTTAGCCTTCTTGGGTTGCGCGCGGAAACGCCGCACAGTCGACCCCTCGCAACTCCCCCACAAAGGTGGGATACTTAAAGTCAAACCGACATGCCGATCACCGAACCCATCAAAGCCCGCGGCCGCAACGTACTCGGTCAACCGCTCGACATCTGTGGCTGCGAGCCCATGACCGGCTTCTACCGCACCGGATGCTGCGAAACCGGCCCTGACGACTTCGGCGTCCACACCATCTGCTGCATCGTCGACGAAGAGTTCCTCCGCGTCTCCAAGGCTCTCGGCAACGACCTTAGCACCCCGATGCTCCAGCACGGCTTCCCGGGCCTCAAGCCCGGCGACCGCTGGTGCGTTTGCGCCGCGCGTTGGCTCCAGGTCCAGCAAGCCGGAGCAGCCTGCCCGATCGTCCTCGAAGCCACCCATGAGGCCACCCTGGCCATCGTCCCCTTCGAACTGCTGATCCAATACGCAGTAATCCCTGACCAGCTCCACTAAAGTCAGCCACGCGCTTTGTGTCCACGCCGTAATCCCTGACCAACTCCATTCTAGTCGATTCGTCGGCATCACAAACCTACCCAAAATCGAAGCCAAAACCTTTTGTTACCAAAAGTTGATCAAATTGGCCTTGACAGAGCTTCTTCTAGGCCTGACCGTAGAAGTAATACAAAAATTCTCTCTTCGGCTACAACCGAATGATTCTGGCAGACACTACAGCCGAATCAGGAACTGTTTTTGTTTTAAAGGAGCCCAGTACCCATGACTCGTCCCTCAGGCTGTAAGCTCGCACTTGCCCTAGCAGCAGCGGCTCTTCTCGCCGTCTCCGCTGTCCTGCCTGCCTCCGGGCAGACCTCAGGCGTCGGCAACATCACCGGCACCGTCACTGACTCTTCTGGTGCGACCGTCACCAACGCCACCGTTGTCGTGCTCGACACCGATACCGGCATCTCCCGCACCCTGACCACAGACTCCGATGGCCGTTACAGCGCCACCTTCCTCCAGCCCGGTCACTACGAGCTCATACTCGGCGGAGGCGCCTTCGGTAAGATCGATCGCAAGAACCTTGTCCTCACTGTAGGCCAGACCCTCACCATAGACGCCGCGCTTCCTGCCGCTACCGTCTCCTCTGAGGTCACCGTCTCCAGCGAAACCCCAATCCTCGATACCGAGAAGACCGAGGTCTCCCAGACCGTCGACCAGCAGCTTATCTCCAATATTCCTGTCAACAGCCGCAACTGGAGTGCCTTCGTCCTGCTCACCCCCAACGTCGTCCAGGACGGCGGCAGCGGCCTGGTCAGCTTTCACGGCATCTCCGGCCTCTACAACCAGAACTACGTCGACGGTGCCAACAACAACCAGATGCTCTTCTCGGAAGCTCGTGGCCGTGCATCAGGAGCACCCTACGTCTACTCCCTCGACTCCATCAAGGAATTCCAGGCCCAGGTCGGCAACTATTCTGTCGAGTTCGGTCAGGCCGCTGGCGGTCAGGTCAACGCCATCACCAAGTCTGGCACCAACGCCATCCACGGCGATGCCTTCTACTTCCTCCGTTACCCTGGTCTCAATGCCCTCGATCCGTATAACAAGTGGCAGGCCCTGCACAACAACGGCAACCCATTCCTCCTTACCCAGCCCATCCACCAGCAGCATCAGTTTGGCGGCTCGGTTGGCGGCCCCATCGTCAAGGATCGGCTCTTCTACTTCTTCACCTATGATGGCTTCCGCCGTGTCGGTCGTGTTCTCTTCGCCAATACCAATACCATCTCGCTGACCCCTTCCGGCGCTACCAGCTCCACAACCACAATCACCCCTACGCAGTGCCCGACCACGATCTCGGCGACACAGTGCAACAGTGCCATCAACTTCCTGCTCCAGACCTCCGGCGCCACCACTGCCCCACCCTCGCGCTTCAGCAAGCAGAACATCTTCTTCCCTCGTCTCGACTGGCACATCAACAGCAGAAACGACGCCTTTGTAAACTACAACTACGCGAACTTCGACTCGACCTTCGGGTACAGCGGCGCTCCTACCTTTACCAACAGCTCGCCCAGCACCAACGGCCCTACCAGCTACCACGAGCGCTTCCTCATCGCCGGCCTCACCACCCAGATCTCTGGCCGCTCCGTCAATCAGGTCCACTTCCAATTCGGTCGCGATCTTGAGACTGCAGGCGCCAATGCGCCTGGACCCAGCGTTGGAATGGGCGTCATCACCTACGGCATGCCGAACGCTCTGCCTCGCGTGGCCGAGCCCGACGAGCATCGCATCCAGTTCACCAACGTCTTCTCCACCGTCCGTGGCCGTCACTCCATAAAGGTCGGTGGCGATCTCAACTTCGTCCACGAGGTCATGATCAACCTCTTCCAGGGCGGGGGCGTCTACAGCTACAGTGGCTCCAGTCCCCTGCAGAACTTCCAGAGCTGGGTACAGGACTCATTCCGCGGCCAGCCTGGCGACACCGATCCCTACGCTGGCTATCACTACACCAGCTTCGTCCAGACCGTTGACCAGGTGAATCCTGGCAACCGTGCTGGTGCCGACGACTTCTGGATGAAGATGTTCGATGGCTTCGCCGAAGATTCCTGGAAGGTGAATCAAAACCTCACCGTCAACATTGGCGTGCGCTACGACGTCCAGCTCACCCCTGCGCCCACCAAAAACAACACCAACTACGATCCGATCTCGACCTTCTACTCGAGCACCATCAAGAATGTCACCAACCGTGTTCAGCCGCGTATCGGCTTCAGCTGGAGCCCCTATACCGGCACTGTCGTCCGTGGCGGCTATGGTCTCTTCTCTGCGCTCAACCAGGGCAGCACCTACTATGCCATGCGCGTGGAAAATGGCATCGTCCAGGTCAACTACAACTACAACGGCTGCGGACCGACCTGCTCCAGTCTCCCTTCCAACGGACTGGCCTTCCCCAACGTTCCCTTCCAGCCCACTGGCCCATCCATTTCGGGATCGCTGTTTCCCACCGGTGGTGTCGCGCCTGCTGTTGCAGGCCCCTCGCTCCTCGGCACTCAGAGCTTCCATGGTCTGGATCCCAACTTTGTTCCCCCTCTATCGCACGAGGCTGAGCTAGCTGTCGAACAGGCTCTCCCCGGTAAGATGTCCCTCTCTGTCGGCTACGTGGGCACCCGCGCCCTTCGTCTGCCAGTCTTCCTCGATGCAAATCTCATCGGCCAGACCCCGCACGGCTCGCGCACGTATAACGTCCTCGATGTCAACGGGAATGTAGTCAAACAACTCACTGTCCCCGTCTACCTCTCCACCGATCGCCGCGATTCCCGGCTCGCGGCCTACAACACCGGCTTTAGCGTAGCCAACACCTGGTACAACTCCATGGCTGTCACGCTTCGTCGTCCGTTCCAGAATGGACTCGAGCTGCTTGCCAACTACACATGGTCTCGTGCCACGGATACCGACCAAGTGCAGGGCAACTTCGGCACCTTCTACGGTGGGAACGTTGCACTTGATCCCAACAACGTCCGGGCTGAGAACGGCCTCTCCGACATCGACGTCCGTAACCGCTTCGTCCTGAGCTTTGTTTACAAGCCGCAGATATTCCAGGACAACCGCTGGGTCAACACCATCGTCAACGGCTTTACCTTCTCCGGTAGCCAGATCGCCTCTGCCGGCCAGCCCATCGCGGCTAGCATGTCGGGAACCGTCTTCAATGGCAGTGCTGCCAGCAACGGGATCACCGGTGCCGGCGGTAACATTTACGGCGGTGCAATGAGCTCCAGTTCGGGCGCTGCCACCACCGGCCGGCCTCCACAGATCGGCCGCAACAGCATCATCGGACCCGGATTCAATAACCTTGACTTCCGTATCTCCCGCGATGTTCCCATCCACGAGAGCATCAAGCTCCAGTTCACCGGCGAGGCCTTCAACCTGCTCAACCACAAGATCATCACCGGCGTGAACTCCACCTACTCGGCCTACACTGCAGCTACTGCGACGAGTACCACCTGCAAGCTCGGATCCTCGGCGCCTGCGGGCTCTCCGCTGCAGGGCTGCATCGCCCCCTTCACCACTCCAACCACGGCGGCTGCATCAGTCTTCGGATCTGCGACTGGCACCAACAACACCCTCTACGGCCCGCGTCAGCTTCAGGTGGGCGCAAAGCTCTTCTTCTAACCTAGCCGCATAACGAGACGGCTCCGGTTATCCGGAGCCGTCTCGTTTTTAACTGAAAACTGACCAACTGACTTGAGCCCAATCCAGCCCGGAGAGTGTATAACCTCAGAGCAACAGATCAACCAAGGAGCTCGGCATGACCAAATTTCCACATCTGCGCGAAGTCCTGATAGCCGTGGCCGCATTGACGATTGGCTGGTGGGCCCATAGCACTCGTCCGGTACAGGCCCAGGCCGCCGGTCCCGCGATGCTTAACTATGAGTTCAACAACATCGGCCCGGGCACCTCCCTCTCTCTCTACAATCCTGCCGACAACACCATCTACGTCTACCCGGGAATCACTTCCGGCAACTCCAGAACCCATTGCAGCTTCCGCATTCGTCTCGGTACGCCGCTCGGAGGCCCAATCGAACGCGAAACCTGCCCTCGCGGTAGCCTCCGCTAACCTATTTTGCATAACGACTATCCCAATATGATGGGAAAACCTTGTCAGGCTGCCGAACCAACGATCGCTTTTTTAATCATCAAGATAGCCTCGCACAACGATTTCGTATAACTCGCCATAATGGGATATAGCTCATGAGAAAGGCAGGAAAACCCGGTCCCCAGTCGGGTTTCCTCATTTAAGGTGGCAGGATGTTGCTCACATGCACCAGCTTATGGGAACTTTGCGCGTTTTTCTGGGCGTAGCGGCATTCTATGCCCTGCTGGGATTCGCGACCCCGATGCTGGTTGACCGTTGGTCTGGCGGCGACCCCGACAAGGCTGGAAGGGCCTATGCGGTAAATGTGGTCGGGTGCATTCTTGGGCCTTTGCTTGCAGGATTCCTATTGCTGCCGTTCTTCAACGAACGTTGGGTGCTATTTGTTTTTTTCCTTGCCATGGCTGATTGTGGGGTTGAATCCGGGGTGGTGGATAGGAAGACAAGAGAAGAAAACTGAGGGAGTCTGGATTTTCAGAGGTTCTTACGTGGCCGCGGTGTTCGCAATTGGATTGGTTCTGATCACGAGGAGCTTTGAAACCCAGTTTCCCAAACGTGCTACTCTCCGCGACCATACCGCGACCACGATGGCTGTGGGCGACGGCTTCGGAAGGGACCTGCGGGTTAACGGGCAGGGCATGACGGGCTTGACTCCCATTACAAAAGATGATGGCCCACCTGCCGTGGCCTCTCTCGATCATCCGCCGGAGACGGGCTTGGTTGTGTGTTTCGGCATGGGGACAACATTTCGCTCGATGCGGTCATGGAATATCCAGACCACTGCGGTCGAGTTGGTACCCAGCGTTCCCAAGCTCTTCTGGTATTTCCATTCCGACGCGGCGCAATTGCTTAGTTCTCCTGCATCACACATCGAGATCGACGACGGTCGCCGCTTTTTGGAACGCACCACGCAGAAATACGATGTGATCGCTATCGATCCTCCACCTCCGTTGGAGTCGGCGGGATCGAGTTTGTTGTACTCGAGGGAATTTTATTCGACTATCAAGCAGAGATTGAAGCCTGGAGGGATATTGCAGCAATGGCTGCCCCCCGCTGAGCCAGAAGTTCAAGCCGCAGTAGCCCGAGCTTTGCAGGAATCGTTCCCGTACGTGCGCGTTTTTGTAAGTGTGACTGGTGAGGGTCTGCATTTCCTTGCAAGTGACGCGGCTTTCCGCCGTCGTAGTGCCGAGGAACTAGTTCAGCAGATGCCGACAACAGCCGCCAAGGATATGGTCGAATGGGGACCGTATACAACTCCGAGCCGTCAGTTCGCAGCAATCCTTGATACTGAATTTCCTCTGAACCGGCTGCTGACAGCATCGCCACGAACGCTCGCGATGCAGGACGACCGGCCTGTAAACGAGTACTTCCTCCTGCGTCGGTTGAGGAAGGCTCTGAGAACTACTTCGGGTAAGATCCCCTGAATGGCGCTCGCGTCGAGGGTTCCTAGGGAAAAGGCTTTGTTAAATTTATCCTGGACCTTCAATGGCTGATTGTGCGAGCGCCGTCAGACGCCCCAAACTAATAGCAGCCATCTCAGCTCTAGATCAGTTTCAGCTCAACGGCCCTATGTTGCGATCTTGACAGGACGAACCTCAAATTTGAAGAGGACATCGCGGCCCTTGAGAACATTTCAGGAACTAGTGGACTTCTCGAGTCCATGTTGGTCGATATCTCCGGTGCCTGGAGACAGCCGATCTCGACCAAAAACAAAGAGTTCAAAATGTCCTGTTTCCGAACGGGTTAAAATACCACCCTGAAAAAGGGATTTTGAACTCGGACAACGATTGTCTTTTCAGCCAGTTGGAGGCGTTCTTGGGCGGAAAAATGAGGATGGTGCGCCCTAAGCGACGATTTCAGAACATGGATGCGCCCCATATTGTTCCGTCCGATTGCGTGAATCTTAGGTCCTGAACCGGTTGTTTGCGTAGTCCACATTTTTTTCGTTTTAAAAACATCATATGGCGTCCACAAACAGTTATTCGAAAGAGTCCTCGGAGAGACTGGTTGAGTTTTTCGAAAATCCCGTTTTCAGGTTGTTTTTGAATGCAGGCCTGAGATAAGTGGCCACAAAGGCGTTTGTCGTTACGCACCATAGCTGCATCTCTTTTTTCAAGGGCCTTATTACTGTTGAGGCTATACTTACCCTTGTCCATGAAATCCTGTTCGTTTTCCTCCCTCCCTGCCCTCGTGTGCCTCTCGGTTGTCTTCGTTGTTACTGGCTGCGGCAACTCGAATCCTACTGCTTCAAATGGCGGAGTTTCGCCGACCCCCACGCCTATAGTCCTTGCTGTCGTTTCGATTTCGCCGACATCGGTTCCAGCCGGAGCTCAACCCCTGACACTCACGGTGACCGGCAGCGGATTTCAAAGTACGAGCGTTGTCCAAGTGAACGGGGCGTCCGTCCCTACGACCTACGTCAGCGCAACCCAGTTGAGCGCTATCGTGCCGGCAAGCTCCCTCGCCACCGGAGCAATGCTACAGGTCGTTGTGCTCAACGGGACAAACAGCAGCGCCAATGGCAGTTCGGTAATCAGCCTTGAAGTTGACAATCCAGCTCCTGTTATCACCAGTTATTCGCCGTCCCTTTTTCTTGCTGGAACAGCTCCAGTCACCATCTCCGTTACAGGATCGGGCTTCATTCCAGGAACGGTTCTTCAGGTGAACGGGAGCGCCCGTGCTACGACTTATGTTAGCGCAACGCAGGTTAGCATAGGCCTCACCGCCAACGATCTGGCAAGTCCCGGCAGCCTGGTGCTAACCGCCGTGAATCCTATTCCAGGCGGGGGTACTTCTGCTGGAGCCTCTCTGTCTGTCTCCAATCCGATACCAGGACTGATCACAATCACACCGAGCTCGGTCGGAGCCGGCGCGACAACGTCTACGACAGTCACCGTCGCAGGATCGAACTTCATCTCAAGCTCCGTAGCGCAGGTGAATGGATCGGCACGTCCCACCACCGTCAGTAGCTCAACCCAACTCAGCTTCCAGCTTACTGCTGCTGATCAAGCCGCTGCGGGCCAGCTCCAAATCAATGTCGTCAACCCTGCGCCAGGCGGGGGTACTTCTGCTGGAGCCTCTCTGTCTGTCTCCAATCCGACACCAGGACTGATCACAATCACACCGAGCTCGATCGCAGCCGGCGCGACAACGGCTACGACAGTCACCGTCGCAGGATCGAACTTCATCTCAAGCTCCGTAGCGCAGGTGAATGGATCGGCACGTCCCACCACCGTCAGTAGCTCAACCCAACTCAGCTTCCAGCTTACTGCTGCTGATCAAGCCGCTGCGGGCCAGCTCCAAATCAATGTCGTCAACCCTGCGCCAGGCGGGGGTACTTCTGCTGGAGCCTCTCTGTCTGTCTCCAATCCGACACCAGGACTGATCACAATCACACCGAGCTCGATCGCAGCCGGCGCGCAAACGTCTACAACAGTCACCGTCACAGGATCGAACTTCATCTCAAGCTCCGTAGCGCAGGTGAATGGATCGGCACGTCGCACCACAGTTACCAGTTCAACCCAGCTCAGCTTCCAGCTTACTGCTGCTGATCAAGCTGCGGTCGGTCCACTCCAGATCAATGTCGTCAACCCTGCGCCAGGCGGGGGGACCTCCACGGCTGCGACGTTTACGGTGACGGTTGTAGGGACGCCGATTATTGCGAAGATATCTCCCGCCCAGCTCATTGTCGGTTCGGCTGATACGAACATCCAAATAGTTGGAACCAATCTTACCGGTGGGGCGACTGTTCAGTGGAACGGCACGAATCTGCCTACCGGGTATGGCTTTAGCAGCAGCAATGGGAATTACCTAATAGCAACGGTCTCAGCCAACCTACTCGCTGCCATTGGCACGGCGAATATTTCCGTTACAAATGCGTCAGCAACGCCTTCGGTTTCGAACACCATAACGGTTCAGATCGTCGATCCGCCGCCGCCTACTCTAACGTCACTTTCAACCACTTTGGCG
Organism: Edaphobacter aggregans; assembly: GCF_003945235.1. Lineage (NCBI taxonomy): Bacteria > Pseudomonadati > Acidobacteriota > Terriglobia > Terriglobales > Acidobacteriaceae > Edaphobacter > Edaphobacter aggregans. The sequence continues at coordinate 4,108,822 of NZ_RSDW01000001.1, forward strand.
CCGGTTGGCAAAGCTGTGACCATTACGTTGAACGGCACAAACTTCACGCCAGCATCTACAGTTGCACTCAACGGCGTCAACGTCCCTACGACCTTTAGCAGCTACACGTCTCAGATCACCGCCGCGATCCCCGCAACTGCTCTACTTACTCCGGGCGTCGATTCTGTGACCGTCACAAATTCAACCGGTACCAGCGCTCCGCTCTATCTGACAGCTTACGTACCTATCATCAACAACAGCATGGTCTACAACCCCGTCAACGGCCTTTTCTACCTGTCGGTTCCGAGCGCGGCTGGCGCGCCCTATGGCAACTCTGTGGTTTCAGTCGATCCACTGACTGGCTCCTTGGGAACTCCAATTACAGTAGGTAGTGAACCGGATAAGTTGGCCATCACCTCCGACGGCAGATATCTCTGGGTAGGACTGGACGGTTCGTCGGCAGTACGCAAAGTTGATCTCGTCGCCGGCACGGCAGGTCTTCAGTTCTCGCTGCCACAAGAGGGAACAGGTCAATATGCTGCTGCCGCCCTTGCAGCTCTGCCCGGTGCGACTGATTCGGTGGTCGTAGCCACACCAGCCGGCAACATCGGTCAGGCATTGGCTATCTATGATAACGGGGTAGCTCGCGGCACGCCGGTTCAGGCTACCTTCTATACCTATAATCCGTGGGCTCTGGTCGTCGACGGGACTAGAAACGAAATCTACACCGCAGGCAGCGATACTTATGACACCTATACCTACGACGCATCCGGCTTGACGCTCAAGACGGCGAACGCTTCAAATCAGTTCAATGCCAGTCAGTCCTATGCCAGCCAGAACAACGACGAAATCGAGATCGTCAATGGGATTCTCTACACCGATTTCGGTCAGGTAGACGACCCGGAGTCCGGTTCCGTACTGAACAACTTCTACTCCAGCGGGACCACCCTGGCGCAAGGCTCGACGACCATCGACGCGACACAGGGTAAGGCGTTCATACTCGAAAACTCGTATAACTCTTATCAGCTCGGTGCCTTCAATCTGTCGACCTTTACCCCCACTGCGACCGCTCCGATTCCTGTTACAATTCCGACCTTCAGAGCCAACTACCAGATTCTTGGCCCTTCGGGGATGCGATTGACCCGTTGGGGAACGGACGGACTAGCCTTCCGGGGACCTGGCGGCTTCGTCAGCCTGCGCTCCAGCTTGGTGCAGGATCTTTCGACTGTCAATGCGGACCTAGGCGTCACCATCACGTCATCTGCCGCGAACGGCACGGGCAGCACCACCACCTATATCGCGACCGTGACGAACAATGGTCCCGCGTCAGCCTCGAGCGTCGGACTCACCGCATTTCTCCCCTCCACCGGCAGCCTTACCTCTGCGACGCCATCATCTGGCTCCTGCTCGACGGCTGGCGTCATTCTCTGTGATCTGGGCAGTCTCGCTAATGGCGCTTCGGCCTCGGTCGTCTTCAGCGTCTTGCAAACGAGTGCAGGTAGCGCTGCGATGACAGTGCAAGTGACCGCCTCCGAGACCGACCCGGTTGGCTCGAACAATCAGGCCACCTCAACGACAAACATCACCGGTGGTGCCTATAACGTCGCTCCGACGCTCTCAGCCATTTCTCCGGCTGGGATCGTGAGCGGGTCTAGCGACACCATCATCACCTTGACTGGATCGGGCTTTAGCGACAGTTCCACGGTGCTACTCAACGGGACGTCTCTGGCTACCAACTTCGTCAGCAGCACGCAACTAACCGCAACGGTACCGGCAGCGAATCTCGCTACTCTAGGCTGGGCCCCGATCGCCGTCTCTAACCCGGCTCCGGGAGGAGGAACATCCTCCGCGCTTCCATTGACCGTCTTCTCAGTCCTCAACCTGGGCGCCAACCACATCCTCTACGACCCATACTCGCGCAAGATCATGGCGGGCATCGGGGCAGGTACCCCCTCGGTAGCAGCAAATTCCATCGTTGCAGTCACGCCCGATACCGCCTCCATCGGTACTACGGTACAGATCGGCGGGACGCCAACGAATCTCACGCTTACCTCCGATGGGCAGATCCTGTACGCGCTCCTGCCGGGCGCAACCACTGGCAGCATCGCCCGCTTCAACATGCTGACCCAGCAACCCGACTTCACCGTTTCAGGTTTTGCTACTGGCTACCAGGTAGGCCTTCGCGATATTGCCACACAGCCGGGTGCGGAAAACACGGTCGCCGTGGACGAAGGCGAATACGTCGGCATCTCCATCTTCGACTTCGATCCAGCTTCGCGGATAGCAACAAGGCGAGGTGTAGCAACCACCCCTTCAGCGGGAACCTGTCTTGCCTTTCCAGAAGCTTCCAGCATGTTTGCTGTTGATTTATGGTCGAGCCCCAATGCACTGGATCTTTACAACGTCACCACAAACGGCCTAGTCAACGGTTCCTACCCCTACTACGTCGCATCAAATATCCAGTACCTGAACTGCTACAAGCTGAGCGGCGGTTTGTTGTTCACGCAGTCTGGCAGTGTAGCGGAGACTGGAGTGAGTCCGGTCGCACAGGTCGGAGTTTTCGAAGGAATGCCGAATGTCAGCAACTACGGCGCCGGAGTCAAAGACTTCGAACCTGATACCTCATTGGGCCTATCTTTCTACCTCACGGATTTGAATCCGAATCTGTACTCAGCAATCTTCGATAGCATCACTGCGTTCAATATCCAGACGTTCATGCCAACGACGGTACTGTCGCTCCCTTTCGAAACCTTCGAAGGCAATACTGGCTTCACCGGGGTCGACGTAGTTCGTTGGGGCCAGGATGGTCTCGCCGTTCTCAGCAGCGGAGGAAATGTCTACCTTGTTCGCGGTGGCGCCATAGTCCCGCAGTTGCTCAATGTCAACTCGGCCGCTATTCTCACCGCAAGTTCGTTGACCTCCACAACTCATGGTGCTGGCAACACCAGTCTCACGCTTACTGGTAGCAATTTCGTACCTGGAGTTGCTGTGCTATGGAACGGCAGCTATCGGACTACGACCATTGTGGATCCAACTCATGTCTCGGTAGCGATTCCAGCAAGCGATTTAGCCCAGGCCGGAACCGCCGTCATCACAGCCGTGAATCCGGGGTCACCAGCCTCCGCTCCACTCACCTTCAGCATCGACTAAAGAGATAACGACTAGATGAATGAAACAGAAGAAAGTCTGAATGGATAACAGAGATGAGATTTACACGACGATCACCTTTCAGCACATTGAAGGTGATTGCCGAATACTTGTATAAGCCAAAACGGCTTCGGAAGGGTAACGGGCTCTCCAGTCATCTGTCCTGAGTGAGTTATGAAGGCTCAAAAGAGTTCATCCGCTTGATAGGCATCCGTCGGCTCGACTTGAGTGATGATCGATTTCCACGGCCAATTTACGGTCGCGAATTTCCGATAGAGCAATAACTGGCGATCGACCACGCTGATGCCTTTATCGGGGTTATATGACAGAACAAGGCCGCGGCCATCTTCATCTATTTGCAGCAATTCGATCTTCCCAAGAATGCTCTTGAGATTTCCGAGGAGAATGCGTCGCTCTCGCCGGCTCGCTGCTGCAAATATTCGATCGACGCTCAGGCCGTTCATGAGATCGGAGTCGGAGGCTGTCATGATGACCGCCATCGCATGGGCATAAATGCCGGTGAGTTCTTTCTCGACCGTATTCCTGATGCGATATTTCCGGCGAACGTCTGATACAGAGGATTGAGTTGCTCAGCGTATTCCATTGCGGCGTTGTCAGCAACTTCGCCGGCAGAGAGCAAAAGAGGTTCCGGCGACGATTCCTTGATTTTGAGATCGTCGAGCGCCTGCAGCACCAACGTCTGAAGCTGCCCTGCATTTCCAAATGAAGCGTCAATGATCCTCGATTTTAATGGGTTGCCAAATTTGACATTGAGGACACCGCCCCCCTTATCCGTGATCTTCTCTAAATCGGCATTGCTCCATGAGATAGATATTTCTTCGATGCGGCCTGAATGGTTAACATTTCGCAACCGCAAGTCTTTTGTTTACATCGCAAACATGGGCGAGCGGAGTGCGGTACAACTAAAATCCGGGGAGTCGATTAGCCAGTCCGATCCGGGGCTGAGACGGCCAACACCTCCAGCAATGTCTGGCCGAAAGCCAGAGGCTTGCCCAGCTTTATCGTCAGCCGTGGCCCTCGATCCCAGAGACTCTTTTGAACTCCGCGTAGCGGGACGACCTCGGCATAAAACTGGCCGGGGTGTGGGGCAGTATGGCGGAAGTCAGTGTGGAGGCACCCTGCGTTCTCTCCGTAAGATCGACCGCACAAATCCGTTCGAGCCGCTCAAATTCCTTAAGTCGAGCGGAGCTGAGATCAGTCCATTTGGGCTGGACTGCACGACGTATTGGGCCGCACAACACCTCCAGAAGATGGCACGAGAGAACAGCACTCAGTTCGTTCGTGCGCACATCTCTAACATCGTAGGTTCGAAGAACGTTAAGAAGACATGGGATAGGTTTGCGCCGTATCTATGTTCCGGCGAAAGCGGAATCGACGAACAGATTCTGCATCAGTTGTTTTTAAGGTCGATGATGCTTCAGATGGGCTTTTGTGGCGACTAATCCACTCCGACCGGTGGTGCCGAGGGTGAACCTTTGGTGCAAAATGATACTTCAGATGGGCTTTTTGTGGCGACTAATCCACTCCAATCGGCGGTGCAGAATGATATTCTGCACCGTACCGGAGACACCATGAATTCAGCAGTTTTGTACGCTCGTGTCTCAAGCAAAGACCAAGAGCAAGAGGGGTACTCCATACCTGCGCAGATCAAAATGCTGCACGAGTATGCCCGCCGTAAAGAGCTGTCTATCGTTCAGGAATTTGTCGATGTTGAGACCGCAAAGGCACGAGGCCGAAAGCGGTTTGGTGAGATGCATGACTTCCTGTCACGAAATCCGGAGTGTCGCATCGTCCTGGTCGAAAAGACTGACCGCCTCTACCGGAATTTTTACGACTACTTAAAGTTGGATGAACTTGGCATCGAGATCCATCTTGCAAAAGATGGACAAATCATCTCTCCCGAATCGAAGTCGCAGGCGAAGCTCACGCACGAGAAGGCTTCCCAAGGGATTTACCCGAGCCGCCCCCCATTGGGATACGTCAATGAGGTCGCGGAAGGGTCAATCGTTGTGCACGAACAGAATTCGCTCGTCGTCAAGGATCTTTTCTCGCTGTACGCGACAGGGGATCATTCCATGGCGTCGGTTCGAAAGGCGCTTTTTGAGCGCCACGGTAAGAAGTACGCGAAAGGGTACCTGCACAAACTCCTTAAGCATCGCTTTTACGTCGGATTTTTTGAGTGGGAGAAAATCGTCTATAGGGGTACGCATGAGACGTTCATAGGCCCCGCGCTGTTTGAGCAAGTGCAGGCCGTACTGGAGGGTCATAACCGTCCCAAGTATCGCAAGCATCAATTCGCGTTTGCGGGGCTTCTGACGTGTGCGCACGACGGCCTTACAGTGACGGCAGAAGTGAAGAAAGCGAAATACGTTTACTACCACTGCACCGGCTACAAAGGGAAATGCGGCCTTCCGTACATGAAGGAAGAAATCCTTGGGAGGCAATTTGGAGAGGTACTAAAGAAAATTTATGTCCCTGACCCGGTCCTGAAAGATGTAGTGGCATCGCTTCGTGAAAACGAGGACAAGTCCGTCGCCGAGCGACGCGAAACAGCGTCGTTAGTCGAGCGACGCTTGGCCGCTCTGCGCAGGAGAATGGAGCAGGCGTACCTCGACAAACTCGACGGAAATATCACGCCAGACTTTTGGACCCGGATGCAACAGGACTGGCAACAGGAAGAGATGCGGCTTGAGCAATCCCTCCGGACGCTGGGTCAGCCCCTAGACCCGCGGCGGCTGCTAGATGCTGAGCGAACTCTAGACTCGCGAATAAGGCGCGTTCTCTATACGAAGTGCAGAATTGTGATGAGAAGGGCAAACTGCTGAAAATAGTGCTTTCGAACTGCTCTACGGATGGCGTAAGTCTATGGCCTGTCTATAGAAAGCCGTTCGATATGATCTTCAACAGAGCAAAAACTGAGGAATGGTGCGCCCGAGAAGATTCGAACTTCTGACCTACAGCTTCGGAGGCTGCCGCTCTATCCAGCTGAGCTACGGGCGCATACCTCTAGGTTAGCACGACCCATCCTTAGCGAGCAGCATTGACAGCGCATGTCCCACGGGTTCACCATCGTACCCAAATCTTCGAGGAGGGGACACAATCCATGCAGCTCCGCACCATCACAACGCTGACTTGTAACTGTATCCTCGCCACTGCTGGCCTCGCTCAGATGCCCACGCCTCCAGCTGAGAAGCCCTCAGCCGAACCTGCGGCCGTTGCAAGTCCAAGGGCTACCGCGACCGTCTCCCTCAATGGCAAGGATGTCACTATTAGCTATGGAGCGCCTTCCATGCGGGGTCGCAAGATCTTTGGCGGACTCGTCCCCTACGACAAGGTCTGGCGCACTGGAGCCAACGAGGCCACCTCCTTCGTCACCCAGGCCGACCTCAAGATCGGCGGCACCATGGTCCCTGCAGGCAGCTACACTCTCTACACCCTGCCCAACGCCACCCGCTGGCTCCTCATTCTCAACAAGCAGACCGGCCAGTGGGGTACCGTCTACAATGAGCCCATGGATCTCGCCCGCATCGCAATGGAGTCCAAAACTCTCTCCCCACCCCAGGAGGCGATGTCCGTCTCGTTTGAAAACACCGTAGGCAACACCACCGAGCTTCACATCAAGTGGGACACAACCAACCAGTTTGTCCCGGTTACCGCCCAGTAGTGGCTATTTAGATTCCGCAGCCTCACGATCAAGCCGCAACCGCTCCATCACTGACGCCACCAGTTCCTTGGCCCCATTGATGTTCGCCAGCACCGCCTGTAGGTCGAGGGCGGGAACATTTGGATTCCGCGCGCTCGTACAGTAAACCCCATGCTGCCCAACCAGAATCAGCGCATCCGTCAGCACATCCAGCGTGACGGCGAGACGCCCCCTCGCCTCGCCCATCATGAACTCATATTTTTCAAGCTCATCCTGCCGGTCATAGAAGACAGACACGTTACCACTCCTTATCGGCGCTATCGACCGCAAGCGGAGTAGAAGCAACCGGAGCCTTCCAGCGAAGCACCGGCTTCCTGGCCGCCGTAGTCTCGTCCAGACGTTGTAGTCGAGTCGAATGCGGAGCCGTCTGCACGAGTTCAGGATTCTCCTCAGCCTCGCGCGCAATCTGTTTCAGCGCATCGATCAGCAGATCCAACTCTTCGCGACTCTCACTCTCCGTAGGTTCGATCATCATCGCTCCCTGAACCACCAGCGGGAACGACACCGTATAGGCATGGAAGCCGTAGTCGATTAGCCGTTTGCCCATATCGCCTGTCTTCACACCGTTCTTGGCCTGCAGCTTGTCCGAGAACACAACCTCATGCAGCGATTGCGTCTTGTAAGGCAGATCAAACGTACCTTCCAGCTTCGCCCGGATGTAGTTGGCATTCAGGACAGCATCCTCGGTCGTCTGCCTCAGCCCGTCCGGTCCATTCGCCAGGATATAAGCCAGCGCCCGCACGAACATGCCGAAGTTCCCATAGAACATCCGCACGCGTCCCACACTCTGCGGCCGGTTGTACTCCAATGCTAGCGAACCATCTTCACGCGTCACTACAAGCGGCGTTGGCAGAAACGGCTCCAGGATCTTCTTGCAAGCCACCGGCCCTGATCCCGGACCACCGCCTCCATGCGGAGTAGAGAACGTCTTGTGCAGATTCAAATGCATGACATCAACGCCAAAATCACCTGGTCGCGTTTTACCCACCAGTGCATTCATGTTCGCGCCATCCATGTAGAGCAACGCGCCCTTCGCATGAAGAATGTCGGCAATCTTATGAATCTCACTTTCGAACACGCCAATCGTAGAAGGGTTCGTCAGCATCAACGCGGCTGTATCTTCATCGACCATCCGTTCCAACTCGGCGATATCTACCATCCCCTGAGCGTTCGACTTCAGGTTCGCAACCTCATATCCGCAGACAGCTGCAGTCGCCGGATTCGTACCATGCGCCGAGTCCGGAATCAGGACCTTCTTCCGCGGATTACCCTTGCTCTCGTGGTAAGCCCGAATCATCAGGATGCCAGTAAACTCTCCATGCGCGCCTGCAGCAGGCTGCAGCGTCGTGGCATCCATTCCGGTAATCTCGACCAGCACTTCCTTCATCATCTTGATGATCGCCAGACAACCCTGCGACAGTGACTCTGGCTGATAGGGATGAGCCTCGGCGATTCCTTCCAATCGCGCCACAGCCTCATTCACGCGCGGGTTGTACTTCATCGTGCAGCTACCTAGCGGATACATCCCCAGGTCGATGGCATAGTTCCAGGTAGAAAGCCGCGTAAAGTGCCGGATGATCTCGATCTCACTCAGCTCAGGCATTACACCCAGATCGGTGCGCACAGCCGTACCCAGCAGGGAAGCGGAGTCTACTGTCGGCACATCCAGTTCGGCGAGTCTATACGCCTTTTTGCCCGGCGAGGACTTCTCAAAGATCAGATCTTCGTTCTGATTGACATGCGTCGTCGCCTTCTTGGGCGAACCTACAAACTTCTCATCTGCCATTGCTAAAACTCCTGCGCATCACTTGCATCACCGGTCTCCGAGTAGCTTCCGGACTCCGGACCATCCAAATCTTCCTCACGCAACGAAAGGCCAAACACCGTGCCATTCTCGAACTCAATCGTCAGTGCATCGCCTTCCTCCAGCGAAGCCTGCACAACCTTCTCGCCAATCTGCGCGCATAGTGCATTGCGATACTCCGGCTCGCCATAGGCCACCGAAAAATCGGGCAGCAGCACATGCGGCCAGTTGTAGAGGGTGAACAGCGGAGCAGCGAAACGGAGTTGCAGGTAGTCCTGCACAAACTCCACCGCTACAAGCTCCTCACCGACAATCGCCGAGACGTCCATCGCTATGCTTTCTTGCCTGCGAGGGCGGTTGCTGCGGCATCAATCTGTTTCCGCGTCGTCAGTTCCGTCGCACACCACAGGCTCGCGTTCGGCCCAAGTTCCGGATACCACTTCTGCAACGCCAGTCCGCCGATGATCTTGTCGTCGAGCAGAGCAGTATTGGTCTCTGCAGCACTCTTCGGAAGCTCCAGCACAAACTCGTGGAACCGCGGCGCGCCATCAAACAACACCTTTACCCCAGCAGCTTTCGACAAAGCGCCCTGGGCATAATGAGCCTTCGCTAGATTCTGCTCCGCTAGCTCCTTCATGCCCTGCTTGCCGTAAACCGTGAGAAAGATCGTCGTCATCATTGCCACAAGAGCTTGATTGGTGCAGATGTTCGAGGTCGCCTTCTCGCGTCGGATGTGCTGTTCACGCGTCGACATGGTCAGCACAAAGCCTCGCTTGCCATTCATGTCCTTGGTCTCGCCGATCAGCCTTCCCGGCATTTGCCGAAGAAACTTCTCCTTGCAGGCAATCACACCGCAGTAAGGCCCACCGTAGCCCAGAGCCACGCCATACGATTGCGCCTCCATGGACACGATGTCTGCTTCCACGGGAGGCTTCACAATCCCCAGCGATACCGCCTCGGCAATCGACACAATCAGCAGAGCGCCCTTCTTATGTGCAATCTCGGCAATCGCCGCCACATCCTCGATCGTGCCAAAGAAGTTCGGCGACTGAATTAACACGCACGCGGTGTCGCTCGTAACTGCAGCATCGAGCGCCGCCAAATCGACCCGTCCATTCGACGCATAAGCAACCTCAGTGACGGGGATCTCCTGGTGCTGCGCATACGTTGAAATCACCTCGCGATACTCCGGATGCACAGTCCTTGCAATGACCGCGCCATCGCGTCCAGTCACACGCACAGCCATCATGATCGCCTCAGCCGCGCCGGTCGAGCCGTCGTACATCGAAGCGTTGGCGATCTCCATGCCGGTCAACTCGCAGATCATCGTCTGGAACTCAAACATCGCCTGCAGCGTTCCTTGCGAGATCTCCGGCTGGTACGGCGTATAGCTCGTCAGAAACTCTCCGCGCTGCACAAGCGAGTCGATAATCACCGGCCGATAGTGTCGATATACACCGGCACCCAGAAAGCTCGCATAACCCGTGGCATTGCTCTCAGCGAAAGCACGAAACTTATCCACGATCTCCGATTCGCTATGCTGTCGTGGAATCGCAAGATCGCGCGTCAGCCGATACTCGGCAGGGATTGTGGAAAACAGCTCGTCAATCGACGAGACACCGATCTCGGCAAGCATCTCCTCACGATCGGTAGGTGACTTCGGCAAATAGCGCATGTCGTTTAGTGTCCGGTCTCTTCACTAATGAATTTTTCGTAGTCCGCGGCCGCAAGCAGTCCATCCAGCTCTGCCGAATTGCTCAGATCAAGCTTCAGCATCCATGTATTGTTTGCATCGGCATTGATCTTCTCCGGCGCATCCTTAAGCTCTTCATTGATAGCCGTAACCGTTCCGGACACCGGCGAATACAAGTCCGAGACAGCTTTCACTGACTCCACCGATCCGAAGATTTTGTGTGCTTCCAGCGTATCGCCCACCTTCGGCAGATCGACGAAGACGATATCGCCCAGCGAATTCTGCGCGTAATCCGTTATGCCGACGGTACCCTTCGCGCCGTCAACCTCGATCCACTCGTGTTCCTTCGTGTACTTGTAATTGGCAGGATATGACATGATCTTTGCGTTTTCTCCATCTTCAATTGTAGTGTGTTCAAGCCGGAAATTAGCGTTGCGACGGGGTCGTTTTAGCGTGGCCCAAAACCCGGATAAGGATCGAGCTGCGTCACTACAACAACGTCGAGCATGTCCCGCTTGGCCAGTGGAAGACTCGCTGCTGCAGCGCGCACCTCATCCTCACTGGCTGCTTCCATAAGAATCGCGGCTCCGGGCATATCTTTTCGCCGCCAGATATTCCGAATGACTCCGGCAGAATAAAGCTCACGTACCCTTTGTCCCTCAGCTTCAATCAGTTCGGGCGTCCAGGCTTCCGGAGGGAACATCTCCGTACGGCGTCGACTCAAAATGAGAAATTGCAAAGCAGCTCCTTGCTATTTTTAAAGCGATTTCTTGGGGCGCTTGTAGAAGGGTGTAGGCACAACCTTCGCCTTCACCATCTGACCGCGAATCTCCACCGCCAGCTCTGTATCCAGCGCGGAGTAATCAACCGGCACATAAGCCAGGGCAATGTTTTTCTTCAAAAACGGCGAAGGCGACCCACTTGTAATTTCACCAAGCCGCTCCCCGTTCAGCGAAAACACAGGATACCCATCCCGGCCTATCCCGCGCTCGATCATCTCTAGCCCAACCAGCTTTCTCTTAGGCCCACCCTCATTTTGAATCGCCAGCAAAGCATCCCGCCCTACGAAGTCTCCCTTATCGAGCTTCGCATACCGCCCCAGTCCCGCCTCAAAGACGTTAATCGTGTCCGAAATCTCATGCCCATACAGCGCCATGGCCGCCTCAAGCCGCAGCGTATTGCGCGCTCCCAACCCGCAAGCCAGAATTCCGAACTCCTTACCGGCTTCCAGCACCTCGCCCCATACCCGAGCACTGGTCGGTTCATCCGAAGGAATGTAGATCTCAAACCCGTCCTCACCCGTGTAGCCAGTCCGCGCGATCATCACATTATGCAGCCCACAGACCTGCCCCCAGGTAAACCAGTAATTCTTGATTGGGCTCAAATCTACCGGCGTTAGCTTCTGCAGCGTCTCAGCCGCACGAGGTCCCTGAATCGCAATCTGCGTGTAGTAGTCGCTGAAGTCGTTAACATGCACGCCAGGCATAGAGCCAATCTGCGACCGAACCCACTGGACATCCTTCTCTCGCGTCCCAGCATTGATCACAATCAGATAGTCATTATCCGAAAGCTTATGTAGCACCACGTCATCGACAAACGTCCCATTCGGATACAGCATCGCCGAGTAGTGAGCCTGCCCCACCTGCAGCTTCGAAGCATCGTTCATGCACAGCTTCTGCACTGCCGCCAAAGACCCGGGCCCCCGCAGCTGAATATCTCCCATATGCGAAACATCAAAGACTCCGACGGCAGTACGTACAGCCATATGTTCCGCAGTCAGCCCGCAACAATCCACCGGCATATCCCAGCCGCCAAAGTCAACCATCTTGGACTTCGCCGCTCGATGCACCGCATTCAGCGCAGTTTTGCGCAGTGTTCCTGTTTCAGCCATACGATTATTTTCCCTCTGGAAAACATCAACCCGCAATCTTCAACGATAGCATCCCGCGCACAGAAAAATCCCGCATCCCCAATCCACAGGTCTCGTTCCCGATTACTTCGTAGCCGAACTCGAAGTAGGCGCCCGCAAAGCAGCCACTTGTTCTTTCAACGCCCCAAACCCTGCATCTGTGACCTTGCCTGAGGTCTGCCATCGCACCTGGCCATCTCCGTCGACAACTAGAACATAGGCATCATCGGCGTTCGCATATCGCGCAATCTTTCTCCACTCTGATTCACCGGCGAACATCGGCATAAAATGCACTAGCTCCGACTCCGGCACTCCTGATCTGATCGATTTCACCACCATGCCTCGGATCAACTTCGGCACCGACTCCAGTACTGGCATCTGGTAGTACATCACTCCGCTGGACGCTGGATAACTAGCCGCCAATCGCTGTCCCCAACCTTTACATACATCGCCCGAGCTCTTGGAGAAGCCAAGCACCAGCACACCGACTCTACCTCGCAGATCATCTGGTAACGTGACCTGCGTGCCCGACAACGTGGTCCCATGTGTCACTGGGATCCGCGAACTCTGCGACTGGGCCCCAGCCAAACCTCCGCCCAGCAAAGCCATGGCAAGAACAAGCTGTCCCCAAACAAGTCGCATCAAAACACCCCAGTCAGAATCGACTACACCACAACTGTCTCCCGATACTCTCCAAAAACCTGTCGCAGCACATCCGCAATCTCCCCCACCGTCGCATAGCTCTCCACTGCCCTTAAAATCAGTGGCATCAGGTTTTCCCCGCCCCGAGCAGCATCCTCGACCCGACGCAGCGCCGCCGCATGAATCCCCGCTTCCCGCCGCATCCGCAGAGCCCGTACCCGTTCCACCTGCCGCCCCTCCAGAGCCTCATCAACGCGCTGGATCGGCACCGCAACCTCATCGCGGGTGAACTCATTGACCCCAACAACGACGGCCTCCTTCTCATCTACAGCCCGCTGATAAGCATAAGCCGCATTCTGAATCTCCCGCTGCACATACCCCTGCTCGATCGCACGCAACATTCCGTACTTTCCATCGCGATCGAACTCTGCAATCGTCGTCATGTACTCATCCGCGCGCCGCTCGATCTCATTCGTCAGCGACTCCACATAGTACGATCCCGCCAGCGGATCCACCGTCTGCACCACGCCGCTCTCATACGCCAGAATCTGCTGCGTCCTCAGAGCAATCCGTGCCGCCTGTTCCGTAGGCAACGCTAACGCCTCGTCGAATCCATTCGTATGCAGCGACTGAGTCCCACCCAACACCGCCGCCAGCCCCTGCAGCGTCGTCCTCACGATATTGTTCTCCGGCTGCTGAGCCGTCAGCGTCGACCCCGCCGTCTGCGTATGAAACCGCAGCATCCAGCTCCGCGCATTCTTCGCACCAAAATGATCCCGCATAATCCGAGCCCACATCCGGCGCGCCGCGCGAAACTTCGCCACCTCTTCCAGCAGATTGTTATGCGAGTTGAAAAAGAAACTCAGCCGCGGAGCAAAGGCATCCACATCCAGCCCAGCATCAATTGCCGCCTGCACGTACGTCATACCATTGGCCAGCGTAAACGCCACCTCCTGCACCGCCGTGCACCCAGCCTCGCGCATGTGATAACCCGAGATCGAAATCGTGTTCCACTCCGGAACCTCATCTGCCGCCCATGCAAAGATATCCGTCACCAGCCGCATCGCATGGCGCACCGGATAGATATACGTCCCCCGCGCAATGTACTCCTTCAAAATATCGTTTTGAATCGTCCCGTTTAGCCTCTTCACCTCCGCACCCTGACGTCGCGCCACCGCAACGTACAGCGCCAGCAGAATCGAAGCCGTTGCATTGATCGTCATCGAAGTCGAGATGGCATCTAGTCGGATCCCATCGAACAGCCGCTCCATGTCCTCGATCGAATCAATCGCAACTCCGACCTTCCCCACCTCGCCCAGCGCCAACGGCGAATCCGAGTCATACCCAATCTGCGTCGGCAGATCGAACGCCACAGAGAGCCCTTTCGTCCCATGCCCCAGAAGAAATTTATATCGCCGGTTCGACTCCTCCGCATCGCCCATCCCGGCATACTGACGCATCGTCCAAAGCCGCCCGCGATACATCGTCGGCTGAATCCCACGCGTAAACGGATAAGCCCCCGGCTCCCCGACCTCGGCAGCAAAGTCGAACCCATCAACTCCGTCGGGCCCCTTCAAGCTCTCCGGCCCATAGACAAGCTCAACAGGGATTCCGGAACTGGTTTTAGGTCTCTCTGACATGACGCTGTAGTGTAACCGGTAGCATCAACCCCTAGCGTCCGCGCCCTTTGCGCCTTGCCCGCAAAAAGCTGCTGACAAAAAAATACCCAAACCCAACCGCCACCCCACTCAAGACCAGCAAATGCACATGATCGTCATGGTTCGCCGCTGTCTCATGCAGGCTTCCTCGTAGCTTCCAGGCACCCGTCGCAGCAAACAGCGCAAAGATACCGAAGAATACCCCCGTAAACTCCAGCCAGAGAACCCCCGACAGCTTCGTGAAGTTCCCCCAGACCGTCTCGCCAAACCGTTTACCGCCTCGTGCCAGACCCTCTTTGTTCTGGAGCACTTGAGCAGTCGCCTTAGCGGCCTGATCCACCAACCTACCAGCAGTAGCCGATCCCGTCGCCGTAGCCTTCTCCGGCGCTGCTCCCGCCTTGGCCTGCGCTGCCCCAGCCGAAGGATTAGGCGAAGTCGCCGCATCTACGGCAGTTACCAGCGTCTTTGCAGCCGCACGGGCTCCTACACCAAGCGCACGACCGAAGCGAACCGAGTCCATACCCAAAAGTGTAGCCCGTCGTCGGCCCTTGCGATAGTTCCAAACTCGAATCAACGCCATCGCACTTACCTGCATCCAATCCTCTGTCAGCAGTAAACGGGCCCCGGCAGGGAGGCGAACGCTATGAAGAATCTTGCCCTGGTTGTCTGTGATTTTTGCGCCGCCGCCGTAGGCCTCGTGGTCTGGAGTCCCGCCCGCACACGTTCCGTCAACGAGTTGGCCTACCGTCTCGAAGTAGCCCGGACCCACCACCATAGGGTCGTCTAGCTCGGTACATTTCAACAATTCAAATGTCATTGCAGCCGGTAGAAGCCGGGCGTATCCTGTATCCAGTAATCGCCGTACCCGCAATGCCGTTCCCGCCGGTCTTGTTGGCCGGGAATACCCGATGCGCGGTGGATGCATACATAGGGAAGCCCGGAGGTGGCATTGAATCAAAACGTCAAAAACCTTATCCAGAAGTTAGGCGAAGCGATCCACGAGTCTGTCTCAGAGTCTGAAGACATCGCTGGCGTCGTCAAAAACATTCGCGAACAAGGCTTTGATGTCCTCCTTATGCTCGAGGCCACCATCGGCCTGAACGAGGTCGAACCGGAGACTGGCGAAGCTGCGGAGACCTCAGATGAAACCAAAGAGGGCCCGTTCACCCAGAGCGACCTGACCTTCCTGAAATCCCTGCGTATCAGCCTCACCGAAGAAACCTCAGAGATTCCAGAACCGGAAGAATAAGCCGCCGCCCGTCACCACCCGAGGCCCAGCATCCACCGTTGGGCTTCTGTTCCTTCCTGCCTGCCTCTGGACCGCGAAAGATCACAAAATCAATCTGATCGTGGTAGACTCGCGTTTCTCGTGAGACACGCCTAATCTTTGGTGCATCCGAGAAAAGTGACTCTAAGTTAAAGGTTCGAGGTGGTCGGGTTATGAGAGATACGCTTGGAGTTCTACTAGCCGGCGGAGCCGGAGAAAGACTATTCCCCCTAACCCGAGACCGCGCCAAGCCAGCCGTTCCCTTCGCCGGCCAGTACCGCATCATCGACATCACTCTCTCGAACTGCATCAACTCCGATCTGCGCCACGTCTACATCCTCACGCAATACAAGGCTTTATCCCTCAACCGCCACATCCGCGAAGGCTGGGGCCCGGTTGTCGCCAACGAGCTCGGTGAGTTCATCGAAATCCTGCCCCCCATGCAGCGCGTCTCCAAGAGCTGGTACCAGGGCACCGCCGACGCCGTCTACCAGAACATCTACTCCATCGGCTCTGAGGAGCCCAAATACGTCCTCATCCTCTCCGGCGACCACATCTACAAGATGAACTACGGCCTCATGCTCAAGCAACATCAGGACTCCGGCGCCGACGTTACCCTCGCGACCCTTCCGATCGCCCCCAGCGAGGTCTCCGCCTTCGGTGTCGTAGAAGTAGCCCGTAACGGCGAAGTCACCGGCTTTGAGGAGAAACCCAAGGAAACCAGAATCCGCTCCCCCTTCAACCCCGAGATGGTAGACGTCTCCATGGGCATCTATCTCTTCAACACCGACGTCCTCCTGCCCGAACTCCTCAAGGACGCCGAAGATCCCGACTCCAAACACGACTTCGGCCACGACATCCTGCCCAAGATCCTCGGCCGCTTCAAGATGCACGCCTACAACTTCGTCGACGAGAACCGCCAGAAGGCACTGTACTGGCGCGACGTCGGCACGCTTGAGGCCTACTACGAGGCCAACATGGACGTTGCCAGCGTCTCCCCTACCTTCAACCTCTACGACAAGTCCTGGCCAATGCGAACCCGCCCCTACCAGTACCCGCCCGCCAAGTTCGTCTTCGGCGAGCCCGGTCGCACCGGCATGGCCATCAACTCCATCGTCTGCGCCGGCTCCATCGTCTCAGGTGCCGTCGTCCGCAACTCTGTCGTCTCGCAGGACGTCCGCGTCAACTCCTACGCCGACGTCGACTCCAGCATTGTCTTCTCCCACGTCAACATCGGTCGCCACTGCCGCATCCGTCACGCCATCATCGACCGCGACGTCCACATCCCCGACGGCACCGTCATCGGCTACGACGCTACCGAAGACAAGAAGAACTATTTCGTCTCCGCCAGCGGCCTCACCGTCGTCACCCGCGACTACTCCGTCTACGAGAACCCCGTCTCACCAGACTTCCTCCAGCAAGGAACTCACTGGTCATAGAAGCAAGCAAAGAAAAGTCGCAGCAAGCAAAGAAAACGGGCGGAGAGGTCTTATCTCTCTGCCCATTTCTATCTGCATTTGTTTTTTTGATCGGTGCAATCGGTGTAGATCGGCGTTAAGTCTTCTCCTCAGGCCAATACAAAACCCTACCGCTTCCCAAACCGATAAACCACACCACCCGAGATCGCAAAAAACTCCCGCGTGTTCAACCCAAAGTTTTCCAGAATCAAATCCGGCGAAAACCGAACCGCCCAATTCTTCTTCACATTGAAATCGACGCTTCCACCCAGTGCCACGACCAACGCCGTCCGGTTCGTGTACAGGCCGAGCAACGGCAGAGCCGTCGGCGGAACATTCCCCGTACTGTGCGTGAAATTACCAAACGCCGGACCCGCATACGCGTGATAGTTGATCGCCGCATAGTGGTTCTTCGGCCCGCGATACTGAGCGCCAAACAGAGCCATCTGCATCGAAACCAACGGCCGGTTCGTAACAAAGGGATTCGCACGCACCGGCGTGTTACCCCACTCGCCGCGCCACTGAGCGCCCACGCCCAGCTTTGGCGTGACCCAGTACGTTCCCAGAACCTCGCCGCCGCCCATGTTCACGCGCTTCGGCAGGTCTTGTCCCGCCATGAAGTTCATGAAGTTGGCGCCGCCATAGATCTCATACTTGTTGTCGTAGGTCACCGGAGCCGACGGGCCGATCTTGCTCTTACCCGTTGGTGTTGCCTGCGCCATCGCCCGTCCCGCACCCGCCAGCAGCATCACCGCCGCCAGCATCCCAGTCACTGCGCGGATCCCGTTCTTCCGCGCCCCCGTCGTCTTCTGCTGCAACACCATTCCCCGCATCTTCTTGTCCAACATCTTCTCCTGCGTTTCGGTCACTTATCCAAGATATAACGTCTGGAGCCCATCTGCCCCGTCCTTAGCAACGTATCTGCTAGTAGATCGCAGCTGTGCGACAATAGGGGGAGTGCCGGTCGGTACAAGTCCCGGCTGCAGGGAGAATTTATATGGGCGATCTATTTCAACCTTGGCATCTCATCATGATTGCGATCATCGTGGTGGTTTTTTTCGGTGGCAAGAAGCTGCCTGAACTCGGCAAAGGGCTCGGCGAAGGACTTCGCGGCTTCAAGGACGGCATGAAGGGCGTTACCGATGAGGTCAACAAGCCTGCTGACACGCACGCCGTGACTCCAAAGCCTGAAGAATCAGTCAAGTAATCCGCTCATTCCTAAACGGAATATCGGTGATTCAGCGCCGCGCTCTCTTCTTGTGTCGTCCGGTTCCATCGAGGCCAGACCAACAGCATGAAATTGAAGTCGCCGTACCTGATCAAACCACACGCGGCAGTCAAACTGTCGCGTCTTTCCACCGATGAAACCGGCGGCTTCGAGACCGACACCGCTGCCGCCGCCGTCCTCACAAAACACCGCGAACAACTAGCCAACCTCCAGGAAGTCTTCTACGCCAGCCAGAAGAAGGCCCTGCTCATCGTCCTCCAGGGCATGGACACAGCAGGCAAAGACGGCACCATCCGCCACATCTTCTCAGGCATCAACCCTCAAGGCTGTGACGTAGCGCCCTTCAAAGTCCCCACGCCCATCGAAGCCCGCCACGACTTTCTCTGGCGCGTCCACGCCCAGGTCCCCCCGCGCGGCATGATCCAGATCTTCAACCGCTCACACTACGAGGACGTCCTCGCTCCCCGCGTCCACAAGCTCATCTCGCCCAAAACCGTCCGCCGCCGCCTCGAAGACATCAACGAATTCGAAGCCATGCTCGTCGACAACGATGTCATCATCCTCAAATTCTTTCTCCACATCTCTCAAAAAGAGCAGACCGCCCGCCTCCAGTCCCGCATTGACGACCCCGACAAACACTGGAAGTTGGCTGAGGGAGACTTCAAAGAGCGCGAGTTCTGGCCCCAATACGAAGAGGCCTACAACGACCTCATCCCCGCCACCAGCAAAAAGCACGCCCCCTGGTTCATCATCCCCTCCGACCGCAAGTGGTACCGCAACGTAGCGATCTCCCAAATCCTCGTCGACGCCATGAAGAGCCTAAAGCTCGAATACCCTCCACCCACCATGGACCCCACCAAAATCAAGCTCTAGCCTGTGCCGTTGCCGTTGTCGTTGCTTTTCTTGTTGTCATCCCGTAGGGATCTGCTGTTGCCTTTGTCTTTGCTCGTCATTCTGAGCGCAGCGAAGAATCCCTGTATTTCCGAGGGGAGCGAAGCGACCCGAGTGCTGTTGTCGCGTTTAGTACCCCGCTAAAGCGTAATCATCACCACAGCAGCCGCCGCAACCACCATCCCCACCCCCTGCCGCCGAGTAGGCCGTTCATGCAGCGTCCAGGCCGCCAGCAAAATAGTCGAGGCCGGATAAAGCGAAGCCAGCACAGCCGCAACATCCAGCCGCCCCGCCCGCGTCGCTGCAATAAACAACAAATTCCCCGAAGTATCCAGCAGAGCCGTCCCCATCGCCCAAAGCATCGCGACCCGCGTCAGTCGCCCCCGCTTCACCTCATCCGACCCAAACAGCATCGTGGCAATCAGCATCACCGAGCAGACGCTCAAACTCCCCATCCTGGCCGTAGCCATCGGCCAGATCACCCCCGCCGCTCCGGCAAACTTCAGCGCAACAAAATAAACTCCGAATCCCGCTCCCGCCAGCACCGCCAGCCAAACCGTACCCGCCGAAGCCGGCACAGCCTCCGGATTATCCCCCGCCGCAATCAGCCAGATCGCCAGCCCCGCCACCACAAAACCCACCATGCGCAGCACTCCCGGCGACCCCTCCCCTGCGATCGAAACCCCTGCCGGAATCGCCGCCGCCAGCAACCCGCTCACTGCTGCAGAAGCCCCCATCGCTCCCCGCGACAGCGCCACATAGAAAGCAGTCAGTGAAAGCCCGCCCATCACCCCAGCGGTCAAGCCCCACCACAAAGCCGCACCATGCGGAAACGGATCGCCCCGCAACAACTCGATCGCCAGCAGCACGCTAAAACTGCAAACATGGCTCAGCAAAACCACCCGCAGCGCGGCCCCCATCGTGCCTCCGGCGGTCTTCGCCCCCATGCCGCCCGAAAAATCCCCACCGCCCCAAAGCACAGCAGCCGCCAGCGCTAGCAGGGCATTCCCATGCAGCAGCATATCCATCCAGAGATCTCCAAATCAGGAAAGCAGGACCGTTTTCGACGACACACCAAAAAGAACCAGCGCAAAACAGCACTCGCCGTCTTGCGCCGTCTCTACCTCGAACTGCTCAAAGCTACTGGGGCGTAACCGGATTCGCCGGTTTTATATCTGTGGCCGACGGGAAATAGCCTTTTTTCGCGATGACATTGAGGCCCGGCTTCAGCACCTTGACCTCGATCGGACGATACTTCCCATCGATGAACGGCTCGTGCGTGTAATACCCGATCGTGTACTGGTTCCGAGCCTCTTCCGTAATCCGTGCAAAGCTCTGCTCGATGCCCTTCTGTCGGAACTCAGCGTCAAAGTACCCGCCCGTCTCGCTCGCATAAGCCGGAAGCAGGTTGTCCTTCATCATCAGCGGCAGGTGGATCTTGTCGAGATAGCCCACCACCGGCAGGGAAGAGTCGCCCACCAGAGTCCCATACACGGCAACCTTGTTCGTCTGCAGATACTTCACCACATCCTTATACTTCGCCTGGCTGCCATACTCTTTACCGTCGCTGATCACATAGACCACGCGCCGCCGTCCTTTACCTGCCTTCGACGTGGCGATTGCAGCGGCCAGAATAGCGTCGTTCAGCGTGTGAACCTCTCTGGGCGGATTGATCTGCATGCTCGCGCGGTTCCGGTTCGCAGACGTATTCGGATCAAATTGCTGGTCGTTACGCACAATTGTCTGCGCCAGCGGTCCACCCAGCGGTTGCAGTGGTTCGCGCCCCGTCGTCCTCGATGAATCCAGCACGAACTTCAACCGATCACTCTGGCCCGCCGTGAAAGGTGTACGCATCTGCGGCCCATTGTTGTAGGTAAAGACCGCAACCTCGTCATAGGGTGAAAACGCATCCGACAGCGCGGTCATGGCCGCGTTCACCTTGGCCATGTTGTCGACGGTCAGGCTCTGATCGATCACCACCGCCACCGACAGCGGCCATGGATCCACGGTAAAGAGCCTCATCTGTTGACGCAGTCCATTTTCATAGACCCGAACATCGCGCCAGGTCAGTCCCGGCACCAGCTTGCCACTCTTGTCCTTCACCGTAAACGGCACTTCGACCAGGTTGACCTGGATCGACGGCAGCGTAAACGCCTTCGCGCCCTGACCCGCCGCCGGAACCTCCGGCGCGGCACCCTCATCGGGATTCGAGGCAGTTGGCTTGGTTTGCGGCAGACTGGTCGTCGGTGCGGTTGGCTGTTGCGGATCCGGCGCCTCATCCCCATTTGAAGTCGCCGTCGTACCCATACCCGGCCTGGTTCCTGTAACGGGTAAGCCCTGCGGCCTCGGAGCATCAGGGATCGACTGCTGCGCTACATCCTGCGCCGCCGTCTGCTGAGCAGGCTGCCCAAGCACCATGCACGCCAAAGCACCTGCCAATAAACCATTCCTTACCACGCAACAACCCCCATACTCTTCCAGCCGGCCGGTTTCCGGCCCCAGCTATGCCAAGTACCAGATTACCAGCGCATTCGCCGCGCCGCCATCCTACACCAGTCACTTCTCTTTTGACGTAGACCCCACCCCCAACGTTGTGCTGGACATCCACACATCTACGCTTTCTCTATACCCGTCATTTTCCCGCTGACTCCAAGCCCCTATTCATCGTCTAATGGGACATATGCGCCCCTCCGTGCTCGCCGCTGCGACTCTCTGCCTCTCCCTCATCCCCGTCCTCCGCGCACAGGAGGCCCCCTCCCCCGGCGGCCCACCCCCTGCCAGCGAAGCTGCCCCTCAGCCCATCGCAGGCCTCGATACCGAAACTCTCAAGGTCAACGTCAACCTCGTCAACGTCTACTTCTCCGTTCGCGACAAAGAGGGATACATCACCAACCTCAAAAAACAGGACTGCAGCATCTTTGAGGACAAGGCCCTCCAGAAGACCAAGAACTTCACCCAGGAAAAAAACCTTCCCCTCACCATCGGCATGCTCCTCGACACCAGCGGAAGTCAGATAAACGTCCTTCCCTTGGAGCAGGAAGCGGGAGCCGAGTTCCTCCGCGACGTCATTACCCCAAAGGACGAAGCCTTCCTTATGTCCTTTGATATCAACGTAGATCTCCTCGCCGACTACACCAACAGTCCCCGCGAGATCAAGCGCGCCATGGACAAAGCCCAGATCAACACCGGCGCCGGCACCGGCTCCGTCACCGGCAACAGCAACCCCCGTGGAACCCTGCTCTTCGACGCCGTCTACCTCGCATCCAATGACAAGCTCCGTCAAGAAGCCGGTCGCAAGATCCTCATCCTCCTCACCGACGGCGGAGATCAGGGCTCTCAAGAAACGTTGAAGACCGCTACCGAAGCCGCCCAGAAGGCCAACGCCATCGTCTATGTCATCCTCATAGCCGACCGCGGCTTCTACGGCGGCTTTGGCATCAACCTCGCCGACTCTGGCGCCGCCGACATGGAGCGTCTCGCCAAAGACACCGGCGGCCGCGTCATCAACGTAGGCAACAACGGCAAAAAGCTCCAGGACGCCTTCAACCAGATTCAGGACGAGCTCCGCACCCAATACCTCGCCAGCTACACCCCCCTCAACCTCAAGGCCGACGGCACCTTCCGCAATCTCAACATCACCTGCCAGCCCGGCCAGAAGGTCCAGGCCCGCAAGGGCTACTACGCCATAGCCGACAGTCCCGACAACAACTGATCGAATCGGCAAGCAGTCGGGTGCCCCATCTTCGCGCAGTCTTATCGCGCTAAGGTGGGCATCGCGCGAAGCGCGACCGCTCCTGCCCATCTATCCAGCCCTCAAGCCTCCATTGCCCCCGAATAAACCGCCATCCCCGCCACGGCATCCACCCCCATAGCATCCAGAGCATCCACCTCAGCCCGCTCCTTGACTCCCCCCGCCACAATCAACTGCTTCGCCGTAGTAGCCCGCAAAATCGCCGCCACATCAATCGGAAACCCGGTCATCGTCCCCTCCGTATCAACATGCGTATACAAAAACGCAGCGCAATAATCCTCCAGCCACGTCACAGCCTCTTCCGGCGTAAGCGCAACCGAATCCTTCCACCCCTTCACAGCCACCTGCCCACCCTTCGTATCCACGCTGAACACCAACGCTTCCTCTCCCAAAGTCTTCTTCAACTCCTCCGCAAACTCCAGCCTGATCAACTTGTGCCGCCGCACCTCACCCTCTGCCGCAGCCCCAAACAAACTCGACCCATAGATCACCCGCTTAGCCCCCGCATCGAGCAGCGCCCGCCCATCCGCCGCAGTCCGCAACCCCCCGCCCACCTGGCAAGGCAGCCTTTTGCAGATCATCTCAATCAGCGCCCGATTCTCCCCCTGCCGCATAGCCGCATCCAGATCGATCAACTGCACCACCGGATACTTCGAAAACCGTTCAATCCAATACTCAAAATCATCAAAAGCGAGCTTCAGCTTCTCACCCTGAACCAGCTGCACGATCCGCCCACCCATCAAATCAATCGAAGGTATCAACATCTTTCTCTCCCTGGCTAAACCAATAAACGTTTGTCATTCTGACCCTGAGCGCAGCGAACGGGGAAGAACCCCCGCAGTTCGCTTTTGTCGTTGCCGTTGTCTTTCTAGGTGTCATCCCGTAAGGGTCTGCTTTTGCCCTTGCCGTTGCTTGTTTTGATCGGTGCCATCGGTGAAGATCGGTGTTAAGCCTTTCAGCAAGGCAACCTCACACTAACCCCAGCCCGCTGCAACTCCCCCTTCAACTCCTGGGAATCCGTAACCCCAAAGTGAAAGATACTAGCCGCCAAAGCGGCATCCGCTCGCCCACGCCCAAACACATCCACAAAGTGAGCCGCACTTCCCGCGCCGCCCGAGGCAATCACCGGAATCTGCACCGCGCCTGAAACCGCCGCCGTCAACTCACAATCAAACCCACTCCGCATCCCATCCGTATTCATGCTGGTCAGCAAAATCTCCCCCGCCCCACGCTCCTCCGCCTCACGAGCCCAATCCACCACCCGCCGCCCAGTCGGCTTCCGCCCGCCACTCACATAAACCTCAGCATCCTCTACACCTAGCGACCCCCGCCGAGCATCGATCGCCACAATCACCGCCTGCGCCCCAAAGCTCCCGCCAATCTCCCCAATCAACTCCGGCCGCGCAATCGCACTCGAGTTGATACTCACCTTATCGGCCCCCGCATCGAACACCGCCGCCGCATCCTCCGGACTCCTGATCCCCCCGCCCACCGTAAACGGTACAAACAACGCCGCCGCCGTCCGCTTCACCGTATCGAGCAGCGTCCCGCGCCCCTCATGCGTAGCAGTAATATCCAGCAACACAATTTCATCGGCCCCCGCCGCCGCATGACGATGCGCCAACTCAGCCGGATCACCCGCATCCACGATGTCCACAAACTGAACACCCTTCACCACGCGACCATCGCGAACATCCAGACAAGCAATAATCCTCTTTGTTAGCATGATGGTTCCTTGTTCTCACGTAACAGATCTTTCAACCGCGCAATTTGCAAGTCGGTGACTACACGACGCGGGATGATAATGTAAGCGCCTTTACGTGCAGCTATGATCACGACCCTCTTGTTTTGAGCAATACTATGCGTCGCCGACCAGAGCCATGTCAGATCGCCCATCATGTGTATCTGGCGTGCAAACGAAGTTTTATCCGATTGGAAGGTCATTTGCGGAGGCTGTGAAGGAGTCAGCTTCAATCGTTTGTAGCTATAACGCCAGCTAATCCAAATAGCGGATGGCATGAGAAAGAACAGGAAGATAAGGGGAATGATTGGCGGGACCGTAGATCCGTGGCCGTTGAAGAGATTAATCAAGGCCATGGCCACAAGCAGTAAGGCTACCGCTAGAGCAATATAGCGGGCCAGTATATGGAAGAGCAGAATAGGAATGCTTTGCCTTACAGCTAACTTCTGGCCTGCGACGAACTCGCGATAGCTTAGCGAGTAATCAATTGATATCTCTGGGTTCTCGATCACGTTTCTTATCCTTCGTACAGTGTTACTAATATTTGTCTTATCCTAGCCTCGACGGTACAACCGTCGGTACCGCAACCTCCGCCCCTTCACAAACAATCCGAGCAATCGGCCGCGAAGCATCAACCTTCGCACCATCCTCTGCGAACCAAGCCACCAGCAAACCCTGCTTCGGAGCAGGCAGATGAAACTCCATCTTCCCATCCGACAGCACAGCCACAGCCTGCCCCGTTCCCACCAGCGTCCCCGGAGGAACCAGATGCTGCACCACCGTATACTCCGGCTCATTCTCATCCAGCATCAACTCATAAAGAAAAGGCATCTCACAACTCCACAAAGTTCTTCAAAACCTGTAAACCCACAGCGCTCGACTTCTCCGGATGGAACTGAACCCCCATCACATTCTCCCTCTCGACCACTCCCGTAAACACTCCTCCATAATTCGTAACCGCCGCAGTTTCATGAACCACGGGAGCCCGCCACGAGTGCGTGTAATAAACAAACCCACCATCCTCCACGCCACGCAGCAACCGAGAATCCGCCCTTACCCCCTCCAGCGAATTCCAACCCACATGCGGAGACTTCAACTCTGCACCCTCAAACAGAGCAGGGAAGCGCTCACACATCCCCGCAAAGTGCCCCAACCCCGCAACCCCCGGAGCCTCCGTAGACCCCTCAAACAACCACTGCAACCCAACACAAACCCCCAGAAACCAAGCCCCCTTAGCCACACTCTCCCGAACAGCCTCCGTCAACCCAAGATCAGTCAGCAACCGCGTAGCCTGAAAGTGCCCCACCCCCGGCAGCACCACCTTAGACGCTGATCGCACCACCTCCGGATCCTGAGTCACCTGCGTCTCAGCCCCCAGATAGCGCAGCGCCTTCACCACGCTAGTAAGATTCCCCGCCTTGTAATCAATCACAGCAATCATGAATTCAGTACCGATCTAACTTCTTATTAGCTAAAGTCTGTTTTCGAAAAAGAATTCCCCGATCCAGACCAAGACCATGAGGACGACAAGGCAGCCAGTCAGAACGAACCACCGCCGCGATGCAAATGCTCCAGCTCCCGCTGAGAAAAGCATCGCTCCGAAATAAAGGAAAAGGAAGACAGCACCAGAAATATGCGGCACTGGCGAAGATCGAAAATAGGTATCGATGACGAGCCCAGCCATCAACACGAGCGATATTAGGCCACAGAGATGACCTAGCTTTGCTTGCCGCGCTGAATTAGCAATACTGCTCACAACAATCCCTTCGTGCTAGGCAACATCTCCCGCATCCGCTCATCCCGCGAGCAAGCCCCGCGCAGAGCCCGCGCAAACGCCTTAAAGATCGCCTCAATCTTATGGTGATTCGACCGCCCATACATCGTCTTCACATGCACATTCGCCTTCGCACCCCGAGCAAACCCATCAAAGAAATCCGCCAGCAACTCACTCTGAAAGTCCCCAACCAGCCTCACCTTCACCTTGTCATCGACGACATAAGCCACGCGCCCGCTCAAATCCACAGCGGCCACAGCCAGCGTCTCATCCATCGCCATCACAAAGTACCCAGCCCGCATAATGCCCTTCTTATCGCCAAGAGCCTTATTGAAAGCCTCCCCCAACGCAATCCCGACATCCTCCACCGTATGGTGCTGATCAACATCCAGATCGCCCGTACACTTCAGCGTCAAATCAAACCCGCCATGCCGAGTAAACAACTCCAGCATGTGATCGAAAAACCGAATCCCCGTTGAAACCTGATAGACACCCTGCCCGTCGACAACCAGCTTCAACGCAATCTGCGTCTCCGTCGTATCTCGCTTGATCGTCGCCGTCCGCACGCCCGTAGCACTCTTCGCCATTATTCAAACTCCCGCACACCATCATTAACGCCACCGGCCAAACCCTGCACCGGCACCCATCCAATCTCATTCAGCGAAACCTTCATCGCCTCCAACCCACGAGTCACATGATCCTCCACACCAATCGTGATCCGAACATACCCATCGCATCCTGGATCGCCTGACCGATCCCGCAGCAACACACCATGCTTACGCATCGCTGCCACCAGCTCCTTATGCTTCGGCCCAATCTTCATCAACACAAAGTTCGCTTCACTCGGGAAATAAGGAACCCCCAACTCCGCCAGCCCCGTCATTATCCGCTCGCGCCCAGTCTTTACCTGATCCACATACCAGGCCAGATAAGCCTCATCCTCAATAGCAACCGAAAGACAATCCAGCGCCACGCCATTGATGTTGTAAGGCGAGCACACCTTCCGCACATACCGCAACAACTCAGCATTTCCCGCAAGCATCCCAGCTCGCAGATTCGCCAGCCCATACGCCTTCGAAAATGTCCGCGCCACAATCAGATTCGGCACATCCGCCAAATCCTGCATCACCGACTCGCCATGAAAGTGGTAGTAAGCCTCATCCACCATCAACACTGCCTGCGGAGCAGCCTTTGCAATCGCCAGCAGATGCTCCCGGCTCACCGGCGCACCCGTCGGATTATTCGGAGTAGCCACCATAATCAGCTTCGTTTTCTCCGTAATCGCAGCCATAAACCGTTCAAACGGAAACTCTAGCGACTCATCCGACTGCACCTTCACCAGCCCACGCGTCATGATGCTGATGTTCACGTCATACATAAAAAACGTAGGCGGCGCGATCAACGCCTCATCGCCTTCATCCAAAAACGCGCAGCACATCAGGTGAATCCCCTCATCCACCCCATTGGTCAGCAGCACCTGCTCCGCCTGCAGACCAAAGTGCGCCGCTACCTTCCGCTCCACCGGCTCCCGCTCCGGATACTTCGTCAACCCCTCAGCCGTAATCTGCCTCACCCGCTCGATCACCTTCGGAGAAGGCGCCAGCGTGTTCTCATTGAAGTCCAGCCGCAGCACCTCACGTCCTGCCAATGGCGGATGATACTCCGGCATTTCCAGCACCGCACGCCGCGGCCTAACAGTCTTCGTTTCTGTAGCAATACTCATCGCATCCTCACTCGCACACTCTCAGCATGCCCAACCAAACCCTCAGCTTCAGCCAGTGCAATCGCATGAGGCCCCATCTTTCGCAGCCCCTTGCGCGTGTACTCCTGCACCGTGATCACCTTCACAAAGTCCGCCACACTCAACCCACCGCGGACACGTCCCACACGTCCTGTAGGCAAAACATGATTCGGCCCCGAGACATAATCTCCCATAGACTGCGGAGCATATGCCCCTACAAACACACTCCCCGCATTCCTAATCCACTTCAAATCCGCCGCAGAATCCACAGTCAAGTGCTCCGGAGCCAGTCGATTCGTCAATTCCCGAGCGTCTGCAACCGTAGCAGTTACAAATATGCAACCCTGCGCCGCCAAAGACTGCTTCGCAATCGCACTCCCCTTAGCCTGCGCCTTCACTTCACCCAAAACAGCCTCGGCCAGCGCTGCATTGCTAGTAATAAGCACAGCCAATGCCTCAGGATCATGCTCCGCCTGAGCCACCAGGTCCGCCGCAATCCCAGCCGCATCGCCCGTCTCGCTCGTAACGACAATCTCCGTAGGCCCAGCAGGCATATCGATCCCGCACTCGCTCGAAACAATCGTCTTCGCCGCAGTTACAAATAGATTTCCCGGTCCCACAATCTTATCGACGCGCCCAACGGTCTCGGTCCCATAAGCCATGGCCGCAATCGCCTGAGCCCCACCCACCCGGTAAAACTCAGTCACTCCAGCAAGCCACGCCGCAGCCATCGTCTCCTTCGCAGGCTTCGGCGAACAAACCACAATCCGCTCCACGCCCGCCACCTGGGCCGGAGTCACTGTCATCAACAGCGTAGAAGGCAGCGGATACCGCCCACCCGGAACATAACAACCCACACTCCCCAGCGGCCGAACGATCTGCCCCGTCTTCACTCCATCCGCTGGCTCAAACGCCCACTCCTTCGGCAACTGAGCCTCAGCAAACGCCAGAATATTCCCTCGCGCCACCATCATCGCCGCCTGCAATTCAGGAGCCGTAGCCTCCCATGCCGCCCGCATCTCTTCACGCGAAACCAGCAGTGCTCCACCCTTCGTCAGCCCATCGAACTTCGCGGCATACCGCATCAACGCAGCATCCCCACCCTTACGAACATCCGCAAGAATCCGTCGCACAACGGGTTCCACCTTGGCCGTACTCACAGCACCACGCTGCTCGATCTTTTCAATCAAAGCTGCCGCAGCCTTAGCGCTCCGTCCAAACGTCTTAACCAGCTTCATCAACAGACTCCGTAGAACTTAACACCGATAAGCACCGATCAAACCAATCCAATCGTTTTTTGAAATCGATGTCATCAGTGCAAATCGGTGTTAAGCCTTTCGATCAACCTAAATAACAACCTTACTCAGCGGATACTCCACAATCCCCGTCGCGCCCACAGCCT
Source organism: Edaphobacter aggregans (assembly GCF_003945235.1). Classification (NCBI taxonomy): domain Bacteria; kingdom Pseudomonadati; phylum Acidobacteriota; class Terriglobia; order Terriglobales; family Acidobacteriaceae; genus Edaphobacter; species Edaphobacter aggregans. Next base: position 4,138,630 of record NZ_RSDW01000001.1, read on the forward strand.
TCAGCTTCGGAATCACATCCCGCACCAGGCTCTCATCCAGAATCGTATTCAGCGCAACCCACTCCGGGTCGCTCAAATGCGAGATCGTGGGAGAGTTCAACGCCGGCAGCACACCCACTACAGCATCCAGATCAGCAACGCGAGCATTCAGCATCAGCCCAACGCGCCCCTGCGCCGCAATCGCAGCATTCAGCATCAGCGAAATATTCTCAATCTTCTTCCGCTTCCACTCATCCTTGAAAGCGCCCTTATTCGCAATCAGTTGCGTCTCGCTCTCCATCAGAGTCTCAATAATCCGCAGCCGATTCGCCCGCAACGAAGACCCCGTCTCCGTTACCTCAACAATCGCGTCAGCCAGCGTAGGAGGTTTCACCTCCGTAGCACCCCAGCTAAATTCAACAGTCACCGGAATATTCTTCGAAGCAAAATACCTCTTCGTAAATTCAACCAACTCGGTAGCGATAATCTTCCCCGCCAAATCCTCGGGCTTCTGAAACGGCGAATCCTCCGGCACAGCGAGCACCCACTTCACCTTCTGCCGGCTCTGCTTCGAGTACGTAAGACTCGTCACATATTCAACATCGTGCTGATTCTCCATCACCCAGTCATTCCCAGTCAGCCCAGCATCCAGCGCCCCATGCGCCACATACCGAGCCATCTCCTGCGCCCGCACCAGCATGCACTCAATCTCTTCATCGTCGATAGAAGGGAAGTAGCTCCGCCCATTCGCGAAGATCCTCCACCCAGCCCGCTCAAACAGCGCCACCGTAGCATCCTGCAGGCTGCCCTTCGGAATCCCCAGCTTCAACTTTTTCGTCTCGCTCATTTCGTCTCCGTCTCAATCTTCTTCGTAAAGCAGCTCACCGTACCTTCGTGGCACACCAGCCCATCGCCCTCAACCTCAACCTTGAACAGCAATGCATCGTTGTCACAATCGGTCGAAGCCTCAATCACCCGCAGCCGATTCCCACTCGTCTCGCCCTTCATCCAAAGCTTGCTCCGCGTCCTGCTCCAGAACGTCACAAACCCGGTCTCCAGCGTCTTCGCGTAGCTGGTTTCGTTTAGAAAACCCAGCATCAGCATCTCGCCCGTCTTCGCATCCTGCACGATCCCCGGGACCAGCCCATCCATCTTCGCAAAATCGATCTTCACAGCATCTGCCATCACAATCTCCATTTCGTTGTCCTGCAAAACACAAAGAAAAAGGCCCGCTCGCGGTTAGCGCGTTAGCGGGCCTTTCAGAAGTCCTTAGTAAGCGTTCGTTACTTCGCCACACCGGACACAGCCGCCAACACGCTCTCCGCATGATGATGGTGATGCCCGTGATGGTGCTTCACGAAATTCATCTCCATTTCAGCCTAACTTTCACGCCCGCATAAGTCAAATCGCGACGACGCATCCACCAATGAAATTCCCCGGAAAGGTCATTGACGACCTCGTTCCCGCTGCGTACCCTTCGGCAAGAAAGCAGTCAGCAGCTCTCAAGGAGACCCACCCCATGCTCAAGCTTCGCCACAAAATTCTCGCAGCCGCTCTCCTCTTCACCTCCCCCATCTTCACCGTAGCCCAGACCGCTCCCCCGACTCCCAAGACCCCCGCGCCAGCAGCCGCCACCGGCCTCCTCGACATCAACACCGCCAACCCCGACCAGCTCAAAGCCCTCCCGGGCATCGGCGACGCCTACGCCAAGCGCATCATCGACAATCGCCCCTTCACCAGCAAAGACCAGCTCGCCAGCAAGGGCATCATCCCCCAGAAGACCTACGACGGCATCAAGAACCTCATCATCGCCAAGCACGCGCCGTCCAAGTAACCAAAACAATCTCTGCCACACCCACAAGGCTGACTGCTACCATGCAGCCAGCCTTTGTCTTGCCATCTTCCTATGCTGCAACGATCGGCTCGCCTCCAATATCTCCTTCTCGCAATCGTGGCGTTCTTCGCGCTCACGCACCTCTACCTGGGTTTCAAGCAGAACTTCTATACCCAGGCCAACGGCCGCTACCTCGCTCGCGTACCCTTCTTCGGTAACACTCGCGGAGCCACCCTCACCTCCCTTTTGCCCGAGGCCACAGCCGCCGGACTCAAGGCAGACGACACCATCCTCACCGTGAATGGCCGCCCCTTCACCGGCAACATAGTCCTGTCGCAGGAAGTCCGTCACAGCCAGCCAAACCAGCTCCTCGACGTCACCTTCGTCCGCCCCGGCAACTCCGCACCGTCGCACGCGAGCATCGTCCTCGCGCCCATCCACACGCAGGCCACTACCCTCTGGGGCTGGATCGTCCTCACCGTCATCTCCCTCCTGGCCGCCTTCTGCCTCTTCACGGGTCTCTACGTCGTTCTGGCGAAACCCCGCAACCCGCACGCCTGGCTCATCCTCGGCATACTAGGCTATTTCGACGCTCTCTTTGTCTCGCCCTCCTCGCTACACGGCCCGCTGGTGCCCATCGCCATTATCTGGTCCGTGATATCGCAGACCGCCATGCCCCTCTGCCTCATGGGCTTCGGCATCTACTTCCCCGATCGGTCGACGATCGACATCCGTTTCCCCTGGATCAAGTGGCTCTTTGTCCTTCTCATCGTTTCGCTCATGCCGTTCGATATGTTGCAGTTGTTCGGTCACAACTACAACTTCGCCCTGGTGCGCTGGTTAGACCCCTATCTGAACCGCATCTTCGCCATCGATACCATCGCCAGCTTCCTCGCCATCTGCTACTTCTTCATCTGCCTCCTCCCGCGAATCCGCACCGCCACCGGCGACGCTCGCCGCCGCCTTCGCATCCTCTACCTCGGAACCTCCATCGGCCTCGCACCATTCTTCGTCCTCCTCTTCATCGCTATCGTCCGCAAGACCGACGTCGGCGCGGCCATGCCCGAGTGGATCGTTCTCACCATCGTGGGAATCCTCTTCCTCTTCCCCCTCACCCTCGCCTACGTCGTCGTCGTCCAGCGCGCCATGGACGTCCGCATTCTCATCCGACAGGGCACCAAATACTTCTTCGCCCGCCAATCCATCGTCATCGTCTCCATCCTGCTCACCACTTGGATGGCCTACAACATCAGCCGCTTCTTCTCGAGCTCCGGCCACCACCGCGTCGTCGACGTCGTCCGCATCTTCGGTATCATCGCCCTCTTCTTCGCCTTCCGCTTCGTCTTCTCCAAACGCCTTCAGCAAAGAATCGACCAGCGCTTCTTCCGCGAGGCCTACTCCACCGAGCAGGTCCTCTCCGAAATCTCCGACGAAGCCCGAACCTTCACCGAGGTCGCCCCACTCCTCAACACCATCACCCAGCGCATCGGCGACACCCTCCACGTCGACCGTATCGCCGTCTTCCTTCGCTCCGGCGACACCTACCACCTCCAGCTAGCTACCGGAGCTCCTCTCGCCGCCAGCTTCACCCTCCCAGCCACATCCACCACCATCACCACGCTCACTCGCGGCCGCTCCCCCGCCAACGTCTACCGCGACGACCCCTCCAGCTGGCTCGTCGATGCATCCGAAGCCGAGCGCACCGCCCTCGCTGACCTCTCAACCGAACTCCTCGTCCCCCTCCCCGGTCGCAAAAACCTCGCCGGCGTCATGGCCCTCGGCCCCAAGCGGTCAGAAGAGCCCTACTCCCGCACCGACCGCCAGCTCCTCCAGTCCATCGCCTCGCAAACCGGCCTCGCCCTCGAGAACGCCGAACTACTCGAACACCTCACCACCGAAATCTCCCATCGCGAACGCATCTCCCGCGAGATGGAGATCGCTCGCGAGGTGCAGGAGCGCCTCTACCCCCAGGTCTACCCCAACCTCCCCGGCATCGACCTAGCCGGCTTCTGCCGCCCAGCCCAGGCCGTAGGCGGCGACTACTACGACTTCTTCATCCTCCCTCCATACCGCGGCGACGAAGAGCGCCTCGCCCTCGCCCTCGGCGACATCTCCGGCAAAGGCATCTCCGCCGCTCTCCTCATGGCGAGCCTCCGCGCCAGCCTCCGCAGCGCCGCTCAACTCCAACCCGGAGACCTGGCCACCCTCATGCGCCACGTCAACCGCCTCGTCTACGAGTCCTCCACCACCAATCGCTACGCCACCTTCTTCTACGCCGAACTAGACCCCGAAACCCGCGTCCTCACCTACGTCAACGCCGGCCACAACCCACCCCTCGTCCTCCGAGGCACCGAGACCATCCCTCTCGAAGCCACCGGCACCGTCATCGGCCTAATCCCCAACGTCGTGTACACCCGCTCTGCCGTCCGCCTCCAACCCGGAGACGTCCTCATAGCCTTCACCGACGGCATCTCCGAAGCCATGAACGCCGCCGAAGAAGAGTGGGGCGAAGCCAACATGGTCGCCGCCGCCCAAACCCTGCTAACCCAACCCGCCTGCTCCACCACCGCCCAGCAACTCATCACCTGCATAGTCCAGGCCGCCGACCGTTTCACCGCCGGAGCCCCCCAGCACGACGACATGACACTCCTGATCTGCGCCATCCACTGATCCATACACCAATCCGCAGCACATCGCAGTTGCCCTTGCAGTTGCTTTTCTTGCTTGTCCCCCCGAAGGGGATCTGCTTCTATTGCTTTACCGAAGCCCAACCCGCCGAACCACCCCCAACCCAGGCACAGTCATGGCCGTAGTCACCACCGCCATCAAAACAAAAACCGTAAACAACAAAGGACTAAGAATCCCTTCCCTATACCCAATATTCAGCACCACCAATTCCACCAGCCCACGAGTATTCATCAAAACCCCAATCTCCGCCGAGCTCCTCCACGACATCCCACTCACCCGAGCCCCCAGCGCCGACCCGCCAACCTTCCCCACCACCGCCACCACCAGCACCACAGCCAGCCAGCCCATCGCACTCTGCGAAAACATCTCCCGCTGCGCCCGCAGCCCCGTCATCGCAAAGAACAGCGGCAAGCCCACCGCAATCAAAGGCTGCAGCACACGTTCCGAACCCTCCTCCAGAGCCTTCGTCCACGGCACGCAAACACCCGCCAGAAACGCCCCAAAGAAAGCATGCACCCCCAGCATCTCCGTTACCCGTGCACTCACAAACGCCACAGCAACGATCCCCACAACCCAAACCCAAAGCGGCCCGCGCCCCGCCACACGAGCAGCCATCGGCCTTGCACCAAACAACATCACCCCCACAAACCCCGCCAGCAACGCCAGACGGCCCATCACCCCCGCCAGCCCACCACCCCGCACAATCTCCAGAATCACCGCCAGTAGCGCCCACGCCGCAACGTCATTGCCCGCCGCACACACCAGCGCAATCGAAGCTGTCCCCGGATCAACCGCTCTCCCCGTCCCCCGCCGTTCCTGAATAATCCGTGCCAGCACCGGCAGCGCCGTTATGCTCATCGCGATCCCCACAAACAACACAAATCCCACCCGCGACACACCCTCCGCTCGTGGCAACATCCCCGCCAGTCCCACCCCAAGGACGAACGGCACCGCAATACTCCCCACCGTAATCGCCAGCGAACCCTTGCCGCCCGCGAGCTCCGTATCCACCTCAGCCCCAATCATCATCAGAAACAGCACCAGCCCCACATAGCTCACCATCTCCAGCCCTTGCAAACACCCAGGCGGAAACACTCTCGCCGAAGCAGCAGGGAAGTAATGCCCAAAGACCAGCGGCCCCAGCAGCAACCCACCTGCAATCTCACCCACCACCCGAGGCTGACCCACTCGCCCCAGCACCCACCCGCAGACCTTTGTGACCGCAAGGATCATCGCAATCTGCACCGCCACCAGCACGATTTCTCCGACAAACCCACCAGCCGGGCACCCCATCATCCCGACCGCCCCCGCTGTCGTCGCGCCTCAACCACAATCACCAGCTCCGTCACCAGCAGGATCAGCCCTAACGGAGCGATACGTGCGGCCACTGCCGCCGGCCACCCCATCTTCAGATCAAAATGCTCATCCAGCACCCAGAGCATGATCCCTGCTACCAGCAGAATCGACCCACCCCATCGCCTGAACCTCGCCGATATCTCGCTCTCGCCCTTATACTGCGTGCCCCGAATCTCCCGCACCGGCTGTCCAGCCAACCCATGCTGATCGTAGATCCGGCATCGCAACGCAGGATCCTCCGCCACCTTCGCAGCAGCATGAGCTTTCGCCTCCGCCAGCGACCCGAACACCGTGCAAGCCGGCACCCCACCGCCGCTTTCGTCCTCTCGACCCACCACCCGAGGCTGTGTACCCGAGTACAAAACCGCATACTCCCCCGGGGCCATCCTTTCATTCCAGTTCTGCGGACGAGCCTCAGGATCAAACAACAGCAGCACACGTGGTTCGGACATCGGGCAAGTATATCAACGCACTAAACTCCACCCATTTACCACGCTTGCCCAGCAATTCTCCACCAACAAACCACCAAAAACCTACCTCAAATCCATCACCACAATCCGCCCATCCGAGTGAAAACTCCCCCCCGTAGCCGTCCTAGCCTCAAGCATAGGATTATCCGGACTCACATAAGCCGCGCTAGAAAAAACGCCCGCCGCATCAAAGCTCTGCAGCAAATAATCCCGCTCTTTATCGATCTCCGGATCGATCTTATGCGTCACCTTCCCATTCCGCTGATCCTTCTCAAACCCAATATCATGCGTCGAAGACCCCACCCAAACCGGCCGCCCACCGATCACCTTGTCCGTCTTCCAAACCCGCAGATGATGCCGCTCTGCCGCCACCATCAACGGGTCCGCCCGCGCATACGACATATCCTGCGGTCGCCCGAATAAGTACAACGTACTCATAGGCATAGCCGTATAAGCCTCCTTATTCAGAGTAGCCATCAACCCACTCACAATCGCATCCTGCACCGACTTATCCACCGTCACCCACCCCGCTGCCTTGAAAGCCGCCACCACCTGGTCCTGAGTCCCCACCATGGCAAAATTAACCATGTCCCCTTCATTCCCCCCAACAGCCGCCTGATCCGTAACCCGCCGCGGAACATCAGCAAACGTAGCCGCCGAAACCAGCGAACTCACCGGCGTAACCGGTGCAGTCGAGACAGCACTAGCAGCCTTCACCGCCGGGGCAAACTTCACCTTCACCGTAAAACTCCCCGAAGCCGTCAGATCGCTACTCACATTCGCCCGCAGATAAAGCGTCCCACTCGTCGGCATCGTCACATTGCCATTAGCTCCAATCGAGAAGGGAACTGAAGCCCCCATATCGCTCACCCGCCCAATCAGCGCACCCACAGGAGCCTGGTTCAGCGGAAACTGCCGCAACAGATCCTTCCATCCTCTCGCCAACCCATCCGGCCCCGTCTCACGCGCATCCGACAACGTAAAGCTCCCCGTCGCCGTAAAGTTCGCCGTCTCGCCCGCGCCCAGCACAACGCCCGTATCCAGCCACTCCCCGTCCTTCAGCGTGAACTCATAGTTCTGCTTATGCGCCGGAACAGCAGCCGCGCTGATCACCGGCTTGTCCCGCATACTCACTACCGCTTCCACCCGCGGACCCACCCGAACCGTACTCACCGGAGCCGTCGGAACAGCCGTCGCCGTCGTCGAACCCGTCTGCTCTCCCGAAACCGCGCCAACGTCCAGTATCAACACCAGTACAACACCCCTGATCCCCCAAAGGTGTCGTCGCCTATCCACTGGAAATCGTTTAGAGTGTTTCATATCAATGTCCTTTATTAAGACGCTGAACCTGGGCCAACGGCTTATGTCATTCACCAATCTCGTCCGCAAAGCCGCTTGTTTCGCAGCCGTCGCCTCCGTTACCGTTGCACTCTCCGGCTGCCAGGGCATCGTCAACAGTCCAACGATGTCCCAGGTCCGCATCATCAACGCCTCGCCGGACGCGCCCGGCCTCGATATCTATCAAAATTCTGCCATTATCGCCAGCAACCTCGGCTTCGGCTCCATTACATCCTACGTCCCCATCGATCCCGGGACCTACACGACCACTGCCAACGCCTTCGGAACCAAACAGGCTCTCTCCTCTTCCAAGACGACCTTCGTCACCGCCAACCAGTACACCGTGCTCATCGGAAACGTAGCCGCCAGCCTGCAGCAACTCACCCTTAAGGACCAAAGCCAGGCCGCTCCCTCCGGCCAGATCGCTCTCCGCTTCATCGACCAGGCCACCCGCATCGCCGCTGTCGATGTTTATCTCATCCCCTCCGGTTCGAAGCTCACCGACGTCACGCCTGTCTACACCAATCTCAGCTTCGGTATCAACACGGGCTACCTCAACATCCCCGTCGGCACCTATAGCCTCGCCATGGTGCCCACCGGAACGATCCCCACCAGCACCACAGTGCTCACCTACAGTGGACCTCAGGTCACCTACACCTCCGGTTCGGCCAGCACCGTTATCCTGATCGATCAACAACTCCTCACCACCCCCGGCCTCCAGGTCATCACCGCCCCGGACTACGTCTCGCCCACCGCTACAAGCTAGCCTCTCCCTACACGCCGCCACATCAAAAGTCGCGCCCAACGCGAAAAATATACTTCTCGCAACCTCCGCAACACCCACTCAGTCCCTGTGTCTACTCCCACCGTAGGCAACGGCAGAAACATCCAAGCCGAAAAAAGAGATACAGGAGCTTCATCATGAACATCACGAAATTCGCACTTGCAGCCACTTTTCTCCTCTCCCCGGTCGTCATTCTTGCACAGGCACCAGCCACCGCACCGACGTCAACCACCATCAACCAGCGCAAAGAGAACCAGCAGGACCGCATCGCTCAGGGCGTAAAGAGCGGCCAGCTTACCCCCGGCGAAACCTCAAAACTCGAGCATCAGGAAGCCGGTATCAACAAGGAAGAGCGTGGCATGCGAGCCCAGGACAACGGTCATCTCACCAAAGGCGACAAGGCCCTCGTCAACAAGCAACAGAACCAGGAATCCAAGCGTATCTATCGCGACAAGCACAACGCCAAGAAGGCCTAGGAAAAGTGATCCACCGCTCCATCGAATCAATGGCCGCCAGGAAATTCTCCTGACGGCCATTTCGATTACGACTGCTACCGTCATTGTCGCCGCAGTTGCTGTTTGTTCTTGTGATTGGCTGTTCTTTGGTTGTCATCCGCAAACATCTGATCTGCTTCTGCCATGGCTGTTGTCTTTCTTTTTTGTCATCCTCGAAGGGGATCTGCTGTTGTCGTTGCTATTGCTTTGCCGTTGCTTTCGTTGCCCCTTGTATCTGAGGTAGGTCGGTGCATCCCAGGCTGCGAAAGCACGTTTTGCTTAAGGGTACGGCTTCAGCCGTGCCACTAGTGTCTCTTTTGCTTGGCGGCTTCAGCCGCTGAGGTCACCCTCTAACTTGGACATCAACATCGCAGCGCAGCGGCCTGCACTCTGGGCCCGAACGAAGTCGAGGGGCCGGAGGGAAGCCCGAAGGGGTGTGCAACCACCAATATCGCCATCCCCCTTTGTCCGTTTTCCACAAGAGAACCTGTCAATACCCCAATACACATATCCCATTGCCCACCAATGAGATACCGCTGCCGAACCATTTCATTCAAACCGCTATAATGGATAGAGACAGCAAAGGGAAAGGCCTCGGCAAATCGCCGAGGTCTTTCCCTTTTAGAATCAATACAAGAATAAGCACTATGAAATGAATGCTTTACAATCTAAGTCCGGACCTAAAGTATCTAAAATCAATACTTTGCCCACCTTGCGTGGGATAGGGATACTAGTACCGGTACTGCTCCGCCTTGTAGGGGCCATCAACCGAAACGCCAAGATACTCCGCCTGCTTCGGCGAAAGTGTCGTCAGCTTCACGCCGATCTTCTCTAGGTGCAGACGGGCAACTTCCTCATCCAGCTTCTTCGGCAGGATGTAGACGCCCGGCTTGTATGTGTCCTTGTTCTTCCAGAGGTCGAGCGCAGCCAGCGTCTGGTTCGAGAAGCTGGACGACATCACGAAGCTCGGGTGACCCGTAGCGCAGCCCAGGTTCACTAACCGCCCCTCGGCCAGCACAAAGATGCTGTGACCTTCGGGGAAGGTGTACTTATCAACCTGCGGCTTAATATTCAGCTTCGTCACGCCCTTGGCGCTGTTCAGCTGATCCATCTGGATCTCGTTGTCGAAGTGCCCAATATTGCAGACGATCGCTTGATCCTTCATCTGCTGCATGTGCTCAAAGGTGATGATGTCGAGATTGCCGGTGCAGGTGACATAAATATCGCCGCGCCCAAGGGTCTCCTCAAGCGTCGTGACCTCATACCCTTCCATCGCCGCCTGCAGCGCGTTGATCGGATCGATCTCGGTGACCAACACGCGAGCGCCAAGCCCACGCAGCGAAGCTGCCGAGCCCTTGCCCACGTCGCCGTAGCCGCAAACCACGGCAACTTTGCCCGCCACCATCACATCGGTCGCGCGCTTGATGCCATCGACCAGCGACTCACGGCAGCCATACAGGTTGTCGAACTTGCTCTTGGTAACGGAGTCGTTCACATTGATTGCCGGAACCAGCAGTTTGCCCTGCTCCATCATCTTGTAGAGGCGGTGAACGCCAGTCGTCGTCTCCTCAGCCACGCCTTTCCACTCCTTGGCGAGCTTCTGGAAGTAAGTCGTATCCTCAGCATGGATCTTCTTCAGCAGGTTCTTGATGACGCCCTCTTCCTGATTGCCCGAGGGAGTATTCACCCAACCATCGCCCTTCTCTAACTCCACACCCTTGTGGATGAGCAGGGTAACGTCGCCACCGTCGTCGATCACGATCTGCGGACCCAGGCCACCCTTGTGCCGCAGAGCCTGATCCGTGCACCACCAGTACTCCTCGAGCGTCTCGCCCTTCCAGGCGAACACAGGAACGCCGGCCGCAGCAATCGCCGCCGCCGCATGGTCCTGCGTCGAAAAAATATTGCAGCTTGCCCAGCGCACGTCGGCGCCCAGCGCGACCATCGTCTCGATCAGCACAGCGGTCTGGATGGTCATGTGCAGCGATCCAGTCACGCGAACGCCAGCCAGAGGCTTCGAGGGAGCGTACTTGTTGCGGATAGCCATCAACCCCGGCATCTCCTGCTCGGCAATTTCAATCTCCTTGCGTCCAAACTCCGCAAGCGAAATGTCCGCGACCTTGTACTCCGTCGCCAGTACAGACTTATCGATAGTTGCTGTCGCCATTACGGCACCTCATTCCTTAATTCAAATGTCGTTGTGATGGACCAATCTGATCTACCTAAAGGATACCATTCGAGCCCTGTGTTTCAGCCAAAACTGCCCATCCGCGCTGCCTGTATTCATCAAACAACAACGCTTCTTTCATATACAATCTCCACATGTTTCTCATCGTTTCTCGTGAGATGCTCTTTGCTGCCTGACCGATAAACTAAGCACCGCGGCACACAACGCCAGCCCGCTGATTCCATACAGGCCGCCCGCGAAGCTATGAGTTGCATCACGCAACCTGCCCGTTAAATAAGGCCCTGTAAATCCGCCGAGCCCGCCAAGAGTCGTGATCATGGCAACACCGCCCGCCGCCGCTGCACCCTTCACCATCCGCGTCATCAGAGCCCAGAAAGGCCCCATCGTGCTCCACAGCCCAATAGCCGCCAGCGACAATGCGCACAACGCCACAGCCACATCATGCGCCACAGCTGCCCAGGCGAACCCCACAGCAACCAGCACCATACATCCCGCCAGATGCCCACGTCGCTCATTCCACCTATCCGAACTCCACCCCACAATCACCGTGAAGATGGCGGCCAGCACGTACGGCACCGTAGCATAGCGAGCAATCAGACTCGCGTCGCGCCCCATACGCCCATCAGCCAGGCTCGACAGAATCAACGGCATCCACAGATTCACCACATACACGCCGATCTGGATAACGACATAAACTCCAGCCAGCATCCATACCGCCGGCATCTTGAAAACATCCATCAGATTGCCGTGCTCTCCGGCGCCATACAGGGTACGGTCCCGCTCGAGTTCGCCTGCTAGCCAAAGCTTCTCCTGCGAATCAAGCCACTCCGCCTTCTCCGGCCCGTCCCGCAGCACAAACAGCACAGATACCCCCAGCAGAACCGTCGGAATCCCTTCAGCCAAAAACAGCCACTGCCACCCGCTCAACCCAGCAACACCATCTAGCCGCAATAGTGCACTAGAAATCGGCCCACCAATCACCCCCGCAAGAGACGTCGCCGTCATGAACTTGGCCACAGCCCGCGCCCGCTCGTGCGAAGGAAACCAGAACGTTAGATAAAGCAGCATTCCAGGCACAAAACCCGCTTCGGCTACTCCCAGCAAAAAACGCAGAATATAGAACGATCGCGGCGAGTGGATGAACATCATGCACGCCGCAACAATCCCCCACGTGATCATGATGCGCCCAATCCAAAGCCGCGTACCGACCTTCCGCAGCATAAGGTTGCTGGGCATATCGAATAGCGCATAGCCCAGAAAGAATATTCCCGCACCCGTTCCGTACACCGTATCGCTGAAGTGCAGTTGCCGCTTCATGTCCATCGCGGCAAAGCCAACGTTCACGCGGTCCACATAGGCCACGATGTAGAGCAAAAAGAGATAGGGAATCAGTCGACGCGTGATCTTCGCGTACAGTACACGTCCATCAATCGCAGTCGCTTGCACCATCGCTCTACTGTATCCGGTCGAGCGCAGATCAAGTCAATTCTTCTCAGCAGCGAGCAATCTCAGCTTCCTCTCAACGCCCCAGCGATAGCCAGTCAGCGACCCGCTCTTCCCAACCACCCGATGGCAAGGCACAATTACCGCCACCGGATTCGCCGCACACGCTCCTGCGATGGCCCGCGTGGCCGTCGGCGATCCAAGCTGAACTGCAAGCGCCGAATAACTCCGAGTCTCTCCGCGGGGAATCTCCTGCAATGCCCTCCACACTCGCTGTTGAAATGCCGTTGCACGCACATCGAGAGGAAAATTCGCAGCAAGTGGATGTTCGCCCATCTGGCTTGTCACAAAAGTCACAGCCTCAGCCAACCATCCCGTAGAGCTTTTCTCTGCCACCAATTCGGCCTTAGGAAAACGACCCCGAAGAATCTCAAATACCTCGGCATTATTGTCGCCAAACGCGATCGTGCACACACCTACATCGGTCGTCGCCACTAGCATCCGGCCCAACGGACTATCAGCAATATAGTATCGGATCTCAAGTCCTGCCGCTCCACTGCGCATCTCACGCGGAGTCATCCCTAACCGCGCCCCGCTGTTCTCATACAGCCTACTGCTCGATCCAAAATCCGCATCGTAGATTGCATCCGTCACTCGCATCTTCGGCTCCCTCACCTTGTCCTTGAACTTCTCCAGCCGCTGTGCCTTCGCGTACTGTCCCGGGCTCACCCCAAGCACACGCTTGAATCCGCGCAGAATTGTAAGCCGCCCAACTCCGGTAGCCTTCGCAACATCAGCCAACTTCATCCGTTCGTCCGCATGCTCCCGCAGATACTTCGTCACTGTCCCGATAGCGGCGGCCTGCGGATCCGCCTTGGGCGTCGTCCGCTCCGGCTCGCATCGCTTGCATGGTCTGAAGCCAGCCGCCTGCGCCGCGTCCGTCGTCGGAAAGAACTGCACCTGCTTGCGGTTAGGTCTGCGACTGGGACAACTCGGCTTACAGAAGATGCGAGTCGACTTCACAGCATAAAAAAACTGACCGTCAGCGCTTGCATCACGTTCCAGCACCTGCTGCCATTGCTTGCCAGGAAAGAGACTCGGAATGTTGTTAGCTTTAGTCATCGTCATTCCAGTATCTTCCTACCACTCGTTCCTCGTCACACTCCGTTTCGTTCAATCAAACTCTGAATGGAACTTCCAGCTAGAGTCCGAACGGAGGAACCCACTTCTTGTCGCGCGTCCCCCCACCCACAAGTGGCACTGTAACTCCTTGCTCATCCACCTCGTAGCTCTCGACATAGAAGTTCTTTACCTCCGCTACACCAAAGCTGGTTGTGATGGCCACATCCGTAGCATCGCGCCCAGTCGCCATCAGCACGCGCCCGATGCGCGGCTCGTTATGACGAGCATCCATCGTCCACCATCGACCACTTAGAAAGACCTCGTACCATGCGCTGAAATCACCCGGACCGCTATAAGGTGTGCGGATATCCCCGAGGTAACCTGTCACGTACCGCGCAGGAATATTCATAGCCCGCGTCATCGCAATCGCCAGGTGTTGGTAGTCGCGGCACACGCCGACGCGTTCCGTAAACACATTCAGAGAAGTCTTCGTCGGGCGCGCCGTGTTGTAGTTAAAGCGCACATGGTTGTGCACCCAGTCGCGGATCCACACAGCCCGCGCCCATCCCGGTGTCGTGTGTCCGAACATATCGCCCGCCACTTGCGACATCTGGTCCACCTCGCAGTAGCGGCTGCTAAGCAAAAACTGCAGCGTCTCCGTTGGCAGTTCTTCGACAGGATGTTGAATGGCCTCAGTAAAAATCGGATCGGGCTGGCCATCGTCTTCCACGAGACTTTTGCCACTTATCCGCAATGTTCCTTGCGGTGCCACAAACCGAGAGCAACGGTTCCCGAAGCTGTCCAAATACTCCTCCGCTGCGATCGAAGTCTTCGACTCCAACTCCAACCCCTGAGGAGCGGTTTCAATGTGTTCGAGCGTCAATTCTTCCGGTTCGCGCACGAGCGGGTCGACCGAAGGATGAAGTCGTAGCATCGCGACCATCGTCAACTCTTGCGGAAGATGAAACTGAATATCGAACTCGGAACGTATCAGCATAAGTATCCCCGGCCAATCGTGGAAGGCCCTTGTAACTGCGATGCGAAAAGTTCCTGAGCGGCAAGTCTAACCTGCTTTTTCGCCTTAAATGCGATGCGGGGTGAAACTCATAGAGTCCACCCCGCATCCTACAATGCTTTTTCGGTTTACTTTGCTGCGGTCTTGACACCAGCCTGCTCTGCTAGAGCAGCTGCCTTGTCAGTCTCTTCCCACTTGAAGCCTTCGCCCTTGCGGCCGAAGTGCCCGTAAGCAGCAGTAGCCTTGAAGATCGGTCTGCGCAGGTCGAGACCCTCAATGATGCCCTTCGGCGTCAGCGAGAAGTTTTTCCGCACCAGCGTCTCAAGCGTCGTCTCATCGACCTTGCCCGTGCCAAACGTATCGACCAGCACACTAACCGGCTCAGCCACGCCGATCGCATAGGCAAGCTGCACCTCGCAGCGATCCGCCAGCCCAGCCGCGACGATGTTCTTCGCCACATAGCGCGCCATATAAGCTGCAGAACGGTCGACCTTCGTCGCATCCTTGCCACTGAAGGCTCCGCCGCCGTGACGGCCCATGCCGCCGTAGGTGTCGACGATAATCTTGCGTCCCGTCAAACCCGTATCGCCCATTGGCCCACCGACGACAAACCGTCCGGTCGGGTTGATGTGATACTTCGTATCCTCATCGAGCAGGTTCGCAGGAATCACAGCCTGGATCACATTCTTCAGAATGTCAGCGCGCAACTCGTCATTGCCCACGGTCTCAGCATGCTGCGTCGAAATCACAACCGCATCCACACGCACAGGCTTGTGGTTCGCGTCGTACTCCACCGTCACCTGGCTCTTGCCATCAGGCCGCAGATACGACATCAACCCATTCTTACGAACCTCAGAGAGCTTATGTGCCAGCTTATGAGCCAGCGAGATCGGTGTCGGCATCAGTTCCGGCGTCTCATTGGTCGCGTAGCCAAACATCATGCCCTGGTCGCCTGCGCCGCCCGTATCGACACCCATGGCGATATCGCCTGACTGCTTATTGATCGTCGAGATCACCGCACACGTGTTCGAGTCGAACCCATACAGCGCATTGTCATACCCGATCGCCGCGACCGTTCCGCGCACAAGGTTCTGGAAGTCCACATAAGCCTTCGTCGTGATCTCGCCCGCAATCACCACCAGCCCGGTGCAGGTCAGCGTCTCGCACGCTACACGGCTGTAGGGATCCTGCGCTAGGCAGGCATCCAGAATCGCATCAGAAATCTGGTCGGCAATCTTATCCGGATGCCCCTCGGTTACAGACTCACTGGTAAACAGAAAACGGTCGCGTGTCGACAAATCAAACTCCTCCAAAGTCTTTGCGGGCAACATATCCCGCGCAGTAGGTAACCTCTCTATTCTACCCGTCTGTCACCCGCCCCCGCAAAACCACCCATGCATTTGCGACCAGTGCGCAGTCAATGGCGATATCCTGCATCAAACAGCATCTCCAACAAAACAAAGCGACGCCCATTCTCAGGACGCCGCTCCACCTAAACTCCTATTTTTTAGAAAATTACTTTCGCGCCAAGCTGAAGAATGCGCTTGTCGCGGTAACCCGTAATGTTACCGGCAGTTGAGCTGAAACCGCTGGCACTAATCAGGCTACCCGTTGAAATTGTGTCCGGGTTTGTATGGTTGAACAGGTTGAAGGCCTCGCCGCGAAGCTGCATGTGCACATGCTCTCCAAAGTTGACATTCTTGAACAGGCCCGTATCCACGCGCCACCAGCCGGGTCCCTGCACAACATTGCGCTCGGCATTGCCGCCACGGATCTGCCCGCTAGGAACTGCCGAAAACCCATTGATGTTGAACCAGTTCAGCCGATTGTGGATTGGAGTGGCCCCAGCATGGTTCGGATTGGCAATCTGATCCGGCCGTCCGCTGGAGACGCTCGAGCCAAACACAACACCAACGCCAGCCGGATCCAGCCCCGTGGTCGTAACGTTCAGCGGCAGGCCCGTGTTGAAGTAGCCCAAGCCTGAGACCTCCCATCCACCGAGCAGGTGGCCAACCAGGCCATGCTGTTCATAGAAGAACGGTAACGCGTACACGGCGTTGAGGTTGAACATATGCCGACGGTCGGCAGCTGCAGGGCCATACTCCGCCGACGGAAGCGACGAAATCTGCGGAGCGCCAGTACGATCGGCGTTGGCGTTCGTCAGCGCATGTGACCACGTGTAATTTGCAGCCACCAGAGAGTTATGCTTCCACTCCTTGCGGGCAGACGCTTGCAGGGAATTGTAGTTGCCCATGAAAATCGTCTGCACCGAGTTGATTGCGCTAAAGCCCTTATACGGCCGGTAGGGATTGATCAGCGACACGTTTGAGCTGGTCACTGTCGTCGTCGGGTTGGCTGCGGCAAACGCTCCAACGGGGGCCTGGTTGATATCCACAAGGCCCAGCAGATGGTTCTGCACGCTGCCAACATAGGCAACCTCACCTACGAAGCCCCCCTTGATCTGCTGTTGAAAGCTCAAAGAGAACTGCTGGTTGTACGGCGTCCTGAAGCGTGGCGCTGTGGCACGAATCACCTGCGCCGCATAGCTCACATTTGCCGCAACGATCCCAGGATTGTCGAAGCTCGTATTTGAGACCGTTGGTGAGTTTACGAACGGAGGGTTCTGAAAGATATTTTGTTCATAGGTGCCGAACAACGCTGAGTCAAATGCGATGCCGTATCCTCCACGCAACGACGTCTTGCCGTTGCCGAAGACATCAAGGGCAAAGCCGAGGCGGGGAGCAAAATTGAGATTATCGGACGATCCAATCTTATTTCCGTATGGAGAATTCTTCCCGTTGATACTCACGCCATTCGTCACTGCCGACGCCAAGGTCACGCCGGTCACAGGACTTACGCCAGTGCAAGGCGCGCCCGTCACGCAGATCAACCCATTCTTGTCCACCGTCGGCGCTGCAGCAGAGCTATACAGCGATGGATCAAAGGTCGTCAGCTGATTATTTTGATCTGTCGGTTGTGCGAAGCGCGTGTAGCGAACGCCCATATTCAACGTTAGCCTCGGTGTCACCTTCCAGTCATCCTGTGCATACACCTCAAATTGATTGGCCAGAATATTGGCAGTCACATCGATCGAGGCTTGCGAGAACGTTGTTGCAAAGCCAGTCAGGAAGTTAGCCCACGCCTGCTGATAGGCCTGCGCCGTCGACCCGGTTGGAAGATTGCCATTCGTAAAGCCGAAGCTGCCCGCATTGGCGCTCGCATTGTTCTCACGCTTGTTGTAACGGTTGTAATCGATGCCCGCCTTGAGCGTATGGTTGGCAATCGTCTTGGTGACATTCCCGAAGATATTGTGGTTGCGGTTGAAGTCGCGATATGGGCCGTATGTAGCAAGAGTAGTGCCACTGGAGAATGTCAGGGTCGGCACTCGCGGCAACGTGGATGGGAAAAGCAGCGTTGGCTTGATGTCAGGCGAGTTCGCGTTCGCCATCAATCCCACCGGGTCGCTAAGCAGCGCGCCATACGAGAACGCATACCCGCCATCGATCAGCAGCGTCGGATTGATGACGTACGTCGCATGCCCAAGATACGTCCGTCCGGGTGCATTCGTATTAGTAGTGTTGACACCCGGAAAACCACTCCCCTGGAACAGTCCACCTGGCTCCTGCGTCGGAATTGAATCGTTGACCATTCGGAAGAAGAGGTTCATCTTCTGCCCAAGCTGTTGGTCGATACGAACGATCTGCTGGTTTCCGTTGAAGAGATTGCGCTGCGGTGGCGTCACCAGGGTGCCGGTCGCGTCCGGCGTTCCGACGCTCGCGTAAATGTCCTTCAGATACGCCTGCGCCAAGGTGCTTGTAATTGGCACAGTCGTTACACCGGTATTGTTGCATTTTCCGGTCGTTGCATTCGTGCTCGCGCACACGGCCTTGGTAAAGATGCCCTGTCGCTCAGCCACGCTCGGGACCCCCGTCAGCGTTAAAGGCTTGTACGTGATCACCCGCCGGATCTCTTGCGAGAAGAAGAAATAGGTATTGTGCTTCCGGCCGTCGTAGATGCGGGGTAGCCACACCGGCCCGCCGATCGTGTAGCCGAAGTCGTTGTAACGCAGCGCGCCGCGTGAAGCGGTTGTCTTCGCCGCGCCCGACGGCGTGGTCGTCAGTTTGTTCAGTACATCGTTGGCATTAAACACATCATTACGAACAAACTCGTAGGCGCTTCCGTGGAAGTTGTTGGTTCCTGACTTCGTAATGACGTTGATCTGTCCGCTGGCAGCGCGTCCGTACTCTGCCGAATAAGCCCCGCGCTGCGTCTTGAACTCAGCAATTGCGTCCACCGAGGGATATGTCAGCAACGTGTAGTTCGATCCGCGATCCTGGTTGTCGACGCCGTCCACGGTCCATCCATTGCCGCTTGTGCGGCTGCCGTTGACGGAGAAATTCACAACATTTGTCGCACCGTTCGGGCTCGAATTGCCAATGTAGATCTGATCGGCGCCCGTGTATGCCACGCCGGGCTGCAAACCTACCAGTTGCTCGTAGTTCCGGCTCGAAAGCACCAACTCTCGTACCTGCGTGCCGTTGATCAAAGATGCCTGGGTTGCATTCTCGAAGTTCAGGCTCTGAGCCTCCGTAGTCACAACCACTTTCTCTGTAGCGCCAGCCTTGAGTGTGCTGTTAATCGTCAGCGCATCGCCTACGTGCAATATGACGTTGGAGAACACTTGATCGCCAAAACCCGACGCTGTGACTGTAATCGTGTAGCCGCCCAACGGTAGCGAAGTCGCAGTATAAAATCCCGTTCCTGCCGTCTGTACCGTTCGAACCACTTCATTGCGGTCCGTATTGAGCAGCGTGACTGTCGCTCCATTGACAGCAGCGCCCGTCGCATCCGTCACTGTCCCGCTAATGCTTCCCAATCCCACCTGGCCCTGCGCCACGCCGGACGCCATCACCAGAATTACCGCCACAACGAAACCCGTAGCACGACCCATCAACTGCCTGAATATTGTCATCTGACCTTCTCCTGAAAAATCCAACATTGAAGTCCCCAGACTCACGCCGGGGTTCTTGATTTCATCTTTGTGACAGCAAAATGTCTGACAAGAAACCGAGAATTAGCACTGCCACGAATACTCAGCAGGAACAAAAAGCTAGAAACAAGATGAACGTTGAGTTAATTATGCTCCCCGAATCTTGTCAATCCATGAATCAACCATTCGTCACGAATCAGACAAGTATCCGTGGACTGCCCGTTGGTGAATCCTCCGGCCATTATTTATCTGACGTATCGACATCGCCACGGAACCAATTCGTTTCAATGCCCCAGCTTTTGTCAAGCCCAATACATGGAAAAGTCATTACGAATCAATGATATCCAGATGCCAATCAATTTTTCATCCACTCCGCTACTGAAATAAGAGAGATTAAAACGAGGAAGTCCCGGATAACTCATCGGGGCTTCCTCTTTTAACAATTCCTACCTCTCACTCGGAAAGGAAATTTCTTATAAATATTATTTAAATCAATACTTTACAGGGCAAGCCTCATCAAAGCTTTTGAACCGAGGGACCTTGGTCTACCCATGATAAAACGAGTCCACCCGTAAACCTATTTTTATAAATACTTTACGAGAAAATATCTAGGGGGAAGACCACCACGCCAAACATATCTGATCTGATTCCGCTCTAAAGCAGCCGTCCATGAAGAACAAACTTCCAGACGCTCCACCCCAGAACCACCAGCGTAATGACCATCATGGCGATACCCATCCACCGCGGATCGATTATGAATGCGGTCCCACCGCGATTTCGGCGGACATTTTCGGCGAACTCAGCCCAGTCCTCGCTATCCGGTTCGTACTCGCCGCTCTCCCGGAGACTGGCCTCAAATCGCTCAATCCAAGGCACTTCGTCCAGTTCAAGCACCTTGAGATAGCTGCGAACGATGCCCTTACGGAACACCCCACCAGGCAGTTCCCGGTACTCGCCCGCTTCAAGCGCGTGCAAATGACGAGGCGCAACCTTGGTCACCGCGCATATCTCGTCAATCGAGATATTTCGCCGTTCGCGCTCCAGCCGTAGTTCGTCGCAGAATCTTTCCATTCGCTCCGCCCAGCCTAAATCATTTATCGCCCGATTGCTCCCGCACTCCATCCCGCGGTCTTGGGAAGGATAGCGCGAGCCGGCCTATGGTCCAAGCTGTTTTTGATCTCCAATGGTAAAAGACAGGTTATTGGAACCAAAGTAGTTAGGTTGTTTCGACCAACCAGAGGAGGTCTCGAGATCGCAACCTGCACTATCGGGGATTTCCTTTGACGCTCCTGCTTCGAATCACTATTATCAGGCTTTACCTGCCGCCTTGCGGTCTATTCTTCGACAACGAAGACAGCCATTGGTTTTTTAGAAAAGAGACTGAGTGCGCATCCCTTTTCCTGTACACATTCGCCTATGGCACGCCTTCTGCTTCGCTGGCCTGCTCTTTACGGCGCAACTGCTTGAGGGAACGTCACTTTACTTCTCGGTCTGCAGTGTTCTTTTCATCGTCATAGCTACAGTAGCGTTCAACCTTGCAGGTGGACTCGCACGTCCATCCGGCGCATATGTATTTTTTTACTCAGTCCTCGCCGTCATTGTTGGCCTGTGTTGGAAGGCCATGATCGGCGAACCGGGAGACTCTAACCTTCTAAATCCGCTCCTGACCATTCGCGTCTTTCTCGCTGGCATCACGGCGATGCTGGCCGCTGTCTACGTCAGCCGCAAACTGACGGCGAAACGCGCGTTTCTGCGAAATGCGGTGGCCGAAGCCAAGATGCAAAATGCCACCATCGGTTGCATGATCACCGGCCTGTTCCTATCTTTCCTGCTCATGGTTTTGACATGGCAGAGCGGTTCAGCGTTGAGCGCCCTTGCTCAGGTCAACCGCTTTCTTCCGCTTGCTATGGTTCTTGGTGTTGTCCACCAAATCCGCAAGAGTGGAGGCACCAGTAGCGTTAACCTTCCCGTACTGATTTCAGGCGCTGCCATCTTCGCAATGGGCGTACTCGGTTTCTCCAAGGAGGGAATGTTCACTCCACTTCTCTGTTGGGCCGTTGCTGCCGGATCTCAGCGCTATAAAGTATCTACCTTTCAAGCGATTGGGGCTGTCCTTGTAGTCGTTTTCATGTTCCGCTTTCTAGTTCCATATTCTCAGTACGGAAGAAACCTCAGAAGTGAAACGGGTTCTGTCCGTGAAAACTTCAACGTAGCCATCTCTTTGCTCTTGGACCTTGAAGACGTTCGACAGAAATCCAACGCGCTGGCCGAGGATCCGAGTGCGGACAGTTCAAAAGAGAGCTACTACAACACACCTCAGGGATTTTTCGACCGGCTTCAAATGATCTCAGTAGATGATGCACTGATCGATCTTACGGAACGAAACGGTACATTCGGTTACTCGCCAATCATCATGGGATTTGAGAACCTCGTTCCGCACTTTCTCTGGCCCAACAAACCTAACATTGGGTTTGGAAATGTATACTCCCACGAGCTAGGCGGCGTGATTGCGGAGGACGATAGTACAACGGGTATATCGTTCAGCCCATCAGGCGAAGGTTTCCACATCGCACGCTGGACCGGTGTTCTGATAGTCGCGCCGATCCTATGGATATTTCTCTTTACCCTTTTCGATTCTCTATGCGGAAGTGCAACCGAATCTCCGTGGGGTCTCCTTGTTATCGCTCAGTTCGCTCATTTGGCACCGGAAGGCATGTTGGGCGGCGTCATTTATATGCTTGGCTTTACTACTCTCAGCATTATTGTCGCGGCCCTAACTGCAGCTTACGTGATGCCGGTGCTTGGCACTCTTTTCAAGGGGCCCGAGCAGACCGGCCTGCGACGAATCGCCCTCGTTCGCAGCATACCGCGGCGTGCTCGCCCAGTCGTTCCCAGCGAAAGTAACGGTCTATAGTAGATGCGGAAAATTCTTGCTTTGGCGGGAGGGTCAGGTCGTCAAAAGCAACGCCTGCGCTCATGGGACTTTTTTCATCACCGTCATTGACTAGTCTGCATTCCCGCAGACTCCGTTAGGTCGCTCTGCCATACACTAGTATCTGTATGAACAAACTTGTTGTCGGTAACCTCGTCCATCGTCCCCTACGTTCGCTCATCACTGCCCTGGCTGTCGCCATTGAAGTCATCATGATCCTTTCCACTACCGCAATCCTCCTGGGAAAGATCGATGGTTTCAAGCAACGGCAGAACGGCATAGGAATGGACATGTTCGTACGCCCCAGCACCACCAACAATTTCATCGGCATGAGCTCTGCCGGGGCTTCCATCAAAGTAGCCGAGGTCCTTGCAACTATTCCTCACGTCGTCGTCGTCGCACCGGTCAATATCCAACTCACCAGTTCCTTGGACAGCATCTACGGCATCGACTTCAAGACATTCAATGACCTCCTTCCGTTCACCTTCATCTCGGGAACCGCTTTCCAAGGCCCCAACGACGTCATCGTCGACGAATATGCCGGGACTGGCAAAAAAGTCGGTGACACCCTCACGATCCTCAACCATTCCTTCCGTATCTCTGGCATAGTCGAACACGGCAAAGGAGGGCGTAAGTTCATTCCCATCGAGACCATGGGTACGCTCACTGGTACCGAAGGCAAGGCCTCCATGTTCTATCTTCGGACTGAGGATCCTCCCAAACACCAGGAAGAAGTCCGCAACGCTATTCTCGCTATGCCAGGGATGAGCCAGTACAACGTCGCGACAGCAGAGGAATATCTTTCTTCCATCTCTCCGGCGCGTCTGCCCTACATGAGTACGGCGATTCGTGTCGTCGTAGGGATCGCACTTATCATCGGCTTCCTCGTTATCTTCCAGTCCATGTATACCGCTGTTATGGAGCGCACGCGCGAGATTGGCATTCTTAAATCCTTGGGAGCCTCCCGTTCTTATATCGTCGCCATCGTTCTCCGCGAAAGTGGTGCCCTTGCCTCCGTTGGCATCGTCCTTGGGGTTATCCTTAGTTTCGTCCTTAGCATCTCTCTTGAGCGCCTTTTCCCCACTCTCGATTTCGTCATCGATCTTCCCTGGGTCTGGAAGACAATTGTTATCGCCTTCCTCGGGGCTCTTCTAGGCGCCCTCTACCCTGCGTACAAGGCTGCCAGCAAGGATCCCATTGATGCGCTTTCTTACGAATGAACCGCAGAATTTTGGTTCTTAAGTCTGGGCCTTGCTATACCCTAGGTGGAATTCAGGGAGTATGGGCCCCACATGCGTCATAAGTATCACTTTCTCGCGGGTCTTCTCGCGTTTTCAACCGTTTTAGTAATAGTCGTCGCAACGTGGTTGCCTTTTTCGAAACCCAGTCCAGACTCCTTGTTGCAAGCGCAGGAATGGGCCTCCTCTGGACGTATTTCGGGAACTTTCACTCCCATTGCCTATCCTCTATTGATCGCGCCCGCGTATCGCGTCGGCGGAATCCATGGGATCATTGCTTTGCAGGCTGCACTTCAAATCACTCTAGTAGCGATATGCTTTTTTCTTCTTCTCCAATTAGGCATCTCCACACGCGCGGCCGCTTTTGGCTCTCTTCCCGTCGCACTCCATCCTGACCTTCTCGCTTCGATCACCAGGTCATGGGACGTCGCCCTGAGCACATTCCTCCTCGTGTTCCTCGTTCTGCTCTTCCTGCGCGTACAGTCCTCGGGGTCAAGGTTGAGCGTGAGTTTCGTCGGCGGAATCGTCTTTGCCACCGCAGTATTTTGCCGACCTAACTGTCTTCTTATTGCTGTAGCTCTGGTTTACGCGCTCTCATCAGGTGGAAAGCAGCAGCATGACGAGACGTCACGGCCCTTCGTGACAAAAAATAGGACCGCCCGGGCCGGTATCTATGCCTTCGTTGTCTTCACGGTTTCCGGCTTTTCCGCTTATATTCTTTTGGGAACTGTTGGCCATGGCTCTCCTTTCTTTCCACGGAACGGTTCTTACAACCTCTTTGCGGGAAACAACCCTTTCGCAGCCTCCGCGTTTCTGGCCAATCTCAATGGAGAGTTCTCGATCAATGCCGCGTACCGCGCGTGCCATCCCGAACTTAGCTTCTCCGCCCCTTCGCCCGACTTTCGTGATCCATCTCTCAATAACTTCTATCGGCGTAGCTCCATCGACTACGCGCTTCATCATCCAGCTGCCGAAGTGAAACTGTTCGGGATTAAGCTCTTCACTTTTTTCCGTCCGGATATCCGGATCCATCACCAGCGTTTTGCCGTGAACGCTGTGAAGTGCTTTCTTGCCATGCCGGTCATCATTTTCCTCATTCTGCTTGCGCTGCCGGGTCGAGTCCCGCTCGATCGCGTCGACAGGTTGCTCCTAATCGTCTACGCCGCTTATATTGTGCCCTTTCTGCTTACTAATTCCGATCCTCGCTTTCGTATTCCACTCGATGAGCTGTTCCTTCTTCATAGTGTTCGGCTGCTTGTGTTTCGAGGGAAAGTTGCCAGCCAGACGTCTCATGTTGACTGCTCACGGATCTGTAATGAGGAGGTTTTAGCAACTTTCTCTTCCGGTATGCTTCTATAAGATTTAAAATGCGCTGAAACTCAGGCGATTAGATTTACGTACCACTCTTCCTCCCATGGGCCAGTTGCACACAATATCGTCTCGTACTGCTAAAGCCTTTGAGGCTGCGGTCCTTCTTGTGGCTGTGATCTTCCTCGCACTGCACGCGCTCCATCTTAACGCTGACTTTCCCAACCACTCGCCATGGATGGACTGGGCAAAATATACCGACGAGGGTTGGTACGGCGATGCCGCTATCCGCCACTTCCAGCGCGGTGGATGGTACATCCCTGGTGACTTCAACCCTGCCGCAGCACTTCCGGTCTGGCCGCTGCTCGAGTTGATCGTCTTCCGTTTTACCGGAGTCAACTTGGAGTCAGCGAGGGCCCTCACTGTGGGCATTTTTGCGGGAATCCTCGTTGTGTCCTATCTGCTGTTGCGACGTTGGCATAAGCTCTGCCAAAGCGCCAGCGGAAGACACCGCGTCTCTTCCGCTCCAGCCATCGCGGTGCTTTTACTGGCCGTTAGCCCCTTTTGCTACGTCTTCAGCCGACTGGCCATTCTCGAACCGCTACTGGTTCTGCTTACTCTGCTTGCGATGCTGGCTGCCTCTTGGGCCCGTCCTCACGAAGCGACCACGCCTGAAGGAAGAGTTGCCTGGTTGGGAGCCCGCATCCGGTACATTGCGCCCATTCTTGCGCTGGGCCTTTTACTACCTTTGATGGTGCTTACTAAAACCACCGCAATCTTCCTGCTTCCGGCCATCGCATGGCTGCTATGGGCTCGCGCCGGATACCGTTTGAAACCCCTCCTGCAACTTGGCGTCCCTGCTGCCTTTTTGGGTGCTGTCGTCTGGTTGAGCTACTACGGATTCATCGTCCGTCCGCACTTCCTGAGCGATTACCGGTACCTGTTCAGCGCAAATGCCTACACTGGCATCACATCAGAGAACGCCATCTCAGTGTTGCGCGACGCCTTCGTCGACGGGGCATGGGTAGGACGCCTGCTCTATCCGTTGGCACTGCTGGCTGCAGTCATCGCTCTGCTGATCATGCCGCGGATTCTGCGTAACCCGCTGATTCCGGCTTTGCTGCTTTGGGTGGCCGGGTATGCAGCCTTTCTGGCCTATCACAACAACCTGCAGCCCCGTTACTACTTGGTGATTGCGGTTCCGCTTACGCTGTTGGTTCCGGTCGTCTTTGAGAGCATCTGGAACGGCCCGCGGATGATTGCGCCGCTCCATCGTTTTGCTGCCGTTCTTGCGGTAGCTGCTTTGGTTGTCCTTGCTGTGACCGATGCACGTCAGACGCTTCACTATGTCCGGACGCCCGAGTACACCTTCACGCACGCCGCCGAGCAGATTCACGACATCGTGATGGCCGACCGAACCCACAATCCGCTGGTACTCTCAATCAGCGGTTCGGACCTGTCGCTGATGACCGGTTTGCCTTCGATCTGTGATGACTTTGGCACCATGGAGCTTCCCGACCGTGTCCGAGCGTATCGACCGGGCTGGTACGTTACGTGGAATCAGGTGGACGACGACAAGATGGATGCGCTGACTCCGATGTATCACCTGCAGCGCGTGGCAGCGTTTCCGGCTATGGATGATCCGGAGCGCAATCTTCTGATTCTGTACCGGCTTGATCCAGCGACTCCGACGAATCCGCCGCGTCGCCGCCGTAAGCCTATTCCTCGTTTGCTCGTAACGAACTTTGGTCAGCAGCCGAGCGAACCGCAGCTCGAACACTGAAACTCTGTATGGTAGGGGTAACTGAGGCAAATCTTCCCCTGGAGTGCCGGTGCGTCCGTCGGTCATCATTCTTACGTTCAACTCGAGCGACTCTCTTCCTGCAACTCTCGCCAGCATCCAGGGCCTTACCGACGATGTTCACGTTGTCGACTCCGGCAGTACGGATAGGACTGTTGAAATCGCTACGGCCGCGGGGGCTTCGGTCGAACATCACGCTTTCGAGAACTATGGGGCACAGCGTAACTGGGCTATCGACAACCTTTCGACTCGCTATAAGTGGCAACTGCATCTGGATGCCGATGAGCGCCTGACTCCGGAGTTGCGGGCGGAGATTCTCGCGCTGCCGGAGGAGTCATCGTACTCGGGTTACTTTCTGCCGCGGATGCTTCAGTTTATGGGCAGGGTGCTGCGGAATGGCGGCATGTCCCCTACCTGGCACATGCGGCTGTTTGTGACAGGCCAGGGCCGGTGTGAGGCTCGCGAGTACGATCAGCACTTTCAGTGCGTGGGCGAGACCCAGCGGCTGACGCACGCGATGATCGACGACATCCGCATGTCGCTCACCGAATGGACCTATCGGCATAACCGGTGGTCCGACGCTGAGGTCCGCGAGATGTCGCTACAGAACACAGAAGGGCGAATCCAAGGACGGATTGGCGGCAATCCGATCGAGCGGAAGCGGTTCCTGCGGCGCTTCTACTCGGGTGCTCCTGCGTTCAGCCGACCGTTCGCGCTTTTTTTCTACAGGTACGTCGTTCGCCTCGGCTTCCTTGACGGGATGGAGGGGTTCATCTTCTATGTGCTGCAGACGTTCTGGTTCCGGTTTCTGGTGGATGCCAAGTTGTACGAGCTTCGGAAGAAGACGCTGGCTTAGCTGAACCAACCCCTCTCCCATACTTCAAGTCTTAAAGTATTCAAAATTTGGGGCTTAGGTCTGGACCTATCTTAAGTGCAAGTCGTCAGTTGCGGATTGTCAGTTTCAAACCTTCGGCTTCGTTCAGTTGATCGTTTCTGGGGATGCCCTCCTCTATTAAGTCCTAAGGTATTCAAATAATTTGACTTAGGTCTGGACCGCAGTCTGGCTGTCGGTTTTCACTTAAAATAGGAAGAGCCCCGGCTGCGCCGAGGCTCTCATTTTGTCTCTGTTCTTATTATAGCGGGTTGAGAGAAATTAAATGGCGCGGTCATGTGGTTTGTTTCCAGCAAGTTAGATAGGTTTTTGGCTTGACAGCCTCGAGACGGCTAAAGGGACCTGATGTCAGATAGATCGGGCCTTTTGCCCTGAGGAATAGGAGCCCGAGCCTAAAGGCCTTTTGTATTTCGCGGGTTCTTCGCAGGGCCAAAGCCCTGCGCTTCCACCGAAGAACTAGTGCTGTGCTTCCAGGAAGAATAGAGAAAGGGACTTTCCACAAAACCTGTAAAGCAGCCAAAGCTCGATATTTCGGAGGATTCGTCGTTGACGAGGTTTCCGGACTCGGCTATTCTTAAATCTCGCGCAGTCTCGCGTCTGCACGTCTGTGAAGCTATATCTCATGGACGCGCCAGCCACCGGGACATCGTGGTGGATCCACTCGGGGCAGCAGCGATTCAAGCCACCCCCAAAGCACCCACTTCTCAGGTCCCAGTCAAGGTTTGACAAGGTTCTGTGCGCAATCATGCGGGTCGAACTCCTTGTGTGTTCGAGTAGTTTTCGCTCGCGTGTCCGACAGGTTTGATAAGCAAAAGCAGTCATGCACTAAAAATCAGCTTCACCATTCTTCATGCACCACGCCGAACACTGAAGACGGCAGAATCAAGGAGTAACCCAGACGATGTCCACTACGATTCCCAGCGGCAAAGATATTCAACGCAAGTGGTTTGTGCTCGACGCCAGCGGTAAGACGCTTGGCCGCCTCGCAACGCACGCCGCCAGCGTTCTCGCCGGTAAGCTCAACCCCCTCTACACCCCCTACATCGATATGGGCGATCACGTTGTCATCATCAACGCCGAGAAGATCGTTCTGACGGGGTTGAAGGCCGACCAGAAGCTCTATCGCCGCTACACCGGGTTCCCCGGCGGTCTGCGTGAAGAGTCCTTCATCAAGCTGCTCGCGCGTCGCCCGGAGGCGATCGTCGAACAGGCCGTCAAGGGCATGCTTCCGAAGTCGAAGCTGGGCCGCCAGATGGCGACCAAGCTGAAGGTTTACAAGGGCGGTCAGCATCCGCACCTCGCACAGAAGCCTCAGCCGATGGAAATCGCCGGCTAAGTTTTGTTGTCAGGCGCGGTCAGACGCGCCTCAGATAAAGATTTTCCGGCAAATGTCCGGAGGCAAGTTCAAGGAGCATCATGGCAGATCTCGTCCAGTACTATGGCACCGGCCGCCGCAAGTCGTCGATTGCACGCGTTTTTCTGCGTCCCGGCAGCGGCAACTTTACCGTCAACAAGAAGGACGTTGATGTTTACTTCGTGACGGCCCAGCAGCGCGCAGCAGCGAAGCGCTCGCTTGGCATCAACGACATCGGCGAGACCTTTGACGTTATCACCACGGTTCGTGGTGGTGGCGTGATGGGTCAGGCGGACGCCGTCAAGCTCGGCATCGCCCGCGCCCTTATGGAATTCAACCCCGAACTCCGCAAGGCGCTCAAGTCGGAAGGCCTCGTTACCCGCGACTCGCGTGGTAAGGAGCGCAAGAAGTACGGTCAGAAGGGCGCTCGCGCTCGCTTCCAGTTCTCCAAGCGCTAATCGCTCGGTACTGCAAGCTGTCGCAGCCCTGGTTGTACGGGCCCTCACAGTATTAGCGGGTGCAGGACGTTCGGTTCCGCACCCGCTCGCATCACCCTTATGTGCTCCAAACGGGACCGCATGAGGCACGGAGTCAAATCTCCCGTACGCGGGATCAATCCAGGTGCCGGCGCGTCTTCCCGGTTGCCTCAACCAAGGAGCTCAATTTGGCAAACATTACGATGAAAGAACTGCTCGAAGCTGGCGTTCACTTCGGGCATCAGACCAAGCGCTGGAACCCCAAGATGAAGGAATACATCTTTGGCGAGCGCAACGGAATTTATATTATCGACCTGCAGAAGACCCTCAAGATGTTCAAAGAGGCTTCGAAGTTCGTTACCGATCTGACCTCCACCGGCAAGCTCATCCTCTTCGTTGGCACTAAGCGCCAGGCGCAGGATGCCGTGGCCGAAGAGGCCAACCGCGCGGGCATGCCCTACATCAACAGCCGCTGGCTGGGTGGGTTGCTGACCAACTGGGTCACGGTGCAGAAGTCGGTGAAGCGTCTCCAAGAGTTGGACGATATGTCCACCGACGGCCGCTATGAGCTGCTGACCAAGAAGGAAGTCATCAAGCTCGAGCGCGAGCGCAAGCACCTGTCGACCAACCTTGCCGGTATTAAGAGCATGAAGCGGCTTCCCGATGCGCTGTTTGTCATCGACTCGAACAACGAGGCTATTGCCGTTGCTGAAGCCCGCAAGCTTGGTATCCCGGTTGTCGCCGTTGTCGACACGAACTGCGATCCGACCGTTGTTGACTATGTCATCCCCGGTAACGACGACGCTCTCCGCGCCATCCGTCTCTTCACGACGAAGATTGCTGATTCGGCTTACGAGGGCACGCAGATGGTCTCTGAGCGCGCCTTTGCTACTGAAGTCGCCGACGTTGAGCCGACCGAGGTTGGTTCGGAGCACATCGGTGAGGACGGGGAGTTGGCTGACGTTCAGGCCTCCATCTCGGCTGCCGACAGCGACGAAGACGACAATGTCGATCTCGCAGCGGTCCTCGGCGGGAACATCCGCAAGGCCCCTGCAGCGGCATCGGTAGACGAGCCCGAGACTGCCATCGCCGACACCGGAGCCTAAACCCTATTGGCCCGGTCGTGTTAAGGGCACGGTATTTGCCGTGCTGTAACCGCCATCCGGATATATTCAGGGGGCGCGGGCTTTATTGCCTGCGCCCCCTTTGCCTGAATCACGTTCTACACAGAAGGGAATCACAATGTCTGACACCGCCGTAAAGATTGATGCAAAACTCGTCAAGGAACTCCGCGAAAAGTCTGGCGCCCCGATGGGCGACTGCCTGAAGGCTCTGCAGGAGTCGAAGGGCGACATGGAAGAGGCGTTCGTCGTCCTCCGCAAGCGCGGCATGGCATCGGCCGCCAAGAAGGCCTCGCGCACCACGAACGAGGGTGCCGTGGGCACGTACATCCACGCTGGCGGCAAGATCGGCGTCCTGCTCGAGCTGAACTGTGAGTCGGACTTCGTTGCTCGCACGCCTGACTTCCAAGAATTGCTCCGCGACATCGCCATGCACATCGCGGCTACCGATCCACGCTACGTTCGCCGCGAGGATGTGACCGCCGAGGATATCGAGCGCGAGAAGGATGTCTACCGCGCACAGGCTGCTGCGACCGGCAAGCCCGCTAACATCATCGAGAAGATGCTGGAAGGCAAGATGGGCAAGTTCTATGAGGAGGTTTGCCTGCTCGATCAGCCGTTTATCAAGGAGCAGACACAGACCATTGCGCAGATCATTGCGACCAAGGTTGCCAAGCTCGGCGAGAACATCAGCGTGCGTCGCTTCGCGAGATTCAAAGTCGGTGATCCGAATTGGACTGTAGCGCAGACCGCCCAGATTTCTACGGAGGAAGCATCGGCATAGGCCAGCTTTCGACTCCGCTAGACAATCGAGCCCGGGCGACAGCCCGGGCTCTTCTTTTTGCTCCTGACTAGGATTGAATTGAAGGTAGGCCTGATAATATCCGCGTTTCCTATATCGTCCACTACGGAGGCAATACATCTATTTTTTAGCAGCCTTTCTAGGTATTTCTAAGCCATGACGCCCGTGGCCTCAGTTTTGAGGCTGCGTGCCCGTTCTTTCTCCAATATCCAACGCCTTGCAGGATTTTCAAGCCAGTAAATGCTGGCCACGCTGAGCCCTATAGTCACAACTACATAGATCAGGAAGGCTGGCATACCGTATCGTTCAATCGGGCGCCGCATGATCGTATTCAACGGCGCATGGATTAGATAGAGTGCAAAACTGGCTTCGCCCAGCACGACCAACCAGCTTGCCGAAAACAAGGTGGAAATGACAACGTTGCCGCTGGCAAACGCAAGCAGAATCAGTGCAAATAGCGGTACCTGAACGCCATGCTGCATCAGCATCTCAGGGACTGAAAGATCGAAGACGGGAACCGCGAAGAATGCCGCAAGACTACCCAACAGAAGCCACGGAGCACAGCGTTGCAATGTCTGTGACCTGGCCGAATCCGCGCTGATCCACACGAAGAGTTTGGCGAGACAAATCCCCAGAACAAAGGCATAGAGATGTTCCAGTGGGCTGCACGCTTGCTGCTGCCGTCCCATCGTTGTATGCGAGATGATCCAAACTAGCAGGGTTCCGCCGGCGTAGACGCAAACCGCGAATGGCAAGAGTACTCGTTCGCGCATTCGCCAAACAATTCCGCCGATGAAAGGAAAGAGTAGATAAAAAAACGCCTCCACTGAAAGCGACCACCCAGGCTGGTTGAATCCCTGAAGGCTGGCAAACCAGGCCTGCGCCAGACCGCCTGCGGCAAGAATCACAGCGATGGAATGTCCCCAGTTCTGGTGGGTAATGTATCTCTGGGTATAAAGAAAGTGGGGAAGATCCAGTGACATTGCGACCAGATAGAGTGGGTAAATGCGAGCGAACCGTGCAAGATAAAATTTTCGTTTGTCTACCGATGCAGAGTTGTTGAGATAGACGATTGCTAGGATGAAACCCGACAGCAGAAAAAAGAATGGGACACAGACATATCCCACCCCGATGATGCGAGCAAGTACCCCATAATCGCGGCGGTGCGAGGGAATTCCCGGAATTGCATGAAATAACAGCACATACAACGCGACGAAAAATCGTACGGAAGTAAGTGGAAGGATTTTGGACTTGGCCTGCGTGTTCGCCATAAGGACCCTGCGGACTATCTTACATGCCGCTCGGAACGACCCAATCCCACGAAAGCCCCACGCCTAGGGCCTGATTCTTCAGCCTTTCCGCGGCTAGTTCGTCTCCGTTGCTAGTAGGCGCGACAAGCGGTTGCCCCATGCGATACTTAGACCTGACATGTACAAAAGAGTCCTCCTCAAAATCTCCGGAGAAGCCCTGGCTGCAGGCCGCGGCTTCGGCATTGACGCAGTGTTCATCCACAAAGTTGCTGAGGAGATTGCGGATGCGCACGCTCTAGGCTGCCAGATTGGCATTGTGGTTGGTGGCGGCAATTTTTTTCGCGGTGTGGCGCAACAGGCCATCGATATGGATCGTGTCGCTGCTGATCATATGGGCATGTTGTCGACTGTGATTAATGCGATTGCTTTGCAAGACGCTATC
Source organism: Edaphobacter aggregans (assembly GCF_003945235.1). Taxonomy (NCBI): domain Bacteria; kingdom Pseudomonadati; phylum Acidobacteriota; class Terriglobia; order Terriglobales; family Acidobacteriaceae; genus Edaphobacter; species Edaphobacter aggregans. Next base: position 4,171,947 of record NZ_RSDW01000001.1, read on the forward strand.
GAAAAGCGGGGAATTATGTGCCGCGTGATGTCCGCGATTGAGATGCATCAGGTGGCTGAGCCCTACATTCGCCGCCGCGCGATGCGGCATCTGGAGAAGGGGCGGATTGTGATTTTTGCGGCGGGAACGGGTAATCCGTTCTTCTCGACCGATACGGCGGCTAGTCTGCGGGCCATGGAGATCAAGGCGGATATTCTGCTGAAGGCGACCTCGGTTGACGGCATCTATAGTGCTGATCCTAAAAAGGATCCGGACGCTACTCGTTTTGAGCAGGTGACCTACAACGATATTATGCGGCTGGGGCTTGGGGTGATGGATACGACGGCTGTTTCGTTGTGCAAGGACAACAACATGCCCATGATGGTCTTCAGCATGCGGGAACAGGGCAATATCGTGCGGGTCATTAGCGGGGAAAAGCTGGGTTCGCTCGTTACGGCCTGAGCGATTTGGCAGTTTTTTTGTGGCAGATTTTTTGGCGCTGGTGGAGGGGTGTTTTTGCAGGGTTTTTTGCGAAAACGGGTGCTGTTTGTGGTGGTTTTGTGGTCAGTTCGTGGAGAAAAGTGTGGCAAAGCTGGTTCGTGGATGACTACTTCCAACGGCTTGTAAACAGATAGAATAAGGGTATACCCCTCTTCGCTCGGAACTGAACCGGGTCTGATTGATCAGGGTTGATTGTGGGGGCGCACATCAAATCTCCCGAAGATGCGTTAGATAGATTGTGGCACTTTTGCATCCAATCTATAGGTCATTTTCGCGCCGTAGATAGCAGCCCCAGGAACGGATACTCCCCATTTTGGCTACCACGACGACACCTGCAATTCCGACGACGACAACCGCCATCAAGCCTGCGCGCAAGCCACCGTTGCCTGCGCTGACCGGCATTCGGACATTGCTTGCCTTCAATATCGTTCTGTTTCACTTCACGCCTCCGCATCTCGGTCTGCTGCGGCCGTTCGTTGAGAATGGTTTTGTCTTCGTCAACGTCTTCTTTCTGATCTCCGGGTACATCCTTGCGTATAACTATGCCGACCGCGGGGCGTCTCTGGTGAAACGGCAGTTCTGGCTGGCCCGGTTCTCGCGCCTCTACCCGGTCTACCTGCTTGCGCTGCTGATCTCTTTCGAGATGCTTCAATTGGAGTGGGGAGCGCGCTCGCAGCTGGAGTTCTGGAAGGGATTTATCATGACTCCCCTTTTGCTGCAGGGGTTGAGTCCAAGTCTGGCTACCTTCTGGAACACCGTCGCATGGACGCTCTCCTCCGAGGTGGCCTTCTACGCAGCATTCCCATGGCTGATTCTGCTGCCTTGGCCGCGAAAGCCCTCCCGGTTGATTCTTCTGCTTCTCGGTCTCTGGGTGATCGACATCCTGCCGGCGTCGCTATATCTCATCTTCAACCCCGATCATCTGACCGAGCCAGTCACTCGCTACACCTCGACGACGCTGATCCGGTTTTTGAAGTACACGCCGATACCTTATGCCGCGACCTTTATGGCAGGCATTACGCTTTCCCGGCTTCAGCTCTCCGTTACCATCACCGAGCGACAGCGTCTGGCCATTGCAGCGGCTGCGCTCACGGCTCTCGGACTCTTCTTCTATATCGCGGCTCCTCATCTGCCCTATCTGATCAAACACGGTGGCATTTTGCTGCCTCTCTTCATTTGCCTTGTGTTTGGGCTTAGCGGCAGGCACGCAATCGCCTCGGTCTTTGCCTGGAGGCCGCTGCTGCTGATCGGCGAGAGCAGCTATTGCCTTTACCTGCTGCACTTCAACGGCTTTCTCCTGATCCACAACCACCATTTGACGGAGCGGCTGCACGTCGCCGCACTGGATCCGTGGATCTCCTATGCCGCATTGATCGTGTTTTCGGTTCTCGTCTATAAATTTGTCGAGAATCCCTCCCGGAAGGCGATACTAAGCAGGTTCTCTCGGAAGGTCGCAGCCTAAAAGCTGGTGTACCGTGTAAGGATGATCTCCTCCCCAGAGACACTTGAAGCGACATCCGTTGAAATATTCCGCCAAAGCGCCGAGAGTTTTTGCACTCTTGTCGAAGATCCTCGTTTAGAGCCGAAACAGGGGGCGCTGGAGGCGCTGCTTGTTACGCTGTCCGAGGTCTATTATCTTGGGCTGCTGCTGCCACAGATCGAGCCCTCGACCAACGACTGGCCCCTGGATGACATCGCTGCCCGCGAGGCCGAGGTGCGCTCCACACTGAGTGCCCTGATGGGAATAGAGGACATCTACTGGAAGCCCTTCGATCCGCAGAGCAACCCGGCAGAGGAGCCGGTGACTGGAATGCTCTCCGCCGACCTCTCGGAGATATGGGGCGACCTGAAGAGTGGCTTGCTGACGCTGGAGCGGTATGGCGAAGCTGCGCTGGGCGACGTTCAATGGGACTGGCGCTTCTCGCTTAAGTCGCACTGGGGCAGCCATGCCGTCAATGCTTTGGCGACGCTGCACTCGCTGGTGCAGTACACCTGATACAAGAGTGCCGAGCAACAAAAAGCCCCGCGATTGCGGGGCTTTCTGCTGCAACAGGGAAGAGAATTAGGGTTGGACGATCTGGGTGGCGTGATTGCCGTTTGCCACGGCGACTACGCTGGTTGGCAGACCGGGGGCTGGGAACGGAGAGTTCTGCACAGCCGCGAGCGTGCCGTTGTGCGCATCCAGCTTCAGGCCCGAAACCGTTCCGTCCAGATTGTTGGCCGTGTAGAGATAGATGCCCAGTGCCGGTTCGATCGCAAGGGAGATAGGAGTTGTGCCTACCGTGACCGAACCCGACCCGACCGCACCCGAGGGCGCGCCCGTCGCGGTGTTGATCGCAAAGGCGCCAATCGTGTCGGCGTTGAAGTTGGACGTGTAGAGATACAGGCCGCGCGGATCTACGATGACGTCCACAGGGAACAGGCCAGTCGTAAAGGGCGAGTTGACCATGGGGACCAGAACGCCGCTGCCTTGAACGACATAACCGATGAGCTGGTTCGTGGCCCTGTCGGTGACGTAGACGAAGTGGCCTCTGGGCTCCATGCTGATCGCGCTGGGGATTACGCCGGCAGGGAAGCCAGTGGCGACAGTAGGACCGTTGGGAACTGCCGGCCCGATTGTCGTGCCGGGAACCGGTGTGAGCGCGCCGGAGTTGGGATCGCGGGAGAATCCGAGGACGGCTGCGTTCGGCGAAGCTTCCTGGTCGACCACGTAGACAAGGTTGTTGAAGTTGTTGGTGGTCACGCCAACGGGGTTGTTGCCGAGTTTCTGGTCCGTCGCGGTCCCGAGGGAGTTGTCCGCGTTGATCGGGAAAATGCTCATTCCGCCGGGGCCGGGCTTGGTGGATGAGTAACCGGTCTGGTAGGTGTAGGTCACGTACAGGAATCTACCGGTCTGATCGACTATGGCCGAGGTGGGGAAGGTACCCGTGATCTTGTAGGTATTTTTCGAGCTGAGGCTGCCGTCGCTCATGTTGACGGCGAACTCCTGCACGGTCGAGTCATCGTGGTTGAGCACGTAGATAAATTGACCGTTCGGCGCAGCCACCACATAAATGGGATTGTTGCCTGCCTGCACGGGTGAACCGTTGACGGCTACCAGAGCGCCCGAAGAGTAGTCGGCAGCATACTCGGCCACTCCACCCCCCTGACCATTCTTGGGGGCCATCGTCACGTAGACGTACGCCACCGTAAAGTCACGGGTGCAGGCCGTGAGGCCAAAACCCATCGCCAGAGACATTGTTGCGGCCATTGTTGCCCGGCCCAGCTTCCTCAAACTCATGTGCTTCCTTCATCCCGGGAGCCTAAAGGCTACCCGCTCATATTCTCTCAGACCATCCAGCATTATTACTGAATAGTCGGCACGGCTATCAGGCAGGTCGGCAAAGCAGCAGCGGTAAAAGGGGACTCGAAGATCTGCCTCAGGCTGCCGTCCTGCGGTAACATTTGTTGGCCTGTAATCGAATTGCTCAGCGCATTCGACGCATACAGGTAGATCGCATGGCTCGGATCGCTGTTGGTCGGAGATCCTACTGTCGTCACGCAGGTTGGCCCGGTGCCAGCTTGCGTGCTTGCGGCTACCGTCGACAGAATCGCCGCTCCATTCGAACCGAAGGTGTAACCGCCGATTGTTCCACCAGTGTAGTTCACTACGTAAAGAAATTTGCCGGTGATGTCGATCGTTATCCCTACGGGGTCAGCATCGGTCGGCACGGTGCCGTTGGATAACAGGCTGGGGACACCGTTGGGTGCGATCAAGTAGCTATATAGCTGGTTGGTCGCTTGATCGGTTACGTAGAGGTGAGTGGAGGATGGATCTTCGATGATTGCGCTGGGCGTGACGCCCGAGGGGAAGCCGATCGAGGGCACATTGCCTGGGTTGATCGTCACGCCCGGCAACGGAGTCAGCGCGCCGGTGCTGGGATCGGCAGAAAATCCGTAGAGGTTCGTTTGGTTTGCGCTGTCCTGCGAGATGAAGTAGACGAAGTGGTTCGCGCTGGTTGCGACGACACCGACCGGGCTACGACCGAGATTCGTCGTTGTAGGCGTGCCGAGGGAGCCGTCGGCGGCGGTGATGGGAAAGATCGTGACGCCGCCAGGGCCCGGGTTGGCCGGAGTGTAGAGTTGATCGCCGTTGGGGGCTTTTTGATAGGTGAACGGGACGTAAAGGAACTTTCCAGAGGGGTCGATCGAGGCTGCCAGAGGGAAGCTGCCGGTCACATTGTAGGTGTGCTGGGCGTAGAGCTTGCCGTCGGTTCCGATGGCGAAGAGGACGACGGTCGAGTCATCGCGGTGCACCACGTAAATGAATCGGTGGTCAGGAGATGCAACGAGCGCTACAGGGTTTCTGCCGCCCGAGGGGACCGGGGAGTCCGCCAACTGCACGAGATGGCCGGCCTGGAAGTCGATCTTATAGCCGCTGATGACGCCAGGGTTGTTCTTCGCAGTCGTCGCGTAGAGGAACGCTACTGTGTGGTTGTTGCCGCACGCCGTCAGGCCAAGCCCCATCGCCGCAGACAAGACCGAGGCTATTGTGGCTTTTGCCGCACGGCGGCCCATCGTATTCAACGTCATGCGCTTCCCTTACTCCGATGCAAAATCGTTCCCGTTGGCGACCGCTGTTCGTGTTGCCAACGGGGCTGTTCCAGTTATGTTTCCGGCTAGTTGACGACGCCGCTAACCGCGAGGCACGTCGCCTGTCCCGTCGCCGGGAACTTCGATCCGCGCTGCAGATCGGAAAGCTGACCCGTGTTCTGGTTGATGATCTTTCCAGTCACCGTGCCGTCGATGTTATTGGACGTGTATACGTACTGATTTGTTGGGTCCTGCACCATGCACAGGGGACCCGCTCCAACGGGATATGGATTGTTCGTGTCGCCGATGGGCAGCGGCTGCAGCTTGCCGGAGGTCGAATCAATCGCGAAGGCGGAAACATTGCTGGTCGCCGTTGCCTGGCTGTTGGTCGTGGAGTTGTTCACGACGTACAGGTACCGGCCCTTGCTGTCGACCATCGTATTCACAGGGTTCGAGGCGCCGGTGAGGTTCGGGACCGGACCGCCGGTAAGGGTGTTCAGCGCGCATCCCGTGCCAGTCGTATAGGGCAGAATCTGGCCAGGGGTGTTTGCCGCGCCCGCATCCGTCAGATAGACATAGGATCCGTTCGCGTTGACCGAGGTCAGTCGCGTCGCGCCCGTGGTGATGGTCGAGTTGGTCGTCAGGGTCAGCTGTCCGCCAGTGCCGATCGAGTAGGGGAAGATGGTGTTGTCGCCCGAATTGAGCGTGTAGAGGCAGTTGTTCGCGGCTACCTTCATCATCGTCGGCTGACTTCCAACGGGGAAGTAGGTCAACTGGGTGCCCTGAGAGTTCTTCACCTGCTGGTTCGGCACCAACTGGAGGCGTCCAGTGTTGGGGTCGATCGCGAAGACGGTGATGGAACCGTAGGGCGGAAGAATGGTGGGCTGCGTCGGGTCGACCGGCGGGGCCTGCTGATCGAGCACGTAGAGGAAGCTGCCCGTGCTGTCGACCGATGCCCAGACCGGCGTGGTTCCCTGGCTCGTATAAGAGAGCTGGAAGGTCAGGACGCCCTCGTTGCCGACGCTGAATGCGGCGATCTGGCCAGCCGTCGCGGGAGTCGTCGAAGTCGCGGGAGTACCCTTGTTAATGACGTAGACGTACCGTCCACCAGGTTTGACCACGATCGACACTGGGTTGGTGCCGCCCGAACTGAAGGGCGAAGTTGGAATCGCCGTCAGGTTTCCGGTGAAATCGTCGATTTTGAAACCGGCGATCTGGTTGTACTGCGTGCCCATAACCCAGAGGTAACCGATCGTGCCGCCACCGCACGCCGTCATGCCCAGACCCATCGCCACGGATACTACGAAGGCCATTGAAACTCGGCCAATCCTGCTCAACTTCATGCGCTTCCTTAACCTCGCCGGTAGTCAATTTCGACCACCTTCCCGCGAGCAACTCTGTAGGGATACGAATCCTTCGCTAATTGTAGAAGGTGAAGCGACTTTGTGCCACTTTCGGGCCATGGAAAACCTGTCCCAACCAGCAAATCGCCGTTCCACCGCAGATTTCACTATTTGCAAAATGAGAAAGCCCAAGCCGGAGCCTGGGCCTTCCCGACTATATCCGTTTCTTGTTTTACCAGACGCGGCAGGCGTTTGCCGGCATCATCGGCTGACCGACTTTGCATCCGAAGGCCTTGCCGAACTCTTCGAAGTTCTGCACGCTTCCGTTGGTGCGCCACTGGCCGCTCGAGTGCGGATCAGTCTTAGCCCGCAGCCGCGCTACCTGTTCGGTTTGGTTTTCGCACCACACCTGACCGAAGCCGAGGAAGAAGCGCTGCGCCGGCGTGTAGCCATCGATCTTTGTCGAAGGATCGACTCCCTGCTTGGCGAGCACCTCCTGCAGTGCGGCGAAGGCGATGTGCAGGCCGCCGTTGTCGGCGGTGTTTTCGCCCAGCGTCAGCTTGCCGTTCAACGTCTGGCCCGGAGCGACCTCGAAGCTGCCGTACTCTTTGACTTCGCAGCCTGTGCGTTCGTCGAACTTCTTCTTGTCTTCGGGTGTCCACCAGCTGCGTACGTTGCCTTGCGGATCGTACTGGCTGCCCTGGTCGTCGAAGCCGTGCGTCATCTCGTGGCCGATGACCACGCCGATGCCGCCGAAGTTCACAGCCGGATCAATTTTGAAGTCGTAGAACGGTGGCTGCAGGATACCGGCCGGGAAGTTGATGTCGTTCATGCCGGGGTTGTAGTACGCGTTGACCGTCGGCGGCGTCATGCCCCATTCCTTCTCGTCGACCGGCTTGCCGATCTTCGCGAGGCTGCGGTGATCGTTGAACTCCGTCACGCGCATGACGTTGCCCACGGGGTCGTCACGCTTGATCGTCAGTGAAGAATAGTCGCGCCACTTGTCCGGATAGCCGATCTTCTGGCGGAAGGCGTCGAGCTTCTTCTTCGCCTCGACCTTGGTCTCATCGCTCATCCAGTCAAGCTGCTTGATGTCCTCGTTCATTGCCTTTTCGAGTGCGGCAACGAGCTTTTCCATGTTGTCTTTGGCTGCAGGAGGGAAGTTTCTGGCAACCCAGTCCTGCCCGACTGCCTCGCCAAGCGCGCGATCGGTCAGTGTTGTGCACCGCTTCCAGCGCGGGGTCTGTTCTTTCTGGCCGGCGAGTGTAGCTGCATAGAAGTTGAAGTTTTCCTGAACGAACGGCTCGCTGAGACCGGGGGCGAAGCGATGCACTGTGTGCCAGCGCATGTAGCTCTTGAGGGCGTTGATGTCCTGCTTGTCCAGTTGCTCATTGAAGGCTTTGAAGAAGCCTGGGGTGCTGACGTTCACGGACTTGAGGCCGCTCTCTTTTTTGGCAGCCATGTAGACCTTCCAGTCGAAGTCCGGAGTCAGCTCCTGCAACTGGTCGATCGTCATGATGTGGTAGACGTTGGCTGGTGTGCGGCGATCCACGCGCGACATGGAGCCCTGCGCGAGCTCGGTCTCGATGGTCAGCACGTTCTTTGCTTCTTCAGCCGCTTTCTCCGGTGTATCGCCGAGGAGTACGAACATCTTCGTTACATGCGCTTCGTACTGGGTGCGGATCGTCTTCGAGCGCTCATCCTGATTCAGGTAGTAGTCGCGGTCAGGTAGCCCGAGGCCCGCCTGGTCGAGATCGCCGATCTGCTGGGTCGAGTCCTTCTGGTCCTGTCCTGAGCCAAAGTTGAAGAAGTAACCCAGCGCGAAGCTGTTTTCCGTCTTATCCATCAACGATGCGAGCTTCTTCTTGTCGTTCCAGGCGGCGATGGCGTTGAGCGCGGGCTCGATGGGCTTGGCTCCGAGCTTGTCGGCCAGATCCACGTTCATGCAGGCGGCAAAGTAGTCTCCATACTTCTTCTGGAGCGGGGTCTTCGGATTGTCGGCGGCGGCCTTCAGGTCGTTGTAGAGCAGATAGTTGTTCCGCTCGGCCAGCTCGTTGAAGCGGCCCCAGCGCGTCTGGTCGGCTGGAATGGGATTGTTCTTCTTCCAGTTACCGCAGGCGTATTGGTAGAAGTCCGTGCAGGGGTCTGCGGTCGTGTCGATCGCGGAAAGATCGAGGCTGACCGGCTTCTTCGGCTCTAATTTTGGACCGGCCGTGCTTTCGGTTGCGACAAGCGACTGCCCTAGACACATCGTGCCGGATAGCGCCAACAATGAAGCGACATACTTGAAAACCATAGCTCTCCTAGAGAAGTGTTTCTTTGATTGGATATTGTTCCTGAAGGGGAATCAGAATAACCGTACTCCGACTGCGGGAAAACGCCAAACGCTATTCTCTCTCCTTTGGACGTAGCCAAAAAGGGCAGGGCACCAATACGTATGGTGGTCCTGCCCTTGAGGCGAGAGAAACAAAGCGTTTGTGATTGCTTTGCGCTAAAAAATCTTCAGATGGATGGTCAGGTACTTCTTCGGGTCAGACCGGATCGTCGTGACCAGATTGGTGCTCTCGGTCAGCAGCTTGTTCAGATTGGTATAGGCTGCGTCGTCGGTCGCCAGCTTGCCCAGCGTTCCACGACCATCGTTGACGCCGGTTACCAGCGTATTCACGTTAGCCAGCGTCTCGCTCAGGTCTTTGCGGAACTTCGGATCTTTCAGCATCAGTCCCAGACCGCCCTTGCCAGCGTCGGCCTCGGCCATGATGTTGTTGGCATGCTTCAGGGTCGAGTTCAGATTGTTGTAGAGCTCGTCATCCCGCAGCAGCTTGCCTGCGGTACCCTTGCCGGCGTTGAGATCGTTGGCCACTGTCGATAGCTTGCCGGCGGTATCGTTCAGCCGGTTGTACAGCGTGTCGTCGGTCATCAGCTTGCCGATGGTGCCCCGGCCACTGTTCAGATTAATCGTCAGTTTGTGCAACTCATCAACCGTGTTGTTGGCCTTGTTGTAGAGGTCGGGACTATTGATCAACTGACCAAATGTTCCCTTGCCCGACTGCAGGTTGTCCACGATCACATTCAGTTTGGCGAGGATTACGTTCAGGCTCTCGATGGTGCCCTGGCTGGCTTTGACGACATCGGTGATGCTTGGCGTTTCCAAGGTCTTGAGTTCGTCGCCGTCCTGTAGCGGCGGCCCCACGGCGAACTGGCTGTTGATGTCGACGACGGTATCGCCCAGAACGCCGACGGTCGCCAGCGAGGCCTTCGAATCTTTTCTCAGAGCGGAGGCATACTTCTCGTTCACCTTCATGACGACCCTGACGGGAGTCAGCTTCCGGTCCGGCTGATTGACCACCGTCACGCTCTTCACCGTTCCAATGGTGACGCCCTGAAGGTTTACCGCGGCGCCTACCTTCAGACCGGCCGAGTTCTCGAAGTAAGTGGTAATCGTCAGTTTGCGCGAAAGAATGCCCAGGCCCGACGCGCTTGTCATCAGGAAGAGGAGGGCCACCAGGAACACGCTCGAAACCAGCACGACCAAGCCCACCTTCAATTGTGACCATCGAACCTGCTGCTGGCTGGGCATAGCTCTCCTTAAAGTCTCATTTCCAGGGATACAACATCAACAATTCGCACCGGAACTCGCAGCAGGGTGCCGGTATTGAGAGGATACATCACGGCTCTCTTCCGGCATCGTATGATTCTGTCGCGTAAAGTGCTTCACCTCTGATAGATGCCCAAATGCTACCTCAAGGTTCAATCTCTCCATATAGTGGGGCGGAATCTGCTCAGTCCTCAGCCACCACGACGGCCATAGCCACGTCCCGGCTGTGTGTCAGGCTCAGGCTCAGAATCCGGACACCCATTTGAGCGGCTCGTTCGGCTGCCCGCCCGCTCAGATGCAGCGTTGGCCGCTCGCCTGGCTCGCGGCGTACTTCGAGTTCCTTCCAGCTGACCCCGCGGCTGATCCCCGTGCCCAGCGCCTTGGCTCCGGCCTCCTTGGCGGCAAAGCGGGCGGCGAAGCTCTCGGCTGAACTGATTTTTTTGCTGACGCAGTAGGCGATCTCGCCTTCGGTGAACACCTTGTGCAGAAACCGGTCGCCGTGGCGCTCGATGGTCTCCTTGATGCGCGCAATTTCGATCAGGTCCGTCCCGAGCCCTAGCACCATCCCACACCTCACCTCACCATCGTCGTATACAAGCGCATTTAACTGAAGACCGGGCTCGGAAAAATCTGGCAATGGCTAAGGCCGGCCGCCGGTTACTCTCCGCCGTCACATGACTACCGTACCAGCGATTGCATCACGTTACCGCCAGCCTCCACCGATGAAGAGCCTAACGGCAGACCCTTCCAGCCGCGGCGGCGACATTACTTTATGCAATCGCTAGAAATCCAAGGCTTCAGTTACGAAGAGCGCAATGGCCTGCTGGCGGCGCTTACTTCGGCTTTCGCCGAGTGCGGCGGCTGGGTGCTCGATCGCAAGACGCTGTCTGCTACGACGATGGAGTTTCGCATCGAAATACAGCTGCGTGCCATCATCGACCTTTACGCCTCTATCATCTCCTCCGGCCTTGAGCTGACGCGCAACGGCCACCTCGCCCTCACAGACCTCTGTACCTGCCGCAAGAACGCGTCGACCACGGCAGATCTCGGCCAGATTGTCTCGATCCGGATCGAGATCAGCTTTCTGGAGGACATGACGCTGCACTCGCTGCTGATGATTGGCAACACGCTGGCCTAATGGGTCGGTAGCCGTCCCTTTGGGCCGAAGAGCGAGACCCGGAAAGGAAATCCCACGGAGAACTGGAGATTTGGAGTGTCCGGAGTGAGCCCTACTCCAAAGGTCAGGTCTACGGTCTTACCTGGCGCGTAGAGGTAACTTGCGCCCAGCCGCAGACTGCCCTCCACTAGGTACGACGCAGGTATGGATGCGCCGTTGAGGGTCGTGGCTCGGGTGAAGCGCTGATCCCATCCGATCGTCATTGAGGTTTCGGGATTCAGGGCCAGGATCGATCCGAGCTGAAAGCCGATCGCGTCTCCCGGTTGGAAGTGGCCGACCATCATTGCATTCTGGTTTGTCGGGTCGTTGGCCGGAATCAGGTGGCTGCCGTTCAGGTTTGCTGTGTAAGAGAGATTTCCGAAGAAGACCACCGGATCGTTCGACTTAGCCGCCGTCAGATTGCCCTGCACGGCGTAGAAGCCCGATCCGAGCGCCGTTGTGGCGCTGCCCAGGTCGAAGGAGTTTACGCCAGTGGTTGTCTTGAATCGCACATTGGCGAGCATGTCGGGGGTTCGACCGTGCTCGGTGGTGAGCTGACGTGAGAGTCCGAATTGAATGTCGCCCATTCCAAAGGTGCTCGTCGAGGTCTGGACGTTGTTTGCGTCGACCGTGCGGCTCAGGTTGTAGCCGTATGGAACCAGAAAATCAAACTGGAATTTGTGCGGCAGGCCGAGCCGCGTGGTGAACGAAGAGAGCAGGATATCCTCGCGCACACGCTGCGAGGTAATGTCGCCGACGACCAGAATCGGTAGCAATGCGAATCCGTTGATGTTGACGTGGTCGGAGGATGCGCTGAAGTACGAGGCTGCATTCTCGATCTCCAACGTTCCCGGAGGCACAAGCAGACCGCCGCGCAGGATTAAGGCCTGATCCAATGCTGCGCTGGCTTGCCGTTCGTCGGTGTCGTAGCCTGAGTTCTTTACAGAGGTGACCGCGGAGGATATCGCCCCCACAGCAGATCCCGAGACTGGTTTGGCTGCGACCATGTTGAGTGGATGAGTCGCGAGGTCGCCGTTCAGCCTCCACTCCAACTCCTGCACTCTCTCCAGCAAATTGCGGATGATCGCGTCCCGCTCGCGAAGAGCCTCCTGTACCTTAATGTCGATCGGATCTTTCGACGGCGGTGGTGCTGTGCCGGTAACTGCTACTTGTGCTCCGACCGAACCTACGCAAAGCAGCAGAATGGAGCCTTGAATCATCGTTCGCAGCAACATCGGTCCCCCTTGTGTCAGTACAGCGGATTAGCCGGAATCGCGACCCCGATGCCGCGCGTGATAATTGTTTCGTCGGGCGAGGTTCGGGCTGCAACCAATGGTTTCTTGTCGCCGATCATCAACTCATCCGGTGGATGAACGACAAAGGCGATGCCGTTTTTCCAGAGCCCCTTGAACCGGTCGACCTTCATCGTGACATTGCCGAAGCCGGGGTCGGCCATAACGACGCGGCCGCCCTCGATGCCTTTGACCACGACGAAGTGGTCGAAGCCCTTGAGTCGAATCGGCGTTATGACGGAGGTCTTCTGCAGCGCGAGTTCCTCAATTGACATGCCGCTGAAGGCCTCTGCGCTGTAGCCGCGCGCCTGCGCGAACCGCTTTAGATCGAGCAGAGAAAATCCGCCACGAGTTCGTACCTTTATCGGGTCGACGCGGTGAAGAATCCATACCACGATGGCGGATTCAGGTGTGTCATCCTTGAAGTCGTAGGTCAGCACGGTGCTGAGTGCGGCAGCGCCACAACTGATGTCCCAGCGCTGCCGCACCACACCTTCCCCTCGGATCTCTTTCAGACTATGAATGGTCTTCATCTTTTGCATCTCCCCCTCGTACCCAAAGTTCTGGGCGTGCATGGGAGTGACCAAGAGACCGAGACCAATCAGTCCGACAGCAAGTATTTGCCCGCGAATCATCAATGGCTCCCATTCATGTTCGCCTGTGTCATCGTGCCCACAGTCGAGTTGATGTTCACGTTCAGGTTCATCAGGACGTTGATCTTCGAGTTCACCGCGTTGATGTTCACGAGTGAATGCAGGTTTTGTTGTGCGTTGTCGCTCAACGAGAGAGTGCCCATGGTCGTGCCGGTGAGACCACTCTGAAACGACATTGTGCCTGCGCTGGAGACGAGCCCATTTGCTGTTGGGACCTGACCCTGAAACTTCACGACTCCATCGGAGACGCCAGCACTGACTCCGGCTGCCGTCACGCGATCCATCGCAGCGTCGCTCATTGGCTTGGCTGTTGGTTTGATTTTGGTTTGAGCCATGCCCAGCTGCGTGAGTAGGGCAAGACTCGCGATCACTAAAATGCGGCGCATACAACCTCCTTAAACCCAGGCAAGAGTGCAGGCGGGAGCGGTCCTTTTTGTGGGACCGCCCCCCTGCGCCGTCGCTCCTTTATTTGTGCTGGCTGATGGTGTTGAGCTGCGTGAGTGTTGGGGTTGAGTTCATGTTCGACGTGCGGGCCACGTTGACGCCGTTGGCAACGAGTCCGCCGGCAGCGTTAACAATGTTCATCGCGACTGCATTCTCTTCAGCCGTTCCCGCCAGAGTCACACTGTAGGTGTTAGTCGTCGTGATGGTCGACCCATCCACTGCGATGTTGGTTGCAGTGGCTGAATCCATCGCGAGCGCACCCTGTATGTTCTCCGTCTTGTGGTAGGCCTTGATCGAGTGGCTGGAATTCGACTTATCCTTCGTTGTAACGAGACTCGCCGTCTTGGCGTCGCTGGCGCTCTCTGTCTCGCTGTTGGAGGTCGAGTCAGAAGCACTCTTCATCGCCTGATCCGCCTTCATGCTCGAACTGCTATGAGACTCTGCATTCTGCGAAGCATTGTTTGCGCTCTTCGATGAAGCGTCTTGCGACGTCTTATCGTAAGTTGAGTTCTTGCTGTCGTTCGCAGACTTCATATCGCCCGAAGTCGAGCTCTTGTTCGATGACGAGTTGCTGGTATCGGCTGACTGATTGGAGCTGGTAGAGCCGCTTGTAGCAGTATTGTCAGCGCTGTTGGTGGAGTCGGTTGCCGACGCGCCCTTGGAAGCGCTGAGATTGTCGGCCTGCGAGCCCGAGGTCGTCGAGGTGGATCCACCACTCGAAGAGGGATTGCTATACGACGAATTGCCGACGGATGTGGAGCTTCCGGATGGGCTGGCGGCGGACGCGGTGTGATCGGTCGTGCCACTGCTCGCCGTATTGTTGCTGGTGCTTCCCTTGCTTGCTGTTGCGTTATCCGTGGCAGAAGCCGACTTCACGTTGCTTGCATTCTTCGTGTTGTTGGACATCGCAGCGTCCGTCGCGGCGTACGTCTTGTCCAAGCTGTTCGAATCCGACGACATCGAGGAAGATCCCGAGGTCTTGCTGGCGTTATGCATCTCGGCCGCGTTGTTTGATGCGCTATCGCTGCTTGAAGAGCTGCTGGTGTCGGTCTTGCTGGCCGTCACCGCATCCATGGCGCTCTTTGTGTCGCTGGCTGCGGCGTTGAGGCTTGAGGAACTGGTGCTGTTCTTTGTCACATCCGACGACTTCGTTACGTCCAACTCCGAGTTCGCACCGCGGGTGTAGCCCGTCAACGAGGCTTGCGACGCACTCGACTGAGTGATGTCGTTGGTCTGGTTGACATCCGCGCTACCGGTGTTTTCCTCAGTGGTAAGGCTTCCGTTATAGACGTTCACACCATTGGCGACGACTGCATCAGACGAACTTACGATGTTGATGCCTTTCGCTCCGCTAAGCGCGGCTCCATCGAGGCTCACGGTTCCTGTGTTGTTCTCGGTGACTGTCGAGTTATCTGCCGCTATCGCTGTACTTTCCTCGCCGGCAGCGGTTACTTTATCCATCTGCGTGTCGCTGATGGCTTGGGTCTTGCTCTGTTTCTCGTGGGTTGTCTTGGACTTGCTCTGACCGTACGCTGCGCCAGAGACGACTAAGGCTGTGATAAGCGTGAATACAAGTTTTCTCACTGCTTCCTCCATGTGGCCATGGTTGGCCATGCGCGACCATGCACGCGGCTCGAACGAGCTGCGCGGCGGCCAATTTATGACGCACGCTTGCGCATCCGTAATGGAGGCTCAAGACGAGACATCATGTACCTGTAGGGGCGAGGGCTTCGACTCAAAGTCAGCTTGCTCAATTGAAAATAAGACAGGCGAAAGACAGGTGCACTCAAGTCAGTCGCGTTCAAAAAAATCGCGTTCGCAGATAACTAGTCGGACGTGGAGCCCTGAACTTACTCATAACCATCTTTTCTACCTTGCGTTACTAAGTGCTTAGTAGATAGAGCCCAGTAGGGGCCCACAAATAGCCGGGGTTATGCGTGCAATTCGTGTTCCAATCGCCCGCCCACAATCCAAAGGAGTTCTACTTATTCGTACTTTGCGGCTGCACCACTTTGCATATTTTTGTGGAAAAACATGCCATTTCTGTGGCTAATTGGTTTCAAAGTAAAAGTAGGTCGTGTAAGTTCGAGATAAGTCAGAGTAAGTAGTGACTTACAAATAGTTACGTCTTAATTATCGATCTAGCCAGACAATCGTGGGTCGGTGTAATAGGCTGTCGGACGCGCCAATTACGAGTACGTCGGGTTGACGCCATCCATGAGTGAAGACAAGCCTGAGCCCGGTAGCATCCCTCGCTACTTTGAACACAGGTTCACTTACCACTGAATCCCCCGCAGCGAGTCTGGCTGTCAGCGGTACTCCTGAGATCCCCCTCGACTCATTCCACCTGCGCCCCTGTGCATCCAGGAGATATGCGCGGATCAGTTTTTCGCTCTCGGTACGGCCACGTGCATGATTCGTGATTCGGACAGATACCCGGATCAGCCGGCTTCCATCGTGAATTAGAAATCCTGGTACCTCCTCGACGCCTGTGACCGCAAAGCACATCTCGTCGAAGCATTGGTCCTGGCCCATGGCCACGGCCTTTTGCGGCTGCAGCAGTGAAAACGCCAGCAGCACGACAAGATAAGTCGCCCACACGCCTGCGATCCAGCCCAAATGGCGAAGGGCCTTCGCCCGTTCTCCCCGGGCCAGCGATATGGTCACTCCGATGGCTCCAATCGCCGTCCAACCCACCAGTGCCAGCAGTAAAAGCTCCCTCAGGTTCATTTCAGGCCCTCGTTCACGGTAAACTTTTATTAACTCATGCAACCAATCATTCTCGCGCAGGACCTCGGCAAGACCTACCGCTCCGGCAAACTCGAAGTTCCTGCTCTCCGCAAAGTTAGCTTTGAAGTTGACCCCGGAGAGTTCGTCGCCATTGTTGGCCCCTCGGGGTCGGGTAAATCGACTCTCTTCTATATCCTTGGCGGCCTCACGCAAGCGACCAGCGGCTCTGTGCTGATCGGTGGCACTGACTTCGCCCGGCTTACTGATGCCGAGCGCACCAAGATGCGTCGCGCCAAGATCGGCTTCGTCTTTCAGCGCTTCAACCTGCTGCCGACGCTGTCAGCCATGGGCAACATCGAGATCGCGCACGACATCGCCAACCTTGGCGCAGAAGAGAAGAAGCCGATCGACCAACCGTTGCTTGAGCACCTTACGGAGATGCTGGGCATCAAGGGACGTCTGGAGCACCGGCCGAATGAGCTTTCGGGTGGTGAACAGCAGCGCGTGGCTATCGCACGTGCGCTGATTAGCCGTCCTGCCATCGTGCTGGCGGACGAGCCCACCGGCAACCTCGACACCAAGAACTCTGACGCCGTGCTGCACATGCTGCGCACCTCCAGCCGAGAGCTGAACCAGACAGTCTTGATGATTACGCACAACCCCGAGGCTGCTCAGATCGCCGACCGCATCCTGCACATGCGCGACGGCGAGATCACCCACATTGAGAACGGCAAGGGGTAGGGAAGCGTCCATCTGGCCTGGTTATCTGCGGACACTAGTTCAGCCAAATACCTCTGCTACTATCGCGAGGCATGGCAGATATCTTCCATCACGGTCCCGAACCGACTTTTGCCGATCTCTATCGGCCCATGTCTGAGCTTGAACTGCAGGAACTCGCCGCCGATTGGCACTCACTCATTGACGAAGCACGTTCTGCTCTCATTGCCGAGTTTGCCAGTCGTGGCCTCGAATTCGTCGAACCATTACCTCTCGACGATTCCTCGCCGGAGTACCGTGATCTCGTAACACTTCGCCGCTATCGCGATCTTTCCGAAGCCATCGTTGCGCGTGCCGTGGTCGAATCGGCAGGAATCTTTTGCTTCCTGAAGGACGAGAACCTCGTTCGTCTCGATTGGCAGATGTCGAACCTTGTCGGCGGAATTCGATTGCAGGTTGGCGCTGCTGATGTTGAAGCAGCCGAAGCAGTCCTGGCGCAGCCCGTTCCTAACTCCATTGATATTCCAGATCAGCCCGGCTTTGAACAGCCTCGCTGTCCGCGCTGCACCTCAACCGATATTGCCTGGGAACGTCAGGGTCGCAAAGCTGCCCTCGTCTCCCTTTACCTGTTCGCTCTTCCGGCGCCGCGCGGTTCTGAGTCCTGGCGCTGCAGCAGTTGTGGTCTGCAGTGGGTCGATGAAGATGAATTGATGCGGGCCACGCAGAACGATGACTTCAATTCATCGTCTGAGGAAAGTTAATGAAGATTCTGCACGCTGTCTCTCTACTCCTTCTCACCCCTGTTTTGGTGGGGCAGATGCCCAAGGGCTACAAGGGAAAGCCCTTTCAGGACGCTTTTCATATGTCTGGCCCTCAGGTCATTCCCGGTCGGCTTGAGGCGGTCCTTTACGATCTTGGTGGCGAAGGCGTCGCCTACCATGACACCGACAAGATCAACCATGGCAGCGGCGAGTTGAACTATACCAAGGGCCACTGTGAAGGGGGCGTTTCTGCCTATATCTGCCACTTCCGCGAGAATGAAGGCGTCGATATTTCCTATGTGAAGAAGCTGGCGGACCTCAATCATCCCAGCCTTGTATTTCCTGAGTGGCAGCAGCTTTATCTGGGATGGGAAGAGACTGGCGAATGGGTGAACTACACCGTCGACGTCAAAAAGGCCGGTCGGTACAAGATCGTTGCGATGTATTCGCACACGGCCAATACCATCCAGTTTTCGCTCAACAATCAACCCGCAGCCGACTGCAAACTTCCGGTCGATCCCTGGACGCAGTTTCCCGACCGTCACGATCCGGATTGGATGATGTACCACTCGTGGAACCGCGCCGAATGCGGCGAAATCGAATTTCCCAAGGCAGGGCGTCAGCTTCTTACGCTGCACTACAAGACTGGAAACAACCTTGCTTACTTCGACTTCATTCCGGTCGAGCTGAAGTAGGCTGCAAGTAAAAACCACCGGGCGGAGAAGATTTCGGACCGACGGCTTTCCAGTAGAAATGCAAATACACGGCAACTGCTCTGCGTCGGGTGAAGTCTCTCTTTCCAGATTTAGGGGGTGAGCTTTATCTGCTGGATACGTTGTACCCGATACGATGGAGGCAGCAGGAAGGAAGTTCCCCATGCCTGACCCCGTACTCGTTACAGCGATTTCGAAGCTCCTGGCACCGCTCCCCAGCATCACCGAGGAGAAGACCCCAACCCATGCGACCTACTTTATCGGCCGGAAGATCTTTGCTTTCACCAGAAGCGGAGGCGGTGGCGGAGTCGCGATCAAGCTACCGAAGGAGAGAATCGCCGAGCTGATCGGGCGCGACGACATCACCATACTCAAAATGGGCCCGCGGACCATGAAGGAATGGATTCTCCTTGACCACGCCAAGCCCGGCGACTATACGGGCGATCTCGACCTCTTCAAGGAGTCGATCGCCTTCGTTGCAGCCACAAAGAGCAATCTTCGAAAGCGCCGCTAACTACACCAGCCAGACCTTGGGTCAGCGCGAAGAGCCTACTCTGTCACCTTCGACCGTCACTGGATGGAATGCTCGTTCGCCGTTCTCCGAGATGCGCACCTCGCCGGTGCCGATATCGTAGACCCAGCCGGAGACTGTCAGCTCTCCGCGCGCCATCGCGCCCGCTACGGAGGGATGCGTCTGCAGGTGCTGCAGTTGCAGCAGAACGTTCACTTCCGTCAGCCGCTTCAAGCGCTCGGTGGGTGTTTCGTTCGCCGTCCCCAGAGAGTTTGCGACGCTCAATGCTGCCTGAGCGTTGGTCAGCCAGCTCTTCACGGTCGGCAGCGCGTTCAATGACTCCGGCTTGAGCAACGCCTTCATCGCTCCGCAGTCCGTGTGTCCGCAGACGACAACGTGCTTCACCTGCAACACGCTTACGGCATACTCCACCACCGCGCTCACGCCGCCGAGCATCTCGCCATACCCGGGAACGAGGTTGCCGACGTTACGCGCCACAAACAGCTCACCCGGCTGTGCCTGCGTCAACATTTCCAGGTCGATCCTCGAGTCGGCACAGGTTACAAACAACGTCGACGGGTGCTGCGGTTCGCTGACCGCCTTTTCATACATCTCGGCATGCGCGGGATAGACCTCTGCACGAAACCGCCGGATCCCCGCCTTCAAGTTATTCAACACATCATCCATGCCATACGCTCCAGTAAGTTCTATTCTTTCCACTTGATGTTGCACCCAACGGCGAACCGTTGATTCGGGTCAGGCCGCTTGCCCGCGATCACGGCGTCCATTGCCGCGCGCAGGTCTTTGCCAGTCACAGGAATATCGTTGCCATAGTCGCCACGCCGCGGGCGGCTGTCGTCCAGTTGGCCGCGATAGACGAGCTTCATTTCGCTGTCGAACAGGAAGAGGTCCGGTGTGCAGGCTGCCTCATAGGCACGTGCGATCTCCTGCGTCTCATCGAACAGGTAAGGGAAGCGGAAGTCGAGACGCTCGGCCTGCTTCTTCATTTCCTCAGGAGCGTCCTGCGGATATTCCACGATGTCGTTCGAGGAGATGGCTGTAATCCCAATCTTTCCTTCATAGTCACGACCGATTCGCGCCAGCTCCTCTTCGACGTGCTTCACATACGGGCAGTGCACGCAGATGAACATGACCAGCAGCCCCTGGCCGTCTTCGGCGACGTCATCGCGCCCTACTGCCTTGCCCGTGACCACATCCACCAGCTCAAATGCAGGAGCCACGCTTCCCAACTCCACCATCGTCGATTGCGTTCTCGACATAACCGTTGTCTCCTCGATGTCTCGTTAGTTTCATTCTAAAGGTTGCTGTATACACTAGGCGCATGGTCATCCATACATTTGCCTTCCGGTGGAAGCCGGGCGTCACCAACGATCAGAAGCAGCATGTCATTCAGGAGATACGCGCCCTGCAGGGGCAGATCCCCGGCCTCGTCGAAACCCTTGTCGGAACGAATATCTCGCCGCGTTCGCAGGGATACGAGCTCGGGGGCGTCATGAAATTCGCTGACCGGACGACCTTCGACGCTTACAACGGCCATCCCGTCCACCAGAAGCTGCTTACCTGGCTGATGCCTCTTATCGATCCACTCGAGGTCGACTTCGAACTCTGACTTAAGCTGGAAAGGCATGCTCGTCCCCCGCACCCTTCCCGGTGGCCGCACCAGCCGCCATGCTCTTCCTACAGGCCCAAATGGTCTACCCCTCTGCCGCTGGTGCGAGCTTGAGATTCTCGCCAAACGCCGCCGTACTTTCTGCAGTGACTACTGCGTCCACCAGTGGCGTCTCCGCACCGACCCCGGGTATCTCCGCGACCAGGTCTTCGCCCGCGACCGTGGCCTTTGCGCCGCCTGCCATATCGACACCGTAGCCGCCTACGCTGCTCTCAAGCGTGCCAGAGGCCCAGCCCGAGCCGCCGGTCTCCGTCTCTATGGCATGAAGACCATCACCAGCCGCCGCAGCCTCTGGGACGCGGACCACATCCTGCCCGTAGCCGAGGGCGGCGGCCAGTGCGATCTGGACAACATCCGTACGCTCTGTCTCCTCTGCCACCGCGAAGCCACGGCCCAATTACGCCTCCGCTTACGGGCCAGCTCACACGCCGTATTGGTCTGACCTCTATTTGACCTGGCCCTTCTCCGCGGTGTATCAAGGCATCGCGATGCAAATGCCTAATTTACCGCTCTTCGCCGCGCTACTCGCCGCAAGTTTCTGCCTCGCCGCCGCCCAGACACCGGCTGCTGCGCCCGTTTCGCCAATCGCCAAGGCGAAACCCGACGACCCAGCTAACGTGGGCCGCGTCCAGCTCAACCACTACCTCGACAACATCGCTGACCAGCAGCTTGCTGCCCGGACAAGTACCGTCGCTGCCATCAAGACTCGTGCCGAGGCCAAGGCCCGCCAACGCGAGGTACGCGCGAAGATTCTGACGCTCATCGGCGGTCTGCCCGAGAAGACTCCGCTCAACGCCCGTACGCTCGGCACTACGCAGGCTGACGGCTTCCGCATCGAAAAAATTCTCTTCGACTCGCAGCCGAACTTCCCGGTTACCGCGCTCCTCTATCTGCCCGACGCCAAACCCGGCGCGCCGCAACAGAAGCTCCCCGCTATCGTCGTTGCTCCAGGCCATGGTGCGACAGGCAAGGCCAGCGACTACGGCTTTGCATCTACCTTTGCGCGTAACGGCTTCGCAGTTCTCTCGTACGATCCCATTGGTCAGGGCGAGCGTCTCCAATACCCCGACCCCGCGAACCCAGGGCAGTCTCTTGCCACTCGTCCCACTGGTGAGCATGGCGAGGCTGGCCTCCAGCCCACGCTTCTGGGCGATGCCGTAGCGAGATATTTTGCTTGGGACGGCATCCGCGCCGTTGACTACCTCCTCTCCCGCCCCGAGATTGATCCGAACCGCATCGGAGCCTTCGGCTGCTCTGGCGGCGGAGCCATGACGGCTCTGCTCGGCGCACTAGACACGCGCATCAAGGTCATTGGCACTGCCTGCTATATCACCAGCTTCGACACGCTGCTACCCGCCATCGGTCCACAGGATGCCGAGCAATCCACCCCCAACTTCATCGCCAGCGGTCTGGATTTCCCCGACTGGGTCGAGCTCGTAGCACCTCGCCCCTATGCTGTCATCTCCACCGCATCGGACATGTTTCCTTATGCGGGTGCACGTGCGACCGTCGTCGAGGCGCGTCGTTTCTACTCGCTCTTCGACCCTGCCAGTGACGGAACTCCCACAGGCGCGCCTAGCCCTGGCGTTCCCACCGGCCCCACACTAAACCCCGACACATCCAACACCATTCCGCCCTCTGCCGCGCTTCAGTGGATTACCGGCATCGGAGGCCACGGTAATTTGCGCCCATTGCAGTCACAGATCGTCGCGTTCTTTCTCACTCATCTCGCCCATTCCGACGCAGCTCCTTTGCTACCACCTCCGCCTGCTCCGAGCAGCAGTCCCTTTGCTCTTCCGACCGGAATCTCCAAAGAAGCCTTTCAGGTCACACCTACTGGACAAGTCGCTACCTCTTATCCAAACGCTGAGACAGTCCATACGCTCAATCTCAAGCGGTACAACGCGCTTTCGAAACCTAAGCCGCTCACCATACCGCAACTTCAGCAAGCTGTACGCGAGGTCACGCATGCGACAGTGATGCCCGGAGATGCTCCGCCCGTAAACACCGAGGCTCCTGCTCTTGCCTCACCACCTGAAGGCTCCGTTCACGTCCGTCATCGCTTCACGCTCGCCACTGCATCCGGCATCGACATACAGGCCGAGTTCTATCGCCCCTCCGATGGCAAGCATCCCGCGCTCCTCATCCTCCGCGACAGCCTCGATCCGGCCCTCGAATCCTCTCGCGGAGATGACATCCGCAAGCTTCGCGCTCTTGCCGATGCAGGAACCGCCGTTCTTGTCATTGCTCCGCGTCCCTCACCTCCAGGCACAGAAGAGACCAAGTCACCCCTGCTCGGTCCCTTCTATCTCACTGAACTCCACTCAGAACTGGTTGGAAAAACTCTCGTCGGTCTGCGCATCGATGACGTCATCAGTGCCGTCAACTTTATGTCGCATGGAACGACGCCCGATCCTAATCAGATATCCGCACAGGCCAGCGGCCATCTCGGCCTCGTTCTTCTCCACGCCGCAGTCCTCGATCCGCGCCTCAAACACATCACGATCGACCACACACTTGAGAGCTACGACAGCCTCCTCAAAGCTCCCATGCCCAAAGGCGCTCCGGAAGACATTCTCCCCGGCGTCGTGCGGCGCTACGACCTGCCCGATCTTGTCCGCGCCCTCGGTCCCCGCCTCACCCTCAACGACCTGCTTCCCGGAACAGCAGACCTCGGCGCAACCAGCAACCCGTCGCCGTAGGCGTTCCTGAGAGCGCGAACGACGTAGATCCCCGAGGAAAATTCGCTCCCAGCGGCATATTCACTCTTCCGCTGAGTCGTATCTCTGCTATTGTTCCTTAAATCAAAAACGGGCCTGAACAACACACTGCTGGTTGCGCGCGTTTCTGAAAGCGTACCGGCATGCATCTTCGTTGGAAGGAGACTCCATGCCGAACCCTTCAGAGCCGGTCAACGCGGATCAGGAGTTGCGCGAACAGCCAGCCAGGGCCTACTGCCTTCGACTGGCCGAGCAGATCAAGGCATTCCCTCCAAGGCCCAGGCGACATCAGGCCGACAAGGACCGTCCAGAGACCGAGGAACAACGGCAGCAGCGCATCGAGCATCAGGCAGTGTTTGCTGCCGAACGGAAGAATGGGCTGCTGGATTCCTGGCGCCAGGTCTTTCACCCGAAAGCCGCCCCCGACATCGAGAGTTCCTCAGCCGAGCGGCTTCGAGACATTCTGCTCGCTGAGCCTCGCGTTCAAGCCCGGCTCGCTACGATTGTCGAATATCCCCCATCCAAATGGCTGCTGGAACAGGAACTCGCCGCGCGAGGCGACTGGCCCGCCTCCGATGAAGTGAAAGCGGCGCTCACGAGAGAAGAGAAATGGATTCCGTCGGACGGCGTCCCTGATGTTTACGACGTGGCCGCGCTCTGCCAGCTCAAAGGCCTTTGTTTCTCCGGTGGCGGCATACGCAGCGCGACCTTCAATCTGGGCGTTCTTCAGGGTATTGCCGCGCTCAAAAAACTCGGCTCGTTTGACTATCTCTCCACTGTCTCCGGCGGCGGCTACATTCATCAATTTCTGGCCTCCTGGATATCCTGCGAGGACGTCAACAGAGTGCAGCATCAGTTGCAGCCCCTTCCCGGTCCCCCGTCGCAACGCACCTTCTGGCCTGAACCTCTACGGTGGCTTCGTCGCTACTCCAACTACCTCACTCCACAAAAAGGTCTCTTCACCGCCGATACATGGGTTGCCTTCGCCATCTGGCTGCGCAACACCTTCCTCAACCAGATCGTGCTGATCTCCACCATCCTGCTCATTCTCCTTCTGCCTCACTTCTATCTCAGTTCGAGAGGACAGTTGGCCCATTTCCTCCTCGCCCACGGCGGTGTAACGGCGGCCATCATTCTGGCGGGATTTCTCTTCGCGTCCGGGGTCATCTTCTTTACGCAGATGACCACCCCACCCACCGACCACTGTCACCCCGCCGAAGAGTCCGGCTTTGGCCAGACTGGTGTGCTCAGCTTAATCTTCGCGCCCATTCTTATTGCCGTCCTCGCTTTCTGTCCGTATCTCTACCGCTCTTCATTCTGGAGCGGCATCCGCCTGCCGGAAGAAGCACCGAAAACAGCCACTGAACTCAAGCATTGGCGCGCCGTTCACAATGTCATCGATACAGTAGCGTGGCCCGAGAGTACAGGCATTGTGCCCGTGAGCACCCGCGTCTACATCAGCCATCTCCATCGTCTCGTCCCCGCCCCCGAAGCCAAGCCATCTACCGATCCGAAGAAACCGGACATTCCACTACCTGGTGAAGCCGGTGGCCTCGACAACCTCCGCGCCTGGCAGAGCGCCTACGCCTTTAGCTGGTGGAAGCCCTTTGATCATCACTTTGACGACGACACCTCCACCTCGTGGGTCTTTACGACGATGCTCTTCGGCATCGCCCTACTGGTTGCCTCCGCGGCCCGGGCTATTCCCGTGGGCTGGAAGCGTCTCATCGTTCTCCTCGGCATGGCCGGAGCTGTCGGCTGTGGCTACGTGCTCATCAACCTGTCCCGTTTGGCTATATTTGGCGTGTCTTTCTTTCTCCCTCTTGACCACGTAACGCGCGCAGCTATCCCACTGCTTCCGTGGCTTGGCCTTACCGTCGTCTTTGTCTCCATCGAGATCGCCGGAGGACTGGTCGGCAATCTGGTCGACGAGTCAGTACGGGAGTGGTTCGCGCGCCTCCGTGCCTGGAGCTTTCTCTTCGGCATCGTGTGGTTTGCTCTCACCGCAAGCTCACTCCTGGGGCCGGGCCTTGTCGTCTGGCTCTTTCACGTCGTCCACGTGGGCAAGCCGCTCTGGATCGGCTGGATCGGCACGACGCTCGCGAGTGTGCTAGCTGGCAAAAGCTCTTTCGTTAGCGGAGGCGGAAAGGATCAAGACTCGAAGACAGGAAAGCTGTTGAACTTGCTCGTCCTCATCGGGCCGCCCGTATTCATCCTCGGCCTGGTGCTCTCACTTGCATACGTCATAGAAAAGGCGCTCCTCACCATCGAGTCGCAAATCGGCAACCAGGTCCTGCCGCACTCCGACTTCCTTTGCCTGCTCGCTCTCCTCGCCGCAACAGCGATTCTCTTCGGGTGGCGCATCGACATCAACGAGTTCTCACTCCATGCCTTCTATCGCGACCGCCTGGCCCGTTGCTATGCCGGAGCCACCAACCCCGATCGCCGCGCCAACCGCTTCACCGGATTCGCCGCCAGCGACAAGCGTCTGCGTCTGGTTGATCTGCTTCCCACCCGCTTCGGCAACCGAAGCAGCGAGGCGCTCTGGGCCCGTTGTTGCGATGCAGATTGTCCTTCGAATACGACAGCGCAGACTCCCACCTACAAGGGACCTTTCCCCATCTTTTGCACCACCATCAACCTCACCTTTGGCCAGGATCTCGCCTATCAGGAGCGCAAGGGAGGCGCCTTCGCCTTCACGCCTCTCTACTGCGGCTATGACGTAGGCTGGACCGAGACCGACAGCGATCGTGTCCAGTTCAACGGTTTCACGCCCACGCGCAACTTCGCCTTCGACGACGGCGGCCCCCACATGGCCACAGCCGTAGCCACCTCGGGCGCCGCCATGAGCCCCAATATGGGTTATCACTCCAGCCCGACCATGTCCTTCCTGCTGACGATCTTCAACGTCCGCCTCGGCCTATGGATCCGCAACCCGCGCCACAAGCGCTTCCGCCTGCGTTCCCGCGGCAATGCCTCTTCCCCTTGGTTCGGCCTCTTCTATCTGTTCGCCGAACTCTTCGGCATGGTCAACGATGAGGCTGCCTTCGTTTACCTCACCGACGGCGGCCACTTCGAAAACATGGGCCTTTATGAGCTCGTCCGTCGCCACTGCTCGACCATCGTCCTCTGCGATGCGGAGCAGGACGGCGAGCTCGCATTCGGGGGCATCGGCATGGCCATCCGCAAATGCCGCATCGACTTCGGCGCCGAGATTGACCTCGACATCTCCCAACTCGAGCTCAAGGGCACACCACCCGCCAGCCCCGTTCACTGCATCGAAGGTACCGTCCGCTACCCCAATGGAGCTGTAGGCAGCATCCTCTACATTAAGTCGTCGTTCACGAATAATCTGCCTGCGGACCTGATCAACTACCACAAGGAACATCCCGCCTTCCCCAACGACAGCACCCTCAATCAGTGGTTTACCGAGTCCCAGTTCGAAAGCTACCGCCGCCTCGGCCATCACAGCGTCACCACCGGAGAAGCCGTCAACTGGATTAACGGCTCCCTCTAGCGGGTAGGCCCAAGCAAGCCGGAACGGCGGGAAGGCCGAGCGTGGCCGGCCCAAATCCGTACCCGGCTTTTCCTCCTTTTCCACCACCATCCACACACGATGCACCACCGCTGCACCTTGCCTCTCCCCCCTCCGCGGCCTACCCTCGCAAGAGTGCCGCAAATCCAGCCAAAAGCGCCCTCCTGAAATCCGCCTCAAAAGCGACTATGCGGTAAATTCCACAGCTAAACCCCTGATTTTCCTCAACTCGTTGCATTAACACCGCATAAACAGGGGTATTCCCACAGCCAACACTATATCTTGTGCTTTATACTTGACACACCCTATAAGGGGCGGTACTTTCACCACTGCAGCGCCCTGAGCAACTAGGGCAACCCTGGGCAACAAAGACATTCAGTCTCGTTCTTTCGCTTCACCCCGCTCCTTTGGATCGGTGCTTTTTTCGAGCCCGGCATCCACAACCAGCGCCATGAAGCCAAAATCGTGACTCCCTGACTCACCGCCTGTGCCGTGAGCCACAAGCTTGTATTTTTCATCCAATTAAGAAGGAGTACTCCCCATGGCGACGATCCCGAATCAGACCCACACACAGACAGCGACCAACGCTGCCCCCTATACTTCCCGCACTGGCGGGCTCGCCTTTGACCGCTTCTTCACCCGCGCCGGCATCTCCCCCTATGACGAGATCGTCTGGGAGCTCCGCGACGCCGTCATTCAGGACTTCAAGGGCCGCATCATCTTTGAGCAGAAGAACGTCGAGGTCCCCGCTGACTGGTCCATGACCGCGACCAACATCGTCGCGTCCAAGTACCTCCACGGGCTCAACGGCACCGACGAGCGTGAGTCCGGCGTTCGCGCCCTCATCACCCGTGTCGCTGAGTCCATTCGCGACTGGGGCATGCAGGGCGGCTATTTCGCCAGCCAGCAGGACGCCGACACCTTCTACGCCGAGCTCGCCCACCTCCTCCTTAATCAGAAGGTGGCCTTCAACTCGCCCGTCTGGTTTAACGTAGGCTGCGATCGCCTCGAGCCCAACTCCGACGCTCAGAACTGGCACTGGAACCCGCACACCTGCGCCATCGAGTTCTCCGTCACCGGCTACAAGAAGCCCCAGTGCTCGGCCTGCTTCATCAATTCAGTTCAAGACTCCCTCGACTCCATCCTTACCCTCGCCAAGACCGAGGGCATGCTCTTCAAGTGGGGATCGGGCGCAGGCTCGAACCTGAGCAACATCCGCGGCAGCATGGAAACGCTTAGCGGCGGCGGTACCGCATCCGGCCCGCTCTCCTTCATGCGTGGCTTCGATGCCTTCGCTGGTGTCATCAAGTCAGGCGGCAAGACCCGTCGCGCCGCCAAGATGGTCATCCTCAACGTCGACCATCCCGACATCATGGACTTCATCGACTGCAAGGTCAGCGAAGAGAAGAAGGCGTGGACGCTCGTGCAGGCTGGCTACGATGGCAGCGGTCCAGACTCCGAGGCCTACAGCAGCATCTTCTTCCAGAACGCCAACAACTCCGTCCGCGTCACCGACGAGTTCATGGCCGCCGTCGAGTCCGACTCGACCTTCTACACCCGTACCGTCAAGCACCGCGCGCCGGTCAAGGAGTACCGCGCCCGCGACATCATGCACGCCATCGCCGAAGCCACCTGGCAGTGCGGCGACCCCGGCATGCAGTACGACACCACCATCAATCGCTGGCACACGAGCAAGAACTCGGGCCGCATCAACGCCTCCAACCCATGCTCGGAGTACATGTTCCTCGACGACTCCGCCTGCAACCTTGCATCCTTCAATCTCCTGAAGTTCCTCACTCCGGGAGGCCAGTTCGACGTCGCCGCGTACCGTCACGCCATCGCCATCGTCACCACCGCCATGGAGATTATCGTCGACGCCGCCGGCTACCCCACCGAGATGATCGCGAAGAACTCGCACGACTATCGCCCACTCGGCCTCGGCTATGCGAACCTCGGCGCGCTCCTAATGGCCTTCGGTCTGCCTTACGACTCCGACGCCGGCCGTGACTTCGCAGCTGCCGTAACTGCGATCCTCTGCGGCGACGCCTACTGGCAGTCCTCGCGCATCGCCGAGACATGCCCCGCCCTCGGAGCCGCCACTCCGCTCACCCAGCAGGCGCACATCGCTGGCGGAGCCTGCCCCGGCTTCTACGTCAACCGCGAGCCCTTCCTCGACGTCATCCGCATGCACCGCGCCGAGGTCAATAACATCGGCAAGTCCCGCCGCAGCGCCGAGCCCTTCGTCGCCCCGCAGCTCGACGAGCTCATTGAAGCCTCGCGCCAAGCCTGGGACGGCGCCCTCGCCCACGGTGAACGCCACGGCTATCGCAACTCCCAGGTCACCGTCCTCGCGCCCACCGGCACCATCGGCTTCATGATGGACTGCGACACCACCGGCATCGAGCCCGACCTCGCCCTCGTCAAGTACAAGAAGCTCGTCGGCGGCGGCATGATCAAGATCGTCAACAACACCGTGCCCTCGGCGCTCTTCAAGCTCGGCTACACCAACGCCGAGGTCGACGCCATCGTCAGCTACATCGACGCCACCGGCACCATCGAAGGCGCTCCCGCCATCAAGCCCGAGCACCTCGCCGTATTCGACTGCTCCTTCAAGCCCGCCAAGGGCACGCGCTCCATCCATTACATGGGCCACATCCAGATGATGGCGGCCACCCAGCCCTTCCTCTCCGGAGCCATCTCGAAGACGGTCAACCTCCCGCAGGACGCGTCTGTGGATGACATTGCCGAGGCCTACATCGAGTCCTGGCGTCAGGGCCTCAAGGCCGTAGCCATCTACCGCGACAACTCCAAGGGCTCGCAGCCTCTCAACGTCTCCGCCGCCGACGGCAAGGCCCAGAAAGAGAAAGCCGTAAGCTCCGTCGCAGCCGGTTCGGTCGAGATCGAAGAAGCCGTCATCGCTGCCAAGGCAGCCGTAGCCCGCGAAGCGCAGGCCCGCATCACCGCCCTCGAGACCCAGCTCAAGCAGATCGCCGAAGCCGCCCTGCAAAACAGCGACTCGGTCGACGCGCAGTCTCCACCCCGCGCCGTCCGTCATCGTCTGCCTGCCGAGCGCGCCTCCGTCACGCACAAGTTCGGCCTCTCCGGGCACGAGGGCTACATCACCGTCGGCCTCTACCCCAACGGCCAGCCCGGCGAAATCTTCATCCGCATGGCCAAGGAAGGCTCCACCGTCTCCGGCCTCATGGACAGCTTCGCCACGGCCGTCTCGCTCGCCCTCCAGCACGGCGTGCCGCTCAAGGTCCTCTGCGAGAAGTTCGCCCACACCCGCTTCGAGCCCTCTGGCTGGACCGGCAACGAGCAGATCGGCTACGCCAAGTCGATCATGGACTACATCTTCCGCTGGATCCAGATCCGCTTCCTCTCCGGCCACCAGCTCGACCTCTTCGCCGGCCTCGGCCCGCAGCAGGCCTCCATCCCCGTCGAAGGCGCCGTAACCAGCCCCTCGAGCGCAGTCATCCTGAGCGGAGCGCGCAGCGCGGAGTCGAAGGACCCCGAGGGTCTTGCCAGCGGCACCAGCATCCCGAGCCTTTTAGCCTCGGACGACTACTACACCACCACCCCACCCCAGCAGGGAATCGCCCCCGACCCAACAGCTCAGGGAACGTCCACGCAGTACACACTAAGCTCGACTCCCTCCATGGAAGACCGCGGCATCTACCACGCCGCCGACGCCATGAAGTCCATGTACGACATGGGCGACGCCCCAAGCTGCGCCACCTGCGGAGCCATCATGACCCGCAGCGGCTCCTGCTATCGCTGCATGTCCTGCGGCAGCACTAGCGGCTGCAGCTAATGCGCACCTTGTTTGATAGCCATAAGGGTGTGGGTTTACGCATAAGGTGAAAGTTGTACCCCATAAGGCGAAAGTTGAGGCCCCATAAGATGAAAGTCATTCATTTTATGGGGTTTAGATGCAATATCTCGAACTCGATATTGTAAACCTCCATAACCTACATAACTTCCACAACTGTCTTTCCTGCTGTTGCTTGCGAGCAATGAAGGTTTTCGGTATCGGCGAGCCGATCCTCCCCAACGTACATTGCAGAGAGAGTTTGAAGCCGGGTCAGCGTCTCCTTGTCCATAATTAGGCCATTCCCGGCCTGACTCAACCGCCGCGTCGGCAGACCCAACTTCCTCAGCCGATGTCCCACCTTTTCAGGGCTAAGTTTGGACGGCTCGCCCCGCGCTTCCACCAGACGGTTGATCTCGACCGCGATTTCCCGTGCGTAAAGTTGTTCGGTGCCTCCCGTGCTCAGGGCGAGTATCGCTTCGACGACCAAGGCTTCGGTTGTATTCCGCCGTTCTGAGATCTGCCGCCGATCCCACGGGGCAAGGATTGCAACGAGTGCCGCCTGAAGGTCGGGCGAATCCACAATGCAGCTTCCGAGAGCCTTTGCGACGGCGCAGGTCTCCGGTGAGACCCCAATGGGGTTGAACGCAAGCCGGCGTACCTGAGCCAGGTGACCTTCGCGATACTTGGCCAAGTTGCTGTTGAGATCCTCGACAGCTTGGTCAATCCCTACGGGAGGAATTCGTTTCTCCGCATTCAGCGCGGGCGTCACGTCGATGTAGATGGCGTGCTGGATCCTTCTAATCGTGGGATCTTCACCGATGTAGACCGCCTTGGAGCTATGACACTGCAAGTAGGACCCTTGCTCCACGATCATGAATCCCCGGTTTGTCAGGTTTCCCAAGAGGGCTGCGGTCTGGTTGTTCAGATTGGGTTCAGAGATGAGGAGCGTATGGCGGGACACATCCTTGAGGTCCCCCCTGCGAAATCCAGCAAGGAGCAGTGATCCAAGGCAAAGGTCATGGAGGACGCGCAGAAGTTCGGTCGCCTCGTGGGCCGGGCCCGTGATCACCAGGCATGGAAGCACGATAAGGGCCTCCTGGAACCAAGTCGAGATCACCCAGAACGCGGCAATAGCGATGTCGGCGTTGGACAAGTGAGTCTGTGCCTTGATCGTGTGCTTGATGGTAGTGAGGAGCTCGAGGGCCTTGCTTGATGGCGGTGCCGGTGAAGACTCAGGCGTCGAAGTTGCGGCCTTATTGGTGCCGGACAAGGGCAACGTTGGGTCGGCTTCAGTCGCCGACGGGAGGTTTGCTTGTGACTCGTTCATGTAGGCCTCTCAAAGAAAGAACTGCGGACGGAAAGCGGCGATGGACTGCGGGGCAACATCCCGTTCTATGAAGGGGTTTCATAGACGGCTTTCTGGAACAGTGTGTTTCCAGGAGAAGCGCCGGTCGCGACAGGGTCACTGAGCATCCACTGGAAGTCGCGAGGGCTTCGCCCGTGTAGTCTGGACTGGAGGAGCGCTATCGGTGTTCTGCTTCAACATTGAGTGCTCTTTTTAAGACAGTGCTAGTCGCGAAGTTCAGAGCCAAGTCACGTATCCCACGACCGCGTAGCTGTCATACAACGACGAGTTGAAGGGTTTATCGCCACTCCGCTTTGAGCACTGTCTATATATCAATATCGCCGGCGGTCTGGCGACGGGCCCGTTGGCCATGCCCCCAGATGTACCCCTAAGCTTCCCATCGCCTGGAAAGCTCAGGGGTCAACACCTTGACTACTGCTCGACACGCTCCTTGCTAAGCAAGGTCACACACCGCTTGGTAATTTCCTTCCGATCCTTATGGGAAGCGATCGCCTCAATGCAATCCTTGTACTCCGGCGAATTAAGGGCGCCCAACATCTCCCGAACCGCTTCACGCCGTTCGAATTCCCACAGGTTGGCCCTCGTGATCATCTTGGCCCACGTCGACCAAGGTTCATCGAAAGCCATCTTAATGCACTCACACAAGACATTCGGGTCAGCTGACTTCACATGACGGCGGTTCCGACCTGGGGTGTAGTGCCCCATACCGGCGTCGCCATAAACCTGGAGAGCCAGAAACCCTTCAACATACCCCCGGTCGCTTTCCGAGAGGTCGATATAAGACGAGATAAAATTCTCAGTCACGCGAAGCCGATTCAGATACTTCGGCCCCTTCTTTTTTGGTGTTGCTGATTCAAACATGGTAAAGCTCCCTACAGGTAGTTGGTCCGAAAATGCATACGAACCTGCAATGTCGTCGACGCCTCACGAAGGTGCTGGGAGTGGCGATCGGCCCTGATGGGGATTGATACCCAAAAATCAATCAAGATCTGGAATACGAGTTGAAGATACCGTGCGGTATTCGCGCTGCATGTCTTTCTCGAAATTGAGATGAAGGAGGCATCCGCCGTATTAGCCGACGAAAGCGTCATCAATAACGGCCAGGTCACGCTCGGTCCGTCCTTCGGACGAATACCGAAAATGGGGCGAATGCTTGCCGCTGGATCAAAGAAAGCGGGCCTAATTTCCCCCGGGCCATTGAGCCGCTCGGTAGGTTCTAAGCATGGGAAACGTAAGCGCGCATGGCACGAAGAGCAACGGGACAGGATCATCCTTCAGGTTTGGAAAGTACATCCACTTCCAGCAGGCGACTGTCGGATTTTTATTTGCCCAAAAGTCCCCTTGGAGTCCTGGAGGTCTGTAGGTTCTGAATGAGACCGATGGAAATCGAGTCTCTATTCGATGCTGGATTTTTCCCAGAGGCCCGATGAATATGTTGACCCACGAATTCGCAGCGCGACCCGCACTCATTCGACGTGCGATTGCCCAACACCAAGTTTGGATCGAACAGAGCCTCGGCATTCCGTTGGCCGAGGGCATCATCTTGAATTGCGATCAAACTCTTGCGAACGCAGCGATACCGCAACTGTTGGGAAATATCGATTCCTGCGGTTCCCGCGAGAAGACCACGCGTCTTTTCATGGAGGTCGTAGAGTCTGTCGAGTTCCCGCCCTCGAATGCACCCTTGCTTCAGGTTGACGCAGTGAGCAGATCGGTTGACCTTGAGACAGTGCTCGGCGGGGGAGAGTCCCGCCAATCGCAGGCTTTTGCGTGGGACGATGGCCCGGTGGCGTTTAGGGTGCGGGGGATTGGTTCGCCTTTGATCGCATTGACCCTCGCCTATCATGCGGGGCCAACCAGTATTTGCGAAAACACCGCGCAAGTCCTTATATTCCGACGCGACGCCTCCAGGCTGGTTCTTGAGCTATTGGCAAGGCTCAGCAAGTCCGACGGTCAACCGAAGCTACACACCCTCAATGGCGGGGCACAGCACGTCCCGCCTTGCCGTTGGGATCAGCTTGTGCTCGAGCCGAATATCACGTCTCTGTTGAAGGATGACTTTGGATCCTTCTTTGAGCGCGAACTCTGGTTCCGTAAGATGCAGCTTCCGTTCCGCCGTGGTTATTTGCTCCACGGGCCGCCAGGTAACGGCAAAAGCTCTGCGATTCGTGCGATGCTGACGAGCGCAGGGCTGACAGCCTACACTCTTCGCCTCTTCGATTCGCGGACAGAAGATTCAGACATCGCCCGTGTCTTTGAGCGAGCCGTAAACCATGCCCCGGCGATGATCCTCCTTGAAGATATAGATCGTGCTTTTCCTCGCACCGGTGAGTCAAGAAGCAAAGTCAGCCTTCAGCAGCTACTGAACTGCCTGGACGGTGTTGCTACCGGCGAAGGGATCGTCACCGTTGCCACGGCCAATGAACCGACGATTCTCGATCCCGCGATTCTGAGAAGACCAGGCCGATTTGATCGCGTCGTCCATTTCCCGAATCCGTCGTCCGCCCTGCGTCGCGAATACCTCTGTCGGATGCACGACACGTTTGCGGCAGCGAATCTCGATTCGGTTGTCTCCGATTCCGAAGGATTCTCCTTTGCCCAGCTTCGCGAGGCTTACATTATGGCGGGGCAACTAGCTTTTGAGGGCAATCGCGAGATTGTCGTGAAGGATCTCTCTTCCGGAGTTCGTTGCCTGCGAGAGACATCTCAACTCTCTAATAGGTGGAGCAGCCGTGCCGGATTCATCGGCTCAGCCTAAATAAAGGCTGCGATAAGCAAGCCGCGTCTAGCTCGCTGTTGCTCCATCCCTTTGCCATTGACCGGAGCCTTTTCAAAACAGCATCCCTATTTCCTTAACCGCTGCACAGAGTGAATTATGAAGAGACTTGAGTTGCCAAACACGAGAACCGTATCCATCGAGCAATTTCGAGGCCCCACCTTTGAGACGTCAGCTAATCTCTCAAGGATCAAAGGCATCCACTTTCCCGAACCTAGCCAGATGCGTTCGCGCAGGGTTGTTTCGCGATCGAATGCGCGTTCAACGGGGAAATACCCCAGCTGGAAGATGGGACGGATGATGCACTGGGAGTCCATCCATGAGCTCAACGCTTTCCGTCTGCTCGACTGCGACCCGAACGTCACGAGCTACTGTGAGCAGCCCTGCCAGATCGTGTACGTCCTGGACGGAGTGGAGAGGCTTCATTATCCCGACATTATTGTTACAACGACCGCAGGAAAACAGCTCTGGGAAGTCAAGCTCCGATCCAACGCTTCGGAACCCGAGGTTCTCGCCAGGACTGCTTTTCTTTCGCGTGCCCTTCCGAGATGGGGCTACGAGTATCAAACCGTATTTGATGAAGACCTCGCCAAACAGCCACGTCTCAGCAATGCGAACCTCCTCCTCAGATTAGGTAAACGAGCGGTCAATGATTGCGAATGGGAAGGTGTCCGACGCACCCTTGCAGAGCAAGGGGAATTGCTTTGGTCGGAGGCCACCTCCGACAACTATGGCGCAAAGGGCAGAGAGATCCTTTTGAGCCTCGTACTCAGGGGCATACTTACCATCGACATGGACTCTCCGATCTCATCCGCTACCGAATTTGTCCCCAAGAATGGGAGTTTTTGATATGGCAACCGCCTGTTTAGAGCAGGGTACGGTCGTTCATATCGAAGGGAGCGAATACCGCTTCTCGCGAAAGATCGACGACTGCTGGCAATTAGAGCAGTCAAAGACCGGGCGAATCGTTGAGTATGAGCAGCAGGATCTGTTGCGCATGCTTGCGGAGCGAAAGTTGACCTTCCGTGGGAGTGTGCCAGTAAGCAGATGCGGACCCGCCAACTGCGACTTGTCTCCGGCAGATCTCGAATTGGCGAAGCTGCGGCGCAGTTACGTCATGGCCGTCCTTAACACGCCAAATTCCCGGAAGCGACTTGAGGAGGCTATTCACGATGCCTGGAAGAGGGTCAGAGCACCACAACGAGCTCCCGGTTGGATCACCGTTTACCGCTGGAAATGCAGATTCCTCAGAGCGAGTGGCGACGTTCGCGCTCTGGTTGACGACACTCGTAGCAAAGGCAACAAGCAAGGCCGTTACCCAGCATCGGTTATAGAGCGCTGCGAGCAGTCCATATCGAACAAGTATCTTAACAGAACACGCAACAGCATCCAGCAGACACTTGAAGACGCACTATACCGGGTGAAGAAGGAGAATGAGCTGCGTCCTGCCTGCGATGCGTTGCCGGTGCCAACGCGGCGCCTGATCACCCGGATGATTGCGAATATTCCCGCGTTTGACAAGCATTCTGCACGCTACGGACATGATTCCGCAGTCAAAGAATTCCGCGGTGTCAAGGGTCAAACCGTTGCCCAAGCGCCCCTTGAGCGGGCGGAAATAGATCACACACTGCTCGACCTCATGGTGGTAGACGACCGGACTGGTCTACCGCTGGGAAGGCCATCTGTCACGGCCTGCATCGACTGCTACACGAGGTGCATCCTGGGTATATACATCGGGTTTAATCCGCCGAGCTATCAATCCGTCGCAGCGTGTCTGAAAGACTGCTTTCTGCCGAAGGTCAATCTCAAGCGAGACTACCCCGGCATCGTGAACGAATGGCCGGCTTACGGAGTAATGCACAACCTCGTCGTGGACGGCGGTCTTGAGTTCTACTCCGCGAGTCTCGAACAAGTGTGCCTCTCACTGAACATAAACTGGATCGCTGCTCCCCGTCGCACCGCGTGGTTCAAGGGGAAGATCGAACGCTTTCTAGGAACGATGAATCGGGCCGTTGCCCATGGAGTTCCGGGTACCACGTTCAGTAACATCTTTGAGAAGGGTGACTACAATCCGGCGAAGCATGCGGTGATAACCCTCTCGACATTGCGAAAAGTTGTCCGAACGTGGATTGCCGACGTCTACCATCAGCAGGTCCACCGGTCTCTTCAGACGACGCCATCAAAGATGTGGACATCGAGCATTAGACCGGAAGACATCCGTCTTCCAGACGAGACGACACAGCTGGATGTCGTTATGGGCCGTGTAGAGTCACGGTCCCTGACACACAAGGGGGTCGAGTTTGAAGGCCTGTTCTACAACTCACCTGAACTAACAGAACTGCGCCGTAAAGAGGGAGCAAATCTCAAAGTTGAGATCCGCGTCAATGAAAGTGACATCGGCTCGATCTATGTGCTGTCACCAAAGACCTCTAAAGCCTACTCCGTCCCAGCGTCGGACCCTGACTATGCGGGAGGAATCAGCCTATGGCAGCACAAAGTCATTAAGAACTACCAAAGACAGCACTCCGATACGGATCATGGCGTAGACGGCTGGCTGCAGGCAAAGAATGAGGTCTCACATCTGATCGACGAGAGTCTCAAACTCAAACGCGCCAGGACGCACAAACGTATTGCTCGCTACCGTGAGACCCCCGAGCAGAAGCCGCCGAAAACTCAGATGATTGAAGCTACCAAACTTCGAACACCTGCTCCGATCAGCGCGACTACAGGAAGTCAGATGGTGGATCGCGGGTTTAGGGATAGCGTTCAGGATCAGGCTGGTATACCGCAGCAGGAATCGGCAGTACCCATCATTCGCCCACGATTCAAGGCGGAAATTAGGGAGATCCATGAAGACTAATAACTCTGCCAGCATCGTCGAACGGATGGTGATTCCGCATACTGCCTTTGCTGAAGCCCGTCAGAGAATCGAACAGTGCTTTGCATTTTCTGCGGCGAAGGCCGAGGGCGAGGGTCTGCTTATCGTTGGCGAATCTGGTACGGGCAAGACCAGCGTACTGAAGAGCTTCCAATTGAATCACATGCCGACGCGTGGTTGCGACGGGATGGAGATCCCGATCCTCTACGCCTCAGTTCCTCCGATGCCAACGGTCAAGAGTCTTGCCGGCGTTATGTTAGCTGCTCTCAATGCCCCTGATTCCGAGCGAGGCACCGAGAACGAGAAGTCGCGGCGCTTGAGGATCCTGATGAAGGAGACGGGAACACGCATGGTGATGATCGATGAATTTCAACATTTCTACGATCGAGGGAAGCGGCAGATCATGCTTCACGTCGCTGATTGGCTCAAAGTCCTGATCGACGAGACGCGTTCGACGCTTGTCGTAGCAGGGCTCCCGTCCTGCCGAGTAGTCATCAATGAGAACGAGCAACTTGCCAGGCGCTTTATGGCCTCGATTCAACTTCCAAGGTTTTCGTGGACCGATTCCAGACAGCGCGGAGAGTTCATATCGATCCTTGAGGAGTACCACAATCAAATCGCTAAGGACTTCAGTTTGCCCAAACTTTACTCGGAAGAGCTGGCCTTTCGCTTCTTCCTGGCCACTGGAGGGCTGATGGGATACTTGTCCAAACTACTGCGGACAACTCTGCGCGATGCGGCTGATCGAAAGAGGGCTTCCATTACCCTCGAAGACTTGAATATTGCCCATGCACGCGCAATGTGGTTCGACGCGACCGTTCAGGAACAGCTCAGACCATTTGAAAAGGGCTTCCGGCCGGAAGTTACCGTAGACGCGCTGAATCGCGCCACAAGGATCGGAACGGTCGCCGATCTTCCAGAGAAACCGACGCGGCCGCGAAGTGGAATGCGAAAAGCTGAATCGATCAACGCAGCGCTGGTGGCTGCGTGAGTATGCCGCTCCTTGTTCGCCATCCTGCTCCAAATCCTACGGAAAGCCTTCTGGGATATGTGCTCCGTGTCAGTGAGGGCAACGGCTACAGTTCGCCATGGAGCATCTACTGTCTGGCAGGCATGAAGTCAAACGAGAGAAGAGCATCGAGAG
This sequence comes from Edaphobacter aggregans, assembly GCF_003945235.1. NCBI lineage: Bacteria > Pseudomonadati > Acidobacteriota > Terriglobia > Terriglobales > Acidobacteriaceae > Edaphobacter > Edaphobacter aggregans. The sequence continues at coordinate 4,210,837 of NZ_RSDW01000001.1, forward strand.
TTGAATTAGAGAAGCTGGCCAGGATAACCAATTGGCCTCAAGAGAGGCTGGACGCGATTGCGTATTCAGCACCCCCTGATCAGCCGCGGTGGTCTCGACTGTTGGGGCATCCTGTTCCGCCCCAGGACCTCAATCTGACCCACCCGAGATTCTGCCCTCAATGTGTCCGAGGGAGGGGTTTCCTTGAGGCGCACTGGGATCTTACGCTTATGGTCGCCTGTCCTGTCCACCGATGCTTGCTGGCCTCGTCTTGCTCAAAATGCGGTTGTCGCCTGCGCTGGTTCAGACGAGGCTTGCTCGAATGCGAGTGTGGCGGCGACCTGTCAAATTCCGATCCGTCTTCGATCTCGGAGGCTGAAGCGAATCTGCTCGACATAATTCGAAGGAAGGCGTTGTCCTGCCCATCAGATGAGAGTAATCCGAGCGGTCTGCCGCAGGAACAAATGATCGCTATGAGCCTGCGGTCCATGCTCCTGGCCATCCGAACGATAGGGAAGCATCGCATCATAGCCGATGGAACGAGTGGCAAGAGTAAAGAGAAGGAGATCATCTCGGCTGCTTCAAGAGTTCTTGTGCAGTGGCCAACGAATTTCATTGCGTTGATGGAAGACCTCGGTCGACAACTTCCATCCGACATCAGTGGTGGCGTCGGTAAACAGTTTGGTGGCATCTATCGAGCCTTGTTCCGAAGCAAGGCAATGGGAATCCAAAGCATACTGAGTTCCTGAGAGTTGCTTTTCTGGACTTTGCGATGAATCACTGGGGTCGTGGTTTTGTGGATCACAAAATCATCCAGAAACTGGGCGGCACTGCCTCGAAACGATTTCTAACCCAGACAGAGTTTGCCGCCAGGATCGGTGTGCAGCAAAGCACCGCTGCTCGACTGCTCAGAAACTCAGGTCTTGCTTCGACGCGAGTGAAGTGTGGAGCAGCCAGCCGGGTTGTCGTAGACTGCGATCTGGTTTCGATCCCGAAAACTTGGCCAGGGAAGATATACAGAGATAGGGGGGCCGCGAAGCATCTTGGACTCTCCGTGTCTGTCCTGAAGGCTCTCAAAAAAGGGGGCATTTACGAAGTGAATCATCTTCTGCCGACGCGAACGGGCTTCCATGAACTGGACTTCAAAGCATTCACCAAAAAGCTGGTCGATTTGTCGCCAGATCGCAAGACCTCCTCTATTCGAGAACAGGAAACTGTAACCCTCCAGTCCGTTCTATGTGGGCGTCGGGATTCGTTGGAGATCAAACTGAACATCGTGCGAGCGTTGCTCTCGAGGAACATTCCCGTCCGCGGAAGTTCGGATGGAACGGTCGGCGGTCTGCTGATCGACGCCGATGCATATCATAAGGTTGTCGCGGATGTTCGTTCCAGTGGCACCGCCAATACAAAGAATGTCGGTGAGGCCGCGAGGATGTTGTCATGCAGTCGGGATGCAATCCCTGGGCTGGTAAAACTCAGCGCTTTACAAGCGCGAGTAACGCCCGCCGGTCTGCGAATATCTGACGAGTCGATTGCGGCGTTCAGCGGCCAGTACATCTCGCTCTCCTCGCTTGCAGCTGTTGAGCAGACCAGCAGCAGAGCATTGACGCATCGCTGCCAGGACCGAGGCCTCCGGATTTTGCTGGTGCCGATGCCCAGACAGGGGCCACAGCCCTTCATTCATAAAATGAATCACGGGAAACTCCTGGAGTAAGGCTAGGTGATCGTCTCATCAATTACAGTCGATTCTTCGTTCAACGTCATTTGTGGCCGCTCCTGGTTAAATATGTTTATCCCCAATCTTCTGGGGGTCGCTGACGGGGAAGTTCTTATCTGATGCATATAGATTAATTGTGGCGCACATCTCTGCGGATACGCTCCGACATGCGGAAGATTCTGGGGCTGGCGCATAGATCTCGCTATTGTGTCGGCAAGTTATCGATTCTGCCACTTACGTGCATATGATACTGCTACGGACTGTAATCTCTGTGAACAGCTTGTCTCTCATGACGGCCGACCCAGTCCAGATTCAGAGTTGCCATCAGAGTTCGCCTGGATCTTCTCGCCAACCCCATAATCCTCGCTGCCGCTGGCACCCGTACGTTGCGTTGGCGCGTCCCCAAGTTGAAGAAGCCCTTCATTGGACTCCAGCTCCGACATCTGTTCTCCTTTTCAAATTATGCACTCCGCCCAAAGACTATTCGCCGATGAATAATTACGCCTTTTGATCGTGCGCGCCTGGAGAGGATCGACGGCCAACGGCACGGGATGATTCATGAAAATGGATTTGCGACAGCGTTGCCGACGATCACCGAAGACTTGGAATACATGTCGAAGACCGCATGGTTCTTTATGGGCTTGGTAAACCAAAAATTTGGCCTAAGACTCGATACGCGGCGGCTTATGGGTTTGCAGACAGCTAAGCCTCAAGAAGTGCCAACCGCGTTATCCTCCGATTTATCCCCAGGCACGACTCGACATCGTCTGTAGGTGTACTGGGGATTCCGTCAGAAAACCGACAATCGTCTAGAAGATTTCTCTTGCATATTCAACGTTTTCTGATAGCCTTGTCGAACTCTGCCGGTCGGTACACTGCACCACGCAACCTATTCTAGGCTCCGCAGAAGCCGATCCGATTTTGAACCTTGCTGAGAAATTCATAATTGGAGTGTGCATCCGTGTCCCGCCGCAATAGCCAAGCGTCGTCGAATTCATTAGAGCATCCGCGTATGCCAGTCGCCATAGGACGAGCGCTCCCACATGTGATCCGGGTTTGTCGTAGAGGCCGCAGACCAAGGCCAACTGTCCCAAACATCCTAAGACGGCGAGAGCATAACGCTAATTCTCGGTGCAAAACAATCGGATGATCAGGTAGTCGGCCACGCAGGAACGTATGAGGCACTTAAGGCCCAACAACGAGCTTTTTATACCCAAGCGAACGAGCCGTGCATGCTGATTTCATGATGCCTTCGTCGGCCAGGAAAAGAAATGCAGAGATCTTGCCAAAGTGCCTGGTCGTGAATTTGCTCACCGGTCTTCGTTTCCAACATGTCGCGCAGACTGGAGGATCGGCTGCCGTCAAAACCGCCCGAATATGGTTGCACCGGTTCAGACTACTTGAAGGGATCGACGACAATAGCTTTATTGAGGCCTGGCTCTACGACAGCTTCGGCAATCCGACCCTCCACCAACTCCGATCCAAGAAATTGACGCCGGAAGGAGTTTTGACGAGGCGCCGGCTCGGATGTCAGATCGGACGGATTCAGTTTCACTGCCACACCCGGGCTCAATGTGCAGTTGTTCGCTGTTTTCGGGGTCTGGTCCGGAGGGATCCACCGGCGGCCCGCGTAGGAGGACATCGATGCCGCACGAAGTGTGTCTTGTCGAACCAGCTGGCGTGACCCCGCAGTTAAGCTTGAGCCGAATGCTCAGGCCAGAGGATGGCTATCGTTGCAAGTGCGAATGCTGGACTTCTTTTTCCGCTGGACCAAACTTTCTCGGCGCTCAATTGCTGCTGGCCGTCGCAGTCCCGGAATGCTGGGCCGCGATCAGCTTTTTCCGCACTCAATCTTGCAATCAGGGTCGAACGCCGACCCTGGCCGTCGTCCCTAGCGAATCCAGCGAAGAACTGCTGCGTAGCGCTTCGGATGCGTCAGATGACTTTATGTTCTGGCCCATTCGCGAACAGGAACTGCTGGAACGGGTGAAGCGCTTAATCGGCGCAGCCACGCGCGACAAAGACACGGTGCAGGGGGTGCTCACCGAAGAATTGGGACTTGAACAAGTGATCGGCTCGTCTCCGGCTTTTATTGAACTCCTCGCACAACTCACTCGGATGGGACCAAGCGAAGCCCCAGTGCTGATCACCGGAGAGACGGGCACGGGCAAGGAAGTATGCGCCCGTTCCATCCATCTGTTGAGCCGGCGGCGGCAACAACCTTTCATTCCGGTCGATTGCGGAGCGATACCTGAACATCTGGCAGAGAGCGAGCTTTTTGGCCATGCACGCGGCGCTTTTACTGATGCCCACCGCGACCATAAGGGGCTAGTCTCTCTGGCCGATGGAGGCACTCTTTTTTTGGACGAGATCGATGCACTTTCCTTGAACATGCAGGCCAAGTTCTTGCGTTTTATTCAGGAGAGCACTTATAGGCCGGTTGGCGGCGAGCAGTTTTGCCGAGCCAATGTTCGGGTCATCGCGGCCACTAACCGTAGGCTTGAGCAGTCTGTTCTGGACAGGCAATTTCGAAACGATCTCTATTTTCGCCTGAATGTTTTGCGCTTATCCGTTCCCCCTTTGCGAGAAAGGCGTGGAGATATAGCGCTGCTTGCAAGATATTTTCTTGAGAAGCTCGGGGGCTCAGGGGTGCCGGCACGCAAATGGTTATCGCCAGTAGCTTTAAGGAAGTTGGAGGACTACGACTGGCCCGGCAACGTTCGCGAAGTAAGTAACGTAATGCAGCGCGCCATCGTGCTCTCGCCTGGATCTCAGATTCTTCCCTGTCACATCCTTCTTTCCACCGGCGATCCTCGCGGTATCGAGTGTACCCCGTCCCCGTCTAACTTCCGCTGCGCCAAGTCGAAGGCAATCGAAGCTTTCGAGCGGCAGTACGTCCTCGACCTTCTGCAGAAGCACGACGGCAACATCACTCGGGCAGCCCGAGATGCAGACAAGGATCGCCGCGCCTTCGGCCGATTAGCCCAGAAATATAAGTGGGACACCAGCCTCTAGCCAGGCAGGTTGCTGAAACTCCATTTTCAAAAGTCCAAATAATTTGTGCGGAAGGCGATTGCCTGGATATTCCACAGGCTTTGAGCAAGTGGGTCGATTTCATCCCATCTCTGGGTCGAATCGAGCCCACCCTCGCTTCCCCGTGTACAGATCGGGTTCGGACTGCCTTGGATGTGCGGGAAGAAAAGAGACCAGGGCTCTTTCTTACCCGGCTGCTGTTCGTACGTCGACGTGTTCCGGTGACTCTGCCTTATTTTTCAGAGGTGCGAGACCAGTAGCGGTGTGGAGAAGCAATTGCTAGGCAGGGGGTACCGCGTGTGATTAAGGAGAGAGCTTGCCACGCAAGACTTCGACTCCGACATCAGAGTTGGCAAGGGAGATATTGAGCTACTTCCTTCGAAACCCACAAGCTGCGGACAGCCTGGAGGGTGTGACGCGGTGGCGCTTACTGGAAGAGAGAGTGCACCGCCAGCTGGAGGACACTGACTTAGCTTTGGGGTGGTTGGTTAGCCATGGCTTCCTGGTGAAGATTTCTTCGCAGTGGACCGAAGCTGTTTATCGATTGAACGAGGGGAACCGCGGCGATGCAGAGGAATTCATAATCGAAAACGAGAAAGGTAAGCGCAAATCGCGCTGAAGCTGAATTGATTTATGTCAACCTATGCAGCGATTGCCGGTACCTGCGAAGCGGTAGTCAGGCTGCTCCGTTGCAATTATGACCCAACGAAGTTCAATGGAGCTATGTTGGATTTTCAGGTTTACGTGGCTAATGACTTCACCACCCCCATGGAAGAGGGCGTGTCAGTGTTTTTGTATCGGATCTACCAGAACGGCACGCACCGAACACCAACAGGCCGCCTGCTGCCCGATGGCACCAGGCAAGCGACTATGTTGCCCCTCGACCTTCATTTTCTCCTAACCGCGTGGGCTAAGAAGGCCTCGCTGCAAAATGAAATCGCCGGTTGGATGATGCGTGTAATGGAAGACAATGCAATCCTTCCTGCCAGCATGTTGAATGCTTACCAGCCGAACGTCTTCCGGCCGGATGAGGCAGTGGATCTGACTTTCACCGAACTTAGCGTGGAAGATATGTTCCGAGTGTGGGAAACCATGATCGGTCACGTTTATCAACTTTCCGTGCCGTACCAGGCGCGCATGCTCGAGATTGAGTCGTTGGTGTCGATACCGCCCGAAGGCAGGCCGGTACAAGGGCGCACGTCCGATATACGCCTGATCAGCACATAGCCATCGGTTCGCAGTGACGTTACGGTTCGAGTCGTTAAGGAACTACTTATGGCATCCACAGGTCCGGGAATCCCGCTGGAGCAAGTCTTTGTATTTACGGTGCTCGGCATCCAGTTTTGGGATCAGACATTGGACCAACCGATTACCGATGGTCTCACGGTGACGGCCCAACTGCGGGGCACGGACTATCCGCTGGTGACCGCTTTTCGCACCGCCTCAGGCGCGTATGCGTTTCAGGGACTCCCATGCCTGCATGACGTCGAATACCCTGTGGGCGGGAGCCAGGTCTCAACCAGCCCGCAAAAGACTTTTTCATTTGTAATTACAGTTGCGGATTCTCTCGAGCGATTTCTGCCCACACTTTTTGCGCTGGATCTTCCCTTGGACTATCCGGGCCTCTTCTTGAGCAATGAAATAGGAAGTCCCGTGGGAATGGGAGCTCGAGCTTATCTGTTTTCGGCGCCAACCCGCGCAGCCGCTGTAGGAATTAGCGTGATTCGGGTCAACCTTTGGGACCACGACAGGAACCAGGCCGCCGCGTATGCCGCGCTTCAAGTGTCCGTCGGCGGCCAGCAGTGGACAGGTATTGCAGATGGCCAGGGCAGGTCGCAAGTCCAGTTCCCATCACCCTTGCTGCAGAGTCTCAGTCTCGGCTCTCCGCCTGGCAGCGGACAAGGTCCGACGTCATCCGTAAGCTGGCCTATTCAAATAAGAGTGCTATATGAGCCGGCGCAGCTGCGCTTCCTGTTACAAGGTGTGCCGGATGTTGTCTGGCCGAGGAAGAGCACGCCCAGCTTAAAGAGCATTCTGGACGAGCAGCAGCCGGCTCTGGTCTGGCAGCAGGCAGTTGGACCTCCGGTGCCGGAGTGGACCGGAACACTCAGTTACGGCACGCCGCTTGTTGTGCGCACTATCTTAAGCGACCCCACGCAGATTTCTTCGGTTCTGATGATTTCACAAAGCACTTCGCCCTAACAAAGGAGGCATGCCATGCCTGAGTATTTGGCACCCGGCGTCTATGTTGAAGAAGTTGAATTCAGTCCCAACAGCATTGGCGGCGCCAGCACCACTATCACGGGTTTCATAGGCCCGACGCTGTTTGGTCCTCCTTACGGAGTTTCGGAGCTGCTCACCAGTTATGCCGACTTTGAGGCCATTTACGGCGGCCTCGACCCGCTGCAGTTTGAGGACGCCGGCGAGGAAACCATTAATTACCTGGCTCAGAACGTACGCGCCTTCTTTCAGAATGGCGGTCAGCAGATCTATGTGGTGCGCACGTTTTCCTCCGTGGCGCGAGGCATGGAGGAAGAAGAGTCAAGCCAAGTCTATCAACCCTTTGGAACTCAATGCTGCGCTTCGGCGACTATAGCGGACACTGCTTCCGGTTCGCCGGCGGATTCCATTCAGCTCTTTGCAAGATATCCAGGTAGTATCTGCGGCGACGGTAACTTAACCCTGACCTTCACCGTCTACACCACTAAAAACGTGCTCTCGGGCAAGCCGCACAATCCTTTGCTCCCATCAGGTCCCAAGGACCCGGTGTTGCTTGGCGTCAACAACTACGACACCGTCTGGATTCAGCAGAATGAAGGCTCTCCAGCGATGGCGGCTATTTATTGGGCGGAGAAATATCTCAATCCAGTGACACAGCAATGGGATTGGCAATTTCACGCCGAGGGTGGTGGCGTCCCTCTGCAATTGTCAGCCTTGCAGCCGGCCCAGACTGGAGTGACGGGCGACGTGGTGCAGGTCGTAACTGTTTCGGTGACAGTGGCTTTTGGCGGCGCTTTCCCGCGCTCAATTTCTTACCCCGGCCTCACGTTCCATCCCGCTTCACCCACTTCACTTTCCACCTTTTTTGCACTCAAGCCTAACTCTCGCTCCCAGGCGCTCACTGTGCCTCTAGTGTTTGATCCGCAGAGTCAGTTCGCAGATGGACCCACGATCGCCAGGATCATGCTCACACAGCCACGAAGCCTACCGGAGATAGGGCGATTGAAGAGGCTTTTGAATTTCGGCCCGCTCGGTAGCCCCCCGGCCCCGAATCTTGACCTCTCCATTCTCGGCACTCTCGGGTACCCCCAACTTGCTAACACCGACCGCCAGTTCCAGGTCGCGCTGACCGGCGGACTCGATGGCTTTTGGCCCACCCCGCGGTATTACGAAGGGGATGATTCCGACCCCACCGCAAAGACAGGGCTGAAATCCTTCGAGGACCTTACCGACATTTCCATTGTCGCCGCGCCCGGTTCGACTGCGGCCAACGAAGACCTGGCCTCTGATCTCGACATGGCCGACAAATTGACAATTGCCGGCCTGCTGATCACCCATTGCGAGCAGATGCTTTATCGGGTCGCAGTCCTCGACTCGATCAACGGGCAGGACCTCACCGATGTGGCAGCATACCGCGGACAGCTGGATTCAAAATACGCTGCACTCTATTACCCGTGGGTTAGGATTGTCGATCCCGTCAGCGAAAACGAAATCAATCTTCCGCCCAGCGGGTTTGTTGCCGGGCTCTATGTGGCCAACGATATCGCCACCGGCGTGCATAAGGCGCCCGCCAACATGGTGGTCGACTTGGCCATCGGCTTCGAACTGATGCTCAACAAGGCCCAACAGGACGTCCTGAATCCGCTGGGGATCAACTGCTTCCGCTTCTTCGAAGGACGCGGTTACCGATTGTGGGGTGCGCGGACGATCAGCTCCGATTCCCAATGGATGTACGTGAATGTGCGCCGATACTTCTGCTATCTGGAACACTCTATCGATTTGGGAACGCAGTGGGTGGTCTTCGAACCCAACAACCAGGCGCTTTGGGCCAGGGTGGCGCAGTCGGCGTCGAGTTTCCTGTACACGGAATGGCAGGCTGGCCACCTGATGGGTACCAAGCCGGAACAGGCCTACTTTGTGCGCTGCGATCAATCCACCATGACTCAGTACGATCTCGACAACGGACGTTTGATCTGCCTCATTGGTGTGGCCCCCGTCGAGCCGGCCGAATTTGTGATCTTCCGCATCGGTCAGTGGACGGCCTCACTGACTTCTTAAACCATGACTCCAGGGGGAGTCGGAAAGGAAACTTGCTATGGCGGTGCAGCGTGCTCGTCCTTATAGCCAATTTAATTTCATGGTCCAGATCGGGAATGACAACGGTCAGGGTGTGAATGCTGGGTTTCAGGAAGTGTCCGGTCTGGGAGTCGAGATTCACGTCGCTGAGTATCGCGCAGGAAACTGGTCGGATAATTCGCCGATCAAGGTGAATGGTTCCTATAAGGTTCCGGATGTCACCCTGAAACGTGGCCTGATCGCCGAGTTGACTCTTTTGCATGCCTGGCTCAAGGCCGTCCGCGACGGCGGCAATGATGCCAGCGTTCTGCTGCCGGTGGTTATCAATCTCATGAGCGAAGACCGAACGACGGCTGTTCAAACCTGGACGTTAACCAATGCGCGTCCCATGAAGTACACGGGCCCCTCACTCACCGGCAAGGGTACCGATGTCGCGATCGAAGAACTGGTCCTTGCCTCCGAGCACATTGAGATTTCCTGAAGAGTGATTATGACTACCCGGCTGCCAGGCGTCTATTTCGAAACGGTCGTGCCCCCGATTACCAGTACGTTGCCGCGCATGGACATTGCCGCCTTCGTGGGCTTTGCGGCATCGGGGCCGCTCGACGTACCGGTGGTTATCGAAGATGCCGGGCGGTTTCTGGAAATATACGGTCAAGATCAAACCCTGGCTTGGGATCCCGTTGCAGGAGAGACGGTGTATGCACAATTGCCGCCAACGGTGCGCGCCTTCTTTCGTAACGGCGGCGAACGGTGCTGGGTAGTGCGCGTTGCAGATGATACGGCGGCAGTTGCAAATGAATTCATGCTGCCTGGCATGCTGCTCGCCAGGTCCGGGCCGCCTAGTCAGGCCGGCTGGCTGCTCGCTCGTTCTGAAGGCAGCTGGTCCGATGACTACAATGTCAACGCCACCCTGAGCCTTGGGCCTATCCGGGCTGACCCTCCGCGGCCCAGCGCAGCCGGTATCTCGGTTGTGCTCTATCCCAATACGGTTACTTCGGTTGCGATCGGCGACTTGTTGCAAATTTCGTTTGATCCTCCGCCGGCAAGTCCCTCTTCACTCGTCGCTCCGATTCTGTACTTGCCGGTAAGTAAGGTGTCAGCTAAGAGTCTGATCACGGCGTCGGGGGCGGTTGAGCAGACCATCACCGCCTGCGGTACGGAGGCATATTGGTTTCGGCCCGCGGCCATGGAGGACTTCGCGCAACTCCAATCCAGCCCCGCATCCGGTCAGTTGAATCCGACGGTCGAGTGGCTCGTCGTTCCACAGAGTGTTACCTGGCTCACTCAGCCGCAGAATGCCGAACTCTGGATTGCGAGTTGGGGAATTGAGTACGCAACCAATCCACCAACTTTCGTTTTGGATGGCCTCCGTTCGCATGCGGAGAACATCCCCCCAGGTTCATGGCTGCTTGCCCAATTCGCTGCTGCCGATTTGCCAGAAGGAGCGCAACAATTATTGTTGCTGGTAGACAGCGTACGCGGCTCGAAGGCAACGGCGCCGGGTAGTCCTGGTTCTCCTCCGGGTGATCAGGAAACCGTCCAGATTGTGGTGAACGAGGCCTGGTGGGTGATGGACGATCAGGTGGGCTGGCTGCAAAATTTGTCTGCCCCGCGCGTGGATGTTGTCACAATGGAATTGTGGGTGCGGGACGGCTCCGGCCAGATCATCAGCCTGAGCAACCTCGGCCTCACTCCATTGCACCCGCGCTACATTGGCTATCTGCCGACCGACGAACAACTGTACGCGCGATCCGACCAGCCGTTGACGCCGCCCTGGAGCGAGCTTCTGTATGATATAGATCCTCCTCGTTTCGCGCTGGCTGCGCCCAATGATGATGCTTCGGCTCCAACCTCAACTGGAGCAAGCGCGCCGTCTTTGCCTTTCTATCTTCCCCTTGGAGTTCCTGGACTGGTAGATCCAAACTTTTACCAGCCCTCCGTCACGCAAACCGCGCCTGCCCTTCAGCGGGACGGATTAGTGCTGCCGACCGGACAAATCACCGCGAGCCTCTTTCTTGATCCCGATCTTGCGGATGCTACTGTGGACACTCTGCTAACCCAGGCTTTTCACAAACAGTACCAATTGCAGCGCGGAGATTTCCAGGGACCATCGGGAGAGCCACTCCTCAAAATGCATGCCATATTGCCGGTCGACGAGGTGAGTTTGCTGGCCTTACCGGACGCCATGCATCCGGGCTGGCAACCGGCGCCGGTTGCGCCCGGAGGAAGTATCGTCGCACCCAATCTGATTTCCATTTCCGAGCCCACGCCGCAAGCGCAGATCACCGCGTCGTGGACAGTGGTGGCGGGAGCGACATCCTATACGCTTCAGCAATCCAGTGATCCCCGGTTTGCCTCCTCTACCGTGGCCTGGAGTGGAGCCGGTAGCCCTGACCCGTCCAATCCGGGGTTCATTCAAGCCGGGTCGTTTGCCCAGCCAAGTGGATGTCCCAGCCTAGCGTACTTCCGGGTTTGTGCCAGTTACAGTGGCATTACCGGCCCATGGTCGAACACGGTTAGTCAGACTCTGTCCACTGAGCCCTTCGCGTCGTGTAATCCCCAGACACCCGACCCGCCCGTACTCGAAATGCTTCCCGAGAGCCGCGGTCGTGTGGCATTGCAGTGGTCGGTTGCACACACCATTGGGAACCTCTATCAGGTGCAGGTTGCGTATGAGCCGGCCTTTGCTTTGCCGGAGATAATTTTTCAGGGGAGCACTACCTACTTTGAGGTCTGGAGCGATCCCAGCCGCACCGCCTATTTCCGGGTGGGCGCCACCAGCGGAAATGAGACCAGCCCCTGGTCCAACACCGTCGTGGCGCAGTCCGATCAGCAATACGATCAGTATTGGATGAACCCGCCGCCGGCTCCCGGCAGCGCGGGCGCTTCTTCGAGCGAGCTCCTGCAGATTCACCAGGCCATGATCCGTTTATGCGCGGCTCGTGCCGATATGTTCGCATTCCTCGGTCTTCCTCGATCCTACGACGCTTCCACTTGCGTGCTTTACCAAAGCCTCTTGACGACCGCCTTGACCCCGGAGAATGGACCTACGACGCTCAGCTTTGCCGCCATCTACCACCCGTGGCTGGTGGTGCTGGACTCCGTCGACGAACAGCCAGGGGCGATCCGAAGCGTTTCGCCCGAGGGAGCGATGGCGGGAATCGCGGCCGCGCTCACCCTCTCGACGGGGGCATGGCTCTCTCCAGGCAATCACTTGCTGCAGGCGGTGGTGGATCTGGACGCGCAATTGGGCGACCAGACTCCGATGACGTTCTTCAATAATCAGCTCAATCTCGTCATTCAGGAAGCGTTGGGTTTTCTCACCATGAGTTCTTTTACGCTCAGCTCCTCGTCGCGGCTTTCCGAGATCAACGTGCGCCGCCTCTTGATTCTGCTGCGCCGGCTGGCACTGCGCGAGGGCATGGTGTACGTATTTCAACCCAATGACTCGACGTTCTGGCGCAGAGTGCAGCGGCGGTTTGAAGACGTGCTAAGCGATCTCTTCCTCCAGGGAGCTTTTGCCGGCAGCACGCAAAGCGAAAGCTTCCAGGTAACGACGGACAGCTCCATAAATGCTCTGGAAACCATCTCCCAAGGGCAGTTCATCGTGGACGTAAGTATTGCGCCGTCGCTTCCCCTCGAATTTCTGACGGTGCGCTTGTTACAAGAGGGTGGGGATCTGACATTAAGCGAGGAGACTTAGTCATGGCGAGCAATGCGATTTCGGCCCGACCCTTCACGACGTTCAACTTCGTCGTGCTGATCGACGTGGATGGAGTCGCCAATGGCAGCACCCAGGTCTGCGCGGCGTCGTTTTCGGAATGTGATGGCCTGGAAATGACGCTGGAGCCGAAGACCATTCGCGCAGGAGGAAGAAATTGGGGACCAGTGCATTTGGCAGGTGGAGTCAGCTACGGTCAGCTGGCGCTGAAGAGGGGAATGACGACCAATCTCGATCTCTGGAAGTGGTTCGAAAAGATGGTCCAGAACGGGCAGACAGGGTATCGCACCTCCGCCACGGTGGTGATCCGCGCATCCGACCAATCCGATCTCGCAGTCTTTCAACTTACAGGATGCCTCCCCGTCAAGTTAAAGGCGCCGGCACTGAACGCCAAGGATGGTCTGGTCGCAATCGAAGAGATGCAAATCGCTTACGAGTCTTTATCGCTGCAGGGGTCATAAGTCCGTCGGGCTCGGGCTCTTGAAGATTGAATCTGCCACAACTGAGGAGCATAGATGCCACAATCCGTCACATTAGAGACCGCGAGATTCCAGGAAGTTTATTGGGATAACCAGGGCAAGGTCAACGTCACCAACGGGGGTAAGAACTTTCAGGTCCAGTTCAACCCCCAGACGTTGAAGCTGACCTACTCGAATCAGAAGGCGGGTGGAGATCAGCCAAAAGGTTCCTCCACGCAGTTCGTCGGGCGTGGGGTCACTAAGCTCAGTCTCGAACTCTGGTTTGACGTCGCATTAGCGCAAACACAAAACAAAGCGACTGCCAAGGACGTCCGCCAGCTAACCCAGGAAGTTGTCTATTTCATGATTCCCAAAGATGCTCCGGCTTCGTCGGCCAAGAAGCAGGCTCCGCCTCCTCCAGGCCTGCAGATCAGCTGGGGTGCGTTTACCTTTGCCGGCAATATGGATTCGTTGGACGAAACCCTAGATTTCTTCTCCTCTGACGGCTATCCCTTGCGGTCCAGTCTCGCGATCAGTATCACCAGGCAGGAGATCCAATATGACGCGACCGCTGCGGCGACGCTGCAGAACCCCCAATCTGCAGGGCTTCAGGAGTACACCCCGGTACAGAGTAAACAGACGTTCCAGCAGATGGCGGCGAACGCAGGTTCCTCGTCGCTGCCAGGCGCGCCGGGATGGCAGGGGTTGGCGCTGGCCAACGGCATTGAGAATCCGCGCCTCATCGCAGCCGGCGCTTTAGTGAATGTTTCTGCGGACGTGTCGGTGAGTGCGAGCGCACAGCTAGGCGTGACAGCGCAGACCAGTGGACCGCTCAGCTTGAACCTGGGAACTTCGGGCACTGCGAGCGGAGGCGTCGCTCTGGGTTTTGTGGGTACGACCATCACCAGCGGTGGATCTGCTGGATTCCAGGCGAGTGCCGGCTTCAGTATCGGTAGCTGATAGCGAAGACATTATCGCTCTTGAAAGAACTGCGGAGGACGAGAGATGGCGGTCATCATTAACGAACTCGAAGTGGTGTTGGAAGCACCGGGCGCGCCCATTACAGCGGCGCCCGTCACAGCTGCGCCGCAACCATCGCAGCAGCTTCAACCTCTTGATCTCAGCGACGTCAGGGCTCGCGAAGCACGTAGCAAGTGGAGGCTGTTTGCCCACTAAGTTTTTTGACTAAGGAAGCAGAACCATGCCAGACAATGGCCTAATCCAGGGTAGTTATGGCGCGCGGCCCAGCATCATCGTTGGTGGGACGCAGCAGCCTGCCTTGAGCGACGGGCTGCAGGAGTTGCTGGTGGAAGAAACCACTGCCGGGCTCTCGCGCTGCGAGGCGACATTCGCCAACTGGGGTCCGAAGGGCAACTCCGCCGATTTCTTATATTTCGACCGTCAGCTTTTCGATTTCGGCAAGTCCCTGCAGATAACGATGGGAGCAGGCCCAGCCTCGGGTGTAGTTTTTCAGGGAAGGGTCATGGGAATGGAAGGCCGCTATCTGCGTTCCAGGCCGCCGGAATTGCTGGTGTTGGCCGAAGATCGGCTGCAGGATCTGCGGCTCACCCGACGCACCCGCACCTTCGAGAATCTAAGCGATTCTGATTTATTCCAGAGTGTGGCTTCGCAATATGGCCTGCAAACCAACATTGCAGTCAGTGGGCCGACCTATCGCGTGCTGGCGCAGATCAACCAAAGCGATCTGGCTTTTCTGCGCGAGCGTGCCCGCTCCATCGACGCCGAGCTGTGGATTGATGGCAGCACATTGAACGTGCAGTCCAGGAATCAGCGCGAAACCGATGATGTAACCCTCACCTTTGGCGAGGGTCTGATGGAATTTTCCGTGCTCGCGGATATTGCCGGTCAGGCCAGCGGTTTTGTGGTCTGTGGGTGGGATGTCCTGGGAAAGCGGGCCCTCAAGTATCGGGCCACTAGTACCATCCTTGCCGGGGAACTGAATGGAGACATGGCGGGCGCCACCGTGATGACGTCCGCGATCGGGAGCCACGATCAGCAGATCGTGCACGATCTGCCGTTTTCGGCGCAGGAGGCACAGGCGCTGGCCGAAAGCGAATATCGCCGCGCGGCCAGACGGTTCGTTACTGGAACCGGAGTGGCCGAGGGCGACGCGCGCCTCCGCGTGGGAACCAAACTAACGTTGCAAGCCACCGGAACCATGTTCGACGGCAACTATTACGTGACCCAAGTCCGGCACCTGTTTGACGGAGTCAATGGCTATCGAACTCAATTTGCAGTGGAGCGGACAGGAATCGCAACCTCATGATGCTCGCCGAAGACTATATCGACCAAGTAGAAGCGGCTCGCGTTCCGCGCGGGTATGGCGGCCATTTCTATGGCGCCTATCCCGCGCTCGTCAGCAACATCAAGGATCCCGACGGCCAGGGCCGGGTGAAGGTGTTGTTGCCGTGGTCGCCTGATGGGCAGGGCGCCTCGTATGAGGCATGGGCTCGTCTTGCCACGATGATGGGCGGGAATAATCGCGGCACATGGTTCATTCCCGACGTAAATGACGAAGTACTTGTGATCTTCATGGGTGGAGATCCAAGACAGCCCTGCGTGGTCGGCGGTTTGTGGAATGGTCAGGACGATCCGCCGGAGTCGATGGACAGTGCGGGCAAGAACTACATCAAGACCATTCGTTCCCGTAACGGTGTCCAGATCACGTTGGATGACACGGACGGCCAGGAGACAATGACGCTGCAGACCCCCGGCGGGCAGACGGTCACATTAGCCGATGGTCCAGGTTCCATCACGCTGCAGGACAGCAATGGGAATTCCATTCAGATGCAAGCAGCCGGGATAACCATCACCACCTCAGCCACGTTCACCGTGAATGCCAGCACCGTCGATATTTCCGCCGGCATGGTCACGGTGAATGCGGGAATGTCTACTTTTAGCGGTGTGGTTCAAGCCGACACGGCGATTACAAGCAGCATCATTAGCGCCAGTTATACACCCGGCGCTGGAAATATTTGGTAGAGCTGACATGTCTACACAAATTCAATGGTTAGCGCCCTCACCGCTCTGGTCGCCGCTCACCTCGGGCAGCGACAAGACGGCGTTCCGCTCGCCGTCGCTCCTGCGGTTCTCGAGCGATACGTTCATGACAGACCTGCAAACTCTGTTGGCCCAAACTCCGGCTGGCCTGGCGAACCTTGTAGCCCAACCCGAGACCTGGCGCTCCCCGGCAGTGGGTTTAGCAACCACCACGAGCGCGAGTACGTCTTCCGCGGCATCGAATGCAGATCAGACTCCCACCACACTCAAGTTATTTCAGCCGGTCCACGCCCGGTTTTATCTCGTGGCCGCTTCGCTGGTTTGCCGTTTACCGGGACTCCCGGATCATACGGTCAAAGCCAATCAGGGAGAGAAAACCAACTTTGTGTTACGCCGGGTGCAGCCTATATCGACCACGGTCAATCCGGCCGTCACTCCATTCAATGAGCAAACCTACAGCGAATTTGCATGGATTCCTGGTACCACGCCGCCCGGTTGGGTATTGACGTCCGGCAATAGCATTGCTCCGGGAGAGGACAAGCTTCCACTTTTCGCTACCACGTTTGGCAGCAATGGTACGCGCCGCAGAATGCTTGCCGGACTCATCCCCACGGGCCGCAAGCAAACGTATGTAAGTGGAGTCGCGCTGGCGCAGACCGCGGGACAGGTTGCTCCCCCCACGGCAGACGATCCCCGCGCGATCGACTTTCAACGACAAGTGCTCGATCCATGGGCCGATCTGGTCGGCTGGGCTACGAACCTCACGGACGTAAATCCGGGACAAGGCTCGCCTCCCTCCGCGGATGTCATCGCTGCCGCGCAGGGCTCAGCTTTTATCCTCATTGATTTTGCCAACTATCTCTCCTCCAATCTGCCCGTGGTGTGGACGGCAGTTCAGAATGCGTCGGGGTCAACACTCTCCGGAGCGCAAGCCGCTCTGTACAACGCCATGAGTGCAACCATGGGCGACGCTATGGATGCCAACACCTATACGCTGGCCCAGGCAATTGCGCTGGCGAAGAACTTCGATAGCGTTTTTGAAGGCGAAGTTCTGCCCCTGCCCACCGCGCCACCGCAGCCTCTTCCCCCCAGCTATCCAGGTCCGCTTCTGACCGACCTCAGCGATCCGCAATTCGCGAACTTGATTGGACGTGCGTCAGACCAAGATCCACTCTCGCAGCGCCTGATTCTAACTTTGGTCCAGGCTGCTCTGAATCAAGTGGGTCCTGCGCCTCTTTCTGCGGTTCCTGCTCCAACCAACAACCCGCAGAACCCGCAGGGTGACGATTGGTACATCGTTCGCTGTGTGTATGACAGGCCGCAATGCGCAGTGCTCTCTCTGCCGGCGGTCCCGATCATGAGTCCCGCCAGCCAGGTTTTTCAACTCGCTTCGTACTTCGATCCGGACGCGCCGGCGCGCAGGATTCAAGTTGCTTTGCCGATCGATACCACGGCAGCCACGCTGCGCAAATATGACAAGGGCGTGGCCTTCATGATCTCCGATCAGCTGAACCGCCAGATGCAGCGCGCCACCGGCCTGCAGGCCCTTATCAACGGCCAGGTGGGTTCGCCGGGCGGATTCAGCCTGGGTATGGTCTGCTCCTTCTCCATTCCTATCATCACCATCTGCGCCATGATCGTGCTGTTCATTTTCGTCATTTTGCTGAACATCGTTTTCTTCTGGCTGCCGTTCTTGAAAATATGCTTTCCCTTGCCATCCCTCAGCGCGAAAGGCGGCGACTAATGGACGCTGCAAGCCTATTTGGACAGGGGATCAGTTTCCCGCCGCGGCTGGGAGCCGACGGACGTTTCGCCTGGTCCAGTGGCCCGGACAACATCCGCGAGGGGATCACGCTCATCCTTCTAACCCAGCCGAACGAGAGAATCATGCTGCCGAGCTTCGGCGGAAAACTACGCAGTTACTTGTTTGAGCCGAATTCTGTGGCGACGCGCCAGGCCATCCAGGATGAAATTGAGACCGCCCTCACGATCTGGGAGCCACGCATCACCGTGCAGTCGGTCAGCGTCGCTGCCGACAGCAGCGATCCGCGTGCCGCCGTAGCGACGATCCAGTACCAGTTGGTGGCGAGCCAAACCGTGGTGCAACTGAATTTAACTGTGCAACTGGGCGGGTAACGATCATGCCTCTGGTCATTCCACAACTCGATGACAGCACCTACAGCGAGATCCTGCGGGAGGCGATGGTTCGCATCCCCGTCCACAATCCCGAGTGGACGAATTTCAATGACAGCGATCCTGGCATCACGCTACTTCAGTTGTTTTCGTTCATGACCGAGAATCTGTTGTACCGCGCCAACCTGATTCCAGAAAGAAACCGGCTCAAGTTTCTTACCTTGCTGGGCATGACACTTACCCCCGCGAGTGCCGCGCACGGTGTGGTTACGATTGCCAACGAGCGTGGACCACTGCAAACAGTCACCCTCCAGTCGAACCTTCCCATGACCGCTGGGCAAATCGGCTTTGTTACCCAAAACGGCCTCGATATTCTGCCCGTTGAAATGCAGGCCTTCTATCGTCAGCCGCTGTCCGCGGCAGACCAACAAAGCGCGCAACAAACCTACGGGTTGCTCTACAGCACCTTCACCACGGTTCCCTCCCAACTGGCCTTCTATGAAACCGTGCCCTTTACCGCGCCAGCCAGCGCCGCCTCGATTCCCTCAGTCAGTCTTACCAACGGCACCGATACGGTCGACGGTAGCTTATGGCTGGCGCTGGTCGCGCGTACTGGGGAAACTGCCCAAATTGCGGATGTTCTGAATGAGATCGCCGGAAGCACGGTCACGCTCGGCATCATGCCGCAAATTGAAGATGCCTCACGCAACCTATACCCCGGCGGAACCGCCACCGCCCAGGGACAACCCGTGCTGCAATACGCCATCAGCACAGGCACGTTAGTCAACAATGCGCCCGTCTACCAAACCCTCGAGAGCAGCGAAGACGATAATCCTCTGCAGGATTTAACCCTGGTGCAGCTCACCATTCCTTCCAGCAACATCGGCGTATGGACCCAGTTGCAACCGCTGGACGACGGAACCGGCGACTACCCCCCAACAATGAACGATCCAACCGTGGCCGGGCGCTTGCTCGCCTGGATTCGCATTCGGCTTACTCCGAATGCGGACGGAAGCGTTCCTTCTACCGTGACTGCCAATTTCAGCTGGGTGGGTATCAACGCCACTCGGGTCACGCAGCAGATACAGGTTGTTGCCGAGCCGTTGAGCGCCGGAACCGGCGAACCCGATCAGACCGGTCAGCTGTCCAACACGCCGGTCATCACCTCGTCCGTACAATTGGCGGTCAACGGTGTGCTCTGGACCCAGATTGACGATCTTCTGGCAGCTCCTCCTGAAGTCCCAGTCCGCGATCCATCGTTGCCACCAGGAGTAACCATGCCCGCTTCTAAGTATCCCAGTCCTCAGGTCTTCACTGTCGACGGTGAGTCGGGCCAGATCCAGTTCGGAGACGGTTTGCATGGTGCGCGTCCGGCCGCAGGAACCTCAATGGTAGCCAGTTACGCCTACGGGGGTGGAGCGGTGGGCAACGTAGGCATCGCAGCGATCCAGAGCAGCCCCCAGCTTCCGGCAGGATTCACGGTCGAGAATCCTCTACCCACGTGGGGCGGAGACGACGGTGAAACGCTAAGCGAAGCAGAGCAAAACATCCCAGACTATCTGCAGAACGGTGGGCGCGCGGTATCCAGTTCGGATTTTAGCAACATCGTCAACCAGACCCCGGGCGTGGCTCTGGGGCGGGTGGAGATCCTGCCCTTGTTCAACCCTGATCAAGTGGATGTCTCAGCGCCGGGATCGGTCACCGTGATGGTGATCCCCAAAGGCCCGGGCGCTCCTGAGCCCGACCTTATGTTTCTGGACGCGGTCTGCAACTATCTGGAACCGCGCCGCCTGGTCACCACGGAGGTTTACGTACGCGGCCCGGCTTATGTTGGCTTCTACGTTTCGATCGGCGTCGATGTTATCGCAGGACAGGACATCGCCACCGTGACCCAGGCCGTCCGAACAGCGGTCCGGCAATATCTATCTCCGCTTTGCGGTGGTCCCTCGAAAAACGGCTGGCCACTATCGAAGACGGTAGATCCGACCGGCCTGATGGTGCAGGCGTTGCTCGTTGCCGGTGTCAGTGATGTCAATCAGGTTCTTCTTTGGGACGAAACCATGTCCTCGATTCCCAAGTTGTCGATCTCCGGTTTGCAACTTCCTGATTTGCTGCAAATCACCGTAAGCTCCGGGACTGCGCCGGATTTGTCCGCAGCAGTAACAACAACGACCGCAGCCCCACCGACCTTCGTCATTCCGGCCCCGCAGACAACGTGTTAGGGAGAGACAATGGACGTTAATCAAACTCGATTCCAACTGGTATACGGTCAGACGGATTGGCTTCCGGTGGCGAGTGGCAGTTCACCGTCCGCTGAGCCGTTGTTTGATTGGAATGCCGGTGACGCCACTCTTAGCTTGCATCAGGACCTCTTCATTTTTCCTAGGCTCAGTGGACAAGTTGCTTTGGATGTTGCGAATCGCAGGGGATCCGGACGGGATCGCTATGGGAACTGGTACTGGATTGCGGAGAGTCAAACCGAACTGCGCTTTCTAAGCATGAAACCTTCAAGCAGCGCGCAACACTTCTGGTCGAGCAGCGATGAAGTGCGCAGCTGTGTGTCAACTGGCGAGTTTGTCAGTACCGCAAGCCCACAGCCTCCCTTAGCGTTGGTTTTCTCCGGACTGGCTCCTACTTCCGACCATTATCTGGTGGTTGGTGTGATGAAGCCGAAGGGGCTGCTGGTTTTCGATTTGTACTCCGGTGGGCCGCCGGCTCATCTGCTATGGCCGGCAAGCGTGCCCTTTGAACCTTTTGACATGGCGCCTGCCGCCGACGGAGGCGTGTTTATCCTGGACCGCGCCAACCGGTTTTATTGGAAGCTGGATCGCAACTTACAGGTGCAGAGTTTTCAGCAGGCCAGTGCAGCAAGCGTTCCGCCGTCTGCATTTCAACCTGTTGGAGCAACGTCATCCGGGGAGCAGTGCTCAGTCTCGAGCCAGGTCACGTTGGATTTTGCCGCTTCACTCGCGGTACTCAGTGATCCAGTCGCGATTGAATGCCTTTCGGATGGAAGTATTCTCATTCTGGATAACCCGCCGGGCGCGGCCTACTCCGTAGTTCATCGATTTCAGGCCGGTGTGGAGACTGGACCGCCAGTGGTCCTCGCGCAGGTGCTTGCCGCATATGTGCCGGATTCTCCCAGTTCCGGCAATCCGGACCCGCAAGCAGTACGCGGATACGACTTTGCCTTTGTCGCGAATTCCTCCCTGCAGAACTTAGTCGGGACGCTCTACATCGTCCAGATCTACGGAGACCAGTCGTTCGCCTTTGCAGTGGCCATTCAGGAAAACAATTGCTCGCTTACTGCTCAGCCGCGTTATTTCCCTATGCGTCGATTTGAAGGCATGGGACTGGTCTCGGCTGGCGGTTGCGTCTATTACGATTTTCAGGAGTTGTGGTTTCCGCTGGTGGAACAGCCACGCGCTCAATACCAGCTACAAGCTCAGCTGTTGCTTCCTCAACCCAATGTGGCTACCTCGCCGGCAAGTCCGCCGAGTGCATTTGATGGCAAGCGGCCAGG
The DNA here is from genome assembly GCF_003945235.1 of Edaphobacter aggregans. Taxonomy (NCBI): domain Bacteria; kingdom Pseudomonadati; phylum Acidobacteriota; class Terriglobia; order Terriglobales; family Acidobacteriaceae; genus Edaphobacter; species Edaphobacter aggregans. The sequence goes on from NZ_RSDW01000001.1 coordinate 4,232,721, forward strand.
CTGTGTTTGGCATCGGCTTTTTCTTGACGCCTGCATCCCGCCCGGAGCTGTCGTGCTCGTCGAGAGCCGAGCCGCGGATGCTCAGTCGTTGCTGCCCTCCACACCGTGGCGATCCGAGCCCCCGCCCTACTTGCGCGATAACGGTTGTGAAATTCCCTATGTCACGCCGCAGCTTCAGTGGGTACCGGGTCGAACCGGAACCTGGGAACTCCTCTTTCAAAGTGCGGTCGGACGCTATTTGCAACTGCGTCTGACCCTAAGCGGCAACGGGCGCAATACTCCACGTCTGCAGGCCCTGCGCGCCTACTATCCCCGTTTTTCTTATCTCCGCCAATACCTTCCGGCGGTATACCAGGATGACCCCGTCTCGGCTTCCTTTCTGGATCGATACCTGGCCAATGTTGAGGGGCTTTACACCGTGTTGGAAGGCAAGATCGAGCAGGTGCAGCAGCTCTTCGATCCCCGCATCATTCCCGCCGAATATCTCGATTGGTTGGGGTCCTGGATGTCCATTCTCTTAGATCCCACATGGAATGAGCAGACCAGGCGACTGGTGCTCAACCACGCCCCACAAATGTTCAGGGAACGGGGCACGCCCAATGGCATCATCCGCGCAATCGAGCTCATGCTCGACTCCTGTCCGGACGAAAGCTTGTTTGACGAGACGGATTCGGGTGCTAGCCCCTGTTCCGGCTCGGGTTCCCCGGCTGCTGATGTATTTTCCGTCCGGCTGGTGGAGAACTTTCTCACCCGATCTTCGCCTCAGCTCAACTCCGGCGATGCCGCCGCCGCACAGACGCCCGGAGTAATCGCCTCGGGATCTGTCTCCGGAGCAGGCTCTGCGTGGACGCCGGCGCATGGTGCCGCGCCTTTGAACGCGCTCTTTCGCTGTTACCTGCAGAGCGAGTATGCAACCGTTGCGGATCTTAATGTAGCTTGGGGGACAAGCTATTCGGGGTTTGACGATCCTAACCTGGTACTGCTTCCGGTGCAGCCTGCCGGCACGGCCCAGGCAACCGACTGGAAGCGATTTCTTCGTGATGGGCTGGGCTTCACCTATGCTGTCGTGACCAGCGCCGATCAGGGCACGTATCAATCGTTTCTTTCCGAGACTTACAGCACAATTGGCGACTTGAACACAGCTTGGAATTTGACGGGCGCGAATCTGTATTCCAGCTTTGCCTCGGTTTTTCTCCCTACGTCCATGCCCTCCAGCGGCGCCATGCTCTTGGATTGGATCAGGTTTGTTTCGGTAACCCTTCCTATCCAGCAAAGCGCGCACCGCTTCACCGTGCTGGTTCCGGTTAACCTCACCGACACTTCTACCACGCAGCAGACGAAGTTGGCCGTGGCGCAACGAGTAGCCAACACCGAAAAGCCGGCGCACACCTCATTCGACGTCAGGCTGTATTGGGCGATGTTCTGCGTCGGCGCAGCGAGACTTGGACAGGACACCCTGCTCGGCCCCGGAAGCCGATTTGCCGCTTTGGTTCTGGGCAGCGGATCGCTCGCGGCCGGCAACCTGACTGCGAGCGACCCCATCCACGCCCGGGACAGAAAGAGTCTGGGAGAACGATCCCTTATCCAGAGTTGCTGCGAGCTCAAGCCTGAGGGGAGGTGCGTATGAATACATTTCAAACCGGCGCGCCCTGCATGCAGAAGTTAGATCCGCAAAAGCGGGTGAACTACACCTTCGGCATGGTGCTCGGGGTCGACGAATTCAAGCAGGAACAGATCTATCTGATGGCCAAGGACCACTCGCAATACCGCCTGGCGCACGGCTACGGCACGGTCTGCGGTCTTCAACTCCAGATGAGCACAGCTCCTGACCTCGAAATTCAGGTGTCCAAGGGGGTTGCGATCAACCCGCGGGGGCAGGAAATTCACTTGCAGCAGCAAATGTGCGCACGATTGAACGACTGGCTCATTACCAACCAAACGACCCTCGAAGGCATTTTCGGCAATGCTCCTCTGTCGTTATCGCTGTGCGTCGTACTCTGTTATCGCGAGTGCCCAACGGACACGGTTCCTGTGCCCGGTGAGCCGTGCCGCACGCAGCAGGATACGATGGCGGCCTCGAACATCGCCGACTCCTTTCAACTCAAACTCTGCTTGAACGCCGACCAGGTTATTTCATCGCCGACGCTGTCTCCGCCCATCGACACAGCCGTGCTGAATGGGTTGTGCTTTAAGCCGTCACAGATTGAAGAAGACACCATCCGGCGATTTGGCAGGCTGCTTCATCGCGTTCGCATCGGTGACACACCCAGTTCAGTTTCCGAAGCCGAACTTGAGGATCTGGTTCGCCAGCTTGGGAGCGACAGCGAAACAATCACGTCGCCCATCACTTCGCCCTCCTTCGATGATTCCCTGATCTATTTGTCCACACACGATGCGCCTGGCTTTCTGCGGGCGGCATTCCTGGTTTGGGTTACGGAGGTGCGCCCAAGCCTGGCGGCCCAACCGGGAGAGTGTGGCTGTGGTTGTCTGGACGAGAAGTGTGTGCTGCTCGCCGAGTTGACTTTTCAAGTAAGCAAGGTATGGCAGGTTGTGGGAGCAGTAACGGTGGATGAATCGAGAAGACCCTATCTTCTCGAAACGCGCTTGCTCCAGGAATGGCTGTTGAACCAAGTAGGCGGTAGCGTTGGCGGCGCGGACGCGGCGAGCAGCAGCGTTGTGGCGGCGGGAGCGTTTCGACTCATTTCCCCTATTGAGGCGGTCGGGATGGGACCGGTTCTCAACGGCCTGACTGCCACCCCTGGGCCGGCCTCCAATACTTTTTACCTGGATTGGAGCGGACCGTCAGCCTATGTCGATCCGACTTTGGGTTCACCCGCTTCTTTCGCCTATGTGGTTAAGGGCACGGCGATGGGACCGATTGGGGCCACCGTGGGTATTCAGGTACTTGGTTTTGCCCCCGAGGGCATTGAAGTCGCAGTGAAGGGTGCAAATCCGACTGGGTTCATGGTAGAGATCAGCGAGATAACTGGAGGCTAGGTGCTGAGTTGTTAACTCATAGACAAGTCCTTCGTCCCGACGGAGTCTTTGGAACGATGCAGGAATGGAGTTGCGGTGTATGGCAAACGTTCAGCTGAACACTCCCGTGTTAATCGACGGGATACTGAACACGAATTTCTTCAACGGCCGCGTCCTGGCCGCGGAAGATCTGACTGCGCTGCAGACGGCCAATGCCCAGCAGCGTCGGCAGTTGGGTCGTAGCATCGGCGACGGTGTGGCATCCGGTCTGGAGGTCACGCTCGGAACTGATCCGACCGTGACCGTCCTGCACGTTACCGCAGGATTGGGGCTTAACCGCATGGGCGACGCCGTGGCTTTGAGCACCGATGTCGACCTAGCCATCACCACAACCCTGCAAGTGCAGAACGCCACCAATGGCCTGTTCGCGGCATGCCAGCCGCCACAAGGCATGATCGCCACGAATCTCGACTGCTACATTCTGACGATCAGTCCTGCATCGGGTCTGCAAGGTTCGGCGCCGATGACGAGCGCCTTGAGTTGTGGTTTCGCATCGGCCTGCGCCAGCGCCAATGTGGCGGAAGGCGTGCAGTTTGGGCTCCTGCCATTGGGCGTTCCGAACACCAGCAACACGACGCCACTGCGCAGCCAGGCGCTGCAACTGTATGCCACGCTCGCTCCTCAATTCATCACGCTGGCCGGACTGACGGGGACTGCCGCCAGCAACCTCGAGGCACAGCTTGCGCCGTCCCTCTCAAAGTTTCGCAATGCTTTAGCCCATCTGTGTTTTGGCACCGATGTACTGGCGGGATTTCCCGCCAATCCGTTCGCGGCAACCAACGGCGTCTCGCAGTTCGAGGAGTACGGTTTGCTCGACGCACTCCGTGACCAAGGCTACCTGACGGATTGCGCCGTGCCTCTCGCGCTTGTTTATTGGACCGCCGCCGGCGTGCAGTTTGTGGATATGTGGTCGGTCCGCCGGCCAGTGTTCCCCACCGCAGCGTCGGAACTGTGGTCCATTTTCAGTGGCCGTCGCCGCATCGCGGAGGGCTTGGCGATGTTCTTGCAATTTCAGGAGCAGATTGCGTGGTTAGGCATCCAGATGGGTGGCCTTGGAAGCGTCAACGCACAATCATGGTTTACGCAATTGCCGCCACTCGGTGCGATTCCAATCGGCGCCGAAACTGGGGGCAGCGGTGCCGGAGCTATTGGGTTTTTGGGGAACATGACTTATCGCGGTCCGGAGTTCATCGAGGGCGCGAGCCTTCAGGCCCTGATGCGAAGCTCCTTTGCCTATCCGCCGATCGACCCTGCCACGGGAGAATTCATCTGGGTCTACACCGTGCGCGAGAACATTCAGGCGTTGGACAACAATTTGACCACGCCGCTCCAGGCTTACATAGTTTTCTCTAACGGCCACATGCCCTACAAGGCCGACGCACGGTTTGATGGCTCGCGATGGGATTACAGCAACTATGCCCTGGGGTAGCGGCGGTCAATATGCGACCGTCAACGTCACGGCAACAACGTAGTTTGGGAACGAGCTTGGAGATCTAGATCGGAGGATCCAATGACGATCACGATTCAACCACCGAAACCCGGGGACCTGATTCGCAGCGAGTACATGAAGGAACTGATTGATCAACTCGTTACGCTCGACGGCCGAGTTAGCGCGCTGGAAGGCGTGACGCCCGGAGCGAACGGTCAACTTTCGATCACGCGCATCGTGCCAACCGAGGTCGTGATTGGAGATCCGATCCAGATTATCGGCGTCAATTTCGGCCTGCCGGCTCAGAACATCGTAACGTTCGATGGGGGCAATTCGGTGATCCCCTCGAGTGGGAACGATAAGCTGCTAAATGTAATTGTGCCGACGATCGACCTCGGCGGGGCAACCCAGAAGTCCGTCTCCGTGGGTGTCAGCGGTGGCGCGCGCGGATTCGACTCTGCGCCGTTAACGGTCCAGGCGATCCAAGCGACGATTCCCGCAGGGACCATCACCGTAACTCCCGGGCAAATTCCTGCCAACATCCAGCCGGGGAGTACCGTGATCTTTCCATTCACCATCCAGGCACAGACGAATCTGAGCGAGAGCTACAACCTCGTGACCGGCCTGCCGACGGTCGCGGCAGGTCAGACAGCCTGGACCGCAATTGTGACCAGTGATGCCGCAGGCAACAATGTGATCACGCAATTGACAATCCCGGCGCCTGTCGCCAGTCAGTCGTCAACAGCGCAAGTATTCGTCAAGGTGACGATTCCAGCGGGCACGGGGGTGGCGAACCCGTTCGTCACCCTGAGTGTCAACTCGGTGCACAACCCGCCGCCCAACCCGGGCTCTCCGAGCGGCAGCTTTTCAGCCACCTTCACTTTCGGTGGATCAACGCAGCCGCCGCAAACCGTCGGTTTCGCGATCAGCACCTTCACCGGTTCCGGCGTCGCTGGAGATCTCACCGGCGTGTCGATCCCTTTGCCCACGCCGACGCAGCCGCCGATCGACGGCATAAGTTACATCTTCCAAAACCTTAATGCGGTTCAATACACGATGTCGTTGGCATGGCTCGATCCATCGAACGCGAATCACGGCTGGACCGCATCGTTCGGCGGTGCTCCGGGTATCACGGCGAACTGGCCAGTGTTGAGCCAGACGATCACCATGAGCACAGCAGGAAGCTCCAGTCCGGTAAAGGTCGCCATCGTCGCTCCGGCCGGTTCGACACAAAACACGCTCATCATCACCGTGCGCGCTGCCGGAGCCAATTCGAGCACCGATTACGGAATCCTTAATCAAGTCATCAAGCCCGCGTAGCGGCGACAACGTATTCAGATAAATCTCGTCAATGGAGGCACACATGAAAAAGACACGGTGTACAGCAGCGTTGGCGATGGTTGCCGTTATGTGCACGGCGCCCGCGCACCCGCAACTCAACTTCTGTTTCGGTCCGACGATCGCGCGTAGCGTCCCCAACCCTGTCTTCGACGGCAACATCGACGGGGATAACGGCTGGCTAAATTCGTTCTTGTACCGTGGCGGAAACGGCGCACCGGACGCCGACATCATCCTGCAGGGGAACAGCTTTACAGACGGCGGCGGCCACCAGTGGCTCGCCCTCGGCGCCAGCGTGCTCAATGACACCGAGTGGGATGCGGGCGACTCCGTAGTTATCCTCTTCAAGTCCGGCAGCGGTTCCTACAACGAGATTGTGGTCTCCCCGCTTGAGAACGATGTCGCGCCCACCACCCCAATCGCAAACGGCAGGCCCGGGGCCTCGCAGTACTCCACGTCTTCGACCGGATCCCCGGGAACCTGGACACTTGTTGGCAATGCTCCGTCGTGGGTAACGTGGGGATCCGTTGGCACGGCGGGTGGCGGGGCGTGCACGGCGGCCCAGCCCGGCACCGCATGCAAGTGGACGGTCGAACTCGGCATCGACACCACCGCTGCAGCCGCTGCCGGCGTCACCGGAATCATCAGTCTGAATCAGCTCTACGTTGATGTAGTCGCAATTTTTGACCGCAGCGGCCCGATGAGCTATCAGTCCTCCTGGCCGAATGGAAATACTTTGGTAGACGGGACCGATTTCACGATCACCCCAGCGGTCGCTAACTGGGGCGGCGCGTCGACCTCACCAAACGCTTGCAAAGGCGTCTCGGTCAGCTACGCCGACATCAGCGCCAGTCCGCTCGACGTTGGTGGAAATCTGCAGGCGGGTCTGAGCACAACCCTCACTGCGAAACTTCACAACAGCGGCGCCAACGCGAATGGCGTGATTGCTCACTTCAGCCATGCGCCGTTCGGCGTCTGTGGACTCGTGGACAGCTGTTTCACTGAGTTCGGCACCAGCAACACTCCCGTGAGCTGTCCGAATGGAGGCACCCCGCCATCATGCTGCACCGGAACTGCCGCATGCATTCCACCCGATATGAGCAACAATGCGGGCACGGCCCTGCAGGCGTCGTGGACGCCCACCAACGCTGACGATGGTCATCAGTGCATTCGAGTCAAGCTCGAAGCAACTCAGGCCGGCACCACGTTCGCCAGTTCGGGTGACTTTCATAACATGTGGGTCGACCATTCTTCCAATGTGGACGTGCACGCGCGTATCGATATGACCAAGGTTCCGGCGCCTGAGGGCGGAGGCAATCAACGCGTCCGCCTCTACTCGTACCGGCAGACTCAGTACGCTTTCTCCGATGGAACCGCCCCAGGGGTCGCCGCAGCAACATTCACGGCGCAAATCATCACGCAATACCGCGGCTATCGCTACACCGGCAAGCACGTCACTGTCAACAGAGTGAAATCGGAAATCTGGGACCCCGTCGGCTCGTACGCCTATACCATTCAGCACGAAGTGGATCAGGCGTTCGAAACCGGATTCGAGCAACGCAACGCCACGGTTTTCGATCGGTTCTGCGCGAACTATACTGCCGCACGAACGACCTCTGGAAGTGGTGACTGCATCACCACGCTTAAAGCTCGGATGAGAAAAGATCCGGCTTTGGTGCAACAGGTCAACACCGCGTTGGCGAGCTTGGCGGAGACGCCGAAGGTAACCGATTGGACCTTTGACTTGCAAGGCGTGAAGCATGTTGGCAACAACCCCGATCAGGTTGAGCTGGAGGTCCCGTTGAACAGTGCCGTCATGCTGCCAACCAAGATCAGCTACGTAGCGGGGAAAAAGCGGTGCTTCGACCTTGTGGGGGCCGGGGTTCCCGTCAGCGCCTTTGGTCTGACGATTCTGGGCCTTGGTGTTTACCTGCCCCGGAAAAGAAAGGAGTAGCAATGTCGGCTGGAAATGAAGAACTGTTCTTCCATGTGCCGCGGTCGCTCGCAGGCTTCGATCCTTCGATGGTTTGGGCGGCGGGGCTGCTTGCTGCGAGCGCTCATGCGGTCTTCTCGGCATGGCGTGCGGGACTAAGTACACGCGCCATGTATCGGGCAGTCGTCTTGTCACTTCTGGGCGGCCTCTGGGGTGCGAATCTGCTTTCTTTACTGGTACACGGCTGGGAGGGCGGACCGCTGGCTGCCTTTGCGTTCGTGCAAGGCGGGAAGAGTCTGTTCGGAGGACTGCTGCTTGGTGGGTTTGCCGCGGTACTCTATTTCCACTATCGCAAGTTGCCCATGCTCGCCTACGCTGACGCGGGCATGCTGGCTCTTACGCTCGGTTACGCCATCGGTCGCATTGGATGTTTCCTGAATGGGGATGACTACGGCACGTTAACCCACGTTCACTGGGCGGTTGTGTATCCACCGGGGACGGAGGCGTACGAAGCACATCTCGAGCGTGGCTGGATTTCTCCGGGAGATGCTTGGTCTCTGCCCATCCACCCAGTCCAACTCTATGCGTCCTTGCTGGGGCTAGCTCTCTTCGTCGTGCTCGTGGCCTGGCGTCCTAAGTGGGAGGGCAGTCGACTCTGCGCCTACCTGATTATTTACGGAGTTAGCCGATTTTTTTTGGAGTATCTCCGCGGCGACTTCCGAAGAGTGCTTGGAACTTTCTCTCTCCCGCAGCTCTTTAGCCTCTGCTTTATTTCCCTGGGTTTGGTCCTCTGGCTTCATCGAGGAAGGGTGCAAGCCACTGCAATTTCCAGCGCCCCCGTTCCGGATCAAGCGAGGTCTTGCTAATGGCAAGCACTCTAACCGCGGCTCCATTGCGCTGGCGTCGCCGTTATCCGAACGGAGATCTTGCGATCAAGCTGCGCGTGTCCCACCTGGTTGAGAGTGTTGATTTCGAGCCACGAGAGCTACCCCCGGCGTCCATCCTGATTGTGCGCCGGCTGGAAGATCCCATGCCACGCTGCTTGCGCGGCGACCCATCAGCGTTGGCCCCGGCGCCGGCGTGGGAGCGGGCGGCGCGTTCAGCCCTTTCTGGCATCGCCCGACAGACCGCACGGCCCATGCGCGATTTGGTGCCGTCAAACGCGAACGCGGTCTTATTTGCCGACGAGGCGGAGCTTCTGGCTTGCTTCTCACGCGATCTGTTGCGTGGAGTGGTGTCTTCACTCTGGTGGTGGAGGACATTTCTGCGCTCCCTGCCCTCCGCCGCAACGCATGGCCTTCTGGAGGCCTGGCGAACAAATATCCGTTCCGTTCCCTCCGCTCTTGCCCATCTTTCCGAACGGCGGGAGGCGATTTGGGTGCTGAGTAGTTTTACCCCCGCACATGCGTGGCTGATTCTCGAAGAGATTGCCTGCGGCTTTGATCTTAAGTTTGTTGTTGCGGCGCGGAAAGCGTCGAGTGGTGTCACTGCAGAGCTCCCTGTTGCGGGCGCAGGGGCGGCAGCCCATCCTGTAGGCACCATCCCTTTCTGGCCTTCTCCGCAAGACTCTCCACTTGTTGTCGCACCGTGGCACGGAGTCCTGGCCGACCATATCGTTTCCACCAGTCTGGGCTGGGAGCGATCGGCGCTGCTTGGCGTTTCTCTTTTGCTGTGTCAATCGCCCAAGATTGTTCGCAGCCAGGAGTTCGCCCGGGCGTTTATTCGCTGGCGCCACTCATCGATCGGGCCAAGCTACGCCATGCAAACAGACGTTCTTGAGGAAACCAACGAGCCAGAATCCGGATCTCGACCTCAAGCTGTCCCTCCCCTAATTCAGCTCCGACGCGGGGATTCGAATGAAGGATTCGATAACGTGAAGTCTTCCGCTCTGGATGGCCCAGACCGACACGCGCATGAGGGTGGCTCCCCGAACTTTGATTTGGCCCCCGAGCTCGATCCCACCTGCCGGGCTACCGATACTTCAACCGAACGCGAGGGTCTTCGGGCAGCGAGAGGCGAGGGAACAGAATGGGGAGCGGAAGCTTTGCAGGCGAAGGCCATCGCGCCTCATCTTCCCGTGCCTGGCAAATTAGCGTCACAGTCAGTGCGACGAAATGCGACGGCTGCCGAAGTAGTCGAACCTGTCCCGGTTGAGGAACTAGCTGGACCTATTCCGGTAATGAAGAAGAGTCTGGCTGCCGGTGAGTGCGTATCGACCGCGCTCGGCGGTGTGTTCTTTCTCATCAACGTACTGAAAGCGCTTAGATTGTCGCAATTGCTCGAGCAGGAGTGCGGCTGTCAGCTCGGCTTAGGGAGCTGGGAGCTGATCGAGCTCATAGCCCGGTTCCTGCTTAGGTCGAGTGATGCCTATCTGGCCCAGGATCCTCTGTGGGCTCTTCTGCTGGTCCTCGACGGCCGCCCAGCGGAACAGAAAGCGGGAGCCGACTTCTCTCCGCCGGACTGCTACCGCATTCCGGACTCGTGGGTTCCGGATGATGTAACTGACAGGCTTGAGATTCGTTGTTGCGGGCGCCGGCTCGAAGTCTGGAACCCGCTCGGGTTTCCCCAGATGGTCCGCTATTTTGATCAACCACCGTCGCGAGCGACCATCGAGCAGGAACTTGAGAAGAACGGAGCGCGGGGAAAGTTCTCACGTCTCCGCCGTCATCCTTCACTGTATAGAGGCGCCGAGGCGCTCGACCTCGCTTTAGACCGGCCGCTCCGGCGCCTTCTGGCCTTCTTGATGCCTTTCTTGCGCTGGCGCCTCGCGGCTGGACTCGGGCTAGGCACCGCTCCAAGACCCGACCTCGCCGAAGCCTTACTGTTACGCGTAGCAAACGTCTGGGTGACATCAACGCACGTTGATTTAATGATGGGCCTGAACCAGGTGACCGCACCGGTTCGTTGTTCGGGCCTCGATACGGACCCAGGATGGGTTCCGGAATTGGGGCGAGTCGTCAAATTTCATTTCGACTAGGCAGGTAGAAATTGGACCGGGAACTCAATCCCTTTTCTGACGTTCCGTGTACCGCACGAGGGCACTTAGGTCTCCTTTTTTATGAGGCCGCCTGTCGCGTGATCTTCTATCTGCAGCACCGTTCCCAACTTTCCGGCAACTCTCCGAAACAAGTGTTCGAAACCTTCCCTTTCCTGTCTTCTTACTGGGAAGAACTGCAGCACCGTTTTCCGGAAATAGAGCAAACTGAACAATTCCTGAATATCCTTCGCACCGAGTGTGACCGATGGGAGGAGTCCTGCCAGGAATGGCTTCCGCTGCGCGCCGTTCGCCAACAGGCGTCGCTCGGCGCGGAAGCCGTAGCCTGCCTCGTGCTGGCAGGGCTGACAGAACAAGACGCGCGCTTCGGTGAATTGTTCAGTGTCCTGCAGCAGCCGCTGGTACAGCGCCGTCCGACGCTTGGCCTTTTGCAACAGCTGATGCAAATGGAGCAGGGTCCCTCGGACGCTTGGAACCTTTGCCTGCCGCTTCTCGACCAGGGATTGTTGGTCGCCACCAATCGGGATACACCCAGAGCCGAATGGGCAGTTCGGGTTCCGTCTGCAGTCTGGAGCGCCCTGCGCGGAGAGTACGCCAAAGAGCCCATTCCTGGAACGAAATATCATCCGTCCGGCGATTTTGCCCCCATTCGCGAGCTCATACTTGCTCCCGAACAGCGTGCGCAGCTTTCTGAACTGGTCTTGCTCTTAAGCTCGAATCGAACTCGCGCGGTAGTGGTTCGAGGATTGGCCGGCAGCCCACGCATCGAAATTTTGGGCAGTATATCCCGCGAAATGGGGCGCGGGCTGTTTGAGGTGGATGGGCCGCTGCTTGCCGACGAAGAGCGTCGCCGCCTGATTGGCCCCATAGCGATCTTGATCAACTGTATCCCGGCGCTCAGTTTTGAACTCGGGACCGGAGAATCCGTCGATATTCCTCCGCTCGGCGGCTACGCCGGACCGATCGGGCTTTCCCTCGGTTCCGAGGGTGGATTGGCAGGCCCGTTAATGGATCGTTCGGTCACAGTGCATCTCCAACCGGAGACGCCTGAGCAGCGCCTTCGCTATTGGCAGCGCGAACTCAAAGACCACTCTGCCGAAGATCTGCACCCGATTGCAAAAGGCTTCACCTTGAGCGGAGGCCATATCCGGAAAGCAGCAAGAGTAGCCGCCACCCACGCGGCGCTCGACGGCCGCTTAAAAATTAATTCGACGGACGTGCGTCAAGCCACCCGCAACCTTGGCCAGAGACTTGAGTTTTTGGCCGCTAGATTGGAGGATGGTGGTGACTGGGCACACTTGGTCGTTCCAGCTTCGACGGAACGCGCCTTACACGATCTCCAGACGCGCTGCCGTCATCGCGAGCAGCTCGCAACCCTGCTGAGCCGCCAGCTACCAGGTGGACTCAACCGGGGAGTGCGTGCCCTCTTTGAAGGGCCCAGCGGCACAGGTAAAACTCTTGCCGCAAGGATCCTTGCCTCCGAGCTCGGCCTTGATCTTTATCGCGTGGACCTGGCTGCGTTAATGAACAAATACATCGGGGAGACGGAGAAGAATCTTAGCCGGGTGCTCAGCCGAGCGGAGGACCTTGACGTAATTCTGCTGCTCGACGAAGGTGACTCGCTGATGAGCCGCCGCACCGACGTCAAGACAGCGAACGACCGTTACGCAAACCTGGAAACCAACTACTTGCTGCAGCGCCTCGAAACCTACGTGGGAATCGTCCTCGTAACTACCAATATCGGCGGCGCGATCGACAGCGCATTTCGGCGGCGCATTGATGCGATTGTCAGATTCCATCTCCCGCAGGCGGAAGAGCGCTGGCGCTTGTGGCAGCTCCATCTCCCACCGCGACATGCCGTCCAGCCCGACGAGTTGGAGACGATTGCGCTGCGATATGAGATGACAGGCGCCCAGATACGCAATGCCTCCGTGCAGGCGGCCCTGTCGGCAATGCAGGGTTCGCGCGGAGCGATCAAGGTGGCCGATTTAAGAAACGCGATTCAGTCCGAGTATCGCAAGGCCGGCGCCGCCGTGCCCGTCGAAGAAATCAGAAGCGCGGAGTGTCAGGAACACCGCCTCTCAGGTTTTCTTTCCGTAATTTCCTGATAACTCTGGCGCCCGCAAGGTCCAAGAACATGGCTGACGTACAAAGGGTTCATAAGACGCGCGACAGGTCACAGGCTGCTAGGTCTGGGGGCCAGGAACCGCCTGCGCCGGCCGCAGCCCCCGCTGCACCAGCGTGGCTTGCGGCGCCTACGGCTGCGCCGTTCTCGATCGGCGGAGTGCAACGCAAGGTTGCTATTGGCGCGAGCAACGATGCCTACGAACGCCAGGCAGATCAGGTTGCAAACCGGGTGGCAAGTGGTGGCCGTATAGCGCCCGGTTCTATTTCCAGCATCGCGCCAGGCGCGCTTGGCCAGCGCCAATCCAAAGACGAGAAGAAAAAAGGGCCGGCATCCGCTCCGCCAGTACAGCGGGAAGTCAAGCCTGAAGATAAAACCAAAGACGCAAGAGCAGCAATGCCGGTGCAGAAGCAGGCAAAGCCTGACGATAAGCAAGATAAGAAAGCAGCGCCAGTACAGAGGGAGACGAAGGCGAAAGACAGAAAGCAAGACAGCGACGCAAAAGCACCGGCCGTCCAGCGCGCCGGGAAGGACGATAAGGAAAAGCGGGAAGAAAAAAAGCTTGAGGACAAGCTACCTCCAGCGGTGCAGCGTAAGGTGCGCCCTGAAGATAAGAAGAAGATAGAAAGAGACTGGTCGGCTCCTTTGCAGATGAAGTCCAAGCCCGAGGAAAAGGACAAGACCGCGCCCCTATCTCCAGTACAGAGAGAATCGAAATCAAAAGAAGATGAGAAGAACGATTTATCCGCTGCTGCTCCTATCCAGCGCGCGGACAAGCCTGAAGAGAAAAAGAAAGACGAGAAACCCGCGGCTCCTGCACCGCTTCAGAAACAAGCGAAGCCCGAGCAGAAGAATAACAAGAAGGAGGATTCGCCAGGGGCTGCACCTGTTCAACGTGCCGAAACCAACCAGGTCCCCAGGCATGAGGAGAAGCCCGTCCAGACCAGCCGAGGAGGAGGAGGCGCCACGGCAGCCCCTTCGATGGAAAGCGCCGCTTCGCACGCCATCGCCAGCAAAGGGCCAGGTGTACCAATCAACTCAGGAACCCGGGGGACGCTGGAGTCCGGAATGGAAACTGACCTCAGCGATGTACGTGTCCACAGCGATACGCGAGCGCACGAGGCCTCAGAGGCGCTGAATGCTCGCGCCTTTACGCATCAGAATGACATCTGGCTAGGCCGCGGCGAATCCCAGTCCGACACGCGGTTGATGGCGCACGAAGCCGCGCACGTCGTGCAGCAAACGGGCAGCGTGCACCGGCAGTTGGTGCAAAGGGACGACAAACCGGCAGCTGCCGGCTCCAAAAACACGGGGGAAACCACTGCGGCGCCGGCATCGGGTTGGGACTACGAAGGAAAAGAGGGCAAGGTCCAGAAGGACAAGAAGCTTGTCTTGCCTCTCTTGCGAGTTCCTGATTTCAAGAAGCCGCCAATAACGCCTTCTTCTCTCACTCTGCCGCAAAAGACAGATGAGCCTCGCCCGGATACTCAACGAACGATCTGGGAAAAGGATGTCAAGGCAGGAAGCGCAATTGACACAAAGCTCAACAAGAAGATTGCGGATGAGAAGGCCCCCAGTCTGCAAAAGAATGGTGAACCCAACTATTTCCTTCAACTCAAGGGTCAGGATATTTACCTGATCGGCTCGAAAGATACATTGAAGCAAGGTCTTCTGCGGCCTTATTGGGAGCCTTCAGGAAGGCCCAACTCGTTTCAGGTGGACCACAAACAAGAACTTCAATTAGGGGGCACCAATTCCATAGAGAACATGTGGCTCCTAGACGCGGACGCGAACATGAGTTCCGGCCGCAACATTAAGGCGGAGCGGGACTCTCGAATTCAAACGCTGCTCAATGCTGCCATCAAGAAGGGGGTTTGGAAAGAGCCGCCAGACGTAGAAGCCGTGCGTCGCGGCTACACGATCGAAGTGGAAAAAGTCATGGGCGGTCTGGATGTTGGAGGCAAGCCCGATAGCCGATGGACCAGGGAAGCAATCAAAGACGCTGCCTTGCAACTTGACGGCCTGAAATGCCTCACAAAAGACCAAATCAATAAAAAGGGCCTGCAGGGCACGGCAAGTCGGATCGTTATTTACACCAATCCGGCAGGCGGCGGAGTGCGATACAGCGAGGGATGGCAGGACGGTCAGACTGAAAGAAAACAAGACTTTCACTTCGGCAAAATGTTTCAGATTACGAAAGTTAACTACGACCGAAACAGCAAGCAGGGCTCAGTGGAAGGGAACGTATTCCGGGGTAGCCACTTTTTCCAAGAGGTCAAATTGCCCCCTATTCCTTTGCAGGAAATGGACGTTGTCGACTACGGGGGTTTCATTTCGGTGTCCGCACTTACGCGAACGATTCAGCACGAGCTGAAACTAAAGGGTCTCAGTGCTGTGCAAATCGATGAAGCTCAGCTGACCGACAGAGGATTGGTCGCCCGCGGCAAAGTGCAGCCCAGCATCCGGCCTTTTGACAAAGTCAGCCTCGATCTCATCATCGATGGCGACAATATTTATCTCAGCAAGGTTTTTAGTGCCGACGACTTCAATTTTCCCGGTCCCATTAAAGCGACCAGCGCAAGTCTCGAAATATTTGCGGGCACTCAGGGAGTCGGCGTTAGGGGCGACGTCCACATTGAAATTGAGCGGTTAGGCAAAGGCAAGATTACAGCTGGAGTGTCGACCAGCGAAGGGCCAAAAATCGAAGGAGACTTCGAATTTGACACCGATCTCTTCGACCCTGCAAAAGTTCACGTCGAGTACTTTCAAGGGAGATTCAGCGGTGGAGGCAAGATCGGCGTCAAGCCGGGCAAAGTACGCGGCATCAAGTCTGCAAGTATTGACGCTTCTTTCACAGAAGACGTTATCGATGCTAAGGGCTCGATCATGCCTGACATTCCGGCCGTGGAACAGGCCGACCTTGCCATGCACTATGACGAGAAGTCCGGACTGACCATTGCCGGCGACCTGCAACTAAAGAAAGACATTCCTGGACTTGCTGATGGCTCCATTCACGCCGAAGTAAATAAAAAAGACGATAAGTACCTTGTAAAGGCGCACGGCGAGGCCACACCTAAGATCCCCGGCATTACTTCCAAGCTGATGGTGACCTACGACGATGGCGCCTTCGACGCCATCGTTATTGCGGGCTACGAAAAAGGAATGCTCAAAGGCTCGGTCATCGCGGGTGCGACGAACCGTCCGGTGGATGACAGCGGCAAACCCGGGGAAGTATCGCCCGCCAAAGCCGACAAGATCACACTGTACGGCGGCGGTTCGGTCACGCTCCAACTGGCGCCTTGGTTACAAGCCACAGCGGTTATCAAGTTCAAGCCTGACGGCGACGTTCAGGTCACCGGCAAGATCGGCCTGCCCAGCGTTCTCGACATCTTCGATGAAAAGAGGATCGACAAAAATATTTTCAAGATCGGCATTTATATCCCCATTGTGCCCGGTGTTGCCTTAAACGTCGGCGGTGGAGTTGACTTGAGCGCGGGTATCGGACCGGGACAATTGCAGGAGGTGGAGGTAGACGTCACTTACGATCCTGCGAAAGAAGATGAGACCAATGTGCACGGCCACGCTGCGCTGCATATACCCGCCCATGCTGGGTTGCGCATGAATGTGCACGCGGCGCTCGACGTCGGTGTCCCCCTTGCCGACGTCGAAGGGGGAATTGAACTGGGTGGAACGCTGGGGATTGCAGGCGCGCTCCACGCTGGAGTTGACATTGATTGGACGCCGAAGAAAGGTCTCGTCCTGGACGCAAGCGCCGAAATTTATGGCGAGCCCAAGTTCAGATTCGACATAACCGGTTATGTCAAAGTGGAAGTTGGCGTCGGGCCTCTTTCGGAAACGCTCTGGGAAAAAAGGTGGGAGCTGGCTGCCATTGAATATGGCTCTGGCCTGCGCCTGGGACTTAAGTTGCCGGTTCATTACCAAGAAGGTAAGCCCTTCAACGTTTCACTTAGCGACATACAATTTGAAGTTCCGAATGTGGATCCAATGAGCGTCCTCAAGGGACTTATCGACCAGATTACGTAACCACGTGATGGAGGTGGGTTATGCAAGACGATACAACGTTTTCTCTCACCGGCGCGAGCCGGCTGAACGGCAGCGGTGGCGTGAACGGCCAGAAGTTCGGCTCGCGCGACGCTAACGATCGAGGCGCGCGGCGACACCTCGAGGGCGATGTGGAAGGAGCAAAAGCTGAATACCTGTCGGCACTCGAACTGGATTCCGGCAACGCGACTGCGCATAACAATCTCGGTTTCCTGCTGTCCCAGGAAGGTCAATTAGACAAGGCCATCGCCCATTACCAGCTAGCCCTCGAAATTGACCCGCAGAAGAGCATGGCCATGGCCAACATGGGGCTCGTAGAGGGCGCTCAGGGCAATGATAAGGCCGCTGTGGAATGGCTTCGCCGCGCGGTAGGGGCCAACACTGGCAACGTTCTTGCCTGGGATAATCTAAGCCGATTGCTGCTGAAAATGGGCCGGCTTACCGAGGCCGAAGCCGCGGCGCGAACTGCCCTGGAGGCCGCACCCCATGAGGGGCGCTTTTACCTCACCTTGGGACTGGCCGTCGCCGGGCAGCAGCGCCTGACGGAAGCGGTCGAGATATTCAAACGCACTGTCCACCTTGATCCTAATTCAGCAAATAGCTGGGAACAATTGGGCGTAGTGCTCTGGCTCCGGCAGGATCTGGGTTCTGCAGCCGACGCTCTTCGGCGCGCCGTTACGCTCGACTCGCAAAGCGTCTCGGCTCGCTATCATCTGGCCCTGGTTCTGTTGACCAGGGGCGAGCACGAAGCCGCGGTCAAGGAGCTGGAATCTGTTCTGGCCATCGAACCGGGTCATGCCGCCGCGCAACTAGATCTGGCGGTACTTTCAGTCTCGCAGGGCGATGCCGCGGGGGCTCTCGACAGACTGGAAGTAATCCTGCACAGTGACCCGGAGAATCCGCGGGCCCTTTTTTACCGCGCGGTCGCACTTGATCAGTCGCAGCGAACTAGCGAAGCCACGGAGCTCCTGCAGGCACTGGCTGACGCCGGCAAAGGCAAGTATTCGCAGCGAGCGCACGTCTATCTGGAAGAAAGGAGCGGGAGACACTCCTAGTGATCCATGAATGCTGCCATCGCCCAGCCCGATCCTATCGTCCTGCCGCAGGTCGCCGAGTCACGCGCGTTGCCGCACGAGCTCAAGGATTTCCGCGGCCATCACGCCGGCGAAACCATCCTCGTCTGCGGCTGTGGATCGTCGTTGTCGGATATTGTCTCTCCGGACCGCTTCATTACTATCGGGGTCAACGATGTGGGCCGGCTATTCCAACCGGATTACCTGGTTGTCTTGAATCCCAGGCAGCAGTTCCACAACGACCGTTTTCAATTCGTTGAGCAGAGTCGCGCCCGCGCCATCTTCACACAACTGAATTTGGGCATCCTTCATCCTCACATCGTCCGCTTTCGATTGGGAAAATTCGGTGGCGTAGATTTCTCCGACCATTCTTGCCTGCACTACACCCGAAATTCTCCGTACCTGGCCATGTGCCTAGCGATTCACATGGGTGCCACGAGGATCGGACTGATCGGGGTGGATTTCAATGCCGATCATTTCTTCGCAAAAACAGGCCAGCATCCGCTCACCCGTCAGCTTCCGCAAATCGATCAGGAGTATAAGCGTCTCTATGATGCCTGCAACAGGCAAGGGATAGAAGTCGTCAACCTAAGTGCCAACAGCCGTCTCACAGCACTCCCCAAAATGTCACCCGAAGAGTTCGCATCGCGTGGGCAATCGAAGAAGTCTCTGAATGTGGTTTCCTATTCCACTACACCTGTAGCAGGCGTGCCTGCCATCTTGGCCAGGTGTATCGCATCCCGCACTGCGCACACCTGCCGCACAGTGTGGGCAACAAAAAGCTATTCCAACGGTGTGGCTTTTGACGGAGATGTTGAGTGGCAGCGGTTACCCGAGGTCGCCGAAACGCTCTTGCGATCTGCCGATTTGGTGATTGTCCACAATGGAAAAGTAGATGAGCGCCACCGGGCATTCCTTCGCAACAAGCCGATTATCACCATGGCCCACAATTACATCTCGAACATCGACCAGGCATTCTTGCAGCAAGGATTTCCCGGTGTAGTCGTCGGCCAGTACCAGGCCGCTCTGCCCGAGTTTAAGGGGTGGCACGTGGTCCCCAATCCCGTACCGTTGTGGGAGACCGCGTTTCAGCCCATCGCTAAACAGCTGCCCATCACGATTTGTTACACCCCTTCCGGGAAGCACGATACCTATCCAAGAAATCATCGGCTTTACTGGCACTCCAAGGGTCATAGTTCAACCATACGAGTGTTAGAGAGCCTCGCACGGCGCTATGAAGTGCAACTTGAAGTCATCCGCGGCAGTCAAGTATCCCATGCCGAATCGCTCGCCATGAAGCGTCGCGCCCACATCGTGATCGATGAATGCGTTACTGGCAGCTATCATCGAAATAGCTTGGAAGGGTTAGCCCTCGGTTGCGTGGTCGTGAATGGAGTAGGCAGCGTGCCGTCGATCGCAGATCTGCTCACTCACTGCGCTGGTGGGGCCGTGGAGATTCCGTTTGTGCAGGCCGGCCTTGATGATTTGGAACGAGTGTTGACCATCCTGATAGAACGTGGCGCCGCGGCGCTTGTCGCGCAGGGAGAGCGCAATCGCAGATGGATGGAAGAGCGATGGGACTTTCGACAGCAATGGACACGTTTCTGGGAACCTGCGGTCGATCAGGCAACTCGGCCGCGACGGCATAGTGCTGCCAGCGTTCACCTCGCTCATAGCGCCCCCCTTAGAGGAGAAAAAGGCGTGAGCCACCAAATAGCGGCGACTGTACTAGCAGAGGGATTAAGCGTGGTTGTTTGTCAGGGCGGAAAGGAGCGTTTGCCTCAACTCGGAGCATCACTGGCCAATCTTCGGCAATGCGAGGGTGTGAGCGAAATCATCGTGGCAGAGATGGGCTGCGCCCCTGTCGCCGAGGAACTGGCTCGTCGCTGGGCAGACAAGTACGCGTTTGTGAAAGCCGATGATGCTTTCGAACGGGCACGCGCTTTAAACATAGGTACTTCCCTGGCAGAGTACGACCTGGTCCTTTGGATGGACAACGACCTGATCATGTCCCCGGACTTCATTAGCAAAGCAGTCAAAGAGATGCGTGCAAACGGGTTGGACTATTTGATCCCTTACGCTCGATTAGACTGCTTGTCGGCATCCGATAGTAAGGCCGTGATGCAAGGAGTTTGTAACCCCGCGGATTGTGCCGTCGCTGGCGTGTATCTACCGCTCCGCCCCGCTTATGGAGGGGCGGGAATCGTCAAACGATCTTTCATTCTCGAATACGGAGGAATCTCAGAAGACTTTCGAGGTTGGGGTGGGGAAGACGATGCCTGGTGGCATAAAGCCAGCCTTCTCGGACGGGCCGACGTGACTCAGCAGCGAAATCAATCCCTTCATCATCTGTTCCACCTAAACTCCGGCTCTTACACAAAGCAGAAGGAGAGCAATCCACACTACTCCCGAAACGTGGCTGCGCTTAAGGAGATCTCTTCCGTTCGCGACCGCGAGACTTTCCTTAAGCGCTTTCAGCCGCCGCGGGTCTCATGGAGCTGGGAGAATAAATCCATAGCGTTCGTCAGCCGCCATATTGGTTCGGACTCTTTGCCCAGTGCTGTGGCGCATCACCTGTCGAAATTGGTCTTAGGCCAGGTTCTTCCGCAAGTCCTGACCGATAACGATGTTGCCTCTAAGGACTGGTTTGCAAAGAATTCGCCCGATGCCCTGGTCCTCTGCGGTCTGGAGTCGGCTATACCCGTCTTAGCCGATGAGGCGCAGAGTGCGATATGGAGAAAAACGATTGTTATTCATACTGGAGGAGACCTGACGGTTGATGTTGCACAACCGCTGCAACGAGCGGGAGCGATCGTCTGCCTGAGTGGTGCGGATGCGACACAACTCCGAAAGGCGGGGCTGCGGCCATGGACTTGTGGCCGGTCCGCCGGATTGCCACCAACGCCCTTCGATATTGCGATGAATCTCCTTCAACCTCTCTCCATCGTCATGGGAGGAGCAATCCCCTCCAACCTTGCGGCGTCCAACGTCGATGTAGAGACCCGGATAGCAGGCTCGGCTGATCCGCAACCCCCTAACGACTTGCCCATTTGGATGTATTGGGAGGGCCAGTGCCCTGATTGGATCAAAGCGTGTCAACAAACTGTATTCCGGCACGCAACGGACGTACGTCTTCTTTCTTCCAGCGACTTTGACAGGTTAAGGGATATCGATCGAGACATCGATCTTAGGCAGCTCCATGTAGCACAGCGCGCAGACTACATTCGCGCATTTCTCCTGGCAAAGTACGGAGGGCTATGGATTGATTCTGATTGTATTGTGATGAGGCCTCTTCGCCCCTTGCTGGACATTTTGAACGAATTCGAATTCATCGCTCATCGGGAACGAACCGGCGGCTTTTGGGCTAATGACTTCATGGCTGCTGCCCGGGACAGCAAGATAGCGGCGACACTATACCGGAAGATATGCGATAGGCTTCGTTCTTCTGCGCCCATTGGATGGACTGACCTGGGCTGCATGGCCGTCACTGAAACGCTAAAAGCTGCAGACACTCCTTGGTTCGAAATCCGGCCGGAGCGAATCCAGCCGGTGTGCTGGAGTAATCCGGCTCCGTTCTTTGCTCTCAAGAATGCTGGCGGACACCAACAAACCTTTGACCATCGCGCGGTTTGCTATATGCTCTCGAACCTCACGATGCAAAAAAATCTCAAGACAACCCATCTCTCGAAACTGCTGTTGTCGGAAGGAACATTTTTTAAATATCTCCTCGGCGAATCAATGGGTAAAGGACCAACTGCATCGGCGAAAGCCGATTCCGCAACATCAACCCCTGCGTCACGCAACGTATTGCCCGATCAGCTCAGCGATCTTGGAACTTCGCAACCCATGGAAGACATATTCAAACGCATGATGACCCAGTTCTCGCTCGCTGGGTACGAATCACTTTCCGGCCCCGGCTCCTCTCTTCTTGCCACCAGCGAGATCAGGCAGCGGTTGCCTCTGCTCATTCAAGACCTCGAAGTAAAGTCAGTCGTTGATGCGGGTTGTGGCGATCTTCATTGGATGAAGCGGGTCAAGCTCGCAGTACAGGAGTACGTCGGTGTGGACGTAATTCCGAGTGTGGTAGACAGCAATCAAAAAAACTCTTGCAGTCCAAACTCCAGATTCATAACAGTGGATCTTACTCGGCAACCGACTCCCAAAGCTGATTTGATCATCTGCCGGGACTGTCTTGTCCTTCTTTCCTACGAAGATATCGCATCCGTACTCAGAAACTTCGCGAAGAGCGGATCACAATATCTACTCACAACCACGTTTGCGAATCATGCACCAAATAGCGAGCTTGGGACCGGCAGGTGGAGGCCGCTCAATCTTCGCCGCCCGCCTTTTAATTTCCCTGAACCGCTTCGTATCATCAACGAAAAATGCACAGAAGGGGGCGGTAATTTCTCTGACAAGAGCTTGGCCTTATGGCGCATGGAGGATGTTCCCATGATGGATGCTTCACCTAAGATGAGGGCCGAGGACAGCGCGACCACGGCCAATGTCACGGAAGACAACCTTCAAACCAGCTTTGCGGCCGACAGACAAGCGCCTTACGAACTGGCGGTCATCGTCCCGATATCAATCGGTGCCACGCAGGATATCCGGTTGCGAAATATTAAAGCTTGCCTTCAGGCGCTCAATTCACAAGACCTTGATCGTAAGCGGTATCGTGTCATCGTTGTGGAGCAGGATTCAGAACCCCGGCTCGAATCGGTTCTCTCAACCTGTGTCGATAAGTATCTATTTTCTTATAATCCTGGGCCTTTTAACAAAGGATGGGCATTGAACATCGGCGTTCGTGCCGGCTTTTCGGCCACAACTGCGGTGTGTCTCATGGACGCTGACATCCTCCCTTCGCGGTCATTCCTCAAAGACGGCTTAGACTGCATGTTGTCAAGTCATCGTGCACTGCGACCCTATGAGCGGGTGATTTACCTCGATTCCCCATCTACTGAACTGGCTATACAGCACCGCCTGGGTCGAGCAGGGTGCGCTCCCGACGAGAGCAAATATCGAGGGCAGTCATTTCAAAGTTCGAAGGGCGGGTGCATCTGGGTGCAGACGAAGCTCTATGCAGAGATACGCGGCTTCGACGAGCGGTTCCGGGGCTTTGGCTTTGAAGACTCAGAGTTCTGGGACCGGCTTTCGAAATCTACCCCCATCAAGGTCCTTCCCGGTTCATTGTTGCACATGCACCATCTGCCTTCAGTTGACCGAAACTGCTCAGCCGCCAACGCGCGGCTTTATGACCAGGTGACTCGTGGACACTTAGCTGCGTGGACTGGCCCCATGGGGGGCATCCATCGCTATTTCCACGAATACCAGGATGCAAATTCAAATCTCGCCCGACGAAACGGTCGACGGCTGGCGGGTGTGACAAACAGAAATGGCATGTCTGTACTTGATGCCACGGTCGAACCATTTGTTCAAATGGCGTGCTACAACTCTCGGGCCGGCCGGGAATCGGTCTCCGGGCCGGGTTCCTCGCTGGATCAAACAGCCGAGATCCGGAGCAGCCTTCCTTCAGTTATCCGCGACATCGATGCACGCTCGCTCCTCGATGCAGCATGTGGTGACTTCAACTGGATGAGGCACGTTGCCATTAAGTTTGATGAGTATATCGGGGTCGATCTGATCCCCGCGGTAATCGAACAGAATCAAAGGTTCTTTGCAGAACACGGCAGAACATTCATGTATTCAGACATCACCCGCGACGCCTTGCCAAAGGTAGATTTGATCTTATGTCGTGATTGCTTGGTTCATTATTCGTACTCGAATATATTTCGAGCTCTAAAAAACTTCAAAGCCAGCAAGTCAAAATACCTCCTGACCACAACCTTCGATCAACGAAAGACCAACGCCGACATAACAACCGGAGGTTGGAGGCCAGTGAATTTGCAGTTACCTCCGTTCTGCTTCCCGGAGCCTGTCAGAACTATCAACGAGAAATGCAGCGAGAATAATGGCATGTATTCAGACAAGAGTCTGGGGCTCTGGCGTCTGGACGATATCCCGTAATTGCGACCGATGCGCTTGGCCAACGCATTTATTGCAGATATCACCAACCTGAGCCCAAATGTTATGTTAGACTCGGCGCGGTCTGATCAATACTCCGGATAACTTCGTCGGCCAGTGCCAGTTTGACCGCCTGAAGTTCGATATCTTCAACCTCGGGTCATATCGCCGTACCAAGAGCGAGGAGAAGGCCCAACCTCAAGAGATAACTCTCATCGATGTGAACGAGTGCAGTCGATCGACCTGCGGTGGTTGCAATTAGGTGGACTCCCGGAAATAACTAATGCTCCAAATGCCCAAACGGTGTCGATTGCGTGTGTCTCTAAGCCGGCCCGCAGTGCGGAGCTAAAAGGAGAACTGGCTCGACTTATAACTGGAGGATGAATGAAAACGGATTTCTTGCTCTCTGCTTTGTGTACGTGTGTTGTTCTTTCAACATGGAATGCCCGGCCTCTTTGTACCAGTTGAGATGAGACGAACTGGAACAAGAGGGATGGCGATGGCAACTGAAGGGCCTAGTTTTTCCGTACCAAGGTCAGAGTTAGCCTTCGACCTGTTTAGGTGGCAGTGAGATCGCGGCTAGCCGCGATCTCACTCGCGAACTCGCTAGGCATCCTGTCACCGAGAGATCGGTGAGGACGACTCTCATTGTCGTCCTGCCGCCATGCCTCGATCAGTCGTTTTGCTTCGGCCAGCGTCCCGAACCAGTGGGTATTCAGACACTCGGCTCGGAAGGTTCCGTTGAACGATTCAACGAAGGCATTGTCGGTCGGCTTGCCAGGGCGCGAGAAGTCGATCTTCATTCTGTTCTGGTAGGCCCATAGGTCCATGGCTTGACTGGTGAACTCGCCTCCGTTGTCACAGAACAGGAACTTCGGTACTCCACGTTGTTGTTTCACTCGGTTTAGCACTCGCACCACATCTTCTCCTTTCAAGCTCTGGCCAGCTTCGATGGCAACACCTTCCCGCGTGTAGACATCGAGGATCGTTAACGCCCGGAAGCGCGTCCCATCTTGCAACTGATCGGCAACGAAGTCGATGCTCCAGGCTTGATTCGGTGCTGTGGCAGTGAAGCGCTCTTCCCGGTGCCGTACTGCTTTCCTCTTGCGTTGTGGTCGTTTCTTGAAGGCTAGGCCTTCTTCCTACAAAACTCAGGAGTAGTTCTTCCATCAATGTGGTAAACTCACTTTCCGATTGAAGGGGCGAGAAACGTGGAAAATCGGACAATAATATACTCCCTGAGATACGGATCTGCTGCCGTCGCCATCATAGCTATTGTCGCTGCTTCAGCTTTCGCAATTGCCTTAGCTCTCATTATCTATGCAGTAGTACGGCAAAGCATTTCTCCCACACGCGGAGCCTACCTGATCGTACTGATTGCTTTATTCGCATTGAGTTTCACGCTCTTCCTCGAGAATTTGCTCAGAGGTGGACGATTAGACGTTGAGAGCAATTGGGGCGGCTTAGGTGGCGGTCTTAGTGGATGGCGAGTCTCCGGCCCTCTCGCATTCTTATTTCTGTCCATCGGACTGTTCGCGCTGCTGGTGGCTGCCATTAGCAACGATCCACCCCACCCGGATCTCTGGGAGCGCTACCGTGGCGCTCTTAATTTCGCGGCGCAGAATGGTATCAAATTCGAGAAGCGTGAGGTCGTGGGAGGCAAATTACTGCTGAAGGGAACAGCGCCGTCACAGGCGGTGGAGGACGCATTCTGGACTCAAGTGAAGCTAGCCAACCCGCTTTACGATGATATCGTCCCTGATCTATCCATTAAGGCGCCCGCAGGTGCTCCGGGCGCGGCTGGAGTGGTGAAGTAATGCCCGATGAACCACTTTATGGTTTGGAATATGACCCCTATGGCTTTGAATTGGAGCCTGCGGCGGAGCAACGTCGGAAAGTATTGGCACGCTCTGCAAACCTTGATATGGCTGTGGGCGCATTGACCGCCTATATGTACGAGAGAGTTGGAGGGCGCAGTTGCTTGATCGCAGGCGCTAGGGGTTCTGGCAAGACAACTTTGGTCGACCGTGCATTTGAAGATGTAAAGCGCGGTCCCAACGCAGCTCGCAGACCTATCCGTGTGCGACTGCACGGTCCCTCTCTCCTTAATCCTCCTCAACCTATCCCCACAAAAGATGATCCGAGCCCACCTAAGATTAGTGTTGCTGAGCACGTCATAAAGACCTTGGTGATCAACCTCTACCAGACCGCCGCCGAAGAAGTATCCAATGCCTTCAAGGATTACGTGGCGGATTATGGGCAGGATTGGGGCGAATTTGCGGCGCAACTCCGTCTGACGCTGGATGGAGCACCATCGGCTGCCACATTGCGGTTTTTCTGGGAGAGGGCGGGAGCGCTGCCCGGAGGCGTATTGTTTCCACGGCTCACGTCTGAATCGCAGCGCGGTGACGATGAGCAGTTCACTACCAATCAGGGGATGGCCGAAATTGTGGCTCTGGCCACGGCCGCCGAGGCGTATCGAAGCTGCGCCGGACAGTACAAGCAGGAAAAAAAGGACGCGAAGTCGGTTGGAGATAAGGCGGAGACTAAAACCCAGTTCAGCGCCAGCGGCAAAGAATTTTCGCAGACCCTAATTGGATTGGCGACAGGCGTGTCCGCAGGAGCGACGGCTGCGGCGCTGGGTACGAGCAAGCCGACTGTAGCCCTGGCTGGTGCAATCACTGCACTCGCGTCCATGGTAACGCTTAGCTACACGAGGACGCGGAGCCGCGAAACCACGTTGAAGGAGGAAGTCACATTTCTTCCCGATCTGAGCGTTTCGGCCCTCGTACATCGCGTCGTACTGCTGCTTCGCAGGCTTCGGCAAGCCGGTATCATCCCAATTTTCGTCATTGACGAACTCGACAAAGTGGAAAATCCAGTCAGGCCTCTTAACGAGCTCACAAGCAGCCTGAAGTTCTTGTTTGCGGATGAAGGCTTTTTCTGCTTTTTGACTGACCGGACTTACTTTGCCGAAATCGGCCGACTGAATCGTCAACAAGTAAATACGCAGATCAGGACCATCTATACCAACCAGATGCTGGTTCGTTACGACACGTCAGACATCCGCGAGTTTTTGAAGCAGGTAATTCGTCCTTCTGAGGATGTCCGTGACTCAAACAGGAATGAGCTGGAGGCTGACGCTGAAGCATTCCGCTACATTGTCATTTGCCGCTCACGAATGCTGCTCTTCGAGATGTCCAGGGACTTAGCGGGCTTCAGCAGGCCCGACGGGCGTCTAAAACTCGCATTCAAAGCTCCCCGCGAGAACTTGGGACACCAATTCCATTTGGCCGTGCAACTTGCTATAGAGCTGGTGCTAACGAACGAATTCGTGGCCAACAGGATCAGCCGAGACGCAAATTTCGCGCAGACAATCTATGACGCGCTTTATTACCCCGTGAATCTCTGGTATACCGACGAGCGGCGGGTGGATTGCTCACAGATCGCCTTGATAGACGGGATTAGTGCAATAACGGGTGAGTCCCTTAGTCTGGAGGAACCCGACCAGGATTTTCTTCATACCCAGGTGAAAGCCGTGCTGGAACTCATTGCCGACTTACCATATTTGGAGGAACGGCTTCGTGCAGCATTTCGATCGAATCGGTTGGTTGTCGCAGATGGGATTCTTGGCCGACTTCTTGACGCTATCCCGAAGGAGATTCGTCTGTTGAAGGCTGTGCCGGGCGCTGAAGACGTGTATCAGTGGGATTACAATCGCTCCGGCATTCCCTATGAGGCATCTGTCATCCAGGACATTCAGGACAACAGACCGTTATGGGATGCCTACGCAACCATCGGGGCTCTGGTGAAATCGGTGGCTGAAATAGTTGCTAGGCGCTCTACTGTGGACGAGGTTCTCTCTGGCCTTTCAGAGGCAGAAAGCGTTACTAAATTGTTGGCGGGCCTTTTAATACCGATCGGAGCAAACTCGTGACGCCAACCGACCCAATACCTTTCGACCCCGAGTTGCTCGAGGTATATGGAATTATTCGAAGCACTCCCGCCTGGAAGGATGTGAAAGATTCCATGGCGCGCCTGGCCCCATTGCGCCAACCAGCGGCAAAGCCATACGATCAGATGGACCTGGACCGGGACAACGTATTGCGGTATGCGGGAATCCTGCGCAATTCATCTGATTCCATAGCCTATGCGATCTGCTTAGCGGCACACTTAGCCCGGTTTTCCAAGACGCAGGTATTCGAACAACGCCTGAATGAGGGGTTCCAGGCGCTCTCGACAGGGCTGGACCTCCCTGCTCTGGCCGAGGCCGACACCCGGACAGAGCTGGATCGATGCCTACGCGGAGTATTTCCGAACCAGAAGATTGAGCTGCCTTCGCTGCGTGCACCCGCTCCCGCTCCCGCGCCAGATGCTCCGCAGCAACCACGCCCAACATCCGAAACCCCCGATGTGGAATCTGCTGCCGCGCCCAGTGGGGACCCAGCCGCAGATGCGTGGCGCAACGCGCTGGAGAGAGTGCTCACCCAGATTCGGGACATGGACCCGCTGAATATCGATAGCGTGATTCAGAAGGCATACGATGTCTGGCAAGCTAGACTGATGGCCTTCTTATCGACCCAGCCTGAAGTCCCGCCCGACATCGATTATTTGCGCTGTCGTGCATTGAATCTACCGCCGGGGATGATCCTGCGAGGGCGTCTCAAGAACGTTAGCCTTCGCGAATGGAACGAGGCCTTCGTCGCCGGCATGTCGGAAACCGGTGTGACTTTCCCGGTTCCCCTTTGGTTTTCACTGGCAGCGCTTGGTGCGCTGGGGTTCGACGTTCCCCGAGATCTGAGTTCGGTTAAGTCAGCGGAGGAAAACAAAGCGGCTAGCGAGTTCATCTCGAAGATCCCACAGACTAGTCCCCCAAAAGGTCTGCTCATACTCCGGGTGACCGCCGAGTCACAGACTGCAGGCTGGAACATCTCCACTAGCATGCCAACCCTGATCATCACTCCCACAGACTTCCTCCGCGAAGGCAAGGCGAACCTGCAGTCTTATTTCCAGCCGAGACTGCACGGAGTCTTGATCGAGGTGGGCCGCGACGAGCAGCCGGCTGCAGCGTTAGCTCGCGCGAATGGCGCCGCAATCAAGGAAAAGCTTCCATCAGTACGATTGGGATTCTTGATGGCTGCGCAGCCTCAGAACGCAGTCCTGCCGTCGGGCTATAATAGTTTCGCAATAATGCCTACTGACGCGATGGATGCGTATACAAAGGCGTTCATGTCTACGTCATAAAAAAGCACAGCTGTTCCCCTTTGATGAGGATGGCGGATCCCTCTTTTTCACTTGGCATCACCTTGACACCAAAACCGCTTTCTTCCAAGCATAGAAAAGAGCACTGAGGAGCCGTAGTGGACGATTGCGTGTTCCGGTACTGACACGAAGATCGAGGCTAGGCTGCCCCCGATCATCCGAGCCAGCCTTACCTTCGAGGATCTTTTTCGTTGCTACAACGAGTGGATGCAATCGCCGGTTAAACAGTGCCTCCGAGATTCGATTTTCGGAGCGGCTCGAATGACAACTGCTCCCGAACGGCCTCTGGAATGGTTAGTGAGCGAAGCAAGTTGGGAGAGATTTTTGCAACTTCCGGCGTTCCAGGACGAAGTCGGGGGAGCTTCGGTGTATTCATTCGCTGGCCGCTTCGAACCTTAGCCCAGTACCCTCGTGCAGGAACGGGGACTTGCAGCTTGCGACGCACCTTCGCCAGCGCCACGTCGGAGACGTTGTGGCGTTTCGCGAGAATCGACATGGGCTCTTCCCATACCTCTTTATAGAGGTGCCGCGGTGAACGGCAATAGATTGCATGGAGTGACAATACAACACAAAACACCACTTCGCGCCTCGAAGGCGGAATCTGACGAGGGACTTTGTTGTTGAATTGATCGGATTCGCATCACATTCATTATCAACGACTTACGGATGATGTATTGGCCTGCGATAAACGCTGTTTGGCGGGAATTTGGCCATATGCGTAAATTCGCTGCGGAGATTCAGCCTTATGGGGGTGCGCCACTTCGGCCTTATGGGGTTTGAGAACCTGCAAGTCATTGAAACAAGAGCGGGGCAAGTTCAACCTTATGTGCAAACCCACACCCCTGTGGGTTTACGAATAAGGTTGAAGTTGGACCCCATAAGGTTGAAGTCAACACCCCATAAGGCGAAAGTTCTTATGGGGTGTGCGTTTGTCATAACACTATCTTTGGAAATCCTGCCGGGTCCTATCGTTTGGACGATGCAGTAGGCTATCGCGTGGCACGCAATGCGTCGCCTTAGATGGACACTTATGCTTGTCCCTCGCTGAGAAAACCATCGACGATATGCTGACAGAACTTGGAATCAAGCATCAGAAGGAATCCCCTTATCCTGAAGGCCGATTCCGATGTGATTTTCTCGTTGGATCAACCTATATTGAATATTTCGGTTTGCGAGGAAACCCAGAATACGATGTCCGCATACAAGAAAAGCTGGATCTTTGCCAACGGCTTGGTTTGAGCCTGCTTGTCATCTATCCGGAGGACCTTGTTGATAGTGCCGTCCTCCGACATAGACTGCTAGGGATTCAGGGAGGGGCCAATTAGCACTCCTCAATTTCATTCACTCAACTAGACGTGAGGAAGACCGCGGTCGTCCTTAAATTCAGAAAGCGATCTTCCATAATTTCCGTCATGAACCGCAGGAGCATCCGTTCTATCCATTGAACCCAGCCTTTTAAGGAACTGGTGTCGCGAAATGGTGGCGTCCACGTCTCAGCAGACTCCCGAAGAACTCTCGATGCCATACAGTCCTCCGTTGATTTGGCGATGTCTTGGCAGTGCTTAGTTACTTTTTGGAGGAAAGTAAACCGAGATTACGGCGCCTCTCGGCTTGAATGGCCATATGCGCGGCTTATAGGGCGTTTCGAATCGAAGTTCGATGTCGGTCCCTGGCACTCTCTTTCGCTGATTGTCGAGGACCATCTCTACTTGAGTGGTAACTCCACAACCATCTGTCTGAATCCCCGCTTTCTTCAGGGTAACCGAGGTAATCTCGAGTGCGAGTTGACAGTCGTTGCCTCCTTGCGTCGCGACGACCGTGTCCCGTCTCTTGGTGTATAGAGACTTGTCGAGGCGAAAGGGCTTCGGCTGAGAATCTAAATAGCCGCTGTAGCTCTTCATGTAGTCGGCATAACTCTTTGAGGTGCTGTTACGCGATAGTGCTACTGCCTGATTCAAAGAGATAACCGGAATCGCTGGTCCTTTTGGGTCCGCTGGATTGGGGATGCTGCCAGGAACAGGCCCAAACGATTGGGCGATGCTGTCAACGCTTGCTTGGATTGTTGGAATAAGACGCGGTGGAATGTCCTGGCTGACTCCCTTGGGCGCAGGTGCGCCAGGCGAAGGAAGCGGTTGAGCGAGCCCATTGGCGATCTGATGAAGATACTGTTCGATCATGCCAGGCTGGCCCCACTTTACGCTGTTCGTCAGAACGGTGTAGTTCTTTTGTAGAGTTTGCAACGAGACGGATTGGTCCACTATAGTCTGGTTGATCGAGCTGATCTGTTTGGATTGTTGTTGAAATTGCACATTTAGGGTGGCGGAATCGGTTCTCAAGTCACCGAGTTGATCTCCCTGTCCGGTCACCTGTACGTCTAGGCGGCCTAAATCGGCTCCGAATACGTTCTGCACTTGGATCTGATGCGCGATGTTGTTGAGCGCGGCAGTAACTTTGTCATTGTTAGCAGGCGACTCCTCCATAGACCCCCCACCAGACACGGAGGGCAGCAAATGGACCGTAGCTCCGCCCACAAGTAGCGCGGCGAGGATAGAAGCGAGCAGCGTAGCATTACTGTGCTTTCCGCCAGCCGAAATCAAAGCATCCCGAATTTTGCCCAGGATAGCTGCAATTCTGCCTGCCTGCGAGGATCGAACTCGCATTGGTGGGATGCGCAATTCGTTGAGCGCCTCCTTCAAGATTAAGCCGAACCGTGGGTCATCGACGGCTTGTGCCCAGACCACGCGACCCGCCACGTATGGCGCAAGTGAGTCTGAATAGCCGGGGCATGAATCCTGAATCGCCTTTGTGATCTTTGCCTTGCCCATTGGCGTCTTGTACAAGTCGTCGTAGATGCTTACGAGCAACGGGTTTGAGGCGATGGTGTCCATCAGATCGTCGTCCGGTATACGGTCACTGGTCAATTTCTCACTGACCAACGCACGAAAATAGTCGTCCGAGGCGGCCCGGTCGGTCCACGGTCTTACTTCTGATTCCTGGATCTCAGGCACGTCTGGCATCAGCGGCTTCCCCATGAGAGTGGTTCAAGATGATCTCTCGGACATCCTTTCGATTCTGAATCCATTCGGCGGCGGTTCCCTTCCAGCCTCGTGGCGGAGTTGCAATTGGAATAGGCTGTACTGTACCTGGCTGATCGAGATAGTTCTTTAGGCAGCTCGTTGCCGTTTCGCGACCAAGCAAGCGATAGGCCTCAAACTGCGATTCATCGAACCATTGGTTGATCGTCGTCTCGTGCGGGAACTGTGCATTATCGCGGTCGAAGCTCTTGACGATAACCGAGCTTGCGCTTGCGACGGCCGGCTTCAGGTACAAAATGGTTCCCGACGAGCCATCGTTGTACTCGATACTGCCGATCGCGTACGAAGAGCGATTAAACTTCGAGTCGCCGTAGCTGAGTAGTCCGTCCGTGGGCAACGTAATGTTCGCACCAAAGTTGATTTGACATAGTTCCATGGCGTTGACCAGGTCCTCAAAGCGATAGTGAGGGTCGCAGTCTGCATCGCATAGAATGATTACTTTGCACTTACGGCGAACCAGCTCAAACAGGCCAAGATTCTCAAAATGGCCGCCATCGGAGAGATAGATGTACTCACTCTTATCCGTGGCCTGCGCAAACAGTTCGTCGAGCATCGGCTTGAGTCCTGTCTTAGGACCCTCATCACATCTCGTACTGCGGTTGCGCGGATTGCCGAGCCACCAACCCAAGCGAACGTTGGCCGCTGTCATCAGTGCTGCAACAGCGGGCGAGGTATGGGCTCCTTCGTTCGGGCTCTGCGCCCCTCCTGAAATCGCCATCGCGCTGCCTAGCGTAATGCTGTTCGAACTCTCCTGCGAGTCCGTCAGGGAAAGGGCAGGAGTGCCTTTCGAGGAGCAGAAGTCAGTCTTGATCAATCCCGATTTTGCCAAAGGATCGTTCGAATCCAGCTGCTCGTCGGGGGAAGGGTAGCGGATATACCCGCAATAAACAGGCGAGAAAATAAAATTCATTGCCCGCCGTTTCTGCAAATCCAAGTTCCCGCTCTTGGTCACATTGAGAGTGCAATTGATGATAGGAAATGGTCCGTCAAATTTGTTGGATTCTGCTCGTTGAAGCGGGTCGACCTTTTCACCCTGATCTTCTTCTTGCTTCGCATCGGCAGTCAGCGATGCCATCGTGATGGTGGGTGCGCCGGTGCCTGCGCTCGCCGCGAGGTAGCACTCAATCAGGCGAAATCGATACACGTTGTGCAGCGATAGCCGGTTGACGTCGATCATCCGGCCCAACACAACAAGAAGGGCGACGGAGACCGCCAGAAAGATGTACTCCGGGCGTAGCCATACCTTCAATTGTTGGGGGATATAGCCTTCAACAGTCGCTAACAGCAAGTGGTTCAGGCTTGACAAGAGAATTAAGAGTCCTAAGAGGAAGACGTACGGCGCAACGCGCGCCAGGAATCCCATGAACTGGTATTGGTCCCCACTAGGTTTCACCCTAACTATCCATGGTGTGGGATTGGACTCGGACGGAGCGGGCCCCCCAGTCTTTCCACTGTATGCGCTTAGCACGCCACCCACGGTAGTGAGAATCCAGCCCAAAAGAGCCGTAGCCCCTGGGAGTTTGTAGCCCCCGCGCAGATTGTATAGGTGCGGACCGACCCGCGCCATGAACTCAGGCCACAACAGTGCGAGCGACGCGACTCCGAGCCAACCCAGAGTAAGAATGGCGGTGTCTCCCCATATGCGATTCAGCCACTCCTGTGCAGATGATTGAAAGGGTAAAAGAGCCATGCCTGCTGATGCCATTAACACATATGCCAGAAGCAGCAAAAGCGGAGCGGACGCTGCCGATAACAAGAGACCCGTCTCGAAATGATCGCCCAGGTCAAAGAATCGCGCGAGGAGGAAGGATGATGCCCAAAAGCACAGCATGCCGATAATACCTGTACATACGAGCGAGACAATGGGTCTCCACCGATCGCTCGATTGAAGCCTCTTCAGCAGGCCCGGGAATGCCCCAACCCGGTACGTAAAAAAGACCACGCATAGAAAAGAGATGAGAAAAAATCCCCACGGAATGGCAGGGTGGTAGCCCGAAACATAGTCAAGGCGTCGGGCGAGGCCCACTCCAACTACAACCGGCCCGAATAGCAGAACAGCAAAGAAAGTAGTAAAGGCGTGCTTTGCCGCCGCTCGTCGTGAAGCCGTGGCGTCCTTTGGGTTATAGCCTAACCCTGAGGGGAAAAGCATTATGAATAGTCCCGCTCCAGCGAAGAGTCGGATGCGCCACGCTGTACTAATCCAGTGAGGATCCTCAGGAAGTCGCCAACTATAAGACTGAAGGCGACTAGCCTGCTTATCAAGACCATCGGTAAGAGATTTGAGCATCTTCAGGGCCGACCGCGGAAGTGCCTGAGCATCATCAAGAATCGGTAGGTCAGTGACGATACTCTGCACGACTTCGTTGACAGCTTTCGATTGTCTTTCTTCCGCCGATAGTACCTCTCCACAGGGTGGAACGTGTGCGGTACCTTCGTGTAGTTGGCCACTGGCAATAGATAGAGGAAACCAGCGGCAAAGATCATTCTTCACGGATTCCAGCGTTGCTACTGCCTCTGGATTGGGTCTTCCGTTGGAGCCGAGAATCTGCTCGTATCCCTTGCTGATACTGTTTCCGACCTCATTCATTGCGCGTGTTGTCGCTTGGTCCACCTTAAGATCCGGAATGCAATCTATATCTGATATCGACTTACAGGCCGCCAGCTCCGCCGAGGTAAGCTTGGCTTTAAGATCGGCAAGAGACGCTTTCACTACCCATCCTTCGCCCGGGTAGTAGGGACTCTTGTCTAGAAAGGTTCGCATCTTGTCTTCCAGCACACTGCGGGGCACGTCTGGAGATTGACTCGAACCCGATTTCTGTCTTAGCTCAAGCTCGTTTCTCAGAGCCGTCAATGCCGTCTCAACGCT
This sequence comes from Edaphobacter aggregans, assembly GCF_003945235.1. Lineage (NCBI taxonomy): Bacteria > Pseudomonadati > Acidobacteriota > Terriglobia > Terriglobales > Acidobacteriaceae > Edaphobacter > Edaphobacter aggregans. Next base: position 4,267,956 of record NZ_RSDW01000001.1, read on the forward strand.
CTGGTCCACATAGAGAGAGGGTTTCGTGCGGAACGCTTCGAGGTGATTGATTTTTTCGAGGAGCAGTTTCTCTTCAGGCGATACTGAATCCGGTTTCATTTGTTTGCTCGATTGTGCGGAGGCCATTGCCGCTTGAAGCTCAAGCGTCTGTCGGACGACCGCTCCAAACGCATTATCGCGGTCATCATCGAAGGTTCCAGTATGCCCAATACCCTTCAATTCTTCTCCGACATCACGCCGTAGTTGTAGATTGAGGCTGTTCGCTGCCTTGCGTGCATATTCTCCTGAGGTCATCTTGAAGAGGTCTCGCGCGATATAGGGAGCAACTACCAGGATCAAGGCCAGGAGGGCGACAAAGAGAAGGTTAGGGAGCAGACGGAGCACATATGCGGCGACTGCCGTCCATACGTCGCTGCTCATCAGACCGCGCTGCGGTGTTAGATAGCTGCTGTAGCGGCGTAGATGGGTGACGGGAAGCTGATCTCGGTAACGATCTGCTGCATTACCCTGCTTATTCTCGTCGGCCAACGCTTTCGCCACATGGCCAATTCCATCCTTCCGAATCCATGAAGCAAGCCAAGAATTGATATAACTCCCACCCGATACGGAAGAGATATATCCAATCCGATGTAATAGACCGAAAGACGCGAAAGCCTGGAGAACTCCGAGGTTAAAGGTGGCACTACGTATTCCTCCCCCTGAGAAAGCCACGCCAATCGCTCGGTCCGGCGGCGCTTGCGGGTCACGCCGTTTACGAACGTTCTCGAACCAGGTTTGCTCTCCAGAGAGCAATATCGACTCGATGGATTTGAGATCCTGCTCCGTACCACCCCGTTCTTCCATAGTTGATTACTCCGTATATTTCTGCATTCCTATTCGCCGCTGGCAGCTTCAGACATGCCTTATCGTCGTCACTGCCCTCCATGATCTTCTGGCACTTTCCACTGCGAGGCGGGTACTCGCCGAAAGGACATAGGGCGTCCGGGGTAGCCCAGTAGGAAGCGCTCATGGAGCTACGCGGGCCCAAATGGGCTATCTTCCCACCAAGGTAAAGAATCACAGGAAACAACATGCCAATGATGACGACGGTGAAAACGAAGCCGAAAGTATGTTCCTTGGATCTGATCTGAGACTGGACGTGGGACGATAGTTCGCCTCCTGGGATAAGAGCGCGGCCCACTTCTGCTGAGTTCCGGAAATGGGAACACCTCTCTTGTGTCAACGTAGCTCGGCGTTCACGGCAACACCGCTAGGCGTCACTCTTCGTTGGGCTATTTAGGCGCTAAGATGCTGTTTAGTGCCGACAGGTCATAACTGAAGCCAAACTGCCCTTTCCAGTCACTGTCGCTAAGCAGATCAGTTTTATTAGACCATTTAACAGCAACGGGGATAGAGGCGCCCTTACCAATGTTGAAGACCAACTTCGTCTGAGCGATACTCAACCAACCGGGTGTACTAGTAAAGACCTGTGAGTTGGATGGAACCGAGATGTTAGTTCCGGGCACTACATTTGCTACGGTTATATTGAGGACATTGGCGGTGTACTGATACTGTCCATAACCAGCAAGACTAAAAATCGCGCGTGGAGCACTCTTGTCTTTGCCGAAAGGGTGGTCATACTCTCCAGTGAACTGATAATCCTTAACTTTGCCGTACTTCGCGCCTGGCGGAATTGTTGCGAACCATGAGCCGGCTACGTTGAACGTAAGCTGGTCGCCGCTCTTCTGCCACACATATGCGAAGACGGCGGTCGCATCGTGTGTGGCTGGTTTGCCAGTAGGTGTGGAATAGGTATAGCTAAGCGTCGCGAAAGTGCCACGTGCTTGTTGAAGAATATTATCGCGAAGGGTTTTCAATTTAGCTAGGTCCGCACCAACCGCTACAATATTCTGCTCATAGTTCGGCCCCGCGTTCGACTTCAATGCTGCGACGTACACCGTCATGTATGCAATGAAGTCGTCCACGAACTTGTCAAAATTATTTTCAGCCTCGTCCTGTTCTGCGGCATGCTGCCAGTCAGCACGTGCTGCAACGACTTTCGAATCACCATTCACTTTGTCGGAATTTGGAAATGCCTTCTGGTAGTCCGTGTAAAGCTGGTTTGATGCGTTTGTAATTGCGGTTTGGGTATCCTTATCGCCGATTGCTTTGTTCCAAGCACTAACGAATTTCGTTGAGGTCGGGTTATACCGCCGGTTGATGGTTCTGCTCACACTGAGCGAACTGAACGACACATTATTTGATGGGATAAGAACACTGAGGATGTCAGTGGGTGTAGTAGAAGTCGCCTGGCCTGTGGTAGATGCAGCAGCCGAGCCGCTCTGGGCAACATTGAACGTGGCGGCAAGGGTGAAAGGCTGCAGTATTTTATCTGCGGTCTTGGGTCCTTGCGCTGTGGCAGCGAAATTATCACCCGAAAGATAACGGCGCAGACCATTCATGTTTGCCCTCGCCGTCAGAGTAGTACCGTTAACTGTTTGGGTGAAAGCGCCCGATTCAGCTGCTAGCGATATTAGGTCAGTCGTCGTGGGCTTTGCCCCCAGGCTGGTCGATCCACTTGCACTCGTGTTCGCTCCGGCTTGGGGAACCGCTGCCTTCGTGGAAATAACTTGTGCTACTTGGTTAGCTGCGGCTTGTAACACAGTTGCTCCGAAGGCCGCGTCGAAAAGAACACTTACAGTTGGTATTGGCTGGTTAAGAGGGTCCAAGAGGGTAGGTTCTGCGCCGCCCTTCGCAAATCTTTGGTCTTTAAACTCTTTCTGAAGTATTCCGCAAAATGAGCTGGCGATCTTTCCTTTCTGGTCGCAAGTGCTTTGTGGGGATTGAGCTGATGCCCCAGAACTTTGCAGAGATACTAATAACGCGAAAGCCAACTGCAGTCTGACGGGTAACTTCATAAACGACCTCACTGGAATGGGTTTAAGACCGTGGGCTGTGAGCATTTGAGCGCATGGGGTGGACGCTACTAAGCGCCTAAGATGTTGGGGCTCCAGATAGCCAAACCGCCAAAAAATTCGATATCACCTTCGAGTTCAAGCGGCGGCTTACCTACCGCACTTGGCGGCTGCTGGGCAGTCGCAAATCCATCCGTAGAGTTAGGCGAAAACAGAGTAATCTGCAGAAGATTGTTGCCAGCCAGGATGGTCAGATCAAATGTTTTCCCATCAACTTTGATCGGGACTGGGATTGGTCCGTTAGCGTTCGTTCCGTATAGCACGCTGACGATGCTGATGACGGTTGTTGGATCATCGGGGACGATTTCGATCGTCTCGACTTTCCCTGTTGTGCTTTGCAGGTCACCTGGGACTTGCTGGAGTGCCATGGCTTTCTCCGATTGAAATTACTCTGCTTGAAAATAGGGTTGTAAGAATTTGAGACGCAATCCGGAAAAAGGGAGGAGTACTCGGTCTAATATGACGACCTAGTCCGCGTGGGCACATAAGGTGATCACAATGAGCTTCACGTTTCTCCGTAAATCCGAAGTCCCAAATCAATGGCGATGCATTTGCTGTCTGTCAAACAAGAGAACGAGGCAAACGAGGCATTTCCTTTTGTAAAAAAAAAGAAAAAGTGTGGAACATTCCTAGTGTCTGCAAAAACTGTTCGATCACCTTCGGAGTGGGTAGCTACTGTGGTGGGGTCCAGCCGCCGTGAGTATTTATTGGTTTGCCATCCTCAACGAAAAATCGCTCGGCTACTAAGCCGACGTCCCAATAGTGCGAGCGGCAGTTCCTTCACTTGACACCGTTGCAGTGCAAATTACGGTGCTCCTGGTTATCGACAATCCTTCATCTGCTAAGCGAAGGCCGCTTACTTGATACCGGAGAGGTGCGATGGGCCGGAGAAATCAACCGAGCTTGAGCGCTGGCAAACCTGCGTAAACCAAAAAAATTAGCCACAAATGAGGCCACTCGTCCTACAATGATTTCGTCAACCACTAAGCAATCGAATGACCACGAACCCGCTCGCTGCTGCAGAGATCGTCAAAGCATGCTTGGAGTCCGAGAATGAGACGCCGTGGACGACATTCGTTCAGTATTTCCAGCCTCTGATTGCGTCTAGTGTCTCCCGCGTTCTCCGACGCTACGGTCACGCGAACCCGTCTTTGGCCGATGACCTAATCCAAGAGACCTATCTTCGCCTTTGCAGAGATAATTGCCGAGTCCTCCGGGACTTTCAGGCGAAGCATGACGAAGCCATCTTTGGCTATATCAAGGTCATCGCCACATCAGTTGCGCTAGATCACTTTCGCGCCCGCGCCACTCACAAGCGCCGGGGCGAAGTCGAAGACGACGGCACAAATCTCGAAGGCAGCACAGCTTCTTCCACCATTGAGCAAAGCTTGCTTCTCAAAGAACTCGATCGACGTCTGGCATCCACTGAGAATGAACGCGACCGTACGATTTTCTGGCTCTACTACCGTCAAGGTTATACCGCACGAGACATTGCAGCGGTTCCCCAATTTAGGCTCACGCAAAAGGGTGTCGAAAGCTGTATCTACCGCCTCACACAATCTCTCCGCGATGCTGTCAGCAGTAAAGGTCCGGGTTTTACAAAAGGATTGCCGCCTCAAAATACGTTAGGAGTCATGAAATGAGACCGCTGGAAGATCACCTCAGCCCGCAGGAGCTGGCTAGTCTTCCGGAATCACCGGAGGCTCTTGTATCTGTCGAGCAACAGGAGTCGACACGACATATCCAGCAGTGCGAAGCGTGCCACAACCTGGCGATGACTTACTGGAAGCTCCGGAGTCTCCACATAACGACTGGGGTTGTTGTCAGTAGCGACACCTGCCCTATTGAAAGCATTTGGCTCGAGTTAGCTGCGGGCTTTCGCTCTGAGCAATCGCTGTCTCTACTGGCCCACGCAGCAAGTTGTAGCGTCTGTTCAACCCTTCTGCGAGAAGCAATGGACCTCATACAGTTTGACCAACTCGACGCATCGGGCGAAGCAGGGGAACTTATAGAAAATCTCTCCAGTGACAGGCCCGAATGGCAACATCGTATCGCCGAGCAGATGATGGTGGCCTCAGGCGCATCCCCTGCAGCAAAAGGCATCCGGGCGAAGCCCGCCACCGGCGTTCCAAGACTCAATTTTATTCATCGCCTACGCCATAGATCAGTGTGGATAACTCTGCCTGCAGCCGCTTTCGTACTCGGCGTTGTCGTCATGACTGGCGTCGCACTTTGGCGCACAATGCGCCCTTCAGAGGCCCGTTTGCTTGCGATCGCCTACAATAAGCAGCGGACAATGGTCTTGCGCATCCCGGGCGCCGATCCCGTTCCCCTTGCCTCGGGTACCCGTGGCTCCATGACGGGTCTCACCGACCCCACCGAGTTACTCGAACTTCGGCTCCGCGCCCAAAAGCACCTCGATCAGACTCCCAACAGTTCCTATTGGCACCAGATCATGGGCGAGACTCAACTCCTCCAACAGGACGGCACTGCCGCCCGCCGCAGCTTCGAAATTGCCGAGACAACCAGTGAAAATCTTCCCGATCTCCGGCTGGACCTGGCGGCCGCCTGGTTTGAGATCGGAGATAAGACTGGATCTGCCGAGGCCTACGCGGAAGCCGCGGAGCTTTATAGCAGGCTGCTTCGAGAAAAGCCCACAGACCCCGCACTCCTCTACTACAACCGCGCCCTTAGCTGGGAGCGTCAAAATCTAACTGAGAATGCCCTTGATGACCTTCGCGCGGCGCTACCCCTAGAGCGCTCGGCCGCCTGGCGCAAAGTGATCGAAGCGGAGATCGCCCGTCTTTCCGCGCAATCCTCCACAGTGACTACCGACGGTTACGAGATCTCACTCAACGTGGCCACGGAAAACCTTCTGCCTCATTGGAGCAATTCCCCCGAAGCCCGAGCCAAGATCTCACAGACCGCCGCTCTCGGCCTCAGCCACCACGACCGTTGGCTATTCGACTGGATCGCCGCCAACCATTCCCCTATTAGTTTAGAAGCGGACTATCATCTCGCCGCGGCAGTTGCCTATGGTGAAGCCGGGGAAGCCGAATCATCTCTTACTGAAGCCCGCCGCGCAATTGAACTTTACACAAGAGCCAACGAACATCCCGGGCTCCTCCGAGCCCAATTTGCCGAAATCTATGCCTTCCAACGGCTTGGGCGGGCGAAAGAATGCCTTCAAAGCATCGCAATCGTTAAGCCGAAAGCAGCTCTCAACAACTATGCATGGCTTCAATCGCAACTCTTCGTGGAACTAGGGGACTGTGAGGGACACATAGGCAAGTTTGAAGCAACTCAAGAGGATCTAGAACGCGCTCTTGCACTCAGTAAAGTCTTCGATCTACCTCTAATACGCTTGCGAGCTCTTAGCGCGGAGGCTTCGTTTCTTGACCTCCGCGGAATGACAACCTCTGCTTGGAGGCTTGATTCAATTGGACTACTACTATGCAGACAACTCGGATGTCCTCCCCTCCGGAGGTATGAGTTTATGTACAACATGGTTATGACTGCGGAGCGCCTTGAGTTGCCATTCGTCGCTGGGGATATCATGCGAACTGGAGCCCATCTCGCAGCGTTATTTCAAGACGCAACTGAGCATGCCTACGCATTGGAAACTCTGGGAACCGTTATTGGACAAGCTGGCGAGTACACGGAATCGACTCAAGCATTCACTCAGGCCCTCGCTATCGCTCGCGCTGGTAAACAAGGACCGATGTCCCCCCTTTATCAAGCCGACTGGCAAATAGATCGAGCTGAGATTCTCTCGCGCCAAGGAGCCCCCAAGGCAGCTTTGCGCCTACTCGAGCAAAATGGGCCAATTCTTCTCGCAAGTGATTATCAGCCCGCTCGCCTTCACTACCTGACCCAACTGGCGTCCGTAGACCGGTCTCTTGGACACACAAACGAGGCGCTAACCAATAGTTGGATGGCTGTTCGCGAGGCCGAGCACTCTCTGGGCTCACTGCATACGACTACGGAACGTGAACAGTGGTCTCAGCAAAACAAAAAGGCATATGCCGAACTTGTCCGATGCTATCTCCAACTCGGAGAAGACACTGAAGCACTTCGAGCCTGGGAACGCTTTCGAAGCGCACCTTATATTTCAACGTCAACGGCAAACCTAATGAGAAGTTCGTCGAAGTCTACTTCGCCGAACACTATGGTGCTTGTTCTGGCTCGCATTGATGACTCGTATATTGGCTGGATCGCCGTAGCTCATCCTCTCCGTGTTGTGCGAACAATATCACTCGGTGAGGGACCAAGATTACAGCAAATGGCAACGATTTTCATTCGCCTTTGCTCTGATCCTAACTCCAATCTTAATGATGTCAAGGTCGTTGGTTCGCATCTGTATTCTTCTCTCCTCCAGCCATTAGGAATTCCACTAAACATCCCAAATCATCTTTGGATAGACGTAGATCCGAGTCTGGGAGCGATTCCCTTTTCTGCTCTCCTCCTTCCGAGTGGAGATTGGCTAGGTTCGTACTCCCAGATTAGCGTCCTACCAGCATGGTGGGTCCTTCATCCTGCAACCTCGTTTGAGGAACCCACTTTCACGTTTAACACGCACATGGTTGTTGCTAGCGGATTCGGTGCACATGAGTCTCTACAATCCCCGGTTGGCAGCTCAGAAGCGGCGGAGATCGCTCGGTTCTTCCCAGGAGCAACGCTGATAGACGGACCCTCCGCCAACACTCAGGTGGTACTGCAGTCCATGAAGTCTGGCGACATCTTTCACTTTAGTGGTCATGCAACAAGTGAATCTGGTACACAACTTCTCTTGGGCTCATCAGATGGAGAGCGCCCTAACACTCTTACTGCCGGATCGATCGAATCGATCCACCTGCGCCACTGTAAGGTGGCAGTCCTTGCCGCATGCAATACGAACGCAGCAAATTCCGACCAAATTGAAAACTCCTCTGATCTCCGCAACGCGTTCCTTATCGCCGGAGCAAACTCAGTTGTCGCTAGTAACTGGGATGTTGACGACAAGAGCACCCATATTTTGATGATGGCCTTTTACAACCAGCTCGTTATCGGAGTTACCCCCGCTCAATCACTTCAAACCGCACAGCAGTCTTTGCGGAATGGATCAACCTGGCAACATCCCTATTACTGGGCCTCATTCGAGATCTTTACCAACTAAATCCTATATTGGAGAACAATGCACATGCATTACTCGCGTCGCTCAATTTTGCGCAAAGCTGCCCTTGTATCAGCCGCCGGTGTAGCCTACACTAATCCGCTTATTCTCCTTGCCCAGAGTCCGGCAAAACGAGCAGCATCTACTCCCCCTCCTCCGTTTCAACCAGGAATTCGTATTTTCTTTTCGGGGTCTTGGCTCTTCTGTTCAGAGAATAATAACCCGGGCTGGATGAGAGCGATCGCTCAGGACATGCCGCGAGTTCCACATACCTTTGCCTATGGTGTGTGGACGCCTGGTTGGAATGACGCAACCACAAAGTCACTACACTCGAACTCAAATCCAAGTGGTGGCCAACCGGGCATCATTCCACATAAGGTCAAGGTGTCCGTGGGCTCCAAGCCTTTCGGGTCAAGCTTTACTACTGTCAATGACCTGTTTGCTTATACTGCCTGCACAGACCCTTTTACATACCTGCCAAGCAAAGATATAAAGTACTCCGTTGACTTCAACGCACGTAATCTTCGGGTCATCTCTGTTCCTATTCCATCAAGTATCATTCCGGCTGCCTTCCTCAGATCCGCATCGATTAGGAACCCTCAAAAGCTTCTTTATACGTTGCCTCAAGGGTGCGTGTTGTCCCAGTCTGGAGTCGCGACAACGCATATCTTTGACTACCCTGCAGCAACTTCCCTGACCCTCACGCTAAACACTGGTACCGCCGACACTGCGAGCCAGCAGGATCATTATCACTTTCACACAACTGCGATCTCAGACACACCGTTCGACCACGCTCCGATGATGTTCGATAATCTGCTGGGCCTCATTAGAGGCTTCGACCAGAACAACCTAGGATTGCTCAACCCCAATCCAGAATCTATTGACATAGGAGACAACGTCCCAGCGAGTGTTTCGGGGGACGAATTGGAGATTACCTCTGCTGGTGCCTCAGCTACCAAACCCAAGGAAGTTACCTATTCGACTCACGCAAGACTCGCTACCTGCGCGGGGGGAGCCCTCGCGCTGGGCGATTGATGCTGAGGGCATCGGGCATTGATTCCCTAACGGCGTTCTTCAAAGGCGTAGAAAGCGCACTGAGGAGTCGGAGTGCCCGATCGCGAACTCCGATACTGACACGAATATCGAGACTAAGCTGTCCCCGATAATTCCAGCCAGCTTTGCCCTTCGAGGATATTTTTTAGTTGTCATCAGATCTTCCGGATCTCCTGTGCTTTTTGTTCAGACGTTAGCTTAGAGCGGATCTTTGCCGAACTGATCTTGTTCCTCCCGTTCCCTAAACGGTAGAAGTAGTTCGCACGGTTGCAAAGCCTCGCCGCCGCATCGTACCGAGGGAGAGCAATTGGCAGTCGCTTCCTCATTTGAGACGGTTCTGCGTTACTAATCGTGCTAGTAGCACGGTTCCAGCAAATGTCTGCGTCTAGCTCCTTCAAAAAGGAAGTCCCAATTTCCTTCAGCTTTAACCGTGGGAGTCGACACCCTTCGTTGGAGAGGTGCTGCCTGCTCCGTCGACTGGAAACGAGCTTTCGAGAGTCTCCCGAGAACAGGCTTTGTATGTCGTAAGCGCGACGAACTTTGTCTCGGTTTGGCGAAAGTTCAGCCTTATGTGTAAATTCACGGCGGAACTTCAAGCTTATGGGGATGTTCCAGTTCAGCCTTATGGGGTATCAGATGCCGTAAGTCATTGAAACAAATCCGGCTGAAATTCCGCCTTATGCGTAAACTCACAAAGGGTCGGAGCTTAGGCTTCGACCCTTAGCATTTGGAATCTAGGTCCACAAGAGAAATAAGGAGCGGTGGTTCCAATGGCAATTCAAAGACTAAGCGATTTCTTCGGAGTAAGTGATTCGGCCTTGGCGCAACAAGGTGTGATAAACGCAGCGATCAGCGTGGACAATCGATTTTTTATTGAGCCGCGTCTGTTGTTTCATACCAAAAATTCCTTTTTTCGTTGATGCAGCAGCCAAAATAGAGAGTTATTTTCAACGCGTCATCTCGCTACTCAACGCTTCTAAAAGAGAAGGCGACATCGCTTGGATCGCTGCGTGCAAGTTGCTCCAATTTGGCGAACCGCAAGGATTTGCGCTCGGGTATGGTGTGCATAAGCCTAATGGGCGCGGTGTGGGGCCTACTCTCGCAGCAGGCCTCGCATCTAGAGCTCAGCAAATATTAAAGCTTGGAGTTGATGATCCTTTGATATTCGAGGTAATAGAACTGTTTACCGATGGTATTGGACCGGATCTTATCAGTGATACCCAAGCGAGTATCCTGGAGGAAAATTTCCTCGCATACAGCCAGGACATAGCTAACAAACTGAAAATCACAAATCGAGTGACCCGAATTATTCAAGATCGCTCGTACTCTATACCCGCTGGCCCTAATGGGCGAGGAATAATTTTATTGCCCGCAGAGTTCCTGACCCCCCTTCCCATCGAAATGCCTTGGGAATCAATAGAATATGCGACGGCATTGGATGATTCGGTTCGTAAACAGCTCAGCGAACTGTTTGCATTAGCTGCAAAAAGGCCGAAGAAATCTGAGGTTGCGAACATAATTTTTCCACATCGGGATGTTCTAGAACGTCTGCTGAAATCGTTTAGAGAGAGCGTAGGAGCAAAATACGACTTCGAAAACGATCCAATGGGCGTTTTAAGATGGTTCGAGGTAGCTCTGAATGCCGTTCAAGCTAATCCTGAAAAGATAGGTCTAGAACGTCGGGATGCAGCTGGACTAGTCGATGTCGTGAATAAGATAACGCTAAAGTTCAAACAGAATGTTGAGCAAAATGGACTCTGGAAAGAGTTTTATCGTGAAGACCTTCGCCCAAAACATGAACGCTTTGGACACCTTGTTTTTTATGCAATTGCGGATGCCTACTGTGATGCAAATAACCTCGACATAAGCAGAGAAAGCAATGGAGGTAATGGTCCCGTTGACTTCAAACTTAGCCAAGGAGCTGATTTTAAATATTTAGTAGAAATGAAGTTATCGACGAATCCAAAATTACTAGATGGTTATACGGTGCAGCTTGATGCATATGCGGCTAGTGAAAAGGCAGAGAAGAAATCACTGGTTGTCATTAAACTTAATGGAAAGGGACGCAATTAGAGGAGCTATTGAGCCTAAATAGAAAGCTCAAAGCTTCCAATGAGAGCTGCCCTGAACTCATCGTTGTTGACGCAACGACTCAACAATCAGCTAGTAAACGCCGAAGAGATCGGCCTGCGACATTGGGTTGAGTATAGGGAGCGGTGGCCCACATCTAACGAGCCACAAAATCGGGTGCCCCATCTTCGCGCGGTTTTATCGTGCCAAGGTGGATTCATTCGAGCAAAGCTCGAACCGCCTTGCTTAAGGGCACGGCTTCAGCCGTGTCGCAACAGTAACGAGAGATAAGCGGCTTCAGCCGCTGAGGTACGTTTTACAATCGCCGAATGGCGATCCCGAGCCGCACCGCCAGACCCGGCACCTACTTCATCACCACAGCCACTCACAACCGCCGCCGACTCTTTCAGGTCGAGCGCAACGCCGCCCTCCTCCTCGAAACCATCGACCATTACCGCACCAGCTATCTCCTGCACGCCTACGTCGTCATGCCCGACCATCTGCACCTACTCATCACCCCAACCGACATCACTCTCGAGCGAACCATGCAGCTCATCAAGGGCGGCTACTCCCACCGCCTCGCCTCCAAACTCCCCGTCTGGCAGCGAGGCTTTACCGACCACCGCATCCGCGACGACGCCGACTACAACGTCCGCCGCAACTACCTTCATCAAAACCCGGTCCCGCCCGCCTCTGCGAAAGCACCGAATCCTACCCATTCTCTTCAGCCAATCCAAAAGTTGCGGCTCGACGAGTACCTCAGCGGCTGAAGCCGCTCACTTCCCATCCCAGCGGCACGGCTAAAGCCGTGCCCGTAACACAACAAGAAGGCCGGGTGCTCATCTTCGCGCTAAGGTGGGTTTATTCGAGCGAAGCTCGAACCGCGTTGCCCAAACGCAATTCAGCCACTAGCTGCTTGAGTTTTGCGTTCTCCTGTTCAAGCTCGTACAGCCTCTGCATCCGCTCCTCGATCTTGGTGCGGTAAGTCTCGCCGCGATCTTGCGAAGCATCGACTTGCTTGGAGTTGCGCGAGCGCATTCCAAGCATCCGTGCGTGAACATTGGGACGGTATCCGAGCCTGGCCGCAGCCTCTTGAACACGCTCCCTCGTGGCCAGCTTCATGGCCTCCACGCCCGGCGCATTATTAAGCACGATCGAGATAGTCGCCGACGACAGGCCAAGATGCTCAGAAAGAGTCTTGAGCGTTACGGGTTTAGCGGTGTCCGTCATTCCATTAGACCAGTCCATCCAACAGACAGTACCGATACGGTACCCATGGATTAATCGACAAGACAAACGTTTGTCTAAATCGATTGAATTCAATATAAGTACTGTCGTTTCCATGTGTCAAGAGAGGGAATCGGAAGGTATCTATTTCAGTGACGAATGGGGCGGGTGGCCCATATCTGAGCCGGTCAAGGCACCTGAGACGGCTTAGGCGTATAAGGCAACAAGTCCAGCGAGCGATCCTGAACCTCATCCACAAGATCGCCCCACCTCGCTGCCGTCACCCTCTTGATCTCCACCCACTCGGGGTCCGCAAGAAACCTCTTCCATGCCGCGTTTTGGGTGTCGCGATCCTTCCAGCGCAACAGATAGACAAAATCCTTATGCCCTGCCTCTCCGCTCTCGCTCGTGAACACGATGTCGAAGCCATACCGCCGCATAATCGGCATGCACTGCTCGCTGAAGCGTTTGTGGAAGTGCTGCTCATTTCCGGCATGCAGCTTGTAGATCCGCAACTGATACACCGGCCTCTGCCCTAATGCCGCCGCATAACCGAAGAAATACAAACCCATCAGAAACAAGGTCCTCAAACCCACGGACTCCTCCTTCAATGCGAGCGGCTAAACCCCCTCAGCAATCCGAAGATCCCTCTCCACACCACCCGAGGCAAGCACGGCCAGCGCCTTCTTATAATCCTCACTCTCATACGCAGCCAAAGCGATCTCGTAGCTCTCGAACTCTACCACCACTGTCATCAGCTTCAACCCAGCCTCGTGAGCCGTAACCGCACTCCCCGGCGGCACCAGGGTATGCCCGCCAAACGGACCCAGCGCCGCTCGCGCCAGTGCAACATAACTCTTCATTGTTGCCTCATCGCCGACCGTCCGGTACGCAACTACCCAGTAACCCTTCTTCATATCGTTCCTCTCTCCGATCCGTTGAACCTTGGATATGACGAACGATAGCAGACTCATTCTCTCTGTCCGCACCAAGCCCCCAGTCCTGCCCATATAAAACGGACAGAGATCAAATCCAACCGGCGAACAGTCAGGCCCCAAAGTACGCAGAGGGCGTACCTACCGCTCCCGTTTTCCGAGATGGTAGCTAATACCGATTCTCGTGGCTAGCTCATCCATTCCCGGATTGCTTGCCGCTAAGTAGCCATTCGAAACATGAAAAAATACGAACGGATCTATGCGCAGGTCGACCCGTTCCGACATTCTGAACAGAAAGCCGGCGTCAACCTGAACGTTGAAGTTGGTGTAGCTCGCTTTTGGCGAAAACGCTTTTTGGGCAAAGACTGCTGCCCCTAGCTTGCCGGTCATGTAGGGCCTGACGGCCTTATTGTTCCGCCACAGAAAGCGAAAGCCGAACGGGGAAATCGCAAACCCAGGCACCAGCTCCTGGTTGGGGCTTTTGGCATTCCCCCAAAAATCGGAGACGGCGGGTTGGCTGAGAATGACAATAGGAATAACCTCCACCACATAGTCGACCTGGGATTTCAGCAAATGACCCCAGCTATGACGGTCGTACTCCACCCCTACCGTCCAGGCTTTGCAACGTACAGTAGCGCTAAATACTCTATAGTCGCCATCCGGAATCATCGTCGTCACGGAGATCTCACTCTCCACAGGCTGCTTGATAGGGGGCGGCTTCGTTATCAAAACATCCGATTCCGCCGGGATGGTTGTCTCCCGCGAGCTATTCACCACACTTTCCTGGGATAGCGCAGTTTGCGGGGCAAGAAGGCAGAGCGCAGCCAAAATGGCAACGTAATTAACGCCAAAGCTGCAGTCGAAGCGACGATCACTCCGTCGCAGGATGAAGGAAGACCCGAGGAATCGATGAGTAGTCAATAGACCTCCACAACAGCTGGCCTGGAAGAGAGAGCTTCAGCTACTAAGAGAGAAATGACCCGGGTGCGACCCAACCTTACACGGACTTCAACACGGGGCGCACATTTTTGTTTGCAGGTGGATGGTCAAGATTTATCACGTCACTCATTTGGTGACCCGTCCTCGAACGAACCGCCATCGGCCTCAAACAACCCATCAGGGTGTATCCATCCCACGACTGCTCAGGCAGTCTCAAGCCGATCCACTTCCGAGGAATCACCATGGAATCGAATTACATGTCACCTGCCAACGGCAGGGTCCATTTAGGGCTGTCAAGCTTCAATCCCCGCAAACCACTAAAAACAAGCAGCTTGTCCCTGCGTAACAATTGCAGCCAGCCTGCTAGAATTAAGACAGGAACCAAGACAAAAGCCCCGGCCACTCGGGGCTTCTTTTATTTAGCTCATAACCCAAGCAGAAACAGAACTTTGCGCCCAACGACCTGAAAGGTGCAGCGAGGTCCAGGTCTAACCCATGAATCATGAATACTTTGGGACCATAAAGTCACCCAGGGAGGATACTCGATGCCACCCCAAACATCGATTGCTCAGCGCAGCGTCCTCATCATCCATTCACGCTGACGTAACGGGGGTATTCTTACTCCCGTACGACATTCTCTGTTCACCCAGTGCCCAACTCCTGCTAACATCGCATCTCCCGGCGAAATAGTTCGCCGCTTAATTCAGGAGCATTAAAATGGCAACCGGAACTGTGAAATGGTTTAACGACGCAAAAGGCTTTGGCTTCATCACCCCGGAAGACGGTGGCGAGGACCTGTTCGCTCATTACTCAGCAATCAACTCCAGCGGTTTCAAGTCTCTTCAGGAAGGCCAGCGTGTCAGCTTTGATGTCACGACCGGCCCCAAGGGCAAGCAGGCCGCCAACATCCAGCCTCTCTAAATTCCTGTAGTCCTGCATCACTCCAAACCAGGGACCACAAAATCACGCAGGCAGAGCCACCCATAGCACCATTGTGGGATAGGCTCTGCTTGTTCCACTTGGTAGTCTCACTACGATTCGCCGAGGCCAGTGACCGTCACATCACTCGCCTCAACTCGATAGCGATGGCTACAAACCGCCCAGGAATGCGCCCACCCCATTACCCCGCCTGCAAGCGCTGCAACTCTTTGCGCACGACACGCGCCAACCGCAAGACCTTTTTCCAAAGAGCAATTCTTCGTCTCAATCTCCATCCCTGGAAGTGCCTCGATTGCTCCTTCCGCTTCCTCTCGAAGAGCCGGGGTCCTCGTAAACCAGGCGAATCAAGATCGAGCCGCTCAGCCGACCATCCCGGACTCTCCATCCAAGAGACCATGACAAGCTAAACCACAGCGTCAGTATCGGCTCTAGTCCTCAGCCGGACCCCTGAGCAAATCCCCGCGCCAATCACGGAGATTTGCCATTGATCAATCTAACTGAGATGAAGAGACTCGCCGCGAGATACTTCAAAGAGGGATATCCCCTTCGGAATCAAGCTATCATCAACCCATGACTGCAGAAGACCTTGCAAAAAACATCAAAGTCCTCATCTTCGACGTCGATGGCGTCCTTACCGACGGCCAGATCTTCGTCATCCCCGGCCCAGACGGGAAGGGAATCGAGTCCAAAGGCTTCGCCGCCCACGACGGCCTCGGCATCACGCTCGGTCGCCTCGGAGGCCTGCGAATCGGCATCATCACCAAGCGCAACTCGCAGACCGTAGCCATCCGTGCCCGCGACCTCAAGCTCGAGTTCGTTTACCAGGGCCAGGCCCACAAGATGAACGCCATCCGCGACATCCTCGCAAAAACCGGCTACACCATCGACCAGCTCGCCTACGTAGGCGACGACATCATCGACCTCCCCGTCATGCGCCAGTGCGGCCTCTCTATCGCCACCGCCAACGCCCGCCAGCAGGTCAAGGACGCCGCTCACTACATCACCCCAAACCCCGGCGGGCAGGGAGCAGGACGCGACGCCATCGACTTCATCCTTACCGCCCAGGGAACGCTGGCACAAGTCATCGAGCAGTACCTCGACGAAGACAACGTAGCCGCCGAAACCGCCGATGTAGGCGTGGGCAATATGTAGGGTGGCACTCTTCGAGCTGTCGCCCTTGGTTCTCGAATAAACTAGCCGCATGGCGTTGCAATTCACCACGTCGTACCTCGAGGATTCTCTGTCGCTGTTTCGGCAATACAAAAAACTTGCCGAACGCGCGATGGAACAGGTTGCGGAAGAACAACTCTTTGCCGTGCTGGATGAGGAAGCAAATTCGATTGCGATCATCGTGAAGCACATGTCGGGGAATATGCGGTCCCGCTGGACCGATTTACTGACAGCAGATGGAGAGAAGCCGAACCGTGATCGTGACAGTGAATTTGTAGATCCGCCCACGACCCGCAAGGCGCTGCTGGACGTGTGGGAGGACGGCTGGACAAGTATGTTCCGGGCACTGGAGCCGCTGTCGGATGCGGACCTCGCGCGGACAGTGACCATCCGAGGTGAAGCGCACTCGGTCATGCAGGCCATCAACCGCCAACTGGCACATTACCCGCATCATGTGGGACAGATCGTCCTGCTGGCGAAGCACTTCGCGCATGGCAGGTGGCAATCGCTGAGTGTTGCGCGGAACTGCTCCGCAGACTTTAATCGAAGAGTCGCGGCGGGAGAGCTTAGCCAGAGATAAACCAGAGTCGGGCGACCTGCCGACTCGCTAAACCGTGGCGAACAAAGCACGAAGAAATCCGCGCTACAATACACCATGCCCGCGGTCGCCGAAACCCTCGAGATTCCCACCTCGCTCGCCTGGGCGCATCCCGTAACCGCTGAGTGGTTCCTCAACAAATTCGGCTCCCCAACTGAGCCGCAAGAACAAGGCTGGCCCAGCATCCTCGCCGGAGACGCAACGCTAATCTCCGCGCCAACCGGAAGCGGAAAAACCCTAGCAGCCTTCCTCGTCTGCATCGACAAGCTCCTCCGCGCCGCCATCGAAGGACGACTCGCGCCCGCGACGCAAGTCGTCTACGTCAGCCCGCTCAAAGCGCTCTCGAACGACGTACAGAAAAACCTCGATCAACCCCTCCGCGAGATCCAGCAGCTAGCCCTCGAACGCGGCTATCTCTCCACCGAGATCCGCACCGCAGTCCGCACAGGCGACACTCTCCCCAAAGAGCGCGCTGCCATGCTCCGCAATCCACCTCACATCCTCGTCACCACACCCGAGTCGCTCTACATCCTGCTCACCGCCGGAAAATCCCGCGAGCACCTCCGCCGAGTCCAGACCGTCATCGTAGACGAGATCCACGCCGTAGCCGACGACAAGCGCGGAGCACATCTCGCGCTCTCACTCGAACGTCTCGATGCTCTAGTCTGCGGCGAAAACCGCCTCTCACCTGGAGCCTTCCTCACCGGCCTCGCGCAGCCGCCGCAACGCATCGGCCTCTCCGCCACGCAGAACCCCATCGAACTCGTAGCCAGCTTCCTCACCGGAGTCCACGAACATCGCAAGCCCGCAACCATCATCCAGGTCGGCCAGCGACGCGAACTCGATCTCGCTATCGAAGTTCCCAGCGACGAGCTCAGCTCCGTCCTCACCACCAACATGTGGACTGAGATCTTCGACAAGCTCGCCGCCCACGCCCAGAGCCATCGCTCCATACTGGTCTTCGTAAACACGCGCCGCCTCGTCGAAAAGATAGCCTTCGCCCTCGCCGAGCGCCTCGGTCCAGAGAACGTTGCGGCCCACCACGGCTCGCTCTCCCGCACCCTCCGCCTCGACGCCGAGCAGCGCCTCAAACGCGGCGAGATCAAGATCCTCGTCGCCACAGCGTCACTGGAACTCGGAATCGACATAGGCGACATCGACCTCGTCTGCCAGATCGCCACCACCCGCGCAGTCGCCGTAGCCA
The DNA here is from genome assembly GCF_003945235.1 of Edaphobacter aggregans. Classification (NCBI taxonomy): domain Bacteria; kingdom Pseudomonadati; phylum Acidobacteriota; class Terriglobia; order Terriglobales; family Acidobacteriaceae; genus Edaphobacter; species Edaphobacter aggregans. The sequence continues at coordinate 4,286,197 of NZ_RSDW01000001.1, forward strand.
TGCAGCGCATCGGCCGTGCAGGCCACTGGCGCGGAGCCATCCCCAAAGGCCGCTTCTTCGCCACCACGCGCGACGACCTCATGGAGCAAGCCGCTCTCATCCGCAAGATGCGCTCCGGCGAACTAGATCAACTTGAGATCCCCCCGCAACCCACCGACGTTCTCATGCAGCAGATCGTCGCCGCCTGCGGTGCCGAGCCATGGGAAGAAGACACTCTCTTCAACACCCTCCGCCGCGCCCATCCTTATCGCGACCTCACTCGCGAGCACTTCGACGAACTCCTCGAACTCCTCAGCAACGGCATCGAGTCCAGCCGCGGCCGCTATGGCTCCTACCTGCTCCGCGACCGCATCCACCACCAACTCCACCCCCGTCGCGGCGCGCGCATGATCGCCATCTCCAACGGCGGAGCCATCCCCGACACCAACCTCTTCGCCGTCATCCTCCAACCCGAAGGCGTGCAGATTGCCACACTCGACGAGCACTTCGCTGTCGACTCCTCACCCGGCGACGTCATACTCCTCGGCAACGCGAGCTGGCGCATTCAGCGCATCGAAGCCATCGGTCGCGTCCTCGTCGAAGACGCCCACGGAGCCCCGCCCAGCCTCCCCTTCTGGGAAGGCGAAGCCCCACAGCGCACCGCAGTCCTCTCCACCGGAGTAGCCGAGCTCCGTGAGCAAATCTCCGCCCTCACCCCAAACGTCACGCCTGGCTACATCTCGCCCGCGGACCCCGAAGTAGCATCCGCCACCGCATGGCTGATGGAACACTGCGGCCTCTGCCCCAGCGGAGCCCAACAACTCATCGCCTACATCGTCACCGGCCGAGCCGTCCTCGGCGCCGTACCCTCAAAGACCACCATCATCGCCGAGCGCTTCTTCGACGAAGGCGGCGGTATGCAACTCATCCTCCACGCACCCTTCGGCGGCCGCATCAACAAGGCTTGGGGACTCGCGCTACGCAAGCGCTTCTGCCGCGGCTTCAATTTCGAGTTGCAGGCCGCCGCCACCGACAATGGCATCAACATCTCCCTTGCCGAGCAGCACAGCTTCCCGCTCGCCGACGTCTTCCAATTCCTCAGCGAATACACCGCCAAAGACCTCCTCGAGCAAGCCGCCCTCGCCTCACCCATCTTCAAGAACCGCTGGCGCTGGGCCGCCGGACGCAGCCTCCAACTCCTCCGCTTCTCCAAAGGCAAGCGCATCGCCCCGCAAATCCAGCGTACCCGCTCCGAAGACCTCCTCGCCAGCGTCTTCCCTCAAGCCGCAGCCTGCTTCGAGACCATCGAAGGCGACATCCAAATACCCAACCACCCGCTCGTCAACGAGGTCATGAAAGACGTCCTCGGCGAAGCCATGGACCTCGAAGGCCTCATCGAAGTCCTACGCGCCATCAAGGACGGTGCCATCCGCTGCCTCGCCGTCGATACGCCCGTCCCTTCGCAGTTCGCCCACGAGCTACTCAACGCCAACCCATACGCCTTCCTCGACGAAGCCGGCCTCGAAGAACGCCGCGCCCGCGCAGTCTCCCTCAGCCGCACCCTTCCCGCAAGCGTCCTCGAAGAAGCAGGCCGTCTCGATCAATCCGCCATCGACGAAATCCGCCGCGAGTGCTGGCCCGACATCCGCGACGAGCACGAACTACACGACCTGCTCCACGCGCTCGTCGCACTCCCGATCGATTTCTTCATCGAAAATCCAGAAGCCCGCCACTGGCCCACACTCTACGACCGCCTCATCACCAAAGGCCGCGCCCAAACCATCGACTGCAACGGCGTCATCTGCTGGACCTCCACCGAACGCACCTCACATGTAGCCGCGCTTTGGTTGTCGCAAGAAAACGCAACCAATACAGTTACAAAAGAACAAGCCCTAAAACAATGCGTCCAAGGCTGGACCCAACTCCTCGGCCCCACCACCGCCAACACCTTCGCCCAACGCCTCTCCCTCGACCCAAGCGAAGTTTTCCAATCCTTCCTCGCCATGGAGATGCAAGGTCTCCTCATGCGTGGCATCTTCGAACATCCAAAGCCATCACACGACCACGACATCGAGTGGTGCGAACGCCGTATCCTCCAGCGCATTCACCGCCGCACGCTCCACACCCTGCGCAAGCAGATCGAGCCCGTCACCCCAGCCGTCTACATGCGATGGCTCCTCGGCTGGCAGCACCTTGCCCCACAGACGCAACTCACCGGCGAAGAAGGCGTGCTCGAAGCGCTCCACCAACTCGAAGGCTTCGAAGCCCCAGCCATTGAATGGGAGCGTACCCTCCTGCCCGCCCGCGTAGCCAACTACGATCCCCGCTGGCTCGATGCGCTCTGCCTCTCGGGAGCCGTCGGATGGGGCCGCATCTCGCCCCACCCTGCATGGTCAGCAGGCGATGGTGCCGCGCCGCGCCGCGTCATCCCAACCAACGCCGCCCCCATCACCTTCTACGTCCGCGAATCTGCCGACTGGCTACCCCACGCACTCACCCAGCAGCGCGTCGAAGAGGTCCACCTGCAACAGGCCCTGAGTCCCGAAGCCCTGCAACTCCGCTCGCTCCTTCAACAACGTGGGGCCTGCTTCTCGAACGACATCCAGCGCATCCTCAACCTCTCAAAACCCCAGACGCAACACGCTCTCTGGGAACTCGCCACCGCAGGCCTGGCATCGGCCGACGGCTTCGACCAACTCCGCGCCATGATGGACCCCCGCCGCAAATCCACCACCACGGAAACCGTTGGTAAGCGATCGACGCGCAGCACAGCCGGACGCTGGTCGCTCCTCACAGAAGAGCTCCACGCCGCACCGACCGTAATCGAACAAGCACGCCGCACCGATCAGGCACTCGAATCCTTCGCCCGCATGCTCCTTGCCCGCTACGGCGTCCTCTTCCGTGACCTCCTCACCCGCGAGTCCAACAGCCCCAAATGGCGCGACTTGCTCGGCATCCTTCGCCGTCTCGAGGCTCGCGGCGAAATCCGCGGCGGCCGCTTCGTCTCTGGCTTCGGCGGAGAGCAGTTCGCCCTTCCGGAAGCAGTTGACTCTCTCCGCGCGGCCCGCACTCGCCAGTGCTCCGCAACCATTACCGTCGCCGCCGCCGATCCGACGAGTCTGGCTGGAATCATCGTGCCCGGCGAACGTGTCCCCTCGACCCCCGGAAAGCAGGTCGTCTACCGCAACGGCAGCCTGCTTCCCGAAGAGGACAGCGCGTTGCCTCAGGATCGGAAACCAGAAGCATCACCTGAACTGATCCCCGCGCAGATCGTCACATCCCCACCGGCCGTTCTACCATTGTTCTGACGATGCCGGAATCACCCAATCCCGCACCACAACCACCGCCGGAAGACCCCACCGAACTCGCGGACGAAGATTTCTACTACGAAGGTCCATACCTCGTCTTCACGGCAGCCTACCATCTCAAGCGAGGCTACTGTTGCAACTCAAACTGCCGTCACTGTCCCTACCGCTAAGCCTCTTACTCATGCACCGGTGGAGGTAACGGCGGAGGAGGCACACCCGAGGCCTGCGCGAGATGATTACCGCGTAGCGCCTTGGCGTTAGTCACGATCAGCAGTATGCGTGGATCCTTGCGATACTGTCCCAGCAGGGAATCCCCGCCCATCTCCGTCAGGATGTCGAATCCGCCCTCGCTTGCCATCGTTAGATAGCGCAGCATGTCTTCTTCATCTCCGCGCTGAGCATAAAGACGAGCCAGCTCATAGCAGAAGCGTGCGTGGTCTTCCGGAGACAGCATCCGGGTTGTCACGCCGGCTGTTCCGTGATGCTGCAGCATTCCCGGGTCTAACTTGAGCGCGATATCGTATTCCTTTCGGGCGCTTTCAAACTCCTTCTTATCGAAGTAAGCCGTCCCCAGGTTGGAGTGGAACGTCGCCGATGTTTTGTCCAGTTTGATCGCGCGGCTGTAGTCGGAGATAGCTGCGTTGTACCGGCCTTCCATGTACTCCAGAGCGCCAAGATTGTTCCAGCCCTCAGGGTTCTTTTTCTTGATCTTCACCACACGCTGAAAGTATGCTCGTGCTTGTGCCGGATGCCGTAGCTCCAGCTCCGCCACGCCCATTTTGTTCAGCAGTTGCGGCGCATCCCCGCCACGCTGCAGTGCGTAGCCGTAGTACACGATCGCATCTTCGGGGAAACGTCTTGCCCGTAACACATCGGCGGCCATCTCCAGTTGTGCGGCGGTAGCCGTTGTTGGATCAGGCAGATGTGCCTGAATCGAAAGCCATTGCGGATCCTTATGAGCTTCCTGGAGGATTACATCTCGATTGAGGGTATCCTTCTGCGTATTCTGCGCACTCGCTAGCGCATTTACGGTCAGCAAACTGAAGAGGATAAGGACGAGAGAAGAGCGGTAATACGTGCCCATGGTATACCTCCACGAGGTACGCCCACATCATCGGCCTGAATCGAGTCCCTGTCAATAGGCACTATTGCACCGGTGCACCCGCCGTCGCAGCCGATGCCGTGACCGGAGCTGCCGCCGGAGCTTGGATCATGAGCGCCATCCGCGGAAAGCTGAAACTCCCCCCCGCGTCATCGATGACATTTACCTGGACCACATACGTCCCCGGTTTCAGCTGAGTGAGCGGCACGTCGAACTGAAACGCCACCGCCCCGCGCTCGGGGATGTTGACAGCATTGGCCTCCACGAGGGGAGTCTCGTATACCTTCACCCCGCCGCTCAGGAACTCGATGCTGGTCAACACTCGGACCGCTCCCGCAGGACGCCGCGTCAAACCCGGTGAATCCGCAGGCGCAGGTCCTTCCGTCTTTTGCCTCGATGGGTCATAGACCTCATACAGGAAGTAAAGATGCTGGTCCTGGCGAAAGACATGAGGCACATTAGGAATCCACTCCACACCATCCCGCACCAACGGACTGATCGCCTTCTTTGCAGTATTTGGCGCCCGTTGGCTCGACAGCACAATCGAACTCAACTTCAGTGGAGCCTTCTTCATATCCGGAACCTGCAGGTCGGTTTCGAAGCTTCCCATCCGCCCCGTCTCGTTCTCCCGCACCACAAACTTCAGGTGATACCGTCCCGGAGCCAGCGTGAATCCGCTGGAATACTGAATATTCTTGCGCTGCACCTGTTGCGCCGCATCGAGCGCCAGCTTCACCGTGTCGCGAACATTGCCGACAACGATCCCCTGAGCATTCTTCACCTGCCCGATGATGTCGATGTTTGCCTTGCTCTTATCGCCATTCTTGACGAACGGAATCTGCGACCCCGGCACAATCAGCGATACCGGCACGAAGAACTTGTTGTCATCCATCCGGAAGTAGAGCGCCTGCAGATACACCGCAACATCAGTAGCCGGCAGATCGCTCCGCAACTGCTCCGTCAGCTGTATCTCACGATCCTCTGTCTTCGAGTGCTGAAAATCCGCCGGAGCATAGTATCCCGGCCGATAATCCATCTTCGCGTCGGTGCGATTCAGCTTCACTGTCAGATGACGGTAGCTCCCATCCCGCGCCGTATTCGTCGAGCGGAACCCGATGATGTAGTAAGCCTCCGTATCATGTTGGATCTGCTGAAACGCCGGAGCAAAATCGTTCGAATCGAAGAACGCCTTGCCGCCCGTATCGCTCGACAAGTTCGCCAGCACCTCCTGCGATCCAAAGTTCGCGTCCAGATTGGCCTGCATCGCTCCGCCGTTATAGGCTGCCGTGCCGCGCAGGCTTCCTGTGGAGGCGTTGCCCACCGGAGGCAAAGCCTCCAGCCCGCGCGAATCCACGCTATAAATCGCCATATTCGCCTTTACGGCAGCATTCGTCGCTGCGCGTATGCTCGCCTGATTCTCGATACCCTGCCGCGTTAACCCGCCGCTGAAGTACAACAAGCTCTTCCGCTGATCCACCCGCTCCAGGCTCTTCGCAATCGTCCGAATCGCATACAGTTCGCGATCCGTATTCAGGCTGTTGTATTCGCTGTCATCTGCGGTAAAGCTCGACGCATCATCCGCCGTCCCACCAGAGTTGCCGCCCTCATTGCCATTCGCGAATCCCGTACCCTCGGTTCCGTTGTACTTGCCCACACCCTTCAGCAATGCATCTTTATCCGAGGTAAAGTCCTGATCCATGCTAAGCCCCGTGGACATGCTCACCAGAGCCACCAGATCCGCTGGCTGCATCTTCTTCTTGATGTAGTCCTGTGCCGCCTCCACCGCGCGGTCGATATCCTCCGGCTGCATGCTGCTCAGGTCGAAGAACATCACAATCAGCCGATGATCCCGCAACTGACCTGTATCAGCCGCAAAGTTCTTGTTCAACAGATCGGCAATCGTAGTCTTGCCCGAAACCGTAGTCTTCTCCCTCAGCACAGCGGCCTCATCGACATTCTGATAGTCGAAACTCTCAATCTTCTGAGGCTTTCCATTCTCCATTACCGTGAAGTCGCTGGCCTTCAACCCCTTCACCACCTCACCCGTCTTCTTGTCCCGCACCACCACGTTCGTCAACACAATATCGGACTGCACCTTGAGCGTGAACGTGCCGTCAGCCGCCTGCTGTTGCGCGAGCCCCGGCGACCCCGCCATCACCCCAACCAAAATCGCCGCCATCAATCGCTGCATAATTCCTCGCACTTCAAAACTCATAGGCTCAAAACCCAAAGCTCACAGCTCCCTAGAACCGATACCGCGCGATCACCGTCAACGTCCGCATCGCCGCCGCCGAGGTTACCTGCCCGAACGTCAGCGAGTTCTGCGTCGAATCGATCCCCGAGTACTGCACCGTGTTGAACACATTATTCGCCGTCACCCGCGCCTCAAACGACCGTGTCTCTCCCAGCGCCACCGTGCGCGACAGCGAGGCATCCACAGCCACGATCCCCGGTCCTTCAATCGACCCGCGCGAAGCCGTTCCGAATCCATTCGCAGGAGGCGCAAATGCAGTCGGATTGAACCACTGCCGAATCGTCTGTGGCCCTGTAATCGACTGCGTGAAAATACGATCAGGCCGCAAGGAATTATTCGTTCCCGTCGACGTCTCCGCCACAGTCGCAGAGAAGTGCGGCGTGAAATAAGTGCCCGTCGCAAACGTAAAATCACCAGAGAGCGAAAATCCATCCAACGCCTTCGACCAGAACCCGCCCTTCGTCAGGAAGGCTCGGTTCGGCCCGAACGGCAGTTCCATCACCCAGTTGCCCGTCAACTTGTGACGCACATCGAACGCGCTGTTGCCCTCCTCGGCCTTCAGGTCCAGGTCGTTCTGTGCCGGTACACCGGTCGCTCCGCCGATCGAGGACGCATTGTCGATCGAGTGTCCATAAAAGTACGTCGCCTGCAGCGAGATGCCCTTTTGCATCCGTTTCCGCACATTCAGGCTCATCCCGTTGAAACGTGAGAACGCCAGCGAATCCTCATACGTAAACGCCTGCGCCTCCGGATTTAGCAGCCCGGAAGCCGTACGGTTCGGCGCCCGCAGCATATCCAGCCCACCGCCTCTGGCACCGTTGTAACCAAGGTTCGTGACAATCCCCATCGGAAACGTGTGCTGAATATCGACATTCCAGACCTGCACATGTCCCAGCCGATAGTCCTGATTCGCGGCATAGTTGTTCTGCACCGGCACCGTCGAGCAGTCGAACGCACTCGCCAGCGTCATATTCGTCGGCGTGCATCCCGCCGTCCCCGAAATCGTATTCGTCGTCACCAGGTTCGTCTGCGTAATAGCAAACGGTGGCTGAAACGCAAGCTGTCGCGCAATCGTCGCATACTGCCCAGTGTTGTAGTTAATCCCATAACCCCCGCGCACCACCGTCTCTTTGAAGAGCTTCGGCTTCGGACGATACGCAAAACCAAATCGCGGAGAATACATCGTCCGATCCGGGTTCACCAGCGACCGCGGAAAGCTCCCGGTAAATGGCCCGCTCTGCCCCGGCTGAACCGGCGACACCTGTGTGAAGTCCGCATTGTGGTCAAGATTCACCAGCCGGTTGTACTTCTCCACATACGGAGAGAAGTACTCATAGCGCAGCCCATAGTTCAGCGTCAGATTCGACAACACGCGCCAATCATCCTGCGCATACCAGTCCCATATATTTGCCCGCAGATACGTCTTGTTCGCCCCAGCCTGAATCGCAGACTGCTGCGGCAGACCAAACAGCAAGTCCGCAAAAGCAGATCCACTCGCAACGCACGATGCAGTCGTTGGAGTCGTGCATGAAGCCGCCGGATTCTGTGTGGCATATCCCGTAAACGTAAACGACCCAGTTCCATTGCTTCCGCCGATAGTGTCCGCATGTACGCGCCGGAAATCAAAGCCAAACCGCATATTGTGCTTCTTATAGCCGTAGCTTACAAAGTCCGAGAACGAAATAGTCTGATTGACCGAGTTGCTCGCCGCTGTCTGGCTCAGACCCGTGAAGCTAGCAATCGTCAAACTCGGAACACCGTAGAAGATCCCCGGCTCAGCCCCAATCACCGGCTTCGGAATCGAGATCCCCGTCCCCGACAAAGGATCGCTCGCTCCATCCGTAAAATAGTTTTGCTGCTGAGCGTGCGACCGATTCCAGTTGATCGAAGCATTATTCGTCAATCGTCCATACCCGATTGTGTAACCGGCCGTTATCCCGTACCCAGTGGATTCGCTTCCTCCTCCGAGCGGAAGGAAGATATTCCGAAGATCACTAGCTGCGTGCGAATAGCTTCCATTGAAATTAATGTTCTGCCGCAATGTCTTCGGAGCATTTGCCGCCTGCCGCCGCCCACCACCGCCACCACCCCTGCCAAACGTATTATTCTGACCGAAATTCCTGACAAACCGCATCGCCGCGCTTGTCGAATTCTGACCTGCATTGGTCACCGTCTGATAGTTATTCCGCAAACTCGCACCGGGAACATTCGGAGCAGGATAAAAATTCAGCAGCGCCTGAGCCTGCGGCGACAGCGGAGTCGTAGCATTCTTCAAATTGTTATTCAGGATCGGCAGCCCGGTCGTCGGGTCATACAACTGTCCTGACGTAACCCCACCCGTCGTGCTGAGTAGTTGCGAAAAATCTCCACTCCGCTCCGCCAGTGTCGGTACCGTCCCGTTATAAATCTGCGGGTTGATGTTCCTCATGCCCGTCACATTCACAAACACAAACTGCTTCGGATTCGCCTTATACAGCCCCGGAATCGACGGCGATCCCGTGAAGCTAACGCCAAACCGATTCTGCATCGACGAGGGCTTCACCACCTGCGCGCCTTCCTCACCCAGCGCCTGAGCCACCGAGAACGGCGCAGCATTCAACGCTCCATTTCCCCCCTGATAAAACACCGTCCCATGCGGCTGCGTCGGATTGAATCCCCTGAATCCACCACCACCGCCACCACCACCACCGCGTCCTCCCCGTCCACCACCTCCGCCACCCGGCCCGCCACCGAACCCACCCGGTCCACCCATCATCCCACCAAGCATCCCCGCGACGGCGTTCGCCATATCGCCCACCGCACCACCCTGACGCTGTGCATTCGCAATCGCATCCTGCACTCTTTGGCGAATATCATCCTCGCTAAAATTCGCGAGCCCATTCGTCTGTCCCATCTGCCCACTTACAGCAACTGAATCTGTTGCCGTCGTATCGCCGCCGCCCAACCCCACTAGCGTCGGCATCTGCGCTCCAGCATTGCCTGATCCCGCACTTGCATCGGTGGCTTCGCCAGCATCGCCAGTTACATTCAAGGACTGCGTCCCACGCCCCAAAGCGCTCGCCAGATTACCAGCCGCCGTCCCCGCCGCCGAAGCTTGCTGCTGCTGTTGCTGTGCGACCCGCGAAGCCAGTTGTAGTCCAAACTCCACCACTTGCTCTGGCTTTCCGCCATTCTGTCCAGCAGCGTTGATCAGCACCTCTTTCGTATCGGAGGCAAAGGCTGCCAGCTCCGCCTTCACCACGTACCGTCCATTCCGCGGAATCGCCATCGCAAACGCGCCCGTGATGTCGGTCGTTGTCGCGTACTTCTTCCCGGTCAATGTATTGGTCGCCGTTATCCCCACGCCAGGTAAAGGAACATTCCCAGCCTTCACTGTTCCCTTAATCGTCCCACCCGCCGCGACCGTCGCCGTACTCTGCGCAGCAGTGGGAGCCGACCCTGCCGGAGTCTGCTCCTGGGCCACACTCTGTCCCCAGCCATACCGCGCGCCGGTACCGGCCGACACAACCAGCCCCAAAGCCATCGATGCAATCAATCGCCGCACATCAACCTCGCCGCAAATCAAATCAGTAAAACAGTAAGAATTCAGTCTTGTTTAGGAGTAGAAGCTGGCGAAGCATTGCCGGAAGTACTTCCAGGAGCCGCACTGCCGGCACTCCCCGCAGCACCACCCTCCGCAGACCGTCTCCTCCGCGTCATCGCCGCCGCATCCATCACGCCAAGCTCAGTCGGCACAAACACGCCATTCTTCAGCGCACCCTGCCCCGCCACCATATCTCCCACCTTTACATCTGCCAGCGTAATACTCTCTCCGCCGGAACCGCTGCCAGCTCCACTACCAGAGCCCGCGCCAGCACCCCGTCCACTACCGACATTCCCAACCGGCCCACTCCCGTTCAGCATAGAAGCCATTTGCCGCCCGCCCCGCTTGAACGAAGTTCCCTCATCCACTTCGATCACCTGGCTAACGCCATCATTCCGCAACACGGTTACCTTCACATCATCAATCGCCGTAACCTTACCGACGATGTAGACCTTGCCCAGCCCCTCGCGCAGCTTCTTCACCTGCTCGGCATCCATCACAGTCAAAAACACCGCATGAACCGTCTTCGTCGGAGCATCCAGCACACCCATCGCTCCAGCCCCATCGCCAACCTTCACATCGGTCAACTTTATCGGCTGCCGCTCTTTCATGATGCGCGTATTCGCCGATACCGCGACCTGATACACCTCTCCCGCATCCGTCTTCACCGTCAAATGGTCAGCCGCCGCCGCCGTCACCGTGCCCCGAACCATCTGCCCACCGGCAAACGCTGCGCCGCCCTCACCACGGCCCGCACCTCGTCCACCCTCACTCTCCTGAGCCCAGCCCATGCCCGCCAGCGAACCCATCGCCAGCAACATCACCACGCTTCCGCCAAGCCGCTTAATCGTCCGATTCATAACCTGCCTGCCTTGCATGTCCTTAGCTGCAACCCTGTGCTCATACAGACGTTTCCGCACTCTGAAAGACGCTATCCGAACACAAAAACCTCGCATGACGTTTAGTGGCTTACGCCTTCTGGCACTACACTACCGCCATGCACCAAGTCGCCCACGGATCCCAAACCTCTCAAACTCCACACGTAGAAGGCCACTTCGAGTCCTCCGCCGTCGTGCGCGACATCGTCATCGGCCTCTCGGACGGTCTCACCGTCCCCTTCGCCCTCGCCGCCGGCCTCTCCGGAGCAGTCGCCTCTTCCCACATCGTAGTCCTTGCCGGCCTGGCCGAGATAGCCGCCGGCTCCATCGCCATGGGCCTCGGAGGCTACCTGGCCGCCCGTGGAGACGCCGAGCATTACGTCTCCGAACGCCAACGAGAAGAGCGCGAGATCATCGAACGCACCCACGACGAGGAGGAAGAGATCTACGAGATATTCGAGCAATACTCGGTCGACCGCAGCAGCGCCTATCCCGTCCTCGCCGCCCTCAAGCAAAACCCCACCGCCTGGGTCGACTTCATGATGCGCTTCGAACTCGGTCTCGAAAAGCCTGCCGCCAACCGCGCTGTTCGATCCGCATCCACCATCGCCTTCTCCTACATCGCCGGCGGCCTCATCCCTCTGTTGCCCTACATGATCATCGACAACAACGGTGAAGCCCTTAAGCTCTCCACCATCATCACGCTCTTAGCTCTGGCCATCTTCGGAGCGCTGAAAGGAAAGCTCGTCGGCACCGGCTGGCTCCGCAGTGCCATCCAGACGACCGTCATCGGAGGCATCGCCGCCACCGTAGCCTACGCCCTCGCTCGCCTGCTCAACGCCTCACACGTGTAATCATGAGAAATCCCAACAGCATCCGGGATTTACAACAATAGGCCGTTGCTGGTGCTGGTTGGTCTGTCATCCCCGCGTGGATCTGCCTCTGCCCTCCTTCATAAAAAAGCAACAAATCTGTCACCTAACCCATCCCATAGCTTAGGTAAAGTCTGAAGACCATCATGCCCGCCACCATTGCGACCCCAGCCGCCTCCCTCCTTGCCCGTTACAAGGCCGTTCGCCACGCCACAGCTAACCTCTGTCGACCCCTCTCCCCCGAAGACATGATGGTCCAGTCCTGTCCCGAAGCAAGCCCAGTCAAATGGCATCTAGCCCACACCAGCTGGTTCTTCGAGACCTTCGTCCTCCGCGAGTTCGTCGCTGCCTACCAACCCTTCCATCCAGACTTCCCCTGGCTCTTCAACAGCTACTACAACTCCCTCGGCGACATGCCCGAGAAGAAGCTCCGCTCCTCCTTCTCCCGCCCTCCCCTCGACGCCATCCTTGCTTACCGAGCCCACGTTGACGCCGCAATGGACCGCCTTCTCCAGCACCCGCTCGAAGACGAAGCCGCCCGCCGCATCGTCCTCGGCCTCGAGCACGAGCAGCAGCATCAAGAGCTCATCGCCACCGACATCAAGCACGCTCTCTTCACCAACCCGCTGCATCCCGCCTACCTCGAAGCCCCACCCGAGCAAAAGCCGACCCCCACCATAGCTCCGCCGCTCGACTGGATCACCTTCAATCCCGGCCTCACCGAAATCGGCCTCACCCTCGACCCCGCCTCCATCGAAGCCTTCGCCTTCGACAACGAGACCCCGCGCCACAAGGTCTACATCGCGCCCTTCCGCCTCGCCAACCGTCCCATCACCTGCGCCGAATACCTCGCCTTCATGGAACAAAACGGCTACAACCGCCCCGAGCTTTGGCTCTCCGAAGGCTGGATTACCCAGCGCGCCGAAGGCTGGCAAGCCCCCCTGTACTGGCAGCGCGACACCACCACAAAGTCCGGATGGTGCATCTACACCCTGCACGGCTTCATTCCCCTCGAAGACCTCAGCGAAACCCCCGTCTGCCACCTCAGCTTCTTCGAGGCCGACGCCTACGCGCGCTGGGTCGGCCACCGCCTCCCCACCGAATTCGAGTGGGAGCATGCAACTCAGTCCCACCCCGTTCAAGGCAACCTCCTCGAAACCGGCAACCTCCACCCCACCGCCGCACCCCCAAACGAAGGCCTTCAGCAGATCTTCGGCGACGTTTGGGAGTGGACTGCCAGCGGCTACACCGGCTACCCCGGCTACCATCCCCTCCCCGGTGCCCTCGGCGAGTACAACGGCAAGTTCATGTCCTCCCAAATGGTTCTCCGAGGAGGCTCGTGCGTAACCCCCGCCACCCACATCCGCGCCACCTACCGCAACTTCTTCACCCCCGCCACACGTTGGCAGTTCTCCGGCCTCCGCGTGGCCCACGATGCCTCTTAAGCGAATCCTGACACCGACAAATCCTGGCAGCTGATTCCGGACAAAAATGCATAGAGCGTTTAGCGTACAGTTGCTCTATTCAGAATCAAGCTTCTTTACAGATCCACCCCCTCCCCAGGATGAGGTGTCATGGCGACTTCTGTAACTGTTCCCATCCGGCGACGCAACTGATAGCCGATCATCGGTATAGACTGTTTCAGCGCAATCGACGTGCGCGAAGGGGTGTGTGTCATGGCCCTGGTTACTGATCCACATAAATCTGAGGCAGCCAAAACCGGCGCAGTTACACAACAAACCCATCGAGTCGTCACTCCAGCAACGACGATCGGATCAAGCTCCCCACTCGGAGCCACCGTCCGCGACGGCGGTGTGAATTTCAGTATCTTCTCTCGCAAAGCAACCAGCGTCGAACTATTGTTCTTCGACCGCGAAGACGACGCACTCCCCTCACGCATCATCACCATCAACCCCGAGACGAACCGCACCTACCACTACTGGCACATATTCGTGCCCGACCTACAGCCTGGCCAGATCTACGGCTATCGAATCCATGGACCGTCGGATCCCGCCAGCGGCCTATCCTTCAATCCCGCCAAAGTTCTTCTCGATCCTTACGGTCGTAGTGTAGTCGTTCCCAAAAACTACAACCGAGATATCGCACGAGAGGCAGGGGACAACACGGCAACCGCGATGAAAAGCGTAGTCGTCGATCCCGATGCCTACGACTGGGAAGGCGACCTACCGCTCAAACACTCGTCAGCACAGACAATCGTTTACGAGATGCATGTACGAGGTTTCACGCGTCATCCGAACTCTGGCGTCGCCCCCGAGATCAGCGGCACCTATCGTGGCTTGATCGAAAAAATTCCCTATCTTCAGCAACTCGGTGTAACCGCAATCGAACTGCTGCCGGTCTTCCAGTTCGACGCCCAGGATTGCCCGCCTGGCCTCGTCAACTACTGGGGGTATCAACCTATCTCCTTCTTCGCCCCTCATCACGCCTACAGCTCACGTCAGGATCCTCTCGGCCCTATCGAGGAGTTTCGCGATATGGTCAAGGCTCTCCATCGTGCAAAAATTGAGGTGATTCTCGATGTCGTCTTCAATCACACCGCTGAAGGCGATCACACTGGCCCGACCTTGTGTTTTCGCGGAATCGACAATAGCGCCTACTACATCATCGATAGCCACACCTCACGCTATTTAGACTTCAGCGGTTGTGGAAACACACTCAATACCAACAACCCCACCGTCCGCCGCATGATCCTCGACAGCCTCCGCTACTGGGTCCAGGAGATGCACGTAGACGGCTTTCGCTTCGACCTCGCGTCGGTCCTCGCCCGCGACTCCGCTGGCCAGTTGATGGCCGACCCGCCCCTCATCTGGGATATAGAATCCGATCCTGTCCTCGCCGGGATCAAAGTGATCGCCGAAGCCTGGGATGCCGCCGGCCTGTATCAGGTAGGAAGTTTCGTAGGCGACAGCTGGAAGGAATGGAACGGACGGTTTCGTGACGATGTACGAAGCTTCTTCCGCGGTGATAACGGCACTGTCTGTCGCTTCGCCGACCGCATCCTTGGTAGCAGCGAAATCTACGCCCACGATAACCGCGAGGCAGAGCAGAGCGTGAACTTCGTAACCTGCCACGACGGATTCACGCTCAACGACCTCGTCTCCTACAACCAGAAGCACAACCAATCCAACGGCGACGACAATCGCGACGGCGCTGACGACAATCGCAGCTGGAACCACGGCATCGAAGGCCCTACCGACGATCCCGCCATAGAGACCCTCCGAGGCCGACAGGTCAAAAACATGCTGACCACCACCTTACTCGCGCTCGGTATGCCCATGATTCTGATGGGCGACGAAGTTCGTCGCACCCAGGACGGCAACAACAATGCATATTGTCACGACGATGAGAGCGCTTGGTTCGATTGGTCGCTCCTCCAAAAATACCCGGACGTACATCGATTCGTGCAGATCCTCATCGCGAGACGCCTCCTGCGAGATACTGGCCCCGAGCGCCATCAGATAACTTTGACTCAGTTGATCAAATCTGCAATCAAGGATTGGCACGGCGTAAAACTCAACCAACCCGACTGGAACGAGGACTCACACAGCATTGCATTCAGCGTCTATCTCGCTGGGGAAAATACATTCTTCTACTTCATCTTTAACGCCTACTGGGAACCGCTCGACTTCGAACTTCCCATCCTCATCAACGGCGATAAACATCCTTGGTGCCGATGGATCGATACGTATTTGGATTCGCCGCAAGACATCGTCGAGTGGCAGAACCCACCAGCGGTCTCAGGCCACACCTATCGAGCAGGCCCCCGGTCTGTAGTCGTACTCACCTGCGCAGAGCCGTCTCTTTCGCCGTAGCAGTCCAAATCACCGCATCTTCCATCAACCTGTTCTGCACCTCGCTGGTGAAGATTCTGTCGCCATGTCCCATATTCATGTAGAGCATGCGATACCGCGTGTTAGTCCACACCACAGGAAGATCGCCACCCGTTATTACGTCCTTCATCCCAATCGGATAATTCGAGGGCGAAAGCGTAATCAGAACCTTCACATCACGATTCAGCCGCGGAGAAGGCCGCCAGATATACCACTCGTTAGTAGGCGAGAGAAAGCTGGCAGGTATGCGCTTCACCACCGGGTGACCAGGATCATCCACTGTCAGTGTCGCAGGCAGAGGAGGCCAGTTATTTCCGTAAAACACTCCGCCGCCAAGAAACTGCACAAACCAAGGCCAGTGCGTGCCTTCGTCGTTATAAGCCGCGATGTGAAAGCCAAGCCAGCCTCCTCCATGCTCCATATACTTTTCAAACGCGGCACGCTGCGGCTCTGTGTGCGGAAAGTCATCCAGCCACGCAACAAGCTGATATCCCGCAAGCTTTTCCGCATTGAGGTCATCCCAGTTTTGAGTAGTCGAAAACTCGAAGTGATCACGCTGCGCTGCCGCTTTGTAAAACTCGATCGCCTGATGCGCAAAATCAACATGATCGCGCTCGACCGTCTCCGAATAAAATGCAAGCACATGAAACGCCGGTTGTTGCTGTGCGTCAGCCACACCCACCATTCCCGCAAGCCCAAAGATCATCAGGAGAAAGCACTTCATCGACCCGCCGCCCAAACAATAGAGTTGTGAAACAGCGTCGTGAAAGCGCTGTTCTGAAAAAGCTCCGGATGATGCCCCATGAAGATATAAATATTCCGCGCTTTCACCTGCTCATTCGACCACACGACAGGATGATCTCCCATCTTGATCTTGGTGTCGGGTCGATACGTCTTCTCATCCACACTGGCAAGAACATGCACATTCTCCCGCGGCGATCGGTTCCACCGATACCACTCCTCATTTTCAATGACGAATGAGCGAGGCACACCCCGCATCGCCGGATGGTCCGGTGCTTCCACATTTACGGTGCCCGTCGCAAAGGTCGGAATGTAAGTCTCAAAGCGGATGCCGCCCATGAACTGCGAAAACCACGGCCACATCGCAAAGCCATCGAACTCGCCAAGCAGCGTCGCATGATGAAAACCGATCCACCCGATCGTCCCGTTCTCAATCGCATCGGTAAAAGCCGCAGCGGCAACCGGAGTCCAGTTGTAAGGCGGATAGTTGAGTTGGATGAAGAGCCGATACTTCGAAAGATACGCCGCATCAATCAGCTTCGTATCCTCGATATAGTCGATCGTGAAGCGGTCAACGCTGGCCTCCCGCTCAAGCCAGATCTTGGCTGCATCCACAAAAGGCTGGTGAAGCCCTCCACGTTCTGCAATCGCCAGCACCCTAAATGTAGAAGAACTCTGCTGCGCCGGAACTCGCACCGCCAGCAGAAATAACGCAATCGCTATCATCCAGAGATGCACTCGAAACATACAGCGGACACCTCCGAAAAATCTTCGAATCATTCCACGTGCCATCCTGTTCTTGTTGTTTGTCGCAGTATGAAGGCAAGCTGCTAAGATCGCTTTCATTGTAGCCAAGCCATAAACAACGCCACAGGTAAGAGTTGAGGCCCAAACCGGGATGCATCCATTACATCCGCAAGCCACTAGCTCGCGTCTTCTGTCACTGGCGCTGATCATGCTCGGACCCTCTCTTGGAATCGCGCAGCAGACGCAACCGCAACCTTCCACCGCACTCATCAATCGAAACGCAATCGCCTACAGCCCGAGCACGGCCAAGATCTACGTGGTTGACCCTATCCACAGCGCCGTCTCTATCGTTGCCCCCACAAAAGCTGCGAAGAGTCTGCCCGTTGGCTCTGGCCCGGAAGCGATAGCCGTGAACAATCGAACCGGATTCGTTTACGTGGCAAACTCCGGCAGCCGCTCCGTCTCGGTCATCGACGGAAAGACGGACGCGGTGATCGCTACGATACCCACCGCGGCGCGCCCTTATGCCATTGCACTCGACGAGCTGGCCAATAAGATCTACGTTTCGAACACCTTCAGCAACATGCTCACCGTCATCGACGGCAACACCAACACTGCGACCAATCTCAAGACTGGCTCGGCAGATGACATAGTCGTCGATCCTGACAAAAATCAGATCTATCTCCTCGGCTACGAAAGCACCACCGTCACTGCCGTCAACACAAAGACCAACGCGATCACGAAGATACCTGCCGGTGCATTCCATCTCTGGGGAATCGCCAAATTGGGCCAGACCCTCTACGTAACCCATGTGCAGGACGCGAGTGTAGCTGCAATCGACACCGACACCAGCGCTGTCGCTAACATCGCCACCGGATCGATGCCATGCGCTCTAGCAGTCAACGATCGCACCGGAGAGCTCTATGTCGCGAACTACGCAGGCGATTCAGTAACGCTGATCGACAAAAACGGAGCCGCGACCGCCACGATACCCGCAGGCCATCACCCGCAAGCCATCGCCATCGACGCTGACAAGAACCTGGTCTACGTGGCAAACACTCAGGAAAATAAAGTCACCATAATCGATGGAAGGGCCCGTCAAGTCCTGAAAACCGTCAAGGCAGGCGAGCATCCCTACGCCTTGGCACTCAATCTGTCCACCCACACCGTCTACGTCGCAAATCTGGGCGAAATTCCCTTCACCGCGCTCCCTGCGCGATAATCAATGGGAAGATTGGCTTCCCCTCGACTTACTGACACCGTACTGTCAGCAGGTTGCAATTTTCACCGAACATCACCGGCACAAGCTGCATCCAATTCCAAAGCGGTTCAGGCCGCGCACATCAGGAAGGGAAACCCCAACGGTGCCATTCACCCCTGCGGTCTCTGAACTCCCCGAAATAGCGCCGGATATTGTCATTGCTTCCAATCCCGCCGAGGCGATAGCCGGTGAAGTGCGCGCCGGCCTCACCTCCATCCCTAAGACTCTCTCCCCCTGGCTCTTCTACGATGAGACCGGCTCCCGTCTCTTCGAGCAGATCACCGAACTGCCGGAGTACTACCTCACCCGCACCGAGCGCGCCATCTTCCACACCCACGCCGACGAGATCATCGCGGAGGCATCCCGTCCCACCGGCAACGACCCCGCACCCATCCTCACACTCATCGAGCTCGGCGCCGGGACCGCCACCAAGACCGGCATCCTCCTCGCAGCCGCTGTCCGCCGGCAGGGACGCGTCGTGTACCAGCCCGTCGACGTCTCCGTCACCGCGCTCGAGGCCGCGACCGAAAACATCCGCGCCAACGTTCCCGGCGTCACCGTCCGCTGTCAGGTCGCCGACTACACCACACAGGCTCTCCCGCTTAATCGCCTGCCTAACACTCGCACCCTCGCCCTCTACATCGGCTCCAGCATAGGCAACTTCTCGCCCGACGATGCGCGTGACGTCCTCCGCAACCTCCGCGCCCAGCTACTTCCCGGCGACACCCTTCTACTCGGCACCGATCTGGCTCCGCTAAACGGCGCCTCATCTTCGACCAAAGATGAATCTACCCTTCTCGCGGCCTACAACGACGACGCCGGGGTAACTGCTGCCTTCAATAGCAATGTCCTCGCCCGCCTCAACCGCGAACTCGGCGCCAACTTCAACCTCAACCGCTTCATTCATAAAGCCATCTGGAACTCTGAAGAGTCGCGCATCGAGATGCACCTCGAGTCCCTTGTTCCGCAGCGCGTCCACATACCTGAAAACACCTCCGGGTCGGCCTTTACTCTAGACTTTGCGGCGGGTGAGTCAATCCATACTGAAAACAGCTATAAGTTCACCCCCGCCCGGGTAGAACGTCTGCTGACCTCGTCTGGCTTCACGCTCACGCGCCAATGGCAGGACCCGCAGCACTTCTTCGCCGTGAATCTCGCCACAGCTGTCTAAAAACAGCCTGCCCCTAAAGCTCGTCATTCTGAGCGCAGCGAAATCCCTGTATTTGCTTTTGTCGTTGTCTCTTCTTTTCGCCCGGTCCACTCATCCAAACAGGACCGAACGCCGCCCCCAAAGATTTCAACAGAAATCTTCATGCGAAGTGGCCATTTTTTGAACACCGAAAAGTGACCATCCGCTAACCAGCTTTGCCACACTTTTCTCCGCTTCTTGACCACCAAAAACCATCAGGTTCCGCCCATTTTTCGCAAAACCCCACCGAAAAACGACGCAAAAAAAACTGCACAAAAAAACTCTCCAAAATTCACCCCCGCCGATAATCGCCGCTCTTGCCTCCGCTTTTGCTGACGAGGACTACTTCTCGGATGCGGATACCTTTGTCGAGAGCCTTGGTCATGTCGTAGACGGTGAGGGCCGCGATCGAAGCTGCGACCATCGCCTCCATCTCAACTCCAGTGCCGTCGACTGTTGCAGCAGTGGCCTCAATGGCGACACCTCCTGAAACTACCCGAGCCTGTACATCGACATGAGTCAGCGCAAGCGGATGACACATGGGGATGAGGCTGGAGGTCTGCTTGGCCGCTTGAATCCCCGCAAACCGCGCTACTTCGAGCGGATTGCCCTTGGGATTCTGGGGCAGCGCAGCCAGGACTGCGTCGGAGAGTTCGACGAAGGCAGAGGCGACAGCTTCGCGGCGAGTCTTCGGCTTGGCGCTGACGTCGACCATGTGGGCCTGTCCAGTCTCGTCGTAGTGAGAGAGACGCTCGGGGATGTGGGCGAACTCTTTTTCCATGGGGTTAGCCTATCGTGGCAGAGGGTGCTCCGTCGCGTGATCTCCATTTTGCCAATCAGAATCGAAAGATCAGAGGCAGATGCGGCCTGAAGTCGGCGGTTTGGCCGCGTCGCTTGCCGTCGAATTCGATCTCCAATAGATGCTTCGCCCCCTCGCGAATGCAAAGGACACCGTTTTCGACCGCAACCGTTGAGGCCGCAGAGCGGAGGGCCGCCGGAGTCGTCAAGGTCACACCCGTGATTTCGCGAATGCCAATGGGATGCTCAACGAACCAGTGCTCACGGTCTGTCCGGCGCAGGAACCCGAGAAAGACCCACATCGGCTCCTCCACTCCGGTTTCAGCGATGTACATGGCAAGCGGATCGGACAGGTAGATTGGCTGATATCGCCACGCCGGAAATGGCGGCTTAGCTTTCTCGGGATCGGCGGGCCGAAGACAGACGCCAAAGGGTGAAGCTCCGCTCTCCCGGTGTGACCATCGCTCCCACAGCTGCGTGCGGCGCGTGCCTTCGTTTTGAGCCTCAGCTTCATCGCAGACCCAAAACAACTCGAGCATCGCATTGAAGAATGCAAACCGGCGACAGGCAGTGCCTTGTCCGGGATGGGTGTTCGGCGGCCCCTCACGCAGTCCAAAACGTACCAGTTCTTCCGCTGCGGGTGCGCCCGGATCGGTGCAGACGAAGATGTGGTCGAGCTCGGTGCTCATACGTACGACTCTAGACCGAACGACGTTTTACCGCATAAGGACCGTAATGACGTCGCCAGTGGCGAATTGCGTCCGATCGGGCGGAAGGACAGCGTAGCAATTGGCACGGGCGTTGGCGGCGAGATCACCCGAGCCTTGCCAGCCGACGAGCTCGACGCAGGGACGGACGCGATCTGACGTGAGATGAGCAGGCAGGATGCGGGTGAGGCCAGGTTTACCCGGAGCGTCTTCGGCCAGCGTTGCCTGTACAAAGTGCGGAGGGTGCGTGCCGGCTCCGCTGAGTGCTCGAAGCAGCGGCTCAACGAAGCAGTGAAAGGTCACCTGCGTTGAGATTGGGTTGCCGGGTAGACCGAAGAAAAAGCGGGCGGGAACGTCGCCGCTTGCAGGGAGCCGTCCGAAGACGACAGGCTTGCCGGGCTGCATGCGGACGCCAGTGAAGAAGAACTCAGCGCCGAGCGAGAGCAGGACCTCTTCGACGAGATCGTACTCGCCCATGGAGACGCCGCCGGAGAGTAGAAGGAGATCGGCGGTGCGCGCTTGCCGGATGATGGTCTCGAGCTCTGGACGGCTGTCTGGAGCGATGGGGAAGCGCATCGGCTCGCCTCCGGCCTGGGCTACCAGTGCGGCGAGGCCGTAACTGTTGGAGTTGCGAATCTGGTGAGACGCGGGGGTTTCGGTGAGTTCTACCAGTTCGTCGCCTGTCGCTACGATGGCTACCGTCGGCTTGCGAAAGACGTTGAGGTGTGCCCGCCCGCATGCCGCAGCAAGGGCGATGTGGGCTGGCTGCAGGATGGTTCCACGGTGCAGGAGCAAGTCTCCGGCGCAAGCTTCGGCGCCTCGCGGCACGACGTTCTCTCCGGGGCGAAGGGTACGACCCCGGGCGAGGCGGATGCTGTCGCCAGTGCGCTCTACGTGCTCGACCATGACGACAGCATTAGCCCCCTTGGGAATGGGGGCTCCTGTCATAATCTCGAGGGCGGTTCCCGGTGCAAGGGGGGAACCAGACCAGTGCTGGCCTGCGCGGATCTGGCCCGCAATGGCAAGTTCTGTGGCTGAATCGGTAGACTTAATGGCAAAGCCGTCGCGGGTGGAGCGGTCGAAGGGGGGCTGGTCACGGTCCGCTCTGACGGTCTCGGCTAGTGTGCGGGAGAGGCAGTCCAGCAGGGACTTGGATTCAGTTTGCTCCGGATGCACGTGAGCCGCATGAGCGAGGACCTCGGCCAAGGCCGGATCGAAGTCAAAGATGTTGGTCGATGGTGGGTTCATTTCAATCATGCGGATTAGACGAGCGGTGCGAAATAAAAAAGCCCCGGGTTTGTCGCCCGGGGCTCTATTTTGTGTCGTTGTGAACTACTTCTTTGCGGGCTTGCCAGCCTTGTAGCTCGATTTGACGGATTCACCGATACCGGTCAGGATGCCCTTGACCTCCTCGGCCCGGGGCCCATCAGGCGCCAGTTCCAGGTAGGTCTGGTAGGCCTCGACGGTTCCCGGCGGGGCGGTGATCTTCTGGGTCTTCGGGTCGACGCTCGCCTTCTGGATCAAAGACTGACCCTTGATGTAATAGGCATCGGCGCGCTTCGGATCGGCTGCAATGGCCTTGTCGGCTGCCACGGCTGCCTCGTCCGTCTTGCCGGAGTTGTACAGGGTGGCTGCCTCGTTGAAGTAGTACATGCCGGCGCTGGCGGGCTGGGCCTTGGCTGCCTGCTCGTAGGCGTCGGATGCACCCTTCAGGTCGCCGCTCTTGGCCAGAGACTGACCGAGCTGGTTATAGGCAGCGCCTGCGGTCTCGGGGCTGGGCTTCTTCGAAGCTGCGTTGTCGTCGATCGCTTTCTTGTAGGAGGTGGCGGCCGCAGTGTACTTTGCCGCGACGTCAGGATCGTTGGCCTTGCCAGCTGCTTTGGCGACCTTGGCGGCTGCATCGGCCGAGCCGAGCTGAGCATCACCTAGGGCAACCCAGAGGATGCCCTCATCGGGCTTCTGCGTGGTCGCCTGCTGCATGGCAGTGATCGCTGCGTCGAAGTTGCCGGCCTTCGTGTCGCTGCGTGCCTGGGTGAGCAGAGCATTGAGGTTAGCGATCTGCTTGTTACCGGCCATCACTTCGGCGTTCTTCTTCTTGAACTCTTCGAGCTGCTTCTTCTCTTCCGGAGTCATCTTGTCGATATACTCCTTGCGGCTCATGTCGAAGCTGACAGTCTTGTCTTCGCCCGCCGCAATGGTGACGTTGTCGTTGAAATCGATGCTTTTGCCCTCAGCGTAGACGACGGCAATGTAGTTGCCGGGCGTAATGTCAGTGCCTTTGTAGTCGCCGGCGGTGTCGATATCGAAGGTGTACTGATACTTGCGGCTCTTCTCGTCGGCGGCGGTGCGGTCGGTGCTGAGCTTGACCTGGCCCTGCGCGACGGGCTGCCCGATGGGGTTGTTGACGTGGCCGTGGATGCTGCCGGTCGCCTGGGCCAGTGCGCTGGCTGTCATGGCGAAGATAACCAGCAGCGCGGCTGCCAGGGTGCTGGTAATGTTTCGTACTCTCTGTTTCATCGCTATCTCTTTTCTCCCGGCCTCGTGGTTCGGGGCCCTAATCTCGGTAAAACACTGCTGAACAACTAAATTTAGACGCGCGAAGCACACCCTACGGGGTCGCATACAGTATGGGATCAACTGCCCCAGCTTCGCGAAACGCCCGCAACCGTAAGACGCAGCTTTCACAGACGCCGCAGGCCTCAGTCTCGCCCGAATAACAAGACCAACTTACATGGAACGGAGCGCCCAATTCAACTCCCAAGCGGACGATCTCGTGTTTCTTCAAATGAATGAGCGGCGTAACGACCTGAATATCGCCCTCCTTGGTGCCTTCGCGAATGAGCTGGTTGAAGGCGTCGTAGTAGGCGGGGCGGCAGTCGGGGTAGCCGGAGCTGTCCTGCTCGACGGCGCCGATGAAGACGGTCTTTGCGCCAAGAACCTCCGCCCAGCTGACCGCGGCAGAGAGGAAATGCGCGTTGCGGAAGGGGACGTAAGTGACTGGAATATCGGTACCTATGTCGGATTCATGGGCTGGAGCGTTGGGGACTGGGATGCTCTTGTCGGTAAGGGCGGAGCCTCCAATCCGGCGGAAAACGTCGAGCTTTAGATGCAGGAGTTCGCGGATGCCGAGGATGCGGACGGCGTCCTGCGCGGCCAGGAGTTCGCGGTTTTCGGTGCGCTGGCCGTAGCTGAAGTGGACCGCGTAGGTTTCGAAGTCGCGAGAGGCCAGGGCGGCACAGACAACGGAGTCCATGCCTCCGGAGAGGCTGACTACTGCGCGAGGGAGGGCGGTGTCGGTCATTCGCTTGAATCGTCCTCAGGATCGAGGTTGTCGGGGGTACCGAGGATTTCGCGGGCAGCGGCTTCGTCCTGCTTGTGGACGAGGAGGCGGGCGCGGAAGGCTGCTCCCAGCAAATTGTTCGCGTTCTCTCCCTGCAGGAAGCATTCGATGCCGGCGGATTCGAGCATGCCCCTTGCCATGTGTGCGTCAACGGAGTCGATGTACTTGCCGACGGTGACGAACTTGTCGGGGCCGATTCCGGCTTCTGATTGTGCGATAGGGAGGGTCATAGTTGTTTCAGTGTGCTATTTCGTCTCAAAGGATTGCAGGTGGAAGGTGATGGTACCCCAGAAGAGGCTCGCTCGTATCTGCACGGGCATGTGGCGAGCGTCGTCGGTGTACCAGATCCAGATGCGTCCGCGGTTTTTGACGATGCCCTCGTCGGCAGTGGGCTGCACGCGAATGGTCTGGAAGGTGCCGGCTGGTGTCTTTATCTCCTCCTTGGCCTCGACCTTCATGGTAACGGTAACGGTGCGCATCGCGTCGGCAAGAGGGAAGCGGACGTTCTGCCCGACGACCAGGGGTTGCGAGGCGGCGTAGAAGATGGCCGAGAGCGAGTCGGTGACGCAGGCTGGGATTGAGGCCGTCTGCTCCTTCGATGTGCCTTTGACGAGGTTATGTTCTACCTGGGTCTGCTTGCCGATGGTGTAGTTGAAGCTCAGGTCGCTTGTGACCTTGCGACGGCCTTCCTGAATCTGTTTGCTGAAGCCGGTGGAGCAGCCAGTTTTGATGTCGAAGGCGGACTGGAACTTGTCGGCGACGGGAAAGAGCATCGTGACGGCGCCTACAGTGTCGGCGGTGGCGGTGATCTTCTGCAGGTTGCCTTGCAGTTCGGTGTTGAAAACGGCGGTACCGGCGGTAAAGACACGCCAGTCAACAGTAAACGTCAGGGTCTGCTTCGTGGGGAAGACGAAGCCCGGCTGCGGGGGTTGCAGTGTGGGGATCTGGCTGGGTTGCTGGGCGAACGTCCGCACTCCGCCCGGCAGTGCGGTCAGCACAAGAGCTACGAAGAGAAGAAGGGCCGAATTACGCTTGTACAGAGGCAGCTCTCTGGATTGGAATGGTGGGTGGCTACCGTTTCAGAAACAGCAGCAACGCCGCCAGCGCCGCATAGATGGCGATGGCACCCATAAGAGCATTGTACTCGCGGTGGTGTAAATAACGCTCGGAAGAAAATCGGCCGGGGGGAACGTCGGTGGGGGCCGGGGTCAGCCGAGGCAGCAGACGGGGGACTTTTCGGGCGTAGTCGTCGAAGCCGGCAAAGTGCTCGCGGAGGTATTGCTCCTCGGAACGGATGGTGGGCAGGTAGATGATCGTGAAGAGGATAGCCAGGGCGATGAGAATCTCCCATCGCCACGCCGCAACGGCAAATCCGAACGCAATCATGATCGAGCCCAGATACAGCGGGTTGCGGGTGTAAGCGTAGGGACCGGTCTGGGTAAGCTCGGCGTTTTTGCGGACATATCCTGCGGCATATGCGCGCAGCCAGACTCCCGGCACGACGAGGATCAGGCTGGCCAGCATCGAGTGCCACGTTGGGCGCGCCAGCCACAGAAAGACCGCAGCAAAGAGAAAGCCCATCGGGACGCGGATGCGGCGGGCGATCTTCTGCCATGTAGTTCGTTCGCTCACAGGATTACCTTATCGTGTTCGGCGCTTAGGAGTTCGAGCGCGGCGGCGTTGACCTCGTCGATGGTGATCTGAAGCAGACCCTCCTCGGTGTCGGCGTGACGGCTGTGGTCGCGTCGGCTTGAAGGATGCCGCAGGATTCGCGCGCGAGTGCCCCAGGGACCGTTGCGGGCCGGATCGGTGGGTCCGAAGAGCGCGACAACAGGTCGCTGCAACGACGCCGCAAGATGCAGCGGGCCGGTGTCTCCAGCGATGACGAGGCTGGCCCGACGAGTAAGCGAGATCAGCTGCGACACGGTGCAGGGAACTACCGTTGCCGCCCCTTCGCTGGCCTCGGCTACGGCATTGGCAAGTTGGTCGTCAGGCGATGTGGCGTTGATGAGAGGCGTGTATCCTGCGCGTGCGAGTTCGGCGGCGACCGCGCCGTAGCGTTCCGCAGGCCACTGCTTGGCTCCCCATCCAGCCGATGGTGCGACGATGGCGTAGTGCCGCGATGCTGCGGGAAGAGTCCGCGCAAGAAGATCATCTCGCCAGCGCTCGGCGTAGTCATCTATGGGGAGAAGATCCTCGGTAGGGCGAAGAGCTTCTCCGATGGCTCCGCTCAGGAGCTCATAACCCTGTTCAACAACGTGGATCCCCGGCGTAGGTATCGACTTCCCGTAGAGCCAGTTGGCTGGCTTCTCGTGCGGCACCGCAGGCCCGGCGACTTCGGGTGCTCCAGATAGCCTGCCAACAACGGCAGAACGAATGGCGCTCTGCATGTCGACACACAGGTCGTAGCGTTCGGCGCGAAACTCCCGTCGCAGGGCTTTGATCTCGCGAATGGTTTCGCCTGCAAAGGGACGTCGCTTCCACGTGCGGGTGGGTACGCTGTGGATGCGGTCGACAAGAGGCATCGCGGAGCTCCCCGGCTCGGCAGAATCGTCCGAATCAGCCCGAAGCAGTGGAATCCATATCGGCTCAATCGCCCAGCCGATATGCCAGTCTGGATGCTGACGCCGCATCGCCGATACTGCGGGCAGAGCGTGCAGGACATCGCCCATTGCGCCGATTCGGACGATCAGGACGCGCCGTGGATGAGCAGCATCGGAAACAAGATGGGATTGCGTGGCCAAACGTTAATTTTCTCATGCGGATGGGCGTAACGCAGTCAGCGGTTTGGAATCAACGCTTGCGGCGGTCGAGTTTGTCTACCATCGAAAGAAGTTGCTGCAATGCCTCCTTCTCGTCCAGCAGCTCGACCTGGAGGCGCGTTACGATGAGCGGCCCCACAGTGGCAAGATGATCACGCATCACCGGCGTCAGCTTCACTGCGTCTTTCTCGGTGGTGATGAATCCGTTTGCACCACGATGCCGAGCTTGCTCCAGTAGCCGCGCTATATCCCTGTCGTCATAAGCGTGGTGATCGGGGAAGGAAACCGTATCGACTGGCATGCAGCCCTCCGCCTGCAACATGCTGGTGAAACTTTCGGGCCGCGCAATTCCGCAGAACGCCAGCGGCAGTGCAGGCAGCGATACTTCGCCCGCTTCGCCGAGGCTGAGTCTTCGCTGAATAATCCATACCGTCGGAGAGCTTCCTTCTCCCGTGAGCCTTCTGATTACGGGCTGCAGCGCAAATACCTCTTCTTCGCGAAGCACGATGATGTCTGCTTCGCGCACTGCGGAGAGTGGTTCGCGCAGGTTCCCCGCAGGTAAGAGATGGTCTTCGACATCCTCTTGTGTGAGCAGAACGATATCGACGTCGCGCGCGAGTTGCCGATGCTGAAAGCCGTCGTCAAGCAGGTTGACGGCGATCTTGCCGTGGTCCTCGTCCAGTTCGGCGAGCAGGCCTGCGCGATAACGGTCGGCCCCGGCAAAGACCGCCACGCCGGAGCGCTGGGCCATCAGAACAGGCTCGTCGCCGTGGAAGCCCGGATCGTCGTAGGGTTCGACGCGCTCGATCAGCTCGGAGGTGCGTTTGTAGCCGCGTGTGAGAATTCGGACCGCATAGCCGCGCCGTCGCAGAATATCGGCCAGCAGGAGCACCATCGGAGTCTTGCCCGCGCCACCGGCAGAGATGCTGCCTATGCTGATCACCGGGCTTGGCAGACGGTTCTGCTTCAGCCAGCCGCGCCGGAACATCGTCTTCTTTGCGGCCAATGCAGCGCCATAGATTGGAGCCAGGGGCAGCAAAACAGGTCTGCGGATGGTCATCGGCGGCTCACCGCACTCTCTCCCAGTAACTTCAAAAGTGCTTCAATCGTCCGAGGTGTAGCTCCGGACTGTGCTTCAAACACAGCGCGGCCATGCTCGCCCATGCTCTGCGCCTCAGACGTATGACGAAGCATATCGACAATCGTCGCGGCAAGAGCCTCTGCCGGAACAATGCGGATCGCATCACTCGACTGCATAGCGTCGACGATCTCCCGAAAGTTCTGAAACGAGGGGCCCACCAGCACCGGAACGCCGAACTGCGCTGGTTCTAAAGGATTATGTCCGCCTGACGGTATCAGGCTTCCACCCACAAATGCCAGAGTCCCGAGCGAATAAATCGACGCAAGATCGCCAATGGTATCCAGTAAGAAAACACTCCCGGGAAGAACAGACACCGGATGTTGGCCGAATTCGCTGGCTTTCTGGGTAGAAAATCCGCGCTCTGCGATTAGCGTTTCAACCGTGGCGAAGCGATCAGGATGGCGTGGCGCCAGCACCATGAAGGCGCGTGGTTCGGCAGCAAGCACCGTTGGCCACGCGTCGAGCAGCATGCGCTCCTCGCCGTCGAGCGTACTGCCGCAAACGACGACTGCAGCGTCAGTTGGCAGGTTAGCGCGCAGCGATTCGGTAAGCGCGTTAGTCTTGGCCGTCCGCACGTCGTACTTCAGGTTTCCGGTCGCATGGACGCGATCTGCGGGAGCACCGATGCGTACCAGCCGATCGGCGTTCTCCTGGCTCTGCGCGAGATAGAGCGAAATCTTCTCGAGCAGTGGCCGCCATAACCGCCGCAGCCGCAGATAACGCGGCAAAGACCGGTCCGAGATACGCGCGTTCACCACCGCGATGGGAATCCCTCCGCGGGCGCACCGGTCGATCAGGTTCGGCCAAAGCTCACTTTCCATGAGTACGAGCGTCTTTGGATGCAGGACGCGCAGATAGCGCTGTATGACGAACGCGAAATCAAGCGGGAGATAGAAGACCGGTGACTCGGGCAATCTCTCCCGCGCCAGCCGCTGCCCGGTTGCGGTCGTCGTGGAAACAGCGATGACCCAGCCGGGCAAAGCGGCCCGAAGCTCGCGGATGAGCTGGGTTGCGGCCATGACCTCGCCCACGGAGACTGCATGGAGCCAAATCACGTTGCGCCCTGCCACCGCCGCGCGCAGCTCATCGGGAACGCGACCCAACCTTCCGGCCAGCCCGGCGCGGTACCGTCCGCTGGTCGCCATCCGCACAATCCAGTAAGGCGCTCCGAGCACCAGAGTCGCCACCAGAAGCGCGCTATACAAACCCAAAATCAAATCTTCCCACCCTTTTCTTTACCTTGTGTGTCAGCGAAGATGATAATCAACTTGGCTATGACGTCCTATCGGTCCCTGAAGTTTCCGCTCATTTTAGTAACGTTCTGCGCTCTGACGAGCGCGCATGCGGCCGACAAAAAAGCGCCGCCCCCCAAACCCGCCAATCAATACGCGGCCTTCGACACGCATCCTGACGAGCACGTCACCGTAGCCGCCGAGCCGTGCAACGATCCGGACCAGTGCAGCTTCTTCCGGCTGCAATATATTCAGCACGGGTTTATCCCGATTCGCGTCATCATCACCAACGACAGCGACACAGCGCTGAACCTCGACGAAGTGCGCATGCAGTTCATCTCCGCGAACCACGACGTTGTTCCCGCCGCACTGCCCGACGATCTCAACCGCCGCCTCTTCTCGACTAAAAGCGCGATGGGCACGAAGATTCCAATGGTCCCCCTTACGATTCATCATGCTCCGGTCGACAAGAAGATCACGCAGGACGATGAAGAATTCGGCTTTCCCGGCACCACGGTCAATGCTCACAGCACACTCGCGGGGTATCTCTTCTACGACGTCCATGGACTCGACGACCCACCACTCAAAGACGCGCAATTCTACGTAAAAATGATCCGCACACTCGACGGCAAAAAAGAACTGTTCGCCTTCTCGATCCCGCTGAACAAGTGGCTGGCTGCCAGTTCGCACACCGCCACAGAGAGCGCTAAGCCGGAAAGCCAGAAGAACTGATCCTGCTGCAACCGTATGCTGATCTGAAGTCTTTGAGGCCGAGTCCGCGACCATGCTCAACATTCGCCCTGCCACGCCCGCCGACGTCCCGCACATCCTCGCCTTCATCCACGACCTCGCCGAGTACGAGCGCCAGCCCGACGCCGTCAAGGCCACCGAAGCCGACCTCCTCCGCGACGGCTTCGGCCCGACCAAGCGCTTCCACTCCCTGATCGCCGAGTGGGATGGCGCACCCGCAGGCTTTGCGCTGTACTTTTACAGCTACTCCACGTGGGAGGGCCGCGCCGGTATCTACATTGAAGATCTCTACGTCAGCTCCCATCTGCGCGGGAAGGGAATCGGCAAGGCACTCCTGACGCAGATTGCCGCCATCGCCGTGGCTGAGGGCTGTCCTCGCCTCGAGTGGAGCGTACTCGACTGGAACCAGCCATCCATCGACTTCTACCACCAGATGGGCGCTGTCATGAAGTCCGAATGGGAGGGCATGCGCGTCTCCGGCGAAGCCTTACGGGCTCTTGCGGGTAAAGCCTCGTCCTGATCACTCAGGAGAGCCCAGGTCTGGAAAATTCGCCGGCTCTGGCGGATTGGCATGCTCGGACTCTCCGCACTTCTTGTAAGCGTGTCCTTCGAGGCAGTACGTCGTCGAAGTCGATCGCGCCTTGTGATCGTTCGCTTCGTAATCATCGAATGTCAGGTAAAGTGTGATCCGCTTCCAGTCTGGATCGATGGCCAGGTCGGCGTTGCCAGGTAATCCGCCCTGACCGCTGAGATCCTTTTCGATCTTCAGCGCGGACCTGACCTGGCCCTTCGGTGACACAGCGTAAAGATTGAACCCCACCACCGGGCACGAGCCGCACTGGCCCGAGCCGAATTGGCTATGAGTCCATGTGTCCGGCCCCGATCGGATCAGTGTCCATTCATCGGGCAAAATCTTGGCCTCGAAGTACTTTTCGTTGACCGAAAACTCACTATGTGTGCTGATGTCGCCCTTATGCCACCCCAGATTCGGTCCGCAAACCGTAGCGCCGTTCGCAAGCTCCTTCCAGAAGTACTTCGCCTGCGAAG
This sequence comes from Edaphobacter aggregans, assembly GCF_003945235.1. NCBI lineage: Bacteria > Pseudomonadati > Acidobacteriota > Terriglobia > Terriglobales > Acidobacteriaceae > Edaphobacter > Edaphobacter aggregans. Next base: position 4,317,739 of record NZ_RSDW01000001.1, read on the forward strand.
CTTCAGGAGATACGCCTGCCGCGTCATACATGTAACCACCCGCTGGATTGATCAACGCAAATGTGGACTGCAGCGTGGCATCCTTGCCCGGTTTCGTGGGGAAGAACCAGGAGCGATATTCATCCCCGTAGAGGTCGGTCTGCACAGGCTTGTTCTCGCACGGAGTGATCGAGTAGGTCCGCGGTGAAGCCAAACGCAGGTGATTGAAGGTTGCAGGCTTTCCCCACTGGCGCTTGGCCGAGGTGCTCGAATACTCTCCCATCCTGCGCCCTTCTGCAGCGGAGCCGAAGACATCGACCATCAGGTAGAGATCCGTAAGCTTCAGTTGCTGCGCGGGCGGAAATGCAGTGTACGGAATGAAGATGTGAAACCTGTAGCCGGTTTGGTGAAAGTCCTGGTAAGAGCGCCCATTGATAACCTGTTTCGTCTCGTGTCGGCCCTCTCCTCCGATATCCACTTTCAGACCGTCATCACTTTTTGGCTGGAGAAGGTTCGGCAGCAATTCATGAAAGAAATTAGCACTGAGCCCCGCGTAGGCCGTGAAGGCGTAGTCTTCGAAGAAATGGCCTTGTAGCGGATAACCTATCCCAGCGCCGCTGATGAGCCACTGGCGCACAAATAACCGTTGCAGATCCCGCCGATATTGCACCTGCTCGTCGTACCAGCGTTGGCAATTCTTCCTTCCGGCATCGCTCTCGACCCCGAAGCCGGCATCGCGCATACAGTCTTCTCGACCCTTAAGCTCGGTCTTGCCAAACTGACTGCCCCACCCTATCGCAGGCATCGGCACATCGGGCGAAGCTGCCAGCCACACCTCAATGTGATCGCCTGCGAGCATCTCGGACTTCTGTTGCGGCCAGTGAAAGCCCTCCTGATCCGCCTGCACACGTCCCCAGATGTGGAGACCCTCGTCGGTCGAGCGCAGCCAGATATCGCCGGGATGCGCCTGTGGCGAATGCGGAATAAGAGCCAACGTCGGCGGCGTGGCAAAGATCCCCTGTGGCGGCGACGTCCACATATCCTGCTGGGCCTTGCTGATCTCAGCAGTACTAGCGCCAGCCACCGTAGCGACACTCGCGATCTGAGCTTGAGTCTGCGCTCCCGCCTGCATCGGGGAACCGATAGCAACCATCAACACGAGGGAGAAAGGTACAGTCTTCAAAGGAAGCATGGGTTCGTTCGTTCGGTAAAAAGCGCAGCCAGTGATGGAACTATAAACGACTCTGAAGGATCGGTCTTTGAGTAATTAGCAGGGGGGCGACACATGACAGTACAGAAGATCAGAGTAAAAAGCGGGCGCAGTCTCACGCCCGCTTCTTGTTTTCGAAGAGAGTCGAACTATGCGTCAAAGCCCAGTGAGTGCTTGCTCCTTCGCCTCAACACATCGACCAGACCAAACAGCCCGGTGCCCATCAACAACAGGGAACCCGGCTCTGGAATGGGAGAGGTGCTCAGGGAGACGGGTACCGCCTGACCCTCGTTGTCCGGTTCGAGAAGCGTGGTTCCGAACGCATCGCTAACCTCGTAGGTCAGGCCAGCTTCAGGAACTACGCCATTACTCCACAGATCGACCGTGTATCCCCCGGCCACATCAAACGCAACGCCATAAATGTCGAGGAAACCACCGGCAAATGGATAGCCCGGAGGGCCACCAGGAGTCTCAGGAGGGCATACCAGGGGCGAGTTTCCGTCCGTATAGAACAAGTTGTCATACGAGAACCCAGACGCCGTAAAAGCAGGAGCAGGGAAAGGAGGCGGACTCGAAGGTGGAGGCGCGAACTCCAACCCGGTTATCGCTCCGGAGAAGTTAGCAGAGGCGTTTGTATCCGAAAAGAAGCCGCTGATCCCCGTAATCGTATCGGTACCAGGCGTCGCTGTCGGCGAAACGGTTATGATGCCGGAGGCACTGATGCCACCGCCACTGAATGCAAAGGTGAACGAGTCGGCCATAGCCGTCTGCGTAGTAAGGGTTCCTGCCAATCCAAGTAAAGCCAACAGAATCCACCGTGACGGTGCCTGTGCAGCCATTGCGCTCCCAGATGCCCGGCACACTTCTACGGACGAGGGCGTTTTTTCCCAGAATGAAATCTTCACTTGCTTCTCCTTGAGGTTGCTTGCGGATGATCGATCGGGGCCCGGATAAATCTGGGGAGGAGCCCAAGAGTACCACAGCATCCCGCCCACATCTGAAAGATGTCGGGTCTGGTGCTCCCATTCATCGCGTGAGTAGGCAATCACGCGTAACGAGATCCCTTTACCGAGGCATCGAGCTCCCGCTTGTTCTCCATAGAGCCCTTGACGCCGCCGCTATAATAAAAACAGGGGGCAAGACCGAAATCAGACATGCGCACTGCGGCGTGAACGCAGCTAAGTCCCATGCATGTAAGACTTTACGGCGATGCACCCTTTGATATCAGGACTTTAGCACAGAGGTCCAAAGCTAAGTCACATGATTAGAAGACCTTGCAGCAAAAGTATGGGGGTAAGGTACATGGCAGCAAAGAAGATCAAGGTGATCGGCGGAGGCCTCGCAGGCCCGGAAGCCGCCCTCCAAGCTGCGCGCTTTGGCTGCCAGGTTGACCTCTACGAGATGCGCCCCACGCGCTCTACCGAGGCCCACCAGACCTCCGACTTCGCTGAACTCGTCTGCTCCAACTCCCTCAAGTCCGAGTCCGAAAATACCCCCCCTTGGCTCCTCAAGCAGGAGATGCGCCGCGCCGGTTCAGTGCTTCTTACCGAGGCCGACGCCTCCGCCGTACCCGCCGGACACGCCCTCGCCGTCGACCGCGTCGAGTTTTCGCGCCGCGTAGCCGACCGCATCGCCGCCGAGCCCCGCATCACCGTCCACCGCGAAGAGGTGACCACGCTGGACGAGAACGACCCCGACACCATCACCATCCTCGCCAGCGGTCCCCTTACCTCGCCCGCCCTCGCCGCCGAGCTCCAGCGCCTCACCGGAGCTGACCAGCTAGCCTTCTACGACTCCATCAGCCCCATCGTCGACGCCACCACCATCGACATGGACAAGGTTTACTTCGCCGCCCGCTGGGACAAAGGCACCGCTGACTACATCAACTGCCCCTTCACCAAAGAAGAGTACGACCGCTTCCTCGACGCCCTCACCACCGCCGAAGCCGTCCCCGCCAAAGAGTGGGAGCAAATCCCAACCGCTTCACAAAAGCGTCATCCTGAGCGGAGTGGTGAAACCACGGAGTCGAAGGACCCCGAAGGTGCTGACATCATCAACGCTGTCGGCCGGCTTTCAACCTCTACTGCTACGCTCCTTCACGAATCAGGAAAGCTCCAGTACTTCGAAGGCTGCCTGCCCATCGAAGAGACCGCCCGCCGCGGCCGCGACACCCTTCGCTTCGGCCCTATGAAGCCCGCGGGTCTCACCAATCCGAAGACCGGTAAATGGCCTTACGCGGTCGTCCAGTTGCGTCAGGAAAACCTCCGCGCCGACTCCTACAACCTCGTCGGCTTCCAGAACCACCTCAAGTTCGGCGAACAGGCCCGCGTCCTCCGCCTCATCCCCGGCCTCGAAAACGCGACCTTCCTGCGCTACGGCCAGATTCACCGCAACAGCTACATCAACGCCCCAGCGCTCCTCACCGAGACGCTCCAGCTCAAAGCCCACCCGTCCATCATGATTGCCGGCCAGCTCAGCGGCGTCGAGGGCTACACCGAATCCATCGCCTCAGGCATGCTGGCTGGACGTTACGCCGCCGCGATCGCTCAAGGCATCACGCCGACTCCCGCTCCGCGGGGAAGCGCCAACGGCAGCCTGACCCACTACATCACTCACGCTGAGTCGAAAAGATTCCAACCCGCCAACATCACCTTTGACCTGCTTCTACCGCTCGAACCAGAGCTTCGCAAAAAAATGCGCGACAAAAAGGAACGCCACAAGCTCCAGTGTGATCGTGCGCTCGAAGCGTGGGCCGCGTGGCTCAATGGTGTTGAACAAAACTCTGTTCACGTCGAATCCGCTGCGATACTCTCATCGAACACCCCATGAGAACCCTTTCTGCGACAGATGCATTTACGCCTGCGATCGAACGTACCAAAGCGATACTCCGGCCTTTTTCCCTGAAGCTCTGGCTAAAGCTTGGCCTGGTAGCGCTCATCGCCGAGATGGGCATGCAGTTCATCTTTCCGCCGGTTGGTGGGCCGCCCCACTCGTCGTCCTCAGGCATTGGCGCCTCCGCAGGAGGAGTGAATCCGCTTCTCATCACCGTGTTTGTCGTTGCAGGAGTGGTGATGGCGATTCTTGGCCTTGCGCTCCTCTACTTCGGTTCGCGCATGCAACTCGTACTGATGGAGATGGTGGCGACGCGGTCCACCCTGGTCGCCCCATCATGGCGCAACGCTGGCCCCAAAACATGGCCATGGATTGGCCTCAAGCTCCTCTGTTTTGTGATCGCCATCGCCGTCGTCGGTGCAATCGTCGCCGTACCTTTGATCTATCTCTTCCGTTCCATGCCGCCCAACAGTACGGCACAACCCAACCCAGCTTTTTGGGGTAGCTTCTTTCTCATCTTTACGACGATCTTTGTTGCGGTCTTCGTGCTATTGATCGTGATCTGGGCGCTACGAGACTTTGTGCTTCCATTCATGCTCTTTGAGGACGCAAAGGTTGGCGCAGCAGTTAGCCGTACGGTTGATCTTATTCGTCGCGAAACAGGCAGCGTTCTCTTTTACTTTCTAATGAAGTTCGCCTTCACGATGGCGGCAGGCCTGGCGGCGGAGCTGTGCCTACTTGCTGCGCTTTTTGTCATAGCGATCCCCACCGGCATCATCGGAGGCGGATTCTGGTTCGCGCTTCATAATGCTGGCGAGTTCGGAATTCTATTGATGTACGTCAGTTTCGGATTGCTGGGAGTCGCCTCATTAGCAGTCTTTTTTACCGCGATTATTTGCATCGGCGGAGCTGTTCTGATCTTCAATCAGGCCTACGCACTTTACTTCATAGGTGGACGGATCCCTCGACTCGGAGATCTGCTCGAACCGCCTCCGCCGCCCTTCTTCGAAGGCTCTCCTCAAGCGCTAAGCCCGTTTTAAACCCTTACTCCGTCTTCTTCTTGTTTCGCGCCTTGATCTTGAACCAGATGGGCGAACCGATAAACCCGAAACTGTCTCGGATCTGGTTTCCGAGGAAGCGCTCGAACGAGAAGTGCAGCTTCACGTCCTTGTCGGTGAATAGCACGAACGTTGGCGGAGCCACAGCTGCCTGGGTCATGTAGTAGATTCGTACGCGCTTGTTCATCGGCACGCTGGCCTTCTGGAAGTCCACGCGCTCGAGGAACCGGTTCATCTGGCCGGTGGTGACGCGCTTGCGGCGTTCGCGAGCTACGAGTTCGACCTTCTTGAAGACCGACTCGATGTTCTTGCCGTCGGCCGCCGAGATGAACAGCAGCGGAGCGTAGTCCAGGTACTTCAGCGCATCGCGCACCTGCTGCTCGTAGACCTTCTGGTCAGAGGGAGGCTTGCCGTCGAAGAGGCGCATGCCATCGGGACCAGTCTTTGTCATCAGGTCCCACTTATTGACAACGATGATGACGCTGCGGCCGCTCTCGTGGGCATAGCCGCCGATGTTGGCATCGAGCGCAGCCACGCCTTCGGTGGCGTCGATGACGAGCAGGGAGACGTCGGCAGCCTCAAGGTGCTTGCGCGCCATGATGACGGAGAGCTTCTCTGCCATCAGCTTGGTCTTGCCCTTGCGACGAATGCCCGCGGTGTCAACGAAGCGGAAGCTGTGGCCGCCGCGCTCGACGACTTCATCGACAGCATCGCGAGTGGTCCCGGCGATGGGCGAGACGATGGCGCGCTGGGTTCCGGTGAGTGCGTTGAGCAGCGTGCTCTTGCCGACGTTGGGACGTCCGATGATGGCGATTTTGGTCTCTTTGCTGTCGTACTCACCATGCGAACGGAGGCGGCGGACCGGGGCGAAGTCGGGGCCGTCTTCGTCCTCGGCCATCTCCTCTTCTGCGGTAAGCATGGTCGCTTCCGGCTCTTCGGTCTCCATCTCCGGCAGGATGTCGAAGACCTCGTCGAGCAGGTCTCCGATGCCACTGCCGTGTTCGGCGGAGATGGGCAGGACGTTCCTGAAGCCGAGGCGGCGGAAGTTCTCCGCCTGTACCTGCATGGACTCGGTGTCCATCTTGTTGACCGCGAGGAACAGGGGCTTGCCGCCGCGCAGGAGCAGGCGGGAAAGCTCCATGTCGGGCGAGGCGAGCTCTGTGCGGCCGTCTACGACCATGACGATAGCGTCAGCCTCGTCGAGCGCGACCTGGGCCTGGCGGAAGATCTCGCTGGGGATGAGGGCTTCATCGTCGGGGATGACACCGCCGGTGTCGACGATACGAGCATCGCGACCCATCCACTCGATCTCGCCGTAGATGCGGTCGCGGGTGATGCCGGGTTCGTCGCCGACGATAGAGCGTCGGGAGCCGGTGAGCCGGTTGAAGAGAGTAGATTTACCTACGTTTGGCCGCCCGCAGATGGCGATCAAGGGGAGTTGGCGTGCGTCGGCGCTCTCGGTCTCGGTGGCCATCTGTGAGGCCAGCAGCTCGACCTCGCGCCAGTCTTCCTCGCCGAGTCGTTCGCGTCCTGCAACGTTGGCCGAGTTCGGTGTCTGGCGGCCTACGATTCCGTCGGCAGGCTGGACGTACTTCGGACGCGCCGATGTTGCAGGCCTCTTCGCCGAAGGGCCGTCGCGCTGAATCGTCTTGCGCCGTTCCTTATCCGGGGACTGCTTGGTGATTCGCGCAGCCTTCTCGTTCGCGGCTCGTTTGATCGACAGGATCTTCCGCTTCCGGGGATCCACAGCCCCGGTAGTGGGGGAGGCCTTGGGAGCCCGTCCTTTTTTAGGGCGGGTGCTCGCTTGTCTGTGTTTTTTACCTAACCGCTTCTTGTCGTTTTGGGCCACGGTGAATGTCCGGCTTTCTCCCGCGCACCATTTCAGGCGGCAAGGCTAATTACGTTACAGCAACTTACAGGGGAGTTCCCAGTATTTCAGCTTCGCTGTCTATTATAGAAACTGCGCCGTATCTTCGCCTCACTCCCGCGCAATTTGAACCTTGTCGACCACGGCACCCATCTCGATTGCACCGGCTCCGCCAGACAGGCTGCCGTCGCTGCACAACTTTTTTGCGCCCGGCGGAATCCTGTCGCAATCGTCGCTGGCGTTCGAGCATAGGCGCGGCCAGTATGACATGGCTCGCGCGATTGAGAAGGCGTTTGACGATAAGCGACACCTGATCGTCGAAGCCGGAACAGGAACAGGCAAGACGCTCGCGTATCTGTTGCCTGCGCTGAGGATGGCTCGTGAGCGGCAGCAGCGAGTCATTATCTCGACCGGGACGAAGAACCTGCAGGAGCAGCTGTTCTTCAAGGACGTACCCTTTCTCGAATCGCTGCTGGGACCACTGAAGGTCTGCTATATGAAGGGTCGCAGCAACTATCTATGCCGCCACAAGCTGTATGCACTGCGGGACAATCCGCTGCTGAATGGTTTGGAGGAGATCGATCAGTTCCATGCGATTGCGGCGTGGGAGCGAACGACTGAGACTGGCGACCGAGCCGAGATCGATGTCCTGCCGGAGTCTTCCGCCCTTTGGCACAAGCTGGATGCGCGCACGGAGGCTTGCCTGGGTCAGAGCTGCCCGGATTGGGAGCGGTGTTTCGTTACGGCCATGCGGCGTAAGGCGCTTGAGTCCGACATTATCATCGTCAACCACCATCTGTTCTTTGCCGATCTCAGCATCAAGCAGCAGGCGGGGAATGCGCCGGACGCGGGGATTCTGCCAGAGGCTGCAGCTGTGGTCTTTGATGAGGCGCATGAGTTGGAGGAGGTGGCTTCGAACTACTTCGGTATCGGCCTGAGTACGCAACGATTCGATGAGCTTGTCCGCGATGTGGACATGATGCTGAAGGCCAAGCAGGCTTCGACGTCTGCCATCGAGAGCGCGTGTGGCACGCTGAAGGAGCGGGCTCGGATGTTCTTCGCAGCGCTGCCGACTGAGGTGACGGGAGGCGCTGGGGTTGGTCGCATGCCATTTGAAGAACGCGAGACGTTCCTTGAGGAGAGCGGCGATTACTACACGGCTACGCTAAATGCGCTGACGCGGCTCGAAGGCGAATTGGAACGAGTGAAGAATGTTGAGGAGTCTACGGGGCTTCGCAAGCGGGCTGCGGATATTCGGGCTCATCTCGCGTTTCTGCTGGAATCGAGTGACCGCAATACCGTCTTCTGGATTGAGCGGCGGCCCGCTGGAGGTGTTCGCAATCTAGCGCGGGGGCACAGTCAGTCGGCCTTCCATACGCATCTGCAGGCGACTCCGATTGATGTGTCGGAGCTGCTTTCGACTTCGTTGTTCGATAGCTATGCGAGTGTGATTCTTACCTCGGCGACGCTGACGGTTTCGGGAGGGTTTGAGCACATTCGCAAGCGGCTGGGGATGGCCACAGCGAGGGAGTTGGTTGTGCCGTCGCACTTCAACTACGAGAAGCAGGCGCTGTTGTATCTGCCGCCTAATATGCCGGATCCGCGAGATGCGGACTTTGGGGTGAAGGCGGCGGAACGCATCCGGCGAGTGCTGGAGATCACTCGCGGCCGCGCGTTTTGCTTATTTACGAGCTATAGCCAGATGCGTGACACATATGAGCGCATGCTGGCTGAGCTGCCTTATACTCTGCTGCTTCATGGGACTGCTCCGCGGCATGTGCTGCTGCAGCAGTTTCGCGATACGCCGAATGCTGTTCTCTTCGGGACGTCGAGCTTCTGGCAGGGAGTAGACGTGCAGGGTGAGCAATTGAGCTGCGTGATCATCGACAAGCTACCTTTCGCGGTGCCGAATGATCCGGTGGTGAAGGCGCGGATGGAGGCGATCGAAGCGATGGGCGGCAAACCCTTCTTCGATTATCAAGTGCCTAATGCCGTTATTACGCTGAAGCAGGGCTTCGGGCGGTTGATTCGCTCGTTGCATGATCGGGGTGTGCTGATGCTGCTCGATCCGCGGATTCAGCGCCAACGCTATGGGCGGATCTTTTTGGAGAGCTTGCCGTCGTATCGGATGACGCAAGAGATCGCCGATGTTGAGCAGTTCTTTGCAGTGGAGAAATCTGAGAAGCTATAAACAGCACTATGGGACGCAATCTTTACATTCTCGCTGCAACGCTGGGCCTATTCGCACTGATTTCTTGCGCGGTGGCGTATACGAACATCGCGCAGCAGCCTGGATCGCCTGGGGATGTGGCGCTGTGGCGTACGATGGGGCTTGGATTTTTCGTGATTGCGTTGATTGTGGCGCTGGCTGGGATCCTATCGTCGTTGTTTGAGCAGGCTGAGCGACGCTCCGAAGAGGCTCGCAGGGCGAAGCGCAAACGGTAAACGGGCGGATAAAACGGTACAATCGAAGTACGGATAAAGCTGAAGCCGCGACCCCCAGATCCCATCTAAATTCTAGATACGCGGCAAACCGAAGGGAATGCAAGAGTCATGTTTGAAGTAACCGTAGAAGCCGGGTTTTCTTCCGGCCACTACCTTCGCAATTACAAAGGCAAGTGCGAGAATCCGCATGGCCATAACTATCGTGTGTTCGTTACGCTGATTGGCAAAGAGCTGGATGAGGCAGGACTTCTGCTGGATTTCAAGCTGTTGAAGCAGGTGATGCGTCCTGTTGTCGACCGGCTCGATCACCAGATGATCAACGATCTTGAGCCGTTCACCGTGGTGAATCCGTCGGCTGAGAACCTTGCGCGCTATTTCTATGAAGAGACCGCTAATCAACTTGATGAGATGACCGCAGGCCGCGTCCAGATCAAAGACTGCACTCTGTACGAGACCGACACCAGCTTTGCCCGTTACTACGAGTAGCACTCCTCTTCATGTATCTCATTGAGCTTTACAAATCGGTTCAGGGTGAATCTTCCTTTGCAGGGCTGCCGTGTATCTTTGTGCGGCTCGCCGGATGCAATCTGCGCTGCGCCTGGTGCGACTCGGAGTACACCTTCACGGGCGGCAAGCCCTTCACAGAAGATGAGATCGTCGCGCAAATAGAAGCACTTGCCCCCTGCAGGCTCATTGAGTTTACGGGCGGCGAGCCGATGCTGCAGGCCCGCGAACTGCTGCCGTTGATGGATCGGCTGCTGGCGCAGGACTATACCCTGATGATCGAGACCAGTGGCGAGCGTCCTTTGGCCGAAGTGCCCAAGGCTGTGCATAAGATCGTCGACGTAAAGTGTCCGAGTGCAGGCTCCGCTGCGAACAGCTTCCGTCTCGAGAATCTCTCTGCCCTAACTAAAAACGATGAGGTTAAGTTCGTTCTCAGCGACCGTGCCGACTACGAATTTGCTCGCGACTTTATTCGTGCTCATGTGCTCGAAGAAAAAGCAGGGCAGATTCTGCTCTCGCCGGCGTTTCAAAAGACTCCTAGCCCCCAGAGGACTGCCGACAACATGGCGCTCGATCCACGCAAGCTTGTCGACTGGATGCTGGCAGACGGCCTTCCGGCGCGGCTTTCACTGCAGATTCACAAGTTCATCTGGGAACCGCAGAAGAAGGGCGTCTAGCTTAGCTTACGCAGCGCGCCGCGCATTCCAAACCACACCACCAGCGCTAAGAACTGCGCGTACAGGATCCATGCGGTTACTTGTACGGCAGGGGGGACGGCCATACCGTGCAGTGCGAAGGCGGCCAGCAGCGCTACTCCCAGCACTACCATGCAGATGACCATTGCCTTTCGGCCATAGTGCGTCGGCGTCAGGGCGATTGGTCGTCGCTCAGGAAGCTGGCTGGCGACACGAGCCGCGAAGTCAGCGGGGATCCGGACTGTGGGCCGGGTCTCCAGTGCGCGAATCAGACGCTGTTCTATCTCGACGTCAGCGTCTGGCGTGTTCTCTTCGTTCATCCATTCTTCGCGCATACTGGTCTCCTCTCCTGCGTGGCCTGCAGGGCCTCTCTCATCTTCTTGCGGCCGCGGTGCAGGTGCGTCCGTACCGTTCCGATCGGTAGGCCCAGCGCAAGAGATATCTGTTCGTAGGTGCGCTCCTCCTGATGATAGAGAACGATTACTGCGCGCTCTACCTGGCTGAGCTTCCGTAACTGCTCTTCTACGTCCTGCTGAAACTCACGCTCCTCAATCTGCTCGGCGGCGTTGCGGCTTGGGTGCTCGAGACGGTCTTCCCAGCCTGACATCTCGTCAGAGATCGAAATCAGCGACTTTGTATCCCGGCGACGGCGCTTCCACTCGTTCTGGGCGACGTTCACCGTGATTCGATAGAGGTACGTCGACAGCAACGACTCTCCGCGGAAGCTTGGCAGCGAGCGATACAGGCGTAGAAACACCTCCTGGGCCAGATCGTCGAGGTGTTCGCGGCTCCCGGTCATTCGCATGAGCGTACCAAAGACCATTGACTGATGGTCACGCACGATCTGCTCGAAGGTGAAATCAGTATCCAAGCCAGGTTAGACAATACCCTTCGCCGAAAGTTTCATGCACCTGAGTGAAACTTTGCAAGGGTGCCGAAGTCTAACGCGGGCAGAAAGGGAGGTAAACACCATGGAAGTATTCACCACACCATTTATCGTGCCGCTGGGGGCGTTTGCCGTGGCCATTGTCGCGGTTGTTGCGGGTATCTGGTCGCAGGCTCATGCGGTTCGGGTCAAGGCAGAGCAGCGTATCGCTATGCTTGCGCGCGGCATGTCCGTAGCGGAAATTGAGCAGTTGCTTGGCTCTGGCCAGGAGGAGAAGAAGGCTCCTAAAGATCCGCTTCGCAGTCTCAGTAATGCACGTCGCGCCGGTATTGTTCTGGTTTCCACAGGCGTTGGCCTTCTGTTTTTCTTCTTCGCGCTCACGGCCATTATTGGGGAGCGTGCGATTCTTTCCGGGGCTGCTGCTGGGCTTATCCCGCTGGCTATTGGGATCGGCTTTTTTATCGACTACAACCTTCAGAAGCGCGAGCTATCGCGCTTCGGGTTGGAGGTCGATGCCGAGTTGCCGAACGTGCATGGGAGGTAGAGCTCATTGGAGGCTCCCTCCCCACGGGTACTTCTTTGTTCCAAAGTCTTCATTATGGATGGGTTAAGTCTGGACTTCGGCTGGTTTGAACCTGCTTCCGAGAGTTTTAGGCGTAAAGTATTGCTTCTGCAATTATTTAGCGGCAAAGTATTCATTCCAAAAGAGATGTTCTTAGCGGCCGTATTCTCTCTTTAGTCTGTATATCCAGTTTAGCGAATTGGATGGAATTATTGCGCCACGGCGATATCATTTAGTTACAGTAAGATGCGCGATTTTTGGGGTTGACAAGAAAAATTGGTATTGGCTGGGACGAAGCTTCGGCGGAGAAGCGGGTTTCTCCGTTATGCAGTTCGCAAAGGCTGCTCCGATCGAAATGACAGGTTTGGGATGGCAAAGACAGAAGCAGATCCCTTCCGGGGATGACAATTAAAAGGCAACGGCAAGAACAACAAAGGCTGCGGCAACAGCAAAGGCTGCGACAACCACAATTGCTGCGGCAACGACAATTGCTTCGGCGACAACAATGGCTACGGCAATCAAACACTAATCATCGTCTCTCGACCGAAGCAATGGACGGCCTTACCGTCCATTGCGCAGGAGAGACCCCCCGCATTTCGCCTTCGTCCTTGCTTTTGTTGTTTTCAACCGACAGCCGGACAGACTGAAGTCCAACCATAACAATAATAAAATCAATACTTTGGACATCAATGCAAGGGAGGGTGCCTAGGCTAACCGCTTCTTCAGAATGTCCCGAGCAATGGCATCCAGCACGCCATTCAGAAAATGGATCGACTCCGGAGCAGCATAACGCCGAGCGATCTCAAGGCTTTCATTGATGATGATGGCCGCCGGAGTAGTCGGATAGCCAAGCATCTCCGCCACAGCCGCGCGGATCAGGTTGCGATCGACCACTGCCATCCGCTCGATGCGCCAGTTCTGCGCATGAGCCTCGATCAACTCATCGATCTCCGGCTGCCGCGCCGTAGCAATCCGGTAGATGTCCTCGGCAAAACCGCGAGTATCGGCATCGATCTCGTCCCGCGAGGGCCAGAAGAGCTTGGCAACCTGTTCAGGAGACTGTTTCCCCAGATCGCCCTGGAAGAGCATCTGCATGGCGAGCTCGCGTGACTTACGTCGTGTCCCCATTATTTGCTCCTCTGTTCTTTGCTACCTTGCTCCACAAGCTTGCGCCCGATCGACACCATCTCGATAGCAGCAATAGCCGCCTCGAGGCCCTTGTTGCCAGCCTTCACCCCGGCACGATCCAGCGCCTGCTCCAGCGTCTCGCACGTCAGCACCCCAAAGGCATGAGGAACCCCAGTCTCTTGCTGCGACTGCCCAATTCCCCGCGCAACCTCTGTATAGATCGCCTCATAGTGAGCCGTCTCACCGCGCAGCAGACACCCAAGCGTGATGATGGCATCGAACCGCTTCGACTCAGCCAGCGTACGCGCCGCCGACGGAATCTCCCAGGCCCCCGGCACCCGAACAATTTCAACATCCCCCTTCACCGCACCGCTGCGATAAAGTCCATCCAGCGAACCCTGCAACAAACGGTCCGTAATCACAGCGTTCCAGCGAGCCGTAACAATCGCAAAGCGCATTCCCACAGCGCTCAAGTCCCCTTCGATCGCAACCGGCTTGTTATGTAGCGGATTCTCCGACTGCCAGAACCCAAGCGTCAGACCCTCAGCAAGCTTCACCGTAAACAACCGCGAGTTCCAGTGGGTAAGCTCCGGCGAAGACAGCAGCGCCGCAACCTCCTCGCTCCGGTAGCTCCCAAGCATCCACTGCTGGACCGCCGCGTGGACGGCATCGAGACTCGTAACCTCAACCAGAAGAGGCGGCACAGCCGGCGGACGTCCCGTAACAAACTCGAGGGTGCCAAGCCGAGCGACCAGCGCAACGCCACGACCCTTATTGTCCTGCCAGCCCTTGCCCTGCTCAAAGCCAAGCGCCAGAAACAGGCTGTTCAGCTTGTCAAAAGTGTCAGACGAAGCGACAGCGCTGACCACCGTAATTCCCTTAATCATGTATTCGATTGTATCGTCTGGAGTTGCAATCAAGACCTGGGAGAAAGCAATGAGCTACGAGACGCTGCTATACGGGGTGCAGGATCATATAGCGCTGGTAACACTGAACCGCCCCAAGGTCCTGCACGCCCTCAACTCCGAGGTCTTCGACGAGCTGGAAACTGTCTTCCGCGCGCTCTCTGAAGACGCAGGCGTCCGTGTAGTCCTGCTGACCGGCTCCGGGGAAAAGGCCTTCGCAGCGGGCGCCGACATCAACGAGATCGCCGCAACCGACACCGCGACCGGAGCAGCCAAAGCCCGCCGCGGCCAAGCCGTCTTGCGGCTCATCGAGACATGCGGCAAACCAGTCATCGCACTCATCAACGGCTTCGCACTCGGCGGCGGTTGCGAGCTAGCCATGGCCTGCACCCTCCGCATAGCCAGCGAGACTGCGCGTCTAGGCCAACCCGAGGTCAAGCTTGGCCTGATCCCAGGCTACGGTGGCACCCAACGTCTCCCTCGCCTCGTAGGACAGCCAGCAGCCCTAAAACTCCTACTAACTGGAGAGATGATCGGAGCAGCCGAAGCCCTCCGCATCGGCCTCGTCGACGAAGTCGTTCCCGCCGCAAGGCTGCTGGGACGTGGCCATGAACTGGCCCGCAGCATCGCCACCATGGCCCCCCTGGCCGTGGCCGGATGCCTGGAGGCCGTCGACCGAGGCAGCGATCTGGACCTCGAAGCGGCACTGAATGTTGAGGCTCACATCTTTGGACGCCTTTGCGGCACAGAGGACAAAGCAGAAGGCACACGAGCCTTTCTAGAAAAGCGTCCCCCCACCTGGACCGGCAGATGAAGACGGAATCTAAAAACACAGCACCAAGACAATCTTTCAGGCAATTTTGCTGCGATCGGGCCTTTCTGAGCACCATCCGGCTTGGTATGCTGATATTCGTGCGTAGCCCCCGATTCATCCTCCAGCGAACTGCCGTCTTTACCGTCCCTGCCCTTCTTCTGCCTCTGCTCGCCGGCGGCTGTGCCCGCACCGCATCGCCAAGCACCGCATCGACACAGGCGGCACAACAGCAGGAGATCGAGGCCGCCCGTCAGCAGCTTGAACTCATCCCGCCGCCCTCGAAGACCCGCTACATGGCCGTGAAGAGCCTCTCCACCTGGGAGAATCCCTACCTGACCGTCCAGGGCGGCATGGTCACGCTGCATGTCGTCACCGCAGACACAAACACCACCACTTTAGGAGTGGGAACCATGCTGCGGCCGCTAGGCGCACGCCGACACGATCTGAACGTGAGACTAAGCGAATTGACCACCGCCCTGAACGCCGTGCCCGAGAGCTCATGGCCCTACGGCCGCGTCGTAGCGATCGAAGAGGCCCACGAAGTCCCCGTAAGCGCACGCCCCGAGGTTCGCCGCAACATGGAGACGGTCATCAAGACCCTCAACGACCTCGGTATCGTCGTCTACGAGTGGAACGAGACCGGCCGCAGCTAACGGATCGCTCCTGCCCATCTGCGGTACGATGAAATCCTAACCAGCAAATCTCTGATCCAGGTGAGCGATTGCATACAACGGCGCTGCTGATCTTCTGCTTCTTCTTTCTCCTGGTAACGTTCGCCGGATTCTGGGCGGCCCGATGGCGCAGACCAGCCTCAGGCATGGGATCACTTGAAGAGTGGGGCCTGGCTGGCCGCAGCTTCGGCACCTGGATCACCTGGTTCCTGATCGGCGGCGATCTCTACACTGCCTACACCGTCATCGCCGTCCCCGCAGCGCTCTATGGAGCCGGAGCCATAGGCTTCTTCGCCGTACCGTACGCAATCATCGCCTATCCCTACATGATGCTCGTGCTGCCCCGCCTCTGGACGGTCTGTCACCGCCACGGCTACGTCACCTTTGCAGACTTCATCTCCGGCCGTTACGGCAACCGCTGGCTCACGGTAGCAATCGCCCTCACCGGCGTCCTCGCGCTGATGCCCTACATCGCCCTGCAACTAGTCGGCATTCGCGTCGTTATCAGCTCCATCGGCATCCAGGGCGAGTGGCCCCTCGCCACAGCCTTCATCATCCTCGCCGCCTACACCTACTCGAGCGGCCTGCGCGCCCCCGCAGTCATCGCCATCGTCAAGGACGTGATGCTCTACATCATGGTCCTCGCCGCGCTCATCATCATTCCCATCAAGCTCGGTGGCTACGCTCGCATCTTCGAACTAGCCAACCAATCCCTCGCCGCCCACACTCCACCGGCGACGATCTTTCTCCGCAGAGGACAATTCCTCGGCTACTCCACACTGGCAATCGGCTCGGCAATCGCCTTGATGCTCTACCCCCACACGGCCACGGCAGTTCTCAGCGCAAAGAACGCCAACGTCGTCCGGCGCAACGCCGCAATGTTACCCGCCTACAGCTTTCTCCTCGGCCTGATCGCCCTGCTCGGCTACCTCGCTCTTGCCGCCGGAGTCGCCACCAAGGACACCAGCGCCGCCGTCCCCCTCCTCTTCCTCAAGATGTTCCCCGAGTGGTTCGCCGGATTCTGCCTCGCAGCCATAGCCATCGGAGCCCTCGTCCCTGCGGCGATCATGTCCATCGCAGCCTCCAATCTCTTCACCCGAAACCTCTACGGCGCATTCGTCCGCAAGAAGATGACCCCGCAGCAGGAATCCAGCATGGCGAAGGTAGTCTCGCTCGTAGTGAAGTTCGGAGCCCTCGTCTTCGTCCTGTGGCTACCCACCCCCTACGCCATCGAAATGCAACTCCTAGGCGGCATTTGGATCGGCCAGATGTTCCCCTCGGTCGTGATCGGCGTCTTCACGCGCTGGTTCCACCCGTGGGCGCTCGTCGCCGGCTGGGCTGCAGGCTTGGCAAGCGGAACAGCAATGGCATTCTCCCTGGGCCTCAAGAGCTCCGTCTATTCCCTGCACCTTCCCCTCGCTCTCGGCGGCACCTACGCAATGTACGCAGCAGTTCCTGCTCTATTGCTGAACCTGCTGGTCTCGGTCGTGCTGACACTGATCTTCCGTCTGACAAAGATCGACCCCGGCACGGACGTCACAGATGCTTCCGCCTACATCGGATAAGCTTCAATCATGTGACACAGCCCCACCGTACTTACGCGCATCCTAAGCTTGAGACGAGGTACCTGTGAACAAAACCAAGAAGGTGCGGACAAAATCGCTGGCAAAAGGTCTAGTGGCTGGTCTGATCGGCGGTCTGATAGCCACAGCGGCCAAGAAAACGGTCGAGCGGGTCTACCCGCCACGGCCACACGGCGACCCCGACCCCTCTACCCTACTGGCTGAAAAAGCTGGCCGCGGACTGTCCCCGAGGCAAAAAGCAATTGCCAAAGAAGCCGCCCACTGGGGCTTCGGCGCAGCAACCGGAGCAGCCTACGGCGCAGCCGTCGAGTACTTCCCCGCCGCAGCAGGCAAAGACGGCGCAAACTTCGGCATGGCCCTCATGACGCTCACGCACGAAGGGGCTCTCCCAGCGCTCGGCTTGGTACACCGCCCCGCCAAGCAAACCATTCGCGAGCGCACCAGCGAAATGACCTCGCACGTAATCTTCGGCGTCGTCACCGAAACCGTACGCCGGGTCGTTCGTCGAGTCCTGCGTTAATTAAACCGAAAACTGAGGCGGCAACCCTCCGCCATCTCGATCCACCGCTGATTCGTCCACAGCCGTTCGCCCCCCGCATAACGTGCCGCAAACTCGCCAACGCGAGCGGCCTCATCATCATCAATCTGCGAGGCGTACCCCAAAATAAGCCGCCGCTTCCACGCCTCTCCCAAATCTGCCCGCTGATTCAGAACAGGCCGCAACTCCTCATGCCACTTCGTCCCCGTCTCTTCACGAAGCGCCTGCAGATTGGTAGCCGCGCTCGGATGCGTCGCGGCGTAGGGTAAATCCTCATAAAACGCGCTGGGCAACTCCGTAGTCAGCGGCAGAGCAGCCTCCCTCACCGTCAGATGATCGACATGCTCGCCCAGCGCCAGCGGAAGCACCAGCGCATCCACATCTCCCGCGGCAACCCGCTGATCGAGTGTCTTGCGCAGCTTCCCAATTGCCGGATCCTCAGGATTAACCGCCAGATCGGAAACGTCTTCCGGCGCACAACGCAACCGCAGCGGAGCATCCTTCAGATTGAGATCAACCATCTGCAAATTGGCCTTCGCAGCCCTAGGCAACTCGTCAATCATCTGCTGCACAAATCGCTCATCCTCCCGCCGCCGCATCGCCGACACATAGGAGAGCCGATCATTCTCATGTACAAACTCCGCATCGGAAAACGGCGCGTACAGGCTTCGGCTGAAGACGTTTAGAATCGTCACCTCATGCTCTACAGCCAGCCAGTTACCCATCGAGACAGCAACCGAAAAAGCCGCATCGCCGCGATGCGGGGAGAGAACAAGAATCTTCATGCCGTCATCCTCAGCGCTCATTTTACCGGGATATGGTCGCGAGTCTGCGCCCAGTTCGCAACCAGTGAGTCCACCACAACGTGGCCCACGCGATAAGCAGCCTCAAGCGAAGGCATATACGCGCTGTACTTGGTTACCTTGGTCTCAGCAAGGCTCTCCGCAGCGTTAATGCCGATGCGCTGTTGGTCGAAGTTGCTGGCCGTGCGCAGCACCAGCACACGGTTGATATCGACCTTATGCGCCCGCGCCAGCCACGTCAGCGACTGCATCGTCCCCGTGTCCTCCATCCCGCATACGGTATACGTGCCCTTGCCATCGGTCATGTATTTCACCCAATCGCGCGCCCACTGATTCATCAACTTGCCATGCCAGAACGTGCTCGCCGAAAGATTGTCCCCGCGCAACACAAACGGCGGACGATGCGCAGCCTCCCCCTCAAACTGCATCCGCCGTTCCTTGATCGCTGGCGTATCCGGCAGCTCCGTATCCTTCGTCAGATCGAAAGCCCAATTCACCAACGCCGAATTGAGATGATAGACATTCCCGTCGTCCCCAAACCGCTCCGTGCGAGGCTGCTCAAACGGAGTTGACTTCCCCAGCGGCACAAAACCAGTCGACCAGTCCTTCGGAATCTCTCGAGCATCCAGCTCATGCGCCAGATCGCCATCGACAATGTAATCCGACCATACCGCCGACCCCAGCGAACCCATCTGCGGATCGATCCCCGCAATCCCGGCAACCAAAAAGTAAGCATGAGTCAGATCGAACTGCGGATCGTTCCCCAAAGCCATGATCGTAGCCGTCGCCCGGGCCGTACCCACCCCGGTCAAGACACCCAGCACGCCGTCCTTGTTCATACGAAGATCGTGATAGCCCTGCGGAAACGGCAGCACTGTATCCAGATGCTCCCGCTCAACCCAATACTGATACTCACCGGGAACATCGCCCGTATCCGCACCCACCTCAAACATATTGACGACAACAACTTTGACCTCAATGGGCTTAGTCTGCGCAAAGGCGCACGGAGTCATTGCAAGTAGGAGCAGTGCAGAAAGAAGGCGCATAAACGATGGTAGCGCACAGGTTCATCATGCAGTGCCTTTTGAGCATCAGCACGGCAAGAGCAAAGACAAAAGCGGATCCCTGCGGGACGACAACCAAAACGGCAACAACAACTGCAACTGCAGCGGCAACAATGGTACGGTAATGTGCTTTCCCAAAAAAGAAAACCCCGGATGGCCGGGGCTTTTCTTGCTCTTATCTATTCTATTTAGCAAATCGGGGAAATGATTGCGCCCTGTCATCTCAATGAATTCAAGCAAGATAACAGGGCGCGGGGCTTGACAGGTTAGGCGGTTGGCCTCCGTGGACGCTGGACTAGCATGTCTGGCGTGACGTTGGTTGCCGGATTGTCGGTGCCTGAACCGGTTGGGCCGTTCGGGGCAGGAATAAACGAGGGCAGGTTCGGCAGGATCGTCTGCTTGGCGTTGTCGGTTAGGGTGCCGGTGTCGATCAGATGCACAGCATTGTCGCCGGAGGTCCCGACGAAGAACGTCGTGTCGTCGGCGCTTGCTACTCCCGAAACCGGAGCCGTTGCCGAGCCAGTAAGCGTGACCGGCGTTAGGACTCCAGTTGCCGGTTTGTACGCCGGAAGAACACCCGAGCCTGTGTAGGTGATGATCGCCACGGAGGAGTCGGGGGTGGGCACGATGTTTGTGATTGCGGTGGCCGAGACGCCGAGCGGAACGGTCGTTGTCGATGTTCTCGTAAAGAAGTTCGGCGGTACGGTAGTGGGGCAGGACTGGACGGGCAGTGTTACGCCGAAGTCCGCAAGTGTTGCGCCGCCGGCGACCGTTGCACCGAGGATGTGTTTTCCATCGGCTGTTGCGGCGACCCGGTCGGTCTGCACAACGGCCGAGTCGGCAAGAGGGTAGAACTCGTTGTTGAGCACCGACAGGTTGTCAGCGGAGATTGTGGTGCTGGTGCAGTAGCTGCGCGCGGTTGTCGTCGCTCCGGCAAAGTAGGCACCCACGCTTGGCACGGTTACCGATACATCAGAGGCCGGGGTGGTGGCGGATACGAGCGTCCATCCGGTGAATGCGGCGTGTACCAGGAGCTGGTTACTCGGCGTGATGACCGCAGGCGTCAAGGTGAGAGGGTTGGCTGGAGTGGTGACTGTGCCGGTGGTGATGTAGACAGTCTGGCTGTCAGGCGAGAACGAGGCGTGCGTTGCCACTCCTCCGTAGGTCGACGTTACGCCGCCGCTGGAGGCGTAGAGGTAGGTCTGACCCAGCGTAGGATCGGTCACTACCAGCGTGGTCCCATCCGGTGAAACGGCCAGGACCAGTCCCTTGACGGTTGCGTCCTCGCGCGAGACCGAGTTGGTGAGCGCGTTCAAGACCATGATCTCGTTTCCGCTGCCCATGTAGATCGACGAGCCGTCGTTGCTGATGACCATGGAGTTTGGTACGAAGGGAAGTTTGAGCGGTTGGCCGATCACGTTCGTCGTGAAGTCGACTGGAACCATGTAGCGCGACTTGGTGCTCGCGATGTAAAGCAGGGTGCTGTTGGTGCCCGGCGTCGTCACCGAGATTGGATTCGAGGTGATGGGTTTGCCGTTGCCGAAGAGGCCAATCTGGTTGAAGGAGGATGAATTGCAGCTCGGTGGCTGGCAGATTGCCGTGATCGAGGCTGCACCGGGGAAAAGCGGCGTTACTGTGCCGCCCGAGGCTGCCGGAATGGTAGTCGGTGCCGTGGAGACGAACTCAAGACTCAGCCCAGTGAGAATCGTTCCATTTGTGTCTGTCACCACTGTGGTGATGGGCTGCGTGTTGTTCTGGTTCACGACGACACTGGTCTGGCCTCCGGTGCCTGTTGAATTGGGGATAGTCAACCGAATGGAGGCGGGGGGGCATGTCGAAAAGAACCCAGCCGAGCTGGCCGCGTTCGCGAGACTCGCGTTGACAATGGTGGAGCCTGGAGCCTGCGCCGTTGCTACACCGTTCTCGTCGATCGATACGACGCCCGTTGTCTGAGCGGTGTAGGAGAGGTGACCGACCTGGCAGGTGATGTTGTCTGCAGGGTTGGTGGTGGCGTTCTGGTAGACCCTTGCTACAAGCTGGCCCGTAGTTCCCTGTGACAGGCAGGAGCCTGCGAGGTAGGGCGGCGCAGTGACGGTGGCCTGAGCGGCCAGTGGGCAGCAGTTCGAAGATGGATCGGGGTCGGTCGAACAGTTCTCTGTGGGGGTTGGATTCCCCAGCACGACACCAGTTACGACGGGATGGACGAAGATGGGCAGCGGGTTACTGCTGACGCCGCCTCCAGTCGCTACGACGAAGACCTCTCCAGTTTTGTTGGTCGGGTTGCAGGTGGTGAAATCGGCGATACCGGCGCCGGAGTTGCGGTTCCAAGTGCCGGCGCAGAGCTTGCCGGTGGTCGGCGCGACGTCAGCGATGGTCATATCGGCCCTGCCGTTGGCGTCGAAGATGCCGTAGGTGTAGGCGCTAATGGTCGCCGCCGTGCCTTTGCAGTCGGTTGCGGACGGAGCGCTGACCTGACCAATCTGCGAGAAGTTCAGCGAGATGCCGAAGATCCGGGGCTGCAGCGTAATGGCAAACGGCTGGCCGACGATCGGGCCGGAGGAGCCGCCATTGCAATACACCACCGGAGTGCCCTTCGAACAACCTGAGACCGAGATACCGAAAGGAATCGAAAAAAGAAGCAGTACCGCTAGAGTGACAAACCGACGCATTGAACCTCCCCGTCCAACCGGAATCTGAGTTGAACGGTTTTACCGCAAACGCTGAATTCCCGAGGCTCCAGTGTAAAAGGCTGTGAGCAGAGTAAGCAAATCAGGGAGTAGGGAAGAGGGTGTAGGGAGCAGCCGGTAGAATCCAGACCGCTGTGAAGTATACACACTTTGCGGAATTTTTCAGATTCTCCTGATACTCCCTACGTGCTGTTTCACTACTCTCCGCTCTTCTCTCCGTTTTTTGGCATCTCGGTCTCGAACCAGTTGAGGGCGCGCTCGAGGACGTCGCGGCGGTGTTCTGGGTCGCGGAAGCCGTGGCCTTCGTTGGGGTAGATGACGAGTTGGGTCTTGACTCCCTCGGCTCGGAGGGCGTGCCAGAACTCGAAGCTCTGTGGCGCGGGGCATTCGCCGTCGCGGTCACCTACTACTACGAGGGTGGGAGTCTTTACGTTTTTGATGTACTCGATGGCGGAGCTCTTGGAGTAGATGGTGGGGTCGTCGTAGACAGTTGCGCCGAAGAAGGGAACCATCCACTGATCGATGGAGTTCTCGCCGTAGTAGCTCTTCCAATCACTGATGCCAGCGCCAGCGACCGCGGCTTTGAAGCGCGGTGTCTGGGTGACGCCGAACATGGTCATAAAGCCACCGTAGCTCCAGCCGGTGAGGCCTTCGCGATTTTTGTCGATAGGGAGGCGCTTCTCGATGGTGTCCATGCCGGCGAGGATGTCGCGCATGTCGCCATAGCCGAAGTCCTTCATGTTGGCCTGGGTGAACTTCTCGCCCTGACCGTAGCTACCGCGTGGGTTGGGCATGAAGACGAAGTAGCCGAGTGCGGAGAAGGGAACTCCGCCGTAGCCCACGCCGGGCCAGCGCGGGGTGACTGCGCTAGAGGGGCCGCCGTGGACGCTGACAATCATTGGATATTTTTTTGTGGGGTCGTAGTTGGCGGGATAAAGGAGCCAGCCCTGGACTTTGAAGCCGTCGTTGGTCCACTCGACGTTTTCGGTCTTGCCCCATGCGGGCTTGAGGCCTTCGTTGAGGTGGGTGAGTTGCTTCAGGTTGTCGACGGGACCGGCCCAGACTTCAGGCGCGCGCTCGAAGGAGCTACGGATGAGGGCGATAGTGTCCTTTTGCGAGATCGAGAGGCTCATGACTGCGGTGCCGGAGCCGATGGATTCGGGGAAGGTGGCGTTGGCTTCAGCGACGTCGCTGCCGGTGTTCATGTCGATGGCGGTGATGTGGCTGTTGCCGCCGACGTGCTCGGTGAGGCCGATGATGTCAGGACGGACCCACTGGATGAAGGCTACGGAAGAGGCTCGGTCTGGCGTGAGATTTTTGGGCTCGCCACCGGTGGAGGGGATGAGGTAGATGTCGCCGCCGGTGGAGCCCTGGTCGCTCATGAGGCCGCCGATGAAGGCGATTTGTGAGCCGTCAGGGGACCAGCGGGGGACGGCGATTTGCAGGCCGTGGAGTGGGCCGGAGATTTTTTGCGTGTTGAGTAGGGGTTTGGGGTCGTAGGTGCCCGGTAGAGCGGAGAATCCGCCCCGCCAGCCTGGGCTGAAAATTGTCTGAGTATAGAGTTTCGCGACCCACCAATTATTTTCTCCGGGCGGTGGCGCTGCGACGTAGGCAAGCTGTTTGGAATTGGGGGACCAGTCGAACTCGTAGACGTGCAGGTTGGCCGGAGTGGTTTGTGTGAATGATCCGCTTGCTATATCGACGACGGCTACACGCTGTATCTCTACGCCGTCTTCGCCGATGACTCCGGCCCAAGGTTTCATGGCGGCGAGGGCTCCGGCGCTGCGGGTGGCGTTCTCGACGAAGAGGAAGGCTATGGTTTTGCCGTCGGGTGACCAGGCGAGGGACTCGATGGCGCCGGTGAGGTGCGTTAGCTGCTTCGACTGGCCGGTTTTCTTGGACCAGATGAAGACTTGATCCTGTTCGGAGTCTTGCTCGCCTGCTGTGCAGGTTGACTGGAACGCCAGCCACTCGCCGTTTGGCGACCACACTGGACCTGAGCTTCCACAGCCGGGGGACATGGTTGCAGTGGTGATGTTTTTTTCTTTCGCGGGACCGGGATTTGCTACGTCGGTGAGATGGATCTGATATCCGCTATGTGTTCGCAGGGACCAGGCGACGGTGGCGCCATCGGGGGAGATGGCGGCCTGAGATGGGGTGCGGGTCTTGCCGAGCATGTCGATCAAGGCGCCGATGCGGGGGTCTTTTGGAGCGGGGTTGGTGGCGGGTGAAGGCTGAGTTTGTGCGGCGGCAGGAGCAACGGCAAAAACTGCTGGAAGAAAAGTCAAGAAAGCGGCGAAGAAGAGCGGGCGAATCCGTACGAACGTCATTTCCACAGCCTAGCAGTAAATTCGGCTGATTTTTGTGGCTGGATATGCTGGATTGCGTGTGAAGACGCCGGAAATCCTCGCGAAAAGTTGACGCAGAGCGGGTAAATTGCTATTGTTAGAGGGTTCCGCAAGTATCCGGGCCACGTTGTGGGGAAACTCATCATGTGGAGGGTGGAGAAAAGCCCAGCGATTCATGAAGGTTCTGCGCAAGCAGAAAAAGCAGAATTGCGCTACACTGGATACAGGGAAAGATAACCGCAGGGCTTCTGGAATTGGGGAAGCCGAAATCTGCGGCCCATCGAAAACGTGCCTGCGACACCCTCCACCTTGGATGGGCTATGCGGGCCGGGACAGCGAAACGGAGTCGGCTCTTCTGGAAAGATTGAGGACGCTCGGCCACCGTCGACTGTTTTCGTCTGGTTGTTCAGGTTCTACAGACGTGAAGCAGGGAAGATCTTCGCGTGAGACGCTTCAGCGTTCTCAGTTATCTGCATGTTTGCATGCAGATACGAAGACACCAACCCTTCTGCACGCCTGACAAAAGTTTAGGTTTGCAACACCAAGGAGTTCGAGTGCCTACGTTCCATCAGCTCGTCAAGCAGGGCCGCACGCCCACACGTTATAAGACCGCCAGCCCCGCGCTCCAGGGTTCGCCCCAACGCCGTGGCGTTTGCACCCGCGTATACACGCAGACCCCGAAGAAGCCGAACTCAGCTCTCCGTAAGGTTGCCCGTGTTCGCCTCACCAACGGGATCGAGGTTACGACCTACATTCCCGGCATCGGCCACAACTTGCAGGAGCACTCGATTGTGCTGATTCGCGGCGGCCGTGTGAAGGACCTGCCGGGTGTTCGCTACCACGTTGTGCGTGGAACGCTGGACTCGGTCGGCGTCGCCAACCGGAAGCAGAGCCGCTCGAAGTATGGAGCGAAGCGTCCGAAGGCTGCAGCCAAGTAAGTTTCCCGTTTCTCCGTCGTCGGTTCTCAGTAATGGCGGCGGGGAGTGAGTGATTGGTTTGATTAGGCCCAGCTCGTGAGAAGTCACCGCGCTGGGGGAAGAAGAGAGAAGAGAAAGAATGCCTAGAAAAGGTTACATAGCGAAGCGTGAGGTTGCAGCCGATCCGGTCTACAACTCGACCCTGGTAACGAAGTTCGTCAACTCGATGATGTGGGGCGGCAAGAAGTCGACCGCGCAGGGTATCTTCTACACGGCGATGACGAACCTCGAGCAGAAGGGTGGCGACGAAGCCCTGAAGCTTTTCAAGAAGGCTGTTGAAAACTGCAAGCCTCTTCTCGAAGTGAAGAGCCGCCGCGTTGGCGGAGCGAACTATCAGGTGCCGATCGAAGTGAATCCTGAGCGTCGCACTTCGCTGGCGATTCGCTGGCTCGTAACGTACGGACGCGCGCGTGGCGAGAAGGGCATGGTTGAGAAGCTGACCGCTGAGTTGCTCGATGCCGCCAATGGCCGTGGCGCAGCGATGAAGAAGAAGGAAGACGTTCACCGTATGGCTGAGGCGAACAAGGCCTTTGCTCACTACCGCTGGTAGTTGGCGGCTGTTCGGAGAGACCTTCTTTCTGGGATTTTAGGTTCAACGTAGTTATTACCGCGAGCGGATGCTCGCAGATGAGAGATTGACCGTGGCACGCACTACACCTCTAAATCGTTGCCGAAATATCGGGATCATGGCGCACATTGACGCCGGCAAGACGACGACGACCGAGCGCATCCTCTTCTATACGGGCATCACGCACCGTATTGGCGAGGTGCACGAGGGCACTGCGACTATGGACTGGATGGAGCAGGAGCAGGAGCGCGGCATTACGATTACGTCGGCCGCTACGACCTGCACCTGGAAGAACATCCGGATCAACATCATCGATACACCTGGCCACGTGGACTTCACGGCCGAGGTAGAGCGCTCGCTGCGCGTGCTCGACGGCGCGGTTGCCTGCTTTGACGCGGTTGCCGGTGTGCAGCCCCAGTCGGAGACGGTGTGGCGTCAGGCTGACAAGTACAAGGTTCCCCGGATTTGTTTCATCAATAAGATGGACAAGGCTGGTGCGGATGCTGTGTATGCGACCTCGACGATTGTTGACCGTCTCGGAGCTCGTGCTGTGCCGATCAATATTCAGATTGGCGCGGAGGCGAAGTTCCTCGGTGTTGTCGACCTGGTCACGATGAAGGCGATCTATTGGCATGACGAGACGATGGGCGCGGAGTACTCGGTTGAAGAGATTCCGGCTGAACTGCTCGAGAAGGCCAAAGAGGCGCGTCACTTCCTGATCGAAGCGGTTGCCGACAGCGATGACGAGATTATGCACCTGTACCTCGAAGGCCAGGAGCCTACCGAGGCCCAGCTCAAGGCTGGTATCCGTAAGGCGACCATCGCGATGAACATCTTCCCGGTTCTGTGTGGATCGTCGTTCAAGAATAAGGGCGTGCAGACGCTGCTTGACGCTGTGGTGGATTATCTGCCCAGCCCGCTCGATATTCCTTCCGTGATTGGTTCCAATCCGGACAACATGGAAGAAAAGATCGTTCGCAAGGCAGATGACAGCGAGCCTTTTGCAGCGCTTGGCTTCAAGATTATGACCGATCCGTTCGTCGGCCAGTTGATTTTCATCCGTGTCTACTCGGGCCAGCTGAAGACCGGCGACTCGGTTTTGAATCCGCGTACGGGCAAGACGGAGCGTATCGGCCGTCTGCTCAAGATGCATGCCAACAAGCGTGAAGAGATCACCGAGATTCTTGCGGGCGATATTTGCGCGGCAGTTGGTCTGAAGAACCTTGTGACGGGCGACACGATCTGCAGCGATAAGAATCCCGTTGTGCTCGAGTCGATCGACTTTCCGAAGACTGTTATTGAAGTCGCGGTTGAGCCGAAGACGAAGGCCGACCAGGAGAAGATGGGTATGGCGCTGGCTAAGCTGGCGCAGGAAGATCCCACGTTCAACGTTCACACGGACGCTGACTCGGGCCAGACCATCATCGCCGGAATGGGCGAGTTGCATCTTGAGATCATCGTCGACCGCATGATGCGCGAGTACAAGGTTGAGGCCAACGTTGGCAAGCCGCAAGTTGCTTACCGAGAGACGATTCGCGCCAACGCCGAGGCTGAGGGCAAGTACATCCGTCAGACCGGTGGTTCGGGTAACTACGGCCACGCCAAGATTCGCATCAGCCCCAATGAGCCGGGCGCGGGTTACGAGTTTTCGAACGACACCAAGGGCGGCGCGATTCCCAAGGAGTACATCAAGCCGATCGACCAGGGCATTCAGGACGCTATGCAGCGCGGCGTTCTGGCTGGCTACGAGATGGTCGATATCAAGGTCTCCTTGTACGACGGCAGCTATCACGACGTCGACTCGAACGAAATGGCGTTCAAGATCGCCGGTTCGATGGCTTTCAAGGAAGCTGCGCGCAAGGCCAAGCCGGTTCTGCTCGAGCCTGTGATGGATGTTGAAGTCACGGTTCCTGATGAGTTCATGGGTACGATCATTGGCGACTTGAACAGCCGCCGTGGCCGTATCGAAGGCATGGAGATGGTTGGCGGAACGCAGGCCATCAAGGCTACAGTGCCGCTGAGCACGATGTTCGGATATGCGACGCATATGCGTTCGTCGACACAGGGTCGCGCGAATTACTCGATGCAGTTCAAGCAGTACGAAGAGGCGCCGCGGTCGGTCTCGGAAGAGATTATTGCCAAGGTGCAGGGCAAGGACGCTAAGTAGGCCGTGCCGCAAGGCGCACAAATTTAGAAGCAGCAATTTTAGAAGTAACGAAATACGGAGAGAGTCATGGGCAAGGAAAAGTTTGACCGGTCAAAGCCGCACGTAAACGTAGGGACGATCGGGCACATCGATCATGGCAAGACGACATTGACGGCGGCGATTACGAAGGTGCTGTCGAAGCACAACCCGAAGAATGCGTTCCGTTCGTTCGACACGATCGACAACGCTCCTGAGGAGCGCGAGCGCGGTATCACGATTGCGACCTCGCACGTGGAGTACGAGACGGCGAACCGTCACTATGCTCACGTCGACTGCCCTGGCCACGCCGACTATATCAAGAACATGATCACGGGTGCGGCGCAGATGGACGGCGCGATCCTGGTGGTTGCGGCGACCGACGGTCCGATGCCTCAGACCAAGGAGCACGTGCTTCTTGCGCGTCAGGTTGGCGTGCCGTACATCGTTGTGTTCCTGAACAAGTGCGATGCGGTTGAGGATGCGGAGCTGATCGACCTGGTCGAGATGGAAGTGCGCGAGCTGCTGTCGAAGTACGACTTCCCTGGCGACGACGTTCCTGTGATCCGTGGTTCGGCGCTTGGCGCGTTGAACGGCGAAGCACAGTGGGAAGCGAAGATCGACGAGCTGATGGATGCGGTGGACAAGAATGTTCCGCAGCCTGACCGGTTGGTCGACCTGCCGTTCCTGATGCCGATCGAAGACATCTTCTCGATCTCTGGCCGTGGAACTGTAGTTACGGGCCGTATCGAGCGCGGTAAGGTGAAGGTTGGCGAGGACTGCGAGATCGTAGGCTTCCGCGAGACCCGCAAGACGGTCTGCACCGGCGTTGAGATGTTCAAGAAGCAGCTGGACGAGGGTCTGGCGGGCGATAACGCTGGTCTTCTGCTGCGCGGTATTGCGAAGGAAGATGTGGAGCGCGGCATGGTGTTGGCCAAGCCGGGTTCGATCACGCCGCACACGGTGTTCAAGGGCGAGATCTACGTGTTGTCGAAGGAAGAGGGCGGTCGTCATACACCGTTCTTCAACGGCTACCGTCCCCAGTTCTACTTCCGCACGACGGACGTGACGGGATCGGCGAAGCTGCCGGAAGGCACGGAGATGGTGATGCCTGGCGACAATATTTCGCTGGAGATCACGCTGCACACGCCGGTGGCTATGGAGAAGGGTCTCCGGTTCGCTATCCGCGAAGGCGGACGCACCGTCGGCGCTGGCACCATCAGCGAGATCATCAAGTAACGAAAATCGAGGGTTGCCGGTACGTGTAGAAGTTCATGGCCGGCAGCCACTCCAAACGATCTTTGAGTAACGGAAAGAGATAAACAATGGCTGGACAGAGAATCAGAATTCGGTTGAAGGCTTATGACTACCGCGTGCTCGACACGTCCACGGGCGAGATCGTCGAGACGGCCAAGCGTACAGGCGCTCAGGTCGCGGGCCCCATTCCCCTGCCAACCATGAAGAACAAGTATTGCGTTCTCCGCTCGCCCCACGTCGACAAGAAGTCGCGCGAGGCGTTCGAGATTCGCACCCACAAGCGGCTGATCGACATTCTTGAGCCGACGCAGCAGACCGTAGACGCGCTGATGAAGCTTGATCTGCCGGCTGGCGTCGACGTAGAGATCAAGACCGTTCAGAAGTAGTTATCAACCCGGCAGTGCTGAGCGTGAAGCCAGCATGATGAGGAAAGGAAAAGAAGATGTCAGTATCAGGAATTCTCGGCAAGAAGATTGGCATGACCCAGGTGTTCGATGAGAAGGGTGATGTTCACCCGGTCACCGTATTGAAGGCTGGTCCGTGCGTGATCACACAGCTCAAGACGCTGGCGAAGGATGGCTATGATGCCGCGCAGATCGGCTATGTCGATTTCGTGAAGGCTTCCAAAGTGAACAAGGCCATGACCGGTCACTTTGCAAAGTCGAATGTTCCGCCTGTCCGCGTGGTCAAGGAAGTTTCCGTTGAGACACCCGCGGCTGCAGGTGATGGCGAGCAAGCAGGTGTGAAGGCTGGCGACCGCATTCTGGTTGACATCTTCTCCGATGAGAAGTTTGTTGATGTGATTGGAACCTCCAAAGGCCGTGGCTTTGCGGGTGTTATTCGCCGCCATGGTTTTGGCGGCGGTCCCAAGTCGCACGGTCACATGTTCCAGGTGCAGGGCTCGATCGGTGCTTCGTCGTTCCCCTCGCGCGTTTTCCCCGGCCAGCGTATGCCAGGCCACATGGGACACGAGCAGGTGACGGTTCGCAACCTGCGCATTCGCGGTATTGATGTGGACGACAATCTGATCATTGTTGAAGGTGCGGTCCCTGGCCCGCGTGATGGCTATGTGTTGATCTCGAAGGCCAAGGCCCCACCGAGAGAGCGTCGCGGATTTGCTGGTGCGGCCACGAAGGACGCGTTGAAGGCTTCTAAGAAGGCAGCACCGAAGAAGAAATAACTAACCTCCACGGGGTCGAAGCAAGGCCCCCTGGACAAACAAAGTTTTGGCCTGTCGCATCGATGACAGGCGCGAAGAGAGAAGAACGATGGCAAACATCAATGTAGTCAATCTCGGTGGGACCAAGGTCGGTGAGTTCGAACTCGCTGACGAAGTCTTCTCCGGCGAGATCAATGACGCGCTGCTTTGGGAGTCGGTGAAGCACTACCGGGCTGCACTTCGGCAGGGAACGGCTGCGACCAAGAACCGCAAGCTGGTCTCAGGCGCCGGCAAGAAGCTTTGGAAGCAGAAGGGAACTGGTCGGGCTCGTGTTGGTTCGATTCGCACTCCTCTCTGGCGTGGCGGCGGTACGGTCCACGGACCTCAGCCCCGCAGCTACGAGTACGCATTCCCGCAGAAGAAGCTCATGGGCGCGCTGCGTTCGGCGATCGCTGCGAAGATTGCTGACGGCAAGTTCACCGTCGTCGACTCGTTCGAGGTTCCCGAGGCGAAGACCAAGCTCTTCCGCACCGCGCTGAACAAGCTCGAAGCAGGCAAGACCACACTGTTGGTCGAGAGCAGCCGCAAGCTGGACGAGAAGCTTTATCTCGGCTCGCGCAATCTCGAGGGTGTTGAGCTCGTGCTCAGCTCTGAGGTTCACCCCTACGACCTGCTCCGCTACGAGCACGCTGTCTTCTCGAAGGACGCGATCGAAGCGCTGCAGGAGACGCTCAAGAAGTTCGTATCGAAGCGCAAAGCCGCTCAGAAGGAGGTTGCGTAATGCCAACCCTCTATACCGTCATTCGCCGCCCCCTCATTACTGAGAAGGGTATGGGCGTCAAAGAGACACAGAACACCCTGGTCTTCGAGGTTGCTGTGAAGGCCACCAAGACCGAGGTCAAGCAAGCTGTCGAAACTCTCTTCAAGGTCAAGGTCTCCGGTGTTCGCACTGCGACCGTCGAAGGCAAGGAGCGTCGTCGTGGTAAGTTCTCCGGCTACCGCCCCGACTGGAAGAAGGCTTATGTTCGCCTGAAGGAAGGCGAAAAGATGCCGGAGTATCTCAACAGCCTCTAAATGCGGAGAACAGCCGCAGTAACAGATTTCAGGAACCGAAGCGTCGCTGAGAATTCAGCCGCGCAGCAGGCAAGGGAATAAAGACGATGCCGATCAAATCATTTCGACCGATTACCCCATCACTCCGCTTCGCGACGAAGCTGGTCAACGACGACCTGACGACGGATAAGCCGCACAAGCCGCTTCTCACCGTCAAGCAGCGCACCGGCGGCCGCAACAGCACGGGTGCGCTGACGATGCGTCACCATGGTGGCGGACACAAGCAGAAGCTGCGTCTCGTAGACTTCAAGCGCGACAAGTTCGGGATCCCGGCGACGGTAACCACCATCGAATATGATCCGAACCGCAGCTCGCGGATCGCGCTGGTCAGCTACGCTGATGGCGAGAAGCGCTATATCATTCAGCCGATTGGCTTGAAGGTAGGGCAGTCGATCATGAGCGGCCCGGATGCCGACATCCTGGTTGGCAATGCTCTGCCGCTGAAGAACATTCCGGTAGGTACGATCGTGCACAACATTGAGTTGCGTCCTGGTAAGGGTGCACAGATGGCGCGTTCGGCCGGAGCTCAGGTCAACCTAGTTGCCAAGGAAGGCGATTACGCTCTTCTGAAGCTGCCTTCCGGTGAGACCCGCAAGGTTCTCATCGAGTGCATGGCGACCATCGGCCAGGTCGGTAACACGGACCACGAGAATGTCACGATCGGTAAGGCAGGACGCAACCGCTGGAAGGGTATTCGCCCCTCCAACCGTGGTGTCTCGATGAACCCTGTCGACCACCCGCACGGTGGTGGTGAAGGTAAGACCTCGGGCGGCCGTCACCCCGTAACACCCTGGGGCCAGCCGACTCGCGGATACAAGACCCGCAACAACAAGCGGACCGATGTGTTCATCGTCAACCGCCGCAGCAAGTAGTTTGGTTCTCTCTGGAAACACCAAGTCTCGCAGCTAAGAGATTCGTTGTATACAGCATCGCAACAAGAAATCGGAGCTCAGCAAAATGGCACGTTCAACTAAAAAAGGTCCCTTCATCGACGATCACCTGATGACCAAGATCAACGTGATGAACCAGACCAACGACAAGAAGGTCCTTCGCACCTGGTCACGCCGCTCGACTATCCACCCGGACTTCGTCGGCCACACCATTGCGGTCCACAACGGCCGCAAGTTCATCCCGGTCTACGTGACGGAGAACATGGTGGGTCACAAACTCGGCGAGTTCGCGGCAACCCGGACCTTCAAGGGCCACTCCGCCAAGGCTGCTGAGTCTTCCGCGAAGCCGAAATAAGGCCAAGTACGAGGAAGCTCGATTAATTTTTCGTTTTTTTGCCCTTCAAGGAAGAAGAAGTCATGGCTAAGGTAGCAGCAGAAAAAATCAAAGAGTTCCGCGCTGAGGCGAAGTTCCAGCGCACCAGCCCGCAGAAGGCGAAGCTCGTCCTCGACCTGATCAAGGGCCTCCGCGTGGAGCAGGCGATCAATACCGTCCACTTCAGCACGAAGCGCATTGCGCCGGTGGTCGAGAAGGTGTTGCGTTCGGCGATCCAGAACGCCAACTACGTCTCGCAGGAGCAGGGCTTGGACGTGGACGTCGATAACCTCTACGTCAAGACCGCGGTTGCCAACGAAGGCCCCCGCATGAAGCGGATCCGGCCTGCCCCGATGGGACGCGCCTTCCGCTACCAGCGCAGGCTCGCACACATCATCGTTACGGTTGCCGAGAAGAAGCCGGCTACGTCGGCAAGGGCAGTCGTTGAAGAGACGCCGGCACCGGCAGCGAAGAAGACCACGAAGAAGGCAGCTACCAAGACCGCGGCTAAGAAGCCCGCAGTCAAGAGGGCCGCCGCAAAGAAGACAGCAACTAAGAAAGCCGCGAAGTAAGCACTTTCACGGGTCTGTTTTTAGTAAAATAAAAGTTTTGCATGACCGCCCGCCGGCTCAACCGGCACAGGGCACGGAGTAAAGGGAAGCTATGGGACAGAAAGTCCATCCGTATGGGTTTCGCCTCGGCATCAACAAGCCGTGGAAGTCGCGTTGGTTTGTCGAGCGCGGCTATGACAAGCTGCTGGTCGAAGACGTCAAGCTGAAAGCTGAGCTGCGCGAGAAGCTGAAGGCTGCTGGTGTCAGCTCGGTTGAAGTCGAGCGTCCTGGCAACAAGCTGCGCCTGATCATCCGCACTGCGCGTCCGGGCATCATCATCGGCCGCAAGGGCGCCGAGATCGACAAGCTCAAGGCCGACATTCAGAAGCGCACGAGTCGCGAAGTGTTCATCGATATTCTCGAAGTCAACAAGCCCGAGCTTGATGCTCAGCTGGTCGCCGAGAACATCGCACTGCAGCTCGAGAAGCGCGTCAGCTTCCGCCGCGCCATGCGCAAGTCGGTTGACTCGGCTCTCCGGTTCGGCTGCAAGGGCATCAAAGTTCGCGTCTCCGGCCGTTTGAACGGCAATGAGATCGCGCGCTCGGAGTGGTACCTCCAGGGCCGTCTGCCGCTGCACACGCTGCGGGCTGACATCGACTACGGTTTCGCCGAGGCGCACACCACCTACGGCATCATCGGCGTCAAGACCTGGGTCTATCGTGGCGACATCTACGAGCAGAAGAAGCGTCGCGATCAAGGCGTCACCGCGGGCGCGTTCACGTCGTAATTACAGCCGTTGACTATTTGCTTTAGTCGGATGGTTGGGACAGAAAAGATTTGATTCAGCTAGATCTGGCGAAGAGCTGGAAGCTAGCAGCTAATAGCTAGGGGTTTCGTTATGTTGATGCCAAAGAAGGTCAAGTATCGCAAGCAGCAGCGCGGCCGCATGTGCGGCAAGGCGTGGCGCGGCTCCGATCTCTCGTTCGGCGACTACGGGCTGAAGGTCATGGAGTGCGGGTATATCACTGACCGCCAGATCGAGGCAAGCCGTATCGCGAT
Organism: Edaphobacter aggregans; assembly: GCF_003945235.1. NCBI lineage: Bacteria > Pseudomonadati > Acidobacteriota > Terriglobia > Terriglobales > Acidobacteriaceae > Edaphobacter > Edaphobacter aggregans. Next base: position 4,352,447 of record NZ_RSDW01000001.1, read on the forward strand.
GACGCGTTTCATCAAGCGCGGCGGCAAGGTATGGCTGCGTTTGTTCCCGGACAAGCCGATCACGAAGAAGCCGGCCGAAACCCGTATGGGTAAGGGTAAAGGCGCTCCGGATCACTGGGTCTGCGTTGTTCGTCCGGGCAGGATTCTGTTCGAGATGGAAGGCGTCAACCCGGAGATCGCCAAAGAGGCGATGCGTTTGGCGGCTCACAAGCTTCCGCTGAAGACCAGCTTCGTCCAGCGCCACGACGTCAAAGCGACCGTCGCTGCCAAGTAACTTTAGGTTTGAAGGAAAAGACAATGGAATTCGAAAAGATTCGCAACCTCAGTGACGAAGAGCTCAAGAGCGAGCAGACAAAAGCTGCCGAGCAGCTCTTCCGCATCCGCTTCCAGAAGAGCCTCGGCAACAACGAGGGCATCAAGAAGCTGCGGACGCTCAAGCTCGACGTCGCACGCATCAAGACCGTGGCCCGCCAGCGCGAGCTCGACGCCCACAAGGCAGCAAACCCGGTGGTAGCGAACGCCGCACCGGCCAAGAGCACGCGCACCGCCCGCAAGAAAGCGAAGAAGGACTAATCATGGCAGATACAACGAACACCACCGCCGCGACCTCCGCCGAGACCACCTCACGCCGCAACGAGAAGGTTGGCCTCGTCGTCTCGACCAAGATGCAGAAGACCATCGTTGTCGAGATTGAGATGCGCAAGGCTCACCCCAAGTACAAGCGCGTGATGAAGTCGAACAAGAAGTTCTACGCGCACGACGAGCAGAACTCGGCCCGCGTGGGCGACGTTGTTCGCATCCGCGAGGCTCGTCCTCTGTCGAAATTGAAGCGCTGGTCGCTTGAGGAGATCGTCCGTCGTTCTTCGCTGGCGCAGCTTGCCGATGAGAAGACGTCGGCCACCGAAGGCAAGTAGCCAGGTGGAGTCGCAGGGCTTGGGCCTTGCGAGACGAATGAGATTTGAAACGGGGCTTTGGCCCTGCCGCTGCACCCAGGAGACGAACGATGTCAGTACAAATGAGAACAATCCTTGACGTGGCCGATAACTCCGGCGCGCGCAAGCTGCAGGTGATCCTGCCCCTCGGTGGCGGTCTCGGCAAAAAGGCCAGCCTCGGTGACGTGGTTACGGCTGCTGTCAAAGAAGCCTCGCCCGATGGAACCGTGAAGAAGGGTAAGGTCGTGAAGGCGGTGATCGTCCGCACGCGCAAGGAGAGCCGCCGCAAGGATGGCACCTACATCCGCTTCGACCAGAACGCCGCTGTCGTGATCAACGATGCGATGGAGCCGGTCGGAACCCGCGTGTTTGGTCCGGTTGCCCGTGAGCTTCGTGAGAAGAAGTTTTTGAAGATCGTCTCGCTCGCACCCGAAGTTATTTAGTTTTCTCTGCCGCGCTTCGGTGCGGTGGACTCAAGCGGATTCCGGCTCCGACAGATTGCTGAGGCAGGAGAGGTTATTTATGGCAGGCATCAAGATTAAGCGTAACGATACGGTCGAAGTCATTGCAGGTAAAGACAAGGGCAAGCGCGGCCGCGTTCTTCGCGTTATTGCCGAGAAGGATCGTGTGCTGGTTGAACATGTGATGATGATCAAGAAGCACGTGAAGCCCAACCCGCAACGCAATATCAAGGGCGGCATTGCTGAGCAGGAGTCGCCGATTCACATTTCGAACGTCATGCTAGTCGACGCTGAGGGCAACAAGACCCGCGTCGGAGCTCGGTTCGAAGGTGACAAGAAGGTTCGTTTCTCGAAGGCTAGCGGCAACGCCCTTCCTGAGAAGAAGAAGTAAGCAGTCTAACCTTGTAACAACGGTTCACCCCACGTATCGGTACACGGGATTAACCCAATCCGGAAATCGTGGAGAAAGAGAAGAAATATCATGGCAGCACGTTTGAAAGAGAAGTACGAAAAAGAGATCAAGCAGGCGCTGGGTAAGGAACTGAACATCACCAACGCCATGGCGATTCCCAAGATCGAGAAGATCGTGGTGAACATGGGTCTTGGCGAAGCCACCCAGAACGTTAAGATCATGGATCCTCTGGTTGCTGATCTCGCTTCGATCACCGGCCAGAAGCCTGTGACGACCAAGGCCAAGAAGTCCATCGCTGCCTTCAAGGTGCGCGAGGGGATGCCCATCGGCGCGATGGTTACGCTGCGTGGCGACACGATGTACGAGTTCCTGGATCGCCTGATCTCGATCGCGCTGCCTCGCGTACGCGACTTCCGTGGCGTTTCTTCGAAGAGCTTCGATGGTCGCGGCAATTACACCCTGGGTCTGCGTGACCAGCTTATCTTCGCCGAAATTGATTATGCGAAGGTCGACAAGCTCAAGGGTATGAACGTCACCATCGTGACGACCGCGAAGGATGACAATGGAGCGCGCGCTCTGCTGAAGAGCTTTGGAATGCCCTTCCGCGTCGGAGCCTAACCAAGTCGGGCCAAGGTGGCCCTGAACCCAAGTTTGCAGTAAGGATAGAGAGCACAAAATATGGCAACGACCGCAAAACGCGTTAAAGATGCAAAGAAGCCGAAGTTCAAGTCCCGCCAGCACAACCGCTGCCAGCTCTGCGGTCGTCCTCGCGCGTTCCTGCGCAAGTTCGGCGTCTGCCGTCTCTGCTTCCGCTCACTCGCCCTCAAGGGAGAAATTCCGGGTGTTGTGAAGTCGAGCTGGTAGAATAGAACTACTACCTGCGTACGGCATTGGGCCGCACGTGCCTTCCAGAGACCTCATTCAAGCCAAGGCTTAGGATGCTGAAGTCTGGGAGCTTTACCGTAATAAACATTCCTGCTGGTTCTCGCGAGAGATGCTTGTGAGCGAACGGGGGATGAAGGAGAACGAATGAACCTCACCGATCCAGTAGCAGATTTTTTGACCCGCATCCGTAACTCTATCCGTGCGCGTCACCAGAAGCTCGACGTCCCTGCCTCGAAGCTCAAGAGCGAGATTGCCCGCATCCTCAAGGAAGAGGGCTACATCGCCAACTACAAGCCAACCGAGGAGAATGGCCAGAAGGTCATCCGCGTGTATCTCAAGTACGGCCCGAACAACGAGGCTGTCATTCGTGACCTGCAGCGCGTATCGCGTCCGGGTTGCCGTGTATACCTTGGCCGCGATGAGATTCGTCGCGTTCAGGGTGGTCTCGGTATCTCGATCATGACCACCCCCAAGGGCGTCATGACCGGTCGTCAGGCTCGTCGCGAAGGTGTCGGCGGCGAGATCCTCTGCGAAGTCTGGTAACTCTCTACTGAGGTCGGCGGCGTTTGTCGCTGACCCTCAGCCTCGATTCAAGCATCAAACGGCGATACCGCCGCGGGCTGCAGTGGAACGAATCAGTCTGACTCAAAGATCATTCTGCTTTCGGGACTCGCAAGCCACTTAAGGAATTAGTTATGTCACGTATCGGCAAGAAGCCAATCCCCGTGCCCGCCGGTGTCAAGTACACCGTCAATGGCAACACCGTGCTCGTCGAAGGCCCCAAGGGCAAGGTCACCGCTCTTCTTCCGGGTGGCATTACGCTCGTCCAGAAGGACGGAGCCATCGTCGCTGAGCGCGAGAACGACAAGCAGGCCGCATTTCATGGTCTCGCCCGCGCATTGGTTTTCAATGCTGTTCAAGGCGTTACTACCGGCTGGACGAAGGAACTGGATGTTGTCGGTATCGGTTACCGCGTTGAGATGAAGGGCAAGAACACTGTCGTCTTCACGCTCGGCTACTCGCACCCGATTGAGTTCCCGCTTCCTACCGGCATCGAAGTCGCCATTGACCCGAAACAGACTCACGTTACCATCTCCGGTATTGACCGGCAGAAGGTGGGCCAGGTTGCTGCCGATATGCGCTCGCTTCGCAAGCCGGATCCCTACAAGAACAAGGGCGTCCGCTACACAGGCGAGAAGCTGAAGAAGAAGGTCGGAAAGACCGGAGCTAAGTAAAGTTTGGTGACCAGAGGTTAGGCGCCGGAAACCGGATAAAATAAGAAGGTTGTCTGGTTACCTCACCTCTGGTCCCTGTTCCCTGCAGTATCAACCGAACGTCGTCAGCACTCTGGCGCCGCCACTAGGAAGGAAAGCGAATTATGATCAGTCCTCGTCAACGCAACGTTATCCGCAAGCGCGTCCACACGCGTATCCGCGAGAAGATGTCCGGTACTGCCGAGCGTCCACGCCTCAACGTCTACCGCTCGCTCAACCACATCTACACTCAGCTCATCGACGACCTCAACGGAGTCACCATTGCCTCTGCGTCCTCGCTGGGTAAGAAGGGTGAAGACAAGAACTACGGCGGCAACGTTGCTGCTGCAGCCGAAGTCGGCAAGCTCATTGCGCAGCGCGCACAGGAGAAGGGCATCAAGAAGATCGTGTTCGACCGTGGCGGCTACCTGTATCACGGCCGAATCAAGGCTCTCGCCGACGCAGCCCGCGAAGCTGGACTGGATTTCTAAGGACTTTCGAAGAACTTTGAGGCGCCCGGAGTGGCAGCCAGAAAGCTGGATAAGACATTATGGCAATGAAGAAAAAGATCGACGCGAACCGGCTCAACCTGAAGGATCAGGTTGTCTCCATCAACCGCGTCACAAAGGTCGTCAAGGGCGGTAAGAATATGTCCTTCGCCGCGCTGGTCGTTATCGGTGATCCGGCCGAGGGCGTCGTTGGCTACGGTTCGGGCAAGGCTAAGGAAGTTCCCCAGGCCATCCGCAAGGGCATCGAAGCCGCGAAGAAGAACCTCTTCAAAATCAATCTCACCCAGACCACCATTCCGCACCAGGTGCTCGGCCATTACGGCGCAGGTCAAGTGATGCTGAAGCCGGCTCCTGAGGGTACCGGAGTCATCGCTGGCGGTACTGTCCGCGCGGTTATGACCTCGGCTGGCGTGCAGAACGTGCTGACCAAGTCGCTCGGCACCAAGAACCCGCACAACGTTATCAAGGCCACCTTCGATGCTCTCATCCAGCTTCGCAATAAGGCCGAAGTCGCCACCCTGCGTGGCAAAGCTGAAGAAGAACTGTAAGAGGAGCCCTTAGTCATGGCCGAAACCAAAGCCAAAATCAAGCTGCAGTACTTCCGCTCCAAGATTGCCACGCCGGTCAAGCACAAGCTCGTCGTCAAGGGCTTGGGCTTCACCCGCCTGAACCAGATCGTTGAGCGCGAAGACACACCATCCATCCGTGGCATGGTCGCAAAGATTCCCCACCTCGTCCGTATCGTCGAGTAAGGATCCAGCTCCCAACTGATAAGGCTGGGAGTTAGACAAGTCACACCGCCGAGCAGAAGTGTCGGCCTAACTAAAAGCGAGTCGGGGGCATCTAGCCCCGGCGTTATAGCGAGGAAATAAATGGCAATCCGTAATCTCTCTAATCTCCGCGCCCCCAAGAAGGCGAATGAAAACAAAAAGCGTGTCGGCCGTGGTATGGGTTCCGGCATGGGTAAGACCTCGACCCGTGGCCACAAGGGCCAGGGTTCGCGTTCCGGATCGAGCCTGATGCGCGGCTTCGAAGGCGGCCAGATGCCGCTGCACCGTCGTCTGCCGAAGCGTGGCTTCACCAATATCTTCCGCGTTGAGTACACCGTACTTGGCCTCGACCGTATCGCCGAGATCAACGCTGCTTCCAGCGAGACCGAGTTTACGCTCGACAAGATCGTCTCTCTTGGGCTGCTGCGCAAGAAGAACGGGCTGATTAAGGTCCTGAACAACGGCGAGATCAATGCCGCTGTTACGGTTCACGCGCACAAGTTTTCCAAGACTGCGCAGGAAGCTATCGAGAAGGCCGGCGGCAAGGCCGTCCTGATCGGCTAAGTAGCGCGTCGTTGTAGAATCCAAGCAGGCGAGGGATACGCTCCCTCGCATTGCCGTTTCACCCGAACCACGTTTCACCTCTGAGGTCCAAGTCTCCCGATGTTCGAGAAAATCGCAAACATCTTCAAAATCCCCGACCTCCGCAAGCGCGTACTCTTCACGCTTGGTATGTTGGCCGTCTACCGTCTCGGATCGCACATCCCCACCCCTGGTATCAACGCCGACTTGCTGGCCCAGTTCTTCAATCAGAACTCCGGCTCGGCGCTCGGCCTGGTTGACCTCTTCTCCGGTGGCAACCTGCGCAAGCTCACGGTTTTTGCCCTCGGCATCATGCCGTACATCACGGCCTCCATCATCTTTCAGTTGCTCACGGTCATCTATGAGCCGCTTGCGAAGCTGCAGAAGGAAGGCGAACTTGGCCGCCGCAAGATAACTCAGTGGACCCGCTACGTCACGGTACTACTTGGTATTGTGCAGTCGTTTGCTATCGCGCTTACGCTGACCAGCACCACCACCGGTGCGCCGATGGTCACAATCTCACGCGGAGCCTTCATTCCGCTATGCGTACTTACGCTGACTGCAGGTACTGCTTTCATTATGTGGCTTGGTGAGCAGATCACCGAGCGCGGCATCGGCAATGGTATGTCGCTGCTTATCTTCACCGGCATCGTCGTTGGCCTGCCCCGCGGTATCCAGGAACTTTACATCAAGGCCCGCGATAGCGCCTGGGGAGCCTTTACTCCGATCGCGATCCTGATCTTGATAGCAGGCATGATTGCCGTCGTGGCCTTCATCGTCTACGTCGAGCGTTCCGAGCGCCGCATCCCGGTGCAGTACGCCAAGCGTATTGTTGGGCGCCGCATGATGGGTGGGCAATCGACTCACCTGCCGCTCAAGGTTAACTCCGGCGGCGTGATGCCGATCATCTTTGCAAGCTCTATTCTGTCGGCTCCGCTGCTGTTCGCCAACGCTACTATTTTTGGCTACTCGCTGCGTGACTCGGCCTTCTTTGGCCCCATCCTGCGCAACCTCGCTCCGGGTGAGCCTTGGTATGAGCTGCTCTCCATGGTGGCGATTGTCTTCTTCGCCTACTTCTATATCTCCATCGTCTTCCGTCCTGACGATATCGCTGACAACATGCGTAAGTATGGCGGCTTCATTCCTGGCATCCGTCCGGGCAAACGCACTGCCAACTTCATCAACGATGTGCTCACCCGCATCACGCTTGTTGGCGCTCTGTACCTGATCATCATCTGGATCATTCCGACGTTGCTGATCAGTGGTATTCACTTCAATCACATTGCGCTCATCGGCCCCATCTTCGACCGGTTCCCGAGTTGGGTCACCAACGGTCTCGGCGTCAACTTCTACTTCGGCGGCACGTCATTGCTGATTGTGGTCGGTGTCGCGATGGATACGGTGCAGCAGATCGAATCTCAGCTCGTCATGCGTCACTACGACGGCTTCTCTCCCAAGAGCGGCCGCATCCGTGGACGTAAGAGCTGGTAGGAAGTGTCCACGTTGACCATCGATTCCGCAACACATAGACCGGCCCCGGCAGAGACCAATTTTCTGCCCGGGCCGGTTCTTCTTCTGGGTGCACCTGGTGTCGGCAAAGGTACGCAGGCTAAGCGCCTTATGGCAGAATTTGGCATCCCGCAAATCTCTACTGGTGACCTGCTTCGCGAGAACATCGCTAAAGGGACTGAGTTGGGGAAGGCTGCTCGCTCGTTGATGGATCAGGGCCAACTCGTCTCCGACGATCTGGTCAACCAGATGGTCGCTGACCGGCTTGCGCAGCCTGACGTTGCTCGCGGCTATATCCTCGACGGCTTTCCGCGCACGATTAATCAGGCGGAGTGGGTTGATCGCGAGATTGCGTCTAAAGCCCAGACCTTGCCGATTGTTGCTATTAGCATTGTCGTTAGCTACGACCAATTGCTTCATCGCATTACTGGCCGCCGGATCTCACCTGCTGGGCGGATCTACAATGTCTATTCGAACCCTCCGGTGGTTTCCGGCATCTGCGATGTAGACGGCTCCGTTCTTGTCCAGCGTTCTGACGACTCCGAGGTTGTGTTCACAGAACGTATGAAGACGTTCGAGGCACAGACAGCTCCGGTGGTTGAGCATTACCGCAGGCAGGGTCGCTTCGAAGAGGTGAATGGCGATCAGGCTGTCGAACAAGTTACTGTTGAGATAACTGCTGCACTCAAGCGTCTTCGTCAGAAGGGCCCTAAGAGCTAGCCATGGCTATCATGATCAAATCCGCGCAGGAGATCGAGAAGATGCGGATCTCTGGCAAGGCACTTCGTCAGGTGCATAACGCTATTGCGCCTCACGTTGTTCCCGGTGCTTCCACCATGGATCTCGAGCGGATCGCCGTGGCGAAAATTGCTGAACTTGGCGCTACGGCTGCTTTCAAGGGCTACCATGGCTATCCTGCTGCGCTTTGCACTTCGGTCAATGAAGAGGTCGTCCATGGGATGCCGAATGAGAAGCGCATCCTCAAGGAAGGCGATATCCTTTCGATCGACTGCGGCGTCATCATCGACGGCTTTTACTCCGATGCTGCTGTTACGTATGCCATTGGCAAGCCGAGCGAAAAGACTCGCAAACTTCTGGTTGTGACCCAGGCCTCGCTTGAGGCGGCCATCGAGCAGTGCCAGGTTGGCGGGCGTCTCGGCGACATCTCCGCGGCCGTTCAGGAGATGTGCGAGGCTGAGGGCTTTGGCGTTGTCCGCGATTTTGTAGGCCACGGCATTGGGCGCAGCATGCATGAGGATCCGCAGGTTCCGAATTTTGGGCCGGCAGGGAAGGGGCCTCGCCTGAAGGCTGGCATGGTTCTCGCCATCGAACCGATGATCAATGCTGGCGGTCCCGACGTCCGGGTTCTCAAGGACGGTTGGACGGCGGTCACGGTCGACGGGAGCTACAGTGCCCACTTTGAACACACGGTTGCCATCACTAACGATGGTCCCTTAGTACTTACCCGGTAGGACGGCGTATTCCAGATCGCTTTAGAAGGGGTACAGTGGTTCCCCTACCCCAGCAATAAGTCCTAAAGTATTGATTTTAAACACTATAAGTCCGGAATTCCCGAACAAAGGCTCCGGTCTTGGCCGCGGTCTTTTGCTATTGTTCTTACTTATTAGTTTAGCAATCCGAAGGGAATTATTCGGCACTCCTATCTTGCTGATGATAAATGAGATGCGAAAATCTTGGCTTGACAAGCCAAGTGCGAGGAAGAGGTTAAGCCGGCACTGAATCCGTCTTTTTACGCTAGTGATCAGTCAGATTCGCCGGTTTTAGCGTATTATAAGAGATGCTGTGTGTAGCACGTCAGCGCACAGATGATTCTGTTCCGCATTGATCTAGGTGTGGACCCATCATCAGTATGACAAGTTTATGGAAACAAGGAGCTTTGCTCCGGCCTTTCCAAAGGAGATCGTTTGTCGAAGGAAGATGCAATTGAAGTGATGGCAGTCGTCGTTGAGACTCTGCCCAACGCGATGTTCAAGGTTGAGCTTGAGAACAAGCATCAGGCCCTTGCACACGTCTCCGGGCGTATGCGCAAAAACTTCATTCGTATCCTCCCCGGCGACCGCGTCGCGATTGAGCTCAGCCCGTACGATCTCAACCGCGGCCGCATTGTCTACCGCTACAAGTAGGCAGCGCGAACAAGCCTCCAGCTCTTAGCGTTTCGCTTTCTGCTGGAAATCAAAAGCAAGACAAGACCACGTCGGCGCGCCTCGGGTCAAAAACCAGGGGCGAAAGCAACGGCTGTTTTAGGAGTTTTATGAAGGTCCGTGCATCAGTAAAGAAGATTTGCGACAAGTGCAAAGTGATTCACCGCCGTGGCGTCGTTCGCGTCATCTGCGAGAACGCGAAGCACAAGCAGCGTCAGGGCTAAGAACCCACCCGGCCCCGCAGGGCTAGTTAGCCGAAGTCAAGGCTTGCGTTGAACCCTGCGGACACCGCCGCAAACCATCACCCCGCTCCGTGGCGAAGCTTCCGGAGCCCAACGAAAAGGAACCCCATGGCACGTATTGCTGGAGTCGATGTCCCTAACAACAAACAGGCGCGCATCGGACTCACTTATATCTTCGGCATCGGCAACTCGCGCGCTGCGAAGATCCTCGCGAAGGCAGAGGTTGATCCGTTCGCGAAGATCGCAACGCTTGACGAGGACCAGCTGAACCGCATCCGTCACGTCATCGAACAGGAAGGCCAGATCGAAGGCGACCTCCGCAAGGATGTTTCGCTGAACATCAAGCGCCTCATCGAAATCCAGTCCTACCGTGGTCTTCGCCACCGCCGTTCGCTTCCGGTCCGCGGCCAGCGCACCCACACCAACGCTCGTACCCGCAAGGGCCCACGCAAGGGCACTGTCGCCGGTAAGAAGAAAGCGACGAAATAAGCCATGGCGAAGACTCAGAACAAAGCAGCTGCCGGCAAGGCTGGCAAGAACAAGAAGTTCAAGAAGCGCGAGCGAAAGAACGTTCCATTCGGTCTCGTCTTCATCCAGGCTTCTTTCAACAACACCATCGTTACCATCACCGACCAGACGGGCAACACGCTCAGCTGGAAGAGCTCTGGCTCGCTCGGCTTCCGCGGATCCCGCAAGGGAACCCCGTTTGCGGCGCAGCAGGCTGCTGTCGGTGCGGCCAATGCGGCTCGCGACCACGGTCTCCGCTCGGTCGATGTGCGCGTCTCGGGTCCCGGCTCCGGCCGTGAGTCGGCGATCCGCGCTCTCGCCACGGCAGGCATCGAGGTTCGCAGCATCCGCGACGTTACGCCGATGCCGCACAACGGCTGCCGTCCGCCGAAGCGCCGCCGCGTATAAGTTGTGGCAGCCAGTCTTTGGCCCATGGCTCAAGGCTGGCTGCTAGTTATTTTCAACATGGATCGTGATTGAAGCGCTGCCAGCGTGTAAAGCGATCGACAACCGAAGTCAGGAGATTAGAAAAATGGCACGTTACACCGGACCCGTCTGCCGCCTTTGCCGCCGCGACGGAACAAAGCTCTTCCTCAAGGGAGCCAAGTGCTTCTCAGAAAAATGCCCCGTCGAGAAGCGCAACTTCCCCCCAGGCCAGCACGGCCAGTCCAAGAAGCAGAAGAAGGTTGTCGGCTACGGCTTGCAGCTTCGTGAGAAGCAGAAGGCCAAGCGTATCTACTTCACGCTCGAGACTCAGTTCCGCGCCTACTACCAGAAGGCTTCGAACAAGACCGGCGTTACTGGCGAACTGCTGTTGCAGCAGCTCGAGACTCGTCTCGACAACGTTGCCTACCGTCTTGGCTTTGCGCTGAGCCGCCGCCAGGCTCGTCAGCTTGTGCGTCATGGTCACATTCAGGTCAATGGCCGCAAGGTCAACATTCCGTCGTTCCAGTGCAAGGTTGGCGATGAGATCGCGATTCGCGAGGGTTCGAAGGCTCTGGTCATTCTGGAAGAGTCGAAGAACTTTGCCAGCGGACAGCGCGCTGTGCAGTGGCTCGACATCAACCGCGACAATCTCTCCGGCAAGGTTCTTGCTCTGCCGAAGCGTGAGGACGTCAACCTGCCGGTCAACGAGCAGCTGATCGTCGAACTCTACTCGAAGTAAGAGTCAAGTTTTGGTTGTCATGCCGTGGCGGCGCGAAGCATCGCGCTTCCTGCTCGCTGCGGCGTGATGGCCATCAGCAATACACAACCTAACCCGCAACAGAACCACCCGCCGACCGCAGAATGCCTCGCGGCCAGGACGGATAAAGGAGAAACACATGCTTTGGAGAGGTTTTCAGAAGCCCAAGCGCCTCGCAGTTGATAGCGAAACACTCACCGACAAGTACGGCAAGTTTTCCGCGCAGCCTTTTGAGCGCGGCTTCGGTACGACCATCGGCAACGCTCTTCGCCGCACCCTGTTGTCTTCGATTGAAGGCGCAGCTGTAACCGCCGTCCGCATTGAGGGCGTTCTGCACGAGTTCCAGTCGATTACCGGCATCGTTGAAGACGCGACCGATATCATCCTGAACCTGAAGCAGATTCCGTTCAAGCTCAATGGCGATGGTCCGAAGGCTCTTTATCTCCGTGCCGACCAGGCTGGCGTTGTTACGTCGGGCTCGATTGAGGCCGATGGCGATGTTGAGATTCTCGATAAGGACGTTTATATCTGCACCATCTCCGAGGGCGGCAAGATCGACATGGAGATGCGTTTGAAGCGCGGCCGTGGGTACATCTCGGCTGACAAAAACTTCGACGCGGATCTCGGCCTTGGCTTCATTCCGGTCGACAGCGTTCACTCTCCAGTGCGTAAGGTCAATTATCTCGTTGAGGCGGCTCGTCTCGGTCAGATCACTGACTATGACAAGTTGACGCTCGAGATCTGGACGAATGGCACTGTGCTGCCGGCAGATGCGCTTGGTCTTTCTGCCAAGCTGCTGAAGGATCATATGACCATCTTCATCAACTTTGAGGAGGAGATGGAGACCGGTCACGATCTGCACGACGGGCCGGCTCTGCGCAACGAGAATCTCAACCGCTCTGTTGAGGAGCTTGAGCTCTCGGTACGCAGCTACAACTGCCTCAAGAATGCGAACATCGCCACCATCGGCGAACTCATCCAGAAGACTGAAGCTGAGATGCTGAAGACCAAGAACTTTGGCCGCAAGTCGTTGAATGAGATCAAGGAGATCCTTGCGCAGATGGGCCTTTCGCTCGGCATGAAGATCGACGAGAATGGCAACCCCCAGCCTGGGCCGACGTCCGTGCTGCCGGCTGCAACGCTCGCCGCTAGCTTCGGTAACTTTGACGATGATGATGACGAGGACGAAGACGACGACCTCGAGCTTCCGAACGAGCAAGAGAACTTCTAACAACACAGCGATGGCGATTCTGAATGAGTCGCCATCGCACAAACTGTAGTAGGGCGAAGCTCAAGAGCTTAGCCAACGAGATCAAATCAAGGAGATGGGCTCCGGCCCAGAAAATACTATGCGCCACCGCAATGCAGGATACAAACTGGGACGTAACACGAGCCATCGCCGGGCCGTCCTCCGCAACCTCGTCACCTCCATCATCGTGATGGACCGGGTCGAGACCACGATCACGAAGTGCAAGGCTACTCGTCCGATTGTCGAGAAGATGATCACGCTGGGCAAGCGTGGTGATGTGCATGCTCGCCGTCAGGCTGCTGCTTACCTGATGACGCCTGAGTCGGTTGACCGTCTCTTTGCTGTTGTAGCGCCGCGTTATGCTGCGCGCACTGGCGGCTACTCGCGGATCACTCGCACGGGCGCTCGCAAGGGCGACGCTGCCGAGATGGCTTTCATTGAGCTGCTTGGTGCTGAACATGAGCTGAACGAGAAGGCTCAGAAGCGTGCTGACGCTCGCGCCAAGAAGCGTGAAGAGCTGCAGAAGCAGCTTGAAGAGCAGAATCCTGGCGGCGAAGAACCCAGCACGGAAGCGTAAGCAGTTTGTACTAAACTTCAAGTCGAAAGGCGCATCTTCGGGTGCGCCTTTTGTCTTGCTGCTTGCAGATGTTTTGCATTTGGTTCCAAGTTGTCGAGGACGCATCCAATAGGATGGTTCTATGCCGTCGACGAAATACATCTCGCTCACGGAACGTCAGCACGCTCTAATTGCTCGTGCGCTGGCTGATCCGCGTCGCTACGAGATACTTGAGAAGCTAGGCAAGGCGGATACTTTCTGCCCTTGCGGCGACATCAAGAGCTGCATGCCGATTAGTGCTGCGACGCTTTCACACCACATGAAAGAGCTTGAGAATGCTGGGCTTATCGACGTTCAGCGGGAGGGTAAGTTTGCCAACTACACTCTTCGCCGTGACGTTCTGAAGGCTTATCTTGAGCGGCTTGCCCAGATTTAGAACGCGATAGTGAATCCTTTTCAGGTGACTTTCCATCAATTAGATAGTTGTCGAATTATCAACATACCTGATCTGACGGAGTTCACGGACATGAGCAAGCTTAAAGATAAAGTCGCAATCGTTACTGGCGCCTCGAAGGGCATTGGCGCATCGATCGCAAAGTATTTCGCAAAGGAAGGCGCGTCGGTCGTGGTCAACTATGCCTCCAGCAAGGAGGGCGCTGACCGCGTCGTCAAAGAGATTACGAGCAAAGGGGGCAAGGCCGTCGCGGTACAGGCTGATGTGGCCAAGCCGGCTGAGATCGATCGTCTTTTTGCTGAGACGAAGAAGGCGTTTGGCAAGCTCGATGTGCTGGTGAACAATGCCGGTATCTACGAGTTCTCTCCGATTGAGAATGTGACCGAAGAGCACTTCCATAAGCAGTTCAACACCAACGTTCTGGGTCTTATTTTCGCGTCGAAGGCGGCTGCCAATCAGTTTGGGCCCGAGGGCGGCAGCATCATCAACATCAGCTCTGTGGCCAGCACGTTTGCTCCCCCGACGTCTGCGGTTTACAGCGCTACCAAGGGAGCCGTGGATACTGCGACTAAGGTGCTCGCCAACGAGCTTGGCCCACGTAAGATTCGTGTGAACTCCATCAACCCGGGCATGGTCGAGACCGAAGGTGTCCACACAGCGGGGTTCGCCGAGGGCGAGTTCCGTGCGCAGATTGAGGCACAGACTCCGCTTGGCAGGATCGGTCAGGTCGAGGATATTGCTCCGGCTGCTGTGTTCTTTGCTTCGCCGGATTCTGCATGGATCACGGGGCAGAGCCTGGTTATCTCAGGCGGGCTCAGCTAAGAGAATTTCCGCGCGTCGATACAGCCCCAAAAATATATCGACGCGCGGAAGCCCTATTTATTGGAAGCTGATTACTTCATGAAACAGTTGAGTGGTTTCGCTGCTGATTGTGCCATCCAGGCAGTGATCCTTTGATTCTGTTGCGCGAGAAGTGAAGAGCTGGATGTATGTCGATTCCGAGATTTGCGTTGGTAACTTCTTTTGCGGTAGCGTAATTTTTTTGCCGTGTTACAGTCAACGCGTGCGAATTCTCGGACGAACCGTCATCATTTCCTGGGTAGTGCTTGCGGGTTGTCTCTCCTCTTCAGTGGGCCAGACTAAATCTGTCGACTCTCTGACTGCTGAGATTCAGAGAGGCCAGGATCTTCATGGCCGCGCACTCCACCTTGTGGAGACAGAACAGGCTCGCGCAAAACAGCCGCTCTGCCCCAAAGCCGCGACAACGTATGATGCCAACAATTGCTACGCTACTGAACTCGGGATTACTGATGGCAACTACCTCAAGTTAGTCCGTGCACTTGGAGCGCTGCTACGTTCGGGGGGTGAAGCTGACGCGAAAACTGCACCCGCCCGCATTCCCTTCGATGATGCCGAGACCACCTGGCATACCTATCGCGATCAGGCATGTAATGCTGTTGGCGATCAGTACGACGGCGGCACGATCCGACCAAGCATGGAGATGGGTTGCCGCATAACCCTCACCCGCCATCACATGGATGAACTCTGGGATATCTACTCCGACCTCGGCACTCGTTAGGGTTCTATTTCATTTGGGTTTTGTATCCTTTTGTGTCCGCAGCGAGGCTGTATCAAGTGATCGAATAGCCTACTTTACAAACGCGAGGCTATTTTCAGATAGTTGGCTCTAAACTATGTTGCATGCGCCCTGTCTTGTTCCTTGTGTTCTTTGCTGCCTCAGTAGTTGCACAAGAACCTCTGCGGCAGCAGATTCGAAGCATTGCGGCAGAGGCTCATGGGAAGGTGTCCGTGGCTTGTTCGTTGCCGGGTTCATCGTTGAACTGCGATCTGGATCCTACTGCTCAGCCTCCGATGCAGTCCGTCTTCAAGCTGCCGCTGGCGCTGGCGATTCTCCATCAGGTGGAGCAGGGCAAGTTCTCGCTGGACCAGCCGATACGCTTTCTGCGAGAGGACCTTATTCTGCCGAAGCCCTATAGCCCATTGCAGGACAAATATCCAGATGCAGGTGTTGACGTGCCTTTGCGGACGCTTCTGCAGCTGACGGTTTCGTTGAGCGACAATACGGCGGCTGACATCCTGTTGCGTCTTGCGGGTGGTACGAAGGTTGTCGACGAATATATCGCGTCACTTGGAATTACAGGGTTTCATCTGGAGGACGGAGAGCGGGCGCTGCATCGCCAGGTGGCTCTCCAATACAGGAACTGGTTTGAACCGCAGGGGGCGGTTCAGCTGCTTCGCAGGATTAGCGATCATTCTCCATTGACGGCGGAGCATACGGAACTGCTGCTGGGATGGATGCGACCTGCGGTTCCGACGAAGCGTCTTGAGGGTGATCTGCCGAAAGGAACGAGCGTGGCCCACAAGTCCGGGACCTCGGATGTGGACAATGGGGTCGCTCATGCGACCAATGACATAGGGCTTATTGCAATGCCGGATGGACGCCAACTTGCTATTGCCGTGTTCGTCACCGATTCGACTGCTGACCAGGCGACACGAGAGAAGGTTATCGCAGAGATAGGCAGAGCCGCCTATGATGCGGGTTTACGGAATTATTGATTTCGTAATGGAGCTGTAGACGGGCGCAAGCTGTCGCATACTTCGCGAATTGCTATCTTATAAGCCAACGATGATCAGAGCTCGTTCAGTTATCCGTCGGTCAGGTTTGGGAGGTCGCGTTGGAAAATTTTGTAGAGTTGGCGCGCCGATGCATCGAGGGCGTCGCTGTCTCCAATGGCGACGTTGGCATGGATGTGCTCGGAGTTCTTGGAGGAGAAAAGCAGAATGCTTGCGGAATTAAGAAGGAACGAGGCTTTGAGCATGAGATTAGCTAGCGTGCTGGGGCTGGCAAGGTCTGCGCCGATCTCTGCAGACCAACGTTTACATTGTTCGGGTTGAGCCTGGAGTAGGGCAATCAAGGCATGGAAATGTTTGCTGAGAGCGCGGTGGTGAATACGGAAATAGGGAGTTTCGGGGATCGAGGGATTCAGGACTGACCATTCGTATTGAGCAACCCGGCAGTATCCGGGATGCTTTGCGATGAGGCCGGGGATGCTTGTGCGCTCGCTGCCTACTCCAAAGGTGCCGATCTTGCCTTCACGAACAGCATCTTCAAGAAATCGAAGCAGGGAATCGTGAGTGAGGTCGATAGCGTTGACTTCGTGAAGCAGCCATACATCAATGCGTTCAGTTTTTAGTGCGGTGAGGCTGGTCTCTAGAGAAGCCCGCGCTTGATTGACGGAAAAGATTGGGTTGGGAGTTTGCGGATCTGTTATTACGGGTTGGGCGGTGCGCTGGAGGCCCTTCTTGAGGGCAGGGAAGCGCTGCACTAGAGGACCTAACGCGGTACGGGCGATCCGGATAAGGGGTCTGTTTTTTGCTGCGGGGATACCAAACTTGGTTGTGATCGTTACCTGGTCTGGGTGACGAGCCAGGAAGTCTCCGAGGCAGCTTTCAGCGTCGCCGTATCCATACATCGGTGCGGTATCGAAGTGACGAATTCCGGCATCGAAGGCAGTTTCGAGTAGTGTGAGCGATTGCCGGCGGTTGAGAGCGCCCATGATGCTGGAGCAGCCGAAGCCGAGACGTGAAGTGATGCGGCCGGTGGATCCAAGGGGTATGGATTGCATAATTCGTTCGGTGTCCGATTGCGCTGAATTAGGACTTATTACTGGCTGAGGTGGTCGGCAAGACGAACCGAAAGGGCGAGCACGGTGTGGGTAGGGTTGGAGAATCCTGAGGTTGGAAAGACAGCGGCGGAGCAGATGTATCCATTCTCGATGCCATGAAGTTTGAGATCGAGATCCACGACGCCCTTGTCGGGCGAGACAGACATGCGCATGCCTCCCATGTGGTGGTATCCGTCGCCGCACTTAGCGCGAAACCGATCTGGATGTATCAGGTCGGGATCCGGAATAACGTTGGCGATCTTTTGGAGCGATTGAGCGGCGAGGTCCACGCAGGTTCGGATCGAGGCGATCTCGAGATCGGAGACATGCCAATCGATCCGGGTACGGAGCATGCCGAGCTGGTCGCGGGTTTCGGCGAGTGTGATCGAACTGGCTCCCTCCGGCGGCTGTTCACAGTGGATGCCGAGTTCAATGCGCGCGTCGTGAGGAACATAGGCGCGGTGAGCGAAGGTGTAGCGCCAGCTTTGACGTGCCAGCAGGGGAGAGTTGCGGAACATGTGGAGAAGTTCCTGTCGGGAAATCTCTTTACCTCGGCCACGAAGGAGCTTTTTCGCAGTTGCTTTTATCTCGCCTCCGACGATGTCGGAATCGCTATTGAAGAAGATCAGGCCAGCAACATTAAGGGTTCCGTGTTTCTCCTGCTGAGACCGGTCAAGTCGAATCTTGGGCTGGTATTTGTAGCCTCGACTGAATACATTGTCGAACGCAGCGTGGAAGCGGGAAGCGTTGATGGGCTCGATACGGGCCGCAGAAGCGATGATGTGGTCTTGAAAGTGGCGACCGAGCAAGCCGCTGCGGTGCCATGGCATGGCGGCCAACTCCGGCTGAAGGAAAAAGCGCGAGCTCTCGATGCCACCCATGCACCACACGAATTGGTCCGCGTAGAACGTGTGCTCCACGCCGGTGAGCGTTTTGCAGCGGACGCCGCAAATACGCTGTCCTTCAAGGACCGGACTCAGTGCATTTGCATGTAGCCAGACCGTAATCTGTTGATTTTCTTCGAGAGTCTTTCCATGAAGTCTGGCGAAGTTCGTCTCCGGACACCAACGCGAGAAAAAGGTTTCGAACTCAGGGAACTCGGGAACAGGCAGGCCGATTTCCTGCCAGACACGCGTGTCATCGAGGGTGGCCTGGCTGAGGCCTGCCAACTCGATAGCGCGTTGGTAGAACGGGCGAAGATGTTGCTTGGCGATAGGCCATCCGCTGCCGGCAATCCAGGGGCGATGCTCAAAGTCCAGTTCGTCAAGCTCGAGTATCTGGCCGCCCCAACGTGTGGTGGAACCTCCGTTTGATCTGAACCGACCGATGTGGACTCCGTTGTGATTCAAGCCGGCGATCTCACTTCGATAAGGATCCTGCGAGTCCTGTTCGACTTCAGGGCCACCACCTTCCAGAAGGGTAACGCGCTTTCCCTGGCGGCCAAGTTCAATGGCAAGAACTATACCTGCAGCCCCAGCGCCAATAATGCATATATCCGAAGGCTCTAACGAAACAGGGGCACCCTTAACCAGATCACGAATCAAACATTGTCCCTTAACAACGCGTTCAGTATACAAGGATCCATTTTATGGAACTGATGCTGGATGATAGAGTTGCGGGTGTAACAGCGAGGAATTAGGTTAGGCTGCCGCTGTGGACCATGACTCGGTTTTTGCCTGCGCGCTTGGCGGCGTAGAGGGCTTCGTCGGCTAGTTCTACGAGCTGATAGCCGTTGAGGAGGGACTCGTTCATGGCGGCCATGCCCATGCTCATGGTCACGGCGCCGTTTTCCCAGGCTTCTTCGGCTACGCGTTGCATGAGGCGGCGGGCGAGACCCATGGCGCTTTCTTCCCCGCTTTCGGGGAGGAGAACGATGAACTCTTCTCCGCCGTAGCGC
Organism: Edaphobacter aggregans; assembly: GCF_003945235.1. NCBI lineage: Bacteria > Pseudomonadati > Acidobacteriota > Terriglobia > Terriglobales > Acidobacteriaceae > Edaphobacter > Edaphobacter aggregans. Next base: position 4,371,696 of record NZ_RSDW01000001.1, read on the forward strand.
GCTGGAAGGTCGGGTAGGCGAACGGTGGTGCGAAGAATCATGCCGAGGCGGCGGAGGACCTCGTCTCCGGCGGCGTGGCCGAAGCGGTCGTTGATCATCTTGAAGTTGTCGACGTCGAGGAGGAGCACCGCCAGTTCGCGCTTGCGGCGGCGGGCCATGGAGAACTCCATGACGAGTCGCTCTTCGAAGGCGCGGCGGTTGCGGAGGCCGGTGAGTTCGTCGGTGACAGCGAGGCGCCGGAGCTGGTCGTTTGCTTCTTCGAGTTCGCGGTGGTAACGCTCGAGCTCGGCCTTGTGGGCGACCTCTTCGGAGACGTCTACGGCGACTCCGGCGAGAAGGACGTTTCCTGCGGAGTCGTGACAGGGGAATTTGAAGGAGCGTAGGGAGCTGATGGTGCCGTCGGCTCCGCGGATGTGTTCTTCGGTTTCGACCATGCGGCCGCCTGCCATGACTTCGAGGTCGTGGGTGCGGACGGACTTGGTGAGCTTGCGGGACCAGAGCTGCTCGTCGGTGCGGCCCAGCCACGCGTATTCGCTGACGCCGAAGCGCTGGGCGAAGCTACGGTTGTAGAAGAGGAGGCGGCCGGCGGCGTCCTTGATGTAGCTGAGGAAGGGACTGGCGTTCATGAAGGCGCGGAAGAGTTCTTCGCTGGCGCGGAGGCCTGCGGTGGCTTTTTCCTTCTCCTTGACGACCTCTTCGAGCATCTTGCGCTGGACGCGGAGTTCGAGGCGGGCGCTGACCTGGCGGCCGAGTACGGCTAGGGCTTGGGCTTGCTCGGCGGTGAGGATGCGGGGGGTGGTATCGATGACGCAGAGGGTGCCGAGGGGGTGGCCTTCGGTGGTGTGGAGGCCGACGCCGGCGAAGAAGCGCAGGGTGGGTTCGCCTACGACTAGAGGGTTGGCTCCGAAGCGGGCGTCCATGAGGGCGTCCTTGACGACGAGCATCTCGGGCTGGCGGATGGCGTGGACGCAGAAGGCGATTTCGCGGGGGGTGTCGCCGAGCTTGAGGCCTTCGGAGGCGCGGAACCACTGTTGGCGCTCATCGAGCAGGGTGAGCAGGCCGATCGGAGTGCCGCAGATGGCGGCAGTCAGACGCACGAGTTCATCGCACTCCGGCTCGGGCTGGGAATTCAGTAACTCACGAGTCCAGAGGGCTCTTGCTCTTGCTTCTTCGGACTCTGATCGACGAACACTCATCATTCACCGTGGAATCGTTAGGATAGCGTGCACAAAGGTCTTAATACCATCGGTTTTTTCTTTTTACTGACCAAAGTAACTGCACCTTTCGCGGCATATCGATGGCCCTTCTGCTCGACTCAGAGGTCGCCTGGCAAAACCGGCTGAGAGAGACTTGAATTGTCTATGAGGCACCTGGGAAGGGGGATGGTCAATCACCCAAAACTTGCATTACCAGCGAGTTATAACGGCCCGGAGCCTGCATTCCTGCGGCTCTTTTACGGGACCGTAGTACGTATGCTGAACGAAGCTAATGTTTGATGAGCCACATCAGCCAACTGGCTGCAATCGTACCACCAACGAAGAGGACGAAACAGAAGGCTCCGAAGCGGATCATCATGCGTGGGTCGGAGCGCTGGGTGATTCCGAAGATCACGGAGGTGAAGAGCGAAAACAGGAGGACGGCGCCGAAGTGCGAGATGGTCACGAGGCCTTCCTCCCCGTTGCGAGCGAGTGTGCGTCGACCGCCGAGATGATGTTCAGGAGGCCGGCTACCACGATGAACTTGGTGCCGTAGTCGGCGATGGCAACTTGTACGCTAGCCTGGCCGAGATCGAAGACCCGGGCGATGACGTAGAGGAGTCCGGTGCCTAGATTCCCGGCGAAGTTCAGCATGTCGAGGAGCTCGGCTGTGTTAGGCGAGTAGATCTTGCCCTTGAGCGCGAGGCCGATCCCAAACATCGAGACGATGGAGATGAGGATCAGGGAACCGCGGATCCATTTGCGGAGGAGGAAGTGACCTGCGCCTGGAACCAGCCATCCAGCCAGCAGAATCAGCGCCGCCGGCATCGTTGTCGTCTTGCCAGCGGTGCGTGCCGGCGCTTGTACGTTGCTCGTCATTTCAATCCTGATGATATCAGTTGCAGTGTACTTCGTTGGGACGACGGAAATTACTAGATTCGGACGAGTTTGTTTTGCATGCGGCCAGTGACCTCGGCTTTGCCGGGGCGGGTAATCATGTTAATTTCGTTGCGGACTCCGAATTCGCCGGGGAAGTAGAGGCCGGGTTCGACAGAGAAGCAGGTGTTGGGAAGGATGAGGCGGACGTCGTGGGTTTCGAGGTTGTCTAGGTGGGCGCCGTTGCCGTGGAGTTCGGTGGCGATGTTGTGACCGGTGCGGTGGGTGAAGAAGTCGGCCAAGCCTGTGGCGCGGATGATGGAGCGGGAAGCGTCGTCGGCTTGCCAGCCTGCGATGGGAGTGTTGGTGGTGAAGGCTTCTTTGATGACGGCTATCGATGCGTCTCGGGCGTCGCGTACGGTGTTGAAAATGAGTTGCTCGCGGGGGGTGGGTTCGCGGTCGACTACGCCGGTCCAGGTGATGTCGTACCAGATGGCTTCGGGGCGGTTGGCTAGCTTGGCCCAGATGTCGATGAGGACGAAGTCGCCGCGGCGGATGGGTTTCGAGGTCTCGGCGGCGGGCTGGTAGTGGGAGTCGGCGGAGTTGGGGCCTACGGAGACGTTGGGGCCGAACTCGGTGATCATGCCTTCGCGTTCAATGGCGCGCTGGAGGAATTGGACGATGGCGTACTCGTTGGTGCCGCTGGCGCGGACGCGGGTGCCGATCTCGTGCCAGCCTTCTGCGAGGATGGCGTCGAGCTTGCGCTGGGCTTCGTAGTGGGTGGCGATCTGGGCTTCTGTGAGGACGGCTTCGAAGTGGCTGACGAGGTCGGCAGAGGTGACGATCTGCTTGTCCATGTCGCGGAGGAGTTCGACGGTGCCGGCGTCGACTAGCGAGACGTACATGATGGCGTTGCGCGGAGAGTACTGCATGGCCAGCTTTGTTGCTCCGGTCAGCATGGCTTCGAGTTTTTGTTCGAGCTCTTGCCAGGAGGAGTATTGGTCTTTTGAGCCGGGGAGAAGGTCGAGCTTGCCGGACTCGATGCGGTGGACTAGTTTTTTTGGCTCGCCGGCGGCGGGGATGAAGTAGTACCAGCGGCGGGTGATGTGGCCGCCGGGGATTCCGAGGATGCGGTAGGCGAGAGTGTCGCGGTTGTGATGGTCGTAGAAGAGCCAGCCGTCGAGTTTATTTTCGCGGAGGGCGGATTGGATGGCTGTCAGGTCCATGGCTTTGGTCTCGAAGTTGGTCTGATCCCATGGTACCCCCACCCCCGTACTTTAGTATGCAAAGTATTCAAAACAGGAGACATGAGTCCGGACTTAGGTGTCAGGTCCTGCTCACTTAAATGTAAAGACCCGGCGGTTGGCCGGGCTTTTCTCCTAAATTTAAGGTTATCAGTCGTGTCAAGGATTTGGTGTGGAAACGAGGCAGCGAAGCGGGCAAGATCCTAAACGGCGGAAGGTGGTTGCGAACCACTCAACTAGGGATTCTCCCAGTAGGCAAGTGCCTTGCATCCTGTTCCCATTGAGTCGGAACGGTTTCAGGAAGATCGGATGTTAGGCGTGCCTGCAAGCGATTCCTGAAAGATAAGGAGAACGCCAATGAGATTCAGAACAATCGCTACAAGTCTCGCATTGATCGTGCTGGCTACCAGTTTGGCAAATGCAGGAGATTCCCCCGATGAGAAGCGGGACAAGACTCGCAAGATGGCTAATAAAACTCTTCAGGATCTATACAAACTGAAACCCGGAGCTAAGGGAGTTATCCAAAAGGCTGCCGGATATGCGGTCTTCGACAACATGGGGACGCACATTCTGCTGGTGAGCACGGCGCGTGGTTCAGGGATCGCTATCGACAACAGTTCCAAGCAGGAAACCTTCATGAAGATGATTTCGGCGGGCGCCGGTCTGGGTATGGGAGTGAAGGACTATCGCGTGATCTTCGTGTTTGACAACGATAAAGCGCTTAACGATTTCATGAATTCCGGATGGTCGCCTTCTGGACAAGCGGACGCCGCGGCGAAGGCGGGCGACTCGGGGGGAGCGTACTCGGGAGCGACACAGGTTGCTCCGGGCGTTTGGGCCTATGAGATTACCAAAAATGGTCTCGCGCTCCAGTTGACCTTGCAGGGTACCAAGTACTCCAAGGACGACGACCTCAACAAGAAATCGTAGGCCTCGTCGCTGCTGGTGGTGATGAGGGTTTAGCGGCTGGGAAGAGAGGGCAATGATTCAGTCGCTTCGTCCTTCGGACTCCGCTCCGGCCTTCCGCAGAGTGGTAGGCCGCTTCGCGGCCTTGCACCAACGGCACGGCTGAAGCCATGCCCTTAGGTTAAACGGATCGCGCTTCGCGCGATTGCGCACTCCTGCCATGAAAACCGTATGAATGAGGCATCTGGCAATTCAATTTTTAGACTGAGCTGAGTCGAGTTCTGCTTGCCGAATGATAATCGAGGCCAGATCGGTTTTATCCGGCGGAAGGCGCGCCGCGAGAAAGACCAGATCGGGGTTTGAGCCGACGAGGATTGCAACTCCGCGAATCGGATCGGCATTTTTTTGTAGCCTTGACTGGGTTCCGAGCCCATCTGTTTGGGCAGGAGTCTGATATTCGACGATCTCTTTGCTCTTGTAGATGAGCTGATCGTTCGGATAAGGGCCAAAGGGAAAGTCGTTTGCTTGTGCGAATCCGTTCGCGATTACGTCACGAACGAATGCCTTATGGGACGGAAAAACGCGTGCGATCGTACGTGCGACGCCGAATCTTCCGGAAGTGTCTCCGATTTCAGTGGAGATCTGGATAACCGGGCCTGTGAAACCCTTCCAGTTATCGGAGAAGACGATTGTCGCGTTTAGCGGCTGCGGGCTTACATACAAAGAGCTACCACTGGAACCGTATGTCCCAAAGCAATGCCAGCCGCGTGGTGCAAGGACACCGAATCCCTGTTCGGCTTTGTAATAGGCGAGTTGTTGGGTTGCTTGTGTGGCTATCTGTACTACCTTGCTGTCGCCCTTTGGCGCTTCCAAGGGGCCGACCTGCCCGTCCGATTGGCAGCCTATGAATCGCACAGTTGCTGCTGTTGTTGCAGGGGTCTTCTCCAAGGGGGGTGTTTGCGCGAGGACAGCGAGTGCAAATGTGAAGAGGAATGCAGCCGCGATGGAGGAGGGGGTAAACCTGATTTTTTTGAACATGCTCGTGCCGATGTTGCCTTTGTGTTCGAGTTAAACAAGAGCATATCTCAGGCACTTCAAAGGCGATGAGTTTGCCCGATATAGGACGCGGTGTGAACGTCTTGTGAGATATGCTGGTCAGCCATGATGACAAGTGAGTTGAATCGGCGGCAGTTTATACGGGGAGTGGGGTCGGCTTTGGCGGTGGGGGCTGTGATGCCGCTCGGTGCGGGTGCGCAAGAAGTGGCGAGTGCGGAGGGGAAGGTTGTTGCTTCGTGTGTGACGACGACGAAGGATGCGGCTTGGCAGGTGCAGCCGCTGGCTAAGCCGGGGTGGCGTTGGGATGCGCTGAATTTGAATGCTGATGTTTCGGCTACGGCGCAGACGATGGAGGGGTTTGGTGGGTGCTTCAATGAGCTTGGGTGGACGTCGCTCCAGAAGCTGAGTGAGGGGGATCGAGAGAGCGTGATGCGGGAGTTGTTTGATCCGAGTGCGGGGGCGCGGTTCACGTTGTGCAGGATGCCGATTGGGGCGAATGATTTTTCTGTGGGGCCGTATTCGTATGACGAGACGAAAGATGATTTTGAGCTGAAGCAGTTCAGCATTGAGCATGATCGGGCTACGCTGATTCCTTTCATCAAGAGCGCACAGCGGTACCAGCCGGAGCTACGGCTTTGGGCTTCGCCGTGGACGCCGCCTAGCTGGATTAAGCGGAATGGGTTTTATGCTGAGGCTCCGGGGCGTGCGGGGATGAAGGATAACGGGATTCGCCCGGACCAAGTGGGGCATGAGGGCGAGGATATGTTCATCCTTGATGAGCCGCATCTGCGCGCATATGCGAAGTACTTTGGGCGGTTTATCGATGCGTATCTCGCGGAGGGGATTCGTGTGGGGATGGTGATGCCGCAGAATGAGTTCAACTCGGCGCAGAACTTTCCTAGTTGCACGTGGACTCCGGAGGGGTTGGCGAAGTTCATTCGGCATCTGGGGCCGGAGATGTCGGCGCGGGAGGTTGCGGTGTTCTTTGGGACGCTGGAGCGGGGCGATCCAAAGATGCTGGAAGCGGTGATGGCTGATCCTGAGGCGGGGCGGTATATCAGCGGTGTTGGGATGCAGTGGGCGGGGAAGAATGCGCTTCCGGCGGTGCATCGGAAGTTTCCGAAGCTGACGGTGTATCAGTCGGAACAGGAGTGCGGGGATGGGTCGAATAGCTGGGAGTATACGGGCTATTGCTGGCAGTTGATGAAGCACTATATTCGGTCGGGCGCGAGTGGGTATATGTACTGGAATATCTCTCTCGGCAAGGGCGAGTTGAGCACGTGGGGATGGGCGCAGAACTCGCTGGTGAGCGTGGATGATGCGGCGAAGAGCTTTCGCTATAACCACGATTTTTATTTGATGAAGCACCTTAGCCACTTTGTAGATGTCGGTGCGAAGAGAGTGGAGACTACGGGGACTTGCGACGATGCGCTTGGGTTTGTGAATCCGGATGGGACGGTTGTGCTGTTGCTGCGGAATGCGTCGCCCCATGATCAGCGGGTGGAGATTCATGCGGGTGGGAGTGTGGTGACGGCGCAGCTTTTGGGGGATTCGATCAGTACGGTGAGTTTGAAGGTGGGGTAAGTGGAGATGGTTGTTTTTTGTTGGGTTTTTTGAAGAAACTTGTCTTAGTTGCTGTGTTTTGTGGTCAATAAGCGGCTAAAAGTGTGGCAAGGCTGGTAAACGGACGCGCACTTTTTGGGGGCGGAGACCGCGCCACTTTTCGGCAACTTAGTTTTCCACAAGTTCTAGCGGTTTCCTGTGTCGGTGAACAGGCGGTGACGGTGAGCTTTGCGGCTGGATATGGGGGAAGAGCGGAAGAAGCCGTGATCTCAGCACGAGAATAAACAGAAAAGGCCGGGATTGCTCCCGGCCTTTTCTGTTTGATGGTTGAGGTTACGCGTTGACGGAGGTTTCGGAGGCTTCCTTTTCGCGGGCGGCTTTTTCGGCCTTGCGGGCTGCGGCCTGGTTCTGGCCTAGCTCGGCGGCTAGCTTTTCCGTGGTGAAGGCTTCGATGAGGTCGCCTACCTGGATGTCCTTGAAACCAGCGAGATCGATACCGCACTCGACGCCTTGGCGGACTTCGGAGACGTCGTCCTTGAAGCGCTTGAGTGAGGCGATCTTGCCCTTCCAGACCTCGTTGCCTTCGCGAAGGACGCGGACCTGGTATTCGCGCTTGATGAGGCCGTCGGTGACAACGCAGCCGGCAATCTGGCCGACCTTGGTGATCTTGAAGACGTTGCGGACTTCGGCGCGGCCGGCGTAGTTCTCCTTGAAGACTGGTTCGAGGAGGCCGTACATCGCCTTGGTGATCTCATCCTGGAGCTCGTAGATGATGGAGTGCAGGCGGATTTCGACGTTTTCGCGCTCGGCGATCTCGGCGGCCTTGCGGTCGGGCCGGACGTTGAAGCCGATGACGACGGCGTTGGAGGCCGAGGCGAGGAGGACGTCCGACTCGGTGATGGCGCCGACGCCTGCACGCAGGACGCGGACGCGAACCTTCTCGGTCGACATCTTCTCGAGGGAGTCGGCGAGGACTTCGACTGAGCCCTGCACGTCGCCCTTGAGGATGAGGTTGAGGTCCTTCATGCCAGCCTGCTTGATCTGCTCGGCGAGGCCTTCGAGCGAGACGCGGGAGCTCTTGGCGAGTTGGGCTTCGCGCTCCTTCATCTTGCGGTACTGGGCGATGCCCTTGGCCTTGTCGCGGTCTGCCATGACGAGGAAGGTGTCGCCTGCGTCGGGCATGCCCTCGAGACCGAGGATCTCGACCGGGGTGGAGGGACCGGCTTCGGTGATGGCGCGGCCACGGTCGTCGAACATGGCGCGGATCTTACCGAAGGTGTTGCCGACGATGTAGCTGTCGCCGGTACGGAGGGTACCGTTCTGGACGAGGATGCTGGCGACGGCTCCACGACCACGATCGAGTTTGGCTTCGATGACGGTGCCGACGGCGGGACGGTCGGGGGTGGCCTTGGGGGCGCTGATGTCGGCTACGAGGCAGATCATCTCTTCGAGCAGGTCGAGGTTGATGCGCTTCTTCGCAGAGACGTCGACGAAGACTGTGCTGCCGCCCCAGGCTTCGGGGACGAGGCCGCGGTCGCCGAGCTGCTGCTTGACGCGGTCGGGGTTGGCTTCGGGCTTGTCGATCTTGTTGACGGCCACGATGATAGGCACGTTGGCTGCCTTGGCGTGGTCGATGGCCTCGAGGGTCTGGGGCATGACGCCGTCGTCGGCTGCGACTACGACCACGACGATGTCAGTGACCTTGGCTCCACGGGCACGCATGCGGGTGAAGGCCTCGTGACCGGGGGTGTCGAGGAAGACGATCTCGCGACCGAAGGCGGGGGAATCAGGCTTGGTGATTTTGACCTTGTAGGCGCCGATGTGCTGGGTGATGCCGCCGGCTTCGCCTGAGGCTACGTCGGTGGAGCGGATGGCATCGAGCAACGAGGTCTTACCGTGGTCGACGTGACCCATGACGGTGACGACAGGCGAGCGGTTGATCTCGACCATGCCCGTGGTGTCTTCGAGGAAGCCTTCGATGGCTTCGTTCTCGAGCTGCTCTTCGACGGTGATGATGTTGGCGTCGGCACCGAACTGTCGGGCGACGTCCTTGACCAGCTCACCTTCGAGCGACTGGTTGACGGTGACGAAGACTCCGCGCATGAGGAGGGTGGCGATGAGGTCTTTGCCGCGGACGTCGAGCTTTTCGGCGAGGTCCTTGACGCTGATGCCTTCGGTTACCGTGATGGTCTTGGTGATGGGGAGAGGCTCGCGCGAGATGGGCGCACCGCCAAAACGTGGCGGCGGCTGGAAGCCCTTCATCGGGCCTTCTTTGGTCTTCTCGTAGCGCTGACCACCACGACGCTGGCCCGGACGGGCCGCTGGACGCATGCCTGTTGGGGCTTCGCCGGGTGGCAACATGCCCGGAGCGCCGGGGGCTCCGCCTGGACGTGCACCGAAGCCGGGGCGGGCTCCGAAACCTGGACGCGCTCCGCCTGGAGCAAAGCCGGGACGGCCGGGTGCTCCGCCGGGGCCACCTGGGCCGCCGGGGAAGGTGCGGGTGGGGTGCATCGGACGACGTGCACCGGGTGCCATTGACGGCGGACGGGAGCCGGGAGCGCCGGGAGTCTGCGGGCGTGGCCGCTCAAAGATGGGGCGTCCGCGCTGAGGTGTTGCAGCGGCACCGGCTGGAGCGGTGTAGATGGGTCGCGGGCCGGTCTGCGGCATGATGACGCGGCGGACTGGAGCTCCGGGCTGGACTGGTGGTGCGGCTTCCGCGGCGGCTGCCGGTGGGGCTGCGGGCGTTGGCGCTGCAACCGGCGCTGGTGGCTCGGAGGCGGTCACCGTGGGGACCGTGGGTGTAGGAGTTGTTGCGACCGGGGCCTCTGCTACTTCAGCCGGTGGTGCGGCTGTTACGGCTGCGGGCTTTGGCGTGGTCGGTGCTGCTGCAGGAGGAGCAGCCGCTACTGCCGGACGCTCGTGAACGACCGGGTGGGCGGATGCTGGTGCACCGGCAGGAGGACGCGCGATGACAGGGCCGACCGGAGGCTTGCTGGCGATTGCCGGAGCTTGCGGAGGAGCGACGATATTCGCTCCCTGACGCGGCAGCGGAACGATGCGGCGGGGTGCGGGAACAGTCGACGCTGCGGGAGTTGATGCAGCGGGTGTAGCGGGAGCGGCTGCTACGACAGCGCGGTGTGGCGCGGCGGCAACGTGTCCTGCGGACGGTGGGGCAACCACCGCAGCGGGGCGGGCGGGAGGAGCGGCCTTGGCGGCGGCTTCGGCCTGTTTGCGCTCGAGGATTGCCTTGAGCGCGTCGCCGGGCTTGGATACCTTCGAGAGGTCAAACTTCGGCTTCGCCTCGACGACGGGCTTGCTCGCGGTCGAGCCTCGGTTTCCGCTGAAGTACTCGCGTACCCTCTCTGCCTGGTCGGCTTCGATGGAGCTGGAGTGGGTCTTTCCTGTCACGCCGATTGCTTCGAGCGCGTCCAGAATGGGCCTGCTCTTTACTTCCAGTTCTCGTGCCAGATCGTTGATTCGAACTTTGCTCATCCGTCCCTTTTCGCTTCCCTGCGCCCTTAGCTGTTCATATCAGCCTCATCGAGGTAGGAATCGTTGTTATATGTATTATCCCTGAAATTGCCTTCGCGACTCAGGGATCGTTGTCCAGCGTGGCTTGTCTTGCTAGCCACGATCGTTTCCTTCGTTGTCGATGCCCTCGTCGGAGACTTCCTGGGCTTCATCGACCAGGGTGTCTACGGCGTCGTTGTCCAACTCAATCTGTTCTTCGCGTGCGTCGGCGTCGCTGAAGGCATCGCTGGCCGAAACTTCATCTTCGGCGTCTACGATGTCTTCCGTCGAAATGTTGTGAACCTCTTCAACGCGGCCGTTGCCGGCTTCTTTTCCGATCTCTTCAAGAATTGCTTCCGGCGTCTTTGCCATGGCGATCTCTCCTGATTCCTCAGATGCAGGTTGCGCTGCTGCGACTACGGGACGCTCTTCGCCCTCTTCGTACTGGCCGAAGTAGTGGCGCACAGCGACCGAGATCTTCTCGACGGTCTTTTCGCCGATGCCTGGGACCTCTTCGAGCTGCTCGGGGGTCATGTCGGCGAGTGCTTCGACGGTTGTGATGCCGGCTGCGATGAGCTTCTCGAGGACGCTTTCGCCGAGCTCGGTGACCTGCTCGATCGGGGTCGTCGGGCCGCCGGACATGGCCTGCATCTGCTGCTCGACCTCCTGACGCTTCTCCTCTTCGCTCTTGATGTCGATCTTCCACTGGAGGAGCTTGGCGGCGAGGCGGACGTTCTGGCCCTTCTTGCCGATGGCGAGCGAGAGCTGCGTGTCGTCGACGATGACTTCGATCTGCTTCTCGCCGAGGTCGGTGATGGAGACGCGGCTGACCTTCGCGGGCTGCAGCGCCTTCTCGGCGAAGGTGGTGATCTCTTCGGAGAATTCGATGATGTCGATCTTTTCGCCGCGGAGCTCGCGGATGATGGACTGGACGCGCATGCCCTTCATGCCGACGCATGCGCCGACGGGGTCAACGTCCTTGTCGCGGCTCATGACGGCGATTTTGGTGCGCTCGCCAGCCTCGCGGGCGATGGCTTTGATGCTCACGGTGCCGTCGTAGATCTCGGGGACCTCCGACTGGAAGAGGTTCTGGACGAGCGCTGGAGCGGCGCGAGAGACGATGACCTGCGGGCCTTTGGCGGCGCGGTCGACACGGAGGAGCACGACGCGGACGCGCTCACCTACGGCGAATTGCTCGAGGCGGCTCTGCTCGCGCTTGGGCATGCGGGCTTCGGCTTTGCCGAGATCGAAGATGACGTCCATCGGCTCGAGGCGCTTGACGGTGGCGGTGAGGACTTCGCCGGCGCGGTGGTTGTACTCGTTGAAAACGGTGTCGCGTTCGGCTTCGCGGACCTTCTGGAAGATGACCTGTTTGGCCATCTGGGCGGCGATGCGTCCGAGGGGTGTGGTGTCTTTGTAGAAGCGGAGTTCACCGCCGACTTCGACCTCAGGGGCGAGTTCGCGCGCCTGATCGAGCGTCATCTGGTTGATCTCATCTTCGAGCTGATCTGGGGTTTCGACGACGGTTTTGAAGACGTAGGCGCGGATTTCGCCGGTTTCGCGGTCCATCTCGGCGCGCATGTTCTCCTGCGTCTTGTAGTACTTGCGGGTCGCGAGGGCGATCGCGTCCTCAACGGCTCCAACGACTACGTCCGGTTCGATGCCTTTGTCCCGGCTCAACGTCTCGATTGATTGATACAAAACACTTGCCATCGCTTATTTCCTTCATCGTTGGTTCGAACTGCCTCGAACCTGTTGTTACACGCGTCGCGTGTCGAAGCTGTTAAATTTCCGCTACCAGGTTTGCCTTCTCGACGTTGGCCAGGGCGATCTCGACGGTTTGCTCTGTCGCCGCCTTCTTTGCCTTACCCTTCTGCTTCACCGCGGATAGGTCGATCGTGAGGATCCCGTCCGCGAACTTCGTCAAACGACCTTGCCACTGCCGGTTTTTGTTAACCGGCGAAAACGTCTGCAGCTTGACCAGGCTGCCCTGGAACCTCGTGTAGTCGTCGGGTCGCAGGAGCTTGCGCTCGAGGCCCGGAGACGAGACCTCGAGGGTGTACTCGGCGCCCGGAATCAGGTCTTCGACGTCCAGTACGGTGCCGAAGTCCTGGGCGAATGTGGCGCAATCCTCGTGGGTTACGCCGGAGAGCATCTCGACCGGCACACCCTTGGGCAGGTCTTCCGCTTCGCCGGACTGGGCGACGGAAGCCAGCTTGGCACGCTCGGCGGCATTCTTTTCGACGAAGATCCGCAACGTGCGAAACTTCGCGCCGCCTTGGAACTCGATATCGACGAGGTCCAGGTTATGCGATGCGGCGATGCGCTCAGCCGTGGCCCGAATTGTGTCTAACTGCACTGCCATAACGGTAAGTTCACTCGTTTTGCTGCTTGCGCAGAACGTCTTTTGGAGCAAATAAAAAGTGGGCGCTGGCCCACTCATCTCCTCCGCCAAATCTGCCGGTGCGGTCACGGCTTTCCGTACGACGGAACAAAATCGTCTGCAATCCTGATGTTACACCGATTTTCGCACGAATTCAATGGGGCGTTCTAGCTGTAGCGTAAGACGTTAGCTCGGCGAACAGGAGATCCATTTGCCCTGCCTCCCGCGCGACTCTACAATCATTCAAACCCGTGGCAGCCGCCCGACCCATAAAAATATGATCGAAATCCCCGTTCCCGAAGCTCTTACATTTGATGATGTCCTCCTGGTTCCTGCCTATAGCGACGTCGTTCCGACCCAGGTAAGCACCCAGACCCAACTGACCCGCGATATCACGCTGAATACGCCGCTGATGTCGGCCGCCATGGACACGGTGACCGAGTCGCGTCTGGCCATTGCCATGGCGCAGCAGGGCGGGATGGGCGTGGTGCATCGCAATCTCTCGATTGAGCAGCAGGCTGGGGAGATCGACAAGGTGAAGCGGTCGGAGAGCGGCATGATCGTTGATCCGGTGACGATTGCTCCGGAGCAGACGATTGCGGCCGCGCTGGATGTGATGCGGCGGTACAAGATTTCAGGTGTGCCGGTAACGAAGAACAAGAAGCTGGTGGGAATTCTCACGAATCGCGATCTGCGGTTTGTCTCGCGGACGGATCTGTCGATCGATTCGGTGATGACGAAAAAGAACCTGATTACGGTCCCGGTGGGGACGACGTTGGAGCAGGCGGAACAGATTCTGCATCAGCATCGGGTGGAGAAGCTGCTGGTCGTCAATGACGACTACGAGTTGAAGGGGTTGATTACGGTCAAGGATATTCAGAAGAAACTGAAGTATCCAAATGCATCGAAGGACTGGCAGGGACGGCTTCGTGTGGCTGGTGCAATTGGCGCAACGGGAGATTTTCTGGAGCGTGCCGCGGAGTTGGTTGCGAATCGGGTGGATGCTCTTGCGATTGATTCTGCGCATGGACACTCCTCGCGCGTGCTGGAGGCTGTTGCTGAGGCCAAGAAGAAGTTTCCGGAGATCGCTGTGCTGGCGGGTAACATCGCCACGTATGAGGGTGCGCTTGCTTTGATTAAAGCGGGTGCGGACGCGATCAAGGTGGGGATTGGGCCGGGGTCGATTTGCACGACGCGTATGGTTACGGGTGCTGGTATGCCGCAGATTACGGCGATCTCAGAGGCGTATCGCGCGGCGAAGCAGCATGGGATTCCAGTGATCGCTGACGGCGGCATCAAGTACTCGGGTGACGTGACGAAGGCGATTGCTGCGGGCGCGAGTGTGGTGATGATGGGGTCGCTGTTTGCTGGGGTGGATGAGAGCCCGGGCGAGACGATTCTGTATCAGGGGCGGTCGTTCAAGGCGTATCGCGGGATGGGGTCGCTTTCGGCGATGGCGCAGGGTTCGGGTGAGCGGTACTTCCAGGGCAAGGATGACATGGAGGACGCAGCCAGCACAGAGCGGCCTTCGCTGACTGCGCGGGAGAATGGTAGCTCGAATCGGCTGGCGAAGTTTGTGCCGGAGGGAATTGAAGGACGGGTTCCGCATCGTGGGCCGCTGGAGGGTATGGTCTATCAGCTGGTTGGCGGACTGCGGTCAGGCATGGGCTATCTGGGTTGCGCTACGATTGCTGATTTGCAGACTAAGGCGCGGTTTATCCGGATCTCGAACGCTGGGCTTCGTGAGAGCCATGTGCATGATGTGATCATCACGCGTGAGGCTCCGAACTATCACGTTGAGTAGGGACAGCGGAATGCGCGGGTAAGGGCGATGGCGTCGAAGCGGGAGCTGCTTTATTGTGGGAACTCTCGCCTTCGTGGTTTAATTGTCCGGGAAAATCGGTCCCTCATCTTTTCCGGCCACTCCAGACACAATTCTTGACAGTACCTGCAGCTCTCTGAAACGCTTCGCTGCGTTTGATCCACGATCTCGTTGATCCACGCTCTTACGAGCGATCCAGCAGAGCACGGGCCAACTCGTTCCTTGTAAGCGTTACAGATCGTAAGCGTCACGACCACCGGTGCCTGATAGCGAAGACTCTGCATCACGAGGAGGTTGTTATGCCGTCCATCAACTGGCCCTGGGCGATTGTTCTCTGCAAGTACAACGACATGCCCGCCGAAACGCGGCCCGCTGACTTCTACTGGGATATGTTCGCGCGGAACGGAACTGGTGGCTTGTGCGATTTCTGGCGAGTTATCACAAGTGGCGCGATGGACATATCGAGTTCGGCGGTCTTCGGATGGTTCACCATGACGCACGCGTCCGCTGAAGCGAAGGCCCTGCAATATCCCGCTGGTCGCGCAACGCTCTTTCAGTGGGGTCTAGACGCGGCCCATGCGGCGGGTATCAACCTCGCGCCCTTCAGAGCCATACTCGTTCTCCAGAACTTCGGCGTCGACCACGGTGCCGTTACGATCGGCGGTAACCCTGGCGAGGTCGTCATTGTTCACGCTGATCCGAACGCATTTGAATGTGGCTTTGTCGGCCACGAGATGGGCCACGGGTTTGGACTTCCCCATTCATGGTCTGCAAACCCGGACTTTCAGTACGGCGACGGTTGGGATCTCATGAGTTGGCAGACTTCGACGTTCAACTTCAACGTCACATTCGAAGGAGCGTCGGGCCTTGCAACGGTAGGGCTTAACGCCCGCAATCTCGAGGCTCTGGGAGCTGTACCGCCGGGACGAGTGTGGCAGCCGACGCCAGACTTCAGTGGAACCGTCACGCTGGACCCGATGAGTCAACTCCCCATCGGAAATCACGGGTCTCTGTTTGCGAAGATTCTTCCCACTTCAACGCGTCCCGTTCGCGCGAACGGCAGCTCATACACGGTCGAATTTCACCAAAAAGCGGGATGGGATCAAGGTATTCCGGCAGACGTGGTCACTATTCACGAGATCCGGACAGACACGCTGTCGTACCTGCAACCAACCAGAGGAAGCAGCTTTATCCAGGGCCAGACCTTCACCACGCCTGCGCCCGCCGTCTCGGTCCTCGTCACGGCGATCGACTCGACGCTTGGTACGGCGACGGTTCGAATATGGGATCTGCCGGACGGGTCACTTCGCAAGGAAGACTCAACACCGAACGTATATTTGATTCAGAATGGCACCAAGCGGTGGATCACGTCGCCTGCCGCTTTATTCGCGCTTGGAAAGACATGGGCAGATGTTCGTGTTGTTCCTGATGGAGCTCTCGCGGGCCTGCCGGCAGGAGCGAATATATCTGTTCTTAATGTCTCTGTGACTCCGTTCCCGGTCCCTGTCGGTCGCACGGTCTCGGTCACAGTTAAGGTCACGGTGGACAACAACCCGGTTGCCGGCGTGGTGAAAGTCGACGGGCTACAGGTGGGCACGACAAACACCCCTTTCACTCACACGTTCAATAGGATCCGCAAAATCGGCCCGCCACCTGATCGCGAACCCTACTTTGTCTACCCGTCCGGCGACGTCGAAGTTCCAGGATATCCCGCCACGACAATCGATTTCGGCTTCCCGGATATCTGACCACTGGAGGAGAACAATGGAACAACATCATCGGCGGCGGGGGACTTTGCTTGAGGTCAGGGGTGGGCTTTGTCGAGGACCATGGCGTCGAAGCGATGCCTGGTGTAAAAGCCCACGTTCTCGTATAGCTGCACAGCCTGACGGTTGGCCTCAGTCACGGTCAGAGTGATTGCAGCGAATCCTGATGCTGCGAGGTGGTTCATGCAGTGTTTCAGGAGAGAGCTTCCGAATTTGTGGCCCCGATAGGCGGTCGCTATGCAGAGTTGCGTGATGTGAGCGACGTTGTCGGCAACGCGGGAGCATAGGACCATTCCGATCAGCGATCCGTTCTTCTTGTCTCGAAGGACCCATGACTGGTCGGCATCGAATACGCCGCAGCCGGGAAAACGGACGATGTTGTGGAGAAAACGGAGTGAGCCATGCAGGGAGCAGTATTGGTCGTTGATGAGGGCGTCGATGTGTCCGACGTAAGACTCGTGGATGAGCTCTGCGGCTGGCTGGTAATGGGCTGGTGACCATCTGGAGAGCTCGACGTGATCGGGTAGCTTCGACGCGAAGGAGCTTTCTTTATAGGCGATAGCGGGTTTGGCCGCGGGGAAGTCGTACTCCATGTAAAGTCGCGGATGCATGATGAAGCCGGCCTGGAAGAACGGCTCTTCGATGGAGCCGGCGCTGTAGAGGAGGAGCTGCGACTCGATTCGGTTGATGTTAGGCGAGTGCAGGAGCAGATCGAGAAGGGGGCGTAGCAGGGTGTGGGTGATGTTCAGGGCTACAGATGGATCGTCGGCTACGGCGTAGGCATCTCCGACGACAGCTTTGTGTCCTTCGTAGACGCAGAAGGTGAAGCCGCAGACGCGTCCGCGGTCGAGTGCGACGAAGCCGGGAAGGATGCGCGAGTCGAGGTATTGCAACAGCAATTCGGTCGAGCTTTGATAATTCCAGCGCAGTTGCTGCTCCCAGACGCGAGCCTCAGTTTCGAGCAGCGGACGGAGTTGACGTGCAGAGAAGTGCCTGAGGTCGAGGATCTCGAGTTGGGTGTCGACGGCCATTGCTTCGTCAAAAAGTATTCGTCGAGCTTATAGCAATCGTGGCGGCGCAGGCACGCGATCGGACAGCCGGTGTCTAACTACTTACGGGCGAGCATAGACTCGATAGACTTCGAGGCCTTGCGAGTCGTAGAGGAATAAGGATTTATAGACTCGGCCTGCGAGCCAATGATCGAGCGCGGCGGTATCGTTGGCGCGGATGACGAGCAGATGCTCTTCATCGGGGACGCCGTCTTTGCTGTAGTGGATCAGGGGTTCGTCGCGGTAAAAGGCGAGGCCGTAGTCCATGTCGCGCTTGACGCCTTCGATGGCGAGGGGTTTCACTTCCGGTGCGAGTCGCTGGATTTCCTGTGCGAGAGGACGTGCCGAGTAGTTCAGGTCCAGATCCCGGCCGTTGAAGCCGAGCAGGAAGACCAGCATTGCGATCACAGGAAGCAGGGTCGCAGTGCAGATCTGTGAGATGCCCCAGCGACGGACGATCAGGAATACCGTGATGCCAAATGCAATGGCCGCGACACCTGCTATTGTCAGCCACTGTGCGGAGGGGACCAGCGTCTCGTACTTCATGTGCTGCGGGGCCAGCGTGAGAACGAAGACGAGGATGGCGCAGATGGCGGCATGGGACCAGAGCAGCCACTTTGGTAGACCCTGGCGGCGAATGCGGTTCAGATAGTCGGCTGTAAGGATGGTCAGCGGTGGGATGGAGGGCAGGATGTAGCCGGGGAGCTTCGATCCGGAGAAGGAGAAGAAGAGGATGGGGAAGAGCGCCCAGAGGACGAGGAATTCAGGGAACGCATCGCCTGCGCGGGAGTGGCCAAGGTAGCGCTGGGGGTTGTGGCGGACCTTCCACTCGGCGATAGAGACCTGGATGGAGTCGACGAGCGCGCGGATGGAGATGACGGTCCAGGGCATCAGGCCAATGAGCAGAATCGCGAGGTAGTACCAGAAGGGCTGATGGTGCTGGTAGCGGTTAGTGGCGAATCGCTCCAGATTGTGCTCGAGGAAGAAGAGCTTGTAGAAGGTGGGGTTTCGCCTCTGAACGGCGATGTACCAAGGCAGCACCATGAGGAGGTAGAGCAGGATGCCGGGGAGCCAGATGGTGCGGCGGAGGAGGGACCACTCGCGGCGGAGACCGGCGAAGAGCAGGATAATGGCGAGGGCAAGGAAGGGTGCTACAGGACCTTTGGCGAGAGTAGCGGCGGCTCCGAAGAAGTAGAGGTCGAAGAGCCAGAACTTCTTACCGGTTTCGTACCAAGCGTACCAGCCGAGCATGCCGATGCAGAACGGGGCTGCGAGCTGCATGTCGGTGGAGGCTCCGCGGGAGAAGCTGACGATAGCGACGCAGGAGGCGGTGATGAGCGCGGCGTCGAGGTGGCCTCCGGGGCGGAAACGCCGCATGTGGAGGAAGATCAAGATGATGAGGACGAAGGCTCCGGAGGTGGATGGGAGTCGAGCGGACCAGTCGTAGACGCCGAACTCCTTGAAGAAGCCCATGGCGCGCCAGTAGTAGAGGGCTGGCTTCTCGAGCCAGGGCTGACCGTAGAGAACTGGAGTGATCGTGCCTCCGGCGAGGCAGTGGAAGGAGTTGCGTAGATCGGTGATGCGGAGGCTACGGGGGAAGACTTTAGCGTTGACCTCGTGACAGGCGGCGGAGTGCGCGGTGAGCATCTCACTGGCGATCTGGGCGTAGCGGGGTTCGTCGGCGCCGACGAGTCCGAGCTGGTCGCCGCCGAAGATGGGGACGAGACCATAGAGCAGAAGGAAGCCGCTGACGAGGATAAGGATCGCCATCTCGCGAGACGCGGTTGCCTCGGGGTGTTCCCAGAAGCGACGCAACCAGGCGAAGCGTGCATGATTTGGCGGCGCGCCGGTACCGGCGGATTGTTGAAGGTCGTTCATTTCATTCGTGGAGCGAGACAAGGCTAACAGAGTCCTGTTCTAAGCTGTGCGAGGATTCTGTCGGTGGCTTCGGTGAGGGGGCCGTCCAGGGTGCAGCCGCTGGCGCTGCGGTGGCCGCCGCCGCCAAAGCCCTCGGCGATCTGGGCTACATCGACCTTGCCTTTGCTGCGGATGCTGAGGCGGAACTGATCGACGGAAGGGAGCTCGCGGAGGAAGACGGCGGACTCGATTCCGGCGATGCTGATGAGGTAGTTGACGACGCCTTCGCAGTCTTCGGCGCCGGCGCCAGCCTGATCCATGTCGTCGCTGGTGACCCAGCTCCATGCCAAAGGCCCGTCGCACTGGAGATTGGAGAGGGCCGTGCCAAGGAGGCGGATCTTGCTGGCCGGGTTGGAGAAGTAGAGGTCGCGGGCGATCTGGCTGGGGTTTGCCCCACGGGCGGCAAGGTCGTGGGCGAGGGCGAAGGTTTCGGCATTGGTGCTGGGGTAGGTGAAGGAGCCGGTGTCGGAGAGGATTGCGGTGTAGAGACAGGTGGCCATCGAAGGTGTGATGTCGACCTTAGCGGCGATGGCGATACGGTAGACCATGGCGGCGACGGCGCAGGCATGCTCGTCGATCCAGTTGAGTGCGCCGAAGGGACGGCCGCTGGCGTGATGGTCGATGTTGACGAGGGTTCGATTTTCGAGGCCGAGTAGACCGGTGCGGGCGATGCCGTCGCACTCGAGGAGGATGGCGGGGGCGGTGCCGGTGGGGTCGATGTCGTTGGCGGAGGGGGTGTGGTGGATGCGGTGGATGTTGGGGAGGGTGTGGTAAATGAAGGGGCTGGAGTCGGCCAGAACGATGTTGGTTTGACAGCCAAGCTGGTCGAGGATCTCGGCGAGGGCGAGGACGGAGCCGATGGCGTCGCCGTCGGGGCGGGCGTGGGAGGTGAGGAGGAGGCGACGGTTGGAGCGGAAGAACTCCAGGAGCGCTTCGATGTTGGCTTCTGGGGTCATGGTTTGGAGATGGGTGTGGTCGAGACCGGGGTGGGTTCTGGTTCTGCGGCTGTGCGCTTCTTGTCGCGTTTGCGCATGCGGCCGAGGAGCTCGTCCATGCGTCCGGTCATTTTTTCGGAGCGGTCGATGGCGAAGGTTAGTTCGGGGACGTGGCGTACCCCCATGCGGTCGCGGAGCTGGGAACGGATGTAGGCGCGGGCGGCGAGTAGGCCTTCGAGTGTGGAGGCTTCTTCCTGCTCGGTGCCGTGGACGGCGACGAAGATGCGGGCGGACTTGCCACCGGGTGCGAGGACGACATCGGTAACGTAGCTGGGAGCGATGCGTGGGTCGGAGAGTTCGCCTTCGAGCATTGCGCCTATCTCTTCGGAGAAGGTATTGGCGACTCGGTTGCGGTGGTACGTTCTGGCTCTTTGCTCGGGCATGTGCTTTCTACTAGGGTGAACGGTTGAGGATACCAAAGTATGGGAATTCACTCTAGTTTAATGTGAGCCGTGGTGAATTTGCGGGGTTTGCGGGCTACTCGGGGAGGATGTCGGCGTAGGAGTCGGTAATTTCGGCGCCCAGGGTGTTGGCCAGACGGTGGACAGCGTTGTCGATTTGCTGGATTTGGCCGGTTAGGTAGCTGGTGGAGGAGGAGATGGCGGCTATGCCGAGGGTAGCGCGGTTCCAGACGATTCCGTCGTCGAGTTCGGCGATAGAGAGGTTGAAGCTGTGGCGGAGCTTGTCCTTGAGGGAGCGGATGACCTGACGGCGATCTTTGAGGGATTGCGCGTGAGGGATTTCGATCTCGATGGTTAGTTTGGCTAAGGGCATTTTTTGAGGGGTGTGTCCCCAGATATGTTTTGGTACTAAAGTATTGATTCTTCGATGGTTGAGTTTGGACTTATATCGCGCCCGTTCAAAACAATCCATTTAGTTCAACTATTTCTATTGTAGACAGTTGAGTGGGGTGATTCGGCCAAATTTTGGTGATCTGGCTTGACAAGCTTTTTATGGGGTTACGACCAGCGTGTAGGGGATGGTGTGAGTTACTCCGGAGTTTTGGGCGGTGGCTGTGATCTGGAAGGTGTAGCTGCCGGGGGCGGTTGAGGCTGGGTACTTGCCGCTGCAGCCGGTCAGGGCGGTTGTGGTCAGGGCTGCGAGTAGGAGCAGGCCGAGGAGTGAGCGGGTTAGGCCGAGGGTTCGGCGGCGGAGGGCGAGGCAGCCGAGGATCGCGGTGAGGGTCAGGGTCGGCTGGGTTGGGAAGGAGCCGGATGGGTGTGCGGGGGCGAGTGGGTTAGCGGGTTGGTGGAGGCGGGCGTATCCGATGACGTCGGAGGTGTCGACGTAGAGGTTGAGGGTGAGGGTGGAGTTGGCGTTGAGGGTCCCGTTGATGGGGAGGCAGGTGGCGTGGGCGGGAAGGTTGGAACAGGTGAGGGCTATCTGGTCGGAGAAGCCGCCGAGGGAGGTGGCGACGACCGGGAAGGTTCCGTGGTGCTCGGTCTGGAGGGTGATGCTAGGGTTGGGCGTGGTGAGGGTGTAGTCGGAGACGTTGACGACGACGGAGATGGGTACGGATGTCGAGGGAGAGTAGTTGATGTCGCCGGAGTAGGAGGCGGCGATGGTGTGGATTCCGGGGGCGAGGTTGGAGATGGGGATGGTCGCGGAGCCGTTGGTGAAGGGAACGGCTGGCGTAATGGCGGCGCCGCCATCAAAGAGGATGACGGAGCCGGTGGCGGGTGGGAGGGTTGTTGTCCCAGTGGGTAGCGTGGCTCCGGGGGCGCTGATGGTTGCGACAAACTGGATGGTGGCGCGCTGGGCGGCGGGGTTGGGGCCGGCGGTGATGCTGGTCGCGGAGGGTGCGGGATTGACGGCGATGGTGAGTGGGCTCGATGTGTCTGTACCGTAGTGGGCGATGAAGGTTGCGGGGCCTCCGACGAGGACGACTGTAGCAGAGCAAGTGGCGGTGACGTCAAGGATGCAGGTGACGGTGACGGGGCCGGTGAAGGTAATGAGACCGGTCGGCGTGGACGTGTTGGTTGTGGCGACGTGGGCTGTGAGTGTGAAGGGGTGGAAGGCCTGGGCCGGGTTCGGTGCGGCGGTGAGCGTGACGGTGTTTGGACTGGTCGGCGTCGTGGGGTTGACGACTTGGATCACCGTGTTGGAGGTGGCGGCGGCGTGGTTCGTGTCTCCAGCGAAGGTGGCCTGGACAGGGTGGGAGCCGACGGTGAGGGAGGTGGTGGTGAAGGTATAGGCTCCGGCGGCGTTGGGCGTGTTAATGGTGGCGAGGGGGGCACCGTTGTCGGTGAGTTGGATTGGGCCGGGGTTGGTGCCGTCAGTGGAGGTGCTTGTGACGGTGAAGGTGACGGATTGGCCGAGTTCAGAGGGGTTGGGGGTGGAGGTCAAGGTGAGAGTGGTCGGGTAGGGGTCTACGAGGACGTAAACCTTGACCGAGAAGGCTGAGTCGACGGCTCCCGTGCCGGGGTATTGAGCAATGTAGGTGTGAAGGCCGGGAGTGACATTGTGGAGGGTATAGACGGCGGTGTCACTGCTGGTGAGCGAGATAGTCGGAGTAAGTGGCTGAAGATCCTGTTCAAAAGTGATAGGCGTGCCAGACGGTATGCTGCCGAATGTATTGTTGATCGTTGCGGTGAGGGTGAGGTCAGCTCCGGCGGCGAGGTGATTCGATGATGCGGTCAGGAGGATAGAGGAGGGATCGGAGAGCGTTCCGGCGCGTTCGTAGGCTCCGAGGTCGATGATGGCGTAGGGCTTGCCGGTAAAGTTCTGGGGACGAGTGACACCATCGAGATCGGTGGGGTAGAGGGCGCTGTTGTTGCCGGCGTCGATGGCGGGCGAGGTGTTCTGGAGGTGGAAGTCGCCGGTGGTGGGGGAGTTGAAGAGTGGGTCGGCGGCGATGTTGCCGTAGGTGTTGGAGGTGTAGTCGCAGTAGGGGGACGGGACGGGTGCGAGTGCGGCGTTGAAGACGTCGTTGTGGTCCCAGACAGAGGGGTCCGTGGTGGGGTTGGTGGGGGCGAGGCAGTAGATGGTGGGATTGGCTGTGATGCCGACGACGATGTTGTTGACGAGGATTGGCGGGACAGCAGGAGCGAAGAGGGAGATCTGGGCTCCGATGTCAGTGAAGGGGATGGATAGGAAGGTGGCGTTGCCGTAGAGGGTGTTGCTGGTGATGCTGGTGGCGGCGCTGGGCTCGTAGAAGGTGATGCCGGTGGCGGCGTTGTTGTAGATGAGATTGTCGTCGATGTTGAGCTGTCCGGAGGTTGAGCTGACGATGCCGTTGCCGTTTGCGTAACCCCCGAAGTAGATGCCGGCCGGATAGTAGCCAGTGGAGTTGCGGATGATGTTCTGGAGGATGGTGGCGGAGGCGCTGTTGGTGACCATGATGCCGCCGAACTGGTTGCCGTCGATGGTGTTGTGCTGGATAACAGGGCTGGTGGCGGTGGCGGTCTGCTCGACGAAGATGCCGTAGGCGTTAATCTGACAGTTGCTGCCGGAACCTCCGTCGAATTTGTTATTCGTGATGAGGTTGTTGGTGATGACGGCGTTGCCAGAGCGAACGTAGATGCCGCAGGAGGTGTTCTGCTGAATCTGGTTCTGCTGGATGGCGGCATTGCCGCTGACTACGATGCCTCCGCCGAGAGATTGGCGATTAGGCCCAGGGCTGCCGTTCTGGATGATGAAGCCGGAGAGGACGGCTTGTGCAGCGGAGGCAGGGATGACCATGGTGACGGTGGTGGCGAGGCTGCCTCCGTCGATGGTGGCCTTGGGGCCGGTGAGGTCGGTGGTGACGGTGATGGATTTGCCGGTAAAGTCGATGTTTTCGTTATAGGTGCCAGAGGCTACGAGGACGGTGTCGCCTGGGTTGGCGGCGTTGATGCCGAGTTGGATGGTGGGCTGGTCGGCGGGGACATGAATGACCGTGAAGGCGTGGGCTGGAGTCAAGCTAAGCCCAAAGATAAAAAAGAACAAGGAGCAGAAAAGTCTCGAAGGGTGCATGGATCACCGCCGGTCTTTTTGCTTGCTGGGGGGCCCTGGTCGATATCTAGCTGAGGACGGGATGTTGGATGCAGGATCGCGGTAAATGGTGGGATCGGGATGCTTTAGGTCCTTAGGCCTATTTCCATTTGTATTGCGAAGGAAAGAATAAATCGGTTGGCGGTTGGCGGTTGGCGGTTGGGGACAGGCAACGGCAAGGGCAAAGCAGATCCCCATCCGCTTCGCTCAGGGCAGGCTCTTCGTGGATGACAAGCAAGAACGGCAAATGCAGGTCGTCGCAGCGACGACAACACAATCCGTGATGGTGGGTTGAAGAATGGATAGTGAATTTTTGATTGGGGCGAGAGGGAAAGTTGACGCTAGGTGCAGGGTAGTCCTAGTGTGATTCAACAAGCTATCGATTCGAACGTTGAGATGAGGTGATGTATGGCCGACGCTGAACAGGTTCGTTTACAGGAGAGCAAGGATGGGGTGAAGGCGTGGAAGCAGTGGGGTCCATACCTTAGCGAGCGACAGTGGGGGACTGTCCGGGAAGACTATAGTCCGGGTGGGGATGCGTGGAATTACTTTACGCATGATCAGGCACGGTCACGAGCTTACAAGTGGGGTGAGGATGGGATCGCAGGGATCTCGGATAACAAGCAACATATTTGTTTTGCGCTGGCGATGTGGAATGGGGTCGATCCGATTCTGAAGGAGCGGCTGTTTGGGCTGACGAATTCGGAGGGCAATCACGGCGAGGATGTAAAGGAGTACTACTTCTATCTGGACAGCACGCCGACGCACTCGTACATGAAGTATTTGTACAAGTATCCACAGGGTGCATACCCATACGAAGATCTTGTGGAGACGAATCACAAGCGCACGCGGCTGCAGCCGGAGTATGAGCTGATCGACACGGGGGTGTTCGATAGGGATGAGTACTTCGATGTGTTTGTGGAGTATGCGAAGGCCGATGTCGACGACATCCTGGTGAAGATTACGGTGGCGAATCGCGGGCCGCAGGTGGCAACGCTGCATCTGTTGCCGACGGTGTGGTTTCGGAATACGTGGTTTCGGGATCGCGATGCGAAGGTGCCGGAGCTGCGTGCGGTGAAGACTAAGGGCAAGAACAACGCTTCGGTGATTGCTGCGCAACATGAGACGATGGGGCAGTTTTTTCTGTATTGCGAGGGCGGGGTTCCGCTGCTGTTTACGAACAATGAGACGAATGAGCACAGAGTTTGCGGCGGGACGAATGCTTCGCCTTATGTGAAGGACGGTTTCCACGAGTTCGTTGTGCACGGGAATACGGACGCGGTGAATCCTGAGGGTGCGGGGACGAAGGCTGCGGCGCACTATCAGGTAACGGTGGGGCCTCGTGAGAGCACAGAGGTGCGGGTGCGGCTGACGCGGGCCGATGCGTTGAAGGGTGGAGGATGTGGTTCGGACTTTGATGCGGTCTTCACGGATCGGTTGAAGGAAGCCGATGAGTTCTATGCGTCGGTGATGCAGGTTTGCACGACCGAGGATGATCGGAGGATCGTGCGGCAGGCACTGGCCGGGATGCTTTGGTCGAAGCAGTTCTATTACTTCGACCTGGATATCTGGCTGAGAGAGCATGGATATAACGCGACAGGCATGAAGCGCGCGCAGACGATGCGCAATGCGCCGTGGTTCCACATGCTGAATGAAGATGTGATCTCGATGCCGGATAAGTGGGAGTATCCGTGGTATGCGGCATGGGACCTGGCGTTTCATACGGTGGCTCTGTCGATGGTGGATCTGGACTTTGCGAAGGAACAGCTGCGGCTGATGGTCAGCGAGTCGTATCTGCATCCGAATGGGCAGCTTCCTGCGTATGAGTGGAATTTCGGCGACGTGAATCCGCCGGTGCATGCATGGGCGACGTTGTATGTGTACCTGACGGAGAAGAGTATCCGGAAGGCGGGAGACGTCGACTTTCTGAAAGAGTGTTTCCGGAAGCTGCTGCTGAACTTTACGTGGTGGGTGAACCGGAAGGACCGCTCGGGAAAGAACGTCTTTGAGGGAGGGTTCCTGGGGTTGGACAATATTGGAGTGTTCGACCGGAGTGCGGCGCTGCCGGAGGGAGGGTTTCTGGAGCAGGCCGATGGGACGGCATGGATGGCGATGTTCTGCCAGAGCATGTTTAGCATTTCGCTGGAACTGCTCGCGCAGGATCCGGGCTATGAGCAGATTGCGGACAAGTTTCTTGAGCACTTTTTGTGGATCGCGGGGGCGATGGACCCGGCGGGCGACTCCGAGAATGAACTTTGGGATGAGGAGGATGGTTTCTTCTACGACGTGCTGAACATGCCGGGCGGGAAGGCATGCCGGTTGAAGCTGAAATCGCTGGTAGGGTTGCTGCCGCTGTGCGCGGTGTCGATCATTCCGCCGGAGATGATAGAGAAGTATCCGAAGCTGATGAAGCGGGTGCGGAACTTTTTTGAACGGAGGCCGGAGCTGGCGGCGAATCTGCACGATCCGGAGGTGGAGGGGGAGAATGGGCGGCGGCTGCTGTCGGTGCTCGACCGGGACCACTTGAAGCTGGTGTTGTCGCGGATGCTCGATGAGAAGCAGTTCTTCGGGACACACGGAATCAGATCGATCTCGCGGGAGCACCTGAACAAGCCGTATGAGTTCGATATGAATGGGCAGAAGTATACGGTGCAGTACGAGCCGGCGGAGTCTTCGACGGGGTTGTTCGGTGGGAATTCAAACTGGAGGGGGCCCGTGTGGATGCCGGTAAATGGGCTGATCCTGAAGGCACTGCTGCTGCTGTATCAGTACTACGGGGACACGTTCAAGATAGAGTGCCCGACTGGCTCGGGAGTGGAGAAAAATCTGTTTGAGGTCGCGAATGATTTGTCCGACCGGTTGGCTACGATCTTTCGCGAAGACAAGGATGGAAGGCGACCGGTTTATGGAGATACGGAGAAGTTCCAGACGGACCCGTACTGGCACGATCATCTGCTGTTTTATGAGTACTTCCATGGTGACAATGGTGCAGGGATTGGGGCGAGTCACCAGACGGGATGGACGGGGCTGGTGGCGCGGTTTATCCATCTGTTCAACAGCGTGAAGGCGGACGACCTGATGAAGGAGGGCTTGGCTTCGCTGATCCGGTTGAGGCCGTTGGCTGGCGCTGAGGCGCATGTCGCTGGTGAGGGTGGGCCGGTGACAAGGGAGCCTGCCACGGTAAGTAAGTAAGCAATAAGTGCAGATCGGGGATGAGTGGCCGAATGCGGGGGTGGTGTGCCTGTAATTTGACAATGGAATGACGAGGCCGAGACAACTGTCGCCTGAGGTTGGCGTAGTGTGGAGTCGTCCGATCAGGGTGACCGCTTCGCTTGGAACGCGGGGTTGCCGGGAATATGCAGAGGAAGGACAAAGGTTTATTTGGCGATGGGGAAAGTCTCCCAGGTCGACTTTCCCCGTCTTTTTTTGCGCTATCGGTACTACGGGCAAAAACAAAAAGTACTGGGTTAAAGATTTCCTGGTTTCGGCGCAGATGTTTTATTCGGGAGGATCGAGGCTGCACTTAAGTCTTGAGACGAGATCAAGGAGGTCCTGTTTTTCGCGCTTGGCTTCGTTGATGTCCTGGATGGCGAGGACACCGCCAGCTACTTCACCGTTTTGCCCGCGAACGGGTGCGGCGGTGGCGCTGAGCCAGGTGCGGGAGCCGTCGTGGGATTGGTAGAGGAATTCTTCGGCGCTCGTCGTCTCGCCTTGCAGGATGGCGCGGGCGAGGGGGTACTCGCCGGGTTTGAGCTCGTGGCCATCGGAATTGATGGATCCTGGCCGGCGGTGGGAATCGATCATCTGGTGCGGGATGACGGGGTGGCGGAGGATTCTTTCGGCTTGGGGATTGCCCATAAGAATGCGGCCGGTGGGAGCCTCGGTGATGATGATGCCGACGGGGACGGCATCGAAGATGGCCTGGAGGCGAGCTTCACTACGGCGCAGGGCCTCCTCGACGCGCTTGCGGTCTTCGATGTCTTCGACGGAGCCGTACCAGCGGATGATCTCGCCGATTGCATTGCGGCGCGGAGCTGCACGGGCGCGCATCCAACGCCAGGAGCCGTCGCGACGACGGGTGCGATACTCGACGTCGACTGGCTGGCCGGTGCGGAGGGAGACGCTCCAGGTGGCGAGGGTGTGCTGGATGTCGTCGGGGTGGAGGACTTTGATCCAGCCGTCACCGAGAGTTTCTTCGCGGGAAAGGCCAGTGAGCTCCTGCCAACGGTGGCTGACGTCGAGGACCATGCCTTTGGAGTCAGCGGTCCAAGGGACCTGGGGGTTGAGCTCGACGGTGTGACGGTAATGGTCTTCGCTTTCGGCGAGAGCTTGTTCGACGCGCTTGCGGGCGGTGATGTCGACGACGGCGACGGAGATGCCGATGACCTCTTCGGCCTCGTCACGAGCGGGTTGATAGGAGACGAGGCGCGTACAGTGTCTGCCGGGTTGGTGGGGATCGGGGCCGGTGAGTTCGAGCTCGGTGATGACTTCGCCGTCGAGGGCGCGCCGGAGGTAGGGCTCGAGACGAGCGGCGAGGCCGGGGAGGACCTCGGAGACAGTGCGGCCAAGATGGCTAGCGACGGGGATGTTGTTCATCTCGGCCAGACGCTTGTTGACGCTGACGTAGCGGAGGTTGCGGTCGAGGAAGCACAGGCCGACGGGGGCACCGTCGTAGATGGCGTGGAGCTGAGCGAGGCGGTGGGTTGGAAGGGCCTCGAGGCGCAGGGGCATGGTGGCGTCTGCGGGGGTGGATGGAAGATCGGGCGCGGGGGACGGCATTCTTTGGGCGAGGGTCGCGGGGAGGTCTTCAGCGGGGGCGGCGCGTCCGTAGAGATAGCCCTGGCCGATGTCGCAGCCGAGCCAGAGGAGCATGTCGGCGTGGTTCTGGTCTTCGATGCCTTCGGCTACGGTGAGCAGGCCGAGACTGTTGCCGAGGCCGATGATGGCGGCGGCGATCTTGCGGCTCTCACGGGTGAAGGTCATGGAACGGACAAAGCTGGCGTCGACCTTGATTTCGTCGAAGGGGAGGGCCTGGAGCTGGCGGAGGCTGGAATAGCCGATGCCGAAGTCGTCGAGGGCGAGGCGAGAGCCTTGTTCCTTGAGCTCGTGGGCGATGAGGTAGGCGAGTTCGGGGTTGCCGAGGAGTGCGCTTTCGGTGATTTCGAGGATGAGGCGGTCAAGAGGGAAGTTACTTTGCTGGGCGGCGTTGCGGATGTGGTGGGGCAGGGTGCGGTCGGTGAGTTGGGTGAGGGAGATGTTGGCTGCGAGGGTGAGGTGCGGTGGGATGACAGCGGCCGCGGCGAAGGCGGAGCGGAGGAGGTTGCCGGTGAGCTGGCCGATGAGGTCGGTCTGCTCGGCGAGGGGGATGAACTCGTCGGGGTGGATGATGCCGCGTTGAGGATGCCGCCAGCGGGCGAGGATTTCGAAGCCGGTGAGCTTGCCGGTGCGCAACTCGACCATGGGCTGGAAGTAGGGGATGATCTCGTTGGCGTCGAGGG
This sequence comes from Edaphobacter aggregans, assembly GCF_003945235.1. Lineage (NCBI taxonomy): Bacteria > Pseudomonadati > Acidobacteriota > Terriglobia > Terriglobales > Acidobacteriaceae > Edaphobacter > Edaphobacter aggregans. The sequence continues at coordinate 4,401,449 of NZ_RSDW01000001.1, forward strand.
CGCGGCGGAGGTCGAATTGTTTTTCGTCAGCCATCGTCGTCAGTCACCGGACTTCTATCGCTGTCAGGGGAATCTTACGCCGTGGGGCGAGGTTTTCGGAGTGGATTAGTCGGGTTTAATACGTTAAAGTGGGCGAAATTGGGATTGTGCTATAGTTTCGCTCACTTTCAGGCCAACGATTCCGTTGGAGGTGCGATGGCGGATCTTCGCGTTCAGGGGCCGGGGCCGGTGCGGCGTGGCTTCGGGCTGGTTGCGGCGATGGTGGCGATGTTCGCGGTGCCCATGGCGGTGACGCTGCATACGGTGCGGGTGTCGGCAGTGGTGGATGTGGCGGCAGAGCCGAATCCTTCGCCGTTTGGATATACGGTGAGCCTGCTGCTGTTTGTGGTTCCGATTGTGGCGATCGCATTCTGGTTTGTGCCGCTGGACGGGGTGAAAATCTCGAAGAAGGCGTTCTGGTGGACGATTGGACTGCTGTTTCCGCTGGGGGCGGCGCTGGATTTTTTCTTTGCGCACCTGTTTCTGACGTTCCCGAACCCGAAGGCTACGCTGGGGGTGAAGGCTCCGGCGCTGGGCGGCGGGGTTCCGGTGGAGGAGTATTTGTTTTATTTTTTGGGGTTTGTTGCGATTTTGCTGGTGTATATCTGGCTGGATGAGTATTGGCTTAGTGCGTATACAGTTCCGGGAGAGGAGCGGGTGAACTTTACGAAGCTGCTGAGGTTTCATCCGCAGTCGGTGGCGCTGGGGGTGGTTTTGGTGGGGGCGGCGGTCTTTTATAAGTGGGTGATTGCGCGGGAGGCTGGGTTTCCGGGGTACTTTACGTTTCTTGTAGCTGGGGCACTGGTGCCTTCAGCGGCTTTGTATCCTTCGGCGCGGGCTGTGGTGAACTGGCGGGCGATGAGCTTGACGCTGTTCATCCTTGTGCTGACGAGTGCGCTTTGGGAGGCTACGCTGGCGGTGCCTTATGGGTGGTGGGGGTATCAGCCGCGACAGATGATGGGGCTGGGTGTGACGGCATGGGATGGGTTGCCTATCGAGGCGGTGACGGTGTGGCTGGCAGTTACGTTTACGACGGTGATGGTGTACGAGGTTTTGAAGCGATGGAAGGCTTCAGGGTTGTCGATGCGGGCGGCTTTGATGGGCGTTTGAGAGCTCGAAGTAATGGCGTTCCCATTTCTCCTGCAAATTTGAGGTGGGTGGGCAACTGCAGGTCCTTCGACTACGCCTATGGCGATAAAACCGCCATAGGCTTCGCTCAGGATGACACCTTCAAACTAAGAATCAAACACCTTCGCTGGGTCTGCGTATCGATACGCTTTAGTTGGCAGGGTGTTTTTCGAGTTCGCAGGCTTGTTGGGAGTATGTGGATTGGGTCTGGCTGCAGACGGCTTGGAGGAGCGTGGAGGCCTCGGGGGAGTGGGCGGCTACGGAGGCCAGGGCGTGGTACCAGGCGGCGGCGTCCTTTTGCGGAGAGTGGTTTTGCTGTGCGAGGGTGTCGGCGCGGTTTAGGGTGGTCAGGGCGTGGGCGTTGTCCTGCTGGAGGAGCTGGGTCACGCCGAGGTAGAGGAAGGGGAGTTCGGCGCGGGGGAATTGATCGGCGAGTTGCGTGAAGCGCTGGGTGGCCAGAGGGTAATCGTCTTTAGCGTAGGCTTCGAAGGCGGGAGACAGCTGGTCGGCGGTGGGTTGCTGGGTGGAGGCTTCGCCACGGAGTACGAGGCCGGGGGCCATGCCGATGGGAAGGGCGAGTTTGGCGATCTGGAGGCGGGGGGTGAGTGGCTGCGGCGTTGGAGTCTGGGTGGTGGCCAGGTTGGTTTGGTTTACCTGGGGTTGGCGGAGGTAGAGGAAGGCTCCGGCGATGGCGAGGAAACATGCGGCGGCTGCGGCGGCGTACCATCGCCAGCCTGCGGGGGTAGTGGTCGAAACGTGGGGAAGCTTGCGGAGGATACGGTCGCGTTCCTGGGTGGTGATGGCGGGTTGGGGGATGTGCTCGAGGTCGGTGAGCAACATGCGGCAGAGGGGGCATTGCTCGATATGGCGGTTGATGTCGGAGGCGAGAGTTGCGGGCAGCACCTCTTCCTGATGGGCGCGGAGGAGTGCGAGCGGCGGACAGTGCTGAGTTGGCCGGAGGCTGGAGGGGAGAGACTCATCCAGTTCGGAGGTTGTGGTTTGGGGAGGATGGTCAGGCATCGGCGGATAACTCCTGTGCGGGGGGGAGGTTGGGAGTTCGGGTGGTGAGGGTGTCTCGAAGGAGTTTGAGGGCGTACTGAAGATTGCCTTTGACCTGGAGATCGGAGAGACCGGTTTGCTGGGCGATCTCGGTGCGGGACATGCCGTGGGCGAAGCGGAGGATGACGCAGAGGCGGTGGATGGGCTTGAGGTTTTCGCACTTGGCGAGGAGGTCTTCGAGGGAATACTCAGGAGTAAAGGTCGCGGGTTCCGTGGCGTCTTCGAGGGACCAGCGCTCTTCGAGGTACCAGCGGCGCCAGTAGTCGGCGGCACGGCGTTTGGCCACGGTGAAGAGCCAAGCCGGGAGCTGCTCGGCGGAGAGGCTGGCTGCGTTTTGGTAGAAGGTGAGGAACACTTCGCTGGTGATCTCCTCGGCGATCTCTCTGCGGCTGACGGAGCGCAGGGTTACGCGGAAGACGGCATCGACGTGCTGGCGGTAGATGCCGTTGAATTCGTCTATCGAGATCATCGTTCGGCCCGGTGAATCAGAACAAAGAAATTTTGAGACGCAGCAACTCGACGCGGCGGTGGAGTTGCTGCTTTTCGACTTAGCTAGAGTAGACGATTTTGGGGGGAGAGGGGAGAAGAAGCAAGAACAACCGCAGATCCCCCATTCGGCTTCGCTCAGGGCAGGCTCTTCGGTATGACAACGAGAAAAGTAACTGCAACCACAAGGGCAAAGCTCAGGGCTGTCCCGAGAGGGAGAAGGCGGCCCAGAAGGCGGGCTTTTCGGACAGAGGGGTCTGGGTGCCGGCGAAGGAGACTTTGATGCGGTTATGGCGAAGGTCTGAGATGAGGGCGAGCTGGGCGGTTCGCAGGGCGGTGGCGCGGGATTGGCCTTGATTGAGGCCCTGGTAGAAGAGGGGCATGAGAGTGGCGGTGGGCTGGTCGGCTACGTCCCAGAGGGTGGTGAGGACGGAGGCGGAGCCGGCGTAGAAGAAGGCTCGGCTGAGACCGGCGACTCCGTCGGTGCTGACAGGGCCGAGGCCGGTGCGACAAGCACTGAGGACGACCATCTGGGTGTGGAGGTGGAGGGCGTAGATGGAGGAGGTGGTGAGGAGGCCGTCGTCATTACCGCTTGATAGGGATTGATTGAGAGCGAGAAAGGAACCAAAGGGGTCGGTGCCACTGACGATGGCGTGGGTGGCGAAGTGGAGGACGGTGGCGGTGGGGATCGCGGCTTCGAGATTGGTCGTGCTGGCTTGGGAGCCTTCAAGAAGGGTGACCTGGGTGGATGGGAGGCTGTGGGCGATGGCTTCGACTTCGGCTGCGGAGCCTGGGAGTGGAGGGAGTGGAGTGGAGTTGGGGATTTGGGGAAGGTGTTGGGGGTTGGCGACGAAGACAAAGTGGGGGGTAAGCTGGCTGGCGGCGGTTTCGTTCTTTTCGGTGTAGAGGAGGAGGCCGGCGGCAGGAACGGTGTGGAGCGCGTAATGCTCGATGAGGTAGTGGTTATGGGAGTCGATGAGCGCAGCGAAGGGGAGTTGAAAGAGCGGGCCGTGGGGAATGATGGTGAGTAGAGAGCCGGCCTCCTGGGGGAGGTGGGAGGCTATGGGGGCAATGAGGATTTGGTAGAGGCTGCGCCAGGGGTTCAGTTCGGTGGAGGCTGGGACTGGGGCAAGGCTTAGGGTGTGGGTGCCTCGGGTGCGAAGGCCGCGGGTTGTGTCTGCGCTGTAGGGATTCGTGGCACGGACCAAGGCTTCGAGGTGAGCTGGCTTGATGGGCTGGGTGATGCCATAGACGGGAGAGTTGGGGCGGATGACCCAGATGGAGAGAGAGTCTTTGGAGAGCCAGTAGGCGAGGATGGTGGAGTGGAGGCGCTCGGCTGTGGCGATGATCTCGGGCGTCTGCATGGAGGGGACGTGAGACTCGCTTTGGAGGAGGAGGTCGGTGCTTGAGGGTGATGCGGGCGACGAGTTGCCACGTGAACTAGAGAGTTGTGTGGGGGCTTTGATGAGGGAGAGTCGGGTGGATGTGGCGATGATGGGAAGGGTGGCGTGGGGACTGCTGAGGAGATCGAGGAAGGCGCGGGAGCGGGATTGCTCGGTGACCTCGAGGGCTTCGGGATAGCGGCCCATGCGGGTGAGGATGGAGATCGTGGTGGCGTAGATGTTGATGGTTTGTTCGTTGTAGCCACGCTTGTGGGCGTCTTCGGGGACTAGATGGGAGCTGATCTCTTCGGTGATGGAGAGAGCGTGCTGGGCGTCGGCTAGTGCGGCGTCGAGTTCACCGCGGAGCATACGGATGCGGGCGCGGGTCTCGAGCGAGTCGGCGAGGTCGCGGTTGTTTTTGTTGCGCTCGCAGGCCTCGATGGCGCTGGTAATGCTTGACTCGGCGTCACCGAGCTGGCCGAGGGTGCGGTAGATCTCGGACAGTTGGTCGTATCGGCTGCAGCGTTGGTAGTCGTTGGTGAAGTTGGAGGCTGCGTGCTGGAGGAGTGGGAGTCCACGGCGAGGCTGGCCAGCTTGGTAGTAAAGGTAGCCTAGGTTGGCTTCGAGGAAGTCGATGAAGGGCTGGGAGTGGATGGCGTGGGCGACGGCGAGGGCCTGCTGGAGGTAAGCGATCGCCTTTTGATATTGGCGCATCGACTCGTAGGCGACGCTGATGGCGTTGAGGGTTTGGGGAACGTAGGCCTGATCGTGCGAGAGGGTTTGGAGATGGAGTGCGAGGCGGTAGTGGGGGATGGCTGACTCGGGGCGGCCCTGAACACGCTCGAGGCGGCCCATGCTGGTTTGGAGGTAGGCGCGCTGGTCGGGGTTGCAGAGGCAGGTGGTGTAGAGGGCGTCCGACTTTTGGTAATGAAGCATCGCCTGGTCGTATTGACCGCGATTGAAGAAGGAGTCTCCCCAGATTTGATGGGCGCTTGCTTCGAGGTGGGTGGCGTGGAGAGTTTGGGCTTCGGTGGTGAGGTGCTCGAATTGCGCGGAGGCGTCGGGAGCGGAGGGGTTGACGCCCTGAAGGCGCGCGGTAAGAGCGTCTGTGGGGTCGCCTGCGGCGTCGAGCTCAGCTGCGACACTGTTGAAGGTGGCGGTGATTTCGGCCTGAGGCTTAACGTTGCGGGCTAATGCAGCGAATTCGAAGTGAGTGTGGGCGAGGCCGGTGGCAGAGTGGACTTCGTCGAAGGCGGCTTCGGCTTGGTGGAAAAAGGTTGAGGCGGCGGCGATATTGTTTTGGAGGGCGGCTAGACCGAGGGCGTAGGTGGCTAGCGCTTCGGCGCAGCGGTTTTTGCGCGAGATGGCGAGAGTGAGAGTGACGTGAAGAGTGGTTTCGGTCTCGGGTGATGGAGGCTGAAAGTAGATGGCGTGATAGTCGCGCTGAAGATCGGACTCAAGGGAGGGGTCGGCGAAGTCACCGGCGAGGATTGGCCGGAATCCTGAGTGACTTTGCTGGTTGATGAGTTGCTGCTGGTGCTGGATGCCGCAGGTTTCTGTGGGGGGAGAGCTTTGAGCCAAGGTGGCCGTGGTGCAGCAAAAAATGAATAGAAAAAAGGTGGGTGTTCCGGGGAGAGCCTTGTTCATGGGGTTCAGCACGCCTTGCGGCAGACCTGGGATGTTACCGCCTGACGTTGTGAATGAACTTACCATGCGCAGCGGGAATTGGAGAGGGAAATTTCATGAGAGTCGCTTACTCGCTGAGGGTGTAAGGGAGGGCGAAGCGGCCGATTTGGAGTTGGGGGCGGTCGGAGGGGGGCCAGAGGCGGAAGGATTCTACGCGGGTTCCGGTGGGCAAGGGCTTGGCGATAGCGGTGCCGTGGGGGGTTCCGGTGGCTGCGTCGTAGAAGTGAACGGTGAGGCCGGCTTCGCCGCGCTGCCAGCCGAAGACGTAGGAGCCAGGGGTGAAGGCGATGTCGGCGATGGTGATGGGGGATTGAATGAGGAGGTAGTGAGAGTATTTGCCGTCGGCGGAGTATCCAGCGGTGATAAGGACTACTCCGGCGATGAGCTTGCCGTGGTTGTTGATGATGCCGGAGGCGGTGCGCATCTCGGTCTCGATGCGTTCTTTTTCGACGGGGGCGCGGGCGGGCAGGGAGGTTTCGAGCTCGGCGGGAGTGGCGGCGCGCCAGGAGGATTTTGACTGAGCGTGAATCGTGGGCGCGGCGGGGGCGAGGAAGGTGAGTGCTAGGGCGAGAGCAGTGATCTTCATGGTGTGAGGTCTCATTTGAGATGAACGATGCCGCGCTGGATGGCGACGGTTGCGGCTTGTGTGCGGTCGGTGACGTTGAGTTTGCCGAGGAGATTGTTGATATGGGATTTTACGGTGGCTTCGCTGATGTCGAGGTCAGTGGCGATCTCTTTGTTTGCGCGGCCGGCGACGATGCGCTCGAGGACGGCGAGTTCGCGGGCGGTGAGGGCCTGGCCGCTCATGCGCTCGGCTAATTTTTCTGCAATGGGGGCCGCGATGCGGGTTTTGCCGGAGTGGACGGCTTGAATGGTGGAGGTGAGTTCTTCGACGGTCATACCTTTGAGTAGGTAGGCTTTGGCTCCGGCTTGCAGGGAGCGGAAGATGTCTTCGTCGCCGTCGAAGGTGGTGAGGACGATGAAACGGGCGGCGGGGTCTTCGGCGCGGATGCGTATGATGGCGTCGACGCCGCCGAGTCTGGGGAGCTGGAGGTCCATGAGGGTGACGTCGGGGCGGAGGGTGCGGTGGAGTTCAATGGCTTCGAGGCCGTCGCTGGCTTCGCCGACGACTTCGATCTGGGGCATGATGCCGAGCAGAGCGACGAGGCCCTGACGAACGACGTGGTGGTCGTCGACGACGAGAATGCGGATGCGTTCACCCATGGGTTGGCATACCTTTCGTGGCGGGGATGGGGACGTCGAGGGTGATGGTTGTGCCGGTTTCGGGGGCGCTCTTGATGGTGAGTGTAGCGTTGATTTGGGTGGCGCGCTCACGCATTCCCTGCAGGCCGAAGTGGCCTTGTGCGGGGAGCGTGGTGTCGGATGGGTTGAAGCCGCGGCCATCGTCGGTGATGGTGAGGGTGAGGCGGTTTGAGTGGTAGCGGAGGTCGAGGGTGATGTGGGTGGCTTGCGCGTGGCGTTGGGCGTTGGTGAGGGACTCCTGAGCTATACGGAGGACCTCGCTTTCGACGGTGGAGGAGAGAGGGCGGTACGTGCCTCCGATGTTGAGTTGCGTTGGGAGGTTTTCGCTGCGGGATTGTTCGACGATTTGGGTCAGACGGGTGGGGAGGGTGTTTTGCGCGGTGATGGCGCGGATGTCCCAGATGCTGCGACGGGCTTCGGCGAGGCCTTCGCGGACATAGTCGCGGGTGCGATCGAGCTGCTGGTTAGCGGCGGGAAGCTGTGAGTGGGTGAGGAGCTGGGAGACGATTTCGAGTTGGACGGAGACGCCGACGAAGCTCTGGGCGAGGGTGTCGTGGATCTCGCGGGCCATGCGGTTGCGCTCGGCGAGGACGGCGTCAAATTGGGACCGGAGGCGGCGGACACGGAGGCGATAAAAGAGAAATGCGAGGGCAGCGATGATCGCGAGGGCACTTAGAACGAACCAGAGGGTGCGGTAGAAAGGGGGACGGACGTAGAAGCGGATGGCGGCACCGGTCTCGTTCCAGACTCCGTCGTTGTTGGCAGCCTGAACGTGGAAGCGATATCGACCAGGCGGGAGATTTGTGTAGGTTGCGCTGCGGCGGGTGCTGGGTTGCGACCACTCTTTGTCGAAGCCTTCGAGGAGGTAACGGTAGCGCACGAGAGAGGGCGCGGAGTAGCTTAGGCCGGCGAACTCGAAGGCGTAGTGGTTGTGGCCGGGAGCGATGATTTTGGTCGAGGGACTGAGGTCGAGGGGGGTGTCGTCGATGAGGACGCGCTCGAGGATGACAGGGGGCGGAAGCTTATTTTGCTGGAGATGTCCGGGGTCGACGATGGCAACGCCTTTGCGCGTGGCAAACCAGAGGAGATTATTCGTCGTCTGCCAGGCGGCTGGGTGGCCATTGGCGGAGGTTTCCTCGGTGGGCATGCCGTCGGCGAGGCCGTAGGAGTTGATGTGAAGGGCGCACTGGGGTGAGGAGCCGCATACGTTCAATTCAGAGGGGGCAACGCGCGTGATGCCGCGATTGGAACCTATCCAGAGATAGCCGACACCATCTTCAAGAATGGAGTTGATTTCTTGTGGGAGGTCGGGGCGTTGTAGCGAGGTGAAGCCTTTGGCTGTGTGCTGGGTGAGCCCGTTGCCTTTGGTTCCGATCCAGAGAGCTCCGCCGACGTCTTCGAGAAGAGCTGTGATGATGTTTCCGGAGAGGCCGTCTGCTGTGGTGTAAGTGGTGATGGCGCCGTTGTGGAGGCGAGAGAGACCGTCGAGGGTGGCGATCCAGAGATCTTGATTGGCGGACTGGAGGAGAGCTCCGATGAGGTCGCTGCGAAGGCCGTTGGATGTGGTCAGGACGGTGAAGTGGCCGTTCTGTAGGTGGGCCAGGCCGCGGCGGGTGCCGATCCAGAGAGAACCATCGGCGCCGAGCAGAAGGGAGCGGATGAGGTCGTCGGGGAGGCCGTCGGCTGAGGTGTAGGTCTTGATGTGGGAGTCGGCGAGGTGGTTGAGGCCGTCGGGTGTTCCGATCCAGAGAGTGCCGTCGGGGCCAGGAGTGAGAGAGAGGATGATGTCACTAGCGAGGCCGTCGTGAGTGGAGATGTGCTTGAGTTTGCCGAACTGATAGCGGTAGAGGCCATCGCCATTAGTGCCGGCGTAGAGCGCGCCGTCGGTGGTTTGGACGATTGTGTTGACGGCTAGATCGGCCAGGTCAGGTAGGGAGTGGAAGTTCTGGCGGCGGAGGATGTGGAGACCGGTGCTCTCTGTGCCGACCCAGAGATTACGTTCACGGTCTTCAAAGAGAGAGAGGACGGAGCTAGCGTTGAGGGCGGGGATGGGTTGGGGGAGAGACTGGGGATTGGCAGCGTCGAGGGCGACAAGGCCTTTGTTGGTGCCGATCCAGAGGGTGTTGCGGGAGTCGGGGAGGAAGGCTTCGATGCGTGTGCCGGGGAGTTCGCGGCCAGCGGTCCAGAGATGCTGGCGGCCGTCTCGCTGCTGGATAAGGGTGGTGTGGGTTCGCAGCCAGAGGGTGTGGTCGGGCTGGACGGCGAGAGACTCGATGGGTTCGGGGGGGAGCGCGGGGCTGACGGGGACGGGGATGAAGCGGCCGTGCTGGTATTGGGAGAGACCGGATGGAGAGGTGATCCAGACGTTGCCGTCGGTGCCCTGGGTGAGTGTGGAGGGATGAGGCAGGTTGAGAAGGGAGAATCGGTTGGTGCGGAGATCGAGTTGTGACAGGCCTTCGCGGGTGAGGACGAGGAGAGAGGCGTCGTCGGTAGCGGCCAGAGCATAGATGGTCGAAGAGGGGAGGCCGTCGGCGGTGGTGTAGCGGCGGAGGCCTTGAGGCCCGTACTGCAGGAGGCCGCTGGCGGTGCCGATCCAGAGGCTATCGGGGGCGTTTTGAGCGAAGCAGCAGATATCGTTGCTGGTGAAGACGGTGGGGTCGGTTTCCTGGTTGAAGATTTTGAAGTTGAGACCGTCGAAGCGGGCGGCTCCGCCTTCGGTTGCTAGCCAGATGTAGCCGTCGAACGACTGGAAGATTTGATGGACACTGCTTTGCGGGAGGCCGTTTTCCGTGGACCAAGATTGATGGCCGAGGTTGGCGGTTTGCGGTTGGGCTGAGAGAGCGAGGAAGCCGCAGAGCGCCCACAGGAGGATCGCGCGCATGGGCTATTTTGCCTTTTTGTCGCGGCAGGAGCGAAGGTAGGCTACGAGGTCGTCGGTCTCGGATTTTTCGAGGATGTCGGCGAAGGAGGGCATTTGTTTACCGCCGTCGTGGATCTGGGTTCGGATCTGGGCTTCGTTGAGCCTGCGGCCTACGCCGGAGAGATCGGGGCCTTTGGTGCCTCCATGCTGGCGGATAGTGTGGCATTGAAGGCAGCCGGTTTCTGTGAAGACCTGGGCTCCCCGGATGCGTGGGTCTGCTGAGGGTGCCGATGACGTGGGCGGTGCGGCCTGCGCGAAGAGAGAGGCCGTGGCTGCGAGTGAGAGGAGGAGAACAGGACGTAGCAGGTTCATTGGGCCGCGGGCAGCACTCCCTCGATTTGTTGTTGTGGTGCGAAGTCGCTGTGGGTGTGCCAGGGGACACTCTCGGAGGCGATCTCGTGATGCTTGCGCAGGAACTCGAGTGCGTAGGTGCTGGCGGTGGGATCGTCCTTTTGGTCGGCAAAGGCTGCGGCTTCGCGGGAGGCTTGTTCTTTCATACCTAAACGACGGTAGACGATGGAAAGGATGTAATGCGCGGCGAGGTCGTCGGGGTCGATGGATTGGAGGTTCTCGTACTCGACGCGGGCTTCATCGTATTTGCGCTGCTGATAGAGGGAGAAGCCTAGTTCGCGGTGGGCGTCGCGGGAGCGCGGGAACTGGGTGATGACTTCGCGGAGGTCGGCGATGGCCGCATCGAGATTACCCTGATTGCGTTCGACAAGAGCGAGGTAGTAGAGGGCGCGGGCGTTGTGCGGGCTTAGCTTCAGGGCCTTGTCGAGAGCGGTGCGAGAGTCATCGTAGCGTTGCCAGGAGAAGTTGGCGATGGCGATATTGGTGAAGGCGTCGGCGTAGTCGGGACGGAGCAGGACTACGCGTTCGAAGGCGTGGACGCTCTCGGCGTATTGCTGGGCGTCGAGCATGGCGATGCCGAAGTTGTTCCAGCGCATCCACTCTTTGTTGTCCTGCGGATCGGGGGCGTTGGCTGGGTTGTCGCCGAGATTGAGGGTGCGAGTGCGGGCGGCCATTTCGACGACGGGCTCCTCGTAGTGCTTGCCCATGGCGAAGTCCATGAAGTGCTGGTCGAAGCGGCGGTAGTTGACCTTCGCTGTGATGGTGATGGGGCCTTTGGCGTCGGCGGGAACTTTGAATTGATAGCGGACGATCTGCGAGCGGCCGGAGGCGATGGTGTTGTTGTAGGCGACGACGCGGTTGTTCCAGACCTGGTGGAGATCGTTGATCTCGCCCTTTACGTTGACGAGGCGGTTGGTAAAGCTGTGGGCGCGGGGGTCGAGGTCGCCGTTGGGCTCGATAATGCCGGAGTGGGTCAGAGTTTTGCCAGACGCGTCTTTGGCTTCAAATTCGACCCAGCTCTCGTACATGTCGCGCTGCTCGGGGACGTGGCTGTGGGCGATGCCTTTGTTCTGGATGACGATGGAGGCGGTGAGAATGTCGCCGGGAGCTATGGCGAAGTTTTGGGTGCCGAGCGGGGCGATCATTTTGCCATCAGCTTTGCCGTCGCTCTTTTCCAGGCCGAAGATATCTACGTTGAAGACTCCGTTGCGGAGGAAGGCGATGGTTTTTTCCATCTGAGTGTCGTAGTTGTAAAACTTCGACATGATGGTGTTGGCTCCGAGCCAGCGGTGCGAGGCTAGCTTGCCGTCTTTAGCCCCGTAATCGGAGGCGGCTGCTCCGAGGGGCTCGCGGGGCATGTGGCAGGTCTGGCAGGTGGAGACGGAGTCTTTGACGTAGAAGGGAAGTGGGGACTCCTTGGCGAAGGAGGAGAGCTGCCACTCGTCGTAGAGGAAGATGGCGCGCTGCCACTTGTAGTCATTGAGTTGGCGGGGGAGCGCGGCTTTGTGGCAGGCGGAGCAATACTCGCTCTGGTGGTAGAAGTCCTTCATGACGGCCTTGGAGTGGCGGTCGAGGTGGGCGAGGATCTCTTTGTCGGAGACGTCACCGTAGATGGGCTGGTCGTGTTCGTCGACGAGGACGGCAGGCTGGGCGAGAACGTAGCTTCCGGTACCGCGGGTGTCGACCCTCTGGATGGAGTGGCAGACCGAGCAGGTGACGCCGTCTTCATCGAACTTGCGGTTGATTGGAGAGCCTTTGGTCATGGCTCCGGAGGTGAGGGCTGTGGGATTGTGGCAGCCTTCGCAGTGACGGGCGAATTCGATGCCCTTCTCCGCCATGAGGAGGTTGACGTTCCGGGTGTACCAGGGGGTGCGGAAGGAGTTGGCGTGAGCGGATTGGCGCCACTCGGTGTGGGCTTCCTGATGGCAGTGGCCGCAATACTTCGCGGTGGGGAAGGCCCTAGGATTGATGAATTCGCCGGTGTCGGTAGTGGCTAGCGATGGGAGGAAGGGTTTGTCGGCGCCGAAGCGGTAGTTGTAGTGCTCGGCTACGGACTTCGAGTAGACCTGACGCTGAGATGGCGTAGTCGGGTCGTATTCGGCGTGGGCGCGACCGGCGCGCAGAGCCATGATGCAGCAGGCGAGGCTTCCGCCAAGAAGGGTGCCGATGAGGATGCGGCCTGCTCGCTGCGGGGAAAGTCTGGGAACCATGGCAGAGGGTCATTTTAGTGAAGTGGAGTAGGAGTTGGCTATCCATCGAAAGGTGGATGGCAGGGAGTAGAGATATAGCTTGGGTTATGGCTTTTTGGCTGTGGTGGGTTCGCCTTTGCCTTCGGTTAGGGTGACGATCTGGTCGGGCTTGGCGATGGCGAATTTTTCGATGGTGCCACTGGGCCAGTGGACTTCCAGGTTGTCGATCGCGGTTGCGTCTCCGATGCCGAAGTGAATGCGTGGGTCATGCGTAGAGGCGTAGCTGCCTCCTGAGATGACGTCTCCGCGCTGACGCTTGCCTGCTGCGGTGAGGTAGACGGTTGCTCCGACGGCGTCGCGGGGACTCTTAGGGCCGCCAATGAGTCTGAGTTCGATCCAGTGGTGGGTGTCGGGAGAGACGTTGCGAAGAAGGACTGGGTGTCCGTCGAGAACGTTGATGACGGCGTCGAGCTTGCCGTCGTTGAAGAGGTCGCCTACGGCCAGGCCACGGCCTCGGACAACAATGGCGAGGCCAGTGCCTTCGACGGCGGGAACGAGGTCAAATTTTTTACCTTCGATGTTGTGGAAGAGCAGCGGGCGCTGGGCCCAGGAGGTGCCCCATGGTTTGCTGTCGACGGTGGGGTAGACGTGGCCGTTGGAGATGATGATGTCCTTCCAGCCGTCGTTGTCGTAGTCGAAGAAGGCGGTGCCCCAGCCGAGGAAGGGAATGGTGGGCTCGGCGATGCCCATTTGGTAGCTGATGTCGGTGAAGTTGGCGTCGCCGTCGTTGCGGTAGAGGGGGTTGTAGTCATCGGAGAAGGTGGTGTTGTAGAGGTCGAGGAGGCCGTTGTTCTGGTAGTCGCCGATGGCGATACCCATGGTGGCGGTCTCGCGTCCGTTCTCGTTGAGGGCGTAACCGGAGGGGTAGCTGGCGTCCTCGAAGGTGCCGTCGCCTTTGTTGATGTAGAGGTAGTTGGGGGTGGAGTCGTTGCCGACGAGGAGGTCGAGCTTGCCGTCGTTGTTGATGTCGACGAAGGCGGAGGCGAGGCCGTAATAGGCGTTTTTGTCGGCTACACCAGCTTTTTCGCTGACGTCGGTGAAGGTGCCGTCACCGTTGTTGTGGAAGAGGTGATCGGGTTCGCCTTTGAGGCCGCGGGGTCCGCACATGACGGGCTCACCACGGAACTCGCAGAAGGAGGTGGACTTGTCATCGGCTGAGGTCTGGTTGGCCATGTCGTAGTGGATGTAGCCGGGGACGAAGAGATCGAGTTTGCCGTCGCCGTCGTAGTCGCCCCAGGTTGCGCCGGTGGACCAGTTGCCAAGGGTGACGCCGGCTTTTTCAGCGACGTCGGTGAAGGTGCCGTCGTGGTTGTTGTGGTAGAGGCGGTTCTTGCCGAAGTTGGAAACGTAGATGTCGGGCCAGCCGTCGTTGTCGTAGTCGGCGATGGCTACGCCTACGCCCCAGCGATCGTTGGTGACGCCGGCTTTATCGGCGACGTTGGTGAAGGTGCCGTCGTGATTGTTATGGAAGAGAGCGGCTTTGGGAGCGGGGGCTCTGCCAGCCTCGGCTTCGAAGGTGGAACCGTTGACAAAATAAATGTCGAGCCAGCCGTCGTTGTCGTAGTCGATGAGGCCGACGCCGGAGCCGTTGGCTTCGATGATGAAGTGCTTTTCCGGAGTGCCCATGGTGTGCTTCCAAGTGGTGAGGCCTGCTTTTTCGGCGATGTTCTGGAAGACGATGGGGCCGGTTTTGACGAAGCCTCCGGCGGTGATGGGACGGTGCTGCTGGTCGAGGACGGGGGCGTGGACTCCGCCGGTGTTGACTCCGCCGGAGGCTGGGGGCTGACCGCCTTCCTGGGGTTTGTCGGGCTGAGTGGCTTGCGCCATCAGCGTGGGGGAGGTCGAGATGACCGTGCCTGTGATGAATGCGGCGAGAGTCAAGCTGCTGAAGGTGCGACGAAGTGCGGGCATCAATGGGTCCTGTCAGGTTCCGCGCGTCGGGAAAGACCGCGACGTAGCGTTGCTTGAACTGAGAAGAGCAAGCGTCCCCACCATACAATATTTCGATTTCGAGGACGAGTTAGAGGGAGTTCGGCGGGGCTATTGCCTACGCCGTTTGCTCTTTTGCGCGCGGGTGTTGCGTGGGGAGCCGGTCGATTCCCGGACGATGAGGTCGGTCTGGATTGGGTATTCGCGTTGAGGCGTGGATGCTTCGGGATTCTCGACGTGGGCGCGCAGGGCGGCGAAGGCAGAACGCGCCAGGCTGAAGCCGGACATCCGAACGGTGGTAAGAGGGGGGATGGTGACCTGGGCGATATGAATGTCGTCGAAGCCGATGACGGAGATGTCGTCGGGTACGCGGAGACCGGCGCGGTTGAGCTTGTGGAGGACGCCGATGGCTGTCATGTCGTTAGAGCACATGACGGCTGTTGGCTGGGGATTGGTGGCAAGGAGTTTCTCCATGGCTGCGATGCCGCCATCGAGTGTGTGGTCTCCTTCGATGATCCATTTCGGGGAAGGAGTGATGCCGCACTCTTTGAGTGAATAGGTGAAGGCTGCGGTGCGGGATTGGGCCGAGTGGAGATTAAGGGGGCCGGAGATGAAGGCGATGTCTTTGTGGTTCAAAGCGGCAAGGTGTTGCACGCCCTGCCGGATGCCGTGGTGATAGTCCACCTTGAGTACGCTGACGCCGGGGCTTTGGGGGCCGACGTCGATGAAGACGAGCGGGACGTTTCGCTTGGCGAGCTGATCGAGGAGAGGGGCTTCGATGCCGAAGGTCATGATGGCTACGCCTTCGACCTTGCGCTCAATCATGCGCCGGATGCACTGATACATGCGGCTTGTGTCGTAGTTGGTGGAACTGACGAGGATTTCGTAGCCGTTTTCTACAGCGACGTCTTCGAAGCCCTGGAGAAGCTCGGGGAAGAAGGGATTGGTGATCTCAGAGATGATGAGGCCGAATATTTTGCTGCGTCCGGAGACGAGAGCACGGGCCTGGGTGTTGGGGAAGTAGTCAAGTTCCCCGATGACATCCCACACACGTTTGGCCATGGTTGGGTTCACCGTGGCGACGCGGTTGATGGTGCGCGAGACTGTCGCTATGGAGACGTTCGCCGCTCGTGCGATCGTGCGAATGTCCATGCGTTCGGGTGTTTCGGCCTTATGATTCTTGCTCTTCGCTTTTTTCTCAACCATAGATAAAGTTCTGACGCGCGCTTTCAGGATAGCTCAGCATGAAATGCCGACGCTCTAACAAAGACGCGCAGGCAGAGGCTTACTGCTCGACGGCCGCATGGGGCCAGTTGTCTTTCCAATCGATTGTCGAGATCTGCAGGTAAGGTTTGCCGGTGATGGAGTCGTAGGCGTGAAAGACAATGATGTCATCTCCCTTCGAATTAATGAGAACGCTCTGCCCGCCGGGACCGAGCCAACGCGAATTGGATAGAAGAAGTGGCGTCCCGCCACCCTGCGCGAGAGGGGTTCCGGTTGCGTCGATGTAAGGGCCGGTGACAGATTGAGATCTTCCGACCATAGTTTTGTATGTGCTCTTGAGGCCGCGGCAGCAAAGATCCCATGAGGTGAAGAGGTAGTAAAAGCCGCCATGGCTGACTATGAACGGAGCCTCGATGGCCTGCCAATTGGGTGGCAGGCTGGCGGATTCGGAGCCGGCATCCGCTGTCGGTTTTGCACGACGTGCGAGAGAGTACAACGTCGTATCGGACTTTGACAGCATGCCTGCGTCGTCGAGGCGACGCATTTTGATGCCGTCCCAGAAACTGCCGAAGGCGAGCCAAGCTGCATCTTTCTTGTCGAGGACGAGGTTAGGGTCGATTGCGTTGAAGTCGTCGGTGGCTAGCGATTCAAGTACGAGCCCTTTGTCGATCCATTTGTAATCGGGGCTTATGGGGTCAAGAGTTTTGTTCGTGGCGAGGGCGATTCCAGAGGTGTTTTTACCGAACAATGAATAGGCGTAGTAGAGCCGATACTCGCGATTGACGTAGGAAATGTCGGGGGCCCAGAGATCCCGGGTACCAGGACTGCGCTCCTTGATCCAGGCAGGGATCGCGTCGAAGACATGGCCGCACAACTTCCACTGCGTCAAATCGCCGGAGCAACGTATGGCAAGCTGCCCGCCGTCGGGGGCTTTACCGGTCGCAAAGACATACCAGGTATTGCCCTCGCGGATGATGGAGGGATCATGGGTGCCTGCGATGTCACCAGAGAGATGATAGGCGTGTGGCTGTTGTGCAGTGCAGATGTTTACGAGGGACAGCAAAAGCACGATCGATGTTTTGCTCGAATGAATCATGTCCCTCCTTCTGTTGCAAGTTGCAATGCTGCGATTCTACTGAGAGCGTGTGGTGGCGGCGATTTTACGGAGTTCGGGTAAAAGTGTGCCCAGCGACGCTGGTGCTGCATCCGGCTGGCCGAGGGCGAAGTATGCATTGCGGTAGAGGGGGTAGAGCTGGTCGTAGACTGCAACGGCGTCGGATTGGGGCAGGAAGGTGCGGTAGCGGAGGCAGACGGATTGCTGCGCTTCTTCGATGGATTTAAAGGCACCTGCGGCGAGCAGCGCAAAGATGCCGGAGCCGAGGCTTGTGGACGTGCCGTCGGGAACGAGAACTGGCTTGTTGAGGACGTTGGCGTAGATCTGGTTGAGGACGGCGTTGTTCTGCGGAATGCCTCCTGCGTTGATGATGCGTTCGACCGGAACGCCGTGCTCGGCCATGCGCTCGAGGATGATGCGGGTATGGAAGGCTGTGCCTTCGATGGCGGCGAAGAGTTCGTCCTGCGCGGTGTGGAGGAGGTTCCAGCCGAAGGTGACACCACCTAGTTCGGGGTTGACGAGGATGGTGCGGTCGCCGTTGTCCCAGGAGAGACGAAGGAGGCCGGTTTGTCCGGCGCGGTATGCTTCGAGACCCTGGGCGAGGTCGCGGACCTTGGTGTTAGCGCGGCGTGCGATGGACTCGAAGATGTCTCCGGTGGCAGAGAGACCGGCTTCGATGCCGGTGTAGCTTGGGTGCACGCTGCCGGGGACGACGCCGCAGACTCCGGGGACGAGTTCGGTCTTCTTCGCCATAGCGATGATGCAGGTCGAGGTGCCGACTACGTTGACGACGTCGCCCTCGCGGCAGCCCGCGCCGATGGCATCCCAGTGAGCATCGAAGGCACCGACGGGGATGGGGATGCCGGGCTTGAGACCCATCTTTTCGGCCCACTCAGAAGAGAGATAGCCCGCAATGTGATCGCTGGCGAGGTATTCTCCGCCCAGCTTTGCGCGGATGCCGTCGAAGAGAGGATCAAGTTTTGAAAGGAACGACTGAGGAGGCAGGCCGTCCCACTTGGGGTTCCACATCCACTTATGGCCCATTGCGCAGGCGCTGCGCCGAACTTTGGCGGGGTCGGTCACGCCGGTTAGGGTGGCGGCGACCATGTCGCAGTGCTCGAGGGCGGTGGCGAAGCGGTCTCGTTTGTCGGGATTGTTGCGGAGCCAGTGGAGGAGTTTGGCGAAGCCCCACTCGTGGGAGTAGACCCCGCCGCACCACTGAATGGCTTCAAGGTCTTCCGCGTGGGCAAGTTCGGTGATCTGGCGGGCTTCGTTGTGGGCACGGTGGTCGCACCAGAGGTAGTAGTCGTCGAGCGGTTGGAGGGTGGCGTCCACGGGAATGACGCTGGAGCCCGTGGTGTCGAGGGCTATTGCGGCGATGTCCTGGCCGTTGATGTTGTTTTCAGTGAGGACCTGACGAGTGGCACGGACGAGGGCCTGCATCTGATCGGCGTGGGACTGGGTGGCGTAGTCGGGATCTTCGCGGCGACGGTGGAGGGGGTATTCAGCAGAGGCAGTGCCGATGCGACCTTGGGTGCTGTCGAGGAGGGTCACTCTGACGCTGAGGGTTCCGAAGTCTACTCCAGCTACGATGGGCACTCGTTCTTCCTTGTCTCGGGTTGGTTGAGAAATCGTTTACTTTGGTAAGTTTTAACGGCCAGAGTGCGCCGTTGTCAATCGAGAAACAACAAGTTGTACTCTCCCGTGGTGGCTGATTTAGAGGCCTCCTGTTTTTGTTAGAGGCATTTAAGAATGCGACCTTGAGGTCGGATGCGAACATGCGAACGCTGCTTGAAGTATCGAATGAATCACGACGCCTCGAAGTCTTCGATGGATTTTTCCGATCTGCGATCGGCTCGTTTTTGCGGGGAGCATTTTAAATTTCTGCGAGACAACGTCCACGAAAATCATGGTGCAGCTTAATTAGCTGGAAACCATATTTTGATCTTTTGTGGGAACAAGATAGAGCCAATGTAGGTATCAGCAGATAAACTTCTCCATAATGTTCAGGTCCGTGCAAATCGCTCGTCTTTTCATGGCTGCTGTGCTTTGTATCTTGGCTGCCGCAAAAAACCAAGAGGGTTTTGCTCAGGCTACGACGCTGCCTTTAAATGTTGTTCCGGGCCAATTCGTTGACACGACTGCGACCAGCAAAGTCCACTTTAGCAGCGTGGCTTCCCATACGGCGAAAAAATATCTTCTGGAAACCATGGGTTCAGGTGTTGCGCTTTTCGATTATGACAACGATGGTCTGCTGGATATTTTTTTTGTCAATGGCGCACCACTTGCCGATCCAAGCCTTAAAGGCACAATTCCGATGAAGGCCACCGAACGCGACTGGAATCGCCTCTATCATCAAAAGAAAGACGGCACGTTTGAAGATGTCACCGTCAAAGCCGGTTTACAGGGAGTCGGATATGGCATGGGCGTGGCTGTCGGCGACTATGACAATGATGGATATGAGGACCTATATGTCACCGCTTATGGTGGTAACCGTCTTTACCATAACAACGGCAATGGCACGTTTACTGACGTTACAGAGAAGTCAGGTACCGCTGGTAGCGGCTGGTCAACTTCAGCTGCCTGGGTAGACCTCGACAATGATGGTCTTCTCGACCTCGTCGTACTGCGCTACCTTCAGTGGGACTTCGATGATATCTGGTGTGGAGAGCACCGCGAGGGCTATCGTTCGTACTGCCATCCTGACATATTTAAAGCCGTTGCTCCTCTTGTTTACCATAATGACGGCGACGGTCATTTCACTGAAGTATCAGCCAAGGTTGGTATGAATCTTCCAGGGAAAGGCCTTGGAATTGCAATCGCCGACTTCGATCGCGACGGCCATATCGATGTTGCTATCGCCAACGACTCGATGCTTGAATTCCTTTACCGGAACAAGGGAGACGGTACCTTTGAAGAAGTGGGCTTAGGAGCCGAGATCGCAGTCGACGGTGATGGCCGCACTTACGCAGGTATGGGCATCGACTTCCAGGACTACAACAACGACGGTCTGCCCGACCTGGTGATTACTAATCTTGCAAACCAGAAATACGCTATCTATCGCAATAATGGTGACGGTAGCTTCAGCTATGACACGTACCAGACAGGACTAGCCGGTATTACTCTTCTGCACTCGGGCTGGGGTATCCATTTCCTTGACTATGACAACGATGGCTTCAAAGATCTTCTTGTTGCTCAAGGGCACGACCTCGACACGATCGAGCTTAACTTCCCGCAACTTCACTATCGCGAACCCCTACTGCTTGCGCGCAATACGGGTAAAACATTCGTCGATGTCTCCTCCCAATCTGGAGACGTTTTTCGACAGCCGTGGGTCGCGCGAGGTTTGGCTATAGGCGATATCGACAACGATGGCCGCATCGATGCCGTGGTCGCCGTCAATGACGGGCCAGCACACATCCTCCACAACGAGACCGCGACCGGAAACCACTGGCTCACACTTGCTTTAGTGGGCCACCGCAGCAACCGCGACGCAATTGGCGCTGAGGTCAAACTTACGACTACTCACGGCTCTCAGTTCGTTACGGTCTCTACCTCAGGTAGTTATCTCTCCGCCAACGACAAGCGTGCTCACTTCGGTCTCGGTACGGACGCTGTCGCAACTTCGATCGATATTCGCTGGCCGAGTGGGATTACCCAGCATCTGAGTAACATAAAAGCCGACCAGATTTTTAAGGTCGATGAGCCGGCCCAGTCCACCTCTGTTGCCACAGGCATGAAGACTCCATGAAGCAACTGCTGGGTGATGGGCGATATGGTTATTGACGTAACAATTTATATGCGTCGTCCTTGAGTCCTTTGGTGAGAGAGTTCCTGATAGACTCGCTGCAAACTAGGCTCTATAGTCTCTCTAAGAGCGCGCCGGGCCTGCGCAAGTGAGTACTCGTTTGAGGGACCAACGGTATGAGCTTCGATTGCGATGCCTTCATCAGCTATACCCATATTGATAATGTGAGCCTTGTCGACGGAAGCAAAGGATGGATTACGAATCTCCATCGTGCTCTTGAGATTCGAGTGGGACAATTGTTGGGTGAGACGCCTGAGATATGGCGCGACCCGAAGCTGACAGGAAACGATGTCTTCGAAAACACACTGGTGGAACAGCTCAAGCGAGTAGCTGTTCTTATAACGGTGGTCTCGCCTCGCTACGTGAAGTCGGAATGGACACGGCGAGAGCTGGTGGAGTTTTGGAAAGCCGCCGAAGCACAAGGGGGAGTGAAGTTTCACGACAAAGCGCGCATCTTCAAGGTTCTGAAGACGCCTATCCCACGCCAGATGGATCCACCTGAATTGCAACCGCTTTTGGGTTATGAATTTTTTCACGTCGATGCGGAGACGGGGCGTGTGCGCGAACTGGACGATGTCTTCGGCGCACAGGCGCAAAAAGATTTTTGGATGAAACTGGATGACCTGGCGCACGATATCGCGGGTCTGCTGGAGATATTGCAGGGAGAATCGCTGGAGGGTGTGCCGGGAGTTAAGACGAGCACGAAAGAAGCGGTATTTCTGGCTGAAACAACCGCCGATCTGAAGGAGCAACGAGAGGCAATTCGGCGAGATCTGCAACAACACGGCTATACGGTGCTGCCTGCGCAAGGCCTACCGTTGGTGGCATCCGAGATGAAGACGTCGCTTGAAGAGGATTTAGCCCAATGCAGGATGTCTATCCACCCGATTGGAAAGAATTATGGGCTCGTTCCTGAAGGTAGTAGCGTGTCTCTGCTTGAGATTCAAAACGAACTTGCGATCGAAAGAGGCAAGCGTGGAGGATTTGTGCGGCTTCTGTGGATTCCTGCCGGACTTCAGGTCGAAGACGAGAGGCAGGCGAAGCTTATTCAGCAGTTTCGGATGGATCCGAGAATGCAGGCGGAAGCGGACTTGCTGGAGACTTTTCTTGAGGATCTGGAGACAGTTATTCATGATCGTCTGAGAGAAGAGAAGCCAAAAATTGCGCAGCAAAATGGCAGCCTGGCGATAGCAGAAGGGTGCCGTGGACAGATTTACCTTATCTACGATCAGCGGGATGCTTCCATCGCATCGCTATATGCAGACGCCTTGTTCAATCAGGGGTTTGAGATTCTTCATCCCACGTTTGAAGGAGATGAAGCGGAGGTGCGGCAATACCACGAAGACAATCTGCGGGTTTGCAATGGTGTGCTGATCTTCTTCGGATCCGCCAATGAAGGATGGGTTCGGCGGAAACTTAGAGAGGTGCAGAAGAGCGTCGGGTACGGCCGTACAGGGCCTCTACCAGGCGTCACGATCTCATGCGTAGGAGCGAAGACCGCCGAGAAAGAGCGCTTTCGCACGCATGAGGCCCCAGTGATTTTTCAGATGGATGGCTTTTCAGCCGACATTCTGTCGCCGTTTATTTCACGCCTGAAGTCTTGAGGAGAGATCTGGGAACCATGTTCAATCCCTTTCCGGGTTTGCGTCCATTTGAGGCTGATGAAGACCACCTGTTCTTTGGGCGGGAGAAAGAGATCGACGAGTTGTTGCGGAGGCTTCGCGCCTGCCGGTTTCTGTCGATCATTGGAACGTCGGGGAGTGGTAAGTCGTCGCTGGTGCGATCGGGTCTGATTCCTTCGCTCTACGGTGGGTTCATGGTGGGTGCAAGCCCGAGTTGGCGGATCGCGATCATGCGTCCCGGTGAAGACCCTATACGGCATCTGGCAGAAGCTTTGAATTCGCAGGGGGTGCTGGGGACGACAGGCGAATTGGAGACTACGAATGGTGTGCTGCTGGAAGCTACGCTGCGGCGAGGCACGCGAGGACTTGTCGAAGCTGTTCGTCAAGCCAGGATGCTGGATCAGGACAACCTGCTGATTGTGGTGGATCAGTTTGAAGAGCTGTTTCGTTTCAGGAGAAACAATCAGCTCGAGAACTCCAGGAATGAGGCGGTAGCCTTCGTTAAGCTTCTACTTGAGGCAGCCCAACAGGAAGAGCTTCCTATCTACATCGTCATCACCATGCGCTCCGACTTCATTGGAGACTGCATGGATTTTGCAGGACTGCCGGAAGCGGTAAACAGCGGCTTGTACCTTGTGCCTCGTATGACACGTGACGAATTGCGCTCGGCGATTACGGGACCGGTGGCGGTTGGAGGCGGGAGCATCGCGCAGAGATTGGTTTTGCGCCTGCTCAACGACTTTGGCGATGAGTACGACCAGCTTCCTATCCTTCAGCATGCTCTTATGCGGACGTGGGACTATTGGGCTCGGAGGTCACCATCAACTGATGCTATCGACGTCGAAGATTACGAAGCGATCGGAACCTTCCGCCAGGCACTGTCGATACATGCTGAGGAAGCTTACGAAGAGACTGGCACTGATGGTGCAAAGATGTTAGCCGAGCGGATATTTAAAGCACTGACGGATACATTTTCGGATCATCGAGGTATTCGCAGGCCAACCTCTGTCGGAGATCTCACTGCTATCTCCGAATCGACACAGGCGGATGTAGTTCGGATCGTTGAGATCTTTCGACGACCCGGTCGTTCCTTTCTGATGCCTCCCGCTAATGTGCCTTTAGACGATCGATCGGTTATCGATCTGTCGCATGAGAGTTTTATGCGGTGTTGGGGGCGGCTTGTCGGCTGGGCCGAGGAGGAGAAGGTTTCTGCTGATATCTACAGTCGTCTCTCCGACGCGGAGATATGGTTTGAAGAGGGCAGAGCGGGGCTTTGGCGCAACCCGGAACTAGAGATCGGGCAGAAGTGGAAGCTCGAGAGTCGACCTACTGCGGCCTGGGCTCAACGTTACAATTCGTCTTTTGCTCAGGTAATGGGATTTCTTGATCGTAGCGAGGCAGAGTGGCAGCGTCTCAACGACGAGAAGAAGAGGGAACGGCAGAAGAAACTCAGACAGACTCAGTGGGCCGCTGGGATATTGGGCTCATTGCTTCTGATTGCTCTCTTTCTGGCGGACTTTGCGTGGAGGCAGACGCGTCGTGCAGAGAACAACCTACAATTGGCGAAGAAGGCAGTGGATGAAAGTTTGTCCTCTGCGGGGCGTGAGCAGGGACGCGAGGCGGGTGACCTACCGCAGGTAGAACAATTTCGAAAAGAGCTTTTGGATAAGGCTGAAACTTTCTATAGCCTATTCGCTCAGCAGAATTCAACAAATGCAAACTTGCGAAGCGAAGAGGCCCGAGCACATTCCAGACTGGGAGATATCAATCGTTTGATGGGCAGGGATAAAGAAGCTGTTCAGGAATACAACGAATCAATCGATCAGTTTTCAGTTCTAGTAAAGCAATATCCCACTCAAAATGAATTCCGTCAGGCGCTCGCGTATTCCCATAATTGGCTGGGGGAAACTATCCGTGACGCGCTGGATAGAAAATCAAGTTTGAATAGTTCAGCCGACGCCGATAAGGAGTACAGTGAAGCCATTCGTCTACAGGAAGAGTTACACAAGGAACAGCCAACGAATGTTCTTTACCAGCAGGAACTCGCGCGGACTTACTATAACCGGGGAATCATTCGTTATGGGATGCACGCTGACGACGGAATGCGATCTGATTTTCGCAAGGCAGTTGAGTTGCTGGAGCCTTTAGTTTCAAAAACTCAAACCACAGTGGATACAAGTGAAAATCCAGACCCCGCTCAGGATTTGGCGCGGGTCTACAATAACTATGCAATTGTAGTTAGCAATACGGGCCAAACCACAGAAGCTCAGGGCTTTTACGAGAAGGCGATCGCGCTTGCCGAGCAACTGGTCCAGAAGAGACCAGAGAATCGGGAGTATAAGGTGGAGCTTGCGCAGTACTGCATCAACGAAGCGAGGATGTTGGAAGCCGCAGGCGAGTCTCGCCTGACGGAAGCAAGAAGCGAGCGCGCCCTGAAACTTGTAGAGGAATTGGCGGAGCCGACGCCGTCCCTTGCTATAAAGATGGTTCAGGCTCTTCAGTTAAGGGGGCAGTTGCTTCGGCCCCATGATCCAGACGCAGCAAAGGCTTTGACGGATCAGGCCTTTGATTTGCTGAGGGACGTCGACGAAAAGAGTGCGAAGAATGTTACTCCGTTCAGTGCGCTATATATGAACATTGGAGTGAATTATCTCGAACTCGCCCAGGACGACCTCGCACATGGTGACAAAGCAGGCGCAAGAACAGCACTTGGCTATCTGACTGCAATACTGTCTCACTTATCACCTGAGGACAAACAGATACTTATCGAACCTTACCAAGACTTACAGGGAAAACTATCTATCGGGCCGACCAGACACTAGTACGCGATTCCATCTTGAGGAGTTTCGAATGCGACTATTGGTTTCCAGAGTATGTCTGTTGCTATCTGCCTTCGTGTTCTCCACTGCCGCAGTAGCGGCTCAGGAGCATTTTTCTCAAACAACTGATATTGATTCGCCGTTGTTGCAATCCGATAAGCCCTATTCCGTCGCCGAATATCGCGTCTCTTCTATCTTCGATCACAGTGATTTGATTCACTATCCTCAGAACCTGAGCCTGTATTGGATCCAGACCTCTGCCAATCCACCTAAACCGGCTAAACCTCCCGTTGAAAAGATCAAGAGGACGGCAATCGATCCCAGCATGGTCGGATACATTGACAATGCTGTTGTTCACTCTGAGGTGCGGGTTCGCTTTGATGCGGCGATGGATGATACAACTCCGGACCGAGCTGAGTTTTTTTATGCTAAGTGCGGATGCTATGCGTTTCTTACCGGCACGAACGCTTATGATCCTCGGACGCCTGGGCCCGGGGTGGCTCCGCCTGTTGGTATTCCCAGAGCGGTCAACTTCCAGCAGCTTTATTTTTATGGTGAGTATGCGCCTCATCCTCACCTTTCGTTGTTTATGCAGCTTCCTTTTCGTTGGCTTCAAGCGCAATCTTTGCCCGGTGTGGCGCAGGCTTTTCCGAATGCTGGTGGATTCAGCGATATGCAAGTGGGGCTTAAATTTGCCGCTCTTGCTTCGGCCCGCCATTACCTCACGTTTCAATTTCGGGCTTATACGCCTACTGGCGATGCCGGGCTAGGGTTGGGGACGCATCACTATAGTGTGGAGCCGTCCCTTCTGTACTACCAGAGGCTTTCGGAGCGAACGTCTGTGGAGGCCGAGGTCGGGGACACGCATCCGTTGGGCACGTCTTCGGGCGTTCCCACCGTTGGTTCCGGCGGGTTTGCGGGCGACGTGTTCTTCTACGGGGTTGGGCCGAGCTACCAGTTCGTGCGTGACGAGAAGTTTGGTGTGGCGGGGGTCCTTGAGGTCGTCGGATGGAACGTCCGTAGTGGATATGTCACGGGGCCAGCTAATCCGAGTACGGCAGGTGTGAATATCGTGAACATGAAGGTAGGTCCGCGCATGTCGTTTGGGGCGCACCATTCCTTGTATATCGGATATGGAATTGGGCTGACTTCAGCGAAGTGGTATCGGCAGATTTTCAGGACAGAGTATCGTTATTCGTTTTGATCCTTCATTTCAGGAGCGGTTTTCTCTATGAGCCAGGAAGTCGTCGTTGTCGCCGACCCCATCATGGGGCGTCTCGAGGATCAGATCGCGTGGTATGACTGCAAGAGCCTCCAAAATCAGCACGTCTATAAGCGGATCAAAGTTGTTGAGATACTGGCTGCTGCAACGATTCCGCTCATTGCTGCCCTGCCTATCCCCCATCAGGCGGTCATTACAGGCAGCCTTGGCGTCTTGATTACTGTGCTCGAAGGGCTGATTCACCTTAACCAGTACCAGCAGAACTGGATCGCATACAGATCGACTTGCGAGGCTCTCAGGCACGAGAAATATGTCTACCTCGGTAAGGCGTCTCCGTATGCGGGCGTAGCGGATGCGTATGCTCTGCTGGCTGAACGAATTGAATCTCTGGTCTCGCAGGAGCACGCTAAGTGGGCTGCCTCGCAGTCTCAGGAGAGCAAGAAATAGGCTAAGTGTCTCCCGCTCAACTACGGTTTTTGATGTACCCTCTATCCCGTACTTCGAGTCCTAAAGTCTTCGAAACAGATGGCATAGGTCTGGACTTGCCCCGAACCCTGTGTCAGAAAAGAAGAGCCCGGCTTTCGCCGGGCTTCTCGTTTTTCTTCTGAGTTAAGTTTATCAGCGACGTCAAGCATCGTTGTGGAAAAGCAGACTCTACTGCACCTGTAGAGTGGCGTGCAGCGGGAGGTCGCGGGAGGATGTTCCGGCCGTGACTTTGTAGTCGCCGGGGAGGAGTTGCCAGGCGTTCTTGTCTGTGTCGAAGACCGAGAGGTAGAGCTGGTTGAGGGGCAGGGTTACGTCTTTCGATTCGCCGGGGGCTAGTTTGACTCGCTGCCAGGCTACGAGACGCTTGAAGTTTTCGTTGGCGGCAGTGGGTAGTGCGGCGTAGACCTGGGCGATCTCTGTACCTTCCTGCTTGCCGGTGTTGCGTACCGTGAAGTGGACTGTGCGCTTTGCGTTGTCCACGGTGAGGCCGGAGTACGCGAAGGTGGTGTAGGACAGGCCGTAGCCGAAGGGGAAGAGCGGCTGCTTGTTCATGGCGTCGAACCACTTGTAGCCGACTTTCGCGCCTTCGGAGTAGGGGAGGTCGAAGGCGCCCACTTCCTGATGCCGGTCGTCGGAGACTACCTTGCCCGCGCGGTCGAGTCCGGGGACGATGGGGTGGGGCAGGTCGGCTTCGGTTTTGGCGAAGGTTACGGGGAGCTTGCCGGAGGGGTTGACGTCGCCGAAGAGGATGTTGGCGAGGGCCTGGGCTCCGCCGATGCCAGGGTACCAGGTTTCGACGATGCCTTTGACTCGGTCGGCCCAAGGCATGCTGACGGGGCCGCCGGTTTCAAGCACGACGATGGTGTTGGGGTTTGCGGCCGCGACGGCTTCAACAAGCGCGTCCTGATTGTGCGGGAGTGAGAGGGTTGGGGAGTCGTGGCCTTCGCTCATCCACTGGGTGACGAAGACGATGGCTACACTGGAGTTTTTGGCGAGTTGCGCGGCAGCTGCGAGGTCTTCTCCGCTGTTGAATTGAATGTTCGCCTTAGGAGCCTTGGCGCTGATGTATTTGAGCGGCGAGGAGGGGAAGTAGACAGGCTTGCCCCAGACTGCGCCACCGGGCTTGTGATCGACGGCATCGCCGCCTGGTGAGTCGACCTGTGCGGAGCCGCCACCGGAGAGGATGCCTACGTCGGCGTGTCCTCCGATGAGGGCGATGGAGGGGGTGGAGGACTTGAGTGGGAGCAGGTTGTTCTGGTTCTTGAGGAGGACGATGCTTTCTTCGGCGATGTGCTGGGCGTCTTCGAGGCCGCGGAAGGGATCGACGACGGTGCGGACGGGCGGGTTGTCGATGACGCCTGCGTCGAACATGCTGCGCAGGATTCGGTGCACCATGTCGTCAACACGTGCCTGAGGGACTTGCCCGTCTTCGACGGCCTTCTTCAGCGGTGCGCCGAAGTGGTTGTCGTCACCGGGCATCTCCTGGTCGAGGCCAGCGAGGGCGGCTTTGACTGTGCTGTGGGTTGCGGCCCAGTCGGAGACGACCCAGCCCTTGAACTTGAAGTCCTTCTTGAGGACCTGATTGAGGAGGTAGTCGTTCTCACAGGCCCAGTCGCCGTTTACGAGGTTGTAGGAGCACATGACGGCTGATGGATCGGCGATATCGAGGGCGATCTGGAAGGCGAGCAGGTCGGACTCGCGCATGGCCTTTTTGTCGAGCTGCGTGTTGACGACGTTGCGCCCGGTCTCCTGATCGTTCATGGCATAGTGCTTGATGTCGCTGAGGATGTGCTCGGACTTGACGCCCTTCATGAGGTTGCCGGTCATTGTTCCGGCCAGGACCGGGTCTTCGCCGGCATACTCGAAGTTGCGACCGTTGCGTGGTTCGCGCATGATGTCGACGCCGCCACCGATGGACATGTTTGAGCCCCAGGCGCGGAGCTCGCGGCCGATGACGGAGCCGTAGAGGAAGGCTGCGTCGGGGTTCCAACTGGAGGCTGCGCCGAGCGTGGAGGGAAGGAGTGTGGCGTAGCGGCTTTGATAGGCGGCCATGCGCAGGCCTACGGCGGAGTCGGCGAGGTCGATGCCGGGGATGCCGAGGCGCTCGATGCCGGGCATGTAGCCGGCGGCGAAGTTGGAGTGGGGATCGACGGGAGCGCCTTTGCGAAGGACTCCCCAGCCGGCGCCGTGGACCATGGAGATCTTTTCGTCGAGGGTCAGCTCCTTGAGGACGAGGTCGGCGCGCTCATCGGGGGAGAGGGCCTTGTTCATCCAGGGCATTTTGGATGTGTCGGGATGGGTTTCGGCGTGTGCGGGTGTGTGAGTGATGCAGGCGAGGACCAGTGCGGCCAAAATAGTCTTCAGGTGATGCTTCGAACGTGACATCTATAACTCCCTGGCGGATTGTGGCCGCTTACATGGTGGCTTTTACGACGACGAAGATATGCTTCGCGGAGGCGTGAGAAGTGTAAATCAACTAAAACGATATAGGTAAGGCTTTTTAGATTAAATATGGTGCTGAAACGTTTGTCTACTGGGTTTCCGAGCACCACACTTTTTCGGCAGCCCGTTTTCGTCTCGGCGTGGGAATCGGTTTATTTTGCGAAGAGCTGGCTGATGTCCGCGAAGGCTTTGAATTCAAGGGCGTTTCCGGCCGGGTCGAGGAAGAACATGGTGGCCTGTTCGCCGACTTCGCCTTTGAAGCGGATGTAGGGCTCGATGATGAAGGTGATTCCTGCGTTGCGCAGGCGATCGGCAAGGGCCTCCCATGTCGCCATGGGGAGAACGACTCCGAAGTGGGGGACAGGGACATCGTGGCCGTCGACAGGGTTGTGGTGGGCGTCGGTTTTTGCGGAGAGCTTCAGGTGGGCGACGATCTGGTGACCGAAGAGGTCGAAGTCAATCCACTGGGCGGAGCTGCGGCCTTCGGGACAGCCTAGAGTCGTTCCGTAGAAGGCTCGGGCGGCATCGAGGTCGTCGACGGGGAAGGCGATGTGAAAGGGGGTGAAAGGCATTGCTTCAATCATACGATCATGGCCCGGGGCGCGTCGTTGTGACTTAGGTGTTGGCGGGAAGACGGACGACGAACTCGGTGTCACCGGGCATGGAGGTGAAGTGGATGGTGCCGCCGTACTGCTCGACGATGCGATGCACGATGCCGAGGCCGAGGCCGGTGCCTACGCCGACGGGTTTGGTGGTGTAGAAAGTGTCGAAGATCTGAGTTTGGCTTTCCAATGGGATGCCGCTGCCGTTGTCGCTGATGCGGATGCAGAGGTAGGTTTGATCTTTACCGGCAGAGAGCGTTTTCTCGGCCCACGTGCGAATGCTGATTCGTCCGCGCTGCGGGATAGCGTCTATTGCGTTGTCGAGGAGATTGGTCCAGATCTGATTTAGGCCGGAGCATTCGGAGTGGAGGAGGGGAAGGTCGGGGGTGAGGTCTTTTTCTAGGGTGACTTCTTTTTCGCGGAGTTTGTGGCCGAGGATAACGAGCGTGGCGTGGATGCTGTTGTTGATGTCGACACTTTGAAGCTTGCCCTTGCCCTCGTAGGCGTAGGATTTGACTGCCATTACGAGGTCGGAGACTCGACCGATGCTCTCTTCGATGGTGCCGACGAGTTGCATGCTGGATACGAGGGCATCGAGCCAGCTTAGAGCGTCGGAGAAGGTTTCGCCGGGGAATTGGGTGCGGGCGCACTCGAGTTGCGTGGAGTTGAGGCCGGCAGAGACTAGTGTGGGGGCCATCTTCCAGGCGTTGGGGAGATTGGCGGC
Organism: Edaphobacter aggregans; assembly: GCF_003945235.1. Classification (NCBI taxonomy): domain Bacteria; kingdom Pseudomonadati; phylum Acidobacteriota; class Terriglobia; order Terriglobales; family Acidobacteriaceae; genus Edaphobacter; species Edaphobacter aggregans. Next base: position 4,432,004 of record NZ_RSDW01000001.1, read on the forward strand.
TTCCATCCATTCGGCGAGGGCTTCTTCGGCGTCGCTCTGTTCGAGTGAGTTCATGACGGCTTGCGGCTTCGAGGAGAGCGCTCGCTCCTGCAGGTCGAACATGCACTCTTTCTGCTCGGCGGTCATGGCGGTTTTGCTGAATTTGGCGGAGAGCTCGTGCATGCGCATGAGATTTTCGCGGAGCTGGGAGGCGGCCCGACGAGCGGCGGCGCCGGGGTTGTTGAGTTCGTGCATCAAGCCCGCAGCGAGGGTGCCGAGGGAGGCCATTTTTTCCTGCTGGACGGTCGCGCCCTGAAGTTTGAGGAAGCGATTGGCCATGTTGCCGAGGATGGCTTTGCGGACGTCGGGGCAACTGGTCATAAGGTGCCAGAACTGCTCTTCGCCGAATTGCAGCAGGTGGCTTGGCGCGACTGCCTGCAGATTGGCGATGTTGGGGATGTTGGCGAGCAGAGGAACTTCGCCGAAGGCGCTGCCGGCTGGGATGTTGGCCAACGTGGCTTCGTTGCCGTCGGCGAGTTTCTGGACGAGACGGAGCTCGCCTTCGAGGAGGATCCAGAAGAAGTGAGCGGCCTCTCCCTGGCGCGCGATGATGTCGCCGGGGTGGATGTGGATCTCCTGGACTTCATCCAGACAGAGAAGCTCATCCTCTTTGAGCGAGGACAGGATGGGGACCGTGCGAAGCTTCTCGATCATGGCCTCGCTCATCTTCTCGGTGCGTTCATTCTGGACTGCCTGGGATTGGTCGCTCATCGCTGTTGTCGGGGTATGCCCTTTCAGAGTGTTGCAAGATATTGGTGCACGAATTGGATTGCGATGGAGCCCTCGCCTACCGCGGAGGCGCATCGTTTGACGGAGTTATAGCGGACGTCGCCGGCCACAAAGATACCGGGGACGCTGGTTTCGAGGAGATAGGGGTCGCGGTCGAGCTTCCATGCCCCGGGGGCCTTGGCTTTGAGATCGGGGCCGGCGAGCACGAAGCCCTTGCTGTCGCAGACGAGTTCCTTGGGGAGCCAGTCGGTCTTGGGTGCGGCACCGATGAAGATGAACAGGGAGGAGGTTGAACGCTCCTCCTGGCCGGTCGGGGTCTTCAGCGTCAACGTCTCAAGGTGGCTGTTGCCGTTCATCGCAGTGACCTCAGTGCAGGTCTCGACGACGATATTGGGGGTGGCGCCGATCTGGTCGATCAGGTACTTCGACATGCTCTTTTCGAGGGAGTCGCCGCGTATGAGCATATGGACCTTGGCTGCATAGCGAGCGAAGTGCATGGCTGCCTGCCCTGCGGAGTTGGCGCCTCCGACGATGTAGACGGTTTCGTTGGCGCAGGCCATGGCTTCGGTGAGTGCCGCGCCGTAGTAGACGCCGGCTCCGCTGAACTTGTCGGCTCCGGGAACGTCGAGCATGCAGTAGGCGACGCCAGTAGCGAGAAGGCACACGTGACAGGTAATCTCGCTGCCGTCCTTCATCTGGACGATCTGGTACTGGTTCTCAGAGCGGATGCAGGTTACGCGCTGAAGGAGGAACTCTGCACCGAGGCGGCTTGCCTGGAGGAAGGCGCGCTTGGCGAGCTCGTCGCCGCTGAGGCCGGAGGGGAAGCCGAGATAATTTTCGATCTTGGAGCTGGAGCCTGCCTGGCCTCCGGGAGCGTTGGGTTCGACGATGAGGGTGCGAAGGCCTTCCGAGGCTCCGTAGACGCCTGCAGCCAGACCTGCAGGACCGGCTCCGATCACAACGACGTCGTAGAACTTCTGCTGAGCCTGGGTGGGTATACCTACCTTATTCGCCAGCTCGGTGATGCTCGGCTGCACGAGAGCGGTGCCGTCACCGAAGAGGACGACCGGGAGTTTGGCGTCATCGATGCCCTTTTCTTTCAAAAGCGCGAGTGCGTCGGGATTCTGCTCCGGGTTCAGAGACTGGTAGGGAATGCGGTTTCGCGAGAGGAAGTCGCGGATTTCGTGGTCCATCGGGGACCAGCGGACGCCGATGACGCGGATGCCTTCGAAGGGGGGCTTGTAACCCTGCTTCCAAGCTTCGAGGAGGTCATCGAGGACGGGGTAGAGCTTTTCTTCGGGCGGGTCCCAGGGCTTGTTGAGGTAGTAGTGAATTTTGGCGGAGTTGATGGCGCGGATGGCCGCTTCGGTGTCGGCGTAAGCGGTCAGAAGGACTCGCTTGGCGTCGGGATAGATCGTCAGGGCATGCTGGAGAAAATCGACGCCGGTCATGCCGGGCATGCGCTGGTCCGATAGGAAGAGGGCAACGATGTCGTTGCGTTCCTTGAGTTGGCGGCAGATATCCAAAGCGGCGGCCCCGGAGGCGGCACGGACGATTCGGTAGTCCTGACCGTAGTTACGGCGCAGGTCCTGGACTACGGCTTCCAGTACGCTGATGTCGTCGTCGATTGCTAGGAGAATTGGCTTCGGCATACCCTAGTTATACTTCGGCTTGCAACTTTGAGACAGAACACACCGCATATGATTGGATTGTGCATGACGGTTTGAGGGTTCAGAAAACATATCGTGTTGATTACTAAGGCTCTGGCGGCCAATGCCAAGGTTGTCCGAATTGCAGACATTGTTGTTGAGGCGCCGCTATCCGCCGATGAGGGGATTGGCGGGGCAAACGATCCCGCGGCAGGAGATAAGATAGCTATGAATCGACTCATTCTCGCGGATAACCAGGCGATCTTCCGGGCTGGTGCGGCACGTGTTCTGGCATTGGAGGACGATATGCGTATCGTCGCTCAGTGCGAAGATTTGACGAAGCTTTCATCCTCTGTCGAGGGATTTCGAGGCGCGATTGTTCTGGTTGCCTCCAGTTTGCGTCCCGATTTGTCGAGGCTGGTAGCGCAGGCGCGTGGGCTTGGGAGCAAGGTCATTCTGATTACTGAGAACACCGAGCACGTTCCGGACGAGATTGGGACGCAGCTTGATGGCGTGGTTTGCAGGAGTGTCGCCGGGACGGATCTTGTGGATTCGGTACGTCGTGTCGCGCGTGGGCAGCGGTTTGTGCAGCGCGTGAATGTGACGACTATGCAGGCTACCGATAGCGTAGGAACGCGGGTACGTGACAGGCTGACGCCTAAGGAGATGCAGATTGTCGCGTTGATCGCTCAGGGGTGCAAGAACAAGGAGATCGCGCTGCAGCTCGGCACCAAGGAGCAGGTCATCAAGAATTATCTGCGGGGAATTTACGACAAGACAGGTGTCTCAGACCGGCTGGAACTGGCGCTGTTTACGATTCACCACCGTGTGCTGGCAGAGGCCGCGGCGAAGGCAGGGAATTTGATTCAGATGAAGACGGCATAGGGCGCTGGAACTATGAGATTGAGCTGGGCATCGTTTGCGAGAACGATGCCCAGCTCATTTCCTTACATGCCCATGAGGTCCGATTGTTTTTCTTGCGCCGGGCTGGCCATGCCGACTTTTTCTGCGATGCTCTTGGCTTGCGTGAAGAGGAGCAGGTAGTCGGGGCCGCCGGCCTTGGAGTCGGTACCGCTCATGTTGAAGCCTCCGAAGGGATGCGCGCCGACCATGGCTCCCGTGCACTTGCGGTTGAGGTAGAGGTTGCCGACGTGGAACTCCTCACGGGCGCGGTCGAGCTTCTCGCGAGAGCTGGAGTAGATGGCTCCGGTGAGGCCGTACTCGGTGTTGTTGGCGATGGCGAGCGCTTCGTCGAAGCTGGTGGACTTGATGACTGCGAGGACGGGGCCGAAGATCTCCTCCTGCGCGATGCGGGCGGTGGGGGCGACGTCGGCGATGACGGTTGGGGCGATGTAGTAGCCGCCATCAGGGGTCTCGATGGCATGGCCACCGTTGAGAAGACGGCCTTCGCTCTTGCCGATCTCGATGTAGCCCAGGACTTTTTTGTAGGAACGCTCGCTGATGACGGGGCCGGTGTAGACGTTCTCCGCAGGATCTCCGGTTTTGATGGTGGCTACGCGCGCCTGCAGACGGTCGCAGAAGATGTCGTAGATGGCCGCATCCACGATGGCGCGGGAGCAGGCGGAGCACTTCTGTCCATTGAAGCCGAATGCGCTGGCGACGACGCCTTCGATGGCTGCGTCCACGTCGCAGTCGCCGTCGACGATGATGGAGTCCTTGCCGCCCATCTCGAGGATGGTGCGCTTGATGAAAACCTGTCCGGGCTGCGTCTTTGCGGCGCGCTCGTGGATTTCGAGGCCGACGGCTTTGGAACCGGTGAAGGCGATGAAGCGGGTTTGCGGATGGGCTACGACTTCGCTGCCGAAGCCGGGACCTTCGCCGACGCAGAGGTTCACGACGCCATCGGGCAGACCGACTTCTTCGAGGAGGCTCATGAAGCGGGCAGCGATGGTGGGAGCATCGACGGAAGGCTTGAGGATGACGGTGTTGCCACAGACAATCGACGCGGCGGTCATGCCGGCCATGATTGCGAAGGGGAAGTTCCAGGGCGGAATGACTGCGCCGATGCCGAGGGGAATGTAGCGGAGCTGGTTGCGCTCGCCGGGGAATTGGATGGGCGTGGTGGCTTGGTCGAGGCGCAGGGCTTCGCGGCCGTAGAACTCGAGGAAGTCGATGGTCTCGCCTACGTCGGCGTCGGCCTCGGCCCAATTTTTGCCGACCTCAAGGGTGAGCCACGCGCAGAACTCGAACTTGCGTTCGCGGATCAGGTCGGCGGCGCGGAAGAGAAGGGCTGCTCGCTCGGCGAGGGGGGTGCGGCTCCAAGTGGCGAATGCAGCTTGGGCGGCTTGGATGGCTTCTTCGGCGTGCTCCGCCTCGGCGCGCTGGTGGATGCCGATCACCTGAGAGGGGCGGGCGGGATTTGTGGAGACGATTTTCTCTTTGGTCTTGAGGCGGCGGCCGCCGATGATCAGGTCGTACTCGTGGTTGAGGTGGCTCTCCACATCCAACAGAGCGGCCTGCATGGCCCGCTTGTTTTCGGGATCTGCGAAGTCGATGAAGGGCTCGTTGGTGAAGGGCGTCTGCGCGGTGCGCACGGGGATGGACGGAGTCAGTTCAAGAGTAGCCATAGCGTGTCGATTCTAGCGCGAGGCATGGGCTCTCGTCGCTTGGGTTTAGATGCAGTGAGCATGGTCCGGCGATTCGCGTCGGTACAACTAGCTTTGCGTGAGTTGCTCGGTAGCTTTCGACATCTTTGCTGTTCGCTCGAGCTTGTCCCAGTTGAATGGTTTACCGTCGATGGCGCGTTTCACGGTCTTGAACAGCACGACAGAGAAAACTTGCCGGTAGGTAAACCGCTGAATCCAGATGTGAACGAGCAGCCATGCGTCGCCCTTGCTGGCTGGGTGCTTTCGTTCTAGCGCGAAGGCCAGCGCGGATGCGGCGAAGTCGATCAGCAAGAAGGCCAGGAAGAAGGTTAACAACTTGTGGAAACTCTCGACGGAAGCGGCCTCGGGATGGAAGTGCTTGTCGATGAAGTAGTGCGCCACGCCGGCGACAAACATCAGATCGATGAGCGGCGAGACCAGCGGCAGAAGAATCTGGAAGATAAGGATGTTCGGCAGGGCAAAGAAGCCCATGGCGCGGTGCTTGCTGAAGGCTCCACGGTGCTTGAAGATCGCTTGCAAGATGCCGAAGGACCAGCGGAAGCGCTGCCGCATCAGGCCGTCTGCGTTGACGGGCGCCTCAGTAAATGCGAGGGCTTGGTCCTCGTAGATGACGGAGTAGCCCTGCTCCAGAAGGTTCATGGTCAAGTCGGCGTCCTCGGCGACGGTGTCGGGGTGGTAGCCTGCACCGACTTTAACGGCTGAGGTACGCCACGCACCGATTGCGCCGGGTACTACGGTTACGACGTCGAACAGGTCGAGCGCACGGCGTTCGAAGTTCTGGCTCGTGATGTATTCGAGTGCTTGCCAGCGTGTCCAGAGATTGACTCGGTTGCCTACCTTGGCGTTGCCAGCGACTGCGCCGATCTTCGGGTTGGCGAAGTGAGGCACAAGGCGTGCGATCGCATCGTGGGCAATGACGGTATCGGCATCGATGCCTACGTAGATCTCTTCGTCGAAGCGCTCGAGTGCGTAGTTCAGGGCCTCGGCTTTGCCGGCATTCGGCTTGGTCAGCACGGTCAGGCGGCCGGAGGCGATATCGGTTGGATAGGCATCGCGAGCGATTTCGTAAGTGTTGTCTTTGGAGCCGTCGTCGATAACGATGATGCGGATGTTCTTGTAGGTGGACATCATCACGGACCGGATGGTGCGGACGATGACCTTTTCTTCGTTGTAGGCAGGGATAAGGACGGCGACCCTGGGGGCGTACTCGGGCGTGGCGTAGTTCTTTCTCTTACGCACGCGATCGATGACGGCGCAGACGCCGATGATGATCAATCGGGCGCTCATCAGGATGTCGCCGACGAAGAAGACTCCGACGACGAAGTTATTGAAGAAGCCGAAGAGGAAGAAGGCGATGGAATCTGCCCGGGCCTGCCAGCGTTGCTGTGGTGTGAGCGGCGGCATGACTTCGGCGCGGGTCTTGCCCATCAACTGGGATACGGGGACGATTTCGTAGCCATGCGCGCGCAAAGCCCTAATCAGTTCGGGGAGAGCGGCAATTGTGGCAGAGCGGTCGCCGCCGCCGTCGTGCAACAGGATGATGGAGCCGCGGGTCCAGGGACGCTTGTCCATGTCGGCGATCTGCGCGAAGACGCTGTCGGTGATCTCTTTAGGCGACTTCCGTGGATTTTCATCCCAGTCGTTGGTGTCGATCTTGTTGCCGATGGTGATGTAGCCGAGGCCCTGGATGCGATCGACGGGAGCTGCCTGATCGTTTGTATCGGGCTCTTGATCGATTGAATAGGGCGGCCGGAAGTAGAGCGGCTGCACGCCTAATTTCGAAGCGAAAAGGCGCTCTGTGAGATTCAGCTGCAGGTCTGCCTGAGCGTTAGAGATGTCGCTGATGTCCGGATGGGTGAAGGTGTGGTTCCCGATCTCATGGCCTTCACGATAGACCCGTTGCATAACGCCGACATACTTCTCGGCTTCTTCGCCGATCATGAAGAAGGTGCCCTTGACGTTGTACTTCTTCAGGATGTCGAGGATGCGCGGTGTCCAGTCCGGATCGGGACCGTCGTCGAAGCTCAGCGCGACCTGCTTCGGGTGGTAGCCGTACTGCGTGACGGTGTACGAGAGTGGGTAGGAGTCCATCCACTCTTCCGTGATAGTGCGGTACTCTGCGGGCGCCGCGCCGTCGTCATCCATGGTTACGGTGCGCTGGCCGGCCTGAGGTTTACGCGTGATCCGGAGGATGTCACCCTCGCCCTCCGTATCGACGTCGTATCCCGGCTCTACTGTAGCGAGTGCTTTCACAGGGTCTGAATGAAGAGGCGAGTCCCAGATGTTCCAGAGGGAGTTGTCTTCCGATCCCAGGCGCCAGAGAGCGTAGGTTTGGATGCCAAGAGCGCGTGCCGCTCTCATTTGATTGAGTACGGTTACTGCGTCAAGGAACCACACCTGGTGACGCACGTGGGCATCTTCATCGTCGTACGCGAAGTGGGCATTGAGGGAGTCGTCGTCAAGGTCAACCTTTGAGTCGGAGTCATACGCAGCCTGCCAGGCCTCCTGGGTCGACATGTTCTGCGTGTTGAGCACCTTTTCAGGAGGAGACTTGTGCCCCTTCTTCACAGAGGGTGGGATCGCAAGTGTCCAGTCGTAACCGTAGCTGCCGATGGAGCAGATGATCTTCTCTTTCGGGACCGTCTTCAGAACGTTCTTTAGATTGTCGATGAACCAGGCTTGTGAGGCGATGGGGCCGGGGCCGCTATCGGTCTGGTGCTCGTCGTAGTTCATCAGCAGCAGGCCGTCGGAGTGGGCTGCCATATACGCAAGGTCCCAGTCGTCATCGCCTACGGGCGTGTTGATGTAGAGGCGCAGATTGCGGGGGTGAAAGTCGTTATAGAGCGCTGCGATCAGGGCTTTGTAGCCGGGCTGGGCAGCGGTTGGAATCTCCTCGAAGTCGAGAGACAGGCCGCGATAGGTTGGGTTTGCGGCGAGGAATGTGTCGATCTGCTTTACGAAGTTCGCTCGTGCGGAGTCGCTTTTGAGGAAGTCTCCGACCGAGGGCATGAAGACACTTTTGACCGGATCGTAATTGTTGACGAGGGGGAAGACTTCGGTGTTGCTCTGGTTGAGGGCGATGGTGCGCGCAACCTTGTTTTCGATGTCGACGGGATGGGAGCCGGAGGAGTCGACGACTGGGTAGGATCGGTTGTCGATGGTGTAGGAGGTCAGGGAGCCGTCGGGTGTGACGACGTGCAGCCACTCAGGGAAGAGGAGGTCGATCTGCTTGATGTGCTGCTTGAGTGAGGAGTAACTGGCGGCATCCCACTCGACGTAGTAGGCGGCGCGGAGGCCTTCACCGGAGTTCAGGGGGACGTCGGAGGGCTTGAGGTCGGTCTTGCGGTGGGCCGAACGGTGAAGCTTCTGACCGGCTTTGAGCAGCACCGGAGTGGTCAGCGTGCGATAGTTCCTCTTCTGCTTGTCGAGCGTCAACTCTGGCAGCGGCTTCATGCGCATCAAGCCAACGATGAAGATGGTTCCTAGAATAAGGCCGAGGAGCACGAGAACGTTCTGCATCAGACGCAGCCGTTTCCAGCGCTTGCGTTGGGGATCGAAGAAGACTTGTTTGGTCATTAGGGAAGGAGCCAGTCGCCGCGCGCAGACACTACTTTAAGTATAATATCGGCCCTCCCCATGGTCAAAGCAGTGGAGGGCATCCATTCTGTTGGACGTGGCGATTCGTTGATTGGCACAGTAATCATCCGCAGTATGATGATCCACATACATGTCCCGAAGACGACTGCAGATGGGAGTGTCCGTGACGGCGGCACTGGCGCTTGGGTTTGGCCTGCGTCTGTGGTTCATTGTGCACACGGCGCGAATTGCTGGAGATTCATTGATTTACGGTGATATTGCGAAGACGTGGATGCAGACGGGGGTGTATGGGTTCGGGGAGGCAGGTGGGGGGGCTTTACCTACACTGATCCGGCTGCCGGGGTATCCGATGTTCCTGGTGGTTTGCTTCCGGCTGTTCGGGGTGGAGCACTATACCGCGGTGATGTATGCCCAGGGCGTCGCGGACCTGGTGACTTGCCTGCTTGTGGGGGCGTTGGCTGGGAGGCTATTTGGCCGTCGGGCGGGGTTGGCGGCGCTCTGGCTGGCGGTGTTGTGTCCGTTTACGGCTAGCTATGTGGCTTATCCGCTGGCTGAGACGCTGACCCTGACCTGCGTGGCGCTGGCGTTCTATGGGCTGGAACGGTGGCGTGCGGCGGGGCTGGGCTTCAACCGGTGGCTTTGGGTGGTGGTGGCGGCGTTGGCTTACTCGGTGCTGCTAAGGCCGGAGCAGGGACTGCTTGCTGCGGCGGTTGTTCCGGCGATGCTTTGGCTGGTACTGCGGTCGCCTGCTCGGCGCGAGGGGGTGACTCGGGCGGCTGCTCCGGTGCTCGTGGCTGCGGCTTGTGTGGTGCTTCCGTTGCTGCCGTGGGCGGTGCGGAACTGGCGGGCGTTTCATGTGGTGCAGCCGTTGGCTCCGCGGTATGCGACTGATCCGGGCGAGCTGGTTCCACTGGGCTTTCAGCACTGGTTCAAGACGTGGGGGATCGAGTTTGCCTCGACCGAGGATGTGTACTGGAATTACGACGGTGCTGCGGTCGATCTGAACGACATTCCGACGAGGGCGTTTGATACCGACAATCAGTATGCGCGAACGGCGGCGCTGATTGAGGAGTACGACCGGACGGCCAGGGCAAACCAGGCTTTCGATGATCGGTTTGAGGAACTGGCGCAGGAGCGGGTTAAAAATGATCCGTTGCGTTACTACGTTGCGCTGCCGGTGGCCCGGGTGATGGATATGATCCTTCGACCGCGGGTGGAGATGTTCGAGATTGAGCTGGAGTGGTGGCGGTGGCGGGATCATCCGAAACAGACGATCTTTGCGGGTACTTATGCTGTGCTCAACCTTGGTTATTTTGTGTTGGCCGGCGTTGGGCTTTGGCGGTGGCGTCGGCGAGGGTGGGACGGGAATAAAGGGCTGGCGTTCTCGATGATCGGTTTTATTGTGCTGCGGACTTTGTTGCTGCTGACGCTCGATAACTCGGAGCCCCGGTATACGTTGGAGTTTTTTCCGGTGCTGATGGTCTGGGCTGGGGCTGTGTTTTCGGACTTCGGTTGAGTACTCACCCTCCTGTACTCTCGGTACTAAAGTATTCTATCTATTTGGGATAGGTCTGGACTTCGGTATGCCTTTCTTGGGATAAAGAAAAGCCCCAGTAGTTGGCCGGGCTTTCGCTTTTCTCGATGCTTAATCAAGGGTATCAGTTTGGAGGGAATAGATCGGCATAGATAAACTTCCCATTATCAATTGGATAGACAAGTTTTGAGCTTGACAGGGTTTTCCCTGCGCTTGAGGGGTAAAAAGGCATGGGAGGGGCCAAGGCTGAAGCCTTGGCTTACCTAGAAGCCTTGAGATTCCACCGCCCCCACCAAAATTGATTAGTGGCGGTCGATGGTTGGGTTTTTGCCGGGTTTGATGGCGTAGGGAGCGGTGTTGACTGGCTGGTTGTAGCGGATATGGGTGTAGGTGCTGGTGCGCACGTCTTCGGATGGGGTGAAGAGTTGTTGTTTGAGAGAGATGCCACGGCTGGTGTCGACCCAGATGATGATATGGGTGAACATGTTGCGGATGCTTTGGTTTTTGGAGACGAGGTCGAGTTTGGCGGTGGTAACCGTTTTTTCGCCGTCGTTGATGGGCTCGGTGCCTAGGTCGGAGATGGTCCAGGCTTTGGCGAGGTCGGTGCCGCTGCCTCCGAAGCCGAGGGTGAGGAGGCTTTCAGCCTGAGCCTGGTTATCTTTGGTCGAGATGAGGGTGAGGTGGTTGGTGCCGGGATCGTAGATTCGGAGGAGGCCGTCGCGGTACTCGAGGAAGCGGGCTGACGGGGGGACGAGTTTGGCTCCCATGATGGTCTGACCGCCTTCCCGTTTGAAGAAGATGCTGCCGGTCTGAGTGGTGGTCTCCTTGACGACGCGCTCGTAGAAGTCCCAGCGAAGGTCGGCTTCGGCTGAGCGGAATTTGGCCGCGCTCTCGTCGAGTTGGTGGAGGACCATGTCGAGGTTTCCGGGCTTGGGTTGGGCGGCGGCGGGCGAGATGATGACGGCGGAGAGGAGGAGGGAGGCGGCGATGCAGCGGATGGTCGTCATTGAGGAGAGCACTCCATGGGTTTTGGCAGGACTTCAATGGTGCAATAGTGGGCCTGTAGCAGCAGATCCCCTTTGGGGATGACAACAAGAAAAGCAACGGCAACTGCAAAGGCAAAGCTAACAGCAGATCCTCCGCTTCGCGAAGGATGACAACAAGGTGAAGCTAACGTAGGACCCAGGCGTTGTAGGCGATGATGTGCCCCTGGGCGTCGCGGACGGGTTCGTAGCGCTCGAGGGAGACTTCGCCAGAGATGGGCTCGATGACACGGAGGATGGCAGCTTTGCGCTCGGCGTCGGTCGAGGCTCCGCCCATGTCATCGGCGCGGATCTGGTACATGAAGCGGGCGCTCTCGCCTTCGGTCCCGGCTTCCTTGACGAGGACTTCGCTCGAACGGAGCGCTACGGTCTCGACGGGGCGGTCCTTGAAGTCGATTACGCGCGGGGCGAGGAACATGAAGACGAGGATGAGCGTCACCATGATGTCGTAATGGAAGCTGCCGCGTTCGTAGGTCCAGAAGAAGTAGCTTTTGAGAAGTTTGCCCATCAGTTTTTGCCTGCTTGCTTGCCGATAACGGTCTCGCCATTCATGTAAGGGACGAGGGCCTCAGGGATTTTGATGCTTCCGTCGGGCTGCTGGTAGTTTTCGAGGATCGCGAGGTAGGTTCGGCCTACGGCGAGTCCGCTGCCGTTGAGGGTGTGAAGGTATTCGGACTTGCGAGCTCCGGTGGGGCGGTAGCGGATGTTGGCTCGGCGGGCCTGGAAGGACTCGAAGTTGGAGCAGGAGCTGATTTCTCGGTAGAGGTTCTGGCCGGGGAGCCAGACTTCGAGGTCGTAGGTCTTGGATGAGGCGAAGCCCATGTCGCCGGTGCAGAGGAGCATGCGGCGGTAGGGGAGGCCGAGGCGCTCGAGGACGGTTTCGGCGTGGCGAGTGAGGGCCTCGTGCTCTTCGTTGGACTTTTCGGGCGTGGTGAATTTGACCAGCTCGACCTTCTGGAACTGGTGCTGGCGGATCATGCCGCGAACGTCTTTGCCGTAGGAGCCGGCTTCGGAGCGGAAGCAGGGGGTGTAGGCACAGTAGGAGATGGTGAGCTGGGCCTCGTCGAGGGTCTCGTCGCGGAAGAGGTTTGTGACGGGGACTTCGGCGGTGGGGATGAGCCAGTGATCGTTCTCCTGCAGTTCGCCGGGGACGTAGGGGCCCTTGTCGTCGCAGTGGAAGGAGTCTTCGGCGAACTTGGGGAGCTGGCCGGTGCCGAAGAGGGACTTCGAATTGACCATGTAGGGGGGCAGGACTTCGGTGTAGCCGTGCTCGGCGGTGTGGAGGTCGAGCATGAAGTTGGCGAGGGCGCGCTCGAGGCGTGCTCCCTGACCGTAGTGGACGACAAAGCGGGAGCCGGAGATTTTGGCGGCACGGTTGAAGTCGAGGATGCCGAGGGCCTCGCCTAGCTCCCAGTGGGGTTTGGCGGGGAAGTCGAAGGTGGGCTTGGTGCCCCAGAGTTTTTCTTCGCGGTTGCCGTGCTCGTCGGAGCCTACGGGGACGGTGTCCTGCGGGAGGTTGGGGAGCGACTGCATGATTTCGCGAAGACGCTCGTCGGTTGTCATGGCTACGGTTTCGAGGGATTCGACTTCGGCTTTGAGGGTGCGGGTGCGCTCGGTCTGAGGGGTGGCGTCTGCGCCGGATTTGCGGAGCTTGGCGATCTCTTCGGTGAGCTTGTTGCGCTCGGCTTTGAGGGTTTCGACCTTGGTGATGGCGTCGCGGCGTTCGCGGTCGATGGAGGCGAAGTCGGCTAGGACGACGGCGGGGTCCATGCCACGGGCGCGGAGTTTTTCTTCAACCAGGGGCAGATTGGCCCGGACAAATGCTAGATCGATCATCTAGATGATTCTAGCGTCTCTGCGTCGAAACGCCGAGTTTGCAACCTGTTGGCTGGAGTTTCCGTTTACCCTAGAAGAATGCGTTCCTTTGTTGCCGCTCTTCTTTCGTTGGCCCTTCTGCTGCCGTCTGCTGTGCCTGCTCGGGCTGAGGCTTATAACGCCAAGCCCAAGCTGGTGGTCGTTTTGGTGATCGATCAGTTTCGTGGGGATTATCTTGATCGGTTCCGCGAGGACTTCAAGACTCCGATGGGGTTCAATCTGTTTTTGAAGCGTGGGGCTTACTTTACGGACTGCTACTACGACTATGCGAATACGATGACGGCTCCTGGGCACTCGACTGTCGGGACGGGGGCGTATACGGATGGGCATGGGATATCGCTGAATGAGTGGTGGGATTTGAAGCGGTCGACGACGCATGCGGTGACCTCGGTGGAGGATGAGCGGTATGCGGTGGTGGGTGATCCGAAGTCGACGGAGCCGGGGGCTTCGCCGCGGAATGAGATGGCGTCGACGCTGGGGGATGAGGTGGTGCTCGCGACGCAGGGGCGGGCGAAGCTGTTTGGCGTATCGCTGAAGGACCGCGCGGCGATTTTGACCTCGGGCCATGCTTCAAAGGGGGCGTTCTGGCTGGATCATGCGGACGGGAAGTTTATCTCATCGACGTATTGGGGGAAGCAGCTTCCGTCGTGGGCTGAGATATTCAATGCGAGCGGGAAGAGGGATGCCGCGATCAAGGAGGCGGGCGCTAGGGCGGGGCATTTCTATGAGGATGTGGGGAAGACGCCGGCTTCAGTGAAGTATTTGCTGGATTTTTCGAAGGCGCTGGTGGAAGGCGAGCAGATGGGGCGGCATGATGTGACGGATGTGCTGACTATCAGCATCTCTTCGACGGACATTCTTGGGCATGTGGTTGGTCCGGATGCTCCGGAGCAGCGGGCGATGATCAATGCGATTGATGTTAATTTGAACGACTTTTTTACCTGGCTGGACAAACATGTCGATGGGGGCATGGGTGCGGTTTGGGTTGCTATCACCGGGGATCACGGGGTTGCTCCTGTGCCTGCAGTGGCGGCGAAGGCGGGGATGCCGGCCGCGGCGTTCGATGCGAAGAAGCTGGTTGATGAGCTGAATGCGCGGATGAATCAGCGGTTTTCGGGAGGGGAGCGGAAGAAGAACTACATCTTTGCCAGTGAGCTGCCTTATCTGGAGATCGATACGCGGGCGTTTGCGGGGACGAAGGTGACGGAGGCTGAGGCGGAAGGGGCGGTAGCGGAGATGCTTCCGGAGGCGATGGAGGCTACGCTGCCGCCGGCGCCGGAGGGTGTGAGTCAGGAGCGGCTTGATGCACGTCCGATGGTGCGGCGTGTTTATACGAAGGTGCAGATGGCGGCGGGGCAGCTTCCGGCTACGGAGGAGGGAAGGCTGATTCTGCATAGCTACTCGCCAAATGGTGGGTGGTATGTGATGGCTACGTTTGGGATGTATCAGATGGCTGGTGTTCATGGGACGAACCACTTCACGCCATATATGTATGACCGGCACGTACCGCTGGCGTTCTATGGGTCGGCGTTTGTACCGGGGACGTATCACGGGCGGGTGGCTCCGGTGGATATGGCTGCGACGTTCGCTTCATTGCTGCGGGTCAATCAGCCATCAGCTAGCGTGGGGCATGTGTTGACGCAGGCGATTCGTCCGGATGTGGATGCAGCCGAAAAAGTGCACGGGAGGTAGGCGGCGATGAGCGGGAAAGCGCCGGATATGCGCGTCAACGTGGCAGGGGTGGAGCTGCGTTCGCCGGTGATTGCGGCCAGCGGGACCTTTGGGTATGGGGTGGAGTTCGAGGATATCGTCTCGATCGACCGCATTGGCGGGTTTGTGACCAAGGGGCTGTCGCGGGAGCCGATGGCGGGGAATCCCACGCCGCGGATAATTGAGACGGCGGCGGGGATGATCAATGCCATTGGCCTGCAGAACATGGGTGTGGGGCCGTTTGTCCGGGAGAAGCTGCCGAAGCTGGCGCAGATGAAGGGCGCGGTGGTGATTGCGAATGTCTTCGGGTTCACGATTGAGGATTGCCTGGAGGTGATCCGGGTGCTGAATGAGTCTCCGGGGATCGCGATGTATGAGCTGAATGCGAGCTGTCCGAATACAAGCCATGGGGGGATGGTTTTTGGGACAGATCCTTCGCTACTGTATGAGCTTGTTTCGCGGACGAAGGGGGCTTCGCAGAGGCCGTTGATGGTGAAGCTGTCGCCGAATGTGACGAACATTGGGCTGATGGCTCGGGTGGCTTCGGATGCGGGGGCGGATACGGTTTCGCTGGTGAATACGTTTGTTTCGCTGGCGATTGATGTGGAGACACGGCGGCCTCGGATTGCGAATGTCACTGGAGGGTTGTCGGGGCCGGCGATCAAGCCGATTGCAGTGCGCATGGTGCATGAGGTTTCGAAGGCGGTGCGGATTCCGGTGGTGGGGATGGGCGGTATTGTGAATGCCGAGGATGCGGTGGAGTTCATGATGGCCGGAGCTACGGCGGTGCAGGTGGGGACGGCGAGCTATGCGGATCCGAGGGCTGTGGAAAATATTGCGAATGGGCTACAGCGGTGGTGCGCCAAGCATGATGTAGCGCAGGTGAGTTCTCTGACGGGGTCGGCGCTACTGTAAATGAGCATGCATAACGGTTCAGGGTTGATCGTGTTTCTCTTCGTTACTGGTCTTATAAGTGCGACAGCTCGGACGAAGCCTCGGAAATACGTCAGTGGATTGGTGTATGGCCCGCTTGAACGGGTTCGTTGGTTTCTCGTGCTAACGATTGTTGGGTTTGCAGGGGGAGCTTTCTATGTGGCAATTACGCCACCACGATCACTCCTTGGGGTCTTGATCTTCGGATTCATATCACTGGCCGGAGTTTGGAGTTTTCCATCGGATATTATCGTGTCTTCGAAATCAGTTACTGCTGTTAGGTTGTGGGGTAGCAGGACGACGATTTTGTGGAGTGATGTAAGTGAGATCAAGTTCCGGCAAAGCCCTAGAGACACAGCCATCATCGGCAAAAATGGTGAGCGAGTTATACATTCGGGATTTAATCGGGATTGGCAAGGATTTCGAGCGATATGTGTCGAGAAAACGGGTATTACGCCGAATGTCAGCCGGTTGGAAAGATAAACCGTATAACGGCATAAAATAAAAATGATGACTT
The DNA here is from genome assembly GCF_003945235.1 of Edaphobacter aggregans. NCBI lineage: Bacteria > Pseudomonadati > Acidobacteriota > Terriglobia > Terriglobales > Acidobacteriaceae > Edaphobacter > Edaphobacter aggregans. The sequence continues at coordinate 4,448,257 of NZ_RSDW01000001.1, forward strand.
CTCATAGTGCTCCTGCCTCTGTCTCTGTTGATCTTCGTCCTGTTCGCCGCGCTCTTTTGTCCGTTACGGATAAGACCGGCCTTGTCGAGTTTGCCAAGGCGCTGGCCGGGCATGGTGTGGAGCTGGTCTCTACGGGTGGGACCTCGAAGGCTCTGCGTGATGCTGGGCTGAATGTAAAGGACATCAGCGAGTTGACGGGCTTTCCGGAGATGCTGGATGGGCGCGTGAAGACGCTGCATCCGAAGGTGCATGGCGGGATTTTGCATATGCGTGGGAATCCAGAGCATGTGGCGGCGGTGCAGTCGCATGGGATTGAGCCGATCGATATGGTGGTGGTGAATCTGTATGCGTTCGAGAAGACGGCGCAGAAGCCGGGGGTGGCGTTTGCGGATGTGATCGAGAACATCGATATCGGTGGGCCTTCGATGGTGCGGTCGGCGGCGAAGAACTTTGAGGACGTCGCGATTGTGACGCAGGTGGCGGATTATGCTGCGTTGGCGGAGGAATTGAGCGCGAACTCGGGAAGTTTGAGCCGGGCGACGCGGTGGCGTTTGGCCAAGCAGGCGTTTGCCGTTACGGCGGCGTATGACGCGGGGATCGCGACGGCGCTTGAGAGCATTGAGGCTCCCGAGGGCAAGGCGGTTTTTGTGCAGGATGCGCTTCCTCAGACGCTGCGGGTGATCGATCCGCTGTCTCAGACGCTGCGGTATGGGGAAAATCCTCATCAGAAGGCGGCGCTTTATGTGGATGGCAGCGGCAAGGGTGTGGCCGCGGGCGAGCAGTTGCAGGGTAAGGAGCTTAGCTATAACAACATCGTCGATCTGGATGCTTGCTGGGAGTTGGTGAGCGAGTTTGATGCAGCGAGCGATGCCGCGGTGGCGATCATCAAGCATACGAATCCGTGCGGGGCCTCGACGGGTGCGACGGTGCTGGAGGCGTATAAGCGGGCGCTTGAGGCTGATCCGGTGTCGGCGTTTGGCGGGGTGATCGGGATCAATCGCGAGGTGGATGCCGAGGCTGCGGAGGAGATCGCCAAGCTGTTTGTCGAAGCGATTGTAGCGCCTTCGTTTACACCGGAGGCGGTGGCGAGGTTTGCCGCGAAGAAGAATCTGCGGTTGGTAAAGATCACTTCGGCGGATACGCCGCGGGTGCTGAAGCAGGTTTCGGGTGGGGTGCTCGTGCAGGATGCTGATCGGCTGCGCATTACGGAGGCTGAGCTGAGGCTTGTTACGGAGCGTAGACCGACGGCGGAAGAGATGCGGGCGCTGCTGTTCGCGTGGCGTGTCTGCAAGCATGTGAAGTCGAATGCGATCGTTTATGCGCGGTTTTCGGAAGGGCATGGGCAGACGGTTGGGATCGGCGCGGGGCAGATGAGCCGGGTCGATGCGGCCCGGTTTGGGGCGATGAAGGCTGTGCTGCCGCTGAAAGGGTCGGTTGCGGCTTCCGACGCGTTCTTTCCCTTTGCCGATGGACTCGAGACAGTAGCCAATGCTGGCGCGACGGCGGTAATTCAGCCCGGAGGGTCGGTGCGGGATGCCGAGGTGATTGAGGCGGCTAACCGGCTGGGCGTTGCGATGGCGTTTACCGGGGTCCGGCATTTTCGACATGGATAAAAGATAGTGCTGGGCTGTAACTCGCTGATATTTCGCAGGGCCAGTCCTGCGTTCCCCAGGGCAATCATGGGTGTTTTTCAGGTGACACAAAAGTAGGGCACTGCCATCAAAGAGCATTGGTAAGGATTTTTCCAACAATGGCTTGGGACGGCTATAATCACGGCCATGCTCCGCAAATCGGTACGGCGGAGGCCGCTTGCATCCAATCGGTGTGCGGTTCCGTCTAAACGTTTAGCTTTGCCCCCGGCGTGATTTGGGCTAGACCCTGTCTGCCCAGGAAGTTACAACACATGACTTTGCTTTCGCGCGTCTCGTCTCTACGCCGGCTTCCGTTGCTTCCTTTGGCAGCCCTTTTGTTTGCCTCGCATACGATGGTTGGGCAGGCTCCTGCGGCGGCGACGCCCGACCATGCGGCGTCTTACTACCACTATGGGTTGGCTCATCTTTATGAGGACCTAGCCGTTAATGCGGGCCGGTCGGACTATGCGACGCAGGCGGTGGAGCAATATAAGCTCGCGCTCGATGCCGACCCCGATTCGCGCTTGCTGCAGGATGGGCTAGCCGATCTTTACTTTAAGATTGGCCGGATTCGCGAGGCCGTTACGACGGCGCAGGAGCAGGTCAAGAAGTATCCCGATGATATTGAGGCGCATACGCTGCTCGGGAAGGTTTATCTGCGTTCGCTGGGAGACATGCAGAATGCACAGTCGAGCCAGATGTTGCAGCTTGCGATTGGCGAGTATGAGAAGCTGGCCGCGCTGAAGCCGGGCGACGTCGAGACACGTCTTTTGTTGGGGCAGCTTTATGGTTTGAATCATGATTCGGCCAAGGCGGAGGCGGAGTTCAAGGCGGCGCAGAAGATCGATGCCAACTCGGAAGAAGTTGTTCTGAACATGGCTCGGCTGTATGGCGAACAGGGCGACTACAAACGCGCTGTCGATACGCTGGAAGCTGTTCCGGTGGATGACCGCACCGCGCGGATTGAGTACGCTCTGGGCGCGAGCTATGACCAGTTGAAGAAGGCGAAGGAGGCGATTGCCGCCTATCGCCGCTCGATTGATCTGGAACCGGAGAACTTGGATGCAGAGCGCGGGCTGGCGAATGCGTTGCTGGCCGACGGGCAGTTGGACGAGGCGTTGAAGAGCCTGACCGATATCGTTACCGCAGAGCCGCAGGATGCGCAGTCGCAGATTCATATCTCCGAGATTCAGCGGCGGCAGGGTCATTATGAGGACGCGCTCGCTACGCTGGAGAAGGCCAAGCCGCTGGCTCAGGACTCTCTGGAACTGAGCTACAACGAGGCGTTGATCTACGATTCGCTGGGACGCTATGACGAGGCCATTGGTGTGTTGAACACGCTGGTGACGGGGTCGACGCACGCGGATGGGAAGTACTCCGATCCGGAGAAGGCCAATCGTGCAATCTTCCTCGATCGGCTGGCAACGATCTATCGCGAACAGAACAAGACCTCCGAGGCAGTTGCTACTTATAAGCTGATCACTGAGCTAGGCGGTGACTACGCCAAGAGTGGCTATCAGGGCGAAGTGGATGCCTATCGCGATGCTCACCAGTGGAAGGACGCGACTGCTATTGCTGCTGAGGCTGCCAAGGCGTTGCCCAAGGACCACAGCATCCAGCTGATGTATGCCGGTCAGCTTGCGGATACCGGGCAGGTTGATCAGGGTCTCACGTTGGCCAAGGCGCAGCTTTCCAAGTCTGGGGACGCATCTGAGGATCGCGAGGTTCATCTTGCGCTGGCCCAGATCTATACCCGTCTGAAGCGCTGGAATGAGGCTGCTGCAGAGTTGAAGAGCGCTGAGGCGCTGGCGACGAAGCCTGAAGAGAAGCTTTACGTGTACTTCCTGCGGGGAACGCTCGCTGACCGCCAGAAGCAGTACGATGAGGCTGAGGCCGAGTTCCGCAAGGCGCTAGAGATCGATCCGCAGAATGCCACAATCCTGAACTATTTGGGCTATATGCTTGCGGACCGTGGGGTTCGGTTGCCTGAGGCGCTGACGATGATTCGAAAGGCTGTGGAACTTGATCCGCAGAACTACGCGTATCTCGATTCGCTTGGGTGGGTCTATTTCAAGAGCGGTCAGTATGGTCTGGCGGAAGAGAATATTCGTAAGGCCAACGAGCGCAACAGCGGCGATCCGACGATCCACGATCATCTTGGCGAGGTGTACGAGAAGACCGGCAAGCTGAAGCTGGCTGTCGCGCAGTGGGAGCGATCGATGACGGAGTACGCTCATTCGCTGCCGGCTGACGCTGATCCAGGCGACGTGGCTAAGGTGCAGCATAAGTTGGAAAATGCACGGGTGAAGCTCTCGAAGGTGTCGACTACGCTAGGGAAGTAAGACCTGGCAGGTAACGCGCGACATCGGACCATGCTCCGTATCCGGTACACTCGAATCTGGATATGGCTTTCGATCTGCATCGTTGCGCCGTCGCTGGAGACGCGGAAGAGCTTCTTCTAGAGCGGGTGTACCCAGCGCCCGCCAGCACCCTGCGTAGTCCTTTTCAACGTGACCGTGAACGCATTGTGCAGTCGCGAGCGTTTCGACGGCTGGCAGGTAAGACACAGGTCTTCACGAGCCGAGCTTCTGATCACTTTCGCAGTCGCCTGACGCATACGATTGAGGTGGCGCAGATCGCTCGCGCGGTTGCTGCTGCGCTCGGGTTGAATGAGGATCTTGCCGAGACGCTTGCCCTGGTGCACGACATCGGCCATCCACCCTTCGGACATGCCGGGGAGCGAGCACTGGATGAGTGTCTTCGTCGCCATGGCAGACGATTCGACCACAACTTGCATGCGCTGCGCATCGTCGAGCACTTCGAGCAGCGCTATGCCGCGCATCGCGGGCTCAATCTTACACTTGGTGTGCGCGAGGGGATCATCAAACACTCGCGTGACTACAACGTTTCCGAGCATCCGGAGCTTGCGCCTTACTTTCTTGATCAGCGGCCTCCGCTTGAGGCGCAGTTGATCGATCAAGCGGATGAGATTGCTTACCTCACGGCTGATCTGGATGATGGCGTCGAGTCGGGGTTGCTTGAGATCGGCCACATCTGCGAAAACGTCGAGATACTTGCACGGTGTTATCGTATCGTCGAACAGCAGCACGCCGGCGTGGAAGAGAAGTTTCTCTTCCACGAGGCTTTGCAGTTGATGCAGAACATATTAACCGATGATCTGATCCGCAACACGCGAGATAATGCGCGAGCCATCGGGGCTGAATCGCTTGCGGACATTCGCATGCATCCTACGCGGCTTGCGCTTTTCTCTCCGCAGGTCGAGGCCGAGCGCCTGCAGGAGAAGAGGTATTTGTACGAGACGCTGTATACGTGCGATGCGCTTGAGGTCGAGCACGACAAGGCGGAAGAGGTAGTCACGGCACTGTTCAATTTCTGGATCAATGATCCAGAGGAACTGCCGCAGGCGTACTTCGATGAGGTGCAGGATGAAGGGCTTGCTCGTGTCGTTGCCGACTACATTGCCGGTATGACCGACACCTTTATCTTCCTGCAATATGCGCAGATTAAGCGAACGGTCCGGCGTTGATATTCCAGCGATGGGTGCGCCATTTCTGCTGGTCTCCTTCATGACGATGTAAAATTCGTGCCAATATGAACTTCGCGCCGGGCAACATCGCGGCCTTGATTATCGCGTCCAGCTTTGCGGCGGGGCTGAATGTCTATGCTACGGTGCTGACGCTGGGGATTCTTGCACGGACGTCGTGGGTGCAACTGCCGCCGGGGCTGGATTCGCTGGGGAATACGTGGGTGATCGTTGCCTGCGCGATTATGTTCGCTGTCGAGTTTGTTGCCGATAAGATTCCGGGCTTCGACATGATATGGAATGGGCTCCACACCGTTGTGCGCATTCCGATTGCGGCGCTGGTGGCTTATCACGCCAGCTCGCATCTTTCACCACAGATGCAGGTTGCTGCCGCGGTCATTGGGGGGACCATCGCGTTGGCGGCGCATAGCTCGAAGACTGCGATACGGGCCGTTGTTACGCCGAGTCCGGAACCTGTGTCGAATATTGCGCTGAGTACGACCGAGGACGCGCTTGCCGTTGGCCTCACGTGGTTCGCTACACATCATCCGTATATTGCGGCTTCGATGGCGCTCATTCTTCTCGCGACGGCGGCACTGGCCGCACGCTCTCTGCTAAGGGCGCTCCGACGGCCGCTGCGGCGCTGGCTTCAACTGGATACGGACCAGGAGACTGCTTCTGCGAAACCTCGTTCCTAGGTTCACTGGATTTTGGGCAGATTGAGTGTGAAGAGCTTTTGCGGGTCGAGGTAGGCTCCCTGCCAGCGCACGCCGAGATGTAAGTGTGGGCCAGTGGCGCGGCCGGTGCCGCCGCTGAGGGCGATGAGCTGTCCTTGTCTGACGGCGTCGCCTGCGGCAATCTTGAACTTCGAGAGGTGCATGTAGACGGTCATCAATCCCATGCCGTGATCGATGACGACGCAGTTGCCCTCGTAATAGAGCGACTGAGCGAGGACGACGCGACCAGAGTTGACTGCCATGATTGGTGTGCCTGGGTGTGCGTGGTAGTCCAGGCCACGATGCACGCTGGCCAGAGTGCCGTTGAAGACGCGGCGCGTACCGAAGGAGTCTGACCGAGGAGCGACCTTGAGCGGAGGCACGAAATCGCCAGACCACTGCGGCTCGGGGTTTGTATCGGCGAAGGCTTTGTCCTTTATTGCCTTGTCGGCTTCGATCTGTTTGAGAGCCTCGGCGTTGGGCTGGACGAACTTGTCCGGTACGGTAAGCGTGACCTTGGTATAGGGTGCAGTGCCGACATTGACTTCGCGATGGAAGGTCTGTTGATTGCCTCCTGGGAGTGTAGCCTCGATTGTCAAAGGATAATCTCCGGGTGAAACCTCGACGTCCACGCCGACGAGGGCGTACCAATGCCGTTTGTCTTTGCTTTGAAAGAAGGCGATTGTGTGTCCCTGCCATTCGCCTGTAACGGAGCTCGCTCCTCTGGGCAGCTCTGCTGTGAAGAGGCATGGCGAGCCGTTCGTCAGCCGCGCTGGCGTCCATGTAATTGGTTCGGTGGGCTTAGGCGTCTGACAGAGGGTGAGGCGTACTGTAATTGTCGACAGGAGCACAGCCAAATAAATGCGCGGAAGACTCTTCATAGGTGGGGCGCCGTTCAACGGGGCTGGGGCCTCCTTTCGAGGGAGGCTCTGTCCCACTTTGCGAGCTTCGCTCCGGCCTCGTAAGTGCTTTGCAGAAACTGCATGACGGAGTCTTCGGGTGATGCTGCTTTGCGCGCGTCGTCGTATTTGAGGAGGAACTCGCCGAGTGCCTTGTCGTAATAGGCTGCGGGTGGTTGTACTGGTTCGAGATCCAATCCTGTAGGTGCGGGCGCGGTGTAGCAGTAGAATGCGGGTGCGCCGAAGCCGCCGTTGCCGGGCCAGAAGCCCGCACTGATGACCTCGTGCGAGTAGGCTTCGCGGGTGATCCGGTCGGCGCCTTCGCGTGGTGGTGCGGGGCGGCCAGAGAAGCGTGTTACGGCGAGATCGAAGCTTCCCCAGAAGAAGTGTACCGGGCTCATCTTGCCGATGAAGCCTGACGAGAACTGCTTGAAGAGATGGTCGGCGGTATTAAGCGTTTGCCAGAAGCGGTGTGCATACTCTGGATCGTAGGAGTGATGTTGCTCGTCTTTGGTGAAGTCGATCGGGTCGCTGATCTCGACGGGCATGGTGTTGATTTTGACGGTAACGTTTAGTGCGGCGAGGCACGCCATGTACTCGGTGTAGAAGCTGGCAACCGATTGCGCTCGCAGCGGTATCGCGTGGATCGTGCCTGAACTGAGACGGAAGCGCAACTCGTGGCTGACGAAGTCGAATTCTATCTCGAGGAGCTTGCTGTGGTACGGCATCGCAGATGTTGTCAGCCCGCGCGCGCTCACATAGAGGGGAATGTTCCACCAGTGGTTGAGCAGGGGTGTGAGTGCCAACCGCGTCTTGCCGACGATCTGCGTCCACATATGTAACGTCGCGGCCGTGTCCTTCCATGCTTCCCATGGGAGATCGGGCCATACCTGTGGGGCTGCCATTTGCGTCATCGTCCTGGCTCCTGAGAGTGTGGTTCACGCGAGCTTTCAATGTGTGAACTCTACCCTAAGACGTGCGGCGAATGATAGACCTGCCGTGAGGAGGTGCTTCTTAGGTTAGAACGTCAGACGGACTGCGAGCTGGATCTGTCGTGGATCTCCGACTGCGGTTGGCTGGCCGAACGTGGGCAGCGGCGCAATTGGATAGATGTCGGTTCCGAATGTGCTGTTGGGAATTTGATCATTTCTGTGATTCAGCGCGTTGAAGGCCTCGGCGATGCCTTGAAGTTTGAAGCGGTCTCCGAGTGGAATGGTGCGGCTGAGACGAGCATTCAGGGTAAATGAGTCGAAGCCTGTGCCTGTGTTGCGGCTGATCACGGTTCCAGGTACGACATTCGCGCAAGAGTTTGGGGCGTTTGGCGTCAATATGTAGCCGGGAGCGCATGGTCGCTGCGATGTCGTCTGGATACTGTTGCCGCCAGTCACGACGTTGAAGGGAAGTGGAGAGTAGTACTGCAGGATACCGCTTAGCATGAATCCGTTGCTGATCTTGCTCCAGAGGCCGGTTGTTCGGTCCATCGAGGTGTGTACTGCGGCATCGAAGACGACGCGGTGACGCTGATCGTCGTCCGAACGGCTGCGGTCCATCGACAGATTATTGTTGTTTAACGGCGAGCTGAAGAAAAATTCGCTCACGTTGTCGATGGCCTTCGACCATGTGTACGAGATGCGGTAGCTGCCCCATTGCACTGGTCGCTGTCGATAGGATACGGAAAGCCCGTCGTAGTAGGAGTCGGCTGCAGGAGCATACTGCTTGTTGTTTGCGTAGTTCGAGTTGGGGCGGCAGAGGTTGATGGGGTCAACGACAGGGTACTGCGGGCCCGTTGTGGGTTGCGAGGCGTAGCACTTGGGCGTGTTAAGGTTCACCGAGATCAGCAGATTTATGCCGCGGACATGCTGGTAGCTGACGACGAGGTTTCCGCGTGTGCCAATCTGCTGGTCTATCTCGAGGCTGGTTTGCTCGGAGTAGGCATTCTGCATGTGCGGATCCATCGTCGTGAGGCTGATGCGCAGATTTGGCGGAATCGTAGTTGCCGTGTATCCGCTAGTGATGTTGGGGAAGGCTGGCGCTCCAGTTTGTCCGAAAGAGAGCGCAAGTGTAGTGAATGTGGAATCGCTAATGGTTGTGCCGTTGTTGTTGGACTGGAGAGCGTTGGAGAGTGCGCGCAGCGGAACACGGTCGTAGAAGAGGCCGTAGCTGCCGCGCACAACTATCGCTCTGTTTCGATAGGGCGCCCATGCGAATCCGAAGCGTGGCGAGAGATTGTTCGTGTCGGTTGATATCGTCTTGAGCCATTGCAGGTCGTAGCGAAGGCCGGCATTCAATGTCAGTTGTGGATTTATCTTCCACTCGTCCTGCGCGTAGATACCGAGGTTTGGATTGGTCTGGGGTACGACATAGTTGCCGAATGATTGCGTAAAGGTGCTGTAGACTCCGCGCTGGAAGTTTGCGAGCGACGAGAATGCGTAGTTGCCACGTATTGACTGCGGGAACGTGATCGTCAGGTTGTTGTAGAGAAAATCTGCGCCGATACGGAGTGCATGCGGTCCCGCTTGATGCGATAGATTGTCCACCATTTCATAGAGCCGATCGTAGCGCGCAGTGGGTGATGCGGAGAGGGTGCCGAACGTGGCCACTCCCGAGATGCTGACTGCTGGTCCGATCGGATCGTTCACCGGTGCTTTAAGATTGCTGTCGGTGAACTGTCCGCGGGTTTCGTTGACCGTGCGCGACGTTAGCATAGCGATGTTGCTGACTGCAATTGTCTGGTCAAGGTCTTTGAGGCCTGCTGCTGCGCTCGTGTAACTGATGCCGCCCGCACCGCGCGAGTTCTGGCTTGAGACATGGTACAGGCTGTAGCGGATGCTGAGTGCATCTCGCTGACTGAACTGATGGTCCACCTTTGCGAAGAAGTTACTGCTGCGGACCGGGTTGGGGTAGAGCGTCGTCGGTGTAGGCGAGCTAACCTCCAACGGTGGCCCCTGGTATTGGACGGCCTTAAGCTGCATGTTGATGGCGGCTGCGTTATAAGGCGTGATGGTGATGATGCCGTTCTGATTCAGATGGCGCTGCTCGAAGTTAGCGAAGTAGAATGTGCGATCGCGGATGATCGGGCCGCCGAGGCTAGCTCCGTACTGCGCCTGCGTTAGCGGTAGATTGCTTTGGGAAAGGGCGTTCGCTGCGTTCAAACGCTGGTTGCGTAGGTAGCCGTAGAGATCGCCGTGGAGTTGGTTGGTTCCGCTCTTCGAGACAAAGTTGATATATCCGCCGAGAGCGCGGCCAAATTCCGCCTGTCCGCCGCTGGTTACGACCTGCATCTCTTGAACTACATCAAGCCCGAGCGCGCTTTGCACAAGTCCGGCTGCGTCGTCGTTGGATGAGAGACCATCGACGAGAAAGCTGTTCGAGAAGTTTCTTTGGCTGTTGACGGAGATTCCCTGGCCCGGGACCGCGGAGGTTTCGGCGAAGAGCTGATTGGCTGCGGTGTTTGTTGGCGAGACGCCGGGCACCAGGAGTGCGAGATCGAGCGAGTTGCGTCCGTTGAAGGGCAGGCTGGCGACCTCAGTCTGTGAGATTGTCTCTGCGATCTGGCTTCGACGGGTTTCGAGCACGGGGGCGTCTGTACTTACGTTCACCTCGGTCTGTGTGGAGCCTACTAAAAGCGTGATTGGGAGATCGAACGCCGCTCCGACGGACAGTGTGACATTGCGTACAGAGTCGCCAAAGCCCGATTGATGAACCGTGATCTGATATTGCCCGACCTGTAGATAGGGAAATCGAAAGCTGCCGTTTGCACCGGTGGTTGTGCTTCTGCTGGTGTTGGTAGAGATCATGCGCGCGGTCACGGATGCGCCATTGACGACGGCTCCCTGCGCGTCGGTGACTCGACCGCTCAGGGATGCGTTGTTGACTGTCTCCTGGGCAAGAGACAATGCGCTGAGAGCGGTTGCCAAGATGAAAGTGAAAAGATGTCGTCTGTACACGAGATATCCGTGGGATGCAGCTAGCTGAACAGAGTCGAGGAACGGGCTTGCATCCTCGCAATGGCGATCACGATGGGGGACAGAGGCCAGTTGCTGAGAGGTTGTTAGCCGGAAGGCGGCACTAGAATACGAATGCAGGAGGGCCGCGCTCGTGTCGTGACCGGTCCAGTGCGAAGCGTGCGAGGACGGCAGCCTGAGGTTTACCGATGGGGTGGGCTACTATCGCAATCGACAGAAGTGAAGTTGAGACAGGCGAAAGTTCTTCATGACGAACTGGAGCAATTGCCTTTGGATAGGCGGGGCATCTCTGCCGTAGAGCCGAGAGTTGGATCCCCTGAGACTGCCCGTCTGATGAGGGCATTGAGCAGTGATGTACTCCGTTACGCCGGCAGCATGCGGGAAGGCTAGTTGCCGAGGTCGGAACAAGCGCAAACAGCGGCGAGATCAGCGGGAAGCAGAACAGGACGACAAGCGAGATGGCCAGAAACCGGCGCACATCGTGATTGTAGCTCACACTCCATCTCGCAATTGCTTGACTAGGCTGATTAGCGACTTAGTCGAATCGCTAGCTGTATTACGCGTGGGTCCGTCGTTGTGCTGGTGATGCTTCCGAACGCGGCAGCCCCAAAGCTGCCGTTTGGCTGTGCGAAGGCCGGTGTATTCGTGATGTTGAAGAACTCGCAACGGAATTCCATGCTGGTCTCAGCAAACAAATTCGTATGTTTGACGAGAGCGATATCCAAGTCTCGGTAGGCTGGGCCGCGCACTGGGTTACGGGAGGCGTTGCCGATCACGAACTGTGGCGCAGTCACGAACGCGCTTGTATTGAAGAAGTGCGCGGGTGTCCGTTGGCTAGCCGGGAGACTGGTTTGAGCGATAATGTTCGGTCGTTGCAGTGCAAAGCCTGCGAAGGCATTGTTGTTAGTTGCCTGGGTTACGGTGACGGGCATGCCGGACTGCAGCGAGATGATCGTGTTGAGGGTCCAGCCGCCGAGCAGTGCGTTCGCGACACCGGTGGAAGCGAAGTTATGACCGCGACCGGCAGGCAAATCGTAGATGCCGCTGAAGGATAGAACGTTCGGTATGTCTCCGTTGGAGGAATCGCGTTCGAGGTAAGGTCGGAACGTGTCGGCCGCAATGAGACTGCTTGAGTTCGGAGACGACAGCACTGTTGTGGAAAATACGGACGAAGCATCGTCTATCAGCTTCGAATGAGTGTAGGCGAAGAGAAACGAGATGCCGTGCGAGAGTCTCTGTTCTACCTTGGCTTGGATGGCGTTGTAGTTGGTCGTGCCACTATTGTTCCTGTAAGTTGCGACATTGAGGAAGCGTGGATATGGCTTCAGGAGCTGAGCCTGGCTGACGGTCTTCGTACCGATGGAGCTGGATATTGGCAGTTGTCCGTAGTACGGATTTGTCACCTGGGTCTGGAGCGACGAGCCTTGTGCAAGCTGCGTGGCAGTAAGTTGATTGAGGTTCGAGTCGGGGATACCGACGTGGACGATATGCGAGCCTACGTAGGCGATCTCCGCGGAGAGGTTGTTGGTGATGGCTCGCTGCACCGCCAGGTTCCACTGCTGAACGTATCCCGAGCCGGCGGTTCTGTTCACTGTGTAGACACTCTGGCCAAGACCGGCATCCGGAGTGAAGGGAATCGGTGCGACAGACGGGCCGTTCGATAGAGCGAACGCGGAGTTGACGCTATCCTGGGTCTTTTGCTGGACGTTCTGAATGAAGGGAAACTGTGGTGTTGTGAATGGAGTCGTGATTCCTGACTGGTCGATGAAGACGATTCCGAATCCGGAGCGGACGACTGTGGTCGGCGTTACAAGATAGGTGAAGCCGATGCGTGGTGCGACGTTGGTGTAATGCAGTTCGCGGGCGCTGCGTGAGTTTCCGTTCACACCGAGATAGTCCAGTTGTTGCGTCTGAAGGTTGAAGACCGCTCCTTGATTATTCTTTTCGGTTGAAGGGAAGTGAAGGGTCCATCGAGCGCCGAGGTTGAGTGTGAGCCGGTCGGTCACTCTCCAATCATCCTGGAAGAAATACTCCTGGATGTGTGCGCGGGGGCGGATCCTGCTTTCCTGCAAATCGATCTGAAAGGTATCGACCTGACCCAGCAGGAAGCTGGCGAGTGCGTTGCCGCTGTTCGTCACGCCTTGTTGGTTGGTGCCCGTTGTTGTGAACGCGAAGGAACCAGTCGGGTTCGGCGGAGAGACCGCATTGAGCTGATACCAGCGGAAGTCCAGCCCAGCCTTATATGCGTGACGGCCTCTTGTGTAGACGACGGTGTTGACCGTCTGCCATACGGCGGTCTGGAACTGAGAAAAGGTACTGGCGGAAGGACCCAGCTGCTGAAAGCCTGTGAACGTGAATAAGGGAAGGGCATCGTTGAACGCGGCGTTGGTCGGTATGCCGGGGATTCCGAGTGCGGCGGATGCGGTGTTCCCAAGGCTCGTGCCCACAATCGTGTTCCCTCGGCGCGTGTAGCCTAATCGGAAGTCGTTCAGCAGATGGGGGGAAAAGATGTGCGTCTCGTTCATGACTGCCTGCTGTCCGAGTACGTTCGACAGGCCCACCACACCGCCGGTTCCAAGAACCGATCCGGTGATGGCGCCGCTTCCGTCCGGCAACGGTGTGACTGGCTCCTCTACCTCGTTGTAGTAGCTGTAACGGCCGAAGGCGCGGTCGCGGCTGCTGATGTCACCATCGACGCGAACGTCAAACTGGTTCTGATGGTCGGTGTCGTTCGCGGTGCGGGTGTAGTTATTTGCGGCTGCAGTCAGGTTAGTCGGTGTGGGAAACCGGTCCAGCAATGCCTTTGCAGCGGTATCGAATGGCACGTTGATTACGTCATTCGGGAATGGCTGCCGCACATACTTTCCGCCGGTAAATGTTGTAGTCGCCGGGTTGTAGATGTGGGAAACACCAGTGAATATTCCCTGGCGCTCGGCGAGCGTCGGAATGGTGGAGATTCGTGTGACGCCAATCTGTTGTTTGACTCCCTGATAGTCGCCGAAGAAGAAGAGACGATCGTGGATGATAGGAGCACCAAGAGTTGCGCCGTATAAGTTGCGTCGATATTCCGGTTTGCGTGCGGGCGCTGGCGACGCGAAGTAGTTTCGGGCGTTCAGATCTTCATTGCGAACGAACCAGAACAGACTTCCATGAACGGCATTTGAGCCAGAGCGCGTTGCTACGTTCACGACACCACCGTTGAAGCGACCGAACTCTGCCGGTACGTTATTGGCTTCAACAGTGAACTCCTGGATATTGTCGAGGATTGGGAAGTAAGCGACCTGTCCAGGTTCAGGCTGTAGTGCGGAGATGCCGTCGTACAGGTACTCATTTGTTCTGGGGCGGCCACCATTGATGCGTGGGAGTAGTGTTCCGGGAGGAAGTGCGACGCCAGGCGCAAGGGTTGTGAGTTGCACGAAGTTACGCGTATTGAGAGGCATGGCAAGCACGGTCGCGCCTGCAATATTTGTCTGGGTGCTGCTCGTTCCTGCCTGTAGGAGGGGTGCGTCGCCTTCGACGGTCACGGTCTGCCGGTCTTGCCCCACGCTAAGGACAAGGTCGATGCTCACGGTCTCACCTACTGTGACGGTAACGCCTGTGTGAGTCAAATGCTGAAATCCGTCAGCGGACACATCCAGCTGATATGAGCCTGGATTGAGATTGCTGAACAAGTAGTCGCCAGCTGCGGAAGTTGTGGTCGTCTGGTGCAGATTCGTCGAAGACTGAGTCAGTTCCACACGAGCGTTGACGACTGCAGCGTTGGAGGGATCGAGTACGCGGCCGCGAAGATCTGCTGCAATCTGGGCGAATGCACTTGGTCCAAGAGTGGCACTGAAGATGATGACGTACAGAACGCGAAGAAGCTTCATGGACGGTGCTCCTGAAGGCGCGAATCGGGTGCGGCCGACTATAGGTGGATTTAACGATTAGATGGATTGAGCCGGGAAGGCATGCTGCGTTCGTGCGAATGCTCATCTAGTCGCGTGTAACGACTTTATTCGATTGAAATCGAATGGTCAAACAAATGCTTTTTTGATGAAATTCTTTCGCGCAGGTCAGGAAAGCTCGTCGAGGCGCTCGATCATTACGTCGGTCGACTTGATGAGAGCAGCCGCAGTATCCCCTTTTTTTAACTGAAGCTCACGTACGGCGCCGGCGGTGATGATTGCTGTCACGTGTGCATCCCCGATGGAAAGCACAACCTCAGCAAGAAGACCTTCAATGCGGATGCTAACCACTTTGCCGGCGAGTTGGTTTCTGCCGCTAACACGTCGAAAACGCTCGCGTGACTCCGATGCGGGTTTCGCCTTGTCTTTAGCAAAAAAAGGTTTGAGGGTGGCTTCGGACACACGATGATGTCCCCCAGCTGTTTGAACGGTCTTCAGCTTGCCACTCAGTATCCATTGTTTGATAGTGGGATAGCTGATCCCGATTAAACGGGCTGCTTCACGGGGCGTGAACATATGGTTCGCAGTTGGCATGGCTAACCTTTCCGACGTCGTTACGCATTCGAGGCCTAGGGCAGCTTATTTGGATGCAGTGTCAGTAAAGATGTTCTTAGGGCACATCGCATGCACACCGACGTTGCCGTCGACCAGTTGGGTGATGTCCAGATCGATCGCGACGCTTGAGAGCATATAAGCATCATCGCGACTTAAGTGCTTTTCTTCCATCAGGAACTCGATCATGTCGCGTAGAGCGAGTTCCGTAGCTTCTTTCAAATCTTTGCTGAAGCCCATGGAGATATAGTGCGTCGGAGTCTCTGCCCGTGGCCAGATCAGATGTTTGTCCTTGTGGACGACAAACTTGAACGTCCCGCTCAGATAGGTTTCGAGCGCTGTGATATCGACCTCACCGTTGCCCTGGCCAGCGTGTCCATCTCCCGCCTGGAAAAGCGCTCCCTTGACGGCGACCGGGATATAGAGCGTCGTTCCGGCGACAAGCTCCTTGTTATCCATGTTGCCCGCGTGGGCAAAGGGCGGAGCGCTATCGATTCGCGCGCCCGCCGGTGCTACGCCCATGCTGCCGAAGAACGGACGGAGTGGAATATTGATCCCTGGTGCGAAGTTGGCGACCATTGATTTGCGGTCAAGCGGAATGATCTTGTTCCGGCTGTACGGATACTCCATCGGCAGAAAGCCGCGGCCCAGGCCAAATCCGTTGCATGCAAAGTTTGCATCGATATCTATCTTCAGGATCTGGACCTCGAGGAGATCTCCAGGCTCTGCCTCCTCAATCGCCACCGGCCCCGTCAGAATATGGCCGCCGGGCCCTTTGTCCGTGACCTCTTTGTATATTGGGGCCGTGTACGGAGGAATGTCCTCAGGCTTCACACCACGGGCGATCAGGCGTTCCGGTGGGCCACATGTCGAAAGCGTCTGCATCCGTACAGTATCTCCAGAGTGAACAGTTAGGACGGGCTTCGAAGATCCTGAATAGTAGCCCCAGGCAACCGTGCTCGGTGTAGCAAGCAGCGTATAGTCGCTTGCCAGCAAAGACGCAGAGCATGCGGTAGCTAAAAAAGACACAGTGAGAGCCCGAAGCATGGAGTCCTTTCCGAAGTGCACGATATCTATCGATCAGTATAGAAGTGTCTATTTCGAGTATCGATGATATTCAACCGAAGCGCAGGGGGTTCGTCCAAATTTGAGCCAGGACTGGCAGTCCGATCGAAGGGTGTAGACAGGACTCAATCTTCCGAACCACGACAGGATCCGTTTAGTTAGCTAAAGTTGGCGGCGCAGCAACTCACTAGAAAGCCACGCGCACAAGCGGTTGACTCAGTGTGCGTCCTTCAGTCGGACATCAGGTTCGGAGAGAACATGCATAAGGCTCTTGCACTACTTATTTTGATTGCCGTAACTACTGCGGCCTATGGTCAGCTCCCCAGCAGCACAATGAATGGCAGAGTAACCGATCTTCAGGGAGCCCGAGTTGTAGCCGCGCAGGTATCTGTCACCAACCGGGCCCGGGGCACCTCGCGCGAAACCCTGACCAATGCAGAAGGACTCTACGTTTTTCCCTCTCTTGAAGTTGGTACCTATGACTTGAAGGTCGAAAGTCCCAGTTTCGCCGTTACCGAGACTCACGGCATCATTCTCGAAGTCGGCAGAACGCAGACAATTGACGTCAGTCTTCATCCAGCCAGCGCAAACGCGGTCATCAGCGTAAGCGAAGTCAACGACACCGTCAATCTCTCTCAGTCCATGATCCAGGGCCAGATCACCTCGAAGACGATAGAGAGCATTCCGCTGAACGGCAGAAACTTCCTCGAGCTGGCCTATCTCGTTCCAGGAAACCGCCCTGCACCCACCTTCGATCCCACCAAGACGAATACCCTCGAAATCAGCTCTGCAGGAGGCTTTGGACGAGGCGGTAACATCACTGTCGACGGCGGAGATAACAACGACGAAGTGGTCGGTGGTACTCTCTCCAACTTCCCCTCCGATTCCGTCAAAGAGTTTCAGATCGCAACCGCGAGATTCACCGCCGAGGTTGGCCGCTCAGGAAACAGCATCGTCAACATCGTCACCAAGGGTGGAACCAACAGTTATCACGGCAGCCTCTTCTTCTTCCTGCGTAATCGCAATCTGCAAGGTCTGCCGGCAACCTTCGACCGCAGTCTCCCTACTCCACGCTTCGATCGCCAACAATACGGTAGCTCCATCGGTGGACCGATCCGCAAAGATAAAGCCTGGTTCTTTTCATCCGTCGAGTATCGCAATCAGAACGCAGCACTCCAGACCGGAGCGCGCGATTTCGCTACTAGTGAGATCCAGCACACCTCTGCTCCATCCCCTCTACGTGACGCTCTCTGGTCGACGCGCTACGATCATCAACTCAGCACTAATAACAGTCTTATGGTGCGGTACTCCTTCAACCGTTCCACTGATACAGGCGAGGCCACGCCATCACAAACGACCCCCTCTTTTAGCGCAGCCCAACGCCAGAACTCACTCAATCGCTTCAACTCTCTTCTGGCCGGAATAACAACCGTTCTTTCT
Source organism: Edaphobacter aggregans (assembly GCF_003945235.1). Classification (NCBI taxonomy): domain Bacteria; kingdom Pseudomonadati; phylum Acidobacteriota; class Terriglobia; order Terriglobales; family Acidobacteriaceae; genus Edaphobacter; species Edaphobacter aggregans. The sequence goes on from NZ_RSDW01000001.1 coordinate 4,466,016, forward strand.
CCCACTCGCGTCAATAACTTCTCCTTCCACTACGACAACTTCTATAACGACATCCCTCCATTTCCCCAGGATGCGCCCACCACAAACCCGCAGCTAGGCCTCACCAACGAGCTCATCTTCCCCGATCTGGCAGATGGCGCAAACTTCAATCTGCCGCAGTCCACGTCACTTAGCCGTTATCAGTTCCGCGACGCTTTCACATGGACTCTGGGTGCCCACACGTTGAGGCTGGGTGCCGAATTTCAGCACTACACCGCGCACGGCCTGATCAACGTTTTCGGCAGCGGTACAGTCATCCTCACCGCCGACTTTCCCTTTGCCGATCTCAATGGAGACGGCAAAGTCAATGATCTCGACATCCCCATCGCAGTCGCCATCAAGAGCAGCGCGCCCGTAGTTCCAGTTCCAATACCCACCGTCTTCAACAGCTATGTTGCCGGTTATGTTCAAGACGATTGGCGTGCTGCCCGGGGTCTCACTCTCAACCTTGGGCTTCGGTGGGAGTACGATTCCAACCTTACCGGAACATCAAGTGCTCATCAGCCATGTCCGAACCTGACATCCGAGCCGACGAACCCATGCACGTGGATGGCAAATGTCATCGATCTGAAGAAGTCGTCTGACAAGAAAAACTTCAGCCCGCGCATCGGCTTCGCGTACGACCCGTATGGCACAGGCAGAACAGTCTTTCGCGGAGGCTATGGAATTTACTACGACCGAATCATCCTCGAGGCAGGTGCTGAAGAACTCGTACAGAACAACCGCGCACTTACTGTGACCCAGTATGCGGGCTCCTCCTGCATCTCGCCCTTTGTTCCCGGGCCTCCCAGCCTCGGCGCCTGCTTTGCCCCTCGGTCGGGTTTCGCTCCGGGCAGTCCTACTCTGGCATCGGCATTCAGTGGTCCACACCAGACAGGCGGCGTCGGCATACTTGCGATGGGGCCAGACTCGCATCATCCCCTCATGCAACAATTCTCCCTCGGCTTCCAACAGCAGTTTGGTAGCAACTGGATCCTCTCGGCCGACGGACTTCACGTCTTTGCCAACCGGCAGATTAATGGACATCTTCTTCGCTCCACAAACTCCACGTCTCCGTATGTCTCCTGCCACGGAAACAACGTTCCCTGCACCCTGACCGATCCACTCAGCGGAATCACCGACAACATCACCATTCTCGAGTCCAGAGCCAAGTCATGGTACGACGGCTTGATCGCCAGTCTCGACCATCGGCCCGGAAAGCTAGGCCCCATTGGCTATCAGTACAACATCAGCTACACACTCTCCAAGACGCTCGACTACTCCGACGACGATCAACTCGCCAATAGCAATGCCAATGAGCAGGTGAACCTAGTGCAGGGAATCAATCAGCCACGTCTCGAGAAGGGCTACGCCGTTACCGACGAGACGCATCGCCTCACCCTCTACGGCGAAGCGCAATTCCCGTGGAATATTTCCTTCGCGCCCATCTATACCTATGGGTCAGGTGTACCCGGTGATACATTTCTTCCCGGCACGGCCGTTAATGGAGCCAGCGGCTCTCGCCTACCTATAACGTCTCGTAACGCTCTCGGCCGCCAGATCAAAAACAGCAATCAGCTCAACACTCTCATCAACAAATGGAATGCTCTCCCTCCATGCCCGGGAGCATTTCCTTGTCTTGCCGGTGGCCGGCTTCAAAACGTACCTGCCAACATCAACTTCTATAGCCCTTTCAGCTCGCTTGATTTCAGGCTTAAGAAGGACATTCTCTTCAAAGAGAGAGTTACACTTACACTCATCGGAGAAGCATTCAATATCTTCAACGAAACCAACATTCGCGGCACGAGCAACAAGAACTACGCGGGCCGAAATATTTCCATCAGCCCCTATCAACCCGCACAGAACGGTCAACCCGCACAGGCAGTGCAGTCAAACTTCTATTCTCCTGTGACGACGGCGGGTGGATTCTTCGGCTCCGGTGGACCCCGTGCCTTCCAGTTCGCGGCACGCCTGGCCTTTTGACCTTGACATAAAATCGCAGGAGCCTATCGAACAAAGGTGGCTCCGACGGATCGGACAAACGGAGATTTTTGTGAAGGAATCGCCAGCTCCCGCTCGCACGACGGACGACCAAGCTTCTACTCAGATCGTCACCAACCTCCCCATCGTGCAGGAAGATGCAGCAACCGGCGCGGTGGCCAAATCCTATTCCGACTACCGCGAACACTTTGGCCGCCCGGATGTACCAGACATACTGAAGTGCTTCGCAACCCACCCGCCACTACTCGAACAGATGATCGCCCTTGCCTCTAGCCTGCTCTTCATCGAAGGCCGCCTGCCACGCAGAGTCAAGGAGATGATCGCAACCTATGTCTCGGCTCTCAACGATTGCCCCTACTGCCTCGATAGCCATGCTTCCTTCCTTCGTACTCAAGGAGGATCGGACGAACTCTTATCCGCTCTATCGAACGGAAGCCTTGAATCCCCATCTATCAGCACCAAAGAGCGTCAACTCCTCAGCTTCACGCGGAAAGTGACGAACGAGTCCTACAAAGTCACTGCGGACGACATCCGCCAGCTCAACGACGTTGGCTGGGACCAATTGCAGATCGCAGAGGCCACACACATCACAGCTCTCTTCGCGTTTTTCAATCGTGTCGTCAACACCTTCGGACTACCATCACAACATCGGCTCGACCTGGACCTAGCTCCGACAAACTCAAAGGAGAACCGATGAGTACATTGAAAATCGCACAGGAACCGATGTATCTTCGCGGGGTCGAAGAAGACCCCAAGCCCAGCGTCTACCGCGACCTCATTGAAAATGCGAAGTCCTCGGGTGGCGATTACTGGCAGATATGGCATCTCCTGGCCTTCGATCCCGAAGCTGCGCACCACCTCGTCGCGCTCTCTCACACCCTCATGCACAAACCTGGCCCCCTCAGCGCCGGCCTCCGCGAACTGATCGCAGCCTACACGTCGTCTCTCAACAACTGCGAGTTCTGCATGAAGGCCCATGTCGCGGTTGCGTCCCAGTTGCTGGGCGACGAGTCACTCGTCTGGAGCGTAATCGACGATCTCGAAACCTCCGCCCTTGCCGAAAAAGAGAAGGCACTCCTCCGCTTCGTCCAAAAAGTCACCTTGTCGCCATCCTCAATCACCGCAGTCGATACCCAACTCCTCAACCAAGCCGGGTGGGATGATGCCTCTATCTTTTACACAATCTCCGCCTGCGCCCTCTTCAACTTTTACAATCGCTGGATCTCCGCCAGCGGTGTCCATCCCGTAAGCGACGAAGCATTCAAACGGCTAGGTTCGCGAATGGCTGTAGCTGGCTACGCTAGGTAGTTTCGATAGCTAGCCACGATTGTCAATTGTTTTGGAGGCATGGACCGTATGTGCAGCCACCTCACCGAAAATCTCGCACCATCCCGGTCTAAGAATGACGCCGGAATTGCCGGTTTTTTGCCACATAACCACAAGTCTTTCGCTGAGATATCAACAAAACTCGTGTCTTGTTGGCGTCCCCGATGGGATTCGAACCCATGTTATCGCCGTGAAAGGGCGGTGTCCTGGGCCGTGCTAGACGACAGGGACGCAATATGCGCAGGATGCGCTGTTTGTCATCTTCAACGCTATCAATGCATTCCCGTGATGTCAAAATTCCTGTACCTTCAAGGCACGCGGCATATTCATAGAGAAGGTCTAGCAAGAAACCAGAATGATCCCACAAAACCGCGGGCGCTCGACTGCGTCCCGCTACAAATATCTCGACGCGCTCACCACGGCTTTCGTGGTCATCTTGTTGGTGTCGAACCTCGTTGCCCAGAAGGTCTGCGTCATTGGTCCGTTTGCAGTCAGCGGCGCGATACTGCTCTTTCCGATTACCTACATCTTCGGCGACATCTTCACCGAGGTCTATGGTTTTGCCGCCTCCCGCCGTGCCATCTGGCTCGGCTTCTTCGGTACGGCGTTGCTTTACTTCATCGCAGCCATTGTCATAGCGTTGCCGCCCGCACCAGGATGGCACAACCAGGAAGCTTTCGCCACCGTCTTCGGGTTTATCCCGCGAATCCTCGCGGCAAGCCTGATTGCTTTCTGGGCCGGCGAGTTTGCCAACTCCTACACCATGGCACAGCTAAAACTGCTTACCAACGGACGCATGCTATGGACCCGTACCATCGGCTCGACCGTCGTCGGACAGGCAGTCGATACCACCATCGTCATTACGCTCACGTTTTGGGGGACGGTTCCTATTTCCACGCTGGCGAACATGATCGGTACCGGCTACGCCCTCAAAGTAGGGTATGAAGTTCTCGCTACGCCCCTGACGTACCTCATTGTTAACTGGCTCAAGCGAGCCGAGAACGCCGATGCCTTCGATCGACATGAGAACTTCAACCCGTTTTCCTTTGCCGAAAAGGTGCAGTCCCGCTCCGAGACCTATACCCCTCGTTAAAATTGGTCCGTCCACCTAAAGCACTTTCGTGTCGCAAATTGCGAACCCTTCCCGAAGACCTTGGCATCTAAACCTGAAACTTAGATTTGTATCGTGGTGATTTTGCAGAAGCTTGCGTCGAATTTCTCCTGTCTCTCTCTTGGATTAGGGGATCGTCAGGGCACCAAAGTTACCGTATTTGAAGGAGAAACACCCTTGTCCTTGATCTCGAATGCCCGTCGCGCTCTGCCGTTTGTAGGATGTGCGTTCCTCACCCTGCTTGCGGGTTGCAAACAGAAAGCGCCAGCCGCACCCCCACCTCAGGCGATGCCAGTGCAGGTCGCCCCCGTCACACTTTCGCCGGTTCCCAGCTCGGACACCTACGTCGCCACAATTAAAGGTCGCCGCTCGGCCACCATGCAGCCGCAGGTCGACGGGAATCTCACGCGCATACTCGTAAAGTCGGGCGATCTGGTCAAGTCCGGACAGCTGCTGATGGTGATCGATCCACTCAAGCAGGCTGCAACGGTTCAGTCGCAGGCAGGAACCCAGGCGCAGAAAAAAGCCCTCTACGATTACACGAAGATCCAGGTAGAGCGGCAGCGCAAACTCTTTGAGGCTGGCGTTGTCTCCCGCGATGCCTACGATCAGGCCATCCAGGCCTACGAGAATGCTAAGGCAGACTATGAGGCCAACGCGGCCCTCACCGATACGCAGAAGCAGCAACTGGCCTACTATGAGATTCGTGCACCCTTTGACGGCGTTGTCGGCGACATTCCAGTCCACATTGGCGACTATGTCTCTCCCACCACGGTGTTGACCACGGTCGATGAGAACGTCGATCTTGAGGCCTACATCTACATCCCCACCGAGCGCGCCGGACAGGTTCGCACCGGCCTTCCGGTCGAGATCGTGGACATCGACGGCAACAGCCTCGTAAAATCCACTATCAACTTCATCTCTCCGCAGGTTGACGGCGGACTGCAGAGCATTCTGGCCAAGGCCCCGATTCCTCGCGGCACGAAGGGGCTCCGCACCGAGCAGCTTGTCAAGGCGCGAGTCACCTGGAACACGAATCCTGCTCCTGTTGTTCCAGTGCTCGCTGTTACCCGTGTGAACGGCCAGAGCTTCGTCTTTGTCGCCGCGCAACAGGGCGATGGATACACCGCGCACCAGGTGCCGGTAACGCTCGGCGATACGGTTGGCAACACTTACCCCGTCCTCAAGGGGCTTAATCCCGGCGACAAAGTCATTCTTTCCGGGCTGCAGTTTCTCCAGGAAGGTGCTCCCGTCAAGCCGTTGGGCTAGGACGCGGTGCATTGCGCGGCGCTGCCGTCCCGGCGCCGCAACGACTCACGCTTCACCCCCGGGCCAACCGCGCCGGATAGAGGTACACCTTGGTCGACTTCTTCATTCGCCGCCCGATCTTCGCTACGGTCTGCGCGCTGCTCATCATTCTGGCAGGCGCCGTCTGCATCCCGACGCTGCCCATCTCGCTCTACCCGCAGCTCGCTCCACCTCAGGTCATCGTGACCAGCAACTACATCGGCGCCAACGCCAAAGATGTTGAGTCTGCCGTCACTATCATCCTTGAGCAGTCCATCAATGGTGTTGAGGGCATGCGGTACATGAGCTCCACCAGCTCGAACGACGGCACGTCTGCCATCACCGTCACCTTTAATACTGGCTACGACCTCAACATCGCAGCGGTTGACGTGCAGAACCGCGTCGCCTCTGCCCAGGGTCGTTTGCCGGCCGTCGTCAACAATACCGGCATCACGATCACCAAGGCGAACTCGAACTTCGTGCTGGCCGCTGGCTTCATCTCGCCTGATCACTCCCTCTCCCAAGCCTTCATCTCCAACTATCTCGATGTTTTCGTTCGCGACGCCCTCAAACGCGTCCCCGGCGTGGGCGATGTCATCATCTTCGGCGAGCGCAAGTACGCCATGCGCATCTGGCTTGATCCCAGCAAACTAGCCGCCCGCGGACTCACCGCTCTTGACGTCACAAACGCGCTCGCGGAGCAAAACGTCACGGTCGCGGCAGGTCAACTCGGTCAGCCGCCGATGAGTTCAACCCAGAACTACCAGATGGCTATCCGTGTGGTTGGCCGTCTCAGCGATCCCCAACAGTTCGAGAGCATCGTTATCAAGAACAACCCGGCTACCGGCGCGATTGTCCTGCTAAGGGACGTGGGACGTGCCGAGATCGGTGCTGAAAACTACGACACCGACCTTAAATTCGGCGGCGGCGGTATTGATGCTGGAGAAGCTATCGGCATCGGCGTCCAGCAACTTTCCAATGCCAACGCTCTGGATGTTGATAGGCGTTGCCGCGCGGTCCTCAAAGAGCTTGAAAAATCTTACCCTCCAGGCATGAAGGGCATCATCGCTGTTGACACCACGACCGTCATCGGCGATTCGATCCGTGAGGTCGTTCAGACCATCGGCGAAGCCATCGTCATCGTCATCATCGTCATCTTCCTATTCTTGCAGGACTGGCGTGCCACCATTATCCCGGCCGTTACCATTCCCGTTTCGCTCATCGGGACCTTTGCCTTCATCAAGATCTTCGGCTTCTCTATTAACTCACTGACGCTCTTCGGCATCACTCTCGCCACAGGGTTAGTCGTAGACGACGCCATCGTCGTCATCGAGAACGTGCAGCGCCATATCGAGAAAGAGCACTGCGATAGCCACGCCGCGACCTCGCGCGCCATGGCCGAAGTCACCAGCGCCGTTATCGCCACCTCGCTCGTTCTCATCTCGGTCTTCATCCCGGTTAGCTTCTTTCCCGGAACGACCGGCATTCTGTACAAACAGTTCTCGCTGACGATCGCCTTTTCGATTGCGATCTCCGCCTTCAACGCACTCACGCTCTCTCCCGCGCTCGCCGCGATCCTTCTCCGATCCGAGCAAGTGCACACGGGACTGATGGGGCTGCTCCTCAACCCAATCGAACGCCTGATCCAATGGATCATTCGTGTCTACGCCCGCATCGTCACCTTCGTCGTGCGCATCCGCTACGTCATGCTGGTGCTCTTTATCGGCGCTCTTGCAGCCACGGTGTACACGTACAACCGTGTCCCCACGGCCTTTGTTCCGCAGGAAGACCAGTCCTACTTCCTCATCATCGTGCAGACGCCGCCGGGAGCCTCGCTCAGCTACACCTCCGAGTTCGCCGACCGCGTTTCTGCAGTCGTCCGCAAGAATGACGGCGTCTTCGGCACCTTCTCCGTTATGGGCTTCTCGCTCTCCGGCGGCAGCTCTCCCAACTCCGGCCTCATCTTCGCCCCGCTCAAGCCAATCGACGAGCGCACCAAGATGGGACCCCAATTCAGCGCCAAGGCCATCGTGCGCGAGGTTGGCCCTAAACTCTTCGGCGTACCCGGTGGCATCGCCTTCGCCGCTGAGCCTCCCGCCATCGCCGGTATCGGAACCGTCGGCGGATTCCAGTTCATCCTTCAGGACGGCGGACGCAACACCTTCGAAGACATCGACCGCGTAGCCCACACGATTGTGGGTCAAGCCCGCGCCGGTAACGAACTCATCGGCATGAACACGACATTCACGGCCAACGACCCGCAGCTTCACGTCGCTGTCGATCGTGAAAAGGCCAAGTCGATGGGCGTTCCCTTCGGTCAGGTCACAGCAGCCATGGGAACCTTCATGGGCTCGACCTACGTCAACGACTTCGACTTCAACAATCGCTCCTATCGCGTCTACGTACAGGCCGACCAGCAGTTCCGCCGCAATGCCGGAGACCTGCGCCAGTACTACGTCCGCTCCGACCCCGGAAAGCTTGTCCCGCTCGACAACCTGGCTGTTCTCACAGAGACCTCCGGTCCGCAGGTCATCAACCACTACAACCTCTTCCGCTCCGCCGAAATCGACGGTTCGCCCGCACCGCGCCTCAGTTCAGGACAAGGCCTCGCAGCGATGGAACGTCTCTTCGAAAAGAACAAGCTGCAAGGCATGAGCTTCTCTTGGACAGGCCTCGCGCTCGAAGAGGTTGAGTCCGCCGGCAAGGCCATCATCATCTTTGGCCTCGGGCTGCTCGTCGTGTACCTCACGCTCTCCGCTCAATACGAGAGCTTCGCGCTACCGTTCATCATCCTGCTCGCCGTTCCCATGGCCGTGCTCGGTGCGCTCTTGCTCGTAGCCGGTCGCGGCATGGACAACGACGTCTACGTGCAGATCGGTCTCGTCATGCTCATCGGTCTCTCTGCGAAGAACTCCATCCTTATCGTCGAGTTCGCCGAGCAGCAGTTGGAGCTGGGGAAGAGCATTATCGACGCGGCCATCATCGCCGCTGAGCTTCGCCTCCGTCCTATCCTGATGACCTCCATCGCCTTCATCCTCGGCGTAGGTCCGCTCTTCTTCGCCGCCGGAGCCGGAGCCTACGGCCGTCGCTCAGTCGGCACCGCAATCGTCGGCGGCATGGTTCTCTCTACCGTGCTGAACCTCTTCTTCATCCCGGTCCTCTACGTCATCCTCAAGACAATCTTGGTCCACTTCACCAGCAAACCGAAGCCGCGGCCAGAGGGTTGCCCCGAGCCGGACGAGGAGCCACTGGTCCAGCGGCAATTGACCCACTAAGTGTGAATACCGTAAGTCCAGACCCACCTTCGCGTAGCTAGATCGCGCAAGGTGGGTCGTTGTTTTCACGAGCGTTTCCCACGTAGCGATCGAGCTATCATGCCTCCATGGCCAAGCGAACTCCCTCCGCGCACCAGAGTTGGCTCCCCGCAGCTAATGATTCCGCAAACGGCTTCCCCCTAACCCACCTCCCCTATGGAGCCTTCGAAACCGAAGGCCAGCAGCACCTCTGTGTCGCCATTGGCACCCACCTGCTCGACCTCTACGAATGCGCCGCATCCAAACTCCTCCCGCGAAGCATAGCCGCCGCCTGTCAAGCCGCGATCCTGAATCCACTCATGGCCCTCGGCCCGCGTTCCTGGGCGCTGCTCCGCGATACCCTCACGGAACTCCTCCATATCTCCGTCGAAACATCCCGCAGACAAGTCGCCGAAGCCGCACTCCACTCCATCGCCGGCGCCACGCTCCTCAAGGCAATACACATCCCCGACTACACCGACTTCTACGCCTCCATCCACCACGCCACCCGCGTCGGCAAGCTCTTCCGCCCCGACCAGCCGCTCTTTCCCAACTACAAACACGTCCCCATCGGATATCACGGTCGTGCGTCCTCAATCCTTCCCAGCGGCATCCCCATCCAGCGTCCCCACGGACAGACCTGCCCTGACAAACCTGACGGCGCTCCCGGCTTCGGCCCCACCAAATCACTCGACTACGAACTGGAGCTGGCGTTCTACATCGGCCAATCCAACCCTCTCGGAACCCCCATCCCAGTCGGAAAGGCATCTAGCCACATCTTCGGCATCTCGCTCCTCAACGACTGGTCCGCCCGCGACATCCAGTCCTGGGAGTACCAGCCTCTCGGCCCCTTCCTCGCCAAAAACTTCGCAACAACCGTCTCCCCTTGGGTAACACCGATGGCCGCTCTCGAACCCTTCCGCGCCCCTGCCTCACCGCGCCCCAAAGGAGACCCCAAGCCACTTCCATACCTCCGCTCATCAGCCGATCAACGATCGGGCAGCCTCGACATAAAGCTCGAAGTATTCCTCTCGACCAACACTATGCGGGCAAACAAGCTCCCCCCATTTTTACTGAGCCGATCCAACGTTCAGGACCTTTACTGGACCCCCGCCCAACTCCTCGCACACCACACCAGCAACGGTTGCAACCTCCAGATCGGCGACATCCTCGCCACCGGAACCATCTCTGGCCCATCCCCCACCTCGGCAGGCTGCCTTCTCGAACTCACAAGCAACGGCGCAAAACCCATCGCCCTGCCCACCGGCGAAACCCGCAGCTTCCTCTCCGACGGCGATGAGGTCATCCTCCGCGGAACCTGCGAGACCCCCGACCACCCACGCCTCACCCTCGGAGAGTGCCGAGCCGCCATCCTCCGTGCCCACTCTCCCAGCACCGCTTAGCCCATACCGTAGGGGCACAACCATAATCGAAATGTAAGACAGTTAGTTCAATTGTTAGGCAATGACAGAGCCTCACTCGGCTACGATGATTTGGCCCATCTTCAATACGAGTGGCTACTTTGGTGCTGGGTCGGAGTGTATTCTCCAGACTGAATAACGATCCGGCTCGTCAGTGGCTGCGGAGGAGGTTGTCCGGGGCTCGTGATCAGGTGGGAGTGGAACGTTTACAGTCGTGGGCGAGTGTCGCTCTCGATCGAAGAAGGAGATGTCATGCAGGCTGAATCGGACTGCACACTGGTCATCGTCGCGTATAGGCCCAAGGCGGGCAAAGAAGCTGATCTGCTGCAACTGACGCGGGAGCATGTTCCTCTTCTGCGTGCTGAGGGCCTGGCTACAGACCGGCCTGTGATCGCAGGGCGAGCGCAGGCCGGCACCATCGTTGAGGTCTTCGAGTGGGCGGTGGGTGGCATTGAACGGGCGCACAGCGATCCAGTTGTGATGAAGCTCTGGGAGCGGTGCGCCGCCGCCTGCGATATCGTGCCGTTGACCTCGCTGGCAGAAGCAGCCACCATGTTCGCATCGTTCACACCTCTGGTTCTTTAGGCAAAGAGTCTCTTCTGTGTTGCGGCTTCTATGGTGGGTTCCGGTTTGCGTAGCACTTCACCGGTTCGCGGTCGTGAGCGGTCTTTGGAGCGGCCGCCCAGATTGTATTTGCGGCAGACGCGGTAGACGACCTCAGACATCTGCTGGCGATAGGCGGGGGAGGCGAAGTCAGCGTTGTCGAAGCGGCGGTGGTAGTCGGGTTCGAGGGAAGGGAAGTGCTCGCGAACGAAGCTCAGGTAGGTAGGACGTGAGCACGGCTTGAGGAAGAGCGGGTTGGCAACGAAATAGCTGGCGTTTGCCTCCGCGGCTCGGCGGGCCATGCCGTCGAGGGCTTCTTCCGAATCGGTGATGCCAGGGAGCAGCGGGGAGCAAAGGATTCCGGTGCGGATGCCGGCTTCGCGCAGGAGTCGGACGGCCTCGAAGCGGAGATCGGGGCGTGGGGCGCGGGGTTCGAGTTTGCGGGCGAGAGCGGCGTCTGCGGTGGTAATGGTGATGTTGACCGCAAGGGTGTTGTGGCGGGCGATCTCGGCTAAGAGGTCGATGTCGCGGGTGATGAGGCGGGATTTGGTGACGATACCAAGCCTGTAGCCAGACTTGCGGGCGAAGACTTCGAGGATGCTGCGGGTGATGCCGGCGCGGCGTTCTATGGGCTGGTAAGGATCAGTGGCGGTGCCGAGGGCAATTTCTTCGGCGGGGTTGATCTTTCGTAGCTCCTGTTCGAGCAGCCAGGCAGCGTTTTGCTTGAGGAAGATGAGGCGCTCGAAGGTGAGGGGATTGTGCAGGTCAGGAGGCCCAGGATCGTGAGGGGAGTCCTGATCGTGAATGTCGATGGGCTCCGGATTGTGCAGGCAGGCTGGTTGGGTCTCGGGCGTGGCCTCCTCCGAGGCGTAGCCAGCAGTCTCCGGAGTTTTTGGCGCCATGAACTCATGCGTGTAGCGCGCATAGCAGTAACGGCAGCCAAACTCGCATCCACGGTATGGGTTGATGCTGTAGGCCATCCAGAGCATGCGTCTGGAGACGGTTCGGTTGAGGATGCTGCGGACGGCGAGGGTCTTGAATTCGATGAGATGGCCGTCGTCGGCGTGTTTGGCCTCGGCGGCCAAGCGGGCGATGCCAATGGGGTGCTGGGGGAAGATAGGGAAGAGCGACGCGCTGTTTATTTTCGCCATTTATTCGCCTCTTGAGGATGAGCATAGGGCGGTTTCATCCGCTCGTCAAGCGGCTGGGTAAAGCTTCTGAATTCAGCGCAGGGTGCCGTCTAAATCTTCACGAGAGATTAAGGGTTGTGGTCGTATAATCGCGGCTCACAAGCTTATGTCCTATTGCGACTACGCGCGGCGATCGGTTCGGCGATATCTGAGGACGTCCCTGGGCACGATTCTTTTTCTGCTCGTGGTGAGTAGCTTGTCGACACGGGACGCTTCTGCTAAGACCAGTCCTCAAGCCGTACTGACACCGGTGTCCGTGTCGTTCCCTAACACAGCCGTAGGTAAGACAAGTGCTGCTCAGACTGTGACGTTGTCGAATCCTGGTACGGCGACGTTGAAGATCACCGGAATTACTTTGACCGGCACTGATCCTAAGGACTTCTCGCTCAGCAAGACTTGCGGGTCGAAGCTGTCCAAGGGGGCTAGCTGTACGCTGTCGGTTACGTTTGCTCCGTCCGCTTCGGCGAGCTTGAGTGCAATTGTCAGTGTTACGGACAATGCTGCAGGATCACCTCACACTGTCAGTCTTAGCGGAACCGGCACGGGGGCTACCGTTTCGACGCAGTCGCTGGTCATTGAGCCGGACCAGGGGATTACGCCGATCTATGATCTGCTGAACTCTGCGAAGAAGAGCATCGATATGACGATGTATGAGCTGATTGATACCCAGGCTCAGCAGATTCTGGCGCAGCAGGCGGCCAAGGGCGTCGTGGTGCGAGTCATTCTTGATCAGGCTCTTGAAAAAAGCAGAAACGTGCCGGTTTACACGTTCCTGAATGCGAATGGAGTGAAGGCAGTTTGGGCTAATCCCGCCTTCGCGGCTAGTCACCAGAAGACGGTCACGGTTGACGGAAAGACGACGGCGATCATGTCGTTGAATCTCACGAGCCAGGACTACTCCAGCACGCGCGACTTCGCTGTGATTGAAGGCAACGCCAACGATGTTGCTGCTGTTGAGGCTACGTTCAATGCTGACTTTGCCTCGAGTGCGATCACGCCGCCTACAGGCGATGATTTGATCTGGAGTCCTACTAACTCGCTGACGGCTTTGCTCGGGTTGATCAACTCGGCGAAAGCGAGCTTGAAGGTGGAGAACGAGGAGATGGGAGATGCTCAGATTGTTACGGCGCTGGAGAACGCGGCAAAGAGGGGTGTGGCGGTTGAGGTTGCCATGACCAACAGTGGGACGTATACGACTGAGTTCAATGCGCTGAAGGCGGCGGGCGTGAAGATAAGTACGTACACTCCCACGGCCCCGCTTTACATCCATGCCAAGCTGATTCTGGCGGACTATGGGGAGAGTGGGCAGGTCGCGTTTGTTGGTTCGGAAAATTTCTCCAGCCCCTCGTTGACGCAGAATCGCGAGTTGGGGCTTATGGTGACCGATCCTGGGATTCTGGGATCACTAAATACTACGTTTGGGAGTGATTTTCAGGGCGGGACTCCCTGGCCTTAGTTCAGGGGATTCGTTCTTCCTATTTGTTCCTTCTTTTCGGGAGCCGGGAATAGCTCTAGGGTGGGGAGAAGACGCTACGAAAAATAAATACTACTCGCAAGAGATAAACGCCTCGAGTGTGGGTGTATATTAGGCTCCTTCGCGAGCCACTCTTAGAACTGCGCGGAAACCGGCACCTTCAACCTGGCGAAAACCGGCCCCTCCCTTGAATAGCGACCTATGGATACCCAGCAGCACCAGGGTTCTTTTGCGCGGCATGCAAATAGGAGCGAAAAATGAAGCCAATTGCAATATCAGCCGTCTCGTGGGGCGCCAATCGCCTCGATATCTTTGGGCTTGGCACCAACAACTCGATGTTCCACAAAGCCTGGGCCAATGCCTGGTACCCGTCGGCCTCCGGCTGGGAGGCAATCGGCGGTGTCTTCAATAGTGCCCCGGCAGCGGTCTGCTGGGGGCCCAACCGCATCGACCTGTTCGGCCTTGGCACCGACAACCAGATGTATCACAAGGCTTGGAACGTGAACGCCTGGTCACCCTCTCAGACGGGGTGGACAGCGTTTGGCGGTGTCTTCAACAGCCGGCCCGCAGTGGTCTCCTGGGGTCCTAACCGCATCGACCTCTTTGGCCTCGGCACCGATAACCAGATGTACCACAAGTATTGGAATGGCAGTGCGTGGGGACCTTCCATCACCGGTTGGGAGGCGCTTGGCGGCGTCTTCAATACTCCCCCTACAGTAGTTTCGTGGGGTCCTAATCGTCTGGATATCTTCGGGCTCGGCACCGACAACCAGATGTACCACAAGGCCTGGAATGGAAGTTCCTGGTATCCCTCTGTAACGGGATGGGAGGCGCTCGGCGGCGTCTTCGATAGTCCTGCAGCGGCGGTCTGCTGGGGACCCAATCGCATCGACCTCTTCGGGCTCGGCACCGACAACCAGATGTATCACAAGGCCTGGAATGTCAATATTTGGTCTCCTCCGGGGACGGGTTGGACGCCGTTTGGCGGCACCTTTGATAGTCCCCCTGCGGTGGTCGCGTGGGGTCCCAATCGCCTGGACCTCTTTGGGCTCGGCACCGATGATCAGATGTACCACAAGGCCTGGAATGGCAGCGCGTGGCTTCCTTCGATCACCGGATGGGAGGCGCTCGGCGGTGTCTTCCATAGCGCACCCGCGGTGGTCTCCTGGGGAGCTAATCGTCTGGACCTCTTCGGCCTTGGCACCGACAACCAGATGTACCACAAGGCTTGGAATGGCAGCGCGTGGCTTCCTTCGCCCACGGCTTGGGAGGCGCTGGGCGGCATCTTCGATCTCGCTCCTGTGGGAGATTCACGCAACCTGAGCCTCAGTGAGCAGTTTCAGGTGGAGTCGGAGTGGTGCTGGTCGGCGACGACGTGCAGCATTACCAAGTACTACGATCCCGCGTCGCCCTGGACGCAATGCACTCTTGTCAACAAGGCTTACAACCAGACTACCTGTTGTGCCAATGGCAGCAGTTCAGCGTGCAACCAACCCTGGTATCCGGATCAGGCGCTCACGATCACCGGGCATCTCAGCTCGACGACAGGCAGAGCTGAATCGCTTGCCGAGGTAATGCGGGAGATCAATGCATCACATCCGATCTCGATAGCGATCTATTGGTACGGTGGTGGAGGCCACAACCCGGCGATCGATGGGTACGATGTCACCAGTCCCTCCTACCCCACCATCGATATCCAGGATCCCATCTACGGACACTCAACGCAGGACTTTGGCACCTTCCCGCACTCCTACAACGGCGGGGCCAATTGGGGAAATAGCTATCTCACCCACTAGATTTTGAGGGAGGACAGTATGCCAATTCGATACGCGACGGCACCACCGAATGGCTCCGAAACGGTTCGCGCGGGTTTGGAGCGCATGGCTGCCCGCGAGAACAAACCGGCCGCACTTCGCGGCATAAACTTCAACGCGTTGACCTTGACGCCACCGCACGCGATCTACGATCTCCGCGCAGACGAGATCGCGAAGGGAGGTGGGCTGGAAACCGCACACGAGACTGGATTCCGCTATCACGTCGCGGCGGATGGCGGGTCGGTGGCAGCTGCAGAGGTGCATACCGACACCTCCGGCAGGGCGTCGCTTCTTGCAAACCTGAACTATGGCCCCTTCGTGGAGTCCGCGGCCCAGGGTTTTAGTAAGGTAGCGGCCCTCGATGCAGTGAGTAAGGGATCGTACGAGGCAAGGATCCTACGCTTCTCGGCCATCGGTCTCATGGCGATCTGGCTCAAGTCTGACCCCGGTGGTTCCGACATCATCTACCCGCTTGCACCTGCGCCGCCCATGCTTAAAGCCGACCAACCATACACGGTCGACGCCTTTTTGAACGCCATTCGTCCCATGGCGGAGAAGAGGGCGGCTACCACGGCGTCAGCGGCGGTCCCATAAACGACCCCAGTCAACGCGATTTAAACCGCCGGCTAGCAGAAAACTTGCGGAAAGTCGTTTATTTTGGCATACTCAAAAGAGCGTCTCAACATGCCGTTGGGACCAGTCGATGACCACGCCCCGGGGAGTGATCCGAGAGGGGTGGGAGATGAGGGAAGATGGCAAGGAAGATTTCTAAGAATTTGGCGAAGGCGCGTGCGCTCGTTGAGCCCCGTCCTTATGTCCTGGCGGATGCGGTTCCGCTGCTCCAGAAAGCAAAGTATGCGAAGTTTGATGAGACCGTCGATCTGACGATGCGTCTCGGTGTCGACCCGAAGCACGCCGACCAGATGGTTCGCGGCACGGTCGTTCTGCCGCACGGTCTGGGTAAGACCAAGGTTGTGGCCGTTATCGCTTCGGGCGATAAGGTTCGCGACGCTGAGGCTGCCGGCGCGGAGTTTTTCGGCGGCGAAGAGTTGGTCGAGAAGATTCAGAAGGAAAACTGGACAGCGTTTGATGCCCTGATCGCGACCCCCGACATGATGAAGTCAGTCGGACGTCTCGGTAAGGTGCTTGGACCGAAGGGTTTGATGCCGAATCCGAAGACTGGCACTGTGACCACGAATGTAGCTGATGCGGTCAAGGAGATCAAGGCTGGTAAGGTCGAGTTCCGTACGGACAAGACTGCTCTGGTTCACGTTCCGGTTGGCAAGCTCTCGTTCGATAAGCAGAAGCTGATCGACAACGCGATGACGGTCATCTCGAGCGTGGTCAAGGCGAAGCCTTCGGCGGCCAAGGGTAAGTACATTAAGGGCGTAACGCTGAGCTCGACGATGGGCCCCGGCATCCAGCTGGACTACGCTGCCGCTGAGTTGGCTGGCAAGGCGTAAGCGGGCGCCGGTCGTTTGACTGGCTACCGTGGTTCAGGATTCTGCCGCAGGTGCGGCGCAAATTTTCAGCTAGCAGTTTGAGGCTAGCAGCTAAAGGCTAGGTTTTTATGGCACTGTCCAGATCAGCAAAGACGGAGAAGGTTAAGAAGCTCGCAAGCGAGCTTGAGACCTCGACCTCCGCTATTATCGGCACGTTTGCCGGTCTCACGGCATCGAAGGACTTCGAGCTGCGCAAGACGATCCGCAATGCGGGTGGCAGCTATCACGTGGTTAAGAACAAGCTCGCGGCGCGCGCCAGCGAAGGCACCAAGATTGAGGCTGCTCTGCAGGGTCTCAAGGGCGTCTCGGCGGTTGCGTATACGTCGGGCGATCCGGTCGCTCTGGCCAAGGCGCTTTCGACCTGGGTCAAGGACAACGCAGAGTTCACGTTCAAGCTGGGCATCATTGACGGCAAGGTGATCGATGTCCGCGAGATTGGCGAATTGGCGACGATGCCGGGCAAGGAAGAGCTCTTCTCGAAGCTTCTCTTCCTCATTCAATCGCCTGCGCAGCGGCTTGCTACGGTCATCAATGCAACTGGGCGTGACCTGGCGGTCGTGATCAACCAGGGCGTCGAGAAGGGCAAGTTTGCTGGTTCGGCGGCTCCTGCTGAGGCAGCGGTTGCTGCTCCCGCTGAGGCTCCTGTTGCTGAGGCCGTTGCTTCAGAGGCTCCAGTAGCCGAAGCTCCTGCCGCAGAGGCAGTTGCAGAGCCCCCCGCAGTAGAGGCTCCAGCAGTTGAGCCGACTCCTGAGGGCTAACCCCAAGTTTCGCCTGGTCTCCTCGGGTGCGCTGGTCTGGGCGCAACGGAAACCCGGGAAGGCATAGGCAACCGGAGCGCAGTCAGGTTCTGGGTAAGTAGTTGGTAATAAAAAGTTTAGATTCTGAATTGGAGAAAGAAAATGGCAGACATCCAGCAGTTGGAAGATTCAATCGTTAGCCTGAGCCTCCTCGAGGCCTCGGCTCTGGTCAAGAAGCTCGAAGAGCGTCTTGGCGTTTCGGCAGCGGCAGCAGTTGCAGCAGCCCCCGCAGGAGGCGGCGTTGCGGCAGCGGCTCCGGTCGAAGAGAAGACCGAGTTCACCGTCATCCTGAAGGATGCCGGCGCGAACAAGATCAACACCATCAAGGCTGTACGCGAAGTGACCGCTCTTGGGCTGAAGGAAGCCAAGGACTTGGTTGACGGCGCTCCCAAGCCTCTGAAGGAGAACATTTCGAAGGATGACGCAGCAGCCATCGCGAAGAAGTTCGAAGGCGTTGCAACCGTCGAAATCAAGTAGTTAACCAGCCAGTTGCAAGTTGGGGCGGAACGCGATATTCTTTAACGAAGATTCGTTCCGCCTCGGCGTGTTCCCTTGGCGGACAATGATTTACCGGCAAACTTCATGGTTGTACTCCGGCCCATCCTGCAAGGCGCAGGCTAAGGGGCCGGCCATCATGCACTTCGAGCGGCGGACGTGCATGGTGCTTTAGGCTTTAGCAGGCGGCAAACTTTGGGGCAAGGCGAGCCCTGAATGGCGGCAGGCATTCACACCATTACGATTGAAACAGTGCACAAGTCGACCTTTGCGCTCTCGGGACACGCTGTCCCTGTGAGCGCTTTGTCGTGTCTATAGATATCTCGCCCAGTTTGGGCAAAGCAGCACGTTGCACGCGTTCTTTATAGCAGCTTTCGAGCGCCAGTTGATAGTGAAAGTTTCAAGATTTATCCAATGCCGGACGTAAGAGACGGCGAGACATTCTGCGCACGGAGCCTGCCGCAGTCGAGGGGCGGCAGGGACCGAATACGCAACAGAACCGAACCCGGAGGGCTGCACCGAAGCCCTCCCCTAACAATCAGGCGGCCGGACGGCATCAGAGTGCTTCGATGCGGGTAGCCAAGATTGGGAGGCCTCGAAGGTGAGTTTTCAGGAGAGAGCATGTCTGGTCAGTCCAACAACAGCGAAATGCGCGCGATCCGCAGCCGTCTAGATTTTTCCAAGATCCCAACAGCCATTCAGATTCCCAACCTCATCGAGGTCCAGCGCCGCAGTTATGAGCGCTTCCTGCAGATGGATAAGCTCCCCCAGGAGCGCGAGGACAATGGTCTGCAATCGGTCTTCACCTCGGTGTTTCCTATCACCGACTTCCGCAACGTCTCCGAGCTTGAGTTCGTCGACTTCTCCATCGGCAACTGGGAGTGCAAGTGCGGCTACCTCAAAGGTCTGAACCACCTTCGCACGGCCTGCACCCATTGCGGCCACATGGTTATTACCGACCCGTTCCATCCGGGCGATGTGCTTTGCAACTTCTGCGGAACGTACAACAAGAACACGCCTGACTTCTGCACCAAGTGCGGCGACCCTGTCGGTCTGCAGTTGAAGTACGACCAAGCAGAGTGCGAAGAGCGCGGCATGACCTACTCGGCTCCGCTGAAGGTCACGATCCGGTTGAAGATCTACGACAAGGATCCGGAGACCGGCGTCAAGAGCCTGCGCGATATGAAGGAGCAGGAAGTCTTCTTCGGCGACATTCCTTTGATGTCGCAGAACGGCACCTTCATCGTCAACGGCACTGAGCGCGTTATCGTGTCACAGCTGCACCGTTCGCCTGGCGTCTTCTTCGAGACGGCGAACAACCGTACCTACTTCCTCGGCAAGATCATTCCGTACCGCGGCAGCTGGGTTGAATTCGAGTACGACCAGAAGAACACCCTGTACGTCCGCATCGACCGCAAGCGCAAGTTCCTCGGAACGATCTTCCTGCGTGCGCTTGGTCTGCGTACGGATGAAGAAATCCTCAAGACTTTCTATACGGTCGATACGATCAACGTGAAGGACGGCAAGCTGAACTGGAAGGTCGTCGCTGAAGGTACTCCGACGAACCTGCAGGGCACGCGTCCGGCTGTGGCAATCACGGTCAAGGGTGAAGAGCTTGCTCCGGCGACCCGCAAGATCTCTGCGCATTCGCTGAAGGGCCTGCGCAGCCACAAGGTCGAGCAGGTTGAGGTTGAGACCAGCGAGTTCGATGGCGCGATGACGGCTTCGGACGTCGTTGATCTGACCACGGGCGAGCTGCTCTATGAAGCCAACCAGGAGCTGACTGCCGATAAGCTGCACAAGATTCAGCAGTCGGGCGTCACCAGCTTTGAGGTCTTCTTCCCCGAGCGCGATGACGTAGGCAACATCATCACGAACACGTTGCGCCGTGACTCGGTTCGCAAGCCTGAAGAGGCGCTGATCGAGATCTACCGCAAGCTGCGTCCCGGCGACCCGCCGACGCTCGACACGGCGACTGCGCTCTTCGAAGGCATGTTCTTCGATCCGCGTAAGTACGACTTCTCGCGCGTAGGCCGTCTGAAGTTCAACATCAAGCTGTATGAGAATCAGGAGGCTACCGGGCTCGACAAGCGCACGCTGACGCCTGAGGACTTCTACGGCACGATCCGCTACCTGCTGAAGCTGCGCAAGAATATTGGCGTGGTGGACGACATCGATCACCTTGGCAACCGCCGCGTTCGCGCTGTCGGCGAGCTGATGGAAAATCAGTTCCGCATCGGCCTGGTCCGCATGGAGCGCGCGATCAAGGAAAAGATGTCGGTCTATCAGGAGATGTCGACGGCGATGCCGCATGACCTCATCAACGCGAAGCCTGTGATGGCCGCGATTCGTGAGTTCTTCGGCTCTTCGCAGCTGTCGCAGTTCATGGACCAGACCAACCCGCTCTCGGAGATTACGCACAAGCGCCGCCTGTCGGCCCTTGGGCCCGGTGGTCTGTCGCGTGAGCGCGCTGGCTTCGAAGTCCGCGACGTGCACCCGACGCACTATGGCCGTATCTGCCCGATTGAGACGCCGGAAGGTCCGAACATCGGTCTTATCTCGTCGCTGAGCTGCTTTGCGCGCATCAACGAGTACGGCTTCATTGAGAGCCCGTACCGCCGTGTGAAGGATGGCAAGGCTCTGGACTATGTTTCCGTGGTCAACGCCGGTGAGTCCGGTCTGCGCCAGGGCGATCACCTCGAGATCAACGAGGCCCGCAAGCTGAATGAGCAGCTGAAGAAGGACAAGAAGCGCACCATGGATCTTGCTCCGTTCAGCTTCTACCTCTCGGCATGGGAAGAGGATCGCCACACGATCGCGCAGGCGAACATCGAGCTCGACGACCACCTGAACATCGTGCAGAATGTTGTCGACGCTCGCCGTCAGGGCAACTTCGTGCTCGTCAACAAGTCCGAAGTGGACTACGTTGACGTTTCGCCGAAGCAGCTTGTGTCGGTCGCCGCTTCGCTCGTTCCGTTCCTTGAGCATGACGACGCGAACCGCGCACTGATGGGCGCGAACATGCAGCGTCAGTCGGTTCCTCTGCTGGTTGCAGAGGCTCCGTTTGTCGGTACCGGTATGGAAGGCGTTACTGCTCGCGACTCGGGCGCCGTCATTCTGGCCAAGCGTAACGGCATCGTGGACTCGGTTGACTCGGAGCGCATCATCATCCGCGTTGAAGGCGAGCATCACCCCACGCAGCTGTCGCGTGAGGTTGGCTCGGACATCTACCAGCTCACGAAGTTCAAGCGTTCGAACCAGAACACCTGCATCAACCAAAAGCCGATCGTTCGCAAGGGTGATCGCGTTCTGAAGGGTGCCGTCATTGCTGACGGTCCTTGCACGGAGCAGGGCGAACTCGGTCTCGGTCGTAACGTGCTGGTGGCCTTCATGCCTTGGCGCGGTTACAACTTCGAGGACGCGATCCTCATCTCGGAAAAGCTGGTCCGCGAGGACTACTACACCTCGATCCACATCGAGGAGTTCGAGATCGAAGCGCGCGACACGAAGCTTGGGCCGGAAGAGATCACGCGTGATATTCCGAACGTCAGCGAGCACGCACTGCGTGACCTTGATGAGTCGGGCATCATCCGTATCGGCGCGAAGATCGGCCACAACGACATCCTCGTCGGCAAGGTAACGCCGAAGGGCGAGACGCAGTTGACGCCGGAAGAGAAGCTGCTCCGCGCCATCTTCGGTGAGAAGGCCGGCGACGTTCGCGACGCTTCGCTGACGTGCCCCCCGGGTATCGAGGGTACGGTGGTTGACGTTCGCATCTTCTCCCGCAAGGGTCAGGAGAAGGACGAGCGCGCCAAGCAGATCGAGCAGGAGCAGGTTGAGAAGCTCGAACGCAACCTGGCCGATGAGATTCGTATTCTTACGGACGAGCGTCTGAAGCGTCTTGAAGCGATTCTGGGCGGCAAGGAAGTTCTTGCTGACCTGCATGACGAGCGTACGAACAAGAAGCTGCTCAACAAGGGCGACGTTCTTGATCGCGACACAATTGAGCTGATCAGCACCCGTAACCTCAAGCGCATTCGCTATGCTGACAAGGACCCCCGCGTCAACGAGCAGATCGATGAGATCGAGGAGATGACCTCACGCCAGATCGACGTTCTGCGCAAGATCACGAACGAGAAGATCGGCAAGATGCAGAAGGGCGATGAACTCGCACCGGGCGTCATCAAGATGGTCAAGGTCTACGTTGCCATGAAGCGCAAGCTTTCGGTTGGCGACAAGATGGCCGGTCGCCACGGTAACAAGGGCGTCATCGCGCGCATTCTGCCCGAGGAAGATATGCCGTACCTTCCGGACGGAACGCCTGTCGAGATCGTTCTGAACCCGCTCGGCGTGCCTTCTCGTATGAACGTCGGTCAGATTCTTGAGACGCACCTCGGTTGGGCTGCGCACGAGCTTGGTAAGCAGGTCGCCGAGATCGCTGCAACGCATCAGTCGGCTGCGGAGGTTCGTGAGCTGTTCAAGGCGCGCTTTGCCAACACAGCTGCTCTGAACCAGCTTCTTGCACTCGACGACGAGCAGACGATGCGCGTCGCGGCAGGTATGAAGCGCGGTATCTGGTTCGGCACGGCAGTGTTCGACGGTGCACGCGAGACCGAGATCAAGGCGCTTCTGAAGGCCGCTGGTCTTCCCAGCTCCGGCAAGTCGCTGTTGCACGATGGCATGACGGGCGAAGAGTTCGAACAGCCCGCTACCGTTGGCTACATCTACATGCTCAAGCTGTCGCACCTTGTCGACGACAAGATTCACGCTCGTTCGATCGGGCCGTACTCGCTCATCACCCAGCAGCCGCTGGGCGGTAAGGCGCAGTTCGGCGGACAGCGCTTCGGTGAGATGGAAGTCTGGGCCCTTGAAGCATACGGCGCAGCTTACATCCTGCAGGAGCTGCTCACTGCTAAGTCCGATGACGTCTTTGGCCGTACGAAGATCTACGAGGCCATCGTCAAAGGCGAAGCTGCTATCGAGCCTGGTGTGCCTGAGTCGTTCAACGTGCTCATCCGCGAGCTCCAGTCGCTCTGCCTTGATGTTGAACTCATCAAGCAGGCCGACCAGAAGAAGGTACCGCTGCCTGCAATTGCAGCAGCCGACTAACGAACTAAAGCCTGAGGAGGGTGTCGCAAACATCCTCCTCAGGCGCCACTCAAATGTGGCAAGACAATCGAAGACAAGCTTCAGTTTCAGAACCATCGGCAACGCGATACGCCGAGAGTTATCGCAAACAGATTTAGTAACCGCAGCCACAGGCTGCACCCTGCTAGCGCAGACACAAGGGAGACGCCTAATATGTTCCGCTCCAGCCCCTTCGAACTAACCGGTCCCATCGCCGACTTCG
This sequence comes from Edaphobacter aggregans, assembly GCF_003945235.1. Lineage (NCBI taxonomy): Bacteria > Pseudomonadati > Acidobacteriota > Terriglobia > Terriglobales > Acidobacteriaceae > Edaphobacter > Edaphobacter aggregans. The sequence goes on from NZ_RSDW01000001.1 coordinate 4,489,698, forward strand.
ACGCGATCAAGATCCAGCTTGCCAGCCCGGAGAAGATCCGCAGCTGGTCGCATGGTGAGGTCACCAAGCCCGAGACCATCAACTACCGCACCTTCAAGCCCGAGCGCGACGGTCTCTTCTGCGCTCGCATCTTCGGACCCATCACCGACTGGGAGTGCCTCTGCGGTAAGTACAAGCGCATGAAGCACCGCGGAGTGATCTGCGACAAGTGCGGCGTCGAGGTTACACTCTCGAAGGTTCGCCGCGAGCGCCTTGGCCACATCGAGCTCGCCAGCCCCTGCTCACACGTCTGGTTCTTCAAGGGCCTGCCGTCGCGTATCGGCCACCTGCTCGACATCAGCCTGCGTGAGCTCGAGGCTGTTCTCTATTTCGAGTCCTACGTCGTTGTCGATCCAGGCGACGCTCCAGTGAAGGAGCGCGAGGTCATCAAGGACGAGACCAAGTTCCGCGAACTCGACCAGCAGTATCGCCCCTCTGGCTTCAAGGCTATGATGGGCGCTGAGGCGATCAAGGAATTGCTCAAGCGCGTTGAAGTCACAGAGCTTGCCATTGAGCTGCGTGAGCGCATGAAGAGCGAGTCATCGCTGCAGAAGAAGCTCAAGTATTCGAAGCGCCTCAAGATCGTCGAGGCCTTCCGCAAGTCCGACAACCTGCCGCAGTGGATGATCCTCGACGTGATCCCCGTGATCCCGCCTGAGCTTCGCCCGCTCGTGCCGTTGGACGGTGGACGTTTCGCCACGTCGGATCTTAACGATCTCTATCGCCGTGTGATCAACCGTAACAACCGTCTCAAGAAGCTGATGGACCTGCACGCACCCGAGGTCATCGTCCGCAACGAGAAGCGCATGTTGCAGGAGGCCGTCGATGCTCTGTTCGACAACGGCCGCCGTGGTCGCGTGCTGCGTGGCGCGAACAACCGTCCGCTGAAGTCGCTCTCGGATACGCTGAAGGGCAAGCAAGGCCGCTTCCGTCAGAACCTGCTCGGCAAGCGCGTCGACTACTCCGGCCGTTCGGTCATCGTGGTCGGCCCGGAGCTGAAGCTGCACCAGTGCGGTCTTCCCAAGAAGATGGCGCTCGAGCTCTTCAAGCCGTTCATCTATCACCGTCTCGAGCAGACCGGACACTGCACCACCATCAAGCAAGCCAAGGAGATGGTTGAGCTGCAGGAACCCATCGTCTGGGACATCCTCGAAGAGGTCATCAAGGATCACCCGGTCCTGTTGAACCGCGCCCCGACGTTGCATCGTCTCGGCATCCAGGCCTTCGAGCCCGTGCTTGTGGAAGGTAAGGCGATCAAGATTCATCCGCTCGTCTGCACCGCCTTCAACGCGGACTTCGACGGCGACCAGATGGCAGTGCACATTCCGCTCTCGCCTGAGGCGCAGATCGAAGCCAGCGTGCTGATGCTCGCTTCGCACAACATCCTCTCGCCCGCCAGCGGTCAGCCGATCACGGTGCCGACGCAGGATCTCGTGCTCGGTCTCTACTACCTCACCAAGGCGAAGGTTAACGCCAAGGGAGAGGGCCGCGTCTTCGCCAATATCGAAGAGGTCTTCATGGCTCTCGAAGCGAAGCAGGTTGAGACGCTGACTCCGATCCGTCTGCGCTACACCGGGCCTGTCCTCGACATGACCACGGCGTACGACGATCAGGATCTCACTCACACTGAGCCAGTCGAGTTCAACAAGCAGTACATCAACACGACTGTCGGTCGCGCCATTCTCAACGATGCGCTCCCCGAGGGCATGCCTTACGTCAACGGCCTGCTCAAGAAGAAGGGAATCGGCCAGCTGGTCAACTACTGCTACCTGAACCTCGGTCTCGAGACCACCGTCAAGACGCTGGACAAGATCAAGGACCTCGGCTTCCGTTACGCGACGCGTTCTGGTCTGTCTGTCGGCCTTGATGACATGGTCATTCCCGAGAGCAAGTACTCGGTTGTCAGCGACGCCGAGAAGCAGGTTCTTGCGATGCAGCAACAGTATCTCGACGGCGCTATCACCAACGGTGAGCGTTCGAACAAGGTTATCCAGATGTGGTCTGGTGTGACTGAGCGCGTCGCCGACGAGATGTTCAACAACATGAAGCGCGCCGACAAGGAAGGAGCCATGAACCCGATCTACATCATGGCCGACTCCGGTGCTCGTGGTTCCAAACAGCAGATCCGTCAGCTCTCCGGTATGCGTGGTTTGATGGCGAAGCCCTCGGGCGAAATCATCGAGACCCCCATCACGGCGAACTTCCGCGAAGGTCTGACCGTGTTGCAGTACTTCATCTCGACGCACGGCGCACGTAAGGGTCTTGCCGATACCGCACTCAAGACCGCGGACTCGGGCTACCTGACCCGTCGCCTCGTCGACGTGGCACAGGATGTCATCATCTCGCAGAACGATTGCGGCACTGTTGAAGGCATCTACGTCACCCCGATCATCGAGGCCGGCGAGATCATCGAGCCGTTGCGCGACCGCATCATTGGCCGCGTCTCGCTCGAGAAGCTGAAGGACTACGAAGGCAAGACGATCGTCGAAGTCAATCAGGAGATCGACGAGGATCTGGCCAGCGCAATCCAGGCTGCCGGTATCGAGAAGGTGAAGATCCGCTCGGTGCTCACCTGCGAGTCCAAGCGCGGCGTCTGCATCCTTTGCTACGGCCGTAACCTCGGTTCGGGCAAGATGGTTGAGATGGGCGAAGCCGTCGGCGTCATCGCGGCGCAGTCCATCGGCGAGCCTGGCACGCAGCTCACTATGCGTACCTTCCACATCGGCGGTACGGCATCGCGTGTCTCGGACGCCTCGCACATCGAGGCCAAAAACGCTGGCACCGTGCGCTTCATCAATCTCGTCACCGTCCGCTCGAAGACCGGCGACCTGGTTGCCATGAACCGCAACGGCTCCATTGCCATCGTTGATGAGAAGGGCCGCGAGAAAGAGCGTTACGCGATTGTCTACGGCGCCAAGCTCAAGGTCGAAGAGGGCGCAACCGTTGCTCTCGGCGACAAGCTCGGCGAGTGGGATCCGTACACGTTCTCGCTGCTCACTGAGATCGCCGGAACCGTCCAGTTCAAGGACCTGCAGGAAGGCGTCACCCTCAACGAAGAGATCGACGAAGTCACCGGCCTCAGCCGTTTGGTCGTCGCCGACTCTCCCGATGAGAAGCGCCAACCCACGATCATTATCAAGTCGGCGCAGGGCAACAAGCGTTACCTGATGCCAAGCCGCGCTCACCTTATGGTGGCCGATGGTGACGAGCTCTTCCCCGGCGACATCCTTGCGAAGATTCCACGTGAAACTACGCGTACCAAGGACATCACGGGCGGTCTCCCGCGCGTGGTCGAGTTGTTCGAGGCTCGCAAGCCGCGCGACCCGGCAATCATCAGCAAGATCGATGGTGTCGTTCGCTTCGGCGAAGTCTCCAAGGGGCAGCGCAAGGTCTACGTCACGGCCGACAACGGTCAGGAAGAGGAGTACAGCGTTCCCCGTGGTGTCTACGTCAACGTGCAGGAAGGCGAACGCCTCCGTGCCGGTGACGCGCTCATCGACGGTCCTCGCAACCCGCACGACATTCTGGAAGTTCTCGGCGAGCGCGCACTGCAGCAGTACCTCGTCAACGAGATTCAGGAAGTCTATCGGTTGCAGGGCGTTACCATCTCCGACAAGCACATCGAAACCATCGTTCGTCAGATGCTTCGCTGGGTGAAGATCGAAGATGTGGGCGACACCAGCTTCCTCGTCGATCAGCAGACGGACCGCTTCCGCTTCAATGCCGAGAACCAGCGCGTCCTGATGACTGGCGGACGTCCTGCAATCGGACGCTCGCTCCTACTCGGCATCACGAAGGCGTCGCTCTCGACCGACAGCTTCATTTCGGCCGCAAGCTTCCAGGAGACCACTCGCGTACTGACGGAAGCCAGCATCAACGGCTCCATCGACACGCTGCGCGGCCTCAAGGAGAACGTCATCGTAGGTCGCCTCATTCCCGCCGGTACCGGCATGGAGTACTACCGCAACGTCCAGCTCTCTCCAGAGCTAGAGGAAGCGGCAGCCCAGGTCCAGCAGGAAGTGACCGCAGCCATCGAAGCCGAAGAGCGCGAACTCGAGCAGATGCGCATGGAAGGCGAACAGGAAGAACTGGCCGCCGAGTAGGTACTACGCTGGGTGAGACGCGCTTCGCGCAAAGCAAACAACGGCAGAGCTTCGGCTCTGCCGTTGTTCGTTAATAGCCGCGTTTTCATATCGTTACTGGCTATAATCATGCATCTGCCGCTCCCGGAGGAACACAGTCTAAATCAGTTCCCTTTTCGCGGCGGAATTCCCAGAGTATCTTCCAGGTGAGCCATGCAACCTAACTAACGGTGTGGAGCAAAACGCGTCTTCAATCGCCAGAGTTGGAACGCGTCGTCGCCCAGCTCTCCACCTACAACCCACAAAAGAATAAGAAGTACCGCTCTGAGCCAGGATTCCTCATGCGGTCTATTCGGGCCTTGTTGGGCGGGATCATCCCGTTGAGTTTGTCCGGCATTCACGGGTTCGATACTGTAAATGAATGCCGACGGGTAGCTCCATGTATATTCAAGGAACAATCAACACCCAAAGGAGTTCTATGAAGCGAGTTTTGGCCTTGTTATTCGTGTCGACGACAGCCCTGTTCGCGCAGCCGGCGGTTCCGGGCTCGTGGACGATCGCCGGTGACGTCCAGGGATATCCAGTCAATGAAACCTGCACCTTTACGCAGGACAAAGACAAGATCACCGGCTCGTGCAAAGGCTCCGATGGCAAGACATACGATACGACCGTTAAGGTAGACGACAAGAAGGTAGTCTTCGTTCATGGTGGCGAGTATGAAGGTCAGGCCCTGACCCTGACCTACACGGGAACTTACAACGATAAAGGCGAGCTCAGCGGCGATATCGATGTGCAGCCTCTCAACTATGCAGGCACGTTTACGGCGAAGAAGACGGAAGCAAAATAAGAAAGCCAAACAGGCCGAACTCAAATTGGGTCCGGCCTGTTTGGCTTTAGTGAGAATCGACAGCTACTGTGTCGAGAGTAATTGGCTTACCGAGCCGGGTTGTGCATGACAATTTCCAAGTTTACTGGAACTGTCGTAGGTTGATGGTTCAGAGTGCCGGGCTTGAAGCGATACTGGCTGACCGCTGCCAGGACATTCTTATCCATATCCTCACCAGCTGAACGAACGATCTGCAGATCCGTCGGTTTACCGTGTGCGTCAACATTCATTCCGACGACAACGATTCTGTCGGTGCCAGTCAATCTCCACGCCAAGTCCGAATCAGAAGCGATCGAGATGCTGTAGATCAACTTGGGAGCCACGACGCCGGTTGAAACAGCGAGATGTGTGGGGCTGCTATTCGTAGCAGTGGAATTGCCGAATTCGGCCGGCCGAACAAGCTTGGACTGCAGCGTGGGCGAGCTTGTCGACTGGGGCTGGGCAGGCGAATTTGCCTGAGCGTGAAGCAGAATGGGTGAGAGGGCGAGTGCGGCCACAATTACTTTACGCATAATATACTGGCTCCAGGGCAGTAGTACCCATCACCACAATAGCTTCGATTGCATACGATTGTCAATAGAAATATTATTTCTCCATTTTTCCTTATTTTTTAGCGAATCATTTCGTCAAATCTTGATCCGCCTGTTAAATCTTTCTAAAGGCGCGTGAGAACTTCGCATCGCTGCAAAAAACGCACGCGGTCATCTTGGTCTGTTGAATGCACAAGGGCGTAACGGAGTCTTTTGGAGTCTTCATCCTCGGGTTCATGCTCTTCCCCATCTGGACCAACTTTGGACTGCTGAATGGAACGTCGACAACGCGGCCAACGCGATCGTGAATGCTACCGTTGGGCGATGGTCTGTGGCGCGGCAGGGGGAGCAACTCCGGCATGCAGCCCGGAGCTATGTTGATGTGGTTCTCGAAAGAGATTGGCCAGCGATGACGAACGACAACATTGAGCTGTTGGAGAGCAGCTTGGTGAATCAGGCAGCTCTGGGAGATACTCATGTCGGTCAGGCTGCCGAGCCCACGGAGCTTATGCTGAAGACCCAGCAGCACTCTACGAACTGAGCGCGGTGGCGGAGCACCGTCGAATTCGTCTGCTGCCAAAGCACTCTCGTCTTCCATCCATCTTGTGGTGGATTCTGATCGTCGGAGGTCTCGTCATCGCCGTCTCGTGCTGCATGTTCGGTGCGGCGAATGCATGGCTGCATGGAGTCGAGTGGCGAGGGTGTGTCCAAGGACGAGAAACAGGAAAAGGTGGAATCTACGGATGTTCCCTGTTTGTTGAGAGGTGCTTTCGTTCTTCATGTAACTCCAGGATGGTCCACTTTTGCCATTCGGGTCGTGAAGTAACCTAACAAACCTTCCGACTTCAAAACAACAAACATATGGCTTGAACTGACGGGGATACGCTGCGATAAGATCATCGCCATGCTGGACACAGGACAGAACGTCGTTCTCGCTATCCTCTTCGTGGGAGCCGCTCTTCTTTTCAGGTGGTTTCTCGAGCGGCTTTGGCCCACAGTCAGGCGCCGGGCGCACAACGACATCATTGGCTGGCAACTCGGCATTCTCGGCACCACCTATGCGGTGATCCTTGGGTTCATGCTCTACACCGTCTGGACAAACTTCGGACTGGCCGAATTGAACGCCGACAATGAGGCTAATGCGATCGTGAATGTCTACCGGTTGGCGGATGGTCTGCCGGCACAGCAACGGGAACAGCTCCGGCATGCAGCTCGCAGCTACGTCGATGTGGTTCTCGAAAAAGATTGGCCAGCGATGGCGCAAAACAACAACGAGTCCCTGGAGAGCAGTCAGATCAACCAGCAGCTCTGGCAGATACTTATGTCTGTGAAGGCAGCCGAGCCCACGGAACTCACCGCCGAAGACCATGCACTCTACGAGCTAAGTGCAGTGGCGGAGCATCGTCGCATCCGTCTGCTCCAGAGCACGTCTCGTCTCCCCTCTATCCTGTGGTGGGTTCTCGTCTTCGGAGGCATCGTCACCATCGTCTCCTGCTGCATGTTCGGCGCAGCGAATACGTGGCTACACGGGATTCAGGTGTTCGCCTTCTCATTGTTAGTAGCACTTGTATTGCTGGCCATCGCCGACATCGACCGCCCCTTCCAGGGTTCAGTGCACGTCCGTGACGCCGCTTTCCGCCGAGCTCAACAGGCTATGAACTAGCCGATACTGGCCACACGGCCTCTCTGACGCTGTATTCTTCTTCGCATGAAGGTTCTGATCATCGATATCGGTGGCACCCACGTTAAGGTCGCCTCGAGCGACAAGCGCGTCCCTATTAAGATCGTCTCCGGCCCCACCATGACGGCCGAGCAGATGGCACAGCAAGTCCTCGCGGCTACGGAAGGCTGGAAGTATGACTGCGTCTCGATCGGCTACCCTGGTCCTGTAGTCCACGACCGTCCGCTTGCCGAGCCGCACAATCTCGCGCCCGGATGGATCGACTTCCCCTACCAGAAGACCTTCGGCAAGCCTATCCGATTCATCAACGACGCCGCTATGCAGGCGCTCGGAGGCTATGCGGGAGGACGCATGCTCTTTCTCGGAGTTGGCACCGGGCTTGGTTCTGCCATGGTCTTCGATGGAATTGTCATCCCGCTCGAACTCGCGCACCTGCCTTACAAGAAACGTCGTACCTATGAGGAGTACATCGGGCTCGCCGGACTTGAGTTGCGTGGCAAGAAACGCTGGCGCAAATCCGTGCTCGATGTCATCGCCCGCCTTCAGGCAGCGTTCATCTGCGACTACGTTTTGCTGGGTGGCGGTAATGCCAAGTTCATGACGAATCTTCCCCCACACGTCATCGTAGGCGCGAACGTCAATGCCATTGAAGGCGGCATCCGGCTTTGGCAGGATCCTAACGAGTTGAAGATCCTTGTAAATCCAGGAAAGGAGCTACCTGCAAAGTATCCGCATAAAATCGGGAGTATCAGTTCTCCGCAAAGCAAAGAATGAGCCGCATAATCTGACCAGTAATCCAATCGGAACGAGACTCTGCTTTAATCGATTTATTGCTAAGCCAGCAACAGGAGGCCCAAGATCGCCAGTTACCCCAGCCCCGCTTTCCCCAGTCCTGCTGCGTTCGGTGTCCAGGCATTAGCTGAGGCTCCAGCGGAGCCCACGCCGCTGCCCGAGATCGTCGCGGCACTGCGTTCCGTTGCCTCGCTCCACGGCCTGACCGATGAGGAATACACATGGCTCGCCGCCCACGCCACGGAACGCGTCGGCTCTGAAGGCTCCATGGTCTTCCGCGAGGGCGAGCCGGCCTTTCACATGAACATCATCCTCCGGGGAGACGTCCAGGTGCACCGCCGTAAATCCGGCCCGGTCTCTCTCTTCGTCGGTCGCACCTCTGCGGTCACCGGTAAACTCCCCTACTCGCGTATGAAGACCTGGGGCGCGGACGGACAGTGTGTTAGTCCCGTCTGGGTGCTCGATATCCATCAGGACCTCTTTCCCGCGATGCTTCTTGCCATCCCCTCCATGGGGCAGCGCTGCGTCAACCTACTACTCGATCGCGTCCGCGACTTCACCCGCATGGACGAGCAGGCCGACAAGCTCATCGCACTTGGCAAGCTGGCTGCAAACCTTTCGCACGAACTCAACAATCCAGCCTCGGCAGCGCAGCGTTCGGCTGCCAGCCTATCCACGGAACTTCGCAACTCCGACGAGGCCAAATATCGTCTTGGCCGGCTCTTTCATTCCGACGAAGATCTGGAACGGTATCGCGACTGGGTCAAGATTGCCCGTGACCGCATTGCAGTCTTCAACGGATTCTCGCCCATTCCGCAGAGTCCCCTTGAAGCCAGCGATCGCGAAGCTCAGATACAGCGCTGGCTCGAAGCGCACCACATTCCGGCCCCGTGGAACATCGCGCCAGCCTTGGCTGAGACCATGTTGCCCGTCGACCTGCTCGATCAACTCGCGACAACCGTACGTCCCGAGGTTCTGCCGATCGCCGTCTCCACCTTTGCCAGCACGCTTCGCGTTGAGCGCATGGCCGAGACCGTCGTCGACTCCAGTAGCCGCATCTTCGAACTCATCAGCGCCATCAGGGGCTACTCCTACATGGATCAGGCTCCCGTTCAGGACGTCGATCTACCACAATCCATAGAGAACACCCTCGCCATGTTTCGCGCCCGAACCGAGCGAGTCGATATCAGGCTGGAGTTCGATCCCGCGCTTCCACCGGTTAGCGCCTACGGGAGCGAACTCAATCAGGTCTGGTCGGCCATCATCGAAAATGCGCTCGACGCCATGCACGATCACGGTACACTGACGATCTCAACCAGGCTCGCAGGCCAAATGGCTACCGTCGAGATACGTGACGACGGCCCCGGGATCGATGCTTCCCTCACGTCGCGCATCTTCGAGCCATTCTTCACCACCAAGCCCATCGGCACGGCGCTTGGCCTTGGCCTCGACACGGTACAGCGCGTCGTCAGCAAACACTCCGGCACCGTAAGCGTTGAATCCAGGCCCCACTTCACCTGCTTTCAGGTGCGCCTTCCCATCAACCGTCTCCAAGCCTACTAGCCGGGGAGGGAACTGCAGCTTTACACAGCGACCGCCAACAGACTCTTCAGGTCCAGATGCCGCGTATACATAGCCAACTCGCCATCTGCATTTCGTGGCCACTGTTCCTGTGGACGGTCCCAGTACAGTTCGACCCCATTGCCGTCCGGGTCGCGTAGATACAGCGCTTCACTGACTCCGTGGTCGGCCGCTCCGTCCAGCGGAATGCCCACGTCGATCAACCGGCGCAGAGCATCCGCCAATTCTGCCCGCGTTGGGTAAACAATCGCCAGATGGTACAGCCCCGTAGTCCCTTGCGCTGGAGCTTCGCCGCCCGCGCTCTCCCACGTATTCAGCCCGATGTGGTGGTGATACCCGCCGGCCGAAAGAAACGCCGCGGAAGTGCCCATCTTCTGCGTCACCTCAAAACCCAATACGCCTTGATAAAACCTCAGCGCTCGTTCGAGATCTGCCACCTTAAGGTGGACGTGTCCCATCCTCACGCCTTCATGAATCGCCTTTTTACTCATGCTGATTGGATGAGATGAGCCCCCATCACGCTTCACCACGTGCCCACTCGTTCGAGCCCGCTCTACAATTCACCACAAGCTGGAGTATGCTTTCTTCCAAAGATCGAGACGCGTACGGCGACCCCAGGTACAAAACCACGCAACGGAGGAAATTCATGTTTAGTCTCCTGTGGACTCTCATCATCGGCCTGATAGTAGGCGCTCTCGCCAAGTTCATCATTGGCGGCAAGGAGCCGGGCGGAATCTGGATCACCATGCTGATTGGCATCGTCGGTTCCTTTATCGGAACATGGCTTGGCCGTTTGGTCGGTCACTATCAACCTGGCGAATCCGCTGGTTTCATTATGTCGTTGATCGGGGCTCTGATCCTGCTCGGCGTCTATCACTTCTTCAAACGCCGTCAAGCGACTTAGGGACGAATCGTTTAGGCCGTTAGCCGAGACGCTCGTGCATCATCTGATGCTCGACGGTCAGCCACCGTCCGTTCGCGGTATGCATCGCGCCGTTATTGGCGGTCGCGCGCAGCATGGCACCGAAGTCCCTTGCGGGCGCGGGCCGCGAGATGAAGTTGCCCTGTGCCTCGTCGCACTTTCTGCGAACGAGAAAACGCAGCTGCTCGTCTGTCTCGACGCCTTCGGCGACGACGCGGATGTTGAGTCCATGCGACATCGCAATGATTGTCCGTACGACCGCGGCTGCATTTGGATCCGTCCCTGCCTGTTTCACAAAACTCTGGTCGATCTTCAGGCGGTCCACCTGATATTGCAGCAAGTATGAGAAGCTGCAGAACCCCGTGCCGAAGTCGTCGATCGAGATGCGCGCTCCTAGCTCCCGGATTTTCTGCAGCTTGTCCAGATTCCCGCCGGAGTTCACCATCAGCATATTCTCGGTGATCTCGATCTCGAGACTCCGCGCCGCCAGCCCGCTAGCCGCCAGCGAATTCTCGATGACTTGCACTAGATTCCTTTGCTGAAACTGCCGAGGAGAAAGATTCACCGACACCGTCAGATCCATCCCGAGCTCATCCTGCAGCGCCTTCCCCTCGCGACACGCTGTCATGAATGCCCATTCGCCGATCGGCACAATCAGCCCCGTCTCTTCCGCCAGTGGAATGAACTGTGCCGGAGATATCTCACCAAGTCTGGGGTGCGTCCATCGCAACAACGCCTCCATGCCTGTTACAGCGCCGGTTGTCAAAGAGATCTGCGGCTGATAGTGCAGGCTAAGCTCATGATTCGCGAGCGCATGACGCAACGCATGTTCCATCGACAACCTGTCCGCAGTCTCCTTCAGCATGTCTTCGCTGAAGATCTGGTGCTGGTTGCGCCCATTCTCTTTGGCCGCATACATCGCCGAATCAGCCCGTTTCAGCAAATGCTTCGCATCCGCAGCGAAGTCCGGATAGATGCACACGCCCACGCTCGCCGTCACATTTACCAGATGCTCGTCGATCGAAATCTCGGGCGAAAGTTTCGACACCAGATTCGCAGCGCACTGCTCCACGTCAGCCACGCTCGTAATATCCGGCATCACCACCACAAACTCATCTCCGCCCACCCGCGCCACAACATCCGTACTACGCACGGACCGGCGCAGCCTGTTTGCGGCCTCAACCAGAAGCTGGTCTCCCGCCGAATGGCCCAACGAGTCGTTGATTCGCTTGAACTGGTCCAGGTCGACCATGAAGACCGCAACCTTGGTCCCGTAGCGGCGCGCTCGCTCTACCGCTTCCACGGTACGGTCACGCAGCAAGGCACGGCCCAGCAGCCCGGTCAGTTGATCGTGCGTCGCCAGATGAGTCACATAGTCCAGCATCTGCCTGCGCTCAGTGATGTCGAACGCGATGCTCACGAAGCCAGTGATCTCGTCCGCATCCGAGGTCACCGCCCGCACCGCTAGGTTGATCGGAGTGCGCGTGCCATCCCGCCGAATCAGCGTCCACTCCGTCTCTTCCATCTCGCCCGCTGCCACCCCGGCGGTCAGGATATCGAACCCATCCCGTAACCTCACGGCTCCGGAATCGCCATCCCAAGCCTTTGCCGTCAACTCCCGTTCATCATGCAGGATCGTCAGGGGTGCTTTCCCAACCAGATCTTCACGGTGATAGCCGGTCAGTTTTTCAGCCGCGACATTCATGGCAGTGATCAGGCCACGTGTATCGGTCGCCACAATGCTAAAAGGGGCGTTCTGAAAGACCGAGTCGGTGAACTCGACCAGATGCTCGTAGCGCTCTTGCGTCTCCTTCGACTCGCTGATGTCGCTGCATGTGATGGCGAGGCCGTCCCCTAGTTTCACGACCTGATACCGCACCCACGAGGCGTTAAGCTGCCCCTGAGTCACAGGAAACTCTTCGCTCAACGGCACTCCGGTCTCCACCACCTTACGATAACGATCGAACAAGCCACCCGGCCGGTTGCTCGGCATCATCGTCGAGAACATCTGCCCCAACAGCTGCGACCGTGTCTTTCCGGTCATCTTTTCCGCATTGGCATTTACATATTGAATGCGAAAGTCGATGATTGTGTCCGACTTATCCCTTACCGCTTCGAAGATCGAGAATGCATCAAGGCTCGTCTCGGCGGCGGCCAGAAATTTGGAGTGCGCTTCGGCCGCTCCTTTGCGTGCAACATTCCGATTATTCTCCTGCCACAACGACCATAACGCCGACAACACACCCACGCCTGCGACCGAGGAAAGGACTCCGGCGTAAAGGGAATGATTCTGCCGAGAGATCACACCAAGCGCCAGGCACACCGGCACAGTCATTAAGCCCGTCTTCCAAACCCACGCTCGTGGGGAGTCGAACGCCCAAGACTTCAAGTAGAACCTCAAGATACGGAATCTGCCGGGAGAAGAAAATATAGCTTTTCTGGCCAATTATCAGCGTAATTGATCCGGGTTCTTAGTTCCTGAGTGGAACGTACCATCTGGAGAATTGTTTTCAAAGTTTTTTCCCATGAATAGCCACTCCTTTTATTAGCAGGGTTGAGTCAACCTTCTTTTTCTCAGCTACTTCGCACTCAATTTCGTCATTTATTTGCCTTTCAATAGAACCGGCGACTTTAAATCTTCCGGTGCCATCCATCCGTGGATTTGCATCCAGTTCGCTACCAGTGTCGGGTAGATGGCCAGTTCCGGTGCGCGGGTCAATCCCTGCGCCATGCCTGCGCCGTGCGATCCGCGTTCGAAGATATGGAGCTCAGCCGGCACCCCCGCCCGATTCAAAGCGTTATAGAAGGCCGTTGAATTCATCGCGTTTACCGTTTCATCTCCCGTGGTCGCAAAAAGGAAGCATGGCGGAGTGTCTTTCGTCACCCGGCGCTCGACCGATACAGTATCGAGCATCGCCTGCGTCGGATGCGCCCCGATCAGACCCTCCAGACTCGTCTTGCGCGGAATCGTCGGGTCCAGACTCAGCCGGGCATAGGAAAGAATCGCAAAGTCCGGCCGGCTGCTCACTCTTTCGATCGGGTCAGGAGAGTTGGTGTTGCCGTCGTCATTTGTCGTCGCCAGGTAGGCCGCCAGATGTCCGCCAGCCGAGAATCCCCACAGGCCAATCTTGTCTTTCGCGATTCCCATCTCCATCGCATGGCTTCGCACGTACCGAATCGCCCGGGCTGCATCCAGCATCGGGGAAGGGAAACCGTACCTCGGTCCCAGCCGGTACTCCAGCACGAATGCCGTGACGCCATGCTCGTTGAGCCACCGCGCTTCGTCGCCGCCTTCCTTCTCCATCGACAGATTTCTGTACCCGCCTCCGGGCATCACGATTACCGCCGAGCGCACCCCAGCCCCTGTCGCTGGATACACATACAGCTTCGGGACATCGGCCTCACCCTTGCCCAGCGCGCCGGGAGCGCCGTTTGGCCAAAGCACCACCGTTCGTTCGGATCCCTTCGGCGTCTTCACGGCGGGGACAGGCGCAGCCGCAACCGGCAGCACATGATTGGCGCCAAAAAGCCAAAGGCAAAGGCAGCCAAGCCCTGCAATCGAGACAAACGTTAGTTTCATTGTGCCGTCAGCATAACCCCTACTACGCTATACAGAAATGAAAAAATCACATGTCCGAGCAAAACTGGTCGGGCATAATTGGTAGCGGCTGAAACACACCATCGCCAAAGGCGTCTAACCTCACATGAAGTCCCTCCTGCTCGCCTGTCTCTTTGGGTCGCTTGCAACCGCCCTTCTCGGCCAGTCGCAATCTGCTGTTCCGCCCCAATCCGCCTCGGATCAGACCCCCGCCTCAACCGCTCCTACCATCGCCGTCGATGCCCGCCTCGTCAATCTGCCTGTCGTCGTCCGCGACAAGAAGGGCGCGCTGGTCCAGAACCTCACCAAAGACGACTTCACCCTCCAGGTCGACGGCCACCCCCAGACCATCCGCTACTTCGACATCGACAAAAACCTCCCTATGACTCTCGGCCTGCTCGTTGATACGAGCCTCAGCCAGCGCGACGTCATCGATGAAGAGCGTACTGCCAGCAGCGCCTTCCTTGACCAGATGCTCACCACGCCAAAAGATCAGGCCTTTGTCATCCAGTTCGCCCGCCAGGTCGAGCTCCTCCAGGACCTTACCTCATCCCGCCCCAAGCTCCAGGCTGCACTCAAAGACATCGACACACCGAGCGCCAATAGTGGCTCTTCGGGCGATCCAAATGACTCCGGCACAGACTCGGAAGGCCGCCGCAGACGCACCGGTGGAACCGCCCTCTACGACGCCGCCTTCCTCGCCTCCGACGAACTGATGAGCAAGCAGAAAGGCCGCAAAGCTCTCATCATCCTCTCCGATGGCGTCGACAACGGCAGCAAGGAGACCCTGACCAAGGCCCTTGAAGCTACCCAGCGCGCCGACACCATCATCTACGCTATCTACTTCAAGGGGCAGGAACATGGGGGCTTTGGCAATCCCTCGCATGGCGGCGGCTTTCCCGGTGGCCGTGGCGGCGGTTATCCCGGCGGAGGCTACCCCGGCGGCCGCGGCGGCGGGTACCCCGGTGGAGGTTATCCGGGAGGGGGCGGTAGCGGCCGCGGCGGTGGCGGCGGTCAGGGCAGCCACATCGACGGCAAGAAGGTTCTGCAGCAAATGGCCGACGAGACCGGTGGCCGTCTCTTTGAGGTCAGCAAGAAGCAGAACGTTGCCCAGATCTACAACCAGATCGCCGAAGAGCTTCGCGCCCAGTACCGTCTCGGCTACACGCCTGACCAGGCTGCGGCCGCCGACGGATATCACCAGCTCGAGCTAACCACTCATCGCAAAGACCTTATCGTCCAGACCCGCGACGGATACTACACCGGCAAGTAGCCACGAAACTCGCCATAAGGCAGCCCTAACCGTCGCAGACACCATCTTTGCGTCCGGCACTGCCCTTCATGCATCATTTCTATTGGGGGGAGCTCTCTTTTGGAGCGCCCAGGAAGGCCCCGCACTCTCATGTTCTCCATCTCTCGCAACATCCTCGCAGGCGCTGTGCTTATCCTCACCATGGTGCCCCTCTCGCATGCCCAGAACGTCCCCTTCGTCAAAAAGCATCTCTATTCCGAGACTGCCAATCCCACTGCCGACATCGCTGCTGCCCTCAAGCAGGCGCGAGCCGAACACAAGCGCGTCATCCTCGACTTTGGCGGAGACTGGTGCGGCGACTGCCAGGTCCTCGACATCTACATGCACCAAAGCCCCAACGCTGAGCTCCTCGCGAAGCACTTCATCGTCGTCCACGTCGACATCGGCCAGATGGACCACAACGTCGCCGTCGCCGAGAAATACAAGGTACCGATCAAAAAGGGCGTACCTGCTCTCGCCGTCCTCGACGCCCACGGCAACCTCCTCTATTCGCAGGCGAACAAAGAGTTCGAGAACATGCGCAATATGCGGTCCGAAGACGTCACCGCCTTCCTCAACAAATGGAAGGCTCATCCAGCTCCTACGCCGAAAGCTTAACCGTCTGCCGCGCGAGCCTGTATCCTTACGGGCAAGTGAGACGATTCCTTCGCATCCCGGTCATCCTCCAACGTGCGGTTCTTCGCGCGGTAGACCACGACTGTTTCAACCTCTCACAGTCGGCAGCCTACTCCGCCATGGTCGCACTCTTCCCGGCCCTCATCGTGGCTGCAACGATCATTGCGCTTCTACCTGACACGGCACCCGTCCGCTCTCAACTTGGCGCTTTCTTCAACCGCATCATCCCGCCTTACGTCATACCAATCCTTCAGAGCTACTTCGATCCCACACCGCCCCATCACCCTAGTTCTTCGCATCTCCTCGTACCCGCCCTGGTTGTCTCAATCACCGGAGCGTCCAGCGTCATCGCAACCTTTATGGAAGGTATCCGCCGGGCCAATCGTCTCCCCGCGGACTGCTGGACCTTTATCGGACGCCGAGTCCGCGCCTTTGCTCTAGTCCCGCTCTCGCTCGTCCCTCTTGCCATCGCCAGCTCACTCGTCGTCTTCGGCCATTTCATCACGACCTGGATCGCCCTGCACGTCATGCCCTCGGTCCGTACCCCCGTCTTCATCGTCGCGCTGATCATCCGCTGGACAGTTGCCCTCGCCGGCAGCGTCTGCCTCATCGCCCTCATCTACAACATGGGCACCCCTCTGCGGCAACCCTGGCGCAAAGTCCTTCCAGGAGCCTTCATCGCGACTGTCATGTGGTTCGTTGCCACCCTCACCTTCGGCTGGTACGTCACCCGTTTTGCGAACTATACCCGAGTCTACGGTTCCCTCGGCGCGGCCATCGCTCTTCTCTTCTGGCTCGACATCATCTCCCTCTGTGTCATCTGCGGGGCCGAGTTCAATCACGAGTACAACGCCCACTTTTCGCCCACTATTCACACCCATTCAAACGCTTAAAAGCCACACACACCATTTCACGGGTAAAATTGCCAACGGCACCTAAACTCACGGTCATACCATCCGGTTCAACCCGTGGTGGTGGGAAAGATAGCGAACAAGCGATCTCATGAATACTTTTTTGAATAATGCCTCTCCTGCTACATCAGAGCGCACACGTCGCGCTAAGATCGTCGGCACCCTCGGCCCTGCTTGTAGCTCCATCGAGGTCTTCCGCCAACTTGTTCGCGCCGGTCTGGACGTAGCTCGCCTCAACTTTTCCCATGGCAGCCACGCCCAGAAGGCCGAGCTCATCCGCATGGTCCGCACCGTAGCGAAAGATGAAGGCAAGCCCATCTGCATCCTCGCCGACCTGCAGGGCCCCAAGATTCGCACCGGCAAGCTCAAGGGACACAAGCCAGTCCAACTCGTCGCAGGTAAGCTCCTCACCATCACTCCACGCGAGATCGAAGGCACCGCCTCTCTCGTCGGCACCACCTTCAAGACACTCGCCGAAAACCTCGAGCCCGGCTCCCGCATCTTGCTCTCCGACGGCCTCATCGAACTCCACGTCGACCACGTCAAAGGCGCCGATGTCGTCTGCCAGATCATCAACGGCGGCATGCTGGGCGAGAACAAAGGCATCAATCTCCCCGGCATCCCCGTCAAGGTCCCCTCACTCACCGAGAAGGATGAAGAAGATCTCGTCTTCGCCATCGGCCAGGGCGTCGACACCATCGCCGTCTCCTTCGTCCGCACCGCCGACGACATCCGCCACGTCAAGAACCGCCTCGCCGCGCTCAACTCCGACGCCTGGATCATCGCCAAGCTCGAGAAGCCCCAGGCCATCGAACATCTCGACAGCATCCTCGAAGTCACCGACGCCATCATGGTTGCTCGCGGCGATCTAGGCGTCGAGGTTCCACCCGAAAAAGTTCCCGCCATCCAGAAGCACATCATTCGTCGCGCAGCCGAGTATCGCAAGCCTGTCATCACAGCTACGCAGATGCTCGAGTCGATGATTGAGAACCCGCGCCCCACTCGTGCCGAGGCCTCTGACGTCGCCAACGCCATCTACGACGGCACCGACTCCGTCATGCTCTCCGCCGAAACCGCCGCCGGCAAGTACCCGGTCGAAGCGGTCACCATGATGGCCAAGATCGTCGCCGAGACCGAGCAGCAAATCCGCCTCGATCCGCCAGCTTCGCTCGCCCATCATCCCAGCGTTCGCCTCTCCATCGCCGAGACCATCTGCGAGTGCATGGCGCACGCCGCAGACGATCTCGACGTTGCTGCCATCGCCATCTTCACCGAGACCGGCAGCACCGCACGCCTGCTCTCCAAGTACCACCCCGATCCGCCGATCATCGCTCTCTCGCCCTTTGAGGCGGTCATCAACCGTTCCATGCTGCTCTGGGGCACCTACCCCATCCTCTGCGACCGCTTCCAGGACACAGACATGCTGGTCAACATGGCCGAAGATCTCCTCGAAGCCCACGGCCACGTCCAGCAGCGCCAGATCGTCGGTATCGTAGCCGGAACCCGCACCAAATCCGGTGCCACCAACTTCATGCGCCTCCACATGGTCGGCGACCGTGACACTGACCCTCCGACCCCGAAGCCCAAGGCGAAGAAGAAAGTGGCCAAAGCAAAAAAACGTTGATCACCGCGATAGAAACCTCCGAACCGAAAACCGTCCCAATCCGGGGCGGTTTTTTCGTCTTATCTGCTCGAACCGCGTATGAATGGCTTGTGAATACGCATGGTTCGCGTTACCCTGTGGCCATCTGAGCATTCTGTACTCGGCCTTCCAACATACAACCTGCTTATACGCGCCTCAGGAGCCAATCATGTCACAGCTGTTGAACGACCCAGCCGCTTGTAGCCTCCTAACCCGCCGCTCCTTCCTCCGCTCCGCCACGGCAACCCTCGCCGCTGCGCCCATCCTGACTGAAGCGCACTTCGCCCTTGCCGCCGCCCGCGAAGCAGGAGTGCCCGAGTTCACCATGCAGGGCATCTACCTCGATGCCAACGAGAATCCCCTCGGCCCCTGCGAACACGCTCGCAAAGCCATCGCCGACATCATCCCCAACGGCGGCCGCTACGCCCCACCGCTCTACTTCGATCTCATGAAGCTCTACGCCGAGCAGATGGGCGTCCCCGTCGACTACGTCATGGTCTACGACGGCTCCAGCCCGCCGCTCCACTACTCCGTGCTCGCCTTCACTTCAGCCACGCGAAGCCTCGTCTGTGCCAACCCCACCTACGAAGCAGCGCAGCGCGCCGCCGAGATCAATCGGGCTACCGTCCATGCTGTTCCGCTGGCCAAGGACCACTCGCACGACGTTGAGGCCATGCTCAAAGCAGACAACAACCCCGGCGTGATCTATATCTGCAATCCGAACAACCCCACCGGCACCATCACCAGCAAAGAGCAGATCGACTACGCCGTCGCCAAAAAGCACGGCGACACCATCATCCTCGTCGACGAGGCATACATTCATCTGTCGGATGCGACCTCGGCCATCGATCACGTCAAAGCCGGCAAGGACGTCGTCATCTTGCGCACGTTCTCGAAGATCTACGGTCTGGCGGGCATCCGCTGCGGCTTTGCCATCGGTCGCCCAGAGCTCCTCAAGAAGCTTCTTGACTACGGCCAGTCGCCGATGCCGATCACCGGCATGATCGCCGCCCAGGCCAGCCTCCTGGACACGCAGCTTGTGCCCACGCGTAAGAAGCTCATCGCTGATACGCGCAACAACACCTTCGCGTGGCTCAAGCAGAACGACTACTCCTTCATCCCGTCGCAGAGCAACTGCTTCATGATCGACGTCAAGCGCCCCGGCGTGCAGATTCGCCAGCTCATGGCACAGGACGGCGTTCACATTGGACGCAGCTGGTCGGTCTGGCCCACCTACGTCCGCGTCACCGTTGGCCTGCCCTCAGAGATGGACGCCTTCAAGACCTCTTTCAAGAAGGCGATGGACACACCGGCGACAGCCTTCAACGAAGACCTCCGGGCCAGGCGCAACCGCGACGGTCTCTTCGCTTAGAATTCAGGGACGCTCCACCATCAGGAGCGTCCCTGCCTTCTCTGCAAATTATCTTCCGATCATCTTCGATCGTGTCCTCTAGAAGCGCTTGAAAGCAACCTCGATCTTCAGGCCCACGGGGACCGGCTTACCGCCGAACATGGCAGGTTCGAACCTGTACTGTTTCACGGCGTCAAGGGCGCTTTGGTCAAAGTCCGAACCGAGCGATCGAACGACTTTCAACTGCTCAGGCGAACCCGACGCGTTCACGACGAACGAGATGAGGCAGCTGCCGGAGAAATTTTTCTCCGTATGTCCGGGGGGAAATTCAGGCTCAGTCGAGAACACCAGCTTAGGAGCCGACACTCCTCCGCCAACATGGTAAATAGCGTCTGCGTTGATCTCCTTCCCGGGGGTGGTCGTTTCGTTGGAAACCCGCTCCGCCATCCAGGTCTTCAGATTCTTGGGACGGTCCGGCTCGGCGATAAAAAACTCGGCTTTATCCGGCCCCGCCAGAGTCATAATCCAATCGTCGGAGTGCTGCTTATCTCTCGGGTCCTGCACCACGATATGCAGCACCCTCCCTGCGAAGAAAGTGCGCGCGATCGGAGAGATTCCAGGCTCAAGGGCTGCATCCATCGTGCCATCTGCGTCATTTATGAGGAAGGCATTCGTCATGTAGCCAGAGAAGTGGTCTCCCTCCGGCACCAGCACCATCGTGATGAACGGCTTGCCCTTGAACATCCAATGCCACGTTCCGGCAAAAGGCTTCAACTCCTCGGAGACAATAGCCGCAGGCTGAAAATTGAACGCGGAAGCTGCAAGGCAAGACGCTCCAAAGAGCATAGAACAGCAGGTTACGATCATCACCGTTGCGAGCCTGCTGAGGCGAGGTCCTCGATCGATCAGCGTAATCACTCGTTTCTCGAGATTGTGACCCTCAAAGATTCCCAGTGCCGGTGCAGGAGCGGACGCCGATGAAAGAGATTCCGCAATCCGTATCAGGGAACGGGCATAGACCGCCGTATTGCCAAGCTCGTTCGCTGCCAACTCATCGCATACCAGTTCACGCGAGTCCGCGATGCGAGACCGCAGCATACGAGTCATAGGATGGTAAACGATAGGAATCGCCAGCACTTCATACAAGATGTTCCAGAGAAAGTCGCATCTCTGAATATGAGCCGACTCATGCGCAAAAATGGCGGCAAACTCGTGTTCCGATGCAGTCAAAAGCAAACCAGATGGCAGCAACACCACTGGTCGTTTTGCGCCCAGAGTGGCCGGCGTCGCTATCTGATTAGAGATCAGCAGAGACGATTTGGTGAGTCCAAAGCGCGCCTGCGATGTCTTCCATAGCTCATCGATGGCGTCGGGTAGCACGGCCGTTCGTCCGCCACGAACGATTGTCAGGGTGCGCCGCCATCCCCACGCCAAACTAGCCATGCGGTAAAGAACGAAACCCATCCAGATCAGGATCACTGCATTCGCCGCACTAGCTGCAAACCAGCTTGAGCTTTGGTGAGCACCGAAGGAACTCACGGCGCTCTCGCCATCCAGAAACAGGGTCATCGTCGGAGCAGCCTTCGAGCGCAGATGTCCTGAAGCAGGATGAGCCAGGAAGGTAAACCATCCGCTGGCACTCGCGAGCGGCAGCAGAAACGCCGCGACCAGCGCCGCAACCCACAGGCGATGCTGGATGGAAAAGCTCCCTTTACGCAGCAACGCCATACAACCAACTGCGACGATTGCCACCAACGGCACCTGCCAGATCGAATTCAAAATGTAGGTCAGCACAAAGCGATGAAGGTCACTCATGGTTCTTCTCCTTTTGTTGCCGGGCTTCTTCGCGCGTCAGTCGTTCAGTCAGCTCGGCAAGTTTCTCCGGGCTCAGTTGACGATCTTTGAGTAGATTCATGAGCAGCGCGTCGACAGACCCGCCGAACATACGATCCAGCATGTCTCTCACTGCATGGCGGCTCGCAGCTTCGTGGGTCACAACAGCCTTGTATTCGTAGGCTCTCCCGCGAAGCCTGCGTCGCACCTTCTTCTTGCGTTCGAGAACATTCAGCATGGTCTGCACCGTGGTGTACGCGAGCGGTGGATCGCTGTTCAATGCCTCCTGCACCGTCTGAACATTACTCGGCCCGTTCGCCCAGAGCACCTGCATGATCTGGAGTTCAAGCTGAGTCAGCAGATCGGATGGCCCTTTTCGTTCCGCCATGAGTCCTCCTAATGAATTAGGAGATTAGGCCACAGTTATACGTCTGTCAACTACTAAATAATTAGGAATAAATTTAAAAATGAAACCGGAGCATCCATACGCTCAGCCTGCCATGTGTATGCTCCGGTTTGTAAGCCTAGGCCGCCCCCTCAAATGCAGCCTGCTGCTGATTCATCTCCGTAGCATCTGCCGCATGATCCATCACAATCACCCGATACCGAAACGTCGCGCTCTGACCCTTCTCGATCGTGTAGTCCAACTGTGCCGCCTTCGGATCGAAGATCTTCTGCCCCAGCGGATTCGCCGCGAACAACCCATATCCACGCGCATGCCAATACGTCGGATAATTCGGATTCTTCGTATGGTCGAGAATCGCAATGCTCTCCACATGACCATCAGCATCGGTGCCGGTCAACTCGCACCACTTCCCGCGCGTCGACCAGACAGCGTCGCCCTTCTTGCCTTCGCTCGTTAGATAAACTCCCGTCGCTCCAGCTGTTCCACTCGCAACAGGAGTAGGCCGGCCACTAGCATCGGCAAACGTCCCGCCCTTCTCCGTAGCCGACTCCAAAAAGTGAGCCACACGAATCCCCAGCAGTCCCTCCTTGTCATCGTGGAAGACAACCTTGTCCAGCGCTGTCAGCGTGACCTCAGTATCGATATACCGGGCATCGCCCTTCTGCCAGAACACATACTTCGTCGTCTGCTTCAGCACATCCTTGCCGCTGCCCGCAGTCCACAGGGACTCGACCTCAAGCTCGCCCTTAGCACCACTCTTCGCAGAGACGATCTTCTGGTGATGGATCGACCCCATCTTCCCACGATCCTCTGGCTTGATCGCGTCCGAGTTGTTCCAGAAGTCGAACCCGTCCACATTGCCGTAGTTGAACCACATCCCCGCATGATGCGGATGATCCACCCGCTCCCCATCCCGCGGAGCCAGCGGATACCCACGCGTCACCGTCACGCCATCCGCCGCAATCAGCGGATAGAGCACCGGCTTCTTCAGCGTCGAGGGCCACACGTACGAAGTAAAGGGCTTCCCGTCGATCGTGATGTCGACTCGCTGATGGCTCTCATCAGCCACCACCTGGACGCCCTTCGCCGCCGCATTCGCTACACTCATTGCACTCATGACCAGCGCACAGCCAAGCAGCAACCTACGCATAGACCTTGCCCCCAACCATCACCTGCTGCGTCTTATCGTTGAAGGTTACCTTCTGCCCGGTCTGGATCGCCGCAATGTTCATGCACAGCGCGACAGAGTGGCTATATCCTGCGTCAACACTGGCGTTAGGTGTCTTGCGCGAGCGGACGCACTCCATCCAGTTGCGCATGTTGGCCGAGGTCTGATTATCTGCTCCCGTATTAGCCGAAGTGGACGTCTCTTCTACCGCCTTGCTCAGCGAAAAAGGTTCCAACAGGTTAGCTTCCATCTTCATCTCGGCCGCCGACTTCGCCGTCAAACCGCCCGTCGGAGTCACCGTCTGCTTATCCATATCCAGCATTCCTGCGTTCGAGTAGTACAACTCCTTCACCCCGCCCGCAGAGTTCGTAAACCGCGACGAATACTGCACCTGGAAGCCTTTCGTCAGATCATCCTCCGGGCCGTAGTCGAAGACTGCCGTCATGGTATCCCAGTTCTTGCGGCCGTCATGCCAGAGATAGTTGCCCCCATTCGCGACTACGCTGCGTGGATGCGGATACCCACTGAACCAGTGCACCGTATCAATCTGGTGCACCAGCCACTGGTCCGGAATTCCCGACGAGTAAGGCCAGAACAGCCGGAACTCAAGATATTTCCGTGCATCGAACGGCTCATGGGGAAGGTCCAGCAGGTAACGCTTCCAATCAGTGTCTTCCTCTTTAAGCAGAGGCACCACATCCGGACGCCGCCACCGTCCCGGCTGGTTCACGTTCCACGTCATCTCCACCATTACGATGTCGCCGAACTTGCCCGACTTGATGTACTCGTATGCCTTCTGATAACTCGGAGTGCTCCTCCGTTGCGTTCCAATCTGCACCACCTGTTTGCTGGCATGAACCGTATCGCGAATTGCCCGCGCGTCCTTCATCGTGTGCGCCAGCGGCTTCTCGACATAGGCGTCGCGTCCCGCCTTCACTGCCTCCACGCCATGCTGCGCATGCTGAAAGTCCGCCGTAGCAATCAGCACCGCATCCACATCATTGCGGGCGTACAGTTCGTCATTGTTCCGAACCGTATCGACCTTTGTGCCGCATATTTTCTGGATATACGCCACGCCATCCTCGCGCCGTTTATTCCACAAGTCCGAGATCGCCACGAACTCAAAGTTCATCTCCTTGGCATGTATATGGAACGAGGGAATCAGGGCCTGCTTCATCCGATCGCCGCACCCCACCACACCGACGCGAACGCGATCGTTGGCTCCCACAATCTTTGCGTAGCTCGTTGCATTCCAAGTCGCAACTGTACCCGCGACCGCCGCGCCTATCTTCACAAACTCCCGCCGACTCTTATCCTGCAGTGCCATCAATTCCTCCCGCGTACATTGCTTTCATGTGCGACCGCAGTCCTTCACCGCCGAAAATCAGGACTATCTGGTGGCGTGCGAAAGTGTACAGAATCCGCAAGAGGTCTGGCCACTAAAAGAAGAATTCGATCGATAATCGAACGGCCATGATCGGCGCTAAAGCCCTTGCGACTCAAATAGAGGTGATATTAGAGGCTTTATGCCTGCCATAAACTCCGAACAAGCAACTAATCCCACGAATGGTATATCCATTCCTCACCGGCTCGCGACGAATGATTTAGTGCCGCTTGAAATACTGAATCGCCCGCTCATGCTGCTCTGCCTTCTCGCGGCTAGCAAACGTCCCCAGATTCTTCCGTTTCCCCGTCTTCGGATCCACATGACGCGAATAAATTCGGAACTCGCCCGTCTTCAATTTACGAATCATCACCATTCTCCTCGTCCGTTTAAGATGCCTGCGGTTTGGCCCTCGTTTTCCGCACATCCTCTGGCCATACAATCGACCCTATGGGCCGCATCCGTATCCTCTCCGACCTGGTAGCCAACCAGATCGCTGCCGGCGAAGTCGTCGAGCGTCCCGCCTCCGTCGTCAAAGAGCTCCTCGAAAACTCCCTTGACGCCGGAGCCACCCGCATCCGCATCGAGGTCGAAGCCGGAGGCCGCAAGCTGATCCGCATCGCCGACAACGGCCACGGCATGGTCAAGGACGACGCCCTCCTCGCCTTCGAACGCCACGCCACCAGCAAGCTCCGCACCTCCGACGACCTCCTCTCCATTGCCACGCTAGGCTTCCGCGGCGAAGCCCTCCCATCCATCGCCTCTGTCTCCCGCCTCACCCTCGAGACGCGCTCCTCCGAAGACGACTCCGGCACCGTAGTCGAGATCGCCGGCGGCAACATCCTCCGCGTCGAAGACGCCGGTCTCCCCACCGGAACCACGATCACCATCCGCGACCTCTTCTTCAACACTCCCGCTCGCCGCAAATTCCTCAAGTCCGAGCAGACAGAGCTCTCCCACATCGCCGCCCTCGTCACCCACTACGCCCTCGCTCACCCGACAAAACACTTCGAGCTGCACTCTGCGACGCAAGCCTTGCTCATCGCACCCGCTGTACCCAACGCAGCTGACCGCCTCTTCCAGATCTTCGGCAAAGACACCTCCAACTTCATGCTCCCCACCGCCGCCGAGCTCGACTTCACCCGCGCCGGTCTGCCCGAGCCGCCCCCCTGGAAACGCGAGATCGACTACACCCCGCCCGACCCCGGCTACCTCCGCATCACCGGCTTCGTCTCCAAGCCCGAACTGCAAAAACTCAACCGCAACGCCATCTACGTCTTCGTCAACCAGCGCCTCGTCCGCGACAAACTCATCCTCCACGCCCTCACCGAGGCCTACCGCAACATCATCCCGCCCACATCGTTCCCGGTAGTCCTTCTCTTTCTCGAGATGCCCCCGCAAGAGGTCGACGTCAACGTCCACCCTGCGAAGACCGAAGTCCGTTTCCGTCAATCCGCCTTCGTCCATGACTTCGTCCGCGACACCGTCCGCACCGTTCTCATGCAGGCTCGCCCTGCCGCCAGTTTCGCCACCGCCCTCAACAGTCCCCACGGCCCCGAAAGCTCGCTCCTAATCGACGTAAGCCCCCTACCCGGCGGCCCCGAACCACCCATCTTCGATCCCACCCGCGAGGCTGTCAGTTTCGACTCCGCTGATGCAACCGATACGGCTCAATGGGAGCCAACAAGCTCAGGCATCACCACTAAATCCCCTGGTCTCACCCTGGCCGCCCCGATGGTCCCCCCGTCCCCCGGACGCTTCGCCTTCCCCGGCCACTCCATCCCCGTAGGCTACGACACTACCGAGCCCACCTACGAACCCGCCACCCCACAACAAGCCGACACACTCTACGCGCTCACCACCCTCAAGCCTCTCGGCCAACTTCGAGACTCTTTCATCCTCGCCACCAACGAAGAAGGCCTCTGGATCATCGATCAGCACGTAGCCCACGAGCGCATCCTCTTCGAAAAAGTCCTACGCGAGCGCGACACAGAACAGGTCCAGCGCCAGCGACTCCTCATGCCCCTGCTCATCGATCTCCTCCCCGCCCAGATGATCACCTTCGCCGAGATCGCCGAAGAGCTCGAGCGCAACGGCTTCGAAGCCGAACCCTTCGGTCCCCGAACCCTCGCCATCAAAGCCGCACCCGTAGGCCTCGAAGGCACTGAACTCGAACGCATGCTCGAAGAGGTCCTGGCCGTCCCCGACCGCAACCAGCAAACCGAAAACTCCGAAGCCCGCCGCCGCCGCATCGCCGCCAGCATCGCCTGCCACGCCGCCATCAAAATCAACCAGCCCCTCGACGCCGCCAAGATCGACTGGCTCCTCAAAGAATTAGCCAAAACCGAACACCCCACCGCCTGCCCCCACGGCCGCCCCATCGCCCTCCGCTACTCCCACAAAGACATAGCCAAAGCCTTCCAGAGAATCTAATGTCTTTGCATTCTGTGTGAAATCAGCTCTCTGCTGGTACCCGTCTTCCGCAGCACCTTGGAAAGCGGTATGCTGACCTCGGAAAACGTCGCAGCAAGACAGATCCTACGGGCCTTGTTCAGAGATGACACGTGTCCTGGAGGTTTTATGCGCTCTTCCTTCCGCTCAGTTCTGCTTGTTGTGGGGCTTGTCCTTTCGGCCTCATGCTTCGTCCACGCTGATACGATCACCATCTCCTTCTCGGAATACGCGACGGGGACAGTGGGAGGTCAATCCTTTACCAATCAACTCCTGACTTATAGCGGCTCGTTTACTACGGTGCAGTTGGCAGCCTGTCAGGTCGATCCCTCATTCAACTGCGTAGAGGCCCCAGGCGAAATCTTCTTCGAGCTTATGAACGGTTTGACGACAACGTTTACTGTTGGAGGCCTAGGGACTTTCACGGGTACTGGTCGGGACGACGTTGATTTTGACTACTCCGGCAGCCTGACCAGCATCGCGCCTCGGTTTGGAGGGGACTTCGACCATTTCCTCGTCATACCGACGACGCCGTCATTTCTCGGTAGCACCTGCGTTATGAATTTCCCGCCCTTTTACTGTCCTATCTATGCCGCTACTTCAGGGGGCGATCTGATCCTCACTTCTGTCGGCGATACCTACTCCACCGAGGTACTGGTCGACGGTGTTCCTCTCGCCTCCTCTACACCGGAACCATCCTCACTCACACTCTTCGCAAGCGGGGCCCTTGGCATATTTGAACTGGTGCGCCGTCGTCTACAGGGGCCGGACGATGACCAGCATTGGGGGACAGGCTGAGGCAGTTGTTGTTCTCAGTTAGGATTTGGGAGTGGTCAAGGAGAATGTTGAGATGAGTTCGTCACATGAGTCGGCGGGTTGGTTGGAACGGTGGTGGCAGCTGCTGGTGATCGTTTTTGGGTTGATCTTCGTCACGATCCTGGTGACATTTTCGCCGACGATCTAAGGCCCTTAGGCCGGGTAACAAACCCGCTCAGACAAGCTATCAACAACAAAATGCCCAACACATTCCTCGTAACAGGGAAGACTGTGTGGGGCTTTGCATTGCGCAATCGATTCGCGCCGGCGTTCGCTGGCGAAGCCAATAACCTTGTCAAGCCCCCAAACCTTATAACGGCCAGAAAACAAGCAAGATAGACGTGGCCTAATCATTCAATCCAATCTGTTCTAATAGAAGTAGGGATAAGCGGAGACATTCCGTATCTTGTGCGGTCTGATCTGGATGAGTACCCGAAGCCTAAGTCCAGACCTAAAGTATCTGCTTTGAAGACTTTGGGAATTATTGCCGGGGGGTAGGGGGTACCCCACAAAGTCCGCCGCGCCAAAACCGCAGAGCATCACTTTGCGGTATCCTTGTAAAGACGCGCAACGGGCCAATATAAGCACCGAGTCTCACGTCGCTCCACTCGTACCAAAAAGATCGTCCTCCTTCAGCCCAGGTTGAAGGAATGCTGCGTGCGCACTCTTACAGAGAATCGCCCAGCAGGAAGGCAACACCTTGAGTAACCTAAGCACTCCCTCGGCCGACCAGCTCGCCGCCGCCCGCCTCGCGCACTGGCGCCACAATGGCGATCCAATCCTCACTATCAACATGCTCCGCGACTGGCTCAACGCCTCAGGCCTGGTCCTCTACACGCCGCGCGCCCAGCAGCTTCCAACGCCCGCGCCCACCTTCGTAGAGTCCATCCTCGGTGCCGCGAATGCCACTCCCTCTCTGGCCGACACCGAGCAGCCCCGCAGCCTCCTAGCCCGCCTCATCGCCGACGGTGGCGCAGTCCCACTCAACCTTCTCGGCTCACCCACCGGAACCGGCACCGAGACCCCCGACTTCATCGTCTCCCCGCTAGCCTTCCCCTACATCTTCACCCTCCGCGGCGACAAGGCATGGAAGCAGCCACCCGTCACCAGCGGTCCCAGCAAGGTCTCCCCGCTGGCCCTCGCCACCTACAACCTGCTGGCCGAGCGCATCACCATGAGCGCCTACGACCTCACTACCCAGTTGGGCAAGGAGGTCACCGAGGCCGCAGTCCTGCGCGCCCTCACCGAACTCTGGCAGCACCTCCGCGTCATCCCCATCCCCCAACCCGACGGCGCCCCCACCCTATGGGAGCTAACCACCACCCGCTTCACCAAGCAAATCAAGGCCGGAGCCAACGCCGGACAGCCCACTGCCCTATCCGCCCTCATCTCCCTTTACCTCAGTCAGTCCCTCGTAGCCACCGAAGATGAGATCGAAACCTTCCTCTCCCCAGTCGCAGCCCGCTCTCGCATCCGCGACGTGGTCCACGCCCTCATCTCCGCCCGCCAGCTCGAGACCATCGCCATCGAAGGCAAGACTGTTCTCCACGTAGCGGGCGAGCTCCCTGCCTTCGCACCCATCGTCGTTACCCCAGCCCCCGATGATATAGACGCCATCGTCCCCACCACCGAGGGTGACACACCAGAAACGCCACGCATCACCAAGTTCGTTCCCAAACCGCGCAAAGTCGGAACAGGATTCATCAACCGACCAGCGCCCACCGGTGCGCCCGACCGCGAACGCCGCCCGTTCAACCGCGACGCCAAACCGGACTACTCCAAACCGTGGGAAGAAGAGAAGCGCGACAGATCCATCCGTCGCCCCAAGTCCTTCCAGTCCGGGCCACCAGCGGACCAGGCAGAAGCTTCAACCGGTGAGCGGCCAGCACGTCCCTACACCCGCAAGCCCAGCTTCGACCGCGAAGGCAGGCGCCCTTCCTTTGGCTCCAAGCCATCCTTCGGTTCCCGCCCATCTTTTGGTAGCAAGTCCCGCATGGGTGGTGACCGGCCCACATTCCGCCGAGACAGCGACTCCTCCGAATCGCGCCCACCGCGCCGCGACTACGCCCCACGCTCCGAAGAGGGCGCAGGCGAATCCCGTCCACCCCGCAGAACCTTCTCCAAGCCCGGCACCTTCGACCGCAAGCGCGAAGGCTTCGCCGGCAAGCCCTTCCGCCGCGACGGCGAGTCACGTCCCCCACGTCGCGATTTCGGCGACTCTCGTCCGCCTCGCCGCGACTATGGCTCTCGTTCCGAAGCCGGTTCAAGCGAAGCCCGTCCGCCGCGTCGCGAATATTCTGACTCACGTCCCCCTCGTCGCGACTTCGGGGATTCCCAGCCGCCACATCGCGAGTTCGGAGACAAGCCTGCTTTTTCTCGTGACCGTGCTGGCCGTGGCGACCGCTCGGAACAAGGTCCACGTTCTGGACCGCCGTACCGCAAATTCGATGCGCCTCGTGGCAAATTCTCAAGCGCCCGGAGCGAAGGCTCCGACCGCCCAACCCGGCCTGCTCGTTCCTTTCAATCAGAGGGGGCAGGAGACTCCGAGGCGAGACCGCGACGCACTTTTGGAACAAAAAAGCCCTACACCAAATCCAGCGAAGGTTTCAGCGACAGGCCCAAGAGTTTCGGAGCCAAAGGAAAATCGAGCTACGCCTCGAAAGGCAAACCAGACTTCGCCGATTCAAAGCCTTACGGCAAAAAGCCCTTTGCCAAATCCGGCAAGCCAGCGGGTAAGTTCGCAGGCAAGTCCACAGGGAGCGCGGGCAAGCCGGCCAGCACCTTCGACAAGTTCAAGGACAATAAAAAGCCCTTCGGCAAAAGACCCCCTTCTCGAAAGTACAAATCCGAGTAAGATAAGACCGCCGAATGAGCCAGACAAACGAAACACCCCAATCGCCCCAGCCTGCGACTGCCAAACGCCATCGTCCCGTCATTGCTATCGACGGGCCAGCTGGCGCTGGCAAGAGCACACTCGCCGCCCACCTCGCTCGACGCTTCGGTTTCTTGAATTTAGAGACCGGAGCTATGTATCGCGCCCTCGCCCTCAAGGCGATCGAGAACGATCTGTCCTTTGACGAAGAAGCGCCGTTGCTGGACCTTGCAGCCTACACGCGTATCGCCCTTGAGCCTCAGGCCGAAGGCAATCGTGTTCTGCTCGACGGCCAGGATGTATCCCGTCGAGTCCGCGAAGCCGACGTCACTGCAGCCGCCTCCAAGGTCTCTGTCCACCCACGCCTCCGCGCCTGGATGGTGCAGCAGCAGCAAGCACTGGGCGCCGGGGGCGGTGTCGTCATGGAGGGCCGCGACATCGGTACCGCCGTTTTCCCCGATGCGGAGGTCAAAATCTTTCTCGACGCTGCCCCTGAGGTTCGCGGCGACCGACGCTACCGTCAGGTAACTCCTTCTTTTCAAAAGTTCAGCGGAGATTACGACGAGTCGACGACGTCTGCTCCCGACTCACAGGTCTCGGAACAACAGCGGATCAAGCAGGAGGGCATCATCCGCGACATGAAGGAGCGTGACGAACGCGACCGCAATCGCGCAGAATCACCCCTTCAGGCCGCCGTAGACGCCGTCATCTTGGACTCGACGACCCTGAGCCTGGACGAGGTTCTTGCTCGCGCAGAGCAGATTGTTCGCTCTCATCTTCCCGCGTGACAAGGGCTCCTGTTTGCCGACTTTTGATCAACCCTCCAAGAATCATCGGTTTCACGGATCGAAACTGCACTAAAAACAGTGCAAACAAAAGTATTTAGTCGATTATCGAAAAAAAACTTGCCAAGTATGCTAACCTTCACTCATCGTTTGAAACAGATTGGTTTTCTGCAAAGCTAGACAATGTACGAACCCCGATTTGGATCTACGGCAAAATTCAGTAGTAAACAAGGAAAGAAACAACATGGAACAGGGAACAGTAAAATGGTTTAACGATGCCAAGGGGTTTGGCTTTATCAGCCGTCAGAACGGCGAGGATGTGTTTGTGCACTACTCGGCGATCAATTCGAACGGTTTTAAGAGCCTCCAGGAAGGCCAGGCAGTTCAGTTCAACGTGGTAAAGGGCCCCAAGGGCTGGCAGGCTTCTGACGTTCAGCCTCTGTAAGGTTTAGCGCACGTCTTCGACCAAGTTTTGCGGGAGGGATGGCTTAGGCTATCCCTTTGCGCATTTAATCTCTCTTCTACGTTCCCTTGTAGGGTTTTCGCGATCTTCGGTCTCTAATTTCGTCATTGTCGATCTGGAGTTGAATCGTTGCCGCAAGTAAGAGCGCTTCGCCAGCTGATCTCGCTCTCGAACGTTTCGGGTGGCCACGCCAACGTCCCGCATTCATGCCTGTAAGCCTGCGATGAGCCTGACGGATTCGATTCTTCAGACGGCATCGATGGCGCGATGGGTATCGGTAGCCGTCACAGCTACCGATCAGACCATCTTCGCTTTATCAGTGCAAGTGAGAACGTGATGCAGCTAAGACCCAGTTTTATGACCGAATTGTTCCTGCAGTTCGGGGAACCCGGAGGCGGCTTCCTGAACATCAGAAGGGAAGTCAGCGAACTCCTGGACCTGGCGAAGTTCTATTACTTCGTTGTCAGAAGCGGGACAACGCGACGCCCATTCGATCGCCTCTTCTTTCGACTTCACCTGGATCATCCAGTAACCGCCGATGATTTCCTTCACCTCGGTGAAGGGGCCGTCGGTCACTTTGGGTTTGCCTCCTAAGAAGGAGATGCGAGCACCCATTGAGGGAGGGTGCAGGCCATTGAGAGCGAGCAGCACTCCCGCCTTCTGTAGAGATTCGTTGTACTTCATCATGGCGGCGACAGCCGCGGGGTCAGGCATGGTTCCTGGTGCAGCGGTTTCGTATCCCTTGGGGATCATCAACATCATGAATCGCATCGCAGGGTCTCCTTGTGCGTTTGTCCGGTGAGGTGCGGTGACCTCGGTTACGAGTTCACTATGAGGTATGGCGTCGCTGAAAAGGAGTTTAGGGAGCGAAGTCTGACATCTCGTGCAGCAGTCGAATCTCCGTTTCGCCATCGCCGGCAACTTCGAGGAAGCGTTTAGTCCATTCGATGGCTCCCTCTTTGGATTTCGCCTGGATCAGTGCGAAACCTCCCACCACTTCTTTGACTTCGGTGAAAGGGCCGTCGGTCACTGCGAACTTTCCATTAGCGAGTCGAACGCGCGCGCCTTTGGCACTTGATTGGCAGCCTTCTGTCGCGAGCAGGACACCCGCTTTTGTCATGTCTTCGATCAGCTTGCCCATCGTGGCTATCTCCTGTTGGGTCGGTGGGGTGCTTTCTGGCTTATTGGGCTTGTACAGACACAGATATCGCATAGGTATTTCTCCTTCGGTCATTTGAGTGATGAGAGACCGATCTTAACTGGTCTCTACTTACACGTCGAACGACGGCGAGCTAGATCGACAGTTCGAACGATTTTTTTATTTCAGCCAAGCTGGCCGAGATGGTCATCCTCTCAAATCGACTACTGCGGCGATGCGGGCGTCGGGGTTGAGTTAGGTTCTTCCACTGTGCTGATGCCGGGAAGAATGGTGGAGGTGGCCTTGAACTTCCGGTAGTCGGAGTCGACGACACGGATATTGCCGTTGAAGTTGTAGAAGAGCAGCGCGCGTAAGGCTCCTTTTGCGTCGACGCTTGCCGGGAGCCAGACTTCGCTGTTTACCTTTCTCTGCTCGAAGGCGAAGTTGGTGTCCTTTTTGATGTTTACGACCAGGCCGCCGCCGATTTTGAAGGCGTTTACGAATCTGCCTTCGATGCGGGTGATGGAGCGATCCTGTTCGTCGACCCAGATGGTGCCTGCGAGATTGCGGATCACATCTTCAAAGCGGTTGCGGGTCTTTGCCTTCGGGTCTCCTGTGTAGTCGACCGCTATGGTGTCACGTCCGTTTATCTGGACTCGTCTTGGATTGGTGAAGCTCCCGAGTGTGAGGAAGCGGGAGACGGTGACCTCATCATGTCCGTGCGGGTCGGTCTCTTCGCCTTTCTCGTCCGCTTTGCTGCGCCTCTCTTTGACCTTTGCGACCTCTTTGTCGATCCGTTCGTCTTCTTTCTTCTGCTCGTCTGCCGTGAGATCTTTGCCGTTTTTCTTGGTCATCTTCCGGACGGGTACTCCGTTAAGCCAGAAGACGTCGTATTCGGAGGTCTCGATCTTTTTCAGGCCACCGTGGCCGTCGTTCTCCTGTTCGGTGGCTACCTCGTGGAAGAGGTAGTCCTTCTGGATGGCCTCGGAGGCTTTCTGGTGCGTCTCGACCTCGTGCATCAGGGTTGGGATATCCGGGAGAGGGCGGACGTCTTCCTGGGGCGCTGGCTGCAGTTGGGGCGCTGTTTCCGCAGTTTGGGCTCCAGCTTTGGTTGTGGCTGAAGTTAGCAAGAGGGCTACGAGCAATCCGAGCGTCCGGAGCAATTCCTTCATTTCTTCACTATAGATGTGATTTAGAAGTCTACCCCCACTCCCCAAGTATCCTATGTAAAGTATTGATTACAGGAAAGATATATTGGGACTTGCGGTGTAAAGTATTGGATTTGGCCCGAGCCCCCCGGTAAGGTATTCCATCTAAAAGGAAAATGCCGATTAATGTTAATCGGGGGCGATCCTTCGTCCTGAAATCTTCTCTCTATCCAGTATAGAAGATGGCACGGAATAAATATGCACCTATATCTGTATTTAGTACAACAACTTACGAGATTTTTGACTTGACAATGTTTCTCGCGAATCAACGACCTATGTGCGGGCTGAAAGAGCATGGAGTTTATTGTGCGGGGAAAATCTTTCTTACTTGTGTGTTTTAGGAGTAGAGTGTGGTCGTACCAATCGTTATGCATTAAGCTGCTAGTTGGCAGTGTTTTAAAAAGATAGGACGTTTTGATGGCTCACATGCTCAAGCTCGGGGATAGCGACGATGTTGCAGTAGCCCTGCAATCAGTTCCTGCAGCGCAATTCCTTGAAGATCTTCGAGTTACGACGCTTTCTGACGTTCCTGCCGGACATAAGGTGGCCTTGCGGGCAATAGGTGTGGGGAAGCCGGTCCGCAAGTCCAGTCAAATCATTGGTTTTGCGACGCAAGCTATTGTCCCGGGGGAACACGTCCATACCCATAACCTTATTACCGGGGATTTTGAACGAGACTATTCGATTGGGGCGGAGGCGCAACCGACGAGGTTTTTGCGACCGGAGGAGATGGCCAGCTTTCTCGGTTTCGTGCGGCCTGACGGGCGCGTGGGTACGCGAAATTATGTAGGTGTTCTTACCACTGTGAACTGCTCGGCTTCTGTTGCGCGCCGGATTACTGCTCACTTTACGCCGGAGGTGATGAGCGCCTATTCGAATGTAGATGGGGTGGTGGCTATCACGCATGGGACTGGTTGCGGGATGGCTGAACATGGTGAGCCGGCGGATCTTTTGCGCCGAGTTTTTGCAGGATATGCCACTCACCCGAACTTCGCGGGGGTGCTTCTGCTGGGGCTGGGGTGTGAGACCAATCAGATCGACTCCCTGGTGGCGCTGACGGGAATGACGGGTGCGCTGCGGTCAGCCACGATTCAGGAAGAAGGCGGGACGACGGCTTCGGTCCAGAAGGGTATTGCCACCGTTTACGAGTTGTTGGAGCAAGCTAACCAGGCGACTCGTACGCTTGTGCCGGCGTCGGAGTTGGTGGTTGGACTGCAGTGTGGGGGGTCGGATGCTTACTCGGGAATCAGTGCAAACCCCGCGCTGGGCGCGGCTGTGGACATGCTTGTGCGAAATGGTGGGACGGCGATTCTCTCGGAGACGCCGGAGATTTATGGAGCGGAACATCTGCTGACGCGGCGGTCTTCGCGGCCTGAGGTGGCGGAGAAGCTAATTGAGCGGATTCATTGGTGGGAGGAGTACACAGCCCGGCACAAGGGCTCGATTGATAACAATCCGCAGCCGGGAAATAAGACGGGTGGACTGACGACGATTCTTGAGAAGTCGCTGGGAGCGGTGTCGAAGGGCGGGACGACGAACCTTAATGAGGTTTATCTGTATGCGGAGCCTGTCGTGGCGAAAGGGTTGGTGTTTATGGATTCGCCTGGGTTCGATCCTGTGTCGGCGACGGGTCAGGTTGCCGGCGGTGCGAACATGCTGTGCTTCACGACAGGACGTGGTTCGGTATTCGGCTGCAAACCTACACCTTCGCTGAAGCTGGCTTCGAATACGGCGCTGTATAACCGCATGCAGGACGATATGGATATTAATTGCGGGGCGATTATCGACGGCGACCAGAGTGTGCAGGAGGCTGGAGCGCTTATTTTCGAAGAGATTCTGGCGGTTGCTTCGGGCAAGCCTACACGGAGTGAGGTGCATGGGTTCGGCGAAGAGGAGTTCCAGCCCTGGCTGCAGAGTGCCACTCTTTAGGGGCCTGGAAGACGAAGGCGTAACACTGATCAAAAGGGAAAAAGCTGATAGCAGCGGATTTGAATAAAGACTAATGGTTTGGTCTTATTCGTTTTATCGCTGGAATCTCCTGGCGTCGGTCGCGCTCGTTCAGAGCGATCACTTTTCATCTGCATCTTTTGGGTAATCGGTTGCATGGACAAGTTTTTGGGTGGGACGTGCGAGGCGGCTCCGAAAGGGCTAGCATAAAGATGTAGGCGAAGATTGAAATTTTTCGCGAAACGACATTCGAAGCGAGGAAGCAATGGCAACGAAGGCAGGGGCGCTATCGACAGCGGCGCCGGTGGTAGAGCAGCAGGATCGAGAAGTTGTATTTGATATTTTTCGCCGTTGGGGATACCTGCAGGCTTCGCTGGATCCGCTTGGACAATATCTGCCCCCGGAACCATTTCCAACGCCTGCGCCGGAGGGCGAGTTTGCTGCAGAGGCGCGCGGCTACTATTGCGACACGATCGCTGTCGAGTTCATGCATATTCCAAGCCCTGAACATCGTCAGTGGATTCAGGAGAAGATGGAGCGCAAGGCTCCCAAGGCCGATCAGGCGCATGTTTTGACGCAGCTGATTCGCGCAGACATCTTTGAACAGGTGATTCAGTCGCGGTATCTGGGGACGAAGCGGTTTTCGCTTGAGGGACTGACGGCGCTGATTCCGTTTCTCGATCGCGTGCTGGAAGCGAGCGCCGGGTGCGGCGTGACGAAGGCGATGCTTGCGATGAGCCATCGCGGGCGACTGAACGTGATGACGAATACGATCGGCCGACCAGCGTCGGAGATCTTTACCAAGTTTGAGGATGTTGACCCGCGCAGCACGATGGGTGGCGGGGATGTGAAGTACCACATCGGCGCGACGGGTGAGTATGTATCGCCGGATGGTCATGTGATCGGGCTGCATCTGGCTTCGAATCCGAGCCATTTGGAGGCGGTCGATCCGGTGGTGCTGGGAAGAACGCGGGCGAAGCAGGAACGTATCGGCAAGGGCGGCAAAGCGAATGTGATGCCGATGATCATTCACGGCGATGCGGCGTTTGCGGGGCAGGGAATTCTTGCTGAGACGTTGAACATGGCTACGCTGCATGGATATAACGTGGGCGGGACGGTGCATGTGATCGTGAATAACCTGCTTGGGTTTACGGCGCTGCCGGAGGAGTCGAACTCGTCGCGGTTCTCGACTGACATTGCGAAGCGGCTGCCGGTTCCGATCTTCCATGTGAATTCCGAGGATCCGGATGCCGTGGTGCGAGTGGCTACGATTGCAGCGGAGTACAGGCACAAGTTCCGCTCCGATGTTGTGGTGGACCTGGTGGGGTATCGCAAGCATGGGCACAGCGAGGTGGATGATCCGACGGTGACGCAACCTCGGCGGTACGCAATCATCAAGGATCGTGCTCCGCTGTACCAGCTGTATGCGCAGCGTATCGGGATTGATCCGACGAAAGAGGTGCAGGCGGTTCAGCAGGAGTTCCTCGAGGATCAGAAGACTGCGACGCAGGCGGAGGAGATACCGCATCTGGCAGAGCTGCCGGATTACTGGGATCCTTATAAGGGCTGTGAGTTGCTTCCGGAGTACGAGGTCCGAACGGGGCTTCCGGCAGAGCGCGTCAATGAGCTTGTGAAGCGGATTACGGCTTATCCAGCGGGTTTTCATATCCACCCGAAGGTGAAGAAGCTGTTTGAACAGCGTGAGGAGATGGGCGCAGGGACGCGGCCGTTCGACTATGGGATGGCGGAACTGGTGGCGTTCGCTTCGCTGCTGGAGGCTGGTGTGCTGGTGCGGTTGACCGGGCAGGACTCGCAGCGTGGGACGTTCAATCAACGTCATGCGGTGATGGTGGATACGGAGACCGAGGTACGGTATACGCCGCTGTCTCATTTGACGGAGAAGCAGGGGCGGTTTGAGGTCTATAACTCGTTGCTGTCGGAGGCTGCGGTACTTGGGTTCGAGTATGGGTTCGCGCGGGATTATCCCGAGGCCCTGGTGCTTTGGGAGGCGCAGTTTGGCGACTTTGCCAATGGAGCGCAGATCATTATCGACCAGTTCATCGCGGCGGGGGAGATGAAGTGGGGGCTGCTGTCCGGTGTTGTGATGCTGCTGCCGCATGGGTATGAGGGGCAGGGGCCGGAGCACTCGAGTGCACGCATGGAGCGGTATTTGCAACTGGCGGCGAACGACAATATCCAGATCTGTCAGCCTTCGACGGCGGCGCAGTACTTCCATCTGCTGCGTCGGCAGGCACTGAGATTGTGGAGGAAGCCGCTGGTGGTGTTTACGCCGAAGAGCATGCTGCGGCATCCGGATGCTTCGAGCTCACTGGCGGAGTTCTCACGGGAGCGGTTCCTAAATGTGCTGCCGGATAACGAGGTTCAGAATCCGCGCCGGTTGCTGGTGTGCAGCGGCAAGATTGGGCATAACCTGCGTGTGGAGCGGGAGAAGCGCAAGGACATGGGCGTCGGGATTATCTTTTTGGAGCAGATGTATCCGTGGCCCGAAGAGGAGTTGCAGGCAGCGCTGGATCAGCATCCGGGGGCCCAGGAGATCGTCTGGGTGCAGGAGGAGCCGGCCAATATGGGCGCGTTCTTCTACGTGATGCCTGAGTTGCGGCGTATGGCTGGCGATCGCGCGGTTCTGAGTGTGAAGCGGAGTGCAAGTGCGACGCCGGCGACGGGTTCGGCCAAGGCGCATGAGATCGAAGAGAAGACCCTGATTGATATGGCTTTTGGCGCAGCGGTCTAGTCGCTGCCGGGTATCTTTCCTTAGGTTCGTAACAGGAAAGCCCTGGGGAGTAACCAGGGCTTTCTTGGTTTGCACTATATTCACTTAGCTGGTGATGGGAGATAATCATATCCCGCGGATCTTGTTGATTGTAAATGGGATGTTCGTTTTAATGGCTTGACAGGTTTTGGAGTAGAGCGTCATGAGGAAAAGACTTCCGACTATGGTTCGCGGCAGGATTTGAGTACTCTTTAGCCCTTTAGTGGTGCAAATAATTGCATATTGACTAAAAAGTGCTTCTGATAAGTAATTGATTCCTCTATGTACATGTTTGGCCATTCAGGTGCATTATAGGAGCGTAGCCAGCGTTAGCTCCCCACGAAAGGGTGAAGTTTGGGGTTTAGCGTGTTCTTGGCGGGGATCACCGGGCCACGTTCAGGAATACCGCTTCAATGCGGAAATCGGGAGGAAATTAAATGAGATTTTACTCTAAGCTTTGCGCCTTGGGAGCGGGGATGGTAGTTATGACCGCTTTCGCGTCCGCTAATACAATCACCATTGCAAGCCAAGCTGGAAGCGCCGTTGGCGATACGATTTATACCTCTACTACAGCAGCTGCACCCTTTAACTACTCTGCAAATATCGGAACCAGCTTCGCATTGACTGGTGTGACGCCTACTTGGGCGGCGGCAATTCCCGGTTCGACATGGGTAGGTGTCGCCCCTACTGCGGGACCCACCGGTACGATCAATCCGAACTTCGGTACCTACACCTTCACGGTGGACCTTGGTACCGGACTGGCTGGCTACTCTGGATCGATTGGTGTTCTGGCCGACGACACGTCAAGCGTTACTCTTAACGGTGTCCAAATTCAACCAGCCGATGGTGGTACTGATGGTCATTGTGAGTCGGGCGTCGGCATCACGTGCCTGGAGGTGTTTAATGTCGGGCTGCCCGGCGGCGGAGCATTCGTTGCTGGCGATAACACGCTGACGTTCACCGTGCTCCAAGCTGGTACGGGCCCTGCAGGCGGATCTGGCGATCCTTCAGGTCTGGACTTTGCCGGTACGATATCGAACAACCCAGTTCCTGAGCCCAGCACGCTGTTGCTCCTTGGAACCGGCTTGATCGGTTCTGCAGGCGCATTGTTCCGCAGAATGCGGGCATAGCGGTATCGAGCAACGCGATCGATAAGTCTGAACGATTCATTTAGGGGATGATGCAGATAGAAGAGGTTCCAAGACCTCTTCTTCTGCATCATCGCATTTTGGCGGTTTTATTTCTCCCTCTAAGTTGTAGGGAAGAAGCGGGGCGACGCCGACAGTTCCCGAGCGGAGTACCGGGAGTGTTCCGGTAAGATCCAGATTCTTTAGAATTGTCGATGAGTGCGAAGAGACTCTTCGCACTCATTTCTTTTTTCGAATGCTGCAGCCGAAGGGCAGACTAGTTGCAGAACGACTAACCCGCGCTCTTTCAAAACAATGATTTTCAAGCAGTTTTTAGCTGGGATGGTTTGGAGAACAAAACGAGAGCCTTACTTGCAGAGGGGCACCCTGGTTCGACCTGTAACTATTGCTTTATTATTTTGTGTAGTGATCGAGAGTAGTATTGCGCTTTAGGCAATAGAATTCTGACTGTTTGGTGGAAATCATCCAATCGATGCGATCTCCCAGAGTGACAATTGTTGTACCTGTGTATAACGGGGCAGTCTATCTCGGTGAAACTCTCGAGTCGTTGTTGACGCAGAGTTTTACGGATTTCGAATTGCTCGTGATCAATGACGGAAGCACCGATGCTTCGGGCGATATCGTTCGATCTTTTA
Organism: Edaphobacter aggregans; assembly: GCF_003945235.1. Lineage (NCBI taxonomy): Bacteria > Pseudomonadati > Acidobacteriota > Terriglobia > Terriglobales > Acidobacteriaceae > Edaphobacter > Edaphobacter aggregans. The sequence goes on from NZ_RSDW01000001.1 coordinate 4,530,664, forward strand.
AGGACGATCGGATTCGCATGATTGTTCAGGAGAATGGCGGACTTTGCCATGCTTTGAATCGGGGGATCGAAGAGGCGAAGGGTTCGTACATCGCTCGCAACGATCAGGATGACGTTAGCTTCCCTCATCGGTTAGAGCGAGAATTGAAGGTGATGGAAGATCACCCTGACGCGATTGGACTTTTCTCCTACAACACAAAGTTTGGAAGCAAACACCGATGGTCAAACGCGGATAAGCTCACCATGGTGGCGGGCGAGATCAGGGAATATGAGCCCCTCAAGGACGGAAGCCTGCTGGGTTCGACGATGTTCGTCCGAAGGGAGGCGCTGCAATCCATTCATGGGTTCAGACAGTCGTACTACCCAGTGGACGACTGGGATCTTGAGTGCCGGTTGGCGCAGGCTGGCAAGGTACTGGTTTTGCAGGAACCGCTGGTCGCTTATCGTTTTCAAACAAGTGCAAATACTTATCGAGTGTTCGCCGAGATGCAGGAAAAGACGCGTTGGACGGAAGACTCTTACCACCGGCGTGTGCAAGGTGTTCCTGAGCTGACCTTTGATCAATTTATGATGACCCAGCCGCAGAATGGGTGGTCGCGGTTGGCCCGACGCCGCATCGATACGGCTAAGTTGCAGATGCGCATTGCAGGGCAAGACTATCTTGATGGCCAGTACCTGGCGGCTGGCCTCCACTTGTCTGCGGCTGTGATGCTGAATCCTGCGGATATGGCCGGACGCCTATGGCGCTTGCTGGGCGGTTCGTCGTCTGAACCTGCGTGAAGCTTGTCGCTTCGGAATAAGAAGAGTAGCTAAAAGCACAAAGCCCGGAAGGAGGATTGTCCTGTCTGGGCTTCGTGTTTTGGATGGTGTAAATCGATGCACGGCAGAGGTGCCGTGAACGAGCTTAGCGGGCCAAGCGACGGCGTACGACGCCAGCAGCACCGATCAGGCCGGTTCCGAGCATCAGCAGAGTGCTGGGCTCTGGAACTGCACTGAACTGAGCATCGAAGTCCACGCCTGTAGCGGCGAGACCCGACTGCTGGACGACGAAGATCAGGCTATCCGAACCGGTGCCGGTGAAGCTGTAGCTGATGCTGTCAACGCTGATGCAGTTCGGCATGTTCGATTCGCACTTGGCGTCGTTCGACGACGTCAAGAGGCTATCAGACACGATCTTATTCGCCGAAGAGATGCTGTTGAGATAAACATCGATCGTATCGTCCGCCATTACATTCAGGGTGCCGGCGTACAGGACACCGTTGATGTCAGAGAACGAAGTCGTGTAGGTGTACGTGCCGTTCGGTGCAACCACTGCACCGCCGGGCTCCGTGCCCACGTTGTAGGAGACCCAAGAGGATTGAACTCCATAGGTATTTACCGCCGCGCTCCAGACTCCACCAGGATTGAGGTCGACAGTGGCGCCTCCGTTGAGGGGGGTGCTGGTGCTGTTAGCTGTAAATGAAAGAGCTGTGTTGTTTGCGCCGGCCGGCGTGGAGCCTGTCGAACCGTAGCTTGCTAGCGTTAGAGTGTCGGCGGACGCGAAAGCGGTTGCGAGAACCAGTACCGCTCCCAGGGCAGAGACTTTCGAATAAAGCTTCATTAGTGAATCCTCGTGGATGAGCCGCAATGTAGAGGCCTCGAATTGAATTGCACTTGCACCGAGGAAGAAGCATGTCGATAGCCATTGTTGCCGAGTCAAGTGAATTGGACTCAAGTTGGATAAGTGCTTGATCCTAAATGGTGACGGGGTAACATTCTTTAGGTAACCAGGTCTAAAGTACCAAGTTTATTGTGAAATATTTTGCACACGGCATGGACAATATTTGGGCTAAGTCCTGCCGCGACTTGTTTTAAAGAGAGGAGGAATCGGAGGAGGGAGTGGGGTTAGAGATCTCTCGAGCGTAGACCTGATGGGAGATTTGGGGAGGGGCTTCGTCTCGGTGGAGGGAGCGGACATGGTCGTGGATCTGGTGGTCGCCAGCTGTATGGCGCTCTCGGGAGCGTAGGTAATCGAGCCAGGACTCCATGAGGAACGTTTCGTTGAGGTGTTCAGGGTCGGCGGCGTCGCGGAAGATGCCCCAGCGGATGGCACCATCGCGAAGGCGGACGTTGCGAAGCTGGTGGATGGCTTGGGAGAACTCGGCGTAGTTTTCGATGGGAATGCGGTAGTCGATAGAGACGCGGACGGGGCCGTCGGTGGGCTGCTCGTCGACGCCGGGAATGGGGATGACCTGGGGTGCGGGGCGTTTCCACTGGTAAGGAGTGAAGTCGGGGGTCGGGCCTTGCAGGATGTGGAAGCGGCGGACGATGGGGTAGGTCAGGGCAAGGCCGCAGGCAGAGGCGACGAGGGCTTTGGGGGTGGAGGTGTGCTCCGCGATGAAGCCCCAGAGGATAGAGCCGAAGGCCATGCCTCCCTGGAAGGTCATGAGGTAGGTTCCGAGTGCTCGGGCTTGTACCCAGGCGGGAACGGCGAGCTGGACAGAGACGTTGAGGGTGGACATGGTGCTGGTCCAGGCGAACCCGGAGAGGAGGAGTGTGAGGATGACGATTGCGGGGATGTGAACGAAGGCGAGGATGAGGAGGGTGATGACGTTATAGAAGGTGGCGGCGGCGATGATGTTGTCGGCGGAGAAGCGGCGGCGGATGCGGGGGAGGGTGGTGGCGGCGATGACGGCTCCTAGGCCGAGGGAGCCGTTGAGGATGCCGTAGCCGAGGGCTCCCTGGCGGAGATCGGTGCGGGCTACGACGGCCAGCAAGGCCCAGATGGCGGAGATGAAGAAGGTATAGGTGAAGGCTCGGATGAGCGAGGACTGGAGTTCGGGGGCGTAACGGACGTAGCGGAGGCCGGAGCGGATGGATCCGGCGATGCGCTCGGAGGGGAGCGCGGATTTGAAGAGGGGGATGCGCTTCCAGTTGAAAAGGACCCAGATGACGCCGGCAAAGGAGAGGGCGTTGAGGAAGAAGACGGCTCCGGCTCCGGTGTGGACGCGCTTTTGGAAGGCGGCGACCATGAGTCCGCCAAGTGCGGGGCCAACGGCTCGGGCTAGATTGTTGCTGGCGGCGTTGAGGGAGACGGTGTCGGGGATGAGTTCGCGGGGGACTAGCTCGGGGACGATGGCTTGCCAGGCGGGGTTGTTCATGGCTGAGCCGATGTTGAGCAGGAAGGTGAAGGCTAGCAGTGCCCACGGGGAGACGTAGCCGATGAAGGTGAGGATGGCGAGGATGCCGACGGAGACGAGCATCCAGGCCTGCCAGAAGATGAGGAGCTTGCGGCGATCGAAGAGGTCGGCGGTGGCGCCTGCGAGGAGGCCGAAGAGAAGGACGGGGAGGCTGGCCGCCGTCTGCATGAGGGCGATGAGGAGGGGCGATGGGGTGAGGGAGGTCATCAGCCAGGTGCCGGCGGTGTCCTGCATCCAGGTACCGACCGAGGAGACCGTGCTGGCGATCCAGCGGTCGCGGAAGAGGGGGATCTTGAGCGGGGCGAAGCCGCTGAGGGTGGGGTCGGCGACGGCGACGAGCGGGCCGGTGTTTGGGGTTTCTAAAGGCATCGCTGGATTTAGTTTACGGCTCGGGCGCGGAGAAGGTTTTGTGTGGGTTGAATCTTATTTCGATATCGAAACATCTTATGTCGTAGAGTTTGAGATTTGGAGGCGGCGATGGCAGGGACGGCAGAGACAACGGCTCCTAAGTTGTGGGTGGTTCTGGCCAGGGCTTATGGCTCGCTGGCGGCTTTTGTGGAGCGGCGTGTGGAGGCGGAAGGGCTTTGCCTGAGCGACTTTATGGTGCTGGAGGTTCTGCTGCACAAGGGGCCGATGACGATGTCGGCGATTGCAGAGAAGGTGCTGTTGGCGAATGCTTCGATGACATCGGCGATTGATCGCCTGGATGAGATGGGTTTTGTCGTGAGGAAGGGAAGCAAGGGCGACCGGAGGGTTCGGATTGTGGAGCTGACTGCGGAAGGGCGCAAGTTCATTACACAGATGTATGAACGGCACGAACGGGAGCTCGAGGATTTGATGAGCGGAATTCCTGTGGCGGAGAGGGCGGCGCTTCGGCGAGGACTCAAGAAGATTGGGCTGGCGGCACAGGCTGCTGTTGATGGATCGACGAAGGATTGAGTAACGAGTTTGGGTTTTATCGAGGCAGAAGAAAGGGAGAAACAGAATGATTACCGTACGCAAGAGCAATGAGAGAGGTCATGCAAACCACGGATGGCTGGATTCGCACCATACATTTTCGTTTGCCAATTACTACGATCCGAAGCACATGGGATTTGGTCCGCTGCGCGTGATCAATGAGGATCGGGTGGCTCCAGGACGGGGTTTTGGGGCGCATCAGCATCGCGACATGGAGATCCTGAGCTATGTGCTGAAGGGCAAGTTGGCGCATAAGGACAGCATGGGTCATACGGAGGTGTTGGGGCCGAACGAGATCCAGAGGATGTCGGCTGGCAGTGGTGTGACGCATAGTGAGTTCAACGGTTCGGATTCAGAGCCGGTCCACTTTTTCCAGATATGGATTGAGCCCAAGAGTAACGGGACGACGCCGAGCTATGAGCAGTTGAAGTTCGAGCCGGAGGAGAAGCTGAACCGGTTCAAGGTACTGGCTTCGCAGAAGAAGGTTGATGGTGCGGCTACGATCAATCAGGATGCGAGTGTTTCGGTTGCGGAGATTGCTCCGGGACAGGAGTTAACATATGGGCTTGGAGCGGGACGATCGGCCTGGGTGCATGTGATTCAGGGCGAGGTCTCGTTGAATGGCACGACGCTGAAGACGGGCGATGCGGCTGCGGTCAGCAAAGAGACGGCACTGAAGGTTGTTGCTGCTGGCGATGCGAACAGTGAAGTGCTGGTGTTCGATCTGGCATAAGACTTAACACCGATTTGCACCGATAACACCGATTAGAACGGGCGACCACGGATTTCGCGAATGAACGCGGATTCTGCGGTCGCCTTTTTTTCTGAGCTACGCTACTTCGACTTGAATGGTCTTTGCGTCTGGGTTCAGGTTGATTATGCGGAAGCTGCGGGTTTGGCCTGCGCGGATCGCTTCGGATTTGGATTCGGTGGCGGGGCCAGACTTCCACTTTGCTTTGAGCATGGAGCTTAGCGCGGAGAGGTCGACCTGGCCTGTTGCTGCGGGCTCGGCTGCGGCTGGAGTCGCGTCGGGTAGGGTGCAGTGGGCCTGAACGCCTTCGCCGAAGGCTACAGTGGCTCGGTTGCCGGAAATTTCGATGAGGCGACCGGTGATGATGTCGCCGGGTTTGTGCTCGGCTATGAACTCGTCGAGGCCTGTGGGCGCGGATTGCTTGATGCTCAGGCGGAGCTGGCGCTTTTCTTTGTCAAGGTCGAGGATTTTGGCTTTGACGATCTGGCCGGCGCGGAGGACATCCTGTGGGCGCTCGATGCGCTTTTCGGCGCTGATCTCGCTGACGTGGATCATGCCTTCGATGCCTTCGGCTAGTTGGACGAAGGCTCCGAATTTGGTGAAGTTGGTGATGGGACCTTCGATGATGGAGCCGATGGGGAACTTTTCGGCGGCGTCCGCCCAAGGGTCGCCGATAGCTTGTTTGAGACCGAGGGCTATGCGGCGCTCGATGAGTTGAATGCTGAGGATGAGGGCTTCGACGACATCGCCTGGTTTGAGGAGGTCGCCGGGCTTGCGGACTTTTTTGGCCCAAGACATCTCGCTGACGTGGATCATACCTTCGATGCCGGGCTCGAGTTCGACGAAGGCACCGAAGTCGGTGACGCGGGTGACGGCACCACGAATGCGTTCGCCAGCGGTGTATTTGGTGGGCACGACGTCCCAGGGGTGTGGCTGTAGTTGCTTGAGGCCGAGAGCGATGCGGCGGGTCTCAGGGTCGATCTTGAGGATCTTGGCGTCGATGGACTGGCCGGCGGTGAGGACGTCGGAGGGCTTGGCGATGCGGTTCCAGGCGATGTCGCTGATGTGGAGAAGGCCGTCGACGCCGCCGATGTCTACGAAGGCACCGTAGTCGTTGAGGGTGCGTATGGTGCCGGAGACGATGTCGCCTTCGCGGAGTTCGGTGTAGCGGCGGTCGCGGGTGGCGCGGCCTTCTTCTTCGGTGACGGCGCGGCGGTCGACGACTACGTCTTCGTCGGTGGAGTCGAGTTTGGTAATGCGGACGCGAATCTCCTGGCCGACAAGCTTTTCCATCTCAGCTGCGTCGCGGGCTCCGCTGCGGGATGCTGGGAGGAAGGCGCGGACGCCTACGTCGACAGTGAGGCCGCCTTTGACTACGGCGGTGACTGTTCCGGCGATGATGGATTTTTCGGAGAAGGCTTGTTCGAGGGAGGTCCAGTCTTTGGGTTGCGCGACTTTGTGGCGGGAGAGGGTGTAGTAGCCCTCTTCGTTGCGGCCTTTGACGGTGACGAGGAGTTTCGTGCCGGGCTCGATGGTCTCGCCTGCATCGGTGAAGAGGGCGAGGGGTAGGACGCCTTCGGTTTTGTAGCCTATGTCGACGTAGACGGAGTCAGTGGAGACAGTGACGACTGTGCCTTCAATCTGGCGGGGGCCAGTTTCGCCGGTGGGGCGGGCGTGGCTGCGCTCGTATTCGGCGAAGAGCTGACCGAAGGACTCGGTGGTTTCGGTGGGCTCGTTGGATTCGGGGGTGGGGTTTGAATCGGGGGTCGTGGGGGTCGACATGAACTGCGGGTGCCTCGAAAAGTGTGGTCTGGCTAGCATATCACCGCGTGCCGTGTGTGCGTTTTGTGCGGGTGCAAGGCGGAACTGAAGTTTGTTGTGGCTTCGAACGGATATGATTCCAAGCGAAGTGGTTCTGTGGAATGCTTGCGCGATAATTTCTTTTGAGATGAAGGGGGAAGTGCTCTGTCCATGCGGAAGATTGGCATCATCATGAATGGCGTTACGGGGCGGATGGGGACGAATCAGCATCTGGGGCGGTCTATTGCGGCGATTCGGCAGCGAGGTGGGCTGACGTTGCGGGATGGGTCGGTGGTAATGCCGGATCCTGTGCTGGTTGGGCGGAATGGCGCGAAGCTGGAGGAGTTGGCCAAGGCTTGGAGTGTGGATCGGTGGAGTACTGATCTGGATGCTTGTTTGGCTGATCCGCAGAACGTGATTTATTTCGATGCGCAGTCGACTTTGCTACGGGCGGCTAGCGTGCGGGCGGCGCTGGCGGCGGGGAAACATGTTTATTGCGAGAAGCCGCTGGCGGGGACGCTGGAGGATAGTCTTGCGCTGGCGCGTGAGGCTGCGAAGGTCGGGGTGAAGAATGGGGTGGTGCAGGACAAGTTGTTTCTGCCGGGAATTTTGAAGCTGAAGCAGGTGATTGCGAGTGGATTTTTGGGGAAGGTGCTGTCGGTGCGCGGGGAGTTTGGGTATTGGGTGTTTGAAGGGCCGATGCCGCCGGCGCAGAGGCCTTCGTGGAACTACAGGAAGGAAGATGGGGGCGGGATCATTCTCGATATGTTTCCGCACTGGCAGTATGTGCTGGAGAATTTGTTTGGGCGAGTGACGGCGGTGAGTTGCATCGGCAGGACTACGATTCCTGAACGTGTGGATGAGGTGGGTAAGACGTATGCGTGCACGGCGGATGATGCTGCTTATGCGACGTTCGAGATTGAGGGCGGGGTTGTGGCGCATATCAACTCTTCGTGGGCGACGCGAGTGAATCGCGAGGATTTGCTGATTTTGCAGGTGGATGGGACTGAGGGGAGCGCGGCCGTAGGGTTGCGGGAGTGCAAGGTGCAGTCACGGGTTACGACTCCGAAGGCGGTTTGGAATCCGGATATTTCGAATCCGATTGATTTTCTTGCGGGGTGGCAGACGGTTCCGACTACGACGACGATCGATAATGCGTTCAAGATTCAGTGGGAGATGTTTTTGCGGCATGTGCTGGAGGGCGCTCCGTTTCCGCATGGATTTTTGGAGGCTGCGAAGGGCGTGCAACTGGCTGAGGTGGGGCTGCAGTCGTGGGCGGAGCGGCGATGGGTTGATGTTCCTGCGCTGACTGCGAGCTAGTTTTTGATTATGTAACTTTTTGGGAACAAATGGTGATGATGCGGATTCGATTGCCTCTTGGGGATGGATTGACGGAGTACACGTTGAACGAAGCCGGGCCGCTGGCGGTGGTTGCTGGGCCACCTCCGGCTTCGCGAGTGGCTTATGCGGCGGCGCACGTTGTGGTTGATTCGCTGCGGTCGACTCCGTTTACCAAGCCGGTGCTGGATATGGAGGCGACGATGGCGTTTCGGCGTCATCTTTGGTCGCTTGGGTTTGGCGTGGCTGAGGTGATGGATACAGCGCAGCGGGGGATGGGGCTGGATTGGCAGACGGCAAAGGAGTTGGTGCGGGTCTCGGCTGCTGAGGCTGGGGGGGCAATTGCGTGTGGGGCTAATACGGATCAGCTTGATCCGCAGCAGGCGGCAACGATTGATGAGGTGATTGCGGCGTATGAGGAGCAGTGCGAGACGATTGAGGCGGCGGGTGGTCGGGTGATTCTGATGGCGAGTCGTGCGCTGGTGAAATGCGCGAAGGGGCCGGAGGAATATCAGAGAGTGTATGGGCGGTTACTGTCGAATCTGTCGCAGCCTGCGATTCTGCATTGGCTAGGGGAGGCATTCGATCCTCAGTTGAAGGGATATTGGGGTGGCGGCAGTGTGGATGAGGCGATGGGGGTTTGTCTCGATGTGATTTGGGAGAATCGAACGAAGGTGGATGGGGTCAAGATATCGCTGCTGGATAAGTCGCGTGAGATTGCGATGCGGCGGCTGTTGCCTGCGGGCGTGCGGATGTACACGGGGGATGATTTTGATTATGCGGAGTTGATTCGGGGGGATGAGGTGGGGCATAGCGATGCTCTGCTGGGGATCTTTGATGGGATTGCTCCGGCGGCGACGCTAGCGCTGCAGGCACTGGATGCGGGGGATCTGGTGCGGTATGAGGAGTTGTTGGGGCCGACGGTTCCGCTGTCGCGGCATATCTTTCAGGCGCCTACGTTTTATTACAAGACGGGGCTGGTGTTTCTGGCTTTTTTGAATGGGCATCAGGGGCACTTCAGGATGTTGCAGGGGCAGGAGAGCGCTCGGTCGATTGTGCATCTGGCGGAGTTGTTTGTGCTGGCGGATAAGGCTCGATTGTTGAGTGATCCGGAGTTGGCGGTAAGACGGATGAGGCTGGTGCTGGAGTTGGCGGGAGTTGTCGCGTGATGAATGATCTTTCGCGATTGAGCTTTAACCAGATGACGTCGGGGAAGTGTGGGTTGGGCGAGGTGGTGGACGCTTGTGTGCGGCGTGGGGTCCCGTGGATTGGGCCGTGGCGTCATGCAATGGGGGATGCGCCCGCTGAGGCTGGGCGATTGATTCGAGAGGCGGGGCTGTGGGTTTCGAGTCTCTGCCGGGGTGGGATGTTTCCGGGAGCTTCGGCGGAGGAGCGGCGACGGAGGATTGAGGATAATCTGCGGGCGATCGATGAGGCGGCCGCGGTGGGGACGGATCTGCTCGTGCTGGTGAATGGGCCGGCTCCTGGGCGGGATATTGATGGCGCTCGGCAGATGGTGGTGGATGGGATTGGGGAGATTGTTGGGTACGCGGAACAGTGTGGGGTGAGGTTGGGTGTGGAACCGCTGCATCCGATGTTTGCCGCGGACAGGTCGGTGGTGGTGACGATGGGGGAGGCGAACGGGATTGCGGAACGGTTCGATTCGCCGTGGGTTGGGGTGGTGGTGGATGTGTATCACGTGTGGTGGGACCCGACGGTGTATATGGAGATTGCGCGGGCGGGGAAGAGGATCTTCGCGTTTCATGTGTCGGACTGGATTGTTCCGACGCCGGATATTTTGATGGGGCGGGGGATGATGGGCGATGGCGTGATTGAGATTCGGCGGTTGCGGAAGGCGGTAGAGGCGGCTGGGTATGAGGGGCCGATTGAGGTGGAGATTTTTAACGAGGCGCTTTGGGCGAGGCCGGTGGATGAGGTAGTTGGTCTGGTGGCGGAGCGGTTTCTGGAGTTTGTTTAGTTTTCGAGGGGCGAGCGGGAGAGCGGAACGATGGCTTGAGGTTCGGCCTATAATTGCCCGGCTGAAGCCACCTGATGGCCGGCGTTCGACTAACCGATGGGGACTTATACGACGAGACAGGCATTTGATTCCAGATGACTGTTGAGAGGAGTGATTGATGTTCCTTCGCAAGGTTCTCGCAATCGCGCTTCTGGTTTCGGTGGGAAGTCTCTGGTCGGGGACTGCGGCGAGTGCTCAGGCGATGCCTACGCCGGATCAGTTGAAACAACTGTTGGCTCCGGTGGCATTGTTTCCGGATGCATTGTTGGCACAGATATGCGCGGCTTCGACGGACCCGCAACAGATTCTTGATGCTCAGGACTGGTTGCATCGCAACAGCAATTTGCAGCAGGCGGCGTTGACGGATGCTGCTCAGCGGGAGGGGTTCGATCCGGCGTTCGTCTCGTTGATGAGCTTTCCTACCGTGCTGGATATGATGGCGACGAATATCGATGATTATGCGGCGCTGGGGGTGGCGTTCAAGGCTGATCAGCCAGCGGTGATGTCGGCGATTCAGACGCTGCGGCAGGATTGCGTATTCGAGGGGCGTGCTCGACAGCAATGAGTATCAAACGGTTTCGGTGCAGCAGCAAGGCAACGTGCAGGTTGTGGTGGTGCAGCCGACGAATCCCCAGGTGGTGTTTGTTCCGCAGTATCAGCCGCAGCAGGTGTGGTCGAGCGGACCGAGCACGGGCGACGTGGTGGCGGCGTCGATGTTGAGCTTTGGGGCGGGGATCGCGCTGGGTGCTTTGATGAACAATAATCAGCCGTGGGGTTGGGGTGGATGGGGTTGGGGATGGGGCGGACGGGGGATGGTCGTTCATAACAATGTGTGGGTCGTGAACAATCGCTGGAGGAGTCCCGGAATAACTGGCGGCCCGCGCCACCCAGGTGGGATCCTCCGATCTATGCGAGGCCACCTGGGAACTGGAATCAGCGGCCTGGGATATCGACCGCCGCCGCCGGGATGGAGACCCAATGGACCGAACAATCGACCTCCCGGAGGGGGTAATGTCGGCAATAACAGGCCGCCCCCCGGAAATATTGGCGGGAATCGTCCGGGAGGAGGTGGTGAAAACAACAGGCCCGGAGGGACGGGTCCGACTTGGAATCCGGGGGGTAACAACAGGCCCGGGGGCAACAATCCGAGTTGGAATACGGGACCCAACTGGCTTGGAGGTGGCACAGGGAACAATCCTGGGGGGAACACAGGAGGGAATAGACCAAGAGGGACCAATCCTGGGACTCCCGGAGGCAACAGGCCGGGTGGGAACGTGAGATACGAAGGAGGGTGAGGCGGAGAGTCCGGCGGGTGTCCTGATTGCTCAAGCGGAGAGCGAGGGATATGAGACCGACAAGCCGACGCCATTTCATGGGTACTACCGGATATTGAAGGCGCAGGGGCCTCATGCTCCGGGTGGCGCGAAGGAGTATGTGAAGGATGGGAAGATGACAGGCGGGTTCGCTATTCTTGCTTATCCGGCGGAGTATCGGGCGAGCGGAGTGATGACGTTCATCGTTGGGCGGCGTGGGACTGTGTATCAGAAGGACTTGGGGGACGGAACTGCGGAAGTGGTCAAGGGGATGGCTTACGATCCGGACAGCTCATGGAAGGCGGTCCGTTGAGAAAGGTGTGCGGATTGGCTATGGATGAAAGGTCTGTAAACCGCCGCGGTGTGCAATTTGTGGGTAGGCGTTTTACCATATAAAGATGAGTGAAGTAATGGAGCAGGAAGTTAAGGCTACGGTGGGTCACGCCCAAAAGTACACGCGTAACAATCCATATATGTCCCACGTCCGGGAGAATTACCTGTTGACGGGAGAGGGCTCGGAGAAAGAGACACGTCACATCGAGCTGACGCTGGATGAGAGTATGACGTACACCCCTGGGGATGCTGTCGGGATCATTCCGGAGAACCGGTCTGAGGCGGTGGCGGGTGTGCTGAAGGCTCTGGGCTATAAGGGCGATGAGCGCGTGCTGGACCACTACAAGGTCGAGATCAGCCTGGAAGAGGCGCTGCGGACGCGGCTGGGGATTGGCAAGCTGGCTCGAGGAGCCGTGGGGCAGTATGCAAAACTGGCTCCTGACGTTGCGGGGCTCAAGGTGATGGTTGGGCCGGATAACAAGGCTCGGGCGGAAGAGTATTGCTGGGGACGGGAGTTTGTGGACTTGGCGACGGATTTTCCGGGTGTCATTACCGATCCACAGCAGTTGTTTCATGTGTTGCAGCGGTTGACGCCGCGGATGTACTCGATCGCGTCGAGCCAGGCGATGCACCAGGACAATGTGCAAACGACGGTGCGGGTGATCCGGTATGAGTCGCATGGGCGCGAACGGCAGGGTTTGGCGAGCGGCCATCTGGGCGACCGCGCGGGTGTGGGGACGACGATGCCGATCTTCCTGCACTCGAATACGAGCTTCAGGCTGCCGGAGGATAAGACCGCTCCAGTCATCATGATTGGGCCGGGGACGGGGATTGCGCCGTTCCGTGCGTTTCTTGAGGAGCGTCAGGCTACGGGGCAGACGGGCGATAACTGGTTGTTCTTCGGCGAGCAGAGAGAGAAGATGGACTTTCTGTACAAGGAGCAGTTGCAGGGAATGCACAGGGACGGCGTGCTGACGCATCTGGATACGGCGTTCTCGCGCGATCAGGCGCAGAAGGTCTATGTTCAGGACAAGATGCAGGAGAAGTCGAAGGAGCTGTTTTCGTGGCTGGAGCGCGGGGCTTATTTTTACGTGTGTGGTGACGCTACGCGCATGGCGAAGGATGTGGAGACGGCTCTACTGGACGTGATTGCGAGGGGTTCGAATGGGACTCTGGAGCACGCGGCTGAGTATCTGGCTGCAATGAAGAAGCAGAAGCGATATCAGCGGGATGTTTATTAATCAATAACTTAAAAGGATAAACGACATTTGTTGTAAAAATATGCGTCCGGCTGAGGCTGGGCGCATCTCTTTTAAGGACTAGATTGGTTTGGTCAAAAGGAGACTGTCATGAATGTAGTCGTATATGGAGCTACCGGGAACTCCGGCAGTGAGATTGTGAAGGAACTGATTTCGCGTGGTCATAAGGTGACTGGTGTAGCTCGGAAGGTGGATTCGCTGAAGGACAAGCCGGGTGTGACGGCGAAGACGGATGATCTTTCGAATGTGGATGCTATTGTGGCAATTATTAAGGGTGCGGATGCAGTGGTGACGGCTTATCAGCCTCCGTCGGACAACACGGATGCCTTGATTGACGTGACAAAACGGCAGATTGAGGCGGTGAAGAAGGCAGGCGGGACTCGGTTAGTGGTGGTTGGTGGAGCTGGTTTATTGGAGGTAGCTCCTGGTGTAACGCTGATCAAGTCTGGTTACTTGCCGGCAGAGTATTTGCCGATTGCTACCTCGCATGAGAAGGCGCTGGCGGTTCTCAAGACGTCGGACATCGACTGGACCTATCTGAGCCCGGGGGCTTACTTTGTGCCGGGGGAGCGGACGGGCAAATTCCGGTTGGGAACGAAGGAGCTGGTGTCGGATGCCAAGGGTGAGAGCAGGATTTCGTATGCGGACTATGCGATTGCTCTGGTGGATGAACTGGAGAAGCCGGCGCATCGGAAGGGTTCGTTCTCGGTTGGGTATTGAGTGGTTTGTTGTGAGGGAAGGCGGCCTTTGGGCCGCCTTTTTCGTTTGGTTCGGAATTGTAATTGCAACGGCAAAAGCAGATCCCCCTTCGGCTTCGCTCAGGGCAGGCTCTTTGGGGATGCAAGTAAGAGGACAAATGCGAATCAGACGCGGTAGTTGTCGGCGCGCCAGTTGGTGATGTTCTGCTTGATGGCTTTTGGTTCGAGGCCCTGGGTGATGGTCTTGTGGACGAGACCGGGAAGCTCGCTGTCGCAGGCGAAGCGGAGGGCGATGATTTGCTTGATATCGAGCTCGCTGATGTGGGCGAGGTCGGCGGAAGAAAGAAGCGAGCTCAGCCGAAGGTTTTCTTCGAGGCGGATGATACGGTCCTGGACTTTAAGGTCGTTGATGCGGGTCTTCAAGGCGAGAACGAGGAGGGCGGCTGAGACGACGATCCACCAGAGTAGAAGGGCGCGGTGCTCGGGCCAATGATGGATGATGAGGTAGATGGAGATGAAGAAATTAAACCCAAGGACGGGGAGCACGAAAAAGTGAAAGGGAGGATCGACGCGGCCGTGATTTTTGAAGTTCTGCGGTGCGGGCATGATGATTCCTTTCGCGGATTGCTAGGGTGAGTTTACTCCGGGTTTTGTTTGGCGAACTGGACTTTGGACGGGATTCACTTCACCGAGTATTGTTGCCAGAACGCGTGACGACACGATAGTGGGTGCGACGCAGGCAATTACCGGCGGAATGGCCGGCGGTTGCTGTTGGTGGAACGTGTACGGCTAGTTCTGGGTTTGGTTCAGTTTCTCTTCCAGCTCTTTGAGGCTTTGCAGGGCGTCCTTGATGGTGTATCCCGCCGGAGGGCGAAAGAGGGCGGCGTCTGGATCGGCGCGGGAGAATTGTTCAAGGGAGACGGTGCGTTCTCCAATGCGTGGATCTTCCCACTGCTCTTTGAGCACGAGCTTCATGTCGGTGGAGGTCCATACCTCGTGGGTTTTGGTGATGGGTGCGTCGTTGCCGGAGCGGCCAGCGGGGACGATTGTCGTGGTCTTGACGACGGAGACGGGCAAGCCCTGGAGGGAGTCGGTGCCGAGATCTTCCGTGGTGATGATGGGTTGGGGACGATTGTCCTGGCGGATCTGGGCGGGAGCTGCTTTGGCGGTAGTGGATTTCTCCGCGGGAACTTTAACGACGGAGGCGAGCTTGTTGGCTTTAGGGCCGGTGACCCAGGTGGTGATGGTGTGGGCAACAGGATCGGTTACGAAGACGAGGATGGTTTCGGGTTGCCCATCGCTTGCGTTGGCGAGGCGCATCTCGACGCGCACTCGGCCTGAGGCGTCGCGGGCTACGAAGTGATGTCCGCTGTGGGTGATGTTGGTGCCATCGGCCAACTTTTGGTTATTGCGGGTGATTTGTACGGCGGAGTAAGGCTGGCCAGGAACTGGCGCTGCCAGGAGCGAGTGCAAGAGGCCGCCGTTGGAGAGGACTTCCTTCTTTTCAGGGGCGGTTTGCGCCGAGGCGATGGATGCAAACAGCGCTGCGCTTACGATTCCTGCCATGAGGGATTTACGCATAGAGATCCTCGCAAATTACTGGTGCCTCAGTATTTCCCGGCGCTCTCAGCGGGTCAAGTGAAGATTCGGGCTGGCAGATCTAATCGGAGGGAAGAAAGAGATGGGAAGTGATGCGGACTGGGGTGCGTGTGGGTTAGGCTCGGAGATATGGCAAATGCGAAGAAGCGGATTGGTGTGCATGTCGGGACGGGTGGCGGTGTGTGGACTTCGGTAGGGCGAGCGGTCGAGGCTGGAGCGAATACGTTTCAGATATTTTCGGCTAGTCCTCGGATGTGGAAGGCTTCGCCGGTAAAGGCTGCGGATGCGGCGAAGATGCTGGATTTGCGGGCAAAGCATGATGTGGGGCCTGTGGCGATTCATGCCAGCTACCTGATCAATCTGTGTAGCCAGACGGAGAGTGTGAGGGTGAATTCGACGGCGGCGTTTCGTGGGGAGGTGGAGCGGGCGCTGGCGTTGGGGGCGGAGTTTCTGGTGCTGCATCCGGGGAGCTGGAAGGGGCTCACGCGGGAGGAGGGATTGACGCTGGCTGCGCAGTCGATTGAGAGGGCGATCGATGGGATCGATTTCAGCGGGAAGAATTTTAAGATTTTGATCGAGAACACGGCTGGGGCGGAGTTTTCGCTCGGCGGGAAGCTGGAGCAGGTGGCGGAGCTGGTGGAGACGTTGAAGGCTTGTGCTCCGGTGGCGGTGTGTCTGGATACGTGCCATGTGCATGTGGCGGGGTATGACATTGTTTCGGCGGACGGGTATATCGAGACGATTAAGCTGGTGGAGTCGACGGTGGGATTTGATGCGGTGAAGGTATGGCACTGCAACGATGCGAAGGCGGCGATGGGCTCGAAGCTGGATCGTCATGAGCATATTGGCGAAGGGACAATTGGGGCTGAGGCTTTTCGACGGTTGCTGCATGATGCGCGGTTCAGCAACTGCGCGTTTATTGCGGAGACGCCGGTGGATTCGCCGGGAGATGAGGCTCGGAATGTTGGGGTGTTGCGGACGCTGTCGGCGGGGTGAGCCGATTATTTGTGTTGCTGGACTGGATGTGCTGTAGCAGACTAAGCGTGCCGATTTGTTGATTGGCGAGGGCGTTCATGAAGATGTCGCGTTGGCTGATTGCTGGAGTCTTGCTGGTGGGAGCGCTTCCGAGGGCGGTTGCGCAAGGGAAATTGGCGCCTGCTCCGCCAATTGTTACGGGCCAGCCGTTTACGGCAGAGCGAACGATGACGAGCTATCAGAAGCTGGCCGATGGGACGACGATTGAGCACCGCAGCACAACGTTCGAGGCGCGGGATTCACAGGGGAGATGGTGGGAGAGGTGGGAGGCGGTCAGCGATCCGCTGCGACGCGAGCAGACTACGCGGGTCTTTACCAGCGTTTATGATCCGAACACGCGTACAAAGACGGTGTGGTGCACGTGTAATAAATTTGCGGACGTCACTCACTTTGGCGATCCGCTTCCTCAACGGCCAGAACGTGCGCGGGCGCGGAAGGCATGGATATCTACGTTGGGCCGAGTGCTTCGAGCCGGTTGAAGTATCACAGCGAAGAGTTGCCGCCGCAGACGATTATGGGAGTTACTACTCGCGGTTCCAAGGCAGTGAGAATTTTGAAGGCCGGGGTGGATGGCAATGACCATGATCTGACGACGACGATCGAGAGCTGGTACTCGCCAGAGTTGCGGCTGGCGCTGATCACGATCATTGACGATCCGGTGAATGGCTTGAAGAAGTATGAGTTTACGAATTTGAAACGAGCTGAGCCCGATCCTAAGATCTTTCAGATGCCTGCGGACTATACGTTTCGGGATGCTCCGGCTGTAGCGCGGTGACGGTTGTGCTGGAGTGCCCCTTGCAGCGCAGGCACTGCTGAGGAGGGGTATGAAGGCTAAGGCGAAGCCAAGAGTTGGAATGACAGGATCGCAGATTGCGACCATCATGACGGAGCTGAAACCTCGATTTCTGGAAGGGTTGAATTTGGCCGAGACGAGGGCGATTCTGGGGGCGGCCAGCAGGAAACGGTTTAGCGCAAATTCGCTGATTACACGCGAGGGAGATACAGCGAAGCATCTGTACCTGGTGCTGGATGGAGGCGCACGTTATTTCACCCTATCTTCTGACGGGAAGAAGATCGTCATTCGCTGGATTCGGGCGGGAGATCTGGTTGGCGGTGCTGCTTTGGTGTCGGGGCCTCAGGAATATGTTGTGAGCGCTGAGGCGGCGAGGAATAGTTCTGCGCTGGTGTGGGACAGGGCCACGATTCGGTCTCTTGCGACCGCATATCCGAAGTTGTTGGAGAATGCTCTGTTGGTGGCATATGACTACCTGGTTTTGGACCGTATTCGGTACGTTGCATCGTACTCTCAGTCGGCGCCGCAGCGGGTGGCGCAGGTGCTGGGTTATCTTGCGAACGAGATGGGACAGAGAGTTAGTGGAGGCGTGGAACTCCACGTGAGAAACGAGGAGTTGGCGCACGAAGCGAACGTGACGATCTTTACGGTGAGCCGGCTGATGGGAGAGTGGCAGCGCAGAGGACTCTTGAGGAAGAGCCGAGGCAAGGTGGTGCTGCATCGTCCGGAAGATCTGATTCGATTAGAGGCCTGAGCTTGCGTGCGCTTTGATTGCGCTGGAGCAACGACTTTAAGGAAAGGGAGGTGACACGCTAAGAACCGTGAGTTTACACCGGCGATTGTGGGTGTGACCGCGAAATTGGGCCGGAGCACAACAGTTGGCATTCGTTCGAATTCTTGTAGTAGATGATTTTGAGGCGTGGCGGCGTTCCATCATTTCGATTCTTGAGCAGGATCGTGAGGTGGAAGTGATTCATGAAGCGTCGGATGGTTTAGAGGCAGTCCGGATGTGCGAGGAATTACAGCCTGACTTAGTGTTGCTCGATATTGGACTTCCGAAACTCAACGGAGTTGAAGCAGCGCGGCTGATCCGCGAAGCCTCGCCGACTTCGAAGATATTGTTTCTGAGCGCGCATTATTCCCAGGATGTAATGCGAGAGGCTTTGCGGATTGGCGCGGCGGGCTACCTTGCGAAAGCGGACGCTCGACGCGATCTGCTGCCTGCGATAAGGGCTGCATTACGTGACGAAGAGTTCCTCCGCTTTACAACTTTGCCTGACTCCGAAGGGGAAGCTTTCTGAGGAGTAAGGTGTTTTGCACATTCGGCTTTTATTGCTGAGTCGCTGGTGGATGGGGGGCAAAATGTTGGGGTGTTGCGAACGCTGGCTGTGGGGTAGCTGGCAATAGGCCGAAGATGGCTACGCCGTTCTGGGTTCCGACGTAGACTTTGCCGTTGACGATCATTGGGGTGATGAATTTGTTTCCGTTGCCGAAGGCGTCGCGTGCGTTGGCGGCTTGATTGCTGTTGTAGAACTCGTGCGCGAGATTAGCTGGGTCATAAGCGTGTAGGACGCCAGGGCTTGTGAGGCTGGATTCGAGGGCCCAAACGATGCCGTTCTGGGTGCCGTTGGCGGAGATCGATGGCGTGGGCCCGGGATGCGGGAATTTGATTGTGGTCTGACTGGATGGACTGAGTGCCATTTGTGCATTGATCAGAGGGAAAGCCTTTAGGTTGTCGCCGTCGGCTGCGTAGTAGAGCACGCCATTGAAGTAGGCAGGTGTGGAATAGACGAGGCCGGCCATCGCACCGGTGAGCTGCTGGTAGATGTTGCTGTCCATGGGGTCGGTGGCGGGATTGAATTTGCCGAGGTTGTCTCGGTCGGCGAGATAGATGTTCTTGTCTTTGCCTGCGCCCACTATGAGATGATGCACGATCCCATTTGCGTCGGCCTGGTCTGGCAGGAGTAGGGGGCCGCCGGAGCCGAGATCGAGATCTTCGTTGGATTCTGATTCGGTGTTGTACATGTCGAAGTAATCGACTACTGCGAGTTTGCCAGTTGTCGAGAGCTTTACCATGGCATTGCCGTAGTCGCCTTTGGTGGGGAAACCGTTGGCATCGAGGGTTGTGTCGAAGGTGCCGTTGGCATCGAGGAGATAGATGTTGCCCTGGCTGTCGGCTGCTATACCACCGCCGCTCATCCAGATGGAGCCCTCGTGGCCGTTTGGTGTGAGATTTAATAACTGCGTTGGCTGCAGGGTTGACTCGCTGTAGGCCATGACCCAGCTGGTGTAGAGGCCTAGATCGCAATGCGAGGTCCAGCCCATGTAGATATTGCCGTTGAGGAGGAGGAGCGCTGCTCGCTCGGCGTATTGGGCAGGATCGAAGACTACGTTGCCGTTTTGGGTGTTATCGCCTGTGCCGGGGTAGGTTGCGGTGATTTCGGTTGGGCTGCCGGTGATCTCCGCTCCAGTGGTGATGTCGAGTGCATGCAGGCGCTGGTGATATGCGCCGGTTGCGTCCTTGCTCATGCCGACGGTGAAGAGCGTACCGTTTTGTCCTTGTTTGCGGTCGATTACGGGCGTTGCGGTGACTCCGATCTCGGGCGTGATTTGTGAACACCCGTGATCGTCGCTCGTTGTCTCGGCGCTCCCGAGGACTGAGGTCTTCCAGAGTTGAGCAGTGGTGTCGGCATCGAAAGCGTAGACGCTGCTATGTTCGGTTGCAACGTAGAGGACATTGCGAGGCCGGCCATTTATGGTCACATTGGCGAGGTAAAGGGGTTCGGCGTCGACTTTGCCGTCGACGGCGTCGAAGCCGATCTTACCGAATTGAGTGGAGTTTACGTTGCTCTGCGTAAGGATGGTTTCTTGTGCGTTGAGTCCGTCGCGCGCGATGTTGTAGTGATAGGTGGTCACGTCTGGCGCACTGGGTGTAGGCGCGGCTTGTACGGTCAAGGCGAGCGGGGTGGAGTGAGTGAGGTGGCCGGAGGTTCCGGTGAATGTGACTGTTGAGGTGGTTGCGACTGCAGTAGGTGCTGCGGCTAATGTCGTGCTCTGCGCGGTACCGGGAGAGAGAGTGAGGGTTGACGGGGTTGCGGTGACTCCGGTGGGCAGGCCGGCTATGGCGATGGCGACGGTGCTGGTAAAGGAATTTTGTGGATTCGCGATGATGCTGACTGGAGATCCTGTTGCGCCAGCTGTGATGGATAGCGATGTTGGTGACAGCGTCAGAGTGAAGTCGGGCGCCGGAGAGATGGTTGCGGTCACTGCGGCAGTATGCGAGAGCATTCCTGAGGTTGCGGTGAGGGTAAGCATTACGCTGCCAGTTGGAGCGGTGGCGGACGCCGTCAGAGCTATGGTTTGCACGGTTCCGGGAGAGAGGGTGAGCATGGATGGTTGCGCTGTGACGCCGCTGGGGAGTCCTGTAATCGCAACGGATACCATGCTCGCGAAACCGTTTACTGGAGCGGCATTGATGCTGATTTGTTGTCCGGTTCCGCCTGGAAGAAGGGTGACGGTTGTTGGCGTGGCTGATAAGGAAAAGTCTGCTTCGGGTGCAGGTTTGGAGCCTCCGCCGCAGGAAGTCAGTAGAAGGGCGATGAGGGTGGAGCTCGCCCAGAGTGCCTTTGAACAGGAACGCATATCAACTACCCGGCTTTATCTCGTAGAGAATAGAAATCATTTGCCGTTCGGTCGCGCTACGTCACGTTGAGAGTACACCCTTAGCTCTCGCGATTTGTCAGCGATTTCTCGGTCTCAGAGTGACCGATGGCCAACAATCGTCACGCTCCTACTTGCTTTCCAATACGACACGGCCATAGAGCGGCTGCGTTGGACGCGCGTCGTTCCTGTACAGCTTCGAGAACTGCTCGATTTCCGAAGCCGAAACGGACACGGGATGTTTCAGCACGAACCACGTCACATCTTCACTGCAAGGAGGAGTAGTAAGGGAGCCCAAAAAGGTGTAGTAGCTGTGATCGGGGGGAAGCAGCCCATCCGCATCGATCTGGACATCCTTCTCGGATTCGACTTTTTCTTTTTCCTTCGGCATGTCTTTCCATAATCTGCCGATCAGGTCATTGCCTTCCCCCTTCTCCAACAGAATCGCGACTACGGCTGCATTGCCTTTCTCATCCGCGTGGACCAAATGCACGGCCATGTCATAGCGCTTTCCGTTGATCTTCTCCTCGCTCGGCCTGTGAAAATGGAATTGCTTCAGCTCGTATCGCTTGCCACCCACTGTGATAAAACTTCCGGGGCTGTAAGTAATCAGAATTGTGTGGCCGTTATCGACGATATTCAACGGCGAAGGTTTGTAATCAAACTGAATCGGCGGAAGGTCAGCCTTTACCGGACCGCGGATATCGATAGGCGATTGGCGATGCCCATTCTTGCACGGAGCAAACTCCGGTTTAAGATCACCCCAATGACCAGGGCCTCGCGTCGTGCTGTAATCCCATGTGTGTTCCGTATTCTGGTGTTCCTGCGCTCCACCAGCGGCGGATAAGACCAGCGCGCAACCGACGATTGTATGGAGGGAACGGTTCCGAAGACGCATATCAAATACTCCTGACTGCGAGAGGACACTACGATGCGGCACTTCCACTGCTTTCTGCTAAACCCGAGTTTCGCCAACAGCCATCATGGATAAGCGACTGCTCATCCTCGGCGCTGCTTTAGCTGCTCATACTCACGCCTGCGCCCAATTCACCGACCCGCGAAACTACCAGAACACTCCCGTGGGGATCAATCAGCTCGAGCTGGCCTACGCCTATGTTCGCTCCAATACCTCCATCGATACTTCGTTCATCGTCTCAGGAGCAAAATTCAATCTCAATCAAGGACTCATCGACTATACGCGCTATTTCTCCTTTCTTCATCGCACGGCCTGGGCTGAAGCCAGCGTTCCCATCGCCAACCTCAACGGCTCCGTCACGAGCACCGACATTAGTGGATCAACCACCGGTACGGGCGACTCCGGCTACAGCGCAGGCATATTGCTCAAGGGAGGCCCGGCGCTCAGCCCGGAAGAATTCGCAAACGCTGAGACGACTACTTCTATCGGCCTGAGCCTCTCCACCACGGCGCCCACCGGCCAATACGATCCCAACAAGATACTCAACCTTGGCTCCGATCGATGGTCGTTCAGGCCAGAACTAGCCATCTCCAAGCCCTTCGGCCCCGACCAGCGTTGGGTACTCGATGGTTACGCCAACACGTATCTCTACACGGACAACGACCGCTACCGCGGTGTAGAAGTCCTGCGCCAGCGAGCGTTGCTCGGTCTTGAGGGGCATATCAGCTACGCCTTCAACAATGCGATATGGGCCTCCCTCGACACCCGCTACTCCTTTCGCGGAGACACCACTGTTAGCGGCGTCAATCAAGATAATTCGCAACGAAATTTCATCGTAGGCAGTGAGCTAGTTGTCTCCCCAAACTCACGAAACTCATTTACCTTCGAATTCGCCAAAGCAGTGGTCCACAGAAACGGGCCGTCCCTCGGGGGCTTTGCCGTGAAGTATGACTACACATGGGGAAGGGGGTATAGGTAGCTCAGGCGCCGAAGATTTCTGTGTCGATGAACTGGTTGCGGAACTTGCCTTGAGGGTCGTGGCTCTTGAGCAGGGCTTGGTAGTCGGGCATCTTGGGGTAGAGATGCTGGATGGTTGAGGGTGGGATGGTGTTGAGTTTGGCCCAGTGGGGGCGGGCGTTGAAGGGGGCTAGTTTTTCCTCGATCAGCGGAAGGACTTTTTGGACTTCAGGCCACTCGGGCTTCCACGTGAAGTGGATGGCCAGGGAGGGGCGCTGGTAGGCGGTGCTTAGCCAGAGGTTGTCGGCGGAGATGGTGCGGAGTTCGGTGATGAAGAGGTGGGGCGTGATGCGATCTCGGAGCTGCTCGACGGCGAGGATGGCGGGGTAGGCGCGGTCGCGGGGGACGAAGTATTCGGTTTGGAGTTCGGCTCCGCTTGAGGGCGTGAAGTTCATGCGGAAGTGAGGGAGACGCTCGTACCAGGGGCCGGGGATGCCTTGCTGCTCAGTGCAGTTTTCGGCGGAGTGACCGGCGAGGGGGTGGAGTTTTTGGGTGGCAAGTTTGGCTCCGAAGAAGGTTGGGCTGGCGGGCAGGGGAGAGGCAGTTGCGGGAGAGTCGAGGCGTTTTTTTATCCAGACCTGGGTAGCGCGGTGGTTTTGCCAGTCGGTGAAGAGGCTGACGCTGTAGCCGCTGAGGAAGATCTCGTCGAGGTGGTGCTCGAGATGGTCGAAGGAGAGATTTTCGTAGACGAACTGCGCGACCTGGTAGGTGGGCTGGACGTCGAGGGTGATGGCCGTGAGGACGCCGAGGGCGCCGAGGTGGACTACGGCTCCGGGGAAGATGTCGGGGTTTTGGGCGCGGGTGATGGTGTGAATGGAGCCGTCGTGGGTGACGATCTGCATGGCGGAGACGGCGGTGGAGAGGTTGCCATTGTTGCTGCCGGAGCCGTGGGTGGCGGTGGCGCAGGCTCCGACGACGGAGATGTGCGGTAGAGAGGCGAGGTTGTGGAGGGCATAGCCGCGGGAGTCGATGTAGGGAGCGAGTTGGCCGTAGGTGACCCCGGCTCCGACGGTGACGGTGCGGGATTTCGGGTCGAGGTCCATCTGGGTTAGCTGCTTGAGGGAGATCTGGCTTTCGGTGCTGTCGGCGATGCCGTTGAAGGAGTGGCGGGCTCCGAGGGCTCGGAGTTTGGGGCTGGTTTTGACGATTTGCTGGACTTCTTCGACGGTGCTGGGCTGGTGAAGATTGTTGGTGTGAAAGGTGTAGTTTCCGGCCCAGTTGGTGCGGGGAGTGGAGGATTGCTGCTCGGCAGAGACGAAGCGGGCGAGAAGTGAGCCGGTAAGGACTGTGCCGGTGCCTTTGAGGAATTGTCGTTTGTCCACGTCTCACGCTCGATTCTGGGTGCTGGATGTGTGCTTTCTGGTGCGAATCATGTATAGAGGCTTGAAGGGCGCGAATGCAAGTGAGGTGGTGCGCGGTTTTCGGGGCTGGAGCGTGGACGGGTACAATCTAAAGAGTATGTCGAAGATCATTTCCAGTGAAAACGGCGGGAAAACCGCAAAGATGAGCGATAGCGCGACCGTGGAACCGAACCAGCAGCAGCGCTACAACCCGGCGGAGATTGAGCCGAAGTGGCAGGCGCGATGGGATGCGGATGCGTTGTTGTATGCGGCTGAAGGGCATGATTCGGGCAAGCCGAAGTACTACTGCCTGGAGATGCTGCCGTATCCGAGCGGGCAGCTGCACATGGGGCATGTGCGGAACTATGCGATTGGCGATGCACTGGCTCGGCATATGTGGATGCGCGGGTATAACGTGCTGCATCCGATGGGGTGGGATGCGTTTGGATTGCCCGCTGAGAACGCGGCGCTGAAGAACAATACGCCGCCGCGGGAGTGGACGCTGGCGAATATTTCGGCGATGCGGAAGCAGATGCGGCGGATGGGGTTGAGCTATGACTGGTCGACCGAGGTGACGACTTGTCTGCCGGATTATTACCGGTGGAACCAGTGGTTCTTTGTAAAGATGTTTGAGGCTGGGTTGGCTTACCGGAAGAAGAGCAAGGTGAACTGGTGTCCGGATTGCCAGACGGTGCTGGCGAATGAGCAGGTGGTTGCAGGGCGGTGTTGGCGGCATGAGGACACGATTGTCGAACAGCGGGATCTGACGCAGTGGTTTTTGCGGATTACGAAGTATTCGGATGAATTGCTGGAGGGGCTCGACAAGCTGGATGGGTGGCCGGAGAAGGTCCGGACGATGCAGCGGAACTGGATTGGCCGAAGTGAGGGTGCTCTGGTGGACTTCGCTGTGGACGGCGAGGTGAAGGCTCCGGGCTGCGCGAAGATTACGGTATTTACGACGCGGGTGGATACGATCTTTGGGGCGACTTCGGTGCAGTTGGCTCCGGAGCATGCTGTGGCTAAGGCTTTTGCCGCGGAGGATGCTGGGCTGGCGGCGAAGATTGATGGGTTGCTGGCGGAGCAACAGAGGGCTCGTGAGGCTGGCGATGTGGGGGCCATCGAGAAGCATGGCGTGGATACGGGACGGTTCGCGGTGAATCCGTTCAATGGCCAACGTGTGCCGATTTGGGTGGGGAACTACATTCTTGCGGATTATGGGACGGGCGCCATCATGAGTGTGCCTGCGCATGATGAGCGGGACTTTGAGTTTGCGCAGAAGTATGGGTTGGAGATTCGGCGGGTGATTGCGCCTAAGGCTGGTGGTGAGGAGCCAGCGCTGCCCTATACGGCGGAAGACGATGCTGTGTTGATTGGTTCGGGTGAATGGACTGGGTTGGGGTGTGTTGAGGCGCAGCAGAAGATGGCTGCATTCGCGCAGTCCAAGGGATTTGGTACTGCTACGGTTACATATCGTTTGAAGGACTGGGGCGTGAGTCGGCAGCGGTATTGGGGTACGCCGATCCCTATGGTGTATTGCGAGAATGGGCATGCGGGGTTGGAGCCGGGTGGCGTGGTCGCTTTGCCGGAGAGTGCTTTGCCGGTGGTGTTGCCGCCACAAGTGGAGATTACGCAGCAGGGTGGGTCTCCGTTGGGTCGAGTGGCAGAGTTTGTGAATACGACTTGTCCGGTTTGTGGCGGGCCAGCGCGGCGGGAGACGGACACGATGGATACGTTCGTCGATTCGAGTTGGTACTTCTACCGGTATACGGATGCAAAGAATGATGCGGCTCCGTTTGCGAGTGAGAAGGCGAATTACTGGTTTCCGATTGACCAGTACATCGGTGGAGTCGAGCATGCGATTCTGCATTTGATCTACTCGCGGTTCTGGACGAAGGTGATGCGCGATCTGGGATTGGTCAAGAACGATGAGCCTGCGGAGCGGTTGTTTACGCAGGGTATGGTGATCAAGGATGGCGCGAAGATGTCGAAGTCGAAGGGCAATGTGGTTTCGCCTGACGATATGATTGCGCGTTATGGTGCGGATGCTACGCGGATGTATGCGTTGTTTGCGGCTCCTCCTGATCGAGATCTTGAGTGGCAGGAAGAGGGTGTCGCGGGTATCAGCCGATTTTTGGGGAGGGTGCATCGGTTGGTGACGAAGTATGCGGATGTTGCGCGTACGGCGGGTAAGCGTGAAGGCAGCGGCTCGGAGGTTGAGCAGAAGGTGCTGCGGAAGCTGCATCAGACGATTGCGAAGATGACGCAGGACTTTAGTGGTCGGTGGCACTTCAATACGTCCATTGCTGCGATTATGACGCTGATTAAGGAGCTTGTGGAGGTGGAGCCTGCGATGGATGCAGGTGAAGTTTCGGCGGCTGCTGTGGCTGAAGTGTTTCGCAATCTCGTATTGCTGCTGGCTCCGTTTGCTCCGTTCTTTGCGGCGGAGATGTGGGAGCAGATTGGCGGCGATGGTGTCGTGTTCCGGACAGCGTGGCCGGTTGCGAATGAAGATCTTGCGCGTGAGGACGAGATTGAGATTCCAGTGCAGGTGAACGGCAAGCTGGTGAATGTGGTGAAGGTGCCGGCTGGTAGTGACGAGGCCACGGTGAAGGCCGCTGCGCTGGAAGATGAGAAGGTGAAGGCCCGGATTGAGGGCAAGAGCGTGGTGAAGGTGATTGTGGTTCCGGGCAAGCTTGTAAATCTCGTGGTGAAGTAGTGAAGCCGTTGCCTCAGGATGATGTGGTTGCTGCCGCGGGGGTGGTGCGAGGGACGCAGTCGTTTGTGCATGTGTTGGCTACGTGCTGGCGGCGGCCTTCGCTGACCGCGTTGGAGGTGGCTTGGCGATGGGCGTTTGGGATTCCTGCGCTGTTGTTGGTGTGGTATGAGGCGATGCGGATTCTGGCGGAGACGCCGGTAGATTTTGCGGCGTTGCAGCGGATGACGGTGATGAATCCGATGGCTTCAGCGCAGACACTGGCCCAGACGATGGCGGTGTTGTTGCCTTCGGTGACGCGGGTGGCGGTGTGGCTGGTTCCGCTGCTGCTGGTTGTATGGATAGTGGTGTCTTCGGTTGGGCGGACGGTGGTGTTACGGCGTGCTGATAGCCGGTTGTTGGCGCGGCCGGGGACGCTGATGGTGTTGCAGGCGATTCGTGTGGTGGCTCTGGGTGGGAGTTTTGTGGTGTGGTTTCTGTGCGTACAGTGGGCGGCGAACGTTACGGTGCTGGGGCCGATTGCTGCAGGTGGCGAGGCGAATCTGGTGGGCTACTTTGCGCTGGGGATCGTGGCTACGCTGGGATTGTTTACGCTGTGGGCTGTGGTGAGCTGGGTGTTGAGTGTGGCTCCGCTGCTGGCTATGTTGCGCGGACTGGGTGTGGAAGAGAGCCTGGGTGCGGCTTTTCGGTTGGGGCCGCTCAAGGGCAAGCTGGTCGAGATCAATCTGGTGATGGGGATTGTGAAGATCGCGCTGATTGTGCTGGCGATCGTGTTTTCGGCGACTCCGCTGCCCTTTGAGAGCATGACGACACAGGAGTTTTTGGTGTGGTGGTGGGTGGGAGTTACGGTGCTTTATCTGGTGGCTTCGGATTTCTTCCATGTGGCTCGGTTGGTGGGGTATCTGGAGCTTTGGCGAGCTTACGAGCGAGACGAAGATTTGTTGCGTGGGTAAGGCTGAATTTCGCATCCAAGAGACAGGAGTTTTGATTTCTTTTTTAGGAGAAAGACGATGTCATTTGGGATTTATGCGATCGGCTATTTGATCCTGATCGTCGGTTTAGCTTATCTGGCTCATCTGATGCATATCCCACAAGCCTACATTGTGGCTGGCGGGATTATTCTCTTAGGGATTGGCATTGTGACGGGCGTGCAAAATACGCGACAGAAGGATCCGAACTAGACTGAGACGGGTTGTGTCGACGCCGCCGTTTACACTGGATATGTGGATACCTCAACGATTGTCATTTTGGATTTTGGGTCGCAGTATACGCAGCTGATTGCTCGGCGTATTCGTGAGTTCAATGTTTTTTCTGTTGTGCTGCCTTGTACGGTGCCGCTTGAGCAGGTGCGTGCGCTGCAGCCGAAGGGTGTGATCCTTTCGGGTGGGCCTTGTTCGGTGTATGACGCGGATGCTCCGGCGACGGATCCGGCGGTGCTGGCGATGGGTGTGCCGGTGCTGGGTATCTGCTATGGGTTGCAGTTTGTTGTGCATCATTTGGGCGGGAAGGTGGAGTCGGCTCCCGCGCGGGAGTATGGGCATGCCCAGGTAAGCGTGGTGAGCGAGACTCCGCTATTTCGCGGGTTGCCGGAGACGATGGATGTGTGGATGTCGCATGGCGATGAGGCGAAGGCTCTGCCCGAGGGGTTTGTGCTGACGGCGAAGACTTCGAATGCGGTGGCCGGGATTGCGAATGAGGCTCGGCGGATTTGGGCGGTGCAGTTCCATCCCGAGGTGGCGCATACTCGGCAGGGGATGGAGTTGTTGAAGAACTTCTGCCTGGAGATTTGTGTGGCTAAGCAGGATTGGACGCCGGAGCACTTTATCCAGGCGACGGTGGAGCGGGTGCGGGCGCAGGTTGGCGATGGGCATGCTATCTGCGGGTTGAGCGGTGGTGTGGACTCGTCGGTCGCGGCGGTGCTGGTGGCTAAGGCGATTGGGAATCGGCTGACGTGCATCTTCGTGAATAACGGTGTGCTGCGCAAGGATGAGTTTGCGAAGGTGCAGCGGACGATGCGCGAAGGGCTGGGGCTGAATGTCGTTGCGGTGGATGCGAGCGATCGGTTTCTGACGAAGCTGGCTGGTGTGACCGATCCGGAGCAGAAGCGGAAGGTGATTGGGAACGAGTTCATCGCGGTGTTTGATGATGAGGCGGCGAAGATTTTTGAGGCGGAGAAGTCGGCTGGGGAAGAGGTGGCTTGGCTTGTGCAGGGAACGCTGTATCCGGATGTGATTGAGTCGTCGAGCGTGCATGGGCCTTCGCATACGATCAAGAGCCACCACAATGTGGGTGGATTGCCGGAGAACATGAAGCTGAAGCTGATCGAGCCGCTGCGGGACTTGTTCAAGGATGAGGTCCGGCGGATCGGTCGGGATTTGGGGATGCCGGAGGAAATTCTGGAGCGGCAGCCGTTTCCTGGGCCTGGGCTGGCGGTGCGGATTCTTGGAGAGGTGACGGCGGATCGGGTGGCTTTGTTGCAGGAAGCTGATGAGATTGTTGTTTCGGAGATTAAGGCGGCTGGGTTATATCGAAAGGTTTGGCAAAGCTTTGCTGTGCTGCTGCCGGTGAAGAGTGTCGGCGTGATGGGCGACCAGCGGACGTATGCATATACCTGCGCGATACGGGCGGTGGAGAGCGAGGATGGGATGACGGCGGATTGGGCTCCGCTGCCTTATGAAGTACTTAGGACGATCTCGAGCCGGATTGTGAGCGAGGTTCGGGGGATCAATCGAGTTGTGTATGACATTACCTCGAAGCCACCAGGGACGATTGAGTGGGAGTGAGTGGGGAAATTGTCTGCTCTTCTGCCTGTAAAGTGCTGCAAGTATTGAAGGGAATAAATTTACCCACTTTGTACCAATTTCTTTCACGTTGACCGTGCGGATGGACCTCCCATAGTCTTAAGAGGTTCTCTGGAGGTTTTTTCGCTTAATGGGCCTTTCAATTCGCTCTCTTGTCCTTGTTTCTGCTTTGGCACTTCCTATCGCTGCACATGCAGATACCTTTGCAGGATCGGCAGTTTTTACCGATTCCACCACTACTAACGACATCACGTTTACTGGATCGTTCCAGAATCCGACTTTCAACTTTACCGGCGGCACTAATTTCGTCTACAGCGATAACTTGGCGATTACTGCAAGCAGTTCGCAAGGCGGGAACGGAAACATCAATCCGATGCCGCCGGACGATGTTCTTTCGATTTTGCTAACGTTTACCAGTCCGAACGGTACCACGGGGACGGTCAACGGCAGCGGTACAATCACGGGTCATGTGAGTGCTGCGACTGGCGAGATCGATTGGACTCCCACGACCATCAATTTCACGGATGGTTCCCAGTTGCTGGCTTCTATTCTCAACTTCAATTTTTCGGGCGCTGATCTCAGCGACGGCAAAACAGTAACGCTCACGGGTCCCCTGGATCTCACGGTAGTTACCGACGGCAGTCTTAAGAGCACCAGTCCTACCCCTGAGCCGGGCAGCATTGCTCTTCTGAGCACGGGTCTGTTGGCTGCGGCTGGCGCTGTTCGCAGAAAGCTCCGAGTCTGACAGAACTGCTTCGAAAGTTCCCATGATATGGGGAACTCAGGAAATGAAAGATGCCGCGGATATTGTCCGCGGCATCTTTGTTTTGGAGAGTTGCTATCGTGGGCTTCGAGCGAACCGGCTCCGATCTTGATTGAGGTACGGGAGTAGGCTAGTGGGGTTCGGGCTTTAGGATGGCGGAGCTGCGTGGGGTGGTTTGGAGGACCAGTCGGGTGTCTTTGGCGAAGGTGACCTCCTTGCCTCGGGCTATACAGCGGCGGTAGATGGAGACTGCGGTGCCGTACGCTCCAATGCCGGTTGCGATCTTCGCGGAGCCTCCGGCCAGGCCAATGATATTGCCGGCGAAGCCGAAGCCGTTGGCGCCGACGAAATTTTTACCTGCCAGACTATCCGTGGTGTCGTCGCGATCCTGATCTAGAGGGCGGGTGGCGAGGAATGCGAGGATGAGTGGGACGACGATCTTATCCTGAGGCTTGGGTTTGACGTTGCCTTCGGAGTCCATGGCCAGTTGGCCAGAGGAGGCGGAGTCTACGCCAGTAAGGGCTGCCTGGACGTTTTCAGATTGGCCGCCGGGGAGGACGATCTGTTTGAAGTCGAAGCGAAGAACTCCGGCGCGAGCGAAGGAGCGGGCATGCTTTGCCTGCGTGATTGCGCCGATGATGGTTGCACCCTCGGGTACGGCGATGGTGTGGTCGGCGTTATAGACGGGCTCGGCGACGATGGCGTGGACGATCTGACCCGATTTGGCGGTGGCTGAGGTCAGCTGGTCACTCAGGTAGGCCTGGATGATCCATGTGGGGCGGCCTCCCTTTTCGGCTGCGATCGTGGTTACTTGCGGTGGGGGATCTGTTGGTTTCGATGTGGCGGGGGCGGCGGGGGCTGGTGCCGGTTGGGGTGGGATGGAGAGGGGTTCGGTGGTTTCGACGGTCCAGGTGGTGCCGTTTTCGATGCGCTCGGGGTGATAGGGGAGCTGGTGATAGACGAACTGCACGAGGCGGTCGGTTTTGCCGGGAGCGGTGAAGACGGCGGTCTGCTCGTGGAGGATCTCCATGCCCTGGTCCCACTCTTTATGAATGAAGCCGCCTTTGTGGGGTGGGGGGGCGGTGAGGCGCAGGATGGGGGCGCCATCGGTGGCGGGACCGGTGGCGATGGGGAGCGCGGTGCCGTCGGCGAGGATGATCTGGGTGAAGTGGACGATGGGGATGTGGTACGGGGTGAAGTCGCCGTTGACGCGGGCATTGACGCGGCGGGAGTGGTTGGAGCGCAACTCGGTAACGGTGCCGGTGACGA
Source organism: Edaphobacter aggregans (assembly GCF_003945235.1). NCBI lineage: Bacteria > Pseudomonadati > Acidobacteriota > Terriglobia > Terriglobales > Acidobacteriaceae > Edaphobacter > Edaphobacter aggregans. Next base: position 4,562,214 of record NZ_RSDW01000001.1, read on the forward strand.
TGGTCTTCGCGGGGAGGATCAGGGTGTTGTCAGCGTAGACCGGGTAGATAAGTTCGGCGCGGATGGGTTGCCCGGCGCGCATGGGCAGATGGTCAGTGGTCTGGACGGGTAGAGGCGTTTTGGTGGGGAGCGTTGCAGCGGGCGTTTGGCACAGAGCGAGGGGCGAAAGCAGGAGAGACAGGAGAAGCGATGGTTGAGCGCGGCCGAGAGTCATTTGAGTGGAGGATAGTTCTAGTAGATGAAGACAGGCTGAAGGTGGAACGGGATGCTCCACGTGGTGTATCAATCGACATCTCTCGCTCTCCTTTCGTAAGCTTCTTTGCAAAGAAAAACGGAACCTGAATGCAGGCTCCGCTTTATCTTCTGCTGATAGTTGAGGCTTTATCAGTTTGACGGTGCTAAGTTAGCCGAGTTCGGCGAGGCTGTTGGCTCCGAACTTGAGGTACCAGGGGCTGGCGGCTTTGAGGGCGTTGTTGACGTTATTGATGTTTTCGACGCCGGTGGTTTCGAGCCATTGCTTGAAGGCTGCGGCGCCCTTCTGGGCGTAGATGGGGATGCCGTCCTTCCAGGTCGCGCGGCCGCAGAGGACTCCGTTGAACTTGGTTCCGGATTCACCGGCCAGTTCGAGGGTCTCGATGAAGACGGGGTTGGACACGCCGGCGGAGAGGTAGATGAAGGGCTTGTGGGTCATGGCCTCGGCGTCGCGGAAGTGTTGGAGGGCCTGGGCGCGGGTGTAGGCTTTCTCGCCCTTGAAGGAGCGGGTGCCTTCGACGTGGGTCATTTCGACGGGGACTTCGACCTTGAGGACGTCGACGTTGTAGCGGGCCTTGCCGAACTCGGCCATGGAGCCTGAGACGATCTCGGGCTTCTTTTTGGCATAGGCTACGGACTTTTCGTCACCGCCATCGGCGTCGTAGCCGACGAACTCGAGGAAGAAAGGGATGTCGTGGGTGAGGCACTCGTCGCCGATGCGCTCGATCCAGGCATGCTTGAGGTCATTGACGCTCGTTTTTTCGAAGGGGGTGTAGTAGAGGAGGATCTTGATGCAGTCGGCTCCGGCTTCCTTGAGGCGGCGGACGCTCCATACGTCGAGGAGGTCGGGGAGGCGGCCGGGGGTGGTGGCGTCGTAGCCGGTTTTCTCATAGGCGAGGAGGAGGCCCTTGCCGTTACGGTGCTTGGAGGCGGGGAGGCCGTACTCGGGGTCGAGGAGGATGGCGGAGGCGTGGCGGGTGAGGACCTCGGTGACGAGGCTCTTGAACTCCTCAAGATCATGGGCGTCGGCGGCTGCTCCACGCTCCTTGGCGAGGGACTTCTGTAGGGAGCCACGCTGGTCCATGGCTGCGGCGGCGATGACGCCTTGATGGTCGGATACAGCCTTGAGTCCGGCGAGTTTACCTGGGGTCAGCTTCGACATGCGTTGAATCTCCTAAGTTTGTGTCTAGGGGGCCATTTTACACAGCGGTTGTTACGTTATGCATCTTTGGCGGTTTGGGGATTTGATCTGGTATCCCCTGCCTGGACTTGAAGTCCTAAAGTATTCATTTATAAGATCATAAGTTTGGACTTCGCTTGGGTACGTATTCCAAAAAGGACACCCGGTGGTGCCCGGGTGTTTTCCTGGTCTTCTATGTCAAGTACGGCCTGATCCTCCGCCTTCGGCGAAGGATGACGAACAAAAGGACAAACAATAAAGCAAACGAAGACTAAGCAGGGTTGGGGGCGTCGCCGTCGACTGTTACGGTTGCTTGGGCGAGGCGTCGTAGGAGTTTTCGGCGGCGTGCGAGTGGGGGCCAGCTGTAGAGGAAGATGTTTGATGGATGCCAGATCGCGACCCAGCCGAAGATGACGAAACTCTCCTGCAGGATTTGGGAGAGAGGGCCTTCTTTTAGGGTGCTTCCGATGAGCCACGCCGATACGAGACAGAACGAGAGAACGATGAGTGCGACAAGCGCGGCGAGGCGGCCTGTCTTGAACAGTTCACGCATCTCGCTGGACATGGCATCGGCCTTATGGGCGAAATAACCCTTGATTGCGCCGGCGATGTCAGATGCGGATGATTGCGAAAACTCGTCCCAGGGGAGATGGATGACAATTTCTATGGGAACGGTCTTTGGCAGCTCCAACGCCCAGTTGACGATGTACTCTTCAGCCTCTCGTGCGAGGTCGCTTTCACGGAACGGTGAAGGGTCCAATGTATGGAATAACTGCGATGCCTTTTGCAGCTTCAGCTCGATCCGTCCTGTGGGTGCGGCCGTCGATGCATGGCTCATGTCAGGGTTCCCATCTGTGCGTCGTCCGCAATCGACCAAGCAATTATTGGGACGCTACTCCTGAGGCGACTGGCTTTGATTCGGCCATAGTGTAGCCGCTGGGCATCTCAAAGAGGCTGGGTTCGGGTTCGCCCTGGGTCAGTTCAGTTACCTTGAAGCGCTGGGTGCCGTATCTGCCGTCGCTGAGGCTGGAGAGCAGGTTGAAGCCCAGCTTCTCCGAGTACCAGAACTCTCGCACGATGGAGAGTGGGCGGTCGTTGCCGACGACACCGATGTTGAGCGTTGTGGTGTCACGCATGCCGATTGTCGGTGCGCCGGCAACCATATCTTCTCCCAGGCGTTCGTGGGTGTAGGTGCCATCGTTGTTGGGGAGTTGTCCGGATCTTTCGGGGGAGGGTTTGTAGAGCATCTCTGTGGTTTCACGGTAGGGCTCGAGGATGCACTTGTGGTTTCTGGCGCTGCAGGTCATCGCGGTGTGATTTACCGGGTCTGCGATCTGAATGTAGGACATTCGCGATTTGATTTTGCTGCCTTTTGGTGCGAGCAGCCATCGTTCCTGATAGACGCGTCCACTGCTGTCGCGGGCGATCCGCCGCCGGTTAGCCAGCGTCCACGTGCCGCCCTCGGCCAGAGGTCTGATCCACTCGGTTTCAAGCATGAAGGAGAAGGGAGCCTTGGCGATGGGCGGGATGTTGAGACTTTGCAGCACCTCGTCGGTGCCTCCGTCGCGCGTCACGACTGTGGGTGGGGTGTTTTGGGTCTGGTCGGTTTGTGCCGATGCGTTAGGCGTGGCTGCCTGCACGCCGAAGATTGTCAGTGTAACGAGGAACGGAATCAACTTCCAGCGCATACGCTAGCTCTCCCCGCAAAAGAATATGCAGATTTAGAACAGCTTAGGGTTCCACAGCGCGAACGCCTTCACTCTATCTCGAATTGCTTCGGGAGAGATGAAAAATATGTCGACAAGTTATAAGGCATGAGCTGTGGCGGCTTCGATGTGTGGCTCCAGCGGGCCTGCGGCCTGGAGGATAGGGGCGATGAGTCGCAGAATGGCGTGGACGGCTTCCTCGGCTGGCGGGTGGTCTGGAGTGTAGAACCACTGCTTGACGGCTCCATAGATGGCCCATGCAGCGGTGGTGGCGATCATCTCGGGTGAGAGGGCTGGGCTTGCGTGATGATCGCGGACGCCCTCGATGAGGACGCGGCGGATGGCGGCGACCATGGCGGATTCCATGAGAGGCTCGAAGGCGTTGTGGCGGGTGCAGTCGCCAGTATGGATCTGGGTGAGGTAGTCGCAGGCCGCGAGGATGATTGCGCTGGCGGCTGAGGGACAGGTGCCGTCGAAAAGGACGTTGCGCTCGTGGAGGAGCTTGTGGAAGCCGCCGGCGACCATAGCCTCGTGGAGGGCGAACTTGTCGTTGTAGTGGTCGTAGAAGGTGGCGCGATTGACGGTGGCGGCGTCAGTGATGTCCTGTACGGAGATCTCGTCCAAGTTCTTTGTTTGCATTAGGTCGCGGAGGGCTCCCTGAAGGAGTTGGCGTGTGCGACGGATTCGTGGATCTCGTACTTCGCAGTCTGAAATCGGCATGGGCTTCTCTCTTATTAGAGGGTCTTTGGAGAAAAAAGAATCTTTAAACCGACAGATGTTGTCTTATAAGTGCGACAAGTGTTGTTTATGCTTCGGTCGTCGCCAAAAGGAGATTTGATTATGCCTACTCTACTGCATGTGGACTCAAGTCCGTTAGAAAGTTCTGTCAGCCGCGAGCTAACGCGTGAGTTCGTGAAGACGTGGAAGGCTGCGCACCCGGATGGGAAGGTGATCGGGCGTGATCTGGCTAAGTTTGCTCCGAAGCCTCTGGATGCAGCTTGGATTGGAGCAGCGTATACATCAGAGGCTGGGCGGACGGTGGAGCAGAATGAGACGCTTGCGCTGTCGGAGGAGTTGATTGGCGAGTTGCAGGCGGCGGATGAGTATGTGTTCGGCGTGTCGATGCATAACTTTTCGATTCCTGCGGCGCTGAAGCTTTGGATCGACCAAGTGTGCAGGAGCGGCAAGACCTTTGCTTATGGCGAAGGCGGTCCGCAGGGATTGTTGCAGGGTAAGAGGGCGACAGTGCTGGTGGCCAGCGGCGGTGTGTATGAGCCCGGAACTCCGGCAGGTGCGATGAACTTTGTCGAGCCTTATTTGCGGTCGGTGCTCGGGTTTGTTGGTGTGACCGATGTGAAGTTCGTCACAGCGGGCGGCGTGGCGAAGGTCATGATGGGCGCTGTGGATCGCGGGGAATTTTTGAAGCCTGCTCTGGAGCAGGTTCGGGCGATTGCAGCGTAAGGTAGCTGCGTAGGGACTAAATGAGGGAGCGGCCCTCGATGCCGAGGTCGACGTGGAAGAGAGCGTCACGGGTGGCGAGGGCTGCACAGCCGTCTTCAAGAAAGGCCAGGCCGACGAGGTTGTGGCCGGAGATGGCGAGGGTGGCTTTGTGTTCGGGCGTGATGCGGACGATGCCACGCTGGCCGTGGAGGCTGGCGGCTACGTAGAGGTTGTCGTCTGCGTCGAAGGCGAGGCCCTGGGCGCGGCCGAGACCTTGGTAGAAGACAGTGGTGTTGCCGTCGCGGTCGATGGCGTGGATGGCCTGGTTGCTGGAGGTGGTGGGGCCGGTGACGAAGAGGGTCCCGGCGTCGTTGAAGGCGAGATGGTAGGCGGCGATGCTGGGCTCGAGGGTGGCGAAGACGAAGATTTCGCGGCTGGGATTGATCTTGAAGATGGTGCCGGAGCGGTCGCCGACGAAGAGGCTGCCGTCGCGGTCGAAGGCGATGCCGGTAGCGATGCCCATGCCTTCGGCGTAGGTGGAGATGGCTCCCTCGGGGGAGATGCGGTAGACGGTGCCTTCGGCGCGGGAGCTGGCGTAGAGGTAGCCCTCGGGGTCGAAGGCCAGGCCGGTGGGGTTCATCAAGTCGCGAACGAAGGGTGTGATCTGGAAGTCACGCTGGATTTTGAAGATGGAGACCGGTGTGGTCTGGCCGCGGGAGCCGGAGAGGGTGGCGAAGACGTTGCCGTCGGCGTCTATGGCGGGATTGGCCACGGGGTGGAGGTTTTCGGCCATTGGGACCGCTACGCGGAGGTGCAGGGGGTTGGAGGCGGCTCCGTTGCGGTGGAGGACGAGGTCGCCGGAGATGCTGCCCTCGGGGATGCGAACAGCGGCTCGGCTGGGGCGGGATAGGGTGACGGGAGCGAAGGTGTCGCCGATGGTGGCGTGGGGGATGTAGCGGGTGTGCGGGTCGAGATGAGTGCCGTGGATCTCGACTTCTCCACCGGGCATGGCTGCGGCGGGGATGAGGCGGTCGAGATGTGGGGCGTCGGCGGAGGTGGGATGGAATAGGCTCATTGCTGGATTTAGGGTATGCGTTGTGCCAATGGGGTGCAAATGCAAAGGCGTAACAATGATAAAGACGATAAAAGCTGACACGAGGGAAGGTTGGGAGTGTGCCTTTTGGGTTTTGGGTAAGCAGTTAAAAAAAGAGGTGGGCTAGCTGGGCGCAGATGAGGGCGAGGATGCCGGCAGCCACGTCGTCGAGCATGATGCCGGTGCCTTCGGGGAGGCGCTCGAGTTGGCGGATGGGTGGGGGTTTGAGGATGTCGAAGGCTCGGAAGAGGAGGAGGGATAGCGCGGCGTGGCGCCAGTCTGCGGGGATGGCGATGAGGGCGATGAGCTGGCCGGCAGCTTCGTCGATGACTACGTGACCCGGGTCTTTGCGGCCGGATTCACGGGCTACGATGGTGGCCGCGGGGATGCCGATCAGGGTGACAGCGATCGCGGCGATGATGGTGCCGATGGCTTGCGCGAGAGGCGATGGGTGGAGGAGATGGATGCTGCCGAACCAGAGGAGAAGGGCTGCAATGGAGCCGTAGGTGCCGGGGCCAGGTTTGAGGAGGCCAGCGCCGAAGAAGGTTCCGAGAGTCCAGGCCCAGAGAGTTTTCTTTTCGGGGAGCTTGGTGAGGGGTATTTGGTTGGCCATCTTTCCAGTGATTCTACTTTGAGGGTTTGAAAGACGGTCGAGCTGCGCTCGATGGCCCACATCTCAGAAGCGAGATATGGGGCACCCGGCTTGGTGGCGGGCTAGTCTTCGTCGTTCTGGCGCTGAGTTTTGTTGGAGCGGGCTAGTTCTTCGAGGAGGTCTGGGTCTTGTATGGGGGTGGAGATTTTGTAGTCACCTGACGCCCATTTGCCGAGGTCGATGCGGCGGCAGCGATCGCTGCAGAAGGGGAAGTCTTCGTTCCTTTCGAGGACCAGGGTGCGGCAGGTGGGGCAGCGGAGAGCTTTCTTGGTGGCCATGGGGATTAGATTATCGAGAGTTATTCGAGGATGCGTGCGACTACGTCATAGTCGTGGGACTCGGTGATTTCGGCTCGGTAGAAGGTTCCTAGGACCAGGGTTTCGTGGGGGCCGAAGTCGTTGATGAAGACTTTGCCGTCGATCTCGGGGGCGTGGAGGGAGGTGCGGCCTTCCCAGAGGAGTTCGGTCTCTTCGGATTCGCCTTCGACCAGCAAGTCAATCTCGCGGCCTACCCAGGCGGCTTTGGCTTTGGTGCTGATCTTTTGCTGGAGCTTCATCAGCTTGCGGCGACGGGCTTGAATGGTGCGGTTGGGGACTTTGAGCTCGTCGGCTAGTTCGAAGGCCTTTGCGCCCTCTTCGTCGGAGTAGGTGAAGACGCCTAGCCAGTCGATTTTGGCGGCGGTGATGAAGGCTTCGAGTTCTTTGTAGTCGGCTTCGGTTTCGCCGGGGAAGCCTACGATGAAGCTAGTACGGATGACGATGCCGGGGACGATGCGGCGGGCCTTCTCGATGAGGTCGAGGAAGATCTTCGCGTTGCCTCCGCGCTTCATTGTTTTGAGGACTGAAGCTGAGGCGTGCTGGAGGGGGACGTCGAGGTACTTGGCGATGTTGTCGTGGCGCGCCATGGTCTCGAGAAGGTTCGTCGTGACTTTGTTGGGGTAGGTGTAGAGGAAGCGCAGCCAGCGGAGGCCGGGCAGGACGGCGAGGGCGTCGAGTAGGGTGGCGAGGCCGTCAGTGAAGCCGAGGTCTTCGCCGTAGCAGGTGGTGTCCTGGCCGATGAGAGTGATCTCACGGACGCCCTGGGCGATGAGGTTTTCGGCCTCGGCGATGATGGAGGACATGCGGCGGGAACGAAACTTGCCGCGGAGCTGCGGGATGATGCAGAAGCTGCAGGGGTGGTCGCAGCCTTCGGCGATTTTGATGTAGGCGCTGGCGCGCGGGGTGGTGAGGATGCGTGGTGTGGCGTCGGTGTAGAGGTATTCGGGGAGTGCTGCGGTGGCTCCGTCCCAGGCGGCGCGGGAGAATCGGCCTTGCTGCTGGCGGAGGTCGCCTTCTGCGCGGGATTTTGTGCCCGCGTTGGGGATGTGGGCGATGTGGTCGCCGGTGTGGGCGAGGGGTTCGTCGCCGTGGGTGGTGCCGGTTTCGGCTAGCGATTGCACGATCCGGAGTTGCGGGGCGATCTCGCGGTCGTTTTCGGGATCGGCTAGCGGGCGGGAGTGCTGGCTCACGGCGCTGGGAGCGCGGTCGATCAGATGGGCTACTTCGGCGTCGGTTTGAGCCTTGCCTATGGCGTGGGTGTGGATGGTGGCTTGTGGGGTGCCTTGTGGAAGGATGGTGAAGGGGGAGTTTTGTGGTGCGGGCTGTGGGGTTAGTCCGGCGGCCGTGAGGATGGCTTCGAGTTCGCCGGTGCCTACTACGGCGTCGACTTCGGGGATGTTCTTCTGGATTTCGTCGCGGTAGCGTTCGACCAGGCAGCCGGCTACGATGAGGCGCTGGGCTTTGCCACCGTTGGCCTGCTTGTGCTGGACCATCTCGAGGATGGTGTTGACGGACTCCTGCTTGGCGGAGTCGATGAAGCTGCAGGTGTTGACGACTAGGATTTCGGCGTCTTCGGCGTTGGGGGTGAGCTCGCCTCCGGCGTGGTGAAGGAGGCCCATCATGACTTCGGAGTCAACGAGGTTCTTGGGGCAGCCTAGCGAGACGAAGCCGATCTTTGGCCGCGTGGGCGCAGTTGTCTCGGCGATCTCTTCGATTGTGGAGGGGGGAGTCACTTCAACCATTCTAGCAATTTTGAGCTATTTCAGGTGACGGTGGGGAATCGGTAGCGACGCAGGGCATCGATATGAATGACGAGGGCAATGAGGCCTCCGACGATGGTGCACCAGGCACGGCGATGGGCGATGAGGGTGCCGGGGATCTGATTGAGAGAGAGCAGGAAGACGATGTAACCCGTGATGAAGGTGGTGAAGAGCGCGTAATTTACCGAAGTGGTGGCGAATGTGCAGAAGGCGAAGAGGGTGGTGATGGCTGCGAGAACGACCGGGCTGGGTGCGAGGTGCGCGATGAGGAGGCTGCAGAGCCATGCTCCGACGAGAGTGCCGGCGACACGAGCCGTGGTGCGCGTGAGGGTTTCGACGAAGGTGGGTCTTTGGACGAGGAGTGCGGTCATGGGGATCCAATAACCGGACTGCACGCCGATGTGGAGGTAAGCCCAGGTGGCGGCAAGCATGGTGAGCACGATGCGGATGGTGTAGCCGATCGACTCTTCTTGTGTCAGAGAAGGGAGCGTCTCGCGTATATCGCGAAGGTGGTATAGCAGTTCCTGGCCATGCCTGGGAATGGAGAGGAGGTTTTTTCCGAGCTCAGGCATGAGACGGAGGGCCGCTGAGGTGATCAGGATCTGAACCACGCCTCCCGCAATGATGAGACCGGCGCGTATGAAAGCTAAGCGGGGGCCTGTGGGAAAGGCAGAGGCCACTAGCAGAGCGATGGAGGCTTGCTGGCCTACCCAGGAGAGACCGGCGTCGCGCGCTGTGAGGACGCCGTAGATGAAGGCGGAGATTGCGGCGAAGAGAAGCAGTTCGTAGCCGTTATGTCCGGCGACCGTTCCGGCGAGAGTGCTGGTGGACATCGCGAGGAGAGCGGCCATCATGGGCAGGAGCCGCGAGTCGGCGATTCGCTGATTGGCTCCGAAGCCGATAGTGAGGGCTCCGCCGCCTGCGACCAGGCCGCCACGGGGGTGTCCGACCAGAATGCCGGTGAAAAGGCAGAGAGCGACGGCAGAGGCGCTGACAAGGGGCAGACTGAAGTGAATCTCAGACCACTTGAAGGTGTATAGGTCTGCGAGGAACGCCGGCGACGGCGTTGGGATTGTGGCCGGAGGAAGCGGATTTGAGTGCGAGGCCATTTGTCACCACTAAAACTAAATCAGATGCGGGATGTTCCTGAACTAGAGGTGATTTGGATATCGAGTCCCTTTGTTTTCGGTGGAGGAGCGTGGATCGCTCTTGAGGCCATTTTTTTCTAGTGAATCTGCGGTGGAACTTTCGACCGGCATGTGAACGTATTGCACGATAGCATTTTCTCGGATACGTCTTTTGCTGCTCTCTTCTCGAAGGGGATGGGTCGATGGATGCTTTAGTGCAGAACCTCAGATTTGCGGCGCGTCAGTTGTGGCGCTATCCCGGTTTTACTGTGACCGTGATTCTTACGCTGGCGCTTTCTATCGGTGCGAACGCGGCGATTTTTTCTATCGTGAATGCGCTCATATTGAAGAGTCTGCCTTATTCGCATCCGGAGCGGATGGGCACGATTTATACGCGAATCACCGGCACCAGGCCCGCCGATGAGCGGCACAAGGTGAATGGCGAGCAGTGGGAGCTGCTGCGCGACAATGTTCCTTCGCTGATGTCGGCTGTTTCGAGCGGGAGAAACTCGGGCGTCAATCTGCAGTCCGGGTCTCATGTGCAGTACCTTCAGGCAGGGCGCATCTCGGCGCATTATCTGGATGTGCTGGGGATCCATCCTGTTGCCGGGCGTAATTTTTCTGAGGCGGAGGATCGGGTCAATGGGCCGAAGACTGCCATTCTGAGTTATGGCTTGTGGCGGAATAGCTTTGGCTCCGATCGCAATATTCTTGGGCAGGCCATCCTATTGAAAGGAGAGCCTTATACGGTCGTCGGGATATTGCCTGAGGGCGTGACTACTCCTTTGAATGCTGAGCTGTATACGGCGCTTCAGGGGAGCCATAAGGGCGAAGGTAGCGGCACGAACTTTCAGGCCATTACACGGTTGCGTGATGGAGCGACATGGCAGCAGGCGGATGCTGAGATCAATCGTGCGTGGTCGCTTCGTACGCAGCGCTATGAATTAGAGAACAATCCGGGCGCGCAGGTGACCTATTATTCTGTGCCGCTTCAGAAGGGCGAGACGGCGACGCTGCGGCCGCAGGCTTTGACGCTGATGGTGGCGGCTGGATTCATCCTGTTGATTGCTTGCGCTAATCTCGCGGGTCTGACGCTGGTACGCGTGCTGCGACGCACGCCTGAAGTTGCAACGCGGCTCGCGCTCGGCGCTTCGCACTGGCAGATTCAAAAGCAGCTTTGGGTTGAAAATCTTCTGCTGGCAGTTGTGGGAGGGATGGCGGGCGTAGCGACAGGGTTCATCGCTTTGCGTGGGTTGTTGATGCTTCTGCCGGAACATTTTCTGCCTGTCGCGAGCGTGCCTCTCGATGGCCGCGTGCTGGCATTTACGCTGCTTCTCTCGCTGCTGACTAGCTTGCTCTTTGGCATGCTTCCTGCTCTTGCAACGCGCAGGTTTGATCTGCGGTCTGCGCTTGCCAGCCGTGCTGCGGTTGGCGGTGACCGTCTGCGGCTGCGGCAGGCGTTGATTGTGAGTGAGGTTGCCCTGACTGTGGTGTTGCTGGCAGCTTCGGGCTTGCTCATTCGTACTCTGATTCATCTCCAGACTTTGCCGCCGGGTTTTAATCCCACGGGTGTGATGACCGCGAGGGCGTCGCTGGATGATATTCGATACCACGACCCGGCAGCTTTTCAGAAGCTGCTTCGTGAAAGCACGCTGGCCATGCAGCAGATTCCCGGCGTGCAGCATGCTGCGGTCGGATTGAGTCTGCCGTATGAGCGGTCATTGATTATGGGGGCGCTGCCAATTCGCGATGGCAAAGAGGCTGGGCAAAAAGTTACAGCGGATGAGACATACATCACGCCTGGCTACTTCGAGGCGTTGCAGGTTCCGGTGCTGTCGGGGCGGTCGTTCACCGAAGGGGATGGTCCTGATGCGCAGCGAGTGGCGATCGTCAACCAGACCTTTGCGCGGAAGTTTTTCCATGGGGAGAATCCGGTTGGGCGTTATCTCGATAAGGACATGATGATTGTTGGGGTGGTCGGAGATGTCGCGATTGCGCCGGGTGTGGATACCGGCGCGCCTATTACTGGTGAGGAGACGGTGTACATTCCGGCTGCGCAGGTGCCGGCGAGCCTGCTGTCGGTGGTTCATGCGTGGTTCCAGCCGAGTTGGATTGTTCGTACAGCCGGGCCAGTGGAGGGGTTGACCGCGCAGATGCAACACGCGCTGGCGAGCGTCGACCCAAACATCCCTTTCTCCGGCTTCTATGGCATGCGCGACCTGCTGGCGAAGACTTTGGCGACGCAGCGTGTGGAAGTGGCGCTGCTGAGCGCGATGGCGGCTCTGGCTCTGCTGTTGAGTGCTGTCGGAATCTTTGCACTGGTGGCAAATATTGTGGCGCAGAAGACGCGGGAGATTGGGATTCGGATTGCTCTGGGCTCTACCGTTCGTCAGGCCATGGTGCATATTGGAGCGCCAGGAGTACGGGCGTCGGTGCTTGGGCTCGTTTTGGGGCTGATCTTATGCGTTGGTGCGTTGCGGGCGATGCATAGCGTGCTCTATGGAGTGGGCGTCTATGACGTGCCTACTATCTTCGCGGTCGTCTTGATGCTCGCGTCCGTAACGCTTGTTGCTACCACTGTGCCTACACTGCGGATTGCGAGAATCGATCCTGCAAAGACGTTGCGGGAGGAGTAGGACGGACGGGATCGAGCTTCGCTTGACACCCCAACCTTCGCGCGATCGTGCGCTCAGGATGGGGTATCCGGCGTGGTGGTCGGAGGGATTGCGTTCTGGCTGCGAGAGCTTGTCAGCTCTTGACCGGTGGCGGGTAGTTCTTCAGGAGCTTCGCCATGGCCTTGTTCATATTCTTCTGGCGCTTGTCGGGCTTGGCTTTCGGATCGAGGGTCTTGCTGACGGTTCCTCGCCATACGAGATCCTTATCCGCTGAGTTGTACATATCGAGCACCAGTTGGCCGGTGTAGATGGTTGAGGTCGTACTATTAGTTGTCCCCATTCCCATTCCGCCGCCGTACCAGCCGCGGCCATAGCCCCAGCCGGGTCCCATATCCGTGCTGAAGGACGTGACTTGTTTTTCCGATCCGATGGCTGTTTGATAGCCAATGAACAGGTCGGCGGTATCTGAATCGACCTTGGTCAACCCCTTCTTTGCCAGTTCCGCATCGATGGTGTCCTTAAGCTGTTTGTCTGTAAGTTCATCCGGTTGCTGGGCGCCTTTGATGGTCACCCACTTGTAGGTCTTGAACTTCGAAAAATCGCTGGCCTTGTCGAAGTTGTAGCGAACATCCTGACAGAGAGCGCTGCTCGCGATCATGAGCGACAGGGCTATCAAGATGTAAGAAAATTTCTTCATATCCAGCCTCCTATCCTTCAGGTGCCTGGCCCTCGCTGGGACATTGCATCGCCAGCCTGCGAAACAGTGTATCTCAGGTGATGAGATGCGCTTGAACGCTTCAACTCTTAAAAGAGTTGCGCCTCTTCCTAGAGGGATTGCAGGAAGAGGCGCGAATGGGGGAAGCGTTTAGGCGAGGCCGTTGCGGGCTATGACTTCTTTGTAGAAGTGGGCGCTTAGCTTGGGGGTTCGTTTTTGAGTGGTGAAGTCTACGTAGTGGATGCCGAAGCGGTATTGGTAACCGTCGGCCCATTCGTAGTTGTCCATGAGGGACCAGCAGAAGTAGCCGCGGACGGGGACGCCCTCGGAGACGGCGCGGTGGAGTTGGGTGAGGTAGTTGCGGAAGAACATCACGCGGTCGGTGTCGAAGACCTGGCCCTCGGGGGTAAGGACGTCGGTGGAGGAGGCGCCGTTTTCGGTGATGTAAATTTCCTTGATGTTCCAGAGTTGGGCAGCTAGCTTGGGGCTCCAGTAAATGGCCTCGGGGCCGACATGCAGCCACGGGCTCATCATGTGCGGGAAGGAGGATGGCGGCCGGACCATGGCGAAGCCGGCGGGGCCTTCGGCGGCGCGGACGTAGGCGGGGTTGTAGACATTGAGGCCGACAAAGTCGACGGGTGAGCCGATGGCCTTCATATCGGCGTCGGTGAACTTGGGGGCGTCGGCTCCGGCACGGTGGAGGTAGGCATCGGTGTAGCGGCCTTCCATGACAGCGGTGAGGTAGCCGGCGTTGACCTCACGATAGGCCTTGGCGGTGGCGGCGATGTGCTCGGGGGTCTCGAGGACGGGGACGGTGGCGGTGGCGTTTTCGGCGAGGCCTACTTTGGTGCCGGGCTTGGCATGGGCACGGATGGCTTGTACGCCGAGGCCGTGGGCGAGGACGGCGTGGTGACGGACCTGGTTGAGTTTCGCCGGCGGGAGCTTGAGGCCGGGTGCGTGAACTCCGTTGCCGTAGCCGAGATCGACGAAGGAACTCATCTCATTGAGGGTCATGAAGTGCTTGACGCGGTCGGAGAGATGCTCGGCGACATAGCCGGCGTAGTTGGCGAAGGCTTCAGAGGTGTCGCGGGACTGCCAGCCGCCTTTGTCTTCGAGGGTCTGGGGGAGATCCCAGTGGAAGAGAGTGCAGTAGGGCTGGATGCCGGCGGCGAGGAGCGTGTCGAGCATGCGGTTGTAGAAGTCGAGGCCCTTGGGGTTGGGCGTGCCGGTGCCTTGCGGGAAGACGCGGGGCCACGCGACCGAGAAGCGGTAGGTCTTGAGGCCGAGGTCCTTCATGAGGGCGATGTCTTCTTTGTAGCGGTGGAAGTGGTCGTCGGCTACATCGCCTGTGTCGTTATTTTTGATCTTGCCGGGGGTATGAGAGAAAGTGTCCCAGATGGAGGGGCCGCGGCCATCTTCGTTGACGGCGCCTTCGACCTGATAAGAGGCTGTGGCTGAACCCCAGAGGAATCCTTGCGGGAAGCGGCGAGCAGCGGGCGCTGTGGGCTGTGCCTCTGCCGAGAGAGCGGAGAGAGCGGGGAGTACGGTGGGGGCGAGAGCGGCTGATCCGAAGAGGCGAGCGAAGGTGCGTCTAGAAAATCGATTTAGCACTGGTGTTTTTTCCCCTGTTCTAGCTTTCAGGGGGAGTGTAGCTGCTTCTGCCTTCGGTTGCCAAATGGTTAGGTGAGATTGCTGCCTTATCGGCTGCGGATGAGTACTGCGGTTGCGTCGTCGGTGCGGTCTGATCCGTGGCCGAAACGCTGCACTTCTTCGATCAATCCTTCTACGCAGGCGTCGGGTTGGAGGAAGTGTTCGAGCAAGCGCGCCGGGCCATATTCTTCTTCGTCGCGGTTCATGGCTTCGGTTATGCCGTCCGTGTAGAAGAGCAATCGGGTGCCGGGCTTGAGATTAATCTTGTGTTCTGGGTAGGACGATGCGCCCAATCCGAGCGGGAGGCCGGTGTCGACGTCGAGGAACGCGCACTCCCCGTTTATAAGCAATGGGCGCAGATGTCCGGCGCTGGCTACGGTGATTTCACGAGATCGGGCATCGAGCACGGCGTAGATCATCGTCACAAATTTGCCCATCGGAAAGTCTTCGGAAAGGGTCTGGTTCAGACGGAGCAGTGTTTGGCTTGGCGAAGAGTCGAGCTTAGCGAGGGAGCGCAGGATGGCGCGTGTGGCGGACATCAGCAGTGCGGCGGGCATGCCTTTGCCGGAGACGTCGGCGAGTGCGATGCCGTAACGGCCGTCGCCCAGGTCGATGAAGTCGAACCAATCACCTGCCACTACTCCGGCCGGATGCCATGCGGTTTCGAACGCGAATCCTGGGACGAGGGGAACTGCCTTGAGGAATAGAGCTTGCTGGACGGCTCGCGCTTCCTGCACCTCATTTTGCATGCGCTCGCGTTCCTGGCGTTCGTGTTTGAAGAGGCGTGCGTTTTCTATGGCAACGGCGATATGTCCTGCCAAGGCTTTGAACACCTGTAGCTGGTCGCCGGAGAAGGCATTGATCTCCTTATGGCTGATGGAAAGGACTCCGATGACTTCGCCACCAGCCTTGAGTGGCAGATCAACTTCGGAGCGCGTGTCGGGCTCACAGGCGACGTAATAGGGATCCAACAGTACGTCCGGGGCGTAGCGCATGTGTCCGGAGGCTGCGACGTGGCCGACCATTCCTCGGCAACCAATTTGCAGGCGAGCACCCTTCTTGTAGAGGGAGCAGCCGCGAACGCCGTGGAGGATCATCTCGTCGGTGTCGGGGTCTTGCAACCAGACGGAGACTTCGACGCAGCCGATTGATTCGGCGATGTCGTTGACGACGCGGTCGAGGAGAGGGTCGAGATCGAGCGTCGAGGTGATTAGCTGCGCGGCTCGCTGCAACTTCATGAGGGCTTGAACGAAGTCGCAGGAGGAGTGGGATCGGACGCGAAGAGTGTTGATTGTGCGGGGTGAGGTCGTTGCCATCCTGCGCTCCTTTGAAAGGGGCAGACCGGCTCGGGTGCGGGTCTAACTCGGTCTTTAGATGTTTTCGGGGATGACGCGATGCCAATCTTTTCGATTCGGCGCTCCATGTCAGGGAAGCTTTGCGGCTTCGGCCTCGGGGTTCCAGTGGTCGGGGTGGCTGAGGAATTGTGTCGGGAGGAAAGGCTTTGTTTCGGCAGGGGTTAGCTGGTGGGACCAGGGGACGCGGGCAGTGGGATTGGCGCCCGGGCCGGTGGAGTTGGATTCTGCATAGTAGGCGGTCTTTTCGTTGGCGGGATTGTTCCAGTTGTTCCAGCCCTCGGGGCGGAGGTCGGTGGGAAGCGAGGTGTTGATGTAGATGACGCGGGAGTAGGGTCGCCAGGGTCGACCGAGGCCGGTAGTGTTGTGGGCGGAGGCGGTGCTTGCTGCTCCGGGCGTGGCGGGGTTCATGGGCGGGGCGCTGTGGTCGATGCTGCTAGTGACGCGGCTGTTGAGGATGACATAGCCGGTGGTTTGATCGGGCGAGGTGCGGGACTGGGCGGTGAGGTAGCCGGGACCGTTGGTGTGGAGCTCGGACCGGTCGAAGACGGCGGTGGCGTTGCCGAAGATGAAGTCGACGCCGCCTTCGATGTAGGAGTCGACGTAGTATTGGCGGCCGTAGTCGGCGAAGAGTGTGTCCTGATGGCCCAGGAAGCGGCAGTGCTTGAAGATGGCGCGGTCGCTGCGGACGGCGATGGCTACGGCTTGTCCGGTGTTGCCGGCGGTGTTTTCGAAGGTGAGGTTGTCGGCTTCGAAGCTGGCGCCGTTCACTTCGACGGTTTCGGTGAAGAAGGTTCCGCCTGCGGTTTTGGCGTTGAGGGAGTTGGTGATGATGACGTCCTCGGGGGATTTGCCTGTGCCGAGGAAGGTGATGTTGGTGTGGTTCTGGGTGATGATGACGCGCTCGTGATAGGTGCCGGGGGCGATCTCAATGAAGACTCTGCCGCCGGGGCCGGCGAAGGGATGGTGGTCCATGGCCATCTGGATGGTTGGGAATTCGGTAGTGCCTTCGATGCCGGTTTTTACGTCAGGGGAGACGCGGACATGGACGTCCTGGGCATGGGCTGCGACAGCGGCGAGAGCGAGTAGGAGCAGGGTTCGCATGGAGGAATGAGTATGCGGGATTGGACGGACCACCGGCAAGAGTGGGTTTGAATTCAGGCTTCGATTCCCATCATGCGGATGATGGCGAGGGCGTTCGACGATGGATTGACGCCGGGCTTGAGGAGAAAGTCGAAGGCGAGAGGGTCGTCTGGGTCGGGGCTGGCCATGTGGACGTTGACGCCGTGGTTTTCGGGTGTGGCGAGCACGGTGAGGGCGAGGTCGTGAGTGGAGAGTGCGCCGATGGCTTGGTGTTGCAGCAATAGGCGGAGAACGGCCTCGGCGGCGATGCATCGGTCGTGTGAGTTGGTGCCGCTGAAGAGTTCGTCAACGAGGAAGAGCGTGGGGGTATGTTGGCAGGCGGCGAGGATGGCGTAAAGCCGTTGGACTTCTGCGAGGAATTTTGACTTGCCTTCGGCGAGTGAGTCGGTGAGGGCGAGCGATGCTCCGATGGCGAGTGTGCGGATGCGCAGAGATGTGGCACGAACAGGCGCGCCGGCGTAGGCAAGGACTGCATTGAGTCCGATCGCTCGCAGCAGTGTCGACTTGCCGGCCATATTCGAGCCACTGATGAGGTAGAAGCGGGTGTCGTTGTCGAGGGCGACGTTGTTGCGAATGCAGACATGGGAGGGGAGCAGGGGGTGGCCGACGGCGACGGCCAGGAAGGTAGGCGGCTCGCTGTCGGGAAGGAGTGTGGGATAGACGTCTTCGGGATGCTCGAAGGCATAGTTGGCGAGGGCGTTGAGGGCTTCGAACTCGGCCCATGCGGCCATCCATTGCTTCATCGCGGGCGCGTGTTTGCGCTTCCAGTTGGCGATGGCGATGGCGGCGTGGGTTCCGGCGGAGAAGAGTAACGATAGAACGTAGAAGTGCTCCTTGTTGCGTTGTTCGACGATGACGAACTGGTTCTGGATGCGTTTGAGGATGGAAGCGGCGGGGACGGGTTCGCGGCAGGCCTGCGCGATGGAGCGAAGTTGTGGGGCGTTGAAGTTCTGCTGCTGCAGGAGTGCGAGGCCGTCGGCGAAGAGCTGCATCTGTCTCGCGACGTTTGAGGCGTTGAGGATGGGGAGAACTCTGCGCCGTACGAGGAGTGCGACGGCGGTCTGCAACGCGAAGGCGGCGGTGAGATAGGGAAACAGAGCGGACCAGGTGGCGTAATGAAACAGACCTGTCAGCAGGAGCGTGATGATCGTTGTCGAGGTGAGGACGAGCGTCCAACTAACTGCTGGATGGAAGGTGGGCGGTGAATCGTCGAGCCATGTGTCGAAGAGCGACGCTGGGATCTCTTCGAAACGGGATGGTCCGAGGAGAGCGATTTGCTCGCGGAGGATGGTGAGTGGGGTTAGCTCCTGAATGGAGCGCTGACGGTCGAGGGATTGTTGTGTGGTGGCTGGTTCGAGGAGAAGACGAGCGAGTCCACGCTGGCCGATGCCGGTACGAACGGTGGCGAGAAGGCCGAAGAGAGAGTCGGGGCCGAGGATGTTGAGGTCGCGGTCGTAGAGATGGGACGGAGTATGAAACTCTTCGCCGGTGAGGCCGGATTGGGGTTTCGATCCATCGACGCGTGAGAGGTTGGTGTCGTAGAAGACTTGTAGACGCTGGATGCGGATGAGCTCGGACTGAAATCGGAGATAGGTGGGGATGGAAGCGACCATAGCGATGATGGGAACCATGACGAGCCAATTTGGGACGGGGTGGCTTGGCGGGCGGGTGCCGAGATAGACCGTGAGCGCGAGGCAAAGACCGAGGAAGAGTCGAAAACGGAGACGTCTGGCGACGACTGCCTGTTGTTCGCGGTTAAGCGATGACTGACAGTCGCGATAGTGGGCCTGGAGTGCGGGGTTGTCTTGAGGCAAGGGCATAAGCGGCTTGTCTAGACTAGCAAGGCCAGAACAAAGAGGCAGGCAGTGATGTCGTGACGGGTCTGGGGAACATAATCCGATCGTCTGCCAGTTTGGCAGTAAGCGAGGACCGCAGGATCGGTTTAAGGTTTCTTTGCGGCAGCCTTCTCAGCTTCAGCGACGGCCTTTCTGAACTCGTCGACTGCTGGGACGTCGTGTGAGTGGAGGGCGTCTTTGGCCATGTATCGCCATGCGGGTGGGTTGTCGAGCGGATCGTTGACGTGACCTTCATAGACGGCGAAAGAGTCGTACACAGCACCGATCTCGGTTTGAGAGGGAGCTGTTGTTGGAGGGGCCGAAGGATTTTGGGATGCGGTCTGCGCGCCGACCGCGATGCTGTTGTCAGTTTGAGTGATGGAGCCGGGACGATTGTTTTGGCGAGGATCGGGGAAGGTTCGATCGACGAGGCGTCCATTACCTTTGCGCACGACGATGATGATGTCCGCCAGTTGGGGGCTCAGAACGGGATTGAATCGTCCCCAACGAAGGATTGCGGTTTCGACGTCTTTTTGAGCGGTTTGGTTGGCGAGTGGATTGTCGGGGGAGATGCCGGCGTCCGGATCGACCAAGATGGCGACGTTCTGGGCGTTCAAGACATAGGGTGGGAGCGTAGGCTTTTTCTTATCCTTCGCGAATCCGTGAGACACCGTTAGAAGAAGTACTGCGACCAGAACAGATGCGCGCATTGCTGCCTCCTCGCCGACGCGGATTATCTTATGCTGCCTGGTTTAACACGGTCTGGTGGAAGGGGTTTCGCGCGAGTTGGGATGTGGATTTCTGAGTGGTAGAATAAGACGTGTGCCGGGTCCTACGCGACGTAATCCCGCCAACCCCGCCAGGTCCGGAAGGAAGCAACGGTAACGGGCCATTACGGGCGCAGTGGGTCGCCCGGTACATTTTTATTGCTCCCTTCCCAACCTTGATTCCTCCAGCTAACAATCTGGCTTTCTGAGACTTCGGAGGGGAGAGGTGCGTCTGGTAACGGTGGTTCACAATAATGAAGTGACAGAGCTGTTGTTCTCGTTGAGAATGGTGGCGTTGTGTGAATGCCAATTCATTTGTAATAGTTTTGTATTCTGGGTCTAGCTTTGTTGTGAGGTGAGAGTTTGAGTTTGACGTTGAAGCCGCAGGCGAGGGTAAGAGCGAAGATCAGTTCGGTTGGGGCTTATGTTCCGCCGCGGTTGTTGACCAATGCCGACCTTGAAAAGATGGTGGCGACGAACGACCAGTGGATTGTGGAGCGGACGGGGATTCGTGAGCGGCATCTGGTCGACAAAGGTGTGGCGACGAGTGATCTGGCGGTAGAGGCGGCGAAGTGCTGCCTAAAGAAACGCGGAGTGAGGCCCGAAGATATTGAGGTGATCATCGTTGCGACGGTGACTCCGGACATGATGTTTCCGGCTACGGCTTGTTTGGTGCAGGACAAGCTTGGGGCAAAGGGCGCGTGGGGGTTCGATCTGTCGGCTGCTTGCTCGGGGTTTCCGTATGCGCTGCAGGTGGGGGCGAAGCTGGTCGAGAGCGGGATGCACAAGAAGGTGTTGGTGATCGGGGCGGATGTAATGAGCTCGATCATCGACTATACGGACCGGGCTACTTGCGTAATCTTCGGCGATGGCGCGGGCGCTGTGCTGTTGGAGCCTTGCGAAGAAGGGGAGGTTGGGCTGGTCGACTACTGGCATGAGGTGGATGGTTCGGGTGCGGTGGCTCTGAATATGCCGGCGGGTGGAAGTCTGCATCCGACGACTGCGGAGACGGTGGCGGCGAAGCAGCATTTCGTTCATCAGGATGGACAGGCGGTGTACAAGTTTGCCGTGCGGAAGATGGCGGAGGCCGCAGAGACGGTGTTGGCACGGAATGGTGTGGAGGGGAAGGATCTTTCGTGCTTTATTCCGCATCAGGCGAATAAGCGAATTATTCTTTCGACGGCGGAGCGGTTGGGGATGCCAGAAGATCGTGTCGTCATCAATATCGACCGTTACGGGAATACGACGGCGGCGACGATTCCGCTGGCGATGCAGACGGCTCTGGATGATAAGCGGCTAAAGAAGGGCGATCTGGTGCTGCTAGCTAGTGTGGGCGCTGGGTTTACGGTCGGAGCTACTTTGCTGCGGTGGGAGTTTTAGAGGGGTTTCAGTCAGCCTTTGCATCGCTGTATGTCAATACTTATTTATTGATAATCGATAAATAAGTATTGACATGGGTTATTTAATCGGTATCTTCATTCATGAATGGGAGAGAAGTTTTCTCTCCTCCTGGAGGTTTTCATGCGTGCTGAAGCCGAGAAAAGACTGAAGAAAATTAAGCAGTTCAGCCGAGTGCTGAGACGAGTGTGCCAGGGACTGATGGTTCTTATGGCACTTGTATTTTTGATATCTGTTGTAGCAAGCCTGGTGGGTCGAGGAGTTACGGTCCGTGCTTTCAACGTCGCAGTTCCGCTAAGCTCACTCAGTTTTCCTCAGCGTCTCGTCATCGTGACGCTCCTTGCACTGGCGATCGGCGTTCTTCTCAAGGGGCTCTATCACCTGCAGCGGCTGTTTGGAAACTACGCTAGCGGAGATATCTTTACCACCGAAACCGTCGGCCAAATTCGTCAGCTAGGCATCACTGCTCTGTTGTGGGCGGGCGCAAATGTTGCATGGGTCGCCGTTACTCACACACTCATGCGCGCACCGTCACCGCGCTCGTTCCAACTCCATCTTGACTCTGTCGCAATTGGTTTAATCGTCATTGTGATCTCGTGGTTCATGGAGATGGCTGCAGAGATGCACGAAGAGAACGAACTCACAATCTGATCAAGCCGTGGAGCCAGCCGTGCCAATTGTTATCAATGTCGATGTCATGCTCGCTCGCCGGAAGATGCGGCTCAACACGTTAGCCGAACGGGTCGGGATCACGCCTCAGAACCTCTCTGTCCTTAAGACCGGTCGGGCTAAGGCAATCCGCTTCAGTACCCTGGAGCAACTATGCGAAGTTCTCGAATGTCAGCCTGGTGATCTGCTGTCCTTTGAGAAGGCTGAAGGAAGTCAGACTCCGCGAGTTCAGCTGTGGGATGAAGAGATTCTCGGCTAAATTATTCGCGTAATTGTGCGGCGTCGTTCATTCGGCGTTTATTTTTCCGTGAGTTGTCAGGAGTTGACTGGATTAGTATCTGTCAGATATATATCTTTCAACTATGAAGATGGAAGGTGGCGCTACACCGAATGCTTTGCTGGGACTGCTGAGTCTTCGACCTATGTCCGGATATGACATTCGGCAGGTTATTTCGGAGTCGATTGGATATTTCTGGAGTGAGAGCTATGGGCAGATTTATCCGGGTCTGAAGCGGCTGGAGGCTGAGGGCCTGGTGTCGAAGAAAACGGTGCGTGGGAAGGGGAGTCCCGACCGGAATGTGTATTCGCTGACGGAAGATGGACGGCGGAAGCTGCGTGAATGGCTAAAGCTGCCAGTGGCGGAGGTGGTTCCAAGGAACGAGTTGCTGCTGAAGCTGTTCTTTGGGGCGCATGTTTCTCCTAACGTCAGCCGGGAGCATGTGCAGGCTTTTCTGGAGAGGTGTCAAGAGGACTTGCGGGTGTATGGAGAGCTCGAGAAGGGGTTGCGGAAGAAAGGGGTACCGGAATCGCAGCTGCCGTTTTGCATGATGACGCTGAATATGGGGCGGCATCGCAGTGCAGCAATGGTGAAGTGGTGCGAGGAGACGATAGCAGAGCTGGACAAAATCGAGCGCACAGCGAAGGGAGGCAAGTGATGCATGTAGCAGACCCGTTGTGGATGAGGGTTTTTCTCGGAGTGCATATTACGGCTGGTGCTTCAGCGTTTCTGCTGGCTCCGGTGGCACTGGCCACGGCGAAGGGCGGCAAGCAGCATAAACGTTGGGGGATGGTTTATCTGTGGTCGATGGGCGTGGTGGCGGCTACTGCTTTGCCAATGGCGCTCTATCGTCCGGTGCTGTTTCTGGCGCTGGTGGCGGTGTTCAGCTTTTATGCATGCTTCTCGGCGTGGCGAGTGCTGGCGTTGAAGGACCTGCCGCTAGGTGGGCGAGCGAAGGGGATCGACTGGTTTGCGGCCGTGGTGACGTTCGTGGCGAGCGCCTGTCTTGCGGGGTTTGCGGTGCTCAAGCCTGCGATGGTGCAGCACATGGGGATCGTGGCGATTGTGTTTGGGGTGATTGGGATGTCGCTGGCGATTGGGCAGATGAAGAGCTTCGTGTGGAAGCCGAAGGAAAAGATGTTCTGGTGGTATTCGCACCTGGGGAACATGATTGGAAGCTATATCGCTGCTTGGTCGGCCTTCAGCGTGGTGACGTTGTCGCGGGTGGTTGGGAACCACTGGTATGTATGGCTCTGGCCAACGTTGATAGGGGTTCCGGCGATTACGGTGACGACGGCTTACTACAAGCGGAAGTTTGCGCCGAAGGTAAAGAGTGCGGCCTAGGCTGGGGTTTTGGAGCCGCTTACGATGCCTTGCGGCTGGATGGTGACGTCTCGAGAGGTCTTGTAGAGCTTCCAGAAGCCGATGGCGCAGCTGACGATGATGGCCGTCCAGATGATGATGAGGATGGTGGTGGCGTATTGGGCGGAGAGGTGGTTCCACAGGCGCAGGATGTGGCGGCCGTAGTGGATGCCGAGCCATGCGGCGATGGAGTGACGGGCGCCGCGGCTGATGGTGAAGGTAGTCATAAAGGTCTTCTTCGACATCTTGAGCGCGCCCGCGGCGAGGACGAAGGGCGAGAGCGGCATGGGCGGAGGCAGGATGGCGGGAAGGGCAACGGCGAGGATGGCATGGCGCTCCATCCAGTCGCGGACACGGTTGAAGATGCGCGGGGGAATGCGCTTCTCGAGGAAGGCTATGCCGCCGGATTGGCCGACCTGGTAGCTGAGATATCCACCGATTGCGGAGCCCAGGGTGGCGATCGGGACTAGGAGAAACCAGTTGTTGTGGCGGGCGGCGAGCACGACGAGCATGATGTCGGTGATGCCGGGGACGGGGAGGGGCACGAAGGAGGAGTCGACGATAGAGACGATGAAGAGACCGAAGAGCCCGAAGCCAAAGAGGAAGTGCAGCAGGGGTGAGGTGTGACGGGTTTGGGGCGCCATAATCTCGATGGCAGCGGTGGCGGAGGAGTCGGCCACGATCGTGGCTGCTGCGGTCGGCGTCATATGTGTTAAGACGCGAGTTGGGGATGGGAAGTCGCGAAAAGAAAAAGAAAACGGTGTTTAAAGGAAACGGAGGTTGGGGAGTGGGGGGAGGATGTTGGCTTCGGTAGCGTATTGGCGGAATAGGTGGATGGTCTCGGCGCAGGCAGGGTCGAGGGTGTAGTGGATGTTGTGGGTGAGGTAGTCGCGGATGGTATCGGGTGGAAGGGGGATGCGCGGGGTCCACTGGCGGACGAGGTCTTCGATGTGGGTGAGGCCGTGATTGCGGGAGTTGGTGAGGTCTTCGGTGAGTTGGGCGGGGGTGATGTGGCTGGTGGCGAGGGCTTCGGGACGGACGGCCCAGACGGCGGCGACCCAGGGGAGGTTGGTGCGGGTGTGCCACTCGTAGGCGAGGTCGAACCATTGGCAGGAGCCTACGGCTTGTTCGATGTGGGTGCGGGATTCCAGGGCGATGAGGGCGGGATCGCCGATGAGGATGGCGGCGTCGGTTTGCTGGAGCATCGCAATGGGGTCGGCTGAGGCGGGAAGGAACGATGGGTTGGTGTTGAGGAATTTGCTGAAGAGGATTTCGGCGTAGGCGAGGGAACTGCGGGAGGCGGTGTCGGCTGCGATGGTCTTTACGGTGCTAAGGGTGTGGGGTTCTTTAACGATGAGCTGGATCGAGCGGACGCGACCGAGAGAAGCGATGGCGCAGTTGGGGACGATGGCAAGGTCGGGGGTGAGGGAGGCGATGGGGATGAGGCCGAGGTCGGCGCGACCGCTAAGGAGCTCTTCGGCGCAGAGCGAAGGCAGGGTGTAGTGGAGGCTGTAGTGCTCGGCTAGGGGAGCGGCCAGGGGTGGGTGCTCGAAGTCCCACATGAGGGGAGCGGGGTTGAGGAAGTTGATCGCTGCGACTCGGAGCATGGATGGTGACGATGAGGAAGCCAAGGATTAGTTTAGGGGATGTTGCAGAGGAAAGTGCATGAAGCGCGCGGTTATCGGATTTGTGCAGGACGAGGAAGGGCATTGGGTGGCGAAGCTGAAGTGCGGGCATGGGCAGCATGTGCGGCACGATCCTCCGTGGACGGTGCGGGAGTGGGTGACGACGGAGGAGGGGCGGGTGTCTCGTGTCGGGACGGAGATTGATTGCAAGCGATGTGATGAGGAGAGGATGTAGTGGGCGACTGGCATAGTAGGATTCATGCCGTGTGACGTTTCAGACTGCAGAGGAGTGACGGTATGGATGGATTGAGCGGTGTTCTGATCCGGGTTGGGCGATTGCTGTTTGCCGTTGCCATGGCGTTTTTTGGAGTGCAGTGCATTATTTTCGCTCGTGGCGGGGTAGGGCTGGTACCGGGGCCGCCGTGGACTCAGGGGCATATTGGGCTGGCGTGGATCGCGGGGATTGGGTTTATTTTGGCGGCTGTGTTTATTGTGACCCAGTGGCAGGGGCGGCTTGCGGCGAATCTTCTGGGTGTCTGCATGCTATTGCAGGTGTTGTTTTTTTATCTGCCGCGGCTGGTTACGCATGTTCACGATCCGAGGCCGTGGACGAGTGGATTTGAGGTTCTGGCGCTGAGTGGGGCGTCGTTTGTGCTGGCTGGGGCGCTGCCGGATGAGGTTCACAAGGGAGGCGGCGGACAGGTGTGGTTGACTGAAGCGGCGCGGTATATGTTCGCTATTGCGTTGGTGGTGTTTGGCGTTCAGCACTTTATGTATGCGCAGTTTGTGGCTGCGCTGGTGACACCGTGGATTCCGGGGCGTCTGTTCTGGGCATATTTTGTGGGAGTTGCTTTTTTTGCCGCAGCGATGTGTATCGGGATGGGGAGGAAGGTGCGGCTTGCGGGGATTTTGCTGGGGGTGATGTTTTTGCTGTTCGTTGTACTGCTGCATATTCCTAGGATGGCTGCGGCTCCGCACGACGGGAATGAGTGGACGAGCGGATTTATTGCGCTGGCTTGTGGCGGTGCAAGTTTTGTACTGGCGGGAGCTTTGCCGGAGAAACATCGTGGATAGCTAATGGATATTTGTGGTTGGATACGCGATATTGGTTGGTATGAATCGGCGACAATTTCTCTCTTCTTCCGGTGCTGCGGCGCTGGCGCTTGGCAGTAGGGTGGATGCTTCGGCTCCAACTTCGTCGGCTAATTCGAACCGGGTGTTGATGAAGTTGGGGTGTCAGAGCGCTCCTACGAACGATGTTCATTTGAAGTATCTGGCGCGGTATGGAGTGCGGGACATCTGCGGGTATCCCGAGACGTCGGAAGGGCACATCGCTTCGACCCTAGATGAGCTGAGCCGGATGAGGGAACTAGCGGAGAGCAATGGGATCAACGTGCTGTGTGTGGGGCCGCCAGTGCTGGAGTCGAGCTTCATCGACAGAGAGAAGCATCCGGCGATCATGCTGGCGAAGAGTCCCGAACGTGACCGAGATATTGAGCAGATTCAGATACTGATCAGAAACTGCGCGAGGGTGGGACTCCCTTCGATCAAGTACAACATGAGCATTCTTGGGGTGCTGCGGACTGGCCGGGTTCAGGGGCGCGGGGATGCGATGTACAGCCAGTGGAAGCTGTCGGAGGCGCATCCGAAGACTCCGCTGACGATTGCCGGGCATGTGGATGCGGACATGTTCTGGGAGCGGATTACGTATTTTCTCGACCGCGTGATTCCGGTGGCGAACGAGTACAAGATTCGGATGGCTTGTCATCCGCAGGATCCGGGGGTTCCTCCGGAGGGATATCAGGGCGTGGATCGGGTGCTGGGGACGGTGGATGGGCTGAAGAAGTTCATCACGATTCAGGAGAGCGCTTACCACGGTTTGAACTTTTGCCAGGGGACGGTGTCGGAGATGCTGGCCGATCCAGGCAAGGAGATCTATGACGTGATCCGGTACTTTGGCTCCCGCGAGAAGATCTTCAATGTGCACTTTCGCAATATCCGCGGGCATCGGAACGACTTTGTTGAGGTGTATCCGGATGAGGGAGATGTGGACATGTGGAAGGCGATCCAGGTTTATAAGGAGGTCGGGTACCCGTATATGCTGATGCCGGATCATGTGCCGGTGGCTCCGCATGATCCGGATGGATTGCAATCGTTCGCGTACTGTTATGGGTATATTCGCGGATTGATTCAGGCGGTCAGGGCGGGGTGAAGGGAAAGCCTCCGTCGCGATGCTCGCCGGCAGCGGCTTCGTAAGGATTTTGTAATCGTCCGCCCGGAGAAATGCTTTTGTCGAGGCATTTCGCGTGCTTATATAGGTAGGGCGGTTGATAGTTGAGAGATTTTGTCAGGGGGCTGAAGTAAAGGATGAGGGGGAATCGAGGTCAGGAAGAGAATGGAGTTGGTCTAGAGAGGAAAAACGAGGTAGCGAGGCTGGCGTGGCTGGCGTTGATACTGACGCCAGGGATGGGGGCTACGCGGACGTGGAAGGCGATGCGGAAGCTGGAGGCGGCGGAGCGACTGTTTGAGACTTCGTTGACCGAGCTGGAGGGGCTGGGGATGCCGGCTCAGTCGGCGCAGTTTTGTTTTGAGGGGAAGGCGCGAGCGGCTGCTCTTGATGAGATGCGGCGGGTGGTTGAGGCTGGTGGAGAGATTTTGACGCCGGAGGATGAGGTGTATCCGGAGCGGCTGCGGGAGATTTATGATCCGCCTGCAGTGCTTTGGATTCGCGGGAACGTCGAGTTGCTTGCGCGGCCGGGGATTGCGGTGGTGGGGACGCGGCATCCTTCGCCATATGGTTCGGGGATGGCGGAGATGCTGTCGCGAGATCTGGCGAATCGTCGGCTCGTGATTTTGAGCGGTATGGCTCGGGGCGTGGATACGGCGGCGCATAAAGGGGCGCTCGATGCAGGCGGAAAGACAGTCGCGGTGTGGGGGACGGGGATCGATGTGATCTATCCGAAGGAGAATAAGAAGCTGGCGGAGAATATTATTGCGAGTGGTGGGACCATCGTGAGCGAGTATCCGTTGGGGACGTTTCCGGCGCCGCAGAATTTTCCGATCCGAAATCGGATTTTGAGTGGCATGAGTGTGGGAGTGCTGGTGATTGAGGCTGCGGAGTATAGCGGCACACGGATTACGGCGCGGTGTGCGATGGATCAGAATCGCGATGTCTATGCTGTGCCGGGAAATGTGACGAATAAGAATGCGTGGGGGCCGAACACACTCATTAAACAGGGGGCGAAGCTGACGGCGACCTGGGAGGATGTCTGGGAGGACCTGCCTTCGCATGTACGTCTGCAACTTGAAGAAGAGATTGGGGTTAATGGGGGGAGTGAATCGAAAGGCGGGGGGAGTGCATCCTTATTCAGCGAGACTCCGTTGCCGGAACATGAACGGATAGTGCTGGAGAAGCTAAGGCATGATGAGGCGACGCAACTGGATGATTTGATGGAGCGGTTGGAAGCGGAGCTGGGGTCGGCTGAGGTTTTTACAGCGCTGTTCGAGTTGGAGATTGCCGGACGTGTGAAGCAGTTGCCCGGAAAGAATTACGTGCGGGCGTTCTGATGCACAGAGGTCGAAGGCGCTGCAGTGTGATGGGAATCCACGCAAAAAGATCGTAAGTTCAGCCGGCGCTTTGGCTTGGGCGTGGGCTGAGGGGAGTAAAGTTTTGCACAGAAACGCGCTTCGACGGTGACCTTCCAAGAGGATTTTCGTCAGTTCAGGCATTGCAGAGAGATGACGTGCCGGGCGGAAGCGTGTTAGGTTCGCAAGGGAATGAAGGAAGAATGGAACATTCTGCTACGGCAGAACGTTTTGGTGGATGAAGGGAACGAATGGGTAAATCACTTGTGATCGTGGAATCGCCGGCAAAGGCGAAGACGATCGGAAAATATCTCGGCAGCGACTACACGGTGGAGGCCTCGATTGGCCACATCATGGACCTGCCGAAGAACGACATCGGCGTGGAACTGAAGAAGCGGACGTTTGAGCCGACGCTGATTGTGTCTCCGGGGAAAGAGAAAGTTGTTGACCGGCTAAAGAAACTGGCGGCGAAGGCGGACATGGTGTATCTGGCGCCTGACCCGGACCGCGAAGGTGAAGCGATTGCGGCGCATCTGTCGATACAGCTGCTGCCAATGGTCAAGGATAAGTCGAAGGTGCGACGAGTGACCTTCAACGAGATTACGAAGAAGGCGGTGAATGCTGCCTTTGCGCATGCTCGCGATGTGGATGAGAACCTGGTGGACGCTCAGCAGACGCGCCGTGTTCTGGACCGATTGGTGGGGTATCAGATATCGCCGCTGTTGTGGGACAAGGTGCGTCGTGGGTTGAGCGCGGGGCGTGTTCAGACTGTCGCGCTGCGGTTGATTGTGGAGCGCGAGCAGGAGATCAACGACTTCGTTCCGGTGGAGTACTGGACGATTAATGCTGCGCTTAAGCCGAGTCCGGATGGGCAGGAGTTTGTTGCGCGGTTTGTCGGGATCGATGGTGTGGCCTCGCGCGTTGCGAACGGCACGGATGAGAGTGGCAAGGAACTCTTTATTGCTAGTGCTCTGCCGAATAAGGAGCGCATCGAAGAGGTCGTCGCTCAGTTGGAGAAGGCGAAGTGGAGCGTGCGTTCGGTCGAGCGGAAGGAGCGGCGGCGGAATCCGACGGCTCCGTTTACGACGAGCAAACTGCAGCAGGATGCTTCGGGTCGGCTGGGATTTAATGTCCGCCGGACGATGGGCGTCGCGCAGCGCCTCTATGAAGGTGTGGAGTTGGGCAACGAGGGTACTGTCGGTCTGATTACGTATATGCGTACCGATTCGACGCGTGTGTCGCCGGATGCGATTGTTGAGGCGCGTGAGTACATCGAGAAGAAGCTTGGGCCACAGTATCTACCGGCGAAGCAGAATGAGTACAAGAGCAAGAAGGATGCTCAGGATGCGCACGAGGCGATTCGTCCGACGAGCGTGTCGTATACGCCTGAGGGGATTCGCAAGTATCTGAGCGATGAGCAGTACAAGCTGTACAGACTGATCTGGCAGCGGTTTGTGGCTTCGCAAATGGTGCCGGCGGTCTTCGACCAGACGACGGTGGATATTGCTGCGGTGGCGGATAGGACGTATGACTTTCGCGTGTCGGGTTCGGTGCTGAAGTTCGACGGCTTCCTGAAGGTGTATGAGCAGGTAAAGGTCGATCAGGCGAAGAAGGATGATGAGGACGAGGATGCGGACGACAAGCGGCTGCCGGAGTTGAAGGATGGTCAGGCGCTGACGAAGCAGAGGATCGACTCGGAGCAAAAGTTTACCGAGCCGCCTCCGCGCTTCAATGAAGCAAGCCTGGTGAAGACGCTCGAAGAGAAGGGAATTGGGCGGCCTTCGACGTATGCCTCCATCATTAATACAATTCAGGATCGCGATTATGTGAAGAAGATCGGCGCGAAGTTTGTGCCGACTGAGATCGGTACGGTCGTGACTAAGCTGCTGGTTAAGAACTTTCCGTACATCTTCGACACCGCGTATACGGCCACGCTTGAGGGCGAGCTGGATGCTGTTGAAGATGGCGAGGAGCGGTGGACGGATCTGCTGAACGGGTTCTACGACCACTTTGAGAAGGAACTCAAGGTGGCTGAGGGCTCGATGGAAGACATCAAGCGGATGGAGGAGTCGACGAACGAGGTCTGCGATAACTGCGGTAGTCCGCTGATTTTGAAGTGGGGCAAGTTCGGGAGCTTTTACTCGTGCAGCAACTTCTCCAAGGCGAAACCGATGACGATTGCGGCGGGGCCGTACAAGAAGGACCCGAAGGCCGTGCTGAAGAAAGTGACGACGGCGTTTTCGTTCCCGATCATTGTGAAGGCGACGACCGAGGATGTGATCGAGTACTCAAAGGAGGTCTTGAACGCGAAGGAATTGGTGGCGGCGATCGAGGAGGCCGCTGACGCGGGCAAGAAGGTCACGGCGGAGCAATTCAGCTGCGACTTTACGAAGGAAAACTTTGCAGCGAAGCCTGATTTGAGCGCTCCGGGTGCGGATGAGGCTCCTGAGGAGGAGGCTTGCGATAACTGCGGGCGCACGATGGTGCTGCGGAATGGACCTTGGGGGCCGTTTATGGCTTGCCCGGGGTACAACGAGGATCCGCCGTGTAAGACGATTCGGAAGCTGACGCAGAAGGTACAGCAGAAGCCTCCGGTGCAGCTGGAGGAGAGCTGTCCGAAGTGCGGTAAACCACTGCTGCTCCGCAATGGGCAGTATGGGGAGTTCATCAGCTGCAGCGGGTATCCGAAGTGCAAGTACATCAAGCAGGAGCTGCTGGATGTGAAGTGCCCGAAGGATGGCGGCGATATCGCCGTGCGTAAGACGAAGCGTGGAGATGTGTTCTATGGCTGCGTGAACTATCCGAAGTGTGACTTTGCCTCGAACCTGAAGCTGGTGGATAAGACCTGTCCGAAGTGCGACAGCGCTTATCTGCTGGAGGTCGTCAACGATAAGGGGACTTACCTGGTTTGCCCGAATAATCGTGAAGCACTGCCGAAGCGCCGGAAGAAGAAGGGCGCGGAGGAAGAGGCGCCGACGAC
Organism: Edaphobacter aggregans; assembly: GCF_003945235.1. Lineage (NCBI taxonomy): Bacteria > Pseudomonadati > Acidobacteriota > Terriglobia > Terriglobales > Acidobacteriaceae > Edaphobacter > Edaphobacter aggregans. The sequence goes on from NZ_RSDW01000001.1 coordinate 4,593,714, forward strand.
TCCGGAGTGCACGTACGAGAAAAAGATTGCAGGGCCTGCTCCTGCTGTAGAGAGGCCGGATCCGGAGAAGACGCGCGCGGTTGTCGAAAGCGTGGCCTGAGTTTGCTAAACGAAAGGGAGATGGGATGGCGACTGCGGCGGATGCTGAGCTGGTATTGAAGCTGTACGAGATGCGAAGGGAAGAGACGCTGCGAAGGGCGCGGCGGTTCATGATCTTCGACTTCAATCCGAAGACGCTGGAAGAGCTGCGGGCGGTGTCGAGAGACCCGAGGTCGGAGTACAACGTGTACTGGCGGCAGATGCTGAGCTTTTGGGAGATGGCGGCTTCGCTGGTGTTGCGTGGAGCGCTGGATGCGGACCTGTTTCTGGATTCGAATGGAGAGGGAATCCTGCTCTATGCGAAGTTCCACCATTTCCATGTGGAGACGGAAAAGCAGAGCGGAAACCCGTTTATGCGAAATACGGCTGCCCTGATTGAGAAGTATCCGGCGGCGGCGAAACTGCATGAGATGTTTGTGAAGACGTTCGCACCTGCTCCGGCATCGAAGTAGCCGATCAGCAGCGAGGTATCCGGTAGGAGCCTGCGGGTTTCATTTCTGCATCGTTTCTGTTACAAATGCGTTGTACGCTCCGGGATCAATATCCTCGGGAGCTGGCCCGCTTATGCGCTTGGGTCGGTCGTAAATTGTTGAAAAGAATGTAGGTAGTAACCATGGCAAAGGCAGTTTGGAATGGCCAGACTCTGGCTGAGAGTGAGACATACGAGACGGTTGAGGGCAATATTTACTTCCCGGATGAGACGGTGAAACGGGAGTTCCTGCGGCCAAGCTCCACGACCTCCAGCTGCCCGTGGAAGGGGCAGGCGCGGTACTACACGATCCTCGTAGACGGGCAGGAGAATCAGGATGCGGCGTGGTATTACCCTGATCCGAAGCCGGCTGCACGGAATGTGAAGCACCACGTTGCCTTCTGGCGAGGCGTGGAAATCACGAAATAGCTGGAGTTAAGCACCGCTCAGCAGCCTCGGCTGACTGCGGATCTTACTTCTCGTGTTCCAGTTCCACAACCATTACTTCAATCGGTTTGGTGCCGGCATTGACGTCGGAGTGCATGGTTCCGGGTGGGTTGGCTGGGAGCCAGTACGCTCTGCCGGCCTCCCAGACATGCTGTTCCGTTGGTCCATCCTGCGGGACGATGTTCATCGTGCCACTACTGAGCGCGATGATCACGCGTGGATGATCGTGCCGGTGCATCGCCGTGGCTGCGTTCGGAAGCAAGACGGTCTTCCACACCGCCACATCCTCATTTTGGAACTGGGGGATGCGTTGGGTCTGGGGCGCACCCAGCTGGGAGTGCAGGACGCCAAAGATAGTGAGGGGCAGTGCAACCAGGATCGCCCCGCCGAACAGGTAACGGTTCATGGATGGTTTCCTCGGCGGGAGGATAACACGACAGGCAGACCTGTTCTTTATTTTCAGTTGGTTATGGTTCCGGGACGAACGATGCTGTAGTGCGGTAGGGTAAGGCATGGCGGAATGGAAGGACGAAGCGGAAAAGACACTCGATCCGGCGGATGAGGCTGGATGGGCGGAGTTGCGAGCTCTGGGACACCGGATGCTCGATGGCATCTTTGACCACGTGCAGGGTGTGCGGCAGGGGCCTGTATGGCGCGAGATGCCCGGCGAATCGAGGCTGCGGCTGGAGTCTGAGGGGGTTCCGCACGCTGGGGAGGGGGCTGCGGCGGCTTATGAGAGCTTTGTGAGGGATGTGCTGCCTTATGGGATAGGGAATGCTCATCCGCGGTTCTGGGGATGGGTGATGGGGAGCGGGACGCCGGTAGGAATGCTGGCGGAGATGCTGGCGGCGGGGATGAATCCGAATGTGGGCGGATTTAATGACTCGGCCATGATGGTGGAGGAGCAAGTTATCCGGTGGATGGCGGAGCTGATGGGGATGCCGGAGGGAACGAGCGGCCTCCTGACCAGCGGCGGAAGTATGGCGAACCTGATCGGGCTGGCCGTGGGGAGACATGCTCGGGCGAGTTTTGATGTTCGTGGCGAGGGGTTGAAGAGTGGGCCGCCATTACGGGTGTACGGCTCGACCGAGACGCATAGCTGGTTGAAGAAGGCGTTGGAACTGATGGGGATGGGGAGGGTCAGTCTATGCTCAGTTGGGGTGGATCAGGGTTATCGGATGAAGATTGGGGAGGTGAAGGAGGCGATTGCGGCGGATCGGGCTGCGGGAATTGTTCCGCTGTGCATTGTGGGAACGGCGGGAACGGTGAATACGGGGGCAACGGATGATCTGGCGGCAATTGCGGATCTGTGTGCGGCGGAAGGGCTGTGGTTCCACATAGATGGGGCGTTTGGAGCGCTGGCGTATTGGTCGGAGAGGCTGCGGCCTGCACTTACGGGGATGGAGCGGGCGGATTCGCTGGCGTTTGATCTGCATAAATGGGGATATTTGCCGTATGACGTGGGGTGCGTGCTGGTGCGGGATGCAGAGGCCTACAGGGCCGCGTTTGCTACCGGGGCGAGCTATCTGAATGCGATGGAACGGGGACCGGCGGCGGGTGGGATCAGGTTTGCGGAGCGTACGCCTGAGCTCTCGCGGGGGTTCCGGGCGCTGAAGGTGTGGATGAGTTTTAAGGCGCAAGGCGTGGACAGCATTACGGAGTTAGTGGAGCAGAACGTGGAGCAAGCGCGGTATCTGGCGGCACGTGTGGCGAGGGAGCTAGAGCTGGAGCTGGCGGCTGAGGTTCCGCTGAATCTTGTCTGCTTCCGATATCGGGGGGCCAGCGATGCGGAGAATCAGGAGATTCTGCAGCGGGTGCAGGAGCGGGGGATCTCGGTTCCGTCGAGCACAGTGCTGGAGGGACGATTTGCGATTCGAGTGGCGAATACGAACCATCGATCGCGACGCGAGGACTTCGATGCTCTGGCGGATGCGGTGATTGCGATTGGGCGTGAAGTTGTGGGCGAGCGACGATGAGGCCGCTCGCCATGAGTTGGTGCGTTTAGTAGGCTCCGGCCTGGTCGAGGGGTAGCCGGACCTGGAAACAGGTAGCTCCGGGGCGCGATTCGACTTGAATATAGCCGGAGTGCTTGGTGACGATGCGCTGGGCGGTGTCGAGGCCCAGACCCAAGCCCTTGCCTGGGGCCTTGGTGGTGTAGAAGGGCTCGAAGATACGGGACTTGAACTCGGGTGCGATGCCGGGGCCGGTGTCCCAGACCTCGACGAAGGCCATCTGACCGCTGGAGCGAGTGGTGAGCCGCAGCGTGCCCCGATCTTTCATGGCGTCGAGGGCGTTTTCGATCAGGGCAGTCCAGACCTGGTTGAGTTCGCTGCCGTAGGCGCTGACGGGGGGCAGGTCAGGGTCGAAGTTCCGCTCGATGGTCACGTTCTGGAGACGCGAGTTGAACATGGTCAGGGTGGTCTCGAGGGATTGGGCGAGATCGACGTCCTGGATGGGCGCCTGGTCCATGTAGGAGTAGTCCTTGATGGCGCGGATCAGGTCAAAGATGCGCACGGTCGAGTTGACGACGGTCTCGGCCATGCGCTCGACACGGAGGGAGCTGGCGAAGGTGGCCAGGGCGACGGGCAGGACTTCGGCGGTGGCGTGGTCGGCCAGGTCGTCCAGCTGTACCGTCGTGATGGTGGTCTCGGCGAGCGCAGGGGCGACAGCCCAGGGATTCGGGATGTTATGAGTCTCGAGCCACTGGAGCAGAGCGGTCTCGCGGTCGCTTTCGGCAAGGGGGTCGTCGGCAATATCGGCGCGGCTGGCGTAGTCGGCCATTGTGCTGCGGGTGCGGGAGATCCACGAGCGGTACTGGGAGGTCTGCGTGTCGGATAGACAAAGGTTGCCGAGGCGATATTTGAGGTCGCCGTACTGACGCAGTTCGGCGAAGAGGCTGGAGGCGGAGCGCTGGGCTGCGGAGGCGGGGTTGTTGAGCTCGTGGGCGAGGTTGCCGGCGAGCTTGCCGAGAGCTGAGAGCTTTTCGGCCTGCTGCTCCATGCGGGTGACCTCGCGGACGCGGTCGAGCAGGGTGGAGACGCAACGCTGCGTCATCGACGGGATGGCGGCGAGCAGGGCGGGGAAGTGGGACTCGTGGAGGCTGAGTGACCAGCTTGGGCCGACGGTGAAGCCGTCTCCGCCGTAGGTCTTCATGCGGGAGAAGGGAAGCTTGCCGGTCATCTGGCCAGCGCGGCCGATCCAAAGGGTGGGGCTGGCGTGGCGGCGGCGGACGTGAATCTCGCCCATGAGGATGAAGTGAAGGCGGTCGCAGGGATTGCCTTCCAGGAAGACAACGGCGCCGTCATCGCCGACGGTTTCGTCGCAATGGGTGGCGAGCCAGGCGTACTCCTCATCGGCGAGGCCGCTGAGGGGAGTGATGGTGCGCAGAGCGGCGACAATGTCCGCAATGGGTGTGGGCCGAGAGGGAGGGCCGACGAATATCTGCGGCTCTACCTCATTGAGTGGAAGAATTGCTTCGTAGCTACCTTGGGCTGCCAACTCGAACCTCCTTCTGCCGGGTGGCATCGATGGGGCTGGCGATACTCTATTTTGACAGAGGGCCTGGGTGAGAAAAGTTGCTGCGAGCATTCTCGCAGAGTTTTGTGACGAAAAGCGAGGTCACCGGATTGGATGGTTACAGGTGCCAGTTGGATAGCAGATTTCTTGCATTATGTTGCATCTGCTGATTGGGCAGAGACTTCAGGGCACCTAGGCGGGGCTCGAAGCCAAGAGAAGATAGTCGGATGGCGCGGGGCGGATACCATGCTGACGAGCGAGCGTGGCAAGTTGAGCGTAGTGACGGATGCTATGCAGCAGAGCGTGTTGAAAGACAGCCTTGCGGGTCGCTCGCCGCTTGCCTGCGGTGAGTGTGGGGAACTCGATCTCGCGGTTCCAATCGAATTCGGGATTCTGGAAGAGATTTTTCAGAATTTCGAGGGCGCGGCGATGTGTTGCGAAGATTTCGTCGGCGGTGGCAAAGGGAATGCTAGCGTAGTCGGTGGCTGGAGCGTCGGACAGACGTTCGGCGTAGCGTAGCTCTGCGGCAACGATGTGCTGGAGGAGCTGGCCCACAGTGGTCGAATTATGGATGTCGCATGGTATCTGGAGAAGCGAAGGATGCTCCGAGGCGAGCGCATGCCAACTTTCTGCCGTGGCATCGTTCCAGGCGAGGAGGTCTTCTGCTGTAAGAGAGGGAGTATTCATGTTTTGCGCTCAATCGCTGGGGATGCGGGAGATGGAAAAGAAAGGGCGAGGGACCGTTGCCAGCCACCTCGCCCGTGTTTGTGTGTCGCTTTTGGCTATGCCTTGACGACGGCGCCATCGACGACCTTGACGGGGTCGAGGAAGGGCATGGCTTTGCGGAGGTCGGCGCCAACCTTCTCGATGCCGTGGGCGGCCTCTTCCTGGCGGATGCGCGCGAACTGGTGACGGCCGGTCTCGTTCTCCTCGATGAACTTCTTAGCGAAGCTGCCGTCCTGAATCTCATCGAGAAGCTTCTTCATGGCCTTCTTGGTTTCGGCGGTGACGATGCGTGGGCCGGCCATGTAGTCTCCCCACTCGGCGGTGTCGGAGATGGAGTGGCGCATGTAGGCGAGGCCGCCGCGGTACATGAGGTCGACGATGAGCTTGAGCTCGTGGAGGACTTCGAAGTAGGCGAGTTCAGGCTGGTAGCCGGCCTCGGTGAGGGTCTCGAATCCTGCCTTGACGAGTGCAGCGGTGCCTCCGCAGAGAACGGCCTGCTCGCCGAAGAGGTCGGTCTCGGTCTCTTCGGTGAAGGTGGTCTGGAGGACTCCGGCGCGGGTGCAGCCGATGCCCTTGGCGTACGAGAGCGCGAGGGCGAGGGCGTTTCCGGTGGCGTCCTGCTCGACGGCTACGAGGCCGGGTACGCCGCCGCCTTCGGTGAAGACTTCGCGGACGCGATGGCCGGGGGCCTTGGGGGCGACGAGGGAGACATCGACACCGACGGGCGGGAGAATGGTGCCGAAGCGGATGTTGAAGCCGTGGGCGAACATCAGAGTCTTGCCGGGGGCCAGGTTCGGCTCGACCTCGGCCTTGTGGACCTTAGCTGCGGTCTGGTCGGGCGTCAGGTTCATGATGACGTCAGCCCACCTGCTGACATTGGCGACCGTGTCGACGACGAGGCCGGCTTTGCGGGCGCGCTCGGCGTTGGGCGAGTCGGGACGGAGGCCTACGCGGACTTCTACGCCGGAGTCCTTGAGGTTGAGGGCGTGGGCATGGCCCTGCGAGCCGTAGCCGATGATGGCTACCTTCTTGGCTTGGATGAGGGAGAGGTCTGCGTCTGCGTCGTGGTAAGTCTTTGCCATTTTCGTTTCTTCTTCCTTTTGTGTTGTTAAAAGTGTATGCGATGACGTCGCGTTGTACCTATGTTGCTCTGCGCTCCTGCGTAGATTTAAATAAGCTTGGCCAGAAGAACGGAACAAATAATTTGGTTTGTGTTTTGAAGTTGAGTTGGCCGCTGCGGAGTAATCGGCTGCGTAGAATAAGCATGGATGCAGCGTAGAAGACTCCGATTAAGCAGCCGACGACGAGCACTACGATGAGTGCGTTTGGAAATGCCAGAAAACGAAAATCACTGAAATACCAAGTTGTTCCGCGAAGAACAAAATGGGCCTCTGAGGATGTGTCCAGCTCTTCGTTAGCGGTTTTGAAGCGTACCCTAACCGGAATGTTCGCTGTGCCCGGCCCCGTAAATTGCGGATTCCCTTCCGAAGTAAGCGAGAGAACATAGGAAGCATCCCGCAATCGGTCGACTTCATTGTTACGATTTACAGAGTTCGGATCAAGCAGTAGATCGGGGCTACGACGATGACCCGTGAGGTCACCCATTAGCGCATTTAATTGCGTAACGTCGCTTTGTGTCGATTGTGCACACAAGGGCATGCTCACTGCGACAAGAAGGACGACCAAGCTAAGTTTGCGTAAGTTCAATTTGATTCCGACTTTCGTCCTTGGCGGAGTAATTCGGTAGTTTCGTATCGTTCGGCGTTGTGGAAGTTCAGGTTTGTTGATACAGGCGATATCGTTCGGTGGTGATTGCGGGAAAAGGCTTCATGAGCAGGGGCTCGCCATCAGTTGCGACAAGCCAGTCTGTTGAGGATGCGCTGGCGCGGCGTGCGGAGAGGAGAGCTTGTTTGCTGATCTTCTGCGGCGCGGGTTGAATGGCAAAGAGCGCGACGGGACCACGCATGAGGGCGACGAGATCCGGATGGCGTTTATCGAGCGGAGTTAAACGCAGAGGCATGTCGAAGGAGAGCTCGATGCGGTCGGCGTTCTTCCAGGTGCGGTCGATTTTGAGCCAGGTTCCCGGTTGGGGATGAAGGTCGGCGCTGCGTCCGTTGATGAGAACTTTGGTCGCTGGACCTGCCCACGCTGGGATTCGCAGAGCAATTGTGAATCGCTCGGAGCGGTCGAGCTGCAGGTTGAGCGATGTTTCGTTGGCGTTGGGGTAGAGCGTCTGCTGCGTGAGTGCAGCGGAGGCCACACCCTGTTTCCACGAGACTCGCGAGGGTACGTAGAGATTGACGTAGATGCCGTTTGGGGAGCGGAGGTAAGAGCTGATTCCGTAGTCGGCTGTTAGCTGCGGGAAGGTGCCGGAGCAGCAGGGCCACGCTTGTTCGTAGTCGGATTTGACGGCGTTCTGATTGTAGTCGGAGTAGTAGAAAGTGATGCCATCGGGGCGGATGGGGCGTGCTCCAAGGATGGTGTTATAGAGGATGGCTTCCATGCTGTCGCCGTAGGTGCTTTCGCCGGTAGCACGCATAAGGTTGCGGGCGATCTTGAAGTGTCCGTAGGCTCCGCAGGGGGTTTCGAAGCTGCTGTGGGTATGGGTGAGGGAATCTGCGAGGCCGTCGGTGTCGGGTTTCTGGAAGGTCTCGTTCGGGCCCCAGCCGCCAGTGGCGAAGCTCTGATCGAGAACGTATTGAAAGCCGTTGCGGGCGGCGGTGAGGTGATGCTGGCTGCCGTCGACAAAGTAAGCCTGCATGGCGGAGTTGAGCGCGTTGACGTGGCTGTAGGCGTGCTGTCCGGGCAGGACGTTGTTGCCTTCGGCGAGCGGGTTGAAGTAGGTGTCGTCCTGAAGGAAACGACGGGCGAGTTGACGGTAGCGGTCGCCTGCCCCGCGAGTGTAGGCGAGGTAGAAGTTTTCGGGCAGCGTGTAGGACTCGTCCCAGGTGTAGGCGATGTTTGGGTGCGGGCGGGCCGCCATCTCTTCTCGGTCGAGGGCCTTCTCGGGTAGCCAGGGAAGGACGGCGTCGGTTGCCTTGTTCAGGACATCGAATGCAGCGGGATCGGCGGCGAACTGATGCGCGTCGATGAGGCCGCAGTTCGTCTTGTCGAAGGTGTAGGCGGGCAGGCAATAGTTGCGATAGAAGGCAGAAATTGCGGTGGGAGCGAATCCGACTACGAGGCGATGAACCTTCTGCTGTGTCGCCGGATCTCGCGTGATGGCATACGCTCGCGAGAGGCCGGAGAGATACTGGCCGAAGGTATGGCCGGGGACATAGCCCGTCATGTTTTTGGGCGGGTCGAAGTCTTTGGAGGGCGAGTACCAGCCTCCCATGTCTTCTCCGGGTGCAGGCTGGCCGGTGAGCTGGCGAAATGGTTTGAGGATGCTGTCTTCGTCGAGATGCAGGAACAGTGCGTGATTTTGCTGAAACTGATCGAGAAGGGGGCCGTCGAGGAGCTGGACCTGCGCGTAGTCGAATTGGAGAAGCGGAGTTGGTGCAGGTGTGTCTTTCGCCAGCAACGAAGCAGGCCGCAAAGATGCGGCTGCCAGCGCTGCTGCGCTCTGACTTAGAAACTCGCGTCGGGTTTTGTTACTCATAAACGGCTCCAATCGACGAACGATTAAGTCTCATCTTCAACGAACTGGTTGGGCAGGTCGTCGTCCTGCGAGCGGTCGGGGAAGATGGTGACGGGTTGCTCGCCGTTTGGCGTGCCGAGAGCTTTGAGGACGCGGCTGGTGTGGTGGCCTCGGCGCATGGCCATACGGCCGGTGCGGGAGACCTCGAGGATGGTGTAGCCGGACTCGGTGATGACCTGGATGAGGCCTTCGATCTTGCTGGAGCTGCCGGTCATCTCGAGCATGATGGACTCGGGAGCGAGATCGACGACGCGGGCGCGGAAGACGTTGGCGAGCTCGAAGATCTGCGAGCGTGAGTGCAGCCCGTTGGGTTCGCGGGGGCCGGCGGCGACCTTGATGAGGCATAGTTCGCGGATGACGGCTTCGCTGCGGCCTACTTCGTCGATGTCGACGGTGATTTCGAGTTTGTACAGGCTGGCGCGAATGCGGTGGGCGGCGTGCTCGGGGGCCTCGCAGACGATGGTCATGCGGGAGGTGTCGGCGCGCTCGGACTCGCCTACGGTGAGCGAGACGATGTTGATGTTCAGGCGGCGAAAGAGCGAGGCTACCCGGGTGAGTACGCCTGGCTTGTCTTGAACGAGAGCTACAAAGGTGTGGAGCATGGGTACCTGCAGTGTGATTTTTAGTTGCCGGTTAGTTTGGGTTTGTGTGCGGGTTCTCGTCGGAGTGAGGTAGGTTGGTGGCCGGTGGGTGGGGATAGTTTGGAATGAAGGTTTTGGGTATCTCGTAAAGGGTGAGGGTGCCGGGCTTGGGAGTTGGTTTGGCGTTGCTGCAGAGATTGCCTGTGGTGATGCCAGTGCTGAGAATCGTGGCGATGGAGTAGTCGGTATAGAGTTCGGCGCGTGGGCGGCAGTCGGCGTACATGTTCGAGAGAATGCGAATGGTGGTAGCGTCCCCGGTGTCTACGAGGATGATTCCGTTTTTGTCGGTGGCCATGGCTACGGATCCGATCTGCTCTACTCGGAGGGCTACGTTCAGGTGTTCGTCTGTGATGGGCTGGTTAGTCTTTGCGTTGATGATTCGGATTTTGAGCTGGTGGGTTTGGGCATTGGCGAGCGTAGGTGTTAGCGCGAGAAGGAGCATGAGCGCGGCTGCTCGGAGGGACGGGCCGAGTTTGTATTGGGGCAGGTCTACGAAAGTGTGGAGCATCGGGTACCTTTCGAAAAGCCTATTGAAGTTCCTAAAGCACCAAAGGCGCGTTTCATACCAGCATGGGCGAAGCCCCATGTCCCTTTTATTCATCCTCCGCAGTTTCAAGAAGCGGATCTTTTTGCGGCCTGCGGACCATCTCATGGAGTGCGGCCCCCGGGGCGATCATGGGGTAGACGCCATCTTCTTTTTCTACCTGGAAGTTGATCAGGAATGCTTTGCCACTCGTGCGGGATTTTGTGACTGTGGGGGTTACATCCTTGCGCTTGCTGACGTGTGCCCCATCAATGCCGTGGGCTGCGGCTAGCTTCACGAAGTCGGGCGAGAGGATGGGGCTGGCGCTGTAGTTCTTGTCGTAGAAGGCCTCCTGCCACTGGCGCACCATGCCGAGGAAGCCGTTGTTGATGACGGCGATGTTGATGGCGAGGTTCTCCTGGACGATGGTGGAGAGCTCGGCAGCGGTCATCTGGAAGCCGCCGTCGCCGGCGATGACCCAGACATCTTTTTGGGGGCAGGCTACCTTGGCTCCGATGGCAGCCGGCAGGGCGAAGCCCATGGTGCCAAGGCCTCCGCTGGTAACGAGCGTGCGGGAAGCGTCGTGCTTGTAGTACTGGGCCTCCCACATCTGGTGCTGACCTACATCTGTAACGATGATGGTATCTTTTTCGCGGCCTGCGGCGACGGCTTCGCGCCAGATGTCGTTGATGACGTGGGCGGCGTAGAGGTGGCCGTTGTCGGGGAGGTTGATGATGTCGCGGACGGCGGCGTCGCCCTTCATGGCGTTGACTTCGCTGATCCAGCTGGTGTCGGACTTCCTGGGTAGTAGCGGGAGGAGGAGTTCGAGGACTTCCTTCAGGTCGCCGATGAGAGCTACGTCAGCCTTAACGTTCTTGTTGATCTCGGAGGGGTCGATCTCGATGTGGATCTTCTTGGCGTTGGGGGCGTAGCTGGCGAGGTTGCCGGTGACGCGGTCGTCGAAGCGCATGCCGAAGGCGAGCAGCAGGTCGGCCTGCTGGATGGCGTGGTTGACCCAGGATTCGCCGTGCATGCCCATCATGCCGAGCGAGAGGGCGTGGTGGGTGGGGAAGGCTCCGAGGCCGAGGAGGGTGCTGGCGACTGGGATCTGGTGACGCTCGGCGAAGGCGATGACCTGTTGCTCGGCATTGGACTGGATGATGCCGTGGCCGGCCAGGATGACGGGCCTCTTGGCGGCCTTGATGAGTTCGATGGCCTGCTGGATGGAGGAGCTTTCGGCGCGCAGCATGGGGTGGGGCCGGTAGGCGGCGGGAGCGGCGGCGGCGAAGTCGAAGGTGGCGGTGGCCTGCTGGGCGTCCTTGGTGATGTCGACGAGGACGGGGCCAGGGCGGCCGGACTGCGCGATCTGGAAGGCGAGGCGGACAGTCGGCGCGATGTCTTCGGCGCGGGTGACGAGGAAGTTGTGCTTGGTGATGGGCAGGGTGATGCCCGTGATATCGACTTCCTGGAAGGCGTCGGAGCCAAGGACCTTGGAGGAGACCTGTCCGGTGATCGCGACGATGGGGATGCTATCGAGCATGGCGGTGGCGATGCCGGTGACGAGGTTGGTCGCGCCGGGACCGGAGGTGGCCATGCAGACGCCGACCTTGCCGGAGGCGCGGGCATAGCCGTCGGCCATGTGCGAGGCGCCCTGCTCGTGGCGGACGAGGATGTGGTGGATCGGGAACTTGCGCAGGGCGTCGTAGATGGGGAGGATGGCTCCGCCGGGGTAGCCGAAGACCTCGGTGACACCTTCGCCTACGAGCGTGGCCCAGAGGATCTCGGAGCCGGTTAAGGTGGGGTGTTGATTGTTAGTCATTGGAACCTCCCGCGATTCTTGTGTTTTCTCGTGAAAAGATTGCTTGAGTTGCTGAAAAAATTGCTTGTAACAAACTCCCGAACGCTAGAAAGACCATTGCAAAGGTGCTGGCATTTAGAAAGCCCATGATTCCGTAAGACAGAGCTCGTGGCAGGCTCCACGGAAGGACAAGGGCCAGGATGAGTGGCCAGCAGAGTAAGAAGTCAAATGGGTTTGGCAATGCCTCCCCCGAAGTAATGTCGGCACGCACTTGTCCGATAGCGACAATGGCCAGAAGTATGCCGATGACCGCACCAGTTGTTATCCATCCAATTTGTGCCTTCGTCATTTGCGTGCCTCAAGGAGAAAATCACCATGAACCAGTTCATCGGATTTCCTTATTCGAGTGCGTGTCATGGTGAGATCATCTCCTTTTCTATGAATACTTTACTGATGGTCGACCCCTTGTTATCAATACTTTAGCTTTGAAATCCACCCTCAAGTCGTTTACTTTGAATACTTTATGACTTTAGGTATGGGGGTGGGGGTAACTAGGTGGTGATGGCTCCCTCGCTGGCAGAGCTCACAGAGTTGGTGTACTTGGCGAAGACTCCGCGCTTGTAGCGGGGTTCCGGGGCCTTCCATGATTTGAGTCGTGCGGCGATCTCTTCGGCTGGCACGTCGAGGCGAAGTTCGCGGTTGGGGATGTCGAAGGTGATCATGTCGCCTTCGCGGACAGCGGCGATGGGGCCTCCGAGCTGGGCTTCGGGGGCAACGTGGCCGACCATGAGGCCGCGGGTGGCTCCGGAGAAGCGGCCGTCGGTGAGGAGGGCTACGGTCTCCGAGAGCTCGGGGATGCCTTTGATCGCTGCGGTAACGGCTAGCATCTCGCGCATGCCGGGGCCTCCGCGGGGGCCTTCGTAGCGGATGACGCAGACGTCGTTGGGGTTGATCTTGCCGGCTTCGACGGCGGCGTGGCAGGCATCCTCGGAGTTAAAGACGCGCGCGGGCCCAGTGTGATTGAGGCGCTCGTGGCCGGCGACTTTGACGACGGAGCCGTCGGGGGAGAGGTTGCCTTTGAGGATAACGAGGCCGCCGGTGGGCTTGAGCGGGTGTTCGATGGGATAGATGACGGGCTGGTTGGGCGTCTCGACGGCGTGGACGGCCTCTTCGGCGAGGGTCTTGCCAGTGACGGTGATCTGGCTACCGTCGATGAGGCCTGCGTCGAGGAGCCGCTTCGCGAGAAGACGGGAGCCGCCTGCGTCCTGGTAGTCCTTGGCTGCGTATTTGCCGCCGGGGGAGAGGTCGCAGATATGCGGGGTGCGGTCGCTGATAGCGTTGAAGTCGTCGATGATGAAGGGGATGTTGTACTCACGCGCGATAGCGAGCAGGTGCAGGACAGCGTTGGTGCTGCCGCCCGAGGCGCAGGCGGAGACGTAGGCGTTCTCGATGGCCTTGCGCGTGACGATCTTCGAGGGGCGCAGGTCGTTCTTGGCTAGCTCCATGACGAGGCGGCCTGCCTCGCGACTGGCGGCTGCCTTGTCGGCGGACATGGCGGGGACTCCGGTGATCTGGATGGGGGAGATGCCGAGGAACTCGCCGGCCATGGCCATGGTGTTGGCGGTGAACTGGCCGCCGCAGGCTCCGGGGCCCGGACAGGCGGCTGCTTCGAGAGCTTCGAGTTCGTCATTATTAATCTTTCCGGCGGCGTGGGAGCCCATGCCTTCGAAGACCTGAAGGATGGTGATCTCTTTGGTCGTGCCGTCGGGCTGGGGGAGCTTGCCGGGTGCGATGGAGCCGCCGTAGAGCATGAGGCCCGGGATGTCGAGTCGGCCAAGCGCCATGATGGCGGCGGGCATGTTCTTGTCGCAGCCGGCGATGCAGATGAGGCCGTCGAAGGAGTTGCCGCGCGCGACGAGTTCGATGGAGTCGGCGATGACCTCGCGGGAGATGAGCGAGGCCTTCATGCCCTCGGTGCCCATGGTAATGCCGTCGGAGATGGTGACGGTGTTGAACTCCATGGGGGTGCCCCCGGCCTCGCGGACGCCCTGCTTGACGGCTTCAGCGACCTGACGGAGATGGAAGTTGCAGGGGCCGATCTCTGTCCAGGTGTTGGCTATGCCGATGATGGGCTTGTGCAGGTCTTCTTTGCTGAAGCCTACGCCGCGCAGGTAGGAACGGGCTGCGGCTCGACTGGGGCCTTCGGTGAGGATTCTCGAGTGCTTCTTGGGATCGATTTCGTTGCTCACTTCTTTTGTTCCTCTCTTCTGCTTATGGGGCGCTATCTGCGAAATACAGGGATTCTTCGCTGCGTTCAGAATGACGGCGTAAACCGTTATGCGACATTTGCTTTAGGCGCGGACCAGAAATCTTCGTCGTGGCGGCGCTCGAAGTGGTCCAGAGCATGCTCGTGGCGCAGGGTTAAACCGATGTCGTCGAGTCCGTTTAGCAGGCAGTATTTGCGGAATGGATCGATGTCGAAGTGAGCGTTAAAGCCTTCGTCGTCGGTGACGGTTTGCTGTTCGAGGTTGATGGTGAGCTTGTGTTTTGGGTTCGCGGTGGTGCGGGCGAGGAGGGTTTTGACCTCGTCGTCGGTGAGGCGGCAGAGGATGATGCCGTTCTTGCCGGCGTTCGAGAAGAAGATGTCGGCAAAGCTGGGCGCGATGACGGCGCGGAAGCCGTACTGGTTGATGGCCCAGGCAGCGTGCTCGCGGGAGCTGCCACAGCCGAAGTTCTTCTCGGCGATGAGGATCTCGGCACCCTTGTGTTCGGGCTTGTTGAGGACGAAGTCAGGGTTGGGCTCGCCGGCGGCGGGGCCGTCCTGAATCCGGCGCCAGTCGAAGAAGAGGAAATCGCCATAGCCAGTGCGCTCGATGCGCTTGAGGAACTGCTTCGGGATGATCTGGTCGGTGTCGATGTTCGGCAGTGGCAGCGGGGCAGCGGTGGAGGTGAGGATGTTGATGGGTTCCATTAGCGCGAGCCTCCTTCGCTCTGCTTCCAGTTGCGGATGTCGGTGAAGTGGCCGGTGATGGCGGCGGCGGCGGCCATCTGGGGAGAGACGAGGTGGGTGCGGCCTCCGCGTCCCTGGCGGCCTTCGAAGTTGCGGTTGCTGGTTGAGGCGCAGCGCTCACCGGGGGCGAGGATGTCGGGGTTCATGCCGAGGCACATGCTGCAGCCGGGCTCGCGCCACTCGAAGCCTGCGGTCTTGAAGATGGAATCGAGGCCTTCCTGCTCGGCTTGTCGCTTGACGGCCTGTGATCCTGGAACGACCATGGCGCGAACAGTGGTGGCGATGTGGTGGCCCTTGACGACCTTGGCCGCCGCGCGGAGATCTTCGATGCGCGCGTTCGTGCAGGAGCCGAGGAAGACGGCGTCGATCTTGATCTCTTCGATAGGGGTGCCGGGCTTGAGGCCCATGTATTCGAGGGCGCGGGCGTAGGATTTTTTGTCGGCCTCGGTGCGCGCGTCCTCAACGGACGGGACCTTGCCTTCGATGGATGTAACCATGCCCGGACTTGTGCCCCAGGAGACGGTCGGAGTGATGGTCGCGGCGTCGATGTGGAGTTCACGATCAAAGGGGGCGTCGGTGTCGGTGGGGAGAGTGCGCCAGTGGGCGACGGCCTCGTCCCATGCTGTGCCGGTTGGCGAGAAGCGGCGACCTTTGAGGTAGGCGAAGGTGGTCTCGTCGGGGGCGATCATTCCGGCGCGGGCTCCTGCCTCGATGCTCATGTTGCAGATGGTCATGCGGCCTTCCATGGAGAGCGAGCGGATGGCTGAGCCTGCGTACTCGACGGCGTAGCCGGTGGCTCCATCGGTACCGATGCGGCCGATGATGTCGAGGATGATGTCCTTTGCGGTGACACCGTAAGGGAGGTCGCCGTCGACGTTGATGCGGAAGGTCTTGGGCTTGGACTGCGGGAGTGTCTGCGTGGCCATGACGTGCTCGACTTCGCTGGTGCCGATGCCGAAGGCCAATGCACCGAAGGCTCCGTGGGTGCTGGTGTGGGAGTCGCCGCAGACGATGGTCATGCCGGGCTTGGTGGCTCCAAGCTCGGGCCCGATCATGTGGACGATGCCTTGCGAGGCGTCCTGCACGTCGAAGAACTCGATGCCGAACTCAGCGCAGTTTTTGCGCAGGGCGTTGACCTGATTCGCGGAGATCTGGTCGACGATGTGAAGGCGGTCCTCGGCGCTGGTGGTGGGGACGTTGTGATCGACGGTGGCGATGTGGCGCTCGGGACGGCGTACTTTGCGGCCAGCCAAGCGAAGACCATCAAAGGCCTGCGGCGAGGTGACCTCGTGGACGAGGTGCAGGTCGATGTAGAGGATCGTCGGTTCGCCTTCGGGCTCAGCAACGACGTGCTGCTGCCAGACTTTTTCAAACAAAGTTTTCGGTGCTGTGCTCATGGGTGTGCCTTCTGCTCGGTTTGTGACTTGGTGAATGTGTTTGCGCCGATGGTGGCGGGCGTTATCTGGTGCGGTGTGCCGTCAGGATCGACGAGGATGGCGTTGGTGATCTGTTGGATAACGGTGCTGCCGGATGGCGGCTGGGCAGTCCAGCGGGCGATGCTGTGGGTCAGGGCCGCAGGAATGTGATCGGGATCGATGGGATGGTTGGCGAAGACCCACATGGTGTATTCGGCGTCGGGCTGGTCGGGGGTCTTGTTGTCCTTGACCCAGTCGATGGCCGCGAAGACGACGAGCGGATGCGGGTTGCCGAGGTCTACCCAGAGGAGTCCGCGTGCGGGACAAAAGCGGTAGACACAGCCGGTGATGGTGACGTAACGGTTCTCGTCGGCGAGGACCTTATCGGGGACGGAGAGGAAGTCGAGCGCGGTCTCGGCGAGGGATTTATAGCCAGCCTTCTGGCTGCCCCAGAAGCTTTGAGGAGCGGTAAGGTACTGGGCAAGGAAGGGCCGAAAGCGCGGATCGAGGACGAGCTGGTTTTCCCGGCCGTCGGGTGGCGGGGGGCTGTATTGCCAGAGCCACTCCACGTTTTCTTTTGGCGGCTTCTTCTCTTTTTTGAGATCGGATAAAGAGATTTGGCCAATCGTCGCCATCGGCGTCAGCGTGAGGAGAACGGCGGCGAGTTGGAGATGAAAGCGCATTCGTTATGGAGTGGAACGAGCCTCTTATTTATTCGACGGTGCTGAGCTCTTTGCGGCGGCGATCAGTAGAACGTTGACCAGAGTGAACAGGATCAGTCCCGAGATGACGAGCGGGACGGTTGGCGCACCGTGCAGCCAGCGGTAAAGCATGGCTGCGGTGACGGCGAGGTTCATCAAGACCAGTCTGGTGCTAGAGACCATGGGCTTGCTCATACGGCGTGCATTGCCTGACGGCGGTCGATGGATTCGGTCAGGGCCTGATGGACCAATTTGCCCATCTCCTGGGTGGTGACTGGCGTCTGTCCGGGATCCTGGCCGCGGGCGATGTCGGCGGTGCGGTAGCCGGCGTTGAGAACCGTGTGGACGGCTTGCTCGACGGCGCGTGCATCCTGCTCTAGATTCGCGGAGTGGCGAAGTACCATGGCGGCGGTGAGGATCGCGCCGAGAGGGTTAGCCTTGCCGGTGCCTGCGATGTCGGGGGCGCTGCCATGAACGGGCTCGTAGAGATTGACGGCTCCGCCGATGGTGGCTGATGGCAACATGCCGAGGGAGCCGGTGATGACGCCCGCTTCATCGGAGAGGATGTCGCCGAATAGGTTCTCGGTGAGGACGACATCGAAGTTCCGCGGGATGTTCATAATGTGCATCGCCATAGAGTCGACGAGCTGATGTTCGAGGGTGACGACGGGGTAGTCCTTGGCGACTTCGGTGACGGTGGCGCGCCAGAGCTGCGAGACCTCAAGGACGTTGGCCTTATCGACAGAGGTAACTTTTTTGCGGCGCTTGCTGGCTAGTTCGAAGGCGACGCGGGCGACGCGGACGATCTCGTCACGGGTGTAGCGCATGGTGTTGATGGCTTCGTTGGAGTCACGGTCCCACCAGCGGGGTGCACCGAAGTAGAGGCCACCGAGGAGTTCGCGCACGAAGAGGATATCGACGTCCTTCGTGACCTCGGGGCGCAGCGGGGAACTGGTGGCCAACGCTGCGTAGGCAATGGAGGGGCGCAGGTTGGCGAAGCCGCCAAGTGCCTGGCGGATCTGCAGGAGACCGGCTTCCGGGCGCTTGTCGGGCGGCAGGGCGTTGAACTGGTTGTCGCCCACGGCACCGAGCAGAACGGCGTCGGAGTCGAGCGCGGCGTCGAGCGTTGTGGTGGGCAGCGGGGAGCCGGTCTTGGTGATGGCGACTCCACCGATGAGGCCTTCAACGAAGGTGAAGTCGTGGCCGCCGAGCTCTGCTACCGCGCGGAGAATGTTGGTTGCTTGCTGCGTGACTTCGGGGCCGATGCCGTCGCCGGCCAAGACTGCAATTTTCAAACGCATTGGATCATCCCTTGTAGTTCGAGTGCTCTGATGCCTGAGGCCAGCTGCGTTTAACGCGTGAGCGTTGGAGTTTTTTCCGGCTGCAGCAGGCTGATGAGGTCTTCGTCGTAGATTAACTTCTTTCGATCCGCAAGTTCGGTGAAGCGGGCGTAGATTTCGTCAATCTCCTGCTTGGAAAAGGCGTGACCGAGTTCGACAAGACGGTGCTCCAGAGCGCGCCGCCCGGAGTGCTTGCCGAGAACGATGCTGTTTGCGATGACGCCAACGGAAGCCGGTGTCATGATCTCGTAGGTAAGAGGATTTTCGAGTACGCCGTGTTGGTGGATTCCGCTCTCGTGCGCGAAAGCATTCTTTCCAACCACCGCTTTGTTGGGCGAGACCTTGTGGTTGACGATCTCCGACAGCAATGCGCTGGTGGGGTAAAGCTGAGTGTTCACGATGTTGGAGGTGTAAGGCAAAACATCGTGACGAACAAGCAGAGCTGCAGCTACTTCTTCCAGAGCTGCGTTTCCAGCCCGCTCCCCGATGCCGTTCACCGCAACCTCTACCTGTCGCGCGCCGCCTTCAATGCCGGCAAGTGTATTGGCGACCGCGAGGCCGAGATCGTCATGGCAGTGCGTGGAAAAGATCACCTTCTCCATGCCCGGAAGCTGCTTCAGCATGCGGAAGATCGCGGCGTATTCGGACGGTGTGATGTATCCGACGGTGTCTGGAATGTTGATGGTGGTCGCGCCCGCCTGCACCGCGATTGTGACCATGGCGCAAAGGTAAGCGGGGTCGCTGCGTGTGGCGTCCATGGGAGAGAACTCGACATCGTCAACCAGCGAACGCGCAAGACGGACTGACTCTCCGGCGAGGTCGAGAGCCTGATCTCGCGACAGCTTCATCTGGTGTTGAAGATGAATGTCAGAGGAAGAAAGAAACGTATGGATGCGGTTCTGCGTTGCCGGTTCAACCGCGCGGGCGGCGGACTCGATATCGATCGACTTGGCACGAGCCAGCGCTGCGATGCGCACACCTTTAACCTCGGCCGCGATGGTGCGGACCGATTCGAAGTCTCCAGTCGATGCAATAGGAAAACCTGCTTCGATGATGTCGACGCCGAGATTGGCAAGCTGGTGCGCAAAGCGCAACTTTTCTGCATGGTGCATGGTGCAGCCGGGTGATTGTTCTCCGTCGCGGAGGGTGGTGTCGAAGAAGACGATCTTATTTGGATCGACCATAGGCTTTTGTCACTCCCGATCTGGAAACATCATAATGCGGCCTTATGATGGCTTCCACATGTATCATAAATTCTAATTGGCGTATTCGGTACGCCTAACACTTGCGCGGCGAGGTGAAGCTTGGATCTGGTCCAGATGGAGACGTTTCTCGCGGTGGCAGAAGAGCGAAGCTTCTCGCGCGCGGCGGCACGCCTCCATCGTACTCAGCCAGCGGTGAGTCAGGCAATCGCCAAGCTCGAGTCGGAACTGGGCGAAGTGCTGTTTGAGCGGTCATCCCGCGATGGGACATTGACCGACGCCGGTGAAGTGCTGCGGGAGTATGCGGCTAAGCTGCTGAATCTGCGAACCGAGGCGGAAGGTGCTCTGACGGAGCTGCGATCGCTGCACCGCGGCAGGCTGAATCTGGCGGCTAATGAGTACACGTGCCTGTATCTGCTGCCGCTGCTGGATGAGTTCCGGCGGCAGAATCCGCGGATTAAGCTGGCGGTGCAGCGGACGCTAGCGAGCCGAATCTCGGACGAGGTGCTGATGCATTCGGTGGAACTAGGTGTGCTGTCGTTCCGGCCGGATGACGCCCAGTTGAAGTCGATGGTGGTGTACCGGGATGAGCTGGCGTTTGTGGTGAATCCGCGACACCCGTTGGCGAAGGAGGGGACGGTCTCGATCCGGCAGCTTGGAGCGCAGAACTTTATTGCCCACAATGTCTCGTCGCCACAGCGCCAGAAGGTGATCCAGACGTTTCAGCGGCACAAGACTCCGCTGCGGATGGGTGTGGAGTTGCCTTCACTTGAGGCGATCAAGCGGTTTGTGGAGATGGGCAATGGCGTCGCGCTGGTGCCAGGGCTGACGGTCCAACCGGAGATTGAGAACGGTGCGCTGGTGAAGGTGCAGATTCAAGAGCTGCAGATCGAACGCAAATTGCGGCTGGTGTACCGGAGGCAGGCAAGTCTTTCGCACGCGGCGCTGGCGTTTCTGAAGATTGTGGAAGCTTATGCGGCTGCGCACGGAGACCCGTATTGCTTTCAACCGGAACGCGGCGTATAGATTTTCCGTTTTTTTCACGTAATGGAGAACATTTTGGAGCGGAATCGCGTCTGTACGAGCAGACTTATGCGCTGGAGGAGATCGTCCGGCGCACGAGCGCGAGGTGAAATTTCGATGAAGATGACGATTTTTCGTAAAGCAGGGATGCAGGCGGCCATGCTGGCGCTCTGTACAAGCGCGCTGTGCACGATGCCGATGATGGCGCAGGATACAACCCCACCAGCGGCTCCGCAGGGCCAGATGGGTCGAGGCCGTGGTGGACCGGGCATGGGGAACCAGGTCGAAATGCTCACCAAGAAACTGAACCTGACGCCGGATCAGGTGACGCAGGTCAAGGCAATCGACGCAGACACGATGAAGCAGGTGGATGCCCTGCGGAGCGACACGTCGCTGTCACGGGACGACAGGCGGTCAAAGATGATGGATATTCACAAGGCGTCAACGGACAAAATTCGCGGCATTCTGACCGATGACCAGAAGACGAAGTTCGACGCAATGCAGGCAGAGATGCAGGAGAAGATGAAGGAGCGGAGACAAGGTGGCGACGCGCCTCCTTCCCCGCCGCAATAACACAAAAATACGAACACAAAACAGAATTAAGGACGGACAGAGATTGGCCGGAGGACACATATCCTCCGGCCTTCTTGCGCATGGTTCCCACCGATGGGGGATTGTGCGGTTACAATGAAGGGACAGTGACTAAGGCGCTCCGTAATAGCGGAAGGCGCGTTGCCTGCGGGACAGCGCACGACGTTACGGACGAATTTGAAGGGATCTAGCGAAGAATGAAGAAGACGATGCTGTTGGGGGCGCTGATGCTGGTGGCGGCTGCCGGATATGCGCAGGAGAGCCGCCAGGACGCAAGCGTTAGCGTCATGGGTGTATTTGCTCCGCAGGTGAATGGAAACGCGGTACAACTCAATGCGACGAACACAGCCGGTGTTCTGGCCAGTTACCGCTATATGCTGACACCGCACAGCGCACTCGAGTTGAATTACTCTTACGCGCAAAACTCGTATGCCTTCCGGACAAGCTTTCTGCCCAACGGACGGGTTGCTGCGCGCCAGCAGGAGATCACCGGTGCGTATATCTACAATTTCAGAAGTATTAAGAACTTCAATCCCTTCCTCGAGGCCGGTGTCGGCGGAATGATCTTCACTCCCATTCGCAACACGGGAACGAACCTGTTTGATACCAAGCAGAATACAAACGTGGGCGCTCTGTTTGGCGGCGGCGTGGCGTACGAGTTGAGCCCGAGCTTCGATATCAGGGCGGAGTACCGTGGCTTTGTGGTGAAGGCGCCTGATTTCGGGCTGACAAACTTCAAGACCAATCGGTACGAAGTGATCTCGCTGCCCGCGGTCGGTGTTGCTTACCACTTCTAAGTAACGCGTTTATTCGCAAAAGAGCCGGCACAGTCGCCGGCTCTTTTTACGTCTGCAGAGATCGGACAGGGGCTAGCTTGCAGACTTGCTTGATGATCTGCCCCGGACAAGCGACAGAACGACAGTAACGGCGAGCAGGGTGAGAATGATGGCCAGCGAAGTAAGTGGGCCGACCTCGAAGTAATGCGCCCCTAGCATCTTGATGGCAGCGAAGGCCAGGATCGCAGCCAGGCCGTAATGCAGGAAGCGCAGTGTGGCCAGCATCCCGATCAGCAAGAAGTAGAGTGAGCGCAGGCCCATCACCGCCATGATGTTCGACGTATAGGCGATGAACGGCTGGCGTGTAATGGAGAGGACCGCCGGGATGGAGTCCAGGGCGAAGACGAGATCAGTGATCTCGATGGCGATGAGCGCGAGGAAGAGGACCGTAATCATGCGGCGTCCGTCTTCGATGACGAAAAAATGATCCTGGCGCAGGCTCACTGGGTGAACTTTGGAGAGCCATTTGATCCAGCGAGGGGTGTGGTTGGGGTCCTTCTTGTCTTCGGGGATGACGAGGCGGATGGAGGCGATCAGCAGGATCGCGGCGAAGATATAGCTGATCCACTCGAAGCGGGCGAGCAGGCCGATGCCGGCGGCGATAAAGGCTCCGCGCATGACGATGGCGCCGAGGACTCCCCAGAAGAGCACCTTGGGTTGGTTGGGTTCGGAGATGTTGAAGAGGCGGAACAGAAGCAGGAAGACGAAGAGGTTGTCGATGGAGAGAGCCTCTTCAATGGCGTAGCCGGCCAGGTACTGGGTGGCCGATTCACCGCCCATCGTACGCAGGATGAATATGGAGAAGAGCAGCGCGGCGCCCACCCATAGCGTGGTCGCGGCGATCGATGTGGCCCGAATCTTCCCAGGATGCCGGCGGACGTAAATCAGCTCGATCGCAAGCAGTGCGATGACAAAGACATGGAAGCCAACCCAGTGGGTCATGGGGGTGGTAGGCATATCTCTGTGATGTTACAGGGACAGTGCGGGATGGAGGCGATTCCTGTCGCAGCATCTAGGGCCGACGGCGACGGGATGATGGTTTGGACGCTTGGGGAGGTAGCTTGCGTCCAGGATTACTTCGCGCCGAGAACCATCGAGTAGACCGTGTAAACGGCTAGTGCGAGGAATATCCAGAGGATCGAGGAGAGGAACAAGCCACGGACCATCTCGCCGACTGGATAGGCATTGAAGAAGCTGCGGGATTTGAAAAACGTTGGTGTCTGCATGTTTGCTTCCTTTCTTATCGGTGAAGCTGAGGATAAGTTGAGGATTTCGAGGTCTTCTATCCCACGAATGGGGCATTCCGTGGCTATTTTGGGTATTCGGGGTCGCCGGGGTGCGCCCCTGCCGGATGACAGGATTTCGGGTTGGGCGTAGCATGAGGCCGTGTTGCGCACGTCATTCTCAAGATTCGAAGTAGAGGAGAGCGTATGAAGACAGCCTTACGGTTGATGGCTTTTGCGACAGGGCTTCTCGCGGTGCAGGTGGCTATGGCGCAGGCACCCGCGGGAGCGACGGGACAGTGTAAGGACGGCACGTACACCACGTCGGCCAGCAAGAGCGGCGCGTGCCATGGGCATCAGGGCGTCAAGGAGTGGTTTGCAACCTCTGCTCCCGCTGCGGCTGCCAGCACAGCGAAGTCGACGGCAGCGGCTGCTCCGGCCGCGGCTGCCAGCACGGCGAAGGCTGCCCCTGCGGCAGCGGCTGCTGCTCCTGCTGCTGCTGCTTCGACCACCAAGTCTGCAGCGTCGCATGCGTCGACGGCCACCATGGCGCAGGCTCCGGGCGGCGGACCTGGAATGGTCTGGGTCAACACTGCCACGAACGTCTATCACTGTCCGGGTACGCAGTATTACGGGAAGACGAAGGCTGGTTCGTACATGTCCGAGGCCGATGCGAAGGCCAAGGGCGCTCACGCGGACCATAACAAGCCCTGCAGCTAGTAATCCCGGCTCGATAAAGTCCGCGACGTAGCAGGTAGCCCGTCTGCACTCGTATCCCTCTGTCTGCTTTCGTGCAAAGTATTCAATCCAAAACGTTTAGGTTTGGACTTGAATTGTTGGTTAGTGGGAAAGTCTCTTGAATCAGGACGTTACGAATAGCGTTAATGTAAAGTATTGATTTAATTTATTTTATCGATAGACCTTCTTTGGAATTGGTTGTGACGCAGGATTTAAAAGGAAAAACCCCGGCTTACTGACCGGGGTTTCTTCTTTCATTTCTATAGTTAAGCATAGCAGAATTGGCTAAATGAAGTGCCACAGTTATGTCATTGATTTTGCTTAGGATAGGATTGTCTGGGCTTGACAGATTTTCGCAGGATGAAGCCGTGTGACAGGCAAAGCAGGGGCTTCCGTTTCCGCGAAATCACACCCCAAAACCGAGATCTCAAAACGAAGACTTTCAGTCAAAACCAGGGCTTCAGCGGAAGTCTTATGGGCGCTGGTTGATGAGGCGGATCACCTCGAGGATGAGATCGCCTGAGATCTGGAGTGATTTCGGGGAGATCTTATCGATGGTGTCCTGAGGGGTGTGATGATAGCCGTCCGGCATCGCGCTCGTGTGTGGGCCGTAGTCGATATCGATCATGTCGAGGACCGGGACGCCGCGCTGCTTGAAGGGAAGATGGTCGTCTTCGACCTGGTTGGAGTTCTTGAAGACGTAGGCTGAATGGCCGGTATTTTTAGCCGCCTGAAGCAGTAAGTCCTCGAGTGCGGGGGTGGAGTTCAGGTCGCGGTCGATATTGAGGTCTTTATCGGCGATCATATCGGCGACGATGAAGGCCTTGATCTTGGCGAGGGTGCCGTTTTGGGACCACCTGGCGGCGAGATGGCGGGTGCCGTAGAGGGAGTCGGAGGCGGACCAGGAGCGGATGGCCTCTTCGCCGTCGTCAAAGACCAGCCAAACGCTGTAGCCCTCGGGCGGATGCGCGCGAAGGTAGTTGCCGATCTCCATGAGTAGCGCTGAGGTGGCGGCGCCGTCGTTGGCTCCGACGAAGCCGGTGTCCTTGAGCGGGTAGTTGGTCTCGTAGTGGCTGGCCAGGACGATGACGCCGTCCTTCTTGCCCGGATAGCGCACGATGAAGTTGCGCATGGGAAGCAGACCGGCAGGGGTGCTGGCGGAGAAGCTGTCGACCTCGAAGTTGCCCTTGGCTGCCTCGGCGGCGAAGTGCGATTTGATGAACTCTTCGGCCTTGGCGTGGTCGGGCGAGCCGATCCAGCGATGGGGAGCGGCGTCGAGATACTGTTTGGTCAGGTCGTAGGCGGCTTGTCCGCTGAATCGGGCAGTGGCCGGCTTCTGAGCCAGTGCGGGCAGGGCAGCGAGGAGAACAAACAACGGCAGAAGCAATCGCGGATTCTTTGATTTGCTTGATGCAGGGATCATGCGGGTTTGATCTCTTTATTCTTGCGGCGTGATGGATTGAAGACCCAGGCCACGCCGACGCCCACCATATAGAGAGCAAGCATGGGAGTCGCAAACAGGCACATGCTGAATGGATCAGGCAGTGGGCAGATGATGGCCGCGATGACAAAGATCACCAGGATGGCGTAGCGAATGTGCCGGAGGAGGAACTTTGCATCGACGATGCCGAGGATGGAGAGGAAGAAGATGAGGATCGGCAGCTCGAAGGTGATGCCGAGGCCGAGAATCACCGAGAGGAAGAAGTTGGTGTAGTCCTCGATGGTGATGATGGGGTGGAAGCGTCGGCCGAAGTCGCCGATCAGGACCCGGAGTGCGCCGGGCAGAACCCAGTGGTAGGCGAACCATACACCCGCAAGAAAGAGCGTGACCGTGGCGGTCATGAAGGGAACCACGTACTTTTTCTCGTTGGTGTACATACCGGGCGAGATGAAGAGCCAGACCTGGTAGAGGATGAAAGGCGATGCGAGGATGGCCCCGCCAACCAGCGACGTCTTCAGATAAAGGTTCAGTCCGTCGGTCGGGTGGGTGAAGTTGAGCTGAAGGTTCAGGACGTCCATCGGATGCTGGACGATGCCGTACAACCGCTCGTGGAACATGTAGGCTACTGCGAAGCCGATGAGCAGATAGATGACGGCGCGGATGAGCCGCTTGCGGAGC
This sequence comes from Edaphobacter aggregans, assembly GCF_003945235.1. NCBI lineage: Bacteria > Pseudomonadati > Acidobacteriota > Terriglobia > Terriglobales > Acidobacteriaceae > Edaphobacter > Edaphobacter aggregans. Next base: position 4,619,771 of record NZ_RSDW01000001.1, read on the forward strand.
TCATCGAGATGCTCCATCAGGCTCATGCCTGGAAGTTCTGCTCGGTCGGTAACAGCAGCGCGGGCCCGGTCTACTAAATCAGCCATGGAGCGACGCCTCGGTCGTGCTTGGTTCTACATCGTGCGTCTGATGGCGGTCCGGCTTCTGTTGCAGGGCGAACTCCTCGGTTGAGACAGGTGTGTTGAGCTCCGGATCGGGCACATGCGGCACCGAATCGAATGCATGTGAGACGGAGGAGCGGGCCTCAGGTAATCCTGTGGACGGCGGCATCATGTTGAGTTCGCCGGAGCTGGCGATGGGCAGGGGCTCGGCTTCGAACTCGGGCTGCCGCATGTGCGGGTGGACTTCAAGGTCTTCGGCGGGAATCGACGAAGCGGCGGCTGACTCGGTGTTTGCGATGGTGTTTTCGGCTCCGTCCGTGATGGCTGGGGTGACGGGAGCGGCGGCCTCCATGGCGGCGATCTTCTTTTGCTGCTCGGCCTGTTCGGCCATGCGGAGCTCGTCTTCCATCTGCATGCGGAACTCGTTGGAGGCACGACGGAACTCGCCCATGAGTTTGCCCAGTTGACGCGCGAGTTCGGGCAACTTCTTCGGACCGAAGAGGAGGAGGGCGAGAATAAATATTACGGCGCTATCGCCGAGGCTCGGCATACTTGTATCCCATCATAAATGGCTTACGCTCCAACTGAACAGATCGGATGTTGCTGGTTGACGTTGTTGTAAAATCAATGAGGTAGAGCTGCAGCACTGATGCACGGTAACAGGACGAAAAGATGCACCTTCTGGGGGCGGCTCGTCGTCCAATGAGTTAGAAGCGGCAGAAATGGCCGCAGGTAAGGGTTGCAACATCCCCGTGGATTGGGTGACAAGTCACAGCGAATCCACTGCAACCGCGCAGTTCATGCTTTCAACATCCCCGTTTCAGAGGCGCAAGGCATTTGCCAACGACCTTATGAGACTGAAGGCGGAGTATTTTGATCGGTTTACTAGATGAGGTCACGGCAACGGCCGTGGAGACTGTTGCAGATTCGTGTTCCCTCGATAACTACCTGGCCCAGCCGGACCACACCATGGATGCCCGCATCGCAGCCGCTCGCGAGATCCTTGGCAAGGATGTTGTGCTGCTTGGCCACCACTATCAACGCGATGAGGTCATTCGGTTTGCCGACTACACCGGCGACAGCTACAAGCTGAGCAAAGTCGCCTGCGAGACGGACTCGAAGTACATGATCTTCTGCGGCGTGCACTTTATGGCCGAGACCGCCGATGTACTCGCTAAACCATGGCAGCAAGTGATTTTGCCGGACCTAAATGCTGGCTGCTCGATGGCCGACATGGCTGAGATAGGCCAGGTCGAGGACTGCTGGGACTCGCTGGAACGCGCAGGGCTGACTGGCGATCTAATCCCGCTGACTTATATGAACTCCGCCGCTGCTATTAAGGCGTTCTGCGGCGAGCGCGGCGGGCTGGTCTGCACCTCGTCGAACGCTCGCGGAGCCTTCGAGTGGGCCTTTGCGCGTGCGGGGAAGATTCTCTTTCTCCCCGACCAGCACCTCGGGCGCAATACCGCCTTTGCCATGGGCATTCCGCTGAACGAGATGGTTGTTTGGGATCCGTACCAGATCAACGGGGGCGTGAGTCCGGATCGCTTGAAGGCCGCAAAGGTCATTCTGTGGAAGGGGCATTGCTCGGTGCATCAGCGTTTTCTGCCTGAGCACGTCGACCGCGTCCGCGCCAACTATCCGGGGATGCAGGTGATCGTGCATCCGGAGTGCCGCTGGGAGGTCTGCCAGAAGGCTGACGCCATCGGCTCGACCGAGCGCATCATCGAGGTAATTGAGAAGGCTCCGGAAGGTTCAAGCTTTGCCGTCGGCACCGAGATTCATCTGGTCAATCGGATGGCGAAGCGGTTCGCTCCGCTGGGCAAGAAAGTTATCACGCTCGACGACGCTGGATGCCTGTGCACGACGATGTATCGCATTTCGCCACAACACCTTGCGTGGGCGCTCGAAAATCTGGTCGAAAACAGGGTTGTGAATCGCATCCATGTGGACGATGATGTGAAGCACTGGGCGAAGGTGGCCCTCGATCGCATGCTGGAGATACGGGTGTGAGCAAGACGTTTACCTTGAACGAGGCGCAGACGCTGCTGCCTGTGGTGGAAGCATTGTTGCGTAAGGGGCAGGCGGCTGGCGGGCGCGCAGGCGAACTCGACTCAGAGATGCAGGAGCTTAGCCAGCGGATATTCCTCTTCGGGGGAACGCACGTGAACGTCGTCGTCGCCGCCCGCCGCAAGGCCGAGTACGACAAGTCCGTGCAGGAAGCCAAAGATACCCTGGCCGAAATTGAAGCTATCGGAGTGCAAATAAAGGACTTCGAACAAGGCCTGCTGGACTTCCCCTGTCTCCTTGAGGGCAAAACGGTGCTGTTGTGCTGGAAACTGGGCGAAAAGGAGATCGGCTTCTGGCATGCACCGGAGGATGGCTTCGCCGGGCGCAAGCCGCTGGACTCCCGCTTTGGCAAGACGGAACGGGAGCGGCTGAACTAGGTTGATCGTGGCCACTTCTGAGCCGAGAATAGCTTGTGGATAACTAGATTTATCAAACGATAATTCCTATCAAACTTTCGGCTATACTTTTCACCAGTGGTGAATGAGTCCAAGTCGTTTCGTGAGATCTGCCAGGAGAACGGTATCGCCGTGACCCACCAGCGGCAGGTGCTCTACGAAGTGATGAAGTCGATGCATGGCCATCCGAGCCCGGAAGAGGTCTATGCGCGGGTGAAGAAGAAAGTTCCGGCCATCTCGCTGGCGACCGTCTACAAAAATATTCATTTGTTTGTGGAGAGCGGCGTCTTTCGCAAGATGAGCATGCATCACGGCTCTGTGCGCGTTGAGATGAACGATGAGCCGCATCACCACATGGTCTGTTCCAAATGCAGCGCGATTACCGATATAGGCGAGAAAGAGCTTGGCCTGGTTCCCAAACGCAACCGATTGGCCGATGGATTTCTTGTCGAGCGATACTCCGTTGATGTCATAGGTGTGTGTGCGAAGTGTCAGATGGCTTCAACCTGAAAACTCGCATGCAGGATACGGATCAACCGCTTCTATAGCCGCCGCCATACGATAAGGTCGGATGATGTCGTGATGTAAGTCTAGTTATCGCGACTAAGTCAATTTATTTAATTTCAAACTATGCTATATGGCCTATGAATAAAGGCTATTTCTCTTTTCATGAGTAGTTAAAGCGTGCTAGAATTAGAGATGTAACTTAAATTGATTTTATTCGTTTTCTAGTGCCTGACTAACTGCATTCCATCTCACTAAAGGGAGCTATCTTCATGTTGCAAATTGGCGAAAAATTTCCTAACTACAGCGTTACTGCCACTATCTCTACCGACAAGGACGAGGCCAAGGCATTCACCACCATCACTGAAGAGTCCTATCCTGGTAAGTGGAAGGTGTACTTCTTCTGGCCCAAGGACTTTACCTTCGTCTGTCCGACCGAGATCGCTGCCTTCGGCAAATTGAACAGTGAGTTCACCGATCGCGACTGCCAGATCCTCGGCGGCAGCACCGACAACGAGTACGTCCACGCAGCATGGCGCACGCATCACGCAGACCTCAAGGACCTGCCCTTCCCCATGCTGTCGGACATCAAGCACGATCTCTGCGGACAGCTCGGCATCCTTGATGAGAAGGCGGGCGTTGCCCAGCGCGCTACGTTCATCGTCGATCCGGATAACATCATCCGCTTCATCTATGTCACTGATCTGTCTGTAGGTCGCAACCCGCAGGAGGTTCTGCGCGTGCTCGATGCGCTGCAGACCGACGAACTCTGCCCCTGCAACTGGCAAAAAGGCGAAGCGACCCTGGCATAGTTTCCTCTGCGAAGGGCGTGGCTGCTCTGGCGGCTGCGCCCTTTTTTCATACACGGTTTTTGAATGACGAAAGGATGAACTTCGAGATGGCATTGGAAGAGCTAATCGGCGGTCTGCCCGCTTACGCAAAGGATCTGAAGCTGAACTACTCCTCGCTGGTGAAGCAGAATACTGAGCTGACGAAGCAGCAACTCTGGGGAACGGTTGTCTCCGCTGCAATTGCCACGCGCAATCCAGAGTTGACGGCAGCAGTTATCGCAGAGTCCGAGGCGAACGGTCTCAATGCTGGTGCGCTCGATGCTGCTAAGGCCGCTGCGGCAATCATGGGGATGAACAATGTCTACTATCGTTTTCATCACCTGACATCGAACGAGAAGTACGCGACGTTGCCGGCGCGGTTGCGCATGAACGCGCTGCGCGGACACTCAGTAGAGCACGTGGACTTCGAGTTGTGGTGTCTGGCGGTGAGCGCGGTAAACGCCTGCGGTAAGTGTGTCGATTCGCACGAGCAGGTGCTACGGCAGAAGGGCGCGACTGAAGAGCTGATCAACGCAGCGATTCGCGTGACCTCGGTGATTCACGCCATCGGCGTTGTGTTGGACTCGGAAAAAGCTTCGCCAACTCCGGCGGCGTAAATCGATTATTTGCAGCAAAAGGAAAAGCGCGGATTGCAGTCCGCGCTTTCTTATTTGGGTTGAGTTTTACCAGGCTGATTAGGATTCGCCGGCGCTGCACCGGGCGATCCTTGTTCCGGCTTCTTGCCGGGATTCCACTCCGGCTTCCACTTCGTATCGGCGAGCCAGCGCACAGGCTCGACCATCGAAGCGATTGCCTTGGCCATGTGTGCGAAGTCGATAGTGCGGATCTCGTCGGAGGGCTGATGGTAGTCAGTATGCAGCCCGAAGCTGGAGACGGTGTGAGCGATGATCCCCTGGCGTGCGAGCGCATAGTTGTCCGAGCGCTGGAAGAACTGCTCTTTTGGGTGAGGATCGTTGACCAGGTGAGCGCCGTGCTTCGCCAACTCAGGGCCAAGGTCGGAGCGGTCGAAGCCGGTGAGCCACAGAGTCCCGGCGGGAACAGCGGGGTCAGGCCGGCCGATCATCTCAAACTCGAGGTTGGCGACGATGCTGCTCAGCGGTACCGGTGGGTGCTGAAGAAACGCTCGGTTACCGAAGCCGCCGATCTCCTCCGAGCCGAAGAGCGCGAAGACGATGGTGCGGTGAGGGCGCTGGCCGGTGGTGAGAAGACGCGCGAGGGCGAGCACCGCAGTCGTGCCGGATGCGTCGTCATCCGCGCCGTTGTAGATCGTGTCGCCGTTAACGGCAGGGCCGATGCCAAGATGGTCCAGGTGGGCAGTCAGCAGGACCACCTCGTTTGGCAACGTAGTGCCGCGCAAGATGCCGATGGCATTCCACGTCTCCTTGCGCGGAGTGTCTTCATACTTGGAGATCCGCTGCTGCAACCGCTGTGGCATGGGGCTGGGCAGGGACGCCTTCTGCAGGAAGGTGCCGTCGTCGCCGCCGGGTTCGAGGCCGAGTGACTGAAACTGCGCGGCAGCGAAGAGTGCGGCGATATGCTCGTCTCGTGTCGCCGAACCTCGGCCATGAAGCTCATCGCTGGCGAGAAAGTTCATGTCGGCACGAACCTCGCGTTCCAAAGCGGTCTGGGACGATGCCGTTTTTGAGCCGGAGGAGTCGAACGAGTGAGTCTCAGAGTGCAGCGTCTGCGTAAATAGCAGGGAACAGGCGAACGCGGAGACCGCGAAGGAATGTAGAGGTCTGAATGCAGGCATTGCGGAAATTATACGAGACTCGCAATGAATTTTTACCGAACTCTGCTGGCAACGACGAAGCTCAGAATGAGAGGATGAAGGTATGACATCAGGGGCTCAAGGCATGCGGCTGAGTGTGTGGTTGATGATGGCCGCAACGCTGGCTCTGACAGGCTGCGGGGACTTCTTCCGTCCTGAGCCCAATAACGGTGGCGGCGGGGGTGGCGGCGGCAATACCGGGAATAGCGCCTATGTCATCAACGCGTCGGCGAACACCCTCGCTGGATTCACGGTCGGAACGGGAACGTTGACCTCCGTCCCAAGCTCCCCGCTGGCGCTGGGGTACTCGCCGGCTGCCGCGGTGACGATGCCTGACAACACCTTCCTGTACGTTGTGGGTCCGGGCGCGATTTACGTCTACGCGATCAACACGGACGGATCGCTGACAGCTCCGAGCAGGGGAGCCCAGGTTGCGCTCGTAAACGTGTCCGCAATCGACATCTCGCCTGATGGAAATTGGCTCTTCGCGCTCGATCTGGCGACGAATGTAGTCGACCAGTTCAGTATCAACCGATCGACGGGTGCGTTGAGCGCGGTTGCCGCGACTCCCTACACGGTAACCAGTGGGACGGTACTGCCCAAAGCGATACGTGTCGCGCCCAACGGCGCGCTGGTGTTCGCTGCGCTGGGTACAGGTGGCGACGTCGTCTTTACCTTCAATACGACGAGCGGAGTGTTGGCGCTCAGCCAGACGCTCCCGCCTGTCTCAACGACTACCAGCGACAACGCATTTGCCATCGATAGCACCACGGCCTTCCTCTACATCGCCCGCAGCGGGACGGGTGGAGGCGTGGCGCTCTATACCATCGGTGCGGGGGGGCAGTTGAATTCGGTCTCAGGATCGCCGTTTGCGGCAGGGAACCGGCCAATCTCATTGATCATCGATAAGACGGGGGATTTCCTCTATGCGGCCAACCAGGTAGACGGGACGATCTCCGGCTACGCAATCGGAACCGGAGGTGTGCTGTCTGAGTTGAACGGTTCACCCTACGCAAGCGGCGCGCAGGTCGGCTCGCTCGGGGAGGATAATACCGGGAAATACATCCTGGCGTCGGCCTTCGGTGGATCACCCGATCTGTCCATGTACGGTTTTGACGCCGCTATCCCCGGCAAGCTCAGCCTGGTGACGAGCGCCGCAACAGGCACTTCCCCGACGGGCGCTATTGGCGTCGCAATGACTCACTAACAACCACCGTACAGGTGCCTGCTCAGATTCCCGGCCCATGGCGCTATGTCCGGGAACGCTACCTGTCACGCCGTTTCCTCGTAGTATTGAACGTAGAGCGCATTTACGGGCGGCGGAGTTTTACGGTTATCTTTTCTTTTCTGCGACAAATCGGTTCACGGCAAAATCTATCGAGGCTTGCCTGTGCAGTGGCGATCTCAACGGCCTTGCTTGCTGGCGGCTGCTCCCGGTTCCGTCCCAAGCCTCCTGCCCAATATGTCTACGTCACGGCGAAACAGACATTTCTGCGCGACCGTGTAGCTGCAGTCTCCAATCGGACCGGTACCGTCGGAAACGGTGACAAGCTGCAAGTGCTCGAGCACGGACGCCGATTCCTCCGTGTGCAGACCGAGAAGGGCGAGCAGGGTTGGATCGATGAGAAGGCTGTCGCCACGCAGGAGATCTTCGATCAGTTCGAAGCTCTGAAGGAAGAGCACAAGGCCGATCCGACCGTAGCTTCTGCCGTCGTGCGTGATGAGGTCTACATGCACTCCAAGCCTGGCCGCGACACCGAGCGCTTCTATCGTCTGTCGGAGGGGGAGAAGCTGAAGCTACTTGCCCGTGCCACGCTACCCAAGCCCATCCCTCCCGGGACACGTCCCGTTAAACCTGTGGCTCCTGCTCCAGCCGCAGCTGCCAACGCTGCACCGAAGGCTGTCGCACCCGCGACTCCCGTCGAGGAACCTCCGGCGATGGAAGACTGGTGGCTGGTGCGCGACTCTAAGGGTGATACGGGTTGGCTGCTCAGCCGCATGATGGACGTCGATGCGCCCGACGCTCTGACGCGCTACTCCGAGGGTCAACGCATGGTCGGGGCCTACATCCTCACGACGGTCAACGATCCCGAGGCCGAGCAGGAGAACAAGGACATCCCCGTCTACGTCACCGTTCTAAGTCCCTACAAGGCCGGTCTGCCCTACGACTTCGACCAGGTGCGTGTCTTCACGTGGAACGTCAAGAAGCATCGCTACGAGACCGGCTTCCGCGAACACAACATCGAGGGCTACCTGCCGGTCGATGTAAAGATGGCGAAGGATCCGTACGGCAAGTCCCCTACGGCCGCAACGCCTGCTCCGACATTCACCTACAGGGTGCTCTCCGACGAGGCCGGGCCGGTGATTCCCGATCCCGTGACCGGAGCCATCGTGCCAGGCAAGACCGTCGAGAAGACATACCGGTTGGAAGGAAATCTCGTCCGCCGGATTCTTCCGCCGGGCACGCAAGCACCGGGCGAAGCCCACGTGGAACCAGTCAGCGAAAAGAAGAAAGCCGCAAAGGCCGCCAAAGAGGCGAAGGGCAAGAAAAAGCACTAACCTCACTACCCAACGCTCACCACTCAGCTCTTATTTGTAGAACGATGCAATCGCATCGACGACCGTCTGTTGCTCGTCGTCGCGTAGTTCCGGATACATCGGCAGCGCCAGCACCTCAACTGCTGCAGCTTCGCTCGCCGGGAAGTCGCCCGCCTTGTAACCAAGACTGGCGAGGCTGGTCTGCAGATGCAGGGGAACGGGATAGTAGATCTCGCTGCCAATCTTCCGCTCCGTAAGGTACTGACGAAGCGCATCCCGGCCGGGAGCACGAATGACGTACTGGTGGAAGACATGTCCGGCACGTGGGTCGGTAATGGGGAGCACAATACCCTCTGCGGTGCTTGATGCGACAAGACCAGCGACGCGGAAGAGCTCATCGTAGCGTGCAGCATGGTCACGGCGCTGCTGATTCCATTCCGGCAGATAGCGCAGCTTAACCTCAAGAATGGCGGCCTGCAGGGAATCAAGCCGTGAGTTCCATCCGACCTCTTCGTGGTAGTAGCGCTGGCGCATGCCGTGAGCGCGCAAAACCCGCGCATGATCGTCGAACTCGGCCAATGGAGTTGTGAGCAGGCCTGCATCTCCAAACGCGCTGAGATTTTTGGTGGGATAGAAACTAAATGCGGCCAGATCGCCCAGCGCGCCAGCGTAAATGCCGTCCCAGGTGGCTCCAAAGGCCTGCGCCGCGTCTTCAATTAGCAAAAGTCCATGCCGCTGCTTCAGGGCTGTAAAGGCATCCCAGTCAGCGCACTGGCCGTAGAGATGGACGGGCATGACCGCCTTTACCTTCGAGCGGGTGTGAGTGCGTAGAACCCCTTCCACTGCATCAGCGGACAAGTTGAAGGTGGCAGGGTCGATATCGGCCAGCAGCGGCTGCGCCCCGCAGCGCAGGATGGCGCTGACCGTCGCGAAAAAGCTGAAAGGAGTGGTGATAACAGCGTCACCGGGGCCAATGTTGGCCGCTGCCATGGCCAGCCAGAGGGCATCCGTACCGCTGGCGCAGCCGACGCCATGAGGAACTCCGCAAGCCCTTGCGGCTGCCTTTTCAAAGCTTTCTACCTGGGGTCCAAGGATGAATCGCTGCGAATCGCAGACATTTTCGATGGCTTCCAAAATTTCTTTCCGGATCCCAGCGAACTGTCGGGCGAAATCCAGCATCTGAACGGGTTGCGAGTTCTCTGGCACATCTGTCATGGTATATCGCTGTTCGGTCGGATGACGTTGCGTCATTCGGCTTTGGGGCCTCGTCTAATCGTAATAGGGTGACCATCGTTGTTCCTGACGGACACGTTGGTTGAAAATTGTGATGGATGCTCGTATTGTTTACGTCTTGGCTCCTGACAGTGCGGCACTTGGAACCTGGACTCGCTGAGTCGATGCAATACGGCGGGACATTTACGTAAAAGGATTTTTCAACAAAAGGAGATCGGCACCATGGAATCAAAGCCGGCACAGAACATTCAGGACACCTTTCTCAATACAGTGCGGAAAGATAAGAGTCCAATTACGATCTACCTCGTTAGCGGCGTCAAGCTTACGGGCAAGATTCGTTCCTTCGATAAGTACTCTGTGCTGTTAGAAAACAACAGCCAGGAGCAGCTGATCTTCAAACATGCCATCTCGACGGTTGTTAGCGGACGTGCGGCAGCTCATCCCGGCTCTCCTGAGGCCAGAGTTGAAGCGCGGGTCCCCGGTACACATCCTGTTGCCGCAGCAGCTCCAGTGCCTGCGCAGCCGGAACCCACCGGAACACAAGGCCGCTAACCGGGTGAAGGCCGCGTGTACGGTGGAAGCCGTTAGCTGGATGAAATGACCATCAACCGCGTGAAGCCAGTGGTGAAGCGGAGCCTCGTTGACGCGCAGGCCGCTGCAACCGCAGCTCAGGACGACAGCTTCCATCCAGCCAGACACAACGCCGAGCAGGCCGTCCTGGTCGCGGTAGAGTTCACCGGTCATCGACGAAAGCCGACCTCTGCGGCGAGTCTCGCCCGCAAAGCAGCCGCCGTCACGACCGGAGCGGTCGACCTCGACATGCATCTCGACCAGAATCCCGATGAGCCCGCACCCCCGCAGCGAACACCCGAACCGGACCACGCCGATCTTGACTTCGAGGCATCGCTCGCCGAGTTCGAAGAGCTGGCCCGCAGCGCCGGCGCCGAGGTCGCAGCCACCCTCATCCAGAAAAGAGCGAAGCCTGACCCGGCAACGCTGGTAGGCGGCGGCAAACTCGAGGAGATACAAGGCGTCGTAGGATCGACCAACGCCGACCTCGTCCTCTTCGACCACGACCTCACCCCGTCGCAACTGCGCAATCTCGAAGGCAAGCTGCCCTGCCGTGTCATCGACCGGACACAACTCATCCTCGACATCTTCGCCCGCCACGCCCGCACCCGCGAGGGTCAGCTTCAGGTCGAGCTCGCCCAGCTCGAATACCAGCTCCCCCGTCTGGCAGGCCGAGGCAAGGCCATGAGCCAACTCGGCGGCGGCATCGGCACCCGAGGCCCCGGCGAAACCCAGCTCGAGACCGACCGCCGCAAGATCAACCTCCGCATCGACCATGTCAAAGAGCAGCTCGAGTCTGTGCGCCGCATCCGTCGCCAGCAGCGCCAACGCCGCGAAGCCGTCCCCGTGCCAGTCGTGGCGCTCGTTGGCTACACCAACGCGGGCAAAAGCACCCTCTTCAATGCCCTCACTGAAGCCGGCGTGCTCGAATCCTCCCGGATGTTCGCCACGCTTGACCCCAAGCTGAGCCAGTTGCAGCTCCCGTCACGTCGCAAAGTTTTGCTCTCCGACACCGTAGGTTTCATCCGCAACCTGCCCCATACGCTCGTGACCAGCTTCCGCGCCACGCTCGAAGAGGTCGAACGAGCCGAGCTCCTCCTCCACGTCCGCGACGCCTCAAGCCCCATGGTTGACGAGCAGAAGCTCCAGGTCGAGCGCGTTCTGGGCGAACTCGAAGTCACCGGCAAACCCGTCATCGAAGTCCTCAACAAAGTCGACCTGCTGGCGCCCGAAGAGAGAGCAATTCTGGCTGCGACCGAAGGCCCGCGAAGGGTTGCAGTCTCTGGGCTCAAGAAGTTGGGTTTGCAGGAGTTGCTGGCGGCGATCGACGCCGCTCTCGTGGCCGATCCGCTGATCGAGATGAACTTCCGTCTACCTCAGTCCGAGGGAGCCGTCATGGCCGCACTCGAGGCCGGAGCCATCGTCGAAGGCAAGCGCTTCGAAGGTAACCTGGCCTATATGACTGCACGCGGGCCAGCCTCGCTCCTCAACCGTTATCGGAGGTTCCGCGAAAACCCTAAAAATGCTCTCAAGGAGGGCCACTAAGCCACACATTCACGGCCCAAAACTCACCGCTTAACTAGCATAGGCCGCCTGATGGGGAGCGGAGGTGGTGTCCCCGATCACGCGACCTATGTGACCCAGAAAATAGGGTCCGGGTGGTATCTATCAGTTTAGTCCTTTGGTAACGGAAATCAAAGAGCCAGTGTGCTAAAAAATGCATGTCCGAAGATCGCTCGATTTGCGCGATTATCGAATGAATAAGGTTTGACACTCCCGCAAACGCTTTGCTAAAACTAGATGTACCGCAAACTTTACGACTGGCCTCACCTCGCGTTTCGAATGTACAAAATAGCTGTGCGGAACAGCTGACAGGACTCCTGAGCGGCCGCGGCCGACCCCCTTCATGGATCAGATACTGAATCAACTCGGTGGACTTGTGCTCGGCTCTGTGCCGACCATGATTCTTTTCATCTTGCTTGTCATCGCCTACGGCTTCCTGGTTCGCCGTCCCCTTGAGCGCATTCTCTCCGAGCGTCATGCCCGCACCGCGGGAGCTATGGAACAGGCGCGCGGCGCAATTGCATCAGCCGAGGCTGAAACCGGCGCGTACGAAGATAAACTCCGCGCCGCTCGCGCCGAGATCTACGCCGCCCGCGAGAAGTTGCTCAAGCAGTGGAACGCCGAGCGCGACGCCGCACTCGAGCAGGTTCGCAACTCCACGAAAGAGCGTGTTCTCACTGCGCGTCTGGATATCGAACGGAGCGTTTCCGACGCACGCAATCAGATCGAAGGCCAGAGCGACGAACTGAGCGCCCGCATCCTCAACGCAGTCCTCCCAGCCGGCGTCGTCGCCACGGAGGTTGCACAGTGAATCTCTCCCCTATGAAAAAGTTCTTTGCCGGTCTTGCGCTGGCGACTATTTTGTTTGCTCCAGCCTGCCGCGTCCACGCGCAGGAACCCGGCGCCCCTGTCGTGGAGTCGGATAACGGCAGCAAGACTACCCCCGAGGCGCAGTCGCACGAGAAGAATAAGCAGGAAGAAGACGAGAACGATGCCTATCGTAAGTCGCCAACGGTAAAGGCTCTCGGCGCGAAGCTCGGCCTCAACCCGGATCAGGCCGCTACCACCTTCACCATTCTGAACTTCGTTGTGCTAGTCGGGTTGGTCGGCTGGTTCTTGCTGAAGACCCTCCCCAAGACCTTCCGCAATCGCAACACCGCAATCCAGAAGCATCTCGTCGAAGCCCGCACCGCGACCGAAGAAGCCAACGTCCGCCTGACCAGTGTGGAAGCCCGCCTGAGCAAGCTGGACGAGCAGATCGCTGCCCTCCGCGCGCAGTCTGAGAAAGACGCCGCTAACGACGAGCAGCGCATCAAGGCCAGCGTCGAAGAGGAGAAGCAAAAGATCCTCGCCGCGGCTGAGCAGGAGATTTCCGCCGCCTCCACCAACGCGCAGCGCCAGCTCCAGCAGTACGCCGCGAACCTCGCCATCGAGCAGGCTGCCCGCAAGCTGGTGGTCACGGCTGAGACCGACCGCCTCCTCGTGCAGGACTTCGCCCGCCGTCTCACTGGCAACGACGCCAAGGAAGGACACAACTAATGTCAGTCCTCGCGCTCCGTTACGCTCACGCCTTCGCCTCGGTCGTCGCATCGAGCAAGCTCGACACCAACGCCGTCCAGCAGCAGCTCAACGACTTCAACGATACCCTCGCCGAGAGCAACGCACTGCGTGAAGTTCTGGCGAACCCGGCGATCCCGGCCCCCGAGAAGCTCAAAGTCCTCGACGCCATAGCCGCTCGCGTCAACATGATTCCTCAGGTTCGGAACTTCCTGGCCGTCATCATGGATCACCACCGCCTGGCCGAGCTAAACGAGATCATCGCGGAGTATCATGCAGTGGCGGACGAGCAATCCGGCGTAGCCGAAGCCGAGATCACCAGCGCTCACCCTCTGAACGATCAGGACCGCGTCGAGCTGGAGTCGCAAGTCGCGAAGCTGGCCGGCGGACGCGTTCGCACCACCTATCGCCAGGACGCAAGCCTGTTGGGCGGTGCCGTTGTCCGCATCGGATCGACTGTATACGACGGCTCGATTCGCGCCCAGTTGCAGCAGTTGAAGCAGAAGCTAGTCAGTGCATAAAGTTTTCGTTCGCGAGCAATCGCGCTGAATTTCAAGATTGAAACGAATCGAGTAGAAGGAAGACATGGCAAAGATCACGGCAAACGAGATTACAGAGCTGCTTCGCCAGCAGATCGAGAACTACGAGCAGCGCATTCAGGTCGACGAGGTCGGCACCGTCATTTCGCTCGGCGACGGTATCGCCCGCGTACACGGCCTCGACAAGGTTATGGCCGGTGAGCTCATTGAGTTCCCCCACAACGTAGCCGGTCTCGCCATGAACCTCGACGAAGATCAGGTTGGCGCCGTGCTCCTCGGTGACTACACCGAGCTCAAAGAAGGCGACCAGGTCAAGCGCACAGGCCGCATCATGTCCGTGCCCGTCGGCGAAGCCCTCATCGGCCGCGTCGTCAACGCGCTCGGCCAACCCATCGACGACAAGGGCCCCCTCAACACCGACCAGTATCTCCCTGTCGAGCGTCTCGCTCCCGGCGTCATCGATCGCCAGTCCGTCCGCGAGCCTATGGCCACCGGTATCAAGGCCATCGACACGATGATCCCCATCGGCCGCGGCCAGCGCGAACTCCTCATCGGCGACCGCCAAACCGGCAAGACCGCCATCGCGCTCGATACCATCATCAACTCGGCCAAGAACAACCTGATCTGCATCTACTGCGCCATCGGTCAGAAGCGCTCGTCCGTAGCGCAGGTTGTGCAGACCCTCGAAGAGCAGGGCGCCATGGCCTACACCATCGTCGTCGCCGCCACTGCCTCAGAGCCCGCGCCGATGCAGTACCTCGCACCCTTCGCCGCAACCGCGATGGGCGAGTACTTCCGCGACAACGGCAAGCATGCCCTCGTCATCTATGACGACCTCTCCAAGCACGCCGCCAGCTACCGCGAAATCTCGTTGCTTCTCCGCCGTCCGCCAGGCCGCGAAGCCTACCCCGGCGACGTCTTCTATCTCCACTCGCGTCTGCTCGAGCGCAGCTCCAAGGTCTCTGATAAGCTCGGCGGTGGCTCCCTCACCGCTCTGCCCATCATCGAGACCCAGGCCGGCGACGTCTCGGCCTACATCCCGACCAACGTCATCTCCATCACCGACGGCCAGATCTTCCTCGAGACCGACCTCTTCAACTCGGGCGTTCGTCCCGCCGTCAACGTTGGCCTCTCGGTCTCACGCGTAGGATTCTCCGCAGCCACCAAGGCGACCAAGCAGGTGGGCGCCACGCTGAAGCTCGACCTCGCACAGTATCGTGAGCTCGCCGCCTTCGCGCAGTTCGGCTCCGACCTCGACAAGGTGACACAGCAGCAGCTCAACCGTGGTCAACGTCTCACGGAGCTCCTCAAGCAGCCGCAGTTCCAGCCGCTCAGCGCCGAGAAGCAGGTCGCAATCCTCTTCGCCGGCGTCAACGGCCTGCTGGACGACGTCGAAGTGAAGGACCTCCGCGCATTCGAAGACGGACTCTATCCGTATCTCGAATCCGCTGCCCCAACCATCCTCACCGACATCGCCACCAAGAAGGCGCTCGATGACGACCTCCGGGGCCGCATGACCCAGGCGATCAAGGACTATAAGGCTGACTTCCTCGCTGCACGCAAAGATAAGAAAGAGACGGTTGCGGCTAAGTAAACCATGGCAAACGTACTCGACTTACGGCGACGCATCCGCAGTGTAAAGAACACGCGGCAGATCACCAAGGCCATGAAGATGGTCTCGGCGGCCAAGCTGCGCCGCGCGCAGGAGCGTGCGATGCTGGCGCGGCCCTACGCGCAGATGATCTCCAACGTGCTCGAATCGCTCGTCCGCCGCACCGATCTCTACAACGGAGACACTGGCGATGTGAAGCACCCGTTGCTGATCGAGCGCGAAGAGAAGAATGTTCTCGTCGTCGTTGTCGCAGGCGACAAGGGCTTCGCGGGCGCATTCAACTCGAACATCGTCAAGGCCGCTCAGTCCTTCATCGACTCGCGCCGCGCACAAGGCCAGAACATCGACATTGAGCCGATAGGACGCAAGGCGCGCGACACCTTCCGCAAGCGCTATCCTGCCGCTGTCTACGAGAAGAAGGAAGAGCACTACGACAACGATCTCGCCACGCACTTCGAGACCATTCGTCATCGCGCCCAGCCCATCGAGATCACCGGCGATCACCCGACGATGCTGCTCAAGATCGATATCGACGAGGTCAGCGACATGGCCCGCTCCATCATCGACCGCTACACGCACGCAGAGATCGACTCCGTCTACGTCGTCTTCAACGAGTTCAAGTCCGTTATCTCGCAGCGCGTCGTCGTCGAAAAGCTACTGCCCATCCGCAAGCTCGGCTCGCACGAGATCACGGTCGCCGAAGAGATGACCGAGGAACAGATTGAGGCCGCCGGGCACGCTGCGAAGACCGCCGGTATCAGCTTGCAGGTTCCTGAGGAGTCGGTTATTGAGTCCGAGGCCAAGAAGTTCGGCACCGCCGAGGTCGATTACATCTTCGATCAGTCGCCCGCGCGCCTCTTCCGTCACCTCATGCCGAGATACGTCACCACGCAGATATTCCATGCGCTGCTCGAATCGGTTGCAGCGGAACACGCAGCCCGCATGACCGCGATGGACTCTGCAACCAACAACGCGGGAGACATGATCGACGCCCTCTCGCTCACCATGAACCGTGTGCGTCAGGCGGCTATTACCAAGGAAATTATTGAGATTGTGAGTGGCGCAGCCGCTCTGTAACAACAGGCAACTGCGAAACGAAAGAGACCTATGGCAGAGAATATTGGAAAAGTGATTTCGATCAGCGGCCCGGCCGTTGACGTTCAATTCGAAGAGTCGAAGATGCCCCCCATCTTCCAGGCCATTCGCATCGTCAGCGAAGGCTTCGACGTCCCCACCCCGCTCGATGTCATCGTCGAAGTGCAGCAGCACCTTGGCGAAGGCCGCGTGCGTTGCATCGCCATGGTCGCGACCGAAGGCATGGTTCGCGGCATGAAGGCAATCGACACCGGCGCGGGCATTACGGTTCCCGTCGGCCGCGAGACCCTCGGCCGCGTGCTCAACGTCCTCGGCGAGCCCGTCGACGAGCTCGGCCCCGTCAACGCCAAGGTCAGCATGCCCATCCACCGGCAGGCTCCCGCGTTCGACGAGCAGTCCACGCAGGAAGAGATGTTCGAGACCGGCATCAAGGTCATCGACCTCATCCAGCCCTTCCTTAAGGGCGGTAAGATCGGCCTCTTCGGCGGCGCCGGCGTCGGCAAGACCGTCGTCATTCAGGAGCTCATCAACAACGTCGCCAGCCAGCACGGCGGATTCTCGGTCTTCGCCGGCGTCGGCGAGCGCACCCGTGAAGGCAACGACCTCTGGATGGAATTCCAGGAGTCCGGCGTTATCGATCTCAAGGATCTCCCCAAGAGCAAAGCCACACTGGTCTATGGCCAGATGACCGAGCCGCCGGGGGCCCGTCTTCGCGTCGCCCTCACCGGCCTCACCGTCGCCGAGCACTTCCGCGACGAAGAGGGTGCGGACACGCTGCTCTTCATCGACAACATCTTCCGCTTCACGCAGGCCGGTTCTGAGGTCTCCACGTTGCTCGGTCGTATGCCGTCGGCCGTAGGCTACCAGCCGAACCTCGCCACCGAAATGGGTGAGTTGCAGGAGCGCATCACTTCCACCAAGAAGGGCTCCATCACCTCGGTGCAGGCCGTCTACGTGCCCGCCGACGACTTAACTGACCCCGCGCCGGCCACAACGTTCGCCCACCTAGACGCAACCACTGTTCTCTCGCGTCCCCTCTCGGAACTTGGCATCTACCCCGCCGTCGATCCCTTGGCCTCCACCTCGCGCATTCTCTCTCCGCGCATCGTCGGCCAGGAACACTACGACGTGGCGCAAGGCGTCAAGAAGATCCTGCAGCGCTACAAGGACCTTCAGGACATCATCGCCATCCTCGGTATCGACGAGCTCTCCGAAGAGGACAAGATCACCGTCGCCCGCGCCCGCAAGGTGCAGCGCTTCCTCTCGCAGCCCTTCCACGTAGCGGAAATCTTTACCGGCATCCCCGGCGCCTACGTCAAGGTCGAGGACACCATCCGCAGCTTCAAGGAGATCATCGAAGGCAAGCACGATGACATCCCTGAGCAGGCCTTCTACCTCAAGGGCGGCATCGAAGACGTTCTCGCAGCCGCAGAAAAGATGAAGCAGACCGCGTAACGTTTTGTTGAGGGCACGGCTTTAGCCGTGCCGTAAGAAGCAAGTATGAAAAGGGGGCTTTAGCCCCTGAGGTTCTGATGGCAGACACACCACAATCCGGCCTGCTCACCGTCCGCCTCGTCACCCCGGACCGCGTCCTCGTAGACGCGACCGCCGAGGCAGTCGAGCTGCCGTCCATGTCGGGATATCTGGAGGCACTCTACGGCCACGCACCCCTGCTCGCTGAGCTGGGAGCAGGCGAAGTTCGTCTCCACGGCGGCACCTCCGGCGACCAGAAGTTCTTCGTCGCCTGGGGCTTCGTCGAAGTCCTCCCCGAGCGAGTAACCATTCTCGCCGAAACCGCTCTCCACCCCAACGAGATCGACGTAGCCGAGGCACGTCAGGAACTCGCAGAAGGCGAGAAGCTCTGGAACGAGGCAGGCGACGACGGCGAAAAGTACGACGAAGCCAACGCAGTCACCCGCCAGGCCGAAGAAAAGATTGCCTCAGCCGAAGGCAAAAGCACCTAAGTTTTTTATGTCGGATACGACAGGGCCGCCTCGAACGAGGCGGTTTTCTTTTTGCCTTTTCCGTTGTTTTCATCATCGCCCACGAAGAGAATCAGCCGCTCTTGTCGTTGCTTTTCTTGCTTGTCATCCCCGAAGGGGATCTGCTTCTTTTGTTGCTGCTGCTATTGCTCGTCATTCTGAGCGGAGCGAAGAACCCCCGCATTTTGTCCCGTAGGCCACAAATTTCTAAAGGGACAGCCTAAACGTTTTCCACAGATTTATTTCCAAAACGTGGCAGGTTTTCAGCGAGCGAAAATGTGCAGCCTACAAACCACACTATCCAGACTTTGCACCGCTTATTGACCACAAAAAGCACACTTCTATGACGCGTTCATTCCAAAACCCCCTCAAAAACACCAGCAAAAACAACAAAACCCCGGATCGCTCCGGGGTTCCTGCCGTCAGAAAAAAAGCGTGCAAATTAAGAACTAAGAAGCCTTCTTCGCCTTAGCCGCAGTCCCCGATTTAGGCGAAGAAGCAGGCTTGGCAGCAGGCGCAGGAGCCTCAGCAGCAGCGGCCTCAGCAGCCTGCCGCAGTGCGTGAATGACCACGCGAAGCATCTCCTCCTCCGGAGCCGGCTTGCCCGTCCATATCTCGAACTGACGCGCCCCCTGCTGCACAAACATCTCAACTCCCGTAATGATAGGAATGCTCTGCTGGCGCGCCAACCGCAGCAACGGCGTCTCCACAGGGTTGTAAACCAGATCGAACACCAGCTTCGTATTCAGGTCTTTAGCTTCAAGCAGTTGCGCGCCCTTCTGCCCAGCCATCCCGATCGGCGTAGCGTTGATGATCACGTCAAACGGAGTCTTAGCCAACGCCTCCTTTTTGATGGTCTTCGATCCCGATTGCTTAGCCAGCTTCTGCGCGGTCTCAGCCGTACGGTTCAAGATGAAGACATCCGCACCCTTGTCCCTCAAGCCAAACACAGCAGCCCGTGCGGCTCCGCCAGCGCCCAGCACCAGCGCCTTGGCTCCACGCAATGACATGCGCTTCTCCAGGGGTCCGACGATGCCGGCAACATCCGTATTGAAGCCGTACAGCTTGCCATCCTGAGCGCGCAGCACGGTATTGGACGCGCCAATCTTGGCTGAAAGAGGATCGGTCTTCTCAAGGTGCGACATGATTTCCTGCTTGTGCGGCATCGTCACGCTAAGCCCTTGGATGGGAATCTCGTGCACCAGCTTGAGCAGATCAGTGACCTTGTGCGATTGCAGTGCCAGATACACAGCATTGACCGTCTCTCGACGAAACGCCGTGTTCATCATGACAGGCGACAGCGAGCTCTTGATGGGATTTCCAGCAACTCCGTAGACCTTGGTAGCCGCATCAACCTGATCGACTCGGTACGTCTCAATCAGGGTGCGAGCAGCAATCTGTCCCGGCCCAGTCTCTTCGCCAGGGGTAGCAGCCGCAAAGGTAAAGGCACTCCCAGCACGCAGACCGAGCACACGCGAGATGATACCGGCGTCTCCCATGCAGATGCCAATGATGTTCGAGTTGTCCGTCATGCGCTCAAGAAAACGAATGAGCGTGACATTATCGGTCAGCGACTTCGCCGTAGGAACGATCTTGACGAAATCAGGCTGGAACGGCGCAATCCGCTGATAAATACCGTCAAGATCCTTGGTAGCGTTGAAGTCGTGATGACTAATGATGAGGGCAATACCCGTGTCGCGCAGCTTCTGTAACTCGCCCTTTTTCAGAGCTTCGGCGGACTCAAGTTCCAGATCGACAATATGAAAGCCGGCACCGGCAGCCTTCGAAAGAATTTCCATCTCAGCGGCTACGTTACCGGAAAATTTTCCGCCGTTGGCTGCACGTCGGCAGGTCGCAATTGCGGTTGCTGCGGTGTTGTCTTCGAAGAAGTGCTTGAGTTTTGGAAGGGCGAGAAGGGGCTTCTCGAGGTAGTCGAGTCGGAACTCGAGAAAGGGCGTTTCTTTGACTACGGCGCTCGCTTTTTCGAGCATCTCGGCAGCAGTTGTGCCAATGATGGCGACGCAAACTTTACCGATGCGGGAACGGATAAATTGTGGGGCTACGCTGGGCACATTCGCTCTCATGTCTACAATCGCGGTATCTTACAGATCCGCGAGTCAGGATGCAAATTTTTGTTGAAACAAAAGGTACTTAGCAGTACTTCAAAATTGCGGGTGCCCGTTTCCTGGTTACTCAGGGACACCTGATTGTAGACGTAATGCGTGGGGAAAAGTCACTTATTTATGGCAGAAAATGGGGCGATTTTCGGCTTTAGAATGAGGGGATTATGGAATGGGTTGCAGAGGCAGGTGTAGAGATCGTCCGGGTGGCTGGGTGGGAGCGAAATGAGTGGCTACGGCATGGGTTTAGTACGCGGTCGGGGGGCGTATCTACGGTGTATTCAGCGGGTTCTGGCGAATTTAATTTGGGGTGGACGAAAGAGGACGATCCGGCTTGTGTCAGGGAGAATCGTGGGCGTTTTCTGCGGTTAGCTAGCGGTGAAATGTCTGGCAATCGTGGTATGCGGATGGTAAATGTGCGGCAGGTTCACGGGAACCTGGTGCGAGTGATTCGGGGTGAGGATGGGGTGTTTGAGGGGAAGCTCGAGACTGCCGAAGGTAAGGCTGTGCTTGAGGGGGATGGATTGGTCACAAATCTTCCTGGTGTGATGCTGGGAGTGGGAACGGCGGATTGTGTTCCGGTGTTGGTGGTGGATGTGGAGAAGAGGGCCGTGGGGGCTTTTCATGCCGGATGGAGGGGGACGGCGGCTGGGATCGTGGGAGAGGGAATTGAAGCGATGCGGCGAGAGTATGGGGCGCGTCCGGAGGATTTGAGGGCGGCGGTAGGGCCGAGCATTGGGGCTTGTTGTTATGCGGTGGGGGAAGAGGTTCGGTCGCAGTTCAGGTCGCGGTTTGGATATGCGGACGAGTTGTTTCGGGAGGGGGCCGACGGAGGTGAAGTGTCGAAGCTGTACGTCGATCTTTGGGAGTCGAATCGGCGGCAGTTGGTGGATGCGGGAATGAAGGCGGAGCGGATTGAGGTGGTGGGGGAATGTACGGCGTGTACGCGAGAGGCAGATGGGAGGAGACGGTACTTCTCGCATCGGGCTGAGGCAGGTCGGGCGGGGCGGATGCTGAATGTGATTGGGGTGGCAGATCGGGAGTGAGAGATCTAAAAGCTGGTTGTCATGGTCTAAATTGTTTCTAACAAAGGCCAGCCGCTTCTAGTAACGCCAGTTTACCGATCAAATTGCCTTAGATCAATCATATTCGCCACTTGTTCCCCCGTTCTAAACCTTTCCGATTGACTTAAACTTCTCCGGTTAGTCTATAATGAACTCAGGAGTTATACGTTATGGATACAGCTAATCTGGAACAGGTGAGAACCGTTTCTAACTTGGCTAACAAAATCATCGCAAAACAGACCGAACTGGAGGCTTTGCTTGCGAGGTGGAGAGAACTATTTCCGGATACTTCTCCTTTAGAACAAGCCGCGGCCGAATCGCTACCAGAACAGCCGTCGGGTTCCCTTGATGAGCTGATAGTTACTCATTTAGAGCGGAATCCAGATCGAGAGTTCAACGTAGCTGCTCTCATGCAAGAGTTAAAGGTTCCTTCGGTTAGTTTCGGGACCCAGTTGAGCAAGCTTACCCTTCAAGGCAGGATTATTCGCACAGGGAGAGGACTATATAAAGCTAAATCGGACGCGATTCGTTTCAAAAGCATTTTCGGAAACCAAGAAGAAGAGCCAACCGAAGTTGGCTCTTGATTTATGGCGGCGTGGTGGAATTGGCATACACACCAGTCTTTAAAACTGGCACCTGTCCGGGTTTGTGGGTTCGAACCCCACCGCCGCCACTAACTTTAGTTCTACGACGTTCGGTAGACCTGACCTGGGGGTGTTCCCGCACCTTCCAGGGGGATACCAAACAAACGAGAGAAGCATGGTTAGAATGCTCACTCGCCTTTGCTGCACCGACCGGAGCGGTAACTCCGGCCTTACCGTTATGACTGGAGGTGCCGTGGGTATCCCCTGCGGTACCCCGTCATAGACGGGACCTAAACAGCATTTTAAACCTTGACATACACGTTGTCCACCATTGTCTTCAGTAAATAGTTAGTACCTTAGTGGTGTCCTCTGCTCATGGAAAAGAAATAAGGAGAAAATTCTGAATCTCTAGACCGACTGGTCTACTCTATTGAGGTGCGAGGCAAGAAGACCCTCGAAGATTCAGGAGGTATCACCCCGATGTCAGCACTCAAAGGTACAGCTCTTATCACTGGCGCTTCCACCGGTATCGGTGCGGTCTACGCCGATCGCCTTGCTAAACGTGGTTACAATCTCATCCTCGTTGCGCGCAACGAGGAGAGACTCTCTGAAGCTGCCGCGCGATTGAAGTCTACCGGCCGGAAGATCGAGACCATTCAGGCCGACTTGACCAGGAAGGAAGATGTTGAGCGTGTGGCCGAGCGGCTGAGTACTGATCCGACGATTACTGCGCTCGTAAACAATGCGGGCCTCGGCAGTGCGGGAAAGCTTCTCGATTCGAAGATAGATGATCTCGAGTCCATGATCTATCTGAACGTCACTGCGTTGACGCGGCTTGCGCTTGCCGCTCTGCCTGGTTTTGTGACGCGTAAGAACGGCCTCCTCATCAACATTGCTTCGGTCGTTGCGCTTGCGCCCGATCTTCTGAACGGCACTTATAGCGGCACCAAGGCTTACGTGGTGAACTTTACACAAGCGCTTAAGAACGAAGTGGAAGACAAAGGCGTGACGGTGCAGGTTGTGTTGCCCGGGGCGACAGCAACACCCTTCTGGGATAAGGCCGGCCGCGCGGTGGAGGATCTGCCCAGCGAAATAGTGATGACCGCTGAGGATATGGTGGACGCTTCACTTGCGGGTCTCGACCAGCATGAGTTGATTACCATTCCATCCCTGCCTGACGTTGCAGATTGGGACAGGCTTGACGCGGCGCGCAGGGTTCTGGGACCTAATCTTTCGCGTCAGAAACCTGCGGCGCGTTATGGGATTCAGCGCTGATCTCATTCCGGATGCCTTCTGCCGTTCTGGCTCTCGCAGCTGCCGCGTGGGCCAGAACGGTCCTCCAAACCAGTCAGTAAAGAGTAGCGAGGAATGTTATGGCTGAGAAGTCGACGCGTGAGCATTTGATCGACGTGGGCCTTGGGCTGATGCACCAAAACGGTTACAACGCCACCGGACTGACCGACATTTTGAAGGCAGCTGATGTGCCGAAGGGTTCTTTCTATCACCACTTCGGTAGCAAAGAGGACTTTGCCGCCGCTGTGTTGGAAAGGTATGGGATGCGCGAGAGGGAGCATACGACGGCGATCCTGAACGATACGACGATCCCTCCGTTGAAGCGCCTGCGGCTTTATTTCAGTGATCTCCTGAAGATCTATGGCCAGAAGGGACCGATTCCCGGATGCATGATGGGCCGCTTCAGCCTGGAGATCGCAGCGGAGAGTTCGCAATTGAGGAAGGGGATCAGCGCTTCGTTCGAGCACTGGCAGCACATGATCGCGACGGTCATCGAGCAGGCAGTTGCGCAAAAGGAACTCCCTGCGGATACAGATCTCGAGTCGCTGGCGGGCTTCCTGCTCAACAGCTGGGAGGGGGCGCTATTGCGTTCGCAGGCTGAAAAAAGCAACGCTCCGCTCGAAACCTTTATGGACTATGTCTTTGAACGGCTACTAACGAAGGAATCGAAGGGTAAACCCTAACTATCAACGCGTCGCCGACAGAGTTTGGCGGCGTATTTTTCATCACAGACGGCCGCCATA
Organism: Edaphobacter aggregans; assembly: GCF_003945235.1. Classification (NCBI taxonomy): domain Bacteria; kingdom Pseudomonadati; phylum Acidobacteriota; class Terriglobia; order Terriglobales; family Acidobacteriaceae; genus Edaphobacter; species Edaphobacter aggregans. The sequence continues at coordinate 4,643,956 of NZ_RSDW01000001.1, forward strand.
TTTACGGCCGTCCAACAGACTGTGTTCCATGCAAAGGAGAGATGTGTGTCTACGATCAATCTTCATCAGACAAGTACCTTAACGCCTGAGCAGTATGTTGCGGGGCTCACCGACTTCGGGCCTGGCCGCTCGAAGCTTTTTGGCAATAGTGCAGACGAGTACCTCAAGGTGCATCACCAGGGCCGTGTGGAGGCCGACGTTACGGAAGGGTCGGGCGGTATATGGGAGCGACTGCACTACGACTGGTCCGATCCGAACCATGTCGTCCTCACAACGACCGACTCCAATGTTTGGGGAGTCGCGTCGGGTTACACCTACGATTTCACGCGTCGTCCTGGCGGCACCACCGACATTGATGTGGCCATCGTTCGAGATGGCAAGAATCTCAAGGGACGACTGCTCGGCTTCGTCCTCGGGACGATCGGCAAGGGCGTTTTGGAAAGGGCGTTTGAAAACAGCGTGAAGGCTATCGAAGCTCGGAATAGCGTGGCGAAAGAGAAACGTGCTGCATGAGGGGCGGTACAGCGCGGTGCTAGTGAGCAGAGATCTGTTTGAGGAACGCGATCAGGTTGCGACGCTCATCTGGTTTGGTGACGTGAAATTCCATGTTGTTGCCGGGGACCAGGGCGTCGGGGTCGGCTAGCCAGCGGTCGAGAGTCTCTTCGGTCCAGGTGATGTGGGCCTTTTTGAGAGCATCGGAGTAGCCGAAGTTGGGAGCGGTGCCGGAGACGCGTCCATAGATTCGGGAGAGCTGGGGGCCTTCGAGATTTCTATCGAATGAGTGGCAGCCGATACAGCGTCTCTGATAGAGGGCCCTCCCTAGATCTGCATTTGCAGGCGACCCTGTGGAGGAATTGGTGGATTCGCCACCGGCGCTGCGTGCCCAGGTTGTGAGAGTTTGTTGATCGGCATCGGTGATGCGGGCGTTCCAATGAATGAGCCGGTACTGGAGCGGCGACATGGCGCCTGAGTGGGTTTGCTGAACGATCTTTGCGATTAGCGTTTGTTGCTGGTCGGGAGTGAGGCTGTCCCAGGATGATAGGTTCATGTGCTTGCGGCCTTCAACGATGTCGCGTTCCATAAGCCACGATGCCGGCGCAAAGTTGGAGTACCAGGGAGAATGAGTGTTTTCGGAGTGGCAGTCGGCGCATTTTTGGATGAGGAGTGTACGCGCGTTGTTTGGTACGGATGCGTGCTCCATGAGGGGAGGCCCATCTGCGGGTGCGGCATGCAGATGCGCGTCTCCAAAGGGATGGGCGTGAGCCAGCGCAAGAGAGAATGCGAAGGCTGTTGCGGCGACGAGAGAGAAGAGTGTTGGTTTCATACGAAGTCTGCCAGAGATGAGTCGACGATGGCGAGGTGGCTCGCCCGCGAGACGAATTTGACTTTGGTGACGCCGAGGACTTTTTGCAGGTTAGCTGCGGGAACGACCATGGGGCCTGGGTTGGGAGCCTTGCCCGGAGCAGGCTGCGGGAAGGCGGTGGAGGTTGCGGTGTGAAAGGCGATGTTTCCTTCGACCTTTTGCACGATCTGGTGGATGTGTCCGTTGAGGACGGTGACGGAGCCGAAACGCTTGAGGTAGGAGAGGGCTTCGGCGCCGTCCTGTGTGCCCCATCCCCAGTCGGGGTAGACCATCCAGAGAGGGATGTGGGCGAAGATAACGATGGGCGTGGATGCTGAGAGCGATGCAAGGTCTTGCTTGAGCCAGCTAAGCTGCTCTGCGCCTAGTTTGCCCATGGCGTCGATCTGAAGGACGTTGTTGAGGCCGATGAAGTGGACTCCCTTGTGATTGAAGCTGTACCAGCCGTTGCCAACGGTTCCCTTGCCGAAGCGTTCGCGGTAGAGGGCGCCGTCGTCGAGGGCTGTGTCGTGTTCTCCGGGGACGTAGAAGGTTTGGCCGACCTTGGCTTCTTTGATGATTTGTTGCGCGGTGTCGAATTCGGCGGCCTTTGATGATTGCGTAATGTCGCCGGTGTGGAGCATGAAGTCTGGTGAGGATGTGTGGATGGCGTTGATCTTGTTGATGGCGAGTCTCAGGGTTCCTGCAACGTCCTGATTGGCTGCTTTGTTGAAGCCGATGTGGCTGTCGCTAATTTGGACGAAGCTAAATGAACTGGAGCTCGGCTGGGGTGCGGCGGTCTCTTTGCCGGTGGCGGCGAAGAGGCGGGAGGTGGGTACTCCACCAGCTAGCGTCCAGAGAAGGCCGGTGCCGGCCCAGGCCATGCAGCTTAGGAAGTTACGGCGGTCGATGCCATCCTCGGCGGGGGTGATGGGCTCGGTGGTTGCCGCCTCTCGGGTTGCGGCAGTGGTATCGGAAAGATGGAGTTCGGGTGCGGTGTCGTGTTTGTGGTTCATGTGAAATCCCTCTGCTCACGTAAACTGCAGAGCGACGGTTTTATTCACGGGCCTTGGGAATAATTTTGTACTCGTCCAGTTTTCTTCTATGTAGGAGCGATTCCTGTGCCGTGGAAGAGTCTGACTCGCGAAAGCGATCGACAAAGCGATGCGTTTGAAGAGTTGGCGCTGCCGCTCTTTCCCTCGTTGTATAACGTCGCGGTCTGGCTTACCCGCAGCCAGCCGGACGCGGAGGATTTGGTGCAGGAGACGTTCTTCAAGGCGTTGCGCGGTTTTGCGGGCTTCGAGCAAGGAACGAACTTCAAGGCATGGATCTTCCGCATCCTGAGGAATACGTATCTGACATCGAAGACAGGTCTTGCGGCGATGCGTACGGTTTATCTCGATGAGCAGGACAGCGGGCTTGAAGCGACAGTGGATTGGGATACGCCCGAGAGCAGGATGGTTGCGCTGAGCGATCAGGCTGAGGTGCGGTCGGCGATGGAGACGCTGCCGCCGGCTTTGTTGGAGGTGCTTCTGCTCTGCGATGTGGAAGAGATGAAATACAAGGATATTGCCGTGGTGCTGGAGATTCCGATCGGTACGGTCATGTCGCGTGTTGCGCGCGCGCGTGGCGCTTTGCGTCGTGTATTGCTACAGGCCAAAGAGGGGCGCTTATGAAGGAACACCTGGATGTAACGATGCTGAATGCTTTGGTGAGTGGAGAGTTATCTTCGGACGAGCGTGCGGCGGCGAGCGAACATCTTGCGGAGTGTGCATCGTGCACGGCTGGGGCGTTGTCGAGCGCAATGCTTAAACTGGCGACGGCGAAGGCTGGCATGCGATATACGCCTTCGCCGCAGTTTTCGGAGCGGATTGCTCGTCAGAGCAGGGGATTGCATGTAGTGAGCAGGCCGCCGTCGCCACAAAGAGCGATGTTGGCTTGGGCTACTGCGGCTGTTGTTGCTATTGCGGCTCTTGTCTCGTTTGCGACGTTACATCGTGTTCAGAGGAACGAGGTCGCGACGCTGACACAGTCTGCACTTGCTACGGAAGTTGTGGACCGGCATATCGCGGCGCTCGCGACAGACAGTCCGTTCGAAGTTGTCTCATCGGACAAGCACACGGTGAAACCATGGTTTCAGGGGAAGCTCCCGTTCAGTTTCAATCTTCCTGAGACGTTGCCTGAGGGGACGACGCTGGAAGGGGCGAATCTTACTTATCTGTATGGTCAGCCGACGGCGCAGCTTATCTATCGTGTTCGCAAGCACCGCGTGTCCATCTTCCTGATGGCGAAAAACGACGTGGCGGAGCCTCCTGCATCGGCAGCGGGTTTTCAGGTTCGGAGCTTCACGACCGATCATTTCAGGGCGTTGGCCGTCAGCGATGTGAACGCTAACGACCTGGACGCTCTGACGAAGGTCTTCAAGGAAGCGCAATGAACGACCTGTGCGGTTGCCTATTCTGTGGAGGCTTCCTCCAAGTGCAGGTGATGGGCTGGTTTCTGCCGGAGTAAGAGGGGAAGGATGAAGAGGATGGCGATGATGGTGGTGATCATGCCTCCTACGACGACGCGGGCGAGGGGTTGCTGGGCCTGGGCTCCGATGCCGTTGGAAAGTGCGGCGGGGAGAAGGCCTAAGCCGGCAGCGAGGCAGGCCATGACTACGGGGCGCATCTCGTCGACGCAGCCGTGTTCGAGGCCGGTGCCGTCGATGCTTTCGCGTTGGGCTCGGCGGACTCCGGACATGAAGACGACGCAGCCTAGGGTCGCTACGCCGATGAGAGAGGTGAAGCCGACGGCAGCGGAGATGCTGAAGGGTGTGCGGGTGAGGAAGAGTGAGACGGCTCCGCCAACGGCTGCAAAGGGCAGTGTGGCGACGACGATGAAGGCGTCCTTCCACGTGCTGAACTGCATGTAGAGAAGGATGACGATGATGGCCAGTGAGATGGGGATGATGACGGCGAGGCGAGCCTGTTCTTTACGGAGGGAGTCGAACTCTCCCGCCCATGTGTAGTTGTAGCCGGTGGGGAGAGGGACTTGCTGCTTGAGTTTGGCTTGCAGCTCGGTGATGGTGGTGGCCAGGTCGCGACCGCGCACGGAGAACTTGATGGGGATGTAGCGGCGTCCGCCTTCGCGATAGATCATGAAGCTGCCTTCGCGGATGGAGACGTCGGCGATTTGGCCGAGGGGAATGCGGCCTCCGTCAGCGGTGGGGACGAGGATGGCGCGGATGGCTTCGGGGGTGCTGCGGTTGGCTTCGGGGTAGCGTACGGTGAGGTCGAAGCGGCGGTCTCCCTGGATGACCTGGGAGATGGGGGCACCGCCGATTGCGGCCTGAACGGCGGCGTTGATGTCACCGGCGAGGATGCCGAAGCGGGCGGCTTTGGCGCGGTCGATCTGGATGACGAGTGAGGGTTGGCCTCCGACTTTGAAGACGCCTACGTCGGCGACGCCGGGGACTGACTTCATGACTTGCTCGATCTTGTCGGAGAGGCTGGTGAGGGTGTCGAAGTCGTCGCCGAAGAGCTTGAGGGAGTTTTCGCCTTTGACGCCGGACATGGCTTCTTCGACGTTGTCCTGGATGTTCTGGGAGAAGTTGAGTTCGATGCCGGGGAAGCGGGAGAGGCGGCGGTTCATCTCGTCGATGAGTTGCGGCTTGGTGAGGCCGGCGCGCCATTCTTCCTGCGGCTTAAGAGCGACGGAGACTTCGATGTTGTTGAACGTAGAGACGTCGGTGCCGTCGTCGGGGCGGCCCATTTGCGAGACTGTTTGGGTGACCTCGGGGGATTGGGCGATGACGGCGCGGATCTGGTTGGCTAGGTTGGCAGAGGTGTCGAAGGAGATGTCCTGCGGGAGGGTGGCGCGAATCCAGAGGTTGCCTTCTTCGAGGGGAGGCATGAACTCGCCGCCGACGAGGACGAAGCAGAGGACTCCGAGGGCTAGCATCGCGGCTGCACCGATCCAGACGATGGACGTGTAGCGAAGGGCGTGGTGAAGGAGGTACTGGTAGCGATTGCGGAGGCCTCGGCTGAGCCAGGTGTAGCCGTCGCCGACCTTTTGCTCGGTGGGCGCGGTGACGTAGCCGAGGACGGGGGCGAAGATGAGGGCGAAGAGGAGTGCTCCGAGGAGAGCGAATCCATAGGTGACGGACATCGGGGAGAAGATTTGTCCGGCGACGCCCTGCATGGTGAAGAGGGGGATGAAGGCGATGAGGATGATGGCGGTGGAGAAGAGAACCGGACGTGCGGCGTCGGTGACGCCTTCGACGATGAGGTCGCCGGTTTCTTCACCGGGGACTCGGCGGGAGAGCTTTCGGTAGATGCTTTCGAGGACGATGATGGAGGAGTCGACGAGGATGCCGAAGTCGATGGCACCGATGGAGATGAGGTTGGCGGAGCGGCCTGTCAGCACCATCATGCCGAAGGCGAAGAGGACAGCGAAGGGAATCGTGACTGCTGCGATGAAGGTGATACGGAGGTCGCCGAGCATCGACAGAAGTACGAGCGTGACGAGGATGAGGCCGGTGATGATGACTTCGCGGACGGTGTGGGTGGTGCGATTGATGAGCGTCGTGCGGTCATAGATGGTGCTGATGTGCATGCCCGGGGGAAGGAGGCTGCCGGTGTTGAGGCTGGCGATCTTTTCCTTGAGGGCTTTGAGGGCGGGGAGAGATTTTTCTTCCTTCTGGAGGAGGACGATGCCGAGGACGATGTCGTCCTGCTTGTCGCGGCCTACCTGGCCGAGGCGTGGCTGGAAGCCTTCGGTGACTGTGGCGATGTCGCGAACGGTGATGGGCGTGCCGTTCTTTTCGGCGACGACGATGGAGCCGATGTCGTCGGTGTTATGGACCTGTCCGAGGGCGCGGACGTTGACATTTTGATTGCCTAGCTGGAGGTAGTTGCCGCCGGCGTTGGCGTTGGAGGACTGGATGGCGTTGAGGACCTGCGGGAGGGTGACGCCGTAGCTGATGAGCTTGTTGGGGTCGGTCTCTACCTGATACTGGCGAGTGGTGCCGCCGAAGGTGGTGATGTCGATGATGCCGGGGACTTGCTTGAGTTCCCGGCGGACGAGCCAGTCCTGGGTGGCCTTGATCTCGTTGAGGGTGTAGCCGGGGCCGACGAGTTGGTAACGATAGATTTCGCCGATCGGCGACCACGGTGAGAGTTGCGGCTGGAGGTTGTTGGGCAGGCTCAGGGTCTGGAGGCGATTGAGGACCTCTTGACGGTCGCGGAAGTAGTCGCTGTCGAAGCTGAAGTAGAGCTTGACGTCGGAGAGGCCGAAGATGGAGATGGAACGAACCTGATCGAGGTGTGGGGTGCCGTTGAGCGTGGTTTCGACGGGCACGGTGACTTGTTGCTCCATCTCTTCGGCGGACCATGAGGGATTCTGGGTGATGATTTCGACGAGCGGTGGCGAGGGGTCGGGGTAGGCTTCGATGTCGAGGCGCGTGAGGGCGAATGCGCCGATTGCGAGCATGACGGCGAAGATGATCAGGACGATGGCGCGGTAGCGGATGAAGAGGCGAATGAGTGATTGCACGCTTATTCTCCGCTGGTGGGACGGAGAAGAGCTCCGCCAACTGTGACGACCTTCTCGCCGTCGTTTAGACCGGTGAGGATTTCGATGTTTCTTACGCCGCCTGAGTCGAAGGTGCGTCCGATGGTGACGGTGCGCTGATCGAACTTGCCGGAGGCGTTAGGGATGAAGACGAAGGTTCGGTCGCCCTCGTGGAGCACGGCTGTTGCGGGCAGGATGACGGCGTTCCTGACTGCTCCAGGGATGCGGATGGTGGCGAACATGTCGGTTTTGAGTGTGTGCCTTGGGTTGGGCAGGACGACGCGCAGCTTGAGAGTGCGGGTGGTGGGATCGAGCGCATCACCAATGTTGTCGATGTGGCCGGTGAGTTTGAGGTCGGGGAAGGCGTTGATACGAATCTCAACCTGGCGGCCCGGCTTGACGGAGGACAGATCGCGCTCGAAGGCGTCTCCCAGGATCCAGACGGTGTCGATGTTTGCGATGGTGGCGATGGCGTTGGCGTTGTCGAGAGAGCGCTGCATCTCGCCGGCGGCGGAGCCGATGTCGAGGACGACGCCGGAGATGGGGGAGCGGAGGTAGACTTCGTCGGAGACGCCGTCTTCTGCGAAGCCTAGTTCATGGATGCGCTGACGGGCGCGTTCCAGTTCGGAGTGCGCGGCCTGCGCTGTCGCCTCAAGTTCGTAGTAATCGGCCTGCGAGAGGACGTCGTGCTGGAGGAGGAGTTTGCCGCGGGTGAGTGCGCGATCGGCGCGGATGACTTCTATTTTGGCTTTCTCGAAGTCGGAGCGAGCGGCGGCGATGTCGCTGCTTTGAAGCTGCGCGATGACGTCACCTTTCTTGACCTCCTGACCGGGCAGGACGCGGAGGCCGAGCATGCGTCCGCTGAGGGGAGGAAAGATGTGGACAACCTTTGAGGGGTCGGCGGAGACACGGGCAGGGACTTCGAGGTAGTCGGTGCTCTGCTGGACGTGGGCGATGGAAGTCTCGACGCCGACGTTGGAGGGCTGATTTTCGACTGCAGGCGGAGGCGTGGACTTGCACGCTGTGAGCGGCGCGACGATGAGCGAGAGCAGAAGGAGGGATTCAGTTCGTGGCACGAATGTTTTCATGAGCGCTTTCATGGGATGATGTCCGTCGCGGTGGCGAAGCTGAGTTGATGGATAGCGAGCCATACCTGGGCGTTGGCGTTGAGGCTGCTGAGGGTAATGGCGCGGTAGTCGCGAAGGGCAGAGAGGTAGTCGAGAAGAGTGGAGTTGCCGTTGCGATAGCTGAACTGAAGGTTGTCGCGGACGCGTGCGGCTTCGTCGAGATAGCGAGTGTTGTAACGATGCGCCTGGCGCTGTGCGGTATCGAGCGCGAACCAGGCCTGATCGACGTCGGAGACGACCTGGTTGCGGGCGGCGGTGACGGAGGAACGGCTGGACTCGACTTCGTAGCGGGTGCGTTCTTTTTCGCCCTGGTTGCGGTCGAAGATGCGGAGGGGGATGGAGAGGCTGAAGCCGACGGTGTTATCGGCGCCGCTGCGTTCGTACTCGGTTGCCAGTGTGGGGTCTGTGGTGCCGCTGGCTATGGCAAATTTTTCGTTGGCCTCGGCGGCGAGGAGCGCTTGTTTGGCGGCGGTGTAGTCGGGGCGGCCTGCGAGTGCTGTTGTTTCGGCGTCGGCCATGGTGAGAGGTACAGGCGGAGGATTGAGGGTTCCGGTGATGTCCAGAGTGGGGACGGGGTGATCGGCTCCGAAGAGCAGCTGAAGCTGGGCGCTGGCCTGCTGGAGGTTCAGGCGGGCGTTGTCGTCGTCGGATTCGAATTGGGCGAGTTGTAGATCGATGCGTTCGAAATCAGTGCGGGTGATGTCTCCGGCGTCGAGACGGGCTTGGCTGAGGTCTACGGTCTTGCGGTAGTCGGTGAGGTTTTCCTCGGCGACTACGAGAGAGGCCTTGGCGAGCAGCATGTTGGTGAAGGCCTGACGGACGGCGAGGACGAGCTGGCGTTCCTGATCGTGATACTGACTTTCGGTTTCATCAGCAGTTGCAGATGCACTGTCGAGGCGCCAGCGGCGTTTTTGCCCGCGTTCGAAGAGACGGGAGACGTTTGCGGAATAGTAGTAGGGGTTGCCGCCGTTGTTGTTGACTTCCGGCAAGGTGACGCCCTGACCGAGCAGTGTGAGAGTTGGATTCTGACGAAGGCTGGCGGTGATTTTGTTGGCCTGCGTGGCGGAGACGTGCTGGCGGGCGGCGATCAGGCTGGGATTACCGGCGCGGGCACGGTCAACTGCTTGTTGCAACGTGATGGGAGTGCTTGCGCCGGATGGTTGTGGCGGCTGTGGCGTTTGTGCCATCAGCGCCAGAGGAACCACCGACATGGCTGCGCAGAGTGCACGAAGGGCTTTCAGTGTCATGCCTACCTTCAGGTTGAGTCTGGGAGATTGTCTGTAAACGATGGAAGAATGCGATCTTCCGAGTGGAACTAAGCGGCGAGGGATATCGCGGGAGGCGGCCGAACGCCGGAGGCCCGTACAAAACCAGCGAGAAGCTTCGCCGCAAAGGCGGAGGGGCGAACTCGGGTGAAACAGGTGCCGGAGAAGGCGATGCCGATCATGGCCATGGTCATGAGGACGATAGCGTCGAGGAGGGCGATGGAGGCGGTCTGCGAAGTGGGTGCTTCGTAGCGTCGCATGGTGTGCTCTACTTCGGCGGCCGTATTAATTGCGGCGAGGTCGTCCGTGATGGAGATGACGGGGAAGAGAAGCATAAGAAGAAGCAGGAGCGCGATCACTGTGCTCCACTCTAACTTCTTACGGGCTTGACTCTCCGACCGCATCCACACGATGGCAAGAAGAAGGGAGACAGACAGCCACACGAGATTGAGAAAAATCTCCACGTCGTCCCAGTATAGTGCAGAGGTAAATCTGCCCGACCCGCAGATTTGAAAGAGTGTATTTACGCGAAGACGTGGATTGAACAGAGTGGGCCGGTTTGTGTCTCCGGCCCGACCCGGACTTACATGGCGGGAGGGTGGTGGGGATCGATGTGGTCCGCATTGACTTTGGCAGACTTTGCAGCGCCGGACGGATTTACCGAGTCGCGGAGCTCTTTGGATGGTTTGAAGAAAGGGACGCGTTTTGCCGGCACATCGACTTTGGCTCCGGTCTTGGGGTTGCGGCCCGTGCGCGCGTTGCGCTGGCGCGTACGGAAGCTACCGAAGCCACGAATCTCAATCTTGTCGCCGGATTTGAGCGCACCGATGACAGCTTCGAAGAGAGTATCGACGATAACTTCGCCGTCACGGCGCGTGAGATCGCCCAAGGCGGTGACTTTGTCGACGAGATCAGCTTTGGTCATGAGTGGGATCCTTTCGTGCTTAGGGAGGGCGATAAGGGTCGCATCGAAACTATTCCGTTGTTATTGATTGTAAACGGGATGAGCGCGTACGGGGGAACAAAAAGCGAGGGTGACCAAAGAAGGAACATAAGTGGAATGAGATGCATAAAAGGGGAGTGGCGTGTCGTCGGAAAGAAAAAAGACCCCGACTTTTTGCTGGGGCCTGTTATTTTTCTTTTTTGTGGGGTTAGTAAGTGCCGAAGGGTCGTGGCTTACTTCCACATGTAATAGAAGCCGGGAGCGTGATTGAGCAGCTGGCTGGGGTTGGGGAAGAGATCTTCACCGTCGTCCGTGAGAATGGCAAGCAGGCCACGTCTGTTTCTTGCCGGACGGACGATTGAGGGCTCTCCTGAGATTCCGGCGTCGCGGGCAGTGTCGATCAGAGCTGTGCGGAAGCCGCCTACTTTGTCGATGAGGCCTAAGGGGAGAGACTGCTGGCCTGTCCATACCTGGCCAGTGGCGAGAGGCTTGATCTTGTCCTCGGTAGTGTGGCGACCGACGGCTACATCGTGGACGAATTGGGTGTACATATTATCGACCAACGACTGGAAGTAGGCCTGCTCTTTGGGAGTGAGGTCACGGCTGGGGTCGCCCGCGGACTTGAGTTCGCCAGCGGTGATGGTGACGTTTTTGAGTTTGGCCCAGCGCAGCAGCTCACCGTAGTTGGTCCATTCCATGATGACGCCGATCGAACCCACGACGGAGGCGTTGTTGGCATAGATTTTGTCGCAGGCGCTGGCAATGTAGTAGGCCCCTGAGGCACCTACAGATTCGACTGAGGCGACGACCTTTTTGTGCTTCTCTTTGCGGACGCGGAGAACCTCGTTGTATATCTCCTGCGATGCAGCGGCGCCGCCTCCGGGGGAGTTGATGTGCAGGATGATGGCTTTGACGGAGGAGTCGTCGCCGAATTTGCGGAGCTGGCTGTTGAGGGTCTCGGCGGAGAGAATGACACCGTCGACGTCGATGACGCCGATCTGATTGCCCAGGCCGAGGGCGGCGGAGCGCATGGTGGTCCAAATCATCAGGCTCATTACAAGGCAGATTGCGGCAAAAGAGCCTCCGATTACGGCGACGTAGAACCAGGGAGAGCGACGGGGCGGTGGCGGCCCGTAAGGTGATGGAGGATAGGCCTGAGGGTATCTCGCAGAATAGTTCTGCGGTGCGGCGTAGGTTCGCGCGTAGGAAGGGGGTGGTGGCGGGGGCGCCTGCGGTGGGGTCGGGGATTGGAAGTCTTCCGGCATGGTGTGAAGTTTAGCAGGTGGGGATCTTGTGGCGTGATTCGTAGAGGGCAGGAAGGGCTGTATGGACACAGATTAAGCAGATTTTGTGGATATCTTGCGACTGAATAGGTTGCACGTACGTCAAATTATTGCGATATGATGAACGGCGGTACTTTTTTCTCCCATCTACCAGCATATTGACTCTCAAGCTGATTCGGCAAAGGTTGGCGTTTCATGGCACACCCGCGGTTAAGTATTGTTATTCCAGCGTTTAACGAAAGCGCCCGGATAGAGGACGCACTGGAGCGGGTGATGTCTTGCGTCGCTGAACGTGGGTGGGATGCCGAGGTTGTGGTCGTCGATGACGGTTCCAAGGACGATACTGCAGCGATTGTTCACCGTTGGATGGAGCACCATCCGCGTTTGCATCTGGTGCAGAATCCTGGAAATAAGGGTAAGGGTTACTCGGTTCGGAACGGTCTGCTGCAGGCGGCTGGCGATATTGTCATGTTTACCGATGCGGACCTGTCGGCCCCGATGGAAGAGGCGGAGCGCCTGATCGCAGCGATTGAGGATGGTGCGGACGTTGCGATTGGCTCGCGGTGGATGGACCGGACGCGTCAGACAATCCATCAGCCGCTGTACCGACAGTTCTTCGGACGGTGTTTCAACTGGATTACCCGGACGGTGATGGGGCTACCGTTCAAGGACACGCAATGCGGGTTCAAGGCGTTTAAGCGGTCGGCTGCGCAGGTGATCTTCCGGCTGCAGACTATCGAGCGCTGGGGGTTCGATCCGGAGATCCTGTTTATTGCGCGGAAGCTGAAGCATGTGATTCGTGAGGTTCCGGTGACATGGGGGCATGACGAACGCAGCAGAATGAGCTATTTGAAAGACGGCATGAAGATGCTGGAAGACATGGCAAGGATCCGTGCGAACTCGCTGGCTGGCCGTTATGACGAAGCAATTGCTGCGATGAAAGACACCAGCACGATGGTGACTCCGCAGGTGGCGAAGGTCGGGGCGAATGTGGCCCAGGTCGCCAAGATGGGCGCTGAGGTACGACAGTAGAGCGCATTGCCGGTTGCGGATATTCTTCTGAATCATTCCTAAGTTTGGCGTAGGGCGGTCTCGCCGTTGGGCGGTGCTGCGTGAAACAATACCTCTGGCCGTCTTGATGGCGGAGATAGGGGTATTGTTCTTTGTTGCGTTCATTGTTCATTGCTCTCTCTCAAAATAGAAAGTTGCGATCGTTCTCGGAGCGGTCGGCGGTTGGACGGCAGTTATCGGGGCGGTTCGTCGCTGGGATGTCGGTGGAGGACGCACTGGGTGCGTGTGAGCGGGTGAACCGTGAAGGGATTGCGGTGAGCCTGGATTCGCTGGGTGAGAGCGTGCGGGAGGAGTCGGAGGCTCGGGCTTCGGCAGAGATTTATCACCGGTTGCTGGATGCGATTGCGGAACGTGGGTTGAAGGCGAATGTCAGCGTGAAGTTGTCGCAGGTAGGGATGGATTTTGATCCGGCGCTGGCGGAGAGGATCGTCGGCGAGATGGTGGAGCATGCCGATCAGGCGAATTCGTTTGTGCGGATCGATATGGAGGGGTCTCCGTATACCGAGGCGACGATTGCGATGACGGAGCGGCTGGCGGCGCGCTTTCCAGGGCGCGTGGGGACGGTGCTGCAGGCTTATTTGTTCCGGACTGAGGGCGATGCGGAGCGGTTGCTGGGGCAGGGAATTCGCATTCGGCTGTGCAAGGGTGCGTATAAGGAGGGGCCGGAGATCGCCTTTCCTGCCAAGGTGGATGTGGATGCGAACTACGTCAAGCTGATGAAGCGGCTGGCCACGTTTTCAAAGAACGGTACGGGTGTCTTTTGCGGGATTGCTACGCATGATGAGGTGATCGTGGATCAGATGCGGGAGTTCGTGCGAGAGCATCGGGTTCCGAAGAGCGCGTTCGAGTTTCAGATGTTGTATGGCGTGCGGCGTGACCTGCAGCGGCGGCTGGCGGCTGAGGGGTACGGAGTTCGGGTCTATATTCCGTTTGGGCCGGAGTGGTATCCGTACTTTATGCGGCGACTGGCGGAGCGTCCGGCGAATGTGCTGTTTCTGGCTAAGAACTTCTTCAAGAACTAGGTACTCCCATCTCGGGTATTTTCGGCGTAAGTATTGAATAAAAAAGGTTTGACCTTGGACTTCGTTTTTTGGGGTCTGTAAAGTATTGGTACTGAATAGCTTATTTGTAAATTATTGATTCTAAAAGGAAGGCCTCGAGTAGTTCCGAGGCCTTCCTGTCTATCTGTTAATGATAGAGAATTGAGTGGAATTATCTATCACGCGAATCTTTTTGATTGGCGCGGGGATCTGCGGCTTGGGGCTGACAGGATTTTTCAGGGTGATTTTCACAAGTGAGCCCAACAGATTCCAAGCTGGATGCTCTCCTTGACGGCTTAGGGGAGATGGCTCTAGACTCCTAATCATCTTAGGGGGGCGATTGACTAACCAAGCCCAGCTTCTTCCAGGCACTCTTGACTTACTTGTTCTGAAGGCTGTCTCTCTCGGCCCTCTCCATGGCTACGGAGTTCTTTTGCGCATCGAGCAAATCTCTGGGCGCGCACTGCTCATAGAACAGGGTGCCCTGTATCCCGCATTGTTTCGGCTGGTGCGTCAAGGACTTCTGACGGCGAGTTGGGGCACTTCGCAGAACAATCGTCGAGCCAAGTTTTACGAACTCACATCTGCGGGGCGCAAGAGGCTAGACGAGGAGGCAGCGGGTTGGAATCGGCTGGCTGCTGCTGTTGCCTCCGCTCTCGCTGCGCTACCGGAGGAGATATGAAACTCCTGGCTTACCTTCGTTCACTCGCCGACGCTCTCTTTCATCGTTCCCGGATCCAAGGGGAGATAGAGGAGGAGTTTCGCTCGCATATCCAATACCGTGTCGATGATCTGGAACAGTCCGGACTTACCCGCGCTGAAGCCGAACGCCGTGCGCGTATCGAGTTTGGGGGGTATCAGCGGTCACGGGAAGAGTGTCGCGAGGCTATGGGTGGGCATCTGATCGAGACGGTGGCTCAGGATGTGCGGATCGGCGTCCGCATGTTGCGGAGGTCTCCGGGGTTTACCGCTGTTGCGGTGTTGACGCTGGCGCTGGGGATTGGTGGGAATACCGCGATTTTTTCGATCGTGAATGGGGTACTGCTGAATCCGCTGCCGTTTCCACAGCCGGATCGTCTGGTTGCGCTGGGCGAGAGCAAACCTCATTTCGAGAATGGCTCGATCTCATACCCGAATTTTCTGGATTGGCAGAGGGGGAATCATGCGTTTTCCTCGATGGCGGTCTCGCGTGGTTATGGATTCAGCCTTACGGGGAGAGGCGATGCGGAACAGGTGAATGCTGAGTTCGTCTCTGCGGATTTCTTTCCGTTGCTTGGAGTGAATCCCATTCTTGGGCGCACGTTTACATCGGCGGAGGAACAGGCTGGGGCGGGTCCGGTCGCGATGATCAGCGAAGGACTGTGGCGGCGGAAGTTCAATGCAGCGCCGGATGTGCTGAGCAAGAACGTCACGCTGGATGGCAGAGACTTCACGATCGTTGGGGTGGTTCCTGCTGGATTCCATCTGCGGTTGCCTAGTTTTCGTGAGAGTGATGTGTATGCTCCTGTCCGGCAGTGGAGCAATCCTCTGCTGATGAATCGGGGCGCTGGGCTGGGGTTTCATGGAGTTGGGAGACTGAAACCCGGAGTTACTGTGGAGCAGGCCCGCGCAGATATGGATGTGGTTACGCGCAATCTTGCAGCGACGTTTCCGGATACGGATCGCGGTATCGGCGCAAGCATCGCTCCGCTGAAGGAGCAGATGGTGGGCTATGTGCGGCCGTTTCTGTTTGTGTTGCTGGCTGCTGTGGGCTTTGTGCTGCTGATTGCGTGCGTGAATGTCGCGAGCCTGCTGTTGGCGCGGTCGGCTACGCGCAGGCGCGAGTTCGCTGTGCGCACGGCGTTGGGAGCGAGTCGTGGAAGGATCATTCATCAGCTGCTGACAGAAAGTGTTTTGCTGGGCATGGCAGCGGGTGGAATTGGGTTGTTGATGGCGATATGGGGAACGCGGGCTGGACTGAAGTTTCTGCCGGCTGCGCTGCCTCGGGCGAACGAGATCGGGCTCGATTTCCGTGTGCTTGCTTTTACTACAGTGATTTCGCTGATGGTGGGGGTTCTGTTTGGGTTAGTGCCGGCATTGAGGAGTTTGCAGTCTGATCCGCATACGGCGCTCAAGGAGGGTGGCCGAGGTGCGAGCGGGGGGCATCATGGCGCGTTGAGTACGTTTGTTGTCGCGGAAATGGCGATTGCGCTGGTGCTGTTGATTGGTGCCGGATTGATGGTTCGTAGTTTGACGCGGCTTTGGAGGGTGGACCCTGGGTTCAATCCGCAAGGCGTTCTCACGTTTAATGTGTCAATGCCGCCATCGATGATGAAGGCTCCGCCGGACAGGATTCGCGCGGCTTTTCGTGAGTTGGATGAGAAGCTGGGATCTGCGACTGGGGTTACTGCGGTTTCGCAGACGTGGGGCGCGTTTCCGATGGGCAGTGATGACGAGCAGTTGTTCTGGCTCGATGGATATCCTAAGCCTGCCAACGAAAACGATATGAACTGGGCCGTGGACTATATGGTCGAGCCGGATTATCTGAAGGTGATGGAGACTCCGCTGAAGCGCGGGCGCTTTTTTACGGCGCAGGATAACGCGCATTCTCCGCTGGTGGCCGTTGTCGATGAGATTTTTGCGCGGCAGTACTTTCCGGATCAGGATCCGATCGGCAAAAGGATTGTGCTGAATAATTCCGGGAAGGCTTTGGAGATAGTTGGCGTTGTGGCGCACGTTAAGCAGTGGGGACTCGATCTGGATGACACGAATACGGTGCGGGCTCAGCTTTATCTGCCGTGTATGCAGATGCCGGACGACTTTATTGCGATGACGCCGGCGGGTTCAGGGGTGGTGGTGCGTTATGAGGGGAGCATGGCGGCGGCGTTCGACTCGATACGGCGCACGAGCAAACGGATGAGTAGTGAGCAGGTGATCTTCGGCGATCAAGCGATGGGAGGCGTCATCTCGGATTCGATGGCTACTCGGCGGTTTGCGATGATTTTGTTAGGTGCATTTGCTGCGCTGGCGTTGGGGTTGGCCAGCGTCGGTATCTATGGCGTGATTGCTTATGTGGTGGGACAGCGCACGCAGGAGATCGGGATTCGCATGGCGTTGGGCGCTCAACAAAAAGATGTGCTGCGGCTTGTGTTGTGGCAGGGGACGAGGCTGGCTTTACTGGGGGTGGTGATTGGGCTTGGGGTGGCGATGGTTTTGACTCGCCTGATGACGCAGTTGCTTTATGGGGTGAGCGCGACTGATCCGGCTACGTTTGTGGGGCTCGCGTTAATGCTGACTGCGATTGCGGTTGCGGCTTGCTGCATTCCGGCTCGGAGGGCGATGCGGGTCGATCCTGTTGTGGCCTTGCGGCATGAGTAGGCTACTCGCTTGTTAAATGAGAAAGGCAGCCGTGGTCTTTCGACCCTTGGCTGCCTTTTCAATTGTGGGGAGGGTTAATGTTTGGTCGAGGCGGATTGAGTGGGGGTTGGTTCGGCTAAGAGGTGCTCGACGAGGCTGGTGACTTCGCGCTCGAGGGCGGCGTGGCCTTCGGGATTTGCGGGGCCAGCGAATCCGGCGTGTACCTCTTTGACGCGACCATCGCGGCCAACGAAGAAGGAGGTGGGCCAGCTGTTGAGGCGGACTCCCTGAGGGATTTTTTCGTTGAGCTGCTCGGGCTCGCCGGCTACGAGAACGGTGTAGGTGATGCCGTAGCGGGCGATGAAGGCGCGGAGGCGAGCGGGGTCTTTTAGTTGGTCGGCTTCTTCAAAGGAGAGGTTGACGATCTCCAGGCCGTGAGAGTGGTACTGCTTGTAGAGGGTTTCGAGGAAGGGAGCCTCGTCGTGGCAGTTGGGGCACCAGGAGCCGCCAACGGCTACGATGACGACCTTGCCGTCAAACTGCGGGTCGGTGTTGGAGACGACCTTGCCTTCGAGGTTGGGGAAGCTGAAGGTGAAGGGCGCGCTGGGGTCCTTGACGGTGGTCTGCTGGGTGGACTCGGTGGGGGCGGCGAGGTTCTGCTTGCGGGCTTCGGCGGGGCGGCGGGCGGTCAGGTTCTGCTGCTGGGCCTTTTGGGCCTCTGAGGCGAGGAGGTTCGAGACGGTTAGCGTGCCGTCGGGTTGCGGGGTGAAGGTATAGAGTGCGGGGCCGGCTGCGGTGAAGTGGCTGACGGTGTAGTTTTGGCCGCTCCAAGTGCCGAAGAGGGAGCCGGTGTCGCCGTCGATACGCTGGATGACGGCGTGGATGATTGTGGATTTGGCGATGGGTTCGACGCGGAGTTGCCAGGCGGATTCACCCTTGGCGCTCTTTACCTGGATCTCCCAATCGCCCTTGATGCTGGGGGCTCCGGTGACGGGTGCTGCGGCGGTCGCCGAGCCGGTGCTGAGGACGACTGGGTAGCGTGTGGTTGCAGTGCCGAAGGTTCCGATGAGTTGGCCGTTCTCCACCTTTGCGTCGAGGGTGCGGGCGAAATAGTTGAAGGTGACCAGGAGGTGGTTGTCGTCAAAGGTGACGCTGGAGGCGACGGATTTTTCAGGGCCGTTGATGAGGGCGGCTTTGAGGTTGGACCCGGGGCTGGTGATCTCGAGGTGGACGGGGACCTGTTGGCCGCGGACGGTGGCGTTGCCTTCCCAGACGCCAGCGATAGGGGTCTGGCTTTGGGCAAAGACGGCAGTGGAAAGCAGGAGAATTCCGGCGAGGAGCTTCATGGGGGCTCGATCCTTTTTAAATGTGAGGGGGATGGATTTGAGGCGGGGCCGCTAGGTTAGCGGGTGCAACACGCCTCTGCGTACGCCTGCGAGGAGCGGCGACAACAACAGAGGTTTTGATGCGTGTGCATAGTGCTAAGGTATGCTCTGGGGTGGGGTGGGGTCAAGGGCGACCACGGATTGACGCGGAAGAGCGCGGATTTAAAGGCAAAAACAGAGAGGCTTCGGCAACAGTCCGCCGCGCTGCTCACGACGATGCTATGAGCCAGCTTTGGTGGAGATGATGTCGTTCTTGGGCGAGTTGATGAGGACGGCAAACGGCAAAAGCAGATCCCTGGGGGATGACAACCAGAAGGACAAAGGCAAAAGCACGGCAACGGCGGAGATAGATTTTCAGGACAACAGAGACGCACAACTGCGTGTGTAACTTGGTGATTCGAAAGTTGTATGGCTGTCGGCGGTGTGCGACGGGAGAATACAACTCACTATGGGGAAGGGAGACTGTCCCGGCGACGAACTGGATTGGTTAAGTCCGCGATACGTTTTGCCGCAATTCCTGCTTTGGGCTGATCGTGGATGATCCAGAGAGAATCCCGGATGCTGGGCCATAACGCAAACAGTGTCCTTTTCCCCATAGCCCTGCCCTCCCTCTGCACGACAAATCTGCAATACAAATAGCCGCCCTCGGGCGGCTATCTCTCCTTTTGGATTGTGCCTGTATTGGTTACTTACCGAAGTCGGGAGCGTCGTTTGGGCGTTGGACGGGAATGAAGGGTTCAACCGCGAGGAGACTGGAGAGGGTGTTGCGTTCCTGATCGGAGAACTCGCCGCGGAAACGATCGGAGCTGAGGATAGCCTGACGCTGAGGCTCGGGCATCTCGCGGAGATCACGGAAGGCTCGGGCGACCAGGCGACGGCGGTCTTCGGGGAGACTGCCGAGCTGCTGCATGGCTCCGCGGACCTGCTGACGCTGAGGCGGCGTGAGATGCGCCATGGCTTCGTTGTGCTCGATGATGCGGCGGCGCTTCTCGGGCGTCATGTTGTTAAGCTGGGAGAGGCGGTCGAGCATGCGCTGCTGTGTCTGGGGGGGAAGGTCGCGGAAGCCGGGTTCCTGCTGCAAGGCGCGCTGCTGATCGGCGAGCGGCAGATTGCTATGACGGTCCATCCACTGGGCTAGGTGCTCCTGGTTCTGCTGCTTGGGGCTGGCTCCAGCGTGTGGTGAAGGCTGCGTAGACGGATGCTGACTGGACGAGACCTTGAGAGCGCCACCCCTTTGTCCCGTCAAGGGCTGCGCTTGCACGGAGACTACAGCCGCGAGAAATAGCGCAGCGAGCATCGAAGAAAGGATGCGCCGGGATGGATAGAAAGCAGACATGAGAAATCGGGTAGCAAGATGGCCGGGTTACCGCTCTGGAAGCCTATTTGTACTGTCTAAAGAGATTACTGCGTCCGGTCTCCTTTTCGAGATAAAAAAATATGCCCAAATGCTAGCTGCTGGGGGGCGTGTTGGCATCTTCCGTGGGGTTGTCGTCCTGCAGAAGTTGATCCATCGTCTGAAGTGCCTGGTCGTTTTTGTCGAGGATCTGCAGGTCTTCGACTGTGGCTGAGGCTTCCACCTTGCCGGAGTGGGCGCCGCTGATACCGGCAAAGGTTCCACCACCGACGAGAAGAACGAGGGCGAGGGCTCCGGCGAGGGCCGGGCGGAACTGACGGCCAGTGTTGAATAAGAGCCGTGCTCGCATGCGTTCGAACCAGCCAGCAGGGGCTGTGGCCTGTTCTTCGCGGAGGCGGACGCCCAACTTCTGGTCGAAGTAGGGGGTAGGCTCCGGAGCCTGCCAGAGATCGAGCAAGGCAAAGGTGGCTTCAAGAGAGTTGAATTCCTCACGGCAGGCGGCGCAGGTATCGAGATGTGCGCGGGCGGCAGTGTTGGAGGGCGAAGCGGGATCGAGGAGTAGATCGGGAAGTGCGGATTGGCAGTCGTGGCAGATCATAGTGACCCTTTCCAGTTCCTGTTACGTGACGCGTCGAGTGGGTGCATTGCGCGTCTCCTAAATAAATGACTTCAGCTTCTCGCGGAGTGTCTGATAGGCGCGAAAGAGCAGGGATTTGGTGGCGGACTCGCTTAGTTTGAGGACGTCGCCGATTTGTTTGTAGTCCATGCCTTCGTACTTGTGCATGAGGACGGCCATACGTTGCCGCTCGGGCAGGGCGAGGACGTGCTGACGGATGGCGTTGAGGCGTTCGCGGTTGAGAAGCCGGGACTCAGCGCTGGGAGTGGAGTCGGCTACATCGGGGGTGGTGCCGGTCTCGGAGTCGGTCTCGTCGAGATAGATGGTGGAGGCGTTGCGCTCGTGGCGCGTATCGCGGGCATAGTTGACGCCGAGGTTCGTCGCGATGCGATAGAGCCAGGTGCTGAAGCGTGCCTCGGCGCGGTAGGTGTCGCGGGCGCGATAGACGCGGAGGAAGACTTCCTGGGCGAGTTCTTCGGCGACGGCCTGGTTGTGGACCATGCGGTACATGAAATGGATGATCGGCTTGCGGTACTTCTGGATGAGGAAGTCGAAACCGGCCATGTTGCCGGCCCGAAGTTCCAGCATGATGGCTGCGTCGTCCATCTGGGCGAACTCGCCAGCGGCATGGTGGATCTCGGCAGCCTGGAGGTTTTCGAGAAGACTCGGACTGATAGCCAGAGTAGCCATATTCTCCATAACCCCATCTTCGTCGGCTGGTTGCGCCCCTGAGTCAAATTCTAGGAGATTCTCTTCGGAGCTTTTCGGAGAGACGGGGGCCGATGGACTGGGATGACCGGGGTTGGGGAGTTGGGGGGACATCCTCCGATTTATTGTAATGCGGCGAGAAGGTAGTAGCGATAAGTCTTTCAAAGGGGTTAGAGGGGTGAGAAAAGGGTGCTCTGGCCTGGCAGGGCTGCAGATGATATTCTTGAAAAACAAGGTTCGCCGGAAGCCATCAAGGGCTTCTGCAGCGGTTTTGGGGCGCATAACTCAGCGGTAGAGTGCCACCTTCACACGGTGGAAGTCGTAGGTTCGAATCCTGCTGTGCCCACCATCAAATCAACAACTTACGAAACCCGGCATCTCGATTTGGTGCCATTTGGTGCCAAAGTTTAAACAATTGGCACCAACCGCGCCGGTTTTTTTCGCCGCAAACCTACATGATCTGCTGCGGAGTCTTCGTTGCGGTGAGCATCGCATAGACCGTTCCAACCATTTGCTGCACACTCTCCGGGAGCTCCTGCATGTATTCGTTCGCGGTGGTGTCCGCGCGCGAATGCCGCAGGTGGGATTGAATATCCTTCACCGAACCCAGACTCTGTGCCCTGGTGGCGATGGTCCGCCGGATCACCTGGAAATTCAGCTTGGGGATATCCAAAGACTCCGCAAGAGGCTTTAGAACCCTGCTGCGATAGTTGGAGGTATCCAAGAACCCGCCGTCCGCGTTGGGGAACATCGGGTCATCAGGTGAAGACTTTCTGTGCTCGGTGTTCTGACAGAAAGGGTTCTCACATGAGGCTTGTTTACACTCCAGCTTCCACTCCATGAGCTCGGCGGCGAGGTCATCCGGAAGATGCATCTTGCCGAGACTCTTTGGGGTCTTTCCGTAGGAACGAACCTTCCCACGGTAGACGGTTTCGGTTAGGTCGAGAGTGTTTACGTCGTCAAACGACCGCCAACGAATCGCGAACAGCTCACTCGGCCGAAGGGCATCGGTCATGTCGAGCAAAAGAATCAAGCGATCCCGGCGAGTCGCTTTAGCCAGGGCCGCTCTCAATTGTTCCCAGGTCAAAATCTGTTTGTCCTTCGGCCGGAGATTTTTCGGGATCTTCAGCTTCCGGGAGGGATCCTTGACCAGGAACTCTTGCTCGATTGCTTCGTCGAAGATGGACTTGAGGTAAGAGCGCGCCTGCTTGACCCGGTCCTGGCAGTAAGTTCGCGCCAGGTGGTTCAAATGGGTTTGCAGCTCAAATTTCTCGATCGATTCGATTTTCTGCGAGCCAAACTTCGCTATCAGATCGATCTCGATTTGAGCTTTCTTCTCTCTCGCCGTTTCGGGCCGCCAGTCCCCCTGCCGAAGCGGGAAGTAGCGGTTGCGAACGAACCACTCAAAGGTGACAGACCCATCTTTCAGGATTCTGCCATCTGGAATTTGGCCTGTCTGCTTGGCGATCTCTTTTCGCAGCGCTTCGCGTGCTGCGGGTTTTGTCATCTCCGATTTCAGGCCTAACGCGACAACAATTCTCGCGCTTCGGACTTCCTCTGTTTCAGGATCGATGACATCCTTGCGGTAGTAGCCATACCAGCGTTTGCCGCGCAGGACGATCGAACCCACCTGGTGCGATTTACCCATGGATTCCTCACTTCTGTGGCGGAAACAGTGGGCTCTTCTATTCTACCTAGGCTTAGCCTGCGCGCCTGCCCATAGAAGAGACCCGTTCGCGTTCATCGATAAAAGCTTCAATCCCGCTGTGCCGATAACGAAGGGTTCCATCACCCATGCGAATAACCGGCAAGAACGGTTTCTTGCGGGACGAGTGATCCCAGACCCAATCTGTACTCACTCTCAACCGCTTGGCGACGTCGTCCGCTGTGAGCAGAGGATCGGGATCCGGCGCGCGGCTCGGCATCTTCCGCTCCGTTGGGGGTGGAACTTCGAGCGAGGATTCCACCAATCGCATTGGCAACTCACCCATTGTGCGGTTCATCATTACCATTCCTCCCCCCTTGTCGTCCATTCGCCGCGACTCTCGCTAAGAAAGCGTTCGAAGAGAAGATCCATGCCAACCGGATCGATGGCCGTAATCTCGAGCGCATAACAGACAGCAGAGTTCTCTTCGATAGCTTATAAGTCAGTATCCACGGGGCTCGCGAAGAGGGGAGATTGTGGTTCTTCCGAATCTTGAAAATTGCTTAGGCCGACACCAACTAAACGAAACCGCTGCGACGCTCCTAGATCGACACGTTCACGCAACGAAAGGCGATGGCCGTAAGGGTCTCGCACGAATCAGGCGGAAGCGACGGTGTATGGCTCCGAGTAAGGATAATGTCGCCAACCAATGCAATCTGCCGCACTCGCCACCAGATGCTCATCGGTACTCATCGCATGTCATTGAGTGCTTGTGATTTGGCGCTAGTTGAGAGATCCCTAATCACCTCAGACGCAGATCGCTGCCCAAGGTCCCGTTTCACAGTGCCTTGGCTCCGTATATGCGACGCGAGAAAATCAACTGGTTGACCGTTTCGATATCGAGCGCATTCAGCCTTCATAGGCCAGCAGATGAATCTATCCGTTTCTCACCCGAACCACAACGATATGTCCAGTTACGTGTTCGGCCGATTTCCGAAACGCCACAAAGCCGCGGCCTGCCGACTCTATTTTGAGCCACCCATGGAGTACACGGTGATTGGCAGCAGAACCGGCTTGCCGGTGGATGGCGTTGCGATAAGTGTCTTGCTACCTGCTGAGGCGGTGACTTGGGTGGAGACGAGAACAGTGAGTGAAGTTTTATCCTTGGCGAGAATGGTGAGCGGGATGTTTTCAAAGGTGACGGTGGAGATGGACGTAAAGTCTTGTCCCTTGAAGACGACAGAGAGGGAATCTCCCTTGGAGAGCTGGGAGGGCGTAGCGGTTATTTTTCCGGAAGTGGAATCGGCGTCCTGCTTTTTCAGGGATATGTCCCATTCCTGCTGAATGCCGGTAGCGACCGGGTCGTTCCAGACGAGACGCAAAGGCGTGTCGGTTGTCAGTGGGCCAATTGGGCCGATCAGCGCTGAGTAGTCGTCGAGAACCACAAATTTGTCTGGATCGATGTTCTGCAGAAGCACTGGGGCTTTCGGTGAGACCATCTGCAAACAGGACGGTGCTGTCTTTAGGCAGTCACGAGTTTTGATTTGCAGCATGCCCGTACCGGTGACTTCATACCACGCAGGAGATGGCGGAGGGGTGCCCTTTTGGGTAGACGTGGGCGGCCTAGGCAGCTTCGTAGAATTTGCTACCGGCGCGTTCGCCGCTCTCGCTGACGTGGAGCTGTTAGCTTGCCCAGACTTTGGGGAATTGTTCGCGCCCGTAGCGGGCTTGGGTGGATTCAGCTGCGATTGTTGAACCTGCGGAGTATCGGAGGATTGGGGCGTAGTTGTGTCGACAGCAAGGCTTTGAACGGCGGTGAAGGTTGGGCCAACTGCAATGGGGGCGATGACCGGGTGCGCGGTCCAGGCTAGATCGCGCACAACGACGGCAGGATTGGCGGTGATGGAATCCGTTTTCGCTATAAAGCGAATATTGACCTTTGTGGGGTTCTGCTGGTCTGGAGTTGGCACGGTTGTGAAGAGATACGGGTGGGTGGTCAGACCGTAGACGTCAGTCCCCTGGAGTATGAGCGCGGCGTTGGCGAGTTGGTTTTGGGTGCGAGCTTTGCCGTATGTTAGGTCGACGGAAACGAGAGAATTTCCGCTACTTGATGGGACTGCCTCTGCCGTGACCGTGTTGAGAGTGCAATCACCGGATGTGATTGTTGAGTTGGTAAGGGAGGAGGTATTGGTGTTTACGAATGGAGATGTATTGCCGGATGTACCGATAAGGCTAATATCTGCTGCAGCAATGATGGAACTCGTGGGCGCTTGCACCTGCAATAAAGTCTCGTCGCCCGCGACAAAGTCGGGAGCGCGCTGCGTAGTGCCGATCCGTACCTGTAGGTTTGGATCGAGGAAGGCGCCTTTAGTTTCGATCAATAGATTGCCGCTACCAGCATCGACCCAGTTCATATCTGAAATAGTCGGCTTTTTAAAGAGCGGGGACTGGTTCGGTAATTCGCGCCAGGAACAACTGTCGCGATAGGTTCTGCCTGCGACCTGATGTTCCTGGTCATACTCACGCCAGCGCGTCTGCACAAAAATGCGAGGTTGAAGATCCGTCTGATTAAGCGCGACCTGAGCAAAGACCAGCCGTTGTCCCGGATCCGGATACGATTCACCGAGAACCGGGCGAAACTGCCAACCGAAAATCAACACGTTGTCTGCGTCATAGTCAGGGCCGAGCTTCTTCAAATTGTTGGGAAGATCTGAGCTGCATTCTCCAACGGGCGAAAGATTGTGGAAGTCGTGAATGATAGAGGAACGGCCGTCCTTGTCGACGTTCGTGTCGAAGCCCGGATCCTGTAAGGCAACTGTGTCAGTATCTTTAACCAGATAGAGCGTGCTCTTTGATTTGCCTCCGTTGACGCCAATGCCGAGCGCCTCGATGGCTACGCCTGCGCCGAATTGTTTTGTATTTGTGGTCACACGGGCAACGTTATATGTGCGCGCCTGAGGGAATAGATTCATCAGGCTCATACGGTCGTCTTGCTTGGCATGAGGAACGAGAATGACACGGACTTCTGCAAGAGCGTTTTTGTATGGAAGGAAGCCGGAAATTGTTACCGGGAAAGCGAGAGTCATCTGGCGCCGGATTCCTGTTACCGCACCACTGCTGTTGACGGCATAGTTGTCACTGACAGTGCCGTTGTAGAGAAGCTGATACATCGTCAATTCAGAATTCAATTGCACCTGCTGAGAAAGAGCGTCTAGCGGATTGATCCCGACGTTTGTCGGAACGGACGGTGCAGTTGCTCCCGTTGGAACTGAAGGGACTGACGCAGTAAATGCAGGAACAGTTTGAGTGATCTGGACTGAATTAGTGCCGGGGTTCGTCTGAATGGAAGTGACAGTGGCGTTTCCTGTCGAGGCGGTGCCGTTGTTCGCAGTGCAAGTTACGCCATTGCCCGTAGCGATTGCTGCTGCCGTGAATCCGGATGGGCATTGCGCAGTGTATTGATTTTGTGTTGTGGAAGTCGGGGAATTGTTGGTGACGATCTGTGCGCCGGGTGTGCCTGCGTTGTTGAGTTGCCCGGCAATATAGCTGTTGGCATTCGTGCTGCCTTGTATGGCTCCGTACTGGCTAGTGATTTGCGATGCGCTCCAAGGATTGATTCCAGCCAAGGCCTGTACCGCAGCATTGAGTTTCTGCTTCAGCCAGAGTTGGTCGACGGCCTTGGCCTCTCCCAGGGTAATATTGGCGTCGATTGGCTGCTTGGCTTTTAGAAGCGTAGAGCCTGAAACAAGCGCCGTACTCGAGGCTGCCACGACGATACCGCTTAAGGAGTCGACCGAGCAGCCAGTTCCCGGAACCAGAGCTGTAACCGGAGTGCCGGCCTGTAGAGTTCCAGGCGCTACGGATACACCGTTCACGAGAACATTCACCGCCTTATCCGACTTAATTTGTAACGTATCGGAATCTGGCACGAAAAAGTCGCTTAGCTTCTGCGCGGCCGGACCGGTGAGGATAAGTTTGTTTTGCTGGGGGGCCGGGGGTGGTGTCTGTGGCTGCTGAGCAGGCGAAGCTACGGTCTGCGCAGCTGGCGTTTTCTTCGGCTTCTTTTTCGGTTTGGCCGCGGGGATTGTCTGCTGAGTTGATGGTGGAGCAGGCTGGGACGCCGCGCTGCTTTGAGCAGATGCAATTCCAGATAAGATGACGCAGGACAACACTACTGACAAGTGCGCATTCCTCAACATGCAAGCACCACCCCACACGCTTTCCATTAAAAGTCAGGACTCTGACGGTTGTCGGCAATCATAACATGCGGATACACATAGTCTTCCTGGTTCGTCTTCTCGATGAAGAGAAATTGCTTTTGTTGGTCTTCCCGGGTATGCAGAACGCTTGGCGAGAGTAAACTACCGCCTCATGCCGTCTGTATGGTAGCCATATGGATTACCTAAACAGGGCTTAGCATGTTTTCAGATTCTGGCTGGAAACGCGATTTGGCAGTCGGTGACGAAACTTTTCGCGCCACTTCCGAGAGGCGCGTTTGCCGGCACAATCTCGTCCAAAGGAGGGCACGAAGCCGTGAGATCTTGATCTCCGCGACTCATGGTCTTGGAGGAAATGAGACTTAATGAATTGATGGCCTCATATCAGCGCGAGGCGCGTAAGTGCGAAAGGCTCATCGAAAAGTGCACAGGCGATTTTGACATCATATGAAGTTTACGGTGCCTCGTCTGAGCGTCCCCTTATGTGTTTTTTGCCACAGAACGCCCAGCAATCAAAAGCCCTTGCGCACCCTTAAACAGATCTATGATCCTGCCTTCCTTGATTTTTGATTGTCGTCAATTTTGGAGTTCCATGGCCTCCAACCAAGACAAGACTATATTTCATATTGCGCCCCGATAACTTGAGATAGATACTCGTTGAACGTGAATATGCGATCAGCCGATGACGATGTCCCCAAAATTACCAGGCGAACAGTACTGACAACTGGCTGCGCAGCTCTGGCTTCCACTTTCATTGCGTTCCATCCGAACCAACTTCTTGCGGATGAACCCGTCAAGGGAAAGCTGTCTATTTCGGACGCACAGCTCGCAACTTCGGGGTTCGCACTCAGCACCATCACTGACCCGGCGAAGCGACAACGGGCCATCAATACGCTATTCTTTTGCTGGGCCAGTCTCAGTCAGGCGAAACCATCGGATAAAGAGCGTATCACTGCCCAGGTGAATCAGGAACTTACCGCGAACCAAGATCTCGGCGAAGTTTTTGGTAAGATGCAGGCCTTCTTAAACGACGGTAATTTCTTCAGCATTGCCGATCAACCTCTTGCTGTGGAGTTCTACAAGTCGCTACCGCTTTTCACGGGCTTGTTTGACGCTCCTCTTGGTGCGGCAATTTCCTTCACTTCGGACCTTGCCGCGTCGCCCGACTATGGGAGTGTGCCGGATACAAGGCTCGACGCAATCGGCGCAATCGCACTCGGCCAAGTTCAGGCGCTTCTCGATATCAATGGCGCTGCTATAGCGCCCCTCAATCAAAGCGGCCTGCACGTTAATCTTGGCCTGGACTTCGATATCACCAAACAAGCGGCTCAAAAGGTGGAGAAGCTGCCTAGCGACCAAGCGACGGCGGCTCAAACTCCGACAGGTACGATCGACGTAACGACAACTCTGTCGAATGTGACGCAGGCAACAGGCAAAGTAAACGATACGTTCTCAGCTGCAGTATCTAACGCGCAGTCTGCGCCTGACCCTGCTGTTGCGCTGAAGGTGGCTCAAGAGCAATATGCAAAGCAGATGAACGAAGTCAGAGGAGGAGTGGCAGTCGCTGCATTTATCGCTGGAGACATCTTTGGTGACTCAAAAGCAGCAAAAGTTATATCCACAGCGGGCACGGCTGCCGTGAACATTGCTTCTGCAATCGGGCTATTCGCCCAAGGTGCGACGGGTCCACTAGGTCTAGCCTCGTCGCTGTTGGGCGGATTTCAGACGATCAGTTCATTGTTCGGTGGGCCTGAAGGCCCAACGGTGGACCAACTCATATTGCGGGGTCTCAACGGGCTTAGCTCCCAGATAACATCTTTCTGGAAAGACATGGACTCACGATTGTCTGCGATCCAAAAGCAACAATCCCTAACATTAGACACACTTCAAACTATTTACTCGGCGCTGCTCTCAACGGGCCAACTCCTCAGTCAGCAATTACAAACAATCGAGAGTCAGCTCTTACATCTTACGCAGCTTGACTTAGATCTCAATCGAGATAATTACAAAGCTTCTCTTCAAAAAAGTGCAAATGCTGTTGCTCTTAGCGCACCTCTCGCAGGGGGGTCTGATTACCAAGGAATCTATAACTCTTTCCTCACCGCTGTAAATGATGCTTATACATATGCTACAAGCTACTGTCTTCAATCTGAATTTACAGGCTCGCTCGCCGGCTATGACAATCCGTCAGGGCAAGCTCTGATTGATCGAATTAATGCCAATCCTGACTCGAATAACCTCATTGCTATTGCTGCACAAATTGCGCAGGAGTATGGACTAACGGTTAGCTCCGTAGGAATGCTGCCGAATCCGAATGAATATTCTCGAGGTGCGAGACTGTTTATTCAAATGAATGCCAAGTCTCTCCAAATGAGAATTGAGCCCCATATGCCCTGGTATAAAAGGCTATTTCTTTTCGGGAGACCGGGAAAGCTAAAGCTTCTCTATGAAGATCTTGACGCGCAAATGCCAAGCCGCTACTCGACGATTCGATCTTTTGGACTCGCCCTGCGCTCAGCCGTCATTCAAGATCTCACAAGCACTCAAATTGCCTTATTTGCAGGCGCAGCTTATTTGGAGAGTTTCTGCGCAGACACCGCATTCCGAAGTTTGCCAGGGGCCAATGCGTTGCCGGCCGCACTTGACTCATCGAAAACCGTTTGCGCGATGATCAAGCCCGTATTTGATAGCTTTGTAGCTGCAAACGTATTGCCTTATAAGGCTGTGCCGGGGCCCACAGTCGGAGTGGCTGAAATGACCCAATATAACGCAATTGCGTCGTCCAGAGCGTTCGGTGGTCCGCAAGGCGGCGGAGGGAAATTCACAAATAATCCTTTTGACCGTGGTCAAGCAGTCGGCGCTATAGTTCTAACCCAAATCGCTGATTATCAATACTCAAAAAGTGTTCAAATCAAAGCCTACAAAGTTACTTCTCAGCTTACCGGCGCTCCGATCGTGCCGGGTAAAATTGCTTTAAACTACATTTACGCTTTGGACCCCGGCCAAACGCTATCCCCCGGATATTGGCTAGCGCCAGGAGAAACTAGTCCAAATATTTGGGCGTCTTGGCCCGACAATGGAGAATACAATGGGCCAAACGGTCCTCCGCGACCAAAAGCGTCTGATCCGATACCGAACTTAGATTTCACAGCGTTTCTTGATGCATCGCAAAATGTACTATTCACGGAGTATTTCACGAAGATGATGAATACTCAGTTCGCTGGATATGTAAAATCGCAGCTGAATGACACTCAATTATCTGGGTTTGTTCAAGCAGCAACTCGGCACAGACTGATTGCTACGTTCATATCCCGAAGGAGTGTTTACTCTGAAGTGTCTAGGAAGACGAGTTCCGATCCTACTAGCCCTGATTATGGCTCTGATGAAAGCTGCTCAATTTTCAATGTGGGTGGCTGGTATAACACCGATGATATCTGCAACGGGATAGAAAAGACGATCAAGAGTATGGACAATTCTATTGCCTACACTGATTGGTGGGATAAGCTCCAGGCTGAACTGGCACAACGGTTGCGTTCAGGATTGTTGGATATATTCCACAAAGCTCAGATGTGCGATCCTCAGCGCTCCTTTCCGGCGATCGACGACACTCTAAGGCAGCTAGCGACGGTAGCGAAGCTGCAAGGGTTATCCGTTCCTTGATTGCACATTGTGTCAGACGAACCATCTCTACCTGATCCGTGCTGGCACTCCGTACTCCCGCTTGGCTGCGTCGCGGATTGCACGGACTTGGCTGAGATCCATACGAGAGACGATCTGGCAACGAATCAAATAACGGCTATGCGCGTCGGTGATGGTGAACGGATCGCAGCGCTTGCCGTCGCCGGTAGCGAAATAACCCTTGAAATCCATGCACCATAGCTGATTTGGACCCGTGACCAGAGAGAACGGCTGAGAGCATGGCGTCGTGCGTTTTCTCTTCTTCTGGGGACTAGTTAAGCCTGCACGGACTCAAAATGTTGCCAAACGTACTAGCTGCAGGCCACACCATGTCTGGCTGTAGCGTTTCTAGGCTTGCGTTGAGCTTCCGCGCGCTCCAAGAAGGATGCTTGGCACGAAGCACTCTACAGAATGCCATTTAGGATCACGAACACGTGGTCTGTACTCTTCTAAAAGACCCCTGCGGAGTTTCTGCAAGTCTCCCATCTGAAAGCTCCAGTTCGTTTCGACGTTCCTATGGCGGTAAGTCTCCCTCGGGGGCTCACTTACAACTTTCTGAAAGACGATCAGCCCGATCATTCTCTTATCCAATTTTTGCAGCATCCATATGAATCTCGCCCTTCAGCACCTTCCGCTCTACGTCGCTCAATCTAAGCTCCGTCGTCTTTATTAGCCAAAAGACGCCGAACGCCATGATACCGAGTGCTTCGATCCAGAAGTGGAAGATCGTGTGCTTGCTGTTAATCGTAAAAAAGAGAGCCGTAAGGGGGGAAGTCACCATGGCTATACCACATACTCTGTACGCCAGTTTGTAGTATGCAATCTTCTTATCGCGGTCAGGCATGACAGGAAAGTATTTCAGGGTCTTGCTGGAGCAGAACCAGCATACGAAGGCTAGGCACACGAAAAATGTAAATGCCGAGGCACTGTGGATCGGAAAGCCTCCGCTCTTTACCCTCTCCCACGGCATGGGGTTCAGGGCCACCAAGGCCGCAGCGACACCCGCAATATCCAGGGCAACATCTTCCCAATAACTGAATCCCTTCATGAAGAGCATCACGGCCCCGATCACGAAGAGCAAGCCGACGAAGGTGTTTCGCATCGGTCCTCCACCTTTAACAAGGTCACCCGTCGGACATCCCTCGTTGTGTTTCGGGTCGTAGCAGTCTGCGGTCGCGTGGTAGTAGGCGCTCATCGAGGGGGCGAGGGGGATCTGGTAGAGATGCCCCCCGCCCCAGAGGACGAATGGGAACACCAGCCCAACGATGCCGACCCATACCCGCAGTCTGACGAAAGTGGACATCATGTAGTTTTGGATCGGTGTTATAGCTGACGTTGATTTGGAGACGGGTTTATGACCAGTGGTGTCGCGCTCGTTTGATGACACGGTCTGAACTCCTCCTGCTCTGCGTATGTGTTCAGCGGCTTAGCTACACATTTGAGCATAGATAGGCGTGTCAGGAAAATTATTTCAAAGAATAGTTGCCCGTCCTCACCACCCCCGAACAAGGATGGCTAGAAGAAGACATCGCCCTTTCTCGGGGTTGTTACCTTGCTCAAGCGCTCGTTTTATGAAGGGTCGAACTTTATGGTCACTTCATAATTCGGCTTGATGTTTCGGGGCGGCTTGATGCGTTTTGCCGCATTATCATCCATCCAGCGCCGATCCTTGCAGAAGCCGCAGAATTGCGGCAGCAATTGCAGTTCTTTAGACGACGTAATCGACTTGAGCTTAAGAAGTTTCCAAGATCGTGTCCTAGGGTTGTGCATTTGCGCTTGATAGCGGCTCTATCTAACAAGTTGCATTTTCGAGCGCTTTGGCTATGAGCGCCAAGTATGATTTGTCAATTTGATCTGTGAAACTCCAACTGACACGCGGAGGATTGATTCCATCGCCGGCACCCATGGTGGGGCTGTTGTGGGTACCCGTATGACCGAGTTCGACTCCGTTACTGTCGTAGAAATGCACCGTAGCGTGCCATACATCGCCGGACATAGTCTTATTCGTGTGACCCCGCTCCAAGACACTATGCCTGTGTGATTATCTAGGCGTAACACATGGCCAAATTCGATAATGCTGGTGAACTTGTCCATTCGCACGGCGAGGAGTTTATCAGCTTCTACGCAGAACTCTTCCCACGCTTGGTCAATGGCGCAAAGAATTTTAGAAGAGCAAGCTCCATGAGTTTGAGGAAATTCTCCTCACTAAGTTTATCGATACTTCTCAGATAAAACGCGTTGACCACGATCACGGCGGTCAATGCGAAGCCCGTGATGAGAACAAATTGATGAAACTTCAGAAAGCTAAACGCGAACGCACCCAAGCCGAAGATAAGAACTATGAAGAACATGCTCAATATCAGAACTCTTTCCGGTGTCTGAAGGGCTTGCTCAGCTACTTTTTCGCGTGCCAAAATAAGGGCGGCTCCATTCGACGAACTACCTTCGATCTGATAGGTCAATTTCGCGATCTGATCCATCCTATCTGTGATTTCCTGTTGCACCTCCGATACGTATGCTTTCGTCTCTTCAACATCCAGGGTCGTTTTCGCGTCTCCAAGCATGTCCTGAACCTGATAGACAACATAACGCAAATCTTCTTTTAGATTGCCTTCGTGATGGTATAGGGCGCGCATTAAGTTCTCAACGCGATAATAGTCCGCGTTTCCTCTAGCTTCATATAGCTCAGGTGTGGTGGTATCGGGGTCTGCTGCAGAGGAAATGGTAGATGCATAAGACTCGTCGAAAACCTTACGTGAGTAATCTCTCTGCTTTCCCAACTGAGGCAAGAATCTTTCGGAAACCGCTTGCAAACGATCACAAATTTGAGCGGCATTTCTAAACCACTCACTGCTAGGAGCATCATTTAATTTACTGATGGCTTCATCAATTTCCTTCAAGTTTGGATGCCTAGGCAGCGTACGGACACTTCCCAAAGCTGCAGATAGCCTTTCATACGCCTCCGTACAACACGCTCGAATATCTCGAACAAAAACGATGAGTTGAGCGCCCAGGACGGGATGTTCTCTCTCAATGCTGGCCAATGAATCCATCCCCTGAATAATCTCGCAAAGATTGCGAAGATTCTTGGGTTTAGGAACTCCGGATTCTTCCATCGCCATTATTGACCTCTTTATCGATGGCGCGAGTATATCCGAGCCCAGTCGTTTCCTGTCGCCCACCCGCCATCAAGGAGTCCCGCGAGTCCACAAAGCCCAATTAACTAAGCTCCAGCTACAACTTTAGGTTCAGAAAATGAAAGTTATCTGCTATCGGCCGAGACTTTGGTCTAAACTGATTCCCACATCAACTAGGCTCGATGCGATCAAAGGATCGACGTAACCGGGCTTATATCCATAACTTAGAGATTCAACCTGCTTCACTGGACCTTTACTGCCTTTCGATGATGACTGGTAAAAATAGAGCAGACCAACACCTCTCAGAAGCTTCCGAGCTACCACTACACCCTCTGATCCGCGGCAAATGGCGGCTGCACATCCTCCTGTGTTTGGCCGACGGTCCGTTACGTCTGAGTGAGTTGCGAAAAGCTCTTCCGGACGCATCGAAGAAGGTCCTGGTTGATAACCTTCATGGTCTCGAGCGGCTTGGTGTTATTGAACGGGTTGACTTAAGCACACGTGTAAGGCGGGTCGAATACGCTCTTTCAGAGATGTCCCGCGATAAAGTACTGCGTTTGCTTTCCGCCCTCCGAGGGCTGCAGACCGATGGCGAGCCTGCCTTGCGCCCGAATAAGAAATAAATGTGTACATGTATCACTTTTGTATCACACTTGCATTTTGTAGCGACGCCACCGCCGCGGCATACATGTCAAGATACCCAATGTTTATAGGGTTTTGTGTGGTGGCCCGGGCAGGAGTCCAACCTGCGACCTTCGCGTTAGGAGAGCGAAATAACCCCAAAAATTGAGACCTATATCCATAAATAACCGTGCTCAGTTGGCTCCTTAAACTCCCGGCCTCAAGGTCAACAAGCCACTCCGCGATTTGACCGAATTCCACTTCTGTTTCAATCCGCTCCGCGCCCAAAGCAACGGCGTCCAGCCAGAGAACGAAAGGGGAGTGATATGGCTCTCTTAAAGAGAGGTGGGGTCTGTTGGTAGAAGTTAGCTTTGCCAGCCAACCGACCGGCGAGTCATCGAAGTCGACGTCGAAGACGGTCGCGAAGAACGCCGAGCAGCAGCGGAGAAGGGAACTCGTGCCGGATTCCACAACATCAAAGAGGTTCGCCAGCATCGCAATCGATTGAACGGGGTACCTGACCGGCGCAGATCTCAGACAGAAGGTCCGAGACACCACGCCAAATATCTCTGAAATCCTATATCCAATAATTCTGAAAGCAACAAGCTGGTTGGCCGTGGAGGCGACTCGCTGCTTCTGGGAAAACTTGCGCCTTACCGGAACCCGCCATTTAGAGCTGATTCTCTTAGTGAGTCTGGTATTTAACTGGCTTCATTTGGCCCAATAGAGTCTGCTTCGATGAGATAGTAACCCAATACCTCTGGAAGGTCTGGGTTTCAGACGTATAATGTAAATCTTTCTGAGAGACACCAGATAAGTAATGATCGCTCAGCTTCTCAATCGCGACCGGATTCTCGATCAGCTCCAGGAAGTCAAGACGCAACTACAGCTGGACGTCGCGGCCAAGCGCGAAGGGGGCGCCCAACCCGACGCCGCGGATCTGATCGCCGACGACTACCGGGAGGCTCTCGCCGCGCTGGAGCAGACTGAAGTCCGTGAGCGTGCGGAATCCAGTGGACAATCGAGCTTTCCTCCACAGCCGTCAGATCGCCGCGCGGCCCCGCCCGCGCCTCTCGATGATTTCTCTTTCTTCAGCCGTGACCCGATCGTGAGCAATTTGCAGTCGGCTCTCGATCAGTACTGGGCCACCAAGGCAGCAAACGCCCCGCCACTCGATGACCGGCGAGGTCTGGTGCCGGGCCGACGGGGTGTCATGGAAGAAGTCGCGGTCACCGACCAATCGATTCCCGGAGTTTCCCTGACGCGCACGCCTGCCGGGCGGCGCATATTCAACAAATTCTCGATCACGGATCCGCGATGGGTCAGTTCCGCGTTCGCATCAGGAATCCGGCTGTTTCGCGGAAAGAGAGAGTTCAACTCGACCCCGCCCGATCCTGTTCGGATCGACGACAGAACCCGGCTGGTCATCGTCGGCGACTGGGGCACAGGCATTCCGAGAGCGCGGAAAGTCTCCGACCAGATGCGGGTTTGGATTGCGGGGGCCGCGGCGCAGAAGCGGTCGGTTCACGTCATCCATCTCGGCGACGTCTACTATTCAGGCTGGCGCTACGAATACATGAAACGCTTCCTTCCTTACTGGCCGGTCGACGCGAACGACGGGGCTGCGATCCCATCGTGGTGTCTCATGGGCAATCACGATATGTATTCGGGGGGCTACGCTTTTTACGGCACGCTGCTCTCCGATATGCGATTCGCGAAACAACAGCGGTGCAGCTACTTCAGCCTCTACAATCAGCACTGGCGCATCCTCGGGTTAGATACGGCGTGGGACGACAATGGACTGAAGGATCCACAAGGCGTCTGGGCTAAAGACCTCGCATCGAGAGACGACCGAAAGCTGCTTTTGCTGAGCCATCATCAGTTGTTCAGCGCTTATGAGAGCACTGGAACGGTGATCGGAACCAAGCTTCGACCGGTGCTCGACACAAACCGCGTTCGCGCCTGGTTTTGGGGTCACGAGCATCGGTGCATGCTGTTCGATGATCATCAGAAGGTTGGATTCGCCCGCTGCATTGGACACGGAGGCGTCCCCGTCTACATGTCGCACAAGCAGAATGACCCATATCCATCCCCGGGCGCTTACGAATACCGCGCCGTGATCGAGAAGGGTCTGGAAAAATGGGCGCTGTTTGGTTTTGTGGTTATCGATTTCGAGGACTCTCGGCTGCACGTGCGTTATATTGACGAGAACGGTTTTCAATACAAGGACGAAAAGATCGAATAACGTCGCAGGCAAGCGGTTCGTCCGCCAGGGAAAGACATGAGCACGATCGCCATTTTGAACCCGGAGCAGTCGGCGTGGCTCTTGCGCGAAGCTATCAGTCGCTTTGAAGAGGGGGACGATTCCGAGGCTGTTCTGCTGTTCCATCAGGCGCTCGAGGCGCACTCTGAATTGTCAGACCGGGCAGGCCCCTATCTCGACCTCATCGCGCGACGTTCCGATGAGCTTCTTTTTCTTTATGGTGAAAAACTCTGGAATGCCGCGAACTACAAGGCCGCCTGCACCTGCTTCAACAAGGTAGCAGCTCTGAACGGGAGTCGCCGCGAGGCAGCTCTGAAATATCTGAACCGCGTCGAATGCGTTCCCATCGTCCCTGAGTTCCGCTCGCCCACTAGCGGGGAAGTTAGCGGATCCGTTCACATTCTTGATTCCGTGCTCGAGACACGGCCTGAAGACCTGATCCGGCGCACGCCGCACATGGACGCGGATTGCCCCTGGCCCGCGGAAGCGGGCATGAGTTTCCTAGTCAGAATATACGCGGACCAATCCGGGGCGCGCCCGGGCGAGGAATCGTCAGATGTTGAGATTCGGGCGCGGGGGGACGTCACCGAATTCCCGGTCGATGTAGAACTGCTTGCAACGGAGCATTTCCGGATTGAAGGCAGCAGCACCACGCAAATCATCATTTATCGCGGAAGGCCCATGTCCAACTCAGCCGCGTTTACTGTGACGGTGGTCTCTCCGGATGCGGATTCCAAACCGGGTTTGACCGCGCTTTTCAGTTACCGGGGACGCCCATCCGGCAAGGTCACCCGCGACTTCCATACCTATGCGGCCGACGTAAAGCCGCGACGTACGGTGCTAGATTTCGACATTATTGCTCGACCATCGGGCCTGACCGTCACAATCGTCGCGCAGCCAGCGAATGATGGCCGTCAATACTGGTGTACCGTACGTACTCCATCACTCCTCGAATACGCCGCGGGTGTTACCGAGGCATGGAATCTCTCCAAAACCTCGCGCGAATTCGTCGGCGACTGCATGATCGACTTTACGGACCAGACCACGAAGCAGCAGCTCATAGCGACATTAAAAGGTGCGGGACGCGCGCTCTTCAAGGGTTCACCTGCAATCTTTCAGAAAATCTTTTGGGCCCTCATCGATGCTGGCAAACCTCCCCGAAGTATCGCGATCGTCTCCGAAGAACCATTCATTCCATGGGAACTGATGCTGCCGCATCGTCAACTCGGCGGCATGCTCCAGAAGCGAGAGCCACTGGGTGTCGAGTTCCGAATCGGCCGCTGGATCTCGGAAGCCCTAGCGGCACGTCAGGCCGTTCCGATCACCGGAAGTTACGTCATAGCGCCCATCTATCAGGGGCCGCGCGCCCTTCCTTTCGCTCAGGATGAATCAAGACTTGTCGTCGAGAAATTTGCTGGAAGTGCAATTATCCCAGCGGACTTTGATCACATCAAAGCCGCATTCGAGGCTGGGGGCCGGACCCTCGTGCACTTCGCATGTCATGGCGTAGATGATCCGATCGATCAGGCGATCTACCTCGATGGCGACGCAAAGCTCAGCGCCAAAACCTTTGACGGGTTGGACGCGGCGGATACCGCTTTCCAGTCCGCGCACCCCCTTGTATTTCTGAACGCTTGTGAGGCGGGCCGCTTGAAACCGGCGCTTTCCGGGGTTGGTGGTTTCGCCGCTTCCTTCATCGAAAAAGGCGCCAGCGCCGTGATTGCGCCCCTCTGGAGTGTGAAGGATACTCTTGCTCACGAGATCGCAACCGGATTCTATGAGAACATCGCGATAAAGCCGTGGGCGGAAATCATGCGCGAGTTCCGAGCTAAAGCTTATGACCCCTCGTTCGCAGAAGATACATATGCCGCCTACTGCTTTTACGGAGATCCGGATGCCGCCCTTGTCGTGCCGAAAGGGTTTATAGCGACGGTCGAACAGTGACAGAAGCGAAAAACAACGGACTCAGCGATAGCGTCGCGGCTCTCGATAACAAACTGGCGAGTTCGCAGTTAAAGCCGGAAGACGTCGAGGAGGTCTCCGACCTCCTGACGCCCATCGAGAGGAAGGTGGCGGCTCTCGATGCGCCGCCGGACGTGCCCGAGTCTCCGGCGGGCAAGCTCTTCAAACTTCTCTGGTGCAAGACCCATCCAGTCGAGGCCGACCTCCGGCTCATACTCAGGTTGATGCCAGATTCTTCGCCGCTGGTTCGCTACACCGCGACCCAAGCATTCAAATCCACCCTGGACGTAGCCTTGGATCGCTGGAGCGATCCAAAATTTTCAATCGCCGCCTCTGAGAGGGTCACGGAGTGCGCCCGACAGGAGTCCTCTCCCCTGATTTCGTACGAACTGGATCAGATACGTCCGCGGCTGTTGGACGCCACGCCCAAACGGCGCCGTTCGCGCCCTAAAATGGCGCAGAATCCGTACATCGTCGGACCGCCGATTCGGGATTCGAAGGGTTTCTTTGGTCGCCAGGACATTCTCGACCGGTTGCGAAAAATGGTGGCCTCGCATGGGGGCATGCGGGCGGCAGTTCTCTATGGGGCTCGCAGAACCGGAAAGACCTCGATCCTGTTCCGTATCGAGGCGGGCGAGTTCGGCGACTCGGTGGTTCCAGTTTATCTCGACATGCAGGGGGTTGCCGGCTCCCCGCTTGGCACGTTTCTCAGGATTCTGGTCCGCGTAATCAGGAAGGCGGCCGCCGATCTCACGGATTTGGCTGTCGGCGATCCCGACGTAATCTCGGTGCGCGAGTATATCGAATCCACCCTCCACCGCCTCGGTACCAAATCGCTGCTTCTGCTGATCGATGAATTCGAGTTGCTCGAGGCATATCTCTCTTCAGGCTTTGCCGCTCAACTGCAGAGCCTGCTTGATGTCTCGCCCAATCTGTTTATCATATTCGCGGGTT
Organism: Edaphobacter aggregans; assembly: GCF_003945235.1. Taxonomy (NCBI): domain Bacteria; kingdom Pseudomonadati; phylum Acidobacteriota; class Terriglobia; order Terriglobales; family Acidobacteriaceae; genus Edaphobacter; species Edaphobacter aggregans. Next base: position 4,683,453 of record NZ_RSDW01000001.1, read on the forward strand.
CGCGAAAATTGGAGTCGCTTCGTGGTGGCGCGTTCAGCAATCTGCTGGATTCGGCCACTTACATCAAGATCAGTTTCCTCGACCGCAACGATGCAACGCGCATGATTACGGAGCCCATCGGAGACGCTATCTCATTTCCACCGGAGGTGGTGGAGAAGATCCTCACACTCACGAACGCCCACCCCTTCTACACACAGTTGATGTGTCTGAGTATTTTCGATCTTGCCCTGAAATCCGGGAAGGCGACGCCGGAGAATGTGGATGAAGCTGTCGGGCGATTCCTCCAGAATCCGGCGCCGCATATGATTCTGACCTGGAATGCCATGCGGCTGGGCGAAGCGGCGGTCGGTTCCACAGTGGCCCTGCTTCAGTCCGGTGATAGCCAATGGGTCACGCCAATAGTGATTGCCATGCGATTGCACACGGAGCGATTTCCTGTCGATCTTACGGCAGCCGATATCCAGCGGGCGCTCGCCTCGTTGTGCGATATCGATTGGATCGAACAGCGGAGAGGAGGCGGCGAATACCGCTTCACCATGGAGCTGGTGCGGCGTTGGGTATCTGAGAACAGATCTATTTCCTACCTCGCCAGCAAGCATCAGGAGGAACTGGCCGCGAGGGCGGTTGGTTTCTGGAAACAGCGGAGCGCTTCGCTAATCGACTGGATAGTCTGCGGCCTCCTGATGACCTCCGCTGCGAATGCCACGAGTTGGGATCCCTTCCCGCAAATCCTACTTGCATTCATGGTGCCGCTCGCATTCCTAATGATTCTGCTTTTTGCAGGACGTGCCACTGCGGGTATGTTCGTCCTTCGGCTCCGCTCTGCCCCTGCGCCCGGGAAGTCGTTGGGCAAAGGACGTACTGCAATCCTCGGGTTTGCATACACGATCCGCTTCTTCGTCGAATTCGCTCTTTTCAAATTCATCGTGACTTTGCCGCATAGCTGGCGGTATATTGGCTTCGGCCGTCTTTCGGTTGCGGTGATGCTGGCTGCATTGGTAGCGCTGGATCAGGTCATGATGCTGCGCGGCAGTAGGCATCGAGGGCTTTACGACAAGATGGCCGGCACAATGGTCGTACCTTCCGAGGCCCTGACATCATGGTGAAGCGCTTCAGCTTGCCGAATCCCTACACGAATCGGGCAGCCATTCGTTCCTCCAACCATTTTTTCGGTCGCGAACTTGATCTTAGGGATATCTATACCAGAATCGCAGGCGGTCAGTCAGTCATGATCACAGGCGAGCGGCGCATTGGCAAGTCTTCGCTGCTGAACGCGATAGGGTTCTCTCGGGAAGAGTACGAGCTCGATCCGGGATTCGGCTTTATTCTGTTGGACATGCAATCAATCGCCGGATGCACGGAAGAGGCGTTCGTCGAGAATCTGCTGACTCTTATTTCCCGGGAAATGGGAATAGCCTTACCCGAAATGGGCCGCAGGACTTTGGAGGACGCCGCCGAGAGGATCCATTCCCACGGCCGGCGTCTCATTATTGCCCTCGATGAATTCGATGTCCTCGTATGGAATGAAAAGATCTCACCCGAGTTCCTGGTCGTGCTTCGATCCTGGACAGTACGACATGGATTTCCGTTCGTCGTCGCGTTTCGAGAGGGCTCCATCGACCGTATCGTCAGCGATGAAAAGTTTGGATCCGCTTTTCTCAACCTGTTCGGCTCGGTATATGTGGGGCCGCTGCGAGAAGAAGAGGCCAGGGAACTGATACGTACGCCCGCCCGCAATCACGATGTGGAGTTCACAGACGAGGAAGTGGAAATGGTGCTCGATATTGCCGGCTATTTCCCGCTCTATATACAGATCGCGTGTTATCACCTGTTCGAATTCAAAAAATTGGGGAAGACAGCGGAAGAGATCGCAGTGCAACTGCCGCGTTCCTTCGCGTTCGAAGCATCCCCTCATTTCGAATACATGTGGTGGCGGCTTAGTCCGCGGGAGCAGGAAGCCCTGCGCTGGTGGGTGAAAGCCGGAAACACAGAGGATATGGCGGCTGAAAAGGACCTGCTGATGAAAGGCCTCCTGATTGAGGAGCGCCGCGCCATTCGTATCTCCTGCAGTCTGCTCGGTGAGTGGATGGACAAATGGGAGGCGCCGGCGAAGACTGTCCGGCAGACTGTCAGGGACGCTTTGTTGATGTGAGGCATTGAGGATGGCATCAGTAAGAATGATCTACGATCGCGAGGCGCTGCTAAACACGCTCGAGGCCGAGTGTTTCAGCGACATCGGCGCGAGCGCCGTCATAATCGGCGGTCACAAGGTCGGCAAGTCCTATCTGCTCGAACATATCCTGACGCGGCCTTCAGATTCATCCGGAAATCTCTATTGCCGTATTAATGTGGATCTGCTGAAGGCGTCGGGCAACGGCACGCTGTCCGATCACGTATTTCTGCGGTTCTTTCTGGTCCTTCTACTGCGGCAAATCGACGACCTGCTCGAACGGCAGAGGGGCGAAGTGACCGAGTGGTCCGGGTTGCTCGCACAGGCCGAGCAAAAGGCGATCGCGCTTGCCGACGTGATGCCTGACCCAGCGATTGACGCGATCCGCCTGAGTCAGCTAAACCTCGCGGCCGCTTACCGCAAGAAAATTTCCCAGCGCCAGAACGAAATCGAAGAACTCGCATCGGCGGCGGAAGCTCTCCGAAGGCTCACAGCTGGCGGAAAACAGGTTGCCGTCGACGAGCTCACCGAGGTGCTGCTGCAGCTCCGCGGGCTGCGCAAGAGAATCATCCTTGTGATCGATGACTACGATCACATGGTCAGCCAGCCGGGTTTCACGGATAATCTCTTTTCCTTTCTTCGCGGCGCCAATAACGAGAAGAAAATCATCGCCCTAGTGAGCTCACATAAGCGCCTGATGGATCTCAAACCGGAAGAACACGGGGCAGGGGGCAAGGAAAGCAGTGCAAACGGCAAATCGCTGGATCGAACGAGCCTCTTCAATCACTTCCAGATCCAGCGGCTCATTCCTTTCCGCGGAAAGCAACCCGAAGCATTTCTTGAATGGCTGGGGCGTCCGGATGGCGGCGATTCCTTGGCTCTGGGTGCTGAAGAGAAAAAATATCTTCGCTCGCTCGGTGGTGGCTGCCCTCATTTCCTCCGCTACGCAAGAAGTCTGTACCTTCAAAAGAGGCCGCTCGAGAACGATGCGGCGCGGCGTCAGTTCGAAAATGACCATCTAGTTGATGAGTTCCATCAAGTTTTCGAGCAGATCTGGACCGGTTGTGACGAGGCCGAGAGGGCAACGCTGCGAGCCATAGCCGACGGAGCAACCATCGAGCCCGGGTCGGCGGATCGACTCGAAACCGAGGGCTATCTCATGGAGGACGGCCCGTGTCTGACCATATTTTCGAAGCTTTTCGCCGATTTCATCCGAAAGAAACCCAAGCCCTCCGCCTCAGCTCTGGTAAAACCCGCTACCCCTGAAACCGGCGTCCCGGAGACGCTCTCGGTGGATGAACCTCTCCGCTTCGAGACGAATATTCCATGGGATGTATTTCCATCCGCCCTCTTCTTCGCGACCGCCGATGCGGCGGCGAACGTAGGGGAAATCAAAATCGAAAACTGCACAGGGAAGAAAGCTTCCATCGAGGTCACTTGCCAGCTCGGCCCCTGGTCCGAGGTGTCCACCACGGCCGACGCGTTTGATCCGGGCCCCAGCCTGCTTCCGCTACAGGTAGATCTCAGAGAGTCGGTCAAGACGATTCGCGACCCTGTCTGGACCCGGGTCGACTATTCCGTAACGCTCGATCCGGGCGGCGCTAACAGTGTGGCAAAGAAGCGTTTCAAAAAGGTCAGACTGCTGCCTCCCGATCATTTTTTGTTTGCCAGATGGGATTCGGTCAGAATGGAACTTGAGGATTTCAGCTGGCTGATATGCGCTTGGGTCAACTCGCAAGAGCCCCGACTCGCGCCCGTGCGCGAACGGGCGCTCGATCTTTTTCCGCGGCTGGGCGTTCCAACGGAAGCAGTTGGGGATCCCGGGCATTTCGCCCGGCAAAAGGTGGCAGCGATCTATGAGGCACTCCAGGGGCAGAAAATCCGTTATTTCGATAATGCCGTGGTCTTCCACAGCGGCAACGATCAGTACATGCAGAGAGTGCAGTCCTGCGGGAAAACTATAGAGATCGGGACGGGCAACTGTCTTGATGGCTCGGTACTGTTCGCCAGTCTGCTGTCGCTTTGCGGCGTCGATCCAGGGATTCTGTTGATGCCGGGCCACGCGATCGCAGCCTGGAGGGCGCCCGGCGCGGCCGAAAACGATTGGCAATACGTCGATACGACAGGCCTGCCGGGACTGGCATTCGAACAAGCCACCGCACTCGCCACAGCTCGAATCGACGAACGGCAGAACGGCGTGCAAATCCTAGCTCCGGCTGCCACGCTTCCGGATCCCGAAAACTTCGCTACTATCGTCGACGTGCACCACACGATCAGAACCCGACGCATCGCCCAGATCTGATAATCTCCCGATCTGAATTCAACCCGAACAGATTGCAAATTGACATGAGACCAGTGGCTTTCATTGACTTACTTTGTATTCAGTTAAAGGGGGCACTTCAAAAAAAGGAAATTTATGTACGTTTAGGGTTGCAGAGGAGCGTCGCGGCTCCAAGAACACCACTCTTATTCGGGGCATTTTGGGACGGCTTGTGAGACAGTTCCAAGCCGTGAACCGAGCCGTTTGGCAGTTTCTGAACCTTGTGCTGAAACATTCATTTTCACGAGATAGTGCGGTTTTGGGCACTTCTTCGCCTCAGAAAATCTTTGAATTCTTCGCCAGCATATCGTTTTTGCCAATAATGCCGTTTATTCGTCAAGGCATTCCTGATGTCTGTTGACATGAGAGAACACGCGAGATGCATCACTGGGCGGCGAACTTCCCTGCCATGAAATATGAAGGCAGGAGCAATCCGGATAGAAAACCGGTAGCCAGAAAGTACGCAATGACCACGCCAGCCATGATGAAGTTCGTCTTCTCGTCAGAACTCAACGCCGGCGCCAGGGCGTGACAGAGCTGAGAGAAGTGTTCAGCCACTTGGCTTGCCTTGGCAAGGGTAAAGCCAGTTAGCACTTTTCCTAACGTGGAAGCGGACTCGGCAAGCAGGTTCTGATTCTGGTGCGGTGTAGTGTCAACACTGGCATCAATTGGCTTTGCGGAACTAGTAGGTGTACCCGACGACGGTGTCGCGGCACGAGGCTTGTTTGCCGTTTGTGCAACCCCGGATGGATAACCGAACAACAGACCGAAAAAGCCGCCAATCAGTAGGCAAGCGTTCGCCAGTATGAGAGGCATAGCCCAAGACTTGCAGGCAACAATGAGCAGACCATTACCAACGATGACAAAGGTCAAACAATTGAAAGCGATGACATAGCGAACGTTCGCTGGATCAGCGTTTACGGGTCTGAAAGTAAATATGGCCTTTCCAGCCAACGTGAGAAGCCCAGTGGCCGCAAAGATAGCAATCCAAGTCCGAACACTCTCCGGTGAGAAAAGCACGTCTCGATAGCGGAAAAGCACAAACGCAATTAGGAGACCGCTGCAGGTGACTAGTACGTAGGTTAGTGGAGGTTTTAGAGCGGACCAGGAAGCAGCGATTTGCTCCCGCAGTTCACCCGTCTCCCACCGATCCGGCTTGGAACCGTCCTCGCGCGACTGCTCGGAGTCAGGCGGCGAGGCCTCTTCTGGCCTGTCACGACGATCTTCTTCTGTGGACATGGTCAAACCTCACGGAGCAGGATCACTAAGGGGAAGGACGAATAATTGCACGACCCATGGGTCTCTGCCAACAGATATTTGCGAACACCCCAAGGGTCGTATCAGAATACGAAATTAGAGCACGGTAGGCTGAATTTTTTAGCTTCGAAAGCTACATAACTTTCCGGGGCCCCAAAATGTCGCATATGCATCAGACTGTGCCGTATCGATCTTTCATGTCTGGCGGGAGTAATAATTCGATGCGCTGCTTCCGACAGCGATCACTCTGACAGAAGCTTGCTCGAGAAGAAGTGTTAGGCTGACCCGCCACAGGCAGCCCTTTGCCCACGGTTGAGAATTTGGTGCCAATTTGGTGCCAAATCTAACCCGGAATACCGGTTTATACCGACTTTACCGGCTTATAACCTCTTTACGATGTGCAGCCGACCGATTCGTCGCCATTCACACGGTGGAAGTCGTAGGTTCGAATCCTGCTGTGCCCACCATATAATCAACAACTTAGAGCAAACACGACGGAAAGCCGCCACGCCACACCACGCCACACTCAGGCTAAATTATTCAATCAATGTGAGATCCCGCGATCCATGGATTACTGGTGGAAGCGGTTCAGGGCTCTCAGCGAAGAGACATTCGACGACCCGTTTTTGCGCTTGCCGCTTCGCGACTAATCGGGCCTGCGTGTAAAGATCCAGCGTCGTCCAGGCTTTCGCATGCCGCATGAGTTCCTGCACCACTTTGACGTTCTCGCCATTCCCAACCAAAAGAGTCGAGTATGTGTGCCGGAAGGTATGCCATCCTACTTTCTTGCAAATACCTGCCCGAACGGCTGCGGGTTGAATAATCTTTGCCAGCACCGTTCCAGGCCAATACGGATCCTTCCCGCTCTTATGAGGACTGGCAAAGATCCAATTCTCCGAGTTGCAATGTCTGGTCGTCTCTTTCCACAGCCAGAGATCAGCGGCCACTCGTTCATCCAAGGGCATTGGTTTGCGCGAGGTTTCTGTCTTGCAATTGCCGATGATGCCGTGATAAACGGAGCGCTGAATCGAGATCACTAGATCAGAGAAGTTGACATCGCCCCACCTCAGAGCAAAGAGTTCGCTTCGCCGCATGCCCGTGGTAACGGCCAACTCGACCATCAGGCGAAAACAAGGTTGCAACTGCGAAAGGATGGCCCGAATCTCTTCTGATTCGAGAACCATGGGTACTTTCTTACGTCTCGCACTCTGCCGAACGAACGTAATGGGATTCCGGCCCTGTTCGAGCCACTCGCAGCGGATTGCATGATTGAAGAGCACACTGAAGATATTGCGGATCTTCCCCTTCGTTGCATCTGCTAAGGGGCCGCCATCTGCTCGTCGCAGCCCTCTGAGCCAGTGTTCCACGGCCAGAGTCCGAACCGAATGGAGAGCTATCTCGCCCCAGCCAGGTCGAATCTACCTATCTAGAAAATAGAGGTAGATCGTCCTTGTCGCGTGAGAGTGCCAGCCAGTGTCCGCGGAGAGATCGGTATGCACGTAATGATCGATCAAATCCCGAATGGGAATGGGTTTACCCGAATAGTGATTTCGACTGCCGTTCAGATACACTCTCAAACCATTTGCTGCTGTCCAAGCGAGTTCTTCGGTTGGGTATTGCTCGACCGTTCCGACGATAGCCGTGCGATGGACTCGTCTTCCCCTCTCGTCCGTCTCCCGCCAAAGAAACTCCCATACATGTGGTCCCGATTTCCGTCGTGCGCGACGAAGATGCCCCGTCTGATAGCGTTGGCTCACTGAGTACCCTCCTGTAAGGAGGGTAGTAGCAACCCTTGCAGAGGTCCGCAATTAGGGTTTCGTTTGGAAAAGGGATACCTGATCGAGCACCTTTGCAACAGTTGAAGAAAGTGAGACTATGGCGCAAGCGACGTGGCTCCGTAGGGACCTACAGCCAGAGAGAATAGGGATTACTTCCGAGAAGCCGACTTCCGGGTAATGATTTAGTGTCAATGAGTGTAGTTGGCGATTTATCACTCACTGAGAGCTCAAACGAACTTCTAACCTCCGTTTAACTGAAAACGGAATTCAAACAACCTTTAGTCAATTTAAGAGCGACGTGTTGGTTGGGCTATTTCCTACCACCTCTGAAGAGGACCCCTGCGCCGAGTCGCACCTGATTCTGGCGATTCTCCCGGAGGTTACGTAGTTCGGAGTAGAAATAGTCTGCCTGAACGGCGCGTATCCAGACATGCTTTGAGACTGCGATGTCCACTCCACCACCCAACGTGTACGCATACGAGGTGTCGTAGCTGGTGGGCAGCTTTCCGACTGGCGCCGGAAAGTATCCATCAAAGCCATGCACCCCGCCGAACAGAGCTTGTCCAAAGGGCTGAAATCGGGTGTGATTGGCTACGCGCAATCTCAACCCTCCCATACCATAGAAGAGGCTAAGGCCCGTGTTGAAGCCCGGAATGTGGTCGGTTATATTGCCACCGACCTCAACGACTGCCGAGAAATTGCCCCACACCGGAACGGACAACCCGCCCACACCTCCACTCATCCAGAAGCAACCGCAGCCACCGACAGGCGCGTTGGCGTACATCTCGCTGAAGGTGGCATAGGCGTCGATCGTGTTGGCGGGACGCTGGGCCAGTCCTGTCATGGAGAGCAACGAAAGCAACGCGCAGACGAAGACACGAGTCAGCTTGTTCATCGCTCCTCCTATTGAACGGTGAGAGTTACAGTGCTGCTGTTCGCCACACTTCCGCTGGTGGCGGTGATAGTGATTGTGTAGGTCTGCTGGGGCTGGTTGAAGTAACCTCCCGATCCGCAGCCCGAGATAGCTCCAGAGGATGTCAAGCCAAGCAGCAGCCACAGCAGCAGCCGTGGTGGCCTTGCTCGGGTTCGCCTCAAAAATGCAAGAGGCAATAGCAATACTGCAAGTGCGAACGGCGTCTTCGAGATGCGGCGCAACGCTGCACTCTGTTTGGGCACGTTGACGGTGAAGGTGGAAGTTGCTGCAGCGGAGCCGGGAGTCAGGATGGGGGGTGCGAAGGAGTAGCTTGAGCCAGGCGGTAAATTCGTCGCCGTCAGTGTGACCACATTGTTGAAGGCACCGTTTACGGGGGTGACGGTGATGCTGTAGCTCGCCGACGCTCCTGGAGGAATCAACTGCGGTCCCGTAGTCGAGGCAACGGTGAAGGTAGGCTGAGTGCCGCCTACTGTCTGTACTACCTGAGAGACAGCACTTGAAGTAGCGCCGTTATAGGTTGCATCACCGCTATACACCGCTGTGATCGAATGGGTTCCCACGGACAGCGTCGTGGTCGACAAACTCGCCGTGCCGCCGGACACTGTCCCGGCGCCCAGCACCGTCATTCCGTCAAGAAACTGTACCGTGCCTGTCGATCCGGCAGGTACCGTCGCGGTGAAGGTTACGGAACTGCCCGATGGTACTGGGTTGCGCGACGATGCCAGGGTCACGGTCGCCGCAGTTTTGTTCACTACCTGCGAGAGCGCCGGAGAAGTCACACCGTTGTAGTTCCCATCACCGTTATACGTCGCCGTGACCGAGTGTGTTCCTACCGATAGCGTCGAGGTCGAGAAACTCGCCGTGCCGCTGGACACTAGCCCGGTGCCCATCACCGTTGTTCCATCCATGAAGGTTACCGTTCCGGTGGCGCCTGCGGAGAGCGTCGCGGTGAACGTCACTGATGCCGCAGGCGTCGATGGATTCTGTGAGGAGGCCACCGCCACCGACGGAGTTCCCTTGCTTACCGTCAGGATGCCGTTCACGAAAGCGATCGAGTAATTGGGAGAACTGAGACCTCCGATAATCGATATCGGATAAGTTCCCACCGGAGATGTCACCGTCGCGGTCGTCGAATAGACCGGCACGCCGGTCACTGCCGTGGAATATGTGTCGCCGTTGACCAGTGTGCCCGTCACGGTATAGCTGAACGCCGGGTTACCCTGCCCATACTGGCGACTTGCGTTCGTCACCGTAACTGTAAGCGCCGCTCCACCGTTCGGACCAGTTCTCGGTGTCACGATTGCGGTCACCGGTGAGCTCGTACTTGCCGCATAGTTCCCGTCGCCCTCATAGGACGCCGTGATAGTGTTTGTGCCCGCACTCAGTGCCGAGGTGGATAACGTCGCGGTCCCGCCCGATACCGCAGCAGTGCCCAGCACCGTGGAGCCTTTAGAGAAGACGACTGTTCCGGTCGCGCCGCTCGCAGCGACCGTCGCGGTCAGAGTGAGCGGATCGCCGTACTGCGTCGAGGTCGCGCTCGTGGTCAACGTCGTCGTTGTGGCGGCGGTCACGATCGTCAAGGTTCCAGGAACAGTGGTTAGCGTGTAGTTCTGACTCGCCAGCCCGCTTACGTTGATCGGGAAGGTCGAACCTACTGGAGAGTTCGGAGAGCCCGCCACACTGTAAACCGGAACTCCGGTCACCGCCGTGGCATACGTATCTCCGTTTAACAGCGTGCCCGAAACAATATAGGAAAACTCAGGATTCGCGGTTCCGTACTCACGGCTTTCATTTAACACCGTCACGGTCAGCGCGGGCGCTCCACCCGCAGCAGTCTTCTTCGCCACCGTCACCGTCGTTGGCTCGCTCATGCTGCTTGCATAAGTCGCATCACCGTTATAGGTCGCCGTGATCGTATGCGTGCCCGCATTCAATGTCGTCGTACTCAGGGCCGCAACACCACCGGTTACCGTGCCCTGGCCCAGATACACCGAACCGTCGTAGAAGCTCGCCGTACCCGTTGCGCCTGAGGTGACCGTTGCCGTCAGGGTCACCCGATCACCGTACTGCGATGAGTTCGGAGAGGCTGCCAGCGTCGTCTTCGACGAGGACGGCACCACCGTCAAAGTGCCGGGAACGAACGCAAGCACATAGTTTTGGCTGGTCAGCCCCGACACCGTAATCTCAAAGGTGCCCGTCGTCATTCCGGCGGTCGTTGAGTAAGTCGGCGTGCCTGTCACTGCGGTGGCATAGGTATCACCGTTGACCAGCTCGCCCGCAACCGTATGGCTGAACGGCGGGTTCGCCTCTGTCGTCGTTCGCGATGCATCGTTGACCGTCACGGTCAACGATGCTCCCCCACTAGTGCCCGTCCGTTGCGTCACCGTCAGTGTCACCGGGTTGCTCGTGCTCGCAGGAAAACTCAAGTCCCCGTTATAGGTAGCCGTGATCGTATGCGTCCCCGCGTTCAGTGTGCTGACTGATAGCACCGCCGTAGCACTGCTATCCAACGACGACGTGCCCAGCAGGGTGGTGCCCTCGTGGAAGCTCACCGTGCCCGTTGCCCCGGCGGTAGGCCCGACGACTGCCGTCAGTACCGCAGGATTCCCATACATCACCGTTGTGGGGTTCACGCTCAGCGTCGTCGTCTCTCCTGCCGCTGGTGTTACTGTTAGTGTGCCGTTGACGTAGGTGAAGATGTAGTTGTTGTTCGTGGCAAGGTCTCCAGGAGCCGCAGTGATGGGATATGTCCCTGCAGGGGAGACCGTCGTTGCCGTCGTCGTCAGGCTTGGTGATCCCGTAACCACCGACTCCTGCGTGTCGCCGTTCGCAAACCCGATCATCGTGCTGGTGAAGGGGGGATCTGGGGTTCCGTAAGGACGGCTGGCGTCGTTCGCCGTCACGGTCAGCGTCGCCTGGTTCACGACCTGCGTCAGTACGGACGAAGTCGCTCCGTTGTAGTTACTGTCTCCGCTGTACACCGCGATAATCGGATGCGTACCCGCAACCAACGTTGAGGTCGTGAAGGTGACCGTAATGCCGGAGATCGGCACCGCACTGCCGATCTCCGTGCCGTTATCCTCGAAGGTCACCGTCCCCGTGGCACCCGACGGAACCGTCGCCGTAAAGATCACAGAACTCCCGTAGCTCGATGGATTCAGCGAGGATGCTACCGTCACGGTCGGAGTTCCCTTGCTTACGGTCAGGGTACCGTTCACGAAAGCGAGCGAGTAGTTCGCCGAGTTTAGACCTCCGGTAATCGATACCGGATAAGTTCCCACCGGCGCGGTCACCGTTGCGGGCGTAGAGTAGACGGCCACGCCGGTCACTGCCGTGGCATACGTGTCCCCATTGACGAGCGTGCCCGAGACGCTATAGCTGAACGCCGGGTTACCCTGCCCATACTGACGACTTGCGTCCGTCACCATAACTGTAAGGGCTGCCACGCCCCCCGGACCGGTTCTCTTTACCACGGTTACGGTCACCGCTGAACTCGTACTTTCCGCATAGTTCCCGTCGCCCTCATAGGACGCCGTGATGGTGTATGTTCCCACACTCAGCGCCGAGGTCGACAACGTCGCTGTCCCGCCAGATACCGTACCGGTGCCCAGCGCCGTGGAGCCGCTAGAAAAGACGACCGTTCCGGTCGCGCTACTCGGACCTACCGTTGCCGTCAGCGTAACCGGATCGCCATATTGCGTCGAGGTCACGCTCGTAGTCAGCGCAGTCGTTGTGGGGGCAGTCACGATCGTCAGGGTTCCAGGAACAGTGGTCAGCGTATAGTTTTCGCTCACCAGACCGCTTACGTTGATGGGGAAGGTCGAACCCACCGGAGAGGTCGGAGTGTCCGTCGAAGTATAGACCGGAACTCCGGTCACCGCCGTAGCATACGTATCTCCGTTCACCAGCGTGCCCGAAACGATATACGCAAACTCCGGATTCGCGGTCCCATACTCACGGCTTGCGTTTTCAACCGTCACCGTCAGCGCGGGACCTCCACCGGCAGCCGTCTTCTTGGCCACAGTCACCGTCGCTGGCCCGCTCGTGCTGCTGGCATACGTAGCGTCGCCGTTGTAGATCGCCGTGATCGTATGCGTTCCTGCATTCAATGTTGTCGTGATCAATGTCGCCACGCCGCCGGTGACCGTGCCCTCGCCCAGAAACACCGAACTATCATAGAAACTCGCAGTGCCCGTTGCGCCTGATGTGACCGTCGCCGTCAGCGTCACTGGACCGCCGTACTGCAATGAGTTCGGAGAGGCTGTCAGCGTCGTCGTCGACGAGGACGGCACCACCGTCAAAGTGCCAGGAACGAACGCAAGCGTATAGTTTTGGCTCGTCAGTCCCGACAGCGTAATCTCAAAGGTGCCCGCCGTCGTTCCGGCGGTTGTCGAATAAGTCGGCGTGCCCGACACCGCGGTGGCATAGGTATCACCGTTGACCAGCTCGCCCGCCACCGTGTGGCTGAATGGCGGGTTCGCCTCGGTCGTCGTCCGCGTCGCATCGTTGACCGTCACGGTCAATGCAGCTCCCCCGCCCGGCGCGGTCCGCTGCGTCACCGTCAGGGTCACCGGGTTGCTCGTGCTCGCAGGAAAGTTCACATCCCCGTTATAGGTCGCCGTGATCGTATGCGTGCCCACGTTCAGTGTGCTCACTGGCAGCACCGCCGTAGTACTGCCATCCAGCGACGACGTCCCCAGCAGGGTGGTGCCCTCGTGGAAGCTCACTGTGCCCGTGGCCCCAGACGGAGGTCCCACGACCGCCGTCAGTACCGCAGGGTCCCCATACATCGCCATCGCCGGGCTCACACTCAGTGTCGTCGAAGGCCCGGTCGTTGCCATGTTCACTGTCTGCGTCAGTACGAGTGAAGTCGTTCCGTTGTAGTTCGTGTCTCCGCTGTACACCGCGGTGATCGCATGCGAACCCGCCACCAGCGTCGAGATCGCGAAGGCGGCCGTGGTGCCGGAGATCGGCACTGCACCGCTGATCGCCGTGCCGTTATCCTCGAAGGTCACCGTCCCCGTGGCGCCCGCCGGAACCGCCGCCGTCAAGGTTAATGAAGTGCCGTAGGTCGATGGGTTCAGAGAGGAGGCAAGAGTGACGGTCGGGATCGCCTTGTTCACCACCTGGGATACCGGCGTTGACACCGCGGCGGTGTAGTTGGCATCCCCGCCGTATTGCGCGGTGATCGAGTGCGTGCCCACTGCCAGCGAACTGGTCGCCAGAGTGGCGACGCCACTGTTGATCGTCCCCGTGCCGAGGGACGTCGTGCCGTCCTCGAAGGTCACCGTTCCGGTGGCTCCGGACGTGACCGTCGCCGTAAGAGTCACGCCAGTACCGAAAGTCGAGGGGTTCAGCGAGGTAGCCAGAGCGACAGTGCTGGACGCCTTGTTCACCACCTGGGACAGTACGGACGAAGTTGCTCCGTTGTAGTTCGTGTCTCCACCGTACTGCGCCGTGATCGAGTGCGTTCCCGCTGCAAGCGAACTGGTCGTCAGGCTGGCGACGCCACTGCTAATCGTCCCTGTGCCAAGGGACGTTGCGCCGTCGTCGAAGGTCACTATCCCGGTGGCTTCGGACGGGACCGTCGCCGTGAGAGTCGCGCTCACACCGAAGGTCGATGGGTTTAGAGAGGAAGCCAAAGTGACGGTCGGGCTCGCCTTGTTCACAATCTGGGATACCGCCGTGGAGGCGGCGGTGGTGTAGTTGGTATCTCCTCCATACTGCGCCGTGATCGAGTGCGTGCCTGCTGCAAGCGAGCTAATCGTCAGCGTAGCGCCGCCGCCGCTAATCGCTCCCGTCCCAAGGGACGTTGCGCCGTCGTCGAAGGTCACTGTCCCGGTGGCTCCGGACGGGACCGTCGCCGTGAGAGTCACGCTCACACCGAAGGTCGATGGGTTCAGAGAGGAAGCCAAAGTAACGGCTGGAGTCGCCTTGTTCACAACCTGGGAGACCCCCGTGGACACCGCGCCGATGTAATTGGTATCCCCGCCATACTGTGCCGTGATCGAGTGCGTTCCCGCGGTGAGCGAGCCAGTCGCCAGCGTAGCGACGCCTCCGCTGATCGTCCCCGTGCCCAGGGATGTTGCGCCGTCGTCGAAGGTCACTGTCCCGGTTGCTCCGGACGGGATCGTTGCCGTAAGAGTCACGCTGGTACCAAAGGTCGAGGGATTCGGCGAGGATGCCAGAGCAACAGTGCTGGACGCCTTGTTCACGACCTGGGATACCGGTGTTGACACAGCAGCGCTGTAGTTGGAATCCCCTCCATACTGCGCCGTGATGGAGTGCGTTCCCGCTGCAAGCGAACCGGTCGTCAGTGTGGCGATACCAGTGCCGATGGTTCCGGTGCCAAGAGCCGTCACGCCATCGAGAAATGTCACTGTGCCTGTGGCATCCGTCGGAAGTGTAGCCGTAAAGGTCACGCTGGCACCGAAGGTCGAGGGGTTCAGGGAGGACGCCAAGGTGACGGTCGGGGTAGCTAGACTAACCACCTGAGAAACCGCTGTTGAGACCGCGCTGCCGTAGTTGACATCCCCTCCATACTGCGCCGTGATCGAGTGGGTGCCGGCCGTAAGCGAACTGGTCAGCTGGGTTGCGACTCCACCACTGATGCTTCCTGTACCGAAAATCGTCGGGCCGTCGTAGAAGGTGACCGTGCCCGTCGCATCGATCGGGAGGGTAGCAGTGAAGAGCACCGCGCTGCCGTATGCCACTGGGTTCGCCGATGAAGCCAGGGAGACCGTAAGCGACGTCGGTGTTACGGTGAAAGTGCCGTCCTGGAACTCTGTCAGGTAGTTGAGCGAGCTTAGGCCGCCGACGATCGATACCGGATATGTTCCAGCTGGTGATCCCAGCGACGCCGGTGTTGAGTAAATGGGCACTCCCTTGACGGCGGTGGCCGGTGTATCTCCGTTCAGCAGCGTGCCCGACACCGTATAAGCGAAGGCCGGGTTTGCCTGACCATATATACGGCTCGTGTCATCTGCGGTGACGATCAGGTACGGGTCTCCGCTGGGACCGGTTTTCGGGGAAACAACGATAGTGACAGGCGTGCTAGTGCTTGTACCGAGGTTGTTGTCTCCGAGATATGTCGCGGTGATCGTATGCCGACCCGCCTGAAGAGTACTTAGCGCCAGAGTCGCGATGCCGGTTCCGGAGCCGACTTGCGCTGTGCCGAGTACGTTCTGCCCCTCTTGGAAGACTACGGTCCCTGTCGCCGTCGTCGGTGCAATGGTGGCAGTCAGTGTTACCGTGTCGCCGTATTGAGCTGCCGTGAAGCCCGTGGTCCCAACTGAGGCTGAGGCCAGAGTTGTCGTGGACGAAGCAGCCACGATCGACAGCGTACCTGGGACAGTGGCAATCTCGTAGTTCTGACTGACCTGCCCGCTCACGGTAATCGGGTACGTCGTGCCCACGGGCGAGGACGGAGTGTCGGTCGTGGCATAGACAGCTGCTCCGGTTACGGCGGACTCAAAGCTATCGCCGGGCAGAAGAGTACCAGTAACGATGAAGGCAAAGTACGGATTCGCGGTCCCGAACTGACGGCTGGCGTTCTGCACGGTTATCGTCAGGGCAGCGCCACCGCTAGGTCCTTGTTTCTTAGCTACAGTCACAGTCGACGGCAGGCTTAGGCTGGTGGAGTAAATCCCATCGCCGGAGTAGGCCGCCTCAACTGAGTGAGTTCCGGCGGTCAGGGTGGATGTCACGAACGTCGCCGTGCCACCGGACAGCGTCGCATCCCCCATGAACACCGTGCCACCGGATGGCAACACATCGTAGAAGCTCACCCTTCCAGACGCTACGGTAGGGCTCACCGTTGTGGTGAGGGTAATTGGATCACCGTACTGGCCCGAGCTTGGATTGACCGTAAGCGTGGTGGTCGAGGGCTTGCCGATTGCATCATCCGTTACGATCAGAGTTCCGGGGACGCTTGTTAAGGTGTAGTTGTTTGAGGTCAGACCCGATATGGTGATCGGGTATGTGCCCGGATCCGAACCTGCTGGCGACGCTAAACTTGGCGTTCCAGTGATCGCTGTTTCGTATGTGTCGTAGTTGAATAACTGACCTGTGACGTAATAGGTGAAAACTGCAAACTGCCCATTCGCAGGGCGCGTTGCGTTTCTGACGACGATGGTTAGCGCCGCCGTTCCCCCGATACCAGTCTTTTGCGTGACGGTCACCGTCGCTGGAGAACTGGTGCTGGGCAGCAGATTCGGACCACCATTGAAGGTCGCAGTGATTGTATGAATGCCCACTGGCAGGTTGTCGAACGGCAACTCGGCCTGGGTGGCGCTGTCGAGCGACGCGGTTCCCAGCAGCGTAGACCCCTCGTAGAAGCTCACCGTTCCGGTAGCTCCCTGGGTAACGGCTGCTGTCAGCACCTCCTGGTCCCCATACATGATGTTTGTCGACGCGGTAGCAATCGTCGTAGTGGAGTTCCCTTGCGTGACCGTGACGGTACCATCCTGAAAGGCGATCTCATAGTTCGCCGAGACCAACCCGGAGACCGACAGGGGGTATGTGCCCACAAGAGAGGAAGGCACTGCGCTGGTCGTGTACACGGCGGTTCCCGTCACGGCGGTGGCGGAGGTGTCCCCAGGTACAAGAGTTCCCACGACCGTATAGCTGAAAGGAGGATTCGGCTCGCCGAACGGTCTGGTCACGCTATTGGCCGCCACCGTCAGCGCGGGGCCACCAGCCACCGTCTTCTTGGTTACGGTGACCTGCACCGGCCCTGAAGAGCTGCCACCGAAGTTGTTATCCCCTGTGTAAGTCGCCGTGATGTTGCTGTACGTTCCCACCGGAAGATACTGCCCTGTTCCCGGTATCTGATTGAGCGCCAGAGTTGCGGACCCGGCGTTGAGCGTTGCGCTGCCGAGCAGCTCCGTTCCCATAAAAAAGTTCACTGCACCGGTCGCGGCAGGCTGATTTACGTTGGCAATGAAGTTAATCGTATTGCCGTATATCGCTGTCTGTGTAGTCGGCGTCAACGATGTAGTCGTGCCTGCTGTATTGTTCGTGAGATCAAAGTTCGCCGATCCCACAGATCCAGCCGTCGCTCTGACCGTATAAGTTCCGGTGGTTCCGTTGGCCGTAGCGATCACGTGCGCAAATCCGTCGATGTCGGTCACCGCGGATGGCGCACTCAGGCTGGCGTTGGCTGCCGTGCCGTTGGCCACATAGGTGACAGTCACGCCCTGGACAGGGTTGTTGCCCGCATCGGTGACCAGTACCGTCAGCGGTTGTTGGAACTCTGCATTGATCACCGCAGCCTGTGGGGAACCGCTACTGATGGTAATCGCGTTGGCAGCACCGGCCGTATTGGTGAGAGTGAATTGCGCTGGAGTCCCAACCGCGGACGCCACCACCTTGAAAGAACCGGTCTTGCCGTTGGCTCTGACGGTGACCGATGTGAGCCCATTGGCGTCCGTGTTGGGGTTGGCCACCGTAAGCGTCCCGTCGGCCGTGGTTATGGTTCCATTGGTCGCCCACGTGACAGGGACATTCGGCACAGGATCACCGGCTGCGTCCTTCACGATAGCCACCAGCGGGCTCGCGTAGCTCGTATTTACCGCCGCAGTCTGTGGTGTGCCGCTGGAAACAGTGATCGAAGTCGGGAGACCGTAGATGATCTGGGTCAGGCTGGCTGAGTTCTCCAGGAACTGGTCGGTGCCGAGGTAGACAGCCTCGATGATGTGCGAGCCGGAGGTAAGCGTATTGTTCGTGTCTGTAGCCACGCCATTCGAGTTGACCGGGATGGGATCGCCCTGGGTTTTACCGTCTGCTTTGAACTGAACCATGCCGGCAGTAACAGGACTGCTGTTGGCTGTGACGGTAGCCGTAAACGTAATCCTGGTGTTCTCCTGTGCTCCGTTTGGAAAGTCCGAGATAAGAGCCGTCGTCGTAGCGGTCGGCAGCACGAGTAAGGGCAATCTCTGAAGATTGCTGATCTCGGGTGAGTTCCCTGTGCCGTTGTTAGAGGAATTATGTCCCCCCGCGTTCCCATAGGTGGCAAAGACATACAGCGTGTGCAATCCAGAGTCTAGTGGACTCAGAGTGATCGCGAAGCTCGCCGGATTAGCGCCGCTGGCGCTGGTCGGGTTTGCGAGGCTCCACGGAGTTACCCCGTCCACCGAAAAGTAGACCTGCGTAGGTGGTGGATTAGTGGTGGTGACAATGCTGGCGTAGGGAGGGCTGCTACTGTAGGCACTGGTGACGGTGACGTTGAAGCTCGGCGTCTCGTTGAAGGTCGAAAAGATGCCGCCGCTCGTGAAGCTATCTTTATCCGAAACCACAGGAGTTAATGCAATGTTCAACGGAACTGGCTGTTGCGCCCCCACGGTGATTTCCGTCACATTCGCGCTACCGCGGTTGGAGACGTAAACCTTGTTCGTGACCGGATTCACCGCGACTCCGGAGGGGGCCGTCCCGGTCGGTACTGTCGCACTAAACGTGTCACCTGTTCCGTCGATCACCGTTACGGTGTTGCCGTTCTGGTTCGTCACATAGATCTTGTTGGTAAGAAGGTTCAGATCGAGCGCGTAGGGTAGACTCCCGGTGCCAACCGTGGCGATAACGTTCCCTCTTCCCCCATCGATTACGCTCACGCTGTTGCTGCCCTGATTGGCGACATAGATCTTGTTCGTAAGTGGATTTACAACCGCAGCCCCCGGACTGGTTCCCACGCGGATTCGATCGATTGATCGCAATGTGTCTCCGTCGATGACGGTTATGTCGTCACTGCCCTGATTGACAACGTAGAAGTTATTCTCCGCAGTGTTCACCCCCACGGCGACAGGGCTGTTGCCAACTTGCACAGTGTCAAGTGTTTTGGCTTTGCCGTCGAAGGCCGTAATGTCGTTCGACCCTTGGTTGGCGACAACAATCGTGTCGGTCACTTCGTCAACTACCAGGCCTCGCGGTGTGGTTCCAACGGTTAGATTGGAGGTCTCGTTAGTAATTCCGTCGATAACGGTCACGTTATTCGAATTGGAGTTGGTAACGTAGGCCTTGTTAGTTACGGTATTGACAGCTACCGCAAAAGGCCCCAGACCTGCGCTTACCTGCGTCGTCGCGTTGCCATTAAGCCCATCAATGACAGTCACATCACCACTGCGGCTGTTGGGCACATAGATCTTGTTGGTCGCCGGATTCACTGCCACCGCTGTCGGACCGGTTCCCGCAATCACGGTGGATGTAGTGCTGCCATTCGCCGCATCGATTACTGTAACGGTGTTGTCCCCGAAGTTGGGCACATACACCTTGTTTGTCACCTGGTTCACCGCCACCGCGTTCGGGTTGCTTCCGGCAATAATGGTGCTCGTCGTCTTGGTTGCCCCATCGACAACCGCAACATTATTGTCACGAAAGTTGGCGACATAAACACGATTCGTTACAGGGTTAGCTGCGACCGCGCCTGGGCTGTTGCCCGTTAAAAAGGAATCCACCCTGTTGTTGCTACTGCCATCAATTACGACTACATGTCCAGTCGTCGCATTGTCAGTGACGTAGATCAGGTTCGTCAGGGAGTTCACCGCCAACGCTGAAGGGCTGCCTCCTATGAGAGCAATCCCGGATAGAGCAAGCGTATCGGTCGCGCCGTTGACCGCCATTACAATGCCAATGCTCTGGGTAGTGATGTAAATGAAGTTTGTAACCGGATTGACTGCGATCGCTGTGAGGTTGTTGCTGGGGAGTGGCGTCGTGGTTACAACGGTATTGCTTACTCCCGAGATGACGCTTAAGTTGCTGCCATTCGTGACATAAATCTTATTGGTCACTGGATTGACAGCCAGGGCACTAGGAGTACTTCCAAGTCTTACGGGAGAGCCCACGGGCAAATCAATGGAACCGTCAATCACGTTCACCGTGGCGTTACTGCCATTGGCTTCATTCGCCACATAAATGCGGTTGGTAACCGGATTAAGAGCGATGGCAAAAGGATTTTTCCCCACGGGAAACGTAGTCTTTACCGTATCGTCTGTTCCGTCGATTACGCTGACGTTGCCATTCGGGTTGAATTCCGAGAAGATGCTGCCGTTGGCAGCGGCAACGTAGATTTTGTTCGTTAATGGATTGACAACGATGGCCTGGGGATTCAGATCTACTCTGATGGTTTTTGTAATGAACTGCCCTTCGTCGATAACCGTCACAGTGCCGTCGGAGCCGGCAACATAAGCTTTATTGGTGACGGGATTGACTGCGATCGCTACCGGGATACCGCCAACTCTCTCGGTCTCCGTCGTGTTTGTCGCACCATCGATGATGGTGACCGTACCCTGGCGGTTGACGACATAAATCTTGTTGGTTGCCGTATTAACTGCCACGGCAAATGGCTGGGAGCCGGTACCAACCAGACTTTGCCCCATTAGCTGGGCACTGATGGCCATGAGGCCCAGCAGCAGGAAGCCCGCCCGTCTTCGTAAGATCCAACTGAGAACCTTAAGCAGAACCATGGACCCGCCTTGTGCAGATTGGTTATCTGGAAGAAGAGCCCTTGCAATGATTCAAAGCATTGCCTCGAGCCGATTTGCGCAAGGGGTACAAATCGGGGCTTTCAGACACAACCCCTTACGTGGGCCCAGAGCAAACGAGGATGTTAAGAAACTACTGGACGAAACTCTATCCCGGACAAAGCGGATTGTCATACTAGGGAAAACGATAGTTGCGCTGCCGGGTAGGAAGCCTCTAATGAGCGGACGGTTGGTGCTGAAGGCATAGCGCGAAAGCCGAATCGGCAGAAGACATGCATCCTGAGGAAGATAGAATCCAGCCTGCGTAAGGGCCCCGCCAAGTTTCTTTTCCGGGGCCTTCGACCCTTCCACGTCAGGCTCTGAACACGTCTTTGCTCACGCGCAGATCCAAGAGCAAGCATCAATAAGCGGAGTTCCGGTGCGCTGCTTCTGCTTCTTCCACTTCTTCTTGCAAATCGTTCTGTCAATCGTCTCCGTCAGTCAATCCAACTCCGGAGAAGTCGGATTCTCTTGCCGACTCGTTACGTAACTCCGAGGGCAAAGAGATTCACATCCTTTATATCTATGAGATAGAGTCCGACGGCCCCAATGAATATGACTCCGTTGCACTGAGAAGCAGCATTTGTACCTTTCTCAGAGACTGTACCTCCCAGATGGAGTTCCGATTGGTAAACGGGTTATTCCGATCAAGATCATTTCCGCTCGACGCTCCCTTCCGGAGCTTGAGTTGGCGAACCGGTTTGGAAAAGCGCGAATGGCGCCCTGCCTAGGCAAAGAAAAAAAGGGCCGATCCGCCACGGTCGGCCCTGCCCACTGGTTAGAAATTTTGGTGCCATTTTGGTGCCAAATATAGCCCAGAATACCGGTTTTCGGACACTCGACCGGCTTATAACCCTTTTAGAATCAAAATCCGGCTACTTCTAGGACACCTTCACACGGTGGAAGTCGTAGGTTCGAATCCTGCTGTGCCCACCAATCCTTTCAACAACTTAGCGGGTTTTTCACTTCGGGGTTTTGTTGCATTTTGTTGCAAATCGTCAGAATCGTTTTTTTCCTCTCCTCCTTTTTCGAGCATTAGGTACATTGAGCCGACCATCCCCTGAACGCTCTCCGGGAGCGCCTGCATGTACTCGTTGGCGGTGGTGTCAGCCTTCGCATGTCGGAGGTGCGCCTGAATGTCTTTCACCGATCCCATGTTCTGCGCCTGTGTAGCCATCGTCCGGCGTAGCACCTGGAAGTTCAGCTTCGGAATTCCCAGCTTGTCCGCCAGGGGTTTCAAAACCCGATAGCGGTAGTTGCCCACGTCAAGGAATCCTCCTGTCGCGTTCGGAAACATGAACGAATCGGGAGAGGGATCGGGAGACTCGCTCTTCCAGAGCAGAAGCTCATGCGCGAGTCCGTCCGGAAGGTGTACTTTGCCGAGGCTCTTTTTGGTCTTTCCGAAGGGACGGATCTGTCTCCGGTAGACGGTTTCGGTCAGCGACAACGTATTACGGTTGTCGAACGAACGCCAGCGCAAGACGAACAACTCGCTGGGGCGAAGCGCCTCGGTCATATCCAGGATCAGCAACAGTCGATCCCGACGTGAGGCGTGAGCCAGAATCAGCCAAAGTTGTTCCCACTCCAGGATCTGTTTGTCCTTCGGCCGGAGATTCTTGGGAATCTTCAGCTTTCGGGTAGGGTCCTTGAGTAGAAACTCCTGTTCGATGGCTTCGTCGAAGATTGATCGCAGGTAGGAGCGAGCTTGTTTGACCCGGTCCTGACAGTAACGATCCGCTAGTTGATTAACATGCGTCTGCAACATGAATCGGTCGATTGATTCAAGCGGAAGTTCTCCGAATTTGCCGATCAAGTCCAACTCAATCTGCGACATCTTTTCCTTCGCCGTTTCCGGCCGCCAGTCCCCCTGTCGAAGGGGGAAATACCGGTTGCGAACGAACCACCCGAACGACGTCGAGCTATCCTTCTGGACCCGCCCGCTGAGGTTCTGGCCCGTCTGTTTGGCTACCTCCATCCGGAGAGCTTCACGCGCGCCGGACTTCGTAAGCCTCGTTTTGGGACCGAGCTGAACGCAAACGATATCAACCCGGTTCTCTTCGGTTTTAGGATCGAGGACCCGCCGGCGGAAGTATCCGTACCACATCTTTCCGCGCAGCGAGACCCATCCCGCTTGGTGCGTTTTGCCCATAGATCACTCGTTTTCTGTGGAGGAAAAATGTGGGCGCCTATTATTTTACCGGCGTCCCGAGCGTAGCGACGAGACTCGTTCTCGCTCGCTGATAAAGTCTTCAATGCCGCTCGCGCGGTATCGTAGCGTACCGTCTCCCATACGGATGACCGGGAGTCGCGGCATCTTCCGCGAAGAGTGATCCCATACCCAGTCTTTGCTAACGTTGAGCCGCCTGGCCACATCATCCACCGTAAGCAATGGGTCACTCACCAACGGACCATAGGTGGAAGCCCCAAGCGGAGGCTTGCGAGTCGTGCTCTTCGGGACGGTCAAGGCATCGGGTGGCGCGGTCGTAACATCTGCTAAACGAAGCGCCGGAAGGGATTCTGTCGATGGCATATCGTCTCCGTAATGGTGTTCAAGCATCGAGTCGAGCGTTGTCGATAAGCATTCCCCCGGAATCGTCTGTGTGTCCAATTCCATTTAGTTTTGCCGTTATTCCGAAATGGAATAACGGTGCGAAGCTGCTTCGATATGCAAGCCACATTTGAGGATGTCGCCGCATCAAAAACCAACCAGTGACAGGCTGTCGAGATGACCTTCAGCCACGAAATCAAGTGTTCGCCGATTTCATCGTGCTCGAATTCGCTCTTATGGCCTTCTGATCCCACGTAGAGATGGTAGGGATTGCTATGATGCGGAATGAAATAAGGCTCATGGAAGCAGCAATCGCCCTGGCAGAGGAGTTAAATTTTTCCCGCGCCGCACATCGTCTGCATATCAGCCAACCCGCTCTCACAAAACAAATCGCAGAACTCGAGAGCCGACTCGGGTTTTCACTTTTCGAACGCGACCATCAATCGGTCGCGGTCAACGAGGCGGGTAGGGCTTATGTTCAGGAAGCGCGTATGTCGGTGTTTCATAGTGAGAGAGCGGTGCAAGCAGCCCGCGCCGCGCTCAATAATGCCGAAGTCGTATTGCGCGTCGGAAGATCTCCCTATGGCGATCCCTTTCTTACCTCGACCCTGTTGTCAGTGCGCTTACCGCTCTTTCCGCAACTAAAGGTCGAACTTACAAGCGGATTCTCGTGCGATTTAGTTCACGATGTTCTTTCGGGACGAGTAGATCTTGCGCTCGTGACGGAGCCTCCAGAGTCCCCAATGCTCACGATGACAAAAGTAGATGAAGCGCCGCTTTACATTGCTCTTTTGGAAGAGAACGAATTGGCGAAATTGCCGCAGTTGAGTATGAGTGATCTGAACCATGAAAATTGGATAATCTTCGGCCGCTCCGTCCATCCGCCTCTGTATGACCGTATCTTGCGGTTTGCTTCCGACCTGGCCATCCGGCCTCGGGACATGAACCACATCATGGTTCCCGAAGAGGCCTACCAACTTATTGCAGAAAAGAATGGGGTAGCATTGCTCTCGAAGACGGGCGCGCTCAAAAATGCGCGAGATGGCGTCACGATTCGCCCTCTTGTAGAACAACGGCTGATACTCAAAACCTTCCTGGCTTCGCGAGTGGACAATCAGTCGAAGTTAACCAGCGAGATCGTGCGAGCGTTTGGACGGAAGATGCGGACGCTTGATGGGGATCCCCAACTCAATCTTCCGATTTCTGCATGATTTCATTGTTCGTTCGGATGTCCTGACGAGTCAGTATCTGAATATTGATTGGACCTGATGATCCGCATCGCGGACAGGTGATGATACCAGTCGAAATCGCCTTCAGGTCGATGTCGTTTCCTCGTACGACAAATCCACACTTCTTGCATTGATGCGTATGTTCCAACTCTGCGCGCATCTGTCCTCGGCCCGTGTACGTTAATCAGACTACGCGTCTTGGGCCTCACCATAAGCCGTCCCGTCTGCTTCTAAAGTTGTAGTTCCATGTCCAGCAGCCGGAACAACAGGGAAACATCCGAAAGAAGGCCCACATGTACAATTCGTAACTGCGAATGGACATAAAGAGTGAGGGATCTGAGAATGGCTGAAAAGACGATAGTGGAAAAGGCTGCTGAGGCGGTCGGGTACGGAATTGCGATGGCAGAAGATGTGGCAGGCTCCGTCAAAACCGCAGTAGGTGCAGCCGTGACCACGGTTACAGGGGTTCTGACGAAGTCACCTGAGACGAAAGCCCTGGTCAAAAAGACAGCCCAAAAGGCGCCTGCGAAGAAAGTTGCGGCAAAGAGAGCTGTCAAGAAAGCATTTGCCAAGAAGGCCGCGAAAAAAGCCGTGGGCAAGAAGACCGCCAAGAAAAGCCCTGCAAAAAAGGTTGCTAAAAAAGTTGTAGGCAAAAACGCGCCCGCCAAGAAGGCTGCGAAGAAATCCGTAAAGAAGACTGCGAAAAGGGCTGCCCGAACGCAGTGATGATTGTGAGGGAATATGGCCAACGATAAGGCGAAGAACAAGGCTGCTAAGCGAGTCGAAAAAGCGGTCAGGAAAGCTGTGAAGAAGGGTTTGACTGAAGTCGCGGTAGAGAAGGCCGTCTCGAAGGGAATGGCTAAGGCTGCTCCCAAGAAACCGATCGGCAAAGCGGCTGCAAAGGCTGATGAACTTGAAGCCAAAAGAGCCTGAAAGGGTTTCATTCCGAGCCTGCCAGTCTGAGAATTTCATTCCGAAGAGGTCCGGTCTCAAGGGGTGGATTTGGTTCCTCGCCACGGTGCGCCAGGAGAAACGATCGCGTTATGCGCCGATAGCGGCAGATAGCTAGGAACAGCTGCGGCAGGCATCGGCAACAGTGATGGAACGTGGACGCGCCCTTTCTAGCTGTTTTATATTGAGGCTGTTGCCGAACGGCGGAGTATGGCTCGGATGCAAAATCTTGCAAAGAAACCGTTGTTGACAGGTACAGATCCCGTTCCGAAGTTCTACGGCGCCAACCTAGCCGAGGTATTCCGGACGCCGATCTATGACTGCTCCCTCAAGAATGTTTCTGGCGTGCCCGACTTCGCCCTCACCAGGCTCAAGGGTGGATCGATGGAGATGCAGCGGGCGCCGGCCTACCCTGAGGACCGCGCCATGCTCATCTGCGTGGCTTTAGCTCCAACTCCGGTTGACGGGTGGCGCGCACGAATCGCCGGACAAGAAGTCAGCGTCTCTCATTCGATCGCATTCGCAACAACAGTAATCGATCTTATGAAGCCGATGGAGATGTGGGCGGCAGGTCCGTTCGACTATCTACACTATTATGTGTCGCGCGATCTGCTGGACAGAGTTGCAGCAGACAACAGGATTGCCCCAGTTGATTCGTTTCGGATGGTCTTCTTTGAAAGGGATCTCGTCATTGCTCAATTGACCAAGACCATCCTCAGTCAGGTGCGCAACCGTGAACCGCTCAACATGCTTGCATTAGAAGATGTCTCACTTCTTGTGAGCACACATCTTCTGCAACACTATGGAAGCGGTAAGGGAATTCTCCGGGCACAGCCGAGCCTGGAGATCTGGCAAAAGATTCGCACCGAGGAGATGTTGCGTGCGCATCTTGAAGGCGAGATCAGAATTGCGGACCTTGCAACCGCCTGTCAGCTCTCCCCGAGTCACTTCTCTCGTTGCTTTCGCCAGAGCTTTGGCACTTCAGTTCATCAATGGCTCATCAAGCTTCGAATCGACACGGCGAAGAATCTGCTTCGCGAACCCCAACTGAGCCTGGCAGAGGTGGGATTTCGGTCGGGATTCTGCGATCAGGCTGCCTTCACACGCGCGTTTACCACGCTCGAAGGGACAACGCCGTTTCGCTGGCGCAAACTGAACGGTCGTGGCGCGGTTGCTACTGACCACCTTGTCTATGGTGAGTTGCGCTCTCGCTAGTCGCTTCTATAGAAGCAACGATCCGCTTCACCGAGAACTGTGCTTTTCTGTCCGCGTCCGGGTCCCGAAGAGAATGGCTGGAGACATGGTGGCTCAGATAGATCCCGAGCAAGTCCCACGCCAGCTGGGTGACGTCGGTATCCTGCAATAAGTGTCGCTTGTCGATCGCATCACGGATCAACATAATCAGGGTCTGCCGCCAGACCGATTCCGCCGCAGCGGCAGCCTCTCGAACAGATCCCGGCAAGAAACTCAACTCAACAATTGCTTGAGCGATCGGACAACTACCCGGCAGTCCTGCCCTCCTCGTCCATCCGATCCATACATTTAGGTAGCGAATCAGCGACGGCAACCCGCCTCCAATGCCAGTGTCGACTCCGAGGCAGGTACGGCTCCAAAGGTCCAATGCAACATCAAGAATGGATCGCTTTAGGTCGACCAAATGCGGAAAATGCGCGACGACGCCACCCTTTGACAGGCTCGCGCGTCCGGCAACCGAACCAAAGGTGATCCTGCAGAGCCCCTCTGCGCTTGCCAAATCAAGTCCTACCCGAAGAATGCGGGTTCTAGTTACTTGACCAGACACTGATCGTCCTCTACTTGTCCTCTACAAAAGCCCTTCTCATTCCCGACGAGGTAAGCTACGCCGCCAGACGACTTCGAGAGGCATAGTACGCGGTACACCATCTCGGAGGATTGCTGATATCCGTCCTATTTGTCGATTCGGACTCCGTTTTCGAGTCCAAACGCAGCGCGTTAATCAGTGAAAGGACCATAAATCCTGCTCAGCACCAGCATTTCTGGGAGCTATCTCATTCAACCATGGTCATTTTGTACAAGAATGACCGTTCTTTTTGGCGCTACGCTACACTCCGGCGCAATTCGACGTCCACATTGTTCCCTGTAATTCGACAAGGGCACTTGCCGCAACAGAGCTATCCATGACTACATCATCGAACTCAGCAAACGCTTACGGTGCGCAGATGGCGAAGTATTTCACCATGAACCAACCGCCCCATGTTGCCATCGATTCTGTGGTTTCCGTCGTCCGGCCGCAACTGGCGATCACCCGGCTGATTGCACGGAGCGGCATCCCGGAACGAACTGCATCCATCCCATCTGAAAAGGCCTACGTTGTTTCGGTCCATCTCAATCATGCGAATTCCGGGGAATGGGAACTGTGGACCGATGACAAGTACACAAAGACGGGGGCGTGGCCAGTCGGCGGAGTCGCAATGTGCGACCTGGAGTCAAATTCGAGTATTCGAAATCCGGGCCCGATCGATTGGATTCATTACCATGTTCCGCGTGCAACTTTGGATTCTCTTTCGGACGATGCTGGAGTGCCTAGAGCCAAGCGCCTCTACTGCGTTTATGGAACTCCCGACCCCACGCTCCATCACCTAACGCAAACGATTTTGCCGTGCCTAAATAGGCCGGAGATGTTCTCTCAGTTGTTCATGGATTCTTTTACCTTGATGATCTGTTCGCACCTTGTTGGTCGCTACGCTCAAACTCACGAAGCCTTCCCGCGATTCAAGGGCGGTCTGGCGCCGTGGCAAAGTCGTCGCGTTGTGGATTTGTTCCATGAGCACTTGGACGGCGACATAAAACTGGAAACACTTGCCGATGAATGTGGGCTTTCCGTCAGCCATTTTGCGCGATCATTCAGGAGATCGTTTGGGACCTCCGCACATCGCTACCTGATTCTGAAGCGCGTCGAGATCGCAAAGGCCCTTTTGTCGGAAACGAATTACTCGTTGGTGGACGTTGCCGCGCAGACTGGATTTTCAGATCAAGCCGCGCTTACCCGGGCGTTTGCAAATGTCGTCGGTGCGACTCCCGCAAAGTGGAGGCGTGAACACTCACGTCGCAGGAGTTTTGTCGAAATACCCAAAGACCAATTCCTTCAACCTCACGAATAGATCCCATCCCCAAGTTCAGCGGTCCAGGGCGGTGTTGCCCGGAATCGTCTCTAGACGCGAAATCGTCCCAGATTTGAGATTCGGCTAGAGTTCCCGCGTTGAACACGAGCCCGCAGTCGTCTTTTCGGCCGCCTTCACTCCGCATTTGAGCAGGATTCGACAAAAGTGGTTCATGTTTTCAAGAGTACCGTGCTCGTTCCTGACTATGGTTGGTCGTAAGTTCAAGGCTCGACAGCATTACAGCCCACTAAGATCTACACGAAAGAAGGGCGGTTTAGCGGGACGGCGTTCGACATCGAAAATCAACTGATCCGAGTGGATCTCTAACGCAAAGGAGATTGGTCATGACACAGCATATTAAGAACGTGGTCCTGGTGCATGGAGCTTTCGCCGACGGCTCCGGCTGGAAGAGGGTCGCGGACATCCTCAAGAATGATGGCTACAAGGTGTCGGTGGTGCAGCACCCCGAGACTTCCTACGCCGACGACCAAAAGTACACGAAGGCCGCAATCGACGCCATGGGCGGCCCGGTCGTCCTGGTCGGACACAGCTACGGTGGGTCTGTTATCACCGAGGCCGGCAATCATCCGAACGTTGCAGCGCTTGTTTATATTGCCGCTTTTGCGCTCGATGAAGGTGAGAGCTGTGCGTCGATCGAAACGGCTGTGCCGCAAGCCTCCAAGGCGTTCTACGCCGACAGCAACGGGCTTTGGTGGATCGACCACGCGCATTTCGTGGCTGACTTCGCAGCTGACATCCCACGGGATGAGGCGGAGTTCATGGCTATAGCACAAGTGCCGATTTCTACTGACGCGTTCACCCATCAGGTCAAGAATCCCGCTTGGAAGCACAAGCCCACCTGGTACATGGTGGCGACCGAAGACCGATCAATCAATCCGGAACAGGAGCGCATGATGGCGAAGCGCGCCAAGGCCAAGACGGTCGAAGTGAAGTCGAGCCATGTGGCCTACATGTCTCATCCAAAAGAAGCAGCCAAGCTCATCGGAGAGGCTGCCACTTCCGTCAATGAGTAGCCACATGCTTGCAGACAAAATGATCTCCGCCGATCCGATTCCGGTCGGCGGAGATTCTGTAGGGACGTAGCCGTCGTAGGAGAGCGAAATGATGGACCACATCACCGTGAAAGGACAGGGCGGCACGTTCAACGCGTATATCGCAAGCCCGAAGGCCTCGCCGGCTTCGGCTGTTGTCGTTCTGCAGGAACTGTTCGGTGTGAATGCCGACATTCGCAGGCACTGCGATGAATTGGCTGAGCAAGGCTACCTCTCGGTCGCTCCAGACCTGTACTGGCGGCAGGAGCCGGGCGTCGACCTGAACGTCACCTCCCAAGCCGACTGGGACCACGGCCTTCGCCTCTATCAGGCCTATGACAGAGATGCCGGCGTAAAGGACATCAAAGAAACCATCGATGCCGTACGCAGTCTCCCGGAATGCAACGGCAAGGTTGCCTTGCTCGGCTATTGCCTCGGAGCGCTAATGGTCTTCATGACAGCTGTGCAGAACGACGGCATCGATGCCGCGGTCTGGTATCACGGCGCTGATACTGACAAATACCTGGGAGAGG
The DNA here is from genome assembly GCF_003945235.1 of Edaphobacter aggregans. Classification (NCBI taxonomy): domain Bacteria; kingdom Pseudomonadati; phylum Acidobacteriota; class Terriglobia; order Terriglobales; family Acidobacteriaceae; genus Edaphobacter; species Edaphobacter aggregans. Next base: position 4,713,877 of record NZ_RSDW01000001.1, read on the forward strand.
TCGATGGGCTTCGTGCGCCCATTCTCGCGCATCTGGCCGAAGAGGACGAGTTCATCTCCAAGGCTGCACAAGCGGCGATTAGGGAGGCACTTGCTAAGAGGCCAAATGCGACGGTGTACAGCTACCCGGGGCAGTGTCATGCTTTCTCCCGCCATACCGGAAAACATTACAACGCCGCCGCAGCCCACCTTGCCAATAGTCGGACGAGCGAATTCCTCAATCGCCAGCTGCGGTGATTACCTGATTTTTAAGCGAGCAATGGAAGGGAACAAGAATGATCAGAAAAATAGAAATGGAGCGATTTACAGTGACCTCCTCGAAACCATTCGACGTCGTTGTTGCGGGCATCAAGGCATCGGTCGGTCACCCAAATATGGCGTCGCTCTGGCAAGCAGTGCAGCGAGCGACAACCGGCACCGAGCTAGACGCGGCAATACAACCCACCCTGGGCAAGACCGGTCTGATGCAATTCGTCGAGTTCGATCACGGGATGGTCATTCGCAAGGGCACAGAGCATCGCACATCCAAAATGGTTCGTATGGTCATCGGAAATCCTCTCATCATGAAGGAAATGGCGAAGCGCGTTCCGGACGCCGGCTCTTATGCGCCGGTCACTGTCCTCGTGGATGAGCGAGTTGATGGGGTGCATATTTCGTATGACCGGATGGCCAGCCTCTTGGCTCCTTACGGGGACGAGAATGCGTTAAGCGTGGCTCGCGACTTGGACGCCAAAGTCGAAGACGTGTTGAGACAAGCAGTATGAGATGGAGTCAGAGGACTCCAATAGCCTTGGCGCTCATGCGTTCTCATGAACGCTAAGAAGATCACAGACCCGGCCCGCTCGTTCGAAGACTAGAGGAGGAGCATTCATGTCAAAATCCACTGCAACGCCGATACGTGTGATCGAGGAAACGCCTAACTACTGGAGAGCCGAATTCGACTATCCGCCCTTCAACGTGGTTGATGGCGATGTCTTTCAAGCGCTTCAGGACCTCCTCATCCGGATGGAGACGAGCGAGAGTCTGCGGGTGATCGTTTTCGAGAGTGCGCTCCCCGACTTTTATCTGTCGCATTTCGATCTGACCGGGAAGCTCGGCAATGTCATGACGGGGATAGGGCCTTCGGGCTTGCCCATACTGATGGATACGTTTGTGCGGCTGACAAAAGTGCCCGTAGTCAGCCTGGCAAAGATCAGAGGCTGCGTGCGTGGCGTCAGCAGCGAGTTCGTTCTTGCGTGCGATATGCGTTTCGCCTCGCGGGAGAATCTGAAACTGGGTCATCCCGAACTTGGGGTCGGGCTGCATCCAGGCGGCGGAGGCACCGAGCGACTTCCCCATCTGGTCGGACGCGGGCGAGCGCTTGAAATCGTTCTCAGTGCCAACGACTTCGATGGTGAATGGGCCGAACGATACGGCTATGTAAACCGTTCACTGCCGGACGCTGAGTTGGACAGCTTCGTCGATGCCCTCGCGCGCCGGATCAGCTCTTTCGATAAGCCAGCTCTCGCTGCCGCCAAGAACCTCGTCAATGAAGTCTCGTTGCCCGAAGCTGATCGGCTCCTCGCGGCGTTCACGTCGTTTGGCACGGCACTTGGCTGGCCGGCTGCTCAGAAACGTGTCGGAGCTGTGTTGGAGCGCGGGCTTCAACGTGATACCGATTATGAGAAGAATTGGCCAGATAGCCTCGGTGCCCTGTCGGACCGAAGAATTGAGGAAGGGTGATGAGTGATCGATTGCAGTGGGAGGTTTTCGTCAGCGGTCAGATCCCGATCGTGACCGATGACCTTGCGCCAGGCGCCACCGAAATGAAATGGTCGCCTATTTCTTCCACGCTTATTTCGGGCGAACGGGATGCGGCGCTCGTCGACACCGCCATTACGGTCCAGCAAAACCAGAAAATCGCTGATTGGGTCGTGAGCACTGGCAAGAATCTGACGACCATCTACGCGACCCATGGTCATGGCGACCATTTCTTTGGTGTGAACACAATCCAGAAGCGGTTCCCCAAAGCACGTTTCGTTGCGAGACGGGAGGCTATCGATGTCATGCGCGTGCAGGCATCGGCTGCAGTCGTCGAAGCCTATTGGAAACCGCGATTTCCGGGACAAATCGATTCGACGCTTGTGATCGCCGATGACCTGAAGGGCGGCATCTTTGAGTTGGAGGGACACCAGTTCATTAGCATCCCTCTCGGACACGCCGATACGGACCACACCACGTGCCTCCACGTTCCGTCGATTGACCTGGCTGTTTGCGGCGATGCGCTCTACAACGATGTCCATCTTCATTTGGGTGAATCGGACGCCGACGGCCGCAAGGACTGGATCGCGGCACTCGACACCATTGAGTCGCTGAGGCCGGTGGCCGCGATTGCAGGACACAAGAGACCGGGCGCACCCGACGCACCGGACAATATCGAGGCCACCGGAAAATATATCCGCGATTTCGACCGGATTGCATCCCAGACCAAAACCGCGCGCGAACTCTATGACGAGATGCTTGCGATTTATCCCAACCGTGTAAACCCGGCTGTCTTGTGGCTTTCGGCGAAGACCGTAAAGCCGGGTAGCAAGTAAGAATCCGTACGATGTGGCAAGGGAGAACGATTAGGAAAGAGAGGCGAACGGTGACATCCACACCCGAACCGAATGAAGAGCCACGCTTATCCGAAATGGATGCAGCCATTTCGGAGCGGCATGTAAAGATTCAAACGCGCGCTTACGAACTCTATCTGGAACGTGGAGACGGGCCGGGAAGCCAGTTCGATGATTGGCTAAAAGCAGAGTTGGAAATCGACAGCGAATGATTTCTCAGGATGGTGTCTGACGGCACGGTCGTCCATCTGGTTGATAACCCGGTTTCGGACCAACAGAAACATAGAGGCCCAGGAAATGATAACGATCAATCTCGCAGACAAGGTCGCCGCAGTGACGGGCGGCAGCAGCGGAATTGGATTTGCCGCTGCCAGCGCTCTGGCCGAAGCAGGAGCTCATGTTTATGTCATGAGCCGGCGCCCAGAAGAACTCATCTCAGCCGTCGCGAAGATTGGACCGAACGCAACTGGCGTGCAGGGTGATGTTTCGTCCCAGCCTGACCTCGATCGTCTTTACGCTCAAATCAAGACAGAGAAGGGTAAGCTCGATGTCTTGATGGCCAATGCGGGCATAGCCAAATATGCGCCGATCGGGTCGATCACCGAGGAGCTCTACGACACCCTCTTCGACACGAACGTCAAAGGGCTCGTGTTCACAGTCCAGAAGGCACTGCCATTGATGTCCGAGGGGATCGATCATTCTCACGGCCTCGGTGGTTGGGAGCAAGGGCTTACCCTCAAACAGTATCTACAGCGCCACAAAGGCCGCCGTTCGCTCTTTCGCGCGGACTTGGACGACAGACCTAATGGATCGGGGGATTCGCGTAAATGCAATCAGCCCTGGCACCATCGACACCCCAGGTCTGGAACGTCTATTTGCGGCTGGCGGAGCCGGCGAACAACGTCGGAAGTCGGTTGCGACCACGATCCCTATGGGACGATTGGGCAAGCCGGAGGAGGTCGCTAAGGCGGTAGTGTTCCTCGCTTCAGACAACAGCAGCTTCATCACCGGAACTGAAGTGTTCGTCGACGGCGGTTTCGCACAGGTCTAGGCGTCAAAGTCAGCTCCGAAAAAACAAAGAAAGCCCATGCCAACAAAGGCTGAATTAGAGACTGCGAAGAGCGGTCATGAAGTTTTCGACCTTGCGGGCCGACGAGGATCTGCCGGATTTCAGATTGCGCTCAATGCAAAGCCCAGAAAAAAAGGACAGGACCATCTCCGCAATGGCAGATGGGGCCATCCTGGGTTTCTCCGCTTTGATATTCAACGCGAGGAGTTGCAGCAGCAAGACTCGATTCCCGGCAATGGCCCCGTAAGCCTCCTCCGGAAGGATGGCAAATTCCCGCATCGAGTTGATGGCGAAACATCCCTGCTTTTCCCCCTTGTTAAGGGGACCACTTTTGAGAAACATTTCGATGTTCTTCCAGCCAAGAGGTTCTTTGGTGAGTAGTCCTCGCTTGTCCTGGCTCTCAAGATAGTGTCGAAGGCACGCCAGAAAGAGGTCTTCCTTGTCCCGGAACTCTGTATAAAGGCCTGATTTATTTACACCCGTGGCCCGTTCCAGATCCTGGAGGCTCGCATCCGCAAACCCATGCTTCCAGAAGACAGGCATCGCCTTCTCCAGCACTTCCTCCCGGCTAAAGTTCTTCGGACGCCCCATACTCTCATTCTCCTATAAAGAACTAAATAGTTCAATATTTCTGCATCCTCACCATGCTGCTGACATCGTATAAAACTAAACGGTTCAGAACGGCTGGCCCGCGAGGCTAAAGGCCGACGGATCGCACGTAAATTGATTCAGGAAACTTGAGGGAGATCTATGTCAAAGTTGGCAAACAAAGTAGCACTCGTAACGGGCGGTTCCCGGGGTATTGGTGCAGCGATTGCAAAGCGGTTGGCTGCGGATGGAGCAAGCGTGGCTATCACGTATGCGAAGGATACGAGCGCGGCTTCGGCTGTGGTCAAAGCGATTGAACTCGGTGGAGGAAAAGCTGTCGCGATCCAGGCGGACGCTGCCGACGCCCAAGCCGTTAGGGGTGCGGTCGAAAAGGCTGTTGCGACTTTCGGCCGGCTTGACGTGCTGGTGAACAATGCCGGCACAGCCATTCCGAAGCCTTTCGAGGAGGCAACGCTGGAAGAGATGGACCGAGTGCTCGACATCAACATCCGCGGCATATTCGCCGCCACGCAGGCGGCACTGAAGCACATGAAGGACGGCGGTCGCATCGTTATGATCGGTTCGGCAGTGGGAGAACGTGCTGTTGCGCCCGGTCTTGTGCCCTATGCGGCCACGAAGGGAGCCGTCAAGATGTTCACTCAGGCGCTGTCCAGAGAGGTTGGGAGCCGGGGCATCACGGTCAACAACGTTCAGCCAGGTCCGATCGACACGGATTTGAATCCCGCGTCAGGTGATTGGGCGGTGCCGCAGAAAGCTGCCACGGCGCTCGACCGCTATGGGCACGTTGAGGAGATCGCCTCAATGGTGGCGTTCATCGCCGGTCCTGAATCCTCATACATCACCGGAGCTAACCTCACGGTTGATGGCGGGATGAACGCCTGACGCGTCACGCGCATTGGGGCCATAGACGCAACCAGATATGTCTCGCTGCATATCTGGTTGCTCACCTTCAAGTGGAGAGGACAATGACATCACTTCAAAACAAAACGGCCCTTGTGACAGGCGCATCGCGAGGGATTGGCCGCGCGACGGCTACGGCGCTTGCTGAGGCCGGGGCTCATGTCTTGGTTCACTATGGCCGCTCTACACAGGAAGCGGAATCTCTGGTCGCCGAGATCCGAACGAAAGGCGGGCACGCCGATGCAATCTCGGCCGATCTAGGGACTCCGGGGGGCGCTTCGTCACTCGCCGAGCAAGTGCGTTCCATTATCGGTAACCGGCTGGATATTCTTGTGCTCAACGCCGGAATCAGCAAGGCGGGACGCATCGCGGATCACACGGTCGAGGATTTTAACAGCCTCTTTGCGACCAACGTCCGAGGCCCGTTCTTCTTGGTGCAGCAACTATTGGCACTCCTTGGCGAGGGATCAAGCATCGTTGCTATCTCTTCCCTTGGGGCCCATGCGGTACCGGGCAAGCCCGGTCTGGAAAACCCTTCCCTTCTTGTTTACAGCTCGACCAAAGGGGCACTTGAGACGCTGGTGAAGAACTGGGCGGCCATTCTCGGGCCGAGCGGCATACGCGTGAACGCTGTTGCGCCAGGCGTAATCGACACAGATATGTCGAGTTTCACGAAGACTGAAGCTGGCCGTGAGGCCGCACTGGGAATGCAGGCATTGAGGCGTATCGGCAAGCCCGAGGATGTTGCTGACGTAGTCGCTTTCGTTGCATCCGATGCAGCACGCTGGATCACGGGGGCGAGTATTCCCGTAGATGGCGGTTCGAAACTCTAACAGGCAATGTGAGGAACTCGATGAATGACACTTTTACCAAAGGCAAAGAGATCAAGATTCCTGGCCCAGATCATCCCATAGCAATTTTGCCGGTTGAGGGCCACGTGCGCGTGACGGTCGCCGGGAGAATCGTTGCTGAATCGACACGCGCCCTACTGCTGGAGGAGAAAGGATATCCGCCCGTCTACTACCTGCCACGCGAAGATGCCGACATGTCGCTGCTCGTTCGGACCACGCATTACACCTATTGTCCGTACAAAGGCGATTGCACGTATTACAGCATTCCCATTGGCAGGACGAAATCGGAATATGCCGTTTGGACCTACGAAAACCCTTATGAGGCAGTGGCCGACATCAAGGACCACCTGGCGTTTTATCCCGCGCGGGTCGATGCGATCGAAGCGATCGCCTGAGAACGTCACCTATCCATCATCCGAACACATCCCAGGAGTTGAACATGCCCAAGACAACACCCGAACAGAACAAGGCGATCGTTCTCGAAGCCTTCGACACTCTCTTCAACAAACGCGACTACGCTGAAGCGGAACGCTTCTGGTCGCCTAAATACATCCAGCACAGCACACACATCGCTCCGGGGCGCGAAGGGCTGTTCGCTCTCGTCCGCGCGACGCCAGCTACGTTGCGCTATGAAAACCAAGTCATCGTCGCAGAAGGCGACTATGTCATTGCGCATGGCCGTTTCACCGGCATGGGAAGGCCCGCGGCTTGGATCGCCGCGGACGTTGTCCGATTCGAAGATGGTCTCCTGGCCGAGCACTGGGACGTGCTGCAAGACGAGGCAACAAAGGCCGAATCTGTCAGCGGCCTTCCTATGTTTGGGGACACATTCCCTTCGTAAGGCATCGGTGTCCCTAGACTGGGTTCTTCAGCAGCTCTGCCACCGTCTTCAAGATTTCGCGTGAAAGCTCCTCATCCGATACGGCGCGGGCCAGCGACATCGCTCCTACAAGAGCGCTGAAAGTCAGGATCGCTCTCGACCGCGCCGCGCGATTGTCTTTGCCTGGCAGCAACCCAATAATCAACTCAATGTCATCTTTGACTTGTTCAGACGTAAGCGCGCGAGTCCGCTTATCGCTTCTAGCAAGTTCCGGTGCCAGAGCGCTGAAGGCACAGCCAGCACCTGGATTCTTGCGGTGCACATCGCTCACGTAGTCGTCGACAAGTCTCGCGAAAGTTAGCGGCTGGCCTTCGGATTCGGCAGCCTCCTTCTGGCGCTGCCAAACACCGAATGCATCGCCGACGGCCTCGGCTACCAGTTCATCGCGAGAGTCGAAGTGCTTGTAGAAGCCGCCTACCGTCAGACCGGCTTCCTTCATCAAGTCCGCGATTCCGAATCCCGCGAGGCCCTCTTCGCGGAACCTCTTTGAGGCAATCGCAACGATGCGCTTATGGGTCTTTTCCTTTTGCGCCTGCGAATAACCCATCTGAACCTCCCCAAAAATAATCTGCGACCAAATCAGGATTACGAATCTAATCCTGTAATGAGGATTATAACAATAATCCTCATTACCCGACGAAGGGTCAGGGACTCAACCAATTCGCGACCTGCTGGTGGTCTCGATCGACATTAACAATCTCCAAGTTGCCGCCCAGCGGCGCGGCCGGGAGTGACATGAGAAAAGGGAGAACCAAAATGCGTGCAATGAGAGCAGAGCAATTCGGTGGTTATGAAGCGTTGAAGCTCGTCGAGCTTCCCAAACCAGCGGTCACGGACGGGAAAGTCCTGGTGCGAATCACCGCAGCCGGCGTCACGCCGCTCGATCATACGATTCTCATCGGCGATTTTCACATCCCGGAGAAGCCGCTCATCTTGGGCAACGAAGGAGCGGGCGTGGTGGAGGAGGGAGGCGGAGCGGATTTTCCCGCTGGCGCAAGGGTGATGTTCTGGGGCACCTATGGCGCTTTTGAAGATGGGACCTATTGCGAGTGGATTGCTGTGCGGAAGGAAGACCTCTGCTTGATTCCGGACAATGTCGATGACGCAAGCGCAGCTGGCATTCCGGTAGCGTATCTCACCGCGCAAGTGGCTCTTACTCTGGCTGATTTTCGTCCAGGCAAAACCGTTTTCGCGCCAGCGATCGGAGGATCGGTCGGCAACGCGGTGACGCAATTGGCACGCGCACTGGGAGCAAAGCACGCCATATCGAGCACGACCAACCATACGAAAGCGGAGCAGGCGAAGGTGCTTGGATTCAATGAGGTCATCGATACTTCCGTGGAAAAGTTAACTGATGGCGTGCGTCGTATCACAGACGGCTACGGCGCAGACATCATCATCGACGGGATCGGTGGTGAGGTGTTGAGCGAAGCGGTCAAAACGCTCGCACCAGGAGGAAGCCTCATAACACTGGGGTATTCCGCAAGCCGCAAGACAACTATTGATGTGACAAGCCTCATCGTGTCGCAAACCAGCATCCGGGGTTTCAATATGTTCTCTCAGCCGCAGGCGATCATTGCGGACGCCTGGAAATCTATTGCCGCTCTCCTTCAATCCGGTACGATCAAACCGATCGTGGCGAAGACGTTCCCTCTGGTGGAAGCGGCTGAGGCTCTGCGTTATCTCGTTGAAGGCCGCCCCTTCGGGAGGGTAGTTCTGACAGTCTGACGACAATTGATGGGCGGGGTATAACAAGTATCCCGCTCCGCGATTAGCGAAGGATTCGCACTTCGCGCAGGCTTGGTGCGAACACAAGTTGTCAAATCAACCCAACCACGCTCGGACGAGCCTACTCAGAGAGGGGAATCAATGACAACAATAAAGGCGATTCGGCTGGCTTCGGTGGTCACGGCAGTCAATGTTCTAGTCGCGAGCGGCTTTTCGATCGCGGGGATCATCCGTCCGCAATACCTGGTCCCTGCGGGATACATTCCAACGCAGGCGTCGTTGATATTGGCGCTGTACGCGGCGGCGCGCACAATTCCTCTGGCTTTGTTCGCATTGTGGGCGATCTACAAGCAGGCGACGCCTGCGTTGCTGATCCTGGGTGCGCTTGCCGGCGCCATCCAATTGCTGGATGCCGGCATCGGTCTGTTTGAGCAGGATCTGGGGAAATGCGCTGGGCCGCTCTTGATCGCCGTCCTCCAATTCTTCGCGGTGTATCTACTTCACAGATCGGTGCGGATCACGCTGCAAACCAATCGCGGATAAAAGCACGCTTGTTGCCCCACACAAGCTTGCGCCAGGTGCGTCCACCCCCGTAATGGAGAAATACGAGAACCGCTTCCACCAAATCGAGTGTATGACCTGCGTTGATGGTGAGCAGGTTGGCGCCAGGAGATGTCTTATTGAAATAGTCATGGCTGGAAGGCAGCTCCGGCCCGAAACCGACGTTGGTGGAGACAATTCTGGCGTTGAGTGGGCGTCCAATCTTCCCGGAAGAAATCAACTGAGCTGCACGGCGCACGGCTGGATTCAACCGACCTTGCAATCCAATCGCGGTATGAAGCGAACTTACCGCTCTGGCCATCTCTTCAGCCTCCGCGACGGTGCGTCCGAGGGGCGCCTCGCAGTACACTGCCTTGCCGGCCTCGAGCCCCGCCAGAACGAGTTCGCGGTGCGCGGGTACCTTGACGGCGATCGTTACGACGTCGATCCGGTCATCGTGGATCATCGCGAACGGGTCGGACAACCAGCGCTCGGCTTCGAAGGCTTGAGCCGCTTCCCGGGCACTCCGCTCGTTGCGCGTCGCCACAGCCGCGAGCCTAAGACCGGGGAGACCTTTGATGGCCGGAACATGCGACACCTTCGCCCAGCTTTTTTCAGCGTTTGCCCCAACGATTCCGACACGAATTTCATTCTGCGTCATAGTTCAACCTCGCCTTATTGCCATTGGTTTTTGCGGGAAACGTGCATCGCTCCCGATCTTTGACGACAAACGGACAAATGAGCCTGTCGCATCGTTTTTATCCATTGCTCCTCTTCCTTTCGCCGCCTCGTAGATCGGCAGTTTTGGACTCCGAAGCATCGAAGTTCCGAGGAGGCTGTAGGGTGCCGAGCGAATGCACCATTGTGTGTTTGACCGAACGCCTCTTAATATGATCCCAAGGAATGCAACGTAAGATCCCTTTGCAGATCAGGGCGGCGATCCCGAAGAAGCATAATGAGACTATTGCGACTATTGCTTTGATAAGCCAGAGAGCATACCAAATCTGTTCCACGTTCTCGTTTCTCAATGTTTCTCCTTGAATCAACTATCGAGCCGCGATTCCCAGCGAGCGGCTCGCAATAGTGGGTGAGCACTTGTCGAGCGGCTTCAGAGAGCGAGAGGTGAAGCTCGGTCTTCAGTCGCCGCACAGAGATTCGCATCAGTGCATATGAATGTTGCCAGAGCCTCCTGGCTCGTTTTTCGCTAGCAAGCACAGAAAGAACATCGAGACGGATATAAGAGAGAGGAGCCAATAGACGTCGATGTAAGAAAGGGCTTGAGCCTGCGTGTTGAGCATGCTGTACATTCGGGCGAGTGCTCCTTGTTGCGCGGAATGCATGTCGAAACCGGCATGTGAAAGGCGCGTGGCTAAGTCTGCGACGGCCTCATTGAACCAGGGGGAGCGCGTATACACAGAGAGAACCGATTGATGGTATTGGTCAAGGCGTTGCGTGGCAGCTCTAGGTCTCACCTGTTCCCAGAGTTGAATGCCCACGCCGGTGTTTTCTCTGCCTTGACTAGTACGTCTCTAATGCCAGCAAGAAGGTTGTTCGGGCCATCCTCCAGCGTTGCATTCGCGAAGGCATCGCGCTCACCGAGATTTCCCGCAATGGAAACTATGGGAATACGCGATCCAGACGCTCGAATCAAGCTAGTGAGGTGATCCCGGTCCTTTCTGGGAACAGAACGGCACAGCAGGACAAGGTCGAAATCACCGGACTGAAAGCGATTGACCGCCTCTTTTAGGGATGATGCTGACTCGACCATGTATCCCGCGGATTGCAGGACTAGACTTCGAGTCTCCAATAACGATGGATCGAAGCCAATAGAGAGAACTATAGTTAGCGACATGTATACCTCGGCTCTCGAAAAGAACGATTCCGATGGGTTAGGACCTAAGGACTAGGAATCGCCTTCTCTTGTGACATGACTTTCTTTTCAATTCTCAGCCAGGCTTCAGCTGCCCGCCTATCTTCACAAACGCGTTATACGTGTCCTTTCAAGCCTGGAAACGGCTCCGTGGAGCACTTCGTCTTCACTCAGCGCACGAATGAGTGACTTCCTTGCTCTCAGCAAGCGCGACTTTATCGCGACAAGCGAAGCCCGTGTCCGTGCGGCAACTTCGGACACAGTGACCTCCTCCGAACAACGAATCTCGGTGGCCTCTCGGAGTAACGGCGGCAAATGCCGTACAGCCTTTCGGAGTTTGAGGTTTCTCTCTCGCTCAAGAAAGCGGCGCTCTGGATCCAATCCCGGATCGTAACTTTGCAAATGGGATAACATATCCCCGTCGAAAGGACTCTCAGGATGGGCCCGCTTTTTCCGAACGATCATCAGCGCAGAGTTGATCGCAATGCGCGTAAGCCAAGTGGGAAACTTCGACCTTCCATCAAACTTATTGAGGTGAATGAACGCCTTTAGCAGTGATTCCTGCAATCCATCCTCTGCATCTTCTTCGCTCCGAGTAATTCGGTGAATCGAGCGCAAAATACTACTCGAGTGGCGCCTGCAAAGTTTGGCATAGGCCAGATGCATTCCCGCTTTTGCTGAGATGACGAGCGCCTCGTCGGACGCAACTGCTAACGTACTTCCCATTGGAGAGTCTGCTCCTGCATCAAACGGATTCATCGGTTCCTCCATTGCATCGATACAAGAGCACAGTCAGTTCATCTGATTCCCAGTAACGCACGCGGAGCACGTTCGGTAAGATCTTTTGCCGTGTGACCTGCCATCAGCCAGCCATGCTTCCGCATCCCCAGAACCAGCAGATCCGAGTGATGTCTCTTCGTGCAATCGATAATGGTGCCCACTTCGTCTCCACTGATCAACTCGGCATCGATTACCAGTCCTGCCGCCTTGGCCTGTTGTCGGGCTTCGACTTGGAGTGCGCTGTACCTAGCTCTCTTCTCCTCGGTATCAGTCCAGTGGACAGCCGGTACTGCACTCATCGCGAAGGAGTAGTAGCTGGGAAGCGGCTCAAGGACGGTGACCACACTGAGCTCTGCCCGTAGCGCTTTCGCTAACTCGATTGACAAGCGAAGCGCCCTGCCAGCTTCGGGCGAGTCATCATAAGCAACCATGATCTTGTGAAACATTGCGATCCTCCTTTATCAAATCGTGGAACCCCTGAAATTGACGACGCCCACTCCCAGGGCTCTAGTCCATCCGAAGTAATGTCATGCCGCGGCGCTCGATTCACGGGGGCGATGGCACGGTTGTGCGGTCTTCCTTCCGTGAGGATCGTGCATTACGGCTGGTTAACCGGGTAACGATCGCAAAGAGGAGGCTCACCGAGATTCCGCACATCAACACGCCGATGATGCTCTCCAGCGGCCCAAGCGTGCGCCAGTTCGACGGGAGACTCAAGTCATTGCAGCCGAGCGTCGAATAACTGCTCGCGGAGAAGTAGATCGAAGAGTCCCATGACGGTAGACACCTCCAGCGATAGAAGCATGCCCACAGCAGAATCTCCATTCCGTGCAGGACAACGACTGCTGCTGTAAACCGCACAAGCAACGCTGCAGAACGAATGGCGCCAAGCTCCTGCATATCTCCTCCTAACGCACGTCGCACCCACACGATGAGAATCGCGACTCCTGCAGACTGTAGCCACAGCGTGACCGTGATGAGAGGCAACTCGGCGCCAAATCGATGAACAGACATTGGTTTTCCTTTCGCCGTTCGGCTTATTTCCAACCACCGCCCAGCGCTTTATAGAGCTGGACTAGGCTCTGGTACTCGTTATTGCGCGCCTGTGCCAGGGTCAGTTCGGCATTGAAAAGAGACCGCTGACTGTCAAGGACATCGAGGTAGTTCGACGTGCCGCCTCGATAACGCATGAGTGACACGTTGACGGACTCCTGGAGATCCTTCACGGATTGTTCCTGGCGTTCGCGTACAGCGTGATTCTTGTCATAACCAATCAATGCATCCGAGACATCTCCGAACGCGCGCTGAATGGTCTGCTCATAGCCAATCAGGGCCTGCCGTTCCTCGGACTTCGCATAACGTAGGTTATTGCGCAGGTAACCGCCCTCGAAAATTGGCTGCGAGGCTGCCGCCGCATAGGTACCGATTCCGGGCGGCGCCGGAATATGCGAGCCGGCGAACTGGCTATGACCAAAAGCAGCGCCGCCAGAACCGAGGAGCGAGATTTGCGGAAAAAACATTGCTTTGGCAACGCCAATGTTGGCATTCGCGGCTACCAGGTTTTCCTCAGCTTGATGAATGTCGGGCCTGCGTTCGAGCAACTGCGAAGGAAGGCCTGTGGGCAGCTGAGGTGGCAAAGTCTCGTTCCACTTCCAGCCGTCCGGAGTTTCAATGGCAAGGACCTCACCGCGAGGGACGTTGTCCGGATACTTTCCCAGCAGAATGTTGATCGCGTTTTCCGTCTGGCCGATCTGCCGTTCGAGATCGGGGATCTGCGCGTTTGCCGCATCGAGTACTTGCCGGGCTTGTAGCACATCAAGCGTTGTTGCAACACCGTGCTGCAGACGCGACTCAGTAAGCTTCACCGAATCCTGCTGGGTGCGCACGGTCTCTTCGGCGATCTGAAGCTGGAGGTCCAGATCGCGGAGAAGAAAGTAATCGCTCGCGACGTCGCTCACCAGTGTCAGGACTACGGTCTGTTGTGCGTCCTGTGTACCCAACAGTTGGGCCCGTGCCGCTTCTGTTTCGCGCCGATAGCGGCCGAAGAGATCAACCTGGAAGACGGCGTCCCCGGCGAGCGAAAAGATGTTCGACTTGATGTTCTCGTCGGTCTTTCCGCCGCTGAAAGTTGGGTCGAGGGAAACTTGCGGAAACTGGTTCGACCGTGCGATGCCTACCTGGGCCCTCGCGGCAGTGACGCGCTCGACTGCGAGTTGTAGATCATAGTTCTGCTTCAACGCCGTGCGGATCAAGTCTTGCAGTTGAGGATCGTGGAATACCTCCCACCATGGCAGATCGGCAAACGATGCGGTTTGTGATGCAGCCTGTTGCGATTGGTCCGGGCCGTGGAAGGCCGGAGGCGTCGGCACCGCCGGCCGATGATAGTTGGGGCCGACCGTACAGCCGGAGAGCATAGCGGCCGACAGGAGAAGGAACCGTGCGGATCTTGTGCCGAAACGGTCTTGAAATCTATTACGCATCTTGTTTGTCCTCCGCGATTTCACCGTGCTGGGGTGCGGGTGCCGTGAAACGAGCCCGGGCCGCTGTGGACCATCGCTCCACGAGGTAGAAGATTGCGGGGACCGTGAAGATGCCGAGTACACTTGCGGCGGTCATTCCGCCGATCACGGTGGTCCCCATAATCTGACGTGCGACCGAGCCGGCGCCGGAGGCAGTCCACAGCGGCACACAGCCGAGAATGAACGCGAACGAGGTCATCATGATGGGTCGCAGGCGAAGACGCGCACCTTCGAGCGCCGCATCGATGAGCGGCTTGCCTTGTTCGTACTGCTCTTTGGCAAACTCGACGATCAGAATCGCGTTCTTGGCGGCCAGGCCGATCAGCATCACCAGACCGATCTGCGCATAGACATCGTTCTCCATCTGGACCATGTACGGCGGCAGAAAGAGGCCCAGTACAACGCGGCGCAGCCATAACACTCCGAACGCACCGAAAACCGCGACCGGTGTGCTTAGCAGTACGCTAAACGGCAGACTCCAACTTTCGTAGAGCGCCGCAAGAATCAGGAAGACGAAGAGCAATGAGAATCCGAAGATGACCGACGACGGAACTCCCTCTTCTGCCTTTTGCTCCTGGTAAGACATGCCCAAGTAGTCAAAACCCATTTCATGAGGCATGGTTTGCTTGAAGACTTCTTCGAGAGCCGCCCTTGCTTGATCGGAGCTGTAACCAGGGGCGGCGCTGGCGTTGATCTGCGCGGAGCGGTACTCGTTGTAGCGCATTGTGAATTCAGGGCCAGAGCGTGTCGCAAAGGATGCGAGAGCGGATAGCGGCACGGTTTCGCCCTGGTTGTTGCGCACGTAGAACTGTCCGAGGTTATCGGTGTTCGACCGGTAGGGAGCTTCAGACTCGATGTAGACCTGCCAGGTGCGGCCGAATTCGTTGTAGTAGTTGATGAACAGGCCGCCCATGTTGGCTTGAATTGTGTTGTAAACGTCGGTCAAAGCGACGCCTTGTTTCAGCACCTTCTCCTTGTCGACCTGGACGAACTCTTGCGGCACGCTCGGTATGAAGGTGGAGAAGATGGAGCCGATCTCAGGGCGCTTGCGAGCGGCCGTCAGGAATTTGTTGAGGTTGTCCGCAAGATATGGGACGTCCCTACCGGCGCGGTCTTCGAGGACGAACGAGACACCTCCCGAAGTGCCTACGCCCGGAATCGCCGGTGGCGAGAAGCTGAAGACCGTTCCTGCGGGCAGATTCGCGAGTTCCTTGTTCAAACGTGCCTTGATGGCCTGATACTGATCTGCCCGGTTCTTTCGCTCGTCCCAAGGTTTCAGGCTGACCCAGAAGAAGCCGTTGTAGCTGGTGCGGACATAGCTGAGCAGGCTGAAGCCAACCACGCTGGTGGTGTACTGTACGCCCGGTGTGTCGGCGAGAATCTTCTCCACTTGTCTCGCCGCCGCGCTGGTGCGTTCCAGCGAAGCCGCATTGGGAAGCTGCATGTTGATGTAGAGGTATCCCTGATCCTCATCGGGCAGGAAGCTGGACGGTAGACGGCTGCCAAAGAAGAGTCCGGCCGCGCCGCAGGCTACCAGCAGCACCAGCACCATTGCCCCCCTGCGAAGAAGCACGCCGGACCAGTGGACGTAGCCTCCGGTGGCGCGTTCGAACAGGCGATTGAACCAGTTGAAGAAACGCTGCAAAGGCCCATGGCGCTCTCTCTTTTTGCGCAGTAGGAGCCCCGAAAGTGCGGGACTGAGTGTGAGCGCATTGAAGGCGGAAAGCACTACCGAGATGGCGATGGTGACTGCAAATTGTTGATACAACCTTCCCGTGATGCCAGGGATGAAAGCGGTCGGTACGAAGACCGCCGATAGAACCAATGCGATTCCAATAACCGGTCCGGTCAACTCGTCCATCGCTTTTCGAGCGGCGTCTTTGGGATTCAAGCCCTCCTCGATGTGGCGCTGCACGCCTTCGACAACGACGATCGCGTCGTCTACCACCAGGCCGATGGCCAGTACCAGCCCGAACATTGAGAGGGTGTTGATGGAAAAGCCGAAGAGTGGGAATAGGATGAAGGTTCCAACCAGGGACACAGGCACGGCCAGTAATGGAATCAACGTGGCGCGCCAGTCCTGCAGGAAGAGATAGACCACCAGGATCACCAGCACAATTGCAATCAAGAGAGTCACGAGGATCTCTTTCATGCCTTCCGTAACGGGGGCTGTCTGATCGAGAGATATGGCATAATCAACGTCCTCCGGGAGGCGCTGCTTCATCTGGGCCAGGAGCTTTCGGACCCCCTGCACAGTTTGAACAGCATTGGTCCCGGGCAACTGATAGACGGCGATAGCCGCAGCGGGCTTGCCATTCAGACGACTGATCAGGCTGTAGTCCTGCGTACCCAACTCGACGCGGGCCACATCTTTTACGCGGACGATGCCACCATTGGGGGCTTCGCGGATAACGACGTTGCCAAACTCTTCGGACGATTTCAGACGTCCCTGCGCCAGCACGCCATAGGTAAACTGCTGGTCCGCGGGAGCCGGTTCACCTCCGACCTGACCTGCGGGGTTGACTGTGTTTTGCGCCTGGATGGCGTTCGAGATGTCTGTAACGGTGATGCCGAGCTTCGCCAACTGGTCGGGCTTCACCCACAGTCTCATGGCATACTGGCCCGAACCGAAGACCTGGGTCTGGCCCACGCCGTACAAGCGCGCGACAGGATCGTTGAGGTTTATGTAGGCATAGTTCGCCAGATAGGTTGCGTCGTGCGTACCACGCGGCGAATACAGGGCGATAAGCATGAGCGGAGCGGTGGTGGACTTCTTGAGAGTGACTCCGTAGCTGTTGACCGAAGGCGGGAGCTGACCGGTTGCCAATTGTTCGCGCGATTGCGTAAGCAGCAGGTCAGTGTTGGGGTCGGTTTTGAGATCGAAATCGACCAGCAACGATGTTTGCTGGTTGGCCGTGGCATTTAGGGAGTACATGTAGGTCATGTCGTCCACGCCGTTCACTTGCTGCTCGATGGGCGTGGCGACTGCGTCTTCGAGTGTCTTGGCATCGGCGCCCGGGTAGTTGGCTTGCAACCTGATCTCGGGCGGTGCGATGTTGGGAAACTGTGCTATCGGCAGGGTCGCGATGGTAACTGCGCCGACGATGACCATAAGGATCGCGATGACCATCGCCACAATGGGGCGATTTATGAAAAACTTTGACATGGCTTTTGATTCCTTTGCGCTTTTGGCAATGGGGATTCAGCGCTTACTCGACGTTGTTCTTGAATGGCTTGGTTTGTACCGTCATTCCCGGCCGGACATTTTGTTGGCCTTCGACAATCACACGGTCGCCCGGCTTCAATCCACCATCGATGACCCACATTGTGTCTGTGCGTTGTCCCACTTGCACGGGACGCATGCTGACGCGGTTGTCCTTATCGACAACAGCAACGAGATTGCTGCCCTGCTGTTCGTTGACGGCCGCTTGTGGAATTAGCAGGGCATTCTGCTGCACGCGGACGATGGCGCGAACCTTGCCGTACTGCCCGGGGCGCAAAACATTGCCAGGGTTTGGAAACAGGGCGGCGAGCTGGATGGCACCGGTGTTCGGGTTCACCTGGCGATCGGCGAAATAAAATTGGCCCTCTTGTGGATACGTTGTTCCATCGGCGAGGATGAGCTGCAGCTTCCAATGATCTTTCTCTGAATCTGAAAACCTCTTTTGCAACGCCAGATATTGCTGTTCGCTGACGGTGAAGTAATCTCTGATGGGATCGAGCGTGGAGACTGTAGTCAGCGGGCTGCTGCTGGAGCTGACCAGGTCGCCGACCTGTGCCTGGGCGATGCCGGCAATGCCGTCGATTGGCGCGACGATGCGCGTGAAACTGAGATTGATTGAGGCGGTTTCAACCGTGGCCTCGCTGGCTTTGATTTGAGCTTTCGCTGCCGCAATGCCCGCCTCGGCTGCCTTTACCTGGGCCTTATTTGCAAAATCCGTCTGCGTCGCATTATCGAAATCCTGCTTGCTGACGGCGTCGACTTTTGCCAGAGGCTCGTATTTCTCCACATTGAGCTGGCTCTTGAGCCGGTTAGCTTCAGATGTCGAAAGCTGAGCCTCGTCCTGAGCCAGCTGCGCCTGAGCCTGAGCGAACTGGCCCCGTGCCTGATCGAGCGCCGCCTGGAATGGGCGAGGATCGATCTCAAACAGAATTTGTCCCTTGCGGACGAACGATCCTTCCTTATAGTTGCGCGTAAGCAGGTAACCCGTGACTTGCGCTTTCACATCGGCATTTACCTGCCCTGTGAGGGTTCCGATCCATTCTCCATTGATTGGAACATCTCTCTGCTCTACCAGAGCGACCTCAACCAGGGGCGACGATGGCGTCTGCGTGGAAGGCTTCGCCGCGGAACGAGAGACTGCGACGCCCAGAATGGCCGCGAGCAGAACACCTGATACCCATGCCACTTGCTTTGGTTTCAGAACGGACTTGATCTTCATTTGCTGCTCTCCTGTTGCCGGGATGTTGACCTGCGGGGAAGCTTTTTACTTGACGACTGCACCATGGCGCCTTCGCAAGAAGGCTGAGAAGTGAGATCCCCGATGAGGGTAGTCAGCCACACGCCTTCAACGATGAGACAGGCCCCCGCCAGATGAATGGCCGCGAGAAGATCGTGTCCGGCCTTATCGATCCCCGTCAGCTGTCTCAAATCGACTTCGATCTTTCGGTCTGGGCCCAGCGAAAAGCGCCAGGCGTTTTCTGTTTCGGCCACCCACGGGCCCTCCAGCCTGCCCGCGAGTTCCAGCCTGCATACCTTGCCGTCGTCGTAAATCGTGATGCGTAACATATCGTCGCCACTCTGTATGGCAGGGGGCGTGCCAAATCGCCGCAATTCGTAAACGTCAGCAGCGCCAGAGATTACGCGGTAGGGCCGAGATGCCGGGTGCCAGCGCTGTGGTAGCATGCTGCCGGAAAACTGGCAGATGCCACGGAGCGATCGCCCGACACACTTGGGTGAATCGCTTTGACACCGATCGCAATCTAACAACGGGTAGCCACGTATGCCTGTATCGAGTCACTCGCAACCGGTCACTCTCAGCGAAAGCCTTGTTTCGCGATACGAGGCGCTCGCCCGCATCGCGGAATTGATCCGGTCTCATCCGGAGGAAAAAGTCTTATTCCAGACCTGCGCGAGCGAACTGCATCAAGTGGTTGCATTCGATGGTCTAAGTTTGTTCGATCCGGCAGTCCATTGGGTCCAGTGGGATTTCCTCGAGCCTTATGACAATGCACTTGAGGCTCTCGCGGTCCGAGATATTCCGAAAGAGGAAACGGTCGCATGGTGGGTGTACCAGAATCAGCGGCCAGTAGTTATTCCGTCCATCGACCGCGAAACAAGTTTTCCCCTTGTGGTCGAGCGGCTTTCCAACTTAGGGCTTCGTTCGCTGTACGCCGTTCCCCTGAGCACGGCACACCGAAAGCTCGGAAGTCTGGTTTTTGCCAGCCACTCTGAAGACGCATACTCCAACGAGGATCAACAATTCTTGTCTTTGGTTGCTAATCAGATCGCCGTGGCAATGGACGATGCTCGTGCGCAGGCTCGTTTGAGGCTGCTCCTGGACATCACCAATCGCATTGTCACCAAGCTGGAGTTGCGCGACCTGCTTCGCGAAAGTGTCGCGAGTATAAGGCACTTCATGCAATGCGACAGCGTCGGCGTGGCTCTGCCCGATCCGGAAGATGGCGAATTACGGCGTTATGCTGTGGATTATGTCGGGTCCGAGGAGATGTCTGTCGGCTCCGCATCCGAGCGGACCAAGACCGTGTTCCGGACGGGCAACCCACTGATCGCGACCAAGGACGAAGTCGCTGCTGATCCCCAGGGCGCGATGCCGAACTTGTCGCTCTGCCTTTATCCGCTGATCATCCGGGAACGCGTGCTCGGCGTGCTCGGTCTTGGCAGTTCGCGAGAGAATGCCTTCACCGAGGATGATCTTTCCTTCCTCGGTCAGGTGGCCAATCAAATCGCTCTCGCCGTTGAAAATGCTCTCGCGTATGGGCAGGTTTCCGAACTCAAAGATAAGCTCGCGCAGGAAAATGTCTATCTCGAATCCGAGATCCGCAGTGAGCTTCATTTTGAGGATATCGTCGGAAACAGCGAGCAGCTGCGCCGGGTTCTGAAAGATATTGAGACGGTAGCGCCCGCAGATTCCACTGTGCTCATTTATGGAGAGACGGGCACCGGGAAAGAGTTGATCGCTCGGGCGCTGCACGAGCTTAGCTCTCGGAAGCCGAACGCCTTTGTGAAGCTGAATTGTGCGGCGATTCCGACGGGGTTGCTCGAGAGCGAGCTGTTCGGCCACGAGAAAGGTGCATTCACTGGCGCCATCATGCAGCGCGTGGGGCGCTTTGAACTGGCGAATCGCGGAACCATTTTCCTGGATGAGGTTGGCGAAATCCCGCTCGAACTGCAGCCAAAGCTCCTACGTGTTCTGCAGGAGCGGGAGTTCGAACGCCTGGGCAGCACGCGCACCATTCGCACTGACGCCCGGTTGATCGCCGCGACGAATCGCGATCTTAAGACCATGGTAGAGGAACAGAGATTCCGATCTGATTTGTATTATCGACTGAATGTCTTCCCCATCCGCGTGCCATCGTTGCGGGAACGAAAAGAAGACATTCCTCTGCTTGTCCGCCACTTCGTCAAGGAATTCAGCCGCCGGAACCATCGGGTGATCGACACCATTCCATCTGAAACCATGCAGGCGTTGATCCGCTATCAATGGCCAGGCAATATTAGAGAGCTTCAAAATGTGATCGAGCGGGCAGTGATTATCTCTGGGGGACCCGTTTTGAATGTGGCCGTCGCCGAACTCACCCCGGATGTGAGTTCTCCTCCAGTTCCTATTGTCACCAGCACCAAACCCGCCTCCCATGAGAGCCTTCAGGAGACGCTGGAAGAGACGGAGCGGAATCAGATTCTGCGTGCCCTGGAAGACGCGAATGGGGTAGTCGCGGGGCCGAAGGGAGCCGCAGCCCGTCTTGGAGTCAAGCGATCGACGCTCCAACTCAGGATGCAGAGGCTTGGAATCCGGCTGTCGCGAACTGCCGTTGATGACCGCAAGCAAACAGCGCAATGAGCAGATCACGTGGAGCTTCAGATGTCAGTCCCAAAAGGCCTAGAGATGGCTGATCTGCGTCTCCGAGCTGTTCAGATCGATCATGTCTTCGGCAAGTGGCCGTATAACCGGCTATCCGGAAAGGTGCTCGTAACATTAGTCGCTGCTGCCATGTGCCCGGTAAGCCGACTATTTGTCCACGTGGAAAGTCCCCCACTAGAAATCAGTGAACACTAGCGTGTTATGAGAGAGTCGGACTAAATCAGCCTCTTAGAGGCTGTTAGGGACTTTGTACCTAGCTAACCACCAACAGTGAGTTCAGGCGCCGCAAGGTCTGCACTCTCACGCGCCCACGCGGTCGCAGAAGCCCATCCAAGAAACAGCACAATCGCTCCGCATCCCGTCATGATCCACCAGATCGGGTGCGTCGCCAGCGTGAAGCTGGATCCCTTGGCACGGCTCGAGCTCACCACCGTCCCTGCAATTGCCACGCCCAGCGCCGCGCCCACCTGCCGCGCGGTAGAAGCGATCGCCGCGGCCACACCCGCCTGCGCTAGAGGCATCCCCGCAACCGCACTGTTGGCAATCGCCGGATTCACCATCCCCAGCCCCAGGCCGAACAAAGCATAAGCCGCCAACAGCACAGCCAGAGGGGTCCCACGGGTAAGCTGTGTCATCAGCAACGTACTAAGCAAAAAGGATGTGCCCGCAGCGTAGAGCGATGGCCGTGTACCATACCGTCCGATTAATCGCCCGCTCCAGGGAGAACCCACCATCATCGCCAGCGCCAGCGGCAGCGTGGATAGCCCCGTATGGAACGCTGAGAACCCACGCACCTGCTGCAGGTAAAGCACATTCAGAAACAGGAAAGCCGAGAACGATGAGAACGCACTTAACCCAAGGATCGTAGCGCAGCTGAACGGCACGCTGCGAAAGAATCGCAGGTCCACCAGCGGGTCGTTGCGCCGCGGTTCATAGAGTAGGAAGCCGATAAACGCCGCCCCAGCCGCAGTAAACAGCCCACGGATCAGAGAGGAACTCCAACCTGCATCCGGCCCTTCAATGACCGCATACGTTAACGTCATCAGCCCCACGAACACCAGCGCTTGTCCCGCCGGATCGAAGGCCCGCGCCTGCGCGGCCTTCGACTCCGGCACATACACCGTCGCCAAGATGACAGCCGCAATCCCAATCGGCACGTTGATCCAGAAGATCGAACGCCAACCCATTGCCTGCGTCAAAGCGCCGCCCAGCAGGGGTCCCAGCGCCAGTGCCAACCCCGCCACCGCGCCCCACACACCCACCGCCTTCGCCCGCGCCCTGGGTTCAGTAAAAACATTCGCAACGATGGAGAGCGCGACTGGATTGAGCATGGAAGCGCCCAGACCCTGCAGCGCACGATAAGCCACGAGTTGATCAATAGTATGTGCCAGGCTGCAAAGCAGCGAACCCGCTACAAACAGCGTCAGCCCAATCTGAAACACCCGTCTTCGCCCGAATCGATCGGACATGGAACCCGACAGCATCAGCAGACTCGCGATCACCAGCGTATACGCGTCGATAATCCATTGCAGTCCCGAAAGACTCGCTTGCAGATCATGCTGAATCGCTGGCAATGCCACGTTGACGATCGTCACATCCATGGCTATCAGCAGCACGCTCATGCAGCATATCCCCAGCACGAGATTCTGCCGAACAGGCCCGCGGCTGCTCGCGACCTCAGGCGAGCGCATTGATGATCTCCTGACTCGAGCCAACTCGTCCGATCATCGGGAAGATCTTCTCCATCGCAAACGTATGCGCGTCAGTCTCAAGTGTGGAGCACGCATCCTCCGCGATCACCACCTGAAAGCCGACGGCCACCGCATGCCGCGCCGTAGACTCCACGCCAAAGTTGGTTGCCACACCGCCCAGCACAATCGTCGTCACGCCCATCTTCTTCAACGTGTCCTCCATCTCTGTCTGGCCAAACGCGCTCCAGTGGCGCTTCGTGATCAGCAGATCACTCTCCTGAAACCCAGCCGCAGGCACTAGCTCAGAGGCAATCGCGGGGAACGGTCCGGCGGTTGGATCCATGCGCGAGCGATCCACAATCAACGGCATCAGGTTGTTCAAATCCACCCGCACATAGACAACCTTGGCATCTTTCTCGCGGAAAGCCTTGGCTATCTTGCTTGAAACTTTCACCACCGCATCGGCGGAATATGGCTGGACAGGCATGCCCAGAATGCCATGCTGCAGATCGATCAGGACAAGAGCTGTAGTTTTCGAATCAAGCGAAAGGGCCATCGTGTTCTCTCCTGTAATAAGTCGAGGGTATCCTCAACTTATCTTTTATTCTAATATACGAGGATGCCCTCGACTTCTGCAAATCCAAGACGCCGCCCGCAACAGAACCGGGCCGAGGTCCGTCGCGCCAGCTTCCTCCAGGCCGCCGAGCAACTCTTCGGCACCCTTGGCTACGAGGCCGTCACCATGACCGCCATTGCCGAGCAGGCACAGGCGTCCATCGGCACCCTCTATGACTATTTCCCAGACAAGCCCACCCTTGCCCTCGCCCTCATCACGCAGTACATCCGTGAGGCCGAGGTGCATTGGGCGAAGCTCCTGCAACGCCCACCCGCCCGCACCAAGGCCTCCATAGCGGACGTTTTCATCGAAGGCATCCTCGAATTCGCGAACGACCGCATCGCCTATCTCCCGCTGTTGGGTGCGCCCCTCGCCTACGCCCGCACCAAGGCCGCCCGAGAACCTCTGCGGAGAACCATCGCCACCGCACTCCAGAACCTCAAGCCCAGCCTGTCCGCGGATCGAGCCTTTCTCAATGCCCAGGTCATCGTCGAAATCATCAAAGGCATGCTCGGGGTCTACCGCCAGGCCACGCTGAAAGATAGGGAAGCCGTAGTCACCGAGTTCAAGAAGGTCATGCGCCTCTACCTCACCGATACCCTCGCCTAAACGTGCCGTACAGAGCTCTTAACGCCAGCGCTCACCTTGACCGACGTAACATTGGGACGACGGGCGATGTATTGCAATCAGTCTCGTTGCCAGCCGCCTTGATTAAAGCTCACGATTGTGTTGCCGCGTCATAGCGCTCCCGGTCAATATTTGGTCGCAATCACCCACGTTCAAAACGGGAATGGTGCCCTCGCTGAGGGCCTTGCCTCCAACGGTGGTAAACGGCAACCAGCAGCAGATTACGGCGAACCTCGACTTGAGAAATGCTTACGCCGGGCAATACTTGCCCTGCTATTGCCAACTTAGAACGGAAATGCACTTGTCCGAGAAACCGACTTTCCTCCAACATCCGTCGCCAATTGACAAGTCGACGATTCGCCGACTTCTCGTTCAAGTGACGAGAAGCGCGTTCCCCGTTACTAATCGATGGAATCTTGTGGGCCTGCCGAACCGTTTACGTCAGTTTGTCGGCCGATGGGTTTCTCGCCAGTCGCTAGGCGGCGCGCCTTCCCAAGTTCGAAAGGCCCCGGCCGAATCGGGCTGCAAGAAAGTGAATTCCCCTCCTCCGATGGAAGCGCGCTCCGAAGAACTGATCTCATCTTGTAACGGTTGTCGGCAGCGCCGCTTGACTGAGACTGTCGCTGGCTGAGAGACTTGGCCGCCAATCGCGGAGTGTCGTTACGCGCAAGAAGCCAGGTCAGAAATTCGGCTACAGCAGAAGCAACTCCATCCCATCAGATAGACAGAAAGTGTATCCGTGAAGGTGCAACTAGAATCTGACGTTGAAACGGAGCGGAATGACAGACAAATCCCAAGACGCGACGCAACCTTCCGACGTAAGAGTCATTGGAAGAGCCGGATCGGCTATGGCTTACAAAATTCGGGACTATCTTCAACGCAGCGACGTACCCTTCGTATGGGTCGAACTGGAGAATGATCAGCAGGCACGCAGAGAAGCAGGCGTGAACGACCTGCATGACGCGCGACTTCCCGTTTGTGTATTCCCCGATGGCACCCGGATGGAATGTCCCACCATTCGACAGATCACAGAAAAGCTCGGATGGTTTCGTAGCCCCTCCCTATCCGAATATGACCTTGCAATTTATGGAGCCGGCCCCGCAGGTCTTAGCGCCGCGGTGTATGGTGCTTCAGAGGGTTTAAAGACAGTTGTTATCGAACGGTCGGCGGTTGGCGGGCAAGCGGGAACCACGTCCAAAATAGAAAACTATCTTGGCTTTCCGAAGGGAATCGCCGGGGCAGACCTGGCAGAGCGCGCCCGTGAGCAAGCATGTCGGTTTGGAGCAGAGTTCCTGTTGTCGCGCGAAGGAGTAAGTGCGCAGTTTCTTCCCGGCAAGACGGTTGGCTATCTTGCCGATGGCACGAAGATTATTGCCAGGTCCACTATTTGCGCTACCGGGGTTCAATATAGACGCCTTAATCTCCCAAACGAACAGAAATTCTTCGGAGCGGGCCTATATTACGGAGCCGGGGTCAGCGAAACCGCCTTAAGCGACAACGATGAGGTCATCGTCGTGGGTGGCGGGAACTCTGCGGGCCAGGCCGCGATGAACTTCTCAGGATCCGCGAAGACAGTGACCGTTGTTATTCGCGGTGATTCGCTAAAGAGTACGCTGTCACACTACCTAATCGACCGCATCAACGCGGCCAGTAATGTCAGAGTGATCTGCAATACAGAAGTGGCTGAACTTCACGGCGACCCAATGCTGCAATCAGTGACGCTTACAAACAACAAGACAGGCGAAAAACAAAACCTGTCAACCAAAGGGCTCTTTATTTGCATTGGCGGGGTTCCGCAGACGGACTGGGCAGCACAGGTAGGAATTATGCGCGATGAAGCGGGGTACCTGGTAACGGGCCCGGATATGTTGAAAGAAGGTCATCTTCCCGAATCCTGGCTGCTGGACCGACAACCTTACTATCTGGAAACGAATATCCCAGGCATGTTTGCGGCCGGCGACGTGCGCCATGGAGCGGTAAAACGTTGCGCGTCGGCAGTGGGCGAGGGCGCCATGGCAGTGACTTTAGTGCTCCGCTATCTTGTGGATAGTTGATAACTCGCGACGCAACACATTCATAACGTAGGAATTCGACGTGGCATCTCCTGTTCCTGATGTAGTTCATGTTTTGAGGCAATAGAGTCCACGGTATTTCTGCTCTCTTCATTGATGCGCCCTTACGGGCATCCGGACATGCGGTTTTCCCTGCTTATCGAACTCAAGTACAGTTGCTGCTTATCTGCTGCCAATCGGAACGCATATCGTTGTGCCAGATGCTCGGCACAAAACTTGGCACCGGGTTGTTTCAAAGGGAACAGGAGTCTTAACATTTGCTAGGGTGGAGCAAGTATGACCGCGTATCCGCAACATGAAGCCGACCGAGTCGATGGAGTCAACGGAGATCGCGCATCTGAACAGCAATCATCAATCAACGCCCAACTGCGAGCGACGGCTAATGTGATTCCTGCGCACGTGTGGTATGGCACGCCATCCAGTGCGCTGGTCTTCGTAAACTCACGAAGAGCCAATTACCTCGGACTACCGCCGGACCATCCGCTTCGTTTCGGAATCGACCCCGGTGGAGAGTGGGATTCCCACATTCCTTCGCTGCACCTAGAGGATCACGAAGTGGCACGCAGAGTCTGGTCCACCTGCTTTCGCACTGAGGTGGCCTTTCGAGTTCGTCATGTTGAGGGGTGGTACAGGTGTTTCCTAAGTCGAGCGGAACCCGTGCGGACCGCGAAGGGAACCATGCTGTGTTGGATTGAGGTTAATTTCGACATTGAAGTACAGAAGCGGGCCGAGCAAGAGCATCGGGACCTCGTCGATATCATTCAGGCAATGGTATGGGTTGCGCTGCCTGATGGCTCCAATATTTACCTAAACCGCCGATACGTGGAGTACTTCGGAATGACGTCGACACAAACATCCGGGATAGGGTGGCCAGTGGCAGCCCATCCCGATGATCTTCAGAGACACGAAGGCGCGCGTCCGTTGCCAGCGGTTAACCTCGTGAAAGTGAGGTTCGTTTTCGCGGGGCGGATGACCAATATCGATGGCATCTCGACCGCGGCCCGCCCCTTGCGAGATGAAGATGGAGATATCGTCAAAAGGAAAACGTGTGTGATGGTGTCTGGCTAGGTAAATGCCCAGTGCTCTAAGTCTCATCAAGAGGCTGGTCCCGAAAAGCATATTCTCAACTGAATGATCGACAAATTCACACTGACCGCAATTAGACGACGCTATGCTTGAGAACCTCGGTCGATTGAAAGGCTATCTTCTCGCAGTCCTGGTATGTGCGATTGCACTGCCCATCGCTTGGGAACTGGATGCTCCCTCTTCCTGCTTCCTACTGGCGACAATGGTGACCAGTCTCTATGGAGGCCGCGGTCCGGGATACCTGACCGTCGTGGTTTCTTCTATTCTCTTCGATCTCCTTTTCCTGCTTCCCCGATTTCAACTTCTTCATTCCCACGAATCTTACCTGCGGTTGGCCATCTTTATCGCGGCGATGATTCTTGCGACCGAGTTGATCGCAGCCAAGCGCCGCTCCGAGGAGTCGCTGCGCCGGACGCAGACAAAACTCTCACAGGCTATGCAAGTAGCGGCCCTGTCGGAGTTCTCCGCCTCGGTTATTCATGAGATCAGCCAACCTCTGAGCGCGATGGTTGCGAATGGGCAAACATGCGTGCGCTGGCTTTCAACTAATCCTCCGAATATCGAGAATGCACCGGCAGCGGAACGTGTTGTGCGGGATGGTAGGGATGCCCGTGGAGTCATCCAGGGCCTACGGGCACTCTTCCGGAGATCGCCACCCCAGAAGGTACTAGTCGACTTAGGGCCGATCGTAAATGAAATTGTTTCTCTGATACGCGGAAGAGCCGAGAGTGAAAAGATAGCGGTGGAGGTTCAATTGCCAAGAGACCTTCCCGGGATCATTGGCGATCGCCTCCAGCTTCAACAGGTTCTAATGAATCTGTCCTTAAATGCAATGGACTCTATGCGGACCGTCACTGATCGACCGAAAACACTCGTGATCTCCATGAGAGAGCAGGATGGCATGGTTCTGACGGAAGTTCGAGATCAGGGAATCGGAATCTCAGATTTTGAGAAGGTCTTTGATGCTTTCTTCACCACTAAGGAAGACGGCATGGGCATGGGTCTTTCGATCTGCAAATCGATCATAGAAGCACATGAAGGACGTTTATGGGGATCGCCTGGACCGGTGGCTGGGACCGTCTTCAGCTTCGCGATTCCGCGCGCGATAGAGGGAGAGCAATGAGCTCCGGTCGCCCGATCGTCTATGTACTGGACGATGACAGCCGAATCCGAGAGGCTTTGTCGGCGTTGTTGTCTTCCGCGGGCCATGAGGTCATTACGTTCAGCAACGCCGCGGAATATCTCGCCTTCAAAAGACCGGATGCTCCAGCTTGCTTGATTCTTGACCTTGACCTTCCAGGAATGAGCGGCCTCGAGTTGCAAACGAAGCTCGGTGATGTTGGCGGCCCTCCCATTGTTTTCCTTACCGGTCATGGGGACATCCCATCGACCGTTAAGGCCATGAAGGCCGGCGCGACAGAATTCCTTTCGAAGCCGTTCGAGCCAGAAGAACTACTTCGCGCGATCGAAGCAGCGATTCGCCTAGACGGCGAGCTTCGTGTCAAGAAGGGGGAGCTCGACGCGATACAGAAACGATATTCGTTGCTCACACCGAGAGAGCGTGAGGTCCTTCCCTACGTTGTTTCGGGCTTGTTGAATAAAGAGACGGCGTGGGAGCTTGGGACAAGCGAGATCACCATTCGCATTCACAGAGGCCAAATCATGCGAAAGATGGCCGCGCAATCGCTCGCAGATCTAGTACGAATGGCTGGAAAACTCGGCATTCCAAAGAGCTAACGTCTAATACAAAACGATAATTGGCAGCAGCAAATAGTTCTCCTACGATCGAATTGTCAGTCGAAGGAGAACGTTCCGTGGCAGACAATCAGCAACCTCGCATCGTTGCAATAGTAGACGACGATGCACGGGTGCGAGAGTCGCTGAAGCACCTGCTCTATTCGGCTGGGATCGAGACGAGATTGTTCCGTTCGGCCGAAGAAGCGCTTCAGACGGGCGAACTCGGCTCGGTATGTTGCCTGATTACCGACATCCGAATGCCTGGCATCGATGGGTGCGAGTTGCAGCGGCGAGTGGCGGCTACCCTTCCTGCGCTACCTGTCATCTTCGTGACGGCCCATCCTGACGACGAGATTCGCGGCCATGCCCTTACTCAGGGCGCCTTCGCATTCCTTTACAAGCCAGTCGATGGAGAGGAGTTCCTTAGCACGGTGGATGCTGCGGTGAAGTGGCGCCGTGAGAGGGCATCGGTAAATTGCCCGACAAATCGCAACCAAGGAGGTTCAAGAGATGTGGATCGTTAGGCTCGCGCTCTCACGACCGTACACGTTTGTTGTTCTGGCACTGCTCCTCTTCTTGATCAGTCCAGTGATGATGATGCGGACACCTGTGGACATCTTTCCGTCCATCAACATCCCGGTGGTGAGCATCATCTGGACGTTCAACGACCTCGCTCCTACCGAGATGGAGCAGCGCATCACGTCTATTTACGAAAGGGCCTTGACGACCACTGTCGGGAACATTGAACATATCGAGTCTCAGTCTCTAAACGGCGTCTCCGTCATCAAGATCTACCTGCAGCCGCAGGCGAACGTGGATGGAGCAATCGCCCAGGTTACGGCTGAGGCGCAAGCGACTCTCAAGCAACTGCCGTCCGGGATTACGCCTCCGCTCGTCATTCAGTACAGTGCGTCGACCGTTCCGATCCTGCAACTTGGTCTCAGCGGCAGAGGTCTCTCGGAACAGCAATTGAACGATCTTGGATCGAACTTCATCAGGCCACAACTGGCCACAGTTCCCGGGGCCGCTGTGCCATTGCCCTATGGAGGCAAGGTCCGCCAGATCATGGTGGATATCGATTCTTCCCGGCTTAAATCGGAAGGGCTCTCTCCCGTCGATGTCGTCAATGCTGTGAACGCGCAGAATGTCATCGTGCCATCGGGAACCGTCAAGATTGGAACGACGGAATACAACATCGGATTGAATGGCACCCCGGTCACGGTCGACCAACTGAATGGTCTGCCAATCAAAACTGTAAACGGCGGATCCATCTTCATCCGCGATGTAGCAAATGTTCGCGACGGTTTCGCGGTTCAGCAGAATATTGTGCGTCAGGATGGGCAGCGAGGCGCGCTGTTGACGATCGAGAAGGCGGGTAGCGCTTCCACACTGGCTATCGTCGCCGGAATTCGCGCGGCTCTTCCTCGCATCGCAGCGACCCTTCCCAAAGAGCTTGTGATGCATCCACTCGCAGATCAATCGATCTTTGTAAAGGCGTCTTTGAACGGCGTGGTTCGAGAGGGACTCATCGCGGCGTGTCTGACGTCCATCATGATTCTGGTCTTTATCGGAAGCTGGCGAAGCACCTTGATCATATGTGTGTCGATCCCGCTCTCGGTTCTTACATCGCTGCTCATCCTCAGCGCATTGGGAGAGAGCATCAACATCATGACCCTGGGCGGCCTGGCCCTTGCGGTAGGCGTTCTGGTTGACGATGCGACCGTTGAGATCGAGAATATGCAGCGCAATGTAGCCATGGGAAAGGACTTGCGTCAGGCAAGTCTCGACGGAGCCCAGGAGATCGCAGTTCCTGCATTTGTCTCGACGATCTGCATCAGCATTGTCTTTGTGCCGATGTTCTTCTTGTCCGGAGTGGCTCGCTACCTTTTTGTTCCTCTCGCTGAAGCAGTCGTATTTGCACTGCTCGCGTCCTATTTCTTTTCTCGGACGATTATTCCGACGCTGGTGATGTTTCTGCTTCCGAAAGAAATTGAGCGGCACCGCCAAGCAGCAGCGGGACGTCCCCTCAGCCGTTTCGCTCGGCTCCACCAGCGCTTTGAACATGGCTTTGAAGCGCTTCGCGACAGATATCTCCAACTTCTGGATCAATGTCTGGAGCATAGAAAACTCTTTGTAGGTTGCTTCCTCGCGTTCTGCTTGTTGAGTCTAATGTTGATCCCGCTGCTCGGGAGAGACTTCTTTCCCTATGTGGATGCAGGCCAAATCCGCTTGCATGTACGAGCGAAGACAGGTACCCGTATCGAGGAGACAGCTCGTCTCGTCGATCAGGTCGATCGCTACATCAGAACGCAGATTCCCCCTGATGAAACGGACGGCATACTCGACAACATCGGGCTGCCCACCAGTGGTATCAACCTCTCCTACAGCAACAGCGGCACAGTCGGAAATGCTGATGCCGAGGTGCTTGTCTCACTCAGCGCAAAACATCATCCCACTGCGGGGTATGTCGCACGGCTGCGAGAGAATTTGCCGAAGCAGTTTCCAGGGACTTCCTTCTTCTTTGAGCCCGCAGACATTGTAAGCCAGACACTCAACTTCGGTGTCCCGGCCCCGTTGGATATTCAAATTGTCGGCAACGACTTCGAAAGCAACTTCGCCGTCGCCTCCCAAATTACTGAGAAGATACGGGCCGTACCGGGAGCCGTCGATGTCCATATCCAGCAACTGGTAGATCAACCGCGGCTGCAATACGACATCGACAGGACACGCATTCAACAGGTTGGGTTGACGGAACGGGATGTTGCGGACAACGTCCTGGTCTCGCTCAGTTCGAGCTTTCAGACAACTCCGAACTTTTGGCTGAACCCAAAGAACGGAGTCTCCTACAACATAGCGGTACAAACGCCGCAGTACAAGCTCGATTCGATTGATGCGGTTGGCAATATACCGGTGAATTCTCCTAGTGTTCCTGCCCCGCAACTGTTCGAAAACCTTTCGACGATGAACAGAATGTCTGAGCCGGCCGTGGTTAGCCACTACGACGTTCAACGGGTGGTCGACATCTATGGCAGCGTACAGGGTCGCGATCTTGGCGGTGTTGCGAATGACGTCCAGCGGATCGTTGCGGATGCATCGAAGAAACTGCCGAGAGGAAGCCGGATCGTGACTCGCGGGCAGGTTGCCACCATGAAGTCATCCTTTACCGGCCTCTTCTACGGACTCGCGTTCGCCATAGCTCTCGTCTATCTCCTTCTTGTCGTCAACTTCCAATCCTGGACAGAGGCTTTCATCATCATCACCGCGCTGCCAGCGGCGCTGGCGGGCATCTGCTGGTTTCTCTTTCTTACGCACACAACGTTGAGCGTGCCCGCACTGATGGGAACCATCATGAGCATTGGCGTCGCCACTTCGAATAGCGTTCTTGTCATCACCTTTGCGAACGAACATTTCACGGAGAACAAGGACGCATTCAAGGCAGCTCTGGAAGCAGGAGCAACGCGTCTGCGTCCCGTCATCATGACTGCGATGGCGATGATCATTGGCATGATCCCAATGGCGCTTGGGCTCGGTGACGGTGGAGAGCAAAACGCTCCTCTCGGTCGCGCCGTAATCGGGGGCTTGCTATTTGCGACCATTTCTACTCTCTTTTTTGTTCCTATTGTCTTCGCCATGATTCGGCAGAATTCGAAATCTCCCAAAACAGATCCGGAGGCAGTCAATGTCTAATGAAGCCCTCGTAACACACCACAACACGCCGACCCTTCCTCCTTCACCTTCACACAGCAGAAGTGGAGTGCGACTCTTTCTTCTGGCCCCAGTTGTGCTTTGCCTGGTCGGCGCAGTTACGCTGTTTCTCCGCGCGCAGGAAAGCAAAAAGCTTGCGGTGACGACTCATACATTGCAGGCAGAGCCTGTCTCCGTGATTCACCCACAGAGTGGAGCGCCCAACAGCGATCTGGCATTGCCGGGCACGATAGAGGCTTATTCAGACTCGCCTATCTATGCGCGGACCAGCGGCTACGTCGCTCACTGGTATGCGGACATTGGAACGCATGTTCGTCAAGACCAGTTGCTCGCCGTCATCGAATCGCCCGAGGTTGATCAGGAGCTAAGTCAGGCGCGCGCCAGCCTCAGCCAGGTTCAGGCCAATCTCACTCTGGCCAGCATCACGGCAAAAAGGTATCAAGGGCTTATTGGTACCAATGCCGTCTCCCAGCAGGATGTCGATCAGAACAACCAAAACCTGGAGGCACAGAAAGCGAACCTGCAAGCCGCGAATGCAAACGTAAGTCGGCTTCAACAGATGCAGGGATTCGAGCGCGTCGTTGCTCCATTTAATGGAATCATCACGCAGCGCAGGACCGACATCGGAGACCTCGTGAATGCCGGGAACGGAGGAGCCACATTTGAACTCTTCCGAATCTCGAAGATCGATACAGTCAGGATATTTGTTCCTGTACCTGAATCCTATAGCGAACAGATTTCGAATGGCCTCAAGGCAACGCTCGAACTGACGGCGCTTCCCGGAAAGCAGTTTCAAGGCAGCGTCGTTCGTAGCAGCCATTCGATTGATTCCGCATCTCACACGCTGCTTACTGAAATTGACGTGCCGAACCCATCCGGACAATTGATGCCGGGAGCCTACGCTGAAGTGCATCTCCGAGCTTCCACGCCGATACCTTCATTGATCATTCCGTCTGGAGCTGTCCTTTACCAGGCCGCTGGTCCCCAGGTCGCCATAGTAACGAACAAGAATGAGATCGCTCTCAAGAAGGTCGCGCTCGGACGCGACTTCGGCAACACCGTCGAGATTACGAGCGGAATTTCCGAGAGTGATGCAGTCGTCGCAAGTCCACCGGACTACCTGGTCGATGGAATGCGCGTCGAGGTACAGACCCAGAACTCCGGAGCACAGAATTGAGGATGCCACGATGAATACCAATCATCGCAATTTCGCTGTTTTCCTTCTTTGCGCTCTTCTTACCGGATGCATGGTAGGACCCAACTATAAGAAGCCCGTCGTTCCAGTTCCTCCGGCATTTACAGGTGCATCCGTCACCAGCGCGAATAGCAATCGCCAGAATCCAATCGCATACGCAGACTGGTGGAAGGTCTTCAACGACCGGCGTCTGAATGATCTGGAAGCACAAGCAGACGCCGCGAACCGCGACATCAAGATCGCCGTGGCGCACCTCGATCAAGCTGCAGCTGTAACTAAAGCGACTCGCTCCCAACTGTTTCCAACTGTCGGCGCAGGTCTCTTTGCTTCTAGAACACGGGAAGCTCAGAATCGACCCAACAATGGAAATACGGCCGGTCACGCCGCAACTTACAACGATATTCAACTGCCCCTCTTCGCAAGCTACGAGATCGACGCATGGGGGCGTGTACGCCGATCGATCGAATCCTCCCGTGCGACGCAAGAGGCCACCGAGGCCGATCTGCGATTTGTGACTCTCTCGGTCGAGGCGAATGTCGCCGTGACTTATTACCAAATGCGCGAGACCGATCAGGAACTCGCTATTCTTGACAGCACGATTGACACGCTGAAACAGAGTGTCACGCTGACGACGAACCTGTTTCAACATGGCCTGGGCAGCGAGCTCGAGGTAAAACAGGCGCAAACACTCCTCGACCAGACGATCTCGCAGGAGCAAGCTCTTGAGATCCAGCGCGCACAGCTCGAACATGGGCTGGCCGTATTGCTAGGGCGCACTGTGGAGGGTTTTTCTGTACCTAGATCTCCGAACGACGCTGTCCCACCACAGATTCCGATTGGACTGCCCGGGGATTTGTTGGAACGCCGCCCCGATATTGTGGAAGCTGATCGAAACGTTGCCGCCGCAACCGCTCAGATCGGAGTGGCCAAGGCCGCATACTTCCCCCAACTCTCTCTTTCTGCCCTGGCGGGCTACGAAAGTACCAATGCAACCAGCCTGGTGAACTGGCAGAACACAATCGCCTCCCTAGGCGCCTCCGCCGCTGCACCGATCTTTACAGGAGGCCGCCTAAAGGCCGGTGTGGAGCAGGCACAGGCGACATACAGGCAATCCCTGGCTCAATATGAGAAGGCAGTTCTCGTCTCGTATCAGGAGACCGAAGATCAACTCTCTGCTCTGCATTTTTTGGAAGAACAATCTCAATCGCAGGGCAGAGCCGTTGTGGAGGCAAAGGCGGCTGAAGATATCGCACTGTCACGTTATAAAGGCGGACTCGTCAGTTATCTCGATGTGGTGTTTGCGGAGCAGACAGTGCTTGCGAACGAACGCACAGCGGCACAGATTGCCGGTGAGCGAATGGTTGCATCCGTTGTTCTGATCAAGACCCTTGGCGGAGGCTGGAATGGAACACCTACCCCTTAGATCGACGAGGTCTATCGGCTTCCTCCAATTCGCCCCAGACCCATGCCGATGATGTACGTGACCACTCCTTCGAGCGCACCAATCCAAGTCATTTCGAATCCACTGCTCCACCATGCGCGAATTGTTATCAGGGACTTTGCAGCTCCTACTGCGAAATGCGCGATGAGCGAGACGATCGCGGCGACAATCACTGCTGGTATACCCGTCATAAAGAAGAAGGGAATGATCGGGATCAAGGCCCCAATGGCTGTGGATAAGGCACCCGAGACGGCGGAGACCATCGGTTTACTCAATCCTTCCTCAGTCGTGGTGAGGCGTTCCCGCGCGAGTGCCTTGATGAGTTGTTCCCTGTCCTTTGCGAGGTGATCGACGAATCGTTCCGCGTCTTCCTCCGGCAAGCCTCGGATTTGGTAGCTGAGGGAGAGCACCTCACGAGCTTCAGCTTCGTTGTCCTCGACGGCCTCCCGCTCCCTTGCAAACTCCGCCTCAAATATCTCTCGCTCGCTTTTTGCGGCCAGATACGCTCCTGACCCCATCGATAACGCACTGGCGACCATACCGGCCAGGCCTGCAATGAGAACGAAGTGGCTATTGCCCAGTGTCGCTCCCGAGACGCCAGAGACAATGCCGAAGATCGACCCAAGTCCATCGTTGATGCCGTAGATTGCGTCTCCAACCCAGCCAGCCGCTTGTGTTTGACTGTTTTCACGGGTGGCCAGCAGATCATCGAGCGCCTCCTGCGCCTGCTCGGGAGGCATTTCAGGCAGAGGGCGACGCGAACGGATGAGATTGCCTAGCGTCTGATAGTGTTCCCGTTCGTCCGCAATCACCTCTTCCAGGATTGCAATGCTGGATTGGTCGCGAAGGGCTTTCAACTGCTTTCCATACTTGGCGATGTCGCGGCCTTCGTCGATCTCGAGTCGGCGGAGTGCCAGATCAGTCCCGCCCACTCGATTTGCCAACGAGTCGGCCTGTCCTGACAGGTCGCCGACGTATTGAGGTGGTGGTGCGCCTAGCTCCTGAATACGTCGAGCCCACAGATCGGCATGATGTTTCTCCGCAGCGGCTAGACCCCGCAAAGCGTTCCTGCGTTGCGGATCGACTTCGCCTTTTGCAAAGGCAGTGTAGGTATAGTGCCCCTCCATCTCGGCTTGCCAGTTGGCCTCCAACGCCGCTAGAAGCTTTTTGTTGTCCGAATTGACCATGGGTATCTCCTTATCGTTTAGGCGAACTCCCGCGATTGAACATCTACTCAACTTCCGACTTTCTTTCCCAATTGAAGCGTCTGCCGAGAATTCCCTTTACGATCAGGTGGTCGGTTCCGGCGGTGGGACCTGCACCGACGCCAATGTTGATCTCGCATTTCGGCAAGACATTGAGGTCGATTACCGCGAAGATCTGCTGCTGCTGGTCATGCAACGCATCAAAAGCTCCAATGCGCCAGTAATCAGCGTAGTATTTTGAGCACTGCTGATCTGACGAGTGAAAGCGTAGCTGATCTTGACGCTGGACGAGAAGCCGAGTGCCTGCTCTACGTCGGGACCACACCACGTGCGCTCAATCGCCGGGTTGAAGGCGAGGTACCAGCGCCCGACGGTTATATCGATAATGGGACGGATCTCGCATGTTCAGGTATCCGGAGAATAGATGACTCGTTGGTAGCCGACCTCGGTCGACAGACTGAGTCCTACGAGAAGGTGCCAGCTATCCGGCACTCTCAGGATTTTCCATCTACCGAAATTCGCACTATTTCCCGGTGTAGGTCACGCGCCAGATGCTGCGAGAACCATCATCTGTAACGTAGAGAGCGCCATCGTGCCCTACAGCTACTCCTACCGGTCTGCCCCAGACCTGTCCATCTGCAGTGACGAACCCGGTAAGAAAATCCTCGTACTCGCCCGTGGCTTTGCCGTTCTTCATCGGGATTCGGATGACCTCGTAGCCTCCGCGATTAGCACGGTTCCAGGACCCGTGTTCGGCGGCGAATCCGTCACCGTCATATTGGGACGGGAAGGTGGATTTACTGGTAGGGTAAAAGGTCATTCCGAGCGACGCCATGTGGGGTTGAACCAGAACATCGGGGGTAATGACCTTGGACTTGAGTTCAGGATGGGTGCCCATAAGTCGCGGATCCTGATGACCCCCCATATAGAACCAGGGCCAACCATAGAAGCCGCCTTCCTTAACTGAGGTCACATAATCTGGAACCAGATTGTTTCCCAGGGCGTCGCGCTCGTTGGTTGAACACCAGAGCTGACCCGTAACAGAGTTGATCGCTTCGCCGACGCAGTTACGAATACCGTAGGCGTACACCTCGACAAATTTGCCCTCAGGGGTGTACTCCAGCACATCCGCACGATGGAACTCTTTGGGATGGGTGTCAGGATCATCGGCGTTCGATCCACTTCCAACCGACACGAGCATATGCTTGCCGTCAGCGGAGAAGACAACGTCCCGCGTCCAGTGGCCACCGCCACGGAGTTGGGCATAGCCGGGGATATCGGGCACGATTGTCTCAGGCGCGTTGGTTGCCTTTAAATCTCCGGACTTGTAGGCGAATCTAACGACGGTCGTGGCGTTTCCGACGTAGATCCATTGAGGATTCGGGCCGGAGGGGTAAAACGCGATGCCAAAGGGGTGATCGAGGCCAGTAGCAAAGCTGCTGACGGTGGATGCCTTACCGGCGGCGGTTACGCCGCGCAGCACAAATATGGAGCCAGCCTGCGAGTCCGCCACGAAGAGATCGCCATTGGGTGCAGTGTGGATGATACGAGGCATCACGAAAGTTCCAGAGGTGGGCGGGTGCGTTTCTTTCTTGTTTTCGGATCGCTGCATTGGAGTGGCTGCATCGCCGCCCGCATAAAGCTGAACCGTAAATCCCGGAGGAGCGATGGGCCATGCACCCTCAGGCCTTTGGACAAGACTGGGGCCGTTGTCGACCGATTCAGACGGTTTAGGTTCAGGTAGATCGGCCACGGTGATCTTGCGCCGGACGCCCGGTTTCTGCTGTGTGTAGTCGGCGAAGGCGGCCTGGCCGGTGATCGTCTGTTGCGCATGGAGCGCCAAAGGAAGAAGCGTGGTCAC
This sequence comes from Edaphobacter aggregans, assembly GCF_003945235.1. Taxonomy (NCBI): domain Bacteria; kingdom Pseudomonadati; phylum Acidobacteriota; class Terriglobia; order Terriglobales; family Acidobacteriaceae; genus Edaphobacter; species Edaphobacter aggregans. The sequence goes on from NZ_RSDW01000001.1 coordinate 4,752,555, forward strand.
GACGAAAGGAGCTAATACGTGGAACTTTGCGAAGGGCGAACGTCTCATGGTTTCATCTCCCGAATCCGTAGTTTTGCGACAGTCCATCGAGCAGTATTGAGCAGAGAGCAACCCAAGCGGGGCAGCAGCTTTAGCCCCGCAGGCTTGCAGGCGTATGGCTTACGGCGGACAACTGGTTGTACGCGGACTGAGGGAGTTCGAGACCCGCAGCAGCGATATTCTCCTCCAGGTGCTTGATCGAAGATGTTCCGGGGATAGGCAGAATCACCTTAGACCGTTTGAGCAGCCACGCCAAGGCGACCTGCAAAGGAGTTGCATCAAGATCTTTCGCAACTTTCTTAATGGCATCGTGTGCCTCCTTTGCCTGACCCAGGGGAGCCCACGGAAGGAAAGCGATGTTGTTCTGCTCGCAATAATCAACGATGAAGTCTGACTCCCGGTCGGCGAAGCTGTAGCGGTTTTGCACAGAGACAATCGGCACGATTTTGCGAGCCCTCTCAATATGTTCACGAGTCACATTCGAGAGCGCGACATGACGTATCCTACCTTGCTCGCGCAGTCTGGCCAGTGCTTCGACCGAAGCCTCGAAGGAGACAGCATTATCGGGGGCGTGCAGTTGATAAACATCAACTCGGTCCAGGCGCAGACGTTTCAGACTCCCCTCAAGCGCTTTGGTGAGATGTTTCGGGCTGGCATTATGCGTCCATTGGCCGGGGCCTGGACGTTCCCATCCACCCTTGGTTGCGATCACTAATCCAGCCGGATATGGGTAGAGTGCCTCTGCGATCAGCTCTTCGGATGTGCCAGGACCGTAGGAGTCGGCCGTATCAATCAGGTTCACTCCGAGTTCAATCGCCTGCCGAAGCGTCGCCAGCGCAGCGGCCTTGTCTGCGGGGGGTCCCCACACGCCTGGTCCCGTGATGCGCATCGCGCCATAGCCCATCCGGTTAACCGTGAGATCACCACCGATGGTGAATGTGCCGGCAGCTGCGGCTGAAAGAGTCGGTTCCTTATTCATAAAACTTCTCCTTTTCGTCTTGAGAACGAGCGAATTATTTGGTTTTGCTTCCTATGTACTCTCCAAGTGGTTCCTGATTGACTCTGGCGAGTAGATGTACTGTACAGTACAGTACAGTAAGATGCATCTGGCGGCAAATTCGACGCCTGGCAGTCCAGAAGAAAGAGGGGCGCATAAAATGCTGTTAATACAGGAGAACTCAGGCTGTGGATCGCATTGAATATTTTTCTGACGAATTCCAGGGCGGGGAGATGAATGCCTAACAAGCGGTCGCGGGGAGAGGTTCGAAACGGCAAGCTTCAAAAAGTCGCAGCAGAGCTGTTTCTGAAGCGCGGCTACGAGGGCGTCTCCATCGACAAGATTGTCGAGTTGGCGGGCGGTTCGAAGAGTACGGTCTACAGCAAATTCGGCGGGAAGTGCGGGCTGTTCATCAGCAGTATTGAGAACCTGTGCCGCGAGTCGAACGAACCGCTCACGCAGATCGATTACACAGGCTTAAACCTTGAAGAGAGCCTCAAGAAGCTCTCTTTTCACATCCTGAAGCTCATCACTGCAAAACGGTCCGTGGAGCTTCATCGTCTCGCCATTGGCGAGGCCGTAAACTGCCCCGAAGTAGGAGAGGCATGGTATACGCACGGTCCCGCCAGAACGACCTCGTTCATACGAGCTCTGTTGGAAAGTCGTCGCAACGAGCTGCGAAAGACAACGATTCCAATTGAACGGATGGCGGTAATCCTTCACGACTCATTGACAGGAGACATCCTCTACCGCCTGTTGGCAGGAGTCGGTAAACATGAAAATGATGAAGAGCTCGAGCGATTGGCTTGCGCTGCCGTCGACGTCATTCTAGGGAACGTTTGTAGCAACGTGGCTTAAGGGCCGAGATTCGGAATTCTCGATTGTTGCAAAATCGCCGAGTCACTCGCCGAACACTGCGGGCGAAATTTTGGACTTCGGAGTTCTGCGAGCATGATGGCAACCCGGAAGCGATCTCAACTTCCTGATTGCCGACCACCTACCCGGAACACCTAAGGCCCCCGCCTAGGGCTCAAAAAGTGCCTTGCCCCGTTAGCGCAACTGAGATTTTAGCCAGCCACTCAATGCGCTCCCTTTACGCTCGTAAAGCGATTTTGCCTAGCACGGCTAACTCTACTTATGTACTCGCCTCCGAATGCCTGAAGAGTCTCAACTCTGAACCCAATTCGTTCTGCAGGTTCTCGCGTTCCGGGGGCCAAGAGTTCGTTCGTCACGTCGGTGCATCACAGTCGACAACGCAGCCCTGTAGGTGCGTGAATACTTTCAGGGGCCGGATTCCACGAACGTTGGACGATTGGCGAATTACTCAAATACAGTTGCTGAGTACAGTTTGATTGGGCGGAGCCTTATGGAGTCTTTTGATAAGAATGAAGCTCTTGAGGGGCCAGACACGATTGAGAGCCGGCTTCGGCTCGTAATCGACACCATCCCCTGTCTAATCCTGCGCGCTAAGCCTGACGGCGCATTCGACTTCATCAATCAGCGCTGGCTGGAATTTACAGGGCTCACATTGGAGGAGGTACAGGGCTGGGGCTGGCGCGCTGCCCTTCATCCTGAGGATGCCGGAAGAGTCGTGAGGGATTGGCGTGCGGCTTTGGCTGAGGGGGAGCCCTTCGAGACTGAAGCACGCATTCGTCGTGTTGACGGAGCGTATCGCTGGTTTCTGCTTCGTAACGTACCCCTGCGAGATGAACTGAAACGCATTGTTCAGTGGTATGGAACAGGTCACGACACTGAGGATCTGAAACAAGCCAAAGATCGCCTCATGCTCGCGATCGACACGACTCCCGCGCTGTTACACACTGGCCGTCCTGACGGGTACCTCGATTACTTTAATCGTCGCTGGTTAGAGTACCTGGGACTTTCTTTGGACGATATATGCGGCTGGCGGTGGACCAGGGCGATTCATCCCGACGACGTTGAGGAGATGGTTAAGAATTGGCGCTTGTGTCTGGCAACGGGAGAACCGTTCGAAGCCGAAGCTCGAGTGCGACGGGCAGATGGAGAATACCGCTGGCAATTCCACCGCAAAGTATCGCTGCTCGGCCCATCGGGCGCAATCGTCAAGTGGTATGGGTCCAGTATTGACATCGAAGACCGAAGGCGCGCCGAAGATGGGTTGCGTAGAAGCGAGTTTTATCTCGCGGAGGGGCAGCGCATCGCGCACGTCGGAAGCTGGGCCTTCGGTCCTGAAGGATTCGACTACTGGTCTCCTGAATTATTTCGGATGTACGGCCTCGATCCGGGCAGCAAAGCACCCGGTGTCCAGGAATACCTAGACTGTATCCACCCACAAGACCGTGAATCGATGGCGAGCCTGATCGAGCTTGTCCTGACGGAAGCCTTGGCCTTCGATACCACTAAGCGCATCGTGCGACCCGATGGTGAGGTCCGCTACATACGCTGTGTCAGCGCTCCTATTGTCGATAATCAAAGCCTCAAAAAGTATATCGGCAGCGCCATAGACGTTACAGAGCACGTGTTGTTAACCCAGGAACTCCAACGCCGGGAAGCTTACTTGGCGGAAGCTCAGCGCCTTAGTCAGACTGGCAGCTTCGGGTGGAGACCCGATAGCGGAGAGATTGTCTGGTCAGACGAAACCTATCGTATCTTCGAGTTCGACTGCACACTAAAGCTAACAATGGATTCCTTGGTGCGACGTGTACATCCCGATGATCGCCCCGACTTTCTGAAGGTTATCGAGAGTGCCTCCACGGGGGCGACACAGTTCGAGCATACCTATCGTTTGCTGATGCCTGACGGGAGTGTCAAGCACGTCCACGCCCTGGCCCACGCATCACAAGATGCATCCGGCAACCGAGAGTTTGTCGGGGCGGCAACCGACGTTACGTCGATCAAACGAGCGGAACAGGAACTCCGCAAAAGCGAAGCGTACTTGGCAGAAGCACAGAGGCTCAGCCACACCGGCAGTTGGGCCTGGAACGCTACGACCGGTGAACCCGGTTACTGGTCGGAGGAGTGCTATCGCGTGTTGGGTTTTGACCCCGCTGAGCCACTACCGCCACTCGAAACATTTTTTCAGCGGATCCAACCGGATGACCATCGGGCCGCAGTCCGGGAGCAGTTCGAAAGAGCCATCCGCGACAAAGCGGAGCTTGAACTGGATTTGAGTTTCGTGCACCCCATCACTGGAATCAGGAACCTCCACTCCGTAAGCCATGCGGTCCTCGACCAATGCGGCGACTTGCGTGAAATAGTGGGGACCGTGATCGACATTACCGAGAGCAAGCGTGCGGAACAGACTTTGCGTCAAAGCGAAGCGGAGCTTCGACAGCTTATTGATGTGATTCCACAACAGGTCGTCGTTTTCGACTCGGACTGGGGACCTTTGTTTGCGAACGAGCGAGAGTTGGAATACACCGGGCTTACTCGGCAAGAGGCGCAGTCGGGAGACGCGATTGCCAGAATCTTTCATCCGGAAGATCTACAGAAGCTAGAGTTTCTTCGAAAACGAGCACTCACCGACGGCTCCTCGTTTGAGATGGAAGCACGAATCAAAGGGAATGACGGGCAATTCCGCTGGTTTCTGATTCGAGATAATCCGCTGCGAGATGAAGATGGTCGCGTCGTTCGGTGGTATGGCACGCGCACCGACATCGAGGATCGCAAACGAGCCGAGGGCAGTCTGCAACAGGCTCTCGAAGAAATTAAGACGTTGAGGGACCAGCTCTACAAAGAGAACATCGCGTTACGTGAAGAGATTGACAAGACATCCATGTTCGAGGAGATCGTGGGCGCTTCGCCTGCATTGAAGGCCGTCCTCGTGAAGGTCGCCAAGGTCGCGCCGACCGACTCCACCGTTCTGATCACGGGCGAAACCGGCACCGGCAAGGAACTGATCGCGCGAGCTATCCACAAGCGGTCAAAGCGTTCAGCACGAGCGTTTGTGAGTGTGAACTGCGCGGCAGTCCCGCGTGACTTGATCGCGTCGGAGTTGTTCGGCCATGAGAAGGGGGCTTTTACTGGCGCGACCCAGCGACGCCTTGGCCGGTTTGAATTGGCCGAAGGAGGCACAATCTTCCTCGACGAGATCGGGGAACTTCCTCTGGAGACACAGATCGCTCTCTTGCGGGTTCTACAGGAGCGCGAGTTCGAGCGGGTCGGGGGAAACCAGCCGATTCGCGCTGAGGTGCGAGTGATCGCCGCAACGAACCGCGACCTGGAGGCGGCCATTGCCGCAAGCACTTTTCGCAGTGACCTCTATTACCGGCTCAACGTCTTTCCGGTCGAAATTCCCCCTCTGCGCGAGCGGGGAGATGACATTCCCTTGCTCGTCGAATACTTCATCGACCGCTACGCAAGGAAAGCGGGAAAAAGCATACGTCGGATCAACAAGCGGAGCCTGGAGTTGCTACAGGCTTATCCTTGGCCTGGCAATATACGCGAATTGCAAAACATCGTCGAGCGATCGGTGATCGTATGTGAGACGGAAAATTTCTCGATCGACGAGAGTTGGCTGTCGCGGCGGCCTCACGCCAACAGTTCAGGTGAGCCTGAACTCACGCAAAAGCTTGCCGCGAAGGAGAAAGAGATGATTGAGACTGCCTTGAAAGAGTGCGGCGGACGCGTGTTCGGGCCCTTGGGTGCGGCTGCAAAGCTCGGGATGCCACGGTCTACCCTCGAGTCCAGGATCAGATCGCTGAAGATCGACAAGAACCGCTTCAAACCTGCCGCGGTCTGAAATACTTTTGGCATCGCCATTCGGGTACTAGGTGTTTCTTTCTCTCTCAATCCACTCGCGGATGTATGCCGGGATGTTCCTGAGCTTGATGCTGTCGGATTCACAACGTTCGAGAAACCGGACGGCATCTCTATCTACAAGAGTCAGATCCTTCAGGTCTAGGACCATCTTGCGGCCCTCAGCCTCGTTGCGGAAGAGTGCCTCCAATATGGCTGTCTGTTCCGTATCCATCCGACCGCTCAAGGCGAAGATGACTTCCCCGTTCGCCAATCTCTGAACCTTCAGCATCCGGCGTGCCTCTCGGCCCGATACCAACGCAATCTCAGTTCCATCGTAAGTTGCTGACAGGACCCGATTCTCATTCTCAAAAATGGCGAGATCTCATCAATTGACGAGTCTCTGTACAAACGGGCCCATGGGGGTTCCTGAAAAACTCTCAGCGTTTTGAACTGCTTAGCAATTGGCGTCCGCATTGCAATGACGAGGCTGCAAGACCAAAACGAAAAGGAGCTATCACCATGGACCGCATGCTAGTAGTGGTATTTGACAATGAGAGCAAAGCGTATGAGGGGAAGAAAGCACTCTTGCAGCTGGATTCTGAAGGCAGCATCAGCGTGTACGGTTACGCCGTAGTTGCTAAAAATGCAGACGGCACTGCATCGATCAAACAAGGTGACGACGCCGGCCCGCTTGGGACTCTTGCCGGGACCGCACTGGGAAGCCTCATCGGTGTTCTGGGTGGACCGGTTGGACTGGCGATCGGCGCGACTGCCGGATTTGCCGGCGGGATGACAGGGGATCTGTTGAATGCTGGTGTTGGCGACGACTTCATCGATGACGTCTCCAAGGTCCTGCTGCCGACCAAGGTCGCCGTGGTTGCGGAGATCGAAGAAGACTGGACGACACCCGTTGACACCCGTATGGAATCGATCGGTGGCGTAGTTTTTCGTCGCGCTCTGTCGGACGTGGTGCATCAGGTCCACCAAGAAAACGTCGCCTCGATGAAAGCCGACATGGTGCAGTTGAAGGCCGAACACGCGCAGGCGCACGCCAGCCGCAAGGCCAAACTCCAGGAAAAGATCAACCAGCTCGACTCGAAGATTCAAGCTCAGTTGCAGGCGGCCAAAGACAGACGTCAGGCAGCAGAGCGCACGGCTCAAGCTAAGGTGCAAATACTCAAAGCCAAGGCTGGGGTCGCCGAAGCTGCGGCTCGCTAAAACAAAAATTTCAGATTTTATCTGAAGGGCAAAATGTGACGGTCCGTGAGATCGACCTACCACAAATGCGAGCTGAGAATCACGGTCGCGATTGAACTCGCAATCGAACCAACAACGCACTACCAGCCAAAGGAGAACAACCATGTCACAACTCATAGTCGTTGGTTTCAAGAAAGATATGTACCGCGCATCGGAGGTACTTAATCAGTTGCAGAATTTGGACGATGATTGGGTGGTCGATCTTCACGACGCCGTCGCCGCCTATCGTGACTACAACGGCAAGCTCCGGATAGACCAGAGCTACCAGATGACCACAGGTGAGGGCGCGGGATGGGGCGGTCTGATGGGCTCTCTGATCGGGCTCACCCTCGCCATTCCCTTCACTGGTGGGGCAACCGCTCCGGCGGCCGGGGCTCTCGCCGGCGGCGCGCTTGGAGCGGGAGCAGGCGCAATGGATGCCGCCTGGTGGAAAGATGAATTCGGCATTCCCGACGATTTCGTCAGCCAGGTCGGAACGATGGTCCAACCCGGAGACTCGGCGATCTTTGCGCTTCTTCGCACCGCCAATCCCGACATCGTGGCAGATCAATTCCGCGGCTACGGCGGCACCATTCTCAGCACAACCCTAAGTCGTGGTCAGCAGGCCAAGGTAGAGAACGTTCTCCACAACAAGGCTGCCTAGGCCCTCAAAATCGCTACATACCAAAGGAAGGGGAAGACCCATGAACATTGCAGAGGTAAAGGCATATCAAGAGAAGGTCGGCGCGCAGTTGCACGAGGCGAAGGCCCTGTTAGACGGGTTCGAAGCCCACGTCAAGGGAAAACTGGCGCAGTCGGAGATAGACACGATCTCCCGCCTGAAGGCGAAGCACCAGGAGATCGATAAAAAGGTACATCATGACCTGAAGACAGCGGGCGAGGTCGCGGTAGCGGCGAAGGTCAAGTCTGACATTGACGCGGAGATTGCCAAATTCAAATCCTCGTTAGCTCAGCTTGCCGCCAAGGTCAAGAGTCAGCCAGCCGCGTAGGGAATAACGCGCGCCAGTGAAAAGGGCGAAACCGGTTCCCGATCAATGGGCAGCCCGCGAAATCGACATGGATGTGGGTGGCCCGTTGATTCGGTCCAAGTTCAACGGAACTAATTATGTCTTTCTTCAAACCAATTCGAAGTTTGTTCCTTCACACATGTACGGTGTTTTGTCTGGCAATAGTCGGCTGTTCGCCAGAGCAAACAGCGACTCAAGAGCAGAAACAGCAAGGACAGATTCAATCAGGGCAGAGTCAGCCAGCACAGAATCAGCCAGCGTCGAATCGGCAAGCGGAAAACCCACAGGGACAGAATCAAGACGAGGAAGTGCAAATGGGAAAGGAGGTCTTCAACGAACTGAAGGCCAAGGGAGAAATCATCGAATCCTCTCCTCTGTACGACCAGTTGAAGCCAATTGCGGATGCTATTACTCGAGCGGCACAGCCGCGCTATAACCATCCCTTCAAGTTCTACCTGGTTCACGAGACACAACCGAACGCCTTCGCTACTCCGGGTGGCAATGTTTATGTGGTTGACTCGCTGCTGTACTTCGTAAAGAACAAGGAGCAACTCGCCGGAACACTGTGCCACGAAGTCTCACATACCATCCATCACGACACCGTTGAGCTAATGGAGAAGCGGGAGAAAATCAAGGAACGTGAGATCGGTGCTGCAATACTCATGGGGCCCACTCGAGCCCACATCCTGGCGATCGCTTTGCTCGGCAAACTGCACTCGCTTGGCTACTCGCGAGACGTGGAGTCGCGAGCGGACCTGACAGGTTCGGATGTTTGTGCCCAAACCGGATACAACCCGTGGGGATTGGTATGGCTCTTCCAGGATTTCGAGAGTGCCAATCCCAACGAGATACCCCAGCTTCTATCCGACCATCCCGACGATCAAAACCGAATCAATGTACTCGAACATCATTTCCGCCAGAACCCTTCGGTCTTCGGAAAATTCAACCCGGACCCGAAGTCGGCAACACCGTTTGCCGTTCCCAAGAACACGGCAGAGGTCTTTTTGCACTAAGGCGATGAACGCGCGCCGATCAACCAAGTCAAATCGAATGCAACATCCGAAAGGAGAAGGACAATGGCCTACAATTCTAGTTTATTCGCAGCCGGCATCGAGGAGATCAGGAAATCCTGGGGCTGGTTCCTCGTATCCGGCATTGTGCTGATGGTGCTCGGCGCGGTGTGTATCGTCAAGGCGCAGACCGCGACGACTTTCTCGATCCTGGCGCTGGGCTGGGTGCTTACCATCAGCGGAGTTATGTGGCTCGTGAACTCCTTGCAGGCCTGGACATGGGGAGGATTCTTTGTGTATCTGCTGAATGCGCTTATACGCGGGGTAACCGGATATCTCCTGATTCGCCACCCAGACGCAGGAGCAGCAGGCGTCACGATGGTCCTCGCTGTGCTGTTTATCGTAGGAGGGCTATTCCGCGTAGGCGGGGCGAGTGCCATACAGTTCCCAAGATGGGGGTGGACGGTGTTCGCCGGAGTTGTCTCTACCGTACTCGGTATCTCTCTTTTGATCGCCTGGCCTACGGCTAGTTCCTACTTCATTGGCATCGCAGTTGGTACCGACCTCATCTTTGACGGCGCGGCCTTACTAGGATTCGCCGGTGCCATTCACAGCTTGCCTGCAGCGCAAACCAGGATAGCTTGAAATACGCAAGCCAAGTTTGACGTTGCGGGCCCCATAAGCAGCTAAAGGACCAAGGCGCTACGGTGAGATTGCTCGGCGCATCTCGGATTGAAGGACGCGATCCATGTGGGGCACTCGACGGGCGGCGGCGAGGTGGTGCGCTATCTGGCTCGGCGTGGGCAACAGGATGTGTACAAGGCTGCGATTATCAACGCGGTCCCTCCGCTGATGGTGAAGACGCCGGCCAATCCGGAGGGCCTGCCCAAGTCGGTGTTCGATGATCTGCAGGCGCAGCTTGCCGCGAATCGCTCGGAGTTCTATCGAGCTCTGCCAGTCGGACCTTTCTATGGCTACAACCGTCCGGGCGCGAAGTCCTCGGAGGCTGTCATTCAGAATTGGTGGCGCCAGGGAATGATGGGCGGCGTCAAGGCGCACTATGACGGGATTGTGGCGTTTTTCGCAGACGGACTTTACGGAGGACTTGAAGCAGATCACGATTCCCGTGCTGGTGATGCATAGCGAGGACGACCAGATCGTTCCGTATGTGGCGGCGGGGCCGAAGTCGACAAAGCTGCTGAAGAATGGGACGCTGATTACGTATAAGGATTTTCCGCATAGCATACCTACTACCCAGGCGGACAAGATCAACGTTGACCTGCTGGCATTCCTCAAGAGCTGAGGATATAGCTTTTAGATGGTCTCGCACTCCCTGATACACGAGCGAGACAAAGTCACTCGGGTTCTGGAACAGGTTGCCCCATTCTGCGTCAAAGCGCGCGCCGGGCTTAGCTGCGACAACTTCAGGCAAAGACGCACCCTGTTTTTTGAGCGCTGCAACCTTGTCGCGGATCTCAACCAATATGTGAGAATCCGTAGCTTTTGAAACCCCGGCCTTCTCATCCCATCTGTTAGCAATAGTTGAATGGTCGGTCACTTGTCCGGAAAGCCGACTTTTCGTCCAAGTGGAAATTCACCCACCGGAAAATCAGTAAAAAACTGGCGCGTTTACTGTACTTATGTGTCCTCGAGCCGTTCGGGTAGTCTTGGGGTGGAGAAGTCACTTGAGCTTTACAAAAGGACTCAATCATGACGAATAGAGAAGCCGGAATCAATGTAGTCCGCGAAATGATGGGCGACCAGGCGGCCGCAAAACTCAGCGCTTCCGCTGACTCAAACACCTTCGGTGCCCCGATCGCTGCCTACGCGGTCGACCAGGTCTTTGCGGATATCTGGACTCGTCCCGGTCTGGACAGGCGCTCCCGCAGCCTGGTTTCGATGTCCGTCATGATTGCGATGCGTCAGCCCCATGAATTCGCCATCCACATGGGGGCCGGGCTCAATAACGGCCTCACATTGAAAGAAATCGAGGAAGTTCTCATCCAGGCGCTGCCATACGTTGGCTATCCTGCCATTGCAACAGCACTGGCTGCTGCTGCCGAAGTCATCAAGGAGCATGGTCTGGACGTCGACGAAAACTACGCTGGCCACCGCGGTCTGCTTTGACACTAAACGGCATCCGCACTGCCGGTGTTGAACGACGCTTGACTGTGCAACCCTAAATTAGCGTCTCGTGAACCACGATAGGTACCGATAAGTCGCATTCTCGCCAGGTTTCAGACGGTTAGATGACCGGATCCGAGCGGTGTCTGCTGATGGCCAGTCAGTGGCCCCCACATTCACTACTTGGCGGACAGGCCGCCGCTCTGAGATACCCCTGGTAACCGTTATTGGACCTTATCGGCCCCCGATCTCTGCCCTGTAGACCTCTGCCCAAACGTCTGCCTTGGGTTTTACTCAGGTGAGACCGGCGAGCAGAGCGGCTGAATTGCCAGATTTGTCAATTGTTATTCAGATGGCGGTGCGCCCTCCATCCACGGCGAGTTTTGCGCCGTAAATGAAGCTGGCGCGATCTGTAGCCAGGAAGACAATCGCTTCTGCAATTTCCTCGGCTGCTGCCGGACGTCCTGCGGGCGCCTGGGCGGCTAGCTGTTCGAGACCCTCCCTCATCGCATCCGTGCCCTCCGTGCGCGTAGGTCCGGGACTCACTGTGTTCACGCGGACACCCTTAGGCCCATACTCGGCAGCCCAGGTTTTCGTCAACAGATTGACGGCGGCCTTGCTCGAACCGTAGAGGCTCATCCCGGGCGCTCCGTAATCTGCAGCCATCGTCGAAAGATTCACGATTGCCCCTTTGCCTCTCTCGGCCATAAGTGGAGCAATCGCTGCGACCAGAAAATATGGCGCCTTCACGTTTGTTGAAAACACGCGGTCAAACTGCTCTTCCGTCATATCATGCGTAGGTCCAAAAGGATAGATGCCTGCATTGTTGATGAGAATATCGACATGGCCACTTCCGAGTTCGATCGCTTTCCTGGCTACTTCGCGAGCGCTGTCTGCGCCTAGAAGCTCGGAGGAAATAAAATCCGCTTTTCCTCCTGCGGTCCGAATTTCGTCGACTGCCTTCTTCCCGCGTTCCGCATTTCGCCCCACAACCAAAACGTGAATACCAAGCTGAGCGAGTTTCTTGGCTGTCGCGAGACCGATTCCGCTCGTTCCACCCGTTATAAGCGCTGTCGAAGTATTGTCTGTCATCTGCAATCCCCCATGGCGATAGCCGCCGCATCTTGGATGCCCACGCAGATTTCCGAGATTGAGGAAATCGAAAGGAAGTGGCGTTCAACCCGCGGGGCCTCTCCGTTGGTAGCGGAAGAGAGTTCACTCGCCATATTACGGCAGGAACGAGCTAGCCGACGTTCGATCATTTAAACCGTCCTTCCATCCCCATCCCACAATCGCCCAAATCGCTCTATGTCTTCGGCAAGTGGCCGTATAACCGGCATCTCGGGCAGGTGATTGCGGTCGATTGCCCCCTTGCCAATTCTCAATGAGTCCTAAATCGCCAATGCACTCATCGAGGAAAGGTAGATAACGACAAGTCCGGCATCTCGTCAGCATCCGGCCCGGCAGAATGGCGATCGGCGAGTTTCGTAACACGCTCGGAACTCGACTCCCGCCGCGCGAAACCGGCGAGCGGGGGCCGGTTGGCGGGATGAGGGTGCAGGGAGAAACCAAAGCGGTGTCTTCCTGCCCGATTTTTGGACGCAGAAAACCGAGGGGCGGCTGTTCACCGCCCCTCGGATGGCTGCCTTTAGGCTGCTTTCGTTGCGTTCTTGACGACTGGTTGTGGCGCCTTTTTTGCCTTCTCCTTTGCGGCAAACTCCTGCCGAACTTTGGTGGTGATGGCGTCTGTGTCCACCTTGTAGGAGGCAGCGGCTTCCTTGAGGATGACGGTCGGGTTGCCGCGCGAGGCTGCCAGCAAGATGCTGGCTTCGACCACCAACCGCGAGAGTGTCCCCTCATCCGCCCGGCGAACGAAGGCAGTGAAGGTCTTCTTGACGCCGCCATCGTTGCGCTTCTGCCGGATACCGTGCTGCCGCGCCAGCATCTCTACGCGGTTCTCATCTATCAGGAACAAGAGGCGCTCGGTCACTGACAGCAAGTCGCGTTTCATCAGACGCACAGGGACGGCGGAGCCAATGGCGCTTAGAACGCGAAGGCCAACCGTATTGGCAATCGCCTGTTCCCTGCGCTGCTTCTCCTGTTCGGCCTTCCACTTCGCATCGTCCCGGCTCGTGGACTGCTTCGGATGATGAACCGGGCAGGTCGGGTTCGCGCATACCTTGTGAAAGGTGCCCACATCCTCGCCTTCGGTGACGATGGCCTCGCTGGTGAATTTGCAGGTCTTGAACTCGGGCCGCTTGGCCTCTTCTTTTGAGGACGGCTTGTCGGCGCGAATCTCGGTGTACTTGTTGCGGGGGAGAGTGGTGTTACCTTCCTTCTGCTGGCCGTAGGCTGTGCTGATTTGAACCAGCTGCGGCTTCGCAGCGATGATCTTGACGACATGCGTCTCGACCTTCGATTGGTAGCAGGTTGGGTCGGTGCAAGCATCCTGTTTGCCGAGGTCGGAAAACAGGAGCTTGTTGTGGCCTGTGCGTTTGGGGCAATCGATGCAGCTTCCTGCGGCTGGCACTAATTGGCCGTCCTTCTTGTCAAACGGTGCGTCTTTGAGAATGAGAAGGATGTTGCTATCAATCCAGAATTGAAGATTGCGGAGGGGCAAGAGGATGCGTTTCTGTTTGCCGCTGCCACCTTGCCAGTCCTCACGGAAGCAAGCGGCGAGAGCGGCTTCCTGCTGGCCGGGTTGGAGCTTCGCCAGCAGGAGAGGATGTCCGACGCCGATTTCCTCGGCGTAAAACGCCTCGATGACGGGTGCAGACAGTTCGGTGAGTTTGAGGCGGGTAGTGACATAGGCCGGACTCTTGCCCGTCTTCGCGGCGATCTGCTCGACACTGTATTTTGGTTCTTCAAGATTAAGAAGAGCGCGAAAGCCCTGTGCCTCTTCGAGAGGATGCACGTCGCGCCGTTGCAGGTTCTCGATCAACTGCGCTTCGAGGGCCTCAGCATCGGAGAGGTTGACAATGCGGACGGGGACGGTCGGAACCTCGGCGATCTGCGCGGCGCGAAAACGCCTTGCCCCGGCGACGATCTCAAAGCTCTTTTCGGTGAGGGGCCGAATGAGAAGGGGAGAGAGGACACCCTGGCTGCGGATACTGTCGGCCAGTTCCCTAAGGGCCGCATCTTCGAAGATGCGGCGGGGGTTGGTCTTGGACTCGCTGAGAAGCGAAAGGGAGACATTGCGGTATTCGGTGGCATTGAGGATGGTGGTTTCCATGGTGCTGGCTCCTTTCGAGCGGTTGGAGGGTGAAGGACAAGAGAGCGGACACAGGCTGCGGTATCCGCTCCACGGGAGCGGACTAGCCACGAATGGACTTATCCGAGAACGCTTCAAGAAAACCCTGCATCCGGAGGTTGTTGTCCCATTGCAGGGCGAACTGTTGGTGTTGTCGATGGAGATCGGGCAAAGCGACATAGTGGCCGCGCACTATGGAGCGGGAGAACTGCTCGACGGCCACATAGTCGTTGCGCCAATAGAAAGGGTCGAGGGAGAGTGTGCCGCCGAGAGGTTTCGCTATCTCGAAACACATCTCGGGGTCGCGCATGGGATCGCCGTTCTGTGTGCCGTAGTGTGCGGCAGAGATTGCCGGAAGGCCGAGCGGCCCCGACTCGCCCAACGCTTCCACCACGAGGGCCAGAAAGGGCGGGTTCTCGATGGAGAGATAGAGACTAGGCCGGAATCCTCCGGCCTTCTCTACGATGCGAAGGAGGGTCTGCATTACGCCACCTGCGCCAGTTCTGCATCGGGCATCGTCTCATTTCCGGACGGCTGCAATGCGGCTAGGATGACGGCTGACGTCTGCTGAATGACTTCCAAGCTCTCGGCCAGTAGGGAAGCATTGCCATGATAGAGGTGGATGTAATCAGCGGAGGCAGTTCCGGTGTTCAGGCCAACCGCCTTGCCAACAACAAATGCGATGGATTCGGCCTCGGTCTCCCGCACCATCTTGGTCGTAGTCGTGCGGCGTTTGGCATGTTCCAACATTTCGTGCGCTAGTTCATGCACAAGGGTGGAGAACTCCTCCGCCTCGGATTGGCCGGGGAGAATGGCAATTCTGCCGCCATAACTCATGCCAAGGGCGGGAGCGATGTTCTCGGTAAAGACAAGCTCAATGTTCTGTTTGTTGATGAACGAGATAAGACGGGCTCGATTCTCGCCGACCTCTCCGCTCATCTCGCGCATGGAGGGAAGCTCTGCGCCCTCGGTCTGCGATACGTCAAAGACATAGGCATTGCGAAAGCCGACGAGAACACGGGTGTTCTGCTTGATGATGTCCTTCTCGGCTTCTTCGTCCTTCTTGCGCTTGACGCCGACGATAGGAGCGAGGATGCGGATGCCGCGCTCGCCTTTCTTGACCTTCCGGCCAAGCTGGTTCCATGCGTACATTCCGGCAACGCGGGTCGCATCCGGCCTCTGCCGTGCGATCTCCAAGATGTTTCCAAATGAGTAATTATGGAAGCGGCTCATTGCGTCGAGATAGGCCGTGAGTGCATCGCTGTGTCCTGCTTCGAGCTGCTCGATGAGGCTCTTCACGTTGGCAGCGATAAGTTCTTTGGCGGTCTGCCGTGGCTGCGGCTGTATAGGGTTTTCGCTGATGGGGGTGATGGTACTGTTGGTGGTCTTCATGGTGTTTCCTCCTTGGCCTTGGCCGTTGTTTTTCATGCCATGCGTGGCATGTACCTACATGCCGAACGCCTCCTGGCGAAGGCGGGGGTAGCAAGGCGCAACGGGGAGGGGTATCTCCCACCCTTGGAGAGGGAGCCACAGGCGGAACGGAGACATGGTTTACAGCGAGGAGCGCGACGGCGACTTTACCTCAGCATTGGGCAACGCAGGACGATGTTGTATGCCCTGGAAAGAGAGTCGTATCTTGGATCAACGTTTGCAGTTCTTGTCGAGTTATCAGAAGGAAGAGATGTCTGTAGCGGACCTGTGTCGTGCGTATGGGATCTTGCGTCCAACGGCCTACCGCTGGATCAATCGCTACAACGAGACTGGGCCGGAAGGACTCGTGGATCGAAGTCGCCGGCCGCACAGTTGCTCACACGCGACGCTGGAGCCCATGGAAAACACCATTCCTGTGCTTCGGGCCAAGCATCCGTCCTGGGGCGCACGCAAACTAAAGGCAAGGCTGGAGATGCTGCAGCCAGACGTGGTTTGGCCTGCAGCTAGTACCTTCGGCAACATCCTGAGCCGCGCGGGCCTGACCAGTCCTCAAAAGAAGAGAAAGCGCACTACGCCACGCTCAGAGCCGTTCTCTCTAGTCACCGGTCCGAATCAGCTTTGGTGCATGGATTTCAAAGGCTATTTCGCCACTGGCGACGGCAAGCGCTGCGATCCGTTCACCATCACGGACGCGCATAGCCGCTATTTGATTCGTTGCCAGATCATCTCGCGCATGGACCTCAGCCAAGTTCGGGTGATCTGCGAAGCAGCCATGCGAGAGTACGGATGCCAGCAAAGATCAGGACCGACCACAGCGTAACGCATGTCCCGGTACACTCACCCCTTAGCGAGGTTTGTCTACCTTGTCTGCGCGCAGCGCGGGATGATCAGGGAGGGCGTTGCAGGCACGAACGAGGCTGTTACGAAACTCACAAATCGACCAGATGCTGGAACTTTTCGATGATTACTGAAGAGAAGCCGACTTCTCGTTACCTATCGTGATCGCGACGTGGCGTTCGTCTGGACTTTGGAGCATTTGTTTAAGACGAACTGGCAGAGGAGTTCGTCGGTTCAAATCAAGCCACCGCAACCAAAGTTTCTTGTGTTTCACTCGGTGCTGATACTTTCGATGCTGTTGGTTCTTAAGTGATATCGAATCGAATTTTCGGTCTAGGAAAATCACAAAACTGCTACTTTGAGACTGCACGTGCTGCGCTCTCGATTACATCTGCAACTTGCATGGGATGCGACACATAGACGCAATGGCTGGCGCCTGCTACTTCGACTGTGTGGCTCCCGGCACGCTTAGCATACCAACGCTCCAAGTCAGGGTTGATGGTTCGATCGCTTCCTGACACGATCATCCAGCTCGGTTTGGTTCTCCAGGCAGCCGTGGTGATTGTCGCTGAGAAATTGTCTGCAAAATTGAGCACCTGCGAGCGCGCCATGAATGCGGCTCGGTCGGCGGGAAGGTCAGCTGCGAACAATTCATGAAATTGGGCCGGGTCGATATAGGTGAAGCCATCCGGCGTTTTCTTTATGGCGCCCGATTTGGCGAGATCGCTCGGGAAGCGCTTCCCGTCGTCTCCTTCGTTTTCCCCGGCATCTGGCATGTGCGCTGCCACGTAAACCAATCCGACAACTGATGGATCCGTGCCTGCTTCTGTAATCACGGATCCCCCATAGCTGTGGGCGACAAGGATGCTCGGTCCATCCTGCAGGGCGAGCACACGCTTCGTCGCAGCCACATCATCCTTGAACGACGTCTCCGGCTCCTGAACGACACTAACGTTGTAGCCATCCTTTACAAGAATTTCGTAAACGCCTTTCCACCCAGAGCCATCTGCCCAGGCTCCGTGCACCAAAACAATATTCCGAACGCGATGCTCCTGGTTCTGCGCTGAGAGCACGCGGCAGGTCAACAGCAACAAAACGATGCACAAGGACTGAGAGATTCTCACTACCACTTGCAAAGGCTTCATAGAATTACTCATTTTGATTCTCCTTTCGTTACGCTCTGATCAAAGGTTGCCACGCGTTTTCCCATAGCTGCGTGTGAAAGGCTTGTCATCCCGGCCTGGCGAACTTCGGCAGCGTCTGTCTTCTGCAATTTCCCAGGCTGCTATGGTCATCCAGTTGTGCGTCAAGCCGTTCGGGTTTTGCCGTCAATTATTGGGTTATTCTTTGGTTTGGAATTGGGTTCTCCTGAAAAAGCCGAGCCACGAGAGCCGAATCCAGATACGCACGTACTTGCGCGATCTCGCCGCCCGCGAACCGGCAGACCCAGCAGTAACGATTGTCGAATCTGAGCCCGTTCTTCGCGGTGGCCAGGGAATGCAATTCAACTACCGCCCAATCTCCGCTCACGAGTACATTTTCAACATGCAGCTCCGTGCCCTCCGGCAGCACCTTGGCCAGTTTGGCGAAGGTACCTGCGATGAATGCCTGCTTGCTGAGGTAATGACCGGCAAGCGGGTGCGTTCCCTCCACAATCCAGTCCACCTTGTCGGCTACATGCTCAAAAAACGCGGCGCCATCGCCCTGCTCCAGCCCCTTGAAAATCTCGCGAACACGCTCGGATGGAACGGCCATCTCATTTCTCCTTTCTTGTGGTTCATCTGCTACTTCCGGATGACGCGGCGCCGCGCTGGCTCGCTTTGACGGCCCCAAGCAGCTTTGTCAGGTCCCTCACCTGGATATTTTCCACCGACCGTGCGGCGTCCTTGATTTCGCCGCAAAGCGCTTCATCGGCACGCCCGGCCACGAGCCGATCGAACTTCTCCACGGATTCTTCCCATGTGAACGGTTCGGACGCGAGTCCCGGATAGGCCTGTACTTCGTGCTCGATGATTTTTCCGTCCAGCAGCCGCACGGTGATCTTTGCAGGCATCTTCGCTGGATATTCAGCCGTGTATTCCTGGTTCGGGCGGACCGAAACCTTCTTCAACAATGTCTGCACGTCAGCTCTCGCAATGCGCTCCGGCTGGAATTGCGCGGGCATCACGTCGCCATCCAGCAGCGCCACAGCGAGCAGGTACGGCAGGCTGTGATCCGCCTGTTCCTTGGTGCGGATGAATTTGTCCACGCCGTAGAGGCCGCCGCCGGCGAAGTCGTAAGCGAGTTGGAAAACCTCAGCCTCAATGGAAATCACCTTAGCGGGATCGATCTTGTTCTGCGAAGCGAGTTCGACCATGCAGTGCACGGCGGACTGCGTGTGGATCATCGAGTTGTATTTCTTAATGGTGCTCTCGACGACGCCCTCGTACCCCTGCTTGTCCCAGTCAATGTTGACCTTCATTCTCAGGAGATGGTCGATGCCCAGTGGGCCCTCGATCACTTGCAGGGGACCCTCCACACCTCGTCGTGCGAGGAACAGCGCGTTCATCGAGCCGAGCGCCGACTGTGCCGAGGCGAGTCCTTTCCATTGCGAAAGCGGCTTCGCGCGAACGACAGCGAAGGACGCATCGCTGACCGCAGCCATAGCGATGGCGTTCGCGATCTGCTGCTCGCTCAGGCCGAGTAGCCGTCCAGCTGCGGCATTATGTGAGAAGGCCAGTTGCGAAGTGTGGTCGAAGCCGCTGCTCATGAAATTGGCGTGATCGACGAATCGTGACTGCACCGTGTAGCCCAGAGCCACGCCCAGCATCAAGTCACGGCCGCTGCCGCCCACGTAGTCGGTGATGGTCAAAGCCACGCCGAAATTATCCGCCGTGTGGCAAGTCTCGGTCGGCGCCAGGAAGTTATCCATGAAGTCCAGATAGCGTACCAGCGCCGTGTGCCAGAACGCCGCGTAGATCGGGTTCGCCTGTCCGCCGCCGGTCAGCGCACACGGGCCGTTGCCCCCGAACTCGGCGACTTGCTCGCGACACGCCTGCACCGGGCCCGCACCCAGCGCAGCGATACAGCAACCCAGCGAATCAAGGATGTGAATCGGCAATTGCCTGCGCGACTCCTGCGAGAGGTCCGCGAATCCGGCGCGCGCGGCGTACTGTGCAAGCGCTTCAACTTGAGTCGTCATTTCAATCCTCCTTTTCTATTCCGTGAGGTCACTTGTCTATCGTGTTAGGGCGATGAAAACCCCCATCGTTACGACCGAGCCCATCATGCTGAAGAACACGGCGGAAGCGGCCTCCGCCTGCGCGATGCGATACTGCAGAGCAAACATAATCACAATCGGCATGGTCGGAATCGCCGTCGTAAGAACCGCCTCGCTCACGACGGGACTGCCATAGCCGAGCCATCGCAAACCACCGAGCACCAGGGCGGGCTGTATGACGTTTTTCAGGAATACAAAAAACAAGATCTGCCAGGTGACTTTGATTTTGCCGGATGCAAGCACGATCCCGCAGGCAAAGAGCGCGACGCCTCCGGATGCCTGGCCCAGCAGGGAAAGCGAGTGGACGATGACTTGAGAAATGTGAAGACCAGTGAGCACGATAACGAAAGCAATAAGAGGTGCCCATACGATCGGTTCTTTGACAGTTTCCACGAGTTTGGCAGCGAATACCGAAAGGTACGACCTGGGAGACGATTCCGATTGCTCTCCTCCCTGCGCAGCGGGAGTGTTTTCCGTTGGTTCTCTCCCGGTCGAGTTCAGCGCCAGAAGCAGAATCGTGATTGGCACGACGGTGAGGTTAATGACGAGACCGCCGAGCGCGATCGGAATGGCGCTGAGCCCGCCGAACAAATCGCCGAGCACAGCTGGACCCACGAACGGCACCGCCGGCGCGGAGGCTGTGAGCGCTGCGAGTGCGCTCATGCTCACTTGCATGCGAAGAACGATACGAGAGAACAGAAACACCACACCATAGAATCCAATGATGCCCGCGCACAAGGCGATCACCAGTGGGATGTCCTTACTGAGTGCGGCGCGTGACGTCGTAACGGTTCCAGCAAAAAGCGCCAGGGGCACGGCGTAGTGCAGCACCATCCGATTCAGGGTTGGGGCATCCTTCGAACCAAAATCGTGTCGCCGCGCCGCCACGAAACCGAGCAGGAACGTGACGACCATTGGCAGGAGTGCGCTCAAAATAATGTCTAGCACGTCCGGTCACTCTCCGCGGGAGGCTTGTATTGCAGGAACCTCCGAATCCATTCAAGAGTGGATGGAGTCCCTTTCTTAGGCCTCGTTGATTCGTTTGTCAAGCTAGTGGACTGGCTCGGACTGACGATCTCTCTGCCAGACTTCAAATGCAAAGTGTGAGTGCGTACCGGAGACGATCAAGTGGAACTTTTCCACCGATTTCGCGCGGATGGCAGGCAACCTAGAAGCCATACCTCGTGACTGGGACCTAGGGGAGTGCCTCGGAATCGGCAGTCATAAGCTCGCGAAGTGTGATCTAATTGCCGGGCATTAACTGCCAATGGTCAAAGGAGTCCACATGCCCACCATCACAACCAAAGACGGCGTTGAGATTTTTTATAAAGACTGGGGTTCAGGGCAGCCGATCGTATTCAGCCATGGGTGGCCGCTTTCGGCCGATGATTGGGACAACCAGATGCTGTTCTTCCTGGGTAAGGGCTATCGCGTGATAGCGCATGACCGGCGTGGGCATGGACGTTCGACGCAGGTGGCCGATGGGCACGATATGGATCATTATGCGGATGACCTGGCGGCGCTTACAGCGCATCTCGGCCTGAAGGACGCGATCCATGTGGGACACTCGACGGGCGGCGGCGAGGTGGTGCACTATCTGGCCCGGCGTGGGCAACAGGACGTGTACAAGGCTGCGATTATCAGCGCGGTGCCTCCGCTAATGGTGAAAACGGCGACGAATCCGGAGGGCCTGCCGAAGTCAGTGTTTGACGATCTGCAGGCGCAGCTTGCGGCGAACCGGTCGAAGTTCTATCGCGATCTGCCGGAGGGGCCTTTCTATGGATTTAACCGGCCAGGGGTGAAGTCGTCGGAGGCCATCATTGCGAATTGGTGGCGGCAGGGGATGATGGGCGGCGCCAAGGCGCACTATGACGGGATTGTGGCGTTTTCGCAAACCGACTTTACCGAGGATCTGAAGAAGATCACGATTCCGGTACTGGTGATGCATAGCGAGGATGATCAGATTGTCCCGTATGTGGCGGCGGGGCCGAAGTCGGCAAAGCTGCTGAAGAATGGGACGCTGATTACATATAAGGATTTCCCGCATGGCATGCCTACTACGCAGGCGGAGAAGATCAACGCCGACCTGCTGGCATTCCTCAAGAGCTGAAGATGCAGCCCCCGGATGGTCTCAAACGCCCTGGTACACGAGCGCAATGAAGTTACTTGGATTCTGAAACAGGTTGCCCCACTCCGCGTCATAGCGCGCACTAGGC
The DNA here is from genome assembly GCF_003945235.1 of Edaphobacter aggregans. Taxonomy (NCBI): domain Bacteria; kingdom Pseudomonadati; phylum Acidobacteriota; class Terriglobia; order Terriglobales; family Acidobacteriaceae; genus Edaphobacter; species Edaphobacter aggregans. The sequence goes on from NZ_RSDW01000001.1 coordinate 4,774,701, forward strand.
TTAGCCGCGATCACTTCGGGCAGGAGCTTACCTTGTTTCTTGAGAGCCGCAACCTTATCGCGAATATCAACCAAAACGTCTCGAAATAGGATCAGGTCGGCTTTGCCGCCCACGGCTCCATGCCCAGGAATCACGATCGTCTTGCTCGTCACCTTTGCGATGTTCGCTTCTGCCGCGCGTATCTGGCCGTCGATGCTTCCTCCGGTCCAGTAGTCGATAAAGGGGTAATCGCGGTTCCAGAAGGTGTCTCCCGTGTGGAGAATATCGGCCTCAGGAAAATGCACGGAGATATCCGAGTCCGTATGGGCAGGTAAGTAGTGCTTTAGCGTGAGAGTGGTGTTGTTGATATGCAGAGTGTGTTCGTCGTTGAAGACGGTGGAAGGAATCGCACCCGCCGGCGCGGCTGGGAAAGTGTACTGAAAGTTTCCTCCGACGAACGTGGCCTTGGAAAGATGTTTGCGCGTATTTTCGTGCGCCAGGATACTGGCCCCGGCTTCATGGACCCACTCGTTGCCACCAGTATGATCGAAATGCCAGTGGGTGTTGATCAGTTGTTTGATCGGATCCGCGTTGATGCTTGCGAGGGCTTTCGAGACGTTTGGACGTGCGGTGACGATCTCCGCATCCACCACCAGCTTTCCGTCAGGGCCTGTCAGAACGGCGATATTTCCACCAGCGCCTAAAAGGATACTGACGTTGCGTCGAAGGTTTTGAATCGTGACCTTTGCTGTTGCAGCTTCCTTGAAGGCACCCGGAACGATGCTACTTGTCTGGGCGATCAGGTGTCTTGGAGCAAGGCAAGCCGCGGCGACCGTCAGGCCTCCAGCAGTAAGAAACTGACGGCGTGAAATGTCGAGTGACGCCTCGGGAAGCATCCTAAGATTCTCCTATCGCTTTCGCCTTGGATTTAGAGCACATCTTTGGCTTTTCCGTCTAAATCCGGAACAAAATCATACACCGACTCTTCACCAAATGATGAAATGATGCTAATTGCTGTGGCGGAAGCTGCCACACCCACGCATATGGCGTTTTTCTTGAAATGATACTGGATTGTCGAACTTTCGCTTTCGAGCGTTTGGCTCCCTCGAAGCGCTAATATGTACAGATTTCCACATCGGCACGCGATAGCGCTCATAGAGAAGGGCCCTGCAGGAATCAGCCGTTGCCCATGGATCAAGGAGGTATTGATGAAAGCACTGATCTTCCGCGAGACCGGTGAACCGAAGAGTGTATTGAAACTGGAAGAGATTTCTCCTCCGCCTTTAGCCCCTGGCGAAGCGCTCGTCCGAGTGTTGCTGAGCCCGATCAACGCATCCGACCTGCACATGGTGCGCGGGCGCTATGGCTATCAACCGGAGTTGCCGGCCAGCCCCGGCATTGAAGGAGTGGGCATTGTGGAGGCCGTAGGGCCGAGCGCGCAAGGCCCGATGGTCGGAACTCGCGTAGTTTTCGTTGACACGTGGAACACCTGGCGCGAGCAGATCGTGTGCCCAGCAGACAAACTCGTGCCCGTTCCAGACGGCATGGACGATTCGGCCGCCGCCGCTTCCTACATCAATCCTTTGACCGCGTGGGCATTGACCAAATCAACTCACAACCTCAAAGAGGGGGACTGGCTTCTGCAGACGGCAGCTGCCTCCAGTGTGGGGAAGTTTGTGCTTCAGCTGGCGCAGCAATATCGATTCAGGACAATCAACGTCGTCCGGCGGCGCGAGCAGGAGTCAATCATCCGCAACCTCGGAGGCGATGAGGTCATCTGCACGGCCGACGAGGATCTGAGATCGCGCCTGCAGGAATTGACCGCGGGCAAAGGCGTTGAACGAGCGATTGACTGCGTTGCCGGAGACCTTGGCGCCGAGATTGCCCGCAACCTCGCTCCCGCGGGAACCATGCTGGTGTACGGAGCCCTTTCCAGTCATCGGCAGACGGATCCTGCGAAATTCCTCATGCCGCTGTTTGCTCCGCGGTTGATTTATTCCACAGCAACGGTTCGCGGCTGGTGGCTTCCGCGTTGGGTGCCTTCCCAGCCGCTCGCCGAAGTACGGGCCGCGACGAGCGATCTTCTCACCATGTTTTCGAAGGGAGCACTTACGCCGCCAGTGAGTGTGCGGTATTCAGTGAAGGACTTCCAGGAGGCAGTAAGCCTCGCCGATGGTGAGGCAGGACAGGAAAAGGTGTTGCTAGATTTCTCCGATTAATCTGTTGAGAGAGTCCGACTGGGCAGGCCGGAATCTGCAGCTTTTCAGAAAGCGCCCGAGGTACGCTCTTCAAGTAGCTTTTCAAGCAAGATTTTTGTGGCTGGCCACTCCTTCATCGTGAAGGAGTAATTCACAGTGTCGCGAACAAAACCATCCCGCATGATTGTGTGACAGCGTAAGACTCCGTCGCGCACAGCGCCGAGTCGCTCTATGGCGCGTTGCGAACGGACATTTCTTGCATCAGTATTCAACTCAACTCTGTTAGCTAAGATCATTTCGAAAGCATGGTCGAGCATCAAATACTTCGCTGCAGTATTGATCCGTGTTCTCCGATAGGGCGCTCCGAGCCAGGTCTTTCCCAGTTCGAGCCTCTTGTGTTCAGGTACGACCCGGTAAAAGCTTGTTGTACCCACCGCTAACTGAGTAACTTCGTCGATGATGGCAAAGTTCAGCTCCGTACCGCGTTCATTGGCACTCATGGCGCTGCCAATCCAAGTCTGTAATTCGTCCCTCGATGCGAGGTATGCAAATGTCATATACCGCCAAATATCCTCATCCACCGACCAACGATAAAGCTGATCGAGATGTGAGTAGTCGACGGGAACAAGGCGAACCGAATAGCCCTGCAGCATTATTCTTTGCAGGGGCCACTGAAAAGCCCTCTCAGAAAGCCGGATTGACATGTTGAAACCACCTAATTTGTTCCGAACGATTTTAGTGAACGTATGAATGCTTTCTCGTTTCGCGGTTCAACGGGAACACTATCGTCAATTGAGCTACTGCCGAACGCTCTCTAGAATCGCATCCCCAAGTTGAGGACCTCAAGGTGCATCGGCTTGCCATGCCCAGGCGGAGGGTGTCAGTCTGGCGGTTGCTCGCGACATACTGGGTACCGTAGCGGTGATGCCTGTCTTGGGGTCGGGTGCCCTCCATAACCTTTATGGAGTGAGCGGGTTACAGAATAATCGGGCCTAGCTAAATCTTTCTGAATCTCTAGACCGACTGGTCTACTCTATTTAGGTACGAGGCGAAATGCCTCGGGAATTTAGGAGGATTCACACCATGTCAGCACCCACATCCAAAGGCACCGCTCTTATCACGGGCGCTTCCACCGGCATCGGCGCAGTCTACGCCGATCGCCTTGCCAAGCGCGGATACGATCTCATTCTCGTGGCTCGCAGCCTGGAGAATCTCTCTGAAGTTGCCGCACGATTGAAGTCCACCGGTCGCAGAATCGAAACGATCGCTGCCGACCTGACGAAGGCGGAAGATGTTCGGAGCATCGCCGAGCGTTTGCGCACCGACCCGGCAATCACTGCGTTGGTAAACAACGCCGGCCTGGGCAGCGCAGGGAAACTTCTCGATGCGAACATCGACGATCTCGAATCGATGATCTATTTGAATGTCACCGCTCTGACGCGGCTGGCCCTTGCCGCCCTGCCTGCTTTTGTGGCGCGCAAGAACGGTCTGCTGATCAACATTGCGTCCGTCGTTGCACTTGCGCCAGACCTTCTGAACGGCACGTACAGCGGTACAAAGGCGTACGTCGTGAACTTTACGCAGGCGCTAAAGAACGAATTGGATGGCACAGGCGTCACTGTCCAGGCCGTGCTGCCGGGCGCAACTGCAACGCCGTTCTGGGCAAAGGCCGGTCGTCCGGTGGAGGACCTGCCGAGCGAGATCGTGATGACCGCCGAGGATATGGTGGATGCATCCCTCGCCGGTCTCGACCAGCATGAGCTGGTTACCATTCCGGCTCTACCGGATAGCGCCGACTGGGAAAAGTACGATGCGGCGCGCAAAGCTCTGGGGCCGAACCTTTCCCACCAAAAACCCGCAGCACGATACGGCATCCAAGGCTGATCTCGTCACAACACCACACTTTAAGGAGCAAAGAAATGGAACTCACAGGAAACACAATCTTCATCACGGGCGGTGGCTCCGGTATTGGAAGAGCACTCGCAGAAGCGTTACACCAGCGTGGAAACAAGGTCATCATCTCTGGGCGGCGCAAGGCCAACCTGGCAGCGACAATTGAGGCGAATCCAGGAATGGACTCGATTGAGTTGGATATTGCAGACCCGGCCAGCATACGGCGCGTCTCTGCGGAGCTGATCTCCAGGTATCCCAAGTTGAATGTTCTGATCAACAACGCCGGCATCATGTATGTCGACGAGGTTGCAGGCAATGTCGATGACGAGCTCATTTCCTCGACGATCACCACGAATCTCATAGGGCCCATCCGGCTTACAGGCTCCCTTATCGAGCACCTGAAGAAGCAGGAATCAGCCGCGGTGTTGAATGTCTCCTCTGTTCTGGGCTTCGTACCGATGGCGATAGCGGCGGTGTACTCCTCGACCAAGGCAGCTCTTCACTCTTATTCGCAGTCTCTGCGCTTCAAGCTTCGGAAAACGCGGGTCCGCGTGCTTGAGGTGATTCCGCCGTGGGTACGCACGGAACTTCTTAATAGCAGCGAAGAGTCCCGCGCGATGCCGCTCGACGAGTTCCTGATGGAGACCATGGAGGTTCTCGAGACAGACGCGGACGAGATCATGGTCGCGCGGGCGAAGTTTCTGCGCGATCAGGCTGGGCCTAACGAGAGCGCGTTCGTGAATACTTTCAACGAACGGTTCGAGCTCCAGGGACCCCCTGACGCTGCGCCTGTGCAGGAGATTGTAAGCGGAGACTGATGCACGAATTGCTCACATGCAAGACGAGCAACAAGGAGACTCTTATGGCAACCAAATCAACGCGCGATCACCTGATCGACACAGGCCTGAAGCTGATGCACCAACAGGGCTACAACGCTACAGGCCTGACGGAGATTCTGAAAGCAGCGGATGTGCCCAAGGGCTCGTTTTATCACCATTTCGGCAGCAAGGAAGATTTTGCCGCGGCTGCGCTTGAGAGATACACCACGCGCGAGGCGAAGCACGCGGCCTCCGTTTTGATTGGTTCGAAGATGTCGCCGCTCAAGCGCCTGAAGCAGTACTTCATTGACCTTGTAAAGTTCTATGGCCAGAAGGGAGAGATTCCCGGATGCTTGATGGGCCGCTTCAGCCTGGAGATCGCGGCAGTGAATCCGCAACTGAGAAAACAGATCAGCGCTACGTTTACGCACTGGCAGCACACGATCGCAACGGTCCTTGAGCAGGCAGTCGCACAGAAAGAATTGCCTGCAGGTACCGATCCCGAATCGCTGGCAGGTTTTCTGCTCAACGGCTGGGAGGGAGCACTGTTGCGCTCGCAAGCGGAAGCGAGCGACGCTCCGCTTGAAGTCTTCATGCAGATCGCATTCGATCAATTGCTGAAAAAACACTCAAATGCCTGATCTCGCGCCATAACCCTAGGCAATACAGGACCGGTATTACGGCCATGAGCCTGGGCAAGGCATAGCCGGCTACAAAGCCGGACGCGGAGTCACGCGCAAAAACAGGGCGAGTACCCCTCAACAAAAGTTACTCAAAGGAGAACGCTGTTATGGAACAAGTAGGCAACAATTCACGTCGCCGTTTTCTCAAGGCGAGCACCATGTTGGGTCTGGGAGCTGCATTTAGCGAGGGGATGATTGGACAGGCATTTGCAAACTCCCAACCCATCGCTATCAACGAGGGACAGATTGGACAAAATTCAATCCGCCTATTTCACGTAAAGATTCCGGAAGTCGAACTTACTGAATTGCGCAGGCGAATTCGAGCGGCTCGGTGGCCTGAGCAGGAACTCGTCGGGGATGCATCGCAAGGGGTCCAGCTCAACACAATGCAGAAGGTCGCCCAGTATTGGGCAGACGAGTACGACTGGCGTAAGGTCGAAGCGAGATTGAATGCTCTTCCGCAGTTCACCACCAAAATCGATGGTCTTGAAATTTTTTTCATTCACGTTCGCTCGAAACATGAAAATGCGTTGCCGCTCATCGTCACTCACGGATGGCCCGGTTCAATCATCGAGCAGCTAAAGATCATCGATCCGCTTACTAATCCCACCGCCCATGGCGGCAGCGCATCGGATGCGTTCGACGTCGTGATTCCATCGCTGCCGGGCTACGGATTCTCGGGCAAGCCCACCACAGCGGGCTGGGACATTGCCCATATCGCACGCGCGTGGGTGATGCTGATGAAGCGCCTTGGATACACACGCTTTGTTGCGACGGGCGGCGATGTGGGTGCACAGGTCGTCGACGAATTGGGCGTGCAAGCGCCCCCGGAACTGCTTGGCATTCACTCGAACATGCCGGGGACCGTTCCGGCCGACGTTTCCAGGGCACTCACTAACCACGAGCCGCCACCGTCCGGCCTATCCGCCGAGGAACGGCACGCCTGGGATCAGCTCGACTTCTTCTACAAGAAAGGACTCGGTTACGCGATCGAGATGAGCAACCGTCCCCAGACGCTCTATGGTCTTATGGATTCGCCTGTCGGACTGGCGGCCTGGATGATCGATCACGACGCACGCAGCGAGGAGCTCATCACGCGTGCCTTCGACGGAAAAACCGAAGGCTTGACGCGAGACGACATCCTCGACAACATCACGCTTTACTGGCTGACGAACACGGCGGTATCTGCGGCGCGCTCCTATTGGGACTATAGCGCCACGGCGAAGAAAGGGTTTTTCGACGTCAAGGGTGCCACCGTTCCGGTAGCCGTGAGCGCCTTTCCGGATGAGATTTATACCGCACCGCGCAGCTGGGCCGAGAAAGCCTATCCCAAGCTCATTCACTACAACAAGCTTCCCAAGGGAGGGCACTTCGCGGCCTGGGAACAGCCGAAGTTCTATTCTGAAGAGCTTCGTGCGAGTTTCAAACCATTGCGGGACAAAGCGTGAGTACCATTCGCTTTTACGTAATCAACAGATTGAACTGAAAGGAGAAACCCATGTCCACCATCTATCTTCACCAAACAACTACCCTGACCCCCGAGCAGTACATCGCCGGGCTTACCGACTTCGGGCCGGGCCGTTCGAAGCTTTTTGGCAACAGCGCCGACGAGTACCTCAAGGTGCATCAGTTGGGCCGCACACAGGCTGACGTGACGGAAGGTTCGGGCGGCATCTGGGAGCGCCTGCACTACGACTGGTCCGATCCTAACCAGGTCGTCCTCACGACGACTGACTCCAATCTGTGGGGAGGCGCATCCGGCCACACCTACACCTTTACGCGTCGTCTCGACGGAATTACCGACATTGATGTAACAGTCGTACGTGAGGGCAAGAACTTCAAGGGACACTTGCTCGGCTTCGTGCTCGGCAGCATCGGCAAAGGCGTGTTGGAAAAGGCGTTTGTAAACAGCGTCAAGGCTATTGAAACTCGGTACGGCGCGGCGAATGAGGAACGCGCAGCGTAACCAAGCGGCAATTGCGTGGGATTAAACGTGCACCTCGCCGATGCATTCATCGACAGAGCGATTACCAACACGCTTACCTTCGCAAAGAGCTTCGATCCCAACCGGCCGGATTAGCACGCCGAGTACATGGTGTGCGAGCAGTCCGGCCCGTGGTTTGGCACAATGAATGCCCTAACGCGGTCGTCTCCTCTCTACCGCCCGTTTCACGCAACTTGCCCTGGGACGCGCTGTGGCATTTCATCCCGACGGGAGCCGTGTGTACAACGTTGCCCGAGATTAGGAGAATAGGAAGAAATGTCTGGATCTATCAATCAAGATCGCCGTTGGTTTCTCACCACTGCCGCAATGACCTTGGCTGCCGCCCAATTTGGCATTGTCAGCCGGACAATCGCTGACTCAGCGAGAACGGTGCGACTGTCCAATGAGGGCAGCTTCCCATCTCTTGGTGGCGCGACAGGTTGGCTGAACTCGCTGCCGCTGACACCCGCCGCACTTCGCGGAAAAGTCGTCCTCGTCAATTTCTGGACCTACACCTGCGTCAATTGGAGGCGCACACTCCCCTATGTCCGCGCGTGGTCTCAAAAATACAAAGATCACGGCCTGGTGGTTATCGGTGTGCACACACCGGAGTTCTCGTTTGAGCACAACGTCGACAACATTCGATGGGCTCTAAAGAACATGGGAATCGAGTATCCGGTCGCCGTCGACAGCGACTACGCGATTTGGCGGGCCTTCGGTAACGAATATTGGCCAGCAAACTACTTCATTGATGCCAAGGGGCACATCCGACATCATCAATTCGGCGAGGGCGAATACCTGCAAGGCGAAGCAGCAATTCAGCAACTGCTAACCGAGGCAGGGTTCGACGGATTCACCTGCGAACCAGTTCCGGCTAATGCTTATGGCGCCGAGGTTGGCGCGGACCTCGGTAATTTGAGATCTCCGGAGACTTACGTAGGCTATCAACAGACTCAGAACTTTACATCTCCCCACGGTGCCGCATGGAACAAGCCGCATACTTACAGTTTCCCGGCGCGGTTCGACCTTAACTCGTGGGCGCTTGCCGGCAACTGGACTGTTGGGAAAGAGGCCGTTACCCTCAATCAGGATGACGGACAAATCGCGTACCGGTTTCACGCGCGAGATCTCAATCTCGTCATGGGTACGGCAGTGCAAGGGAAGTCGGTTCGTTTTCAAGTACTCCTCGATGGACATCCGCCGGTGGACTCACATGGCGCGGACATCGACGATCAAGGCAACGGCATCGTCGTCGAACAACGGCTCTACCAACTCATCCGGCAAAAAAGGACAGATCGCCGATCGCCGGTTTGAGATCCAGTTTCTCGATTCCGGACCTGAAGCCTTCGACTTCACTTTCGGCTGATGGAGCTGGCTCGAAAAAAAGGAAATACAGCATGAAGCAAACGTAATTGACCAATATTTCCCGGCGTCGTTTCGCACAGGCAGGTCTTTCCGTTGGAGCCACCCTGTTTGCCACAATACGATAACATCGCCACGAATGAAATTGCTGCACTACGGGAGGGTTCATGACTCATCCATTGGAGTCTCCGAATGGAACAACCACAGACCTCACACGACGCGAAGCGATTAGCCGATTTGCCTTGTTCGGGACGGTTATGGCGATTCTTCAAGGCCGTGTGGTCGCGCAGAGCGGAGCGTCAGGAAGCTACAGCAATGCCGCGATAGCGTTACCCCAGCGAACACAATTGATGGAACCAGAAAACGACCCGGACAAGGATGTGAAAATCGCACGTGCGATGCGCGCCGGCCCGGCTGAGATCACACGCGATGCGACGGTCGCCGAAATGGACCATCAAGGCAAATTGACAGTGCTTCGCAAAGGCACTAACGGTTGGATATGTACTCCGGGAAACGAGAATAAAGTTGGCGATCCGCCGATGTGCGTATACGAACTCGGAATGCAGTGGTTTATGGACGCCCTTGCGGGAAAGCCCGCACCTACCAATCGTGCGCCAGGGCTCTGTTACATGCTTTGCGGAGCTACACAGCATAGCAATGATACCCCTTTCGATCGGACGAGCCCGGCCATCCCAATAGGGCCGCACTGGATGGTTCTTTGGCCGTTTGATGCAAAGCATTGCGGCCTCCCCACTACGGTTCGGGATGCGGGTGCATGGATCATGTTCTCCGGCACACCGTACGCATACCTTCATATCTGCGGAACACCTTGGGATGGTATCGAATATTCACCTGGTGATGAGGCGAGGTGGACCATGCAATACACCAAGCCAAGGATTGTGCGTACATGATCGATCCAGCGAGGGAGGAGCCCTCCTCCCCAACCACGAAAACGATCTTCCTCGAAACTTATCGATTCCGCTGTTCCACATGGCGGTTGGCTATCATGGGTCGGGGAAGGGAACCGTGCCATCGAGATCAGCCGTCGAATCTCCGAGCAACGAAACACGACGAAGCAACGTTCTCCGAGGTCGTCCGGCTGATAGCCGCCTCCCGTGAGAGGGCCGTCAATACCGAGTTGATTGATCTCTACCGGCAGGTCGGCGCAACCATCAGCCGCAAGATCAAGGCGGCAGAATGGGGAGATGGGGTCGTCGAACGGCTCGCTGCCTATATTGCGAAGACGCAGCCTGGCTGACGTGGTTTTACCAAGACTAACTTGTTCCGCATGAGGCAGTTCTAGGAGACTTACCAAGGCGACAAAAAAGTCGCACCACTGGTGCGACAATTGCCGGGGTCGCATCACCTCATCATCCTGAGAGAGCAAACGTTCGGATGAACTGAGAGAGCAAACGTTCGGATGAACGTAAATTCTGTCTGGATTTTATGAGAATAATTCAGAGCAATGGCGTGTCGCTCGCGTCTATTGTTGCGATTCTAACCCTTTTATAATGAGCGTATATTACCTACGATAGTGCCGCTTGTCAGGGGTAAAATCATTTCATGACGAGCGAGCTCATTTTGGCGCCTGTACCACCTGAAAACAGGGAAGGGGAGCCCCTGACCCTCACCCCGGCCCAGACTGTGCTGCGCAAGATGGTCCTCGACACCGTACCGTCGCCGCACTCCAAGCGCAACTACGGGAAAGCCCTCGACGACCTCTTCGCCTTCTGTGCCAGCCGACCTCTCTCCCGGTCCTTATTAATGGAGTGGCAGGCGGGCATGGAGCCACTCTCGCCCTCCACTATAAATGTCCGGCTCTCGGCGGTGCGGAAGTCGGTGGGCGAGGCCAGGCGGAACAACATGATCGGATCGGAGGAGGCGGCCAGCCTGACCGACATCCCCAACATCCGGCAGAAGGGAACCCGGCTGGGGAACTGGCTGACCCGCGAGCAGGCCAAGGAGCTGCTGGCCGTCCCCGACCGCTCGACGCTCAAGGGCAAACGCGACTACGTCATCCTGGCGCTTCTTGTTGGCTGCGCCCTGAGGCGGAACGAACTGGCCGAGCTTGACGTCGCGACCATCCAACAAAGGGAGGGGCGCTGGGTCCTGGCCGACCTGGAGGGCAAAGGCCGCCGCATCCGCACCGTTGCTGTCCCGATCTGGGTCCAAGCAGGGCATCAACGCGTGGATGACCGCGGCCGGCATCGAAGACGGACGGCTGTTGCGGTCGGTTTCGAAGAGCGGGAAGGTCAATCGCGACACCTTGAGCGACTGGGCGGTCTGGTCGGTAGTTGAACAGTCATCCAAGCAAATCGGAATCGAACGCTTCGGTGCCCACGACCTCCGCCGTACCTGCGCCAAACTCTGCCGCAAGAATGGCGGGGATCTGGAGCAGATCAAGTTCCTACTGGGACACTCCTCCATCCAGACGACCGAGCGGTACCTGGGATCGGAGCAGGATATCGAGATCGCGGTGAACGACAACCTGGGGCTGTAGTGGAGAAGGAGATTCGCTCTGAATCTGGGGACCTTCATCCTCTATACGAGCAGATAGGATGAGGAAGAGAGGTGCGATGGCAAAGGATTTACGCAAGTTGGTCGAAGCGGACGAAGGCGCGTCAGAGCTCCTCCGTAGCCTTCGCGAACTCATCCAAGGTGCTCGGCAGAGGGCGATTCGGGCAGTCGATGTCGTTCAGGTGCAGACCTGCTGGGAGATCGGCCGGCATATCGTAGAGTTTGAGCAAGGCGGCCTCGCTCGGGCGGAATACGGAACGCGGCTGCTGCAGACTTTAGCCTCGTCGCTGGCAGCCGAGTTCGGAAGAGGTTTTGACGCCTCGAATCTTCGCTACATGCGGCTCTTCTATCAGGTCTTTCCAATTCGTGACGCATTGCGTCATGAATTGAGTTGGACCCATTACCGCACCCTCCTCCGGGTTGAAAGCGAATCCGCACGGCAATGGTATATGAACGAAGCTGCCAGCCAGGGATGGACAACCCGCGCCTTGGAGCGGCAGATCAACACTCTGTACTATGAGCGGCTCCTTAGTAGCTACGACCGTCCGGCCGTGGAGTCGGAGGCTAAAAGCAATGTAGCGCCTCTGCAGACGCCTCGCGATTTCGTGCGCGACCCGGTCATGCTCGAATTCCTCGGTCTGCCTGGGGCCGGCAAGCTGCTCGAGGCGGATCTCGAACGGGCGTTGCTCGATAATCTACAGGCATTTCTACTAGAGCTGGGTAGAGGCTTCGCGTTCGTGGCTCGACAGTACCGCATCAGTTCCGAATCCAAGGATTTTTACATAGACCTGATCTTTTATAACTACCTGCTCAAGTGCTTCGTGCTCTTCGACCTGAAGTCAGGCGAGCTAACCCACCAAGATATCGGGCAGATGGACATGTACGTTCGCATGGTCGACGATTTGAAGCGGGCGCCTGACGACAACCCAACTGTGGGGATCATTCTTTGTACCGATAAGGATGCGTCGGTTGTCCGCTATTCAGTGCTGCACGAGAACGAACAAATATTCGCCAGCAGATACAAACTCGTCCTTCCATCTGAAGAGGAGTTGAGGGCAGAGCTAGCTCGAGAACGTAGTGAACTCGCAAAACGAGTCAAACCTTACACTGAGGACTAGCCTCACGTGTCGAGTTCTCAACATTTGCTTCTTCAAAGCTTGCCGTAGTATACGGTCGACGTAATGCTGGTATTCGGGAGATATAGTGGTCAAGCCAATCGTCAAACCAGTTATTCCAAGTGATCTCCAATCAAGAATAGAGATTCCCGAAACGTTGATCCGCGACTTCGTCTCGACCTTAAATCCGAGCGAGAGTGCCGACGTGCTTCAGTTGTTTGTGGATGCCAAGACGCTTGCGCTTTATTGTGAGTGCCATGTCTTCGCCAGCAAACTTGTGCCTAATTCAACTATCGACGTTCCATTAGATCCGGAGGAGCAAGCTGAATATAGGGCAAACCGAGAGGTTGTTGCGGACGCGGCGGCCTTTAAGGCGATGAAAGAGGATGCTCGTGAGCGTCGCAGTTTTAGCAATATAGTCACTGAGTTTACGAAAGAATTCGATGAAGAAACTCCATTGAAGATCATCGGCGGTCAGCATCGTTTCGAATCGATTCGCGAGGCTTTAGCGAATGGCATCGACGAAATACATGGCATCAAGGTTTATTTCGGCCTGACACAGGAACAACGTCTAGATGCGCAGCTTATCTCGAATACGGTAATCGCGGTTCCCACTGATTTGTACGATCGCATGCAAGAGACGATGCGCGGCCCACAGTTAAGAAATTGGTGTCAGAAGGTCGGGCTTTTGGACAGCGATAAAGACTTTTCTGAAAAGCGACAACGGGGAGGGCAAATCACCGTAAGCGCTGCTCGAACATTCATCCTCAACTATTATCGCGGGGAGGCTGACGCAAAATCTCCCTTTGAGCAGATTGACACGTCACCGAAATTGTCGAAGAGCGGAAGCGACGATGCTGAATGGGACAAGCTTCGCGCAACCGGTAAAGCATGGAAGGACGCCAAGCTAGAAGTCGCAGGTCGAGAATTTGCAGCGTTAGTCAAAGCGCAGAGACAAGCCTTTGAGAACAAGAAATCTGTCCCCATCGATTCTCGCGAAAAAGCTATGAACTATGCTGTTCTATCCGCTTGGGCGTATGTTGCAGGAGTCCTCCAAGGGGCAAACAATATTGTTAGAGCTGACCGACACTACGCATTGAAAGATCAGGCGGGACGCGACCCGCTAAATGCGCCCGAACTTGCGAAAGGCAAGCACACGACCGATCCCGACAATTATCGAGGGCTCGGCTATCGCACGGATGCGAAAGAGCGTGGTCGACTGGTCGAGTTGTTCTATCTACAGGCGGAAAGTGGCAAAGGGATCACGAAACCACTGATTGAATTGGCGATTAAGAAATACCACGCAAAGCTTGCGAACCTCGACGTGCAGAACGCCGAGAAGAAGGTTGTCTAATGGCGGCGTTGCCAGAATTCGCAGCCGGCCTATGGGAAGAAGCGAAGCGATTTCTTGAAAAGGCAGAGGAAGACGGACCTTCAGACGGTGCGATTGCGTTCGTCCACGCCGCTCTCATGCTTGGCTTCGCCTCCTTTGAAGCCCACGTAAACGCGATGGCCGATGATTTTCTCACGACATCGTCTCTCAATCCGCACGAGCGAGGGCTCTTGGGCGAACATATCGTCGAGCTTGTCGATGGCGAGTTTCAAGTTAAGGAAGTCCTCAAGGTTCAACGCCTAGAAGACAGGGTACTGTTCCTATGTAGGAGATTCTCGAAATCGCCGATTGATAGATCCTCGAGTTATTGGGGAGAATTTATGGCGGCTGCCAGACTGCGAAACCGGCTGACGCATCCTAAGCCGGGAGCACTTGTAATCGAGTTGGAGGAAGTACGCCGGGCGCTGACCGCGATAATCGAACTTCTCAACGTCATGTGCCTAAGCCTCTATCGGAAGAAGCTGCCTACCCATGGGCGAGGCCTGTCGTCGAAACGAAGTTTCTAGCGATTCGCACCGTTATTTGGTGGGTGATCGCAAATAGAGAGGTTCCAAATAACATGGGTCGGGAGTTCTCAATGACAGACGCAATACAGGCCGACCTTTTACGCGCTCAACAGATGCATCAGATAATTTCGGATACCTTGGCCGGAAACTACGACGCAGACACACGAAGCACCCTTTTCGCAGGGTTTATGTCGATTTGTCTCTGTCATCATGAGGCTATCCTTTCTTTGCTAACGAACGATAGGTTGACCGCTTCTGCCTTGGCCTTAATGAGGCCCCTAGTGGAAGCGGGATGCCGTGGTTTGTTCGTCAAGTTCGAGGCAACGGAGGAAGAAGTTGAGATCGTCAGAACTGGCGGCGAACCGTATCCCACTTTCCGCAAATTGATTGAGGTTCTCGATAACCGCTTCGGCACCGATAAATTGTTCGGTCAATACGGAGACATGTGGAAACTACTAAACGATTTCACGCATACCGGAATAGAGCAACTCTCCAATCGATTCGATGAGAACGGCTCGATCGGATCACATCACAGCGAAGCGACAATCTGCGAACTGATCAACAGCTCCACATCCACCATGACGCGCATCGCAATTCCTTTTCTCGGTTCGCAAAAGAGCCCAGAAGCGGCAACCATAATCAATGACGCTTATGTCGGTCTATATCCAATCCCCGATCGATCACCAGCTACCTCAACACCAAACCGTTAAATCCCAAAATAACTTGAGTCTTGCCTGGCTTATGTCACAGCAAAGATAGCTCTGGAACAGTAGCCAGAATAATTATGAGAACACGCCTCAGCCTGTAGCTCTGATCGCTAAGTGGCGTAGTTTTTCAGCGGTATTTGACGTAGCCTCTAAGATTTGACGAACAATGTGGACGGTCGAGGCGTCGGCTCGACCGAAATCAAAGATGCTCGGCGCAGGGTAACTATTTGATTGCGCGCGGATATTGATCAAAAGTTCTGTCTGGCTCTTTGCGAGCGAAAAGGTAACAGTACGCCAAATAATTCTGAAACATTACGCCAGATAATTCTGAAAGCAACAAACATAGTGTTTGGCTCCGTTTCTTTTGGTTGTGTCCGCTGTCTGCGGTACATGCTTGCCCGGAGGGTGTGCCGTCGCGACCCACTCCCTCGGCGACTGGACGGAATCTGGGGAAGGGGACCCAAACTTGCTTTGGGGCAGGAGTCCGCACCTTGCAGAGGTGCGCAGCGGATTCTGGGAAGGAGAGCGTGCGTCCGAAGGGCGGGGGTGTCTTGAGCGTGGCACGCTGAACGCAGATAGAAAGGCAAACCGGAAGGGAGCCGTCTTGTTCAACGGGCGTTACCTCATGGCGCGAGTAGCAAAAGCCAGGTCAGAATCTAGAAGAGTCAATCCCAATGCAACAGAGAAGAATGACAAAGGGAATCGAAGCAGCGATGGTATCGCTCGGCCGGTCCATCTCCTCGTCTTCTCCATAGTTCTATGTACGCGAAGCGAACGCGATCTTTGGGCTCATGACTCCAATGTCTGTGTGGTCGGCAAACAGGAAGCAACGCGCCCGTACCAAGAGGATTAGTCGCGAAATTGGTTCAAGTCCCAACTTCCGTGTAGCCGTCATACGGCCAGAACGCCGTCGATAAGTGCAGTGGCGATTTACCCCTCGTCGAAAATCGACATCGTTGGGAGGGGATTTCGATCCGATCGCTCGATTGAAATCGGTGGTCAATTAATTCTTTGCTGTAAGATCAAGTTCAATTGGTCGGGTGAGCAGGAAAGTGGGCCGGATGTTCAGTGTGTATCGGAGGGTAACATTTATGCAAAACTTTGATCTGCAACTGGAAGGCATTTCGGAAGCCGACTTGGAGAAGGTATTGAAAGATGCGCGGCTGTCGCCAGACGCATATAAAGTCAATACACCCAGTCGAAGTACCGGCAACACAATTGTCGACATTATGCTCGAGCTGTCTAAGATCGATCTCAACGCACTTTCGGTTGTTATCGGCTATCTGATGGGAACTGGTGTGGCGCTGTTTTATATGGAAGGTGTCCGCAAGAAGATCGGGTCCGTTTCTGATGCCCACAAATTGCTAAAGAAGCTTGAAAAACTAAATCAGGCCGACGAGGATGAATGAGGTTTTCTACCCAATCTCTTTCACTCACAACACCTCCGATTAGCCAATCGTTTGTGGCCTTTGTCGATCGAAAGACGTACCCGCCTGTACGTCCCAATCAAATTCTTGAAGCAGCTGTGGCCTCCGTCGAATCGACGCTGTCTGCGATCCGCTCCGGCATCTGGCCGCGCGACGTTCCGTTCCCGCATATCTTCGTTGTTTCGACCATTTACAGAGATTCGTGGGCGGAGCCCAAGGAGTTGCTGGTATTCCACGACGAGGGAGCGCAAGACATTGCCGTTTCCACCGCGGAGGCCATCAACTTCCCCTCCAGGCAGAGCGCGAGCTTCCCTACTTTCCTATTCATGGCGGAACAGCTAGTGGCACAAGACCGTGCGGATATTGCAATTTTACTGCTCCGTCGACTCTTTCCCTTGAATGGCCCAAGCCACCCAATCTTTTCAAACCCGGACACCACTCCGTGGCGCCAATTTATAGGCGAAGAATGCCAATTTGAACTGCACCCTCCCGCAAAAGGGTTCGCGGGGGTATTATTGCACTCCAATAGGGAGGTTCAGTTCCAGTCCGTGGGCCGCATCATCATCCTTGCCCATGAGTTGGGACATTACCTCGCCAGCCTCCCTGAAGCGGAGAAAATCCTCGTGAAGCTGAAAGTCCCTTCTGACGTTTTGCAGGATCATGAGGCATCCGCCGATCTAATCGGTGTGGTTCTCGCCGTCGGGGCGCTTTCTCGCTCCGTCGATTTTCGGCAGCCCGGTGCAATGACATGGCTTGTGGCGAAGGCTAACTTATTGCTCCAAATTCATCATGCATTTGTCGAAGTTCGCCGGATGACTATGAAGGTGATCGGTCTCAAACCGTCCCCCGAACTGGGCAATCGCGCGAAGCTCGTATCCAGGGAATTGGCCGATCCCGACACGGTACGGAGTGTTTTTCGGCTTGGTGGCAGCCGCGCCAAGGTGATTGAGGAAACACTTGCTCATCATCAGAAGTATGTGAGTATCGTGGTAAGTTCCATTCTTCAATCCGCATCCGTAATGGTCGAGTCGATTGTTGAAGCCCGGACGATTGTGAATCCCCCCGGTGCTTCCGCGAACCGGCGAAACTCGGACGACGAACCAGACCATCAAGCAGTGTTGCAGGTCGTGCGCAACGCGCTGGGAGATGACATTTTCCGAGTTTTGAGTG
The DNA here is from genome assembly GCF_003945235.1 of Edaphobacter aggregans. Classification (NCBI taxonomy): domain Bacteria; kingdom Pseudomonadati; phylum Acidobacteriota; class Terriglobia; order Terriglobales; family Acidobacteriaceae; genus Edaphobacter; species Edaphobacter aggregans. The sequence continues at coordinate 4,792,453 of NZ_RSDW01000001.1, forward strand.
TTCACTCCAATCAAGCTCCGGGTAACTGGAGCGAGCCTCACCGGCTGGCGGATGGGCAGAATCTGGACCTGTGGGGACAGCGCTCTGTCGGCATGAAAGCATTGCAGCTCACCAACGGGATCTTGCTAGATGTGAGCGACTGGCGCTTGGAGCGCGCCTGGTAATCCTGCTGCGAAGATACGTCCGGCTCAATTGGCGATAACAGTCAGTATGGAGTGACCGGCGCCGATGCGCTGATCGTGGTTTAGGCTGTGTGTTTATTAGGGCACGCAGTTCAGAGCCACAGGCGGAAGGGAGCCGGTCATGAAGGAGAAGGTACGATTTATAGGTTTGGATGTCCATGCCGAGACCATCGCCGTAGCGATAGCCGAACCGGATGGTGAAGTACGGAGTCTGGGAACGATTCCGAACCGTAGCGAGTCGCTCCGCAAGCTGGTTAGGAAGCTTGGTCCAGCAGAGAAGTTGAGAGCCTGTTATGAGGCAGGACCGACGGGCTACGTGGTGTATTGGCAACTGACAGAACTGGGTGTACCGTGCGAGGTGGTAGCGCCTACTCTGGTACCGGTTAAAGCGGGTGATCGAGTAAAGACGGATCGGCGAGATGCGGAGAAGTTGGCACGCTGCTACCGATCTGGAGATCTGACAGCGGTATGGGTTCCGGACGAAGGTTCCGAGGCCTTACGCGATCTCGTGCGTGCCCGCGAAGCAGCCAAACAGGATCAGATGCGAGCGCGGCATCGGTTGAGCAAGTTTCTTCTTCGCTCCGGCCAGCGTCCACCAACCGGAGTTCGACCATGGACACGCCCCTATCTGATCTGGATCGCGCAGCTACGTTTCACACAGATCGCCCAGGAATCCACGCGACAGGATTACCTGCACGAGGTCGAGCACATGCGGGAACGGGTAGCGCGTCTGGAGCAAGCCATCACGGAAGCGGTGAAGCTGGCCTCCCCCGCGTTGCAGCAAGTCATTAACGATCTGCAGGCACTGCGCGGTATCGCGGATATCTCAGCTGTAACCATTGCGACCGAGCTGGGCCAGGTATCCCGTTTTCACAGTGCCCGGCAACTGATGGGCTATTGCGGTGCTGTGCCCAGCGAAGACTCCAGTGGCAAGCGAACCAGACGCGGTGGCATCACTAAAACCGGCAACGCGCATTTGCGACGAATCGTTGTCGAAGCAGCCTGGAGCTGTCGGACTGCACTCAAATCCCGGAATTTCGGATTTTGATCTCATTTTCTGCACTCAAATCCCGGAATTCAAGACACTCTATGTACTCTAATCCCGGACGAAAGAACCTGCCCCGGAACGGTGAAGATTGTGAACGACTGCGCACGTGTTGATTGAGTGCGGAGGCGAGACGTCGACGCAAAGCAGCTGGCCAGCGCTGGCTTGAGGTCTCGATCAAGCCTGCCTCCCGGTGCGAAAGAAGCGCTAGAACGCGGAGCCAGAGAACGCAACCATTTCGAAGTCTGTTTTGTTTTCCTCTTGGTACGGAGCCCGGAAGTGCATCCATGATGAGTGATCCGATGATTGTAAGAATCTCGGTTCTGAAAGCGAAATGCAGATTCCGGGGATCTGTGGATTGGATGGACAGCTCGTGGCTCGGGTACCAGGCGAGGAGCTGGAGAAGGTCTTCTACGAAGCAACGAAGCTGTGTCCCAGTGGCTGCTCCCAGCAATGCAGCGTCAGGATTGGCGGCGCGCAGAGCTGCACGATAGATCTGTTCGACGAAGAGTTGCGCTCCGGCAATCTGCCGCTGACGGGAGCTTGAAGTGGTGAAAGTCAGTTTTGCTCCGCAGCTCCAGCAGAGGACTGGCGCGACGGCGGGAGACGAGCCGAATGGTAGCGGGTTGTCTTCGCCACACGTAGGACAACCGTGTCGTAGCGGGCTCTTGTGGATATGACATCGCAGCAGGGCGGGGAAGGCCCACTCCCAACGGACGTGCACATAGGCTTGAAGCGAGATGCAGGGTGGACAAAAGGCATAGCCCGTCCGCAGTCTACGAAGCCGCTGGGATCGATCGGAGACGCCCCAACGCAGGAGAAGCGCACGTTCCGATTGCGGCAAACGCTTCCGGAGATCAAGTCGACCAAGGCTGCTTACAGACGTTCTAGAGAATGTTGCCATAGCGTTCAAGAACGCGAGCGGGAGGCCCCAGTCGAGCGAACTAAGACTTGGGAGATCTGAATGGCGACATTGGAACCCGATCATGAGTTCTTCAGGTGATACGCAGTTTGCATGAGCGATGCGGAGTACCCATGACGAAAATAGCTCGTTTGGGAGCGGTCTCGGAGCAAAGGGCAGTTGAGATGGCGCGGATGCCGTTTTCATCGTGCGGAGACGCGCCGGTTACGGCGGTCAGCAATCGAGACTAGAGATCCTGTGACTAGATCGTCTTTGAGTAGGCTAAGGCTGATGTGCTCCTGCCCGCTGTGAATCGCTTCTGTCGCCGCTGTTTCGATTAGCCGACAGATGCGCACAAGCACTCCTTCACTGAGACTTAGAATTCGCTGATGTACTTTGGGATCGCGGAACTCGGATGGTAGCCGCAGTGGAAGTATGGACTCAAAACTTAGAAGCAACTGCTGAAAGCTGGAATCGTTCTCCCAGGCTGGCAGTTCCGCCGCCTCGAATCGATCGGCAAGTTGCTGGTCAGTCATGAGCGCTTGCTTCGCTTCGTGAGTTCCCGCACAGACCAATGGCAGTCGCAGATCGTTGGCGAGAAAGCGGATCGAGTTGAGCAGTATTCGCTGTTCGCGATAGGTGCCGGCGAGAACCGAATGGATCTCGTCGATCACCAGTAGCCGCACTTCAAGTTGACGCGCCAGTGCGCGAATGCGGTGGCGTAAGGTTGTCACGCTTGTGCCGTGAGTGAAGATCCCGCCCATCGCCGCCAGGATCTCTTCGTAGAGATCACGTTCGCTTGGTGAGGGAGGCATCTGGATCGAGACCACAGGAAGTCGGGTTCTTCCAAGCTTTTTGTCGAAGTGAGTTCGATTGTCGCGCAAGAACTTCTGGATGATGCGAGTCTTGCCCATACCAGTCGAGCCGTAGAGGACGAGGCACGGCATACGGTCGCGTGGAGGGTAGTCGACCAAATCCATCAAGCGTTCCAGAATACGTTCGGCACGAGGATATTGAATCCAGCGCTCCTGACGTAGCCAATGAATACGTTCAGTATCTGACAGCAGGGCCGCTTCGCGGCAAGGAGGTTGGAGGTGCCCCAGTTCGCTGACGGTCATTCTTACTCCCAAATCTCGACCGGAAAAGGTTTGATTTCGGTGGGACGAGCTTCGCTTCTTCGAGGCTCGAAGGAGACCGGAGAGGGTTCTGCTGTCGAGGGTAATTTCGCTTGCCGGCGGCGCTGTTTGGCTAGCGAACCAGCCTGCCGAACAAGCTGTCGCTGCTCCAGGATGTTCGCGAAGATGGCCTCTTCCGTGTTCATCCGTCGCCCGCTTTCTCGTGCTTGCTTATTGGCCGACTCTATCTCCCAAAGCGCGATTGGAGGCTGCCGCAGATCGGCGTATGGAACGGGCCAGTGCCGTCCGTTCGGGTCTTGCACATAGATTCGCGACAAATTCCGTGGGTCGTACTTAACCAACAGCGGATCCTTCAACCGTCCGGCCCATGGGCTGAGCACATTGTCCCAATAGCGGATGTTGTAAAAATGAATGCCGTCTCTACGAATCTGTCTTGGGACCGCGGGCAGAAAGTTGAGAAAGAACTCCGTTTCGTCGAGCGGGTCCCGCAGCGACGACGACTTCGTTTGTTCCACCTCCGCTTGCCATGCCGCGAGAGGAGTCGTGCCGAGAGCGGAATGAGTTGAGAGATGGTAGACGCCAGCGATCTGAAGCGCCAGCCACCGCTCGAACTCTGGTAGCGTCAACGTTGCCCGAGCCTCCGACGCATAAGAACCCTTCTCGACGACATTGGAGAACGTCGTGCCTGGCAAGAGATGGACTGCCCCCATCGTCGTCCCAATCAACCGCTCGATGTGGCCTCCGAAGTGCGGCCGCCCAGGCGGACGGTGCTCCAGACGGATGCCATACTCCTGGCACCCCCGAACCAACGCTTCGGCATAAAACTCCTTGGCGTTGTCGACGTGAATCGTTCGCGGGAGGCCATGGACAGGCCATTCGAGTGTCTGGAGCTCGCGGTCGGCCAACCAACACGTCTTCGGGAGAACAGCTTGGGACAGCGCTAAAGAAACAGATATCGTCGAAGGCGACCAGAGAGAAACGTGAAAGCCCGCAACCATTCGTGTCCGCACATCGATCGCAAGCGTAAGCCACGGACGCCCGATCGGGAGCCGCTTGTGTTGGTCGACCACGATGATGTCCACCGGTGTATGGTCGATCTGCAAAAGTTCCATCGGGTGTTCGGGCTGCAAGGTTGAGATCGCAACGGGCCCTAGCAGTTCTCGGGCCTTCTTGCCACCCTCGCGCTTTGCGGTCGCCAACCGAAGGTCTAGCGCCTCAACCCGGCATACTACGGTGCGATAGTTCGGAGGTGGCATTCGTTGTTCGGCGAAGCGGCGACGAACCTCGAGCATAAGTGCCGACAGCCGCGGCCGTTCCGGCTTCAAATAAAACTCATGGATGCACGCGCTCAGCAATTGCTCGCGGTCCGCGCCAAGAAGCGGTACTTTGGATTCGTGGCCCCGCTTGCCTGGAAGTAAAGACGAGGTTTGGGACCGTTGGCGGTAGCGCCTGAGCAAGTCGTAAACGACGCTCCGTCCTAGGCCGAGTTCCCGTGCGGCCTCTCCGACACGTTGGGCGCCGGGCCTTGATTGAGCGGCCAACGGGCCGATCACCGACTCGCGCTTCAAAGCCACGAGCCAGTCCGCTTCCCCCGCGGCTTCCAAGTTGCGCCACTTTTGCATTCAAATCCCGGACAAACTTTCGCCCGAACTTCGTCCGGGATTTGAGTGCAACATTCCGGGATTTCAATGCCGTAAAACTGCAGTGAATTATCGGAAAACGATTGATTACAAAAGGCCGATATTCCGGGATTTGAGTGCAGCGTGACAGTTGGGCGAACCGACGATGGCTGGCCGATGGTCCGGCGACACGCGGACTGCAATCATGTCCTTCTCGATGTACTCACCGAAATGAATGCCAGCATCGAAGCCGTCCGCGACGATGTCCCGCCGGCTGTCATCCGTTGTTACGTCGAGTACGATCTCTGGATATTCCTTGTGCAACCTGCCCAACTTTGGCGCGAGGACAGATGACACTGCGAGACGCGGGAGTAGTAAACGCAAACGTCCCGCTGCTCTGTGCGTCTGGCCGGATATCTGGTCGAGCGTTTCCTCGACTTCGGTGAGTGCGGGTTTCAGGCGAGCGAGAAGTCGCTCTCCGGCTTCGGTCAGCGCAACACTCCTGGTGGTACGCGCAAGCAAACGGACGCCCACTTCTTCTTCAAGCGCCCGCATGGCGTGACTCACGGCTGAAGGCGAAACGCCTTGGCGCTTCGCAGCTCGCGTAAAGCTACGTTCTTCGGCAATGACAAGGAACGTGGCGAGAGATCTGAGATCGCTAGGCCAGCATTAGTGAATTGTACTCACAAGCGCATGCACATTAAACCGGCTTATCAAACGTCCGAAAGAGGTTCATCCTGAAATAGTCCGCTGCCATACAGGCGCGTGCAGAGAGGAGCCAACATGCCCCACGTAATTGTGAAGCTGTGGCCCGGAAAAACTGAGAAACAGAAGACTCAGCTCGCGGAAGAGATCACGCAGAGCGTAATGCACATTTTGAACTACGGAGACGAGTCGGTGTCGGTGGCATTCGAAGAAGTCGAAGCGAAAGACTGGGCCTCGAAGGTGTGCCGGACAGATATCGTAGGCAACGAGGACAAGCTCTACAAGAAACCCGGCTACACGATGTGAGCTAGTGCTCACCGCAGACGGGAGGAGGAAAACTGATGAACAATCCATTCGACTTTCGCGGCAAGATCACCCTGGTGACGGGAGCCGCGTCGGGCATGGGACTTGCGACCGCGACGGCCTTTGCTGAGGCCGGCGCCGCCGTCGTCATGGCGGACTTCAGGGAAGAAGCAGTCACCACGGAAGCCAGTAAGTTGACGTCCCTGGGGCACATAGTGATCGCGTTGCGCTGCGACGTAAGTGACGATGTACAGGTCGAGCAGATGGTGCAGCGCCTGGTCGCCGAATTCGGCCGCCTCGATGCCGCTTTCAACAACGCAGGCGTGATGGCACGTATTGTGCCAACCGCTGATAGCACCCGCGAAGAGTGGGATCGCGTAACGGGCATCAACCTGCGGGGCGTCTGGAGTTGCATGAAATACGAACTGCGCCAGATGGAGCGACAAGGCAGCGGAGCGATCGTCAACAACGCTTCCGTCGGTGCACTCACCGGGAATCCCGGCATCGGCGCTTACATCGCCTCAAAGCACGGCGTAGTCGGTCTAACGCGTACAGCTGCTCTTGAGTACATCAAGAAGGGGATTTATGTGAACGCGGTGAACCCCGGACTCATTGACACGCAAATCGCTCGCGACGTGGTCAGCGGAAATGAGCAGGCATACAGCGACATCGCGGATCAGGTTCCCATCGGCCGTGCAGGACGGCCGGAGGAGATCGCTTCAGCGGTCCTTTGGCTCTGCAGTCCCGCCGCCAGCTACGTCGTAGGACAGGCGATCACCGTGGATGGCGGCATGACGGTTGGTTGAACGGCCTACCCAACCCCGGTTTCAAGCGAGACAAGCATTTGACGAGGAAAAGATATGCGCGGAACTACAGACATTGGGCAGAGACAACGTGTGGGTTGGAATTCGATCCTGTGGTCTCGATCGCCATCAAAGCGCAAGCGCGACAGAACGCAGCGAATGGTAAGCAGGCAGAGCTAGATGAGATGCGCAAGAACGCACTGGATGTCGTCGAAAAGCAGCCCAGTAATGCGAGCAAAATCAAGGAACCCATGCCTCCTATTGCCGGTGAAAGTAGAAGGACTGCTTCAGGCTAGTGACCCATACGACCATTCTGCCGCCCTCGTGAAAGCTAAACTTCCAGCTATAGTTCGGCTCTCCCATGACGGTACTCTGCCATGTTACGGCCTGCGGGATACCTTCGTTGTTCACCTCGCCTGAAGTGATCTGCGCGTCCGTGTGCTTGCCGTTGAAGTTGGATTTCATCCATCCATGAAGGTCATAGAGACTGCCGTCGTGCCACCATGTGGCCTCTATCGGTGTTGGCCTCCTGACCACCTCCAGATGAACGATCACATTCCAGTTATTAGACTTAAGTATAGGTCTAGGCGCGAGCATCGGTTTCCATGAATCCATAACGTAGGTAGCTTGACTGACCACCACCTCTTTTGGCTTCTGTTCCTTTGTGCAACCCGTCATCGCGGATACGCCGAGTAGAGCTACGACTAATGAATACTTCACTGTTCTTCTCCTCGTATCACTACTTCTGGCAGACCTGCGCCTCGACGGCCGGGGAGAATTTTCCTTTACCGCACAGGGCGGTCGTGTTTGTCTGGGCGACATTCGGCTGGTACTGCCCCTGAGTCTTGATTTCC